>NZ_CP108404.1:4800000-9102910 GCF_035976515.1 Kitasatospora sp. NBC_01302
GAGCCGGGATCGTAGGTGAGCACCGTCTGCCCGTAGCTCGGTGCCTCCGAGATGCGCACCGAACGCGGGATCGCGGTCCGCAGCACCTCCGTGGTGAAGTGGTTGCGCACCTCCTGCGCGACCTGGGCGGCCAGCCTGGTCCGCGCGTCGTACATGGTGAGCAGGATGGTGGAGACGTGCAACGCCGGGTTCAGGTGCGCGCGCACCAGCTCCACGTTGCGCAGCAGCTGTCCCAGGCCCTCCAGCGCGTAGTACTCGCACTGGATCGGGATCATCACCTCCTGGCCTGCCACCAGGGCGTTGACCGTCAGCAGCCCGAGCGAGGGCGGACAGTCGATCAGGATGTAATCCAGGGGCTGTTCGTAGGCGGCGATCGCCCGCTGCAGCCGGCTCTCCCGGGCCACCAGCGAGACCAGCTCGATCTCCGCGCCGGCCAGGTCGATGGTGGCGGGGACGCAGAACAGCCCCTCCACCTCCACCACCGGCTGCACCACATCGGCCAGCGGCTTGCCCTCCACCAGCACGTCGTAGATGGACGGCACCTCGGCATGGTGGTCGATGCCGAGCGCGGTGGAGGCGTTGCCCTGCGGGTCGAGGTCGATCACCAGGACCCGTAGCCCGTGCATGGCGAGCGAGGCGGCCATGTTGACGGTGCTGGTGGTCTTCCCCACCCCGCCCTTCTGGTTCGCCACCACGATCACGCGGGTCGCCGGTGGCCTGGGCAGGCCTTCACCCGCCCGTCCCAGCGCCTGCACGGCGGCCTGCGCCGCCCGGGCGATGGGGGTGTCATCGATCTGGTCGATGGTCTCCGAGTCCTGCATGGGGCTCAGTGTTTCACGTGAAACCGGAGCGGCAACAGTCTCCGCCCGGCCACGGCCGAGCCCCCGGCGCAGCCGGAGGTCCAGACTGGCGGGAAGCAGCGAGCGACGTTTCACGTGAAACACCATGCCCGCAATGTCGGATATCTGACGCCGCGACACTCCGGACGACGCCAGAGGCCCCGGGTGCGATCCGCACCCGGGGCCTCCCGGTCACTCCTCGTGGGCCGCGTGGGCCCGGCCGCTCAGCGCCGCCGGCGACCGGCGCCCCGCGCCTCCGCCGGCCGACCGCCGGCCCGGCCCGCCCGGGCCGCCTTCGCCCGCCTGGTCGCCGCCTTCACCCCGCCGGGGCTCTCGCCGGCCTTCACCTGCACCACCCGGGTCGCAGCGCCCAGCAGGCTCTCCCCCACCGGGATCACCGACCACTCGACCGCACCCAGCTTGCTGAGCGCCGCCCGCGAGTCGGCCAGCTCCTGCTCGGCGGTGTCGCCCTTGAGCGCCAGCATCTGCCCGTAGGGACGCAGCAGCGGCATGCCCCAGCCGGCCAGCCGGTCCAGCGGTGCCACCGCCCGGGCCGTGACGATCTCCACCGAGACCTTGCCGATCATCTCCTCGGCCCGCCCGCGCAGCACGGTGACGTTGGTCAGCTCCAGCTCCCGCACCACCTCCTCCAGGAAGGTGGTGCGCCGCAGCAGCGGCTCCAGCAGGGTCACCGACACGTCGGGCCGGGCCAGCGCCACCGGGATCCCGGGCAGCCCCGCGCCCGACCCCACATCGCACAGGGTCGCCCCCTCGGGCAGCAGCTCGGAGAGCACCGCGCAGTTGAGCACGTGGCGGTCCCACAGCCGGGGCACCTCCCGCGGACCGATCAGCCCGCGCTGCACCCCCGCCGACGCCAGCAGCTCGGCGTAACGCTGCGCCGAGGCGAACCGCTCGCCGAAGATCTCCCGTGCCGCCTGCGGCGGCTCGCCCAGACCCTCCGGCGCCCCATCGGCCGCCGCACTCTCCGTCGCCATCTCAGCCTCTCCGCTCACCGAATCCACCGTTAGCACCGTTTCACGTGAAACATCCCACGCCAACTCGAAGCACCACGTGCGAGGCACCGCCTGTGAGGCAGCACCTGCAGAGCCCCCGAGGAGCGACGACCCCGCTCGCACAGCCGCACCGTGCGAACGGGGTCGTCGAGGGATGGAGCCCCGGGCCTCAGCCCGCCAGGACCACGACGCAGCGCTGCGGCTCTTCGCCCTCCGACTCGCTTCGCAGCCCAGCCGCGGCCACCGCGTCATGGACCACCTTGCGCTCGAACGGCGTCATCGGGCGCAGCTTGACCGACTCGCCGGTCTGCTTGGCCTGCTCGGCGGCCTTGGCCCCGAGCTCCGCCAGCTCCTCGCGCTTGCGGGCCCGGAAGCCGGCGATGTCCAGCATCAGCCGGCTGCGCTCCCCGGTCTCCCGGTGCACGGCCAGCCGGGTCAGCTCCTGGAGCGCCTCCAGCACCTCACCGTCCTGACCCACCAGCCGCTGCAGGGTGCGGTCGTTGCCGTCGCCCACGATGGACACCAGGGCCCGGTCGCCTTCGACATCCATGTCGATGTCGCCGTCCAGGTCGGCGATGTCCAGCAGGCCTTCGAGGTAGTCGGCCGCGATGTCGCCCTCCTGCTCCAGGCGAGCGACCAGGGTGTCCGCCGACTCCTCAGCCGGGGCGGCCGATCCGGCGTCGACGGCGGAGGTGGTGCCTTCCGTCACGGGAGGGACTCCTTCACAGACAGGGCCCACGGGTACGGGCCGAAATCGAGGATCGAGGGGTTCGGGCGAGGGTCGGGCGACTACTTCTTCTTGGGTCGCTGACCGCTCTGCTGCGGGCCGCGCTTGGCGCCGCCGCCACCCTGCTTGGGGGCCGGCCGCTTGGCGCCGCCCGAGGCCTGCGCCTTGCCCGCCCCCTGCGTGCTGGGCACCGCGTCCTCGACCTGCGCGTCGGTCTCCGCCGCCGCCGGCTCACCGTCCGTGTTGCTCTGGTCGGTCTTCACCGCACCACCGTGCACCTGCTGGCGCTGGGCCTTGGTCTGCTTGCGCGGCTGCTGCCGGCGCACCTGGACCGTCTCGGTCAGCGCGGCAGCGGCCTGCTGCTCGGCAGCCGCCTTCGCCTTGCCACCGCCGAGGAAGCCGAGCACGCCGGCGCCCTTGATGATCGAGCCGTCCGGGTTCAGCCGGCCGGAGGCCTTCAGGCGCACCTGCCGCTCGTCCCAGGCCTTGCTGCCCGGCGTCGGGTTGTTGCGGATCACGACCAGCTGCTGGCCCATCGACCAGACGTTGGTGGTCAGCCAGTAGACCAGCACACCGACCGGGAAGTTGATGCCCATCACGGCGAACATGAACGGGAAGACGTACATGAGCATCTTCTGCTGCTGCATGAACGGCGTCTTGACCGTGAGGTCCACGTTCTTGGTCATCAGCTGGCGCTGGGTGATGAACTGCGAGAGCGACATCATCACGATCATCACCGCAGTGACGATCTTGACGTTGGTCTCGGTGGAGTGCACGAAGGTGGCCGACAGCGGAGCACCGAAGATGTGCGCCTTGCCCGCGCTGGCCAGCAGCGGGCCGTTGATGACGCCGATTTCCTTGTTGTGCGCGACCGAGCTCAGCACCCCGTACAGGGCGGTGAAGAACGGCATCTGCACCAGGATCGGGAGACAGCTCGAGAAGGGGTTGGTGCCCGCCTCCTTGTAGAGCTTCATCATCTCTTCGGACTGGCGCTGCTTGTCGCTCTTGTAGCGCTCCTGGATGGCCTTCATCTTCGGCTGGATCGCCTGCATGGCCCGGGTCGACTTGATCTGCTTCACGAAGAGCGGGATCAGGCAGATCCGGATCACGATCACCATGGAGGCGATGGCGAGACCCCAGGCCCAGCCGCTGTCGGCCGGGAAGACGTGGCTGTACAGCGCGTGGAACTGAACGATGATCCACGAGACAGCGGTGTAGAGAGGGTTCAGGAAGGACCAGGTCACCGGTCAGACTCCTTGGGCATTGGGCTTGGTCGTCAGGCTTTCGGACATCGGGCCTACCGACGTCTGACCAGCAGCCGTCGAGCCTGAGGTGACCGGGCCGCGGGCCGCGGAGCCGGTCGGCTCCGCGCCCGTGGCGCTACCGGTCCTGGACTGCACCAGGGTACGGAGCCGCTGGTGCCAAACGGGACGCTTACGCGGCGGCACATGATCCACACCGCCCGGGGACCAGGGATTGCACCGAAGGATCCGCCAGCCGGTCAGCACGCTGCCCTTGATCGCACCGTGTGTCCGCACCGCCTCGTAGCCGTAGTGCGAGCACGAGGGGTAGTAGCGGCAGACCGGGCCCAGCAGCGGACTTATCGTCAGCTGGTAGAGCCGGATCAGACCCATCAGCAGGTACTTCATCGCCCTGATCCTCCTCCCGGGGAGGTCGGATCGGTCCGGAGCAGCCGCTTCAGCGCGGCGTCCAGGTCATGTGCAAGATCCAGATACGAGGCCGTCCCCGCGGGGGGCAGCGCCCGTACCACTATCAGGCTACCTGCGGGCAAGCGGGCCAGACGCTCGCGGACCAGGTGACGCAGACGACGCTTGACCAGGTTGCGGACCACGGCGGGACCAACAGCCTTGCTCACGACGAAACCCGCACGCGCCGAGGGAGGCCCCTCGGCGACGTGCGGGTGGGAGTCGCTGTACCCGTCTGCCTGACCCGCCGGCTCGTCATCTCGTCTGAGATGGACGACCAACAGAGGCCGACCGGCTCGACGGCCGCGTTTCACCGCGATCGCGAAGTCCTGGCGCCGCCGCAGCCGATTCTCGGAGGGCAGCACTGCAGACCCTTACGCGGATCAGGCGGAGATGGCGCTGCGGCCCTTGCCACGGCGGGCCGCCAGGATGGCGCGGCCGGCGCGGGTACGCATCCGCAGCCGGAAGCCGTGGGTCTTGGCGCGACGACGGTTGTTCGGCTGGAAGGTGCGCTTGCTCACTCGGGGGCTCCTGGGGTGAATCGTAGGATGACGATTTGCAGCTTGGCCGTCACCGTGCGTCCGCGTGATCTCCCCTTCGTTCCTGGGAAATCCGGCCCGAATCCCCAGGTCTGCTGGGTTTGAGGCAATCCACGGCGCCCGTGCTGCGCGCCTTATGGAAGCGGGGCGGACCCGCGGACATGCGGCAGCGGCCATCGACAACTCGACCTGGTTACGGTACGCGGCGGGGAGGCCGAGGGTCAAACCGGCCTCTCGCCGGGCCACTCGTACACAGCCTGTGGACAACAACTTGAATCAGCTCTGCCCGCTGACTACCGTTGCAGGACTTGTCTGGTTTTGTTCATCGACCTGAGCCAGCCCCACATCCTGACGCCCCAGATCCTGACCAGGACCACCCCCTTCGGGGGAACGAGAAAGCGTGCACCAGTGGCTGATGTCAACAGCGACCTCGTCCCCGCCTGGGCGAAGGTCGTCGAGCGGCTGGTCAACGACACCTCGGTCGGTGACAAGGACAAACTCTGGGTGCAGCGCACCCAGCCGATGTGGATGATGCACGACACCGCGCTGCTGGCCGCCCCGAACGAGTGGGCCAAGCAGGTCCTGGAGGGCCGGCTGCTGCCGCAGCTGACCGACGGGCTCAGCCAGCAGTTCGGCCGCCCGGTGCGAATCGCCGTCATGGTGGACGCCAACGCCGTGCCGCCGGGCCCCGCGCCGGCCCCGGTGGAACCCGAGCCGCAGCCCACCGAGCCCCGGCAGGCCCTCGAGCGTTCGGGCCCTGAACGGTCGGCCTCCGAGCGATCGACCATCGAGCCGCGGCCGGGGTCCGAGCCGTCGCCGCACACCGGTTCCCAGCCGCAGGGCTGGCCCACCGCCCCTCAGCCGCCGCGCGACTACCCGGCCCACGGCCGCGGCTACCGCGAGCAGTCCTACGAGGGCGGCGGCTACGGCTACGGCGAGCCGTACGACGGCTACCAGGAGCAGCCCTACCAGCAGCAGCCGTGGGGCGGCCCCCGCCCGGAGAACGGCGGCGGCTACCCGACCCCCGGCTACCCCGCGCAGCCCTACCAGGAGCGCGGCTACCGCGACTGGAACGACCGGGAGAACGAGGGCGCCCTGCCCTCGCCCGGGCCGCGTCCGGTCGCCCCGGGCGGGCCCGGCGGCGATCACGCCCAGGGCGACCTGTTCGGCGGGGCCTACGACTCCACCGGCGAGGAGGTGCGCCCGCGCGGCGCGGGGCGTGACCCGCGCCCGGGCCAGGGTCCGCGCCGCGACCTGCCGCCCGCCATCCGCCCCGCCGGCGACCAGGACCGTCCCGGCCAGGGCGCCCAGGGCGGCGGCGCGCTGCCGCCGGAGGGCGAGCGCCCCGGCGCTGCGCTGCCCGAGCGGGTCGCCGACCGCACCCCGGTCCCCGGCGTGCCGGCCCCGCCCGGCGCCCCGTCGGCGGACAGCGGGCGCAAGGACGAACCGGCCGCCCGGCTGAACCCCAAGTACCTGTTCGACACCTTCGTGATCGGCGCCAGCAACCGCTTCGCACACGCGGCTGCGGTGGCCGTGGCGGAGGCTCCGGCCAAGGCCTACAACCCGCTCTTCATCTACGGCGAGTCCGGCCTGGGCAAGACCCACCTGCTGCACGCCATCGGCCACTACTCGCGCAGCCTCTTCCCCGGAACCCGGGTGCGGTACGTGAGTTCGGAGGAGTTCACCAACGAGTTCATCAACTCGATCCGGGACGGCAAGGCGGACGCGTTCCGCAAGCGGTACCGGGACATGGACATCCTGCTGGTCGACGACATCCAGTTCCTGGCGAGCAAGGAGTCGACGCAGGAGGAGTTCTTCCACACCTTCAACACCCTGCACAACGCCAACAAGCAGATCGTCCTCTCCTCCGACCGGCCGCCCAAGCAGCTGATCACCCTGGAGGACCGGCTGCGCAACCGGTTCGAGTGGGGCCTGATCACCGACGTCACCCCGCCCGAGCTGGAGACCCGGATCGCGATCCTGCGCAAGAAGGCGATCCAGGAGAGGCTCAACGCCCCTGCCGACGTCCTGGAGTTCATCGCCTCCCGGATCACCCGCAACATCCGGGAGCTGGAGGGCGCGCTGATCCGGGTGACCGCCTTCGCCAACCTCAACCGGTCCCCGGTGGACCTGGAGTTGGCCGGCATCGTGCTCAAGGACCTGATCCCGGGCGGCGACGAGGACGCGGGACCGGAGATCACCGCACAGGTGATCATGCAGCAGACCGCCGCGTACTTCGGCCTCACGGTGGAGGACCTCTGCGGTTCCTCGCGCAGCCGCGTGCTGGCGACGGCCCGTCAGATCGCCATGTACCTCTGCCGCGAGCTGACCGACCTCTCGCTGCCGAAGATCGGCGCCCAGTTCGGCGGCCGCGACCACACCACCGTGATGCACGCGGACCGCAAGATCCGCTCGCTGATGGCCGAGCGGCGCTCGCTCTACAACCAGGTCACCGAGCTGACCAACCGCATCAAGAGCTGACTGCGGCCGCACCAAGAGCCAAGCCCGGCAGGGCCCTTGAGGGGGCCGCCGAGGACCTCCAGCGAGGTTCCCGGCGGCCCCTTCGGCGTTCCCGGCCCCCGCCCGCCGCGATCCACCGGCCACCACCGGTGGATCGCGCCCGATGTAGGCCGACCGGGTGTGTGAAACGCGCCGGGCCGGGGAAGGCTCGCACCAGCTGACGATCCACCAAGCTCCGGCCCCGATCGCACATCTGATCAGCGATTCGAACAGCGAGGGCCTACGGAGGCGTTGTCCACAGCGACGGGTGTAGTTCCCCGTCCACAGCGTGGGGATCACCGAGTTATCCCGAATTTCTCCACAGCCCGCTCGCCGCTACGCTCTTCGCCGCAGGTCAGCCCCCTGTGTACTTGTGCACAACAGTTATCCACAGGGTGTGGACAGTTGGCGGCCCGTCAATCGGCGCCGAGAGTTGTCCACTGGCTGTCCCCAGGGGAAGGGCGATTATCCCCAGCTTCTCCACAGCGCTATCCACTGTTCGACAACGGACAAGCCCTGTTCATCGCCCGGTGTGAAAGGCGTCACGAGAAGTTGACCGGAGCTCGTGGATAACCCGGCCAGAATCTGGGGACGGCCCTGGGGAAAAGCTGTGGATACCCTCGGTGGCCTGTGAGTAACGCTCCGCTGTCCACAGCGGCACCGAGTTTTCCACCGCCACGGTCCACACCCTGTGTGGACAAAAAACCTGCTCTGAGCTGCGGAAACGGGGTTATCCACGGTATCCACAGGCCCTACTACTACCACTACACCTAGAGACCCCTGGATTCGCTCAACAGCGGGGTGGCCCGAAATCTGTGGACAACCGGATCCGACGTCTGTTCGGCCCGGCTTCCGCCCGTCGGCCCCGAGTGTCGGCCGAGTACGTCAGACTGTCCTTCGGCACCTGGAGCCGAGGCGGGCTCGGCTCGCTGCTCCAGTGGCCCCGGCGCCGGACCAGGCGCCAGAAGACGATCAAGAGCTGCAAGCGACTGCAGGACCTCAGGAGGCGGTGACCGGTGAAGTTCCGGGTGGAGCGTGACGTCCTCGCGGAGGCGGTGGCCTGGGCTGCTCGCAGCCTCCCGGCGCGGCCTCCGGTGCCGGTGCTGGCCGGCCTGCTGCTGACCGCCCAGGACGGCAGCCTGGCGCTGTCCGGCTTCGACTACGAGGTCTCGGCCCGGGTCGAGCTGGAGGCCGACGTCGAGGAGCAGGGCACCGTGCTGGTCTCCGGCCGGCTGCTCAACGACATCGCCCGCAACCTTCCCAACAGGCCTGTGGAGATCTCCACCGACGGCCAGCGGGTCAGCGTGGTGTGCGGCACCTCCCGCTTCACCCTGCCGACCCTGCCGGTGGACGAGTACCCGACGCTGCCGCAGATGCCCACCGCCACCGGCACGGTCTCCGGCGACGTCTTCGCCTCGGCCGTCAGCCAGGCCGCGGTGGCCGCCGGCCGTGACGACACGCTGCCGGTGCTCACCGGTGTCCGGGTCGAGATCGAGGGCGACAAGATCACCCTGGCCGCCACCGACCGCTACCGCTTCGCCGTCCGCGAGCTGCTGTGGAAGCCCGAGCAGCCGGACATCTCCGCGGTCGCGCTGGTCCCGGCCCGCACCCTGCAGGACATCGCCAAGTCGCTGGGCAGCGGCGACAACGTCTCGATCGCGCTCTCCTCGGGCGGCGCCGGCGAGGGCCTGATCGGCTTCGAGGGCGCCGGGCGGCGCACCACCACCCGGCTGCTGGAGGGCGACTTCCCGAAGTTCCGCACCCTCTTCCCGACCGAGTTCAGCGCCGAGGCCTCGGTCCAGACCCAGCCGTTCCTGGAGGCGCTCAAGCGCGTCTCGCTGGTCGCCGAGCGCAACACCCCGGTGCGGCTGAGCTTCGAGCAGGGCGTGCTGACCCTGGAGGCCGGCTCGGGCGACGACGCCCAGGCCACCGAGCGGATCGACGCGGACCTCGAGGGCGACGACATCTCGATCGCCTTCAACCCCGGCTACCTGGAGGAGGGCCTGAAGGCCATCGACTCCCCGTACGCCAACCTGTGCTTCACCACCTCCACCAAGCCCGCTCTGCTCAAGGGCAAGGCGGCGGTGGACGCGGAGGTCGACGAGGCCTACCAGTACCTGATCATGCCGGTGCGCCTGAGCGGCTGACCGCCGTGGACCAGGCCAGGACCTGACGACGTGAGTGGTGTCCACAGCCCGTCCCAGGGCTGTGGACAGCCACGCGGCGTAGGCTCTGGTGTCGCGGCAACGGCGCCGCCGTCAGGCACGACACCACAGGTAAGGACTTGTCATGGAGCTCGGCCTCATCGGTCTCGGCAAGATGGGCGGCAACATGCGCGAGCGCATCCGCCGCGCCGGCCACACCGTCATCGGCTACGACCGCAACCCCGACCTCGCCGACGCCACGAGCCTTCAGGAGCTGGTCAGCAAGCTCGAGGGCCCCCGGGTGATCTGGGTGATGGTCCCCGCCGGCGCCGCCACCCAGGCGACCGTGGAGGAGCTGGCCGAGCTGCTCTCCCCCGGCGACGTGGTGGTCGACGGCGGCAACTCGCGCTGGACCGACGACATCGAGCACGCGAAGCTGCTGGCCGCCAAGGGCATCGGCTTCGTGGACTGCGGCGTCTCCGGTGGCGTCTGGGGCCTGGAGAACGGCTACGCGCTGATGTACGGCGGTGGCGCCGAGCACGTCCTGCGGGTCCAGCCGATCTTCGACGCGCTCAAGCCGGAGGGCGAGTTCGGTGCGGTGCACGCCGGCAAGGTGGGCGCCGGGCACTTCGCCAAGATGGTCCACAACGGCATCGAGTACGCGATGATGCAGGCCTTCGCCGAGGGCTGGGAGCTGCTCGAGGCCGCCGACGAGGTCACCGACGTGCGCGAGGTCTTCCGCAGCTGGCAGGAGGGCACCGTGATCAAGTCCTGGCTGCTCGACCTCGCGGTGCGCGCGCTCGACGGCGACGAGCACCTGGACAAGCTGCGCGGCTACGCGCAGGACTCCGGCGAGGGCCGCTGGACGGTGGAGGCCGCGATCGACCACGCCGTGCCGCTGCCGGCCATCACCGCCTCGCTCTTCGCCCGCTTCGCCTCCCGCCAGGAGGACTCCCCGCAGATGAAGATGATCGCCGCGCTGCGCAACCAGTTCGGCGGCCACGCGGTCGAGTCGAAGTAGTCGAGCAGAGCCAACGGTCCAGAAGGCGAGCGCAGTCCACAGCCATGCACGTCGCGCACCTGTCGCTCGCCGACTTCCGTTCCTACGCCCGGGCCGAGGTCTCCCTCGACCCGGGCGTCAGCGCGTTCGTGGGGCCCAACGGCCAGGGCAAGACCAACCTGGTCGAGGCGATCGGCTACCTGTCCACGCTGGGCAGCCACCGGGTGGCCACCGACGCGCCGCTGGTGCGCCAGGGCGCCGAGCGGGCGGTGGTCCGCGGCTCGGTCGTGGACCGCGGCCGGACCACCCTGCTCGAACTGGAGATCACCCCGGGCAAGGCCAACCGGGCCCGGATCAACCGCTCGGACAACGTGCGCCCGCGTGACGTGCTGGGCCTGCTGCGCACGGTGCTCTTCGCCCCCGAGGACCTGGCCCTGGTGAAGGGCGACCCGGGGGAGCGGCGGCGCTTCCTGGACGAGCTGCTGACCGCCAGGGCGCCCCGGCTGGCCGGCGTGCGCGCCGACTACGAGCGGGTGCTCAAGCAGCGCAACGCGCTGCTGAAGACCGCCGCGATGGCCCGCCGGGCCGGCGGCGGCAAGGGCGGCGACCTGTCCACCCTGGAGGTCTGGGACGGCCATCTGGCCCAGGCCGGCGCCGAGTTGACCGCCTTCCGGCTGCAGCTGGTGGCTGCGCTGGCGCCCCTGGTCGAGCAGGCCTACGAGCGGCTCGCCCCCGGTGGCGGGCCGACCCGGCTGGAGTACCGCTCCTCCTTCGAGGGCGGGCTGCCGGGCAGCCGCGAGGAGGCGTACCAGCAGCTGCTGGAGGCGCTGCGGGCGGTCCGCAAGCAGGAGACCGAGCGCGGGGTGACCCTGGTCGGCCCGCACCGCGACGAGCTCGGACTGCTGCTCGGCACGCTGCCCGCCAAGGGCTACGCGAGCCACGGCGAGTCCTGGTCGTTCGCGCTGGCGCTGCGGCTGGCCTCCTACGAGCTGCTGCGGGCGGACGGCGGCGAGCCGGTGCTGATCCTGGACGACGTCTTCGCCGAGCTGGACGCGCGCCGCCGCGAGCAGCTGGCCGAGCTGGTGGCCGGCGGCGAGCAGGTGCTGGTGACGGCGGCGGTGCCCGACGACGTCCCGAAGGCGCTGGCCGGAGTGCGGTACGCGGTCGCCGCGGGCGATGTGACCAGGATCGGTTCGTAGCCCGGTCCGCGACCGCCCAGGAACCTCGTACCCTGGTCTGTCCACAGGCTGGGGAAGGAGTGCACCGCCCGTGAGTGAATCGGAACTGTCCGGCGTCGACCTGGCGCGGGTCGCCCTGCGCGCGGCCAAGGAGCAGGCCCGCCGACGTGGCGAGCAGGTCCGGGAGAAGCGGGAGGCGAAGCGGCACGGGCTGCGCAGCGGCGCCCGCGCGGACGGTCGCGACCCGGTCCCGCTGGGGGCCGCACTCAATCGTTTGATCACGGAGCGTGGCTGGGAGGCCCCGGCCGCGGTCGGCGGGGTGATGGGCCGCTGGGCCCAGATCGTCGGCCCCGACATCGCCGCGCACTGCACCCCCGAACAGTTCGCCGAGGCCGATGCGGTGCTGACGGTGCGTTGTGACTCCACCGCGTGGGCCACTCAGTTGCGCCTGCTGGCACGGCAGTTGGTGGCCCGGCTGAACCACGAGCTGGGCCACGGCACGGTCCGGGTGATCCGGGTGCTCGGTCCCTCGGCGCCGGAGCGCAAGTACGGCCGGCTCCGGGCGCCGGGCAGCCAGGGGCCGCGCGACACCTGGGGGTGATCCCGGCCGGTGGCTCGCCCTTGACGGAGCGCATACCTCCGGAACCGCTGACGGCCCGTGTGAGGCCGCTGAGCCCCCCGGGCGAGTATCGGGACATGTGCGGAGGGGATTCGGGGCGGTAAATCCGCCTTCAGAGCCTGCCAAACGCCCATCTATGTCGGCGGTACCGGTAGACTGAGAGTCAAACACTGCCGCTTGCGGTAACTGAGTCGAAACGCCGTGGTCGCACGTCCGCCCGAACCCTGGGCGGGGATGCGGCCCGTGCTGTGCCAGAGAGGGCGCTTCGTGGCCGATTCCGGCGATTCCAGCCAGTCCCCCGTCCCCACCGACCCGTCCTCGGGTACCTCCTACACCGCCAGCAACATCCAGGTGCTGGAGGGGCTCGACGCAGTCCGCAAGCGTCCCGGTATGTACATCGGTTCCACCGGCGAGCGCGGCCTGCACCACCTGGTCCAGGAGGTCGTGGACAACTCCGTCGACGAGGCGATGGCGGGGCATGCGGACACCATCGACGTGACGATCCTGGCCGACGGCGGGGTGCGGGTGGTCGACAACGGCCGCGGCATCCCGGTCGGCATCGTCCCGGGCCAGGAGAAGCCGGCCGTCGAGGTCGTGCTGACCGTGCTGCACGCGGGTGGCAAGTTCGGCGGCGGCGGCTACGCCGTCTCCGGTGGTCTGCACGGTGTCGGCGTCTCGGTGGTCAACGCGCTCTCCACCCGGCTGGCGATCGAGATCCACACCGACGGCCACCGGTGGACCCAGGACTACAAGCTCGGCGCCCCCACCGCCCCGCTGCAGCAGCACGAGGCGACGGACCGGACCGGCACCAGCGTCACCTTCTGGGCCGACCCGGACATCTTCGAGACCACCGTCTACTCCTTCGAGACGCTCTCGCGCCGCTTCAAGGAGATGGCCTTCCTCAACAAGGGCCTGAGCATCTCGCTGACCGACGAGCGCCCCGAGCACGTCGACGACGAGGGCAAGCCGCTCTCCGCCCGGTACTACTACGAGGGCGGCATCGCCGACTTCGTGAAGGACCTCAACTCCCGCAAGGGCGAGGTCATCCACCCCTCGGTGATCGACTTCGAGGCGGAGGACAAGGACAAGACGATCTCGGTCGAGGTCGCCATGCAGTGGAACTCCTCGTACACCGAGGGGGTCTACTCCTTCGCCAACACGATCCACACGCACGGCGGCGGTACCCACGAGGAGGGCTTCCGCGCGGCGCTGACCGGCCTGGTCAACCGCTACGCGCGGGACAAGAAGCTGCTCCGGGAGAAGGACGAGAACCTCTCCGGCGAGGACATCCGCGAGGGCCTGACCGCGATCATCTCGGTCAAGCTCGGCGAGCCGCAGTTCGAGGGCCAGACCAAGGACAAGCTGGGCAACACCGAGGCGAAGACCTTCGTCCAGCGCGTGGTGCACGAGCAGCTGAACGACTGGCTGGACCGCAACCCGACCGAGGCCGCGGACATCATCCGCAAGTCGATCAACTCGGCCACCGCCCGGATGGCGGCCCGCAAGGCGCGCGACCTGACCCGCCGCAAGGGCCTGCTGGAGAGCGCCTCGCTGCCGGGCAAGCTGAGCGACTGCCAGTCCAAGGACCCGGCCGAGTGCGAGATCTTCATCGTCGAGGGTGACTCGGCCGGCGGCTCGGCCAAGCAGGGCCGCGACCCGCGCACCCAGGCCATCCTGCCGATCCGCGGCAAGATCCTGAACGTCGAGAAGGCCCGGATCGACAAGGTGCTGCAGAACACCGAGGTCCAGGCGCTGATCTCGGCCTTCGGCTGCGGCATCCAGGAGGACTACGACGAGTCCAAGCTGCGGTATCACAAGATCGTGCTGATGGCCGACGCCGACGTCGACGGACAGCACATCCGCACCCTGCTGCTCACGCTGCTCTTCCGCTTCATGCGCCCGCTGGTCGAGGCCGGCTACGTCTACCTGGCGATGCCTCCGCTGTACAAGATCAAGTGGGGCAAGGACGACTTCGACTACGTCTACTCCGACCGCGAGCGCGACTCGGTGATCGAGGCGGGTGTGGCCGCCGGGCGCCGGCTGCCCAAGGACGACGCGATCCAGCGCTTCAAGGGTCTGGGCGAGATGAACGCCGAGGAGCTGCGGATCACCACCATGGACCAGGCGCACCGGCTGCTGCAGCAGATCACCCTGGAGGACGCGGCCCGTGCCGACGACCTCTTCTCGGTCCTGATGGGCGAGGACGTCGAGGCCCGTCGGTCCTTCATCCAGCGCAACGCCAAGGACGTCCGCTTCCTGGACGTGTGACGCGACGTGACATCACGTCACGCCAGCACCGCACTGTCCAGTCACGCGTGAAAGGAAACTGACCACCAGTGGTCGACGACAACCGTCCCGACGGCGAGCAGCCGGACGCCGACACCGCCACCGCCACCTTCGTCTCCCGGGTCGAGCCGATCGAGCTCGAGACCGAGATGCAGCGCTCCTACCTCGACTACGCGATGAGCGTGATCGTCAGCCGCGCGCTGCCCGAGGTCCGCGACGGCCTCAAGCCGGTGCACCGGCGCGTGCTGTACGCGATGTACGACGGCGGCTACCGGCCCGAGAAGGGCTACTACAAGTGCGCCCGCGTGGTCGGCGACGTGATGGGCAACTACCACCCGCACGGCGACACCTCGATCTACGACACCGTGGTGCGCCTGGCCCAGCCCTGGTCGCTGCGGATGCCGCTGGTGGACGGCAACGGCAACTTCGGCTCGCCGGGCAACGACCCGGCCGCGGCGATGCGCTACACCGAGTGCAAGCTGATGCCGCTGGCCATGGAGATGATGCGCGACATCGACGAGGAGACCGTCGACTTCGCCGCCAACTACGACGGCCGCTCGCAGGAGCCGACCGTCCTGCCCTCGCGCATCCCCAACCTGCTGGTCAACGGTGCCACCGGCATCGCGGTCGGCATGGCCACCAACATCCCGCCGCACAACCTGCACGAGGTGGCCTCCGGCGCGCTCTGGGCGCTGGAGCACCCGGACGCCTCCAACGAGGAGCTGCTGGACGCCCTGATCGAGCGGATCAAGGCGCCGGACTTCCCGACCGGTGCGCTGATCGTGGGCCGCCGCGGCATCGAGGACGCCTACCGGACCGGGCGCGGCTCGATCACCATGCGCGCGGTGGTCGAGGTCGAGGAGATCCAGGGCCGCCAGTGCCTGGTGATCACCGAGCTGCCGTACCAGGTCAACCCGGACAACCTGGCGCTGAAGATCGCCGACCTGGTCAAGGACGGCCGGGTGGCCGGCATCGCCGACGTGCGCGACGAGTCCTCCTCGCGCACCGGCCAGCGCCTGGTGGTCGTGCTCAAGCGCGACGCGGTGGCCAAGGTGGTGCTGAACAACCTCTACAAGCACACCGACCTGCAGACCAACTTCGGCGCCAACATGCTGGCCCTGGTGGACGGCGTGCCGCGCACGCTCTCGCTGGACGCCTTCATCCGGCACTGGGTCAGCCACCAGGTCGACGTGATCGTGCGCCGCACCCGGTTCCGGCTGCGCAAGGCCGAGGAGCGCGCCCACATCCTGCGCGCGCTGCTCAAGGCGCTGGACATGATCGACGAGGTCATCGCGCTGATCCGGGCCTCGGACTCGGCCGACGCGGCCCGCAGCGGCCTGATGAACCTGCTCGCCATCGACGAGCTGCAGGCCAACGCGATCCTGGAGATGCAGCTGCGCCGCCTGGCCGCCCTGGAGCGCCAGCGGATCACCGACGAGCACGACGAGCTGCAGCGCAAGATCGACGAGTACAACGCGATCCTGGCCTCGCCGGCGCGCCAGCGCGAGATCATCTCCGAGGAGCTGACCGCGATCGTCGACAAGTACGGCGACGAGCGGCGCTCCACGCTGATCCCCTTCGACGGCGACATGTCCGTCGAGGACCTGATCGCGGAGGAGGACATCGTCGTCACGATCACCCGTGGCGGCTACGTCAAGCGCACCCGCTCCGACCTCTACCGCTCGCAGAAGCGCGGCGGCAAGGGCGTGCGCGGCGCGCAGCTGAAGCAGGACGACATCGTCGACCACTTCTTCGTGACCACCACGCACAACTGGATCCTGTTCTTCACCAACAAGGGCCGGGTCTACCGGGCCAAGGGCTACGAGCTGCCGGACGCCGGGCGCGACGCCCGCGGCCAGCACGTGGCCAACCTGCTGGCCTTCCAGCCGGAGGAGCACATCACCCAGGTGATGGCGGTGCGCACCTACGAGGACAAGCCCTACCTGGTGCTGGCCACCCGTGAGGGTCTGGTCAAGAAGTCGCACCTGAAGGACTACGACTCGCCGCGTTCGGGCGGTCTGATCGCGATCAACCTGCGCACCGACGAGGACGGCCGGGACGACGAGCTGATCGGCGCCGAGCTGGTCTCCGCCGAGGACGACCTGCTGCTGGTCTCCAGGAAGGCCCAGTCGATCCGCTTCACCGCCACCGACGAGGCGCTGCGCCCGATGAGCCGGGCCACCTCGGGCGTGAAGGGCATGGCCTTCCGCGAGGACGACGAGCTGCTGTCGATGAACGTGGTGCGGCCGGGTACCTTCGTCTTCACCGCGACCGACGGCGGCTACGCCAAGCGGACCTCGGTGGACGAGTACCGGGTCCAGGGCCGCGGCGGTTTCGGTACCAAGGCGGCGAAGATCGTCGAGGGCCGCGGCTCGCTGGTGGGCGCGCTGGTGGTCGAGGAGACCGACGAGATCATGGCCATCACCCTCTCGGGCGGGGTGATCCGCACCAGGGTTTCCGGAGTTCGTGAAACCGGACGTGACACCATGGGCGTCCAACTGATCAACCTCGGAAAGCGCGACGCGGTGGTGGGCGTGGCCCGCAACGCGGAGGCGGAGGACGAGGACGGGGCCGAGGATTCGGTCGAGGACGGCGCGCAGGCGCTCGCGGAGGATGTGGTCGAGGGCACGGCGCAGGCCGTGGCCGAGCCCGCAGCGACCGACGCCGACGCCGCTGACCTGGACTGACGTACATCGGGCAGCCGGCACTCCCGCTCACGGGCTGGGAGGGCCGGCCTGCCCCGGTTTCGGGCTTCTCAGCTTGATGCCGCACAGTGGAGTGTCGACCGGGGCGTACAGCGCGCCCCCGGCGGGAAACTGGGAGGACACCAGAGTGAGTGGGACCACGGGTGGTGCGGGAGGTGCCGCGCCGGGCGGTGCGCCGTACGGAGGTGTACCGCAGCCGCCGACCGAGCACCCGGCTGCGTCCACCTCGCTGATGTCCGCGGTGGGCTCGGGCGGCGGCTACACGCCGGCGCCGACCCAGCCGCCGGGTACGCCGGCGCCGGGCGGCAGCGGTTACTCGCAGCCGACGACGTACACCAAGGGCCAGCCGACGCCGCCGCGCGGCACCCGCACCGGGACCGGGCCTGCCGGTGCCCCGCAGGGCGGCGCAGCACCGCGCCGTCCCGCGCCGGCCCCCGGCGCCCCGGCGCCGGCGCCCGCACCGGGCGGCATGGCGGCGCGCACCCGCAAGGCGCGGCTGCGGATCACCAAGGCCGACCCCTGGTCGGTCATGAAGGTCAGCTTCCTGCTGTCGCTGGCGCTCGGCATCATCATGATCGTCGCGGCGGCCGTGCTGTGGGGCGTGCTGGACTCGCTGGGCGTCTTCAGCTCGGTGGGCAACATGCTCAAGGACGCCACGGGCTCCGGCACCGGCGGCAGCAGCAGCGGCATCAACATCATGGACTACGTCGGCTTCGGCAAGGTGCTCACCTACACCTCGCTGATCGCCGTCGTGGACGTGATCCTGCTGACCGCGCTCTGCACCCTGGCGGCGTTCATCTACAACGCGGCGGCGGGCTTCACCGGCGGCGTCGAGCTGACCCTGGCGGAGGAGGACTGACGATCGGTCGCCCATAGGCTGACCGATCGTCAGAAAACGTCGCACAGTACGAACCAAATTCGCGAAACACGGCATGCGCGGGCCCCTTCGGTTGTTGGATCGAGGGGGTCCGCTTCGTCATTCGGGTGACAGCCGCCCCCGGCCCCGGCGCGCCGCCGGGGCCGGGTGACGCCGCCTGGGTTGGCTGGAGCGTCCCCCTGCACGGCTACCGGTTATGCCCACGGGACAGCCTCCGCGCGAGCGCTGTCCACTCGGTTGCGCGGAGGTTCACTGATGCCACAGATCGCCCAGCAGCTCGTCGGTGCGCTGGAGGACTTGCTCGGCACCCGGCTGCCGTTCCGGCTGCAGGCCTGGGACGGCAGCGTCGCGGGAGCGCCGCAGGGGCCCGCCCTGCTGCTGCGCAACCGCCGGGCGCTGCGTCGGCTGCTCTGGTCCCCGGGTGAGCTCGGGCTGGCGCGTGCCTACGTCTCCGGCGACCTGGACGTCGGCCCCGGCGAGGACCTCTACACCGTGCTGGCCGAGGTGGCGCACTTCGCCGAGCGGCCCGAGGTGCGCGAGCTGCACCTGGGCCTGGGCGACCTGACCGGCTCCGCGGGGCGCCGGGTGGCGGCGGTGCTGGCCAAGGTCGGTGCGCTCGGCCCGCAGCCCGCGCTGCCCCCCGAGGAGGCCCGCCCCGAAGGCCGGCTGCACAGCCGGCGCCGCGACCGGGCGGCGATCAGCCACCACTACGACGTCGGCAACGAGTTCTACCGCCTGGTGCTCGGCAGCTCGATGGTCTACTCCTGCGCCTACTGGACGCCCGAGGGCAAGAGCCTGGAGGACGCCCAGGCGGCCAAGCTCGACCTGATCTGCCGCAAGCTGGGCCTGCGCCCCGGGATGCGCCTGCTGGACGTCGGCTGCGGCTGGGGCTCGCTGGTGCTGCACGCGGCCGAGCACTACGGCGTCACCGCCGTCGGGGTGAGCATCTCCGCCGAGCAGGTGGCGCTGGCCCGCGAGCGGGTGGCCGCCGCCGGCCTGTCCGACCGGGTGGAGATCCGGCTGCAGGACTACCGCGAGATCACCGACGGCCCCTACGACGCGATCTCCAGCGTCGGCATGGCCGAGCACGTCGGCAGCGAGCAGTACCGGGTCTACGCCGGCGGCCTGTACGACCTGCTGGTGCCCGGCGGGCGGCTGCTCAACCACCAGATCGCCCGCCGCCCCACCCGCCCCGGCGAGGTCTACCGCAGCAGCCCGTTCATCTCCCGCTACGTCTTCCCGGACGGCGAGCTGGCGCCGGTGGGCAGCACCGTGCAGCTGCTGGAGGAGGCGGGCTTCGAGGTCCGCGACGTCGAAGCCCTGCGCGAGCACTACGCGCTGACGCTGCGCGAGTGGGTGGTCAACCTGGAGGCCGCCTGGCCGACGGCGGTGCGGCTGGTGGGCCGGGGCCGGGCGCGGGTCTGGCGGCTCTACATGGCCGCCTCGGCGCTGGCCTTCGAGGAGAACCGGATCGGGATCAACCAGGTGCTGGCCGTGCGCACCACCACGAGCGGCGACAGCCGGCTGCCCGCCACCCGTGAGCAGTGGCTGGCCCGCCCCGAGCCCTCAGCCGCCGGGCCCGGCACCTCTGAGCTGCACGTTGCGATTGCCGGGCCGGGCGGGGCCGAGGGCGCGGATTTGGGGGATCGGCCGTCGGTCCGCTAATCTTTCAGTGCGGCAAGGGCCTATAGCTCAGACGGTTAGAGCGCTTCCCTGATAAGGAAGAGGCCACAGGTTCAAGTCCTGTTAGGCCCACCTGCGAGAGCGCCCCGGATGGTTCACCATCCGGGGCGCTTCTGTTTTCGGCGCTGTTCGAGAGCGAGGAGCGGGCTGATGCGGGTCGGGTACCTGTCGGTGGCGGCGCCGGGCGGGCGGGCCAATGAGGACTTCGTGCTGGCCGGTGAGGATTTCGTGGTGGTGCTCGACGGTGCCTCCGTGAGCGCGCCCGAGACCGGCTGCCGGCACGACGTGGCCTGGGTCACCCGGCGGCTGGGCGTCCGGCTGGGGCAGTTGCTGGTGGAGGAGCCGCAGTGGCCGCTCACCGAGGTGCTGCGGGTGGCGATCGAGCGGCTGCGCGAACTGCACGCGGACAGCTGTGATCTCGGCCACCCTGACAGCCCCTCGGCCACCGTGGCGCTGCTGCGCCGGCGCGGCGAGCGGCTGGAACACCTGGTGCTCGCCGACTCCCCGGTCCTGGTGGAGCTGACGGACGGTCGGCTGGAGGTGGTGCTCGACGACCGGGTCGAGCGCCTGCCCGCCTACGACCTGGCCACCGTCGCCCGGCTGCGCAACGCCTCCGGTGGCTTCTGGGTGGCCAGCACCCGCCCCGAGGCCGCCGACCAGGCGCTGACCGGCTGCCACCCGCTCGGCGAGGTGCGCCGCTTCGCGGTCCTCACCGACGGCGTCTCGCGGCTGGTCGAGCGCTACGGCTGGAGCTGGCGCCGGTTGCTCGACGTGCTGGACGAGCAGGGCCCTGAGGGGGCCGTACGGGCGGTGCGGGCGGCCGAGCTGGCCGAGCCGCCCGGGCTGCGCGGCAAGCGGCACGACGACGCCACGGTGGCCTTCGGGCGCCCGGGGCCCCTCGACTGAGCCGCCGCCCGCCGGGCCGGCGGACACCGTGCCGTCAAACCTTCGTCAGCGTCCGCCGGTTGAGCCGCCGCTGCCCGGTCTCGAACAGGACACGGGTGTGTATCATCGGCCGCAGAGCGGTTTGGCCCGCCAACCGCCGATTCATACGTGCACATTCGAGGACTCGCAGCCCGGACGCCCCGTTCGGACGGTCGGCTGCTGAGCCTGCCATGCTGAGAAGGACGAGGTCCCGCGGTGAAGAAGCTCCTCCTGGTCGCCCTGGTCGCCCTCGGCGGCTTCTTTGTCTACCGTCAGGTCCAGGCCGACCGTGCCGAGCAGGACCTGTGGACCGAGGCCACCGACCCGATCCCGGCCGGCCGCTGACCCTGAGCGGTCGACGGGAGGTCCCGGTGGACCTCCCTGGTTCCCGCCTGTCCGGCTGATGCCGGATACCTGCTCAAGATTTTCCGACGGACCCGGTACGCTGTTCTCCGACGGCGACCGGTGCACCGTCACGGGGCTTTAGCTCAGTTGGTAGAGCGCTGCCTTTGCAAGGCAGATGTCAGGAGTTCGAGTCTCCTAAGCTCCACAGCACGACGCCCGAGGGCCGACCTGGCAGCAGGTCGGCCCTCGGGCGTCTTCGGGGTCGCGCGTGGTCAGTGCGGCTTGCGCGGGTCGTGCGGCTTGGGGTGGCCGTCGCCCTGCTGCGCGTCCTCGCCCGGCAGCGGCTGGTCGCTCTCCTCGGTGGGGCCGGAGCCGTTGAGCGGGGCGGTGCCCGGGTGCGCGGAGGTCGGCGGGCCCTGCACCTCGGGCGGCTCGACCAGCCACTCCGGCTCGCTGCGCTTGTGCCACCAGGCCCAGATCAGCACGCCGCCGCCGACCGCGACCGCGCCCGCCACCGCCAGCGAGGTCGCCAGCGCGTTGCACCGGGCCCTACGGGCGTTCTTCGCGGCCAGCTTGCTGACCTCCTCGGGGCTCACGTTCCCCTGCAGCGCGATCAGCGCCGCCGCACCGCGGCTCTGCGCCTCGTGCAGTGCCGGGCCGGCGGCGGCCTTCGCGTCGTCCAGTGCGCCGCTCAGCCGGGGCAGGGTGGTGGTGCGGGCGTAGTCACCGGCCCGGTCGGCCGAGTGCTTGGCCGCCAGCGCGGCCTCCTGCGCCCGGTGCACCGCCCGCAGGGTGTTCTCCTGGGCGCGCGGCGGCAGCGCGGTGAACGCCTGCCCGACGTGCGGGGCGAGATGCCTGCTGTACCCGGACCGGGCGGAGTGCGCGGCCGAATGGGCGGCGTGCCGGGTGCCGGTCCGGGCCTGGCAGGCGGCCGCCTCGACCCGCGGACCGAGCGCTTCGAGGGCAGGACCGAGCCGCTGCCGGGCCTCGTCCGCGTAGTGCGTGGCGGTGTCCCTGGCCGTGGCGGCGTAGGGCGCCAGCGTGTCCATGGTCCTGCCTGCCGTCTCACGTGCGGTGTCCAAGCGGGTCACGGGGATCCTCCTCCTGGGTGGCATCGTCTATGCGCTTATCCAGCTGATTCGAGATCATGCATCCCGATTTGTCCGACCGCATGGCGGGCTGGGCCGTCTGCGACGGGATCGCGGCCTGGGGGATCACCGCAGCGGAGTCCTGTCGGCGCCGCCGGTGCGGCAGTAGCCTGGACGTTCCCGGTGGCCCTCCGTGTGGCGGAGCGGCGCCGGGAACTGTCATGAGGGAGGAAGATCCGGAGATGGCCCAGGACGAGGCCGCCGCGGCCGCGGCGCACGTGCTGCCGCGCTGCTATCGGCACGCCGACCAGGAGACCGGGGTCAGCTGCTCGCGCTGCGGCCGGCCGATCTGCCCGCAGTGCATGATCGACGCCGCGGTCGGCTTCCACTGCCCGGAGTGCGTGCGCGGCGCGACCGCGGCCCAGCCCCCCCGGGCGGCGACCACCCGGTTCGGCGGCCGGCTCACCGGCGACGGCGCGCTGGTCACCAAGATCCTGATCGGGATCAACCTGGTGGTCTTCCTGCTCGCCGGCTACCTGGACAAGCCGCTGGCCGACCAGTGGGACCTCTACAGCCAGGTCTGGCCGAACGGCGCGAGCGCCGGTGTGGCCGCCGGGCCCGACCAGTGGTACCGGCTGCTCACCGCGACCTTCCTGCACACCACGCCGCTGCACATCGGCTCCAACATGCTGGCGCTGTGGTGGATGGGGCCGACCCTGGAGCGGGTGCTGGGCCGGGTGCGCTACCTGGCGCTGTACCTGGTCTCGGGGCTGGCCGGCAGTGCGCTGGTCTACCTGGTCGCGGGGGAGCGGGTGGCCTCGCTGGGCGCCTCCGGCGCGATCTTCGGGGTGTTCGGCGCCACCGCCGTGCTCTACCGGGTGGCCCGCCAGCCGCTGGGGCCGGTGATCGCGCTGATCGTCTTCAACCTGGTGATCACCTTCTCGGTGCCGCAGATCGACTGGCGGGCGCACATCGGCGGGCTGGTCGCGGGCGTGCTGACCGGGATCGGGATGATGTACGCGCCGCGGGCGCGCCGGAACCTGGTGCAGGCCGGCACGGTGGTCGCGATGCTGGGCGTGGTGCTCGCGATGGTGCTGGTGGAGTCGGCGCGGCTCACCGGCTGAGCGCCGTCAGTGACCAAGGGGGCGCGCACCGCCGTGTTGCGCGCCCCTGTGAGCCGCATGACGTTGTCCACAGCACGCGGTGAACCGCGCACAGGCTGTGTATCGAACGCTGCCGAATGGCGCCGCAAAGGTCGGTCTACGCGTGTCCGTCAGCGAAGTCACCAGGCGCGGACGGGGTTTGGGCCATCCTCCCGCCAGCCTGGTCCGTGCGAGTTATCCACAGGTTGGGTCGACTTTTCCCCACTGTGGATAACCGTGTGGATAAGCGGCTCGTAGGACTGCGTCTGTGCAGCACGAGGAGCCGCCCCACCGGTGCGGCAGCACGGCGGGGCGGCGTCGGGGGTGTTTCAGTGGGCGGTTACTTCCACTGCGTGGAGACGCCGAAGCCCGCCGCGATGAAGCCGAAGCCGACCAGGATGTTCCAGTTGCCCCAGGCGTGCACCGGGTAGCTGCTGCTGGTCACGTAGTAGGTGACGATCCAGACCAGCCCGATCAGGAACAGCCCGAGCATCACGGGGGCCACCCAGCTGCGCCCGGTACTGAGCTTGACGGCAGTGGCCGTCGTCGGCGGGGTGTAGTCGGACTTCTTGCGGAGTCGAGACTTCGGCACGAGGAGCTCTCCTGTCGATGCGCTGTGAGACCGCGCAGGGTGCAGCGGGGCTGGGCGGGCGGCTGTGGACCGGGTCCGTACGGCTCGGGATCCGCACATGCCACCGGCGTCCGTTAGCGTAGTGGCTCGCCGGGTCGGAAGGAGATAAGGGTACGGTGCCTAATTCCTCGATTTCCGGGGATCCTCCCCCGCCACCGGCCTCCGTTCGACGCGACTCGCCCCGAATTGTCGGTCCTGTCCTGACCTGCGGCATCTTCGCCCTGGCCGGAATGCTCTTCTACGTCAGTGCGCACGCGGCCCACGGGATCGACCTGCGGACCGACGACTCGCTGCTGCGGCTCAGCGACGTCATACAGCAGCGCAGCAACCAGAACCAGCAGACCCAGTCCGACCTCTCCGAGCTGCAACAGCGCGCCGACCAGCTCGCCGGGCAGCAGGGCCGCAGCCCCGCCGACGCCGACCTGCTGGCCACTCTCCAGCAGCAGGCGGGCCTCACCCCGCTGCAGGGCCCCGGCCTGACCGTCACCCTGAACGACGCACCCCCGGACGCCACCGCCCGGATCCCCGGGGTGCCCGAGCCCGGTGTCAACGACCTGGTGATCCATCAGCAGGACATCCAGGCCGTGGTCAACGCGCTGTGGCGGGGCGGCGCCCAGGGCGTCCAGGTGATGGACCAGCGGCTGATCTCCACCAGCGCGGTGCGCTGCGTCGGCAACACGCTGCTGCTCCAGGGCCGGGTCTACTCGCCGCCGTACGTGATCCGGGCCGTCGGCCGGACCGCCGACCTGCACGCGGCCGTGGACGCCGACCCCTCGGTGCGCAACTACCTGCAGTACGTCACGGCCTACGGGCTGGGCTGGAAGGTGCAGGAGAACGGCGAGCTGAACCTGCCGGGCTACACGGGCAGCACCGACCTGCACGCCGCCACGGGGCAGTAGCCGCCCCGCCCCGGTCGGCCCCGCGCGGCCGGGGCAGCGGCGGGAAGATCGGCGACGGCAACCAATCCGCACAGCTTCGAGGTCTACTCTGGTGCCCACCATCCATCACCTAGGGAGCACCATGTACGGCTGGATCTGGCGCCACCTGCCGGGGAACTTCCTGGTGCGGGCCGTCATCTCGCTGCTGTTGATCCTCGGTGTGATCTATGTGCTCTTCCAGTACGTCTTCCCGTGGGCGGAACCGCTGCTCCCCTTCAACGACGTCACGGTGAACAACGGCGGCTGATCCGTCGCACCGTGCGCCACCGACCCCCGCCCGCCCGCACTCACCCGGAGACAGCACGCATGGCCTCGCCCGACACCGCACCGCGGATCCTCGTGGTGGACAACTACGACAGCTTCGTCTTCAACCTGGTCCAGTACCTCTACCAGCTGGGTGCGACCTGCGAGGTCGTCCGCAACGACGAGCTGACGGTCGATCGGGCGCGGCGCCGCGAGGGCGAGCTGGGCTACGACGGTGTGCTGCTCTCCCCCGGCCCCGGCGCGCCCGAGGAGGCCGGGGTCTGCATCGAGATGGTGCGGCACTGCGCGGCGATCGGGCTGCCGCTCTTCGGGGTCTGCCTGGGCCTGCAGTCGATCGCGGTGGCCTACGGCGCGGTGGTCGGGCGGGCACCCGAGCTGCTGCACGGCAAGACCTCGCTGGTCAGCCACGAGGACGGCGGGGTCTTCGCCGGCCTGCCCGCGCCGATGACCGCCACCCGCTACCACTCGCTGGCCGTCGAGCCCGCCACCGTGCCCGCCGAGCTGGTGGTCACCGCCCGCACCGACAGCGGTGTCATCATGGGCCTGCGGCACCGGGAACTGCCCGTCGAGGGCGTGCAGTTCCACCCCGAGTCGGTGCTCACCGAGGGAGGGCACCGGATGCTCGCCAACTGGCTGGCCGAGTGCGGAGACCCGGCGGCGATCGATCGTTCGGCCGGGCTCGCCCCGGTGATCGGTCGGGGCTGAGGCCGTGACGGCGGTGCGCCCGGAGGGGCGCCAGGACGCGTACCAGGGGTACGGCACGCCCGGCACCGGCGCCGGCCCGTACGGCGGCACGCCGGAGCCCGACGGCTGGGGCGTCTACGACCCGGCCCAGCCGCCCGGCCGGCCCACGGCCGAGCAGCCCGCCTACCCCTGGCTGGCCGACCAGACGCTGCAGCTGCGCACGATATCGGCCGCCCCCGCGGGTTCGGCCGAGGCCGAGCCCGCCGGTACCGGGCGGGCCGAGCGGCGCCGCGCCCAGGGCGCGATGTCGGTCCGGTCCGGCACCGGGCGCCGCCGGGCCAGCGGCCGGCGCGGTCCGGTGGTGCGCCCCAAGGAGCGCAAGCGGGTGCTGCTGGCCCGTGCGGTGGGCGAGCTGTTCATCACGCTCGGCCTGGTGATGCTGCTCTTCGTCGCCTACCAGCTGTGGTGGACCAACGTGCAGGCCGACGCCGACTCGAACGCCGCGCGCAGCAAGCTGGAACAGCAGTGGGCCGCGCCCGCCGCGCCCGCTCCCGCGCCGTCGCCCGGCGCGTCCAACACGCCCGCGCCCACCTTCGCGCCCGGCAAGGGCTTCGCGATCATCCACGTTCCCAAGATCGGTCTGGTCGACCCGATCGCGGAGGGCACCGACACCACGACGGTGCTGGACCACGGCCTGGTCGGCCACTACACCGGCACCGCGATGCCCTCGGACGCCAACGGCAACTTCGCCGTCGCCGGCCACCGCACCACGCACGGCCAGCCGTTCCGCAAGCTCGCCCAGCTCTCCCCCGGCGACAAGATCGTCGTGGAGACCCAGACCGACTACTACACCTACGAGGTCGAGGGCGGGATCCCGATGACCCCGCCGAGCAACGTGTCGGTGCTGCAGTCAATCCCCAAGGGTTCGCCGTTCACCCAACCGGGTCGCTACATCACCATGACCACCTGTACGCCGGAGTTCAGTGCCCAGGGACGGCTCATCGTCTTTGGCAAGATGGTGGACGACCGGCCGCGCAGCCAGGGGCTGCCGCCGGCGCTGCAGAGCGGCCAGTAGCGGACCGTCACGCGGGCGCCGCCGCCGGACGGACGAGCGGAGCCAGCGTGACGGACCTGTCGCACCAGCCGGTCGACGATGCCCCCGGGGCGGCTCCTGCGCGCCGCCGCCGCTCGCGGGTGGCGGTGGCGCTCGGGCTGCTCGGTGAGCTGCTGATCACGGCCGGCCTGGTGCTGGCGCTTTTCGTCGGCTACTCGCTCTGGTGGACCGATCTGCTGGCGGAGCGTCAGGCGCACCAGGCCGGCGACCGGCTGCGGCAGGACTGGTCGGTGCCCGCGGCCGGGGCGCCGAGCCCGGTGGTGCCCTACCAGGCCGGTGACGGGGTCGGCTTCCTGCACGTGCCCGCGCTCGGCAGCGACTACCAGGTGCTGATCAAGCTGGGCACCGGCCCCGAGGTGCTCAACGAGGGCGTGGCGGGGGTCTACCAGCAGCCGTACCGCGCGGCGATGCCCTGGGACCCGAGCGGCAACTTCGCGCTGGCCGCGCACCGGGACGGCCACGGCGCCAAGTTCCACGACCTGGACGCGCTGGACAAGGGCGACGCGGTGGTGGTGGAGACCCGCGACCGCTGGTACGTCTACCGGGTCGACGCCACCCTGCCGGAGACCAGCAAGTACGACGTCGGCGTCATCGCCCCGGTCCCCGAGGGCTCGGGCTACACCAAGCCGGGCCGCTACATCACGCTGACCACCTGCACGCCGGTCTACACCTCGCGCTACCGGATGGCGGTGTGGGGCAGCCTGGTGCGGGTGGACCAGGTGGATGCGAGCCGGACCCCGCCGCCGGAGCTGCGCGAGCGCGCCGGGCTGTGAGCAGCGCGAAGGGCCCTGGACGACCGCGTGTCGTCCAGGGCCCTTCGCACTGCTCACAGCCTCAGGTCAGGGCTTAGTTCCCCCCGTTGCCGCCCCCCGGTGGCGAGAAGGGGAAGCCGAAGGAGGGGAGGCCGCCACCGGTGGGACCCCCTTTGGTCGGCGTGGTGCTCGGCGTCGCGGGGGCCGCCATGGTGGTGAGCTGCACCGTCGAGTTCGGGTCGACCGGGGTGCCCGACTGCGGGTTGCTGCTGACCACGATGGCGTTGTCGTCCTGCGGGCCGGAGATCACGCTCGGGGTCAGGTGCAGCGCGCTCAGCGCCGCGAACGCGTCCTTGTAGGTCTTGCCGACCAGGATCGGCACGTTGACCTTCGCCGGCGCGGTGTAGATCGTCAGCGTGATCGGGGTGCTCTTGGAGGCCTTGGTGCCCGCCGACGGGTTCTGCACGGCGACCGTGCCGAGGGTCTGGCTCGTCGGGTCGGTGATCGGCTGGGTCTTCGAGGTGCTGTCGATCGTGGTGAAGCCCTGGCCCTGGAGGGCCGCGACGGCCGCCTGGGCGGGCTGGCCCACCACGCTCTGGATCGCGATCTTGCCCGGGCCCGAGGAGACGGTCAGGGTGATCGGGGTGTTCGGGTCGGCCTTGGTGCCGGCCGTCGGGTTCTGCGAGATCACCGAGTCCTGCGGGACGGTGTCGTCGTTGGCGTACTGGAGCGGCGCGACCGTGAAGCCCGCCGCGGTCAGTGCCTGGGAGGCGGCGTCCTTGGGCTGCCCGGTCACCGACGGGACGGGGCTCTGGCCCGGGCCGCTGGAGAGCTGGACGGTGATCTGGCCGTTGGCGGGCATCTGCCCGCCGGCCGCCGGGTTCTGCTGGCAGACCAGGTCCTTGGCGACGTTCCCGCACGGGATCGGGTCGCCCTGGGTGAGGGTCAGCTTGGCACTGGCGGTGTGCGCGGCCGTGGTGGCGTCGGCGATGCTCTTGCCGGTCAGGGTGGGCACGGTGATCTGGCTGGTGCCACCGCCGCTGTTGCTCTTGAACATGACCGAGGCCACGAAGAACGAGCCGACCAGGACGAACACCGCGGCGATGGCCAGGATGATCCAGGAGGCGTTGCTCTTCTTCGGCGGGTCCTCGCGCCGCCGGCTGCCGCGCGGACCGTCGTCGTACCCGTCGGGGCTGTACGCGGTCTCGTCGTAGCCGCTGCCGGGGCCGCCCTGCTGGCCCACCGGCGAGAGCATGGTGGTGGGCGCGGAGCCGGGGCCCTGCTGGGGCAGCAGGTTGGTCTGGCCGTAGGGGTCGTGCTGGGCGGGGTAGCCGTACTGGTCGTAGCCGTAGCCGCCCATGCCGTACGCGGCGGCCTGCTGGGCGGCGGCCACCGGGAGGCCGTCGAGGAAGCGCTCGATGTCGTCGCGCATCTCGTCGGCGCTCTGGTAGCGGTAGTCGCGCTCCTTGGCCAGCGCCTTGAGCACGATCGCGTCGACCTCGGGGCGCACCTCGGGGTCGTAGACCGAGGGCGGCTGGGCCTCCTCGCGCACGTGCTGGTAGGCCACCGCGACCGGCGAGTCGCCGACGAACGGCGGGCGCACGGTCAGCAGCTCGTAGAGCAGGCAGCCGGTCGAGTAGAGGTCGGAGCGCGCGTCGACCGTCTCGCCCTTGGCCTGCTCGGGGGAGAGGTACTGCGCGGTGCCGATCACCGCGGAGGTCTGGGTCATCGTCATCCCGGCGTCGCCCATGGCGCGCGCGATGCCGAAGTCCATCACCTTGACGTTGCCCTGCCGGGTCAGCATCACGTTGGCGGGCTTGATGTCGCGGTGCACGATGCCGGCCCGGTGCGAGTACTCCAGGGCCTGCAGGATGCCGATGGTCATCTCCAGCGCGCGCTCGGGCAGCAGCCGGCGCCCGGAGTGCAGCAGCTCGCGCAGGGTGGAGCCCTCGACGTACTCCATCACGATGTACGGGATGGAGATGCCGTCGATGTAGTCCTCGCCGGTGTCGTACACGGCGACGATCGCGGGGTGGTTCAGCGAGGCGGCGGACTGCGCCTCGCGGCGGAACCGGGCCTGGAACGACGGATCCCGGGCCATGTCGGCCCGGAGCGTCTTCACTGCGACGGATCGGCCGAGCCGGGTGTCATGGGCGAGGTAGACCTCGGCCATGCCACCGCGTCCTAGGACGCCGCCGAGCTCGTACCTGCCGCCGAGGCGACGAGGCTCTTCCATAGTTCCGGCCCTCTCCCTCACCGGCCGGTGAGGATATGACGTAGGTGTCCCCGCACATTGCTGTAGTGACGCTGCCCTTGCCACGGTGGTTCTGTGACATCGGTCGCGGATCCTGGCGGGCCCGTGACCGAGCTGCGGGCACACCCGCCGCTTGCGGATACGCTACCGGTCGCCGTAGCGACAACTCGACACGCCCGCCAGCTGAGACCAGACCGTAGCCGAGCACCTGCCCGACAGGGCAGGGCGATCCACGGCCCCGGGACTAGTGTCCGATCACCGCCTGCATCACGGACTTCGCGATCGGCGCGGCGATGCTGCCGCCGCTGATCTCGTCGCTCGTCGCGGCGCCGTCCTCGACCACCACGGCCACGGCGACCGGGATGTCGTTGCCGACCTTGGCGTACGAGACGAACCAGGCGAACGGCAGGCCCTTGGCGTCGGCGCCGTGCTGCGCGGTGCCGGTCTTGCCGCCGACCTCGACGCCGGGGATCTGGGCAAGCTTGCCGGTGCCGTTCTGCACCACGGCGACCATCATCTGCTGGAGCTTCTGGGCGGTGGCCGGGCTGACCGCCTGGTCCATCTCCTTGGGGGAGTGCTTGGAGAGCACGCTGCCGCCGCCCGACTTCTCCTGGTCCACCAGGTAGGGCTGCATCAGCTTGCCGTTGTCGGCCACCGCGGCGGCGACCATGGCCATCTGCAGCGGGGTGGCGGCGGTGTTGTGCTGGCCGATCGCGTCCATCGCGGTGCCGTCGGGGGTGGAGTCACTGGGGAAGGTGCTCGCCGCGGACCGGATCGGGGTGTCCACCGTGGCGTTGAACCCGAACTTGTTGGCCTGGGCGAGCAGCTTCTCCTCGCCGAGGTCGGCGCCGAGCTTGCCGTAGACGGTGTTGCAGGAGATCGCGAAGGCGTCGATCAGGGTGGCCTGCCCGCACGGCTCGCTGTCGCTGTCGTTGTGCAGCTCCCGGGTGGTGCCCGGCAGGATGTAGTGGTCCGGGGTGTCGGTCTGGTCGGTCGGGTTCTGGTACTTGCCGGTCTCGAACGCGGTGGCGGCAGTGACGATCTTGAAGGTCGACCCCGGCGGGTAGGTCTCCTTGAGCGCCCGGTCCAGCATCGGGTTGTCGGGGTCCTTGAGGAGGGCGGTGTAGGCGCTGCCGTCCGCGGTGCTGCTGCCGGCGATGGTGGCCGGGTCGTAGGACGGGGTGGAGACCAGGGCCAGGATCGCGCCGGTGCGCGGGTCGATGGCCACCGCGGCGCCCTTCTTGTTCCCGAGGCCCTGGAAGGCGGCCAGCTGGGCCTTGGGGTTGATCGTGGTGACCACGTCCCCGCCCTTCTTCTTGCCGCCGGTCAGCTCGTCCAGCGTGTCGTTGACGAAGAGCCGGTCGTCGGTGCCGCCGAGGACGGGGTCCTCCAGCGACTCGAGTCCGTTGCTGCCAAAGCGCTGCGAGTTGTAGCCGGTGATCGGGGCGTACAACGGGCCGTTGGTCCAGCCCATCTTGTACTTGTACATGGAGCCGGTGGTGGCGAGCGACTGCGTCATCGGCTGGCCGTCGGCGGTCAGCAGGTTGCCGCGCGGGTAGGAGTACTCGTTGTACTTGACCCGCTCGTTGTGCGAGTTGTCGGCGTAGGAGTCGGCGACCACCGCCTGGATCCAGTTGGCGCGCAGCAGCAGCGCGAAGACCAGGACCATGCAGAAGACGGAGACCCGTCGGATGGGCTTGTTCAAGAGACGCGGTCCCCTCCTCGTTGGCGTACGCGCGGCGTGCTCGGCGCCCGTAGGTGCGGCGGGAGTCATTCAACCGCACTAACCCTTACGCCCCGACCGCGCGGGTCGGTTCCGTGGGGGCGCCCGACGGCCGGTGGACGAGGCGATCGGACGGACCGTCAGGTGCGCGACCGGCCGGGCCGGGCCCCGGGTCGCGCACCTGCGGGCCTCGTCAGGAGCAGTTCCCGGCCAGCTTCTGCTCGTCCGCGGTGAGCGGCGGGGGCCCGGCCGGGGTGCTCGGCGCGGCCGGCGAGGGCGAAGTCTGCGCCGGGGTGCTCGGGGCGGGCTGGGTCTGCTGGCTCGGCGTGGCCGTGGGCGAGGGCGTCGCGGGCGAGGCGCCCACCTTGGGCGAGGCGTGGTACGAGGCGCTGGTCGCGGTGGTGGCCGGTGTGGTGGCCGGTGCCGTGGCGGGCTGCTTGAGCTTGTGGCAGACCGAGGCCTGGGCCTCGAAGTCCTTCGCCTGCTGGGTGGCGGCGTCCAGGCTGCTCGCCGAGACGGTGTTCTTGACCTGGGACTGCTGGTAGGCCGGCAGGTCCGCGAGCGAGGCGTCCGGGAAGTCCTGGTGCACCGAGGAGAGGTTCAGCCCGGCCAGGTTCTGGTTGACGCCCTGGTAGACGGCGACGTGGCCGTCGTGGTCGCCCACGTAGTACTGGCCCTGGGTCCACTGGTACCCCGCGTACGCGGCGCCGCCGACCAGGCCGATCGCCACCACGGTGATCGCCGAGCGGCGGAACCAGCGCCGCTTGCGCGGCTGCTCGGCGGGCGGGGTCTGGTACTCCTGGGCGCGGTAGCCCTCGGCGTCGTACTCGCCCTCCGGCGCGCCGAAGCCCTCGCCCGGGTGGCCGGCGGGGCTGTAGCCCTCGGGCGCCTGCGGGTAGCCGGCCTGGCCGTAGCCCTCGCCGTAGCCCTCCTGGTAGCCCTCGGCCGGGACCTCGCCGTAGCCCGTCGCGTCGCCGTAGCCCTCGCCGTAGCCCTGGGCCGGCCCGAAGCCGGGGGCGCCGCCGTAGCCGTCGGCCGGTCCGAAGGCGCCCTGCGGGGGCTGCTGCGGGCGGCCGAGACCGGCCGCGCGTCCGGCGGGGGTGTCGATGATCGCGTTGTCCAGCGCGGTGCCGTGCGGCCCCTCGGCCACCGCACCGACCACCACGGGGGCGGCGACGAACTGGCCGCTGAGGGTGTCGCTGGGGCCCACGTCGAGCACGTCGGCCACGATGCAGGTGATGTTGTCCGGGCCGCCGCCGCGCAGCGCGAGCTGGATCAGCTCCTGGATGGTCGGCTCGGGCGCGTAGAAGCTGCCCAGCGTCTCCTCGAGGGTCTGGTGGCTGACCGGACCCGACAGGCCGTCGGAGCAGATCAGGTAGCGGTCCCCGGCCCGGACCTCACGGATCGACAGGTCGGGCTCGACCTGGCCGCGCCCGTCCAGCGCGCGCATCAGCAGGGAGCGCTGCGGGTGGGTCTCGGCCTCCTCCGCGGTGATCCGGCCCTCGTCGACCAGGCGCTGCACCCAGGTGTGGTCCTGGGTGATCTGGGACAGCGTGCCGTCCCGCAGCAGGTAGGCGCGCGAGTCGCCGACGTGCACCAGGCCCATCCGCTCGCCGGTCCACAGCAGCGCGGTGAGCGTGCAGCCCATGCCCTCCAGCTGCGGGTCCTGCTCCACCATCAGGCGCAGCCGGTCGTTGGCGCCCTGGACGGCATCGTTCAGCAGGGTCAGCAGATCGGCGTTCGGGTCCGACTCGTCCAGCGCGATGATCGCGCTGAGCGCCTCGGAGGAGGCGACCTCACCGGCCGCCGCGCCACCCATCCCGTCTGCCACCGCGAGCAACCGGGGTCCGGCGTAGCCGGAGTCCTCGTTCCCCTCGCGGATCAGGCCTTTGTGGGAACCCGCGGCGAAACGCAGCACGAGGCTCATACGGTGCGTGCCCCCCTCTGGGCCTCGCGCAGGGCGCAGGCAGCCGTGGTGCTGCCGTCCCGGCTGGTCATGGACGGGGTGCTGTCCCTCATGCGCTACTACTTCCGCAGTTCGATGACGGTCCTGCCGATACGGATCGGCATTCCCACCTGCAGTGGCGTCGGCGTTGTCAACCGCTGCCGGTCAAGATAGGTGCCGTTGGTGGAGCCTAGATCCTCCACGGTCCACTGCCCAGTCTGATCGGGGTAGATCCTGGCATGGCGCGAGGAGGCGTAGTCGTCATCGAGCACGATGGTGGAGTCGTGGGCCCGCCCGAGCGTGATGACCTGGCCCTGCAGCGCGACCGTGGTGCCGGCCAGCGCGCCCTCCACCACCACCAGCTGGGTCGGTGCTCCGCGCCGGCCGCCCTGGGCCGCCTGCTGGCGGCCGCGGCCGTTCGACGGCTGGCCGCCCTGGGTGGCGTCGCGTCCGCCCGCCGGGCCGGGCTGCTGCTGGCGCACCGGGGTGCCGGCAGCGGCGGCCGCACCGGCCGCAGCGGCCCCGGCGGTGGACCCGCTGGAGGCGGACGCCGTCCTGGCCGCCCGCCGGCCGATCCTGGTGGTGGCCTTGGCGCCGAACAGGTCGCCGCGGATCACCTGCACCGCGACGATGACGAACAGCCACAGCACGGCCAGAAAACCCAGCCGTAGGACTGTCAGAGTCAGTTCGGACACCGGAGCTCGCCCTACCCTTCGACCTGTCGGTAGATGATCGTCGTGGAGCCCACGACAATCCGCGAGCCGTCGCGGAGCGTAGCGCGCTGAGTGTGCTGTCCGTCCACCACGATGCCGTTGGTGGAGCCGAGGTCGAGCACCATGGCCGGGTTTCCGGGCCGGATCTCGGCGTGCTTGCGCGAGACGCCCGGGTCGTCGATCCGCACGTCGGCCTCGGTGGAGCGGCCCAGCACACAGGCGTTGCCGGTGATCTGATGGCGGGTGCCGTTGACCTCGATCCAGCGCCGGGCGCCCGCGCCGGTGCCGGCCCCGGGGAAGGGCCGCACATTGCTCTGGGCCGCGCTGGGCGGCGCGGACGGCAGGGCGGGCGGAGCGCTCGGGGCGGGCGGCGCACCGGCGTACGTCGGCGCGCTGCTCTGCTGCCACGGTGCGCCGGGCTCCTCCGCCGGGCCGCGGCCGTACGCCGACGGCGCGGGGGCGGGCGGCTCGGGGGTCTCGCCGGCCAGCGTGCGGCTGCGCACCCGGTACAGGCCGGTGTCCAGGTCGTCGGCACGCTCCAGGTTCACCTGGAGCGGACCGAGGAAGCTGTAGCGCTGCGCCTCGGCGTACTCCAGCACCATGCCGGAGAGCTCCTGGCCGAGCTGGCCGGCATAGGGGCTCAGCCGCTCGTAGTCGTGCGGGCTGAGTTCGACGATGAAGTCATTGGGCACCACGGTGCGGTCGCGGTTCCAGATGGTGGCGTTGTTGTCGCACTCGCGCTGCAGCGCTCCCGCGATCTCCACGGGCTGGACCTCGGACTTGAACACCTTGGCGAAGGTGCCGTTCACGAGACCCTCGAGTCGCTGCTCGAACTTCTTCAGGACTCCCACTGGGCACCCCCTTCCACAGGGCTCTCGGCTTCCGGGCTCGGGCCGTGGGGGCCCGATTGCGGTACTTCCGTACTGATCGTATCCACGCCGCGGCCATCTGTACGGTTCCCCGGCCGCACGACAGCGGGGCGTGCGCTTGCGCACACCCTGTCTGCTCGGGTGGTCCTGGTGCAACGACAGGTACCCCCGGGCGGGGCCCCTCATCCCTGGCTCACCCGTTCGCCAGGCCGTTCGAGTGGCGGGTCCGGTGCAGGTGTGCAGGTCGGGGCCGGGGATGGATTCGTAGGTTCCCGCTGGACCGTGCTAATGTTTTCCACGTCGGAAGGGGCGCCCGAGAGGGAGCCGAAACCGGCCGAGTGAGAAGCGAAGCGGGTCCAAACCGGTTCGACCTCACCCGGACGATCGGTTAGCATCTACGACAACACCCATGCGCGGGTGGCGGAATAGGCAGACGCGCTGGATTCAGGTTCCAGTGCCCGAAAGGGCGTGGGGGTTCAACTCCCCCCTCGCGCACAGTGAGACAGGGTCTCACCGAGATGACGGAAGTCATCGAGGTGGGGCCCTTTCTCGTATGTCCGCCGGTCCGTCGTCCCGCCGGCCCTCGCACGGTGCGGCCCCGCCCGGCTCAGTCCTCGCCGAGTTCCTCGGCCTGCGCGTGCGGGAGGGTGATGCCGTGCTTGGCGGCCATCCTGAGCAGGCCGGCGATCCTGCCCTGATAGGCCTGGACGCCGTCGAGGTCGCCGTCGGCGCGGGCCCGGGCCAGTGCCTCGCGGGCCAGTGCCAGCTGCTCGCGCAGTTCCTCGTCGAATAGGCCGGTCACCCTCTCAGGATCGCCTCGCCCGGAGGAAAGCTCAACCGGGTCCGTGCTCCTTGGGCCGGTGCTTCTTGGGCCGGTGCTCGTCGGCCGGGGCTCCGGGGTGCCGCTGCCGGGCCCGGTCGCCGAGCCGGCCGCGCAGGTACTGGCCGACCGCGGTGGCGCCGGCGGTCAGGAAGACCAGGGTGTAGAGGATCTGCAGCATCACCACCACCCGGGCCGACTGGCCGAGCGGGGCGATGTCGCCGTAGCCGACGGTCGACATCGTGACCACGGTGAAGTAGAGGGCGTCGATCCGGGTGGACAGGCCCTTGAACTCGCCGGGGTCGCGGGCCAGCGACAGGTAGGCGGCGGCGAAGACCAGCAGGGCCACCAGGCTCAGCAGCGGGATGCCGAGGCCGGGCCGGCCGCGCCGGGAACCCACCATGAGCAACTGGATCTCGCGCAGCAGCAGCCCGGCCAGGGCGGTCAGCAGCAGGGCGAGGACCGTCCAGCTGAGCGCGGGGTGCTCGGGGCCGAAGGAGCCGAGCGGGATGGTGAAGAAGACGACCAGCAGCAGTGGCGCCCCGGCCGCCAGCAGCAGCCGGGGCCAGCGCGCGGCACGGGGCGGCGAGTCCATGAGGCCCAGCCTGGCGGGCCGGGCGGGGCGGGGCCCGGCCTGCTGGGCCGCCCGGGGGAGGCGGTGGGCGGCCCGCCGGTAGGTTGGTTCCATGGAGTCGAGCGCGTTCGTCCGGTCCGTGAACATCGGGTCGGCCACCTTGACCGGGTTCTCCGACGTGGGGAGCACCGGGATCGACAAGCGGCCGGTCAGCGGCCCGATCGAGGTGGTCGCACCGGTTTCGGGCAGCGCGCTGGCCGGTGACGCGATCTGCGACCTGCGCCACCACGGCGGCCCGGACCAGGCGGTCTACGCCTATGCCTGGGAGGACCTGCTCGGCTGGGCCCCGGAGCTGGGGCGCGAGATCGGGCCGGGAGTGTTCGGGGAGAACCTGACCACCGAGGGCCTCGAGGTGAACGGCGCGCTGATCGGCGAGCGCTGGCAGCTCGGTTCGAGCCTGGTGCTGCAGGTGACCGTGCCGCGGATCCCGTGTCGCACCTTCGCGGGGTGGCTGGGTGAACGGGGCTGGGTGAAGCGCTTCACCCAGCGGGCGCTGCCGGGCGCCTACCTGCGGGTGCTCACGCCGGGGGCCGTGCGGGCCGGCGACCCGGTGCGGGTGCTGCACCGGCCCGCGCACGGGGTGACCGTGGCCACCGTGTTCCGGGCGCTGACCCTGGAGCCGGAGCTGCTGCCGCTGCTGCTCGACGTGCCCGAGCTGCCCGAGGCCACCCGGGAGCGGGTGCGGCAGCGGACGGCGGCCCGAGGCGCTTGAGGCGCTTGAGCGCGCCGCCGGGGGTGCGGACGGGTCAGATGGTCAGCTCGCTCTCGATCCGGTGGACCCGGTGCCGGGCCATGGCCAGGTTGGCCCGGGCCCGGTCCAGCACCAGGTAGAGGAAGAGGCCCTGGCCGCCCGAGCCGGTGAGCGGGCGCACCAGGTGGTACTGGCGGGTCAGGGTGGTGAGGATGTCCTCCATGGTCTCGTTGGCCCGCCCCTGCAACTCGGCCGCGCGCAGGGTGGCGCGCACGACGTCGGTGCTGCCGGCCGCCGCGAGGGTCAGGTCGAGGTCGTTGGCGTGGCCCAGCGAGCCGAGCGTCATTCCGCTGCCGATGTCCACCAGGGCCGCCCCGAGGGCGCCTTCGATGGTCATGGCCTCCTTGAGCGCACTGTCGACACCGGCCATCGGGACTCCCAGGGATCGTTGGAGCAGGAGATCGTTCGGGTACTCCGGAGGTTAGGGATCCGGGCGGTTGCGGTCCGGCAGCCGGCCGGTATTGACCGGTATTTGCTGAAATCCTCGGGAACTGGCCTGCTGGCGTGGGCACTTATTGACAAGGGTTGATCGCGATCGGCTGGCGGCGCCGCCCCGGCCCTGCGGCGTACCCGCGACACTGGATCCTGAGCAGGCCGGTCGAAGGGAGTGCGCATGCGCGGGGTGCGGTGGCGGGTACAGCCGGGCGGGGCCCGGGCGGTGGTGCTGGTGCTGCACGGGGGACAGGTGGCCAGCACGGTGCCGGCCAGCCCCTGGCAGCCCGCGGCGGTGCGGATGCGCGGCTTCGTGGCGCCGCTGCTGCGGGCCACGGACGGGCAGCGGCCGGCGGTGGGGCTGGTGCGCTACCGCTACCGGGGCTGGAACGGTGAGCGCGCCGATCCGGCCGAGGACGTGGTGGCGGTGCTGGACGGGCTGGTGGCCGAGCTGGGACCGGTGCCGGTGGTGCTCCTCGGCCACTCGATGGGCGGCCGGGCGGCGCTGCGGTCCGCCGGGCACCGTGCGGTGACCGGTGTGCTGGCGCTCGCGCCCTGGTGCCCGCCCGAGGACCCCTGCGAGCAGTTGGCCGGCCGCACGCTGGTGACCCTGCACGGGGACCGCGACCGGGTGACGGATCCCGCCGCCACCGTGGACTTCGCGGCCCGGGCCCGCCAGGCCGGTGCGCGGGTGGCCGGGATCGAGGTGGCCGGGGGCGATCACGCGATGCTGCGCCGCTCGCGTGACTGGCACCTGGCGGCCGCCCGGCTGACCGCGGCCCTGCTCGGGGTCCGCCCGGCGCCGCCCGAGGTGGCGGCGGCTCTCGACCTGGTCGGCGCGGACCGGGACGGGCTGCGGATCCCGCTGCCGCACGGTCGGCGGCCGGTCAGTTCCGGCGCACCGAAGGCACGGTGAGCACCAGAGCGGTTGCGAGCAGCAGCCCCAGGGAGCCGAAGCCGAGCACCGTGGTGGCGCCGAAGAACCCGGCGGCGGGGCCGGCCGCGGCCAGGCCGATCGGGCCCAGTGCGAAGGCGCCCAGGGTGCCGTAGGCGGCGACCCTGGCCTGCGCCTCGGCCGGGATCAGCCGCTGCTGGGCGGTGGCGAACAGGGTGCCGGTGACCGCGCTGCTGACCCCCGCCACCAGCGCGCCCGCGCAGACCCAGGGCAGCGGGGCACCGAGCGCCAGGGCGCCCGCGGGCAGCGCCCAGCCGGCCGAGGCGAGGGTGGCCACCCGGACCGGGTGGGCGGGCCGGCGGCCCAGCAGGGCCAGCGAGGCGGCCACCGAGCCTGCGCCCTCGGCCGCCATGATCAGGCCCCAGGACCCCGCGCCGCCCATCCGCTGCCCGGCGGTGGCCGGGCCGAGCACCAGGAACGGCGCCCAGAGCAGGAAGTTGAACAGGCAGATGTGCACGCAGGTGACCCAGAGCCGGCTGCGCGAGCGGAACTCGGTCCAGCCCGCGCGCAGGTCGGCCAGGTAGGACGGCCCCGGCTCGCCGACCGGCAGGCGCACCGTCAGCCGGGCGAGCGACCAGAGGCTCGCGGCGAAGCCGGCCGCGTCCAGCGCCAGCACGCTGCCGGGGCCGGCGGCGGCGGTGAGCAGCCCGGCGAGGGCGGGGCCCGCCACGGCGGCGGTGGACCGGGCGCGGACGGCTCTCCTACCGCAGGGCCGCCGAGCTCTTCACGGTCGCCACCCGGGGCCTGGATCCGGCGGGTCGCGGCTGGACGCTGCGGCAGCTGCGGCCGGCCGGTGCCGCCCGGCGCGCCTCGCCGCAGCGGTAGGGCCAGGCGCCCGGACAGCAGAGGGCCGGCCCCGCCCGGAGGGCGGAGCCGGCCGAGGTACGCGGCGTCAGCCGTTCGTGCAGGTGTTCCCGAAGGCCGGGTTGAGCAGGCCGATCACGTCGATCGAGTTGCCGCAGAGGTTGATCGGGATGTTGACCGGAATCTGGATCACGTTGCCGGACAGGATGCCGGGCGAGCCGATCGCCGTGCCGACGGCAGTGGCGGAGTTGTCGGCCGACGCGGCACCGGCGCCGCCCAGCACCAGCGCACCGGTGGCGCAGGCGAGGGCGATCGCCCTGCGGAAGTCCTTCATGGGGGTGTCTCCATTCCTTGCCGGATAGAAGAGGGGCAGACGAGAGCACTTCCGATCAGCACTGACCGAGAGTGTCCCTCGGGCTACTCTTCGGCTTCGATTCCCCGCGGAACGGTGACGCTGTCGGAAAGTCACCCGTAGTCACCCGCACGGCGCAGAAACCGGCCTGATTACCGCACTCGTCCGGCCCTACCCGCGCCCGCTCCAGTCCCGCCCGCCGGGCAGCTCGGCGCGGACCAGGAAGCCGTGGTCGGTGGTCGGCCCCGCGGTCAGCCGACCGCCGAGCAGCTGGGCCCGCTCGCGCAGCCCGACCAGGCCGTGCCCGCCGCCGGGCAGTGCCGGGCCGCCGTCCGGGGGGCCGCCGGCGGGTCCGTTGCGCACCTCCACCAGCAGCTGGGCGCCCTCCTCGGTGACCGCGATCCGTACCGCGGCCCCCGGCGCGTGCTTGCGGATGTTGGTCAGCGCCTCCTGCACCGTCCGGTAGGCGGCGCGCTGCACGGCCTCGGGCCACTCCCGCTCGCCCGGGGCCAGCTCGACCTCGCCGCCGGGCAGGCCGCTGTCCTCGATCAGCCGCGGCAGGTCGGCCAGCCGGGGCTGCGGGGCGAGCGGCGGGCCGCTGGGCTCGGCGCCCTCCGGCAGGCCCGCGCCGCCGGCCGTGCGCAGCACCCCGACCATCTGCCGCAGCTCCTGCAGGGTGCGTACCGACAGTTCCCGGATGGTCTGCGCGGTGCGCTCGGCGTTCGGATCGGTGGTGGACACCTGCAGTCCGCCGGCCTGCACGCTGATCAGGCTCACCTGGTGCGAGACCACGTCGTGCATCTCGCGGGCCAGCCGGGCCCGCTCGGTGGCCAGCACCCGCTCGGCCAGCAGCCGGGCCTCGCGCCGCTGGCCGCGGGTGAGCTCGCTCAGCCGCAGCGTCAGCTCCCGCCGGGTGCGGGCCAGCATGCCCAGCGCCACCGGGGCGGTGCCCAGCAGCAGCGACTGCATCATGGCCAGCCCGTTGGTCTGGGTGAGCGCGATCGGATCGATCCCGGAGTTCTGCCCGGAGACCGACCAGGTGAAGTAGTCGGCCAGCGCGAAGGCGCTCGCGCAGAGCACCGGCACCAGCGGACGGCGGCGGGCGGCCGTCACCGAGTACAGCGCGGTGATCGGGGCCAGCCAGCTCTCGGTGAAGAAGGTGCCGGGCACCGCGAGCAGCATCGAGACCACGGGGTAGCGCAGCCGCAGCAGCAGGCCGAGCGCGGCCACGCAGTTGAGCGCGTTCTTCCACCAGACCGTGTCGCGGTCCAGCAGCCAGCTCTCCAGCAGGGCGTAGGCGACCGGGACGAGCAGCGCCAGGCGGTGCCGGGCGGTCGGCGAGAGTCTGCGCCAGAGGTCCTGGATCACTGCCCGGTCGGCCGTACGAGTCCGGCGCGGTGGGCGATCACGGCGGCCTGCACCCGGTTCGCGGCGCCCAGCTTGCTCAGGATCGCGCTGATGTGGTCCTTGACCGTCCCGGTGCCGAGGAAGAGCCGGTCGGCGATCTCCGCGTTGGCCAGGCCCTCGCCGAGCAGCGCCAGCACGTCCAGCTCGCGCCCGGTCAGCGAGCGGACCAGGGTCAGTGCCGCCGCGTCCGGGCCGCCGCCCTCCACGAAGCCGCCGATCACGGTGCGGGTCACCGCGGGCGAGAGCATGCTGCCGCCGGCCGCCAGGATCCGCACCGCGTGCACCAGCTGGTCGGGCGCGGTGTCCTTGAGCAGGAAGCCGGCCGCCCCGGCCCGCAGCGCGGTGCCGATGTACTCGTCGGTGTCGAAGGTGGTGAGCATCGAGACGGCCGGTGGCTCGGGCAGGGCCCGTAGCCGGCGCAGCACCGAGATGCCGTCCAGGTCGGGCATCCGGACGTCGAGCAGCACCACATGCGGCCTCAGCCGCCGCACCTGCTCCTCGGCCTCGCCGCCCGAACAGCCGCCGACCAGCTCCAGGTCTGGGGCCGATCCGACGATCAGCCCCAGGCCCGAGCGGACCAGCAGCTCGTCGTCCACGATCAGCACGCGGATCGCCGTCACGATCCCTCCTTAGCTTCTTGCTCGGAGACGAGCCTAGGACGTCGAACGGTTCTCACCCCCGCCGATCGGCGGGGTGGGAATCGGCTGCCCGGTTCACGCGGATCTCCGCCGGGCTGCGCCACGATGGATGACACTCCACCAGCAGTGCGGATGCGCCGCCGGATCCGATCGTTTGGAATTGAGCTGTGTCGACCACCACCAAGCAGCCTTCGCCGGCTGCCCCGGCCGCGCCCCGCACCGGTCCGCTGTCCCGGCTGCGGCCCATCGCCGCCACCGGCACGGTCTGGTACCTGCGGCTGATCGCGCTGGTCAACGTGCTCGCGGTGGTGGTCACCCCGTTCCGCAACTCGGTGCGCCACCACAGTGAGGGTCAGTACTTCACGCCCTACCTGATGACCGAGGGCCTGGCCAGCGCGGTGCTCTCGATCTTCCTCGCGGTGGCGATGCGCCGGCGCAAGCGGGCCGCCTGGATCTTCAACTTCGGCCTGGGCGGGCTGACCTTCCTGGCGTACCTGCTGGCGCTGGTCTTCCCCGGCAGCGACCACTTCAACAAGCACGGATTCAACTACTTCTCCACCGTGCTGACCGGACTCTTCATGCTCTTCCTGGTGGTCGGGCGCAAGGAGTTCACCTCCAAGGGCGACCGCTCCAACCCGCTGACGGCGGTGGCCACCTTCATCGGCGGGCTGGCCCTGGGCGGCGTGGTCGGCGCACTGCTGGTCAACATGAACAACCGCCTGTCGGGCGCGAGCTTCTGGGACGAGTTCCGCTACGCGGTGGGCCGGATGGTCACCGTCACCCCCACCGACAAGCTGCTGGACGTGATCGACGTCCCCAACTGGCTGAACGCCTTCATCAACGCGATGGGCGCGGTGCTCTTCCTGCTGGTGCTCTACGTCGCCTTCCGCAGCCCGCGCGGCACGGAGCTGCTCACCCCCGAGGACGAGGCGAAGCTGCGCGCGCTGCTGGACAAGCAGGGCGAGCGGGACTCGCTGGGCTACTTCGCGCTGCGCCGGGACAAGGCGGTGATGTTCTCGCCGACCGGCAAGGCGGCGGTCACCTACCGGGTGGTCGGCGGGGTCTCGTTGGCCTCCGGCGACCCGATCGGCGACCCGGAGGCCTGGCCGGGCGCCATCGACGCCTGGCTGGCCGAGGCCCGCGAGCACGCCTGGGCGCCGGCCGTGATGGGCGCCTCCGAGGAGGCCGGGGTGATCTACGCCCGGCACGGGCTGGACGCCCTGGAGCTGGGGGACGAGGCGATCGTCGAGCTGGACGAGTTCTCGCTGGACGGCCGGGCGATGAGGGGCGTCCGGCAGGCCTACAACCGGGTCAAGCGGGCCGGCTACACGGTGCGCATCCGCCGGCACGAGGAGATCCCCGAGGCGGAGATGGTCGACCTGCTGAACAAGGCCGACCTGTGGCGCGACGGGCAGACCGAGCGCGGCTTCTCGATGGCGCTGGGCCGGCTCGGCGACCCGGCCGACGGGCGCTGCGTGATGCTGGAGTGCCACGACGTGGAGGGCGAGCTGCGGGCGGTGCTCAGCTTCGTGCCGTGGGGGCCGGGCGGCCTGTCGCTGGACCTGATGCGCCGCGACCGGGACACCGAGAACGGCCTGATCGAGTTCATGGTGATCGAACTTCTGGAGAAGGGGGCGGCGGAGCAGAACCTGAAGCGGGTCTCGCTGAACTTCGCGATGTTCCGCTCGGTCTTCGAGCGCGGCTCGCGGCTGGGCGCGGGGCCGGTGCTGCGCCTGTGGCGCGCGGTGCTGGGCTTCTTCTCCCGGTGGTGGCAGATCGAGTCGCTGTACCGGGCCAACGCCAAGTACCGGCCGATCTGGGAACCGCGTTACCTGCTCTTCGAGAAGAGCAGCGAGATTCCCCGGATCGGCATCGCCAGCGCCCGGGCCGAGGGCTTCATCACCGCACCGAGCCTCCCCTCGCTCTTCCGTCGTCGGCACACCCGCTCCGCCCTGCCGGGCGCGACCGCGGCGCTGCCCACGGCGGAAGGCGACGGGAAGGGGTAGCCCTCCGCCGGGGGGCGGAGGGGACCCGCAGTGCCGACCCCTGATAACCGGACGACCACACCCTGAGATCGACACGTGCGATATCCCACTTGAGGATGAGTGGAATATGGGTATGGGGGCCGAGTCGGACGATGTTGAATCTGCATAGGCTGGAGCTGTACCCGGGCGGGTGAACCTCTTCCAGGCCGGATATATCTACGAGAGAGAAACGGACGAGAGAGGCAGTCGTGGACCAGAGGACCCACACGGGGGACGAGCGACGAGGGTGGTCGGAGCAGTTGCGCCGGGCCGTCGTCGCCGAGTGGGGAACATTGTTCGGCACCATCCGGGATCATGTGGCGCGCAAGCGATTCGCGTCCATTCCGCTGGCGGTCGGTGCGACGTTCCTGATCCTCCTGTTCAGCATTGTCCAGCACCTGCCCGGTGGCGAGGCGTTCGTCACCCGGATCGGGGTGGTCAAGGCCGGGCTGCCGCTCGACGTCTCGCTGCTGCGCACCCCGCTCTCGCTCTACGTGCCCGCGCTGGACCTGCCGGTCTGGGGGGCGCTCGCGCAGGTCCTGCTGGTCTTCGGGATCGCCGAGATCGTGCTCGGCCGCAAGGCCACCCTGTTCATCGCCTACGCCTGCACCCTGGCCGGCACGCTCTACGCGCGGATCGGGGTGCAGATCGGCCCGGACCACCTGTTCGGCTTCGCCGGCAAGGTGGCGTACATGCGGGACACCGGGCCGTCGGCGGCCGTGGTGGCGCTGGCGATCTGCGTCGCCTGGAAGACCCGTGCCTGGTTCACCGGGGCCCTGGTGGCGGCGACCATGGTCGGCGAGGCCGTGGTGCTGCCCAACCTGGCCGGTCTGGAGCACGTGGTGGCGATCATCACCGCGGTGCTGATCGCGGCCACCGGCGAGGTCTTCGGCAGCTACTGGCCGCGGGTGCTCAACGGGGTCGGGGCGGCCACCCTGGTCAGCGCCGAGCGCCGGCGCACCGCCTGACCGGCTGACCGCCTGATCGCTCGGCCGTCCTGACCGGCCGGGCCGTTCAGCCGCGCGGCAGCGGCTGCTCGAACCAGACCACCTTGCCGACCGCCTTGCGGGCGGTGCCCCAGCGCTCGGCGAGCTTGCTGACCAGGTTCAGGCCGCGGCCGTTCTCGTCCATCGACTCGGCCGGCTCCAGCGAGGGCAGGTTGTGGTTGTCGTCGCTGACCTCGACCAGCAGCTTGTCCACCCGGATCAGCTGCAGCTGGACGTAGTCCCGGGCCACCCGGACCGCGTTCGTGACCAGCTCGCTGACCAGCAGCTCGGTGGTGTCACTGAGCGCGGTCAGCTGCCAGGCGGCCAGCTGGTCGCGGACCAGCTGGCGGGCCCGGCGCACCTCCGACCGGTCGACCGCCAGGGTCCAGGTGGCCACCTCGGTCTCCGCCACCCCGTCGAAGCGGGCCACCAGCAGCGCCACGTCGTCCTTGCGGTCGTCGGAGTGCAGCCGTTCCAGCACCGTGTCGCAGGCCTCGTCCGGCGTCCGCTTGGGGTCGATCAGGTTCCCGCAGAGCGCCGCGAGGCCTGCTCCTATGTCGCCGCCGCGCACCTCGACCAAGCCGTCGGTGCACATCACCAGCATCGAGCCGTCCAGCACGTCGATCTTCTTGGCGACGAACGGCACCCCGCCCACCCCGATCGGGGCGCCGGCCGGGATCTCCAGCAGCTCGCCGGTGCCGTCCGGGTGGACCAGCACCGGCGGCACGTGGCCGGCGCTGGCCAGCTCGCAGGTGCGGTTGATCGGGTCGTAGACCGCGTACAGGCAGGTGGCCAGGTGGTCGTCGCCGATCTTCTGGGCCAGGTTGTCCAGGTGGCGCAGCAGCTGGCCGGGCGGCAGGTCCAGCGCGGCCAGGGTCTGCATGGCGGTGCGGAAGCGCCCCATCGCGGCGGCCGAGTGCAGGCCGTGGCCCATCACGTCGCCGACCACCAGGGCCACCCGGCTGCCGGGCAGCTGAATCGCGTCGAACCAGTCGCCGCCGACCTCGGCCCGCCGGTCGCCGGGCAGGTAGCGGTGCGCGACCTGGACGCCGGGGATCCGCGGCGGGCGGGTCGGGATCATCGAGCGCTGCAGCGTGGTGGCCATCTTCGACTCGGCCCGGTGCAGCCGGGCGTTGTCCAGCGAGAGCGCGGCGCGGGCGGCCAGCTCCTGCAGGGTGGCCGCGTCGGCCTCGTCGAACGGCGCCCGGTCGGGCAGCCGCAGCAGCTTGAGGATGCCGAGCACGGTGCCGCGGGCGGAGAGCGGCAGCACCAGCATCGAGCGCCCGGAGACCACCGGGACCAGGCTCGGGCCGCCGCCCAGCGCGGCCGCGTAGTCGACGGCCAGCTCCGGTCGCACCACCGGGACCAGCACCGCCTGGTTGCGCTGCAGGGCCATGCCGGGCGGGGTGCTGCGCGGCATCGCCATCAGCGCGCCCTCGTCCAGCACGTGCGCCCAGCAGCCGGCGGACTCGTGGAAGCTGCGGGCCACCCGGCGCAGCATGGTGTCGTCGTCGGGCAGCTCCTCGGGCAGCTCGGCGTCCGAGATCAGCCGGTCCAGCAGGTCCACGCAGGCGAAGTCGGCCACCCGCGGCACCAGGACCTGGCACAGCTCGCGGGCGGTGGTGTCCAGGTCCAGGGTGGTGCCGACCTTGCCGCCGACCTCGTTCAGCAGGGCGAGCTGCTCGCCGGCCTGCCCGTTGATCAGCAGCGGGGCGAGCTGGTCGGCGAGCGGCTGGACGGTGAGCCCGGCACCGTTCGGCTCCGACGGCGCGGCCGGGCCTGCGGACGGGGACGCGGCGGTGGCGGGCGCGGGCACGGCGGCGGGGCGCTGCTCGGTCGTCAGGGGAGCTCCCGGGCTCGGTGCGGGGCCCGGGGCCGCCGGGCGCGGTGCCGGTAGTCCGGCGGATGTCGCCCGGCCGGGCGCTGGATCAGCGCCGTGCTGCTGGGCGGGGTCCGCCGTCCGCGGTTCGGGGACCGCCCGCAGGCCCGGCGAGCCGCCCTGGGCCTCCGGCGGGGTGTACCCCCGGGCCGCGGCGGAGCGCTGCTGCGCCGTCGGGTAGCGGCGGCCGAGCCCGGCCGCCAGCTGGGCCACCCCGCCGGCCAGCGGCTCGTACGGGACGACCGGCAGCCGGGTGCCCGCGTCCACCCAGAGCGCGGGTGCGCCGGCGGCGGCGATCCGGCGCAGCAGCCCGCGCAGCCGGGTGGCGCCGAGCCTGGGCAGCAGCGGGGCCAGTGCCGCCGCCGAGCCGGGGGTGGTCGAGCCGAGCGCGGCCGAGATCCGGTGGAAGACGCCGCCCTCGGCGCGCGGGGCGCCCCAGTCGTTGGTGTCGGTGGCCGCGTACGGCAGCAGGCGGCGGCCGATCGCGATCCGCGGGCCGCGCATCCGCAGCGGGCGGGCGTCGGCGGCCAGCAGCAGCAGGCTGCGGCCGTCCGGCTCGACCAGCGGGTAGGCCCACCACAGGACCGAGCGGACCCGCTCCTCGCGGTCGGTGACCGCCAGCGGGCCGGCCCAGGCGCCCACGGTGGTCTGGTCGTCCAGGGTGTCGAAGGCGTCGCCGCGGCGGTGGGCGGTGGCGCTGCCCGGCCGCGCGCTCGGGACGGTGGGCAGCAGACCGCGCGCGGTGCGGCCCTGGACGGTCTCGGTGCGGTGGCCGAAGAGCTCCTCGGCGCCGCGGTTCCACAGGGCGATCCGGCCGTCCGGGTCGACCAGCACGGCCGCCAGCCGCACCATGGCCACCACGCCGGAGGGTTGCTGGTCGGTGGCCTGGTCGGGATCGGGCGGCGCGGGGACGAGCTGCGCAGCCGTGACCGCGCCCGGCGCGCTGGGCTGCTGCGCGGAGGTGTCCGCGGTGGAGTTCGGGTCGTCCGCCATGGGCTTCGTGATCGCTCCCGCCTGTCCCGTCGTGATGGGGCCCACCATCTGCCGGTCCCTTAGCGAAGCACGGACCGGGCCCGGGCCGGTACTGAAACGGCCAGATTCGTCAGTATCAGTTGCGTGTCACCCAGCGTGCGCCCTGTCGCACCCTCTGTCCATCTTTTCGTTGGCCGGATTTCGTCGCCCTCATCGCGCCTGGCGTCCGGGCCCGGCCCCGGTAGGCTCGACGCGGTCCGGGCCCGTCCCGGGCGGGCCGGTTGGCGATGATGACGACGGATGATGAGCGAGGCGAGCAGGTGACCGCGATGAGCCCCGTCCGCTGGGCGGACCCGGAGCGGCAGCGGCTGGAAGAGCGGGTCGCGGCCACCGAGTTGGCCTGGCTGACGCTGGAGGTCGACGTCGAGACCCTGCGGGTCGAGATCGACAACTTCGCGCTCGTCCACCACGAGCGGCTCGGCCCGCTCTACGCCCGGATCGACGAGCTGGAGGCGCTGATCGCCGAGGCCGTGGCGGCGCGCACCGGCAGCCCCGAGGACCTGCGCCGGGCCGTGGACGCGCGCCGCATGGTGGACGAACTGCCCGACCTGGACGCCCTGTTCGACAGCGTGCGGCAGGCCGAGGAGCAGGCCGCGCAGGCGGTGGGCGACACCGACGAGGCGGCTGGTCAAGCCGGCGCCGCGCAGCCGCCGCGCCGGGTGCGCCCCGGCAAGGAGGCCCAGCGGCTCTACCGCGAGCTGGCCCGCCGGGCCCACCCCGACCTGTCCACCGACCCGGCCGAGCAGCAGCGCCGCTCCGCCTTCATCGCCCGGGCCAACGAGGCCTACGCGCGCGGTGACGCGGCGGCTCTCGAGGCGCTGACCGAGGAGTGGTCGACCGCGCCGGAGTCCGCGCCCGAGCCGGACGCGCCGGACCGCGGCGAGTGGCTGCTCCAGCGGCTGGAGTGGCTGGGCGCGCGGATCGCCGAACTGGCCACCGAGCAGGTCCGGCTGGAGGGCACCGCGATGGGCTCGCTGCTGGCGCTCGCGCCGGGCGACCCGGACCAGTTGCTGGCCGAGCTGGCCGAGCAGCTGCTGGCCAAGGCCGCCGCCCAGCAGCAGGAGCTGACCCGGCTGCTGGCGGTGGACAATGGGGCACCGGTCCCGGCACCCCGGCCGTCGTCCGTACCCGAGCCGTCAACCCAGCAGGAGAGCCCGAGCATGTTCCAGCAGATCCCCACCGTCCAGGTCGACAACGTCCCCGCCGACGCGGTGCTGATCGACGTGCGCGAGCAGGACGAGTGGGACGCGGGCCACGCCGAGGGCGCGCTGCACATCCCGATGAGCCAGTTCACGGCCCGTCTCGACGAGGTGCCCGAGGCGCCGTTGTACGTGGTCTGCCGCGTCGGTGGCCGCTCGGCCCAGGTCGTGCAGTACCTGGTCGGCCAGGAGCGCCAGGCCTTCAACGTGGACGGCGGCATGTTCGCCTGGGCGCAGGCGGGGCGCCCGATGGTGAGCGGCTCGGGCGAAGAGGCTTACGTGCTGTAACTCCGTAGGAGGGGAGGCAGGCCCGATGGCCGACCAGGAGGTGGTGCGCTCCGGCATGCCCGGGCGCGCCTGGTCGCCGCCCGCGCTCGCGGTGCTGGCGACCGGTGCGGCGGTGCTGCTGAGCGGCACGGCCGTCTTCCTCGGCGCGCTCTTCCTGAGCGTGGCGCCCCCCAACTCGCTCTCCCAGCGCTACCAGGACCAGGTCAACGGCCTCGTCTACCCGGAGTTCGAGCAGAACTGGAAGCTGTTCGCCCCCGACCCGCTGCAGCAGAACATCAGCGTCGACGTCCGGGCGCGCACCGCCGTCGGCGACGGCGGCTGGGTGGACCTGACGGCCCAGGACATCGCCGCGGTGCGCGGCAACCCGTTCCCCAGCCACGCCGACCAGAACCTGCTGCGCCGGGCCTGGGACTTCTACGACAGCACCCACAACGCGCAGGACGAGAGCCCGGTCGGCACCCGTGGCCGGCTCTCCGAGGAGTACCTCAAACGGATCGCGCTGCAGCGGATCGGCCCGACGCTGCTGGGCGCGCCGATCACCGGGATCGAGATCCGCTCCGCGACCGTGGCGGTGCCCGCGCCGCCGTGGAGCACCCAGCGCTGGTCCACCGAGCCCCAGTACCGCCAGTTGCCCTGGTGGCCGGTGGACACCGCGGACCACCAGGGGCTGTCATGACCGGCCGGCCGGAGACCGACGGCCTGCTGACCGGGATCCCGCGCCAGGGCGGGCCGGTGGCCGAGGAGCACGAGCCCGCCCGCCCGGCGCCGCCCGCGCCGCGCCCGGACCCGGCGGGGCGGCTCGGCGGCGCCCTGCTGGCCGGTTTCACCGCGCTGACCGCCCGGCCGCTGGCCGGCCACCAGGCCGCCGTGGTGCGGATCGGCTTCGCGCTGACCTTCACCCTGCAACTGCTGCGCGAGTGGCCCGACCGCCGTGAGCTGTACGGCGACCGGTCCCCGTGGAGCCCGCAGCTGGCCCGTGACCTGGTGGGCGAGACGCACGCCTTCACGGTGCTGCTCTGGCGCGACGAGCGCTGGTGGTTCGAGGGCTGCTACCTGCTGGCGATCCTGGCCGGGGTGCTGATGCTGCTCGGCTGGCGGACCAGGTTCAGCTCGGTGCTCTTCCTGGTGGCCGTGGTCTCGGTGCAGAACCGCAACGTGCTGGTGGGGGACGGCGGCGACAACATCATCCACCTGATGGCGATCTACCTGGTCTTCACCCGGTGCGCGACCGTCTGGTCGCTGGACGCCCGCCGCGGTGCCCGGACGGGCGGCGGCGGTGGGGGGCCGGTCGGGGTGCTGCTCTGGCTGCTCGGCGGCGGGCTGCTGACGGCCGCTCAGCTGACCGGGCACATCGGCTGGGGCGGGGACGGCTGGCCGGGCGTCGGCTGGGCGGTGCTGTTCTGGACGCTGTGGGCCTTCGCCGGCCTCTGGTACGCCGTCGAGCGCTGGTGGCCCGGGGGCGAGCCGCGCGCGGTGCTGGACGCGCTGGCCACCATGCTGCACCACTGCGCGATGCTGGTGATCGCCGCGCAGGTGGTGCTGGTGTACGCCACGGCGGGCTGGTACAAGGTGCAGGGCTCGCGCTGGCAGGACGGCTCCGCGCTCTACTACCCGCTGCACCTGGACTACTTCACCCCGTGGCCGGGCCTGTCGGCGCTGCTCGGCGGCAGCGCGGTGCTGGTCTTCCTGCTCTCCTACGGCACCGTGGCGGTGCAGGTCGCCTTCCCGTTCACGCTGGTGAACCGGCGGGTGAAGAACGTGCTGCTGGCGCTGATGATCACCGAGCACCTGGCGATCGCGGTGCTGCTCGGCCTGCCGTTCTTCTCGCTGGCGATGGTCGCGGCGGACGCCGTCTTCCTGCCCACCGGTGCGCTGCGCCGGGTGGGGGGTTGGCTGGGGGACCGGCTGGGGCGCGCCGCCTAGGGAGTGTCCGGCCGGGCACTCCCTAGAATGTCCGGTATGCCCTGGCTTGCGGCGCTCCGCCACACCGGCCGCGCCGGCCTGCGGCCCGAGCGGGCGCTGAGCGACCCGTACCGGGCGGTGCGCGGGGCCGCGGCGGTGGCGCTGGTGCTCTTCCCGGTGCTCGCCGTCGGCGGTCCGGCTCCGGCCACCTCGGCCGCGCTGGGCGCCTTCATCGCCGGCACGGCCACCTTCCAGCGCAGCTTCCGGCCGCGCCCCTCGCTGGCCCTGGCCGCGGGGCTCGGCCTCGGGGTGAGCACCTTCCTCGGCTACCTGGCGGTCTCGGTGCCCGGGCTCTTCCCGGTGCTGCTGGCGACCTGGGCCTTCGCGGCGGGCCTGGCCTGGTCGCTGGGCCCGACCGCCGGTGTGGTGGCCACCAACACGCTGACCGTGATGCTGGTGGTGGTCCAACTGCCCGTCAGCGTGGCCACCGCGGCCGCCCACGCGGGGCTCTGCGCGCTCGGCGGCGGGGCCCAGGCGCTGGTGATCACGCTCTGGCCGATCAAGAGCTGGGGCGCCCAGCGCGACGCGCTGGCCGACGCGTACGCCTCGCTGGCCGACTACGCCCGGCGGCTGCGGCACGACCCGCACGCCGCGATGGACCCGGACCCGCTGATGACGGCCCGCCACGCGGCTGCCGTGACGCCCTGGCAGGACCGCCGCCGGCCGCCCGAACTGCGCGGGCTGCGCGGGATCGCCGAGCGGATCCGTCCGACCCTGGCCGCGATCGCCGACCCCGAGCTCGGCGCGGCGGCCGAGGGCCCGGAGCGGGACCGGGCCCGGGAGCTGCTGGACGGCGCCGCGCAACTGCTGGACGCGCTGGCCCGGGCGATCCGCACCGGTGAGCCGGCCAGCTACCCGGCCTCCGCGCCGGCCGCGCTGATCGCCCCCGCCAGGCCGGTGCTGCACGGCCCGGCGCTGCGTGCGGCCCGCCGGCTCACCGCGCTGCTCGGCCGGGCCTTCGGCGGGCTCGACCAGAACACCGAGTCCACCTTGGAGACCCCGGTCGCCGGGCCCGGCGGGGCGCTGCTGCGCCCGGGGCTGGCCCGGATGCTGCCGGTGGCGGTGCGCACCGCGCGGCGCCAGCTGCGGGCCGGCTCGCCGATCCTGCACCACGCGGTGCGGCTGTCCGGCGTGGTCACCGCCGCGTACCTGCTGGCCAAGCTGACCGGGCTGCACCACAGCTACTGGGCGGCGATGACCGCCGCCATGGTGATCCGGCCCGACTTCGTGCAGACCTACAGCCGGGGGGTCGCCCGGGTGGCCGGCACGGTGGTCGGCGTGCTGCTGGCCACCGGCGTGGTCGAGCTGCTGCACCCGGGGGACTGGGCCGCCTGCGCGCTGGCGGTGGTCTGCATCGCCGGGGCGTACCTCACGCTTCGCACCGGCTACGCGGTGATGACCACCTGCATCTCGGCCTACGTGGTCTTCCTGCTCGGGTTGGAGCCGGAGCCGCCGCTCAGCACCGCCTACGAGCGGATCCTGATGACCCTGCTGGGCGGCGCCGTCGCGCTGCTGGCCTACGCGCTCTTCCCCACCTGGGAGACGGCCCGGCTGCCGGAGCGCACCGCCGAGTGGATCACCGCGGTGGGCCGGTACGCGGGCGCGGTGCTGGCCGCCTACGGGGATCCGGCCGGGCGCGATCCGCGGGCGGTGCGCACCGCGCTGCTGGACGCGCGCGAGGCCCGGGCGGCCTTTCTGCAGGCCCGGGAGCGGGCCGAGGCCGAGCCGGTGCGGCACGCGGTGCACTCGCCGCAGCTCAGCCGCCGGCAGCTGGGCCGGGCCAGGGAGGCGGTCGGGTTCCTCTCCCGGGTCGCGCTGCTGATGGAGGCCCACCTGCCGGGGCGGCAGGCCGAGCCGGTGCCGGGCGCGGCCGACTTCGGGGCGGCGCTGGCCGAGGCGACGGCGGCGGCCGGGGCCGCGGTGCTCACCGGGCGGGCGGTGGACTTCCGTGCGGCGCGCGACGCGCAGCTCTCCTGGGAGGAACTGCTGGAGCAGACACCGGGGCAGCGGCCCGGCGACCAGCTGGAGGTGGTCCGCTCCGGCAGCCGGCTGCTGATGCAGGCGCTGACGGACCTGGAGAAGGCGGTGCGGCCGCCCGGGTCGGTGGCCGCCGGGCTGGGTTCGGCCGATCCGGCGCCGGCCGAGCCGGGGTCAGCCGGCTGACCGGTGCCCGGACTGCCAGTGGAAGAGCCCCATGCCGACCGAGGTGGCCAGGTTGAAGCTGGAGACCAGCGGGCGCATCGGGATCGCCAGCAGCGCGTCCGCCCGGGACCGCAGCTCCTGGCCCACCCCGTGCCGCTCGGAGCCGAAGACGAGCAGCGCCTCGTCCGGCAGCCGTACCGAGTGGATGTCCGCGCCCTCCGGGTCCAGCACGAACAGCGGGCCGGGCGGGAGCCGGTCGGGCGCCAGCCGGGCCACGTCGGTGGCGAAGTGCAGCCCGGCGCCGGCCCGCACCACGGTCGGGTGCCAGGGGTCCAGGTCGCCGGTGGTGACCACGCCGGTGGCGCCGAAGCCGGCGGCCAGTCGCACCACGGCGCCCACGTTGCCGAGGTTGCGCGGGTTGTCCAGCACCACCACCGGCGCCCGGCGCGGCAGCTCCCGCAGCCGGGCGAGCGCCCGGGCCGGGTCGGGGCGCCGGGCCAGCGCCGCCACCCCGGTGGGGTGCGGGCGCGGCACCAGCTCGCGCAGGGCGGCGGCCGGCACCTCGACGGCGGCGCCCAGCACGGCGGCGGCGACGTCGGGGGCCAGGCCCGTGGCGAGCTCGGCCAGCTGGGCCCGGTCGCTGGTGAGCACCTGGCGGACCTCGCCGCCGAACCGCAGCGTGTGCTTGAGCGCGTGGAACCCGTCGATCAGTACGGTGTCCGGCTCCTGGGCCGTGGCCCGCCAGCCGCCGAGGGCGGTCTCCCGGGCTTCGGCTGCTTCGGTGGGATCGGCAGCGGCGCTGTTGGTCATGTCAGCACTGTCGCACGAGGGGCCCCGTGCTCCCGAGTCGACGGCCGGGCGGTCAGGAGGACGGTCAGTAGTAGGCGCGCATCAGCTCGGTGGCCCACTGCGGCTGTCCGGTGTCGCCGAGTGGCCCGAACTCGGCCATCCACGGCTTGAGATCGAGCACCGGAGTGCCGTCGACCGCGTCCAGGCCGAGCACGTGGACGTCCAGGCCGTCCACCGCGACCAGGCGGCAGCGCGAGACGCCGAGGCGGTTGGGGCGGTTCTTGCCGCGCTGGGCGAAGATGCCGACCTCGGGCCACTCGGGGTTGCCGCGCGGGCGGCGGGCGGTGGTCTCGATCTTCTCCTCGGCCACCTTGTGGAAGTGGAAGACCACCTCCAGGTGCGTGAAGGCGTCCAGGCCGAGCAGGGCCTCGGCGCCGTACTGCGCCGGGTCGAGCCGGATCACGGCGGCGACCTGGCCCCAGTCGTCGTCGATCACCTCGGTGCGGCCGCCGGTGACCAGGCCGATCGGGCGCAGCCGCACGGTGCTGTCGTCGTTCATCGTTCCCCCAGGGACAGGAAGGCTCCGGGGGACGATCCTGCCGCAGCCACCGGCGGGAGCCCTACTCCCACTCCCAGCGGATGCCGCTCTGGCCCGGCTGCTGCTCGGTGGCCAGCACGTGGGCGCTGGCCGAGGCGCCGATCCACAGGCGCTCGCGGACCCGGTCCTGGGCGGCGCCCGGGTCGCGCTCGTAGCGCTCGCAGTGGGCGGGGACCGCGGTGGGGTCGAAGTGCACCTGGAGCACGTACTCGCGCACCGGGGCGGCGAACCGGCGCCCGTAGACGGTGGTCGGGCCGCCCGGGGGCAGTTCCACCTCGTACTCGAAGACGGTGGAGTCGCCCAGCCCCAGCGGGCGGTCCAGCAGTAGCTCGGCGACCAGCAGGCCGATCTCGGGGCAGCGCCGGACCCGGCCGAGCCGGGCGTGGCGCACCGAGGTCAGCTCGGGGCAGCCGGTGGCGTCCTCGTCCGCCTGGTGCACCACCAGGCAGCGCGAGACGCCGGACACGGTGGCCCGCACCACCTGACGGGTCCTCAGTACCGCGCCGATCCGGTCGGCTCCGACGTAGCAGGCGTCGTGCACGCTGAGCCGCTCCAGCTCGCTGGTGGGCGGGGCGTCCAGCTCGTCGAAGACCTCGGCGATGCGCAGCTCCTCGGGCCAGATCGTGGCCACCGGCACGCTGTCCTGGGTGCTGCCGGTCACCCACCGCCCGCGCGGGCGGGGCGGGCCGAGCAGACTGGACAGGCCGGTCTCGGGCACGCCCAGCAGGTTCTCCAGCAGTGCCACCGCCTGGACGGAGGAGGCCCGTTCGGGCTGGCTGCGACCGCGACGCCAGTAACTGAGCGTCGTGACACTGACTCTGATGCCCTGTCGGTCCAGCTCCGAGCGGATCCGGTCCAGGCTCAGTCCGCTGGCCTCGATCGCGCTGTGCAGGGTTTCGGCGAAACCGATCGTGGCCGATCGGTCGGCCGGGGCGGGACAGGCCGTGGGCAGCAATCGGCCCAAGGGCAGGGGGCTGAGCGGTCGTTGCTCCACCAGGCGCAGGTGGCCGACGTTCTGCGGATATTGCGAGCCCATGCGAGATAACCCTCCCCACCAGCCGCCTCGTTGCCAGGAGACTTACGTGGCGGAACCGGCTCGGTGCCGTTGTGGGGACGGCACCGAGCTGCAGGAACCTTACGCAGGGATCAGAGGCTACGTCATCTACCCGTGGGTATGACAGTGGTCACGACAAATTAGCTTCACGTGGGTTTGCGGGGATCTCCAAACCCATGAAACGCGAATGCAACAATCCCGCCGGTATCGGACGGCACTCCGATACCGGCGGGATCTCATTCACCTGGGGCTATTCAATTTTTGGTGTCGGTGCGCTACTGCTTAATGACGCGGTGTGGCAGCCGATTTCGCTGGGTGAGACGGCCGGGATTCTCAGCCGACGTTCAGCGCGGTGTCGTCGATCACGAAGCTGGTCTGCGCCGAGGAGTCCTCGGTGCCGGTGAACTTGAGGGTCACCGTCTGACCGGCGTAGGCCGACAGGTCGAAGGTGCGCTGGGTGTAGCCGTTGGCGGCGTCCACGTTGGAGTAGGTGTGCAGGGTGGTGCCGTTGGCCTGGACGGTGAGCTTGTCGTAGGCCGTGTTGCCGGTCTCCGCCGTGTCGATGTGCAGCCAGAAGCTGAAGGTGGCCTTGCAGCCGGCCGGGATGGTGACGGTCTGCGAGAGGGTGTCGGTGTGGGTGCTGCCGTACCCGTCCAGCCAGGCGTCGTAGTTGCCCGAGTGCGAGGGCTCGCTGCTCAGGTCGCTGTTGATCACGCCGGAGCTGGTGCTCCAGGGCGAGGCGGTGCCGCTCTCGAAGCCGGCGTTGCCGAGCAGCTGGGCCGAGGTGCAGCCGCCGGAGGCCGCGGCGACCGTGAAGGTGAAGGCGGTGGTGCCGGTGGCGCCGGTCGAGTCCTTGGCGGTGACGGCCACCGTCGAGGTGCCGGCCGCGGTCGGGGTGCCGCTGATCAGGCCGCTGGCGCTGATCGACAGGCCGGCCGGCAGGCCGGTGGCCGAGTAGCTCAGGCTCTGGCCGGTGGCGCTGTCGGTGCCGGACAGCTGCAGGCTCACCGCGGTGCCCACGGTGCCCTGCTGGGCGCCCGGGCTGGTGACGGTGACGGTGTTGCCGGTCGGGCCGGTGCCGCCGCCGCCGAGCAGGGCGGTGGTCAGCGCGTCGGCGACCGGGGAGCCCCAGCCGGTGACCTGGTCGTAGCCGGTGCCGGCCTGGAAGTCCTGGTTGGCGCCGGTCTTCACGTCGTGGAAGGCGGTGCCGTAGTTGCTGCTGTTGGCGACCGAGTAGAGCGCCGGGTTGGCCTGGCCGAGGTTGGCCTTGCCGGCCGCGGCGGCCTTCTGGTTGAACAGCGCGGTGAAGCCGGACCACAGCGGGGCCGCGGCGCTGGTGCCGCCGTACTGCTGCCAGGCCGGGCCGTTGGTGCCCTGGGTGTAGATGGCGAAGCCGCTGTTCGGGTCGGCGTTGGAGGCGACGTCGGGAACGGTGCGCATGGTGCCGCTCACGCCGGTGCCGGTCTGCCAGCTCGGCTTGCCGAACACGGTGGAGACGCCGCCGCCGGCGGTGCTCCAGGCGCTCTCCGAGGAGTAGGAGTTGCCCGAGACCTGCAGGTTGGTGCCACCGACGCTGGTCACGTAGGTGTCCGAGCCGGGGAAGTCCACCGACTTGACCGAGGCGCCGCTGGTGGAGCGGGTGCAGTCGCGCGAGCCGTCGTCACCGGAGGCGGAGAAGACCGAGATGCCCTCGGCGGCGGCCTGCTTGAAGGAGTTGTCCACCGCGGTCATCGAGGACTGCGTGGTGTCGGGCTCGCAGCCGCCCCAGGAGATCGAGATGACCGAGACCTGGTCGTCGGCCACGATCTTGGCGGCCATGTCGATCTCGCCCTGGTCGCTGTTGGGGGCCTCGTAGACCAGCTGGGTGGCCTTGGGGGCCACGCCGCTGACGATCTCGCTGTCCAGCTCGACCTCACCCTGGCCGTCGCCGGGCGCGCTGTCGTAGCTCTGGCCGTCGACCGGGACGGTGGTGACCGCCGGGCCGGTCAGGCCGTACTGCTTGTCGTAGGTGCTGAGGTTGGACGACTTGTAGCCGTCGAACTCCCAGAGCGCGACCTTGACCCCGGTGCCGTCCGCGCCGACCTTGTTCAGGTTGTAGGCGCCGTCGTACTGGCTCGGGCCGTAGCCGCTGGGGGTGGCCATCGGCTGCGCGTTGTTCGGCTTGGCCAGCTCGGGGGTGCGCACGGTCTTGTTGTTCAGGCCGGAGATGCCCTGGACGACCGCGGCGACGTCGGCCGGCAGCGTGGCGGCGTTGTCGTTGGCGAAGAACTGCTTGGCGTCCGCGGCGTCGTAGTAGGCGCTCTCGTGCGTCCCGAAGGCCTGCGCGATCTGGGCGTTGGTGCCCTTGGCGTCGATCACCTGGCGGTTGGCGCTGACCGAGGCGGTCAGGCCCTGCGACTTCAGGTAGGCGACCACGTGGTCGACGTCGGCCTGGGTCGGCGCGTAGCGGGCGGCGAACTCGGCCGGGGTCAGGTAGTGGCCGTAGTTCGGCGACTTCGGGTTGGCGACGTCCGCCAGGAACTTGTCCAGGTCGGCCGAGTTGCGCAGCTTCAGGCTGACCGCCACCGACAGCTGCTGGGCGGCGGGAACGTCACCCTGCTTCTGCGAGTGGGACACCGCGGGAGTCACGGTGTTGGGCAGCGAGATGCGCGGGGCCGAGGCGTTGGGGGTCGCGGCCTGGGCAGCGGTGACCGAGAGCGAGGCCGCGCAGAGCGGCAGCAGGGCTATCGCGGCAGCGAGAGCGAGGGGGCGGGGACGCACGGGGCTCCTCCTCTGGTCGGCCAGAACGGCCGGCAGGGTCACGCGTTCCGGGGGGTCGTGAACGCTGTGACAGAACATCCCAGAAGTTCACTGAGAGTTGGCCCATCATCAGGTAATGAAATGCTAAATAACAGTCAAGTGTGTATCGGACCGCTGTGAACTGAATGGCGGGGAATCTATACAGTGAATACGGTGGTCCGGACTTTTGCTCCGCGAGTGGTCTGGTCCACCGACCCCGCCGCGCGGTTAGCGTGCGGCCATGGCGAAGGCAATCCCCGCACTGCGGGGCTCGGTGTGCGCGGCCGGCGCGATGGTGGCGGCGGGCAGTTCGGCTGCGGTCAGCCCACTGGTGGTCAACTATCCATGGTTTGCTGGGCAGTTCTGGCGATATCTGGTGGCGGCGCTGGCGCTGCTGCCGCTCTGCCGGCGCGGCGCCTGGCCGCGGCTGGGCGGCCGGGGGTGGGGGCGGGTGCTGCTGCTCGTCGCGACCGGCAACGTCGGCTTCAACCTCTGCCTGCTCCAGGCGGTGCGCCGGGCCGACCCGACGGCGGTGGGTGCGGCGGTCGGCGCCGCCCCGGTGCTGCTCGCCCTGCTCGGGCCGCTGCTGGGCCCGCTGCTCGGAGCCGCCGGGGGACGGCGCCGGCCGAGCCCGCGGATCCTGACGGCGGCGCTGCTGGCCTTCGCCGGGCTGCTGGTGGCCCGCTCGGCCGCGGTGGCCACCGGCGCCGGGCTCTGCTGGGCGCTGGGTGCGCTGGTCTGCGAGACCTGCTTCTCGCTGCTGGCCGTGGAGTTGGTCGACCGGCTCGGCGCGGCCCGGCTCTCCGCCGTGGTCTGCCTCGGAGCCGCGCTGGCCTTCGGCACCGGCGCGCTGCTGACAGAGCGTCAACAGGTGTTGCGGCTGCCCACCGGGACCGAGCTGGCGGCGTTCGGCTACCTGGCGCTCGTGGTCACCTCACTGGCGTTCTTCCTCTGGTACCGGGCGGTCGGCGGGCTCGGCGTGGCCAGGGCCGGACTCTTCGTCGGGCTGCTGCCGCTCGGTGCGCTGCTGACCGGGCCGCTGCTGGGCACCGGTCGGCTCACCGCCGCCGGGGCGCTCGGCGCGCTGCTGGTGGCCGGCGCGGTGCTCTGGGGAGTCACCGCGCCGGGGCCGGACACTCCTTAGGACGGGTCCTGGTCCGGGGTGCCCAGCCAGTGGGTGAGCGCGGCGCGCAGCTCGGCGCGGCTGGGATCGGCCGCCGCCCAGGCGGCGTAGCCGTCCGGGCGCACCAGCAGCACGGTGGAGCGCAGCTTGCCGTGCGGGTCGGCCGGCGCGGCGTGCACCAGCCGCTCGCCCCAGGCCTCGCCGACGGCCGGCTCCAGACCGCTGAACGGCGCGCCCGGCGCCCGCTCGTCGGTGCTGACCAGCACGAAGCTGCCGCCGCGCAGGGCTTCGTAGAGCCGCCCGGGCCCACCCGGGGCGTCCTGGGCCAGGCGCAGGTCCGGCACCCGGCGCCCGGCCAGCGGGTGCGCGCCGGGCTCGGCCGGGTAGCTGATTCCGATCCCGCTGACCGACCTGGCCATCCGGGCCATCAGCGGCGGGACCGAGTCGGCCAGCACGGTGGCCGCCGAGCGCAGCGCCCGGGTGGCGGTGCTCGGTGCCAGGGCGAGCCGGATCAGCGCGCCCGAGCTGCGCAGCACCGCCCTGCCGACCGGGTGGCGCTCCTCCTGGTAGGTGTCCAGCAGGCTCTCGGGCGCCCGGCCGCGCACCACCGCGGCGAGCTTCCAGCCGAGGTTGGCGGCGTCCTGCAGACCGGTGTTCATGCCCTGGCCGCCGGCCGGGGAGTGGCAGTGCGCCGCGTCCCCGGCGAGCAGCACCCGGCCGTCGCGGTAGCGCGGCACCTGCCGCTCGTCGCTGTGGAAGCGGGACAGCCACCGGGCCTCGTGCAGGCCGTGGTCGACGCCCAGCGCGCGCCGCGTGGCGTCGGCCACCTCCGCCAGCGAGACCGGTGCGTCGTCGGGCAGTTGGCGGCTGCGGTCCCAGGCGATCGCCCGGTACCAGCCGTCCCCGAAGGAGGCCAGGAAGGCGAAGCCCTCGCTGCTCGCGCCGGCGGTGATCGGCAGCTCGGGGGCCCGCTCCACGCGGACGTCGGCCAGCATCACGGAGCTCACCACCGACTCGCCGGGGAACGGGATGCCGACCAGCTCGCGCACGGCGCTGTGCACACCGTCCGCGCCCACCACGTAGCCGGCCCGGTGGGTGACCTGGCCGCCCGGGGTGGCCACCTGCAGGGTCACGCCCTCGGCGTCCTGGCGCAGGCCGGTGACCCGGTGCTCGCGCAGCAGCACCGCACCGGCCTTCACGGCCCGCTCCTGCAACAGCCGTTCGGTGTTGTACTGCGGGGTGACCAGCAGGAACGGGAACCGGGTGGGCAGCGTGGACAGGTCGAAGCGCAGCCGGCCGAACAGGCGCAGCTCGGCGAGCCTGGTGCCGGTGGCGATCAGCTCCTCGGCCAGCCCCCGGGCGTCCAACTGCTCCAGCGTGCGGGCGTGCACGGAGAAGGCGCGGGTCGTGTTGGCCTCCTTGCCGCGCCGCTCCAGCACCGTCACCCGCAGCCCGGCCGCGGCCAGGTCGCCGGCCAGCAGCAGGCCGGTCGGACCGGCCCCGACCACAACCACCTCGGACTCGGTCAGCTGATCCGTCATGGGCGTAACTCCCCGGGTTCGTCGGCTCATCAGTGGGACGGGGTGACCATCGGTCTCGTACCCACCTTCCCATCATCGCGGGCCCGTTCGGCGCTGTGAATCTCCCGGACGGGGCGGCGGGCGCGAAATTCGGGCGCTTCGCAGCGCCCCGCGCCCGTAGCATGCGGGCACTCGGGCGGCGGTGGTGCCGCCCGGACCGGAGAGAGGAAGCCCTGGTGGCTGAGGTACGCGCGGCGATGACTTTGGTGGAGGACGCGGTGGCCGGTGCCATGACGCGTGTCCTGACCCCAGAGCTCGCCCGACGCGACCCCGTGGTGCGGCCCTCGGAGCACGCCGACTTCCAGTCCAACGTGGCGCTCTCGCTGGCCGGTCCGGCCGGGACGCCGCCGCGCGAGCTGGCGCTCGCGCTGCACGCCGAGCTGGCCGGCGGCCCGGTCGCCGCGACCCTGGCCGGGCCCGGTTTCCTCAACCTGACGCTGACCGACGAGCGGCTCTGGGGCCAGCTCGCCGACCGGCTCGCCGATCCGCGGCTCGGGGTGGGGCTGCCGCTGGCCGGCACCCGCACCGTGGTCGACTACTCCGGGCCGAACATCGCCAAGGGGATGCACGTCGGCCACCTGCGCAGCACCGTCATCGGTGACGTGCTGGCCCGGGTGCTGGCCTTCCTGGGCGGTGAGGTGATCCGGCAGAACCACCTGGGCGACTGGGGCACCAACTTCGGCATGCTGATCCAGTACCTGGTGGAGCATCCCGAGTACGACTGGCAGGGGGACACGGCGGCCGACCAGGTCTCGGTGCTGGACGTCCTCTACCAGGCCGCCCGGCGGCTCTTCGAGGCCGATCCCGCCTTCGCCGAGCGGGCCCGGCAGCGGGTGGTGGCGCTGCAGGGCGGCGACGAGGCGACGCTGGCCCTGTGGCGGGAGCTGACGGCCGTCTCCGGCAAGGCGTTCCAGGCGCTCTACGAGCGGCTCGGGGTGCTGCTCACCGAGCAGGACACCGCCGCCGAGTCCAGCTACAACCCGTACCTGGACGAGGTGGTGGCGGAGCTGGTTGAGGCCGGTATCGCGGTCGACAGCGACGGCGCGCTCTGCGTCTTCGCCGAGGACCTGACCGGGCCGGACGGCGAGCCGGTGCCGCTGATCGTGCGCAAGAAGGACGGCGGCTACGGCTACCCGGCCACCGACCTGGCCACCCTGCGGCACCGGGTGGAGCGGCTCGGCGTGGACCGGATCCTCTACGTCACCGACGCCCGGCAGGCGCTGCACTTCCGGCAGGTCTTCGCCACCGCCCGGCGGGCGGGCTGGCTGCCCGCCGGGGTGGCGGCGGTGCACGTGCCGTTCGGGATGGTGCTCGGCCCCGGCGGCACCCCGTTCAAGACCCGCTCGGGCGGCACCGTGCCGCTGGCCGGGCTGCTGGACGAGGCCGTCGAGGGGGCGCGGGCGGCGACGGCCGACAAGGCGCACGAGCTGACCGCCGAGGCGCTCACGGAGGTGGTCGAGGCGGCCGGGATCGGCGCGGTCAAGTACGCGGACCTGTCCACCTCGCGGGCGAAGAACTACGTCTTCGACACCGCCCAGATGGTCTCGCTGAACGGCAACACCGGTGTCTACCTGCAGTACGCGCACGCCCGGCTGTGCACCCTGCTGGGCAAGGCGGGCGGTGCCGGGGCGGACGGGGTGGACGCCTCGCTGCCGCTGCACCCGGCGGAGCGGGCGCTGATCCTGCGGCTGGACGGCTTCGACGCGGTACTCGGCGAGGTGGCCCGGGAGTTGGAGCCGCACCGGCTCTGCGGCTACCTGTTCGCGCTGGCCAAGGCGCTCACCGAGTTCTACGGCGCCTGCCCGGTGCTCAAGGCGCCCACCCCGGCGCTGCGGGCCAACCGGCTGGCGCTCTGCCGGCTGACCGCGCGCACCCTGGCGCAGGGGCTCGACCTGCTGGGACTGAAGGCGCCGGAGCGGATGTAGGGCTCAGCGCCCCGCCCGCTCCGGCGCCTGCCGGCCAGGCCGGCTCAGTCCTGGTAGCGGATCTCCACCACGCGGAACCGGTTGGCCACGAAGGCGGCGTCGGTGTAGGCGGCGTTGGCGGCCGGGTTGGCGCCGGTGCCGTGCAGGTCGGAGAAGGCGGCGGTCTGGTTCGGGTAGACGCCCCCGGTGAGGTTGAGCGAGAGGCAGACGCCGGAGTCCAGGCAGGCCTGGACCAGCTGCTGCTCGACCTCGGCGGAGGTGGTGTAGCCGGTGGCCGTCATCGCGCCCTTCTCGGTGACGGTCAGGCGCAGCAGCTCCACGGCGTCCTGGGCGGAGTCGACGGCGACGGCGAAGTAGACCGGGCCGAAGCACTCGGTGAGGAAGAGCGCACGGTCGTCCGGCTTGTGCGCCTCGACCTTGATCAGCGCGGGGGTGCGGATGGTGGCGCCCGGGAACTCCTCGCTGGTCACCACCCGCGGCGCGAGGGCGAGGTCGCCGTACTCGCCGCCGGCCGCCGCCGCGCTGCGCTGCAGCACAGCCGGGTTGACCACGGCGCCCAGGATCGCGGCGGCCCGGGCGTCGTCGCCGAGCAGGCCCTCGATCGAGCCGGCCAGGTCGGCGACCACCTCGTCGTAGGACTTCGGGCCCTGGTCGGTCTCGATGCCGCCGCGCGGGATCAGCAGGTTCTGCGGGGTGGTGCACATCTGGCCGGTGTAGAGGGAGAGCGCGAAGGCCAGGTTGGCCAGCATCCCCTTGTAGTTGCCGGTGGACTCGATGACCACCGTGTTGACGCCGGCCTTCTCGGTGTAGACCAGCGCCTGCTTGGCGTTCTGCTCCAGCCAGTCGCCGAACTCGGTGGAGCCGGTGTAGTCGATGATCCGCACGTCCGGGTGGAGCGCCAGGGTCTTGGCGATGCCCTCGCGGTCGCGCTCGGCGGCCAGCGTGACGAGGTTGGGGTCGAAGCCGGCCTCCTCGAGCACCTCGCGGGCGATCCGCACGGTGAGCGCCAGCGGCAGCACCGCGCGCGGGTGAGGCTTGACCACCACCGGGTTGCCGGTGGCCAGCGAGGCGAACAGACCGGGGTAGCCGTTCCAGGTCGGGAAGGTGTTGCAGCCGATCATCAGCGCGGTGCCGCGCGGCACGGTGACGAAGCGCTTGCGCAGCACCAGCGGGTCGCGCTTGCCCTGCGGCTTGGTCCAGCCGGCCTCGGCGGGCAGCTTGGCCTGCTCGGCGTAGGCGTAGGCGACCGCCTCCAGGCCCCGGTCCTGGGCGTGCGGGCCGCCGGCCTGGAAGGCCATCGCGGCGGCCTGACCGGTGGTGTGCTGGACGGCCAGCGCCATCTCGTGCGAGCGGGCGTTGATCCGGGCCAGGATCTCCAGGCAGACCGCGGCGCGGGCGGCCGGGGTGGCGGCGGCCCAGGCGCCCTGGGCGGCCTTGGCGGCGGCCAGCAGCTCGGGGACCTCGCTGCGCGGGTAGGAGATGTTCAGTTCGAGGCCGAAGGGGGAAACCTCGGTGCCCTCCAGCTCGCCGGTGCTGGGCTGGCCGGGCAGCGCGAAGGGGGTGCCGAGCAGGGACTCGAAGGCACGCCTGCCCTCCTCGGGTGCGCCCTCGCCGTAGGCCTTGGGGAACTCGGGGTAGGGCGACCAGTAGTCCCGTTCGCCGAGCGCGGTGAGCGCCCGGGTGAGGGTCTCCTGGTGACGTTCGATCAATGCGTCCACGGCGGCCATGCGGGCTCTCCTCGGAGGGGGAGGACTGGGCTGACGCTCCTCAGCGTAACCGAACGATCGGTCGGGGGGACAGGGTGTGCGGGGACGGGCTGTGCGGGGACGGGGAGCACGGGCAAGGGGTGCGCGGCCAGGGGTGCACGGAGGCGGCCCGCCGGGTGCGGGGATACTCGGTGCATGGCCGAGTACCCGAACCGCACCACTTACACCGTCGACTCCCTGCTCGCCGTCACCGTGGAGGTCTTCAACGACCGCGGCTACGACGGCACCTCGATGGAGGACCTGTCGCGGGCGGCCGGGATCTCCAAGTCCTCGATCTACCACCACGTGCGCGGCAAGGAGGAGCTGCTGCGGCTCGCGGTCGGCCGGGCGCTGGACGGGCTGTTCGCGATCCTGGACGAGCCGGGTGCCGGCCGGGGCCGGGCCGTGGACCGGCTGGAGCACGTGGTGCGGCGGACCACCGAGGTGCTGCTGGCCGAGCTGCCCTACGTCACGCTGCTGCTGCGGGTGCGCGGCAACACCGGCACCGAGAAGTGGGCGCTGGAGCGCCGCCGGGACTTCGACCACCGGGTGGCCGAGCTGCTCCGGGAGGCGGTGGCGGCGGGCGAGCTGCGCGCGGACGTGGAGCCGCGGCTGGCCACCCGGCTGCTCTTCGGGATGATCAACTCGATCGTCGAGTGGTACCGGCCCGACGGCCCGCTGGCGGAGCACACGGTGGACGGGGTGCCGGACGCGGTGATCCACCTGGCCTTCGACGGTCTGCGGGCCTGAGCGGGCGCCCTCGGGCCGGGGGCCCTCAGGCCGGGGGCACCCGGTCGGTCTCCTCGAAGACCAGCAGGGTCTGGGTGGAGAGCACGTCGGGGATGGCCTGGATGCTGCCCAGCACCAGCTCCCGCAGCGCCCGGTTGTCGGCGGTGTGCACCAGCATCAGCACGTCGAACTCGCCGCCCACCAGGGCGATGTGCGCCACCCCCGGCAGGTCGAGCAGCTGTTCGCGCACGGTGCGCCAGGAGTTCTGGACGATCTTCAGGGTGACGTAGGCGCAGGCGCCCTGACCGGCCCGCTCGTGGTCGACCCGGGCGGTGAAGCCGCGGATCACGCCGTCCTCCATCATTCGGGCGATCCGGGCGTAGGCGTTGGCGCGCGAGACGTGCACCCGCTCGGCGACCGAGCGTATCGAGGCCCGGCCGTCCTGCTGGAGCAGCCGCAGGATCGAGCGGTCGACCCGGTCGAGGCCCCGGTCGGCGCCGGTGCCCACCGCCGGGAGCTGCGCTCTGCCTCCGGTCGACCCGGCCATTTGTTCAGCACTCATGTCCCCCAGCCCTCCCATGATGGACGCGCTGCCTTCAGCAGACTGCCGCGGCGGCCGATTGTCCAGCACCTTGGTTCGGCTGTGGCCACAATGAACAGACAACCGAACAATCGGTTGGGAGGCAACACCCCCCTGCCGTCCTTCCCGCGGCCCGCCGGCTTCCGCTGCGGCGACCTCCCCACCCCTTGGAGGTGCCTGATGACCGTCCTCGACCACCGGCCCACCGCGCCCGTCCCCCCGTGGCTGCCCGACGCGAGCGGCCCCAGGACCGACCCCGCACCGCTGCTGCCGGACACCTCCCCGGTCCGCGTCCTCGGCACCCCCGCGCTGGCCAAGTACGACCCCGAGCTGCTGCGCGACCTGTACCGCCGACTGGTGGTGGGCCGCCGCTACAACCAGCAGGCGACCACCCTCACCAAGCAGGGCCGGCTCGCGGTCTACCCCTCCTCCACCGGCCAGGAGGCCTGCGAGGTGGCGGCGGCGGCCGTGCTCGGCGCCGACGACTGGCTCTTCCCCAGCTACCGCGACACCCTCGCGGTGGTCGGGCGCGGGGTGGACCCGCTGGCCGCGCTGACCCTGCTGCGCGGCAGCGCGCACACCGGCTACGACCCCCGGGCCACCCGGACCGCGCCGCTCTGCACCCCGCTGGCCACCCAGGCGCCGCACGCGGTCGGGCTGGCGCACGCGGCGCGGCTGCGCGGCGAGCCGGTGGTGGCGCTCGCCATGCTCGGCGACGGCGGCACCAGCGAGGGCGACTTCCACGAGGCGCTGAACTTCGCCGCGGTGCTGAACGCCCCGGTGGTCTTCCTGGTGCAGAACAACGGCTACGCCATCTCGGTGCCGCTCACCAAGCAGTCGGCGGCGCCGAGCCTGGCGCACAAGGCGGTCGGCTACGGGATGCCCGGACGGCTGGTGGACGGCAACGACGTGGTGGCCGTGCACGCGGTGCTGGCCGAAGCGATGGACCGGGCCAGGTCCGGCGGCGGGCCGACCCTGGTGGAGGCGCTGACCTACCGGCTGGAGGCGCACACCAACGCCGACGACGCGACCCGCTACCGGGTCGGCGAGGAGGTGGAGGCCTGGCGCGCGCACGATCCGCTGGTGCTGATGGAGCGCCACCTGCGCGAGGCCGACCTGCTGGACGACGCGACGGTGGCCCGGGCGGCCGAGGAGGCCGAGGCGGTGGCGGCCACCATGCGCGCGGAGTTCCACGCCGAGCCCGAGCTCGACCCGCTCAGCCTGTTCCGGCACGTGTACGCCGAACCGACGCCGCAACTCATGGAGCAGGCGGAACAGTTGGCGGCCGAGCTGGCGGCCGAGCAGGCGGGGGCGGGGGCGTGAACGTGATGACCACGGAGCAGGGTGTGCGCACCAGCAGCATGGCGCAGGCGCTCAACGCCGCGCTGCGCGACGAGATGCGGGCCGACCCGGCGGTGCACCTGCTGGGCGAGGACGTCGGCACCCTGGGCGGGGTCTTCCGGATCACCGACGGCCTGGCGGCCGAGTTCGGCGCGGACCGCTGCCTGGACACCCCGCTGGCCGAGGCGGGCATCCTGGGCACCGCGATCGGCATGGCGATGTACGGGCTGCGCCCGGTGGTGGAGATGCAGTTCGACGCCTTCGCCTACCCCGCGATGGAGCAACTCGTCTCGCACGTGGCCAAGATGCGCAACCGGACGGCGGGCGGGCTCGGCCTGCCGATCACCGTGCGGGTGCCCTACGGCGGCGGGATCGGCGGGGTGGAGCACCACAGCGACTCCTCCGAGGCGTACTACACGGCCACCCCCGGGCTGCACGTGGTCACCCCGGCCACCGTCTCCGACGCCTACGGCCTGCTGCGGGCCTCGATCGCCTCGGACGACCCGGTGATCTTCCTGGAGCCCAAGCGGCTCTACTGGTCCAAGGACGAGCTGGACACCACGGCCCCGAGCGAGCCGATCGGGCGCGCGGTGCTGCGCCGGGCCGGGCGCTCGGCGGTGCTGATCACCTACGGGCCCTCGCTGCCGGTCTGCCTGGAGGCGGCCGAGGCGGCCAGGGCCGAGGGCTGGGACCTGGCGGTGCTGGACCTGCGCAGCCTGGTGCCGTTCGACGACGCGACGGTCTGCGAGGTGGTCCGCTCGGTGGGCCGCGCGGTGGTGGTGCACGAGGCGAGCGGGTTCGGCGGCGTCGGTGCCGAGATCGCCGCCCGGGTCAGCGAGCGCTGCTTCCACCACCTGGCCGCTCCGGTGCTGCGGGTGACCGGCTTCGACATCCCCTACCCGCCGCCGATGCTGGAGCACCACCACCTGCCCGGCGTGGACCGGATCCTGGACGCGGTCGCCAAGCTGCAGTGGGAGGACTGAGCGTGATGCCCATCGTGCGTGAGTTCACCCTGCCGGACCTCGGCGAAGGACTGACCGGGGCCGAGGTGGTGCGCTGGCTGGTGGAGGTCGGCGACGTGATCGCCGTCGACCAGCCGGTGGTGGAGGTGGAGACCGCCAAGGCGATGGTGGAGGTGCCCTGCCCGTACGGCGGGGTGGTCACCGCGCGCTACGGCGAGGTCGGCGAGGAACGGGCGGTGGGACAGCCGCTGGTGACGGTGGCGGTCTCGCCGGAGCCGGGCACCACCGTGCCCGATGCCGCGGGGCCGCAGGAGAACGAGCGCCCGCTGGTGGGGTACGGCGTGGCGGAGGGCGGCAAGGGCTCGCGTCGGCGCCGGGTGGGTGCTGCGGCCCCGGCCGGGCAGGCCGTCGCTGCTCCGGTCGCCGCTCCGCAGCCGGTGGTCGAGCAGCCGGCCACCGCGATCGCGGTGATCTCCCCGCTGGTGCGCAGGCTGGCCCGGGAGCACGGCGTCGACCTGGCCGCCGTTGCCGGCAGCGGCCCGGACGGGCTGATCATGCGGGCCGACGTGGAACGCGCGATCCTGCCGGCCGCCGCCCCGGCACCCGCCGCGGTGCCTGCGGACGCGGAGGTCGTCCCGCTGCGCGGGCTGCGCCGCACGGTGGCCGAGAAGCTCACCCGCAGCCACCACGAGATCCCGGCGGTCACTGTCTGGGTGGACGCGGACGCGACCGAACTGCTCGCCGTGCGCGCCCAGATGAACCAGGCACCGGACGCCCCGAAGGTCAGCCTGCTCGCACTGTTCGCCCGGATCTGCGTGGCCGCGCTGGCCCGCCACCCCGAGCTCAACTCCAGCGTGGACCTGGACGCGAACGGCGCCCCGGTCGCGCTGCGCCGGCACACCGCCGTCCACCTGGGCTTCGCCGCGCAGAGCGAGCGCGGTCTGGTGGTCCCGGTGGTGCGCGACGCGCAACGGCTCACCACCGAGCAACTGGGCGCGGAGCTGGGCCGGTTGACAGCTTCCGCACGCGCCGGCACGCTCACCCCGGCCGAGCTGACCGGAGGCACCTTCACCCTCAACAACTACGGCGTCTTCGGCGTCGACGGCTCCACCCCGATCCTCAACCACCCGGAGGCGGCGATGCTCGGGGTGGGCCGGATCACGGCCAAACCATGGGTCCACGAAGGCCAGTTGGCAGTGCGCCAGGTCACCCAGCTGTCGTTCACCTTCGACCACCGGGTCTGCGACGGCGGCACGGCGGGCGGCTTCCTGCGCTTCGTCGCGGACTGCGTGGAGCGACCGGGGATGCTGCTGCGGCAGGTGTGAGCAGCGTGCGACGCGGAGCAGGGCCGCGGCGGTGCTTCATGATGACCGCCGTGGCCAAGCCGAGGAGGGGTCTTCCGACCTGGGGATCCCGGCCTCCGCTGAACCCGTGCTGGCAAGTTCGGGCAAGTTCGGCGTTCTGAGCCCGCAACTGCGGCACGCTGTGTCACAGCGCTCGACTCCGCAGCCAAAGGAGACGCACGATGGCACTGCACAGGCTTGGGAAGGACCCGGAGAGTCGCAACGGCAACTCGCCTACCGTCTACTACGACGACGTCACCGACAACTACCTGCTACAAGGGTGGAAGGTGCTTGACGAGGAGCGGCTGTCGCAGCTGGACATCCCGGACCACGAGGATGTCATCGAGTTCCCGCGCCGCATGATGAAGTTCTTCCCGGAGGTCAACCACGGTGCCGACGCCGACAGTTGATCAGTTGCTCAGGGAAGCGACCAGGAGCGCCAAGCACCTTGAGATGCGCGACGGGTACATGCTCGACGACCCGTGCTTCATCACCTGGCAGCGGGAGAACCGGGTAGAGCTGGACGCTGGGAGCCAGGCGTGGCGCGCGGCAGTCTCAGGTGCCACGCACCGAGGAGTCCAGGTGCAGCGCGCCCGCGTCTTCTCGACGCCCGCCAGCGACTACCTGCGCTTCGAGTACGAGTACACGACGTCGCTCAACCAGCCTGCCGGCGAGGACGTCCGATGGCTTCCGCGACGGCGGAGTACCGCCATCGCTCTACCGGGGAACGACTTCTGGCTGTTCGACGATGAGACCCTCCTCGTTCTTCACTTCGCGGGCAACGGCGACTGGGAGGGCGCCGAGATCGACACGCGACCGGCAGCCATCGACCTGTGCCGGGAGGCATTCGAGGCCGTCTGGCGACAAGCCGTGCCGCACGAGGACTACAGCATCGTCTGACGAACAGTGACCTCCGAAACACCAGCGGTCCGCCAGCGCCGGCTCGACCTCGGAAAGCGGCTGGGAGAGATCCGGAGAGACGCACGCCTCACAGCGCGGGAGCTCGCCTCTCGCGCTGGTTGGCACGAGTCCAAGTGCTCCAACATCCAGAGCGGACGCAGGCTCCCCAGCAGCGACGACATCCGCGCGTGGACAGCCGTGTGCGGTGTGCCCGAACAAGCCGACGACCTGATCGCCGCCGCCCACGGCATCGAGGGAATGTACGTCGAATGGCGGCGCGCCGCACGCAACGGTGCCCGCCACATTCAGTACACGGCGGTACCGCTCTTCAAGGGCACCCGGCACTTCCGCATCTACGAGCCAGGCGTCATTCCTGGGCTCCTCCAGACGAGGGCCTACGCTGGGGCCATCCTCAGCACGTCCGTACGCCGCTTGGATTCAGGTGCCGACGTCGAAGCGGAGATCGAAGCGGCGGTCGAGGGCAGGCTGCAGAGGCAGGAAGTGCTCTACGACGGCGGTGGGCGGCGCTTCGCCTTCCTGATCGAAGAGTCCGCGCTGCGCTCCCGCGTGGCCGATGACGAGACTATGGCCGCCCAGTACGGCCATCTCCTGCGGGTCGCCGAGCTACCGCATGTCAGCCTCGGCGTCATCCCGTCCGGCGTTCGGCGCGCGGTGTGGCCGGTCGAAGGGTTCTGGATCTTCGACCAGGCGCGTGTCGTCGTCGAGACCGTCACGGCCGAGATCACCATCACCCAGCCCAGCGAGGTGCGGCAGTACGCCCGCACCTTCGCCCAGCTCGGGCAGCTCGCTGTTCACGGCGCTGCTCTCCGGTCTCTTGTGACCACCGCGATCGACTCGCTGGGCTGAACCTCCCGGCAAACCAGGGCAAGTTCCTGGAGACGCGGTCGCCGTGGCTCCTACCTTCTTCCTGGGGACAGTACCAACTGCCCCGAGGAAGTGGGTTGTTGTGGCCGCGAGCACCCGAATCAGGAAGACGGTCAGCGCCGGGGAGATGGCCGAGGTCCGAGCCGAGTACCTCGCCGCACAGGGGGATCGCGTCGCGCGCGGCACGCCCGAACTGGTCAACACCGCGTGGTGCGGCTGTCCGAAGCACCAGTGCACGAAGGACGACATTATCGTGACATCTCCCACCGAGAGGCCACCAGGCCCCATGCCGCCGGATGGCGACACCACCGACCCCGACCGCGACGAGTAGGAAGCAGGAGGAACTACTCATGAGCACTGCCACGATGAAGCACAAGGGGGACGCGAAGCCGCCGCCGAAGCACGCGGGCAAGCCCGCGCCGGAGAACCCCAACCCGCCGCAGAAGTAGCGGTTCGGCCAGCAGGGCGGCAGGCCCCTCGCGCGCGTCGCGTCGTGAGGGGCCTGCCGCCGTTTTCGAGGGAGAACGGCGATGGATGACCGACTTGTCATCGCGTACAGCACACGGCACTTCTCCGAGACGGACTGGGCTCTGAGGGCGGACCGCTGGACGGCGTCCTTCTACCAGAATGACTCGGGCAAGGTATTCGGGACCGCCGTGATCACCCGTGTTGTTCCTGGTGCGGTCCCGAACATCCGGGAGACGCTGGCTGCCGACCCGGGCCTTCTCGACCGCATCCCGCAGGTGATCTTCACCGAGGACGGCAGGATGACCCCTGCCGTGGCCGAGCTGCGGCCCTCGCTGTTGCTCCTGCTGGAGTCGGTCGAGGTCTGCGACGAATGGCGCGGGAAGGGCGTGGGGATGCGCCTGGCCGTCGAAGCCCTGCGCCGCCTAGCTGTGCCTGGGGCGCTGGCAGTGTGCTATCCGGCACCCGTCCATCCGCAGCACGGGCCTGGAGAGGTCTGCTCGTACGAGTCCGATGATCCTGAGGTTCGGCGCCCGGACGAGGAGGCCGTGGTGAAGCTCCGGCGCGCCTGGGCGGGGCATGGCTTCTCGCTGCTCGCCGACGCCGTGTACGTCCGCCGGGTGGAGTTCTAGCCAGGTGGAGGGGGTGGGCCCGTCGGGAGGGTGGTGTCCTCGTCGGGCCGGGTCAGCCGGAGGGAGGTGACGACTCCGAGGGCGACGCCGGCGATCGCGAGCGCGAAGCAGATCGCCAGGGCCGCGATGATCAGAGCGTCCTCGGTGCCGGGCCTCACCGGTGGATGCCGATGAGGCGCCGGCCGAGCCGGGCGGCCAGGTCCTGGAGCAGGTGATCGGCCTGCTGGTGGGTGAGGGCGAGGGCGAGTTGTTCGCCGGGGCCGACGTGGATGTCGAGGTCGACGGCGGCCCGGAGCTGGAGGGCGGCGTCGGGCGCGGACTCGACGTCGAGGTGGGCGACGGTGGTCCGCTCGACGTGGGGCGCGGCGCCGCCGAGGATGATCAGGACTCCCATGGTTCTTGCTCCCTCCCTTCCAGCTCGCGGATCAGGTCGAGGAGGTTGAGCAGGGTGCTGACCGGGGCGTTGCCGAAGTTGACGAGGACGTGCCCGTCGACGGTGCCGTTGGTCCGGGCGGAGCCCCAGAGAAGGCCGAACTGGTTTCCTCGCTGCTGGAGTTCGGTGATCAGCTCGGTCACCTGGGCATCGTCGTAGTCGCAGGTACGGGGGTCGGCCGGCGCGATCGGCGCACGGCGGGCGGCGGTCACGCGGCCGAGTCCAGCTCGAACCAGACGCGTTTGCCGCCGCGCTCGTGCGGGTCGGCGCCGAACCGGTGGGTGAGCGCGCGGACCAGGTGCAGGCCCCTGCCGGACAGCTCGTAGGGATCGGCGGTGCGGGGGCGCTGCTCGGGCAGAGCGGGGCTGTCGTCGGCGACGGAGACCCGGAGCGTGCGGAAGGCCTGGTCGGCGAGGAGCACGACCACGACGACGGGCGCGGGGCTGCCGCCGTGCTTCCAGGCATTGACGAAGAGCTCGTGCAGGGCGAGTTCGGCGTCGTGGATGAGGTCGTCGGACCACCCAGCGGTGGTGAGGAGGTCGCGCAGCTCCTTGCGGGCGGCGGACCAGTCGGGCGGCTGGGAGAAGGTGGGGCGGGCACAGGAAGGCATGGGAACCTCCGCGAGGCGGTGGACTGGTGAGGATGAGGATGCGGTGATCGGCGGATGCGTCGCCGTGAGCCAGGCCAGGACGGGACTGGTTGAGGTCGCGTGTGGCTGCTCTGCGGTGCGGGGCAGTGTGCGCCTACTGCCCTGGTGAAAGGCGTTACTGACGATCCGTCGGATCGGGTATGGCAACGACCATAGCGCACGAGGTCCCAAATTTGTGCCGCACATCACGAGGTTCATCCGATCGTGGATGGCACGGTGCTGCGCGTGCGGCAGACTGCTCTCAACCAGCTGTTGAGAGGAGACCATGGCCCTTCGAACGAACCCGACTCTCCGTCAGCGCCGACTTGGCACCGAGCTGCGGCGGATGCGGGAGCAGGCCGGCCTCGGAGGCAGCCAGCTCGCGCGCCAACTCGGCATCAACCCTGCCCATGTCACGCAGATGGAGAGCGGCAGGACCGGGCTCAGCGTGGAGCGCTTGTACACCATCGCTGACCTGTGCATGTGCACCAGCGAGCCCCTGGTCAGCGCGCTGGCCGACATCATCATCAACCGGGGACCGAGCGGCTGGTGGGAGGAGTACCGAGGTGTGCTTTCGTCCCATCTCCTCGATCTGGCAGAGCTGGAGGGGCACGCATCGAAGCTCACCTGCTTTTCTCTGTCCTACGTCCCTGGGCTGCTCCAGACAGGTTCCTACGCCAACGCCTTGTTCGCGCAGACGCTTCTGCCCCTCCCGCAACAGGAAGTCGACACCAGGACCACGTTCCGCCTGCGCAGGCAACAGGTTGTCCGATCAACCGGGACGCCCTACTCGTCACTCCTGTACGAATCCTGCCTACGCGGCCAGTTCGGTGGGGCCGCAGTGCTCCGCGGCCAGCTTGCCTCGCTCCTGGAAGACTCCGAGCGCCCGGGGATCTCGATCAGAGTCGTGCCGTTCGATGCGGCAGTCTTTCCGATCCCGAGTGAGAGCATCGGCCACATGGCAGGCCCAGTAGCGGAGTTGGACACCATCCAGCTCGATGCCTTTGACGGTTCCCGCCTCCTCGACTCACCCGCTCAGCTTGGGCGCTATCGCGCAACCTTTGATCGCATCGGATCTATTGCACTGTCAGAAGATGAATCACGCGTCTTCATTCGTTCCATCATGAAAGAGATGCAAGGAATCAATGACTAGCTCACAGTGGCAGAAGTCCAGCTTCAGCAGCAATGACGAGGAGTGCGTCGAAGTCCGCACCGCCGACGGCCTGATCGAGCTCCGCGAGTCCGACGAGGGCGACGTCATCGTCCGCACCACCCCCGTCAAGTTCGCCAAGTTCCTCCAGGGTGTCAAGGACGGCGAGTTCGACCACTTCGCCAGCCCATCCAACTGAACCATCGGGCCGTTGCCCGCCGAAGGCCGCCGAGCTGCGCGAAGGCGCGGGTCGGCGGCCTTCTTCCGCTGTGCGTCGGCTACACCAGAGCGGACCCACCCGCCGGCCCGGTGCGCAAAGGGAGCGACCCTAGCGCGCGGACCGGGCGTCCGTCCGGCGTTTGCGCGATTTGTCGGATCAGCTGTTCGGCCGTGCCACGCTGCTGGAGGCGTTGCTGGGACGACCGGAGGCGAAACGATTCTCTTGAGCACGCGACAGGTCACCGTGAAATCGCTCGCCGCGATGCTGGTCCGCTCGGGGCAGGGGTCGGCCGCGGCCACCTCGGTGCCGGGGATGACGACGCCGCTGCCGACGCCGGTGGCGCCCCAGCCGACCGGGCAGGTCGTGCCGCCGATGCCGACCGAGCCGCCGGCCGTACCGCCCGCCGCCCCACCGGCCACCACCCCGCCGGTCACTCCCCTGCCGGTCGGCCCCGCGCCGGTCGCCCCGTCGGTCGCCGCTCCGGCCGGTTCGGCGCTCGACCTGGTGCGCCCCGCCCCCGCCGCCGAGCCCCGCCCGGCCATCGAGCCGCTGTTCCGCTGGGCCCCCGGCCTCAACTGGACCGGACCGGGCGATGGTTGGAGCCAGGCCTGGGCGGCGCCGGGCCCGCCCACCGTCCCCGGTCCCGCTCCCGGGCAGTTCGCACCGGCCGCCCCGGTCGACGCCGCCCAACCGCCCACCGCCCGCGACCTGGAGCTGATCCGGGCCACCCTGGCGGTGGTCGAGCCGGTGGCGGACCGGGCCACCGCACACTTCTACGCGCTGATCTTCCTGCACCACCCCGAGGTGCGCTCGCTCTTCCCCGCCGCCATGGACGTGCAGCGCGACCGCCTCTTCCGGGCCCTGCTCCAGGCCGCCCGCAGCGCCGACGACCCGGCGGGCCTGACCGCCTACCTGGCCCGGCTCGGCCAGGGCCACCGCAAGTACGGCACGCTCAGCGGCCACTACGCGCCGGTGGGCGAGTGCCTGGTGGCGACGCTCGCGCGGTACTGCGGCACCCGCTGGGACGCCGAGGCCGAGCTGGCCTGGCGCCGGGTCTACGGGCTGGTCTCCCGGATCATGATCGAGGCCGCCGAGCAGGCGGCCGTCGGCTCGCCGCCCTGGTGGCAGGCCGAGGTGGTCTCGCACCGGAGGCTGGGCCGGGACGTGGCGGCGATCACCGTGCGGCCCGACCAGGCCTACCCGTACCGGGCCGGCCAGTACACCAGCCTGGAGACGCCCTGGTGGCCGCGGGTCTGGCGGCACTTCTCGTTCGCCACCGCGCCGCGCCCCGACGGGCTGCTGACCTTCCACGTCAAGGCCCTGCAGGCCGGCTGGGTGAGCAGCGCGCTGGTGCGCCGGGCGGCGCCCGGGGACGTGCTGCGGCTGGGTCCGCCCGCCGGGAGCATGGTGCTCGACCACGCCGTGCCGGCCCCGCTGCTCTGCCTGGGCGGCGGTACCGGGATCGCGCCGATCGCCGCGCTGGTCGAGGAGTTGGCCGCGCACGGCAACCCGGCCGGGCGCCAGGTGGCGGTCTTCTACGGCGCCCGGCTGCACGCCGACCTCTACCAGCTGCCGGAGCTGCAGGAGTCGGCGCGGCGGCACGCCTGGCTCACGGTCTGCCCGGTGGTCTCCGAACCGGACGAGGAGCCCGGCGGCGACGGTGCGCTGCGCGGGCTGCTGGGTGACGTGGTGGTGCGCAACGGTCCGTGGGACGGGCACCACGCCTACCTCAGCGGTCCGGCGGCGATGGTGCGCCGCTCGGCTGCCGCGCTGCTGCGCTCGGGGGTGCGGGCCGAGCACCTGCACCACGACCTGCCCGACGGGCAGAGCTGAACCCGGCAGGCCTCAGCCCAGGTCGGGGGCGAGCAGCGCGCGCACCCCTTCGATGTTGGCGGCCAGGTAGGCGCGCAGCGAGGGCGGCACCAGGTTGACCGAGGTGACGCCCTCGCGGGTGAACGGCAGCCGGACGATCTCGTACTCGCCGCGCGGCTCGTCCACCTCGGGTCCGTGCCGCAGCGCCGGGTCCAGCGCGGCCAGCCGGCAGACGAAGAAGTGCTGCACCTTGACCCCGTGCGGATGGGCCGGGCTGCCGTCCTCGTGGTGGTGGTGGGCGACGGTGTCCACGAAGGCGGGCACCACGTCGACCACCTTGCCGCCCAGCTCCTCGTCCACCTCGCGGTGCAGTGCGTCGGTCACGGTGCGGTCCTCGGGCTCCACGCCCCCGCCCGGGGTGATCCAGTACGGAGGCGCTCCCGGCCTGGTGCGCTTGATCACGATCAGCTCGGCGGTGCCCTGCCAGGGGTCGTCGCTCGGCAGGTCGAGCAGGATCGCCCGTGCGGTGCGTTTGACCACCGGACGGGGGTGCGGCGTCACCTGGGCCACGTGGGTCACCTCCGGATGCTCCTGTGCCGGAGCATCCCGCAGCTCAGGGAGCCCGAAACTCGCACGCGCGAGCGAAATGTCCGGCCGAACGGCTCAGCCGTCGTCTGCTCGGCCGACGACGCTCCAGTCCTCGTCGGTTCAGTCCTCGTCGCCGATCGCGAGGTGCAGGCCCCAGGCCACCACGCTGATGATCAGCGAGCCGAGCAGGGCGGGGACGAAGCCCTCGACGTGGAAGTCGAGCTTCAGGCGGTCGGAGGCGAAGGAGGTCAGCCAGAACATCAGCGCATTGATCACGAAGGTGATCAGCCCCAGCGACAGGATGAACAGCGGGAACGAGAAGAACTTCACCAGGGGCTTGATCAGCCAGTTGACCACCCCGAAGATCAGCGCGACGGCGATCACCGTCAGCGTCTTCTGCTTCCAGTCCCCGCCGGACAGGGTGATGCCGTTGACGATCCAGGCGGCCACCCAGATGGCTGCCGCGTTGATGAGGGTCTTGACCACGAAGTGCTTCATGCTTCCGCATGGTCGCAGGCCCAGGCGGCCGGTGGAAGCACCTACAGGAGGAGCAGCGGATGAAGGTCTTTCGACTCGACGAGCTCGATCGGCACCGGGCCGGGCAGCAGGGCGCCTATCTGCGCTTCCTCAAGGAGGGCACCATGTCGGCGGGCCTGTACGCGCTCGCGCCCGGTGAACAGGACACCCAGTCCGCGCACCCGCAGGACGAGCTCTACCAGGTGGTCAGCGGGCGGGCCTCGCTGACCGTGGGGGAGGAGACCTGCACGGTGGGGCGCGGCAGCGTGGTCTTCGTGCCGGCCGGGGTGCCGCACCGGTTCCACCACATCACCGAGGAGCTGCGGGTGCTGGTGGTCTTCTCGCCGCCGGAGGACTGAGGCTGCCCGTGATCCTCCGGCAGGCGGAACGTAGGGTCGCTGACATGACCCAGACCCTGACCGAGGAGCTGTGGGCCGAGAGCGTCGCGCCGGTCTACACCAAGATCCTCGAGCACCCGTTCCTGGCCGGTCTGACCGACGGCACGCTGCCGCGCGAGGCCTTCGCCCACTTCGTCGTCCAGGACTCGCACTACCTGCGCGACTACGCCAGGGCGCTGGCCGTCTGCGCGGCCAAGGCGCCGGGCGAGGAGGAGGTGCGGGCCTTCGCCGACGACGCGATCGGGGCGCTCGCCGCCGAGCAGGGCATGCACGCGGAGTTCCTCGCCGTCTTCGGCCACAGCGCGGCCGAGGCCGCCGCCCTGCCGGTGCTGCCGACCACCCGGGCCTACACCAGCTACCTGCTCGCCACCGCCTACGGCGGATCCTTCGCGGAGGCGGTGGCGGCCGTGCTGCCCTGCTACTGGGTCTACGCCAAGGTGGGCGAGCAACTGCTCGCCCGCTCCTCCCCCGATCCGCTCTACGCGCGGTGGATCGCGGTCTACGGCGAGGAGTCCTTCCAGTCGGTGGTGCGCCGGGTGCTGGCGCTCACCGACCGGCTCGGCGAGCAGCTCGGGGCGGCCGAGCGGCGGCGGGTGCACGAGCACGTGCGCACCACCACCCGGTACGAGTGGATGTTCTGGGACGCCGCCTGGCGGGGCGAGGGCTGGCCGGTCTGACCGCCCGCGCCCGGCGGGCGTAAGCCACCGGTAAGGGCGACCCTGAGGGACCGGGGTCAGGGCCGTCTCCGGGTTCTCTCAGGGGCCTGAACTCTCGTTTCCGCTACGGCGCCCTCGTACGATCGAAGTACCGAAAGCGGACGGGATGCGGCGATCAAGGGCCGGACCCGCAAGGGAGAAAAGGAACCGAAATGGCTGAGATCTGGAAGTCGCTGCCGTCCTGGATGCGCAACGTCGTGGTCCCGATCCTGGTGCTGATCCTCGCCATCAACCTTCTCGGCATGGTCCTCGGCGTGGTCAGTGCGATCATCTGGTTCGCCTTCAAGGCGCTGATCGTGGTCGGCATCGCCGCCGCGGTGGTGATCCTGGTCAAGAAGGCCGCCAAGGGCTGATCCAACGCCGCCTCCGCTCCGGCGCCCGTACCTGCACCGCAGGTGACGGGCGCCGCGGCGTTTCGTGACAACCGCCGGTGCGCGGCATGACAGCTGTCATGCGGCACTGGCGACATCAGGCACTGATGGCCGGTCAGCTCCGACTGGGAGTCTCTACCTCGTAGCCGAGCGGGACCAACGGGAGGACCGGACCATGAGCGAGACCAGCACCCTGCAGCCGAGCACCACCGCCGCCGCCACTGCCGCCACTGCCGCCAAGGCCGGCAACCCGCTGGTGACCGCCCTGCTGCCGCTGGCGGTCGACGTCGCGGTGCCGCTGGGCGTCTACTACGCCGCGCACTCGGTCCTCGGGGTGAGCATGGTCGGCGCGCTGATGGTCAGCAGCCTGCTGCCGGCCGTGCGCACGGTCCACGGCCTGGTCCGCGACCGCAGGGTCAACGGGCTGGCGGGCCTGATGCTGGTGGTCAACCTGGTCGGCCTGCTGGCCACCTTCCTGACCGGCGACCCGCGGCTGATGATCGCCAAGGACGGCCTGGTCAGCAGCGCGATCGGCGGCGGCATCCTGGTCTCCGCACTGCGCGGCAACCCGCTGATGGCCGCCGGCCTGCGCCCGTTCCTGACCCGCGGCGACGCCCGGCTGGAGGCCGCCTGGGAGCGGCTGGCCGCGGGGTCGCCGGCCTTCGCGAAGGCCACCCGGCGGCACTCGCTGATCTGGGGCGCGGCCCTGCTGCTGGAGTGCGCGGCCCGGGTGGTCGGGGCCTACACGCTGCCGCTGGCCACGATGGTCTGGCTGCCCACCGTCTTCCTGGTCGGCGCGATCGCGCTGGCCGGCCTGGTCAGCGGTCCGTCCGCCGAGCTGCTCAAGAAGATGCTCGCCGACCAGGCCTGAACAGCCCCGACCCACCTCCCACCGACCCGTAGCGAGAGAGAAGAACGGCCATGCGCGGCAAGGGCATCAACTACGACACCGGCTTCGCCCCGGTCGGCGAGATCTCCCGGAGCTCCTTCGAGCCCGCCGTGGTGCGCGAGGAAATGCGGGTGATCGCCGAGGAGTTGCACTGCACCGCGGTGCGGATCTCCGGCGCCGATCCGCAGCGGATCGAGCTGGCGGCCGAGTTCGCCGCGGCGTACGGCCTCCAGGTCTGGTTCGCGCCGTTCCCCTGCGACCTGGCCCAGGACCAGCTGCTGCCGCTCTTCGCCGACTGCGCCCGGCGGGCCGAGCGGATCCGCTCGCTGGGCGCCGAGGTGGTGCTGGTGCTGGGCTGCGAACTCAGCCTCTTCGCCGCCGGGTTCCTGCCGGGCGAGGACTTCCCGGCCCGGCTGGCGAACCTGACCAGCACCGACCCCGCGGTGCGCGCGGGCCTCAAGGACGCCGGTGCCCGGCTGAACGCCTTCCTGGCCCGGGCCGCCGCCACCGCCCGCGAGCAGTTCCACGGCCGGCTCAGCTACGCCTCGGGCATCTGGGAGCACGTCGACTGGACGCCCTTCGACCTGGTCGGTGTGGACGCCTACCGGGACGCCGGCAACGCCCCGCGCTACCAGGAGCAGTTGCGCGCCCACTTCCGGCACGGCAAGCCGGTGGTGGTCACCGAGTTCGGCTGCTGCGCCTACCAGGGCGCCGGGGCGCGCGGCGGGATGGGCTGGGCGGTGACGGAGTACGGGCCGGACGGCGTCGAGTACGTCACCGAACCGCTGGTGCGGGACGAGGACGAACAGGTCCGCTACCTCGGGGAGCTGCTGGCCGAGTTCGAGGAGGCCGGGGTGGACTCGGCGTTCTGGTTCACCTTCGCCCACTACCGGGCGCCGCACCGCCCGGAGCAGCGGTTCGACCTCGACCTCGGCTCGTACGGCGTGGTCGCGGTGCTGCCGGCCGACGGGCTCGACGGTGCCGGGGAGCGCCCGGGCCGGCGCCCGAAGCGGGTCTTCGCGGCCTTGGCCGAGGCCTACCGCGACTGACCCCCACAGACGAGTGGCCCGTTCCGCGCGGGGGGCGGAACGGGCCACTCAGGTCATGCTGGTGACGGACGATCAGGCGGTCGGTTCGCCCTGGACCGGGATCGTCTGGGTGCCGCCCCGGTGGGTACCGCTGCCCGTGACGTCGTGCTCGGCCGCCGCGGGGGCGTCCGTGCCGTTCATGGAGCTCAGCAGCTGGCGGGCCAGGCCGAGGCCGGTGCCGCCCATGGTGAGCGCCTTGGCGAACATCTCGCCCATCCCCTCCGCGCCGTTGAGCAGCACCATGTGCTCGACGTTGCCGAAGGCCTCGGCGCCGGCCCGGACGATCTCCGGCCAGTGCTCGGCGAGCTGCTGGGCGACCACCGCCTCCTGGTTCTCGGCGAGGGCGGCCGCACGGGCCTTGATCGCCTCGGCCTCGGCCAGACCGAGGGCGCGGGCCGCCTCGGCGGCGGCCAGACCCTTGGCCTCGGCCGCGGCGGCCTCGGCCTGCCCGGTGGCGCGGGTGGACTCGGCGGAGGCCAGGCCGCGGGCCTTGGTGGCCTCGGCCTCGGCCTGCGCGGCGATCTTCACCCGGTTCGCCTCGGCCGCGGCCTTCAGCTCGGTCTCCCGGGCCTGCGCCTCGGCGGCGGAGATCCGCGCGTCGCGGTCGGCCTCGGCCTTGGTGCGGGTCTCGTAGGCGCGGGCGTCGGCCGGCTTGCGGACCTCGGCCTGCAGCTGCTGCTCCTTGCGGTGACCCTCCAGCTCGGCGACCTTGGTCTCCTGGACCACGACCTCCTGGCGGGAGGCGGCCTGGGCCAGCGGGCCGGCCTGCAGGGCGCGGGCAGCCGCGGTGTCCATCTCGGCCTGGTAGCCGGCCTGCTGGATCCCCGAGTTGCGGGTCGCCTCGGCCTTGCGGGCGAAGGCCTCCTGCTCGGCCTCGGTGGCCTCGCGGTCGGCCGCGGCGGCCGCGATGCGCGCGTCGCGCTGGACGGCGGCGGCGTGCGGGGCGGCCAGGTTCTTGATGTAGCCGGTCGGGTCCAGGATCTCCTGGATCTGCAGCGAGTCGATGATCAGACCGAGCTTCTCCATCTCGGTCCCGGAGGCCGCCCGGGTCTCCCCGGTCAGCCGCTCGCGGTCGCGGATCATCTCCTCGACGGTCAGCCCGCCGACGATCGAGCGCAGGTGTCCGGCGAAGACGTTGTGGACCCGCTGGCCCATCATCTTCTGCTGGTCCAGGAAGCGGCGCGCGGCGTTGGCGATCGAGACGGTGTCGTCGCCGACCTTGAAGATCACCACGCCCTTGACCTGGACCGGGATCCCCTGCGAGGTCACGCACTCGACGTCCAGGTCGGCCTCGTTGAGGTCGAGCGAGAGCTTGCGCACGGTCTGGATGCCGGGGGTGACCAGCGTCCCGCGCCCGGTCACCACCCGGAAGCCCAGGCCCTCGGCGAGGCCTTCGGTGCGGTGCTTCGAACCGGAGATGATCAGTGCTTCATTGGGCTCGGCGACGCGCCAGCACATCTTGAAGAGCACGATCACGATCACGACTGCCGCGGCGACGATCCCCGCGATGGTGCCGATCAACATCGGCTTTTTCCCCCTTCAGGGCACACCGCTCCGTGGCTGCGCTCGGTTGTGCAGGATTGCGCGGAACGCGGTGGCGAGTCGAGATTGTGCGCCTCTTTCGATCTCATGGGAAGTCAGCTCCGGCGTGTCCCGCACCACTGTGACAACCCGTCACCGGCCGTGCTCGACGATCACCGAACGCGACGCAGTACGGGGCGCGAGTTGCCGTGACGGGCGCCCCGTACCGGGTGGGATCCGCTGCCCCGGCCCCGGGGCGCCGCCAGGGTTCAGCCCATGGCCGGGGCGACGTAGACGGTGCGCGGCGGCTGGTACTCGACCACCACCACCGGGGTGCCGACGGGCAGCGCCTCGCCCGGCAGCGCCAGGTAGGCGAGGAAGGCCTCGCTGCTCTGCCGCTCCGGCACCGCCAGCATCACCTCGCCGACCAGCCCCGCTCCCACCTTGCCGGTCACCCGCCCCGTGTAGCCGATCATCCGACTCGCCCCCTCTGAAGCCCATGAACGCCAACCACCGCCCGGTGCGCGCGGTTTGCGCCACCAGTGTGGCCCACGGGTCGGACGGCCCGGCGGTGGCGGGTGCGCCGGGCGGGGCCGGTCGCCGGCCGGCGCGGGTATCGGTGGCCGGACCCCTACTGGACCGCGGTGCTGCGCCCCGGTTACCGTGAGGACGCTTCGGGCAGGCAAGTCCGCCTGCCCACGGGAGCTCGGAGCACCGGGCTGAGAGGGCGCTGAAGGGCCCAGGGCCGTAGAACACCGGCCGTGGACCGACCGCTGCGTCGACCGCAGGAACCTGACCGGGTAATGCCGGCGTAGGGAGTAGAGGGTCTGATGACCGTTTTTGATGACGCACGTCCGGGCGCCGACGAGAGCGCCGCGACCGCCAGCAGCGGGGTGCGCAGCGCGTCCACCGGGTACCCCACGCCGGCCTGGCGCAAGGCCTACCGCGAGGGCTCCCGCCCCGACCTGCGGGTCCCCTACCGCGAGGTGCAGCTGACCAACGGCCGCACCGTCCCGCTGTACGACACCTCCGGCCCGTACACCGACGCCGCCTTCGAGCCGGACGTGCGCCGCGGCCTGCCCGCGCTGCGCGACCCGTGGATCCGCCAGCGCGGCGACGTCGAGGAGTACGACGGCCGCGAGGCCCGCCCCGAGGACGACGGGATCAAGCACACCTCCCCGCGCGGCGGCAACCTGCGCAACCTGGACGCGGTCTTCCCCGGCCGCCCGCGCCGCCCGCTGCGCGCCCGTGACGGCGTCGCCGTCACCCAACTCGCCTACGCCAAGCGGGGCATCATCACCCCCGAGATGGAGTTCATCGCACTGCGCGAGGGCCTCGCGGCGGAGTTCGTCCGCGAGGAGGTGGCGCGCGGCCGGGCCGTCATCCCGCTGAACGTGAACCACCCCGAGGTCGAGCCGGCCATCATCGGCACCAACTTCCTGGTGAAGATCAACGCCAACATCGGCAACAGCGCGGTCACTTCCTCCATCGAGGAGGAGGTGGAGAAGATGACCTGGGCCACCCGCTGGGGCGCCGACACGGTGATGGACCTCTCCACCGGCCGCAACATCCACACCACCCGCGAGTGGATCCTGCGCAACTCCCCGGTGCCGATCGGCACCGTGCCGCTCTACCAGGCGCTGGAGAAGGTGGACGGCAAGGCCGAGGAGCTGAGCTGGGAGGTCTACCGCGACACCATCATCGAGCAGTGCGAGCAGGGCGTCGACTACATGACGGTGCACGCCGGCGTGCTGCTGCGCTACGTCCCGATGACCGCCCGCCGCAAGACCGGCATCGTCTCGCGCGGCGGCTCGATCATGGCCGCCTGGTGCCTGGCGCACCACCAGGAGAACTTCCTCTACACCAACTTCGAGGAACTCTGCGACATCCTGCGCGCCTACGACGTCACCTTCTCGCTCGGCGACGGCCTGCGCCCGGGCTCGATCGCGGACGCCAACGACGAGGCGCAGTTCGCCGAGCTGCAGACGCTCGGCGAGCTCGGCCGGATCGCCCGCGAGCGCGACGTGCAGGTGATGATCGAGGGCCCGGGCCACGTCCCGATGAACAAGATCCGGGAGAACATGGACCTCCAGAAGGAGATCTGCGACGAGGCCCCCTTCTACACCCTGGGCCCGCTCACCACCGACGTCGCGCCCGGCTACGACCACATCACCTCCGGCATCGGCGCCGCCATGATCGCCTGGTGGGGCACGGCGATGCTCTGCTACGTCACGCCCAAGGAGCACCTGGGCCTGCCCAACCGCGACGACGTCAAGACCGGCGTGATCACCTACAAGATCGCCGCCCACGCGGCCGACCTGGCCAAGGGCCACCCCGGCGCCCAGGCCTGGGACGACGCGCTCTCCGACGCCCGCTTCGAGTTCCGCTGGGAGGACCAGTTCAACCTGGCCCTCGACCCGGAGACCGCCCGCGCCTTCCACGACGAGACGCTGCCGGCCGAACCCGCGAAGACGGCGCACTTCTGCTCGATGTGCGGGCCGAAGTTCTGCTCGATGAAGATCAGCCAGAAGATCCGCGACGAGCACGGCGACGGCTCGACGGCGGTCAGCACCGACTTCGACGCGGCGGCGCTGGCGGGCATGGCCGAGAAGTCGGCCGAGTTCGCGGAGCACGGCAACCGGGTGTACCTGCCGCTGGCGGACTGACGTCCAACTGCACCTCGCTGCCGCCCCGGTGGGCTTCGACGCTTGCCGGGGCGGCAGCGTGTCCGTGCACGGAAGGCGGAGGACAACACACTTGTCCGGACTTCGGACGCGGGCACATTCAAGGAACTGCTGACCACCGACGACGTGGACGCCGCGATGAAGGAAGCGGAGAGTGGCCTGACTCTCGTGGCCATCAACGCGGTCTACGGCTGTGCGGCTGGCATGGCCCGCCCCGGCGCCCGCATCGCCCTGGAGAACACCTCCAAGCGCCCGAACCGGCTGCTGACGGTCTTTGCCGAGCAGGACCTGGAAGCCACCGCGCGGATGCGCTCGTATTTCGCGGACATCCCGCCGTCCGAGCCGTCGTTCGCGGTGTTCAAGGATGGCGAGCTGGTGTACTTCATGCCGCGCCACCGTATCGAGGGGCGTGATGCCCAGGCAGTGGCCAGGGACCTCGGCGACGTGTTCGACGAGTTCGGCGAGTAGTCCCGACCGGCCACGGCTGCGGTATGGTCCCTGCCTCGACCGGAGACCGCCAGAGACGGGTCTCCCCTCGACCGTTGCCAGCAGGTGGAGGGCATGACCCGCACCATGGGCGAGCCCTCTCCTGGACGTCAGGGGAGGGCTCGCCGCTATCTGCACTTTGCAGCTAGTGGCGCTAGAGTGCAGATATGACAGCGCTCACCATCCGGGATGTCCCGGACGATCAGATCCAGACCCTGAAGGTTCGCGCCGCCCAGGCCGGCAAGTCGCTCCAGGCATTCATGCAGGATCTGATCGCCAGGGAAGCGTCCAAGCCCACCATGGCGGAGATGATGGAGCGGCTGAACCGGGAGACCACCGCCGACGTCAGCGCCGCCGATATCCTCGCTGCCATCGACGAGGGGCGAGCCGGGCGTTGATCGTCATCGACTGCTCCGCGCTCGTCCTGGTCCTCACGGCCCACAGTCCCGACGGAGAGCTCATCCGGAGCCGGGTGGCCGAGGCTGGGGACGTCTACGCTCCCACTCTCCTGGACTACGAGATCCAGTCGGCCCTCCTCGGCATGCGGCGTGGCGGCAAGCTGGCCGGGAAGGAAGTGGAGCGGGCGGTCGCCGCATACCGCATGCTTCCCATCGCCAAACGGGAGACGCTGCCGTTCTGGGACCGGGTGAAGACGCTGCACGCCAACCTCAGCGCCTACGACGCCCAGTACGTCGCGCTGGCGGAAGCCCTCGGCGCACCGCTGATCACCAGTGACGCGAGGATCAAACGCAGCGGTGCGGCAAAGTGCGAGGTCGAGGTGTTCGCCTCGATCCGCCCATAGACCGACCGCAACTCATCCTGGTGGTGCCTTTGCTGAAGCCGGCGAACTGCGCTGCGGGGGTGATCGGCGTGGTCGGGCCGGTCGGCTCGTGGCGGCAGGTGCGGCTGTCCGCGATGGCACGCCTCGGCGAGGGGGGTGCGCACGGCTGCCGTCCCGGATCGGTGTCGGAGTCTGTCAACGATCATGATCGTATGCCAGCCGGCCCGGCCGCGGACACCTCGTTGGTGTGCTGACAGCGCTGCCTTCGCTGGGACAGGATGGGCGCATGCCAGATACGAAGCTCACCCCGCGCCGGATCGCCGATGCCTACGTCGAACAGGTGGCCGCCCAGGACCCGGCGACCGCACAGTGGTTGGGGGATCCGGTCGGGCTGGACCGGCTGCCGGACCTGTCGCCGGAGGGCTACGAGGCCAAGGCCGAACTGGACCGCGGGACGCTGGCCCTGCTGGACGCTGCCCCGGCCGGCGAGGGCCCCGTCGAGGCGGCCTGCGCGCGGCTGCTGCGCGAGCGGCTGACGGCGGAGCTGGCCTGCCACGACGCGGGCGACCACTTCATCGGGCTGCGCACGCTGCACACGCCGGTGCAGCAGCTGCGCCGGATCTTCACCCTGATGGACACCGGGACCGCGGACGACTGGTCGCACGTGGCGAACCGGCTGCGCGCGCTGCCCGACGCACTGGACGGCTTCCGGACCACCCTGAGCGAGGGCATCTCGCGCGGCCTGCTCTCCGCGCCGCGCCAGGTCGACGGCGTGATCGAGCAGTTGACCGCCTGGACCGGCGAGGAGAGCGGCACGGCGAGCTGGTTCACCGGCTTCGTGGCGGACGGTCCCGAGCGGCAGCGCGCCGAGCTGGACGAGGCGGCGCTGCGGGCCACCGCCGCGATCGCGGAGTTCCGCGACTGGCTGCGCTCCGACTACGCGCCGGCGGCCGTCGGGGTGCCGGACGCGGTCGGCCGGGAGCGCTACCTGCGCTCGGCCCGGCGCTCGACCGGGGCCGACGTGGACCTCGCCGAGGCGTACGCGTGGGGCTGGTCCGAGTTCCACCGGACGCTGGCCGAGATGGAGGACGCGGCGCGCCGGGTGCTGCCGGGGGCGAGCCTGGCCGAGGCCGTGACCCACCTGAACGAGCACGGCCACCGGATCGAGGGCGAGGAGGGCATCCGGTCCTGGCTCCAGGAGTTGATCGAGGAGGCGATCGAGGCGCTGGACGGCACCCACTTCGACATCGCGGGCCCGCTGCGCCGGGTGGAGACCCTGATCGCGCCGCCCGGCAGCTCGGTGGCGCCGCACTACTCCGGCCCCAGCATGGACTTCGGCCGGCCGGGCCGGACCTACCTGCCGACCCTCGGCCAGCAGAGCTTCCCGACCTGGCGGCTGGTCAGCACCTGGTACCACGAGGGCGTGCCGGGCCACCACCTCCAGCTCGCCCAGTGGGTGACCCGGCAGGACGAGCTCAGCCGCTACCAGGTCACCCTCGGCAAGGTCAGCGCCAACGTGGAGGGTTGGGCGCTGTACGCCGAGCGGCTGATGCACGAACTGGGCTTCCTCGCCGACCCGGGCCGCTACCTCGGCTACCTCGGCAAGCAGATGCTGCGGATCATCCGGGTGATCATCGACATCGGCATGCACCTGCGGCTGGCGATCCCGGCCGACTCCCCCTTCCACCCCGGCGAGCAGTGGACGCCGGAGCTGGGCCTGGCGTTCATGGCCGCCTACGAGGGCAGCACGCCGGCCCGCCAGCTGGGCGAGGTGACCCGCTACCTCGGTCTGCCGGGCCAGGCGATCGGCTACAAGCTGGGCGAGCGCGCCTGGCTGGCCGGGCGGGCGGCCGCCCAGCAGCGCCGCGGTGCCGCCTTCGACCTCAAGTCCTGGCACATGGCGGCCATTTCGCAGGGCTCGTTCGGGCTGGACGACCTGACGGACAACCTCGCGGGGCTGTAGCCCCGGCCCGTCCGGCGGCGCGGTCAGCGCAGGACGTCCTCGGTCTGCGCGAGGTAGTGCTCCAGCCGCTGCTGGTTCTCCACCACGCGCAGGCACAGGTGGCGCAGCTGGGTGAGGTCGGCGGGGGTGAAGCCGTGGAACACCCCCGCCATGGCGCGCTGGACCGGCTCGCGGAAGGTGTCCAGCCAGCCGCGCCCGGCCGGGGTGATCCGGGTGAGCACCGAGCGGCGGTCGTGCGGGTCGGGCACCCGCTCGGCCAGGCCCTCACGCTCCAGGGTGTCGACCAGCCCGGTGACGTTGCGCGAGCTGACGTCGGCGGAGCGGGCCAGGTCGCCGATGCTCAGCGCCTCGCCGGTGGTGGCGCCGAGCCGGATCAGGATGTCCAGCGCGCCGGAGCTCAGGCCCCGGCCCTGGGCGCCGCGGCTGCGCAGCCGCTCCACGGAGTGCGAGGCGGCCCGCACGGCGGCCGCGGCCTCCAGGGCGAGGGTGTCGTTGCCGAGGGTGAACTCGGAGAGGACGGTGCGGATCCGGGGGTCGTAGAGGCAGTCGTCGGCGTCCTGTGCCAGACCGTGGGTGGGCTGCTCGGCTGCGTTGTGTACCTGCTTCATAATGAATCAGTACTCTATCCGGCTGATATGACGAGCAGTCAAACGCGCAGGTCGTCGGGACGGCAACCGTTACCCGAGCAGAGATTGACGCTGCGTCAGCCGATTGCGCCGGGCGGAGTGAACGCAGTACGGCCCGTGCACTCCAGTGCGAGCTTCAGCCGCTCCTGGTTGGAGGCGTCCAGCTCGGGCAGCGCGTCCTGCGCGAACCAGGCCACCTCCAGCGACTCCTCGTCGTTGACCCGGGCCTCGCCGCCCACCGCGCGGCAGCGGAAGGTGACTTCCAGGTACTGGGTCTGGTCGCCGTTGGGGTAGGTGATCAGCGGCGACACGGTGACCGAGGTGAGCAGCTCGGGGACCGCGTGCACGCCGGTCTCTTCGTAGCACTCGCGCACCGCCGCGTCGGCGGGCTGCTCGCCCGGATCGACGATGCCGCCGACGAGCGCCCACGCGCCGGTGTCCGAGCGGCGGCCGAGCAGCACCCGGTCCTGGTCGTCCAGGACGACGGTGCAGACGGCGGTGAGCCACAGCGGACGGGTGCCGACCAGGGCACGGAGCTCCGCGAGGAAGGGAGGAATAGCCATACCGGGAGCCTAACCGGGTGATCAGGCCGGACAGTGGGTCCGGCGACTTGCCACAGTACGGCGGGCTGGGTCCCGAGGTGACCGATCAGTGGTCGGGATCGCTGGCATTGACCGGGTGCCCGAATAGGCTGAACCCGAGCGGCTGGGCCGCGAAGGAGCAGCCCACCAAGCGGTATGAACTCCGCAGCGGATCCGACGACGAGATGAACTGACGCAGTGAACTCCAGGGGCCTCGGGGGAAAGGCGGCCAAGTGAACGTCGAAGACAAGGGCTCGACGCCGGTAAGACCGGTGCCGGAGGTGCTGGCGGTACTGCCCGCGCCGGCCCACCGCGCCCGGTTGGGGCACGAGGACGGTCCGGCCCAGCGGTTGCTCCGCCAGGAGCCGGAGGTGCTGGCCCGCTACCTGGCGGGCCTGCAGGAGATCAACAGCCCGCTGGTCGCCGATCCCGAGGCCTGGGAGCAGTGCGTCGTCCAGGCCCGGCGGATCCTGATGGACTGTGCGGTGAGCCTGGCCGAGGGCCGGGCCACCGTCACCGGGACCGAGATCGCCGAGGTGGTCAACCTGGGCGGTGAGCGGCTGCGCCAGGGGCTGCACCTGACCCACTCGATAAGGGCCGGGATGCTGCTGCTGGACATCGTGCTGGCCGCCCTCGCCACCGCGGTCGCCGAGGCCGGAGAGGCGGACGCGGTGGCTGCCGTGCGCCGCCCGCGCGACCCCGCGGAGGTCTGCGTGGACTGCGGCGCGCCGGCCCGCTGGGCCGAGGAGCTGGAGACCGCGGTGACGCACTCGCACGCCCGCGACGAGAACTACACCGCCGCGCTGCGCTCGTTGCAGGAGGGCGTCAGCCGGCGCCTGGAGATCGGGTCGGTGGGCTACGACACCTTCCTGCTCGGCCGGGTGCGCGAGCTGCACGAGCTGGGCCGGCGCAAGCTCGCCCGGGAGATCCACGACCAGCTCGGCAACTCGCTGAGCCTGGCGATGCGCCAGCTGGAGCTGCACGAGCTGCGCGCGGGCGACGACATCTCGCCGCACGTCAAGGCGGCCAAGGCGGCGGTCCTGGAGGCCATGGACACCACCCGCCAACTGGTCACCGAGCTGCGCCGCTCCAACGTCTCCGGCTCGCTGGAGACGGCGCTCAAGGGCTTCGCCGCCTCGATGGCGGAGGCCGCCGGCAAGGTGCAGATCTGGGTCAAGGGCTCGGACGACTGGGTGCCGGGGCAGATCTCCGAGGAGCTGTTCATCATCGTCCGCGAGTGCCTGCGCAACGCGCTGCGGCACGCGGAGGCCGGCAACATCGTGGTGCACATCGACATCGCCCCGCACGAGGTGCAGGCCGAGGTGCTGGACGACGGCCGCGGCTTCGACCCGGGCACGGTGCGCGGCAAGGGCACCTCCAACGGCCTGGACGGGATGCGCGAGCGGGTCCAACTGCTGCACGGGACGGTAAACATCGCCTCCACGCCCGGCAAGGGCACCCAGGTGCGGATCTGGATACCGATCGAGGGGCAGGCGGGCGAATGACCGGCGAACCGGTCGAGGTCCAGCCCGTGCCGGCCGAGACCGGGGCGGTGCGGATCCTGGTCGCCGACGACCACACACTGCTGCGCGGCGCGCTTTGCGACCTGCTGGAGACCGAGCCGGGCTTCGAGGTGGTCGCGCAGGCCGGCACCGGCACCGAGGCGATCCGGATGGCCGGGCAGCACCGCCCGGACGTGGTGCTGCTGGACATCGAGATGCCGGAGAACGACCCGCCGGTGACGGTGCGCCGGATCCTGGACCGGGATCCGGAGACCCGCATCATCGTGCTGAGCATGGACGACGGGCAGCGCCTGGTCCAGGAGTTGCTCTCGCTCGGGGTGCGCGGCTACCTGCACAAGAGCGTCAGCCGCGAGACGCTGGTCTCCACCATCCGTCAGCGCGAGGACAGTGCGCGGCGCACCGTCACGGTCTCGGTCTCGCCGGAGAGCCTGCGCCGCCCGGCGGGCGGCGAGCCCGGGGAGCAAGGAGGGCTCTCCAGCCGCGAGGTGGAGGTGCTCGGCTGGGCCGCGCAGGCGCTGAGCAACCGGCAGATCGCCGGCCGGCTCGGCATCACCGAGGGCACGGTCAAGCGCCATCTGCGCAACATCTTCGGCAAGTTGGACGCGGTCTCGCGGATCGACGCGGTCAACAAGGCGGTTGAGCGCGACCTCATCGAACCGGTCAACCACCGTGGTGGCGGCTCGGGTTACGGACGCCGCTGACCAGCAGGGGCGGGCCCGGCCCGGTCAGCCGACCGGGCCGCCGGCCACGTGCAGCACCTGGCCGGAGACGAAGTCGGCCTCCTCGGAGGCGAAGAACCGCACGGCGCCCGCCACGTCCTGCGGCGAGCCGGGGCGGCCGAGGGCGATCCGCTCCAGCGTCTCCTTGCGGGCGTCCTCGAAGCCGACCCCGAGGCAGCCGGCGGCGGTGCGGGCCGACTCGGTGGCGATCAGGCCGGGCAGCACGGCGTTGACCGTCACCCCGTGCGGGCCCAGGTCCAGCGCCAGCGCCCGGGTCAGTCCGCGCACGCCGTCGGCGGCGGCACTGGCGGCGATGTCGCCGCGCTCGCCGTCCTGCCGGGGCCGGCCGATGGTGATGATCCGCCCCCAGCCCTCGCCGACCAGGTAGCGCCGGATCGCCGCGCTGAGCAGGTAGGGGGCCCGCAGGCCCGAGCGCAGCGTGTCGTCCCAGTCCTCCTCGCCGGCCGGCAGCGCGCTCGGGGCGAAGTCGGCCGGCTGCGAGGTGTTGTTGATCAGGACGGCGGGCTCGCCCAGCTCCTCGGCGATCCGGGTCATCACCGCCTCGGCCTCGTGGACCAACCGGACGTCGCCGGCGAAGACCCGGGCCTCGCCGCCGACCGCGGAGACGGCCTCCAGGGCGCGGTAGCAGAGCGCCTCCTTGCGGTCGACCAGGGCGATCCGGTGGCCGTGCCGGGCGAGTTCACGGGCGACGGCAAGGCCGATGTCGTTGCCGGCGCCGGCCAGGACGGCCACGCGGGTGGGGGAATGGCTCATCGCAGTGCCTCCTGGGGGTGGCGCAGGGAAGCGGGAAGTGGGGGGATCCGGGCGGGGGCGGGGGTTTCAGAAGGTGAGCACGACGCCGCCGCGCCGACCGCCGGCGGCGAGCAGTTCGTGGGCGGCGGCGACCTCGCCGACCGGCAGGGTGCGGGGTGCCCGGAGCGTCAGCTCGCCCTGGTCGACCAGCGCGACCAGCCGGGCCAGCTGCGCGCCGTTGCTGTGCACGCCGACGCTGTCCACCCGGATGCCGCGCTCGGCCGCGGGGGCGGCCGGCGGGAAGACGGTGACCTCGGCGCCGACCGCCTCGACGGTGCCGGCCAGGTCCCAGCCGAGCCGGTGGTGGGGCCGCTTCGGCAGCAGCTCGGCCAGCGCGCCGGAGCGGGCGAGCAGGTCGGCCGGGTGGACGGCCGCCGCGGCGACCTTGATCCGCAGCCGGCCGGCGCCGACCTCGGGCCGCTCGGTCTCCAGCAGCCGGGCGGCGCTCGGGCCACCGGGTTCCGTTACCGCGACAGTACGCATCAGCTGGGCCTTTCAAGGGAGTTGGGGGCGACCGGGTCCTTCGGGGTCGGTGACACCACGGTAGGTCGCGGTGGTCGCCGACGGAAGATCGGTTCCCCCTAGGTGGACCGCCGCTGCCTCCAAAGGCGTAGCGGCGGTCCACCCGGGGAGGCGGGTTCAGGCCGCGGCGGCGGCCCGGCGGCTGGTGCCGCGGGCGAAGAAGAGCGCGAGGGCCACCGCCCCCACCACCAGCACTCCGCCGTTGGCCAGCAGCGCCACCCGCACGCCCGCCGGCACCGAGTCCGCCGCGCTGTGGGTGGCCTGCAGGGCGTTCACCCGGGCGGTGACGATGGTGCTGAGCACCGGGATGCCCAGGGTCAGGCCGACCAGCTGGGTGAGCGTGGTCAGGCCGGTGGCCAGGCCGTGCTCGCCGTCCGGCAGCCCGGAGGTCCCGGTGACCATGTAGGCGACCACGGCGCTGATGTGCCCGAAGCCGGAGACCGCCGTGCCGGCCCGACGTGGCAGCGGCGGCGGGACGGGGTTCGCCGTCCCGCCGCCGCGGACCTGGGCTGTGGTGCGGTCGGATCAGGCGGTGAACGCCTCGGCGGCGGCCGCGCTGTCCTCGAACATGTGGTAGAGCCGCAGCGTGCCGTCGACGACCCGGACGTGCAGCGCGAAGTCCGAGACGAAGCGCTTGCCGGTGGCCTTCACCAGGTGGGTGAAGCTGCCGAGCGCGATCGCGTGCTCGCCGTCCACGACGACCTGCTCGACCGCGAACGCCTCGGTGCTGACCAGCTCGTAGGCGTGGCCGATGAAGGTGTCGATCTCCTCGCGGGTGCTGCGCCGGCCGGTCCACGGCACCACCGGGGAGCCGGGGACGTTCCAGTCGGTGGTCTCGGTGAACAGCTCCAGCACGCCCTTGCGGTCGCCGCCGCCGAAGCGGGTGAAGAACTCGTTCAGCGTCTCGGCGGTGGTGCGGACACTCTGTTCGGTGGTCATGGGGATCCCTTTCTGGGACTTGTCATTGATGGAACGTCAGAAAGCTTCGAGAGGTGGGCGGTTCAGGCCGAGACCGGCTGGACGGCCGGGGCGGTGCGGGCCGGGGCGAGGTTCTCCAGACGCAGCTGCAGCGGCTCGGGTCGCTCCACGGCGGCGGTGGCGAGCAGGTGGCCGTCCGGGCGGACCAGCGCCAGGACGGGGTTGCGGCCCAGGTGCCGGCGCAGCTTGCGGGCGGCGCGGCCGGTCAGCCCGCCGAGGTCGAGCACCTCGGCCGTGCCGGCGAACCGCTCCCGGGCGTCGCCCACCTGGGCGGCCCAGTCGGCGCTGGTGGCGGTGCGGCCCGGCCAGAGCAGCACGGTGTGCCGGTAGGCGTCGAGCGCGGGCGTGCCGTCGGCCAGCGCGGGGCCGGCGAAGAGCGGCAGCCGCTCCCCCGGCTTGGCCAGGCCCTGGCGGCGCAGCACCAGCGGGCGGTTGTCCAGGTCGCCGTAGTTGGTGTCGGTCTGGCTGAGCAGCGGCACCAGCACCCGCTGGAGCACGCCGGCCAGCCGGCCCGCGACGAAGACCGCGTCCCGGCGCAGCCGGCGCGCCGGGCTCTTCTGCATCGCGAACCTGGCCTGGGCGGCGGAGGTGGCGGACATCCGCTGGGCGCTGCTCAGGCGTTCGGGCTCGTAGCTGTCCAGGACCGATGCGTCCAGCCGCCCGGTGACCACGCCGGCCAGCTTCCAGGCCAGGTTGGCCGCGTCCTGGAAGCCGACGTTCATGCCCTGGCCGCCGGCCGGGCTGATCGCGTGCCCGGAGTCGCCCGCCAGGAAGGCCCGGCCGCGCCGGAAGCCGGCCGCCATGCCGAGCCGGGGCCGGAAGGAGCGGGTCCACAGCGGCTCGCCGACCGTGATGTCGATCTTCGCGCGGCGCCGGATCACCTCCTCCAGCAGCTCCCGGGGCGGGTTGCCCTCGCCCTCGGTGCGGTGCGGGATGTTGGCCGCGATCCGGTAGTGGCCGCCGGCCAGCGGGACCAGCGCCACCACGCCGTCCGGGGAGTAGTAGTAGGCGGTGTCCTTGGGGGCGTCGCCGTGGATCGGGGCGTCGCCGATCGCGTAGCTGACGTCGATCGGCTCGCCCTCGAAGCTGATGCCGAGCAGGTTGCGGGTGATGCTGCCGGGGCCGTCGGCGCCGACCACGTAGGACGGGCGGACGGTCTCCAGCCGGCCGTCCTGGTGGCGCAGGGTGACCACCGGAGCGGTCTCCACGTCCCTGATGTCCTCCATGCTGACGCCGCGCTCGATCACGCCGCCCAGCTCCGCCAGCCTGGCCCGCAGGATCCGCTCGGTCTCGCGCTGCGGCAGGGTCAGGACGAAGTTGTACGGGGAGTCGGGGTGCCGGTCCAGGTGGGCGCTGCCCAGGTGGCGGCCGTCGGAGAAGTAGCCGACGGCGTCGCTGCGGTGGCCGGCCGCCACCAGCTGCTCGCTGACCCCGATCCGGCGCAGCAGCTCCAGGCTGCGCGGCCACAGCAGGATGCCCTTCGAGTGCGGGTCGCTCTCGTCCAGCACCGCTTGACGGTCGATCAGGCGGACGTCCACGCCCTGCTGCAGGAGTTCACTGGTGATCACCATGCCCACCGGGCCGGCGCCGATCACCAGCACGGCGGGGGCGGACGGGTCGGGCGTGTTCCGGTTCACTGTGCCTCTCCAATTCCATGGGTAGTTGTCGCGCTCGGCAAAGCGGTCGTGCTCAGGGCTGTGGGGGTGTCGCGCGTGGGGCGCAGCAGCGGCCAGCCGTGCTCGGCGGCCGTGCGGTGCAGGACCTCGTCCTCGCCCACCACCACCGGGTGGCCGACCAGGCGCAGCAGCGGCAGGTCGGAGTGGTGGTCGCCGTAGGCGTGGCAGTCGGTGAGGTCGAGGCCGCGGCGGGCGGCGAAGCCGGCGGCGGCCAGCGCCTTGCGGGCGTCCAGCATCGGGTGCTCGACCTCGCCGGTGTAGCGGCCCCGGACGATCCGCGGGGCGGTGCAGAGCACCGCGTCGGCGCCCAGCTCCGCGGCCAGCGGATCCAGGCAGGGCGCGAAGGAGCCGGAGACCAGCACCACCAGCCGGCCCGCCGCCCGGTGCGCGGCGAGGGCGGCCAGCGCCTCGGGGCGGAAGAAGCCCACACCGTCCGCCGCCCGCTCCTCGGCGTACCAGCGGCGGCCCGCCTCGGCCAGCTCGCCGGCCGAACGGCCGGCCAGCAGCCGGAAGTAGGCGCGGTTGGTGGCCCGCCGCGGGGCGCCGGCCAGGGTCATGGCGTGCAGCCGTTCGCGCTGGGCGAGGTAGGCCTGATGGGGCAGGCCGCGCGAGGCCATGTCGTGCCGCAGGAAGCCGAACAGCGTGGTGCGCCGGGTGAGCGTCCCGTCGACGTCGAAGAACGCGGCGCTGGTGGGGAGTTCGGACATCACGGTCTCCTTCGTCGCTCGGTGGGAGGGTGCGGGGCGGGTGGGCGCCGTGGGTGGGGCGGCGGGCGGAGTGGGGGACCGCCCGCCCGCGGCAGCGGAGTCGGGGATCAGACGGTCACCGGGTGGCCTGCCGTCTTGGCCTCGATCAGCTCGGCCAGCTCCTGCACGGTGGTGGTCTCGGCGACCTCGGCCTCGCTCAGCGGGACGCCGTAGTCGCTCTCCAGCGCCACCGCGAGCTCCACGAAGACCAGGGAGTCGAACCCGAGCTCCTCGAAGTCGGTGGTAGCGGTCACCTCGTCCGTGCCGTAGCCGTACTTGACCTGGAGCAGCTCGATGACCTTCTCGACGATCTGGGTGGTGGACATGATGCGGGTTCTCCTTGAGGTATGTGTGGTGTGGTGCAGGGGAGTTGAGCGATGTCAGCGGGGCCGGCGTCAGCCGGTGGCGAGCTCCGGCCAGACCAGCGCCGCGGAGCCCCAGGCCAGTCCGCCGCCGAAGGCGGTCAGCGCCACCCGGTGCCCGGCCAGCAGCTCGCCGCGCTCGGCGGCGGCGGCCAGGGCCAGCGGGATGGAGGCGGCCGAGGTGTTGCCGACCTGGTCCAGGTGGACCACGGCCCGCTCCTTGTCGATCCCGAGCAGCTCGGAGACCGAGTGCAGGATGCGGACGTTGGCCTGGTGGCCGACGATCCGGTCCACCGTCGCGACCGGCCAGCCGACCTTCTCCAGCACGGCCTTGGTGGACCTGGACATGTGGGTCACGGCCTGGGTGAAGACCTCGCGGCCCTGCATGGTGAACCAGGAGTCGTCCTGGTCCGGCGGCAGGCCGCCGGAGCGCTGGCGGGAGCCGCCGCCCGGGATCGAGATCAGCTCGGCGAGGCTGCCGTCGCTGCCGAGGTCGAAGCCGGCCAGCGCGCCCGGCTCGTCGTCCTCGCCGGCCCGCAGCACCACCGCGCCGGCGCCGTCGCCGAACAGGATCGCGGTGCCCCGGTCCTGCGGGTTGAGGATCGAGGTGAACGCCTCCGCGCCGATCACCAGGACCGTCTCGGCGGTCCGGGCGGCGATCGCGCCGGCGCCGACCGACAGGGCGTAGACGAAGCCGGCGCAGACCGCGGCGACGTCGAAGGCCGGGATGTGGCCGAGGCCGAGCCGGGCGGCCACCGCCGGGGCGGTGCCCGGCAGCGGGTGGTCCGGGGTGGCGGTGGCCAGCACCACCAGGTCGACGGTGGCCAGGCCCGCGGACTTGAGGGCCTTCTCACCGGCCGCGACCGCCAGGTCGCTGGTGGCGCCGCCCGGCTCGACGGCGTGGCGTTTCAGGATCCCGGTGCGGGTTCTGATCCAGGCATCGGTGGTGTCCAGTCGCTCGGAGAGCATTTGATTGGTGATCTCCCTGGGCGGAACCACGGCGCCCAGACCGGCCAGAACGGCTGCACGGCTCATCGGATACCTGCCGGACTCTTGGGTATGGACATCAGGTCGGGCCTTTCGTCTGGGAGCGCCCCGGGCCCCCGGTCGGTACCCGACGCCAACAGGCGGACACCGGCCGGGGCATGGGCGGGGCACTTGTGGTCAGGTTCGGATCGGCACTCAGTGATCAGGCGCCGGAGCAGTGATCGCGCGCTCGCTCTCGGTGCTCAGGCGGCGGCCAGCGCCCGCTCCTTCTCGTCGCGGATGTCGATGCCCTTGTACTCGGAGCGGGCCTTGTCGATGGCCTGACGGGGCGTCATCACCGGGGTGAAGCCGAACCGGTCGGCGATCGTCTCCAGCCGCTCCTCGATGTCGCCGCCGATGATGTGGACCGGCATGCCCAGCTCGTCCAGGGTGCGCAGCAGGGTCTCGTCGGCCAGCGTGCGGAACCGCTCGTTCACCGGGCGGTGGCCGTCCTTGGCCAGCGGCAGCTCGTTCTTGAGGTGGACGAAGGCGTCGAAGGACTGCTGGACGTGGAGCTTGAGGGAGACCCCCAGCCGTTCCATGACCTCCTCGAAGAACTTCAGCTCCGCGGTCTTGTCGACGTCCTGCTCGCCCAGGTGGATCGAGGCGTTGGGGTTGATGCCGACCTGGACCCGGATCGCGCCGTAGATCCACTCCTGCAGCGAGGAGCCGTCGGAGATGAAGCTGCCCAGGCTCAGCGCGCGCTCGTGGGCCACCCGCTCGGTGTGCCGCACCACGATCATCTGCAGCAGCTCGGCCGCGGTGCACTCCTCCAGCGTCTTGCCGGGAGCGGCCTCGGGCAGGATCTCGCGCATGGTGCGGGCCATGGTGCGCGGGACGCCGGTGTAGTGGGACAGGGCGATCGAGGTGAGGGTCTTGCCGGAGGAGTAGGTGCCGGAGATGCCGAGCTTCATGACGTGCCTTCCAGAGTGGGCCGGCGGCTGCCGGCGGACGTTCGGTACGGGTACGTGCGGGCCGAGCTGCGGTTCTTCTGCGTCTGGGGTGGAGCGAGCCGGGCGCCGTGCGTGACGATCAGTTGGAAGAGGTCGGCGGCGGTCGCCTCGGCGAAGTAGCGGTCTTCCTGGTCCGTGCGGGGGGCCGGTGTCACGCGGCGGCCCGGAGCAGCGCCGGGTCCTGGGTCGCGGCGGCCTGGTGCGTCCGGTGCTCGGGCAGCTTGTGGGTCACCGAGCAGAGCACCCGCACCCCGCCGGTCTCGGCGACGATGTCGGCGTTGCGCCAGTCGGCGCCCTGGGCCTGCACGATCTTGGCGTTGTCGAGGATCGCGGTCACCGGCGCGGCCACGGCGGCCGGACGGTCGGGGCGGCTGCTCTCCAGCACCGTCCGGCGCATCCACAGGGTGTTGGAGTCGGCGCGGGCCACCGAGTCCAGCTCGTAGAGCAGCACCTGCCCGAACTGCAGGGCGATCACGAAGGCGTCCACCAGGGTCATCCCCGGCTGGTAGGCGCCCTCCAGGCCGTCGGAGCCGATCGCCTCGCCCAGGGCCGGCCGGACGGCCACCTGTCCGGCGACGGTGGGGACCAGACCGTGGGCGTCCACCCGCAGGTCGGTCATCGACTGGCGGTAGGCGCGGTAGCCGGTGCCGTAGGGCCGCTGTCCGACCGGGCCGAGCATGTCGTCGTCCACCGCGGCGCCCGCGCCGGTGCCGGCGGCGTGCTCCACCGTGCAGCGCACCGTCATCTGGCCGATCCGGCAGACCACCAGCGAGACCAGGGTCGCCGCGTCCTGCGGCGCCACCGGGCTCGCCTTGAGCTCGGCGCTGACCGGGAAGGAGGTCAGGCCCTGTTCCTGCGGGGCGGCGCCGGCCCGGATCTCGACCTTGCGCAGCCAGGCGGCGCGGCGCTGCCCGGCGGTCAGCCCGTGGCGGGCGGTGAGCGCGGCCTCGGCCAGCTGGGCGGCGAAGAGCAGCGCGTCGATGGTGCTCAGGTGCGGGGCCAGCTTGGCGGCCTGCTGCTTCACCGACCAGTCGACCGGGTAGAGCACGCCGGCCACGGCGTTCAGCATCTGGTGCTCCTCGTCCCAGGACAGCCGGCTGATCCGCTGTCCGACGCGCCGATAGCCGCTGCCGAAGAACCGGCTCTCGGACGGGCCGAGCAGATCGTCGATCGAAGAGCTGAGCTGGAGGGGGGACATCAGATCGGTCATGGTGTCAGTTCGCTTTCCCGTTGGGTGGTTCCGTGGAGGATTTTCCTTTTGCTGTGGTGCTTTTTTCTTGCGCTTTCTTTTCCTGCTTCTTGTCCTGCTTGTCGTCCTGCTTCTTGTCTTTGCTTCCTGCCGTTTCGCTCTCTCGCTTTCGTGTTTCCAACATTAGGCCGTCAGCCCGGGGTCTGGAATTCCCCTTGGGGGTCGGCCGCCGAGTCCGAAAGGAGTATCGAACTGCCTCTCGGCCTCGGGGCCGCGGCCCCGTTCTCAGCCGGGCAGCGCGCCGGCCTCGACCAGCGCCCTGCGGGCCACCGCGAGCGCGTTGAGGGTGCGCGGGACACCGGCGTAGAGGGCGACCTGCATCAGCGCCTCCAGCACCTCGGCGACGGTGGCGCCGGCCCGGATCGCGCCGGCCGTGTGGAAGGCCAGCTGCGGCTCGGCGTTGCCGAGCGCGGCCAGCATGCTGATCGTGGTCAGTTCCCGGGTGCGCAGGTCCAGCGCCGGGCGGCTCATCAGGGTGCCGAGCCCGTGCTGGATATGCGCACCGAGCGCGGGGGCGAAGTCGGCCAGCGACTCCCAGGGCGCCGCGACCCCCGGTGCGGCGAGGCGGGCGAACACCTCGGCGGCGGCGTCGGCGATCTGCTCCTGAGGGGCGGTTTCGGGGGCTGCCGTGGTCATGGCTCTCCTCATGGCGAACGGGCCCTTTTACGGGCCGTGCGGAGTGGAATGCGTCCACGGTAGGCACGGAATTCCAGGAAGCCGCGAACAATCGGCCCAAGGGAGCGCCCGGATACCTCCATGGGGGTATGGCGCTGCCTCCGAGGTGCCACCCCTGCTGCCCCCGTGGAGCGATGCCGGAAAGAGGGGCGCGGGGCTAATTTCACGGCATGACCATCACTCAGGAAACAGTGCGGCCCGCTGCGGCGGTCCCGGCGGCCGGCGGCGGAATATCCTCGCGGCTCGCCACCATCTGCGCGGTGACGGCCGGCTTCTCGGCCGCCAACATCTACTACGCCCAGCCGCTGCTGACCGCGATCGGCTCGACCTTCCACGTCGGCAGCGCCGCCGTCTCCCTGGTGGTCACGGCCGGCACGGTCGGCTTCACCCTCGGCATGGCCACCCTCGTCCCGCTCGGCGATCTGATGGACCGCCGGCGCCTGGCCGTCACCCTGCTGTCGATCGTCGCCCTCTTCCAGCTGGTCGCCGCGGGCGCCCCCTCGCTGGCGGTGCTGATCGGCGCCGCCCTGGTGGTGGCCACCGCCTCGGTGGTCTCCCCGCTGATGGTCGCCTTCGCCGCGACGCTGTCGGCCCCCGAGGACCGGGGGCGGGTGACCGGCAAGGTGATGAGCGGCGTGCTGATCGGCATCCTGCTCGCCCGTACCGCCGGCGGTCTGCTCTCCAGCGCGGCCGGCTGGCGCTCGGTCTACCTGGTCTCGGCGGTGCTGGTGCTCGGTCTGGCCGTGCTGCTCCGGCGGGTGCTGCCGATCGCCCGCGGCGAGGCGCAGATCAGCTACCCCAAGCTGCTCGCCTCGGTGCCGAAGCTGCTCGTCGAGGAGCCCACCCTGCGGCTGCGCAGTGCCTTCGGCTTCGTCTCGCTGGCCGGCTTCAACGCCCTGTGGACCTCGATCGCGTTCCTGCTGGCCGGTGCCCCGTACCACTACGGCACCGCGCTGATCGGCCTGTTCGGCCTGGTGGGCGCGGTGGGCGCGACCGCCGCGCGGATCACCGGACGCGCCGCCGACCGCCGGCTCGACCGGCCCGCCACGGCGGGCCTGCTGGCCCTGGTGCTGATCAGCTGGGGCCTGATGGCGCTGCACGGCGGCGGCTGGCTCTGGGCGCTCGTCGCGGGCGTGGTGCTGCTCGACTTCGGCGTGCAGGGCATGCAGGTGATGAACCTGGCGATCATCTACCGGCTGCGTCCCGAGGTCCGCTCCCGGCTGACCACCGCCTACATGACCATCTACTTCCTCGGCGGCGCGGCGGGTTCGGCCGCCTCCGGCACGGCCTACGCGCTCTGGGGCTGGGACGGCGTCTGCGCGGTGGGCGCGGGCCTGGCGGGCGTGGCGCTGGTGATCAGCCTGGTGGAGGCGGTGATCGGGCGGCGGACGGCGGTCGCCGACTGAGCATCACCTGCACCGAAGGGCCTGCCCCACCATCCCGGTGGGGCAGGCCCTTCGTCGTTCCCGCCAAGGGGGCGGCGCTCAACGCGGCACGGCGCTCAGGGCACCAGGACGATCTTCCCGGTGGTGTGCCCCGTCGCGACCAACTCGTGCGCACGCCAGGCCTGTTCCAGTGGCAGCGCGTGCTCCACGTGGCTGCGCAGCAGGCCGCGCTCGACCAGGTCGGCGAGCGCCTCCAGGCCCACCGGGTCCGGCTCGACGGAGATGCCGGTGAAGCGCTTGCCGTCCTGCTCGGCCGCCGCTTCGAGGGCGCGGTCGCCGCGGCCGACGGCGGAGAAGAGCAGGCCGCCGGGGCGCAGGGTGCGCAGCGAGCGGTAGGGGTAGTCGCCGCCGATGGTCTCGTAGACCAGGTCGACGTCCTTGACCCGCTCGGCGAAGTCCTCGGTGCGGTAGTCGATCAGCTCGTCGGCGCCGAACTCGCGCAGCAGCGCGTGCTTGGGCGCGCTCGCGGTGCCGATCACGTACGCGCCACGGGCCTTGGCGATCTGCAGCGCGAACAGGCCGACGCCGCCGGCGATCCCGTGGATCAGCACCCGGTCGCCGGGCTGCACGTCGGCCACGTCCACCAGGCCCTGCCAGGCGGTCAGGCCGGCCAGCGGGACGGCGGCGGCCTCCACGTGGCTCAGGCTCGGCGGCTTGAGCGCGAAGTGCCGTGAGGGGGCGGCGACGTACTCCGCGTAGGCGTTGGCGGCACGCGGGAAGAACGGCATGCCGTAGACCTCGTCGCCGACCTTGAACCGGTTCACGCCGGGGACCACCTCGGTGACCACGCCGGAGACGTCCCAGCCCAGCGTGAACGGCGGCTGGCCGAGCAGCGCGAAGCCGCCGGAGCGGATGATGGTCTCCACCGGGTTGACCCCGGCCGCCTTGACCTCGACCACGATCTCGGTGGGCAGCGGCGTGGGCTTCGGCACCTCGGCGAGTTCGAGGACCTCGGGGCCGCCGAAGCGGTGCTGGACGATGGCGCGCATGGCAATTCCTCTCGGGGAGCAGCGGTGGGTAGCTCGACCGGAGCACACGGTAGTCAGAATGCCCCCACCCCACATGCCCCATTCGTAGCGATGTCCGTGTCACCAAAGAGGCATCCCACCGCCGGAAGAAAACCGGCGGACCGTCGTCCGGGCGCTCTGTCACGGTCGAGGCCGACGGCCCGGCCGCGGGCCTGTGGTGCGACCCGGCGGGCCACCTGCTGGGCCTGCTGGCGGCTCACGACTGGCACCTGCCGATGGCGGCGAAGGCGCTCGGCATCGGCGAAGTGGCGCTCGGGCTGCGGCTGGAGGCGGCCGGCTTCGGGCTGCTGCTGCGCCAGGACGTGCTCGATGGCTGCCGCCGGCGCGCCCGTGCGTAGGCTGGTGTGCCATGGAGTTGATCGTCTGTGATGTGGCGCCCGGTCAGGTGGAGCTGGAGCGGGACGTCGCGCCGCTGATCCGGCTGCTGCGCCCCGGCCTCGGGCGCGGGGAGTTCGCCGCCTACGCCGCGGAGGCGCACGCCCAGGGCCTGGTCTTCACGGCCGCCTACGACCAGCGCGGGCGCTGCCTGGCGGTGGCGGCGCACCGGGTGCTGGCCACCAGCCGGGGGCGGCTGCTCTTCGTGGACGACCTGGTCACCGACCCGGACGTGCGCTCCGGCGGGGTCGGGTCGCACCTGCTGGCCCAGCTGGCGGAGCGGGCCAAACAGGCCGGCTGCGTGCGCCTGGAGCTGGACTCGGGGGTGGCCAACCACGGCGCGCACCGCTTCTACCACGGGCGGCGGATGTCGATCGTGGCCTTCCACTTCGCCCACGAGCTCTGACCGGCGGCGTCGCGCGCCTGGCCGGATCCGTGCGAAGGGCCCTAGGGTACGCGCATGCAGCTGCCGACTCCCGCGCGTGCCGCCAACGAGACCCTGGCGTTCCTGATCGAGCTGCTCGCCCTCGGCTCGCTCGCCTGGTGGGGCTGCCGGACGGGGCCGAACCTCGCCGTGCACCTGCTGCTGGCCATGGGTGCCCCGCTGCTGGCGGCCGTCCTGTGGGGCCGCTACGCCGCCCCCAGGGCCGCGGTGAAGCTGCCGCTGCCGGGCGTGCTGGCGGTCAAGGCGCTGGTCTTCGCCTGCGGGGCGGCGGCCCTGGCGGTGGTGGCCGGCCGGCCGTGGGGCCTGGCCTTCGCCCTGCTCGCACTGGCGAACACGGCGCTGGCCACGGCCGACCGGCGCAGCTCCGAGTGGATCGGGAAGCTGGACAAGCGGAACTGACGGGAGGTCAGTCCACCGGCAGCCGGGCCACCAGCAGCCGGCCCTCCATGGTCACCCCGCCGTCCATCGCCACGGCCAGCTCGTCCGCGTAGATGTAGGGCCCGGGCACGTACGGCCGCTCGCCGCTGTCCGAGTTCGCCTCGCCGGTCAGGTACGGGATCGGGCTGTGCCCGTGCACCACCCGGTGGCCGCCGTAGGTGCCCAGCAGCTCGCCGGCCGCCAGCGGGCCGCCCGGCCCGCGGAAGGCGAACCGCTTGGTGAACCGGCGGAAGGCGTCCCACCACTCGTCCGCGCCCTCGTCCGCGAGCAGGTCGTGGACGGCGTCGTTCACCTCGTCGATCGAGTTGCCGAACTCCAGGTACGCGGTGGTGTCCGAGTGCAGCAGCAGGTGGCCGTCCTCCAGCGCGATCGCCGGCAGCCGGGAGAGCCAGCTGATGTGGTGGCCCTGCAGCCGCTCCAGGTCGTGCTGCTGGCCGCCGTTGAGCAGCCAGGCGGCGCGGAACGAGGCGGTGCCGGCGGTGGACTGCACCGGCTCGTCGCCGTAGCGGTGGGCGCCCAGGAAGAGCAGTTCGTGATTGCCCATCAGGGCCCGGCAGTAGCCGCCGGCCGCGGCCGCCTCGGCGGCCAGCTGCATGACCAGGTCGATCACGCCGATGCCGTCGGGGCCGCGGTCGGTGAAGTCGCCGAGGAACCAGACCCGCGAGCGCCCGGCCGACCAGTGGCCGTCCGCGTCCACCAGGCCCTGCTGGTGCAGCGCCGCGAGCAGCTCGTCCAGGTACCCGTGCACGTCGCCGACCACGTAGAGCGGGCCGATCGGGCCCGGGTCGGCGGCCGGGGGCTGGTACGGCGTCGCGTACGGGTTCTCCTCGGTGATCGGCGGCCCCAGCTCGATGGTCGGCGGGTCGTCCTGGGCGGGGGCGTGCGCCGCCTCGCCACCCCGCTCGGCGGCCATGAAGGCGGCGTAGGCCGGTCCCTGCCCGCCGCCCGGTCCCTCGCCGTGGCCCGACACCGGCCAGTGCTGCTCCAGGTAGCGCGCACCGCCGTACCCGCTGTACGTGGCGTCCGGCCCGCCCGGGCTCGGTTCACCGGGCGAATCCTGGTACTCCGCGGGGGGGTTGGGCTCGAAGTACGAGCCGTACGGCAGCACGTCGAGGTCCTGCTGCGGGCGGGGGCCTGACTGGGGCAGCTCAGGCCCGGGGAAGCGGTCCTCGGGTGTCATCCGCCCATCATAGGAAGAGCCCTCTCCCGTCGTCCTCACCCGGTCGGTATCCAATCCTCGCGCAGGCGGCTGCCGTCGCCGCCATCGGGGTGCCGGCCGACCGGGTTCAGACCTCGCCGGGCGCGCGCGGCGGGCTGACGGTCGTTCGGGGACTGCGCCGTTGCGAGGAGGCCCGCACGATCAACTCGGTGGGCATCAGGGTGCCCGGCGGCGGTCCGGTGCCGGCGGTGCGGTAGCGGGGCGGGAAGAGCCGGGCGATGTCGACGCCGGTGCCCGAGTCGACCCCCTCGATCGCGTCGATCAGCAGGTTGACGACGGTGGTGCCGATCCGGCGCGGCTTGAGCGACAGGGTGGTGATCGGCGGCTCGGTGCCCGCGTAGACGTCGCTCTCGCTGCAGCAGACCAGCAGCAGGTCCTCGGGCACCCGCAGGCCGTAGCGGCGGGCGGCGGCCAGCAGGTCGGTGCCGTTGGGGTCGAAGAGCCCGTAGACGGCGTCCGGGCGGTCGGGGCGGGCCAGCAGCCGGTCGGCGGCCACCGCCCCGGCGGCCGGGTCGTGCGCGGGGTAGGTCTCGTAGACCGGCTCCTGGCCGACCCGGTCGCACCAGCCGAGGTAGGCGTCGGTGGAGAGCCGGGTGTAGGTGTCGGTGCTGGTGCCGGTGAGCAGGCCGATCCGGCGCGCGCCCGCCTCGCTGAGGTGGTCCAGGATGCCCAGCACGGCGGCCTCGTGGTCGTTGTCCACCCAGGCGGTGACCGGGCAGTTGCCCGGCTTGCCGTCGCTCACCACCGGGACGCCGGACCGGTAGAGCTCGCTGACCAGCGGATCCTGGTCGGCGGGGTCGATCACCACGGTGCCGTCCAGCGCCACGTTGCTCCACACGTCGTGCCGGGAGGAGGCGGGCAGCACCACCAGCGCGTAGCCGCGGCCGAGGGCGGCGCTGGTGGCGGCCCTGGCCATCTCGGCGAAGTAGGCGAACTCGGTGAAGGTGAAGGGTTCCTCGCCGTAGGTGGTGACGGTCAGGCCGATCAGGCCGGACCGGCCGGTGCGCAGCGTGCGGGCGGCGGCGGACGGCCGGTAGCCGAGGCGCTCGGCGACCTCGCGCACCCGGCTGCGGGTTTCGTCGGGCAGACGGCCCTTCCCGTTCAGGGCGTCCGAGACGGTGGTGATCGACACTCCGGCGGCTGCTGCCACATCCCGGATGCCGGCCCGTTCCAGACGTCGTGAGGTAGGGGGTCGCCGACCGCTCTGATTGGCTGCTGCTGTCATGGCGGACCGATCGTATGGTGCGTCAGCTCGTCGCTGAACCACGGCGGATCGGCTCGCCGGAGCGGTCAGAAGATACGTTTCTCCATGTCCGCCGCTCGTCTCACTCCTTGGATCAGTGGTCTGATTTCGGCCGATTACCTCTGACATGTGCCATAGGAACGAGGCACAATGGCTGATCCGCAGTGGTGACCTGGCCGGACAACTCACCCGCACGGGTGAGCGCGCTCGGTATCGTTCTGGGCACCCGACCGGGGACAGGAGTCCGCGCACGCGACCGGCGCGCAACCGAGCGCCGGGGGCGCGCGGGCGGCGACGGGCGTGCCCCACCAGGCAGTCCCGGACAGTGACGAAGGAGAGCACCACCGTGAGCGGTACGGCAGCGCAGGGCCCGCGGCTTCGGCCGAGCCTCGACGGTATCCCCACCTACAAGCCCGGCAAGCCCGCCGGCGCCGACGCGTTCAAGCTGTCCTCCAACGAGAACCCCTACGAGCCGCTGCCCGGCGTGCTGGAGGCCGCGCTGGCCGCCGCCGGCTCGTTCAACCGCTACCCCGACATGGCCGTCACCGAGCTGACCGGCGAGCTGGCGCAGCGCTTCGACGTGCCCGCCGAGCACATTTCCACCGGCCCCGGCTCGGTGGGCGTGGCCCAGTCGCTGGTCTCGGCCACGGCCGGCCCCGGCGACGAGGTGATCTTCGCCTGGCGCTCCTTCGAGGCCTACCCGATCATCGTCCAGGTGGCCGGGGCCACCCCGGTGCCGGTCCCGCTGACCGCCACCGAGGAGCACGACCTCGACGCGATGCTCGCCGCGATCACCCCGCGGACCCGGCTGATCTTCGTCTGCAACCCGAACAACCCGACCGGCGCCGCGATCCACACCGCCGAGCTGGAGCGGTTCCTGGACGCCGTGCCGAGCGACATCCTGGTCGTGATCGACGAGGCCTACCGCGAGTTCATCCGCGACGAGCGGATCCCGGACGGCGTCGAGCTCTACCGGGAGCGGCCCAACGTCGCGGTGCTGCGCACCTTCTCCAAGGCGTACGGCCTGGCCGGCCTGCGGGTCGGCTTCGCCATCGCGCACGAGGACGTGGCCACCGCGCTGCGCAAGACCGCCCTGCCGTTCGGTGTCAGCCAGCTCGCCCAGGACGCGGCGGTCGCCTCGCTGCGCGCCGAGGACGCGCTGATGGTGCGGGTCGAGGCGCTGGTCGGCGAGCGCACCCGGGTGCTGGCGGCGCTGACCGCCCAGGGCTGGCCGGTGGTGGACTCGCAGGCCAACTTCGTCTGGCTGCGCCTGGGCGAGCAGACCCTGGACTTCGCCGCGACCTGCGCGGCGGCCGGCGTGATCGTGCGGCCGTTCCCGGGCGAGGGCGTGCGGGTGACGATCGGCGAGGTGGCGGGCAACGACCTGTTCCTCGCGGCGGCGGAGGCGTTCCGCAAGGAGCTGCTCGCGGGCTGAGGCCCCGCCGAGCCCCCGGGCTGCGGGGCCGGCCGGCGCGCCGGTCAGCCCCGCAGCAGCTCCGCCAGCACCGCGAGGCCGTCGGCCAGCGCGGACCGGCCGGGGGTGGCGTAGCTGACCACCAGCGCGGGGGCGGCCGGTGCCGGGTCCACCCGCAGCGCCGCCTCCTGCGCGCCGAGCGCGTAGTGCCGCCCGCCGCGCACCAGCACCCGGCGCCGGGCCGCCTCGCGCACCAGCGCCTGCTCGTCCACGCCCGCCGGCAGCCGCAGGTAGGCCTGCAGCCCGCCTTCGCCCGCCCCGGCGCCGGTGAGCCCGCCGAGCCCCGCGAACGCCTCGCGCACCAGCGCCCGCCGCTCGGCCAGCTCCGTGCCGAGCCGGCGCAGGTGCCGGTCCAGGCCGCCGGTGTCCAGGAACCGGGCCAGGGTCAGCTGTTCCAGCCCCGAGCAGCCCAGGTCCCAGCCCACCCGGACGCCCTCCAGCTCGCCCATCAGCTGCGGCGGCCCGGCCAGCCAGCCCAGCCGCAGCGCCGGGGCCAGCGTCTTGCTGGTGGTGCCCGCGTGGACCACCCGGTCCGGGTCCAGCGACTGGAGCGCCGGGCGGCGCCGTCCGGCGGGTTGGAAGGCGCCGTCGAAGTCGTCCTCGATCACCAGGCCGCCGGCCCGTGCGGCCCAGTCGACGAGCTCGGCCCGGCGCCGGTCGCTCAGCGGGACGGCGGTGGGGAACTGGTTGCCGGGCGTGACCAGCACCGCCCGGGCGCCGCTGCGCGCCAGCGCGTCCACCCGCAGGCCCTCGCCGTCCACCGGGATGCCCAGCACGGCCAGTCCCGAGCTGCGGATGAAGTCGCGCTGGCCGGGGTGGCTCGGGTCCTCCACCGCGACGCGGTCCAGGCCGCGCGCCTTCAGCACCTGGCAGAGCAGCGCGAGCCCCTGGGCGAAACCGCTGGTCACCATCACGTCCGTCGCCGCCACCCGCACCCCGCGCACCCGGCCCAGGTGGCCCGCCAGGACCTGGCGCAGCAGCGGGTGGCCCGCTGTCGGCCCGTAGCCGAGCCCGCTCGCGTCCGCCTGCCGGATCACCGCGGCGGCGCAGCGCAGCCAGTCCCGGTGCGGGAAGGAGCGCACCGCGCCGGTGCCGGTGCGCAGGTCGCACAGGGCCGGATCGGCCGCCGGTGGCGGGCCGGGAGCGGTGAGCGCGGAGCGGGTCTCGGCCCGCAGTTGCCGGGGCGGTGCGGCGACCCGGCTGCCGGAGCCCTGGCGGGTGGTCAGGTAGCCCTCGGCGGTCAGCTGCGCGTAGGCCTCCACCAGGACGCTGCGCGAGACGCCGAGGTCGGCGCAGAGGCTGCGGCTGGACGGCAGCCGGGTTCCCGGGCGCAGCGTGCCGTCACTGATCGCCTGCCGGATCCCGTCGCGCACCTGGGCGGCCAGCGGGCGCCCGCAGTCGCGGTCGAGGGTCAGTGCGAGCTGCCAGGACATCGCGGCCCTCCTTCGTCGCGGGTGCTCAGTGCCCGGTGGCCGCCCGCTCGGCCGCGCTGCGCAGGACGCACAGCTCGTTGCCCTCGGGGTCGGCCAGCACGGCCCAGCCGGTGCCGTCGGGGTTGCGGCGGTCGTCGAGCAGGGTGGCGCCGAGGGCGAGCAGGCGGGCGACCTCCTCGTCGCGGCTGCGGTCCGTGGGCTGCAGGTCCAGGTGGATCCGGTTCTTCACGGTCTTGCCTTCGGGGACGGGCAGGAAGAGCAGGTTGCCCGCGTCCGTCCCGTCGAGCGGCGCCAGCAGGTACTCCGGCTCGCTCTCGGTGCCGTCGTTGACCACCGGCCGGCCGGTCACCTGCTGCCAGAAGGCGGCCACGGCCGCGGGGTCGGCGCAGTCGAAGGTGATGCTGCGGACGAGGGATGACAAGGCGGGCTCCTGTTCGCCGACGGGGGCTGCCCGTCATCATGGCAGACCGTCAACTCGCCGCCCGGGCCACGGGCGTTCGAGGTCTGCTAGCGTCCTGTCATCGGGTCGCTGCGGAACGCAGTGGGCCGCGGTGGGCGCGCGGCCGGGGCGGCGTGAACGCGCCGCCCGAGATGGCTGGGAAGTTCCTGGGGATTGCATTGAGGGCGATCTGAGAATGCCCTGCCTTATGCCCCTTTTGTCGCTGTCTGACGTGATCGCCGGGCACGCCTGCCCCAGCGTCCCCCCAGGTGGCGCCCAGTCCTTCGCAAGAGCACCCGGCGACGCTTGTGCGTCATGAAGGTCCTCCCGCGACGGCGTGGCGCCGTCCTCGTCAACTCAGTGCTCGGTGTGGCCCTCCTGGCGGGGGGCGCCCTGGCGTACACCACCGTGAACAGCTCCAGCAGCGCCGCGGCCGGCAAGCCCGCTGCCAGGACGGCCACCGTGACCAAGGGAACGGTCCTGGCCACGGTGTCCGGATCCGGCAGCCTCTCCTCGCCCACCGACGCCGGCGAGAACTTCGTCACCGGGGGCAGGCTGACCGCGGTCAAGGTGTCGGTCGGCGACACGGTGACCCAGGGCGAGGTGCTGGCCACCGTCGACACCACGGCCGCCCAGCAGGCGCTGGACGCCGCGAACGGCGCGCTGACCGAGGCGCAGGCCGCGCTGGCCTCGGCCCAGGCCAACCTGACGAAGGCCCAGGCGGGGACCACCACGACCACCACCGTGCCGGTCGGCAGCACCGGCGCCGCCCTCCAGTCCGCGTGGATCCAGGCGGTTCCGAGCGCCTCGGCCTCCGGCAGCCCGGCGGCGACCCCGTCGCCGAGCGCGGCCCCCAGCACCTCCGCCTCGCACGGCAGCGGCGGCCACAGCGGCTCGACCGCGGTCCCGGCCTCGCCGATCAGCAGCACGGACAACTCCGGCACCGGCAACACGGGCGCCTCCGGCGGCGGCAGCACGGACAACTCCGGTGGCGGCGGCAACTCCGGCAGCGGCGGCTCCGGCGACAGCAGCGGCAGCTCCCGCGTCCCGGCCCCGCAGACCACCACCATCACCACCACCAAGGTCGACCCCGCAGCCGTGGCCCAGGCCCAGCAGCAGGTCACCCAGGCCCAGCAGCAGGTGGCCACCGCGCAGATCAACGTCACCAACGCGCAGACGGCGCTGTCCGGCACCACGCTGACCGCCTCGGTCGGCGGCACGGTCGCCTCGATCTCCAACAAGGTCGGCGACACCGTCTCGGGCACCGGTGCGAGCACCGACTCCAGCGGTGGCGCGGGCGGCTCGTCCAGCTCCGGATCGAGCAGCAGCAAGACCAGCTCCACCTCGACCAGTTCGGGACCCAGCGGCTTCATCGTCATCACCAACCCGACCGGCATGCAGGTCACCGCCGACTTCTCCGAGCTCGACTCGCTGAAGCTGAAGAAGGGCGAGGGGGCCACGGTCACGCTCAACGCGCAGTCCTCCACCGTCCTCAACGCCTCGGTGCTGTCGGTCAGTTCGCTCCCGGTCTCGAGCGGCAGCAGCTCCGGCGCGGCCGGCAGCGCGGTCCAGTACGCCGCGGTGCTGCAGATCGACGGCGACACCAGCTCGCTGCGCACCGGCATGAGCGCCACCGTCGCAGTGGTCACCGGTGAGGCGGACAGCGCGCTCTCGGTGCCGGCCGCGGCGCTCTCCGGCACCGGCACCACGCGCACCGCGACGGTGGTCAAGCCGGACGGCACCACCTCGCGGGTCTCCGTGACGGTCGGCGTGGTGGGCGACTCCACCGTGCAGGTGGTCTCCGGCCTCAACGCGGGCGACAAGGTGCAGCTGGCCTCCGCGACCAGCGGCGGCAGCAACGGCTTCCCGAGCGGCTCCTTCCCGGGCGGTGCCGGCGGCGGCACCCGCGGTGGCGGTGGCGGGGGCCTCGGCGGTGGCGCCGGCGGCTTCGGCGGCGGTGGCGGCGGCGCCCGGGGCGGTGCCTGATGGGTCGCCGTTCTCGCTCCCACGCCGCCGGTGCGCAGGCACCGGCCGGCGGGGACGCCGCAGCCGGGGCGGGCCCGCAGGCGCCGCCCCCGGTCATCCAGGTCCGTCACCTCACCAAGTCCTACGGCCACGGCGACGCGACGGTGCACGCCCTGCGCGGCCCCGACGACCCGCAGACCGGGCAGCCGGCCGGGGTCAGCCTGGACATCGACCAGGGTGACTTCGTCGCGGTGATGGGCAGTTCGGGCTCCGGCAAGTCGACCCTGATGAACATCCTCGGCTGCCTGGACATCCCGACCGGCGGGCGCTACCTGCTGGACGGCACCGACGTCGGCCACCTGGACGAGAACCAGCTCTCGCTGGTCCGCAACCGCAAGATCGGCTTCATCTTCCAGTCGTTCAACCTGGTGCCGCGCACCACCGCGCTGGCCCAGGTCGAACTCCCGCTCGCCTACGCGGGCGTGAAGGCCTCCGAGCGGCGCAAGCGCGCGCTGGCCGCACTCGCCCTGGTGGGCCTGTCCGGCCGGGCCGACCACAAGCCCAACCAGTTGTCCGGCGGTCAGCAGCAGCGTGTGGCCGTGGCCCGCGCGCTGGTCACCGCGCCGGCGATGCTGCTGGCCGACGAGCCCACCGGCAACCTGGACAGCCGCTCCACCGAAGAGGTACTGACCATCATCGACGGACTGAACGCCACTGGCCGGACGGTCGTGCTGATCACCCACGAGGACGAGGTGGCCGAGCACGCCAAGCGCGTCCTGCGCCTGGTGGACGGCCAGATCATCTCCGACGTGCGGCAGGGCCCGGTGGTCGGTCCGCCGCCGGTGCTGGCCCGCCAGCTCGCCGGCCGCTCCGTCGCCGGGCATCCCGGCGGCGGCCACAGCGGCCCGGCCGCGCTGATCGGAGGCCGGCCGTGATCGTCTGGCAGATGATTCGCTTCGCCTGCGCGGGCCTGGCCGCCAACAAGGTGCGCTCCGCGCTCACCATGCTCGGCGTGCTGATCGGTGTCGCCTCGGTGATCCTGCTACTCGCGGTCGGCAACGGCTCCTCGGCCGCGGTGAAGAACTCGATCACCTCGCTCGGCACCAACTCGCTGACCGTCACCTCGGGCACCAGCGGCGGTGCCCGGACCGCGGGCACGGTCAAGAAGCTCACCGTGGACGACGCCCGCGCGCTGGCCGACCCGAGCGCGGCGCCCGACATCAAGTCGGTCGCCCCAGTGGTCACCACCACCGCCACCGCCGACTACGGCGACATCTCGTACACCCCGGGCTCGGTGATCGGCACCTACCCGGCGTACTTCGAGACCGCCAACGAGAAGATCGCCTCCGGCGACTACTTCAGCAACGACGACGTGCTCAACTCGAGCAAGGTCGCGGTGATCGGCTCCACCACCGCGCAGCAGCTGTTCGACAACGTGAACCCGGTCGGCAGGACGATCACCCTCGGCGGCACCCCGCTGACCGTGGTCGGCGTGCTGCAGACCAAGGGCGCCACCGGGTTCACCGACCCGGACGACGTGGTGATCGCGCCGCTGCCGACCGTGCAGAACGCCTTCACCGGCTTCAGCTCGGTCAGCCAGATCCTGGTGCAGGCCACCTCGGCCGACACCACCACCCAGGCGCAGAGCGAGATCACCCAGATCCTGATGGGGACGCACTCGCTGACCGACCCCACCAAGCTCGACTTCCGGGTGAGCAACCAGACCTCGCTGCTCACCGCCCGGGAGAGCACCAGCCAGACCTTCACCGTGCTGCTCGGTGCGGTGGCCGCGATCTCGCTGCTGGTCGGCGGGATCGGGATCACCAACATCATGCTGGTCACGGTGACCGAGCGGACCCGGGAGATCGGCATCCGCAAGGCCCTGGGCGCGCCCAAGGCCGTGATCCTGGGCCAGTTCCTCGCCGAGTCGACCCTGCTCTCGGTGCTGGGTGCCGGGCTCGGGGTGGCGGTGGGCCTGTTCGGCTCGCACTTCAGCGTGGTCGGGATCAAGCCGGTGGTGATCCCCTCCTCGGTGCTGGGCGCCTTCGGCATCGCCGTGGCGATCGGCCTGTTCTTCGGCAGCTACCCGGCCAACCGGGCCGCCTCGCTGCGCCCCATCGACGCCCTGCGGCACGAGTGAGCCCGCGATGGACATCGGTCCAGACGGATCCGTCATGATCACCCAGCGACACGACCGGGAGCAGTAGAGCCCATGCCTACCAACAACAGTGACCTGGTCCGGGCCGACGATACGGTCCGGCTGCCCGCCGCGGTGCCCTCGGCAGCCCCCTCGGCCGGCGCCGGCGGCGCCCTCGCCGGCGAGGCCGCGGCGCACGCCGAGCTGCTCGCCACCGCACCCGACGCGCGCGACATCACGGCGGAGCTGGCGGCCCCGCCGCGGCGCAAGCTGCCCTGGGTGACCCTGCTGCTGGCCGGCGGGGTGCTCGCGGCGGCGGCCTTCACCGGGGGCGCCTGGTACCAGAAGAACCACGGCAACAACACCACCAGCACCAGCCGTGCGATCACCGCGGCCATCCAGAAGGCCGGTCAGAGCGGTGCGGCCGGCCGCCGGGGCGGGAGTGCGGGCGGCGGTGGCGCCGCGGGCGGTGCGGGCGGTGGCGGCGGCGCGGCCGGCGGGGCCGGATTCACCCGGGGCACGGTCAAGCTGGTGGACGGCAGCACCGTCTACCTGACCGACGCCAGCGGCAACATCGTGAAGGTGACCACCGGCAGCTCCACCAAGGTCTCGGTCACCCAGGACGGCCAGGTCGGCCAGCTGCAGCCCGGCCAGAGCGTGACCGTGGTCGGCACCCCGGACGGCAACGGCGGCTACGCGGCCACCCAGCTGACCGAGGGCGGCGCGGCGGGCGGTGCCGGTGGCGGCGGCTTCGGTGGCGGCTTCGGCGGTGGCGGTACAGGTGGCGGTACAGGTGGCGGTGCGGCCCAGGGCGGGTGAGCCGCCCGCGGCCGGGCCGCGCGTCGGCGGCCACCGCGGTGGACGGCCCGGCCGGGAGAGCGCTCCCGGCCGGGCCGTCGGCGTTGCGGCCGCAGCCCAGCGCTGCCGGGAGATAGGCGCAAGCCCCGGTGATCGGCCAGAATGTCCGGCGGCCCGGATGTTGATCACCGGGCCGCCGTAGCTCATACCCCGGGGGAACACACGTGTCCAGTACCACTTCGCCGCCCGCCCCTGCCCGCAAGCAGAAGGCCGCGGCCGTCGGCTGGCTGCTCAGCATCGGTCTCAACGTCGTGGCGCCGATCCTGATCTACAACCAGGCGCACGCCCACGGCGCCGGCGACTTCACCGCGATCCTGCTCTCCGGCCTGGGCCCGCTCGTCGACATCGCCGTCTACCTGGCCTGGCACCGCCGGGCCGACGAGTTCGCGATCGTCTCGCTGATCTTCCTGGCGCTCAGCGGCATCGCCGCCCTGGTCGGCCCGCACGACGCCAAGCTGCTGCTGGCCAAGGACTCGCTGGTGACCGGCCTGTTCGGGCTGGTCTGCCTGGCCTCGCTGGCCGCCGCCCGGCCGCTGATGTTCTACTTCGGCCGCAAGTTCGCCACCGACGGCACCCCGGAGCAGGTGGCCTGGTGGAACGGCCTGTGGCAGTTCGAGGGCTTCCGCCGGGTGCAGCGCAACCTGACGATCGGCTGGGGCACCGGCTACCTGGTCGAGGCCGCGGTGCGGGTGGTCTGCGTCTACTCGCTCTCCAACGGGCAGGCCGTCACTGTCAACAACATCCTTCCGTACGCGTTCACCGCCGGGCTGGTCTTCTGGACGATGAGCTATGCCCGCCGGGCCCAGGCCCGTGGCCGCGCGGCCGGTGCGCCCGTGGCCCCGGAGGGTGCGGCAGCGGCCTGAGGTCCGTGTGCCCCGCGGATGAAGGGGGCACACAGCCTTCATACGTCTCTCATCTAGCGCGCGTAGCCTCCCGGGACCATCATCTGATCGGCCGACAAACCCAGAACCCGGGAGGCGGACCCCGTGACGATTACAGGGACTGTGACCACAGGCGCGGTGCCCAGCTCGATGGCCCCCTCGATGGCTCCCCCGACGGCTCCGCCCGGCTCCGGTGCGATGACGCAGCTCAGCGGTGCCGGCTCGGCGGCGATCGGCCGCACCTCCGGTGAGGCCTTCCTCCTCGTCGTCGACGACGAGCCCAACATCCGCGAGCTGCTCTCTGCCTCGCTGCGCTTCTCCGGCTTCCGGGTGGAGTCGGCGGCCACCGGCGAGGAGGCGCTGGCCGCGATCGCCGTCGAGTGCCCCGACCTCGTGGTGCTCGACGTGATGCTCCCGGACCTGGACGGCTTCACCGTGGTCGAGCGGCTGCGCGAGCAGACCCGCCGCCAGCAGATCGCCAACCCCGCGGGCCTGGCCGCCCGCCCGGGCCGCCCGCGCCCCGCCGACCACCTGCCGGTGCTCTTCCTCACCGCCAAGGACGGCACCGAGGACAAGGTGCACGGTCTGGCCTCCGGCGCCGACGACTACGTGACCAAGCCGTTCAGCCTGGAGGAGCTGATCGCCCGGATCCGGGCGATCCTGCGCCGGGCCGGCGGTCCGGCCGAGGACGGCCGGCTCACCGTGGCCGACCTCACCCTCGACCCGCTGGCCCACGAGGTCACCCGGGACGGCCGCCCGATCTCGCTCTCGCCGACCGAGTTCAAGCTGCTGCACTACCTGATGGCCAACGTCGGCCGGGTGGTCTCCAAGGCGCAGATCCTGGACCACGTCTGGGCCTACGACTTCGGCGGCGACCTGAGCATCGTCGAGTCCTACATCTCCTACCTGCGCCGCAAGCTCGACTCCGGCCCCGACCACGGGCCGAAGCTGATCCACACCGTGCGCGGCATCGGCTACGCGCTGCGCCGGCCGCCGCAGCAGCCGCAGGACTGACCGGCGGTGCGGCGGCGACGGCACCCGGAAAGCGACCTGACGGATCGTCAGGCGCCTTTCCCGCGCCGTCTGCTGGCGCGCTGCCGGGTGCTGCGCCCGCTCGCGCTGCTGCGCGGCACCGGGCGTCTGTCGCTGCGGGCCCGGCTGCTGGCGCTCACCCTGGTGCTGGTCACCACGGGGCTGGTGGCCAGCGACCTGATGGTGCTGGGCGTGGTGCGCTCGCAGCTGACCCGCCGGCTCGACCAGCAGCTCCAGCAGTTCGGCAACGCGCAGGCGCAGCGCAGCTGGCACCGGTCCGGTTCGGGCTCCACCGCCGACGGCGGCCAGGGGGCGCAGGGTCCGCAGGGCTCGACCGGTGCGCAGAGTTCGCCGGGTGCGCAGAGTCCGCAGGGTGCGCCGGGTGCGCCGAGTTCGCCCGGTGCGCAGAGTTCGCCCGGCCCCGACGCCTCCGCCGGGGACAAGCAGATCCGGCCGCCGAGCCAGTCCGAGCTGCCCAGCATGTACGAGATGCGGATGCTCAACGCCGACGGAAGCGTGCGGCGGACCTACCGGCAGCCGATCGCGCCCAGCGACCCGGAGCCGGTGCTGCCCCCGCTGACCGGCCCGGCCCTGGCCGCGCATCTGAACCGGGCCTTCGTCGTCCACGGCGAGGACGGCGGACGGTGGCTGGTCCGGATCATGCCGATCCAGCGCTCCGGCCCCGCCCGCGCGGACTCGACCGCCCAGGGCCAGTCCCCCCAGGGCCAGTCGTCGCAGGGCCCGTCACCGCAGGGCAGCACGGCGGACCCGAATTCCGGCCCCTCTTCCTACGTCCTGGTCGCGGTCAACCTCGACGACGTGGACACCAGCGCCAGCAAGCTCGCCCAGGCCTTCCTCGCGATCGGCGCCGCCGTGCTGCTGCTCATAGCCGGCCTCGGCGCCTTCGCGGTGCGGGCCGGCCTGCTGCCGCTGCGCCGGATCGAGCGCGGCACCGAGCTGATCGCGGCCGGTGAGCTCTCCTACCGGATGCCGGCCCTGCCGCCGAGCACCGAGGTCGGCCGGCTCTCGCTCGCGCTGAACGGGATGCTGGACCAGATCGAGTCCGCGTTCGCCGCCCAGGCCGCCTCCGAGGCCCGGATGCGCCGCTTCGTCGCGGACGCCTCGCACGAGCTGCGCACCCCGCTGGCCGGCATCCGCGGCTTCGCCGAGCTCTACCGGATGGGCGCGCTGGCCTCCGACTCCGACGTCAAGCGCACCATGGACCGGATCGAGAGCGAGGCCGTGCGGATGGGCGGCCTGGTCGAGGACCTGCTGACGCTGGCCCGCCTCGACGAGGAGCGCCCGCTCGACCTCGCCCCGATGGACCTGCGCACGCTGGCCGCCGACGCGCTGCACGACCTCACCGCCCTGGACCCCACCCGCCCGGTCGCGCTGACCGGCCCCGGCGGCAGCGGCCCGCCCGGCGCGGCGGCCGTGCTGGGCGACGAGGCCCGGCTGCGCCAGGTGGTGACCAACCTGGTCGGCAACGCGGTCAAGCACACCCCGCGCGGCACCGCCGTCCGGATCGGCGTGGGCACCAGGCCCGACGGCTGTGTGCTCGAAGTGGCCGACTCCGGACCAGGTCTGACGACCGATCAGGCCGAGCGTGTCTTCGAGCGCTTCTACCGCGTCGACGCCTCCCGCAGCCGCCACGAGGGCGGCGGCGCGGGTCTGGGGCTGGCCATCGCCGCCGCCTTCGCCCGCGCCCATGGCGGCGCCCTCGCGCTGGACACCACCCCCGGCGTCGGGGCCACCTTCCGCCTCACCCTGCCCCGGTCGAGCGGCGAGTAGCGCGGGCGACCCCGCCGCCTGCGTCCTTACGCCGTCTTCACCTGCACTTCACCCCACCCCCCGCCACTCGCAGCCGCACAGGTGTGCGGCATACTGTCCTCAGTGCGGCGCTTGTGAAAGTGTTCACGTTCACAAGCTCGCAAGCTTGACCGGCATTGGTGCGGTTCGTGCTGAACGGTGCCTTTGTCCGGTTGTGTGGGGCAAGATCCTGGGTGAAACCAGGGCGGACCGGACAACGGATCGAAGGAAGAGGGCGAAGTGCAGCTAGCGATCGCTCACGAGACCATCGCGCGATGGCAGTTCGGCGTCACCACCGTCTACCACTTCCTCTTCGTCCCGCTGACGATCAGTCTGGCGGCGACGGTCGCCGGACTGGAGACGGCCTGGGTGCGCACGGGGAAGGACAAGTACTTCCACGCCACCAAGTTCTGGGGCAAGCTCTTCCTGATCAACATCGCCATGGGCGTGGTGACCGGGATCGTGCAGGAGTTCCAGTTCGGGATGAACTGGTCGGACTACTCACGCTTCGTCGGCGACGTCTTCGGGGCGCCGCTGGCGATGGAGGCGCTGATCGCCTTCTTCTTCGAGTCCACCTTCATCGGGCTGTGGATCTTCGGCTGGGACAAGCTGCCGAAGAAGATCCACTGCGCCTGCATCTGGCTGGTGGCGCTGGGCACCGTGCTCTCCGCCTACTTCATCCTGGCGGCCAACTCCTGGATGCAGCACCCCGCCGGCTACACGATCGACCCGGTGACCCACAAGGCCCAGCTCACCGACATCACCAAGGTGCTCTTCCAGGACACCTCGCTGGTGGTGGCCTTCCACACGCTCACCGCGGCCTTCCTGACCGGCGCCGCCTTCATGGTCGGCATCGCCTCGTACCACCTGTGGAAGACCAAGCGCCGCCCGGAAGGGGCCGACACCCGCAGGACCGCCTCGATGCGCGTCTCGCTGCGGCTGGGCCTGGTGATGGCGGTGGTCGCCGGCCTCGGCACCGCGATCAGCGGCGACACGCTGGGCAAGGTGATGTTCGAGCAGCAGCCGATGAAGATGGCCTCCGCCGAGGCGCTGTGGGACACCCAGGCGCCCGCGCCGTTCTCCATCTTCGCGATCGGCAACGTCAACGCGGGCCACAACTCGGTGGAGTTGGAGGTCCCGGGGATACTCTCCTTCCTGGCCCACAGCGACTTCAGCTCCCCGGTGCCCGGCATCAACGACACCGCCGCCGCCGAGGCGGCCAAGTACGGCGGCAAGCCCACCGACTACATCCCCAACATCTTCGTGACCTACTGGGGCTTCCGCCTCATGATGGGCTTCGGGATGACCTCCTTCGTGGCCGGCGCGATCGGGCTCTGGACCACCCGCAAGAAGTTCTTCCTGGCGCCGGAGTTCCGCACCGGCGAGGACGAGCCGCCGCGCCTGATGCTCACGAAGAACCGCGAGCTCGGCCCGCAGCTGACCAAGTGGAGCTGGCGGATCGGCATCCTGACCATGGGCTTCCCACTGATCGCCAACAGCTTCGGCTGGATCTTCACCGAGATGGGCCGTCAGCCCTGGGCGGTCTTCGGCCTGATGACCACCGCCGACGCCGTCTCCCCCAACGTCAGCGTGACCACCCAGGTGATCGCGTTCAGCACCTTCACCGCGCTCTACGCGGTCCTCGCCGTGGTCGAGGTCCGGCTGCTGCACAAGTACGCCAAGGCCGGCCCGGACGTCGACGAGCGCCCGCCCGCCAAGGACCCCACGCTGCGCGGCCCCGCCTCGGACGAGGACGCCGACAAGCCGCTCGCCTTCGCCTACTGAGCCGGGGAGAGAAGAGACATGCACCTGCACGACGTCTGGTTCGTCCTGATCGCGGTCCTGTGGACCGGCTACTTCTTCCTCGAAGGCTTCGACTTCGGCATCGGCGTGCTGACCAGGCTGCTCGCCCGGGACCGGGCCGAGCGGCGGGTCCTGATCAACACCATCGGCCCGGTCTGGGACGGCAACGAGGTCTGGCTGCTCACCGCGGCCGGCGGCACCTTCGCAGCCTTCCCCGACTGGTACGCCACCCTGTTCAGCGGCTTCTACCTGCCGCTGCTGGCGATCCTGGTCTGCCTGATCGTGCGCGGCGTGGCCTTCGAGTACCGGCACAAGCGCGGCGAGGAGCGCTGGCAGCGCGGCTGGGAACTGGCGATCTTCTGGACCTCGCTGCTGCCCGCCTTCCTGTGGGGCGTGGTCTTCGCCAACATCGTGCACGGCGTGGCGATCGACCAGCAGAAGAACTACGTCGGCTCGGTCGGCGACCTGTTCAAGCCCTACGCGCTGCTCGGCGGGCTGGTCACGCTGGCGCTGTTCACCTTCCACGGCGCGGTCTTCGCCGCGCTCAAGACGGTCGGCGAGATCCGCGGCCGGGCCCGCGCGATGGCGCGGTGGCTGGGCCTGGTGACGGCGGTGCTGGCGGTGGCCTTCCTCGGCTGGACCCAGGCGCACCAGGGCACCGGCTGGAGCCTGGTGGCGTTCGCCGTCGCGGTGCTCGCCCTGCTGGGCGCCCTGGTGGCCAACCAACTGGCCCGCGAGGGCTGGGCGTTCAGCCTCTCCGGGCTGACCGTGGTGGCCGCGGTGGCGATGCTCTTCCTGGCGCTCTTCCCGAACGTGATGCCCTCCACGCTCAACCCGGCCTACAGCCTGACGGTCAGCGGCGCCGCCTCCTCCGCCTACACCCTCAAAGTGATGAGCGTGGTGGCCGCGGTCTTCACCCCGCTGGTGCTGCTCTACCAGGGCTGGACGTACTGGGTGTTCCGCAAGCGGATCGGTGTCCAGCACATCCCGGCCGCCGACCACGCCCTGCCGGCTGCCGAGGCCTGAGCCATGAAGCCCGTCGACCCCCGGCTGCTCGCCCAGGCCCGCACCACCCGGGTCTTCCTGGCCGGCTCGGTGCTGCTCGGCGGCACCGGCGCGCTGCTGCTGCTCGCCCAGGCCACGCTGATCGCCGAGATCATCGTCCGCTGCTTCCAACGCGGCCAGGGCCTGGGCCAGTTGGCCACCCCTCTGGTACTGCTGGCGGCCGTCGCGGTGGGCCGGGCGCTGGTCGCCTGGCTCACCGAGCTGACCGCCCACCGCTCGGTGGCCCGGGTCAAGTCGCAGCTGCGCGGCCGGCTGCTGGAGCACGCCACCGCGCTCGGCCCCGGCTACCTGGCGGGCCGGCGCACCGGCGAGCTGACCACGCTCGCCACCCGGGGCGTCGACGCGCTGGACGACTACTTCGCCCGCTACCTGCCGCAGCTCGCGCTGGCCGTCGTGGTGCCGGTGGTGCTGCTGGCCCGGATCGCGGGCGCCGACTGGGAGAGCGCGGCGGTCATCGCCGGCACGCTGCCGCTGATCCCGCTCTTCATGGTGCTGATCGGCTGGGCCACCAAGGACCGGATGGACCGCCAGTGGCGCGCGCTGGCCCGGCTCTCGCACCACTTCCTGGACGTGGTCGGCGGACTGCCCACGCTCAAGGTCTTCAACCGGGCCAAGGCCCAGGCCGAGGCGATCCGGCGGGTCACCGACGAGTACCGCCGGGCCACCCTGCGCACGCTGCGGATCGCCTTCGTCTCCTCCTTCGCGCTGGAGCTGCTGAGCACCATCTCGGTCGCCCTGGTCGCCGTCTCGATCGGCTTCCGGCTGGTGGACGGCAGCCTCCCGCTGGAGACCGGGCTGCTGGTGCTGGTCCTGGCCCCCGAGGTCTACCTCCCGCTGCGCCAGGTCGGCGCGCTCTACCACTCCAGCGCCGAGGGCCTGGCGGCGGCCGAGGAGGTCTTCGCCGTGCTGGAGACCCCGCTGCCCGCCGCCGGCACCGTCCCCGCCCCCGCGCTCGCGGGCGCCACCGTGACCCTGGGCCCGCTCACCGTCACCCACCCGGGCCGCACCGCCCCCGCGCTCGCCGGCACCCGCCTGGAGCTCGCCCCCGGCACCACCACCGCGCTCACCGGGCCCAGCGGCGCGGGCAAGAGCACGCTGCTCGCCGTGCTGCTCGGTTTCGTCCGCCCCGACGCGGGCGGCGTCACGGTCACCGCCGCCGACGGGCGCGCCCACGACCTGGCGGAGCTGTCGCCCGAGTCCTGGCGCGCGCAGATCGCCTGGGTGCCGCAGCACCCGCACCTGTTCGCCGGCACGGTCGCCGACAACGTCCGCCTCGCCCGCCCGGACGCCCCCGAGGACGCGGTGCGGGCCGCGCTGGCCGCCGCGCACGCGCTGGACTTCGTGGAGCGGCTGCCCCAGGGCCTGCACACCCCCCTCGGCGAGGGCGGCACCGGCCTGTCCGCCGGGCAGCGGCAGCGGCTCGCCCTGGCCCGCGCGCTGCTGACGGACCGTCCGCTGCTGCTGCTCGACGAGCCGACCGCCAACCTGGACGCGCAGAGCGAGGCGGCGATCGTGGCCGCCGTCCGGACGCTGGCCGAGGACCCGGCGCGCACCGTCCTGCTGGTGGCGCACCGGCCGGCGCTGCTCGCGGTGGCCGACCGGCGGGTGGCGCTGGCGGCTCCTGCGGCGGGGCCTGCCGCTGCTGGCGCTGCTTCGGCCGGCGTCTCCGCTCTTTCCGCACCTGCGACCCCGGTCGCCGCTGCCGTGCCTGCCGTTCCTACCGCGCCTGCCACTCCTGCCGCGCCTGTCCTCGTCCCCGCCACCGGCGCCCCGCTGCGCCGGGTCGCCGCGCTCTTCGCCGCCGCCGAGGCCGGCCGCCCGCGCCGCCGGTTCGCGCTCGCCGTGCTGCTCGGCAGCCTCGCGCTCGGCTGCGCCGTCGCGCTGCTGGCCACCTCCGGGTGGCTGATCTCCAAGGCCTCGCAACAACCGCCCGTGCTCTACCTGATGATGGCCGTCACCTCGGTGCGCGCCTTCGGCGTCGGCCGCAGCTTCTTCCGCTACTGCGAGCGCCTGATCTCGCACGACGCCGTGCTGCGCACCCTGGGCAGCCTGCGGGTCACCGTCTACCGCCGCCTGGAGCGGCTGGCGCCCACCGCGCTGCCCGCCTTCCGACGCGGCGACCTGCTGTCGCGGCTGGTCGCGGACGTCGACGCGGTGCAGGACTGGTACCTGCGCTGGCGGCTGCCCGCCGCCGTCGGGGTCACCGTCTCGCTGCTCGCCTCCGCGGGCCTGGCACTGCTGCTCCCCGGCGCCGGGCTGACGCTTGCGCTCGGCCTGCTGCTGGCGGGCCTGGCGCTGCCGCTGCTGACGGCCCGGACCTCCGGCCGTACCGAGCGTCAACAGGCTCCGGCTCGCGGCGAGTTGGCCGCTGCCGTGGTCGACACCTGCACCGGCGCCGCCGAGCTGACGGTGGCCGGTGCGCTGCCCGCCCGGCTCGGCGCGGTGCGGGCCGCCGACGCCCGGCTGACCGCGCTCGCCGCCCGCTCGGCCGGCACCACCGCGCTCGGCGCCGGACTGATGGCGCTGCTCACCGGGCTCACCGTGGTCGGCTGCGCGGTGGTGGGCGTGCTCGGCGTGCGCTCCGGCAACCTCTCGGGCCTCTGCCTCGCCGTCGTCATCCTCACCCCGCTCGCCGCCTTCGAAGCGGTGACCGGGCTTCCCGGCGCCGTCCAGGTGCGCGAACGCAGTCGGGCCGCGGCCGGCCGGCTCACCGAGGTCTTCGACACCCCCGACCCGGTGCGCGAGCCCGCCGACCCCGCGCCGCTGCCCGCCGACCCGTTCCCGCTCGCGGTGCGCGGCCTGCGGGCCCGCTGGCCCGGACAGGAGGCCCACGCCCTGGACGGCGTGGACCTGGACCTGGCCGCCGGGCGCCGGATCGCGGTGGTCGGCCCGTCGGGCTCGGGCAAGACCACGCTGGCGCAGGTGCTGCTGCGGCTGCTCGACCCGAGCGACGGTTCGGTGGTGCTCGGCGCCGGCTGTCCACAGGCTGTGGACAGCCGCGCGCTGGACGGCGACGCGGTGCGCACGGCGATCGGCCTCTGCGCCCAGGACGCGCACGTCTTCGACAGCTCGCTGCGCGAGAACCTGCGCCTGGCCCGGCCCGATGCCCTCGAATCCGACCTGCGTGCCGCCCTCGCCGCCGCCCGCCTGCTCGACTGGGTGGACACCCTCCCCGAGGGCCTGGACACCATGGTCGGCGAACACGGCGCCCGCCTCTCCGGCGGCCAGCGCCAGCGCCTGGCCCTGGCCCGCGCCCTGCTCGCCGACTTCCCCCTGCTCATCCTCGACGAGCCCGCCGAGCACCTCGACCTCCCGACGGCGGACGCCCTCACCGCCGACCTGCTGCCCGCGACGGAGGGCCGGGCGACGTTGCTGATCACCCACCGCCTGGCCGGCCTGGCGACGGCGGACGTGGACGAGATCCTGGTCCTGGACGCGGGCAGGGTCGTCGAGCGGGGGAACTGGACGGAGCTGGCGTCCCGCGAGGGCGGCCGACTACGCGCCCTGTGGGAGCTGGAGCGCGCGGCGGACGAGCTGGTGGGGGCGTAGGCCGGGGTGGCGAGTCAGGGCAGCGCTATGCCTGGTACTCCCAAGGATTGAGCACGCGCGCACCGGTTCGGTGGAGGTGCTTGATGTTGCGGCTGACCACGGTCCAGCCGTTCGCGATGGCCGTCGCCGCGATCAGCGCGTCCGGCGGATCAATGCCTGCCCCGGCACTCGCTCAGCGATCACATTGGTATCGAGAAGGAAGATCACTCGTCGTCCGCCGCATCGTCGTATGACCGCGCCCCGAACTCCAATCCATCGAACGGCGTTGTCAGCAGGTGATCCAGAAACCCATCACTTCCGAGCGTCGCCCAGCGGTGCAGTATGGCCGGAAGGGCGTCGATATCAGTGTCGGCCAGTTCGGCATCGAAGTGTTCGACCTGATCCTTGGGCAACGAATCCCGGATCTCCCGGATCGTCCGCAGCGGATGAGGCTCCTCGGGCCGATGGGGCGAGCGTGGCAGATTCGGGGCGGTGCTCATGATCAGCTCCTCTGTCTCACGACCCGCAGGCCTGTACCTGAGGACAAGCCTAGGCCCGGACGCCCGTCGCTACCGGTGGCTGTGCGAGAACTCCTGTCCGGCCGCCCCGCTGGCCTGCGCGCCGGGTCCGGCGCTGCGGGTCCAGATCGGCCTGGACCCGGCGCGAGGTTCAGGCTGTGCCCGGGGATGCCCTGGACCATTTCCATGGGGGCGACGGGCGGGTGCTGACCTTCGTCGCCCACAAGCGCCTCACCCGAATGGCCGAGGGCGCGCGAACCCGAGCTTCGGGCGTCGGGATTCGAGCGTTCTCTCTGAGGAACGGTGGGGAACCAGATCCCGCCCACCCACCCAATGGCCTTGCCGGTCAATGAATATGACTTATCGTCATGACTTGACGGCGCTCGGCAATTACGGTGTACGGTTCGCGCAAATAAACAACCCCCGCCGGTGCTGACAACACCGAACGGGGGTCTGACCAACATTGATCGAGATCGAGGTCGATCCAGTGGCTGCCTGCCACCCTACCGCTGCGCCCGGCTACGGCAAGCGTTCCGCGCCGTCCCAAAGTCCGCGCACCCAGAGTGACTTCTCCCACCTTCCCGAACGCGAGGCCTATCTCGCCGCCTACATCGACCGTCTGCCCGACGGCGCGGCGATCGACACCAAGACCCTCGCCCGCGAGCAACCCCGCTACGGCCAGCAGGCCGTCCGCTCCGCCCTGCGCAAACTCGCCGACCTCGGCCACCTCCTGCGCATCCGCGAACGCGCCGGCGAGGGCCTCACCCGCTGGGTCTCCCGCACCTACTTCTCCCGCACCCCACGCCCCGTCGCCTGGTGGAGCCGCTTCCTCGCCGACCGCCGCACCAGCGGTAGCGCGGACCCCGCCCCCGCGCCCCCTGAGCGCTCCATCGCCTACCGCGCCCTCGCCTCCCTCGGCGCGGCGGACAAGCGGATGATGCTCTCCGCCCGCGAGTGCGAGGAACTGGAGCCCTTGGCCGCTGCCTGGTTCGCCCGCAACGTGACGGTCGGACAGTTCCGCTACGCGATGACGAACGGCCTCCCGACCACCATCCAGTGCGCCGGAGCCTTCACCCGCAAGCGATTGATCGACCGCATCCCCCCAGAACCCGCCCCCATGGCGGAATGCAGGGATTGCCGCACGTCGCACAGCGGCAGATGCAGTAGCCAAGAGCCGGACAGAGTCCCCACAACCCGCACCACCTACTGGGCCGGCCGGGCCCGCACTCTCGTCCGCGAGACCAGAGAACGCATTCGCTGAATACGGCGCCTTCCTCCCATTGCCATCCCACTTGTCCACGACTCTCGCATTGCTCACCGATGCGGGTCGAGGGGGCTCATTTCCGGCGCTGATGACGGCCTGGGATGATCCTCTCTGTACGAGAGGGGCTGTCATGACGATGGATGAACGACCGGATCCAGTCCAGATCATCGCCAGAGTAGGCACGAGCTTCCGCGCTGCAGAGCCGGAACGGGCGATCGAGGTGTGGGTGCATCTCGCCGGCCAGGCAGGTTGGCAGGTCAACCGGATCGACGGCGCGGCTGTGGACCTGGACGCGGGAGAATGTGGGGTCGTAGAGGTCGAGGGACTGCGCTACCTGGTGCGTCAGGATCGCAGAGTGCGGCGCACGCTCTTTGATGACAGCGGCGGAAGGCTTACGCAGCGGCCGGTCTTCAGCTTCGCGGCGTGGGCTGAGCCAGTGCTCTCTCCGGACAGCGTGGTTTCCTGATCGACCGCTCCGTCCTGGTGCCGCCCCGAGGAGAGCCGACCGGGATGCCGGGTTGGCCCTGGAGCCTTCCACCCAATGCACCAGGTGTTAAGCCGCTCGGCGTGCACGGGCGGCTGGGAAGCGACTTCGACCACCGCGTGCGCGTCCGCTGGGTAGGCTCTCGGTCGGATGCTGTCCCAGGAAGAGCCATGGCCAGCTACATCACAGTTCTGACCACCACCGACTCTGCCGACCGGGCACAGGAACTCGCTCGCGCAGGCGTCAGCGCACGGGCCGCGGCCTGCGCCCAGATCGATGGCCCCATCAGGTCCGTGTACTGGTGGGAAGGCGCCCTTCAGGTGGACGAGGAGTGGCGCGTGCTCTACAAGCTGCCCGCTGACCGGTTCCCCGAGCTGGAACAGATCATCAAGTCGGTTCACAGCTACGACACTCCGGAGATCATCGCTGCCGACATTACCCACGGTAGTGGTGAGTATCTTCAGTGGATCTCTGCCGAGACCGCTGGCTGACTACAACTGGGCGCTCTTATCCATCACTTGGCGAGCGGCTGGTTCCGGAGACAGGTCCCGGTCCTTGTCGCGCACTACGTCGCTGCCATCAGCGATCCAGGAGCCAGCGGAAAAGTCGGTGGGACCGACGTTTGCAGCACGCACCTCAGCGCCTCGCGGCCACCGCATCGGTGTACAACTCGGTGGTCAGATCGCCTTCGTCGATGCCAAGCCTGCTCAGGACGGCGCGGATGGCGTCGAGCGCCGGCTGCAGGTCCTGTTCGTCGGTGACCGTGGTCTCCAGCTCCAGGAAGGTCCCGTCGATCTCGGGTACGCGGACGAGCGTCGCCAGGAGGGCCCGCCCGTCGCTCCTGAAGGTGTAGTTGCGGCATCGCTTCTGGAACGCGATCCGTGGCACCAGGCCGAGCCCGCGCACGATCTCGTGTGCCGCGTCGGTGTCCTCGACCCGGGTCTCATGCTCCGGCTTCGACCCCGAGACCTCGTCCACGCGCGCGCCTTTGTAGGTCAGCACGGTGCGGCTGCCGTGGGCGCCGTGCACGGTGCGGATGCGCAGCTCCCGATCCGCACCCATCAGCGAGCCATCGGGGGCGTCGTAGTACGTGTCCTGATAGACCTCCGGCCGTCCTGGTCCGTACCCGGCCTCCAGCAATCGCGTGACGCTGTCCGGGTCACGCACTATTGCCTTCAGCTCTGCCTCGATCGCCACTCGATCTCCTCGCACCGACCGACTTGCGCCGGGCGTCTACTGGGCGCGGCTACTCACTGGCCGACGGCGCGAAGTAGTCGCGGAGCATGACCGTGGTCCAGTCGGCCTGGCGGTGGTCTCCTCGCGGACCCATCTCGGCGAACCACGGCTTCACGTCCAGGACCGGGGTGCCGTCCACGGCGTCCAGGTCCTCGACGTGAAGGTCCAGGCCGTCGACTTTGAGCAGACGGCAGCGTGACACCCCGAGCCAGTTCAGGCGCCGCATGTTGCGGTGCCCGAAGATCCCGACCTCGGGCCAGTCGGGGTTGTCCCGGGGGCGGCGGGCGCCGAGGTTCAGGTCGGTCGGGTCGGTGAGGTGGAACCGGAAGACGATCTCCAGGTGTGAGAAGTCCTCCAGCCCCTTGGTCGCATCGGGCGTGAACAGGGATCCGTCCAGCCGGATGATCGCCCGGGTGCCGCCCCAGAAGTCGTCCGTGGGTTCGATCCGGCCGCCGACCACGTGGCCGAGGGCTTCGACCTCGAACGTTCCACGCTCTGCCATGAGTGACTCCTCGTCAGACTGTTTCGGACAGGTACGCGGCGGCACGTGCGTCGACCTCGCCGACGGCCGAGCTGCCGCGTCGCCGGTAGGGGGAGAGCTGGGTGCGCATGGTGGTGGCGGCGTGCCGGGTGCGGCCCGACCGGACTCCGTCCATGGCGTCGAGTGCCTGCGACCAACTGGCGCAGGCCTGCTCGATGTCGTTCATCTGCGCGTACACGGAACCGAGGTACCCCAAGGTCACCGCGTGAGTGCGGGTGAACTTCGTTGCCCTGCGGGTACGGACGCTGTGGTGGAACTCGCGCACGGAACCGTCCAGATCCCCTATGTCGCGCAGAGCGCATGCGGTCTCGTGGGCCAAGCTGGCCTCGCCGAAGAAGAACACCCGGTCCGGCTCCATGATGCCTTCGTCGGCGGCGGACAGGTCGGTCTCTGCCCTCAACAGCGCCTTCGTGGCAGCGTTCTTGCGCCCGGTTGCGGCCAGGCCCCGGGCGTGGACAACACCAAGGAGGGCACGCTCACGAGGCGAGGCGAGCGTGTACCGGTCGCCGTCGACGGACGCGGCGGCCAGATCCAGGGCTTGCCGGTGATGCCCGAGGTCGATCGCCTGGTGCGCCATCGCGCGCAACACATGGCCGGCCATCGGCGGATCACCGGCCTCCGCCGCGAGTTTCAGGGCCTCGGTGAAGTACCGCTGTGCGGTCGCGTGCCGACCGCTGTCGAAAGCCATCCAGCCTGCCAGGTAAGTCAGTTCGCCGGCCGACGAGAAGAGGTCGCGCCGCAGCCGTTCATCAGTGAAGCTGCCCCGTAGGTAGGCGGTGACATCGGTCGACAGGTACTGCACCACGGACGTCCAGGCGTGGTCACCGCCACGGCGCTGGTCGACCTGGGAGAACAGAGTGGTCATGTCACGGACGGCTGCGAGGTCGCCGGGGCCGATTCGTACCGACGAGCCTGAGTCGCGCGTGCTGCCCCGTTCGGACATCCGACGCCACCAGTCGTCGCCAGGCAGCGAGAGGGCGGCCACCGAGTAGACCGCCGTCCCCAGCGCCCGCCTGCGTTCCACGTCCACGTCGGCTCTCCCGAGTTCGGCCAGCACGCTCAGCGTATCGGCGTCCCAGGCGGGAATTCGGGTTGAGGCGGTGATCAGTCCGATCTCTTCTGGCGTGACGACCCGGCCTCCCAGTGCGCGGCCGAGCGCTTCGGCCAGGAAGAGGCCGACGTTCCCGGCCGGCTGGCCACCGTTCTTCCAATGCGTGATGCTCGACTTGTTCGTTTCCGGGAACTCGCCGTGCTCGGCGGCCACCCGCTTGATCAGACGCGCGATCGCATCGCCGGAGAGCCTGGTCTCGTCAATGATCGCGCGCAGCTTCTCGTTCGGTTCTCTCGCCGACGCCAACGCCCACCTGCCTGACTGGCCGTTAAACCGCTTAAACCGCATTGCGTGGCCAACACGGTACTCCTGGTAGCCATCGGGCGGTTCACTATCTGACATGCCCACTCGGCGCGCGTGGGAGCCGGCGCAGGGCCCTGCAGATTGTGGAGCGGCCGGCTGCGGGGGACCGCGTCCATTCGTGAAGCCGGAGATACCGATGGCCACTACCGATCGAACCCCGCACCCGTGGAGTCGCAACGGCGCTTCCACACTGCGGGAACCCGGGCCGCCCGTGCCGCAGCCCGCCGCTGGGCCGATGCCCGTGAACTCCCACCTCTCCTATGCGCAGCGCCATGAGCGTGTGTGTGTCCGGTGTGGCTCTGCTGAGCCGCCCCTGGTGTCGGCCGGGCACTTGGCGGTCGACGGTCTGGTGTGGGCTGTGTCGGCGTGCCCTGAGCATGTCGGGGTGCTGGCCTGATGGGGACCGATGCCCGCCACACCGACCTCTACGTCTCAGCCGCCACCTTCCTCACGCAGTACGGTCTCCACCCCGACCCGGCGGGCTACCTCGCGCACGGGTACGTGGATCTCTGTCTGGCCGGGTGGCCGACCGCGTGCGGCGCCGAACTGGATCTCGCTACCCGTTGGGCGTTGTGGACGTGGATCGTCGACGACGTGTTCGACGCGGAGCTGCTGGGCGAATCCCCGCAGGTGGTGGGTGAGTTCACGCTCACCCTGCTCCTGGTTGCCGGTGGCAGTGCCCGGCCCGCGCCGGGCGATCACCCCGCCGTGCGCGCCCTCGCGGATCTGGCGGCGGACACCCGGGCGATGATGCCTGCCCTCTGGTGGCAGCGGTATCTGACGCACCTGGAGGAGTGGGTCCATGCCGCCTCCGCCAAGCTGCTCGACTTCGTCCAGCCGCACCGCACGCCAACTCTCCGCCAGTACCTGACGATCCGGCCGACCGACGGCGGGATGCTGCTCGCCGCCATGTGGTGCGAACTCGCCGGGCGGTGTGTCACGCCCGACTGGAACGACGCCCTGGTGCAGTCCCTGCTGCACAGCTTCTCGACCATCGGGTGCCTGGCCAACGGCCTCGCCGCCGACGCCGCCGACACCTTCACCGCCGTCGACGCCCTACGCGCCAGCCACCCACTGCCCCCGCCCCAGGCCCACGCGCACGTACGGGCGCTGCTCGACGCCGAGGAGCGCCGCTTCTGGTGGCTCTGCACAGCCGTCCGCGACGACGAACTCGCCACTGCCACGCGCCAGTTCGCCCGCGCCCTCGAGCGCTTCCGCCACGCCCTCACCACCTGGACCACCACCAGCACCCGCTACGCCCTCGCCGTTCCACAGGCCCCGCGATGAACGCGGCACACGCCGAACTCCGCTCCCTCGGCCGGCGGCTCGACCAGGCCGCCGCCCAAGGGGCCTCGATCAGCACCCTGGCCGACGTGCTCGCCTCGATGCGTGCACTCCATGAGTGCATCACCGAGCAGGTGGCCCGGGATCTCGGGCAGTTGGCCTCGGCGCTTCGCTCAGTCGCCGACGTACATCCAACCGATGAAGATCCAGAGCCCCGAGACCCCGAGCAGCACGGCACCTGCCAGCAGGGCGCCGAGGGCGGCCGCAGCGGCCCAGAGGGCCGTTCGCCCGAAGGGCAGCCACCAGCGAGGCGGGAGCGACAGGTGTGAGGCTGCGGCCGTCGTGCGGGCTCGGCGGCTGACGGGGGTGCCCTGGCCCCAGGGGTGGTTCTCCATGGGTCAAGGGTGATCGTGAATCGGGCGGCGGGCCTGAGTACTCCTACTCAACTCCGGGCGGCACCAGCGGTGTGATCACCGAGGGGCCGGTGAAGTCGGCGGCCAGCGCGTCCATCAGGACCTCGTCGCAGACCTCGCCGAGCCAGTAGCCGGCCTCGCGCAGGGTGCCAACCTGCCGGAACCCCGCCTTCTCGTAGGCGCGGACGGCGGCCCTGTTCGGGGCGAGGACCTTGAGCCAGACCATGCGCAGGTTGGTGATGTGGAACGCGTAGTCGAGAGTGAGGCGGGTGGCCTGGGTGCCGAGGCCGTGGCCGCGGGCTTCGGGGGCGAGCATGACCACGTACTCGGCGGTCCGCACGGCGTGGTCGGGCAGCAGGGTGGTGACTCCCACCGGGACGGGCTCACCCGTACCCAACCCGTAGACGGTGAACCGGAGGTTCCCGCCCCGGAGTTGGTGCGCCATCCCCTCGGTGCGCGCCTCCAGGGACTCCGGGCTCTGGCGGCCGTAGCCGACCAGCAGGGCCGGGTCCTGCTCCCAGCGCCAGTACGTCTCGACGAGGTCGGCACGGTAGGGGCCGAGCGCACAGGTCTCGGTGCTGATCCACAGGACGGTACTCATGGCGGGCTCCGGGGGTGTGGCGAGCCGCGACGTGGGGTGGTCGGGGCTCGCCGGGGTGGTGGTCAGGCGGTCACCAGCGGTCGATGCCCATCGCCTTCGCGGCGGAGTGGACGGCGTTGTAGTGCGGGATCGACATGTCCGACTTCTTGTCCTTGGCCGGCAGGCCCCGGTCGGCCTGGCGGAACTCGTCGCGGGCCGCGGTGAGCAGGTTCGTCCCGTAGTTGACCGGCACGTCGTCCTTGCCGTGGACGGGGTGCGACTTGGCTGCCGTCTGGCTTCCGGCGTTGGCCAGGATGCTCCGGGCCTGGTTGTAGTCGGCGGGCTTGATCGTCTTCGGGTTCCGGGTCTCGGCCAGGGCACGGGCACCAGTGGTGGCCGCCGGGGTCGAGCCGGCCGCCGCGGCGTAGCCGGCCGCGGGTACGGCCGCCGAGAGGAGGGCGGCGCCGACCAGGGTGGCGAGGGCGGTCGTGATGCGTCGAGTGTTCATGATCTGCTTAACGGCACCGGCAGGGGCGGGTCACGCCCTGTGGTGGCGGGCGGTGACGCTGAGTTCCTCCCGTCGCTTCCGCTGCTCACCGCCTACGCTCGGGAGCATGCCGAGCACCCCCGAGCCCGACGCCACCGCCGTCCCCGTCACCGAAGCGACCCCCCATCGCGTGCCCGAGATCTCCTCGCTCGGGCTGGACGAGCTGGTGACCGAGGTGGCCGAGCGGTTGCAGGTGGCCGCGGACCGGATGCAGCGGTTGCTGGAGGCGGTGGTCTCGGTCGGGGCGGGGCTGGACCTGCACGCCACGCTGGAGCGGATCGCGGCGGGGGCGGCCGAGCTGGTGGACGCGCGGTACGCGGCGCTCGGGGTGGTCTCGCCGTTCGGGCAGGGGCTGAGCGACTTCATCCACGTGGGCATCGACGACGCGACGGCCGCCGGGATCGGTGATCTGCCGCAGGGGCGGGGGATCCTCGGGGTGCTGATCGACCATCCCGAGCCGCTGCTGCTCGACGATCTGAGCCGGGACCCGCGGTCGGCCGGGTTCCCGCCGCAGCATCCGCCGATGAGCTCCTTCCTCGGGGAGCCGATCCGGGTGCGCGGGGAGGTGTTCGGCAACCTCTATCTGACCGAGAAGCGCGGCGGCGGCGGGTTCACGCCCGAGGACGCCCAGGTGGTGCACGCGCTGGCGGTGGCCGCCGGGGTGGCGATCGAGAACGCCCGGCTGTACGAGGCGGGCCGGCGCCGGGAGCGGTGGATCGCGGGGGCCGCCGCCGTGACCACCGCACTGCTCTCCACCGACGAGGCGCACTCGGCGCTGTCGGTGGCGGCCGAGCAGGTGCGGGAGCTGGCCGACGCCGAGCTCGGGATGATCATGCTGCCGACCAGTGACGGCAGCATGCGGGTCTCGCACGCCTCCGGTGCGGACGCGGAGTACGTGGTCGGCGAGCTGGTGCCGGGGTCGGGGTACGCGGCCAGGCTGCGCGACGGGGAGAGCATCTTCATCGACGACATGTCCAAGGACCCGAAGCTGGTGATGCGCCTGGCCCGCAGCTACGGCCCCTCGATGGCGCTGCCGATGGTCGCGGCAGGCCGGGTGCTGGGCGGGCTGGTGGTCTGGCGCGGGCACGGGGCGCGGCCGTTCAGCCAGAGCGAGAAGGAGCTGGCGGCCACCTTCGCCTCCCAGGCCGCGCTGGCCCTGCGGCTGGCCGAGGGGCAGCGGGACCAGCAGCGGCTGGCGGTCTTCCAGGACCGTGACCGGATCGCCCGGGACCTGCACGACCTGGTGATCCAGCGGCTCTTCGCCACCGGCATGATGCTGGAGAGCGCGGCCCGCAAGGCGCAGGTGCCCGAGGTGGTGGACCGGCTCGGACACGCGGTGGACGAGCTGGACGCCACCATCCAGGAGGTCCGCACCACCATCTACGCCCTCCAGCACGACGACCACGGCGACGAGCCGGACACCCTGCGCACCCGGGTGCTGCGCGAGGGCAGCCAGGCGGCGGCTGCACTCGGCTTCAAGCCGTCGATCACCTTCATGGGGCCGGTGGAGAACCTGGTCGGCGATGCGACGGCCCGTCAACTCCTCGCCGCGCTGAGGGAGATGCTCTCCAATACGGCACGTCATGCGCGCGCCTCGCGGGTCGGGGTCGAACTGGACGCCACCGTCCACCTGGACGACCAGGGCCACCCCGTCTCCGGTGATCCCGAGGTCCCGGACCGCGCGGGCCGTCCGGGCGTGCTGCTGACCGTCACCGACGACGGCGTCGGCATCCCGGCGGGCGGGCGGCGCAGCGGGCTGGCCAATCTGCGCCGCCGCGCCGAGCACCTGGGCGGCGACGCCTGGCACGAGCCGGGCCCGAACCGCCGTGGTACCCGGGCGCGTTGGTCGGCACGGCTGTGAGGCGCGGGCCCGGGTCGGCTTAGGGACCGTCCGGCAAGATCCGCCGGACAGTCCCTAGGGTCTTCCGGCTCCTAGGCCCAGGCGAACGGGGCGAGCTGCTCGTCCAGTTCGGCGTCGGTGAGGCGGTTGGCGAGGGTGGAGAGGGTGTAGGTGCCGATGCCGAGCACCACCTCCAGGGCGTTGCGCGGGGTGTAGCCGTGGGCGAGGAAGGCGTCCAGCGCTTCGGGGGATGCGGCGCCCGAGGTGGCCAGGAGCTCCAGGGTGAAGAGCCGGACCGCCTCCAGTCGGGGCTCGTCCAGCGCGGCGCCCGCGCGCAGGGCGGTGATCAGCGACTGGTCGGCGCCCATGCCGGTCAGCCGGCCGGTGTGCATGGCGACGCAGACGTGGCAGGCGTTGCGGGTGGCGATGGTCAGGACGAGCACCTCGCGGGCGAGTGCGTCCAGGGTGCTGCTCTCGAAGCGCTTGTTGAGCTCCAGGAAGCCGGAGAGCAGCTCCGGGGACTCGGCCATCGTGCGCACCGGGGTGGGCAGGTAGCCGAGGTGGCTGGCGGTCGCGGCCATGGCGGGCCGGGCGGCGGCCGGGGCGGTCTCGGGGGTGTGGGTGGGGAAGTGCTCGCAGGACATGATGGATCGGTCTCCTCGTGCGTCGTAAAATGGACAACGTGGTTGACTAAAAACGTAAACCAGGTTGTCTATCTTGGCAAGGACGGAGCGAGAAGCGATGGCTGAGCACCTGAACGGCGGGGCGGACGGCGGCGCGGGCGACGGGACGGGCGACCGGACGAACGACGGCGCGGGCGACCGGGCGGGGTACGGCTTCGAGCTGCCGCTGCTGCTCTTCGCCGGCTTCCGCTCGATCATCGACGAGCTGCACACCGAACTGGCCCGCCAGGGCCACCCGCAGGTGCGCCCGGCGCACGGCTTCGCGCTCCAGGCCATCGGCGTGCGGGGCGCGAGCGCGAGCGAGGTGGGCCGGCGGCTGGGCGTCACCAAGCAGGCGGCCGGCAAGACCATCGACCGGCTGGAGGCGCTCGGCTACGCGGAGCGCGTGGACGACCCGGCCGACGCCCGGCGCAAGCTGGTCCGGCTCACCCCGGGCGGGCTGGACGTGCTGGCCCGCTCGGCCGCCGTCTTCGAGCAGCTGCGGGGCCGCTGGGCGGCCGAGCTGGGCGAGGGCCGGGTGCGCGCCCTGGAGCAGGACCTGCGGACCATGGCGTCGCCGGAGTTCTTCCGGCTGGACGTGGCGGGCTGGTTCGGCTCCTGATCCAGGACGTCAGCCGGTCAGCAGCGGCTGCCGGTCGACCGGTCAGCCGGTGAGCAGCGGCAGCCGGTCAGCCGGTCAGCAGCGGCAGCCCGACCGCGAGCGCGATGGTCAGCGCGAGGAAGAGGATCCCGTACGGGCTGCCCAGGTTGATCGTCCAGCCGATGCCGAAGCGCCTGGGCACGAAGGCGGCGGAGTCGGCGCGGTTGACGTAGCACAGGCCGCCGAGGCGCCAGTACCGGTCGTCGTCCCGGTGCACCACCGCCGGCCTGCCGCTGCGGGCCTCGGCCCCGGTGACGTCGGCGACTCCCGCGGCCTGCCTCGCCGGGATCCGGCTGCCTTGCTGGCCGCTGCTGATCGCCACCACCAGCACCACGGCCAGCCCGAGGGCCGTCGGCAGCAGCAGGGCGAGGGGCGACAGGGTGCGGGCGCCGTCCCAGATCCACCAGGCCGCCACGGTGATGCTCAGGTCGGCGCCGAAGGTCAGCACCATCAGGCTGCGCGCCATCCGGGCCAGGAAGCGCCGGTGCTGCTCGGCGGTCACCTTCACCCGTGCCGGGTCCAGGTCGGGCCGGGCCCGGAAGACGGCCCAGCCGACCAGCAGCATGACCAGCGTCAGCACCACCTGCGCGATGACCGGCGCGAAGGCGCTGCCCACCGACTTGGCCGCCAGGCGGTCCGCCCGGCCGGGGCCGGTGAAGTGCATCGCCAACCGGGCCGGCATCGACGGGTAGCGCAGCGCGCCGGCCACCGCGGTGCCGAGGGTCAGCAGCACGGCGGGCAGCGACCAGAGCCACGGGAAGCGCGCGGGGTCGGTGCGCAGCGAGGTGTCGGCGGCCACGCCCTCGTGCAGCCCGTCGAACCACCCCTCGCGCTGCTTGACCGCGGCGATCGCCCGGTGCGCGCGCAGGTAGCCGGCCAACTGGACGGCGAGCAGGGCGACCAGCGTCACCGGCAGGGCCGCGGTATCGCCGCCGGCCAGCCCCCAGGCGGTCCCGGCCGCCAGCACCGCGCCGCCCGCCAGGGCGATCCACCACCGGTAGGCCCGCAGTTGCTCACCGACCACGGGCGCATCGGCCCGCTCGTCCGGGACCCGTACGCCGAACGGCAGCGTCGCGAGCGCCAGCGAGGGCATCAGCCAGGCCGCGCCGAGGAGCAGCAGCCCGATGGCGATCAGTAACAGGACAACGGTGGTGCTCATGTCGAATCCCCCAACTCCGGTACAGGTGTGTCTGGTACGGCTGCGGACAGGACCGGCGGGACGGGCAGGCCGAAGTCGCGCAGCGTCGTCGCGCAGGCGGCCAGCGCGGCGGGGCCGTCCAGGCCCTGGGCCACCGCCTCGGCGAGCAGCGTGTGCAGCCGCAGCCGCCACTGCTCGGCGAACTCGGCGGACGGCGGGCCGGAGCCCGGGTCGCGCTGGACGACCGCGCCGGTCCTGCGGTTCAGGATCAGCAGGCCCTCCTGCCGCAGCAGGTCGTAGGCCTTGTTGACGGTGTGGAAGTTGATCCCCAGGTCGGCTGCGAGCTGGCGGGTGGCGGGCAGCGGGCTGCCCGCGACCAGGTCGCCGACGGCGATGGCCGCCACCACCTGGTCCCGGATCTGCTGGTAGATCGGGACCTCGCCGGTGAGGTCGAGGGTGAGGATCACGGTGGCCCCCGCTCTTGTCTGTCTGCTCTATTACTTATAGAACAATGGAGGGCTCGACGGCAATGGCCGGTGGTCTCCGGACCGGCCCCATTCCCTAGGGCAGGTAACGGGCGGCGAGCGCGGCCACCTCGGCGGCCAGCGCCGCCCGCAGCTCCGGCGGGCCCACCACCTCGGCCTCCGAGCCGAAGTGGAGCAGGTCGCCGACCGCGACGGCCGGCGACTCCACCGGGAGGGTGAGCCGGATCCAGCCGTCCGGTCCGGGCGCCTGCGCCCGAGCCAGCGCTCGTGCGCCGACGGCACCGAAGCGGGCCGGCAACAACTGCGCTGCGCGCGGGGAGAGTCGCAGCTCGGCGGTCCCCTGGTGGAGCATGGCGGTCAGCCGGTCGGCGGCGGCCGTCCAGTAGGCGGCCAGCTCGAAGTCCGCCGGGCGCTCGAAGCTCCGGCCGGTCGGCTCCACGGCCAGGAAGCGCGACACCCGGTAGGTCCGCGGGCCGCGCCGCTCGCCGCCGTCCGCCGCCCCGACCCCGTCCGCCTCGTTCGTCCCCGCCTCCGACCCCTCCGCCCCCTCCGGCCCCGCCCCCTCTGCTACCGCCTCCGGCTGCGGCTGCGGCTCCGGCTCCGCGAGTGCGACCAGATACCAGATCCCGCTCTTGAGCACGAGCCCCAGCGCCCGCAGCTCGCGCCGCACCTCCCCGCCCCAGCGCCGGTAGTGGCAGCGCACCACCTGTTGCTCCCAGACCGCCCGGGCGAGATCCCCCAGCCACGGCACCTGCTCGGCTTCGCGGAACCACGCCGGGGCGTCCAGGTGGAACCGGTCCTGGATCCGCCGGGCCCGGGCCGCCGCCTGCTCCGGCAGCGCCGCCTGGAGCTTGAGCTGGGCGGCGGTGAGCGCGGCCCCGAGGCCCAGGTCGCGGGCTGGTCCGGGGGCGCCGGCCAGGAAGAGCGAGCCGGCCTCGGCGTCGGTCAGCCCGGTCAACCGGGTGCGGTAGCCCTCCAGCAGGCGGTAGCCGCCGGCCGGGCCGCGCTCGGTGACCACCGGGACGCCGGCTGCGCCGAGCGCCTCGACATCGCGGTAGACGGTCCGGACCGACACCTCCAGCTCGGCGGCCAGCGTCGCGGCGGTCAGCCGGCCGCGGTTCTGCAGCAGGAGCAGCAGGGCGAGAAGGCGGTCGGCGCGCATCCGGCCATCCTGCCGGAACCGGCGGGGATACCTGACAGAAGGTGGCAGGTATCCCGGCCAGGGTGGTGCGGGCAACCCCACCGAGAGGACCGTCATGACCGACACCAGCAGCAACACGACCACCACCACCGGCCGTTTCACCTCCACCGACTGGCAGGAGCACCCGATCGGCGCCGGCGGCACGGCCCCGCGGCTGGCCCGGGCCCGGGTCGCCAACGACTACACCGGCGGCATCGAGGCGACCGGCACCGTCTGCGAGTACACCCTCTGCTACGCCACCGGGAAGACCGGCGCCTTCAACGGCCTCGAGCTGCTGACCGGCCGGCTCGACGGCCGCACGGGCGGCTTCGTGATCGAGCAGCGCGGCACCTTTCATGAGGACGGCAGCGTGCGCTGCGCCTTCGAGGTCGTCCCCGACTCGGGCACCGGCGAGCTGACCGGGCTGCGGGGGAGCGGTTCCTACGTCACCGTGCCCGGGGAGCCGGCGGTGTCCTACTCCTTCGGGTACCACGGCCTCGGCTGACGGCCACCGCACATCTGCTCAGTTCGCCTGCCCCACAAGGCAGTTGTGCCACGGCGCGGCACTCCCGTCCGGCCCCGGGCCCGCCGAAGATTAACGGGGGAGAACTTCCCGGCCAATAGAGCTGCCGAACGGGCATCCGCTCTATCCGTGTCCAGTTCCGCACACATACGGTTGCGCCGATTGGGTGCCGAGCACGGGATCTCTACGTGACGCCCACGTGTTCTCGCCACCGCGCGGGGCCGCGGGGCGCCGGGGACGGGGCGGGTGGGCCGGGTGGGCCAAGCTGATGGCGGGCGGTCCGGGGCGGACACGGTCCGGGGCGGAGTGCAGATCGAGCGTGTGGCGAACGGCCGTTACCAGTGGCAGCTCAAGGCACCGAACGGTCGGATCGTGGCGGTCTCCGCGATGGTGCACGAGTCGCCGCAGGAGGCCGACCTGGCCTTTGCCGCGTTACGGGGGTACGCGGTGGAGCTGACCGCCCGGATCACGCACGTGCGCGACGGGATCGGCTGGATCTGGGTGGTCCCGGGCCCGCGCGGGGTGCCGGAGGCGCGCTCCAGCCGGGCCTACGAGCGCTATGCGACCTGCCAGAACGCGTTCCGCCGGTTCACCGCGCTGCTGGAACGCCAGCCGGCCGGCCGGTCCGCGGCCCGCCCGGGGACCGACCCGACGGCTCGGGCGGTCGACCCGCCGGCCCACTCGACGGCTCGACCGGCGGACCCGCCGACCGCGGCGCGGGAGCGCTCCCCCCTGGCCGGGGCCGACCGGCCCGGATCGCTGAGACCGCCGAGATCCGGCGGCGATGCCTGAACGCCCGGCCGAACATCCGGCGGAGCGCCCGGCCGAACGCCCGGCCGGACGCTCCGCCGGACGCCCCGCCCCCCGCGGCCCGCGCCTGCTCGCCGTGCAGGGCGCGGGCCGACTGGTCGGCTGGTCCCTCGCCGCGAGCAACGGGCGGCAGCTCGCCAGATCCGCCCGCCTCTACCGCTCGGAGCCCGAACTCGCCGCCGCACTGCGCGAGTTGCTGATCGAACGGGCCTCGCTGCGCTATGCCTTCGTACAGGACGCCTCGCGCGCCTGGTGCTGGTCGGCCTACCTCCCGCCGCGCACCACCCGCCCCGGCCCGCTCGCCGAGGAGCCGATCGCCCGCAGCGCCCGCGGCTATCTGCGGCGTGACCAGTGCCGCCAGGGCGTGGAGAGCTTCCGGGGCGGACTGAACGCGCTGGAGCGGGAGTTGCGGACCGTGGGCAGCGAGGGCCGGTGGCCCTGGTGACCGCCAGGTTGCCAGTTGCGACCCGAATCGCCACCGCGAGAAGAACGTCGGGCCGTGCCGGGCCGCCGCTGCCCCGGGTGACGGCCGCACCGGCGGCTGCGGGGCCTGCGACTAAACCACCAAGTCGACAAAACCCAGAAGTTCACCGGTACTTGGGCCGCCCGGGACGAGGCTTCCGGCGCCGCCGCCGACTGGACAGGATCGGTCCCGCCGAGAGGGGCCAACGCGACAGCGGCCCCTGGCACCCCGGGTCCGACCCCGGACCCGGACACGTCATGCCTGCCTCTCCCACCGGAGGAAAGCACCATGCGTCACACTGCCGCCAAGCTGTTCGCCGCCGCCGCGATCGCCACCTCGCTGGCCACCGTCGCCGCCGGCCAGGCCAGCGCCGACCCGACCGTCACCCCGGCCGCCCAGGACATCGTGGGCGTGGGTTCGGACACCATCCAGGCCGTGCTTGGCCAGTTCTCGACCGACTACAACGCCTCGCTGACCGCCGCCGGTGACACCACCTCGCCGCGCCTGTACAGCTACGACGCCACGCCGGCCGGCAACATCACCACGAAGACCGGTGCGACCAGCATCGCCCGCCCGAACGGCTCCGGCGCCGGCATCACCGCGCTGAACAACAACACCAGCTCCACGGTGAACTTCGCCCGCTCCTCCCGCGCCCCGCAGTCGACCGACCCGAGCACCGACGACTTCGTGGCCTTCGCCCGTGACGCCGTCTCCTGGGCGGGCAAGACCGGCGGCAACGCGCCGGCCAACCTGAGCACCGCCGACCTGAACGGCATCTACACCTGCTCCATCACCAACTGGAACCAGATCACCGACGTCTCCGGCTACACCGGCCCGAACGCCGCGATCGACGCCTACATCCCGCAGGTCAACTCCGGCACCCGGGCGTTCTTCCTGCAGGCCATCGGCGGCGGCACCTCGGTCACCCCCGGCTCCTGCGTCAAGGCCTACACCCCGGAGGAGAACGAGGGCACCGACGCGGTGTTCAACGACGTCAACGCCGTCTTCCCGTACTCCGCCGCGCACTACATCGGCCAGACCGTGGGCGGTCACACCACCACCACCGACGCCCCCGGCTACCTGTCGCTGCGCAGCGTGGACGGCACCAACCCGATCGCCGGCAACGCGCTGAACCCGGCCTTCACCGCCACCAACTACGGCCGCACGGTCTACAACGTGCTGCGTGACTCGGAGCTGAACGGCACCGGCACGCTCTCCACCGCGCTGCAGAACATCTTCGGCGGCACCGGCTGGATCTGCAGCGACCCCACCGCCGCGGCCGACATCGCCAGCTACGGCTTCCAGGCCCTGCCGCTGTTCGCCTGCGGCGCCGTGACCCACTCCTGATCCAACCGCTCGACCGGTAGTCGTACAGCGCCACACCCGGCGGCCAGGGGAACCTCCCCTGGCCGCCGGTCCGCTCCCCGCCCAATGCCCGTGCACGAAGGAGATCACCATGCGCCGCACCAGCGTCAGAATCGCCGCCGCCGCCGCTGTCCTCACCGCCGCCCTGGCCGTCACCGGTCCGGGCGGCAGCGCGCTGGCCGCCGCCCCGGCCACCACCACCGCCTCCGGCAGCCTGGCGGTCCAGGAGGACAGCACCTTCCTGCAGAACGCCGCCTCCAACGGCATCCTCGCCATCGCGCTGCCGAACGCGACCCCCGGCTTCAGCGCCGCCACCGGCTTCTCGGCCACCTTCCCGGTGACCGGCGGCGCGGCGAACCTGAACGGGTTCTACGGCACCGTCCAGCTCGGCGGCGGGCTGCTGCTGGTGAACGTCACCAACGGCCGCACCGTCATCTTCACGAACCTGTCCTTCAACGCGGGCCAGTGGGCGGTCACCGGCGTGCCGCTGGGCCAGACCACCCCGGTGAAGCTGCTCGACCCGGCCCGCCCGGTCATCACGGCCGCGGGCGCCACCCAGACCCTGACCTCCAGCGACCTGGAGATCGACGCCCAGGCCGCGAGCTACGCGGACACCAACCTCGCCACCACCTTCTTCACCGCCCGCCAGCACGCGGGCACCGGCGTGCTCACCTTCACCGCGGGCAGCTGACCGACGCGGACCCCTGCCATCGGGGCCCGGTTGGGGCCTCGTACATCTGACCGGCCATCAAGCGTCATATGCCCATGGGCGAATGGACTCACGGGAATCCGTGGGTCCATTCGCATGCCAGTACCCATTGCAGGCCCCGTACTCGTCGCACGCCCGCACCGTGCACTGCCGGAGGTTCCCTCATGAGAGTCCGAGACCGAAGCCCGAGAGGGCTCGGGTGGTGGGCCAGAGCCTGGCTGTCCACCACCGTCGCCTGGGCGGTCCTCGCCCTGCTCGCGGTGCTGCCGCTGAGCCTGGGCACCGTCCAGTCGGCTCGGGCGGACTCGGGGCCGGTGACCGTCCAGGGGCCGGCCCTCTGGCAGCCGGCCAAGGGGACCTACGGGCCGAACGGCAGCGTGACCGCGGCCGCGACCGGCAATCTGACCGACCAGGTCGTCCACGTGTCCTGGAAGGGGTTCACCCCCAGCGTCTACACGGCCAACGGTGCGCAGGCCACCAACGTCCAGCCGCGCAGCAGCACGGTGCGCTACGCGGTGCGCGTCTACGAGTGCCGCGGGACCGACCCGCAGGTGACGGACTGCTACGGCTCGACCCTCTACGGCGGCGACCGGACCAAGGGCTTCCAGCAGCCCGGACGCCCGGCCGGCACGACCACGCCCGACCTGCCCACGAACATGGTGATGGGGGTGACCGGGGCGGACGGCACGGGGGCGGCGGACATCGAGACCTGGACCTCGCAGCAGAGCCCCTCGCTCGGCTGCGACTCCATCCACCCCTGCTCGATCGTGGTGGAGCCCAACTACGGTGGCGACAGCCGCGGTCTCACCGCCTACCTGGGCCACGACAAGACCGGCGCGCTCCACTGCGACGTGCACACCTACGACACCGTGAGCGGCCTCGACCTGGCCACCGACTCGGAGCTGTTCAGCCAGAACTACGTGAACCGGAACGCCTCGGGCGAGGGGTGCGCCTGGAACGAGCGGACCGTCGTGCCGCTCTCCTTCGCACCGACCGCCGACAGCTGCAAGGCCGCGAGCGCGGACTTCGCGACCGCCGGCCTGCCGATGGCCGAGCGCGCGATCCAGCAGTGGCGGGCGGGTGCCTGCCTGGCCGCATCGCCGATCTACGCGGGCTACACCTCCCAGGGCGAGCCGCAGGCGCGGCAGACCTTCCTCGGGGGCGGTGGCGCCGAAGTGGCGCTGACCTCCCGGCCCGACACCGCCCCGGCGCCCCGGCCCTACGTCTACGTGCCGCTCGCCAACTCCGCCGTCTCCGTGGTCTTCGAGGTGGACGACCCGGCAACCGGCCGGCAGATCCGGCAACTGCGGCTGAACGCACGGCTGCTGGCCAAGGAGCTCACCCAGTCCTACTCGCAGTCCCCGGCCGGTTTCGCGCCGGCCTCGGTGGCCGGCAACCCGCGCTGCCTCTTCGAGGACCCGGAGTTCCTGGCGCTCAACCCGGCGAGCTCGATCGCCCCGCTCCAGTGGCCGGCCTGCGACACCAGCAACCCGCAGAGCCTGCCGATCGTGGTCGGCAACTCGACCGACATGGTCCACCAGCTCACCGGCTGGATCGCGGCCGACCCCGACGCGGCCGCCTTCCTGCAGGGCTCGGCCGACCCGTGGGGCATGCACGTCGACCCCTACTACCAGCGTCCCGCCTTCTCCGGCTACCCGGTCGACACGCTGATCCCGCAGGACAGCACCGGCTACGTCGGCCCGCCGCCGGCCGGTGCGGACAACCACATGAAGCAGTACGAGTGGTCGCCGGTGCTCAGCGGTCTCACGGACACCGTGCGACACCTCCTGTCGGACCAGCCGACCTGCCTGCTGGTCCTGAAGGACGGCACCGGCTCGAACCCGCACTGCCCGGCCCCCTTCGTCGGCCAGCGCCAGCTGATCGGCATCATCGACAGCGCCGACGCCGAGGCCTACAGCCTGCCGGAGGCCCAACTCCTCAACCAGCAGGGCTCCTTCGTGGCGCCCTCGATCGGCTCGATGCAGGCCGCCGTCAACGACATGCCGGTGGACCCGAAGACCTACACCCAGCAACTGCCTTACGGCGCACCGGGGACGAGCTACGCGAGCGACCCGAACGCCTACCCGCTGACCATGGTGCAGTATGCGATGGCGCCGACCTCCGGCCTGAACACCGCCAAGGCGACGGCGGTCTCGCAGTTCCTCCAGCAGGTCACCGACCTCGGGGGCGGCCAGCTCTACGGCAGTGCGCCCGGTCGGCTCGGGCCCGGCTACACCGATCTGACGCCAAGTCAGCAGGGCTTCGCGCAGGACGCCGTCCAGCACGTCGCGGCCCAGGACAGCGCACTGCCGGGCAACCAGACCGGCCCGACCCCGCCGCCGACCACCCCGCCCGCGACCCCGCCCGCCAGCGCCGCGGCGACCCCGCCCGCGAGCACCCCGGCCACCCCGGTCACTGCGGTGTCCACCGGCGACCAGCCGTCCGCGCCCGCGGCGGCCTCCCAGCCGGACACCTCCGGGGGCACGGCAGGAGGCTCCGGTCTCACCGCCGCGCCCGCCGACTCCGGCTCCGGCAACGGCCTTTCGGGCCAGGGCACCGACACCGGCGGTGGCCTCGGCACGGGCGCCGACGGCGGCTCCGGTGCGACCCCGCCCGCCGACGCCGCCCCGTCCACCGCCTCCCCGGCCGCCACGGCCTCGCCCGGTCCGAGCACCACCGAGCCCGCCACCGCCCCGGTCGCGGTGATCGGCACCCCGGCGCCCGACCGGGCCGGGGTGGCCCGGGTGCTGCTGCCCGTGGTGCTGATCACCGGCGCGGTGCTGCTGGTCGGCGGCCCGGCGGGGCTGGTCCTCGGCGGGACGCCGGCCGGGGCCCGGGTGGTCGCCAGGCTGCGGGGCGCCATCGGCCGCGGCGGACCGTCGGCCTAGGGCCTGCCCGTCGCCCGTCGCCCGTCGCCCGCTGCCCCGGTCCGCCGGTCGGCCGGCCCCTCCGTTCCGGGGGCCCGGCCGACCGGCCCGAGGACCGCCCTTCCCCGGCTGGCCGGGGACCGCCCATCCCTTCGGAGCCGGAGAGCAGATCCGCCATGACCACTGCACCGCCCGTGACACCCCCGCCACCACCCCTGCCGCCGGGCGCCGCCGAGCTGGACCGCCCGCGCCGGATCACCGCCCCCGCCACCCGCGGCGACCTGGTCTTCCGGATCGTGCTGCGGCTGGCCGGCTACTCGGTCTTCGCGATCATGGGGCTGATCGCCGCCTTCCTGCTGATCCGCGGCAGCGACGCGTTCCGGGCCACCGGCTGGTCCTTCCTGACCACCCAGAAGTGGAGCCCGGCCGCGCACGTCTTCGGCATCGCGGCCGTGCTGCCGGACGGCGTGCTGATCGCGGTGGTCGCGCTGGTCTTCGCGGTGCCCGTCTCGCTGACGGCGGCGCTGTTCATCGCCGAGTACGCGCCGGTGCGGCTGCGCCGCCCGCTGACCACCATGGTCGACCTGATGGCGGCGGTGCCGAGCATCATCTACGGCCTGTGGGGGTTCTTCTTCCTCCAGCCGCGGATCCTCGGCCTGGTCCGCTGGATGGCGCTGCACCTGGGCGGCGTGCTGCCCTTCCTCAAGGTGCGCACCGGGGACATCGGCACCTCCTACACCTCCTCGACCTTCATCGCGGGCCTGGTGGTGGCGCTGATGATCATCCCGATCATCACCTCGCTCAGCCGCGAGGTCTTCTCGCAGGCCCCGCAGGGCGAGCGGGAGGGGGCCTACGCGCTGGGCAGCACCCGGTGGGGCATGGTCCGCTCGGTGGTGCTGCCGTTCGGCCGCGGCGGGGTGATCGGCGCGGTGATGCTGGGCTTCGGGCGGGCCATGGGGGAGACCATCGCGGTCGCCCTGATCATCTCGCCGGCGTTCAAGATCACCGGCCATGTGCTGGAGGCGGGGGCCAACTCGATCTCGGCGCTGATCGCGCTGCGCTTCAGCGAGTCGGACGGGATCTCGCTCTCCGCGCTGATGGCGGCCGGCCTGGTGCTCTTCGCGCTCACCCTGGTGGTCAACGTGCTGGCGGGGGTCGTGGTCGCCCGCTCGCGCTCCGGCGCCTCGACGGCGGACTGACCGCGATGGCCCACACCGAACCGCGCACCGAGAAAGGCTCGCCACCCGTGACCACCGTGCAGCTCACCGGGACCTCCGCGCCCGTCCCTGCGCCGGCCGCCGCGCCCGCGGCGCCCGAGCGCCGCCGCAAGCTCGGCGGGGTCACCCGCGCCGAGGTGGGCACCCTGTTCGCCGCCCTGGCCGGCTCGCTCGCCCTCGACTGGCTGCTCTACGAGCGGCTGCTGCCGTTCAGCGGGGCGCAGGGCTTCCTGATCCTCTGGTACCTGCTCTTCCTGGGCTTCAGCTACGCGCTCGGTGTGCTGCAGTGGCCCAGGCCGGTGGTGCGCGAGCGGCTGGTCGCCCTGGTCGCCTGGAGCTCCGGGCTGCTGCTGGCCTTCCTGATCGTCGAGCAGCTCGGCTTCCTCGCGGTCCGCGGCCTGCCCGCGGCCGAGCACGCCAACTTCCTGACCCAGACCATGAACCGCACCTCGGCGACCTCGGCGATCAGCTCGGGCGGCGCGCTGCACGCGGTGGTCGGCACGCTCGAACAGCTGGGCCTGGCCACGCTCTTCGCGGTGCCGCTGGGGATCGCGGCGGCCGTCTTCATGTCCGAGGTCGGCGGCCGCACGGCGCGGCCGGTGCGCACCCTGGTGGAGGCGATGACCGCGCTGCCGTCCATCGTCGCGGGCCTGTTCGTGCTCGGCGTGGTGATCCTCACCTTCGGTCTGGAGCCCAGCGGCTTCGCGGCCTCGCTGGCGCTCACCGTGATGATGATGCCGATCGTCACCCGGGCCGCCGAGGTGGTGATCAGGCTGGTCCCCGGCACGCTGCGGGAGGCCTCCTACGCGCTCGGCGGCAGCCAGTGGCGCACCGTGTGGAACGTCGTGCTGCCCACCGCCCGCCCGGGCCTGGCCACCGCGGTGATCCTCGGCATGGCGCGCGGGGTCGGCGAGACCTCGCCGGTGCTGCTCACCTCGGGGGTCACCGCCGGCTTCAACGGCAACCCGTTCGCCGGCCACCAGATGAGCCTGCCGCTGTTCATCTGGACCTACGTCCGCCAGCCCTACTCCGCCATGGTGGCCCGCGGTTTCGCCGCCGGGCTCACCCTGATGGTCGTGGTGCTGGTCCTCTTCGTCACCGCGCGCCTGATCGGCGGCCGGCGTCCGGGCGACCTGAGCGGCCGTCAGCGCCGCAGGATCGCCCGTCGGGCGGCGGTCCGCCGATGAACAGACGCCGCGTCAGCACATCCACCGCCTTCCGTACCGGAGGAACCGCCATGCCGTGGGCCACCGCTCACCGCCCCGCCCGCGCCCCGGGCGCCCGTCGAGGGGCCGGCCGGACGCCGGCCCTGCTGCTCTCCTTCGCGCTCACCGTCCTCGTGCTGCTGCTCGGCCAGGGCACCGCCTTCGCCGGCACCACGCTGAACGCCGACGGTTCGAGCTGGGCGGGTCCGGCCATCGAGAAGTGGCGCACCGACGTCGCCAACCAGGGCATCAACCTCAACTTCAACCCGAACGGCTCGGCGGCGGGCCGCCAGCAGTGGGAGAACGGCCAGGACGACTTCACCGCCTCCGACGTGCCGTTCCGCACCGCCACCGACAACGGCGCCTCCCAGGACCAGCACGGGGCCGGCGTCGGCAACGCGGAGAACCCGACCTACGGCTACTCCTACGTGCCGATCACCGCCGGCGGCACCGCCTTCATGTACAACCTGTCGATCGGCGGCAAGCAGATCACCGACCTGCGGCTGTCCCCGGACAACATCGTGGACATCTTCACCGGGAAGATCACCTGGTGGGACGACCCGAAGATCAAGGCCTCCTACCCCAAGACGCTGCCGCACATCCAGGTCACCCCGGTGATCCGCTCCGACGGCTCCGGCGCCACCGCGCAGTTCTCCCGCTGGATGGAGCACACCCACCAGGCGCAGTGGGACCAGTACTGCCAGAGCGTCAACCAGGTCGGCTGCGGCGACTACACCGAGTTCTTCCCGCCCTCCGGCCGCATGATCGCGCAGAACGGCTCGGACCAGGTGGCCCACTACATCGAGCAGCCCGCCGACACCGGGGCGATCGGCTACGACGAGTACGCCTTCGCCCTCACCAGCGGCTGGCCGGTGGTCAAGGTGCTCAACCCGGCCGGGTACTACACGCTGCCCACCGCCTCCAACGTGGCGGTCGCGCTGACCGCCGCCAAGATCCGCGGCGTCGACGACAACACCCCCCCGACCGACCCGGACTTCCTGCAGCAGGACCTGGACGGCGTCTACAGCAACCCGGACAAGCGCTCGTACCCGATCTCCAGCTACAGCTACGTGATCGTGCCGCGGGCCGGGGCCGCCCAGCCGCCACCGCCGCGCTTCAACGACGCCAAGGGCGCCGCGCTGAGCCAGTACCTGGACTACGTGCTCTGCGGCGGCCAGGCGACCGGCAAGAGCGGCATCGACTCGATCGGCTACTCCCCGATCCCGCGCGGGCTGGTGCGCGGCGGGCTGCTCCAGGTCACCCACATCCCGGGCTACAACGGCAACGTCGACCCCAACACACTGAGCAACTGCCCCAACCCGACCTTCGACTCCTCGGGTCAGCTGACCATCCTGACCAACGCCCCGATGCCCAGCGAGTGCGACCACCAGGGCGCCCCGCTCGGCTGCGACCCCGGCAACCCCACCGGGAACCCGACCGGTTCGGGCAGCGGCGGCAGCACGGGCGGTGCGGGCGGCTCGGGTGGCGGCGGCGGTACGGCCGGCGCAGGCGGTACGGGCGGCAGCGGCGGCTCGGGCGGTGCGGGCGGCAGCGGCGGCGGCTCCACGGGTGGTGCGGGCGGTAGCGGCGGCTCGGCCGGCCGGGGCACCGGCGCCACCGGCAAGCCGGGTGCGGGGACCGGCGGTACCAGGAGCGGTACCGGCACCACCGGTGGTGGCGGCGGCTCCACCGGCAACGCCGGGGGCTCTGGCGGCGGCGTCGGCGGTGCGGGCGGCAGCGGCGGCTCGGGCGGTACGGGCGGTGCGGGCAGTGGCGGCGCCGGCGGCGGGACCACCATCGACCCGCAGACCGGCCAGGTGGTGCCGGACGGTGGCGGCGGCGGTGCCAGCGACGTGGCGGCGAGCGTGGTCAACGTCGGTGGCCGGCCGCAGAACTGGGCGCTGACCACGATCACCGCCGTCGAACTGCTGGCCGTGGTGGCCGTCCCGCCGTTCCTCGGCGGCTGGCTGCGCCGCCGCCGGTCGGCCGGCTCCACCGGGGGCCCGCGATGAGCCCGGCCGGCGCGCCCGCCACGGCCCCCACGGACACCGGCGCCGGCGCCACCGACGACACCGTGGTGCTGGAGCGGATCGTCCCGCCCGCCGGCGGCACCGAGCCGCCGCCGGCCGCCGGGCCCTCCCCCCTGCGGCGCCGGCTGCTCCAGGCGGCCTGGGCCGCCACGCTGCTCGCCGCCCTGCTGCTCGGTTTCGCGGTCTACCTGGCCGCGCTCTCCCCGTTGCAGGAGATGCACTACCAGGCGGCGGCCTACCAGACCTTCCGCTACCAGCTCGCCCAGGCCACCGCGCCGGTCGGCACGGCGGCGGACGGTGCGCCGGTCGCGATCCTCGACATCCCGCGGATCGGCCTGCACCACGCCGTGGTGGTGGAGGGCACCACCGGTCGCGACCTGATGCGCGGACCGGGCCACCGGCGGGACACCGCGCTGCCGGGCCAGGCCGGGGTCAGCGTGCTGTTCGGCCGCGGCGCCTCGTTCGGCTCACCGTTCGGGCGGCTGTCCGAACTGCGGGCCGGCGACCGGATCTTCGTCTCCACCGGGCAGGGCCGGTTCAGCTACACGGTCAACGCCTACGGCGACGGCGGGCACCCCGTCCAGGACGCCGCCCCCGACCGGATGGTGCTCACCACCAGCGACTCCGGCTGGATCCCGACCGGCACCGTGCAGGTCGGGGCACGGCTGGACGGCGACCCGCAGCCCAACCCGCTGGGCCGCCCCGCGCTGTCCGCCGCGGACCACGCGCTGGCCCAGGACACCGGGGCGCTGGCCGCCTTCCAGCTCTGGGGCGCGGCGCTGCTGGGCACGGTGCTGCTGGCCACCCTGGCGGTGCGCTCCTGGCACCGGCGGGCGGCCTACCTGACCTTCGCGCCGGTGCTGGCGGCGCTGCTCTGGGCCTGCTACGAGAACGCCGCAGCGCTGCTGCCGAACCTGTACTGAGCCGCCGCCGAACCTGTACCGAGCTGCTGCCCGACCGCTACTGAGCTGTTGAAAGGACCCGCCCGATGACCACCACCGTCCCCCGGGAGCCCCTGGCGGCGGAGCCGGCCCGGCTCCGCGGCCTGGAGACCCGGGACATCTCCGCCTGGTTCGGCTCGCACAAGGTGCTGGAGCGGGTCTCGCTCACCATGGCGGCCGGCGAGGTCACCGCGCTGATCGGGCCCTCCGGCTGCGGCAAGTCGACCTACCTGCGCATCCTCAACCGGATGCACGAGATGGTGCGCGGCGCCCAACTGGCCGGCGAGGTCCTGCTGGAGGGCGAGGACGTCTACGCGCACGGCCGCCGGCCGGCCGAGGTGCGCCGCCGGATCGGCATGGTCTTCCAGCGCCCCAACCCGTTCCCGGCGATGTCGATCGCCGACAACGTGGCCAGCGGGCTGAAGCTGGCCGGCATCAAGGTGAGCCGGGACCACCGCGAGCACCTGGTGGAGGACAGCCTGCGCCGGGCCGGGCTGTGGCACGAGGTGAGCAGCCGGCTCGGCACGCCGGGTGGCGCGCTCTCCGGCGGCCAGCAGCAACGGCTGTGCATCGCCCGCTCGTTGGCGGTCGAGCCGGAGATCCTGCTGATGGACGAGCCGTGTTCGGCGTTGGACCCCACCTCCACCCGCCGGGTCGAGGAGACCATCGCCGAGCTGCGCGGGCGGCTGACCATCGTCATCGTCACCCACAACATGCAGCAGGCGCAGCGGGTTTCGCAGTCCTGCGCGTTCTTCCTGGCCAGCCACGACACGCCGGGCCGGATCGTCGAAGCGGGCCCGACCGGGCAGTTGTTCGCCGATCCGGTCGACCAGCGCACCGCCGACTACGTCAACGGGCGCTTCGGCTGAGCGCGGTGACGTGACGTCAGGAGACGCTGCCGGCCCGGGTGATGAGCTCCTCGATCACCCGGGCCACGCCGTCGTCCTGGTTGCTCAGGGTGTGCTGGGCGGCGGCGGCCAGCACCTCGGGGTGGGCGTTGGCCACCGCGTAGGAGGTGCCGGCCCAGGCCAGCATCTCCAGGTCGTTGGGCATGTCGCCGAAGGCGACCACCTCGCTGCGGTCGATCCCCCGCTCGGCGCACCAGCGGGCCAGCGTGCTGGCCTTGGTGACGCCGCGCGCGCTGATCTCCAGCAGCGCGATCGGGCTGGAGCAGGTGATCTCGGCCAGCTCGCCGATGGCCGGGCGGCCCTCGGCGAGGAAGCTGTCGGGGTCGAGCCCCGGGTGCTTGGCCAGGATCTTGTAGCAGCCTGCCGCGGCTCCCGCGGCGGTGTCCGCCGTGGCGTCGGCCAGCAGCTCCCGGGCCGGGGCCACCGCGAAGGCCTCGTCGTCGCCCCACATCAGCGCCTCGTACTGCGGCTCGCGGGTCAGGCCGCCCGCGGACTCGAACGCGAAGGCCGTGTCGGGCAGTCGCTCGCGCAGCCGGTCCACCACCGCACGGGCGTCGGCGGCGGCGATCGGGAAGGTCTCAAGCAGCCGCTCGCGCCGCACGTCGAAGACCGCCCCGCCGTTGGAGCAGATCGCCACGCCGTGGCCGCCGATGTGCTCGCCCAGCAGCCGCAGCCAGCGCGGCGGGCGGCCGGTGACGAAGACGACCTCGATGCCGGCGTCCTCGGCGGCGGTGAGCGCAGCGGCGGTCCGCGGTGAGACGGTGCCGCCCTTGCACAGCAGGGTGCCGTCGAGGTCGGTGGCGATCAGTCGGGGGCGCGCGGCTGCCTGGGTCACCCGTCCATCCTCGCAGGTGCCGATCGGGCTCCCGGGGGCAACGGCAAAGGCCGACGGCGCGCGGTCAACCCCCGTGTGACCGCGCGCCGTCCCAGTGCCGTCTATTTTGTTGGACGGCATGCGCTGAAACATACGCTGAACCCTCCCCGGGCTGTCAACCGTGATAACGGAGAGTAGCGGTTGACCAGGGACTTTCCCGTTCGCTCGTCGTCCGCGTCCATTTCAGTGGATACTGGGGCCTTCAACACGAACAGCGTCAAGTGCCGGAGCGCAGGGGTGGGTCGCGGTGTACCCCGCGGATCGGGGGATCAGGGAGTGGCGATGTCGATGCCCGAGCAGGCCGAGGACCGCCGGCGCACCATCGCGGAGAGACTCGACCACCTCTTCCAGGAGATCCATCCCGCCGGCCGCGGCCCCTTCAGCTACCACGAGGTCGCGCAGGCGATCCGCGAGCAGGCCGGGCCGGACGGTCCGACCGTCTCGCACGGCACGCTGCAGCAGATCCGCACCGGCGCCAAGACCAACCCGACCGTGAAGACGCTGGAGGCCGTCGCGGCCTTCTTCGGGGTGCCGGTCGGCTACTTCCTGGACGACACGGTGGCCGAGCGGGTGGAAGCCCGGGTGCGCGAGCTGAAGGCAGGTCCGGGCAGCGGTGGCCGGGCCGCCGGCGCCGGTGCGGCCGAACCGGCCGGTGGGAGCGCTGCCAGCAGCGCGCGGCCCCCTTCGCCGGCTCCCGCGCCGACCCCGGCCGACGAACTGGCCGACGTGCTCGCGGACAGTGACATCCGCGCGGTCGCCTTCCGGCTGGCCGGACTGTCGCCGCGCGCGCTCAAGGGCCTGCGGGCGATCGTCGACCAGGTCCGCGCGGTGGAGGGCCTGCCCGAGGTGGGCCGCACCAAGCGCGGGCGCGGACGGGACCGCTGACCCCGCTCCCGCCCTCCGTACGGCGCCCGCTCCCGGTGAAGGAGCCGGGGCGCAGCCCGCACCGCACCTGCACAGCGCCACACGTGACCGTCGCTCCACGGAACGTTTAAGCTACAGGCTCGAACGTCCGGGAGCGGCTGGCGGGCCGCGGCGGTCGGGCGGCGGCACGGCGACAGTGGAGAGGGCAGGCGGCCATGAGATGGCGCAGGCAGCCGCGGTCCGAGTTGTCCGATCTGGTGGACCGGCTCGTCGTCCCCACCCCCTTCGACCTCACCGAGTTCTGCGCGGCCATCGCCGAGGACCGCGGCCGTCCGCTGCACCTGGTGCCGGTGGAGAACGCGGCCGGTGCCGACCTGCCGTGCGGACTCTGGGTCAGCCTGGACACGGCCGACCTGATCTTCTACGAGGCGGGTGCGGCGCCGATCCTGAAGACCCAGATCGTGCTGCACGAGATCTCGCACATGCTGCTCGACCACGTCTCCCCCGAGGCGGGTTCGCTGACCTCGCTGGTGGCGCCCGCCGAGTCGGCCGGTCCCGCGCTCTCGCCCGAGGCGGTGAGCGCGATCGCCACCGCTGCCGCCGCCGCGATCGAGGCCGAGGCCGCCGCCCGGGCCGCGGACCTGGAACTGGGACTGGCCACCGACCGGCTGATGGCGCTGCTGGCCCGCGACGGCTACGGCAGCCGCCAGGAGGCCGACGCCGAGTCGCTCGCCACCCTGATCCTGGAGCGGGCCACCCGGGTCGGCGCCGAGGCCGTCTCGCCCTGCTCCACCGAGGTGCTGTCCCGGCTCAACGACGCCCTGGGCCACCCGGCCCGCCGCACCTGACCCACGCCGACCGCCACCCACCTGAATCCGGCCTCCCTGATGACCTCCCCGCCGCTCGCCCTCGCCGCCCCGTTCGCGCACCCGCTGGCCGCCGCCGCCCCCGCCGCCGACACACCGGTGCCGCTCTCCCACGTGGTGGTGCTGGCCATGCTCTGGCTGGTGACCGCCTGGCGGCTGCCGGCGGCCGTGCGCAACCCGCGCCAGCGGATGCTGTGGACCGCCTTCGCCGGCGTGACGGTCATGGTCACCCTGGGCCTGCCGGGCCTGACGGCCTGGGTCGACACGAGCACCGGTCTGCCCAACGTGGTGGTGCCGATCAAGCACGTGATCGGTCTGGTCGCCTGCGCGGCGATGGTCGCCTTCGTCGCCCAGACCGCCCGGCCCGACCTCGCTCCCCGGCTGCGCCGGCCGCAGCTGGCCGTGCTGCTCGCGGCCCAGAGCGGCCTGGTCGTCTGCTTCACACTGATCCGGCAGGACGGCGAGGTCACCGACTTCTACCAGGCCTACCCGGGATCGGTGCCGGCCGCGCTGTACGCGCTGATCGTGGCCGGCTACCTGGGCTCCGCGATGGGCGTGACCAGTTGGCTCTTCGGCACCTACGCGCGGCGGGCCGGGGCCGGCTGGCTGCGCAGCGGGCTCCGGGTGCTCGCGGCGGGCTCGGCGGCCGGCCTCGGCTACTCCGTGCTGCGGGTCTGCCAGGTGCTGCTGGAACTCGATGCCCGGCCGATGTTCCTGCCCGCCTCGCTGCTGTACGGCATCGAGTGGCTGGCCATCGCGCTCGTCCTGCTGGGCAGTTCGATGCCGGCGGTCGGGGTCGCCCTCGCCGCGCTGCGGGCCTGGCGCACGGTGCGCCGGCTGCAGCCGCTGTGGGCCTCGCTCACCGCGGCGGTGCCCGAGGTGGTGCTGACCGCCCCGCTCGGGCGCAGCCCCCGGGTGCTGCTGCACCGCCGGGTGATCGAGATCCGCGACGCGGCCCTGGTGCTTGCCGGTCACGCCGACGACGAGCTGCGGGCCCGGGCGGACCGAGCGGCCACCGCCGACGACGCCGCTCCCGGTTCGGGCGAGGCGCTGGCCGAGGCGCTCTGGCTGCGCGTCACCTGTGCGCAGCGGCTGGCCGGCCGCGTCCCGGCCGGCGGCGCCGTCGCGGACCCGCCCGAGCTGACGGCGGCGGCGGGCAGCTTCGCGGAGCTGGACTTCGAGACCGAGACCCGCCGCCTGCTGCGCCTCGCGGCGGCCTACCACTCCCCGGCCGCGGAGGCCTTCACCCGCGCCGAGAGCCCGCAGCCCGCCGCCGGGAGGTAGGGCCTGCCCCATCCGCCACCCGGGGGCCGCCCAGCGGGCGGTCCTCCGCGGCTGACGGCCCGCCGGCCCACCGAGAGCGCCCCGGCCACTCCAGCCGCTCCGGCCCACCGGAAGCGCCCGGGCCCGGCGGCAGCGACGGCCGCCGGGTCCGGGCCGCTCACGGGGCGAGGTCGGGTTCGGTGCCCGGCTCCGCCCCGGGCCGGCCGCGCCAGTCCCCGGAGCCCAGCGGCAGCCAGCCCGCGCCGTCGCAGTCCGCGCAGTTCTCGCCCACGTAGCTGGTACCGACCACGATGACCTGCCGTCCGTCGTGACGGACCGTCGCCCTGGCCCCCGTCCGGGGCCGGGTGCGCACCCCCTGGCTGCAGCTGGGGCACTGCATGCGGAACCGCTCGAACCCGGCCGCGCCCGGTTGCTCGCTCGCTTCGCTCATGCGACCCAGTGTTCCTCGGTCCCGCGCCCTTACGCCCCGCCCCCGCTCAGTCCGTGGCCATGGCCGGGTCGCTGGTGCTCGCCGCCCCGGTCTCCAGGTGGCCGCAGAGGCGGCGCAGGAAGGCGGCGTCCTGGTCGGCGGTGACCGCCAGGTCGTACCAGCCGCTGCTCTGCCCGGTGCGCGCCCGGTGCGTGGCGTGGGCGCCCGCCCGCAGCCGGTACTGCGCGGGCTGCTCCTTGCCGTAGCCGTCGGCGACGGTGAGCCGCACGGTGCTGTCCCCGTCGTTGGTCAGGGTCACCACCAGCTGCCCGCTGTCGCCGTCCTGGCAGGCCGTCACCGTCACCGCCGCGCCGCCGGGGCGGCCGGTGAGCCGGCGCTGGAAGCCGTTGGGGCCGTGCACGGTGAAGTCGTAGCCGTCCGGCCCGTTTTTCGCGAGGCTCCAGTCGGCCGACAGCTCGCGCCCGGCCTCCACCGTGTAGCTCCACGGGCCGTCCGGCTGCGACCGCGAGGTCACCAGGAAGTGCGCACCGGCCCGGCCACGGCTGGCGAAGTCGATCCGCAGCCGTCCGTCGGAGCCGATCCGACCGTCGGCCTCCAGGGTGTACGGCAGCGCCCGCGCCGGCCGCAGTCCGCGCTCCTGCCGGGGCAGTTGCGGGTCGGCGGGGGGCACCGGCTTGTAGTCGGGGTGCCGGTTGTCGTCCGGCGGCAGGTAGCCGCTGGTGTCGGGCAGGCCGGGGACCTGCGCGTCCGGGGTGCGGAAGTCGAAGGCCGCGGTGAGGTCGCCGCAGACCGCGCGGCGCCAGGGCGAGATGTTCGGCTCGTGCACCCCGAACCGCCGCTCGATGAACTGGATGATCGAGGTGTGGTCGAAGGTCTGCGAGCAGACCGAACCGCCCTTGCTCCAGGGCGAGACGACGAGCATCGGCACCCGCTGCCCCAGCCCGTACGGACCGGTGGTGCTGGAGTCCCCCGCGGCCGGGGTGAAGAGCTCCCCGGTGGTGTCGACGGTGGAGCGGCCCTGGGCCGCGGTGGCGGGCGGGTACGGCGGCACCACGTGGTCGAAGAAGCCGTCGTTCTCGTCGTAGGTGATGAGCAGCGCCGTGCGGCTCCATACCTCCGGGTCCGCGGTGAGTGCCTCCAGCACCTGGGAGACGTACCAGGCGCCGTAGTTGGCGGGCCAGTTCGGGTGCTCGGTGAACGCCTCGGGGGCCACGATCCAGGAGACCTGGGGGAGCCTGCCGCCCGTCACGTCCGCCCGGAGCTGGTCGAAGAGGCCCTCGCCGCCCTGCGCGTCGGTGCCGGTCCTGGCCTTGTCGTAGAGCGGCTCGCCGGGCTTGGCGTTGCGGTACTGGTTGAAGTAGAGCAACGAGTTGTCCCCGTAGTTGCCCCGGTAGGCATCCTCTATCCAGCCCCAACCACCCTTCGCGTCGAGTCCGTTGCCCACGTCCTGGTAGATCCGCCAGGAGACCCCGGCCTGCTCCAGCCGCTCGGGGTAGGTGGTCCACGAGTAGCCGGCCTCGGCGTTGGTGACCACCGGTCCGCCGCCGCGCCCGTCGTTGCCGACGTAGCCGCTCCACATGTAGTACCGGTTGGGGTCGGTGGGGCCGATCAGCGAGCAGTGGTAGGCGTCGCAGATGGTGAACGCGTCCGCCAGCGCGTAGTGGAAGGGGATGTCCTCGCGGGTGAGGTAGGCCATCGTGGTCGCGGTCTTGGCGGGTACCCACTGGTCGTACCGCCCCTGGTTGCGGGCCTGGTGGCTGCTGTTCCAGTCGTGCGCGAGGTCCTGCAGGAACTGCAGCCCGAGGTGGTCGGCAGTGGGCCGGAACGGCAGCACGTCCTTGCTGCCGTCCGACTGGTACCAGACCGGCTTCCCGCTCGGCAGCGTCACCGGGCGCGGATCCCCGAAGCCCCGCACGCCGCGCAGCGTCCCGAAGTAGTGGTCGAAGGAGCGGTTCTCCTGCATCAGGACGACGATGTGCTCCACGTCCTGCAGGCTGCCGGTGCGTCGGTGGGCGGGAATCTCGGCGGCGCGCGCGATGCTGGTCGAAAGCGCGGACAACGCGGCCGTACCACCGGCCATCTGGATGAACCGGCGACGATTGATAGCGCTCATGGCTGTCCTGTCCCGTACGGTGCCCCGGAGCGGCACGAGTGCTGAGACAGTGTCATGAGACGGCCGGGAACTCACGGCGGAACGCGGGGAGATTTCGCGGAAACCTTCCGCCGGCCGCGGCTCCCGCGGCGGCGGTCAGCGGTTGAGGTACGCCAGGACGGCGAGCACCCGGCGGTTGTCGTCGTCGGAGGGCGGCAGCCCGAGCTTGTCGAAGATGGCGCCGGTGTGCTTGGTCACCGCGCTCATCGTGATGCCCAGCCGCTGGCCGACCGCCGCGTTCGAGCGGCCCTCCGCCATGAGTTCGAGCACCTCGCGCTCGCGCGGGCTGAGTGCGGCGGTGCGGCCCCGGGCGTCGCCGCGGGTCAGGAGCTTCGCGATGACGTGCGGGTCCATCACCGTGCCCCCGGCGGCGACCCGGGTGACCGCGTCGACGAACTGGCCGATGTGCGAGACCCGGTCCTTGAGCAGGTAGCCGACCGCGCCGGCGCCGTCGGCCAGCAACTCGCGGGCGTAGAGCTGCTCCACGTACTGCGAGAGCACCAGCACCGGGAGGCCGGGCGTGCGGCGGCGCGCTTCGAGGGCGACCTGCAGCCCTTCGTCGGTGCAGGACGGCGGCAGCCGGACGTCGACGACCGCGATGTCCGGCCGGTGGTCGATCAGCGCCTTGCGCAGCGACGGCCCGTTGTCCACGGACGCCACGACGTCGAAGCCGTGCCCGGTCAGGGTGCGGACCAGGCCGTCCCGCAGGATGAAGAGGTCTTCTGCGAGGACAACACGCACGGGATCTCCAGGAGGATGGTGGTCGGGCCGCCAGGCGGGCTGGCCACGGTGAGGGTGCCGTCGAAGGCGGCCAGTCGGCGCCCCACGCCGCGCAGGCCGGTGCCCAGGGCGGGGTCGGCGCCACCGCGGCCGTCGTCGCCGACCTCGACGGTCAGTGTGCCGTCCCGGTGGCCGATCACGACGTCCACCCGGCTCGCGCCGCTGTGCTTGGCCGCGTTGGCGAGCAGCTCGCTGACCGCGAAGTACGCGGCGGACTCGATCGGCGCGGTCGGCCGCCCCGCCAGCTGCGCCCGCGCCTCGACGTCCAGCAGCGCGTCGAGGGCCAGTGCGCGCACGGCGTCGGCGATCCCGCGGTCGGCGAGGACGGGCGGGTGGATGCCGCGCACCAGGTTCCGCATCTCCTCCAGCGCCTTCGACGACGCCTCACGGGCCAGCACCACCAGCTCCCGGGCCGCCTCGGGATCCGCGCCGATCAGCTGCTCGGCGTTGCCGAGGCTCATGCCCACGGCGACCAGTCGGGCCTGCGCGCCGTCGTGCAGGTCGCGCTCGATCCGGCGCAGCTCGGCGGCCCGGGTGTCCACCGCCTCGGCGCGGGTGTCGGCGAGGTGCGTGACGCGCTGGTGCAGTCGCGCCGAGCGGGAGGGCGCCAGCAGCAGCGCGGTCCACCGGGCGTGCAGCCGCAGGACCGGCGGCCCGACGAGCAGGCCGGCCGCGATCAGCGCGAGCCCGACGGCCGCCGCGGCCAGCGCCGTCGCGGTGGAGTGCACGTGGACGGCGGTGTACCAGTTGCTGCCCCCGGCCCGCTCGATCGGCCGCCAGACGAAGGGCTGGACGAAGGCCCCGAAGGCGCCGTACCCGATCAGCGCGGCGGGCGCGCTCGCGAGCGCCGCCCCGACGTAGGGGTCGGTCATCGACCACCACAGGTCGCGCAGGGTGGCCGGGTCGTCCAGCAGCGCCCGGCCCTCCTGGATCCGGCCCCGGAGCCCGGCCCGCGGCGGCGGCAGCGCACGGTAGGGCGCGGGGATCGCCACGCCGCCCCAGCGCTCGGCGCGGTCGCGGGCCGTGGTGGCCACCCGGCGCAGCCCGTCGAAGGAGGGCCGCAGCAGGTAGCAGCCGAGGCCGGCGCCCAGCAGCAGACCGGCCGCGGTGAGGGCGAGCACCACAGCAGCCTCGGCCAGTGCCCACCAGGCGAGCAGCAGGCCCCGGCCGGGGGCGAGCAGGCGGTCGGCCCAGCTGTCGGCGCCACCCCGGTTCGCGGAACTCTTCACCGGGACATCCTCCGGTAGCGGCCAACGAGGGTGTGCAGCGCTGTCGCGGCGGCCGTCGAACCGCCGGCGAGGATCACCATGTTGACGAGACTCCCCTTCTCGCAGTCGAGCAGCGTGAGCGTGCCCAGGTTCATCAGCCAGTGGAACGAGCCGGCGACCAGCAGCGCCCCGCCGCCCGCCCCCACACCCCTGACCAGGTCACTCATGATGACGGAGATCGCGACCGTCATCACCAGGAAGGCTGCCACGAACGCGGCGCCGAACGCGTAGTACTGCACGTGCCAGGTCCCCCACAGCACGCCGACGACGAGCGCCGCCACCGGGCCCGAGCGGCGGCTCTCCAGGTGCGGCTGCAGGAAGACCCGCCAGCCCAGCTCCTCGCCGCACGCGCCGATCAGCTGGAGGACGGCGATCAGCCAGAACGGGTGCGCGAACGATCCGGGACCGGTCAGGTGGACCGGTCGGCCCATCAGGCGGAGCGCCCCGAGGCAGAGCGCGAACATCGCGCCCAGCACGCCGGCCCCCACCGCGCAGCGGGCGAGCACCGCCCGGATGCCCGGGGCGGGCCGGTGCCCCGCCGTCCCGGGCCCGCGGCGGCAGAGCGCCAGCACCGCCAGCACCCCGAGGCTCGGCCCGAACTGGGGCAGCATCAGGAGCTGCGGATCGAGGCGGACGACCGGCTGGAGCGCCAGCAGGGCGCCGGCGCCGAGCCAGGTCGCGATCGTGAACACCGCGGTCGCCCGCCAGAAGCGGGACCGCGGCACGGCCCTGCCCGGGGCGGCGCCCCGCACTGCCTGCATGGTCTCGGACACTGTGCCCCCTCGTCGGATGCCGGCCTTCGGCACCTGTGACGATGCCGGAGGCCGCTGCCCGGCGTCCTGGGCCCAGCTCCACCCGGGGAGGTGCACTTTTGCGCACCTCCCCGGGGCACGCCGATCGGGTGAAGCTCGCCAGAGCCCTTCGCACCGTCCGCCCGGTGGACTAACGTCTGTTTCGCGCATGTGACTTGACGGGGGAAGCATGGCGATCGAACTACCGGGCGAAGTCGTCTCGATGCTCCAGTTCATCGGGGTGAACTGGCCGAACGTGAACGAGGACAAGGTCCGCGACATGGCCTCCCACATCCGGGAGTTCGCGGACGGCGTGGACGGTACGCACCAGAAGGCGACGGCCACCGTCCACCAGCTGGCGGCCAGCTACCAGGGCGCCTCCTACGAGACGCTGGTGGCGAGCTGGGCGAAGCTGTCGTCCACCCACATGACCGACCTGGTCGACGCCTGCCACACGGTGGCCACCGCGCTGGACGCGGCGGCCGACACGATCGTGGCGATGAAGTGGCAGGCGATCGGCGAACTCGGCGGGCTGGCCGTGACGTTCGCCGCCGACCAGGCGGCCTCGGTGATGACGCTGGGCCTGGCGGAGGCCGGCATGGCGCTGATCGTCGAAGGCGCCGAGCGCATCACCGACTACCTGGAGCAGCAGCTCGAGCAGTACATCATCGGCGAGGTGATCGAGGCCGCGATCGGCCCGCTGGTGGACATCGTGGCCAAGGCGGTCAGCGGTCTCGCCTTCGAAGCGGTCGAGGGCGTCCTGGGCGTCCCGGGCAGCGCCGGGCCCGGCGGCAGCGGCTTCATGATCGACCCGAAGGCCCTGGAGGACCACGCCGACACGGTGACCTCGCACGCCCAGGAGGTCGAGGGCCACGCCCAACTGCTGAAGGGCCGGCTGACGGGGGTGGACTTCACATGAGCAACCGCATCGTGCAGGCGCTGGAGGACGGCGCCAGGCGGCTGGGCAAGACGCTGGCGGAGGACGCCGGCAAGACGGTCAAGGACCTCTACCACTCGGCCGGCACCAAGCTGAAGACCGTGGCCAAGCGCACCGCTGAGGCGGACGCCGAGCACGAGTCGGCGTTGAAGAAGATCATGGGGGACGCCGAGCACGACGAGCCGCACGAGCCGCACCTGCCGGGCGGGAGCGGGGACCGGTCCAAGCCGGGAGACGAGGGCGCCGGTCGCCGCCAGGCGGCCGACCCCCGCGAGGCCGGCCGCACGGAGGACGCGGTCTGCCCGGGCGGTGAGCCCGTCGACATGGCCACCGGGCGGATGTTCATCGACCAGGTGGACGCCTCGCTGCCCGGCTCGCTCCCGCTGCTCTTCACCCGCACCTTCGAGTCCGGCTACCGGGCCGGGCGCTGGATGGGCCGCCGCTGGGTCTGCACCTTCGACGAGCGCCTGGAGATCGACGCCGAGGGCGTGGTCCACCTCGGCGCCGACCGCCGCACCCAGGCCTACCCCCACCCCGGACCGGGCGATCCCGTCCGGGCGAGCGCGGGCGAGCGCCGCGACCTGGCCCTGGCCCCCGGCGGCTACACCCTCACCGACCGCGCCACCGGCCTGGTCCGCGAGTTCACCCTCGAGCCCGGCGGCACCGAGGCCCTGCTCACCCGGGTCCGCGACCGCTCCGGCCGCCACTACGACCTCGCCTACGACGAGCACGGCACCCCGCACTCCATCACCCACTCCGGCGGCTACCGCCTGCTGGTCACCGTCGACAACGACCGCATCACCGCCCTGCGCCTGGCCGGTGCCGGCCCGGACGGCCACGACGCCCTCCTGCTGCGCTACGGCTACACCGACGGCCACCTGACCAGCGTCTACAACTCCTCCGGCAGGCCCATGCGCTTCGCCAACGACGCCGGCGGCCGCATCCTGTCCTGGACCGACCGCAACGACTCCCAGTACTGCTACGTCTACGACCACCTCGACCGCGTCATCGACGAGGGCGGCGCCGACGGCTCCCTCAAGTTCCGCTTCACCTACGGCGACCCGGACCCGGTCACCGGCCTGCGGACCCACACCGAGACCAACGCCCTGGGCCACACCACCACGTACACCGTCAACGAACACGCCCAGATCACCGCCGTCACCGATCCGCTGGGCCACACCACCCACGACGAACGCGACGAGTACGACCGCCTCCTCGCCCGGACCGACCCGCTGGGCCGCACCACCCGCTACGCGTACGACGGCGCGGGGGACCTGATCACGGTCACCCGCCCGGACGGCGAACGGACCACGGCGCGCTACGCGGACTGCGGCGCGCTGCCGACCGAGGTCGTCGAACCCGGTGGGGCGACCTGGCAGCAGAGCTACGACGAGTCCGGGCGACGGATCGCGCTCGTCGATCCGCTCGGCGCCACGACGGCCTACGGCTACGACGAGCACGGGCACCTGAGTACCGTCACCGATGCCCTCGGCGGGGTCACCAGGGTCGTCTGTGACGCGGCCGGCCTCCTGGTGCGGATCACCGATCCGAGCGGCGCCACGAACGGCTACCAGCGCGACGCGTTCGGCCGGATCGTGGCGCACACCGATCCGCTCGGTGCGGTCACCCGGCTGTCCTGGACGATCGAGGGCTACCCGGCCTCGCGCACGACACCGGACGGCGCCTGCGAGACCTGGACGTACGACGGTGAGGGCAACCTGCTCGCCCATGTCGACCAACTCGGCCAGGTCACCGGCTACGAGTACGGCCACTTCGAGACCCTGGCCGCCCGGACCGACCCGGACGGCGCCCGCTACACGTTCGAGCACGACGCCCACATGCAGCTGACGGGTGTCACCAACGCGCTCGGCCTGCGGTGGACCTACAGCTACGACGCGGCCGGGCGCCTGGTCGGCGAACGGGACTTCAACGGACGGACGGTCCGGTACGGGCTCGATGCCGCCGGGCAGCTCGGCACGCTGGTCAATCCGCTGGGACAGCAGCTGCGGTACGAGCGCGACCGGCTCGGCCGTACCGTCTCGCTGGACGCCGCCGGACGGACCACGCGGTACAGCTACGACCCCGGTGGCCACCTGATCGGGGCAACGGGCCCCGGCGTCGAGCTCGTTCGCACCGTGGACGCCGTCGGCAACGTGCGGACGGAGACCGTCAACGGGCGAACCCTGGTCAGTGACCGCGACCCGCTGGGCCGGGTGGTCCGAAGAACCACACCGGCGGGCCACGTCAGCACGTGGAGCTACGACGCGGCCGGGCGGCCGACGGCCCTCACGACCCCCGGCGGGTCCTTCGACTTCGCCCACGACCGGGCCGGCCGGGAGACCCGGCGGGTCATCGGCGGCCGTCTCACCCTGACCAGCAGCTGGGACAGCCGCAACCGGCTGATCGGCCGGGTGCTGGGCACCCCGGACACCGTGCTGGGACGCCACGACTACGTCTACCGTGCGGACGACGGCCTGATCGGCCTCGACGATCTGCTCGGTGGGCCGCGGGAGTTCGTCCTCGACGCGGTGGGCCGGGTCACCGCGGTGCGGGCGGCCGGCTGGACCGAGAACTACTCCTACGATCCGGCCGGCAACCTCACCGCCGCCGACTGGCCCGCCTCCTCGGCCGGCCGGGCGGCGCTCGGAGCCCGCTCCTACGCCGGGACCCGGCTCGTCTCGGCCGGGCGGGTCGGCTACGCGTACGACGCGGCCGGCCGCATGACGCTCCGGCAGGTCGCGCGGCAGTCGCGCGAGCCGGACACCTGGCGCTACACCTGGGACGCGCAGGACCGCCTCACCGGCGTCACGACACCGGACGGCGCCTGCTGGCAGTACCTCTACGACCCGCTCGGGCGGCGCATCGCCAAGCAGCGCCTGGACGGTTCGGCCGTGGTGGAACGCACGGAGTTCACCTGGGACGGCTCCACCCTCGCCGAGCAGACCACGCACGCGCCCTACCTGCCCGGTCCGCACACGCTGAGCTGGGACCACGACGGGCTCCACCCGCTGGCGCAGACGGAGACGATCGCGGCCCCGGGCAGATCGGAGCGCCGGTTCTTCGCGATCGTGACCGACCTGGTCGGCACGCCGGTCGAACTGGTCGACACGGCGACCGACTCCGTGGCGTGGCGCGCCACCGCCACGCTGTGGGGAGCCACCTCCTGGCCCGCCGGCAGCGCCACCTACACCCCGCTGCGCTTTCCCGGCCAGTACTTCGACCCCGAGACGCGGCTCCACTACAACCACCACCGCTACTACGACCCGGAGACCGCGCGCTACGTCAGCCCTGACCCGCTGGGGCTGGCGCCGGCCCAGAACTACGAGGCCTATGTCCACAACCCGCACACGTGGACCGACCACCTCGGGCTCTCGCCGCACCGCGGCTCCAGCCGTTCCCGGGCCCCCGAGACGCCCAAGGCGGCCGATCCGGTCACCATTCGGCACTTCACCAGTGAGGACAGCTACAAGAAGATCATGAGCGGCGGGTCGAAGGAGAGCATCCTGCTCAAGGCCTCCTCGCCGGACAAGGGGCATCCGCGCGGCGTCTACGTGACACCCATGAGTCCTGCGGAGATCCTCGCGAAAAAAGGCGGCTTCAAGTCGTTCCTGGGCATCACCAACGAGAAATCGCAATACCTCATCGAATTCCAGGTGCCGGCCGACCAGTTTCCCGGAAGGATTCGCGGCGGGCGTTCCCACGTCTGGTTCAGCCCGGATGACATACGGATCCCCAAGGGGTCGATCACCTATCATGGACCGACGTCGGGCTGGTCGGGCTAGCGTCGGCGCACCGTCTCTTGGAGGGGTTCGATGGAGATCACGGGATTCGGGACAGATTTCCTGATCGATTTCTCGTTCGGCGAGCGGGTCGTCCGGTTCATCGAGGCGCAGCGCGAGCGGTGGCCCTCGCTGTACTTCGGCGGAGTGCCGGTTGCCGAGTCCTTCGGTGCCGAATGGCAGCTGGAGATCGATCCCGACGCCAAGTACTCGGAGATCCTGACATTTTCCAGCGGCGCCGAGATGGAAGAGTTCTGGGAGGACTCCGGCTATTCCCTGGACGTCAACGGCGAGGGTCCTTTCTCGATCTTCTATCAATTCCACCGCTCGCGGATCGGTGCCCGACTGCAGGGCATCGAGGCCGCGGACCAGGAGGTGGCGACCGCGGCCGACGGGGTCGAACTGCTGATGTCCGAGTTCTTCCTCGTGTCGCTGGTGACCCCGGCGGACCCGGCCGAGGACGAGTTCTCGCGCAGTGTCCTGGCGGACTTCCGGCGCGTGTTCGAGGGCTGACCCACGAGCGGTGGACGGGGCCCCGGGTGCGGCTGGGGACTAGGGTCGACACCATGCGCTTGAGTACCGTGATCCTCCCCATCCACCGCTGGTCAGCGGGTCAGAAGATCTGGCAGCAGGCCGAGGACCTCGGCTTCCATGCCGCGTACACCTACGACCACCTCTCCTGGCGCTCGTTCCGCGACGAGCCGTGGTTCGGGGCGATCCCGACCCTCACGGCTGCTGCCGCCGCCACCGAGCGGATCCGCCTCGGCACCCTGGTCACCTCGGTCAAGCCTCGTTCACCTATCGCAGTCTGACCTGGTCCGATCGCCCCGGGCGGTCACCGAAGTACGTCAGAACGGGCTCATTTCATCCAGGACGCGCTGCGCAAGCTCGATGATCGCCTTGACCTTCGGGACATCGTTGGTCACGTCTTGGGTTTCGATCCCGGGTGCGTCCAGATCCGCGTACTCCGCCTGATTCCGGCGTCGGCGCATGCGGTCGAAGGGCCTGAGGGTCGCCCCGAGAGGTGGATCGAGCTGCGCGCTGACGGCTTCCAGGACCGCGATGTGACCCCCTCGGCTGGTCGGTCGCAGCCCCTGGTTCTCCAGCACTGCGACCAGCGCCTTGCGGGCTGCGTCGTACAGAAGCTGGTAGGCGCCGATGGCATCGAATGACACGACCGCCTCTGCTGCCTTGAGGTGGTTCGACGCTTGAGCCAGCAGGTTGTCGGCCTGCTCCCGGCTCGCGGGTACTCGCTCCAGCTCCTTGCGGGTCAACATGCCTTCGACTGCGGCGCGGCCCTGCTGCCACTTCATCCCTTGTGCTTCCTTTCGAACGCTTCGAGCTGAACCGTCGGTCGGCTTCTGATGCCCGCGAGGAACGGGTCCGTGCCCGGCTCGTGCCAGCGGGCCGATGAGACCCGGTGAACGTTGACTTCTCGGTCGAGTAGGCGCTCCGCTTTGCGTGCAGCCTCGTACAGCTCGTCCTCGTCGGGGCTACCCACCACGAGCACATCGACGTCGTTGGGCACCCCACCGTGCTCTCCTGAGTAGCGGGCTGCCCAGGAGCCGTAGATGCGGGCTTCCTCCACGCCGGCAATCGGCAGCAGCAGGTCGCCGAGCACGGCGATCGGACCGTAGGTGAGGGCGAACAACTCGGTCAGTGGGCCTGCCAGCCGCCCAATGGCGTTGGCCCGCAGGAGTCGGAGGTTTCCGTGCCGTCGCTCTGTGACCAGTTCTGCCTCGACCAGCCGGTCCGCCTCGCGGCTCGCGGTTGCAGTCGAGACGCCGAAGCGCGCGGCGATGTCGGCCAGCGAGGTCTCTTCCTGCGGATGCAGGTACAACCAGGCCAGCATCTCTCCCTGGAACGGCGTTCGTAGGAGCGGCAGCAGCGCCGGCGGAGGAGATTGCATAAGTTGAAGAGTAGCTTGCGCCTTATGCAACTGTTCATTGGAAGCCGCCATGTCACCCCTACGAGCGACCGAGCGCCCGAGCGCCCAGACGTACGCGGCACGCGCCGGGCCCTGCTGAACCTCGGGCCCACTCGCAGCGAACTCACTGGCGCTCGCCGATCACGGAGACGCTCGGGCGGGGCTTGCTCTCGCAGAACCAGGGCTTGCGCCGGTGCAGCAGGCCCTGGTGCCGCTTGCAGCCCGCGAGGGCAGGGCCGCAAAGAGCTTCCCCGGCATCCCGTGGAGCGCGCAGCAAAGGCCATCCCGTCGTCCTCGTCTGTCGCAGTTTGCCTACTGTCAAGCAATCGCTAGCCGCAATCGGGAGCTGAGGCTAAAATTACCGACGGAAATTTCTGTATCCCTTTTGTAGAGGAGTAATTTTTGTCGACCGTAAAGCTCTCGCCGCTCCCCGACGGCCCGTCCTGCATGATCATTACGCCACATATGGCAGACCTCTGGCTCACCCACTGCAATCCGGAGCACAATCGCGTTCTCTCGGACACGGTCTACGAACGCTATGCACGATCCATGGCAAGGGGGAGTGGAGGACAACTCATCAAGGAATCGCATTCGATACCACGGGCAAGCTGCTCGACGGGCAGCATCGACTGAAGGCGATCAAGCTCTCGAATGTCTCGGTTGAGATGCTCGTGATTCCAAACTGTCTCGTCGAGACGTTTGACGTTCTCGATGCAGGACATAGGCGCCAAGCAGCTCAGCTTCTGAAGATCCCGCATCGCGTGATCGTGGCGGCTGCGGCCCGAATTATCGGCCAGCTCTACAAGATGTGGGATCCGGTGACTCTATTTGACGGCTTCTATGACACCAAGGCGACAACTTCCGATATCCTGAGGGCGGTGGCCGCCTGGCCAGAGCTGGTCAACCTGCCCCCCCTGGCCGCCGCCTCCTACAGGGCGGCAGGAATCAACCAGCCCACCCATCTGGTGGTTCTGGCCCAGGCTGCGCGCACGGAGTACGCCGATAGGATTGAGGACTGGGCCAACGGATTGGTATCTGGTGCCAACATGGATCAGAAGGATCCACGCCTTGTTCTGCGGAATCGATTTTTTCGCGACCGAGTACTCCTTGGGACCAGCGCCGGACGCAAGAGCTCCTATAACCTGATCGCTAAATCATGGAATAGCTGGGCCCAGGGCAAACTCCTGGGGACACTCAAAGCTCTGGATGGCGAAGGAGTGATCCCAGTCATCGGGACAGAAAAATTTAGGCCACTGTAACCGGAGGTTATCTCTCGGATTGGCGGAATAAATTTCGTCTCTCCATCGTTCGCCGAATGGTGAGCTGCTACGTCATGCCGTGGTTTGGGTTTCATGACCGTCGGGGGCATAGGGTCGACACCATGCGCTTGAGTACCGTGATCCTCCCCATCCACCGCTGGTCAGCGGGTCAGAAGATCTGGCAGCAGGCCGAGGACCTCGGCTTCCATGCCGCGTACACCTACGATCACCTCTCCTGGCGCTCGTTCCGCGACGAGCCGTGGTTCGGGGCGATCCCGACCCTCACGGCTGCTGCCGCCGCCACCGAGCGGATCCGCCTCGGCACCCTGGTCACCTCGCCCAACTTCCGCCACCCGGTCACGCTGGCCAAGGAGCTGCTGACCGTCGACGACATCTCGGACGGCCGGCTGACGGTCGGGATCGGGGCTGGCGGGTCGGGGTTCGACGCGACGGCGATGGGCCAGGAGGCCTGGTCGGGCAAGGAGCGGGCGGACCGGTTCGGCGAGTTCCTGCCGCTGCTGGACGAACTGCTCACCCAGGACGCCACCACCAGCGAGGGCCGGTACTACTCGGCCGTCGAGGCGCGCAACATTCCCGGCTGCGTGCAGCAGCCCCGGGTGCCGTTCTACGTCGCGGCGACGGGGCCGCGCGGGCTGCGGCTGGCGGCGGAGTACGGGCAGGGCTGGGTGACCTACGGCGACCCGCGCGGGCCCGGCGACGTGCCGGTGGAGCAGGCGCCCGCGGTGATCGAGGGGCAGCTGGCCAAGCTGCGGGCCGCCTGCGAGGCGCGCGGGCGGGACGTGGCCGAGCTGGAGAAGGTGCTGCTGCAGGGGTCGACCGCGGAGCGGCCGCTCGAGTCGCTGGACGCGTTCGTGGACTGGGCGGGGCGGTACCAGGAGATCGGGATCACCGAGCTGGTGGTCCACTGGCCGGTGCCGGACTCGATCTTCGCGAGCGACCTCGCCGTCTTCGAGCGGATCGCCACCGAGGCGATGGCCCAACTCGGCTGAGCGAACCATTGCGGTTCGATCACGACGTGTCTGATTGGTGAAGCCATGGGGTGAAAGGCGTGGATTGTCGCGTTGAGGCCGTCCACGCCGGTCTCTCATAATTTCCTCCTGCCTGATGGTGCTTCACTCCTGGGGGGAGTCCCTTGTCCGCGCCCGAAAACGCCGTTGACCACGAGTCAGCAGAGCCACCGACCGTGGTCCAGCACGCGTCAGCAGGGCAGCCGGAGCCAGTGCCCGAGGTCCCCGCCGCGGCTCGCCGGCGCTCCCGGGCGGCGGCCGTCACGCTGGCCACCGTCGGCCTGCTCGTGGTGACCGCGGCCAGCGCCACCGTCACCGTGGCGATCGGCAGGCCCGACCACGGGCACGCCCGGTCGGTGGCGGCCGGCGCGAACTCCTCGCCGAGCCCGGCGCCGGGCGGGGACCTGGGCCCGAGCGACAGCCCCTCCCCGGTGCCGCTGCCCACCATCACCCTCGCCCCCGCGCCCAGCAGCACCTTGCACGGCACGGTCAACGGCTCGACGCACGGTGGCGATCTGCGCTACTTCCTGCTGCCGATCCCCGACGGCGGCGAGTCCTACGGCTCGCCGGACGGCGTCGCGCTCGACCTGGACGACCTGGCCAAGGACTACGCGCAGTCCGACCAGATCAAGCCGGTCCTGGACTCCTACGGCTACCAGGAGGCGGTCTACCGCGAGTACCGCACCGCCGACGGGAGGGCGGAGGTGTCGGCCCGGCTGATGCGCTTCTCCTCCGCCGACAACGCCAAGGCATGGCTCCAGGGCGCGAGTTACGGTGACGGGCCGCCGACCTCCGTGGACGGCGACAGCGAGGCCAAGGGCTTCGTCTTCAAGCCGGAGCAGCAGGCCTACACCGGTGGCCTGGTCGGCGTCAGCCGGGTCGGCGACGTCGAGTACGAGGTGAAGGTCTCGGTGAAGGGCGACCCGGACAAGGCGCTGCTCGCCGATGTGATGAAGCGTCAGCACGATCGGCTGGTCGCCGGTGGCTGAGCCCGGGGACCTCAGCGGTCCGCCCCCGACCCCCGTTCCCACCGCGCTGGAGCCCGCCCTGAGCACCCCCGCCGCCGTACCTGACGCGCAGCCCGACGACGCGCTGCCCGACGACGCGTTGCCCGACGACGCGTTGCCTGACGACGCGCAGCCCGACGCCACGCGCCCCGACGAGGAGCCGGCCGCCCGGCGTCCGCGGACCGCGCTGCTGCTGGTCGGTGCCCTGCTGCTCGGACCGCTGCTGGGCGCCGGCATCGGCTATGCGGTCCAGCAGCACCGCCCGCCGACGCCGCTGCCCGCCCTGCTGCCGGCGGCGGCCCCCGGCTATCCGGCGGCCCACCTCGACGCCCAGGACTCGGCGGCGATCGCTCCCCGGCCGCTGGCCATCGACGGCGATCTCCGCCCGCTGCTGCTGCCCAGGCCGGACGGGGCCCAGGACTGGGACGACTTCGGCCTCGCGGACTCCGGGGACTGGGAGAGCATCAGCCAGATCGCCATGGAGACCGGCCACTCGGCCGACAACTTCACGCAGCTGGCCACCAACGGGTTCCGCCGGGCGGCGGTCACCTCCTGGCAGAAGGACGGCGTGAAGTACCGGGTCCAGCTGGTCCAGTACTTCTCCGACAACTCCTACTCGGCGCTCGCGGCCATGAGTTCGATGCGCTTCACCGGCACACCGTTCGGCGGCGGCATGGCGGGTGCCTACGCGGCGCCCGCGACGCAGGAGACCTACGCCGACACCACCGAGTCCTTCTACCACGGCCGGGCGCTGACCCGCCGGGGCGACGTGGTGGTGGACGTGGAGGCCTTCGGCACCGCCCAGGTGAGCGCGGACGTGGTCAGGGACCTGGCCAAGCAGCAGTGGGAGCGACTGGCGTGAGCGACCTCGACAACCCCGGGCCGTCCCCGGAGGCCCTGGCCACCCCGGCTGCCCCGGCCGCTGAAGCCTCCCCGGCTGCCCCGGCTGCCCCGGCTGCCCCGGTCGCCCCGGCCACCGAAGCCCCGCACCCCCGCCCGCGCGCCCGCCGCGTGCTGCGCGTCACGGCCGCCGTGGCCGCCGCCGTGCTGCTCGGCGCGGGCATCGGGGTCGCCGTCATCAAGGCCGGGTACGGCGACGCGCCCGCCCCGGTCGCCGCGTCGGCTCCGAGCGGCCGGCCGGTGGCCCCCGCCCCGAGCGCGTCGCCGAACTCCTACGGCGCCTGGTCGAACGGCGCGCACTTCGGCTCGCTGCGCGATCTGCTGCTGCCCCTGCCGGCCGACTACCAACTGGGCCCGGACGAAGGCGATTACGGCAACGACACCGACCTGACGCCGGACCAGCTCAACTCCTACCTGGACGAGCGGGTCAAGGACCTGCCCAAGGACAAGCGCGACCAGGTGAAGGCCGCCCTGCGCGCCGAGGGCCGCAAGGGCGCGGGCGTGCGCAGCTACCGTGCCGCGGACGGGAAGACGGTCGCCACGCTCTGGCTCGACCAGTTCAACCAGCACTCGGTGGAGGCGGAGAGCGCCGTCATCGGCGCGCTCTCGGACTCCGGGCTGTTCCGCCAGGGGCCGGCCGTCCCCGGCTACCCGGACGCGCACTGCTTCCTGCCGCCGCTCGATCCGGGCGCGCCGCTGGACGAACTGGACTGCACCGCCGGCGTGGGCGACCTGCTGGTGAGCATGCACGTCGAAGGAGTCGCGCCGTTGCCGAAGAGCGAGGCCGTGTCCATCTTCCGTCAGCAGCTGGAGCGGCTGGCCATTCCGGGAGCATCCGCATGACCGACCAGAGCACGTCCGAACCCGCTGAGCCCGCCACGCCCACCGAGCCGGCGGAGCCGCTGACGCCCGCCACGTTGGTGGAGCCCACCGCGCCCGCCGAGCCCGCCGACCCCGCCCCGCAGTTCGCCGTCGACCCGCTCGCCGCCGCCGAAGCCCCGCGCCCGCGCCGCCGCCCCCGCCGGGCCGCGGTGCTGCGCTGGAGCGCGGCCACGCTGCTCCTGGCGGCCGGCGCCACCGGGACGGCCTTCGCGGTCATGGCGCCGCCGCGCACCGACCTCCCCGGGCTCGCCACCCGCAGCGACGGCCGCTACACCTTCGCCCCGCTGTCGCTGCCGCGGCTGCCGGCCGGCCTGCCCTCCCCGGCCGACCCGCGGGCGCACCAGCGGCACTACGCGGACCTGAGCCAACTCCTGCTGCCGGCACCGAAGGAGGCCGTCTCGGTGGCGGGCTCGGGGCCGACCCGCAACAGCCCCGCCCCGAGCCAGAGCCCGACCTCCGGCCCGAGCCCCAGCAGCACGTCCAGCCCCTCCGGCGCCGCCGACGTCGCGGACATCTCGTCGGCCCCGAGCCCGAGCGTGCCCGTCACGACCGCATCCCCCACCACGACCGTATCCCCCACCGCGACCCCGTCCGCCGGCGCGACCCTCACCGCGACCGCCCCCGCCGCCACCTCCTGCGCCGACTACGCCAAGCTGCACGACGACGCCGCCGAGCTGCCGACGCTGCTCACCACCGACGCGTGCCGCACCGCCGCCACCCGGGTGTGGACCACCAAGGACGGCACCCGCACCGAGATCTGGCTGCTCAGGTTCGGCTCGTCGACCGAGGGCGACGACTTCTACGAGGGCCTGAACGACAACGGCAGCCCGAAGGCGGTCCCGCACGCGGTGTCCGGGCCGGACCTTCCGGTCAGCGGCAACATCGTCTCCAACGACTGCGTCCGGACCACGCCGCGGCAGGGTTCGCAGGCGCCGACCGGTGAGATCGCCTACCTGAACGCGGGCGACGTCGTGGTCACCGTGCTGATGACCGACCCGCACGGCGTGCCCGAGCAGGCCTTCCGCCAAGTGGCCGGCCTCCAGGCGAAGCTGCTCGAATAGCGGAACTGACGGTGCCTCAGCAACCGGCGACCCCTAGGGGTCGTCCGCACCCCGGTCATCCCGCAGCACGAGGGACCTCCGTCCTCCAGCCAGCTCCCAGGACGCACCCCACAGGCTAAGTTCGATGCGTGTCCACCTCGACCCCAGTCATCAGAACGGACGCCCTCACCAAGCGGTTCCCCGCCGTCACCGCGCTCGATCAGCTCACCGTAGAGGTGCAGCCGGGCGTCGTGGGGCTTGTGGGGTCCAACGGGGCGGGCAAGTCCACCCTCATCAAGATCCTGCTCGGGCTCGCCCCGGCCACCTCGGGCAGCGGCGAAGTGCTCGGCCTCAACGTCGCCACCGAAGGGTCGGCGATCCGCGAGCGGGTCGGCTACATGCCGGAGCACGACTGCCTGCCGCCGGACGTCTCCGCCACCGAGTTCGTCGTCCACATGGCCCGGATGTCCGGGCTGCCGGCCACCGCCGCCCGCGAGCGCACGGCCGACGTGCTGCGCCACGTCGGGCTGTACGAGGAGCGCTACCGGCCGATCGGCGGCTACTCCACCGGCATGAAGCAGCGGGTGAAGCTGGCCCAGGCCCTGGTCCACGACCCGCGGCTGGTGCTGCTGGACGAGCCGACCAACGGCCTCGACCCGGCCGGCCGGGACGAGATGCTCGCGCTGATCCGCCGCGTGCACAGCGACTTCGGCATCTCGGTGCTGGTCACCACCCACCTGCTCGGTGAGCTGGAGCGCACCTGCGACCACCTGGTGGTGATCGACGGCGGCAAGCTGCTGCGCTCCTCCTCCACGGCCTCCTTCACCGAGGCGACCCAACTGCTCGCGGTGGAGGTGACGGACAACGCCGAGGGCACCGCGGACGCGGACGTCAGGCAGCGGCTGACCGCCGCCGGGCTGACCGCCACCGCCGACTCCGCGCACATCCTGCTGGTCGAGATCGCGGGCGACGACACCTACGACCTGATCCGCGACACGGTCGCCGACCTCGGCCTCGGCCTGGTCCGCCTGGAGCAGCGCCGCCACCGCGTCTCCGAGATCTTCACCGAGGCGCAGTCCGGGGCGGCCCCCGACTCCGACACCCTCACCGAGCCGGCCGGGGAGCGCCGATGACCACGCAGTCCGACCTCCCGGTCCCGCCGGCCCGGGCCGGCGCCACCGACGGCGTCATCCACAACATCGGCTACCGCGGCTACCAGGGCCCCCGGCTCGGCCGCAGCTACGCCACCCGCTCGCTCTTCGTGCAGGGGCTGCGCGGTGCCTTCGGGCTGGGCCGGTCGGCCAAGTCCAAGGTGCTGCCGATGCTGATGCTGGCGGCGGCCACGCTGCCGGCCGCCATGGTGGTGGTCCTGGCACTGGTGCGCAAGAGCGACCAGCTGAGCACCGACTACCCGCAGTACCTCAGCAACATCGGCCTGCTCTTCTTCGAGATCTTCGTGGCGGCCCAGGCGCCGGTGCTGCTCTCGCGCGACCTGCGCCACCTGACCGTCCCGCTGTACTTCTCCCGCCCGATCACCCGCGGCGACTACGTGCGGGCCAAGTGCGCGGCGATGGTGGCCGCGACGCTGGTCGTCATGGTGCTGCCGCTGCTGGTGCTCTACGTGGGCGCGCTGCTCGGCGGGATGGACTTCACGCGCAACACCGTGCACTTCGGCATCGGCCTGCTGGCCGCGGTGCTCTACTCGCTGGTCTTCTCCGCGATCGGCCTGGTGATCGCGGCGACCACGCCCCGCCGCGGCTTCGGCGTGGCGGCGATCATGGGCGTGCTGCTCGTCTCCGAGGCGGTGGCCTCCGTACTCGCCAGCCTGCACGGCGACCCGACGTCCGGCTCCAGCGCGTGGGCCTACGTGCTCGGGCCCAGCTCGCTGGTGGAGCGCTTCGTCAACCGGGTCTTCAGCCTGGCCCCGGACCTCCCGACCACACCCGGTGCGGCCGGTGCGGTGGTCTTCGGCCTGGAGATCGTCGTCCTCGTGGCCGGCGCCTATGCGCTGCTGCTGCGCCGCTACCGGAAGGTCTGAGGGGTCGTCATGGCTGTCATCACCATCGACAAGGTCTCCCGCTGGTTCGGCAACGTGGTCGCCGTCAACGACATCTCGATGTCGATCGGCCCGGGGGTGACCGGCCTGCTCGGGCCCAACGGGGCCGGCAAGTCCACGCTGATCCACATGATGAGCGGCTTCCTCGCCCCCTCGGCGGGTGCCGTCACGCTGGACGGCGCGCCGATCTGGCGCAACCAGGAGGTCTACCGGGCGATCGGCCTGGTGCCGGAACGGGAGTCGATGTACGACTACCTGACCGGTTGGGAGTTCGTGCTCGCCAACGCCGAACTGCACGGCCTCTCCGACCCCGGCGCCGCCGCCCGCAGGGCGCTGGCCCTGGTGGAGATGGAGCACGCGCAGGAGCGTCGCACCGGGACGTACTCCAAGGGCATGAAGCAGCGGGTCAAGATGGCCTCGGCGCTGGTCCACGACCCCGCGGTGCTGCTGCTGGACGAGCCGTTCAACGGCATGGACCCGCGCCAGCGGCTCCAGCTGATGGAGCTGCTGAGGCGGTTCGGCGCCGACGGGCGCACGGTGCTCTTCTCCTCGCACATCCTGGAGGAGGTCGAGCAACTGGCCCGGCACATCGAGGTGGTGGTGGCCGGACGGCACGCCGCCTCGGGCGACTTCCGCAAGATCCGCCGGCTGATGACGGACCGTCCGCACCGCTACCTGGTGCGCTCCAGCGACGACCGGCGCCTCGCGGCGGCCCTGATCGCCGACGGCTCCACGGCCGGGATCGAACTGGACTGGCAGGAGCGGGCGCTGCGCATCCAGGCGATCAACTTCCAGGGCTTCACCACCCTGTTGCCCAAGGTGGCCAAGGAGGCCGGGATCCGGCTGTTCACCGTCTCCCCGGCGGACGAGTCCCTGGAGAGCGTCTTCTCCTACCTGGTCGGTGCCCGTTGAGCCACTGTTCGCTGCTCCGCTGTTCCCTGCGCCACGGGCCCCGGCCCCACCGGGCCCTGCCCAGCTCCGCCGTAGAAAGGCTGACACCGTGAACCTGACCGTGGCGCGGCTGACCGTACGCGGTCTGCTCGGCAGGCGGCGGGGCATCCTGCTGCTGGTGGTCCCGGCGCTGCTGTTGCTGCTGTCCGTGGTGGCGGGCAACTCCGGCACCGACAAGCACGACATCGCCGTCAACGTGGTGGGCAAGCTGGGTCTGGGCACGCTCGTCCCGCTGCTCGGCCTGGTGGTCGGCACCGGCGTGATCGCCACCGAGATCGACGACGGCTCGATCGTCTACCTGCTCTCCAAGCCGCTGCCGCGGTGGCGGATCATCACCACCAAGCTGGCCGTCGCCGTCGTCACCACCTGGCTCTTCACCGCGATCCCGGTCCTCGTCGCGGGGCTGGTCATCAACGGCACGACCGACGGCCTGGCGGTCGGCTACGCGGTGGGCACGCTGGTGGCGGGCGCCGCCTACAGCGCGCTCTTCCTGCTGCTCGGCGTGGTCACCCGCAACGCGGTGGTGGTGGGCCTGGCCTACGCGCTGATCTGGGAGAGCCTGATCGGCAACTTCGTCGACGGCGCCAAGACCCTGAGCATCCAGCAGTGGGGCCTGTCGATCGCCAAGAGCGTCGCCGCCCCGGACGCGATCACCGCCTCGGTCGGCCTCGGCGCGGCCGTCCCGCTGCTGCTCGTCGTCATCGTCGGTGCCACCGCCTTCGCCGCGGTCCGGCTGGCCGGCCTGACCTTCAACTCGGGCGAATAGCAGCGCCGCCGACCGAGCACGCACCAGGGGTGGGGCCGCGGTGATCGCGGCCCCACCCCTGGTGCGTGCTCTCCGCTACAGCGTGCGGTCGCGTCCCGCGCCCCAGCCCGCGACGGAGGCGGCCGCCGCGAGCACCAGCAGCACCACCAGCACCGCCGTCCAGCTGCCGGTCAGCTGGTGCAGCGCGCCGCCGCCCACCGGGCCGATCGCGGCGATCAGGTAACCGACCGCCTGCGACATCCCGCCCAGCTGCGCGGCCCCGGCGGCACTGCGGGTGCGCAGCACGATGAACGCCAGCGCCAGGCCCAGCGAGCCGCCCTGCGCCAGGCCCAGCACCGCCGCCGAGATCCAGGCCCCCGAGACCGGGGCGATCAGCAGCCCGGCCACGCCCAGCGCGTTCAGCCCGGCCATCGCCACCGCGAGCCAGCGCTGGCTGCGCAGCCGGCCCGCCAGCAGCGGCACCAGGAACGCGCCGGCCACCTGCACCAGGTTGCTGAAGGCGAAGACCAGGCCGGCCTGGTCGCGGCTCATCCCGTGGTCGGCCAGGATCGTGGGCATCCAGGCGACCAGCGTGTAGACCATCAGCGAGGAGATGCCCATGAACAGGCTGATCTGCCAGGCCAGCGGCAGCCGCCAGATCCCCGCGATCGGCTTCTCGGCCACCGGCTGCGGCTGGGCGGCGGACGCGGGGGAAAGCTGCGCCGTCCGCTCCTGACGGGCCCGCAGCACCTGCGGCAGCCAGGCCACCGCCGCGATCAGCGCCAGCAGCGACCAGGCCCCGAGCGAGGCCCGCCAGCCGCCGCCCAGCGCGTGCTCCAGCGGCACCGAGCTGCCGGCCGCCAGCGTGGCGCCGACCAGCATGGTGGTCGAGTACACCCCGGTCATCGTCGCCGCCCGCTCCGGGAACTCGCGCTTGACCAGGCCGGGCATCGAGACGTTGAGCACCGCGATGGCCACCCCGATCACCACGCAGCCCGCGAAGAGCGCGACCACCGAGGGCAGCACTCGCAGCAGCACCCCCGCACCCAGCAGCAGCACCGCCCCGAGCACCACCCGCTCGGTGCCGAAGCGCCGGGTCAGCCGCGGCGTCAGCGGCGCGCCCACGCCCTGGAAGAGCACCGGCACGGTGGTGATCAGCCCGCTCACGGTGGCCGACAGGCCGAAGGTGTGCTGGATCTCGCCCACCATCGGCGAGAGCGCGGCCAGACAGGCCCGCATGTTCAGCGCGACCAGCACGATCCCGGTCAGCAGCAGCGCCGGGTGGGCGAGCCTGGTACGGACACGGACGGCCGAGGTGGGCAGCGGCTGCTGAACCCGGGTGACGGACATGGTGGTGCCATTTCTAGGGATGAGGGAGTGGCAGGGGGAAGCCGGGCGCGCGCTGTGGTGGCGCGGCGCGGTGCTTCCGACTACTTGCGCGCCGCGAACTCCGCGAGCAGCTGCTCGACGGCCGCGATGGGCTCCAGGAGCAACGCGCGACAGGCGGCCTCGGCGCGGTCGGGGTCGCCGCTGGCGATCGCGTCGACCAGCGCCGCGTGGGTGGCCACGACCACCTCGGGCATCTCGTGGTCGCCGAACGCGGTGCGCATCGCCTCACGGACCGAGGCACCGAAGTAGCGGTAGACCTCGGCCAGCGCGGGATTGTGGGCGGCCTCGACGACCGCGGTGTGGAACTCCAGGTCGTGCTCGACGGTGGCCTCGCGGCCGACCCGCTCGGTGTGTGCGGCGATCACCTCGGCCTCCCGGGCGAGCGCGGCCCGCATCCGGTCCAGGTCCTCGGGGGTGTGCCGCACGGCGGCCAGCCGGGCCGCCTCGGCCTCCAGCGCCGCCCGGACCTCCAGCACGTCGCGCACGCCGGAGCGCTGCACGCCGCGCAGCACGGCGGCGGGGTCGCTGGTGCTGCGCACGAAGGTGCCCTCGCCCTGGCGGGTGGCCAGCATCCCCGCGTGCACCAGCACCCGGATCGCCTCCCGCACGGTGTTGCGGCCGACCTGCAGCCGCTCGGCGAGCTCGTGCTCGGTGGGGATCCGCTCGCCCACGGCCCAGACGCCGGCCGCGAGCTGCTCCCGGAGCTGCTCGATCGCGACGTCCACCAGGGAGCGCCGACCGGCGGCCCGCAGGCTGCCGCCGTTGCCGTTCTCGCTGCTCACCTGCCACCTCCGATCACCCGTCGTGCTTGCCCGGTCATCCTACAACCTCTTTGCCCGGTCATCCTACAACTGACCCCTCGTGGGGTCGTCGCGGACCCTTCGGCGGCTTGCGCAATCCTGCAAGTAAAAGTCCAGGTCAAGACTCCCCCGTGACTTCGTGATGATGGCTTTATATGCTCCGCTGAATAGCTCAATGTGTCGGTGCGGGATGAGAGCGGGGCCACAGGGCATCGCGGCACGTCCCCGAGGGCGCTCGGCGTTGCTCCTGTAGAGGTCTGGACCTCTGCAGGAGCTCCGTCAGTGGCCGGTGGAGGGTGTACGAATGTCAGGCCAGAGGTCGGGTGCGTCGAACCACGACGCGCCGCAACCGCATCCCACCGGTGCCACCGATGCCGCCGAGCAGCCACGCCCCGGCGGCCGGGCCGAGGCCCGCCGGGCGCAGGGACGGGCCCAGGGACGGGCGCAGGGACGGGCCCAGAACCGGGCCGCGGGCCGGGGCCGCCGCAAGCCGGGCCGGCCCACCGGCAAGAAGAAGATCATCGCCTGGAGTGCCGCCTCCGCGGTGATCCTGCTCGCGGCCGGCACCGGCGCGGTCTACCTGAAGCTGAACGGCAACATCAAGAGCTTCGACAAGGCCGGCATCGCCACCGACCGCCCGCCGGAGGCCACCGCCGACGCCAACGGCAACAAGCCGGTCAACGTCCTGCTGATCGGCTCCGACTCGCGCGGCAGCGGCAACAACACCCTGGGCGGTGGCGGCGACGACGGTGCCCGCTCGGACACCACGATCCTGTTGCACGTCTACGCCGACCACAAGCACGCCGTGGGCATCTCGATACCCCGCGACTCGCTGGTGACGATCCCCTCCTGCCTGGTCAACGGCAAGTGGACCAAGCCGCAGCCCGACACCATGTTCAACGCGGCCTTCTCGATGGGGAACACCGACACCGGCAACCCCGCCTGCACGCAGAACACCGTCGAGAAGCTGACCGGGATGCGGGTGGACCACACCCTGGTGGTCGACTTCAACGGCTTCGCCTCGATGACCAGCGCGGTCGGCGGCGTCCAGGTCTGCGTGCCGAACGCGGTCTACGAGGGCGACCTCAACCCCAACCTGGGCCGCAAGGGCAAGCAGATCTTCACCAAGGGCGTGCAGAGCGTGGCCGGGCAGCAGGCGCTGGACTACGTCCGGGTGCGGCACGGCATCGGCGACGGCTCGGACATCGGCCGGATGCAGCGTCAGCAGGCCTTCCTCTCCGCGCTGATCAAGAAGGTCAAGGGCGAGGGGATGAGCCCCACCACCCTGCTGCCGCTGGCCGACGCCGCCACCAAGTCGCTGACCGTCGACCCCGACCTGGGCTCGGCGGAGAAGCTGCTCGGTTTCGGTCTGTCGATGAAGAACATCGACCTGAAGGACATCAAGTTCATCACCGTGCCCTGGCGCTTCGAGGGCCCCCGGGTGGCCTGGGTGCAGCCGGACGCCGACCACCTGTGGGCCGCCCTGAAGGCCGACCGCACCCTCGACGGTCAGGACGCCAGCGGCCAGCACCCCGACGCCCCGGTCTCCGCCGGCCCGAGCGTGAACCCCTCGTCCGCCGCCCCGAGCAGCCCGGCGGCACCGAGCGCCCCGGCGGCCGGGGACGTGAACGGCGCGGGGGCCAGGGTGATGGTCTACAACGGCACCACCACCCCGGGCCTGACCACCTCGGCCTCGGCCAAGCTCAAGGACGCCAGGTTCACCGTGGCCGGCGCCGCCAACGCGGCCACCCAGGACCACGACACCACGGTGATCGAGTACGGTCCGAACCAGGCCAAGGCCGCCCAGGCGCTCGCGCAGCTCTTCCCGGGGGCGACCCTGGAGAAGAGCAGCACCGCGGCGCTGAACCTGATCCTGGGCAAGGACTACGCGGCGGCGGCGAACGGCGGCGCCGCCGCCGGTGCTCCGGCCTCCCCCGGCAGCGCGGCCCCGGCCCCGCTGCCGTCCAGCATCAGCGACAACGCCCGCTCGGCCGACGACGACCCGTGCTCCAACCTCAGCTACAACTGACCGGGGTGACGGCCGGTCAGCCGCGGTAGAGCCGCTCCAGCACCAGCGCGACGCCGTCCGCCGCGTTGCTCGCGGTGACCTCGTCGGCCACCGCCAGCAGCTCCGGGTGGGCGCCGGCCATCGCCACCGAGTGCGCGGCCCACTGGAACATCGGCAGGTCGTTGGGCATGTCGCCGAAGGCGATGGTGTCCTTCGCCCGCAGGCCCAGGCGCCGGGCAGCGACCGCCAGCCCGGTGGCCTTGGACAGGCCCAGCGGCAGCAGCTCCACGATGCCCGGTCCGGCCATCGTCACGCCGACCAGGTCGCCGACCACCCGCCGGGCGGCGTCGGCCAGTTGGTCGTCCGTCAGCCCGGGGTGCTGGATGTAGAGCTTGCTGATCGGCTCGCCGAACAGCTCCGCCTTGGTGCCGACCCGCTGCAGCGGCAGATCGCCGCCGATCTCCAGCCGGTAGGAGTGCAGCGCCAGGACCCGGCCGTCCAGGCCGTCCTGGGTGGCGGCGGCGGCCAGCGGGCCCAGCTCCGCCTCCAGCTTGGCCAGCGCCAGCTGGGCCACCCTGCGGTCCAGCGTCATCGAGGTGAGCAGCTTGTGCGCGCCCGCGTCGTAGACCTGGGCGCCCTGCGCGCAGACCGCTATCCCGGAGTACCCGATCTCGTCCAGCACCGGCCGGGCCCAGGGGGCCGAGCGGCCGGTGACGATGACGTGGGTGGCCCCGGCCGCCGTGGCGGTGGCCAGGGCGGCCCGGGTCCGGGCGGAGACGGTCTCCTCGGGGGTGAGCAGGGTGCCGTCCAGATCGGTGGCGACCAGCCGGTACGGCAACCCGTCGGTCACTTGACCGGGTCCAGCGTGGTCCGGCCGCCCAGGTAGGGGCGCAGCGCCTCGGGCAGCACCACGGAGCCGTCGGCCTGCTGGTGGTTCTCCAGCAGCGCCACGATCACCCGGGGCACGGCGACCAGGGTGCCGTTGAGGGTGGCCAGCGGACGGACCTTGCCATCCTCGCGCATCCGGATCGACAGCCGGCGGGACTGGTACTCGGTGGTGTTCGAGGTGGAGGTGACCTCGCGGTACTTGCCCTGGGTCGGGATCCAGGCCTCGATGTCGAACTTGCGGGCGGCCGAGGCGCCGAGGTCGCCTGAGGCCACGTCGATCACCCGGTAGGGCAGTTCGAGCGCGTTGAGGAAGTCCTCCTCCCACTGGAGCAGGCGCCGGTGCTCGGCTTCCGCCTCCTCCGGGGTGGTGTAGACGTACATCTCCACCTTTTCGAACTGGTGCACCCGGATGATGCCGCGGGTGTCCTTGCCGTACGTCCCGGCCTCGCGGCGGAAGCAGGAGGAGAAGCCGGCGTAGCGCAGCGGCAGCTGGTCGGCGTCCAGGATCTCGTCCATGTGGTACGCCGCGAGCGCGACCTCGCTGGTGCCGACCAGGTACCGGTCGTCCTGCGGCAGGTGGTAGACGTTCTCGGCGGCCTGGCCGAGGAAGCCGGTGCCGTCCATCGCGGCCGGGCGCACCAGGGTCGGGGTGATCATCGGGATGAAGCCGGCCGCACCGGCCTGCGCCATCGCCATGTTGACCAGGGCCAGCTCCAGCAGGGCGCCGGGGCCGGTCAGGTAGTAGGACCGCGCGCCCGCCACCTTGGCACCGCGCTCGGTGTCGATCGCGCCCAGGATCTGCCCGAGCTCGACGTGGTCCTTGGGCTCGAAGCCCTCCGCGGCGAAGTCGCGCGGGGTGCCGATCTCCTCGAGGGTGACGAAGTCCTCCTCGCCGCCGACCGGGGCGGCCGGGTCGATCAGGTTGGCCAGCGAGCGCAGCAGCCGCTCGGCCTCCTCCTTGGCCCCCGACTGCTCGGCGTCGGCGGCCTTGACCTCCTCGGCCAGGGCCTTGGTGCGCTGGAGCAGGGCGGTCTTCTCCTCGCCCTGGGCCTTGGCGACCTGCTTGCCCAGACCCTTCTGCTCATTGCGCAGCTCGTCGAAGCGACTGCCCGAGGATCGGCGCCGCTCGTCGGCCGCGAGCAGGGCGTCGACCAGGTCGACGTCCTCGCCACGGGCGCGCTGCGAGGCGCGCACTCGGTCAGGGTCCTCACGAAGCAGGCGAAGGTCAATCACGGGGCCAAGCCTACCGGGATCGGGGTCCCCTGTGGATAACTCGCCGATCCGTGTGGATAACTCGCCCCGGAAGGCTGTCGCCCGCCATTTGTCCACAGGGACGGGCGCTGTCCTGTGGATGGCGGAGAGCGGCGTAACCAACGGGCCTCGAATCGCGTTTTCCATGTTTCAAACCTCGATCTGCCCGCACGGCCGAGGGAATTCACTCACTCGGAGTGGTGAATTCTGAGGAGAAGGGTGACTCTGGTCTGAAGAGTCCTCTTTATCCCGTTTACCGATGATCAGATCGGACCTGGGAGTGGCTAAGCCGGTTTGTCGACTCATCCCCAGGCCTGTGGATAACCGGTGGATAACTGCCTCGGGAAGCGGCCTGTGGATGACCGGAGGACCGGCCCCGGGCCTGTGGATGACGTGCGGGAACGGCCTTGGGCCCGGATGTACGCCGGGTTTCGGGCGGCCGTCCCCCGGCTGTCCGGCCGGGAACCGGCCGGTGAAGCGGTCCGGGAACCGGCCGTTGGATCAGCCCTCGCCGCGCCCGTCCAGGCAGCGCGCCAGCCAGTCGGCGGCCCGGTCGAAATCCTCGTCCGAGGTGCCCGGCTGGCGCGGCGTGGCCGTGCGCTGATCGGCCCGCGGGTAGGAGCCCAGGAACCGGATCTGCGGGCAGATCCGCCGCAGGCCCATCAGTGCCTCGGAGACCCGGCGCTCGGTCAGGTGACCCTCGCAGTCGATCGAGAAGCAGTAGTTCCCGAGCCCGTGCCCGGTCGGCCGCGATTCGATCCGCATCAGGTTGACCCCGCGGACCGCGAATTCCTGCAGGAGTTCCAGCAGGGCACCCGGGTGGTTGTCACCGAGCCAGGCCACGATGGACGTCTTGTCCGCCCCGGTCGGCGAGGAGACCCGCCCGGGCCGGCCGATCAGCACGAAGCGGGTGATCGCGTTCTGCGCGTCGTGGATGTCGGTGACCAGCGGCTCCAGCCCGTAGAGCGCGGCGGCGAACTCGCCCGCGAAGGCGCCGTCGGCCTGCCCCTCCTGCACCAGCCGCGCCCCGTCCGCATTCGAGGCGGCGGCCTCCCAGCGGGCGTGCGGCAGGTGCTCGCCCAGCCAGCGGCGCACCTGCGGCTGGGCGACTGGGTGGCTGGTGACGGTCTTGATGTCGGCCAGCGCGGTGCCGGGGCGTACCAGCAGCGCGAAGCTGATCGGCAGCAGCACCTCGCGGTAGATCATCAGCGGTGCGCCGCCCGCCAGTTCGTCGGCGGTCGCGGTGACCGCGCCCTCCACCGAGTTCTCGATGGCCACGAAGGCCCCGGCGGCCTCGCCGGCGCGCACCGCGTCCAGTGCCGCCTGCACCGAGGGCAGCGGCACCAGTTCCCGGGTCGCCGCCTCCGGCAGCGTGTGCAGGGCGGCCTCGGTAAAGGTGCCGGCGGGCCCGAGGTAGGTGTAGCGGGTAGCCGACATGCCGCGCCTCCATGAGCTTCGGTACCGATACCAGACGTGCCACCTTAGCCACTTCGGACCGCCCGCGGTGCCGCCGTCCCACGAGCTGGGCCCGCCCGCGGCCGGCTACCCCTCCAGCAGCGCCTGCCCCAGGTACCCCGCGTCGCCCTGGACACCGGGCGGCACCGCGTACAGCCCGCTGGCCTCGTGGCGCAGGAAGCGGGTCAGGCCGTCGCCGCGTGCCAGCTTCTGCTGCACGGGGACGAAGCCGCGCGCCGGGTCCGCCTGGAACGCGAGGAAGAGCAGGCCCGCGTCCGGCGAGCCGTCCGGCAGCACCCCGTCCGCGTAGGAGAAGCCGCGCCGCAGCATCGCGGCCCCACCGTTGGCGGCCGGCGCCGCCACCCGGATGTGCGCGTCGGCGGGGATCGCCAGGGTGCCGTCCGGGTTCTGCTTCGTCAGGTCGACGGGCGTGGTCTCGGTGCCGCCGGACAGCGGGGCGCCGTCCGACTTGCGCCGTCCGACGAACCGCTCCTGACGGTCCGTCGACAGGTTCTCCCAGTCGTCCAGCAGCATCCGGATCCGCCGCAGCACCAGGTAGCTGCCGCCGGCCATCCAGTCCGGCCCGGTGGCGAAGACCTTGGCGGCGAAGTCGGCGTCGGTCGGCTTGGGGTTGTTGGTCCCGTCGACCTGGCCCATCAGGTTGCGCCCGGTCATCGGCCTGGCAGTGGCGCCGGGGGTGCGGGCGAAGCCGGCCATCTGCCAGCGGACGGCGGCGGTGCCGGCCGCCTGCTGCTGGAGCACCCGCAGCGCGTGGAAGGCCACCAGCGCGTCGTCCGCGCCGATCTGCACCCACAGGTCGCCGTCGCTGCGCGAGCGGTCGATGGCGTCCTGCGGGAAGTCCGGCAGCGGGTTCAGCTGCGGCGGCCGGCGATCGGCCAGGCCCACCTTGTCGAACAGGGTGGCGCCGAAGCCCACCGTGACGGTCAGCGAGCTGGGCCCGGCGTCCAGCGCGATCTGGTTCTCGTGGCTGGGGGCGGGCTCGCCGACCGCCAGCCGGGCCGCGGTCTGCGACCAGAGCTTGAGCAGCGCCTGCAGCCCGGCCCGCCCGGCGTTCGGCGCCAGGTCGAAGGCGGCCAACTGCACGCGGGCCTGCGCCGGTTGGACGATCCCGGCCTGGTGCGGCCCCTGGAAGCCGACCTTGGCGGCCCCGAGCGCGGGCGCGCGGTCGCCTCCGTCGGCGCTCGCCCCCTGGGCGAGCATCCCGCCGGCCGCGCCGACGGCGAGGGAGGCCCCGGCGCCCGCGAACAGCGTCCGGCGCGAGAAGGCGCCCGCGCTCTGCCGAGCGGTCGGCGCACCACCTGTCTCCTGCGTGGACATACCCGTACCTCAGCCGATCGTCAGTTGCTTGGTCTCGGTGTCCTGGTCGATGTCCGAGGAACGGACGACGACCGCGGCCACCCACTCGCCCGCCAGCGGCAGTTGGGCGGTGCCGGTCCAGCGCCCGGTGCCGGCCTTGGTCAGCGGCACCGCCAGCGGGCCCAGATCGCGGTCCGGCAGGGTGAAGGAGACCTGGGTCTCGGGCACGTCCACCGGCTGCCCCGAGCCGTCGGTGACCAGCAGCGTCAGCCGGCTGCTGCCGGTGGCGGCCGGGTCGACGGTGAGCACGGCGGTGCCCTTGGCGCCCTTCTCGGTGCCGCCGGTGTCGTAGGGCAGCTTGAGCTCCACGCTCTTCGCGGCCGTCTTCGGCGCCGGGGCGGCGGTGCCGCTGGCGGCGGCGACCTCGGCCGCCACCCGCCCGGGCGGCGAGTTGGTCAGCACCGTGGTCACCACCAGCACGCCGATCGCCACCGCTGCCTCGATCAGCACCGAGCGCCGCAGCCCCGCCTGCACCGGGGTGCCGTTCTGTGCCTTGCGCACCCCGGCCGCGGCCACCGCCGCCCGCTGGCGGGCCAGTTGCTCGCGCCGCACCGGGTCCGCCGCCGTGCCATCGGTCGCCGTCCCCGTCCCCGTCCCCGTCCCCGCCGCATCCGCGTCCGCGGCCTCGGCCGACCGGCCGCCGACCACAACGTCGACCTGCTCGACTTCCTGCGCCGGGGCCGTCCGCAGCCGCGCCGTCCACCGCCGCGAGAAGAAGGCGGTGCCCAGCATCACCAGCACCAGCCCGACCTTGATCAGCACCAGCTGCCCGTACTCGGTGTCCACCAGTGCGTCCCAGCTGCCCACGCCCCGCCAGGCCTGGTAGACGCCGGTGACCACCAGGCAGGCCACCGAGACCAGCGCGACCTTGGAGAACCGCTCGGCCACCGCCGCCCCGCCGCCGTGCCGCAGCGCGGCCACCAGGGTGACCAGTCCGCCCAGCCAGCAGGCCATCGCGAGCAGGTGCAGCAGGTCGAACGGCAGCGCCACCCAGACCTGGATCCCGACCGCCGCGTGGTCCGCCGCGGCCCAGGTGGCCGCGAGCGCCAGCGCCAGCACCAGCCCGCCCGCGCCCAGCGCCAGCCGCGCCTCGCGCAGCGGGCGCTCCGCGGCCCGCCGCTCCAGCCGGCGCAGCTCGTCCTCCTCGGCGTCCCCGGTGGAAGCGGCCTCGCCCGGCTCCGCGTCCTCCTCCTGGCCCAGCCGCCCGACCAGCAGCGACAGGAAGACCCCGCCCGCCGCCAGCAGCAGCAGCCGCGCGGCCAGCGCGGTGCCGAGCCGTTCGTCCAGCGTGCCGCGCACCAGCGACAGGTCGAAGACCTGGCCCAGCCCGCTCCCGCGCTCGTAGGGCCCGCGCAGCAGCAGCACCGCCACGGTGGCGGCCAGCAGCGCGACCCAGCCGCCCATCAGCAGCCGCTGCACCGAGCGGTTCGCCGCCCCGCGCGGCCAGCACAGCAGTACGAAGGCCGCCGCCCCGACCAGCAGCGCGAACGCCCCGTACGCCACCGCCCGCCCGCTGCCGTAGAGCGCCGAGACCACCTCGTCGGCCTTGGCGCCGTTCGCCTGCGAGAGCGAGACCGAGGTGGTCGAGGGCGCGCCGACGGAGAACGTGAACGCCCCGCCGACCGGGTGCGTGTCCGCCGAGATGGCCCGCCAGGCCACTGTGTAGGTGCCGTTGCCCAGGCCCGGGCGCAGCCCGACGGTGGCGGTGTCGTCCTTGCCGCCGGCGTGCGCGGCGTTGCCGGTGTCCACCGGCTTGCCGGCCGGGTCGAGCACCCGGACCGCGTCGCCGTCGAGCGTCACCGCCTCGCTGAACGTCAGGGTCACGGAGGTGGGCGCGCTCGCCACCACCGAGTTCTGTGCCGGATCGGTCTGCAGCAGCGCCGCGTGCGCCGAGGCGGGTGCGGCGGTGCCCAGCAGCAGGAGCAGCAGGGTGCCCGCGGTGGTGAGCCAGGCCCAGGCTTTGCGCATCTCTTCGTCAGCTCCCGGGGCGGTAGGTGAGGGGTTTCACCGGCACCTGGACGGCGATGGTGCCGCTGTGTGCGAAGGTCAGGTCCAGCTCCAGCTGGTCGCCGACGGCGGGTGGCTTCTGCCACCCCATGATCATCAGGTGGGCACCGCCGCGGGTCAGCTGCAACGCGCCGTTCGCCGGCACCGGCAGGCTGTCCACCTCCTGCATGGTGGTCTCGGTGGACCGGTGCATGCTCACCGAGCCGGCGCCGGGGCTGCTCACCCGCACCAGGGTGTCCGCCGTGCCGCCGGTGTTGCGCACCGTCAGGTACCCGGCGGCCATGCTGTCGCTGCCGGGGCTGCCGGCGGGCAGCGGGATGTACGAGTCCGCGATGCTGAGCCTGGCGCTCGACGCCTGGCTGCTGCCGCCGCCGCAGACCACGACTATCGCGCCCGCGGTCAGCACGGCGGCGACCGCGGCCCCGGTCAGCGCGGTCTGCCGGAAGGTCCTGGCGCCCATCAGGCGGCCACCCCCTTGGCCAGCAGCGGCAGGTCGTGGGCGAAGACGTCCTGCGAGGTGTTGCTCAGGTAGACCAGGTGCGCCTTGTTGTCGGAGGGCTGGAAGGCCAGCACCTGGGCGCCGTGCGAGGAGGTCACCGTGCCGTCCTTGTTGACCACCGGGTCCTCCACCAGGATGCCCAGGCTCAGTGCCGCCGCCTTGACCTTCTGCAGGTCGCCGGTCAGCCCGATGAAGTTCTTGTCGAAGGAGTCCAGCCAGGTCCGCAGCACCTTCGGGGTGTCGACCTGCGGGTCGGTCGAGACGAAGACCACGTTGATCTTCGCCTGCTCGTCCGCGGGCAGCTTCTGCATCGCCACGGCGATGTCGCCCATCGTGGTGGGGCAGACGTCCGGGCAGCTGGTGTAGCCGAAGAAGAGCAGCGTGGTCTTCCCGGCGGTGCGCTGGCGCAGGTCGAAGGGCTGGCCGCTGGTGTCGGGCAGCACCAGGTCGGGCATGTCGAAGTGCTTGGCCAGCACGGTGCCCTGGTAGGGCGAGTTCTGGGACTGCTGGGAGACGACGGCAGCGCCGGTGGTCGACTTGGTGCCCGAGCCGCAGGCGGTCAGCGCGAGGGCTGCGGTCAGGGCGAGGGCGGCGGCACCGGCGACGCGGCGGCCGGGGGAGAGCAGCTTCATGGTGGGGGTCCGTTCGTTCGGGCTCGTGGCGGTGGGTCGCCCGCCGGGGCCGGCCGTCCAGCGGAGGGCCGGCCCCGGCGACCGGCCTCAGGAGGCGGGGGTGCCGCTCTTGCGGCGCAGGCCGGCCACGCCGAGGGCGGTACCGATCACGCCGACCACGAGGCCGGCGATGCCCAGCGCGCGGGCGGTGGAGTCGTCGGACGTGGCCGCGGCGGTGGTCGACTTGCCGTCCTGCGAGGCGCCGGCGGCGGCCGAGGGAGCGGTGCCGGTGGTGGTGGCGGCCGTCAGGCGCAGGGTCGGCGCGGGGTGCTGCGGCTCGGCCTGGCCGGGCTTGGCCTCGTCGATCCAGCGCACCACGGTGCCGTCGTCGTAGGTCTGCAGCGCCTTGAAGACGATCTGGTCGGCGTCCTTCGGCAGCGGGCCGAGCGAGATCTTGAACTCCTGGAACTGGCCGGGGCCGATCTTGCCGGTGGCGTCGGCGGTCCAGGTGACCTTGCTGACCGCGTCGGTGACCTGGCCGTCGTCGGTGGTGACCGGGGTGGCCAGGTGGGTCTTGTCGACGGTCGCCGTCCAGCCGGGCACCGGCTGGGTGGAGAGCGAGACCACCGGGTGGTCGGTCGGCACGGTGACCTCCAGCTTGACCGTGCTCGCCTTGTCGCTCTCGTCCGGCACCCGGAACGCGACGGCGGTGTAGCCGCCCTGCGTGGCGGTGTTCGGGTTCACGGTGACGTGCGCGAAGGCGGGGACGGCGGAGGCCAGCACGGCACCGGCGGCGAGGACGGCGGCGGCGGTGGAACGGCGGGCGGTGAGCGAACGCATCGGTGGCGGTCTCCATCGGGAGCAGGACACACGGGTGCCCTGGGCAGGTGGGGTGACGAGCTGCGGGGTACGCGGCGCCGACACCCGGCCCCGTCGGCCGACGCCGGGAAGGCGTGGCGATGACGGCGGGTCAGCGCGCGAAGGCCGCCACCGGCGGGCCACGGCGCACCACGCTGTGCCGCAGCACGGCCGCCACCGGCAGCCGGTGCTCCTCGCGGTCGGAGCGCGGTATCCGCACCCCGGCCCCGGTCACGCCGAGCAGGCCGCGCAGCACGGCGGCGACCAGCGCGAGCGCGCGCCCCAGCGGGGCGCTCCACTGCTGCAGTTCGCGGGCGGCGCTGCCGGCCAGCCGGATCAGCCGCCACAGCGCGGCCTCGCCGCGGCGCAGCCACCAGCCGGCCAGCACGGCGGCGGCCAGGTGACCGAGCAGCATCGCCGGGGTCAGCCCGAACAGCCACCAGGGACCGGCGGCCACCGCGTGGTAGCTGCCCGGGTCCAGGCCCGCGCTGTTGACCAGTTGGGCCGGGCTCACCCCGGGGGGCAGCACCCGGGCCATCCCGGGCATGTCGTTGCAGACCAGTCGCCCTGCCACTTGATCCAGGGTCATCCCGGGCATCGCGTGCGGACCGGCGCAGTGGAAGAGCAGGTGCAGCGCGAGCTGGCCGCCCCCCAGAGCCGCGGCGATCCCCGGCAGCGAGCGCTCCCGGCCGCCGAGCAGTGCCGCCAGCGCGGCCACCACGGCGAAGCCGAGCAGCAGCGAGGGCAGCGCGACATCGCCGCCGCCGCTCAGGTGGTGGCCGAAGGCGGCCACCACCGTGCACACCACCGCGAACGGCACCGCACGCAGCAGCCGCAGGTCCCACCCCGCGCGCAGCGCACCGGGGCGCGCCGGTTCGGCGGCGCCCGGCTGCGGGGCGGGGTGGTGGTCAGTCATGGCCGGGCCATCATCTCATCGGGCCCCGGCCCGATCGGGGCGGGGTGCGAAAGTGCCGGAGCGTCAGCGGGAGTGGCCCCGGACCGGCCGTAACTCCAACGGCCCCGGCGTGCGGTGGCAGATGCGCGCCGTTCGGCACAACGCGCCGCGCTCGTCCATCCGCCGAATGGGCGGACCGCCCGCAGCGCGACGGTTCACGGCCCGATCCCTCGGAAATACCTAGTTGTATGTGGAGCCCCAGCCAGGAGGGACCGGTCGTGGACATCTGGTGGACTCTGCATCTCAAGCGCGAGCTGGCCAGCGTGCCGCTGGCCAGGCGCTTCCTGCTCGGCACCATGGAGAGCGCCGGGGTCGACCCGGGCATCGCCCACGACCTCGGCCTCGCGCTGACCGAGGCCTGCGCGAACGCGGTGGAGCACGCGGGCCCCGGCCACCCCAGGGCCGACGACGGCTTCCAGGTGACCGCCACGCTCGACGGCGACCTGCTGCGGATCGAGGTGATCGACTCCGGCCCGGGCCTGCCCGCCGCACCCCGGCTGGTCCCGGCCCGCCGCCCGCTGTCCGCCCCGCCGGAGCGCCCCCTGCCGGAGGCCGGGCACGCCCGCCCGCGCCGCCGCCGCGGCCGGGCCACCCTGCCGGGCCCCGCCGCCCTCGGCCCGGCCCGCCGCTCCCGTCCCACCCCCTACGACACCCACGTACTGCCGCCGGGCCGCCCGCACACCGCCCCGCCCCGGCTGCCCGACCTGGACGTGCTGCCGGACCTGCTGGGCGAGAGCGGCCGGGGCCTGTTCCTGATCCGCGCCCTGACCGACCACGTCCACCTGCGCAACCACCCCCAGCGCGGCGCGATCGTCAGCTTCGACAAGCTGCTCAACCGCCAGGCCCTGCGGGTGGCCTCCTGAAGCGCAGGGCCCGGCCGTCCGCCGGCCCGCTCGCCTGGCGCCCGCACCGGGCCGGGGGCACTGTGGAGATATGTTGCATCGGATGCACGCCGAGTACGGCGACCAGGGCCGATCCGGCCCGGTGAAGCAGTGGCACATGGTCCAGGACCAGCAGCTGGTCGGGCTGTGCGGACGTGAGCTGGCCGAGGGGGCGGCCACCTTGGAACCGACCGAGTGGGGGCGGACCAAGGAGCCCTGCTGCCGGTCCTGCGGGGTGGTCTGGTTCCAGTCGGTGCCCTTCCTGGCGGACGAGCACGACCGGTCGACCTACCTCCCGGACAGCCACGCCGCGGAGGGCTGAGCCGGCTCAGCGGTAGGCCGACTCGCCGGTGATCGCCTCGCCCAGCACCAGGGTGTGGATCTCGCTGGTCCCCTCGTAGGTCAGCACCGACTCCAGGTTGTTGGCGTGCCGCAGCACCGGGTAGTCCGTGGTGATCCCGTTGGCCCCCAGCACGGTCCGGGCGCTGCGCGCGATCGCCAGCGCGGAGCGCACGTTGTTGAGCTTGCCGAAGCTCACCTGGGCCGCCTTCGCGCGACCGGCCTCCTTCAGCCGCCCGATCCGCCAGGCGACCAGGTAGGCCTTCTCCAGCTCCACGGCCATCTCCACCAGCTTCTCCTGGGTGAGCTGGAAGCCGGCGATCGGACGGCCGAACTGGATGCGGCTCTTGGCGTACGACAGTGCGGCCTCGTAGCAGTCCCGGGCGGCGCCGACCGTGCCCCAGAGGATCCCGTAGCGGGCCTCGTTGAGGCAGGACAGCGGCCCGCGCAGCCCGACCACGCCGGGCAGCACCGCGTCGCCCGGCAGCAGCAGCTCCTCGAAGCTCAGCCCGCTGGTCACCGAGGCCCGCAGCGAGAGCTTGCCGGGCACGTCGGTGGCGGTGAACCCGGGGGTGTCGGTGGGCACCACGAAGCCGCGCACCCCCTCCTCGGTCTGCGCCCAGACGACGGCGACGTCCGCCACGCTGCCGTTGGTGATCCACATCTTGCTGCCGGAGAGCACCCAGTCCGCGCCCTTGCGCCGGGCCGTGGTGCGCATGCCGGCCGGGTCGGAGCCGAAGTCCGGTTCGGTCAGCGCGAAGCAGCCGATCGCCCGTCCCGCCGCCAGCTCCGGCAGCCAGCGCTGCTTCTGCTCCTCGGAGCCGAAGGCGTGGATCGCCCGCATCGCCAGCGAGCCCTGGACCGAGACGAAGCTGCGCAGCCCCGAGTCGGCGGCCTCCACCTCCATGCAGGCCACGCCGTACGCCACCGCCCCGGCCCCGGCGCAGCCGTAGCCCTCCAGGTGCATCCCGAGCAGGCCCAGCTCGCCCAGTGCGGGGGCCAGTTCGCGGGCCGGGAAGGTGCCGCGCTCGAACCACTCGGCGATGTGCGGGCGGATCCGGTCGTCGGTGAAGCGGCGGACGGTGTCGCGGATCAGCCGCTCCTCGTCGGTGAGCAGCTCGCCCACGGCGAGCAGGTCGAGCGGGTCGGCGGCGCCCGGACGGGCAGCGGTGGCGGACATGCGGCGCTCCTGGAGGGTTTCGCGGGTCGGTGGCGAGGTTGCGCGGTGCCGGACCATCCGTATCAGGCTTTACGCTGGCCGGAAAGCAGTCGCCGGGCGGTCCCTGGGAAGACGGTGGTGTGCAGTGACGGAATCCACGAACCACGCGCCGGGCCCGGCCCTGGACACCGCGGTCGACTCCACCGACGGCCGGGTCCAGAAGGGCAACGAGACGCGCCGCCTGGTGCTGGCCAGGGCGGTCTCGATCGCCTCGGTCGAGGGGCTCGGCGGGCTCTCGCTCGGGCGCCTGGCGAGCGAGCTGTCGCTGAGCAAGAGCGGGGTGTTCGCGCTCTTCGGCTCCAAGGAGGAGCTGCAGCTGGCCACCGTGCGCGCCGCCCAGCGGATCTACCGGGACACCGTGATCGAGCCGGTGCGCCGGCTGCCGTCCGGGGTGGGGCAGGTGTGGGAGCTGGCGCTGCGCTGGCTGGAGTACTCGCGCGGGCGGGTCTTCGCGGGCGGGTGCTTCTTCTACGCGGTGGGCGCCGAGTTCGACGCCCAGCCGGGGCGGGTGCGCGACGTGCTGGCCGAGGGCAGCCTGCGCTGGCACCGCATCGTGCTGGACCTGCTCGAATCGGCCCGTGCGGCGGGGGAGTTGCACGCGGACGCCGATCTGGAGCAGCTCGCCTTCGAGATGATCAGCTTCCTGGAGTACGCCAACGCGATGTCCCTGCTGCACGAGGACGAGGCGCCGTACGCGCGGGCCCGGCGCGCGGTGCTGCTGCTGCTCCGCTCCGAGTCGGTCGACGGCTCGCTGCTGCCGGCGGCCTGACCGCCCGCGCGGGGCACGGCAGGTCGGTCCGCACCCTAAAACTGACCGAACGATCGTGCTAATGTCCGCCGGGAGAGGTCACGCGTTCTTCCCACCGGCCACTAGCTGACGGAGGCACCACCAATGACGACCCTGACGACCCGGCCGGTACTCGCGCCGCTGCACGCCGAAGCGCTCGCCCTGATCGCGCCGCTGGTGGCCGGGATCCGGGTCGACCGGCTCGATCTGCCCACCCCGTGCGCAGGCTGGCCGCTGCGCCGGCTGCTGGCGCACCTGATCGGCCAGCAGTACGGCTTCGCGGCCGCGGCCCGGGGTGACGGCGCGGACCTGGCGGTCTGGGCGGACCGGCCGGTGGCGGCCGGCCCGGGCGCTGCGCTGTCGGTGCTGGCGGGCTTCGCCGACTCGGCGACCGAACTGGTCGGGGCCTTCGCGGCCGCCGAGGCGCGCGGCGCGCTGTTCGCGCTGCCCCAGGTCCTGCCCGGTCACGGCTTCCCGGCCGCCCAGGCGATCGGGTTCCACCTGCTCGACACCCTGGTGCACGGCTGGGACCTGGCGGCCACCCTCGGGGTGCCGTTCGACTGCCCGCCGGAGCTGGCCGAGCTGACCCTGCGGATCGCCGAGCAGGTCCCGTCCGACGCCGGGTCCCGCGGCCCCGGGCACGCCTTCGCGCCCGTGCGGCCGGGCGGGGCGGGTGCGCCCTTCGACGGCGCACTGCTGCTGCTCGGCCGCGATCCGCACTGGCGGCCGTAGCGATCTCCGGCGATCCCCGGGGCACGACGCGGGGCCGGCACCCGCCCCGGGTGCCGGCCCCGCGAACCCCGGGGGGTCAGCCGCTCTTGCGGCGGAAGGTGCGCTTGCCGCCGGCGGCGCTGTGCGCGCCGTGGACCTTGGACTCGTTGCCGGGGCCGCCGGCGGCCCCGTCCGTCTTCACACCGTGCTTGCGCTGCAGTGCGGCGAGGAACTTCGCCTTCACATCGTCCTGGTCGGCCGCGGCGGTGGGCTCGGGGTTCTCCTCGCTTGCCACGGATGCTGCGTCGCTGCTGCTCATACGGACCTCCTGGACGGGTTGGTGCATGGTCGTGCCGCCTGCCACTGTGTCACGCCCGGCGGCCGACGCGCCGTCAGTTCCGGCGTCCGTCGGGCGCGCGGTCGCGCCAGTTCGGGCCGCCGATGAAGAAGAGCAGCGCCATGGTCGGAAACACGAACGAAGCCACGGTCAGCACGATCGCCTGCCACCACATGCCAGTCTCCGCCTCTGTCGTACCGATATGCCCGATATGTGACGCTAGGTGAAAAGTGGGGCCCCTGCCACCGCACCTCGTTCGGGCGAACCCGTGCCGAGGACTGTCCGCCGGGTGCCCCGGCGCCGCACACTGGCGGCATGCAGGTACGACTGGCCGGTGAGCCGGGGCAACCGGGCCACCAGAACGAGGACTTCGCCGCGGGCACCCCCGAGGCCCTGGTGCTGCTCGACGGGTCGGGCTCGCCCGCGGGCATGGAGTCGGGCTGCCGGCACGGCACCGCCTGGTACGTCCGCCGGCTGGGCGTGCACCTGCTCGCCCGGCTGACCGACCGGCCGGACCGCAGCATCGCCGAGTGCCTGGCCGACGCCCTCGCGGAGACCGCCGCGCTGCACGGCGCCCGCTGCGACCTGGCGCATCCCGGCACCCCGGCCGCCTCCGTGGTCGCGGCCCGGCTGCACGGCGCCTCGCTGGAGTACCTGGTGCTCGGCGACGCGCTGCTGCTGCTGGAGCCGCGCGACGGGCCGGTGCGGGTGGTCGGCGACAACCAGCCGTACCCGGCCGGGCAGGAACTGCGCCGGGCGCTGCACGCGGCCGAGCCGGGCAGCGACGAGCGCGCCGCGCTGCGGCTGCGGTACGCGCTGGCGGTGCGCGCGGTGCGCAACACCGGGAACGGGCCGTGGATCGCCGCCGCCAGCCCGAAGGCCGCCGCCCGGGCCGAGACGGGCTTCGTCAAGCTGACCGCCCTGCGCTCGCTGGGCGCCGTCACGGGCGGGGCGGCCCGGTACGCCGTGCCGTTCGCGCTCGGCGACTGGCCCGCGGCGCTGCGGCTGCTGGCCGAGGCCGGTCCGGCCGCGCTGATCGCCCGGGTGCGCGAGGCCGAGGCACTGGACCCGCGCTGCGAGCGCTGGCCGCGCGACCCGGCCCGCGAGGACGCCACCGCGCTCTACGCGCTGATCTGACCGCTCTCGACCAGCCGCACCGCCGGGCCGGTCACCACGGGATCTTCCGCCGGTCGCGGAAGAAGCCGCCGGTCGGGCCGCCGCCGGGCAGGGTGGCGGCCCAGACCACGCCGGCCGCCCCCTCGGCGACCGGGCGGCCGCCGCCCCCGCCCATGTCGGTGTCGACCCAGCCCGGGCAGACCGCGTTCACCAGGATCCGGTCGTGGCGCAGGTCGCGCGCGAGCATCAGGGTCAGCCCGTTCAGCGCCAGCTTGGTGATCGAGTAGGCCGGGGTGCCCGCGCCCAGGTCGTCGATCGCACCGGCGCCACTGGAGACGTTGACGATCCGCGCCTGCCGGGAGGCGCGCAGCAGCGGGAGCAGCGCCTGGACCAACTGCCAGGGCCCGTACACGTTCGTCTCGGCGGCCTCGCGCACCTGGTGCAGGTCGGCGGTCGAGACCCGCTGCCAGGTGTCGTAGCCGATCGCCGCGTTGTTGACCAGCACGTCCAGCTGGCCGTACCGGTCGGCGAGGTGCTCGGCCAGCGCGGTGGCGTCCGTGACGCTGGTGACGTCCAGCCGGTGGGCCTCGACCCCGGCGCCCAGCTTGCGCGCGGCGGCCTCGCCCTTGGCGGCGTCCCGGGCGGTCAGCACCACCCGGTGGCCCAGCGCGGCCAGTTGCCGGCAGGTCTCCAGGCCGATGCCGCGATTTCCGCCGGTGACCACGGCCACGGGTGCGTCGCTCATGCTCCCAGAGTGGATCACCACCGGGCGGCTGTCCAGCGTCAATTGAGGCTACGTCAGTTTCATTGGGGCCCTGGTCGATCTGCGTCCTAGTGCCTGACGCGCCGCTAGCCGATCTGCGCCAGCCGGGGCAGCAGGTGCTCGGCGATCTCCTCGGCGAACTCCACCGGGTTGCGGCCCGCCTCCGGCACCACCTGCAGCTCGGTGACGCCCAGCTTCGCCAGTTGCTCCGCCTCGCCGAGGAAGGCGTCCAGCTCGCCCAGCACCGGACGGCGGCTGCACATCACGGTCTTCTCGATCGCCTCGTAGTCGCGGCCCGCGTCCGCGCAGTGCGCCCGCAGCACGTCCAGCTTGTGGGCGACCTCCGCGACGCCGGTGCCGAACAGGTTGCACGCGTCGCCGTACCGGGCGACCAGCCGCAGCGTCTTCTTCTCGCCGCTGCCGCCGATGACGATCGGCGGGCGCGGGCTGCGCAGCGGGCGCGGCACGCAGAGCGTCTCGGCCAGCTGGTAGTGCCGGCCCTGGTACGGGCCGTCGTCGTCGCTCCACATCTGCAGGCAGATCTGCAGCGTCTCCTCCAGCCGCTCGAAGCGCTCGCTCATCGGCACCACCGGCACCCCGAGGGCCCGCTGCTCCCGCTCGTACCAGGAGGCCCCGAGGCCCAGCTGCGCCCGGCCGCCGGAGAGCACGTCCAGGGTGGTGACGATCTTCGCCAGCAGGCCCGGGTAGCGGTACATCACGCCGGTGACCATCAGGTTGAGCTGCATCCGCTCGGTGACCGCGGCGACGTAGCCGAGGGTGGTGTAGCCCTCCAGCATCGGCTCGGTGGCCACCGAGTGCGGCGTCTCCATCTGGAAGTAGTGGTCCATCACGGTGAACCGGGCGACCCCCGCCTGCTCGGCGATCCGGGCGGTGCGCGCGAGGGTCGGGGCGATCAGCGCCGGGTCCTCGGGGGTGGTGTACTTCCAGTAGTGCAGGCCGAGCTTCATGTCGGTGCCCCCAACAGGGTCGGGTGAATGGTCAGCGGGCTCGACGTTATCGTGCCTGACGGAAGGTCAGATGCCATGACCCGCACAGTTCGTGGCGCACCATGTCGTCGGCGATCGGCCCGTTGGCCGGCGTCCGGAACCACCACCAGGCGCGGCCGGCCAGCTCCAGCTGCGCGACCTGCGCCATCCGCCGGCCGTCGTCGACCACGGTGAACGAGCGGTAGCGGTCGTCGGCCTGCTGGACGGCGAGCTGCTCCAGCCGTGCGCGCAGCTCCGGGGGGAGCTTGACGAGCGCCGTGGCCAGGTGGTCCCGCAGGAAGAGGGCACCGGCCAGGTCGTAGGCGTTCCACGCGTCGCGGTCGAAGGGCGGCAGCGCACGGTCGGCGTCGATCCGCGCGACCTGCTCGCCCCAGGCGGCGGCCAGCTCGACGGCATCCAGCTCGGCACCGACCCCGAACGGCACCCGGTGCGCGGCGAGCTGCGCCAACTCGTCCTCGGTGAACTGGGATCGTAGCTGCGCTTGGGCCATCGACGGGTCGCCTCCCGAGTTGAATCGGACGCTCAGCTAGGAGGACGAGCAGCGATTCCGTTTAGTTCGCGCCTTGAGCCCGACTTGAGCCTTGGTCGCGCGAACACCGCATCGGGCCAACGCCGTTCAGTCGGCGCTCGGCATCGGCCAGCCGAGCTGGACGAACATGCCGAGGCGGTCGCTGACGGCGCGGATCTGCGAGATCCTGCCGTCGGTGACGGTGAGCCACCAGATCTGCTCGACCTCGAAGGCGCGACCGGTGGGCTCGGGCATCCGGGGGTGGTAGCCGGTGTGGATGCCGGTGACGGTCATCCGGGCCACCACGGTGTCGCCCTCGGCGACCAGGGCGTCGGGGCGCATCCTGCCCTCGCCGAAGGCGTCGAGCTGCTGGCGGAAGCCGTCGAAGGCCGCGCCGGGCTCGTCCTCCTCGCCGAAGATGATCTTGTTGTGGTCGATCACGTCGAGCGCCATGTACTGCGCCAGATCGCCGAGCCGCCGCTCGTTGACCGCCTGGAAGAAGCCCTCCACGACCTGCTTGTTCGTCGGTGCCGCTGCCTGCATCGCGCCCACCCCAACTTACGTCGTAAGAATCCTGGTGGGCACCACGGTAGACTTACGCCGTAAGAAGTGCAAGGGCATGGCTGAAGGAGGAGTCACCATGGGGAAGCGGACACGTGGCGAGCGCGCGGGCCTGTCCCGGACGCTGGTACTGGACGCCGCGCTGGCCCTGGTGGACCGCGAGGGCGTCGGCGCGCTGACGATGCGTCGCCTCGGTGCCGAGCTGGACGTCGAGGCGATGACGCTCTACCACTACGTGCCCAGCAAGGACGCCCTGCTGGACGGCCTGGTGGAGCGGGTCTTCGCCCAGGCGCTGCCGTCGCCCGACGCGGCGGCGGGGAGCACCGACTGGCGCGCCCTGCTGCGGACGTACGCCCTCTCGCTGCGCGAGGCACTGCTGCGCCATCCGGGCGTGCTCCCGCTCGCGGCGAGCCGCCCGGCGGTGACCCCGGCGACGCTCGACGCGGTCGAGCGCGGCCTGACGGCCCTGACGGCGGCCGGGTTCCCGCTGGGGGCGGCGGTGCACGCGCTCAACACGCTCTCGCTCTTCGTCCTCGGCCACACCGCCGCCGAGGCCGCCCAGCCCGCCCGGGCCGGATCCCCCGACTCCGCCGGCACCCCTGCCTGGCTCGCCGCACTGGATCCGGCCCGCCATCCGCTGCTCACGGAGTCCGCGCGTACCGGCGCGGGCGTGGACGACGCCGAGCGGTTCGACTTCGCCGTCGACGCACTGGTCGACGGCTTCGGCGCCGTCCTCGGAGAGCTCAGCGCTTGAGCGTGAAGGTGAAGTCGCCGGGGGAGCAGCGGGGGTAGGCCTCGATCTGTGGCAGGCCGTCGGTCCCAGGCTCATCCGGGTAAGGACGGTACCCCCGAGCTCGGTGCCGCCGCGGGCGGCGGCTCGGTGCGGTCAGCTCGCGCCGGCCGGGATGGTGCCCAGGCGGCCGGCCTGGAAGTCCTCCATGGCCTGCTGCAGTTCGCGGTGGCTGTTCATCACGAACGGGCCGTAGTGGGCGACCGGTTCGCGGATCGGCTGGCCGCCGAGCAGCACCACCTCGAAGTTGGCGCTCCGGGAGTCCTGCTGCTCGTCCGCCCGGATGGTGAGGGAGTCGCCCTCGCCGAAGACGACGGCCTGGCCCAGGTGGAACGGGCGCCGCTCCTCGCCGGCCGAGCCGCTGCCCGCGAGGCCGTAGGCCAGGCCGTTGAAGTCGGGGCGCCAGGGCAGGGTGACCTCGGCGCCGGGGTTCACGGACACGTGGATCATCGTGATCGGGGTGTGGGTGGCACCGGGGCCCTGGTGGCCCGCGATGTCGCCGGCGATGAGCCGCACCAGCGCGCCGCCGTCGGGCGAGGCGAGCAGCTTCACGCTGCTGCCGCGGATATCCTGGTACTTGGGCGCGATCATCTTGTCCGCGGCGGGCAGGTTCACCCACAGCTGCAGCCCGTGGAACAGGCCGCCGGACATCACCAGCGACTCCGGCGGGGCCTCGATGTGCAGCAGGCCGGAGCCGGCCGTCATCCACTGGGTGTCGCCGTCGGTGATGACGCCGCCACCGCCGTGCGAGTCCTGGTGCACGAAGGTCCCGTCGATCAGGTACGTGACGGTCTCGAAGCCGCGGTGCGGGTGCCAGGGGGTCCCCTTCGGCTCGCCGGCCGCGTAGTCCACCTCGCCCATCTGGTCCATCATGATGAACGGGTCCAGGTACTTCTGGTTGATCTTGGCGAAGGCCCGGCGGACCGGGAAGCCCTCGCCCTCGAAGCCGCTGAGCGCGGTCGACACGGCCAGCACGGGCCGCGGCCGGGCGCCTTCGGCGGGGGATGCGATGCGCGGCAGAACAAGCGGGTTCTCGACGGTCACGGCTGGCATGTCGGCCTCCTTCTGAGGTGCTCGGGCCTACCTCTGCGAGGTTAGTTCAATGCTCAACAAGAAGCAAGTTGAACGTTCAACCATGATGGGACGGGTCGGCCGGGACGAGTCCCGGCGGGAGCCGGGCGCGGGGTGGGTCAGCCGTACATCCGCCGCATGGTGAAGTCGACCATCTGCTCCACGGCCTTGGCGTCGAACACCATCCGGTGCTCGCCCTCCATGTCCAGGGCGAAGCCGTAGCCGGTCGGCAGCAGGTCCAGCACCTCGGCGCCGGAGACGGTGAAGTGCTTGGAGTCCTTGCCCGCGTACCGGCGCAGCTCCTTGAGCGAGCTGAACATCGGGATCACCGGCGTCGGCGTGTTGTGCAGGGCCAGGAAGCCGGGGCGGTCGCCGCGCGGGCAGTGCACCTTCGAGGTGATGAAGATCGCCTGGAAGTCCTCCACCGGCATCGAGCCGGTGGTGAAGGCGCGCACGGCGTCCGCGAGCGAGGGCGGCGAGGGCTCGGGGTAGAGCGACTGACCGGCGGCCTGCGGCTGCTCGCCGTACCCTCCGGCTCCGCCGGCCTGCGCGCCGTAGCCCTGCTGCCCGTAGCCGCCGCCCATGCCCTGCTGCCCCGCCTGCTGGTAGGGGTCGCCGGGGTAGCCGCCGTTCGCGCTCTGCTCGTAGCCGTACACACGGACAGGCTAGCGAACCGGGCCCGCCCCGCGGGGCGGTCGGATCGGACAACGTGCGGTGGGATGGTCCTGTCGGGAACTGACGGCGCGTGGGTCCGGTGGGGGAGTACCGCCCTGGACGTGACTACGTTCACGCCGGATTAACGGTGAAAGGCTTGAAGAAGTTACTAACCGGTAGCATCATGATGTCTACTGGCGGGTAGGTGCGTTCAGGAAACCTTAGCGGCGCACCCGGAAGCGACGAACCGGAGAAACGGCCATGGGTCACTACAAGTCCAACCTGCGGGACGTGGAGTTCAACCTCTTCGAGGTGCTCGGCCGCGACCAGGTGTACGGCACCGGTCCGTTCGCCGACATGGACGTCGACACCGCGAAGAGCATCCTCAGCGAGATCTCGCGCCTGGCCGAGAACGACCTCGCCGCCTCCTTCGCGGACACCGACCGCAACCCGCCGGTCTTCGACCCGGAGACCAACACCGCGCCGATCCCGGCCGCCTTCAAGAAGAGCTACGACGCCTACATGGACGCCGAGTGGTGGCGGCTGGGCATCCCGACCGAGATCGGCGGCCAGGTCACCCCGTCCTCGCTGATCTGGGCCTACGCCGAGCAGATCCTGGGCTCGAACCCGGCGATCTGGATGTACTCCTCCGGCCCGGCCTTCGCCGGCGTCGTCTTCGACGAGGGCACCGAGGAGCAGCAGAAGATCGCCAAGCTCATGACCGAGCGGCTCTGGGGCGCCACCATGGTGCTGACCGAGCCGGACGCGGGCTCCGACGTGGGCGCCGGCCGCACCAAGGCGATCAAGCAGGAGGACGGCTCCTGGCACATCGAGGGTGTGAAGCGCTTCATCACCTCGGGCGAGCACGACATGTCCGAGAACATCATCCACCTGGTGCTGGCCCGCCCCGAGGGCGGCAAGCCGGGCACCAAGGGCCTGGGCCTCTACATCGTCCCCAAGTTCGACTTCGACTGGGAGACCGGCGAGCTGGGCGAGCGCAACGGCGCCTACGCCACCAACGTCGAGCACAAGATGGGCCTCAAGGCCTCCAACACCTGCGAGATGACCTTCGGCGCCAAGCACCCGGCCAAGGGCTGGCTGGTCGGCGAGAAGATCGACGGCATCCGCCAGATGTTCAAGATCATCGAGTTCGCCCGGATGATGGTCGGCACGAAGGCCATCGCCACCCTCTCCACCGGCTACCTGAACGCGCTGGAGTACGCCAAGGAGCGCGTGCAGGGCGCCGACATCGCCAACTTCCTGGACAAGACCGCCCCGCGCGTGACCATCACGCACCACCCGGACGTGCGCCGCTCGCTGCTGACCCAGAAGGCCTACGCCGAGGGCATGCGCGCCCTGGTCCTCTACACCGCCTCGGTCCAGGACGACATGCTCGCCGCCCGCCTGCGCGGCGAGCAGGACGAGGCCGCCGAGCGCCTCAACGACCTGCTGCTGCCGATCGTCAAGGGCTACGGCTCGGAGAAGTCCTACGAGCAGCTCGCCCAGTCCCTGCAGACCTTCGGTGGCTCCGGCTACCTGCAGGAGTACCCGATCGAGCAGTACATCCGGGACGCCAAGATCGACACCCTCTACGAGGGCACCACCGCGATCCAGGGCCTGGACTTCTTCTTCCGCAAGATCGTCAAGGACGGCGGCCAGGCGCTCACCTCGGTCTCCGAGCAGATCCAGAAGTTCCTCGGCGCCGGTGAGGGCGGCGACGCCCTGGCCGCCGAGCGCGAGCTGCTCGCCAAGGCCGCCGGCGACCTGGAGGCCATCGTCGGCAAGGTCCTCAGCGACCTGTCCGCGGTCGAGCAGGACGTGAAGAACATGCACAAGGTGGGCCTGAACACCACCCGCCTGCTGCTGGTCTGTGGCGATGTGGTGGTCGGCTGGCTGCTGCTGCGCCAGGCCGTCGTGGCCCAGGCCAAGATCGAGGCCGGCGCCACCGGCAAGGACCTCGCCTTCTACCAGGGCAAGGTGGCCGGCGCCCGGTTCTTCGCCCGCAACATCCTGCCGACCATCAGCGCCCAGCGCCTGATCGCCGAGGGCATCGACCTGGACGTCATGGAGCTGGCCGAGGACGCGTTCTGATCCCGTTGACCGCCTGACACACCCTCAGCACTGTGGGGCCCGCGCTTGCGTGCGGGCCCCACAGTGCTGTCCCGGTGCCGGACGCCCTCCCGGTGTCCGGGGATCGTTCGGCCCCGAGCGGCCCGGTTCCCAGGTACCGGACAGTAGGTGAACAGGGCGGTGATGATGGCGCATCAGCCACTCCGGACCAATACCAACTCTTGACCGTCCTGACGGTGTACGGGCATATGCTCGGGTGGGAGGGCGCCTTCGCACCGCCGGCTCTCCGCACTTCCCTCGACCCAGGAGCAGCATGTCCACCGCCGACCGACCGGTGTTCTTCGACCGGACCCACACCGACGACCTGATCGCCTTTCTGGCCGCCGCACCGTCCCCGTACCACGCGGTGGCCGGCGCGGCCGAGCGGCTGGAGAAGGCGGGTTTCCGGCAGGTGGCGGAGACCGACGGGTGGGAGGGCACCGCCGGCGGGCGGTACGTCATCCGGGGTGGCGCGCTGATCGCCTGGTACGTGCCCAAGAGCGCAGGCCCGGCCACACCGTTCCGGGTGGTCGGCACCCACACCGACTCGCCCAACCTGCGGGTCAAGCCGCTGCCCGACACCGGCGCGGCCGGCTGGCGGCAGGTCGCGGTGGAGATCTACGGCGGCGTGCCGCTGAACACCTGGCTGGACCGGGACCTGGGTCTGTCCGGCCGGCTGGTGCTGCGGGACGGCTCGACCCGGCTGGTGCAGCTGGACGAGCCGCTGCTGCGCGTCCCGCAGCTGGCGATCCACCTGGACCGGCAGGTCAACGACGGGCTGAAGCTGGACAAGCAGCGGCATCTGACCCCCGTCTGGGGGCTGGGCAAGGTGGACGAGGGCGGCCTGATCGCCTACGTCGCCGAGCGCGCCCAGCTGGACGCGAGCGCGGTGGTGGGCTGGGACTTGATGACCCACGACGTCCAGCCGCCGTCGTACCTGGGCCGGGACCGCGAGCTGCTGGCCGCCCCGCGGCTGGACAACCTGCTCTCGGTGCACGCGGCGACCGCCGCGCTGGCCGCCGCCGTCAGCGCGGAGGGCGCCGACCAGCTGCCGTACATCCCGGTGCTGGCCGCCTTCGACCACGAGGAGACGGGCAGCGAGTCGGACACCGGCGCGCAGGGCCCGCTGCTCGGCAACGTGCTGGAGCGCAGCATCAACGCCCGCGGCGGCACCCTGGAGGACCGGGCCAGGGCGCTGGCCGGCACCGTCTGCCTCTCCTCCGACATGGGGCACGCCGTGCACCCCAACTACAGCGAGCGGCACGAGCCCGGCCACCAGCCGGTCCCCAACGGCGGGCCGATCCTCAAGGTCAACGTCAACAACCGGTACGCGACCGACGGCGTGGGCCGGGCGGTCTTCGCCGCCGCCTGCGAGCGGGCCGGCGTGCCGTGGCAGACCTTCGTCTCCAACAACGCGATGCCGTGCGGCACCACGATCGGCCCGATCACCGCGGCCCGGCTCGGGATCACCACGGTGGACTGCGGGATCGCCGCGCTCTCCATGCACTCGGCGCGCGAGCTGTGCGGCGCCGAGGACCCGTACCTGCTGGCCTCGGCGCTGAAGGCGTTCCTCGAAGGCTGACGCCCGGCGCGGACGCGGTCAGGGGCGGCTCCGGCCGCCCCTGACCCGTCGCGTCACTCCATCCCGGCCAGCACCAGCGGCAGCCGGCTCGCGCCGCCCGCCACCAGCTTCACCGGCACGCCCCAGTCCTGCTGGTGCACGTGGCAGGCCGGGTACTCGATCGCCGGGTCGTCGTCGCAGGAGGCCGCCATCGCCGAGACGTGCAGCACGCCCTCGGTCAGCTCGGCCGAGAGCACCAGCTCGCGGGAGAGCGCGCTGTCCGCGCCGGCGCCGGAGACCAGCAGCTCGGGCGGGGTGGCGCTGACCAGCAGGCGGGTGGAGGGGCCGTAGCGCTCGTCCAGCTTCTGGCCGCTGGGCGCGGTGAAGACCACGTCCAGCCGCAGCGTGCCCGGGGCCACTTCAGTAGCGGCGCGCTGGGTGCGGTGCGCGACGGACTCCACCCGCACCGCCTCCTCGGGCAGCCGCAGCCGGGTCAGCCGGTGCCGGGCCGACTCCACCACCACGATGTCCTCGCCGGCCAGCACCGCCCCCGAGGGTTCGCGCAGGTCGGTGGCCAGCGTGCTGACCTCGTTCGTCGCCGGGTCGAAGCGGCGCAGCGCGTGGTTGTAGGTGTCGGCGACCGCCACCGACCCGTCCGGCAGCACGGTGACGCCGAGCGGGTGCTGGAGCAGCGCCTGCTCGGCGGTGCCGTCCCGGTGGCCGAAGTCGAAGAGGCCGGTGCCGATCGCACTGTGTACGGACTGTGTTTCACGTGAAACCCAGCGCAGCGCCGAGGTCTCCGAGTCCGCCACCCAGAGCCGCTCGCCGTCCGCGGAGACCGCCAGGCCCGAGGGCTGGGCGAACCAGGCCTCGGTCACCGGGCCGTCGACCAGGCCCTCGTTGGTGGTGCCGGCCGCCACCGCGACCGTGCCGGTGGCCGGGTCGTAGGCCCACAGCTGGTGCACGCCCGCCATCGCGATCCACACCCGGCCGTCGAAGAAGGCGACGTCCCACGGCGAGGAGAGGTCCACCTCGTGCGCCGGGCCCTCGGTCGGCGAGCCCTGCCACCACTGCCGGCCGGTGCCGGCCAGCGTGGTCACCGTGCCGTCGGCCAGCCGCACCCCGCGCAGCGCGTGGTTGACGGTGTCGGCCACCACCACGTCGTAGCCCAGGTCCAGCCCCTCGGGTACCAGCGCCAGGCCCTGCGGCTCGCTGAACCGCGGCGCCGTGCCGTCGGCGCTGTCCAGGAAGCCCCGCTCGCCGTCGCCGATCCGGCGCACCACGCTCTCGCCGTCCTCGGCCAGCTCGACCAGCGAGTGGTGCCCGGAGTCGGCCACCAGGAACCCGCCACCGGGCAGCCGCACCGCCTTGCCGGGGAACTTCAGCGCCCCGGCCACCGGCTCCGGCGCCACGTACGGGCCGTCACCGCGGCGCAGCGTGCCCTTCGCGGCGTGCTCCGCCTCCAGCTCCTCGACCAGCCGCTCGATCGCGTGCGCATGCCCCTCGCCGGCGTGCTGGGCGACCACGTACCCCTCGGGGTCGATCACCACCAGCGTCGGCCAGGCCCGCACCGCGTACTGCTTCCAGGTGGCGAGCTGCGGGTCGTCCAGCACCGGGTGCTCGACCTCGTAGCGCGCCACCGCGTCCACCACGGCCTGGTGGTCGGCCTCGTGCACGAACTTGGGCGAGTGCACCCCGACGATCACCACGGTGTCGCGGTGCTTCTCCTCCAGCTCCCGCAGCTCGTCCAGGACGTGCAGACAGTTGATGCAGCAGAAGGTCCAGAAGTCTAGTACGACACACTTACCTCGTAGATCGGCAAGGGTCAGATCCTTGCCACCGGTGTTGAGCCATCCACCAGCGCCAACCAGTTCGGGGGCGCGTACGCGTGCACGAGAAGCCATGTCCACATCCAACCCCATCGAGCTGTGGAAGCATCCCGTTGAGTTCCCTCTGCTAGGGAGTGTTCTGAGTTCGGATCATGATGCGGGTCTCAGGCTGCGGAGCCAGATGACGGCACCGCACAGGTGCAGGCCGGCTTCGTAGCTGGCCGGGGTCTTGTCGTAGCGGGTCGCTAGGTGTTCTGACCCGTGAGGTTGGGGACGCGGCTGGCGGGTGGCTTGCCTGCGAGTGCGGTGTGTCCGCGGTGGTGATTGTAGGTGTGGAGCCAGGTGGGGTAGGCGTCGCGTCGTTCTTGCTCGGTGCGGTAGGGCCTTGCGTAGGCCCATTCGTCGAGCAGGGTGCGGTTGAAGCGTTCGACCTTGCCGTTGGTCTGCGGGCGGTAGGGCCGGGTTCGCTTGTGGGTGATCCCGGCCGCCGCGAGGACGTCGCGCCAGGGGTGGGACTTGTAGCAGGAGCCGTTGTCGGTCAGCACGCGCTTCACGGTGATCCCGGCCCGGGCGAAGAACTCGTTCGCCCGGGTCCAGAACGCTGCGGCGGTCTCCTTGCGTTCGTCGGCCAGGATCTCGCTGTAGGCCAGGCGGGAGTGGTCGTCGACGGCGTTGTGGAGGTAGCTGTATCCGACTGCGGAGCGGGTCTTGCGGCCGGCCTGGCGGCCCAGGGTTTTGTGGCCGCCGCCGTCGGGGATGTTGCCGAGCTTCTTGATGTCGACGTGGACCAACTCGCCCGGCGCGCTGTGTTCGTAGCGTCGGATCGGCCGACTTGTGGCGCGGTCCAGGTGGGCCAGGCGGGCGAGGCGGTAGCGGGTCAGGACCCGGTGCACGGTGGCCGGGTTGAGTCGCAGGAGGTAGGCGATGCGGGCCGGGCCCCAGCGCCGCAGGACGCGGACCTTGATGATCCGCCGCTCGGTGCGGGTCGGGGTCCGGCGGGGGCTGTGGTGGGGCCGGCTGGAGAGGTCGACCATCCCGGCCTCGCCGAGCGCACGGTAGCGGTCGGCCCAGCGCTTGGCCGTGGTCGGTGAGACCTGGAAGCGTTCGGCGGCCCGGCGCAGGGGCCAGCCGTCCTCGACCACGCAGCGGGCCAGGCGCAGGCGTCCGGTCTCGGTCAGGGGTGCGTTACGGTGTGGCATGAGGGCCTTTCTGAAGTCGGTGCAGATGTCGCAATCCACACCGAGCCAGAAGGCCCTCACTCATTTCAAGATCACCCAGCCGTGAGCTCTGTCACCAACCTCCGTGGTCAGTACAGCTAGGCCCCGCCAGTTCTTGATCTTGTTGATGGCGCGCTCGACGGTGTTGCGGTCGCGGTAGAGGTCCGCGTCGTGGCTGACGGGCCGTCCGCCGCTACTGCCCTTCTTCTTGCGGTTGGCGGCCTGGTCGTCCTTCTCCGGGATCACCGCCTTGATGCGGCGTCTGCGCAGGTAGATGCGGGTGCCGCGGGCGGAGTACGCCTTGTCGGCGGCGACCGCGTCGGGGCGGGTGCGGGGCCGGCCGACCGGGCCGCGGACCTTGATCTTGTCCATGACGGCGGCGAACTGCGGATTGTCCGCACTCTGGCCCGGCGTGACCACGAAGGACAGCGGACGGCAGCGCCGCTCGGCCGCCAGATGGGTCTTCGTGGTCAGGCCGCCCCGCGAACGCCCCAGCGCGGCTGCCTTGAGCCGCGCCCGGCGGCGCCGACGCATGCGGCGCTTTCCTTCCCGCGCGGCCTCGTCCGCAGCACTGCCCTGGTCGGCTACCGGCCCGGTTTGTCCCTTCGCAGGATCCCCTTTTCCTCAGCGACTGCCTTCTCCAACTCCTCCAGCAACTCGGCGTCCACGACCATCCCGGCCGCGTGGTGGTGCGCTCGGGCGACGGTGGAGTCCACGCTGACCAGCGACAAGTCGACCTGGCCGCGCGCGGCGGCCTCAGCGATCATCCCGTCCATCAAGACCTGGAAGACGCCCTTGAGCGCCCAGGAGTGGAACTGGCCGTAGATCGTGGACCAGTTGCCGTACCGCTCGGGGGACGTCCCGCCAGGGACTGCCCACCCGGAACCGCCACATGATCGCATCGAACTGCCGCCGCAGGTCCGGGATCGGCCCTGTCGCCGCCATCGGCAGAAACGGCTCGACCAGCTCCCACTCACCGTCCGTCAGATCTCCGCGTGTCATGGCCTTCTTCTACCAGCAGCAGCACCGCCGAAGCACCCGAATCCACGAACTCATGATCCGAATTCAGAACAGTCCCTAGCAGGCCCAGGTCGGTTCTTTGCCGTACGCCCCGCAAGAGCCTGAGCGCATGCCGGGGCCCAGGTTTCGTGTAGCCGTCGTCCCTTCGCGCAGAGCCGAATGCCAAAGCGGAGACTGAAGACAAGTACCTGATGATGCGATCGTGTGATGAAATGGCCCATGATGCGACCGCATAATTCTGGGGCGCATGTTGCTTATGATCAGCATGAGACTTTTTTGGAAAGAGGAAGCCCCTGACAGTGTCGAGTGGCACCGCTACACTCGATTCATGTCTGACCCTTGGTCGCCCGATCGCGTAATGAGCCTTACGGAAGCGCTGGCTGCGCTCACGCAAGCTGAGAGCGAGAAGTTCTTCCTCGCCCATGGTCTCGACGATGCATACCGGCGGCCCGGAGCTTGGAGTTCAAAGTCGCAGAAGGTTACGTCAGCTATCAGGGAAGCCATGGCGAGGGGTGATGACTTTTACATTGCCCTCTTCGGCAAAGCGGAAGAATTTGTTGCTAAAAGCGCAGCATCTCAGGCGCCACTCCGTAGTGAGGCAACAAAGGGTGAGGTGAAGAATATGGCGAGCGGTCGATCAATCTTCATCAGTCATGCTACGCAGGACAAACCCCTGGCTGACGAGCTGGGGAGGTTCCTGGTGCTCGGCGGAGTTCCCAGAGAGAGTATATTCTATTCCTCCGAGAGGTCGACCGGAATTCCGTCAGGGGAGAGCATCTCATCTTATTTGCGTTCGGCCCTAGTGAGATCGACTCTTGTTATCGAGTTAATAAGCAAGAGCTTCTTGGAGCGCCCCTTCTGTCTGATGGAGATGGGTGCAGCTTGGGTGTTGGAAAAGGACACATACCCGATAGTTGTTCCTCCGTTGAGCCGGGAGAGGGTGGGGCAGGCCCTGGGTGATATTCGCGTGGCAACTATGGTAGACGATTTCGAGGTCGTTTCCTTGGTTGATGAATTGCACGAGAAGGTGCAAAAGCAACTCTCTGGAGTTTCTCTCCGGCTGCAGGACTGGAATGCTGCAGGGCGAAGCTTTAAGGAATACTGGGCTCGCCATCTGAATCCCAGCCGTTGATTCCTGGCGCTGAATCCCGATGTCGCGCGAGATCGAAGCTTTTCTCCAAGGCTGATCCCATTCGTCATACAGGGTTGTGCTGACTGTGAACTCCCTTACCGTTCCTTTCTTGCGTATCTTCTGGCGCTGCGTTGGAAGCTGGCGCTGGTGGCGAAGTCTGGCGACTAACTCCACTTTGGCATTCGGTATCGTATCCGGCGTTGTCCAGCTGTTGCTGGCACTGTGGCCAAATATCGAGGCATCGCGTATCGCACTATTTCTTTCAATGGTGGTATCAGCATTGGCTTTCGGAGTCGCGCGGGCCGCTCCACGGAGGGAGGTAAGCCGTAGCCTAGGGAGGCCGGATGTAACTGTTGTGGTCAAAGTGGGGGACCTATTCGACGAGAGCTCACACCTGATCATTGGTTTTAATGACACATTTGACACGGATACCTCAGGGGATCTTGTCATTTCGCGGAGTAGCGTGCAGGGCCAGTTTTTGGCGAGAATCTATTCTGGTGATACTGGCTGCCTGGATGCTGAGCTTTCTGATGCGCTCCTGGGGGTGGAGAAGAAAGGTAGGGAAGCCAGGAGCCAAAAGCGTGCAGGAAAGCTGACTCGTTACCCCGTCGGCTCGGTAGCTGTTCTTGCTAGAGGGGCGAGAAGGTATTTTTGTTCCGCTTACGGGCGGATGGGAAATGACTTAACTGTCAGCTCAAGTGTGGACGATCTCTGGCATAGTCTCGCTAAGATTTGGCGTGCAGTAGAAGTCTCCGGGAGGCGAGAGCCAGTTGCGATGCCGATCATCGGTTCGGAGATGGCTCGTATTGATCACGCCGATCGAGAAATCCTTATCAGGATGATTCTCTTGTCGTTTGTTTCCCGTTCTCGCGAGCGGCTGATATCTAAGAGATTAACGATCGTCGTGCATCCGAACGACGCTAATCAGCTGGATATGCTGGAGATGGATGCCTTTCTTAAGGTTCTCTGACCCAATCGCAGTGCTCGCCAGCTTTTCGCTTTCCGGGTGGGCGGCGCTGGACGAAATTACTGAAGCCCTGTCCGTGTGCCCTGCGGACGAGGATGGGGCTAGACCCCTGCAGGGCTTCTTCACGGCTGGCGCCGGGTTCAGGAACTGCCCGGGTTCCAGCGCCAGGAAGTGGTGGGCCGATTGAAGACAGACACGCGGCACTAGTAGGGGCACCGCCTCTCGTTCAGCGCGCGCGTTCGCTCCCGCAGCAGGCGCATGGTCGCCGACTCGGCAGGCTCCAACGCGGGGCCGGCGAGCTCTGGCTCAATTCCCTCCTCGGGCGGCTCGACGACGGTTTCACACTCCCGGTGGGTGGGCAGATGGGCGTCCCGCTCTGGGATGCTCACAGTGCCCCCACGATCTTCGCGGGCAGAGGGGCCGTCGGGCACACCTCCGCGTGCCGACGGATCTTTACCCGCGCGTCGGTCAGTCCCGACCAGTCCGGTACGTAACTGCCACCGGGCACCTTGGGGCGGAACGTGGCTTCGGCCTTCGCCTGCTCGGCGCGGAGGGAGTCGCACTCAAGGCATTGGTCACGCGCCACGGTGGCTCACCTCTCCCGCGTCGCAGAGCGCACAGCTGCTCTCCGGGCACACGTACTTGTAGCCCTGCAACTTCCGACTGGCCTCGGCCTGGCGGTACTCCTCCAGGACGGCTGCCATCTCGGCCTTGCTAACCTTCCGGCGGTCCCGCTGAGCCACAGCCGCCGGTTTCGCTACCGCAGGCATGCTCCGCTTCACATCGGTCAGCACCGCAGACTCCTTCACGTCAGTCGATCGGTTCGACTACTGGTCTACCGGCGCCGTTTCGGCCACGCGGGGGCATGTTGGGGGGCATCCTGGGCGGGTGGCGATCGGTGACGTGATTCGTGATCTCCGGCTGGCGCAGAAGCGCACTCAGGCGCAACTCGCCGCCCTGCTCTGCGAGCTGTCGGGCAATCCCGAGGGGACGCCGGGCCGTGACCAGGTGAAGCGCTGGGAGACGGGGCGGGTGATCCCGGGGAAGTACTGGGTCGGGCTGCTGGCCCTGGCGCTCGGAGTCCCTCGCGCTGACCTCGAAAATGAGGCGCACGCCACGCGGGAGCAGCGCCGAACCGTCCGTTCAGCTCACGGAGTTGCTGTCCCCGGCCCGCGAAGAGCGGAGTTGCTCGACATGCTGGCGTCGGCAGCAGGAGGGGATGAATCCTGGCTGTCCCGCAGCATCGGCCCGTACGACTTCTCGGTCGCGATGGCGAACCTCGCCGACCGGGACCAGGGGACGAAGCGCCGGCTGGTCCGCTGGCTGGACGACGGTTCCACCTCGATGCTCCGTGGCAACGCCCAGAGCACGTTGTTCAAGACCCACCAGCCCGACCTGATCGAGCGGGCCGAGCAGTCCATGGGCCGTGACGAGGAAACCCGTCGGCGCTGCATGCGTTGCTTCACTCGGCGAGCCTTCGGGCTCTCCTGGCCCGACGCATCGCAGTACACGGCGCTCGCTGCTCCGCCGGCTGAGATCCGCAGTCTTGGTCAGCTGCTCCATGACCCCCACGACGCATCGAACCGCTGGTGTGCGGCGGTGTTCCTGGGAGAGGCTGTCGAAGGCGGCTCAGGGGCTGCCAGGGCCCTTCTCGTCGGGGCCCTGCGTACGGAGTCCAGCAGGGAGAACCTGCGGGCCATCGGCTTGGGACTGAACGGAGAACGGCCGTGGAACTGATCATCCTTGGGGACAAGGGCGACGCGATAGAGGCGCTGACGGCGATCGCCAAGGAGCGTGGCATCACGAACGCCGCCGTCGTTTCGGTCGTCGGCGCGGCACGGTCGTTCACGGTCGCGAACATGAAGGCCGACAACCCCAGGGAGGCCGTGCTCACCTCCGGCCGCCTGGCCGAGGTTGCCGGGAACGGCGAGATCCGTGACGGTGTGCCGAACATCCATGTGACGTGTGGCCTGGAGGGTGGACAGGCTGTGGCAGGCCACCTGAACGCGGCAGCGGTTGGGGGACCGTACAGCCTTCACGTGTACGTTCAGCAGCTCTGAGCGTCGCGAACCCTGTATGCAGCGGACGGCCTCCTGCGCCACCTCGGTCACTGCGATCTGGTGTGGGGCCGGGGTGTGCTCAGGCAGCGTCGGCAGGTACGGCCGCCAGGATGGGGGTGGCAAGCGGTGATACCCCCACCCTCTAATCCGCTGTGGGCCGGGTCCCGAACGGTTATGCGCCCAGAGATTGACCCGCCCCTGGTACTCACCGCCGCCCGCAGCGCGAGGCGCTACAGCGCGAGGTGCAGGCGGCGGGTTGCGGCGGCCGAGGCGGGGGCCAGGGCCGGGGTGGCACGGCGGCGGCGGAGCTCGGTGACGCCGGGGTCGTCGGTGCGGGCGTCGTAGGCGCGCTGGTGGGCCTCGACGGTGGGCTGGTGGTCGTCGATCCAGCTCCGGATGGCGCTCAGCGGCTCGGCCAGGCTGTGGCCGAGCGGGCTCAGCTCGTAGCGGACCTTGACCACGGAGTCGGCCAGCACGGTCCGGATGACCAGGCCGTCGCGCTCCAGGCTGCGCAGGGTCTGGGCGAGGATCTTGCGGCTGATGTCACCGATCCGGCGCAGCAGGTCGCCGTAGTGGGCGGGGCCCTCCTGCAGGGTGACCAGCAGCAGCACCGACCAGCGGTCGCCGAGGCGGTCCAGCAGCGGTCGGCAGGGGCAGCGGTCCTGGTCACTCTCGTTCATGATCTCGGCAACCGCGCAGCCTGCGGCGGGTATTCCGGCAGGTTTCCGCCAGGTTCCGTCTGGCCGCGGTGCGGTGCGCGGCGGCAGCCTGGAGCCATGACGACACAGATGAACGCGGTGACCCAGGACCACTTCGGCGCCCCCGACGAGGTGCTGCGGATCGCCCGAACCGAGCGCCCCGCGCCCGGCCCGACCGAGGTGCTGGTCAAGGTGCACGCGGCCGGGATCAACCCGGTCGACGTGAAGACCAGCCGCGGCGAGGGGCTGTCCTGGTACTACGGCGAGCCGCCCTACACGCTGGGCTGGGACGTCAGCGGCACGGTGGAGGCGGTCGGCTTCGGGGTGACGACGCTCGAGGTGGGCGACGAGGTGCTCGGGATGCCGAACTTCCCCCGGCTGGCCGGCGGCTTCGCCGAGTACGTCACGGCGCCTTCGCGGCACTGGGTGCGCAAGCCCGCCGCGCTGAGCCACGCCGAGGCGGCCGGGCTGCCGCTGGCAGGCCTGACGGCCTGGCAGATCATCGTGGAAACCGCCGAGGTGACGGCCGGCCAGCGGGTGCTGGTGCACGCGGCGGCCGGCGGGGTGGGCCACCTCGCGGTGCAGATCGCCAAGGCCCGCGGCGCGTACGTGATCGGCACGGCCCGCGCGGCCAAGCACGACTTCCTGCGCTCGATCGGCGTGGACCAGGTGCTGGACTACACGGCTCGCCCGTTCGAGGAGGTGGTCGCGGAGCTCGACCTGGTGGTCGACAACATCGGCGACCCCGAGCACCAGCTGCGCTCGCTGCGCACCCTGCGCGAGGGCGGCCTGCTGGTGGCGGTGCCGGGCGGGGTGGACCCGGCGGCGGCCGAGCAGGCGCGGGCGACCGGCCGGCGGATCACCGACGTGCTGGTCGAGCCGGACCTGGCCGGGCTGCGCGGCCTGGTCGAGCTGATCGACCGCAAGGAGCTGCGGGTGGAGATCGCCGAGCAGCTGCCGCTGGCCGAGGTGGCGCGGGCCTTCGAGCTGGTGGGCTCGGGACGGGTCCAGGGCAAGGTGGTCCTCACCCTGGAGTGACCGAACACCGCACCGCGCCCGCCCCGCTCAGCCCCCTGCCCCGCCGCGCCCGCTCCTGCCCCCGGCGCTCAGCCGGCCGCGAGCCGATCGGTCAGCCGCTGCTTGGCCGCGGGCCACTCCTCGGCCAGCATCGAGAAGTACACGGTGTCCCGCCAGGTGCCGTCCGGCCGGCGCCGGGCCCGGCGGAAGGTGCCCTCGTACTGCGCGCCGAGCCGCTTGATGGCGTTCTGCGAGCGCTCGTTGAGGTTGTCGGTCTTCCACATCACCCGGCCCATGCCGAGCTCCTCGAAGGCATGGGTGAGCAGGAGCAGCTTGGCCTCGGTGTTGACGGCACTGCGCCAGACCGAGCGCCCGTACCAGGTGCCGCCGATCTCCACCCACTCCTCGCGGGCGTTGCAGTCGTAGTAGCAGGTGATGCCCACCGCGCGCCCCGAGTCGGCCGCGATCACGGCGAACGGCTCGCAGTCGGCGTTGGTCAGGTAGCCCTCCACGATCGCGGCGACGTCCGACTCGTGCTGCGGCGCGCTCCAGGACAGCCAGCGGAACACCTCCTCGTCCTTGTGGGTCACCGCGAAGAGGTCGGCGACGTGGTGGCGGCCCAGCGGCTCCAGGCGGACGTGGCTGCCGGTGAGGGTGACGGGGGCGGGAGTCTTGGCGGTCATGATCAGCACGGTAGCGCCGATATGCACTAGCTGCAATAGGTCATTGATCTAGTGCAATGATCCCGGATCTGGGCCGGTCACGCGAAGGGCCCCGCACCATCAACCGATGGTGCGGGGCCCTTCGCGTGGCGGTTCAGGCGATCAGAGGAACGAGTTGATCTCGATCGTCTCGGTCCGGCCGGGGCCGACGCCGATCGCGGAGATCGGGGCGCCCGACATCTCCTCCAGCGCCTTCACGTACGCCTGCGCGTTCTTCGGCAGGTCGGCGAAGGTCTTCGCCTTGCTGATGTCCTCGCTCCAGCCGGGGAGGGTCTCGTAGATCGGCTTGGCGTGGTGGAAGTCCGACTGGTTGTACGGGAGCTCCTCGACCCGCTGGCCGTCGATCTCGTACGCCACGCAGACCGGGATCTGCTCCCAGCCGGTCAGCACGTCCAGCTTGGTGAGGAAGAAGTCGGTCAGGCCGTTGACCCGGGTCGCGTAGCGCGCGATCACCGCGTCGAACCAGCCGCAGCGCCGGTCGCGCCCGGTGGTGACACCGCGCTCGCCGCCGATCCGGCGCAGCGCCTCGCCGTCCTCGTCCAGCAGCTCGGTCGGGAACGGGCCCGAGCCGACCCGGGTGGTGTAGGCCTTGAGGATGCCGATGACCCGGTCGATCTTGGTGGGACCGATGCCGGCACCGGTGCAGGCCCCGCCCGAGGTCGGGTTGGACGAGGTCACGAAGGGGTACGTGCCGTGGTCGACGTCCAGCAGGGTGCCCTGGCCGCCCTCCAGCAGGACCACCTTGTTCGCCTTCAGCGCCTGGTCGAGCACCAGCGTGGTGTCCGCCAGGAACGGGCGGATCTTCTCGGCGTAGCCCAGGTACTCCTCGACCACCAGGTCGGCGGGCATCGCGCGGCGGTTGTAGAGCTTGACCAGGATCTGGTTCTTGTCGTGCAGCGCCGCTTCGACCTTCTGCCGCAGGATCGACTCGTCGAAGAGGTCCTGCACCCGGATGCCGATCCGGTTGATCTTGTCGGCGTAGGCCGGGCCGATGCCGCGCCCGGTGGTGCCGATCTTGCGCTTGCCGAGGAAGCGCTCGACGACCTTGTCCAGGGTGCGGTGGTAGGGCGTGATCAGGTGGGCGTTGCCCGAGATCAGCAGCTTGGAGGTGTCGATGCCACGGTCGTTCAGCCCCGCCAGCTCGGACAGCAGCACGCCCGGGTCGATCACCACGCCGTTGCCGATGACCGGCGTGACGTTGGGGCTGAGGATGCCGGAAGGCAGCAGGTGCAGCGCGTACTTCTGGTCGCCGATGACCACCGTGTGACCGGCGTTGTTGCCGCCCTGGTAGCGGACGACGTAGTCGACGGAGCCGCCGAGGAGGTCCGTGGCCTTCCCCTTGCCCTCGTCTCCCCACTGGGCACCAACGAGCACGAGTGCCGGCACAGGCGTACACCCCTTCCGGTTGGGGCATCCTGCGTAGGCCGCAGTCTGCCCCGAGATAGACGAAGCCCCTGGCGCAATAGCGCAAGGGGCTCTTGCACCGAGAGATTACCTGAGGAAGGACCGGTCGTGTCGTCCCTGTCCACGCCCGCCCCCCGACCCTCCGACGCCGCCGGGCCGCCCGGCGGCGCCCCGCTGCTGGTGCTGCTGGACCCGGCCGCCAAGGAGGCCGACGGCGAGGCGGTGCGGATCGCCCGGGACGTCCTGGCCGGGGGCGCGGACGTCAAGGTGGTGGTGCCGGAGAGCGCCGGTGAGCTGGACCGGGTGCTCGCGCACCGGGGCAGGCGCCGTCCGGTGGTGATCGGCTCCGACCTCGCGCTCCAGCGCGTGGTGCAGGCCCTGCACCAGCAGCGCGAGTTGGGCGCCGGGCCGCTCGGCCTGGTCCCGGTCGGGCACGGCCGGGCGGTGCTGCTGGCCCGCTCGCTCGGGGTGCCGCTGGAGCCGGTGGCGGCGGCCCGGGCGGTGCTCGCGGGGGCGCCCAGGCAACTGGGTCTGCTGCTGGACGACGGCGACGGGGTGGTGCTGGGCGAGGTGCGGATCCCGGGTCGGCGGCAGAGCCAACCGGGGGGATGGCGTTCGCTGTGGGCGAAACTGATTGCAGCCGAGCAGGTGGATCCCTCGCCCGACCGGCTCCGGGTCGAGGCGGACGGTCGGGCGCTGGCCGAGGCGGGGCGAGAGCTGCGGCTGGTCGCGCTGCGGCTGCCCGCGGGCTCGGCGCTGGCCGAGGTGCTGGTGCGGCCCTCGGGCCCCGGCGGCGCGCTGCTGCGGGTGCGGGCGGCCAGCGTCACGGTCGACGGGCGCACTTTCGGTTACGAGGCCGACGGCTGCCCGGCGGGCCCGGTCCCCACCCGCACCTGGCTGGCCAAGCCGGACGCCTGGGGCCTGCTGCTGCCGGCGTGACCGAGCGTGACGAGGGTCACGCCGCGCCGACCGTTGTCCCTGTGCCACCTGCCCGAGCGCCGTGGTAAGGGGTTCGATCTACGCGCGTTGCCGGTCAAATCGCCAGTCCAGGCGCCTTCCCGGGCTTCGGAACTCGGTCTCAACTGCCCTAGACTCGAAGGCGTGCCACGTGGTGACGGAAGACTCAACCACGATCTTCTTCCCGGTGAGAAAGGCCCCCAGGACGCTTGCGGCGTCTTCGGTGTCTGGGCTCCCGGCGAGGAGGTCGCCAAGCTCACGTACTTCGGCCTTTACGCCCTGCAGCACCGCGGACAGGAATCCGCCGGTATCGCGGTGAGCAATGGCTCCCAGATTCTCGTCTTCAAGGACATGGGACTCGTCTCCCAGGTCTTCGACGAGGCCTCGCTGGGATCCCTGCACGGGCATATCGCCGTCGGACATGCCCGCTACTCGACCACCGGGTCCTCGGTCTGGGAGAACGCCCAGCCGACCTTCCGGGCGACCGCTCACGGTTCGCTGGCCCTCGGCCACAACGGAAACCTGGTCAACACCGCCGAACTCGCAGCGATGGTCGCCGAGCTGCCCGGAGCCGAGCACGTCTCGCGCTCGGGCCGCACCGCGGCGACCAACGACACCGACCTGGTGACCGCGCTGCTGGCCGGCAATCCCGACCTGTCCATCGAGGAGACCGCCCGGCAGATCCTGCCGAAGGTCAAGGGCGCCTTCTCGCTGGTCTTCATGGACGAGCACACCCTCTACGCGGCCCGCGACCCGCAGGGCATCCGCCCGCTGGTGCTCGGCCGCCTGGAGCGCGGCTGGGTGGTCGCCTCCGAGACGGCGGCGCTCGACATCTGCGGCGCCAGCTTCATCCGCGAGGTGGAGCCGGGCGAGCTGATCGCCATCGACGAGAACGGCATGCGCTCCTCGCGCTTCGCCGAGGCCAGGCCCAAGGGCTGCGTCTTCGAGTACGTCTACCTGGCCCGCCCCGACACCACCATCGCCGGGCGCAACGTGCACCTGTCGCGGGTGGAGATGGGCCGCCGGCTGGCCGTCGAGGCGCCGGTCGAGGCCGACATGGTGATAGCCACTCCCGAGTCCGGCACCCCCGCCGCGATCGGCTACGCCGAGGCCAGTGGGATCCCCTACGGCTCCGGCCTGGTGAAGAACGCCTACGTCGGGCGCACCTTCATCCAGCCCAGCCAGACGATCCGTCAGCTCGGCATCCGGCTCAAGCTCAACCCGCTGCGCGAGGTCATCGCCGGCAAGCGGCTGGTGGTCGTGGACGACTCGATCGTGCGCGGCAACACCCAGCGCGCGCTGGTGCGGATGCTGCGCGAGGCGGGCGCCGCCGAGGTGCACATCCGCATCTCCTCGCCGCCGGTGAAGTGGCCGTGCTTCTTCGGCATCGACTTCGCCACCCGCGCGGAGCTGATCGCCAACGGCATGACGGTCGAGGAGATCGGCAAGACGCTCGGCGCCGACTCGCTCGCCTACATCTCGATCGACGGCATGATCGAGGCCACCAAGCAGCCCAAGGACCGGCTCTGCCGGGCCTGCTTCGACGGCGAGTACCCGATGGAGCTGCCCGACCCGGCGCTGCTCGGCAAGCTCCTGCTCGAAGCGGAGATCGCCGGCAGCAAGCAGCAGCCCCCCGTCCGCGGCAAGCCGACCGGCTCCGACCTGGACGGCGTCCAGTCGCTGCTCGGCGGTCACGGCGCGGCCGACGCGCTGCGCCGCCCGTAGTACCTCAGGCGGGGCCCCGACCGGGGCCCCGCCGCTGTTTTGGCAACCCCCACAGACCCGAAAGGGCCGCAGTGACCAGCACAGACAGTGGCGCCACCTACGCCGCAGCCGGAGTCGACATCGAGGCGGGCGACCGCGCGGTCGAACTCATGAAGCAGTGGGTGAAGAAGACCAGCCGGCCCGAGGTGGTCGGCGGCCTCGGCGGCTTCGCCGGCCTCTTCGACATCTCCGCCCTGAAGCGCTACGAGCGCCCGCTGCTGGCCTCGGCCACCGACGGGGTGGGCACCAAGGTCGCGCTGGCCGCCGCGATGGACAAGCACGACACCATCGGCCACGACCTGGTCGGCATGGTCGTCGACGACCTGGTGGTCTGCGGCGCCGAGCCGCTCTTCATGACCGACTACATCTGCGTCGGCAAGGTCCACCCCGAGCGGGTCGCCCAGATCGTCAAGGGCATCGCCGAGGGCTGCGTGCTGGCCGGCTGCGCGCTGGTCGGCGGCGAGACCGCCGAGCACCCGGGCCTGCTGGGCCCGGACGAGTACGACGTCGCGGGCGCCGGCACCGGCGTGGTCGAGGCGGACGCGCTGCTGGGCGCCGAGCGGGTGCGGGCCGGCGACGTGGTGATCGCGATGGCCGCCTCCGGGCTGCACTCCAACGGCTACTCGCTGGTGCGCCACGTGCTGCTGAACGAGGCCGGCTGGAAGCTGGACCGGGAGGTGGCCGAGTTCGGCCGCACGCTCGGCGAGGAACTGCTGGAGCCGACCCGGATCTACTCGCTGGACTGCCTGGCGCTCACCCGGGCCACCGAGGTGCACGCCTTCTCGCACGTCACCGGTGGTGGCCTGGCGGCCAACCTGGCCCGGGTGATCCCGGACCACCTGCACGCCCGCCTGGACCGCGGCACCTGGACCCCGCTGCCGGTCTTCCAGACCGTCGCCTCGGTCGGCCGGATGCAGACCCTGGAGATCGAGAAGACCCTCAACATGGGCATCGGCATGGTCGCCGTGGTCCCGCCGGAGTCGGTCGACGTGGTGCTCGCCATCCTGGAGGACCGCGACGTGGAGGCCTGGCTGCTGGGCGACATCGTGGCCCGCGACGCCGGGCACGAGGCCGGCGCGGCGCTGTACGGGGAGTACGCGAACTGAGGTGGTGAGGCTGCGGCCCCCTGCTCCCGGCCCGGGAGCAGGGGGCCGCAGCCGTTCACAGCACCGGGTGAAACGGGGTGTCCGAAAGGCCCCGGGAACGCCGAAAACCGGCCCGGCGCGGTCTCGCGCTGGGCCGGGTCAGGGCGTGAGCTACGCTCGGCGGCGGGCCTGCTGGTGCGAGGCGCCCGCCTCCTCGTCGTCGTCCTCGTCGTCGTCCGCGTAGTAGTTCGCGTACGCCGCGTAGGGATCGTCGTCCTCGTCCTCGACCACCGGCTCAGGGTTGATCGATGGAACGGGTGAAACGCCCAGCTCGCTGGACAGACGGTTAGCGTCGAAGCCGCCGCTGTTGTACTTCAGCTCGCGGGCGACCTTCGTCTGCTTGGCCTTGGCCCGGCCGCGCCCCATGGGTCGACCCCCTCAACGATGGGGCTCACGGCCCCGAGTCTGACACGTGTTCATGATCAGGAGCGGCTTGCCCGAAGTGGGAGAGCCGTCCCTTGGAGCATCAACGGTACCTGTTTCCGCCCTCGGACGGTACGTCGCCGGTGTGACGTGGCGCGCACAGTTGCCCCCCAGGACCAGGTCTCACCTGGTCGGGCGGGGGTTCCCAGGCATTCGCAGGGTGCCCGGGGGTGGCCGGGACCGTCGTTCCGCGACCGATTATCCCCCGACCGTGGGCCTGTGGGGCGCCCGATCGGGGGACAACCGGGAATCCGGTTCCACATTGTGATCCGGAGGTCGCCCATCCGGATCAATCGGCCGCCGACCGGTGACCGATGGCACTCCACCGGTCACCGGTCGCAGACGATCAGCCCTTGCGGGCGCCCGGGAGCAGGACGCTGCGCAGCGCGCTTATCTCGCGCATCCGGCGCTCGGCCAACCGGTCGGCGGCCACGGCCGGCGGCACGCCGTCGGAGGTGGCCAGCGTGAAGATCTCCAGGGTGGTGTCGAAGATCCGGGTGGCCTTGGTCTTGGCCCGCTCGAAGCTGTAGCCCTGGTGCGCCTTGGTGGCCTCGTACTCGTCGGCCACCTGGATCACGCCGCCGGAGTTCACCAGGTAGTCGGGGGCGTAGAGGATGCCGCGGTCGGCCAGGTCCTTCTCCACGCCCGGGTGGGCCAGCTGGTTGTTGGCCGCGCCGCAGACCACGGAGGTGCCGGCCGCGGTCAGCTGGGCGACCGTCTCGTCGTCCAGCGCGCCGCCCAGCGCGCACGGGGCGTACACGTCCAGCGCGGCGCCGAGCAGCGCCCGGGTGTCGGCGACCACCTCGACGTCCGGGTGGGCGGCCCGCACCCGGTTGACGGCGGCCTCGGAGACGTCGGTGATCACCACGGTGGCGCCGTCGGCGACCAGGTGGCCGACCAGGTAGTGGCCGACCTTGCCGACGCCCGCGACGCCGACCCGCTTGCCGCGCAGGGTCGGCTGGCCCCAGCGGGCCTGGGCCGAGGCCCGCATGCCCTGGAAGACGCCGAAGGCGGTGAGGATCGAGGAGTCGCCCGCGCCGCCCTGCTCGGGGGAGCGGCCGGTGACGAAGTCGCTCTCGCGCGCGACCACGTCCATGTCCTGGACGTAGGTGCCCACGTCGCAGGCCGTGACGTAGCGGCCGGCCAGCGACTGCACGAAGCGGCCGTAGGCGCGCAGCAGGGCCTCGGACTTGTCGCCGCCCTCGGTCTTGGCCCGCGGGTCGCCGATGATCACGGCCTTGCCGCCGCCGAGGTCGAGCCCGGCGAGCGCGTTCTTGTAGCTCATGCCGCGCGACAGGCGCAGCGCGTCCTCCAGGGCCTCCTCCTCGGTGGCGTACTGGTGGAAGCGGGTGCCGCCCAGGGCGGGGCCCAGCGCGGTGGAGTGGATGGCGATGATCGCCTTGAGGCCGGAGGTCCGGTCGTGGCAGAGCACGACCTGCTCGTGCCCGTCGCCCGGGGCGCCGTCCTGCTCGGTACGGAAGATCCGGCTCAGCACACCTGGTGCGGGGTGCGATGCGGTCTCAGTGCGTACGTCGGTCACTGTGGTGACTCCAGTATCTGCTGGCCCGCTGCTGTGGTGCGGGCATCTACGGCGAAGCGTAGTGCGAGCCACCGGCCGGGGATGCCCCCTTGTCCGGATCGTGAACGGACCGCATCGGACGGATCCCTCCCGGTGTGCCGGTGGCGCGTGCGACGATGCAGGGCGTGACCGCTGTGCACACCTCCGTGTTGCCGCCCTACGCCGCCCACCTGCGGGTGTACGAGCCGCTGGCGGCGTACCCCGAACCCGAGCGGGCCCGCTGGCAGGCCTACGTGGCCGAGCGGGGACCTGACGCGGCGTCGGCCGCCGAGCCGGTGGCGCAGGCGGCGCTGGAGGCCCAGCGGGGGGCGCTGGCCGAGCTGCTCGCCCGGACCCCGCGGGCACTGCCGGAGCAGGAGAGCGAGCGGGCCTTCGTGCGGGTGGTCGACTCGGTCACCTATGTCTGCCCGTGGGCGACCAGGCTGCGCAGCTGGCAGGCCCTGGACGAGCTGCGCGACTCGCTGCCGGTGGCGCTGCTGGACACGGTGCTGCCGACGGCGGTGCGGGAGCAGGCGCAGGCGGCCCAGGCCCGCTGGCGGGCTTCCCACCCCGATGCCCGGCCGTGGATCCTGACCAGTCGCTGGGAGGTCCCGGTGCGCTGGTTCCTGCCGTTCGGGGCGGACGAGCGGCAGTACCGCCCGGCCGACCCCGGGGGCGCGCAGCGGGCCGACGCGGCGGCGCGGCCGGCCGCGCTCTTCTACCTGACCTCGATGGCGCAGGCCAGGCGGCGGGTGGCGCGGGGCTACCGGGTGCTGCGCGAGCAGGTGAAGGGGACACCGCTGGCGCTCGGGGCGGAGGAGGTGGGGCGCTGGCTGGAGGAGTTCCATCCGCGCTCGCTGGTGGAACTGGACTACGGGGGGCTGGTGCACCTGCTCGGTCCCCAGCGGCTGGCCGCCGACCGGTCGGCCGCCGAGGTGGCCGAAGGACTGGCCGCGCTGCGGGTGGGGGACACTCAGGGAGCGGCCCGGGCGTACGAGGCCGTGGTCGAGCGCTGGCGCGAGGTGCTGGCGCTGCGGCAGGCGAACTGAGCGCAGGTGTGCCGGGGGGCATGCCGGAGCCGTGGCGGGGGGATACCCGGGGACAGCCGTATCTGACGGGGGATCAACGCGGGGACGCGGCGCGGGGGCAGCCGGGCGCGGCGGGGGATGTGACGGGGGATCAACGGGGTTACCAGCAACCGGCGGTGTCAGCGGCGTGTTCGGCATGCCCGGGACCAAGGTCCCGGTTCGGGTCAATACCCCCCGAACGTGACACTACTCACTGTTGACGCGAAGTAGCAGTGAAAGGTAAAAATGGGACAACCAGCCCAACTCTCCTCAGTCTTGCCCACTTTTGGGTGGATCTGGGGTTGGTGTGCCCTTTGGGGGGAATCGATGGGTCTGGCCTCTCCATCACCGGTTGTCACGATATGATGACTGTCCGCTATGGGGTGGTCCATCGCCTTCCGTCGCTCTTGAACCCGTGAGGGGCCAATTTTGGCGGTTTGGTCGATAGGGCTGGACGGATGGTGTAGTTGTAGACACCAGGACAAGCCGTTCGTCCTATAACCGACTCGGTCCGTCTGTGCCATTTCGGGCATCGCGGGCCAAGGTGCAGAATTTGAAGGATAGAACCGCCCTGGTTCGGTTCTCCGAGGAGGCCGCTCATGACCGCTCGTACCCCAGACGCTGAGCCCCTGCTGACGCCGGCAGAGGTAGCCACCATGTTCCGCGTGGACCCCAAGACGGTGACGCGATGGGCCAAGGCCGGCAAGCTCACGTCCATCCGCACGCTCGGCGGCCACCGCCGCTACCGGGAGGCGGAGGTGCGGGCTCTGTTGGCCGGGATTCCGGCCCAGCGCACCGAAGCCTGACGGGCCTCCCGGGGCGGCTGCCGTACCGCTCGCGGGAATGCTTGTAGAAGTGGAAAGGGATCGCCTCCAGGACTCCGCCGGGTCCGGGAGGCGATCCCCTTTTCTTTGTCTTGACCGACATGAGCGTCAACCATTTCATGGCTGTTGATTGACCAGGAAATAGTCGACTGTCGGATAGCTATTGTGACTCCTGAGGTGGGGCGAAATCCAAGGGGCGAAACAGGGGGAATGCTGGGAGTCTGGTGGGAGCCAGTACAATTTTACATATTAAATCAGCGTACGCTCAGGGGGGGTTCGACCTGACCAAGTTCAAGGAAAGATAAGTGACGACCGTCACAGGAGTGACTCTTGTGGCCTGGACCAATGCGTCGATAATGCCGACCTGACGTGTCGTCGACGGGGGGTCGACCCGCGCCGGGCCGTTCGACCTGCGCGGGAGCGGGGCCGGCGGTGGCAGTGGGGACGGCGGTTGGCGGTGGCGGCAACGGCAAGAGGCCCGGAACCTGACGGTTCCGGGCCTCTTGTGGATGGCGACCCTGACGGGACTTGAACCCGCGACCTCCACCTTGACAGGGTGGCGAGCTAACCAACTGCTCCACAGGGCCAGGCATGTAACTGAGTTTCATCGCTGATTCCCAGTGTTTTTCCGCCGCTCGTGGCGGCGACAAGACAGATCGTACTGCATCCGGGGGCCCCAGGTCGAACCGGCTGCGGGCGAGGCAGCCGGTTCGACCTGGGGCGGACCGCGGGCCCCGGTCAGAGCGTGGCCGCAGCCGCGTCCATCGCCTTGAGGATCCGCTTCTCCGACACCGGGGACGGCGTGCCCAGCGACTGGGCGAAGAAGCTGACCCGCAGCTCCTCGATCATCCAGCGGATCTGCCGGATCTCCGCGGACGGCTGCTGCCCGGCCGGCACCGCCGCCAGCAGCTCGCCGTAGGCCTGCTGCACGTCCTGCACCTTGCGCAGGTGCAGCAGGTCGCGCTGCGGGTGGTTGGGCAGCGCCTCCAGGCGCCGGTCCACCGCGACCAGGTAGCGCTTGACGTCGCCCAGGCGCTGCCAGCCGGTGTCGGTCACGAAGCCCGGGTGGACCAGCGAGGCCAGGTGCAGCTTGACGTCGTTCACCGCGGAGAGCAGCACCGGGCTGCTGACCGCCTTCAGCCGGCCCTGGGCCCGGTGGAAGGCGACCAGCGCCGAGGCGGTCTTCAAGGTGGTGTCCGCCGCCAGCTCGTACAGATCGGCCCGGACCTTGTCGTACAGCTTGGCGAAGGCCTCCTCCTCCCAGGCCGGCGCGCCGTTCAGCGCCATCAGCCGGTCGGCGGCGCAGGTGGTGATGTCCTCGAAGAGCGCCGGGATCGAACCGTGCGGGTTGTAGGACAGCGCCAGCTTCGCCTGGTTGCCCAGCCGGGCCTGGATCCCCTTGGCGGGGGAGTTGACGGTCAGCAGCAGCAGGCGGCGGGTGCCCGCCCACATGGCCTGCTGCTGCGCCTGCGGGGTGTCGTAGAGCTTGATCGCCACGCTGGCGCCCTCGTCGGTGAGGGCCGGGTAGGCGCGCAGCGAGTGGCCGCGGGAGCGCTGCTCGAAGGTGCGCTGGAGCAGCGGCAGGTCGGCGGGCCAGGCGGTCAGGCCGGTGCGCTCGATGCCCTGGCCGGAGGCGGCCGAGGAGAGGGTCTCCTTGAGCTTGGGCGTGAGCCCCCGCCGCAGCTCCTCCAGGTCCTTGGACTCGGCGAGCTTGCGCTTGCCGTCCACCACCCGGAAGGTCACCTTCAGGTGCTCCGGGATCCGCTCGTCGTCCCAGGCCTCGGGCGGGATCGGCTGGCCGCCCATCCGGTGCAGGATCCGCTCCAGGGTGGGCAGCAGCGGCTCCTGGCGGTTGGTCAGCTCGCGCAGCGCGGCCTTGGCGTAGTCCGGCGCCGGTACGAAGTTGCGCCGGATCGCCTTGGGCAGCGAGCGGATCCAGGCGGTGACCAGCTCGCCGCGCAGGCCCGGGATCTGCCAGTCGAAGCCCTCGGAGGAGACCTGGTTGAGCACCGGCAGCGGGATGTGCACGGTCACGCCGTCCGCGTCGCTGCCCGGCTCGAACTGGTAGGTCAGCTTGAAGCGGAGCTTGCCCTGCTGCCAGTAGTCCGGGTAGTCGGCCTCGGTGATGCCGTCGGCGGCATCGTTGATCAGCATCGACTTCTCGAAGTTGAGCAGGTCGGGCGTGTCGTGCCGGGCCTTCTTCCACCAGGCGTCGAAGTGCCGGGTGGAGACGACGGTCTCCGGCAGCCGCGCGTCGTAGAAGTCGAAGAGGGTCTGGTCGTCGACCAGGATGTTGCGCCGGCGGGCGCGGGTCTCCAGCTCCTCGACCTCCGAGAGGAGCTTGCGGTTGGCGGCGAAGAAGTGGTGGTGGGTCTCCCAGTCGCCCTCGACCAGGGCGTTGCGGATGAACAGCTCGCGGCAGAGCTCGGCGTCGATCCGGCCGTAGTTCACCTTGCGCTGGGCGACGATCGGCATCCCGTAGAGGGTGACCCGCTCGAAGGCCATCACCGCGCCGGCCTTCTTCTCCCAGTGCGGCTCGCTGTAGGTGCGCTTGATCAGGTGGGCGGCCAGCGGCTCGACCCACTCGGGCTCGATCTTCGCGTTGATCCGGGCCCAGAGCCGGGAGGTCTCCACCAGCTCGGCGGACATCACCCAGCGCGGCGGCTTCTTGAACAGGCCCGAGCCCGGGAAGACCGCGAACCGGGCGCCGCGGGCGCCGCCGTACTCGCGCTTCTCCACGTCGTACAGGCCCAGGTGGGAGAGCAGGCCGGCCAGCAGCGACTGGTGGATCCGGTCGGCGTCCGGCTCGGCATCAGGGTGCGGCTCGTCGATGGTGACGCCCAACTGCTTGGCGACCGTGCGCAGCTGGGTGTAGATGTCCTGCCACTCCCGTATCCGCAGGTAGTTGAGGAACTCCGACTTGCACATCCGGCGGAAGGCCGAGGAGGAGAGCTCCTTCTGCTGCTCCCTGACGTAGCGCCACATCGCCAGGTAGGAGAGGAAGTCCGAGGTCTCGGAGTTGAACCGGCGGTGCCGCTCGTCGGCCGCCTGCCGCTTCTCGGTGGGGCGTTCGCGCGGGTCCTGGATGGAGAGCGCGGCGGCGATCACCATGACGTCGCGCACGCAGCCGTTCTTGTCCGCCTCCAGCACCATCCGGGCCAGCCGCGGGTCCACGGGCAGCTGGGCGAGCTTGCGGCCCAGCTGGGTCAGGCGCTTGCGCGGGTCCTTCTCCTGCGGGTCGAGCGCGCCCAGCTCCTGGAGCAGGCTGACGCCGTCCTTGATGTTGCGTGAGTCCGGCGGGTCGAGGAACGGGAAGGCGGCGATGTCGCCGAGGCCGGCCGCGGTCATCTGCAGGATGACGGAGGCCAGGTTGGTGCGCAGGATCTCGGCGTCGGTGAACTCGGGCCGGGCGAGGAAGTCCTCCTCCGAGTAGAGCCGGATGCAGATGCCGTCGCTGGTCCGGCCGCAGCGGCCCTTGCGCTGGTTGGCGCTCGCCTGGCTGATCGCCTCGATCGGCAGCCGCTGCACCTTGGTGCGGTGGCTGTAGCGGGAGATCCGGGCGGTGCCGGGGTCGATCACGTACTTGATGCCGGGAACGGTCAGCGAGGTCTCGGCCACGTTGGTCGCCAGCACGATCCGGCGCGAGTTGGAGCGCTGGAAGACCCGGTGCTGCTCGGCGGAGGAGAGCCGGGCGTAGAGCGGCAGCACCTCGGTGAACTTCAGGTTCAGTTTGTTCAGCGCGTCCGCGGTGTCGCGGATCTCGCGTTCGCCGGAGAGGAAGACCAGGATGTCGCCCGGTCCCTCGGCCTGCAGCTCCTGGGCCGCCTCGCAGATCGCCTGGATCTGGTCGCGGTCGCGGTCGACCTCGGAGTCGTCCTCGTCCAGTGCCTCGTTGTCGTCGACCAGCGGGCGGTAGCGGACCTCCACCGGATAGGTGCGGCCCGAGACCTCCACGATCGGGGCGTCGCCGAAGTGGCGGGCGAAGCGCTCCGGGTCGATGGTCGCCGAGGTGATCACGACCTTGAGGTCGGGCCGGCGGGGCAGCAGCTGCTTCAGGTAGCCGAGGATGAAGTCGATGTTGAGGCTGCGCTCGTGCGCCTCGTCGATGATCAGGGTGTCGTACTGGCGCAGCTCGCGGTCGGTCTGGATCTCGGCCAGCAGGATGCCGTCGGTCATCAGCTTGACCAGGGTGTCCTGGCCGACCTGGTCGGTGAACCGGACCTTCCAGCCGACCGCTTCGCCCAGCGCGGTGTTCAGCTCCTCGGCCACCCGGTCGGCCACCGTGCGGGCGGCGATCCGGCGGGGCTGGGTGTGGCCGATCAGGCCCTTGACGCCGCGGCCCAGCTCCAGGCAGATCTTGGGGATCTGGGTGGTCTTGCCGGAGCCGGTCTCACCCGCCACGATCACCACCTGGTGGTCGCGGATGGCGGCGAGGATGTCGTCCTTCTTCTGGCTGACGGGCAGCTCCGCCGGGTAGCCGATCACCGGCACCGCCGCGCGGCGCTGCTCCAGGCGCTGCTCGGCCTTGGCGATGTCGGCGGCCAGCTCGGCGGCGATCTTCTGGCGGGCCTCGGCCGCGCGGACCCGGCGGGCACCGTCCAGGCGGCGGCCGATGCGCTGCTGGTCGCGCAGCATCAGCTCGGGCAGCCGGGTGGCCAGCTCGCCGATGGTGGGCGCGTCGGCCGGCTGGACAGCGGGGGAACTCATCGCGGGCATCCCTCTAGGGTCGCAAGGAGCGGCTGCGGACCGCATCCCGTTTCTTGGGCCGGCGCGGTGGGGCGGCGGCCGGTCGGTCTTAAGTGTCACACCTGGGTAGCGCCAAGGAATTTCTCATCCGCCGGGTCGATGCTGTGGGACTGCTGGACGCGGCGGTCGGGCCGTACCGGGCCGTACCGGCCCTCGCGGCGGGCCGACGGCGGCCGGCACCGGTGGGGCTGTTGGGTTTCCGTCAGCAACCTGGGCAGTCGTTCGGGTGGCGATACCATCAACCGGGTGTGACATCCCTGTGACGGTTCGTGTGAGCGCAGTCACAGGTGGTGGACGGCGGTGCGATGAGCGTATCGAGACTGGATACCTGGGACACGTCGCGCCGACCGTTCGCACCCGGGCTCCACGCATGAGAGGCAGTAGCAGAAGGATGTCCACGACCACGCGGCAGTGCTCAGTGACCCCGGACCCTGCGGCGTCTCGTGGGTGACCGCACCGAGCCGGAGCGGCTCGCCCGGACCCGCTCGTTCCTGTCGGGTTCCACCGGCACGGCGGCCGTCGCGGCCCTGATCTCACTGGGCGTCTTCGCGATCCTGCGGCACTTCCAGGCGTTCTCGATGGTGGACATGATCGTCTACCGGGCCGAGGGCCAGGCCGTCGTCAGCGGGCACGACCTCTACACGATGCGGGTGCCGGTCTGGGACCTGGCCGCCACCTACCCGCCGTTCGCGGCGATGCTCTTCGTGCCGAGCACCTGGTTCGACATCTCCGCGCTGCGCGCGCTGGTGACGCTGGCCAACGTCGGCCTGCTCGGGCTGCTGGGCTGGTACTCCTTCACCCTGGCCGGCTGGCCGCGCCGGCGCTTCCGCCCGGCCGCGACGGTGCTGGTGGCCGGCTTCGGGGTCTGGCTGGAGCCCGTCTTCACCACGATCCAGTACGGCCAGGTCAACCTGGGCATCGCCTGCCTGGTGCTGTACGACCTGACCCGCCCCGACCAGCACCGTGGCAAGGGCATCGCGATCGGCATCGCCGCGGGCATCAAGCTGACCCCCGGCCTCTTCGCGGTCTACCTGCTGCTCACCGGCCGGGTACGCGCCGCGATGGTGGCCGGCGGCACCTTCCTGGCCACCGCGCTGATCGGCGTGGTCGCGCTGCCCGGCGCCTCCTGGGGCTTCTGGACCAAGTACGTCTGGGACTCCAGCCGGGTCGGCGTCACCGAGCTGGTCGACGACCAGTCGATGCGCGGGGCGGTGGCCCGGCTGCTCAGCAAGCACGCCCCGGGCCTGATCGCCACCCTGGCCAGCGGTCTGTGCCTGGTACTGGGCCTGACCATCGCGGTGCTGGCCGCCCGGGCCACCCGGGAGATCCGGCGGGCCGAGGCCTGGGGCGTGGTCTGCACGGCGATCACCGCGCTGCTGCTGTCGCCGATCAGCTGGACCCACCACTGGATCTGGTGCGTGCCGCTGCTGGTCCTGCTCGCCGCCGAGGTCTCCCAGGAGCTGCGCCTGCCGCGCGGGATACGCCGGCTGCGCTGGCGGCTGGTGCTGGCCGGCACCGCGCTGGTCTTCCTCTCCTACGCGATGTGGCTGGTGCCGCAAGCAGGCGGGTTGGGCGTCCCCTGGTACTGGCAGCTACCCTCGTCGGTCTATCCGGTGACCGGGGTCGTGGTGCTGGCCGTGACGGGCCTGCGACTGCTGCGGATCCACCGACCGTCCCTGGCCCGCCGCATCCGCAGTGAGTCCGGGCCGGCCGACCTGAGCGCGCAGGACGCCTCCCTGACAAGGCAGAGCTGATGACCTCCCCGACCGACAGCCAGACCGACGGGCCGACCGAGAGCCGGACCGACGGGCCGAGCGCCCGCGCCGAGCGCACCGACCTGCGGCCGGCAGCCGCGGTCCCCGGGCAGCGGACCCGGCCGCCGGCGCTCGGGCCGGTGCTCGCCCAGGTCTCCTCCGAGCGCGGCCGGACCGTGCTGCTGAGCCTGATCTGCTTCGCCGCCTGCTTCGCGATCGGCCTGCAGCAGTGGACCTCCGTCCAGCTCGGCGGCTTCGACCTGGGGATCTTCGACCAGGGGGTGCGCGGCTACGCCCACTTCGGGCTGCCGTTGTCCACGGTCAAGAGCGTGCACCACGAGTTCCCGCCCGGCTTCTCGATCCTGGGCGACCACTTCTCGCCGGTGCTGGCGCTGCTCGCACCGCTCTACTGGATCTGGGACGACCCGCGCTCGCTGCTGCTCGGCCAGGCCCTGCTCTTCGCCGCCGGGGTGCCGCTCATCCGGCGGATCACCGCGATAGCCTTCGCCGCAGCCGAGCCGAAGGCCCGGCTGCGGGCCAAGGACCTGGCCGCGCTCGCCTACGGGCTGGGCTGGCCGCTGCTGGTCGCCTCCCGGGTCGGCTTCCACGAGGTGGCCTTCGCCGTCCCGCTGACCCTGCTGATGCTGGAGCGCTCGATGGCGCGCCGGTACGGCACCGCCGCCCTCGCCGCGCTGCTGATCTGCTGCACCAAGGAAGACCTCGGGCTGATGGTCGGCGCCTACGGACTGGTGCTGATCCTGCGCAGCCGGCGCGCCGCCGACCGGCGCGGGCTGCGCCTGGGGGCCGGGCTGCTGGTGGCGGGACCGGTGGCCTCGGTGGTCGCGATCCAGTGGCTGATTCCCGCGATGGGCGGCGAGCGCGGCTACTACTGGAACTACCAGGAGCTGGGCGCCAACGTCGGCGACGCCGCCCGCCACGTGCTGACCGACCCCTGGCTGCTGGTCCAGGGCTCGTTCAACGAGACGCTCAAGCCGCTGCTGGTGCTCTGGCTCTTCGGCACCCTGCTGCTGCTCCCGCTGCGCTCGCTGACCGTGCTGGCGGCCGTGCCGCTGCTCGCCGAGCGGATCCTGTCGACCAACCCCAACCACTGGTCGATCGCCCGGCACTACGACTCCTTCATCTGGCCGATCCTGCTGACCGCCTCGATCGAGACGCTCGGCCGGCTCCACGCCGGCGAGCGGCACCGCAGGCTCGCCCAGCGGCTCGGTGTGGCCACCGCCGCGATCACGGTGGCGCTCGCCGTGCCGCTCGGGCTGTACTACCTGGCGCAGCCCGGCTACTGGAAGGCCAAGCCGACCGAGGCCGCGATGCTGCGGGCCAGCAAGCTGATCCCCGACGGCGCCACGGTGGAGGCCGACAACCAGGTGGTGCCGCGGCTGACCTCCCGCACCCACGTGGTGCTGGTCGACCAGACGCCGCGCGGCATGGACTACGTGCTGATCCGCCCCGACGAGCGGGCCTTCCCCTTCGCCACCTCCCAGGAGCAGGCCGACCGGGTGAAGCTGCTGCTGGCCAACGGCTACCAGCAGATCTGGGCGCAGGACGGCGTGGTGCTGCTGCACCGGGTCGGCGATGCGCCGATCCCCGGCGAGGCGATGCCCGGCAAGGGCAGCAAGCCGATCCAGGACGTGGTGCCGCCGGACGTGGGGCACAACCTGTTCCAGGGCTAGGTACAGAACTGCCCGGCGGTGATCAGGTGAGGCCGGGCCGCCGGCGGCTGATCACCGCCGCGCCCAGCAGGGTGCCGGCGGCCAGGGTGCCCCAGAGCAGGCCGCTGCCCGCGGCGAGCAGGGCGGTGAGCACGGTGGGGGCCAGCGCCCGGCCCAGCCCGTTGGACAGCTCCCAGCGGGCGAGCGCGCGGCCCAGGCGCTCGGGCGGGGCGGTGGCCACCACCAGGGCCGTCCCGCTGCCTGCGTAGCCGATCTCGCCGCAGGTGTAGAGCACCGCCACCAGCGCCACGGCCGCCGGCGCGCCCACCCCGCCCAGCCGCTCGGCCAGCCAGAAACCGGCGTAGGACAGGGCCAGCAGCACGCCGGAGCCGGCCAGCACCGAGCGGCGCGAGCGGTGCGCCAGCCGGGTCACCACCGCGACCTGGGCGATGATCACCAGCGCGGTGTTGCCCACGAAGATGCCCGAGGACCAGGCCGGCGAGGCGTGCAGGTGGGTGACCAGCAGCACCGGAAGCGCGACCTCCAGGACGTCGAAGCAGAGCGCGAAGGGCAGGTTCGCCAGCCCGAGCACGGTCATCCCGGGCAGGGCGGGCGACTGCCCTGCCCGCCGGGTGATGGCCCGTCGGGCGGGCGTGGTCGGTGGCGTGGCCGGTGGGGCGGTGACCCGCAGCGACCAGGCCAGGGCCGCCGCCAGCAGGTACCCCGCCGCCGTGAGCAGCGCCAGGCCGCGCAGCGTGCCGGCACCCCCGGCCAGCGCCAGCGTGGCGATCAGCGCGCCGGCGCCGAGCCCGGCGTTGCGCAGCGAGCGGCCGGCGGCCAGCGCGGTGTCCCGGGCCCGGCCCTCGACCAGGGTGGCCACCAGCGCGGCGTGGGCGGTCGGCCAGGTCTGGGTGCCGGTGCCCAGCAGCGCCGCGGCGAGCACGAAGCCGGTGGTGCCGGGCGCGGCGAGCAGCGCGCCGACGCCCGCGGCCCGGGTCAGCAGGGTCGCGGTGACCACCTGGGAGCGCGCGCCCCGGTCGATCCAGCGGCCCAGCGGGGCCACCGCCGCGAGCCCCACCAGCATCCCTGCGGAGAGCGCGAGTCCGGCCACCGAGGCCCCCAGGTGCAGCACCCCGATCGCGTAGAGCAGCAGGAAGGGGCGCAGCAGGCCGGCACCGAGCGCGTCCACCACCAGCGCGGTCGCGTACCTCGGGCCGCCGGGCAGCGGCCCCAGCAGCCGCCCGATGCGTTCGGGGCGGGGGAGGGGAGGAGTCGCGGGCGGTGCCGCCGGGGTTCTGGTCGAGGTCATGCCCGACACGCTGCGCCCGCTGCCCCGCCGCGGTCACGTCGATTGACGCCGTGCGTCAATCGATCCGTCCACACCCGCCGGACCTGCGACGATCGCTGGATGAGCGTGATCATCGAGACCGCCGGACTGCCGCCCGAGCGGCTGCTCTTCACCCCCTCGCCGCTGGCCGAGCTGACCGCGATGCTGCACGTGCTCGCCGAGCCGGCGCACCATCCGGCGCTGCACGGCTGGGCGGGCACCACTGCCGCCGCGCTGCGCCCCGAGCTGGCGGACCGGCTGCTGGAGGCGGACTTCCTCTGGCGCTCGTCGCGCGCCGACTTCCTGCTCCCGGCCATCCCCGGGGCCTCGCTGGCCGAGGAACTGGACGCGATCGACCGGCTCGACGACGAGCGCTACGTGGCCGGTGCGCTGATCGCCAGCTGCGGATTGAACCGGCTCGCGCTGCGCCCCCACTCGCCGCTGACCGACCCGGTGGAGCGGGAGCGGGCCATCGAGCTGGCGAACGCCCGCGGGCCCAGGCAGGCGGCCTTCGCCGACCGGCTGCTCTCCGATCCGGCTGCCGTCCGGGCCATCGTGCGCCGCCTGCTGGAGGACTGCGCCGAGGCCTTCTTCGCGGACGCCTGGGCCCGGGTGCTGCCGGTGCTGGCCGCCGACGCCCGGCACAAGGCCGACCTGCTGGCCCACCGTGGCCTGGCCGAGGCGCTGGCGGCCGTCTCCCCGGCGGTGGGCTACGACGCCCGGCAGGGGCGGATCGTCATCGACAAGCTGCAGTCCAGCTCGACCAGTGCGGCGAGCACCGGCCTGACCTTCGTGCCCACCGTGTTCGGACGTCCGCACCTGGTGGTGGTGTACGCCGCGGGCTGGCGCCCGGTGGTGCAGTACCCGGTCGCGGAGTCCGGGGTGCAGGCGCCGGCCGCGCTGGACCGGGTGCAGCAGCGGCTGGAGGCGCTCGCCAATCCGGCCAGGCTCCGGCTCGCCCGCACCCTGGCGCGTGGTGAGCACACCACCGGCGAGCTGGCCGCGGCCTGGCAGCTGACCGAGCCGGAGGTCTCCCGGCACCTCGCGGTGCTGCGCAGGGCCGAGCTGGTGCTCAGCCGGCGGCGTGGCCGATATGTGCTGTACCGCCTGGACTTGGGTGTCAGTGCCCGATTGGGGACCGACCTGCTGGAAGCCGTGCTGCGCTAGGTGTTCTGACCCGTGAGGTTGGGGGCGCGATCGGGCACCGGGGCGAGGATCGGACAGGGTTGGCCGGAAATCGCCCCTGGTCGCACAGGGGTGCCGCCGGGTCATCGGTTCGTTTACGCAGGACCTCGCCGCTGCTCGGGACGGTGGGGGGACGGCGGTCGGGACACGGAGCGGGTCCGGCCGCGGGTTCATGCTTTTCCAGCCGTCCTGGCTTTTCAGGAACGCCGTCCAGGGGCGCGCGTTTAACACGCCGTTATTGCTCTCGCAAGGCTTGAGTCCGGCCGGGAGACCCGGCTATAAATCCGACCCAACACCGGGCCACAAACGGGCCCGGTCGGTGGAGAAGGCCGGGCACCATCCCGCACGGCCCGTCGAGAGCGTGTGGAGGGATCTCCCGGTGCGGCCTTCGGACTACGAGCAGTTCTGCCAGGCGGATCCCGTCTTCTACGACGACCCCGGCGCCCGGGACGACGCCCAGAGCCTCTACCCGCCGGCCGTCGCCCCGGTCCCCGAGGGCTGGCGCCGCAGCGGCGACAGCGTCTGGGTCTACCTGCACCCCGACGGCCAGACGCTGCCCGACCAGGGCTGGAAGGTGCACGTCTCCGGCACCCTCGACGAGGCGCCCGAGATCATCGACATCGTCCTCGATTTCTGTCATGAACAGGAACTGAGCGTCAAATTCCTGCGCAGCCGGGAAACCGTGCTGAAGGCGAATTCGAAATACGCACCGCGAGGTTCCAGCGGAAAGCTGCTGACCCTCTACCCGCGGGACGAGACCGAACTGCACCGCACGCTCACCGGCCTGGAGCCGCTGCTGGCCGGCCGGCGGGGTCCCTACATCCTCAGTGACCTGCGCTGGCGCGACAGCCTGCTCTACGTCCGCTACGGCGCCTACCGCCAGCTGTACTGCCTGGACGAGCAGGGCCGCACGGTCTCCGCGCTGCGCGACGCGAACGGCACGCTCGTCCCGGACCTGCGCCGCCCGGTCTTCGCGGTCCCCGAGTGGATCACCGTCCCCGACTTCCTGCGCGAGCAGATCGAGGCCAGGAGCGACGCCGCTCCCGAGGACTTCCCCTACGACATCGAGAAGGCGCTGCACTTCTCCAACGGCGGCGGCGTCTACAAGGCGCGCGACCGGCGCACCGGAGAGGTGGTGGTGCTGCGCGAGGCCCGCCCGATGGCCGGGCTCGACCACCGCGGCACCGACGCCGTCGAGCGGCTGCACCGCGAACGCGACGTGCTGCGCCGGCTCTCCGGCCTGGACTTCGTGCCCGCGCTGCACGAGCACCTGGTGGTCTGGGAGCACGAGTACCTGGTCGAGGAGTTCATCGAGGGCGAGAAGCTGGAGCGGCACCTGTTCACCGGCCGCTACCCGCTGCTGCGCGCCGAGCCGGACGCCGCCACGCTGGCCGAGTACACCGCGCTGGCGCTGGACTACGGCGAGTAGCTGGCCGCCATGCTGCGCACCCTGCACGAGCACGGGGTGGCCTTCGGCGACCTCCACCCGGGCAACGTGCTGGTCCGGCCCGACGGCCGGCTCGCCCTGGTCGACTTCGAGCTGGCCTTCGACCTGGTCGACGGGACACCGCCCGGTTTCGGGGCGCCCGGCTTCATCTCGCACGCCGCCCGCACCGGCACCGCGATCGACAGCTACGCGCTGGCCTGCATGCGGCTGTTCCTCTTCCTGCCGCTGACCTTCCTGATCGAGCTGGACTCGGGCAAGGCCGAGGCGCTGGCCGAGGCCGCCGCCGAGCGCTTCGCACTGCCCGAAGGCTGGGCCGCGCAGCTGGTGGCCGACCTGCGCGCGGCGACCGGCGGGCAGCTGCCGGCCGGCACCACCGAGCGCACCGGGACCGGGCGCCCGCTCGTCGTGCCGGACGGCGCCTCGGACGACGCCTGGCGGCGGGTGATGGACGAACTGGCCGAGGGCATCCTGGCCGCCGCCACCCCCGAGCGCACCAGCCGGCTCTACCCCGGCGACCCGGAGCAGTTCAACCGCAACGGCATCGACCTGGCGCACGGCGCCGCCGGCGTGATCTACGCGCTGGCGGAGAGCGGCTACCCGGTGCCCGAGCAGCACGTGGAGTGGCTGCTGCAGGCGGCCCGCGACCCCAAGGTGGTCCGGCCCGGCCTCTACGACGGCCTGCACGGCACGGCCATTGCCCTGGACCGGCTCGGACTGACCGCCGAGGCCGGCGAGATCCTGGACCGTGCCCGCGAGCTGACCGAGACCCGGCAGCGGCTCGGGGTCTTCGGCGCCGACCTCGCCGGGGGTCTGGCCGGCATCGGCCTGAGCCTGCTGCACTTCGCCGACCGGCGCGGCGAGGTCGCCCTGGCCGAGCAGGCACGGGAGTACGGCGAGCGGTTGGCCGCCGGCGCCCCGCTCGGCAGGGGCCGGGTCGGGCTGCTGCACGGCGGCGCGGGCGTGGCGCTCTTCCTGACCCGGCTGCACGAGCACACCGGCGAGGAGCGCTGGCTGGATCTCGCCTTCGCCGCGCTCGGCCGCGACCTGGCCGGTGCGCAGGTGGACGAGAAGGGCATGCTGCTCACCCAGGACGGCCAGGGCACCGCCTACCTCGGCGCCGGTTCGGCGGGTGCGGCGCTGGTCGCCCGCGGGCTGCTGCGGCACCGCGAGGACGCCGCGCTGGCCCAGGCCGTGCCCCTGCTGGACCAGGCCTGTGCGGCCGAATTCCTCCTGATGCCGGGGCTGTTCGAGGGCCGGGCCGGTATGGTCTGCGCACTCGCGGCGGCCGGCGGTGACGGGCGGCAGCTGGAGCGGCAGGTGTCACTGCTCTCCTGGCACCTGGTCCGCCACCAGGACCGCGCGGCCTTCCCCGGCCAGCTCCTCTACCGGCTCTCCACCGACCTGGCCACCGGCTCGGCCGGCATCCTGCTGGCGCTGCACGCGGCGTCGGCCCGGAAGGGCACCGCCCTTCCCCTCCTGGACCACCACGGCGCTCCGGTGTCCGCGGTGCACAAGTAACACCAAACCCCCCGCCGGCGGCACCACAGAGCCCCGGCAGCTACGAAGAAATGAGGTGTGTCATGGCTTTCATCCTCGACCTCCAGGGCCTGCACGAGGAGTCCGAGTCGATCGTCGAGTCGATCTTCTGCAGCCACTGGTCCTCGCGCACCTGCATGTGACGTTCGCGCACATGACGGTCGTGCAGACCTGACAGCGGTGCCCACCCGAGCCTCAATCGGGTGGGCACCGCTGCGTGCGGTCACCAGCTCGTGGCCGGCTGCCACCTTATCCCCGGTCGCGCACGGCACGGGTCGATCCGGCCCGGCCTGACATACCATCAGGTCGCTGTTCGACCCCTCGTCCCCACCCCTCCTCGGGAGACCCCATGCGCCGGATCGCCGTCGTCGGAGCGGGCCAGGCCGGGCTGCACCTCGCGCTCGGCCTGCTGGCGGCCGGGTACCAGGTCACCCTGGTCGCCGCGCGTACCCCGGAGCAACTGCGCGGTGGGCGGGTGCTGTCCACCCAGGCGCTGTTCGGGCCCGCGCTGCGGATCGAGCGGGCCGCAGGCCTGGACCTCTGGGCGGACCGGGCCCCGGCGGTGCACTCGGTGGACGCCGTCCTCGCCGCCCCGCCCGGTGTGCGGGCGCTGGCGTACACCATGACCCTGGACGAGCCGGCGCAGTCGGTCGACCAGCGGCTGAAGATGGCCGGCTGGCTGGAGCTGTTCGCCGAGCGCGGCGGTCGCACCGAGTACCGCACGGTCGACCGCGCCGCCCTCCAACAGATCGCCGAAGCACACGAGTTGACCGTGGTGGCGAGCGGTCGGGGCGAGCTCGCCGAGCTCTTCGCCCGGGACGCCGCGCGCTCGGCCCCGCAGCCTCGGCGCACGCTCTGCTGCCTCTACGCGCACGGGGTCGGCTCGCCGGACCCGGGCGCCGGGCCGCGGGCGCGGATGAACGCGATCCCGCAGGGCGGCGAGCTCTACCTGCAGCCCGCGCTGACCCTCTCCGGCCCCTGCGCGATCCTGCTCTGGGAGGCGGTGCCGGGCGGGCCGCTGGACTGCTTTCCCGACCGCCCCGGACCGGTGGAGCAACTCGACCGGATGCGCGGCCTGTTGCGCGACTTCCTGCCCTGGGAGTACGAGCTGTGGGCCGAGGCCGAGCCCACCGACGCGCTCGGCAACCTCTACGGCGCGGTGACCCCGACGGTGCGGCACCCGGTGGCCGAACTCGACCACGGCTGCCACGTGCTGGGCATCGGCGACACGGTGGTGCTGAACGACCCGATCACCGGCCAGGGCGCCAACAATGCGACGCGGGCCGCCGCGCGCTACCTGCGGGCGATCACCGAGCACGGCGAGGCGGCGTTCACCCCGGACTGGATGCGGCGGACCTTCGACCTGCACTGGCGTGAAGAGGCCCGCCACAGCGTGGAGTTCACCGCCACCATGCTCGACATGCCGGAGCACCTGCAGCGGGTGTTCGGCGCGGCGGCCGAACACCCGCAGGTGGCCCGGCGGTTGGCCAACACCTACGCCGAGCCGGGCGACTACGCGAACTGGCTCGCCACGCCCGAGCTGACCGCGGCGTACCTGGCCTCGCTCTGAGGGCCCGGCACCCGTGAGTCCGGCGCCGTGGGGCCGCTCTTGTGGGCCCGGATCCGTGGGCCCGGATCCGTGGGCCCGGATCCGTGGGCCCGGCTCCGTGGGCTCGGCCGCTACCGGCCGAGCCCACGGTCGCCCGCGCCGATCGCCAGGTCGTTGATGCTCGCGTAGCGGCGGCGCATCAGGCCGTTGCCGTCGAACTCCCACTGCTCGTTGCCGTAGCTGCGCCACCACTGCTCGCACGCGTCGTGCCACTCGTACTCGAAGCGCACCGAGATCCGGTTGCCGGTGTACGCCCACAGCTCCTTGCGCAGCCGGTAGTCCAGCTCGCGCTCCCACTTGGCGCGCAGGAAGGCGACGATCTCCGGGCGCCCGCGCAGGAAGACGTCGCGGTTGCGCCACTCGGAGTCCTCGGTGTAGGCGAGCGCGACCCGTTCGGGATCACGGCTGTTCCAGGCGTCCTCGGCGGCCTGGACCTTGAGCAGGGCGGTGGCCTCGGTGAAGGGGGGAACGGGCGGTCGCTGCGTCATGGGAGCTCCTTCGGTGGTCCTGCCGTCCCCACCGACACTCGCAGCAAGGGGTGCTCCGCCGCCATGTCCGGACGGACGGCCGACCCACAGATCCTGCCGTCGCCGCGCCGTATGCTCGGGGGATGACCACTGTGCGCGCGCCGCGGGTCGCCGTGCTCGCCTACGACGGGGTGCGGCTGCTGGACCTGGCCGCGCCGCTGGAGGTGTTCGGCACCGCCGGGGCCTACCAGGTGACGCTCTGCTCGCCCGGCGGCGGCGCCGTCACCGCCTCGACCGGGACCGTCCTGTCGGTGGCGGCCGACGCCTTCGCCGTCCGCGCGGACACCGTCCTGGTGCCCGGGTCGCCGACCCTGCCGGAGGGACGCGTCCCCGAGGGCGTGGTGGCCGCGGCCGCCGCGCTGGCGGCTTCGGCGAGCCGGGTCGCCTCGGTGTGCACCGGCGCCTTCGTGCTGGCCGAGACCGGGTTGCTGGACGGTCGCCGGGCCACCACGCACTGGCGGCACACGGCGGCCCTCGGCCGGCGCTACCCGCGGATCACCGTCGAGCCGGACTCGATCTACGTCCGCGACGGCCACCTGCTGACCTCGGCCGGCGTCAGTGCCGGGCTGGACCTCGCGCTCGCCCTGGTGGAGGACGACCTCGGCCCGCAGGCCGCCCGCGAAGTCGCCCGTGACCTGGTGGTCTTCATGCAGCGTTCCGGTGGCCAGTCGCAGTTCTCGGTGCCCGCCCGCACCCCGCGCCCCCGCCACGACGCGCTGCGCGCCGCCCTCGACGCGGTCGCCGCCGACCCGGCCGCCGACCACTCGGCGGCCGCCCTCGGCGCGCGGGTCGGCCTGAGCGCCCGTCAGCTGGCCCGGTTGTTCAGGGCGCAGCTCGACACCACCCCCTCGCGCCACGTCGAGCAGGTGCGCCTGGAGGCGGCCCGTGGCCTGCTGGAGGCGGGCGAGTCGGTGACCGGCGCGGCCCACCGCTCGGGTCTGGGCAGCGACGAGACCCTGCGCCGCGTCTTCCTGCGCCACCTCGGTGTCGCGCCCTCCGCCTACGCGGCACGGTTCCGCACCACCAGGTGAGAACGGCCCGGTTGCCGGACCCGCACGGCCCCGCGGACGTCGCTCGGGACGTACCGCGGGGCCGTGCGGGGCGATGGGAGCCGGCACGGTCGACCGGTGTCAGCTGTGCGCGCCTGCCTTGCGACGGCGGACGACGAAGGTCAGCACGCCGCCGAGGGTGAGCGCGCCGACACCGAGGCCGGTCATGGTGCCGATGCCCTGGGCGCCGGTGAACGCCAGGGCGTCGGCGGCGGCGGTGCTGCTCGCGGTGGCGCGGGCGGCGCCGCTCGGGGTGGCGGTGCTCGGGGTGGCGGCGCCGGTGTCCGCGGCCGGGGCCGTGGTGCCACCGGTGCCACGGGACGGCGTGGCCGCCGCGGCCGAGGTCGGGGCGGCCGTGGCCGGTGCCGTCGGGGGCACCGGCACGACGGTGGTCCCGCCGGTGGGAACCGAGCCGGAGGCCTGGCTGCCGAGCGCCACGGTGGAGGTGTTGTCGGCCTTGTTCGGGTCCCACGGCATGCCGCTGTCCTGGTCGCCCTCGTCGAGGGAGGAGAGCGACACGACGGCCGAGGCGCCCGCGGCGGGGTCGGCCTGCAGGGTGAAGTCGAAGGAGCCCTTGAAACCGGCCGGAACGAGCGGCGAGGTCTGGCAGATGTAGCGGGTCTGCGTGTCGCTCTTGAACTGCGTGTCCGGGCGGCACTTGTCGGGCGCCGAGACGACCTTGACCTGCTTGGGCAGGGTCACCGCGACGTCGCCCGGGTCGTCGCCGGCGCGCCAGTAGATGGTGGCGGGGCCGCTGCTGGTCATGCCGACGGTGAGCTTGCCCGGCTTGCCGTCCGCTCCCGGGGCCCAGGCGCCGAACGTGGCGAAGTCGGTGGTGTTCGGGACCTCGGCCTGCAGACTGAAGCCGCCGCCGTTCGGGGTCAGGTCCATGACCTGGCCGGGCTGCGGCGTGCTCTCCGGCTTGCCGACGGTCAGCCGGGGGCTGCCGGCCGGGCCCGGGGTGAAGTGGAAGCTGCGCACCCAGGAGTCCGGGGCGGGGGCCTGCGGCAGGACCGAGATGTCCTCGTAGGCGTAGTAGGCCGAGGGCTCCACACCGATCTCGACGGGGTCCAGACGGGCCGTCCCGCCGGGGGCGAGGGGCGAGTCGACCGTGCAGATGACGGCTTCCCCACTGGCGTTGGTGCCGTACTCGCAGTTGGCGAAGCGGGACTTGAAGTCCAGCCCCATGCCGCCGGTGAAGACGTACACCAGCTGCGGGGCGGTCACCTGGCCCTTGTTGGTCACCACCAGGTCGGGCTTCCAGACGTCCCCGGGCTTGAGGCTCTTGTTGAGCGGAACGTCCTGGCCGGTGAGCCGGGTGCCGCCCAGCATGACCTTGGTGTCGGCGGTCACCGCGGGGGCGTCGCCCTGCTGCAGGTGCGCACTGACGTGCAGGCTGCCGGTGGCGCCGACGGTGCCGCCCTTCGCCGGGGTCAGCTTGAGGTCCAGCCGGGTCTGGCCCTGGTAGACCGGGATCTGGGGGCAGGTCAGGAGGGTGCCCGCGAGGGTGCAGCCGCTCGGGGGCTGCACGTCCGCGATGCCCTTGAGGCCGCTGACGTCGATCTGGGCGACGACCCAGGGCGACTGCGTCCCGCTGTTCGCCACGTTCAGGTTCAGCGACACCTGCTGGTTCCACGAGTCACTGGCGTCGGGCGTCGGGTCGACCGCGACGAAACCGGGTGCGGTGACGGTCAGCGTGGGTTCGGCTGCGTGGGCCGGGACGGCGAAAGCCCCCACGGCGAGTGCGCAGACGGCTGAGGAAAGGCCGAAGAGGCGGGCGCGCGCGATGCGCATGGTTCCCCCGGATGGTCCTGTAGTGGCGAGTTGAACTCGCACACCCTAGGACCACGGGTCTCCGGGCACCGCGTGATGAATGGGGTACTTGGGACGCTTGGTGCCTTAAGGCAGCGAAGCTTTGCCAAGGCGTGACCACAGTTCGCCCCGGAACGGCCACAAAGTCGACACATCTATGGGCCGGTTGGCGTCGAAGGGCGCGTCAACCGGTGCCACCGGTGCCACCGTCGTCACCGGTGGGGGCTGTGCCGTACCTGCAGCGGCGTGCCTACAGCAGGAACAGCTTGGTGAAGGGGGCGACGATCCGGACCTGCCGGGAGCCGAAGTCGACGACCACTGCGGTCGTGCCCTCGCCCTCGACACTGATGGCCCGGCCGAGGCCGTACTGGTCGTGGGACACGCGGTCACCGGCGGCGAACCGCTTGGCGGGCGCCGGGGTCTCGGCGCGGAAGGGACTGGTCGGCAGGTGGCGCCGGGGCGCGGATGAATTCGGCATCCTGGCCAGTATGCGCCCCGCGCGGGGTTCCGGGGACCCCGAGGAGTATCTTTCCCGCCTTTCGAGTCGCGGCAGGACCGGCCGGGGTGACACGAAAAAGCCCCCGGCGATCTTCGCTCGGGGGCTTTCCGTGGGTCGTGCTGGTGGCCAGGGCCGGGGTCGAACCGGCGACCTTCCGCTTCTCAGGCCAAGCCGGGGCGGTGAGGTGCCCCGGTTTGGATGCTTCTGTCGTCCATGGAGGGCCGCCGCCGGACGCCATGGTTCGGGACGGTTGGCGTCGGCGTTGGCGTCAACCGGCGGAGCTTCACATGTGCTGGGCGTGCTCAGTAGGGGAGCAGACCGGTGGTGACCAGCTCGAAGTCGAACGGCTCCGGGATATGGATGGTCTCGCCGAAAGCGATGTCCTCGCGGCGATGGTACTTCGTGCCGTCGGGTCGGCTGAAGAGCGTGACCGCCTTCTCCCTTGCGTCGATCACGAGGTAGAGAGGGATTCTCATGAGCGGGTAGTCCCGTACCTTCCCCACCCAGTCGTTCTCCGGGTTGGACGGTGAGACCAGTTCGACGGCAATCGCAGCAACTTCGGCAGGAACCTGGTTGTCCCTGGTCGTGAGTGCATCGTCCGGCAGGTACGTCAGGTCGGGATTGCGGCTCTTGCCGACATTGGGCGAGACGAGGTCCGTGTTCTCGCTGGGTAGTAGTCCTGCCGGGGCGTACGCGTCGAACTGGCGGCGCACCACCAAGAGATTCCGTTGGTGAATCCCCGAGGGGCTGACCATCATGACGATGGTGTCGCCGGAGAGCTCGACCTTGAACCCGTCTGGCAGGCTCCTGCGGGCCTCTTCAAGGAGCGCGAAGTGCTCGGGGTTCATGCGCGGTGCCCTTCCGGGTGAGTCGGCCGATGCTCCAGCCTAGTGCCGCGTCAGGTTCAGCCGAGAGTCCGAGCGTCGCGACGCCGCCCACCATGTGCGGGTCGGTCCAAGCAGGTGGCCCGCTACGACGACGCCGTGGCCCTCCTGGCCGAACTCCGTGGCGCCTGTGACCATGTCGGGCGCGGCCTTCAGTTCCGGCGACGAGTGGCCGCGCTCCGCGAGCAGTACCGGCACCTGCCCGGCCTGTTGCGCCGGCTCGACGACCGGGCTCTGCGCGGTTGATGCCAGGCACTTCGCGAGGGACCACCATCCGCTGGGGGCACATCCCGGCCGAAGGCTGGGACGGAGGGCGTCTTCGGATGCCCTCGTCCACTTCGGTTCGCGTCGGCGTCAAGCGACGGCGGATGGTCCCTGGCTTCAAACCTCTGGTCCCGTCCCCGCTGGCGATTCACTACGCTTGGTACGGTGAAAGCCGCACGAAGCCTCGCGATCTGGCTGGCCGACCGTACTCCTTCGCAGCTGACCGAACTGCTGGAACAGCGCGAACTTCCTTACGCGGCCGAGGTGGCGAGCCTGGCCGACCTGGCCGGCCACCTGCTGACGGATGCCTCGACGGCCCTGGGGCTGAGCGAGATCAGCCTCGGGGACCTTCAATTGCTGGTCGCTGTGGCGACCTTGGCCGAACGGTTGCACGGTCCGCTACCGGCCGTCCCGCCCGCTCATCACCTGTTCATGGGCTACGGCGGCCGTTCACCACGGCTCGACGCGCCTACGGTCGACCCCGCTGACCGGTCCGTGACCCGGGACCAGCTCTTCCGATTCCTGCAACTCGACGGCGCCGGTCGGTCCGCAGCCGAGGCCGCGCTGTCCGGGCTGGCCGAGCGGGCCCTGGTACTGCCCTCGTCCGGAAGCAGGGTCATCGTTCCGATCCTGGTCCACCGTCAGGCGGGTGAAGGCGGCGGTTACGGCCGGCCCGCCGAACAACTGCTCACCGAGGCCTTCAACGCTCCGGAGATTCACCGCGTCGCGCTGGGGATGGGGCTCGCGAAGGCGCGGACCCGGGACGAGGCGCAGCGGCAGATCGTGGACGTGCTCAGGGACGCGAAGCGCGTGCGCGCCATGGCCGCCGAGGCGCCGCCCGCGGCTCTGGACCTGCTGGACAAACTGGTCCCGGGCCCGCCACTGCTGCGCACGCACTGCTTCGTCTCCCGGTACCGCGGATTCTACCCGGGCTCCGGAGGTAAGTTCACCTTCCGGGAAGGCGGTTCGGGAGATCCCGGCACGGACTGGCTGGCCGCCCGCGGCCTGGTCGTTCCGGTGGACGAGGACCTGACGGAACTGCCGCGCGAGGTGGCCGACGCGTTGCGCGACCACGACCGCGCGCCGAGCTACCAGTCCGCCCCGCCCCCGGTCGAGGGCACGGTGGAGATCCCAGGTGGTGCAGTCGAGGGCCAGGCGCAGGCGGCGTTGGCCGAGGCGGCCTCGCGGGTCGAACTGATGCTCCGTCAGGTGGCCGTGCAGCCGCTCGCTGTGCGCAAGGCGGGCGGAATCGCAGTCCGGGACACCCGCCGGTTGGCGAAGGTGTCCGGCATGTCGGAGGAACAAGCCCGGCTGTGGCTCGACCTGGCGAACAACGCGGACCTGATCACCCCGTGCGCCGAGGAACCGGAGGCCCCGGCGGGAGGACGGGGCCGAGCGCGTCGGCCGGAATCCCAGCCACCTGCCCGGATGCTGCCCACCGAGCGGTACGACGAGTGGCTGGCGGCTCCACCCGCTCAGCGGCTGCTGCCGCTCGTCGCCACCTGGGCGGTGGTGCCCGAGGTGTTCAGCCATTGGCCGGAGGAGAATGACACCCCGGTCGCGCTGGTCACGCCGGAGGACGGCGAGGCCGTCGATCTGCGCTATGCCGTGCTGGAGGCTCTGGCCACCCTTCCGGCCGAGCACGGAGTGCCCACCGGCAAGTCCGCTCGCGCGCGGGCGACCGCTCTCGCCGGTCTCGTCGCCACGGCGGCCTGGTTCCGCCCGACCGCCCTCGCCCAAGGTTCGTGGGAGGCTGAGCGGGTCGAGGCGACCCTGGCGGAGGCGGAGATGCTCGGGGTCGTCGCCCACGGAGCGCTGACTACGCTCGGGCACGCCGTGCTCGGGCTCCTGAGGGCGGGTGCACACCGCCACTTCCCCGCCGTTCCGGGCGCCGGGCCGGCGCTGCGCGACCGTCCTGCTCTGGAGGACGCGGTTCGGCGGTTGTCCACAGCCCTGGACGCGCTGCTGCCCGTGCCGCAGACCACCGCCCGGTTCCAGGCGGACCTTACGGTCGTGGTCGCCGGAGCTGCCGCATCAGAGCTGACCGACCTGCTGGTCGCCTGTGCGGACCGGGAGTCGGAAGGCCATGCCGTGGTGTGGCGGATCACCCCTGCGGCGGTCCGCCGGGCGCTGGACTCCGGATTGGACGCCGCCGACCTGCTGGCTCGGCTGGCCGACGTCTCGGAGGGCGGGCGGCCGCTCCCGCAGCCCCTGGAGTACCTGATCAAGGACACCGCGCGGACCCACGGCCGGATGCGAGTGGTGCGCTCCGCCTGCTGCATCCGCTCCGACGACGTGGCACTGGTGGCGGAGCTCGCCGCGGCCCGTGCGCTGTCCAGGCTCGGGTTGCGACGCATCGCGCCGACCGTGCTGATCAGCACAGTCGAGCCCGAAGCAACCCTTGCCGCGCTTCGGGCTGCCGGCTACGCCCCCGTGCAGGAGGCGGAGACCGGGACGACAGTCATCGAGAAGGCCCGCCAGGAACGCGGTCCCAAGCGCATGCCGTCACTGTCCGGAGCACGACCGCGCCACGGCAAGGCGCCGAGCACCGCATCGGCGTTGGCGAGCGCGCTGCTGGCCGACCGCTGACCAGGGGATCGCCCGAAGCGCTCGGGCGGGGCGATGTGCGTCGCGCCGCCGTGGTGAAGGCGCTTCGGAGCTCCCAGACCCCAGGTGGGAGCGCGGCACGCTGGGCGCGTTGAACCGGCAGCAAGGGCAGTGTGTGTCAGTGGCCCTCGGTCCAGAACTGCTGGAGTCGCGCGATCGCCTGGGCCTTGTCCAGCTCGGCGACCTGGTCCTCGGTGAGTCCGACGCGATTGATCAGCAGGTGGACCAGATCTACGGGAAGCGCCTCGCGTGGCGGCTCGGGCACACCTCGATCGGGAAGCGCGCCGTCCAGAACGCACGGCCAGAAGGCATCCTCCGTCACGTCCAGCTGATCGCGGAGGATGTGCGCCCATATGCTCGCGCCGTACACGGTGCGGTCGACCGGATGCGATACCCGAGTACGCAGGATCCGCCCGTCGGGGAGCCCGAACTCATAGGTGATGTGGTGGGTGCCGGTGCGGCCACGCGCGTCACGCACGCGCTCCCAGCTTTCGACCTTGCGGAACTGCTCGTGCCGTTCGCGTGTCGGTTGAGGCCAGGTCACTTCGCGACTCCGAGCAGCCAATCACGAAGCTGTGCGTCGTCGCTGAGACCGATCAACTGAACCAGGCCCCAATTGTCACGATGATTGGGCGCGTTTAGAAGCCGGTCCTGCCAGTCCTCCGCGTACTCGCGAAGCGCGTCGATCATCTCGTCGATGGCCTCGTCGAACGTGGCGCCGTCCGCTGCGACCGGCAGGCCGGGGAGGAACACCGACCAGCCACCGCCCTCAGCGACCACCTCGGCCTTGGACGGACACAGCAGCGTCAGCGCGTGGTGCAGCCGCCCCGCGTCGACTACCGCCGCATACCCGGTGTCCCGGCGAACGGTCGCGACCCGGCCCTGCCCGGCTGCGTCCAGCAGATCCTTCAGGTGTGCGCGGGCTTCGGTGTAGCTCTCGTAGTGGACCGCTGTCATGGGGAGCCTCCCTGTCCGAGAACCAGGGTCGCGCCCGGCGCGAAGTACGTCAAGTACGTCAAGTACTCGGGCAGGTGTACGGTGACCCTCCGCTGCGCCGTTGGCGTCAAGCCACGCAAAAATGCCCCCGAAGCGAGCTGCTTCGAGGGCATCGTGGTCAGACTGTGTGGCCAGGGCCGGGGTCGAACCGGCGACCTTCCGCTTTTCAGGCCAAGCCGAGGCGTCTGGATGCCCTGTTTTGAGCGGTTCTGACGTCCGTGGAAGTGCGGCTGCGGACGTCATCGCGCACGGCGGTTGGCGTCAGTGCTGGCGTCAACCGGATTCACGGGATGGGACCCTGCTCACCAGCCGAGTGTGCGCAGCTGCCGGTTGGTCTCGCGCAGGTCGAAGTGGGCCGGGTCGAAGTCGGCTGCTGAGTCGAGACCGATCCAGCGCAGCAGGTCCTCGTGCTCCGGGTGGGCGGGGTCGCGGAGGGTCTGCTTGAGGTCTTCGTACCCGCCCGGGCCGCCGCAGTCCTCGGGTGGGCAGGCCCCCGCTCCGTCCACGCAGGCGGGATAGTGGTGGCTCGCCTCGGCTGCCATGGTGTGTTCCACGGTGATGCGGTGGTCCCACGAGTCGCCGAAATCGTAGGTGTAATCGAGCTGTGTCCCCTCCTTGGCGACGGTGTCCAGGGCGGCGGTGGTCTCGTCGACGAGGTCGAGCTCAGCCGAGCGGCGACCGTAGTCGACGCCGTTCGCGCTGAACGCGTACAGGTGGCAGTTCTGCCAGCCCATTGTCGCCTGGATGACCCGGTGCAGGTTGTCGAGGCGGATGCCGGCCGGCACCTGGACGCGGCGCCATACCGCGGGCTGATTCGCATCGGCGAGTTGGACGCGGAGCTCGTAGACCGGGTCGCCAGGGCGTGGCTCCCCGCGCAGCCGGGCCAGGGCTTTACGGCCGTCCGAGGTGAGCGTGACGGACTTGCCGGTCTGCTGGGTGGCCCCGAGGCCCTTGAACGTGGCGAGGAGGCGGTCCACGTCGCGGTCGTTGCTCTGACGCAGGAGGCGAAGGCGATCCTCGGGAAGGTCGTCGAGGACGAAGAACCCGGACAGTGTCTCCCACACCGCAGTCCGCAGCTTCTGCTCCGGCGCCGGAAGGTCCGTGGCGTAGAGGCTCGTCAGCACCGCCCGCAGCCCGGCGGGGTACTCCTCCGCGAGCATCGAGCCGAGCCAGCCGGAGGGGAGTACCGCCTCGCCGATGCGCGGCAGGGCCTCGAACAGCGCGTCGAGGGTGCGCTCGGGGTCCTCCAGTACGCGCGCGTTCTTCTTGACGGGCACCAGGCGGCCGCCGGTGACGCGCAGCAGCCGGGCCGCCTTGGCCCATTCGACCAGCAGGTTCAGGTGGTACAGCTCCTGGCTGGACTTGGTCTTGAAGGTCCTCTCACCGATGGCCGGGTCGACGGTGTCGCCGGTCTCCAAGAGCGTAACCAGGGCCCGCGCGTCCGCGAGGGTGACCTTGCCCGTCTGGGTGAGCTTGCGTCCCGCGCCGATCCAGCTGACGAGGCCTCGGACCTGCTCGACGGTGCGTGGCCGCTCGGGTTCCATCGCTGCTTCCTGCCTGCTCCGGACTTGACGGATTCCATCATCGATGATCGGCGTTCCCGCTAGGGTCGTCGCGATGAGCGAGTACCAGTACTACGAGTTCCTGGCGATCGACCGACCGCTGACCAGCGACGAACAGGAGCAGCTGCGGTCGCTGTCCACCCGGGCCCGGATCACCGCGACCAGCTTCACCAACGAATATCAGTGGGGCAATTTCCGGGGCGACCCTCGACGGATGGTGGAGCAGTACTACGACGCCCACCTCTACCTGACCAACTGGGGCACCCGTCAGGTGATCCTGCGCCTGCCCAAGGGGCAGCTCCCGCTGCGGGCGCTGGAGCCGTACTGCTTCGACGAGTGCGTCGAGGCATGGATGACCAAGACCCACCTCGTCCTGGACCTGCGCAGCGAGGACGAGAGCGGGGACTGGGACGAGGGGGCCGAGGACTCGCTCGGTGCCATCGCCGGGGTGCGGGCTGAGCTGGCCGCCGGTGATCACCGCGCCCTGTACCTCGCATGGCTGTCCGCCATCGGCGCCTGGGCACTCCAGGAGGACGATGAGGAGGTCTACCGGGAAGCGGTCGAGCCCCCGGTCCCGGCCGGGCTCGACCGGCTCACCGCACCGCAGCGGGCGCTCGCGGACTTCCTGCGCGTTGATGCCGACCTGCTGGCGGTCGCCGCCCAGGCCAGCCCGCCCGCTGCCGGGCCTCCGAAGCGGCCCGGGAAGAAGGAGCTGGAACCGCTGATCGCCGCACGCCCCGACAAGGAGAAGAACGACCTCCTGCTGCGCCTGGCCCTGGGCGATGAGCCTCAGCTGGGAGCCGAGCTCCTGCGCCGCCTGCGCGGCGAACCGCCCGTCGCGACCGCGCCGGGGCAGCGATCCGCAGCCGAACTGCTGGACGCAGCGCACGCGCGGGCCGCCGGGCGCCGACAGCGCGCCGAGCGGGTTCGAGACGAGGCGCGGGCAAAGAAGCTGACCGCCCTGGCCGCCGACGAGGAGGCGATCTGGCGGGAGGTCGAGAACCACGTCGCCCGCAAGCAGGTGGCCCGCTACGACGCCGCGGTGGCCCTTCTGGTCGAGCTCCGCGACGCCTGTGATCATGTCGGGCGCGGCCTTCAGTACCGGCAACGAGTGGCCGCGCTCCGCGAGAAGTACCGGCACCTGCCCGGCCTGTTGCGCCGGCTCGACGACCGGGCCTTGCGCGGCTGACGCCACCCGCACGCACGGGACGCTTGAAACCGAACCGACGGCCCATACCATCTGCGTGATATACAGTGGCGGGTATGGGCGAGCGCTACTCCATCGAGCTGGAAGCGGAGGTGCGTCTCTGGCTTGCGAGTCTCACCCCGCAGCACTATCGGCAGGTCGAGGAGAAGGCTGATCTCCTTGCCGAGTACCCGACCACGCTCGACGAACCGCACTCGCGGAACCTGGGTGATGGGGTGCGGGAACTGCGCCTCGGCCTGAGCGGGAACGCGGTGCGGATCAGCTACTGGCTGGCGCCTGGACGCCGCATCGTTCTGCTCACCGTCTTTCGCAAGACCCGAATGCGTGAGGAGGCGGAGGTCAAGCGGGCCAAGGCCGCCAAGCTGGCGTGCGAGACGGGGCACCCGGAAGCTCATGAGATCTACAGTCGCAACACGGCGGAGGAGGAACGGTGAACCACGCACGCTGGCAGCTGGCTCGGGACAAGCGCGCACTTCACAGGGAGATCGAGCCCCCCGCGATCATCGCCGAGCGAGAGCAGATTCGTCTGGCCATGGCACTCGGCCAGCTCGTCTACGACCGGCGTACCCAGCTGGGACTGAGCGAGGACGATCTGGCGGTTCGCCTCGGTAGCACCGCTGACGAGGTGGAACACATCGAGGTTGGTGGAGTCCTCCCGGTCACGTCCGACCTGCTTCTCCGGATTGCCGCGGCTCTGGAGGTGTCTGTGGACGTCCATCTGGCGACCTCGGGCACGGCAGTCAGCTTCGCCGCTCGCGCCGCATAGCCAGGAGGAAGCCGTGGACTATGGGCAGCAGTTGTCGGCCGCTCTGCGGGACAGGCGAAGGCAACTGGGGATCTCCCAGACCGAACTCGCCCGGCGGGCCGGCATGACGCAGCCTGGCATCTCCCGCGTGGAACTGGGGGACACGACCCCGACCCTTCCCCTTCTGGCGCGGCTCGCCGAGGCGTTGGAGGCAGACCTCGACATCCGGCTGGCCCCCCTGGACGGAAGGACGACGATGCGCTTCGTGCCCCATCGTCACGCCGACGCGGCGTGACGGCAGGGGTGGTGGCGCTGCGGCAAAGACGTGGAGGGTCTGACCGTCCGCTGTCCCGTTGGCGTCAAACGACGCGAAAATGCCCCCGAAGCGAGCTGCTTCGAGGGCATCGTGGTCAGACTGTGTGGCCAGGGCCGGGGTCGAACCGGCGACCTTCCGCTTTTCAGGCGGACGCTCGTACCAACTGAGCTACCTGGCCGTACTGCACCGTCCCTTGCGGGACGAGCGATCCTGACGGGACTTGAACCCGCGACCTCCACCTTGACAGGGTGGCGAGCTAACCAACTGCTCCACAGGACCTCGACAGAGCCTTACGGCCCTGAACTGTACTACGTTTACTGCCTGGTACTGCGTGCCCCCAACGGGATTCGAACCCGTGCTACCGCCTTGAAAGGGCGACGTCCTGGGCCACTAGACGATGAGGGCTTGCGGCCCGCCCGGCTGTTCTCCAGCGGTCGGGGACGTGAGAAGCATATGGGATGCGGGCGGGAACGCCAAAACGGGTTTGCCGGGGGCGGGCCGGGGGGTCGGGGCCGCGACCAGCGGTGTTGCGCAGCGCGCGGCCCGGGGTGCGGCGCGGGTCAGGACCAGCCGAGCTCGTGCAGCTCGTGATCGTCGAAGCCGAAGTGGTGGGCGACCTCGTGGATCACGGTGGTGCGGACCTCGGCGACGACCAGCTCGCGGGTCTCGCACTGCCGCAGGGTCGGGCCGCGGTAGACGATGATCCGATCGGGCAGCACCCCGGCGTACCACTCGCCGCGCTCGGTGAGCGGGGTGCCTTCGTAGAGGCCGAGCAGGTCGGGGGTGGCGGGGTCGGGCTCGTCCTCGACGAAGACGGCCACGTTGTCCATCATCGCCGCCAGTTGCGGGGGGATCTGGTCGAGGGCGTCGCTGACCAGCGTCTCGAATTCGTCCCGGCTCATGTCCACCCGGCCATTGTCCCGGGCGGGCTGAAGCCGTGCCAGGTGATGGCGCCTCGGACCGGTGCGGTCGGCCGGATCCGCCGGGAGGGTGGCCGTGTCCCCGGGGCGCGACGGGCGTTGGGCACCGCAAGGGGCCGCCGGTCGGTGCGGCCAGGGTGGGGTGCGCGGAGAGGCGGCGGCAATGGTTCCGACGGGTGCGAGCGGACAGCCGGACGAGCAGTCGGGCGGGCGTTCGGGCGGTCCCCTGGGGCGGCGCGGGCGGTCCGCGGTGGCGCGGGTCTCGGTGGCCGCCCGGGTGCGGGCGGCCCGGGCGGCCGCGGGGCAGGGGGCGGACGCCGCGGCTTCGCGCCGGGTGGCCCTGCGGTCGGTGGCGGCGCGGGCGGCGGCGCGCACGGCGGTGCTGGCGCTGGCCGGGCTGACCGCGGCCGGCTGCATGGAGGTGGGGTCGGGGCAGGGACAGCAGCCGGTCGGCCACGTCTCGGGGGTGGCCAGTCCGAGCGGCAGGGCCAGCGGGGCCCCCGGCCAGCCGCGGGCCGGTGGCACCGCCGCCCGCCCGGAGCGCCCCGGCGGCCGGGTTGAGGGGGCGTCAGGGGCGCCCGGCGGGGCTCCGGCCGGCGCGGCCGGCGGCGAGGTGGCTCCGGTGAACGACCCGAGCCCGGGTGTGTCCCCGGCGCCCGGGGCCGGTGGGGGCGTGGTGGCGGTGCCCGCGCCGCCGCCCGAGCCGGGGGCGCCCGCGGCGGCGGGCGGTGCACCCGTGGCGGGCGGCGCGCAGGGCGGCGGGGCCGCCGCCGGTGCCACGGGCGGCATGGGCGGGGGCGCGGCCGGTACCGGCGGTGCGCAGGGCGGCGGCGGCACCGGCGGGCCGACCACGGGCGGCGCCACGGGTGCGGGTGGGGGCGGCACCGCGGGCACCGGCAGTGGCACGGGCGGCACCGGCGGCGGTGGGACGACGGCGAGCCCCGGCTCCTCCGCCGGGGCGGGCGGCACCGGCGGGGCGTCCGGCGGCGCCGCCAGCCCCGGGACCTCCGGCGGCTCCTCGGCGGGGTCGCCTCACCCGTCCGGCGCACCGGCCTCGCCGACGGGTGCGCCGGCGCCCTCCGCGAGCAGTAGTGGGTCTACGACCGGGAGTGCCGGTTCGGCCGCACATTGACCAGGTCGGCCCCCGGGTTTGCCTTCGGAGTGATGGTTCCTCTATGGTGGGAGATCGTTCGTTTGATCCATTTGACTGGCGCCCTCATTTTCACCTGGCGCCCTTGGCGCGTTCCGGCGATCCGTGGCTGACCGCATAGAGGCGGTTGTAAGTCAGAACCCCGGACTTAGGCGCGTGCCACTTCCGGAAGGTTTTGCATTGTCTCTCGTTGACGACGCCCGCTTCGTCATGCCCGCTGACGCCCAGGACGAGGCCCTCGCCGCCGCCGACCTGACCGACACCACCATCGACGCCTCCATCGCCGAGCTCGAGGCCGACGTCGAGAACACCGACGTCGACACCGACGCCGCCGAGGTTGAGGCCGAGGCCGAGCCGACCGTCACCTTCGGTGACCTCGGTCTGCACGACGACGTGGTGCGTGCCCTCGCCAAGCGTGGCGTGACCACCCCGTTCCCGATCCAGGCCGCCACCATCCCGGACGCGCTGGAGGGCAAGGACGTCCTCGGCCGTGGCCGCACCGGCTCCGGCAAGACCCTGAGCTTCGGCCTGCCGCTGCTCACCCGCCTCGCCGACGGCGAGCGCACCAAGCCCAAGCACCCGCGCGGCCTGATCCTGGTGCCGACCCGCGAGTTGGCCATGCAGGTCGCCGACGCGCTGGAGCCGTTCGGCTCGGTGCTCGGCCTCAAGCTCAAGGTCGTCTGCGGCGGCACCTCGATGTCGAACCAGATCTACGCGCTGGAGCGCGGCGTCGACGTCCTGGTCGCCACCCCCGGCCGCCTGCGCGACCTGCTGAACCGCGGCAGCGCCAAGCTCGCCGACGTCCAGACCGTCGTGCTCGACGAGGCCGACCAGATGGCCGACATGGGCTTCCTGCCCGAGGTCACCGAGATCCTCGACCAGGTGCCGGCCGGCGGCCAGCGCCTGCTCTTCTCCGCCACCCTGGAGAACGAGATCGACAGCCTGGTCAAGCGCTACCTGAAGAACCCGGTCACCCACGAGGTCGACCCGTCGGCCGGCGCGGTCACCACCATGACCCACCACATCCTCGTGGTGAAGCCCAAGGACAAGGCCCCGATCACCAACGCGATCGCCGCCCGCAAGGGCCGCACGATCATCTTCGTCCGCACCCAGATGGGTGCCGACCGGGTGGCCGAGCAGCTGATCGAGGCCGGTGTGAAGGCCGACGCGCTGCACGGCGGCATGACCCAGGGCGCCCGCACCCGGGTGCTGGGCGACTTCAAGGACGGCTACGTCAACGTGGTCGTCGCCACCGACGTCGCCGCGCGCGGCATCCACGTGGACGGCATCGACCTGGTGCTGAACGTGGACCCGGCCGGCGACCACAAGGACTACCTGCACCGCTCCGGCCGCACCGCCCGCGCGGGCCGCTCCGGCGCCGTCGTCACCCTGGTGCTGCCGCACCAGCGCCGTGGCGTCTTCCGCCTGATGGAGGACGCGGGCGTGGACGCCTCGCGCCACATCCTGGACCACGCCTTCGACGCCGAGGTCGCCAAGATCACCGGCGCCCGCTCGCTGATCGAGGTCCAGGCGGAGAGCGCCTCGGGCATCGCCGGTGCGGCGGAGCGCGAGGTCGCCGAGATGACCCGCCAGCTGGAGCGCGCGCAGCGCCGCGCCAACGAGCTGCGCGAGGAGGCCGACCGCCTCACCGCGCGGGCCGCTCGCGAGCGGGCCGAGCTGGGCATCGAGGACGAGGCGCCGGTCGAGGCCGCCGAGGGCGAGACCGTCGAGGCTGCCGAGGCCGTCGTCACCGAGCCGGTGCGCGAGGTGCGCGAGCCGCGCGAGGACCGGGTGCCGGCGTACCGCGAGGCGCGCAACGAGCGTCCGTCCTACGGCGACCGCGACCGCGGCGGCCGTGGTGACCGTGACAACCGTGACAACCGCGGTGGCTTCGGTTCGCGTGACCGTGACGACCGCGGTGGCCGTTCCTTCGGCGGTGACCGTGACAACCGTGGCGGTTTCGGTTCGCGTGACCGTGACGACCGTGGTGGCCGTTCCTTCGGCGGTGACCGTCCGGCGCGTTCCTTCGGTGACCGTGACAACCGCGGTGGCTTCGGTTCGCGTGACCGTGACGACCGCGGTGGCCGTTCCTTCGGCGGTGACCGTGACAACCGTGGCGGTTTCGGTTCGCGTGACCGTGACGACCGTGGTGGCCGTTCCTTCGGCGGTGACCGTCCGGCGCGTTCCTTCGGTGACCGTGACAACCGCGGTGGCTTCGGTTCGCGTGACCGTGACGACCGCGGCGGCCGTTCCTTCGGTGGCGACCGCTCCTTCGGTGACCGTCCGGCCCGCTCCTTCGGTGGCGACCGTGACAACCGCGGCGGCGCCGGCAGCAGCCGTCCGTTCGCCCGCCGCGACGACCACCGCGCGGGCGGCCGTCCGCAGGGCGGCTCGTCCTACGGCGACCGCGACAACCGCGGTGGTGGCCGCTCCTTCGGTGGTGACCGTGACAACCGTGGCGGCAGCAGCTTCAACGGCGGCGACCGCAAGCCGCGTTGGAAGAACTGACGCAGTAGCCTGACCGTCCGGCGGGCCCGCTCCACCTCGGTGGAGCGGGCCCGCCGGCGTTTTCGCACCCTCAATTCGCTGGTGGGCGGGGGCGGGTTCGCCCTACCGTCGGACGGATGAGCGGCAGACTGCACCAAGTGGCCCGGGAGAACGAAGAGATCGCCGAGCGCGGGGGCTACCGGGAGCCCGGCGGCGCGACGGTGACGATCGGCGGGCTGCTGGCGGCGGCGCGGGCCGGCACCGTCTCGTACGGGCCGGACGGGCCGGACGGGCCGACCGGGGGCAGGGGGACGGTGGTGCCGGGCCCCGGGCGGCCGGCGATCGAGGTCACCGCGGAGGGCAGCCTCGAGGCCGCGGCCCGGCTGGTGGCCCTGGGCGGCCCGGAGGCCCGGGTCGGGGTGCTCAACTTCGCCTCCGCGCGCAACCCGGGCGGCGGTTACCTGCGGGGTGCCAAGGCGCAGGAGGAGGACGTCTGCCGGACCGCGCTGCTCTACCAGTGCCTGCTGGCGGCGCCGGACTACTACGCCGCGCACCGCGCCAGTGACGACCTGCGCTACAGCCACCGGGTGGTCTTCTCGCCGGACGTTCCGGTGATCCGCGACGGGCGCGGCGCGCTGCTCGCCCGGCCGTACCCGGTCTCGTTCCTGACCTCGGCGGCGCCCAACGCGGGGGAGCTGGCGGTCCGCGGGCAGGGGGAGGACCTGGCGGAGGTGCTGCGGGAGCGGGCCGCCCGGGTGCTCGCGGTGGCGGCCCGGCACGAGCTGCGGCAGCTGGTCCTGGGCGCCTGGGGGTGCGGGGTCTTCCGCAACGACCCGGTGCAGGTGGCCGAGGCGTTCGCGGTGGCGCTGGAGTCCTTCGGGGCGGCCTTCGAGCGGGTGGTCTTCGCGGTCTGGGACCGCGCGCGGGTGTCGGCCAACCGGGCGGCCTTCGAGGCGCGGTTCGGGGTGCCTGACGGGGGCGCGTGACGGGGCGCGTGACGGGTGCCTGGCGGGGCTGCCCGACGGCGGGGTGCCGGGCGGGCCGGCCGGGTCCGTCAGCGGTGGCCGAGGTTGGCGCCGACCATGATCAGGACCCCGCAGCAGGCGAGGACCGTGACCAGGCCGAACATCCGGGCCGCCGGGCCGGTGGTGGCGGAGCGCCGGCGCACGGTGGCGTCGAGGGCGAAGAGCAGCGGGTTCTCCGGCAGGTGGCGCACCGGGACCGGGGCGCCGTCCACCGGGTAGCTCTGGCTGCTCATGGTCTGCAGGTCGGCTCCGAGCACCTCCTCGCCGGCGGCCGAGGTGAAGGCCAGCACCGGGTGGTAGTGGTGCGCGTTGTCCCCGCCGCCATCCACCACGAGCGAGCCGACGATCCGGCCGTAGCTGACAACTCCCTTGTCCCGCAGGGCCGTACACCGCTCGGAGCGGCTCGCCCGGCGGGTCAGCACGGTGGCCGCGCCGAGCGCCACGCCGGAGGCGCCGAGCACCGCGCTGGTGGCGATCGCGTCGGGGTCGGTCCACCGGGTCAGCACCAGGGCGACCGAGCCGAGCGTCATGACCAGCAGGCTGCTCAGCGCGGCGTCGAAGACGCTGGTCTGCGGCCCGGCCTGGAACCGCTCCGGGGCGCTCGGCAGGTAGCGCACGGTGATCGGCTGCCCGGGCCAGCCGGCCAGCGGCACCCGCCCGCAGGACGGCGACCCGATCACCTCGCGCTCGGAGGCGGCATCGGTGAACCGCACCACGGGGACCAGCGCGCCGGCCCCGCCCCGGCGCGGGAGCAGCAGCACCTCGGAGACGGTCCCCTGGACCTCCGTACCGCGCCGCGCGAACCGGGTCAGCCCGAGCGTGATGGCCGGTACGCCCACCACGAGCAGGACCAGACCGGCCCACCAACACCCCAGCAGCACCTCGTGGCCGTCCCGGCCCATCGTCGTCCCCCTGTCCCCCCGACGCCCGCCCCCGCTTGCGGTCCGAGGCCGCCCCGGGCCCTGACGGGTGACTCCGCGTGACCCGTGCGGCCTCCTGGGTAGCCACTCTGATCCTGCCCCGTTCGGGCGCCGCTGTCACCAGGGCCGGGCGACCACCTGCCGACCGGCCGCGCGGTCAGCCCCGACCGCGCTCCGCGAGGGCCGAGGCGGCGGCCACCACGCCGGTCACCGCGAGGACCGAGGGCCAGGCGCCGATCTTCTTCGCCAGCGGGTGCGAGCCGCCGAACGCGGCCACGTACAGACCGGTCAGCGCGGCGGCGGTGCCGGTCCCGGCCGTCCGCCGCCACCGGTAGGCCGCCCCGGCGCCCGCCACCGCCAGCACGGCTCCGCCGAGCTCCCGCTTGCCGCTCCAGCGCGCCGCGCCGTAGCCGCCGATGAGGCCGGTCGCCGCGATCAGGGTGGTCGCCGCCTTCGCCATGGTGCTCTCCTGTCGCTCGAACTCTGCTCGGATGTCTGCCGGATCTTCCCGGTGACGCGCGACGAGCCTAACCCGCCCGCTCCACGCGCCCCTGGGGCCGCCCGGTAAACCGGGTGCGCCGGGCGCGCGGCGGAGGGGAGACTGCCCTGACTGCGGCGCTGGTGAAGGGAGGTGGCGGTGGTGCGGGTACTGCTGTCCGGGGTGGTGGGGTCGACGGCCTACGGGCTGGCGCGGCCGGGCTCGGACGTCGACCGGCTCGGGGTCTTCGCGGTGGCGACCCAGGAGCTGCACGGCCTGCGGCGCCCGGCGGAGTCGGTGGTGACCACGGCGCCGGACCAAACCTTCCACGAGGCGGCCAAGTGGTGCCGGCTGGCGCTGGTCTGCAATCCGACGGCCGGTGAACTCCTCTGGCTGCCCGAGGACCTGTACGAGGAACGCACGCCGCTGGGGTCGGAGCTGATCGGGCTGCGGCGCTCCTTCCTGAGCGCCGGCGCGGTGCGCTCGGCCTATCTCGGTTACGCCGGGCAGCAGTTGCGCAAGCTGCGGACCCGCGACGCCACCCTCCCCGAGACCCGCGCCCGGGCGGCCAAGCACGCGCGGCACCTGGTGCGGCTGGTCGAGCAGGCGGTCGGGCTGCACGAGACCGGCGAACTGCGGATCCGGCTCGCCGAGCCCGAGCGGATCCGGGAGCTGGGCGAGCGGATCGCCGACCGCCCCGAGAGTGCCGAGCCGCTGCTCGCCGAGGCCGAGCACCGCCTCGACCGCCCCGGCGTGCTGCCGGCGGCCCCCGACGAGCGGCCGGTGGAGGACTGGCTGCGCCGGGTGCGCCTGGCGAACCTGACGCCCCTGGCCGCGGCCTGACCGGCCGCCCGGGCGCCCTGCCGCAGAACCTTGCGGCGTGCCGCGGCGCGGTCTGGCATGATGTCCACGATGGAGGGGTGCTAGCTCAATGGGTAGAGCAGCGGACTTTTAATCCGTAGGTTCAGGGTTCGAGCCCCTGGCGCCCCACCGTGAGAGACCAGGTCGGCTCATCGCCGACCTGGTCTTTTTCGTTCCGCGGGGCGGGCCGTCAGGGTGCCCGCAGGGGTGGCGCGATACCGCTGGAGAGGGATCCCGTGTGCCCCTAAAGAGGCACGCTGACCTGCGATGATCCGGGAATCGCCGCAAGCCGGCGGCGTGTTGACGGCTACTGGACGCAGTGCTGGCGCGGATATCCGGGAGGCTTTCATGGGCGGCGTGGACCGAATTGCCCGCGAGTGCGTGCGGCCCGGCGATTCGCCGCGCTTCACACCGGTGGACGAGGCGCACGCCGCCCGGCTCGCCGAGCTCGCCACCGAGCCGCCGCCGATCCTGGTGCACCGGCCGAGCATGCGGGTGATCGACGGCGCCCACCGGCTGCGGGCCGCCGCGCTGCGGGGCGAACCGCTGGTCGCCGTCGAGTACTTCGAGGGGACGGCGGAGGCCGCCTTCGCCCTCGCGGTGGAACGCAACATCGAGGCCGAGGGGCTGCCGCTGTCGGTGGCCGAGCGCAAGGCGGCGGCCGAACGGATCGTCAGGGGCCGCCCGGAGCTCTCCGACCGCTCGATCGCGCAGGGCGTCGGGCTCTCCGCCAAGACGGTCGGCGAGATCCGCCGGCGCGCCGTGGCGGGCGGGGCGCAGGCCAGTACCCGGATGGGCCGGGACGGGCGGCTGCGCCCGATCAACCCGGACGAGGGCCGACGGCGGGTGCTGGAGGTGCTCCGGGCCCGGCCGGGGGCCTCGCTGCGGGAGATCGCCCAGGCGGCGGGTGTCTCGCTGGGGACGGCGCACGGCGTGCGCAGCCGGGTGCACCGCGGCGAGGAGGCGGTGCCCACGCACGCGGCCGTCCAGGCGGCGGCCCGGCTGGCCGCGGCGGAGCGTGGTCCGGCGCCCGCGGCAGCGCCGGCTCCGGCACCTGCGGCGGCGCCCGCGCCCGTCGCGGTGCGGCGCGCCCCCGCGCCGGCCGCCGACCGGTCCAGCGGCTCCCGCTCGGCCGCCCCGCACCGCCCGCACCCGCCGGTGCGCTCGGTCGCCCCGCCGCCGTCGGCCGCACCGCCGGCCGCACCGTCCGCCGCCCCGGCGGCGACCGCCCCCGCCGAGTCGGCCGTGCGCCGCCTAGGCCCGCGCCGGGGGCCGAACGGCCGGTCGGCCCGTGAGCCCTTCGCCGGTCTGGCGCTGCTGCGCCGCGATCCCTCGCTGCGCTTCACCGACCACGGCCGGGCCCTGCTGGTCTGGCTGCACCGCCGTCTGGTCGCCGTCGGCGAGGCGGAGCGCGAGCTCCAGCTGATCCCCCCGCACCTGCTCCCGGTGGTGGCGGAGCTGGCCCTGGAGTGCGCCGAGAGCTGGCGCGAGCTGGCCGACCAACTGCAGGGCCGGGCCCGGCAGATCGGATGACGGTGAACGGGGAAGGAGGAGAGCCGGGGTTACCGGAGGCGGCGCTGGGCAGGCAGCGGGAATGGATCGTGTGGGACGTGAACGGACGACAACGCCCGGGGAGCACGCGGTGCCCGGGCTGATCGACGCCATCCGCATCGCCGTCCGGTCCGGGACGGCCCCCGGGCCGGAGCTGCGGCTCGCCCTGGCCCGGACCGAGGACCTCGCCACCCTGCTGGCGGCCGGCCGCGAGCTGCGCGAACTGGGCGACGTGGACGAAGGTCTGACGTACCGTCGGATCACGGTGCTGCCGAGCTGCCCGCCCGGCGAGCTCGAACCCCTGCTGCGCGCCTGCCTGGTGGGCGCCGGGGTGCGGCCCGGGCTGATCGTCGCGCCGCCCCGGGCCTTCGCCGCCACCCTGGCGGCCGGCGGCCGCCCGCTCGGCGCCGATCTGCTGCTCTGCCTGCTGGACCCGGCGTTCTTCCTGCCACCCGAGCCCGAGCCCGAGCCCGACCACGGCCCCGGCGCCGGAGCCGGCTCCGGCCTCGGCTCCGGACCCGGTTTCGGACCCGGCTCCGCGTTCGACCCCATCGACCCCATCGCCGCCATTGCCCCCGCCGACCCCACCGCGCCCTCCGAGCTCTGGCCGCACCTCGCCGAGCGGCTCGCGGTGCTGCGCACCCTGCTGGGCGCGGCGCTGGGCGCGGGGGAGGCGGTGGTGGTGCTGCACACCGTCCCGCTGCCGCGGGTGCTGCGCGACGCGGTGCTCGGCAGCCGGGCCCGGGCCGCGCTCACCGGGCTCTGGCACCGGCTCAACGCGAGCCTGCTCGCCCTGGCGGACGAGTACCCCAGGGTGCGGGTGGTCGACCTGGTCGGTCTGCTCGCGGAGGCTCCGGTGCCGGCCCGCGCCGATCCGGTGCGCGCGCCTGCCGACCCCCTCGGGCCCACCGCACCGGCGTACTACAGCCCGGGTGCCCTGCTTCTGCTCGCCCAGGAGGTGCGCCGGATCGTGCAGGCGGAGGCGGGGCTCTCACGCCGGGCGCTGGCCATCGACCTGGCGAGCCCGCTCTGGACGCAGGCCGCCGGCGAGCTGCGCCGGACCGTCGAGCGGCTGCGTGACCAGGGCGTTCGCCTGGTCCTGGTGGGCGGCGAGCCGGCGGGCCCGGTCCGTGCGCTGCCGCTGCCGCCGCTGGGCGCCGCCGAACAGCTGCGCCGGGCCGCCGCCGTGCTCGGCCTGCCACTGGAGGCCTTCGTCCACCTGGACGACTCCGCCTCCGAACGCAGCGCGGTGGCGGCCGAGTTGCCCGGGGTCGCGGTCGTCGGGGCCGAGGGCCCGGCCGACCGGCTGGCCCGCGCCCTGCTGCGGCACGGGTGGTTCGACCAGCCATGAGCCCGCCCTGACCGCTGGGTGGTAAGGGTCACAAGTGAACGCTGTACGGCGCGCCGTGCCGAATCGACCCGCAGCCGGGCGATCTGGTCCAGACTGCAACCATGCTGGGGCTACCTGACGACATCCGCGCCTACCTCTTCGACCTCGACGGCGTGCTGACGCAGACCGCGAAGGTGCACGCCGCCGCCTGGAAGAAGATGTTCGACGACTTCCTGCGTGAGGAAGCCCGCCGCACCGGCGACGAGTTCGTGCCGTTCGACCCGGTCGAGGACTACGACCGCTACGTGGACGGCCGCCCTCGTCTGGACGGTACGCGCACCTTCCTCGCCTCGCGTTCGATCGACATCCCCGAAGGCGACGAAGCCGACCCACCGGGCACCCGCAGCGTGTACGGTCTGAGCACCACCAAGAACGACCTGGTGCTGCGCCTGATCCGCGAGCAGGGCGTGCAGCCGTACCCGGGCTCGGTGGAGTACCTGCACCGGTTGCGGGTGCTCGGCCTGCCCAGGGCGGTGGTCTCGTCCAGCGCCAACTGCCGGGACGTCCTCAAGGCGGCCGGCATCGACGGTCTGTTCGACGTCGTGATCGACGGCCAGACGGCCAAGTCGCAGGGCCTGCCCGGTAAACCGGCCCCCGACACCTACCTCGCCGCCGCCAAGGCCCTGGGCATCGGGCCCGAGCACGCGGCGGTCTTCGAGGACGCGCTCGCGGGCGTGGCCTCGGGGCGTGCGGGGGGCTTCGGGACGGTGGTCGGGGTCAACCGGACCGGCCAGCGCGAGGCTCTGCTGGAGCACGGCGCGGACCTGGTGGTGGACGATCTCTCCGAACTCATCGAGGGGGCGGCGCAGTGACCGCACAGGAGGGCTTCGCGGTCGATCCGTGGAGCGTCACCGAACACCGTCTGGACCTGTCGGGCCTGGCCCGCAGCGAATCCGTCTTCGCACTCTCCAACGGCCACATCGGCCTGCGGGCCAACCTGGACGAGGGTGAGCCGCACGGCCTGCCCGGCACCTACCTCAACGGCGTCTTCGAACTGCGCCCGCTGCCCTACCCGGAGGGCGGCTACGGCTACCCCGAGTCCGGCCAGAGCGTCATCAACGTCACCAACGGCAAGCTGATCCGGCTGCTGGTCGACGACGAGCCGTTCGACCTGCGCTACGGCGAACTGCGCGGCCACCGCCGCTCGCTGGACTTCCGCGAGGGAGTGCTGCGGCGCGAGGCCGAGTGGACCTCGCCGGCCGGCCGGACCGTCAAGATCACCTCGGCGCGGCTGGTCTCGCTCACCCAGCGGGCGATCGCCGCGGTGGACTACGAGGTGGAGGCGGTCGACGGTCCGGTCCGGATCGTGGTCCAGTCCGAGCTGGTGGCCAACGAGCAGCTGCCGCAGGGCGGCGAGGGCGACCCGCGGGCGGCCGCGGTGCTGGAGGCGCCGCTGGTCGCCGAGGAGCACCACGCGCACGGCACGAAGGCCGCGCTGGTGCACCGGACCCGCTTCAGCGGACTGCGGATCGCGGCCGGCATGGACCACGTGATCGAGGGCCCGGAGGGCGTCAGCGTCACCTCCGAGGCCCGCGACGACCAGGCCAGGATCAGCGCCACCACCGTGCTCCAGCCCGGCCAGCGGCTGCGGCTGACCAAGTTCATCGGCTACGGCTGGTCGGCCACCCGCTCGGTGCCCGCCGTGCGCGACCAGGTCGAGGCCGCGATCACCGCGGCCCGCTACTCCGGCTGGGACGGCCTGCTGGCCGAACAGCGGCAGTACCTGGCGGACTTCTGGGACAACAGCGACATCGAGCTCGACGGCGACGTGGAGCTCCAGCAGGCCGTCCGGTTCGCGCTCTTCCACGTCCTGCAGGCCTCCGCCCGCAGCGAGGAACGGGCCATCCCGGCCAAGGGGTTGACCGGCCCGGGCTACGACGGGCACAGCTTCTGGGACACCGAGACCTTCGTCCTGCCGGTGCTCACCTACTGCCTGCCCGGCGCGGTCGCCCAGGCGCTGCGCTGGCGGCACACCACGCTGCCGCTGGCCCGCGAGCGGGCGGCCCAACTGGGCCTGGCCGGCGCGGTGTTCCCCTGGCGCACGATCCGCGGCGAGGAGTGCTCGGGCTACTGGCCGGCCGGCACCGCCGCCTTCCACATCGGCGCGGACATCGCGGTCGCCGTGGTGCGCTACGTCCGGGCCACCGGGGACGTGGAGTTCGAGCGCACCTACGGGCTGGAACTGCTCGTGGAGACCGCCCGGATGTGGCGCTCGCTGGGGCACCACGACCCCTCCGGCAAGTTCCGGATCGAGGGCGTCACCGGGCCGGACGAGTACTCCGCGATCGCGGACAACAACGTCTTCACCAACCTGATGGCGCAGAGCAACCTGCGGGCCGCCGCCGAGGCCGCCAACCGGCACCAGCTGGAGGCCGCCGCCCTGGGCGTCGACTCCGAGGAGACCGCCGCCTGGCGGGACGCGGCCAAGGCGATGTACATCCCGTACGACGAGACGCTCGGCGTGCACCCGCAGGCCGACGGCTTCACCCTGCACCAGCTCTGGGACTTCGAGAACACCCCGCAGGAGAAGTACCCGCTGCTGCTGCACTACCCGTACTTCGACCTGTACCGCAAGCAGGTGGTCAAGCAGGCCGACCTGGTGCTCGCCATGCAGATCCGCGGCGACGCCTTCACCGCGGAGCAGAAGGCGCGCAACTTCGCCTACTACGAGCGCCTGACGGTGCGCGACTCCTCGCTCTCGGCCTGCACCCAGGCCGTGATGGCGGCCGAGGTGGGCCAGCTCGACCTGGCCTACGACTACACCGCCGAGGCCGCCCTGATGGACCTGCACGACCTGGGCGGCAACACCCGCGACGGGCTGCACATGGCCTCGCTGGCCGGGGCCTGCATCGCGCTGGTGGCCGGGTTCGGCGGCCTGCGGGACTACGGTGAGGTGGTCGGCTTCCGGCCCCGGCTGCCCGCGGGCCTGACCCGGCTGGGCTTCTCGATGCGGGTGCGCCACCACCTGCTGCGGGTGGAGATCACCCACGAGGAGACGACCTACACGCTGCGCGAGGGCGACAAGCTGCGCCTCCAGCACGACGGCGAGTTCCTCTGGGTGGAGGTCGGCGCACCGGTGCGCCGGCCCACCGGGAAGCCGGTCAGCGGCGAGCGGCCGGTCCAGCCGCCCGGGCGCGAGCCGGCCCGCCGGACCTCCCAGGCCGGCCCGCAGATCGGGGCCGTGCTGTCCGGAGCGGAGCACCTGGCCGCGGAGTAGCCGGACGGGAACGGCCGGGCGACAACGGACGAGCCGCCGCCCCGACTTCGGTCGGGGCGGCGGCTCGGCGTTTTTTGCCTCTGAGGCACATTTGTTGCCTCTGCGGCACAGCAGGTGTGGACTGGTCCCATGACCACCGAACCGCAGGGCGAGCCGGCCCCGGACGAGGGCGAACTGCCCGGACTCGGTGCCCGCCTGCGCGAGCACCGGTTGGCCGGTCGCCTCACCCTGGAGGCCGCTGCCGCCCGGGCCGGGCTCTCCCCAGCGTATCTGTCCCGGCTGGAGACCGGCCGCCGCCAGCCCTCGCTGCCGGTGCTGCTCTCGCTGGCCCGGCTCTACGGTGCCACCGTGGCCGGTCTGCTGGGCGAGCAGACCGCCGCCGCCGACCCCGTGGTGCGCGGCGGCGAGATCGCCCCGGGCCGCGCCGGCGGCTGGGGCTACCGGCGGGCCGGCGTGGCGGGCCTGGCGATGCAGGCGCTGCGGGTGCACATCCCGCCGGGCCTGCAGGACGCGGTGGTCCGGGTGCATGCCGGCGAGGAGTGGCTGCACGTGATCCAGGGCCGGCTGCGGCTGACCCTCGGGCAGACCGGCTACGTCCTGGAGCCCGGCGACAGCGCCCAGTTCGACTCGCTCACCCCGCACCAGCTCGCCGCGGAGGGCAGCGAGGGCGTGGAACTGCTCTTCGTCCACACCCTGGTGCAGAGCCCGGCCAGCGAGCTGTGCCTGCCGGTCCCGACCCGGCCGCACTGACCGCCCGGCCGCACTGACCGCCCGCCTGCACCGAGGCAGACCCCGACACCCCCGGCACGTTTCGGACAAGGAGTTCGACCGATGGCCATCCAGCAGCCCCGCCCCCACTACGCCCCGACCACCGACGGCGGCAAGCGCACCGACCGCCGGGTGCTGATCCGCGTCTGCATCTACCTGGCCGCCGCACACGGCTTCGCGGCCTTCCTCTACCTGCTCTTCTGGCTCGGCGCGCACCGCGGCTGAGTGGTGCTCAAAGCACCCGTGTCGCAGGCCTGTTCACCGCCCGGGAGTCCCTAGGGTGGTTCGCATGACTACCGCGCTCCACCAGCAGACCGTTCCGGCTCCCGCCCCGCGCCTGGCCTTCCCCCAGGCCGCCGGCGGCGTCTACCAGGCCATGCTCCAGCTCACCGGCGCCGCGCACACCGGACTTGACCCAGCGCTGGCCGAACTGGTCAAGATCCGCGCCTCGTTGATCAACGGCTGCGCGTTCTGCATCGACATGCACACCACCGACGCCCGCAAGGCCGGCGAGGAGGAGCACCGCATCTACGCGCTGGCCGCGTGGCGGGAGACCCCGTACTACACCGCCCGCGAGCGGGCCGCGCTGGCGCTGACCGAGGCGGTCACCCTGCTGACCGAGGGCCACGTGCCGGACGCGGTCTACCAGGAGGCCGCCGCGCAGTTCGACGAGGCCGAGCTGGCCCAGCTGATCTCGGTCATCGCCACCATCAACGCGTGGAACCGGATCGCGGTCAGCACCCGGATGAGCCCGGCCCCCAAGGGCTGACCACCGGCGACGGCCGGCCACCGGCTGTTCGCCCGGGCGGCGGTGCGGGGTCCCCCACCCGTACCGCCGCGCGTCGTAGAGTGCGGCCGTGGCCGCCACCCTGAGCACCCTGGACTTCGTCACCCGGCTCGCCGTCGGCGTCGGCTGCGGCGCGCTGATCGGGGTGGAGCGTCAGTGGCGGGCCCGGATGGCGGGCCTGCGCACCAACGCGCTGGTCGCCGCGGGGGCCACCCTCTTCGTGCTGTACAGCGCCTCGGTGCTGGACCCCGGCTCCACCACCCGGGTCGCCTCCTACGTGGTCTCCGGCATCGGCTTCCTCGGCGGCGGGGTGATCCTGCGCGACGGCGCCAGCGTGCGCGGCCTGAACACCGCGGCCACGCTCTGGTGTTCGGCGGCGGTCGGGGTGCTGGCGGCCTCCGGGAACCTGCTCTTCGCGCTGCTGGGCACCCTCGGGGTGCTGGCGGTCCACCTGACCCTGCGCCCGGCGGGCCGGCTGCTCGACCGGGTGCCGCAGGACGACCCGGACGTCGAGGGCGTACGGGCCAGCATCCACCTGCTCTGCGACCGCAAGTCGGAGACGCAGCTGCGCGCGCTGCTGCTGCAGGCCATGACCACGGCCGGGCTGACCCCCACCGGGCTGCGCGCCCGGCGCGAGGACGAGCACACCACCAAGCTGCGCGCCACGGTCGCGGTCGCCGGGGATCCGGCCCGCGCGATGGAGCAGTTGATCACCCGGATGTCGCTGGAGCCGGGCGTGCGCGATCTGTACTGGCACCTCACCGAGGAACGCCAGGATCCCGAGCCCGAGGCGCTCGCCTGAGCGCCGGGCGGCCGGGCGGCTGGGCGGCCGGGCGGGCCGGGCCGCTGCCCGTATGGACGACCGGGGGCCGCTACTGCCCGTCCGACTCCCCGTAGCCGGGCTGCGGCCGGGCCGGCACGCTGCTCATCGAGCGCACGCCGCACACGATCGCCAGGCCCCGGCGCATCGCGGCCAGGCGGGTCAGGCCGGCCGAGCGGACGCTCGCCGGGCGACCGGAGGGACGCGGGGGCACGGCGGCGGTGCGCTGGGCGGGGAACGCGGCGGGGGAGCTCCCGAGGGCCGCGCGGTGGGCGGTGGTCGGCTGCGTCATGGGCCCTCGTCCTTCGCGGGTGAGCCGCGAGCGGACTCGCGGGTGGTACGCCTCGGCTTGCTGCTACCCGGGCGGGGCTCAGTCTGACCTTCGTTCGGCGACGAATCGGTCTCGATCCCTGTCCGAATGCGTACCGGCTGGGACTTTAGTCCCTTTTCCCTAGTGCTATCCGATCAGTCCATAGTCTGACCAGAGGTTCAGCGACAGGGTTGACCAGAGTTTGACCAGCCGTTGCCTCAGGCCCCGTCCGGCCAGGACCGCAGCCCGCTGGTCAGCAGCCCGATCAGCCGCTGCTGGGTCACCCCCAGGTCCTCGCGCAGCTGGAAGGCGCCGGCGATGGTCAGCGAGGCGAAGCCGTGCGCGAGGGCGCGCACGGTGCGGGTCGCGTGCACCGCCTCGGACTCCGCGATTCCGTAGTCCTCCAGCACCCGGAAGATCGCGCCGACCAGCGCGGTGGCCGCGTCGATCAGCTCCGGGTCGGTGCCGGAGGGGCTCTGCGGCAGGGCGGCGTAGCGGTGCGGGTACTCGATCGCGTAGCCGTGGTACGCCCGCAGCAGCGCGTCGACCGCCGCATCCCCGCGCAGCCCCTCGGTCGCCTGCCGGAGCCGGGCCGCCAGGTCGGCGGTGACCCTGATCGCGACCAGCCGGCGCAGCCCGCCCAGGCCGCCGGGCACGTGCTTGTAGAGCGAGGGGGCGGCGACCTTGGCCCGCAGTGCGACGCCCGCCAGGGTCAGGGCCTCGGGGCCCTGGTCGTCGATCAGGCCGAGCGCGTGGTCGACGACGAGGTCGGGGGTCAGTCCGGCGCGGGGCATCAGGCAACCTCGGTGAAGAAGGGGAGCAGGGCGGCGGCGGTGGCCTCGGGGTGGTCCGTCATCGAGTAGTGCCCGGCGCCGTCGATCATCACCTTACGGGCCTTGAGCGCCGCCGCCTGGCGGTCCGCCACCAGCTCCGGATCGGTGAAGTCGGGGTCCTTGGCGCCCATCACGACCAGGGCCGGGCAGCGCACGCCCTCGGTCCAGCCGACCGGCGCGGAGTTGCCCCGGACGTAGCCGCGGGTGGTCCGCTTGCGGCCGGGGGTGCGCGCCGCCCGCACCTGGCGGGCGATGTACTCGCCGTGGTCGGCGGGCTTGGTGGTGGGGAAGGCGACCTTGTCGAGGTAGAAGCCCCAGAACTTCGGGAAGGCGATCACCGCGCTGCCCATCACGTGGACCAGCGCCCGCTTCAGCGCCCCGGCCTCGGGCTGCTCGACGAAGGCGTTCAGCAGGACGATCCCGGCCACCTTCTCGGGGGCGGTGGTGGCGGCCTTGAGCACGGTGGCGCCGGTGTAGGAGTGGCCGACCAGGACGGCCCGCTCGATGCCCAGGTGGTCCAGCAGCGCGACGACGTCCCCGGCGATCGCGGCGGGGGAGTAGTCGTCCCAGGCGGACGAGGACTCGCCGAGGCCGCGCAGGTCCATGGTGATCACGCGCTGCCCCGCGGCGAGCAGCAGCGGGCGCAGGTGGCGGAAGCTGGCGCGCGGCTCCAGCATGCCGGGCAGCAGCACCACCGGGGTGCTGTCCTCGCCGGAGGTGCCGCGGCTGTCGGCGCCGAGCGTGTCGTCGAAGGCGATGGTGCCGCCGGGGAGCTGGAGGAACTGGGTCTGCGGGGCGGTGGTGGCGTTCATGGCGGCCTCCTGGCCTGGCGAACGGTGGGTGCCGGCGGCTTGCCGACACCCACAAAGCTATGGCTAATAGCCATAGCCGTCAACCCCTTCCGCACAGCTGCGCCGGGCAGGCCCTACAGCCCCTCGGCCCGGAACGGATCGTGCTCGGCGAGCAGCTTCTCCAGCCGGGCCTGGTCGACCCGGGTGACGATCTCGCCGGCCTCCTGGCGGTCCCGGACCACCTTGGCGAGGGTGAACGCGGAGGTCAGTGCGTAGAGCAGGCCGAGCGCGAGGAAAGCCCGCATCCAGGAGCTGATGGGCAGGTAGGCGATACCCACCGCGAGGCCGCCGGCGGAGAGGGCGAAGGAGAGGATCGCCTGCACGTAATAAGCGGACGTGGTCCGTGGTTGAACCGTGGAAGTCATACCTGAAGGATGGCCAACTGCCGTGCTGCGCACCTGAGTACGACTACTCAGATCGGGCCCGGGCGGTTCTCGGCATGACGGGAGCATGACGCCCGGGGAATGTGCCCGTTCGACCGGAGCGGCTTGGAATCGCGCGCTCCTGGGATTAACGTTTGATAACGCAGCGCGGTCGGCAACGCCGTACCCGAAACGGCACCGTGCGCCGTCGCCTAATCCACGGACCTGGCCTTCGGGTTGGGCCGGGAGCCGGGGAACCACCGTTCCTTGGGGTGAATCGGATCGTCCTGGGCCGTTGCGGTCCAGGTCGGACCGTAGGAGACCTTCCTGCTCCGAACCCGTCAGCTAACCCGGTAGGCGCGAGGGAAGGAAAGGAGCGCGCCCCCGTGGCGTTGTCGCACTCCCCGGAGAGCCACACGGAATCGGGCACCACCGGCCTGCTCGACCACCCCGACGCGACGGCGGACACCGCCCGGCCCAAGGTGCCCCGCCAGGCGCGCGCCGGTGCCAACTCCGCCGGCCTCCGGCTGGGCAGTGCCCCCACGGTCGTCACCGCGATGGCCGCCGCACTCGGCGCCACCGGCCTGTCGGCCACCGCCGCGGCTGCCGCCACCACCCCGGTGCCGGCGCCCGCCACCACGCTCACCGCTCCCGACCAGCAGGCCGCGGCTCAGTCCGACGGCGCCGCCGACCCCGGCCTCGCGCTCGCCGCCCGGATCCAGCAGCAGGCCGACCAGCGCACCGCCGCCGAGGAGGCCGCCCGGCTGGAGGCCGCCAACGAGGCCGCCGCCAAGCGCGCCGCCCAGGCCGAGGCCGCGGCGCAGGCCGAGGCCACCGCCCGCGCCCAGGCTGCCGCCCAGGCCGAGCAGGAGCACGCCGCCGCGCAGGCCGCCGCCGCCCGGTCCGCCGCGGAAGCCGCTGCCGCGCAGGCCGCTGCCGCGCAGGCCGCCGCCGCGCAGGCCGAGGCCGCGGCCGCCCCGGTCACCGCCCGCCTGCCGCTGGCCAAGTACACCGTGGCCCCGTCCGGTTCGCCCTGGGCCCAGCTGCGGACCGGCCTGGACTTCGCCGCCGCCGCCGGCACCCCGGTCGGCGCGGTCGCCGGCGGCACCGTCAGCTCGGCCGGCTGGTCCGGCGCCTACGGCTACCGGGTCGTCCAGACCCTGCCGGACGGCACCGAGCTCTGGTACTGCCACCTGGCCTCGATCGCGGTGACCGCGGGCGAGGTCGCCCCCGGCACGGTGCTCGGCACGGTCGGCGCGACCGGCGCCTCGCCGAGCCTGCTGCCGGGCGCGGCCCCGATCGGCCCGCGCCTGCACCTGGAGGTCCGCCCGGGCGGTGGCGCCCCGGTCGACCCGGCCGCCTGGCTGGCCGCCCACGGCGCCACCGTCTGACCGCGCCACCGCCCGGCCGCGGCACCGCCCGCGACCGCACCGGCAGCGGCACCCGGCCCCGCGACACCGCGGCGGCCGGGGTGCTACTGCTCCGGCGCCGCCTCGCCCGCCCAGAGCCCGATGTCCGGCAGGTCCACCAGCCCGCGCCGCACGATGTAGCCGTCCACCTCGGCCGCGCCCGGCTCCGGCGCGAGGTCCTGGTACTCCGTCAGCAGCAGCTCCGGCAGCCCGGGCACGGTCCACTCGCCGAGCAGCCGCAGCGCCTCGGCCTGCACGGCCGCCTCGAAGGCCGGGAAGTCGCCCGCGAGTTCGGCCGGCATCGGCAGGCCCAGCGCCGTGAGCCCGGCCAGGTTGCGGTAGCTGCGCTGCATCAGGCGGTTCTCCACCAGCAGCCGCGCCCCGTCGGTGGCCATCCCGATCGACAGCAGCACGCCCTCGGTCCAGCCCTCCTCGCCCTCGGGCTGCTCCAGCTCCGCGAGCGCGGCGAAGGCGGCGATCCGCTCGGGCTCGGCCAGCGCCCGGAAACCCTCCAGCCAGGCCCGGACCGCCGCCGGGTCGGCGGTGTCGACGCCGGCCTCGCGCAGCAGCAGGGTGTAGAGCCGGGGCCAGGTCAGCAGGTGCGGCTGGCGCAGCAGTCCGGCCAGCAGCTCGCCCTGCCACTCGGCCTCCTCGTGCAGCCGCTGCTGCCGCTTGGCGTTGAGCCGCTTCGCCGCCCGCTGGTGGTCGATCAGCAGCCGCACCGCGTCGCCGTAGGCGTGCGGCGGCTGCTCGGGCACCGGCTGGACGTACAGGTGCAGCCGCTCGTAGAGCAGCTCCTGGAGCAGCGGGGAGGTCAGCTCGGGGAAGCCGTCGTGCAGCTGGGCGTCGCCCAGTTCGAGCAGCGTCAGCACCGCCGTCACCGCCGCCTCGGGCGCCGGCGCTAGCCCCTGCTCCTCGGCCCATCGCAGCAGCTCAGCGGTGTGCGGTCGGGGTGCGAGCCGCAGGTCGTCCAGGTCCATGTCCCGATCTTCGCACCCGTCGGGCCGGGCGGTGGCGGCACGAGGGTGGGGTTAACCCCACCCCGGGTTCGCCGGGCAGCCGCCTACCGGCAGGGGTGCCCCGCCCGGCAGAGTGGTCGGCATGACGACGACCGCCGCCCCGTTCGCCTCCTTCGACGCCGCAGCCGGCCCGGACGACGCCGCCGAGCGGCGGCACGACGACGCCTTCGAGGTGCCGTACTTCTGGCGCGGTCCGTTCGCCCGGGAGACCTACCGCGAGCTCGGCTACATCCTCACCTCGCTCTTCACCGCGATCATCGGCTTCGCCTGGACCGTGCCGATGTTCGCCGTCGGTGCGGGCACCGCGATGACCTTCCTCGGCCTGCCGCTGCTCGCGCTGCTGCTGGCCGGTGCCCGCGCGCTGGGCGCCCTGGAGCGCGCCCGGGTGGCCGGGCAGCTGGGCCTGCGGCTGCGGGCGCCGCGCGCGGTGCGCCCGGCCGGGGGCGGGGCGTGGAGCGTGGTCACCCGCCAGCTGCGCGACCCGGCGGGCTGGAAGGCCGTCCTCCACCACGTGGTGATGTTCCCCTGGCACGTCTTCTGCTTCGTGCTGTCCGTCACCCTGTGGGCCGTCGGGCTCGCGATGGCGCTGCTGCCGGCCTACAACTGGGTCTTCCCGGCCTACACCAGCTGGCCCGGCCTGCGGCTGTTCACCTACTCGGTGCACGGTGTGCAGCACGACTACTACCTCTCGCACCTCTGGCAGGTGGCCGGCGTCTCGCTGGTCGGCATCCTGCTGATCTTCCTCACCGCCCGGCTGACCCACCTGCTGACCAACGTCTCGCGCGGCGCCGCCTGGCTGCTGCTGCGCGGCTGACCGGCCGACCGGCGGCCCGTTCCGCCCACCGCACACCCCCGGGTGCGCGGTGGGCGGCGGCGTGTTCAGGTGAGTCCATGCTGGTCACCTCCCGGCCGCTGGACGAGTACTGCGGCTTCTTCGGCCTGACCCGGGCGGCCCTGCGCGCGCTGCCCGGCCCGGTGCTGGACTGCCCGGGCGGTGCGGCCGGCGTGGTCGCCGAGGCCCGCGTGCTCGGCTGCCGGGTGCTGGCCGTCGACCCCGCCTACGCCGTGCCGGGCACCGAGCTGCTGGCCGGCGCCGAGGCCGCCCGGTGGACGATGGCCCGCGCGATGCCCGCCGCACCCGCCCGCTACCTCGGCCCGCGCCACCTGCCGTACGAGAAGTACCTGCGCAGCTGGGACCGGGCCCGCCGGCTCTTCGCCGCCGACCGGGCCGCCCACCCCGGCGACTACCTGGCCGCCGCGCTGCCGCGGCTGCCCTTCGCCGACGGCACCTTCGCCCTGACACTCAGCTCCTACCTGCTCTTCGCCTACCCCGAACGCTTCTCCGCGGCCGACCAGTTGGCCGCGCTGCTGGAGCTGGTGCGGGTCACCGCCCCGCAGGCCGAGGTGCTGGTCCACCCGCTGCACGACGCGCTGAGCCGGCGCAGCCCGCGGCTGCCGCTGCTGCGCGAGGAGCTCGGCCGCCGGGGCGTGCACAGCGAGCTGCGCACCGTGCGGGCCCCGGGGGACGGGCGGCGCCGCTACGTTCTCGCGCTGACCCGGCATCACCGCTACCGTGCGGTGCCATGGATGAACACCTGAGCGCATCCCGGCTCCTGGCGATACCCGGTCTGCGCAACCTGCGCGACGTCGGCGGACTCGGCGCGGTCCGTCCCGGGCTGGTCTACCGGTCCGCCTGGCTCGTCGACCTGACCGACGAGGGTGCCCGCGCACTGGCCAAGCTCGGCCTGCGCACCGTGCTGGACCTGCGCGACGCGGACGAGCTGGTCGGCCAGCCGGATCGAACGCATGATCTGAACGTCGATCTGGCCAACTTCCCGGTCCTGCCGCAGGACGGCTCCTACCACCACGGCCTGCCGCCCGAGGAGACGTACGCGCTGATCATGGACTCCGCGGGCCCGGTGTTCGTCGCCGCGCTGCGCCGGCTGCTGGAGCCGCAGGCGCTGCCCGCCCTGGTGCACTGCGCGATCGGCCGGGACCGCACCGGTCTGCTGATCGCCCTGCTGCTCGACCTGCTGGACGTGCCGCAGGAGGAGATCCTCGCCGACTACCTGCTCTCCAACGAGGGCCTGGGCGTGCTGGACGGGCCGGTTCCGTACGTGGACCCGCAGGGCGTGACCCGCTACACCAAGCCGGTGCCGGCCGAGTTGCTCACCGGTGCGCTGGAGCGGATCCGCGAGCGGCACGGCAGCGTCGAGGACTACCTGCTGGCCCATGGCTTGAAAGAGGCCGAACTCCACGGCCTGCGCGCTACCTTGCGCGAATGACGATCTCCATACCCAAGCCCGGCCGCCTGCTCGTCGCACTGGCCGCCGGGGCCGCGCTCTGCACCGCCGCCCCGGCCGCCCACGCGGACGCCACCCCGAGCGACCAGTGCTCGGCCGCCTTCGCGAACGGCGACGCCCGGCTCGGCCCCGCCCAGTTGCCCGGCACCGGGGCGGTCGGGTGGCAGCTCTTCGGCTACCAGCGCACCGGCGGTGCGAGCGAGTCGGCCTTCCTCGCCCAGTACTACGACAGCGCCGCCGGCAGCTGGCGCTACCCGCCGGACAACGGCTACCTGGTGGTCAACGGGCAGCCGCTCGAACTGACCCAGCCGCTGCTGCCCGGCCAGGACATCGACCGCTACGGCAGCGAGTACGGCAGCTTCCTGGCACCCGAGGGCTCCTCCTACGCGAGCCGGGCGATCCCGCCGTCGAGCCTGGACGGCAACCCGGCGGCGGGCTGCAACTACCACGACTACCGGGTGGTCAAGTCCTTCTCGGTGCACGGCGGTCCGATCGCCCCGTGGTTCGGCCAGCCCGGCCTCGGCTGGCAGTACCAGCTGGACGGCACGCTGATCCCCGGCGCACCGGCGAGCGTCAACGTCGGCTGGCTGGTCACCAACGGCTACCTGCAGCGGCTGGTCTGAGCGACCGCTCAGCCCGCGTAGGGCGAGCAGACCGCGAGGGTGGCCGCGACGGCCTCGCGGACCGCCCCGGCATGGGCGAGGGCCAGCGCCGGCCCGTCCTCCTGCCGGGGCGCCCGCACCCCGCGGTCGGCCAGCAGGTAGAGCACCCGCAGCGTGCGCATGGTGTTCGAGGCGTGCGCGGGGACCGGCCCCGGCTCGCCGGCCCGGAAATCGGCGGCGATCGGCGCCAGCCAGTCCACCGACTGCTGCTCGGTGAGCTCGGTGCGGGTCAGCACCAGGGCGACGGCACGGCCGAGCCGGTCGTCCTCCATCGCGTCGAAGAGGTGACCGGTCGGGGCCAGCAGCCGCTCCCGGGCCAGCTCCAGCAGCGGGGCCGGGTCGACCTGCGGGCAGCGGCCGAGTGCACCCAGCAGGTCGGCGCCGTGGGCGACCGCGTGCAGCCAGCCCAGCTCGGGGTGGTGGCCGCGCAGATCGGTCTCGGCCGGGTACCAGCGGGCGAAGGCGGCGTGCCACGCGGGCCGGTAGGCGCCGTGGTGGACCAGGACGGCCAGGATCAGCGGTGCGAAGGTGCGGGCCTGGATCTGCGGGTCGGTGAACCGGGCGGCCATCTGCTGGCCGAGCCAGTCGCGCAGCTCCGGCTCCATGAGCGGGATGCAGTAGTCGAGCAGCTCGTACGCCTGGGCGTCGCGGACCTGCGGATCCGGCGAGCGCAGCGCCGCGCTCAGCTCGGCGACCAGCTCGGGGGTCGGTTCGACGGAGTCCTGGGCGAGCAGCTTCTGCAGGTCGGTCATGTCGCGTCCGATTCTCTGGTCGGTCCGATGGGCCCGGCCGGTCCGATCGCCGGGCAGCTGGTGGCATGACGAAGCCCCCGGGCCCTCGCCATGAGGACATCCCGGGGGCTCGCCAACTTCTGCGCGTTCCCGTCCGTGGGGCTCGGCTCAGGCCGTGGGCTCCACGGAGGCGCGCCCGAGCTGGTCAGACGCGTGCGAGAGCGCAGTTGCGTGGGTACTCAACTCAGGATCACCTCCTTTCGTGTTGCTGCCACGATAGGCAGGCACCGCGCGGCGGGGCAACGGCTTTTTCGCGGCGGGAAAGCAGAAGGACCCGGTGGAGAGATCTCCACCGGGTCCTTCTGTGCTACTGAGTAGCGGGGACAGGATTTGAACCTGCGACCTCTGGGTTATGAGCCCAGCGAGCTACCGAGCTGCTCCACCCCGCGTCGGTGAACCCAACAGTACGGGAAGCTGTCCGATAATGGAAATCGCTTGTCAGACCTTGCGGAACAGCAGGTCGTGCACCACGTGCCCCTTGGCCAGACCGGCCCGCTCGAACTTGGTCACCGGGCGCCAGTCGGGCCGCGGCGCGTAGCCGGGCACGGTGCCGTCGGCCTGCCGCTCCTCGTCCGTCCAGGCGCTGCCGTCGCCCTCGGGGTGCAGGTTGACCAGCTCGGGGCGGGCGCCGAGCACGTCCAGCATCTGCTCGGCGTACGGCTCCCAGTCGGTGGCGCAGTGCACCAGCGCGCCCGGGGCCAGTCGCGGCAGCACCAGGTCGAGGAAGCCCGCCTGGACCAGGCGCCGCTTGTGGTGCTTGGGCTTGGGCCACGGGTCGGCGAAGTAGACCCGCAGCCCGGCCAGGCAGCCGTCCGGCAGCATGTCGCGCAGCAGGATGATCGCGTCGCCGGCGGCCAGCCGGACGTTCTGCGCGCCGCTCTGCTCCAGCAGGTTGAGCAGGTTGCCGTGGCCCGGGGTGTGCACGTCCGCGGCCAGGATGCCCATCGCCGGGTCGGCGGCGGCCATCGCGGCGGTGGTCTCGCCCATCCCGAAGCCGATCTCCAGGGTGACCGGCAGCTCGCCGAAGAGCTTCGTGAGGTCGAGCGGGCTGCCGTCGATCGCCAGGCCCCAGTCGTCCCAGTTGCGGTCCAGCGCACCGGCCTGGGCCGGGGTCATCCGGCCGCGGCGCGGCTGGAAGCTGCGGATCCGCCGCTCGCTGTGCTGTTCCTCGGTGGCCCGGTGCGGATACATCGGGGCCGGGTAGCCGGCGGGGGCCGCCGACAGGCGGGCGGAGGGCCGGGCGGCGGGTGCCTGGGCGGCGGGCTGGGGAGTGGAGGCAGTCGCAGTCACAATGCCGACGAGTCTACGAGACGTCCCCGAGCGGACCCCAGGGCGCTTGGGCCGCCCGCCCGGTCCTGACGGCACCGCCCGGCACCGCCCGGCACCGCCCGGCGCCACCCGGCCGCTCGGCGCCCGTCGGCGCTAGGCCGGTGCCGTCAGGACCAGGCGGGCGCGCTCGGTCAACTCGCGCACCCGGCGCTCGCCCTGGAACGGCTCCAGGTGGCGGATCATCTCCAGCACGTACTCCCGGCTGCGCTGGGAGGAGATCCGGCCCGCCACCTCCACCGCGCGCTCGCCGGCCTCCACAGCGGCGTCCAGGTTGCCGGCCTCGGCCTCGGCCATCGCGGAGACGACCAGGCGAAGGCCGTGCGAGCGGACGAAGCCCTCGGTCGGGCGGGCCAGCGCCTCCCGGGTGAACTGGCGGACCTTGGCGGGCACGCCGAGGTCGCGGAAGCACTCGGCGGCGTCGGCGGCCAGCCGGTCGTAGGCGTAGAAGTCGATCCACGCCGGATCGGGATCCCCGGCGCGCGCACGTTCGAGAGCGCTCTCGGCTGCCGTGAGCGCCGCCGAGCACGCCGCCGCGTTGGCCGCGCGGGCCTGGGCACGGGCCTCCACCAGGTGGAAGAAGCTCATCGTCCGGGCGGTGGCCAGGCCCCGGTTGCGCTCCAGCGCGGCCTGCGCGAGGTCGACCGCCTCCTCGGCGAAGCCGCGGTAGCAGGCCTGCAGGCTCATCGAGGCGAGCACGTAGCCGCCGAGCGGCACGTCGGCGGCGGCCCGGGCCAGCCGCAGCGCCTGGATGTAGTAGCGCTGGGCCGCCTCGTGCTGACCGGTGTCGAACGCCATCCAGCCCGCCAGCCTGGTGAGTTCGGCGGTCGCGCCGAACAGCGCGCGGCCCACCGCGTCGCTGTAGGAGGCGAGCAGCAGCGGGGCGGCCTCCACCCGCAGGCACTCCGGGACCATGGACGAACGCCAGTCGCCGCCGCCGTACTTGGAGTCCCAGCGGCGGGCCTCCTGGGCGGCCTCGCGCAGCTTGGCGGCGTCCGACTGGCCGACCCGGTAGGTGGTGCGGTCGGCCGTGCGGTCGGTGCGGGGCCCGGGCACCTTCTCGGCGGCCTGGGCCTGGGCCGGGGCCGGTCGCCCGCCGGCCGCGCCGGCCTCGCACGCCGGCCCGCTCTCCGCCTCCCGCTCCGCGCCCCGCTCGGCGGTGCCGCTCTCCACGCCGCGCGCCACCGAGCCGTCCGCCGGGGTGATCAGCCAGCGCGAGACGGGGGTCGCGTACGCCGCGACCGAGAAGGTGCCGGCCAGCCCCTCGCTCCACCGCCCGCCGCCGGGGCCGCGCCGCAGCTCCAGGTCGACCCGCCACAGGTCGGTGGCCGAGCGCACCGCCTCCGACACCTCGCGGGGGAATGCCAGGCCGAGTTCGGGGGTCGGGTCGGTGTCGCCGAGCCCGATCTCCTCCAGCGGCACCGGGCGGCCCAGCTTGCCGCCGATCGCGGTGGCGATCAGGTGCGGGACGGGACCCTGCGGGACCATCCCCTTGGTCACCCAGCGGGCCACCGAGGTCTTGTCGTAGCGCAGCGTCAGGCCGCGCTGGGCGCCGAGGTCGTTGACCCGCCGGGCCAGGCCGGCATTGCTGATCTGGGCCTGGGTCAGCAGGGAGCCGAGGCGCTCGTTCGGTCCCCGTGGACTGATGCTCATGCGACGGCACCCCCCTTGTCGGTGTTCGCCGGTGGGTCTTTCGCGCGCGGCGTCCGGGCGCGGCCCGGGGGCCAGGGCCTGCCCTGACCGGCCGGCGTTGGTACCTAGCGTAGTCGGCCGGGTTCCCAGGGTTAAGGGGCGGCATTCCGGTTGGCCCGATCGCTACCTGCGCCAGGCGTGGCGGGCCAAGGGCGGTGGCCGTCCGGGTGGCTGGTTCGGCGCGGGTGGGCGCCGGGTTGACGGGGGCCGGCCGGGTCCGGCGGTCGCCCGGACGATCTCCCGGTGGCCGGTGGGTCAGGGGGAGCGTCGTGCTCCGGTCGCGTGTTGACGTGCGCCCACCTGTGCCCCCTGGTTGCCGGCCTCGCGCGGCAGTTCGCTAGGGGCTGTGGGTCGGCCCGCCGTCGAGGACCCGGCGGGCCGGGGGATGCCGCCGCCTCAGTTCCCCGCGGGTGGTGGCCGAGGTCCGGGAGGGCATGCGGATGCCCTCCCGGGCTTGAGTCACTTTTTGGCCATGTGGGCATGGCCATGCCGTCATCAGGCAAGTGACGGGGACGGTCTGAGGGCAGGCCGTGAGGCAGTGGTGGCCCGTGGTGACTGGGTGGCCGGTGCGCCTGGGGGTCCGGGTGCGTCGGCCGGTGCGCCGACGAGGGCGCGGGTGGGCGTGCGCGCCGGGCGGTCCGGTGAGCGGCCCGCGTACACCCGGGTCCCGGCCCGCCGGGCCGGCGGGCGCCGCGAATCGGACGCGTGGCGCCCGTCGGACCAGACCCCAGAGCTCGGACGGCGAGCGCCGGGTGGATCCCGGCCGGTGCCGTCCGCGCCGCGCGGCCCGGGCCATGGAGGGGGAGGCCCGGCCCGCGCGGCACCCAACTCCCCGCTGCGGCAACGCCCGCCGGTCCGCCGCCGACCGCCCGCCCGCACGCGGCTGGGCCCGCCCGCGCACGAGCCACCCCCGCACCCCACCCCGCGCCGGCCCGCTCCGGCCCCGCCGCCACCCCTCCCGCGCCCGTCGCCGCCGCCCGAATTCACCCGCCTGTCACCCAATTCGCCCGTCCCTCCCCAGAATCACCCGACCTCACCCCCGTCCCCCCGACCCGCCCGCAGTGGCACCATGGCCCAAAGGCTCGCGGACGGCGGCCCCACACCCCCGTGCACCCCGTCGCGCGCCCAGGGACGGGCCACACCCGGTGGAGGCGCGATGCGGTGGTTGACGGGCTGGAGCGGCAGCGTGTCCCACGCCAGGCCGCCGGCCGGCCGGCTGCCCGTGCCGCGCCGGGAGCCGAGCACCGCGGCCGCCCCCGTCCTGGTCCAGGAGGCGCTGGCGGCGCTGGCCGCCGTGCGCCCGCTGGCGGCCACCCCGCTGTGGACCGGACCCGACCCGCTCTGGGCGGTCGGCGACTGGCGCCCGGAGGAGATCCGCCAGGTCGTCGTCCACCCCGGCCGTGCCCGCCCCACCGTCACCACCGGGCCGCACGCGACCGATCTCGGCCAGGACACCGAGGGCGTCACCCGCCTGCTGGTGCTCGGCCACTGCGGCGCCGCGGACGAGGAGCTCGCCGCGGGCCTGGCCGTCGCCCGCGGCGGCGCGGTGCGGCACCTGACCAACTGGCCCGGCAGCTACACCGTGGTGCTGCGGATCGGCACCCGCAGCACCCTGCTGCTCACCGACCTGGCCGGGCTGCGGCCGGTCTTCCACACCCCGTGGTGCGGCGGCACCGCCTACGCCACCGCCGCCCTGCCGCTCGCCGACCTGGTCGGCGCGCCGGTCGACACCGGCCACCTGGCGGCGACCCTCGCCTGCCCGGAGTCCCCGGAGGCGGTCGGCAACGGCACGCCGTACCAGGGCGTGCGACGGGTCCCGCCGGGCCACACCCTGGCGATCCGCAGCGGGCGGCCCCACCTGACGCGGTACGACGACGGAGGTGCCACCGACAGCGCGGCGCCGGGCGGCACCGGCGAGGCGGCCGCGGTACGGGAGTTGACCCGCAGCCTGCTGGAGGCTGTCCGGTTCCGGATCCGCAGCGCGCCCAGCGTCCCCGGCCCCGGGCCGCGGCGGCCCCGGATCGGCGCCGACCTCTCCTACGGCACGGCCTCCACCGCGCTGGCCGTGCTCGCCGCGGCCGTCCCGATCGGTCCGGGCCCGGCCGCCGCGGCGCCCTCGCTGCCGGACGTCGACGCGGTGGTGGACGCGGACGGGCCGCCCGCCGCTTCGCACCGGCGCACCGGCGCCACCAAGGGCTCGTGGGCCCGCCCCGCGCCGTCGGCCGAGCCCCCGGTGGGCGCCGCGGAGCCCGAGCAGCTCGCCGCCGTCACCGTCTGCGAGCCCTCCCGCACCGCCCCCGAGGCGCCGCGCGAGGTGGGCCGCCCCCGGCTGCGGCACACCGTGCTGGACGCCGGCCCCGACACCCTCCCCTACGCCGACCTGGCCGCCGACCCGTCGGCCGGAGCCCTGGCCGACCCGCTGGCCGCCGCCCTGGCCGGGCCGCTCACCGACGAGCCGGGCCGGGCCCTGGTGATCGCGCACGGCACCGCCGCCCGGCTCAGCGCGGGCGGCGCCGACCACCTCACCGGGCACGGCGCCCGCCAGGTGCTGGACGGGCACCCGGCCCGGCTCGCCGACCTGATCCGGCACGGGCGCCCGCGCGAACTGCTGCCCCCGGTCGCGGTGTTGGCCGGAGTGGACCGCGCGTTGGCGGGCACCCTGACCGGCGCCCTGCGCACCCCGGTCACCGTGCTGCGCGCGGCCCGCCGGCTGGCCCGGGGCGGCTACGCCGAGGCGCTGGAGGACGCGGCTGTGCAGCTCACGGCCCGCCGTGGCCCGATCAGGCCGAGTTCGCGGCCCGGCGCACGGTTCACCGCGGGTGCCTCCTCGGTGGCCGACCTGACCTGGTGCGTGCCCGGACCGGCCGCGCGCTGGCTCTCCGACGACGCACTCTCCGAGGTCGCCCTGCGCCTGCGCCTGGCGGCCCGCGGCCCCGTACCCGAGGAGCCGCCGGGCCTGCGGCGCGCCACCCTGGCGCTGCATCACCACGCACGCGGCTACCGGACCTTGGTGCACGCCGCCGAGCAGCACGGCCAGCGGCTGCACGCGCCGTTCTTCGACAACCGGGTGATCCGCGCGGCCCGCCTGCTCCCCGCCGACCTGCGGCTGCAGCCCGGCGCCCGGCACGCCCTGCTGCGCGCGGTGCTGGCCGGCGCGGGCCGCGCCGACCTGCCCGTGGACTGGGGCCGCGCCCCGCGCCCCGACCGGGCCGAAGCCGCCCGCGCGGGCCTGCGCCGGGCCGCCGACCCGCTGGCCGAGCTGTTCCGCGAACCGCTGCTCGCCGAGGCCGGGTTGATCGACCTGCCCGCCGTCCGCAGTGCCCTGCGCCAGGCCGCCGACCCGTATGCGGACCTGCCGCCCGGCGCCCTGGACGGCCTGGCCGACCTGGTCGCCGTCGAGCTGTGGCTGCGCCGCTTCGAGGCCCGCAGCCACGGCTCCTGCTGGACCGGCCTGCCCCTGCCGCAGCGCCGTGCCCTGGCGGTCGCGCAGTTCCCGTGAGGCGGACACCCGTCGCTGCTGCCCGGCCTCTCCCAGCTCCAGAACCGCGACGACGGTGCGCTGCGGCGCGCTCCTGTCGCCGCGGGCGGACGAGAAGCCGGCCTGGGCCCGGATGACCGCGTTGATCGAGGAGCGGCTGCGCGCCGCCGGCATCGACCTCCCGTAGCGGCTGCCCGGCGCCGGGCGCCACCCGTCCGCCCGCGGCGACAGGAGCGCGCCGTTCCGCCTGCCGGGATCTGGCGCCGGGTCGGCGGATCATGGGCTCGACGCTCACCTCAGGAGGCCCCCGTGACCACTGCCGACGGCCGCGCCGCCCAGGTGCTCCCGATCGCCGGCACGCCGCCCGGCCCGCCGCAGCCGCCCGGCATCCTGGCCGCCTGCGACGGCTCGGACGGCGCGCTCTGGGCGCTGGACCGCGCGATGTCCGAGGCGGAGCGCTACGAGCTGCCGCTCTACCTGCTCGGCGTGGTCGACCCGGCCCCCGGCGGCTACCCGCCGGGCATGGCCGAGCTGGTGCAGGAGAGCATCGAGCGGCTCAGCGGCAGCATGGCTGACGGTCTGCGCCGCGCGCTGCGCACGGTCGAGCAGGCCCGCAGCCGACCGTTCGAGGGGCCGGTGTCGCTGCACGTGGTGCTGGGCCGGGTGGTGGAGGTGCTGCTGGCCGCCAGTGTCGGCCAGCACACCCTGGTGGTCGGCGCCCGGGGCAACGGCGGCTTCACCCGCCTGCTGCTCGGCTCGGTCAGCACCGCCGCCGTGCACCACGCGGCCTGCCCCGTCCTCGTGGTCCCGGCCCCGCCGGCCCGCCGCTGAAGACCCTGCTGCTGGAGACCCCGCCACCGAGCGCAGGCGTCACTTCCAGGTGGCGACGGCCGTGTTCGACTTTCCCTGGGTCATGGCGACGGACGTCGGGTCGCCCGTCCCCTGGTGGGCGAGGAAGATGACGCACTCGCTGACGCTCTCCCCCTTTGCCGTCTTGTCCAGGCTGTCGGTGCTGCTGGGGCACTTGGCGAAGCTCTGCGTCTTCGGGTGGAGCGGGTCGCTGAAGTCGAGTGACGGCAGCAGGCTCAGCATCGTCAGGTGCGTGCTCCCGTCGGCCGCGTCGAGCGACACATCGGGCTGGACCGAGCCGTCACTGGTCTTGGTGAGCGAGTAGTGCACGTAGTAAGGCGTGTCGCCGGCGTAGTCCGACGGATGGCTGAGCGCGCTGAGGTCGGAGTTGTCGCCCTTCTCGACGCGCATGACGGTCACCCCGTACGACCGGCCGGACTTGGCGGAGAAGGTGGCCATCTCGCCGTACTTGAGCTGCTTGCCCGAGTCGCTGGAGCAGCCGGCCACGACGAGTGTGCAGAGGACGGCGGCGCAGGCCGCTTTGCGTTTCATCTGAGTATTCCCCGTCTGGGGCCGGCCTTCCCGGTCCCAGACATGTACACGCGATTTCACGCCGGACGGTTCGCTTCGCTGACGGCAAGTCAGGTGGCCTTCGCTGCAGGCGCGCGGGGCGGCTCGGCCGGGCCGAAGGTGTCGGTGAGCGCGGCGTGCAGCGCCCCGAGGTCGACGCCGACCCCGTCGCCTGCCGGCTCGGTCGGCCCGCACCAGGCCACGTGCCCGTCCGGGCGTATCAGCAGCACCCGGGGCAGCACGCAGCGCCCGAGGCCGGGCACCGCCACCGTCGGCTCGGCGCGCCTCGCGGTGACCAGGTCGACCCGCCCGGCCCAGCCGCTCAGCACCGCGGCCGTCCCGGCGTGACCGGCGAGATCCAGCAGCACCCCTCGGCCACCGTGCAGCAGTTCGAAGACACGGCTCCGCCCGCCCGAGCCCGAGTCCGAGCCCGAGCCCGAGTCCGTCGTCAGGTCGAAATCGGGCACCCGACGCCCGGTCAGCGGGTGGCCGTCACCGAGCGGGTAGCGGATGTCGAGCGCGCTGACCATGCCGGCCAGGTGCTGCGGGCCGGCCGTGTCCTGGGCCATCAGCGTCTCGAACATCTCCCGCAGCGCGCTGGTGTGGGTGTCGGGCCGGCCCAGCGCCGTCTGCGCCCGGGTGTTGGCGAGCACGCGGGCCGCGACCGGGTGCCGCTCGGCCTGGTAGCTGTCCAACAGGTGGGCGGGAGCCTGGCCACGGGCGACCAGGGCGAGCTTCCAGCCGAGGTTGACCGCGTCCTGGATGCCGAGGTTCATGCCCTGGCCGCCCGCGGGGAAGTGGATGTGCGCGGCGTCGCCGGCCAGCAGCACCCGGCCCTGCCGGTACCGATCTGCCTGGCGTGTGCTGTCGTTGAACCGGGAGACCCACCGCGGGCTGTGCATCCCGAAGTCGGTGCCGCCGATCCGGATCAGTGTCGCCCGCAAGTCCTCGACGTCGACCGGGGTGTCGCGTGCGACATCGGCGTCGTACTCGGTGGTCGTCACCCGCCACCAGTTCTCCCCGAAGGCGAAGACGCTGAGCCGCCCGTTCGGGCGCCGCTCTTCGACGATCGGCGCGGCCGGCGGATCGGTGAGCTCGACATCGCCGAGGATCGAGCTGAGGGTGGGCTCCGTGCCGGGGAACCCGATCCCGAGCAGTTTGCGCACGGTGCTGCGCCCGCCGTCGCAGCCCACCAGGTAGTCCACGACCAGCTCTTCACCGTCGCCCGAGTCGCCGCCCAGCTCCACGGTGACCCCGTGCTCGCCCTGCCGGATGCCGGTCACCCCAGCCGACCAGCGCACCTGGGTGCCGAGCTTGGCCAGGTGCTCCTCCAGCAGCACCTCCACGTCCGACTGCGGGATGCGCAGCATGTGGGGGTAGCGGGTGGCGAGCCCGCTGAAATCCAGCTCCAGGCCGGAGAAGTGCCCGATCTGCATCGGTACGCCGCCCGTGAGGAAGCCGTCCAGCAGCCCGCGCTGGTCCATCACCTCCATCGTGCGGGCGTGCATGCCCCCGGCCCTGGACTGCCCGCTGCGGCCCGGCAGCCTGTCCACCAGCACCACGTCAATGCCTGCCAGCCGCAGCTCGCAGGCGAGCATCAGCCCGGTCGGCCCCGCGCCCGCGATCATCACTGTTGCCATGATGAGCCCTCCCTTGCTCTCCTGAACCACGCTCTCCCGAACAACGTTCAACTGACCCTAACTCTGTTCGATTGAACTTGGCCAGCGTTAAACTGAAGTCGTGTCAGAAAAGTCGAAGGCGGCGCCGAAGAGCGCCCCCGCCGTGAAGATCACCGCAGCGAAGATCACCGCCGAGGCCATCGCCCGCGCCGCGCTGGAGCAGCTCAACGAGTCCGGGCTGGACGGGCTGACCATGCGCCAGGTGGCCCAGCGCCTCGGTGTCCAGGTCGCCACCCTCTACTGGCACCTGAAGAACAAGCGCCAACTCCTCGACGCCATGGCCACCGTGATGATGGCCGACGCCTCCGAGGGCCTCGAAGGCCCTCGGCGCGAGGAGAGCTGGGCCGACTGGGCGGCCGACTGGGCGCGGCGGCTGCGCGTCACGATGCTGCGCTACCGCGACGGCGGCCGGGTCTTCGCCGGCACCGCCACCGCCGGAGCGGACCAGTACCGCGGCACGGAGCTGATGCTGCGCACCCTGCAGGACGGCGGCTTCGCCGTGCGGGACGCGGCCCGCAGCTTCCCGGTGATCCTGCACTTCACGGTCGGCTTCACCATCGAGGAGCAGGCCCGCACGGGCGCCGACTACGCCGACGAGGACAACCCCTACCGCGCCAACCGCATCTTCCGGGACCTCGACGCCACCCGGTTCCCGCTCTCCGCCGAGGCGCACCGCGACCTCTTCGAGGAGGACACCGACGCCGGCTTCGAGCACGGCCTGCGCATCGTCATCGCCGGTATGAGCGCGCTGCACCTGGGACAGTAGCCGGGCAGCGGCCGGTCAGTGACCGGGGCGGTGAACCCGTGGGGCGCCGATCCGCGTCCTGCCGAGCGGTGACGAAACCATGGGACGGAACCTCGAGGGGGACGGCATGACGGCGGACGTGGACGCGCTCACCGAGCAGGCGGGGCTGGGCGGCTTACGGCGGACGTTCCGCCCGGCGCGCCCGCGGCTCTGGAGCGAGCGGACGAACGGTGAGCGCGTGCTCGTCGTGTTCGCGGTGGTCGCCGCCTTCGGCGTCCTGGGCACGATCCTCTTCATGATCATCTCTGCGGTCCCGCTGTTCGGCCTGTTCATGACCGTGACCGCGGGCGGCCTCTTCGCAGCGAGCTCCATCCGGTACACGCTCCAGCAGCGGGCCGACAAGGGGCGTGAGATCCGCATCCACGACAGCGGAGTGGCCGTGGTCGGCACCGGCGGCGCGACCGTCGACGCCTACCGCTGGGAGTCCATGTCCGTCCTGCAGGACATCACCGAGTACCACCGCAGCGGCGCGCACATGCGCACCACCCACGTCTACACGTTCGCCGGGCCGGGCGTCGGGAGCAGCCGGGTCAAGGGCGGTACGGTCGGCGCCTTCGAGAATCCGGGGACCTGGGGCGGGGAGATCCAGCAGCAGGTGACCGCGGCGCAGCTGCCGCTCGCCCTGGCCGCCGTGCAGGCCGGGCAGACTCTGCAGTTCGGCCCCTACACGGTGAGCGCCGAGCGCCTGACCGCGGGTTCGAAGGCGGTCGGCTGGTCGGAGGTCCAGGCGATCAGCACCGAGAAGGGCCACCTCACGGTGAAGCGGCAGGGCCGCTGGCTGAACATGACCGCCACGCCGGTCCGCCGGATCCCCAACTTCTTCGTCTTCCGCACCCTGGCCGACCGGCTGGTGGAGTCCGCGGCCGGTCGGCCAGGCTGAGTCCCGGTCACCGGGCGGCGACTGCCAGGGCGCCCTGCTCCGCCTCGATCCGCTCCAGCGCGGCGCGCAGCACGAGGTTGAACTCCAGGGGCAGCTCCTGGTGCGGCAGGTGCCCCGCGCCCTCGATGGCCTGCACGCTGCCGAGCGGTGCCAGCGCGGCCAGGTTCTCGGAGACGGCGAGCGGGATCTCGCTGTCCAGCACGCCGTGCACGAAGACGGCGGGGACGGCGAGGCGGGGCAGGTCCTCCCGCGGGTCGTAGGCGGCGGCCTCCAGCAGCAGCGCGTCGATGAAGACGCCGGAGTCCAGGGTCTGCCGCACCGTCCAGTCGATCAGCGCCGGGCCCGCCACCGGGCCGAACCAGCTGGGGACCCAGCCGGCCAGGGTGCCCGCGCGGTCGGTGACCAGGTTGCCGATCAGCTGGTCGAGCAGCTCGGTCATGCCCTGGCCCGGCCAGTAGCCGGGGCCGTTGACCGAGACCGCGCCGCGCACCAGCTCGGGCGCGGCGAGCGCGGCCTCCAGGGCGAAGGTGGCGCCCATCGAGCTGCCCACCACGACCGGGCGGTCCAGGCCCAGCTCGGTGATCAGGGCGAGGATGTCGGCGACATTGTCCGCGATGGTGTTGCCGGTCGCCGGGTGGTCCGAGCGCCCGGCGCCGCGCCAGTCGACGGTGATCACCTCGTGGTCGGCGGCCAGGTCGGCGACCTGCGCGCCCCAGACCCGGCCGCTGGTGCCGAACCCGTGCAGGAACACGATCGGGTCGCCGGTGCCGGTCCGCTCGTAGAAGAGCTCGATCCCGTTGACCTTGGCGTACGACATGGTGGTCACTCCCTCTGGTGGTTCTCCCTGCTGACAGGTCCCATTTCAGTGCAGGAGGCGCCGCCGACCAATGAGCGCTCAGCTCTTAGACTCATCATCAAACGTGATGAATGGGGGGCGTGATGGAACTCCGGCAGGTGCGCTACTTCCTCGCGGTGGCGCAGGAACTCCACTTCGGTCGGGCCGCCGAGCGGCTGCACATCGTCCAGCCCACCGTCAGCCAGCAGATCCGGCGGCTGGAACGGGAGCTGGGCGTCGACCTCTTCGACCGTACGACACGGACGGTCGCCCTGACAGCAGCGGGAAGTGTCTTCGTGGCCAAGGCCCAGGCGATCCTGGACGCCGAGCGGGCCGCGCTGGCGGCGATGGCCGAGCTGCGCGCCGAGCAGTCCTCGGTGCTGCGGCTCGGCACCAACGTGGGGCTCGGCGGCCGGCTGGAGCGGATCCTCACGGAGCTGGAAGCGCTGGCGCCCGGCGTGAACCTGGAGCTGGTCAGCGCGGCACCGGGCGAGCGGCTCCAGCAGGTGCGCGACGGACGGCTCGACGCGGCCCTCGTCCGCGGGATCACCCACAGCCCGGGCCTGGAGCTGATCCCGCTCTGGCAGGACGAGTTGGTGGCGGCGTTCCCGGCGAGCCATCCGGCGGCGGCCCGGGAGAGCGTGGAGCTGGCCGAACTCGCCGAACTGGCGCTGCGGATCGCCCCGCGCGAGGCCAATCCGCACCTGGTCGACCTGGTGACGGACGCCTGCCGGGCGGCGGGCTTCGAGCCACTGATGGGCCCGGCCTTCACCACCGACCAGGACACCCTGGCGGCGATCGGTGCGGGGCGGGCCCAGTGGACGGTCTTCTACGCGGCCAAGGCGGCCGTGCTGCCGACCACCCGCGTGGCGTTCCGCCCGTTCGCGGGCGGGGCGTTGCGGCTGCAGAGCTACCTCGTCGTCCACCCGGCGAGCACCGACCGCAACGTCAGCCTGCTGCTGGACGCCTGCCGCAATTCGCTTGACGGGTGAGGAGCTGCGGGGGAGCGTGAACGAACCAGACCGAGGTGGGAGGGCTGCTGCTCGTGGGCGAGATGAAGGACCGGATGCTGGCCGGTGACTGGTTCATCGCGGACGACCCCGAACTGGGCGAGGCCGTCATGCGCTGCGCGAAGCTGCTGGCCGCCTTCAACGCCATCGAGGTACCCGCACCTGCCGAGCGGCGCGCGATCCTGGAGCAGCTGTTCGGCGCGATGGGCGAGGGCGTGATCGTCCGGCCGCCGTTCCGCTGCGACGTCGGCTGGAACATCGGCATCGGCGCCCGGTCGTTCGTCAACTTCGGCGGGATCTTCCTGGACACCGCGCCGATCACCATCGGCGCGGACGTACAGATCGGGCCGAACGTCCAACTCCTCGCCCCGCACCACGAGCTGGACACCGAGCGGCGCCGGGCCGGGTGGGAGAAGGCGCTGCCGATCACCATCGGCGACAACGTCTGGCTGGGCGGCGGTGTGATCGTCTGCCCGGGCGTCACCATCGGCGAGAACACGGTGGTGGGGGCGGGCAGCGTGGTCACCAAGGACCTGCCCGCCGGCGTGCTGGCGGTCGGCAACCCCGCTCGGGTCATCCGCGAGCTGGACTGAACTCAGCTGCTGCGACGGCCCGGACGAACGCCTGCCAGGCGGTGGGGTGGAACGTGAGGAACGGGCCGTCGGGGTCCTTGGAGTCGCGCACGTGACCGGGGGCGGCGTCGTCGACCTCGATGCACTCGCCGCCAGTGCCGTTGCTGTAGGTGCTCTTACGCCAGGTGCTCATGGGTGGTGAACTCCCCGTTGGAGGTGGCGTGGACGAAGCTCTGCCAGGCGGTGGGGTGGAACGTGAGGAACGGACCGTTGGGGTCCTTGGAGTCACGGACTCGGCCGGGGTTGGCGTCATCGACCTCGATGCACTCGCCGCCATCTGGGTTGCTGTAGCTACTCTTCCGCCAACGGTTGAGCTGCATGGTCGAACGCCTCCAGCGCCTTGCTGATCATCGCCTGGGACTCCCGGGGCGACAGGGCTTGAGCCCTGAGAAGATCGTAGTACGCGCGGCGCTTCGCCACGATGTCCGATTTCTCGATCAACAGGCCGTTGCGGCTTCCCTCTTCGTAGGCGACTGTGGATCCGCCCGGCAGAGTCAGCAGGGTCAGTGAACCACCCAGTTCGGAGTGGGCACCGGCCGAGAAAGGCAAGACCTGAAGTGTCACGTGCCGCAGCGTCCCAGCCTGCAGCAACTGCTGCATCTGGTCCCGCATAAGGCGCGGGTTTCCGACGATCCTGCGCAAGGAGGCTTCGTCCAGGATGAACCAGTAGCGCGGTGGATTGGGGCCGTGTAGACGCTCCTGCTGCTTGAGTCGGGCGGCCACCTTGTGCTCGATCTCGTCCTCGGATGCGAACGGGGCTCCTGCTCGCAGGATCACTTCTGCAAATGCCCGCGTCTGGAGCAGGCCGTGGACGGTCTCGCTGTAGCCCTCGCGAACCATGGCCTGGGTAGCCAGATCCATGAATCGTCGGTACCTATCCGGATACTGCTCCAACCTCGCAAGCGGGTACAGCCGCAGGAACGTCCCCCCGGTACCGAACGCTGCGTCCAGCTTCTCTGACAGTCCCGGCGGTGGCGGCGACTCTGCAGTCTCGATCCTTGACAGGTGTGCCTTGGAGAACTGCAGCACTTCCGCGAGCCGGGTCAGCGACATCCCGGCCGCCTCACGGAGCCGCCGGATTTCAGCCCCGTACAGATCCCGCGCAGAACGCTCCGGGTGGAGCGGACGAGGTTGGAAGCCTGGCATCAGAAGACTCCTCCATGTTTCCGCTTTCGGACCTGGAACGATCCCTGCCTTCCCAGGCTAACCGCGAAGCCCCACGCTTGAGGGACAGAGCGGAAAATTCATCGCTCCCAAAAGCACGCCGGAGTAATACATATGATGGATCATCAGAAAGACCGGCTCCTGCCCGAGTGCCAGTGCCCCGCGAACTGCGGTGGCCGTCCCGAGGCCAGCCGTCGCATGACCCCCGCGTACCCGATCGTCCGCCCCGGCGATGCCCGTCCCCCCTCCGAGCCGTACGAGCCTCGCAGCGTCGGTGAGTTGGTCTTCGACGCGCTCAACGATCGACACGGTGTCCTGATGGACCGAATGGGTGGCACGATCTACCTGCGCCCGGAGCGCGGGGGAGCGGAATGGGAGGCTGACCCGCGCTGGCTGGTTCGCCCGGCCGCCGCCTGCCCTGTCGAGGAGGCGGCCAAGTGAGCTCTCCTCGCCGCCAAGCCGCCGCCGCGTTCGCGGATCTGGCCGACGCCCTGGACGCCGCGGATGTCGACCTGCCCGACGCCGCCGGGGGATGGCTGATCACCCCGGCCGGCGCCGTCCTGCTCCAACTCCGCCCGCTCACCCTCCCCGAGGTGGGTGAACTCATCGACGCCCTCCGACGATTGGCCGACGACACATGACGAACCGGCGAGAAGCCGACCAGGTCGAACTCCCGCTCCGGATGCCCCTGCTGGCGGGCTTCGTGCACCGCGTCCTCGCCTGCGTCCTGCTGCGCAGCGGTGACGACGAGCCCGAATATCCCGGTCTCGCGGAACGGGTCGCGATCTACGTGGTCTCGATCACCGGGGTGCTGACCTTCGCCGCGATGCTTCTCGCCTTATGGCCGTTCATGTGAATGCACGAGAAGTCGACATCCCCAACTTTCCCGTCGACTTCTCACGCAAATCCCGCCGGAAAGTCATCCAGTCAGACTTTCCGGCGTCGCCGCGAAGCTCAATCCCTAGGTCAACTCCCGCACCACACGCCCCAGTACTTCGCGTACATCCCGAACCCGCCCGCCATCGAGCAGCACAGGCAGATCGCGGTGCCAGCGCCCCGGTCGGTGCGGCCGTCACTCCGCGCCCCCGATCGCGACCGCGCCCTCGAGCTCGTGGACGCGCGCGACATGCGCCCCACGCCCCGCATCCGCCTCCAGCGCCACGCGGGCCGCCGCCGCGGCCAAGGCGCGCTCGGTCCAGCGGCGCGGCAGCGCGATGGTCAGCTGATCTTCCGAGCTGGGATGCGGCCCATCCGGACACAGAAATCCGGTAATCGGACATATCTGCTCGGATCGGGAATGCGGACCAGGACATATCGGTTCACCCTCCACGTTGAACCGCGTCGAACACCGAACCGCCCGTCCCACCCCGCTGAGGAGCCAGCCCCCATGAAGGTCGAGATCTACTCGGACATCGCCTGCCCCTGGTGCTACATCGGCAAGCGCCGCTTCGACCAGGCCCTGGAGCGCTTCGAGGGCAAGGGCGAGGTCGAGGTGACCTTCCGCCCCTACCAGCTCGTCCCCGACGCCCCCGCCACGGCCAGCCCGCACCGCGCCTGGCTGGCCGAGCGCTACGGGCCGCAGTCGCGCGCGATGGACGACCGGGTGACCGAGCTGGGCCGCGCCGAGGGCATCGACTACGACTTCGACGCCGCGCTGCACGCCAACACCTTCCTCGGCCACCGCCTGCTGCACCTGGCGGAGACGGAGTACGGCACCGCCGCCCAGGGCGTGCTCAAGGAGGCGCTGCTCAAGGCGCACTTCACCGACGGCGTGGACGTCGGCGACCGCGCCGCGCTCACCGAGGTCGCCGTCGCGGCCGGCCTGGACCGGGCCCGGGTCACCGAGTACCTGGCGGGCGACGAGGGCGCCGACGAGGTGCAGCGCCAGCTGGACGAGGCGCGGCAGCTGGGCATCAGCGCCGTGCCGACCTTCGTCTTCGACGGCCAGTGGGCCGTCCAGGGCGGCCAGGAGGTGGAGACCTTCCTGCGCGTCTTCGAGCAGGTCGCGAGCGAGCAGCAGCACGCCGAGCAGCAGGCCGGGGCCGCCGCCCACGGCCACGGCGACGACGCGTGCGCCGACGGCGCCTGCGCGATCTGACGCTCCCGCTCCCGGGCCGACGCCCGGTTCAGCTCACCTCAGCAGCTGAACCGGGCGTCGGCCCAGTCCGCGATGCTGCCGTTGGACCAGAAGCCGTCCACCGGCGTCACCACCAGCCGGATCGACGTCCGCCCGGCCAGCGGCACGTGCACCGGCGCCGCCGCGTCCCAGGCCCGCAGATCGGGTGAGCGCCACAGGCTCGCCCCGTCCGCGTCGGTGACCGAGAACCGGACGGCGCCCGGCACGAGCGTCAGGTCGTCCACGCCGACCACCGCGTCGAAGGCGGTACAGGCGCGGTTCAGGTCGATCGCCACCGTGGACGGCGCGGCCACGCTGACGCCGTTCTTGTAGGCGGTGCCGGCCACCCGGAGCCGGTCGCGCTGGAGCAGCCAGCCGCTGCCGTCCTGGCGGTTGATCGTCGGGCCGTCCGGCGGCACCCGGTTCGAGCCCTTGCTGAACGGCAGCTGGTCCATCCAGAAGCTGCTCGGCACCGGCGGGCTGGGCAGCAGCGTCGGCAGCGAGCTCGGCAGGATGCTCGGCGCCGGGGTGGGCGCCGACGGTGTCGGTGCGGGCGGGGCCGGCGGGGCCGCGATCGAGGGCGTCGGGATCTCCGGGGTGGGGATCGCCGGCACGGTCGGCGTCGGCACCGGCGGCAGCGTGGGCAGCGGTGGTGTCGGGGGCGGCGTCGGCCTGGGCGCCGGGGTGGGCGTGGGCTTCGGAGCCGGCGGTGCCGGGCTCGGCGTCGGCCGGGCGGGCGTCGGCGCGGGGGCGGGCGTGGGGGCCTGCGGGGTCGGCGGCTGCGGACTCGGTGCGGGCGGCTTCGGCGCGGCGGACGGCTTCGGGGCCGGGCTGGCCGAGGCGCTCGGCGCGGGGGGCGCCGGGGCGGCTGTGGGCGCGGGGGCCGGGGAGCCGGTCAGCGCATAGGCGACGGCGGCCGCGGCGGCCACCGCCACGGCGGCGGCGATGCCCGCCTTCGCGGCGGTGCCCAGGCCCTCCCCGGCGGCTGCGGCGGCGCCACCACCGGAGGAACCCCCGGCCCCGGCGGCCCCTCCCGCACCGGCAGCACCAGCCGCACCGGTCGCCGCTCCCGCACCGCTCGCCGCCGCCGCACCACCGGCCGCGGCGCCGCCCGCGAGCGCGCCGGCGCCCAGCGCCGCCGCGACGGCCGAGAAGGCACCGGCCCCGACCCACACCAGCACGCCACCGGGCAGCAGCAGCCGCAGCGCGTGGTTGATGTCGACCAGCTCCAGCAGCGCGGCCGTGCACGCCGTGCACCCGCGCACGTGCTCGCCGACCTCGGCCGACGCCCGCTTGCGCAGCGCGCCCCGGGCGTAGAGGCCGAGCCGGTTGGCGTACTCCTCGCAGCCCTGGGCCGGGGTCGCCGACACATGGGCCTGCAGGAAGCCGGCGGCCAGCCGGGCGCGCGCCCGGTGCGCCTGCACGGCGGTGGCGTTCGCGGTCTTGCCCAGCAGGACGGCGACGGCCTTGGGCGACTCCCGCTCGACCTCGGTGTGCCAGAGCAGCACCCGGTCGTCCTCCGGCAGTTCGATGAAGGCCTGCATCACCATGCGCTGGTCGGCCTGGGCGATCGCCCAGGCGTCCGCGCCGGGGTCGGCGAGGTCGTACTCGATGGTGGCGGCGGCCGTCGACTGGCTGAAGGCGCCGAAGTCGTCGATCAGCTGCTCGCGGCGCTCGCCGCGGGTCCAGGTGGCGGCGATGTTGCGCACGGCGGTCAGCAGGTAGGCGCGGACGGCGAACTCCGGGCCCTTGCCCGCCTTCAGCGCCTGGAAGGTGCGGGCGAAGACCTCGCCGGCCAGGTCCTCGGCGGTGAAGCTGTCGCGGCAGCAGCTGCGGGCGTAGCGGCGCACCGCATCGGCGTGCCGGCGGTACAGCTCCTCGTAGGCGCCGTCGTCGCCGCCGCGCACCAGCGCCGTCAACTCGGCGTCGGAGGGCGGGCGCTCGCCGTCCACCGGGTCGGCGGGCGGTGGCACGACGGCCAGCGGCGCAGTGGGATCGGCCTCCTCGGGGGAGCGGCCGCGGCTCGCGCCGGTGTTCGCCTGGGGGGCGACGAACGCCTCGGGCAGCACGCTGCCCTGCCCGGCGACGGCCTGCCCCGGCACCCGGCCGGTCAGCGGCGCGAGTGGTTCGGAGGCGGGAGCAGGCAGCGGGGACGGCGACTCCGGCGGCGGGTTGAGCGATTCGCGCGAGGGCGCGCCGCCCTGCCCCGGCACCTGGCCGGTCACCGGCTCGGCGCCGGGCTCGGTGCTGCGCTCGCCGCCGCGCTCGTTCGGCTCCTCGGGGGTCATCGGACCGCCTGCCGGACCGGGCCGGACGCCAACGCCCATCCTGGGGGCGCACACCGACGAAGGGCGTGCTGCGATGCGCCATCGCCTGCGCCGGTGTGCGCGGCGGTCATGGCACCGCGAAGGGTGTGCACCGGGACATTGGCTCCAACCACGGCCAAAGAATGGCATAGCAGGACGTGCACGGGAAGCCACGGACGGGGTGACCCACTCTTCCGGGGAAGCGCCCGAGGTCCGACTTCCCCGCTCCGGCGCAGCCAGTTGACGCCGGGTTGACGACCGGCGCCGCCCGGCCCCGGTCCGCACGCCGCCTGCCCGCGGCCCCGGCGCCCGTCGTTCCACTGCCCGACGGGCACGCCTCGGTCGCCACCGTCACGACCGCCACCGTCACGACCGTCACGACCGCCACCGTCACCACCACCGCCACGGCCGCCGGGGAGCGCTCCCGCGTCAGCCGCGGGGTCGGCCGTCACGATGGCTCAGCCCGCCCGCAGACCGTCCAGCAGGATCCGCAGCAGCCGCTCGGCCGGCTCGGGCACCGGCCCGCCGGGCAGCGGACCAGCGTCCTGCCGGGCCGCCAGGGTGCGCCCGATCGCCGGTGGCACGGCCGCCGTCAGCACCAGCACGATCTCCGAGACGGTGACCCCGGGCCGCAGTTCGCCCGCTGCCGCCGCCCTGGTCACCAATGCGGCGAGTAACTGGAGCAGCAGCCGCGGATCGGCGTCCGGCACCCCGACCGCGCCCAGCGGCTCACCGGCCTCCGGTGCGGCGTCCGGTGGCAGCCGCTGCTCCGGCACCCGGGCCAGCTCCTCGGCGTAACCGAAGGCCTCCGGCGGCAGCAGCCGCCCGGCCCCGGTGCCCACCGCGGTGGCCAGGTAGCCGGCCAGCGCCTCCCAGGGGCCGGCCGGCCCGTAGAGCGCCTCCCGGGCCCGCGCGGTCAGCCAGGCCACCTCCTCGGCGGCGATCCGCTGGACCAGCACCTCCTTGCTGGGAAAGCGCCGGTACACCGTGCCGACACCCACGCCGGCCCGCCGTGCGACCTCCTCCATCGGTGCGTCGTACCCGAGTTCGCCGAAGACCTCGCGGGCCGCACGCAGCACGCTCTCCAGGTTCCGCCGAGCGTCCACCCGCAACCGCGGGCTGCCCACGCGCCGTTCCTCCACCGGTTCCGGCACCGTCCGACCGGCGCCCGTGCCGGGCCCGAAGCCCGTGTCTGCCCCGGCCCCCGCTCCGGTGCCGATTCCCGTGCGGGCCCCGATTCCCGTCTCAGGACGGCCGGTTCCGGTTCCGCCGGTTCCGGAACCGGCGCCGGACCGGTACGGGCCGGACAGTGGCACGCGTTGCTCGGGGACGGTGCTCGCACCCGCCCCGACCTGCGGCACAGCCGGTTCGCCCAGCCTGTGATCCTGTTCCTTCAATCCCAACCCTCCCCCGGAGGAGCCCACCTCGGGGCTCTCGTGCGAAGTCGTCGCAGCCGCTGGTGACCTGCCAAGGGTCCAGCCAGCTCCCAGTACCCGGCCCCCGCACCGGCCCCGTCGGGACCGCCACCGCGCCGTTCGGCGACGCACGGCCCGTACGGGCGAGGATCATCCGCGGACTACCCTTCCCCGTTTCAAGCTCGGCCAGTCGGGCTGGTCGGCCAACGGTAAATCAGGCCGTAATGGATTCACCACCCGGGGTGACGGCTTTTCGGGCACGCCACCCGCGCACGACCCGTCCGCCTCGCCGTGGCCGGAACCGCGCCGAACCGGCTCCGGAGTCGCCCGGACTTGCCCGGACTTGCCCGAACTCGTCGGAACGCGCTCCGAAAACTGCTGACGCGGTGTGGACAAGAGACCCCTCGGCAGGGCGTCATGGAGGCGTGAACCGGGTCACATTTCTCACCAGGACACCGATTCGAGCGGAGGTGGCACCATCCGGGTTCTGATCGTGGGCGGCGGTTGTGCGGGGCTGGCCACGGCCCAACGGCTCCAGCGGGAACTCCAGTCGGAGCTGCGGGCCGGGCGCGCGGAAGTCACCGTGGTTGAGGCCGCACCCTATCTGACGTACCGTCCGCTGCTCGCCGAGGTGGCCGCCGGATCCATCGATCCGCGGCACGTCGTGGTCCCGCTGCGCCAGGCGCTGCCCGACTGCCGGGTGCTCACCGGCCGGGTCGCCCGGATCGACCACGCCCGCCGGCTGGCCTGGCTCACCCCGAAGGACGGCGTCGAGAGCGAACTGGCGTACGACGAGCTGGTGCTGGCGGCCGGCTCGACGGAGCGCGGTGCCCCGGTCCCCGGCCTCGCCGAGCACGGCCTGCGCTTCGGGACGGTCGGCGAGGCGGTCGCGCTGGGCCGGCACGTGCGCGACCAGCTCGACCTCGCCTCCACCACCCGCGACCCCGAACTGCGCGACGCCGCACTGACCTTCGTCTTCGTCGGGGCCGGCTACGGCGGCGTCGGCGCGCTCGCCGAGCTGGAGGACATGGCCCGCCGCTCGCTGCGCGGCTACCCCAACATCGCTCCCGCGGACCTGCGCTGGGTGCTGGTCGAGCCGGGCGAGCGGATCCTCGCCGAGGCCGAGCCGGAACTGGCCGAACAGGCCCTGTCCCACCTGCGCGAGCGGAACGTGGACGTCCGCCTGAAGACCGCGCTCGACTCCGCACGCGACCACGCGGTGGCGCTCTCCGACGGCACCCGCCTGGCCGCCCGCACCCTGGTCTGGACGGCCGGCGAGCGCCCCGCGCCGGTGCTCGGCGCCACCGACCTGCCCACCGGCGAGGACGGCCGGATCCGCTGCCTGGACACCCTCCAGGTGCTCGGCCCCGACGGGCGGGCGCTGCCCGGCGCCTGGGCGGCCGGTGACTGCGCCGCCGTCCCGCTGGGCCCGGAGCTCTGCGGCCGCGACGCGCGGCACGCCCTGACCCAGGGCGGGCTGCTGGCCGAGAACCTGCTCGCGGTGGCCGCCGCCCGCCCGCCGCGCGGCTACCGGCCCGACCCGCGCCACGTCGCCGACCCGCTCGGCCTGCGGCTGGTGGCCGGGCCGGCGCGCAAGGGCCTGTCCGGCCGCCGGGCCTGGCTGCTGCAGCGCACCCGCACGCTGCGCGGACTGCCGAGCAACCAGGGGCGGGTGCGGGTGCTGGCGGACTGGGTGCTGGGCGGCGGCCGGGACCACTGAGGCGTTCTGCGTGTTCCGGGTGTTCTGGGTGATCTGCGCGGGGCACCCTCAGGGCTACAACACGACCAACACACGTACGACTTCCGGAACCGCACCCTCACCTGACAGGATCTGCGTGACACCCCGTCACGGCCTGTGCAAACATCAGTACGAACTGTGACGGCCCGCGATCCGAGGAAAGCGACAGTCGGTTGAACCTCATGCGCTGGAGTGCGCGGCTCACCGCGGCCCCGTGGCGTGTCGCCGCCCCCGCGGACGACCCGGTCGCCCTGCCCGGGCCGCGCGACCCACTCGGCCTCGGCGGACCCCTGCTCGGCCCGGAGCCACTGCTCGACCTGCACGAGCTGTACGACCTGCGCGACCTGCTGGGCCGACTGCCCGCTCCCGTCGTGATCACCTACGGCCCCCGGCACCGCCTCGGCTATGCCAACGACGCCTACCGCGAACTCTTCGGCACCCGCGCCACCGGCCTGACCGCGGAGGAGGCGATGCCGGAACTCGCCGAGCTCGGCCTGCTCCCGCTGCTCGACCAGGTCCTGCGCAGCGGTCGCGACCGCAGCGTCAAGGCGCGCAGCATCACCGACCCGGCGGCCGGCCCCGGACGTACCCGCTGCTTCAACGTCTCCTGCGTCCCCCTGCGCTCCACCGAACGCACCGCCCGCACCGCGCGCTCGGCCGGCCGCGACGGACAGCCGCCGCCCGCCATCGGCGTGCTGATCTACGCCGCCGAGGTCACCGACCAGGTGCAGGCCGCGGCCCGGCTGCGCGAGGCCGAACGCCGCCAGCGCGAGGCCGCCGTCACCCTGCAGCGCAGCCTGCTGCCGCAGAAGCTCGAACAGCCCGCCGAGCTGCGCGTCGCCGCCACCTACCAGCCCGGCGGCGCGGACGCGGCGGTCGGCGGCGACTGGTACGACGTGATCAGCCTGCGCGGCGGGCGCACCGCCCTGGTGATCGGCGACGTGATGGGCCGCGGCCTGCGCGCCGCCGCCGTGATGGGGCAGCTGCGCACCGCCGTGCGCGCCTACGCCCGGCTCGACCTGCCGCCGCACCAGGTGATGGGCCTGCTCGACGGCCTGGCCATGGAGATCGACGCCAACCAGATCGCCACCTGTGTCTACGCCGTCTACGACCCGCCCGCCGGCACCCTCACCTACTCCTCCGCCGGACACCTTCCGCTGATGCTGCGCGGCCCCGACGGCACCGTGCTCCAGGGGGAGCAGCAGAACGGCCCGCCACTGGGCACCGGCGACGGCTCCCACACCTCGCACGTGCTGCGCCTGCTCGCCGGCACCACCGGTGTCCTCTACACGGACGGACTAGTGGAGCGCCGCGACCAGGACATCGACGAGGGCCTCGGCCTGCTGGCCCGCACCCTGGCCGGCGCGGTCGGCTCGCCCGAGGTGGTCTGCGCCAGGCTGCTGCGGGCCATGGGGGTGACGGCGGAGCACGACGACGACGTGGCGGTGCTGGCCTTCCAGCTGCCGCACGCCGAGGCGGGGGTTGACTCGCTTCTCGAAGAGGTCTAGTGTTCTTCGAGCTGCCTGTCAGGGAGCACCGGACGTTCACACTTGTGCGGACGGTCCCGAGCGCAGCCACTCTCCTGAAACACCACCCTCGGCAAGATCGTCGGTCGTTGACGCGTCGCTTTTTGCGCGTTTCTGCGGCGGGCTTCTTTTGTCGTGCCGGTATTTCGGCGAGTGGGCCCGATTCGCTTTTCGGAGCGGGGCTGGGCTAAAGTTCAACACGTCGGACAGGCCGTCAGGTCGGTTACGGCGAAGGCCTCTTGAGGCCGAGCGGTGCGGAAGACCTGGTAAGGTTGGAAACACCGAGAGCGAGTCGGGAAACGCCGAGAGGCGGGTCTGATAAGCTCGAAGAGAAGAAAGAACGAAGCGCCCGGAGGGGCCACGGAAGTGGCTGCAAAGGAAGCGTCCGTTCCTTGAGAACTCAACAGCGTGCCAAAAGTCAACGCCAGATATGTTGACATCCCCGGCCTTGGTCTTCGGACTGGGGTTGGAGATTCCTTTTGAAGTAAAACACTAGCGAGGACGCAGTGCGCGAGGCCACCCTATTCCGGTGGTTGTCGTGCCGCTCGACGCGGGTGTCGACCCGATTACGGGTAAACATTCACGGAGAGTTTGATCCTGGCTCAGGACGAACGCTGGCGGCGTGCTTAACACATGCAAGTCGAACGGTGAAGCCCTTCGGGGTGGATCAGTGGCGAACGGGTGAGTAACACGTGGGCAATCTGCCCTGCACTCTGGGACAAGCCCTGGAAACGGGGTCTAATACCGGATACGATCTTCCTCTGCATGGGGGTTGGTGGAAAGCTCCGGCGGTGCAGGATGGGCCCGCGGCCTATCAGCTTGTTGGTGGGGTAATGGCCTACCAAGGCGACGACGGGTAGCCGGCCTGAGAGGGCGACCGGCCACACTGGGACTGAGACACGGCCCAGACTCCTACGGGAGGCAGCAGTGGGGAATATTGCACAATGGGCGAAAGCCTGATGCAGCGACGCCGCGTGAGGGATGACGGCCTTCGGGTTGTAAACCTCTTTCAGCAGGGAAGAAGCGCAAGTGACGGTACCTGCAGAAGAAGCACCGGCTAACTACGTGCCAGCAGCCGCGGTAATACGTAGGGTGCGAGCGTTGTCCGGAATTATTGGGCGTAAAGAGCTCGTAGGCGGCCTGTCGCGTCGGATGTGAAAGCCCGGGGCTTAACCCCGGGTCTGCATTCGATACGGGCAGGCTAGAGTGTGGTAGGGGAGATCGGAATTCCTGGTGTAGCGGTGAAATGCGCAGATATCAGGAGGAACACCGGTGGCGAAGGCGGATCTCTGGGCCATTACTGACGCTGAGGAGCGAAAGCGTGGGGAGCGAACAGGATTAGATACCCTGGTAGTCCACGCCGTAAACGTTGGGAACTAGGTGTTGGCGACATTCCACGTCGTCGGTGCCGCAGCTAACGCATTAAGTTCCCCGCCTGGGGAGTACGGCCGCAAGGCTAAAACTCAAAGGAATTGACGGGGGCCCGCACAAGCAGCGGAGCATGTGGCTTAATTCGACGCAACGCGAAGAACCTTACCAAGGCTTGACATATACCGGAAACGGCTAGAGATAGTCGCCCCCTTGTGGTCGGTATACAGGTGGTGCATGGTTGTCGTCAGCTCGTGTCGTGAGATGTTGGGTTAAGTCCCGCAACGAGCGCAACCCTTGTTCTGTGTTGCCAGCATGCCTTTCGGGGTGATGGGGACTCACAGGAGACTGCCGGGGTCAACTCGGAGGAAGGTGGGGACGACGTCAAATCATCATGCCCCTTATGTCTTGGGCTGCACACGTGCTACAATGGTCGGTACAAAGGGCTGCGATACCGTGAGGTGGAGCGAATCCCAAAAAGCCGGCCTCAGTTCGGATTGGGGTCTGCAACTCGACCCCATGAAGTTGGAGTTGCTAGTAATCGCAGATCAGCATGCTGCGGTGAATACGTTCCCGGGCCTTGTACACACCGCCCGTCACGTCACGAAAGTCGGTAACACCCGAAGCCGGTGGCCTAACCCTTGGGAGGGAGCCGTCGAAGGTGGGACCAGCGATTGGGACGAAGTCGTAACAAGGTAGCCGTACCGGAAGGTGCGGCTGGATCACCTCCTTTCTAAGGAGCACATGGCCGGATGCGAGCGAATGTCTCGCACGGTTGCTCATGGGTGGAACGTTGACTATTCGGCACACTGGGTGATGGTTCGTGAGTACTGCTTCGGCGTGGAAAGCGTTTCTTGAGTCTGGTGTGTCGGGCACGTTGTTGGGTCCTGAGGGAACGAGTAATCGTTGTCTCAGTGCCGGTCCCACGGACCGACCTGGTGTTTGCTGGGTTGTGTAGGTGGGTGTCTGGTCGTTGTTTGAGAACTGCACAGTGGACGCGAGCATCTGTGGCCAAGTTTTTAAGGGCGCACGGTGGATGCCTTGGCACTAGGAACCGATGAAGGACGTGGGAGGCCGCGATAGGCCCCGGGGAGCTGTCAACCGAGCTTTGATCCGGGGGTGTCCGAATGGGGAAACCCGGCAGTCGTCATGGGCTGTCACCCATACCTGAACACATAGGGTATGTGGAGGGAACGCGGGGAAGTGAAACATCTCAGTACCCGCAGGAAGAGAAAACAACCGTGATTCCGGGAGTAGTGGCGAGCGAAACCGGATGAGGCTAAACCGTTGTGGTGTGAGACCCGGCAGGGGTTGCCACTTCGGGGTCGTGGGAAAGTTCTTCGGTCGTCTGCCGGCGATCGGGTGAGTCAGAAACCGTATGGGTAGTCGAAGGACATGCGAAAGGTCCGGCGTAGAGGGTAAGACCCCCGTAGACGAAACTTGTACGGCTCACTTGAGCTTCTCCCAAGTAGCACGGAGCCCGAGAAATTCCGTGTGAATCTGGCGGGACCACCCGCTAAGCCTAAATATTCCCTAGTGACCGATAGCGGATAGTACCGTGAGGGAATGGTGAAAAGTACCGCGGGAGCGGAGTGAAATAGTACCTGAAACCGTGTGCCTACAAGCCGTGGGAGCGTCGTTGGTCAGCTTGCTGATCAGCCGTGACTGCGTGCCTTTTGAAGAATGAGCCTGCGAGTTTGCGGTGTGTAGCGAGGTTAACCCGTGTGGGGTAGCCGTAGCGAAAGCGAGTCCGAATAGGGCGGTTGAGTTGCATGCCCAAGACCCGAAGCGGAGTGATCTAGCCATGGGCAGGTTGAAGCGCGGGTAAGACCGCGTGGAGGACCGAACCCACCAGGGTTGAAAACCTGGGGGATGACCTGTGGTTAGGGGTGAAAGGCCAATCAAACTCCGTGATAGCTGGTTCTCCCCGAAATGCATTTAGGTGCAGCGTCACGTGTTTCTTGCCGGAGGTAGAGCACTGGATAGGCGATGGGCCTTACCGGGTTACTGACCTTAGCCAAACTCCGAATGCCGGTAAGTGAGAGCGTGGCAGTGAGACTGTGGGGGATAAGCTCCATGGTCGAGAGGGAAACAGCCCAGAACACCGACTAAGGTCCCTAAGCGTGTGCTAAGTGGGAAAGGATGTGGAGTCGCAGAGACAACCAGGAGGTTGGCTTAGAAGCAGCCACCCTTGAAAGAGTGCGTAATAGCTCACTGGTCAAGTGATTCCGCGCCGACAATGTAGCGGGGCTCAAGCACACCACCGAAGTCGTGTCATTCACAGAATACGCCCAACGGCGCTGTGGATGGGTAGGGGAGCGTCGTGTGCCGGGTGAAGCGGCGGAGGAATCCAGTCGTGGACGGTATACGAGTGAGAATGCAGGCATGAGTAGCGATACAAGAGTGGGAAACTCTTGCGCCGATTGACCAAGGGTTCCTGGGTCAAGCTGATCTGCCCAGGGTAAGTCGGGACCTAAGGCGAGGCCGACAGGCGTAGTCGATGGACAACGGGTTGATATTCCCGTACCCGCTTTGAAGCGCCAACGCTGAACCTCTGAATGCTAAAGCCGTGAAGCCGGCCCGGAGTCTTCGGACAATGGGACGTGGTGGAGCCGCTGATCCAACAGGGTATTAGGTGAGCGATGGGGTGACGCAGGAAGGTAGTCCAGCCCGGGCGGTGGTTGTCCCGGGGTAAGGGTGTAGGACGCAAGGTAGGCAAATCCGCCTTGCACATAGTCTGAGACCTGATGCCGAGCCGATTGTGGTGAAGTGGATGATCCTATGCTGTCGAGAAAAGCCTCTAGCGAGTTTCATGGCGGCCCGTACCCCAAACCGACTCAGGTGGTCAGGTAGAGAATACCGAGGCGTTCGGGTGAACTATGGTTAAGGAACTCGGCAAAATGCCCCCGTAACTTCGGGAGAAGGGGGCCGGAACTGGTGGAGGCACTTGCTGCCCGAGCTGGGGCCGGCCGCAGAGACCAGCGAGAAGCGACTGTTTACTAAAAACACAGGTCCGTGCGAAGCCGTAAGGCGATGTATACGGACTGACGCCTGCCCGGTGCTGGAACGTTAAGGGGACCGGTTAGCTCTGATTCGTCGGGGCGAAGCTGAGAACTTAAGCGCCAGTAAACGGCGGTGGTAACTATAACCATCCTAAGGTAGCGAAATTCCTTGTCGGGTAAGTTCCGACCTGCACGAATGGCGTAACGACTTCTCGACTGTCTCAACCATAGGCCCGGTGAAATTGCATTACGAGTAAAGATGCTCGTTTCGCGCAGCAGGACGGAAAGACCCCGGGACCTTTACTATAGCTTGATATTGGTGTTCGGTTCGGCTTGTGTAGGATAGGTGGGAGACTTTGAAGCGGCAACGCCAGTTGTTGTGGAGTCGACGTTGAAATACCACTCTGGTCGTGCTGGATGTCTAACCTGGGTCCGTGATCCGGATCAGGGACAGTGTCTGGTGGGTAGTTTAACTGGGGCGGTTGCCTCCTAAAGAGTAACGGAGGCGCCCAAAGGTTCCCTCAGCCTGGTTGGCAATCAGGTGTTGAGTGTAAGTGCACAAGGGAGCTTGACTGTGAGACCGACGGGTCGAGCAGGTGCGAAAGCAGGGACTAGTGATCCGGCGGTGGCTTGTGGAAGCGCCGTCGCTCAACGGATAAAAGGTACCCCGGGGATAACAGGCTGATCTTCCCCAAGAGTCCATATCGACGGGATGGTTTGGCACCTCGATGTCGGCTCGTCGCATCCTGGGGCTGGAGTAGGTCCCAAGGGTTGGGCTGTTCGCCCATTAAAGCGGTACGCGAGCTGGGTTTAGAACGTCGTGAGACAGTTCGGTCCCTATCCGCTGTGCGCGTAGGAGTGTTGAGAAGGGCTGTCCCTAGTACGAGAGGACCGGGACGGACGAACCTCTGGTGTGCCAGTTGTCCTGCCAAGGGCATGGCTGGTTGGCTACGTTCGGGAGGGATAACCGCTGAAAGCATCTAAGCGGGAAGCCTGCTTCGAGATGAGCACTCCCACCTCCTTGAGAGGGTAAGGCTCCCAGTAGACGACTGGGTTGATAGGCCGGATGTGGAAGCCCTGTAAGGGGTGGAGCTGACCGGTACTAATAGGCCGAGGGCTTGTCCTCAGTTGCTCGCGTCCACTGTGTTGTTCTGAAACAACGACCCCCGCCAGGGAAAGAACGGGCGGGTTGCGGTCGACAGTTTCATAGTGTTTCGGTGGTCATAGCGTGAGGGAAACGCCCGGTTACATTCCGAACCCGGAAGCTAAGCCTCACAGCGCCGATGGTACTGCAGGGGGGACCCTGTGGGAGAGTAGGACGCCGCCGAACAATCATTCCAAGAAAGCCCCCTTCCTTCGGGAAGGGGGCTTTCTTGCGTTCAGGGCTCACTCCGCACGGCTCTCACCGCACGATTTTCATCGCACGATGCGACCCAGTGCCGGCTTTTCCCGGTGGAGCGCGACGGCGATGTCCACCAAGGACACCCGCTCCAGTCCCTCGACCTCCGCCAGCGGGATCCAGGCCGCCAGATCCGTCGAGCCGTCGGTCTCGTTGCGCAGCTCGCCCCCGGTGATCCGGCCCTCGTAGAGGATCCGCAGACCGTGGAAGTCCCGCGCCTGGGGGTTAGAGGAGCTCGCCGGAACGAGGAAGTTCTCCGAGTCGACCCCGAGCAACCGGACCAGCTCGACCTCGTACCCGGTCTCCTCCCGCACCTCCCGGATCGCCGCGTCGTACGGGTCCTCCCCGTGGTCGAGCCCGCCGCCGGGCATGGTCCACAGCCGCTCCCCGTCCGCGCCGACCCAGCGCGCGAGCAGGATCCGGCCGTCCTCGACGCAGACCGCGTAGGCCGCGGGACGAACTCTTCGTATGGCATCTGATGACATGTGAGGCAGCGTAAGGTCCCGTCCATGGATACCGCCAAGACTCCCGAGTCCGAGTCCCACGTGAGCCCCGAGATCCAGGTGAGCGCCGGTCTGACGGCCGAGCAGCTCGACACCGCGCACGCCGTGTTGCGCGCCGCCGCGGCCGCCGACGGCCGCGAGGCCGTCTCGGAGGCGGGCCGCCTGCGGCTGCGGGTGGCCGAGCCGCGCGAGGGCGTGCGGCACCTGGTGGCCGGCGGCACCGACGCCCCGGCCGGCTACGCGCAGGTCGAGCTCCAGGAGAAGTCCGCCACCGCCGAGCTGGCCGTGCACCCGGACCGCCGCGGGCTGGGGCTGGGCCGGGCGCTGGCCGGTGCGGTGCTCGCCGAGGCCGGCGAGCAGCGGGCCGTCGACTTCTGGGCGCACGGTGGCCACCCGGCGGCCCGGCGACTGGCCGAGGCGTTCGGTGCGGAGCTGGTCCGCGAGCTGCGGCAGATGCGCCGCACCGCGGCGGCCCCGGCCGAGGTGCCGCTGCCCGAGGGCGTCACGCTGCGGACCTTCCGGCCCGGTGCGGACGACGAGGCCTGGCTGCGGCTCAACGCGCTGGCCTTCGCCCACCACCCGGAACAGGGTTCCTGGACCGCCCGCGACCTGGCCGACCGGATCGCCGAGCCGTGGTTCGACCCGGCCGGCTTCTTCCTCGCGGTCCGCGGCGCCGGCACCGCGGACGAGCGCCTGGTCGGCTTCCACTGGACCAAGGTGCACCCGGCCACCGCCGCCGAGCCCGAGCTGGGCGAGGTCTACGTGGTCGGGGTGGACCCGGCCGAGCAGGGCAACGGCCTGGGCAAGGCGCTGACCGCGGCCGGACTGCGCCATCTGGCGGCGGACCGCGGGCTGCCCACCGTGCTGCTCTACGTCGACGCGGACAACGTGGCCGCGGTGCGGGTCTACGAGCGTGTGGGATTCACGGTGCACGAGGTAGACCTGATGTATCGGGTCACCGAGGGTCGTCGAGTGGGCTAGCGGGCCGCAGGGCCGACCGACTCAGCTTTCCTCCCGGCCATGCGGTGTTTACCGTGGATTCAATTGCCGACGCGAAGATCACAGGATGACGTCCGTAGTGTCTCGCTCCCGCAGCTTGGGCCACATCGCCGGGGTCGGTCGGCTATCGACCGCCCCGAGCGGTGGGTCCGCCTCGCTGCGGGTGGCGGAACCGGGTGAGGACAGCCGGACACCGGCCGCGCCCGGGCACGCGGATCTCACGCCGCTGGAGGAGCTGGAACCCATGACCGTCCCCCGCCCGGTCGCGGCCGGTACGACGCCCGAAGCGCCAGACCCCTCAGGAGCCGATGCCATGCCCGAGTCCCCCGGCGTGCCCGCCCCGTCCCGGCTGACCAAGACCCTGGGGGTGTCGCTCGACCAGTTCCCCGACGGTGTCGAGGAGCCCGAGCTGGACGAGCTGCCGCAGGGCCGCTTCCTGGACCGGGAGCGCAGCTGGCTCGCGTTCAACGAGCGGGTGCTGGAGCTGGCCGAGGACCCGCAGATCCCGCTGCTGGAGCGGACCAAGTTCCTGGCGATCTTCGCCAGCAACCTGGACGAGTTCTTCATGGTGCGGGTGGCCGGCCTCAAGCGCCGGATCGCCACCGGCGTCGCCCAGCGCAGCGCCTCGGGCCTGCAGCCGCGCGAGGTGCTCGATCTGATCTGGACGCGGTCCCGGGAGCTCATGGCCCGGCACGCGGCGGCCTTCCAGCACGACGTGCTGCCGGACCTCGCGGCCGAGGGCATCGAGCTGGTCCGCTGGGCGGAGCTCACCGAGAAGGAGCAGGGCCGCCTGCACAACCTGTTCCGGCAGCAGATCTTCCCGGTGCTGACCCCGCTGGCCGTCGACCCGGCGCACCCGTTCCCGTACATATCGGGCCTGAGCCTGAACCTGGCGGTGGTGGTGCGCAACCCGGTCTCCGGGCACAAGCACTTCGCCCGGGTGAAGGTGCCGCAGTCGCTCTTCCGCTTCCTGGAGGCCTCGCCGCAGCGGTACGTGCCGCTGGAGGACGTGATGGGGGCGCACCTGGAGGAGCTCTTCCCCGGCATGGAGGTGCTCGCCCACCACGCCTTCCGGGTGACCCGCAACGAGGACCTCGAGGTCGAGGAGGACGACACCGAGAACATCCTCAAGGCGCTGGAGAAGGAGCTGATGCGCCGCCGGTTCGGGCCGCCGGTGCGGCTGGAGGTGGAGGAGTCGATCGACCCCTACATCCTCGACCTGCTGGTGCGCGAGCTGAACATCACCGAGGCGGAGGTGTTCCCGCTGCCCGGCCCGCTCGACCTGACCGGGCTGTTCGGGATCGCCGGCCTGGACCGTCCGGACCTGACGTACGGCAAGTTCGTGGCCGGTACCGCGCGCGGTCTCACCGACGTGGAGTCGGCCTCTCAGCCGGACATCTTCGCCGCGATGCGCGAGCGCGACGTGCTGCTGCACCACCCGTACGACAGCTTCTCCACCTCGGTGCAGGCCTTCCTGGAGCAGGCCGCGGCCGACCCGCACGTGCTGGCGATCAAGCAGACGCTGTACCGGACCTCGGGTGACTCGCCGATCGTGGACGCGCTGATCGACGCGGCCGAGTCCGGCAAGCAGGTGCTGGTGCTGGTGGAGATCAAGGCGCGCTTCGACGAGCAGGCCAACATCAAGTGGGCCCGCAAGCTGGAGGAGTCGGGCTGCCATGTGGTGTACGGCCTGGTCGGGCTGAAGACGCACTGCAAGCTGTCGCTGGTGGTGCGCCAGGAGGGCGACACGCTGCGCCGCTACGCGCACGTGGGCACCGGCAACTACCACCCGAAGACCGCCAGGCTGTACGAGGACCTGGGGCTGCTCACCGCCGACCCGCAGGTCGGGGCCGACCTCTCGGACCTGTTCAACCGGCTCTCCGGCTACTCGCGCCGGGAGTCCTACCGCCGGCTGATGACAGCCCCGCGCGGGCTGCGCGACGGCTTGATCGCACGGATCCAGAACGAGGTCGCCAACCACCGCGCCGGCCTGCCGGCGTACGTGAAGATCAAGGTGAACTCGATCGTCGACGAGCAGTTGATCGACGCGCTCTACCGGGCCTCGCAGGCGGGTGTGCCGGTGGACGTCTGGGTGCGCGGGATCTGCGCGATCCGGCCCGGGGTGGTGGGGCTGAGCGAGAACATCCGGGTCCGCAGCATCCTGGGACGCTTCCTGGAGCACTCCCGGATCTTCGTCTTCGGCAACGGCGGTGATCCCGAAGTCTGGTTCGGCAGTGCGGATATGATGCACCGTAACCTGGACCGGAGGATCGAGGCCCTGGTCCGGGTCGCGGATCCGACCCACCGGGCCGAGCTGTCCGGGCTGATCGACCTCGGCATGGCGGAGGACACCGCCTCCTGGCACCTGGGCCCGGACGGGGCCTGGAGCCGGCGCAGCCAGGACGCCGACGGGCACCGCCTGCGGGACATCCAGGAAGTGCTCATCGACTCGCGCCAGCGCCGCAGGAGCGCCGTCGCGTCGCTGTGACCCACGCCGACCGTCCCTGACCATCCGTCGCCTGCCCTGGGGGAACGGGGAGTACCCACGACATGACTGACGCGCCCATGACGACCCCGGCGGCCACCGCGACCGCCGGGGAGGTCCTCTCCCGGTACCTCAACGAACAGGCCGGCCTCTTCCTGCGCGCGCTGCCGCAGGCGGTGGGGGAGGCCGGAGCCCGGCCCGGTGCACTGCCCTCGCTGAACTCGTCCGCGGGCAGCGCCGGAACGGGGGAGCTGCTGCGCGCGGTGCGCCGGATCGGCGGTGCGCTGCACACCTTCGGTGCGGTGTTCGAGCCGGGCTGGGCCCACGAGTCGCGCAGCGAACTGCGCTGGCTGCTCAACCTGTTGGCGCAGGAGCCGGCCTATCTGCGGCGTTCGGCGCGGCTGCTGGCGGCGCTGGACACGCTCAGCTCCACCGGTGGCACGGGTGCGCCCGGCACCGCGGGCGAGCTGCGCGGGCCGGGGATGCTGGCCGGGCATCCCGGTGCGCCCAAGGCACGGGCGCTGCTGGACCGGCAGCTGACGCTGGCCCGCACCCGGGTGCACAGCTCGGTGCTGCAGGAACTGCGCTCCTCGCGGCTGCACGCGCTGGCGGACCGGATGACGCTGCTGGTGGGCGAGGCGCCGCTGGTGGCGGCGGCCGGGATCGCGGCGGGGGAGCTGCTGCTGCCGCAGGCGGCGGTGGCGTTCGGGGAGCTGGGGCAGGCGGTGCAGGCGCTGCCGTGGCAGCGGGCGGCGACGGCGTACCAGGGGGACGCGCTGCACCGGCTCGGCGCGGTCGCGCCGGCCCCGGCGCCCGCCGCCGCACCGCTACCGGCGCAGGGGCGCTCGGGGGCGGCAGGGGCGGCGGGCGACGCGGACGGTGCGCTGGCGGCCGACGACGCGCCGTGGCACCGCACCCGGGTCCTGGCCAAGCGGGCCCGCTACGCGCTGGAGGTGTGCGGCCGCCCGGGCGCCGAACTGGACGTGCTCGACCAGGTGCTGGACCGGCACCAGGAGGCGGCGGAGGCGGCGGTCACGGTGGCCACGGCGGCGCGCACGCCACGGATCACCCCCGCGACGGCCTACGTGCTGGGGGTGGTGCATGCTGATCAGCGACTGGAGGTCGAGGCGGCGAGATACGCCTTCGGCCGTCAGTGGCCGACCCTCCCGCAGCACGGATGGCATGAATGGGCGAGCGCCTGAGCGTTGAGCGGTACCCGGACCCCCGGATGGCGGCCCCGTCGGCCCCGTCCGCGGTGGCGGCCGAGAAGCTGGCGCGTCGCCGGCGGCGGGAGGCCAAGCGGCAGGGGCCGTGGACCGGTCCCGGCCGCGGCCCGCTGCTCCCGTCCCACCCGGGCGGCGAGGCGTGCGGGCAGTCGTCCGGTGGGCCGTTCGGTGTGACGCACGGTGAGCAGCCGGTCCGTCCGGGCACGGTGCTGGCGGCGGGCGCGGTGCTCTGGCTGCCCGGCGGCCCGCGGAAGAACGGCCACGGGTTGCGCAAGCCGCGGATCGCGCTGATCCACCGTCCCAAGTACGACGACTGGAGCCTGCCCAAGGGCAAGCTGCTGGCCGGCGAGACGCCGTGGCAGGCGGCGCTGCGCGAGGTGGAGGAGGAGACGGGGCTGGTCTGCCGGCTGCTCGCGCCGCTGCCGGCCCAGCACTACCGGGCGCAGGGGCGGCCCAAGGAGGTGCGGTACTGGGCGGCGGTGCCGGTGCGCGGGGAGTTCCGGCCCAACCGCGAGGTGGACCGGATGAAGTGGCTCAAGCCGGAGAAGGCGCGGGCCAAGCTCACGCACGCCCGGGACCGGGAGCTGATCGACGCGCTGCTGGCGCGACTGGAGCAGCTGGCGCCGCTGGTCGGCTGAGCACGGGCGCGTGCGGCCCGCGTTGCCTGCTGGATGGCGCCCCGTCACCTGACAGCGTGTCTTGGCCGATTTCTTACCGTGATGCAACCGTGACTACGAGCCGGTGTTTCCTGGCATCCCTCCGAGGTTCACTCTCCGTTCACTTGCGACCGGCTGATGCGTCACCTGTCCGGCCTAGCTTCGGTCCTACCGGCGGGCCGAAGAGGCCCCGGACCAACAGCTAGGACACCTCGCCCCCGTCTTCCGGCCGGGCGCCGTGGCCTGTGCCAAAGAAAGGGACACCCTGTGAAGCTCCAGCGGAACGGCCGCACCAAGGCCCTCGCAATCGGTGCCGTGGCGCTCGTCAGCTCGCTGTCGCTCGCGGCCTGCGGCTCGGACAACAACACCACCAAGACCAGCAGCACCGCCAGTGGCGCCTCCAGCGCCGCGGCGATCACCTGCGCCTCGAAGCAGTCCCCCCTCCAGGGTGCCGGTTCGACCGCTCAGGGCAACGCGGTCGACGTCTGGAAGGCCGCCTACGGCGACGCCTGCTCGGGCTCGCAGGTCAGCTACAACGGTGTCGGCTCCGGTGCCGGTGTCGCCCAGTTCAACCAGGGCAAGGTGGCCTTCGCCGGCACCGACTTCGCCCTCAAGGCGAGCGACATCGACGCCTCGAAGGCGGTCTGCCAGAACGGCGGCCAGGCGATCGACCTGCCGATGGTGGCCGGCCTGGTCACCCTGGTCTTCAACGTCCCCGGTGTCGACAACCTGACCCTCGACGGCCAGACCGCCGCGAAGATCTTCGACGGCCAGATCACCAAGTGGAACGACCCGGCCATCGCCGCCCTCAACCCGGGCGTGAACCTGCCGGGCGACAACATCCAGACCTTCCACCGGTCGGACGACTCGGGCACCAGCTACAACCTGACCTCGTACTTCGCCAAGACCTCGAACGGCGCCTGGAGCTACGCGCCGAACAAGACCTGGCAGGGCAAGGGCGGCCAGTCGGCCACCGGCAGCGCCGGTGTCGCGGCCCAGATCAAGCAGACCTCGGACTCGATCGGCTACGTCGAGCTGTCCTACGCGCAGAACAACAGCCTGAAGACGGCTTCGATCTCCACCGGCGCCACCAAGGCCGTCGAGGCCACCGCCGCGAACGCCGCCACCACGCTGGCCAACTCCACCGTGATCGGCACCGGCAACGACCTGGCGCTGCAGCTGGACTACGGCACCAAGGCCGAGGGCGCCTACCCGATCGTCCTGGTGACCTACGAGATCGCCTGCGACAAGGGCAACAACGCGGCCACCCTGCCGGCGCTGAAGTCCTTCTTCAACTACATCGCGAGCAACGGCGGCCAGCAGGCCATCGCCACCAAGGGCTACGTCCCGCTGCCGACCCCGATCGCCAGCAAGGTCCAGGCCGCCATCGGCAACCTGAGCTGATCCGAGCTCTGCTCAACGGTCGGCGGTCCCGCGTCGGGGGGACGGGATCGCCGGCCGACCACAGCGCTTTCCGTTGAACGTTTCGTCCGGGGCACCGCCGCCATGGTGCCGCCCGCCCGCCGGGCCGCACCGCCAGACCGGAGTTAGAACCTCATGACCTCCTCCCCACCGCCCGGCTCCGCTGAGCAGCCAGGGCCAGCCACCTCCGTCCAGGGCCGTCCACCCGCGTCCGCCGAGCAGCCCGCGCGCAGCTCGCTGAAGGGCAACAGCCGCTTCGGTGACAGCCTGTTCTTCGGCCTCTCGGCCGGGTCCGGCATCCTGCTGCTGGTCATCATGGCCGCGATCGCGGGCTTCCTGCTGTACCGCAGCGGGATGGCGATCAGCAAGGACCAGACGAACTTCCTGACCACCTTCGGGTGGGACCCGGACAACCTCCTCAAGCCGAGCTTCGGCATCGCGGTGCTGGCCTTCGGCACCGTGGCGAGCGCGGCCATCGCGATGATCATCGCGGTCCCGGTCGCGATCGGCATCGCGCTGTTCATCTCGCACTACGCGCCGCGCCGGATCGCCCAGCCGTTCGCCTACCTGGTGGACCTGCTGGCCGCCGTGCCCAGCATCGTCTACGGCCTGTGGGGCGCGCTCTTCCTGGTGCCGCACCTGAACGGCCTGATGAGCTGGCTGAACGACTACCTCGGCTGGACCTACATCTTCAAGACCACCCACCCCGGGGCGCCGGCGCGCAGCCTGTTCACCGTGGGGATCATCCTGGCGATCATGATCCTGCCGATCATCACCGCGGTCAGCCGCGAGGTGTTCCGCCAGGTGCCGCGGATGCACGAGGAGGCGGCGCTCGCGCTGGGCGCGACCCGCTGGGAGATGATCCGCACCGCGGTGATCCCCTTCGGCCGTCCGGGCATCATCTCCGCCTCGATGCTCGGCCTCGGCCGGGCGCTCGGCGAGACCATCGCGGTGGCCACCGTGCTGTCCTCCAGCAGCGAGCTGTCGCTGCACATCCTGGACGCGGGTGGCGGTACCTTCGCGCAGAACATCGCGCTGAAGTTCGGTGAAGCGGGCACCGTCGGCAAGGACGCCCTCATGGCGGCCGGCCTGGTGCTGTTCGCGATCACGTTGCTGGTGAACGGTGCGGCGCGGCTGATCATCGCCCGTCGCAAGGAGTACTCGGGGGCCAACGCATGACCACCGCGCCTTCTGTCGCCGACCGCACGCCGGTCCCGCTGCTGCGCCACTCGCTGACCGCCGCCCGGCTGCCCCGCTGGGCCCCGCCCGGTATAGCCGTGCTCGCCATCGCGCTCGGCTGCGCGATCGGCGCGGGCTTCGGCCTGGTCAGCCACCTGCAGTGGGGCCTGATCGCCGCGCTGCTCTTCGTCGCGATCACCTTCGGCCTCTCGGCCCGCGTCGAGGGGGTCCGGCAGGCCAAGGACCGGATCGCCACCTCGCTGATCTGGGTCGCCTTCATCCTCGCGATCATCCCGCTGGTCTCGCTGATGGTCTACACCATCCAGCAGGGCGCCGGCGTGGTGAACGGCGACTTCCTGAGCCACTCGATGCGCGGGGTGGTGGCCTCCTCCGGCCCTGGCGGCGGCGTCTACCACGCGCTGCTCGGCACCCTGCAGCAGATCGGCCTCGCCACCGCGATCGCCGCTCCGATCGGCCTGCTCACCGCGGTCTACCTGGTCGAGTACGGCCGGGGTCCGCTGGCGAAGGTCGTCACCTTCTTCGTCGACGTCATGACGGGCATCCCGTCGATCGTCGCCGGTCTGTTCGTCCTGTCCGTCTGGAACATCGGGCTCGGTTTCGCCTACTCCGGCTTCTCGGGCAGCCTCGCGCTGGCGATCCTGATGATGCCGGTGGTCGTCCGGTCCACCGAGGAGATGCTCAAGCTCGTCCCGAACGAGCTGCGCGAAGCCTCGTACGCGCTCGGCGTGCCCAAGTGGAAGACGATCCTGCGGATCGTCCTCCCGACCGCGATCGGCGGCATCGCCACCGGTGTGATGCTGGCGATCGCCCGCATCGCCGGTGAGACGGCGCCGGTGATGATGCTGGTCGGCGTCTGGGACTCGATCAACGCCAATCCGTTCGTCGGGCCCCAGGAGTCGCTGCCGGTCTTCATCTGGCAGCAGTACTCCCAGGTCAACAACCAGTACGGGTACGCCCGTGCCTGGGGTGCCGCGCTGGTGCTGATCGCCCTGGTGATGGGGCTCAACCTGATCGCCCGGGGCATCGCCCGCTGGCGCTCGCCCAAGACCGGCCACTGACCGACCGACTGACGTACGAACAGACGAGAGAGACGAAAGATCATGGCAAAGCGCATCGACGTCAGCGGACTGTCGGCCTACTACGGCGCCACCCGGGCCATCGAGGACATCTCGATGACCGTCGAGCCCCGCTCGGTGACGGCCTTCATCGGCCCCTCCGGCTGCGGCAAGTCCACCTTCCTGCGCACCCTCAACCGGATGCACGAGGTGATCCCCGGCGCCCGGGTCGAGGGCAAGGTCATGCTGGACGACGAGAACCTCTACGGCTCCGGCGTCGACCCGGTGGCCGTGCGGCGCACCGTCGGCATGGTCTTCCAGCGGCCCAACCCGTTCCCCACCATGTCGATCTACGAGAACGTGGTCGCCGGCCTGAAGCTGGCCGGGGTGCGGAAGAAGTCGGTGCTGGACGGCGTGGTGGAGAACTCGCTGAAGGGCGCCAACCTCTGGAACGAGGTCAAGGACCGGCTGAGCAAGCCGGGCGCGGGCCTGTCCGGTGGTCAGCAGCAGCGTCTGTGCATCGCCCGCGCCATCGCGGTCGAGCCCGAGGTCCTGCTGATGGACGAGCCCTGCTCGGCGCTGGACCCGATCTCCACGCTGGCGATCGAGGACCTGATCGGCCAGCTCAAGGAGCGGTTCACGATCGTCATCGTGACCCACAACATGCAGCAGGCCGCACGCGTCTCGGACCGCACCGCCTTCTTCAACCTGGCCGGTGTCGGCCAGCCGGGCAAGCTGATCGAGCTGGACGACACCCAGCGGATCTTCTCCAACCCGTCGGTCCAGGCGACCGAGGACTACATCTCCGGCCGCTTCGGCTAGAGCACACCGACTGCTCCGCGGTGCTGCATGGCGGTGCCGCCGCGGAGTACGACAGGAGGGCCCGCCCCCGGGACACGGGGGCGGGCCCTCCTGCTGTGCGGACCCCGTGATCGGGGGCCCGGCCGGATCCGTCAGCCCACGGCCAGGTCGGTCAGCCAGTAGACGAGCGCGGCGACCAGGGCCGCGGCCGGCATGGTGATGAACCAGCCGAGCACGATGTTCTTGGCCACTCCCCAGCGCACCGCGCGGACCCGCTTGGTGGCGCCCACGCCCATGATCGCCGAGGTGATCACGTGCGTGGTGGAGATCGGCGCCTTGAAGACGTACGAGGTCACGTACATGATCGCGGCGGAGGTGGACTCGGCGGCGAAGCCCTGCGGCGGGTCCAGCTCGATGATCTTGCGGCCCAGGGTCCGCATGATCCGCCAGCCGCCCGCGTAGGTGCCCAGCGACAGCATGGTGGCGCAGGAGATCTTCACCCAGATCGGGATGCCGTTGCCGCTCTGGTGTCCGGAGATGGTCAGCGCCATCACCACGATGCCCATCGTCTTCTGGGCGTCCTGCAGACCGTGGGCCAGCGCCATCGCGGCGGCCGAGGCGGTCTGCGCGACCCGGAAGCCGCGCTTGGCCTTGTGCGGGTTGGCCTTGCGGAAGATCCACAGGATCGCCAGCATCACCAGGTAGCCGAAGACCAGGCCGACGACCGGCGAGAGCACCATCGGGATGATGATCTTCTCGATCACGCCGTGCCAGATCACCCCGGTGCCGGCCGCCAGTGCCGCGCCGACCAGGCCGCCGAAGAGCGCGTGCGAGGAGGAGGACGGCAGGCCGAAGTACCAGGTGACCAGGTTCCAGGCGATCGCACCGACCAGCGCGCCGAACAGGACCGTCATCCCCTGGCTGCCCTGCGGGGTCTCGATCAGGCCCTTGGAGACGGTCTGGGCCACCCCGCTGCCCAGGAAGGCGCCGGCCAGGTTCATCACCGCGGCCATCGCGAGAGCGGCCCTCGGCGTCAGCGCCCGGGTGGAGACCGAGGTGGCGATGGCGTTGGCCGAGTCGTGGAAGCCGTTGGTGTAGGTGAAGAAGAACGCCACACCGATGACGCAGATGAGTGCTGCCATGTCCACGCTGGTCAGGACTCCTTGACGGCGATGGTCTCCACCGTGTTGGCGACGTGCTCGAAGGCGTCGGCGGCCTCTTCCAGCACGTCCACGACCTGCTTGAGCTTGAGCACCTCGATCGCCTCGTACTGCCCGCTGAACAGGTGGGCCAGCAGCTTGCGGTGGATCTGGTCCGCCTGGTTCTCCAGCCGGTTGATCTCGATCCAGTACTCGTTCAGGTGCGCCATGCTGCGCAGGCGCGGCATCGCCTCGGCGGTCAGCTCGGCGGCCCGGGCCAGCACCTCGATCTGCTCCTCCACACCCTTGGGCAGGGTCTGGATGTCGTAGAGCACGACCAGGTCGACGGCCTCCTCCATGAAGTCCATGATGTCGTCGAGCGAGGAGGCGAGGCTGTAGATGTCCTCGCGGTCGAACGGCGTGATGAAGGAGGAGTTCAGCTGGTGGAAGATCGCGTGGGTGGTGTCGTCGCCCGCGTGCTCGGCGGCGCGCATGCGCTCGACGATCTCCGCGCGGGCTGCCACGTCTGAGCCCAGCAGTTCCAGCAGGAGCTTCGATCCGACGACGAGGTTCTCCGCGGCGGCGGCGAACATGTCGTAGAAGCTCGTCTCCTTCGGGGTCAGGCTAAAACGCACGGAAATCTCCGATGAGCGGGGAGTGGACTGAACGATGCTAGGTGCTCTGCGTCAGGATTGTGCAAACGGGGTGCGCGCCTGGGAACCGGATGCTCCTCTTCCGAGTCGCCGGTCGACCGGCCCGTCAGACCCCGGCGGGGACCCCGTACGTCGGCGTGCGGGTCGGTGGATCTGTGAGGTCCCAGTCTGACGGAACCTCGGGGGGAATGCGCCTGCCCGGCGCCCGATGATCCCGATCAGCCGCCCGGACGGGGTAACACCACCGGGGCCCGGGGTGCGGGACACTAGGGTCTGTCTGACGATTCCCGCCGGGCGTGGGAGCACCGGCGGCGATCGGCCGGGCGAGGGACGAGAACGGGGCAGGCCGATGACCACGAGCAACACGGAGAGCAGCACCGGCACCCAGCCGACCGGGGCGCCGGCCGGCCCGGCGCACGGGGCGGGCCCGCACGGGTACAGCTCGCACAAGGCGGACCACCTCAAGCGGCTGCGCCGGATCGAGGGTCAGGCCCGCGGCCTGCAGCGGATGGTGGAGGAGGACGTCTACTGCATCGACATCCTCACCCAGGTCTCGGCCACCACCAAGGCGCTGCAGTCCTTCGCGCTGGCGCTGCTGGACGAGCACATCAAGCACTGCGTGGCGGCGGCCGTCGAGGAGGGCGGCTCGGCGATGGACGAGAAGGTCAGCGAGGCGATGACGGCGATCAGCCGGCTGCTGCGGAGCTGAGGCCCTAGCTGTTGCGACCCTCCGGGGCGCCCGGCTCCTCGGCCTCCGGCGGCTGGTGCAGCAGCACCTCGTCGATCCGGGCGGTGGGCAGCCGCTCGGCGTTGCTGGCGGTGGCGGCGATCATCAGCTCACCGGCCAGCTCGATCTCGTCGAGGGCCGCGCTCTCGTGGCCGGCGGTCCGATCCGCTCCACCTGTCCGATCCGCCGAGGACGACACCCTGCACCACCCCTTCACCACCCGCTCGCCGGGGCGGCAGGCACCCGTCCCCCAGCCTAGAGAGTGCGCGGCCCGCCCCCCATGGCACGGACGGGTCATCTCTGCCACCGAAACGGGTGGGCCGCCCGCGCCGCCGCACCCGGCCGGTGACGGCGCGTCACTTCGGGGAGGCGCTGGAGTCCTTCATCTCGACCACGTCGGCGGCGGGCGGCTCGCTGACCTGGACCGGCTGGCCGAAGGCGCTGAGCGCGACCGTGGAGGTCACCTTCACCTGGTCCTTGGGATCCTTGGAACCGGCGACCCCGGCGAAGGTGAAGACCTCGGTGACCTTGTGCAGCCGGCCCTCGGAGTCCAGCCAGGCCTCGAACGGGACGTCCTTGACGGTGAAGGTGCTCGCCGCCATCCGCAGCCCGTTCGCCCCCTGGCCACCGGTGGCGTCGGCCGCCTTGGACAGGTCCAGGGTGCCCTTGTAGTGCTTGAGCGGCACCCCGTCCAGCGTCTCGTCACCGACCACGCTCGCCTGCTGCACGCCGCGCAGCGCGCCCGCGGCGGTGGCCGGGTCGGTGGCGCCGTTGCTGATCAGGTTGCCGTCGGCCAGCTGGCGCACGTCCAGCTCGACCCACTTGCCCGCGGGCACCTTGGCGCCGCTGTTCTGCAGGAAGACGATGCCCGGCTCGACCACCTCGACCACCTTGCCGGTGGTGGCGGCGCCCGGCGGGACCTGCACCTCGATGCGGCCGATCCGCTTGACGTAGTCGTAGGCGCCGGTGCCGGTGAAGGCGGCCTTCTTGTCCGCCGACTCGGTGGTCAGCTGGGTGGCGGCCTGGGCGGAGCCGGTGCGGCCGGTGATGTCGGCGGCGTTGCGCACCGCCGTGACCGGGTCGTCGGCGAGCTTGTCGGCCACCGGGCTCTGGCTCGCGGAGGCGCTCGCGTTCGCGTCGGCTGAGCCGCCCGAGGTGCCGCCGCAGGCGGTCAGCGCGGCGGCTAGCAGCACGGTGGCCGCGGCCGGGAGCAGGGCGCGGGTGGTGGGCGACGTGGTCATGGTGATCTCAACCCCCATGGTGATCCGGGCCCCCTCGGGCCGGATGACCTGCGGGCCGCCGCCCCTGGCTGGGCGGGGCCGGTACTGGCGAGAACGACCGCGGTCCGCCCCGGTTACGCGGCGGACGGCGTGCGGCGGTCGGCGCGCGCCGGGGCCGTGGGGCGTTCGGGGCGGGGAAACCGGGTTACCGTTGAAGCCGTGCATACGGAGCTGTCGGCCCGGTCCGACTCCCGCGGTGACCCGTCCGAGAACGTCGTCGAGCAGGGTGCCGCGAACGCCGCCGGGAGCGGCTCGGCACCCGCCCACCGGACCGAGGTCTCCGAGCGCGGTTCCTTCGCCCACGCGGCGTGCTCCTGCGGCTGGTTCGCCCCGGCCCGGCGCTCGCGCGACCGGGCCCGGCGGGACGCCGCCGAGCACCTCGCGCAGCCGGACGGCTGACGGGCGCTCAACCGCCCCCGGCCCGGCCTAGGCCGCCAGGTCGGAGTCGGTGGCCGCCGAACGCTCCTGCTCGGGCCGCGGCTGCTCGGTGCCGGCACCGCGGCGCCGCCGCCTGGGCGCGCCGACGGGGCCGGCCGTGATCAGCGGCCCGGCCGCGGTGCGGGAGAGCGCGTGGCACAGCGGCACCAGCAGGGCCATCGCGAGCGGGGCGAGCAGCAGCGCCACGGCGGTGGCCAGCGCGTAGCCGCCCAGCACGTCGGTGGGGTAGTGCACCCCCATGTACAGGCGGCAGAACCCCTGCAGCAGCGCCAGCGCGCCAGCGATCGCGCCCAGCCGGCGATTGACCAGGAAGAGCGCCACGGCGACGGTCATCGACATGGTCGCGTGGTCGCTGACGAAGGAGTGGGTCCCGGCCTTGCCGGCCACCAGCACGTCCAGGCCCGGGTGGTCGACGAACGGGCGCGGCCGGTTCACGATGGCGGCGATCGGCAGGTTGGCGAGCTCGGCGGCCACGACCGCCAGCGGCACCCAGAGCACCCCGGCCACCGCCACCGGCGCGTCCGGGCGGTGCCGGGCCTGCAGCCAGCCGACCGCGCAGAGCGCGAACAGGCCCAGCAGGATGCCGTACTCGCCGATCCAGGAGACCAGGCCGTCCAGCCAGCCGGGGGCGTCCCTGGCCCACCCGTTGACGGTGTAGAGCAGTTCGAGGTCCGGGTTGCCGGTGTCGGCCGACAGCGTCGACACGCCGTACCTCCTGTGCTCCGCCGGCCTGCTGCGAGGGTCGGCTGATCCTGTGGTGCTTGCCCTGGGAGTTAACGAGGCGGGCAGGTCACAGCGTTCCACGCCGACCGGGTGTTATGGAAACTTGACGTGGGATGGTCAGATCTGGTGGGGCGTCAGGCCCGCTTCAACGGCGTGCCGGTGGGAGCGGGCACGGGCGGGGCGGCGGGCAGGACCGGGTTCGGGGCGCTCGGGCCCGGGGTGTTCGTGCCCGGCGCGCCCGGGGCGGGCGAGGCGCTGGTGGGCTGCTGCTGGCCGGTCGCGGGGCCGCCGGTGATGGTCCCGTCGCTGCCGCGTACGGGCAGCGCGGCAGCGCCGTCCTGAGTGACCCGGGTGGCGCCGATGTAGTCCTTCTGATCGATGGAGTCGTAGCGGATCACCGCGCCCGTGTGCGGGGCGTTGATCATGTATCCGCCGCCGACGTAGATGCCCACGTGGTGGATGCTGCGCGGGTCGGTCAGGTCGGTGGCGAAGAAGACCAGGTCGCCGGGGCGCAGCTGGTCGCGCGAGGGGTGCGGGCCCGCGTACCACTGGTCGTTGGCCACCCGGGGCAGGCTGATGCCGACCGAGAGGTAGGCGGCCTGGGTCAGGCCCGAGCAGTCGAACTGGCCGTTCTGCGAGGACAGTCCCTCACCGCCCCACAGGTAGGGGGTGCCGAGCTTGGTCTGGGCGAAGTAGATGGCGCCCGAGGCCTGCGGGGAGACCGCCACGGGAGAGGTGGCGGCGGTGAAGCTCGGCACCAGGGCGAGGATCGAGCGGACGTAGCCCTGGGTCTCCGTGTAGGGCGGCACGCCCTGGTACTGCTGGACCGCGCCCCAGCCGGCGTTGTAGGCGGCGAGCATGTTGGCCACCGGGTCGCCCGGGATGCCGGTGATGTGCTGGGCGTAGTCGCAGTCGATCCGGGCCATGACCGGGATGGCGTCCGAGGGGTTCCAGGGGCTCTGGCCGGGCTGGGCGTACGAGGCCCAGGTGCTCGGGATGATCTGGCCGATGCCCTCGGCGTTCGCACTGCTGTGGGCGGTCGGGTCGAACCCGCTCTCCTGGTACAGCTGGGCGGCCAGCAGCGGCGGCGTGACCAGCGGGCACGTGCTGCTGCCGGCCTGCTGGACCAGGCTCTGGTAGGCGGCCGGGACCGTGCCGGGCGCCAGCCCGGGCGCCGAACCGGCCTGCGCGTAGCCGCTGGCGGCGTAGGTGCCGACCCCGATCAACAGCAGGAAGCCGGTCGCAACAGCTCCCCCCGCGATCGCCGCACGGGCGCCTTTCCGGAGTACCATCAGCACCATCCCGATGCAGTGTCAGAGTGCTTGTGCCCCTGAGGAGCCAGGGGTGGAGCCTCCGGCGCGACACCGGTACGCATATGCCCCCCGCACGCGCCAGGTCGATCGGCCGGCACCCTCACCAGTCTGCTGGAGGGCGTTGCTCAGCGCAATCATCGGAGATACAAAGAGTGAGCGGTATCCTTCGTACAGTGGACATCCTGGCGCACATGTCCCGTATCGCGCGACCAATCCTCAAGAAGTAGCCAAGTCGACATCAGATCTGGCCAAGAATGGGTCCCGGCTCTTCGCAGTCCCCAGGTGAGGGGCCTTCAATTGGCTGACCGGGCGGTGAGACAGGAATGCACGTGAGTGACACAGTGATGAGTGTGGGCAACACCGTGAGCGGCTACGCCAGCGGTCTGCTGGCCGACGACCCGACCACCAAGAAGGGCAACATCGACACCATTATCGGTGGTATCGCCCCGGATTGGGGTCCGTTCTCCACGCTCGGCTCGGAAGCCAGGATCATGGTGGAGGTCGTGATGGCGGTGGCCATCCTGGCCTGCCTGGCGATCGCGGTCTGGGGCGCCGCGAAGCAGCGGATCGGGGCGACCGCGATGCGTGACACCTTCAGTGCCGAGCAGGGCAAGGGCCTGATCATCGCCGGCCTGACCGGCGTGTTCATCATCGGATCCCTGGGCACCCTGTTCACCATTGTCTACGGCATGGCCATCTGACGATCAGACAGGCAGACCAGTCACACTGGTCCCTGTCGGTTGACCCGGCTGGTCGGTCGGCCCAGCGGGCCCGCCGGTCAGCGCTGGTCGACTGCGGTCGGCATCGGTCAGAATCGGATGACCGGATCCGGCGGACCAGGCAGGCCGGGCCCAGTCGCCGTCAGGCGTACCGGGCCTGACGGACCGGGCAGGCCCGCCCGGCTCGTCCCAGGGATCCCGGATCCGACCGTCCCGGTCGGTCGGGCTGCCGCAACCGACCGGATTGTCACGCTGGAGCCCACCACCGGCTCCCTGTCCCAGGAGGGCCGCCGTGCCGTTGCCCGACGACCAGCCGCACACCCGTACGCGGCTGCCGGTCGGCGAACAGTCCTCCCCGTACCCGACCCGCCGTCAGCCGCGCCCGCTGCGCGCCCTGCTGACCGTGCTGCTGGTCGTCGCCCTGCTGGTGGTCGCCCTCGTGATCGCCAACCACGACAAGCCCGCCTCCTCGGCCGACGGACAGCACGGCCCCGCCCCCCTCCCGCCCGCCACCGCGGCCACCGCGCCCAGCGGCACCCAGCCGGTCGGCACCACCAGCAACGGGATCGGCACCGGCTACCCCGACACCGACCAGGGCGCCCAGTCGGCGGCGGCCAACTACGCCGTCGCGCTCGGCGGCGCCGACATGTTCCGGCCCGACGGGCGGCGCACCGTGCTCGCCGCGATCGCCGACCCGGCCGTCGCCGACGCGCTGCGCGCCCGGCTGGACCAGGCGATCACCCCCGCCGTGCTCAGCGGCTACGGCCTGGACGCCCAGGGCCAGGCGCCCAAGGGGCTCACCTTCGTCAGCCGCGCGGTGCCGATCGGCACCCGCACCGACGGCTACACGGCCGACAGCACCAAGGCGCTGGTCTGGTGCGCGGGGCTCGGCGGCCTGGCCGGGACCTCCTCGACCAAGCCGGTGAGCGCCTCCTGGTACACCCTCACGCTGACCCTGCACTGGACCGGCGGGGACTGGAAGCTCACCGACTACACCCGCCAGGACGGGCCCGCGCCCGTCCCCGCCGACCAACAGGCCGCCAGTGCCGATGAGATCACCGGCGCCGTCCAGCAGTTCGGAGGCTTCCGCTATGCCCGCTGACGGCCCACAGCCCTCCCTCGCCCGCCGCGCCGGCGCGTTGGCGGGGACGCTGGCGACGCTGCAACTGGGGGCGCTGCTGCTGGCCCAGCGCGTCTTCGCGGCCCCCAGCGCCCCACCTTCGGGGAGCCCGAGCCCGTCGGCGGGTGTGAGCCAGAAGCCCTGTGACTTCCCCCTTCCGGGGGCCGACACGGTCTGTGGTTCCAACACGGGTGGCACCAGCCTCCCCGGCTCCTCCACCGTCGGCTCCGTCACCGACCCGCTCGGCTCCCTCGCCAAGGCCTGCGCCCAGGCCGCCGCCTGGGTGGTGCGCAGCCTGTCCGGCGCGATCAACGGCACCACGCAGGTGGACTTCACCAACGCCAGCTTCCTGCAGCAGTACGCCGTCGTCTTCGCCGGCGCCACCGTGGTGACCCTGGTGCTCTGGCTGCTCGCCGTGACCAAGCGGGCGGTGCGCGGGGTGCCGCTGCACCAGGCCTTCTCGGAGGCGATCGGCTTCCTCTGGCTGACCGTGGTGGCCTCCGCCTTCACCCCGCTGATCCTCTACACCCTGGTCGGCGCGACCGACGGGCTGACCACCGCGATCGCCTCCGGCACCAAGTCGGACACCGGCACCTACCTGGGCGGCCTGGCCGACACCCTGGAGCACGGCACGATCGGCGGCGGCCCGCTGATCCTGATCCTGGTCTCGCTGATCGGCGTGCTGGCCGCCGCCGTGCTCTGGATCGAGCTGCTGATCCGGGCCGCGATGCTCTACGTGGGAGCGCTGCTCGGCACCGCGGTCTACGCGGGCCTGGTGGACAAGCAGCTGTGGAAGCACGTGCGCCGCTGGGCCGGCCTGATGGCCGCGATCGACCTGGCCAAGCCGGTGATCGTGATCATCCTGGGCCTGGCCAGCGCGATCTCCACCGGCTCGGGGGCCTCGGACGACTTCGCCCGGATCCTCTCCGGGCTCGCCATCCTCTTCCTGTCGATCTTCGCCAGCAGCGCCATCTACCGCTTCGTGCCCGGCTTCGGCGACGAGATGCTGCACCTGCGCCAGGCCAGGGCCAGCGCCGTGTCGGCCGGATCGGCGATGATCAACGGGCCGGCCAACCTGGTGAAGCAGGGCATCTCGACGCACGGCTCGCGCGGCGGTGCCGAGGGCGGCGCCGGCGGTGGCGGTGGCGGGGCCGGCGGCGGTTCGGTCGCCCCGGGCATCGCTGCGCACGCCTCGCGCAGCACGGCGCCGCCGGCCCCCGCCAAGCCGCCGGCTCCGGCTCCGGCCCCGGCACAGAACCCAGCGAAGGGAGGGTGACGCACCTTGAGCAGCGAACCGCTCGGCCAGTACGGGGGGCAGTACGCCCAGAGTTATGTCCACCAGCGCCGCACCTACCTGATCGGCAAGGCCCGGCCGAACGCGCCGATCGGGCGCAACCGGGAGTCCGGCGAGATCCTGCTGATCATCTTCGGCGCCTTCCTGGGCATGCTCTGGGGCCTGCTGATGCCGGTGCTGTCGCTGCGGATCGCCGGCCTGGTCGGCCTGCCGGCGCTGGCGCTGGCCGCGGTCTACGTCCCCTACCGGCGCCGCACCTTCTACAAGTGGGCCGAGATCAACCGCACCTACCGGCGCACCCTGCGCAGCGGCCGGGCAGTGTGGCAGTCCACCGCGATGGACGCGGGCACCGCGCTGAGCGGCCGGGAGGTCGAGGTCGGCCCGCCGCCCGGGGTGGGCCGGCTGCGCTGGCTGAGCGCGCCGTTCGGGCCGGACGAGGTCGGGGTGCTGATGCACCTGGAGCGGCGCACGGTGACCGCGGCGATCGAGATCGAGGGGCCGGGCGTGGGCCTGCGCGACTCCGAGGACCAGGAGGCGCTGGTCGACCGGTTCGGCACGCTGCTCAAGCACGTCGCCAACGGGGACGGCTTCGTGACGCGGCTGCAGATCCTGGCCCGCACCCTGCCCGCCGACCCGGACGCGCACGCCAAGGACGTCGAGCGGCGCGGTGACCACGAGGCGCCGCGCTGGCTCAAGGACTCCTACGACCAGCTGCAGTCGATGGTCTCCACCTCCTCCGAGCAGCACCGGGCCTACCTGGTGGCCTGCATGCACTACACCCGTGACCTGGCCGCCGAGGCACATGCGATGGGCCGCAGCGCCACCGGCGAGCGGGCCCGGGACGACGACGGCCTCGCCGCCGTGATGGCCCGTGAACTGACCGACATCTGCGCCCGGTTGGCCGAGGCCGACATCCGGGTGCGGCAGCCGCTGGGCCAGGCCAGGCTCTCCTCGCTGCTGCACTCGATGTACGACCCGGACCACCCGATCGACCACATCCAGGCGATGACCCGGCGCAACGCCTGGCCGGCCGAGCTGGACGCCACCCACCCGCAGTACCTGCAGGCCAAGACCCGCGAGTCGGTCACCCGTGAGCCCTGGTGCCACGCCACCGCCTGGGTCAAGGAGTGGCCGCTCACCCCGGTGGGTGTCAACTTCCTGGCCCCGCTGCTGGTGCACACCCCGGACGTGATCCGCACGGTGGCCGTCACCATGGACCTGGAGCCCACCGACGTGGCCATCGAGCGGATGCTCACCGAGAAGACCAACGACGAGGCCGAGGCCAGCCGGGCCGCCAAGATGAACCGCACGGTCGACCCGCGCGACCTGGCCCACACCGGCCGGGTCGACCAGCGCGGCGACGACCTGGCCTCCGGCGCCGCCGGGGTCAACCTGGTCGGCTACATCACGGTCTCCTCCCGCAGCCCCGAGGCGCTGGCCCGGGACAAGCGGACCATCCGGGCCTCGGCCGGCAAGAGCTACCTCAAGCTGGAGTGGTGCGACCGCGAGCACCACCGCGCCTTCGTCAACACCCTGCCGTTCGCCACCGGCATCCGCCGCTGACCTGCCCTGGAGGCCCCCCTTGGCGATTGGCAACATGACCGACGCCTTCACCAGCCTGATGTTCGGCAAGGTGGAGACCACCCGGCTGCCGGTGCGCACCTCCACCGGTCAGGCCCAGGCGGTCTACCTGCCCACGGCCGCACCGGGGCTGGGCGACTCCGGGGTGATCATCGGCCGCGAGGTCTACAGCGGCAAGGGGTACGTCTACGACCCGTTCCAGCTCTACGGCCAGCAGCTGCCGGCCCCGCACTGGCTGGTCCTCGGCGAGTCCGGCAACGGCAAGTCGGCGCTGGAGAAGACCTACGTGCTGCGCCAGTTGAGGTTCCGCGACCGCCAGGTGGTGGTGCTCGACGCGCAGGGCGAGGACGGGGTCGGCGAGTGGAACCTGATCGCCGACGCGCTGGGCATAAAGTCGGTGCGCCTGGACCCGATGGCGGCCCGGGACGGCGGCGTGAAGCTCAACCCGCTGGACCCGGCGATCACCACCACCGGTCAGCTCTCGCTGCTGCGCACCATCATCGAGGTGGCGATGGGGCGCGGTCTGGAGGAGCGGGCCGGTTTCGCGCTGAAGGCCGCGCACGCGCACGTGCGGGCGACCGTGACCGACCGTCAGCCGATCCTGGGCGACATCATCGACACGCTGCGCCGCCCCGACCTGTCCTCGGTGGAGTCGCTGGGGGTGGATCCGGAGGAGGTGCAGTCCTGGGGCCTGGACGTGGCGCTGGTGCTGGACCGGCTGGTCGACGGTGACCTGCGCGGCATGTTCGACGGGCCCACCACGACCGGCATCGACCTGGACGCCCCGCTGATCGTCTTCGACCTCTCGCACATCGACCGCAACTCGATCGCGATGCCGATCCTGATGGCGATCGTGGGCGTCTGGTTGGAGCACACCTGGATCCGCCCCGACCGCCGCAAGCGCATCTTCCTGGTCGAGGAGGCCTGGCACATCATCAACAGCCCCTTCGTCGCCCAGCTCTTCCAGCGGCTGCTGAAGTTCGGCCGCCGGCTGGGCCTGTCCTTCGTCGCGGTGGTCCACCACCTGTCCGACGTGGTGGACGGGGCCGCGGCCAAGGAGGCCTCGGCGATCCTGAAGATGGCCTCCACCCGCACCATCTACATGCAGAAGGCCGACGAGGCCCGGGCCACCGGGCGGGTACTCGGCCTGCCCCGGTGGGCGGTGGAGATCATCCCGACCCTGTCGCCCGGCATCGCGGTCTGGGACGTCAACGGCAACGTCCAGGTGGTCAAGCACATCATCACCGACAGCGAGCGCCCGCTGGTCTACACGGACCGCGCGATGACCGAGGACATGGTGGCCGAACGGGTCCGCGCGGACCGGCAGCTGGCGGCCGAGCCGGAGATCTGAACCGCCGGCCCGGCCCCGGCCCGGCCGCCTGGGCGGGCAGGACCGGCGCCGGACGGACCTTCGCTCAGTGCTCGGCGGGCTCGCCGCCCGGCCCGCTCGGCGGCCGGGGCGCGCCCGGCATCCGGATGACCGCCAGCGCCCCCGGCCCGCCGTCCTGGGCCGGTCCCAGCGCCACCTGGCCGCCGGAGTCCTGGACGGTCTGCGCCACGATCGACAGCCCGAGGCCCGAGCCGGGCAGCTGCCGGGAGGACGGGGAGCGCCAGAACCGGTCGAAGACGTACTGCAGCTCGTCGACCGGGATGCCGGGCCCGCGGTCGCGCACGGTCAGCCGGCCCTCGCGCAGCTCGACGTCGATCGAGCCGGCCGGCGGGCTGTACTTCACGGCGTTGTCCAGCAGGTTCATCACGGCCCGCTCCAGCGCGGCGGCGTCGGCCCGCACGTACCAGGGCTCCAGCACCACGTTGAAGGTCAGCCCGGGACCGCGCAGCTTGCCCCGGTCCACGGCGCGCTGGGTGATGTCGTGGAACGCGACGGTGGCCACGTTCTGCCCGGGGCGCGGCGAGTCGGGCCGGGAGAGCTGCAGCAGGTCGCCGATGAGCAGGGTGAGTTCCTGCATCTGCGCCTTCATGTTGCCCAGCAGCTTGGTGCGGGTGGCGGGCGGCAGCGGGCGACCGGTGGAGTCGCTGCGGATCATCAGGTCGACGTTGGTGCGCAGCGAGGTGAGCGGGGTGCGCAGCTCGTGCCCGGCGTCGGCGATCAGCCGGGTCTGCCGTTCGCGGGAGTTGGCCAGCGCGGTGCTCATCGAGTTGAAGGAGTCGGAGAGCCGGGCGATCTCGTCGTTGCCGTGCACCGGGATGGTGGTGCCGACCTCCTCGGTGCGGGCGATGTGCTCGACCAGGTCGGTGAGGTCGTGCACCGGCTTGAGCGCGGCGCGGGCCACGATGCGGCCGGTGATGCCGGCCACGGCCACGCCTATGGCGGCCACGCCCGCGAGCAGGAAGGCCAGTTGCTGCAGCGAGTGGTCGACGTCGGTGAGCGGCGAGGCGAGCAGCATCACCATGTCCTGGCCGGAGGCCCGGTCCACGTAGTGGGTGACCCGGATCATGGCCGGTGTGCCGTCGGTGAAGTGGCCCTGCCGGAAGTTGCCCTGGTTCGGGGGCAGGTTGAGCACGTCGTAGTCGGAGGGGGCCACCACGATGGCGCGGTTGGCGCCCAGGCTCAGGCAGACGCTGGTGCTGCCGGCGGGCAGGTACTCCGAGTCGCCGCCGCGGCCCGGCCCGGGGAAGGGCCCGTTGGGATGAGCCGCCTCCCACTCCGTGTTCGCCGTCTTGACCTGGGTCAGCGCCCCGGGGGCGGTGGTCGCGCAGCTCGGCAGGGTGTGGGTGAACGGCACCGAAGGCAGCGGCACGTTGGAGAGCTGGACCCGCTGGAGGTCGTAGAGCTTCTCCTGGACGATGAACCAGGCGGCCACCGAGCACATCGCGATCGCCAGCGCGACCGCCACCGAAGCCATGATGGCCAGCCGGCTGCGCAGCGACCTGCCCCGGTACCACCCCTTCATCCGTCCCCGCCCCCGTGCTCCTGCCTTGCGCGCCATGATTCTCAGGCCGTCGCCCCGCTGGGCGCGCGCAGAGCGTAGCCCACTCCGCGCACGGTCTGGATCAGGCGCGGCATGCCGCCCTGCTCGGTCTTGCGGCGCAGGTACATCACGTAGACGTCGAGCGAGTTGGAGGAGGGCTCGAAGTCGAAGCCCCAGACCGCCTTGAGGATCTGCTCGCGGGTCAGCACCTGGCGCGGGTGGGCCAGGAACATCTCCAGCAGCATGAACTCGGTGCGGGTCAGCTCCACCGGACGGCCGTCGCGGGTCACCTCGCGGGTGGCGGTGTTCATCCGCAGGTCGGCGAAGGCGAGCACCTCGGAGTCGTCCTCGACGGCGGTGGCCCGGGCGGCCGCCTCGGTGGCGAGGGCGTTGCGGCGCAGCAGCGCGCGGACCCGGGCGAGCAGCTCGTCCAGCTCGAAGGGCTTGGCGAGGTAGTCGTCGGCGCCCACGTCCAGGCCGGTGACCCGGTCGCCGACGGCGTCGCGGGCGGTGAGCATCAGGACGGGCGCGGTGTCCCCGCGCGAGCGCATCCGGCGCACGGCGGTCAGGCCGTCCATCCGGGGCATCATGATGTCGAGCAGCACCAGGTCGGGCTGGTCGCGCTCGACGGCCTCCAGTGCCTCGTAGCCGTCGGTGGCGGTGGTGACCTCGTAACCCTCGAAGGCGAGGCTGCTCTCCAGCGCGTCGCGCAGCGCGGGTTCGTCGTCGACCACGAGCAGGCGCGCGGCGGTCGGCTGCTCAGCAGGGGTGCGGTCGTCGGCGGGGGGAGTCATCGGCGGTGTGGCCCTCTCTGGGTCTGGAAGGGGTCTAGCCATTGTGCGGGTTCGGGCGGGGTGACCGGGCGCACCCGGGGTGAGCCGGGATGCCCGGCGTCGCGCGCCTGGCGGGAATTGTGAGACACGGCCTAGAGCGTCTGGCCGGCCTGCATCTTCGGCAGGACCTGCTTGACGGCGTTGATCGGGATCGCGAAGCCGAGGCCCACGCTGCCGGCCTGGCTGCTGCTGCTGGAGCTGCTTCCGCTGCCGGAGTACATCGCCGAGTTGATCCCGATCACCTGGCCGGCCGAGTTGATCAGCGGGCCGCCGGAGTTGCCGGGGTTGAGTGCGGCGTCGGTCTGCAGCGCCGAGTAGGTCGCGCTGTCGGAGGAGGAGCCGGACCCGGAGCCGGAGCCGAGGGACGGGCCGTTGCCGCCGTAACCGGGGAAGTACGGGTAGCCGAAGCCGCCGTTGCCGCGCGTGGTGGTCTCGTCCACCTGCACGGTGACCTGGCGGTTCTTGGCGCTGATGATGCCGGAGGTGACGGTGCCGGTCAGGCCGTCGGGGTTGCCGATGGCCACCACCGGGTCGCCGACCGAGAGCGCGTCGGAGTCGCCGAAGGCCACCGGGGTCAGGCCGCTGGCGCCGCTCGCGGTGATCACCGCGACGTCCATCGACTTGTCGCTGCCGGTGACCGTGGCGCTGGTCTTGCTGCCGTTCTGGTACATCACGGTGATCGTGCCGTCCTGGCTGACGGCGCCGGCGATCACGTGGTAGTTGGTGAGGATCTGCCCGTTCGCGGTCAGGATGACACCGGTGCCGGTCGCGGTGCCGGAGTTGGTCTGCACGGTGATCTGGACGACGCTGGGGGAGAGGTTGGCGGCGATGGCGGCGACGTTCGCGGTGCCGTCGGACTTCGCGGCCACCGGGCTGACCAGGGTGGTCGAGCTCGCGGTGGTGCTGCTGCTGTGCCGGGCGTCGGCGACCGCGCCGCCGGCCAGGCCGCCGAGGACCGCGGCGACCGCCGCGACGGCGGTGACCAGGGCGAGCCGGCCGCGCAGGAAGCCGCTGCGGGCCCTGTGCGCGGGGCCGGCGGGCTCGGGCGCCTGGCCGAGCAGGGTGGGCGGCGGTCCGTAGTACGGGGGCTGGCCGCCGGCGTCCGCGCCGGGGTAGTCGGGGCCGGCGGTGTACACCGGCTCGCCCGGGTAGCCGGGGGTGACCGGGAAGACCGTGGTGTCCTCGTGAGCGGTGGGTGCTCCGGCCGGCTTCGGCGGGAGCGGATACCCCGACTCATCTGCGGTGGTGCGGTACTGGTCGCTCATGGACCAAACCGTCCGCCCGGGGCATGAAGAATGGATGAGAGTCGAGTCAGAACGCCCAGAGAAGCCCGTTGACTTCTCATAAAGGCGAGCTACCCTGCGGACCCCGTGTCCTCACCCGGGCAGCCGCAGGAACGCCGCACCACCAGCCGCGAGGGGAACTTGCGCACCCGCTCGGTGCCGGAGCCCGGCACCATCAGCGAGTCGTCCAGGACCAGCTCCACCGCCGCGCGGGCCATCGCCTCGCGCTCGCTGGCCACCGTGGTCAGCGGCGGGTCGGCCAGCGCCGCCTCGGGGATGTCGTCGAAGCCCGCCACCGCGAGGTCCTCGGGGACCCGCAGGCCCAGCTCGCGGGCGGCCCGCAGCACGCCGATCGCCTGGTCGTCGGTGGAGCAGAAGACGGCCGGCGGCCGGTTCGGCGAGCGCAGCAGCTCCAGCGCCACCTCGTAGGCGCCGTAGCGGTGGAAGGGCGCGTCGATCAGATGCTGGTCGGCCGGCAGCTCGTGGGCGTCCATGGCCCGCTGCCAGCCCTCGACGTGGTCGATCACCGGGTCGCCGGGCGCGGGGGACTCCACCGGGCCGCCGAAGCAGGCCACGTACGGATGGCCGTGCTCCTCCAGCAGGTGGCGCACGGCCAGCTCGGCGCCGCCGACGTCGTCGGTCACCACCGAAACGTCGTCGATCGCGTCGGGGCGGCGGTGCAGCAGCACCACCTTGGCGCCCTCCATCGCGGCGAACTCCTTGGCGGCGCGCTGCGGGGCACCCTGGCTGACCAGGATCAGGCCGGAGACCCGCATGCCGAGGAAGGCCTGGATGTAGTGCATCTCGCGGTCGTCGGCGTAGTCGGAGTTGCCGATCAGCACGAGCTTGCCGCGGTCGGAGGCGGCGCGTTCGACGGCGTGCGCCATCTCGGCGAAGAAGGGCTGCCGGGCGTCCGGCACGATCATGCCGATCAGGTTGGTGCGTCGGGAGGCCATCGCCTGGGCGACGCTGTTCGGCCGGTAGCCGAGCTGCTCGATCGCGGCGAGCACCCGCTCCTTGGTCGCGGGCGCGACCGGGCGCGGGCCATCGTTGATGACATAGCTGACGACCGCGGTCGAGGTCCCAGCCAGTCGAGCTACGTCGTCACGCGTCACCTTGGCCACGCAGGGAGTCTACGCGTGTTGTCCAGCCCCCCAGCGGGGCGGTCCCGCCGGGAGGCCGGGACGACACGCGCGGCACTAGGCACGGCCTAACGCGCGGCGGCCGGGTCGGTCACGGGCTGCTCGAAGTCGCTCGGGGCGCCGCCGCGCTCGCCCTTCTCGCCCTGCGCGGGCATCACGAAGCGGTAGCCGACGTTGCGCACGGTGCCGATCAGCTGCTCGTGCTCGACCCCGAGCTTGGCCCGCAGCCGCCGCACGTGCACGTCCACGGTGCGGGTGCCGCCGAAGTAGTCGTAGCCCCAGACCTCCTGCAGCAGCTGGGCCCGGGTGAAGACCCGGCCCGGGTGCTGGGCGAGGTACTTGAGCAGCTCGAACTCCTTGAAGGTGAGGTCGAGCACCCGTCCCTTGAGCTTGGCCGAGTAGGTGGCCTCGTCCACGGTCAGGTCGCCGTTGCGGATCTCGGTGGGGCTCTCGTCGGTGGTCACCTGCTGCTGGCGGCCCACCGCCAGGCGCAGCCGGGCCTCCACCTCGGCGGGGCCCGCGGTGTCCAGCAGCACGTCGTCGATCCCCCACTCGGCGGTGACCGCCGCCAGTCCGCCCTCGGTGACCACCAGGAGCAGGGGGGCGCTGACGCCGGTGGAGCGCAGCAGCTGGCACAGGCTGCGGATCTGTGGCAGGTCGCGCCGGCCGTCGACCAGTATCACGTCGGCGCTGGGCGTATCGACCAGCGCGGACCCCTCGGCCGGGGCCACCCGCACCTGGTGCAGCAGCAGTCCAAGGGCCGGCAGCACCTCCGCCGATGGCTGCAGTGCGTTGGTGAGCAGGAGGAGAGAACTCATACCCGGGTCGTCCTCTTTTCTTCGCCGCGTGGTGTTTCTCCGCGTGGGCTGCCACTCGCAAGGACGTCCGGTTCGGAGCCCTGAAAGCACAAAAGGACCCGGGGGCGACTCTGCCCGGATCCCTTACGCCTTGAGAATAGCCCAACGGACCCGGTCGGCGAAGGGGCCACCAGGCGTGATCAAGGTCGCGTTCACGGCCGTGCGCCCGGGGTACGACCGTGCTGGCCTGCGCGATTCCCGGTCGGTCGGGGGCGCGGGCCATCATGGAGCACGGCACCGACCGGAACACGTATGTGTACACCTTCGAGAAGGGGCCGCCATGACCGCGACCACCGAGCCCTCCACCACCGTGGTGACCGGGACGATCCGCTACTGGGCCGCCGCGAAGGCCGAGGCGGGCGTCGCCGAGGAGCCGTACCGGGCGGCCAGCCTCGCCGAGGCGCTGGCCCAGGCGAGGGCGCGGCACGCCGAGCGGCCGGCCTTCGTCCGCCTGCTGGGCATCTGTTCCTACCTGGTGGACAGCGCGCCGGTGGGCGGGCGCGACCACGCCACCGTCGAGCTGACCGAGGGCGGCACCGTCGAGGTGCTGCCGCCGTTCGCCGGGGGCTGAGCGGGACGCCGGGTGGCATCCGGCGGCCGGGGGCGGGGCCGGTGCCCCGGCTCCGGCGGCCGGGCATCGAGCGGTTGTTCGGAACCAAGGGTGGTGTCGGATCGTCGTATCGCGGTAGACGACCAGGACCGGAACCGACGGGGAGAGTGTGCGATGCGCAGCTGGATCAAGGCGGTCATCGCCGTCGCGGTGCTGGCCGGCCTGCTGGTGGGCGCCGACCGGATCGCGGTGGTGGTGGCGCAGAACGAGGCGGCGGACAAGCTGGCGGGCCACCAGGGCATCACCGGCAAGCCCTCGGTCTCCATCGGCGACTTCCCGTTCCTGACCGACCTGATCGACCGCAAGGTCGACGACCTGCACATCTCGGCCTCGGCGGTGCAGCTGAGCGGCGCCGGTCAGAGCTTCCAACTGAGCGACTTCGCGGCTGATCTGAAGGGTGTTCGGATCAGCGGTGACGAGAACTCCGCGACGGTGGACTCGGGCACCGGCACCGGGAGGATCAGCTACCAGCAGGTGCAGACCCTGCTCGACCTCGATTCCCGGATGTCGCTCGGCTACGGCGGCCCCGGCCAGGTCAAGGTGAGCGCCTCGATGCTGGGGCAGAAGATCAGCGCCACGGTCAAGCTGCGCACCGAGGGCAACAAGGTGCTGGTGGACAGCGTGGGCGAGCTGTCCGGGCTGGGCGCGCTGCCGGGGATCGGCTCGGCGGTCGACTCGGCGATCGGCACCCGGAGCTTCACCCTGCAGGGCATGCCGGTGGGCCTCGACCTGGACCAGGTCACCCCGGAGCCGGACGGCCTGGCGCTGAAGTTCGGCGGCTCCCACGTCCGGCTGTCCAACAGCTGATCCTTGGGGGCGGGCCGCGGGGCAGGGCACGGGCAAGCGCGGGTCAAATCTCACTATTCGACCATTTTAGTCTCGCCATTCGATACGCTGATGACAGGGGCGGGCCCGGCTCCCTAGCATCGTCCCCATGAAGCGACAGGCGGATCTCACGAAGCGGCGGGCGGTGGACCTCTGCCGCGTGGCCGCCTGCCTGTGTCGAATGCGCTAGTAGGCAGCCGGCTCCGGCAGAATCGACCTGCTGCCACGCCCGTTCTTCCGGCCCGACCAGGCACTTCCCGTCTGCGGCCGCCCCTTGAAAACCCGCCTCGCGGCGCCCTTGCCCCAGCTTTCGGGCCGGGACCCTGCATCCTCTGCTTCGTCCCACTATCCGGACTGATTTTCGGACATCTTCGACGATCGGCTCGGGACCGGCGACCCGGAGCCCGCAGCGCGCCGCCCGGCACCCTCACCTTCCGCCAACCGCCCCCGGATGGAGACACATCATGAGCCGCAGCGACGTCCTGGTCGACGCCGACTGGGTCCAGGCCCACCTGGACGACGCCAAGGTCGTCCTGGTCGAGGTCGACGAGGACACCTCCGCGTACGACAAGAACCACATCAGGAACGCCGTCCGGATCGACTGGAAGAAGGACCTCCAGGACCCGGTGCGCCGCGACTTCGTCGACCAGGCCGGCTTCGAGGCGCTGCTGAGCGCCAAGGGCATCGCCAACGACGACACCGTGGTGCTCTACGGCGGCAACAACAACTGGTTCGCCTCGTACGCCTTCTGGTACTTCAAGCTGTACGGCCACGGCGACGTCCGCCTGCTGGACGGTGGCCGCAAGAAGTGGGAGCTGGACTCGCGCGACCTGGTCGACGGCTCCGAGGTCCCCAGCCGCCCGGCCACCGAGTACAAGGCGCAGGCCCAGAACACCGCGATCCGCGCCTTCCGCGACGACGTGGTCGCCGCCATCGGCACCACGAACCTGGTCGACGTGCGCTCGCCCGACGAGTTCTCCGGCCGCCTGCTCGCCCCGGCCCACCTGCCGCAGGAGCAGTCGCAGCGCCCCGGCCACGTGCCCAGCGCCCGCAACATCCCGTGGTCGAAGAACGCCAACGACGACGGCACCTTCAAGTCCGACGACGAGCTGCGCGCGCTCTACGCGCAGGAGGGCGTCGACCTGTCCAAGGACACCATCGCCTACTGCCGGATCGGCGAGCGCTCGGCGCTCACCTGGTTCGTGCTGCACCAGCTGCTCGGCCAGGAGAACGTCCGCAACTACGACGGTTCGTGGACCGAGTACGGCAGCCTGGTGGGCGTGCCGATCGAGATCGGCGCCTGACCGGCACCGCGCCGTACCCGAGCAACGAGGAGACAGACGACATGTGTGGTGCGAAGGCCGGCGGGCCGGACCTGGCAGGAGTTGACGTGGCGAACGAGACGATCATCCAGGGTTCGGTGACCCGTGACGGCGAGCCGGTCAGCGGCTATGTGCGGCTGCTGAACGACGGCGGCGAGTTCACCGCCGAGGTGCCCACCTCGGCCACCGGGCAGTTCCGCTTCTTCGCGGCCCCCGGCAGCTGGACCGTGCGCGCGCTGGTGCCCGGCGCGACCGTGGACCGCAAGGTGGTCGCCTCCCAGGGCGCCCTGACCGAGGTCCCGATCGCGGTCTGAGCCACTGCGGCGAGCGTCGCGGAATTCCTGGAGCCCCCGTCCCGACGGGGGCTCCAGGCGCGTTGCGGGGCTACCGTTGGGGGTGTGCAGCAGCGGCGCAGGCACTACTACTACTTCGGCGCGATGGGCGTCTGCCTGGGGCTCTTCGTCCTCGCGTGGGGCGTGGTGCGGTTCTTCTCGGTGGGCGCGGCGATCGGGATGTGCGTGGTCGCCATGGTGATACCGCCGCTGGCCGCGGTCTTCGCCAACAAGCGCGACCCCGAGGACGACTGGTGGCAGGACCCGCGCTGGGACGACCCCCGCTGGGACCAGCCGGGCCACGACCGCGACAAGCCCGATCACGAGGGGCCCGCCCATGAGGGCCCCGCCCACGAGGGGCGGCCGGGGCCGCCGGGGCCGCAGTAGGACGACTCGGACGACTCAGTAGACGAGCGCCTGGACGCCGTCGGCCATGATCTCACTGACGAAGACCTGGGCGCCCGCGATCCGGACACCCGGCAGCGTGTCCGCCTGCTCGATGCCGCGCCGCACCGCGCACTGGGTGCACAGCGTCACCATGCCCGCCGCCAGGATCGACTCCAGCAGCTCCGGCAGCGGCGCGGCGTGCGGCAGCTCGAACTCGGCCGCCCGCCCCGGCAGTGCGAACCAGGAGGACTCCCCGGTCAGCCAGAGCGAGACCGGCACCCCGCTGGCGACCGCGACGGCCGCCACCGTGAACGCCTGTGAGCAGCGCTCGGGCGCGTCGGCTCCGGCGGTGACCTTGATGACCAGCTTCTTCGACATCCCGTCAGCCTAGAGGGCCCGGCACGGCGCGTGTGGCGCCCCTCACCGCGAGCCGCGCGGCCCCGCCGGATAGACTCGCGCCGTCATCGTCCTGTCCGCCATCACCGCACCGGGAGCCCCACCGTGAGTGGTCTCGAGCTTTTCTTCGACTGCCTGCTCGGCATCATGGCCGTCGTGATCGTCTGGTTCGCCATCTTCTCCGTCTCGAAGCTGTACCAGGGCCAGCGCTGACCTCTCCCGTACCGTAGGGGGAGCCCACCGCCGACGACTGCGATACAGGACCATGATCGAGATCCCCTCTGACCTCCACAAGGACGTCGTTCCGCTGGCCTTCCTCCTCGGTACCTGGGAGGGCGCGGGCGTCTTCGACTTCCCGGGCAGCGAGAAGTGCAACTTCGGCCAGGAGGTCGTCTTCCGGCACGACGGCCGGCCCTTCCTGGAGTTCCGCTCCCGCACCTGGGTGCTGAACAGCGAGGGCGAGAAGATCCGCCCGCTGGAGAACGAGCACGGCTTCTGGCGGATCACCAGCAACCAGCACGGCACCAGCGGCGTGCGCGGCGTGGAGATCTCCATGGTCCGCGACGACGGCACCGTGGAGGTCTGGTACGGCGAGCTGGCCGACGGCAAGCCGCAGGTCAACGTGTCCACCGACGCGGTCGCCCGGATCGAGGGCTCGGCCCCCTACAGCGGTGGCAAGCGGCTCTACGGCTTCGTCAACGAGGAGCTGCTCTGGGTCGGCGAGAAGGCCGCCCCCGAGGTGCCGCTGCGCCCGTACATGTCTGCGCAGCTGAAGAAGGTGCTCAGCCCCGCCCAGCTGATCAAGGACATCAACGACCTGCCGGACGACGGGATCGCCTTCTTCCGCTGAGCCGCCCGCCCGCGCCCTGGTCCCTACACTTGTCGGCACGGCCCGGGTGCGGGCACGGCCGGCGACCAGGGCAGGTGCAGAGCAGCGTGGCGAACAACGGAGCGGCCGCCTCCAGCGACTGGAAGAGCGACCTGCGTCAGCGCGGCTACCGCCTCACCCCCCAGCGCCAGCTGGTGCTGGAGGCGGTGGACGCGCTCGACCACGCCACCCCGGACGAGATCCTGGTGGAGGTCAGGCGCACCGCCAGCGGCGTCAACATCTCCACCGTCTACCGGACCCTGGAGCTGTTGGAGGAGCTCGGCCTGGTCTCGCACGCCCATCTGGGTCACGGCGCCCCGACCTACCACCTGGCCGACCGCCACCACCACCTGCACCTGGTCTGCCGGGACTGCGGCACGGTGACCGAGACCGACACCGCGATCGCCACCCCGCTGATCGAGAGCCTGCGCGCCCAGCACGGCTTCGACACCGACCTCAAGCACTTCGCCATCTTCGGCCGCTGCGCCGACTGCACCGCCCGGCTCGCCGAGCCGCAGTCGTAGCAGGCCGGTCTTAGAGGGTCCGCCAGTAGGGGGCCGGCGTCGCGACGCCGGCCCCCTACTGGCGGACCCTCTAAGCTGGCGGGCATGAAGAGCCCGTTGCTGTCCCTGCCCGGAGCCGTCCCCGCCGAGGGAGCCGACGAGGGCGTCGCAGCCCACTACGGCGACCTCTTCCGCGAGCAGCGCGAGCTGGCGGCGGGCCGTGCCTTCACCGACCTGTCGCACCGCGGGGTGGTCACCGTGACCGGCCCCGACCGGCTCGCCTGGCTGCACCTGTTGCTCACCCAGCACGTCAGCGCGCTGCCGCCGGGCCAGGCCACCGAGGCGCTGATCCTCTCCCCGAACGGGCACGTCGAGCACGCCCTCTACCTGGTCGACGACGGCACCACCAGCTGGGCGCACGTCGAGCCCGGCACCCAGGGCGCGCTGATCGAGTACCTGGAGCGCATGAAGTTCATGTACCGGGTCGAGATCGCCGACGCCACCGCCGAGTTCGCCGTGGTGCACCTGCCGGCCGGCTCCGCCGCCGAGGTCACCGCAGCCGCCGCGGTGCGCGAACTGCCCTACGGACGCGACCTGTTCCTGCCGCGCGCCGAACTGGCCGAGCTGGCGCAGGGGTTCGGCACCCCGGCCGGGATCTGGGCGTACGAGGCGCTGCGGATCGAGGCGCACCGCCCGCGGCTGGGCTTCGAGACCGACCACCGCACCATCCCGCACGAGGTGGACTGGCTGAACTCCGCGGTGCACCTGAACAAGGGCTGCTACCGCGGCCAGGAGACGGTGGCCCGGGTGCACAACCTGGGCAAGCCGCCGCGCCGGCTGGTCTTCCTGCACCTGGACGGCACCGAGGAGGTGCTGCCCCCGCACGGCACCGAGGTGCGCCTGGCCACCGAGCCGGACGGGCGGGCGCTGGGCTTCGTGACCTCCTCGGCCCGCCACCACGAGCTGGGCCCGATCGCGCTCGCCCTGGTCAAGCGGAACGTGCCGCTCGACGCGGTGCTGCTGGCCGGCACGGTGCCGGCCAGCCAGGACGCCGTGGTCGCGCCGTAGGCACGGCCCGGGAGCCTCAGACCTCCACCAGCACGGTGAACGGCCCGTCGTTCACCAGCGAGACCTTCATGTCCGCCCCGAACCGGCCGGTGGCCACCTCGGCGCCCAGCGCGCGCAACTGCTCGACCACCGCGGCCACCAGCGGCTCGGCGAGCGGCCCGGGGGCGGCGGCGTTCCAGGTGGGGCGGCGGCCCTTGCGCGCGTCGCCGTAGAGCGTGAACTGGCTGATCACCAGCAGCGGTGCGGCCAGGTCGGAGCAGGACAGCTCCGTCCCGTCGCCGGGGAACAGCCGCAGCGTCCACAGCTTGCGGGCCAGCGCCGCCGCCTGCTCCTCGGTGTCCTGGTGGGTGACCCCCACCAGGACACAGAGCCCCGGCCCGCTGATCGCGCCGACCTGTTCCCCGGCCACCGTCACGGCGGCCTCGCTCACCCGCTGCACCACTGCTCGCATGCCGGCCATTGTGCCCGCGCCCGACCGGCCCGCCGCACCCGCGTCCGGTGCAGGGCTACCCGTTCGCCAGGCGCCCGTTCGGGTGCATCCACGCCCCGCGGGCCGGCCCGGGGTGGCACGATGCCCAAGTCGGCCGCGCCGGCGACCCGGACGGCCGTTCGTGGCGTTCGTATGCCCGTACTGACGGCGCTCGCCCGAGTGGGTGACGGCCCCGGACGTCGGGAACCCGCCGGGGCCGCTGGGCGTGCAACGGGGGGAGGGGCGGCAAGGGTGGGAACAGAGCGATGGCAGGCGGTTGGGTAATGGAGACGAACAGGGTGCCCGGCGGGCCGAAGGCCCCGGGCGCGGAGCCAGTGGCGGTGGTGCCGGCGGCGGCTGTACTGGACACCGCGGGCCTGGCCCTGGACGAGCTGCGCACGCTGCGCCGCGACGCCCTGGAGCAGGAGGCCGACCTGTCGTACCTGCGCCGGCTGCTGCAGGGCCGGGTGGACATCCTGCGGGCCGAACTCGACCGCCGCACCCTGGACCGCCACCCGCGCCCGCCGCGCCCCGACACGCTGCTGCACCGGCTGCCGCAGATCCTCGCCGACGCCCCCTCCAACGTGCGCCAGTCGGCCCGGCACGTCACCCTCGGCACCCCGCGCGGCGAGCAGTACCAGGCGCAGGCCGACGCCCTGATGGGCGACGTCCAGCTGGCCGACCTGGCCGCGCACGCCTCCGCCGAACTGCTCGCCGCCCTGGACCGGCTCACCGCGCACGAGCGCGAGGTCTCCGGGCGCCGGCAGCTGCTGCAGCGCACGGCGGACGGCTGCAGCGCCGAGATCACCCGGCGGTACCGTGAGGGGGAAGCGCGGGTCGACGACCTGCTGGCCGGTCCCCACCTGCCCGACTGAGACCCAGCGGGCCTGCGGGGGCCGGTGTCCCTCCCTCACCGTCCCGGAAGGCCGCTACCGCCGATGCCTGACTCCGCCGCCCAGCTGCCCGTCCTCGCCGAGGTCGTGCGCTCCGGTTTCACCGAGGGCCACCACCGTGGCTCGCTGGTCGTCCTCGCCCCCGACGGGTCGGTGGACTTCGCCCTCGGCGAGCCCGAGCGGCCGATCTTCCCGCGTTCGTGCAACAAGCCGTTCCAGGCTGTGGCCACGCTGCGGGCGGGCCTGCCGATCGAGGGCGAGCTGCTGGCGCTCGCTGCCGCGAGCCACTCCGGAGAATCGTTTCATCTGGACGGTGTGCGGCGGATCCTGACGACCGCCGGGCTGACCGCCGACGCGCTGCGGACCCCGGCGGATCTGCCGCTGGACCCGGTGGAGGCCGAGCGCTACCTGGCCGGCGGCGGGCACCGCGAGCCGCTGGTGATGAACTGCTCGGGCAAGCACGCCGCCTGGCTGGCCGCCAGCGTGGCCAACCACTGGCCGACCGCGAACTACCTGGACCCGGAGCACCCGATCCAGCTGCTGGCCGCCGAGGCGCTGGCCGAGCACGCCGACGAGGCGATAGCCGCGGCCGGCACCGACGGCTGCGGCGCCCCGCTGCACGCCGTCTCGCTGGTGGGCCTGGCCCGCGGCTACCGGGCGCTGCTGCGTGCCGAGGAGGGCAGTGCGCCGCGCCGGGTGGCGGACGCGATGCGCGCCCACCCCGAGTACGTGGCCGGCACCCGGCGCCCGGACACCTGGCTGATGCGGGCGGTGCCCGGCGCGCTGTCCAAGATGGGCGCCGAGGCCGTGCAGGCGGTGGCGCTGCCGGACGGCCGGGCGCTGGCCTTCAAGATCGACGACGGTGCGAGCCGGGCGCTCGGCCCGGTGCTGGCCGCCGTGCTGCGCCGGATCGGCCTGCCCGGCGCCGAGGAGGTGCTGGCGCGGATCGGGACCGTGCCGCTGCACGGCGGCGGCGCGGTGGTCGGCGAGATCCGCGCGGTCGTCTGACCCGGCGCGGAAGCCGGGCGCACGGCGGAGGCCGGGGCCGATGGATGACACTCCATCAGCCCCGGCCTCCGGGAACACCAGCCGTCAGCGGGCCTCGAAAGAACGAGAACGACCGGCTGGCGTCAGTGCGCGTCGCCGGACTCCTGCAGACGCTTGATCGAGGCGGTGATCTCGGCCTCGGCCTCGATCCGGCCGACCCAGGCGGCGCCCTCGACGGACTTGCCGGGCTCCAGGTCCTTGTAGACCTCGAAGAAGTGCTGGATCTCCAGACGGTCGAACTCCGACACGTGGTGGATGTCCCGCAGGTGCTCCCAGCGCGGGTCGGTGGCCGGGACGCAGAGCAGCTTGTCGTCGCCGCCCGCCTCGTCGGTCATCTGGAACATGCCGATCGCGCGGCACTTGATCAGGCAGCCGGGGAAGGTCGGCTCGTCGAGGATGACCAGGGCGTCCAGCGGGTCGCCGTCCTCGCCGAGAGTGCCCTCGACGAAGCCGTAGTCGGCCGGGTAGCGGGTCGAGGTGAAGAGCATCCGGTCCAGCCGAAGGCGACCGCTCTCGTGGTCGACCTCGTACTTGTTACGGGAGCCCTTCGGGATCTCGATGGTGACGTCGAACTCCAACGGTTCCTCCAAGGTAGGGACTGACAGAATCCAAGTGTCTCCTACGGGAGGGAGTGCTGTGGAAAGGGGATGGGCTGTGACAGGGGCAGGGACACGTGCGGGGGTCCGCGGCGGTGTCGGCGCGAGCGTGGTCGCGGGGGTGGCGGGCCTGGCCCTGCTGGTCGGCGGCGGGACGGCGGGGCAGCGGGCGTACGCCCAGGAGCCCGCCTCGGGACCGGCCGCAGCGCCGGGCGCACCCCCGGCCGCGGCGGCGGTGCTCGCCCCGGCCGTCACCACCGGCGGCGACGGCCTGCCGACCGCGGCGGGCCTGACCGCCGCCCTCGGCCAGCTCACCTCGGACAAGGCGCTCGGCACGCTGACCTTCGCGATCGCTGACGGCGGCAGCGGCAAGCTGCTGCTCGGCTCGGGCGAGACCACCCCGTCCACCCCCGCCTCGACCACCAAGCTGGCCACCACCGTGGCCGCGCTCAGCCTGCTGCCCGCCGACACCCGGCTGACCACCAAGGTGGTGCACGGCGCCACCCCCGCGGACATCGTGCTGGTGGGCGGCGGGGATCCGACGCTGACCGGCCTGCCGGCGGACCAGATCCGGATCGGCGGCTCCCCGGTGGACGCCGACTCGGCGCCCGCCTCGCTGATCGACCTGGCGAACCGCACCGCCACCGCCCTCAAGGCGGCCGGCGTCACCACCGTGCACCTGTCGTACGACACCTCGCTGTACACCGGCCCGGCGGCGCACAAGTTCAACGACGGCACCAACATCGGTCCGATGTCCGCGCTGATGATCGACGAGGGCCGGGTGGACGCCACCCAGGACGTCGACGCCCCGGTGCGGGTGGCCGACCCGGCCGCGCAGGCGGTGGCCAAGTTCACCGACCTGCTCGGTGCCCAGGGCGTCAAGGTCGACGGCAAGCCCGCCCAGACCCAGGCCCCGGCGAACGCCGCGCCGATCGCCCAGGTGCAGTCCCCGGTGCTGCCACGGCTGGTGGAGCGGCTGCTCACCAACTCCGACAACACGCTCGCCGAGGCGGTCGCCCGGCAGGTGGCGGTGGCCCAGCACCAGCCGGTCGGCTACGACGGCGCGGCGCAGGCGGTCACCCAGACGCTCGCGGGCCTGGGCATCCCGATGGCCGGGGTCTCGATCAACGACGGCAGTGGGCTGAACGTCCACAACACCATCCCGCCGGTGGTGCTGGCCGACCTGCTGGCGCTGGCCGCCTCCCCCGACCACCCGCAACTGCGCCCGGTGCTGACCGGCCTGCCGATCGCCGGGCTGACCGGGACGCTGGACAAGCGCTTCGTCGCGGCCCAGGGCTCGGCCGACGGCGCCGGCGTGGTGCGGGCCAAGACCGGCAGCCTCAGCGGCGTCAACACGCTGGCCGGCACCCTGGTGGACGCCGACGGGCGGCTGCTCTCCTTCGCACTGATGACCAGGACGCCGGCCGACGCCACCAGCGCCCGGGCGGCGATGGACCGGATCGTGGCCAAGCTGGTCTCCTGCGGCTGCAAGTAGCCCGGTTCCGAGCGGTCGCAGGGGTGGGGCCGGGGGCCGCCAGCACGTACCGTGAGGGCATGACGAGCGCGAGCGGCGGTGCTGACATGGTCGACTGGAATCTCGCGGTCGCGACGGCGACCCGGCTGGCCCGGCCGGGCCCGCAGGTCACCCGGGAGGAAGCCCGCACCGTGGTGAGCGAGCTGCGCGGGCACGCGCTGGCGGCCGAGGGCGCGGTGCGCGAGTACACCGGCATGCGCCCGGCCCGGCTGGCCGCCGACGGGTCCGCGCCGGTGCTGGTGGTGGACCGCCCGGGCTGGGTGCGGGCCAATGTCGCGGGCTTCCGCACCGTGATCCGCCCGCTGGTGCAGAAGCTGGCCGCCCGGCGGGCCGAGACGCCCGGCGGCGCGGTGCTCGGCGCGGTCGGCGAGAAGGTGACCGGCGTCGAGGTGGGCGCGGTGCTGGCGCTGCTCTCCGGCAAGGTGCTGGGCCAGTACGAGACCTTCGCCGCCCCCGACCCGGGCGCGGGCCCCGTGAGCGCCCCGGCCGACCCCGCCGACCTCCTCGACCAGCCCAGGCTCGGCGGCGACCCCACCGGGCCCGGCCGGCTGCTGCTGGTGGCCCCCAACATCGTCCAGGTGGAGCGGGAGCTGGACGTCGATCCGCACGACTTCCGGCTCTGGGTCTGCCTGCACGAGGAGACCCACCGCACCCAGTTCAGCGCCGTGCCCTGGCTGCGCGACCACGTGCAGTCCGAGGTGCAGGCCTTCCTGGCCGAGACCGACGTGGAGCCGATGGCCCTGCTGGAGCGGCTGCGCGAGGTGCTGGCCCCGGGCGAGCGGCCGAGCAGCGGCGCCGGCACCCTGCTGGACGTGGTGCAGACCCCGAACCAGCGCGAGATCCTGGCCCGGCTGACCGCGGTGATGTCGCTGCTCGAAGGGCACGCCGACGTGGTGATGGACGGGGTCGGGCCGGCCGTGGTGCCCAGCGTGCTGGAGATCAGGGAGAAGTTCCAGCGCCGCCGGGACAAGGGCGCCAGCCGACTGGACCTGATGCTGCGCAAGCTGCTGGGGATGGACGCCAAGCTGCGCCAGTACCAGGACGGCGCGGTCTTCGTGCGCGGAGTGCTGGACCGGATCGGCATGGAGGGCTTCAACCGGATCTGGACCTCGCCGAACACCCTGCCGACCAAGGACGAGATCCACGACCCGGCCGCCTGGGTGGCCCGAGTCGGACGCCAGTCCCAGCCAAAGCCCCCGGACGAGTGAGGGGGAGTGTCGGCGGAACGTTTCTTCATTCACCCGTCCGTGGGACGGTGGTCGTACCGGTGGCGCGGGGGGCCAAGGGCCGCCCACCTTTCTGCGACGATCTGTGAGCGTTCGGTCACCACCAGCCTGAGGAGTTGCTCCACCGTGGGCCCACACCCCGCCGTCGCGGCGATACGCCTGGCCGTCCGCCGCGCTCTGATGGACCTCGCGGCCGAGGCCGCCGTCCCGATCCCGGCCGCCGCCCCGCGCCGCGCCGCACCGATCCCCGTTCCCACCGCAGCCGTCCCCACCCCGGTCGGCTCCGCCTGCGCCGGGTCCGCCCCCGCCGGCCCGGCCGCCACCGCACCGGTGGCCGCCGCGAGCGTCTGTGCGCCGAGCACCGTGCTGATCGGCAACGCCCGCCGCCATCCCTCCGGGCTGCCCCGGATCCCCGCCGCTCCCGGCTCCCCGCTGGTCCTGGTCGCCGTCAGCGGTGGCGCGGACTCCATGGCGCTCGCCATCGCCACCGCCTTCGAGGCCCCCAAGCTCGGCCTGCGGGTCGGCGCGGTCACCGTCGACCACGGCCTGCAGAGCGGCTCCGCCGAGCGGGCCCGCCAGGTCGCCGAACGCCTGCGGGCGCTCGGGCTGGACCCGGTGGAGGCCGTTCCGGTCAGGGTCGGCCGGCAGGGCGGGCCGGAGTCCGCCGCCCGGGACGCCCGCTACGCCGCCCTGGACGAGGCCGCCGACCGCCACCAGGCGCTGGCGGTCTTCCTCGGCCACACCCGCGACGACCAGGCCGAGACGGTGCTGCTGGGCCTGGCCCGCGGCTCCGGCGCCCGCTCGCTGGCCGGCATGCCCGCGCAGAAGGGCCGCTACCGCCGCCCGCTGCTCGACCTGGACCGCGCCGCCACCCGGCAGGCCTGCGCGGCGCAGTCCATCCCGGTCTGGGACGACCCGCACAACCTGGACCCCGCCTACACCCGGGCCCGGGTGCGCCACGAGGTGCTGCCGGTGCTGGAGAAGCACCTGGGCCACGGCGTGGTGGAGGCCCTGGCCCGCACCGCCCGGCTCTTCCGGGACGACGCCGACGCGCTGGACCAGTGGGCCGGGCGGGCCGAGCAGGAGCTCTACCGGCCCGAGCAGGGCCCGGACCGCAGCGCCGGCCAGGGGGTGCTGCCGGTGGCCGCGCTGGCCGAGCTGCCCGCCGCGGTGCGCCGCCGGGTGCTGCGCCGGGCGGCGCTGCGCACCGGCTCCCCGGCCGGTGACCTGTTCGCCCGCCACCTGGAGACGGTCGACCTGCTGGTCACCGGTTGGCGCGGCCAGGGGCCGCTGCAGCTACCCGGGGGCGTCGAGGTCACCCGAAGGTGTGGCAACCTGGTGTTTCGGCGGCAGGACGACTGACCGCCGGCACAGGACCACAAACCCTTGAGGACGTACTCCCGGTGGACGACAAGGACATGGGCGCCGACCTGGCGAAGGTGCTCATCAGCAAGGACGAGATCGACGCGAAGCTGCTGGAGCTGGCTGAGCGGATCGACCGGGACTACGCCGGGAAGGACCTGCTGATCGTCGGCGTCCTCAAGGGTGCGGTCATGGTCATGGCCGACCTCGCCCGGGCGCTGCACTCGCAGGTCACGATGGACTGGATGGCGGTCTCCTCCTACGGGATGGGCACCAAGTCCTCCGGGGTGGTGCGGATCCTCAAGGACCTGGACACCGACATCGCCGGCCGCGACGTGCTGATCGTCGAGGACATCATCGACTCCGGCCTGACGCTGTCCTGGCTGCTCGGCAACCTGGGCTCGCGCGGTCCGGCCTCGCTGGAGGTCTGCACCCTGCTGCGCAAGCCGGACGCCGCCAAGGTGGAGATCGACGTCAAGTACGTGGGCTTCGACATCCCCAACGAGTTCGTGGTCGGGTACGGCCTGGACTACGCCGAGAAGCTCCGCAACCTGCCGTTCATCGGTACGCTCGCCCCACACGTCTACGGCGGCTGAGCGCCCCGCTGGGCCGAAGGCGGGACGCCGGGGAACAGTCCGCCGATTTCACCCGTTGGAGTCGGCGGGCGTACAACTGCACAGAGTGGTGGCGCCTTGCTTCCACAGAGCGGGGCACTACTGCTGTACGGTCAAATTACCCTCTCGTCGTACGAGCGTGTTGACGAGGGCGGAGTGCACTCGCACATATCGGATTGCACCGAGGGACCAATCGGTCCTGAGGGTGCCGTTGAGTGGCAGGAGGGACGGGGCGGCAACGCCCCGCATGGATGGACGTCAAGCGATACTTCCGCGCGCCGATCGCATGGATCCTCCTGGCAGTCGTCGCCGTCATTGTGCTGATGCAGGTCGTTTCGGACTCGAACGGCTACAAGACGGTGGACACCGGCCAGGTGGTTGCGGCGATCGACGCTGGCCAGGTCAAGCAGGCCCAGCTCACCACCGGTGATTCCCAGACCATCAAGATCCAGCTGAAGGACGGCGCCACGCTCGTCCCCGGCAGCTCTGGGAAGGCACCCTCCGGTAGCAAGTTCCAGGCCTCATACATCAACGAGCAGGGCCAGGGCACCGCGCTGGCCACCGAGCTGCAGAAGCAGCAGGACGCCGGCAACCTTCCGCAGGGCTACACGATCAGCCCCGAGAAGCAGTCGACCTTCGTCAGCCTGCTGCTCTCGATGCTGCCGATCGTCATCATCGTGCTGGTCTTCCTCTTCCTGATGAACCAGATGCAGGGTGGCGGCTCGCGGGTCATGCAGTTCGGCAAGTCCAAGGCCAAGCTGCTGACCAAGGACACCCCGAAGACCACCTTCGCCGACGTCGCAGGCGCCGACGAGGCGGTCGAGGAGCTCCACGAGATCAAGGAGTTCCTGCAGGAGCCGGCCAAGTTCCAGGCGGTCGGCGCCAAGATCCCCAAGGGCGTGCTGCTCTACGGCCCGCCCGGGACGGGCAAGACCCTGCTCGCCCGCGCTGTCGCGGGTGAGGCGGGCGTGCCGTTCTACTCGATCTCCGGGTCCGACTTCGTCGAGATGTTCGTCGGTGTCGGTGCCTCCCGGGTGCGCGACCTCTTCGAGCAGGCCAAGGCGAACGCCCCGGCGATCGTCTTCGTCGACGAGATCGACGCGGTCGGCCGCCACCGCGGCGCCGGCCTCGGCGGCGGTCACGACGAGCGCGAGCAGACCCTCAACCAGCTGCTGGTCGAGATGGACGGCTTCGACGTCAAGGGCGGCGTGATCCTGATCGCCGCCACCAACCGCCCGGACATCCTGGACCCGGCGCTGCTGCGCCCGGGCCGCTTCGACCGGCAGATCGCCGTCGAGCGCCCCGACCTGCAGGGCCGCCTGGACATCCTCAAGGTGCACCAGAAGGGCAAGCCGGTCGCGCCGGACGTCGACCTCAAGGCCGTCGCCAAGCGCACCCCGGGCTTCACCGGTGCGGACCTGGCGAACGTCCTCAACGAGGCCGCGCTGCTGACCGCCCGCTCGGACAAGAAGCTGGTCGACAACGTCACGCTGGACGAGGCGATCGACCGCGTGGTGGCCGGCCCGCAGAAGCGCACCCGGATCATGTCCGAGAAGGAAAAGAAGATCACCGCGTACCACGAGGGCGGCCACGCCCTGGTCGCGGCGGCCTGCCCGAACAGCGACCCGGTGCACAAGATCACCATCCTGTCCCGCGGTCGGGCGCTCGGCTACACCATGGTGCTGCCGGACGAGGACAAGTACTCGACCACCCGTAACGAGATGCTCGACCAGCTGGCCTACATGCTGGGCGGGCGCGCGGCGGAGGAGCTGGTCTTCCACGACCCGACCACCGGCGCCTCGAACGACATCGAGAAGGCCACCGCCACGGCCCGCGCGATGGTCACCCAGTACGGCATGACCGAGCGCCTGGGTGCGATCAAGTTCGGCTCCGACAACTCCGAGCCCTTCCTGGGCCGCGAGATGGGCCACCAGCGCGACTACTCGGAAGAGGTCGCCGGGCTGGTGGACGAGGAGGTCAAGAAGCTGATCGAGAACGCGCACAACGAGGCCTGGGAGATCCTGGTCGAGAACCGCGACGTGCTCGACAACCTGGTGCTGGAGCTCCTGGAGAAGGAGACCCTGAACAAGGAGCAGATCGCCGAGATCTTCGCCCCCATCGTGAAGCGCCCGGCCCGCCCGGCCTGGACCGGTTCGGCCCGACGCACCCCGTCGACCCGCCCGCCGGTGCAGTCCCCGAAGGAGCTGGCGCTGACCAACGGCTCCGCCGCCTCCGTCGATGCCGCCCCGGTGGACATCGTCAAGCTCCCGCCGGTCGGCGGGGACTCCTCGGAGGGCTGACCCCCTGCGCCGGACGGCCACGAACGCCGAACGGAATGGATGCCGCGTTTCCAGGGTTTGTACCCTGGAGGCGCGGCATTCGTGGTGAGCGGTGCCGCTCACCCTTCCCAGCTACGTGTGTGAGGTTCGCATGATCGATCCGGTGACGCTCGACGGACAGGCCGCCGTCGGCACCTTCGACCAGAAGCGAGCCGAGAACGCGGTGCGCGAGCTGCTGATCGCCGTTGGCGAGGACCCGGACCGCGAGGGGCTGCTGGAGACCCCGGCCCGGGTCGCGCGGGCCTACAAGGAGATCTTCGCCGGCCTCTGGCAGCAGCCGGAGTCCGTGCTGACCACCACCTTCGACCTGGGCCACGACGAGATGGTGCTGGTCAAGGACATCGAGGTGTTCTCGACCTGCGAGCACCACCTGGTCCCGTTCCAGGGCGTGGCGCACGTCGGCTACATACCCGCGACCAGCGGCAAGATCACCGGCCTGTCCAAGCTGGCCCGGCTGGTCGACGTCTACGCCCGCCGCCCCCAGGTGCAGGAGCGGCTGACCAGCCAGATCGCCGACTCGCTGATGCGGATCCTGGAGCCGCGCGGCGCGATCGTGGTGATCGAGTGCGAGCACATGTGCATGTCGATGCGCGGCATCCGCAAGCCCGGCGCCAAGACCATCACCTCGGCCGTCCGCGGCCAGCTGCGCGACCCCGCGACCCGCGCCGAGGCGATGAGCCTGATCATCGGGCGCTGACCCGGGTCGGCGCCCCTTCCGGCGGCCCCTCGCTGGCCGCCTCGACGCCCGCTCAGGTCCGCGGTTCGCGGTCCTGGGGCGTCGCCAGGTGGTCGCTCATCCATTCCAGCGAGGCGGGCAGCTCCCGGCGCCAGGCATCGAAGTTGTGGCCGCCGTCGGGCAGGAAGAGCGAGTCGACGACGAGTTCGGGGTGCGCGGCGGTGACCGGCGCCACCGAGTTCAGGAACTGCTCGGTGGCCGGGTAGTCCTCCTCCGTCCGGGTGGTGACGATCATCAGGGAGCTCTTCGGGACGGGCAGGTTGTGCAGTCGCCAGCCCAGGTCGTAGCTCTGCGCCAGCTGCTGGTTGCCGCCGAACAGGTCGCCGCTGGCCCACGGGTCGGGCACCACCTGGTAGTCCCCGTGCAGCGAGGCCGCCGCGCCGTAGGCGTCGGGGTCGCGCAGCGCCAGGCGCAGCGCGCAGGCGCCGCCGGTGGAGTAGCCGAACACGCCCCAGGAAGCGGCCGAGCGGCTCACCCGGTAGGCCGAGCGCAGCGCGGCGGGCACGTCCTTCGCGAACCAGGTCTCGCTCTGCGGGCCGCCCGGGACGTCCACGCACTCGGTGTCGCGCGGGGCGGCCACCGCGGGCCGGGCCATGACCACGATGGTGGGTGCCATCCGGCCGGTGCGCTGCAGCTCCCAGGCGGTCTGCGGGGCGTGCAGGTCGCTCAGCAGGGCGAGCGCGGGGGCCGGAAAACCGGCCAGGGAGAGCACGACAGGAAAGCGTTCCCGGGAGTACTTCGGATTGAAGTACTCGGGTGGCAGATAGATGAACATCTGGTCCGACATCCCGGTGGCCTTGCCGGTCACCCGGATGGAATCCACCCGGCCGACCTCCTCCGGTCTGCCCTGCGGCAGGTCGGTGATGGTGGACAACCCGCTCTCCTCGGCCGGCTGCACCAGGGTGCCGGCGTTCGGCGGACCGCCCTTGCCGCCCGGCACCGGGCCGAGCGCCAGCTGGCTGGTGTCGGGCGACAGCAGGTCGTGCCAGGACGTGTAGAAGCCGTAGGTGTCGTTGAAGGTCAGTGCGCAGATGGCCAGCACCGCCACCTGAGTGACCGTCAGTATGCCGAGGCGGCCGAACAGGTGCACCGGCCCGGGCCCGGCGAGCCGGGGCCAGAACCAGAGCACGGCTGCGGTGGTCAGCAGGGCGAACGCCACCACGACGTACACCAGCGTGCTGCTGGTCAGTTCCATCCCAGAGCCTTCCCTGGTGCGCCGGACGGGCTGGCGGGGCGTCAAAGACAGTCCCGGTCAGGCGCCACGGGGTTCAACACGTAGTCGGCGGGTACCGCTGACTCATCATCCGAGACCGATCGGCGGGCAGCCACCGGAGCCGTTCGAGCCCACTGGGGCAACGCCAGGTGAATGGCGGGCGGCACGGGTGCGCCGCCGCCAGCCGGTCGGCTTCACCCACAGGAACCAAGGCTCTAGACTTCGGCGTCGCCACTCGTGCGGGGGGCCAGGACCGGTCCGCCCAGCGGCCGGTCCCACGGGGTGGACCAGCCATTACTCGCTCTTGACGGTCTCATGGTCAAGGTAAGGACATACGTATGAAGGCCCATCACGGCTCATCCTTCTGGGTGACCGGGCAGCTGTGCACACCCTCTAGGCTGAGTTCTCATGAGTGTTCCCGTGTCCACTGAGCAGCCTTCTCAGGCCCCGGAGCAGCCCCGCCGAAAGGGTCTGCAGACGCTGCGCAGCCAGGCGGCCGCGGTACCGCGCGCCTGGCTGCCGGGTGCGGTGGGCTACGCCTGCCTGCTGATCGGGCTGGTGGACATCGCCAGTGCCGTCTTCCCGAAGCTGCGCCGCACCAGGATGCACACCTGGGCCGGTCAGCTGCCGGGAACCACCACCACGCTGGCCACCGCGGGCACCCTGCTGGTCGGCATCCTGCTGGTGCTGCTGGCGCACGCGCTGCGCCGCCGCAAGCAGCGGGCCTGGCGGATGGTCTGCGTGCTGCTGCCGGTCGGCGCCGCGCTGCACGTGCTGCGCTGGCACCAGGTCGGCCCCGCCGTCGTCTCGGTGGTGCTCTTCGCGGTGATGCTGGTGCACCGCCGCGAGTTCTACGCCAAGGCCGACCCGCGCACCCGCTGGCGGGCGCTGCTGAACCTGGTCGTGATGGGCGCGATCAGCCTGGGCCTGGGCCTGCTGATCGTCAGCGCGCACCCGGCCAAGGAGATGGGCCGCCCGAGTCTGGTCGACCGGCTGCACGAGACCGTCTGGGGCCTGTTCGGCCTGGACGGCCCGATCAGCTACCACCCGGACCGGATCGGCGACGTGGTCGGCTACTCGCTGGCCGGCCTCGGCCTGCTGACCGCCTTCTCCACCGCCTACCTGCTGCTGCGCCCGGAGAAGCCGGAGCCGGAGCTGACCGCCGACGAGGAGGTCAAGGTCCGCGCCCTGCTGGAGCGGCACGGCGAGCGCGACTCGCTGGGCTACTTCGCGCTGCGCCGGGACAAGAGCGTGCTCTTCTCGCCGACCGGCAAGGCGGCGATCTCCTACCGGGTGATCTCCGGCGTGATGCTCGCCTCCGGTGACCCGGTGGGCGACGTGGAGGCCTGGCCGGGTGCCATCAAGGTCTTCATGGCGCAGGCCCGTGAGCACGCCTGGGTGCCGGCCGTGGTCGGCTGCAGCGAGGTCGGCGGCGAGGTCTGGACCCGCGAGGCGGGGCTGGACGCGCTGGAGCTGGGCGACGAGGCGATCGTCGACGCGACCACCTTCTCGATGGCCGGCCGCGCGATGCGCAACGTGCGCCAGATGGTCAAGCGGATCGAGCGCAACGGCTACTCCTGCCAGGTGCGCCGGGTCAGTGACCTGACCCGCGAGGAGAAGCTGCGGATCGCCGACGCCGCCGCCCGCTGGCGCGGCACCGACACCGAGCGCGGCTTCTCGATGGCGCTGGGCCGTTTCGGTGACCCCGCCGACGACAACTGCGTGGTGGTCACCGCGCACAAGGCCCCGGAAGAAGGGGAGTCACCGAGCAACACTGGCGGTGACGACCTCAAGGCCGTGCTGCACTTCGTGCCGTGGGGCCCGGACGGCATCTCGCTGGAGCTGATGCGCCGCGACCGGGCGGCGGACCCCGGCCTGAACGAGCTGCTGATCGTGGCGGCGCTGCAGGCGGTGCCCGCGATGGGCATCCGCCGGGTCTCGCTGAACTTCGCGATGTTCCGCTCCGCGCTGGCCCGTGGTGAGCGGATCGGCGCAGGACCGGTGCTGCGTGCCTGGCGCGGGCTGCTGGTCTTCCTCTCGCGCTGGTTCCAGATCGAGTCGCTGTACAAGTTCAACGCCAAGTTCCAGCCGGAGTGGGAGCCGCGGTTCATGGTCTACCCGAACACCCGGGACCTGCCGCGGATCGGCTTCGCGGTGATGCAGGCCGAGGCCTTCATCACGCTGGGCATGCCGAAGTTCGGCCGCAAGCGCCAGCGTCAGGGCCTGATGCCGGTGACCGCGGGCGAGGGCACGTCGATCGCGCCGGCCGCCTAGGCACACTCCTCGGCCCCTCCCCAGCCCCTGCCCGGCCCCGGCCGGCAGGGGCTGGGGCATCTCATGACCCCGCCGGTCAGCGGGCCGATAATGGGCTCATGAACAACCCGCTGCCCGGTTTTCCGCACCTCGAGCGCTGTGCCGTGATGGGCGTCGTCAACGTGACGCCCGACTCCTTCTCGGACGGCGGGCAGTGGCTGGATCCGGACGCCGCGGTGGCGCACGGTCTTGACCTGGTGGCCCGCGGCGCGGACCTGGTGGACGTCGGCGGGGAGTCGACCCGCCCCGGGTCGACGCGGGTCACCGAGGCGGAGGAGCTGCGCCGGGTGCTGCCAGTGGTCCGGCAGCTGGCCGCGGCCGGGGTGCTGGTCTCGGTGGACACCATGCGGGCCGTGGTGGCCGAGCAGGCGCTGGCGGCCGGGGCGGTGCTGGTCAACGACGTCTCCGGCGGGCTGGCCGACCCGGCGATGGCCGCGGTGGTGGCCGAGCACGGGGCGCCGTTCGTGGTGATGCACTGGCGCGGCCAGTCGGCCGACATGGACCGGCTCGCGGTCTACGGCGACGTGGTGGCCGACGTGGTGGCCGAGCTGACGGTGCGGATCGAGGCGCTGCTGGCGGCCGGGGTCAAGGAGGAGCAGCTGATCCTGGATCCCGGGCTCGGCTTCGCCAAGACCAGCGAGCACAACTGGTCGCTGCTGGCGGGTTTGGACGCGCTCACCGCCTTGGGCCGCCCCGTGCTGGTGGCCGCATCCCGCAAGCGCTTCCTGGGTACGCTGCTCGCCGACCCGGAAACCGGGCAGCTGCGCCCGGCTCGGCAGCGCGACGACGCCACCGCGGCGATCTCGGTGCTCTCGGCCCGGGCCGGGGCCTGGGCCGTGCGGGTGCACGACGTGGCGGGCACCGCGGACGCCGTCCGGGTGGTGGCCGCCTGGCGGGCGGCCGCGGCCGGCTGAGCCGGCGGTGGCCGGGCCAGGGGGCCGGGGAGCAGGGGCGGAGCAGCAGCCGGACGGACGAGGACGCGAACGGAAGCGGGTGGTGGCGTGACTGGTGACGGCACGGTGGGCAACGGCATGCTGGGCAACGGCGCGGCGGCCGCTCGGGCCGCCGCCGACCGGGAGGCAGTGCTGGCCGCCAACCAGCGGCTCTACGAGGCGCTGGAGAACGGTGACCTGGAGGCCATCGAGGACGTCTGGCTCTCCGCCGCGGACGCCGACGACAAGTCCGGCGTGGTCTGCGTGCATCCGGGGTGGCCGGTGCTGCGCGGGCGGGCGCAGGTCACCCGGTCGTACCTGCTGATCATGATGAACACCGAGTACATCCAGTTCTTCCTGACCGACGTCGAGTGCGAGGTGCAGGGTGATGTGGCCCTGGTCACCTGCACCGAGAACATCCTGTCCGGCGGCGAGGCCGAGGAGGAGGGCGAGCTGGGACCGCTGGTCGGCGGCAAGGTCGTCTCCAGCAACCTGTTCCGTCGCACCGCCTCCGGCTGGCGTCTCTGGTCGCACCATGGCTCACCCGTGCTGACCAGCGGGGATGACGAGGACGAGGACTGAGTCGCGGTCCGTTGTGGCTGCAAGGGTAGATTCGACGGACGGCGGGCGACCGCGCCTGCCGTTCCAAGATCAGGAGCAGTGATTCAGTTGCTGGACCGCGTCACCCTGCGGGGCCTGCGTGCCCGCGGCCACCACGGCGTCTTCGAGCGTGAGCGGATCGAGGGGCAGACCTTCGTGGTCGACCTGGTCCTCTTCCTCGACACCCGCCCGGCCGCCTCCGGTGACGACCTGACTCGTACGGCCCACTACGGGATCGTCGCCGAGGAGGTCACGGCGATCATCGCCGGTGAACCGGTGGACCTGATCGAGACCCTGGCTCAGCGGATCGCCGACCAGTGCCTCAAGCACGAGGCCGTGGAGGAGGTCGAGGTCACCGTCCACAAGCCGGACGCGCCGATCACCGTGCCGTTCGACGATGTGACCATCACCATCCTCCGGCGCCGCGCATAAGGGTTACGGTGATTCCCGCAGCCGAGCCGCCAGCCGAAGAGGATTACCGATGAGCACCAGCGACCCGACCGCTTCGCCGACCACCTTCAACCTCGAGTACCGGGTGGACAGCGTCGACACCACCCTGCAGAACCCGCGCACCGCGGTGCTGGCCCTCGGGAGCAACCTGGGCAACCGGCTGGAGACCCTGCAGGGGGCCGTGGACGCGCTGGCGGACACGCCGGGCCTGCGGATCACCGCCGTCTCCGCGGTCTTCGAGACCGCCGCGCTGGGCGGACCGGGCGAGCAGCCCAACTACTACAACGCGGTGGTGGTGCTGCGCACCACGCTGCCGCCGTACTCGCTGCTGGAGCGGGCCAACGCGATCGAGGACGCCTTCGGGCGCGAGCGGACCGTGCGCTGGGGCGCCCGCACGCTGGACGTCGACATCATCACCTACGAGGGCATGCTGAGCAGCGACCCGGTGCTGTTGCTGCCGCACCCGCGGGCGCACGAGCGTGTCTTCGTGCTCGCGCCGTGGAGCGACGCGGACCCGGACGGCGAGCTGCCGGACCACGGCAAGGTCGCCGATCTGCTGAGCCGGCTCGGTGGCGAGGGCGCCCAGGGCGTGCACCGTCGCACCGACATCCAGCTGCGCCTGCCGGAGTAGGCCCGTCCCGCACGTGGGGCGGCCGGTGGCCGGCAGGCGGTGGCCCGGGTGCGGGTACGGTGGGTTGGCGCTGCCCGCACCACCCGCCGCCCGGAAGGAACCCCCTCTCCAGTGAAGCCGCTCCGCCTCCGTCTCCTGCTGGGCATCTTCGTGATCGCGACGGCGCTGGCCTGGGCCGGTGCCAAGCTCTGGAACTCGCTGGACACCCTGCCCGGGGTCCCGGCGGCTGCCCCGGTGGTGCTGGCGGTCATCGCGGTGATCCTGCTCGCGACGGCGATCTCGCTGCGTTCCCGGCTGAAGGCGATGCGGGAGCGCACGCCGGGTGCCAAGCGGGTGGACCCGCTGGGTGCGGCCCGGGCGGTGGTGCTCGGGCAGGCCAGCGCGCTGGTCTCGGCGCTGGTCAGCGGCGTCTACGCGGGCCTGGGCATCGTGCTCGTCACGCTGCCCGACTTCAACGCCCACCGGGGCGCGGCGATCACGGCGGGCCTGGCGGTGGTCGCCGGGGCCGGTGTGGTGGCGGCGGCGCTCTGGCTCCAGCACATCTGCAAGCTGCCCGAGGACGGCGGCGGCCACAACGGCAAGGGCGCTGCCCCCTCCGCGCGGTGACGGTCCGTCAGGTCGTGCCGGGCGGCGGGCGGACCTCGCGGCGGACCGGCCGGGATGTGTGCTCAGGCTGACAGTGCCGCTATTCGCACGCTAGTTTCTTGCTCATGTCTCGCGGACGCCACCGACACTCCTCTCTGCTCAACCGCGCGCTCCCGTTCGCCGCGGCCGCCGTCCTCACCCTGGCCGCCCTCGCCGCCCTGCTCGCCAGCGCGGACGGCGTGGTGGTGCGCTCGGTCGGTGTCGCGGCGGTGCTCGCGGTGCTCGGCCTGGCCATGGTGCTGCGCCAGCGCGATCGCGCGGCGCGGGCGGCGGCGGACACCGCCGCGGTGCGCCGGGTGCGCGACGAGGAGCGGTACGAGGAGCAGTTGGCCGAGGCCGAGTACGCCGCCGAGGTCGCCGAGGAGCGGGCCAGCCGGCTCGGGCGGCGGCTGACGGCGGAGAAGTCGCGACTGGCGAAGGCGGAGACCGAGATCGCCCGGCTGCTGCGCGAGCGGGCGGTGCAGGCGGCCGCGCAGGCGCTCAAGGAGGCCGAGGCCGCGCAGCAGGCGGTCGAGGCGGCCCGCCCGCTGCACCCGGTGACGCCGGTGGCCTACCTGCGGGCGGCCAACGCGCTGCGCTTCCTGGAGCGGCGGGCGGAGCGGGCCGCGCGGGCCACCGCCGAGGCGGAGCTGACGGCCCGTCGGCAGGCGTCGGCCTCGGCCGCCGCGGTGGTCGCCACCCAGCCCGTGGCCCGGCTGCTCGCCCGGCCCGCCGCGCAGCCTGCTGCCGCGCAGTCACCTGCCGTCCGGCCTCCCGCTGTCGAGCCTGCGCCCGTCCGGCCCGCCGATGGGAGCGCTGCCGATGGACCGGCGGACGGCCCCGCTGCCGGTGCCCGGCCCGCGGCGCTGCCCGAGGCGCGCACCGCCTACCTGCCCGCCGGCCCGGCCCCGACGGTGCCGGCCGGGCGGATCGGCCGGCTGACGCCGCCCGAGGAGCACCAGGAGCGGCCCGCCGTGGCCGCCTCGCCGGTGCGCCCCGCGCTGCCGGCCATGGCGGCCGAGGCGGGCACGGCCGCGGCCATGGTCCCGGTGGAGCGCCAGCGACCGCGCCCGCAGCAGGGCGGGGCCCGGGGCGCGGGCTTCAGCTTCTTCGACCGCGGTGCCGCGGTGCGGGCCGCCGCGCCGGCGCCCACGGTCGGCTCGGTCGCCGAGCTGGGGGAGCGCTCCGAGCTGGTCGAGCGCGCCGCGCCCGCCGCCGCGCCGGTGACGGTGGGCCGTCCGGTGCCGGAGCAGGACCTGGCGGACGTGCTCGGCGACGAGGTGGTGGCCGAGCACGAGCGCCGGCCCGAGGTGGTCGACCTGTCGCCCGACGACGAGACCGAGCTGCTCGACCTGCCGGAGCTGCGCGCCAACCAGGGCTAGGCCCTGGGACTCGCCCTCGGGCCGGTCGCCGGCCGTCCGCCGAAACATGAGCCCGGCTCGAAGGGAGCCGGGCTCAGCTGTCTGCGGGGCGGGTCAGACGTTCACGCCGAAGTCCTGGGCGATCCCGACCAGGCCGGAGGCGTAGCCCTGGCCGACCGCGCGGAACTTCCACTCGCCGGCGTTGCGGTAGAGCTCGCCGAAGATCATCGCGGTCTCGGTGGCGGCGTCCTCGGAGAGGTCGTAGCGGGCGATCTCGGCGCCGCCGTGCGCGTTGAGCACCCGGATGTAGGCGTTGCGCACCTGGCCGAAGCTCTGCGCCCGGGCCAGCCCGTCGTAGATGGTCACCGGGAAGACGATCCGCTCGGCCTGCGCGGGCAGACCGTCCAGGTGGACGTTGATCGCCTCGTCGTCCCCCTCGCCGTCGCCGGTGCGGTTGTCGCCGGTGTGCACCACGGTGTCGTCGGGGGTGCGCAGGTTGTTGAAGAAGACGAAGTGGCCGTTGGAGAGCGCCTTGCCGCTCGCGTCCAGCACGATCGCGCTGGCGTCCAGGTCGAATTCGGCGCCGGTGGTGGTCCGGGCGTCCCAGCCCAGACCCACGGTCACCGCGGCCAGCCCGGGGGCCTCCTTGGTCAGCGAGACGTTGCCGCCCTTGGTCAGGCTCACAGCCATGATCGTTTCCGGTCCCTTCGTCGACGTGCCGTCCCCTGGGCAACGTCGGCGGTGGGCGCGGTGGTTCCCTCCGGCCTGGTCAGACCCGGGGGAAGCGCGCCAGGACGGTCCAGATGTGCGGGTTGTCGGCCAGCTCCGGGTGCAGGTCCACCAGGTCGGCCAGCACGTCCTGCAGGAAGTCCCGGGCCTCGCGGCGCAGCGTGGCGTGCCGCACCACCACCGGCTCCTCGTCCAGCCAGGTGGCCCAGACCTCGACCAGGCCGAACCGGCGGGCGAACTGCAGCAGTTCGGTGTTCTGGGTGAAGTCCAGGTCGGCCCGCTGGATGGTGGCCGCCCGGCTGCCGCGCGGGTCCTCGTCCAGCCGCTCGACGATGTCGCACAGCGCCCAGGCGAAGTCCAGCACCGGCACCCATCCCCAGGCTGTGGACAACTCCTGCTCGTCGTCCGCGAGGTAGACGTCGCCGCAGAACAGGTCGTGGCGCAGCGACCGCACGTCCGCGGTGCGGTAGTCGGTCTGCGGGGGGTCGGGGAACCGGACGGAGAGGGAGTAGCCGAGCTCGATCACGCGCTCATTGTCGCGGCCCGCGGCCCTGCGCGATAACCGGGTGACGGCGGCGGGGCGCGGCGGGGATGATGGACGCATGCCCGAGCCCATACGCGTGCGGGGCTCGGTGGTGGTTCCGGAGGCCGAGCTCCAGTGGCGGTTCTCCCGCTCCAGCGGCCCCGGTGGCCAGCACGTCAACACCTCCGACACCCAGGTCGAGCTGCGCTACGACCTGGTCGCCTCGGCCGCGCTGCCCGAGGTCTGGAAGCAGCGCGCCCTGGAGCGCCTGGCCGCCCGCCTGGTGGACGGCCGGGTGCTGGTGGTGCGCGCCAGCGAGCACCGCTCGCAGTGGCGCAACCGCGAGATCGCCGCCGCCCGGCTCTCCTCGCTGCTCGGCGAGGCGACCGCGCCGCCGCCCAAGGCCCGCCGGGCCACCAAGCCGAGCCGGGGCATGGTGGAGCGGCGGCTGGAGAACAAGCGGCGCCGCTCCGAGGTCAAGCGCGGGCGCGGCCCGCTGCGGGGCGACTGACGCCTCAGGCCAGGTGCCGGTAGCCGGACCGGAAGTAGAGCAGCGGCCGCCCGTCCGGTGCGGGCACCCGCGCCTCCAGCACCCGCCCGACCAGCAGCGTGTGGTCGCCTGCGGCTATCCGCTGCTCGGTGCGGCACTCCACGGTCGCCAGCGCCCCGGTCACCAGCGGTGCGCCGCTGGCCGGGCCGCGTTCGTGCGGGGTGTCGGCGAAGAGCAGCCGGTCGCTCAGCCGGCCCTTCATGGCGAACCGCGAGGCCAGCGTCCGGTGCTGCTCGCCGAGCAGCGAGACCGCCCACAGGTCGATCCGGGAGAGCAGCTCGTCCATCCGGGAGTCCTCGCGCACCGAGATCAGCACCAGCGGCGGCTCCAGCGACACCGACAGGAACGAGGTCGCGGTCATCCCGGCGTCCTCGCCCGGCCCCTGGTCGGTCGCGCCGGACTCGCCCGCGTCGTGGACGGTCACCAGCGCGACGCCGGCGGCGAGCTGGGACAGGGCGGCCCGGAACTCGTCCGGCGTGGCGAGGGAGGCAGCGGCGGGCTGCGGCGACATGGACACGTACCGCACGGTAGCCGTCGCACGGGGTCCGTGGCATCAGGCGGTGGTCCTAGGCCCTGGGAACGGGATGCGGCCCCGGCGGTCGGCCGTCTGGCGGCGGGGGGTTCACCCTGGTCGGGACCGTTCTCACCCGCAGCGGTGAACTCCTGCGGCGAAGCGGCGGGCGGCGGCTACAGAATCGGCCGCACCCGACCGAACCCGAGGATGGCCATCGCAACATCGTGTCCGGGCATGACCGGGATGAACCGGGTTTGCCTGTCTATGCGTTGTGTGATTTGAGTCACAAGTGACGACCTATTGCTGACCGAGCGTGCCGATCGCTGTGCTCGCTGTGATTCAGTTCTTCTGGCAATCGGACGATAACCATCAAGACCTATCCGAAGAAGCCGGGGAGCCCCCGCATGGAAGCCGAGTCGGAGCCGTACGTCCGCCTCGCGACCCTCCGCACCTTGCACCGGGTCGTGGCGGACCTCAATGCTGCCCGCAGCCTGGCGGGCACCCTGCAGGCCGTGGTCGAGGGCTCGGTCCACGGCCTGGGCTTCGACGCGGCCGCGCTGAGCCTGGTGCGCCCGGACGGCGACCTGGTGGTGGCGGCCGTCTGGGAGTACGAGGACCGCGACTACGGCGGCCCCGCGGTGCTGCTCGGCCAGGTCGGCTCGCGCGAGTCCTGGGACCGGCTGCTGGCCGTCAGCGACCACTGGGGCACCCTGCGGTTCCTGCCGCACGACCGGGGCTGGGCGGTGGGCACCGACATCCCGCGCTGGACCGGCGACGGCCCGCTGCCCGTCTACGCCAACGACTGGCACCCCGAGGACGGGCTGCTGGCCCCGATGTACAGCGCCGGCGGCGAGCTGCTCGGCGTGCTGAGCGTGGACCGCCCGCGCAGCGGCAAGCGCCCGGGCGCCTGGACCCGCGAGGCGCTGGAGATGTTCTCCCTGCAGGCCTCCATCGCCATCGGCAACGCCCGGCTACGCGCGGAGATGCAGCGCGCGCTCGCCCGGCTGGAGAAGGAGCAGCAGGCGCTGCGGGCCAGCGAGGAGAGCTTCCGGCAGGCCTTCGAGTACGCGCCCAGCGGGATGGCCATCACCGAGCTGCACGGCGCCGGGCGCGGCCAGCTCACCCGGGTCAACGACGCGCTCTGCCGGCTGCTCGGGCGCCCGCGCGCGGCGCTGCGCCAGCAGAGCTTCCTGGACCTGGTGCACCCCGAGGACCGCGGCCTGCTGGAGCGCACCAGCGCCGAGAGCGGCCGGGCCGAGCTGCGGCTGGCCCGGCGCGACGGCGGCTACCAGTGGGTCTGCCTGCGCAACTCGATCGTCGCCGACCCCGCCGAGGGCCCCAGCTTCCTGCTCACCCACGTGGAGGACATCGAGGACCGCAAGCGCCACGAGCTCCAGCTCGCCCACCGGGCCAGCCACGACGCGCTCACCGGTCTGCCGAACGGGTCCGAGCTGCGGGCCCGCCTCGCCCGCCGGCTCTGTTCGATGCCGCAGGGCCCGGGCGGCGCCGCCGAGCACGGCGCTGTGGAGCAGGTGCCCTGCGCGCTGGAGGGAGCGGCCACCGCAGCGGTCTCCGCGGGCGCCTACGGGCCGCACAGCCCGCGCTGCGGGCAGGAGAGCCTGGAGCCCGCCGCGGGGCCGCTGGAGGGCGGCTGGAGCGTTCCGCCGCGCGGCGGAACGCTGGTGCACGGCTACTCGGAGCGCCCGGGCGCGCCCGAGCGCTCCGGTTACGGCGCCCCGGCCCCGGACCACGTGCACGCGGTGGTGCCCACCGGCGTCGGCTCCGAGAGTCCGCCGGAACCCTGGCACGGCCGCTCGCGCGGCACCGCGGCGCCCGCGCAGAAGGGGCTCGCGGTGCTCTTCTGCGACCTGGACGGTTTCAAGTCGGTCAACGACCGCTTCGGCCACAACGCCGGGGACGCGGTGCTGGTCGAGGTGGCCAGGCGGCTGCAGCAGGCGGTCCGCGAGGGGGACACGGTGGCCCGCCTCGGCGGCGACGAGTTCGTGGTGCTGGCCGACGGCATCGGCGGCGAGGAGGCCAGCGACCTGGCCGTGCGGCTGCGCAACGCGGTCATCCCGCCGATGCGGATAGCCGGCCGGGTGGTCCGGGTCGGGGTCAGCATGGGGATCGGCTGGGCGGGCTGCGGGATGAGCATCGAAGAGGTGCTGCACGCGGCCGACAAGCGGATGTACGACGAGAAGCGGGCCCGTGGCGGGGCGGTGCGCGGCGCGCGGGGCGAACGCTCCCACCGCCGCGCGGTCTGACGCCGGCTCGGCCGGCGCGGGTGCGCCGGGCCGGGGTCGGGCACGGCTCGCCCGTTGACCGGCTTTCTCTTCGCTCATGCCAGGCGGGTAGGGTGCCCTGGGTACGGGTCCGGACACGGCACAGGGGAGTTGACCACCGCGATGACAGTCGATGGCAGCCAGGGACCCGAGGGCGCAGAGCAGCCGGCTGCTGCGGACGACCCGTTCGCGTACCTCTACCGTCCCGAGGGCGGCGAGGGCGAGAGCGCGCCGGAGCGGGCGCCGGGCGTGCCGCGCACGCCGTACACCCGCCCGATGGAGGTCGGCCGGGCCCAGTACGGCCCGCCCGCCTCCTACCCGCCGCCGGGCGGCGCCCCGTATCAGCAGCAGCACCAGCAGCAGGGCGGCTACCCGCCGCAGTACCAGCAGCAGCGCCCCTACGGGCCGGGTCCCGAGGCGACCACGCAGCTGCCGAACCAGCAGCCCCGCTACGCCGAGCGCTCGCGCCCGCAGCCCGGTGACGAGGCCCCGCGCCGGCGCAGCCGGGGCCCGGTGATCGCGGTGGTCGCCGTGGTCGCGGCGATAGCGATCGGCTCGGGCATCGCGCTGTCCGGCAACGACGGCAAGAGCACCAAGGACAACGCGGCGCCGGCCCCGGCCCCTTCGGCCGGCCACTCCTCGGGCGGGCCCTCGTCCCCGGCCGGCGGCTCCTCGGCCTCGCCCTCCGCCTCCGCCTCGCCCTCCGGCTCGCCCTCGGCCTCGGCGAGCGTCGGCAGCGGGACCACCTTCCTGGACGCCTCCACGGCGCAGGGCGCCGGCACGGCGAACACCGTCAAGGGCGCGGTCTCCTCCGACGGCTCCTACCTGACGCTCCAGCAGGGCACCACGGCGACCTGGACGGTCAACGTGGCGACCGCCGGCCAGTACACCTTCTGGCTGCACTACAACAACAGCGGCGGCTCCACGGTGCACGTGGCGATCGGCGTCAACGGCCAGGACCACGCGGGCGGCACGAACTTCAAGAGCTGGCCCGGCAGCAACGGCGACGCCTCGCGCTCCTGGTCCTACACCTACATATACGCGGACCTGCAGGCCGGGACGAACACCTTCACGGTCGCCCCGGCCGGCGGCCCGGTCCTGCTGGACCAGGCCGCGATCACCGCGGGGAACGGCAGCGGCAGCTACCCGGCCGCGCCCGGGGCGGCCTCGCCCTCCGCCTCCTGACGCGCCGACGGCAGCACCGGGCCCTGCTCGGGGACACCTGAGCGGGGCCCGGCCGTGTGCGGCCCGCCGCCCGGCAGCGAGGCGACCACCAGGGCCAGGTGCGCGACCACGCCGGCCATCGCCTCGCGGCCGCGCGCGAGGTAGCCGCGCGGGTCCACCCCGTCCGGCTTCGCGGCCAGTGCGGCGCGCACCGCCGGGGTGAAGGCGGAGTTCAGCGCCGTCCCGATGTTGATCTTCACCAGGCCCGCCGCCACCGCCGCCGCCAGTTCCGCGTCCGGCACCCCGGAACTGCCGTGCAGCACCAGCGGGACGGGCACCGCGGCGGCGAGCCGGGCGATCAGCTCGTGGTCCAGCGAGGCGGTCCGGCTGGTCATCGCGTGCGAGCTGCCGACCGCGACGGCCAGCGCGTCCACCCCGGTGGCCTCGACGAAGGCGGCGGCCTCCGCGGGATCGGTGCGTGCGCCGGGGGCGTGCGCGGGCAGCGGCGGGGCGCCGTCCTTGCCGCCGACCCGGCCCAGCTCGGCCTCCAGGTGCAGGCCGTGCCAGTGCGCGAAGTCGGCCGCCTCGGCGGTGGCCTGGAGGTTGTCGGCGTGGTCCAGGTGCGAGGCGTCGAACATCACCGAGGAGAAGCCGGCCCCGGGCGCGGCCCGCAGCAGCTCGACGTCCTCCACATGGTCCAGGTGCAGCGCGGTGGGCACCCGGGCGGCCTCGGCCACCTCGGCGCAGGCCCGGGCCAGCGGCAGCAGCCGCCCGCCGTGGTAGGCCACCGCGTTCTGGCTGATCTGCAGGATCACGGGGGTGCCCGCGAGTTCGGCGCCGGCGGTGATCGCCTCCGCGTGCTCCAGGGTGATCACGTTGAAGGCGGGCAGGCCGCGGCGGGCCTCCACGGCCTCGGCGAGCAGGTCGGCGGTACGGGCCAGTGGCATGGGTGTCCCCTCGGGAAGGTGGGTGCGGGCGACCCGGTCGTTGACCAGCGCCACCGCTCACCTCCCGAGAGGAGAAGCTGAGGAGGACTCAGCTTCCGGTCGAGAAGCGCTCGGCGCCCTTGATCCATTCGCCGCGGCGGACCACGGCGACCAGGTCGTACGTGTCGGAGTCGAGGATGGCGAGGTCGGCCCGGTGGCCGACGGTCAGCGAGCCGACCGTGTCCGCGAGCCCGAGCAGGGCCGCGGGCGTGGTCGAGATCGACTGCACGGTCTGGGTCAGGCTCAGCTTGTTGACGGTCACCGAGCGCTTGAAGGCGACGTCCAGGGTCAGCGTGGAGCCGGCGATCGAGCCGCCCTCCACCAGCCGCGCGACGCCCTGCTCCACCCGGACCTGCAGCGGGCCCAGCGGGTAGAGGCCGTCGCCCATGCCGGCCGCGCCCATCGCGTCGGTGATCAGCGCGACCCGGGCGGCGCCGGCGGTGCCGTACGCGAGGTCCAGCACCGAGGGGTGCAGGTGGGTGCCGTCGTTGATCAGCTCGACGGTGACCCGCTCGTCCTCCAGCAGCGCGACGATCGGTCCGGGCGCGCGGTGCTGGATACCCGGCATCGCGTTGAACAGGTGGGTGGCGACGGTGGCGCCGGCCTCGATCGCCTCCAGGGTCCCGGCGTAGTCGGAGTCGGTGTGGCCGACGGCCGCGATCACCCCGAGGTCGGCCAGCAGGCGCACCGACTCCAGGCCGCCGGGCAGTTCGGGGGCGAGCGTGACCATCTTCGCGGTGCCGCGGGCGGCGTCGACCAGCTTGCGCACCAGCGCCGGGTCCGGGTCGCGCAGCAGGTCGGGGCGGTGCGCGCCGCAGCGCCCCGGCGAGATGAACGGGCCCTCGAAGTGGACGCCGGCCAGCACGCCCTCCTCGACCAGCTCGGACAGCACGGCGGCCTGCCGGCAGACCTCGTCGATCTCCCCGGTGACGGTGGAGGCGACCGTGGTGGTGGTGCCGTGTTCGAGGTGGGTGCGGGCGGCGGTCAGTGCCTCCTCGGCGATGCCGGCCGCGTACGAGGCGCCGCCGCCGCCGTGCACGTGCAGGTCCACGAAGCCGGGAACCACCGTGTAGCCGCTCAGGTCCAGATCGCCCGGGGCGCGCTCGCCGCCGATCTCCGCGATGGTGGTGCCCGAGAAGGCCAGCCGGCCGTCCTCGACGACGCCGGTGGGCAGTACCAGCCGGGCCCCGGCCAGTGCGGTTTGCTCCGCGGTCACGCGGTCACCTCCAACGAGAGCAGGTCCCAGGCAAGCAGCCCGGCACCCAGGGATGCGGCAGTGTCCTTGAGCATGGCCGGTACGACCTTCGGGGGCATCTGGAAGGTCAGCCGCTCGGCAACCGCCGCGTGCAGGGGAGTGAAGAGCGTGTCACCGGCCTCGGCGAGGCCGCCGCCGACGATCACCGTGGCGGGGTCGAGCAGGCTCTGGGCCAGCACGATGCCGTCCGCCAGGCTGTCCACCGCGTTCTGCCAGACCGCCACCGCCCGCGGGTCGCCGGCCTCGACGGCCAGCGCGCAGGCGGCCGCGTCGGCCGTCGGGTCGCCGGACGCCTCGGCCCAGGCCCGGGAGACCGCCGAGGCCGAGGCCAGCGTCTCCAGGCAGCCGCGGGCGCCGCAGCCGCACGCGGGGCCGCCGGGGCGGACCACCACGTGACCGATCTCGCCGCCGTAGCCGTGCGCGCCGGACTCGATGCGTCCGTCGATCCCGATCGCGCCGGCGATGCCGGTGCCCAGCGCGATGAACAGGAACCGCTCCACCCCGCGACCGGCGCCGAGCCGGCCCTCGGCCAGCCCGCCGGAGCGGACGTCGTGGCCGAGGGCGACCGGCAGACCGCCGAGCCGCTCGCCGAGCAGCTTGCGCATCGGCAGGTCGCGCCAGCCGAGGTTGGCGGAGAAGACCGCGATCCCGTTCTTCTCGTCGATCGTCCCCGGCACCGCGACGCCGGCGGCCAGGGGGGCCTCGCCGAAGCGGCGGCGGCCCTCCTCACCGAGGTCGGCGGCGAAGTCGAGGATGGCGGTGACCACGGCGTCCGTGCCGTGCTCCCGCCCGGTCGGTCGGCGTGCTTCGAACAGCACGGAGCCGTCCTGGGCGAGCAGCGCGGCCTTCATGCCGGTGCCGCCTACATCGAGTGCGATGACGTGCTTCACGGGGGACAGTTTCCCTTGACCGAGGAGGAGAGGTCTAGTCCAGTGGTCGGGTTTGTCTGAACCGGGCGAGGTGACCTTGGTCGCTCAGCAGCCCCCTGCCGCGGGGGAGAGGGACCGGATCAGAGCTGCACCGACCTGGTCAGTGCCCGCGGGTTGTCCGGGTCGAGCCCGCGCGCGGTGGCCAGGGCCACGGCCAGCCGCTGGGCCCGGACCAGGTCGGCCATCGGGTCAAGACCGCCGGCGCCGGAGCCGGCCACCAGCAGGCCGCCGGTGGCGGCGATGTCGCCGGCCAGCCCCTCGGGCAGCTCGCCGAACATCCAGGCGGCGCGCCCGGGGCCGGTGATCGCGATCGGGCCGTGCCGGTACTCCATCGCGGGGTAGGCCTCGGTCCAGAAGCAGGCCGCCTCGCGCATCTTGAGCCCGGCCTCCAGGGCCAGGCCGTTGGTCCAGCCGGCGCCCAGGAAGGTGACCTGATCAATCGTCAGCAGGTCGTCGGGCAGCGGCTCTTCGAGTGCCCGCTCGGCGTCCTCGGCGGCCTTGGCGACGCTTCCGGGCCCCTCGCCGCCGGCGCCGTCGCCCGCCAGGTGGGCGCGCAGCAGTGCCAGCGCACTGGTGGCGAAGCGGGTCTGCACCACCGAGCGCTCGTCGGCGAAGTCGAGCACCACCACCTGGTCGGCGGCGGTCATCACCGGGGTGTGCGGGTCGGCGGTCAGCGCGGTGGTCGCGGTGCGCCCGCGCAGGGCCCCCAGCAGGGTGAGCACCTCGGTCGTGGTGCCCGAGCGGGTGATCGCCACCACCCGGTCGTAGTCCCGGGCGCCGGGGAACTCGGAGGCGGCGAAGGCGTCGGTCTCGCCCTGCCCGGCGGCCTCGCGCAGCGCCGCGTAGGACTGCGCCATGAACCAGGAGGTTCCGCAGCCGACCACGGCGATCCGCTCGCCGCGCCGGGGCAGTGCCGCCGCCGACGTCCCGGCCAGTGCCGCCGCCCGGCGCCAGCAGTCCGGCTGGGTGGCCAGCTCCTCGGCGGTGAGTGAGCTGTCGATGGCTGTCATGCCTACGGCTCCCTTCTGCTCACGCGTCTGCGTGAAACTGATTGATTTATAGCTGTTTCGCGCAGGATCGCGCAAGACCTTGGAGCGGGTACGAAATGCGGCCCAGCATGTGACCGGTGCTGTGCGACGCTGTCCACGAAGGCGGTGGGCGGGGTCGGAGTACGTACTCATGCGGTCGGCAGGGAAGGTGTGGCGTGTCCAGATACGAGCGGTGGAACGGTCTTCTTGAACTCCTTGCCGAACACGGCAAGTTGGAGGTCGAGGAGGCGGCGGCGGCGCTGGGCGTGTCGGCTGCCACGATCCGCCGCGACCTCGACCAGCTGGCCCGCCAGCAGATGGTCACCCGCACCCGCGGCGGCGCGGTGGCGCACAACGTCTCCTACGATCTGCCGCTGCGCTACAAGACCGCCCGCAACGCCGGGGCCAAGCAGCGGATCGGCCAGGCGGTCGCCGCGCTGATCGCGCCGGGCGAGGTGGTCGGGCTCAACGGCGGCACCACCACCACCGAGGTGGCCCGCGCGCTCGCGGTCCGCCCGGAGCTGACCGAGGGCGCCGAGGCTGGGCACGCGCTGACCGTGGTGACCAACGCGCTCAACATCGCCAACGAGCTGACCGTGCGCCCGGCTGTCAAGATCGTGGTGACCGGCGGGGTGGCCCGCCCGCAGTCCTACGAGCTGATCGGACCGCTGGCCAGTACCGTGCTCGCCGAACTGACTCTGGACGTCACGGTGTTGGGCGTGGACGCGCTGGACGTCGAGGTCGGCGCGAGTGCGCACCACGAGGGCGAGGCCAGCGTCAACCGGCTGCTGACCGAGCGGGCCCGGCGGGTGGTGGTGGCGGCCGACTCCTCCAAGCTGGGCCGGCGCGCCTTCGCGCGGATCTGCGGGCTTGAGACGATCGACACGTTGGTGACCGACGAGGCGGCCGGGGCGGACCTCGTCACCGCCTTCCGCGAGGCGGGCGTTCGTGTGCTGACGGTCTGATCGGCGCCGGTTGCAGGATGTGCAATGCGGGCGATCACTTAGGTAACGTTCCTCGCCCAGGGGCCTCTGGTGTGGACCACAAGGGTCGGAATTTGACACCCTTTCGCCCACCTCTGTCCCCGGGAGGTCCCACCCCTGTGCTCGAAGGCGGTCCCCGTTGAAGTCCCGACTTTTCGCCGTGCTGTCCGCCGGCACCCTGCTGACCTGCGGGCTGACCGGCTGCAGCTTCCTCGGCCTGGGCGGCGGTGGCACCGTCACCCTCAAGCTGGTGGCCGCCGACTACGGGACCACTCCGGACACCAGCTCGCAGAAGTACTGGAACCACCTGGCCAAGCAGTTCGAGGCGGCCAACCCCAAGATCAAGGTGGACGTCCAGGTCTTCAGCTGGAGCGACATCGACGCCAAGGTGGCCGACATGGTCAAGGCCGGCAACTCGCCGGACCTGGTGCAGACCGGCGGCTTCGCCGACAAGGTCGCCGCCGGCCAGCTCTACCCGGCCAGCGACGTGCTCTCGATCGACACCCAGACCAACTTCCTGGACAGTTTCAACCGCGCCGGCAACGTGCTCGGGACCCAGTACGGCATACCCTTCGCCGCCTCCTCGCGGACCTTCTTCTACAACAAGGCGATCTTCCGCCAGGCCGGGATCACCCAGCCGCCCGCCACCTGGGACGACCTGAAGAACGACGCCGCGCTGATCAAGGCCAAGGTCCCCGGGGTCACCCCGTACGCGCTGCCGCTCGGCCCCGAGGAGGCCCAGGCCGAGACCTCGATGTGGACGATGAGCGGTGGCAGCGGCATCACCGACGCCGCCGGCGTCTACTCCCTGGACAGCGCGCAGAACGTCGACACCTTCAACTGGCTCAAGCAGAACCTGGTCGACGCCCACCTGACCTATCCGGACCCGGGCAAGGTGAACCGCCAGAACGCCTTCACCGACTTCGCCAACGGCAAGGTGGCGATGCTCAACGGGCACCCGACCCTGCTCCAGCAGGCCCACCAGGGCAACATCGACTTCGGCACCGCGCCGATCCCGGTCAAGAACACGCAGATCAAGCCGGTCTCGCTCGGGGTCGCCGACTGGATGATGGCCTACAGCGCCAACGGCCACCGCAACGAGATCCGCACCTTCCTGAGCTTCGCGTTCAACAAGGACAACACCACCAAGTTCGACCAGGAGTACAACCTGCTCCCGGTCACCCAGGACGGCCTGGCGGCGATGACCGCGAACGGGCAGAACGCCGAGCTCAAGCCGTTCCTGGACGCGCTGCCGAACGCCTCCTTCTACCCGTTCGGCGACCCGGCCTGGGACACCGTCAGCGGCCGGATCAAGACCGAGATCGGCACGGCGGTGCAGGGCGACCCGAAGCCGGTCCTCAGCGATCTGCAGAACTACGCCGTGGACCAGGCCAAGAGCAAGCGCCCGCAGTAGCGGCTCGCGCGCACAATGGCCCCATGACCGAGTTGACCGAACGGGAGCTGGCCGTGCTCGCCCTGGAGGCGGCCGGCTGGCGGACCCAGGGCGCCAAGGAGCAGGCCGTGCGGGAGCGCCTGGGCATCTCCGCCACCCGGTACTACCAGCTGCTGAACGGCCTGCTGGACCGCCCGGAGGCGCTGGCGCACAGCCCGGTGCTGGTCAACCGGCTGCGCCGGGTCCGCGCCGCCCGTCGCGCCGAGCGTTAGCCCGCGGCGGCCCTGGGTAGGTTGGCCGTCATGGGTATCGCGCTGGAACCAAGGACCGCCGAGGGACGCGAGGGGCTGGCCGCGCTGCTGGCCGATCCGGCGCGGGCGCTGGTCGCCGTGGACTTCGACGGCACCCTGTCCCCGATCGTCGCCGATCCCGAGCAGGCCTGGGCGCACCCCGGCGCCGCCGCCGCGCTGGCCGCGCTGGCGCCGCTGGTCGGCACCGTGGCCGTGGTGACCGGGCGTCCGGTGCTCAGCGCGGTGCGGCTGGGCGGCTTCGACCGGCAGCCGGGGCTCGAACCCCTGGTGGTGCTCGGCCACTACGGCGCCGAGCGCTGGGCGGGCGGCACCCTGACGGCCCCGCCGCCGCACCCGGGGGTGGCCGCCGTACGGGCCGAACTGCCTGCGCTGCTGGCCGCGGTGGGCGCGCCGGAGGGCACCGGCACCGAGGACAAGGAGCGCTCGGTCGCGGTGCACACCCGCCGCACCGCCGACCCCGCCGCCGCCTTCGAGCTGCTGCGCGAGCCGCTGGCCGCGCTGGCGGCGGCGCACGGCCTGACCGTCGAACCGGGCCGCCTGGTCCTGGAGTTGCGTCCGCCGGGGGTGGACAAGGGAGCCGCGCTGAGCGGCCTGGTGAGCGAGCGGGGCGCCCGGTCGGTGCTCTACGCCGGCGACGACCTGGGTGATCTGGCCGCCTTCGCGGCGGTGCGCCGACTGCGTGCGGCGGGCGGGGGCGGCCTGCTGGTGGCCAGCGGACCGGTGACCGGCGAGCCGCCGGTGCGCGAGATCGCCGAGCAGGCGGACCTGCTGGTGGCGGGGCCGGCCGGCGTGGTGGAGCTGCTGGAGCGGCTGGGTCAGTCGCTCAGTTCGGCCAGCTGAGCCAGGAACCACTGCTGCGGCGGCAGCGCGGTGGCCGCCGCGGCCAGCCGTCCGGTGCGCTCGGCCCGCTCGGCCGCCGGCATGCTCAACGCCCGGTGCAGCGCCTCGGCGGTGCCGACCACGTCGTAGGGGTTGATGCTCAGCGCGTCCGCGCCCAGCTCGGCGTGGGCACCGGCCTCGCGGGAGAGCACCAGCGCGCAGCCCGCGTCGGAGACCACCGGGACCTCCTTGGCGACCAGGTTCATGCCGTCCCTGATCGGGTTGACCAGCGCCACGTCCGCCATCCGGTAGGCCGCCAGCGAGCGCGCGAAGTCGTCCTCGACCTGGAGTATCAGCGGTTGCCAGGAGTCGGTGGCGAACTCCTCGGTGATCTCCTGGCTGAGCCGCTGCACGGCCGCGGTGTAGTCGCGGTACTCGGCCAGGTCCTGCCGGGAGGGGTAGGCGAAGGCGATGTGCACCACCTGCTCGCGCCACTCGGGGCGGCTGCGCAGCAGGTGCCGGTAGGCCTGCAGGCCGCGCACGATGTTCTTGCTCAGCTCGGTCCGGTCCACCCGCACGATGGTCCGCCGCCCGCCCACCGCCTCGCGCAGCGCGGCCAGCCGCTCGTCCACGTCCGGCCGGTGGGCGCGCTCGCGCAGGAAGTCGGCGTCGGCGCCCAGCGCGTGCACCCCGAGCCTGGTGGTGCGGCCCTGGTGGCTGACCGAGAGGTCGGACCGGGGGCCCGCCCCAGAAATGATCTTCGCGTCCAGGAGCTGCTCGCAGCAGTCCGCGAAGGCCTCGGCCCAGCGGCGGGTGTGGAAGCCGGCCCGGTCGGCGCCCAGCACCCCGGTCAGCACGGCGCGGGCCAGCTCGTCCGGCAGCATGCGGAAGTAGTCCGCCGGGGCCCACGGGATGTGCAGGAAGTAGCTGATCCGCAGGTCGGGACGGAGCTCGCGGAGCAGCGCCGGCACCAGGGTCAGGTGGTAGTCCTGCACGAGCACGGCGGCGCCCGGGGCGGCCTCGGCGGCCAGCGCCTCGGCGAAGGCCGCGTTGTAGGCCTCGAAAGCCGTCCACCGGGCGGCGGCGTCGGCGTCGAAGACGGGTGCGGTGGGCGTGTTGTAGAGCAGGTGGTGCAGGAACCAGAGGGTCGAGTTGGCCACCCCGTTGTAGGCCTGGTCGAAGACCTCGGGGGCGATGTCCAGCATCCGGACGGCCTGTCCGCCGACATCGAAGCCGCCCTGGTCGAGCCGCCCCTGCGGCGAGCGCCGGGCCGCCGTGCGGTCCGCCTCGCCGAGTGCCGCGCAGACCCAGACCGTGCCCGGGTCGTCGATCGCGGAGAGCCCCGAGACCAGTCCGCCGCCGCCGCGCCGCAGCGTCAGCGTGCCGTCCGGGCCGCTGCTGAAGGAGACCGGACCCCGGTTGGATGCCACCAGGATGCGTGCGGGCGTGTGATCGGACATATCTTCAACCTTGCCGGGGGCGTGCGGACGCAAACCCGGACCTTGGTCACACGCTCTGCGCCCGGTACTGCGGAAGCCCGATCACCGGGGGCCGCTCCAGCGCGATCACCTGGTGGCTGTGGGCGGTGAAGTCGCGGGTCACGGCGTCCCGGGTGAACTGGGTCAGCACCGGGCGGGCCAGGTTCTCGGCGGCCTTCAGGCGGTGGGTGCGGTCCAGCCGCTCCAGGGCGGTGCGGTAGATGGTGGCGGCCATCCGGCCCAGCGCCTGGCTGTCCTGGTGGCGGTGGTGGCGCACCCCCACGTCCACCTGGGCCAGCGCGTCCAGGCCCACCAGCTCCAGCGCGTCCACCAGCAGGCCCAGCTCCACCCCGTAGCCGGTCGGGAAGTGCAGCCGCTCCAGCAGCGAGCGGCGGGCCGCGTACTCGCCGCCCAGCGGCTGCACGAAGCCGGCCAGCTGCGGCCAGTGCAGGTCCAGCAGCGGGCGGGCGACCAGCTCGGTGACCCGGCCGCCGCCGGCCGGCACCACCGCTCCTTCGGTCTCCAGCGGGCGGTCGTACATCGCCTTGACCAACTGCAGGTCGGGGTCGGTGAGCAGCGGGCCGATGATGCCGCTGACGAAGGCCGGGTCGAATGCGCGCAGGTCGGCGTCGATGAAGCAGACGATCGCCCCGCTGGTCACCAGCAGCGAGCGCCAGAGCACCTCGCCCTTGCCCGGCACGGCCAGCAGTCCGGGCAGGATCGCGTCCCGGTGCACCACCCGGGCACCGGCCGCCGCGGCCACCTCGGCGGTGCGGTCCGCCGAGCCGGAGTCGACCACCACCAGTTCGTCCACCAGCGGCAGCCGCTCCATCAGCTCGCGGCGGATCACCGTGACGATGTCGCCCACCGTGGACTCCTCGTCCAGCGCGGGCAGCACCACGCTGACGGTGCCGGCCGCCCCCGCGGCCTGCTTGGCGGCGAGCAGCGCGGCGGGCGGCCGGTCGCCCGCCCGCCAGGAGCGTCGGCGCAGCCAGTCGGCCGCCTCCGGGAGTAGCGCGGGGCTCTGCTCGGCAGGCAAATCTCGCTCCTTGTGAATCTCGTCTCGCGGGTCGGACGGTCGGCCTCGGTGGACCGCCCTTCGGATACAGTCTTCGTACTGCGGTCAGACCTTCGCACGCCGGGGTCGATCGCTCGGACTCGCCAGCATTCCTGGTGTCCACAACTTCATAGAGCTCATCCAGAGGGACTGAGGGAACGGCCCGTCGACGTCCCGGCAACCTTCTCGTCCGGCCTTCGCGGGCCCCGGCGGGGCAGGTGCCAATTCCGGCCTGTGGCGCGACCGCGCCATGGGGAAGATGAGGAGAGAGGCCTCGCCATCATGGCTACCGCTACCCCTGCAGCTGTCGGTCCCGTCGATCTCGGCCCCGCCGCCGCGCTGTCCTGTCGCGAGTGCGGCACCCGGTTCCCGCTCGGTCCCAGCTTCGCGTGCCTGGAGTGTTTCGGCCCGCTGGAGATCGCCTACGACTACGAGGGCTACGACGCCGACGAGCTGCGCAAGCGGATCGAGGCCGGCCCCGCCTCGATCTGGCGCTACGCCCCGCTGCTGCCGGTGCCCGCGGACGTGGCCGGCAAGCCCAACCTGAACCCCGGCTGGACCCCGCTGGTGAAGGCCGACAACCTCGGCCGCGAGCTCGGTTTCACCGCCCAGCTGCACGTCAAGGACGACTCCGGCAACCCGACCCACTCCTTCAAGGACCGGGTGGTGGCCTGCGCGATCGAGGCCGCCCGCGCCTTCGACTTCACCACGCTGTCCTGCTCCTCCACCGGCAACCTGGCCGGCGCGGTGGGCGCCGCGGCGGCCCGGGCCGGCTTCAAGTCCTGCGTCTTCATCCCGCACGACCTGGAGCAGGGCAAGGTCGTGATGGCCGGGGTCTACGGCGGTGAGCTGGTCGGCATCGAGGGCAACTACGACGACGTGAACCGGTTCTGCTCCGAGCTGATCGGCGACCCGGCCGGCGAGGGCTGGGGCTTCGTCAACGTCAACCTGCGCCCGTACTACGGCGAGGGCTCCAAGACGCTGGCCTTCGAGATCTGCGAGCAGCTCGGCTGGCGGCTGCCGGAGCAGATCGTGATCCCGATCGCCTCCGGCTCGCAGCTCACCAAGATCGACAAGGGGCTGCAGGAGCTGATCAAGCTCGGCCTGGTCGAGGACCGGCCCTACAAGATCTTCGGTGCCCAGGCGGCCGGCTGCTCGCCGGTCTCCGCGGCCTTCAAGGCGGGTCACGACGCGATCCGCCCGGTCAAGCCGGACACCATCGCCAAGTCGCTGGCGATCGGCAACCCGGCGGACGGCCCGTACGTGCTGGACATCGCCCGGCGCACCGGCGGCGCGGTCGAGGACGTCACCGACGCCGAGGTGGTGGCGGCGATCCGGCTGCTGGCCCGCACCGAGGGAATCTTCGCCGAGACCGCGGGCGGCGTGACCATCGGCGTGCTGAAGAAGCTGGTCGAGAACGGTCTGCTGGACCCGGCCAAGGAGACCGTGGCGATCAACACCGGGGACGGCCTCAAGACGCTGGACGCGGTGGCCGACGCGGGCCTGACCGCGACCATCCGGCCGACCCTGGAATCCTTCCGCGCCGCCGGCCTGGCGTCCTGACCCCACCCCCAGCAGCTGAGCCAGCGGCTCAGCCGGCAGTTCAGCAAGCGAGGAGACACCGATGAGCGCGAACGTCCGTATCCCGACCATCCTGCGCACCTACACCGAGGGCGCCGCCGAGGTGAGCGCCGAGGGCGCCACCCTGCAGGAGGTCATCGCCGACCTGGAGCGCAACCACCCCGGCATCGCCGCGCGGATCCTGGACGAGGCGGGCAAGCTGCGCCGCTTCGTGAACGTGTACGTCAACGACGACGACGTGCGGTTCGCCGAGGGCCTGGCCACCGAGGTCGGGGACGGCGCCGGGGTCTCGATCATCCCGGCGGTGGCGGGCGGCTGCTGACGCGGCGTCAGCGCCCCTTCGAGCGCGTTTCCAGGGCGCCGTCCGGCTGTTGGCCGGGCGGCGCCCTGCTGTCGGCCGCCCGCCGGTGGCGCGGCGGCCCGGCCGGTGTCCGTGGCTGTCTCCGGCAGGGCATAGGCTGTCCCCGATGTCCGGGTCCGGCTCGCCCCGCCGCTCGCACGGCAGTTGAGCGCGGCTGGAGCCGTCCGGCCGGTGAGACGCATCTGCCGAGGTATCGCCCGAACCCTGTCGGCGCCTCGTCAGAATTCTTTGGACTATTTGCGGGTTTCGTCCGCTATGTCCCAGCCGAATTGCCGAGGTCTGTCGCATTCATCCCCGACTATCCCTTGGCGCCCCAAGCGAATTGGCGTTCAGTGGCCCTGTTGCACAGGGCGCCGATGCGGATACATTCAGCCGCGGTCGATGCATGCGCCTGCTTCGTCAGCGCCAACTGGCGCCCGGGGGTGGGACGCTGCGGCATGCGGGAGCGCGCCCAGGGGGGATTCCTCGGGTCGCTCCACCAAGACCCGCGCCCGTGACCTGCGGGTGCGCGAAGGGCCAGCACAGCACTAGGGGAGTTCGGAATGGCTCAGGGCACCGTCAAGTGGTTCAACGCGGAGAAGGGCTACGGCTTCATCGCGGTCGACGGTGGTGCGGACGTGTTCGTCCACTACAGCGCGATCCAGATGGACGGCTACCGCACCCTTGAAGAGGGCCAGCGGGTCGAGTTCGAGATCTCCCAGGGGCAGAAGGGCCCGCAGGCGGACATGGTCCGCGCGGCGGTCTGACCTTTCCGAACCTCGGAGCCTCGGCTCTCACCGAGCTGGTGGTTCAGCGGCAGGCCCGTGGGACTTCCCGGACACCGGGACGTCCCGCGGGCCTGCCGTTCGTTTTGCCGCGAGTTGTCGTCGGGTCGCCCGAGGAGCTTGCACTCGCCATGCCGGAGTGCTAATCATTGGCGTTAGCACTCACAGCTTGAGAGTGACAACGGACCGGGTCGGTGAGGCTCCGGGAGCGGTAGGGGACAGGACCCCCGCATACCAGGGCCGTCCGTCGCGGGCACCACTGGTCCGAGCAGTCGACCGTGTCCTGGAGGACCACTTCCGATGGCCAAGATCATCGCGTTTGACGAGGAAGCTCGCCGCGGCCTTGAGCGCGGCATGAACCAGCTTGCCGACGCCGTCAAGGTGACGCTGGGCCCCAAGGGCCGCAACGTCGTCCTTGAGAAGAAGTGGGGCGCCCCCACGATCACCAACGACGGTGTCTCCATCGCCAAGGAGATCGAGCTCGAGGACCCCTACGAGAAGATCGGCGCGGAGCTCGTCAAGGAGGTCGCCAAGAAGACCGACGACGTCGCGGGTGACGGCACCACCACCGCCACCGTGCTCGCCCAGGCGCTCGTCCGCGAGGGTCTGCGCAACGTCGCCGCCGGCGCCAACCCGATGGCCCTCAAGCGCGGTATCGAGAAGGCCGTCGCGGCCGTCTCGGACCAGCTGCTGGCCCAGGCCAAGGATGTGGAGACCAAGGAGCAGATCGCTTCGACCGCCTCCATCTCGGCCGCCGACACCCAGATCGGCGAGCTCATCGCCGAGGCCATGGACAAGGTCGGCAAGGAAGGCGTCATCACCGTCGAGGAGAGCAACACCTTCGGTCTGGAGCTCGAGCTCACCGAGGGCATGCGCTTCGACAAGGGCTACATCTCGGCCTACTTCGCCACCGACCTGGAGCGGATGGAGGCGTCGTTCGACGACCCGTACATCCTGATCGCCAACTCCAAGATCGGCTCGGTCAAGGACCTGCTCCCGCTGCTGGAGAAGGTCATGCAGAGCGGCAAGCCGCTGCTGATCATCGCCGAGGACGTCGAGGGCGAGGCCCTGTCGACCCTGGTGGTCAACAAGATCCGCGGCACCTTCAAGTCCGTCGCCGTCAAGGCCCCGGGCTTCGGCGACCGCCGCAAGGCCATGCTCGGCGACATCGCCATCCTCACCGGTGGCACCGTGATCTCCGAGGAGGTCGGCCTCAAGCTCGAGAACGCCGGTCTCGACCTGCTGGGCAGCGCCCGCAAGGTGGTCATCACCAAGGACGAGACCACCATCGTCGACGGTGGCGGCGACAGCGACCAGGTCGCCGGCCGGGTCAACCAGATCCGCGCCGAGATCGAGAACAGCGACTCGGACTACGACCGCGAGAAGCTCCAGGAGCGCCTCGCCAAGCTGGCCGGCGGCGTGGCCGTCATCAAGGCCGGCGCGGCCACCGAGGTCGAGCTCAAGGAGCGCAAGCACCGCATCGAGGACGCCGTTCGCAACGCGAAGGCGGCCGTCGAGGAGGGCATCGTCGCGGGTGGTGGCGTCGCGCTGCTGCAGGCGTCGGTCGCCTTCGACAAGCTGGAGCTGGAGGGCGACGAGGCCACCGGTGCCAACATCGTCAAGGTCGCGCTGGAGGCCCCGATCAAGCAGATCGCGGTCAACGCCGGCCTCGAGGGCGGCGTCGTGGTGGAGAAGGTGCGCAACCTCCCCGCCGGCCACGGCCTGAACGCCGCGACCAACGAGTACGTCGACCTGATCGCCGAGGGCATCATCGACCCGGCCAAGGTCACCCGCTCCGCGCTGCAGAACGCCGCCTCCATCGCGGCGCTCTTCCTCACCACCGAGGCCGTCATCGCCGACAAGCCGGAGAAGGCCGCTGCCGGCGCTCCGGGCGGCATGCCGGGCGGTGACATGGACTTCTGATCCTCCACCGAGGATCACGGGTTCTGAACAGGGCGGCCTCCTTCGGGAGGCCGCCCTTTCGCGTGCCCACCCGCCCCCGGGGGTGCGCGAGAATGGGTGCATGTCCGACATCGAAGCCGCCCTGCACCAGGCCCGCGCGCTGATCCTCACCGACCTGTCCGCCCGCGCCGTCCTGGACCGCGACCCCGCCGCGGACGCCGCCGTGGTGTCCATGGTGGAGGACGCCGTGACGCACCGGCGCTGGTGGCTGGAGCAGTGGCCGGACGGCGTCGAGTTCGTGGCCGGGCTGCTCGCCCAGGACGTCCAGGACGCGCTGCTGGAGGGCTACGGCCGCTGGCCGCTGTGCGAGGACTGCGCGCGCGAGGGCGACCCGCACGCGCTCGGCGTGGAGCCCGAGCTGGGGCCCGACCCGCACTGGGTGTGCGGCAAGGAGGGCGTCGTGGTGGCGGCGGTCGGCTCGCTCCAGCCCTAGGCGACGGCTAGGCGATCAGGGTGTTGATCTCCGCCAGCAGGTTGGCGCGGGCCTGCTGTTCGAACCGGGCGTGCCCGGCGGGGGTGCGGTAGAGCACCGGCAGCGCGATCAACTGGTGCAGGATGAGCGCGCGTTCGCGGCGGAACACCTCCTCGGGGATGAAGGCGTACTCCTCGCGGACCGCGGCGGCGTAGCCGGCGTACGCCTCGGGCGAGCGCCCGAGCACCGCGAGGTCGGCGTCGCAGAGCACCTCGCCGTCCCGGTCACCGGGGCGCGGGAAGTGGCTGACGGTGAGCCGCACCAGCCGGACCACCTCCTCGATCAGCCCGGCCGCCAGCCCCGCCTCGCGCAGCGCGCGGATCGCCAACTGGGCGCTGCGCTCCTCGTTCTCGGACCGGTCCGGCTGGTAGACGGCGTCGTGGAACCAGGCCGCCAGCCGGACGGTGTCCGGCGCGTCGGCGTACTCGGCGAGTGCGTCCACCTCGTCCAGCACGGCCAGCAGGTGGTCCGTGGTGTGGTACCGGCGATGCGGCTCGGCCCAGCGCGCCAGCAGCGCGCGCCCGTACGGCTCGGGGTCGACGGTGGCCGAGCAGCGCTCCAACAGGGCGGTCCATCGATCGAGCAGGGCGTCGGTGGCGGGGTGCGGGTCGGTAGGCATGACGGTCATTGTGCTCGCCCCCCGCGGCGGGGCGGCACCCCGGTCGGCTGACGGCCCGTCTTTCGTACGCCGGGTCCTGCCGGGGGCTCGCCGGTGGGTCGGGTGATGTGGCAGGGTAGCTGATATGTCTAGACCAATCTTCGAAGTCATCGCGCTGACGGCGCTCGATGCCCAGGCCGCGCAGTCGGGCGGTGCCGACCGGCTCGAACTGGTCACCGACATGGCCGCCGACGGGCTGACCCCCGCGCTCGCCGACTTCGCCGCGATCCGGGCAGCCGTGGACCTGCCGCTGCGGGTGATGCTGCGGATCCGGGACGGCTTCGGCGCCGGTGACCTCGCGGAGCTGGTGGCCCGGGCGGTGGCGCTGCGCGCCGAGGGCGCCGAGGAGTTCGTCCTCGGCTTCCTGGACGCGGACGGGAACGTCGACCTGCCCGCCGTGCGCACCGTGGCCGAGGCGGTGGCGGGCTGCCGCTGGACCTTCCACCGGGCGATCGACCACAGCGCCGACCGGGCCGCGCTGCGCGCCGCGGTCGGCGAGCTGCCGGGCCTGGACACCTTCCTCACCTCGGGGGCCGCCGCGGGGGTCGCGGCGGGCGGCGAGGTGCTGGCCGGTGAGCTGGCCAAGTCGGGGGAGCCCGGCTACCGGCAGCGGATCCTGATCGGCGGCGGTCTGCACGCCGAGCACCTGCCGCGGCTGCGGGCCGAGGGCTTCGACGCCTTCCACGTGGGTGGCGCGGTGCGGACAGCGGGCTGGAACTCGCCGGTCGACGCGGCCAAGGTCGCCCGGTGGCGAGCGCTGATCGACGGCTGAGCGGCTGAGCGGCCTGTCCGGTCGGCGGCGGTCCGCACTGCGGAGCGCCGCCGACGGGCTCAGCCCAACTCGGCCGGCAGCGGCTCGGCGTGCAGCACCGTCAGGCCGGAGACGGCACGGGTCAGCGAGACGTACAGCCGCCGCAGGCCGGTGCGCCGGTCCGGCTCGCCGGCCACCACGGCGGCCGGCTCGTCCAGCACCACGTAGTCGTACTCCAGGCCCTTGGCCAGCGAGGCGGGCACCAGGGTGAGCCGGCTCTCCGCGGTGGTCTCGGTGCCCGGCGTCAGGAAGGCGAGACCGGCCTCGGCCAGCGCGGCCTCGAAGAGCGGCAGGCGCGCGTCGGCGGCGATCAGGCCGGTCGAGCCCTCGTGCGCCAGCGCCTCCCGGCAGGCCGCCACGACCGCCGCGACCAGCTCCTCCCCGGTGGCCCGGCGGATCGTCAGCGAGTCTGCGGCGGTACGGATCGAGGTGGCCGGGGCCAGGCCCGGGGCGATCGCCGGCAGCAGGCGCGAGGCGTAGGCGATCACCTCCTCGGGCACCCGGAAGCCGGTGGTGAGCTCCTCGACGTGCGCGCCCGGCTTGCCCAGGTGGTGCAGCGCCTCGGGCCAACTGCCGGTCGCCCACGGGGTGGTGCCCTGCGCCAGGTCGCCCAGCACGGTGGCCGAGCCGGTGGTGCAGCGCCGGCCCACCGCGCGGTACTGCATCGGTGAGAGGTCCTGCGCCTCGTCGAGGACCACATGGCCGAGCGAGGGGGTGCGGTGCACCAGGTCGACGGTCTCGTCCACCAGCACCGCGTCCGCGGCGGTCCACGGCGCGGTCTTCGGTGAGCGGCCCGGCTTCTCCCAGCGGATCGCCGCCTGCTCCGCGGCGTCCAGGATCCCGTCCGCGCAGCTCGCCAGGAACTCGGCGTCGGTCAGCAGCCGGTGCACCAGCTTGGCCGGGTCCACCGGCGGCCAGCAGGCCTTGACCAGGGCCTTGACCTCGCGCGAGCGGGCCACCGCGTCCTGCACCCGGTCGTCGGGGGCCTCGCCGCCCTGCTCCATCTTCAGCAGCACCGCGTGCGAGACGCGCTGCGGCAGCGCCTCCATGGCGGCCCCGTAGCGGATGTCCCGGCTCGCCAGCTCCTCGATGATCTCGACGAGTTCGTACGCCGGGACCCGCCAGCGGCGGGAGCCGCGCACCACCACGCAGGGCTCGGTGGGCAGCGTGATGCCCGAACGCACGGCCCGGCGCAGCACCTGCGCCATCCGCGCGTCGCCCTTGATCCGGGCCGCCTCGGCCGAGTCGGTGCCGCGCACCTCGACGTGCCGCACCAGCTCCTGGACGGTGGCCTGCGCGACGTCCAGCTCGCCCAGCGCGGGCAGCACCTGCTCGATGTAGGAGAGGAAGGAGGCGTTCGGCCCGATCACCAGGGTGCCGGACTTGGCGAGCCGCTCGCGGTGCGCGTACAGCAGGTACGCCACCCGGTGCAGGCCCACCGCCGTCTTCCCGGTGCCGGGCGCGCCCTGCACGCAGACCGTGCCGGTCACCTCGGCGCGCACGATCTCGTCCTGCTCGGGCTGGATGGTGGCCACGATGTCGCGCATCGGGCCGACGCGGGGCTTCTCGATCTCGGCGGCCAGCAGCGCGGAGGCGCTCTCCAGCTCGGCCGGGTCGCTCAGGTTCTCGTCCTCGTAGGCGGTCAGCTCGCCGCCGGTGTAGCCGAACCGGCGCCGCTTGCCGATGTCCATCGGGTCCTTGCGGCTGGCCCGGTAGAAGGTCTGGGAGACCGGCGCGCGCCAGTCGATCACCATCGGGTCGCCCTCGGCGTCGTGCACGTGGCGCCGGCCGATGTAGAAGCGCTCTCCGCCTGCCCCCTCGCTCGCGTCGCCGGAGATCGCGTGCAGGAAGTCCAGCCGGCCGAAGAAGAGCGGGGTGTGGGCCAGGTCGGCCAGGGCGGCGATCCGCCGCTCGACCTGCTTGCGCAGCACCTCGGCGGTCACCCAGGTGCCGGCCACGTCGGAGATGTCCAGCGCCTGGGCGTCCTCGCGCATCGCGCGCAGGGCGGCCCGGGACGAGGCGAGGTGGTCGCGCTCCCGCTGCAGCGGGTCGGACGGCAGGTCGGTCAGGGCGTCGGGTGTGGCGGGGGATGGCACAGCGAACCTTCCCGGCCGCGCCGTTGCGGTCGCGGCGGTCTCGTCGTAGCTCACAGTGAAGGAACCTGACCGGTTGCCGAGCGGTCAGGGCCTCCCACGGCTGCCACGGACGGCACCACGCTTCGGGAGGGGGCAGACCGGACAGCATAGAGCGCCGTTCGCCCCCGCGCTAACGGATATTCGCCGCACAAGCACCTGAGGGTCGGGTACGGGGTCGGGTACGCCGCGGGGACGAGTTCTGCCTCTTCGGGTACGGACTTTGGGCCGATGTGCTGACGGCGCGCGAAAACTACCGTGGAACACATGAGCACCGTCAACGTCACGGCGCCCCCGGCAGCGGCCAAGACCCCCCGGGCGCGCACCACCACCGAGTCCCTGGCCGGCGCCACCGCGGCCTCCGCGGCCGACGGCCCCCGCCGGCGACCGCCCCTGAAGCAGGCCGTGCGCAACGTCGGCATCGTGCTCGACACCGCCGCGCGCGTGGTCCTCCTCGGGCGCGACGGCGTCAAGCTGTAGTCGTCCGGTAGCCGTCGGACGACTGCCGTCCGCTACACGTCGTCGGCGTCGATGATCCGGTAGGCGTACCCCTGCTCGGCCAGGAACCGCTGGCGGTGCGCCGCGAAGTCCTGGTCGACGGTGTCCCGGGCGACCACCGAGTAGAAGTGTGCGGAGTGCCCGTCCGCCTTGGGCCGCAGCACCCGGCCCAGCCGCTGGGCCTCCTCCTGGCGGGAGCCGAAGGTCCCGGAGACCTGGATGGCCACCGTCGCCTCCGGCAGGTCGATCGAGAAGTTGGCCACCTTGGAGACCACCAGCACGCTGATCTCCTTGCTCCGGAACGCCTCGAAGAGCTTCTCGCGCTGGGCGTTGCTGGTCTCGCCCTTGATCACCGGGGCGCCCAGCACCTCGCCCAGCTCGTCGAGCTGGTCGATGTACTGCCCGATGATCAGCGTCTGGTCCTTCTCGTGCTTCTTGACCAGCGCCTCCACCACCCGGCGCTTGGTCGCCGTGGTGGAGCAGTACCGGTAGCGCTCCTCCGGCTCGGCGGTCGCGTAGGCCAGCCGCTCGGAGTCGGTCAGGGTCACCCGCACCTCGCAGCAGTCGGCCGGCGCGATGTAGCCCTGCGCCTCGATCTCCTTCCACGGGGCGTCGAAGCGCTTGGGACCGATCAGGCTGAACACGTCGCCCTCGCGGCCGTCCTCGCGCACCAGCGTCGCGGTCAGGCCGAGCCGGCGGCGGGCCTGCAGGTCGGCGGTGAACTTGAAGACCGGCGCGGGCAGCAGGTGCACCTCGTCGTAGACCACCAGGCCCCAGTTGCGGGCGTCGAACAGCTCCAGGTGGGCGTAGGTGCCCTTCCGCTTGGTCGTCATCACCTGGTAGGTGGCGATGGTGACCGGGCGGATCTCCTTGCGGGTGCCGCTGTACTCGCCGATCTCGTCCTCGGTCAGCGAGGTGCGCTTGACCAGCTCGTGCTTCCACTGGCGGGCCGAGACGGTGTTGGTGACCAGGATCAGCGTGGTCGATTTGGCCTCGGCCATCGCCGCCGCGCCGACCAGCGTCTTGCCCGCACCACAGGGCAGCACGACCACGCCGCTGCCGCCGTGCCAGAAGCCCTCCACCGCCTGCTGCTGGTAGGGGCGCAGCTGCCAGCCGTTCTGGTCCAGCTCGATCGGGTGCGCCTCGCCGTCCACGTAGCCCGCGTGGTCCTCGGCCGGCCAGCCCAGCTTGAGCAGCACCTGCTTGATCTGCCCGCGCTCGGAGGGGTGCACCGCGACGGTGTCGGGCTCGACCCGGGCGCCGACCAGCGGGGCGATCTTCTTGGACTTCAGCACCTCCTCCAGCACCGGGCGGTCGGTGGTGGTCAGCACCAGCCCGTGCACCGGGTGCTTGAGCAGCTGCAGCCGCCCGTAGCGGGCCATCGTGTCGGCGACGTCGACCAGCAGCGCGTGCGGCACCGGGTAGCGCGAGTACGTCACCAGGGCGTCCACCACCTGCTCGGCGTCGTGCCCGGCGGCCCGCGCGTTCCACAGCCCCAGCGGCGTCACCCGGTAGGTGTGCACGTGCTCGGGCGCCCGCTCCAGTTCGGCGAACGGCGCGATCGCGCGACGGCAGTCGGCCGCCTGGGGGTGGTCGATCTCCAGCAGGAGAGTTTTGTCGCTCTGGACGATCAGTGGCCCGTTGTTCACGGTGAGGAGTCCTCCATCGGGTCAGGCGCAGACCCTCCAGTGTCCCGCATCGGTGGGGCCTTCGGGGCCGGAGCCCGGCAGCCGGGGGCGGGCGGGCCCACCGCGCGCCGGGTGGGGCCGTCTCTCAGGCCTGCGGCTGGAGCCAGATGTAGGCGGCGAAGCGGCCGGTCGCCTGTTCGCGGCGGTGGGAGAAGAGGGCCTGGTCCTCGATGGTGCAGCGGGCGTCGTGGCGGATGTCTGTGAGGCCGGCGCGGGTCAGTTGGGCGGTGATGCCGGCCCGCAGGTCGAGGGCGGGGGTGCCCTGGCGGGTGGTGGACCAGACCTCGGGCAGGACGGCGGCGGACTCCTCGCGCATCGCGGCCGGGACCTCGTAGCAGTGGCCGCAGGCGGCGGGGCCGATCAGCGCGGTCATCCGGCCGGGCTCGGCGCCGGCCTCGGCCATCGCCGCCACCAGGTTCGGGGCGACACCGGTCAGCGTGCCGACCCGCCCCGAGTGGGCGGCGCCGACGACCCGGGCCACCGGGTCGGCGAGCAGCACGGCCGCGCAGTCCGCGCCCAGGGAAGCCAGGGCCAGGCCGGGCTCGGTGGTCCACACGCCGTCCAGCGCGGGCGCCTCGCTGCCCCAAGGGGCCTTCACCTGCTGCACGGTGGCGCTGTGCACCTGGCGCATCCAGACCACCCTGTCCGGCGCCAGGCCGAACTGGCGGGCGGTCAGCTCCCGGTTGCGCAGCACGTTCTGGTAGTCGTCGGCGGTGGCCCCGCCCAGGTTGCGGCCGTAGGGGGCGGGGCTGACGCCGCCGTGGCGGTCGGAGACGGCGCAGCGGATGCCGGGGGCGAGTTCCATACCGGCGACCCTACCCAGCTAGCCCTCGTCCAGTTCGGCCACGCCGGTGATCCGGTGCAGCGCGAAGGTGTTCAGCTTCTCCGCGTGGTGGTCGAAGGCGGTGACGTAGCCGCCCTCCACCTTGACCGGGTCGATCACCCGCTGCGAGGCCAGGCCCTCGGCGTTGATGTAGCCGATCCACATCCGCTCGCCGAGCAGCACCGCGGTCTGCAGCGCGGCCAGGGTGTCGGCCGCCGCCGTGCGCGGCAGGTGACGGGTGTCGGTGCGGGCCGGGCCCGTTTCGGGGCGGGTGGCGGCGGGTCCGGTGACGGTCTCGCGGCGGTGCGCCGTGGCGGCCCGGTCGCCGGCCCGGATCGCCTTGACGGCCGCGCCGAGCAGCACGTCGTCCGGGGCGGTGGGGCCGTCGGCGATCGGGGCGGGGGCGCTGCGCGGCGGGGTGCGGTGGCTGTCGGGGCGGGTGATCACCAGGTCGCCCTCGGCGGACTCGGCGGCCGGCGCGTAGCCCATCGCGCGCAGCACCGTCAGCACCGTCTCCGGGCCGCTCTGGGCGGCCAGCACGGTGGGCGCGAGCAGCCGCAGCCGCAGCTCGGCGGCGCGGCGGTCGGCGAGCACCTCGGCGAGCAGCGCGGGGTCGTCGCAGCGCAGGTAGGCGCCGGCCGCGCCGACCCGCAGCACGCCGTGCCGGCGCGCGACGTCGTCGATCAGGTAGCTGAGCGGCTGCGGGACGGGCGTGCGGGAGTGCTGCTCCAGGAAGGCGTGCAGATCGGTGGCGCTGCGCCCGGCGTCCAGCGCCCGGCGGACCGATTCGGCGGTGAACCGGTAGACGGTGGCGCCGCCCTTGGACTCGATCTCGGCGCAGAGCGCCAGCGCCTGGGCGAGCGGGGTGAGCAGCGGCCCGGGGGCGATCGCGGTCAGGTCGGGCTGCAGGATCACGTGGTCCAGCGGCTGCGGCAGCAGCGGGGCGAGCACCGGCGCGGGGTCCTGCCCGGCCAGCAGGGCGCGGCCCGCCGACCCGAGCGCGCCGCGCCCGGTGACGCCGAGCAGCTCGGCCTCGGCCAGGCTCCACGAGGTCAGCTGGTCGCGCAGCTCGCGTCCGTCGGGGCCGGTGGGGCCGCCGCGCAGCGGGCGGTGCCAGCGCTGGACGGGCAGCAGCGCCTCGGCGTCGGCCACCGTGCCGGGCGGCAGCTCGGCGAGCAGGCCGAGCACGGCGCGCCGGGTGACCGGCGCCAGTACCCGGTCCAGCTCGGGGCCGAGTGCGGCGCGCGCCTTGCCCTTGCCGTCGGGTGCGCCGACCAGCCCGGCCACCCGGGTGCCGGCCAGCCAGCCGCGGGCCAGCAGCACCCAGCGCTCGGCGGTCGGCTGCTGCAGCCACAGGTCGTAGGCGGGGGTGGGGGCCCAGACCTCGCCGGTCCGCCCAGCCAGTTCGCCCACCTCGCCGTCGGGGGCCAGTAGGCCCGCACCGTAGGCGAGTTCGAGCCAGAAGGCGGCGCCCGCCTCGTCGGTCTCCAGGGCGAGGGCGGCCCGCTTGAGGTCGCGCACGCCCAGGCCGCCGGCCCGCAGCGCGGCGGGCGGCTGCAGGCCCCACAGGTCGAGCAGCTCCTCGACGGTGCGGACCGCGGTGTGGGCCTGGCCGGCCGCCGCGCTGTCCACAGCCTGTGGATCGCGCTCGGCGACGGGGACCACCACCGGTGCGAGCGGCGTGACGGTGCGGTGGCTGCGTCCGCCGCGCAGGTGCAGTGCGACCTCGCGGGGGAGCACCACGGTGCCGGGGCCGGAGGGCAGCAGCAGGCCGCGGGCCAGCAGCCACTCGACGGGGCTGCGCGCCTGATCGGCGGTGACCGGGCGGGCCGCGTCGGGCACGGTGCCGGTGGGCGGGCCCCAGACCAGCCGGTCCAGCACCCCGAGCGCGGCCGGCGGCGCCTCGGCGAGCAGCGCGGCGCACCGCTTGCGGTCGGCGAACAGCGCGCCGAGGGCCGCCACCGCGGTCACCGGGTCGGGCGTGGCGGGCAGGCCGGCGCCGGCGAGCAGCTGTTGCAGTCGGGCCGGGGACATCCCCAGGGTGGCCTCGCCCAGGGTCGGCCCGAGGCCGGTGCCGCCGGGCCCGGCGGCGCTGGGGGCCAGTGCCTCGCGGACCGCGATCACCAGGTGCGGCGCCGTGTCGGGGCCCCAGAGCAGCCCGCGTTCGCGCAGCGCGGCCAGTGCCCGGGGCAGCGCGGCGATCACCGCGGCCCGGTCCACCGGTTCGGCGCCGGGGTGCGCCTTGACCCGGGCGGGGCCGGCCAGCAGGTCGCGCAGCACGGTGGCGGCGCCGCCGTCCGGCATCGCGGCCAGCGCCTCGGCCACCTGCAGCGTGAAGCGGTCCAGCCGCTCCAGCGCGCGCAGCGCGGAGGCCCGGCTGGAGAGCCTGGCGGTCAGCTGGGTGAGGTCGGTCGGCACGGGGTTGAGCAGATCGGGGCGCAGGCGCAGCAGGGTGGCGAGTGCCTGGTCGCTGCTGGCGCGGAGTTCGTCGGCGAGGGTGCGGGCCCCGCCGGAGGCTCCGTTCGGCTCGGTGGTCATCCGACCCAGCGTAGTCGCAGCGGTTGGCGTGCGGGGGCCGCGCCGGTGCGGGATCCCCGGGCGGGCGGTGCCGCCCGCCGGGCGGTCCCGGCACCGGGGGTGGCGCGGCGACGCGCGGGGCATTGGGCGGGTAGCTCTCGCATGGCCGGGCGGCAGTCGGTAGCGTCAGCGGACGGCGGGGCCTGGCGTACGGAACAGGGTGGCGGACGATGGCGGGTGGGCAGTCGGGCGGACGGCCTGGCGAGCGGGGCGGTGCGCGGCCTGCGGACGGCGAGGTCGGCGAGCGGCTGACCGGCGGTCTGTCGGGCGGCGAGTGGTGGCGGGTAGACGGACCCTGGCGGGTGCTGGGCGCCGTGCCGGGCGCCGGCGCGGCCGCGGAGCCCGGGTCGACGGCGGGCCGGGGTGCGGGTCAGCAGGCGGCGGAGGCGGGCGCCGAGGACGGGGTCTACCTGAGCGGGTCCGCCGTGCCGCCGCGCCCGACCGCGCCGCCCACTGCGGCCGTCCCCACGGCTTCCCCGTCCGCCGGGCCCGGGATCCCGGCGCGCCGGGCGCCGCACTCGATCTTCCGCAAGCGCACCCCCGCCGCCGCCGCGGCCCGCCGTGAACCGGCCGCCGAGATCCCGCGGCAGGCCTCCGTCGCGCCCGAGGAGGGAGCCCCCGCCGCCTGGCTGATCGCGCCGGCCAGTCCCGGCGCGGGCCGCCCGCCGGCTGCTGCCGACTTCCCCGGCTGGGACGCCGTCACGATCGAGTTCCCGCCGGACGACACGGAGACCGCCGAGCCGCCGGCCGAGGAGGCGCCCGTCCCCGAGCAGCCGCCCGGCAAGGGGGGCAAGGCGGGCCGGCGCGGCAGACCGGGCAAGGGTGCCGCGGTGGAACCGGAGCCGGAGCAGGGGATCGAGGCGGCGGGCGAGCTGCCCGCGGCCTCGGTCCTGGCCGGCCGGCGCCCCTCGCCGCTGCTGCTGCTCGCCGCCGCGGTGCTGGTGGGCGGCGCGGTGAGCGGGGTGATCCTGGTGCTGCTGGCCGGCTGGGGCCTGGCCTACCTCTCGGCCCGGCTCGGCAACCTGACCAAGAAGTTCGCGGTCTTCGGCATCCCGATGATCACCATGACCGCCTCCAGCATCTGGTTCTGGGGGCGCTCCGAGGGCCGCTGGGGCGATGCGCTGGCCAAGGGTGCTCCGGTGACCCACGCCACCCTCACCGCCGCCCCCGGGGTGCTGCGGCTGGCGGGGGTGCTGTCGGCCGTCTTCCTGCTGGCGGTGGCGCTGCGCCGGCGCCCGCTGGGCTGACGCGGGGGAGCCGGCCCCGGGTCACTCCCCGAGCTTGCGGGCCAGCTTGACCAGGGCCGCGCGCCGGCTGGCCAGGTCGTCGTCCGTCAGCCCCGCCATCACCATGGCGATCACCTTGGGCGCGGTGAACCACCAGGCGGAGAGCGCGAAGACGGCGTACAGCAGGTGCTGGGCGGGCAGCTCGCGGCTGATCGTCCCGGCCTGCTGCGCCTCCGTGATCGCCGTGACTCGCTGGGCGTAGTAGGCGGCCCGCTCGTTGTCCCGGGCGGTGGGCTGCGGCTCGATCAGCAGCCCCTCCCAGCGCAGCAGGCGCAGGAAGGTGGGGTTGGCCGCGTGCCAGTCGAAGAGCAGCCCGGCGAACTCGCCGAGGTCCTCGCAGTGTTCGGGCAGCGGTGAGGCGGCGGCCATCACCTTGGCCAGCTCCTGGTCGATGACGTGCCCGAAGAGCTGTTCCTTGTTGCCGAAGTACTGGTAGATCCGCTCCTTGTTGACGCCGGCCAGCTTGGCGATCCGGTCCACCCGAGCACCTTCGGGGCCGTGCTCGGCGAACTCCCGCACGGCGGCGTCCAGCAGCAGCTGCTTGGTTCTCTCGGTGTCCCATGCCATGGCGGCAGTCTAGGGCGAGATGTCCAACTGAATGGTTGGACATAGCCCGGGGCGCGTGCCAGACTCATTCCAACCAGTCAGTTGGAGTTACTGCGTTCCCTGGGGGCCTCGCCATGTCCGCTCCGTCCGTGCACCACCGCGCCGTGATCACCTGGGTGGCCGTCTACCCGACCATCACCCTGGTGCTGGGGCTGCTCGGCCCGCACACCGCCCACCTGCCGCTCGTCGTCCGAACCCTGATCCTCAGTGGGATCGTGGTGCCGGTGGTGGTGTACGGGCTGATACCGGTGCTGCACCGGCTGCACGCCGCGACGATCGGCCGCCGCTACGCCCGCAGGGCCGTCGTGTAGCGGATCGCGGTGCGCCGCACCAGGCTGCCGTCCGCCGCCATGAGCGGAGTGAGCTCGGCCAGTGCCGCCGCTCGCGCCTCGTCCAGGCGCTCGGCCGGGATCGCCTCCAGTACGGCGCGCCACCCGCCCGCCCGCTGCGAGCGCCACCAGGCCTCGGCGTCCGGGTAGTGGGTGGCCGCGGGGTGTTCGACCGTGTGGACGTCGCCGAAACCGGCCCGGTGCAGCAGCTCGGCCGCCTCCTCGGGGCTGCGGCCCAGCGGATTGAACCTGGCCGCCCTGCTCTGCCGCACCCGGGCCGCCTCGGGCGGCAGGAAGGCGTTGAGCGCCGCGCCGGGCCGCTCCCAGCCGGGCTCGTCCGCGCCGAAGGCGGTGAAGGCGAACCGCCCGCCGGGCACCAGCACCCGGTGCACCGAGTCCAGCGCCGCCGCCGGATCGGGCGTGAAGATCACTGCGAACGAGGAGAGCGCGGCCTCGAAGGAACTGTCCGGGAAGCCCAGCGCCTCCGCGTCGTCGACCCGGACGCAGACGTTGCGCAGGCCGCGCCCGGCGGCCTGCGCGGCCGTGGCGCGGACCATGCCCGGAGCCAGGTCCACGCCGACCACGTAGCCCTCCCGCCCGACTTCGGCGAGCGCGGCGAAGAGCACCGCGCCCCGGCCGCAGCCGACGTCCAGCACCCGGTCGCCGGGCCGCAGGCCGGCCAGCCGGGCGAGGCGGGCGCCGATCGGATTGAAGAAGCCGCCGTTGGCCTCGTCGTACTCGTCGGCCGCGAGCGAGAACGCGTGGGCCAGCGCGGACTTGCGGCGATGGGACGCCTCGTCCTGCCCGGCGGGTGACTCACCTCGGAGCTGAGTGTTCGTCATACCGCCATGGTGGTCCCGCTGTGGCGCGGGTCACAAGAGGTCGGGCGGCGCCGGCGGGAGCACGCGGGTACGCGCCCGGGGCGAGGCTGGCCTAGTAGGTGAGCAGTGTCTGGAGCTCGGCGAGGATCAGGCTGGCTCCGGTGTAGCCGATCCCCTCGAACCAGAGCTGGTCGTCCACCGGGAAGGCGCGGTGGCCGCGGACCGCGCCCAGGGCGTGCCAGGCCGGGCCGGTCAGGACGGCCGCGGCTGCGGCGGCCGGGCCGCCGTGGACGGCGTAGAGCAGGACGTCGCCGTCGGCCCCGGCGAGCTGGTCGGGGGTGATCTCGACGTCGAACTGGTCGACGTTCTGCGCATCGGGGCGGCCGAGCTGGAGGTCGGCCAGGATCGTGCCGAGGAAGCTCTGCCGGCCGTAGAGCCTGATCCGCCCGCCCGGGACGAACCGGACCAGGCTGACCCTGCGCCCGCCGGTGGCACCCGGGCCGCCGAGCGCGCGGCTCGTCGCGGCGATCTGGCCGCGGTAGGCGGCGGCCACCGCGTCGGCCTCCACCGGCCGGCCGAGCGCTCTCGAGTGGAGCTGGACGTTGTCCTTCCACGGGTATCCGGTGGTCCGGCTGAGCACGGTGGGCGCGATCGCGCGCAGCGCCTCGAAGTGCGCGCCGTCGCGCAGCGCGTTGCCCAGGATCAGTTCGGGGCGCAGCGCGCCGATCCGGTCCAGGTCCGGCGTCCCGATGGTGCCGGCGTCGGCCACCTCGGCGAGCCGGGTGGTCGGCCAGTAGCCCGGCAGGCCGGTGTCGTAGGCCGCCCGGCAGGCGCCGACGGGGGTGATGCCCAGGGTCATCGCCGAGTCCAGCTCGGCGGTGTCCAGGGCCACCACCCGCAGCGGCCGGCCCGGGACCTCCACCGCCCCGGTCGCCGCCGTGACGGTGGCGGTGGCCGCGGCGGTGGCGGTGTTCACCGGTTGCGGAGGCCGCACGGCCGGGGCTCGGCGGCAGCTGCCGAGCGCGGTCGCCAGGGCCGCGCCCAGCACGGCTCGGCGCGGTGGGTGACGGTGCATCGGGCTCCTCGGCGGCCGGGTGGGGGCGGGGAACGGCGTCAGGATCGGGCGCTGCAGGCCCCCGGGAAGGATGTCCTATTTGCCGGAAATATAACGGGATGCTGAGCGCCTTAAGGTGAAGGCATGTCTGCGATCTCAGCGCCTGCCCCGCTCACCGTCGGTTTCGACCTCGACATGACCCTGCTCGACACCCGTCCGGGGATCAGGGCCACCTACCTGGCGCTGTCCGCCGAGACCGGCACCTACATCGACGCCGACCTGGCCGTCACCCGGCTCGGCCCGCCGCTCACCGTCGAGCTGGCCAACTGGTTCGACGAGGCGCGGCTGCCGGCCGCGCTGGAGCGCTACCGCGCCCTCTACCCCGAGCACGCCCTGGCGCCGACGGTGCCGCTGCCCGGCGCGCGGGAGTCGGTGGCGGCGGTCAGGGCGGCCGGCGGCCGGGTGGTGGTGATCACGGGCAAGTACGAGCCCAACGCGCGCCTGCACCTGGAGCACGCGGACCTGGAGCACGACGCGCTGGTCGGCGACCTGTGGGCGGAGACCAAGGGCGCGGCGCTGCGCGAGCACGGCGCCGGGATCTACGTCGGCGACCACCTCGGCGACATCATCGGCGCCCGGGTCGCCGGGGCGCTGGCGGTCGCGGTGGCCACCGGGCCCTACGACGCCGGGCAGCTCGCCGAGGCCGGGGCGGACGTGGTGCTGGCGGATCTGCGGGAGTTCCCCGCCTGGCTGGCCGACCACCGCCGCGGCTGACGCCGCGCGGGCTCAGGCCTGCGCGTCGGCCCGGCGGCGCTGGGCGCGGGCCGAGCGGAACAGGCCGACCAGCGCGAACAGGAAGCCCAGCGGCATCAGCATGCTCGCGAAGTAGGCGGGGGTCGGCAGCGGGGTGAGGTGGAAGAAGAGCGGGACGAAGGTCGCGATGGTGGCCAGCGCGCCCACGATGAAGACCACCGCTCCGATCCGGACCAGGCCCTCGCCCGACGCCTTGCTGCTCACGGCCGCCTCCTGCTGCACCTGTCGCCCGCCCGCGGCACTCCCGCGGAGCCATCGCCCCAGTCTCGCAGAACCCGGACCGCAAACCGGACCGCGAGCCCGCCCGTGGCCCGGCCCGTGCCGGCCGACCCCTCGCCACCTGCGTCGATCCGGGCCTCGTCACTGCCTGCGGTTCGCCGGGGACAGCGAGTTTCGGACTCCCGGTGGCGGGGGTATGCAGGTTTCGCACGGGGTCGCCCGATCCCATCGTCCAGCCAAGGGGGTGTGAGCCGTGACGTCCGCCCAGCCGTCGTCAGCAGGCCGTGTCACGCCCTGGCCGGCCACACTCGCCAGAGCCGGATACCAACCACCGGACGTGTGCGAGTGAAACCCTTGACCGGCCGTTAGCCTGCCGCCGACGGACGCCGTTCACCGGCCCGTCCGGGTCGGCGGCCACCCGCGACCCCCCGCCGGGCGCACCGCGCACGACGCACCGCAGGTGAGACCGGCCCGTCCCTGATCCGCACCGGGCACCCCGACGACGACGCCGGGGCGCCGCCACACCCACCCCATCCACACTGAGGACATTCGAGATGCCCACCGGCCAGGTCAAATGGTTCAACGAGACGAAGGGCTTCGGCTTCCTGTCGCGCGACGACGGTGAGGACGTCTTCGTCCACAGCAAGGCGCTGCCTGCCGGCGTGAGCGCACTCAAGCCGGGGCAGCGGGTGGAGTTCGGGGTGGTCGCCGGGCACCGCGGCGACCAGGCGATGGGGGTCACCCTGCTGGACGCGCTGCCGTCGGTGGCCGCCGCGCAGCGCCGCAGCGCCGACGACATGGCACCGATCGTCCAGGACCTGATCACCATGCTGGACGCCGCACTGCCGGGGCTGCAGCACGGCCGCTACCCGGCCAAGCCGGCCGGGCAGAAGCTGGCCGTGGTGCTGCGCGCGGTGGCCGACCAGTTCGACATCTGAGACGTCGAGCTGCGGCAGGCCTTCCCGTGCCGCGTTACGGGAAGGCCAGCGCCTCGGGCGCCAGGGCGGGCACCAGGCCCTCCTCGGCCGCCCGGGTCAGCAGCGCGCGCACGGCCGCGTAGCCCTCGTCGCCGAGCCCGGCGGTGAACTCGTTGACGTACAGCCCGATGTGCTGGTCGGCAACGGCCGGGTCCATCTCCTGCGCGTGCGCCAGCACGTATGCGCGCGAGGCGGCCGGATCGGCCCAGGCCGCCTCGACCGAGCCGCGCACCGCCGCCGCCAGCTCGCGCAGCCTGGCCGCACCGAGCGAGCGCTTGGCGATGATCGCGCCCAGCGGGATCGGCAGCCCGGTCGCCGCCTCCCAGGCCTCGCCCATGTCGGCCAGCTTGGCCAGCCCGTACTCCTGGTAGGTGAAGCGCGCCTCGTGGATCACCAGCCCGGCGTCCACCCGGCCGTCCCGCACCGCCGGCATGATCTCGTGGAACGGCAGCACCACGATCTCGCCGAACCCGCCGGGCACCGCGGTCGCGGCCCAGAGCCGGAACAGCAGGTAGGCGGTGGAGCGCTCGCTGGGCACCGCGATCCGGCGCCCGCTCAGGTCGCCCTCCTCGCCGGGCCGGGTGAGCACCAGCGGGCCGCAGCCGCGGCCCAGTGCGCCGCCGCAGGGCAGCAGCGCGTACTGGTCCAGCAGCCAGGGCAGCGCGGCGTAGCTGACCTTGAGCAGGTCCAGTTCGCCGCGCTCGGCGAGCCCGTTGGTGACGTCGATGTCCGCGAAGAGCACCTCGGGCGCCTCCTGGCCGGGCAGCAGGCCGTGCGTCCAGGCGTGGAAGACGAAGGTGTCGTTCGGGCAGGGCGAGTACGCGATCCGCAGCGGCTCAGCCACCGGTGGTCTCCTCAGTCGAGCGGGTGCAGTGCGGTCAGTCGGTCGTAGGGCAGCGCGGCGAAGGCGCGCTCCAGCGCGCCCAGCGCCTCGCCGATCCGCCAGGCGGCGCGGTCGCGCGGGCCCACGGCGTTGGAGACGGTGCGCAGCTCCAGCACCGGCACACCGCACCGGACGGCGGCCTCGGCCACCCCGAAGCCCTCCATCGCCTCGGCGACGGCGCCCGGGTGGCGGCCGGTCAGCTCCGCGGCGCGTTCGGCGCTGCCGGTCACGGTCGAGACGGTCAGCACCGGCCCGACCACCGCCCCGGTCGCCCCGGCCAGCAGCGCGAGCGCGGCCGGCGACGGGGTGTGCCGCACCGTGCCGAAGCCCAGCTCGGCCACGTCCTGGAAGCCGTCGGGGGTCTGCGCGCCCAGGTCGGCGGCGACGATCGCGTCGGCCGCGACCACCGAGCCGATCGGCGCGTGCGGGGCGAAGCCGCCGGCGATGCCGGCCGAGACCACCAGCGGGTGGCGCCCGGTGGCCAGCGCCAGGGCGGTGGCACCGGCGGCTGCGGCCGGGCCGACTCCCGCGGTCACCACGGTGACCCGGTCGGCGCCCGCGCCGCGCAGCACCGCCTCGGCCTCGGCGGCCACCGCGACCACGACGAGCAGCCGAGCACCCCCAGGAGGGCTCGGCTGCTCGTCGGCGCGCTGGGGCAGGGTCACTGGCCCTGCGAGGGGTCCTGACCCTGGCTGGCGTCCTGCGACTGCTGCTGGCCCACCGGGGCGGCGTCGTTCTGCAGGTCGAGGAACCAGACCGCGATGATGCCCGGCTTCGCGGAGTCGGCGGTCTTCGGGTCGAACTCGATGATCGTCAGCGTGGTGTCGCGGACCTGGGTCAGCACGTTCACGGCCGGGACCAGGCCGGAGAAGGTGCTGGTCTTCTGGTAGTTCGCGATGGTGGCCGTGCCCTGGCCGCCGCCACCGTTGGTGTAGGCGCGCCAGCCGTTCTTCGCGCTGTCCGGGTCCAGGCCGACGCCGATCTGGTCGCTGGTCTTGATCGACAGCTTGCGGAACTGGGCGGGCTGGTTGGAGAACGCGGCGCAGGCCTGGTTGGCGGCGGCGTCCAGCGGCTTGCCGCCGTTGTAGCAGACCGGGTCCGGCGTGAACTCCTGCGAGGAACGGCCGATCGTGACGGTGGCCTTGGTCGCGATCGGCTTGGGCTGGCCGGAGGCGTAGGCGATGGACCCACCGAGCGTGCCGGCGCCGATCACGACCACGGCGCCGAGGGCGGCGATGACACGGGTGCTGAGGCTCATGGACGAAGGCTATCCAACTCTGCCGGTCACGCGACGCGGGGGTGCGGTGCGCCGCCGCGAACGCCCAGCCGGACCAGCGCCAGCACCGTCCAGAGCAGGGCCACGCCCAGGATCGCGGCGGCGACCGACAGACCCAGCGTGCCGTTCAGCGGCAGCAGGATGCCGAGCGCGCCGCCGGCCACCCAGCACAGCTGCATCAGGGTCTCCGAGCGCGCGAAGGTGGAGGTGCGCACCGCCTCGGGGACGTCGCGCTGGATCAGCGAGTCCAGCGCGAGCTTGGCCAGCGAGGCGGCGATCCCGGCGACCGCGGCCACCGCCAGCACGGTGACCAGGTTGTACCAGATCGCGGCGGCTGCCGCGGCTGCGGTGGCCAGCAGCAGCATCGCGGTGATCAGGGCCTCCGAGCCGCGGCTGCGCAGCCAGGAGCCGAAGACCGAGCCGAGCGCGTTGCCGCCGCCCGCCGCCACCGCCAGCAGACCCAGGCCCACCGTCGGCGACACGCCGCCGACCGGGGCCACCCGCACCAGGAAGGCCAGGAAGAGGGTGAGGAAGCCGCTCAGCCCGCGCAGCGCCGCCACCGCCCGCAGGCCCAGGATCACCGCGGGGCCCACCGTGCGCAGGGTGCCCTTGGGCCGGGGCGCCGCATCGGCCCGGCCGTCCTGCGCGGTCGCGTCCTGCGGGTCGGCGTGCGGGCTGGCGTGCAGCACCGCGCGCTGCTCGCCCTTGGCGGAGTCCACCTGGTGCGGCAGGTGAAAGGCCATCAGCGTGCCGATCACGAAGACCAGGAAGGCGCCGCGCAGCGGCCACGAGGGCCCGGCCAGGTGCAGCAGCCCGCCCACCGCGGCGGCCAGGCCGGTGGCCAGCAGGCCGGCCAGGGTCACCCGGGAGTTGGCCTTCACCAGCGTCACCCGGGCGGGCTTGAGCCGGGGCACCACCACGCTGCGCACCACGCCGTACGCCTTGGAGGCCACCAGGCAGCCCAGCGCCTCCGGATAGAGCGTCAGGTTGCCGTCGGCGATCGAGCCCGCCATGGTCCAGGCGAGCACCGCCCGGGTCAGCATCGCCATCGCCATCGCGGCCCGGCGGCCGTGCGGCAGCCGGTCCAGCAGCGGGCCGATCACCGGGGCGAGCAGCGCGAACGGGGCCATGGTGACCAGCAGGTAGAGCGCCACCCGGCCACGGGCCTCGCTGGTGGGCACCGAGAAGAAGATGGTGGAGGCGAGCGCGATGGTGATCAGCATGTCGCCGAAGGAGTTGAGCGCGTGCAGCTCGATCAGCTTGGCCAGCCCGGACTCGCCGGCGCCGTCGGCCGAGGTGGCCTTGCGGATCCGCCGTCCGGTGCCGTGCACCACCCGCCCGGTGCCCAGACCGGCCGCCGAGGCACCGCGGAGCAGCAGGTTGCGCCGCGCCGGCGGCTCGGGCTCCGGGTCCGGATCGAGGTCGGCCTCCGGGGCCGGGCCCGGTTCGAGATCCGGTCCGGGGCCGGGATCGGGCTGCGGAGCCCTGATCTCGGGGCGCGCGGACTTGGTCAGGTCGACCGGCGGACTCGTCCCGGTCGCGGGCGACCCGGGCAGCGGGGATCCGTCCGCCGGGTGCGGATCCGCATCGTCCACCCCGGGGATCGAGAGCTGCTGTCGCGGCACGGCGACCGGCCTGGCGTGCTGCGACGGAGTTTCGTCCGCCACACAGGCAATCCTGCCTGACAAACCCGCCCGGGACGAGGGATTACGGCCCGCTCGGCGCGGTCGGGCACAGCTGCTACTCTCGACGGCCGCTCATCGGGCTGTCGCGTGGACCTGCGCGGCGGGTAGCCTGCACTACGAGCCCTAGGGTGGAGCGCGCGGTGCGCCGGTCGGCCTGGCCCGACGGCGGCGCGGCCGGTCCCCGTGAGGCTCGCGGTCACGCAGAATAGGGGCCGGTACCTTGAGCGAGCGGTACCGCGGTTCGGTCGACGACGCGGTGGCCACGGGCGCGCGCCCCCGGTGGCCGAGACGTCCCGAACGGCCCGGGCGAGACACCGGGCGATTAGGCTGCAGGTAAGAAGACTGGAGAGAACCGACGCCGTGAGTGCTGCGATGCGAAGCCGTACCCCAGACCGGCTCTGTGCCGAGGCCGTCGAACTCGCCAGGCAGGCAGCGATCGAGGCGGTCGGCGCCGAGGCTGTCGGCGCGCATCTGGCGGCCCGGGCCGAAGGCGAACGGGTGGTCACCCACACCTTCGAGTGCCTGGACGCCGCCTACCGTGGCTGGCAGTGGGCCGTCACCGTGGCCCGTGCGCCGCGCGCCAAGCTGGTGACCCTGGACGAGGTCGTGCTGCTGCCCGGCGCCGACGCGGTGCTCGCCCCCCAGTGGGTGCCGTGGAGCGAGCGGCTGCGCCCCGGCGACCTGGGCCCGGGCGACCTGCTGCCCACCGGCGCCGACGACGAGCGGCTGACCCCCGGCTGGTCCGGCGAGGACGAGCCGGCGCCCAACTCCGCCGTCTTCGACGGCGAGGAGGACCTGGAGCTGTCCGACCCGCACGTGCAGCCCGCGCCGGCCCGCGCGCAGATCGGCGCGGTCGCCGACGAGCTGGGGATGGCCCGCCCGCGGGTGCTCTCCCGGCTCGGCCTGCACCTGGCCGCCGACCGCTGGGAGAAGACGCACGGCCCGCAGAGCCCGATGGCGCAGTCCGCCCCGGCCTCCTGCACCAGCTGCGGCTTCCTGATCGCGATCGGCGGCTCGCTCGGCCAGGCCTTCGGCATCTGCGGCAACGAGTACGGACCGGCCGACGGCCAGATCGTCTCGCTCGCCTACGGCTGCGGCGGCCACTCCGAGGCGGCCGTGCTGCCGGCCCCGCCGGTGCCCGCCGAGCTGATCCTGGACGAGACCGTGGTCGAGCCGCTGCACCTGCACCCCGACCGGGCCGGCGGCTCGGTGGAGCCGGACGCCCCGGCCGAGGAGCTGGGCCACTCCTGACCAGCTGACCCGCACCGTCGTACCGGAGCCCCGGAGCGTTCGCCGCCCGGGGCTCCGCCGGGTCCGGGCCCGTCCCCGGTGGCCGTGGTCGGCGGGCGCCCCGACACGGGGGAGAATGCCCCCAACGGATCTCGTGTGACGGTTGGGGAAGGCGGGCGGGTCCTGTGGAGCCTCGCATCATCGGCAGTGGCGGCGACGGACAGGCGGCCGACCACTTCGGCACGGCCGAGGTGCGCCGCCGGGTGCTGGACGGCTGGACGGCCGCCGCGGCCCGGTTCCGGGAGGACGCCAACGCCGAGGAGGAGTTGGCGCTCGGCGGCTACCGGGACCGGCTGGTGGTCGAGTTGGCGCAGAACGCGGCCGACGCCGCCGCGCGCGCCGGACGCGGCCCGGGCCGGCTGCGGCTGACCCTGCGCGACGGCGTGCTCGCGGTGGCCAACACCGGCGCGCCGCTGGACGCCGCCGCCGTCGAGTCGCTCTCCACCCTGCGGGCCTCCTCCAAGCGCGCCGACACGACCCCGACGGTGGGCCGGTTCGGGGTCGGCTTCGCGGCCGTGCTGGCGGTCAGCGACGAGCCGGCCATCCTCGGGCACAGCGGCGCGGTGCGCTGGTCGCTGGCCGAGGCCCGCGCGCTGACCGACCGCGCGGCGGGGGAGGCGCCCGCACTGGCGGAGGAGTTGCGCCGCCGCGACGGCCACGTGCCGCTGCTGCGGCTGCCGCTGGCCGCCGAGGGCGAGCCGCCGGCCGGCTACGACACGGTGGTGCTGCTGCCGCTGCGCGACGGTGCCGCCGAGGACCTGACCCGCCGTCTGCTCGACGGGGTGGACGACGCGCTGCTGCTCACCCTGCCGGGCCTGGGCGAGATCGTGATCGAGATGCCGGACGGGCGGGTGCGCACGCTGACCCGCTCGGCCGTCGAGCGGGCCGAGCACGCCGAGGAGGGCGGCCTGGGCCAGGTCACCCTCACGGAGCAGAGCGGGAGCGGCACCGCGGTCTCCATCTGGCAGACCGTCACCAGTACCGGCGCGCTGGCCGCCGAGCTGCTGGCGGACCGTCCGGTGGAGGAGCGCACCCGGCCGTACTGGACGGTGACCTGGGCCGTCCCGGTCTCCGCCGCCGGTACCCCGCAGCCGCTGCCGGTCGCCCCGGTGCTGCACGCGCCCACCCCGAGCGAGGAGCCGCTGGGCCTGCCCGCGCTGCTGATCGCCTCCTACCCGCTGGACTCCACCCGCCGCCACGTCGCACCCGGGCCGCTCGCCGACTTCCTGACCGAGCGCGCCGCCGAGGCCTACACCGACCTGCTGCGGGCCCGCGGCGCCGACCTCGGCTCGCTGGTCCTGGTCCCCGGGCCGCTGGGCCAGGGCGCGCTGGACAACGCGCTGCGCGCCGCGGTGCTCTCCCGGCTGCCCGGCACCGCCTTCCTGCCGCACCCCACCGCCGTGGAGGAGGGCACCCCGGCGCTGCGCCCGCGCGACGCCACGCTGCTGGAGGGCGCGGACTCCTCGGTGGTCGAGGCGCTGGCGCCGATCTTCCCGGGGCTGCTGCCGGCCGGCCTGGAGCGGCGCGCGGAGCTGCGCGCCCTGCAGGTGCGCCGGATCCCGCTGGCCGAGGTGGTCGACCAGCTCGGCGGCCTGGACCGGGAGCCGGCCTGGTGGCGCAGCCTGTACGGGGCGCTGGCCGGCGCCGACCCGGAGGCGCTCGGCGCGTTGCCGGTGCCGCTGGCCACCGGACGCACCGTCACCGGGCCGCGCCGGGTGCTGCTGCCCTCCGACGACGCCGACTGGGCGGGCTTCCCCGGCTACCCGCAGGCGCTGGCCCAGGCGCTCGACCTGCTGGACCTGCGGCTGGCCCACCCCGATGCCGCGCACCCGCTGCTGGCCAAGCTCGGCGCCACCGTCGCCACCCCGGCCGGGGTGCTGGCGACCCCCGAGCTGCGGGCCGCCGTGGCCCGCTCGCTCGACCTGGGCGAGGACGACTTCGAGGCCGCCGCCGAGCTGGCGGACGCGGTGCTCGGGCTGGTGCGGGCCGCGGGGGCGAAGGCCGGGGACCACCCGTGGCTGGCCCGCCTCGCGCTGCCGGACGACGAGGGCGAGCTGGCCCGGGCCGGCGAGCTGATCCTGCCCGACGGCCCGCTCGCCCGGCTGGCCCGCCCCGAGGACGCGCCCTTCGTGGACGAGGACCTGCTGGAGCGCTGGGGCCCCGAGGTGCTGGCCGCCGTCGGGGTGCTGGGCGACTTCGTGCTGGTGCGTGCCGAGGACGCGGTGCTCGACCCGGACGACCTGGAGCGGCTGGACCCGACCGCGCCCGCCGACCGGGCGGTCGGCGGCAACCCGACCGGCCTGCTGGACGAGGCGCCGGACGGGCTGGCCGACTGGTGCGAGGAGGTCCTGGAGCAGCTGCACATCGACGACGCCGAGGTCGGGGTGCCGCCGGTGGCCGCGGAGCTGCTGGTGGTGCGCGACCTGGACCTGGTGGACGAGGACGCCTGGCCCGAGGCGCTGGCCCGGCTCGCCCGGCCGCCCTACCGGGACGCGGTGATCACCCCCGTGCGCGCCCTGCTGCCCGACGGCAGCTACACCGACCTGCCGCCCTACACCGCCTGGTGGCTGCGCGACCACCCGGTGCTGGACGGCCGCGAGCCGGCCGGCCTGCGCGCGGCGGGCGGCGACTGGCTGCTGCGCGGCCTCTACGACGAGGCCCGCACCACGCTGGACGAGCAGTTCCTGCACGCGCTCGGGGTGCGCACCACGCTGGCCGCGCTGCTCGCCGAGCCGCACGGTTCGGAGGAGCTGCTGGACCACCTCACCGACCCGGCGAGCGAGGTCTCGCACCGTCAGCTGCACGGCATCTACACCGCGCTGGCCGGCGTGCAGGGCGGATCCTCGCCGGACCCCGGCTGGGGCGAGGAGCACGACGAGGTGCGCGCCCTGCCGCCGCTGGACGAGGCCACCGGGCGCCGCCCGGCGCACACCGTGGTGGTGGACGCCACCGAGGCCGTGGTCGCCGACGCCCCGGACCTGGTGCAGCTGCTCCACCCCTACCCGCTGGTCCCGGTGGCCCCGGAGCTGGCCCCGGCGCTCGCCGAGCGGCTGCACGTCTCGCTGGCCAGCGAGGTGGCCGGCGGCCGGGTGCTCTCCGAGGGCACGCTGCACCGGGTGCCCTCGTTCGTCCGGGAGCTGCTGCCCGGCTGCCCGGCCGCCTACGAGGAGCACGAGGAGCTGCTGGTGGTCGGCCCGGACGGCGAGGAGGCCGCGGTCGACTGGCGCTGGGACACCGCCGCGCCCTCGCCCGAGCTGCCCTACGACCCGGAGCTGACCGAGGCCGAGGACGAGGAGGACGGCACCTACTGGCCGACGGTGGGCGGCGAGTTCGAGGTGCCGCCGGTGGCCGGGCTGCTGCACGCGGCCACGCCCGAGGGGCTGGCCGCCGGGCTGGCCTGGTCGGTGGGCCAGTGGCACCGGCGCTTCGAGGTGCTGGCCGCGCTCACCGAGCCGGACCGGGCCTACGAGCTCTCGGCGGCCCGCGACTTCGAGTCCTGAGCCGCTGAGAGTGCGCTGACCTGCTGAGTGCCCGGAGGGCGCCGGTGGCTACCCTGTGGCCGTGATCGACACAGCCGAGGGCGCCACCGGGCGCAGGTTCCTCTTCCTGCTCGCGAGCACCCGCTCCGAGGGCAACACCGAACTGCTCACCCGGCGGGCGGCCGAACAGCTGCCCGCCGCGGTGGAGCAGCGCTGGCTGCGGCTGAGCGAGCTGCCGCTGCCGCCGTTCACCGACATCCGGCACGCGGGCGAGGGCCGCTACCCGCAGCCCGAGGGCCACGCCAGGACCCTGCTGGAGGCCACCCTGTGGGCCACCGACCTGGTGATCGCCTCGCCGCTGTACTGGTACAGCGTGAGTGCCGACGCCAAGCTCTACCTGGACCACTGGGTCAGCTGGATGCGGGTGCCGGGCGCGCAGTTCAAGGCGGGCATGGCCGCCAAGACGCTCTGGGGCGTCACCGTGCTGACCACCGAGGACCACGCGCCGGCCGACCCGCTGGTCGGCACCCTGCGGCTGTCCGCCGAGTACCTGAAGATGCGCTGGGGCGGCGCGCTGCTCGGCACCGCCAACAAGCCGGGCCAGATCGCCGAGGATCTCGGGGCGCTGGAGCGGGCGAAGACCTTCTTCGCGTCCTAGTGCCGCGTCAGACAGGCCCTGGGGCCCCGGCCGCTGCTCGTCCTACTCCTCGTCCAGCGAGCGCCGGACGAACCGCCAGACCACCTCGAGCAGCAGGCCGGCGACCACGGCGACGGCCACCCCCGTCCAGGGGTCGCGGATGCCGACCAGCTTGAGCTGGAAGAAGTCGGAGAGCCAGGGGACCACCAGCACCAGGGCGAATGCCCCGCACATGGTGGCGATCAGCAGCAGCCGCCACCAGGTGTACGGGCGGGCCACGATCGCCAGCACCCAGATCGCCACGATGAAGAGCGTCAGGGTGGCCACACTGGTGTCGGCCTTCAGGTCGGTGGCGTGGTCGCCGCGGGCCAGCACGTAGGCGACGAAGGTGGCGGTGCCCGCGATCACCCCGCCGGGGATCGCCAGCCGCAGCACCCGGCGCACGAACCCGGGCCTGGCCCGTTCGTTGTTCGGCGCAAGCGCCAGGAAGAAGGCCGGGATGCCGATGGTCAGTGCGCTCAGCACGGTGGAGTGCCGGGGCAGGAACGGGTACGGCACCTGGGTGAAGACCACCAGCAGCGCCAGCAGGACGGAGTAGACCGTCTTCACCAGGAACAGGCTGGCGACGCGCTCGATGTTGCCGATCACCCTGCGGCCCTCGGCGACCACCGAGGGCAGCGTGGCGAAGCTGTCGTTCAGCAGCACGATCTGGGCCACCGCCCGGGTCGCCTCGCTGCCCGAGCCCATCGCCACCCCGATGTCGGCGTCCTTGAGCGCCAGCACGTCGTTGACGCCGTCGCCGGTCATCGCCACGTGGTGCCCGCGCGACTGCAGCGCGCCGACGAGCTCGCGCTTCTGCTGCGGCGTCACCCGGCCGAAGACGGTGGTGCGCTCGGCGGTGTCGGCCAGCGCCTCGGGCTCGGTGGGCAGCGTGCGGGCGTCCAGCGGGTGGTCGGCGCCCGGCAGCTCCAGGCTCGCCGCCACCGCGCCGACCGAGACCGCGCTGTCGCCGGAGATCACCTTCGCCTGGACCCGCTGCTCCTCGAAGTAACGCAGCGTCGCGGCGGCGTCCGGGCGCAGCCGCTGCCGGAGCACCAGCAGGGCCAGCGGCGCAAGGCCCTTGGCCGGGTCGGGGGCGTCCAGCGGGACGGTGGTGCGGCCCAGCAGCAGCACCCGCAGGCCCTGCGCGCCGAGTTCGTCCACCGCGGTCAGCGCGGGGTGGCCGGTGGGCAGCAGCACGTCGGGGGCGCCGAGCAGCCAGCCGGCCTCGGCGCCGTCCGGCTCGCGCAGCTGGGCGCCGCTCCACTTGCGGGCGGAGGAGAAGGGCACCGCCTCCAGCACCCGCCAGCCGCCGCCGTCGGCGGTGCTGTCACCGTCGCCGGTGCGGTCGCCGGTGCGGTCGTCCTCGGGGGCGGCGGTGCCGTAGGCGTCCAGGATCGCCCGCATGCTCGGGTTGGGCCGGGCGTCGGCACCGGCCAGGGTGCCCAGCACCTGCTGGAGCCGGCCGGGCTGCGCGTCGCCGTCCAGCGCGCGCAGCTCCTGCACGTCCATGCCACCTTCGGTGAGGGTGCCGGTCTTGTCCAGGCAGACGGTGTCCACCCGGGCCAGCCCCTCGATCGCCGGCAGCTCCTGCACCAGGCACTGCTTGCGGCCCAGCCGGACCACCCCGATCGCGAAGGCCACCGAGGTCAGCAGCACCAGGCCCTCGGGCACCATCGGCACGATGCCGGCCACCGTGCGGCGCACCGCCTCGCGCCAGTCGTTGTGCTCGACCGACCACTGACTGATCACCAGGCCGATCGCGGTGGGGACCAGCAGGTAGGTGATGAACCGCAGGATGGTGTCGATGCCGGTGCGCAGCTCGGACTTGACCAGGGTGAACCGGCTGGCCTCCTCGGCCAGCTGGGCCGCGTAGGCCTCGCGGCCGACCTTGGTGGCGGTGAAGGCGCCGGAGCCGGCCACCACGAAGCTGCCGGACATCACCGCGTCGCCCGGGCGCTTGTGCACCGGGTCGGGCTCGCCGGTGAGCAGCGACTCGTCGATCTCCAGGCCGTCCGCCTCGGTGACCTCGCCGTCCACGATCACCTTGTCGCCGATGCCCAGCAGCACGGTGTCGTCCAGCACGATCTCGCCGACCGCGATCTGCGCCACCTGCCCGTCGCGGCGCACCTCGGGGCGGGCCTCGCCGATCAGCGCCAGGCTGTCCAGGGTCCGCTTGGCGCGCACCTCCTGGATCACGCCGATCGCGGTGTTGGCCACGATCACCAGGCCGAACAGGCCGTCCTGGATCGGGCCGACCACCAGGATCACCGCGAAGAGCACGCCGATGATCGCGTTGAACCGGGTGAAGACGTTGGCTCGGACGATCTCCGGCACCGACCGGCTGGACCGCACCGGTACGTCGTTGACCTGACCCTGGGCCACCCGTTGCGCCACCTCGGCGGCGCTCAGGCCACCCGGACGGACGAGGGTGCCCGGGCCGGCCGCGGCCGGGGCGTCGGCGGGGTCGTCGGCTGGCGTGCTCCGGTCGGCGGGGTGCGTCATGGCACCGACTCTACGGGCGGGAAATGTCCGGTGCGTCCCTCTATGGGACCGGTCGGGCCGACCGGGTGGACCACTCGGCGGGGGGCTCAGTCCTCCTCGCGGCGGACACCGTCCGTCGGGGTCCCGGTGGCGGACGCCGCGGCGTCCGCGGCCCGGGAGCGCTGGATCGCCGCCCGCCTGCCCCGGCAGTACCACACGCCGATCAGCCCGAGCAGGCCGCCGGCCAGGCAGACCCAGGGCCAGTTGCCGTGCCCGTGCTCCCGCAGCGTGCTGTGGAACGGGAGCAGCACCACGAAGCCCAGGAACCAGAGCGCCGTCCCGCCGCCGACGATCGCGACGTCGTTGGCTTCCATGGGAGGCGGTGAGGGGTGCAGCGGGGTCTTCGGCATGGGGTTCAGCCTACGGCTTCGGATGTGCGCCACCTGGACTGATGCGCGCTCGGGAGGGGCGCCGAATCTACGCGCGAAGATGGCGCGTGCACGACCATGAACACATACTGAAGGCCCTCCTGTGCCCCCACCAGAGGACATATCGCATGCCTTCCGCGGCCCTCGACCGCTACTTCCGGATCTCCGAGCGCGGCTCCAGCCTGCCCAGGGAGATCCGTGGCGGCGTCGCCACCTTCTTCACCATGGCCTACATCCTGGTGCTGAACCCGATCATCCTGTCCAACGCCGTGGACGTGAACAAGCACGCGCTGAGCTTCCCTCAGCTGGTCACGGCGACCGCGCTCACCGCGGGGCTCACCACCCTGCTGATGGCGGTGATCGGCAACGTGCCGATCGGCCTGGCCGCGGGCCTGGGCGTGAACACCATCGTCGCGCTCCAGCTCGCGCCCAAGATGACCTGGCCGGACGCCATGGGCATGGTCGTGCTGGCCGGCATCTGCATCATGCTGCTGGTCGCCACCGGCCTGCGCGAACGGGTGATGACCGCCGTGCCGCTCGGCCTGCGCAAGGCGATCGCGATCGGCATCGGCCTCTTCATCGCGCTGGTCGGCCTGGTCGACTCCGGCTTCGTCAGCCGGGTGCCCGACATCGCCCACACCACCGTCCCGTTGCAGCTCGGCATCGGCGGTCACCTGCACGGCTGGCCGGTGCTGGTCTTCGTGCTCGGGGTGCTGCTCACCCTGGTGCTGGTGGTGCGCAAGGTGCCGGGCGCGATCCTCATCTCCATCGTGGTGATGACCCTGGTCGCCGTGGTGATCCAGAAGGCCGCCAACCTGCCCGCCGAGGCCTGGGGCCTGACGGTGCCCAAGTGGCCGGGCAACCCGGTGTCCACCCCGGACTTCTCGCTGGTCGGCCAGGTCAGCCTGTTCGGCGGGTTCCACCACGTCAGCGTGCTGACCGGGATCCTCTTCGTCTTCACCGTGCTGATGAGCGCCTTCTTCGACGCGATGGGCACCATCCTCGGCGTCGCCGACGAGGCCCACCTGCTCGACCGGAACGGCGACCTGCCGGGCATCAACCGGATCCTGATGGTCGACGGCGTGGCCACCGCGCTGGGCGGCGCCACCTCCTCCTCGGCCAACACCTGCTTCGTCGAGTCGACGGCGGGCGTCGGCGAGGGCGCCCGCACCGGCTTCGCCAGCCTGGTCACCGGCGCGCTCTTCATGCTCGCGCTCTTCCTGACCCCGCTGGCCACCATGGTGCCGGCGCAGGCGGCGACCCCGGCGCTGGTCACGGTCGGCTTCCTGATCCTGGCCAACTCGATCCGCGAGATCGACTGGAGCGACTACACGATCGCCATTCCGGCGTTCCTGACCATGGTGCTGATGCCGTTCACCTACAGCATCACCAACGGCATCGGGATGGGCTTCATCACCTTCTGCGTGCTGCGGCTGGCGACCGGGCGCGGGCGCAGCGTGCCGGTGGCGCTGTACGTGGTGGCGGCGGTCTTCGCCTTCTACTACATGATGCCGGCGCTCGGGCTGGCCAAGTAGCGCTCGCCCGACCCGTCGTGAGCCCGGCCCCGCGATGTGCGGGGCCGGGCTCACGACGTAGGGCGCAGGGTCAGGACTGGCCGTAGGTCCCGCTGGACCAGGCGGCGCCGGTGTCGGTGACGTAGAGCACGAGGTTGTCGTCGTGCTGCACCACGAGGTGGCCGTCGGGGACGGAGGTGTAGGTGCCCGTGGCCCAGAGCGCCCTGCCGTCGGGGCCGTGGACGACGAGGTTGCCGTCGGGCTGCATGACGGCGGAGGCGCCGGAGTGGCCCCAGGTGACCGGGGACCACAGGGGCTTGCCGGTGGCCTTGGAGCAGAGGACGAGGCCCATTCCGCGACGAGGTGCTGACGGTGCGTCAGGTCAGCAGGTCCGTGAGCTGCTGCGGGCTCCAGTGGCCGGCGGCGCCGGGGCGGGTGCTCAGGTAGGCGGCGATCTCGGTGGTGCGCCAGCCGTGCGCCTCGCGCAGGCCGGCCGCGAGGTGGTGCAGGTAGCGGGCGGACGGTGGGTTGAGCGGGGCCTCGGCCAGCGGCCAGGGGGCCGTGAAGGTGAGCAGCGGGCGGCCCTCCAGGTCGCCCGGGTGGATCAGGGTGTCGTAGCGGCCGGGGCCCAGGACGGCGCGGCCCTCGCGCAGGGCCTGGCGCAGGTCGAGGTCGGTGCCGGGCGGGCGGCGCATCTCCTGGGCGGCCAGGTCGCTCAGCTGGGCGGCGGTGATCAGGTAGGCGCGCGCCGCCGTGCCGTCGTGGCCGGGGGAGCCGGTGTCAGGGGCGGCAGTGGTGGCGGTAGTGGCGGCGGGGTCGTAGAAGGCCATGCCGCCGGTCCAGACGGTCGACTCCAGGGCGAAGTACAGCCGGCCCGGCAACCGGATCGCGCGGCTGTCGCGTGGCGGACGCGGGTCGCGGCAGCCCGGGTAGTCGCGGGCGCCGCCGAGCGGGCGGCCCCCGGCCAGGTAGGCGGTGAGCCGGGCCAGGTGCAGGTTGGAGCCGTAGGCGGCGTACCAGAGCAGCTTCTGGCCTGCCGCCGGGTCGGGGCTGTCGCCGGTCATGGGGGCAGCGTAGAGAACGGGATGCCCTGGCAGGGGGACCTGAGGGGGCGAACTCGCTCTGTTCTGAGCGGTGATGACGTCGGGTCACACCGGTTTCCGGACGCCGGGGCTGACCGGAAACCGTGCTGTGTAGCCCAGTTGGCGCTGGGCATACTGCCCGTGAGGTGTGAGGGGGCACTTGCCGATGGCGCGATGGGACCCAACGGGGATCGACGAGGCGGATTTCCTGCCGGAGCAGTTCCGCACCGCCGACCAGGCCTCGGTCGAGGCGCAGCGGCAGACCCTGCGCTGGTACCGCGGGTTGATCCTGATGCTGGTGGTCGCGGCGGCGGTCAGCGCGGTGATCGGTCCGGGCAGCGGCGGTCACGGCAGCGTCGCCCCGCTGATCTCGGTGGCGGCCTTCCTCGCGGCCGGCTACTTCTGGTCCAGGCTGCGGCAGGCCAACCCGCAGGCCCGCTGGTACGCCTCGCGCGCCGCCGCGGAGTCGGTGAAGACGCTGGCCTGGAAGTACACGGTGCGGGCTCGCCCGTTCGGCGGCCCGGCCGACTCGCCCGAGGTCGACGAGGAGTACCGGGCGCACATCGCCGAGGTGCTGCGGACCTTCGAGGAGACCGGGGTGCTGCCGCCCGACGCGGTGCCGGAGATCACCGACGGCATGCGGGAGTTGCGCGCCGCCGGGCTGACCGCGCGGCGCACCATGTACCTGCGGCTGCGGGTGGAGGGCCAGCGCACCTGGTACCTGGCCAAGGCGGACGCCTGCGAGTCGCAGGCCGTCTCCTGGGGGCTGGGGACGGTCGCGCTGATGATCATCGGTGGCGCCGCCGCCGTGGCGCAGGCCACCGGTGCGATCTCGGTGAGCCTGTTCGGCGCCTGCTCGGCCGCCGCCGCCGCGATCATCGCCTGGACCCAGCTCAAGCAACTGCGCCCGCTGGTCTCGGCCTACCAGCTGGCCGCCAAGGAACTCGACCTGGTGTGGGGCAAGTTGTCGGTGCTGGATCCGAACGACACGGACGCGGAGTCGACCTGGTCGCTGCTGGCCGGCGACGTCGAGGACGCGGTGGCGCGTGAGCACAGCAGTTGGCGCTCGCGTCGGGCCTTCCCGCGCTGAGCCGCAACCGAGCAGGCGCCCCGCCCGGGCCTGCCGGGCGCATGACCACCGCCGAGGGCGGCACCGGTTCCCCACCGGTGCCGCCCTCGCTGCTGTCCGTGGTGTGCGCTCGGGTGGTGGGGTGGTGGGGCGGTGGGGCGGTGGGGCGATTTTTAATTAGAGAGAGTAATGACGTAAGCTAAGTATCATGTCCGAGATGTCCGAGGGCGACCTCGCCGCTGTCAGTCAGCTGCGGTCGTCCGTGATGCGGCTGGCGCGGCGGTTGCGGCACCAGCATGTGGAGCAGTCCCTCAGTCCCACCGAGATGGGTGTGCTGGGGACGCTCGCGCGGTGTGGCAGTGCCACACCTGGGGAGTTGGCGCGGCGGGAGCATGTGCAGCCGCCGTCGATGACGCGAATCATCGCGATGTTGGAGGAGAAGGGGCTGGTGCGGCGGGAGCCGCACCCCGAGGACCGGCGGCAGGTGGTGGTCAGCATGACCGAGCAGGCCCAGACGATCCTCGACGAGAGCCGCCGGCGGCGCAACGCCTGGCTCGCGGAGCTGGCCTCCGGCCTGACCGAGGAGGAGTGGGCGACCGTGCGCGCGGCAGCGCCCGCGCTGTACAAGCTCGCGCACCTGTAGCGCAGGCGCAGCAGGACATCGGACGAGAGAGAGGACCACAGCATCACCGCAGGACCGACCAGGAAGACCAGCAGCGCGGTTCCGGCCACCACCGGAGCCGCGCCACGAGGGGAGCAGTACGTGACACCGCAGGGCGCAGCCGGCGCCGTCAACCGTCCCGACGACACCACCATCCCGACCTCGACCCTTGCCACTCCCGTGGCCACGCCGGTGAGTCCGCCCGGCGACGACGACCCCTGCGAACGCACCGCGGCGGCTGACCCCGCCGCGTCGGCGCGGTTCACCCGGCCCGGGGGGATGTTCTCCTCGCTGCGGGTGCGCAACTACCGGTACTTCTTCGCCGGGCAGATCGTCAGCAACACCGGCAGCTGGATGCAGCGCATCGCCCAGGACTGGCTGGTGCTGAGCCTGACCGGCAGCCCGCTCGCGGTCGGCATCACCACCGCCATGCAGTTCCTGCCCACGCTCGCGCTCGGCCTCTTCGGCGGCGTGCTCGCCGACCGGATGCCCAAGCGCCGGCTGCTGATCGCCACCCAGGGTGCGATGGGCCTGCTCGCCGCCGCACTGGCGGTGCTCACGATCACCGGTGCGGTGACCGAGTACTACGTCTACGCCTTCGCCCTGCTGCTCGGCCTGGTGACCGTGGTGGACACCCCGACCCGGCAGGCCTTCGTCTCCGAGATGGTCGGCCCCGACCACCTGAGCAACGCGGTGAGCCTGAACGCCGCCAACTTCCAGACCGCTCGGCTGGTCGGCCCGGCGGTGGCCGGTCTGCTGATCGCGGCGGTGGGCAGCGGCTGGGCGTTCGCGCTCAACGGGCTCTCGTTCGCGGCCGTGATCGGCGGGCTGCTGGCGATGCGGACCAGCGAGCTGCGGCCGGTCGCCCGGATCCCGCGCGAGAAGGGCCAGTTGCGCGAGGGGCTGCGGTACGTCAAGGAGCGGCCCGACCTCATGTGGCCGCTGGTGCTGGCGGGCTTCATCGGGACCTTCGGCTTCAACTTCCCGACCCTGCTGTCCGGTTTCGCCCGCGGCACCTTCCACGTCGGCCCCGGCCAGTACGGCCTGCTGAACACCGCGATGGCGCTCGGCTCGCTGGCCGGCGCGCTCTACGCCGCCCGCCGGGGCGCGCCGCGACTGCGCTGGCTGGCCGGCGCGGCGCTGGTCTTCGGGCTGCTGGAGGTGCTGGCCTCGGCCGCGCCCGGCTACTGGAGCTTCGCGGTGCTGCTCACCCTGATCGGGATCTTCGGGCTGACCTTCAACACCTCGGTCAACTCCTATGTGCAGCTGTCCACCGACCCCGAGATGCGCGGCCGGGTGATGGGTCTGCTGGTGCTGGTCTTCACCGGCGGCACCCCGATCGGCGCCCCGCTGGTCGGCTGGGTGACGGGGGCCTACGGGGCCCGGGTGGGCCTGCTCGCCTGTGGCGTGGTCTCGGCGCTGGCCGCGGCGGGGGTCGGCCTGGTGCTGGCCCGCTGCGCGGACCTGCGACTGCGGGTCGACCTGCACCGCGGCAGCCGGGTGGTGGCCTTCGTGCCGCGCCAGCGCAGCCGCAACAGCGAGCTTGCGCCCGCCTGCTGACGCTGCATGACCTGAGCTGCGGTCAGATCCTGATCTCCAGGATCTGACCGGGCCAGGTGCTGCCGTCGGGGCGCGGGAGGTCGAACGCGAGGCTCTCGGTGAAGCCGAGCGTCTCGTACTGACGCACCAGCGCCCGGTCCTCGCCGCGGAAGCAGTCCACCCGCAGCAGGGTCAGCCCGCGCCGCACCGTCTCCTCGCGCGCGTCCGCGATCAGCGCGGCGCCGATGCCGCTGCCGCTGCGCGTGCGGTCGGTGAGCAGGAACCGGACGTACAGCTCGGGTATGACGGCCGGGGCGACCCGGGCGACGTAGTCGGACAGCTCCTCGGCCAGCACGCAGACGCCGACCACCTGGCCGTCCGCGTCCTCGGCGACCCGCAGCAGGTAGTCGCGGGCGTAGCGGTGCAGGCGCTCGACGTCGGCCGGGCGGTTCGACCAGGGCACCTCGCCCCACTGCTCGGTGATGCCCCGGGCGTTCAGCCAGGCGACCGCCGAGTCGGCCAGGGCGATCATCGCGGGGACGTCTGCGGGGCCACCGTTGCGGATCTTCATCCCCTCTTTCTAGTACCCGGCGCGGACAAGGGGAAGGGCCGGCCCGTCAGCTCGGCTGCAGGCGGTCGGCCAGTCGGCGGCGGTGAACGCGGCCACCAGGGCCTCGCGGCCCTCGGTGAAGTGGGCCCGGCTGTCGAAGTGGGCGGGCACCACCCGGCGGGCATCCAGGATCGCGGCGACCGCACCCGCGCAGCCCGCGCCTACGCGCGACGGCGGGAGGCGGAGGGGGAGTGAGGGGACGGCCCGCGCGCGCTCCTCCTGCGGGCTGGTGGCTGCCATCCTGGGCGGCCTCCGGTGATCTGACAGCTGGTGCTGGCGTGCGAGCGATGGCGTAGCGGTGGGAAGGGCGGGGCGTGCGCCGTGACAATGGGGGCATGAGGCTCTTCGTCGCCGCTCACCCCTCCGTCGACGCCCTCGCCGAGCTGGCTGTCGCCGTCGCTCCGCTGCACGCGCTGCCCGGGGCGGGGCGGCTGCGGTGGACGGGTGAGGAGGGGTGGCACCTCACGCTGGCGTTTCTGGGGTCGGTGGCGGAGGAGCAGTTGCCCGGGCTCCGTGACGGGCTGGCGCAGGCGGCCGCGGGGTACCAGGCGCACCGGCTTCGGCTGGCCGGGGGTGGGCACTTCGGTGACCGGGTGCTGTGGGTGGGGCTGGCCGGGCAGACCTGGGCGTTGCGGTCGCTGGCCCGGGCGGTGACCCAGGTGACGGGCGAAGTGCTGGGCGTGGAGGAGGAGTTCACATACCACCCGCACCTCACGCTGGCGCGTACCGGGCGCGGTGGCCACCCCGGGCGCGAGGAGCGTACCGCGCTGCGTGCCGCAGCCGAGCAACTCGTCGATTTCCAGGGCGTCGAGTGGCCGGTGACGGAGTTTCAGCTGATGCGCAGCGACTTCGGCAGCGGCCGATCCCGCTACACCACCGTGGACCGCTGGGAGCTCAACTCGGGCTGAGCGGTGGCGGCCAGGCGCGCATGGCCGCCTCGGCGACCAGTTCCAGCTCCGCTCGATCGGCGCCGTCCCTCGCCTGCTGCGACATGCCCTGGATCACCGCGCCGACGAGCCGGGCCAGGGTCGCCGGGTCGCTGGTCGGCGGCTCCTCGCCGGTGGCCACGGCTGCCGCGATCCGCTGTTCGAGGTCCGCGATGTTGGCGGTGCGGATCGTTCGCAGGCTCGCCATCACCTCTTCGTTGCTGCAGTTGGCCGCGGCGCTGATGACCATGCAGCCGTGCGGGTGGCCGGGAGCGGTGTACTCGGCGGCCGTCTCGCGCAGCAGCCGGGCGATGCCGGCGCGCACCGTCGGCTCCTCCTCCAGCGCGCGCAGGCCGAAGGCGCCGTACGCCCTGCCGTAGTCGGCCACCACCTCCTCGAACAGGGCCCGCTTGTCGCCGAAGGCCGCGTACAGGCTGGGTGCCCGGATGCCCATCGCCTCGGTCAGGTCGGCGATCGAGGTGGCCTCGTACCCCTTCTCCCAGAACAGCAGCGTGGCGGCGGCCAGCGCCGCCTCGCGGTCGAAGGACCGGGGACGGCCGCGGGTCGCGCCGGGCTGGGTGCTGGTCATGCCCAGATTCTATATCGCCCGCTACAGAAGTCGTGCTACGTTCCTTTCTATAGCGACCGCTACAGAAAGAGGCGTGGGCGATGAGCAGGCTTTCCGGGAAGACGGCACTGGTGACCGGCGGCAGTCGGGGGATCGGCAAGGGGATCGCGCTGCGGCTGGCCGCCGAGGGTGCGCTGGTCGCGGTGCACTACGGGACCAACGAGGGCGCCGCCAAGGAGACGGTGGCCGGGATCGAGGAGGCCGGCGGCCAGGCGTTCGCCCTCGGGGCCGAGCTGGGCGTGCCGGGCGACGCCGCCGCGCTCTGGGCGGCCTTCGACGAGGGGCTCGCGGCCCACAGCGGCGGCTCGGGCCTGGACATCCTGGTCAACAACGCGGGCGTGGGCCTGTACGGAGTGGTCGGCGAGGTGGCCGAGGCCGACTTCGACCGGGTCTTCGCGGTCAACGCCAAGGCGCCGTACTTCATCGTCCAGCAGGGCCTGGAGCGCCTGCGGGACGGTGGTCGGGTGATCAACATCTCCTCCGGCGTGACCCGGATCGCCTACCCGATCACCAGCGCCTACTCGATGACCAAGGGTGCGATCAACACGCTCACGCTCACCCTGGCCCAGCAGTTGGGCCCGCGCGGGATCACCGTCAACGCGGTGGCCCCCGGCCTGGTCAACACCGACCTGACCGCGGAGCTGCGGGAGCCCGCGGCGCAGGCGCAGGCCGCCGCGTTCTCGGTCTTCAACCGGGTCGGCGAGCCGGCGGACATCGGCGACGCGGTGGCCTTCCTGGCCTCCGACGACGCCCGCTGGGTCACCGGCCAGGTGCTGGATGGCACGGGGGGCTCCCACCTCGGGGTGTGACCCGGGCGGCCGGGTACGCTCGATGCGTGGATCCCAAGACTCGTATGCGTATCGTCTCCGGCGCCCTGGGGCTGCTCCTGGTCGCCGTGCTGATCGGCGCGCTGGTGCAGAAGTGACGCCGGCGCCCGCCCCGTGACGCGCAGAAGGGCCGCCACCGGCGAACGGTGGCGGCCCTTGCGGCAGTGGGTCAGAGCTGCTCGACCACGTGGTCGATGCAGGCGGTGAGCGCCTGCACGTCCGCCGGGTCGACCGCCGGGAACATCGCGATCCGCAGCTGGTTGCGGCCCAGCTTGCGGTACGGCTCGGTGTCCACGATGCCGTTGGCCCGCAGCACCTTGGCCACCGCGGCGGCGTCCACCGAGTCGTCGAAGTCGATGGTGCCGACCACCTGCGAGCGCTGCTCGGGCACGGCGACGAACGGCTGCGCGAAGGCGGACTTCTCGGCCCAGCCGTACAGGTGGGCCGCGGATTCAGCCGTACGGGTGACGGCCCAGTCGAGGCCGCCGTTGCCGTTCAGCCACTCCAGCTGGTCGGCCAGCAGGAAGAGCGTGGCGATCGCGGGGGTGTTGTACGTCTGGTCCTTCGAGGAGTTGTCGATTGCGGTCGGCAGGTCGAAGAACGGCGGGACGTAGCGCCCGGACCCGGCGATCTCGGCGGCCCGCTCCAGCGCGGCCGGCGAGAAGGCGGCCAGCCAGAGCCCGCCCTCGGAGGCGAAGGACTTCTGCGGCGCGAAGTAGTAGACGTCGGTCTCGGTGATCTCCACCGGCAGGCCGCCGGCGCCAGAGGTGGCGTCCACCAGGACCAGCGAGCCCGCGTCGGCGCCCGACGGGCGGCGGATCGGCATCGCGACGCCGGTGGAGGTCTCGTTGTGGGTGAGCGCGTAGACGTCGACCCCGGCCTCGGCGCTGGGCAGCGGGTGGGTGCCGGGCTCGCTCTTGATCACGCTCGGGTCGTCCAGCCACGGCACGGCCTTGACCGAGGCGGCGAACTTCGAGGAGAACTCGCCGAAGTTCAGGTGCTGCGACTTCTGGCGCACCAGCCCGAGGGCCGCGATGTCCCAGAAGGCGGTGGACCCGCCGTTGCCGAGCACCACCTGGTAGCCGTCGGGAAGCGAGAAGAGGCTGCTCACGCCGGCCCGCACGCGCTTGACCAGGTCCTTGACCGGAGCCTGGCGGTGCGAGGTGCCGAGCAGCGAGGTGCCGGTGGCGGCGAGGGCACTGAGGGCCTCGGGGCGCACCTTGGACGGGCCGCAGCCGAAACGGCCGTCGGCGGGCTTGAGGTCAGCGGGGATCTGAATGTGGGCCACGGGCGCAGCCTACTGTGCCCGCTCCCGGGATTTCGCCCGTTGTCCGGCCGCTGAGATGGAGGACTCAGCGGCCGGCGGGCGGAGTCGAACTGACCTGCTGTCAGCTCTCGGGCGTCAGTGCGCGATCGACTCGAAGCCCTCGATCTCCTGCGGGCCGCGCGGGCCGGGGCCGATGTAGCGGGCGGCCGGACGCACCAGGCGGCCGGTGCGCTTCTGCTCCAGGATGTGCGCCGACCAGCCGGCGGTGCGGGCACAGGTGAACATCGAGGTGAACATGTGCGCCGGGACCTCGGCGAAGTCCAGCATGATGGCGGCCCAGAACTCCACGTTGGTGGCCAGCACCCGGTCCGGGCGGCGGTTGTGCAGCTCCTCCAGCGCGGCCTTCTCCAGCGCCTCGGCGACCTCGAAGCGCGGGGCGCCGAGCTCCTTGGCGGTGCGGCGCAGCACGCGGGCGCGCGGGTCCTCGGCGCGGTAGACGCGGTGGCCGAAGCCCATCAGGCGCTCGCCCTTGTCCAGCGCGTTCTTGACCCAGGCGGCGGCGTCGCCGGTGCGCTCGATCTCCTCGATCATGCCCAGCACGCGCGAGGGGGCACCGCCGTGCAGCGGGCCCGACATCGCGCCGACCGCGCCGGAGAGCGCCGCCGCCACGTCGGCGCCGGTGGAGGCGATCACCCGGGCGGTGAAGGTGGAGGCGTTCATGCCGTGCTCGGCGGCCGAGGTCCAGTAGGCGTCGATCGCCTTGACGTGCTTGGGGTCCGGCTCGCCGCGCCAGCGGATCATGAACCGCTCGACGACCGTCTCGGCCTTGTCGATCTCGCTCTGCGGGACCATCGGCAGGCCCTGGCCGCGGGCCGACTGGGCCACGTAGGACAGCGCCATCACGGCGGCCCGGGCGAGGTCGTCGCGGGCCTGCTCGGCGGAGATGTCGAGCAGCGGCTTGAGGCCCCAGACCGGCGCGAGCATGGCCAGCGCGGACTGCACGTCGACCCGGATGTCGCCGGAGTGCACCGGGATCGGGAACGGCTCGGCGGAGGGCAGGCCCGGGTTGAACTTCCCGTCCACCAGCAGGCCCCAGACGTTCCCGAAGGAGACGTGACCGACCAGGTCGTCGATGTCGACGCCGCGGTAGCGCAGCGCACCGCCCTCGCGGTCCGGCTCGGCGATCTCGCTCTCGAAAGCGACGACTCCCTCAAGCCCGGGTACGAAATCGGACATCACGCGGCTCCTCAGTGACGTGACTGGCCCTGCGCCGTGGTGGGGCGGCGGGCCGGCGACCGTTTGGTGTTTGGCACTCGGTGCCAGGGTGGCAGGCACTGGGTGCATTGCGCCATACACCACTGCGGTGATGTTTCCCCAGTGGCCGCCCGATTTCCTGTCGGAACCGGTATGTCTCCGGGATCTTCCATGGCAAACCGGTTCGAACCGGGCAATCCGCGGGATCGTGCGGATCGCCGGGGGCCGCACGGGACCGCCAGGGGCGAGCGATGGCGAGCCACCATATCTCTCGATGTCGAGATTCCATAGGCGGCGCATGGTCCGCTGCTTGTCGTACGGGATGATGTTGACGTGCAGACCCCGGAACGCGCCCAGCCCGCGCACCAGACATCCGTCCCCGATCTCGCCCGGATGCGCCGTCAGTACGCCGAGGAGGGCCTGGCCGAGCAGGAGTTGGCCCCCGATCCGGTGGCCCAGTTCGTCCGCTGGTTCGAGCAGGCCGAGCAGGCCGGGCTGGTGGAGCCCAACGCCATGGTGGTCTCCACCGCCGACGCCGAGGGGCGCCCCAGCGCGCGCACCGTGCTGCTCAAGGGAGTGGACGAGCGCGGCTTCGTCTTCTTCACCAACTACGGCTCCCGCAAGGGCACCGAGCTGGCCGCCAACCCCAACGCCGCGCTCCTCTTCCCCTGGCACCAGATCGACCGTCAGGTGATCGTCACCGGCGGCGTCGAGCGCACCGGCCGGGACGAGACCGCCGCCTACTTCCGCACCCGCCCGCACGGCTCGCAACTGGGCGCCTGGGCCAGCGAGCAGTCCAGCCCGGTGGCCTCGCGCGAGGTGCTGGAGCAGCGCTTCGCCGAGCTCGCCTCGCGCTACCCCGAGGGCGAGGGGGTGCCGGTGCCGCCCTTCTGGGGCGGGTACCGGGTGATCCCGCGCTCGGTCGAGTTCTGGCAGGGCCGCCCCAACCGGCTGCACGACCGGCTGCGGTACACGGCGGGGCCGGACGGCTGGACGGTGGAGCGGCTCTGCCCGTAGTAACGGGTCGGTCCACCGCTCGGCGCCGCCGGGCGCGACGGCGCGTAGAGGCTTGCCCAGCGCGGGAATTGCTCCATCCGCCCCCTTCGGAAACGGCGCGCGCCGGTCCACACTGAGTGGACGACGGATGGTGGGGGCGCGGGTGGAGGCGTACTTCTTTCTGAGCTACGCGCGGGCGGACGACAGTCCGCTGATCGCGGCCTTCTACCGCGACCTGGGCGCCCGGCTGCTCGCGCGGGACCCGGCCGCCGCCGGGCTGCCCCCCTTCCGGGACGTCGAGCAGATCCGGCTCGGCGCGGACTGGGAGCGGGCGCTGGCCGACGCGGTCGCGGGCTGTCGCGCGATGGTGGCCCTCTACTCGCCCGGCTACTTCGCCAGCTCCTACTGCGGCAAGGAGTGGACCGCCTTCCACTCCAGGGTGGTCGCGTTCCGCGCGGAGACCGGCTGGGACCCCCGAGCGCTGGTCCCGGTGCTCTGGCGGCCGGTGGCCGGGGCGCTGCCCGGGCCGGTGGCGGAACTCCAGTACAGCGAACCGGCCATGGGCGAGCGCTACCCGCGGGTCGGGCTGCGCTCGCTGCTGGCGGAGGAGCCACAGGGGCCGGAGTACCACCAGGTGCTCGACGTGCTGACCGACCGGATCGCGCTCGCGGCCGGGCGGGCCCGGCTGCCCGGGCTGCCGGGACTGGACCTCGGCTCGTTCGTCGGGGCCTTCCCCGTCGCGGCGCCCGAGCCGCCGCCGGTCCACCTCAGCTACGCCCCGGCCGGCCGGCTGTGGGCCGAGTGGGCGGCCGCCGAGCTCGCCGCGGCGGGCCGGCCCGCCGCCCTGCACGGCCTCGGGACGGCCGGCGCCGACCAGGCGCTGCAGGAGGCGCTGGACGGCCGGGGCCGGGTGCTGGCGCTGCTGTCGCCCGACTACCCGCGCCATCCGGCGGCGGCCGGGCTGTGGAGCGCGCTGGCCGGGCACGCGTGGGCCCCCGGGCGCCCCACGCTGCTGTCCGTCCGGGTCGGTGAGTCCACCGACCCGCTGCCCGCGCCCTTCGGCGACCAGGTGCCGGGCGAGCAGCTCGCGGCCGACGCGACGGTGGCCGCAGCTCAACTGGCCGCCCTGGCGGGGGAGCCGGTGGCCGCGGGCGGTGCCCCCGTCACCGCCCGGACCGCGCGCGGACCGCGCCCGCGCTTCCCCGGGGAGCGCCCCGCGGTCTTCGACGCACCGGTGCCCACCTCGAACTTCACCGGGCGGGACGAGGTGCTGGAGTCGCTGCGCGCCGGGTTCCTGGCGCCGGGCGGGCCGGCCGTCCAGGTGCTGCAGGGCATGGGCGGGGTCGGCAAGACCCAGACGGCGGCCGAGTACGCCCGGCGGTACGCGGCGGGGTACGACGTGGTCTGGTGGATCGCGGCCGAGCAGCCGGAGTTCATCGCCCCGCGGCTGGCCCAGCTGGCCCCGCGGCTCGGCCTGACCGCCACCGACGACAGCGCCGACACCGCGGCCCAGGTGCTGGAGGCGCTGCGCGCCGGGCGGCCGCACCCGCGCTGGCTGCTGATCCTGGACAACGCCGGCGACCCGGCCGAGCTGCGCGGCCGGCTCCCCGACCCGCCGCCCGGCGGCCACCTGCTGATCACCTCGCGCGACGCGGCCTGGGCCCGCCGCGACCGGGTGCTCGAACTCGGCGTCCTGCGCCGGGCGGAGAGCCTGCAGCTGCTGGAGCGGCTGAACCCGGAACTGCCGGTGGCGGCCGCCGCGAAGCTGGCCGCCGCGCTGGGCGACCTGCCGCTGGCCATCGTCCCGGCGGCGGCCTGGCTGCGGGAGACGGGCATGCCGGTCGCCGAATACCTGGAGCTGCTCGCGGCCACCGCCACCGAACTGCTGGAGCGCAGCTGGCTGCCGGACGGGGACTACCCGCACTCGGCCGCCGCGAGCTGGCTGCTCTCGCTGGCCGAGCTGCGGCGCGTCAACCCGGCGGCCGCCGAGCTGCTGGAGCTCTGCGTCCACTTCGGTCCCGAGCCGATCCCCACCCGGCTGCTCTTCGCACCGCTGCCGGGCACGCCGGTCACCGGACCGGGCCTGGCGGGTGGCCCGGGCCCGGGTGCGGGCGGCGCGGCGGCAGGCAGCACGGCGGTGGACGGCTCGGCGGTGGACGCCTGGGCGGGGGAGGGCAGGGCGGTGGACGCCCGGCTGGCGGTCGGCGAGCTGATCAAGGCGATCCACCGCAGCGGGCTGGCCCGGGCGGGCGGCGGCACCGAGACGCTCACGGTGCACCGGCTGGTCCAGGGGGTGATCCGGGAGCAGGTCGGGCCGGAGCGCCGGGAGCAGCTGCGCGGCACGGTGCAGCGGCTGCTCGCCGGAGCGGAGCGACCGGCGCCGGGTCTGGTCAACGGCTGGCCCGTCTACCAGGAGCTGCTGCCCCACCTGGGGCCGAGCGGTGCGGCACACAGCACCGACCCCGCGGTGCGGGACTGGCTGATCGACTCGGTGCGCTACCTCTACCAGCGCGGGCTCAGCCAGGAGGCGTGCGACCTGGCCGAGCGCATCCTCGCGTGCTGGTCGGAGCGGGACGCGGAGCCGGGCACGCAGAGCGCCGTCCAGGTGCCCCAGCTGCGCCGGCAGTACGCCAACACGCTGCGCGTCCTCGGGCGCTACCGCGAGTGCTACGCCATCGACAAGGAGGTGTTCGCCCAGCTGACCCGGGAGCTGGGCGACGGCCACCCGCACAGCCTGTCCGCCGCCAACAGCCTGGGCGCGGACCTGCGCTGCCTGGGCCGGTTCGCCGAGGCGTGCGAGCTGGACCGCACCACCCTGCGCCGGGCCGAGCGGGAGCTGGCACCGGGCGATCCGCAGCGGCTGCTCTGCGCCAACAACCTCGCCGTCGCGCTCTACGCGGTGGGTGACCGGGTGGCCTCACTCGGCCTGCACGAGCGCACCTGGCGGCAGCGGGTCCGGTCGGCGCCGGCCGATCCGACCACCCTGTCCTCCGCGATCTGCGTCGCCCAGTCGCTGCGCGAGGCGGGCCGCCCGGCGCAGGCGCTCCGGGTGGCCGAGGAGGCCGCGCGCGACTGCCGGGACCTGCTCGGGGAGCGGCACCCGCGGACCCTGCTGGCCCGGGACGGCCTGGCCGCGACCTACTACCGCCTTGGCCGGTTCGCCGAAGCCGAGAAGCTGGCCGAACCGGTCCACCGGAGTACCGAGGAGGTGCTCGGGGCGGGCAGCCACGAGGCGCTGGGCGCCGCCGCGCTGTTGGCCGCCGTCCGGCACGCGCTGGGCGAGCACGTCCGGGCGGTGGCCGTCGGCGAGCGGGCCTACCGCGAGGGCCGGGCCCGGTTCGGCGGCCGGCACCCGCTGACCGTGCTGCTGGCCGGGAACCTGGCGCCCCAACTGCGGGCCGCCGGGCGCACCGAGGAGGCGGCGGTGCTGGCCCGCGAGGCGGCCGAGCGGTTCGAGGCCGCCATGGGTCCGGACCACTGCGACCTGGGCGCGCTGCTGGTGAACCGGGCCACCGATCAGGCCGTCGGCGACCCGGCGCAGGCGGTCCGCACCGGCACCCGGGCGCTGGAACTGCTGACCGCGACGGTCGGCACGGCGCATCACCACGCGCTGGCGGCCGGCTCCAACCTGGCGCTCGACCTGGCCGCGGTCGGCGAGCGCGGGCCGGCCGAGGAATTGGCGGGGCGCTGTGCGGACCTGGCGCGCACGGCGCTGGGGGAGGGCCACGCGCTCACCCGCGCGGTGGTCGTCCGCAAGCGGCTCGATGTCCAGGTCGAGTTGTACCTGCTCTGAGGCTGTATCCGCCATTCGGATGTATCCCCGGGCCGGTTGGGTAGGCGGTCCGTCCACATGGCGGACACGGCGTCGACGCGCGGTGAAGATCGCTACGTCGAATGGCGGAACGGCCGATCACCGCAACGGGTGAACTCGATCACGAGGGTGTCCCAAATCTGGGTGGTGAGCTGGGAGTCCGGGCAGATCGTGCCGGTCCGAACGACCGGGGGCCCGGAATCGTCTCCGGCGCTGACTGGAAATAGGCTGGCCAGACACTAGGTTGGTGCCAGGGCCACTGTGGGACACTCCCCAGCGCCCTACTACCCCCGTTCGGCACGGTTCAACCGTGCCAGGTCCGGAAGGATCGTCAAGTATGCACACCATGCTGGAAGTCGCGGGAACCACGTCCGGCAAGCCACTCGCGTCGCAGGGCGGGCGCCCCTCGCTCGCGGAGCTGTCGACCCAGGACACCGATGTGCTGCTCGCCTCGCTCTACCGGTCGCTGCCGGTCCTCGACGGCGAGCCGGAGGTCGAGAAGGGCTTCAACTCCTCGATCTGAAGGGCGCGCGGAGATGACGCCCGGTTGACAGCTCCGCCCTGCCGGTACTGCAGTTGTTCTGGCGGAGTGTCATCTCTCAACAGCAGGAAGTCACATGACGCACCAGCTGGTGCCATTCTCACAGTTCGTACTGAAGGTTCACAGTCGCTGCGACCTGGCCTGTGACCACTGCTACGTCTATGAGCACGCCGACACCAGCTGGCGCGGCAGACCACGGGCGATCACGGGGGTGGTCCTCGACCGGGTGGCCGAACGGATCGCGGAGCACGCGACCGAGCACCGACTGCCGGCCGTTCACGTGGTGTTGCACGGGGGTGAACCCCTGCTGGCCGGCCCGCGAGTGCTGCGCCGGGCCGCCGAGCGGCTGCGTGCCGCGCTGCCCGCCGGCTGTGCGCTGGACCTGCGCATCCACACCAACGGGGTGCGGCTGGACCGCGCGTTCTGCGAACTCTTCGACGAGCTGGACATCAAGGTCGGGATCTCGCTGGACGGCGACGCGGCGGCCAACGACCGCCACCGCCGGTTCGCCGACGGCCGCAGCAGCCACGCCCAGGTGCTCGCCGCCGTCGAGCTGCTGCGCCGCCCGGAGTTCCGCCATCTGTACGCGGGCCTGCTCTGCACGATCGACGTGGAGAACGACCCGGTCGCGGTCTACGAGGCGCTGCGCGCGCTGGAGCCCCCGCGCATCGACTTCCTGCTCCCGCACGCGACCTGGGACCAGCCGCCGAAGCGCCCTGCCGAGCTGGGAGAACACCCCTACGCGAAATGGCTGCTGACGATCCATCGGCGCTGGGAGCAGCAGGGCCGGCCGGTCCCGGTGCGCACCTTCGACTCGGTGTACCGCACGCTCCGCGGCCGGGCCAGCCTGACCGAGGCACTCGGACTCGATCCGGCCGATCTGGTGGTGATCGAGACGGACGGCACGTTCGAGCAGGCCGACAGTCTGAAAACGGCCTATGACGGTGCACCGGCGACCGGTTTCGACGTTTTCGCGAACAGCCTGGACGAAGTGGCCCGGCACCCGGGGATGATGGCCCGGCAGTCGGGACTGGCCGGGCTGACCGCGACCTGCCGGGCCTGCCCGGTGGTCCGCAGTTGCGGCGGCGGTCTCTACGCGCACCGCTGGCGCACCGGCGCCGGCTTCGACAACCCTTCCGTCTTCTGCGGAGACCTCATGCGCCTGATCACCACCATCCGGGACCGGATCGCCCCGGCCCGACCCGCGGCCTGCGCGGTCCCGGACCCTGTCAGCCCGGACCCCGGCGCCCCGGCGGCCGGCCCGGGCCCGGAGCAGCTCGCTCAACTGGCCCGCGGCCACGGGGACGCGGCCACCGTCGCGGCGCTGGCCGCCGGGCAGCTGGACCTGACCCGGCGGCTGCTGGCGGCGGTCGGCCCGGCGGTGGGGGAGTCCTGGCAGGCGCTCGCCGAGCTGGACGCAACGGCGCCCGCGGCGGTGGACGCGGTGCTCGCCCACCCGTACGTCCGCGGCTGGGCGGTGGGCCGGCTGCGCGCGGAGGCGGGCGAGCCGCAGGCCGAGCCGGACACGCTGGCCGAGATCGCAGCGGCCGCACTGATCCGGGCACGACTGGCGGCCGAGCTGCCGGTCCCGGTCCGCGGCGGTGCGATCCAGCTGCCCACCCTGGGCCGGGTGCTGGTCGGCGGCTCGGGGCAGGCCGTGGTGCGCAGCGGGGCCGACGGCTTCACCGTGCGCACCGCGGGCGGGGTGGAGCGGGTGATCGGCTTCGACCAGCCCGCCGACCGGAGCTGGCTGCCGGTGCGACGGCTCGGCCTGCTCGGCGGCTGGTCGGTGGCGCTGGAGGACACCGACCCGCAGCGGGACCGCCACCGGTGGCCGGCCGAAGCGCGCCTGACCGAAGCCGAGCTGGGCGACTGGACCGGTGCCCTGCGCGAGGCCTGGGAACTGCTGCTGCGCGAACTGCCGCAGTACGCCGCCGGGATCGGCGCCGGGCTGACCACCCTCACCCCCCTGCGCCCGGGCCCGGCAGGCCGGGAGCTCGGCGGCGCCGACCGGCAGGCCTTCGGCGCCGTCGCGATCGCCCGCCCGCGCACCGCGCCGGCCCTGGCCCGGCTGCTCGTGCACGGGTTCCAGCTGGTCAAGCTGGGTGGGGTGCTGGACTTCCACGACCTGTACGACCGGGCGGACCGGCGCGGCTACCGGGCTCCCTGGCAGGAGGAGCCGCGCCCGCTGGCCGACCTGTTCCAGGAGGCCTACGCCGAGCTGGCCGTGACCGAGTTCTGGGGCAGCCGGGCGCGCGCCTACCACGGGGTGGGCGGCGAGGCTGCCGAGCACGCGCGCGCGCAGTTCGGGCGCCGACGCGGGGAGACCGAGCAGGCGCTCGACGCCCTGCTCGGCTCGGGCTCGCTCACCGCGCTCGGCGAGCGGTTCGCGGTGGGCCTGCGGGAGTCGCTGGAGCCCTGCCTGGCGATGCCGCTGGGGGCGCCGGCCGTGCCGGCGGACCGGTCCGTAGGTGACGGAGCCGCCGCTCCGGCCGACCGCGCTGTGCCGGCCGACCACCACGCGCCCGCCGACAGCCCTGCCCCCGCCGATCACTCCGCTCCCGCCGGACGCTGAGGAGGCCCGCCGTGCTGACCGTCCCCGAGCTCACCGACCAGCTGCGCCGGCTCGGCCTGTCGCCGCGCTGCGGGCCGGTGCTGGTGCACGCCGCGCTGCGCTCGCTCGGCCCGGTGGAGGGCGGCTCGGCCGGCGTGGTCACCGCTTTGAGCACCGCGCTGCGCGGCGCGCTCGGCCCGGAGGGCACGCTGCTGGCCTTCACCGCGACCCCGGAGAACTCCGAGACCTCCCGGCTCGACGCGGCCGTCACCGCCGGGCTGAGCCGGGCGGAGCTGCTGGCCTACCGCCGCGCGATGGCGCCCTTCGACCCGGCGACCACCCCGAGTTCGCCGACCATGGGGCGGCTCTCCGAGGAGCTGCGCACCACGCCCGGCGCGCTGCGCAGCACGCATCCGCAGACCTCGTTCGCTGCGCTCGGACCACGGGCCGCCGAGCTGACCGCCGACCACCGGCTCGACTGCCACCTCGGCGAGTACTCGCCGCTCGGGGCGCTCTACCGGGCGGGCGGCTCGGTGCTGATGCTGGGCGCCTCGCCGGAGCGCTGCACCGCCCTGCAGCTGGCCGAGTACCGGGTGCCCGACGCTCCGGTGAAGCGCTACGGCTGCATGGTCCGCGACGCCGCCGGGCGCCCGGCCTGGGTGCGGTTCGACGGGCTCGACCTGGACGACCAGTACTTCCCGCAGATGCTGGCCGCGATCCGGCCGCGGCTGACCGGGGCGCGGGAGGGCCGGATCGGCGGCGCCGAGTGCCTGCTGATGCCCGTGGTGCAGGCGGTCGACGCGGCGCGGTGGTGGCACCTGCGGCAGCGGGCGACGGTTGTGGCTGATCCGATTCGGGCAAACCGCTGACACCACCAGCTTGACTGACGCATGATCAGTGGAGCTGGTGGCAGAGGTTTTCCACCGGGGTATTCCACTCGGGAAGCGGGGCTTCCTACACTGAGGATGCCCTGAGCGGGGCGGCACAGGCCCCTGGGGAGGCGCGTGTGAACGACGCTGCGGGCAAGCAGAAGGCCTCGGCGAAGCCGCACTTCTTCCTCAGTTACGCCCACATGCCGCCGGTCGGTACGCGAAATCCCAATTCGCGGGTCAGCCAGTTCTACGAGGACCTCTGCGAGGCCGTGCTGCAGTTGACGCCGCTGCCCACCGCGGATCCGGTCGGCTTCATGGACGAGACCATGCACCAGGGGGACAACTGGGCGGTGAAGATCTCCGAGGCGCTGGCGACCTGCCGGGTCTTCGTGCCGCTCTACCACCCGAGACTGTTCCGCAGCACCCCGTGCGGTCAGGAGTGGTACACCTTCGCCCAGCGCGCGGCCAACGCCCCCGGCGGCACCGCACAGAACAGCGCGATCGTGCCGGTGCTCTGGGTGGGCATGCGCGAGGGCGCGCTGCCGCAGGTGGCCAGCGCCGTGCAGTTCAACCACTCCAGCTTTCCGCGTGCCTATGCCGAGGACGGCCTGTACGCGCTGATGGCCCAGCGCCATCACCAGGGTCTGTACGAGAAGGTGGTCTACAAACTGGCCCGGCGCATTGTCGAAGTGGCACTGGAGACGGTGGTCCCGGTGGTCGAGCCGGTCGACTTCACCACCAATCCCTCGGCCTTTCCCGGCCGTTCGCCCGCCGATGAACTCACCATCGCCGTCCTGGCGTTCAAGGACAGCGAGGTGCCGGCGCACCGCGACCGGGGCTACTACGGGGCGCGCCGCACCGACTGGCAGCCGTACGTGCGCGGCGGGGACGCCGCGCTGGCCGAGAAGGCCGCACAGTTGGCCCGGCAGTGCGACCTCAACCCGACCATCCACGAGTTCGAGCTGGCGGCCCCCCGGCTGATGGAGCTGGAGCGGCCGCAGGGCCCCGGTGTCCTGCTGGTCGACCGCTGGGTCCTGCAGGACCCCCAGCGCTGCGCGCTGGTGCGCGAGTTCGCCCGCCGCAACCCCGCCTGGGTGGCGGTGGTGGAGCCGTGGAACCGCGACGATCCGCAGTGCGCGGCCGAGACCGGGTCGCTGGCCGCGCTGAGCGAGCAGGTGCTGCGCCAGCGCGGCGGCAGCGTGCGCCCGTCCTTCCGCCCGGTGGCGGGCGACGGCGCCGATCCCGAAGGGGTGCCCACCGCCAGCGACTTCGGCCTGGCCTTCCAGCACGCCGCGATCCGCGCACAGAAGGCCTACAAGGAACGCGCGCTGCCCAGGCCTCCGGTGACCGGCGAGTCCCGGCCGCGGCTGCGGGACGCCTTCGGTGACGCGGGCCGGCCGTCGCAGAACCGCTACGCCGACCCCCATGCCGACCCGGGTCCGCCCTTGGAGAACGACGAGCACGACCGCGAGTTTGACGAGCAGGACGAGCACGACGGCGAGTTCGACCCCGATCTCGACGGTGAGTTCGACGAGGATGACGAAGGAGGAGATCATGACGTCTGACCAGACTCGCAACCTCCGGGTGGGTGGGCGTAGTTCAGCGGCCAAGCTGACCGCGTCCGGACCCGCGCCGGCCAGGACCGGCGAGGAGGACCGCCAGGGCCGGATCATCACCTTCTACTCCTACAAGGGCGGCACCGGGCGCACCATGGCGCTGGCCAACACCGCCTGGATCCTGGCCGCCAACGGCTTCCGGGTGCTCACCGTTGACTGGGACCTGGAGGCCCCCGGGCTGGCCAAGTTCTTCCACCCCTTCCTGGACGCGGCCGAACTCGCCGACTCGCCGGGCGTGATGACGCTGATCAACGACTACCGCGAGGAGGCGCTGCGGGAGACCGAGCTGCACGCCGACGCGCTGCTCGAACCCGAGCGCTACCAGCAGGAGCTGCTGGAGATCGGCCACCACCCGGGCTGGCACCTGGACTTCGCCAAGGTGGCCGGCCACGCGGTGCCGCTCTCCTGGGGCGGCTTCCCGGCCGGCGGCAGCATCGACTTCCTGGCCGCGGGCCGCCAGGACCGGGACTACTCCGGCACCCTGGGCAGCCTGGACTGGGACCTGTTCTACGAGCGGTTCGACGGCGGCCAGTTCTTCGACGCGCTCCGCGCCGACATGCGCAAGCGCTACGACTACGTGCTGATCGACAGCCGCACCGGCCTGTCCGACACCGCCGAGATCTGCACCGTGCAGATGCCCGACGACCTGGTGGTCTGCTTCACGCTGAGCGACCAGAGCATCGACGGCGCCTCCCGGATCGCCCAGCACATCGCGGACCGCTACCGCGACCGCGGCATCCGGATCCTGCCGGTGCCGATGCGGATCGACGACTTCGAGAAGGACAAGGCGGACGCCGGGCGGGCGCTGGCCCGGATCCGCTTCGACGGGCTGCCCTCAGGGCTGACCAACGAGCAACTGGTGCACTACTGGGGCTCGGTGGAGATCCCCTACCGGCCGTTCTACGCCTACGAGGAGATCCTGGCCACCTTCGGCGACCAGGTCGGCACCCCGACCAGCATGCTCTCGGCCTGCGAGCGGCTGACCGACGTGATCACCGCGGGCCGGGTCGCCTCGCTGCCGCCGATGGACGAGGAGGTGCGGCTGCGCTACATCGAGGCGTTCACCCGCCGCCGCCCCACCGTGCCGGCCGACATCTACCTCAGCTACGTGCCCGAGGACCGGATGTGGGCCGACTGGATCGAGTTCGTGCTCGGCGCGGCCGGTTTCCGGGTGCTGCCCAGGGACGTGGGGGCGGGCACCGACGCGCGGGCCGAGACCGAGCGCTCGGTGGACGCCGCCTACCGGACCGTCGCGGTGCTCTCGCCCGCCTACCTGCGCTCCCCGCACGCCCGCGCGCTGTGGGAGTCGGTGGTCGGCTCCGACCCCTCCGGCACCCGCCGCCAGCTGATCCCGGTGCGGGTCGGCTCCACGCCGCTGGCCGCCCCGTTCAGCAGCCGCAACCCGGTGGACCTGGTCAACCTCAAGGAGCCGCAGGCGCTGCTGGCCCTGGTCAAGGCGCTGGGCCGGGAGGAGGTGCCTGCGGTGGACACCGCGAGCGGGCCGCGGTTCCCCGGCACCCAGCCGGAGATCTGGAACGTCCCGCCCCGCAACACCTACTTCACCGGCCGGTCCGAGCTGCTGGAGCGGCTGCGCAACCAGCTCGGCGGCGGCGCGACCGCGGTGCTGCCGGTGCCGCAGACCCTCTACGGGCTCGGCGGCGTCGGCAAGACCCAGGTGGCGCTGGAGTACGCGCACCGGTTCATGGCCGACTACGACCTGGTCTGGTGGGTCTCGGCCGAGCAGGAGGACGAGATCCAGGGCCAGATGGCCGAGCTGGCCCGCAAGATGGGCCGGGCCAGCAACGAGCCGGTGGCGCTGGCCACCGAGATCGCGCTGGAGTCGCTGCGCCGCGGCGAGCGGTCCAAGCGCTGGCTGCTGATCTTCGACAACGCGGACGACCCGGGCGAGATCCGGCGCTACTTCCCCGGTGGCAACGGCCACATCCTGGTCACCTCGCGCAACCAGGCCTGGGCCACCCACGCCGAGGCGCTGACCATGGACGTCTTCACCCGCGGCGAGAGCATCGACCACCTGACCCGGCGCACCGGCGGTGCACTCAGCCGGGTGGACGCGGACGCGGTGGCCGAGGCGGTGGGGGACCTGCCGCTGGCCGTCGAGGTGGCGGGCGCCTGGCTGAAGGCCACCAGCACCCCGGTCGCCGAGTACATCGCGGCCCTGCAGACCGAGGCCTCCCGGGTGCTGGAGCTCGGCCGTCCGGTCGACTACCCGATGACGGTCGGCGCCACCTGGCGGGTCTCCATCGCCCGGCTGCGCGAGCAGTCCCCGGCCGCCGCCCGGATGCTCCAGCTGTGCGCCTACTTCGCGCCCGAGCCGATCTCGATGAGCCTGTTCTACAGCGACCAGATGATCCGCGCGCTGGTGCCCTACGATCCGGGGCTGAGCGACAAGTTCCTGCTCGGCCGGGTGATCCAGGCGATCGGCCGGTACGCGCTGGCCAAGGTGGACGCGGGGACCAACAGCATCCAGGTGCACCGGCTGGTCCAGGAGGTGATCCGCTCCGAGATGACGCCCGAGGAGCAGGTCGACACCGTGCACGAGGTGCACCGGATCCTGATCGGCGCCCGCCCGGTCACCGGTGACACCGACGACCCGGCCAACTGGCCGGTCTTCGAGGAGATCTGGCCGCACCTGTCGCCCTCCCGGGCGCACGACTGCGACGAGTCGGACACCCGGCAGCTGATGATCGACCGGGTCCGCTACCTGTGGAAGCGCGGCGAGTTCGGCCAGGCCCGCCGGATGGGCCACCTGCTGGACGAGGCGTGGACCGCCAAGCTCGGCGAGGACGACCGGCAGACCCTGCTGCTGCGCTTCCAGCTCGCCAACGTGATGCGCTCGCAGGGCCAGTACGCGCTGGCGGTGGAGCTGGACAAGGACACCCTGAAGCGGCAGCAGCGGGTGCTGGGCGCGCACCACCCGTACACCCTGATGACGGCCGGCTCGCTCGCCGCCGACCTGCGCGCGGTCGGCGACTTCGACGAGGCGCTGGGGCTGGACCGGGAGGCGCTCGAACGGTTCCGCGAGCAGTTCGGCGAGGACAACCCGCGCACCCTGTCCTGTGCCAATAACCTGGCCGTCGACTACCGGTTGGCCGGCAACAGCAAGGACGCCCAGGAGCTGGACCAGGACACCCTGGACCGCCGGGCCCTGGTGCTCGGCCCCAAGCACCCCTACACCCTGTCCACCAAGTCCAACCTGGCCCGCGACCTGCGCGAGTCCGGCGACTACGAGGGCTCGGTGACGCTCCACCAGGAGGTCGCCGAGGCCTTCGCCGAGGTGCTCGACATCGACGTGCCGGAGATCCTGCGCAACGCCAAGTCGCTGGCCGTCTCGCTGCGCAAGGTGGGCCGGCAGGCCGAGGCGCGCCGGCTCACCAAGGAGACCTACGAGCGCTACCTGGAGCGCTACGGCGAGAACGCGCCGGACACGCTGGCCTGCGCGCTCAACCTGGCCGCCGACTACAGCGCGGGCGGGGACAAGGACGCGGCCCGCGATCTGGCCCGTCAGGTCTACGTCGGCCACCAGCAGCTCTACGGGCCCGAGCACCCGTTCACCCTCGTCTGCGCCAACAACCTGGTGATCTACCTGCGTGGCAGCGGCGGTCTGGCGGAGGCGCTGGAACTGGGCGAGGCCACGGTGGACACGCTGACCCGGACGGTGGGTGCCGACCACCCCTACACCCTCAACGCGATGATCAACCTGGCCAACGCCTACGGCGACCAGGGCCGGCTGGTGGAGGCCGAGGAGCTGGAGCAGTCCGCCTACCGAGGCCTGTGCGAGCGCTACGGTCCCCGTCACCCTGACGCGGTGGCCTGCCAGGCCAACCTGGCCGTCACGCTGCGCTCGCAGGGCAAGGTCAACCAGGCCACCGAGCTGCGTGCCCGCGCGGTGGCCGAGCTGATCCGCCAGCTCGGCGAGGAGCACCCCAACACGGTCTCGGCCCGGGGCTGGAAGCGGATCAACCGGGACCTGGAGCCGCAGCCGATCTGATGCCGTGGCGTGCCGTCAGTCGACGCCCCCCGCCGCCCACTTCAGGGCGGCGGTGAGCACCCGCAGCGAGCCGAAGTGAGCAGCGCCCGGCTCCAGGAAGAGCGTGGCGTCGGGGATGTGCGCGGCCAGCCAGCGGGAGTGGTCCACCGGCGACCACATGTCGTCGGCGCCGTGCCACAGCCAGGTGGCGGCCGTGACGTCCTGCGCCTTGAACCCCCAGTCGGTGGTGAAGGCGAGCACGTCGTCGATCCAGCCGTCGGCGTTCTGCCGGAATGCCTCGCGGTAGTTGCTCAGCAGCATCCGGCGGATGCCGGCGTCGGAGACCACCGCGCGGTCCACGGCGGTCAGCTCGCGGCGCAGTCCGGCGAGCAGGGTGGCCGGATCGTCGCGCATCCGCCGGGCCCGCTGCTCCATGGTGGCGGCGATCCGCTGGTGGTCGCGCTCGGCGGCGCGGTAGTCGCGGATGTTGGCGGCGGTCATCCCGGCGTACCAGTCCAGGTCGTCGGCGTTCCAGGGGGCCAGGCCCACCAGCACGGCCACCCGGTGGACCCGGCCGGGCAGCAGCGCGCCACAGGCCAGCGCGTGCGGTCCGCCGCCGGAGCGGCCCACCACGGCGAAACGTTCCAGCCCGAACTCGTCGGCGATCGCCTGCACGTCGGCGGCGGCCGCGGCCACCTGCCGGCCGCGCAGGCGGTCCGAGCCGCCGTAGCCGGGGCGGTCGAAGGAGATCAGCCGGACGCCGAGGTTGTACAGCACGCTGCTGCGCGGGGTCGGGCCGAGCCGGCTGCCGGGTGTGCCGTGCATCAGGAAGACCGGGCGGCCTTCGGGGTCGCCGAAGGTCTGCACGGCGAGCCTGCGGCAGTCGGCGGTCTTCACCAGTCGGGGCTGCACGCCGGGGACCTCCAAAGTCGGGGAACACGGGTAGGGGATCGGGACCGGCACAGGCCGCGGACGGCCTGTTGCGGATGCCGGGGGAGCGGGCCACCGCCCGCGCCAGGCCGCTAGTGGCCGGGCCCGCGGACCTCGCGGCGGGCCTGCCAGGTGGTGTGCTCGCGCGACACGGCGTCCTCGGCGTCCCGGGCGAGTCGGGCCCAGACCTCCTCGGAGTCGGCGGCGGACAGGTCGAGCTGGGTCAACTGGGCGCGGACCAGCTCCAGTTCGTCGGCCGCCAGCCGGTAGGCGGCGGCCAGCGGCCGGTACTGGCGCAGCTGGGCCCAGGCGGTCACCGAGGCGGCCACCGCCGAGACGGTGCCCAACTGGTCGAAGGAGACGGCGCCCAGCGCCCGCAGCACCGCCAGCACCAGCCCCAGGACCGGCAGCGCGACACCGAGCAGTTCGGTGGTCCGCCCGGCCCGGTCGCAGTAGCCGGCCTTGGCCTGGTACCAGTCGTGCTGCACCGCCACCCGCTCGCGCAGGTAGACCTCCCGCCGCACGGTCAGCGGCTGCGCGCGCAGCTCCCGCATCGCGGCCGTCACCCCCGCGCGCCGCTCGGCGTCGCCCGGCAGCACCGGGCTGTCTCTGAAGCCGCGCAGGATGCCGCGCAGCTGGAGGTCGTAGAGCCCCTCCGCATCCGGCAGGGTGGCCGCGAGCGGCTGGTAGGCGTCGGCCCGCACCGCGAACTTCCAGGCCAGCGTCTTGACCGACTCGGCCGCCGCCCGGCCCTCGTACCACAGGCCCTGCGGGTTCTGCCGGCTGACCAGCGCGGCCAGCCCGCCGGCCCCGAGGTAGGCCGCGGCGGCGACCCAGGCGTACGGTCGCCCGGCCAGCGAGCCGACCGCCGCCCCGGCGGTGAGCAGCAGCAGCTGCCAGCGGGCCAGCGTGATCGAGTGGCGCTGGCCGCGCCGCGAGGCCAGGTCGGCGACCCGGAACAGCTCGGGCAGTAGCTCGGCCTCGTGGACCGGCTCCGTCGATTGTGCGCCGGCTGCCATCCCGTCCCCCCGTGCGCGTGGTGTCCACTGGTCCGTCAGCTGTCCTCTCGATGGACACTGACGTACTGCCCGCGGCGGAGGGCGGGTACGCCTTTCGCCCGGCCCAGTATGGGCGTTCGCCGGGCGCGCGCCCAGGGCTGGCGGCCGCCGTGTCGGGGCGGTTGAAGTGCGCGGGGCTTGTTGCGGGGCTCGTGCGCGTGGACGGCGCGGTCGGTCAGAACGCGTAGAAGATCCGGTCGGCGTTCTCGGCCATCACCTTGGCGTTCCAGTCGGTGCCGCCGTCCACGTTGCCGGAGCGGAACAGCGGGGCGCTGATTCCGCGCTCGGCCAGCTTGCCGACCGCGCTCACCACCACGGCCTGCATCAGGGCACTGGTGGTGATGGTGGAGACCGGGCCGAACGAGGTGGGCACGTCCGGGTGGGTCAGCTCGCCGTCACCCACCGCGACCTTGTTGTCCAGCACCACGTCGCAGTGGTCCTTCAGGTAGGTCCCCGAGGGGTGCTGGGAGCTGACCCGGCCGGGGTAGGCGAGCGAGGTGACGCCGACCACGTGCAGGCCACGGGCCCGGGCGTGCGCGGCCAGCTCGATCGGCATCACCTGGCGGCCGGAGAGCGAGATGACGAAGAGCAGGTCGCCGGTGGTGGCGGGGGTCAGGTCCAGGGTCGCGGTGGCCAGCCCGGAGACCCGCTCCAGCGCGCTGCCCAGGTGCGCAGGGATCACGTTGACGCCGGTGGTGCCCGGCACGTTCAGCAGGTTGAGGACGACCAGGCCGCCGGCCCGGTAGACCACGTCCTGGGCGGCCAGCGAGGAGTGGCCGGCGCCGAAGGCGAAGATCCGCCGGCCCTCGGCGACCGCGTCGGCCAGCAGCGCGCCGGCGCGGTCGATCGCGCCGGCCTCCTCGGCGTGCACCCGCTCCAGGTGGGCCGCCGCCGCGGCGAAGTACTGCCCGACCAGGTCATCCATGAAGATCTTCCCTAACCGCCAGTGGAGAAAGCTACGGCGAGCACGGTGCTGCCTGGCCGGGCCGGCTGTCAACAGGGACGAAACCGGCGGGAAGCGGATTGCGCCGGGCTCGGTTGTCCGTGCGGTACGTCAGAATTGGCGGTGAGGATACCGAGGAACGGAGCCTGCGGCGATGTCTGGGCTGATCGACACGACTGAGATGTACCTTCGCACCATCCTGGAGCTGGAGGAAGAGGGCATCACCCCGATGCGCGCCCGGATCGCCGAGCGTCTGGAGCAGAGCGGCCCCACGGTCAGCCAGACGGTCGGCCGGATGGAGCGCGACGGCCTGCTCCAGGTCGCCGGGGACCGCCACCTGGAGCTGACCGAGGAGGGCCGCAGGCTCGCCGTGCGGGTGATGCGCAAGCACCGGATCGCCGAGTGCCTGCTGATCGACGTGATCGGCCTGGAGTGGGAGGAGGTCCACGAGGAGGCCTGCCGCTGGGAGCACGTGATGAGCGAGACGGTCGAGCGCAAGGTGCTCGCCATGCTCGGCCACCCCACCCAGTCGCCCTACGGCAACCCGATCCCCGGCCTGGACGAGCTGGGCGACATGAAGGCCGAGGGCGAGGGCTTCGACGCCGCCCTGGTCACCCTGGACGCGCTGCGCCCCGGTGACGACGGCGCCAGCGTGGTGGTGCGCCGGATCGGCGAGCCGATCCAGACCGACGAGGAGCTGATGCGCACCCTGCGCCGGGCCGGGATCCGCCCGGGCGCCACCGTGCAGGTCGCCCCGGCGGTCGGCGGCGTGCTGGTCGGCAGTGGCGCGGACGCGGCCGAGCTGGGCAAGGACATCGCCCAGCACGTCTTCGTGGCGCAGCCGTAGCCCGTCGCGCCCGCCGCGCGGGCAGGTGAACCGAGGGCCCCGGCGCGTCCCCGCGCGCCGGGGCCCTCGGCGGCCCCACCCTGATCCCCACCCGGTCCCCCCGCTCCCCTCCTGCTTCCCCTCCTGCGCCACGCCCGGCTTCCCCGTCCAGGCGCTCCCCCGGCTCCCCCGGTCCTGCTCCCCCATGGCCGTTCCCCGACGGCCGTCTCCGGCGGTTCCCCGATGGCCCGTTCCCCGTGGCCCTGGTCCCTTGTCCTTGCTCCCGGTGGTCCCTTTCGTCGTGGTTTGTGCGGTCCCCGTCTGCAGCCATTCATCCCCTGGGTGGCGGATGCCAATCCCCGGGCCCTGTCACTCGTCCGAGCGGCTTGCCCCGGTGGGCACCGGGTACGCCAGCTCCTCAGGACGATCACCGGGGCCTGCCGCCAGCACCGGCAGCGGGCCCGGATTACCGGACCCGCTCAAGTGGCTGATGCAACGTCAGATCACGACGCAGCGACTGCCTGCCTGGCGCCGCGGTGGCGCACTGCCTGTCTAGCGCCGCGGTGGCGCGGTGACCGGCACCTTCGCCTGCGGCGGGGCCAGCCGGGCGGCCGGCGCGTCCCGGCCGCAGGCGTAGGCGAGCGGGTTGATCAACTCGTCCGCGTCCGGCAGCCACCGGTTCAGCGCGGAGGGCTGGCGGGCCCACTGGGCGAAGGTGTACGCGCCGATCCGGGAGGGCGGTGCGACGATCCAGCCGCCGTCCCCGTGGCAGGTCAGGTCGAGCCGCCCCGGCGCCCAGCCGAGCTTGCGCAGTGCCTCGGGCACCTTGGCCTGGGCACCGGGCAGCACCAGGAAGAGCAGCCGCCGCCCGCGCTGCCCCGGCGTGGCCGGCACCGAGGCGACCGGGCCGAGCTGCAGCTGCAGGCGCTCCATCCGGGCCAGCGCCAGGCAGCCGGCCACCTCGGGGACGTCCAGTACGTCGAAGGAGCGGCCGGTGGGCAGCACGATCGAGGCGTGCGGGCTCTCGGTCCACCAGCGGCGCACCACGCCGGGGCCCGAGGTGGCCCGCCGGTGCCAGTCCTGGGTGATGGGATGCGCGCCCGGCAGCGGGCAGCTGGGCGCTCCGCACGAGCAGCGGGCCGGGCCGTCGTCCTCGATCAGGTGGGTGCCGGGCACGACCTCCCAGTGCCGGTCCTCCGCGTACCTGACCGCCTCGATCAGCAGCGGGGAGATCGGTTTGCCGTCACTGCCCGGCTGCGGGGCTCCTGGGGTCTCTTCCACGTGCTGCACAACTACCGGCCGTGGGGCGGGTTACGGGATGCCCGGGGGCGAGCGGCCCGCAACCGGCAATGTCACCCGAACCGGTGAGTCGCGCCACGGCTCTGACTGCCGGGCGGGTGGTGACCGGTGGTGCGGTCCGCCGCCGCGCGCGGTGGCGGACCCTGGCGCGGAAGGTGGCGCTCCGCAGGCGTTGGCGCGGCGTTGCCCTGGCGTTCGCCCCCCGTCGTCCAGGTGGGCGCAGCGGGGGCGCACAGGAGCATTTTCCAGGGCGCGCACGCTGATCCAGTCGTTCACATGGGTATCCCGATGGTGTCGTTGATCGCTAACCTGGCCTCAAGTTCCTTCACTGGCCGGGTAGTCGGCGCGCCACCGGGCCCCCTGCGGAGCCACGTCCGGCGCCTCGGCAACCAGAGCAGCAGAGTCGACGCCCGCCGGCCGGAACCGGGGGCGCTGGGGAGGCGAAGCCCATGGCCGCGAGACCACTCGTCGCACGACAGCCCAACGAGCGCCTGCAGTCGCTGATCCAGGAGGCGAGCTGCTCCAACGCGGGGCTCGCCCGCCGGGTCAACCTCTGCGGTGCCGAGCACGGGCTCGACCTGCGCTACGACAAGACCTCGGTCGCGCGCTGGCTGCGCGGCCAGCAGCCGCGCGGCCAGGCGCCGGCGGTGATCGCCGAGGCGCTGGGCCGCAAGCTCGGCCGCGGCGTCACGGTGGACGAGATCGGCATGGCCGACGGCAAGAACCTCACCTCGGGCGTCGGCCTGCAGTTCGCCGCCACGCTCAGCGGCGCGCTGGAGCAGGTCTGCGAGCTGTGGCGCAGCGACGTCAGCCGCCGGGACTTCCTCAACGGTGCCTCGGTGGCCGCCTCCGCGCTGGTCGAGCCCAGCCGGGACTGGTTGATCACCCCGCCGGACCCGGTGGTCGCCCGCAGCGGCGGCCCGCGGGTCGGGCCGGCCGACGTCGCGGCGATCCGGGCCACCACCGAGATGCTGGTCGACCTGGACCACCGGTTCGGCAGCGGACACGTCCGCCCGGTGGTGGTGCACTACCTCAACAGCGTGGTGTCCGGGCTGCTCAGCGGCGGCTACCGGGAGGAGACCGGGCGCCAGCTGTTCGCGGCGGTGGCCCGGCTGACCGAGCTGGCCGGCTACATGGCGGTGGACACCGGGCAGCCCGGGCTCGCCCAGCGCTACTACATCCAGGCGCTGCGCCTGGCCCAGGCCGCGGACGACCGCGGCTACGGCGGCTATGTGCTGGCCGCGTCGATGAGTCACCTCGCGGCCACCCTGGGCAACCCCCGGGAGATCGCGCAGCTGGCCCGCGCCGCGCAGGAGGGCGCCCGCTCGGTGGCCACCCCGACCGCGATGGCGATGTTCTACGCCGCCGAGGCGCGCGGCCACGCGCTGCTGGGCGACGCCCGCTCCTGCGAGCTGGTGGCGGCCAGGGCGATCGAGGCGATGGAGCAGCGCCGCCCCGAGGACGACCCGGACTGGATCGCGCACTTCGACGCGGCCTACCTGGCCGACGAGTTGGCGCACTGCTACCGCGACCTGGAGCTGTCCAAGCAGGCCGAGCGGCAGGCCAGGATCGCCCTGGAGCTGCACCCGCCCACCCGGGTGCGGCGCCGCGCGGTGGACCTCGTGCTGCTGGCCACCGCGCAGTTGCAGCAGCGGGACATCGAACGGGCCTGCGAGACCGGGGCCCAGGCGGTGCGGCTGCTCAACGGGCTGCGCTCCAACCGGGGCGTGGAGTACCTGGACGACTTCCGGCGGCGGCTGGAGCCGTTCCGTGACCACCGGGTGGTGCGCGAGTTCCAGCAGCGTGCTGACGTGGAGGCCGCGTGACCAAAACTTGACGGTGCCGCGCGCGAACCTGCGGCGAACGGACGGGAACACCTGCCCGCGTGGTCACCCGTAGCGGTGAACCGGTAGCGTGGGCCGGAGGTAGTGAGGAACTCCAGAAGTGGTCCGCCGTCAGCTAGCGCGCGGAAGAACCGAGGAAGGCCCGGGTGCTCACACCGGACAGGGAGCGCGGGCGGTCCACCCGTCATGGGGCCGCCCGGCCGCCGCTTGCTGTCCCGGTGCGCCCGCAGCCGTGCACAGGTGAGGATTCGCGTTGAGCCAGCGCCGCTCGTACCCCAACTCCGGTGACTTCAACCTGGACGACCTGTTCCGCCCGGAGCCGGCTCCGGGGCAGCAGCCGCCAGTGCCGCCGCAGGGGGCACCCCAGCCACCGGCGGTCACCCAGGCCGGCCAGGGCGGGCCCGAGTACCTCGGCCCGGGGGCGTCCTGGGGCGATGCGCCGACCGCCTACGTGCCCGAGGTGGCGCAGCAGGCCGCGGGGGAGACCCAGTACCTGCCGCCGTACCCGACCAGCGACCCGACGGCGGGCGCCGTGCCGGGCCAGCCGGGGCCCGCGCAGGGGCATCCCGCGCAAGGGCAGAGCTTCGGCGGGCAGCAGTCGTTCCCGCAGAGCCCGCCGGCCTTCCCGGGCCAGCAGAGCTACGGGGGCCAGCAGGGCTTCGGCGGCCAGCCGCCGGCCGGGCAGCCGACCTACGGCGGGCAGCAGTCCTTCGCCCCCGCCGGCTACGCCGCCGGCGAGTACCAGACCCCCAACGAGCAGACCACCCGCCTGGGCCGCGCCTCGCTGCCCCCGGCCGGGTCCGGCGGCGGCTCGCGGATGTCCCGTCGGACGGTGGTCGCCGGTGTGGTGGGCCTGTGCGTGGTGGGCGGCATCCTGGTCGGGGTGCTCGCCGGTGGTGGCGGCGGTGACACCAAGACGAAGGAGAAGGCCAAGGCCAAGCACACGGCGGCGCAGGGCACCGACACCTCGGCCAGCCCCCAGCCGAGCGGCTCCAGCGGCTCCAGCGCGCTGAGCGCGGACGCCCAGGCCCAGGCGCAGGCGCTGTCCACCCTGCTGAGCACCGCCAACTCCAGCCGTCAGGCGGTGGTCGGCGCGGTCGGCGCGGTCAAGAAGTGCGACAACCCGGCGGCTGCCCAGACCGCGCTGACCCAGGCCTCGGCCCAGCGCAAGCAGCTGATGACCAAGCTGGCCACCCTCAAGGTGGACAAGCTGCCCACCGGCAAGCAGCTGGTGGACCAGCTCAACCAGGCCTGGCAGGCCTCCGCCAACGCGGACGACGCCTATGCGGCCTGGGCCGGCGACTTCGCCCAGGGCTGCGACCCGACCAAGGTCGGCTCGGACCCCAACCTGTCCTCCGGTGACCAGGCCAGCGGCGCCGCGACCACCGCCAAGGGGCAGGCCTCCGAAACCTGGAACGCGATCGCCCAGCAGGCCGGCCTGCCCTCGTACGGCCCGATCCAGCTCTGACCGGACCCTCCCCGGGGCGGGCGCCGGTCAGCAGGGGCCGGTGCCCGGCCCGCCGAGGTGGAACGAGGTCGGCGTGACCCGGCCGGCGTCGTAGAGCGCCGGGCTGGTGGCGGTGACCGTCAGGTGCGAGCGGTCGGTGGCGCCGATCAGGTGGAAGTCGTCGATCCAGCCCGAGCCGTGCGCGGTACCGGCCTTTCCGTCGCCCATCTGCTCGCAGGTGCTCCCCGAGGCGTGGGCAACCTCGCCGAAGGCGCTGATCATCTGGGCCCGGGTGTACGTGCCCTGCCAGAGCGAGCCGGGGAAGTAGCCCACCGGCTGGTCGTCGTAGAAGACCCACCAGTCGCCGCCGACGTTCTGGATGGCGAACCGGGCGGCCGAGCCGGCCGGCAGCGCCATGCCCGCCTTCGCGCTGTGCGAGACCTGGACGAAGCCGCAGCCGTTGTAGCAGCTCTCCGCGCCGTCCACCCAGTGGTAGACGAACAGGTGCGGGCGCAGGTCGCCGTTGAGTCCGAGGTCGACCGTCCAGCCGATCTCCACGGTGGACTTCTGGTCGCCGGACTGCAGCGCCAGCTCCTGCAGCGAGTGCGAGTCGGTGTCGCCCGGCTTGATCGCGGGAGCGGCCACCATCATCCGCATCGTCGCTCCGCTCGCGTCGGTGACCTGACGGCCGTTCACGTAGTCGTAGCAGGCGCCGAACCAGCAGATCGGTCCGGTGGTGGCCGCCGCCGCGGCCGAGTGCGGCAGCAGGGGGACGGCGGGGGCGAGCGGGGCCGCGCCGGCCGCGGGGGCGGTGGCCAGCAGCCCGAGGGTGGCCGCGAGGGTGGTGGTGGCGCCGATGACGGCCTGCCGGATGCGCATGGGTGGGGGTCCGTTCGCTGGGGGCACGGGCGTTAAGTTCTGATGTAAGTTCACTTACATCGGCGGTTAAGCTAGTTGGCAGGGTGCCGGACCCGCAATACCCTGGCCCGGCAGACGGTCAGGAAAGACGAGCGTGATGAGCGAGACGATCGACCGCACCGACCTCGGCCGGCGCCTGCTGGCGCTGCGCACCGAACGCGGGCTCACCCAGCGGGCGCTGGCCGAGCCCGACTACACCGCCGCCTATGTCTCCACCGTGGAGTCCGGCAAGGTCCGCCCCTCCGAGGCCGCGCTGCGCCACCTCGCGGGCCGGCTCGGGGTCAGCGTCGAGCAGCTGGTCACCGGCCGCCCGGCCCACCTGGCCACCGAACTCGGCCTGCGGCTGGCCGAGGCGCACCAGGAGCTGGCGGCCGGCGACCCGGTGCGGGCCGCGGCCCGGTACGCCGAACTGGCCGCCGAGGCCGCCCGCTACGACCTGCCCGAGCAGCGCGCGGGCGCGCTGACGGGCCTGGGCGACTGCGCGCTCGACACCGGTGAACTCGACCAGGCGATCGAGCACTTCCAGGCCGCCGAGGAGCTGCTGCGCACGGCCCCGCTGCCGCAGCGGGTGCCCGCCCTGCGGGGCCGCGCGGTCGCCCACCTGCTCGCCGGGGACCTGCGCTACTCCTGCTACCTGCTGGAGAGCGCGATCGACCAGCTCAACGCGAGCGGCCTGCCCGACCCGCAGGCCCTGCTGCTGCTCTACTCGGCCGTGATCGCGCCCTACCTGGACCTGGGCGCCCACCGGCGAGCCGCCCGGGCCGCCGAACTCGCTCTGGCGCTGGCCCCGCAGGTGGCCGACCCCGCCCTGGTCGCCCGGCTGCACCGCTCGGTGGCCCGCACCCTGCTCGCCGAGGGACGGGCGGTGGAGGCCGACGCCTCGCTCGCCAAGGCCCAGGAGCTCTACCGGCAGCTGCACATCCGCACCGAACTCGCGCACTGCCACTGGATGCGCGGCTACCTGCGCGCCCAGGACGGCGACCTGCCCGCCGCCGAGCGCGAACTGCGCACGGCCCGCGCGCTGCTGAGCGGCCGCCAGGACGGCCGGGTCAGTCTCTACACCCAGCAGATCGACGTCGAACTCGCCGACGTGCTGCACCGGTCGGGCCGCACCGCGCAGGCCGCGGCGCTGCTGGCCGACCTGCTGGGCCCGCTGCACCCGGGGCGCGGCGCGGTGCACGCGGGCGCCGCGCACCGGCTGCTGGGCCGGATCGCCGAGGAGGAGGGCGACCTCGTGGCGGCCGAGACGCACTACCGCACCGCCCTCGAACTGCTCCAGGACGCGGGCGCGGTGGCCGACCTGGCCGACCTGTGCCGGCTGCTGGGCGACCTGCTGCGCCGCGTGGGCCGGCCGGCCGAGGCGCTGGACGTCTACCGCAGCGGCCTGGGCCACCAGGCCGCCCCGGGGACCACCACCCTCGGCCCGGCACCGGCGGTGCCGCCGGGCTAGCGCCTGTCCCGGCTCAGGAGGGGGCGGGGGAGGGGGTGTCGGGGCCGCTCGGCGGCGTGCCGCCGGTGAGGACCCAGCGGACGTCCACGAAGCCCGGCTGCTGCTCCACCAGTTGCCCGCCCCGGACCTGCTGGAAGGTGACCGAGGTGTTCACCAGGCGCGGGGTGTCGGCGCTGGCCAGCATGTTGGTCATCGCCCAGCTGAGCGGCGGGGTGGCGCCGCCGGTGCTGATCGGCTGGCCGTTGTCCAGCTCGTCGCGCAGCGCCTTGCCGGTGACCGGCTGGCTGTCCAGGCGCTGCACGGCCTGGACGAAGACCTGGTAGGCGACCCAGGTGGTCTCCACCCCGGGGTCGGAGACGTCGATGCTGGTGAGGTCGGCGGCGTCCCTGGTGCGTACCACCGCGCGCAGCGGGTCCCAGACCTTGGAGGACTCCGGCGGGTACCAGCCGGTCGCGTAGGCGCCGTTGAGCGGGCCCGCGTCGCCGCCGGTGGAGTCCACCACGGACTGCTGGAAGCTGCCGATCACCGAGGCGAGCCTGGTGTTCTGGTGCGGCTGGCGGCGCAGCGAGTCCAGCAGGTTGAGGGTGGGCACCGCGCTGAGCGCGGCGGTGATGCAGTTGCCGGGCTGGTCGGCGCCGACCGCCCGGCGGGCCTGGTTGGTGAAGTCGCTGGAGGTCTCGTTGGCCCGGATGTCGGTCAGCTTGACGTTGTCCGGCGTCAGGGCCGCGCCCAGCGCGCCGACCAGGGTGTCGCCGGCCGGGGTGTCGGGGCGGATCAGCGCCACCGTGCGGCAGCCGGCCGCCACCAGCTGCCGGCCGCTGCCGGCGATCAGCGCGGGCGTGCCGCCGGCCACCGGGTAGGAGACCGGGCTGGTGAACTCGGGGCTGGAGAGCCCGTAGCCGCCGATGTACGGGATCCCGCTGGTCTCCAGCAGCGGCATGAAGGCGTCGCCGTACTGGCTGTAGGAGCCGATCACCGCGACCGCGCCGCCCGTCACGGCCTGCCGGGCGCAGGCGGCGGCGCCGTCGGCGGTGTTGTGCTCGTTGCAGGTGAGCACCCGCAGCCGGTGGCCGGCCACACCGCCCTGGGAGTTGAGCGAGTCGCCGATCGCGGTGGCCAGCGCCGTCATGCCGGGCCGGTCGGCCGAACCGGTGTTGGCGGGCGCCCAGGTCATCACCGTCAGCTCGGCCTTGTCGCCGGCGGCGCCGGCCGGGCCCCCGCAGCCGGCGGTGCCCAGGAGCACGGGGAGTAAGGCGACCGCGAGGGCCGCACCGCCGGTGCGCCGGCGCCGGGCGGCCGGTCGCCCGGGTACAACGGTGCTCATCTGCTCGCTACCCCCACGTCCGACGGCCGTTCCGATGGCCGACAGCCTTGACGCGGGTTCACTCCACCAGAGGTCGGCCAGGGGAACATTGCGGAACGCGGTGATGAACTCGGAGTGTGGACGCGTGTAGATGCTGAGTGGATGGGGAACGTACGATCGTCTGCCATGGCGCTCAGCACAGATTCTTCGGACGGCTCTCCGCGAAACCCTTCTCGTTCGGGGCGCCGCTCCAGCACCATGGGCGGCATGCCGCTCAACGATCTGCCCTGGTGGCGCTGGCGCGCCCGGTTGCGCTCCGCCCTGCACATGCTCGCCGACCCCGCCTTCCAGCAGGAGTACTGGGCCGGTGGCCGCCCCGGCTACGGCGACGTGACCGACGCCGTCTACCGCCTGGTCGAGGACAGCTGGCTGGACCGCTGGTCCGCCGAGAAGTACATAGGCACCGTGGTCCGGGACGCCACCGAGGCGGCCCTGGTGGACGCGGCGGTGCTGCGGGTGCTGCGCATCCTGCACGAGGTGGGTGCCGACGCCCCGGCCGCCGCCTACCTCGGCCACCCGGGCTGGCCGGAGGCGGTGGCCGCCGCCCGCGCGGCGCACGAGCTGCTGGCGGTCAACGACGGCGAGGACCCGGCGGCGCCGCCGCGGTCGCTCGAAGTGCTGAGGATCCTCACCCGGATCGGCTGACCGGTGCCCGGCTGTGCCACCCTTGACGGAATTCAGGACCGGTCCCTCGAAGCCGGGCGACAGCGAAGGACCAGTGAAAGAACCAGTGGTGGAGCAGCGGACCGCGACCGAGTCGACCCAGTACGTGCTGACCCTGTCCTGCCCGGACAGGCAGGGGATCGTGCACGCGGTCTCCAGCTACCTGTTCATGACCGGCTGCAACATCATGGACAGCCAGCAGTTCGGCGACCGGGACACCGACAGCGGGCTGTTCTTCATGCGGGTGCACTTCTCCGCCGAGGCGCCGGTGACGGTGGACGGCCTGCGGGCCAGCTTCACCGCGATCGGCGCCTCCTTCGGCATGGAGTGGGAGATCCACCCGGCCACCGAGAAGATGCGCGTGGTGCTGATGGTCAGCAAGTTCGGCCACTGCCTCAACGACCTGCTCTTCCGCACCTCGATCGGCGCGCTGCCGATCGAGATCGTCGCGGTGGTCTCCAACCACACCGACTTCGCCGAGCTGACCGCCTCGCACGGCGTCGACTTCGTGCACATCCCGGTGACCCGGGAGACCAAGGCGCAGGCCGAGCAGCAGCTGCTCGACCTGGTCGAGGCCGAGCGGGTCGACCTGGTGGTGCTCGCCCGCTACATGCAGGTGCTCTCGGACGACCTGTGCAAGGCGCTCAGCGGCCGGGTGATCAACATCCACCACTCCTTCCTGCCGAGCTTCAAGGGCGCCAAGCCCTACCACCAGGCGCACGCCCGGGGCGTGAAGCTGATCGGCGCGACGGCCCACTACGTGACGGCCGACCTTGACGAGGGCCCGATCATCGAGCAGGAGGTGGCCCGGGTGCAGCACGACGTGACGCCCGAGCAGCTGGTCGCGCTCGGCCGGGACGTGGAGTGCCAGGCGCTGGCCCGCGCGGTGAAGTGGCACAGCGAGCACCGGGTGCTGCTGAACGGCACCCGGACCGTCGTCTTCGCCTGAGCCCCCCGGGGCTACGGGCGGGAGAGCAGCGGCACCGCCGCCAGCACCTCGCGGATCGCCTCCCGGTCGCCGTACTCGCCGACCGGGAGGCGGTCCGGGTCCCGGTGCGCCGCCGCGAGCTGGCAGAACTCCACGCCGTCGATCACCAGTTCGGCGACCGGATCGCCCGTCGCGGCGGGCTCGCCGGACTCCTGCGGCCCGGCGCCGTCCAGCGGGATCAGCCACTCGCCGTTGGCGGGCCCCTCGATGACCAGCCGCAGGGTGCGCGCCGAGCCGTCGGCGGCGGGTGCGGTGCCCGCGTAGGCCGCCTGCCGCCGCCCGGCCAGCGCCACCGGCAGCATCCGGGCGGCCAGGTCGACCATCTGCCGCAGGTGCGGCGGGGCCGGGGCGGCGTAGGGGTAGTCGACCGCGCGGGCCACGTCCTCGCCGTGGATCCAGGTCTCGAAGGCCCGGTCGAGGAAGGCGTCGCGGACCGGCACGACGGCGAAGCCGTAGTCCACGCACTTGTCGGCGGCGGCCGGTTCGGCGCCGCGCAGCATCGCCCGGCTCTGCGCCCGCCAGAGCGAGCGCACCTCCTGCGGGGCGGCGTCGGCCTGGGTCCGGGCCAGCCGGTCGGAGCGGTCCAGCAGCGCGTGGAACGGATCGGCGGAGCCGGCGGACGGGCCGGCCTGCGCCGGCACCCGGCCCTCGGCGCCGGTCACCGGGTCCGGCAGGCCCAGCGCCTGGGCGAGCAGGCCGTCCACGGCGGCCAGGTGGCAGAGCACCTCGGCCGGACGGCGCCTGAGCACCCCGCCGTGCCAGGGCAGCTCGGCCGTCTCCTGCCACTCGCCGGGGCCCAGGTCGCGCAGCAGCGCGTCCAGTTTGGCGGTCTCCGCGGCGTACGGCGCGGCCCAGGCGGCCACCGGGAGCTCGGCGGCGCGGCGGGTCAGGCAGAAGTCGAGCACCTGCTGGCGCAGCCCGTCCGGCTGGTCCAGCGGGTCGTCGGTGTGCAGCCGGGCGGCGGCCCGGCGCAGGCGTTCGCCCTCCTCGGCGCAGTCCGGGCACCGGGCGAAGTGCCGCTCCAGCGCGGCGCCCTCCTCGGGCAGGCAGGCGCGCAGCGCCCAGGCGCCGAGCAGGGCGCGCAGCGCCTCGTGGTCCTGCTCCGTCAGCACGGCCCGATCTCCCGTCACAGCCGATCCCCCGTCACAGCCGCTTGCCGGTCAGCAAGGTGCTCTCATCATGACCCGAACTCCAGTTCAGAGGCGAGCAGTTGCAGACCAAGGCGAAGGCGCTGCTTGGCGGCCTGCTCGCTGATGCCCAGGCGGCGGGCGGTCTCCTGGTAGGTCCGGCCGTCCAGCCAGGTCGTCTCCAGGGTCTCGCGCAGCGGCGGTGGCAGCGCGGCCACCACGTACTGCACCTGCGCGGCGGCGGCCCGGTCGTGGATCTCCTCGGCGCCCAGCTCGGCCCGGCGCAGCCGCTCCACGGCTCGCTGCTGGGTGAGTTCGCCCACCCAGGAGCGCAGCGAGCGCAGCTCGGGGTCGAACTCCTCCGGGTGCTCCCACAGGTGGCCGAAGACCTCGCGGGTCAGGTGGGCCGCGGCCTGTTCGTCGCCCAGGATCCGTCCGGCCAGGCCGTGCACCAGGGGTGACAGCTGGTCGTAGAGCTCGCCGAGCGCGCTCTCCTCGCCGCGGGCCAACCGCGACCGCATCTGCTGGTCCCAGTCGAGGGCGGTCATGCCACCACGGTAGTGGCGGGTGCCGCCGCTTGGAGGCCCTTTGTCAGAAGAGCACTGCATCGGAAGAGCACGGGATCGGAAGAACAGGGCTATCGGATGAGACCGGCTATCAGAAGAGCTGGGTGGAGCTGTTCGAGCGCGGCTGGACATATGTCGCACGGGTGGTTTCGCCGCGTGGCCACAGCTGGTCACCGGGGCTGGAGCGGTAGGTTTCGTCACGCCGGACAGGCCCTGGGCCGCCGACGCCCGGACAGTCCTACCGGTAGCTCGTCATGCAGGTGGTGGAGCGGTGCAGGTGCTTCAGGTACAGCTCGCGGTGGCCGCCGACCCCGTGGAGGTCGGCCGGGCCCGCCGATGGGTCCGCGCCCAGGTGCTCGCCTTCGGGGCGGACCCCGGGTCGCCGTTCGCCGAGACCCTGGTGCTGGTGGTCTCCGAGCTGGTGACCAACGCGGTGGTGCACACCGGGCGGCCCGCCGCGCTGCGGCTCAGCTGGCCGCCCGACCCGGCGGCACCGCTGCGGGTGGAGGTGTCCGACGCCAGCGGCACCGCGCCGGCTCCCCGGCACGCGGCGGCCTCGGCCACCAACGGCCGCGGGCTGGAACTGGTCGAACTGCTCTGCGCCCGCTGGGGCTGGTGCCCGCAGGGCTCCGGCAAGCTGGTCTGGTGCGAGCTGGACCGCGGCCCGCTGGCCGGTGGCGGGTCGGCCCGCGAGCACGGGATGCTGACGGCCTGACGGGCTCGCGCGGGGTGTCCCGGCGGGCGGTCTTGACGGGCCGTGCCGACCGGCTCCCGGGCTGGTCGGCGGCCGGATCCGGCTGGTCGGCAGGCCGAAAGCCAGCGCAACCCTTCGGAATTTCCGACAAACCATTGACGTGACGTATCCAGCTGATCACCCTTGGGTGAGCTCTCCGTCGCGAGGGGACGCCAAGGGCAGGTCAGCCAGGGGGATCGGGCCCGTACGGGCCGGATCGGCTGTCGGCGCCTTGGCGAGTGCGGAGCGCCCAGTGCGGGTCAGGGCCCGTACCGGCGGCCGCCCGGGATGGGTACCCGGCGGCCGCCGTCGCCCTGTGGCGGGCGACGGCGCGTGCGCGTCGGCCGCGCATCCGGATCGTGACCGGAAACCTCTGGAATTCCACGGTGGTCTATACCACCCTGCTGCCTGTGAACGGTCCCAGCACTCCCACCGGCCCCTCAGCTCCCACCGGCCCCAGGCCTGCTGGCGGCCCCGCCATCTGGTCCCGCTCGTTCCGCCTCTACTTCACCGCCCGCAGCTCGGGCCTGCTGGGCGACGCGATGCTGCCGGTCGCCGTCTCGGCCGGCCTGATCGGCTCCGGACACTCCGTCAGCACCGTCGGCTACGCGCTGGCCTGGTGGCTGGCCCCGTTCGCCACCCTGATCCTGATCGGCGGGGTGCTGGCCGACCGGTTCACCGCCCGCCGGATGATGATCGGCGCCGACCTGACCAACCTGACCACCCGGGTCCTGCTGGCGCTGCTCTTCTTCCACGGCATCCAGCACACCTGGCAGCTCTACGGCCTGCTCGCGCTGGCCGGGGCCGCCGGCGCGATGTTCCAGCCGGGCGCGGCCAGCACGGTGCCGCTGGTGGCCCGGGACGTCCAGGGCGCCAACGGCGTGCTGCGCACCGCCGAAGCCGTCACCGCACTGGCCGGTCCGGCGGTGGCCGGCGCGCTGGTCGGCGCGGCGGCCACCGGCTGGGTGATGGTGATCGCGGCCGGCACCTTCGGGCTGAGCGCGCTCTGCCTGCTCGCCCTGCGGCTCGGCCCGGTCCCCGCGCCGCCGCCCGGCGACAGCCTCTGGCGCAACCTGGTGGTCGGCTGGCGCGAGTTCCGCTCCCGCCGCTGGATGTGGGGCGTGATCCTGATCTGGATGGGCTACAGCGTCTTCGGTTACGGACCGGTGGTCCCGCTGGCCGCGAGCGTGCTGGTGCCCGCGCACGGCTCGACGGTGTACGGGTTGCTCAACTCCGCCTACGGCGTGGGCACCGTCGTCGGCGGCGTGCTGGCGATCCGGTTCAAACCGGTGCGCCCGCTGGCCGCCGGCAGCCTGGCGATGCTGGCCGCGCCGCTCTACCCGCTGGGCATCGCGCTGGACCTGCCGGTGCCCGCGCTGATCGGCTGCCTGCTGGTCGCCGGGACCGGCTACACCTTCTGGGGCGTCATGTGGGCCACCAGCGTGCAGACCCAGGTGCCGGGCGAGGTGCTCAACCGGATCCACGCCTACGAGGTGGCCGGTTCGGTCTGCATGGTCCCGCTCGGCAGCGCGCTGGCCGGTCCGGCCGCCGACGCGTACGGGGCGCGGGCGGTGCTCTTCTTCGGGGCCGGGGTCACGGTCGCGGTGGTGGCGGCGCTGCTGCTCACCCCGGCGATCCGGGGCCTGCGCCGGGTGTCCGTGCCGCGCAGTAGCATCCGGGAGCATGACGCTGCACTTCACCCTTGACCCCGAGCCGACCGCGGGGCTGCGCGCCGAGATCATCACGCTGTGGACGGACGTCTCGAACGCGGGCGGTGCGGTCGGCTTCGTGCCGCCGGTCACCGAGGAGCGGGTGCGGCCGACGGCGGAGCAGCAGCTCGCCGGCCTCGGCGGCCCCGGGGGGAGCGGGCCCGACCGGCTGCTGATCGCCCGGGCCGAGCCCGGTGGCCCGCTGGCCGGGGTGCTCTTCTTCGAGTCCATGCGCTTCGAACTCATGCAGCACTGGCGGATGCTGAAGCGGGTGATGGTCGCCCCGGCCTGCCAGGGCCTGGGCTACGGCGCCGAGCTGATGGCCGAGGCGGAGCGGATCGCGCGCGGCTGGGGCCTGGCCGGGCTGCAGCTCACCGCGCGCGGCGGGATGGGGCTGGAGAAGTTCTACGGCCGCTGCGGCTACACCGAGGTGGGCCGGGTGCCCGGCGCGATCCGGGTGGCGCCGGGCGACGACCGCGACGACATCACTTTCTGGCTCGACCTGCGCTGAGGCGCCTGCGCCGGGACGGCCGCGCCGGGACACCTGCGCCGGGGCGGCCGCACCGGGGCCGGGTCCGCCGTCGTGCCGAGGCGGGCGAGGGGCGCTCCGGTGGGCATGCTTCACTGGGAGGCCCCGTCACTCCTGCGAAGGCCCGCCGTAGCCCCACCGCCCGTCGAGAAGGAAGCCACCCGTGAGCAGCAGCCCCGGTAGCAGCAGCAAGTCCCACGCCACGCTCCGCTACACCTCCCTGCGGGCCAGCATCTTCCTCGCCTGCCTGCTGGTCACCACGCTGCTCGGCCACTTCGGGATCATTCCCGTGGTGGGTGCCACCGGTTTCGTCTTCCTGGTGCTGCTGGCCGCCCTGCTCTCGGCGCCGATCAGCTACGTGGTGCTGAGCAAGCAGCGCGACGAGATGTCGGAGCAGGTCGTCAGCAAGGTCAGCAGCATCCGCTCGCGCACCGCCGACCGGATCGCGGAGCAGAACGCCGAGGAGGACGCGGCCGACGACGCGGCCCGGGCCGCGAGCGCCGCGAGCCCTGCCACCCCCGCTCCGGCCCAGCAGTCCTGACCCGCGTGGCGAGCCGCCCCGAGCCGCCCCCCGCGCCCGGACCCGCCCGCCGCCCCACCGGGCGCGACGTGGCCCAGCTGGCCGGCGTCTCGCAGGCCACCGTCTCCCTGGTCTTCTCCGGCTCCGAGGCCGGCCACCGGGTCTCCGCCGCCACCCGGGACCGCGTGCTGGAGGCGGCCCGCGGCCTCGGCTACCGCCCGCAGGCGGCCGGCCGACAGCTGCGCCTGGGGCGCAGCGGCCTGGCCCTGCTCGCGGTGCCCAACCTGCAGGGGCCGTTCTTCGGCCGGGTGCTGGCCGGTGTGCACGAGGAGGCCGCGCGGCACGGGCTGGAGGTCGTGGTCAGCTCCGGCTGGAGCGCCGCCACCCTGGCCGAGGCCGCCACCACCAGCCGGTTCGACGGTCTGCTGATCTGTTCGCCGGACGACAGCCAGCTCGGCGCCCTGCCCGCCGGCACCCCGGCCGTCTTCCTGGACGCCGACCCGGCCTCGGCCGGCGGCGCGCCCACCGTCGAACTCGACCTCGCGGGCGGCATGGCCGCCGCCGTCGCGCACCTGGCCGCGCTCGGGCACCGGCGGCTGGGCCACCTGCGCTCCACCCACAGCGCCTACACCTTCCGGGTCCGCCAGGCCGCCTTCGAGGCCGCCGTCCACGGGCTGGAGGTGATCGAGGTCGGCGTCACCCTCAACCGCGGCGAGGCCGCCGCCCGGGCCGCCGCCACCGAGCTGCTGACCCGGCCCGACCGCCCGCACGCCGTGGTCTGCGACGACGACGTGGTCGCCTCCGGCCTCTACCAGGCCGCCGCCGACCTGGGCCTGCGCATCCCCGCCGACGTCTCGGTGGTCGGCATCGACAACGTCGCCGTCGCCGCGCTGCTCACCCCGCCGCTGACCACCGTCGACCTCCCCGGCGAGCACCTGGGCCGCGCGGGCGTGGCGGCACTGGCGGCCCGGCTGGACGGCCGCGAGGTCGCGCCCGTCGCACCGCTGGCAACCTCGCTGATCGTCCGCTCCTCCACCGGACCGGCCAAGCCGTAGGGCCCGGCAGCGGGTTGCGCGCCGGGCGGCCGCACGGGGCCGTGCCCCGGGCTCAACCCGCCAGGCTCACCGGCACCGGTGCCACCGCCTGTGGTGCGGCCACCGGCTGCAGTCGGCGGCGGGCGGCGAAGAGCAGCAGGGCGCCGAGGGTGATCCCGGCGACCGAGCAGTACGCCACCCCGGTCAGGGAGTTGCCCGCCAGCGCGCCGGAGACGGCGTAGCCGAGTGCGTTGCCGGTGGCGAAGAGGGTGACCAGCCAGGCGAAGGCCTCGGTCACCGTGCCGGTCGGGGCCAGCTCGGCGACCAGCACGAAGGCGGCGGCGAGCAGCGGTGCCAGGCCGATGCCGGAGACGAAGGCGAGGACCGCCATCGGGCCGGGGGCGGGGAGCAGCAGCAGCGGCAGGTAGCAGACGGCCATCGCCAGGGCGATCGCCCAGGTGCGGGTGGCCGTGCTGCTGCGCCAGCGGACCGCGCCGTAGGCGAGCGCGCCGAGCAGGCCGGCCAGCGCGGCCAGGGCGAGCAGCAGGCCGGCGCCGCCGGGCAGCTGGTGCGGGTGGCGCTCGGCGTAGGCGATGAAGAGCACGTTCTGCGCGCCGACCGTCCAGCCCGCGCCGGCCAGGCCGATCAGCAGCAGCACCAGGCCGGGGGAGCGCAGCGGACCGAGCAGCCCGGCGCCGTGCTCGCGCGGCGGCGCCTGCCAGCGGCGGGCCGGCGCGGTGGTGGCGACCACCAGGGCGCCGGCCAGGCCGAGGCCGGCGGCGGTCCACAGCGCGGCGACGGGGCTGGCGACCGCGGCCAGGGCGGCGACGGCGAGCGGCCCGGCGACGTAGAGGATCTGCTGGGAGGCGGAGTCGAAGGCGTAGGCGGTGTCGAGCTGTTCCTCGGCGACCACGTCGGGCCACAGGGCGCGCAGGCAGGGTTCGAGCGGCGGCATGGCCAGACCCGCGAGGGCGGCGCCGCCGATCGCGGCCGGGGCGCTGCCGGGTGCGAGGGCGAGCAGCGCGTAGCCGAAGCCGGCCACCACGGCGGCGCAGAGCAGCACCCGCGGCTGTCCGGTGCGGTCCACGATCCGGCCGAGCACCGGGCCGCCGATCGCGGCGCAGATCGCGTAGGCGGCGGTGGCCAGCCCGATCCTGCTGTACGGCGCCCCGGCCTCGCGCAGGGCGAGGGCGATGACGAGCGCGGTCATGCCGGCGGGCAGCCGGCCGAGCAGGGTGCCGAGCAGGAGCCGGGTGACGTGGGGGGCGCGGAGCAGGGCGAGGTAGCCCACGGGGGGTCTCCCGGGCGGTGGCGGACGGCAAGGGGGCGGGGCCCGCACGGCGGCACGGCTGGGCATGCGGCGGCGGAGAACAGTCAAGTTATACGTATAACTACGCGAGGTCAATCCGACCGTCCGTCAGGTGCGGTGGACCGCGAGGCGGACCGCGGGGCGACCACGGGGTGTCTCACATATCAAACAACTACTTTGAAGATCTCAAATTTTTACTGTTAATGTGTTGACCATGACCACCCCAGGCGCACTCCGGCAGCAGGACATGAGCGGTCCGCTCATGCCGTGCGCGCTGCCGTCGATGCCGCCCTGCCTGGGGGCCGGTGGTGCGGCGGACGCCTGCCGCGGCGCGTGTCGCGTTCCGAGCTGTAGCTAGGCGGCGCACCTCCCCGCGGATCCCGCGAACGACCGGCCGATCGCCGGTCAGGACCGGTCGGACGCGAACGAGTCCGGTGCGTCGCCCGCCCTCTCCCTCTCCTCTCCTGCCCTCCCCCTGCCCCCCGGAGCCGCACTGCCATGTCCGCCACCGCCCCCGCCCCTGATACCCGGACGCCCTCGGGCCCGGCCCGGCTGCTCCGCACCCCGTTCTGGGTGCAGATCATCGCCGGCCTGGTGCTCGGCGTCGTGCTCGGCTTCATCGCCCGGCAGAACGACGTCTCCTGGCTGAGCACCACGCTCGACACCATCGGCAAGACCTTCGTGCAGCTGCTCAAGCTGGCGGTGCCGCCGCTGGTCTTCACCGCCATCGTGGTCTCGATCGCCAACCTGCGGAACGTCACCAACGCCGCCCGGCTCGCCGCGCGCACCCTGCTCTGGTTCGGGATCACCAGCCTGATCGCGGTCTCCATCGGCCTGACGATCGGTCTGCTCACCGACCCGGGCCACGGCACCAACCTCTCCACCACCGGCCTCAAGGCCCCGGCCGACTCCGGCTCCTGGGTGGACTTCCTGACCGGCATCATCCCGACCAACATCGCCGAGGCCTTCCTCAAGGTGAACGTGCTGCAGATCGTCTTCCTCGCGGTGGTGGCCGGTGCCGCCATCCTCAAGGCAGGCGAGAAGGCCGCGCCGGTGCTCCGGCTGAACGAGTCGGTGCTCGAACTGGTGCAGACCGCGCTGTGGTGGGTCATCCGCCTCGCCCCGCTGGGCACCCTGGGCCTGATCGGCAAGTCCGTCGCCAAGTACGGCTGGGACCTGCTGCGCCCGCTGGCCACCTTCACCGCCGACATCTACGTCGGCTGCGCGCTGGTGCTGTTCGTCGTCTACTCGCTGCTGCTGCGCTTCGCCGGTGGGCTGAACCCGGTGCGCTTCTTCCAGGGCGCCTGGCCCGCGATCCAGCTCGCCTTCGTCTCCCGCTCCTCGGTCGGCACCCTGCCGGTCACCCGCCGGGTCACCGAGCGGCTGGGCGTCCCGCGCGAGTACGCGAGCTTCGCGGTGCCGTTCGGCGCGACCACCAAGATGGACGGCTGCGCCGCGATCTACCCCTCGATCGCCGCGATCTTCGTCGCCCAGGTCTACGGCATCCACCTCGGCATCGGTGACTACCTGTTGATCGCCTTCGTCTCGGTGATCGGCTCGGCGGCCACCGCCGGCCTCACCGGCGCGATCGTGATGCTGACCCTGACGCTGTCCACCCTGGGCCTGCCGCTGGAGGGCGTGGGCCTGCTGCTGGCCATCGACCCGATCCTCGACATGATGCGCACCGCGACCAACGTCGCCGGTCAGGTCGTCGTGCCGATTCTGGTCTCGGCCCGCGAGAAGACCCTGGACCTGACGGCCTACAACGCCCCGACCAGCCGCGAGCTGTACGAGGCCGACGCCGACGCCCCCGTGGTGCCGGCCCAGGCCGCGGGCGAGCGGGTGCCGGCCGCCGCCTGACGCAGGGCCTGGGGGGACGCGGCGCGGGCCGGAGCGAGCAGGACGGCTCCGGCCCGCGCCGCGTCCGCGCGCGTTTCCGCGCACGGTGCGCCGGGTAGCGTGCTGGTGTCAGGGCCTGTCCGACAGACCCTGGAGCGGTGGCCAGGGCCGGCCCGACGTGCCGGCACCACCGGGGGGAGAGAGCGACTCTCCAGTGGCAACGGTTGGTTGGACCGCCTCGATTGCGGCGTATCTGGCAGGCGGATTCTGGATCCTGCGTTACATCTGCGGCCAACTGGTCGATCTCTGCGGCGAAGTCTCCCGGGTACTACGTGCGGTCCGGGTGCTGCGGGACGACTGGAAGAGCGGGCGGCCGGAAAGCCGGGCGGCGCACGCCCGGGGAGCGTGCAGGGGTTAACGCGCCATCACAATTGAGCCAACCTCAAAAACGGGCCCGGAATCGCCCCGGAAGCGAAAACGGCAGGGGGCCCGCCGGGCATCGCCCGGCAGGCCCCCTTGGTGGTGCGTGTCATGCTCGGCGGCCCGGGGAGGGCCACGGGTGCACCCGGTGGTGGCCGGGGCCTGAGCGATCAGTCAGCAGAGAAGTAAGGTCAGACGGTGGTGACGTTCTCCGCCTGCGGGCCCTTGGGGCCCTGGGTGACGTCGAAGGTGACCTGCTGGTTCTCCTCCAGCGAGCGGAAACCGTTCGCGTTGATGGCGGAGTAGTGGACGAAGACGTCGGGGCCGCCGCCCTCCTGGGCGATGAAGCCGAAGCCCTTCTCAGCGTTGAACCACTTGACGGTTCCCGTGGCCATGCCGTTCTCCTTGCGAGGGACGTATTGGTTACCACACCGTGTGGTAACCGGTCCGCTGCGCTGATCGCCCCGCCTCCGGAGTGGACCCGGAGTTTTTCGCATAATGCTGCAATGCTGAAAAACTACAAAAAGCCCGCGGTTACATGCTCCGCAGGCTTCAAGTACTGCAAGGGGAATCAAACTGCAACTGGATGAAACCGTAGCACGCAGGCGCGGGCTCGACCAGAGGTGTCTGCCGGGACCTGAGGGGCGTGTCGGAGATGGCTGAAAGCGTGTTGCGCGGGGGTCGCGCCGAACCGCGGAAGGCGCGGGCATACGCTGCCAGCACAGGACCGACGGGCAAGGGAGTACACCGTGGCTGAGCTGGTGCAATCGGCGGTAGAAGCGGCAGTGGGCGCGAGCGCGACGGGTGACGGCGGCTCGGGCGGCGCACCGCTCACCCGGCCCCGGGTCGGCCACATCCAGTTCCTCAACTGCGTGCCCCTCTACTGGGGCCTGGCCCGCACCGGCAGCCTGCTCGATCTGGACCTCACCAAGGACACCCCGGAGAAGCTCAGCGACCTGCTGGTCAACGGCGCGCTGGACATCGGCCCGATCACCTGCGTCGAGTACCTGCGGCACGCGGACGAACTGGTGCTGCTGCCGGAGATCGCCGTCGGCAGCGACGGACCGGTGATGTCCTGCGTGATCGTCAGCAAGCGTCCGCTCGACGAGCTGGACGGCCGCCCGGTCGCGCTCGGCTCCACCAGCCGGACCTCGGTGCGGCTCGCCCAGCTGCTGCTGGCCGAGCAGGTGGGCGTCCGCCCCGAGTACTTCAGCTGCCCGCCCGACCTCGACGCGATGCTGGCGCAGGCGGACGCCGCCGTGCTGATCGGCGACCCGGCGCTGCGCGCCACCCTGGAGGCGCGGGCGGACAGCGGCTACACCGTCCACGACCTCGGGGAGATGTGGAAGGCGTGGACCGGGCTGCCGTTCGTCTTCGCGGTCTGGGCGGCCCGGCGCGAGTTCGTCGAGCGCCGGCCGGAGCTGGTGGCGGCCGTGCACCGGGCGTTCCTGGACTCGCGCGACCTGTCGCTGGCCGAGGCCGACCAGGTGGCCGCGCAGGCGGCGCGCTGGGAGGCCTTCGACGCAACGGTGCTGGAGCGCTACTTCAGCGAGGCGCTGGACTTCTCGCTCGGCGAGCGGCAGCTGGCCGGCATCGCGGAGTTCGCCCGCCGGGTCGCGCACGACAGCGGCTTCGAGCCCGATGTGAGCTTCCGGCTGCTGGAGCCGGTGGCGTCCTGACCTCCCGCCCGCCTCGGCTGATGGATCGTCACATGTGTTTCACGGATCGCTGATCGCGGTTCCGCGGCGTGTCGCCGACCGGTACGGTCGTGCCCAGCCGGCCGGGGTGTCGGCCGGGGAGGGGAACACACCGTGGAGCCACTGGAGCCGGACGACCCGCGCCGGCTGGGCGGGTACCAGTTACTGCGGCGGCTCGGCGCCGGCGGGATGGGCCGCGTCTACCTGGGGCGGACGGCGGGCGGGCGCCACGTCGCCGTCAAGGTGATCCGAGCCGATCTGGCCGAGGACGCCGAGTTCCGCGCCCGCTTCCGGCAGGAGGTGGCGGCGGCCCGGCGGGTGGGCGGCCGCTGGACGGCCGCGGTGCTGGACGCGGACCTCGAGGGCCGCCCCCCGTGGGTGGCCACCGGGTACGTCGCGGGGCCGGCGCTCAGCGCGGCCGTCCGCGACTTCGGACCGCTGCCGGCCGCCTCGGTGCGCGCGCTGGGCGCGGGGCTGGCCCAGGCGCTGGCGGCCGTGCACGGGCTCGGGCTGGTGCACCGGGACGTCAAGCCGTCGAATGTGCTCCTCACGCTGGACGGCCCGCTGCTGATCGACTTCGGCATCGCGCGGGCGCTGGACGCGGGGACGGCCCTGACCCGGTCCGGCCACCTGGTCGGCTCGCCCGGGTTCATGTCCCCCGAGCAGGCCCAGGGGGTGGCCGCCGGGCCGGCCTCGGACGTCTTCTCGCTGGGCGCGCTGCTCGCGTACGCGGCGACCGGCGTCCCGCCGTTCGGGGAGGGCGACTCCAACCCGTACGTGCTGCTCTACAACGTGCTGCACGAGGAGCCGCGGCTCGACGGGCTGGCCGAGCTCGACCCCGGCCTGCACGCGACCGTGCTGGCCTGCCTGGCGAAGGACCCCGCCGGTCGGCTGACGCCGGCCCGGTTGGGCGAGCGGCTGGACCCGGCCGGAGCCGGCACCGCCCGGCCGGGCGGGGGGACCTGGCTGCCGGCGGCGCTGGCGGCGGCGGTGGGCCGCCAGGCGGTGGAACTGCTGCACCTCGACCACGGCCCGGAGCCCGGCCCGGATCCGGGTCCAAGCCGGACCCGGCTCGCGACGACGGTGGACGCGGGGCCGGGCGCCCGGCCGCGCCCGGCGCCCGGGAATCCCCCGGCGGGGTACCCATCGCCGTCGCACACCCCCACCCAGCCGTACCACCCGGCCCAGCCGCACCCGCACCCGCAGGTGCACCCGCAGGCGCCGCTCCGGGCCGGTCGCCGCTGGCCCGCCGTGCTCGGCGCCTCGGTGCTGGTCGCGGTGGTCGCGGTGGGAGCCACGCTGTGGCTGTCGAAGGGGGCGGGTTCGTCGACGGCCGGCCGGTCGGCGACGGCGTCCGGACCGACAGCCCCGACCGGCCAGTCGCCGACCCCGGCCGGGGCGTCCGCACCCTCCGGGTCGGGCGCCGCCCCGGCCGCCGCCCCGTCGAGCGCCACCCCCGCCTCGGGCGGTGCGATACCGCAGCCGTTCCTCGGCAGCTGGAAAGGGGACCTGACCGCCCAGGGCCTCACCGGCTCGGTCACCTACCGCGTCACGCTGCGGCAGGGCACGGTGGGTCAGGTGGTGGCCGACGCCACCAGCTTCTGGTCCAACGGCACCACCTGCACCGGCACCGACTACCTGGTCTCGGCCAGCCCTGACGAGGTGGTGCTCATGATCAAGCAGCTGAAGGGCGGCCTCGGCTGCATCGCGGACGACCAGCCGCGGGTGTACACCCGGAACTCCGACGGCAGCCTGCACCTCGACGTCGACGGTGGATCGGGCGACCTCACCCGCGTCTCCTGACCCGGCCCCCGACCGCCGAGGGCACACCGGTGGCACACCCACGGGCGGCCGAAACGCCTGGCGTAGGCTGGTTCGGTCATGTCGCCGGGCCGGCCCGGCATCCGTGAGCAAGAAAGTAGGCCGCCAGGTGTCCGAGCCCGTAGCGACTCTCGACGCGTCCAGCACCGACCTGCAGGCCGTCCTCGACCGCGCGGCGGCCGGCGGTCGGATCTCGGCCGAGGAGGCGCTGGAGCTCTACCGCTCCGCGCCGCTGCACGCGCTCGGCGCGGCGGCCGACGCGGTGCGCCGGCGCCGGTACGCGGGCACCGAGCACATCGCGACCTACATCATCGAACGCAACATCAACTACACCAACGTCTGCGTGACGGCGTGCAAGTTCTGTGCGTTCTACGTGCCGCCGAAGAGTGACAAGGGCTGGTCGCGCGAGCTGGACGAGATCCTGCGCCGCTGCGCGGAGACCGTCGAGCTGGGCGGCACCCAGATCATGTTCCAGGGCGGCCACCACCCCGACTACGGCGTGGAGTACTACGAGCGCGCGTTCTCCGCGATCAAGGCGGACTTCCCGCAGCTGGTGATCCACTCGCTGGGCGCCTCCGAGGTCGAGCACATGGCGCGGATCTCGGGCGTCTCCATCGAGGAGGCGATCACCCGGATCCACACCGCGGGTCTGGACTCCTTCGCCGGCGCCGGTGCCGAGCTGCTGCCCGAGCGCCCGCGCAAGGCGATCGCCCCGCTCAAGGAGTCGGGCGAGCGCTGGCTGGAGATCATGGAGACCGCGCACCGGCTGGGTGTCGAGTCCACCTCCACCATGCTGATGGGCACCGGCGAGACCAACGCCGAGCGGATCGAGCACCTGCGGATGATCCGCGAGGTGCAGGACCGCACCGGCGGCTTCCGGGCGTTCATCCCGTACACCTACCAGCCGCAGAACAACCACCTCAAGGGCTCGACCCAGGCGACCGTCTTCGAGTACCTGCGGATGATCGCGATCGCCCGGCTCTTCCTGGACAACATCGCGCACATCCAGGGCTCCTGGCTGACCACCGGCAAGGAGGCCGGCCAGCTGTCGCTGCACTACGGCGCGGACGACCTCGGCTCGGTGATGCTGGAGGAGAACGTGGTCTCGGCGGCCGGGGCCAAGCACCGCTCCAACCTGACCGAGCTGATCCACCTGATCCGCACCGCGGGCCGGGTGCCGGCGCAGCGCGCCACCACCTACGAGCACCTGCGGGTGCTGGACGACCCGGCCAACGACCCGGTCGACCCGCGGGTCGCCTCGCACATCGCCTCCACCGCGATCGAGGGCGGCACGGCGCACCCGGAGCTGAAGATCCTCTCCACCAACTGAGGCCCGCCGCCGTGCTCACACTGCACCGGGCCGCGGTCCTGGCGCCCTCCGGCACCGCCCCGTCGATCGACGACGGGGCGGTGCTGGTGCACGGTGACCGGATCGCCGCGCTCGGCCCGTACGCCGAGCTGGCGGCGGCCCACCCGGACGCCCGGCTGCGTGAGTGGACCGGCGCGCGGCTGACCCCGGGTGGGGCGCAGCCGTACGGCGCGCTCCTGCTGGAGCACCACTACCACCCCGACCCGCGCGAGGGCATCGGCGTCGAGCCCCGGCCGCTCCCGAGCGGCGGCTTCGCGGCGGGACAGTACGGCGGGCCGGGCGGCAGCGCCCGCCGCGGGCTGCAGCTGATGCTCCGGCACGGGACGACGGCCCTGGCCGGCCCGTTCGAGCGGCCCGAGGTGCGGGCGGCGGTGAGCCGCTCGGGGCTGCGGGTGCTGGCCCCGTTCGACCCGCCGCAGCCGCTGCACGCCCTCGCCTTCGAAGCGGTCCCGAACGGGACGCTGGCCGTCGGCGGACGGGCGGATTTCGCCATCTTCGATCGGGAGACCGGCCAGTGCCTGGGCACGGTACTCGCCGGTAGGTTGGTGTACCGGGGGCGCTGAGGGGCCTGTTCCCAACGGGGAGCGGGATGGTCGGTCCTCGAACTCACCTCCTGCGCGGCCGTTCTGATTCCGGTTCGCCGTGACCTGAGGGCCGGTCAGCGGTTACGATCCCGGTCGGTCCTCCGCCCGTCCGGCCGTCCCCCGGTCGGCGCAGGGCCTGCCTCACCACATGTCTCACGGGAAGCCAGGTCAGCCCAGCCATGCGATCCCCGTCCATGCCCGCCGTCAAGAGGATCGGCCGCGGCTGGTACCTCGCGGCGGTGCTCAGCGCCGTGCTGGCGGTCGGCATGTGCCTGCTGGGGTGGCACCAGGCCGCGCTGGCCGACAAGATCGGCGCCGACCCGGTGCAGGTCCAGGGCACGATCACCCAGCTCCCCGGGGGCAGCGCCAGCTACAGCGGCGTCAAGTACCTGGCCGACGGCCGGCTGCGCACCGCCACCGACCTCGCGCTGCCCGACGACGTCAAGGTCGGCGACCCGATCTGCCTGGAGCACGCCGCCCAGGACGCGGGTGCGGTGCGGGCCTGCAACGAGCACTACCCGCAGCCGGCCGGCGTCCGGCTGGCACAGATCAGCGTGCCGGTGGCGCTGCTGTTCTGCCTGCTCTGTGTGCTGCGGATCACCCGGCACCGCCGCTCCGCCGGCGTCGGGGGCCGGCGCGCCAAGGTGGTGGCGACGGTGGCGCTGGCCACCGAGGCGCTGGCCGAGGGGATGCCTGCGATAACCCAGGGCAAGCGCTCGCGCCGCCGCCGCAAGGGCGGGCGCCGCGCGCTGCGCTGAGCCGGGCCGCGGGCGCGCGAGCGGCGGGCGCGCGGTCGGCGCGCCGAGCCCCGCGGCCGGGCAGGCCGCGCCAGGGTGAACAATGGGTGCGTGACCCGAGCCTCGCTGGAGAAGCAGCCCCACGAAGTCGCCGCCATGTTCGACGACGTCGCCGCCAAGTACGACCTGACCAACGACGTCCTCTCGCTGGGCCAGGCCCGCGCCTGGCGCCGCGCGGTGGCCGAGGCGGTCGGCGCCGGCCCCGGCGACGTGGTGCTCGACCTCGGAGCCGGTACCGGCACCTCCTCGCTGCCGTTCCTGGCCGCCGGCGCGAAGGTCGTCCCGTGCGACTTCTCGATCGGCATGCTCACCGAGGGCAAGAAGCGCCACCCCGAGCTGCCGCTGACCGCCGGCGACGCAACCCGGCTGCCGTTCGCCGACGCCTCGTTCGACGCGGTGACCATCTCCTTCGCGCTGCGCAACGTGCACCGGACCGAGGCGGCGCTGGCCGAGCTGTACCGGGTCACCAAGCCCGGCGGCCGGGTGGTGATCTGCGAGTTCTCCACGCCGACCTGGACCCCGTTCCGGACCGTCTACACCGAGTACCTGATGCGCGCGCTGCCGCCGGTGGCGACCAGGGTGAGCAGCAACCCCGACGCGTACGTCTACCTCGCCGAGTCCATCCGCGCCTGGCCCGACCAGCCCTCGCTCGCCGTGCTGCTCCAGGAGGCGGGCTGGACCAAGGTGGCCTGGCGCAACCTCACCGGCGGCATCGTCGCGCTGCACCGGGGTACCAAGGCCTGAGGCGCCGAGCCCGCCGGAGCCGCCGGACCTGCCGGAGCTGTCGGACCTGTCCGGGGCGCCGGGTCAAAGCGCCGTAGACTGCTCGGGACCGTCAGCCAGTCCCGTAGTGCCAGGAGAGTGCCCACCGTGACCGAGACCGCCGTCGAGAGCTCCGCTGACGTCATCGTGGTCGGAGCCGGCCCGGCGGGCGCGACCACCGCCTACTACCTGGCCCAGGCCGGGCTCGACGTACTGCTGCTGGAGAAGACCGAGTTCCCGCGCGAGAAGGTCTGCGGCGACGGCCTGACCCCGCGCGCCACCAAGCAGTTGGTGGACATGGGCATCGACGTCTCCACCGCCAACGGCTGGCTGCACAACAAGGGCCTGCGGATCATCGGCGGCGGGGTCCGGCTGGAACTGGACTGGCCGGAGCTCTCCTCCTTCCCGGACTACGGACTGGTCCGCAAGCGGGCCGACTTCGACGAGCTGCTGGCCCGTCAGGCCGAGAAGGCCGGTGCCCGGCTCTACGAGCGCTGCAACGTCTCCGGGCCGGTGCTGGACGACCGCACCGGCAAGATCGTGGGCGTGACCGCCAAGCTCGGCCAGGACAAGCGCGAAGTCGTCTTCCGCGCCCCGCTGGTGGTGGCCGCCGACGGCAACTCCACCCGCCTCTCGCTCGCGATGGGCCTGCACCGCCGCGAGGACCGCCCGATGGGCGTCGCCTACCGGACGTACTTCACCTCCCCGCGCGGCTCGGACGACTACCTGGAGTCCTGGCTGGAGCTGTGGGACACCCGCGGCGGCGAGAAGAAGCTGCTGCCGGGCTACGGCTGGATCTTCGGCATGGGCGACGGCACCTCCAACGTGGGCCTGGGCATCCTGGACTCCTCGCCCGCCTTCGGCGAGCTGGACTGGCGCGAGGTGCTCAAGTCCTGGTGCGCCAGCATGCCGGCCGAGTGGGGCTACACCCCCGAGAACATGACCGACCCGATCCGCGGCGCCGCGCTGCCGATGGCCTTCAACCGCCAGCCGCACTACACCCGCGGGCTGCTGCTGGTCGGTGACGCCGGCGGCATGGTCAACCCGTTCAACGGCGAGGGCATCGCCTATGCGATGGAGTCCGGCCAGATCGCCGCGCGCACCATCGTGCAGGCCTCCGCCCGGGTGACGGACGGCGGGCGCGAGCGCGCGCTGCACGCCTACCCGGCCACCCTCAAGGAGGTCTACGGCGGCTACTACACGCTCGGCCGGGCCTTCGTGAAGCTGATCGGCAACCCGAAGGTGATGCAGCTGGCCACCCAGCGCGGGCTGACCCACCCGATGCTGATGCGCTTCACGCTGAAGCTGCTGGCGAACCTGACGGACCCGCAGGGCGGGGACGCGATGGACCGGATCATCAACGGGCTGGCCAAGGTGGCGCCGAACGCCTGACCGGCCCCCGCCCGGGGCCCGCGCCGTACCTGTGCCCCGCCCCCAGGGCGGGGCACAGGCGTTCGGCGAGTGGCGCCGGGTCAGTGGTTGCTGATCCGCACGCCGTGGATGTTCACCGGCAGGGTCGGGAACCCGTCGCCCGCCCCGTTCTGGTCGTCCTCGCCGCCGGCGGCGATCTTCTGCAGCACGTCCAGCCCGCCGGTCACCCGCCCGAACGGCGTGTAGGCCGGGGGCAGCTTGGTGTCCTTCCAGACGAAGAAGAACTGGCTGCCGTTGGTGTTCGGGCCGGCGTTGGCCATCGCCACGGTGCCCGCCGGGTAGGTGGCGCCGGTCAGGTTCTCGTCGTTGAAGGAGTAGCCGGGGCCGCCGCTGCCCGTCCCGGTGGGGTCGCCGCACTGCAGCACGAAGATGCCCTGGGTGGTGAGCCGGTGGCAGTGGGTGTCGTCGTAGTAGTGGTGGTCGGCGAGGAAGCGGAACGAGAAGGTGGTGCACGGGGCCGCCGCCGTGAGCGCCTGGAAGGTCACCGCGCCCTGGCTGGTGCGCAGCGTGGCGTGGTACGGCTTCGCGGCCTTCGCGGCGTCGAAGACCGGGATGCCCTGGAACTTGTCGGCGGGCACGGCCTTCGTGTAGCCGCAGTTGGCGGGTGCCCCGGCGGTTGCGGGGGCGGCCGGGGCCGGCTTGGCGTCCGGCGAGACGGTGGCGGCCGAGGCGGCGCTGGTCGCGCAGAGCACCAGGGTGGCGGCTGCTGCTGCGGTGGCGAGGCGGGTGCGGGCCATGGGGACCTCTCGGGAGACGGCTGAAGGGGCGTCATGCGGGGTGTCATGCGCACAACGTCATGCCCACCGGTCACACAAGTCATTCCGGATCGGCGGGCCGGTGTCGTCCCGGCAGGTCAACGCCAGGATGGACGGCCCTCCTGACCTGCGCTCACCTCTGCTGACCAATGGCTGAACCCCAGTACATTCTTGGCCGGAAGTCAACTTCTCAATATCAGATCGTTATGACTAAGTTGAATATCAGCATTAAGGGGGATTTCCGGAATCATTGCGTTTCCTTTACCTAGGGGTGGGTTTGAGTTCGACACACGTGTCCGTAGCAATCGTGGGTGGGGGCCCGCGCGGGCTCAGCGTTCTGGAGCGGATCTGCGGCCTGGCCCGGATTCCCTGGGACGGCCTGTCGGTCCACCTCATCGACCCGCACCAGCCCGGCGCCGGTACGCATTACCCGGATCAGCCGAACTATCTGCTCATGAACACCGTCGCCGGCCAGGTCACGATGTTCCGCACCGGCGACAGCGCCGCTGCCGGACAGCCGGTTTCCGGCCCGAGCCTGGCCGACTGGGCCGGTGTCCCCGAGGACACCTACCTGCCGCGCGCCGTCCTCGGCCGCTACCTCGGCCACTGCTACCGGCGGCTGCGCCGGCACGCGCCCGACAAGGTCCGGATCCACGAGCACCGGGCGAGCGCCGAGACGCTGCGCGCGCTGCGGGACGGGTCCTGGGTGCTCCAGCTGTCGGACGGTGCGATCGTCGCCGCCGACTTCGTCTTCCTGACCACCGGGCACGGCACGAACCACCCGACCGGCGCGGACCAGCGGATCCAGCAGTTCGTCGCCGACCACCGCCACGCCAACCCCAAGCTGCGCTACCTGCGCAGCTGCTACCCGCTGCAGAAGCTGGAGACCATCGAGCCCGGCGCCCGGGTCGCGGTCCGCGGCATGGGGCTGTCGGCGGTCGACACGGTCGCCAGCCTCACCACCGGCCGCGGCGGGCGGTTCGTGCCGGGCGCCGACGGCGACCTCGTCTACCGCCCCAGCGGCGAGGAGCCGCAGCTGCACGTCTACTCGCGAAGTGGCCGGATCTTCTCCCCGCGGGCGGTGAACCAGAAAACACCGGCGGACGTGTACCGACCCGCATTCCTGACCCCGGAGGAGCTGCGCACCCTGCAACTGCGACACGGGCAGCTCGACTTCGAGGAACACCTGCTGCCGCTGCTGCGGGCCGAACTGCGCCGGGCCGCCGAAACGGCCGGTGGAATACCGGGCTCCGACGAAATCGAGTCGATTCTCCGCACCCCTGAACCCGTTCGCCGAACCCTCGGCGAATACCAGGCCGAACTCGTCGACTTCCTGCGGACCGACGAGCGGCGCGCCGCCGAGGGCAACCTGCGCAATCCGGTCAAGGCCGCCACCGACGCGTTGCGCGACCTGCGCGACGTGCTGCGCTGGGCCGTCGAGCACCGGGGGCTGACGGCCGAATCGCACCGGCGGTTCTGCCAGGTGTACGCCCCGATGCTGAACGCGGTGGCCGCGGGACCGCCCGCCTCCCGCTCGCGCGAGTGGCGCGCGCTCTTCGAGAGCGGCCTGCTGCAGCTCGGGGCCGGGCCGGGGGCCGCCGTGCGGCCGGACCCGGACAGCGCCGGGTTCGTCATCGAGAGCGGCCTGCAGTCCACCCCGGCGACCCGCTGCGACGTGCTGGTGGGCGCCGCGATCGACTCGTTCCTGCCCGACCAGGACGCCTCGCCGCTGGTCCGCTCGCTGCTCGCCGGCGGGCACGCCCGTCCCTTCGACAACGACGGATTCCGGCCCGGCGGGCTGGACATCGACACCGCCGGGCGGTTGATCGGCGCGGACGGCGCGGTCGTGCCGAACCTCTGCGCACTGGGCCACCTCACCGAGGGCGCGCACTACTTCACCAACATGCTGCCGGCACCCGGGGTCGACTCCCGGATCACCGCGGACGCCGCCGCGGCCGTGCGGGCCATGACCGACCACCTGCTGACGCCGCGGCAGCACCCCACCGCCCTCACCACCGCCCTGGCCCCCGCGTCCCTCAAGGAGCAGTCCGCATGACCGGCACCACGCAGCAGCACGCCCGCTGGATCAACCCGTTCAGCGTGCACGGCGACCACGTCACGCTGGTCCCGCTCGAGGAACGGCACGAGGACCGGCTGGTGGAGGCCGTGCAGGACGGCCAGGTGTGGGACACCTGGTTCGCCGCCGTGCCCTCCCCGGTCGGCATGCGGCGCGAGATCGAGTGGCGCCTCGGCCTGGCCGAGCAGGGCCGGATGGTGCCCTTCACGGTGCTCGACGCCGCCGGGCGGGTCGCGGGCATGACCGCCTACATGAACGTCGACCCCGACAACCGCCGGCTGGAGATCGGGCACACCTGGTACCGCGGCAGCGTGCAGCGCACCGCGCTCAACACCGAGGCGAAGCTGCTGCTGCTCCAGCACGCCTTCGAGGAGGCGGACTGCATCGCGGTCGGTTTCCGCACCGCCTTCTTCAACATGCCGAGCCGGCGGGCGATCGAACGGCTCGGCGCGAAGCTGGAGGGGGTCTGGCGCAACCACGTGATCCTGCCCGACGGCACGCTGCGGGACACCTGCTACTACAGCGTCATCGCCGGCGAGTGGCCCGCGGTGAAGCGGCACCTGACCTGGAAGCTCGACCACGCCGGGGCCGGGGCCGGGGCCGCGCCGGGCGGGGCCGCCGGGTCCGCCGGGTCCGCCGGGGCCGGTGCGGCCGACAGGTCGGCGTAGTGTCGCTGCGGGCCAGGACGGCCGTCTTCCTGCTCGGCCTGTGCGCCCTGCTCAACATCTACTCCACCCAGCCGCTGCTGCCCGACCTCGCGCACGACCTGCACGTCCCGCTCGGGCGCAGCACCTGGACGATCACCGCGACCACCCTCGGCGTCGCGCTGGTCGCCCCGTTCGCCGGGTCGGTCTCGGACCGCCTGGGCCGCAAGCGGGTGATGGTGGCGGCGATCGCGGGAGCGCTCGCCGCCACCCTCGCCTGCGCGGTGGCCTGGAACTTCGCCGCGATGCTGGTGTTCCGCCTCGCCCAGGGCCTGCTGATCCCGTTCGTCTTCGCGGTGGCCGTCTCCTACCTCGCCGAGGAGTACACCGGGCCGGTGGCGCAGCGGGCCAACGCCCTCTACGTCTCCGGCACGGCGTTCGGCGGCTTCTGCGGGCGGTTCCTGTCCGGGGCGGCCACCGAGCGGTTCGGCTGGCGGTCCTCGTTCGTCGTGCTGGCGCTCGTGCTGCTGGTGACGCTGGCGGCCACCGTGGCCTGGCTGCCGCGGGAGCGGGGCTTCGCGCCCTCGGACTCGCTGCTGGCCAGCCTGCGCGGCATCGGCGGGCACTTCGGCAACGCCCGGCTGCTCGGCACCTGCGTCATCGGGGCGTCGATCCTCTTCCTCCAGGTGGGTGCGTTCACCTACGCCGGGATGCGGCTCAAGGCCCCGCCGTTCGGGCTGAGCACCTTCGAGATCGGCGCGGTCTTCGCGGTCTTCCTGGTCGCGGTGGTGGTCACCCCGCTCACCGGGCGGCTGATCGGCCGGATCGGGCGGCTGCGGACCTACCTGCTGGTCGGCCTGGTCTCGCTGGCCGGCCTCGCGCTGACCCTCGTGCCGTCCACACCGGCCGTGATCGTGGGCCTGGCGGCCTCCTCGACCGGCGTCTTCTCCGGTCAGGCCTGCGCCATCGGCTACGCCGCCGAGGCCGGGGGAGCGGCCCGGTCCAGCGCGGTCGGGCTCTACCTGACCTCCTACTACGCCGGCGGCAGCATCGGCGCCGTCGCACCCGCACCCCTCTACACCGCCGCCGGGTGGAGCGCGTGCGCCGCGCTGCTGGCGGCGGTGGTCGGCGTCAGCGTCCTGGTGGCGCTCGCCGTCTGGCGGCCGGCCCCGGTCGGCCGGCCCCAACGTCATCGTTATGAGGAGCCTCTGTATGACTGATGATCTGAAGACCCGGGACACCTTCCACTGGCTCTGCGAGCTGGACAAGGCCTCCACCGTGATGACGGTGGAGGCGGGCATCGCACCGCGCGAGGTGGGCGCCCGCACGGCCGCCGCGATCGTCAAGGTGCTCGCCGACGCCGAGGCGCCCGGCGCCGACCGGCCCACCGACTACCTGCAGGTGGAGCCGCTGGTCCGCCGGCTGGTGGGGCCGGACAGCTCGCGGATCCACTCGGGCCGCAGCCGCCAGGACATGCTGCCCACCGTCCACCGGCTGCTGCTGCGCGACCGCCTGGTGCTGGTGCACCGCGCGCTCGGCGAACTGCGCGCGGGCCTGCTCGCCTGTGCCGAGCGGTACGGAACGGCGATCGTGCCCGCCTACACCAACGGCGTCCAGGCCCAGCCGACCACCTTCGGGCACCTGCTGCTCGGCTACGAGGCGACCCTGCGGCGCTCGGCCGACCGGCTGGCCGAGGCCTACCCGCGCCTCAACGCCTGCCCGTTGGGCGCCGCCGCGCTGGCCACCTCCAGCTTCCCGGTCGACCGGGACCGGCTGGCCGAACTGCTCGGCTTCGACGAGCCGGTGCAGAACTCCTTCGACGCCGCGCAGCTCTCGCCGATCGACGTCGGCTTCGAGGTGGCGTCGGCCGCGATGGGGCTGGCGCTGTCGATCGGCACCTTCGTCCAGGACGTGCACGCCCAGTACCACCACGCGCGGCCGTGGATCACCCTGGACAACACCGACCTGCTCAGCCCGAGCACCCTGATGCCGCAGAAGCGCAACCCCGTCGCACTGAACCGGGCCCGGCTGCTGGCCAGCGAGGTGATCGGCGACGGGGTGTCCACCGCGCTCGCCGCCCACAACGTCTGCTCCGGGCTGACCGACTACAAGCGGGCCGAGGCGCAGCGCACCCTGGACCGCGCCCTCGCGATGCTCGGCGAGGTCAACGCCATCGTCGCCGGGCTGCGGCTGGACGAGCGGGCCGCGCTGGAGGAGGTGCGCTCCGACTACTCGACCACCTCCGAGCTGGCGAACGTGCTGCAGCGCGACGCCGACGTCCCGTTCCACGTCGGCCACCGGTTCGCCTCCGCGCTGGTCACCTACGGGCGCGGCGCCGGTCTGACGGTCGAGCGGCTCGATTTCGCCGAGGCGCTTCGGCTGTACCGCGAGATCGCGGCCGAGTTCGACGGCGTTGCTGCCGAACTCCCGATGACGGAGCAGGAGTTCCGCGCGGCACTGGACCCGGTCAGCATGGTGGCCTGCTACCGGGGACTCGGCGGGCCGCAGCCCGCGGAGTTCCGGCGGCTGCTCGCGGCGGCCCGGGAGGCGCTGCGGGCCGACACCGGGTGGCTCGACACGGTGGCCGGGCGGCTGAGCGCGGCGAAGGGCGGGCTGGAGGCGAGCTTCGCCGCGCTGGCCGGGTGAGCAGCGTGTTGAGGGCCCCTCAGGGGTGGTAGAGCTCGGTGATGGTGGTGATCTGGCCCGCGCCGTTGACGGTGATGTCGTAGTTGTTGCCGTAGCAGAGGTGCGGGCCGTCCGCGCCGGGGTGCTGGACGCACTGGTTGATGTGCGTCAGCAGGTCGGTGATCGAGACGGCCGTGCTGGGGTCGGTCGAGACGTAGCGGCCCAGCAGCGTGGCCTTGGCGCCCGGGGCGAAGGTGTAGCCGGTGTTCGGCGCGACGGCCTGGTAGTAGCCGTCGTTGGGGACGTCCGGGCCGCAGACGAACGTCGTCGCGTTGGCGCCGATCCGGTTCGGGTCGCCCCAGGCCACGGTGGCGTTGATGACCTTGTGGCCGGGGTGGTTCGCGGCGGCTGTGCAGTCGGGGGTGGGGGTGGGGGTGGGGGCGGCGGCGGTGGGCTTGGCCGTCGTCGGCTTCGTGGTGGGGTGCGGGGTGGGCTGCGAGGACGGCAGCCCGATGGGGGTGGTCTTCGGGGTCGGGGTCTGGGTCGGGGCCGGGGGCGCGGTGACCGGGGCGCTGGTCGCGGGGGCGGTCGCGGGGGTGCTGGCGGGGGTGGTGGCGCTCGGGTTCGCCGTCGCGCTCGGGCCGGTGCTCTTGGCCGGGCCGGCGGCGGTCGTCTCGTCGGGGCCGCAGGCGCTGAGCGACAGGGTCAGCGCGGCGGCGAGCAGCGTGGTGGTGGCGAAGAGCCGGCGGTTGCGCATGGTGAGTGTCCCCCTGGGTCGAAAGGGCGACCCGGTGGCCGCTCTCACCCAGTCATCACGTGCCGGGCCTGTGCCCGGGTCGCCTGTGTTGCACGCCTGTGACGATCGTGGGTGACCCGTGACGAAAGCCGTGCGGGGAGCGGAAGCCGGGCCGGCCGACTTCCGCTGGTATCCGTCCTGCGGTCACTCCTCCTCGTCCACGGGGCGGATGGCGTCGGCGAGTTGGCGCACCTCGGTGGGGTGGAGCGGGCGGAGCTGGATGAGGACGGTGCCGTCGGGGGTGACGTACCAGCCGGCGGAGAGGTCGTCCACGTCGATGTCCGCGTCGTCCAGGGCGTCGGCCAACTCGTCCATGGCCGCCTTGGCCTGGCGGCGGGAGGGCAGGCTCACGAGTGCCGGACGAGCCACTTCGCGTCCACCTCCCACTCGGGGCCGCCGCGTTCGGGGCGCAGGTAGACGAGGTCGCGCTGGCGGTCCATGAAGGCGCCGACGCGCTGGTTGAGCGTGTCGAACACCAACTCGCCGCGGGCGGTGGGGGCATGGGGGTGCTCGGGCGGCTTCATGCGGCCGTCGTCGCGGACGACGGGGTAGCTGGGGGCGAGGCGGAGCATCGCCTCCGGGCGTCCGCCGCAGTCGGCCGGGCACTGGCACTCGGGGAGGCCGCGGTCGATGAACGGGGGTGGGGGTGTGTCGATCTGATGATTTGTCATAACTGACTTTCAGTGCGCACGGCGGGGCGAATCTCACGATCCGTGGAATAAGCGTCGCGCTCCGGAGTTAGCATCGCCAGGGGGGAAGCCTTCAAAGTGGCTGGTGTGAACAGGAGTAGCTATGCCGGCACCGAAAGAACTCGATCCCACGGCGTCTCTTGAGGCTTACCTCGGGGCGCAGATCCGCAAGAGACGGGAGGCGAAGGGTCTGACCCAGAAGGAGTTGGGGCAGATGGTCTTCGTCTCGCACAACCGGATCGCCCAGATCGAGCTGGCGACTGACCCGCCGGGGCGAGAGCTGATCAAGCTGCTTGACGCCGCGCTGGACGCCAGGGGCGACCTGGTCGATCTCTGGAAGCACGTAGCCACTCCGGGGGCCCGAAACTACGCGAGCCTCTTTCTGAAGCGGCAGGGGCAGGCCAGAATCATCAACGAGTATGGCCTGGTCATTCCGGGCCTGTGCCAGACCGAAGCATATGTGCGGGCCATGTTCGCCACTGGGACGGTCTTGGACGGCGGCACGGTCGAGGAGTGGACGCCGATCCGCCTCGCCCGGCAAGAGATCTTCGACCGGGAGGACCCGCCTTGGTACCGGGTCACGCTGGACGAAGCCGCCCTCCACCGCAACGTTGGTGGGCGTGAGGTGATGCGTGGACAGCTTGCCCATCTACTGGAGATGAATGAGCGACCTCGGACCGAGGTGCAGGTGGTCCCGTTCGGGATGCTTGACCTCAGTGCCATGGGCGGCTCGCTCTGTCTCCTCACGATGCCGGATGGCTGCCGGACGGCCTACACCGAGGGGCTGCACACCGGGCAGTTCTACGAAGAAGCAGACCAGGTTGCTCGACTTGCCCTCGTCTACGATCGGGTGCAGGCTGCCGCGCTCTCTCCGGAGTTGTCGGCCGCCTTCATCCGGAACGTGATGGAGGATCGGTACGCATGGGAACTCCCGCCGTTGACATGAGTGCTGCCGCATGGCGCAAGTCCAGCTACAGCGGCGATGGGCACGACAACTGCGTCGAGGTCGCGGACGGGTTCCCCGGTGTCCTGCCTGTCCGTGACTCGAAGGACCCCTCCGGTCCGGCACTCGTCTTCCCCGCCGCCTCGTTCGCCGCCTTCGTCGCAGGTGTCAAGCGCGGCGAACTGGCATAGGAGGGCGATGATGGGGTTCTGGCCGTCCAAAGCCGACAAGCACGATGCGCCCGACCCCGCACCGCTCTCGGCGGCGGACGTCGAGCGCCTGCGGCAGGAGATCGCCGCACTGGGCGAGCTCGCCGCCGAGTTCACTCGCCGTGCCGCCGCGCTGCAGCGTCTGCTGCCGCCGCGCCCGCCGCAGGATCGGATCCCCTCGCAGCGGAGCACCGGCACCGTGAGGTGGTTCAACCCGGAGAAGGGCTTCGGCTTCATCACGCCGGACGAGCCGGGCCCCGATCTCTTCGCCCACTACTCCGAGATCGAAGCCGACGGCTTCCGTGAGCTGACCGACGGTCAGCGCGTCGAGTACGACAGCTCCCAGGGGCCGAAGGGTCCTCAGGCCGACCGCATCCGCCCACTGGTCGGCTGATCCTGACCCGCGTCGGACACAGCGGACTTGCACGACGTCAGGCCGCCCTGTGGGACCGAGGCCCGCAGCAGTCGGTGGGCCTCGGAGACCGGTTCCCGCGGCGGGCAGGAGAAGTCCGGCGCGGCCGGCGGACCGATCTCCTCCGGCGTGAGTCCGGCGCGGCGGGCCTGCGGGAAGTCGCCCGAGTCGTGGGTGCCCGTGCCCTGAGTCCGCTCCTCACCCAGCCGGTCGCCGCATAGCGTTCACGCTCAGTTCATTGCAATGGATGGCATGGCTGACGTTGCATTAAGTCTCAGCTCGCTGCAACAGTTTTCCGCTATCTACCAGCAGTTATGCGGTTTTGGCGCAGCGAGTCCGTTGCCGAGATGTGGAAAGCAACGTAGCGTTTCCGTTGCCAGAAACGAGGAACGAGCTCAGGAGAGCACGATGCAGACGTTCGCCACCACCGCCCCGATCACCGCCGTCCTGGACGTCCCGGCCGGGCGCGTCCAGCTCATCGCCGCCGACCGCGCCGACACCGTCGTCGAGGTCCGGCCCGCCAACGCCGACAAGAGCCGCGACGTGCGGGCCGCCGAGCAGGCGACCGTCGAGTACGCCGACGGCGTGCTGCGGATCAGCGCCGCCGAGCCCAAGAACCAGCTCTTCGGCCCGAGCGGATCGCTGGAGGTCACCGTCAAGCTGCCGGCCGGTTCCCGCGTCCAGGCCACCAGCGGCGCCTGCGAACTGCGCGTCGTCGGACGCCTGGGCGACGTCGCCTTCGAGGGCGCGTACCGGCAGATCAAGCTCGACGAGGTCGCGAGCCTGCGCCTGACCGCGGTCGACGGCGACGTCGAGGTCGGCCGACTGGGCGGCCCCGCGGAGATCAGCACCACACGGGGCGACATCCGGATCACCGAGGCCCTGCGCGGCGAGCTGGCGCTGCGCACCGAGTCCGGCGACATCTCGGTCGGCGCCGCCGCCGGCGTCTCGGCCGCGCTGGACGCCGGCACCGCCTCCGGCCGCATCAGCAACGCCCTCAGGAACGACGGCACCACCGGACTCGCCATCCGCGCCACCACCAACTGCGGCGACATCACCGCCCGCAGCCTCTGAGCAGCGCGCGCCCCGGCATCGTCCGCCCCGGCATCATCCGCTCCAGCAGCGCCCGCTCCAGCGCCATCCGCACCCGAAGCCCGCCCGCGACCGCGTAAGAAGGCACCCCATGAGCATCAACCAGCCCGCCTGGACCGGCATGCTGCCGGTCGACGACACCGCCCTGGCCGTCACCGACACCGGGGGCCCCGGCCCTGCCGTGGTCTACCTCAACGGCTCGTACGCCTCCCAGAAGAACTGGCGGCGCGTCATCGACGAACTGGGTGACGACTACCGGCACATCACCTACGACGAGCGGGCCCGCGGCAAGTCCCGGACCGCGACGGACTACTCCTTCGAAGCCTGCCTGCGCGACCTCGACGCCGTCCTCACCGCCCGGGGCATCGAGCGGCCGATCCTGGTGGGCTGGTCCTACGGCGCGATGATCGCGATGCACTGGGCCGCCCGCCACCCCGACCGTGTCCGGGCCGTGGTGTCCGTGGACGGCGCCCTGCCGACCGATATGTTCAACGAGGAGCTCCCGGAACAGGTCCACAAGCTCTTCCGCCGCTTCGGCCCGCTCATGCCGATCCTGCGCCCGCTCGGCATGGCCGCCCGGATGAGCCCCGCGCAGCATGCCGAGATCAACCTCGAACTCATCGAACTCTGTGCACCCGGGGCCCTCGACCCCGTCTTCGACGGGACGACCGCACCGGTCCGGTACGTCCTCGCCACCGGGGGCAACCTCGGTGGGGACGCCGCGCAGATGGAACGGATGCGCGCCGACCTCGCCCCGGTGCTCGCCCGCAACGCGAACATCCGGGTCCACGCGAAGGCCGCGAGCAACCACTCCAAGATCCTGCGCAAGGACTTCGGTGCCGTCGCCGGGGCGGTGCGCGAACTCGCCGCCGCCCGCGCACAGCGGGTGTGACGGTGCTGGGTCCGGTCGGCCGTCCAGCTCCTGTTGATCGGTGCCCTGGATGCTCCTTCTCGCAGCCGGAGGGACCGGCTGCGACGAAGGAGAGGACCACGGATGTCGAAGGTGGCTGATCTGAAGCGCGCTGTGGCGTTGACCGGTGCGGCGGTGGCGCTCGTGAGCGGGGCCGGGCTGGCGGCGGCGACGAGTGCGTCGGCGGACGCGGGGACCAACTGGAACTGCTCGGAGAACCCGGGCAACTGGGACCACATGAACTGGGGAAGCTGTCTGCTGCCCGGTGACCAGATGATCTCCGCGAACGGTGCCTACCGCCTGGTGTACCAGGGCGACGGAAACCTGGTCGAGTACGACCGGTTCGGTGACGCGCTGTGGAACAGCGGCACCCAGAACACCGCGCCGGGGAAGGTGATCATGCAGTACGACGGCAACCTCGTGATCTACGACACCTTCCAGAACGCCCGTTGGAACAGCGGCACGAACCACGGCTGCGACCCGTCCGCGAACTGGCTGCGGCTGCAGGACGACGCCAACCTCGTTGTCTACCGCCCGCACGGCGACGGCGCCTGGACGCCGGTCTGGTCCACCCACAACGGGTCCGTCGGCACCTGCTGACCGACTGCCGTCGGGTCCGCCCGCTCGGCCGAGCCGCTCCGGGTCACCGAGGCCGCCCGCACCCGCCCGCCCCCGCCCGCACCCCGGTCGTCACGGTGCGGGTGGGGGCGGGCGCCCGCTTTCCGGTCGGGTGCCCCGCCACCAGGGCGACGACGGGGGAGGAGCACCAGTGCGGCCTGATTGGGGGCTGTGCCGATGCCGGGAGGCGCGAGGTCCTGCCGCAGGGCCTCTGCGGCGAGTGGGTGAACGGCGTCGACACCGCCAGACTTCTGAACTAGTTTCTAACTATGAGCCCGACGCGAGCCACCTTCTCCGAACTCCTTCAGAGGCCCAAGGACACCGTCGCCAAGATGGACCGCGCCCCGGGGCACGGCATCCGGCTCACGCGCCGGGGAGACGAAGATCTCTACCTGACTACTGCCGCCCGGGCCGAGCAGGCGGTCGAGATCGTTGACTCCACCACCCGGATATTCGTTGCTCTGCTGCGGAGCGATCCGCAGGCGGTCACGTTGCTGACCAGGGTCTTTCCCGAAGCATTCCCCTGGGTACGGTTTCTCCCTGCCGAGGCCGTTCGCGAGTTCCTTGTCGAGCTCGTGGACACGGCCAAGGCGAGCACGGCCCTCGGGGTGATCGACCCCATCGGCACCGTCATCGCAGCCTGGAAGCACACCGCAGAGGCTTACTCTGACCCCGAGCTGTTCGCGGCGCTCACCACCGACAGTGGCGAGGACCACGGTTGTGTGACCGTCCCGGAGGGGGCGGAGGAGTGACGACGAAGCGAGGGGACCGGGCTGCGCCGCCGCCCGGTGAGGGCGAGTTCGACGTGCGTGCCGCCAGTAGCGAGGCGGGAAAGGGCTGGGACGACGGTGTCGGTGTGGTTCACCCGGGCGAGGAAGGTGGGCGACTGCCTCGCTCAGGAGGCGCGACCACCGTCCTCACCGGCATCGCCGAGACCATCGCCATCACCGCGCCGCCCGGCCGGCCGGTGCCGTCGTGCGGGGGGCTTCGCGGTGGGGTGGAGCGCATCTCAGGGGGCAGACAAATCCGTTGATCATCCGATCGGCCATGCGCGACGATGATCGATCCACGGACCACGCACCGCCCACCCCCCCCGGACGGATCCCGCATGCGAAGCCCTTCACAAGCCGCTGCCCCGCGAGCCGCCGCCCCGCGTTCGCCGTTCGCCGATCTGCCGTTGCTGGCGGTGGCGGTGGTGTGGGGGTCGAGCTTCCTCGCGGTGAAGCACCTGGCCTCGGCCACGACGGTGGTGCCCATGCTGGTGCTGCGGTTCGGGGTGGTGCTGCCGCTGCTCGGAGGGTTCGCCTGGCGGGGGCTGCGGGGCCTGGGGGCGGCGCAGTGGCGGGGTGGGGCGGTGCTCGGGGGGATCCTGGGCGGCATCTTCCTGCTGGAGAGCTACGGGGTGGTGCACACCTCGGCGACCAACGCCGGGCTGATCATCAGCCTGACGATGATCCTCACGCCGCTCGCCGAGAGCGTGGTGACCCGCACCGCGATCCCGCGCGCCTTCGTCGGGGCGGCGGCGCTCTCGCTGCTCGGGGTCGGGCTGCTGACCGAGGGCTCGGGGCTGCGCGCACCCTCGCTCGGGGACCTGCTGGTGCTGGGGGCGGCCGTGCTGCGGACCGTGCACGTGCTGGCGATGTCGCGCAGCCGGGCGCTGCGCGGGGTCGACTCGCTCGCCCTCACCTGGGTGCAACTGGCGGCGGCCACCGTGGTGTTCGTGCTCGCCAGCCCGTTCGGCGGGCCGGCGCCGTGGCGGGTGGCGGCGGGGTGGGGGCCGGGGCAGTGGGCACTGCTGCTCTATCTCGCGCTGTTCTGCACGCTGTTCGCGTTCTTCGTCCAGATGTGGGCGGTGCGCGCCACCTCGCCGTCCCGGGTGAGCCTGCTGCTGGGCACCGAGCCGCTCTGGGCCGCGGTCTTCGGCATGGCCCTCGGAGGCGACCGCCTCAGCGTGCTCGCCCTCTGCGGCGGCGTGCTCGTCCTGCTCGGCACCGAGGCCGGCCGTCGTGCCGTCCTCCCGAGCCAGGCCGCCGCCGCCCCCGCGGCCGAGGCGGACCTCCCGGAACCCGAGCCGGCCTCCTTGTGAAGCGAGGGTCAAGCGCCCGCCATCGCCTCGTCACCCGGTCGAGTGGCCGCCTTATCACGTCAATCTGAGTCTCAGAAATTTGCGTTGATCGGCGCATAGTTGATATAGGAAAGCGGCTTTGACCAGCCACTCTGCCGATAAATGTGACTGTTTGCGACCATCTGAGTTCTTTGCGTTCATATCGTGCGACCTGACGCCATGGCTACCGGTCTGCGAGGTGGTGTAGATCACAAAGATCCCCTCTGACTGCGTGTCGCAGATCACAAGCGGACGGGCATAGGATGCGCTCGATCCGGGCTTTGTGAACTGCCTCACATGGGGTGGATCTCGGGAACCGGATCACCGGATCACCTCAGGGTGACCCGGCGGTTCCGATCTGCAGTCAAGGACGACTGGACGGAGGGAGCGAGGCAGATGAATGCCTACGCGCCGATCCTCGTACTCGGTGCCATCGCGGCGGCGTTCGCGGTCGGCTCCGTCGTGATGGCCTCGCTGACCGGCCCCAAGCGATACAACCGGGCCAAGTTGGAAGCCTACGAGTGCGGCATCGAGCCGACCCCGCAGCCGGTGGGCGGCGGTCGGTTCCCGATCAAGTACTACCTGACGGCGATGCTCTTCATCGTCTTCGACATCGAGATCGTCTTCCTCTACCCGTGGGCGGTCAGCTTCGACGCCCTGGGGATCTTCGGGCTGGTCGAGATGCTCCTGTTCATCGCCACCGTCTTCGTCGCCTACGCCTACGTCTGGCGGCGCGGCGGCCTGGAGTGGGACTAGGCGCCGCGCGCAGCGGGCGGGCGATCACCACGGGGGCGATCAACAGCAGTGCGATCAGCTGGACTTGAGGCCACTGAGAGGGATGGGTAGATGGGAATCGAGGAGAAGCTGCCGAGCGGCTTTCTGCTCACCACGGTGGAGAGTGCCGCGGGGTGGGTGAGAAAGGCCTCGGTCTTCCCGGCCACTTTCGGACTGGCCTGCTGTGCCATCGAGATGATGACCACCGGCGCCGGGCGCTACGACCTGGCCCGGTTCGGGATGGAGGTCTTCCGCGGCTCGCCCCGGCAGGCCGATCTGATGATCGTGGCGGGGCGGGTGAGCCAGAAGATGGCCCCGGTGCTGCGCCAGGTCTACGACCAGATGGCCAACCCGAAGTGGGTCATCTCGATGGGCGTCTGCGCGTCCTCGGGCGGCATGTTCAACAACTACGCGATCGTCCAGGGCGTCGACCACATCGTGCCCGTGGACATCTACCTGCCGGGGTGTCCGCCCCGCCCGGAGATGCTGATGGACGCGATCATCAAGCTGCACCACAAGATCCAGCACGAGCCGCTCGGCGTGAACAGGCGGCGGGCCGAGGAAGCGGCCGAGGAGCGGGCGCTGCTCGCCACCCCGACCAGCGAGATGCGGGGGCTGCTGCAATGACGGACACCCCCAAGCAGCCCGATGCTCCCAAGCAGCCCGAAGGCCCGCAGGCTCCGGACGCTCCCGCCGTCCCGGAGACCCGCAAGGAGATCCCGCTCGAGGTGATCGGCCGGCGCCAGGGCATGTTCGGTGCCCACGGCAGCGGCGACACCTCGGGCTTCGGCGGCCTGGCCGCCGCGATCGTGCTGCCCGCGCCGGCCGAGCGCCCGTACGGCGGCTGGTTCGACGAGGTGGCCGACGAGCTGGAGGGCGCCCTGGAGGAACAGGGGCTCGACCCGGCCGTGGTGATCGAGAAGACCGTGGTCGACCGCGCCGAGCTGACCTTCCAGATCGCCCGCGAGCACCTGCTGGCCACCGTCCGCACACTGCGCGACGACCCGGCGCTGCGCTTCGAACTCTGCCTGGGCGTCAGCGGCGTGCACTATCCGGGTGAGGCCGGGCGCGAGCTGCACGCGGTCTACCACCTGCGCTCGATCACCCACACCCGGCTGATCCGGATCGAGGTCACCGCGCCGGACGCCGACCCGCGGATCCCCTCGGTGGTCAGCGTCTATCCCACCAACGACTGGCACGAGCGCGAGACCTACGACTTCTTCGGGATCGTCTTCGAGGGTCACCCGGCGCTGACCCGGATCATGATGCCGGACGACTGGCTGGGCCACCCGCAGCGCAAGGACTACCCGCTCGGCGGCATCCCCGTCGAGTACAAGGGTGCCCAGATCCCGGCTCCCGACCAGCGGAGGTCGTACTCCTGATGAGCACCGAATACGAGGCGGGAGCACGCGAGACCACCGAGGGCCGGGTCTTCACCGTCACCGGTGGCGACTGGGGCGAGGTGGCGGAGGCCGTCGCGCGTGCCGACGACGAACGCATCATCGTCAACATGGGTCCGCAACACCCCTCCACCCACGGAGTGTTGCGGCTGATCCTGGAGATCGACGGCGAGACGGTGACCGAGGCCAGGTGCGGCATCGGCTATCTGCACACCGGGATCGAGAAGAACCTCGAATACCGCAACTGGGTGCAGGGCACCACCTTCGTCACCCGGATGGATTACCTCACCCCGCTCTTCAACGAGACCGCCTACTGCCTGGCGGTGGAGAAGCTGCTCGGCATCACCGAGCAGATCCCGGACCGGGCCACCGTGATCCGGGTCCTGATGATGGAGCTCAACCGGATCTCCTCGCACCTGGTGTGCCTGGCCACCGGCGGCATGGAGATCGGCTCCACCACGCTGATGATCTACGGCTTCCGGGACCGCGAACTGATCCTGGACATCTTCGAGTTGGTCACCGGCCTGCGGATGAACCACGCCTACGTGCGCCCCGGCGGCCTGGCCCAGGACCTGCCCCCGGGCGCGGTCGACCAGATCCGCGAGGCGGTCAAGCTCTTCCGCTCCCGGATGCACGAGTACGACAAACTGGCCACCGGCAACCCGATCTTCAAGGCCCGCTTGGTCGACGTCGGCCACCTGGACCTGGCCGGCTGCCTGGCACTGGGCGCCACCGGGCCGATCCTGCGGGCCACCGGCCTGCCGCACGACCTGCGCAAGACCGATCCCTACTGCGGTTACGAGGACTACGACTTCGAGGTGGCGGTCGCGGACACCGCGGACTCCTTCGGGCGGTTCCTGATCCGCCTGGAGGAGATGCGGCAGTCGCTGCGGATCGTCGAGCAGTGCCTGGACCGGCTGCGCCCGGGGCCGGTCATGGTGGCCGACAAGAAGATCGCCTGGCCGGCCCAACTGGCCATCGGGCCGGACGGCATGGGCAATTCGCTGGACCACATCCGGAAGATCATGGGCACCTCGATGGAGTCCCTGATCCACCACTTCAAGCTGGTCACCGAGGGCTTCCGGGTCCCGGTCGGCCAGGCGTACGCGGCGGTGGAGTCGCCCAAGGGCGAGCTGGGTGTGCACGTGGTGAGCGACGGCGGGACCCGGCCCTACCGGGTGCACTTCCGCGACCCCTCGTTCACCAACCTGCAGTCGATGGCGGCGATGTGTGAAGGCGGCCAAGTGGCCGACGTGATCGTGGCGGTGGCCGGGATCGACCCGGTGATGGGAGGCGTTGACCGGTGACATCCGACCCTCATGCGGGCGTCGACCTCGGGCTGCCGGCGCTGCCGGCCAAGCCCTATCCGCCAGAGGTGCACCAGCGCCTCGCCGCCGACGCGAAGGAGCTGATCGCCCGCTACCCGCAGGCCCGCTCCGCCCTGCTGCCGCTGCTGCACCTGGTGCAGGCCGAGGAGGGCTTCGTCAGCCCGACCGGGATCCGCTTCTGCGCCGAGCAGGTGGAGCTGACCACGGCCGAGGTCACGGCGGTGGCCACCTTCTACACGATGTACCGGCGCAAGCCCGCCGGGACGTACCACGTGGGCGTGTGCACCAACACGCTCTGCGCGGTGCTCGGCGGCGACGAGATCTTCGCCGGGCTCCAGGAGCACCTGGGCATCGGCAACAACGAGACCACCGAGGACGGTTCGGTCTCGCTGGAGCACATCGAGTGCAACGCGGCCTGCGACTACGCCCCCGTGGTGATGGTCAACTGGGAGTTCTTCGACAACCAGACGCCGGACAGCGCCAAGCAACTGGTCGACGAGCTGCGCGCGGGCACCGAGGTGCGGCCCACCCGGGGCGCCCGGCTCTGCTCCTTCAAGGAGACCGCCCGGATCCTGGCCGGCTTCCCGGACGCGCGCGAGGGTGCCAACGACGAGTCCGGCGCGGGCGGTGTGCCCAGCCTGGCCGGGCTGCGGCTGGCCAAGGGCGAGTCGCTGCCCGGCGCGCCCGGTGCCCGCGTGGTCTCCCCGCGCAACGAAGGGACGGAAGCGTGATGACCGCCACCGAGCCGGCCGAGAAGCTGCTCAGCCCCGTGCTCTCCGCCTCCTGGGACGACCACCGGCCGTGGTCGCTGACGACCTACCAACGCCACGACGGCTATCAGGGCCTGCGCAACGCCCTGGCGATGGACCCGGACGCGCTGATCGCGCTGGTCAAGGAGTCCGGCCTGCGCGGTCGCGGCGGCGCCGGGTTCCCCACCGGCATGAAGTGGCAGTTCATCCCGCAGAACGACGGCAAGCCGCACTACCTGGTGGTCAACGCGGACGAGTCCGAGCCCGGGACCTGCAAGGACATCCCGCTGCTCTTCGCCAACCCGCACGCGCTGATCGAGGGCATGGTGATCGCCTCCTACGCGATCCGCTGCGACCACGCCTTCATCTACCTGCGCGGCGAGGTGGTCCCGGTGCTGCGCCGGCTGCACGCGGCCGTCGCCGAGGCGTACGACGCGGGCTTCCTCGGCCGGGACATCCTCGGCTCGGGGGTGGACCTCGACATCACCGTGCACGCGGGCGCCGGCGCCTACATCTGCGGCGAGGAGACCGCGCTGCTCGACTCGCTGGAGGGCCGCCGCGGCCAGCCCCGGCTGCGCCCGCCGTTCCCGGCGATCGCGGGCCTGTACGCCTGCCCGACGGTGGTCAACAACGTCGAGTCGATCGCCTCGGTGCCGCCGATCCTGGTCCGCGGCAAGGAGTGGTTCACCTCGCTGGGCACCGAGAAGTCGCCCGGCTTCACCCTCTACTCGCTCTCCGGCCACGTCACCAACCCCGGCCAGTACGAGGCGCCGCTCGGCGTGACGCTGCGCCAGCTGCTCGAGGTCAGCGGCGGGGTGCGGGCCGGGCATCAGCTCAAGTTCTGGACCCCGGGCGGCAGTTCGACGCCGATGTTCACCGAGGAGCACCTCGATGTGCCGCTCGACTACGAGGCGGTGGGCGCGGCCGGCTCGATGCTCGGCACCAAGGCGCTGCAGATCTTCGACGAGACCACCTGCGTGGTGCGCGCGGTGACCCGGTGGACCGAGTTCTACGCCCACGAGTCCTGCGGCAAGTGCACCCCGTGCCGCGAAGGCACGTACTGGCTCGTCCAGTTGCTGCGCCGGATCGAGGCGGGCGAGGGCGTCGAGGGCGATCTGGAGAAGCTGCTCGACATCGCCGACAACATCAACGGCAAGTCCTTCTGCGCCCTGGGCGACGGCGCGGCCAGCCCGATCGCCTCCTCGCTGAAGTACTTCCGGGCCGAGTACGAGCGGCACCTGGCCGAGCGCCGCTGCCCGTTCGACCCGGCCGCCGCCACCGTCTGGGCCGAGAGCCCCCGCTCCTCGACCCCCGAGCCCGTCACCGAGAGGGAGGTGCACGCATGACCGTCACGGAGCCATCAGCCGTCAAGGCCGCCACCGACCTCGTCACGCTCACCATCGACGGCGTCGAAGTCCAGGTCCCCAAGGGCACCTTGGTGATCCGCGCCGCCGAGGCCATCGGCACCCAGGTGCCCCGGTTCTGCGACCACCCGTTGCTGGACCCGGTCGGCGCCTGCCGCCAGTGCATCGTGGAGATCGAGGGCCAGCGCAAGCCGGTCGCCTCCTGCACCATCCCGGTCGCCGAGGGCATGGTGGTGCGCACCCAGATCAGCTCGCCGGTGGCGGAGAAGGCCCAGCGCGGCGTCATGGAGCTGCTGCTGATCAACCACCCGCTGGACTGCCCGGTCTGCGACAAGGGCGGCGAGTGCCCGCTGCAGAACCAGGCGATGTCCACCGGCGCCGCCGACTCCCGCTTCGAGGGCATGAAGCGGACCTACCAGAAGCCGATCCCGATCAGCAGCCAGGTGCTGCTGGACCGCGAACGCTGCGTGCTCTGCGCCCGCTGCACCCGCTTCTCCCAGCAGATCGCCGGCGACCCGTTCATCGAGCTGCTGGAGCGCGGCGCGCTGGAGCAGGTCGGCACCGGTGCCGGTGACGACTTCGCCTCGTACTTCTCCGGCAACACCATCCAGATCTGCCCGGTCGGCGCGCTCACCTCGGCCGCCTACCGGTTCCGCTCGCGCCCCTTCGACCTGGTCTCCTCGCCCAGCACCTGCGAGCACTGCGCCTCGGGCTGCGCCCAGCGCACCGACCACCGGCGCGGCAAGGTGCTGCGCCGGCTGGCCGGCGAGGACCCGGAGGTCAACGAGGAGTGGAACTGCGACAAGGGCCGGTTCGCCTTCCGCTACGCCCAGCAGCGCGACCGGCTGACCACCCCGCTGGTGCGCGACCGGGAGACCGGTGAGCTCGTCGAGGCCTCCTGGCCGCAGGCGCTGGCGGCCGCCGCCGAGGGCCTGCGCGGCTCGCGCAGCGCGGTGCTCACCGGCGGCCGGGTCACCGTGGAGGACGCCTACGGCTACGCCAAGTTCGCCCGGGTGGTGCTCGGCACCAACGACGTGGACTTCCGGGCCCGCCCGCACAGCGCCGAGGAGGCGGACTTCCTGGCCGCCGCCGTGGCCGGGCGCGGGGTCGACCTCGGCAGTCCCGAGCCGGTGACCTACCGGGCGCTGGCGCAGGCACCGGTGGTCCTGCTGGCCGGCTTCGAGCCCGAGGAGGAGTCGCCGATCGTCTTCCTGCGGCTGCGCAAGGCGAGCCGCTCGGGCCTCAAGGTCGTCGCCATCGCCGACCACCGCTCGCGCGGCCTGGCCAAGCTCGGCGGCTCGCTGCTGCCGGCCGCCCCGGGCACCGAGGCCGAGTGGCTGGGCGCGCTGGCGGCCGAGGAGCCGCTGAGCGACGAGGCCGGACGCGCCGCCGAGCTGCTGCGCAGGCCCGGCGCCGTGATCATGGTCGGCGAGCGCCTGGCGCAGACCGCCGGCGCGCTCACCGCGGCGCTGCGGCTCTCGCACGCCACCGGTGCCCGGCTGGCCTGGGTGCCGCGCCGGGCCGGCGAGCGCGGCGCGCTGGAGGCCGGCGCGCTGCCCGGCCTGCTGCCCGGTGGCCGCCCGGTGACCGTCGCGGCTGCCCGTCTCGACGCCGCCACCGCCTGGGGGGTGGCCGAACTGCCCGCCCGGCTCGGGCGCGACACCGGCCAGATCCTGGCCGCCGCCGCGCACGGCGACCTGGACGCGCTGCTGGTCGGCGGCCTGGACCCGGACGACCTGCCGGACCCGCAGCTGGCCGAGGAGGCGCTGGCCAGGGTCGGCTTCGTGATCTCGCTGGAGCTGCGCCCCTCGGCCGTCACCGCGCACGCCGACGTGGTGCTGCCGGTGGCCGCGGTGGCCGAGAAGGCCGGCACCTTCCTCAACTGGGAGGGCCGGGTGCGGATGTTCGAGGCCGCGCTCAAGCCCGACCAGCAGATGGGCCGGCACCTGCACTCGGACGTCCGGGTGCTGCACATGCTGGCCGACGCGCTCGGCCACCGCCTCGGGCTGCCCGACGTCCGGGCCGCCCGGCTGGAGCTGGACACCTTCGCGCCGTGGTCCGGCGACCACCCCGCCGCCCCGGCCGGCCACCCATCCGCACTGCCGAGGCCCGCCAACGGCCAGGCGGTGCTGGCCGGTTGGCGGATGCTGCTGGACCGCGGCACGCTGCAGCAGGGTGACGAGCACCTGGCCGGCACCCGGCACCGGGCGGTGGCCCGGCTCTCGCCCGGCACCGCGGCGGAGATCGGAGCGGGCGAGCGCCTGCGGGTCAGCGGCCCGGCCGGCTCGCTGGAACTGCCGCTGGAGCTCTCCCCGGAGATGCCGGACCGCACCGTCTGGCTGCCCGTCAACTCCGTCGAGCAGGGCGTCCACCGCACTCTCGGCACCACGGTCGGTCACCTGGTGACCATCGCCCCGGCGGAAGGGGACCGGTAATGCTCCACGCACAACTCGCCGCCGGCTACGAGACGCTGGGCTTCTTCGGGCGCGACCCGTGGTGGCTGGTGCTGCTCAAGGCGGTCTTCTGCTTCGCCTTCCTGCTGATCACCGTGCTGGTCTCGATCGTCTGGGAGCGCAAGGTCGTCGCCTGGATGCAGCTGCGCATCGGCCCGAACCGGCACGGCCCCTGGGGCCTGCTGCAGTCGCTGGCCGACGGCGTCAAGCTCGCCCTGAAGGAGGACCTGGTGGTCTCCGGGGCGGACAAGGTGGTCTACGTCCTGGCGCCGGTGGTCTGTGCGATCCCGGCCTTCATGGCGATCGCGGTGATCCCGTTCGGCCCGGCCGACAACGAGATCTCGATCTTCGGCACCCGCACCCCGATGCAGCTCACCGACCTGCCGGTGGCGCTGCTCTACATCCTGGCCACCGCCTCGATCGGGATCTACGGCATCGTGCTGGCCGGCTGGTCCTCCGGCTCGACCTACCCGCTGCTCGGCGGCCTGCGCTCCTCGGCGCAGATGATCTCCTACGAGATCGCGATGGGCCTCTCCTTCGCCGCCGTCTTCATCTACTCCGGCTCGATGTCGACCTCGCAGATCGTCGACTCCCAACGGCCCACCTGGTTCGCGGTGTTGCTGCCGGTCTCGTTCATCGTCTACATCATCGCGATGGTGGGGGAGACCAACCGGGCGCCCTTCGACCTGCCGGAGGCCGAGGGCGAGCTGGTCGGCGGCTTCAACACCGAGTACAGCTCGCTGAAGTTCGCGATGTTCATGCTGGCCGAGTACGTCAACATGGTCACCGTCTCGGCGGTCGCCAGCACGCTCTTCCTGGGCGGCTGGCGGGCCCCGTGGCCGATCTCCACCTTCTGGGCCGGCGCCAACCACGGCTGGTGGCCGCTGCTCTGGATCGTGATCAAGATCCAGCTGCTGCTCTTCTTCTTCATCTGGCTGCGCGGCACGCTGCCCCGGCTGCGCTACGACCAGTTCATGAAGCTGGGCTGGAAGGTGCTCATCCCGGTCTCGCTGGTCTGGCTGGTGATGGTGGCCAGCGTCCGGGCGCTGCGCAACGAGGGCAACGGCTTCGGCAACGTGGTGCTCTACGTGGGCGCGCCGGTGGCCGTACTGCTGCTCCTCTCGCTGCTCTGGGACGCCTTCCGGGACAAGGAGAAGGGGGTCGAACCGGCCCCCGCCACCGGGGAGTTCGATCCCATGGCGGGCGGCTACCCGGTCCCGCCGCTGCCCGGCCAGGAGCTGCCGCCGGTGCCGCGCCGGCGCAGCCGGGTGCCGCGGGCCACCCCGCCGCAGGAGCTGGCGGACGCGCTGAACGGTGCCAACCACGGCGCCAACCATGTGGAAGGGAGCTGAACCGAGATGCCAGAGTCCGACGACAAGCCGTCGCTGCTGGGACCGGCCGCCGGCTTCGGCGTGACCTTCAAGGCCATGTTCAAGAAGCGGCTGACCGAGCAGTACCCGGAGCAGAAGAAGCCCACCGCCCCCCGCTTCCACGGCCGCCACCAGCTCAACCGGCACCCGGACGGCCTGGAGAAGTGCGTCGGCTGCGAGCTGTGCGCCTGGGCCTGCCCCGCGGACGCGATCTACGTGGAGGGCGCCGACAACACCGAGGAGGAGCGCTACTCCCCGGGTGAGCGCTACGGCGCGGTCTACCAGATCAACTACGCCCGCTGCATCCTGTGCGGGCTGTGCATCGAGGCCTGCCCGACCCGCGCGCTGACCATGACCAACGAGTACGAGCTGGCCGACTCCTCGCGGGCCGACCTGATCTTCACCAAGGAGCAGCTGCTGGCCGGCCTGACCGAGGGCATGGTCGAGGCGCCGCACGCGATGTACCCGGGGACCGACGAGGGCGCCTACTACCGCGGCGAGGTCACCCACGCCGCGCCCGGCACCGAGACCCAGGAGCGCCACGAGCGGGAGGTGAGCTCATGACCTCCACCGGCGAGGCGGTCCAGTTCTGGGTGCTCGCGGTGATCGCGGTCGGCGGCGCGCTCGGCATGCTGCTGATGCGCAAGGCCGTGCACAGCGCGCTCTGCCTGGCCGCCACCATGCTGGCGCTGGCGGTCTGCTACCTGGCCCAGGGCGCGGTCTTCCTGGGCGTGGTGCAGATCGTGGTCTACACCGGCGCGATCATGATGCTCTTCCTCTTCGTGGTGATGCTGGTCGGCGTGACGGCCGCCGACTCCCTCAAGGAGCAGCTCAAGGGCCAGCGGATCGCCGCCGTGCTCTGCGGCCTGGGCTTCGGGGCGCTGCTGATCGCGGGCATCGCCAACGCCAGGCTCGGCCACTTCACCGGCCTGGCCGAGGCGAACGCCGAGGGCAACGTGCAGGGCCTGGCCCGGCTGATCTTCACCAAGTACGTCTGGGCCTTCGAGGTCACCGGCGCGCTGCTGATCACCGCGGCGGTCGGCGCGATGCTGCTCACCCACCGCGAGAGCGTCGAACCCCGGCTCACCCAGCGCGAGTTGGCCGCTCAGCGGATCAAGGACAACAAGCAGATCCCGCCGCTTCCGGCGCCCGGCGTCTACGCCCGGCACAACGCGGTGGACATCGCGGGCCTGCTGCCGGACGGCACCATCGCCGAGGACTCGGTGATGGCCACCCTGCGCGAGCGCGGCCAGATCCGCGACGTCAGCCAGGACATGCTGCACCGGATGGCCGAGCTGGAGAACGCCACCTCCGAGTGGCTGGGCCGCCCGCCGTCCGAGCGGCCGGTGCCGGCCCAGGACGCGGGGCAGGGCCGCGCGGCGCTGACCGCCGCGCTGACGAAGGAGAGCCCGACGAGGGAGACCCCGAACCGGGACGATGCGGAGGAGGCGGAGTGAACCCGGTCAACTACCTGTATCTCGCGGCCCTGTTGTTCACCATCGGGGCCAGCGGGGTGCTGATCAGGCGCAACGCCATCGTCCTGTTCATGTGCGTGGAGCTGATGCTCAACGCCGCCAACCTCGCCCTGGTCACCTTCTCCCGGCTGCACGGCAACCTGGACGGCCAGATCCTGGCCTTCTTCACCATGGTGGTCGCCGCCGCCGAGGTCGTGGTGGGCCTGGCGATCATCGTGAGCATCTTTAGGACCAGGCACTCGGCTTCGGTCGACGACAGCAACCTGATGAAGCTGTAGGGGCCCTAAGTGAACTCTCTCATTCCGCTGCTCGTGGCGGCCCCGCTGCTCGGTGCTGCCGTGCTGCTGCTCGGCGGCCGTGCCCTGGACCGCTTCGGCCACTGGCTGGGCACCTTCGCCGCGCTGCTCTCCTTCGTCTTCGGACTGGTCCTCTTCTTCCAGATGCTCGGTCGCCCGACCGACCAACGAGCCGTCAGCGAGCACCTGTTCAGCTGGATCCCGGTGGCCGGCTTCCAGGCCGACGTCTCCTTCCAGCTCGACCAGCTCTCGATCACCTTCGTGCTGCTGATCACCGGCGTCGGCACCCTGATCCACCTCTACTCGGTGGGCTACATGGCGCAGGACGAGCGCCGGCGCCGGTTCTTCGGCTACCTCAACCTCTTCCTGGCCGCCATGCTGCTGCTCGTGCTGGCGGACAACTACCTGCTGCTGTACGTCGGGTGGGAGGGCGTCGGGCTCGCCTCGTACCTGCTGATCGGCTTCTGGCAGCACAAGCCGAGCGCGGCCACCGCCGCCAAGAAGGCGTTCATCGTCAACCGGGTCGGCGACGTCGGCCTGTCGATCGCGATCATGCTGATGTTCACCCAGTTCGGCAGCTTCGCCTTCGGCCCGGTCTTCGCCACCGCGCACGAGGCGAGCCAGGGCAGGCTGACCGCGATCGGCCTGATGCTGCTGCTCGCGGCCTGCGGCAAGTCGGCCCAGGTGCCGCTGCAGAGCTGGCTCGGCGACGCGATGGAGGGCCCGACCCCGGTCTCCGCCCTGATCCACGCGGCCACCATGGTGACCGCCGGCGTCTACCTGATCACCCGCTCGAGCGCGATCTTCGACCTGGCGCCGGACGCGCAGCTCGCGGTCGTCTGCGTCGGGGCGGTGACGCTGATCTTCGGTGCGATCGTCGGTTGCGCCAAGGACGACATCAAGAAGGCGCTGGCCGGCTCGACCATGTCGCAGATCGGCTACATGATCCTGGCCGCGGGCCTGGGTCCGATCGGCTACGTCTTCGCGATCATGCACCTGGTCACCCACGGCTTCTTCAAGGCCGGGCTCTTCCTCGGCGCCGGGTCGGTCATGCACGGCATGAACGACGAGGTGAACATGCGTCACTACGGCGGCCTGCGCAAGTACCTGCCGATCACCTTCGTCACCTTCGGGCTCGGCTACCTGGCGATCATCGGCTTCCCGGGGCTGTCCGGCTTCTTCTCCAAGGACAAGATCATCGAGGCCGCCTTCGCCAAGGGCGGCACCGAGGGCTGGATCCTGGGCGCGGTCACCCTGATCGGCGCCGCGGTCACCGCGTTCTACATGACCCGGGTGATGATCCTGACCTTCTTCGGCGAGAAGCGCTGGCAGCCGGACGCGGAGGGCCACGAGCCGCACCCGCACGAGTCGCCACGGACGATGACCATCCCGATGATCGTGCTGGCCTTCGGTTCGGTCTTCGCGGGCGGCCTGTTCAGCGTCAACAGCTCCTTCCTGCACTGGCTGGAGCCGGTCACCGGGCACAGCGAGGGCCACTCGCCGCTGCCCTCGATCGCGATCACCCTGCTCACCACCGCCTGCATGCTGGCCGGCGTGGGGCTGGCCTACCTGGTCTACGGCCGCACCCCGGTGCCGGTCGTCGCGCCGGTCGGCTCCGCCCTCACCCGCGCGGCCCGCCGCGACCTGCTCCAGGACGACTTCAACCACGCCGTCCTGGTCCGCCCCGGCTCCGCGCTGACCGCCGCGCTGGTCTTCTTCGACAGCAAGGGACTCGACGGCGTCGTCAACGGCCTGGCCGCCACCATCGGGGGCGTCTCCAGCCGGCTGCGCCGGGTGCAGAACGGCTACGTCCGCTCCTACGCCCTGTCCATGTTCGGCGGCACGCTGGTGCTGGTCGCCACCACCCTCCTGATGAGGTCCGTATGACTATGACGCATCGTCAGGAGGCCCGCGCATGAGCTTCCTGCTGACCACGACGTGTGCCGTTCCGGCCGTCGGGGCGGTCCTCACCGCCGCGCTGCCGGCCGGCACCAGCGACACCCGCCGGCGCACCACCAAGATCACGGCGCTCGCCTTCTCCGCCGTCACCCTCGCGCTCGCCGCCCTGGTGGCGAGCGACTTCAAGAGCGGCGGCCCGCGCTACCAGCTCACCGAGTCGCACAGCTGGATCCGCGCCTTCGGGATCAGCTTCTCGCTCGGCGTGGACGGCATCGGCGCCGTGCTGGTGCTGCTCACCGCGGTGCTGGTGCCCTTCGTCATGCTGGCCTCCTGGCACGACGCGGACCCCGCGCCCACCCCCGAGGGCAACTCCGACCCCAACACCTTCGAGGGGCGCCGCCGCACCCAGGGCTTCTTCGCCCTGATCCTGGCGGTCGAGGCGATGGTGATCGTCTCCTTCCTGGCCACCGACGTCTTCCTGTTCTACGTCTTCTTCGAAGCCATGCTGATCCCGATGTACTTCCTGATCGGCGGCTTCGGCGACCGGGCGGGCGGCCCCGAGGCGGCCCGTCAGCGCTCGTACGCGGCGGTCAAGTTCCTGCTGTACAACCTGCTCGGCGGCCTGGTCATGCTGGCCGCCGTGATCGGCCTCTACGTGGTCGCGCAGAACCAGGGGCAGGGCACCTTCGACCTGCAGACGCTGACCTCCTCGATCGCGGACGGCAAGCTGGTCATCGACCCGACCGCCCAGCGCGCGCTCTTCCTCGGCTTCTTCTTCGCCTTCGCCGTCAAGGCCCCGCTGTGGCCGCTGCACACCTGGCTGCCGAACGCGATGGGCGAGTCCACCGCCGGCACCGCCGTGCTGATCACCGCGGTGGTCGACAAGGTCGGCACCTTCGCGATGCTCCGGTTCTGCCTGGGCCTGTTCCCGGACGCCTCCAAGTTCTTCGCGCCCGCGATCCTGGTGCTCGCCGTCGTCGGCATCATCTACGGCGCGCTGCTGGCGGTGGGTCAGAAGGACATCAAGCGGCTGGTCGCCTACGCCTCGATCTCGCACTTCGGCTTCATCATCCTGGGCATCTTCGCGATGACCAGCCAGGGCCAGAGCGGCGCCACCCTCTACATGGTCAACCACGGGATCTCCACCGCGCTGCTGATGCTGGTGGCCGGCTTCCTGATCTCGCGCCGCGGCTCGCGCCTGATCGCCGACTTCGGCGGCGTGCAGAAGGTCGCCCCGGTGCTGGCCGGCACCTTCCTGGTCGGCGGCCTGGCCACCCTCTCGCTGCCCGGACTCGCGCCGTTCGTCAGCGAGTTCCTGGTCCTGGTCGGCACCTTCACCCGCTACCCGGTGCTGGCGATCATCGCGACCCTGGGCATCGTGCTGGCCGCGCTCTACGTGCTGGTGCTCTACCAGCGCACCATGACCGGGCCGGTGAAGGCGAGCGTCAGCGGCATGGCCGACCTGAAGGCGCGCGAGGTGCTGGTGGCCGCGCCGCTGATCGCGCTGACCCTGGTCCTCGGCGTCTACCCCAAGCCGCTCACCGACCTGGTGAACCCGGCGGTGGCCGACACCCTCTCCCAGGTCCACCGGACCGACCCGGCCCCGGCCCACCCGGTGGCCATCCCTGCCGGAGGTGAGCAGCAGTGACTGTCCACAGCTTGTGGATGGCGGCGGCCGGTGGCAACACACCGAGCATCCCCGCCCCGCACATCGAGTACGGCCAGCTCTCCCCGATGCTGGTGGTCTTCGGCGGTGCCGTGGCGGGCATCCTGGTGGAGGCGTTCGTGCCGCGCCGGTTCCGCTACGTCACCCAGGTGACGCTGGCGTTGGCCGGGCTCGCCGGAGCCTTCGTCGCGGTGCTGGTGCTGGCCGCCCAGGGCTACGGCACCACCAGGAGCGGCCTGCTGGCGATGGGTTCGGTGGCGCTGGACGGCCCCGCGCTCTTCCTGCAGGGCGTGATCCTGCTGGCCGCCGTGCTCGCCGTGCTCCTCTACGCCGAGCGCCGCCTGGACCCGCGCCCCGAGGGCGTGCCGGTCGACCCCTTCGTCGCCCAGGCCTCGGCGACCCCCGGCAGCGAGCAGGAGAGGCAGGCCACCCGGGCCGGCTTCGCGGCCACCGAGGTCTACCCGCTGACCCTCTTCGCGGTCGGTGGCATGCTGCTCTTCCCGGCCGCCAACGACCTGCTGACCATGTTCGTGGCGCTGGAGGTCTTCTCCTTCCCGCTCTACCTGCTCTGCGCGCTGGCCCGCCGGCGCCGGCTGCTCTCCCAGGAGGCGGCCGTCAAGTACTTCCTGCTGGGCTCCTTCGCCTCGGCCTTCTTCCTGTTCGGCAGCGCGCTGCTCTACGGGTACGCGGGCACCTTCCGGCTCCCGGAGATCGCCGACGTCATCTCCGGCAACGCCCCGGTCACCCCGGCGCTGGCGGTCACCACGCACAACGACGCGCTGCTGCTGATCGGCCTGGCGATGGTCGGGGTCGGCCTGCTCTTCAAGGTCGGCGCGGTGCCGTTCCACGCCTGGACCCCGGACGTCTACCAGGGCGCCCCGACCCCGGTCACCGGCTTCATGGCCGCGGCGACCAAGGTGGCCGCCTTCGGCGCGCTGCTGCGGCTGTTCTACGTGGCCTTCCCCGGACTGCGCTGGGACTGGCGCCCGGTGATGTGGGGTGTGGCGATCCTCACCATGATCGTCGGCGCGATCCTGGCGGTGACCCAGCAGGACGTGAAGCGACTGCTGGCGTACTCCTCGATCGCGCACGCCGGCTTCATCCTGACCGGCGTGATCGCCACCAACCGGCAGGGCCTGGGCGCGGTGCTCTTCTACCTGCTGGCGTACTCCTTCGTCACGCTGGGCGCCTTCGCGGTGGTCACCCTGGTGCGCGACTCCAAGGGCGAGGCCACCCACCTGTCCAGCTGGGCCGGGCTCGGGCGCCGCTCGCCGCTGCTCGCCGCGGTCTTCGCGCTCTTCCTGCTCTCCTTCGCCGGCATCCCGCTGACCAGCGGATTCACCGGTAAGTTCGCGGTCTTCCAGGCCGCGGCGGCGGGCGGGGCGACCCCGCTGGTGATCGTCGGTGTGCTCAGTTCGGCGGTCGCCGCGTTCTTCTACATCCGGGTGATCGTGCTGATGTTCTTCTCCGACCCGCAGCCCAATGGCCCGGCGGTGGCGATCCCCAGCGTCTTCACCACGATGGCGATCTCGCTCGGCGTGATCGTCACGCTCGGCCTCGGGCTGCTGCCGCAGTACTTCCTGGACCTCGCGTCCAGGGCGGCGCTGTTCGCCCGCTGAGCCGCCCCGCGAGGCGGTACCGATGACAGGCCGGGTCCGGGGCGCACACCCCGGACCCGGCGCGATCTTCGCCGCGCTACCCGCACGCCCGTACAGTGATCCACTCGTGACCGGATACGCTGCTGGGGATGGCAGCGGCCGCAACAGGGACCGGACCGCATGATCGACCGGCGACAGGAGTGGTCTTCGTGACCGTCGTGGAACCCTTCGGGCTCAGCGTGCAGGACCGCGATCTGAACCGTGACGTCCAGGCGGGGCTGCAGGCGGTGGAGGCCGCGATGGCCGAGGCCGTCAAGAGCGAGCTCCCCCTGGTCCAGGTCACCGCGAGCCACCTGATCAAGGCCGGCGGCAAGCGCTTCCGCCCGCTGCTGGTGATGCTGGCCGCCCAGTTCGGCGATCCGTACGCGCCCGGCGTGGTGCCGGCCGCCGTGGTCGTGGAGCTGACCCACCTGGCCACGCTGTACCACGACGACGTGATGGACGAGGCCCCGGTGCGCCGCGGCGTGCCCACCGTGAACGCCCGCTGGGACAACTCGGTGGCCATCCTCACCGGCGACTTCCTCTTCTCCCGCGCCTCCCAGGTGCTCTCGGAGCTGGGCACCGAGGCGGTGCGGATCCAGGCCGACGCCTTCGAGCGCCTGGTGACCGGTCAGATCCTGGAGACCGCGGGCCCCGGCCCCGGCGACGACCCGCTGGACCACTACCTCGAGGTGCTGGCCGGCAAGACCGGCGCGCTGATCGCCGTCTCCGGGCGCTTCGGCTCGCTGATGGCCGGTGCCGAGCCCTGGGTGGTGGAGATCCTCACCCAGTACGGCGAGAAGATGGGCATCGCCTTCCAGCTCGCCGACGACGTGCTCGACATCGCCAGCGACGGCCACGAGTCCGGCAAGACCCCCGGCACCGACCTGCGCGAGGGCGTGCCCACCCTGCCGGTGCTGCTGCTGCAGTCGATGCCGCTGGACGAGAGCGACCCGGAGGACGCCCGGCTGCGCGAGCTGCTCGAGCAGGACCTGACGGACGATCAGCTGCACGCCGAGGCGCTGCGCCTGCTGCGCCGCCACCCCGCGCTGGAGCGGGCCCGCCGCGAGACCCTGCGCTACGCCGAGGAGGCCCGCGCGCTGCTCGACCCGCTGCCCGAGGGCCCGGCCAAGGCGGCCCTGCAGGGGCTCTGCGACGCCGTCGCGATCCGTACCATGTGAGGCGTGGCGCCACCGAGCGCCATGCGGCACCACAGGGCACCACATCGCGGGGGAGAAGCATCACATGCTGCGCGTCGTCATCGCCGAGGACTCGGTCCTGCTCCGGGAGGGCCTGACCCGGCTGCTCACCGACCGCGGTCTCGAGGTGGTCGCCGGGGTCGGGGACGGCGCGGCGCTGCTCAAGGCGGTGCACGACCTGGCCGAGGCCGGCGCGCTGCCCGACGTGGTGGTGGCCGACGTGCGGATGCCGCCCACCCACACCGACGAGGGCGTGCGGGCCTGCGTGACGCTGCGCGGCCTCTACCCGGGGCTCGGGGTGCTGGTGCTCTCCCAGTACGTGGAGGAGCAGTACGCCTCCGAGCTGCTGGCCGGCTCCACCCGCGGGGTCGGCTACCTGCTCAAGGACCGGGTCGCCGAGGTGCGCGAGTTCGTGGACGCGGTGGTCCGGGTGGCCGGCGGCGGCACCGCGCTGGACCCGGAGGTGGTCCAGCAGCTGCTCAGCCGCAGCCGCAAGGGTGACGTGCTGAGCCGGCTGACCCCGCGCGAGCGCGAGGTGCTCGCGCTGATGGCCGAAGGGCGGACCAACGCGGCGGTGGCCAAGACGCTGGTGATCTCCGACGGCGCGGTGGAGAAGCACGTCAGCAACATCTTCCTGAAGCTGGGCCTGGCGCAGAGCCCCGAGGACCACCGCCGGGTGCTCGCGGTGCTCACCTACCTGAATTCCTGACGCCGCCCTGACGCCGCACTGCCGTCCACCTGAATTCCTGACGCCGCCGTGACACCGCGCTGACCCCGCGGTTCCTGGGCGCTGACGCGGAAATACTCAAGGGAATGCCTTTGCTGTAGTTACATCCCAGCGAATCACCATCCGCATAGGATTCGATCGGTGCACCAGGCGGACGGGGCACACGGCTCACGCCCGCGGCTGGTACCCCTGAGGGAGGTTCGCGGCAGTGACCAGCGAGGTCGATCAGGTAGCAGCAGTAGGGGGCAGTCCGAGCGACCCACCAGGTCGGCCGGACGCGGCGGCGCCCCGGCGGCCCAAGCCCATTCGTCGGGTCGACCGGGTGATCATCCGCTTCGCGGGGGACTCGGGCGACGGGATGCAGCTCACCGGTGACCGGTTCACCTCGGAGACCGCCTCCTTCGGCAACGATCTGTCCACTCTGCCCAACTTTCCCGCCGAGATCCGGGCGCCCCAGGGCACCCTGCCCGGGGTCTCCAGCTTCCAACTGCACTTCGCCGACCACGACATCCTCACCCCCGGCGACGCGCCGAACGTGCTGGTGGCGATGAACCCGGCGGCCCTGAAGGCCAATCTGCCCGACCTGCCGCACGGTGCCGAGATCATCGTGGACACCGACGAGTTCACCAAGCGGGCGCTGGCCAAGGTCGGCTACGCGGCCGACCCGCTGGGCGACGGCTCGCTGGACGCCTTCCACCTGCACAAGGTGCCGCTGACCACGCTGACGCTGGAGGCGCTCAAGGAGAGCGGGCTGGCCCGCAAGGACGCCGAGCGGGCCAAGAACATGTTCGCGCTCGGTCTGCTCTCCTGGATGTACCACCGCCCCACCCACGGCACCGAGAGCTTCCTGCGGACCAAGTTCGCCAAGAAGCCCGCCATCGCCGAGGCCAACATCACGGCCTTCAAGGCGGGGTGGAACTTCGGTGAGACCACCGAGGACTTCGCGGTCTCCTACGAGGTGGCCCCGGCCAAGCTGCCCGCCGGCACCTACCGCAACATCTCCGGCAACCTGGCGCTGGCCTACGGCCTGATCGCCGCCGGGCAGCGCTCGGGCCTGCCGCTCTTCCTGGGCTCCTACCCGATCACGCCGGCCTCCGACATCCTGCACGAGCTCTCCAAGCACAAGAACTTCGGCGTGCGCACCTTCCAGGCCGAGGACGAGATCGCGGGCATCGGGGCCGCGCTGGGCGCGGCCTTCGGCGGCGCGCTGGGCGTGACCACCACCTCGGGCCCCGGTGTGGCGCTCAAGTCGGAGACGATCGGCCTGGCCGTCTCGCTCGAACTGCCGCTGCTGGTGGTGGACATCCAGCGCGGCGGCCCCTCCACCGGGCTGCCCACCAAGACCGAGCAGGCCGACCTGCTGCAGGCGATGTTCGGGCGCAACGGCGAGGCGCCGGTGCCGATCGTGGCGCCGGCCACCCCGGCCGAGTGCTTCACCGCCGCGCTGGAGGCTGCCCGGATCGCGGTCACCTACCGCACCCCGGTCTTCCTGCTCTCGGACGGCTACCTGGCCAACGGCTCGGAGCCCTGGCGGATCCCGGCCGTCCGTGAACTGCCCGCGATCGAACCGGACTTCGCGAGCGGCCCGAACACCCCCGAGGGCGAGTTCTGGCCCTACAAGCGCGACCCGCAGACCCTCGCCCGGCCCTGGGCGGTGCCCGGCACGGCCGGTCTGGAGCACCGGATCGGCGGCATCGAGAAGCAGGACGGCACCGGCAACATCTCCTACGACCCGGCCAACCACGACCTGATGGTCCGCACCCGGCAGGCCAGGATCGACGGCATCACGGTGCCCCCGATCGAGGTCGACGACCCGGACGGCAAGGCGCGGGTGCTGGTGATCGGCTGGGGCTCGACGTACGGGCCGATCACCGCGGCGGTGCGCCGCCTGCGCGCCGACGGCGGTCACATCGCCCAGGCGCACCTGCGCAACCTCAACCCCTTCCCGGCCAACCTGGGCGCCGTGCTGGGCAGTTACGACAAGGTCATCGTGCCCGAGATGAACCTCGGCCAACTCGCCCTGCTGCTGCGGGCCAAGTACCTGGTGGACGCCCAGTCCTACAACCAGGTGCGCGGACTGCCCTTCAAGGCGGCGCAGTTGGCGGACGTGCTGTGGGCGGCGATCGGAACGCTGGACGGGAGCGACGACGATGAGTGCCACTGACAATCGGGGCTTCCCCTCGCTGAAGCTGGTGCCCAAGGCCGATGCGCCGCAGAGCGCCAAGGAGTTCAAGACCGACCAGGAGGTGCGCTGGTGCCCCGGGTGCGGGGACTACGCGATCCTGGCGGCCGTGCAGTCCTTCATGCCGGAGCTCGGCATCCGCCGGGAGAACACCGTCTTCGTCTCCGGGATCGGCTGCTCCTCGCGGTTCCCGTACTACATGAACACCTATGGCGTGCACTCGATCCACGGCCGCGCCCCGGCGATCGCCACCGGACTCGCCGCCTCGCGCCAGGACCTGAGCGTCTGGGTGGTCACCGGCGACGGCGACGCGCTCTCGATCGGCGGCAACCACCTGATCCACGCGCTGCGCCGCAACGTCAACCTGAAGATCCTGCTCTTCAACAACCGGATCTACGGGCTGACGAAGGGTCAGTACTCGCCCACCAGCGAGGTCGGCAAGATCACCAAGTCCACGCCGATGGGCTCGCTGGACGCGCCGTTCAACCCGCTCTCGCTCGCGCTCGGCGCCGAGGCCACCTTCGTGGCGCGCACCATCGACTCCGACCGCAAGCACCTGACCTCGGTGCTGCGGGCGGCGGCCGAGCACCAGGGCACCGCGCTGGTGGAGATCTACCAGAACTGCAACATCTTCAACGACGGTGCCTTCGAGGTGCTCAAGGACCCGGCCACCGCCGAGCGGGCGCTGGTCCGCCTGGAGCACGGGCAGCCGATCACCTTCGCCGGGCAGGGCGTCTTCCGCGACCGGGCCACCGGCGAGCTGACCGTCGCCGAGCTCACCGAGGCCAACCAGGCCGAGGTGCTGGTCCACGACGCGCACGCGGCCAGCCCGGTGACGGCCTTCGCGCTCACCCGCCTCGCCGACAACACGGGACATGGGCAAGAGGGCCTGCACCACACGCCGATCGGCGTGCTGCGCGATGTCGAGCGCCCGGTCTACGACACGCTGATGGCCGACCAGCTGGAGACCGCCGTCGAGCAGCGCGGGGCCGGCGACCTGGCCGCCCTGCTGGCCGGCAAGGACACCTGGACGGTGGCCTGAGCCACCCCGCTCCCGGCGGTTCTCCCGCCCCCCGGTCCTTGCCGGGGGGCGGGAGCCGCTGGCAGCCTGGGTGGGTGATCGAATCCCGCGCTGACGACCCCTTCCTCGACAACCGGCGGCTGCTGTTCGCCACCGCCTACCGGCTGTTGGGCAGCGTGGCCGACGCCGAGGACATCCTGCAGGACGCCTGGCTCAAGTGGGCCGCGGTGGACCAGGCCGCCGTCGAGCACCCCAAGGCCTACCTGGTGCGGACCGTCAGCAACCTGGCGCTCAACAAGCTCACCTCGGCCCAGGCCCGCCGCGAGTCCTACGTCGGCCCCTGGCTGCCCGAGCCGCTGCTGACCGCGCCGGACGCCGCCGAGTTCGCCGAGGTCGCGGACTCCGTCTCGCTCGCGATGCTGGTGGTGCTGGAGTCGCTCAGCCCGCTGGAGCGCGCCGTCTTCGTGCTGCGCGAGGTCTTCGACTACTCCAACGCCGAGATCGCCCAGGCGCTGGAGAAGTCGGAGGCGGCCGTGCGGCAGACCGCGCACCGCGCCAAGGAGCACGTGGCCGCCCGGCAACCGCGCTTCGAGACCGACCCGGGCCGGCGCCGCGAGGCGACCGAGCGCTTCATGGCGGCCTGCGCCACCGGCGACGCGGCCCGGGTGATGGAGCTCCTGGCCCCCGAGGTGACCGCCTGGTCGGACGGCGGCGGCGTGGTGCGCGCCGCCCGCCGCCCGCTGCACGGGCCGGACCACGTGGCCCGCTGGCTGCTCGGCGTGCTGGCCAAGCCCGAGATGGTGGGCGTGCTGGCCGAACCGGCCTGGATCAACGGCGAACCGGCGATGCTCTTCACCAAGGACGGCGCCCCGATCGGCAGCCTCACCGTGGAGATCCGCGACGGCCTGCTCCACGAGCTGCGCGCCCAGGTCAACCCGGCGAAGCTGCACGGCCTGAGCGGCCCGGCTCCCTGGGAGCGGGTGGGCTAGGGCTGTCCGGCAAGATCCGCCGGACAGGCCCTTGCTTGGGCCTGTCCGGAGCGGGGCGTAGCCTCTGCGGCAGGCGAAATCGCGTCCTTCGGGGGGAATCGTGCCGAGTGTCCTTGTCTACTTTCTGATCCTCGTCTCGTTGGCGCTGGCCCTGCGGGCGTCGCGGGCGACCAGGGCCGCGAAGCAGGCGGCGGCCTCGGCGGCGCAGGCGCAGCGGCTGGTGGCCGAACTGACGGCGGCAGCGACGCCCGCGCCGGTGTCGCTCGGCAAGCCGCGGACGCCCGGGCGGGCCGAGCTGCGCGCCGTCCTCTACACCGATCTGGTGCAGGTGCTCGGCCGCCGGGCGGCAGCGGAGCTGTCGTCCCGGCCGGCGCCGGTGGATGCGGTGCCCGCGCCGGTCGACGCGGTGCCCTGGTCCGCGCGCTCCTGGTCATGACCGGCCTGCCATGACCGACCTGGTCATGGCTGCCGGCTCTGTCATGACCAAACTATGAGAACGGAGATGACAAGCCCGGCTCCCGCCCGCTACCGTCGCCACGACACACGTGCGCCGAGCGGAGAAGAGGCCTGCCATGGCACCGGAGACCCGAGGGAGCCAGGGCAGCCAGCGGGAGCTGGGCCGCGGCGTCTGGCTGGGCGTGGCCGCGTACGGCATGTGGGGCCTGTTCCCGCTCTACTGGCCGCTGCTGGAGCCCACCGCCTCCGGGGACATCCTGGCCAACCGGATGTGCTGGTCGCTGGTCGTGGCCGTGCTGATCCTGACCGTCCGGGGCCACTGGTCCTGGCTGCGCCCGCTGCTGGGCCAGCCGCGCCGGCTCGCGCTCTCCGCGCTCGCGGCGGCGGCGATCTCGCTCAACTGGGGCGTCTACATCTGGGGCGTGAACTCCGGCCACGTGGTGGAGACCAGCCTCGGCTACTTCATCAACCCGCTGGTCACCATCGGCTTCGGCGTCCTGCTGCTGAAGGAGCGGCTGCGCAGCGCGCAGTGGGCGGCGGTGGGGATCGGCGCGCTCTCCGTCGTGGTGCTGACCATCGGCTACGGACGGCTGCCGTGGATCGCGCTCACCCTGGCGCTCAGCTTCGCCGTCTACGGGCTGCTCAAGAAGAAGATCGCGCTCGGCGGGCTGGAGAGCTTCGCGCTGGAGACCGCCTTCATCTTCCCCTTCGCGCTCGCCTTCCTGATCTACCGCTCGGTCACCGGCCACGCCGTCTTCGGCCACGGCGCGGGCCACTTCACGCTGCTCCTGCTGACCGGCCCGATCACCGCGGTCCCGCTGCTCATGTTCGGTGCCGCCGCGATCCGGATCCCGCTCTCCACCATGGGCCTGCTGCAGTACCTGGCGCCGGTCTTCCAGTTCCTCTGCGGCGTCCTGTACTTCCACGAGGCCATGCCGCCCGCCCGCTGGGCCGGCTTCGCGCTGGTCTGGGCGGCGCTCGCGCTGCTCACCTGGGACGCGCTGCGCCGGATGCGCACCGGCCGGGCGCTGCCGGCCGACGCCGGGGCGCCGGCCGTGGCCCCGGCGTCGGCCGGCGTCACGCGGTGATGTCCCGGCTGGTGAACCGGGCCCAGGCGGCCGAGCCGAAGACCGCCACGTAGAGCGCCTGCAGGCCCAGGTCCTGCCAGACCCCGTGCCAGTACATCGGCTGCCGCAGCAGGTCGCCGAAGGAGAGCCAGTAGTGGGTCAGCAACCAGGGCTGGAGGGCGTGCAGCTGCGGGAAGCTGTCCAGCACCTGGACGATGACCACCAGCCCGACCGTGCTCGCCATCGCGGCGATCCCGCTGTTGGTCAGGGTGGAGATGAAGAGCCCCACCGCCACCAGTCCGGCCAGTGAGAGCGCCACCACGCCCGAGATCAGCACCACCCGCAGCAGCGCCGCGCCCAGCCCGATGGTGTCGCCGGAGAGCAGCGTGACGTCGCCGACCGGAAACAGGATCGATCCGATGATCAGCCCGGAGAGCGCGACCGCGAGCGTCGCCGCCACGCAGAAGGCCATCGCCGTGGTGAACTTCGCCGCCAGCAGCCGGGTACGCCCGGCCGGGGCGACCAGCAGGTAGCGCAGCGTGCCGGTGGCGGCCTCGCCGGCCACCGAGTCGCCCGCCACCACGCCCACCGTCATCGGCAGGAAGATCGGCAGCGAGGTGGCCAGCGCGGTGAAGGTCAGAAAGACGCCGTTCTGGGTCACCTGGGCCAGGAACGCCGGGCCGCCGTCGCCGCCGCGCATGTTCCCGGTCTCCAGCCGCACCACCACGCCGATCAGGATCGGCACCACGGCCAGCACGCCGAGCAGCGCCATCGTGCGCACCCGGCGGAAGGTCAGCCCCAGCTCGCTGCGGAACAGCGCCAGGAACCCGGGCACCGTCTGCGACCGCGGCCCGGCGGCCACCGCCGCCGCCACGGCCGCCGGTGCGGTCTCAACCCGCGACATCGAAGCCCTCCCCGGTCAGCGCCACGAAGGCGTCCTCCAACGTGCCCCGCTCCACCCCGAAGCCGCGCACCCGCACCCCGGCCGCCACCAGCGCCGCGCACAGCCCGGGCAGCGCCTCCTCGTCGTCCATGGCGCCCGACTCGCCGTCCACCCGGCCCTCGCCGACCCGCAGGCCGGTCACCCGGTGCTCGGTCAGCACGGCCAGCGCCGCCTCGGTGTCCGCCGTGCGGACCACCAGCCGGCCCTGCGCCCGGGCGGCCAGCTCGGCCACCGTGCCCTGCACCACCAGCCGGCCCCTGGACATCACCGCGGCGTGCGTGCAGACCTGCTCGATCTCGTCCAGCAGGTGGGAGGAGAGGAAGACGGTGGTGCCCTCCGCCGCGACCTCGCGCACCAGCGCCCGGATCTCCCGCATGCCCTGCGGGTCCAGTCCGTTGGTCGGCTCGTCCAGCACCAGCAGCTCGCGCGGCTGCAGCAGCGCGGCGGCCAGGCCCAGGCGCTGCTTCATGCCCAGCGAGTAGGCCCGCGCCTTCTTGCCCGCGGCGGCGGCCAGCCCCACGCGCTCCAGCGCCCGGGCCACCCGCTCCTTGCGGGTGCGCGGGTCGGAGGTCGGGTCGGCCGAGTCGTAGCGGACCAGGTTGTCGCGCCCGGAGAGGTAGCCGTAGAGCGCGGGCCCCTCGATCAGCGCGCCGACCCGGGGCAGCACCTTGGCCGAGGCCTGCGGCATCGGTGCGCCGAGCACGGCGGCCACCCCGGAGGTCGGGGCGATCAGGCCCATCAGCATCCGGATGGTGGTGGTCTTGCCCGAGCCGTTCGGGCCGAGGAACCCGAAGACGCTGCCGCGCGGCACGGTCAGGTCCAGCCCGTCCACGGCCAGCTGCCCGCCGGCGAAGCGCTTGGTCAGACCCTGGGTACGGATCACCGGCGGGCCGCCGACGGGGGCCGTGGCCGCCTCGGCGACCCGGCCCCCCTCGGCGGTCTCCGCCGTGTCGACGGCCGGAGACTGCGTCACTTACTTCACTCCCGCCGCGGCCTGGAGCACCGGCAGGGTGACCGCACCGGCGTAGACGCGGTTGTCGTCGGTGATCAGCACGTTGACCACCTTGGTGCTGATCAGCGTGCCGCCGGCCACCGGCTTGCCGAGCGACTTGACCAGCTCGGCGGCGCTGGGCAGCTGCTTGTGGTGCCCGGTGCCGCTCTGCGGGGCGGCACCGGTCGCGGCGGGGAGCGCGAACGAGACCACGCTGGTCCAGTCGCTGCCGATCACCTTCGCGCCGTTCGCGGTGCCCGGCCGCTGCGCGACGTCCGCCTCGTCCTTCCCGTGCTGCGCGGGGGCCTGCTCGACCACCTTGGCGCCCTTGGGCGGGGTGAAGTCGAAGGTGCTCGCACTCGGCCGGGTGAACGAGACGTCGCTGAAGTGCGCGTCCAGCACGGTGCTGCCCGAGGTCGAGGTGGCGACCACCGCGAGCGGGGTGCCGGTGGCGGAGTCGACGGCGACCTTCACCTCGGCGATCGTCGAGCCGGACTGCTTGGGCTTGACGCTCAGCTGGTAGGCGCTGCGCCCGGCCACCGTGGTGGTGCCGGCCACCGAGACGTCCGAGCTGCCCGCGCTGTCGGCCAGCACCTGCTGGGCGGCCTGCTGCGGGGTGGTCGGCACCCCGTCGAGCGGACCCCTGGGGCCCTTGGCGTGCCCGGCAGCGTGCCCGGCGGCGTCCTTGGCCGTGCGCGGCCCGCCGGCCAGGTGCAGCGCCTGGTTGCTGGCGCTGTCCCAGGCCCAGGCCTGGTCCCCGTTGTGGATCAGGTCGTACTCGGCCAGCGGCTCCACCAGCGCGACGCGCTGCTTGTCCGGGCCGTCGGCCGCGATCCGCAGCGTGTGGTCCCCGGCCAGCAGCGCGGTCAGCTTGGCCTGCGGGTCGGCGGCGGCAGCGCCGTTGCGCTCCCGGGCCTGGCCGCTGCCGCCCGCCGCCCCCGCGGCGTTCGCCGTCCCGGCGAGCCCGCCCTGCCCGGCCAGGTCGAGCACCTGGCTCGGGATGCCCAGGTCGGTCGAGACCTGGACGGTGCCGCTCAGTGCCTGCGTCTGATCGGCGAACACCTTCGTGATGAGCTGCTGGGCCGTCACCTGAGGCAGTGTCGGCGCGTCCGTGCTGGCCAGCGCCGGCACCACGGCCACGCCGGTGGCCGCGAGGGCCGCGACCGAGAGCGGTACCAGTACCCGCACGGCGGTGCGGCGGCGCGCGCGGTAGGGGCGGGCGAACGGGTCGTCACCGCCCGGCTGTTCCTCGTTGCTGTCGAATCCCGCGTACCCGGTCGTCATCGCGTCAGCCCCTCCGTAGCGCTCTGCGTTCTGCCGTTCCCTTGTACGTTCCATTAGAGCCCGCACAGGGCTTTCTCACATCGCCCGGCCGGGGGCCGCGCCGTACGCCTTGTGGCCCAGGCAACCCTGAGGCGATATCAGGGTTCTGGGGGACGTCGGGTACTCCTGCTGGCGTAGGGTCGGCGCATGGACGCCACGCCCTCTGCCACGCCGACGACGGAGCCGACCGCGAGCGCGCGGCCGACCGCGCTGCCGACACCCACCGCGCGGCCCACCGCGAACGCGATGCGCCGAGCGCTGCGCCGGGCCCGGGACGGGGTGGCGCTGGACAGAGCCGAGGCGGCCGTCCTCCTGCAGGCCAGGGACGAGGACTTGGCGGACCTGTGCGCCACCGCGGCCCGGCTGCGGGACCAGGGGCTGGCGGCGGTCGGGCGCGAGGGCGTCATCACCTACTCCAAGAAGGTCTTCGTCCCGCTCACCCGGCTCTGCCGGGACCGCTGCCGCTACTGCACCTTCGTCACCGTCCCCGGCAAGCTGCGCCGCGAGGGCCAGGGGATGTTCCTCTCCCCGGACGAGGTGCTGGACATCTGCCGCAAGGGCGCCGCGCTGGGCTGCAAGGAGGCCCTGTTCACCCTCGGCGACCGCCCCGAGGACCGCTGGCCCGAGGCCCGCGAGTGGCTGGACGCGCACGGCTACGACGACACCGTCTCCTACCTGCGCGCGATCTCGGTGCGGGTCCTGGAGGAGACCGGCCTGCTGCCGCACCTCAACCCCGGGGTCTGCAGCTGGACCGACTTCCAGCGCCTGAAGCCCGTCTCGCCGAGCATGGGCATGATGCTGGAGACCACCGCGACCCGCCTGTGGTCCGAGCCCGACGGCCCGCACTACGGCTCGCCGGACAAGGAGCCCGCCGTGCGGCTGCGCGCGCTCCAGGACGCGGGGCGCACGGCCATTCCCTTCACCACCGGTCTGCTGATCGGCATCGGCGAGACCTACGAGGAGCGGGCCGACTCGCTCTTCGCGATCCGCTCCGTCTCCCGGGAGTACCACGGCATCCAGGAGGTGATCATCCAGAACTTCCGGGCCAAGCCGGACACCGCGATGCGCGGCATGCCGGACGCGGAACTCCAGGAGGTCGCCGCCTGCATCGCGGTGGCCCGGGTGGTGCTCGGGCCGGGGATGCGGCTGCAGGCGCCGCCGAACCTGGTCGCGGGGGAGTACCGGCTGATCATCGGTGCGGGCATCGACGACTGGGGCGGCGTCTCGCCGCTCACCCCGGACCACGTCAACCCCGAGGCGCCCTGGCCGCAGATCGCCGAACTGGCCGCCCGCACCGCCGAACAGGGTTACCGGCTGCGCGAACGGCTCACCGTCTACCCGGAGTTCCTCAAGCGCGGCGAGCCGTGGCTGGACCCGCGGCTGCGCCCGCACGTGGAGGGCCTGCTGGAGGCCGGCTCGGCGCTGGCCCGCGAGGACGCGCCGGTGCTGGGCCGCCCCTGGCAGGAGCCGGAGGACCTCGGCTCCTTTGGCCGCACCGAACTGCACCACGAGATCGACACCGAGGGCCGCACCGGCGACCGCCGCGGCGACTTCGACGAGGTCTACGGCGACTGGGAGGCGCTGCGCGAGCAGGCCGCCGCGGTGCCGGCCGCCCGCCTGGGCGGCGACGTGCGCGCCGCGCTCGCGGTCGCCGCCGACGACCCCACCCGGCTGACGGACGACCAGGCGCTCACCCTCTTCCAGGCCGACGGCCCGGCGCTGGACGCGCTCTGCAAGGTTGCCGACGACCTGCGCCGGTCGGTGGTCGGCGACACCGTCACCTACTGCGTCACCCGCAACATCAACTTCACCAACGTCTGTTACACCGGCTGCCGCTTCTGCGCCTTCGCCCAGCGCCGCACCGACGCCGACGCCTACACCCTCTCGCTCGACCAGGTGGCCGAACGCGCGGCCCAGGCCTGGGAGGTGGGCGCCACCGAGGTCTGCATGCAGGGCGGCATCCACCCGGACCTGCCGGGCACCGCGTACTTCGACATCGCGCGGGCGGTCAAGGAGCGGGTGCCGGGCATCCACGTGCACGCCTTCTCGCCGATGGAGGTGGTCAACGGGGCGACCCGCACCGGGCTCTCCATCCGCGAGTGGCTGAGTGCGGCCAAGGAGGCCGGCCTGGACAGCATCCCGGGCACGGCGGCCGAGATCCTGGACGACGACGTGCGGTGGATCCTCACCAAGGGCAAGCTGCCCGCCGACACCTGGGTGGAGGTCGTCAGCACCGCCCACGAGCTGGGCATCCGCTCCTCCTCCACCATGATGTACGGCCACGTCGACACCCCGGCGCACTGGCTCGGCCACCTGCGGCTGCTCGCCTCGATCCAGCAGCGCACCGGCGGCTTCACCGAGTTCGTCACGCTGCCGTTCATCCACACCAACGCCCCGGTCTACCTGGCCGGCATCGCCCGGCCGGGCCCGACCCACCGCGACAACCGCGCGGTGGTCGCGATGGCCCGGCTGCTGCTGCACCCGTACATCCCCAACATCCAGACCAGCTGGGTGAAGCTGGGCGCGGACGGCGCGGCCGAGATGCTCCGCAGCGGAGCCAACGACCTCGGCGGCACCCTGATGGAGGAGACCATCTCCCGGATGGCCGGCTCCGCGTACGGGAGTTACAAGTCCATCCGCGACCTGGAGGCGATCGCCGAGGCCGTCGGCCGCCCCGCGCGCCAGCGCACCACCACCTACGGCGAGGTGGACGGGGAGCGGCGCGCGGTGGCGCTGGCCTCCGACGGGCACCTGCCGCGGCTGCTGCCGGTGCTGGACTGACCCGCCGCCGGACCGCCGGGCTCAGGCCCGGCGGGCCCCGGTGATCAGGGCGGGCTCGGTGCCCAGCCACCAGGCCGGGTTGGCGGTGCCGTCGACGGTGCTGCCGTCGCGGCGCACGTAGTGCCGCACGTCGCGGCCGGGCGCGCGGAACTCGCCGTTCAGGGCGCGCTCGACCCACTCGGCGCCGAACCGGAAGACCTCGGCCGCGACCCCGCCCAGCGGGTGGAACTCGTTCTCGTAGACCCGCAGCTCCTTGGGCGCGCGGACCCGCTCGTAGCTGGCCAGTGCCTGCTCCAGGACGGTGAGTTCGTCGAACTCACCGATGCCGTACAGGACCGGGCAGGTGATGTCCCCGACCAGCTCGCCCAGCGGCATCCGGGCGACCAGCTCGCGGTCGAAGGCCTCCTCGTCGGTGTAGCCGGCCATGAACATGTAGTTGTTCTTGAAGGTGGGCTGGGCCCGCTCGAAGATGGTGGTGAAGTCACCGGTGACGGCCTCGAAGGCGGCCAGCGCGGCGAGCCGGGGGTCGGTGGCGGCGGCGCGCGAGCCCCAGTAGCCGCTCATGCTGATGCCGAACATGCCGATCCGCTGCGGGTCGACCTCCGGCAGCGAGGCCAGGTGGTCGAGGTAACGGCCGATCGCGCGCTCGTAGTTGGTGAGGTCGACGGTCAGGCCGTTGGCCCGGGTCTCGCCCTGCCCCGGGCCCTCGATGGAGAGGGCGACCATGCCGCGCGAGGTGTAGTAGCGCTCGGCCGCGTAGATGTAGTCCTCCTTGATCATGTCCATCCCCGGGCCGAGGATCACCGCGGGGGCGCCCTGCACCTCGCCGGCGGGCAGGTGCAGCAGGCCGAAGATCCGGCCGCCCTCGAAGTCCAGCTCGACGCGGCGCACCCGGTTGCCGCGCAGGGCGCCCAGGCGCTCCACGCAGTGGTTGGCGCGGGCGCGGAAGGCGAGCTTGCGCGGGTCGGCGGCGTCGAAGATCGAGTACTGGGCGCGGCCCCACATCACGCAGGCGCGCACGTACAGGTCGGCGGCGGTCTGGGCGAAGCCGCCGCGCTCGTGGTGGGCGGCGCGCTCCTCGGCCTGCCCGGCGACGGTGGCCCACGCCTTGGGCAGCATCACGCCGCTGCGCACCAGGTCGAAGACCTTGTCGAAGTCGGTGTGGTCGTGGCCGAGCTGCTCCAGGGTGCCCTTGGCCTCGGGGTGCAGGGCGTCGAAGCCGCCCTGGGCGAGGGCGATGTCCAGGGCCCAGCTCTGGCCGGTCGAACGGATGGTCATGACGGACTCCTCGGGAGTGCAGTGGGGTGCTCAGCGGTGATTGCTAAGTACTTAATCATTAAGTACTTAAGCTAAGCTGGCTGTCAACTCGCCCGTTCCGTCCCGCCAGTCCGGAGGCCCCGCCCGTGTCGACGCCACCCGCTCCCGACCCCGCCCCCGAGTCCGACCGCGAGCAGGCACTGGACGGCCTGGCCCGCGCCGCCTACAGCCTCAGCGCCGCCGACTCCCGGCTGCGCGGCCGCGCCACCCGCACCCCGGGCGCCCTCTCCCTCACCCACGCCCGCGCCCTGCGGGTGCTGGCGGACGACGGCCCGCTGCCGATCGGCCGGCTCGCCGCCCGCACCGAGACCACCGGCGCGGCCACCACCCAGCTCGTCAACGGCCTCGCCGCGGCCGGCTACGTCACCCGCGAGCGCCCGGCGGGCGACAAGCGCTCCGTCCTGGTCGCGCTCACCCCGGACGGGCGGCGCCGGCACGAGGAGCGCACCCGCGCACTGGCCGCGGAGCTGGCCGGTGAGCTGGGCGGCCACGACACGCAGGCGCTGCGGGTCGCCACCGACGTGCTGCGCCGGCTGGTGGAAATCTACGACCGGCTCTGAGCGGGTGCCGGCGGTCGAGCCCGGGGGCTCCTCCCGACGTCCGTGATCTCCGCTGTAGTGTCCCGGGACTGGGCTTGAACTCCTAGCAAGGACACTCCATGATCCCCGCCATCCTGCGCACGCACGCGGGCCTCATACCGGTCTTCGCCGTGCTGGCCTTACTCGCCGGCGCGGTGGCCTGGCGCTTTGCCCCGCGCCGCGGGCTCGACCGCAGGCTCGCCGTGCTCCTCGCGCTCTGCCTGGCGGGCGAGCTGACCCTCACGCTCAGCCCGACCGGGCACAACCTGACCAGCTCGCACATCTGCACCTACAGCACGGAGCTGTGGCGCGCCTTCGGCAACCGGCAGGGGCTGCTGAACCTCGCGCTGTACGCGCCGCTCGCGTTCTTCACCGCCCTGCTGCTGGACCGGCCGCTGATCGCGCTGGCCGGCTGCTGGCTGCTCTCGGCCGGCACCGAGACGGCCCAGGCACTGCTCCCGATCGGCCGGACCTGCGACTCGCAGGACTTCGTCGGCAACGCCACCGGCGCGCTCGTCGGCATCCTGCTCGCGATCGGCTGGCGCTGGAGGCGCCGCCGCGCCCTGGCCCTGCCGAACCGCCGCGAGCTGCTCTGGAGCGGGCTGCCGCTGGCGGTCGGCGCCGTCGTCGTGTTCGCCGTGCAGAGCTCGGCCGTCAGCCCGCGCTGGGTGACGGGCAAGGTCACCTCCGTGGTGTCGAGCGAGAAGCGGGCGCTGGCGGTCAAGGACGCCGCGCTGGTCTACGGACCGGGCGCGGAGGTCGTCTCCGTCCAGGAGGAGGCCGCCACGGACAGCACACCGGACCTGCTGGTGGTCAACACCAGGACGGCGCAGCTCAGCATCGAGTGGCCGTCGGGGCAGCTGAACCAGGGCACCGACTACGCCACCGCCGCTCCCAGCCCCTCGCCCTCGCCCGGCTCGGGCACCGGCTCAAGCACCGGCTCGGGCTCGGCAGCGCGGGCGGACGCGCAGGCGCGGGCGGTCGCGGACGCCTTCGCCCGACAGTGGTACGCCCCGGAGCTGGCCGGTACCACCGTGCGGGTCTACCAGGCCGACCCGGCCAAGCAGCGCCGCACCGTGGAGTACCGCCGCTACCGGGGTGACGGGCTGCTGGAGCCGTTCCGCCTGGACGTCCAGGTGGACCCGACCGGCCGGATCGAACAGTTCACCTCGCGCAACGTCCCGGACCCGCAGCTGGTCCCGGCCACCGTCTCGCGGCAGGTCGCGGTCGCGACCGTGGGCGCGGCGCATCCGGGCGCGGTGCTGAAGGTCCAGATGGTGGCCGCGCTGGTCGGCACCCAGTGGCGGCCCTGCTGGTCGGTGACCCTGGCGAACTCCTCCGACCCCGGCTCGCAGGGGACCTCGTACCAGGTCGACGCCGTCACCGACGCTCTGGTCTACCCCTCCCCGGCCCCCTGACCCACTGAGGGCCCGCCCTGGCCAGCCGGGCCCAGCCGGGGCGTGCGGGAGTAGAGCACCGCGACCGCCGCCTCGAAGCCCGCGACGCCGAGCAGCGCCGGGCCGACCCCGAGCCGGTGCAGCAGCGCCCCGCCGACGCCGCCGAGGAAGATGCCGGCCACCGTCGCCATCCGGCGCATCCGGGTCAGCCGTGGCGCGGGCTCGGCCGCCGACCGGAACGGCAGGAGGTCCGTGATCGCCTTCACCAGCGAGGTCTGCAGCACCGTCGTCGGCATGTCCGGGATCCGCGCCTCGTCGACCACCCGGCTGTGCCAGCCCATGGTGACCGCGAGCAGCAGGACGGTCGGGCCCGCCCCGTGCAGCGGCAGCCGCGCGGTGCCGTTGCCGGCCAGCACCCAGGCCCCGGTGCCGGCCAGCAGTGCGGCCTCGCCGCCCAGCGTCGCCAGGAACCAGCGCCGGCTGCGGCCGAGCCGACGCACGATCAGGACGTGGGCGAGGACCACCCCGGCCGCGAAGGCGCCCAGTGCCTCGGCCGGCCGGGCGATCGGCGTCCCCGCCGTGCCGCCCACCCCGAAGCCGAGCAGCAGCACGTTCCCGGTGGCGAGTGCGGCGAAGACGTGCCCGAGCCCGAGGAAGGTGATCGCGTCGATCGACCCGGCCACCATGGTCAGGGCGAACATGACGACGGCGATGAGCACCTGACCCCGCCCGGGAGCGACCCTCATGCGGACAGCCTGCCCGGGCCCGGGTGCCCCCGCCGTCCGGAGCGCTCATCCGGGGGAAGGGGCCGGACGGCCTCTGAGCAGCGGCGCTCTGAATGAATACGGGCTGAGCCGACGTCAGGTGCGCGGCGTGAAAGGGCAGTTCGGCGGTTCACCGCTCCTTGGTCCGCGCTGTGCCCGTACGCGCCCTCAGGGTGACGGCACCCCTGCAGGTCCGCGGGCCGGCCCGCGGCCTGCGTCCGGGCCTGCGGCCCCCAGAGGCGGGTGCGGGCATCAGGCGGATACTGGAGGGAGTGGGACGAGACCAGGCGGGTGTGTCCCCGATGCGCCCACCGGATTCCGTCTCGCAACAGGGCAGTATGCGCAACTCCTGTGACCGGCGCCGCTGGTACCGGTCACGGTTGCGGTGCGCCAAAACAACGGAAAGGCAGGTCGTGATGAGTTACTACAGCCATCGGCGCAGGAATCGTCGTCACCGCCGTCGTCGTTTCGGCTTCTGGTGACGCTGAGGGTGCGGGCTGCGCCGGTTCCGGCGTAGCCCGCACCCCGGGGTCGACGGTTCCGCCGTCGGCCCCTCGCCATCCCCGTCATGTTCTTCATGCGCGGTGCCACGCCTTCGGAGCCGGCGGCCTCGGCCGCCGACCCGGGCCCGGTGGACGACGCTCCCGCCATTGAGCTGCGTGAGCTGTTCCGCCGGTTCTGGCCGTGGGTACGCCCGGACGTGCGCTGGCTCCCGGTGAGCGCGGTCCTGCTCGTCCTCGGCGCGTTCGGCGAACTCGTCTCGGTCTGGCTCTTCAAGGACCTGATCGACGACGTCCTCGTCCCCCGGCACTTCGCCGACTTCTGGCCGCTCGCCTCCACCATGCTCGGCGTGGCCGTCGTTGCCGGCCTGCTCACCTTCGCCGGCACCTACGCCGGCACCAGGACCGCCGAGCGGTACATGCTGCGACTGCGCACCGACACGCTCGCCCACCTGCACACCCTGCCGCCCGACACGCTGGAGTCCCGCTGGCGCGGCGACCTGGTGGCCCGGCTGACCTCCGACATCGCGGCGATCGAGCAGATGGTCGCGACCGGTCTCGTCGAGGGCGGGGTGGCCGCCGTCAACCTGCTGCTGTTCGCGGCCGCCGCGGCCTACCTGAGCTGGCCCCTCACCCTGGCCGCTCTGGTGGCCGTCCCCTTGTTCGTCCTCTCCACCGGTCTGTTCGGACGGCGCATCCGCGATCGGGAACGGCTGGTCCAGCGCCGCGCCGGCGGCGTCACGGCGCTGCTGGAGGAGACGCTGCGCAACGCGGTCATCACGCGCACCAACGGCCAGGAGGCGCGCGAGGTGGCACGGGTCGACCGGGAGGGCCGGGCCCTGCTCGGCGCCGAACTCGCCACCGCCCGGGTGGCCGACCTCTACCAGCCCTTCCTGGGCTTCCTGCAGCTGCTCGCCGGAGTGGTCGTGGTCGGCGTGGGCGCGCTGGAGCTGATCCACGGCGAGCTGACCTTGGGCGGCCTGCTCGCCTTCACCGCCGTCATGGCCCAGCTGTTCGAACCGGCCCAGCAACTCGCCGAACTCGCCCCGCTCGCCGGCGCCGCCTGTGCCTCGGGCGAACGCGTCCTCGAACTCCACGACCTGACCAGCCCGGTCCAGGAGCGCCCCGATGCCCACGACACCGGCGAGGTGCGGGGCCGCCTCTCCTTCGAGAACGTCCACGCCGCCTACCCCGGCCGCCACGGCCCCCTGGCACTGAGCGGGGTCAGCTTCGACATCCACCCCGGCGAGGTCCTCGCCGTGGTCGGCCCCAACGGCAGCGGCAAGTCCACCCTCGCCAAGCTCGTGCTGCGCCTCATGGACCCCCGGACCGGCACGATCCGCCTCGACGGCGACGACATCCGGGACCTGACCCTGACCTCGCTGCGCCGGGTCACCACCCTCCTGCCGCAGCAGACAGCGCTCTTCCACGCGTCCATCCGGGACAACATCGCCTACGGCAGACCCGACGCATCGGACGGTGACATCGAACGCGCCGCCCGGAACGCGAGCGCCCACGACTTCATCACCGCGCTCCCGGACGGCTACGGCACGGTCATCGGCGACGACGGCTTCCAGCTCTCCGGCGGTCAGAGCCAGCGCATCGCCATCGCCCGCGCCTTCGTGCGCGACACACCGGTCCTCGTCCTGGACGAGCCCACCACCGGTCTCGACGCCCGCACCGTCCAGCAGCTCATCCCCCCACTGCGCCGACTCATGGCCGGGCGCACCACCGTGCTGATCACCCACGAGGAGACCTTCCTCCCGCTGGCCGACCACGTCCTCACCCTGCAGCCGCCGGGCCCGCGCGTGCGCCAGGCACGGGAAGTCCGTCCGATGAACGGCTCCCGCCACCAGGCCTGAGGCCCGAGGCCCGAACCGTCCCGGCTTGACCCTGACCTTGCAGGAGCCTTCACGATCGGCGCATGACCGAATTCACCAGCTCCAGCTACACCAGCCCCGTCCCCGTGCCCGCCCTCGACGCGGTCGCGCCCGAGGTCCACCGGGGCATCTACGGGATGCCGATGTACCTCAGCGTCCCCACCCCCGACCTCGACGCCTCGCGGGACTTCTGGATCCGCGGGCTTGGCTTCATCGACCTCTTCTCCATCCCCGGCCGGCTGACCCACCTGCGCCGCTGGGCCTTCCAGGACGTGCTCCTGGTCCCCGGCGAGCGCGCTCGCCAGGCGCCGGCGACGAGCCTGGGCGTCGCCTGCGTGCCGAGCCAGATCGAGGAGATCGCGGCGCGCTGCGAGGCGCTCCTGCCGGGGTGCACCGGCGGCCCGCGGGAGATGCCGTGGAACTCCGTCGAGCTGACCGTCACCACGCCGGAGAACGCGCGGATCGTGCTGACCGCCGCCCGCCCGCTGGACCCGAGCGGTCTGCAGGCGGCGGCCCTGCGGGAGGTGGGCTTCGACGTCCCGGCGGCTGCCGTCTCCGGTGCGTGACAATCACACGGTGACCAGTGAACCCCGTGCAGCGAGCGACAGCCTCACCGTCGGCCGGGCGGCGGCGCTGGTCGGGGTCAGCGTGAAGACGCTCCACCACTGGGACGGGATCGGGCTGGTGCGCCCCAGCGAGCGCACCAGGGCGGGGTACCGGGTGTACTCGGGCGAGGACATCGCCCGGGTGCACCGGGTGCTCGTCTACCGGGAACTCGGCTTCCCGCTGGCCGAGATCGGCCGGCTCCTGGACGACCCGCGGGTGGACGCGCACGAGCACCTGCGCCGCCAGCGCGCCGAACTGGAGGAGCGCATCGCCCGCCTGCGGACGATGGTCGGCGCGGTCGACCGCATGATGGCGGCCTCCCGGACCGGGCTGCGGCTGACCCCGCAGGAGCAGGTCGAGATCTTCGGCGACGACTGGCAGCCCGCCCGGGTCGAGGAGGCCCGCGAGCGCTGGGGCGACACCGAGCAGTGGGCGCAGTACGCCGAGCGGGCCGCCGAGCGGACACCGCAGGACTGGCAGGACTACACCGCGACGGCCGAGGCCCTCAACGCCGACCTCGCCGCCGCCCTGCGCGCCGGCACCGCCCCCGGCTCCGCCGCGGCCAACGCCCTCGCCGAGCGCCACCGCGCCCTGCTCGCACAGCACTTCGACTGCCCGCACGCGATGCACGTCTGCATCGGCCGCACGTACCTCGACGACCCCCGGTACGCCGACCACTTCGACCGGCTCGAGCCGGGCCTCACCGCCTGGCTGATCGAGGTGATCTTCGCGAACGCCCGGGCGCACGGCGCCGAGGCCTGAGCCGGCGGCCCGCGGTACGGAGCCGCTCCGCCGCTGCCGAACCGCTGCTTCCCAGCCGTCGCGCGAACCCCCGTGATACCTCTTGCCCCGGGTGCGGCGTCCTAGCTGGTGTCGATCGATCCGAACACCGCAGGACCACCGGGGGAACCACATGCACGAGGGGCTGAGCTTCGAGGAATTCGCCTCCTCCAGGGCCCGCAAGCTCTTCCAGGTCGCCTACCTGATGTGCGGCGACTGGCACCAGGCGCAGGACCTCGTCCAGACGACGCTCGCCAAGCTGTTCGCGGTCTGGGGGCGGCTGCAGCGCGGCGGTCAGACCGTCGCGATCGACGCGTACGCGCGCAAGGCGCTGCTGCGCACCTACCTCTCGCACCGCCGGCTGCGCCGCTCCGGCGAGCTGGCGGTGGCCGCGATCCCCGACCGGCCGACCGGCGAGCACCGGGAGGGGACCGAGCTGCGGCTGACCCTGGTGGCGGCGCTGCGTCAGCTGCCGCCCCGGGGACGCGCGGTGGTGGTGCTGCGCTACCTGGAGGACTACAGCATCGAGGCGGCGGCCGAGGCGCTGGGCACCAGCGTCGGTGCCGTCAAGAGCCTCAACACCCGCTCGCTCGCCAGGCTGCGTGAACTGCTGGCCGACGACCGCGAGTTGCTGTTCCGGAAGTGACCGGAACCGAGCAGACGCACGAACGTGTGACACGAACAGGAGCATCCCTGATGGACTTCGAGGACGACCTGACCGGCATGCTCCTGGAGAGCGTGCACGAACTGGACCCGCCGGTCGCGGCGATGGTCGCGGAGGGTGGCCGGGCGGGGCGGCAGCGGCGCCGCATCCGCCGGGGGCTGCAGACCGCCGGCGCGGCGGCGATGGTGGCCGCGCTGGTGACGGTGGGGGCGGTGGTGACGCAACGCGGCGGTTCGTCGCAGAGCACGGCGGCGAGCGCCGTGAGCGCGTCGCCCAGCCCTCCGGCCGGCACCGCCCCCGCCGCCACGCCCACGGCTGGTGCGTCCGCGAGTGCCGCCGCCTCGCCGAGCACCGGCGCCGCCGCTGCCGCCGAGCCCGCCACGGCGGACCTCAGCTGGCAGGCGATGCTGAAGATCCTGCACGACCAGCTGCCGCCCGGCGGACAGCTGGCCAAGCTGAACACCTTCGCGGTCAAGTTCAACACCGGTCCCCAGCGGCGCTATGTCGAACTCCAGTACAACGACGGCGCGGGCCCCTCCACCGTCATGCTGGACGTGAGCGACGCCCCCCCGCCGACGATGCCGGGCAAGCCCGGTGCGCCCGTCCCCCTGACCTGTGCCAACTGGATGGGCGGCACCGACGAGGGACACGACCGCAAGCCCGGCTACGAGCACCCGACCTGCCAGGAACGACAGCTGCCGGACGGCACCAAGGTGTTCAGCTACATCACCGGCACCGACGGCTACGGCCTCTACGACGAGGCCGTCAAGGTGTCCCGTCCCGACGGCACCCAGGTCTCGATCACCGCGGCCAACGCCACGCTCGACCAGGTCGCCGCCGGTCCGGGCATCACCGTGACCCGCGACAAGCCGCCGGTCGGCCTGCCCGGCTGGGAGGCGATCGCGCTGAGCCCCCAGTGGCAGATGAAGATCCCCCAGTCCCTCGCGGACGCGGGCGTCGCCTACGCCAGGACCGTCACCCGGCTGCCCTGCCCGCAGGGTTCCAAGCCCGCCGACTGCGTCATCGACTGACGCCGCGGGCCCCGGGCCGGAGCGGAACAGGGGACCGCTCCGGCCCGTCGGCATCGCACCGCCCGGCCGCTCGGCGGTGACGCCGTCGACCAGGGCACGCCCGGCGACCGGTCCCGGGCGATCGGGGTGCCTCGCCGCCCGCTGAGGGCGCGGCCGACCGGTGAAGCGCTGGCCTTGACGTCAGGGTCAAGGTCTACCGTCGAGGGACGGAGCGGGCAGGGCCCGGGCAGGAGGCACGGATCATGCGGATCGGAGAGCTGGCGGAGCGGGCGGGGACGACCACCCGCACGCTGCGGTACTACGAGGCGCGGGGCCTGCTGACGGCCCGGCGCGCCGGCAACGGCTACCGGGCCTACGGCGAGGAGGAGCTGCGGCTGGTCCGGCAGATCCGGCTGCTGCAGGAGTTCGGGTTCGAGCTGGAGGACACCCGCCCCTTCGTGGAGTGCCTGCGGGCCGGACACCCGGACGGGGACACCTGTCCGGCCTCGCTGGAGGTGTACCGCCGCAAGCTGGCCGAGCTGGACGACTGCCTGGCCCGGCTCGGCGCGGTGCGCGAGCAGGTGGCGGGGCAACTGGCCCGCGCGGAGCTGATGGTGGCGAGCGCGAACGCCGAACCCCGCTGCGAACTGACCGGACAATCGCCGACCGACCATGGAGGGTGAACCGATGGCCGACCACGTGCTGGAAGTGACCGACGCGAGCTTCGCCGCGCAGGTGCTGGAGTCCGAACTGCCGGTCCTGGTGGACTTCACCGCCGACTGGTGCCCGCCCTGCCGGATGATCGCGCCGGTGTTGGACGCCGTCGCGGTGGAGGAGGCGCACCGGATCAAGGTGGTCACGCTGAACGTGGACCTCAATCCCCGGACGCAGTCCGCCTACGGGGTGCTCTCGATGCCCACCCTGATCGTCTTCAAGGGCGGCGAGCCGGTGAAGTCGATGGTCGGCGCCCGGGCGAAGGCCAAGCTGCTGCGCGAGCTGGCCGAGGTGGTGTGACGGGTGCGGTGGGGAACGGGCCGGGGCACGCAGCGGAATGTCGTTGCGTGCCCGTCGGTACCCGCTCTATCCTCCTGCTCAGCGCGATGAAGGAGACGAGTAGCCGCGGGATTCCGCGGGCCGAGAGAGCCGCCGGCAGCTGGGAAGGCGGTCCCGTGCCCCACGGTGAAGACACTCCGGAGCGTCGAGCAGTGCAATGAGGTCGCCACCCGACCGAGCCCGGCCAGGTGGCGGCGAACGTGCGGTGGCACCGCGAGTCACCCTTCTCGCCCGCACGTCCAAGGGATCAGCCGAGGTCCCCGGAGGACTGCGATGATCCACCACGAAACCCGGCCCGAAGCGGCTTCGCCCCAAGTCTTCGCCGAGCGCACCCATGTCGCCGACCTCGCCGGGCACACCGGCGAGAGGGTCACCGTCGCGGGCTGGGTCCAGACCCTGCGCCTGCAGAGCACCATGCAGTTCGTGCTGGTCCGCGACCACACCGGCGTCGTCCAGGTCACCCACCGCAAGGGTGCCGACGAGCTGACCGGCCTGCTGGAGAGCCTGACCACCGAGTCCGCCGTCCGGATCACCGGGCGGGTGGTGGCCAACCCGGTGGTCAAGCTCGGCGGCCTCGAACTGCTCCCGGAGTCGGTCGAGCTGCTCAACCCTGCGGCCGGGCCGCTGCCGATCGACGAGCGCTCCGGGCCCGAACCCCGGCTCGACTGGCGCTTCCTGGACCTGCGCCGACGGCCCGCCGCCCAGCTGGTCCTCGCCGTCCAGAGCACCTTCGAGCAGGGGATGCGCGCCTACGCGTACGGCGCCGGCTGCACCGAACTGCACACCCCGAAGCTGATGGGCACCGCCTCCGAGTCCGGCGCCGAGGTGTTCCGGCTCGACTACTTCGGCGGCAGCGCCTACCTGGCGCAGTCGCCGCAGTTCTACAAGCAGATGGCGATCGCCGGCGGCATCGACCGGGTCTTCGAGATCGGCCCGGTCTTCCGGGCCGAGCCCTCCTACACCTCCCGCCACGCCACCGAGTTCACCGGCGTGGACGTCGAACTCGCCTGGATCGAGGACGTCGAACAGGTGCAGCGGTTCGAGGAGGAGATGATCGCGCACGCCCTGGCCCTGGTCGCCGAGCGGCACGGCGAGCAGATCCGGGAGCAGTTCGGCGTCGAAGTCCGCGTCCGGAGCACGCCGTTCCCGCGGATCACCATGGAGCGGGCCCAGCACCTGCTGCGCACCGAACTGGGCTGGGACCCGGAGGGCACCAAGACCGACCTGGACCCGGAGGGCGAGCGGGCGCTCTGCGCGCACATGCGGCGCGAGTCGGGGCACGAGTTCGTCTTCGTCACCCACTACCCGGCGAGCATCCGCCCCTTCTACCACGCCAGGCCGGCCGACCGGCCCGACCTGACGCTCAGCTTCGACCTGCTCTGGAACGGCCTGGAGGTCACCACCGGCGCCCAGCGCGAGCACCGCTACGAGGTGCTGGTCGAGCAGGCGGCGGAGAAGGGCATGGACACCGCACCGCTGACGGACTACCTCAACTGCTTCCGCTTCGGCTGCCCGCCGCACGGCGGCTTCGGGATGGGGCTGGGCCGGATGCTGATGGCGCTGCTCGGTCTGGGCTCGCTGCGCGAGGCGGTCTTCCTCTTCCGCGGCCCGAACCGCCTGACGCCGTAGCACCCCGGGCACGAGGGACCCGGTCGTCACGGACCGGACGCGGCCGGTCGCCACGCGCCACCCGGACGAATTACAGTGCGGGGGCGCCCCGGGGGAGGCCCTGGTGCGGTCCTGCCGTCCAGCGAAAGGCCGTTCCCTCGTGATACCCCTGTGGTCGCGCGCCCAGCAGCAGGACTACCGCAGCCGGGTGCGCGGCTGCCTGCTCGGCGGCGCGATCGGCGACGCGCTGGGCGCGGGCATCGAGTTCGAGCCGCTCGACCGGATCCGCGCCGCGCACGGCCCGCAGGGGGTGACCGGCTACGTCACGGCGTACGGCGCGCGCGGCGCGGTCACCGACGACACCCAGATGACCCTGTTCACCGTCGACGGCCTGATCCGGGCCCACGTCCGCCAGGGCACCGGCGGCTGGCACCCGCCCACCGACGTGCACCAGGCCTACCTGCGCTGGGCCGAGACCCAGCACGGCTGGGGGCCGGACGAGCGGCGCGCGGATCTGGGCTGGCTGGGGCGCGAGGAGTGGCTCTACAGCCGGCGCGCCCCGGGCCAGGCCTGCCTGTCGGGGCTGTCCGGGCCGGACGCCGCCCGGCTGGGCACCCTGGCGGCGCCCAAGAACCCGCACTCCAAGGGCTGCGGCACGGTGATGCGGGCCGCGCCGTTCGGCCTGCTGCTCGGCTGGGAGCCCGCGCTGGTCTTCCAACTGGCGCTCGAGTGCTCGGTGCTGACGCACGGCCACCCCACCGGCTACCTCTCGGCGGGGGCGCTGGCCGTGATCGTGCACAGCGTGCTGCGCGGCGGGAGCGTGGAGGAGGGCGTCGAGCTGGCGCTCGCGCTGCTGGCCGAGCGGGCGGGGCACGAGGAGACGACGGCGGCGCTGCACGCGGCGCTGACGGCGGTGCGGGCCGGCGAGCCCTCGGCGGAGCGGGTCGCCTCGCTGGGGGAGGGGTGGGTGGCCGAGGAGGCGCTGGCGATCGGCGTCTACTGCGCCCTGGTGGCCGAGGACGTCCGCGCGGGGCTGCTGCTCGCGGTCAACCACTCGGGGGACAGCGACTCCACCGGGACGGTCTGCGGCAATCTGCTGGGCGCGCTGCACGGGGAGACCGCGCTGCCGGCCGAGTGGCTGGCCGAACTCGAGGGGCGCGGCACCATCCTGCAGCTCGCCGACGACCTGGTGCTGGAGCTGAGCCACGGGGCCGAACTGCACGGCCCGGGGGCCGGACCGGCCTGGCGCGAGCGCTACCCGGTGGGGTGAGCGCTCCCGCCAGCACGTGGGCTCGGTGACCGAGCCGGATCGTGGGCGGGCCGGTTCGCAGCGGATCCGCTCAGACGGTGCCGAACTCCCCGCGCCCCGCAGCCGCGGCGAACGCGTCCCAGGCGTCAGGGGCGAAGTGCAGCCACGGCCCGGCCGGGTCCTTGGAGTCCCGAACGGCAACAGCCAGCGGAGCCGGTACCGCGACCTCCACACAGGCACCGTTGCCGCCACTGTGGCTGCTCTTACGCCAAGCCGGGCTTACGGTCAGGGTCTTGGAGCTCATTGTCGTATACCTCCGCATAGGTGGTTATCAGTGACCTCGACTCGGCGACGCTCAGAGCAGCCGCGCGCAGGTGGTCGTAGAGACCGGTATAGCGGCGGACATCGGCGTCCTTCTCCAAGTAGAGGTCGCTCGTCACCCCTTCGAAGTACACAACCGTGGAATCGGCTGACTCCGGGAACTCCAGCAGGGAGAATGTGCCGGTCATCCCCGGATGGGCCCCGCGCTGGAACGGGATCACCTGGATGTTGACGTTCGCCTGCTCGCCCGCCTCCAGCAGCCGGCGCAGCTGCTGGCCCATCACCGCCGGGCCGCCGACCTCACGGGCCAGCACCGCCTCGTCTATCACCGTCCAGTAGCTGGCCAGTTGGTCCTGCCCGGTGAGCCGCTCCTGGCGCTTGAGCCGGACCTCCACCCGGCGCCGGATCGCCTCCGCGTCGGTGTCCGGCTGGGTGCCGTGCACCACCGCCTCGGCGTACTCCCGGGTCTGCAACAGGCCCGGCACGAAGGAGGACTCGTAGGCGCGGATCGAGAACGCCTCGGCCTCCAGGCCGATGTAGACGCTGTAGGGGATGTCGCCGAACTCGTTCCACCAGCCGCGCTGCTTGGACTCCCGGGCCATCTCCATCAGGCTGGTGCGCATCTTGGGGTCGATGACCTCGTAGACGTCGCACAGATCGCGCACGTCGCGCGGGCTGATGCTGCGTCGGCCGTTCTCCAGCCGGCTGATCTTCGACTGGGAGACCATCAGCCGGTCGGCGACCTGCTCGGCGGTCATGCCGCGCTGCTCGCGCAGCCTGCGCAACTCCGCGCCCAGCCGTCTGCGGCGGACGGTGGGATTGATGCTGGCGGACACATCGACCTCCGGCGGTACCTCTACGGTGCTTGGGGCAGTTCGTGTGCGGGCGGGGGCGGGCAATGGTGCGGCGCCGTCCGTCGGCCTCGGCTCTGGTACCAGCCCCCTGTTTCTCTGCAGCATGTCACCTCCGATCAGTTCGCCGTCGTGAATTGGTCCGACCACCTGTCGACTCCGGGAAACCCGCCCGCTGGGGCGATTTCAGTGGTAATGCGATCTGTAGACGACTCAGGGGCGGTCGTGCCCGGCGGATGCCGGAAACGACCGCCCCATGAGACACGGCCTAGCGGACGCCGACCTGGCTGGGTGCGACGGAGCCGGACCGGGCCCGGGGGACCGGATCGGCTCCGCTGCGCGCCGCCGGGGCCCGACCTGCCGAGCCGGTGCGGTTCGCCGGTGCCGGCAGGCCGTTCTGCACGTCCATCACGGCGTGCGCGACCATGCCGCCCAACGGGTCGTAGCGGATCAGGTCGCGCAGCCGCGACCGTGAGGACCGGCCCTCGTTGCCGGGGTAGAGGTGCTTGCCCAGGCCGACGGCGTGCGCCAGTGCGGCCAGTGCGGCCGTCCTGGGGTCCGGTGGTACCCCGGTCCTGATGGCCGTGTCGAGACGCTGCTTGATCGCGGCGTTCGTACAGTCGTCGGATGCCTGGTAACGCGTTGTCGGCAGCACCCCGCACACCTGGCCCGGGACGGCGGCGACCATGCCGCACCGCTCCAGATGCGCCAGGTAGGTCTGCCGCAGCCCCAGCCGGGGCCCGCCGATCCAGTGCGCGGCACGCACCGGGCTGCCGCGACGGCGCAGCAGCTCCAGGGCGTGGTCCAGGGTGGGGTCACCGGTGGGCCGTGGTAACACCACGGCGATCCGGTCCCCGTCCGGGACGATCCGTCCGGCCAGGGACAGCTCGACGAGCTGTGCCCCGGCGAGTCCGAGGTCGAGGGTTTGCGGCTGCGCGGTGGTACCCGTGGTCGGGTCCAAGGCGAGCAGCAAAAGTTCCTCGGGAATTGTTCTACGGCTCTTGCCCATCCAAGCCTCCCCGCGTGGATGAATGACAGCGTGACGCCTCTCACACGGACTTGTCGAGTACGCCTCCGAATCGTGACCTTGGGCCGGGAACCACCCGGGAGGCCCGCGCGAGGGGGGAACCAGCGGCCGACAGGGTGACGTCATCGCTGGCGGCAGACCGGGTCGGTCGCAATAACCGCCGGTCGGACGGGGTGTGGCGGGCCGTGATCGGCCCCCGGTGACGGAGACTGTTCAGGTCTGACCCCAGCGCGGCGACGGCCTCGCAGCACACGAACACGAGGAGGTAGGGACACGTGGGCGACGCCCCGGAGAAGGTGCAGGACGGCGAGCGCGAGCAGCCCGTCGGTGCCGAGGCGGCACCGACGACGGGTCAGCGGGTTCCCCCCAAGAGCGGCCCCACCGTCCAGCTGCGCGTCCGGGAAGTGGACACCAGGACCACGTTCCTGCGCCTGCCCGAGCCGGAGCCCGAGACGCCGGCGACGGAGGAGACCGAGGCCGAGGATCCGCGTCTCGCCATCCGGACCGATGACGAGACGGACGGGGCGGCGGCGGAGACCGACGGCGCGTCGGCCGAGGCGCCCGCGCCCGCGCCGGCGGCGGTCGAGCCCGCGCCCGAACCGGCCGATGCACCCGCTCCCGAGCCGGTGCCCGCTCCCGAGCCCACCCTCACGCTCAAGGCCAAGGCGGCTCCCGAGCCGACCCTCAGCCTCAAGGCCAAGGCCGCCCCCGAGCCGACCCTCACGCTCAAGGCCAAGGCCAAGGCCGCCCCGGCTCCGGAGCCGGCCCCCGCCGCGGAGCCCGCCCCCGCCCCTGCTGTCGTCGCCCCGCCCACCCCTGCCCCGCCCACCCCTGCGCCGCCCCCGGCCCCCGCGGCCCTCGCAGTCGGCTCCACGCCGCCCCCGCCGTCCGGTGTCTTCCCGCCCCTGCCGCCCGCGCCCGCTCCCGCACCCCCCGCCCCCGAGGCCGGCCCCGGGCCCGTCGCCCCTGAGAGCGCCCCGGAGGCGGTGGCGGCCCTCGCCGCCCAGGGCGGTCAGGCCGGCCCCAAGCCTCCCCTGGCCCGCCGGGTGCTCAGGCGGGCCACCGTCTGGACCGTGCTGCTCGCTCTGCTGGCCGGCGCCGCCGCCGTCGCCCAGCTGCTGCGTCCGCTGCCCAAGCCCCAGCTGCGGATGACCGCCACGGGCTCCTTCACCTTCGCCGGCGCTCCGCCGGCGCTGCCCTGGCCGGCCAAGGGGCAGGCCGCCGCCGAGGTGTTCGGCGTCGGCAGCCTCGGCAGCTCGGGCCCGGAGACCCCGGTCCCGATCGCCAGCGTGACCAAGGTGATGAACGCCTACCTGATCCTGCAGGCCCACCCGCTCAAGAAGGGCGAGTCGGGCCCGACCATCACGGTGGACAAGGCGGCGGCCACCGAGTCCGGTGACGCCGACCAGTCCACCGCCAAGGTGACCGAGGGCCAGCAGATCAGCGAGTACGAGGCGCTGGAGATGCTGATGCTGCCCAGCGCCAACAACATCGCCCGGCTGCTGGCCCGCTGGGACTCCGGCTCCGAGGACGCGTTCGTCAAGAAGATGAACGACCAGGCGGCCAAGTTCCAGATGGGCAACACCCGCTACGCGGACGCGGCCGGCTACAGCAACGACACCAAGAGCACCGCGAAGGACCAGCTGAAGCTGGCCGAGGTGGTGATGCAGAACGCCATCTTCCAGCAGATCGTCGCCGAGCCGGACTCCACCATCGCCGGTACCAAGATCCTCAACACCAACGCGCTGCTCAACAAGAACGGCGTGATCGGCGTGAAGACCGGCTCCAGCACCCCGGCCGGCAGCTGCCTGATGTGGGCCGCCGTCAAGGACGTCGCCGGCAGCCGGCAGATGCTGCTCGGGGTGACCCTGGGCCAGCCGCCGACCGCGACCGACAACATCATCAAGGCTGCGCAGACCGTCAGTTCGAAGATCATCACGGCCGGGCAGGCCGCGCTGACCGGGCAGACCCTGGCCAAGCAGGGCGACGTGGTCGGCTACGTGGACGACGGCATGGGCGGCCAGGTGCCGGTGGTGGCGACCAAGGACGTGGCGGTGCCCGGCTTCACCGGGATCTCCACCACCCTCCAGCTGACCGGCCTGCCGGGCGGCCTCGGCCACAACGCCGCCGCCGGAACGACGGTGGGCACCCTGACGGCCGGCTCCGGCCCGACCCGGGTGCAGGTCCCGGTCGCGCTCCAGCACGACCTGGCGCCGCCGTCGATCATGTCCCGGCTGACCCGCACCGGCTGAGGGCCGGCCCGCACGCACGGACGCCGAGTGGCCCGTACCAGGAGGTACGGGCCACTCGGCGTCTGCGTGGGAGCTACTTCTTCTTGCCGGTCAGCTTGGCCACCCGGGACTGCACGCCCCAGACGGTGACCCGCCACAGCGCCTCGAAGACGATGTTGCGGCTCATCTTGGACGCGCCGTGCTCGCGCTCGACGAAGGTGATCGGCACCTCGGCGACCTTGAAGCCGGACTTCACCGTGCGCCAGGCCAGGTCGACCTGGAAGCAGTAGCCGGCCGAGGCGACCTCGTCCATGCCCAGGCCCAGCAGCGTCTCCTTGCGGAAGGCGCGGTAGCCACCGGTGACGTCCTTGATCGGCACGCCCAGCATCAGGCGCGAGTAGGTCGAGCCGCCGCGGGAGAGGATCAGGCGGGACTTCGGCCAGTTGACCACCTTGCCGCCGGGCACCCAGCGCGAACCGAGCACCAGGTCGGCGCCGCGCAGGCCGGTCAGCAGGCGGTAGAGCTCCTCGGGCTGGTGCGAGCCGTCGGCGTCCATCTCGACCAGGACGTCGTAGCCGTTGTCGATGCCCCAGCGGAAACCGGCCAGGTAGGCGGCGCCGAGGCCCTCCTTGCCCTTGCGGTGCATGACGTGGACGTTGCCGTCCTTCGCCGCGATCTCGTCGGCCATCTTGCCGGTGCCGTCCGGGCTGTTGTCATCGGCGACCAGGACGTGCACCTCGGGGACGGCGGTCCGCACCCGGGAGACGATCCGTTCGACGTTCTCGGCCTCGTTGTAGGTCGGAATGATGACCAGCACCTTGCCGAGGTCGGCGAAGGAGTGCTCCTGGGGCGCAGTCACGTACGAGCCTTTCGGGTTGCGCCGCGTCCACCCTGGACACAGCGATCGCATCGGTGTGGGAACCGCCCCAAGAGCCCGGGGCTGGTCCGCCGGGAGAGTCTGGTACGGGGTTCATCACCAGTGCCGATGGTAGCGACCCTGAGGTGGAGGTCGTTAGCCAGCCCGATTTCTGGCCATTTTCTCAGACCCGGCCACGCCCCCTGCCTGCTCCTGGCGCCCTGGCGGGGCGCCGCGGCCCGCCCGGGGCCGGTGGGCACACGGCCCGGAGCCCCGTTCCGGACCCGGACAGAGCGTCAACCGACCGGGGCAAACACCTGACTACCTGTTGCTTGCGGGGGTCAAGCGCGGGCAAAGATCATGACGGTCCATCGGAATACATGCCCCCGTAACCTCCCCGAAGGAGTGCGCATGCCCGCAGACCCCGACAGCGAAGGCGGGGGCGAGGTCAACCGGTTGAAGGCGAACTCGGTGGGCCTGGTCGGCGTGGTGTTCATGGCCATCGCCACCGCCGCGCCGATCACCGCGATGACCGGGAACCTGCCGATCATCATCGGCCAGGGCAACGGGATCGGTGCCCCGGCCGCCTATGTCTTCGCCACCCTGGTGCTCACCGTCTTCTCGGTCGGCTACGTCGCGATGGCCAGGCACATCACGGCCGCCGGCGCCTTCTACGGCTTCATCTCGCACGGCCTGGGCCGGGTGGTGGGGATGGCCTCCGGCCTGCTCGCGGTGCTCGCCTACATCGTGTTCGAGGCCTCGATCATCGGCTTCTTCGCCTACTCGCTGCGCGGCCTGGTCGCCGCCCAGCTGGGCCTGGACCTGCCCTGGGGCTGGTACGCGCTGTTCGGCCTGCTGGTGATCGCGGTGATGGCGTTCTTCGACATCCACCTGACCGCCAAGGTGCTCGGGGTGGCGCTGGTGCTGGAGATCACCGTGCTGCTGGCGGCCTCGGTCGCGGTGGCGGTCACCGGCGGCGGCCCCGACGGCATCCCGCTGGCGGCGATCGACCCGGTCAACGCCTTCAAGGGGGTCGGCGGCTCGGGCGCGGCGGCCGGGCTCGGCCTCTTCTTCGCCTTCTGGTCCTGGGTGGGCTTCGAGTCCACCGCGATGTACGGGGAGGAGTCCCGCGATCCCAAGCGGGTGGTGCCCAGGGCCACCCTGATCTCGGTGATCGGCGTCGGCCTCTTCTACGTCTTCGTCTCCTGGATGATCATCTCCGGCAACGGTGTCCAGAACGCCATCCACATCGCGAACGGACTGGTACCGGGCAAGGACGGCAACAACCTCTTCTTCGACCCGCTGGGCGCGCACTTCGGCGCCTGGGCGGTCAAGGTCTTCCAGTGGCTGGTGGTGACCGGCTCGTTCGCCTGCGCGATGGCCTTCCACCAGTGCGCCGCCCGCTACCTCTACGCGATCGGCCGCGAGGGCTTCATCCACCCCGCCCTGGGGCGCACCCACCCCCGGCACGGCTCACCGTACGTCGCCTCCGCGGTGCAGTCGGTGATCGCGACCCTGCTGGTGGCCGGCTTCCTGGTGGCCGGAATGGATCCCTACACCCACCTCTACACACTGCTCGCGCTGCTCGGCACGATGGCGATCCTGATCGTCCAGACGCTCTGCTCGTTCGCGGTGATCGGCTACTTCCACGTCCAGGGCCGGCACCCGGAGACCAGGCACTGGCTGCGCACCCTGACCGCGCCGCTGATCGGCGGGGTGGCGATGGCCTGCGTGGTGGTGCTGCTGGTGAAGAACATGGGCACCGCGGCCGGGCCCGCCTCCGCCACCCTGCTCTTCAAGCTGATCCCGTACCTGGTGATCGGCACCTTCCTGGGCGGCCTGACGCTCGCGCTGGTGATGAAGCGCCGCAGTCCCGAGCGGTACGCCCGGATGGGCCGGATCATCCTGGAAGAAGCCGCCGAACGGCCCGCTCCCCAGCCCGTGCCCGCCACCCGGAGCTGACCTCCCCCTCCTCCCCGCCGACCGCCCTCCTCCCCGCCGACCCTCCCTGCCCCCGTCGAAAGGACACCGACCATGCCCCGCACCAACCCCCTGCACGCCCTGCGCCGACTCGCCGGCGAGCACGCCGCCGCCGACCGGCTGCGGCTGCCCGTCGGCGAGCTGCGCGAGCTGCGTGCGGACGCCGCCGCCGCGCCCGGCGGGGTGGGCCGGCGCGAGCTGCTGCGTGCGGCCACCCTCTCCGGCGCGGTGCTCGCGGTCGCCGGCACCGGCCTGGGCCTCGGCGCGGGCCGGGCGCACGCGGCCGACGCGGCCCGGCCGGGCACGGCCAAGGCGGGCCCCGGGCCCCGCAAGGACGCCCGGATCGCCGTGATCGGCGCGGGCATCGCGGGCCTGAACGCCGCCCTCACGCTGGCCGACGCCGGGATCCGCTGCACGGTCTACGAGGCCAACCCGGACCGGATCGGCGGCCGGATGTACTCGCAGACCACGTACTGGGACAACGGCCAGACCAGCGAGGTCGGCGGCGAGCTGATCGACACCGACCACGTCACGCTGCTCGCGCTCTGCAAGCGCTTCGGGCTCCCGCTGGTCGACTTCCTGAACTCGGGCCCGGCCGGCGCCCGCGAGGTGCTCTGGTTCGACGGCCGCTACTACCCGCGCGAGCAGGCCGACGCGGACTTCGCCCCCGTCTGGCGACGCCTGCAGGCCGACAACGCCGCCGCCGGCGACGTCAGTTGGAACGCCAGCACGGCGGCCGGGCGGGCCTTCGACGCGATGACGATCCGGCAGTGGATCGAGTCCCGGGTGCCCGGCGGGACCCACTCCCAGCTGGGCCGCTGGCTGGATGTCGGCTACAACGTCGAGTACGGCGCCGACACCACCGGCCAGTCCGCGCTCTCGATCATCCAGCAGCTCGGCGGCCAGAGCGACCCGGCCCGCTTCAACCTGTGGGGCGACAGCGACGAGCGCTACCACGTGGTCGGCGGCAACGACCAGGTCCCGCACGCGATAGCCGACGCGCTGCCGGCCGACACCGTCCGGCTCGGCCACGAGCTGCTGGCGATGCGGGCCAACGACGACGGCACCCAGACGCTCACCTTCTCGGTCGGCGGCACCCGCCGCACGGTCACCGCCGACCACACGATCCTCGCGGTGCCGCTGGGCGTCATGCAGCGCCTGGACCTCGGCCGGGCCCGCTTCGACGCCCGGATGACCAGCCTGCTGCGCGACTACCGGATGGGCACCTGCACCAAGCTCAACATGCAGTTCAACCGGCGCACCTGGCAGGGCCGCGGCCCCTGGCCCGGCATCTCGGCCGGCGACCTGTTCAGCGACCTCGACCTCCAGCAGACCTGGGACGCCACCAAGCCGCAGCCCGGCACCTCCGGCATCCTGCTGCAGTACGGCGGCGGCTCGCTGGCGCACTCGCTCAGCCCCGCCGGGCCGTTCAACACCGCGCAGCAGGACCCGTACGTGCGCGGGCTGGCGGGCCGGATGCTGGACCAGATCGACCAGGCCTACCCCGGCACCCGGGCGCAGTGGAACGGCAAGGCGCAGCTGTCCGCCTGGCACCGCAACCCGTACTCGTACGGCGCCTACTCCTACTACCCCGTCAACTACTGGCACCGGTACCTGGGCTACGAGGCCACCGCGCAGGGCAACATTCACCTGAGCGGCGAGCACACCTCGGTGAACTTCCCCGGCTTCATGGACGGCGGCGCCGAGCAGGGCGAGCGGGCGGCCAAGGAGGTGCTGGCCGCCCTGGGCTGATCCTCCGCGCGGCCGGCCGCCGGCCCGCGCCTCACCGGTCCCCGGCCGCCGCCGGCCGGGGACCGTCGCGCAGGTCCTGGTCCAGCGACTGCTTGAGCCCGTTCAGCAGCAGCACGAAGTTGTCCAGGTCGGTGCCCGCGCACCACTCGGGCGGCGGCGTCATCGTCTCGTTCATAACGCCGAGGTTACGGGGCCGCGATCAACAACGGATAAGCGTCGACCCGACCCGACCCGACCCGACCCGCCCGACCCGACCCGCCCGACCCGACCCGCCCCGACCCGCAGCCGTGCCGACCCTCTACGCTGGCCCGATGCGTCGTGGGCGGGGAGGGGCCGGGCGGGCCGGGGGGCGCCCGGGCCGGCTGCTGCTGGTGCCCGTCCTGCCGCTGTGGCGCCGGCTCGCGGTGCGCACCCGGGCGGCGCTGGCCGCCGCGGCGGCGTCGGCGATCGTCTTCGGCCTGGCCACCGCCTGGGTCAGCAGCGAGGTGCACGACGCGCTGCTGGTGCGGGCCCAGGACCGGGCCTTCACCGCGCTCCAGAACATCTGGACGAAGATCCCGGGCAGCCCGAACGAGGCCTACCAGAGTGCCGACTACGTGGTGGTGGCCCAGGACGGCGAGTTGCTGCGGGCCAACACCAGCTCGTTGTTCACCGGCGACCCGCCGACCGACTCCTTCTGGTCGTCCTACTTCCCGCCGATCGACCCGCTCGCCGAGAACCCGGCAGGCGGCTACCCCGTGGTCACGATCCGGCTACCCGACCGGCTGCGCGGTGCGAAGCAGAAAGGCAGCCCCGCCTACCACTTCTTCACCTTCGTCACCAACCGCAGCTTCACCACCGACGAGTTGGCCGCCTACACCGGGCGCACCGGCATCCCCGCGGGGCGGGCCACCGGCTACGTGCTGATCGACGAGGACGAGACCGACCGGACCACCGCACAGGTCACCACGATCCTCGGCTGGTACCTGCTGCCCGGCGGCTCGCTCTTCGTGGCCGTGATGGCCTGGTTCGTCACCGGCCTGGCGCTGCGCCCGGTGGAGTCGATCCGCCGCCGGATGGACCGGATCGGCGACGGCGCCTTCCACGAGCGGGTCCCGGTGCCGCCCTCCGGGGACGGCATCGCGCGGCTGGCCGAGACCACCAACGAGACGCTGGCCAAACTCGAACGGGCGCTGGCCGAACAGCGCCGCCTGGTCGCCGACGCCTCGCACGAACTGCGCAGCCCGCTGGCCGTGCTGCGCACCACGCTGGAGGTGCCGCTGCTGCACCCCGGGGACGTCGAGTGGCGGACGGTGGTGGTCGACGCGCTGGCCGGCACCGAGCGCCTGCAGGACCTCGCCGACGACCTGCTGCTGCTCGCCAGGACCGAGGAGGACCACGCCGCCGCGCAGCACACGGTCGAGCTGCACGACCTGGTCGCCGAGCAGTTGGCCGAGCGCGGGCACACCGACCCCGGGCTCGCCTGGCACGGCAGTGTGGCACCGGCCCGGGTGCCGGGGCGCGACGCCACGGTCGGCCGGGTGGTCCGCAACCTGCTCGACAACGCGGCCCGGCACGCGAGTTCGCAGGTCGAGGTGGTCCTGCAGAGCGCGGACGGCTGGGCGGTGCTGACCGTGTCGGACGACGGCCCGGGCATCCCGGTCGCCGACCGGCAGCGGGTCTTCGAGCGCTTCGTACGGCTGGACAGCGCCCGCTCCCGCAGCACCGGCGGCGCGGGCCTGGGGCTGGCCCTGGCCCGCACCATCGCGCACGGCCTGGGCGGCACCGTCCTCGCCGAGCCGCCGACCTCGCTGCCCGGGGCCAAGCTCTCGGTCCGGCTGCCGCTGGTCCCCTGACGGGCCGTCTGCCCCCTTCCCGGCTGCCGACTTGCCGTGTCCGTGACGGACAGTCGATCGTTGACCACACCCGAATGGCCGATCCGGCCGGGCGTGGCACGGTCCGCGCCCGGCCCCCGCACCGAGAGACTGGGCAGATGCTCCACCGCCTCGGCAAGATGCTCCGCGCCTACTGGGCCTTTCTGCGAGGGGCCCCCGGCACCTGCATCTGGCTGGTGATCCTCTTCGCGACGACCGTCTTCATCCGACACGTCTCGCCGAGACTGGCCCACCACATCCTGGAACGGCGCTCCACCAACCTGCACTACCTGGCGATCGACCCGGTCCAGGTGCTCATCTCCAGCGCGTTCTACATCGCGGGCGGCGGCTGGTTCCTCTACTTCGTGCTCTACAACATCTTCCACGCCCCGGTGGAGCGCCGGCTGGGCACCGCCCGCTGGCTCGGTGTGGTGGCCTTCGCCCACGTCGGTGCCACCTACCTCAGCGAGGGAGTGCTGTACTGGGCGATCCGCCACGGCCACGCGCCCGAACGGGCCAAGTACACGCTGGACTACGGCGTCAGCTACGCGCTGGCCGGCGTCCAGGCGGTGCTCACCTACCTGCTGGTGCGCCCCTGGCGCTACGTCTACCTGGCCGCGGTGGTGGTCTTCTACACCCTGCCGCTGATCGAGGACCTCAACTTCACCGCGATCGGCCACTTCAGCGCCGTCCTGCTCGGCCTGGCCTGCTATCCGCTGACCTGGAACCAGCCGGGGGACTGGGACCCGGTCGGCTGGCTGCGCGACCACTGGCGGCAGTTGCGCCGCTCCCGCGCCGGCCGGCACCCCGCCCCCGACCCGCGGAGCACCCCGTGACCGTCACCATCGCCCTGTTCACCCAGGACCTGCGGCTGCGGGACAACCCCGTCCTGCACGCCGCCGCGGCCGAGGGCCGGGAGGTGGTGCCGCTCTTCGTGCTCGACACCGATCTCGCGGCCACCGGCTTCGCCACCCCCAACCGGCAGGCCTTCCTCGCCGATTGCCTGCGGGACCTGGACGCCTCGCTGCGCGCGATCGGCGGACACCTGGTGCTGCGCCACGGCCGCTGCGCCGAGCAGACGGCGCGGCTGGCCGAGCAGCTCGGCGCGGCGTCGGTGCACGTGGCCGGGGGCGTCAGCGCCTTCGCCGGGCGGCGCGAGGCGCAGCTGCGCGAGCGGCTCGGCGATCGCCTGACTGTCCATCAGCAGTCGCTCACCGTCGCCGCGCCCGGGGCGGTGACCCCGGCCGGCAAGGACCACTACGCCGTCTTCACCCCGTACTTCCGCGCCTGGCAGCGCCTCGCCGCCCGACCCGTGCGAGCGGCCCCCAAGGCGCTGCGGGTGCCCGCGGGCCTGACCGGCGAGCCGGTCCCCACCGTGCGCCCCGACTCGCCCGCGCTGCCGCCCGGCGGCGAGAGCGCGGCCCGCCGGCGCTGGCGGGCCTGGTCCCCGGACCGGTACGAGGAACTGCACGACGACCTCACGGCCGACGGCACCTCCCGCCTCTCGCCCTACCTGCACTTCGGCTGCCTGTCGCCCAACGAACTGCTCCAGCTCGCGCTGCGGCACGGCGGCCCCGGTGCCGAGGCCTTCGTCCGGCAGCTGGCCTGGCGCGACTTCCACCACCAGGTACTGGCCGCCCGCCCGTCGGCCGCCCACCGCGACTACCGCGACCGCGGCGACCACTGGTGGCGCAGCGAATCGGAGGCCGAGGCCTGGCGCGAGGGCCGTACCGGCTACCCGATCGTGGACGCGGGCCTGCGCCAACTCGCCGCGGAGGGCTGGATGCACAACCGGGCCCGGCTGCTGACCGCCTCCTTCCTGACCAAGACGCTCTACCAGGACTGGCGGATCGGCGCCCGGCACTTCCTGCGCCTGCTGGTCGACGGCGACGTGGCGAACAACCAGCTCAACTGGCAGTGGGTGGCCGGCACCGGCACCGACACCCGCCCCAACCGCGTGCTCAACCCGCTCGTCCAGGCCGACCGCTTCGACCCCCGGGGCAGCTACGTCCGCCGCTGGATCCCCGAACTCGCCGACATCCCGGGCCGCGCCGTCCACCGCCCCTGGCAACTCCCCACCCCACCCGCCGACTACCCCGCCCCGATCATCGACCCCGACCGGCTCTCCCACCGCTTCAAGGCCGGCCGCGGCCTGCTCTGAGGAACCCGCCCCGGGACACCCGTCCGGGACGGATCGCGGCGGGATCACTCACCCAGGAGAACTGCGCCGATCCGATCCGCTAGTCTGTGGACCGGACGTCCATCCCCGCCCCAGTAGCTCAGGGGATAGAGCACAGCTCTCCTAAAGCTGGTGTCGCAGGTTCGAATCCTGCCTGGGGCACGTAGATGACGCAGGTCCGAAGGCCCCCGCAGCGGTCAGCTGCGGGGGCCTTCGGCGTTCCTGCGGCGGATGGCGGTGGGGCGGGTCCGTGCGGAGGCCGACGCGCCGCTTCCGCCGGGGCGCCGAGCGCTGCCGGGGTGCCTCAGTTCACGCAGGGGACGCCGCCGTCGACCGCCGGGCCCGCGTAGCTGTCGGTCGGGCTCGGCTGGGACGCGTCCCCGCCGTCCCCCGAGCCGCCGTCTCCCGAGTCGTCGGTGCCCGCGGCCGGACTCGTCGGGGCCGCCGGGGTCGGGCTGCCCGGTGTCGGGCCGGTCGAGGGGCTGCTGCTGCCCGAGGGGCTCGGCGTGGCGCTGTCGGAGGGTGCCGCCGAGGGGGGAGCCGTGTCGACGCCCGTGATGGCCTGGCGCACCATCGCCTGCACCTTCGCCACGTCCACGATGTTCACGTCCTCACCGTCGGACAGCGTCGCGTAGCGCTCCATCGGCAGGGTGTTGAACTCGGTGTTCCCGCCGGTGAGGTTGGTGGCCTGCTGGGCGAAGTCGAGCAGGTCCCAGGTGTTGTCGAGCACCACGTCCTGCTTCACCGCGTTCAGCAAACCCTGCATCCTGCCCAGGTCGCCGAAGACCCCCTCCTGCTTGAGCTTGGTGGTGACCGAGGCGATGAAGGCCTGCTGGCGGTGGGTCCGGTCGAAGTCGCCGTCGGGGAGGTTGTGCCGCTGGCGCACGAAGGCCAGCGCCATCGTGGGGTCGAGCTGGTTGAGACCGGCGTGGCCCACGAAGCCGGAGCCGCCGCCGGCGGTGGTGGCGGTGCGGGAGATGATCGGGTCGCTGATGTCCTTCTTCAGGCAGACGGTGATCGGGCCCAGCGCCTGGGCGACGTCGTAGAAGCCCTTCAGGTTGAGCTCGGCGAAGTGGTCGATCGGCACGTTGAGGAACTTCTGCACCGTCAGCAGGGTGGCCGCCCGGCCCGCGTCGCGTCCCCGGTGCTCCAGGTCGGCGCCCGAGTACTGCTGCGAGAGCTGCTCCTCGGCGTAGTACTTGGCCTGGTCGTAGGCCTCCTTGATCTTGCCCTTGCCGAGCGGGTGGGCGCCGGGCACGTTGACCAGGTCCACGTAGTCGTCGCGCGGGATCGAGAAGGCCTCCACCCTGCCGCCGCCTGCGGGGATGTGCATCAGGATCAGCGTGTTGGTGTTGTAGCCGCCGATGTCGCTGCTGCCGGCCATCAGGTCGTCCTGGACGAACTGCTTGGGCAGGTCGTTGCCGTCCTGGTCCTTGCGGCTGTCCAGACCGATCAGCAGGATGTTGACCGACTTGTCCAGGTGCGGCGGCGGCGCGGCCACGCCCTGCGCCTTGGCCGCCTGCTGCACCACCTGGATCGCGTTGGAGGTGGTCAGTCCGGCGGTCAGGTCGTGGTAGGTGTACCAGGAGAAACCGCAGGCCGCCAGCGTCGCACCGGAGGTCGCGCAGGCCACCGCGCGGCCCGCGATCCGCAGTGCCTTCCGCCCCGTGGCGGCCTCGCGCTTCCCAGCATCGGACATGGGTCCCCCACCGCTTTTCCATGGACGTGACGGCACTGACGTCCCTTGGACGTGTCAGGCGCGGGGAAAGGGCACAGAAGTTCGGTCAGATGTAACGAAGCTCACAGCACCGCCGAGTGGCGCGGCGTCAACTCCGTTATCGTGGGCCGAGTTGGATCAGCCGACCGACTGTTCGGAGATCGCGCCATGGGCCCTGGTACGGACGCTCGTTCCGACATCGAGCCGGACTCCGGCCTGCTCTCGCCGGTGCGGGCCGGCACCCCGGTGGAGCCGGTGACGGGCGACCGGGCCTGGCTGCAGGCGATGCTCGACGCCGAGGCCGGGCTGGCCCGGGCGCAGGCCCGGCTCGGCACGGTGCCCCGGTCCGCCGCCGAGGCGATCGGCCGGGCGGCCCGGGCCGAGCACCTGGACCTGCTCGCCCTCGCCCGGCAGGGCCGGGAGGCCGCCAATCCGGTGGTCGGGCTGGTCCGCGCGCTGACCGCGGTGGTCGCGGCCGAGGAGCCCGCCGCCGCCGAGTACGTGCACCGCGGCTCCACCAGCCAGGACGTGCTGGACACCGGGGCGATGCTGGTCGCCCGGCGGGCGATCGAGGTGATCCTGCCCGATCTGGACCGCACGCTGGCGGCGCTGGCGGCGCTGGCCGCCGCGCACCGGAACACCACCATGGCGGGGCGCACCCTGTCGCTGCACGCGGTGCCCACGACCTTCGGACTCAAGGCAGCCGGCTGGCACCAGCTGGTCGCGGTCGCCCGGGACCGCCTGGCGGAGCTGGCCGACCACGGCCTGCCGGTCCAACTGGGCGGCGCGGCAGGCACCTTGGCGGGCTACCTGCAGTACGCGGACGGGGTCGCGGCCGACCAGGGCGGTCCGGGCGGGTATGCACGGCGGCTCACCGAGGCCTTCGCCGCCGAGGTCGGCCTGGCCGTGCCCGCCCTGCCCTGGCACGTGCTGCGCACACCGATCGCGGACCTGGGCGCGGCCTGTGCGCTGCTGACCGGTGCGCTCGGCAAGATCGCGGTGGACGTGCAGTCGCTGGGCCGTACCGAGGTGCGCGAGGTGGCCGAGCCGGCCGTCGCCGGGCGCGGTCGCTCCTCGGCGATGCCGCACAAGCGCAACCCCGTGCTGGCCACGCTGATCCGCTCGGCGGCGCTCCAAGTGCCGGTGCTCTCGGCCGGGTTGGCGCAGTGCATGCTCGCCGAGGACGAGCGCTCGGCCGGCGCCTGGCACGCCGAGTGGCAGCTGCTGCGCGAGTGCCTGCGGCTGGCCGGCGGGGCCGCGCACCTGGCCGCCGAGCTGGCCGAGGGACTGGAGGTGGACGCCGAACGGATGCGGGCCAACCTGGAGCTCACCGCCGGCCAGGTCGTCTCGGAGCGGATCGCGGCGGTGCTGGCGCCGCTGCTCGGCCGCGGCGTGGCCCAGGAGCTGCTCAACCGGGCCGCGACGGCCGCCGCGAAGGACGGGCGCGGCCTCGGTGAGGTGCTCGGCGAGCTGCCCGAGGTCCGCGCCGTGCTCTCCGGGGCAGCGCTGGCCGAACTGCTGGACCCGGCCAACTACACCGGCGCCGCCGCAGCACTGGTGGACCGCGCGCTGGGCGGCTGACCGGCGCCTGGCCGGACCGCCAAAGCGCGGCGGCGTCCGCGGCCCGCCCCATGGATGATCACCCCATAGGGCTACTGGCCTGCACGCCTGGCATTTACCATGCATCTGCACCTGAATCCCTGGCTGCTAAGAGGGCCAGCCGGGTGCGGCGCTCTGGCGGGCGCTCGGTACCAAGGAGTGTCGCGGTGATCGTCTCTGATCTGCTGGACGTGGCGGACCTGCGGCTGCGGCTGGCCTGGGGCCCGCCGGAACTGCTGGAACGCCCGGTCACCGGCGTCACCTCCACCGACCTCCAGGACCCGGCCCGCTACCTGCAGCCCGGCGAGCTGGTGCTCTCCGGGCTGGTCTGGTGGCAGCCCGCTCACCCCGCCGCCCAGACCCTCGCGCTGCGCTTCGCCACCTCGCTGCGCAGCGCCGGGGTGGCCGCGCTGCTGGCCGGCGAGGGCACCCACGGCGAGGTGCCGGACGGCCTGGTCGAGGCCTGCCGGGTACACGGGATCCCGCTCTTCTCGGTGCCGGCCGGCACCAGCTTCCGCGCGGTCACCGACCGGGTCTACCTGCGCCTGTGGGGCGATCTGCGGGCGCAGGCCGACGATGCCGCGGCGGTGCCGGACGCCGTGCGCCGCGAGCTGGTCGAGCTGATGTACACCGGCGCGCCCGCCGGCGAGGTGCTGGACCGGGCCGTCACCCGGCTCGGCTGCGGACCCTGCTCGCTGGTGACCGCCGCCGGCCGCACCATCGCCACCTCCACCGGGACCCCCGACCCGGAGCCGGAGGCGATCCGCCGCGCGCTGCCCGCCCGCGACGGCGAGTCGGCCGGCGCCCCGGCGCTGCCGGTGGGCGCGGGCGGCGACACCCCGTTCGACGGCTGGTACCTCTACCCGCACGCCGCCGCGCTCGGCCAGGCCGCCGTGCTGCACGGACTGGCCGACGTGCTGGCCACGCTCTGGACCCGTGGCCGCGGCGAGGCGGCCGCGCAGCGCCGGGCGGCCGGGCGGCTGGCCGGCCTGCTGACCGGCTCGGCACCGGTGCACGCCGCTGAACTGGGCGAGGCGCTGGCCGCGTGCGAGCTGCCCAACGGCGGGCCGCTGGTGCCGGTCACGGCCCGGATCGACGGCCTGGACCTGCCCTGGGCGGCGGACGCGCTGGCCGAGGCGCTGCGCTGCGTCCTGCCGTCCCCGCCGCCGTCCCCGTCCCTGTCCCCTCTGCCGTTCCCGTCCCCGGCTTCGCCTGCGTCCCCGGCGCCGTCCGCGCAGGTGGCCGCCGCCGCACCGGCGCTCGCCGGACCGCGTTCCGCGCCCGCCTTCGTGGTCGGCGCCGACGAGAGCGGGCGGGCGATCGCCGTGGTGGCCGGCGCGGACCCGGCGGACCTGACCGCCGGCCTGCGCGAGGTCTGGCCCCGCCTGCAGGCCCGGCTGCCCGAGCGCCACCTGCTACGGCTCGGCGTCGGCCCGCGCGTCGTGCGCCCGGCGGCCGAGCTGGCCGCCGGCCTGGGACAGGCGGGCTACGCGCTGGACGCGGCCGCCGCGAGCCACCCGCGCGACTGCTCGGTGGGCGCCAGCGCCGAGCTGGACTCGCTGGCCGCCCTGGTCCGCGGCATCCCGGCGGTGGTGGCCGCCGCCTACCGGCGCCGGCTGCTCGACCCGCTCACCGAGCACGACCGCAGCACCGGCGGGGTGCTGCTCGCCACCCTGGTGACCTTCCTGGACCACGACTGCTCCTGGTCCCGCACGGCGGAGGTGCTGCACGTCCACGTCAACACCGTGCACTACCGCGTCCGCCGGATCGAGGAGCTGACCGGCCGCGACCTGAGCCGCCTGGACGACCGGCTCGACCTGCGCGCGGCCCTGCTCTGCGGGCCCGCCCCGCTGGGCTGAGGCCCCACTGGGCTGGGGCCCCGTGGCCGAGCCCCCGGCCGACCCGACCCGGGCTCAGCGGCGCCGGCGCCGACCGCTGGGCTCGGCCTCCTGCGGGTAGGGCAGCCGCAGCTTGCGGGCCAGCGGCGCCACTGTCGAGCCGGCGCCGAACGGCTTGGCCAGCACGAAGAGCGAGGCGAGCACGCAGAGCGAGCCGACCCCGAGCCCGAAGAGGTTGCCGAAGAAGCGCCCGCCGAGCAGGCTCCCGATCCCGCCCGCCAGGAAGTGCCCCACCAGCGCACCGGGCAGGCAGGCCAGCACCAGCCCGAGGTGCAGCCCGAAGACGCGCCGCCCTTCCAGCCCGCTGCGCAGCGGCCCGGCCAGCGCCGCGTGCAGCACCCGGGCGCGTGCCTCCGGGTCCTCGGGCGCGGGGGGCAGCTTGCTCAGGCGCTTCGACAGCGCCCGCCCGGTGATCACCATGCTGACCACGCAGGCCACGGTCTGGGCGGTCGCCATGCCGACGACCTTCCAGTGCGGGCTGAGTACCAGGAACGCGAGGTAGGAGACCAGCACGTTGGTGCCGGAGGAGACCACCGTCAGCCAGAAGGGGGTGCGCGCGTCGCTCATCGCGTAGAAGCCGCGCGCGAGCGCGTACTGCGCGCAGAAGAACGGGATGCCGATCGCGAACGCCAGCAGCGAGTAGCTGATCAGCGAGGTGCCCGACGCGCCGGAGCCGTAACCGTAGGCGAGACCGGCGAGCTGGCCGGCGAACGCGATGAAGAGCACGGTGATCGGGATGATCATCGCGGCCGAGTTCCGCAGCACCCGGGACAGGTCCGCGCCGATCTTCGGCAGGTCGCCCTCGTCGGCCGCCCGGGCCATCCCCGGCAGGATCGCGGTCACCAGCGAGATGGTGATGACGCCCTGCGGGACCACGAAGAGCGCGTAGGCGTTGCTGTACGCCGCGTTGCTGGCGCCGCCGTCGATGCTGGTGGTCATCGCGGTCAGCGCGGTGTACGCCACCTGGGTCACGATGACCAGCAGCAGCGCCCAGCTGGCCGCCCGCAGCGGCTGGCTCAGGCCCGCGCCACGCCAGTCGAAGCGCGGCGTCCACTTGAACTTGGCCGCCCGCAGCGAGGGCAGCATGCCCAGGGCCTGCACCACCACGCCGAGCGTGGTGCCGATGCCCAGGACCGCGGTCTGCCCGGAGGTGACCTTGCCGACCTCCGCGGCCTGGCCGCCGATCACCGCGTAGAGCCCGAAGACCGCGATCGCGACGATGTTGTTCAGCGCGGGCGCCCACATCATCGCGGCGAACTTGCCGCGGGCGTTGAGCACCTGGCCGAGCAGGGTGAACAGGCCGTAGAAGAGGATCTCGGGCAGGCAGTACCGGGCCAGCGAGATGGTCAGGTCGCGCTGCACGCCGTGCCAGCTCGGCGCGTAGACGCTGACCAGGAACGGTGCGGCGAGGACCGCCACCGTGGTCAGCGCCACCAGGGCCACCGTGCACAGCGTGAGCAGCCGGTCGGTGTAGGCGACGCCGCCGTCCTTGTGGGTGCGCGCGGCCTTCACCAGCTCGGGCACGAAGACCGAGCTGAGCGCACCGCCGATGAGCATGGTGAAGACGATGTTCGGCAGCGTGTTGGCGATGTTGAAGGTGGCCGCCACGTCCTTGACGCCGAGTGCGTAGGCGAGCACCGCGCTGCGCACGAAGCCGAGGCCGCGCGAGGCCATCGTGCCGATCGCCATGATCAGCCCGTTGCGTCCGGCCGCCGCCTCCTCGGACGGTGCGGACTTCTGCTCCTGCTCGCCCGCGTCGCGCTGCTTGGGCAGTTGGCCGGGGGCGGCCGGGGCGTGGGCCTCCTGGTAGTCGGCGATGGCGCGCAGCGAGAGCGACATGGTCGGCGGGTCGCCGAAGATCTGCGGCATGCCGTAGTCGGCGGGCAGCGTGTACGGCTCGGAGACGTTGTACGGCTCCGGCTCGCTGCGGTAGTGCCCGGCGTAGTACTGCTCGGCGCTCGGCTGCCCGGCCTGCCCCGGCACCTGGCCGTAGGCCTGCGCCGGGCCGAAGCCGTCCGCGCTCCCGTAGCCCTCCGGCTGCGGGTAGGCCTGCTGCTGGTAGGCGTGCTGTTGCTGCTGCTCGTACACCGGCTGCTGGTAGGGGGCCTGCTGCCCGTACGCCTGCGGCTGCTGCTGGTAGGGCGACGGCTGCTGGTAGGGCTGCTGGTAGGGGCTCTGCTGGTACGGATCCGGCTGCCCCGGGTACTCCGGCTGCTGCTGACCGTACGGCTGTCCCTGCTGGTAGGGGTCCTGCTGCTGCCCGTACGCCTGCGGCTGCTGCGCTCCGGCTGGATCCGCCTGACCCTGCGTCGGTGCCGCCGGGTACGGCTGCGCCGACCCGTACGACTCGGGCGGGCCGTACGAACCGTACGGCTCACCCTCCGTGTGCGTGGTCATCGAACCCCCGTCGCTCGGTTCCTGGGCAGGTGCTGCTGCGGGGCTTGCCGCAGAGCGAGCGCGGTGGTCGGGTCGGTGTACGGAGCTGACGCATGGGCGCGAGTTCCGGACGACCGGCCGCCGCCGCGCTGTCGTGCTCGGTTCCCCGAACTGGGCATGGGTATGCCCAGCCGAAGCAGTCTGCCCTACCCAGGCACTCAGTGGGGAGTCCGGTGCCGTGTGGTGGAGATCTCCGGAGCGGGAACCGGCCGTTTCGCAGACGGCCAGGAGGGCTGCGAGAGGCTGATTTGCCGGACTGTTTGCCCGAATTGGTCCCGGTTTCTCCCAGCTGGACCCGACCTGGGTGGGCTCAGGGTGTCGTGCCCGGTTCCCTCCCCTTCGTGCGCCGGATCACCCCTGTGAGGTATCTCACGATCAGTCAGGTGTCCGAGGGTCGAACCCATGGCCGCCGAACGCCTCGCCGAACGTCCCGCCGGGCTGGCCGGAGGTCCCGCCGAGCGGGTCGGCGAGTGGTCCGTAGGGTTCGGTCGGTGCGCCCGAGTGCCGGTCCGGGAACGGCACTGCCGGAGCGAGCACGCTCTGCACCCGGGGCCTGGTGCGCCAGTCCACCCGCCGGACGTCGCGCGACAGCGCCCCCGGCTGCCACAGCTCGACCACCACGGTGGTCCCGCCGACCACCGCCACCGCGAGGAACCAGCCGCCCAGCACGTCGCTGGGCCAGTGCACGCCGAGCGCGATCCGGGTGAAGCCGACCAGCAGGGTGCTCAGCGTGGCCAGCGTGCAGCAGACGATCCGTACGGCGCGGTCGGCCCGCGGCCAGACCAGGGCGACCAGGGTGGCGGCGGTGATCGCCGCCGCCATCGCGTGGCCGGAGGGGAAGGCCGGGCCGGCGGCGTGCGCCACCGGATCGGGCCAGCTGGGGCGGGGGCGGTCCACCGCGGTCTTCGCGAGCCACTCGACGCCCCAGCCCACCAGGGCCTGGGCGGCCGTCCAGGCCGCCAGGGTGCGCGCGCCGATCGCCCAGAGCCAGGCGGCGGCGAGCCCGAGCAGGGTGCGCATCACCAGCGGGCCGCCCAGTGCGGTGATCGTCTGCAGCGAGGCGGTCCACGCGGTCTGCCGGCGGGCGGCGTCGTGCAGGGCCGTCGCCCAGCCCTGGTCGAGGCGGGCCAGCGGGCCCCAGTGGCCCTCGACCAGGGCGAGCAGCATCCCGAAGAGCGAGAGCGCGCCCAGGGCGATCGTGGCGTACCGGGGGAGCCGGGCGAGCAGCGTGGTCCGGTCGCGCAGGGCGCGGCGGTCGGGGGCGCTGGTCAGGTGCATGGCTGACACCTTCCCAGCGCCGTGAGTCGATCTGATGGGAGCCGCATCGCGATTTGGCATCTTTTGTGCGGACCTGGTGCGGGATCGATCGCGAACTCCGGGGCGTTGGTGGGAGTACCGCCGACGCGGGGCGCGTGGGCGCGAGCTGTCGGAGCGTATCCGAGCGGTCGCGGGTTGTTCGGATCCGGGGCGGGAACGCGCAGGATACTGCATCGCCCGATTAATCTGAGCGACTTGGGAATGTTGTCCGGAATCTGTTCGTTGGATTGTTACGTGCGAGGCCCCCGGGGTCCCGCATCAGCGAGAGGCGTGTCGTAGACCAACGAACCCCACGAAGACCCTCGAGCCAGACCCGGGCATCCACCAGCAAGGGAGCAAGCATGGCCACCCGTGCCGTCGTTCGCGACAGGGCCGACCGGACTCGTACGGCCCGCCCGACCAACCTTGAGGCCGACCGCGACCTGGTCGGCATGTACCTCGACGAGATCGCCAGGACCCCCCTCCTTGATGCCGCCGAGGAGGTCGAGCTGTCGCTGCGCATCGAAGCCGGCGTCTACGCCCAGCACCTGCTGGACGCGGCCGACGACAACGGGGTCGCGCTGCCCGCCGAGGTCACCCGCGAGGAGCTGGAGTCGATAGCCGCCGACGCCGAGCGCGCGAAGGACGTCTTCATCCGCTCCAACCTGCGGCTGGTGGTCGCCGTCGCCCGGCGCTACCCGCGCAGCGGGCTGCCGCTGCTCGACCTGATCCAGGAGGGCAACGCCGGTCTGGTCCGGGCGGTGGAGAAGTTCGACTACGCCAAGGGCTTCAAGTTCTCCACCTACGCGACCTGGTGGATCCGCCAGGCGATCACCCGCTCCATCGCCGACCAGTCCCGGACCATCCGGCTCCCCGTCCACCTGGTCGAGGAGCTGGGCCGTATCCGGCGGGTCCAGCGGGAGAAGTCCAAGGAGCTGGGCCGCGAGGCCGAGCCGTCCGAGATCGCGGCCGAGCTGGACACCACCGAGGCCCGGATCAAGGACGTGCTCGACTGGGCGCGCGACCCGGTCAGCCTCAACATGGCGGTGGACGACGAGGGCGAGACCCAGTTCGGCGACCTGGTCGAGGACACCGGCGCGGTCTCCCCGGAGGACGCCGTGCTGGTGATGCTCCGCCGCGAGGAGCTGGACGACCTGATCGGCCGGCTCGACGACCGCACCGCCTCGATCATCCGCTCCCGCTACGGCATGGAGGACGGCCGGGAGCGCACGCTGACCGAGGTCGGCAAGCAGCACGGGCTGACGCGTGAGCGTATCCGCCAGATCGAGAAGCACGCGCTGGCCGAGCTGAAGAAGATCGCCGGGCACGCGGGGTTCGAAGCCGCCTGAGCGGCGCTCGTGTCGCGAGCGGTCGGCAGGCCCTGAGCCGGAGACCCGGGTCCCTGTGCGGGGCCCGGGTTCTGGTGTGTCCGGGTTCTGGTGTGCCCGGGGCCTGGTGCGCCCGGGTTCTGGCGGGTTGGCCGAGCCTGGTGTTGCCGCCGGTGAACCCCGGTGTGAGGCGGATCAACCGGCGTCAAGCGGGTATGAACTCCCCGTTTCGTGTGCGCACTTGCCCGGTCGGAGATATTGACGGGGTGTCAGCGGCGGGTTGAGATGGACCTCCGGTCGTGGCCTGGCGATCTGCCTGTCAGGTCCATGGTGGTCTGGGGGCGGCGACGAGGGGGTGTCTCGGCGGATGGGCGCGGACGGCGGCAGCACGGACCCCAGAGCGACCAGGCCGGCCTTCCCCCGCCCGCAGCTGAGCGGTCGCCGCCGGGAGCTGCGTGCCGCGCGCGAGGCGCTGCACACCGCCGGGGCGGTGCTGCTCACCGGTCCGCCCGGGGTGGGGCTGACGGCCGTCGCCACCGCCCTCGCCGCCGAGGCGGCCGACTCCGGTGCGACCGTGCTGCGTTGCGCACCAACCCGGGCGGAGCGCGGACTGCCCGGTGCGGGCCTCGGCGATCTGCTGACCGGCCTGCCGCCCGAGCGGCTCGGCGCCCTGCTCGCCGGACTGGCCGAGCCCGCCGGCTCGGCGCTGCGGGCCGCACTGCTGCACGACCTGCTGCCGACCGCGGGGGTGGACCGGCTGGCGCTGGGCCTCGGCCTGCTGGAGCTGCTGCGGGCGCTGGCCGCGGACGGCGGCCTGCTGTTGCTGGTCGACGGGCTGCCCTGGCTGGACGGGCCGAGCGCGGCGGCCCTGGGCTTCGCACTGCGCCGCACGGACGCGAGCGAGGGCGTACGGCTGCTGGCCACGGCGCGGGACGACGCTGCGGACGGGGTCGGGGTCGGGGTCGGGGTCGGGGACGGGGACGGGGACGGCGCCGGGGAGAGGGGCGGGGACGCGGACAGCCCGGCCCCCGGCCACTGGTGGGAGCTCTGCCCGCCCGGGACCGTCGAACTGCGGCTGCCGCCGCTGCCGCCCACCGCCGTGGCCGAGCTGCTCGCCCGCGACCTCGGCGGCCCGCTGCCGGTGGCCCTGCTGCGCGACGTCCAGCAGGTGGCGGCGGGCAATCCGCGGCACGCGCTCGACCTGGCGCGGGCCGGATTCCGGCTCGGGCCGACCGGCCCGCACGGGGTGCCGCGCGGCCTGCGCGCCGAGGTCCTCGACCGGATGCGCCCGCTGGCCGCGGCGGAACGGCAGCTCCTGCTGCTGGCGGCGGTGGCCACCCGGCCGTCGCTGGCCGAACTGGGCTCGGCGCTCGGGCGCTTGGGTGGCTCTCCGCGCCCCAACAGCTCTGCGTGCCCCGGCGGCGACCTGCTCCGCCTGCTGGAGGCCCCGCTCCGCCTCGGCCTGCTGGAACTGCTCGACGAGCCCCGCGACGACGCCGACGTGCTCGGCGAAAGACCCACGGCCGGTGCGGCGGGACCGGCGGGACCGCTCGCCGAGCTGCTCAGACCGGCCGAACCCCGTTCCGGAGAGCTGGACTTCCGCGAGCCCGTGGTGCGGATGGTCCTGCTGGAGCAGGCCGCGCCGGCCGAACTCGCCGCCGCCCGCTCGGCGTTCGCCGCCGTGATCGCCGACCCGGTCGAGCGCGCGCGCCTGACCGCGCTGGCCGACCCCACCGCCGACCTCGGCTCGCTCGGCGCAGCCGCCCGCGAAGCCGCCCGCGACCGCGACGCCCCTGCCCTCGCCTATGAACTCGCCCTGCTGGCCGTCCGCCAGGCTCCGCTCGCCCCGCCTCCCGGCCCTCCCACGGCGCCGCTTTGGCCGCTCCCGCAACGGGGCCTGGTGGCCGTCGGCGGGGACGCCGAGGCGTGCCTGCCGGCCGCGGCCCGGACGGCCGATCCCGCGCGCGGGATCGGCCCCCGTCTCCCCTCGGGTGACCCGGAGTTGTGGCCCCGCGCCAGGGCCTGCGGCGCCTTCGCCGCCGACCAGGCTCCCGACCGGTTCGAGCACCGCCGGGTGGGCCAGCTGGTGGCTGCTGCGGAGTACGGGGTGCAGAGCGGCCACTGGCTGCAGGCCCGTGCGCTGGCCCTGCAGGTGCTGGCCGCCGGCGAACCGTCCGGGGCGCGGGTGCCGCAGTCGGGCTCCCACGCGGTGCACCGCCGGACGCCGCCCACCGACGGCCTGCTGGCCGCCCACCTCGCGCTGCGCACCCGCGCCCGTGTCGTGCTGCTGCGTGCGGCCGGCCAGGGGCTCGCCGGCCTGGGCGAGGTGATCGACGCCGGCCTGGCCGAACTCCCGGCCACCAGCCGGCTGCCGTCCCATCCGGTCGCCGCCGCGCCCCGCCCTGCCCCCACCGCCACCCTCGCCCCCGTGTCCCCCCACAGCTACGGCGGGACGGAGGCCGCCGGCTTCTCCTGGGCGCGGTCGGAGCTGCTGCGCTGGTCCGCCGAGCGGCAGTTGCTCACCGGAGCGGCGGACCAGGCCCACACCGCCGCGGCGGCGGCGCTGGCGGCGGCACGCGCCGTGCCGCCCTCCGTCGCGGGCAGCGCGGCCGAGCAGCAGGTGGCCGCGCTGCGGGTCTTCGCGCTGGCGCTGGCGGGGTGCGGCGAACTCACCGGCGCCCGTCACGCCCTGGACGAGGCGGCCGTGCTGCTGCGGAACGTCGAACCACGGCCCGCCCGGCGCGAGTTGCGCCACCGGCTGCTCGACGCGGAACTCTCCGTCGAGCGGCCGGCGCAGTTGCGCACCGCGCTGACCGTGCTGCCCGCCGAGACCACGCCCGTCCCCGCGCTGCCCGAGGCGCTGATCCCGCGCTGCGCGGCGTACGCGCGGCTCGGCGATGGTGCGTCGGCGATGGCGGCCGCCGTCCAGCTGCAGGAGGTCCTCGCGGTGCGGGGGGAACCGCTCGCCGGTCCCCCCGGGGTGGGCGCGGGCGCACCTGCCCCCACCCATGGCCTGGCGCTGCACGCGGTCGCGCTGGCCGAGCTGGTGGGCGGCAGCGCGGAGCGGGCGGGGGAGCTGGCCCGGCGGGCGGCGGCGGGCTGGGCGGCCCTCGGCGACCGATGGCACCAGGTGCGCGCGCTCGGGGTGCTGGGGGAGTCGGGCCTGCTGCGCGGGGAGCCGGCCGCCACGGCGGCGGGGGTCGAGGTGCTCCAGGAGGCGCACCGGCTGAGCGTGGCCGCGGGGTTCGCCGATCCGGGCGCGGTGCGCAGGCTGGCGCTGCTCGCGGAGGGCCTGGTGGCCCTCGGCGAGCACGCCGCCGCCGCTCGGGTCCTCGGCCGGGGCGAGGAGCTGACCGGACGGTGGGAGAGCGCCGCGGCTCCGGCCCGCGCCGCGCTGGACCGGGCGACCGCTCTGGTGCAGGCCGGCGTCGGCAACGGACGCGAGGCGGTGGCGCTGCTGCGGGGTGCGGCCGAGCGGCAGCGCGCGGCAGGGCTGCCGCTGGAGGTGGCCAGAACCCTGGTGGCCCTCGGCTCGGTGGAGCGCCGGCTGCGGCACCGCCCCGGTGCCCGGGCCGCGCTGCTGGAGGCCAGGGAGATCTGCGCGGACCTCCGAGCGCTGCCGCTGCTGGCCCGGGTGGCCCGGGAGTCGGAGCGGGTGGACCAGCCCATCGCCCCGCCGGGCGTGGACGGCGGGCTGCTGACGGCCAGTGAGCAGCGGATGGCGGGCCTGGCCGCCGAGGGCGCGACCAACCGTGAGGTGGCCGCCGCGCTCTTCGTCAGCGTGAAGACGGTCGAGGGCACGCTCTCCCGGGTCTACCGCAAGCTCGGCGTCCGCTCGCGGGCCGCGCTGGCCCGCGCCCTGGCCGGAGCCGACTGATTCGGCTCGCCCGCCCGCGCAGCCCCGGACAGCCCCACAGCCCCGGCCCGCCCCACAGCCCCGGCCCGCCCGCGCGTCCCCCGTTCATCGCCCGTACACACCCCGATCACGCGACGTCTCGCGACATCGCACGATGCCGTGCGACACCCCAGGACACGATCGCGACATACAACAAGCGAGGGATACCCCTCTTTTGACGGTGGATTGACAAACCTAGCGTGGAGCCATCCACTCCGCAGTCCAGGGCGCCGGGTTCCGACCGAACCTCCGGCAGCCGGTGCCCTCGGTCGATCGCCCCGTCCCAGGAGGACATTCCGTGAAGCCCCGCATCAGGCCTGTCATCGGGCTGCTCGCCGCCCCGCTGCCGATCATCGCGCTCGCCGCCGTGCCCGCCTTCGCCGCCACGCCCGACGCGCAGTCACCGAGCGCGCTGCGCGGTGACGTCGTCTCCGCCGTGAGCCACTCCGTCCGGACCGGGGACGTCGCTGCCGACCAGCAGATATCCGTGGCCGTCAGCCTCACGCAGCGGGACACGGCGGGGCTGGACGCCTTCCTCAACCAGGTGACCGACCCGAACTCGCCCAGCTACTAGCACTACCTGACGGTGGACCAGTTCGCCCAGCGGTTCGGCGCCACCCCGCAGACCGTGGCCAAGGTCTCGGCCTACCTGGCGTCGCAGGGCCTGAAGGTCGGCGAGGTGACCGCCAACCGGCTCACCATCGAGGCCACCGGCACCGCGGCCCAGGTGCAGAAGGCCTTCAACACCAGCCTGGCCACCTACCAGGACAACAAGGACGGCCACAGCTACTTCGCCAACACCGTCGCGCCGTCCGTCCCCGGCGACATCGCGGGCGTGGTGACCGACGTCTCCGGCCTGAACAACTACGCCAAGTACACCCACTTCAGCACCAAGTCGAGCGCCCAGGCCACGCCGGACGCCACCCCCAAGGCGCCCGCCGGCCTGAGCCCGACCAGCGCCCAGGCCGCCTACAACCTGACCTCCACGGTCAAGGCCGGCTACAACGGCAAGGGCGTCACGGTCGGCCTGCTGGAGTTCTCCGCCTTCTCGCAGTCCGACGTGTCGGCCTACGACAAGGCGTTCAGCATCAAGCCCAGCACCCCGACCGTGGTCAATGCCGGTGGCGGCACCACCGACACCTCGGGCCAGGACGAGGTCGACCTGGACATCGAGGTCGTCCAGGCGCTGGCGCCCGGTGCGACGATCAAGGTCTACGAGGCCCCGAACAGCGACGCCGGTGAGACCGCGATCTACAGCAAGCTGGTCAGCGACAACGTCCCGGTGATCTCGATCAGCTGGGGCACCTACGAGGCCGGCGAGACCGCGAGCAACCGGGTGGCCGTCGACGCCGACCTCAAGGAGGCCGCGGCGCAGGGCCAGTCGGTCTACGCCGCCTCCGGTGACAGCGGCTCGGACGACGCCGGCAACGGCGGCACCTCGGTCGACTTCCCGGCCGCCGACCCGTGGGTCACCGGCGCCGGTGGCACCACGCTGGCGCAGGGCTCGGGCGGTGTCTGGAAGAGCGAGAAGGCCTGGTCCGGCAGCGGCGGCGGGGTCTCCTCCTACTTCAACACGCCGAGCTACCAGTCGAAGGTCAACACCGGCACCTACCGGTCGGTGCCGGATGTCGCCTCGGACGCCGACCCGTCCTCGGGCTGGGCCGTCTACACCGAGGGCTCCTGGGCCGAGTACGGCGGCACCAGCGCCTCGGCGCCGAACTGGGCGGCCTTCACGGCGGTCTACAACAGCGAGGCCAAGGCCAAGGGCAAGCCCTCCTTCGGGTTCGCGAACAGCCGGATCTACACGCTGGCGGCCTCCAGCTCCTACAAGTCCGCCTTCCACGACGTGACGAGCGGCAGCAACGGTGCGTACAGCGCGGGTGCCGGCTACGACAAGGTCACCGGCTGGGGCTCCTACAACGGGGCCAACTTCCTCAGCTCGCAGCTGGGCTGAGCGGAGCCGCGAGCCGCTGAGCCCGGCCCGGCCGAGGCCGGGTCGCTCAAGGGCCTGCCGGTGGGTGGGTAGCACCAGGGGTCGGGCAGTCGCCCGGCCCCTGGTCTCGTCCGGTGGAGTCCTAGGCTGGACGGAGCGGACCACACCGGAGGCAGGAACGATGGCAGCACAGGACGAGCGGGACGAGCAGGACGAGCACGCAGGGCAGGCCCCGCGGGCGGCGACCGCCGCGAAGGCGGCCAAGCTGGTCTTCACCGACCCGTTGAGCCGGCAGACCAGCGATGACACCGACCGGGGCTGGGGCGACTCCGAGGGCACGCGCGGCCTGGACTGGTACCAGAGCCAGCGGCCCCCGCACCACGGGGACTGATCAACTGCTCGTGGGCGGAGTTCCCGTGGGTGGAGTTCCTGGGCCGGGCGGCCCAGGACCGGTGGTCGGTCAGCGCCCCGGCCCGCAGTGCGGCAGCCCGGCCGGCCCAGGCGGAGCCTGGGCAACGGCGGGGACGGCCGGCGGGGCAGGCACCGGCACCCCCGGGTGCAGCGGCCCGGCGACGACCGCGGCAGCCGCCAGCAGGCCGGTGGCCAGCACGGCCGGTCGGTGCCGCACCGCCTGATGGAGGCGGTACCGGCCGCTGCCACCCCGCCGGATCGGGCGGAACTGCGGTACGGCGCGCCGGGGCGGCTGCGGTGAGGCGCGAGTCGGCGGCGGCCGTCGGGCGCAGTGCCGAATCGCGGGACGTGGCCCGGACGCCAGGGCGGTCGGGTCTGGGACGGTCGGGTCTGGGACGGTCAGGGCTGGGGCGGTCAGGGCTGGGGTGGGGAGAACCGTGGTCATGGGCTCAGGATCCGCTGCCGCCGCCCTCGTGCCCACGCCGCACCGGATTTCTGTGGATAACCCCGCACCTGTGGACAACTTCCCCCAGCCCAGCCCCAGCACGCAAAACGCCCCTGCCGGCACCCCGAAGGGGCGCCACCAGGGGCGTTGAGCGACGGCTCCCGCCGGCTGCGACCGAGTCGGGTCAGCCGGCCGAGGACGAAGACGCGGAGGAGGTGGACGTCGAAGACGTCGAGGAGGACGACGACGCGCCGGGCGAGGCCGAGGACGCGCCCGCCCCGGAGCCGGTCGAGCCGGTCGAGCCGCCCGATGCGGCCCCGGACGAGGCCCCCACCGAGCTGCTGGAGGAGGAGCGGCTGTCCGTCCGGTAGAACCCGGAGCCCTTGAACACCACGCCCACCGCCGAGAAAACCTTGCGCAGGCGACCCTGGCAGTTCGGGCACACGGTCAGAGCCTCGTCGGTGAACTTCTGCACCACCTCAAGGCCGCTGCCGCACTCGGTGCACTGGTACTGGTACGTGGGCACTTGTCTTCCTCCTGGCACTCTCGCCTGATGAGTGCTAACGACGGTCCATGATGCGGCATTCCGCTGGATCAGTCCAGCGCCGACCCGATGACGCCGGCACCGCGTCGGCTGCGGCACCCCGCTCCGCCGGGTCCACGACGCCCTGACGCCCCGGCGGCCTCAGTGCTCCGACGCCCCGACGAGCGAGGGCATCGCACTGCCACTCCTGGCAACGGTACGGCTCTCGGTGGCCGGAGCCACCAGGAGTCGCCGCAACGTGACCAGCGCCACCAGCCCGATTCCGGAGCCGGCCAGCGGCACCAGGAACCCGGTCCACGGCCCGCCCAGGTCGATCAGCCGGCCGGCCACGGTCGAGCCGACCGCCAGCCCCAGCCCGATCGCGCCGGTCAGCCAGGTGAAGGCCTCGGTCTTGGCGCCGTCCGCCACCAGCGTCTCGACCAGCGTGTAGCCGGTGATCAGGGTCGGCGCGATGGCCAGCCCGCAGACCAGCCCGGCAACCGCCAGCGTGACCAGGTTGGGCATCGCCCAGAGCGTCGAGCACCCCAGCACCAGCAGGCCGTAGCTGCCGAGCATCCGCTGCTGGGCCGAGCGCCGCCAGGCGATCAGGCCGTACAGCACACCGGCCAGCATCGAGCCGCCCGCGAAGATCCCGTAGACGACGCCGCTGAGCCCGCCCTGCCCGGCCGCCTCGGCGGTGGCGGTGACGGAGATCTGCATGCCGCCGAAGACGCTGCCGACGCCCAGGAAGACGCCGGCCAGCAGCCGCACGCCGGGCGAGGCGAGCGCGGACGCCTGCCGCGTGCCGGGCTCGCGCACCAGCCGGGCCGGTGCGGTGCGGCGCTGCGCGGCGAAGGCCAGCCCGCCGACCAGGGTCAGCGTGGCCTCGACGATGAGCGCGGCGGCGGGGGTCACGGTGCTGGCGATCACGGCGGTGAGCACCGGGCCGATCGCGAAGGTGAGCTCGTCGGTCACCGACTCGAACGCGAAGGCGGTGTTCAGGTGGGCCGGCCGGTCGGCCAGCTTGGCCACCCAGCGGGCCCGGACCATGGCGCCGATCTGCGGCACGGTGGCACCGGCCGGCACGGCGATCAGGAAGAGCGTCCAGACCGGCGCGTGGCCCAGCGCCAGCGCGATCAGCGCGCCGACCGAGACCGCGTGCACCAGCACGCTGGGGACCAGCACCGAGGCCTGGCCGTAGCGGTCGGCCAGCCGGCCGGTCTGCGGCCCGATCAGGGCCTGGGAGACGGCGGCGGCCGCCACCACGCTGCCGGCGGTGCCGTAGGAGCCGTGGGTGCCCAGGATCAGCAGCGAGATGCCCATGCTGAGCATCGCGTAGGGCAGGCGCGCCGCGAAGGCGGGCAGGAGGAACGTCCACGCACCGGGGGTGCGCAGCAGGGTGCCGTACCCGACGCGCGTGGGCGCGCTGGGGGTGTCGACGACGACGGGGCTTTCGACCGTTGGGCGGGCCGCCACGGTCGGTCCTTCCTGCTGCCTGGTAGCGCGGCCGGGGTTGGGGAAACCCCGACGGCGCCGAGAGTCGTCCTCTCGCGCGTCGACCGGGGTTGATACCGGGTCCGGCTGGCCAGTTCGTGGAAGCGGGGGCCATGAGGTGCCGTGGACCGCGGCCGCCGAGCGGTCGCGCCAACTCTGCGTCAGGCAGATGTTGCGGGTGTCTATGGATGGGCAAGACCGGGCACCGGAGCGCACGCCCTTACACAGTTGATACGTATGGGATTACATCCTACCGAGGATCACACGAGTCCGACTGGAAATCCAAGGCGGACGTGGCACGAAACACTCGTGAACATCGGGCCTCGCGCCGGAACGCACCAGGCCCGCCGGCGCTCCGCCAGTGCGCCGCCGCCCCGCCGGCCTGTCAGCGCCCCCGCCCGCCACCGCCCCCCCGCCGGCCCGTCAGCGCCTCGCGAGCCACCCGGCCAGCTTGCCGCCCTTGTCCACCGCCCGCAGCCGCAGCTCGGTCGCCTCCTCGGCCGCCGAGGTGGTGACCACCAGCAGCTCGTCGTTCTCCCGCAGCACCGTGGTGCGGTCCGGCACGAAGCTGCTGCCCTCGCGCACCACCAGGGTCACCGCGGCCCCGGCGGGCAGCCGCAGCTCGCTGACCTCCACCCCGGCGATCAGCGAGCCGGGCGCCAGCGAGACCGAGAGCAGGTGGCCGTGCAGGTGCTCCAGCGGCGCCGACTCGATGCCGAGGTCCTGCCCGATGGCGCCCTCGGAGATCCGCAGCCGCTTGGCCAGCCAGGGCAGCGTGGGCCCCTGGACCAGGGTGAAGACGACGACCAGGATGAAGACGATGTTGAACACGTCCTGGGCCCGCGGCACCTCGGCCACCAGCGGGATGGTGGCCAGCACGATCGGCACCGCCCCGCGCAGCCCGGCCCAGCTGAGCAGCGCCTGCTCCTGCCAGGGCAGCCGGAACGGCGTGAGGGTCAGCAGCACCGACAGGGGCCGGGCCACCAGCACCAGCACCAGACCGATGACCAGCGCCGGAAGCACCGCCGAACCCATCGTGGCGGGCGTGCAGAGCAGGCCGAGCAGCACGAACATGCCGATCTGCCCGATCCAGGCGAGCCCGTCGGCGAAGCCCCGCACCGCCGGACCGTGCGGCAGCTTGGCGTTGCCGAGCAGCACGGAGCAGACGTAGACGGCCAGGAAGCCGGAGCCGTGCAGCAGCGCGCCACCGGCGTAGGCGAGCGCGGCCAGCGCGAGCACCGCGATGGGGTACAGGCCGCTGGACGGCAGCGCGACCTGGCGCAGCCCGTAGGCGCCCAGCTTGCCGACCGCCAGGCCCACCGCGGCGCCGATCGCCAGTTCGGCGATGATCGTGCCGACCAGCACGTACCAGGAGTCGAACGGACCGGTGGTGGCGAAGGCGACCACCAGGATCACCACCGGCGCATCGTTGAAGCCGGACTCGGCCTCCAGCAGTCCGCTCAGCCGGGCGGGCAGCGGGACGGTGCGCAGCACCGAGAAGACCGCGGCCGCGTCGGTGGAGGAGACGATCGCGCCGAGCAGCAGCGACAGCCGCCAGTCCAGGCCGACCAGCCAGTGCGCCCCGGCGGCGGTGACGAAGACGCTGATCCCCACGCCGACGGTGGCCAGCACGGTGGCGGCCGGCATCACCGGCTTGATCTCCCGCCAGCTGGTCTTGAGTCCGCCCTCGGCGAGGATGACCACCAGTGCCGCGTAACCGAGGACCTGGGTCAGCTCCGCGTTGTTGAAGGTGACGCCCAGTCCGTTCTGGCCGATCGCCACCCCGATGCCCAGGTAGAGCAGCAGGCTGGGCAGGCCGGAGCGGGTGGATATTCGCACCGCGGCCACCGCGACCAGCAGGACGACGGAGGATTCGAGCAGGAGCTTGTTCAGGTGGTCGACAGTCACGCAGGGGCACCTCAGGGTCGTTAGGCGGCCGTGGAAAGGTCGGCTGGCGGCACGGGAGGGTCACTGGGGAAATCTGGTCACCGGCCGATCGGACCGGTCCTGACCTGCTGAGGTACGGTCACGGGCCGCCGGTGGGCAGCCAGATAGCTTGACCGGTAGAACGATCAGCGGATGGATCGTTAACCAGTCTAACATTTTGCCATCTCTTTGACCTAACCGGCTGCGTCCTGCCGCTCACCCGGGCCCGGTATGGTCCCTCTGGTTCCACCGTGGGTGTCCCCCGTGCGCTCATGCCACCTGAGTCGTCCTAATGTGGTGAGCGGTCACGGCCGCCCAGCTCTTGTGACGTTGCCCCGCTCCCTGCCGCTAGGACCCTGATGCCCCGCTCGCGCAGCTCGAAGAAGTTCCGGCGCGCCCGTCTGCTCGTGCTCGTCCTCGTCGTGCTGCTGGTCGGCGGCACCGCGGCCGGCGGCTGGTACGCGGTGCACACCGTGCAGTCCTCGTTCCCCCAGGTCAGCGGCACGATCAAGGTCCCCGGTCTGAGCGCCTCGGTGGACGTCAAGCGCGATGCCAACGGGATCCCGCAGATCTACGCCGACACTCCCGACGACCTGTTCAAGGCGCAGGGCTACGTCCAGGCGCAGGACCGGTTCTGGGAGATGGACGTGCGACGGCACATCACCTCGGGCCGGCTCTCCGAGATGTTCGGCTCCTCGCAGGTGAACAACGACGCCTTCATCCGCACCATGGGCTGGCGCAACGTCGCCCAGCAGGAGTACGACACCCAGCTCAGCCCCGACACCAAGCGGTATCTGCAGGCCTACTCCGACGGCGTCAACGCCTGGCTCGGCCAGCACCCCGGCGGCGCGAGCGCCTCGCTGGAGTACACCCTGCTCGGCACCGAGCACAGCGGCTACAAGCCGGAGCCGTGGACCCCGGTCGACTCGGTGGCCTGGCTCAAGGCGGTGGCCTGGAACCTGTCGGGCAACCTGCAGGAGGAGATCGACCGCTCGCTGCTGAGCCAGACCTTCAGCCCGGACCAGATCGCCCAGCTCTACCCGAGCTACCCGTACAGCAGGAACGGCACCATCGTCCCGACCGGCACGCTGGCCACCGACGGCAGCTACAAGCCGGCGGCCGGCGCGGCGGGCCAGCCGGGCACCCAGCAGAACGCGGCCATCACCCAGGGCCTGCTGCAGAACATCACCGACCAGATGGGCGGCCTGCCGCAGCTGCTCGGCCCGCAGGGCCAGGGCATCGGCTCCAACTCCTGGGTGGTCGCGGGCAGCAACACCACCACCGGCAAGCCGCTGATGGCCAACGACCCGCACCTCGGCCCGAGCATGCCCAACTCCTGGTACCAGATGGGCCTGCACTGCCGGTCGGTCAGCGCCAGCTGCCCGTTCGACGTGACCGGCTTCACCTACGCGGGCATGCCCGGTGTGATGATCGGCCACAACCAGAACATCTCCTGGGGCATGACCAACATGGGTGCCGACGTCGAGGACCTGTACCTGGAGAAGATCACCGGCCCGAACACCTACCTGTACAACGGGCAGGACACCCAGTTCACCACCCGCCAGGAGACCATCAAGGTGGCCGGCGGCCAGAGCCGGGTGATCACCGTGCGGACCACCGCCGACGGCGCTCCGCTGATCTCCGACCAGAGCACCGAGGACCAGCAGGTCGGCATGTACGCCCCGGTCGGCAACGCCGCGCCCGACCGCGGCACCACCGGCTACGGCGTCGCGCTGAAGTGGACCGCGCTCACCCCGGGCAGGACGATGGACTCCGTCTTCGAGCTCGACCGGGCGACCAACTGGTCCGACTTCCAGAAGGCGGCCTCCGACTTCGCCGTCCCCGCGCAGAACCTGATCTACGCCGACACCGCGGGCAACATCGGCTACCAGGCCCCCGGCGCGATCCCGATCCGCGGCAAGGGCGACGGCAGCTACCCGGCCCCGGGCTGGGACCCGAGCTACGCCTGGCAGGGCTACGTGCCCTTCAAGTCGCTGCCCTACGCCTGGAACCCGCCGGCCGGCTACATCGTCACCGCCAACCAGGCCGTGGTGGACCCGACCTACAAGTACCTGATCACCAGCGACTGGGAGTACGGCACCCGGGCCAAGGAGATCACCGACCAGATCAACGCCAAGCTCGCGGGCGGCGGCAAGATCTCGCCGGACGACATGCAGTCGATGCAGCTGGACAACACCAGCGTGATGGCCAAGACGCTGGTCCCGCTGCTGCTCAAGGAGCAGATCAGCGACCCGTACGTGCGCCAGGCCCAGGACCTGCTCAAGGACTGGAACTACAACCAGGACGCCGACTCGGCCGCCGCCGCCTACTACAACGGCGTCTGGCGCCAGCTGCTGATCCTGGCCTTCGGGCAGAAGTTCCCGGCCTCCGTCCGGGCCCAGGGCGACTGCCTGCTGGTCCAGCAGAAGGCGGACCCGAACCAGCCCGCCGGGACGGTCGGCGGCGAGGCCAAGCCGGTCACCCAGTGCGGCACCCGCAAGCCCGCCCTGGCCCAGCCGGACGGCGGCGACCGCTGGACCGAGGTGGTGCGCCAGCAGCTGGCCAACCCCAACAGCTCCTGGTGGACCTACATCGACTCCAACCACCAGCAGCAGCACGGCCTGGACAACATCCTGAAGGAGGCGATGAAGGACGCCCGCCAGGACCTCACCGCCCACCTCGGCAAGGACATCTCGACCTGGAGCTGGGGCCGGCTGCACCAGCTGAACCTCAAGGAGCAGACGCTCGGCCTGGACACCACCTCGCTGATCTCCGGCATCACCCACCGGCTGCTCAACCGCGGCCCGTTCAACCTCTCCGGAGGCTCGGCGGCCGTCGACGCGGCCGGCTGGAACGCGGCGGCCGGCTACGACGTGGACTGGATCCCGTCGATGCGGATGGTGGTCGACCTGAGCGCCTTCGACGCCTCCCGGTGGATCAACGTGGGCGGTGAGTCGGGGCACGCGTTCAGCCCCAACTACAACGACCAGACCGCGCTCTGGTCCCAGGGCAAGCTGCTGACCTGGGCGTACTCCAGCGCCGCGGTGAACAGCGCGACCAAGAACACGCTGACCCTCACCCCCTGACCGGGGCGGGCGCGTCAGGCGCGGTCAGAAGCGGTGCACGCCCGCCGGGGTCACGGCGGCGTGCACCGGCCGGTCGTGCGGCTCGGCCGGCACCCGCTCCAGCAGCTCGGCCTCGTAGAGCAGGGTCGCCAGCAGCGGTTCGGCGCCGGCCCGGGCCAGCCGGGCCAGCACCCGGTCGTAGGAGCCCCCGCCGCGGCCCAGCCGCAGCCCCCGGCGGTCCACCGCGAGCCCGGGCAGCAGCACCAGGTCCGCGGTGGTGATGGCCGCCGGGCCCAGCCGCGGCCCGGTGGGCTCCAGCAGGCCGCGCCCGGCCGGGGCCAGTTGCTCGACACCCTCGTAGCGGGCCCAGTCGAGGTCGTTGTCCGCCAGCAGCACCGGCAGCAGCACCGGCAGACCGCGCCCGCGCAGCAGTTCGAGCAGCGGCCCGGTGCCCGGCTCCGCCCCGACCGAGACGTACGCGGCCACCGTGCTGCCGGGGGCGGCCAGCGGCAGCGCCCGTTCGGCCAGCGCCAGCGCGTCCGCTGCCCGCCGTTCGGGGGACAGTGCACGCCGTTCGGCCAGCAGGTGTGACCTCAGGGCGGCCTTGTCGTTGTACAAGGGATCGCCGGACAGGGAAGCACCGGACGGCGGGACGTCGGGCATGGCCGCTCCTCGGGACGGGGGTGGACCAGCCGATCCTCCCGCACCCGGTCCCCGCGAGCGGTATCCCGACCCGGGAGCCGTATCCGCCCCGGCGAGGTCTCCACCACCTGAGAGGGGTACCACGATGCCCGCCGCGCTCCTGGTGCAGGCGTCCGCACTGCTCAGCGCACCCCTGGCCGGCTTCGGCGTCCTGCTGGCGGTGCGGCTGCGCCGCGCGACCGGCGCGGGCGCCGCCCGGGAGAGCCGGCTGCGCGGACGGCTCGCCGAGCTGGAGCGGCAGTGCGAGGAGCTGGCACGCAGTGCGGCGCGCGATCCGCTGACCGGCGTGTGGAACCTCGGACACCTCCAACTCACCCTGGAGCGCGAGGTGGAGCGCTGCCGGCGCCAGCCCGAGGCGGAGCGGCGGCAGCTGGCCGTGGTGCTGCTGGAGATCGACGGCTTCGAGGCCCTCAACGCCGAGCACGGCCGCGACCGCGGCCAGGTGATCCTGCGCGACCTGGCGCAGCGGCTCAGCGTGGAGGTCCGCCGCTCGGACACCCTGGGCCGCTACGGCGGCACCGAATTCCTGGTGGTGCTGCCCGACACCGGGGCGGCGGGCGCGGCCAAGGTCGCCGAGCGGCTCTGCTGGACGGTGCGCCGCCACCGGCTGCTCGACTGGTCCGGCGCTCCCTGGTCCGAGAAGCCGGCCCCGGGCGGCGGCAACGGCCTGCGCGCCTCGGCCGGCATCGCGGTGCTGCCCGCCGACGGCGGTCACCCCGTCCCGCTCCTGCGTGCCGCGGACCGCTCGCTGGCCGCCGCGAAGCGGCGGGGACTGCCGGAGGCACAGAGCTGGACAAGGCGTTCGGAAAGGCACGGTAATCTGTCGCCCTGCACCGCTCCCGCGCCCACCGCCCAGGTCGGCGCCACCCGTATCGTCGCTGCCGTGACCGGCACCGACGAGGCATTCGTCACCGAATGACCTCGTGCCGGTCGGGGCGGTCATTCGCCTTAGTAAGGTCAACGCATGACGACGACAAATCCCCGCATGCCCGTCACCAAGGCCGTCGTGCCTGCCGCCGGTCTCGGAACGCGATTCCTGCCGGCCACCAAGGCCACGCCCAAGGAGATGCTGCCGGTCGTCGACAAGCCCGCGATCCAGTACGTGGTGGAGGAGGCCGCCGCGGCCGGCCTCTCCGACATACTGATGGTCACCGGGCGCAACAAGCGCGCGCTGGAGGACCACTTCGACCGCGCCTACGAGCTCGAGGAGCTGCTCTCCCGCAAGGGCGACGCGGACAAGCTGCGCCGGGTGCAGGAGTCGGTCTCGCTGGCCAACATGCACTACGTCCGCCAGGGCGACCCCAAGGGCCTGGGCCACGCGGTGCTGGTCGCCGAGCAGCACGTGGCGGGCCAGCCGTTCGCCGTCCTGCTCGGTGACGACCTGATCGACCCGCGCGACCCGCTGCTCGCCCGCATGATCGAGGTCCAGCAGGAGCTGGGCGGCTCGGTGGTGGCGCTGATGGAGGTCGACCCGGCGCAGATCCACCTCTACGGCTGCGCGGCGGTCAAGGCCAACGGCTTCGGCCCGGACGTCTTCCACATCAGCGACCTGGTCGAGAAGCCGGAGCCGGCCGAGGCGCCCTCCAACTACGCCGTGATCGGCCGCTACGTGCTCGACCCGGCCGTCTTCGAGGTGCTGAAGAAGACCGAGCCGGGCCGCGGCGGCGAGATCCAGCTGACCGACGCGCTGCGCACGCTGGCCTCGCTGAGCCCGGAGGAGGGCGGCCAGGTGCACGGCGTGCTCTTCGACGGCCGCCGCTACGACACGGGCGACCGCGCGGACTACTTGCGCGCTATTGTCCGGCTGGCGTGCGAGCGCGAGGACCTGGGTCCGGAGTTCCGTGGCTGGCTCAAGGACTTCGTCGGCACGGAGATGCAGCAGAACTGAGCGGAAGGCGGCGGTGGCGATGACCGAACAGCACAGGGACGCGGCGGACGCCTGCGGGGTGCGGGCCCCGGGCGAACGCCACTGGACGGTCGACGAGCACCTCGCCGACGTGCTGGCCGGCGTCGCCCCGCTGCCCGCCATCGAGCTCCAGCTGCTGGACGCGCAGGGCTGCCGGCTGGCCGAGGACGTGGTCGCCGCCGGTGACCTGCCGGCCTTCGACAACAGCTCGATGGACGGCTACGCGGTGCGCACCGCCGACACCGTCGGTGCCACCGCCCGCTACCCGTCCGTGCTCGCCGTCGTCGGTGACATCGCCGCCGGCGCCGGCGAGCTGCCCAAGGTCGGTCCCGGCCAGGCGGCCCGGATCATGACCGGCGCGCCCGTGCCGCCCGGCGCCGAGGCCGTCGCCCCGGTCGAGTGGACCGACGGCGGCAGCGGCAGCGGCCAGGCCGCCGACACCATGGCGCCGCCGGTCGCGGGCGAGGAGGTGCGGGTGCGCCAGGAGGTCGCCGAGGGCGCGCACATCCGCCGCCGGGGCAGCGACGTCCTGGCCGGCGAGAGGGTGCTCACCGCCGACACCTGGCTCGGCCCCACCCAGCTCGGCCTGCTCGCCGCGATCGGCCGCGGCACGGTGCGGGTGCGCCCGCGCCCGCGGGTGGTCGTGCTCTCCACCGGCAGCGAACTGGTGCAGCCCGGCGAGCCGGTGGGCCCCGGGCAGATCTCCGACTCCAACAGCTTCACCCTCACCGCCGCCGCCCAGCAGGCCGGCGCGATCGCCTTCCGGGTCGGCGGGGTGCCCGACGACCCGGCGGTGCTGCGCGGCGTGCTGGAGGACCAGCTCGGCCGGGCCGACCTGATCGTCACCAGCGGCGGAGTCAGCGTCGGGGCCTACGACGTGGTCAAGGAGGTCTTCGCCGACTACGCCGGCATGGACTTCCGCAAGCTGAAGATGCAGCCGGGCAAGCCGCAGGGCTTCGGCCGGATCGGCGAGGGCACCGCGGGCATCCCGCTGCTGGCGCTGCCGGGCAACCCGGTGAGCGCCTACATCTCCTTCGAGCTCTTCGTCCGCCCGGTGATCCGCACCATGCTGGGCGCCCCGGACGTGCACCGCCCGCGGGCCCGGGCGGTCTGCACCGGCGCGCTGCGCTCGCCGGCCGGCCGCCGCCAGTTCCTGCGCGGCTGGTACACCGCCGACGGGCGGGTCGAGCCGGTGGGCGGCGAGAGCTCGCACCTGGTCGGGGCGCTGGCCCGGGCGAACTGCCTGATCGTGGTCCCCGAGGAGACGCAGGCGGTGCCGGCGGGGGAGCACGTCGAGGTGGTCCTGCTCACCGACTGAGCGGTCCGCGGCCGGACCTGCGGTGCCCCCAAGGGCCTGCCCGAGCTGCGCCCTTCGGCCTAGCGCCACCGTCCCGCTGACGGACCGACGCCGATCCGGCGCGGGCGGAGCGGTACCGTAGCGCGGTATTCACCCCGTCCTGCTGGAGTACTGACGTGACCACACCCCCTGGCGACCGCCTGACGCACGTGGACGAGACGGGCGCCGCCCGGATGGTCGACGTCTCCGAGAAGGCGAGCACGGTCCGCACCGCGGTCGCCGCCGGCCGGGTCAGGGTCGCCCCGCGGGTGGTCGAGCTGCTGCGCGGCGAGGGCGTCCCCAAGGGCGACGCGCTGGCCGCCGCGCGGATCGCCGGGATCATGGGCGCCAAGAAGACGCCCGAGCTGATCCCGCTCTGCCACCCCATCGCGATCTCCGGCGTCACCGTCGACCTCGCGGTCACCGACGAGGCGGTGGAGATCACCGCCACCGTGCGCACCGCCGACCGCACCGGGGTGGAGATGGAGGCGCTCACCGCGGTGGCGGTGGCGGGCCTGACCGTGATCGACATGGTCAAGGCGGTCGACAAGGGCGCCGCGATCGAGGACGTCCGGGTGCTCAGCAAGACCGGCGGCAAGAGCGGTGACTGGACCCGCGCGGCGACGACCGGCGGGAACGCCTCGTGAGGGCGCTCGCGGTCACCGTCTCCAACCGCGCCTCGGCGGGCGTCTACCCGGACAGGGGCGGCCCGCTGCTGGTCGAGGGCCTGCGCCGGATGGGCTTCACGGTGGACGGCCCGCGGCTGGTGCCGGACGGCGAGCCGGTGGCAGCCGTGCTGCGCGAGGCGGTGGCGGCCGGCTACGACGTGGTGCTGACCACCGGCGGCACCGGGATCTCGCCGATGGACCTCACCCCCGAGATGACCGCCACGGTGATCGACCGTCAGGTCCCCGGCATCGCCGAGGCGATCCGCGCCCACGGACGCGAGAAGGTGCCCACCTCGGCGCTCTCCCGGGGGCTGGCCGGGCTGGCCGGGCGCACCCTGATCGTCAACCTGCCCGGCTCCACGGGCGGCGTCAAGGACGGGCTCGCGGTGCTGGAACCGCTGCTGGCGCACGCGGTGGACCAGCTCGCGGGCGGGGACCACCCGAGGCCGGGGCCGGCCCAGGCGCCCGCCGCCGATGCCCCCGCCCCCGAAGGGGGTACCAGCTGAGCGCCGGATGGCCGGTGGAGCTGCGCGAGGGCGAGGTGGTGCTGCGTCCGATCCGGATGCGCGACAAGAAGGCCTGGCAGGAGGCGAGCCGGCGCAACCGCGACTGGCTGCGCCGCTGGGAGGCCACCGTCCCCCCGGCCCCGCCCGGGAGCCTGCCCTCCGGGCCGCGGCCGACCTACCGTCAGATGGTCCGCTACCTGCGCCGTGAGGCCGCGGCGGGCCGGATACTGCCGTTCGTCATCCTCTACCAGGGGCACCTGGTGGGGCAGCTGACGGTGGGTGGCATCACCTGGGGCTCGATGTGCTCGGCGAACGTCGGCTACTGGATCGACGAGGCGGTGGCCGGCCGGGGCATCATGCCCACCGCCGTGGCGCTCAGCGTGGACCACTGCTTCCGGACGCTGGGCCTGCACCGGGTGGAGGTCTGCATCCGTCCGGAGAACCGGCCCAGCCGCCGGGTGGTGGAGAAACTCGACTTCCGCTCGGAGGGATTGCGGCCCCGCTATCTGCACATCGACGGCGACTGGCGCGACCACCTGGTCTACGCGCTGACCGCCGAGGAGGTCCCGGAAGGGCTGTTGGACCGTTGGCGCTTGGGGTAATTGAATAAGTGTTCGAAACTCATATCGATATGGCATCACCGCCTCGGCAAGCGGTGACAAATTCCGGCAAAATAGTCAGAGAATCAGCTTGGCGCGGCGACACGCCGCGTCAAATTGCTGTCCGCCCTTACCCATCGCCCGTACGGTGTGAAACGTGAGCAGTAGCGGCCTCATCTACGCGGTCATCGTAGGGGCCTGGGCTGCCTATCTGGTGCCCATGTGGCTCCGCAGGCAGGACGAGCTCAACGAAGCGCGCCCGACAGAACGTTTCAGCACCGCCATCCGCCTGCTCGCCGGGCGGTCGGGGCTGGAGCGGCGGGCGTCCCGGGCCCTTGGCGACAACGACCCCACCACGACCTCGGACTCCGACCACAGCGGCGACGCGAACCACGGCGCGGGCGCCGTCGCGAGCGACCCCCGAAACGGCGGCACGGACACCGCCGGGACGGCTGACGGCATGTCACCGCCCTCGGCCGGCCCCGCCCTGTCCGCCGCCGCCATCGCCGGGGCCTCGGCCGCCGGCGACCGCCGGGCCCGGCTGCTGGCCCGGCGCCGGCGGATGGTCACCGTACTCTTCCTGGCCTTCGCGCTGGGGGCGATCACGGCGGCCGTGGCCGGCGTGGACTTCCTCTGGGCCCCCGCCCTGCCTGCCCTGCTGCTGACCCTCTACATCGGCCACCTGCGCCGCCTGGAGCGCCAGCGCTACGAGGTGAAGCTGGACCGCGTCAGGGCCGCCCAGGCGGCCCAGCGGGTACGCGAGCGCGAGCAGGTCCGGCTGGCCGCCACGGTCGCCCTGGTCCCGCCGGTCGAGGCCCTGGCGCCCGAGCCGGAGCAGGACCGCCCGGAGCTGCGGGTCGCCACCGCCCCGCCCGAGCCGCGCGGCGCCCGGCAGGCGCTGGTCGAGGCGACCGACCACCAGGAGTGGGTGGACGGCCTGCGCGAGCGCGCGGCCGCCGGACCGGACTCCTGGGAGCCGGTCCCGGTCCCGCTGCCCACCTACGTCACCGCCCCGGTGGCCCCGCGCGTCTCCCGTGGCCTGGACCTCGGGGCCCCGGGCACCTGGAGCTCGGGCCGACCCGTCGAGCCGGTCCACACCCCCCTGTTCGACCAGTACGAGACCCCGCTCCCGTCGGCCCCCCAGTCGGACGAGCACTACGCCACCCGCCCCCGCGCCGCCAACGAGTAGCCCCACCCCGCCCCACCAGCGGGGGGTGGTCACGGGACCCCTCCAGAAGGTGCTATTGTTTCTTCTCGTTGGGGCTGTGGCGCAGTCCGGTAGCGCACCTCGTTCGCATCGAGGGGGTCAGGGGTTCGAATCCCCTCAGCTCCACCCAACGGCCACGAGAGTGGTCATGAAATCCCCGCCCGGCCAATTCGGCCGGGCGGGGATTTCTGCTTTCCGGGGTCCGTCCGGATGCTCCCCGACGGTCTTGTGAGGCAGGTCACTTCGGATGGGTGGAGGTTCGGCCGCCCGAGCTGTCGGACAGTCAGCGGCCGGACCTCCGGGCCGAAACCGGGTGGAGCGGGTCATGCCCGGAAGGCGGGCAGGCCGATCGCGTTGACGGTCATCGTGGGGGCGGCGGAGCCGTCGGTGGGCAGCGTGACGATGCCGGTGGGGGTGCGGGCGGCGATCAACTTGCCGTCCGGGGACAGGGCGGGCTCGGTGTAGTCGGTGGTCGCGTTCGGGGTGAGGTCCTTGGCGGTGGCGTTCTGCTGGCCCAGCGGCATTTCGAAGAGGTGGTCGTGGCCGCCGGAGGAGCGCACGAAGACCACGGTCGAGGCGTCGGGGGCGAGGGCCGGCTCGGAGCCCGCGGTGAGCGCGCGGGTCTGCTCGCGGGTGTAGTCGTCGCGGAGGTAGATCTTGCCGTCGGCGGTGTTCTCGTAGGCCGTGGTGATGCCGTGCGGTCCGGCCGTGTTCGCCCAGGCGTTGGCGCTCTGCGGCACCGCCGGGTCGTCGATGCCGGGCGACAGGTCCAACTTGGCCGGGGCGGCCCCGGCGGCGGTGGCCGGGACCGAGGCCAGGTGGGTGGTGCCGCCCTGGTCGACGGTGAAGATGACGTTGTTCTTGGCGGCCACCCCGTTCGCGTCGCCGGCCGCGTTCACCTGCCAGGTGGGGTGGGACCAGGTCTGGCCGCCGGGGTTGCGCGCCACGGTCACCTGGCCGCTGCCGTCGGGGTTGGCCACCACCAGGCTGCCGTCACCGTTCACGAAGGCGGCCTTGCTGCCGTCGGGGGACCAGGACAGGTCGCGGACCGGGGTGTGGAAGTCGACGGAGGTGCCGTTCATCATGACCAGCGGGGTGCCGTTGCTGACGGTGAGGGGCGAGTGGACGGTGCCGCTCGGGTCGGCGGGGGTGCTCGACGAGGCTCCGGGGGACTTGCCCTTCGCGGTGGGTGCGGCGGTCCCCGGGTGCGAGGAGCCGGCGGGCTGGGCGGCGGGTGCCGAAGCGCTCTGGGCGGGGGAGGTGGCCGCAACCTCGTCGGGCCCGCAGGCGGAGAGCAGCATGACGGCACCCGCGCTCAGCGCGGCGGCGAGGGCGACGGTGGTGGCGGGGCGGCGACGGTGGCGAGCAACCATGGTGAACTTCCCCCCGGAAGTGGTCTGGTGGGTTGTTGTTCGGACGAGATAAAGACTGTCGGTGGGAGGTTCGGTTACTGTCGAGCGCCTGTCACAGCGGTGCAACAGCACGAATGCGCCGCTCGCAGAGCCTCAGAGCCCGAGTCGGCGGGCGCGCAGCGCGGCCTGCTCCAGCAGTCGGTGGATGTCCGCCTGGCGGGTGCCGGGGCGGTCGTTGTACGCGTCGGGCGAGCTGACGGGCCGTCCGGTGGCGTGCAGCACCTCCATCACCTGCCAGCGTGCCGTCCGCACCGTGCTGACGGTGCCGTAGCCGTGGCCCAGCACGGCGGCCTGGGCGCCGAGCAGGCAGACCCGGCCGGCCGCGTCCCACATCGCGCCCTGCAGCCAGCCGTGCTGGGTGAGGTAGCGGGAGGTCAGCCGCAGGTGCTCGGCGGCGCTGAGCGGGACGGGCCGCGCCGCACGGTGCGCCAGCCGGTCGAGCAGGGTGCGGCGGGGGAGCGGGTGCTCGGCGTTCCAGGGCTGCAGCACGCGGCCGTACGGGCAGACGTACGGCGCGAGTGTCCGGGCCGGGAGCGGCAGCGAGGCGAGGTAGGCCTCGATCTCGGCGACCAGCCCGGAGCCGTCGGCCGCCAGGAGCAGGGGGCGGCCCGGTGCGGGCCAGGCCGGTCCGCTCTCGTCCGGTGCGGTCTTGTTCGGTGCGGGTCGGGTCGGCAGGGCTGGGCGCATGGCGGGCTCCTCTGTCCGGATTGTGCTGTTTGGTCCTCCTTTCCATGGAAACCGGACGGGCGCCCTCCGGCGCGCAGCGGCGGCGCCGGAGGGCGTGTCGACGGTGTGTCGGCGGGCTCGGCCGTGCCGGCAGGGCTGTCGGGGTTTGTCGGGGCTGTCGGGGCTGCTGGCGCTACCGCGTCAGCGTCTCGAAGGAGTCGAGCGCGGCGCGCAGTTGGGCGGCCGGATCACCCGCGTGGTAGCGCTCCTCGCTCGGCTCGATCCCGTCCAGGAACTCCTGGAACCGCACCGCGTAGGCGAGCAGGGCCAGCGGCTCGGCCAGCCGTAGCGCCGTCACCGGGTCGCTGCCGGGGACCAGGGCCCGCCAGCTCGCGGCCCAGGCCCCGGCCGCCTGCGCCCAGCGCTGCGGGGAGGTGAAGCCCTTGGGGCGCAGGCCGTCGATCGCCGGGTGGCCGTAGTGACTGTCGGCGAAGTCCACCAGCACCGTGCCCCGACCGGCCGAGCGCCAGTTGCCGGGGTGGAAGTCCCCGTGCAGCACGGTGTTCGGCAGCCCGCAGGCGGCCAGCTGCTCGATAAGCCGGGGCAGCCGGTCGGCCATCAGGCGGGCCCGCACCAGCTCCGCGGCCGTCAGCTCGGCGCCCGCCGGGCCCTCCAGCAGCGGAACGAGGGCCGCGGCCAGCCGCTGCGGCGAGCGGTCCGGCAGCCCGGCGGGCGCGCCGTCCGGGTGGCGGGCGGCGAGTGCTGCCTGGGCCCGGGCCAGCCGCGGCACGGTGGCCGCGACGACCTCGGCGGACGGGTCCCAGCAGTCCTCGCCCGGCACGTGGTCGAGCAGCAGCAGGCGCCGGTCCGGATCGGCGGCCAGCACGGTCGGCGCAAAGCCCGGCTCCACCGCGTCGAACAGGTCGATCACCGCGGCCTCGTCGACCGAGAAGCCGCGCCCGGTCTTCAGCCAGGCCGGTCCCGCTGCGGTGGGCAGCCGGAACAGCCCGGCCAGGTTCCAGGTCTTCACCTGTTCGACCGGCCCGGTCACCGGCCGCCCGGCCGCGGCCAGCGCCCGCTCGGCCCAGGCCAGGGCGGCCCGGACGCCGGCGGCGGTCGCGTAGCGGGCGCGGCGCGGGTGCGGCTGCTTGAGCAGCGTCGACTCCTGCGGGGTGGCGGGCCGGTCCACCCTGCGCACCGGCTCGCGCAGCGCCTCGGCGTGGTAGCGCACCAGTCCGCCCAGGCCATCGGCACCGCCCTCGACGTCCAGCAGGCGCAGCACCACCACCGGCACCCCGAGCGTCGCCGTCAGCCGGGCGGCCACCGGCTCCACGTCGTGCCAGCGGGGCCGGGGGACCGGGAACGGCCCCACCACCCCCAACTCCATTTCGCCGCAGGACAGCAGGACACTCACCGTACGATCGGAAGCACTGTTCACCGGGGGAGTCTGCGGGGCGCCGAGCGCCCGCCGCGACCCATTTTGCGGGAGGACCGGATGGATCGGTTGCGGCTGGCGGGGGCGGCCAAGCGGTACGGGCGCGCGGGGCCCTGGGTGCTGCACGGGGTCGATCTCACGCTCGGGGCCGGTGCCCTGGCGCGGATCGAGGGGGCGAACGGCAGCGGCAAGTCCACGCTGCTCAAGCTGGTCGCCGGGGTCGAGCCGCCGAGCCGGGGCCGGGTCGAGGTCGGCGGGCGCCGGGCCTACGTCCCGGAGCGCTTCCCGCCGGCGCTGCCCTTCGACCCGGCCACCTATCTGCGCCGGCTCGGCCGGATCCACGGACTGAGCGCGGCGCGGGCGGCCGAGCGCGCGGAGTTCTGGCTGGACCGCTTCGGCATCGCCGACCGGGCCGGCACCCCGCTGAGCCGGCTCTCCAAGGGCACCTGTCAGAAGGTCGCGATCGCCCAGGCGCTGCTCGCCGAGGCCGACGTGCTGCTGCTGGACGAGGCCTGGACCGGGCTCGACCAGGCGGCCCGGGGCACCCTGGACGAGGCGGCGGTGGAGCGGGCCGCGGCCGGGGGCGCGGTGCTCTTCGTGGACCACGACCCGGCCCGGCTGGCGGGACGGGTGACCGAGGCCCACCGGGTCGAGCAGGGCGTGCTGACGCCGGTTCGGCTGCCCGCCCTCCAGGCACCGCGGCAGCTGGTGTCCATCCGGGTGGCGGTGGCCGAGCTGCCCGATCGGCTGCCCGGCGCGCCCAGCTGGGAGCGCGAGCCGGACGGCACCGTGCTGTTGCGGGTCGGCGCCGGCCAGTCGGACGCGCTGCTGCGCCGGTTGCTGACCGGGTCGGCCCCGGTGCGGGTGCTCGACGTGCGCACGGCGGCCGAGACACCCGGGACCGAAGCGCCCGGGGCCGGGGCACGGGAGGAGGTCCGGTGATCGCGCTGCTCCGCTATCAGTTCGAGCTGTTGGTCCGCTCCCAGCGCTGGCTGCCGCCGTTCCTCGGCTTCGCGCTGGTCCTGGGCATGGGGGTGGCGGGTGATCAGCCCATGATGGACTGCCACGCCTACGCGGCGGCGCTGCTGATCCCGGTCACCGCCTGGTACGTGCGCTGCGCGCTGACCGCCGACCCGCCGGCCGCGCGGGCCTGCCTGGTGGCGCCCGCCGGTCCGGCGCGCGTCTACCTGGCCTCGCTGGGCGCTGCGCTGGGCGCGGGACTGCTGCTGGCGCTGCTGGAGGTGGGCGTCATCTGGCTGGTCTGCGGGCGCACCACGATCCGGCCCGGCTTCGAGGTGTCCTGGCCGCACGCGGCGGCGGCCGGCCTGCTCGCGGCCGTCTGCGGGGTGCTGGTCGGCGCGGTGGTCGGCGCGTTGAGCCACCGCCCGGTGCTGCTGCGCGGCTCCTACGGGATCCTGGCGGTGCTCGGCCTCACGGTGCCGGCCTGGGTGCTGCCGGTGTCGCCCGCCAACCAGGCCGTGCGGGCGCTGATGACCGGCTCGCAGCGGGCGCACGTGTGCTACCCGCTGCTCGCCCCGGCACTCGCCGCCTTGCTGCTGCTGGCCGTGGCCGCCGGCGCGGCCGTGCTGGCCGGGCGGCGCACCGAGTAGCCGCGCCGCCACGAGGGACCGAAGGGCCGCCGATCACCGATCGGCGGCCCTTCGTCGTACCCCGGACCGTCCATTGATTGACAGTCTGGATCCGGATCACTAGTTTCATCAATCATCGGAATCTAGATGATTTGTTTTCCTATCACTGGGGGTTACGATGTCCGTCGCACCGACCGTCACCGAGGCGGATGCCGCCTCCGCCGCACCACCGGTCAGGTCCCCCGGCCGCTGGTGGACGCTCGGCATCGTCTCGATCGCCACGTTTATGCTGATGCTCGACCTGACCGTGGTGAACGTGGCGCTGCCCGACCTGCGCACCGCGCTGCACGCCGACTTCTCCGCGCTGCAGTGGGTGCTCGACGCCTACGCGCTGACCCTGGCCGCCTTCCTGCTCACCGGCGGTTCGCTGGCCGACCGGCTGGGGCGCAAGCGGGTGTACGGGGTCGGCTTCGTCGTCTTCACCGCGGCCTCGCTGGCCTGCGGGGCGGCGCCGGACATCCTGGCGCTCAACCTGGCCCGCGGCGTGCAGGGAGTGGGTGCGGCGGTGCTCTTCGCGGTCGGTCCGGCGCTGATCGGACAGGAGTTCCGCGGCAAGGACCGGGCGCTGGCGTTCGGCGTCTTCGGCGGGGTCTCCGGCCTCGCGATCGCCTTCGGCCCGCTGATCGGCGGCGCGCTCACCGACGGGATCGGCTGGCGCTGGATCTTCCTGGTGAACGTGCCGATCGGCCTGGTCGCGATGGTGCTCGGCGCGCTGCGGATCACCGAGTCGCGCGACCCGGCCGCGCACCGGGTGGACTGGGGCGGTCTGGTGGTCTTCTCGGCCGCGCTCGCCCTGCTGGTGCTGGGCTTCCTGCGCGGCGAGGCCGAGGGCTGGACCAGCGCGCCGATCATCGGCATGTTCGGCGGCGCGGCACTGCTGCTGGCCGTGTTCGTGCTGATCGAGCGCCGGCTCGGCGCGGCGGCCATGCTCGACCTAGGCCTGTTCCGCAACGTCACCTTCAACGGCATCTCGGTGGCCACCCTGCTGGCGAACGCGGCCGGCATGTCGGCGATCTTCCTGGAGGTGTCGTACATGCAGAACGTGCTCGGCTACTCGCCGCTCGCCACCGGGCTGCGCTTCCTGCCGCTGACCCTGACGCTCTTCGTCGCCGCCGCGGTCACCGGCAGCCTGACCGCCTCGGTCGCGCCGCGGCTGCTGGTCGGCTCCGCGGTCACCCTGATGTCGGCCGGCCTCTTCCTGGTGACCCTGGTCAAGCCGGGCAGCAGCTGGCTCGCGCTGCTGCCGGCCATGCTGCTCACCGGTCTGGGGATGGGCATGTTCAACCCGCCGCGCTCCTCGCTGGCGATCGGAGTGGCCGAGCCGGCCAAGGCGGGCATGGCGGCCGGGATCGGCGAAACCTTTCAGCAGGTGGGGATCGCGATCGGTATCGCCGGCTTCGGCGCGCTCTTCCAGCACCGGGTGGCCGACTCCTTCGCCCACTCCGCGGCCGGGGCCGCGCTCGGGCCGCAGGCCGGCGCGGCGGGTCAGGCGGTGGCCGCCGGGGCGGGCCGCACCCTGGCCGCCTCGGTGCCGGGGCCGCTGCGGGCGGGGGTCCAGACGGCGGCGCGCGAGGCCTTCGTGCACGGGCTGACCGACGTGCTGATCGGCTGCGGTGCGGTGGCGGCGGTCGGTGCGGTGGCCGGCTTCCTCTTCATCCGCGGCCGCGACCTGCACGAGAGCGCGCTGGCCGGCGCCGAGCTGGGCCACTGAGGCTCGCCGGCGGAGCGCCGGGCATGCCGCGATTCATTGATGGTCGAAAGGGCCGATGATAGATTCTTGGCAGGATTCGGGAAATCCACGAATCCAAGAGTCCAAGAGTTCATGGGACTGCGGCACGACCTGGCCTGGAGCCCCGGACTCCCGATGGATGGGAGATCCCCCGATGCCCCGCACCCAGCCGGCGCCCCAGCGCCCCGCCGCCACCGCGGCGAGCGCCCCCGCCACGCTGCGCCACGACTTCCCGCTCGCCGATCACACCGGCATCCTGCTGCACAAGGCCGGGCTGCTGATCGAGCAGGAGGTCGACGCGGCGCTCGGCGCGGCCGGGTTCAAGCTCCGCAACTTCCTGGTGCTGGCCGCGCTCTCCGGCGAGGCCGAGCTCTCCCAGCAGGACCTCAGCCAGGTGATCAACCTGGACCCGACCACGGTGGTCGCCCTGATCGACGACTTGGAGAAGGCCGGGCACGTCGAGCGCCGGCGCAACCCGGCCGACCGGCGCCGCTACATCCTCGGCATCACCGAGGCCGGCCGCGCGGCGCTGGCCGAGACCCAGCAGGTGGCCGAGGAGGCCGAGCTCGCCTTCTTCGCCCGGCTGTCGGCGGGTGGGCGCGAACAACTGCACGAGATGCTCTCGGTGCTGCTGGTCGACCGGTGGCCCAACTCGGTCTGCATCTGACCCGGCGGCGGCCGGCCGATCCCAGCGGCGGCGAGCGGAACACTCCGCTCGCCGCCGTTCTCATGCATGCGGCCGAGCCCGCCGGGGCATCGGACTGAACAGGGTGGATCAGACGACTGACGTAAAGTCAACATAAAATAGGACATTAGGTTACAATCGCCCGCAGAACTCCCTGACGTCGCGCCAGACAGGAGCAGCGGTCGCCCATGGCCACATCCGCCGTCACCGCCGCGCGCGGCGAGCCGTCCGGGCCGCGTCCCAGAACCGGCCGCAACGTCGAACTCGTCCTGGTGCTGGCCGCGGTGGCGATCGCGGTGTTCGGGTACATCGAGGTCGGGCTCAACATCGACGGCACGGTTCCCAAGGACGCGGCCGAGTACGGCGCGGCGCTCGGCGTGCTCGCGCTGCTCGCGCACGGGGTGATCCGCTGGAAGGCCAGGTACGCCGACCCGCTGCCGCTGCCGATCGCGGTGCTGCTCAACGGGATCGGACTGGTCGTCATCTACCGGCTGGACCGCACCACCCCGCACAGTTCGGCGGCGCCCACCCAACTGCTCTGGTCCACCCTCGGGGTGGGGCTGTGCATCGCGGTGATCCTGCTGCTGCGCGACCACCGCCTGCTGCAGCGCTACGCCTACAGCGGGGCGCTGGTGGCCCTGGTGCTGCTGGTGGTGCCGATCTTCTTCCCGGCCGTGTACGGCTCGCGGATCTGGATCACCGTCGGCCCCTTCTCGATCCAGCCGGGCGAGTTCGCCAAGATCCTGCTGGTGATCTTCTTCGCCGCGTACCTGGCCGCGCACCGCGACGCGCTGGCGCTGACCGGCCGGCGGATCTGGCCCAGCAGGAATCAGAACTGGACGTTGCCACCGGGGCGGGTGCTCGGCCCGGTGCTGCTGGTCTGGGCGGCGTTCATCGGCGTGCTGGTCGTGGAGACCGACCTCGGCATGTCGCTGCTCTACTTCGGGATCTTCGTGGTGATGCTCTACGTGGCCACCGCCCGGATCAGCTGGATCGCGATCGGCCTGGTGCTGGCCGCGGCCGGCGTGGTGGTGGTCGGCTGGCTGTCGCCGCACGTGCACTCCCGGGTCGACCAGTGGCTGCACCCGCTCGCCTCGGTGGCGGCCGGGCAGGGCGCCAACCAGATCGCGCAGTCGCTCTTCGCCTTCGCCTGGGGCGGGCTGCTGGGGGCCGGGCTCGGGCTCGGCCACTCGGCGCTGATCGGGTTCGCCGCCAAGTCCGACTTCATCTTCGCCACCATCGGCGAGGAGCTCGGCCTGGTCGGCCTGGTGGCGGTGCTGCTCCTCTATCTCCTGCTGATCTCGCGCGGCTTCCGGATCGGGATCGCGCTGCGCGACCCGTTCGGCCGGCTGCTGGCGATCGGGCTGGCCGCCGCGGTCGGACTGCAGGTCTTCGTGGTGGCCGGCGGGGTGCTCGCGCTGATCCCGCTGACCGGGGCCACGCTGCCGTTCATCGCCCAGGGCGGCTCCTCGGTGGTGACCAACTGGATCATCGTGGCGCTGCTGGTCCGGATGAGCGACCTCGCGCGCCGTCCCGCCCCGCCCGGGTCCGCCCGTGCGCAGTCCGAACCACCGGAGGTGGCCCGCTGATGGCCCGTCGATCGCGCGGCCGGGGCGACGGCCCCCAGGGGCTGCCGGGTATCTCGATCACCGGGCGCCGGGCCGGCCTGTTCTGCCTGGTGCTGATCCTGCTGCTGGCCGCCCAGGCCACCCGGATCCAGGTCTTCCAGGCCAAGGGGTACGACCACAACCCGGCCAACCAGCGCCTGACCATCGAGCGCTACTCCCAGCCGCGCGGGAACATCCTGGTCGGTGACACCCCGATCACCGGTTCCGCGCCCACCGGCGGGCGCTTCAACTACAAGCGCACCTACACCGCCGGCCAGCAGTACGCCGCCGTCACCGGCTACTCCTCGCAGATCTACGGCAACACCCAGCTGGAGGGCACCGAGGACGGCATCCTCTCCGGCACCGACTCCCGGTTGGACGGGTGGGCGGTCTGGAACGCGATCGCCCGCAAGCAGAACCCGGGCGGCGACATCTACACCACCATCAACGCCGCCGCCCAGCAGGCCGCGATGCAGGGGCTGGGCAACCAGAAGGGCGCGGTGGCCGCGATCGAGCCGAGCACCGGGCGGATCCTGGCGCTGGCCAGCACCCCGTCCTACGACCCGGGCACGTTCGCCGGGACGAGCAGCGCCGACCAGAGCGCCTGGACCAAGCTGCAGGCCGACAGTGACCAGCCGATGCTCAACCGGGCGCTGCGGCAGACCTACCCGCCCGGTTCCACCTTCAAGGTGGTCACCGCCGCGGCGGCGCTGGCGAACGGGGTGGTCACCGACATCAACGCGCCGACCAGCACGCCCTACCCCTACGTGCTGCCGGGCACCACCACCACGCTGGTCAACGACACCAGCTCCTGCGACCAGCCGAACATCGACCTGGACACCGCGATGACGCTCTCCTGCAACAGCGTCATGGGCAACCTGGGCGTGCAGACCGGGCTGGACAAGATGACGGCGATGGCCGAGAACTTCGGCTTCAACGACCCGAAGCTCGACATCCCGGTGCGCGCCGCACGGAGCAACTTCGACACCCAGATGAACCAGTCCCAGGTGGCGCTCTCCTCGATCGGCCAGTTCGACACCGCCGCCACCCCGCTGGTGATGGCGATGGTCGCGGCGGGCGTGGCCAACAACGGCACGGTGATGTATCCCCAGCTTGTGGACAAGCTGGCGAAGTCCGACGGCGACACGGTCCAGCTGATGAAGCCGCGCACCTACAAGCAGGCGATGAGCCCCGCGGTGGCCGGTCAGGTGCAGCAGCTGATGACCGACGTGGTGCAGAACGGGACGGGTCGCAACGCCCGGATCCCCGGCGCCACGGTCGGCGGCAAGACCGGGACCGCCCAGCACGGGGTGGACAACTCCGGGACGCCGTACGCCTGGTTCATCTCCTGGGCCAAGCCGGCCGGCTCCTCGGACGTGCCGCCGGTGGCGGTCGCCGTGGTGATCGCGGACAGCAATGCGACCGATGTCACAGGCGGCCAGCTGGCGGCGCCGATCGCCAAGTCGGTCATGCAGGCGGTGCTTGGCTCCACGGGCTGAGCCGGGGTCCGGCCGGGGCCGGCCAGGGGTGGTTCGAGGGCGAAGAGGGCCGGGAGCGAGCGGCCCGGGTGCCGTGCGGCCTGATGGTGTTATGTATGCTTCGTTACTGATATTTATGCATAACCCCGGAAGAGAGCCCGTCGTGCCCAGCACCGCCCCCCTCGCTCAGCGCATGCTGCGGCGCAAGCCGGTCGAGACCCTGATCGCCGAGAGCACCGGCGGCGGTGCCCAGAGCGGTCTGCGCCGCACGATCGGTCTGTGGCAGCTGTCGGCGATCGGCATCGGGGCCACGGTCGGCACCGGGATCTTCTTCGTGCTCAGCTCGGCGGTGCCCGAGGCCGGCCCGGCCGTGGTGCTCTCCTTCGTGCTGGCCGCGGTCACCGCCGGCCTGACCGCGCTCTGCTACGCCGAGCTGGCCTCCGCGATCCCGGTCTCCGGCTCCTCGTACAGCTACGCCTACGCGACCCTCGGCGAGGCCACCGCCTACGTGGTCGGGGTCTGCCTGCTGCTGGAGTACGGGGTCTCGGCCTCGGCGATCGCGGTCAGCTGGGGGCAGTACCTGAACAAGTTCTGCCAGCTGGCCTTCGGCGTCACCATCCCGGACTGGCTGGCGCAGCCGCCCGGCGACGGCGGGGTCTTCAACCTGCCCGCGGTGGTCCTGGTGGCCCTGGTCTGCCTGCTGCTGGTGCGCGGGGTCAGCGAGAGCGCCAAGGTGAACGCGGCCATGGTGGCGATCAAGATCGTGGTGCTGGGCCTCTTCGTCGCGGTCGGCCTGACCGGCTTCCACTCGGGCAACCTGCACGACTTCATGCCGCTGGGCATCGGCGGCGTCGGCACCGCCGCCTCCGGCATCTTCTTCTCCTTCATCGGCCTGGACGCCGTCTCCACCGCCGGCGAGGAGGTCCGCGACCCGCGCCGCACCCTGCCGCGGGCGATCATCATCTCGCTGGTGGTGGTCACCCTGCTCTACGTCGCGGTCGCGCTGGTGGCGATCGGCGCCCAGCCCTGGCAGAAGTTCGGCGGGCAGGAGGCCGGGCTGGCGCAGATCCTGCAGGACCTCACCGGGCAGACCTGGCCGGCCCTGATCTTCGCGCTCGGCGCGATCGTCTCGATCTTCAGCGTCACCCTGGTGGTGATCTACGGCCAGACCCGGATCCTGTACTCGATGGGCCGCGACGGGATGCTGCCCGCGCGCTTCGCCCGGGTCTCCGCACGCACCGGCACGCCGGTCTGGAACACCCTGGTGGTCAGCCTGGCCGTCGCCCTGCTGGCCGCATTCGTCCCGCTCGACATCCTCACCGATCTGACCAGCCTGGGTACCCTGTGCGCCTTCGCGGTGGTCTCGGTGGGCGTGATCGTGCTGCGGCGGCGCAGCCCCGGGCTGCAGCGCGGCTTCAAGGTGCCCGGGTACCCCGTCACGCCGCTGCTCAGCGTGGGGTTCTGCCTGTACCTGATCCGCGGGCTGCACCCGCTGACCTTCCTCTTCTTCGGCGTCGCGCTGCTGATCGCGGCCGCTGCCTACTTCGGCTACGGCATCCGACACTCCCGGCTGGAGCTCACCACGCGTGCGTCCGCCGTACCGGAGCGTGCGTTCGACTGACGCTCTAACGGATGGATTGCGATCTGGCTAGCCCCCGCAGTCTGAGGACAGCGGGCGGTTCACCGAAATAACCTTCCCCCATGGTGACCACCCGTTCGTCCGGCGCCCCTCGGGCCCGCGGCCGGTTCGGCGTCCGACGCGGCACGAAGGCGCCCGCCGGCCGACCCGCGGGATACCCCGGCGGCCACCCGGTCGGCCACCGCACCCGCCTCGAGGCCGGTGCGGCGCCGCGCTCGGCACTGCCCCGGCAGCGTCCGACGGAGAGTGCCACCGATCCCGTGGGGTCCGGGCGCGGTCAGCGGATCGCGGCGCTGGGCATGCGGCTGGGCGGGATGCGTTCGGTGCACCTGTTCGGCTGTCTGGTCGCGGCCGGCTGGGCGGCGGCCTTCCCGATCGTCTCCGACCTGGCCAACCAGCGGCTCTGGGGGAGCGTCGCCGCTCCCGCCTACCTGCTGGCGGGGCTGGCCGTGGTCACCCTGCCGCGCCCCTGGGCCGGGCGGGTGGCCGCCGTGATCGCGCTGCTCGGCGCGGTGCTGCTGCCGCTCGGCGTGCTGGCCGCGCAGGGGCACCACCAGTCCGAGGTGATGGTGGTCGAGCGCTCCGCCCAGCTGCTGCTGCACACCGGCACGCCCTACCTGCCGCATCCGGCGAAGGTCACCGACTTCAACCCCTACCTGCCGGCCATGGCGCTGTTCGGGCTGCCGCGCGCCCTGCTCGGCACGGACGGCCTGCTCTGCCGGGTGTTCGGCGACGCCAGGATCTGGTTCGCCCTCAGCTTCCTGGGCTGTCTGACCATCAGCTGGCGGCTGCTGCGGCCCACCCGCCAGTACTCCGCGCTGCTGCCGCTCGGCGTGCTCACCGGCTCGCCGCTGATCGCGCTGACGCTGGCCGTCGGCGGGGTGGACCTGCCGCTGATCGGCGTCTGCTGCCTGGCGATGGCGCTGGCCGCCCGCGGGCGGGCGATCGCCGCGGGGCTGGTGCTGGCGCTGGCCTGCACCCTCAAATGGACCGCCTGGCCGGCGCTGCCGGTGGCCGTCCTGCTGCTCTGGCGGCTCTACGGGCGGCGCCCGGCCGGCCGGGCCGCGCTGACCGCCGTGCTGGTGGGCGCGGCGGTGATCCTGCCGTTCGCGCTGACCCGGACCCAGAACTTCCTCAACCAGGTGATCCGCTTCCCGCTCGGCCTGGCCGCGGTGCGCACCCCGGCCGGCAGCCCGTTGCCCGGCAAGGTGCTGGCCGACCTCGGCCCGGTGGGGCACACCATCTCGATCGTGCTGATGGTGCTGGGCGGGGTGGCGGTGGCCGGCTGGCTGCTGCTGAGACCGCCGACCTCGGCGGTGGCCGCGGCCGACCTGCTGGCCGGCGGGCTGACGATCGCCTTCATGCTGGCGCCGGCCGGGCGGTTCGGCTACCTCGCGCTGCCCGCCGTGCTGGCGATCTGGCCCCGACTGGCCGCCCGCTCCTGGACCGGGCGGCTCTCAGGGACCGCACGTACGGTGGAGACCGAAGGCGTCGCGGTGGTCCACTAGCGGGCGCTGACCACGTGTGAGGGCGCCCGTGTCGCGTCCGACCGGAGTGCTTGGGAGGCAGTCGGATGACCGGGCAGGAATCCCCCGAGGAGCGGTCCCCCGAGGAACGGGCCCCTGATGGGCGGCCCCTTGACGAGCGTGCCGCGCGACGGGGGACCGGCCGGCGGCGGTTCCTCGGTCTGGCCGGCGGGGCCGCGGCCGGGGTGGGCCTGACGGCCTGTGGGACCGGCTCCGGGTCGGCGAACCGGGCCCTGGCCGCGACGGCGAGCAGCGGTGCCGGTGGCTCCTCCGGCGCGGCCCCGGGCGGCACGGGCAGCGCCGCGCCGAGCCCGCAGCGGGAGAACGACAAGCCGGGCAACCCCGATTGGCGGATCGGCAACGCCGGTCCCGACCAGGCCATCGAGGGCTGGGCGGACAAGGTCAGCGTGCTGCCGGGCGAGAGCTTCGGTCTGCACGTCTCCACCACCGCGCCCGGCTACAAGGTCTCGGCCTACCGGATGGGCTGGTACGGCGGCGCGCGCGGCCGGCTGGTCTGGCAGTCCGACCAGCTGCCGGGGACGAAGCAGTCGGCCGCCGCCCTGGACCCGCGCACCCGGATGATCAGCACCGACTGGTCGAAGAGCACCACGGTGGACACCACCGGCTGGCCCGAGGGCAGCTACCTGCTGCGGCTGGACGCCGCGGACGGCGCCGGGCAGCGGTACGTGCCGGTCACCGTCCGCTCGGCGGTGACCGCCGGGAAGCTGGTGGTGGTGAACGCCGTGGCCACCTGGCAGGCCTACAACACCTGGAGCGGCTACAACCTCTACAACGGCGAGAACGGCGCGTACGCGACCCGCTCGCTGGTCGTCTCCTTCGACCGCCCGTACCACGAGTACGACGGCGCCGGGCTCTTCATGGTCTACGAGACGCCGCTGATAGCCCTGGCCGAGCGGCTCGGGCTGCCGCTGGCGTACACCACCAGCACCGACCTGGCCGGGCAGCCTGGCCTGCTCAAGGGCGCGCTCGCGGTGCTCTCGCTCGGGCACGACGAGTACTGGTCGCCCGAGCAGCGCGCCAACGTGGCCGCGGCCCGGGACGCCGGGACCAACCTGGCGATCCTGGGCGCCAACTGCTGCTTCCGCCGGGTGCGTTACGATCCCTCGCCGACCGGCCCGGACCGGCAGGTGGTCTGCTACAAGGACTCCTTCCAGCAGGACCCGGGCTACAAGGCCGGCGGGCTGCCGACCAACGACTACCGGGTGGCCCCGCACGCCGACCCGGAGAGCTCGCTGCTCGGCGTGATCTACGACGGCTACCCGGTGGACGCGCCCTACGTGGTGGGCGACCCGGGCCACTGGCTCTTCGCCGGCACCGGCGTGCAGGCCGGCGACAGCTTCGCGCACCTGGTCGGGGTCGAGTACGACCGGGTGAACACCGGCTTCGACACGCCGCGCCCGATCGAGATCCTGGCCCACTCGCCGGTGGTCTGCGAGGGCCGCAAGAGCTTCAGCGACACCGCCTTCTACCGCGCGCCCAGCGGGGCCGGCGTCTTCGCCAGCGGCACCATGCGCTGGGTGGAGTCGCTGGACGCCAGCGGCGACGGCAGTTCGGGTGCGGACCACGCGATGGACGCCCGGACCGCGGCGATGACCCAGCGGGTGACGGAGAACCTGCTGCAGGCCTTCGTGGCCGGCCCGGCGGGTGCGGCGCACCCGCCGCAGGACAACGTGGCGGCGGTGTACGGAACCTGACGACGAGACCCCCGTGCCCGCCAGGACGGCGGGCACGGGGGTCTCGTCGGACGATCGGACCGGTCAGCTCCCGTTGCCGACCTTGAGCACCTCGGCCGCGGCAGGCACCGCGGCGTCGGCGCCGAAGCCGCCGTTGATCACCTCGACGGAGACCGCCAGGTTGTCCCGGTAGCCGGTGAACCAGCTGTTGGTGGCGGCCTTGGGGTCGCTGGAGGTCTCGGCGGTGCCGGTCTTGCCGCCGATGTTGCCGCTGACGCCCTGCAGCGCGTTGTACGCGGTGCCCGACGGGTTGGTCATCACGCTGTTCATCATCGAGCGCAGCTTGGTCAGGGTGTCCGGCGACAGCTGCCGGGCGGCCGGCAGCTGCGGCATGCCCGCCACCAGGACCGGCTGCTTGAAGGTGCCGCTCTCCACGGTCGCCGCGACCGAGGCCATGGTCAGCGGGTTCATCAGGTCCTTGCCCTGGCCGAAGTACTCGCCCTCGGTCTCGTCCGTGCTCTGGCCCGCGCCGGGAACCGAGCCGTCGAAGGTGGGGAAGCCGATCTTCCAGTTCTGCCCGATCCCGAACACGTCCGAGGCCTGCTTGTTGAGCTGACCGGACTTCAGGCTGGCCATGCTCTGCTTGATGAAGGCGGTGTTGCAGGAGATGGTGAAGTCCTGCATGAACGTGTTGTTGGGCTCGTCGGCCTTGAAGTTGGCGTCGTTGTGGTAGATCGTGCCGCTGCCGTAGCTGAGCGGGCAGGGCATGGTCGCGTTCGGGTCAACCCCGGCCTCCAGCAGCGCGCTGGCGGTGATCACCTTCATCGTGGAGCCGGGCGCGGTCTGGCCCTGGAGCGCCATGTTGAACCCGGTCGCCGGCGAGTTCGCGACCGCCAGGACGTTGCCGGTGCTCGGCTCGATGGCGACAACCCCCGCCTTGTGGCTCGGGTCCTTGGCGTACTGCTCGTCGGCCGCCTTCTGCGCGGCCGCCTGCAGGTTCGCGTCGATGGTCAGCTTGATCGGCTGGCCGGGCTTGGGGTCGATCACGGTGAACAGCGGCTGCGGCTTGGTCTTGCCCGCCGGGTCCACGATCGCCACGCCGGTGCCGGCGTCGGCCGGGTTCTGGGCGGGCGGGTTCGTCTGGAAGTTCGCCAGGATCTGGGTGAGCGAGGGGGAGTTCTGCAGCGACTGGCCGTTGCGGTCGGTGACCCGGGTGGGCGGGTTGTAGACCGGCTGGGTGACGATCTGCTGGCCCGGGCCGAGGTGCGGGTTGATCACGGTCGGCGCCCAGTCCACCGCGGCCGTGCCGTCGCTCATCTTCACCATGCCGAGGTACCCGGTGTAGTCCCAGGTGTTGCTGGTGTTCGCGAACTCGACGTGGGACTTGAAGGTGAGCAGCACCTGGCTGGCCGGTGCGGCCGAGGCCGACGGGGACGGCGAGCCGGAGGCGCCGGCCGAGGCGGACGGCGAGGGCTTGGCGGCGGCGCCGGAGGGCTGCGCGGTGGCCGAGGCGAAGGCCGCGGGGGTGGTGGGCACGCCCGGGGTCAGGGTGATCGCGCTCGGCTTCACCTGCTGCTGGAAGGCGGTCAGCGCGGCCAGCGCGCTCGCCGGGTCGTCGGTCAGCTTGCTGGCGCCCTGCAGGTCACCGCTGGCCCAGGCGGCCAGGAAGGCCTTGGCGCCGTTGGCCGCCAGGTCGGGCGAGGGTGACTCGGCGACCACCGTGCGGGGCTTGGGCGCAGCCGGTGAGGCGGACTTCTTGCTGTCCGAGCCGACCAGTGAGTACGCCCCGTACCCGCCCGCGCCGAGCATGGCGGCTGCGATGGCGCTGACGATGGCGGTCTTCGCGCCCTGACGCATGGTGGTGCTCCCCCTTGGGATGACGACGAGGACTGGGTGACCGGCCGAAACCGGCAGCCCAGCCTAAGCCTGCGCTGGGGGTGCCCCGGCGCAGCGGGGCACCTCGTGACAGAGCTGGTACACACCTCCCAGGTGGGAACGGGCGTACCAGCGGCCCGGTGGGGGCCCTCAGATCCAGCTGGTGAACCACATCCGCGAGCGCCAGTCGTCGATCGGAATCACCTGCCCGGTGTACAGCGGATAGAAGTAGAGGAAGTTCCACATCACGGCCAGCACCAGCACGCCGGCCGCCGCGCCGCCCACCAGCCGCCGCTCGCGGCTCGCATCCGCGGGCCCGATCATGGCGCCGATCAGCATGGTCACGGCCAGCACCAGGAACGGCACGAAGGCCACCGCGTAGAACAGGAAGATGGTCCGGTGCTGGTACTCGAACCAGGGCAGCAGCCCCGCGCCGAGTCCGCACAGCACCGCGCCGGCCCGCCAGTCGCGCCGCAGCGCCCACCGGTACAGGCAGTAGACCAGCGCGATGACGCCCGCCCACCACAGCAGCGGGGTGCCGATCGCCAGCACCTCGGAGGCGCACGCGCTGGCCTTGCAGCCGCTCTCCCCGAACTTCGGCGACTCGTAGTAGAAGGAGACCGGCCGGCCCAGCACCAGCCAGCTCCACGGGTTGGACTGGTACATGTGGGGGGTGCTGAGGCCGATGTTGAAGTTGTACATCTGCGCGTGGTAGTGCCACAGCGCCCGCAGGCCGCCCGGTACCCAGGTCATGTCCACCTGGAACGGCATCTTGACCTTGCCGAACACCGGCAGTGAGACGAACTCGGTGGACAGGCCGTGCCGGCCCACCGCCCAGTCCCGTCCGTAGCCGCCCTTGCCCGGCGCCGTGCTGCTGGCCAGCCAGCCCGACCAGGAGCTGATGTAGACGACCAGCGAGACGACCACGATCGAGGCGAACGCGGGCAGCCCGTCGCGGACCAGGACGGACCAGTGCGGCCGGCGGGCACCGGCCAGCTTGCGCGCGCCCAGGTCCCAGAAGACGGTCAGCAGGCCGAAGAAGGCGGCCACGTACATGCCGCTCCACTTGGTGGAGCAGGCCAGGCCCACGCAGACGCCGGCGGCCAGCCGGTAGGGCCGCAGGCCCAGGCGCAGCCGGTGGGCGAGGTCGGGGTCGGACAGCTCGCCGAGCCGGCGGGCGATCCTGGCCCTGGTGTGGTCCCGGTCCAGCAGCAGGAAGCCGAAGGCGGCCAGGATCCAGAACATGACGATCAGGTCGAGCAGCGCGGTGCGGCTCATCACGAAGTGCAGCCCGTCCACCGAGAGCAGCAGGCCGGCCACGCAGCCCAGCAGGGTGGAGCGGAAGAGCCGGCGGGCGATCCGGGCGAGCATCAGGATCGAGAGCGTGCCGAGCAGGGCGACCATGAACCGCCAGCCGAACGGATGCATCCCGAAGAGCTGCTCGCCCATGCCTATCAGCCACTTGCCGACCGGCGGGTGGACGATGAACGCCGGGTCGGTGCGGTAGGGGATCACCTGGGGATGCGAGACCAGCTGGGCGTTGGCGTTGTCCGGCCAGGAGGTCTCGTAGCCGCCCTGCCAGAGCGCGTAGGCGTCCTTGGCGTAGTACGTCTCGTCGAAGACCACCGCGCCCGGGCTGCCCAGGTGCCAGAACCGCAGCAGGCCGCCGAAGAGCGCCACCGCCAGCGGGCCCAGCCAGCCCGCCCAGCGGCAGAGCCAGCTCCACAGCCGCGGGTTCAGCCGGATGCCGGCCCGCAGCAGCAGCGGCGAGGGCGCGACCTCCTTCGGGGTGACCCCGGGACCGTCCGGCATCGGCGGCACCAGGCGGTCGGCGAGCGGGGCCCGGCGCGGCGGCCGGTAGTCGTGCGCGGCCAGCCGGCGCAGCCAGCCGCCGCCCGGCCCGGCAGTCGTGCGCGCGGCCGGGACACCCGCGTCGGCGGCCTCCGGGAGCGTGCCGTCCTGGTCGGTGTCGCCAGGGGTCTGCGCGGTGGTCTCGACCACCGCTGTCTCTGCCGCCGTCTCGCCATTCACCCGCACATCGTAGGGGCGAGGCCGTACGGCAGGCCCCCGCCCTGCGAAGCTGCCCGGTTCGTCACCATTCGCCGCCGGTGCCGCACTTGGCGGGTCCGGCGCCACCGGGCGCCGTCCGGGGCCGTCCGGGGGCGCTCCGGTGGGCGCGGGCCTGACAGGATGGGGAGCGTGACAGGTGTACTCGTGCTGGCAGGAACCCCCATCGGCGACGTCTCGGACGCCCCGCCCCGACTGCTCACCGAGCTCGCCTCGGCGGACGTGATCGCGGCCGAGGACACCCGGCGGCTGCGCCGGCTCACCCAGGCGCTCGGCGTCACCCCCACCGGGCGGGTGCTCTCCTACTTCGAGGGCAACGAGGTCGGCCGCACCCCCGAGCTGGTCGAGGCGCTGACCGGCGGAGCCCGGGTGCTGCTGGTCACCGACGCCGGGATGCCCTCGGTCTCCGACCCCGGCTACCGCCTGGTGGCCGCCGCGGTCGAGGCCGGCATCAAGGTCACCGCGGTGCCGGGCCCCTCCGCCGTGCTCACCGCGCTGGCGCTGTCCGGGCTGCCGGTGGACCGCTTCACCTTCGAGGGCTTCCTGCCGCGCAAGGCCGGTGACCGCTCCCGGGCGCTGGCCGAGATCGCCGCCGAACCGCGCACCATGGTCTTCTTCGAGGCCCCGCACCGGATCGCCGAGACGCTGGCCGCGATGGCCGAGGCGTTCGGCGCCGAGCGCCCGGCGGCGGTCTGCCGCGAGCTGACCAAGACCTACGAGGAGGTCAAGCGCGGCCCGCTCGGCGAGCTGGCCGACTGGGCCGCCGAGGGGGTGCGCGGCGAGATCACCGTGGTGGTGGCCGGTGCCCCGCCCGCCGCCCCGCAGCTGCTGACGGACGCCGAACTGGCCGAGCGGGTGGCTGCCCGGGAGGCGGCCGGCGAGCGCCGCAAGGAGGCGATCGCGGCGGTGGCGCTGGCGGTCGGCCGGCCCAAGCGCGAGGTCTTCGACGCGGTGGTGGCGGCGAAGAACCGGCCCTCGGAGCACGGAGCGTGATCATTGCGGGCTGGTCGTGATCATGGCTGGTCAGAATGGGTGAACACGGCCTCGCCCGGTGGGTCGCACGCGCGTACGGTGGAGTGATGGACACGACCGCGTACGCCGGTTGTCCTCGTCGTCCCCGGACGGCCCGCCGACGTCCTGCGCGCGCCCGGGGTCCGGTGACAAGGTAAAGCGGAGACCTGCTAAACCCGCACTGACCTGGGGTTCTACCGGTCCTCCGTACAGGGATCCCCAACTCGGGGCCAAGTCTCGGCAAGCCGGGCATCGGTTCGGGGCGCTGGGGCATTTCATCGGATGGAAAGACCCGAACCGGACGAACGTCCGGCGGGCGCTGGGAGACCGCGATGAGCGACACAATCGGTAGCCCTCTGGGCGGCACTCCGGTGGCCGACCTGAAGCCGGCCCCGGACACCCCGGACCGTGCACCCCACCCGGGCACCGGCGGCATGGCCGCCGCGCAGCACGTCGGTGGACTGCACCCCTCCGGCGCCACGGTGCAGGAGGCCTACTCCTTCGCCTGCCTGAGCTGCGGCTACGGCTGGGAGCAGTCGTACGACATCCAGCACCACCGGGCCGAGGACGGACACACGATCGTCCAGTACTACGCCAACGGGGTGCGGGTTCCCTCGCCGCTGCTGCAGCCGAGCTGCCCGGGCTGCGGTGGCCACACCGTGCGGATCATGCGTCCGGGACGGGTGGCCGCGGTCGAGAGCTCCCCGCACTACACGCCGGGCTACGCCGCCCACGCGGAGCCTGCCGAGCCGGCCGCACCCAAGGAGACCAGGCACCGGCAGCACTGGTACCAGTTCTGGCTGCCCGCCGCCTGATCGCGCCGAGCGCCCGCCGCACGCGGGCCCGCCCCCGCCGGACGGGCCCGCGCGGCACGCCCCGCTAGGCTTCTGGACCATGGCTGCCAAGGACGACCGCACCACCCCGCCCCCGCCGCCCGCACCGCTGGCGGTCGCGGTGGCCGACTCGCACACCCACCTGGACATGCAGTCCGGCAGCCCGGCCGAGGCGCTGGCCAAGGCCGCCGCAGTGGGCGTGACCACCGTGGTGCAGGTCGGCTGCGACCTGCCGGGCTCGCGCTGGGCCGCCGAACTCGCCGCCGAGTTCGAGCAGGTGCACGCGGCAGTCGCGCTGCACCCCAACGAGGCGCCCCGGCTGGTCCTCGGCACGCCTCTGCCCGGCGAGGAGGGCGACGGGTGGTCGGGACAGCGGCGCACCCCGGGCGGGTCGGCGGCGCTGGAGGAGGCGCTCGCCGAGATCGACCGGCTGGCCGCGCTCCCGCAGGTGCGCGCGGTCGGCGAGACCGGCCTCGACTACTTCCGCACCGGCCCCGAGGGCGTGGACATCCAGAAGGAGTCCTTCCGGCGCCACATCGAGATCGCCAAGCGGCACGGCAAGGCCCTGGTGATCCACGACCGGGACGCCCACCAGGACGTCATCGAGGTGCTGCTGGCCGAGGGCGCCCCGGAGCGGACCGTCTTCCACTGCTACTCGGGCGACGCCGAGATGGCCAAGGTCTGCGCCGAGCACGGCTGGTACCTCTCCTTCGCCGGCCCGGTCACCTTCAAGGCCAACCAGCCGCTGCGTGACGCGCTGGCCGTCACCCCGCTGGAGCGGGTGCTGGTGGAGACCGACGCGCCGTTCCTCACCCCGCACCCCTACCGCGGCCGCCCCAACGCGCCGTACCTGATCCCGGTCACGGTGCGCTCGATGGCCCAGACCCTGGGGCTGACCGAGGAGGAGCTGAGCAGCGCGATCGCGACGAACACCGCGCGTGCCTTCGGTTACTGATCGAGCGGCCACGCGAACGCCTATCCTTGCCCGGTGAGCACCACCGACCCCACCCCTGACAGTCACCTGCTCGGCGCCTCCGACATCCGGGAGCTGGCCGCCACGCTCGGGGTCCGCCCGACCAAGCAGCGCGGGCAGAACTTCGTGATCGACGCCAACACCGTGCGCCGGATCGTCCGGGCCGGCGGGGTGACCCCCGAGGACGCGGTGGTGGAGGTCGGGCCCGGGCTCGGTTCGCTCACCCTGGCGCTCCTCGAGGTGGCCGCGCACGTCACCGCCGTCGAGATCGACCCGCTGCTCGCCCAGCACCTGCCGGCCACCGTCGCCGCCCGGATGCCGTCCGCCGCCGGCCGCTTCGACCTGGTCCTCAGCGACGCGATGGAGGTCACCGAGCTGCCCGGCCCCGCGCCCACCGCGCTGGTGGCCAACCTGCCGTACAACGTCGCCGTCCCGGTGCTGCTGCACATGCTGGCCACCTTCCCCAGCATCGAGCGGACCCTGGTGATGGTGCAGTCCGAGGTGGCCGACCGGCTGGCCGCCAAGCCCGGCAACAAGGTCTACGGCGTGCCGTCGGTCAAGGCCAACTGGTACGCCGAGGTCAAGCGGGCCGGTGCGATCGGCCGCAACGTCTTCTGGCCGGCGCCCAACGTCGACTCCGGCCTGGTCTCGCTGATCCGCCGTCAGCCGCCGGTCACCACCGCCTCGCGCACCGAGGTCTTCGCGGTGGTGGACGCCGCATTCGCCCAGCGCCGCAAGACGCTGCGGGCCGCGCTGGCCGGCTGGGCCGGCTCGCCGGCCGCCGCCGAGCAGGCGATCGCCGCCGCCGGCATCGACCACACCCTGCGCGGCGAGATGCTCACCGTCGAGCAGTTCGCCGCCATCGCCGAGCACAAGCCGAAGGGGCCCCACCAGTGATCACCGTCCGGGTGCCTGCCAAGGTCAACGTCCAGCTCGGCGTCGGCGGTCTGCGCGGCGACGGCTTCCACGACCTGGCGAACGTCTTCTTCGCGGTGGCGCTCGGCGACGAGGTGACGGCCCGGCCCGGCACCGGGGTCACGCTGACCTGCACCGGCCCGGACGCCGCGCTGGTCCCGCTGGACGAGAGCAACCTGGCCGCCCGCGCCGCCCGCCTGCTGGCTGCGCACCACGGCATCGAGCCGGGCGTCGAGCTGCACATCGCCAAGGCCATCCCGGTGGCCGGCGGGATGGCCGGCGGCAGCGCCGACGGGGCGGCCGCGCTGGTCGCCTGCGATGCGCTGTGGGGCCTGGACACCCCGCTGCCCGAGCTGCTCGCGCTCGCCGCCGAGCTGGGCTCCGACGTGCCGTTCGCGCTGCTGGGCGGCGTCGCGCTGGGCCGCGGCCGGGGCGAGCTGCTGGAGCCGCTGCCGGTGGGCGGCGGCTTCCACTGGGTCTTCGCGGTGGCCGAGGGCGGCCTGTCCACGCCCGCCGTCTTCCGCGAGTGCGACCGGCTGCGCGAGGCCGCCGGCACCGGCCACACCGAGAGCGAGGTGCCCACCCCCGACGCCGACCGCGCGCTGCTGGCCGCGCTGGCCGAGGGCGATCCGGTGGCGCTGGCCGCCGCCCTGACCAACGACCTGCAGGCCGCCGCCCTCTCGCTGCGCCCCGCCCTCGCCGACTGCCTGGCCGCCGGCCTCGCGGCCGGTGCCCTCGGTGCCCTGGTCTCCGGCTCCGGCCCGACCTGCGCCTTCCTGGTCAAGGACGCCGCCGCGGCCGACAGCGTCGCCGAGGCCCTGACCGCCTCCGGCACCTGCCGCACCGCCCACCCCACCCACGGCCCGGTGCCGGGGGCCCGGGTGATCACGTCCGGATGATCACCAGCGCCGACGGCGCGAGCGCGAGGCCCTAGGCTGGAGGCTCCAGTCCGTCCAGCCCAGGAGCGCAGCACTAGTGGCCGTCAACCTCGCCACCATCGAGTCCGTCACGAAGGTCTACGGCACCCGGGCCCTTCTCGACGGGGTCAGCCTCGGCGTCAGCGAGGGGGACCGGATCGGCGTCGTCGGGCGCAACGGCGACGGCAAGACCACGCTGGTCCGGATGCTCGCCAAGCTCGAGGAGCCGGACACCGGCCGGATCACCCACTCCGGCGGGCTGCAGATGGCGGTGCTCACGCAGCACGACTCGCTCGACCCGAAGGCCACCATCCGGCACGAGGTGATCGCCGACCGGGCCGACCACGAGTGGCTCGGTGACGGCCGGATCCGCGACATCATCCAGGGCCTGTTCGGCGGTCTGGACCTGCCCGGCTTCGCGAACGGCCTGGACACCGTGATCGGCCCGCTCTCCGGTGGCGAGCGCCGCCGGATCGCGCTGGCCAAGCTGCTGCTCGGCGAGCCCGACCTGATCGTGCTCGACGAGCCCACCAACCACCTGGACGTCGAGGGCATCGCCTGGCTCGCCCAGCACCTGCAGAACCGCCGCTCGGCGCTGGTCTGCGTGACCCACGACCGGTGGTTCCTGGACCAGGTCTGCACCCGGATGTGGGACGTGCAGCGCGGCGAGGTGCGCGAGTACGAGGGCGGCTACTCCGACTACGTCTTCGCGCGCGCCGAGCGCTCGCGGATCGAGGCGACCGAGGAGCAGAAGCGGCAGAACCTGGCCCGCAAGGAGCTGGCCTGGCTGCGCCGCGGCGCCCCCGCCCGGACCTCCAAGCCGCGCTACCGGATCGAGGCGGCCAACGCGCTGATCGCCGACGTGCCGGAGCCGCGCGACAAGAGCGAGCTGATGAAGTTCGCCAACGCGCGACTGGGCCGCACCGTCTTCGAGCTGGAGGACATCACCGTCAAGGCCGGTGACAAGCTGCTGCTGGAGCACCTGACCTGGAACCTCGGCCCCGGTGACCGGATCGGCCTGCTCGGCGTCAACGGCGCCGGCAAGACCTCGCTGCTGCGCGCCATGCAGGCGGCCTACGCCACGCAGGGCGACGTGCAGCCGGCGTCCGGCGTGATCAAGGTCGGCAAGACGGTGCGGCTGGCCTACCTCTCCCAGGAGGTCGCCGAGCTCGACCCCGCCACCCGGGTGCTGCAGGCCGTCGAGCAGGTGCGCTCGCGCGTGGACCTCGGCAAGGGCCGCGAGATGAGCGCCGGTCAGCTCTGCGAGCAGTTCGGCTTCGGCAAGGACAAGCAGTGGACGCCGGTCGGCGACCTGTCCGGTGGCGAGCGGCGCCGGCTGCAGCTGCTGCGGCTGCTGATGGACGAGCCCAACGTGCTCTTCCTGGACGAGCCCACCAACGACCTGGACATCGAGACGCTCAACCAGCTGGAGGACGTGCTCGACGGCTGGCCCGGCTCGATGATCGTGATCAGCCACGACCGCTTCTTCATCGAGCGCACCACCGACACCGTGCAGGCGCTGCTCGGCGACCGCCGGATGCGGATGCTGCCGAACGGCGTGGACGAGTACCTGGAGCGCCGCGCCGCCGTGGTGGCCGCCGCCGCGCCGGCCATCGCCGTGGCGCCCGCGAAGCCGATGGGCGACACCCGGGCCGCGAAGAAGGAGCTGCAGCGGATCGAGCGTCAGATCGCGAAGCTCGACAAGGAGGAGAGCAAGCTGCACGGTCAGATGGCCGAGCACGCCGCCGACTTCAGCAAGATCGCCGAGCTGGACGCGAAGCTGCGCAAGGTGCGCGAGGAGAAGGAGGAGTTGGAGCTGAGCTGGCTGGAGCTGGCCGAGGACGCCTCCTGAGGCGTCCTCAGGAGAACGCCTCAGGAGGGCTGGTGCTGAGGGCTGGTGCTGAGGCTCGGTCGGCTTCGGTCCGGTCGGCTTCAGCCGAGTAGCTGCTCCAACTCCCCGGCTGCTTGGGCGAGTGCGCTGCGCTCGGGGTTGTGCGGGCCGGCCGGCCGCTCGGTGCGGCCGTCCGGGGGGCGGTGCGCGCGGGCGGCTGCGGCCAGCCGGTCCAGCGCGGCCAGGACCCGGGCCACCTCCGCCGGTTCGTTCGTCCGGCCGCCGTAGCGCAGCTGCGCCGCGTAGGCGGCCACGGCGCCGCCGAGCCGCTCCAGCGCGGCCGTGGCCGGCAGCCAGGCCTCCGCGCGGCGCCCGGCCGGCGGCGGCTCGGTCAGCCCGTACCGCACCTCCTGCCGGGCGTCCGCCAGTGCGCGGTAGGCGGTGCGGCGCAGCCAGACCTGGGAGGGGGCGCGCTCCTTCGCGGGGGGTGCGGCGGGTGCGGCGGGTGCGGTCGGCGCGGTCGGTGCGGTGGGCACGGTCGGTCCGGTCGGTCCGGTGGGCTCGGCGGGCCCGGTCACCGAGAGCAGGTAGGCGCGCAGCGTGCCGGTGGCCGTGACGATCCGCGGCTCGATCCGGTGCGGCGCCCGCTCGGGCCACAGCAGGTAGCCGAAGACCAGCACGATCAGGCTCGCCAGCAGCGTGTCCAGCACCCGCGGCCCGACCTCGGCCACCCCGCTCTGGCCGCCCAACTGCACCAGCACCAGCGCCATCGGCGTCATCACCGCGGTGTTCAGCCCGTAGTGCGCCGCCGCCGAGTAGGGCAGCAGCGCCACGCAGAGCGCGGCGACCGCGGCCAGCAGCCAGGGCTCGGTGGTCAGCGACAGCAGCGCCGCGGTCAGCGCCACCCCCAGCACGGTGCCGACCGCGCGGCTGACCGCGCGCAGGAAGACCGAACCGAGGTCCGGCTTGAGCACGAACGCCACCGTCATCGGCACCCAGTACGCGCGGTCCAGCGGCAGTCCTGCCGTCACCAGCTCGGCCACCGCGACGCACAGTGCCACCCGGCTCCCGTACCGCACCGAGCCCCGGGACAGCAGGCGCGCCCGCAGCCGCCACGGGTCCGGCGGCGGTGCGGCGGCGGCCCGGACGGCGGTCGCCGGGTCGCCCGCCCGGCCGGCCACCGCGTCGGCGGCGGTGCGCAGGGCGGCGTCCAGGGCCTGACGGGCCGGGGTGTCGGGGGACCAGTCGGGCAGCTGCGGCGTGTCGGTGGCGGCGGTCCCCGGGGTGCCCGCGGGTGTGGTGTCGGGGGTTGTGGCGGCTGCGGGAGCAATGAGTTGGCGGGCCAGGGCTCCCGGCAGGGCGGCGACCTGCGGCGGTACCGGGCGCTGGGCCCAGAGCAGCCCGGTCGCCGCCTCGCTCGCCGCCAGCGCCGCCTCGTACGCGCGGTGCAGCCGGCGCAGCTCGGCGGAGTCCTGCGGGCGGGGGCCGGCCTGGCTGCGGGGATGGGGATGGCGGGGGCGGGGCAGCAGGTCGGCCAGCGGGTTCTGCAGCAGGTCCTGCAGCTGGTTCAGACGGGCCGTCAGCACCCGTCGGGCCGGCGCTCCCTGCGGTGTGCCGAGCGCCGCCAGCAGCTCGCCGAGTGCCTGGTACACCGAGGCCAGGGCCTGGACCCGGGGATCGTCCGCAGGGCGGGCCGGGCGGTACGGCAGTCCGAGCAGCAGCACCAGGGCCGCGCCGAGCAGCATCAGCGGTCCGGCCGCCCACCACGGGTGGGCCGGGGCCATCCCGTCGCCCAGCGCCGCCGAGACCAGCAGCAGCATCCCCGCGCCCGAGCCGCGCGGCCCGGTGGCGCTGAGCGCGCCGGAGGCGAAGCCCAGCAGCGTCAGCACCGCGACCGCGGCCGGCAGTGGAACGTCGAAGTGCCGCAGTGCCCCGCCGATCGCCATGCCCAGCGCCGAGGCCCCGACCGCCGAGCCGATCCGCTGGACGCGCGACCAGGCCGGCTCCATCCGGTCGTTGATCGTGGCGTGCATCGCACCCAGCGCCGCGAACACCCCGAACCCCAGCCGCCCGCAGGCCAGTCCCCCGAGGAGCGGCAGCGCCGTCCCGGCCGCCGCCCGCACCATCAGCGCCCACGGGACGGCGGGGCGGGTTGGCCGGGCCGCGTGGGCCCACCAGGGCGGTCGTGGGGCTGGACTGCTGCTCATATGGGTCAAACCTGCCATATCCGTGCGGTGCTGCTGTCGCCGGGCCGGTGTCGCCGGGCAGTTCCTGCCCGGGCCGGTCTCGCCGGGCCGCTCTCCCGGGGGAATCCCGGGTGCACTGCCCTGACGGGGTTTCGGAGGGCCCTTCGTCCAGGAACACTGCCGTGGTGGCGTTACGTCCGGACGAGGCCAGCATGACAAGTCCGTACCGATAACGGCCCGCAATCCCATGGCCACTGCCGTGCTGACAGAGGTGCTCGCTAGGATGTCCCATGGCTGTCGCTGCCTGGTCAATAGGCGCTCGGCCACGTACCGGTGTGAGATTTCGAAGGCGATGAAGTGTTGCGGCACGGCGGCCCGCTGGCCGGTCCGTGTACGGGGGAGGTGCACCGCAATGGTTGAGATGGTGTCTGCGGGCGACGGCGGCCCGGTTGCCGCGCCCAGCTACTTTCAGCAGGGGGCCAAGAACGCCACCTACGACATGGCGCGTCAGCTGGCCGTGGACGCGGGCGGGACACAGAACCTCTCGCTCGAGATGGAGACGCTGACCGAGTTCAAGAAGCGCGTCGACGCGATGCTGACCTCGCTGGACGGCTCGGACGCGTCGCAGCCGAAGATCGCTCAGCAGAGCCTGGAGCAGACCCACTTCGGCACCGGCTTTCCACAGTCCGGTGACCTGTACAGCGCGTACAACATCGTGCACACCAACCTCGAGACGCTCTCGACCGCGCTGTCGAACCAGATCGAGGCGATGAGCATCGCGATCAACATCTCGATCAACGGCTACCAGAACGTGGACGATTCGCAGCGCGAGACGCTCTGGAAGATCCACAACCAGACCGACGCGCAGTACACCTCCGGGGTGAACCCGACGGGCATCGTCGCGGCCGTTCCGTCCGACGGCACCACGACGAGCGGCACGACGACGACCGGCGGCACGACGACTCAGGCCTCGGTCACCACCGGTGGCACCACCACGACCGGTGGCAGCACCACCACGGGCGGCGGAACAGGCAGCAACGTCGGATGAGCCTGCCCAGCAACCGAATCGACACCGGCACGGGGAGCCTGTGATGCCCAATCCTTCCGTCGACGACACGCACAGCTATTTCGCCGGCATGTCGCACCAGCAGCTGCTGGACATGGTCAAGAACGCGGATCCGACCACGCTGTCCAACCGCAGCGGTGCGCTGAGCAGCGCGTCCACCACGCTGAGCGACATCAGTCAGCAGCTGACGAGCAACGTCCGGCAGCTGGAGTGGACCGGTCCGGCCGCCGACAGTTTCCGGGACTGGGCGGGCAAGATCTCCACCGCCACCCAGAACCTGAGCGACTACGCGCAGACCTCCTCCACCTCGCTGGAGACGGCGAGCACCGCGCTGGGCACGGCGAGCAAGGCGATCCCGCCGCTGCCGAGCAAGGACATGGACACGGTCAACCGGTACAACTGGCAGCCGTGCGTGCCCCTCGCCAGCGAGGCGCAGATGAAGGCGCAGAACCCCAACTTCGTGACCACCGCGGAGATGCAGGCCGCGCAGGCCAACGTCACGAAGGACCACGAGGACGCCATCACCGCGATGACGACGCTGGCGGGCGCGTACACGCAGTCGACGTCGGAGATACAGTCGCAGACGCCGCCGCTGTTCCCGCCGACACCGACGTCGGTGATGGGGCCGGAGCCGCAGTCCGTCTGGAGTGCCACTGGCGTCAACTACGGTGGTGGCTCAAACGGGGGCGGTACGTCAGGCGGTAGCCGTGGCGGCGGGTCCACCTACCAGCCGTCTCCGCAGCAGCGCGTCGTGCAGCCCGCACCGCCCACCGTGCATCCGCCGGTCACGGGCCCGACGCCGGTGCCCAACCCGCCGAAGCCCCCGCCGGTGCACACGGGTCCAGTCAGGCAGCCCTACCAGCCCGTTGGCCCGGTGCAGCCCATTCCGGTGCAGCCCGTCCCGGTGAACCCGCCGGTCTCCAACCCGGTTGTTCCGCCGCCGAGCACCGGCATCGACAGCGCCCCGCCGGCGCCGACCCTGCCGCCGCCGACCGGCACCACCGGTGGGCTGCCCCCGCAGGGCGTCCCGGGTGGGGGCAGCGTCCCGACCGGTCCGAACGGTCCGATCGGCTTCGGCGGCTACCCGGGAACCGTGACCGGTGTGCCAGGCGGCAGCCTCGGCGGCTACCCCGGCGGCAAGACCTCCGGCTACCCGGACGGCGGCTTCCCCGCGCCCCGCACCACCAACCGGCTCGGCGGCGCGAGCGGACCTGGTCCGGAGGAGGGGATCTCCGGCGGTGTCAGTCGTCCTGGCGCCGTGTCAGGGCGCTCCCAGCTCGGCGCGAACGCGATCGGTGCGGAGGAGTCCGCCGGCGGCATGGGCGGCGGCGCCGGCAGCCGGGGCATGGCCGGTGGCGGCATGGGGGCCGGTGGCGGTGCCCGTGGCGGCTTCGGTGGTGGCGGTGTCGGCAGTGGCAGCGGCGCCCGTGGTCGCGGGTTGGTGTCCACCGAGGGTGGCGAGGTCGGCAGCAGCCGTGGTCCCGGTGCGAGCGGTGAGTTCACCCCGGGCGGCAGCGGCCTGCGGGCCCGTGCCGGTGCCAACGGCGAGGGGCGCCCGGCCGCCGAGGGCCAGGCCGGCATGTTGCCCGGCGCTCACGGGAGTGCCAAGAAGCGGAGCAAGGACCGCCGTGGCCGCGCCGACTACCTCGTCGAGGACGAGGAGACGTGGCTGGGTGGAACCCCGGAGAGCAATCCGGACGTGATTGAGTAAGGCTCGGATCTCCTGCCCGGCCACTGGGTGAGTCTCGCTGGCCGGGCAGATCTGTTCGGTCGAGCCGGTGTTCGGCCAGCCACGGCGATGAGGAGAGCGTGATGCGGCGATCAGGCGCGGGCATGCGGCGGCGGGTGGCCGCAGCGCTTGCCTTGACCATGTGTCTGGGTGGCGGTCTGGCCACGGCGGCGCAGGCGGCTGACACGCCGCGCGGCGATGAGTGGCACCTGGACGCGCTGCACATGCCGGAGGTCTGGCAGACCAGCACTGGGGCGGGTGTCACCGTCGCGGTGATCGACAGTGGCGTCAAGGCCGATCTGCCGGATCTGGTCGGTCAGGTCCTGCCTGGCAAGGACCTCAGCGGCCTCCCCGGCGGAGTGAACACTGATCCCGAGGGCCACGGCACCGGGATGGCAAGCGTTATCGCTGGATCAGGCAAGAACTTCGATGGCAAGGGTGCTGAGGGTCTTGCGCCCGGCGCACGGATTCTGCCGATCAAGGTCAACACGAACTCAAATTCGAGCACGGCCATCGGGGCTCCGGCATCCCTCAAGCAGATCGACGAGGGCATCACCTACGCAGTTGATCAAGGCGCCAAGGTGATCAGCATCTCGCAGGCGATTCGAAACATTGACATTTCGCCGTCGGATGTCTCGGCACTGCAGGACGCCGTCAACTACGCGATCAGCAAGGGACGGCTGATCGTGGCTGGTGCGGGAAACAGCGGGCAGGAGGGCAACTGGCCGATGTACCCCTCGGTGGCCTCGGGCGTCGCTGCCATCGCCGCCTTCGATGAGCAGGGGAACCACACGGCCGAATCCGAGTACGGCCCACAGATCGCCCTTGCGGGACCTGGACAGGACATCATCAGTGCCTGCATCGACCCGTCGGGGTACTGCAAGAGCCACGGCACCTCCGACGCGACTGCGCTGGTTGCCGCCACCGCCGCCGTCCTCTGGCAGGTCCACCCCGACTGGACCGGCAACCAGATCCTCCGCGTCCTGATGAACACCGCCAACAAGCCCAACAACGGCGCCAACCGGTCCGACTACATCGGCTTCGGCAACGTCAGCCCCCGCAACGCGATCCACTACACCGGTGACCCCGGACCGGCCGACGTGAATCCGCTGATCGCCGCCGGCATCGACGTGAATCCCCCCGGCTCGGCGTCCGCATCCGCCCCCGCCTCCCCCTCGGCCGCCGCCTCCGCTCCGGCGACCGGTGCCGCACCGACCGGCTCCACCGCCAACAGCGCTTCCGCGGCCCCGGTGCCCGCGACCCACGCGTCCGGGAAGTCCTCCAGCAGCATGCCGCTGATCATCGGCGGTGCCGTCCTCGCGGTGCTGGTCATCGGCGGCGTGGTCTTCTTCGTCCTGCGCCGCAAGGGGGCTGCGGCCACCGCGCCCCCGGCACCCGGCGCGCCGTACGGCTACCCGGTGCCCCCGCAGGGCCCGCCGGCTCCGCACACCCCGCCGGCGCAGGGCTTCGGTCCGCCGCCCGCGTACGGCCCCGGTCAGCCGCCGTACGGGCAGCCCCCGCAGCAGCCGCCTGCCCAGGGCAACCCGTACCAGCAGCCCCAGCCCGGCCCGTACCAGCAGCCGCCGCAGGGCTGACGCCGCAGCTCGCCGGGCCTCGTCGGCCCCACTGGCCGGACCGGTCCACCGGCCCAACCGGTTCGGCGGGCCCAGCCGGCCCGCCGTCAGCTCGAGTACGCCGCGTGCCGGGCCCGGACGGCGCGGCGCAGGGCAGCCGGGGCTGGTCCGGTGAGCGCGGTCAGTTCGGCGATCCGGGCGCGCTCGGCACGTCGGCGCTGGCGGGGCAGCACGGTGGACATGTCGCCGGCGGCGGCCAGTGCGACCACGGCGGCCCGCCAGGGCTCGACCTGCTCGGCCGGGCCGGTGAAGGCCGCTTCGACCTCGGCGGCCAGGCGCTGTCGCACGGACTGGTCGCGCGGGACCGGGCGCAGGGTGGGGAACAGGCCGAGCACCCGGTGCTCGGCCAGGTCCAGGTAGCCCTCCTCGCTGAGCCGGTCGCGCACCGCCAGGGTGAAGGGACGGTCCTTCGTTCTGACCCAGCGCTCCCAGCCGTGCGGCTTGGACTCGGTGATCTGGTCCAGCACGCTCCGCAGCACCGGGTCGAGACGGGCGGGGGCCGGGCGGTCCGGCAGTGGGCAGCCGGCCCGGTCGGCGATCAGGCCGCGCTGGAGCAGGTCGGTCAGGGCCGCCGCGCGCAGCACCAGGCCGAGCTCGCCGCGGCGGCGCAGGCAGGCGGCGTCCGGTGGGTATGCCAGTAGGTAGAGCTTGCCGGGGAGGGTGTCGGGGAGGCCCATCGGATGCTCCAATCCGGTCCGGGTGCCGGGGGCCACAGTGAGTCATTCCCAGGAGGCAGGGGTGTTGCGCAGCTGCCGGAGGTCGGGCGGACCGGCAAGGTCCGAGAAGTCGGCGAGCCGGCCCGGCGGCGCTCACCGCGCCGCGTCCCCGTCACCTCCTGCGGAGTCGCGCCCCGCGGTGTCGTCCCCCGCCGCGTCGTCCGTCGCCGTGGCGTCGGGCGTCCGGGTGGCCTTGGGCGGCCGCCCGCGGCGGGCCATTCCTGCCGCGTCGCGCGGCATCCGTCCGGCGTCGCTGAGCGCGCGGCGCAGCAGGAACTCGATCTGGGCGTTGGTGCTGCGCAGTTCGTCACCCGCCCAGCGGGCCAGTGCGTCGTGCACCGCGGGATCGAGGCGCAGCAGGATCTTCTTGCGTTCGACGGTCACCAGCTGCGCTCACTGGTAGAGGGAGCCGGTGTTGACCACCGGTTGTGTGCCGCGGTCGCCGCAGAGGACCACCAGCAGGTTGCTCACCATGGCGGCCTTGCGCTCCTCGTCGAGTTCCACGACGTCGTGCTCGGCCAGCCGGGCCAGGGCCAGCTCGACCATGCCGACGGCGCCCTCGACGATCCGGGTCCGGGCCGCGACCACTGCACCGGCCTGCTGGCGCTGCAGCATCACCTGGGCGATCTCCGGCGCATAGGCCAACCGGGTGATGCGCGACTCGATCACGGTCACGCCGGCCGAGGCGACCCGGGCGGAGATCTCGGCGGACAGGGTGCGGGTGATCTCCTCGGCGCTGTCGCGCAGCGAGACCAGGCCCTCCTCGCGGGAGTCGTAGGGGTAGCTGTTGGCGATGTGGCGCACGGCGGTCTCGGACTGGATGGAGACGAACTGGCGGAAGTCGTCCACCTCGAAGACGGCCTTCGCGGTGTCCTCCACCTGCCAGACGACCACCGCGGCCATCTCGATCGGGTTGCCCTCGGCGTCGTTGACCTTGACCATCGCGGTCTCCTGGTTGCGGATCCGGGTGGACACCGTGCGCAGGTTGCTGAACGGGTTGACCCAGGTCAGCCCGGGGCGGCGCAGGGTGCCGCGGTAGCGGCCGAGCAGCGTGACCACGCGGGCCTGGCCCGGGGCGACCACGGCCAGACCGCGGGTGCAGACCAGGCCCGACAGCACCGCCAGGATGCCGACGACGAGCAGGGGGACGCCCGGGGTGCCGTGCTGATTCGCGGTCAGCGCGATGCCGGTGACGACCAGTGCGATGCCGCCGAGCAGCAGGAGCAGGCACAGCCCGAGCATCGGCAGGCCGGGGGCGCCGGTGGCGATGCGTTCCTCGACCTTGGGTGCGGGCATGGCGGGAAGGTCGGTGACGGGTGGTTGCTGGTTCTGGCTCATCGCGAGGTTTCCTTCCGTCCAGCGCTTGGCATCAATCTAGCATAGTGATATCACTTTATTGGGCGGTCGAAACGGGGGCCGGCCAAGAACGGGAGGAGCGGGCAGTGAATCTGAGCGAGCGAAGGCTGGAGGTGGACGGCCTCTCCAAGCGCTACGGCGACACCGTGGCGCTGCGCGAGATGACGTTCGAGGTCCGTTCCGGGGAGATCTTCGGCTTCGTCGGCAGCAACGGTGCCGGCAAGACCACGACCATGCGGATCGTGCTCGGCGTGCTGGCGGCGGACGCCGGGGAGGTGCGCTGGGACGGTGACCGGGTCACCCTGCGGACCCGCAGCCGGATCGGCTACATGCCCGAGGAGCGCGGCCTCTACCCGCGGATGCGGGTCGGCGAGCAACTGGAGTATCTGGCCAGGCTGCACGGCCTGAGCGCGGCCGAGGCCACCCGGGCCACCCGCGAGTGGACCGAGCGCCTCGGCGTGGCGGCCCGGATCGGCGACGAGGTCCAGAAGCTCAGCCTGGGCAACCAGCAGCGGGTCCAGCTCGCCGCCGCCCTGGTGCACGACCCGGTGATCCTGGTGCTGGACGAGCCGTTCTCCGGGCTGGACCCGGTGGCGGTGGACGTGATGAGCGAGGTGCTCCGGGACAAGGCGGCGTCCGGGGTGCCGGTGATCTTCTCCAGCCACCAGCTGGAGCTGGTGGAGCGGCTCTGCGACCGGGTCGGCATCGTCCGCTCCGGTGCGATGGTCGCCTGCGGCCCGGTGGACGAACTGCGCTCCGGCGGCGGGGAGCTGCTGGTGGTGGACGCGCCGGCGGCCCCGGGCGGCTGGGCGGCCGGGGTGCCCGGCGTCACCTCGCACCGGATGGAGGGCAGCCGTACCGTCCTCGAACTCGCGCCGGGCACCGACGGCCAGGCGGTGCTGGCGGCGGCGCTGGCCACCGGGCCGGTGCGCGAGTTCGCCCGCCGGCGGCCGTCGCTGACCGAGCTGTTCCGGCACGTGGTGAGCGAGCAGGAGGACGCGTCATGAGCGGCACGAACGGGACGAGTGGGATGAACCGCACCAGCGGGACCAGCGAGACCAGCGAGACCGGCGGAATGAACGGCCAGGACATCAGGCTGGAGTCGCGCGACGCCATCACCCTGGTGGCCCGGCGCGAGTGGACCACCCGGGTGCGCTCCAAGGCGTACCGGATCAGCCTCGCCGTGATGGTGCTGGCGGTCGTCGCGACCAGCGTGATCTTCCACTTCGTGCACACCGGCGGCCAGAGCACCCAGACGATCGGCCTGCTGCGCCAGGACGCCCCGCTCTCCGCGCCGTTGGAGGCCGCGGGCACCGCCGCCGGGCAGCACGTGGTCACCCGGACCGTCCCCGACCAGGCGGCCGGCCAGGCCCAGGTGCGCGGCGGACAGCTCAACGCCCTGGTGATGAGCGCGCCGCAGGGCCTGCAGGTCACCGTGAACAAGTCCCTGGACGGCACGCTGCGCGGCGTGCTCGGCGCCGTCGCGCGGGAACAGGCGCTGGATGCCCAGATCACCCGACTCGGCGGTGACCCGGGCCAGGTGGCCGAGGCGGCGGGCGCGGCGAGCGTGCAGGTGTCGACCCTGCAGCCGCCCAAGCCGGCCCACACGCAGCACCTGATCGTGGGGATCGTCGCCGGTTTCCTGATCTACCTCTCCCTGATGACCTGCGGCCCGATGATCGCGCAGGGCGTGGTCGAGGAGAAGAGCAGCCGGGTGGTCGAACTGCTGCTGGCCACCCTGCGCCCCTGGCAGCTGATGGCGGGCAAGGTGCTGGGCATAGGACTGCTCGGTCTGGTCCAGGTCGCGGTGGTCGGCGGCGCCGGCGTGGCCGCGGGCAAACTCACCGGCACCCTGTCGCTCTCGCTCGGCGGCTCGGCCTCGGCCGTGCTCTGGGCGGTGGCCTGGTACCTGGCCGGCTTCGCCCTCTACGCCAACCTCTTCGCCGCCGCGGGCGCCCTGGTCTCCCGTCAGGAGGACCTGGCCGGCGTCCAGTTCCCGCTGGTCATGCCGATCATGGCCTCCTGGATCATCGGCATCTCGGTCCTGCCCGGCACCCCGGACAACAGCCTGCTGACCGTCCTCTCGATGGTCCCGCTCTTCGCCCCGGTCCTGATGCCGATGCGGATCGCCCTCGGCGTGGCGCCGATCTGGCAGAGCGTCACCGCCCTGCTGCTCACCGTCGCCCTGGCCGTTCTGCTGATCCGCTTCGCCGCCCGCATCTACCGCAACTCCGTCCTCCGCAGCGGCGCCCGCGTCAGCTGGCGCGAGGCCCTGAAGGCGGCGTAACAGCCCCTGGGGATCCCGCCCCTACTGGTCGCACTGAGGGGCGTCCTGGCCGGGGGCGGGTTGTGGGGAGGCCGCCCCCGGTGGGCGCTGGGGGTGTTGGTGGGGAGTGGGGGTGGGGGTGTGCGCCCCCGTCACTCGGGCGGCGGATGACGGGGGTGTGGCCGGCGGGGGATGGTCGGGGCATGGGGATTGATGGTGTGTCAGATCAGGGTGGGCCGGGGCCCGGTGTGGGTGAGGGGCTTGGGCGGGTGGCTGTTGCCGCCTTCGTCGGGACGGCGATCGAGTACTACGACTTCTTCCTGTACGGGATGGCGGCGGCGCTCGTCTTCGGGCGCGAGTTCTTTCCGGTGCTCAGTCCCGTCAACGCCCTGCTCGCGGCGCTGTCGGTCTATGCGGTGGCGTTCGTGGCCCGGCCGGTGGGTGCGGTGCTGTTCGGGCACTTCGGGGACCGGGTGGGGCGCAAGGCGGTCCTGGTGGCGTCGCTGCTGATGATGGGGCTGTCGACGGCGGCGGTGGGGCTGATGCCCGGGTATGGCCGGATCGGGATCTGGTCGCCGGTGCTCCTGGTGCTGTTGCGGTTCTGCCAGGGGATCGGGCTGGGCGGCGAGTGGGGCGGTGCGGCGCTGCTGCTCGCGGAGTACGCTCCGGTGCGCCGGCGCGGGCGCAGCGGCGGGTATCTGCAGCTCGGTGCCGCTGTGGGCTCGGCGCTCGCCACCGCGGTCTTCCTGGCGCTCTCGCTGGGGCTCACCGAGGGGGAGTTCACCGGGTGGGGGTGGCGGCTGCCGTTCCTCGGCTCGCTGGTGCTGGTCGGGGTCGGGCTCTTCGTCCGGCTGCGGATCGCGGAGACGCCGGTGTTCGCCGCGGCCGAGGCGGGTGCGCGGTCCCCGGTGCCGCTGCTGACGGTGCTGCGCGGGCACTGGCGCACGGTGCTGCTGGGCGGTGGCCTGCTCTGCTTCGGCTACGCGCTCTTCTACCTGACCGGCACCTACGCCCTCGGCTACGCCACCGGCCAGCTGGGCGTGGACCGGACGCTGATGCTCAGCCTGCAGCTGCTCGCCGCGCCGGGCGGTGCGCTGGCCATCTGGTTCAGTGCGGCGAGCTCGGACCGCTGGGGGCGGCGACGGTCCCTGCTGGCCGCCTTCGCGGCCGCGATCGTCTGGTCGCCGCTCTTCTTCCCGCTGCTGGAGACGCTGCGGCCGACGCTGCTCCTCTTCGCGGTGGTCACCACGGGGGTGCTGTCGGGGCTGCTGCTCGGCCCGGTCGGGGCCTACCTGCCGGAGCTCTTCCCGACCTCGGTGCGCTACACCGGCGCCGCGCTCACCTACAACCTCGGCGGCGTGGTGGGCGGAGCGACGGCGCCGCTGGTCGCCACCCGGCTGACCGCCGCCTACGGGACGGCGGCGCCGGTGGGCTGGTGCCTGGCGGTGCTGGGCGTCGCCTCGGTGCTCTGCCTGCTCGCCCTCCCCGAGACGAACGGCCAGGACCTGACCGTCGATCAGCGGGCCACCGACCATCCCGGCCGCCGGCCCTCCGCCGCCGTCACCGGGGGCCCGGCGATCTAGTTGTTCTGACCCGTGAGGTTGGGGACGCGGCTGGCGGGTGGCTTGCCTGCGAGTGCGGTGTGTCCGCGGTGGTGATTGTAGGTGTGGAGCCAGGCGGGGTAGGCGTCGCGTCGTTCCTGCTCGGTGCGGTAGGGCCTTGCGTAGGCCCACTCGTCGAGCAGGGTGCGGTTGAAGCGTTCGACCTTGCCGTTGGTCTGCGGGCGGTAGGGCCGGGTTCGCTTGTGGGCGATCCCGGCCGCCGCGAGGACATCGCGCCAGGGGTGGGACTTGTAGCAGGAGCCGTTGTCGGTCAGCACGCGCTTCACGGTGATCCCGGCCCGGGCGAAGAACTCGTTCGCCCGGGTCCAGAACGCTGCGGCGGTCTCCTTGCGTTCGTCGGCCAGGAATCTCGCTGTAGGCCAGGCGGGAGTGGTCGTCCACGGCGTTGTGCAGGTAGCTGTATCCGGCACCGGAGCGGGTCTTGCGGCCGGCCTGGCGGCCCAGGGCTTTATGGCCGCCGCCGTCGGGGATGTTGCCGAGCTTCTTGATGTCGACGTGGACCAACTCGCCCGGCGCGCTGTGTTCGTAGCGTCGGATCGGCCGACTTGTGGCGCGGTCCAGGTGGGCCAGGCGGGCGAGGCGGTAGCGGGTCAGGACCCGGTGCACGGTGGCCGGGTCGAGTCGCAGGAGGTAGGCGATGCGGGCCGGGCCCCAGCGCCGCAGGACGCGGACCTTGATGATCCGCCGCTCGGTGCGGGTCGGGGTCCGGCGGGGGCTGTGGTGGGGCCGGCTGGAGAGGTCGACCATCCCGGCCTCGCCGAGCGCACGGTAGCGGTCGGCCCAGCGCTTGGCCGTGGTCGGTGAGACCTGGAAGCGCTCGGCGGCCCGGCGCAGGGGCCAGCCGTCCTCGACCACGCAGCGGGCCAGGCGCAGGCGTCCGGTCTCGGTCAGCGGTGCGTTACGGTGTGGCATGAGGGCCTTTCTGAAGTCGGTGCAGATGTCGCAATCCACACCGAGCCAGAAGGCCCTCACTCATTTCAAGATCACCCAGCCGTGAGCTCTGTCACCAACCTCCGTGGTCAGTACATCTAGTGCCGCCGCCGGTCCGGCCCGCCGGGCCCGGGGGCGGCGTGGTCGGGCCGGTGGGGCGCGTGGCGCCTGACGGGCATCGATTTCCCAAGACCCGCGATGACCATGTAATGTCTTCCTCGTTCGACCGGTTCGCCCCTATAGCTCAGTCGGTAGAGCGTCTCCATGGTAAGGAGAAGGTCTGCGGTTCGATTCCGCATGGGGGCTCCATCGGAGAAGGTCCTCGCCAGCACGGCGAGGGCCTTTTTCGTTATTCTCGCTGCCACTGTTCCATCCCGTACTCATCCAACCCGCCGGTATCTAGCGATCGGGTCCGCGATGCGCTGTGATGGGGCGTCAACAGTGGTGTGGCGTAAGGCCGGTACGCGTCGCGCGGATGCGGCTCCGCGCAGGGTTGTGGGGGAGGGGCCCCTTGGGCGTGCGGCTTGTCGTCGTCGACGATCACCGGTTGCTGGCCGAGGCACTGGCTGCCGCGCTGCAGGTGCGCGGGCACCGGGTGCTGGCGGTGGGGTGTCCCACGGCGGCCGGACCCGAGCTGGTCGCCCAGCGCCGGCCGGAGGTCTGCCTGCTCGGGGTGGCCCGTCCGGGCAGCCCGGGCGCCTTCGCGCCGGTGCGCAGGCTGCGGCAGGAGCGGCCGGAGGTCGCCGTCGTGGTGCTCGGTCCGGTGGACGACCTGCGCGGGGTGGCGAACGCCTTCGCCGCCGGGGCGGCGGGCTTCGTCCGCAGCGACGAGCGGATCGAGGTGGTGGACCGCTCGATCACCCGGGCCAAGGCCGGCGAGGCCGCGGTGACGGTGGAGGTGCTCCAGGCGGCCTTCGAGCGGCTGCTGCACCCGGTGCGGGAGCCGGACGACGAGGCGCTGCGGCTGCTCGGCGCGCTGACCCGCCGCGAGGTCCAGGTGCTGGTCCGGATCGCCGAGGGGCAGGACACCCAGGAGATCGCGGTCGGGATGGGGATCGCCCCCAGCACGGCACGCACCCACGTCCAGCGGGTGCTGATGAAGCTCGGGGCCCGCACCCGGCTGGAGGCCGCGGCCGTGGCCGACCGCACCGGCCTGCTCGCCCGCCTGGTCCGCGAGTAGGGCCGTCGCCCAGAACCTGATGCCGGGCAGGGCCCGCTGGCCGCCCGGCCCTGCTCCGTGCTGCCCCGAACGCGCCGTCCACGCCCGAATCTGTTGACTGCTGATGAGTAATGTTTGATTATGTGTGATGCAGTCAACGGCAGCGGGCCACAGCGAGGGCGGACACTGTGCGGAAGACCACGACCAAGCTGGCGGACGGCCGCGAGCTGATCTACTACGACCGGGACGAGTCGGCCTCCCGCGACGTGCGCGACCGACGCCCACTGGAGGCGCCGGTCAACCTGGCCGAGGTCCGCCGCGACCCGGTCCTCGGCGACTGGGTCACGGTGGCCGCGCACCGCCAGAGCCGCACCTACCACCCGCCCGCCGACGAGTGCCCGCTCTGCCCGAGCCGGGACGGCCGGCTGAGCGAGATCCCGGCGGCCGACTACGACGTGGTGGTCTTCGAGAACCGCTTCCCGTCACTGGCCGCCGACGCGGCGGCCCACGTCCACGCGGCGAACGCGGCGAGCACGGCGAGCGGCACGAACGCCACCAGCGCCACCGGCGTCCCGGGCGGCTCCCAGGAGACCTGGGCCGACCGCCCCCTGCACCTGACCCGTCCCGGCGTCGGCCGCTGCGAGGTGGTCTGCTTCACCGCCGACCACCACGCCTCCTTCGCCGACCTCGACGAGTCCAAGGCCCGCCTGGTGCTGGACGCCTGGACCGACCGCAGCGCCGAACTGGGCGCGCTGCCCGACGTCGAGCAGGTCTTCTGCTTCGAGAACCGCGGCGCGGAGATCGGCGTGACGCTGGCCCATCCGCACGGTCAGATCTACGCGTTCCCGTTCGTCACCCCGCGCACCGCCAAGATGGTCGCGCAGGCGGACGAGCACCGCGCCCGCACCGGCCGCAACCTCTTCGAGGACCTGCTGCGTGCCGAACGCGCCGACCCCGTCAGAGTGGTGCTCACCGGCGAGCACTGGACGGCCTTCGTCCCGTTCGCCGCCCGCTGGCCGTACGAGGTGCACCTCTACCCCAACCGCCGGGTGCCGGGCCTGACCGGCCTGAACGAGGCCGAGCGGGCCGAGTTCCCCGGTCTCTACCTGGACTTGCTGCGCCGCTTCGACCGGCTCTTCACCGATCCGGCCTCGCCCCGGCCGGCCCCGGGCGGGGCGACGCCGCCCACTCCCTACATCGCCGCCTGGCACCAGGCGCCCCGGCGGGGCGGCGCCGAGCTGGCACTGCATCTGGAGCTGTTCACGATCCGACGTACGGTAGGCAGGCTGAAGTTCCTCGCCGGCGTCGAGTCCGGCATGGACGCGTTCGTCAACGATGTGTCGCCCGAGGCGGCGGCACAGCGCCTGCGGGAGGTCGCGATATGAGCAAGTACCTGGTCACCGGCGGTGCCGGCTATGTCGGCAGCGTGGTTGCCGCCCACCTCCTGGAGGCGGGCCACCAGGTCACCGTGCTGGACGACCTGTCCACCGGGTTCCGCGAGGGCGTCCCGGCCGGTGCCGAGTTCGTCAACGGCCGGATCCAGCAGGCCGCCGAGGTGCTGGACTCCTCCTTCGAGGCGGTGCTGCACTTCGCCGCCTCCTCGCAGGTCGGCGAGTCGGTCGCGGACCCGGAGAAGTACTGGCGCAACAACGTGGCCGGCTCGCTGGAGCTGGTCAGCGCGATGCGCAAGGCCGGCGTGCGCAAGCTGGTCTTCTCCTCCACCGCCGCGGTCTACGGCGAGCCGGAGCAGGTCCCGATCGCCGAGACCGCCCGCACCTCGCCGACCAACGCCTACGGCGCCACCAAGCTGGCGGTGGACCACCTGATCACCAGCGAGGCGATCGCCCACGGTCTGGCGGCGGTCAGCCTGCGCTACTTCAACGTGGCCGGTGCCTACGGCGCCTACGGCGAGCGGCACGACCCCGAGTCGCACCTGATCCCGCTGGTCTTCCAGGCCGCCCTCGGCCAGCGCCCGCACATCGCCGTCTACGGGGACGACTACCCGACCCCCGACGGCACCTGCATCCGCGACTACATCCACGTCGCCGACCTGGCCGACGCCCACCTGCTGGCGCTCACCGCGGCCAAGCCGGGCGAGCACCTGATCTGCAACCTGGGCAACGGCAGCGGCTTCTCGGTCCGCGAGGTGATCGAGTCGGTCAAGCGGGTCACCGGGCGCGAGATCCCGGTGGTCATGGCCGAGCGCCGCCCGGGCGACCCGGCCGTGCTGGTCGCCTCCGCCGAGCAGGCCCACACCCGGCTGGGCTGGACCCCCAAGCGGCCCGAGCTGGACGACATCGTGGCCGACGCCTGGACCTTCACCCTGAACAAGAACACCAGCAGCACGCAGTGACCGGACCCGAGCAGTAGCCAGACCGCGGGAGAGCGCAACGTGAGAGAGCAGTTCGAACGGATCTTCGGCGCCACCCCCACCGGCGTGTGGGCGGCACCGGGCCGGGTGAACCTGATCGGCGAACACACCGACTACAACGACGGGTTCGTCCTGCCGATCGCTCTCCCGCAGGCGGTGAAGGTGGCGGCCCGGGCCCGCCCGGACGGTCGGCTGCGCCTCTACAGCGCCCAGGGCGACGACGTGGTCACCGACCTGTCGGTGGCCGCACTCGCCCCGGGCGCGGTGACGACCTGGGCCGGCTACCCGGCCGGCGTGGTCTGGGCGCTGCGCGAGGCCGGGTACCCGATCGGCGGCGCCGACCTTTACTTCGACAGCGACGTGCCGAGCGGCGCCGGTCTCTCCTCCTCCGCCGCGCTGGAGTGCGCGGCGGCGGCGGTCTACCGCGATCTGTACGAACTGCCGTTCACCGCGGCCGAGTCGGCGGTGCTCGCGCAGCGCGGCGAGAACCTCTTCGTCGGGGTCCCGTGCGGGGTGATGGACCAGATGGCCTCGGCCTGCTGCACCGAGGGGGCCGCGCTCTTCCTCGACACCAGGGACCTGGCGCAGCGCCAGGTCCCGTTCTCGCTGGACGAGCAGGGGCTGTTGCTGCTGGTCATCGACACCCGGGTCAAGCACGACCTCGGGGACGGCGCCTACGCCGCGCTGCGGGCCGGCTGCGAGCGGGCGGCGGAACTGCTCGGGCTGGCCGCGCTGCGCGACCTGCCCGCCGCCGCGCTGTCCGGGGCGGTGGCCCAGCTGCCCGCCGAGCTGGGCCCGCTGGTGCGCCACGTGGTGACCGAGAACGTGCGGGTCGGCCAGGCGGTCGAGCTGCTGGAGCAGGGCGAGTACGCCGCGCTCGGGCCGATCCTGACGGCGGGGCACGCCTCGCTGCGCGACGACTTCAAGGTCTCCTGCGCGGAGACCGACCTGGCGGTCGAGGCGGCGGTGGCGGCCGGTGCCCTGGGCGCCCGGATGACCGGGGGCGGCTTCGGCGGCTCGGTGATCGCGCTGGTGCCCAAGGACGCGGCCGGGCAGGTCGAACAGGCCGTCACCGGCGCCTTCCAGGCGGCGGGCCATGCGGCGCCGAACGTCTTCACGACGACCGCGGCGGCGGGGGCCCGCCGGCTCGCCTGAGAACTCGCGGCACGACCTGCGCGGACCTGACGGAATTTCACTGAACCGCCACCTCCAGGCCTGGCACCCCGTACCCTGAGTCCGGTATCGGACGGGGGCCGTACCGGACTCAGGGGGACACCAGATGGGGCGGATCCGTGTCCTGGTGGTCGACGACCACCGGATCTTCGCCGAAGCGCTCGCGACGGCGCTCTCCGCCGAGCCGGAGATCGAGGTCGGCGCCGCCGGTAGTGCGGCCGCCGCCGAGCATGCCCTGGAACGGGCCGCGGCCGAGGGGCGGCCCTTCGACATCCTGCTGGTCGACGCCGACCTCGGCAGCGTCGGCGGCTCGCTGGTCCCGCCGCGCCGTCTGCGCCAGGCGGTGGAGCCGGAGGCCGGCCCGGCGCCGGCCCGCCGTGCCACCACCGGAGTGGTCCCCGCGCCGCGCCGCTCCGGCAGCGTGCTCGTCCCGCAGCGCCCGGCCGGACCGCCGGTGGTGACGGCGGAGCAGCCCGCCGCGGTGGCGCCGGTGCGGCGCCCGGTGGACGGGATCGCGCTGCTCGGCCGCTCCTGCCACACCTATCCCGGGCTGCGCGCCGTGGTGCTGGCCGCCGAGGAGGACCCGCGCCGGGCCGTGCGCGCGCTGTACGCGGGGGCGGCGGGCTGGGTGGCCAAGGAGAGCTCGCTGACCCGGCTGCTGACCGTGCTGCGCGGGGTGCTGCGCGGCGAGACCCATCTGCCACCCACCCTGCTCACCGGCGTGGTGCGGGAGCTGACCACGGCCCGGCGCGACCGTACCGAGAGCGAACGGCTGGTCGAGTCGCTGACGCCCCGGGAGAAGCAGGTGCTGCGCTGCATGGTGGCGGGGCTGGGCCGGCAGGCGGTGGCCGAGCGGCTCTACCTCTCCCCGCACACGGTGCGCACCCACATGCAGAACGTGCTGGGCAAGCTGGGCGTGCACTCCACGCTGGCCGCCGTCGCGCTGGCCCGCCGGGCGGGTGTCGGCCCGGCCGAACCGGCGGGCGCGCCGACCTCCTGAGCCGGTCTCAGCCCGGGATGTTGTCGAAGGGTGCGACCAGCTGCCGCAGCAGCGCCGCCAGCTCGCCCTGCTGCTGCCCCGACAGCTCGGCCAGCAGCTCGCGCTCGTGGGCGAGCAGCCCGGCCAGCGCCTGGTCCGCCTTCTCCTGCCCGGTTTCGGTCAGCCGCACCAGCACGCCGCGCCGGTCGTCCGGATCGGGCAGCCGCTGCACCAGGTCCTTGCCGGCCAGGCGGTCGATCCGGTTGGTCATGGTCCCCGAGGTGACCAGGGTCTGGGTGAGCAACTGCCCGGGGGAGAGCTGGTAGGGGCGTCCGGCCCGGCGAAGCGCCGTCAGCACGTCGAACTCCCAGGGCTCCAGGCCGTGCTCGGCGAAGGCGGTGCGGCGGGCCCGGTCCAGATGCCGGGCGAGCCGGCTGACCCGGCTGAGCACCTGCAGTGGTTGCACGTCGAGGTCGGGGCGCTCTCGGCGCCATGCTGCGACCAGGCGGTCGACCTCGTCCTCCATGTGGATCAGTGTATCGGGGGTTCTGTCGATATGAAGCCTCTTGACATCGAGAAAACCCCTGGCCGAAACATTCCGTTGGTGCGGCGGCGCCGGGCCCCGGCCGCCGCCGCCCGCCCGGCGGGCGCCCTCAGGTCTGCCGTTCGCCGACCAGCTTGGGGTGCCGCTCCATGCCCTCCAGGCCGTGCCACGCCAGGTTGACCAGGTGCGCGGCGACCTCGGCCTTGCCCGGCTTGCGCACCTCGAGCCACCACTGCCCGGTCAGCGCGACCATGCCCACCAGCATCTGCGAGTACATCGGCGCGAGCCGGGCGTCGAAGCCGCGGGCCTTGAACTCCAGGCCCAGGATGTCCTCGACCTGGGTGGCGATGTCGCTGATCAGCGAGGCGAAGGTGCCGGTGGACTGGGCCACCGGCGAGTCCCGGACCAGGATCTTGAAACCGTCGGTCGAGGTGTCGATGTAGTCCATCAGCGCGAAGGCCGCCTGCTCCAGCAGCTCGCGGGAGTGCCCCCCGGTGAGTGCTCCGGTGACCATGTCGAGCAGCAGCTGCATCTCGCGGTCCACCACCACCGCGTAGAGGCCCTCCTTGCCCCCGAAGTGCTCGTACACCACCGGCTTGGAGACGCCCGCCCGCTCGGCGATCTCCTCCACCGAGGTGCCGTCGTAGCCGCGCTCGGCGAAGACGGAGCGCCCGATGTCCAGCAGTTGTTCGCGCCGTTGCTTGCCCGTCATCCGGACCCGGCCCGCCCGCCCGGTGCCGCCGCGGGCGGGCGGTCGATGGCCGACTGCGCTGTCTCCGTTGCTCCCGTTCACCCCCCCATCATGCTGTAGGCGACGGGTCATGCGACGCGCCGGGCGTCAATGCGCCCGGGGCCCGGCCAGCGGACGTCGCGCGCCCAGCCGGCCTGTTCGAACCAGCGGATCAGCCGGGCGGAGGAGTCCAGCTGCCCGCGCAGCACCCCGTGCCGGGCCGAGGTGGGGTCGGCGTGGTGCAGGTTGTGCCAGGACTCGCCGCAGGAGAGCACCGCCAGCCACCACACGTTGCCCGAGCGGTCCCGGGACCTGAAGGGGCGCTGCCCGATCGCGTGGCAGATGGAGTTGATCGACCAGGTCACGTGGTGCAGCAGCGCCACCCGGACCAGCGAACCCCAGAAGAACGCGGTGAGCGCACCCTGCCAGGACCAGCTGAGCAGCCCGCCCACCAGCGGCGGCAGCAGCATCGAGATCGAGGTCCAGAGCCAGAAGAGCCGCGAGACGGTCCGGATGTCGCGGTCCTTGACCAGATCGGGCGCGTAGATGTGCTGCGGGGTCTGCTCGGAGTCGAAGAGCCAGCCCATGTGTGCCCACCACAGGCCCTTGAGCAGGGCCGGCACGCTCTCGCCGTAGCGCCAGGGCGAGTGCGGGTCGCCCTGCTGGTCGGAGAACTTGTGGTGCTTGCGGTGGTCGGCCACCCAGCGCACCACCGGCCCCTCGACGGCCAGGCTGCCGGCCACCGCCATCGCGATCTTCAGCACCCGGCCGGTCTTGAACGAGCGGTGGGTGAAGAAGCGGTGGAAGCCGACGGTGATGCCGTGGCAGGTGGTGAAGTACATGACCGTCGCGATCGCCAGGTCCCGCCAGCCCAGCCCCCAGCCCCAGGCCACCGGCACGGCGGCCAGCAGGGCCAGGAACGGCACCGCGATGAAGAGGCCGAGCGCCAGGCGCTCGGGCAGGCCCTGCTTCTCGCCGCCGAGCGTGGCGGAGACCTCGGAGGCGGGCCGGGCATTGGACGCGGAGCCGGGCGGCGCCTGGTCGGCCTGGATCGTCATGGGCGCTCCCTTGAGGGAATACGTTTATGAGAAAACGTGGGAGAAAGCGGGGGAATGGAGCGTGCTCGGCGCCGGGCGTCGCTGGGCCGGAGCCTACGAATGCGTAACTTACGGCATCGTAGGTTGCTGTGCCTGCCAAGGGAAGCAGGTCGCGCCGACCGTCGGCGGGGTTGGGCCGAACGGCGTGGCAGCTGGGTCGAACGGTGTGGCGCGCCCTGGGGATCGAAGGCGATACCCAGTCAGGGGAGGACTCCGGTATGGTCTGAGCAGCCATCCGCCGTGGGGTAATCGGCAGCCCGCAGGCCTTTGAAGCCTTGCAGTGTTGGTTCGAATCCAACCGGCGGAGCACTTCGCGCGGCCGGGGTCCAGCGCCCCGGTCGCGCGCTTGTCGTTTACCGACCTGGGCGTGACGCTGTGCGGGCATGGGCGGATTGCGCGGTTATTCTCGGGTCTGGTCATTTCTCGGGCCCTTCTCGATGGCGCGGCGTGCGGAGCCCGCCCATCCGGACCCGACCCGCTTCCGGTCACCCCCAAGGAGCCTCCCGCGTGAGCGCCAACCCCCTTGCCGCCGTCATCGTGCTCGCCGCCGGTGAAGGCACCCGGATGAAGTCGAAGGCCCTGCCCAAGGTGCTGCACCCGATCTGTGGCCGCAGCCTGCTGGGACACGTGGTCACCGCCGCCCAGGAGCTGACGCCCCAGCAGCTGGTGGTGGTGATCGGCCATCTGAAGGAGCAGGTCGCCGAGCACCTGGGCGCCGAGCACCCGCAGGCCCGCACGGTGGTGCAGGACGAGCAGAACGGCACCGGCCACGCGGCCCGGATCGCGCTGGAGGCACTGGCCGCCGACGGGATCACGCTGGACGGCACGGTGCTGGTCACCTACGGGGACGTCCCGCTGCTGACCGCGGAGACCATGCGCGCGCTGGTCCACCAGCACACCCTGGAGGGCAACGGCGTCACCGTGCTGACCGCCGAGGTCCCCGACCCGAGCGGCTACGGCCGGATCCTGCGCGACCCGCAGCACGGCAGCGTCACCGCGATCGTCGAGCACAAGGACGCCGACGCGGCCCAGCTGGCGATCACCGAGATCAACTCCGGCGTCTACGCCTTCGACGGCAAGCTGCTGGCCGACGCGCTGGCCCGGATCGGCACCGACAACGTGCAGGGCGAGGAGTACCTGACCGACACCCTGGAGATCCTGCGCGAGGCCGGCCACCGGGTGGGCGCGATGGTCGCCGCCGACCACCGCGACATCCTGGGGATCAACGACCGGGTCCAGCTCGCCGAGGCTCGCCGGCTGCTCAACGACCGCCTGCTGGTGGCCGCGATGCGGGCCGGTGTCACCGTCGTCGACCCGGCCACCACCTGGATCGACGCGCAGGTGGGCTTCGAGCCGGACGCCGTCCTGCTCCCCGGCACCCAGCTGCACGGCGCCACCCACCTGGGCGAGGGCTGCCAGGTCGGCCCGAACAGCACCCTGACCGACACAGTGGTCGGGGCCGGTGCCACGGTGAGCAACGCGGTGGTCGAGCAGGCCGAGATCGGCGCGGGCGCCAGCGTCGGCCCGTTCGCCTACCTGCGCGGCGGGGTCGCGCTCGGGGCCAAGGGCAAGATCGGCACCTTCGTCGAGGTCAAGAAGTCGAGCATCGGCGCCGGCGCCAAGGTGCCGCACCTGTCCTACATGGGCGACGCCACCATCGGCGAGGGCGCCAACGTGGGCGCGGCCACGGTCACCGCCAACTGGGACGGGGTGAACAAGAACCCCACCACGATCGGTGCGCACGCCCGGGTCGGCACCGACAACATGCTCATCGCCCCGGTCACCATCGGTGACGGCGCCTATACCGGCGCCGGCTCGGTGATCAGCAAGGACGTGCCCCCCGGCGCGCTCGGCGTGAACCGCGCACAGCAGCGCAACATCGAGGGCTGGGTGGCGCGCAAGCGCCCCGGCACTGCTTCGGCCGAGGCCGCCGCCGCCGCGCTGGGCCAGCCCGCCGAGGCCTGAGCCACCCCGCTCAGCGGTGCTGCGGCCCTCCCGGGCCGGACGCTTCACGGGCGGGCGCGTAACCTGGTGTACATACGTGCGCCGTGGGGCTGTAGCCCGTGCCGTGGCGTACCCAATCCCTCGTCGACCACCGGCCCGGACGGCTCCCGCTGTCCGGGTGCGGCGCGGCGGGACCATGCGGCAGCAACACGAGGAGACGGTGCAGTGAGCGGGATCACGACGTCGGGTGAGAAGAAACTGAAGCTCTTCTCCGGCCGTGCCCACCCCGAGCTGGCGAAGGAGGTGGCCGCGGCGCTGGGCACCGAGCTCGTCCCGACCAAGGCCCTGGACTTCGCCAACGGCGAGATCTACGTCCGCTTCCTGGAGTCCGCCCGGGGGGCGGACTGCTTCGTGATGCAGAGCCACACGGCTCCCATCAACCAGTGGATCATGGAACAGCTGATCATGATCGACGCGTTGAAGCGGGCCTCGGCCAAGAGCATCACCGCGATCCTGCCGTTCTACGGCTACGCCCGTCAGGACAAGAAGCACCTGGGCCGCGAGCCCATCTCGGCGCGCCTGGTCGCCGACCTGCTGGCCCAGGCCGGTGCCGACCGGATCATGGCCGTGGACCTGCACACCGCGCAGATCCAGGGCTTCTTCGCCGGCCCGGTCGACCATCTCTTCGCGCTCCCGCTGCTCGCCGACTACGTCGGTGAGAAGGTCGACCGCAGCAAGCTCACCATCGTCTCGCCGGACGCCGGCCGGGTGAAGGTGGCCGACCAGTGGTGCGACCGCCTGGACGCCCCGCTGGCGATCATCCACAAGCGCCGCGACATGAGCCAGGCCAACACCATCCTCTCCGCCGAGGTGGTCGGTGACGTCCGGGACCGGGTCTGCGTCCTGGTCGACGACATGATCGACACCGCCGGCACCATCTGCGCCGCGGCCGACGCGCTCTTCGAGGCCGGCGCCGCCGACGTCATCGTGGCCGCCACCCACGGCGTGCTGTCCGGCCCCGCCGGCGACCGGCTGAAGAACTCGCGGGTCAGCGAGTTCGTCTTCACCAACACGCTGCCCTGCCCGGCCGACCTCCAGCTGGACAAGGTCACCACCCTCTCCATCGCCCCCTCGATCGCCGCCGCGATCCGTGAGGTCTTCGAGGAGGGCTCGGTGACCTCGCTCTTCGAGGGCGTGCACTGAGCGTGTGTGAATCGGGTTCTCCGCGGGCTTCCCGCTGAAGGCCCGTCAGGTCCGATCGGCCCCGTCGCTGCTGGCGACGGGGCCGATTTCACGGTTGACGAGTGCTGCGGTTAGACTCGTGAGACTGCTCGGCGAGGGATGCCGCGCGCCCATCGGGCGCGTGCTCCGTGATCGACGCGCTGCCGGGGTCGGAGTACCGACCGTTGGCAGAGTCGTCCCGCCGCCGAGCGAACCCCCCAGTGTTTAAGGGTGTGGTCCCGGCGGCTTCGTGCTGTTCGGGCCTCGTATGACCACCGTACGAGTGTTGCCTGCACCCCCCCGCCAGTCTTCCGAGGAGTGCAGTCGTGTCCGAGATCCGCCTTGCCGCCGAGCCCCGCAACGAGTTCGGCAAGGGTGCCGCCCGCCGCGCCCGCCGCGCCGGCTTCGTCCCCGGTGTCGTCTACGGTCACGGCCACGCCCCGGTTCACCTGAACCTGCCCGGCCACGACCTGATGATGGCCCTCAAGACCCCGAACGCCCTGCTGGTCGTCCCGATCGAGGGCAAGGACGAGTTCGTCCTGCCGAAGGCCGTCCAGCGCGAGGCCATCAAGCGCACCATCGAGCACGTCGACCTGCTGCTGGTCAAGCGCGGCGAGAAGGTCACCGTCGAGATCCCGGTCCTGACCGAGGGCGAGCTGGCCCCCGGCGGCAACCTGGTCGAGCACGTGCTGAACACGCTGCCGGTCGAGGCCGAGGCCACCCACCTGCCCGAGTCGGTCACCGTCTCGATCGAGGGCCTGGAGGCCGGCGCCTCCATCGTGGCCGGCGACATCGCGCTGCCCAAGGGCACCTCGCTGGCCGTCGAGGCCGACGCCGTCGTGCTGCAGGTCATCGGCGCCCAGGCCTCGCAGGCCGACGCCGACGCCGAGGCCGCCGCTGAGGCCGCCGCCGAGGCCTGAGCCTCCCGGTAGTTCCACTGCCGCTGCCCCGGCTCCCCGTGTGGGAGCCGGGGCAGCTGTGTGTCCATGATGATGAGGTATCGGAGGAGGAGCGCAGATGAGCGGTGAGGCGTACAGCGGCCCCTGGCTGATCGTGGGCCTGGGCAATCCCGGCGAGGGCTACGCCCGCAACCGGCACAACATCGGCTTCATGGTGGCCGACCTGCTGGCCGAGCGGATCGGTGCCAGGTTCAAGACGCACAAGAGCCGCGCCCAGGTCGCCGAGGGCCGGCTGGTCGGGCAGCGGGTGGTGCTGGCCAAGCCGATGACCTTCATGAACCTCTCCGGCGGCCCGGTCACCGCACTGCGCGACTTCTACAAGGCGCCGGCCGCCGCGGTGGTGGCGGTCCACGACGAGCTGGACATCGACTACGCGACCCTGCGGCTCAAGCTCGGCGGCGGCGACAACGGCCACAACGGGCTCAAGTCGATCACCAAGTCGCTCGGCCCGGACTACTACCGGGTGCGCTGCGGCATCGGCCGCCCGCCGGGCCGGATGGAGGTCGCCGACTTCGTCCTGAAGGACTTCTCCGGTGCCGAGCGCAAGGAGCTGGACTGGTTCGTGGACCGATCGGCCGACGCCGTCGAGGCGCTGCTGACCGAGGGTCTGGAGCGGGCCCAGGGCACCTACAACACCTGACTCCCAGCCGGCTCACAGCTGACCTGACGTCAGCTCGGCGCCCTCGTATGACGGATAGGGCAACAGTCGTACAACTCTTCGCCGCAGCCCCCTCTCCGCGGCCGGATCGCTTTGGCGCATCGGGTACGGTCGACCCGGACTCGGGAAGATAGGGGCGCTGGTGGGCGCGGGGTTGGGCTCGGCACGCATGGCCGGCACATGGGTTCTGGCGGTCACGGCGCTGTTCTCCGGCGCCGCACTCGCTCGCGCGGCCGAGCCGAGCGGCTCACCCGCGCCCTCGGCGAGTGCGACGCTCTCGCCGACGCCGGCGGCGAGCAGTACGGCACCCTCGCCGGTGCCCACCGCGGTGGCGGCCAGCGGGCCGCCGACCGACGCGGCCACGCCCGCGGCACCGCATCCGCCCACGGCTTCGCCGAGCACCACGGCCGGCCCCAGCTGTCCGCCGCTGCCGGGCGCCGACGCCTCGGCCACCGCCTCGCCCGGGCAGTCGGCCGGGGCGGCACCGCAACCGCCGTCCCAGCCTCCCGCCTCGGCCCAGGCCGACGCCTCGGCCACCGCCTCGCCGGGAGCCTCGCCGACGGAGCTGCCCAGCGGCTGCCCCAGCCCGACGCCGACCCCCACGCCCTCGGCCAACCGCACCTCGGCGATCTCGGTCGGCGGCGGCCGGGGCGGCAGCGGCCGGTTGCGCCAGGCGGCCCCGCAGCCCGTCTCCAGCGCGCTGGACGCCCAGCTGGTCGACGACCCGCCGGCGACCGCCGCGCCGTCGCCCGCGCCGACCCCGGCCCCCGAGACCGCGGCGCTCTCCGGCGCCTTCATCTCCACCCTGGGCGGCAACGCCGGCATCCCGGCGGTGGCCGGCGGCCTGGTGGTCGCGGCCGGCGGTGGCGCGCTCTGGCTCAAGCGCCGCCGCACCGACAAGGAGACCGGCTGACCCGAGCCGGCCGAAACGCCAGGGGCCCGCTCGCCTGCACGGCGAGCGGGCCCCTTCGGCTTGTCGGTCCGTCAGCCGGTGTTGCGCAGGCCGGCCGCGATGCCGTTGACGGTCAGCAGCAGCGCGCGGGCCCGCAGCGGGTCCTCGGGCCGGCCGCCGGCGACCTCCTCGCGCTGGCGGCGCAGCAGCGCCACCTGCAGGTAGGAGATCGGGTCCAGGTAGGCGTCGCGGACGGTGAAGGTCTGCTTGAGCACCGGGTTGTGCTCCAGCAGCTCGCTCTCGCCGGTCAGCCGCAGCACCTCGCGCAGCGTCAGGTCGTGCTCGGCGGTGATCTGGTCGAAGATGTGCCGCAGCTCGGCGGGGACCAGCTGCTCGACGTAGTGACGGGCGATCCGCAGATCGGTCTTGGCCAGCGTCATCGCGACGTTGGACAGGAAGTTGCGGAAGAAGTGCCACTTGCCGTACATCTCCGGCAGCACGTCGCCCAGGCCCGCCTCGCGGGCGGCGGCCAGGCCGGAGCCGACGCCGTACCAGCCGGGGACGATCTGGCGGGACTGGGTCCAGCCGAAGACCCACGGAATGGCCCGCAGGCCGTCCAGTCCGGCGCCCGAGTCGGGACGGCGCGAGGGGCGCGAGCCCAGGTGCAGCGAGGCGAGCTGGTCGACCGGGGTGGCGGCGAAGAAGTACTTCGGCAGGTCCTCCTGCTCCACCAGGCCCCGGTAGGCGGTGTGCGCGGCCTGCGAGACCACGTCCATCGCGGCGTCCCAACGGGCCAGCTCCTCGGGGGCCTGGCGCGGGGAGGTGTGCATGGCGGAGGCGGCCAGCGTGGCGGAGAGGGTGAGCTCCAGGTTCTCCCGGGCCAGCGAGGGCAGCAGGTACTTGTCGGAGATCACCTCGCCCTGCTCGGTCACCTTGATCTCGCCCTCCAGGGTGCCCCAGGGCTGCGCCAGGATCGCCTCGTGCGAGGGGCCGCCGCCGCGGCCGACCGTGCCGCCGCGGCCGTGGAACAGGCGCAGCCGGATGCCGTAGCGGTGGGCCACGTCGCGCAGTCGGCGCTGGGCGCGGTGGATCTCCCACTGGGAGGTGGTGATGCCGCCGAACTTGGAGGAGTCGGAGTAGCCGAGCATGACCTCCTGGATGTCCCCGCGCAGCGAGACCAGCAGGCGGTAGGAGGGGTCGGAGAGCATCTCCTCCAGGATCCGGTCCGCCTGCTGCAGCTCCTCGGTGGTCTCCAGCAGCGGCACGATGCCGATCCGGGCGACCCCGGCGTGCAGGTCGATCAGGCCGGCCTCGCGGGCCAGCACGGCGGCGGCGAAGACGTCGTCCGCACCCTGGCACATCGAGATGATGTAGCTCTCGACGATCTCGTCGCCGAACCGCTCGAAGCCCTCGCGGATGGTGGTGAAGACGCCCAGCGTCTTGGTGCCCGCGGCGTCCAGCGGCGCGGGGGTGGGGGCCAGCGGGCGGCGCGAGCGCAGCTCCTTGGCGAGCAGCCGCTGGCGGTACTCGCGCGGCATGTCGTTGTAGCGCCAGGCCTCCTCGCCGAGCCGGTCGAAGAGCTGGCCGAGCGCGTGGTGGTGGGCCTCGGCGTGCTCGCGCACGTCCATGGTGGCCAGCTGGAGGCCGAACGCCTCGACGGTGCGGATCGCGCGGGCCAGGCGGCCGTCCGCGATCAGCTCGCCGCGGTGCGAGCGCAGCGAGTCCTGGATCAGCTTGAGGTCGGCGATCAGCTCGCGGGTGCCCAGGTAGTCGCGGCCGTCCAGGTGCGGGGTGCCGGCGGCCAGCCGCTCGCGGGTGTTCTCCAGCTTCAGCCGCACGCAGGTGGCCTTGAGCCGGTACGGCTCCTCGGCGTTCATCCGCTTGTAGCGCGGGCTCAGCTCGGGCAGCAGCTTGAGGTCGGCCTCCAGCGAGGCGAGCAGCTGCTCGGAGGCACCGGCCAGGCGCACCGAGGTGGAGAGCGTGTTGCGCAGGTCGTCGACCGCGTCCAGGGCGTCCTTGATGCCGTACTCGTGCTGCAGGTTGAGCACGTCCCAGGTGACCTGCGGGGTGACGTTGGGGTTGCCGTCCCGGTCGCCGCCGATCCAGGTGCCGAAGGTCAGCGGGCGGACCCCCTCGGGCAGCGCGACGCCGACCCGGGCCAGCTCCTCGTGCAGCTCCTCCAGCACCTCGGGGACGGCCTCGCGGTACAGCTCGTCCAGGTAGTAGACGGCGTTGCGGGCCTCGTCGGTGGGCTCGGGGCGGGCGATCCGCAGCTCGTCGGTCTGCCAGAGCAGGTCGATGACCTCGGCGAGGCGGCGGTCGGCCGAGCGCTTGGCCGAGGTCAGCCGGGCCGAGTCGGTGGGGGAGATGCCCGCGGCGGCGTGCTCGCGGTGGATCCGCTCCAGCAGTTCACCGATCCGGCGCAGCTTGTTCAGCACGCTGCGGCGGGCGGCCTCGGTGGGGTGCGCGGTGAAGACCGGGCGGACCGCCAGGTTGGCCAGTGTGTCGGCCAGGTGCTTGGGGTCGGCCTCCACCAGCTGGTCGGCGGTCTGCGCCAGCAGCGAGCCCTCGCGGGCCCGGCGGGCGGCGAACTCGCGGCCGCGGTGCACCTGCTCGGTGACGTTGGCCAGGTGGAAGTAGGTGGAGAAGGCCCGCACCAGCTTGGCCGCGGTCTCCAGATCGATGTTGGCGAGCAGCTCCGCGGTGGCCTCGCCGTCGGTGCGGCTCAGCAGTCGGACCTGTTCGACCAGGCCGAGCACCTCGGCGCCCTCCTGGCGGACCAGGGTCTCGCCGAGCAGGTCGCCCAGGCGGCGGATGTCGGCCCGCAGGGCCGCGTTGTCGGCGGCGGGGTCGGCGTTCGGCAGCTCCACGGCGGCCAGACTGGCGCCTGAACGCCCGGTGGGCGGCTGGTCGGCACTCGGGTGGTCGGCCGAGGTGGGGACCTGAGCGGTCACGGCTGGCTCCCTGGGGTGGTGGGCTTCGGCTTCGGCGGACCGCGCTGTCCGACCGGACCAGCATATGGGGAGGTCCTTGCCCCGCGGTCGACTCGGTCGAATGGCGGACAGCGCGGCGCATGGGGAGCCGAGAACTGGGTGGGGCCGCAGGGGACGCCTCACTTAGGCTGTCCCGTATGAGCATGTCGCCTGGGGAGGGCGCACCGGACCGCGGCCTGTGGTGGTGGGACCGGCGGCGCAGTGCGCTGCTGGACGCGGTGCTGGCCCTGCTGGCCGCCGTGGAGTGTGCGCTGGGCGGCTACGGCCTGGTCCGCGACCGTTTCCACCTGGGCCACGGGTACGCGATCGCGGCTGCGGTGATCGGTGCGCTGGCCGGCGCCAGCCTGCTGGTGCGGCGGCGCTGGCCGACCGTGCCGGTGCTGGTCTCGATGGTCCTGGTCCCCGGACTGTTCGGGATCGTGCTGCTGGTCGTCGCGCTCTACACGCTCTGCTCCACCTGGACCTGGCCCTCGGGGCGCAGACAGGTGGTGGCGCTCACCGCGGTGATCTTCGTGGAGACGCTGGGCATGGTGCTCTTCGCGATGCTCACCACGGAGCCGCAGCCGGGCCAGCAACTGCCGGCCACCTGGGTCTTCGTGCTCTTCTCGGTGCTGGTGGCGGTCGGGCTGACCGTCTCGCCGGTGGTGGGCGGCCTCTACATCGGCGCCCGGCGCCGGCTGATCGAATCGCTCAAGGACCGGGCCCAGGGCCTGGAGGCGGAGCTGGACCTGCTCGCCGAGCGGGCCAGGGAGCGGGCCCGGCGGGCCCGGCTGGAGGAGCGCACCCGGATCGCCCGCGAGATGCACGACGTGGTGGCGCACCGGGTCAGCCTGATGGTGGTGCACGCGGGCGCCGTGGAGCGGATCGCGCTGCGGGAGCCGCAGAAGGCGGCGCAGAGCGCCAAGCTGATGGCCGAGACCGGGCGCCAGGCGCTGGACGAGCTGCGCGAGATCCTCGGCGTGCTGCGGATGAGCGAGGAGGCGCCGGCCGAGAGCCCGCTGGGGCTGGCCGAACTGCCGCGGCTGATCGACCAGTCCAGGGCGGCCGGGATGCAGGTGACGCTGACCGTCAGCGGCGACCGCCGGCCCTACCGCGGGGACGCCGAGCAGACCGCCTACCGGGTGGTGCAGGAGGGGCTGACCAACGCGCACAAGCACGCCGGTGGCGCGCGGGTCGCCGTCCTGCTGGCCTACGTGCCCAACGGGGTGCGGGTGGCCGTGGTGAACGAGCGGCCGGTCGGCGGTGACCAGGTCAGGCTGCCCAGCGGGGGCAACGGGCTGGTCGGCATGGAGGAGCGGGTGGTCGCGCTGGGCGGCAGCTTCACGGCCGGGCCGCAGCAGGAGGGCGGGTTCCGGGTGGAGGCGCTGCTGCCCTCGCGGCTGGCGCAGCGCAGTGACCGGCTGGGCTGAGGCCGGCCGAGCTGAGGCCTGGCTGCGCTGAGGCCGGCTCAGGGCTCGCGGGCGGAGATCCGTGCGGAAGCTTCACAACTTTGCTGAACCCGGCTCGCCGCCCGGGCGCCGCGGAGCACGCCCGGGAGCACGGCTCAGAGCGGGTCGGTGACGGTCCGCAGTCGCTCCGGCCGGGTGCCCAGGACCAGCGCGGTGACCGCCTGGTCGAGGTCGGCGCCCAGGAACCACTCGCCGGTGTGGTCCAGGCTGTAGACCCGGCCCGCCTCGTCGATCGCGAGCAGCGCCTGGCCGTAGTGCTCCTCGCCCAGCGGCGCCACCCGGCTGTCCAGCGCGCGTGACAGGTCGGCCAGCGTGCGCGGCAGGTGCAGGCCGCAGATCGGGTCGAGCAGGAACGGGGTGCGGGCCAGTTCACGCCCGGCGCCGCCGAGGTCGAAGGAGAGCCCGCCGAACTCGGCCCAGGCCTCGATGGCAGCGGGGAAGACCGCGTGCTGGACGCCGTCGGCGGAGTGCCGGGAGAGCAGCTCGTCGGCCCACTCCTCGGCGCGGCGGATCTCCCAGCGGCCCGGGTGCCAGCCGGCCTGCTTGAGCGCCGCGGCGACGTCGGCGGGAAACCTGGGCTGGGAGCGTACGGCGGCGGACGCTGGGCCTGCGGCCGGTGACGTGAGCGGGTTCAGGGGGGACTCCGGTGTCGGGGGACAGGGGCGGCACGCGACCTGGGCGGCGCTGCGGGGCTACTGGTTCACGGCCTCGGCCGCCGGGCCACGGGCCGGTTCAGGCCGGATCGGACCTGGGCCCGACCACCACGCTCTGCACGGTGAGGTGTTCGAGCAGCGGTGCGCAGGAGCGGCAGGGCGGCGCGTGGGTGCCGTGCGCCGGGTCGTCCTGCTCGCGGATCCGCACGGTGGTCAGCTTGGCGCCCTTGAGCGCCTTGCGGGCGTCGTGCAGGCTCAGCGGCTTCTTCGCGGCGCGCTTGGAGCGGCTGCTGTCCACCGTGGTCAGGTACTGCGAGAGCAGCACGGCCTCCGGGCAGCGCCCGGTGAAGCGTTCGCGGTGCTCCAGCGGCAGCCGGGCCAGGAAGTCACCGACCAGCGGGTGCAGCGCGGGCTCCTGGTCGGCCTTGCGGCCGGCCAGCGTGTGCACCTCGCCACCGCGCAGGGAGAGCGCCGCGGCCACGGCGGGCAGCAGGCTGTCCCGGTGGTGGCGCAGCAGGGGTGCGACCGGCGGACCCTCGTCCACGGCTGCTCCTCTCGCTCTGTCGGCTGGTCCTCTGTCGGGCGGGTCGGACGAACCCGCTCATACGTCAGCCTGCCAAACGTTTCGGACAGTGGATCACTCGGGGGGCGGGCCCGCGTACTGAGACTCCGTCAGGCGCACCAATTGTTCACAACTTGATCACAGGGCTCCGGTTCGCCCCGGCCGCCGGACCAGGACGTCCGTCCGAACCCGGGACCCCATACCCTGGTGGCTAGCTAAATCGGCTTCAGCGCAGTGGGGGCACCCAGAATGACGACAGGTCGGCCCGGCATCGCCGCCGTGCCCAACGCGGCCTACGCGGGTCAGGTGGTTCACTTTCCCGACCCGGTGCGGGCGGCCAAGTACCCCGACGGGGTGCGGGTCGATGCCCAGGGGTACCCGGACTTCGGTGCGTACGCCGCGGCGGCGGCCGAGGTCGCGGACCCGCCCGAGGGCTTCGGCGTGGACGAGCTGCGGCTGACCGACTACGTGTCCGCCAATGCCGCGCTGTTCAGCCAGGGACACGAGCTGTGGGCCGATCAGGAGTGCGCCGTGGCCACCCCGGCGGGCTGGACCTGGCACCACGCGGTCGGCGGCGCGGCCCACGGCTGGCGCCGGATGGAGCTGATCCCGGTCGAGGTCAAGGCGCTGCTGCGGCACCACGGCGGCCTGGCCCGCTCGGCCGCCGACCACGCCCGGCGCGGCACCCGCCCGCTCCAGGAGCGCAAGGCCGTGCACTTCCCGCTCTCCAAGGAGGGCGCCGACCCGCTGACCGTCGGTGAGGACATGGTCCAAGCGGCCGAGGAGCGGCTCGGCTACCGGCTGCCCGGGCCCTACCGCGGCTTCCTCAAGCTGGCCGGCGGCCGGACCCCGGCGGGCGTGGCGCTCGACACCGACCTCGGACTCCTGCTCGACCAGCCGTTCCTGACGCTCAGCGAGGAGTACGGCGTCGAGGACCTGGTCTACGTCAACAAGTGCCTGCGGGACCACCTGACCAAGGACTACCTCGGCATCGCCTTCGTCCAGGGCGGCATCCTGGCCCTCAAGGTGCGGGGCGAGCAGCTGGGTTCGGTCTGGTTCTGCCTCTATGACGACGCCCGCGACAACGGCGCCCCCGAGGAGGCGGCCGACCGGGTACGGCGGTTGCTGCTGCCCTGCGGGGACAGCTTCGACGACTTCCTGCTCCGGCTGGCCGGCAGCCCGCCGGAGCTGGAGACGGTCGCGGAGCTGATGGTGGACGGCGGGTTCGCCCGCGCGGTGCCGGTGTCGTGAGGCGGTCGGTCAACAGCCGGCGGGCCGGCGGTGCGATCGGTGGGAGCGGACGGCCGGAGCAAGAGGACAGGGGCGAGGCAGCATGATGACGTACGCGCAGGCACAGGACCTGGCGACGGAGTGGATCAACGGCGGGGTGTCGCCCTTCCAGCAGCGCGAGGTGCGGGTACGGGAGTTCGACCTCGGCTTCGTCTGCTGGGCCGAGGACCGCGACGGCGGCCCCTCCTCGGACGGCGGGGCGGTCAAGCTGGTGATCGCCCGGGAGACCGGGGCGAGCACGCTCTGGCCCGCGCTGCCGGTCAACGAGGTGGTGCACCGCTACGAGGCGCAGTACGGCCGGCCGGCCCAGGGCAGCGCGCCCGGGGCGGTCAAGCCGGTGCCCGCTCCGGCCGAGGCGACCTCCTTCCTGCTCAGCCCGCCGCAGTGGATGCTGGACGCCGGTGCGGCGGTGATCGCCGCCGAGGCGGAACGGCTGGGGTCGGCGCAGGGCGCCGACCAGGGGCCGGCTCCGGCCGAGCCCGCCGAGCCCGCCGCGCCCGCCGCGCCGGTCGAGCCCGTCGGGCCGATCGCCGGGCCCCCGCCGGTCCCGGGCCTGCCCGATCAGGTGCCGCCCGTGCCGGTGATGGCCCAGCCCGCGCCGCCCGCGGTGCCGGCTGCGCCTGCCGTGCTGACGGAGCCGCCGGTCTCGGACCGGCCGGCCGGTGACGCACCGACCATGCTCGCGCCGCCCAGCTGGGAGCTGGAGGAGCACGGCGAGGAGCGGCCGGCGGCCCCGGCCACCCCGCCGGAGGCCATGACGGTCCGGATGCCGCCGCCGGCCGCCGAGGCGCCCGTCGCGGCGCCGCCTGTTCCGGTGCCCGCGCCTGCCGCGCCCCAGGCGCCGGTGGGCGGGTACGCGCCGACCATGCTGGCGTCGGACGGTCCGCCCGGCCTGATGGGCCTGCCCGGCGCGCCGGTCGCGTCGGCACCGCCCGCGCCGGCCGTGCCCGCACCCGTCGGGCCCCCCGTCCCGCCGTCCCCCGCCCCCGGCGTCGAGTACGCGCCGACGATGCTCGCCTCCGACGGCCCGCCCGGCCTGATGGGCCTGCCCGGCGCCCCCGTGGCGCCCCCGGCGGGCGGCCGTGGTGGTGTCGGCGCTCCGCCGCCCCCGCCGCCCGGCGGGCTGCTGCACGCGGGTGGCAGTGGCGCGGAGGCCCCGGCAGCCGCCGGTGGCCGCGGGTCCGGCAGCACGCCGCCGCCCCCGCCGCCCGGTGCGCTGCGTGGCGCGCCTGCTCACCCCGGTGCGCCGGTGGCGCCCCCGGCGGGCGGTCGTGGCGGCGTCGGCGCTCCGCCGCCCCCGCCGCCGGGAGCGCTGCGCGGTGCGGCCGCGCCCGCCGCCGGTAGCGGGGACCTGGCCGACGCCGACACCTCCAAGGCCGCCCCGCCGTCCCGTCAGGGCGCCCAGGGCGGTGGCGTCGCGCACGCCGCGACCCAGCTGGCCTCGGTCCTCCCGGGCGCCCCCGGCCTCCCCGGCGCCCCCGGTGCCGCCGCGCCGGTCCCCGGGCTGCCGCCGCAGGGCGCCCCGGTGCCGCCGGGCGTGCCGACCGTCGGCCCCGGCTACCTGGCCGTGCTCAGCTACCGCGCCCCCGACGGCTCCGAGCAGAAGGTGATGCACCGCAGCGAGCCCGGCACCCCGCACCCGGAGTGGCGGATCCTGCAGGAGCTGCGCCGGCTCGGCGTGCCGGCCGAGCAGGTGCTGGAGCTGCACACCGAACTGGAGGCCTGCGACCTGCCCGGCGGCTACTGCTCCCGGCTGATCGCCTCCTCCTGGCCCAACGTGCGGATCACCCACACCGCCGGGTACGGCCGCGAGCACCAGGCCCGCCAGGCCGGCATGGCGCACCTGCTCAACCACCTGGACGAGCTGCACCAGCTGGCCGCCGGCCCGCGCCGCCCGCGTCCGGTCCGGGTGCCGCTGCCCGCTCCCGGCAGCATCCCGCCGGCCGCCCCCGTCCCGCCGCAGCAGATCGGTGCCGAGCTCGCGCAGTACTTCGGCCCCGCCGTCTTCCGCTACGAGCAGCGGGCGGTCTCCCGGCAGGGGGTGCCCGAGGCGGTGGCGCAGACCCTGGTCTGGGCGGGCCTGCCGACCAGCTTCGGGCCGTTCTTCTGGGCGCACGCACCGGAGAACCGGCCGATCCCGACGCTGGCCGAGCTGGCCGCCGAGCGCGGTCGCCAGGCCGCGCCCGACGCGGGCGGCTACCTGGTGCTCGGGAACGACTACGGACGGCAACTCTGTGTGCAGTACGGCACAGCGGCCGTGGTCGCGGTGGACCTGGAGGGAACCGCGCAGGCCCCGCGCTTCGTCAACACTGGCGTACCGGAGTTCGTCCGGTCGCTCGCCCTGCTCGGTCGGATGTGGCCGTTGCGCTACGGCCTGACCCCGGATCAGGCCGGGCGCTGGACCACCGACTTCCAGGCCGAGCTGGCCGCGATCGACCCGGCCGCCCTCCAGGCACCGGACACCTGGTGGGCGGTCCTCCTGGAGCAGTTCTGGGACGGCCTGCTCTAGCCGTCAGCACGGCTGGGGCTGGGGTCGCACCGTGGGTGCGGCCCCAGCCGGTGGTGTCGCTTCCTTGGGCTTTCCAGATGATCTGCGCAAAATAGGTCAAGAGGATCGCAGGAAACGAGCGCAGGCAAATTCGTGCCCAGCCGGCACTGAGGGGAAGACAGCAGATGAGCGACGCCATCCCGTCGTACGGCTTCACCGCTGCCCGGCGCGGCTACGCGCCCGAGCAGGTCGACCGCGCGCTGATCGCGCTGACCTCCCAGCGGGACGAGGCCTGGCAGCAGCTGAGCTGGCTCGGCGCCCAGATCCGCGAGCTCGAGGCGGTGCTGGCAGCCACCCGCAAGGCCGCCGCCGAGGCGCCGGAGCCCGACTACACCACCCTCAGCGAGCAGGCCGCCGACCTGATGGCCATCGCCGACAACGAGGCCCGCCAGGTGCGCGACAAGGCCGAGCGGTTCGCCGAGGACACCCGCGACGAGACCTACCAGGCCGGCCAGGAGCTGCAGGCCGAGGCGGCCGCGTACGCGACCGCCACCCGTGCCGAGGCCGACCTGGCCGCCCGCCGCATCGACGAGCGCACCCGCGCCGAGGCCGAGAAGCTGCGGGGCGAGGCCGACGCCGATTCCCGCGCGATCCGGGACGGCGCGACCGCCGAGGCCGCCAAGATCCGGGTCGCCGCCGCCGAGGCGGGCGAGCGGGCCGAGACCAAGCTGGCCGAGCTGCGCCGTGACGCCGACGAGCGGTTCGCCGCCGAGGAGGCGGCTGCCGCCGCCGAGGACGCCAAGATCTCGCAGGCCGCGGAGCGCCGCCTCAAGGAGGCCGAGCAGCACCGCGAGTCGGTGCTCAGCCTGATCAAGCAGATCGACACCGACGCCCAGGCCAAGGCCGACCGCCTGATCGAGCAGGCCCGCCGCGAGGCCGACAAGATCGAGGCGGCCAGCGCCGCGGAGCGCGCGGCGTTCGACAAGCGGCTGGAGACGGTGCAGACGCACCTGGACCACATCAAGGGCACGCTCGCCTCGCTGACCGGCAAGGCCGTCGGCATGATCGAGCCGGCCGGGCCCGGCACCGCGGTGACGCAGGTGACCGCGGCGGCTCCGGCGGTCCAGGAGACCCAGGTGACCGAGGTGATCCCGACGGTCCAGGCGACCGACCCGGAGGCCGACACCGGCGAGGTCCCGCTGCCGCCCGCGCCGGCCGCGCCGCCCACGCTGCCGACCGCCTCCTCCGACGCCCCGACCACGGTGCTGCGCCTGCCCGCCGACCTGCGCGACGCGCCCGCGCCGCCGCCCCCGGGCGGCACCCCGCCGGTCGACCCGCGCACCGCCCTGCGCGCCGCCGGTGCCGCCCAGCCGCCGCTCCCGCCCCGCCCGGCCACCCCGCCGCCGACCGCCCAGGGCAGCGGTGCCGCCCCGGTCGCCGGGCCGGCGCCCGAGGACGAGACCAGGATCATCCCGAAGATCGTGATCATCGACGACGGCACCGAGATCGACTCGCTGCCGAACACCGTGGGACGTCGGCGGACCTGACCTCCGGTGCGGAGCGCGCGTGCCAGCGCGCGATGCGCTCGGCCTAGAGCACCTCGACCGCCGCGCCGGTGAGGCGGCGTCGGCAGTCCAGGACGTACCGGGCGTGTTCGGTGATCGTGGCGTAGTCGAAGTCGTCGTGGTCGGCCAGCAGGACCACCGCGTCCGCCGCCGTCAGCTCCTCGGGGCTGGCGGTGACGCGGGTGACACGGGAGAAGGGGCCGCGCTGGCCGGGCAGGTGGACGCGGGCCACGTGCGGATCGGCGGCGCGGACCTCGGCGCCCATCCGGGTGAGCAGCTCGGCGACCCGGGCGGCGGGGGTCTCGCGGGCGTCCCCGGTGTTCTTCTTGTAGGCCAGGCCGAGCAGCAGGATGCGCGAGCCCTTGACCGCCTGGCGGCGCTCGTTCAGCGCGGTGGCCAGGCGCCGCACCACGTAGTCGGGCATGTGGCTGTTGACGTCGTTGGCCAGCTCGACGAAGCGGAACGACCGGCCGAGCGCCCGCTCGACCCGCCAGGACAGGAACGAGGGGTCGATCGGCAGGCAGTGCCCGCCCACCCCCGGGCCCGGGTCGAAGCGCAGGTAGCCGAACGGCTTGGTGGCGGCGGCGTCGATCGCCTCCCAGATGTCGATGCCCAGCTCGTGGGCGAACACCGCGAGCTCGTTGACCAGGGCGATGTTGACGTGCCGGAAGGTGTTCTCCAGCAGCTTGGCCAGCTCGGCCTCCTTGCACGAGGAGACCGGCACCGTGCGCTCCACCAGCTGCCGGTAGAAGTCGTCCACCGCGTGCAGCGAGTCGGTGTCGATGCCGGAGACCACCTTCGGGGTGTTCTCCAGCCGCCACTGCTGGTTGCCCGGGTCGATCCGCTCGGGGCTGTAGCCGACCTGGAAGTCGATCCCGGCGCGCAGCCCCGAGCCCTTCTCCAGCAGCGGGGTGAGCAGCTCCTCGGTGGTGCCGGGATAGGTGGTGGACTCCAGCACCACCAGCGCGCCGGGCCGCAGCCGCTCGGCCAGCAGCCGGCCGGAGGCCTCGATGAAGGAGAGGTCGGGCACCCCGTCCCGCAGCGGGGTGGGCACGGTGATCACGGCGACGTCGAAGCCGGCCAGGTCGGCCGGCTCCGCGGAGGGCCGGTAGCTGCCGTCGGCGAGCAGCGGCCGCAGCCGCGCGTTCGGGATGTCCTCCACGTACGAGTCGCCGCCGGCCAGCCGGGCGATCCGGCGCCGGTCGATGTCGTATCCGACGACCCGGTGGCCGACCTCGGCGGCGCGAACCGCGAGCGGGAGTCCGACGTAGCCCTGACCGGCGATGACGACACGCATGGCGCTCAGCGTAGGGAGCGGGCGGCGCGGAAGTCGGTGGGCAGCACCCGTGCGGCGCAAAGATCACCGGAAAGAGGAGCCCGGACCGCGGCGGCCCCGAACGGCGGAGTGGAAACTGGGCCAGGACCCGTGGCGCCCTCCAGGAAAGGGCGCCACGACTCCCGACGCTCGGGCGGGCGCCCCCACCCAGGGTCGCCCGGCCTCGCACCCCGACCCCCATCGGAGTGCGCTGGTCCCGCTGCGCCATCCCCCACGGTTGGAGCGGCGGGCACGTGATCCATCCTGCGCGGTGTCCATGGACTCCCAGTGACAGGAGTGTGTCCAATTCTTGACAATCGACCCTCCCGTCCGAACCGCAGGTCATGCCCATGGCCAGGCGGGAGCGGGTGACTGACGGAGTCGGCGTCGGTTGCTCGGCGTACCCTGGGAGCCTGACCCGGCCCCTGCACCGCGAGTGCCGGGCCCATCAAGCTGCCCGGTCGCAGATGAACGTCAGGCCGGGCGCTCCGCCTGGACGCAACGGGACGAGAAGACTCCATGAGCCTGACCGGTTTGCTCGATGTCGTGGTTCGCGACACCGCCCTCGCCGAGGCGATCGAGGCGGCGGCCAGCGGCCATCGCCCGCATCTCGACCTGGTCGGCCCGCCCGCCGCGCGGCCGTTCGTGGTCGCCGCGCTGGCCCGCTCGCTGGCCGCGGGGGCCGGCGAGCGGGGCCGCCCGGTGCTCGCGGTGACCGCCACCGGTCGGGAGGCCGAGGACCTGGCCGCCAGCCTGCGTTCGCTGCTGCCGCCGGACGCCGTCGCGGAGTACCCCGCCTGGGAGACGCTGCCGCACGAGCGGCTCTCGCCGCGCTCGGACACCGTGGGCCGCCGGCTCGCGGTGCTGCGCCGGATCGTTCATCCGCGGGCCGACGACCCGTCCGCCGGGCCGGTGCAGGTGGTCGTCGCGCCGGTCCGCTCGGTGCTGCAGCCGCAGGTCAAGGGGCTGGCCGAGCTGGAGCCGGTGGCGCTGCGCGGTGGCGGGTCGGCGGACCTGGACGAGGTGGCGCGGCGGCTGGCCGCGGCTGCCTATGCGCGGGTCGAACTGGTCGAGAAGCGCGGTGAGTTCGCGGTGCGCGGCGGCATCCTGGACGTCTTCCCGCCGACCGAGGAGCACCCGCTGCGGGTGGAGTTCTGGGGCGACGAGGTCGAGGAGATCCGGTACTTCAAGGTCGCCGACCAGCGCTCGCTGGAGATCGCCGAGCACGGGCTGTGGGCGCCGCCCTGCCGGGAGCTGCTGCTCACCGAGCAGGTGCGGGCACGGGCCGCGGAGCTCGCCGTGCGCCACCCCGAGCTGGCCGAGATCCTGGACAAGATCGCCGAGGGGATCGCGGTCGAGGGCATGGAGTCGCTGGCCCCGGTGCTGGTGGACGACATGGAGCTGCTGCTCGACGTGCTGCCGGCCGGCTCGGTCACGGTGGTCTGCGACCCCGAGCGGGTCCGCACCCGGGCGGCCGACCTGGTGGCGACCAGTCAGGAGTTCCTGCACGCCTCCTGGGTGGCGGCGGCCTCCGGCGGTGACCGCCCGATCGACGTCGAGCAGATCGACGTCTCCGCCGCCTCGCTGCGCTCGCTGGCCGAGGTGCGCGAGCACGCCGGCGCGATCGGCCTGCCCTGGTGGTCGGTCAGCCCGTTCGCGACCAGCGACGCGGAGGTCGGCTCGGCACTGGCCCGCGGCGAAGCCGCTGACTGGCACAGTGACGGCAACACGCTGACCCTGGGCATGCACGCGGTGGAGGCCTACCGCGGCGACACCGCGCGGGCCGTGGCGGACGCCAAGGAGCGGCTGACCGCCGACTGGCGGGTCGTCATGGTGACGGAGGGTCAGGGTCCGGCCTCCCGGCTGGCGGAGGTGCTCGGCAACGAGGGCATCGCGGCCCGGCTGGTCCCGGACCTGACCCAGGCGCCCACCCGCGACGTCGTCCACGTCGCCTGCGGCTCGATCGAGCACGGCTTCGTGGACGAGGCGCTCAAGCTCACGGTGATCACCGAGACCGACCTGTCCGGGCAGCGCTCCTCCACCAAGGACATGCGCCGGATGCCGTCCCGGCGGCGCAACGCGATCGACCCGCTGGCCCTGGCGGCCGGCGACTACGTGGTGCACGAGGCGCACGGGGTGGGCCGCTACGTCGAGATGGTGCAGCGCACCGTCCAGGGCGCCACCCGCGAGTACCTGGTGCTGGAGTACGCGCCGGCCAAGCGCGGGCACCCCGGCGACCGGCTCTTCGTGCCGACCGACCAGCTGGACCAGGTGACCAAGTACGTCGGCGGCGAGGCCCCGACCCTGCACCGGCTCGGCGGCGCGGACTGGGCCAAGACCAAGCAGCGGGCCAAGAAGGCGGTCAAGGAGATCGCCGCCGACCTGATCAAGCTCTACTCGGCCCGGATGGCCGCCCCCGGGTACACCTTCGGGCCGGACACGCCCTGGCAGCGCGAGCTGGAGGACGCGTTCCCGTACGCGGAGACGCCCGACCAGCTGACCACCATCGCCGAGGTCAAGTCCGACATGGAGAAGTCGGTCCCGATGGACCGGCTGATCTGCGGCGACGTCGGCTACGGGAAGACCGAGATCGCTGTGCGCGCGGCCTTCAAGGCGGTGCAGGACGGCAAGCAGGTGGCCGTGCTGGTGCCCACCACGCTGCTGGTGCAGCAGCACTTCTCGACCTTCGCCGAGCGGTACGCCAACTTCCCCGTGGTGGTCAAGGCGCTGTCACGGTTCCAGAGCGACACCGAGGCGAAGGCGGTCCTGGAGGGCCTGCGCGACGGGTCGGTGGACGTGGTGATCGGTACCCACCGGCTCTTCTCCAGCGAGACGAAGTTCAAGGACCTCGGCCTGGTCATCGTGGACGAGGAGCAGCGCTTCGGCGTCGAGCACAAGGAGCAGCTGAAGAAGCTGCGGGCCAACGTGGACGTGCTGACGATGTCCGCGACCCCGATCCCGCGCACCCTGGAGATGGCGGTCACCGGCATCCGCGAGATGTCCACCATCACCACCCCGCCGGAGGAGCGGCACCCGGTGCTGACCTTCGTCGGCCCCTACGACGAGAAGCAGATCTCGGCCGCGATCCGGCGTGAACTGCTGCGCGAGGGACAGGTCTTCTACATCCACAACCGGGTCGAGTCGATCGACAAGGCGGCTGCCCGGCTCAAGGACCTGGTGCCGGAGGCGCGGATCGCCACCGCGCACGGGCAGATGGGGGAGACGGCCCTGGAGAAGGTGGTGGTCGACTTCTGGGAGAAGGAGTTCGACGTGCTGGTCTCCACCACGATCGTCGAGTCGGGCATCGACATCTCCAACGCCAACACGCTGATCGTGGAGCGCGGCGACACCTTCGGCCTCTCCCAGCTGCACCAGCTGCGCGGCCGGGTGGGCCGTGGCCGAGAGCGCGGCTACGCCTACATGCTCTACCCGCCGGAGAAGCCGCTCACCGAGACCGCGCACGAGCGCCTGGCCACCATCGCCCAGCACACCGAGATGGGCGCGGGCATGTACGTGGCGATGAAGGACCTGGAGATCCGCGGTGCGGGCAACCTGCTCGGCGGCGAGCAGTCCGGGCACATCGCGGGCGTCGGCTTCGACCTCTACATGCGGATGGTCGGCGAGGCGGTGGCCGAGTTCCGCGAGTCGCTGGCGGGCGGTGGCGGGGAGGTGGAGGAGGAGCCGCTGGAGGTGAAGATCGAGCTGCCGGTGGACGCCCACGTGCCGCACGACTACGCACCGGGCGAGCGGCTGCGCCTGCAGGCGTACCGCTCGATCGCCGCGGTCAACTCCGAGGCCGACATCGAGCAGGTGCGCGCCGAACTCACCGACCGCTACGGCAAGCTGCCCGACCCGGTGGAGAACCTGCTGCTGGTGGCGGCGCTGCGGCTGTACGCGCGGCGCTGCGGGGTCGCGGACATCACGCTGCAGGGCGCGAACGTGCGCTTCGGCCCGGTCGAGCTGCGCGAGTCCCAGCAGCTGCGGCTGAACCGGCTCTACCCGCGCAGCCAGGTCAAGGCGGCCACCTCGCAGGTGCTGGTGCCGCGGCCGACGACCGCGCGGATCGGCGGCAAGCCGGTGGTCGGACGGGAGCTGCTGGCCTGGTGCGGGACCTTCCTGACCACCATGTTCGAGGAGCTGGCGGCGGCGAAGAAGTAGCGGACCCCCGGTTCCTGGGCGGCGGGTGGCCTCGTGCCACCCGCCGCTTGGTCGTTCCCGGCCGCTTGGTCGTTCCCAGCCGCCGGGCGCCCCGCACCGCCGGGGCTCAGCCGAGGTTCCACTGCCCGGCCTGGTCGGCGAAGCCGCTGTCGAGGCCGAACTGGGTCTTGGCGATCCTGGCGTCGGCGGGCACCTCGAAGGTGATGAAGCCGAGCGCGCTGTCGCCGGGGGCGATGTTCGCGGGGGTGGGGAAGCTCGGGCCGGCGGTGGTGTCGGCGATCACCGCGCTGTAGGACTGGCCCTTGTCGTCGAGCACGCCGGCGCCGTTGTCCGGGGCGTCGCTGTAGGCGGCGGTGCCGGTGTTCTTGATCCGGAACTGCACGGCGATCCAGCGCTTGCCGTCGGCGGGGTGGAAGTCGTTGGCGCTCGGGGCGTTGTCGACCACCTTGACCACGGTGACGTCGGCGGCGGCGCCCTTGTCCATGCCCTTGAGCGCGATGGTGTCGCCGACCTTGGCGTTGGCGGGGGCCTTGCTGCCGCCGGCCGCGGTGCTGGTGGAGCCGGCCGCGGCGGAGTTCTGCACGGGCTTGGTGCTGACCGTGCTGGTGCCGGTCGGCCCGCAGGCGGTGGTGGCCAGGGCCAGCAGGGCGGTGCCCGCCAGCAGACCGAGCGAGCTGGAGCGGCGGCGGGCGGTGGTGGTGCTGCGCATGGCGGGTCCCTCGGTTTTCAGGTGATCGCCCCGGTTGGCGACAGGTACATCACAGCAGAGTGCTGTGAACGTCGTCAACAGAAAAATGAAAAACCTCTCTGTTCACGTGTGAACGAGGAGGTCGGGGCCGGGTGGCTATGCTGGATGATCACAGTCGCTGTTGCCGCCTTCGCCGAGGAGCCGCCATGCCGCCGAGTCCCGAGGTCACCGCCGTCGAGATCGCCCGGCTCGCCGGGGTCGGGCGGGCGGCCGTCAGCAACTGGCGCAAGCGGCACGCCGACTTCCCGCAGCCGGTGGGCGGCAGCGAGGCCAGCCCCACCTTCGCGCTGCCCCAGGTCGAGGACTGGCTCCGCCGCCAGGGCAAGATCGCCGAACTGCCGCTGGTGGAGCGCTGCCGCCAGCAGCTCGACGCGCTGCGCGACCCGGCCGGGAACCCGGGGGCCCCGCTGCTGCCGGCCGGCGCCTTCCTGCTCCTGCTGCACCGGGCGCCCCGGCGCTGGGCCGCGCTGGCCGGCGAGCCGGACACCCGGCTCGCCCTGGCGCTGCCCCGGGCGGTGGCCGAGGTCGTGGGCGAGCTGCTCGGCGACACGGGGCTCGGGCTGCTGGAGCTTCCGACGCTCTACGGCAGCACGCAGCTCGAGCTCTGCCGGATGCTGGCCCGGCTGACGGCGGAGCAGGGTGCCGCCGCGGCCTACGAAGCGCTGCTCACCACCTCCCGGCAGTCCGGCCAGCTGCCGCCGGAGGCCGCGGCCCTGCTCCTCGCGCTCGCCGGTGGGCCCGCGAGCATCCTCGACCCGTCCTGCGGGCTCGGCGCCGTCCTGCGCGCCGCCCCGGCCGACGCCGTGCGCCACGGTCAGGAGCGCGACCCGGTGACGGCCGGCGCCGCGCTGCTGCGGCTCGCGCTGCAGGCCGCTCCGGACGCTCCGGTGCCGCTGCCGCTGCACCTGGCCACCGGGGACGCGCTGCGTGCCGACGCCGACCCCGCGCTGCTCGTCGACGCGGTGCTCTGCCGCCCGCCGTACAACGAACGCGACTGGGGGTACGAGGAGTTGCGCTACGACGCGCGCTGGCTCTTCGACCAGACGCCACCGCGCGCCGAGCCCGAACTGGCCTGGCTGCTGCACTGCCTGGCGCACACCCGCCCCGGTGGTCTGACCGCGCTGCTGCTGCCGCCCACCGTCGCCTCCCGCCGCTCGGGCCGCCGCCTGCGCGCCGAACTCCTGCGCACCGGCGCGCTGCGCGCCGTCCTCGCGCTGCCGGCGGGGGCGGCACCGCCCTACGGCGTGCCGCTCCACCTGTGGCTGCTGCGCCGGCCCGATCCGCGGGCCGCTGCGCCGACCCGTCGGCTGCTGCTGCTGGACGCGACCGCCACCCAGCCCGAGCAGTTCGACTGGCCGATCCTGCACCGCACGGTGCTGGACGGCTGGCAGGCCTTCGACGCCGGTGGCGAGGTGGTCGAGCGGCCGGGCGTCCACCGGGTGCTGGACTCGATCGAGCTGCTCGACGACGACACCGACCTCGCCCCGGCCCGCCACCTGCCGCCGCCGACCCCGGCGGGCGGCGCCTCGGCGCTGGCCGACCAGCGCGGGCGATTGGGCGAACTGCTCTCCACACTGGCCGAGTTGGATCAGCGGCTGCCGGTCGTCGCGGAGACCGGGGCCGGCCAGGGTGCCCCGATGACCACCATCGGCGAGCTGGCCCGCGCCGGCGCCCTGGAGCTCTTCTCCTCCGGCACCGGCCCGGCCGTCCGGCCGTGGGCCGAGGACCCGTCAGCCACCCCCGTGCTGACCGAGCAGGACCTCGCCGCCGGCCGCCGCCCGAGCGCCGCGCTGGCCGAGGCCGGTGCACCGGGCGAGGGCGCGGCCCTGCTCGCCCGACCCGGCGACGTGCTGGTCGCGGCCCTGGGCGGCGCCAGTGCGCTGGTCGTCCGCCCCGGCGACCCGGCCGACGGCGCGGCTCTCGGCGCGCGCCTGCACCTGCTGCGTCCCGATCCGGCTCTGCTCGACCCGGAGTTCCTGGCGGGACGCCTGCGTTCCACCGCCGGTGCGCGCTCCGCCAGCAGCCACGCCTCCACCACCTCCCGTCTCGACGTCCGCCGGGTCCAGGTGCCCCGGTTGCCGATCGGGAGCCAGCGGGAGTTGGGCGAGGCCTTCGGCCGGATCGCCGCCTTCGCCGCCGGTCTGCGCCAGGCCGAGGAGCTGGGGCGGCAGTTGGCCCAGGGGCTGACGGACGGCCTGGCGGACGGCGGGCTGTCGCTGGGGTGAGTGGGACTCAGTTCTCCTGCAGCACCGCGAGGATGTTCCCCGCCGGGTCGGTGAACCACGCGATGTGCGGGCCGCCGCCGCGGAAGATGCCCTTCTCGTCGGTGGCCAGCCCGGGGTAGCGCTCGAACCGCACCCCGCGCCCGGCCAGCTCGTCGACGGCTTGCTCGACGTCGGCCACCGGGAAGTTGAGGACGGTGAACGACGCCGGGGCGTGGTCCTCCTTCGGGTAGATCAGCACCTCGCCGCCGCCGGGCAGGTGCAGGCGCAGCAGCCGGTACTGCTGCTCCATGGTCAGGTCGGAGACGTTCAGCCCCAGGGTCTCGGCGTAGAAGTGCTTGGCCTGGTCGAGGTCGTTCACGGAGAAGCTGCTGAAGGCCTTGCTGTTGTCGAACATGGCGCGTCGTCCTGCTCTCGGTCGCCGGCCGCGCGGAGTTGCGGGCCTGCGTCCGATGATCCGGAGGCGGCCGGTCGTTGCGCCGCCAACACGCTGGGAGCGGGCCGGGAAGCGGCGTCCGCCCGCGGGTGCGCACCGCCGCGGACGGGTCCGTGCTGGTCGCAGGCGGGGGAGGGGGCGTAGCGTGGGCGCGATTTTGTCGGTGGGGACTTCTTCGCGTGGGGGCGGATACGCATGGCTGGCCAGTTTCCCGGGTAGTTCGGGCCGGTGGTGCCGGCGCCGGCGAAGGGGCCGTTCGGGGCGGGCGCGCGGGTGCTGCTCTGCCTGGTGGCGGTTCTGACGGGCGGCGTGCTCGGGTTCGTTCCCGCGGTGGCGCTGGCCGCGCGGCGCAGGCGGCGGGCGGACGTGCTGGGGGCGGTGGTGGTCGGGGCGCTGGCGGTGCTGCTGGTCGCCTGCGCGGTGATCGCGGGCGGGGACAAGCACGCGACGGTGGCCAACGGGACGGGCCAGGCCCTGGTGGGGGTGCTGATGCTCGGGGCGCCCGTGCACTTCCTGCTGATGGACCGTCGGCAGGTGTGGGGCGCGCCGTCCCCGGCGCCGCTGCCCGGGTACTGGCAGCCGGTGCCGGCGCCGGTGTACCAGCAGCCGGTGCCCCGGCCGGCCGGGCCCGTCCCGATGTACCAGCAACCCCAGACCCAGACCCAGACCCAACCCCAACCCCAACCCCAACCCCAACCGCAGACGCAGCCGGCCGCCGCGCCGCTGGACGAGTTGCAGCAGCTCGGCGAGCTGCTGCGCCGGCAGGCCGAGGACGGTGGGCGGTGAGCGCCGGGGCGGCCCGGGTGATCGGCGGCCGCTACCGGCTGGCCGAGAAGATCGGGCACGGCGGGATGGGCCAGGTGTGGGCCGGCTACGACGAGCGGCTCGACCGGCGGGTCGCGGTGAAGCTGCTGCGCACCGAGGCGCTGCTGGTCGGCGCCCAGGGCCCGGAGATCGAGCAGCGCCGCGCCGAGCTGCGGCGGCGGTTCCTGCGCGAGTGCCGGATCACCGCGGGTCTCGACCACCCCGGTCTGGTCACCGTCTTCGACGCGGGCGAGGACGACGGCGAGCTCTACCTGGTGATGCAGCGGCTGCCCGGCGTCGGGCTGGGCGACCTGATCGCCGAGGAGGCCCCGTTCCCGGTCCCGTGGGCGGTCGCCGTGGCCGCCCAGATCTGCGCGGCGCTCTCGGTGGTGCACGCCGTCCCGGTGGTGCACCGGGACCTGAAGCCGAGCAATGTGATGGTCCGCCCGGACGGCCGGGTGGTCGTCCTCGACCTGGGCATCGCCACCGCGCTGGACGGCGAGCACACCCGGCTCACCATGACCGGCGTGCCGATCGGCAGCCCCTCCTACATGGCGCCCGAGCAGGCGCTCTCCGGGGCGGTGGACGCGCGCAGCGACCTGTACGCGCTGGGCTGCCTGCTCCACGAGATGCTGGCGGGCGAGGAGCCGTTCCGGGCGCCGACCGCGCTCGGCGTGCTGCGCCGCCAGGTGGACGAGGCGCCGGTGCCGCTGCGGCGGCTGCGGCCCGAGGTGCCGGCGGAGCTGGAGGCGCTGGTGCTGGAGCTGCTGGCCAAGCCGCCGGCCGACCGCCCGCGCGACGCGCAGGCCGTCTTCCAGCGACTGCGTCCGCTGCTGCCGGGCGACGCGGGCGGGCCGCGTCCGGCGTACGGGCCGGTGCCGGATCCGACCGGGCCGTTCCGCCACCCGAACCAGCCGCTGCCGGGCGGGCCCGGCGGCGCGGGCGCCCTCCCGCCGGCGCCGCCCGCCGGTTCCACCGCCGTCCGCCTCACCGGTCAGACCGAGCTCGCCGCCGCCTGCGGCCGGGTCTCCGACCTGCTCGCCGCCCACCGCTACGCCGAGGTGATCGACCTCGCCGGACGGCTGCTCCCGCTCGCCCGGGCCGCGCACGGCGACGGTGCGCCGCTGGTCCGCACCCTGCGCACGATCTACGCGCGCACCCTGCTCCAGGAGGGTCAGTACCGGGCCGCGCTGCCCGAGTACCAGCTGCTGGCGGCCGGTGCGGCGGCCGAGGGCGGGCCGCGGGCCCCGCAGGCGCTGGACCACCGTCGCAAGGCCGCCGCCTGTCTGGAACAACTGGGGCGGGGACCCGAGGCGTTGGCGGAGTACCGGGCGCTGCTGGCCGACCACACCGTGCGCCTGGAGCAGGGCCAGGACACCGACCCGTCGCGCTGCTTCGACCTGCGGGAGCGGATCGGGCTGCTGCTGGCGGGCTCGGGGGAGACCGAAGGCGCCTGGGAGTGGCTGCTCGCGCTGCTCTTCGACCGCGAGCCGCTGCTGGGCCCGCACCACCCGGAGGTGCTCCGGCTGCGGCAGCACCTGGAGCAGCTGGGGCGCCACCGCCGCACCGGACCGCAGCCGCCGCAGGCCGTGCCGCCGTCGGCCTGGCAGCCCGCGCCCGCCGCGCCGCCGCCACTGGACCCGCGCACCGGCAGCTGGCCGTCCTACCCGCCGCAGGCGTCGGCCTGGCACCCGAACCGGCTCTGATCGGCCACCGCCCCAGCGGATGTGATGATCAGTCAGATGAGCTGTTCGAGCTCACTCGTTCGGTGCAACATCTGGGCAACGGGCGGGCGGGCTCTCTATTGTCGTGTCCCGTCAGGAGTCAGACGTCGCCGCAGCCCCGCCCGGGAGGCCCCGCGTGATCCGCAGCAGCTCCGTCCACCGCTTTGCCGCTCGCCGCGTTCCCGTCCGCCGCGGACACCGCCTGGTGCCCGCGGCCGGGGTGGTGCTGGCGGCAGTGCTGCTCAGCGCCTGCGGTGCGCAGTCACCGCATCCGGGGGCCGCCGCGGTGGTGGGCCGGGACCGGATCACCGAGGCCGCGGTCGAGGCGCGGGTGGCCGAGTTCCGTGCGCAGGCCGCCGAGCTGCCCAGCGGCCAGTACCAGGAGCAGGCCGGCCTGGTGGGGGCGACGGTCTCCGGGATGGTCTTCGGCGACGTGGTCGACTACGCGCTGGCCCAGCACCAGCTGTCCGTGAGCGACACCGAGGTGGCCCAGCTCCGGGCCGACCAGGCGCAGGCCTGGGGCGGCGAGACGGGGCTGGAGCAGATGCTGCTGCTCAAGCACGCGGTGCCGGCGGGGGAGATCGACGGCTTCTACCGCGAGCAGATCGGCCTGCAGAAGCTGGTGGCCCAGAGCGGGCAGCAACTGGGCACCACCGACGGCAACAAGACGATCCATCAGCTGCTGGCCGAGGCGGCGAGCGAGCTGAAGGTGACGGTCAACCCGCGCTACGGCAGCTGGGACGTCCAGCAGTCGGTGCTGGACAGCCCCACCGAGGACTGGCTGCCCCAGTCCGGCGCCGCCTCCTGACCACCCCGTCCGGACCACTCCCCGCGCCCACCCCGCCGGCCCGCTCCGGGCGGTAGGTTCGGGGGTGTGGACACCGTGATCGACGCCCCGAAGCTGACCCTGCTCACCACGACCCACCGGGTCGCCCCCGGCCTGCTCAGCTGGCCCGCCTGGTCGGCGCTGCAGGCCGCGCCGCTGGTGCTGGCCGCCGACCCGGCGCACCCCCAGCTGCCCGCGCTGGCCCAGGCCGGGGTGACCGTGGAGCTGGTGGCGCGCGACAGCGCGCCGGCCCTGGCCAGGCTGCTCACCGGGCGGGCGCCGGTGCTCTTCCTGGGCAGCCAGGACGGCGACCCGGGGCTGACCGACGCGCTGGCCAGGATCGCGGTCGAGCAGGCCGGGCAGGCGCCCGAGATCGAGCTGCTGCCGGGCTCCTACGACCTGCCCGGTGCCCGGCTGCTCGACCTGGTCGCCGTGATGGACCGGCTGCGCTCGCCCGGCGGCTGCCCCTGGGACGCCGAGCAGACCCACGCCTCGCTGGTGAAGTACCTGGTGGAGGAGGCGTACGAGCTGGTCGAGGCGATCGAGCAGGACGACCGCGCGACCCTGCGCGAGGAGCTCGGCGACGTGCTGCTCCAGGTCTTCTTCCACGCCCGGATCGCCGAGGAGCACGCCGAGGACCCGTTCTCCATCGACGAGGTGGCCGGGGCGATCGTCGACAAGCTGGTCTACCGCCACCCGCACGTCTTCGGCGACTCGGACGCGGCCACCACCGACCAGGTGGAGGCCAACTGGGAGGCGCTCAAGGCCGCCGAGAAGCAGGACCGGGAGTCGGTCCTGGACGGCGTGCCGGCGGGCCTGCCGGCCCTGGCGTACGCGGCCAAGCTGGTCTCGCGGGTGCGCCGGGCCGGTTTCACCGGCGTGCCCGACGCCCCGTACGCGCTGCCGGCCGAGCTGACCGAGGAGTCGGCGGGCGCACTGCTGCTGGCCGTGGTGCAGCGGGCCCACGACGCGAAGGTGGACCCGGACGCGGCGCTGCGGGCGGCCGCGCGCGCCTACCGGGAGGCGGTGCGGGCCGCCGAGGGGCTGCCGGCCTAGGGCCTGCCTACGGGCGGACGCCCTCGGCCTGCCGCTGGGCCGGGACGGCCTCGCCGAGCGCCGTCCCGAGGGCCTCGCCGATCGCCTCGCTCAGCGGGTCGAGCAGCTCGGCGAGGCGGTGGAGGCGGCCGGGCAGCTCGGCCATCGTGACGATCTTCTCGCCGTCCGGGCCGGCCACGCAGAACAGGTCGATCGGGCCCAGGTGCTTCTCGGCGGTGTCGACCAGCGCGGCGATGTCGCTCGGCTGGTGGATGTCGGAGCTGACGCCGACCACCGGGCAGCCGATCCGGTCCAGGGCGGTGGCCAGGTCCTCGGCGACGCCGACCCGGGGGTCGGCGATCAGCAGGCCGGCGGCGCCCGCCGCGGCGAACCGACGGGCCGGCCCGTCGCCGTCGCCGCCGTCGAGTACCGCGATAACCACCACTGCCCCGGCTACCCGCATGGCCTGCTCCTCCCTGGGGGCACCGCCGCACTGCGTCGCCCGCCAACCACGTATCGGAGGATCGTAGGCTCCAGCTGACCCTCCGCAACAGGGATTACCCGCCAGGTGACCAGACTCACTCCTGGCGGCGACCGGATACGGTCAGAACATGTCCGACCAGCCTGATTCGCCCCCGCCCACCCTCTTCACCTGGGAGTTCGCGGCCGACCCCTACCCGGCGTACGCCTGGCTGCGGGAACACGCGCCGGTGCACCGCACCACCTTGCCGAGCGGGGTTGACGCCTGGCTGGTCACCCGTTATGCGGACGCCCGGCAGGCGCTGGCCGACGCCCGGCTCTCCAAGAACCCGGCGCACCACAGCGAGCAGGCGCACCGCACGGGACGGGTGGGGATCCCGGGGGAGCGTCAGGCCGACCTGATGACGCACCTGCTGAACATCGACCCGCCCGACCACACCCGGCTGCGCCGCCTGGTCTCCAAGGCCTTCACCCCGCGCAGGGTGGCCGAGTTCGAGCCCCGGGTGCAGCAGCTGACGGACCGGTTGATCGACGGCTTCGCGGCCCGCGGCTCGGCCGACCTGATCCACGAGTTCGCCTTCCCGCTGCCGATCTACGCGATCTGCGACCTGCTCGGCGTGCCGGCCGAGGACCAGGACGACTTCCGGGACTGGGCCGGCATGATGATCCGCCACGGCGGCGGCCCGCGCGGCGGCGTGGCGCGCGCGGTCAAGCGGATGCGCACCTACCTGGCCGAGCTGATCCACCGCAAGCGGGCCGACCCCGGGGACGACCTGATCTCCGGTCTGATCCGGGCCAGCGACCACGGTGAGCACCTCACCGAGAACGAGGCCGCGGCGATGGCGTTCATCCTGCTGTTCGCGGGGTTCGAGACCACGGTCAATCTGATCGGCAACGGCCTGTACTCACTGATGAACCAGCCGCTCCAGCGGGCCCGGCTGCAGGAGTCCATCGCGCGCGGCGAGCGCGGGCTGCTGGCCACCGGGGTCGAGGAGTTGCTGCGCTTCGACGGCCCGGTGGAGCTGGCCACCTGGCGGTTCGCCACCGAGCCGTTGACCATCGGCGGGGTGCGGATCCCGGTGGGGGACCCGGTGTTGGTGGTGCTCGCGGCGGCCGACCGGGACCCGGCCAGGTTCGAGCGCCCCGACACCCTTGACCTGGCCCGCCGGGACAACCCGCACCTCGGCTTCGGGCACGGCATCCACTACTGCATCGGCGCTCCGCTGGCCCGACTTGAGGGCCAGGCTGCACTCGCCACCCTGCTGACCCGGTTGCCCGATCTCCGGCTCGCCGCGGACCCCGCCGAACTGCGGTGGCGTGGCGGTCTGATCATGCGCGGCCTGCGCGAACTCCCTGTTTCGTTCATGCCCGAAGCTGCCGCGAAGTGACGGAACGGCAGCTCTGACGGCGTGTCGAAGTCCGTTGTCCGGTGCGGTCTGAATGACCATCAACCCGGACAAACAAGACCAGTTGGTAGGCGATCGATCGCGCTCCGTAATTTTCATGTGATGTACGCGATATGAGCTTGTGATCGGTCCGTCAATCTGCTTACCCTCCCTGGAGTTCGCTGCTGCGAACCCCGGAGTGCGGAACGCCGAGTCCTGCCCGTCGCGCTCCCGGGACACCGACCGACACCCGGGCAGGGGCGGGGGACCCAGGATTTTCTGCCGTCTCCCACGGCTAGGGGTGAAGCCGCGTCAGCGGCCGGGCCAACCTCACGGGCCCGAACCCGACAGCTCACCTCGCAGGCGTGCGGAGAGGGATAGCTTCATGCTGCTCACTGGCAATGGCCGGCACCGCCGTCGTACCCAGGCCGAGAAGGCGATCGCCGCGGCCGGCGTGGCCGGCGTCGGCCTCGCGGTTCCGCTGCTCACCGCGACCAGCGCGCACGCCGCCCCGGTCTCGGTCTGGGACCAGGTCGCCAACTGCGAGAGCACCAACAACTGGTCGATCAACAGTGGCAACGGTTTCTACGGTGGCCTGCAGTTCACCTCCTCGACCTGGGCCGCGTACGGCGGCACCCAGTACGCCGCGCAGGCCAACCAGGCCAGCAAGGCCCAGCAGATCTCGGTCGCCGAGCGGGTGCTGGCGGACCAGGGCCCGGGCGCCTGGCCGGTCTGCTCGGTCAAGGCCGGGCTGAGCAAGGGCGGCGCCTCGGCCGCCCTCGACGCGAGCGCCGACTCGGGCGCGGCCCAGCAGCAGAGCGCGCCGCAGGAGCAGTCGGCGACCCGGCAGTCGAAGCCGCAGCCCCAGCAGCAGGCCCAGCCCCAGCAGCAGACGCAGCCTCAGCAGTCGGCCGCGCCGAACTTCCCGGGGAAGGCCGGCTGGGACGCGGACGGCAAGGTGTTCTGGTACCAGAAGGACGGCGGCTGGTACTGGACCAGCCACCAGAGCGTGTACAACCAGTACGCCGCCCCTGCCCAGGCTCCCGCCCAGGCCCCGGTCCAGACCCCCGTCCAGGTCCCCGCTCCTGCCGCGCCCGCCGCTGCGGCGCAGGCCGCCCCGGCCGGTCACGGCTACACGGTGCAGGCCGGCGACACCCTCTCCTCCATCGCCCGGGCCCAGCACCTGACCGGCGGCTGGCAGCAGCTGTACCAGGCCAACCACTCGACGGTGGGCGGCGATCCGAACCTGATCATGCCGGGCCAGCAGCTGCACTTCGGCTGACGGGCCGACGAAAGCGCGCGGGGTGCCCCGGGACGTGGCCCCGGCGACGCCCCGCGCGCTTTCGAGTGAACTACTCGCGGGTAGCCGAGCCACACCGTGAGACGGCACCCAGGCCTGGACGGCCCGGGCGGCCGGTGCGGTTAGGCTCTGGTCGTAACGACTCCGTTCCACGTCCGCAGGACCGCTTCCGTCTAGGAGATGCCTCGTGCCGTCCATTGATGTCGTCGTCGCCCGTGAGATTCTCGACTCGCGCGGCAACCCCACGGTCGAGGTCGAGGTCGGCCTCGACGACGGCAGCACCGGCCGTGCCGCTGTCCCGTCCGGCGCCTCCACCGGCGCGTTCGAGGCGCTGGAGCTGCGCGACGGTGACAAGAACCGCTACTTCGGCAAGGGTGTGGAGAAGGCCGTCCTCGCCGTGATCGAGCAGATCGGCCCGGAGCTGGTCGGCTACGACGCCACCGAGCAGCGGCTGATCGACCAGGCGATGCTCGACCTGGACGCCACCCCGGACAAGTCCTCGCTGGGCGCCAACGCGATCCTCGGCGTCTCGCTGGCCGTCGCGCACGCCGCCTCCGAGGCCAGCGACCTGCCGCTCTTCCGCTACCTGGGCGGCCCGAACGCGCACGTGCTGCCGGTCCCGATGATGAACATCCTCAACGGTGGGTCGCACGCCGACTCCAACGTCGACATCCAGGAGTTCATGATCGCGCCGATCGGTGCGGAGTCCTTCTCCGAGGCCGTTCGCTGGGGCGTGGAGGTGTACCACACGCTCAAGGGCGTGCTGAAGGAGCGCGGCCTGTCCACCGGCCTGGGCGACGAGGGCGGCTTCGCGCCGAACCTGGACAGCAACCGCGAGGCGCTGGACCTGATCACCGAGGCGATCAAGAAGGCCGGCTACGTGCCCGGCAAGGACGTCGCGCTCGCGCTGGACGTGGCCGCCTCCGAGTTCTACAAGGACGGCGCCTACCAGTTCGAGGGCAAGCCGCTGTCCGCCGCCGAGCTGATCGACTACTACGCCGACCTGGTCGACAACTACCCGCTGGTCTCCATCGAGGACCCGCTGGACGAGTCCGACTGGGACGGCTGGAAGGCCATGACCGACAAGCTGGGCGCCAAGGTCCAGCTGGTCGGTGACGACCTGTTCGTGACCAACCCGGCCCGCCTGGCCCAGGGCATCGAGACCGGCACCGCCAACGCGCTGCTGGTGAAGGTGAACCAGATCGGCTCGCTGACCGAGACCCTGGACGCCGTCGAGCTGGCCCAGCGCAACGGCTACCGCTGCATGATGTCGCACCGCTCCGGCGAGACCGAGGACGTCACCATCGCCGACCTGGCCGTCGCCACCAACTGCGGCCAGATCAAGACCGGCGCCCCGGCCCGCTCCGAGCGCGTCGCCAAGTACAACCAGCTGCTGCGCATCGAGGAGATCCTCGACGACGCCGCCGAGTACGCGGGTCGCGCGGCCTTCCCGCGGTTCCGCTTCGCGGACCAGTGAGCACCGGAAGTTCGAGGGCTGAACCCGAGGGCTGAGCACCACCCTCGCAGCACGCCTGACCGATGCCCCGGCCGTCGCCCCGTAGGGTGGACGCCGGGGCACCGGCACGACTGGGGCCGGTACGAGCGGACGGATCGGGAGGGGTCAGGAGATGGCACGCTGGAAGATCCCGGGCCTGGCCGGCCGGCCGCGGTTCACCTCCCGGGCCACCGTGCTGGTCCTGGTGCTCTGCTCGCTGGTGGCGATCCTCGCCTACCCGACCCGGCAGTTCATGAACCAGCGCGCCCAGATCAGCGACCAGCGGGTCAAGGCCGAGCAGGCCCGCCAGCAGGTGGAACAGCTGAAGACCGAGTGGGCCCGCTGGCAGGACCCGATGTTCGTCAAGGCCCAGGCCCGCGAGCGCCTGCACTACGCGCTGCCCGGCGAGACCCCGTTCGTCTCCATCGACCCCACCCCCTCGGCCACGCCCCCCCAGCCCGCCGGCGCCGGGTCCCCGCAGGCCGCCGCGAAGGCGGCCAAGCCCTGGTACGCCGCCGTCTGGGACTCGGTGGACGCGGCTGCCGCCCCTGCCCCCACCCCCGCCCCGTCTGGGGCTCCCGCCCCGTGAGAAGACTGCAGAACTGATGAGCACTGAGAACCAGAGCGCCGCCGCCCAGCCCGCCAAGGACGAGCCGGTCGCCGATCGCGACCTCGCCGCGGTGGCGGCCCAGCTCGGGCGCGTCCCGCGCGGCACCCGGGCGGTGGCGCACCGCTGCCCGTGCGGCAACCCCGACGTGGTGGAGACCGCTCCCCGGCTGCCCGACGGCACCCCGTTCCCGACCCTCTACTACCTGACCTGCCCCAAGGCCGCCTCGCTGATCGGCACCCTGGAGGCGGACGGGGTGATGAAGGATCAGACCGCGCGGCTGGCCGAGGACCCGGAGCTGGCGGCGGCCTACCAGAAGGCGCACGAGGACTACATCGCCCGCCGTGACGCCATCGAGGTGCTGGAGGGCTTCCCGTCGGCCGGCGGCATGCCGGACCGGGTGAAGTGCCTGCACGTGCTGGTCGGCCACTCGCTGGCGGCCGGACCCGGCGTCAACCCGCTGGGGGACGAGGCGCTCGCGATGCTGCCCGAGTGGTGGCGCAAGGGCCCCTGCGTGAGCGAGCAGGCCGTCGAGAGCGGCATCGCCGCCCTCGAGGCCCAGCGGGCCCAGCAGGAGGACCACGCGGCCGTGATCGCCGCCAAGGAGCAGAAGACCGCGGAGCGCGCGGCCAAGCGCGAGCAGCAGGAGGAGCAGGAATGACGGCCACCCGGGTCGCCGCGGTCGACTGCGGCACCAACTCGATCCGCCTGCTGATCGCGGACCTCGATCCGCGCACCGGCGAGATCACCGACCTGGACCGCCGGATGCTGATCGTGCGGCTCGGCCAGGACGTGGACCGCACCGGGCGGCTGGCCCCCGAGGCGCTGGAGCGCACCTTCGCCGCCTGCCGCGAGTACGCGGCCGTCATCGCCGAGTACGGCGTGGGCCCGGAGCGCACCCGCTTCGTGGCCACCAGCGCCTCCCGGGACGCGGAGAACGCCGCCGAGTTCACCAAGGGCGTGCGCGAGATCCTGGGGGCCGAGCCCGAGGTGGTCAGCGGTGACGAGGAGGCCCAGCTCTCCTTCACCGGCGCCACCAAGGAGCTCACCGGCCTGCCCGCGGTGCCCGCCCCCTACCTGGTCTTCGACCTGGGCGGCGGCTCGACCGAGTTCGTGCTGGGCGGCGGGCGGGTGCAGGCCGCGCGCTCGGTGGACATCGGCTGCGTGCGGCTGACGGAGCGCCACTTCGCCGGCGTCGAGCTGCCGACCGAGGAGCGGATCGCGGCGGCCAGGGCCGACATCGAGGCGGCGCTGGACCTGGCCGCCGAGGTGGTGCCGCTGACCGAGGCCGCCTCGCTGGTGGGCCTGGCCGGCACCGTCACCACGGTCGCCGCCATCGCGCTGGACCTGCCCGCCTACGACTCGCAGGCGGTGCACCACTCGCGGCTCACGCTGGCGCAGGTGCGCGAGGTGACCGGGCGGCTGCTGCGCAGCACCCACGCCGAGCGGGCCGCGATCCCGGTCATGCACCCGGGCCGGGTGGACGTGATCGGGGCCGGCGCGCTGGTGCTCCTGTCGATCATGGAGCGGACCGGGGCCGCGGAGCTGGTGGTCAGCGAGCACGACATCCTGGACGGGATCGCCTGGAGCGTGGCCGGCTGACGGTCGTTCCGAAGGCCCGCCGGGACCCTGCGGAGTCCCCGGCGGGCCGGGCGCCACTGGTCCGCCGAGGCTGCGGAGAGAGACCGGTGGGCTGCGGAGAGAGACCGGAAGGGCCGCTGCGGGCTCCTTGATCGTGCGACGGGCGCGGCGCCGCGAAAAACCTTCGTGAATTTCTTCACATGGCGATCCCGCCTTTCGGCGCACTCCGATGGGCGGTTCGTCCTGATTGGTGGGACCGAAGGCCGCCGACCGGGCTTGCCCGCTGGATCCCAGGCGGGGCTTCGGATCGGCCGGTGGAATCGAAACAGCGCTCGGTCGCATCGCTGGAAGCCGGATCGTTGCTGCTCAACCGGGGCGCCGGAGGCCGAGCCTCCGGACGGTCCGGGCGGGGGCCCGCTGACCCACCCTCAGGGGCCCGGATGGGGGCGGGCAGTGTAGCAGAGGCTGTCCAGACGGTTGTGACGGGCCTCACGATGGGTGCTCCGAACGGTGCTGGATACTTTCCGATATGAGCACCACGGAGCGTCCTCGCATCCTCATTGTCGGCGGTGGTTACGTCGGCCTGTATGCCGCGATGCGCATCCTCAAGAAGATGCGCTACGGGGAGGCGACCGTCACGGTCGTCGACCCGCGGTCGTACATGACGTACCTGCCCTTCCTTCCCGAGGCGGCCGGCGGCAACGTCGCGCCTCGCAACCTCGTCGCGCCGCTGCGCAGCGCCCTGAAGAACGCGGAGGTGCTCACCGGTCACGTGACCGAGGTGGACCACGCGCGCAAGGTCGCCACCATCGCGCCGCTGGCCGGCGACACCTACGAGCTGCCCTTCGACTACCTCGTCGTGGCCACCGGCTCGGTCTCCCGCACCTTCCCGATCCCCGGCCTGGCCGAGCACGGCATCGGCATGAAGACGGTCGAAGAGGCGATCAGCCTCCGCAACCACGTCATGGCGCAGCTGGACAAGGCGGAGTCCACCGCGGACCCCGAGATCCGGCGCAAGGCCCTCACCTTCGTGATCATCGGCGGCGGCTTCGCCGGCGTCGAGACCATCGCCGAGGTCGAGGACATGGCGCGGGACGCGGCGAAGATCTACAAGACCGTCAGCCGCGACGACATGCGCTTCATCCTGGTCGAGGCGGCCAACCGGATCCTGCCCGAGATGGGCCCGGACCTCGGCCTGTGGACCAAGCAGAAGCTCGAAGAGCGCAACATCGAGATCTACATCGAGACTTCGATGGACTCCTGCATCGACGGCCACGTCGTGCTGAAGAACGGCATCGAGGCCGACGCCTCCACCATCGTGTGGACCGCGGGCGTCAAGCCCAACCCGGCCGTGGCCAGCTTCGGTCTGCCGCTGGGCCCGCGTGGTCACGTCGACACCGCCCCGACCCTGCAGGTCCAGGGCTTCGACTACGTCTGGGCCGCCGGCGACAACGCCCAGGTGCCGGACCTCGCCGTCGGCGAGGGCGCCTGGTGCCCGCCGAACGCCCAGCACGCGGTGCGTCAGGCGATCGTGCTCGGCGACAACGTGATCTCCGGCATGCGGGGCTTCCCGCAGGCCGAGTACAAGCACAAGAACCTCGGTGCGGTCGCCGGTCTGGGCCTGCACAAGGGTGTGGCGATCCTCTTCGGCAAGTACAAGCTGAAGGGCCGTCCGGCCTGGTGGTTCCACCGCCTGTACCACGGCAGCCGGGTGCCGACCATGAACCGCAAGATCCGGGTCTTCACCGACTGGACGCTCGCGATGTTCCTCAAGCGCGAGACGGTCGGCCTCTCGGAGATGGAGAAGCCGTTCGGCGCCTTCCAGGAGGTCACCCCCGTCGTCGTCCCGAAGCCGGCCGCGCCGGTGGACGGCAAGGCGGACCAGGCCGACAAGGCGCTCGCGAGCAAGTAAGCAGCGACTGACCCCGGCAGTAGGGAGCCGGGGTGTGAGTCGGAGGCCCTCCGCCCGGCAGTGTCGCCGGACCACGACCTCCGTGGTGCTCAGCCGGCCGTGCGACCGGGCGGAGTACGAACAAGCAGGACCAGCGGTACCAGCAGGATCTGCAGGACACGAGAAGGCCCCGGCCGGTGGAGAGGACCACCGGCCGGGGCCTTCTTGCCGTTCACCGCTGGGGGCCGGTCCGGCGGACCGGCCCCCAGCCGGGTCAGGCCGCCTTGATGCTGTCCAGGATGTCGAGCTTGGCCGCCCGCCGGGAGGGCCAGATCGCGGCCACCAGGCCCACCAGCCCGGCCAGCGCCAGGAAGACCAGCAGCTTGCCGTAGGGCAGCACGGTGGTCAGGCCGGAGAGGTCGTCCTTCAGCGTGCCGGCCACCGCCCAGGCCAGGAAGCAGCCCAGGCCCAGGCCCAGCACCGCGCCGAAGAGCGAGATCACCACCGACTCCAGCTGGACCATCCGCTTGACCGCCGGACGGTTCAGCCCGATCGCCCGCAGCATCCCGATCTCGCGCTTGCGCTCGAAGACCGACATCGCCATGGTGTTCACCACGCCCAGCACGGCCACCAGGACCGACATGGCCAGCAGTCCGTAGAGCATGTTCAGCGCGAAGGTGATGACCGAGTTCAGCTCGTTGCGCATGTCCTGCTGGCTCTGCACCTGGATCAGCGGGTTGTTCCCGCCGGCGGACACCAGCGCCTGCTCCAGCGTGCTGTTCTCGCCGTGCGCCCCCTTCACCAGCACCTGGTTGTAGGTGGGCCGGACGCCGTGGGCGGACAGGACCGCGTTGCTGATCATGGCCGACGAGTTGATCAGCGGGTTGGTGGTGTAGATCCCGCCGACCGTGAGGGTGCCGGTGCCGGTGCCGGTGCCGCTGTCCGGGAACGCGGCGGGCAGGGTGCTCCCCACGGCCAGGTGCCGGCTCTTGGCCGTGTTCGCGTCGACCAGCAGCTGACCCTGGCCCAGCGCGGCGAAGGAACCGCTCTGCATGGTCAGCGTGAGCAGTTGCGGCACCTGGGCCGGGTCGACGCCGGTGACCGACTGGTCCTGGCCGTCGAGGTTGAGGTAGGTGTCGTTCACCGGGGAGGAGGCCGCGACGCCCGGGGTCCTGGCAACCTGCTCGGCGATGGCCTGCGAGACGTGCAGGCCGTTGGACATCTGCACCGTGTAGTCGGCCTTCAGCGAGCTGCTGATCTCCTTGTCCAGCCACCCGTTCATCGAGGCGGCCAGCACGGTCAGCGCGCTGACCAGGGTCAGGCCGATGGTGAGCGCCGAGGCGGTGGCGGCGGTGCGGCGCGGGTTGCGCACCGCGTTCTGCCGGGCCAGCTTGCCGGAGACGCCGAACAGCTTGCCCAGGGCCGGGCCGATCAGCGCGATCAGCGGGCGGGAGAGCAGCGGGGTCAGGATGAAGGTCCCGATCAGCGTGGCCACCGCGCCGCCGGCCACGATCCACTTGCCGCTGGTGCCGGCCGAGGCGCCCCACAGGATCAGCGCCAGGCCGCCGCCGGTGATCACGCCGCCGATGCTGTTGCGCACCGCCAGCCCCTTCTGGGTGGCCGGCTGGTCGCCGCTGGCCATCGCGGCCACCGGAGCGATCCGGGAGGCGCGGCGGGCCGGCAGCAGCGCCGAGACCACCGTGACCAGCACACCGACCACCAGTGCGGTGAGCACCGTGGTGGGGGAGATCACCAGCGGGCCCGAGGGGGTGGTGCCGCTGCCCAGGTGGCCGATCAGCGACTGCATCCCCGCGCCGATGCCGATGCCCGCGAGCAGGCCCGCCACCGAGGAGAACGCACCGATCAGCAGCGCCTCCAGCAGCACCGAGCGGGTGACCTGCTTGCGGCTGGCGCCGATCGCGCGCAGCAGCGCCAGCTCCCGGGTGCGCTGGGCGACCAGCATGGAGAAGGTGTTGGCGATGATGAAGATGCCGACGAAGAGCGAGATGCCGGCGAAGGCCAGCAGCATGGTGCGCACGCTGGACATCTGCTTGTCGACCTGGGTGCGCTGGTCGGCCTGCAGCTGGGCGGCGGTCTCGGCGGTGACCGAGTTGCTGTGCGGCAGCACCGGCAGGACCTGGTCCAGCAGCGCCTCCTGGCTGGTGCCGGGCTTGGCGGTGACCGATATCTCGGAGAACTGGCCCGGCGTCAGCAGCAGGCGCTGGGCGGTGGCGGTGTCGAAGAGCACCAGCGGGTCGCCGGACTCCACGTTGGGGTCGTTGGTGGTGAAGATGCCGGTCAGCGTGGTGTCCATGGCCGGGCCGTTGGTGGCCACCCGCACGGTGTCGCCGATCCGGTAGCCGGCCTTGTCGGCGCTCTGCTGGTCCAGCGCGATCTCACCGGACTTCTGCGGGCCCCGGCCCTGCGCCATCGGGTAGCGGCTGTCGGCACCGCTGCTGTTCGGCACGTAGTTGGCGCCGTAGGAGCCCAGGCCCTGACCCAGCGCCTTGCCGTGCTTGTCGGCGACGGCGGCGAAGTTCTCGGCCGTGCCGCGCACCTGGGCCGCGCCCGGCAGCGCGGCGAGCCGGTCGACGGTGGCCGCGGTCAGCTGCGGGCCGGTGGCCGCGCTCTTGCCGGTGCCGCTGTCGCCGGCGGTGGACTGCGAGGCGCGGTCGGTGACCTGGACGGAGAGGTCGGAGTAGCTCTTCGAGTAGCTGTTGCTCAGGGCCGAACCGAAGGTGTCGGAGAAGACCATGGTGCCGGCCACGAAGGCGGTGCCGAGCAGCACGGCGAGCGCCGTCATCAGCAGCCGGCCCTTGTGGGCCAGCACATTGCGCAGTGCGGTGCGATACATGGGGAGTCCAGGGGTCAGATGTGCGGGCGCGGGGACGGGGGTGCCGAGGGGCTCAGCTGGTCCGGCCCTTGGCCTCGAAGCGGCGCATCCGGTCCAGCACGGTGTCCGCGGTGGGTGCGGTCAGCTCGTCCACGATCCGGCCGTCGGCCAGGAAGACGACCCGGTCCGCGTAGCTGGCCGCGACCGGGTCGTGGGTCACCATCACCACGGTCTGGCCCAGTTCGCGCACCGAGTTGCGCAGGAAGGCGAGGATCTCGGCGCCGGAGCGCGAGTCCAGGTTGCCGGTGGGCTCGTCGGCGAAGATGATGTCCGGCTTGCCGGCCAGGGCGCGGGCGCAGGCCACGCGCTGCTGCTGGCCGCCGGAGAGCTGGCTGGGCCGGTGCGACAGGCGACCGGACAGGCCCACCGTCTCCACCACCGCGTCCAGCCAGGCCTTGTCCACCTTGCGCCCCGCGATGTCCATCGGCAGCGTGATGTTCTCCAGCGCGGTCAGGGTCGGCAGCAGGTTGAACGCCTGGAAGACGAAGCCGATCTTGTCCCGGCGCAGCTGCGTCAGCTGCTTGTCCTTCAGCCCGACCAGCTCGACGTCGCCGATGGTGGCGGACCCGGAGGTGACCGCGTCCAGCCCGGCCATGCAGTGCATCAGGGTCGACTTGCCGGAGCCGGAGGGCCCCATGATCGCGGTGAACTCACCCTGCCGGAACTCGATGTCCACGTTCTCCAGCGCGACCACCCGGGTCTCGCCGGAGCCGTAGACCTTGTTCAGGCCGGTCGCCCGGGCAGCGGCCCGGTCGGTGCGGACGGCGGCTGCGGTCGTGGTCACGGGGCACTCCTGGGGGTCGGCCGTCGGGCGACGGCGGTTCACTCGGGGATACCTCCATGCTCCAGTGGACTTTGGGCCGTTTGGTCGCCCCGATGGAGGGTTACGGGCTGACCGCGAGGTTGACCCGGGACCGCCGATCTCCTCCTGCGGTATGACACGACCCCTGATGGCCGATTTCAGTGCCTCGGGTGGCCGGATCGCAGACTGTTCGTCAGATGGCAAGGAAACATGACAACTTCCATGGCTGGGAACATGCGCGAGAGGGATCGGGACGACTAGGCTCAGGGGTAGCCCACACACGGGCCCAGTGGTCCCCGCCCGGATGGTGGAACGCAGACACGGGCAGCTTAAAACTGCTTGGCCGCGAGGCCGTGCCGGTTCGAGTCCGGCTCCGGGCACCACCCGCAGGACGACCAGGATCAGCCAGGAATACCGCACCCCCAGGCCGGCTCACCGACCTGGGGGTTCTTCGTGCCGTCCGGGAACGCTTTCGCGGATCATGCCGTTTCCTTTACCAACGCATTACCATTGGCCCGGCGGGTGGCGACGTGCCGCCCTGGGAGGAAGAGCATGAGAAGCAGCAACCCGGTCTTCTCGCGGGAGGGATCGTTCAGCCGCGGCACCGGATACGCCGGGTTCGGCGGCGCCCGGCACGACACGGGGCGGTACGACCAGCCGCTCACGGCCGAGCACTTGGAGGAGCTGTACGCCGCGCCGGCCGCCGGGCCGCGCGCCACCGGCCGGATGACCATCGACGACGTGGTCGTCAGTACCGCGCTCACCCTGCTCACGGTGGTGGCGGCGGGCGCGGTGGCCTGGTTCGCGCTGCCGGAGGCGAGCTTCCGGATCGCGGGGGCGGCCGCGCTGGGGGCCCTCGTGGTCGGGCTGGTGGTCAGCTTCCGACGCAGCGTCAGTCCGGTCCTGGTGCTGCTCTATGCGGCGCTGGAGGGCTTCTTCCTGGGCGCCCTGACGAAGGTCCTCGACACGCTCCTGCCGGGCATCGCCCTCCAGGCGGTGCTCGGCACGGCCGCTGTCTTCGCGGGCATGCTGATCGCCTACCGGACGGGCCGGATCAAGGTCACCGAGCGGTACACCCGGGTCGGCCTGGCGATCGCCCTCGGGTTCGTGCTGCTGATGCTGGTGAACCTGGTGGCCTCGCTGTTCGGCGCCTCGCTGGGCCTGAACTCCGGTCCGCTCGGGATCGTGGTCGGCCTGGTCGGCATCTGCCTCGGCGCGTTCTTCCTGTCGCTGGACTTCGCGGCGGTGGAGCAGGCGATCCGCGGCGGTGCGCCGCGGCAGGAGTCCTGGCGGGCGGCCTTCGGGCTGACCCTGTCGCTGGTCTGGATCTACCTGGAGATGCTGCGGCTGATCGCCATCCTGCGCGGCGACGACTGACCGACCGCCGGTCGGGCCGCGTGCCACCGGGCCCCGCTCCGCGACGCGGAGCGGGGCCCCGGGCGGGTCCGGGGCGGTGCGGGCGGGGGGCTAGGCTCCCGGCATGGGTGAAGAGGCGCTGGCCGAGTTCGTGGAGTCCGTCGAGCGGCTGGCGGACCGGTTCCGTGCGATGCCGCAGAGCAGGCTGCTCGGTGCGGTACCCGGTCACGCCTCGCGCGCGGCTGCCGCGCTGGCGCTGGCACAGCAGTTGGCGGATGCGGCGCAACGGCTGGAGGAGGGGCCGCGGGCCGCGGCCCGGACCGTGCCGGACGCGGGCGTCTTCGCGGTCGGCGACCAGCTCGCGGTGGCCGGCCACGACCTGGTCACCGCGCTGGTCACGCCCTCGCCGTTCCCGGCGGCACTCGACGCCCCGGGGCCCGACGCCGGCGAGGTGCTGGCCCGGGCGGCTGCGGCGGTCGCCGAGGTCGGCGCGCTCTGCGGCTGACGCCGTCAGCCCCTGGGCCACCGGGCCGCCGGCGGGGGAAGTGTCCGACGGTGCGTCAGATGCTGGCCACCACACGGTCGGCCAGTACGTAGACGGCCTCCTCGTCGGTGGAGAAGGTCAGCGAGTACGAGCCGGAGAACCGCGAGCCGCCGAGCAGCCGGACGTCCTCGCCGGCCCGGACCGCGTCGATCAGCCGGTAGGCGGCCTCCCGGTCACCGGGGGCCACGCAGAGCGTGGTGCCGTCGGCGAAGGCGTAGACGTCCAGCGTGCCGAGCGGGCCGGGGCGCACGTCGGTCAGCGCGACCCGCTCCTCGGCGAGCGCGGTCAGCCGGGTGTCGGTCCACTCGCGGGACGGGGCCTGGCTGGGCACGAAGTCGGGGTGCGAGGGGTGGCGGCGCGGGTCGGGGGCGGCGGCGGGCTCGGCCCCGGCGGCCGGGTCCGGGTCGAGCAGGCCCGCCTCCAGGCCGGTGGCCAGCAGGTCGGCCTCGCGCGCGGCCCGGGCGTCGTTGCCCTCGCCGTTCGGCGCGCCCTGGCCGGGGTGGCTGCCCGGGTGACCGGCGGGGTGGCCGCCCGGGGTGCCGGGCGCGGCCAGCGAGCCGCTGTCGCTGATCATGTCCTCCAGCGCCGAGCGCAGCGCCTCGCCGAAGGCCGGGTCCATGGTGCCCGCGTTGTCCACCGCATCCTCGGGGCCGGTGGGCTGGGGGAAGAAGATCGGCCAGGTCTCCACCGGGCCCAGGCCGCTCAGACCGCTCAGGCCGTGCCCCAACTCGCCCGGCGCGCCCGCGAAGGGGGTGTCCAGCAGCGGGTCGTCCTCGGCCGCCCGGGCCTCCTGCTCGGCCCAGAACGCCCGGGCCTCGGCGATCTCCCGCTCCCGGTCGGCGGCCAGCGCGTCGGCGACGGCGCGGCGTATCGCGTCCTCGTCCACGGGGGCGGGCGCGGTGAGCCGGGCGGCGGTCAGCCGGCGCAGGGCGCGCAGCTGGAGCAGGACGGCCGACGAGACGACGATCAGGATCAGCAGCAGGGTGACATAGACGGCGCTCACGGAACGTACTCCTCGCGGGGAGTGGAACAGGGGAACGTCTCCACACTGCCGTATGGGTGGGTGGTGCTGCAGTGGAAGATGTCCGAAATGTCCGTGACGTTGGTCATTGTCCAAAAATTCAAGGGCGTGCTGGTGTACGCTGCGCAGTTGCACGACTGCGGGGGGTCGAAGTCGATGGCCGGAACAACGAGTTGAGGGCCAGATCGGACCCCGCGGGGTGATCTGGCCCTCAATTACGCTCTGTTATGCCAAACGAGTGGCGAGCCGGGTGGGTCCGCTGCGTCTCAGCTCAGCCGCTCGATCACCATGGCCATGCCCTGCCCGCCGCCCACGCACATCGTCTCCAGGCCGAACTGCTTGTCGTGCCACTGCAGGGAGTTGATCAGCGTGGTGGTGATCCGGGCGCCGGTCATGCCGAAGGGGTGGCCGACCGCGATCGCACCGCCGTTGACGTTCAGCTTGTCCAGGTCGATGCCCAAGTCCCGGTAGGAGGGGATGACCTGGGCCGCGAAGGCCTCGTTGATCTCCACCAGGTCGATGTCGTCGATGGTCAGGCCGGCCCGCTTGAGCGCCTGCCGGGAGGCCTCGACCGGGCCGTAGCCCATGATCTCGGGGGACAGCGCCGAGACGCCGGTCGACACGACCCGGGCCAGCGGCGTGATGCCCAGCTCGCGCGCCTTGGTGTCGGACATCACGACCAGTGCCGCGGCGCCGTCGTTCAGCGGGCAGCAGTTGCCCGCGGTGACCGTGCCGTCGGGGCGGAAGACCGGCTTGAGGCCCTGGACGCCCTCCAGCGTGACCCCGGCGCGCGGGCCGTCGTCGGCCGAGACCACGGTGCCGTCCGGCGTGGTGACCGGGGTGATCTCGCGCTGCCAGAAGCCGGCCTTGAGCGCGGCCTCGGCCAGGTTCTGCGAGCGCACCCCGAACGCGTCCTGGTCGGCGCGGGTGATGCCCTTGAGCGCGGCCAGGTTCTCGGCGGTCTGGCCCATCGCGATGTAGGCGTCCGGCAGCAGGCCGTCCTCCCGCGGGTCGTGCCACTCGCCGCCGCCCTCCTCGGCGCGCTTGGCGGTGCGGGCCACCGCATCGGCGAAGACCGGGTTCTGGGTGTTCGGCATCCCGTCCGAGGTGCCGTTGATCGAGCGCGAGACGGTCTCCACGCCGGCCGAGACGAAGATGTCGCCCTCGCCCGCCTTGATCGCGTGCAGCGCCATCCGTGTGGTCTGCAGCGAGGAGGAGCAGTACCGGGTGATGGTGGTGCCGGGCAGGTAGTCCATGCCCATCTGGACCGCGACGATCCGGGCCAGGTTGTGGCCCTGCTCGCCGCCGGGCAGGCCGCAGCCGAGCATCAGGTCGTCGATCTGGCGCGGGTCCAGCTCCGGGACCTTGGCCAGTGCGGCGGCGATGATCTGCGCCGTCAGGTCGTCCGGGCGGACGTCCTTGAGCGAGCCCTTGAAGGCGCGGCCGATCGGCGAACGGGCGGCGCTGACGATGACGGCTTCGGGCATGACGGCTCCTGGGTGCGTGTCCGGCTGCTATGGAGAGGAAAGTTACTCCCAAGTAGCGCGTACGTCATCTGTGCCCGGGTGTGAACTGGCCGACTCGCCGTCGTCCGTCGCCGCGGCGACCGGCGAGGGCTGCGGCAGGGCCAGCCGCAGCCGGTGCTTGACCAGCGCCCAGCGGCTGCCGCCGGCCCCGGCCGAGGCGCCGGCCACCTCGGTGCCCGAGCGCCCGGCCGCCGTCGCCGCGGCCACCGCCATCGGCAGCACCGCCTCCCGGCGGGTGGCCGGCTCCTCCTCGGCGGCCTGCGGCCAGAGGTCGAGCGCGGCGCACAGCGAGGGCAGCACCGCCATCGCGGCCGTCGCGTAGCCCTGGGCGGAGGGGTGGAAGCGGTCGGAGGCGAACATCTCGGGGCGCGCGGCGAACTCGGGCCCGAGCAGCGAGCCGAGCGAGACGGTGCGCCCGCCGGCCTCCACCACCGCGATGGTCTGCGCCGCCGCCAGCTGCCGGCTCACCCGCCGGGCCAGCCAGCGCAGCGGCGGCCGGACCGGCTTGATGGTGCCCAGATCCGGGCAGGTGCCGACCACCACCTCGCAGCCGAGCATCCGCAGGTCCCGCACCGCCTCGCCGAGCTGGCGCACCGCCTGGGCGGCCGGGGTGTGCCGGGTCACGTCGTTGGCCCCGATGATGATCACCGCGACCTCGGGGCGGGCCGCCATCGCGAGCCGCACCTGGCGCGCCAGGTCGTCGGAACGGGCACCGGAGACCGCGACGTTGACCAGCCTGACCCGCCGCTCGGCCACCGCCGCCAGTCCGGTGGCCAGCAGGGCCCCCGGCGTCTCCCGGCTGCGCCGCACCCCCAGGCCCACCGCGGTGGAGTCGCCGAGGAAGGCGAGCACCAGCGGCTCCTGCTCGGCGCTGCTCTGGTCGGCCAGGCCGTCCCCGTAGACGCCGTCGGCCCGCGGCGGGTCGCCCTCCAGCAGGCCGACCGCGCGCACCGCGAGCCGGCTCTCGGTGATCAGCAACCCGGCCAGCCCGGCGCCCAGCAGGCCCAGCCCGCCGCCGCCGTACGCCGCGGCCGTGGCGATCCGGCGGGCGACCCGCACCCTCGACTGCTGCGCCCCTGGCATCCGGCTACCCCCTTCGCGTCCGTCCGGTCACCCGCGGTGTCCGGGGCCGGTCCGACCGGCCTGCGACCCCGCACCAGGTACAGCGCGCGCGGCCACTGCGTCCATACCCCTCGATGGGTTCGCGCTATCGGGCGGAGTCGACCATCTGGAGCCATAGGCTTGGATCACCGAAGAACGGCCATGGCCACAGACCGGGAGGATCCCCGTGCGGTACCACAATTCGATCATCGAGCTGGTCGGAAACACCCCTCTGGTGAAGCTGACCAAGGTCACCGAGGGCATCTCGGCCACCGTGCTGGCCAAGGTCGAGTACTTCAACCCGGGCGGTTCGGTCAAGGACCGGATCGCGATGCGGATGATCGAGGCGGCCGAGGCCTCGGGCGCGCTCAAGCCCGGCGGCACCATCGTCGAGCCCACCAGCGGCAACACCGGCGTGGGGCTGGCGATCGTGGCCCAGCAGAAGGGCTACAAGTGCATCTTCGTCTGTCCGGACAAGGTGTCCACTGACAAGATCAACACGCTTCGGGCCTACGGCGCCGAGGTCGTGGTCTGCCCGACCGCGGTGGCCCCCGAGCACCCCGACTCGTACTACAACGTCTCCGACCGCCTGGTCCGGGAGACCCCGAACGCCTGGAAGCCGGACCAGTACTCCAACCCGGACAACCCGGCCTCGCACTACCACTCCACCGGCCCGGAGCTGTGGGAGCAGACCGAGGGGAAGATCACCCACTTCGTCGCGGGCGTGGGCACCGGCGGCACCATCTCCGGCACCGGGCGCTACCTGAAGGACGCCTCGGACGGCACGGTGAAGGTGATCGGCGCCGACCCGGAGGGCTCGGTCTACTCCGGCGGCACCGGCCGTCCGTACCTGGTCGAGGGCGTCGGCGAGGACTTCTGGCCCACCGCCTACGACCGCACGGTGGCGGACGAGATCGTCGCCGTCTCGGACAAGGACTCCTTCCAGATGACCCGCCGCCTGGCCAAGGAGGAGGGCCTGCTGGTCGGCGGCTCCTGCGGGATGGCCGTGGTGGCCGCGCTGGAGGTCGCCAAGCGGCTCGGCCCCGACGACGTGGTCGTGGTGCTGCTGCCGGACGGCGGCCGCGGCTACCTGTCCAAGATCTTCAACGACGACTGGATGGCGGACTACGGCTTCCTGCCCACCGCCGAGGACGAGCACACCATCGGTGAGGTGCTGGCCCGCAAGGACGGCATCGAGCACGAGGGCATCCCGCAGTTCGTCCACATGCACCCGGCCGAGACGGTCGGCGAGGCCGTGCAGGTGCTGCGCGACTTCGGCGTCTCGCAGATGCCGGTGGTCTCGCCCGGCGCCGGGCACCCGGACATCATGGCCGGCGAGGTGATCGGTTCGGTGGCCGAGCGCGACCTGCTGGCGGCGCTGTTCAGCGGCGGCGCGCAGCTCACCGACCGGCTGGAGCAGCACATGTCGAAGCCGCTGCCGGTGGTCGGCTCGGGCGAGTCGGTGACCGGTCTGATGAGCGTGCTGGAGGCCAACGACGCCGCCGTGGTGCTGGTGGACGGCAAGCCGCAGGGCATCGTGACCCGCCAGGACCTGCTCGCCTTCATGGCCCGCACCGCGCACTGATCCTGTCGCGGGCCCGGGCCGCGCCGCCGGTACCGCACCGGCGGTGCCGTGCCGCTGGTGCTCCTTCGGCCGGGTGTGACGCCGGTTTACCTGATGGTTCGTTTTCGGACCATCTGGTACACCGGCGTCATCTGCGTGCAGCACCCGGTTAACAACGGTCCGGCATCGTAGTGCGCACGGCAGAACGCCGAGCGTGATGGCAGGCGGTGTCCGGGAGCGGCTCCCCGGGCACGGCGGCCATCGGACACACGACACCGGCCTGACCCGGTGCACTGTGTCTCCCTCCCGGCCCGCTCGCGGGTGGAGGGGCCCCACGTGGGGGCCGCCGTCGTCCCGCCCCTGCCGCTGGTTCGCGCCGGCCTGCAGGGTGTGGCGGCTCCCACGGCACCTCGCGCCCTCGGTGGCGCGGCTCCGCGGCTCCCGGGTGGGGGAGCAGGGCGGAGCGACCGGCAGGGCCGGTCCCGGGTTCACCGGGACCGGCCCTCGCCGCGTTCCGGCGTTGCGGTGTTCGTTCCCGGCGTTCCGGCGTTGCGGTGTTCCGACGGGCCGTTGGCGGGCGCCGGTGGTCGTCGGTGGGTGCCGTTGGGTCAACGGCACCGTTCTCGCCTACGCTCGGCCCATGACCAGCACCGAAGAGACCAGTGTCGAAGAGTCCGACGCCCCCCGCTATGTCCGCCTCAGCATCGAGCTGATCGCCGAGATCACCGACGAGGGCGCCCTCAAGGCCGCCGCGCTCGGCCAGGTCGAGGCCGACGAGTACCTCGACGACGAGGAGCGCGCCCAGTCCGTCGAGGCGATCGAGCTGGACCCCTCGGGTTCGCTCGCCCACTTCATCGACCCCGTCGCGCTGCTCGGCGACGTGCCCGGGGTGGAACTCACGCAGGCCACCTGGGAGTCCGCGCAGGTCGCGTACGACCCGGAGGAGGACAGCTACGAGTTCGAGGTGGAGTAACTCCCCTCGCGGCGTTGCGCATACCGTCCAGCGGCGGCCAAACGGCCGGTCAGTTGGGCGGTATGTCCATTTTTGGCGCAATCTCTCGCCATCTCATACGATCTGAACCTCTTCGGCGGAACCGATACGCCCTGGATCGAGTCGTTATATCCGATATGTGGGTCGGCAGCAGGGAGACGGTCGTGGCACAGGAGCAGCGGGAGCGTGGCACGGACGGTGGGACCTGGAGCCGGCGCGGGGTGCTCGCCGGGCTGCTCGGCGCGCCGGTCCTGATGGTCGCCGCCTGCAGCACAGGCCGCGGCGGCGGCCCGTCCGTCGTCAGTTCGTCCGGGGCCGGCAGCTCGCCCGGCGCCGCCGGCCCCACCCCGAAGACCTCGGCCGCCGTGATCACCGTCTCGCCCGCCGACGGCACCCCCAACGCCGCCTTCGGCAAGCCGGTCACCGTGACCGTGGCCGACGGCACGCTCGACTCGGTCAAGGTCGCCGACGCCACCGGACGGGAGCTGGCCGGGCAGCTCGCGGCCGACGGGCAGAGCTGGACCAGCACCGACCCGCTCGGCAGCGGCACCCGGTACACGGTGGCGGCCGTCGCGACCGACCGCGCCAAGCTGCAGGCGGACGCCAACACCTCGTTCAGCACCGCCACCCCCGCCAACACCTTCGTGGGCCACTTCACCCCGGAGAACGGCTCCACCGTCGGCGTCGGGATGCCGGTCTCGATCACCTTCAACAAGCCGGTCACCGACCGCAAGGCCGTCCAGCAGGCGATCACCGTGACCGCCGAGCCCGGCGTGGAGATCGTCGGCCACTGGTACTCCAGCACCCGGCTCGACTTCCGCCCGCAGCAGTACTGGGCCAAGGGCACCAAGGTCACCCTCAAGCTGCGGCTCAAGGACGTCCAGGGCGCCCCCGGCGTCTACGGGACCCAGTCCAAGGACGTGGGCTTCACCGTCGGCCGGGCCCAGACCTCGGTGGCCGACCTCGCGGCCGGCACCCTCACGGTGACCACCGACGGCCAGGTCAGCGCCGTCTACAAGGTGATCGGCGGCTCGCCCCAGCACCGCACCTGGGCGGGCCGGATGGTCATCTCGGAGCGGTTCGACCAGACCAAGATGGACTCCGCCACGGTCGGCCTCGGCGACGAGTACAACATCCCCGACGTGCCGCACGCCCAGCGGCTGACCACCTCGGGCACCTTCATCCACGGCAACTACTGGTCGGCGCCCTCGGCCTTCGGCAGGAGCAACACCAGCCACGGCTGCATCGCGCTGCGCGACGTCAAGGGCGCGGGCGACCCGGGCACCGACGGCGCGAAGTTCTACCGCAGCTCGATGGCGGGCGACGTGGTGGAGGTGGTCAACTCCGGTGACCGCACGGTGGATCCGGGCAACGGCCTGAGCGACTGGAACCTCTCCTGGGCCGACTGGAAGGCCGGCAGCGCGCTCTGATCCGGGCGGGGCGCTCCTAGGCTTGAGTCTCCAGTGACGGGAGACCCCAAGGTGGTGGCCATGGACGACGACACCCTGCACACGATCGGGGAACTGGCCCGGCTGACCGGCCTTTCGGTCAAGACCATCCGGTTCTGGTCCGACACGGGCGTGGTGCCGCCGACCGACCGCACCCCCGCCGGCTACCGGCGCTACGGACCCGACGCGCTGGCCCGCCTGGACCTGGTGCGCACGCTGCGCGAACTCGGCGTCGACCTCGCCACCATCCAGCAGGTGCTGGCCCGCGAGGTCACCGTCGCCGAGGTCGCGCAGGCGCACGCCGAGGCCCTGGACGTGCAGATCCGCACGCTGCGGCTGCGTCGCTCCGTGCTGCGCGCGGTGGCCCGGCGGGGGGCCACACCCGAGGAGATGGAACTGATGCACAAGCTCGCCAAGCTCACCGACCGGGAACGCCGCCGCCTGATCAACGACTTCATCGACGAGGCCTTCGAAGGGCTCGACGTGGGGCCCGAGTTCGTGGCCAAGATGCGCGCCGCGATGCCCGAGCTGCCGGACGACCCGACCCCCGCGCAGACCGACGCCTGGGTCGAGCTGGCCGAACTGGTCCAGGACCCGGCGTTCCGGGCCGGGGTCCGCAAGGCGGCTGCCCACCAGGCCCAGGACCGGGCGCTGGGCACCAAGGAGGACGTGGCCGCCAACCGGGCGCTGGTGGACCTCGTGCTCAGCCGGGCCGGCGCGGCGCTGGCGGCCGGGATCAGCCCGGGCGCGGCCGTCGCCGGGCCGGTGCTCGACGAACTGGCCGGGGCCTTCGCCGAGTTCTTCGAGCGCCCGGACGGACCGGAGTTCCGGGCCTGGCTGCTGGAGCGGATGGAGAACGGCAACGACCCGCGCTACGAGCGGTACTGGCAGCTGATCGGGCAGATCAACGGCTGGCCCGCGCAGCCCGCCCTCGGCCCGGCCTTCGGCTGGCTGACCGAGGCGCTGCGGGCCGGCTGAGCTGATCGGCTGAGCCGCGGGCCGGCTGAGCCGAGCGGCTGAGCCGCGGGGTGGCCGGTCCGCGGTCGGCCACCCCGCGAACTCTCCGCTGCGGCAAGCGGGTCGGGTCCTATGATCGACGCATGCGCACAGGCGGCAGGACCGGCAGCGGTGGTGCGCCCGACGCCGTGGTCATCGGCACGGGCCCGAACGGGCTGGCCGCCGGTGTCACGCTGGCCCGGGCCGGGCTGCGGGTGGAGCTGTACGAGGCGGCCGGGACCATCGGCGGCGGCCTGCGCAGTCTGCCGCTGTTCGACTCGCAGGTGCTGCACGACATCTGCGCCGCCGTCCACCCGATGGGCGCCGCCTCGCCCTTCTTCCGCGCCTTCGACCTGGCCGCGCACGGCGTCGAGCTGCTGCGGGCACCGGTGGCCTACGGGCATCCGCTGCCCACCGGGCCCGCCGCGCTGGCCTGGCACGACCTGGACGCCACGGTGGCCGGGCTGGGGGCGGACGGCCCGGCCTGGCGCCGGCTGATGGCGCCGCTGGTCGAGCACAGCACCGAGGTCGTCCGGCTCTTCCTCTCCGACCTGCGAACCCCGCCCACCGACCTGGCCACCCCGCTGCTGCTGGCCGAGCGGATCCTGCGGCACGGCACGGTGCTGGCCCGCCACCAGTTCCGCACCGAGCAGGCGGCCGCGCTGCTGGCGGGCGTCGCCGCGCACGGCGTGGGGCGGCTGCCCTCGCCGGCCGCCGGTGCCATCGCGGTGCTGCTCGGCCACCTCGCCCACAGCAGCGGCTGGCCACTGGCCCGAGGCGGCTCGCAGGCGATCGCCCGGGCGCTGGCCGACGACATCACCGCGCACGGCGGGGTGATCCACACCGGCACTCCGGTCACCGACCTGCGGGAGCTGCCGCGGGCCAAGGCGGTGCTCGCCGACGTCGCGCCCAAGGGCCTGCTCGCACTGGCCGGCCCGCGGCTGCCGGCCGGCTACGCCCGGCAGCTGGCCCGCTACCGCTACGGGCCGGCCGCCGCCAAGGTCGACTACCTGGTCGACGGGGCCGTCCCGTGGGCCGACGCGGGGCTGCGCCAGGCCGGCACCGTGCACCTCGGCGGCACCCGGGCCCAGCTTTACGCGGGTGAGACCCTGACCGCGCGCGGGCAGCTGTCGCCCAGCCCGTTCGTGCTGGTGGTCGACCCCGCCGTGACCGACCCCGGCCGGGCGCACGGCGGCCGGCGCCCGGTCTGGGCCTACGCGCACGTCCCGCACGGCGACCCGGTGGACCGCCACGAGCTGGTGACCTCGGCCATCGAGCGCCATGCCCCGGGCTTCCGGGACACCGTGCTGGCCCACCGCACGGTCACCGGCGCGCAGTGGGAGGCGTACAACCCCAACTACGTCGGCGGCGACATCGGCGCGGGCGCGATCAGCCTGCGCCAGAGCCTCTTCCGCCCCGCCGTGCGCTGGAACCCCTACCGCACCCCGCTGCCCGGCCTCTACCTCTGCTCCGCCGCCACCCCGCCCGGCCCGGCCGTCCACGGCATGTCCGGCCACCTGGCGGCGCGTGCGGCCCTGCGGCGCGAGTTCGGCATCCGCCTGGCCGACCTGCCCTGAGCCGGCCGGGGCCCGGCCGGGGTCAGCCGTCCGTCTTCGCGACGCCGATCGGGCAGCTGGCGCCGGTGCCGCCGAGGCCGCAGTAGCCGCCCGGGTTCTTGGCGTCGGAGAGGTACTGCTGGTGGTAGGGCTCGGCGGGGTAGAAGGGGCCGGCGGGGGCGATCTCGGTGGTGACGGGGCCCAGGCCGAGGCGGGTGAGGGCGGGCTGGAAGGCGTCCCGGGTGGCCTGGGCGGTGGCCAGCTGGGCGGGGGAGTGGGTGTAGACGGCGGAGCGGTACTGGGTGCCGACGTCGTTGCCCTGGCGGTTGCCCTGGGTCGGGTCGTGGGCCTCCCAGAAGGTCTTGAGCAGTGTCTCGTAGGAGATCAGCGCGGGATCGAAGACCACCCGGACGGCTTCGGTGTGGCCGGTCAGGCCGCTGCACACCTCCTCGTACGTCGGGTTGGGCGTGTGGCCGCCCTGGTAGCCGACCAGGGTGGTCCAGACGCCGGGCAGGCGCCAGAACGTCCGTTCCGCACCCCAGAAGCAGCCGAGACCGAAGTCGGCGACCTCGAGACCGGGCGGGTAGGGGCCGATCAGCGGGTGGCCGAGCACGGTGTGCGGCTCGGCCAGGGTGAAGGCGGGCGCCGGACGCCCGGGCAGGGCCTGGTCGGCGGTGACGAGCGCGGTCTTGTGGCGGTTGAACAGCATGTCCGGTGAACGCCCGGGCGGGGCCGGGGATTCCGCCGCCGCGGCCGGGTCCGGTCGGCCGGGGAGGACCGAGCGCGCGCCCGGGCCGTCCGGGTGCCACTACGCTCGGTCGTATGACTGAGCACCAGCACCCTCAGGGCTTCGAGACCCTCGCCATCCACGCGGGTCAGGAAGCCGATCCCCTCACCGGGGCGGTCGTCCCTCCCATCTACCAGGTGTCGACCTACAAGCAGGACGGCGTCGGCGGCCTGCGCGGCGGTTACGAGTACAGCCGGTCGGCGAACCCGACCCGTACGGCGCTGGAGGAGTGCCTGGCGGCGCTGGAGGGCGGGCAGCGCGGGCTGGCCTTCGCCTCCGGCCTGGCCGCCGAGGACACCCTGCTGCGCACCGTGCTCGCCCCCGGCGACCACATCGTGATCCCCAACGACGCCTACGGCGGCACCTTCCGGCTCTTCGCCAAGGTGCTGACCCGCTGGGGCGTGGACTTCTCGGTGGCCGACACCCAGCACCCCGAGAAGGTCCGCGAGGCACTGAAGCCGAACACCAAGGCGGTCTGGGTGGAGACGCCCAGCAACCCGCTGCTCGGCGTGACCGACATCGCCGCCGTCGCGCAGATCGCGCACGCGGCCGGCGCGCTGCTCGTGGTGGACAACACCTTCGCCAGCCCGTACCTCCAGCAGCCGCTGGCGCTGGGCGCGGACGTGGTGGTGCACTCCACCACCAAGTACATGGGCGGGCACTCCGACGTGGTCGGCGGCGCGCTGGTGGCGGCGGACGCCGAGCTCGGCGAGCAGCTGGCCTACCACCAGAACGCGATGGGCGCGGTGGCCGGGCCGTTCGACTCCTGGCTGGTGCTGCGCGGGATCAAGACCCTGGGCGTGCGGATGGACCGGCACTGCGCCAACGCCGAGCAGATCGTGGCGCTGCTGGCCCGGCACCCGAAGGTCACCCAGATCTTCTACCCGGGGCTGGCCTCGCACGCCAACCACGAGGTGGCGGCCAAGCAGATGAAGGCCTTCGGCGGCATGGTCTCGTTCCGGATCGAGGGCGGCGAGCAGGCGGCCGTGGAGGTCTGCAACCGGGCCCGGCTGTTCACCCTCGGTGAGTCGCTGGGCGGCGTGGAGTCGCTGATCGAGCACCCCGGGCGGATGACGCACGCCTCGGTGGCCGGCTCGCTGCTGGAGGTCCCGGCCGACCTGGTGCGGCTGTCGGTGGGCATCGAGTCCGCCGACGACCTGGTCGCCGACCTGGCGCACGCGCTGGGCTGAGCCTTCCGGCCTGCGTCCAGGCCGAGTTGGGGCGCGGTGAGGGCGCTCCGGTCCGTCGGGACCGGGGCGCTCTCGGCGTCTCCGGGTGGCCGGGCGGGGGCGTGCGGGACAGAGTGGACCTGTACTGCGCCCGCTCCTTCCGGGCCCGCTCCGAGCAGAGGGGACAGCCCGATGCCAGCAGCCATCCAGGCCGAGAACCTGGTGAAGACCTTCGGCGACGTGCGCGCCCTGGACGGGGTGAGCCTGGACGTCCCGGAGGGGACGGTGCTCGGCCTGCTCGGCCCCAACGGCGCGGGCAAGACCACCACCGTGCGGGTCCTCACCACGCTGCTGCGGCCCGACTCCGGCAGCGCCGTGGTGGCCGGGCTGGACGTGCTGCGCCAACCCGGCCGGGTGCGCGGCGTGATCGGTCTGTCCGGTCAGTACGCGGCCGTGGACGAGTACCTGACGGGGCGTGAGAATCTGCAGATGGTCGGCGAGTTGTACCAGATGCCGGCCAGGGCGGCGAAGGCGAGGGCGCTGGAGCTGCTGGAGTGGTTCAACCTCTCGGAGGCGGCCGACCGCACCGCCAAGACCTACTCCGGCGGCATGCGGCGCCGGCTCGACCTGGCCGCCGCGCTGGTGGTGCGACCGCCGGTGATGTTCCTGGACGAGCCGACCACCGGACTGGACCCGCGCAACCGGCTGGCGCTCTGGGGGGTCATCGAGAGCCTGGTCGAGCAGGGCACCACGCTGCTGCTCACCACCCAGTACCTGGAGGAGGCCGACCGGCTGGCGCACGACATCGCGGTGGTCGACCACGGCAGGGTGATCGCGCGCGGCACCGCGGACCGGCTCAAGGCGCAGATCGGCGGCGAGCGGGTGGAGGTGGTGGTGCACCAGGCCGAGCTGATCGGCACCGCCGTCGAGGCGTTGAAGGGCTACGCGGTGGGCGAGCCCAGCGTGGAGCGGAACACCCGGCGGATCACCATGCCGGTCACCGGCGGCGCCCGGGTGCTGGCCGACGTGATCCGCGAGCTGGACGCGCGCGAGATCGAGATCGACGACATCGGGCTGCGCCGGCCGACCCTGGACGACGTCTTCCTGTCGCTGACCGGGCACGCCACGGCGGCTTCGAGCGGCGAGGCTCCGGAGGACCGGGCGCCGGACGGCCGGGCGCCGGGCGGCGGGAGCGGCGCGGCGCCCGGCGGGGGCGGGGGCCGGGGCCGGCGGGCCCGGAAGGAGGCCTGAGATGAGCGCGTCCACCGCGACCGAGCACGCCATCGGCGGCGCCGTCCCGCGTCAGCGGCACGGGATCGGGGCGATGCTGCACGACTCCTGGGTGATCGCCCGGCGCAATTTGCGCAGAATGTCCAGAATTCCGGAAATCGTGGTGTTCGGGCTGCTGCAGCCGGTGATGTTCGTCCTGCTCTTCTCGTACGTGATGGGCGGCGCGATCAGGATCCCGATGGCCGGGTCCAGCTCCTCGATCTACATCCAGTTCCTGATGGCCGGCATCTTCGCGCAGACCGTCACCTTCGCGGTGGCGGGTGCCTCGGCCGGCATTGCGGAGGACATGACCAAGGGCCTGGTGGACCGGTTCCGCTCGCTGCCGATGACCCGCTCGGCGGTGCTGGCCGGACGGACCCTCGCCGACCTGGTGCAGACCGCGTTCACGCTGCTGGTGCTCGCGCTGGTGGCGCTCGCGGTCGGCTGGCGGATCCACCACGGGTTCTTCCGCGCGCTGGCCGCGTTCGCGCTGCTCCTGCTGCTCGGCTACGCGTTCTCCTGGATCGGCGCGCTGATCGGGCTCTCGGTGCGCAGCCCGGAGGCGGCCACCTCGGCGGGGCTGATCTGGCTCTTCCCGCTGACCTTCGTCTCCAACGCCTTCGTGCCGATCAGCAGCATGCCGGGCTGGCTGCAGCCGGTCGCCTACTGGAACCCGTTCAGCTCGACCGTGCAGGCCTGCCGCGACCTGTTCGGCAACCAGATCGGGCCGGTGGACGAGGCCTGGCCGATGCAGCACGCGATCGGGGTGTCGATCGTCTCCTCGCTGGTGGTGCTGGGGGCCTTCTCCTGGCTCTCGGTGCGCAAGTACCGCTCCGCGGTCGGATAGCTGTAGCTGGGGCCGTTCCGCGGTCGGACAGCCGGGCCGCTCCGCGTCCGGCCAGGCCCCGGTGCGGCCGGTACGGACGACGGCGGTGGGCCCGGACCGATCGGTCCGGGCCCACCGCCGTCGCACGGGGCGTGGCCGGGTCAGCCGGTGAAGGGCTTGACCTCGAGGATCCGCACGCTGGCCTTCTTGCCGTTCGGCAGCTCGTACTGGGCGTCCTCGCCGACCTTCTTGCCGTCGATCGAGCGGCCGAGCGGCGACTGCGGCGAGTAGACGTCGAGGTCGTCGTCGCCGGCCACCTCGCGGGAGCCGAGCAGGAAGACCATGGTGTCGTCGGGGTCGCCGGCGAAGGCGACGGTGACGATCATGCCGGGGGCGACCACGTCGGAGTCCGCGGGGGCCTCGCCGACCTTGGCGCGCTCCAGGAGCTGGGTGAGCTGGCGGATCCGCAGCTCCATCTTGCCCTGCTCCTCGCGGGCGGCGTGGTAGCCGGCGTTCTCCTTGAGGTCACCCTCCTCGCGCGCGGCCTCGATCTTCTGCGTGATCTCGGCGCGCATCGGACCGGTCAGATGCTCGAGCTCGTTCCTGAGCTTGTCGTAGGCGGCCGGAGTGAGCCAGGTCACGGTCTCGCTGGTCTGGGTCACGGGTGCTCCTCGTCGGTGCTGGGAGGTGCTGAGGGTTTTCGTCAGCAGTTCGGTGCTACAGGTGCTGGGTGCTACAGGTGCTCTCTACAAAGCAACGCCCGCCTCCGAGCCGTCCGGCGCGGAAGGGGCGAAACCACGAGCCTAACAATGTCCGGCCCGCAGTGGGAGTCCGGTAGCGGTGCGTTAACGGTCAGTTTGTCCGGGCTGTTCCGAGTCACTTGCCCGGTCCGCGGCCGGACCAATCCCACCAGGGCGGACGGGGGCCCTGGTTGACGGCGGTGCCCGGCGCTACTTCGCCGGGGTGCAGCCCATCAGCTCGGCCGTGGTGCCGCGCTCGGTGGTGCGGATCGTGACCGTCTGGACGAACGTGGTGCCCGCCTTGGGGACCGGGACGTCGAGCTGGCCGACCACCGAGCCGTCGGCGGCCTGCGAGCGGATCGTGCAGGTGCCGCCGGTGCCGGAGTCCTTGGTCACCGAGAGTTCGGCCTGCACCTCGCTGTCGGAGACCGGGTTGAAGACCGGGACCGCTCCGTTGAGCTTGGTGGCGGACATCAGGTACGAGCCGCCGAGCCAGGCCACGAGGCCCAGCAGCAGGACCGCCAGCACGGCGCCGACCAGCTTGAGGGTGCGGTCCGCCTGCTCGTCGCTCTGCCGGCCGTAGCGGCTCTGGGGCAGCGAATCGGGGGCGGTGCTGCTGGTGGCGGTCATGGCAGGTAGTCCCTTCCGGGAAGGCCGTGGGCTGCGGCACCTGTCCACGCGCCGGGCGACGGGAATGTGCGGGCCTTCCAGTCCGTCACTATAGGGGGACGATGCTGAGCCCGGACATTCCCGGAAGGAACCAGGCGTTGACTGAGCAGTTGCGGCTGATGGCGGTGCACGCGCACCCGGACGACGAGTCCAGCAAGGGCGCGGCCACCATGGCCATGTATGTCGCCAAGGGCGTTGAGGTGCTGGTGGCCACCTGCACCGGGGGCGAGCGCGGTTCAGTGCTGAACCCCAAGCTCCAGGGCGACCCTTTTGTCGAGGAGAACATCCACGAGGTCCGCCGCAAGGAGATGGACGCCGCCCGCGAGATCCTGGGTGTCGAGCAGGCCTGGCTGGGCTTCGTCGACTCGGGCCTGCCCGAGGGCGATCCGCTGCCGCCGCTGCCCGAGGGCTGCTTCGCGCTGCAGGACGTCGAGACGGCCGCCGAGCCGCTGGTGCGCCTGATCCGCGAGTTCAAGCCGCAGGTGATCACCACCTACGACGAGAACGGCGGGTACCCGCACCCCGACCACATCATGACCCACAAGATCACCATGCGGGCCTTCGACGCCGCCGGTGACCCGGACGCCTATCCGGAGGCCGGCGAGCCCTGGCAGCCGCTGAAGCTCTACTACAACCACGGCTTCCCGATGGGCCGGATCCGCGCCCTGCACCAGTACCTCACCGAGCATGGGCACGACTCCCCGTACGGCGAGTGGATCGCGGGCTGGGAGAAGAGCGGCCGGGCGGAGCGCGAGATCACCACCCGGGTGCACTGCGCGGACTGGTTCGAGACCCGTGACCGGGCGCTGATCGCGCACGCCACCCAGATCGACCCGGACGGCCCGTGGTTCCGGGTGCCGCTGGAGGTGCAGCGCGAGGTCTGGCCGACCGAGGACTACGAGCTGGCCCGTTCGCTGGTCGACACCGACCTGCCGGAGGACGACCTGTTCGCCGGCCTGCGCGCCACCAGCCTGGCGGGCGAGGCGGCGCAGTAGGTGCGCTGGTGGGGCGCGTCGCGCGCGACACGCCCCACCCCGGTGACCCGGCCCGTGGGAAGCCGGGTCACCATGGAGCAATGAGCGCTCCCCTGAACCTCGCCCACGCCACCACCCAGCTCGCCTACGACCCCAACTCGGTCACCCCGGGCCTGCTGGGCTTCGTCGTCTTCTGCGGGCTGGGCGTCGCCACCTGGTTCCTGCTGAAGTCGATGAACTCGCGCTTCAAGCGGGTCGACTTCGCGGAGGAGCCGGAGAGCCCCAAGGAGTAACCGGTCCGCCGGCACCGCCCGTCGGGCCGCCCGTCCGGCCGGTGACCTCGATCACTGTCCGAGCGCCGGCCAACTCCCGTTCCATCGCACCCGTTTCCCCCGGGTCCGTGCGGCTCCTGCCCCTCGCGGCCCGCTCGGCCGTGCCGACAGGGCCGGTCAGCGGCCCGTTGAACCGGACCCGGCCGGACAGCCGTTGTGTGGCGCCGGTCACTCAACTGCCGTGCGGGCAGTGCTCGCTCCGCTCTTAAGTCTTATAAGGGTGGGCGGCTATGCTGCGCGCCTGGGAACCGAGGCTCGACACGCCGACGTCCAGACAGGCACGAACCAAGCAACGCCTCACGGCACCGGCCGCGAGCGACTGATGGAACCGGAGGATCACCGGCTGCTTCGCAACCGGACGTACGGCTGCGCCGTGCTCCCGGTGGCAGGCGTCACAGCCGGAGATCGACGGCGGAAGGACAGCGGACGTGAGCGGAATGCAGGTGGACAGCCCCGGTCCCGGGCCACGTCGGCGTGCGCGCGGCGCCCAGCCGTCGGCCCCCGCGACCGGCGGCCGGGCGGCGGCCCGCAAGAGCCGCAAGCCCCCCAAGCGGCGCGGCCTGCGCATCCTCGCATACACCACGGCCGGCCTGGTGCTGGTCACCGGCGGTACCTTCGGCTACCTCTACGAGAAGCTGAACGGCAACATCAAGCACTCCGCGCTCTTCGCCGGCACCTCGGGCGACGCGGGCCACGAGACGCCGGACGCCTTCGGCCGCACCCCGATCAACATCATGGTGATCGGCTCCGACCAGCGTGACAACGCGGCCGACTGCGCGATCGGCGGCGACTGCGGGCCCGGCGCCAACGCCGACGTGGAGATGGTGCTGCACGTCTCGGCGGACCGCAGCAACGCGACGGTGATGAGCATCCCGCGCGACCTCGAGACGCAGCTGCCCGGTTGCACGGACACCCAGAACCACACCAGCATGAAGCCGCACCGGGACATGATCAACAGCACCCTGGACTACGGCCCGGGCTGCACGGTGGCCGCCGTGCACCAGCTGACCGGCATACCCATCGACCACTTCATGATGGTCGACTTCACCGGCGTGGTGCAGATGTCGGACGCGGTCGGCGGCGTGCCGGTCTGCGTGGACAACAACGTCTACGACCCGTACTCGCACCTCAAGCTGAAGAAGGGCAACCACACCCTGCAGGGCATGGCCGCCCTGGAGTTCGTCCGCACCCGGCACGGCTTCGGCGACGGCAGCGACCTGGGCCGCACGGTCTCCCAGCACATGTTCCTCAGCTCGATGGTCCGCCAGCTCAAGAGCGCGGGCACGCTGACCAACCCCGCCGCGGTGCTCTCGCTGGCGAACGCCGCCACCAAGGCGCTGACCGTCGACAACGGGCTCAGCGGCATCACCAACCTGGTGGGCCTGGCGAACGACCTCAACAAGGTCCCGGCCAACCGCATCACCATGACCACGATGCAGAACGAGCCCGACAACGTGAAGGGCGAGGACGGCCGGGTGCTGGTCGCGCCGGCCGCGAAGAACCTCTTCTCCGCGATCACCAACGACGTGGCGCTGACCACCGGCACGGGTGACAAGTCCTCGGCCGCCGCCTCCGCCACCTCGACCGCGGACCCCAACGCGCCGTCGCCCACGCCGGCCCCCGCGACCAGCTCGGCCCCGCCCGCGGCGCCCTCCGGCGCCCCGAAGAGCGAGATCGCGGTCCACGTGAAGAACGGCAGCGGGGTGGCCGGGCGCGCCGGTGACCTCGCCACCGCGCTCAAGGCGGCCGGCTACAACTCCGCCACCTCCGCCGCCAACGCGACGGTCACCGCGGAGACCAGCGAGGTCACCTACACCGCCGGCCGCGAGGCCGACGCCCAGGAGGTCGCCGCCTCGCTCGGCCTGCCCGCCTCCGCCGTCAAGCCCGGCGAGGGCCCGGGGATCACCCTGGTCATCGGCAAGGACTGGACCAGCGGCACCACCTTCGGCTCCGCCCCCGCCGGCGGCTCCGGCAGCGGCGCCCCCGCCGCCCCGGCCCCCGTCAACACCCAGCAGGCGCTGAGCAACAGCGACGCGCAGACCGCCGACGACTCCACCAAGTGCGCCCAGGTCAGCACCCAGGACACGGTGGCGATCAACGGGGTGGGCATGAGCCCGATCAAGGCCTACGACAAGAGCCCGAGCGTCCAGGACTCCGCCCCCTGACCCGTGAGCACCGCAGCACAGCGGCCCACCGTCAGCCCATGAGGCGACGGTGGGCCGCTGCTCTTGCGCGTCCCGGCGGCTCCGATCAGTCGCCCTCGCCCTCGCCCTCGCCCTCGCCCTCGCCCTCGCCTTCGCTCCCGCTCTCTGCGAGTCGCCGGCGCCTGTCGGCCATCTCCTGGTCGACGGCCTCGGACACCTGGTGCATGACGGCTTCCGGTGCCTCGTGCTCCCAGAACCGCATGACCGTCCAGCCTTCGGACAGCAGCTGTGCGGTCGTCTCCCGGTCGCGCTCGATGTTGCGGTCGAGCTTCTGCCGCCACCATTCGGCGTTCGCCTTGGGGCTGGTGGCGTGCTCGGGGCAGCCGTGCCAGAAGCAACCGTCGACCAGGACGGCCAGCTTCGCTCGCGTGAAGGCGATGTCGATCGTGCGTCTGCGCATGCCCGGCACCGGATAGTGGATCCGATAGCGGTACCCGGAAGCATGGAGGAGCTGGCGCACCGCTCGTTCGGCGCTGGTGTCCTTGCTGGTCTGTCGGCTCATCCGGGCCGAGACCTCGGGGCTGGACGGGGGAACGGCTCGCATGGTTCGAGTCTCCCATCGACCGGCGCGTCGGTGGCCGACGGCTGCGGGGCGCTTCGAGCGGGTGGGACACGAGGTGTCGCGGGCCGAGGAACTAGTGCAACCTCGCTGCTCCTGCTCGGTCGACGCTCTCGTAGTGGACCCCCGTACGAGACCATGGCCCCATATCCTGAGAGGCGACAGGAAGGAGCCGTTGATGAGCGCCGACGCGGTCATGCACACCGAGTTCCCCGCCGGGTACGTGGTCTTCTTCGGTACCGACGGGAAGGTGGTCATGACTCCGCAGAGCTTCGAGCACTCCAGCACGATCAAGTCGATGCAGATCGACTCGCTCTCGCTCGGCCGGCACGCGAAGACTGCATCCGACGTGTACCTGGACTTCCCGGCCGACGAGAACTCGGCCCCGGACTTCGCGATCCTGCGGGAGGACGCGCAGCGGCAGGGCAAGCGCTACGGCTTCGAGGACGTGCTGCTGATCGCCGAGGTGGTGTCGGTTTCCTCCATGCGCAAGGACTACGACGACTGCACCGCGAAGTACGGCCGCTACGGCATCCCGGTCTACATGGTGGTGGACCCGTACGCCGCGGAGGTCGTCGTCCACACCCAGCCCACCGGCTCCGGCTACATCGCGGCCCACACGCACAAGTACGGCTCGGGCAAGCTGCCCATCGAGCTGGCCGACGGGCGGACCTACACCCTCGACCTGGACGAGCTGCCCCGGCCCGAGGCCGACGCCCAGTGACGGGCGGCACCGTCTCTCCGTGGCCTGAGATGGACGGACCAGTGAGCGAAGCGTGCTGCTGGCCCAACTCTGCGGAGGGCACACGGCCGCTTAGCCGGAGCGCCGCTGGACTTCCTCACCGAAGTCGAGAAGAAGGCTGACCAGGCAGGTGGTGGCGTTGCCCCAAGTGGGGCCTGCCCTGTGATAGTTGGCGGTATTCTGACGACGTGACAGACAGCCTCGAAGTTGCGCTTCAGAAGCGAGCTGACCTTGACCAGTACGACTCCAACAAGCGACTGCTGTTTGCGTTGCAGTGGCGTTCGACATTGAGGACATCAGCGCGGTGGCCGCTACCGCGCTGACTGATTCGTCGAACGACAAGGCGTGTGACCTTCTGTACATCGACCGCGATGCCGGGCGTGTCGTCCTGGCCCAGGGATACGAGTCCCAGAACGCGGCCAAGCTGCAAGCGCCCTCCGGTAAGGCAGCGAGTCTTCATCAGGCAGTGAACTGGCTGTTCAGCAAAAACGAGCCGCAGGGCGTGCCTGACGTTCTGCTGGGAGCGTGGAGAGAAACTGCACGATGCTCTAGCGGACGATTCCGTCGGCGATGTCGAGATTTGGTACGTCCATAATCTTCCGGAATCTCGGCAGATTGCCCAGGAAATCAATGTTGCTGCCGGGGCCGCCTCTGACCTCCTGCGTCAGGGATATCCTGGTAGTGATATCAATATCTCCAGTACCGAACTCGGTCGCGCGACTCTGACTCTCCGCTACGAGAACTCGCAGACCCCGATCCTCGTCTCGGATACTCTTCGGATTTCTATCCCTGGCGCGTCCCAAGGTCGCCGAGTAGATCGAGAGCTGGGCAGTGGCTACTCGGCGTGTTGGCAGGCCGCTCCGCGCAGCGGGCTTGGTGGCTGGGATACTGCAGGCATGGTGAACCGTTTGGCCGACGCCACGTCGCCCTACCTTCAGCAGCACGCCGACAACCCCGTCGACTGGTGGGAGTGGTCCCCCGAGGCATTCGCGCCACTGGTGCCAGTAGCTGATGACAACCTGGTAGTCCTGACCTGACGTTTTGTCGAGCAGTACTGAGATGGACACATGTAGTTAGGGGGCAGGGGGCGTTGTGTCACCCGAACCGGAGGATCAGCGGGCCAGCCGCGTTGTAGCGTGGTACCGGCCGAACTGCACGGAGGAAACGTGACCGCACAGCCGGAGCACCACGCTGAAGAGCTGATCCCGCGCCCTGAGCGGACCATCACCGCTCTCAAGGCTGCCCTTGCCGTTGTAGCCCCGGACCGCCTGCTGGAGATGCAGACCGAGCAGGCCGAAGCGATCACCGAGGCCATCGACTCCGACACCCTTGATCCTCTCCGAGGGTTCCTCCTGCGGTGGGCTGTCGTGGTCGAGATCGAACGGCATCCGGAGACAGCCTCCAGGCTCCGCCGAGCCGAGTACCTCATGCAGGTAGCGGAGGATCCTGATGACTCCCGGCGTCATGCCCTCACTGCTGCCGAGATCGTCCGAGCCGCATACCGGGTGCTGGGCGCATGACGTGGTCCTGGGAGTACCTCCCCAGTGAGGAACGCGTGATCAGCGGAGCACCGCCGGCCTTCGTCGCCGAAGCCGAGAAGAAGGCCGACGAGTTGGTCCGAGCTGCGGAAGCCCTCTACCTCGACGGGACCTCGTACCGGGGTGAGAATCCCAAGAGCAAGACCGCCGACGTCCCTGGCGGCATGTTCGAGTACCTGACCGTCGTTCGGCACGAGCAGATCTACATCGTCCAGGTCACGTACTTCTAGGCTCGCCCCGGAGGTCTCAATCGCCGTGGTCGCAGGTGCAATGCGCTGAGTGCGGCGAGTGTGCACGGACATTGTGCGAATCTAGCTGACGAGTCGGCAAAAATACTCATTGATCAAATGAGACTCTCCGAGCTTCGGCCTGTCGCGAATCAACGCACCGGCAGGGCTGCGTCGAGGTCCGAGAGATTTCTTGACTTCCTCGACCGGCAGGGCCAGGTCGTCGTCATCGAGAACCAGGACGAACTGGCGGCGATTCAATGCCACGTCGCGACAGTGCGGCAAGAAGTGCTCCTTATTGACCCTATTGACGCGGGCAAACACTGCGCGCACAACCTCGTCAGCGAGGTTGGAAAGGCGCCGAATTGGAAGGCGGTATTGAAAGAACTCCTGGCGTGCATCGTCGGGAAGCTCCTTGAAGAACTTCCCTTCGAATTTCTCGCTCAGCTTTTTGTCTTCCAGATCGTCGAGCGGGAATTTATTGTTCAGGAACTCCAGCAGGGAAGTGAGCGCGTTTCGCTGCTCTGCAGGTGGGGAACCGGCAGATCTTCAGGTACTGCTTGACACTGCCGCTGGCCCGACAGGGACGTTGTCACCCTCGGGTCCGGCACGTCGGCTTTCCATCCCCGGAGGACATCGTCATCCTCATAGGCGGGCCCGACGGCGTCGAGCTGGCGGCGACCCCTTCCTGGTCCACTTGCCATTGGCTCCTGGGGTGATTCAAAGCCACCGACTGGTGGCGTTGCCCAGTCGAACCGAGCTCCACCATCGGACGCCTGACACCGAGTGGCGCGTGTGGATCTCACTGAGCCCGGTGGCAAACTGTCAACTATGAACCGGTTGGCTGACGCGACCTCGCCCTATCTCCAGCAGCACGCCGGGAACCCCGTCGACTGGTGGGAGTGGTCCCCCGAGGCGTTCGCGGAGGCGGAGCGGCGCGGGGTGCCCGTCCTCCTGTCCGTCGGCTACGCGGCGTGTCACTGGTGTTAATGGCTGATGTCGAAGAAGGTGGCAGTCTCTTCCTAGTTGTCAGCTACGAATGAAACAAGGCTGCGGATCAAAGTGAGCAGCACGTCGGCGGCTGGAGCGCCGAATGTCGGGGCAATCCCTACAAGATCGATGACCTCCTGGACCGGCTCCGCATAAGGTCCGACCTTAGGGCTGTTCCGTAACTGCTGGTCGCGGGTGAGATGATCTTGTGGTGGCTGGTGTGATCACGGCGTCGGAGCCGTCCTGGATAGCCCCGTTCGCGAGGTTGAGTTCGCCGGACTTCCGCAAGCTGATGACGGTGCTGCACCGCCACGGCTAGTTCGCCTCTGAACTCCGAACAGGGCTGGGCTCGGAGGCCGTCGGCGGGCAGAATCGCGGCGGCGAGGAAGAAGTTGCCGGCCAGTTCGCCGCAGCGAGCTGGAAGCCGAAGGCACTGGTGAATGGGCGGACGTCAGCGGCCCCTGCCGCCGCTCGGTGCGCGGCGCCATGCACGCCGTCTACGGACTGCTCGGCCGCGACGCCCCGATCCCGCCGGATCTACCACGCGCTCTCCGACCCGAGAACGCCTTCCAGGCGCTGAGGACGGCCTTCGCCTGACGGTGAGGAACCAACGGCTCGAAGGATAGGAAGACGGCTGCCCACGGTGCGGACCGTCATCCCCGTGTGCTCGGCAGCATGACCCAGTCGGCCTACGGGTCCCTCAGGTCACGCGTGAGCAGAGGGCGCGGAGGGCCTGGTCGTCGGTGCGGGCGTGCTCGTCGCGCTGTGGGCGAAGTGGTGCAGGTGGGTGTCCGGGCCGGGGAACAGCGTGGTGGTGTGGCCGTTGTCTGACCAGAGCACGTCCCAGGGCGGGCTGCCGTCCTCATGGTGCAGCGCGACGATCCGCCCGTCTCGGCGTACTGCGCCGGGACGTGTGCCCTCCACGATGACCCGGTCTCCGATGCCGGCCTCCATGGCAGCCTCCAGGTGTGTGAAGCGTTCGGACGTTCGGGCTCGACCGCCCCTTTGCTCCAGATCCAGACCATCAGAATCGGCCGTCGCTGACCAGGGCCGATTGGGTCGGCAGGGTGGGGCCGGCCGGAGGCTTCTGCTGGCCGGTCGGGCGGAATGGGAGCAGCGTGGGGGTTGAAGGGTTCGGCAGCGACGGTGAGGTGGACTGGGATGACCGGGAACGATGCGGCGCCGCGGGTTGTGGTCGGTGTCGACGGCTCGCCGTCGTCGTACGCGGCTCTGCGGTGGGCGATCCGCCAGGCGCAGCTGATCGGGGGGACGGTGGACGCTGTCGGTGCGTGGGAGACCCTGGTGGCCTACGGCTAGTCAGCGCCCATGATCGCCCCGGACCTCGACGAGGGCGTCGCCCGCCGGAAGTTCGATCAAGAGCTCGGCGAGGTGCTCGGTGACGGGCAGCCGGTGGAGGTGCGACGGCGGCTGGTCCCTGGGAACCCGGCCGACGTACTCATCGACGCGGCTCGCGGCGCAGAGCTCCTGGTGGTGGGAAGCCGGGGGCACGGCACTTTCGCGCGGGCACTGCTCGGCTCCGTGAGCGAGCGCTGCGCTATGCACGCCCCCTGCCCGGTGGTCATCGTCCGGGAGGGCTGAGCCGGACGGACGGGGCCGTACGAGCGGTATCGGGTGGTGGGCCCACTGGCCCGGCAGCTGGTACCGCTGGACCCTAGGGCCGCACAGACTGGCGCAACAGACTGAGGGCAGAACCGCGGCAACCGCGCAGCACCGAGGAGGCGCGCCATGCCCGCTGCATCTGTCTCGCACCGGCACTCGTACTCCCGCATACCTCTCGCGCGCCAGCTGTGGCGCGCCGTGGGGCACGACCGCAACCCGCTCTGCCGCCCGGTCGATCGGGCCCGCAGTCGGCTGCTGCTCACCGTCACAGTGGCCATGCTGCTCTGCGTGGCCTTCAGCACCCTGCTCGCCCTGACCCGGCTGGACGGCATGGTGGCGCAGGCCCACCGAACGGCTCAGCACCGTCACCAGGTGACTGCCACCACGCTGGCCGCGGCGGGCAGCGACAGCCTGACGTCGGCCGCCACCTCGGCGAAGGCGGCCTGGGACTACCCGCCGACCGACCATCGGACCGGCGTCGTGCCGGTCCTGGCCGGAACGGCGCCGGGGGTTCGGATATCGCTCTGGGTCGACGACAGCGGAAAGCCGGCAGCGCCCCCGCAAGCCGACCGCCGGCTGGAGACGACTGCCGGCATGTACGGGCTCGGCGTCTTCGCCGTGACAGGTGCAGCGGTGTGGACCGGTCGCGCCGTCCGCCGGCGGGTGCTCGACCGTCGGGCTGCGTGCGGGTGGGAGCACGACTGGCAGCAGGTCGAGCCGCTCTGGTCCGGGCGAAGCCGGCGCCCGGAGAACGGTGAGCACTGAACGCTCAGAGCTCTGTCCTCGGGGCCTCGACTTCGACGGTGGCATCGCCGTCGGAGTCGAGGTCAGTCGTGCAAGGTGTCCAGCGCGGCACGGAGCCGGGCCGTCGCCTCGTCCGCGACGGGCGTCAGCTCCGTCCGGTCGCTGATCCGTACCATCACCTGCGGGTTCATGGCCTCGACCACGGTCCCGCCGTCAGCGGCGCGGACCACCACGTTGCACGGCAGCAGCAGGCCGATCCGGCGGTCGACGCCGAGGGCGCGATGTGCGAGTGGGGGGTTGCACGCGCCGAGGATCAGGTAGTCCTCCATCTCCTCGCCGAGTTTGGCGCGAAGCGTCGCCTGTACGTCGATCTCGGTCAGAATGCCGAAGCCCTCTGCGGCCAGTGCGGCTCGCACGCGTTCGACGGCGTCCGCGAACGGGAGGTCGAGCCAGACACTGAGTCCGTAGTCCATGGTCTTCTCCGATATGCCGGTTGGCCGCCCTTCCATGGTGGGCCGGACCGGCTGTCGCGGCCAGGCCAGCCCGTCGGCGGTCGCGCGGCGAGGCCACGGTTGCTTCATGCGGCCTCTCTGCGCTGCGGGTGTCATGCTCGGTGGGAGGAGGTGATCGGTCGTGAGCGAGGACACCACGCCGCCTGACGAGCCCGGCCGTTCGACACCGGGCCGGCAGGGCGGGTTCGCGCAGCGGGTGGCGCAGCGCCGCCGACAGCTCGGACTCACACACGAGCAACTGGCGACCCGGGCCGACATGGCGCCGCGCTACCTCCAGCTTCTGGAGGAGCTCGGCGGCGACTTCGACAGCGTCGGGCTGCACCGACTGGCGGCGGCTCTGGAGACGACGCCAGGGGAACTGCTGGACGGCAGCGGTGACGGCCCGCCCGGACAGGGCGACGCGGCAGCCGGGCAGGGACTGTGGAAACTGGATCCCGAGGAGTCCCGCGACCGGCTCGGCTCGCACGGGATCGGCCGCTTAGGGCTGTCCACGCCCGACGGGCCCGCCATCGTCCCGGTGAACTACACCGTCCTCGGCGGGACGATCATCTACCGCACGGCCCCCGGCACCGTGACCGCGGCCGTGCCGGGCGGCGAGGTCGCCTTCGAGGTGGACCAGATCGACGAGACCCGCAGTCGGGGATGGAGTGTCGTGGTCGTCGGGACGGTCGAGCATGTCACCGAGCCCGCAGCCGTTCAGCGCCTGATGGAGCAGTCCGCGGCGGAGCCCTGGGCGGGTGGCAGGCGTGACCTCTGGGTACGGATCAACCCGACCCGGGTCACCGGCCGGATCATTCGCCCGGCCTGAGCGCGTCACGGCCGCCAGGGCTGTCGGGGCGGCTCATCCCAACGGCACCACGGCGACCGGGCAGTGCGCGTGCTGCACGACTGCCTGGCTCACCGAGCCCAGACGCCGCAGGGGCCCGCGTACCGCCCCGTGACGTCCGACCACTACCAGCTGGTGGGCTTCGGAGAGGGTCACCAGCAGCTTGGCCGCGCTGGAGCGCACGGCGATGGCCGCCACCTCCACGTGGGGGTACTTCTTCATCGTCTCTGCGAGTGCCTCGGTGAGCAGCCGCTCCCGCTCGGCGGCGATCTGTTCTTCCTCGTACACAGCGGGGAAGGCGTGGCCCGGCCCGCTGACCAGGGGATAGCTCCAGGCGTGCACGGCCTGCAGCGGCAGGTCCCGCCTGCTGGCGGCCTCGAAGGCGAAGGTGAGCACGTCCTCGCCGCCCTGCTCGCCGTCCACGCCCACCAGCACGCCACCGGGCGTCGACCGGGCCTCTCGCGGGTGGACCACGACGACCGGGCACAGGGCGTGGACGGACAGGTGCAGGCTCGTCGAGCCGACCAGCAGGCGCGAGAAGCCGCCGGAGCCGCGGGCCCCGAGTACCAGCAGGTCCGCCTCCTCCGACGCGGTGAGCAGGGCTTCGCGGGCGTAGTCGTCCACCAGCTCGGTGGTGACCTCCAGACCGGGGCTGTGCATGCGGGCCTGTTCGCGGGCCGCTCCGAGGGCCTCCTCGCCGGCGTCGCGGGTCTGCCGGGTCACCTGCCCGGCCGGCGCGTTCAACGTCTCGCCGAGCCAGGCGTGCACGACGTGTAGGGGGACGCCACGCAGACGGGCCTCCTCGGCGGCCCAGCCGACCGCGTCGTGGCTGGCGTCCGTGCCGTCGATTCCCACGATGACCGGGTGTCTCATCGGCTTCTCCCTCGCTCTACGGACCGTCGCCGAAGTCGCCGGTAGCCCGTCCGTCGCCATGCCCGACGTCGTCAGTCGGCTCCTGCGCTCCTTCTCATCGTCCTGCCGCGATGGGCGGCTGTCCTGGCCTGGCGACCGTGCCGGACAGACGTTTCACGGTGACCGGCGCCGAGGTGTCGGGAGCCGGGTGCGTGCGAATGGCCCGGGTTTCGTGTGGGGAGCGGGCTCATCGGTCGCCGCCGCGGCGGCGGTGGTGCACCGCGAGTTCTCCGGCGATCTGCCGGGTGAGTGGGTCCACGGCGGCGGCGACCGGCGGCGACAGGCCGGTTCCCGGGCTGGTGTCCGCTCCCTCGACGGCGTAGACGACGAGCCGTCCCGGCAGGCGGTCCAGTGCGCGGGCCAGTTCGACGGCTTCGCCGAGGCCCAGTCCGTGCGAACTGGTGGCTCCTGCGGTGGGTGACCACGGTCCGCCGTCGAGTTCGAGCCGGTGCACTCGGCCCGGCCGGCCGGGGTGCGCGTGCGCGGCGTCCACCACGATGGCGAGGTCGGCGCTCTCCCACAGGGTGATGAGCCGGGCCGGGTCGCCGTCGCAGAGCAGGAGGGCGGTCCCGCCCGGCAGCGGCAGCCGCTCGTTGAGCCGGGCGAGCCGGGCCAGCACGGCCGGGCCGAGGCCGTCGTCGTGGCGGTACTCGTTCCCGACCCCGATGACGGCGGTCCGTGCTGTGCTGGTCATACGTGCCGCCCTTCCCGCCTGCCGTGCCCGGCAGTCCTGCGCGCGGGGTCACGAGGTCCGTACGGGGTAAGTCCACCGCCACCTGGGCCACCGCGAAGCCTGTCGGCCCGCCTCGGCCACCGGGTCCGTGCCCATACTGGCTCGGACCGCATGATCGGCGCTGGAAGGTTGGCGATGGCGGACGACGAGGGTGCGAGCGCGGTGCTCGACAGGGACGGCCTGGACGCGTTGATCGCGGTCCTCGCCGCTCGCGGCCGCACGGTCATCGGTCCGACGGTGCGCGACGGGGCGATCGTGCTGGCCGAGCTCTCCTGCGGGGCGGACCTGCCGTTCGGCTGGGGCGTCGAGCTGGAGGCCGGCCTGTACCGGTTGCGTGCGCGCGAGGACGGTGCGGTGTTCGCGCACAGCGCCGGTCCGCAGTCCTGGAAGACGTTCCTGCACCCGCCGCGTGTGCGGCAGTGGACCGCTGATCGTGGCGCCGACGGCGAGCTGGTGATGACGGCGGACACGAGCGTGCCGCCGTCGTACGCCTTCCTGGGCGTGCGTCCGTGCGACCTGCGGGCCATCGCGATCCAGGACCGGGTGCTGACCGGCGGGATGTACAGCGATCCGGCCTACCTCGGACGCCGGGAGCGGGCGTTCCTGGTGGCGGTGGAGTGCACCGAGCCGGGGGCCACCTGTTTCTGCGTGTCCATGGGCTCCGGCCCCGCGGTCGGCCCCGGCTACGACCTGGCGCTGACCGAGGTGGTCGACGCCGACGGTCACCGCTTCCTTCTACGGGCCGGGAGCACGGAGGGGGAGTCGGTGCTGGCCGAGTTGCCCAGCCGGGCGGCCGACACCGCCACCCGGACCGCCGCGCGGGAGCGGGTCGCGGAAGCGGCCGACCGGATGGGTCGCAGCATGCCGCTGGTGGACCTTCAGGTTCTGATGCGCGAGACGCTGACGGCCGAGCGCTGGGACGACGTCGCAGCCCGCTGCCTGACCTGCGGGAACTGCACGATGGCCTGCCCGACCTGCTTCTGCACCTCCGTCGAGGACGTGACGGATCTGACCGGTGACCATGCCGAGCGGTGGCGGCACTGGGAGTCGTGTTTCGACCGGGACTTCTCCCACCTCCCGACCGGCCCGGTCCGCGACTCCTCGCGCAGCCGCTACCGGCAGTGGGCCACGCACAAACTCGGCACCTGGCACGACCAGTTCGGCAGCTCCGGCTGCGTCGGATGCGGGCGCTGCATCGTGTGGTGCCCGGTCGGCATCGACATCACCGAGGAAGCCCACGCGCTCAACCGCGAGAGGGAGAGCGGCGCGGGAGAGGGGGCACGGTGACCGTCGAGGGGTCGGGCTTCCTCGGCACGCTCGCGCCCGCCCACCGCGACCGGTTGCTCAGCGCGGCGCGCGAGGTCTCGTTCCCCGCCGGGGCCCGGCTCTTCGAGGAGGGCGGCGCGGCCGACCGCTTCTGGATCGTCCGCTCCGGGTCGGTCGCCCTCGACATCCACGTCCCCGGCCGCCCCGCGGCCGTCGTGGAGACCCTTGGGGAGGGTGAACTCCTCGGCTGGTCCTGGCTGTTCGAACCGTACCGCTGGCACCTCGGCGCCCAGGTCCGAAGCGCGCTGCTGGCCGCCGAGTTCGACGCGCCGAAGGTCCGCGATGCCTGCGCGCAGGACCCGGCCTTCGGCCTGGCAGTCACCCACGGCGTCGCCCAGGTGATCGCCAGGCGGCTGAAGGCCACCCGCACCCGGCTGCTGGACCTGTACGGGCCGCCGGACAGCGGGTCGGCGAGATGACGGCTCCCTCCCTGGTCCCGCTGCCCTACCGGGTGATGGCCTGCCGCGACGACGCGCCCGACACCGCCACGATCGTGCTGGAGCCGGTCGGCACGGCTTTGCCGCCCTTCGCCCCCGGGCAGTTCGCGATGGTCTACGCCTTCGGCGTCGGCGACGTCCCGCTCTCCGTCTGCGGCATCGACGGGAACCGCCTGACCCACACGGTCCGCGCGGTGGGCGCGATCTCCGGCGCCCTGCGTGCGCTGCGGCCCGGAACCACGGTCGGCGTGCGCGGCCCCTTCGGCACCGACTGGGGCCTGCCCGAAGCAGCCGGCAACGACCTGCTGGTGGTGGCCGGCGGCATCGGCCTGGCACCGCTGCGCCCGCTCGTCCGGGCCGCGCTCGCCGCACCCGAGCGGTACGGACGGCTGAACGTTCTGGTCGGCGCACGTGAACCCCGCGACCTGCTCTACCCCGCCGAGCTGACCGACTGGCAGACGGGTGCCCGGGTGCTGAGCACGGTGGACCGCGCCGACGAGCGCTGGCAGGGCGACGTCGGCGTGGTCACCACCCTGCTGGAGCGGGCCGTCTTCGAACCGCGCACGACGACGGCGTTCGTCTGCGGCCCCGAGCCGATGATCCGGGCCACCGCCGACGACCTCGCCCAGCGCGGCGTGGAGAGCGACCGGATCCGCGTCTCGCTGGAGCGCACCATGCACTGCGGCACCGGTCACTGCGGGCACTGCCAGCTCGGCCCGCTGCTGCTTTGCCGGGATGGCCCGGTCGTCAGCTGGACTCGTGCCCGATCCCTGATGCTGGTAAGGGAGTTGTGAGATGCCGCCCGAGGCCCGCCGGCCGAAGCTCGCCGTCTGGAAGTTCGCCTCCTGCGACGGCTGCCAACTCACCCTGCTGGACTGTGAGGACGAACTCCTGGCACTCGCCGAGCAGTTGGACATCGCCCACTTCCTCGAAGCCTCCAGCGCGACCGCTCCCGGCCCCTACGACCTGTCCCTGGTCGAGGGCTCGGTGACTACCGCCCAGGACATCGAACGGATCCACCACATCCGCGCCGCCTCCCGCCGCCTGGTGACCATCGGCGCCTGCGCCACCGCCGGCGGAGTCCAGGCGCTGCGCAACTACGCGGACGTCGCCGAGTTCCAGGCCGTCATCTACGCCCGACCCGACTACGTCGCCACCCTCGCTACCTCCACCCCCATCAGCGCCCACGTCCCCGTCGACTTCGAGCTGCGCGGCTGCCCCATCGACCGCCGCCAACTGCTGGAGGTCATCACCGCCCAGCTGGCCGGCCGCACCCCCAACGTTCCCGCCCACAGCGTCTGCTTCGAATGCAAGCAGCGCGGCACGGTCTGCGTGACCGTCGCCCACGGCACGCCCTGCCTCGGCCCGGTCACCCACGCCGGCTGCGGCGCGATCTGCCCCACCTTCGGACGCGGCTGCTACGGCTGCTTCGGACCGTCCGACTCCACCAACCTCCCCGCCTTCGTCCCCCTGCTGCACCGCGACGGCATGGACACCCTCGGCGTGGTGCGCGTGCTGCGCACCTTCAACGCCGCCGCCCCCGAGTTCGACACGGCAGCCCGGAAGGAACTGGAACGGTGACCCACCGCGGATCCCGCGTCCTGCACGTCGGCTCCCTCGCCCGCGTCGAGGGCGAGGGAGCGCTGCACCTGAGTCTGGAGGGCCGCACCGTCACCGGGGCCCGGCTGGCGATCTACGAACCCCCGCGCTTCTTCGAAGCGTTCCTGCGCGGACGAGCCCACACCGAGCCGCCCGACCTCACCTCCCGGATCTGCGGCATCTGCCCCGTCGCCTACCAACTGAGCGCCTGCCGCGCCATCGAGGACGCCTGCGGCATCACCGTCACCGGACAGCCGGCCGCCCTGCGCCGCCTGCTCTACTGCGGGGAATGGATCGAGAGCCACACCCTGCACATCCACCTCCTGCACGCCCCCGACTTCCTCGGCGCCGACGGCGCCGTCGACCTCGCCCGCACCCACCGCGCCGACGTGGAACGCGGCCTGCGCCTCAAACAAGCCGGAAACGCGATCCTCGAACTCCTCGGCGGCCGCGCGATCCACCCCGTCAACGTCCGCCTCGGCGGCTTCCACCGCCTGCCCACCACCGCCGAACTGCGCCTGCTGGCAGAGCAGTTGCGTCGGGCCCGCGACGACGCCGCACAGACCGTGCGCTGGGTCGCCGGATTCGACTTCCCCGACGCCGGCTGCGACCACGACCTGCTCGCCCTGGCCGAACCCGACACCTACGCCATCGAGTCCGGCACCCCCACCGTGATGCCCGCCCCCAGCACCGCCAGCCTGCCGGCCGACAGCGACCGCGCACTGCCCACCCGCCCCTTCCCCCTTCACACCTTTGGCGACCACGTTGCCGAGCACCAGGTGCCGCACTCCACCGCCCTGCACTCCCGACTCGACGGCCGCCGCCACCTCACCGGCCCGCTCGCCCGCTACGCCGTCAGCGGCCGCCTGCTCGCCCCGATCGCCCGCCAAGCTGCCCAGGACGCCGGACTCGGCGACCCCGCCCAGGGCGCCGTCTGCCGCAACCCCTACCGCAGCATCATCGTGCGCGCCGTCGAGGTCCTGCACGCCGTCGACGAAGCCCTGCGCATCATCGACACCTACGAACTCGCACCGACTCCGTACGTCGAGGTCCCGCCGCGCGCCGCAACCGGCCACGGCGCGACCGAGGCACCGCGCGGCCTGCTCTACCACCGCTACACCCTGGACTCGTCCGGGACGGTCACCGACGCCGTCCTGGTTCCGCCCACCGCCCAGAACCAGGGCGCCATCGAGGACGACCTGCGCCGCCAGGTCCAGAGCGGCCTGGACCGCGGCGAGCCCACCGACGCCGAGCTGACCGCCCTGTGCGAACGGGCCATCCGCAACCACGACCCCTGCATCTCCTGCTCGACCCACTTCCTCGACCTCACCGTCGAGCGCGCCGGGAACTCCTGACCGACCCCGGGCCGGGCCGCCACGGCGACGCGAACGGCGCGGGGCGGGAGAATGAAGGGGCCTGCGCTGCGGCCGACCGGGAGCCGACCGTCACGTCGAGTGAGGGGCAGCCCCATGGAACGAGCCGCCATCAGCGTCGCCGGTCTCAGCAAGCACTTCGGGTCGGTGGTCGCCCTGGACCGGGTGGACTTTGAGGTCCGCCCGGGGTCCGTGTTCGGGCTGCTGGGGCCCAACGGTGCGGGCAAGACCACCGTGATCCGGATCCTGACCACTATCCTGCGCCCGAGCGCCGGACACGCCGAGGTGCTCGGGCACGACGTGCTGCGCGAGGCGAGCACGGTCCGTCGGTTGATCGGTCTGGCCGGTCAGTACGCGGCCGTCGACCCGAATCTGACCGGGCGGGAGAACCTGCGGCTGATCGGCAAGCTGACCCAGCTGCCCCGCGCCAGGATCCGCCCCCGCGCGGGAGTACTCCTGGACCGCTTCGACCTCGCCGCGGCCGCCGACCGTCCGGTGCGGACCTACTCGGGCGGGATGCGGCGCCGCCTCGACGTCGCTGCTGCCCTGGTCCCCGAACCGCCAGTGCTCTTCCTGGACGAGCCGACCACCGGCCTGGACCCGCAGAGCCGAAACGCCCTGTGGGAGCTGATCCGCGAGCTGGTGAGCGACGGGACGACCGTCCTGCTCACCACCCAGTACCTGGAGGAGGCGGACCAGCTGGCCGAGCGGGTCGTGGTCGTGAACGAGGGACGGATCATCGCTGACGACACCCCGGCCGCGCTCAAGAGCCGCCTGGGCAACACGGTGATCGAGCTGGGCATGGGCGACCCGGCCCGGGCGGCCCAGGCGGCCGCAGCCCTCACCGGACGCCTGGCCCAAGCCCCGGAGGTCGAGGGGGCACGGCTCAGGCTGACCTCCCCGGACGGCTCCGAAGCGCTGCTCGGTGTCCTGCACCTGCTGGACACCAGCGGACTCGTCCCGCGCACCGTCGCGGTGCGCGAGTCCAGCCTCGACGACGTCTTCCTCGCCCTGACCGGCCACCGCACCGACCCGCCCGCCGACCCAGCAGCCACGGGAGACCCGCCATGACCGGCACCACCGCCCCGCACAGCCTCGCAGCAGGAGGGTCGGGCCAGTGGATCGCCGCCACCGTCCGCGACGGCCTCGCGGTCGCCTGGCGCAACCTGATCGCGCTGCGCCGGGTGCCGCGACTGCTGGTGTTCTCCACCATCCAGCCGCTCGTCTTCGTGCTGATGTTCCGCTACGTCTTCGGCGGCGTGGTCGGCCCGTCGCTGCCGCCCGGGGTCTCCTACGTCGACTTCCTGATCCCGGGGATCTTCGTGCAGACCGCCGTCTTCGGCTCGATGAACACGGCGATCGGCCTGGCCACCGACATGCAGACCGGCCTGATGGAGCGCTTCCGCTCCCTGCCGATGGCGCGCTCCGCGGTGCTGGTCGGCCGCACCACGGCCGACTTGGCGCGCAACGTCTTCGTGGTGGCGCTCATGACCGGGGTCGGCTTCGCCCTCGGTTTCCGAATCCATGCCGGAGTCCCGGCCTTCCTGGGCGGCGTGCTGCTGGTGCTCGCTTTCGGGTTCGCGATGTCGTGGATCTTCGCGGTGGTGGGCATGGCGGTCGGCGACCCGGAGACCGCCCAGGCCGCCGCCTTCCCGGTGCTCGCGCCGCTGGTCTTCGCCTCCGCCGCGTTCATCCCCGTGCACACCATGCCCGGCTGGCTGCAGGCATTCGCGAACCACCAGCCGGTCTCGCAGACCGCTGAAGCAGTCCGGGTCCTGGTCCTGGGCGGCCCGGCCACCACCGCGGTGTGGCAGGCGCTCGCCTGGGACGCCGGGATCGTGGCGGTCTTCGCGCCGCTGGGAGTGTGGTTCTACCGCAAGGCCGTGTAGGGCCAACCCGCGCCCCACCGTGCTGTTGCCCGCGGCGCGCCGCGGGCAACAGCACGGGTGTCACTTCTGCAGGGTCGACCTCTCAGCCGTGGGCGCGCCGTAGGCCGCCAGCAGATCGGTGCCGGTGCGGGCGTTGGCCGGGTCCGCTGCGGCCGTCATCAGGCGCTCGGCGACGGCTGCCTCGGTCTCGGGGGGAATCACCAGCAGTTCAAGGCGCCGTGGGATGAAGGAGCAGACCATCACCTCGTCCGCGTCCTGTTCCTGTTCGAACCAGCCGAGTTGGATGACGTGGCCAGTGACCGGGACCTCGCGGGGGATGACCGGCCAGTGCGCAGGGTTCACGGTGACGCGGATGATCCGTCCCCACCTGGGATCCATCTCCGCTGCGAGTGCGGGGAGTTCGCTTACGAGGTCATGAGAGCGCGGCCACCACGCCCCGTCCAGTCTCCCCGGGGATGCGCCGGTCGGTGTCAGCGAGACCCGGGCCGACAGGTCCGGTGACTGGGTGGTCGCGGGATCGAAGGAAGTCGTCATCTCTGTACCTGCCTCGGGATCGAGTCGGACTGTCGGGGGTGCCGATCGGCGCCCCGTGTGGTCAGAGGGAGCCACCGGACCTGATCGTGACGCCGTGCGGTCGGTGACGGATACGACGCCGTCGACGGAGCGGCACAGGCGCAGCACGATCGGGGTCAGGCGGCGCGGTTCGATGACGCCGCTGAGGACGACGCGACCCTGCGTGACCTCGACCCCGACGGCGGCCGGGCTCACGCCCTCGACCTGCCCCAGGACGTCCTCCACGATGTCGTGCTGGATGACCTGGTCCTCGCGTAGGAAGACCTTGAGCAGGTCGCTGCGGCTGACCACGCCCGCCAGTCGGCCGTCCTCGTCGACCACGGGCAGTCGCTTGACGTGATGGCGGTCCATCGAGCGGGCGGCGGCGACCACGCTGGTGCTCGGCGTGGTGCACAGCGCGGGTGCGGTCATCAGCTCCTGCGCTGTTTCGGCGCCGGTCCGGTCCGGGCCCTCGGCCTGCGCGGGTGGTGGGGGTAGTGGGGAGGACGGGTCCTCCTGGGCTTCCTGGGTGTACATCAGGTCGGCTTCCGAGACGATGCCGATCGGATGGCCGGCATCGTCGACCACGGGGACGGCGGTGATGTCGAACTCGGTGAGCAGGGCCAGGATCTCGTGGAAGCCGGTGGTGGGCACGACGCGGACCACCTGGCGGGTCATCACGTCCTGAACCGTGCGGTGGCTCATGGTTCGGCTCCCTCCGAGGTGTTCGGCATGCCGCTCAGGTCCAGTGTCTGTGTGACCGGGCGGCGGGGCGTTGCGGATCCGGGCGGCCCGTATCCCAGGCGCAGGACGAGCTGGACGTGGCCGGGGCCCTCGGCCGGGTCGCGGAGCCCCCAACGGGTGTCGGGCCACTCGACGGCCTGGTGCAGCACCGATACGCGCACCCCCTGGACCGTCGCCAGCAGCCACACGCGCTCCATCGCCTGGCCGGCGCGCAGCCAGTCGGTCGGCAGGTCGGCATGGGTGGTGAGGGTGGTCAGCTGGGGCAGCGCCTCGAAGCGCTGGGAGTGGGCGGTGTCCGAGGATGGGCTGCCGGTGTAGCTGCGCATGGGAACGTGGGCTTCGTGGTCCTGCGGGCCGAGCGCGGTCTGCGGGATGCCGTCCGTCGCGGGCTGCTCCAGCCGCAGCCAGCTGCGGGTCTCGGCCATCCGGGCCAGGTCGGCGTCCGTGCGCTGTTCGGCCTGGGTGGTCAGTGACAGGACCCGGCGCACTCCGTCCTCCTCCAGCGGGGACAGCACCACGCCCTCGTCGACGGCCGCCGCCATCAGTTCGCCGAGCACCGCCTCCGGCACATCGCGGTTGGCGAACGGCTGACGGCTGGAGTGGCGCCGCGCGATCGCCGGGTAGAGGTCCCGGCCGTACGGATGCGGGTCATGGGCGGGCTGGGAGAGGTCCAGCACGGCCACCAGGTGCGGGTCGCCCCTGTCGGGAAGCAGCCGCACCGATGGTTCGCGTCCGAGGTGGAGGGCGGCGAGACGCAGGTTGAACAGGGCCGCGCCCAGCGAGATGTGCAGGGCCCGGCCGTCGGGGTCGGCGAGGGGCACGGCCCGCTGCGGATCGGCGGACAGGCGCAGACCTCGCGCATCGGAGGTCGGTCGGAAGAGCCAGGGCTGACTGTTGTGCAGCGACGGCGCCGCTCCGCCGGCCTCGGCCAGCAGGCGCAGTTCGTCGGGGGTGAGGGCTTGCATGGTCATGGTGAGTACCTCCTGGCCGGCAGGAAGTCAGTCGTGCGGCGCGGGGTCGTCCGTCCAGGAGTCGGTCCGGCCGGCGTTGATCAGTTGTCGGCCGAGGTCGAGGAGGGCGCGGCCGGCCGCGTACTCGTCGCCGATCTCGGGGACGGGATCATCGTGGGGGTTGCGCTGGGCGGAGGTGTGACTTTGCAGCGTGTTGTCGCCGGTGTCCAGAACGGCGTGGACTTTGGTGATGTCGCCCTCCTCGAAGATGTCGAGGTGCAGCGTCCACTGCTTGGTGCGCGCCTGCCGCGTCGTGGTGCGTTCGTTCATGGCCAGGTACATCCTTCCGTCTGTCCTCCGGGGGCGCCGTCGCGAGGGCTGGTGCGGATCGGTGCCGGGAACCGGTGGCCGGCGATCGCCGAGGGTGGATCGGTGACGGTCTGCCGCCGCCCGTAGGTGACGAAGCGTGATGGCTCGGACAGCCGGTGTTCGCAATGCCGGACAATCGTGATCCGGGCCTTCGGCATGGCGACCGCCTCCTTCGCTCCCTGTCACCTTCAAGCCTGCGCTGTCGGCGGGCTCCGGGCTTGGGCCGTCCGGCCCTCATCCGGTTCCGGACGGACCCGTTCGGCGTGTTCACGGCCCTCGCCTACCGTGCGCGGCGCCGACCCGGTGGGCGTGGGCGACGATGTCGGCGGCCGCGTGTTCGCTCACGTCCAGGGCGCGGGAGAGTCGGTGGGCACTCCAGCCGTGGCGGGCGAGCAGGACGGCCAGCGGGTGGTGGCCGCCGCTGTCGGCCGCAGGTTGGGGGAGTACCGGTGCAAGCGGAACGGACTGCGGCACCGGGAGTGGGCCGGCGCGGTGGCGCAGCAGTGCCCGGCGTAGTTCGTCCGCGCCCCAGACGATGAAGGGGAAGGGCAACACGGTGGCGAGCTGGAGCGGGGTGAGGGCCGCGGTGCCGAAGACGGAGTGCAGGGGCGGTACGTAGACGAGCGCGGCGGCGAAGGTGAGGGAGAAGGCGATGCCGCCGAGCAGGTAGCGGTTGCTGAACACGCCCAGGGAGCGCAGTGAGGCGTGTTCGGTGCGGACGGCGAAGGCGGTGCCGATCTGGCAGGCGACGATGCCGAGCCAGGTGACGGTGGTGGCCTGCTGGTAGGTGTGGTGCAGTGCGGTGCCGGCTCCGGTGGGATCGCCCGGGTGCCAGCCGCCACGGCTGAGAGTGAGGAAGTAGCCGCCCATGACGAGGGCGGCCGAGATCAGTCCCAGGAATCCCCAGGCACGGGCGAGCATCGCCGGTTGGATGACGCCTTCGCTGCGGGGACGGGGCGGGCGGTCCATCAGGCCGGGTTCGGCCCTCTCACGGCCCAGGGCGAGGGCCGGGAGGGTGTCGGTGCCCAGGTCGATCGCGAGGATCTGCATCACCGTCAGCGGCAGCGGGATCATGCCGCCGGCCAGGGCGAACACCAGGAACGGGACGACCTCGGGGACGGCGTGGGCGAAGATGTAGACGATGAACTTGCGGATGTTGTCGTAGGTCCGGCGGCCCGCCTCCACGGCGGCGACGATGGTGGCGAAGTTGTCGTCGGTGAGCACCATGGTCGCCGCCTCGCGCGCGACATCCGTGCCAGAGCGACCCATGGCGATGCCGATGTCCGCGCGGCGCAGGGCCGGTGCGTCGTTGACGCCGTCACCCGTCATGGCGATGGTGTTGCCGGCGGCGCGCAGTGCGTCGGCGATCCGCAGCTTGGCCTCGGGCGAGGAGCGGGCGAAGATCACCTCTTCGCCGCGGGCGAGCAGGGTATCCAGTTCGCGCTCGCTCATCGCCTCCAGTTCGGTGCCGGTGACGATGCGCATGCCGCGGTGGCCGATGCCGACCCTGGCGGCGATGGCGGCGGCGGTCAGGCCGTTGTCGCCGGTGACCACGTGCACGGTGATCCCTGCGTGGTGGGCCAGTTCGATCGCGTGGGCGACCTCGGGGCGCGGCGGGTCGGCCATGGCGACCAGGCCGAGGAGGCAGAGGAACTGCTCGGCGTCCTCGCGGCTGGCGGGCGGGGGCTGCCCGGGGGGAAGGCGTCGACGGGCCACGGCGAGCACCCGCAACCCCCGCTGGGCCAGCGATCCGACGGTGCGAACGATCTCCGCCCGGTCGGCGGGGGTGAGCGGGCGCTCACTCCCGTGGTCGAGGACGGCGTCGGCGTGGAGGAGGAGTTCCTCCGGGGCGCCCTTGGTGTGCAGGACCACGGCGGCGTCGTCCTCGGCATCGGCGGTGGTCATCAGTTTGATCCGCGGGTCGAAGCGGAACATCGCCCGTCGCCGCCGATCGCGCTCTTCGGGCGGAGCCTGGTCGCCGAGGCGGGCGGCGAGGTCCAGCAGCGCCAGTTCGGTGGGGTCACCGGTGGGGTGGCCGTCCGGCCCGGCGGCCGACATCGCTGTGGTGCAGGCGGCAGCGGTAGCGGCCAGCAGGCGGACCTGCTCCGGCATGGCCCCGGGGGCGCCTTCACCCAGATCGCTCTCACCCCTGGGGGTCCAGACAGTGGTGACACGCATCCGGTTCTCGGTCAGTGTCCCGGTCTTGTCGGTACAGACGACCCTGGTCGAGCCGAGCGTCTCCACAGCGGACAGCCGCTTGACCACAGCACCGCGCCGAGCCAGCGCCCGCACACCGGACGCGAGGGCGAGGGTGACCGTGGGCAGCAGCCCCTCCGGCACGTTGGCGACCAGCAGGCCGATCGCGAACGCCACCGTGGCGGACAGTGACAGCCCGGAGGCCAGGCCCAGCGGGACGAACGCCACACCCACGCCCACCGCGATCACCGCGATCAGCCGCGCCACCCGCTTGACCTGGTGCTCCAGCGGACTCTCCTCACGCTGGGTGCGCTGGCTGAGCGCCGCGATCCGGCCCAGCTCCGTGTGCATCCCGGTGGCGGTGACGACCGCCAGGGCCTGCCCGCCCGTGCACGTCGTGCCCGTGAAGAGCAACTCGCGAGCCTGGAGCAGCGGGCCCGAGGAATCGACGAACTCGGCCGAGCGGAACACCGGGACCGACTCGCCGGTCAGCGCCGACAGGTCCACCTCCACCCCGCCCGACAGCAGCCGGGCGTCCGCGCAGATCCGACTGCCCTCCTCCACCACCAGCACGTCACCGGGCACCAGAGCGGTCGCCTCGACGTCTTGGCGCACCCCGTCGCGCACGGCTGCCGCCCGGTCTGGCAGGAACGCCGCCAACGCCTCCACCGCCCGCTCGGCCTGCTGCTCCTGCGCGAAGGCGAGCAGCGCGTTGAGTACGATCACGGCGAGGATCGCCAGCGCGAGCGCCGGTGCCCCGGTGGACGCGGCGAGCACTGCGGCCAGGGCCAGCAGGAGCGCCAGCGGCTGGGTGAACTGCTGGGCCAGCTCCCGGGGCCAGCGTCGGCCACCGCGACGGGCCAGGGTGTTCGGCCCGTAGACCGTCAGTCGGCGGGCTGCCTCGCGCGCCGCCAGTCCCTGCGGTGAGGTCCGCATGTCGCGCAGGAGTACGGACAGCGGCTCGCGCGGGTCGGGAGGCTCAGGGCTCCCGGCGCTCTCAGTCGGTGGGCGCGACAGGGGCGGTGCGTTGTCGGTCATCTTCTGCTCAGTCCGTCGCCTGGTCTGCGCCACCCCCGGGGTCGTCGCGCAGAACGCTCCAGGAGATGGGGCCGAGCAGGTCGGACAAGTGCTGCAGGACGTCGCGGAAGAGGTCGTCGACGGCGAGCATGCCGACCGGGCGGTGGCCGTCGAGGACGGGCAGGCGTCGCACGCCGCTGCGGCGGAAGAGCCGGTAGGCGCTCTCCAGGTCGTCCGTGACGTCCAGGGTGACCACCGGCGTGGACATCAGCTCGGCGACAGGTGCGTCCGCGCTGAGTCCGCGGGCAAGAGCGCGGATCGTCAGGTCGCGGTCGGTGACGACGCCGTAGAGATGCTCACCGTCGGCGACCAGCAGGCACCCGACCGCCTCCGCGTCCATCTGCAGCGCCGCCTGGCGGGCGGCAGCACGCGGAGCGACGACGACCGGTGGGGAGGTCATCAAGGCGGAGACCTTCACCGTGCTGCTCCGCTGGTGCGGGTGGCCGGGGTGTCGCCGTGGTCGGCCTCCAGGGCTGGTTCGATGCTGATGAGGGTCTGTACGTCCACGACGCCGGGCACGGATCGGGCCAGCAGTTCCAGGATGCCGAGCGGGGAGGGTTCCGGGACCGTGCCTCGCAGGGTGACCATGCCTTCCTCGACCTTGACGTCGATGCCGGAGGCGTCGGTGGGGAGCGGGTGGGCGAGCAGGGCGCGGCGCACGTCGCCCTCGATGTCCTCGTCGGGGCGCAGGTAGACCTTGAGCAGGTCACCCCGGCTGACGACGCCGACGAGGTGTCCCTCGGTGTCGATCACGGGCAGGCGCTTGACGTGGGCGTGCACCATGGCCCGGGCGGCCTGGGCCGTGGTGGCGTCGGGATGCACGGTGATCGCGGGGAACGACATCAGCTGCCCGGCCGTCACCGCATGCGCCTGCTGCTGGAGGGACGCGTCCGCCGCCCGGTCGGACGGGGGCAGCACGGCGTCCCTGAGTTCCTCCCGGGCCAGCAGGTCGGCCTCGGAGACCACACCGACCACGCGTCCGTCGCCGGCCAGCACCGGTAGCGCGCTGATTCGCCACTTGCGCAGGTTCTCCACGATCTCCTGGAACGGCGCGTCGCGGCCTACCGCGATCACGGCGTGGGTCATGACGTCGCCGACGGTGTGCAGGTGCTTCATGATGTCCTCCTTGACGGGTTCGACCACCAGTTCCCACGCGCCGATCGTGCAACGGCCGGTGAGCGGGGCGGTCGCTCAGCGTTCACGCTCCTCGTGATGGGGAGGTTCGTGAAGGGCCGGTCGGCGCGCCCGTCCGGGCCCGATGGTCCCGGTGCGAACGGCCGATGACCACGTCAGTCCCATGGTCTCCCCGGTGCGGTGCTCCGGCACGCGGGTCGACACCTGATTCCGGCCGACGGCGAGTGCTCAGTGGTGGGGCGTGTGGGGGCCGACCATGCCGCGAAGGAGGGGTTTGCCGAGGTCGAGGTCGGTGTCGTCGACGGTGTAGCCGAGAGTGTGGTGGACGGCGACGACGCCGTCGACCGCGCGGCAGAGCCGTTCGACGATCGGGATCAGGCTCTTCTGTTCGACCCGGCCGGTCAGCGTGACGACGCCGTCGTGCACGGTGACCTCCACCGAAGTGGGGGCGAGCCACAGGGTCTGGCCGAGGACGTCGTGGGTGATCTCCTCGCGGATCGCGGCGTCGTGGCGCAGGAAGACCTGCAGCAGGTCGCTGCGGCTGACGATGCCGACGAGGCGCCCGGCCTCGTCGACCACGGGCAGTCGCTTGACCTTCTTGCGATCCATCACCCGGGCCGCCTCGACGATGCTCCACTCGGGGCGGGCGGTGACGGCGGGGCTGGTCATCAGCGCGCCGGCGGTCTCGGCCTCGGCGCGGGCCCGCTCGCGCGGGCTCAAACGGGCTCGGGCCGTGTGGCCCTCGGGGTCGGGCTGGACGGCCTCGTTGCGGAGCAGGTCCGCTTCGGAGACCATGCCGAGCACGCGGTCGTGGTCGTCGACGACCGGGACGGCGGTGATGTCGTTGCGGTGGAAGAGCCCGGCGACCTCCTTGAACGGCGTGTCGGGCCGGGCGGTGACGACCCCCTGGGTCATCACGTCGTGGACGGTACGGTGCTGCATGGTCCTCACGCCTCCTGGGTGTGAACCCCTGGGGGGCACGATCGCCCTCCTGCTCCCAGCCTGCGCCCACGCCGCCGGCCCGGACAGGGCCGATCGGGCCCTGCACAGCCACCGGGCGGCCCGGCTTCCCCACCCGTTCGAACAACGAGTGGATGACGCACGCCGACGAGCTCTGGAGTGGCTGCATCCCGCTCCTCCGGGCAGGGTGGGAGACGGGTGTTCCGAGCGCCGGAGGCGGTACACGATGACTGACGACGTGATGGCTGCGCCACGGATCGTGGTGGGAGTCGACGGGTCGGACCCGTCCAAGGCTGCGCTGTGGTGGGCGGTGCGCCAGGCGGGGCTGATCGGTGGCGTGGTCGAGGCGGTCACCGTCTGGGAGTACCCGTCCGCCTGGTACGGCTGGACGCCTCCGCAGGCGGAGGTCTTCGACTACGAGAAGAACGCGGGCAAGACCCTCACCGAGACCATCGATCGGGCCATCGGCCCCGATCGGCCGGTGGAGATCCGCCCCCGTGTGGTCCGGGGACACCCCGCCGCCGTGCTGCTGGACGCCGCCCGAGGGGCGCACCTCCTGGTCGTGGGCAACCGCGGCCATGGCGGGTTCGCGGAGGCGCTGCTCGGCTCGGTCGGGCAGCACTGCGTGCAGCATGCCGCCTGCCCGGTCGTCGTCGTGCGCGGCCCCGGGGAGAGCGGCGGCAACTGAGGTCGGCCCCCGCCCAGCCGCAAGCAGTACCCGTCCCGAGCACAGGGAGGATGTCAGTGGACCATCCGTCCGAGGCGGACTCCCCGCGCGTGCCGCAGCTGCGGCTGGACGACCTGCTGGACGAGCTGCAAGCCAGGCTGGACATGGCCCGGGGGGCCAGGGACCGGGTGCACGGCCTGCTGGAGGCGGTGCTGTCGGTGGGGCGGGAGCTGGAGCTGGGCCAGGTGCTCCAGCACATCGCGGAGGCCGCGGTGGAGCTGGTGGACGCCGAGTACGGGGCTCTGGGGGTGATCGGCGAGGACCAGTGGCTGTCGCAGTTCATCCCGGTGGGCCTGAGCGAGGAGCAGATCCGGAGGATCGGCCCACTGCCGGCCGGTCACGGACTGCTGGGCGAGCTGATCCGCCACCCCGAACCGCTGCGCCTGGCCGAGTTGTCCGAGCATCCGGCCTCCTACGGCTTTCCGGCCCATCACCCGCCGATGCACAGTTTCCTCGGCGTGCCGATCCGGGTGCGGGACAAGGTCTTCGGCAACCTCTACCTCACCGAGAAGCGTGGCGGCGGGGAGTTCGACGCCGAGGACGAGGCGGTGCTGGCGACACTGGCGGTGGCAGCCGGTGTGGCGATCGACAACGCCCGGCTGTACGCCCAGGCGCAGCTGCGCGAGCGCTGGCTGTTGGCGACCGGTGAGCTCACCAACAGTCTCATGTCGGGGCACTCCCAGGAGGAGGTGCTGGACCTGCTCGTCGCCCGGGCCGGTGAGATCGCCGGCGCCGATCTGACCATGGTCGCTCTGCCGCTCCCCGGCTCCCACGAGTTGGAGGTGCGGTTCGCCGTCGGCTTGGCGGCGGAAGCACATCGCCGGTTGGTCCTGCCGTTGGAGGGTTCCTTCGTGGGGGCAGCGGTCCGCAGCGGGGGGCTGGTCGTCAGCGTGGATGTGAGCAAGGACCCGAGGATCACGGCTGGGCCGGCGCGGTGGGAGGGCCTGGGCCCGGCGGTGGCCGTCCCGATCGGCACGGCCGGGGGCGGTGTGCGCGGGGTGCTGATGCTGGCGAGGGCGGCGGGCCGACCGGTGTTCGAGTCGGAGGAGTGCGCTCCGCTGCCGGGCTTCGCGGGGCAAGCGGCGGTGGCGATGGAGCTGGCCGAGCGCCGACGGGACTCCGAACAGGTCGCCCTGCTGGAGGAGCGCGACCGTATCGCGCGGGACCTGCACGACCAGGCGATCCAGCGGCTCTTCGCGACCGGGATGACGCTGCAGGGCGCGGCCAGGCTCATCGAGCGCCCGGAGGCTGCCGAGCGGGTGCTGCGGGCCATCGACGATCTGGACGACACGGTCAAGATCATCCGGTCCACCATCTTCGGGCTGCGGGCGAGGAAGGGCGGCCCGGCCGGCAGTGGCCTGCGGGCCGATGTGGTGGCTGCGGTCCAACGGGCCGCCGCCACCCTGGGGTTCGCGCCGGCGCTGCGTATGCAGGGCCTGATCGACCTACGAGTGTCCCCGTCGCTGGCCGAGGAGGTGCTGGCCGTTCTGGTGGAGGCGTTGTCGAACGTCGCCCGGCATGCGCGGGCCCGAACGGTGGAGGTGGTGCTGGTCGCGGAGGGTGAGCTGGCGTTGACCGTCACCGACGACGGGGTCGGCCTGCCGGAGGGTGGGCGTCGCAGCGGCCTGGGCAATCTCGCCGAGCGGGCGGCGAGGCTCGGCGGGACCTTTCGAGCTGAGGCGGCCCCGGCGGGTGGGACGCGTCTGGAGTGGCGGGTGCCGCTGCCCGAACTCGGCGAGCCCGGCCGGAGCTCAGGGTGAGTTGTGGGGGTGTCGGGCGTCGAGGGAGCCGGCGGCCCGGGGTGTCGGCTGCTCCAGCCTGGTGGCGATGACCGCGGCCTGGATCCGGCGCTCGACGCCCAGTTTGGCGAGGATTCGCGAGATGTGGTTCTTCACGGTCTTCTCGGCCAGATAGAGCTCCTGGCCGATCTGCCGGTTGGTCTCGCCCTTGCCGATCAGGGCCAGCACGTCCTGCTCCCTGGGGGTGAGATCGGAAAGTCCAGGACCTGCTTGGGGCTCGTCGTGGTGGCGCAGGCTCGCCATCAGGTGGGCGGTGGTCGCCGGGTCGAGCATCGACTGTCCGGCGGCGACGGTGCGCACTGCGGTGACCAGGTCGGCGCCCTTGACGTCCTTGAGGGCGTACCCGGCGGCGCCGGCCATGATCGCGTCCAGCAGCGCGTCGTCATCGTCGAACGAGGTGAGCATCAGGCAGGCCAGCTCCGGCATCCGGGAGCGCAACTCCCGGCACACACCGATCCCGTCGCCGTCGGGGAGCCGGATGTCCAGCACGGCGACCTGGGGCCGCAACGCGGGCACGCGGGCGAGCGCCTGCGCGCAGGTCCCGGCCTCGCCGATCACCTCGATGTCCGGTTCGGCCTCCAGTAGGTCGCGCACTCCACGCCGGACCACTTCGTGATCGTCGAGCAGGAACACGCGGATGGACTGCGGGGCGCAGGTTTCGCTCGTGTCCATCGGTGCTCCTGCCGGGCAGATCCGGAGTGTCATCTTCGAGTGTGCCGGGAAGGCCGGCGCCCGGCCCGTCGAGGGGAGTCGTCGGGCGTTGGCGACACGCTTCGTACGGTGGTCCCATGGAAGCAGCAGGCACGGCCCGGACGTAGGTGCGGGGGAGCGGCTGGCGGACTCACCCTCCAACGCAGGCAGGCCGGTTCGTCGCTCCTTTGCCAGCGGAGGTGGTCATGGCCTTGACTTGTCGTGTCATCCGGTTCTCCGGGATCGGCCGTGGGGATGTGAGCGTCGTCGGCGGGAAGAACGCCTCGCTCGGGGAGATGGTCGTCAATCTCGGCTCCGCGGGTGTCCGGGTGCCCGACGGCTTCGCGAGCACCGCCGACGCCTATCGGGAGTTCCTCGACACCGGCGGGCTTCGCGAGCGGATTGTCGAGCAGGTGGCGTTGCTGCACGGGGGCGCACCACTCGACGAAGTGGGTGCCGCGATCCGTGCTGCCATGCTCAGCACATCGCTACCTGTCGCCCTGGAGCGGGAACTGGCCGACGCCTATGCCGACCTCGCCCGAGAGGCGGGCCGGGCCGACCCGGATGTCGCGGTGCGCAGCAGCGCCACAGCCGAGGACCTGCCGGAAGCGAGCTTCGCAGGCCAGCAGGACACCTACCTCAACGTGGTGGGACGCGAGGCCCTGCTGGGCGCCTTCCGCCGTTGCTACGCGTCGCTGTTCACCGACCGGGCGATCGACTACCGCGAGCGGATGGGATTCGACCAGCTCGCGGTGGCGCTCTCGGTCGGTGTGCAGGTGATGGTCCGCTCCGACCTCGCGGGCGCCGGGGTGATGTTCACCCTGGACACCGAGAGCGGCTTCCCCGACGCGGTGGTGGTCAGTGCGGCCTGGGGACTGGGCGAGACCGTGGTCAGCGGGCAGGTCGACCCCGACGAGTACCTCGTCTTCAAGCCGCTGCTCAAGGATCCGGGCCTGAACCCGGTGATCCACGCCGAGACCGGCGCCAAGCGCCGCAAGGCCGTCTACGCCGACGAGGGGCTGACCCGCACGGTGGACACCACCGCGCAGGAACGCGCCGGGCGGGTGCTGGACGAGGCGGAGGTGCGCACGCTCGCCCGCTGGGGCGTGGCCATCGAGCAGCACTACGGCTGCCCCATGGACATCGAGTGGGCCAAGGACGGCCGCACCGGCGAGATCTTCGTCGTGCAGGCCCGCCCCGAGACCGTCGTGTCCCGGCGGCGCGCTGCGATCCTGCACCGCTACCGACTGACTGGCACAGGTCACGTGCTGGTCGACGGAATCGCGGTGGGCGAGGCGATCGGCGCCGGCGCGGTGTGCGCGCTGTCCACCCCCGTCGAGCTGGAGCGCTTCCCGGCCGGAGCGGTGCTGGTCACCGGGATCACCGACCCGGACTGGGAACCGATCATGAAGCGGGCCGCCGCCATCGTCACCGACCACGGCGGCCGCACCTCGCACGCGGCCATCGTCAGCCGCGAGTTGGGCGTACCCGCGATCGTGGGGACGGGCCGGGCGACCGAGCTGCTGCACGACGGCCAAGAGGTCACCGTGTGCTGCGCCGAGGGCGAGGACGGGCATGTCTACGCCGGACTGCTCGACTACGAGCAGTCCGAGATCGACCTCGCCGGGCTGCCCCGGACCCGCACCCGGGTGATGCTCAACCTGGCCGCCCCGGCGGCGGCGTTTCGCTGGTGGCAGCTGCCGGCGGACGGCGTGGGGCTGGCCCGCACGGAGTTCGTCGTCGCCCACCAGGCCAAGGTCCACCCGATGGCTCTCGTCCACCCTGAGCGCCTCGATCCCGAGGAGCGGCGCCAGGTCGACGCGCTCACCGACGGCTACGCCGACCGCACCCGGTACTTCACCGACCGCCTCGCCCAGGGCGTCGCCCGGATCGCCGCCTCGCGCTGGCCCGACCCGGTCGTCGTGCGCACCAGCGACTTCAAGACCAACGAGTACGCCAAACTCGTCGGCGGCCGCCCGTTCGAGCCGGTCGAGGCCAACCCGATGATCGGCTGGCGAGGCGCGAGCCGCTACTACAGCCAGGGCTACCGCGAGGGCTTCGCCCTGGAGTGCCGGGCACTTCGCCAGGCCCGTGACGAGATGGGCCTGACGAACGTGGTGGTGATGATCCCGTTCTGCCGCACGGTGGAGGAGGCGGACCGGGTGCTCGCGGTGATGGCCGAGGAGGGCCTGCCGCGCGGCGGGAACGGGCTGAAGGTGTACGCGATGGCGGAGATCCCGGCGAACGTGATCCTCGCGGCGGAGTTCGCCGAGCGCTTCGACGGATTCTCCATCGGCAGCAACGACCTCACCCAGCTCACCCTGGGCGTCGACCGCGACTCCGACGCCCTCGCGCACCTTTTCGACGAGACCAACCCCGCCGTCACGCGCAGCATCGAGACCCTGATCGCCACCGCCCACGCGGCCGGCCGCCCGGTCGGTCTCTGCGGCCAACGACCCAGCGACGACCCGGAATTCACCCGCTTCCTGGTCCAGGCCGGCATCGACTCGATCTCCGTGGCACCCGACAGCTTCGTCGCGGTCAAGCAGCACGTGGCCGCCGCCGAGCAGGACTGACCCGCAACGCGCTCGGCTGTTGGTCTCCACGCCTGCTTGCTGTGCCGGATGCTTCGGGGCCCGCACGGTCCTGGCGGTGGGCGGGGTGACTGCGTCGGCATGGTCGACGTGCGCTGATCAGCGGTCCGGAGCCAGCGTATGGGCCGATGGCCGCCGAGTGCTCGCGATCGCGCCTCCTGCGCTCGCGCATCAGGATGGAAGGAGTGACCGAGTGAGGAGGTCAAGGTGGCGGGTGAACTGCGTGATGGACGTGGGGTACTGGTGGCCTTCGTTCCTGGACCTCTTCGAGGGCTCCCCAACGAGTTCAGCCCCTCTGCGGAGGACCCGGGAGCGCAGCCACGGACGATCGAGGTCACAACCCTCGTGTCACCGCGATGAGCGGCGCTGAAGTGTCTGGTCTGCTTTCGGCGGGTCGCGGCGGGGCGAGTCCGCTGTCGGAGACCATGCCTGCGATCCTCACCCTGACGGTGAATCCCACCGTCGACATCTGCTGCGAGGTCGACCGTCTGGCGGACGTCGGCAAGACCCGCGCCCGAGTCAGGTTCGTGACCGCCGGCGGCGGAGGCATCAATGTCGCCCGGGGCGTGGCGCGGCTCGGAGGACGGGCGACCGCCATCCACACCGCCGGCCGTGAGGTCGGCCAGCGCCTGAACCGGCTACTGGACGAGGAGGGGCTCGACCATCTCGCCCTCGGGATCGCGGGTGAGACTCGCGAAGCGTTCGTGCTGTTCGAGACCGAGTCACGCCGCAGCTACCACATCGTGCCGCCAGGCCCGCGACTGGACGACTGCGAGGGAGAGCGTCTCCTGGACGCGCTGGAACGGGCAGCAGCCGGCCACCAGTACGTCGTGGCCAGCGGCAGTCTGCCCAGCGGTCTGTCCGACGCCTTCTACGCGGCGGTCGCCCGCCGAGTCAAGGAGGCCGGATCCCGACTGGTCCTGGACACCTCGGGGCGGGCCCTGCGCGAGTCTCTGCGCGAGGGCGTCTTTCTGCGAAGGTGCAACAATCACGAGGCCGCCAGCCTCGCCGGCCGGCCCGTCCGGACCTTCGACGACGCCCGTGCCGTCAACGAGTACTTACTCGCCGCAGGGGCGACCGAGGTCGCCGTCACCACCCTCGGCGAACTGGGCGCTCTTTGTTCAACTAGGCATGGCCACACCGAGTTGCGGGCCCCGCCGTTGCCCGGGGAGGCGCTCAGCGACGCCGGGGCTGGAGACGCCATGGTGGCCGCGATCACCCTTCGGCTGGCTGCGGGCGATGATCCGGTCGAGGCTTGTGCCCTCGGGGTGGCTGTGGCCGCCGCAGCAGTGCTCACCCCGGACACCGAACCGTTCGATCCAGAGGTGGCCGAGTCCCTCTGTCCCGCGGTGCGGATAGAGCGGCAAGCCGACTCATGACCCACCCGTGCCGGCGCCTTCGATCCCTGCGGAGGTCGACGTGGCAGCCGCCGCAGCCTACGACGCACTGCACAGTCGGCTGTTCACGACGCGCTGCTGCTCGGCCGCTGCCCGGACCTGAGGGCGTACGCGGTCAGTTCTCGGCGTGTCGGATCACGACGACCGGGCAGTGTGCGTGCTGCACGCAGTGCTGGCCCACCGAGCCCAGTAGGGCGCCGGAGAACCCGCCGTGGCCCCGGCTGCCGACCACCAGCAGCTCGGCCCCGTTGGCCTTGTCCAGCAGCACCTCGGCGGCGTTGCCGAGTACGACGCTCTCGCGGACCTCCACCGGCGGGTTGTCCCCGACCACCTCGGCCACCGTCTGGGCGAGCATCTTCCCGGTGACGTCGGGGAGTTCGGGATCCACCCCGGTCATCCCCCAGCCGTAAACCGTCGGGTAGGACCAGCAGGCGACCGTATCCACGACGGCCCCGGTCCGCTGGGCCTGATCGACCGCCCAGCGCAGCGCGGCCTTCGAGGACGGCGAACCGTCCACGCCGACCACGATCCGACTTCCTGTCGACTGTCCTGCACTCATCTCGCACCTCGCAACTAGGTTGGCAGTCTCAGGCTGCTCCTTCGGCGCCCGACCGCCCAGGGCCGGACGGCCCTCGGCTCGGCCCGTTCGGTCCCGAGAGCCCGGCCGTCCGAACGGGCGGTCAGCCGGTCGGGCGGGCCCCGGTGGCATGCGGCGTGGGCACGCTTTGCTGTGCGATCCGGGAGATGTCGTGGCCGGTGACGATGCCGACCAGTCTTCCGGCGTCGAGCACCAGGATCCGCAGCGGCATCGTCACACCCGGTCGCTCCAGCGCGTCGATGAGGCTGTCGTCGGGTGCGGCCTGTGCGCAGCGCGCGAGGGGGAGGGCCATGTCGCGGGCCCGTAGTTCGCCCCGCCGAGCGGGCGGGAGTGCCGCGAGTCGGCGCAGCTCGACGATTCCGCTGGGGTGTCCGTCGAAGTCGAGCAGGGGGATCGCCGAGTGGTGGCCCTTCGTCGTGATCTCGTCGAGGAATCGGTCCACGGTCAGCCAGTCGGCCCCGGTGACGACGGGCGCGGACATCGCCTGGGCCACGGGCACGCCGCGCAGCGCGGTCTCCAGGGTGGCGCGGCGGACCTCGGCCACCGCGGACAGCGAGATGAAGAAGCCGACGAGGATCAGCCACAGGCCGGCGCTCGCGCCGTGGGTCAGCTCGACCCAGCCGGCCACGGCCAGCAGCGTTCCGGCGACCTGGCCGGTGCGGCCGGCGATCCGCTGGGCCTGCTCGCGGTCGCCCCGGCGCCACCAGAGCACTGCCTGGAGGACCCGTCCGCCGTCCAGTGGTGCGGCGGGCAGCAGGTTGAACGCGCCGAGCAGCAGGTTGGCCCAGCCGGTCCAGAGCAGTACGGCCGAGGGAATCGCCCAGTGGAGGGCGTGCTGCGTCGCGAGACCGGCGGCGATCGCGACTCCGCCGAGCGCCAGGCTGGTCAGGGGCCCGATCGCCGAGACGGCGAGGTCGACCCGGGGAGTCCGGGCGCGACCCATGCGGGTGATCCCGCCCAGCCCCCAGACCGTCACGTCCTCGACCTTGATTCCGGCCCGTCGCGCGGTGACCGCGTGCGCCGCCTCGTGCGCGAGCAGGCTTGCCATCAGCAGGAGCGCGCCGACGAGGCCGGCTGTGGTGTAGGCGGTGGTGGAGTGCCCTGGCGCCCAAGCGGGGAGCGTGCTGCTGCTGAGGCTGTCGGCCAGGAGAACGACGAGCAGGGGCGCGCTCCAGTGGATGCGCAGGGGCACACCGAGGATCCGTCCCAGGGGTACGGCGCCCTTCATGGTGTTCCTGCCTTCTGGCGTTACCGCGCTGCCGGTGCGGCCGGGCCGGCTGGTGCCTGCTCGGTCGGTACGGAGGCCACTTCCATCGTCGTCCTCACAGCTCCTCGGAACAGGGCCGGTCGGTCCCCGCTGCGGGGCGATCCGGCCCGCGCCGGGTGCGCGTCGTGGTGTGACAGTGGACTGGTGGGTATCCGGTCCGCGCGCGGCGCGGCCCGCCGAGGAGAGGGCGGTCACCATGGTCGACGCGGTGGAGAGCGACAGGGAGGCCGGGAGCGGGCCCAGGCTCCGGCCCGGGCTGCTGACCTTCCTCGGCGGAGTCGGCACCGTCACCGGCAGCAAGTTCATGGTCGAAACCGACCACGCCCGGGTGCTGGTGGACTGCGGAATGTTCCAGGGCATGGCCGAGCTGCGACGGCGCAACTGGCGCCCGCTGCCGCTGGCCCCCGAAGACGTACACGCCGTCGTCCTCACCCACGCCCACCTCGACCACTGCGGTTATCTGCCCCGCCTGGTCAAGGACGGCTTCCACGGCCGAGTGGTCTGTACCCCCAACACGGCCCGCCTCGCCGAGATCGTGCTCCGCGACAGCGCCCACCTGCAACAGGAGCAGGCCGAGCACGCCAACTCCCACGGCTGGTCCAAACACCGCCCAGCCCAGCCGCTCTACGACGACGCGGACGTCGACCGCGCCCTGAGCCTCTTCGAACCCGCACCCGTCGGCGACGAGACCGAGATCACCACCGGCACCCTGCTGCGCCTGCACCACGCCGGCCACATCCTCGGCTCGACCTGGGCCCACCTCACCCTGGAGGACGGCCACACCCTCGCCGCCAGCGGCGACCTCGGCCGCCCCGTCCACCCACTGCTGCGCCCGCCCGACCCGTTCACCGGCGCGGACGTCCTGTTGATGGAGTCCACCTACGGCAACCGCCACCACGACGAACGCGGCGCCCGGGCCCGGTTCGCGGACGCGCTGTCACACACCCTCGCCCGCGGCGGCACCATCGTCATCCCGTCCTTCGCGGTCGACCGCACCGAGGTCGTGCTGCACGAACTCGCCCAGCTGCGCCGCTCGGGCCGGCTGCCGGCCGCGGTGCCGGTCTACGTGGACAGCCCGATGGCACTCGCGGCCCTGCGGGTCTACCAGGACGCCTTCGCGGACCATGCGCCGGAGCTCCGGATGGAGGTGGTCCGCGGGGACGGGTCGGTGCTGGACCCCGCGCCGTTCACCGCGGCCCGGTCGGTGCGGGAGTCGGCCGCGATCCAGCGCTCAGCGATGCCGTCGATCATCGTCTCCGCCTCGGGCATGGCCACCGGAGGCCGGGTCGTGCACCACCTGCGCAGGCTGCTGCCCGACCCCCGCAACACCGTGATGATCGTCGGCTTCGCCGCGATCGGCACCAGGTCCCGGGACCTGGTCGACGGTGCCCGCACCCTCAAGATGTTCGGCACCTACGTCCCGGTGCGCGCGGAGGTGGTGAGCGTTCCCGGGTTCTCCGCGCACGCCGACGCGGGCGAGATCCTGGAATGGCTGGGCGGAGCGCCACCGCCCAGCGCGACCTACCTGGTGCACGGCGAGCCGGAGGGCTCCCAGGGGCTGCGCGACCGGATCGACCGGGAGTTGGGCTGGACGGCCGTGGTGCCGCGTTCGGGCGAGCGGGTCCTGGTCCAGTGAAGTCGCAGGCCCAGTGCGCGGTTTCGTCGCCGCGCACCGGGCGCTGTCCGCTGATCGCCCTTCAGCCTGCCGCGGATCGGCGCAGTCGGCGCAGGTAGGGGTCGAAGGGGTGCCGGGGCTCCAGCCGCACCCTGGCGTCCACGCAGAGCAGCCCGTCGGGGGTGGCGATGATGGGGTTGAGGTCGGCCTCGGCGAGTTGGGGGAGGTCGTCGGCCAGCCGGGAGAGTCGGGCGAGCAGGTCCTGGACGGCCATCAGGTCGGCGGCGGCCCGGCCGTGGTAGCCGAAGAGCACCGGGGCGCAGCGCAGTTCGGTGGTCATGGTGTGCAGGTCGTTCTCGGTGAGCGGGGTGAGCCGGGCGGTGCGGTCGTCCAGTAGGTCGATGGTGGTTCCGCCCATGCCGAAGGCGATCAGCGGGCCGAAGACCTGGTCCTGGACGATGCCGGCGAACAGCTCGGTGCCCGGTGCGGCCAGCGGTTGGACGACCGCGCCCGCCAGCCGCTCGCCGAAGCGGTTCTCGAAGTCCTGGTAGGCGGTGCGGACCGACGTGTCGTCACCGGGTCCGAGGTACACGGCGCCGGCGTCGCTCTTGTGGACCTGGCCGGGCCAGTACGCCTTGAGCGCGATCCTGTCCTCGTGGCCGAGCTGGCGCATGGACCGGGCGGCGAGCACCGTGCCGTGCTCGTCGGGCGCCCAGACGGACGTGGTGAGCGGTAGGCCGTAGCAGCGCAGGAGGTCCTCGGTGAGAGCGGGGTCGAGCCAGCCGCCGTCGGGGTGCGTGTCGAGGAACCGTGCCGCCAGGTCCTCGGCGGCCTGCTGATCGCAGTCGTGGACGGCGGGCTCGGCACCGGGCGGTTCTGCCAGCCGGCGCGCCCGGTCGCGGGCGTGGGCCAGGGCGCGGGCGGCCGCCTGCGGGTCGGAGTAGACGGGGATGCGCGCGCCGTCCGCGCAGTCGAGATAGCGCACCGGGACCTCCTGACCGAGCAGTACCGCCGCCACCGGGATCCGGCGCCGACCCGGGCCGTCGAGCAGGGCGCGAAGAGGATCCTGCTCGGGATCGGTGGTCAGCGCGGTCGGGACCAGACAGACGAGCACCGCTTCGACCGCCCGGCTGCGCGTCAACAGGTCCAGGCAGGAACGCAGTTCGGCCGGGCCTACGGCGGCGCCGGTGTCGACCGGGTTGGCGGCCGACGCGCCTGAGGGGAGAACCCCGGTCAGCTCCAGCGCCAGGTGGGCCGGGAGTTCGGGGAGCACGAGCCCGAAGTCCACGCAGGCGTCGGCAGCCAGGATTCCCACCCCGGCGGCGTTGGAGATGACGGCGACGGCGGAGCGGGCGGCGGGCAGCGGCTGGGCGTGCAGCAGTGCGGCGGCCTCGACGAGTTCGCCGATGCTGTGCGTGGCGGTGATGCCGGCCTGGCGGAACAGGGCCTGGCGGGTCACGGTCGGGGTGGCGGCCGCCGCGGTGTGCGCGGCGGCTCCCCGTCGGCCTGCGGCGGAGCGTCCGGCGTCCACGGTGAGGATGGGGAAGCGGCGGGTCACCCGGCGGGCGGTGCGGGAGAAGGCGCGCGGGTTGCCGAAGGACTCCAGATGGAGCAGGGCGAGGTCGGTACGGCCATCGCTCTCCCACCACTGCAGCAGGTCGTTGCCGCTGACGTCGTACTTGTCTCCGAGCGATACGAAGTCGGACACCCCGATGCCCAGCCAGTTCAGCCGCTCCAGCAGGGCGATGCCCACACCGCCCGACTGCACGGCCACACCGGCGCTGCCGGGCAGCGGCCGGGCGGCGCCGAACTCGGCGTCCAGCCGGACGGTGTCGTCGGTGACCGCGATGCCCAGGCAGTTCGGCCCGACCAGCCGGATGCTGTGCCGGCGGCAGGCGTGCAGGAGCTGCGACGCGTCGGCGCCGCTCAGCCCGGAGGCGAGCACGACCAGGGCGCGGACACCGGCCTGGCCGCACTCCTCGGCGGTGTTCGCCACGGCACCCGAGGGCACGGCGAGCACGGCCAGATCCGGCGTCCCGGGCAGTGCGCTCAGCGCCGGGTACGTCCGCTCGTCCGCGATGCGCTCGGCGTGGGGGTTGACGGCCCACAGCTCTCCCCGGAAACCGCCCTGCCGGATCTTCTCCAGCACCGTCCGGCCCACCGACCCCGGCCGCCGGGAGGCGCCGACCACCGCGACCGACCGAGGCCGCAGCAGCGGCACCAGGCTCGCGACGTCCGCGCTGCGCCCGCGTTCCTCCACGGCGCTGCGGTAGTGCTCGTCCTTCTCGTCCAGGGGGACCCGAACGCGGATCTCACCGTGATCCAGGTGGCGGTGCACCCGCAGCCCCAGGTCGGTGAAGACCTGGTGGACCGCCCGGTTCCCGGCCAGGGTGTCGGCCTCGATGGTGCGCACGCCCTGCTCGCGAGCGGCGTGCAGAAGATGCTCCAGCAGCAGCGTCGCCACCCCGTGGTGCTGCCACCGGTCAGCCACAGCCAGCGCGATCTCGGCCGCGTCGGGTCGCTCGCGGACGATCTCGTAGTCCGCCGCACCGACGAGTTCCCGGTCGACCCAGGCGCCGAGTGCCATGAACCCCGGACGCGGTGCACACAGCCGGTCGGCCGCCAGCTTCGGGGCCAGCCGGCTGGCCGCGAAGAACCGCTGCCGACGGCTCTTCTCGGACATTCGCACGGCGTGCAGGTCGTACGCGGCTTCCCGGTCGGCCGGCCGCAGCGGTCTGATGGCTGCCGTGGTGCCGTCCGAGAGCAGGGCCTCGACGGTCGGCGGGAGAGGCTGGACGGTGGACATGCGGGCTCCCCGGGCTCGGGGCCGCCGTGCCGCGACAACTCCTCGGCCGGGCGGACACGGAGGCGGTGCCATGCCGGGTGCCCCGGACGTGGCACGCCCGGCCGCTCACCTCCAGCCTCCGCCAGGACCCGACCGGCCGCACAGGGCCGGTCGGGCCAGGACGGTCCGCCCGGCTGTACCCCTTTCGGCCCTGGGGACCCGGTCGGCCGCTGCCGAGAATGGAACAGGCGACTCCTGAAGGGCGGGGCGGGAACGATGAGCGACGACAGTGCGAGCGCGGTGCCCCGAGGGGTCTCCAGAATTCGACAGGTGCGGGCCCGCCGAGCCGCGGCAGCCGAGGCGGTCAAAGGGCCCTGGCCGGAGTGGGAGCGCCTGACCGCCGAGGCCGTCGGCACGTTCTTCCTGGTCCTGGTGGCCGCCGGGGCAGGTGTGGTCGCCGCGGTGTCCGGTGGGGAGGTGAGTCCGGCCGCTCAGGCCGTGGCGCCGGGTGCCATGGTGGTCGCGCTGATCTACGCGCTGGGTGAGACGTCGGGAGCCCATCTCAACCCGGCGGTGTCGGTGGCCTTCGCGGCGCGCGGCGACTTCCCCTGGCGCCGGGTGCCGGGATACCTCCTCGCTCAGCTGGTCGGGGCATTCGCCGCGGCGGGACTGCTGCGTGCGCTGTTCGGCACGGTGGGCCGATTGGGGGCCACCGTGCCCGGTCCGGGGGTGGGGGACGGGACCGCGCTGGTCCTGGAGGTCGTGCTCACCCTGGGCCTGGTGACGGTGATCCTGGGGACGGCGTCCGGGGCCCGCAACATCGGGCACAACGCCGCCATCGCGGTCGGTGGTTACGTGGTGCTGGCCGGGCTCTGGGCCGGTCCGGCCAGCGGTGGATCTATGAATCCCGCGCGCAGTGTCGGTCCTGCCGTGGTGGGTGGCAGCGTCGGACAGGTCTGGATCTACGTGGTGGGGCCGCTGATGGGCGCGGTACTCGCCGTGCCGCTGGCGTGGATCCTGCGCGGGCCGCACACGGCGGCGGCCGTCCTGGCGGCCCAGGGCCGATGGGCGCGTCTCGCCGCGGATGAACGGACCGACGTTGGCACCCACAGCGGCGGCGGAGTCGAGCCGTCGGCCGTCTGCCCCGAGTGCGGCAGGCTGCTCGACTGACAGCGGTCCCGGCCGCAGGGCGTCGTACGGACGGCGCAGCGCCACCAGGTCGACGGCGGACGAGTCGGGGGGTCGGGCGGCCCCGCTGCCGTCGGGCTCCGGGAGGGGGACGCGGGGAGAGCGACGTCAAGTGCGTGTGAACGGATCGATGGATGGATGGAGAAGTAGATGCAGTCGCAGACGCGCTCAGCCGTGGTCGTCGGAGTCGACCCGGGGCACCCCAGCCGCCTGGTGCTCGCCTGGGCCGCTGACGAGGCGCACCGCCGCGACCTTCCGCTGCGCCTGGTGCTGGCCTGCCGACCGCCGACACCCGTCAGCGCGCGGCCGCTGCTCTGGGCCGAGGCGGAGGACGAGGCCAGGCTGATCCGCGCTGCCGGCGAGCGCATCCTCGGGGAGGCGGCACGGTTTGCCGCTGAACGACACCCTGCGGTTGTGGTGGACACCGTACTGGTGGACGGTGAGCCGGCCGAGGTCCTGCGCTCCGAAGAGCAGGGGGCGGCGCTGCTCGTCCTGGGCTCGCAGCGCCTGTCGGCGGTGCGGGAACTGTTCACCGCCGGCTCTGTGGCTGTCTCGCTGATCGCTTGCGCTGGCTGCCCGGTGGTGGTGGTCCGGGACCCCGAGCACGCGACCCGGCAGCCGCCCTACCTGGTGGTCGGAGTGGACGGCAGCCCGGTGTCGCAGGCCGCGGTGGACTACGCCTTCGAGGCAGCCTCCCGGCGCGGCGCGGGCCTGCGGGCGATCTTCGGACTTCACACCGCAAGCCCCGACCAGGTGGACGAGCACCGAGCCGAGCAGGAAGCCCGTCGAGTACTCGCGGAGGCCACGGCCGGGCGCGCCCAGGTCTACCCGGACGTCGACGTGACGCACGAAGTGGTGCGCGGTCATCCCGTGGCCGTCCTGTCCGAGGCGTCCGAGCACGCCCTGGCGCTGGTGGTCGGGACACGCGGACACGGCGGCTTCACCGGCATGCTGCTGGGCTCCGTCAGTCAGGGAGTCCTGCACCACGCACGGTGCCCGGTCGTCGTCGTGCCCGGACCGTCGGGTGACCGCGACCGTCGGGACGGCGGCATCGTCTTCTGAAACCCACCAACGTCTGGCCCTGCTACAGGGGCCGACCGTCCGTGCAGTGGGGGCGAGCGGCCCTACCTGGCCGCGCTGGATACAGCCATGCTGGAGGTGGCGGCCGGCCACGCGGGCCGGCCCGGAGCCCACCGAGCACAGGAGGTGTGCCATGAAGAGGCAGAGGATCCTGGTGGCCTACGGCAGCAAACACGGTGCCACGGCCGGTATCGCCGAGGAGATCGGCCGCACGCTGGAACAGGAGGGATTCGACGCGGCGGTCCATCCGGCTCGGGGAGTGCGGAAGGTCGAGGGGTTCGACGCGGTGATCCTGGGAGGATCGCTCTACGCGGGCCACTGGAGCCGGGACGCCATGCGCTGCGCTCACCGCAATGCCGACGCGCTGACGCACCGGCCGGTGTGGCTGTTCAGCAGCGGCCCACTGGACAGCTCGGCCGAGCGGCACGAGATCCCGCCGGTGCCGGCCGTGGCCAGAGAGATGGAACGCCTACACGCGAAGGGGCACCGGACGTTCGGCGGCAGCATCACCGCCGAGACACCGGGACTCGTCGCCCGGGCCCTGGTGAAGCACGACAAGGGTGGCGACTTCCGCAACGCGGAGGCGATCCAGAGCTGGGCCCACCAGGTGGGCGAGGAACTGCGCGCGGGCGAGAAGGCATAGCCCCCTCTGGTGGCCCTCAGAGGGAGAACGTGTGGCTTCTGCCGGGCAGGATCGCGGTCGTCGATCCACGGAAGGCAACTTGGACCGGTGGCTGGCGGCTCTCGCGCAGGCTGACGGTGACCGTGTGCCGGTCGACAGCGATCCGGACGCCCCAGTGGCCCCGGTAGCGCAGGTCGAGTGTGAGCTGGCCGAGGGCCGAGGGCAGGTGCGGGTCGAGCCAGAGGGTGTCCTCGCGGATCTCCAGCCCTGTGTAGCAGCGCTGCAGGAGGTCGACGGTGCCGGCCATCGCGCCGAGGTGGATGCCCTCGGCGGTGGTGCCGTGCTGGACGTCGAGTAGGTCGCTGCTGAGCGCGTCGCGGAAGAACCGCCAGGATCTCTGACGGTCGGCGCGGGTGAGCACCCAGGCGTGCACGACCGCGCTGAGGGTCGAGCCGTGGACGGTTCGGCGCAGGTAGTAGTCGGTGGTGCGGCGCAGCAGCTCGTGCCCGGCCGGGTAGCCGAGGTGGCGCAGCAGGTTGCGCAGTTCGCGCGGGGAGAAGAGGTAGCAGAGCATCAGGACGTCCGCCTGCTTGGACGCCTTGTAGGTGTTGACGGTGTCGCCTTCGGCTTCCAGGATCCGGTCGAGGCGCTGCAGGTCGGGGTAGCGGCGCCGGTAGGCGGTCCAGTCCAGCTCGGCCAGGCGCTCGTAGCCGTCGAACTGGCTGATCACACCGTCGTGGAACGGCACGTGCAGGCGGCGGCCGACCTCCTGCCAGCGGTCGAGTTCGGTGCGGTCGATGGCCAGGCGCTCCAGCAGTTCGTCCCGGCGATACCCGGGCAGCAGCTCGACGGTCTCCAGTGCGCGGGCCAGCACCCAGGAGGCGAGCACGTTGGTGTAGGCGTTGTCGTCCAGGCCCGGGCGTCCGGCCCAGGGGTAGGCGTCGTGGTACTCGTCGGGGCCGACGACGCCGCGGATCGAGTATCGCTGGCGGGTCGGGTCGTAGGTGGCGGCGGAGGACCAGAAGGAGGCGATCTCCAGCAGCATCTCGGCGCCGGTGGTGGCGAGGAAGTCGAGGTCGCCGGTGGCCTGGTAGTGCTGCCAGACGTTGTAGGCGACGGCTGAGCCGACGTGTCGCTGCAGGTGGCTGTGGTCGGGCAGCCAGCGGCCGGAGAGCGGGTTGAGGTGCAGTTGCTGGGATTCCTCGCGGCCGTCGCTCGCGCTCTGCCACGGGTACATCGCCCCGCGCAGGCCCGCCTCGCGGGCGGCCGACCGGGCGGCGTCCAGCCGTCGGTGGCGGTAGCCGATCACGGCTCGGGCCAGTTCGGGAAAGCGCAGGTTGAGCAGGCGGAGCACGAACAGTTCGTCCCAGAAGACGTGCCCTCGGTAGCCCTCGCCGTGCAGCCCGCGGGCCGGGATGCCGACGTCCAGGTCGACCGAGTGCTCGGAGTAGGTCTGCAGCAGGTGGAACAGGTTGAGGTGCAGGGCCGTTGCCCCGTCGAAGTCGGCCTCGATCCGGCAGCGCCGCCACAGTTCGGCCCACCGCAGAGCGTGTTCGACGAGCAGTCGCTCGAACCCCGGTGCCTGGGCCGCCAGGCGCCGTGCGGCCGGCAGCGGTGCGTCGATGGCCGGGTCGCGGGAGGTGTACACGGCCACGGTCTTCTCGACGGTGACCGGACGGCCCTCGGTGACGTCCAGCGTGAGGAGTTCGGCTGCCCAACCCTCCCGCAGCCGACTGCTGCGGTGCAGCGCGGGCGGTGTCACCCGGGTGCGGGCGGCGAGGGCGATGTGCAGGGGCGATCCGGCGGTGGCTACCTGTAGCCACAGCGTGCCGTCCTCGTCCAGGCCCTGTCCGGCGGGTACGAGGTGACGGCTGGTCAGGCCCCGGTAGCGGGCGACGCCGGTGTTGGCGACGGTGCCGTCCAGGGCGGAGCGGACTTCGAGTGGGCCGGACCAGTTCTCCGCCAGCAGCTCGGTCTCCAGCACGACCAGGTGCGGCTGGGCCTGGCTGGCGATCCGGCGCTGCACGAGACGGGTGCGCCGGCCCTGCGCGTCCACGACCAGGGCGTGCCGGGTGAGCACGCCCTGGCACAGGTCGAGGTCCATCCGCTGCTCGGCCGGCGGCCCGGTGAACCAGTCCCCGTCGGCGGGGCGGAAGCTGAAGGACTGCCAGTTCGGGCAGTTGACCAGGTCCTCGTTCTCGACCGTCCGACCGTCGGCCACCGACACCGCCCGGTCGTAGACGCCCGCCAGGTAGGTACCCGGGTAGTGCACGCCGTCCGCGGACGACTCCGGCGCGGCGGCACGGCTCACCAGGTAGCCGTTGCCGACCGCGCAGAGCACCTCGCGGACACCCTCCTCGGCCGGGTCGAAGCCCTCGAAGCGCAGGTGCCACGCGTCTGCCGGGTCCTGTGCCGGGGCCGTCACGGCCGTGGGTCGAATCCGCCGATGCTCGGCGTGTTCACGATGATCCTCCGGATTTCGTCGCGCCCCGGGGACGGTGGCCCGTCCTCCATCGTGCGCGCCGTAGGCAGAGCGGGCCAGCGGAGCGGTGCCCCGGTGATCGCGGCGGGTCAGGTGGGCACGACGGCGACCGGGCAGGCCGCGTGGAGGACGGTGGCCTGGCTCGTCGAGCCCAGGCGGCCGAGCGGTCCGTGCGGCTCGCCGTGGCGGCCCACCACGACCAACTGGTGCTCACGCGAGCGCGCGACCAACTCCCCGGCCGGATGCGCCCGCACCGCCGACTCGGTGACATCGACCTGCGGGAACCGCTCACGCCAGCCGGCCAGTACCTCGGCGACCAGTCGATCCTGCTCCGCCGCGATGTGGGTCTCCTCGAAGACCGGAGGATTGGCGTGGCCCGGCATGGCGATCAGCGGGTAGGACCAGGCGTGCACGGCGAGTAGTGGCAGGTTCCGCCGCTGGGCGAAGTCGAAGGCGAACGCCAGGACTTCCTCGTCCCCGTGGTCGCCGTGGATGCCCGCGACCACCCCGCCGATGCCGGGCGCAGTGTCGGTGGGCCGGACCACCACCACGGGACAGGCCGCCCGCGCGGCGACGAAGAGGCTGGTGGAGCCCATCAACAGGCCGGGGAACCCGCCCGACCCGCGTGCCCCCAGCACCAGCAGGTCGGCGTCGGCTGCCGCCTCGGTCATCACGTCGCGCAGCCGCCCGTCCGGCAGCTCGATCGAGACGTCCAGGTCCGGGTGCTGCCGAAGGGTCCGGGCGAGGGCCTCGTCGAGCAGCGCCTCGCCGGCTTCTCTGCTGGGCGGTGACTCCTGGCCGTCGGGCGCCTTCGTGGTCTCCTCGACCCAGATGTGCCGGACGCTCAGTGGCTCGGCGCGCAGGTGCGCCTCGTCGGCCGCCCAGTCGAGCGCGTGCCTGCTGGCTTGTGATGAGTCCATACCCACGATGACCGGCCTGCCCATCGTCGGCTCCCTTCGCTTGCGGAGGACCGCCCCGTCCCCTCCAGGTTCCTGGTCGGTGCTCTCGGTTCAGGCTATGACGGCGGTCGCCGTGCGGCAGGGCGGGCCACCGCCTGCACCGCTACCGTCTCCCGGGTGGCCGGTAGCGGGACCGTCGACATGGCCGTGCTGACCGGCCAGGGCACCGGCGCCGCCTGCCGCGGATCCACCCCCGGGGCGAACGAGCCCGCTCCGGCCGCCGCCGGATGCGCCTGTGGCTGAACGGCGACTCCAGCCCGTGGGGTCCGTTCCGTCAGCTCACCGGCCAGCCGGCCAGGGCGACGGTGGCGCCGATCGCTCCCGCGCCGAGCAGGGCGCCGACCACGCCGCGGCGGGCCGCCAGCAGCCAGACGGCCGCCGCGGCCAGCACGCCGAACTGCCACCCGTGCTGCAGTGCCAGTGCGAGGGGGATCGTGGAGCCGGCGATCGCGCCGATCACAGCAGGTCCGGCGCCGGTCAGGAACGCCTGCACTCGCAGGTCGGCCCGCAGCCGGTCGAACCGGGGCCCGCCGAAGATCACGAACAGGAAGGACGGGGTGAACGCCACCATGGCGGCCAGCAGCCCGCCCCACACCCCGGCGGCGGCATAGCCGACCACCGCGACGGTCTGCACCACCGGACCCGGCGTGATCTGCCCCAGCGCCACCGCGTTGAGGAACTGGCCGTCCGTCATCCAGTGGTAGTGATGCACGGCGTCGGCCTGCATCAACGGGATGATCACGAACCCGCCGCCGTAGGACAGCGCGCCGACCTTGAAGGCCACCCACGCCAGCGCCAGCAGGCCCCCGGCGCCCGCCGCCGGGGCAGCGGCCAGCAGCGGCCACGAGCTCTGCCGGGTCCACCCTGCCGGGGAACCGGCCCTGACCGCGACTTCGATCAGGCCGGCGCTCACCAGCACCAGGACCAGCCACGGCCCCAGCAGCGCGGCCGCGATCCCGCCAGCCAGGCCGTAGCCGATCCACCGGCCTCGGGCGGCCAGCACGTCGCCGGTCCGCTTCCAGCTCGCCGGTACCAGCGAGGAGGCCGCCTGCACCGCGACCGCCGCCACCGCCGCCCCCGCACCGGCCGCGGCGCCCCGCACCCACAGCGGCGGATGCCCGGCCAGGAACAGCGCGGCCAGCGCCAGGATCAGCACCAGTCCCGGCACGATGAAGCACACCCCGCCGACCACCGCGCCGGCCAGCCCGCGCAGCCGCCACGCCGTGAAGATCGCCAACTGGGTCGACGCCGGACCCGGCAGCAGATTCGTCGCCGCGATCCCGTCCTCGAACTCCGTGGCGGCGATCCACTGCCGTTGCTCCACACACAGCTTCCGCAGCAGCGCGATATGGGTCGGTGGCCCGCCGAAGCCGATGCAGCCGATCCGGCCCCACTCCAGGGCGATCGTCCTCAGCCCAACCCGGCCACCGGCCGGGACGTCGCCTGTCACCACGTTGCCTTCTCCTCGCCGACCCACACAGCGGCGCGACCCTACAGGCACGGGCTGAACGAAGAGCACCGTCCCATCTCCTCCCGCGGGTCGAACCCTTGGAGCACACCCCACTGCACCTGGAACGGCAGCGGCGTTACCCCCTGAGGCCCACCCCTTCGGGACCGATCGGCCCTGTGCCGACCGGGCAGGCAGCGGGAGCCTGGAGATGTCAGCCGGCCGCCACACGCCAGGAGAGTGATCGGACATGAAGGCCCTCACCTATCACGGCCCCGGACGCCGCACCTGGGGCGACGTCCCCGACCCGGTGATCCAGGACGCCGAGGACGCGATCGTCCGCGTGGACGCGGTGACCATCTGCGGCACCGACCTGCACATCCTCAAGGGCGACGTCCCGGAGGTGACCGACGGCCGCGTCCTGGGCCACGAAGCCGTGGGCACGGTCGTGCAGACAGGGGCGGCCGTGCGGACGCTGAAGGAAGGCGACCGCGTCCTGGTCTCCTGCATCTCCGCGTGCGGGCGCTGTGCCTACTGCCGGACGGCCACCTACGGCCAGTGCACCGGCGGCGGAGGCTGGATCCTCGGCCATCTGATCGACGGCACGCAGGCCGAGTACGTCCGCACCCCCTTCGCCGACAACTCCCTCCACGAGCTCCCCGCCGGGGTGAGCGACGAGACCGCGCTGCTGCTCGCCGACATCCTGCCCACCTCCTACGAGGTCGGCGTCCGCAAGGGGCAGGTCGAACCGGGCGACACCGTGGCAGTCGTCGGGGCCGGGCCGATCGGGCTGGCCGCGATCACCACCGCCCGGCTCTACAGCCCCGCCCGGATCATCGCCGTCGACCTGGCGCCCAGCCGCCTGGACGCCGCCAAGCGCGCAGGCGCCGACATCGCGCTCACCTCGGCCGAGGCCGCCGACGAGGCGATCCGCGCCCTGACCCGTGACGGCCGCGGCGTCAACGTGGCGATCGAGGCCGTCGGCGTGCCCGAGACCTTCGAACTGTGCACCCGCGTGGTGCGCCCCGGCGGCCGGGTCGCCAACGTCGGCGTGCACGGGAAGCCCGCCACCCTCCACCTGGAGGACCTCTGGATCAGAGACGTCACCATCACCACGGGCCTGGTCGACACCAGCAGCACCCCCCTGCTCCTCGACATGCTGGCCGCCGGACGGCTCGACGTCTCCCGGCTGGTCACCCACCGGTTCGGCCTCGACGAGATGCAGGAGGCATACGACGTCTTCGCCGACGCCGGAGCAAACGGCGCGCTCAAGGTCGCCCTGTTCCGTACCTGAGAACCGCAGGCGACTGTGCGCGTGCGCCCGGGACGCGATGCCCCGGCCCGGAGCGGCTGGCCCGCGCCCCACTACTCCTGCGGCCCGGTGAGAGCCCCTCGCTTACATTCTGACGCCACGTCACTCCGTGAGGAGGACGGCGACGCCGGTGATCCGATCGGCCGCGAGATCCGCCAGCGCGGTGTCGGCCCGGTTCATGGCGTAGCGCTGCACGTGGACGGCGGGCTGGTGCCGCGCGGCTTCGGCCAGGTAGGCGCGGCCGTCCTCGCGGGTGTTGGCGGTGACGCTGCGCAGGGTGCGTTCCTGGAAGAGGTGCTGGGCGTAGTTCAGGCCGGGGATGTCCGTGAGATGGATGCCTGCGACCGCGAGCGTTCCTCCCCGGTCCAGGGCGGCCAGCGCGACGGGGACCAGGTCGCCGACCGGGGCGAAGAGGATCGCCGCGTCGAGGGGTTCGGGCGGGCTGTCGTACGCGCCGCGGGCCGAGGCCGCGCCGAGCTCCAGGGCGAGGCGCCGGGCCGCCTCGGCGCGGGTCAGGACGTGCACGGTGGCTCCACGGGAGAGCGCGAGCTGGGCGGTCAGGTGCGCCGAGGCGCCGAAGCCGTAGATGCCGAGGCGGCCGCCGGGCGGCAGGTCGGCGCGTTGGAGGGCGCGGTAGCCGATGATGCCGGCACAGAGCAGCGGGGCGAGCTCCTCGTCGGCGGGGCCTTCGGGTAGCGGGTAGGCGAAGCGGGCGTCCACCGTCGTGTGGTCGGCATAGCCGCCGTGGATGTCCCAGCCGGTGTAGCGGGAGGACGGGCAGAGATTCTCACGGCCCGCGCGGCAGTAGCGGCACGCGCCGCAGGTGCTCGCCAGCCAGGCCGCTCCGACCCGGTCGCCGGGGCCGAACTCCGCGACATCACAACCTGCTTGCAGCACCCGGCCCACGATCTCGTGGCCGGGCGTGCAGCGTGGTGTGCGCGGCGGCAGATCGCCTTCGGTCAGGTGGAGGTCGGTGCGGCATACGCCGCAAGCCGCTACCTTGATCAGGATCTCCCACGGCCCCGGCGCGCCGATCGATCGCTCCACCCGGCGTAGCGGGAACGAGCCGATCGGGCCGGGCCGCTCGACCACCCAGGCGGTCGTGTTGGACGCGTCGTGTCGGGGTATCGCCATGTCCGCCCCTTCCTGAGCTGAGGCATGGGCCGAGGCGACGGCAGTAGCCACGCGACCCATTCCATCGTCCCCCAGGAACAGCAGGCTCGGACGGTGAGGGTCGAACGGCCCCGCCTCACAGGCGGCGTCCGCCCGGCGCCCGGAGGCAAGGAGACGGTGATGAGAGCAATCCTCGCGAAGTGGTACGTCGTCGAGAGCCGCACCACCGTTTCGGACGCCGACCGGGTCAGCCGGAGGTTTGGGGACCGGCCAGTCCCTCATCCTCGATCTCCCAGCGCAGGTCGTCGGCGACGCTGACGACGCCCTCGACGGCCCGTACGCGGTGAAGCAGTTGGTCGGCTTGGTGGTGGTGGACGGTGCGGGCTTCCAGGGCGACCCGGCCATGGACGCAGCCCACCCGCAGAGTCGAGGCCACCGTGCCGAGGTCGGGTGCCAGGGCGACCGCCTCGACCTCGGCACGGACGGCTGCGTCGTCGCGTCGTAGGACGTTCAGCAGGTCGCACAGGCAGACGATCCCAGTCAGCTGCCGTTGGGAGTCGACCACCGGCAGGTGGTGCACGCGGTGTCGCAACGCCAGCAGGGCCGCCTGCTCCACGGTCGTCCGCTCGCCGACCGTCACGACCGGCGTGCTCATGAGTTCACCAGCCTCGACGCCGGCCGCCTTGCGCCGGATCGTCCGCACGTATCGGGGCTCCCACAGCATGGACCGGGCCGGCAGGGCTTGGACTGCGAGCTTGGTGAGCAGGTCGGAGGCGCAGACCATGCCCATCACGTGCCGCTGTCGGTCGACCACGGGCAGCATGTCGTGGTGGTGGTCCTGGAGGGCGGAGACGACCACGGCGAAACCTGCCCGGGGATCGACCGCGACGACCTGGCGGGACATCACCTCGCTCACCCGGGTCCGGTGCGGGAGCCCGTCTGGCGGCTTGCCCTCGGCATCCTCCGATGGCTCGTCGGCCCGGTGCCGCGTCGTGTTCAGGCCCTCGGTGCTGTCGGTGGGCCCGGTCCGTCCGTGCGGCTGTCGGGACATGGCGATCGCCTCCTCGTCCTTGTCCTGCTCCCCTCCGCGGTGTGCGGGTCAGCGGTGCTCACGGAGGAGATCCAACCGGCGTCGGTACTCCTCGTCGTTGATCTCGCCGCGGGCGTACCGCTCGGCCAGCAGTTCCTCCGGCGTCGGGGGCCGATCGGCGGTGGGGCCGCCATCAGCCGGTCGGTCTCCTGGCGGGGAGCCGCCGAGCCGGTTGCCCCCGAGAACCACTCTGCGCCGACGACAGACGGAGTGAACAGGGCCGCTCGGCGCGGAAGGCGGGGCCGGTCGGCCCCTGCGTACATACGCCTGCCGCGCGCACGATGAGCAGTGGGAGGAGGAACTCCCTCCTCCGCCGGCGGAGGAGGCTCTCATGCTCACCTCGACTCTGGACGCTGCGACTCTGGAGCACCTGGTCTCCGCCGCAGTCGCGGCGCCGTCCATGCACAACACCCAGCCCTGGCGTTTCCGCTTCCGCCCCGAGACGACCACGCTGGAGGTCCGGGCCGTGCCGCAACAGGCGCTGCAGGTCACCGACTCCGCCGGCCGCGGGGTTCACATCTCCGTCGGTGCGGCCGTGTTCAACCTGCAGGTCGCCATCCGCCACTTGGGCCGCGAGCCGGTCGTGCACCTCCTGCCCCACCCGGCGGAACCGGATCTACTGGCAGCCGTCCGTCTCGCCGGCACCACCCGCATCGTCGCGGACGAGGATCGGGACCTGTACGAAGCGATCTGGCACCGGCACAGCAGCCGTCTCCCCTTCACCGGTCGGCCGGTCGACCCGGTGATCCTCGCCGAACTCGCCACTGCCGCCCGGGCAGAGGGCGCCGAACTGGAGATGCCCGACGACGTGGAGGTTCTCCGGCTGCTGGCGGTGACAGCGGAGGCAGAGCGACGCAACACCACCGAGCCTCGACGGGGCGCCGAAAGCCGCCACGCGATCCACGCGGCCGACAACGGTCCGCACGGCATTCCGGCGGCAGCCCTCGGCCCGCAGGGCTCCGCAGGCCGACTGCCGGTCAGGGACTTCTCCGCCATCAGCCCCGCCGAGCACCTGCCGCCCGTCCGCTTCGAGGCCCACCCGTGCATAGCCCTGCTGTCCACCGCTCACGACGAGCCAGCCGACTGGCTGCGCGCCGGCCAAGCACTCGAACACGTCCTGCTGCTCGCCACCGAATGCGGCTTGCAGGCATCCCTGTTGCACCAGGCCATGGAGTGGCCCGACCTGCGCTGGTCGCTGCGCGACCCGCAGCACGGCCCCGGCCACCCCCAGATGCTGATCCGCCTGGGACACGGGGCCGAAGGAGCAGCCACACCCCGCAGGCCGGCGAGTGACGTCCTGGACGGTGAGCCCCATGATCCCCGCTGAAGCCCCCAGGTCAGCGCCGCAGCCCAGAGTGCTGCCGATCGACCCGTCCGGTCAGTCCGGTGACACCTGGACCCGCGTGCAGAGCCTGGAGTTGCTGCGCCAGACGGCGGCCGGTCGCCTCATCCACACCGAGGGCGCGATGCCGGCCGTCACTCCGACGTGCTTCGTACTCGACACCGACGGCGCCGTGGTCGTCCCGCTGCCCGCCGACTCAGGGCTGGCCACGTCACTGGAGGACGTCGTCGTGGGATTCCAAGTCGATCGGCTCGACGAACAGACACTTCAGGGCTGGTCCGTACTCGTCATCGGTCGATCCCATCTGCTCACCGACCCGGCACGGCTCGCCGACCTTCGCCAGGACGGGCCGCAGCCGTGGGGCCACCAACCCGTGGGTTCGTACCTGCGCATCGAGAGCGAGCTGGTCACCGGCACGCCGCTCGGATTCTGAGGCGACCCCGAGCTGCGGACGGCTGCTGAGTCCGCCTGCGCCAACGGTGGCTCCCGGGCGGTTGAGGCGACCGGAGAGAACGGCGCTGGAGACTGCACCCCGCCACCGTCGTCGACAGGCAGCTCAGGTCGGCTTCGTCAGTGACGAGGCTCGTGGCACGAACTCTCCCGTGACGGACGGCCGAACGGCGCACGACAGGGACGGTGGTCATCAGGCGCTAAGGTCTCACTGGGCACTCAGGTTGACCGGACGGATCAAGCGCCGCGATGGCATGCCCGCGCGAATCTTCACGCCGTCATGGGCCAGGGAGCAAGACGCAGCTCATCGAACTCAGCGTTACCAACTTCCGCTCCCTGGCGGACGTCCAGGGCATACCGATCCGCAAGCAGACGATTCTGACCGGTCACAACGACTGCGGCAAGACAGCCACGCTGGACGCACTGGCGTTCCTGCTGGGTGAACGGTCCGGCGGTGACCTCGTTCTCGCACATCACGGGCTCTTGGGTGGGCATCATCCGACAGGGCAGGTGTCGAGCATCTCGCCCAACGCGGTCTTCTCCGAGTCAGTGACGTTCAGAGCGTGGAGCTGCCGCCGTGCGAACTCGAATGCGGAGCGGTCCCTGCAGTCGAGTCAAGTGCGGGTTCAAGAGCATCGGCGGGTGAAAACGGGGTCCAGTTCCAGCCTGAGCCCATCGGGGGTCGGCAAGCACCTGTCGGTCGCCTCGGTGTCCCGGGCGCGCGTCGATGCCGAGGAGACCACCGTGCTCGCCGCTGTGGACGACGGCCCGTCACTGCGACCCAGGCCCGCATGAATCCGCCAGCCCGGCGACCCGCATGAAACCCTCGGCCAGGTGAGGACCATTGCAGGCCACCGGGCAGTTCCGGGCGCGGGAAGGAGCGCCGGCCATGATGTTAACGCGGTGACGTACGAACGGTGAGAGCTGGGCTACGTCCTTGTCCGGCCCGCGCGGGAGCTGGGCTGGACGGTCCGGGTCGTGCGACGATGCCGGTATGAATCGACTCGCGAACGCGACGTCGCCGTACCTGCTCCAGCACGCTTCCAATCCGGTGGATTGGTGGCCATGGGGAGAGGAGGCGATGAATGAAGCGAAGCGGCGGGACGTGCCCATTCTCTTGAGTGTGGGCTATGCGTCCTGTCACTTATGCTTCTACTAATTTACTGGTGTCATGTGATGGCGCACGAGAGCTTCGAGGATGCGGGGCTCGCGGAGTACCTGAACGAGCGGTTCGTCGCGGTGAAGGTGGACCGCGAGGAGCGGCCGGATGTGGATGCGGTGTACATGGAGGCGGTGCAGGCGGCGACCGGGCAGGGCGGGTGGCCGATGACGGTGTTCCTCACGCCGGACAAGGAGCCGTTCTACTTCGGGACGTACTTCCCGCCCGAGCCGCGGCACGGGATGCCCTCGTTCCGGCAGGTGTTGGAGGGGGTGGACGCCGCGTGGCGGGAGCGGCGTGAGGAGGTGGCCGAGGTTGCCGGGCGGATCCGGGCGGAGCTGGCCGAGCGGGCCGGGGTGTACGGGGCGGGGGCGGGGCTGGCCGCGCCGGGGGAGGCGGAGCTGCACCAGGCGCTGGCGGGGCTGAGTCGGAGCTTCGATCCGGCGCGCGGCGGGTTCGGCGGGGCGCCGAAGTTCCCGCCGGCGATGGCGCTGGAGTTCCTGCTGCGGCACCACGCGCGCACCGGGTCCGAGGTGGCGCTGGAGATGGTGACCGGGACGGCCGAGGCGATGGCGCGCGGCGGGATCTACGACCAGCTCGGCGGCGGGTTCGCGCGCTACTCGGTGGACGCGGGCTGGGTGGTGCCGCACTTCGAGAAGATGCTCTACGACAACGCGCTGCTGATCCGGGTCTACCTGCACCTGTGGCGGGCCACCGGGGACGAGCGGGCGCGGCGGATCGCGCTGGAGACCTCGGACTTCCTGGTGCGTGAACTGGGCACGCCGGAGGGCGGGTTCGCCTCGGCGCTGGACGCGGACAGCGAGGATGCGCACGGGGCGCACCGGGAGGGTGCGTACTACGTCTGGACGCCGGGGGAGTTGGCGCGGGAGCTGGGGGAGGAGGACGGCGCGCTGGCGGCCCGGCTGTTCGCGGTGACCGAGGACGGGACCTTCGAGGAGGGGGCCTCGGTGCTCCAGCTGCTGGCCGACCCCGAGGACGTCCCGCGCTACCAGCGGCTGCGCGAGCGGCTGTTGGCGGCGCGGGCGAAGCGGCCGTCCCCGGCGCGGGACGACAAGGTGGTGGCCGCCTGGAACGGGCTGGCGATCGCGGCGCTCGCCGAGACCGGCGCGCTGCTGGACCGCCCGGACCTGGTGGAGGCCGCGGGCCGCGCGGCCGATCTGTTGCTGAGCGTCCATCTCAGCGCGCACGGAAGGCTGTTGCGTACCTCGCGGGACGGTCGCCCGGGTGCCAATGCGGGCGTGCTGGAGGACTACGCCGACGTGGCCGAGGGGTTCCTCGCGCTGTACGCGGTGACCGGGGAGGCCGAGTGGCTGGGGCTCGCGGGCGGGCTGCTGGACACGGTGCTCGTGCACTTCACCGACGAGACGTCAGGGAGCCTGTACGACACGGCCGATGATGCCGAGGAGCTGATCCGCCGGCCGCAGGACCCGACCGACAACGCCACCCCGTCCGGCTGGACGGCCGCCGCCCAGGCGCTGCTGACGTACGCGGCGTACACCGGTTCGGAGCGCCACCGCACCGCCGCGGAGCGGGCGTTGGGCGTGGTGGGCGCACTCGCGGGGCAGGCGCCGCGGTTCATCGGGTGGGGGCTGACGGCGGCCGAGGCGCTGCTGGACGGCCCGCGCGAGGTGGCGGTGGTCGGTGCCGCGGACGATCCGCGCACGGCGGCGCTGCACCGCACGGCGCTGCTGGCCACCGCGCCCGGCGCGGTGGTGGCGCTCGGCACGGCGACCGGGGAGAGCACCGGCCTGCAGGTGCCGCTGCTCGCCGACCGGCCGCTGCTGGACGGGGCGCCGGCGGCCTACGTCTGCCGGCACTTCGCCTGCCAGGTGCCGACCTCGGACCCGGCCGCGCTGGCCGAGCAGGTGGGGGCCACCCGGCGCTGAGGCGGGCGCATCCGCCGCCCCGGATATTCAGGTGCGGGCGGCGGATGCGGCGGCCAGGATCGGTGGATGACTTGGACATGCACTGAGGACGTCGCGGAGTTCCGGGCGCACGCGGAGGGCTTCCTGGGCGAGCACCCGGCCGCGAATACCGTGCTGCTGACCCTCGTCCACCGGCTGGCGGCCGGCCAGTCGGTCGGTGGGGACCCGGCGCTGCCGCCGCGCCTGGGCTGGTGGCGCGCGGGCCCGCAGGCCCCGGTGACCGCGGCCTTCGTGCAGACCCCGCCGCATGCGCTGCGGCTGAGCGCGATGGCGCCCGAGCGCGCGGCCGAGCTGGCACTGGCGCTGCCCGAGGGGTGGTCGGGGCTGTCCGGGGTGGCGGCCACCACGGCGGTGGCCGAGGCGTTCGCCGGCGCCTGGGCCGAGCGGTTCGACCTGACCACCGACGTGCGGGAGCGCCTGCGGCTCTACCGGCTGGGCGAGTTGGTCCTGCCGACCGTGCGGGGCCGGCTGCGCGCCGCCGGGCCGGACGACCACGCGCTGCTGGTCGGCTGGTGGCAGGCCTTCCTGACCGAGGTCGGGATACCTGCCTTCACCCCGGTGGAGGAGAGCGTGGCCCGCCGCACGGCCGAGGGGGACATCCTCGTGTGGGAGAGCGACGGCGCGGACGAGCAGGTCCGGCCGGTGTCGATCGCGGCGGTCTCGCCGACGCTGGCGGGCATGTCCCGGATCGGCCCGGTCTACACCCCGCCCGAGGAGCGCGGCCACGGCTACGCGAGCGCGGTGACCGCGGGCGCCTCCACGCTCGCGATCGCGCGCGGGGCCCAGGAGGTGCTGCTCTACACCGACCTGGCGAACCCGGTGAGCAACTCGATCTACCAGAAGATCGGTTACCGGCCGGTGGCGGACAACCTGGAGCTGAGCTTCACGGGCTGAGGCGGTCAGTCCCAGTCCCACCGGATGCCCAGCAGGCAGGGCGCCAGCCCGGTGGCGATCAGGTGGACGCAGTGGTGCCCGTCCAGCGTGAGCTCCTCGGTCTCGTCGGGCAGCGCGCCGGGTGCGCTGCTGACGAAGCGGTGGCAGCGCACCGGGAGCGCCTGCGGGTGGAAGGTGACCTGCAGGACGTACTGCCCGGTCCCGGAGTTGAAGCCGCGCACGTACTCGGTGCTGGGCTGCGGCGCGGGGGCGTCGTCGAAGCCGTAGCCGAGCAGGTGGGTCTCGCCGGTGCGCAGGCGGCGGTCGAGCAGCAGTTCGGCGATGACGAGTTGGGCCGCGGGGTCGCGTCCGATCCGGCCCGGGCGGCAGTTCTCCTCGGCCCGCACCACCACCTGGGACACGTCGCAGCCGGGGTCGCCCTGGTGGATCGCCAGGTACCGGTCGATGCCGTCGCGGTGGGCCCGCACCGCGTGCTGCGAGTCGCGGCGCAGCAACTGGCGGTCGGCGCCGATCCGGATCCGCTCGATGTGGGTGACCGTGTGCAGATCGGTGTCGCGCGGCCCGGGCAGCCCGGCGAGCAGGTGGTCGACCGCGTCGGCGGGGGCGATCAGGTCGCGGTAGGGGCGGGTGGCCACCGGCGGCCCGGCCGCGGCGTCCGCAGCGGCCCGGCGCGGGCCGAGCAGCCGGGTGAGCGAGTGCGCGGGCAGCTCCAGCACCTCCTCCAGGGCCCGCACCGCGCGCAGCGACTCGGCGCGTTCGGGGCGGCGCCGCCCCTGTTGCCAGTAGCTCAGGCTGGTCACTCCGACGTGCACGCCGCGCTGCGCGAGGTGCTGCTGGACCCGGTGCAGGGCCAGGCCGCGCGCGCTGAGCGCGGTGCGCAGCGCGAGGTGGAACGGGCCGGTGCGCAGGACCGTGGCCAGGTCGGGCCGCACGGCGTGCGGTGCGGTGCGCTGTGGCGATCGCCCCATGGCGCGGCCTCCCTCCCGGGGCGGCGGGTGCGGTGAATATTCACACCTCCATGGCCCCTCGTCACCCGTGGGGTGGGCCCTGCGTCGCCCGGCGCCCGGTGCTGTTCACACTCGGAGGGCACCGTTCACACCGGGTCCGGGGGCCACCGAACCACGGTTGACCAGGGACGGTCAACGGCTGATGCTCGGTCACACCCCACCGCCGTTCGCGACGGCACCGGGGTTCGCGTGTCCCCCACTTCCTTTCCCTGCCGTCCGCAAGGAGGAAACGCCCATGCCCCTGCCCAGAACCGCCCGGCCGACCAGAACGGCCCGGCCGACCGGAACGGCCCGGCTGCGCAAGGCGCTTGCCGTCGCCGCGCTGGCCACGCTCGCCCCGGCCCTGACCGTGGCGGCGAGCTCCCCGGCCTCGGCCGCCGCCGCACCGCCCGCGCAGTCCGGGCGGCTCGCCCAGGCACAGCCGGCGTTCGCCGCCGGCACCAGCTCCGGGACCGATGCTCCCAGTGCCGCGACCCCCGACGCGGGCAGCTGGAAGACGCTCAACATCGGGATGCAGCAACAGCAGAACTCCAATTGGTGCTGGGCGGCCAGCGGCGACACCGTCGCGAGCTGGTTCGGCTACACCTACAGCCAGAACCAGTTCTGCAACGCCGCGTTCGGCCGCAGCATCAACTCTTCCTGCCCCAACAGCCAGGCGGCGCTGGACGACGTGCAGAACGCGCTCGGCTGGATCGGGATCACCCCGGGCAACTACGTCACCGGGTACCTGTACTACAGCACCGTGCAGAACGAGATCACCAACAACCGGCCGGTCGAGACCCGGATCCAGTGGTCCTCGGGCGGCGGCCACATGGAGGTGCTGTACGGGTACGACACCGGCAACAACTGGGTCTACTGGGGCGACCCGTGGCCCTCGGACAACCGCTACAACTGGGCGGACTACAACTACTACGTCAGCAACGACTCCTTCTCCTGGACCCACTCCCTGTACCAGATCGGAGCGTGAGGAGGAGCCATGACGATCACTCAGTTCTTGCACCGGGCAGCCGTGCTGGCCGTCCTGGCGGCGACGGCCGGACTCGCGCTGGCGCTGCCGGCCCAGGCCGCACCGCAGTCCGCACCCCGGGCGGCCGGCGAGGCGGCACCCGCCGCGGTGGCCGCCGGTGACCTGGCCGCCGCCCGCTCGGCGGTCCAGAGCCCGGCCGTCCTCGGTCAGTTGGGCGATTTCTTCGCCCGCAGGGGCGTGCCGCCCACCCAGCCGCTCCAGCTCGGCGCGGCCGCCGAGGCCAAGGCGGCGGCACAGGCGGACCCGACGCTGGTCGGCGCGACGGTCCCGGTCTACACCCTGGACCCGGGCTTCGTCGCGGGCACCAAGGGATCGCCGGTGGCCCGGGCGGACTTCACGGCGACCGAGGCGGTGGCCGCCGACGGGCAGCAGGCCTCGGTCTGGGCCGTCCAGCAGAACGGGAGTTGGCGGGTGGTGAACATCGCCTCCGGCAGCGACGAGACCGACTACGCGGCGCGCGGCGCGGCCGGCGGCGGTGGCACGGTCTTCCGTGAGCCGCAGGTGAACGCCTGGTACGTGCTGCGCGCGGGCCGGGTGCTGCCGCTGGACACCGAGGCCCGGGAGTCGGTGGGCGCGAACGGGACGAGCCTGGCGGCGTACCAGCAGCTGGTGCACCGGCGGTACGGCGACAAGCTGCCGGGCTCGGCCTACGACAAGGCCGGGCTGGGCGGCGGCTTCTCGCCGACCACGGCGAGCGTCGCGCAGCAGGGCGCGGGCGCCGTGGGCGGCGCACTCGGCCTGCCCGTGCCGGCGCTCACGGCCGCCGGCGCGCTCGGAGTGACCGCGCTGGCGGGCGCCGGCCTGGCCGTCCGCCGCCGGGCGCGCGGCTGACCGAGGCCGCGCAGCCGAGTGGCCCCACGGGATCATCTCCCGTGGGGCCACTCGGCGTTGGACGCCCCGGGCGGGACCGGCAGCCGTTCCGGCACCCGGAGTTGATGAAACATTGATGTGTTGTTCGCTCGTCTTTGACTACACCCTGTCACTATCGGTAGATACCATGTGTCACTGGGTTAGACCGGGGAGAGGTGGCGAGCGCCATGAAGGACACGCGGGACCTGCAGCTTTGGGGGACGGTCGCCGTCGTCGGTGCCGCTCTGGCCGTGGTGGCCGCCTACTTGGCCGACGGCGCCGCACTGGTGTGGGCGGTGGCCTCGGTGGAGGCGCTGCTGGTGATGGTGCACGTCTCCCGGCGGTTCCGGTACCTGGGTCATCCGGTCGAGTCCCGCCACGAGCCCGCGGCCGACCCCGATGCCCGCCCGGACGCCGCCCACTGCGAGCGCTGCCGCCGGGTCCGCGAGCGCGCCTCCCACTGACGGCGGCGGGCCGTGGGCGTGCTCAGCTCGTCACGCTGTACGCCACCAGCGAGACCCCTACGTACTGCACGATGAACGCTCCGAGGGTGAACGCGTGGAAGACCTCGTGGAACCCGAACCAGCGCGGTGAGGGGTTGGGCCGCTTCAGCCCGTAGATCACGCCGCCCGCGCTGTAGAGCAGCCCGCCGACGATCATCAGCGTGATCACCGCGACCCCGCCGGTGTGCAGGAAGTCGGGCAGGAAGAAGACCGCGGCCCAGCCCAGCGCCAGGTAGCACGGCGTGTAGAGCCAGCGCGGTGCGCCGACCCAGAAGACCCGGAACGCTATCCCGGCCAGTGCCCCGCCCCAGACCAGCCAGAGCAGCGTCTCGCGCCGCCCGCCGTGCAGCAGCAGGATGGTGAACGGCGTGTAGGACCCGGCGATGATCAGGAAGATGTTCGCGTGGTCCAGCCGGCGCAGGATCGCGTCGCCGCGCGGGCCCCAGGTGAAGCGGTGGTAGACCGCGCTGATGCCGAAGAGCAGCCAGGCGCTCACGGAGTAGATGGCGCAGGCGAGCCGGGCCCGCGGTGAGTCCGCCAGGCAGATCAGCACGATGCCCCCCGCCAGCGAGGCCGGGAACATGCCCGCGTGCAGCCAGCCGCGCCAGGCGGGTTTGGCGGGCAGGGGCGCCGCGCTCGTCGCCGTCACGTCGGCGACCGGGTCCGTAGCCGGGTTCTGATCCGCTGTCATGGCGCTCATGCTACCTACGCCTGCGTAGGTTACTGATAAGTAGGAAGTGGCTCTCATCACTTTTGGACAATCTGGCAGAGTTGGATGTGATCCGGAGAGCTCTCGGACGTGCCGCAACCGCCCGCGAAAGTGCCAGTTTTTGGCCATAGAGGAGCAAAACTTGCGGCAAAAACGCCATCGCGCTGTGTTGGGCTTTTCGAGCCGGGGCTACGCTGCAAGCACCCTCAACCCCCCGGACGCCTGCTCGATGGCCGAGCAGGCGTGAAACGGAGCGATCGTGTCGTACGAGAACTCTGCCGTCAGCGCGGCGGCACCCACTCGCCACCAGCGGCTGCTGACCTGGGTCAGCGAGATCGCGGAGCTCACCCAGCCGGACCGCGTCGAGTGGTGCGACGGCTCGGAGGAGGAGTACCAGCGCCTCGCCGACCTGCTCGTCGCCCAGGGCACCTTCAAGAAGCTCAACGAGCAGAAGCGGCCCAACTCCTACTACGCCGCCTCCGACCCGAGCGACGTCGCGCGCGTCGAGGACCGCACCTTCATCTGCTCCGAGCAGGAGAAGGACGCGGGCCCCACCAACCACTGGAAGGCGCCCGCCGAGATGCGGGAGATCTTCAGCGGCCGGGACGGGCTGTTCCGGGGCGCGATGAAGGGCCGCACGATGTACGTCGTGCCGTTCTCGATGGGCCCGGTCGGCTCGCCGCTGGCCGCCTACGGCGTCGAGATCACCGACTCCGCCTACGTCGCCGTGTCGATGCGCGTGATGACCCGCATGGGCCAGGCCGTGCTCGACCAGCTCGGCGAGGACGGCGAGTTCGTCAAGGCCGTGCACACCGTGGGCGCCCCGCTCACCGAGGGCCAGGCGGACGTGCCGTGGCCGTGCAACACCACCAAGTACATCTCGCACTTCCCGGAGACCCGCGAGATCTGGTCCTTCGGCTCCGGCTACGGCGGCAACGCCCTGCTGGGCAAGAAGTGCTACGCGCTGCGCATCGCCTCCACCATGGCGCGCGACGAGGGCTGGCTGGCCGAGCACATGCTCGTCCTCAAGCTCACCGCGCCGAACGGTGAGGTCAAGTACGTCACCGCCGCCTTCCCGAGCGCCTGCGGCAAGACCAACCTCGCCATGCTCCAGCCCACCATCCCGGGCTGGAAGGTCGAGACGATCGGCGACGACATCGCCTGGATGCGCTTCGGCGCCGACGGGCGGCTCTACGCGATCAACCCGGAGGCCGGCTTCTTCGGCGTCGCCCCGGGCACCGGCGTGGACACCAACGCCAACGCGATCGACACGCTGTACGGCAACACCGTCTTCACCAACGTCGCGCTGACCGACGACGGCGACGTCTGGTGGGAGGGCCTGACGGAGGAGCCGCCGGCCCACCTGACCGACTGGCGCGGCAACGACTGGACGCCGGCCAGCCAGACCCCGGCCGCCCACCCGAACGCGCGCTTCGCCGTGCCGGCCGCGCAGTGCCCGACCATCGCCCCCGAGTGGGAGGACCCGGCGGGTGTGCCGATCTCGGCCATCCTGTTCGGCGGCCGCCGCGCCACCGCCGTCCCGCTGGTCACCGAGTCCTTCGACTGGCAGCACGGCGTCTTCCTGGGCTCCAACATCGCCTCGGAGAAGACCGCCGCCGCCGAGGGCACCGTGGGCGAGCTGCGCCGCGACCCGTTCGCGATGCTGCCCTTCTGCGGCTACAACATGGGCGACTACTTCGCCCACTGGCTCAAGCTCGGCGCGGCCGCCGACGCGGCCAAGCTGCCGAAGATCTACTACGTCAACTGGTTCCGCAAGAACGCCGAGGGCACGTTCGTCTGGCCGGGCTACGGCGAGAACAGCCGCGTGCTGAAGTGGATCGTCGAGCGCCTGCAGGGCACCGGCGAGGGCGTCGAGACGCCGATCGGCGTGCTGCCGGCCAAGGACGCGCTCGACCTGGACGGCCTGGACCTCTCGGCGGAGGACCTGGAGCTGCTGCTCTCGGTCGACAACGAGATCTGGCGCCAGGAGGCCGCGCTGATCCCGGCCCACCTGGAGCTGTTCGGCGACCACACGCCCACCGAGCTGTGGGACGAGTATCAGGCCCTGCTCAAGCGCCTGGGCTGAGCCCGCGAGGGCTCCTGCGACCAGGTCCGGCCGCCGCTGCGGAGTGGCGCGGCGGCCGGACCTCTGACGTCAGCCGTACGGCCGCGGTCCCCGGGCCGGCGACCTCCCCGTCCGGGGGTCGTCGGGCCGGGGACCGCGGCCGTACCGACATCCGTGCCTACGGCTGGACGTACCCCGCCAGGAAGTCGCCGATCCGGGTCACCGCGTCCTCGATCTCCTCCGGGCGCGGCAGCGTGACCAGCCGGAAGTGGTCCGGCTCCGGCCAGTTGAAGCCGCTGCCCTGGACGATCAGGATCCGCTGGGCGCGCAGCAGGTCGAGCACCATCTGCGCGTCGTCCTTGATCTTGTAGACCGAGGGGTCGAGCCGCGGGAACGCGTACAGCGCGCCCTTCGGCTTCACGCAGCTGACGCCGGGGATCTCGTTGAGCAGCCGGTACGCGGCGTCGCGCGACTCCAGCAGCCGGCCGCCGGGCAGCAGCAGGTCCTTGACCGACTGCCGGCCGCCGAGCGCGGCCGCCACCGCGTGCTGCGCGGGCATGTTGGCGCAGAGTCGCATGCTGGCCAGCACGTGCAGGCCCTCGATGTAGCTCTGGGCGCGGCCCCGGTCGCCGGAGAGCACCATCCAGCCGGAGCGGAAGCCGGCCACCCGGTAGGCCTTGGACATGCCGTTGAAGGTGACGCAGAACAGGTCGGGCGCCAGCGTGGCCAGCGGCACGTGCTCCACGCCGTCGTAGAGGATCTTGTCGTAGATCTCGTCCGCGTAGATCACCAGCTGGTGCCGGCGGGCGATCTCCACGATCCCCTCGAGCACCTCGCGCGGGTAGACCGCACCGGTGGGGTTGTTGGGGTTGATCACCACGATCGCCCGGGTCCGGTCGGTGACCTTGGACTCGATGTCCGCCAGGTCCGGGTACCACTCGGCCTGTTCGTCGCAGCGGTAGTGCACGGCGGTGCCGCCGGCCAGGCTGACCGAGGCCGTCCACAGCGGGTAGTCCGGCGCGGGGACGAGCACCTCGTCGCCGTCGTTCAGCAGCGCGTTCATGGCGAGCTGGATCAGCTCGGAGACGCCGTTGCCGAGGAAGACGTCCTCCACGCTCAGCCCGTGCAGCCCGCGCTCCTCGTAGCTCATCACCACGGCGCGGCGCGCGGAGAGCAGGCCCTTGGAGTCGCCGTAGCCGTGCGCGGTGGAGAGGTTGCGCAGGATGTCCTGGAGGATCTCCGGCGGCGCCTCGAAGCCGAACGCGGCGGGGTTGCCGGTGTTCAGCTTGAGGATGCGATGCCCCTGGTCCTCCAGTCGCATCGCCTCGTCGAGCACCGGACCCCGGATGTCGTAGCAGACATGGGCGAGCTTGCTGGACTGGATGACCTGCATCCCGTCACTGTACGGCGCCCGGGTGTGCGCCCGCGCGTGTTCTTGACCACGCGGCCGGCGGTCACCCAGTGCCCGGCCCGCGCGTCACGGCACCGGCAGTGCGTAGAACGAGCGTCCCAGGGCCGCGTAGAGCAGCGCGTTCTGCGCGTCGGCGTCGAGCCGCCAGCCGGTCGCGAACCGCGAATCCGGCGCGAACACCCCGTCCACGCGCCGTCGGCGCAGATCCACCCGGTAGAGCTGATTCGACGCGCCCGGCACGAAGAGGCTGTCGTTCACCACCAGAGCGGGCTCCGCGGCGGGCGGCCCGGGCAGTGCGCAGGACCAGCGCTGGGCGCCGCTCGACGCGTCGAACGCGTACACCAGCGGCGGCCCGCAGGTGGCGAGCACCAGGCCGCGGTAGGGGGCGGGCGCCGCCCACGGCCCGCCGGCCCCCCGCGGCAGTGCGGCCTGCCACAGCTCGCTGCCGTCCGCGTTGGCCAGCGCTTGCAGGGTCGCCTCGTCCTGCCCGATCGGCAGGTAGAGCTGGTCGATCTCGGGGACCATCCAGCTGGTGCGCTTGGTCGTACTGGTCTCCGGGTCGGATGCGCTGGTCGCCGGGAACTGCCACAGCGCGCCGCCCTGCAGCGGGTCGACCAGCGTCACGTAGCCTGAGCTCGCCGCGGCGAAGACCAGTGCACCGGTCTGCGAGTGACCGAGGCAGGCGGAGTCACTGGCGAAGATCGTGCCGCTCCGGATGATCTTTTCGGAGAAGGCCCACTTGACCGCGTGGTTGCCGAGCGAGAGCGCGAACCAGGAGTACCGGGTGGGCGGGCCGCTGTCCGACAGCACCGGGCCGCCGCCGTACAGCGCGTAGTCGTTGGCCAGCACCAGCGTCTGCGGCAGGACGGTGCCGACCTGGGTGGCCAGCTGGCCCGGGGGCCAGGTGGGGGTGCCGTCGGGGTTCCGGGTGGCGTTGGCGGTGTTCCAGTTCTGGGAGCCGTCGGCGGTGTTGAAGCAGTAGATGGTGCTGCCGGCCAGCGCCAGGGTCAGCGGACCGCTCACCACGGGATCGCTGAGCGGGGCGTCGGGCGCCGTGAACGACCAGGCGACCACCCCGCTGGTGCCGCCCACGGCGATCAGCTGGCCGTCGGAGGTGTAGACCAGCATGTCGTTCGCGGGCGAGGGGGCGAACTGCGGCTGCAGGTTGTCCGTGATGTCGCTGCTGTGCACCCAGAGCCGCTGCAGTTGCCCGACGGGCGGTGCGGCGAGCGGGGTACGGCCCGGGCGGCCCAGCGCCGCCCAACTCAGCGCGCCCGCGGCCGTGGTGGCGGCGGCGCCGGCGAGCAGCGCGGTGCGGCGGGAGAGCGTGGTGGCCGGGCGCGGCGGGGTGCTCACCGGCGCGGCGGCGGGCGGCGCTCCGGGGGCGGGGTCGGGGGCTTCGGCCGCGGCGGATGCGGGGTGCTCACCGGCGGGGGAGGGGCCGGCGGTGCCCGCGCCGGGGTCCCGTTCCCCGCCGGTGTTCCGTCCCGCACCGGTGAGCACCCCGCCGAGCTGGGCCAGCGCCCGGCCGAGCCCGGATCCGGCCCGCCCGCCGGGGTGCAGGTAGCCGTCCGCCGCCTGGAGCTGGTCCGCCACGACGGCCCGGGTCGCCGCCGGCAGCCAGGTCGGCAGGTATTCGAGCGTCGCCCCGGCCTCGTCCGGCAGCAGCCGTCGGCGTACCGCCCGGGCGATCGGCCGGTCGATCGGATCGCGGGAGAGCAGGTCGCGCAGCAGCGGCCGCAGGCCGGCCGGCACCGCGCGCAGGTCCGGGCCGTGGCCGGTGAGCCGGTCGAACCGCCCGGCGAGGGTGCCCGGTCTGCTCCGGTGCGGCGGGCCGGGATGCGGGCGGTGGCCGGTGGCGGCGTAGTAGAGCACCGCGCCCAGCGCGTACAGGTCCCCGGCCGGCCCGGCCCGGAAGCCCGCCGCCGCCTCGGGGGCCAGGTAGCCCGGCGTGCCGATCACCGCGCCGGTGCGGGTCAGGGCGGGCGCCCCGGCGGCGCGGGCGATGCCGAAGTCGATCACCCGCGGCCCGGTGGCGGTCACCAGCACGTTGGCGGGCGTCAGATCGCGGTGCGCCAGCCCCGCCGCGTGGATCGCGGTGAGCGCCTCGGCCAGCCCGGCGCCCAGCCGGCGCACCGTCCGCTCCGGCAGCGCCCCGACCTGCTCCACCAGCTCGCGCAGTGCCACGCCGCGGACGAACTCGGTCGCCAGCCAAGGTGGTTCGGCCTCCGGGTCGGCCGCGAGCAGCGCCGCCACGTACGGGCTGCTGACCGCGCCGGCGGCCGTCACCTCGGCCCGGAACCGGGGCCGGTAGTCGCGCCCCCGCGCGTAGTCGGCGTCCACCACCTTGACCGCGACGGCCCGGACCGGACCCGGCCCCTCGCCCTCGCTCGGCCGCCCCAGGTAGACCCGGCCCATGCCGCCGGAACCGAGCCGGGCCAGCAGCCGGTACGGCCCGATGGCCTGCGGATCCTGCGGCCCGAGTGGCTGCAGCCCCATGCGTGTGGTCCCCCGTGCGTCCTCGGTGACGATCGGTCAGATCACTACTGTGGTGGGCGCGCGCCCCGCTGGGAAGACCAACAGCGGTGTGCGCGGGCGCAGTCCGGGCCGTCGTGATTGGCGGTGGCGTGCGCAGGGGAGGAGCACCGGCATGATCGGTCTGATCCTCGGCACGCTGGCCGGCGCCGCCGCCGCGCCGGTCCTGCGCGCCGCCGCCACCCGCCACGCGGTGCCCGCCGGCGAGCCGCCGCGCACCTGCCGCTGCGCGCGGGCCCGCCGGTGGCTGCCGCCGACCGGCCGCTGCCCGGGGTGCGCCGAGCTCTCCGGCCCGCCGCCGCTGGCCGTGGAGGTCGTCGCGGTGGGGGTGGGCCTGGCCGTCGGCACGGCGGCGAGCTGGCCGATCGGGCTGCTGCTGGCCTGGGTCGGCCTGTTCGGCGTGGTGCTCGCCTTCGTCGACGCCGCGGTGCACCGCCTGCCGGACGCGCTGACCCTGCCGCTGGCCGCCGGAACCGCCGTCCTGCTCCTCGGCACCGGCTTCCGGCACGGCGACGTCCTGCTCCGCTGCCTGCTGGCCGCCCTCGTGCTCGGCCTGGTCTACTGGTCGCTGGCCGCACTCGGCCCGATGGGCCTGGGCGACGCCAAACTCGCCCCGACCCTGGGCGCGTTGCTCGCCTGGTACGGCTGGCGCTGGGTGCTGGACGGCGCCTTCGCGGGCTTCCTGCTCGCCGCCTGCTGGGGGCTGGCCCTGCTGCTGACCCGCCGGGCCAGACCCAAGGACCCGCTGCCGTTCGGGCCGTGCATGCTGCTCGGGGCGCTGCTGACGGTGCTGGCGGCGAGCTGAGCGGCGGGCCGTCGGTGGTGCGGCGGGCCGGGGCCGGCCCGCCGCACCGGGTACGGCGTGGGTAGTGGTCAGCCGCAGTCGGTGGTGATCGAGGCCACCCGGTGGCCGTCGAGCTCGTGGTCGCCGGAACCGGCGAGCTCCTGCTCCTCGCCCGCGAACTTCGGCTGGTTGTTGAGGCGGATGACGCAGCCGAAGTCGTCGGGCACCGGGTTGCGGGCGGAGAGCGGGTGGATGGGCGGTTCGATGTCGTCCCGGTCGGGGAACTGGAAGCCCTCGTCCGTCACGTGCGCGTCCTCGGCGAAGAGCAGCCGGCCGGTCTGGTACTCCCCCTCCCAGAGGCAGAAGTAGCCCTCCTTGCACACCTGTGCCGAGGGACCGGCGTCGGCGCGGGTGGTGGCGGACGCGGCGTTGGCCGACAGGCCCACGGCGGCCACGGCGATGACGGCCAGACGGAAGCGGCGATGACGCATGGGGACTCCGTTCATCGGGGGCGCCACGGGCAGTCACCACGTGGCCACTGCATGCTATCGATGGTGTACGGAGAGTCAGGCTCCCCTGCGCGCGTTTCGGACATCGTCGCGGGCACCGGGGCGTCCCTCGGGGGTCCTCCTCAGGGGCGTTCCAGGGTTGTACCCGATACCCGGCAGGGGCGCCGCGCCGACAGGATGTACCCGTACCGAAGACCAGTTGACGCATCCTCAGTCGGAGTCCTTGATGAACACCCTCGTCCGTCGCATCGCCACCCTGAGCCTGGCCTGTTCCGCGCTGGTCGCCACCACCGCGGCGGGCGGGGCGACGGCCTTTGCGGACGCACCCGCCTCCTCGGGCGGCGCGCCGGTCTCCACGCCCGGCTTCCCCGCGCTGGACCCGGCCGCGCTCCAGGCGGCCATCGACATCCGCCCCGGCGACCAGGCGGCGGGCGCCATCGCCCGGGTCGCCGAGCCGGGCCAGCTGTGGCGCGGCGCCTCCGGCGACACCGTGACCGGCCGCAGCGTCGCGGACAACGCGCACTTCCACATCGGCAGCATCTCGAAGACCTTCGAGACCGTGGTGATCCTGCAGTTGGCGCAGGAGGGCCGGATCGACCTGGACCAGAGCGTGCAGTCGTACCTGCCCGGCCTGCTCCCGGACCGCTACGCCCCGATCACCGTCCGGGAACTGCTCAACATGACCAGCGGCCTGCCGGACGTCTTTGAGGGCGCACCGGCGCTGACCGCGGACCAGCAGATCGCCGACCACCTCCAGTACCGCACCTTCGACGACGAGATCGAGGGCACCCTGCGGCCCACCGACCGCCCCTGGCCGACCGCGCACTTCGCGCCCGGCACCGAGCAGGAGTACAACTCGCTCGGCTTCCGGATCGGCGGCGCGCTGATCGAGCACATCACCGGCAACTCGTACCGGGACGAGGTCACCAGCCGCATCCTCGACCCGCTGCACCTGGACCAGACCTCGGTGCCCGAGGACGACCCGACCATGCCCAGGCCCTACCTGCACGGCTACCTCACCAACAGCGCCGGCCAGCCCGTCGACGTCAGCGAGCAGGGCGGCGACCCGTCCAACATGATCTCCACCCCGGCCGACCTGGACCACTTCATCAGCGCACTCTTCAAGGGCCAACTGCTGCCGCCCGCCCAGCTGAACGAGATGTTCACGCTGCCCAAGGGCCCCGACGGCAAGCCCGTCCCGTACACCGACACCTTCAACTGCGCCGTCGCCGGCAAGCCCGGCCCGGCCTGCTTCGGCGCGGGCCTGATGTCCATCCCGCTGCCGAACGGCCAGACGCTGTGGGGCAAGACGGGCCACGACTACGGCTACGTCAACGGGATGTTCGCGACGCGTGACCTCTCGCTGCGCGCGGTGTTCTCGGTCTCCAGCACGGCGGTCAACAACGGCGGCCCCTCGGCGGTGTCGGACCGCCTGCTGGGCGCGGTGCTGGCCCCGGGGGCGTCGGCTCAGCGCTGAACGCCCAACTGGTCGGCCAGGTCGTCGCGGGCGATGCGTTCCGCATAGGGGGTGGGGCGCAGCGAGTCGAGGGCGAAGGTGAGGAAGATGCCGGGGGCGAGGAAGACGAACGCGAAGAAGTTGAGCACCAGCAGGATGTCGAACGGATAGGTGACGATCTTGGGTAGGCGGCGGCCCAAGCCACGGAACGGGAGCCTACGGCCGACGAAGCCCACCCAGAGGCCCTCGGCGGTAGCAAAGACGCCGAAGGCCGTCACGCCCCACCACTCTGCGCCGAAGTGTGTCGTATTGGGGTCGTCCACGAGAATCGACTTGTACATGACGAGCTGCAGGATCACCATCACCGCGGCCACGGCAAGCCAGAAGGAGCGTGTCGTCCAGTAGCGCCAGTTGCGCTGGTGCCAACTGGTCCCGTAGATAGGGATCGAGAGCACCATCACTGTCGGAGGATGGTGCTTCAGATGGACCCGTTTCCAGTCCGACGGGATGTTCTTGTCGCGCTTGGGCATGTGCCGGTCCTTGCGTGGGGGCGTCAGAAAATACCGTGCCAGAGCTTCTTGCCAAGGTCGCCCACATTCCCGGCCAGGCTGCCGAGGTCGGAGACGGTCTTGGCCGCACTGTGGCCGATGCCGTCGCCGATACCGCCCAGGACGCCGTCCTTGTGGATGTCCTCGTCCCAGTGTTCGTGGAAGAGGTTGGAGGTCAGGTCGCCGACGCCGACGCAGATCGCGCCACCCGCCACCGCACCGATCGCCACGCCGGCGACCGTAGCACCGGCGAAGCTGCCCGCCGCGATCGCGCCGCCGATGGCGGTGCCCGCAGCGGTACCGACGGCGAGACTGCCAACGTTTGCGAGAGCGTTCTCCGGCCAGGCTTCGTACCAGTGCATGCCCTTGTGCATGTCGTCCTCGGCGCCCAGGACGGTGCCGGCGGCCGCCGCCACCGCATCGAGCACTGGAATGTCGCCGCCGAACTTGAGGCCCTTGTCGAGAAGGCTGCGTTCCGCCGACGCGCCTGCCTCGTACCCGAAGGCGGTCATGAAGGTCGACAACCTGACATCCAGCTTCCGCGCCAGCGGGAACCGGCTCTCCACTTTCTCCGCCGCCGTGAGATCCGTCTGCGCACTCGCCAGCTCGACGCGTGCGTTGTGCAGGTTGTCCTTCGCATCCTGAGGCATCGCGACATTCGGATTGGGGCGCGCGTTCTTCGCCTCGACCCAGGCGGTCTTGGCCGCCGCCGCGTCCTTGCTCAGCTTCTCGACCTGCTCGTTGACCGTCTTGCTGTACGCGGACGGAACCGCCCACAGCCCCCGCAGGTAGTCGCCGACGGTGACCTTGTCGCTGGTGGTCAGCGAGCTGCCACCACTGCCGGGCGGCGCGATCTGCTGGTAGATCTGCTGCAGCTGGCCGGCCGCGTCGACCCGGGCGTCCTCGGCGAGTTGCATGCTCTGCGCCCACAACGTCGCGTACTCGCCCGCAACGGCTTCGCTGGCCGTGCCCGCGCCCGCGCCCGCGCCCGTGCCCGCGGCCTCGGCCGGGGTCGGCGGCCCGACGGTGGGCGCGGCGGCGGGTGGCTTGCCGTCGGCGCCGATGGCCACGCCCGCCTTGCGGGCCTGGTCGGCGCCGTCCTCCAGGGCCGACTCGATCGAGGCGAGGTTGACGGCCAGGGTGTCGATCACGTCGCCGGCCGAGGAGATCACGCTCTCCAGCGCCTTGGCCGCCATCGAGTCGGTGCCCCAGGCCTGTTGGAACGCCGAGGCGGCGCTCCCGGTCCAGCCGGCGTCGTGGGCGACCTTGGTCACGCTGGTGTCCAGGAAGGTGACGGCTTCGTCGATCTGCGGCGCGTAGCCGTACAGCGTCCCCGCGAGGGCGGAGAGGCCGTGGATGTCGCCTCCCACCCAGGTGTTCGCGAACGCCTTGAGCGCCGATGGCGTTTTGGCGGCCATGTCTCTCCCCCGTCCGCTCAGTTGAGCTTGGTGATCTTGCTGGGATTGCTCAGGTCGTCGTAGAGCTCCCGCACCGACACTTCGCACTTCTGGTAGTTGTCGTGTGCCGTCCGGAGCTTGTCGCCGTGGTTGCCGATGGTGCCCGCAACGGCGAGGTGCAGGCCGCCGATCGCCTCCAGCACGCACTGCAGCATCCCGTTGACGGCCTCGCTGCCGCCGTCGGGGCGGGGTGGGCCGTCGGTGGGGATGATCGCCGCGAAGCTCTGCGCCTCCCGGTGGAAGGTGTCGGACGCGCCCTGGAGGTCGTCCAGGACCACGGTGTACTGCCCGCTCATCGCATGCCCCCCTGATACCGGGCCAGGTCCGCCTCGTTCCAGCGCCAGGCCCCCTCGGCCACCACCGGGTCCAGCTCCACCTCGGTCACGCCTGCTGCCGCCATGACGGCGCGCACCGCCCGCAGTGGCGCCTGCGCCCAGGGCTGTGCCGGACCGAGCGCCGCCACCAGCAGCTCCAGCGTGCTGAAGACCGGGAGGACCTGCCGTCCGTCGGGGTAGCGGCGGACCTCGTACAGGAGCTCCCGGCGTCCCTCGCGGATGATCGGCCGGGCGGGCGCGTAGACCAGTTCGGGCAGCCAGTCGCCGACGTACGCGGGTGGCGCCACACTCCGTACCGGCTGTTCCGGGTCGGGAATCGACACGGCCTTCTCCTACCGTCGATGTCGCCGTCGGGGCCCCGCGCATCACGCGGGGTCCGGGCTGATCACCAGATAGTAGTCACCAACTCTGACAATGGGAGGGGGCGGGCTGGACATGGGGGAGCGGGAGGATGAGGGCATGGTCGAGTCCCAGATGCCTGAACGTCACGTCAAGCTGCTGGAGTACGCGCGAAGCCTGACGCCACCTTCGGGCTGGAAGATCGAGGCGTCCGGCAACCAGATCACCATCACGGTCGCGCCATCGGTGATCCATCAGCGCAGCCTGCAGATCGTCCGGGAGCAGTTCGACGCCCACCGCCCCGCGGAGCTGATGCCGAGCGAGAGCACCGACCTGGCCTCGCCGGCCGTCGGCAAGCTGCGCAACCCGGATCTCACGCACATCCCGATCGCCGTGGTCGAGAGCGGCGGCAACGAGGTGCCGGCGGAGCTGGCCGCGATCGCGGTCGAGATCGTCTCCCCGTCGAACCCGGAGAACGACCTGGTGGGCAAGGTCCGCGACTACCCGCTGATGCGCATTCCGCTCTACCTGCTGATCGACCCCCGGGAGGGCCGGATCACGCTCTACTCCGAGCCCTCCGGCGGGGTGTACCACCGGCAGTGGAACGGCAAGTTCGGCGACACCGTGCCCGTCCCGGAGCCGTTTTCCTTCGATCTCGCCACCAGCCAGCTGATCACCTACCCGAACTGACGACACGACTGCCGGGACGACCGTGCGTCCCTCACGCGCGGCAGCGCAGCATCACCAGCGGGGGATTGGCGAGGCAGTCGGCCCAGAAGTCCGCGCCGTACGTGCGCAGGCCGGCGTCGGAGACGCCCAGCGGGACCCAGGCCAGCTCACTGAATCCGGCTGCCCGCAGGCTCGCTTCATAGACCTCGCGGCGCGGGCAGGTGGATTCGAAGGAGATCGGCGGGTCGAGCAGTGCCGTGATCCGTACGCGCGGTCCCATCTCGGCCTTCTCGCCGATCAGTTCGGCGCGGAAGCCGTACTTGTCCAGGGGTGGCCCGTCGAAGCGGTAGTCGGGCGTCTGGTTGAGGAGGAAGAACTCGCCACCAGGGACGAGGCTTTGGTGCACGTGGCGGCACATCCGCTCCATGGTGGCGGCGTCCGGCGCGTAGTTGAGCAGCTGCACCGCCGTGGCGACGTCGAAGCGCCGTCCGAGCGGCGGCAGTTCGGCGATGTCGCCCACCTCGTACCGCACGCCCAGCGGATCGCGCTGCTCGAACTCCACGGCGGCGGCGACCATGACCTCGGAGATGTCGATGCCGAGCACCTCGGCGGCGCCACGCCGCTTGAACTCGCGACTGTAGAAGCCGGTGCCGGAGGCCAGGTCGAGGACCGCCTTGTCGCGCACGTCCCCGACCAAGGCCAGGAAGCCGGGCACCTCCCCGTACTGTGCCAGCGGCAGGGCCTTGAAGCCCTCGAACGCCTCACCGATCTCGTCGTACTGCTGCACACTCACGATGCTGCCCTCCCTTGTCCTGCCGGGTCGTTGGGATGCCACCCATCAAACACAGGGGGTGCGCAGCCGGGCCATGAGGGGATCGCACCGGTCGTTCGACGCGGCCGGTCCGACGGGCTGTGGGTTCTCACCAGCCCGCTCCGGTTGTCGTCGCGGCACCGCACGGTGCGCGATGATGCCGGGATGGAGATGACCAACGAGGGTGGCAGGCCGGCCGAGCTGCGTCGGCGGACCGATCGCATGGTGGAGCAGCTCGGGAGGCTGGTATCCGTCGAGACCCCGTCGGAGGACGTCGCCGCCTGCGCCGCCGGGGCGCACGCCGTCTCCCAGCTGGGCAAGGAAGTCCTGGGCGAGCCGGGCGAGTTCGTCGAGGTCGACGGCCGGACCCAGCTGCGCTGGCGGTGGCCCGCGCCTCCCGGGGGCGCCACCGTCGCCCTGATCGGGCACTTCGACACGGTCTGGCCGCTGGGCACGCTGGAGCGCTGGCCGTTCGCCGTGGACGAGGTGGCCGGCACCGCCACGGGCCCGGGCTGCTTCGACATGAAGGCCGGCATCGTTCAGCTCTTCCACGCCGTCTCGGTGCTGGACGACCGGGCGGGGGTCGAGATCCTGCTGACCTCCGACGAGGAGATCGGGTCCTACAGCAGCCGGCAGCTGATCGAGGACCTGGGCCGGCGGTCCGCCGCCGCGCTCATCCTCGAAGGCTCGGGGCGCGGCGCGCTGAAGACCGGGCGCAAGGGCACCGGCATGTACCGGCTGGAGGTGGCGGGCCGCGCCGCGCACGCGGGCCTGGAACCGGAGAAGGGAGCCAACGCCCTCACCGCGTTGGCGCACCTGCTGCTGGCCGTCGACGCCCTGGCCGGGCCCGAGTCGGGATCCACCATCACCCCGACCCTCAGCGCGGCGGGCACCGCGGGCAACACCGTCCCGGCGCACGCCTACGCCGAACTCGACGTGCGGGTCACCAGCCAGGAGGAGGCCGCCCGCATCGATGCCGCGCTGAAGGGCCTGACGACGGTGGTCCCCGGCACCTCGCTGACCGTCACCGGCGGTCCGCACCGGCCGCCGCTGCCACCCGCGTCGAGCGCGGCGCTGTTCGAGCGCGCGTGCGTCCAGGCGGGCAGGCTCGGGCTGGAGCGCCCGCGGGGCATCGTGGTCGGGGGCGCCTCCGACGGCAACTTCACCGCCGCGGTGGGGTGTCCGACACTCGACGGCCTGGGCGCGGTCGGCGACAAAGCGCACGCCGAAGGCGAGTACGTCGAGATCGCGGGCATGCCCGAACGTGCGGCGCTCCTCGCGCACTTGGTCGACGACCTGCGCTGATGTGCCGCCCTGCTCAGTGGTTGCCGCTCGGGGTCCAGCGCAGGGTCAGATCGGGCAGCTTCTCCATGGTGCCGCTGCCGTCGGTGGCGGCGACGACGGTGAAGCCGTGGCGCTCGTAGAAGGCGCGCGCGTCGGTGTTCTGCTCGAAGACGTGCAGCGAGACACCGGCGGGGCTGTGCCGCCGGACCTCGTCGAGGAGCAGGGAGCCGATGCCCTGGCGGCGGACGGCCGGGCGCAGGTAGAGGTGCTCCAGCAGGTCCCCCGCCAGGGCGGCGTAGCCGAGGACCTCCGCCCCGCGTACCGCCACCCAGGTGCGGCACTCCCTGAGCAGCACGTCCTCGGCCCACCGGGTCACCTGGTCATGGGTGCGCCGCTGCGGGGGGAGGTACGGCATGGTGGCCGCGCGGGAGGTCATGTGGACGGTGGCGATCTCCGCCGCGTCGGCGGGGCCCGCGGGGCGAATGGTGATCTTGTTGTCGTCGGTCACCCGGGGGACCGTACAAGGCCGGTCGCGGCGCAGGCCACCGGTTTTCCCAGGGATTCCCGGTTCGGCCGGTGGCAGCGGCGAGCGCGTCAGACAAGCGGGATGCGGCCTGACTTCACATCGGCGACGAAGGCGGACCAGGCCCTGGCGGGGAAGGTCAGCGCGGGGCCCTCGGGGTCCTTGCTGTCACGCACCGGGACGGAGGCGGGGAGGCCGTCGGCGACCTCGATGCAGTCGCCTCCCTGACCGTTGCTGTAGCTGCTCTTGCGCCAGGAGTAGCTGTCAGGACTCGTCGTCATTCTCGTACTCTTTCAGGTAGGTACGGATCAGATCGAGAGACTCTTTCTCGGGCAGCGCCTTTGAGCGGGCCAGGTCGAACATCTGGGTGAGTTCAACGACCTTCCTTGGCAACTCGACCGTCTCCCCGGAGGCGAAGCTCTCGACGTAGCCGATCGTAGTGCCGCCCTCCATGGTCAGCAGGGTAAGGCTGCCGCCCAGCATGGGGTGGGCTCCCTGCGAGAACGGAAGCACCTGGATCGTGACGTGGGGGATGCGGGGCTCAAGCAGCTGGCGCAGCTGCTCCCGCATGCACTTGGAGCCGCCGAGGGGTCGCTTCAGCGCAGCCTCGTCCATCATGGCCCAGAAGAACGGCGGGTCGTCCTTGGCGAAGATCCGCTTGCGCCGCATGCGGGTCTCGACGCGTGCGGTGATCTGCTCGTCGGGCTCGCCCGGGATGGAGGCGCGGAAGAGAGCACGGGCGTAGTCCTCGGTCTGCAACAGCCCGGGGACCAGACTGCTGGTGAACACCTGGATCCGGCTGGCCAGGCCCTCGCCCTCGACAAAGCTGCGGTGGTAGTCGGGCGTTGCCGTCTCCTGCGCCATCTCCAGCAGATCGGCGAAGAGCGCGTTCGTCCGGAAGTGCGCGTCCAGCGCGGCGACCAGTGCTTCCGAGGGCAGCTGTTCGCCGTGCTCCACGCGGCTCAGGTACGTGTGCGGGTATCCCACCTGCTCGGCGAGGGCTCGAAGGGACAGACCCGCGTCGTTGCGCATGCGGCGCAGCCGGCGACCGAGCATCGTACGCGGCGTCGCTTTTCCCTCGTCCTCGTGCAGCTCCATCGAACACCCTTTCAAATCAGCGTCCACCGCAGTGATTTGGTAACAGTTCGGGGGTGGTTGGAGCCTTCCCTTTCGGCCAATCTGGAAACCGCCGAAAACTGACCCCGGCGACGCCTGCCAGCGCCCCGGGGATTGGCCAACCTGGGAATCGAGAAAGCAGGTCGACGTGCTCCACAATATCGCGCACCGGTTCGGAGCCAAGGGGTTTCGCCATGCCTGATACCCCCAACGACACCTCCGAGTTGGTCGCCACCGACGCCTGCTGGCTCCCGCGCCGTGACCGTTCCCCCGCCATGGCGCGGCGCCTGCTCCGGGACCTCCTCGGTCGCGTCAAGGGAGGTGAACGCTTCCGGGAGCACGGGGAGTTGGTCCTCTCCGAGCTGGCCACGAACGCCGTCCTGCACGGCACCCGCTCCGACCAGCTGATCTGGGTCGGCCTGAGGGTCGACCCGGACCGGCTCTGGATCGCGGTGGAGGACCCGAGCAGCGCCCAGCCCCGCCTCCGCCCGACCGCTGACGGTGAGTCGGGCCGCGGCCTGTACCTGGTCGACCGCCTCTCCCTCTCCTGGGGCTGCGGCCCGCGTGAGGGCATCGGCAAGCGCGTGTGGGCGCTGGTCGGCCCGGAGGGGACGGGATCCGCCGGACAGGCCTAGGGTTGCTACGTTCCGATCGCCGGGGTCAGCACCGATAGGGGACTCCCAATGTCCGCCAAGACCACCATAGTTGTCCGGAACTACTCCGACGGCACCAGTCTCGCCGCCGGCGAGGGAGGGCGGCTGCGGAGCCGCGACTCCACGGCGAGGCCTCAGACGTGGATCCTCACCGAGGTCGACTCCTTCGGCGACGGCGTCGGCATCTGCACCTTCAGCAGTACCGCCTCCCCGGGCACGTGCCTCCAGGCTGCAGGTGTGGGCGCCGCTGTGACGCATGAGGCAGGCGACGGTGAGAGCTCCGCGCAGCTCTGGGTCGTCGAACCCGGCGGGGAGACCACTATCGGCGCGGTGGGCAGTCGCGGTGCGGTCTTGCAGGGGAACGGACCCGACGCGCCCGTGACGCTGGTGCGGGCCAAGGGCACGCTCAACCAGAGGTGGATCCTGCACGCCGAGTGAGCCACCCCGGGCACGCCGAGTGAGCCACCCCAGGCACTCCGCGCAGGGTGGCCACGGCGATGATGCCGCGTCGGACAGTCGTCGTCCGGTGATGAGTGCGTGCCGGGCGGCTCCTCCTGGAGCCGCCCGACGCCCAGCTCAGATCTGCTCGACCGCGATGCGCGCATCGCACAGCAGGCGCAGGTCGTCGGTGTCGCTGGTCACCACCGTCACGTCGCCGTGTTCGAGGTGTGCGGTGGGTCGTTCCCCTGACAGAGCCCTCCCCATCCGTATCAGCGGTCTGTCAGCGGTCGCTCCAGCGCCTATCAGCGCCCCCGGCGAGAGTCGTCCTGTCAGCAGGGAACGACCACCGAACAGGCGGACACGATGACCCAGTCACACCACACGAACCGGCTCGCGATCGAGGCCACCGGCCTGCGCAAGGCGTACGGCGAGAAGAAGGTCCTCGACGGGATCGACCTGCGCGTCCCGGCCGGAACGATCTTCTCCCTGCTCGGGCCGAACGGCGCCGGCAAGACGACCACCGTGCAGATCCTGACCTCGCTGATCGCGGCGGACGCCGGGCAGGTGCGGATCGCGGGGTACGACCTGGCCCGGCAGCCCGACGCGGTGCGGGCGGCGATCGGGGTCACCGGGCAGTTCTCGGCGGTGGACAAGCTCCTCACCGCGGAGGAGAACCTGCTGCTGATGGCGGACCTGCGGCACCTGGGCAAGCGGGAGGGCCGGCGCCGGGCGGCCGAACTCCTCGAGGGCTTCGACCTGGTGGACGTGGCCAGGAAGCCGGCGGCGACCTTCTCGGGCGGGATGCTGCGGCGGGTGGACCTGGCGATGACGCTGGTGGGCAACCCGCAGGTGATCTTCCTGGACGAGCCGACCACCGGGCTGGACCCGCGCAGCCGCCGCTCGATGTGGCAGATCATCCGCGACCTCGTGGCGGGCGGCACCACGATCTTCCTGACCACGCAGTACCTGGAGGAGGCCGACCAACTCGCCGACCGCATCGCGGTGCTGGACGGCGGGCGGCTGGTGGCGGAGGGCACCGCGCACGAGCTCAAGCGGCTGGTCCCGGGCGGCCACATCAGCCTGGCCTTCACCGACCCCGCCGCCTACCAGCGGGCCGCCCGCTCCCTCGGCGAGGTGACCGCCGACCAGGACGCGCTCACCCTGCAGGTCCCCAGCGACGGCGGCGTGCGCTCCCTGCGCTCGCTGATGGACCGGCTGGACGCCGAGGCGATCGAGGTCGGCGGGCTGACCGTGCACACCCCGGACCTGGACGACGTCTTCCTCGCCCTCACCGGCCGCCCGGCCACCCCCGCCGACCGGCCCGCCCCGGCGCTGGAGGGCGCCCGATGAGCGCCACCACCGCCGCCGCGACCACCACCACGACCGATCCGATGGGCAGGAACTCCATGAGCACCAGCGTCAGCGCCCCCATGTCCCCCGCCGCGCGCCCCCAGGCCCTGCGCGACTCCTCCACCATGCTGCGGCGCAAGCTGAAGCACGCGCTGCGCTACCCGGGACTGACGCTCGGCTCGCTGATGGTGCCGGTCATCTTCCTGCTGCTCTTCGTCTACGTGCTGGGCGGCACGCTCGCCGACGGGATCGGGCACGGCAGCGACTACATCGACTACCTGGCCCCCGGCATCATCCTGATGACGGTGACCTCCGCCTCGATGAGCACGGCGGTGGCGGTCTGCACCGACCTGACCGAGGGCATCGTGGCCCGCTTCCGGACGATGGCGATCTCCAGGGCCTCGATCCTGGTCGGCCACGTGGTGGGCAGCGTGATCCAGACGATGGTCACAGTCGCGATCGTCATCGGGCTCGCGGTGGCGATGGGCTTCCGGCCCACCGCGGACGTCGCCCACTGGCTGGCGGCGATCGGGCTGATCGGCCTGCTGACGGTGGCGGTGACCTGGCTGGCGGTGGCGCTGGGCACGCTGAGCAAGAGCCCCGAGGGCGCCAGCAACATCGTGATGCCGCTCGCGCTGCTGCCCTTCCTCGGCAGCGCGTTCGTGCCCACCGGTTCGATGACGCCGTGGCTGCGCTGGTTCGCCCAGAACCAGCCCTTCACCCCGATCATCGAGACCATCCGCGGCCTGCTGCTCGGCACCCCGATCGGCCACGACGGGTTCACCGCCGTCGCCTGGTGCGTCGGGATCAGCGTGGCGGCCTACGTCTGGGCCGTGAAGCTCTTCAACCGCCGGGCCTGATCCGCACGAAGCACAGCACAGCACAGCACCGCACCGCACAGCACCACACAGCACCGCAACGCGCCGCCTCGGTGAGAACCCACCGAGCGCGGCGCGCGCTGCTGTCTGTCGTCGTCGGAAGAGGCACGGGCAAAGTCGAAGCGCCACGATCAAATTGACGAACTATCAGTCACTTTGATTCAAACGCTTGATTCGGTGATCACACCGATTTTCACCGTGCTACGTTTCCGGAAAACCCACAACTTCATCAAGAACAGGAACGACCCCGGCGGTGCAGGAACACCCCGGGGTCCGACACCAGGAGTTAGCCCTCCGATGCACATCCATCGTAGCGCGCAGGCGCGCTCTTTCACCGTGCTTTCCAACAGAGTCCTCCAGGATCGCCAACTCAGCTTCACGGCCCGGGGTCTCCTCGCGGACCTTCTCTCCCGCCCCGACGGCTGGCGCGAGGACGGGCGGCAGATGGCCGACTCCAGTCCGCAGGGGCGCGGTGCGATCCGCCGGGCCCTGGGCGAGTTGACCAGGGCCGGGTACTACCGCGTCGACCTGGTCCGGATGCCCGACGGCACGCTCCGCTCCGAGGTGCACGTCTTCGACACCCCGCAGCTCCCGCAGCAGCAGTGGACGCCACCGAGTGCCGCCCCTCCGGGATCCGGTGAGGTGGAGGCCGGTCCCCCTGACGGCCATAAGACAAAGTACCCAGAGAAAGAACCCACCCTCCCGGGCCCCGGGCCTGCCGGGCCTGCCGGGCCTGCCGGGCCTGCCGGGCCGGCCGAGCCCGACGAGCAGACCCGAGCCGCCGTCGACGCGCTCTACCGGGCGATCCGCCCGGAGCCGCAGCTGCGCATCGGCGAGGCCGAAGCCCGCGTGCTTGCTCCACTGGTGATCCCGTGGCTGGAGCGCGGCAGCACCGTCACCGACCTGGCGCGCGCCCTGTGCTGCAAGCTGCCTGCGCCCGTCCACTCCCCGGTGGCCTTCCTTCGCAGCCGCCTCGAACGCAAGCTGCCCCCGGCCGCCCCGCCCCCCGAACCGCCGCCAGCGCCGCGCTACGCCGAGTGCGCCAGGTGCCACGACCCCGTCCCACGCCCGGGCATCTGCCGCTCCTGCGCGGGCCTGGGCGCCCGCCCGGTCGCGGTCGGCGGCGGTGCGGCGGCCACCGCCCGGTGCGCCGGTCTGGCCCGCCGGGCCCTGCGCGACGCCCGGGAGCAGGCCCTTGCCGGGCAGTCGGGTTAGGCCTGGGTCAGGACCTGTCCTCGCGCCCGTCCGCCGTCACGATGCGCTCGACCGCCGCTGTCACCAGCTGCTCCCGCTCGGCCTCGGTGAACACGTCCGGCAGCGTGAGCTGTTCGACGATCAGCCAGTTCAGCGCCAGGTGCAGCAGCTTGACGGCCATGGCGTCGCCCGGCAGGCCGGAGGCCCGGTGGTAGGCGAGGTTGGCGTCGAGGTCGGCGCGGACCCGCTCGGTGAGCACCTCGCGCAGCTCGGGCCGTCGGGTGGCCTCCAGGCGGAGTTCGAGGAGCGCCAGGTAGCCGGTGCGGAATCCGGCGACGCGGCCGACGAGTTCGCGCATCAGCACCGCGTAGGTCTCCCGGTCGCGGCCGGCCGACTGCTGGCGGGTGAGGGTGGCGTCGTCCGGCTGGAGGCGCTCGTAGACGCGGGCGCCGGCCTGGGTGAGCAGGTCGTCGCGGTTGGCGAAGTAGTTGGAGGCGGTCCCGGCGGGTACGGCGGCCTCGGCGTCCACCGCCCGGAAGGTCAGACCACGGGCGCCCTCCCGGGCCAGCACCTCGATCGCGGCGTCGACGAGTGCGGTGCGCCGTTGGTCGTTTCGTCTCACCATTGAAACCACTCCAGGCGTAGTACTATGTATGTAGTCACTTCAGGCAGAGTACTGCGGATGGAGTTGTTCATTGCGCAAGCTCGCGTACTACGTCGCCGTCACGCTCGACGGCCGCATCGCCGGCCCCGGCGGTGAGTACGACTTCTTCCCGGCCGGCGACGAGCAGCAGACCGCCGCCTACCAGTCCTGGACCACCTCGCTCTACCCCGAGACCGTGCCGACCGCCGTGCGCCCCGCGCTCGGGCTCGACCGCGCGCCCAACCGCCGCTTCGACACCGTCCTCATGGGCCTGGGCAGTTACCGCCCCGCGCTGGACGCCGGGATCACCAGCCCGTACGCGCACCTGCGCCAGTACGTGGTCTCCAGCACCCTCGCCCCGGACACCGACCCGGCCGTCACCGTCGTTCCGAGCGACCCGCTGGCCCTGGTCCGCGCGCTCAAGCGGGAGGCCTCCGAGCTGGACATCTGGCTCTGCGGTGGCGGCAAGCTCGCCGGCGCCCTGCAGCCCGAGATCGACGAGCTGCTGCTCAAGAGCTACCCGGTGGTGGCCGGCGCCGGCGTCCCGCTCTTCGACGGCGCGTTCGACCCCACCGCCTTCACGGTCGCCGAACGCACCGCCTTCCCCAACGGGGTCACCCTCACCCGCCTGACGCGGCACTAGCTACCGCTTGGCGAACCGGGCGACGGCAGCCATGACCACCTCGGTCATGGTGTCGCTGCCCGTGTGGCCCGAGTCGTCGATCACCGTCAACTCCGCGCCGGGCCAGGCCTTGGCCAGCTCCCAGGGGGCCTTGAGCGGGCAGCCCAGGTCGAGCCGGCCCTGCACCAGCACCCCCGGGATACCGGCCAGCCGGTGGGCGTCGCGCACCAGTTGGCCCTCCTCCAGCCAGGAGCCGTGGGACCAGTAGTGGGCGCAGAGCCGGGCCAGGGCCACCAGCGCCTCGTCGGACCGGTTGCTGTAGGCGCCCGGGTGGCCCTGCGACTCGTGGGCGATCACCGCGTCCTCCCAGGTGCACCAGTCGTGTGCCGCCTTCAGACGGACGGCCTCGTCCGGGCTGTTCAGCAGCCGGCTGTAGGCCGCCAGCAGGTCGCCGTCCCGCTCCGCGGCGGGCAGGGCGTCGCGGAACGCCTCCCAGGGGCCGGGGAGCAGCCGGCTCAGGCCGTTGTAGAGCCAGTCGATCTCGTCCCGGCTGGCCAGCGAGGCGCTGATGAGGATGATCTCGGTCACCCGCTCGGGGTACTTCTCGGCGTAGGCCACGATCAGCGTCGGGCCCCAGGAGCCGCCGAACAGCATCCAGCGCTCGATGCCCAGGTGCTCGCGCAGGCGCTCCATGTCGGCGACGAGGTGGTGGGTGGTGTTGTGTTCCAGGCTGGTGGCCGGGTCGGCGGCGTGCGGCAGGCTGTCGCCGCAGCCGCGCTGGTCGTACCGGATGATCCGGAAGACCTCGGGATCGAAGCTCGACCGGCGGCCCTTGCCCCGGCCGCCGCCAGGGCCGCCGTGCACGATCAGCACGGGTTTCCCCACGGGGTTGCCGAAGGCCTCCCAGTAGATCTGGTTGTCGTCGCCGACATCGAGCAGGCCGTGATCGTACGGTTCGGACACGGTGAACAGTTCCGTCATGGCGATTCCTTCGGGAAGGCACGAAGAGCGAACGCGCCAGAATAGTCGGCGTGTTGAGGCCGCGCACCTGATTTCCGCCCGGCCGGTCCGGTCCCTGCCGCGGACCCCTCAGGCGGTCCGGGTCCGCCCCGCCAGCAGCGCGGCCAGCAGGCTCGGCACCAGCAGCAGCGCGAACACCGTGCCGTAGCCGGCCAGTCCGGCCCCGTGCGAGCCCGAGCAGGCGTTGAACACGGCCGAGGCGATCCCCAACACCCCGACCTGGCCCAGGTTCTGGGCGGTCTGCATGGCGCTGCTCGCACAGCCCTGCCGGTCCGGCGGGCTGTGCGAGAGCGAGAGCAGCGTGACGGACGGCGCGAGCAGTCCCATCCCCAGGGCCGCCACGACGATCGCCGCCGCCGCGGTGAGCGCGGGCAGCGCGGGCAGCGTCCCGGCGATCCCGAGCCCGGCGGCCAGCGCCAGCACCAGGGCGCCGACGGCCACGAGTTGCTGGCGCGGGCGGTCGGCCAGCGGTGGCTCTGCACCCAGGAGGAGGCCGCCCAGGCCACGGCGGCACCGGTGAACGCCAGGCCGGTCACCGCGGTCGGCACCCGCCGGGCGGTGTCCAGCAGCAGCGGCACGAAGGCCTCCAGCGTGAAGTAGGACCCCGAACCCAGGCCGCGCAGCAGCACTGTGACGGGCAGACCGCGCGCCGCCCGCCAGGTGCCCGGCGGCAGCAGCCGCGGCGTGAACGCCACCAGCAGGCCGAGCGCGAGGAGCAGGCAGAGCAGGTGCGCCGCGTCCCACCCGGCCACCGCCCACTGCCCGAGCGCCGCGCCCACGCTCACCGCCAGTGCCACCAACAGCCCCGGGCGCGGCGGGCGTTCGCCCGCGGACGTGCGCACCGGCGCGGGTGCCGGGGTGGCGGTGCGCCGCAGCAGCACGATCACCGCCAGCGCCGGGAGCGCGGTCAGCGCGGCCAGCCCGAAGAAGACCACCCGCCAGGACCACCAGGCGGCCACCAGCCCGGCCACCGGCGGACCGGCCAGCGACGGGATGATCCAGCTGGTGCTCATCAACGACAGCACCCGCGGGCGCAGGTGGTCGGGATAGGCCTGGCCGATCGCGGTGTTGACGGACACCGCCACCATCCCGGCCGCCAGCCCGTCCAGGAACCGCCCGGCGGCCAGCTGCCAGATCGTGGTGCTGGTGGCCGAGACCAGCAGGGTGACCACCGCCAGCGCGGTGCCCGCCGCCAGCGGACGGCGCGCCCCGGCCCGGTCCGCCCAACTGCCGCCCAGCACTCCGCCCAGCAGGCTCGCGGCCACGAAGCAGCCCGCCACCAGCGGGTAGCGGCCCACGCCGTGCAGGTCGCGGGCGGCCACCGGCAGGGTGGGCAGCACGGCGAGCGCGGCGAAACCGGTCAGGAACATCACCGCGGTGAAGCTCACGGTCACGGCGGCGTAGGTCCGGGAGAACAGGCCCTCCGGGGTGACCGCTGTCCGTACCGCTGGGGGATCGGCGACCGGAGCAGGTCCGGTCATCGTGGGATCATCAGTCACGAACGCACAAGCTAGGCAACGGCACTGACCGTCGGCCACTCATTTTCAGCAGGTGGGAATCCGGTTGACGACCGCCGCCCGCCCCGGTTGCATCGACACCCATGACCGCGCCCAAGCTGCACCCCGCCGAGCCGGACACCGGCGCGCCCCTGGTACGCGCCCTGCTCGCCGCCCAGTTCCCGCAGTGGGCGGGCCTGCCCGTGACGCCGCTCGACTCCGCGGGCACCTCCAACGCCGTCTTCCGGCTCGGCGCGGACCGGCTCGTCCGGCTGCCCCGGACCGCCGGAGCCGTCGCGGACGTGGCGAAGGAGCACCGCTGGCTGCCGTACTTCGCCCCCCGGCTGCCGGTCGCCGTCCCCGTCCCGCTGGGCCTGGGCGTGCCGGGGCAGGGGTACCCGTGGCCCTGGTCGGTCCACAGCTGGCTGGACGGCGAGCCGGCAGCGCTCGAATGCGCTGAACCCGAGTCCCTCGCCGTGGAGTTGGCGCGGTTCATCGGGGCGCTGCACCGGATCGACCCGGCCGGCGGTCCGCCCGCCTACCGCAGCGAGCCGCTGGCGGCCCGCGACGCGCGGACCCGCGCCACACTCGCGGACCTCGCCGCCACCGAGCCCGGCACCATCGACACCGGGGCCGCCGAGGCCGCCGGAGCCGTCTGGGCGGCGGGCCTGCGCGCCCCCGCCCACCCAGGCCCGGCCGTCTGGATCCACGCCGACCTGCAGCCGGGCAACGTGCTGACCAGCGGCGGCCGGCTCAGCGCCGTGATCGACTTCGGCTGCCTGGGCCTGGGCGACCCCGCCGTCGACCACCTCGCGGCCTGGTACCTGCTGCCCGCCGCCGCCCACCCCGCCTTCCGCGCCGCACTGCCCCCGGACCACACCGATGACGCCTGCTGGGCCCGCGGCCGTGCCTGGGCCCTGTCCACCGCCCTCGGCGAGCTCCACTACTACCGCGACACCCGCCCGGCGATGGCCGACACCGCCCGCCAGGTCATCCGCCGGGTGCTCGGGTCGTTCCAGACCCGCCGCTGAGCGACCTCCGGCCGAGATCGCGCAGCGGCAGGTCCAGGCCGATGCGCCCGCAGTACCAGCGCCAGAGCTCCTCGACCTCGGGCACGGAGAGCTGCACCTCGCCCGACAGCAGCAGCCCCTGGCGGCCCGCGCAGCTCGCGACCTGCTGATGGAGCAGCCGTGCGCTGCGCCGGTCGGTGATCTCGACGGGCTCGCGCCGTCCGCCGGGACCGGGGAGAAGGACCGCCGCCGCCATGCGGCCCCCGCCGGAGGCGCCGCCGCTCAGCCGCACGTCAGCCGGTCGGAGGGCGACCACCTCGCGCACCGGCCGCCCGGTGTCGTGGATCAGCCGGAAGAGCAGCTGGTCCCGGATCGCGCGGCGCGGGATGGCCGCCAACACGCGGTCGGCGTCCGAGCGCTGCCGCAGGTGCAGCCACCGTCGCAGACCTCCGGCCGCCGTGGCGAGGGCGCCCCCGGAGAACAGGCCAAGGCCGGGCAGGGTGCTGAACAGCCAGTGCAGGCCCTGCGAAAGGGTGTACGGCAAAGTGCGCCGGACCGTGACATCGAGGTCGACCGGCACCGTCGACAGGACGGTGTCCGAGTCGCCCAGATAGGTCTCCACGGCGAGGTGCAGGTGCGCGTCGCCGACCTGGTCCGCGTGGACGGAGAAGCTCCAGACTCCCGCGTTGCCCTGGCCGACGATGGTCTTGCGGCTGCTGTCCTGCGGCTTGCAGGTCAGGGGTTGCGAGCAGTCCAGCGTCACCGTGAGGTCGCTCCCGGTCGGCACGTCGCCGGGCGCGCCGACGGTGCCGCCGGGCGGCGTGGTCGGACGGGTGGACCTCTTCCCCATGTCGGTGACGGCCACCTCGAACTCGACCTCGGCGTTCGGGCTCAGCGTCTTCATGGCGGTGTACGACAGGGCTCCCAGATCAAGTTCCTGCTGGGCCTGCTGAACACCCTGCGCATACTGCGCCAGGTTCACCGTTGGCCCCGGCGTCGTGCCGTTGCCGTTGCCGCGGTCGTCCTCGCCGCAACCCGCCGTCATCGTGGCGATCGTCAGTCCGATGAGGGCCGCGGCTAATCGCCTGACGAGTCGCAGCCGCACCTGCTGTGTCCGATCCACCGTCGGCCCCCTCATCGCCGTCCGTCCCCGCCCTGCGAACCTTAGTTACTGTTGGCACGTCAGTTCGCCTTGTTCCAAGGCACGGTCGGCAGCGGGTGCCGGTCAGCCCCGCTTCGTCAGGCTGACCGCACCGGTGGCCGCCTGCCAGCGTCCGATGATCGCGTCCGCGGCCCGCATGAACTCCTCGCCGCCCGCATCGGAGAGCGGAGCGGGCAGGGTGAGCGCCTTCCCGTTCGTCAGCCGCACCCTGACCCGGTACGACTTGCTGCCGAAGTAGGTGCTGGTCGGCTTCGCCACCTGGATGTCCTCGATCCGCTCCCAGGGCACTGAGCGCCACCGCAGCGGCATCCAGGTGCGCAGGCCGGCGGCGGTGCTGATGGTGCGCGCCAGCACGAAGTTGACGCCGAGGGGCACGATCAGCAGCAGGGACATCCCCGTCGAGAGCACCTTGGCACTGCGCGCGTGCGGCCCGTGCCGCCCCTCGCGCCAGTGCTCCAGGAAGACGGCCCAGCCGTCGAGGAAGCTCACCAGGCAGAGCGAGGTGACGCCCCAGCCCGCGCAGACGCCCACGGCGAGCCAGCCCAGCAGTCGGCCCTCGGGCCGGTATTCGATCTTCTCCACCAATTCATCATATTTTGTCCACGGGACTGGTCGGTGTCCGGCCGAGGCCCGGCCCCTTGATCCTCGTGCCACCCGGGACGGCTGGCTGGGGGCCCACCGCCACTCCCGCCGCCGACCGGTGAGCCGGGCGGGCAGCCGGGCGCGAACGAAGCGGGGCCCGCCACACCTGCTCGGTGTGACGGGCCCCGCCCCGCGCTGTGGCCCCTCCCCGAGGAGGCCTCAGCGCCGGAGAGTTGGCCGGTGGTCGTCGGGCGTCACGCCATGCCGTGCACGTGGTTGCCGACGTTGGTGGAGAAGTCGTTGCCGTTCTTGGCGTCCCAGTTGGTCGACCAGGCCATCGCGCCGCGGATGGTGGGCCACTTGGCCGGCGGGACGAAGCTGCCGCAGTTGGTGCCGGTGGCCAGGCAGTCCAGCGCGTTGTTCACCACGGTCGAGTTGACGTAGCCGCCGCCCGCCGCCTGGCTGGAGGCCGGGACGCCCACGCCGACCTGCGCCGGGCTCAGGCCGCCCTGGATGTAGCTGCAGACCTGGCTGGTGATGAAGTCCTCGGTGCCCTGGTTGTAGACGCTGCCGTTGCAGCCGGGCATGCCGCCGGAGTTGTAGAACTGGGTGTTGACGACGGTCAGGATGTCCTTGACGTTCAGCGCCAGCTGGAAGTAGCCGCTGGTGGTGGTGTACATGTCCATCGTCTGCGGGGCCATGGTCAGGATGAAGCCGCTGCCGACCTTGCTCGCCAGGCTGTGCAGGCCCTGCGCCATGTAGGTCGGGTTGATCCCGTTCTCCAGGTCGATGTCGATCCCGTCGAACCCGTACTGCTGGATCAGCGCGTAGGCGCTGTTGGCGAAGTTGGTCGCGGAGGCCGCGTCGCCGACGGTGATCGCGCCGTTCTGACCGCCGACCGAGAGGACGACCTTCTTGCCGGCCGCGTGCTTGGCGGCGATGTCGGCCTTGAACTGGGCCGCGGTGTAGCCGCCGAGGTTGGTGGCGAGGGTCGGGTCGATCGCGAAGGTGATCCCGCCGGGGGTGGTCGGGTCGGCGTTGGCGAACGAGACCGCGGTGATGTCGTAGTTGCTCTGGACGTCGGCGAGCTTCTGGTCGGTCGCGCCGTTGTCGAAGTCCTGCCAGTAGCCGGTGATGACGTGCTTGGGCAGGCTGCCACCCGACGGGGGAGTCGGGGTGGGCGTCGGGGTGGGAGTGGGGGTCGGCGTGGGCGTCGGGGTCGGGGTCGGCGTGGGAGTGGGAGTCGGCGTCGGCGTCGGCGTGGGAGTGGGCGTGGGAGTGGGAGTCGGCGGGGGCGTGGGCGTCGGCGTGGGGGTAGGCGTAGGCGTCCCCGACCCGCCCGGCCCCGTCAGCGTGATGTCGTCCGCGCCGTACGCCGGCTGCCCGTACCACCCGTGCACGTACACCGTCAGGCTCGTGGTGTTCGCCCCGGTCGTGAAGGTGCTGCTGAGCTGGTTCCAGCCGCTCTGGCTCGACCAGCTGCTCGGGTCGCCGGCGGCACCCGTGCCGCTCGCGCCCAGGTACACGTACGACCCCTGCACCCACCCGGCCAGCGTGTAGCTGGAGTTCGGCTGCACCGAGACGGTCTGGCTGCACTGCGCGGTGTCCGAGCCGCTGGGCGTCGCCTGCAGCGCGCCGGCGCCGCTGTGGACGGGGGAGGAGACGACGCTCGCCCCGCTGGTGCAGGTCCAGCCGGCCAGGCCGGACTCGAAGCCGCCGTTGACGACCAGGTTGCCCACCGCCGCGCTGGCGCCACCGGCGAAGACCGCCAGGCCGGTGCCGGCCAGGGCGAGCGCGGTGGTGCCGGCGGCGAGCGCGGGCAGCGCCCGGCGGCGTCGGCGGTGGGTGGGGAGGACCGTACGGGCCATGACGAACTCTCCTGTGGGGCGGAGAGGGACCGCCGCGGTGGGGGTCGCGGCGGCCCCGCGTGGGGGAGGGAGGGAACCGCTCGAAGAGGGGGAGACCAGGCAGTTGAACCCGCAACCGCTTGTCGAACAAGCTGGACTAGACCAATGGCACGCGTCAAGGAGTCGACCCCCTGCTTACGCATTCTTTAAGGAATCGGAGACCTCGCCGTGTCCGCCTCGGAACGTGACCGTCACCACAGTGTCCGCATACCTCCATGTCCCAGCCGACCTGCGGCTTTCCTCCTCCTCATCGAGCGGGAGTACGCTGCTCCAGGACCCGTGGCAGCCAGGGCCGGTCGGGGACAAAAGGGGTCAAGCTCGGAGGGGCTGAACGTATGGGTCTGCGCGATCTCGTCGACCGCACACCAGGTCTGCGTACCGTCCTCGGCGGCATGTACCGCCTCTACGGCCAGCGGGTGGAGGCCCACCTCGGCCGCACCCCGCACCACGTCGGCGTGATCATGGACGGCAACCGCCGCTGGGCCAAGGCCGCCGGCGGCACCACGGTCTTCGGCCACCAGCGCGGCGCCGACAAGATCGCCGAGTTCCTCGGCTGGTGCGACGAGACCAACATCGAGGTCGTCACCCTCTGGATGCTCTCCACCGACAACCTCAACCGCCCGCCCGAGGAGCTGGTGCCGCTGCTGGGCATCATCGAGGACGCGGTGACCGGGCTGGCCGAGGCCAAGCGGTACAAGGTCAACCCGATCGGCACCCTGGACCTGCTGCCCGGCAGGACGGCCGAGATCCTGAAGAACGCGGCCGCCGCCACCGAGCACCTCGAAGGCATCACGGTCAACGTCGCCGTCGGCTACGGCGGCCGGCACGAGATCGCCGACGCGGTCCGCTCGCTGCTCCAGGAGCACGCCGACCGGGGCACCACGATCGAGGAACTGGTCGAGATCCTGGACGTCGAGCACATCGCCGAGCGCCTCTACACCAAGGGCCAGCCGGACCCGGACCTGGTGATCAGGACCTCCGGCGAGCAGCGGCTGTCCGGCTTCCTGCTCTGGCAGAGCGCGCACAGCGAGTTCTACTTCTGCGAGGCGTACTGGCCGGCCTTCCGCAAAGTCGACTTCCTGCGCGCCCTGCGCGCGTACGAACAGCGCCACCGCCGCTACGGCGGCTGACCCGCGCGCCAGGACGGTCCGGAACCCCACCCGTCCCTCCAGCCACGCCCAACAGCTCGTCAATAGCGCGTGACCACTGTCTGACGTTCATGAGAAGTGATCCAGCACTTCGTCTGTTCGGGCATGCCGGACGCTTCGTCAGGGAATAGACATGGCAGACCGGCACCCTGCCCATCGGGGTCGCGGGGGCCGGTGAGCCGCGGGTGACGCAGGGTCGCCCGCCCTGGAGGCCTAGTGGTCAGTACCAAGAGCCGCCGGACACCAGACCGGCGCACGTACGTCCTTGACACCAGCGTGCTTTTGGCCGACCCGCTCGCCATGACGCGCTTCGAGGAGCACGAGGTGGTGCTCCCGGTGGTCGTGGTCACCGAACTGGAGGCCAAGCGGCACCACCCCGAACTGGGCTACTTCGCCCGCCAGGCCCTGCGCCTGCTGGACGACTACCGGGTCCGCTACGGCCGACTCGACGAGCCCATCCCGGTGGGGGAGATCGGCGGTTCGATCCGGGTCGAGCTGAACCACTCCGACCCCTCCCTGCTGCCGGCCGGCTACCGGCTCGGCGGCGGCGAGGCGGACACCCGGATCCTCGCGGTCGCCCGCAACCTCCAGGCCGAGGGGTACGACGTCACCGTCGTCTCCAAGGACCTGCCGATGCGGATCAAGGCCAGTGCGGTCGGCCTGCTCGCCGAGGAGTACCGCGCGGAGCTGGCGATCACGTCCGGTTGGACCGGTATGTCCGAACTGCCGGTCTCCGGCGGCCAGGTGGACGAGCTCTTCGGCGCCCCGCACGACACCGCCGTGGACATCGACGGCGCCGAGGAGCTGCCGGTGCACACCGGCCTGGTGCTCAGCTCGGAGCGCGGCCGGGCGCTGGGCCGGGTCACCCACGACGGCCGCGTCAAGCTGGTGCGCGGCGACCGGGAGGCGTTCGGCCTGCGCGGGCGCAGCGCCGAGCAGCGGGTGGCGCTGGACGTGCTGCTCGACCCCGAGGTCGGCATCGTCTCGCTCGGCGGCCGGGCCGGCACCGGCAAGTCCGCGCTCGCGCTCTGCGCGGGCCTGGAGGCCGTGCTGGAGCGCCGGCAGCACCGCAAGGTGATGGTCTTCCGGCCGCTGTACGCGGTCGGCGGCCAGGAGTTGGGCTACCTGCCCGGCAGTGAGTCGGAGAAGATGAGCCCCTGGGCGCAGGCGGTCTTCGACACCCTGGGCGCGGTCACCACGCCCGCGGTGATCGAGGAGGTGATCTCCCGCGGGATGCTGGAGGTGCTGCCGCTGACCCACATCCGGGGCCGCTCGCTGCACGACGCCTTCGTGATCGTGGACGAGGCCCAGTCGCTGGAGCGCAACGTGCTGCTCACGGTGCTCTCCCGGATCGGCCAGGGCTCGCGGGTGGTGCTCACCCACGACGTGGCGCAGCGGGACAACCTCCGGGTGGGGCGCTACGACGGCGTGGTGGCGGTGGTGGAGAAGCTGAAGGGGCATCCGCTCTTCGCGCACATCACCCTTACGCGCTCCGAGCGCTCCCCGATCGCCGCCCTGGTGACCGAGATGCTGGAGGACATCCAGCCGTAGGCCCGCCGCGGCGCGCATGCGAACGATCCGTCCGGTTCCTGGCCTATGTCCGGAACCGGGCGGATCGTCAGCACATCGGACCGGGTGCTGTCCGACGAACGGCCAATTCCCGGTCCAGGGGTGGATGTGAGCTTCGCCACGCAACCGGGAATTGCGCACCGGCGTCCGGTTGCGGCATGGTGAGGTTTCTGTCAGGCCCCGCGTGCGGCCCGTTTGTTGGGCGTCAACTGAATATCGATGGTCCGTACGCCGCCCGAACTCCTTGCCCGCACCGGCTCGTCCGGCACCCGGGCACCGGGCCAGTGCCTCCCGTGACCAGCACAGGTGGAGGCCAGTGACCAGGGCATGTTGCGTCCTCACGGTCACGCGGGGGCGACGCTGGAAGGAAACCATGTGACTCGGATCTCGGTCCGGGGAGTTGCTGTGGCCTCCGCCACCGCCGTCACCGCTGTCGGTGCCGTCGTGGGTGTGGCCTCGGGCAGCGAGGGCGCGACCCCCCAGTCGGTCGACGTCGCGGGAGCCACGCTCCTGGCCGACGTCCCGTCATCTGCCCAGGCGCAGGTCATCAGCGACAACTTCGCCGTCCAGTCCACGGCTCAGCAGCAGTCGGCCGACCTCGCGGCGCAGAAGGCCGCCCAGGAGGCCGCCCGCCTGAAGGCCGCTGCCGACGCGCAGGCCAAGGCCGACGCCGACAAGGCGGCCGCCGACGCCGCGGCCAAGGCGGCTGCCGACGCACAGGCCAAGGCCGCTGCCGATGCGCAGGCCAAGGCCGCCGCCCAGCAGGCGGCGCAGCAGGCCGCTGCCCGGGCGGCAGCCAAGTCGCAGCTCGCGGTCACCAACGACACCGCGACGGCGCCGGTCAGCGGCGGGTCGGCGCAGTCGATCGCGGCCAGCATGATGGACGCGTCGAGCTTCCAGTGCTTCAGCAACATCGTTTCGCGCGAGAGCGGCTGGGACTACACCGCGACCAACGCCGGCTCCGGCGCCTACGGCCTGGTGCAGGCGCTGCCCGGCTCCAAGATGGCCTCGGCCGGCTCGGACTGGCGCACCAACCCCGCGACCCAGATCAAGTGGGGCCTCGGCTACATGAACGACCGCTACGGCAGCCCGTGCGGCGCCTGGTCGTTCTGGCAGGCCCACAGCTGGTACTAGACCGCCGGCTCTTCCCGGACGCCCCTGGCCCCTCGGCCGGGGGCATCGGGCTTTCGGGGGCCTCCCGTTTGCCGCGCCGTCCGGCGATTCTCGAGCCCGGTGCGCCGAACGGGTGATCCAGGCGGGTAGCGTCATACCGCAGACCCGTGGCACGCGGCCACGGCGCAAGCGGGAGGACGGACCTCGATGGCAAGGGGTGAGAAGCGCGAGGGCAAGGCTGCCAAAGCCGTGGCCTGGGGCGCCGCGGTGGCGGCCAAGCTGGCGGAGCGCCGTCGCGCCGCCCTGGAGGAGCACCGCCGGGCGTCGGCCGCCGGGCCCGAGCCGGTTCCGGTCCCCGTGCCGCAGCCCGTCCGGGCGGCCGACCCGGCCCCGGCGCCGCGCCGTGCCGCGCGCGCCGAGGCCCCGGACCACGACGCCGCGCCCCGCGAGACCCCCGAGCTGCGCGAGGCCCCCTACCGCGAGCAGTACCGCCGCGACCCGCACCCGGGCCGCCCGGCCACCCCCGCCGACGCCGTGCCCTGGAGCCTGCGGGTGGCGGCGGAGTCGACCTGGCGGCTGCTGCTGCTCGGCGCCGCGCTCTACGTGGTCTTCCAGGTGGTCGACATGCTGCGCCTGGTCGCCTTCGCGATCCTGGCCGGCCTGCTCATCTCGGCGCTGCTGGAGCCCACCGTCTCCTGGCTCAAGCGGCACGGCGTGCCGCGGGTGGTGGCCGCGGCCGGCACCTTCCTGATGGGGCTGGCCGGCATCGGTCTGGTCGGCTGGTTCGTCTTCTGGCAGGTCAGCACCAATCTCGGCGAGGTCTCCAAGCAGGCCACCGCCGGTATCAACCAGCTGCACAACTGGCTCCTCAAGGGGCCGATGCACCTGACCGACACCCAGCTGACCGACTTCACCAACCAGGTCAAGATCGCGATCACCAGCAACACCAACCAGATCACCTCGCTCGGCTTCACCACCGTGAGCATCGTCATCGAGGTGATCACCGGGGTGCTGCTGGCCGCCTTCACCACCTACTTCCTGCTCTACGACGGCGCCCGGATCTGGAGCTGGCTGCTGCGCGGCCTGCCCCGCCAGTCCCGGCACGCGATGGCCGGCGCCGGCCCCAAGGCCTGGGCCACGCTGACCGCCTACGTGCGCGGCACCGTCGCGGTGGCCTTCATCGACGCGCTCTGCATCGGCATCGGCATCCAGCTGCTCGGCGTGCCACTGGCGATGCCGCTGGCCGTGATCATCTTCCTGGGCGCCTTCGTGCCGCTGATCGGCGCGCTGGTCACCGGCACCCTCGCGGTGCTGGTCGCGCTGGTCACCAAGGACGTCTACACCGCCGGCATGGTGCTGGTGGTGCTGGTCGCCGTGCAGAACCTCGAAGGCCACCTGTTGCAGCCGCTGATCCTGGGGCGCGCGGTGCGGGTGCACCCGCTGGGCGTGGTGCTCGGCGTGGCCTCCGGCTCGATCATCGGCGGGATCGCCGGCGCGATCGTCGCGGTGCCGCTGATCGCCGTCACCAACACGGTGATCGGCCACCAGCGGCGGCGCAATGCCGCGGCCGACGAGGTCTTCGTGGCGCTGGGAGCGGCGCAGGACGCCGCCGAGGAGGCCGCCCAAGCCGCCCAGGAGGCCGCCGAAGAGGCGGCCGTCGCCGCGCGGGTCCTGTCCGACCCCTCCCCGGAGCAGCCCGCCACGACCTAAAGTTGCGTCATGTATGTGACCAGGCTGGGCATCTCGGGCATCCGGGGCTTCACGCCGGCCCGCGAGGTGCGGCAGCTGGAACTCCCGCAGGCGGGCTGGACGGTGCTGGCCGGCCGCAACGGCTCCGGCAAGACCACCCTGCTGCGCGCCCTCGCGCTGGCGCTCGGCGGGCCCTCGGTGGCACGCAGCCTGGTCAGCGACTTCTCCGGCTGGATCACGGCCGGCGAGCGCACCGGCTGGGTCCAGGCCTTCGTGCGTCCCGACTGGTCGGTGGACCGGCTCGCGGGCAGCGGCAAGGCGCCCAAGTACGACCTCAAGCTCGGCCTGCGCTGGACCAGGCCGGCCGGCGGCCCGCGCCCCGAGCTGGAGGTGTTCGGCTCGCCCAGCCCCGAGCGCGGTCCGTGGGCGGAGAACCCGCGCGGCTGGTTCTTCGCCGGGTACGGCCCGTTCCGCCGGCTGCTCGGCGGTGCGGGGGAGAGCCAGCGGCTGATGCTCTCGGCCGGTCCGGTCGGCCGGCTGGCCACCCTCTTCCACGAGGAGGCCTCGCTCGCCGAGGGGGTCTCCTGGCTGATCGACCAGCACGTCCGCCGGCTGGAGGGCCGCCCGGGCGCGCAGCAGGCACTGGACGTGGTCAGCGGCCTGCTCTCGGACGGCCTGCTGCCGGACGGCTTCGCGGTCTCCCGGGTCGACTCGGACGGTCTCTGGGTGCGCCGCACCACCGATCCCGAGGCCCCCGGGCCCGACTTCCCGCTGCGCGAACTCAGCGACGGCTACCGCACGGTGGCCGCTCTGGTGCTCGACCTGGTCCGCCAGTTCCAGAACTGCTACGGCGGCCTGCCGCAGGACGAGAGCGGCGCGATCACCCTGCCCGGTGTGGTGCTGATCGACGAGATCGACGCCCACCTGCACGTGAGCTGGCAGCAGCGGATCGGCCCCTGGCTCAAGGCGCACTTCCCCCGCGTGCAGTTCATCGTCTCCACCCACAGCCCGTACATCTGCCAGGCCGCCGACCCCGGCGGGCTGATCCGGATCGCGGGGCTGGACGAGCAGGCCCCGCCGCAGCCGGTCAGCGAGGAGCTGTACCGCCGGATCGTCTACGGCAGCGGCGACGACGCGGTGCTCTCCGAGCTGTTCGGCCTGGAGTCGCCGTACTCCGCCCGGGCCGAGGATGCCCGGCGCCGGATCGGCGACCTGGAGGGCAGGGTGCTGGCCGGCGACTCGACGGACGAGGAGCTGGCCGAGTACCAGGAGTTGACGGATCGTCTGATGAGTTCGCTCTCGGCCCGGGTGGACGAGGTGGCGGCCCGGCTGGGACGCCCGCGGTGATCCCGCTGCGGCGCGAGCCGTTACCCGAGGACCTGTCCGCCCGGCTGACCGCCCGCGCCGAACGGCTCTCGGATCGCGGCGGCGCCGCACGGGAGTTGTGGCGCGACAGCCGCACGATCCGCCGCGACCTGAGCGTCCACCTGGTCGCGATGGCCGCGGGCCTGTCCCGCTGCATGTACTGCGGGGACAGCGAGGGCACCAGCATCGACCACTTCCAGCCGATCGCCCTGGCCCCGCAGCGCGCCTTCGACTGGCTCAACCACCTGTGGGCCTGCGCCTTCTGCAACAGCAACCAGAAGCGCGACCTCTACCCGATGGACCGCCAGGGCCGCGCGCTGCTGATCGACCCCACCGCCGAGGAGCCCGCCGACCACCTCGACCTGGTGCTCGCCACCGGCGCCTACCGTCCGCGCAGCGCCAAGGGCCGCGAGACGATCCGGATCTTCGGCCTGGACCGCCCGGTGCTGGAGCGCGGCCGGGCCCAGGCCTATGTGCGCTGCCGCTCGATGCTGCGCGACCTGGCCCACCTGGCCGCGGCGGGCGAGCGGGCCGAGGCGGCGGCGGTGGGCCACGCGCTCACCGTGCAGCCCTTCGCGGACGTGCTCTACGAGATGCTGCGGCTGCGCGCCGCGCCGCGCGCCGCGCTGGTCTTCGGCCCGGAGGCGGTGGCGGGCCTGACCGCGCTGACCGCGAACGTGCTGATGGGGCCCGGCTCGAACGAGCGGGGCCCCATCAACGGGAGGTAGATCAGGCGAGCGCGGCTTCGGCGTCCAGCACCGAGGCGACGGCCTGGACCACGGCGGCGATCTTGGCCGCGGCCTGGATCACCTCGCGCTCCACACCGGCCTTGCGCAGCACCTGCTCGTGCGAGTCCAGGCACTGGCCGCAGCCGTTGATCGCGGAGACCGCGAAGCTCCAGAGCTCGAAGTCGACCTTCTCCACGCCCGGGTTGCCGATGATGTTCATCCGCAGCCCGGTGCGCAGGGTGCCGTACTCCTTGTCGGAGAGCAGGTGCAGCGTCCGGTAGTAGACGTTGTTCATCGCCATGATCGCGGCAGCGGCCTTGGCGGCGGTGTACGCCTGCTCGGACAGGATCTCCTTGGCCTGCGGCTCCAGCTCGGCCAGCACCGACTTGCTGCCGGTGGCCATCGCGCAGGAGAGCACCGTGCCCCAGAGCTGCTGGGCCGGCAGCTCGGAGTTGGCGATCACCGCGCTCAGGTTGAGCTTGAGGTCCTTGGCGTAGTCGGGCAGAGCCGCCTTGAGCTCGTCGAGCGCCATGGGTCAGCCGGCCAGCAGGGCGGCGGCGTCCAGGGTGTCCTCGCCCTTGTTCCAGTTGCACGGGCACAGCTCGTCGGTCTGCAGGGCGTCCAGCACCCGCAGGACCTCCTTGGGGTTACGGCCGACGGAGCCGGCGGTCACCATGACGAACTGGATCTCGTTGTTCGGGTCCACGATGAAGACGGCGCGCTGGGCGGTGCCGTCCGCGTCCTGCACGCCACAGGCCTGCATCAGCTCGTGCTTGATGTCGGCCAGCATCGGGAAGGGCAGGTCGGCCAGGTCGGCGTGGTCCTTGCGCCAGGCGTGGTGCACGAACTCCGAGTCGCCGGAGACGCCCAGGATCTGCGCGTCACGGTCGGCGAACTCCTCGTTCAGCTTGCCGAACGCGGCGATCTCGGTCGGGCAGACGAAGGTGAAGTCCTTCGGCCAGAAGAAGACCACGCGCCAGCCGTTCGGCTCCACGTCCTTGCTGCTGAAGTGCTTGAACTCCAGCTTGTCAGCGGACGGGCCGACCACGCCGGTCAGGTCGTAGGCGGGGAACTGGTCACCGATCGTGAGCACGTTCGCTTCTCCTGGGGTGTAGAGGTGCGGGGAGTATGTCCGGATTGCCTATGATTCGACGGATCCCGACGTGACCCAAGCGTGACACAGTCGGCAGTGATCAGTGAAATAGCTAGACTCGATCCATCTGATCGGAGAGAGTTATCAGTATCCACCCCAGCACCCCGCACGGCCGCCCCAAGCAGCCCAGCGTCGCACAGCTGCGCGCCTTCCTCGCCGTCGTGGAGCACCTGCACTTCCGGGACGCCGCCGCGGCCATCGGCACCAGCCAGCCCGCGCTCTCCGGCGCCGTCGCCGCGCTGGAGGAGTCGCTCGGTGCCCAGTTGGTGGAGCGTACGACACGCAAGGTCATCATCACTCCGCTGGGCAAGCGCGTGGCCGAGCACGCGCGCCGAGCGCTGACCGCGCTGCACGACCTCACCCAGGAGGTCGAGGCGGCCCGCCGCCCGTTCACCGGGCCGCTGCACCTGGGCGTGATCCCCACCGTCGCGCCCTACCTGCTGCCCACCGTGCTGCGCCTGGTCCGCGACCGGTACCCCGATCTCGAACTGCACGTCCACGAGGAGCGCACCGCCTCGCTGCTCGACGGCCTGGCGGCCGGTCGGCTCGACCTGCTGCTGCTCGCGCTGCCCGCCGGAGGCAGCGTGCCGACCCGCGACATCCCGCTCTTCGACGAGGACTTCGTGCTGGTCACCCCGCCCGAGCACGAGCTGGCCGGCCGCACCGACGTGCCCCGCGACGTGCTGCTCGACCTGGACGTGCTGCTCCTGGAGGAGGGCCACTGCCTGCGCGACCAGGCGCTCGACCTCTGCCGCGAGGTCGGTGCCGAGGCCGGTGGCGGCTCCACCCGGGCGGCGGGCCTGTCCACCCTGGTCCAGCTGGTGGCCGGCGGCCTCGGTGTCACGCTGCTGCCCGCCACCGCCCTGGCGGTCGAGGCCGGGCGCACCGACCGGCTGGCCGCCGTGCACTTCGCCGACCCGGCCCCCGGTCGCCGGATCGGCCTGGCCACCCGCCCCGGCTCGGCCCGGGCCGCCGAGCACGACCGCTTCGCCGACTCGCTGCGCGCGGTCCTCGCCGAGTTGCCGGTGCGGATCGTCGGCCCGTAGGGATGCGCCCGTCCGGGTGATGCACCGGCCTCCCGGCTCTGCTCTGACGCTCGGTCAAATCACGTTCTGTCCAGGCATGGTGGCGGCTCGGGCGGCCGGCCGCGGGTGGGCGCTGGCACGTCGTCCTCGCGTCGCCGACCGGCCTGCCGGAGGGTGAGCTTGACCAGGCCGGACAGTTCGCGAAGCCACCCGGCCGGAGTGCACGGCCCCGGCGACGGGCGTGATGGAGCCACAGATGACGGAACCTCGCCAGGACACCCTGCTGCAGGGCTGGGGCCGCAGCACCGGCAGCCGTGCCCGGGTGCGCGGGCCGCTGGCGGCCGAGGCGCTGGGCGAGCTGGTCGCCGGGTGTCCCGCGGGCGGGGTGCTGGCCCGCGGCGCCGGCTGCAGCTACGGCGACGCCGCGCAGAACGCCGGCGGGGTGGTGCTGGCCCCCGCCACCCCCAGCTCGATCACCGTGGACGTGCTGGGCGGCACCGTGCGGGCCGCCGGGTCGGCCCGCTTCGCCGAGCTGCTGGCCAAGGTGGTGCCCGAGGGGCTGCTGCTGCCGGTGCTGCCGGGCACCAGCCGGCTGACCGTGGGCGGTGCGGTCGCCGCCGACGTGCACGGCAAGAACCAGCGGGCGGACGGGAGCCTGGGCCACTGGGTGGAGAGCGTCGAACTGCTGGACGGCACCGGCCAGGTGCGGCTGCTGACCCCGGAGGTGGACGGCGCGGCCTTCGCGGCGACGGTCGGCGGCATGGGCCTGACCGGCGTGATCCTGGCCGCCACCATCCGGCTCATCCCGATCAGCAGCAGCCGCCTCACGGTCACCTCCCGGCGGGCCGCGCACCTGGACGCCCTGCTGGACGAACTGGACGAGGCCGCCAGGGCCAGCCGGTACGCGGTCGCCTGGATCGACACCACCGCCGGCGGCCCCCACCTCGGGCGCGGCATCGTGGACCGCGGCGACCACCTGGACGCCCCGGACGGCCCCCTGGCCTACGCCCCCGGGCGGGCGCCGCGCGCGCCCCGGCTCCCGGTCGGCCCGTTCACGCCGCTGACCGCGCGGGCCTTCAACGGGCTCTGGTACCGCAAGGCGCCGCGCGAACGCACCGGCGTCCAGGGCCTGTCCGAGTTCTTCCACCGGCTGGACGCGGTGCGCGAGTGGAACCGCTCGCTGGGCCCGCGTGGCTTCCTGCAGTACCAGTTCGCCGTCCCGGACCCGGCCGCCGGGCTGCTCGGCGAGGCGCTGACCGCGCTGCGGCGCGCGCACGCGGCGCCGTTCCTCGGCACCGTCAAGCGCTTCGGGCACGTCGGCCTCGGCCCGCTCTCCTTCCCGCTGCCCGGCTGGTCGCTCGCCGTCGACCTGCCGGTGGCGGGCAGCGCCGGGCAGGCGCGGCTGCGCGCGGTGCTCGACCAGCTGGACCGGCGGGTGGCGGAGGCGGGCGGGCGGGTCTACCTGGCCAAGGACGCCCGGCTCGGGCGCGCCGCCTTCGAGGCGATGTACCGGCCGCTCGACGACTGGCGCGCGGCCCGCGCCCGCCTTGACCCCGCCGGCACCATGCGCTCCGACCTGGGACGCCGCCTGGGTCTGTGCCCCTGACCGGGCCTGACCAGCCCTGACCGGCCCTGACCTGGCCTGGGCCGGACCGGCTCAGCCGTGCCGCACCCGCAGCGGCAGCCGCTGCTCGAACCAGACCACCTTGCCGCCGCCCAGCCGCGTCGACCCCCAGGAGTCCGCGCACTTGGCGACCAGCTCCAGGCCGCGCCCGCGCTCCTCCTCCGGCCCCGCCTTGCGCCGGCGCGGCAGTTGCGGACTGTCGTCGCCGACCTCGCAGCGCAGCACCGAGGTGCGCACCAGCCGCAGCGTCACCGGCTTCTTGGCGTGCTGCACGGCATTGGTGACCAGCTCGCTGACCATCAGCTCGGTGCTCTCCGCCAGCTCGTCCAGCCCCCAGCGGCGCAGCGCGTGCCCGGCCAGCCGGCGGGCCCGCCCCGGGGTCTCGTGCCGCGGCTGGAGGTACCAGTAGGCGACGTCGTTGGCGGGGATCCCGTCGAAGGCCGCGGCCAGCAGCGCGATGTCGTCGCCCCGGTCGCCGGGCGGCAGGATCCGCAGCGCCTCGTGGCAGAGCTGCTCGGGCGAGTGCTGGTGCACCCCGGAGAGCCTTTCGCGCAGCCGCTCCAGGCCGCTGCCGAGCGGCCGGCGGCGGGTCTCCACCAGCCCGTCGGTGAACAGCAGCAGCGCGGAACCCGGCGGCGCCGCCAGCTCCTGGGAGGCGAAGTCCACCCCGCCGACGCCGATCGGCGCGCCCGCCGGCAGGTCCTCGAGCAGCTCGGCCCGCCCGTCCGGGTGGATCAGGACCGGCGGCATGTGCCCGGCGTTCGCCACCACGATCCGGTTGGCGATCGGGTCGTAGACCGCGAAGACGCAGGTGGCCAGGTGCTGCTCGCGGCCCAGCCGCTGGGCCTGCTCGTCCAGGTGGTAGAGCACCTCGTGCGGCGGCAGGTCGAGCGCGGCCAGCGTCTGCGCGCTGGTCCGCAGCTGGCCCATCACGGCCGCGGAGGTCAGCGAGTGGCCCATCACGTCGCCCACGATCAGCGCGACCCGGTTGCCCGGCAGCGGGATCGCGTCGTACCAGTCCCCGCCGACCTGCGAGCCGGCCTCGCCCGGCAGGTAGCGGTGGGCGAGCCGGACCCCGTGCGGCTGCGGCAGGTGGTCCGGGAGCATGCTGCGCTGCAGCTCGTTGGCGATCTCCGACTCCCGGGTGTAGCGCTGCGCGGTGTCCACTGCGAGGCCGGCCAGGGCGGCGAGGTGGGCGGCGGTCTGGGTGTCGGCCGGGTCGAACCGCGCGGGCTCCTTGGCGGGCCGGGCGGCATCCCGCTCCTGGTGGCGGGGGAGGGCCGGGACACCGGGCGCGTCGTGCCGGTCGTGGGCCGGGTCCGGGCGGCGGATCAGCACCAGCAGGCCGAGCACCGGGTCCTCCCGCCGCCGGCTGCGCCCGCTCTTCTCCCGCCCGCGCAGCGGCAGCGCCAGCAGCGCCGTGCCGCGGGCCAGGCCGGCCAGCGCCCGGGCGCCGTAGAGCTCGGCGAAGAGCGGGCGCAGCCGTTCGCCCTCGGTGGTGCCCAGCACCATCGGGCCGGCGGGCAGAGCCTCGCGCAGCGCCTGCTCCAGCGCTCCGCCGGGCCGGGCGGCGACCACCCGGCGGTTCAGGCCCAGCCGGGTGCCCTCCGCCCGGTGCAGCCGCAGCTCGGGTGGCGGCGCGCCGCGGTCGCGGTCCCGGGCGCCGGGCCGGTCGGGCTCGCGCAGGTGGACCAGCGCGGCGTCCGCCAGCGCCGGGACGAGCACCTTGGCCAGGCTGCGCACCGTCACCGCCGGATCCAGGCTGGTGTTGATCAACCGGGTCGCGTCGTTGAGGTAGCCCAGGCGCTCGGTGACGGCCTGTCGCACCCGCAGGTTCAGCGGCGTCCCGTTGCCCGCCGGCACGCCCGGCACGCCCGTGACGGCCGGGGCGGGCGGCGGCCGGCGCTGGGCCGGAACGGCGGGCGGCTGGCCGGCCTGGGGAGGGGGAAGGTCGCGCACGGCTGCCCGTTCTAACTGGTCGGAGCTGGCTTGGGGGGATGGACGAGGTGCGGGTGGGACGGGGAGCTCAGGTGGTGCGGCGACAGTGCAGGAAGAGCTGCTCCTCCGGTGGCAGCGCGGAGCAGGCCGGCGCGTACGGCCGGCCGTTCGTCGCTTCCACGGTGAAGCCGGTCCGGCGCAGCGTCTCGGTCAGCTCCTCGCGCAGGAACCCGCTCATCCGGATCTCCTGGCCGAGGAACCGCATCGGGTAGTCGTCCAGGTCGGCCTCGACCATGCCCAGCACCAGCAGACCGCCGGGGCGCAGCAGTGTCCGGATCCGTTTCAGCGCCGGCCGGATCTCCCGCTGGGGCAGCAGGATCAGGGAGAAGAAGGCGGTGGCGGCGCCGAAGCTGCCGGCCCCGGCGGGACCGAGCCGGGGCAGCCCCCAGGCGGTCTCGGCGCGGGGGGTGGCGAGGTCGAAGAGGTCCATCCGGTGATAGGCCGCGGCGCCGGGCAGCTCCTGCCGGGCCAGGCTCAGCATGCCGTCCGAGAGGTCGATCGCGGTGATCGCGAGACCGCCTTCGGAGAGCTGGCGGATGGTCGGGTCACCGGTGCCGCAGCCGATGTCCAGCACCGGTGCGCCCGGCTCCAGTTCGGCCAGCAGCCGGCGGCCGGCGGCGAGCTGGCCGGCCTTGGCGGGGAAGGCCTCGCTGTAGCGGGGGCCGATCGCGTCGAAGGCCACCGCCTGCAGCGCTCGCTCGGTGCTGCGGCAGGTCGGGGCAGGCCCGGCGGTCCCACCCCGGGCGGGGTCCGATATCTGTCCCGTCGTCACGATTGAGAGGCACCTTTCCCACCTGGCCACCGACCGTGGTGCGCCGCACCGGCCGTGGTCCCGCTCTGCGCCGCCTGTCGAGCCCTCGTCAGCTCCGTCCGCATCCGTCCGGCATGGTCGTCGTGGTCCGTCGTGGTCCGCGGTGGGCACTGCCCACCGCATGTGCCACCTGGCCTTTGAGAATATGCGTGATCACCGTGCTTTGGAGTCCGTTTCCGGCCAACTCGTGGTAAGCGGCAGCGATCCGCCTGGTAGATGGAAGCATGACGGGGTGGACAGGGGTGGTGCGCTCCGGTGGCGCACGCCCGCACTGGCGCGAAATCCAGGTGCGGACCGCCCGAACTGGGCTGATGAGCTGACAGTATGCCTGTACCTGCGCGACTTGCCGTCGTTTATTGAACGTCAATCGCCGACTGTCAGAGTCTTCTCAGCGCCGGGGAAGCGCAGCAGGGTGATCCCGCAGCCGGGGGGCTGCGGGGCCACCTTGTCCGGGGGGCCGCGCTTTCCAAATCGGGGGAACCATCGGAGTCTCAACGGGGGAGCGGGGCGCGGGGGCCCTGCTGGGGGGGAACTCCGGTGTTCACGGCGCTGTCGGGGGAGGAGGGCTCGGTGTGCTGCTGTTCGTCGATGAGGCTCCTGACGACCTGAGCCTCTGGCACACCGAGCCGGGAGAAGATCTCGTGAGCCTCGGTGAGGCACGCACGGCCGCGCTCGGGGGAGCCCAGCCGTACCAGTGCCTCACCGAGGGCAGCGGAGGCCAGCCCTTCGCAGTAGGCGGCCGAGTCCAGCTCCTGAGCAATCTTCAGACCCTCCTCGGCCGCGGCCGCGGCCTCGGCCACCCGCTCGTCCGCCAGTAGGCAGCCGGCCAGCCGGGCCAGTGAAAGCCCCTCCCGCAGCCGGTGCTGCTGACGTTGGTAGAGCAGGTACGCCTCGCTGAGGTGACCGGCCGCGTCGGCGGCGGAACCGGTGGCGCGCAGGACGACGCCGAGTTGGTAGAGCGTGTCGGCGAGCGAGGCCGCATTGCCCGAGCCGCGCGCGATGGCGACGGCGGACCGCGCGGAGGAGACGGCTTCCTCCTCCTGTCCCAGCATCAGATGGACCCGGGCGATGTTGCCCTCGATCCGGGCCGCGCCGCCCATCGCAGCGAGTGTGGTGCAGAGATCACGCGCCTCCTGCAGGAAGGGCAGTGCCTCGGCCGGTCGACTGGTGGCGGTGAGTACCGTACCGAGCAGGCTGCTTGCCGCCGACCGCAGACCGGGGGACTGCTGACCGAGGAGCGCAAGGCACTCCCGCAGCGACCGCTCGGCCTCGGGGTACACGCCGGTCAGATAGGCGAAGAACGCCAGCGCATAGCGGACCCGGGCCAGCGCCGGGTCGGAGCCGAGCTCGGCCGCGGCGCCGTCGGCCACCGTCAGGGTGCGCCGGATCCGCTGGGCGTGGTTCTGCTCCTCGGCCAGGGTGTTCAGGGTCAGCAGCAGGTCTATCGCCAGCGGGAGCAGCTCCGCGGAGCCGGCGACCGACTCCTCGATCGCGCCGAGGATGAGCGGCAGCTCCAATCGCAGCCAGCTGCGTGCCGCGTCGGCACTGTCCAGTTGCTCACCAGGGTGGGTCAGCTCCTGGAGCGGCTCGATCAGCTGGTCGTCGGGCTCCAGGATCTGCACCGCGTTGCGCAGGGTGGAGACCAGCAGCGCGAGCAGGCGCAGCAGCGCGGCCTGGGTGTCCGCCAGGTCCGCGGTCTTCTCCCGCTGCTTCTGCGCGAAGAGCCGCAGCAGGTCGTGGTAGCGGTAGCGGCCCGGGGTGAAGCATTCCAGCATGTTGGCCTCGACCAGCGCCTCCGCGATGTCCTCGGCCTCGTCCTCGGAGGTGCCGAGCAGCGCGGCCACCGCCGACAGCGGCAGGTCCGGGCAGTCGATCAGGGCGAGCAGGCGGAAGGCCCGGGCCTCGGCGGGCTTGAGCTGGCCGTAGCCGAGCCCGAGGGTGGTCTCCACCGCCAGGTTCCCCAGCTGCAGCTCGTCCAGCCGCCGTCGCTGATCAGCTAACCGCCGGGCCAGATCCGTGACGGTCCAGCGTGGCCGACTCGCCAGCCGGGCCGCCGCGATCCGGACGGCCAGCGGTAGGAAGCCGCAGGAGGTCACCACGGCGAGCGCGGCTTCGGGTTCCGCCTCGACCCTGTGCTGTCCCGCGATCGCACCGAACAGCTCCAGCGCCTCCGAAGGGGTCAGCTCCTCCACGTCGAAGAGATGGGCGCCGGGGATCCCGGCCAGCCGCGAGCGGCTGGTGGCGAGCACGGCGCAGCCCGCGACCCCGGGGATCAGCGGGGTCATCTGCTCCACGTCGCGCGCATTGTCGAGCATGATCAGCATTCGGCGGTCGGCCAGCATCGAGCGGTACATCGCCACCCGCTGCTCGAACGACTCGGGCGCCTCGGTGATGCCGAGGGCGAAGAGGAAGTCGCCCAGCACGACGGTCGGGTCGGCCGGTGTGGCGCTGACCCCGCGCAGGTCGACGTAGAGCTGTCCGTCCGGGAACTCGGACCGCACGCTGTGCGCGACGTGCACGGCCAGCGTGGTCTTGCCGACGCCGCCGATGCCGGCCAGCGAGGTGACCACGACCGCCTGGCCGGAGGCCCGCCGCAGCACCTCGCGCAGCTCTCCGACCAGCTCGCCGCGCCCGCTGAAGTCGGAGACGTCAGCGGGGAGCTGGGCGGGCGGCGCGAGTGGCACGGGATCGGCCGCCGGAATCCGCAATTCCGGCGCGGAATTCATCAAAGCCGGGTCGGCGGAGAGGATCCGTGCGTGCATGGCCGCGAGGGCGGTGCCGGGTTCCACACCGAGTTCGTCGATCAAGAGCTTCCGCGTGGTCGCGTACACGCTCAGTGCCTCGGCCTGTCGGCCGCACCGATAAAGCGCGAGCATCAGCAGCTCGCGCAGTCGCTCGCGCAGCGGATGCTCGGACGACAAGGAGCTCAATTCGGCAACGATGTCGGCGTGCAGATCGATTTCCAGCGCGATGGTGCAGCGCTCCTCGCGAGCTGCCACTTGATGCTCCACCAGGCGCTGCCGCTGGGAGTCCGCATACGGACCGGGAATCCCGCTCAGCGGCTGCCCGCTCCAGAGCTCCAGCGCCGAAGTCATCACCTGGTGCGCTGCCTCCGGCTGGCCCGCCTGCCGGGCGGTCGCCGCCTCGGCACAGCGGGCGTCGAAGACCGCGAGGTCGAGCGATTCGTCCGGAATCCTCAGTGCGTATCCGTCACGGACCGAAATCAGCAGTTCTGCGGGCTTTCGTACCTCTCGCCCTGGTTCGATCACGGAACGCAGCCGGGAGATATAGGTGCGCAACGCCGCGACCGCCTGCGGCGGCGGCCGGTCGCCCCAGAGACCGTCCACCAGCTCCTGGGTGGTCACCGGCCGTCCGCGGTGCAGCAGCAGGGCGGTCAGAACGGCTTGCTGCTGTGGCGATCCCAGCGCGAGGGGCTGATCGTCGCGCCAGGCCTGGACGGGTCCGAGCACCTGGAAGCGCAGCACGGCATTGTGCGGCGTTGCCTGAAGCTCCATGAGGGTCCCCCGATGGCCTGTTACTTCGAACCTCGAAGTCGATGCCCTCCATGCTCCGGCCGGAATGCCTGGTCAGGAAGGGCAAAACGGACGGATTGTTCAGCGGGAGGGCCGTTTATAAGACATTTAACGGTCCCTAGGATACTGTCCCCACGCCACGGACAGACCGCCCGGGGCGCTTCAGTACTGGCACCCGAGAGGTGGTTCGGCGATGGCCGACAACAACACTCCGATCGCGCTCCCCGAGCAGACCGACGAGGCGGACAACGTTCTGACGAGCGCTGTCCAGGCGACGGAGCAGGCTGGCGACCAGCATGTTGCGCCCAGCAACACCGCCGCGACGCCGGCTCCCGCAGCGCCCGCGCAGGCGAGCGGCAACGGTACCGTCGGGCCTCTTGGGTCCATCGTCTCCACACAGTGACAGCGTCGGACAGGTCCTGACTTTGGCTTGATTGCATCGCGTAGTTGGCCACCGTAGCTACGCGCGCAGAGCCCCCGGAACCTCCGGGGGCTCTGCTGCGTTCAGGGCGGGTCAGCGCACCAGGATCTCGAACGGCTGACTGTGGCCTGTCGGGTTCGGGTCGTCGGGGCTGGTCACCGTCACCCTCCCGCCCGTCAGCACGGTCCCGGCGGGGGTGCCCGCATAGACGTTGGCCGGGATCAGCGCCGTGGCCGACCGCCCGGGGAGCAGACCGGCCGGGAAGACGCAGGTGACGCTGTGCCCGCCCATGCCGGGCTGGCAGTCGGTCGGGAAGAACGGCTCCGCCGCGTAGCTCCCGACGGGGAACAGGATCGTCATGGTGATCGGGCTGGCGGTGGTGTCGGGGCCGTTGTTGGCGACGAAACCGTGCACGACGGTCTGCCCGCCGGCCGGAACCGGGTCGGGGTTCATCCGGACGACCTCGAGGCGGGAGTCCGACGGCGTCGCCGCACCGGCGGCTGCCGCAGCGGTCAGCGGCGCAAGACCGAGGGTGACCACGGCGGCGGCGGTCATCAGACGTCGCCGGGGCCGGGCGGGGGACCGAAGGAGCATGCGACACCATCCTTGTGGTTCCAGATATGTGACGAGCCTTCACATCATCTGCGGACGAACCACATTGCCGATGCCAGCGCGCGGTGCATATGCCCCGTACGGGTGAACAGGCATAAAGAGACGGGCTTTTCGCGCCTGGGGGCATCGATCCTGCGTGCGACAGTGCGGGAGTAGTCCCCAGTCCCCCAAGCATGAGGATGCATCAGATGACCATCGCCCCCGCCAAGCTCTCCGACCCGACCGTGCGCGCCCTCGTGACCGCGATCAACGCGGGAGACCGCGCCGCCTTCCTCGCCCTGCTCACCGAGGGCGCGACGATGACCGACGACGGCTCGGACCGCGACCTCGTGGAGTGGATCGACAAGGAGATCTTCTCCAGCCGCGGCCACATGGAGGTGCAGACCGAGTCGGACGGCGGTCGGGCGCTGATCGCCAACTTCCGCAACGAGACCTGGGGCGAGATGCGCACCGCCTGGCGGTTCACCGTCGAGGACGGCAAGGTCAGCCGCTTCGAGACCGGCCAGGCATGACAGTGCCCCGGAGCGAGGACCGCTCCGGGGCGCTGCGCCCGAGAGCTACGAGCGGACCCGGATGCTGGTGATCAGCGGGCCGTCGGTGACCTCGGAGAAGAAGTCGTTGCCCTTGTCGTCCACCACGATGAACGCCGGGAAGTCCTCGACCTCGATCCGCCAGACCGCCTCCATGCCGAGTTCCGCGTACTCCAGGACCTCGACCTTCTTGATGCAGTCCTGGGCGAGACGGGCCGCGGGGCCGCCGATCGAGCCGAGGTAGAAGCCGCCGTGCGTGGCGCAGGCCTGGGTGACCTGCTTGGAGCGGTTGCCCTTGGCCAGCATCACCATCGAGCCGCCGGCCGCCTGGAACTGGTCGACGTAGGAGTCCATCCGGCCCGCCGTGGTGGGGCCGAAGGAGCCGGAGGCGTAGCCCTCGGGGGTCTTGGCCGGGCCGGCGTAGTAGACCGGGTGGTCCTTGAGGTACTGGGGCATGCCCTCGCCGGCGTCCAGCCGCTCCTTGATCTTGGCGTGCGCGATGTCGCGCGCCACGACCAGGGTGCCGGTCAGCGACAGCCGGGTCTTGACCGGGTGCTTGGAGAGCTCGGCCCGGATCTCCGCCATCGGCCGGTTGAGGTCGACCCGCACCACCGAGTCGTCCAGGTGGTCGTCCGTGGTCTCCGGCAGGTACTTGGCCGGGTCGGTCTCCAGCTGCTCCAGGAAGATGCCCTCCGCCGTGATCTTGCCGAGCGCCTGGCGGTCGGCCGAGCAGGAGACGGCCATCGCGACCGGCAGCGAGGCGCCGTGCCGCGGCAGCCGGACGACCCGCACGTCGTGGCAGAAGTACTTGCCGCCGAACTGGGCGCCGATGCCGATCTTCTGGGTCAGCTCGACGACCTTGGCCTCCAGCTCCAGGTCCCGGAAGCCGTGGCCGGTTGCCGCGTCGCCGCTGGTCGGCAGCTCGTCCAGGTAGTGCGCCGAGGCGTACTTGGCGGTCTTCAGCGCGAACTCGGCGCTGGTGCCGCCGACCACGATGGCCAGGTGGTACGGCGGGCAGGCGGCGGTGCCGAGCCCGCGGATCTTCTGCTCCAGGAAGGAGAGCATGCTCTTCTCGTTGAGAATCGCCTTGGTCTCCTGGTACAGGTACGACTTGTTGGCGCTGCCGCCGCCCTTGGCCATGAAGAGGAACTTGTACGCGTCGCCGTCGGTCGCGTAGAGCTCGATCTGGGCCGGCAGGTTGGAGCCGGTGTTCTTCTCGTCCCACATGGTCAGCGGGGCCATCTGCGAGTAGCGCAGGTTGAGCTTGGTGTAGGCGTCGAAGACACCGCGGGCGATCGCGGCCTCGTCGCCGCCCTGCGTCAGCACGTTCTGGCCGCGCTTGCCCATCACGATCGCGGTGCCGGTGTCCTGGCACATCGGCAGGATGCCGCCGGCCGAGATGTTGACGTTCTTCAGCAGGTCCAGCGCCACGAAGCGGTCGTTCGGGCTCGCCTCCGGGTCGTCCAGGATCCGGCGCAGCTGGGCCAGGTGCGCGGGGCGCAGGTAGTGCGAGATGTCGTGCATCGCCTCGGCGGTGAGCAGCCGCAGGGCCTCCGGCTCGACCTGCAGGAAGCGCCGTCCGCCCGCCTCGAAGGTGCTGACACCCTCGGAGGTCAGCTTGCGGTACGGGGTCGGGTCGGCCCCGAGCGGGAGGAGGTCGGAGTAGGCGAAGTCTGGCGTGGGTGCCATGCGAGGTCCTTCACGGATCGGGGGTGCTGCGTCGGCGAAGCGCCTTCCAGGTTAGAACCCGCGGGCGGTGGCGCCGCGCCCGGGTGAGCCGGGGTGACCGGCGTCACGTCGGCGACCCTCAGGGGGACCCGCTGCCGACCCTAAGAGCACCCGGAGTCGACCCTGATACCCCTCGTTCGGGGCGGGTGCAGCCCCTAGGCTGAGGGACGTGGAGAATACGCCGTCACCCGCGCCGTCCGACCAGCCCGTTCCGCTGCGCAAGGCCGATGCCGTGCCGGCGCCCCATGCTCCGGTGGCCGAGGCCGAGCTGCGGGCCTCGGACGCCGACCGGGAGCGGATCGCCGAGCTGCTGCGCGACGCCTACGCCGAGGGCCGGCTGACCGTCGAGGAGCACTCCGAGCGGATCGAGGCGGCCTACAGCGCCAAGACGCTGGGCGAGCTGGCTCCGCTGACCCGCGACCTTCCCGCCCATCAGCCGCTGCCCGGCGGCGCTCCGCGCCCGGCCCCGGCGCCGGCCGCCGCCCCGCTGCCGCCGGCCCGCGAGGAGTCGGCCAGCCTGGTGGCGGTCTTCGGCGGTGCGACCCGCAAGGGGCGCTGGCGGGTCGGCTCGCACATCCGCGCGACGGCGATCTTCGGCGGCGTGGACCTCGACCTGACGGACGCGGTCTTCGAGGCCCCCGAGGTGCTGATCGAGGTCTCCGCGATGTTCGGCGGGGTCTCGATCCGGGTGCCGGAGAACGTCACGCTGATCGGCAGCGGGGTCGGCGTCTTCGGTGGCTTCGACGTGCGTGAGCAGACCGCGGCCGACCCGTACGCACCGGTGGTCCGGGTCAAGGGGAGTGCGATCTTCGGCGGCTGTGACGCCAAGCCGCGCCGCGGCAAGAAGCTCAAGGAGTGGGCGCGCAAGCAGCTGGGCGACTGACGGGCGCGGGTTTGCGCAGCTCATCGCCCGATGGTCTGACGGAGCATCAGATGGAATCTGGTGTTCCGTCAACTCCTTTTCCGGCACGACTGGTTGACCCGAGTGCAGGCTGTGGCCGGACGAACACGGTGTGCATGAACCGGGATCGTGCGGGGTAATTCCTCCGGCACATCGTTTTCTTGAACGGCTGCGGTCAGACGGCGTCGTACGGCACTCAGGGCGGCAGCCGGGCAGTGTCGCGAGCCTTTCCCGAGCTGTGTCAGGAGTTCGCCGTGCTGCACCAGATCGAGCCCAGCACCACCGACGTCGTCCGGGCCGCAACCGAGCGGCGCGGGTCCGGGGGTGCCCCGCTGAGTGCGCCCGCGGCGGTCGGGCTCGACCACTCCGAGGAGAACCCGTGGCACACCGGCGCGGCCTGCCGCCGGGACGAGGCGGGCCTGTTCTTCGCGCCCTCCAAGGAGCCGACGGCCGCCCGGCTGGCCCGTGAGGAGCACGCCAAGCAGGTCTGTGCCCGCTGCCCGGTGCTGCTCTCCTGCCGCGAGCACGCGCTCGCCCAGCCGGAGCCGTACGGCGTGTGGGGCGGGCTGACGGCGGCCGAGCGGCGGGTGGTGCTGGCCCGTCGGCGGCGCCGCGACGTCGAGCTGCGCGCCGAGGCCCAGCTGGTCTCCGGCCAGCGCGGGGCTGCCCGGCGCCGGGTGGCCGAGCCCGGGCGGATAGCGGGCTGAGCGGCGCCGTCGCCGGCCGGCGGTGCGCGGCGGCAACCCGGCGCCCGGCGGCACGGCAGAACGGCGACCCGGCACCCGGCGACCGCGGCGGCGCGGCAACAGAACGGCGCTGGGCGCGACCCCCGAGGGGGCCGCGCCGAGCGCCGTTCGTGCGAGGTGTCAGTTCGCCCGGTCGAAGTCGATCGCGCTGTACGCCCGCAGCTTGGACAGCTTGTGGACGGAGTCGATCTGCCGGATCGTGCCGCTCTTGGAGCGCATCACCAGCGAGCTGGTGGTGGCGGTCTCGTGGCGGTAGTGCACACCGCGCAGCAGCTCGCCGTCGGTGATGCCGGTGGCCACGAAGAACACGTTCTCGCCGCTGACCAGGTCGTTGGTGGTCAGCACCCGGTCCAGGTCGTGGCCGGCGTCCAGCGCCCGCTGCTTCTCGGCCTCGTCCTTGGGCCACAGCCGGCCCTGGATCACGCCGCCCATGCACTTCATCGCGCAGGCCGCGATGATGCCCTCGGGGGTGCCGCCGACGCCGAGCAGCAGGTCGACGCCGGTGCCCTCGCGGGCGGTCATGATCGCGCCGGCCACGTCGCCGTCGGCGATGTACTTGATCCGGGCGCCCGCCTCGCGGACCTCACGGGCCAGCTGCTCGTGGCGCGGGCGGTCCAGGATCATCACCGTGACGTCCTCGACCGAGCTGCCCTTGGCCTTGGCGACCCGGCGGATGTTCACCGCCGGCGGGGCGGTGATGTCGACGAACTCGGCGGCCTCGGGGCCGGTGACGAGCTTGTCCATGTAGAAGACGGCGCTCGGGTCGAACATGGTGCCGCGGTCGGCGACGGCCAGTACGGCGACCGCGTTGGCCATGCCCTTGGCGGTCAGCGTGGTGCCGTCCACCGGGTCCACGGCCACGTCGCACTCGGCGCCGGTGCCGTCGCCGACCCGTTCGCCGTTGTAGAGCATCGGGGCTTCGTCCTTCTCGCCTTCCCCGATGACGACGACGCCGTTCATCGAGACGGTCGAGACGAGCGTGCGCATGGCCTTGACGGCCGCGCCGTCGGCGCCGTTCTTGTCGCCACGGCCGACCCAGCGGCCGGCGGCCATGGCCGCGGCTTCGGTGACCCGGACGAGCTCCAGGGCCAGGTTGCGGTCCGGGGCCTCCGGGGCCACCTCCAGCGAACGCGGAAGGTGGGAGGGGTGCTGCGTGGTCATCGTCGTTACCTCTCTGTACGCGACGGCCAGTCAGCGGTCGACTACTGTCTGGTCGAGCGCTGCGATGAGGGTCATCCGATCGTATCTGTGGATGGAATGACTGTCTGTGGCGCGGGTCCCCTCTACCTGCGCTTCTGCGTCGTTATGGGCGGTTTGCGGTGCCACGGAGGACCCCGGTGGTCGGCCCGGAAGCGGTGATGGTTCACCATGTGGGGGTGGCAGCAAGCAGCAGAGGGCGGCAGACCGTCCGGGACATGATCCTGTCGATGGTGGCCGTGATGGGCGTCGCCCTGGTGGCGTATCTCACCATCCCGCACAGCACCGACGGCGACCCCGTGCACGTGGTGGACTACAGCGCCGCGCTGGCTTCGGCCAAGCGTGCGGCGCCGTACCCGATCGCGGCTCCCGAGGGGCTCTCGGACAAGTGGCGGGCGACCTCGGTGACCTACCAGCCCTCGGATGCCGAGGGCCACGCCGGCTGGCACCTGGGCTTCGTGACGCCGGACGGCAAGTACGCGGCGGTGGAGCAGAGCAACGCGCCGAAGGCCGACCTGCTCAAGAGCATCGTCACGGGCTACGCACCGGACGGCAGCGCGACCATCGCCGGGCAGGACTGGTCCCGTTACCAGGGCGACAGCTACCGCGGCCTGACCGTCACCAGCGGCTCGGACACCACCCTGGTCACCGGCAGCGCCTCCTACCAGGAGCTGGGCGAGCTGGCCCAGGCGCTCAAGTCCTAGGGGTCTGTCCGACGCACCGACGCACCGACGCACCGACGCGAATGGCCGTGGGCCCGGCCCCCCTCGGGGGGCCGGGCCCACGGCCATTCGCGGCACGCTGTGCGGCGCGGTGGCTCAGACGGTGGTGACGACCTCGTCGTAGGCCAGGCGCGGCGAACGCGGGTACCAGGCGTCGGCGCCCGGCTTGCCGAGGTTGACCACGGCCAGCACCGAGTGGTCGCCGTCGGCGAAGAACTCCTTGTTGATGCCCTCGGCGTTGAAGCCGGTCATCGGGCCCGCGGCCAGGCCGGCGGCGCGCACACCGATGATGAAGTAGCCGACCTGCAGCGCGGCGTTGAAGCGCGCGGAGTTCTCACGCACCGGGCGCTCGCTGAAGAAGACGTCCTTGGCCTGCGGGAACGCCGGGAACTGGGCCGGCAGCTCCTCGTGGAACTCGTTGTCGGCGGCCAGGATCGCGACCAGCGGGGCGCTGGCGGTCTTGGCCTTGTTGCCGTCGGACATCTGCGCCACCAGGCGCTCGCGGGCCTCGGCGCTGCGGACCAGGACGACGCGCAGGGCCTGCTGGTTGAAGGCGGTGGGCGCGTACTTCACCAGGTCGTAGACGGCCTGGACCTGCTCGTCGCTGACCGGCTCGTCGGTGAAGGTGTTGGCGGTGCGGGCCTCACGGAAGAGCAGGTCCTGGGCGGCGGTGTCGAGAACGAGAGCGTCATTGCCGGTGGTCATGGTGCTGCACCTCATGCTGGATCGGTACGGGCGGCCGAGTGCCGCTCACATGGACCAATGTAGGTGAAGTTTCAACCATTTCTCAAGTGGAGTGACCTGACTCACTCCGCTCGCACCGCCGCCGGACCGGCTCACTCGCCGGCCCTGCCGCCCTCCCCGGCGCCGTCCGCCTGCTGCTCGGCCGCCAGCACGGCCTCCAGCCGCGCCCGGGCGCCGTCCAGCCAGCGCTGGCAGACCTTGGCCAGCTCCTCGCCGCGCTCCCACAGGGCCAGCGACTCCTCCAGCGTGGTGCCCCCGGTCTCCAGCCGGCGGACCACCTCCATCAGGGCGTCCCGGGCCTGCTCGTAGCCCAGCTGATCGGGTGTCGTGCTGCTTGCGGTCTCCTCGTCGGCCATGGGCTCAGCGTAGGGGCAGGCCCCGACAAATCCAGCTGCGCCCGCGCGGGCCCGCTCGCTACGGTCGGGCGCCATGAGCGACACAGGTTCGACGACCGCTGTACGACAGGCCCGGCCCGAGGACGCCCCGGAGCTGGTCAGGCTGCGCCTGCTGATGTTCGAGACGATGCAGGGCGAGCTCCGCCCCGGCCCCTGGCAGCAGCGGGCCGAGGCGCTGCTGCGCGAGCGGCTCGCCGACCCGGGCCGCACCACCATGCCCGCCTTCGTGGTCGACGACGCCACGGCCCCCGGCCGGCTGGCCGCCTGCGCGGTCGGCACCCTGGAGCAGCGGCTGCCGGCGCCCGGCCACCCCGAGGGCCGCTTCGGCTTCGTCTTCAACATCTGCACCGACCCGGCGCACCGCCGCCGCGGCTACGCCCGGGCCTGCACCGCGGCGCTGCTGGCCTGGTTCGACGAGCAGCGGGTGACCCGGATCGACCTGCACGCGACCGAGGGCGGCGAGCAGCTCTACCGCAGCCTCGGCTTCGCCGAGCACTCGGTGCCGCTCTCCCGCAACCGCCCGCGGCCCTAGCTAGGGAGTCCGCGGCACCTGGCCCTCGTCGGGCCCGTCCCCGTCGGGTCGCGCCGCGGCGAGCCCGTCCTCGTCGAGCCGGCCGACCCGAACCCCGAAGCCGCCGCCCGCCACCCGGGCGTGCAGCTCCTCGCCCGCCGTGAGCAGCGCCGGATCGGTGATCACCTGCCCGTCCGGCCGCTGCAGCACCGCGTAGCCGCGCTCCAGCGTGGCGGCGGGGGAGAGCGCCACCACCCGGGCCAGCGTGTGCCCCAGGTCCGACTCGGCCCGGTCCAGCCGGTGCCCCAGCGTCCGCCGGGCGCGCTCGACCAGCGCCGTGAGCTCCTGCCCCCGCTCGGCCACCAGCCGGTGCGGCGCGGCCAGCGCGGGGCGGGTGCGCACGGTGGCCAGCCCGTGCTCCTCGCGCCGCACCAGCTCGGTGACCATCCGCCGGGCCCGGTCGCGCAGCTGCCGCACCCGGGCCTGCTCCTCGCCCACGTCGGGGACCACCCGCTTGGCCGCGTCGGTGGGGGTGGCCGCCCGCAGGTCGGCGACGAAGTCGAGCAGCGGCTGGTCCGGCTCGTGCCCGATCGCGCTCACCACCGGGGTGCGGACCTGCGCCACGGTGCGGCACAGCTCCTCGTCGGAGAAGGGCAGCAGGTCCTCCACGCTGCCGCCGCCGCGGGCCACGATGATCACGTCCACCTCGGGGTGGTCGTCCAGCTCCCGCACCGCCGCGCTCACCTGGCCAGCCGCCTGCGCGCCCTGCACCAGCACGTTGCGCACCTCGAAGCGGACCGCGGGCCAGCGGCGCCGGGCCACCTCCAGCACGTCCCGTTCGGCGGCCGAGGCGCGGCCGGTCACCAGCCCGACGCAGCCGGGCAGGAACGGCAGCGGCCGCTTGCGCTCGCTGGCGAACAGGCCCTCGTCGGCCAGCCTGCGCTTGAGCTGCTCCAGCCGGGCCAGCAGCTCGCCGAGCCCCACCAGCCGGACCTCGGTGGCCCGCAGCGAGAGGGTGCCGCGCGCCGTGTACCACTCGGGCTTGGCGTACACCAGCACCCGGGAGCCCTCGTGCAGGGTGTCGGCGAGCGGTTCGAGCACCGAGCGGAAGCAGGTGACGACGAGTGAGACGTCGTGCTCGACATCACGCAGCGTCAGGAACTGCATGCCGGTGCGCCGGCTGAGCTGGGTGATCTGGCCCTCCACCCAGACCGCGCCCAGCCGGTCCACCCAGCCACCGATCAGCTGCGAGACCTTGGCGACCGGGAGCGGGGCTTCGGGGGAGCTGCTGTTGGCCATGCCCCTGAGGCTAGCGCGAGCGGCCGACAGCGCCGCCCGATCCGCGCGCCCCGCGCCCCCGCTGGGCCAGCAGCACCAACAGCCCCGCCGCCAGCCACACCGCCCCCACCAGCTGCGCGGTGTGCGTGGCCTGCTGGACCACCGCGACGATCACCGCGATGCCCAGCACCGGTGCGAGCACGTGCCGCAGCCAGTCCCGCGAGCCGTTGCGCACGGCGTACCAGCCGATCACCGAGGCGTGCAGCAGCGCGAAGGCGGTCAGCGCGCCGATGTCCACCACCGAGGTCAGCTGGTCGAGCCCGTCGTCGCGCCCCGCCGCCCAGCCCGCCGCGGCCAGCGTCACCACCGCCGCGACCAGCAGTGCCCGGCGCGGCACGCCCGAGCCCGGGTCCACCACCGAGAGCCGGCGCGGCAGCCGCCCCTCGCGGGCCATCGCGAAGAGCAGCCGGCCGGCCGCCGCCTGCCCGGCCAGTGCGGCGAAGGCGGCGCCGATCGCCTTGCTCACCGCGACCAGCGTGTGCAGCCAGCCGCCGACCGCGCTCTGCACCGTGTCGTAGAAGGCCGAGCCCTGCGCGGCGGGGCGCGCGGCCAGCTGCTCGGGGGTGAGCGGCTCCAGCAGCGCCGCCAGGTAGGTCTGCACGACGAAGAGCACCCCGGCCAGCACCAGGCAGAGCAGCACCGCCCGGGCCACCGCCGCCGACGCGCCCACCGCCTCCTCCACGAACGAGGCGATCGCGTCGAAGCCCAGGTAGGACAGGACCGCCACGCTCACCGCGCTCAGCACTGCCGCCGGCGAGAAGCCCCCGGTGCCCACCAGCGGCGAGAGCAGCGGCCGCGCCGCCCCGTCCCGCACCAGCACCACCAGCGCCGCCACCACGAAGACCACCAGCACCGCGATCTCCATCACCAGCACCGCGAAGCCCACCGCGGCGGCCGTGCGCACCCCGGCCAGGTTGAGCGCGGTGGTGACCAGCACGGCCAGCACGGTCCACACCCACCGCGACACGCCCGGCACCAGGGAGTGCAGCGCGATGCCCGAGAAGAGGTAGGCGACCGCCGGGATCAGCAGGTAGTCGAGCATCGCCATCCAGCCGGCGACGAAGCCGGGCCCCTCGCCCAGCCCGGCCCGGGCGTACGCGAAGACCGAACCGGCGCGCGGCACCGCGCGCACCATCTGCGCGTACGAGAAGGCGGTGAAGCCCATCGCCACGGTGGCCGCCAGGTAGACCGCCGCCACCGCGCCGTGGCTCTTGGCGTCCAGCACCCCGAAGACCCCCACCGGTGCCATCGGCGCGATGAAGAGCAGCCCGTAGACCACCAGATCGCGCAGGCCGAGACTGCGCCGCAGACCACCTGGTCCGACTCGATCGCTCATTCCTCAGATTTGATCACCGAACGCCGGACCCGACCCGCAGGCCCCGGGTTCTCGGCGCGGCACACCGGCCCCGGTGGCCGCCCGTACGATAGGTGCCATGTCGACCACCGCTTCGCGCCGCGTCCTGCTCGCCGCCCCCCGGGGCTACTGCGCGGGCGTCGACCGCGCCGTCATCGCCGTGGAGAAGGCCCTGGAGCAGTACGGGGCGCCGATCTACGTCCGCAAGCAGATCGTCCACAACAAGTACGTCGTGCAGACCCTGGAGAAGCAGGGCGCGATCTTCGTCGACGAGACGGAGGAGGTGCCCGAGGGCTCGATCGTGGTCTTCTCCGCGCACGGCGTGGCCCCCTCGGTGCACGACGAGGCGAAGGCCGGCAAGCTCGCCACCATCGACGCCACCTGCCCCCTGGTGACCAAGGTCCACAAGGAGGCCGTCCGGTTCGCCGACGAGGACTACGACATCCTGCTCGTCGGCCACGAGGGCCACGAGGAGGTGGTCGGCACCATGGGCGAGGCCCCGGAGCGGATCCACCTGGTCGACGGCCCCGAGGACGTCGCCAACGTCCAGGTGCGCGACGAGTCCAAGGTCGTCTGGCTCTCCCAGACCACCCTCTCGGTGGACGAGACCATGGCCACCGTCGGCGAGCTGAAGAAGCGCTTCCCGCTGCTGGTCTCCCCGCCCAGCGACGACATCTGCTACGCCACCCAGAACCGCCAGGTGGTGGTCAAGCAGATCGCCCCCGAGACCGACCTGCTGATCGTGGTCGGCTCCAAGAACTCCTCCAACTCGGTCCGCCTGGTCGAGGTCGGCCTGGAGTACGGCGCCAAGGCCGCGCACCTGGTCGACTTCGCCGAGGAGCTGGACGAGGCCTGGCTGACCGGCGTCACCACGGTGGGCCTGACCAGCGGCGCCTCGGTGCCGGAGATCCTGGTCCAGGGCGTGCTCGGCTGGCTGGCCGAGCGCGGCTTCGAGGACGTCCAGACGGTGCGCACCGCCGAGGAGACGCTCACCTTCTCGCTGCCCAAGGAGCTGCGCCGCGACCTGCGCGCCGAGGCGGCGGGCAAGCTCTGACCGGTGCCGTGGCGACCTGACGCTGTGGCGGCGTCCCGGCTGCTTTCGGGCGCCACCTCTCGTACGGTCGTACGGTGAGGCCCGGCCGGCCGGCCGGGCCCGGACCCGCTCGCTTGTGTCCTTGAGGAGGCGACGTGACGGCACCCGCAGGATCCGTACTGTTCGGCGTGGACATCGGCGGCACCGGCATCAAGGGTGCCCCGGTGGACGTGACCCGCGGTGAGGTGACCGAGCCGAGGTTCAAGGTGCTCACCCCGCACCCCGCCGCCCCCGAAGCGGTCGTCGCCGCGGTGCGCGAGGTGGTCGACCACTTCGGTTACCGCGGCCCGGTCGGTCTGACCTTCCCCGGGGTGGTGGTCGGCGGTCGCACCCGCACCGCCGCCAACGTGGACCAGGGCTGGATCGACCTGGACGCCGAGGGCCTGTTCCGCGAGTCGCTCGACCTGCCCGCGACCGTGCTCAACGACGCGGACGCCGCCGGACTGGCCGAGATCGCGCACGGCGCGGGCCGCGACCAGCAGGGCGTGGTGCTGGTGCTGACCTTCGGCACCGGGATCGGCAGCGCGCTCTTCGTGGACGGCAAGCTGGTGCCGAACACCGAACTGGGCCACCTGGAGCTGCGCGGCAAGGACGCCGAGCGCCGGGCCTCGGCCGCCGCCCGTGAGCGGCACGAGCTGAGCTGGGCGGACTGGGCGGTCCGGGTGGACGAGTACCTGGATCTGGTGGAGCGGCTCTTCTCGCCGCAGCTGGTGATCATCGGCGGCGGCGTCAGCCGCAAGCACGAGAAGTTCCTGCCGCTGCTCAGCAAGCGGGCGGCCACGGTGGTGCCGGCCGAACTGCGCAACGACGCGGGCATCGTCGGCGCCGCGATGGCCGCGGCCGGTCCCGGACGCTGACGCGCCGCCAGGCGCGCGGGCAGTCCCGCTGGCAGGCCCGCCGGATCCGCTGGTCGCTCAGCGGCTGCGGCGGATCCGGCGCTGGGCGACGAACCGCGCGGCGACGATGACGGTGGCCAGCCCCGTCCCGGCGAACAGCCACCCCGCGCGCTGCGCCAGCCCGCCGGCCAGTGCCAGCAGCTGACCGATCACCCCGGGCAGCGGTGCGGGCCCGAGCAGCCCGATGGCCAGTGCGAACGCGATCGGCCCGCTGATCGGCGCGGCCGGCAGGTCGGCGAGCCGCACCCGCACCGCGCTCTGGAAGCAGACCACCAGGAACCCGAGCCCGAACAGCACCCCGAGGCCGCCGAAGAACAGTTGGTCGAGCAGCCCGAAGGCGAGGGTGCCGAGCACCGAGAGCAGGCCGGTGCCGATCGCGGTCAGCCGGGTCGGCGGCCCGGGCCGTCTGGCCGCCTCCGCACCGGACCCGCCCCGCCCCAGCCGCTGCCGCAGCCGGATCAGCGGCGCGGGTCCACCGGAGGTGGGGCGGAGACGGGACGGCCGTACGGTGACGGCATCGCGGGGCGCGGCCGGCCCCGGAACGGCGGCCTCGCGCGACCTGCCGCCGGCTGGCGGTCGGGGTCGGGGCCCGGGCGGCTGGGTTCGGATGCTCTGCTCCACATGCCCAACGTACGGTCCGATTTACATCACCTTGGGTAATGACGCCTCAAGACCTGCTCCGTGTCCTGCCCCGTTAGACTGGGCGGTCGGCCCGTACGGTGCCGCTCCACGCCCTCCAAGCCCACGGGATCTCGCTTCATGTCGCTCACGATCGGAATCGTCGGCCTGCCGAACGTCGGCAAGTCGACTCTGTTCAACGCCCTGACCAAGAACGACGTCCTGGCGGCCAATTACCCGTTCGCCACCATCGAGCCGAACGTCGGCGTGGTCGGTGTCCCGGACGCCCGCCTGGCCAAGCTCGCCGAGATCTTCAGCTCGGAGCGGATCCTGCCCGCCACCGTCGACTTCGTGGACATCGCCGGCATCGTCCGCGGCGCCTCGGAGGGCGAGGGCCTGGGCAACAAGTTCCTCGCCAACATCCGTGAGTCGGACGCGATCTGCCAGGTCATCCGCGCCTTCAACGACCCCGACGTGGTCCACGTGGACGGCAAGGTCTCGCCCAAGGACGACATCGAGACCATCAACACCGAGCTGATCCTGGCCGACCTGCAGTCGGTCGAGAAGGTGCTGCCGCGCCTGCAGAAGGAAGCCCGCCTCAAGAAGGAGTCGGCCGCCACGCTGGCCGCCGCCGAGGCCGCCCAGAAGGTCCTGGAGTCCGGCAAGACCCTCTTCGAGGCCGGCTTCGACGCCACCTCGGTCCGCGAGCTGCACCTGCTCACCACCAAGCCCTTCCTCTACGTCTTCAACGTCGACGAGGACGAGCTGACCGACGAGGACTTCAAGGACGGCCTGCGCGCCCTGGTCGCCCCCGCCGAGGCGATCTTCCTGAACGCCAAGATCGAGTCCGAGCTGATCGGCATGGACGACGCCGACGCCCTCGAACTCCTCCAGTCCATGGGCCAGGAAGAGCCCGGCATGGCCACCCTCGGCCGCGTCGGCTTCGACACCCTCGGCCTGCAGACCTACCTCACCGCCGGCCCCAAGGAGGTGCGCGCCTGGACCATCAAGAAGGGCGCCACCGCCCCCGAGGCCGCCGGCGTGATCCACACCGACTTCCAGAAGGGCTTCATCAAGGCCGAGATCGTCTCCTTCGACGACCTGGTCGACTGCGGCTCCATCCCCGAGGCCCGCGCCAAGGGCAAGTCCCGCATCGAGGGCAAGGACTACGTCATGCAGGACGGCGACGTGGTGGAGTTCCGCTTCAACGTCTGACGTAGTCGTTAGCACGACTCGCCTGATCTGGCAAACATGCAGGTCAAAGGGGGTCTGGCCTTTCCGGGTCAGGCCCCCTTCTCATTCCCGTGCTGACTTGGTGCTGACCTGGAAGCACCTCTGAGCACCCGCCATCACCCGCCCCGTGCTGACTTCGTGCTGACTCAGCGTGGCCGCCCTGGCAGCTCGGGCGGCCGGGATGTAGCGGGCGGCTCGGCAGAGCCAAGAGGCTACGAAACGGTCCAGGTCCCAGGGCCAAAGAGCATTTTGACCTCGGATGCGAGGGCGCCGTTGTCAGGGTTTACCAGGAAGCCGAGCTCGTACAGGGTGTCCTTTTCCCGGCTGGTGGTCTTAAGCCGGATCGGCACATCGCCCGGGTGGGCCTGGAGAATTTGCTTCAGCTCTGCGACGGTCTCCGAGTTGAAGCGATTCAGCGGGGCCGTAATCAAGATCGGCGGCCTGCTGCCGAATTCGGCAGAGGAGATGTCCAGGGTGGTGATCTCCTGGCCGAAGATGCTCAGCGAACCGTCGCGCTCATTCAAGCGGCCTCGGGCGGAGATGACGTTGTCCTCGACCATCTGGTCGGCCATCAGGTTGTAGGTGGCCGGGAAGAAGAGCACCTCGACGGAGCCGTCCCGGTCGGCCAGGGTGATGATCGCCCAGGCGTTGCCCGCCTTGTTGATTCGCCGGTCGACGTTGGTGATCAGGCCGGAGAGCCGGACCTCGCCCTCGGTGCGACCGGAGCCGAGCAACTCGGCGATCGAGATGTCCCGGTTGCGGGAGAGGATGTGCTCGGCGCCGTCCAGCGGGTGGCTGGAGACGTAGAGGCCGAGCATCTCGCGCTCCAGGCTGAGCAGCTGCTTGCGCGGCCACTCACGGTCGGTCAGCTCGAAGTCGAGCCCGATCGCCGGGGTATCGGCCCCGGTGTCCAGGGCGCCGAAGAGATCGTCCTGGCCGATGGCCTGCTGCTTCTTCAGGCCGGTGACGGCGTCGATCGCGTTCTCGTGGACGGTGACCAGAGACAGGCGGGAGTGGCCGAGGGAGTCGAAGGCGCCGGCCTTGATCAGCGAGTCGATGGTGCGCTTGTTGCAGGCGACCAGCTCGACCTTGTCCAGGAAGTCCGCGAAGGAGGTGTACTTGCCCTTCTCCTGCCGGGTCTTGATCAGCGACTCGATGACGTTCACGCCGACGTTGCGCACGGCCTTGAGGCCGAACCGCACGTCGGAGCCGACGGCGGTGAAGTCGACGACGGACTCGTTGACGTCGGGGGAGAGGATCTTGATGCCCATGGCCCGGCACTCGGCCAGGTAGACGGCCATCTTGTCCTTGTCGTCCGCTACCGAGGTGAGTAGGGCGGCCATGTACTCGGCGGGGTAGTTCGCCTTCAGGTAGGCCGTCTGGTACGAGACCAGACCGTACGCGGCGGAGTGCGATTTGTTGAACGCGTACCCGGCGAACGGGACCAGCACGTCCCACACCGCCTGGATCGCCTCGTCCGAGTAACCGCGCTCCTTGCAGCCCGCATGGAAGGGGACGAACTCCTTCTCCAGCACCTCCTTCTTCTTCTTGCCCATCGCGCGGCGGAGCAGGTCTGCCTGTCCGAGCGAGTAGCCGGCCAGTACCTGGGCGGCTCGCTGCACCTGCTCCTGGTAGACGATCAGGCCGTAGGTGGGGCCGAGGACGTCCTTTAGGGGCTCCTCCAGCTCCGGGTGGATCGGGACGATCTCTTGCTGGGCGTTCTTGCGCAGCGCGTAGTTCGTGTGCGAGTTCATGCCCATCGGGCCCGGCCGGTACAGCGCCGAGACGGCGGAGATGTCGGCGAACTCGGTGGGCTTCATCAGCTTGAGCAGGGCGCGCATGGGGCCACCGTCGAGCTGGAAGACGCCGAGGGTGTCGCCCCGGGCCAGCAGCTGGTACGTGGTCGGGTCGTCGAGCGCGATCTTCTCGATGTCGACCTCGACACCGCGGTTGGCCTTCACGATCTTGATGCAGTGGTCGATGATGCCCAGGTTCCGCAGACCCAGGAAGTCCATCTTGATCAGACCCATGGACTCGCACGACGGGTAGTCGAATCCGGTGATGATCACGCCGTCCTTGTCCCGCTTGTGCAGCGGGATCAGGCCGAGCAGCGGGGTCGAGGAGAGGATGACGGCCGCCGCGTGCACACCGGTGCCGCGGATCAAGCCCTCGATGCCGAGGCCGGTGTCGATGATCTTCTTGACGTCCGGCTCGTTGGCGTACATCGTGCGGATCTCGGTGCCCTCGTTGTACCGGGGGTGCTTCTCGTTGAAGAGGTCCGCCAGCGGTACGCCCTTGCCCATCACGTCCGGCGGCATCGCCTTGGTGATCCGGTCGCCCATCGCGAACGGGTAGCCGAGGATGCGGTTGGCGTCCTTGACGGCGGCCTTGGCCTTGATGGTGCCGAAGGTGTTCACCTGGGCGGTGTACGCCTCGCCGTACTTGTCGGTGACGTAGCGCACCATCTGGTCGCGCTGGCGGTCGTCGAAGTCGATGTCGACGTCCGGAGGGTTGATGCGCTCGGGGTTGAGGAACCGCTCGAAGAGGAGGTCGTGCTCCAGCGGGTCCAGCTCGGTGATCCGGGTCAGGTACGAGACCATCGAGCCGGCCGCCGAACCACGGCCGGGGCCGACCGGGATGCCGTTGTCACGGGCGTACTGGCAGATGTCCGCGACCACGAGGAAGTACGCGTCGAAGCCCATCGGGGAGATGACGCCCATCTCCAGCTCGACCCGGTCCAGCACCTCCTGGCTCGGGTTGTCCCCGTAGCGCTGCTGGAGGCCGACGGCGATCTTCTGCCGCAGGAAGGACGCTTGGGTCTCGCCCTCGGGTACGTCGAACTGCGGCATCCGGTCGACGTAGTCGAAGACCTCCTTGTACGACTCCACTCGCTCACCGATGAGCAGGGTGTTGTCGCACGCCTCCGGCAGCTCGCGGAAGAGTTCGCGCATCTCCTCGGCGGTCTTGATGTAGTAGCCGGAGCCCGCGAACTTGAGACGGTTCGGGTCGTCCTTGTTCTTGCCCATGCCGACACAGAGCAGGCTGTCGTGGGCGTCGGCCTGGTCGGCGGTGACGTAGTGCGAGTCGTTGGTGGCCAGCAGGGGGATGTTCAGGTCCTTGGCCAGTCGAAGCAGGTCGGCCCGGACCTCGCGCTCGATGTCGATGCCGTGGTCCATCAGCTCCAGGAAGTAGTTCTCCTTGCCGAAGATGTCCTGGTACGCGCTGGCAGCCTTGATCGCCTCCTCGTACTGCCCGAGTCGCAGGCGGGTCTGCACCTCGCCGGAGGGGCAGCCGGTGGTGGCGATGATTCCGCGAGCGTTCTCGGCGAGGATCTCGCGGTCCATCCGAGGGTTGCCGTAGTAGCCCTCCATCGAGGCGAGCGAGGAGAGCTTGAAGAGGTTGCGCAGGCCCGTGGCGTTCTCCGCCCACATGGTCATGTGGGTGTAGCGGCCACCGCCGGAGACGTCCTTGCCGCCCTCGCCGTCGGCTCCGGTCGTCCGGCGCCCGCCGGGCGCCCAGAAGACCTGCTTCTTATGGAAGCGGGACTCGGGCGCGATGTACGCCTCGATGCCGATGATCGGCTTGACCGCGCTGTCCTTCGCCTTCTGGAAGAACTCGTAGGCGCCGAACATGTTGCCGTGGTCGCTCATGGCCACCGCCGGCATGCCCTGCCGTTCCACCTCGGCGATCAGCTTGCCGTTCTTGGCCGCCCCGTCGAGCATCGAGTACTCGGTGTGAACGTGCAGGTGCACAAAACCGTCTGGCACAGGGGTCTCCTCATCCACCGCGAGCAACCCACGATAGCCGCGCTCGCGGGGCGACTCGCCGAGCTGAAACGGCCGCCGAGCCGGGGGCCAGCCCCGTCCCAGCTCAGCGGCGAGAGGACTGCCGGAAGGAGATTCAGAGCGGCCGGAGAGCCGCCCGCTGGATGCGCTGAGCGGCCTCCTCGGCGTCCAGCTTCAGGAGCGAGCCGATGAGGTACGCGCGCATCTGCCGAATGGCCTCGGACGGGTCGCGGGTGATCTCGATCGGCTGCACCCACTCCCGCATGGCCGGGTCGACCAACGCCTGCTCAAGCACCTCGCGGGTCAGCTGCTCGGCCACCCAGTGGTAGGTGCGCTCCTTGAACGCAACCGTCAGGTGCAGCGACGGCTCGTCACCGACGGTGTAAGGGGAGTGGACGTAGCCGCGGGGCAGCCACAGAACGTCCCCCGGCTCAAGGGTGAAGGTCTGAGCCGGCGCGGTGTTGGCGAGGTAGCGCTTCTGCTCGTCGGTGAACCCCACCGTATGGAAGGAGGCGTACTCCTTGACCGGGTTCTCTACGAACGGCTCGTGGACCGGCCACGCCTTGCTGCCGGAGAGCTGGAGAATCAAGGTGACGTAGGGGTCGAAGTGGTACTTGAGGCCCTGGTGCCCGGCAGGGGTCAGGTAGGCGTTGATATGAACGCCGTAGCCCGTCTCATCCTGAAGCGAGCGATGCAGATCGGCGATCGAGGGGACCAGCCGTTCCAGGGACCGAACCGAGATCGTTCCGCCCTCGTCGAGGTGCGCGCGGATTGATCCCTTGCGGGGCATGTCTCCGTCGGCGTACATCCACTTCTCGACGACCGAGCTGTCCTTGATCAGCGCGAGGTTGCGCATCGCCAGGCACTCGGAGTCGACCAACCGGTTCACCTCGGCCAGCGTCAGCAGGTGTTCGAAGGCGACGGGCTCGCGGTGGTAGCGCTGCGGCTGCTCGGGCCAGCGTGCCAGCACCTCGTCTGCGTTGTCGATCAGGCTCTTTAACATCAGCGATTCTCCTAACCGTTGGGCGGGGAAGGCGCAGGGCGCCCCGGGCCGATCCCGAGGCGCCCTGCGCTGGTGCTGTGCGTCAGGCCCGCGGGTTCTCCGCCAGCCACGCCTCCGCGAAGCTGGTGATCTCCTCGCGGCTCATGCGGAGCTGACGGCCGGCGCCCTCGGGCTTGGTGTCGCCGAGGGCGTAACCACCGCCCGCCAGCTCGGCGACGGAGATGCAGCTCTCCATCGACCCGTCGTTGTCGGTGCCGCCGCCGCAGAGCGCGGCGAACGGGCCGACGATCTCGCTCTCGTACAGGTTGGACATGGGTTTCCCCTCAACCTCTTGGAGTTGCCCGCACCGCTCCGGTGCGGGGTGGTGCCCCTGCGCGGCCGTGGAGCGTAAGAAACGGCGCGTGCGGGGAGTTCGGGGCCGCGAGAGGCCAGCAATCCGGAGCCGGGGGGTCGAACCGCTGGCCCCTCGCGTCATCCGCGCGTCGGCGCCTTCCCCGGAGCCAACGGCGGGAAATGCCCCAGCGTCAGCTGGGGTGTCTCGGAGAGGCTCGAAAGCCTCAGAATCTCCTCCAGAACGTACCGGTGTACGCCGTTGCCGACGCCGGTGATTCGCAGCGTCCGGACGGCCAACTCCCGCATGTGGAGTACCGATCCCACAACCTGGAGGCCGGGTTCGTCCAAGGGGAAGTTGAATCGGCCGAAGCCGGGCCGGAGCAGCGCGGATACCGTCTCGCGGGAGGGTGCGAGGCCGCCCTCACCGTCAGGCACCAGGAGGGGCCGAGCGAGGCAGATCGGCCCCGTGGGTCGGCCCGCACTCACGCCGGGACCTGAAGCTGTCTCAACAAGCCGGCATGGACAGCGGCCGTGGCGCCCGGCGGGGTCCAGGTGTGGTGCCTCTCGGCGATCTGCTCCGGCGTGAGCGTGGCGGCGAGCCAGGCGCCGGGCTCACGCCGAGCGGACAGGGACTGGACCACGGCCACCTCGGGAGGCGGCTCCGGCGGCGGCATCGCCCGTCGCCTGCCCTCAGCGAAGCGGCTCATCTGGAAGGCGTGGATCTGGGACTTCAGGTCCGCCAACATGGCCCAGCTGAGCCGGAGTTCCAGCTGCTGCGGGGGATGCGCACCAGTCGGGTCGTGGACGACGCCGCTCACCACGAGGCGCATCGGCAGCCCCGGCTCGGCGAGGTGCTGCATCTCCGCCGGAGGAATCTCCTCCACGGTGATCCGGCTGCCCTGCCAGGAGGGAGTCTGGTCAGCCGGCAAGGGCCGTAAGGGTGCTGTGCTCTCCGCAGGCATCGGAGTCATCTTGCTGGTCCCCCTTGGGAGTAAAACAGATGATCTTGGAGCCGGTCGACTCGTCCACGTCGTCGTGCCAGGTGGCAGATAGCGCATTAAGCAGTTCCAGGCCCCGCCCGCCGACGTCGGCCGGCCCGGCAGTTCGCAGCTCGGGGCGCTTGGGCGAGCCATCCTGCACTTCGATCCACAGCGGCCTGCCGGCCAAGGCGACGAAGGTCACCTTGAAGGGCGTCCGAGCATGGACGATGGCATTGGTGACGACCTCGCTCACCAGGAGCTCCGGGATCTCCGGGTCTTCCTCGACCATTTCGCATGCCTGGCGAACGAACTGCCTGGCGAGCGAGGCCGAAGTGAGCTTCGCCGGAAACTCCTTGGACAAGATCAGTCGAACAAGGCCACCGAGGTGCACATGGTTGGGCGGATCTTGCACGGCATCCTCCTAGCCAGCCGGAGGGGGCCGTACGCCGTGGCGAACGCTCTACACTCCGCCATCGGACTGTTGCGGTCGGTGCACAAGCATCATGCTCGTACGACACCTCGTAAGGCAACCCCCTCGTGAGTACTCGTCACGGATTCACCCCTAAGTGGCAGTTGAGGTTTCGCCGCGCGCTACGCTCACTTCAGTACCGACCTTGACTGGAAGGAGGAGCGTGGCTACCAGACCGGCAGCGACTCGTGCGATGCTGGCGGCCGGCCAGCGCCTGCAAGCCATCCGCAAGGCCGTTCGGCCGCGCCTCACTCAAGCGGCTCTCGGCGAGGCGTTGGGGAAGTCCCAGGACGCGGTGTCGCTGATGGAGCGCGGCGCCCAGATGCCCACTGATCAAGAGCTGCACGTGATCTTCGAGCTGTGCGGCGTCGATACCACCACCCAGCTCGACGTGCTGGCCGAGATCCGAGAGGCCAAGAGGCAGGCCGAGACGTGGTGGACCGCCTATAGACGCATGCCGCGAAGCGTGATCAGGCTGATCGAGTTTGAGGACACGGCATCGAAGATGTCGGCGATGGCCGGAATCATTCCGGGCCCCTTCCAGACGCGCGACTACATGTGGTGGATTGATGAGCACTACCGTCGCGAGCATGGCGAAGAGGCGACCCGGACGTCTCATGAGGTGCGGCTGCGGCGGCAGGACGTACTGTTCCGCGAACCCCGCCCCCTGACCGTCGACCTGCTCTTGTCCGAAGGCGCGATCCGCACCCAGATGGGAGGTCCTGCCGTGATGGCCGCACAGCTCGACCACCTACAAGAAGTGGCCCGACGGCCGAACATCACCGTGCGAGTCGTACCGTTCACAGCTGGCACGTACGTGGCAATGTCCGTCGCCACGATCCTGGACTTCCCGGTCAAGAACGACCCGGGGATCGTAGCTGTCGACACAGTCGCTGGATCGGACTTCCTGGAAGAAGCCAAGGAGGTGCGAGAATGGCGCCAGCGCTTCGACTACCTCGCCGCCAAGGCCCTCAGTCCGAAGCAGTCGGACGAGCTCATCGAGACTGCCAAGAGAGAAATGCGACCATGAACAAGGCCGAACTGTACGACATCACTCCCCCCATCGAGGAGCGCTTCAAGTCCCCGCTGAGCGCGGAGAACGGTGGCTGTGCAGACTTCGCGGCCACTGGCTGGGACGAGAACGGCGCTGCGACTGGCGTTTTCCTGGGCGACAGCAAGAACCCGGAGCTGCTGGGCATCCGGCTGACGCCTGAGGAGTTCGTGGCGATGGCCGACGGCATTGGTGCCATTCGGGCTCGACTGGGTCTCTGACGCTGGGGTGCACCGTGCGCCCGCTCTCACGGTATGGCGCTGTGCCCCGGGCCGATCAAGCCTGGGGCACAGCGCCGTTCGTTAGGGTGCCTTCGTGGGCGTGGTCAGCTCGCGGCCTCCGGCTCGTCGTAGCCGTCGATGTACTCGTGCCCATTCAGATGGGCGGCGAGCTTTCCCACGCCTCGCTCGCACCGGTACCGCACTGCCCGGCCGGTGATGCCCTGCAAGGCTCCGGCCTCGTCGTCGGGAAGGTCCGCCCCGTACCGCAAGAGGAGGGCTTGGCGCTCGCCGATGGACAGCGGTGCGGCCGTCCAGCCCTTCCTGATGTCGGCGAGGTGGGCGAACAGGACTCCCGCGGTCTTCTTGTCGACGGAGCCCTTCGGCATATCGGCGTCCGGCGCAGTTGGGCTCCTGATCCCGTACGCGGCTTCCCTATCCCAGACCGCCGGGAGAAGGTGCTCGACGAGTCTGCGGTCGTAGCCGCTCACCGTTCGGCCCTCTCGGCCGTGAGGCGGGCCGCCTCGTAGGAGGTGTGGCCGGCACGGCGGCGGGCCTCGGTCAGCCAGCGGTCCCGAAGACGCTGGGAGAGCCAGCGGTTCAGCAAGCCGGGCCCGGCGTCCGCGAGGATGCTGCGGACCTGGGCGCCGCGCTCGGCCATCACCAGGAGCGCCTCCTGGTGCGCGTCGTCGAACTCCAGCGTCAAGCCGTAGTCGCGCGAGATGGACCGGGCGACGGCCTGGGCGACGCTGTCGATGTGCGGCTCGGAGAGCACGGACCAGTCGACGGCCTGAGTGTCGGCGGGTTCGAGTTCCACGAGATTCATCGGACCACCTCCTTCACCGTGGTCTCGCCGCCCCTGGTCACCGCGACCATCAAGCCGGGGGCTCCCGTGGTGCCCTTGCTGTGCCGCCACCAGGTGGACTCGGACTCCATCGCCGGGGGCTGCACGAAGGTGCGAGGCCCGTCAGTGTCGATGTGCTCGTGGTGCAGGTGGCCGGCCAGGAGGAGATCGGCCTGGTGCATCGCGCTGGCCTTGTTGAACGCCTGCCCCTTCCACCAGTCGAAGTGCTTGCCCGCCCGCCACTGGTGGCCGTGCGCGTGGGCCACAGTGGTGCCCGAGCAGTCCACGACAACGGTCAGTTCGTCGGTGTCGGGGACGTAGAACTCGACGTGGCTGAGCTTCTCGGGGTACAGGTCGGCGGCGTCCTTGACGGCGATCAGCGCCTCGGTGTCGTGGCTGTCGTCGTACCGGGTCAGGCCCTTGCCGTTGATCCGTACGGCTTCGCCGTGGTTGCCGGGCACCGCGGCCATGGTCACCCGCTCCGCGAGCGGGGCGAAGGTCAGGAGAGCGTGCAGCATGACCCGCCGCGTCAGCCGGATCTGCTCGTTCAGCGTGAGTTGGGTGCGCCAGGTGTTCGCGCCGCCCTGCGACTGGAAGCCCTCGACATGGTCGCCGAGCCAGGCCAGGTGGACGTGGCCGATGCTGAAGCGGCCCCGGTAGAGCTCCAGCAGGTCGGCCGCGCGGTTGAGGCAGTCGATCGTGCGTCGGAGGGTGCCGGCCGGGCCGTCGCCGTCGATCTTGCCGAACTGCATGTCGCCGAGCGCGATGACGAACGTGTGGTCACCGCCGGTCAGCGCGTGGGGAATCCACGGCTTGTACGTCTCGACGGCCGCCAGGAGCTCGCCGATGTCGGGGCGCTCGGTCGTGGCCTCCTTGCTGCGGGTGAAGGCGAAGCGCGTGCTCACCCCCGTGTCGCCGCTCGGCATGGTCCACTCCGAGCTGCGAAAGCCGGTCGCGGTCCAGTCGGTGGGGTCGAGGCCCTGCGCGCGCAGGTAGGCGGTGGCGGCGTCCTCGGTGACGGTGTCGAGCGGGCCGCGTACGGTCACCTCGGCGGCGTCGCCGCTCACCTCGATCTGGCGGGTGAAGTCGCGCTCCGGGTCGGCCGGCCGGGCTGAAAGCGTGGGGCCGACGGGCTTGGAGAGGAGCTCGTCCAGCAGGGTGTCAGTCACGTGGGCTGTCTTCCTGGCGCAGGCGGCGCCGGTACGTGCGGATGGTGGAGGCGGACACGTGGTGCCCGTGGCGTTCGAGAATCCAGACAAGATCTTCGGCAGCGGTGTCCTGGAGCAAGTGCCGCTCGAACGCCTCGCGCTCGGCGCCGCCGAGGGCCTCCCAGATGGACTGAAGGCGAGGGCCGGGCCGACCCGGCAGGGTGCTGGTCACTCGGCTACCTCCGGGTGAAGGAGCGCGAGGCCGCCGTCGTACTCGTACGTGCCGTAGTAGTGGCAGTAGGAGCGGGACGACCACGCCTCGATCAGGTAGCGGCCAGGGCGGAGGCCGACCGAGCCGTAATGGCCTTCGTCGATGCCGTCCCGGTGGAACCAGCAGTCGAGGCCCTCCTCCTCGTGGAAGGCCACGTCGCAGCGGAGTTCGCCCCGCCGGTCGAGGCAGTCGGCCGCGTGCTCGGTGTACAGCCAGTGGTCGGAGTCGGTTCCCTCGACCACCAGCCAGTGAGGGCGACCGGTGGCCGGCAGCGGCTCCTTCTCAGAGTCGAGCTGCACGTGTTCGAAGAGGTCGGTCAAGCGGCGGCCTTGTCGATGCGCTCGACGGCGGCGCCAGCCAGGGCGGCCAGGCGGACCAGGCCCTCGCGGACCTGCGCGGTGTCGCGCGTGCCGAACGCCGCGAAGGCGGCCTGGACGATCAGGCCGTCCACGCCTGCGGTGCCGACCTTCTCGCGACGACGGTTGATCAGGTCCCAGTCGTCACCGCGGCTGCGGTAGATATCTGCGGCGCGCTGCGGGTGCTGGCCGCCGATCAGCTCCTTCGGGAGGTCCGCGAGTGCGCGGGCCTCGGCGCGGGCCTCGGTCATCGCCAGGTGGAGCAGGTCCGGCTTCGGCTGCACGCGCCGGGCCGTGGTCTTCTTCGCGGTCGTCTCGGTCACTTCGGGTTCTCCTTGTCGAGCAGGTCGCGGAGCGCCTGGGCGCCCCCGTGCAGGTAGGTCTCGGTCACGTCGCCGATGCGCAGGCGCACGCCCTTGGCCGAACGCAGGGACCGGCAGACCTTGTTGGTGAACTTGGCTCCTGCGTCGTCCGGGTCGCCCCAGACCGGGACGCGGCTGAACCCGGCGAGCATCCGGCGGTGGCGGCCGAAGAACATTTCGGAGCCGGGGGCGGCCACCGCGTGGAAGCCGATTTTGCAGAGGATGATCCGGTCGAGCTCGCCCTCGGTGAGGTGGATCTCGTCCCCGGCCGCGTGGATCGAGTCGACGCCGTAGAGGCGGGGCGGGTCGTCCGGCAGGGTGTTGTATTTGCCGTGCCCGTGGTCACGGTGGTTGTGCTCTTCCAGGCAGCGGAAGCGGATCGTCAGCGGCCGGCCGTCGTGGCCGAGGTAGGGGATCGCCAGCATGCCCCGGTAGCGGGCATGGCCCGGGTGGGGCTCAACGACGACGCCAAGCCGGAACGTATCCACCTCGGCCTGCCCGATCCCGCGAGCGGCCAGGTAGCGTGCGGCGTCCGCCGTAAGCGCTGCCTGATACGAAGCTGTCGCCTCCTCCAGCGCCTCTCGTTGCGAGGGCGACAGAGGCCGCAAGGGCTCGCGCTCCGACAAAGTCCGTACTCTCCTTTTCCATGATCAGCGTGTAGCTGTCTCCGCCTCGCCCGCAGGAGTGGCACTTCCACACCTGGCGGTCGGTGTTGTACGAGAGGGAGGGGGTGCTGTCCTCGTGCAGCGGGCAGGGCGCCATGCCGATGGACCGCTGTGGGTTGTAGTCGACGCCGTAGTGGTCGAGGACGGATTCGAGCGTGGGCTTGTGCTCGCTCTCGTCCTCCGGGCCGTGCCGGCCGACGGGCTCGAACCTCACGGGAGCATCCACTCCTCCAGGTCGCGCATGTCGACTTCGAAGAACTCTTCCCACTCGAAGAGCGCCGGGCCATCGAACTCCGGGTCTTCGAGGAGGTCGAGGAACGCCTCGAAGCCCAGAACTTCGGGTTCGATCACGCGATCCGCCGACCCCGGAAGTGCTCGCCGACGGCGTCCCAGCCCAGCTCGTCGAGGCCGCTGGGTTCGGTGTCGCCCAGCAGGTCCGCGAGTTCCCGCTCGATCCGCCGGTGCTCGGCGGCCTCCTCGAACTGCCTCATGCCGCAACCTCCGGCGGCAGGTCGAAGTACTCCTCGACGGTGGTCAGCACGTAGCCCTTGCGCCAGCTCGCGCCCCTGCGGCGGACGACCACGATCACGTCCACGTCGGCCGGGGCGAGTCCGCGGTGCCGGGCGAAGTTGTCCCGCTCGCGCAGCGCCTCCTTGATGAACTCGCCCGGCTCGAACCGGGCGTTCTTCGCCTCGATCACGAGGAAGGGGCGGTGGCGCACGGGTGCCGGCTGCCGGATGACGTGGTCGCCCTCGTCGTCCTTGCCGGTGAGCCGCAGGCGCTCGATGTCGAACTCGGCCCGGCGGAGTTCGTCTCGCAGTTCGCTCTCCCACGAGGCGCCCCGGCGCTTGTTCCTGCGGTTGCGAGCCGCAACGTCAGTCAACTCTTACAATCCTCACTTCAAGGCGTCGAGCGGCGACCACGGGCGGGTCGCGGGGCTCGGAACGGGCGACAGGCGAGGCTCCAGCGAGGAGAACCGGGTGACCTCCGGGTGGCACCGCAGCGTCGCGTACCGGCGAGCGGTCGGGTCACACGGGCCCATGCGCTGCTTGATCACCGCGATGCGGTACTCCAGGCTCATCGGGTCCAGCGCCACCGACAGGGACAACTCGGGCTTCTCCGAGAGCCCTCCCTTGACCTGGTCGCGACTGGGCGGTGCCCACGGATCGGACTTCGCCTCCCACGACTTATCGGAGGCGTGGTGCAGGACGATCACCGTCGAACCCGTGGCACGGGCGAGCTCGGTCAGGCCGGACATGACGGCCATCTGCTCGGTGTAGTCCGACTCGGCGTTCTCGAAGTCCATGAGGTTGTCGAAGACAAGGACGTCGGGGTAGGCATCCCAGAGCTCCACGTGCGCTTCGAGCTCCTCGTCCACGGCCTTCCACGTGATCGGGCTGCCGAACGAGAAGGTGATCCGCGAGTCGGTGAGCGCGCTGATGTAGCTCTCGCGGTATCGGCCACCGGCCGCCATGCCGGCCTCGACCATCTCCGTACTGTCGCCGGTCGCCATGCTGGCCAGCCGCGACGAAGCGGTGAAGGCGGACATGTCGGCAGAGAAGTAGAGGGTGGGCAGTCCCATCTGGGCGACCCAGAACAGGGCGAGGCCGGACTTCTGGGTGCCGGACCGTCCGGCGATCATGATGACCTCGCCGTGCCGGGGGCGGCAGCCGATGTTGTAGAGCGCTTGGAGGGCTTCGACGCGAGGCAGCTCGCGGCCCGCTTCGGCGTGGAGGGTCAGGGACCGTCCGGGGGTGAGCACTGGTCGGCTCCAATCGTTCAGGGTGGGGGAGGGGGCGACACCGGGCCGCCCCCTCGTGCCGGCCGTACGTCAGTCGAAGTCGGGCGCCGTGTCCACCGCGGCCTTCACCGCCGCATCGCGCTGTTCGGCGTACGCGATGACCTGGTTCTTGATGCCGGTATCGGTGACCTGCTTCCACACCCACGCGGGGTGGGCGCCGGGCTTCTTGGCCGGGACCTGGGTGACGGTCACCAGGACCGCGCTGCCCACCACGCCTTCGAGGTCGCGGGCGAGAACGGTCTGCTCGATCCGCTGCCCCTGGCTGACCTCGGGGGTGTACTGCTTCAGCTGGTCGGGGGTCTTGAAAACGGTCACATCGGCCAGGGCCGAGTCCTTCGGGCCGTTGGGGGTGGGCCTCTGCCGCTCGAAGCCGTTGACCTCCAGAAGGATCGCGAGCGCATCCTGGTGGTCGGCGGGCTTGAACCAACCGCCGTTAGCGGTGGGCATGTTGGCGAGGGCAAACGTCACTGAGTGTCTCCAGACTGCCGGTGTACGGCGTAGGGGGTATTTCGGGGCTTTGGCTGGGGAGCGGCCAGGGAGCTGACCGCGAGGGCGACCGCCACGGCGGCGACCAGCAGGCGTCGGGCCATCAGGCCGCCGCCTTCAGTGCCCGGCCTCGGGACTTCCAGGCGTCCATCACGGACTGGTCGGAGAAGGCCGCCTGGTTGGTTGCCCACAGCCGCTTGAGGTCGTCGGTGCTCGCGCAGTGCTCGATCTGCTCCAGCAGGCCGCCCGGCGTCTCGGCCGCAGGGGCCGGAGACTGCGGGGCCTTCGGTGCGGCTTGGGCCGGCAGAACCCTGGCGTCCAGGCCCTTGACGACCATCGAGGCGGCCTGGGCAGTGCGCGTGGCCTCCAGGACGAGCTCGCTCGGCGCCAGGCCAGCTACACTCTTACCATCGAGTCCGAAGTAGTCCACGATGTCCTGCTGGACCGTCTCTGCAGAGCCGCGAAAGACGACCCAGGAGTCGTCGTAGCCCTTGCCGTACTTGATGGTCACGGTAATTCGGCCCTCGTCGGCCACGCGCACAGCCCCTCTCTCGTGCGGGGCTGTCCGCCCCGCTCTGCTAGTCACACTATCTCAATCAGATGCTAGAAGGAAACCGCGCCAGGGCTCCCTTCTCTCCCCGCATCCTTCGGATGTCGAGGGCCAGGCGGGCAGCCCGCCAACCGAGACGCAGATCCGCCCAGTACAGCGAGCACTCGCCCTGGCCCGCAGGCAGGTGGATGATCACGCCCCAGTCCTGGTTCACGGCCGGCAGGGGCGCGTACGCGACTGCGGCGAGCTCGGCCGGTACGTCGGACCGCTTCCATTGGGCGAGCTCCCGCTGGTCCCGCTGGTCGACCGGGAACAGGGTGTGGTCATACATCTCGCCGTGGGCATAGACCGCGAGCTGGGCGGCCATCTTGAGGCCCCCGTACTCCACGCTGCCCGTCTTCAAGTCGCCGATGAACAGGCCCTCGATGTACCTGCCGTCCGGGCCGGGGCCGCTGTAGTGGAGCATACGGTCGAAGGTACCGCCTGCGCCGAGCTCGTCGACCACGACGAACTGTTCGACGGCCGCCACGTCGAAGTCCGCGGTGGCCGCCTTGTAGGCCGCCATGTCCGCGAGGTCGCTGGCGGACGTGCCGGGCGGTAGCGGTTTACCTTGGTCGACTAGCTCGGAGAGGGCGTGCAGATGAGTGCCCTTCTCCCGCCGGTCGTTGGCGCCCGCGATCTCGGCGGCGTGCTCAGCGGCGCGGTCCAGTGCGGCCTTGCCCTCTCGGCTTGCCGGGTTCAAGTCTTGCAATCCGGCCAACAGGGAAGGCTTGCGGGCCGCCCCGACCAGGGTCATGCGCTTGCCCCAAGAGGTCAGCGCCGACTTGTCCTCGATGCAGTCGATGAACGTGGTGGTCCGGGTGAGAGCGCGCGGCTTCCCGCCGCCCTTGGGGACGACAAGCGGGCGCTTCCAGCCGTCTCGCGGCACCTCGCGACGGTCGGGCAGGTCGGTCAACGTCAAAGGCACTCGATCACTCCTGGCGGGTAACGGACTTGAGATAGAGCCTGATGCGGTCGTTGTCGAGAAACTCGGGCTCGCATTCGTCCTGTGAGAGCAGAGCGAGCCCCCATCCCTCGGCATAGCTCAGCGCGAACCGCAGGTCCTCGATTCGGTGGCCGGGGTCCACGGTGATGTGGAAGTCGACGGACTCCTCGTCGATGTGGAGCCATACCCCTGGCTCCGAGGCCACCGCGTGATGGCAGGTCATGTGCTGGCTCCTCCCCCCGCGCTGGCGCTGCGGCCCCATACGCGGTGCACGTCGTTCACGTGGTCGATCCTGTATCCAAGGTTGCAGAAAGGTCAACTTAGTTAAAAGCCCAGGTCAAGGGCCCGATGCTATGCTTGGCGGCCCGGCAGGTGATCTACGCGTGTAAACCGGCAGGAGGTTGCCGCCGGAAAAAACTTTCCGGCAAACACTTGCCGGTTGAATAAATGAATGACCAGTTACGATGATTCCGAAATCGCAAGACCGCTTGAAGGTGATCTCTGTGAATACCAACCGACGCCACGGCGACCCCGACCCGACTCCAGCGGAGGAGTTGATGGGGCTCGCGGGTCTCCTGCGGGCCTGGCGCAAGGCCGCCGGCATGGAGCTGGGCCTCGGGAAGCACTTGCCGCAGGCGGAGGTCGCAGCCGCCGCAGGGAAGAGCGAGCGCTGGTATCGAGAGCTGGAAAGCGGAGCTACCCTCCGCCTGGACCGCGAGACCATCGAGCGAATGGCGGAGGTGCTCCTACTGGGAAACGAGGAACGCTTGACTCTCTACTACTACACACAGGGCAGCGCACCGCTTGAGAAGAGCAGTCCGCTGGGCGACTCCGCGGCGCACGGCGCGCTACAGCTCCTGCTCCACCAGCAGGAGCCCAGGCCGGCCTACCTGAGCGATGCCAGCTGGAACATCGTCGGCTACAACAGGGCCATGTCCGACTGGTTCCCTTGGGTGCTTGAGCCTGGTGCGAACCTCATCAAGTGGGGCCTGACCTCCAAGGAGGCCCGCACGCAGCTCGTCGGCTGGGACCACCACGCCCGCATCTATCTCGCCATGGTCCGTCAGGCGCTCGCGAGGTTCAAGAACGACCTGGCGCTCACTGCGCTGCTGGCCGAGGTCCGCAAGGACCCCGTCGTGGACGCCTTCTGGAACGAGGGGCCGACTCTGGTCAGTCACCGTGACGGGCACCACTTCCGCCTGGACATCCCGAGGTTCGAGTCCCAGATCGATGTGGTGTCCCAGGTCCTGGTGCCCGCCACGTACCCCGATCTGCGCTTCGTGGTCATCTCCTACCTCGGCTCCGAGGACGAGCCCGAGGCGATCGAGGCCAAGCCGGCATGATGGCAGATCGCACCGCCTCTGCCTCGCCCGCTCCGAAGGCGGCCCTTCAGCAATACGGAACCGTGCCGAACCTCGATTCCGCAGTCGAACTCGCCGGGCCGGAAGGCGTACGCCTCACTGAGATGAGCCGTCACCTCGGCCAACGTGAGCAACTCGTCTTCGCGCCCGACACCCGCACGGTGATCTGGGCCAGTCAGCAAGCCGACGGCCAGTGGCTGACCGAGGAGCTGTCGGCCGAACGGGCCCTGATGCAGGTGCGGCCCCGGCATCGCCGCGAAGCGCCGCACGAATACCGGCTGCTGCTTCGCGCAACGCTCGACGGTCGCCCCGATGTGCTGCCCACGCAGCTCGACGAGCAGATAGACGATCTCCAGGAGCGCCTCGCCCACCTGCGCGCCCTCCGGGATGAGCTGCTCTCCGTCGGCTAAGCCCCCGAGGAACAGGGGGAGTTGGTGCCGGGCGGGGGACGGCACCACTGACCCTGCCGCCCATTTGTGCCTACCGTGCAATACGAAAGGGGGCCCCGAAGAAGGGGCCCCCTTTAGGAGAGAGGTTCGCTGTCGCTGGCTGCACTTGTGGACTGTCGCCTCAGGCTCGCGATGGGCTCGCGGATCAGATCCGTATCGCTGGCTTCGCGTGGCACATAAAAGAAACCGTCCTCGGTCTGAGGGGCGTAGTAAACAACGGTTCCTGTGCTTTCACGCTCCGCCTTCCAGGAGGTCAGTCGAGAAAGGTCTGCCTCTTTCAGCTCGTGCCCCGCGCGTCGCCGGGCCTCAAATCGCAGCATTACCAGAGGGTACTGCCACCGGTGCTCTTCCTTGACCTCCCAAGGAATGAGATCGGCATCTCTGGTGATTCGCAGATCGAGGCCCTTGCGGTGCCGGAAGGTTGCCCACATCGAGGTGGTCGTCTGGATGTTGTACTTCTCCAGGTACTTCTCGACCATCCACGCGTAGGACTTGCCCTCGCGAAGCCAGCGAATAGCCTCCTGCTCGTCTTGTACCTTGGTCTTGGCGGGCATGTGCTCCCCTTCGGTCAGCGGCCCGGCGCGACGTTTGCCCTCGCCGCGCACATGCGCCCTACAGTGACATGTAAGAGTTGATGCAGTCAAGCCAAGAAGGGCGGCCATGGTCGAGGTTACGGTAAGAGTGTGTGATCGGTGCAAGCGGGTGGATCACCCGGTGCGTCGTTACACCCTTACGGAAGGCGAGCGGAGCGTCACGCGAGATCTGTGCGCGGAGCACGGAGAGCCCGTCGAAGAGCTGATGGAGGAGCCGCCCGAGCCGGCAGAGGCACAGCCCGCCCGCAAGGCCGCCGTGAAGAAGGCCACAGCGAAGAAGGCCCCGGCGAAGAAGGCCCCGGCGAAGAAGACCGCCGGTCGGCCGCGCGGCACGACGAAGACGATGACTGTCGAGGAGATCGCGCAGCTCAGTAACCCGCAGTAGCGGGAACGCGAGAAAGGCCCCACCGAGCCGGGGAGGTCGGTGGGGCCTGTTGAGCTACTCGGTCTGGTCCGGCTCCTTCGGTGCAACCACGCCGAGCGCGGTCAGCACCTGTACGGCCAGGGCGATTTCCGGCCGGTCGGTGTACGCGACTGCCAGCGCGGAGACGATGACACCGATCAGGGCCAGCACCGCACCCACGCGGGATCGGTACCGAACTGGAAGCAGGCTCAGGAGAGTTACCGGCTTGAAGCCGGGCGTCGTCATCTTGCTCATTGGGGATTCCTCCATCGGGGTAGTGGTGCGTCGGGTAGTTGAGTGCCCAAGCGGATCGGCAGGTCAGGCGACCAGTCGGCCCCACGTCGCTGGGCCGACAACGCCATCGGCGGCCAGGCGCTGATCTCCCTGGAATGCGCGCACAGCCCGCTCCGTCCCGCCGCCGAAGTCGCCGTCGACACCCCACGGCGCCAGGGCCCAGCCGTAGCCGCGCTGAGTGAGGGCGGTCTGGATGACGCGGACGCTCGCCCCCTTGGCACCTCGGGCGATGAGGTACCCGGGGTACGGCGTGCCGGTGCTACCGCCACCGCCGGGTGCGGGCATGCCAGCCTTCACCCACGCGTACAGTCGGCCGCCGGGGCACTCGGTGGCGAAGCCGTCGCGGTGGCCGTGCTTGGACAGGACCCGGCCGGTCTTGGAGCACGCCTCGTCGTACAGCGCCCGCGCCGAGCGCAGAGCCGCGTCCGAGGGGGCCTGATCTCCGCCGATGGCGATCTGGACGCCGATCGCGCTGCGGTTGTGGTTCGGGCAGTGGGCGCCCTGGAGGCCCCAACCGCGGCCCTCGTAGACGTTGCCGGCCTGGTCGACGATGAAGTTATAGCCGATGCCGCTCCACCCGTTGTTCAGGTGCTCGCGCTCGATCGCCTGGGGGATCGCGTTGCCGGTGCGGGTGATGGGGGTGCCGCCGTCGTAGTGGATGTAGTACTCGGTGCGCTCGGAGAGCGGGACGCTGGAAACGCCGCTGGTCCACGGCTTCGCGCCCCAGGAGCTGCGGGAGATGATGTTGACGCTCAGGGTTTGCCTCCAGGCATGGGAAAGCCCCCGGCGCGATGCGCGATCGGGGGCGGGGGATGCCGCTGGCCGCCAGAACGGGCGGCAGGCGGAAGTCAGTTAGGGTGGTGCAGGTGGGTGTCGAGGCGTTCGGCGACGGCGAGGCGTTCGGCGCGCTCGTGGCCGATCTCCCGGCGCAGGCTGGCCAGTTCCTCGCCGTGGCGGTCCTGTCCGTCGAGCACCCGGCCCAAGCCCTCGATCACTCGGTCGAGGTCGTCGCGCAGGTTGGTGCCGTGCGAGTTGGCGACCTGTTCGCGAGCCTCCTGCGCGTGCTCGCGCACTTCGGCGATTGTGGCGCTCTGGCGACGCACGAGTTCGACCAGGACGCCGACCAAGGCGGCGGTGATAGCCCCGCCGGCCGAGACCAGCGCGACCTGGACGGAGGGCTCAACGGTCACGACCGAGCTCCTCGATCCTCCGCTCCAAGGCGGCCAGGCGTCGGGCCTGCTCCTGGACGACGGGCAGGAGGGCGACGCCGAGCAGGTCGTAGCGGACGCTGTCGATCCGGCCCTCCTCGTCGTGGACGACGATCTCCGGCAGGGTCTTGGCGACCTCCTCGGCGATCAGGCCGTACTCGTCCTTGCGGCCCTCGACCTGCTCGCCCTCGTCGTTGACGGTGGGCTTGCGGTCGTACACGCGGGGCCGCAGCGCGAGGACGTCGGTCGGGGCGATGGCGACGTCCCGGACGTTCTCCTTGAAGCGGATCGAGCTGGTGTTGCGGCAGAAGTTGTGGTTCCCGTCGACCCATACCGCGTACCAGTTGGACCCGGCCGGCGTGTTGCTGTGGGGCCGGTCCGAGCCGTTGGCCCGGTTGATCGTTCCCCACCACTCCAGGTACTGGCCGTGCCCGTGGTCGGTGGGCGGGAACTGGCCGGGCTTGCCCTGGATCTGGTCCCACCAGTGCGTGTGGCCGGCGGGGGTGTACTCGCGCGGGATGTCGGTCAGCGACCAGAACGAGTGCGAGTGCCCGGAAGGTGGGAAGGAGCCCGGCTTGTTGACCACGTCGTTGTAGTCCACGGTGTGACTGTGTGCGCTCGGCGGGAACGTGCTCGGCTTGTTGGTGACGCTCGTCCAGGACACGATCGGAGCAAGGTCGGTCCAGGCCGCCCCGTCCCAGTACTCCCACTTCGAGGTGGTGCGGTTCAGGCCGAGCTTGCCAACGCGCGCGCTCGCCGGGCGGGTTGACGAGGTCCAGGTGCCAACCCGCGTCCCGAGGAAGGAGCGGTCGTCGGTCACGGCTGACAGGGCGATGTTGGAGGCCGAGGCGCTGACGGCAATCAGGCCCAGCGAGATCTCGAACAGGTCGGTGTCAGTCTGGGTGAGGGCCGGCGCGCTGCCGCCCGGTGCGCCCTTCAGTACAGCCAGTGTGATGTTGTTGGCCGTCGGGTTGAGCCGCAGGACGACCCGATCGGTGCGGGCCGCCGTGTCGGCTGCGGCGACTGGCAGGACCTCCACGGCAGTTGAGAGGAAGGCGTGCCCGCGCACGAGAGCGAAACCCGGCTGGATGGACACCTTCATGCCCGATGCGTCGGCGGCCACCTTCAGGTCTAGGCCGGTGGCCGTACCGGCGATGCCGGAGTCCTGGAGCTCGCGGAACAGGCGAGAGAAGTCGGTCTCGGTGGTTGCCTGGCCGTCGAACGGATAGGAACTGGTTGCGATGGAGAAGCCTCCTTGGCGTGGGGCGTACAAGCGCCTCGCGTGCTCGCGGGCGGGGGCTGGCGGATCAGCTGAGCGCTGGGTGACGGCTTCGACTACGAGTCGGCGGAGAAGCGCAGACAACCGAGGTCGAGCCAGCCGTTGTTGACAGTGCCGACGCCTCCGTCGAGGCGGACGAAGATGTCGCCCGCGGAGTCCACGTCGAGACGCATCGCGGCGCCGTTGTTCGGCGCCATGAAGATCCGCCTGCCTGCCGGCCGGTAACCAGCCGGGAGCGTGGCGATGACCCGCTCCTGCTCGCACAGGCCACCCTTGATCAACCCCTTCACCTCGACCTGGCCGCCGGGCAGCTTCCGGAAGGCAGCGGAGGACCACGTGTTGGTGGGCACGTCGGGGTTGGTGGCGGTGAGATTGGAGTCGAAGTTGACCCAGGAGTTCTGGAGCGTCAGGTTGCGCCAGTGGTCGATCAGTTCACCGGTTCCGAGCTTCAGCGACGGGGCCCCCCAGCCGTCGCTGTTGAAGGCCGCTACAAGAACGCAGTCGTCGGGCGGGGCAGGGGCACCAGCGGTGTAGCCCGTGACCAGGAAGTTGGCGGGGTTGGACGCAGAACCCGAGCCGTAGGGGATCTTGTACCAGAGTGCGGCCCACCTGGTGAGGCCGCTGATGTTGATCCTGCCGCCGGTCACGGTCACGCTCGTGGCCCCGTAGTGCCCGACGACGGGGATGACTGTGCCGTCGGGCGGCATGCTGATGTCGAAGTACCCGTCGGGCGCCCAAGAGCCGCGGCCGATGGAGATGGCGATGAAGCGTGTCGACCAGGAGAAGCCGTTGCCGTCCCAATAGATCCTGCCGCCGCCGGTGAGCTGGTTCTGCGAGCGCTGGTGCGTGCGGGCGCCGTCGGGGTTGAGGAGCGTCGTCATCGTCGCGGCGCGCCACGGGCCCCAGCCACTGGGGCGGTTGCCGCCCCGGTAGTACTCCTCGTGGGTGGTGGTGTTGGCGTGAACGCGGCTCCATCGCTGGGAGATGTCGCCGGTGTCCTGGTGCTGGGTGAACAGGAAGCCGTATCGGCCGCCGAAGTCCCAGCCACCCGCGGTGGCCTGGTCGCCAGTGAGGTAGGTGACCGACGCGCCGAGTGGATACGCGGACTCGGGCGAGGACTGGGTGATGGCGGAGGGCGCCAGGACCCTTGGCCCGGCTGGTGTGGCTTCGGCTGTGCGCTCCAGGGCGGACACCCGCGCATCGGTGGTCTGCATGTGTCGGGTGAGGGCAGCGCCGAGTGTGAAGCCGGCCGGGTCGCCGAGCAGGGCGCCGACCTTGAAGCCGTCGGCGTTGGCCTTCAGCAGCATGCCGGTGACGGTGGAGGCGAGTTCCTGCCCCTCGACGACGACGCCGACGCGGTCACCGAGGTACCACTCGATGCCGAACCGCATCGTGGAGTCCTCGACGGGGACAGCTTGGACAGCGATGCCGGTGAAGCCGCTGTCGGCGAGCGCCTCGGTGCCGGCCTGCTTCAGCTCGGTCACGTCGTTGGTGTTGCGCTGGTCGACGAACTTCTCGATCCGGCGGCCCCAGTCGGCTTCGGCGGCGACGGACGTTGCGTCGTCGACCTGGAGGAACTGGCGGTTGGTGAGGTCGCCCTGGCCTGCGACCAGTACGCGGGTCACGCCGGGAGGGGAGATGGCGACCCGCTGTCCGGAGAGCGTGCGGTTGCGGGCATCGAGGCGGATGGTCTTGGAGCGGTCGGTGACCTGGTAAGTCTCGAAGACGAGCTGGTTGCCGCGTTGGACGATACGGAAGCCGAGTCCGGCGACGAGCGCAATCTCGGACAGCAGGTCGCCCAGCACTGGGAAGCGCGCCTTCTTCGTGAGTGTGGCTCCTCGCCCCAGGCTTCCGCCCATGCGCAGTCCGGCCTTGCGGCGGGCAGCGGGTGCGTACTGGCCGCAGTTGGCGTTGACGAAGTCCTGCATCAGGGTTTCGGCAGGGCCGGTGCGGATGTCGTGGCTGACCTTCTGGGCGGAGGCGTCCGGGTTGCTCGGCTCGGGCCAGGCCAGCGTGTCGGACAGCGTGATGCTGTCGGACACGCCCTCGAACGACACTGTGCCGGCCGGATCGTCCGGGGTCGACGCGAGCTCCGACTTCACGGTCGGACCGGACATGAGGACATCGGTCGGACCGGTGACGATGATGCCTGACCCGGGCGTGCGTAGGACGGTGGTCAGCGGGTGCTCGGCGGCGAGGGACAGCTTCCAGGTGCCGACGTTGTTGAACGTGTCTTGCAGCTCCAGGACGAGCTCCTCGGGACGTATGACGCCCTGTCGCGCGAGGGCCTTGTCCCGCACTTCGACGGTCAGATCGCTGAGCTTCAGTCAGATCACCATCCATTTCCTGGGTCGCCACGAGCAGATGATCTTCGAGTCGGCGGTGACGCCGAGCAGTTGGGCGGTGGCGGTGGACAGACCTGGCTTGATGCTCCAGAAGCGAGGCGCGGGCGCGAGGTCGGCGTACCGATTGGTGCCGGCCTGGTCGACGACGCTGCCGGTGCGGGCGTCCACCGTGAGGACCTCGCCTGCGGCGATGGTCCCGCCCCAGGCGAGGGTCTCCTTGTCGGGGGAGACGGCCTGAAAGCCGTAGCCGGGGCCGTGGATCTCCCAGACGGGGTAGGCAACCGAATCGCCGGCGTTCTCCAAGGTGATCGAGCCGATCGCCTGGGAGGCGGCGACCGGCAGGGACGCCAGGTTCGACAGGAGCGAGGCCGTCTTGGTGTCGCCGCCGATTACCTGGAAGGATGCCTCGGACGAGGTGAAGTACGGGTCCGCACGCAAGGTCAGCACCGTCTGAAGATCGCGCTCGCCGGTCGTGCTCTGCCCGTAGGTCACGTCGCCGCCGCCGGTGCGTACGACTTCGGTCGTCCAGCGGGAGCCGTCCTCGTTCACCAGGGCGAGGGTGCACGGCTCGGCCAGGACGCGGGCGAGGCGGGACAGCAGGTCCGCTAGGTGGGCCCGGTCCCGGCCGACGATGTCGAGCGGCAGGTCGATGTCGCGGGACAGGACGCGCCTGCCCCGGTAGACCGAGCCGTCCCCGGCGCCTTCCAGCCACTGGACGGACACCGGGGGCAGGCCGGCACCGGTCATGCCGGTCAGGGCCTGGAACCCGGTGCCCTTCTCCTGCACCTCGTTGAGGTTCAGGATGTCCAGCGTGCTCTCCAGCTGGAGCTTGATCACCAGCCCACCATCCTTGCTCGGCCGGCGGCCGTGAACAGGTCCTCTTCGGCGCCGAGGCTGCTGCCCGGGGCGGCGTAGTAGTTGAGGACCTTCGTGGTGCCGCCGGGCGAGGACCCGGCGAGCGCGCCCGCAGCGGAGGCGTAGACGCCGCGCGCCGCGCGGAGCTGGCCGATGGTCGGGGAGTGGAACTCGGTGCCGGCCACGTCATCGGTCAAGCCCTTGAGGGATTGGCGTACGGCGTCGTAGCGGGACTCAAGTCCGCGGATGAACCCGTCGATCACGAGCTGGCCGGCGTTGGTCAGCAGGACGCGGTCGAGGGTCTCGGGGCCCTTCCAGTCGGTGAGGCTGCTGGTCAGGTCGCCGAGCTTTTTCTTCACGTCGCCGAACATCGAGCCGATGCCGGCGATGAAGCCCTTGATCAGGGACTTGCCCGCCTCGACGAGCTTGGAGCCGATGTCACCCAGTGCATCGAGCGCCTTGCCCGGCAGGTCCTTCATGAAGGTGACCACCGCGCCGATGCCGTCGGACACGGCTGTGCCCAGGCCGCTCCAGGCGTCTTTGAACAGTGTGGCGACCGCGTCCCAGCCCGCCTTGGCGACGCCACCGACGGCCTTCAGCCCCTTGCCGACCAGGCCGATGATGCCGACGTTGAGGACGACCTCGATCAGGCCGAGGATCGTGTCCCAGATGCCCTTCACGAAGGAGCAGATGCCGTTCCACAGGTCCGACCAGCCGCGCTTGAAGGTGTCCCAGTTGCCGGTGAACAGACCCTTGAACAGGCCCCACCAGATCTCGAAGAATCCCTTGATGAAGTTCCAGATCCCGACGAAGATCTCTTTGAAGCCCTCAAGGACCAGGGCGACGCCGTTGATCGCGTTGACCAGCGAGTTCGCCAGGATCTCGATGACGAACTTGAGGATCGGCACCAGGACCGGCATCAGGAACTCAGTGACGGCCAGCAGTGCCTTGAGGAACGGCTGGATCGCCTCGACGACGCGGGTGAACGCTTCGCCGAGCTGGGGCAGGAACTCCGCGATGACCTGCTGGAGCATCGGCAGCAGGGGCGTGATGACCGCCGTGATGATCTGGAGCAGGACCGCGACGACCGGGGTCAGCGCGGTCAGAACCGTCGCGATCAGCTGGGCCAGCACTCCGAGGATCGGGGCCAGCGCGGTGACCAGCTGCTCGACCAGCGGCGCGACGGACGCCAGGATCAGGCCGAAGATCTGGGCGATCGGCGGCAGGATCGCCGACAGCGCTGCGAACGCGGCGGTCAGCAACTGGCCGACGATCGGGACGAGCTGGGTGACGATCGGCGCGAGCTGCTGAATGGCGCCTGTCAGGGCACCGCCCAACAGGGCGATGATCGGGATGATCGACGGGGCGAGGGCGGTGAACGCCTGCGCGAGCGGTACCAGGGCGGCCGAGATGAGCGGGCCGAGCATCGCCGCGAACGCGCCGATCACCTGCATGAGGGCGCCGAGCGCCTGGCCGAGCGGGGCCATCGCCGGGGCGAGGGCCTGCACGGCGGACTCGATGCCGGCGAACAACGCCGTGACGCCGCCGGTCACCGCGGGCTGCGACAGCGCCGCCGCGATGGCGCCGATCGCCGTGCCGAGGATCGTGCCGACCTTCGGCAGAATCGTTTCTGCAAGCTGGGCAAGCTCGGTGAACAGGCCCTTCACCGCAGGCCCGGCCTGGGAGGCCAGGTTGGCCATCGCCTCGTGCGCGGCCTTGAACGTGCCGACGAGCCCGGCCTGGAAGCCCGAGCTGTCCACGATGCCGTGGACGCGCTCCAGCGTGTCGGCCAGCATCCCCAGCGTGGAGCCACCCGCCTCCTGGGCGGCTCGGCCGATGCCGGCCAGGATGCCGCCGAGGTTGAACAGGACCGAGCCGAGGTCCTTGACGTTCTGGATCGCCGTGGTGATCCAGGTCGCCAGGCGGCTGTCCCCTTCGGCCGCCGTGAGGAAGTTCGAGAAGCGCGTCGAGATGTCGACGAACCACTGCGCCAGGGACGGCAGGTAGGAGGTGCCGACCTTGCCGAGCACCGCGATGATGTTCGCGAACGCCCCGGTGCCGGTGGTGGCGATGGTGATCGACCCGGCGAGGTCGGTGAACATCTGGTTCAGCGCCGGGTCGAGCGCCCCCTGAAGGCCGGTCGCCAGGCCACAGAAGAAGCCGCCGAGCTGCGTCGCCGTCTGGGCCAGGCCCGCGGTGAACTTCGGAAGGAGGCCGTCGACCAGCTCGCGGATCGGCTGGGCGGCCTTGTCCCAGAAGTTCTTGCTGATCGTGTCCTGGAGGCCGCTGAGCGAGGTCTTGACCTCCGGCAGGACCTTGTTGAAGTCCTTGAGCGCGGCGATTGTGACGCCGAGGCCGACCGCTACGCCTCCGAGCAGGCCGGGCAGCAGGAGTGCGGCTGGGCCGATCTGGGCCAGCGAGGAACTCAGCGCAGCCAGGTTGCTCGCTGCGGACAGTCCCCATCCGGCCAGGCCAGCAATCGCCAGCGCCAGGGAACCGATGACCGGGACGGACTTGTCCAGGTTCCGCAGGGTGCGGCCGAGCTTCTCGAAGATGTCGTTCAGCACCCGTGCGCCCGACAACGCGGCCAGCGCGGCGCCGACCTTGGCGACCGAGGTGTTGTCCAGCTCGGGCAGGATCGGCACCGTGCGGGGCCGGGTGAGGACCTGGAGCCGGGCCGAGACGGCGGCGCCCGCGCCGTTGGCGATGTCGAGCTTGACCTCGACCTTGAGCGGGGAGACCTTGTCCCGCCAGTGCTCAAGGTCGTGCTTGATCTTGTCGAGGTTGGCCTGGTCGAGCTCCAGCTTGATGTCCCCGGTGACCTCGACGTCGTCGGCCCGGAACGTGATCTTCTTGTCGCGGGCGCGCTGCTGAAGGTCGCGGGCCGCCTGCTGGATGGCCCGGCTCATCCCGGCGGTGGAGATCGCCGTGTAGAAGCGGACCTTCCGTGCGTCGGTGGTCTTGTTCCGGGCGTTGATCTCCCTGATCTGGGTCAGCAGGTCCCGCTGGAGTCCCGTGGCGTCGATCTTCGCGCTGACCGTGACCTTCAGCTGCTTCTCGATCCGGTCGAGCTGCACCTGGGCCTTGGCCCGGAAGTCGTCGGTGTCGGGGAGGACCTTCACCGAGACGCGGCCGACGATCTGTCCCGCTGCGGGCATGCGTCACCTCCGGGTGAACTGCTGGTAGATCCCCGCGACGGAGGTGTGCTTCTTGGCCGGCGCCTTCTTGGGCTGCACCGTGGGGCGCGGCCAGGGCGGGATCTTCGGCGCCTTGCCCTTGCCCCAGTTGCCGGTAGCCCGGGTGTTCTGGTTGAGCGCGTCGAAGGTATCGGCCGCAAGGTAGCGATCGATTCCCCAGCCGAAGTACTCCCGGCCGCCGGAGGCGAGGGCGACGGTCAGGGAGGTGTCGGGAAGCCTCTGCGCGAGCAGGAGCACCAGAGCGGGGCTCGGGCCCCGGCCTGCGATCACGTCACCGAGGTCGATGCCGTAGTGGAAGCGCAGGTCGGGGTACAGCCCCTCTCCGAGCTCGTCGATCAGCCGCGCGAGGCTGAGGCTTCCCCCACCTGGGTGCTCTCGCCGTAGGTCTCGAAGATCTGGGCGAGCACCGCGAGGTCGCCGCCGATCTCGGTCAGCAGCGCGTCGGCCTTCTGGCCGTTGTCGGACACCAGCCGGATGGCGTCCTCCAGGAGCACCTGCTGGTCGGCGCCGTCCTTTTCGAGCCTGTCCTGGAGCTCGTGGAGCTTGTCCCGGCTGGCCTTCGGCAGACGGAGCGGGTTGACGAGGTGGACCACGTCGCCGGTGCCGAGGTCGATGTCGGTCGAGGCGTACTTCGCGTCGGCGGCGGCGCGGATGTCGTCAAGGGTGTAGCTGGCCAAGGGGGTTGCAACCTCCGGGAATAGTCAGACAGGAAGGAGAGGGGGGCGGGCGGCGATCAGGTCGCCTGGCCGGCGACCCAGGCGGTGCCGTTCCAGTACGTCTTGGAGGCATCGCCCAGCAGGACGTGCTTTCCGGTCGTCCAGGCCGTGTTCGGGCTGGCTACGAGGCCGGACATGGCTGCCAGGTTGGCCGGGGTCACGGCGCCGGTCGGTGTGAAGGAGCCCGGGGTTCCGGCGGTCGCGCCGGTCGCGGGGAAGGAGGTGACACCGAGCGGAGTCACCGCGTACGTCCAGGAGTTGGAGCCGTATGCCATCGGCTTCACGCCGATCGGCAGGCCGGCCAGCGACTCGGTGTCCGACAGGGACAGGTCGTCGGCCCGGTAGATCTCGGCCTTCGGGGCGTAGAAGGCGAAGTGGTGGCTACCGTCCACGAAGACGGCGAGGAAGGCCGCGACGGTCGGGGTCGGGTCGGTCGGGACACCCACGCTGCCGTCCGGCAGGAGCGGCGCGTTGGAGCCGTAGAACAGGCGCAGGCCCGCCACGTCGAACTGCTGGAGGGTCAGTGCCATCGTCTCGGTGCGCGCCGAGTACTTCGTCCGCAGGTTCTTGTTCTGGAGCGTGCCGATGACGGTTGCGTCACCGCCCTCGGAGCTGATGCCGAAGATGTCTTCCAGCGACGTGTGCCCAACGGTGTCCCAGGGCGAGGTGGGGGTGAGTATGTCGGTGGGCATCGACGTGCCGGCCGGTGCGGTCAGGAAGTTTCCGCTGCCGACGACCAGTGTCGCGTCGTCGTTGATGGGCAAGAGCGAGGCTCCTTACTCAGGGGGGTGGTTGGGCGTAAGGGCGGCTCCGCGGACGACGGATCTCGATCTGGTACGTGGTCTCGTAGCGCCACACACCTACCGGGAGGTCGGCGTATTGCACGGGGCCGGAGCTGGTTGACCAGTCCGGAGCCCGGCGGGGAGCGGAGTTGAGGTTCGCGCGGGTGATGTGGCCCCGGCCGGGTATGACCTTGTGCTTGAGCCACGCGTCGCGGATGGTCACGCGGACCGCCTCCGCGAGGATCGCCGCGTCCTCGTCGCCGTCGGGGTCCTCGCAGAAGGTGTGCACCGTGACGAGGGCGGAGTCCGTGAAGCGCGGATCGCCGTCCCAGGAGCCGAAGTTCGGGTCGCGGCGGAGTAGGACGAGCGGGAAGGTCTGGGCCTTGCGGATCAGGGACTGCACCTGGATGCCGGGCAGCCCCTCGCGCAGGACGGCCAGGAGGAGGTCCTCGACGGGGGACAGCTCGGCCATGGCCTTGATGCGGTTGGGCAGGCCGGCCATCAGAGCCTCACCTTGTTCTTGCGCTTCTTGGGCAGGTTCGAGGCGCGGGCCAGGATGTACAGGCCGTCCATCTCGCCCCAGCTGACGGTCTCGCGCCTGCCGGTCTTCGGGTTGAGGACTTCCTTCTCTCCCGCCTGGCGGCCGTACTCGATGGACAGGGCCGCTTTGTCGCCGCGATCGTCGGAGAGGACCACGTAGAAGTCCCAGTCACCCTTGACGATGTCGATCTCGGCGTGGCCTTCGAGCCGGTGCTCCAGGAGCAGCTCCTCGGCGCGGACGGCGATCTCGAACGCCTTCTGCTCGTGGACGGCCTTGACCTCGTCGAGTCCGGCGATGACCTCGCCGAGCGACTTGCCGTTGAGGCCGCGGTAGACGTACGCCATCAGGGCCGCTCCCGGATGTCGATGGACCAGTGGCGGGTGCGGCGCGAGCCGTGGTGGTAGGCGGGCGGTGAGACGATGTCCCACTGCTTGCCGTCGAACTCGACGCGGGACCACAGGGTGACGTCGTTCAGGGCCGGGTCGACGAGCATCCGGACGATGTTGATCTGCTGCTGGCCGGGGACCTCGGCCTTGGAGGAGCGCTGCGGGATGAACGCCGCGCGGACCTCGTGAGGGCCGTCGCCGTCCGCGAGGAGGACCTGGTTCCCGCGCCTGTCGGTGATCGTCTTCGTCTTCCAGATCCGGGCCTTCTGGCCGCGCCTGCGCTGCACGCTCACCAGGGCCCCCGGTCATCGGAGAAGAGCGGGAACCGGTCTCCGGCGTAGTCGACGGGCACCAGGCCGCCCGTGCCTGGGCGGAGCTTCGTGCCCCAGGCGCTGATGGCGACGCTGGACAGGCCCGGCTTGCGTCCACCGAGCTCGGCCAGTAGCCGGATCTCCTCGCGAGTGAAGTACACGGTGCCGGCATCGCGGCCGATGTCCGACCAGGCGAGCGTCTCGTCCCCCGCGCGGGACTGTGTATAGCCACCTGGGTTGCGCAGGTAGCGGGCCGACGCCTTGAGGACCAGCGTCTTGACCAGGCGGGGCGCCTTGTCGGCCGGCCAGTCCCGGCCGTACTCGGCCGCTAGGTCGGAGGCGTCCTCCAGCGCGGCCTTGGCGATGCGCAGTTCGTCCTCGTCGAGGGCCCAGTCGAGGCGGCCCGTTAGCTCGTCGACAGTGGCGTACGCCATGGGCGAGCCTCCTTTCGGGCAGGGCCGTGCAGGGGCCAGCCCGCGCGGAGCCGGCCCCTGCACACGGGGGTTAGACGTTGGCCGGGTCGGTCTCCGGCTTCATGCCGGCCGGGGTCCAGACCTTGGCGTCGGAGATGCCGGTGATCTTCGCGAGCTCGGAGGCCGCGGCGGGGTAGTCGCTCTTGCCGTCGAGGGTGAGCTTGATGCCGCGCACGAAGTGCTCCTGCGAGCTGATGATCTCCTTCTCGGCCGCGTCGTCCCAGCCGACCAGGATGTCCGTCACGCTGCGGAAGCCGTTGTAGGTGTTCACCACCGAGCGGTCCTGGAGGTACAGGCTGTCGTAGTCGCGAATCCAGCGCAGCGCGATGCCCTCGAAGGACGTGGTCGCTCCGTACGGAACGGACTGCGGCACCGACGGGGCGCCGGACAGGAAGATGAACGCGGAGCTGGCGAAGGCGTAGGCCGCGTCCGAGGGGATCGTCTGGTCGACGACGATGCGGAAGCCGTACCGGTCGCCCAGCGATGCGGTGCGCAGTGCGGACTCGGCCTCGGAGTCGCCGACGTTCTGGGCGAGGTTGAGCCTGTCGTCGTTGAGCAGGGCGGACTCGAAGTCGGAGCCGACCAGCAGGTAGCGGCCCTCCTTCGGCGCGTGGAAGGCGTTCAGCACGCGGCGGGCTTCGATGAGCGCGCTGCGGAGATTCTGCTGGGCGTTGCCGATCGTGACGTTGTACGTCTGGCCGGTGAGGGTCTTGACGGCCCGGCGCTGGAGGCCACGGCCGACGGCCTTGACCTGCGGGCGGAGCAGGGTCGACCACTGGTCGATGTCGAAGTCGTTCTGCTCGTCGGTGAGCTTGACGGCCGAGTAGGAGTTGCCGCCGAAGGTGACGGCGATCTTCCGCTCGGAGTACTCGTCGAACTGGATCGGCTGGCTGCGGTCGTTGCGCCACGCGTAGTCGTGGAAGGGGAGGATGCCCTCGACCTTCATCGAGATCGTGTCGTTGTCGGCGCCCTTGAACTGGTCGATGCCGTGCTTCTGGAACAGGTTGGGAATCAGGAGCTCCTGCTCCAGCATCCCGACGGCAGTGTTGACGAGCTTCTGCGGCTTGACGACCTGGTGCTGAGTGGTAGGCAAGGGGTTCTGCAACTCCGGGGGCATAGAGAAACCCCCGGGCCGGGTGGCTCAGGGGCGGGAGGATCGTTTCTTCAAGGCGCTAGATGCGCCGGGAGCGGCGCGCGAGCTTGCGCGGGTCCATCTCCCCGTCGTCCTCGTCGGACGGGTTCAGGCCACCGCCCAGCGACTCCGGTGCCGGCGGGGCAAGGAACGACTGGAGCGCCTTCGCGTCGGCCTCCAGCTCCTCGACGGTGCCGCCGCGCAGGCGGGCGGCGAGCGCCTCGGGCAGCTCGTAGCGGCGGGCTACCTGGGCCACGACCAGGGAGTGCTCCAGCTCGGCGTTCTTCGACTTCACCTCGGCGAGCGCCGCCTCGAACTCCTCCGGGCTGCGGGCCTCGGTCAGCTGCGTCTCAGCGTCACGCAGGCGTGTGCGGTACGACGCAGCCTCAGCGCGAGTCTTCGACAGCTCCCTGCGAGCCCAGTCGGGGAGTTCGTCCTCCGGCGACGGAGCGGGCTGTTCGTCTGCGGGCTTGGTCTCGTCGTTCGGGTCAGTGTTCTGCTCAGACACGGGTCACGCCTCCTGGGCTGTGGTCGTCGGGTTGCCGCGCCGCCTGGGCTGCGGACTGGTGGTGTACGCGCTGCTGGGCGCGCAGGAAGCGCCGCCAGGCGTTCAGCGCGGCCTTGCCGCTGTAGCCCTTGGTGCCCTCCGGCCACAGCGCCTGGTACTGCCGGTTCAGCTCGAACAGGCCACTGCCGTCGAACTGGGAGCGGCTGAAGATCGGCTCGGCGTAGCAGTGGCAGTGGTCGTGGAAGAGGTCGCCGTCCTTGTAGGTGGCGGACCGCTCGCTCTTGTAGGCGACTCCGCGGCTGATCAACATCGCGCAGAAGCCGCACGGGGTGCCGGTGCGCGACAGCCGCACGTAGCCAAGCGCGCGGCCGTCCCGGCTGGTGTGGTGCCAGACCGTTGACCGACCGCCGTTCATCGCGACCCGGCCCGCGGCTCCGGCCTGCTGGGCGCCCGCCTGGCGGTGCGCCTCCTCGCGCTGCCGGTCCGCGTGCTTGGCGGCCTGGTCGCCGTCGACCTGCGAGAGCCGCTTGTCGAGGTTGCGGCTACCGAGCGCGTCGAGCACCGTGCGGAGTTCCTCCTCCGCCTCCCGCTCGATCCGGTCCTCCTCGTCGCGCAGGCCCTCCAACTCCTCGACGAGGACGTGCTCCCAGTCCTCCGCGTGGTCGTCGAGGTCCCGGCCGTCATCGTTCTGCAGCGCCTCCTGGGCGTCGTGCTCGGTGCGGCTGGCCTGCTCGCTGACCGGCCGGTCGACCGCCTCGCTTGGGTGGGCAGAGGCGCCCCCCGGCGCGGGCGGCTCGTAGGTGCCGGCCAGCTCGCCGAACTGGCGGCGCAGGTCGCCGAGCGTCACGGTCGAGGGCTCCGGGTGGTACGGGTCGGCGATCGTCGTACCTGTCTGGAGCGCGCGGGCGAGGCGGTAGTAGGCGCGGGCCAGGTCGCGGGCCATGCGCCTGCGGCCCATCACCAGGGTGATCGCTCGCCGCAGCCAGCCTGAGGCCGTAGCCGCGCGTTGCGCGGCCGGGACCTCCGACCAGAGGGCGAACGCGTCGGCCGTGGTCTCCGCGCCGATCTGGCTGAGCGCGAGGTGGAACGCCTCGGCGGCCCGGTCGGCGTCGTCCTGCCGTGCTGGCCGCGTCACGCCGCCACCGGCAGCGGTCGGGCCGCAGGTTCGGGCGTCGCCCGCTTGAGGGCTGTAGCCAACTGTCCGACAGAGTCGTCCTCTTCGGCCTTCTGCTCCCAGTCCTCCAGCTCGGTCTGCGTGACGCCCGGAACCCGTGCCCACAGGCCGCGAGCGGGGATGCCGAGCTGTTCGCGCAGCTTGCCGAGTGCGTCAGCGGACTGTGCGAGGCTGCGGGACTCCATGTCGCGCCACATCACTTCACCCCGGTAGTCGCCGGCCGACGCGAGGTTGCCCGCCAGCTCCGCGGCGAGACGGAACACCCGCTCCCACGACTCGCCGAACGCCACTCTGAATTCGGCGATCTTCCGACTCAGCGCGGTCTCGGCCGCCAGGAGCGCCTCGGCGCTCAAGTTGGCGATCTGGCCCAGGAGATGGTGCGGCGGGGTCTGCGAGGCGGCACTCAGGTGTCGTACGGACATGTCGATCGAGTCGATGAACCCCTGCAACGGGGTCTCGTCCAGCGAGCCGAAGCGAACATCCGGGTCCTCGGCGAAGAGGAACCGCTTGGCGTTGTGGTTGATCGGCAGTGGCACGGGGTTGCCGGCCGCGTCCAGAACCGGCTCGCCGGTCTCCGGGTCTCGCTGGATCGGTGGTGCCATGCCGGAGACGGTCCGAACCTTGGTGCTGCCGTACGTCTGGGCCAACAGCAGATCGAAGACGCTCTGGTTGATCCGGTCCTGGAGGGCCATCATCGGCTCGATCACGCCGACCGTGCGGCCCTCCAGGTCGACCGACGCGGCGAAGCGAGTGACTGGGCACTCGCCCGCACCGTGCCGACGCGCCTCCGAGACGGCGATGCTGCTCGGGTCGTCCAACGACAGGAAGCGCACCGCGTACTCGTTGCGGGCATCCCACAGTCGAGCCCGGCCGGCGTCATCGCCGGTGGGCCAGGCCGTGACCGTCAAGGCCGCGAAGGGGGTGTCGTCGTTGGCCGGGTCCTCGAACAACGCGGCCGTCCGCAGTGCGGACAGGCCCTTCGTGCGGATCTGCCCGGCCCGCGACCGCTCGGTCACGGTGAAGCTGTGGCCGTAGGTGAGAGCACCTCGGTACACCGCAGCCTGCCGGGCGTCCAGGCGGCTGCGCTGCCAGTGCTCCCACTCCACCGTCGTGGAGTCAGCGGCGGCCCGTGCCTGTCCGCCCGAGTCACCGGGGCGAAAGGCATCGACGTACAGCGCCTGTGCGGGCGTCGAGACCAGCAGGGGCATCCAGTTGGACACGGCCCGCCGGGCCAGCAGTCGGTACTCGTCGTCGGCCTGCGGCGGCATGTACGGGTCGTCGTGGCTGCCGTGGAGGTAGTCGTCGATCCGGCGCAGTCGGGCGCCGTCGCGGCCCAGGACGGCGAGGAGCTGCCGCGCGAGCGCAGCAGGAGAGACGGAGGCGGCCAGGGTGATCACCGCCTTCGTTACACTCTTACAATTGGGTCACAGGAAGAAGCCGCGGCCGGAGCGGGCGCGGACCTTCTTGCCTCGGGCGCGCAGGTCGACGAGAGCCTCGTGCGCGAGCATCAGCGCGGCATAGGCGTCGACCTTGCGGGGGGAGTCCTTGGTCTCCTTGCCGAAGCTGATGCCGTAGTTGTTGGTCCGGCGAACTGCGTTGAGCACGTGGCGCCGCAGAGCGCGGTCGCCGTCGTGGATGAGCTTGCGGTCGAAGATGCTCCGCATCAGCCGCTCGTGCGCGAAGGTGCTGGTCTTGAGGCTCGACCTCATGTCCCAGCCGATCGCGTCCCGCCCCGGGGCCTTGACGGCCAGGCCCTCGCCGTACGCCTCCGACCACTCGGAGATGTAGCTCTCCCACAGGGCCACGTCGGCGTAGAAGCCCTGCACGTTGAAGACGCGGAAGGCGTCGTGGACGGCCGAGTCGACCTGGCCCCGGGGAACCTCCCAGCCCTGGCCCTGCGGCCCGTCGGGTTTCTCCCACAGGCCGAGGATGCAGCTGTACATGTCGCTGAGGCGCAGTGCCACCAGGCAAGTTGAGTCGTCGCGGAGGCCGCCGTCGAAGCCGAGCACGATCTCGTCGCCGGCCACCAACGTCGCGGTGTCGTCGCGGAGCACGTCCCACTGGGCCGGACCGTAGAGGGCATCCTCGCTGGCCACGATCTGGTTGAGCCACATCCGACGAGAGCGGCTGGGGGCGATCGTTGTGTCGAGGATCGACTGGAGGATCGTCTCGACCCGCAGCCAGACTGCGTCCCCGCGGATCTTCGGCAGGACGATGCGGATCGCTTCGGGCGTCAGCGGGGTCGCAGGGTGGGCCTCGATCGAGTCGTACATGAAGCCGACGTCGGTGGCCCGGCCTTCGAGGATCTTCTCGTACGCCTCACGCATCCGCTCGGCGACGGAGTCCTCACCGGGCAGATAGGCGTTGGTGATCGCCAGGTACCGCGAGTCCTTCTTGGTCGCGTTCCCGTCGATCGTCTCGTACATCCGGTCGCCGTTGTTGCCGGTGACCCAGTGGTGCGTCTCGTTGAGCACCGTGAACGTGACACGGCCGCCTTCGAGCGCGCGGAAGGAACTCGTCACCGCTTCGAGGCGCTGCCGGCCACCGTTGGCCCGGATCAGCTCGGCGCCCGCCTTGATGCCGTAGGTCTCGATGAGTCGGTCGCTCATCAAGCTGGGCATCAGGGTCATCGTGTTGCGCGTCTGGTCGCGCGAGACGGCGGCGATCTGCACCCAGGCTTGCGGGTGTGGCACGGCGACTGGTTGGCCGTTCTCCCAGTGGGAGAAGCGTGACGGGCCGACGAACTCGACCAGGGCGACGACGGCCAGGAGCGGGTCCTTGCCCCAGCCCTTGAGCCGCTGGAGCACGCCTTTGCGGGAGGTGAACCGGCCGGCCTCGTCCACGGCGAACCAGTGGAGGAGCCAGCGGAGTTGCTCGGGGGTGAACCGCCAGGGGCCACCGTCGTCGGCCCGCAGGTACTCGGCGCACCAGCCCGCGATCTGCCAGCCAAGGGTCCACCGGGGGAGGCGCCAGGAGCCGTCCGGGTCGCGCTGCCAGGTCGGACCGAGGAACGAAGGGGCGAGACCGTCGATCTCCTCGTCGGTGAGAGCAGGGGGCGTCTGCAATGATCACCCCCGCTACTCGGCGAGCCCGAGCTCCCTCTTGTAGTCGGCGATGGCGAGCACCGCAGCTGACTGCACCTCAGGCTCAGGCTCGTGCAGCTCGATCCGCACACGGCGCCGGTCGCCCTCGGCCACCAAGAGCCGCTCGAAGGCGGAGTAGATGGTCTGGAGCATCTGGCCGCTCCGCTTGCCGGACTGCTTGTAGACGGAGAGGTCTTCGCAGAGCGAGTACGCGAACGCCCAGTCGGAGTTCTGGTAGAAGTCGGCCTGGCCGGATGACTTCAGCGAGTCCCACAGCCGCCGGGCGATCGGGTGCCAGTCGGGGTCAGCACCCGGGATCTCGACGTCGCGCATGACGCCCTTGGTCACGGGCTGAATCTCGCTGCCCTTACGCTCTCGCGGGCGGGCGAGGTCCGCCTCTCGGTTGGGCACAGGGCCGGGCATCGCCACCTCCTCACAGCAGGCCGGGGTGGTCCTCGGCCCTGCGGAACCGCCGGTCGTGCCGGCGCCGGGCGGCTGCCTTCGCGGCGGCCCCTTCTCTGGACGACTTGACCCGGTGATGCCACCCGCAGAGCGATCTCAGGTTGGCCTCTCGGTGGTCGTCACCGGGTCGGATGTGGTCCACGTCCGTGGCGGCTTCGGGGCACCGCACGCCGTAGTGGTCTGTGGCGGTGCAGCGGTGGCCGTCTCTGGCCAGGACGCGGCGCCGGATCTGCGGCCAGTTCGGCGGCAAGCGAAGTCGTCGGTCGGAGGTCGTCCAGGACATGAGCCTCCTGGGTCGAGCAACGGCGGCGACTAAGGAGCTTCACCAGGTGGCCCCCGGCCGGGGGCCCAGCAGAAGGCTGCAACGGCGAAGGAGCTTAGAGGAGTTGGGCGCCTACGGCGCCCCCAGGGGAAGCTTCATCAGCTTCAGCCTTCTACTCATATATACGGAGCTGGTGCCCGGTTCTGGAAGCGGCCCGCCCGTGACTGCGGTCACACTCTTACGGATCATGGATAGTGGAACAAGTTCAAGTCTTGCATTCAGAGTGACACTCTTACTATGGTTCGTTCGACAACCCGTCAGACGCAGCGGGCCCCGGAAGCGCGCCTACGCTCCCAGGGCCCCGACCTAGAGATGAGTCCTCTAGATGCGAGTGCATCGTAACCGGCACGACCGCGCCTTCGTCGTCGTGCCCAACGCCGCAGCCCGACACGACCGGCTCTCACTGGCCGCCGTCGGCCTGCTGGTCCGCCTGCTGTCCCTGCCGGACGGCTCCGCCGTCACCATCGAGAAGGTCACGGAGCAGGTCGAGGAGGGGAAGACGGCCGTCGCCAAGGCGTTCAAGGCGCTGGAAGGTGCGGGCTACCTCCGTCGCCAGCGCTCCCAGGACCCCGACACCGGCCGGTGGCGCACCCACACCCACGTCTCCGACATCCCGATGAACCACATCCCGGCGGTCGGTGAGCCGGAGGCCCGGAGCGTCGGCGATCTCCCCAAGGGGGAAAAGCACCAGGCAAAGAACCTCCTCCCGAACCCTTCGCCGACGGGCGGCGGCCAGCAGCCGGACGCGGCTGGCAGCAAGGAGGAGGAGAGCCAGCCCGAGGGGGAGAAGGCCCCGGCCGCCCCGGCTGACGCCGAGACCGGCCGGGCAGCCGCGGTGCTCGCCAAGCTCGGCGAGAGCGACCGGCGCCTCGCGCTCGGCACCACCGACGTACTCCGTCTCGCTCCGCTCGCCGCCCAGTGGCTCGCCGACGGGCACACCCAGCTCAAGCTCGCCAGCGTCCTTACCGCCCGCCTGCCGGAGCAGGTCGACTCCCCGGCCGCCCTGATCGCCTACCGCCTGAAGTCCCACCGCCCGGCCAAGGCGGAGCCGACGCCTGCCCCGCAGCCGGACACCCGCGCCCGCTGCCAGCAGTGCGACGCCGTGTTCCCCCCGGGAGCTATCCACAGCCTGTGCAAGACGTGCTCGCAGGAAGCGCGCCGAGATCAGCCCGGCCCCGCCGACAAGGACGGCCTGATCGCCGCCATCCGCCAGCGGCGTGCCAGCGGCACCTTCGCCAAGGGCGCCCGCAGCCGCTTCATCCCGGCCATGCCGGCCGCCGCCTGACAGCCCGACGCGCACAGAGAGCACCACACACCGATGTCTTCGATGCACATGCCCTGGTACGCCCGCGTCGTCTTCACTGCTGGCAGGCCGTTCGTCCTCGTGGCAGCCCTGGTGATGTCCGTGCCCGGTGAGATCCGGATGGCACAGATCGCCGGCTGGCACGGCTGGGTCACCTGGCTCATGCCAGTCTCCGTCTCCGTCTACGCCGGCGCCGCCGCCGTCATCTCCGAGCACCGCCGCCACATCAAGGCGCCCGGACGGGCCAGTGCCACCATCGGCGCCGGGGCCGCGCTCGGCCTGGCACTGGCAGCCCAGGTGATGGCACACCTCTTCGACAAGGGGTACATCGCCACCTCGGGATTCCTCGTGGCGGCCGTCTCAGCCGTGCCACCGCTCGTAGTGGCACACATGCTGCACATGGCAGCGACTCCGGAAGCCGAGCTCTCCGCCGCCGAACGGATTCACGAGCTGGAGGTCCTGCTCGACGTGATGGCGAACGAGGTGGCAGAAGCGCTCGACCGCGAAGGACGGGAGCTCGTGTCGCTGGCGGCCGGGATCGCGAACGGCCTCGACGAGCTGGCGGAGGAGGCGGCCGACCTGGCAGACGAACTGGAGGCTGACCTGGCAGAGCCGGACCCGGCGGACACCGCGCCGAAGCGCCAGACCCGCCAGGCAATCCCGCTGACAGAAGTCCATGCGGCAGTCGCCGCCATCCGAGCAGACAAGGAGCGGCGGCTCACCGGCCCCGCCCTTGCCAGCGAGCTCGGCTGCTCGACCCGCTCCGGATACCGCTACCTCCGGCTGGCGACGGCGGCCTGACAGCCCGCCTCACTTGCCCGGCCCCCCCCGGCCCGCCCAACCCCCGCTTCCGCTGGGTTGGGCGGGCTTTTTCGTGCCGCCACCCGGGCGGCGCGAACAGCTCTGATCGAAGGAGAACCGTGGAACACCCCAGCAGCAACCCCGACCTGAACGAGGCCCTCGCGCGAGCCCACGACGAGGTGACCACCGACATGGGCCGGATGGAGGCGAAGATCGCGGCCCTGCTCTCCGCGCTCGGCCTCCCGCTGGCGGTCCTGGCGGCCGTCATCCCCGGCCGCACGCTCTCCACCGCCGTCGCCCTCTTGGCCGGCCTGGCCGGTGCCGGGCTGGCAGCCGGAGTCGTGACCGCGCTGCTCGCCCTCCTGCCCATCGGCGTCTACAAGGAGCCGCGCGGCTCCTTCTTGCGCTGGGCCTCGTGCACGACGGCGGACGAAGTCCTCGACGACCTCGCTGAAGACCGCCGCCCCGAGCGGCTCATCCGCCGGTCTGCCCTGCTTCGCAGGAAGTTCCGGGTCTTCCGGATCGCGATCTACATCAGCATCGCGGCCGTGCTGACCCTCGCGCTCGCGCTCGCGGTAGCACTGGCCGGATAGTTGGTCAAAGCAGTGCGCGACCTGACGGTAGCGAGCGCTATCGTCGGTCGCGTACCGCAACCGACGAACGGAGAAAGCTGTGGGAGCCATCCAGGAGCCCACCCGAGAGATGGGCCCGTACGGAGTCGAGATCCGCTCGGAGTCCTTCTACCTCAACCGCACCGAGGCCGGAGGGTGCACCGTTCCCAGCCGGCACGAGGCCGTCGTGCCGGCGGCCGACCTGACGTACTTGGCAGCGGCCTTCGAGCAGGTGCGTGGGCACAAAGCCTGGCGCCTGCGGGAGTGGGCTGCCGGCGATCCGACCGATACCTCCTGGACCCTTCCGCCGGACGGGACTGGCGAGGCGCCGGACATCGCCTGGCAGGTGAGCCGCGACGGCGACAAGCTCAGCATCCGAGGCCCGTGGACCGTCTACGGGGTCGAACGCGGGGTGCTCTTCACCGAGCTCCGGTACCTCGAACTGACGAGCCTCGACGAGGCGCTGAAGGCGCTCGGCGGCGGTACCGACGCGGGCTGATCGGACGGGCCGCCCTGGCTGAACGGCCTTGGAACCGTGGCAGAATCCGAGCGGCTAAGACGTGGCGGTCCGCGAATTCGTTCTCCGGGGGTCATACCCCCACCCCGTACGGCTCGGCTCGGCATGCACTACGGTCGCGCGTCGCACGCGGGCACACTCGCCCCCCCACACCCCCGAAGAGGAACGCGCGCGCTGGACCAGCCAACAGGGCCCGGGAAGGCCGTCACGGGGCCACTCAGGGGCTCATCACATGGCCCCTGACCTGCGCTTATGTGACCCGATTTGCAAGAGTGTGACTGAATGCGTAATGTTCTCCCCGTCGCCACCACGGGACGCCAGCCGCAAGGCAGGGCGAACCACGGGAACCGGCAAGCAAGTTGAGCGAACGTAAGAGTTGCGACGCAAGGCCAGCCCGTCTAGGGTTGGAACCAACGCCGAACCCGGGTGACCGAGAACGGGCCGCAAGAGCGGCGCCGCCGGAACGATGGGCAGGCGGGATCGCAATCGCCGATCGTAAGAGTTGCGAAACGAAGGACCGGCCCGATAGGGTCGGACTCGACGCCAGGCCGGTCAGTCCGGAAGGCGCGAAGATCTTGAGCTTGACGCTCACCCGGCCCCACCCTTCGGGAGTGGATGTCGCAGCCGCCAGCAGGCGGTGTGGGTGGGTGCGCAGGGCGACGGTAGGCCCGAAGATGCGCGATCCGGAGGCGGGGCATCCCGCCTGTGATGGCAGCGTGTTGGAGACGACGCCGAACCCCTGGGGTACAGCCAACGTAACAGGCAGTGGCGCGGATTCTTCGTCCGCAGTCCCGCCCGTACGGCCTTGGTGAAGCCGTGAACCGCCTCGATCCGAGGCAGGCGCGGTGGGAAGCTGTCCACGGATGCCCGTGGGTGGTGGCGTCAGGGGAACCGTGCGGACTTCCGAGGTCAGGGCTCACCGTTCACTCGAACGGGCCGGAGAGATCCGGTCGGAACGAAGCGAAGCGGCCGGGAGGGACCGGCCAGTCCTGCGGGTGGGGACGGTGAGCCCGGTGATCGGAGTAATCCCGCCGCTGAACCCCAAGCCGAATCACCCGAGTTGACTGTCCGGCCCGAACGGGCCGGGTGCCTTCCGGACGCCGTGGGCGTAGGTGCGAAGCCGCCGGAAGGTTCTATGCGCCCCGATCGTAAGAGTGTAACTAATCGGTGCGTGCTCGCCATCCGTTGATCGACGGGCGGCGCCGCGTCGGGCTCTGCCCGGCGACACCTTGAGGAGAAACATGAGCATCACCATCACCCCTGTGGCCCTTGCCAAGTCTGCCGTCCCCGCGCTGGACCCGATCGAGCAGGCCGCGAACTTGGCGGAGCGCAACTTCGAGCTCGGCCGGCAGCTGGACGCTGCCCGTGCAGAGCTGGCCCGCCGCGATGTTCGAGAGGTGATCTGGGTTGACGTGGTCGAGAGCCTGCTGGGTCGGGTCGACGAGCTGGAGACTGCGGTCGTGATCCTGGAGTGCGCCCTCGGACTTCCGGCGGCCTGAATGTAAGAGTGTAACTAGGCGAAACGCCCTTCGGGGCGTCCGCCCGGGGTGGTGCCCGGGTGCTGAAGATGCCAGCCGCATCGTGCATGAAGTCGAGGTCACATGAACGCCGTGGTCGTTGCTCCGAGCGACGCGAACTACAACCTGATGCTGGTCGTCGGGCAGCCATATAAGGGGGTGCCCGGGGCCACCCAGACGACGTACATCCAGGAGTACCTCTCCGAAGAGCCCTACGACGTGACGCTGTTCGTCCCGGAGGGCTGGGAACTCCTCGAAGACGAGTCGGAGGAGATCGTGCGCGGCAGTCACGCCTGTGACTGCTGCGGCATCGAGGTCGTCGGACGCCGGCAGTGCCGGGAGTGCCGGGAGAATCCGGACGGCTGCGATCCCGCGGTGACGTGGCACTGCTTCACGGACCACTGTGACGGGCGCGGATGCACCTTCCCTGGGGAGTGTGAACCCGACCACGAGGTCCGCGTCTGGCGCGAGGATGGCGTCCTCGTCGGCCTGTGGGAAGTGCGGGTCGAGGCGGCCGAACGAGTCGTGGTTGTCCAGCGTGAGGGGTACGAGCGAGACGCCGCCTCCGTCTTCACGAGTCTGTGGTCGGCCTGGCAGTACGCCCAAGGCTGCGCGGCGATGCATGCCCAGACCCTCCGCGAGGAGTGCGGGTGCGATGACGAGGACTGCGGCGCGATCTACGAGCACGGCATCTCGGTGCAGGAGGTGGCCTCGAACCCCGACCTGGCCCGCGCGTAGTGGCGTCCAGCCGATCGTAAGAGTGTAACTAGGCGAAACGCCCCCTCCGGGGGGCGTCCGCCCGGGGTGGTGCCCGGGTGCTGATGAGCCAGCCGCTCAGTTCGAAGCGAGGTCCCCATGCGGAAGACCCTGTGCAAGATCAACCGAAAGCTCAACCCCTGGGCCGGTCGGCGTGCCGAGCGCGAAGCGCACCAGCAGTTCGGTGACGCCGCGATGGCCTACCTGGAGTGTGCGGAGCACACCTCCGCTGCGTACGACCAGCTCCGGAAGGACGTGAACGAGTTCGCCGACATGTTCAACGACGGCATGCTCGCCTCCATGGTCGGCGGCAGGTTTACCTGTGGCGAGGCCGATGCGCTCGTGCGGTTCTTCGCCCGGGTCGGCCGCGAGGAAGTCGCCGAGCTGTGGCTGGAGTGCCACGCCGAAGAGGACGACGACGCGGACGACCTCCACAAGACCTTCGACGACGAGGACGCCAAGGACGGGACGGTCGTTGACCTGGGCAAGTACCTCGTCGAGCTGGCGGCATGACGGCGATGGACTGCGATTTCTGTGTCGTCGGTGAAGTCGCCTGGGTCTTCACCCTCCCGATGGGCTTTCTCCCCTCGATCGCGAGCGGCCCGTTCGGTGTCGACCTCCTCGACGACGGGGGCTGGAACGCCTGCGGCCCCTGCGCCGAGCTCGTCGAGCGGCGCGACAAGTCCGAGCTCATCGCTCACGTGCTGGCCGTCTTCACGGAGCACCGGTTGATCCCCAACTCCAGTGCCTTTGAGCTCGCCATCGTGACCGGAAACCTCGACGAGCAGTACTCCGCGCTGTTCGGCGCCGAGCCCACGAAGCAGCCGATCTGAGCCCGGACGCCCTGGGCGATCCGCAAGGCGAAACGCACACGTCTGCCCGCGAGTCGGCCGGCGTGTGCGTCGAGGGGGAGTGGTGTCCCCCTCCTGACGATGCCAGCCGCATCACGACCAACGAGGTACACATGACGACCCAGAACAACCCCATGCTCGCCAAGGTCCGGGCGATCCTGGCCAAGGCCGAGGACCCCGCCGCGTCGCCCGAGGAGGCCCAGGCGTACTTCGCCAAGGCCGCCGCGCTGATGGCGAAGTACGGGATCGAGCGGGCGATGCTCGCCGACGCCAAGCCGGAGACCGACCGTCCCACCACGCGAGTCATCGTCGAGAGCGGCTCCTACGTCCTCGACCGCGTGAACCTGCTGATGTCGGTCAACGAGGCGCTCGGCGGCCAGTCCGTCCGATGGCGCACCTGGGACAGGACCGCCCGCAAGTATGTCCAGAGGGTCGAGCTGCACGGCTACGAGTCGACGCTCGACCGCGTCGAGATGCTCTACACCTCCCTCATGCTCCAGGCATTCAACGGCATGAAGCACGGCACGCCCCGCATGGGCGAGTCCACGACTGCCTACCGCAAGACCTGGCTGGCCGGGTTCCGCAGCGCAGTGTTCCAGCGACTGACCGACTCCGAGCGCCAGGCCGCAGCCGAGGCCGACCTCTCGCTCCCGGCCGGCAGTCGCTCGGCAGAGCTCGTGCTCGCCTCCCGCGATGATGCGATCCTCGCCCTGTTCAAGGAGGCACACCCGAAGGTCCGCACCGCCCCGAAGCGCCGCCTGACCGGCTCCGGCTGGCACGCGGGCAACGCTGCGGGCAAGCGCGCCGACCTCGGCAACAACCACCTCGCGAACGCCCGCCGCACCGCTCTGGCCGCGTGATCCCGTGAGCCGTCGCCGCCGATTCCTCCTCACCCTCGCCGCCGGGGCCCTCTTGGGAGCCCCCATCCAGTTCGCCTACGACGCCCGGCACCACGCCCACGCGACCGTCACCGACTTCAACGACGGCTTTGCCGACTCCAAGCACGACGACTGCGAGCAGGGCTTCGCCGCCGCCTGCCAGTGGCTCGAAGCCCGCTGACCTCACACCCCCGAAAGGCAGTTCACGTGGAACAGATCAAGAACCTCGCCCGCGAAGTCCTCGCGATACACCGCGAGGTCGAGGAATGGCGGGAGGACCACGACCCGGGCTCCCAGGAGTGGTACACCCTGGTCAACCTCGCGGAGGTGGCAGCCCGGCTCGTCTTCGCCCTACCCGTCGAGATGCTCCCGGAGGAGGAGGTCCGCACCCCGAACCCTCGCGAGTACGAGTTGCTCGACGAGATGATCGCCCTCATCGGAGAGGAACCGGCCCGATGAGCGCGCCCAGCTTCGACGAGGCATTCGCCAAGTTCCAGGACGAATTTCCCGACGTGTGCCTGACCTACTGGGAGCGCTGGGAGCTGGAGGAGTACGCGACCGACGAGGACGACGAACAGCGGAAGCTGACCGAGTTCGAGTGGCTCCGGGCCAAGGACGTCCTGGTCGACGCTGTGTACGAGGTCGTCTCCTCCAATGGCGCACTGTCGGAATCGGCCGGCCGCGCGGTCGGCGAGGCGGGCGCCCGATGAGCTGGAAGTACGAAGTGCTCATCTGCCTGGCGCCAGACAATCACGGCGACTCGTGCCAGCTGTGGACCCCTGGTGACACCTTCTTTGACCACGGGTTCCGCGACGCCTTCAAGGCCGCAGCCACCCAGGCCCACGCCATCGTCCGCACCGTCAGCCCGCACAACGGCAACGTCTGCACCGCCTTCCACCACATCGAGGGTGGCGGCCTGTGCGAGTGGTGCGGCCCGGCGACCGGCCGCCGAGGACCGTGGATGCGCACGCCCGCCGAGGAGCGGTTCATGTGCGCGCCGTGCGTTGCCGACGCCCAGAACTCCATGGACGCGCTCCACAAGGCCAACGGCTGGTCGCGAAGCCGTTCGTACTGGCCGGTCCTGGAGAAGGCCGAGAAGTAGACCCGACAAGGCGAAACCCCGGAAGGGGTCGCGGGGGAGTGGTGTCCCCCGCCTGACGAAGCCAGCCCTTCATTGAACTGCGAGGACACATGCCCACGATCCTGACCGACACGGACGCCCCGCGCGTCTGGATCGGATGCCTGGCCTGCTACAACGCGGGCTTCCTGACCGGCGACTGGCACGACGCCGACGTGGCCGACCTGGTCACCCCTCAAGATCTGCACGCCAAACCGACCGATCACGAAGAGCTGTGGGTCATGGATCATGACAACTTCCTCGGCCTGATCGAGGGTGAGTGCTCTCCTTCCCACGCCACTGAGATGGCCGAACTCCTCGCCGAGATCCCGCCTTACGAGCGTCAGCCCTTCGCGATCTGGTTCAGCACCTACGCAGACGACGACGCCGATCCGGCCGACGCGGTCGGGGAGTTCCGGGACGCCTTCTGTGGTGAGTGGCGGTCCGAGGCCGACTACGCCCAGGAGCACGCCGAGGAGCAGATGGACGAGGAGAGCAAGGAGCTCCTGACCCAGTGGCCGTTCAGCGACATCGACTGGGAGCGAGCCTCCCACCACCTATTCACCGGCGGCTACACCGCCGAGGACGCACCTGGGGGCGGCATCTATGTCTTCTGCATCGGCTGAATGGCGGCCGGCCTGCCTTGAGTGCGGCGCGGTGCCCGAACTCCTCGACGAAGACCTCACCTGCGGCCCGTGCCGCATCCGAATCCACCTGAAGGGCCAGATCGTGCAGAAAACCGTCAAGTTCTCGGTCGAGCGGACCACCGAGGCGGAGGTCGAGCTGGAGCTGACCGTCCCCGAGGAGTTCCTTGACGAAGACGGAGAGATCGGTGACGAGGACGGCTTCTGTGAGTGGCTCAACGACAACCCGGGCGAGTGGGAGCTGTCGGAGCCGTTCTTCGAGGAGATCCAGGGCACCACGGTCCTCGAAATCCTCAACGCCTACTGATCACAGGAGACCAGCTATGAACCGATGGACCGTAGTCGCACTGCACGACGAAGACAGCGAGGCCCTCGTGGTCGCCGGAGTGGTAGCTGGATGGCACGGCGACGAAAGCACCTCGATCTACACCAGCGACAACCTCTACCGGCTCACCAGCTTCATAGAGGCGCCGACCGCCGACGCGGCCGAGGCGAAGGTGATCCAGGAATTCGAGACCGCTCTCGCCGAGATGGCCGCAGAGACCGACCTGGTCTGACGCAAGGCGCCCGCCCTGCCTGACAGGACAACGGGCGGGCGCCAAGGCGAAACCCCGGTGGTGAATCGGGGTCGAGGTGGGGTGGTGCCCACCTCCTGACGATGCCAGCCGACATCAATCACTTCCAAGGATACGAGATGCCCAATACCCACGTGCGGACGCCGGTTGCGCCGCCCGACAACGTCGTCCGCTGCGTCGAGTGCAACGGACCGATACGCCACCCCGAAGGCAAGCCGTACGAGTGCGTCGACTGCGGCCGAGGCATCTACGGGAGCGACGGCCTCGTTCGACCCGGGTACTACTGGGAGATCACCGATGCCGGGTGGCTCACCAGCGTTGAGTACGACGAGGACGAGGACGAGTACGACCGGCTGGAAGAGGAGTTCCTCGGATGGTGAAGTCGCACTCCTACCGCCTCCACCTGCCGCTGGAGTTCGAGACGCCGGCCGCCGCGCTCGCCTGGTTCGACGAGGCCCAGCGCACCGGCCTGCTCCCGGCAGACGTGGACCTGTTCCACCCCGACGCACTCGACGCTGCCCAACACGGCTTCAGCACAAGGGACCTGATTGTCCGGCGCACGCGGGACCGGATCGCCAGCCTCGCCGTCCGTGCGGGCCAGGGGGCCAACCATGGCCGGTGAGTACGGCAAGTGCGCCTGCGGGTGTGGGAAGTCCCGACTCGTCAAGGTCCGGATACCAGCGATCACCATCACCGTCGATCGCGACCGGTGGGCGGAGGAAGACGGCGCCGGGCCGGACGGCGGCGCGGTCCGCAAGTCCGTCGTCGAGTACGTGTGCAGCTCCGTCACCGACCTGTCGATGCTCGAAGTCACTGAGGCCACCGTCAAGATCGGTGACCGGTGAGCGTGACCACGGCCACCCTTCCCGACCTGGAGGAGCTGGTCGACTGGTCGATCGAGGAGCTCGAACAGCTCGCTGCCCCATGGCCGGCACGGTGGCTCCTGCCACCGAAGCCCGGCGATCCGGAGCGCGTCGTCTACCTCTTCGCAGGCCCGGGTGGCCTCGAAGTCGGCACACGAGACGTACTCGGACGCGAACTCGACATCATCGGCGTCGAATCCAACAAGGACGCTGCGGCGACCGCGGTGAAGGCCGGCTTTCAGCGCATCGTCGCCGACGTGCGCACGCTCGACCCGCACCACCCGGCCCTGCGCTGGACGCGCGGCCTGATCGTCACCGCCCCGTGTCAGTGCTGGACCCCCGCAGGCAAGCGGGCCGGCCAGGACCCGCGTAACCAGCAGATCCTCCTGGACATGTTTACCTGCGCCTGGGAGGCCACGGTCGGAATCTGGGCCGAGCTGGACTGCACGGCCGAATGCCCGGACGAGTGCGACGAGTGCTGGGAGGGGTGGTCCGGCCCGATCTACGGCGTCGACGAGGTCCGCGCCATGGCCAAGGACCTGACCGACGAACGGATCGGCCTGCTTGCCGAAGTAGTGATCTGGGGCCTCGCCCTGTCCGTCGCCTCGTACGACTTCGGATGGATCGCGATGGAGCAGTCCAGCGCTCTGCCCGAGGTCATCATCGACGGCATCCGCGACGAGTTCCGGTGCGCGGACTGGCTGGCGATCAACTTCGAGGTCCTCGACGCCAAGGACTACGGGCTCGCCAGCCGCCGGAGGCGAACCTTCATGCTCGCAGCCCGGCACCGCTACTCCATCGCGGGCAGCACCAAGCCCGAGAGCGAAATCCCCACGACCACGGCGGCGCAGGCCCTCGGCTGGCCGCCCGGCATCAGAGTCAACACACGGGGTGTGCGCCGGACGGCCGGTGGGAACTGTTGGTCGGCCGACAAGCCCGCCACCGCGATCACATCGAAGATCCGGGGCTGGTACCGGGAAGACGATCCCTCCCACCGCTTCGATCTTGACGAGGCAGCGCTCCTGGTGGGCTTCCGGCCCGGCCACCCCTGGACCGGCTCCCGCTCGTCCTGCACCCAGCAGATCGGCGACGTGGTCGCACCGCCGATGGGCGCCGTTGTCCTGGGTGCGCTCCTCGGCATGGCCTGGGAGGCCCGGCTTCGCGAGTACCTCGCCGAGATCTACAGCACCCATCCGACCGTCCGGGCCGAACACGCACTGGCCGCCTGACCATGAACAGCAGAGAGAACCACATGAGCAAGTACACCGACACCGTCACGCTGACTGACGGAACCACGCTGAAGATCCGTACGGATCGCGGCATCACCGGAACGGTCTACCGCGAGATCCCCAGTCGCCAGCGCCCGGCCGGCAGCCTCATGCGCATCGGCACCACCATGCATCTCGTTACCCGCGGATTCCTGACCCCGATCGTCCCCGACCGCTGGGCCAGCGCCGCCGACGACGCGGAAGGAGCGGAGATCGCCCTCGCGTTCTTCACCGCGAGCGCCGAGGCGTGCATCGAGCACGCCAAGGCCGAGGGCATCCCAGTCGAGCAGTGCTACTAACCTCCACATTGTAAGAGTGTAACTGGCGAAACCTTCCGAGAGGGAGGTCGTCGCGGGGTGGCGCCCGCGGCCTGACGAGACCAGCCGAGAACGAGCAAGGAGACACCATGACCAGCGACCTGCTGATCGAGCGCGTCAACGCCACCGACCCCCGCAACCGCGCGGCGGACCCCTGGACGACCACCTACGCCGTCACTGGCCGGCGGATCTCGGGCACCGTCGAGATCGCCCCCCGATTCCATTCGCAGGGGTGGGAGTTCATGCCCACCGACCTGCATGTGGCCTACGGCTGGGACAAGTACAGCCGACATGTGGGCAGCCTGCACATCAACGGCGTTCAGCTCGAAGGCGCGCTGCACATCTCCACGAAGACGCCCCCCAACTGGCCGCTGGTGACGATCCGTCGCGTCACCGAGGGCTCGTACGGTGAGGCTCCTGAGGCCACCCAGCGACGTGGCCGGGAGATCCTTCAGGCCGTCGTGCAGGCGCATGTCGGCGACGAGCAGCACGCCTACGAGCAGGCGGCCCAGTATGCCCAGCATCTGCGGGCCTCCCGCCTGCGCGACCTCCGCGACAGTGAGCGCGACGCCTTGCGGGCACTGCGCGAGGCTCAGGCTGCCGTGTTCGCCGCAGGCGCCCGGATCGACGAGCTCGACGACCGCAACTTCGAGAAGGCCCTCGCCCTCCACGCACCCGCCCCGACCCGACCCGCCCGACCTGCGACCGCCTAACACCATGGAGACGAACGTGATCAACGACAAGAAGTTCGCCGAGTTCGGCCGCTGGCTCACCGGAAAGGCGGTCACTGCTGGCTTCGAGGTGGACATCCCACGCTCTGGAGCTCGCACGCGCCTCGCCGACGCGACCGGCATCGACAACGGAACCCTCTGCCAGGTGCTGAGCGGAGCGCGCCTCCCCGGCCCGAGCCACCAGCCCGTCCTCGCGGCGGCCGTCAACGTGGCCCTTGGCGAGTTCGAGCTACAGGTCCAGGACGCGCGGCGAACTGCCCCACGCACCACCGCCAAGGCCCGGGAGACCGCCTCGCCGCTCATCGGCTTGGCCGGACTTGCCCAGTGCGGCAAGGACTCCGCAGCCGGGTTCCTCGCCGAGAAGGGGTGGATGCGCCGCGCGTTCGCCGACCCCCTCCGGCAGATGCTCTACTCGCTCGACCCCCTCGTGCCCAGCCCGTGCGGCACCGGCCCGATCCGCCTTCGGATGGCCATCGACACACTCGGCTGGGACGTGGCGAAGGTGCAGATCCCCGAAGTCCGGGCCCTGCTCCAGCGCCTCGGCACGGACGCCGGCCGGGCGACCCTTGGCGAATCGGTCTGGGTGGACCAGATGTTCCGTCAGCGCGACTGGTGGGGGCCGACCGTCATCACCGACGTCCGGTTCCCAAACGAAGCCGACGCCATCAAGAGGCACGGCGGCCTGGTCGTTCAGATCGTCCGGCCGAGCCAGGAGCTCATCCAGGACTCTGACCATGCCAGCGAGCAGGCCCTCACCGGATACTCCTTCGACGCCGTGATCCTCAACCGCGGCAGCCTTGCTGAACTCGGGGACAGCATCCGGGCGACTGCGGCACGAATGTAAGAGTTGTTTCGCTCAAGCCATTGAGATAGTGTGACTAACGAAGAAAGGGGAACCCCTTGACCAGCACAAACACCCTCGTCCACACCTCCGCGGTCCTGGACCAACTGCCCATCGGTACCGAGATCAAGGACTACGAAGGCGACAGTGGCATCAAGGCCGCCGAGGGCTTCACCGTCCCCGGCTGGAAGACCCCGCTGGATGCCGACTGGTTCGCCTATCCGGTGACCGTTCTCAATCCGACGCCAGCCACCGCCAGCCTCGTCGCCGACTTGTCTAGCGAGCTCAACCTGCACTCCGTGCTCGAAGGGCTGCGGACACTCATCGGCAAGGCCGACGAGATGTACCGGCGCCAGGACGCCGCGATCGAGGCGGCGGCCGACCAGCCGGGCTTGAACACCGCCAAGATCGAGCGACTCGAAGCCCGGCACGACCGCGAGGCGGCCCGGATGCTCGACGACGTCCTCACCGCCATCGAGGCGCTCGCCGACCACCGGAGCGGCCCATGAGGCTAACCCCCCGCAAGGAGGAAGTCTCCGCAGTCAAGGCGCTCCTGGAGTCCGAGGACTTCGAGAGCGCCGACCAGATGGCCAAGGCCGTCATCAAGGAGGTCGCCGAAGTCCTCCAGATGCGCGACTGGTACGCCCTCGCACACACCTGGAGCGACGGCACCCGCGGACTGAACTGGGCACCCTTCGGCAGCGAGACCGAGGCCAAGTCGTTCGCGGACAAGATCGCCATCGGAGGCAGCGGGCGCCTGATCAAGCTGTACGCGCCCGGCGTGATGCTCGCCAACGTGGACGGCAAGAAGGGCTGGAAGGGGTACTGCCAAGACCCCGACTGCGGCCACGCCCCCTTCACCCACTCCACTGTCAGCGCCGCCCGAGGCGCCTGCCACATCCCCACCTGCCCCTGCGGGCAGTTCCGAAAGTAGACGGAGGAAACCGCATGACGGCAAAGACCGTCGACTTCAGAGCCTGCCCGTGCGGGTCGAAGCGCGCCTACGAAGACGACCACGCCGCCACCAAGGCACTAGGCAAGGCCCAGGCCAAGCGAGCCCGGGTCGCCGACCGCCGGGGCACCGGACGAGGCATCCGCCACGAGAGCCGCACCTACGAGTGCGAGTACGGCATGTACCACCTGACCTCCCAGTCCCGCACCCGACACCTGGGGGTGGCTGCTTGAGTCCCACCGAGGCCGCCCTGGCCAACGGCTGGAGCTGGGTTCTCGGGGTCAGCGGGAGCGCGGCTCGGCAGTACCCGGCCGGCGCCGAACCCCAGCCCGAGACCGACGAGGAACTGATCACCGAGATCGCCCGTCGCCTCGGCGCCCCCGGGGCCAGCGGCGCACAGATCCTCGACCGGATCGACCAGCTCCGCCGCGACTACCGGACCGCGCTTCGCGCCGCCGTCCTGATTGCCCACCGGGCGGACGCCGGATGAAGGGCGGCAGCAACCGCCTCCTCACCCCGGCGGAGGTCGCCGACTGGCTCAAGGTCAGCGAGATCACCGTCAAGAACAAGTACCGAACCTGGGGCCTTCCAGCACAGAAGGTCGGCAGGCTGCTGCGCTTTCGCGAGCGCGACATCGTGACCTACCTCGACAGCAGATACGGGTAGCACCAAGCAGGCCGCACCGCCCCATCAAGACAGAAAGGGGCCACGTGGCCACCGTCTTTCAGCCCTGCAAAGAGGAAGAGCAGGATCGCTTCTACCCCTGCACGAAGGTGCGCTGCGGCCACAAGTGGCTCGTCCGCTACCGGGAGCCGGGCGGCCGGTCGGGGAGGCAGCGCGAGAAGAGCTTCGCCAAGAAGACCGGGCCTGACGGCGCGGACGCGTTCGCCAGCAAGGTCGAGCACGACAAGGGCATGGGCGTCTACCTCGACCCCCAGCGGGGCGCCATCACTCTCCGGGCCTACGCGAAGGAGTGGCTGGAGCGGCAGATCCTCGCGGAGGGAACCTACCGGAACTACGAGGGCTTCATCCGGAACCACCTGATACCGCACCTCGGGCGTAAGACCCTGGCCGGCCTCGCTCAGAGCGACTTCGAGCGGTTCGTCGCCGCCCTCCATCGCAAGGGCGAGGGTATGGCCGCCTCGACGATCAACGACCGGATGAACATCCCGATCGCGATGCTCGAAGCGGCGATCGTCGAGAAGCGCATCTCCGAGAACCCGGCCAAGGGCGTCAAGATCCCCAGGACGAGCAGCATTGCCGTCGACGAGGACGAGATCCCCACCCTGGAGGAGGTTGATCTCCTCGGCAAGCACATCTCGCCCCAGTACCGGCTGACGATCTACCTCATGTCCGGCGCCGGCCTGAGGCCGAGCGAAGCCCTGGCCTTCGCCTGCGAGTGCCGCCGCACCGAGTTCATCCGCATCCGGTGGCAAGTCAGCGCGAAGGCGAGCCGTGGTGACAGCCGGAGTCGGTTCGTCCCGCTGAAGCACCGCGCGGAAGGCGAGTACCGGGACGTCCCGATCGCTCCGTTCCTGGACGAGGAGATCGACGCCCACGAGGAACAGTGGGCGCCCATCCCGGTGGCGTTCAAGGACAAGGCCGGCAAGGACCGGGAGCTCGAAGTCTTCTTCGCACCGCGCGAGCGGGGCAAGGGCACCATGCCCACGGCCAACACCTTCGGCTACCACTTCAAGAAGGCGTGCATCGCGGCCGGGCTCGTTGATTCAAACGGCAAGCCGAAGTACACCCCGCACTCGCTGAGGCATTTCTTCGCCTCGACCGCCCTCGCGAACGGAATTCCGATCCACGAGGTCTCGCGTTGGCTCGGACACAAGTCAATCAAGATCACCGTGGACACCTACGGGCACCTCGTCCCGGGCGCCTGGCACCGCTGCCGCGAGGTCATGCAGGCCGCCATGCGACCGCTACCGTTGGTAGTGGAGAGCCCGGCCGCTGCGGACTCCGGCGGCTACGGCCCCGCCGCGTGACTGTGCTGACCTGTCCCGACGGTACTGATTCCGTGCTGACTCGGGCCTCTCTGGGGGACGTTTTCGCAGGTCACAGCGTTGTGGTGGAAGTTCCGCTTCAACGTGTGATCGACTCATTACTGCACGCTAGGTGATTCGTCAAGCGTGCAGGTCGAAAGGGGTCGGCTCCTCTGGGGGTCGACCCCTTCGTCCGCACCGTGCTGGATAGGTGCTGGATATCCTGACGCTGGATCAGCCGGTGTCAGGTGCCGTAAACGGTGGAGCGATGCCCGACGTGCACGACCCACACCACCAGCTCCCCGTTGTCGATCGTGTAGACGACTCGGTAATCGCCGACTCGCAGGCGCCGACGTTCGGGCTGCGACACGAGCGCGGTGGTGTTGAAGCCGAGGGGATCGCTCTCCAGCTCGGTCAGCTTGGCCAGGATGCGCAGTGCAATGTCGCGGGGAATCTTCCGAAGCTCGGCCTGAGCCTCAGGTCGGAATACGGTTCGGTACTCACTCACTGCGAGCCAGGGTCTCCCTCATGATGTCCTCGATCGGGATACCGGGGGCCGGGTTCGCCATGCGCTCGTCGATGATCCGGTTGATCTCGCGCTCTTCCCATTCCTGGTACTTGCGCAGTACCTCGATGGAGACGACGGCGGCGACCTCCTTGCCTCGGCGTGTGATCACCGTGGGCACGTCGTCCCGATCGGCTCGCTCCACGACCTCGGCCAGGTGTGCGCGCACATCCCGGATGGACTCTATGGGCAGTGGCTGCGTCATAGCGCCCAAGCGTACCGAGTGTTCCATGTGTACACAACGCTTCGCTATGTGGGGCGTGGTCGCGGTTGCGTGTGCTGGATGCGCTGGACAAGTCCGCACCGTGCTGGATGGGTGCTGGATGACCACTTCCAAGGCTACGTTCCCGCAGGTCGCAGCCCTGTGCTGAATGTTCAGGTTCAACGTGTGAGCGGATGAAAGTACACCACGTCGCTGACGTGGCAAACATGCAGGTCACAAGGGGGCCCGGCTCTACGGAGTCGAGCCCTGCTTGTTTCCCGTGCTGGGACGGTGCTGGGAAATCTGGCTGCCCGTCAGCTGTTCACCCGCCGAGCGAACGTCGAGAGTGGTACGTTATTAGGTACCACTTGAGGGAGGGGGCCGGTCATGTCCATCACTGCGAGCGAAGCCCGCAAGGAACTCTTTCCGCTGATCAAGAAGGTCAACGAGAACCACGAGGCCATCGAGATCGTCTCCAAGCACGGCAATGCCGTACTTGTCTCGGCCGAGGACTACGCGGCGTTGAGTGAGGGCTCGTACCTGCTGCGCTCTCCGGCGAACGCTCGGCGGCTCCTCAAGGCGTATGAGAACGCCCTGGCCAACGTCAACCTGTCCGAGCGTGAGCTGATCGATCCCGAGTCGGCGGACGCGGGTACGGGTGCCGCGTGAGGCTTGTCTTCGAGGATCAGGGCTGCGAGGACTACACGTCCTGGCTCAAGAACGACCGCAAGATGCTCGCCCGGATCAACAAGCTCATCGAGGACGTCAGGCGTGACCCCTTCTCCGGGGTCGGCAAGCCTGAACCTTTGAAGTATCACCTGCCTGGGGCGTGGTCGCGGAGGATCGACGACGAGCACCGCCTTGTCTACCTGGTAACGGACAAGGAGATCGTCATCCTCGCTGCTCGGTACCACTACTGACCCGCCCGTGCTGGGACGGTGCTGGGAGAAGCCCCTCCGAAACGACGTTTCCGCAGGTCGCTGCTCTGCACTCACGTTCCGCTTCAACGTGTGAGCGGATGAACACACTGCGCTCGCGCGTCGTGTGCAGATCGAATGGGGTCCGCCTCCTCGGAGGTGGGCCCCATTCCTGCTCTCACACGGCCGCAAGGCCCAGGCTTGCGCCGGTCAGCTCCCGCAGCTTCTCGCGCGTCTCCGCGTCGGTCGAGTACACCACCGTGCCGATCATGCCTCGCGTCAGCAGCACCTTGTAGGTGTTGCGGATCAGTCGGTGCACATCCGCGTCCGACGTCGACTTCTGGAAAACCGGATCCTTGGACGCGGTACGGTCGGTGACCCAGCGGTCGTCACGCCACACCAGGTCGGGGCCGATGATGACGCCGCTCCAGTCGTACTCGAAGCCCTGCGCCGTGTACACACAGCCCACTTGCCCGAAACCGGCCGGATCGGTCGCCCACAGGGCGGCCGGAGGAGCACCTGCGACGGCCCGGTCACCGAAGACGTTCCAGGGCCGGGCCCACTCCCCGACGACCACGTCGGCGGGCAGGGCCTGCCCCGGGGGTACCTTCTTCGTCCACTTCCAGCAGTAGCCGGCGGACATCCGCGCGCTGTACCCCTGTGTACGGCGGTCGTCGAGGAACGCCTCCATCTCCTGCGGACTCTCCGCGAGCATGAGCTGCATCTTGTCGTCCGGCTCCCACACCACCGGACCGCCCGGCTCGAGCCCCAACAGCCGCACCACCCAGCGCAGATACGCGTCGCTGCCACCGCAGCGGAACTGGCTGTCCAGCGACACCACCTGACAGCTGAGTCCCTTCTTCGCGGCAGCCGCCTCGATCTCAGCGACCGTGCCCATCTCGCCGGGCCGGACGACCTGATGCTCGTCCAACAGGAACACCGGGACGCGCGCCACGTCGATGAGTTCCTCGATCTGGGCCTTGCCGGTGCGGTTCGATGCCGACGTGTAGCGGTTGGCCGAGGTCTCCCGGATGCGGTGGGCTTCGTCGCAGATCAGGACGTCGAGACTGTTGCGCTCGGCGGTCATGAAGCTGTTGAAGTACTTGAAGAGGTCCTTCACTTCACGCTTCCGGGCGCCAGCGACCTTCCTCATCGTCGTCGTGAACGAACTCGAGCCTGTCGCGTGCAGTGCCGTGGTGCCCTGCCGGTACAGCTCACCGAGGAGCGAGAGCGCGATGACACTCTTCCCGGTGCCGGGCCCGCCGGTGACGACCACGACCTCCTTGTGGTCGGACTGCTTGGCGCGGCGGACGGCGTTGAGGACCGTCCGGTACGCGATCCGTTGCTCGTCCAGCAGGACGAACTGCTCGCGTTCGCGCACCTCCTGGGCGGCCACGGCCATGAGCTGCCTGGACGGGCCGATCTTCCCGCTGACGAGCTCGTCCGCAGCCGAAGCCCCGGGCTCGGGTCCCAACCTCCCGCGCAGGAAGTCGATGAACTCCCCGCGCCGCGCACCGGTGAAGAGCTGACCGTGCTGGTCCTGCTCGGCTTCGAAGAGCCCGCTGACGGTGAGGTCGGTGGCATTGTGCAGATAGGCGACGCCGCTGATGCGATCCTGGTGCTCGGCCAGCGCTCCGTTGAAGGAGACGAGGTACTCGCAGTAGCCGCGAACCTGGTCGACGGGGTTCAGCACCGCCCGGGCGTACGCGTCGATGCGGCAGAGCGAGGGATCGTCCTCGTCCGGCTCGGCGCCGCCCCACTGCTTCAACTCCACGACGACGTACGACGGCAGACCGGTCTCGGGATGCACTCCGGCCAGCACGGCGTCGGCCCGCTTGCTGTTCAGTGGCAGCCCGTACTCCAGGAGCACCTCCACCTGCCCGAGCCCCGCATCGTTGAGCGCGCTCGCGAGGACCGGGATGCTCCGCTCCCACGAGCGGACCTCCGACGGACCAGGTCTGTGGCCGTGCATGTGCACGAACTGCTCCGTCAGGCGGAAGAAGAGAGCACCGGAGAGGCACTCGGCGGCAACCGCGGCGGCGGAGTCGCGGAACAGCAAGGAAAGCCCCCAGGCAGCACGAAGGAACTCGTGCGGGTGGGGGCATGTCCTCGGTGACTCCGCCAGGCGGAGCGGAAGCCCGGCGGGCCGCAGCTACGACGGGATCAAGGCTACCTGTGCCGTTTGCTGTAGTCGGGCGGCAGCTGTGGTCCTTCGGCGGTCAGCTTGGCCTGGGCGCCGGCGTAGTGCTGCAGGCCGATGGTGCCGGGGATGAGCCTGCGCAGTTCGTTGTGGGTCGCCGGGTCGACCGCGTACACCACGGTGCCGACCACTCCGCGGGTGAGGAGTACGTGGTAGGCGTTACGGACGCACCGGATGACGGTCGCGTCGTCGACCGACTTGCGGAAGGCGGGATCGTGGGAGGCGGTCCGGTCCACCGTGAACTTCCCGTTGCGGAAGAGCAGATCGGGGCCGATGATGACGCCGTTCCAGTCGTACTCGAAGGTCTGCGCCGTGTAGACGCAGCCGATCTGACCGATGCCGCGGGAATCGGTTGCCCACAGGTCCGACGGCGGTGCGTTCTCGACACTGTGCTGGGGCTTCACGTTCCACGGCCGGTGCCAGTCCCCGATGGTCACGTCCTGGACGAGCCGGCCGTCTTCGGGGTTGCTCCACTTCCAGCAGTAGCCTGCGGTGATGCGTGCCGTGGCCCCCTCGAGGTGCCGTGCCCGGAGGAACTCCTCCAGCTGCTCGGGAGAGTCGGCGACCGCGAGCGTCGTCCGCCCGTCCGGGCGCCAGGTCACCGGATCGGAGACATCCAGCCCCAACAACTGCTGAACCCAGTGCTGGAACCGCTTGCTGCCGCCGGCTCGGAACGTTCCCTCCAGATCCGTCACCTCGACCAGGCAACCGCTCTCCTCGGCCAGTTTCTTGAGATAGTCGGCGGTTCCCACCTCGTCGGGGCGGATCGACTGGTGGTCGTCGAGCAGGAAGATCGGCACCTTGGCGGCGTTGATCAGCTCAGTTGCTTGCGCCCGCTTGTCGTCCCGGAGTTCCTTCCGCGTCCAGCGGTCTGTCGAGCTGCGCCGTACGCGGTGTGCCTCGTCGCAGATCAGGACATCGATGCTGTCCGGCGGGGTGTCGGTGAAGCTGTTGAAGTACTTGTACAGCTTGGCAGCCGCCTTGGTCCTGCCCGAACTCTGCCTGCCGCGTGCCGTCCCGCGCATGATCTGGCGCAGTGTCTCCGTATAGGCGTGCGATCCGCTGGCCAGCACGGCCTCGCGGTTCTTGAGCCGTAGCTCACGCTGCAGTTCCAGGGCCACCGCGCTCTTCCCGCTGCCCGGGCCGCCTCGCAGGATGTGGACGCGCTTGGGACCTGGCTCGGGGACGCTGTCGGCGTCGTGGAACAGCCCGACGTCGAAGGCGCCGAGGGGCGCGGTCTTCTCCAGGTGCCGGGTGATGCGGTCGAAGGCGACGTACTGCTCGTCGAGGAGAGTGAGACCGCCGCCGCCGACGGATTGCTGCCGTGCCACGTCGGTGACTTTGAGCAGTGGATCGAGTCGGGCCTCTTCCAGCGCACGGGCGGCGCGCTTTCCGGAGGCAGCTGCGAACCTTGAGGTGAGTGCTCGCCGGAACCGTTCCAGGTCGTCAAGCGTGTAGAGGAAGCCGTGGTCGCTCTCGCCCAGGTCGAACAGCGCTTCCACGTTCTCGTCCCGGGCGTTGTGGAGCAGCGCCACCCCCGTCAACCGGCCGTCGCTCTCCCGGAGGTGGGGGAGGTAGCGCACCATGTACTCGCAGTAGCGCTGGATCTGCCGCACCGGATGCAGCTTGTTCTTGCCGTCGTCGAACCCGAGATCGACGGCGATCGGACAGCGGGGGTCGACGCTGGCGTACCGTACCTGCTTCAGCTCGACCGCGAGGTAGGAGTCCGCGCCGGTGCCGGGATGCTGGCCGCACAGCACCAGGTCGACGGCAGAGTTGGTGTGCGGTAGTCCGACCTCGATCTGCACCTCCACGTCGTCGCGGCCGCATTCCAGCAGAGCGTTGACCACGACGGGGATGCTGTTGTTCCAGGAGGCGACATCGCCCGGGCCGGCCGGTCGGTTCTTGACTCTGGAATGCTCGTCGATCAGTCGCTCGGCGAGCGGAGAATACGCCGATCCGGCTGGGGCGACGATGAGTTGCCCCAGCTCGGCCGCGGACATTTGCAGGAGCACGAAGGGTCCCCAGGCACGATATGACTCGTGCGGGTGGGGGCATGTCCTTCGTGGCTCCACCGAAGCGGAGCGGAAGCCCGTCGGGCCGCAATGACAGTCCGTAGACTACCTGGGCTCTGACGGGGTGCGGGCGGGCCCCGGAGGCCCGCCCACCGCCCGGCTCAGCCGAGGCGGTGCACCACGGCCTGCGCCAGCGCCCACATCAGGTTCGAGCCGAGGCTCGCCGTAATGCTCATCAGGACATTGCGGACCCAGATGCGACGCTTGGGCGTGTACTTGACGACAGCCATCCGAACCGTCCCCTTTGGTTGTGATCGGCGACGGATGCCGGACGGCTCCCGCCGGGAGCACGCCATGAGGCGGCGTCACCGAACCAAAGGGGTCCACGTCTCCGTAGGCCGCGTCGCGTACATCCTCCGGGAGGACACGCGGTGCAGGACAAACGTAGCTTATGACGGTGCAGTACGGGCACGGAGTTTCACGCCCGGTCAGCCCGCGTCGTGGTAGCGGCACCGGGCGATCAGGACCGAGTGGTCGGTGACCTTGCAGATGAGGCGGTGCTCGTCATTGATGTGCCGTGACCAGTAGCCCTGGAAGCCGTGTTTGAGCGGCTCGGGCTTCCCGATCCCCTCGTTGCCATTGCGGGCGACGTCGGCGATGAGGGTATTGATCCGCTTGAGGATCTTGCAGTCCTGGAGCTGCGACCACTGGTAGTCCTCCCGGGCCCGGGAGGCGAAGGTGATCTTCACTCGGGATCCGCGAGCTCCCGTGCGGTCCCGCCGCTGGTCTCCAACTCCTCGATGGAGGCCAGAAGTCGACGCGCATTGGCAGGGCTGCGCATCAGGTGGGCGGTCTCCTTCAGGGACTGGCAGTCCTCCAGTGACGCGATGACCACCGGTTCGCGGCCCGCGCGAGTGATCACGATGCGCGGGACTCCGAGTAGGTCATCGTCTTCATGGGCCGCCTCCTTCTAGGTACAAGAAATTGTCCGTCCATGCTCACATGGCGACAAGGTTCGCGGTCCGCCGTCAGGCCGTGACCCGGACCAGGAGGGTGCCGTCCGGCCCCGGGGTGAGGCGGATCTGCTGCAGGGTGTCCACGTGCGCCGTCGGGGCGTGGGCGGCGGCGCGCGGGCCGACGCCGATGACTCGCATGCCCGCGGCGTGGGCGGCTTCGATGCCGGCCTGGGAGTCCTCGAAGACCAGGCAGTGGGTGGGGTCGATGCCGAGGGCGGCGGCGGCCTTGAGGAAGCCCTCGGGGTCGGGCTTGCTGGCGCCGACCGACTCGGCGGTGATGGCGAGTTCGGGCATCGGCAGGCCGGCGGCCGCCATCCGGGTGCGGGCGAGGGCCAGGTCGGCGGAGGTGACCAGGGCGTGCGGGTGGGGGGCCAGTGCGGCCAGGAAGGCGGTGGCGCCGGGGACCTCGACGATGCCCTCGGTGTCCGCGCTCTCCTCGGCGAGCATGATCCGGTTCTCGGCCAGGTTCTCCTCCACCGGCCGGTCCGGCAGCAGGATCGCCATGCTCAGGTGGCCCTGGCGGCCGTGCACCACGTGCATCGCGGCGTCCGCGTCCAGCCCGTGGCGCTCCGCCCAGCGCCGCCAGCAGCGCTCAACGGCGGCGTCGGAGTTGACCAGCGTCCCGTCCATGTCGAGCAGCAGGGCGCGGACGGACAGTTCGGTGACGGCGGACATGCCTGGCTCCTCGGGGCGCGGGAGATTATGTTCCCCGATGATACAAAAGGCGGGCGCGCTCAGCCGAGCAGGTGCGCGTTGACCGCCCGGGCCTCGTCCGCCAGCTCGGCCAGCTCCACCACCCGCACCCCGGCGGCGGTGAGCCGGTCCACGCCCTCGCAGCCGGTGACGAACAGGTCCGGTTCGCGCCAGGCCAGCACCACCCGGGGAATCCCGGCGGCGATCACCAGGTCGGCGCAGGGGTGCGGGCGCGAGGCGCGGCGGCTGCACGGTTCCAGCGAGCTGTACAGGGTGGCGGCGCGCAGCCGCGGGTCGCCGGGCGCCAGCTTGCCGAGGGCGGACTCCTCGGCGTGCACCACCGGGTCCCCCTCGCGGCTGTGGCCCTCGGCGAGCACCTCGCCGTCGGCGCCGACGATCACCGCGCCGACCGAGAAGGCGCCGGCCGAGGGCGGGCACCGCCGGGACAGTTCGACGGCGCGGGCGAGGAAGTCGAGATCGGTCCGGTCGGTCACGGGGTGGACTCCTTGGGGGCGTAGCGGAGCAGGACGACGTCGCCGACGGGCTGGGCCGCCAGCAGCCGCAGCCGCCGGGTGCTCCCGCCGGGGAACTCGGCCGGGTTGACGAAGCGGGGCGCGGTCGCCTGCCCGACCAGCAGCGGCGCGACGGCCAGCTGCAGCTCGTCGGCCAGCCCCTCGGCCAGGAACTGGGTGTGCACCGAGCCGCCGCCCTCCACCAGCAGCCGGCCGACCCCGCGCCGGCCGAGGTCGTCGAGCAGTGCGCCGAGGTCGACCAGGGGGCCGAGCGCGACCACCTCCGCGAGCCCGTCCAGCGTTCCGCGCAGCCGCTCGGCCGCCCGGTCGGTGGTGTACACCAGCCGGCCCTCGCCGGTGTGCCAGAACCGCAGGTCGGGCGCGAGGTCGCCGCGCGCGCTCAGGGTCACCTTGAGCGGGTGGGCCGCTCGCCCGGCGGCCACCCGGGCCGCCCGCCGGTCGGGGTGGTTGACCAGCAGGCGCGGGTTGTCGCGGCGCAGCGTGGTGGAGCCGACCAGGATGGCGTCGCAGTCGGCGCGCAGCTCGTCCACCCGGTCGAAGTCGGCGGCGTTGGAGAGCAGCAGCCGCTCGGGGGAGGCGTCGTCCAGGTAGCCGTCGATCGACATCGCGGCACTGAGCAGCACGTACGGGCGGTTGGGCATGCCCTCCACCGTACGGTGCCGCGGGGCCGCTGCGGTCACGGCCGGGGCGGCAGCGGGAGCGGAAGGCCGGGCAGGCCGTCCACGCTCACCCCGACGTACTCCTTGGCGGCGCAGTAGTCGGCGAACTCCTGCTCGCTCTTGCGGCCGAAGTAGTCGGCGTGCAGCGGGCGCTCCTCGCGGTACTCCAGGAACGGCACCGCGAACCCGCAGGAGTCGCTGATCCGCTCCGCCCGCACCAGCACGATCGCCCGCAGGCCCGGCCCGTCCGCCCCGGGGGCGAAGCGGGTCAGCAGCTCGGCGAAGCGCGGGTCGTCACGGAAGACCGGCTCGCCGCGGCCGTGCACCCGCACCACGGTGGGCGGGCCGGTGAAGGCGCACCACATCAGCGTGATCCGCCCGTTCTCGCGCAGGTGCGCGATGGTCTCCGCGTGGCTGCCGCCGAAGTCCAGGTAGGCGAGGGTCAGCTCGTCCAGGACCGCCAGGGTGCCGGCCCGGCCCTTGGGCGAGAGGTTCACATGGCCGTCCCCGGCGAGCGGGGCGGTGGCGGTGAAGAAGATCGGCTGGGCCTCGATGAACGTACGGAGCCTGCCGTCGATTCGGTCGTAGCTCTTTCCCATGGCTCGATTATTCGCCCGGCTGCTCGGAGCCGGAAAGGTCCATGCCCTGTCGTCCCGTATTGCGAGACAGAATTTCTTGCCAACTGAGACGCTGGTTAAGCTCGAAGGGCCGCTGAAGGCCGCACCAGCCATGGAGGGGACCGGTCATGACCGAGCATCGGACTGTCTACACGCACGGCCATCAGGAGGCGGTGCTGCGCTCGCACCGCAGCCGCACCGCGGCCAATTCGGCCGCCTATCTGCTGCCCGAGCTGCGGCCCGGGCAGGCGCTGCTGGACGTCGGCTGCGGCCCCGGCACGATCACCGCCGACCTGGCCGAGCTGGTCGGCCCCACCGGACGCGTGGTGGCCGTGGACACCTCGGCCGAGGTGCTGGCGCAGGCCGCCGCCCACGTCGCCGGGCGGGGGCTGGACAACGTCGTCTTCGAAGTCGGCGACGCGCACCAACTGAAGTACGGTGACGGCGAGTTCGACGTCATCCACGCCCACCAGACGCTGCAGCACGTGGCCGACCCGGTGGCCGTGCTGCGCGAGCTGCGCCGGGTGCTGGCGCCGGGCGGGGTGCTGGCCGCCCGGGACGCCGACTACGCGGCCATGACCTGGTACCCCGAACTGCCCGAGCTGACCGCCTGGCTGGAGCTGTACCGGAGCACGGCCCGGGCCAACGGCGGCGAGCCGGACGCCGGGCGGCGGCTGCTGGCCTGGGCGCAGGCGGCCGGGTTCACCGAGGTGGCGGCGGGCAGCTCCAGTTGGACCTTCGCCACACCCGGCGAGCGGCTGTGGTGGGGCGAGTCCTGGGCGGAGCGGGTGCGCGGCTCCGGGCTGGCGGCCACCGCGCTGGAGCACGGCCTGGCCGACGCGGCCGAGTTGGCCGCGATCGCCGAGGGCTGGCAGCGCTGGACGGTGCAGCCGGACGGCTGGTTCGCCGTGCTGCACGGCGAGGTGCTGGCCCGAGGCTGAGCGGCTGGCCGGCGCCCCGGTCGGTTAGAGTCCGCGCATCCATCGAACTGGTGCGCGCATGGGCGGGCAGGGGGGCAAGGGCCTGATGACGGCAGAGGACAAGCAGGACGCGGCGCGGGAGGAGGCCGTGTCGCTCGTCAAGCGACCGGCCGCCACCCCGCCGGCGCCGACGGCGGCAGCCGAGGGCGGGCCGGCCGCCACCCCGCCGGCCGCCACCCCGCCGGCCGAAGCCGGCCCCGCCCCCTCCGCATCACCGATGCCCGCCGACGCACCGCCCGCCGACGCCCCGCCAGCCGCCACCCCGCCCCCCTTCGACCCCTTCGCCCCGCCGTCCACCCCCGGCCTCCCGCCCCACCCGGCCGCCCCGGGGCCCTACGCCCCGTACCCCCCGAGCGCGGCGTACCCCCAGAGCGCGGCGCACGCCCCGTACGGCGGGTACTGGGGCCCGGCGCCCTACCCGCCACCGCGCACCGGCGTGAACGGCTTCGCCGTCGCCGCCCTGGTCACCGCGCTGACCTGCTTCCTGTGGCCGTTCGGCATCGCCTTCGGGATCACCGGCCTGGTCCAGATCCGCAACCGCCGCCAGCGCGGCACCGGCCTGGCCGTGAGCGGCCTGGTGCTCTCCGGCCTCGGGCTGCTGGCCACCCTCGGTGTGGTGACCACCGCCACGCTCGCCCACAACGCCGGCGGCTCGTTCGCCGCCGACCACGGCAGCTCGGCCGAGGACCTGGGGGTCGGCGACTGCTTCAACCGGACCTCCGGCGGCCTGGTGGACCAGGTCTCCTGCACGGACGCGCACGACGGCGAGGTGGTCGGCCACACCCTGCTCACCGGCCAGGCCTACCCGGACGCGGACGCGCGCAAGAGCCAGGTCGGCACGGTCTGCGACCAGCAGGCGCAGAACTACGCGATGGACGACTGGGCCGTCCCCGACGGCATGGTGGTGCACTACTTCTATCCGGAACAGGCCTCCTGGGACACCGGGGACCGGAAGGCCACCTGCTTCCTCACCGACCCGGACGAGCAGCACACCGGCTCGGTCCGCAAGGACGCCGGCAACGCGACCGCGGCCCAGCTCGACTATCTGAAGGCGATGGACGCCATCGACGAGGCCGCGAGCCGGCGCCCGAGCGGCTCGGCCGCGGACGACCCGGACGGCTACCGCGACTGGGCCGGCGCCCTGGCCACCGTGCTGCGCACCCAGACCACCGAACTCGACGCGGGCAGCTGGGACCCCGACGTCCGCACCGCGCTCGACGCGCAGCTGGCCGAGCTGCGGCAGCGGATCCCGGCCCTGCAGCAGGCTGCCGGTTCCACCGGGACGGGCGACCTGGTGCGCGCGATCGCCCAGGCCGACCAGCACCGCGGCTACGACCAGCAGAAGGCGGTCCGGCAGCTGCTCCAGCTCTCCACCGACGAGTCCTGGCTCAACCCGCCGGCCCAGGGCGGCGCTTCGCCGCGAAGTGACGACGTCCCGCACAGCGTCTGACGTCGGGGCAGCGGTCGGGACCTCACTCAGTACGGGCAGCGCGGCCCGTGGCGGGCAGCGCTGCCCGGTGCCTGTGCGGGACCGGCACCCGACCCCACGGGCACCGGGGGCCACCGCAGTGCCGTCCAGGCCCGGCCAGGCGGGCGCCGGGCCGGCCGCGGTGGCCTCGGCCGACGGCGGCCCGCGCCGCCGCGCGCCCGCGCCCACGGTGCCCGCGCGCCCGGACCCGGGCGGGGCCGAGGCGCGGTCGGCCGCCCGTCCGCCGCACGGCGACCCGGTGACCCGGCCCGGAACGAGACAGCCAGGACCTTGCGCCGACGCGGGAGCCGGTCCACCCTTGCGATAGTCGTCCGTGAGGTGGCCGCGCCGGAGAGATCCGGGCGGACCGCGTTGCCACGGCCGCTGTCGGCGCTGCGCCCACCCGCCGGGCGGGGGCGGCTCGACGCGGCCACGTGCTGGCTCCTCCCGCGCGGCGGTCGGACGGGGGCGAAACGGGGGCAGGTGCACGCGTCGGTAGGGGTTCGCTGGTGCGGGAGCCGCATCAGCGGAGCCAGTCGTAGGCGAATCATGTGTCGGAGGTGTGGGCCGGCGGTCCGGCCGACCCGCGAACCCCAACGTCTTACGCGCCGTTAACCCGGCTCCCCGGGTGTGTGACGACGCCGAAACCTCGTCCGTACGTCCCGTTAGCGGGTCGTCCCTAGCCTCGGGCCAGGGTGCGACCGGCACCGCCCCGGGCCCGACTCGACCCCCACCGAGCCGGGCCCGGCGCGGCGCAGCCCGCCATCGTCGGCCCAGGCCCAGGCCCAGGCCCAGGCGCAGGCCCCGCCCCGGCCCAGGCGCAGGCCCCCGTGCGGGCCGGCTGCCCAGGCCTCCTGCGGCCCGCCGCCCGGCCCCCCTTCGGCCCGCCGGCTTCCGCCGGCCGCCCGACTAAGCTCCCCAGCATGGAGAACCGGATCGTGGTCGGCGGCGCGCTGATCGCCCAGGGCCGGGTGCTGGCCGCCCGGCGCAGTGCGCCCGCCGAGCTGGCGGGGCGCTGGGAGTTCCCCGGCGGCAAGGCCGAGCCGGGGGAGAGCGAGCAGCAGGCGCTGGAGCGCGAGCTCGCCGAGGAGCTGGGCGTGCGGGCCAGGGCGGTGACCCGGCTGGCGGGCGAGTGGCCGGTCCGAGCCGGGCTGGTGCTGCGGATCTGGGCGGCCGAGCTGGTGGCGGGCGAGCCGCGGCCGTTGCAGGACCACTCCGAGGTGCGCTGGCTGGGACCTGACGAGCTGACGGCGGTGGACTGGCTGGAGCACGACCGCGCGGTGCTTCCGGAGGTGGCCGGCCTGCTCAGGGCCGCTGATGCGCCGTCAGCGCAGAGCCCGGCGTCAGGTCCTGTAGGCCGATCGGAAAAGATGACCCGAACGCATGGATAGTGCACATTGCGTCTGGGTATGTCACAGTTCGGCATGATCCGTAACGTTTGGCGTGTCGAGTGGCGTCAGTCCGCGTCGGTACTTGGGAGGCCGCGTCGGTGACCAGCACGGGTAGCGCCGACGGAGCGCGACGCACCCGCGCCCCCCGCTCCGGGCGGACGGGTGGGGCAGCCGCCCGCGCGCGCCTGCGCGTCAGCGCCCCGGCGCCCGGCGCGCAGCGCCCGTCCGCAGGCCCGTCCACCGGGCCCGCCGCGCGCCCCCGCTCCGCATCGGCCGCACCCGCCACCGGGGCCGTACCCACCGCTGCCGCCCCGGGCGCCGCCCCCCGCCCCGCCGCCCGGGCGGCCCCGGTCCACCGCGGCGCACCGGGGGAGCCGTTCCCGGCCGGCGCCGCCAGCTCGCCCGAGGCGATCGGCGAGCACACCCAGGGCAGCCTCTTCGACGTCGTCAAGGTCGCCATCGCGATGCTCGACACCGCGGGCCGGGTGGTGCTCTGGAGCCCGGCCGCCGAGGAACTGCTCGGCTGGCCCAGCGAGGTGCTGGTGGGCCGGCGGATCGAGGAACTGATGGCCGACGAGCAACGCGTCGCGCAGACCCGCGAGGCGTTCCGGATCGCGCTGCGCACCGGCGGCTGGAAGGGGCTGACCTGGCTGCACCACCGCGACGGCCCCAGGGTCCCGGTGGAGGCCCGGATCTCCCTGCTGGTGGACGGCGACGGCACCCCGTTCCTGCTGGTCGCGCTCGCCGAGGCGCGCACCCTGCAGGCCGTGGAACGCGATCTGGCGGTGCGCGACGCGCTCTTCGAGCAGTCGCCGCTGGGCATCGCGGTGCTGGACACCGAACTGCGCTACACGGCCGTCAACCAGACGCTGGCCGAGATGAACGGGGTGGCGGCCGAGGACCACATCGGCCGCACCACCGGCGAGACGCTGCCCGAACGGGCGGCCGACGAGGTCAGTGTGATCCAGCGTCAGGTGCTGGCCACCGGCGAGCCGGTGATCGACGTGACGCTGGCCGCCCAGAGCGCGGTCCGCTCGGGCTACCGGTCGATCTCCTACAGCCGGCTCACCGACCGCGGCGGCAAGGTGCTCGGCATCTCCGGCACCGTGATGGACGTGACCGAGCGCTACCGCGCGGTGGCCAAGGTCGAGCACGCCCGCCGCCGCCTGGCGCTGCTCAACGAGTTCGGCTCGCGGATCGGCGACCTGCTGGACGCCGGCCGGATCGCCCAGGAGCTGGCCGGCGCGGTGGTGCCCCGGCTCGCCGACTTCGCGGCGGCGATCCTGCTCCAGGCGGTGGCGCACGGCGACGACCTGCCCCGGCACGCCCACGACCGGCGCACCTCGCTGCTCCAACTCGGCGTGGCGGCCGTCCAGGACGGCGAGGACGTCGAGGTGATGCTCCGCCGGGGCGCCCGGATCAGCTTCGCCGAGGAGTCCTGCTACGGCCGGGTGCTGCGCAGCGGAGTGCCCGAACTGCTCTCCGGAGCAGAGGAGTTGGCGGAGGCAACCTACCCCGGCGACCCCAAGGTGCGGGCCGCGCTGGCGCTCGGCGCGCACTCGATGCTGGTGGTCCCGCTGCGCGCCCGGGGCATCGTGATCGGCCTGCTGGTGCTCAGCCGGGCCGGCCGGCGCGAGGCCTTCGACCGGGACGACCTGGCCTTCTCGGTGGAGCTCGCGGACCGGGCCGGCAGCTCGCTCGACAACGCCCGGCTGTACGTGCGTGAACGCACCGCCGCGCTCACCCTGCAGCGCACCCTGCTGCCGCAGCAGGTACCGCAGCCCACCGGCGTCGAGGTCGCCTACCGCTACGTGCCGGGCAGCAGCGGCACCGAGGTCGGCGGCGACTGGTTCGACGTGATCCCGCTGCCCGGCGACCGCACCGCGCTGGTGGTCGGGGACGTGATGGGCCACGGCCTGCGGGCAGCCGCCACGATGGGCCGGCTGCGCACCGCCGTGCGGGTGCTGGCCGCCCTCGACCTGCCGCCCGACGTGCTGCTGCGCCACGTCCACGAGCTGGCCGACGACCTCGCCCAGGGGCCGGACGAGGCGCTGCTCGCCACCTGCGTCTACGCCGTCTACGACCCGGCCACCGCGCGGCTGACGGTCGCCAAGGCGGGCCACATCCCACCGGTGCTGGTGCGCCCGCCCACGCCGGGCCCGGCCCGCTCCGGCGGACCGTTGCCCGGCGGCGAGGGCGAGGTGCTGGACCTGCCCTCGGGCGCGCCGCTGGGCGTCGGCGGGGTGCCGTTCGAGGCGGTGGAGCTGCTGATCCCCGAGGGCAGTGTGCTGGCGCTGTGCACCGACGGCCTGGTGGAGTCCCGGGACAAGGACCTGGACGTCGGCCTGGGCCGGCTGCAGTCGGTGCTGGAGAAGCCGTACGTGTCGATCCAGCACGCCTGCGAGGCGGTGCTCGACACCATGGAGCAGGGCCGTGAGCCCGACGACGTGGCGCTGCTGCTGGCCCGCCTCGGCCGGGGCGAGGAAGGCGCCCGCACCGTGGGCTGGACGCTGCCGGCCGAGCCCACCGCGGTCTCCCGGGCCCGCCGGCTGGTGCGCGGCGCGCTCCAGGAGTGGGGCGTGGAGGAGCTGAGCGACACCGCCGAGCTGCTGGTCAGCGAGCTGGTGACCAACTCGGTGCGGTACGCCAGCGCGCCGATCGGGGTCCGGCTCACCCTCGGCAACACGCTGCTGGTGGAGATCTCCGACCCGCTGCCCGACCCGCCCAGGGAGCGGCACGCGGCTGCCGCCGACGAGGGCGGCCGGGGGCTGGAGCTGGTGCGCCGGCTGGCGCTGCGCTGGGGCGCGCGGGCCGAGGGAATGGGCAAGGTGGTCTGGTTCGAACAGGAATTGCCGGGGAAGGAGCCGGGGCGAGATTGATCACGGGATTGATCAGGGCGGGATTCGGTCAGATATTCGAATTTTCAAGGCTTGTTCACGTCACGTCCGCCGACCAGGCGCACGGGAGCGGACCAGGGGCGCGAGGGTGGCAGGCTGGTGGCGCGAAGCCAGGGGCAAAATCCTTCGCCCGATTTGATGTTGTGATGTTGGGGGCGTGTGCGCGTGCCCTCGGATGATGAATACTCGGTCATCTCAGGTCTTCTCGACATCCGGATGGGCGCGGGTTGGAGGGGTCGGTCCTTGAACAGCTTGCCGGCGCGGGAGGCGCTGAGTGGTAGCGGCCATGTCGGCGTGCCCGGACAGTCGGGTGCACCGGTGTCCGGGCCAGCCGCCGCCGTCCCCCGTGTCCCCGAGACCCACCCCGGGCGCGATGCCGCCGCGGCCGACGCGGAGCCGACGGACGCGGAGCCGACGGACGCCGAGCTGGCGGAGGCCGCCGAGCGCCAGCCGCTCGGTTCGCCGCGCTGGGGCGAGGGCGATCCGGGCTCGATCTACGAGTTCATCCGCGTCGCCACCTTCGCGATCGGCCCGGACGGGCTGATCAGCCAGTGGAGCGAGCGGGCCGCCGACTTCTTCGCGGTGCCCGCCGCCGAGGCACTGGGCGCCGATCCGGTGACCACCCTGGTGCCGCGCGAGCTGTGGCGGCGGGGCCGCACCAGGCTGGAGCGCACGCTGGCCGGCGAGGAGTGGGTCGGCACCGCGCCCTACCGGGGAGCGGACGGCCGCGAGGGCCTGGCCGAGGTCTACCTGATGCCGGCCGTCGGCCCCAAGGACGAAGCGGGCGAGCCGGGCGCAGAGTTCGAAGACTCGCGAGAGCGCTCGCCGGGCGCGCTCTGCCTGGCCGTCGACCTCGGCCGGCTGCGCCGGATCGAGACCGAGCTGGCCGCCTCCGAGGCCGTCTTCGGGCAGACCCCGAGCGGCTTCTTCCTGTTCGACCGGCAGCTGCGGCTGCAGCGGGTCAACCGGGCCTTCGCCGAGGCGGTCGGGCTCGAACCCGAGGCGCTGGCCGGGCGCAGCGCGCACGACCTGTTCACCACCAGCGAGGCCGAGCGGCTGGAGTCCGCGCTGCGCCAGGTGCTGCAGAGCGGCGACCCGGTGGTCGACCTGCGGTTCAGCGGTGCCGTGCCGACCCGGTCCGGCGAACGCCGCTGGGCGATCTCGCTCTACCGCCTCACCGGCCCCGGCGAGCGCCCGATGGGCGTGGCCGGGCAGGTCAATGACATCACCAGCCGGCACGTCGCCGAGCGCGAGGCGGCCGGGGTGCGCCGCAACCTGGCGCTGGTCAACGAGGCCAGCGCGCACATCGGCTCCACCCTGGACCTGGAGACCACCGCCAAGGAACTGCTCGACGTGGTCGTCCCGCAGTTCTGCGACCTGGCCACCGTCGACCTCTACTCGGCACTGCTCTCCGGCGAGAGCGGTCCCTCGCTGACCGGGTCCGGCGCCCACCCGTACGACGGCAGCGGCGAGCTGCGCCGGGTGGCGGTCTCCAGCGTGGTCGGCGCGGGCGCGGTGGGCTTCGGCTCGCTGCTCGGCGGCGACCAGGGCGGCTACCCGGACCAGGCCTACGGCGCGCGCCTGGCCGCCGCCGAGGCCGGTGGCACCCTCTGCTACCCGCCGCGCTCCCCGCACGCCCGGGCGCTGCGCACCGGGCGCAGCGCGATCCCGGACCCGGGCCCCGACCCGCTGCTGCGCAGCACCCTGGTGGTCCCGCTGGTCGCCAGGGACGTGGTGCTCGGCCTGATCCAGCTCTCCCGGGCGATCGGCAGCGAGCCCTTCGACGCGCGGGACGTGGCGATCGCCGAGGAGATCGCGGCGCGCGCCGCGGTCTGCGTGGACAACGCCCGGCTCTACCGGCGTGAGCACGAGCGGGCGCTGATCCTGCAGCGCAGCCTGCTGCCCCCGGGCAACCCGGAGGCCAGCGGCCTGGAGATCGCCTGCCGCTACCGTCCCAGCAACAACAACACCGAGGTCGGCGGCGACTGGTTCGACGTGATCCCGCTGCCGGGCAACCGCACCGCGCTGGTGATCGGCGACGTGATGGGCCGCGGCCTGCGCGCGGCCGTCGCGATGGGCCAGCTGCGCACCGCGGTGCGGACGCTGGCGATGCTCGACCTGGAGCCGGCCGAGGTGCTCGGTTCGCTGGACGAGATCGCCCGGGGCCTGGGCGACCCGGGCCCCGGCTCGATGGCCGGCTACGGCTCCCAGCGCACCGGCGACAACGACGCCCCCGAGGTCTACCTGGCCACCTGCGTCTACGCGGTCTACGACGCGGTCACCCGGCGCTGCGTCTTCGCCAACGCCGGCCACCTGCCCCCGGCGCTGCTCAGCCCGGGCGAGCCGGCCCGGATGCTCGACGTGCCGCCCGGCCTGCCGCTGGGCGTGGGCGGCGAGCCGTTCGAGGAGGTCACCCTGACCCTCCCCGACGGCGCCCTGCTCGGCCTCTACACCGACGGCCTGGTGGAGTCCCGCAAGCACCAGCTGGACGAGGGCCTGCAGGCCTTCCGGATCGCCCTGGAGAACGGCGCGCCCGTCCTGGAGACGCTCTGCGACGAGGTGCTGAACGAGCTCGACCCGCACCACGGCGAGGACGACATCGCCCTGCTGCTGGCCCGGGTCCGGGCGCTGCCCGAGGACGCGGTGGGCGACTGGCAGCTGCCCCCCGAGCCGACCTCGGTGGCCAAGGCCCGCGAGAAGGCCTGCGCCTGGCTGTTGACCCGGGGCCTGGACGACCTGGTGGACACCACCGAGCTGCTGGTCAGCGAGCTGGTGACGAACGCGCTGCGGCACGGGCGCGGCGACATCCGGTTGCGCCTGCTGCGCGACACCACGGTGGTCTGCGAGGTCTGGGACGACGGGTACGCCCAGCCGCGCCGGCGCCGGGCGCAGGAGACCGACGAGGGCGGGCGCGGCCTGCAGCTGGTCAGCCTGCTGGCCGAGCGCTGGGGCAGCCGGCGGACCCCGCACGGGAAGATCGTCTGGTTCGAGCTGGGCCTCTGACCGCCGCGCCGGGCCCCCGCCGCAAGGGGGCCCGGCGGCCGGGTCAGTCCCGCGGGCGCAGGCCGATCTTCGAGCCCAGCCAGACCAGCGGGTCGTACTTGCGGTCGGCCACCCGCTCCTTGAGCGGGATCAGCGCGTTGTCGGTGATCCGGATGTGCTCCGGGCAGACCTCGGTGCAGCACTTGGTGATGTTGCAGTAGCCCAGGCCTTGGGTGTCCTGGGCACTGGCACGGCGGTCCAGGCCGCCGGCACCGGCCGCGTCCAGCGGGTGCATGTCGAGCTCGGCCACCCGCATCAGGAAGCGCGGCCCGGCGAAGGCCGCCTTGTTCTCCTCGTGGTCGCGCACCGCGTGGCAGGTGTCCTGGCACAGGAAGCACTCGATGCACTTGCGGAACTCCTGCGAGCGCGCCACGTCCTCCTGCCGCATCCGGTACTCGCCCGGCGCCAGTCCCGCCGGCGGCACGAAGGCGGCCACCTCCCTGGCCTTGGCGTAGTTGAACGTCACGTCGGTGACCAGGTCGCGCACCGAGGGGAAGGCACGCAGCGGGGTCAGCACCACCGGCTCGTCCGGTGGCAGCACCGACATCCGGGTCATGCAGAGCAGCCGCGGACGCCCGTTCACCTCGGCGCTGCACGAGCCGCACTTGCCCGCCTTGCAGTTCCACCGCACCGCCAGGTCGGGAGCCTGGGTGGCCTGCAGCCGGTGCACCAGGTCGAGCACCACCTCGCCCTCGTTGACCGGCACCCGGTACGTGACGAACCCGCCCGCGCCGCCCTCGCCCCGCCAGATCCGGAACTCCCTGTCATCCGTGCTCATCGGCCAGCTCCTCCGGGGTGAAGTACTTCGCCAGTTCGGTGCGGTCGAACAGCGCCAGCAGGTCGGCCCGGACGGGTGGGTTGGGCTGCCGCTCGACCGTCAGCTGCCCCTCGGCCAGCGAGCAGACCAGGTTGACCCGCCGCCAGTCCCGGTCCATCCCCGGCCAGTCCTCCCGGGTGTGCCCACCGCGGCTCTCCCGGCGCAGCAGCGCGGCGCGCGCCACGCACTCCGAGACCAGCAGCATGTTGCGCAGGTCCAGTGCCAGGTGCCAGCCGGGGTTGAACTGCCGGTGGCCCTCCACCGCCACCGCCTCGGCCCGCCGCCCCAGCACCGCCAGCCGGTCCAGCGCCTGCTTCATCTCGCCGGCCCGGCGGATGATCCCGACCAGGTCGTTCATGGTCTGCTGGAGCTCCTGGTGCAGCGCGTACGGGTGCTCGCTCCCCTCGCCGAACGGGGCCAGCGCCTCGGCGGCGGCGGCCGACAGCTGGGCCTCGTCGAGCGCCGGCCGCGCCGGCGCCCCGGCCGCGTACCGCGCCGCGTGCAGTCCCGCGCGGCGGCCGAAGACCAGCAGGTCGGAGAGCGAGTTGCCGCCGAGCCGGTTGGAGCCGTGCATCCCGCCGGCCACCTCGCCGGCGGCGTAGAGCCCGGGGACGGCGGGGCTGGCCGCGGTGTCCGGGTCCACCTCCACCCCGCCCATCACGTAGTGGCAGGTCGGGCCGACCTCCATCGGCTCGAGGGTGATGTCGACGTCGGCCAGCTCCTTGAACTGGTGGTGCATCGAGGGCAGCCGCCGGATGATCTCCTCGGCCGGCAGCCGGCTGGAGACGTCCAGGAAGACTCCGCCGTGCGTGGTGCCGCGCCCCGCCTTGACCTCGGAGTTGATCGCCCTGGCCACCTCGTCGCGGGGCAGCAGCTCGGGCGGGCGGCGGTGCCCGGCGGGGTCGGCGTACCAGCCGTCCGCCTCCGCCTCGGTCTCGGCGTACTGGCCGCGGAACACCTCGGGCACGTAGTCGAACATGAACCGCTTGCCCTCGCTGTTGCGCAGCACCCCGCCGTCGCCGCGCACCGACTCGGTGACCAGGATGCCCTTCACCGAGGGCGGCCAGACCATGCCGGTGGGGTGGAACTGGACGAACTCCATGTTCAGCAGCCGGGCGCCGGCCAGCAGCGCCAGCGCGTGGCCGTCGCCGGTGTACTCCCAGGAGTTGGAGGTCACCTTGAACGACTTCCCGATCCCGCCGGTGGCCAGCACCACGGCGGGGGCGGCGACGGCGAAGAACCGCCCGCTCTCCCGCTGGTAGCCGAAGACCCCCGCGACCCGCTCGCCGTCCTTCAGGATCCTTGTGACCGTGTACTCCTGGAAGACCTTCAGGCCCGACTCGTAGTCGCCGCTCTCCTTGAAGTCCTCCTGCTGCAGCGCCACCACCTTCTGCTGCAGGGTGCGGATCAGCTCCAGCCCGGTCCGGTCGCCCACGTGCGCCAGCCGCGGGTACTCGTGGCCGCCGAAGTTGCGCTGCGAGATCCGCCCGTCCGCGGTCCGGTCGAAGAGCGCGCCCCAGCCCTCCAGCTCCCAGACCCGCTCGGGCGCCTCCTTGGCGTGCAGCTCGGCCATCCGCCAGTGGTTGAGGAACTTGCCGCCGCGCATGGTGTCGCGGAAGTGCACCTGCCAGTTGTCGCCGCTGTTCACGTTGCCCATCGAGGCCGCGATGCCGCCCTCGGCCATCACGGTGTGCGCCTTGCCGAAGAGCGACTTGCAGATCACCGCGACCCGCATCCCCTGCTCGCGGGCCTCGATCGCGGCCCGCAGCCCGGCCCCGCCGGCGCCGACCACCACCACGTCGTACCCGTCGTGGACGTCGTAGCTGTGCATCTCCGTCACAGTGCCCCTCCTCAGAAGAACCTCGGGTCGCTGAACACGCCGGACGAGACCAGGTAGACGTACAGGTCGGCCAGCCCGACCGAGGCGAGCGAGGCCCAGGCCAGCTGCATGTGACGGGCGTTGAGCCGCCCCACCAGCTGCCAGGCCCGGTAGCGCACCGGGTGTTTGGAGAAGTGCCGCAGCCGCCCGCCGACGATGTGCCGGCAGGAGTGGCAGGAGAGCGTGTAGGCCCAGATCAATGCCACGTTCACGAGCAGCACCAGGGTGCCGAGCCCGGCGTGCCCCCAGGCGCCGGCGGCGTTGCGGAAGCCGAGCGCCGCGTCGTAGCTCAGGATCGCGGCCACCGGGACGGCCAGGTAGAAGAAGTAGCGGTGCAGGTTCTGCAGGATCAGCGGGAACCGGGTCTCGCCGGTGTACCTGGCGTGCTGTTCGCCCACCGCGCAGGCCGGCGGCGAGGCCCAGAAGGCGCGGTAGTAGGCCTTGCGGTAGTAGTAGCAGGTCAGCCGGAAACCGAGCGGGAAGATCAGCACCAGCAGGGCGGGGGAGAGCCGCCACCAGTCGCCGACCACCGCCCAGTCGGCCCCGCCGCGCATCGGCACGCAGTTGGTCGCGAGGCAGGGGGAGTAGAACGGCGAGACGTACGGGGCGGCGTAGTAGTGGCTGCCGCTGAAGGCCCGCCAGGTCGAGTAGCCGATGAAGACCAGCAGGCCGGCCGCCGTGCTCAGCTGGGGCAACCACCAGCGGTCGGTACGGAGAGTGCGTTCCGGTATCGCAGCGCGCTTGGTCGTGATGGCCATCCTGTGAGTGTGACCTTGATCACATCAGGTCGGAAGACCTCGGACGGGATTGACTCTGCGCCGATCGGAGGACAACTTGTCGTGTCGTCAGCTCTTCGCCCTGATGCGGGAGTTGAGTGGGCGCCATGAAGAGCATCAGGGTGCTCGCCGCCGCCGCACTGCTCGGCGCACTGGCGGGCTGCTCCGGCGCGCAGGGTCCGGCCACGCCCTCCCAGTCCGCCTCCGACCTCACCTCCGCCGACCGCGGCTCGGTCCGCGAGGGCGGCACGCTGCGCTGGGCGGTGGACGCGGTGCCCGCCTCACTGGACGTCTACCAGCCCGACGCCACCCCCGACACCGCGCTGATCGCCCACGCCCTGCTGCCCAGCCTCTTCCGGCTGGACGACCGCGCCCGCCCGGTGGCCGATCCGGACTACCTGGCCGGCGCCGACGCGGTGGGCCGCACGGTCACCTACCGGCTCAACCCGAAGGCCGTGTGGAGCGACGGCACGCCGGTGACGGCGGCCGACTTCAGCGCCCAGTGGGCGGCGCAGCGGGGCGTCCACCCCGGCTACGCGGCGATCGAGTCGGTCGCGCCCGGCGCCGACCCGCACCAGGTCACGGTGGTCTTCAAGCACCCGTACGCCGAGTGGCAGGGCCTGTTCAGCCCGCTCTACCCGGCCGCCGGCATGCCCCGCAGCGCCGGCCCGCTCACCCTGCAGTCGCTGGACGCCAAGGGCGGACGGGCGGTCCTGGTGCGCAACGCCCGTTGGTGGGGCGACCCGCCCAAGGTCGACGAGCTCGACTTCCTGGCCACCACGGACCGGCTGGACGCGCTCGGCCAGGGCAAGGTCGACGTGGCCGCACTGGAGGGCACCGTCGACCACCCGCCGGGTGCCGGCTCCACCGATGCGCTGGACTCCTCCGTCCAGGCGCTGCGGCGGGCCCAGACGCTGCCCGACATCACCCTGCACCGCGCGGCGGCTCCCGCCTACACCCAGCTCACCTTCAACGGTTCCCGCGGCCCGCTGGCCGACGCCGCCGTGCGCCGTGCGGTGGCCGCCTGCGTGGACCGCAAGAAGCTCGTCCAGGCCGCGCTCACCCCGCTCGGCCTGCCCGCGGCCCCGCTCGGCAACCACCTGCTCATGACCGGCCAGAGCGGCTACCAGGACGACAGTGCCTACCTGGGCGCCACCGCCAAGCAGCTGCACCTGGAGCTGAACCTGCTCTACCCGGACGGCTCGGCCACCGCCCGCCGCACCGCCGACGCCCTGGTGGCGCAGCTGGCCCCGCAGGGCGTCACCGTGCATCCGAAGGCCGCCGCCCCCGACAGCTTCGTCCACGACCAGCTGGCCGCCGGCGACTGGGACCTCGCGCTCTTCTCCTGGCCCGCGACCGCCTTCCCCGCCACCGACGAGCGCCCGCTCTACGCCAAGCCGCAGCCGGGCCCGGACGGCAAGCCGGTGGCGGGTCTGAACTACGGCGGCGCCGGGACGGACGAGATCGACCGGCTCTTCGACCGGGCCGCCGCCGAGCCGGACCAGGCCAGGAGGACCGCGCTGCTCCAGCAGGCCGATGCCGCGATCTGGGAGCTGGGCCACTCGGTGCCGCTCTACCAGCGCCCTGATCTGGTGGCGGTGCGCGCCGGGGTGGCGGGTGCGGGCGCCTACGGATTCGGCTGGCCGCGCTACCAGGACCTGGGCTTCCGGCGCTGAGCTGGTCCTCCGCTTCGCGTCAGCGGTGGGCGGCCACGTACCATAGGACAAGCCGTGGCATGGTAAGCCCGGCGGGTGGACCGGGACAGGCCGGGGCGCCGCAATCCACGACTCCGGGAGAGTTCGCTCCGCATGCCCACGCGCAATGACATCCGCAACGTCGCCATCGTCGCCCACGTCGACCACGGGAAGACGACCCTGGTCGACGCGATGCTCAAGCAGGCCGGCGCTTTCGCGGCTCACCAGCACCTCGACGACCGCATGATGGACTCGAACGACCTGGAGCGCGAGAAGGGCATCACCATTCTCGCGAAGAACACCGCGGTCAAGTACCACCCCAAGGAGGGTGGCGCGCCGATCACCATCAACATCATCGACACCCCTGGCCACGCCGACTTCGGTGGCGAGGTCGAGCGCGGTCTGTCGATGGTGGACGCGGTCGTGCTGCTGGTCGACGCCTCCGAGGGCCCGCTGCCGCAGACCCGCTTCGTGCTCCGCAAGGCGCTCACCGCCAAGCTCCCGGTCATCCTCTGCATCAACAAGACGGACCGCCCGGACTCCCGGATCGACGAGGTCATCAACGAGACCTACGACCTCTTCCTGGACCTGGACGCCACCGAGGAGCAGATCGAGTTCCCGATCGTCTACGCCTGTGCGCGTGACGGCGTCGCCTCGCTGACCAAGCCGGAGAACGGCACCGTCCCGGCCGACAGCGACTCGCTGGAGCCCTTCTTCTCCACCATCCTGGAGCACGTCCCGGCCCCGGAGTTCGACGCCGAGGCCCCGCTGCAGGCGCACGTCACCAACCTGGACGCCGACAACTTCCTCGGCCGCATCGCGCTCTGCCGCGTCGAGCAGGGTGAGCTGCGCAAGGGCCAGCAGGTCGCGTGGATGAAGCGGGACGGCTCGATCCAGCAGGTGAAGATCACCGAGCTGCTGATGACCGAGGCGCTCACCCGCAAGCCGGCCGAGGTGGCCGGCCCCGGCGACATCTGCGCCGTCGCGGGCATCCCCGACATCATGATCGGCGAGACCCTGGCCGACCTGGAGAACCCGATCGCGCTGCCGCTGATCACGGTGGACGAGCCGGCCATCTCCATGGTCATCGGTACCAACACCTCGCCGCTGGTCGGCAAGGGCGGCAAGGGCCACAAGGTCACCGCCCGCATGGTGAAGGACCGCCTGGACCGCGAGCTCATCGGTAACGTCTCGCTCCGCGTGCTGCCGACCGAGCGTCCGGACGCCTGGGAGGTCCAGGGCCGTGGCGAGCTGGCGCTGGCCATCCTGGTCGAGACCATGCGCCGGGAGCTCTTCGAGCTGACCGTCGGCAAGCCGCAGGTCGTCACCAAGATCATCAACGGCAAGGTGCACGAGCCGGTCGAGCGGATGACCATCGACAGCCCCGAGGAGTACCTCGGCGCGATCACCCAGCTGATGGCCGTCCGCAAGGGCCGCATGGAGACCATGACGAACCACGGCTCCGGCTGGGTGCGCATGGAGTTCATCGTCCCGTCGCGCGGCCTGATCGGGTTCCGCACCCAGTTCCTCACGGACACCCGCGGCACCGGCATCGCGCACAGCATCTTCGAGGGCCACGAGCCGTGGTTCGGCGAGCTGCGGATGCGCAACAACGGTTCGCTGGTGGCCGACCGCGCGGGCGTCGTGACGCCGTTCGCGATGATGGGCATCCAGGAGCGCGGCACGCTCTTCGTCGAGCCCACCACCGAGGTGTACGAGGGCATGATCGTCGGCGAGAACTCGCGCCAGGACGACATGGACATCAACATCACCAAGGAGAAGAAGCTCACCAACATGCGTGCCGCTTCCTCCGACACCACCGAGAACCTGGTGCCGCCGCGCAAGCTGTCGCTCGAGCAGTCGCTCGAGTTCTGCCGCGAGGACGAGTGCATCGAGGTGACCCCGGAGACCGTGCGCATCCGCAAGGTCGTGCTGGACCAGAAGGAGCGCGGCCGCAGCGCCTCGCGCGCCAAGAAGAACTGACACAGCGCCAGCTCTTCGCACCGCAGCCCGTCAGCCGGTTCCCCTTCGGGGGAGCCGGCTGACGGCGTTCCGGCCACCCGTTCGGCGGCACCGGGCGCCCGTGTGGCCCTGCTGCGGGTGCGCCGCCATGGCTGGGCCCCTCGAATGGGATGTGATGCCTCACACACACCACGAGGAGGTCCTTCATGCCTGCAGCCACCCGAGTGCGCTGGGCCGTGATCGCTGTGACATCGGTGGCGCTGGCGGCCACCGGCTGCAGCAGTAGCAACAGCAGCAGCAGTGGCGGCGGCTCGGGCGGTGGCGTCGTCAAGGCATGGTGGGGCGACCCGCAGAACCCGCTGGAGCCGGCCAACACCAACGAGGTGAACGGCGGCGCGGTGATGAACATGATCTTCGCCGGACTGGTTCAGTACGACCCCAAGACGAGTGCGGCCAGCAACGCCAACGCCGACTCGATCACCTCCTCCGACCAGCAGAACTGGACGGTGACGCTCAAGCCGGGCTGGAAGTTCAGCGACGGCACCCCGGTGACCGCCAAGTCGTACGTGGACGCCTGGAACTACGGCGCGCTCTCCACCAACAAGCAGGTCAACGCGAGCTTCTTCCAGTACATCCAGGGCTACAACGACGTCGCGCCGGCCAGCGGTTCGCCGACCGCGCAGACGATGTCGGGCCTCAAGGTGGTCAACGACAACACCTTCACGGTGGCGCTCACCCAGAAGTTCACCACCTGGCCGCAGACCCTGGGCTACAACGCGTACTACCCGCTGCCCGCCAGCTTCTTCAGCAACCACGCCGGGTACCTGAACAAGCCGATCGGCGACGGGCCGTACATGATCCAGTCGTACACCCGCAGCCAGCAGATGCAGCTGGTGCCGAACCCGGACTACAGCGGCACCAACAAGCCGAAGAACGGCGGCATCAACCTCGTCGTCTACACCGACCCGAACGCCGCCTACTCCGATCTCCAGTCCGGTGCCCTGGACGTCGACAACACGCTCTCCAACACGGCGATCAAGCAGCTCGCGGGCGGGCCGAGTACGGCACGCTTCCTGAACACGCCGGCCGGCATCATCCAGACCATCTCGTTCCCGCTGTACCAGCCGCAGTGGAACACCGATGGTGCGAAGCTGGTCCGCCAAGGCATCTCGATGGCGATCGACCGGCCCACGATCGTCAAGAACATCTTCACCAACACCCGGACGACGGCCAGCGACTGGACCTCCCCGGTTCTCGGCGCCACCGGCGGATTCAAGGACGGGCTCTGCGGTGACCTCTGCACCTACAACCCGACCAAGGCCAAGCAGCTGATCGAGCAGGGCGGCGGCATCCCCGGCGGCCAGCTGACCATCAGCTACAACGCCGACGGCCCGCACAAGGACTGGGTCGACGCCACCTGCAACAGCATCAACACGGTGATGGGCAACAACAACGCCTGTGTCGGCAACCCGATCGGCACCTTCGCGGACTTCCGCAACCAGGTCACCAGCCAGAAGATGACCGGCCCCTTCCGGACCGGCTGGCAGATGGACTACCCGCTGATCCAGGACTTCATCCAGCCGGTCTACACCACCGGCGGCTCGTCCAACGACTCGCACTACAGCAACCCGCAGTTCGACGCGCAGGTCAACACTGCCAACGCGGCGTCCGACGCGGCCACCTCGGTCTCCGACTTCCAGACCGCCGAGAAGATGCTCGTCACCGACGTGCCCGCGATCCCGCTCTGGTACCAGAACGGCACGGTCGCCTGGTCCAGCCACGTCAGCAACGTGATGCTCGACCCGTTCAGCGTCCCGGTCTACACCGAGATCACTGTCAGCTAGTCAGCGGCGGCGGCCGGCTCCCGTGCGGAGTCGGCCGCCGGTCTTCGCCCGCCCAGTGGAGGTTCGCATGGGACGCTACGTCCTGAGGCGCCTGCTCCAGATGATCCCGGTGTTCATCGGGACCACCTTCCTGATCTTCGTCATGGTGCACGCGCTCGGTGACCCGGTGAACGCCCTCTTCGGCGACCGGGCCCCGGATCCGGCCGTGGCGGCGCAGATCCGGGCCCAGTACAACCTGAACGACCCGCTGTGGCTCCAGTACGTCAAGTACATGGGCAAGCTCTTCCAGTGGGACTTCGGCACCACCTTCAGCGGCCAGACGGTGACCTCGCAGCTGGCGGCCGCCTATCCGGTCACCCTCAAGCTCACGGCGGTGGCCTTCGTCATCGAGGTGGTCTTCGGCATCGGCCTGGGCCTGCTGAGCGGACTGCGGCGGGGGCGGATCGCGGACAACTCGGTGCTGGTCCTCACCCTGGTGGTCATCTCCATCCCGACCTTCGTCACCGGCTACGTGCTGCAGTACCTGGTCGGCGTGAAGTGGGGGATCCTGCCGGCCACGGTCGGCTTCGACGTGACCTTCGAGTCGCTGATCCTGCCGGGCATCGTGCTGGCCTCGGTCTCGCTCGCCTACGTCGCCCGGCTGACCCGCACCACCGTCGCGGAGAACAGCAAGGCGGACTACGTGCGCACCGCGGTGGCCAAGGGGCTGCCCAGACGCCGGGTGGTGATCAACCACCTGCTGCGCAACTCGCTGATCCCGGTGGTCACCTTCCTGGGGACCGACCTGGGAGCGCTGATGGGTGGCGCGCTCGTGACGGAACGCATCTTCAACATCCACGGCGTCGGCTACACCCTCTACCAGGGGATCGTGCGGCAGAGCACCAACACCGTGGTCGGCTTCGTGACCATCCTGGTCATCGTCTTCCTGCTGGCCAACCTGCTCGTCGACCTGCTCTACGCGGTCCTGGACCCAAGGATCCGGTATGCCTGACCAGGAGAAGTACAACCAATCGGACCCGATGGCGGGGGCCGGCGACGAAGACGAGGAGATGCAGAGCGCGGTCGAGAGCCGGACCCTCGATCTCGGCACCATGGAGGCCGAGACCCTGATCAAGGCCGAGCGGCTGACCGACCACCCGGAGACCGCGGCGGCGGAGGAGCGGGTGGAGCCGCGCAGCCTGTGGCAGGACGCCTGGCGGGACCTGCGGCGCAACCCGATCTTCATCATCTCCGGCCTGCTGATCCTCTTCCTGGTCATCGTGGCGATCTGGCCCAGCCTGCTCACCTCGACCAACCCGCTCAGCTGCGACCTGACCAAGTCGCAGCAGGGCCCCACCTCCGGCCACCCGTTCGGCTACGACACCCAGGGTTGCGACGTCTACGCCCGCACCGTCTACGGCGCACGCGCCTCGATCACCGTCGGCGTCTGCGCCACCGCCGGCTCGGCGATCGTCGGGACCCTGCTGGGCGGGCTGGCCGGCTTCTTCGGCGGCTGGTCGGACTCGGTGATCTCCCGGGTCGCCGACATCTTCTTCGGTATCCCGATCCTGCTGGGCGGTCTGGTCTTCCTCTCGGTGATCTCCACCCGGTCGGTCTGGATCGTGGTGGCGTTCATCGTGGTCCTCGGCTGGCCGCAGCTGGCCCGGATCGCCCGCGGCGCGGTGATCACGGCCAAGCAGCAGGACTACGTCACGGCCGCCCGCGCGCTGGGCGCCGGCAGCGGGCGGCTGATGATCCGGCACATCCTGCCGAACGCGGTGGCCCCGATCATCGTGGTGGCCACCATCGCGCTGGGCACCTACATCGCACTGGAGGCCACGCTGAGCTACCTCGGCGTCGGCCTCAAGCCGCCCACCGTCTCCTGGGGCATCGACATCTCGGCCGCGTCGGACACCTTCAGCATCGCGCCGCACATGCTGCTCTTCCCGGCCGGCGCGCTGAGCATCACGGTGCTCGCGTTCATCATGCTCGGCGACGCGGTCCGCGACGCCCTCGACCCCAAGCTGCGCTGAGGAAGGGTCACCACCGATGAGTAGCAGCATCAGCGCCCAGCCGCGCGAAAGCACCGCGGACACCGAGGAGTCCCCGCTGCTGGAGGTCCGCGACCTGCACGTGGAGTTCCGTACCCGGGACGGGGTGGCGACGGCCGTCAACGGGGTGAACTACTCGGTGCGGGCCGGCGAGACGCTGGCCGTCCTGGGCGAGTCGGGCTCCGGCAAGTCGGTCACCGCGCAGGCCGTGATGGGCATCCTGGACAGCCCGCCGGGCTTCGTGACCGGCGGTCAGATCGTCTTCAAGGGCCGCGACCTGCTCACCCTGGGCACCGAGGAGCGGCGCAAGATCCGCGGCTCGCAGATGGCGATGATCTTCCAGGACGCGCTCTCCTCGCTCAACCCCGTGCACACGGTGGGCGCGCAGCTGGGCGAGATGTACCGGGTGCACCAAGGGGCGTCGCGCAAGGAGGCCAAGGCCAAGGCCATCGAGCTGATGGACCGGGTGCGCATCCCGGCCGCCGCGGAGCGGGTCGGCAACTACCCGCACCAGTTCTCCGGAGGCATGCGCCAGCGCATCATGATCGCGATGGCGCTGGCCCTGGAGCCCGACCTGATCATCGCCGACGAACCGACCACCGCGCTGGACGTCACCGTCCAGGCCCAGGTGATGGACCTGCTGGCGGAGCTGCAGGCCGAGTACCACATGGGCCTGATCCTGATCACCCACGACCTCGGAGTGGTCGCGGACGTGGCCGACAAGATCGCGGTGATGTACGCCGGGCGGATCGTCGAGACCGCGCCGGTGCACGAGCTCTACGCCAAGCCGGCCCACCCCTACACCCGGGGCCTGCTGGACTCCATCCCGCGGCTCGACCAGAAGGGCCAAGAGCTCTACGCGATCAAGGGGCTGCCGCCCAACCTGCTGCGCATCCCGCCCGGCTGCGCCTTCAACCCGCGCTGCCCCAGGGCCAAGGAGATCTGCCGGACCACCGTGCCGCCGCTCTTCGAGGTGACGGACGCGAACGGCGCGCCGCTGCCGGGGCGGGCCAGCGCCTGCCACTTCTGGAAGGAGACCCTCGATGACTGACGGCGCCACCGCGCTCAACGCGCCCGTGCCGCAGGACGCGGCCTTCGGCCGGCCGGTCTCCGAGGGCGAACCGATCCTGGCGATCCGCGACCTGGTCAAGCACTTCCCGCTGACCCAGGGCGTCGTGGTGAAGAAGCAGATCGGGGCGGTCAAGGCGGTGGACGGGGTCTCCTTCGACCTGCGCAAGGGGGAGACGCTGGGCATCGTCGGCGAGTCCGGCTGCGGCAAGTCGACGCTGGCGAAGGTCCTGATGAACCTGGAGCCGGCCACCTCGGGCTCGGTGCGCTACAAGGGCGAGGAGATCTCCCGGCTCTCCGGCAACGCGCTCAAGGTGGTGCGGCGCAACATCCAGATGGTCTTCCAGGACCCGTACACCTCGCTCAACCCCCGGATGACGGTCGGCGACATCATCGGCGAGCCGTACGAGATCCACCCCGAGGTGGCGCCCAAGGGCGAGCGGCGCAAGGCCGTCCAGGACCTGCTGGACGTGGTCGGGCTCAACCCGGAGTACATCAACCGCTATCCGCACCAGTTCTCCGGCGGCCAGCGGCAGCGGATCGGCATCGCCCGCGGGCTGGCGCTCAAGCCCGAGGTGATCATCTGCGACGAGCCGGTCTCCGCGCTGGACGTCTCGGTCCAGGCCCAGGTGATCAACCTGCTGGAGAAGCTGCAGGACGAGTTCGAGCTGTCGTACATCTTCATCGCGCACGACCTGTCGATCGTGCGGCACATCTCGGACCGGGTGGGCGTGATGTACCTGGGCAAGATGGTGGAGATCGGCTCCGACCTGGAGATCTACGACCACGCCACGCACCCGTACACCCAGGCGCTGCTCTCCGCGGTGCCGGTGCCCGACCCCAGCGCGCGGGAGGGGCGCGACCGCATCGTGCTGACCGGCGACGTGCCCTCGCCCGCCGACCCACCCTCGGGCTGCCGCTTCCGCACCCGCTGCTGGAAGGCCCAGGAGCGCTGCGCGAGCGAGGAGCCGCTGCTGGCCCGGCCGTCCTGGCTGACGGGGCCGGCGGCGCACGAGTCGGCGTGTCACTTCGCGGCGGAGCGCGAGATCGGGCAGAGCGCGGCGGAGCGCGAGTACGGGCAGGACGGGCAGAACGGGCACGGCGCGCCGGAGGGCGAGAACCCCGCGCAGTGACCACGCGAAAGGGCCCCCTCCACGCACGGAGGGGGCCCTTTCGTCGGAGTGCGGCCCGGTCAGTCCTTGGCCGGCTCGGCCTTGGCGGCCGGCGTGGCAGCCGCCTTGGTGTCGCTCTTGGAGATGCGCACGGCATCGGTGGTGCTGCCGTCCTCGGGGAAGTGGCAGGCCGTCAGGTGGCCCTCGGCGCTGCCGCTGAGCTGCACCAGCGGCGGCTCCTCGGTCGCGCACTTCTCCTGCGCCTTCCAGCAGCGGGTGCGGAAGCGGCAGCCCGACGGCGGGTTGAGCGGCGAGGGGACGTCACCGGTGAGGCGGATCCGGTCGGTGGACTCGTTGTCCGGGTCGGCGTCCGGCGCGGCCGACAGCAGCGCGTGGGTGTACGGGTGACGCGGCTTGTTGTAGAGCGAGTCGCGGTCGGCGATCTCGACCACCTTGCCCAGGTACATCACCGTGACGCGCTGCGAGAAGTGCCGCACGATCGACAGGTCGTGCGCGATGAAGACGAAGGCGATGCCCAGGTCGCGCTGCAGACCCTGGAGCAGGTTGACCACCTGGGCCTGGATCGACACGTCCAGCGCGGAGACCGGCTCGTCCGCGATGATCAGCTTCGGGTTGAGCGAGAGAGCGCGCGCGACACCGATGCGCTGGCGCTGGCCGCCGGAGAACTCGTGCGGGAAGCGGTTGTAGTGCTCCGGGTTGAGACCGACGATCTCCAGGAGCTCCTTGGCCCGGGCGGCGCGGCCACCGGGCGGGTTGATCCCGTTGATCTCCATCGGGCTGGTGATGATCGTGCCGACGGTGTGCCGCGGGTTCAGCGAGGAGTACGGGTCCTGGAAGATCATCTGGATCTCGGACCGGATCGGCGCCAGCTCCTTGCGGGAGGCGTGCGCGATCTCCTGGCCGTTGTACTTGATCGAGCCGCTGGTGGGCTCGTACAGGCGGGTGACCAGGCGGCCGGTGGTCGACTTGCCACAGCCGGACTCGCCGACCAGGCCCAGGCTCTCGCCCGCGGCCACGGTGAAGCTGACGTTGTCGACCGCCTGCACCGCGCCGACCTGGCGCTTGAACGGGAAGCCGCCCATCACCGGGAAGTGCTTGGTGAGGCCCTCGACCTCCAGCAGCGGGGTGCCGGAGGCGGCGGCCTTGCCGGCCGACTTGCTCAGAGTCTGCTCTGCGCTCATGGGGTTTCCTTGGCTCCTTTACCGAGGCTCAGCTGCTCAGCCGGGGCAGGATCTGCTCGGTGAGGATGGACTGCTTCTGCGCGGCGGTGAGGTGGCAGGCGGACAGGTGTCCGTTGGCCAGCTCGAGTGCCGGGCGCTCGGTCTCGCACTTGTCGCCGACCACCAGCTCACGGTACGCGCAGCGCGGGTGGAAGGCGCAGCCGGCCGGGGGGTTCAGCAGCGACGGCGGGGAGCCCGGGATCGGCTCCAACGGCACGTCCACCGAGGCGTTGATCCGCGGGATCGAGCTCAGCAGGCCCCAGCCGTAGGGGTGCTGGGAGCTCTTGAGCACCTCGCGCATGGTGCCGCGCTCGACGGCCCGGCCCGCGTACATCACCAGCACGTCGTCGGCGATCTCGCGGATCACGCCGAGGTCGTGGGTGATGAAGATGATCGAGGTGCCGAACTCCTGCTGGAGGTCCTTGAGCAGGTCGACGATCTGGGCCTGGACGGTCACGTCGAGCGCGGTGGTCGGCTCGTCGGCGATCAGCAGCTCGGGGTCGCAGACCAGGGCCATGGCGATCATGGCGCGCTGGCGCATACCGCCGGAGAACTGGTGCGGGAAGTCGTCCACCCGGGTCTGCGGCTGCGGGATGCCGACGCGGCGCAGCATCTCGATCGCGCGCTCGCGGGCCTCCTTCTTGTTCGCGCCGGTGTGCTTCATGAACGGCTCGGCGATCTGCCGACCGATCGTGTAGTACGGCGAGAGCGCGGCCAGCGCGTCCTGGAAGATCATCGCCATCTTCTGGCCGCGGAGCTTCTCGAGGTCCTTCTGCGAGGCCTTGAGCAGGTCCTGGCCGTCGAGGACGACGGAGCCCTCGATGGTGGTGTTCTTCGGGTTGTGCAGGCCCATCACGGCCAGGTTGGACACCGACTTGCCGGAGCCCGACTCACCGACGATCCCGAGGGTCTTGCCCTTCTCGAGGTCGAACGTGAGGTTGTTGACGGCCTTGACGATGCCGTCCTCGGTGCGGAAGCGGACCTGCAGGTCGCGCACCGAGAGGAAGCTGCTGCCGGCCCGGGGCGCGGGAACGGCCTCGGACGTGGTGAGGGTGCTCACGGTCGGATCTCCTCTGGGGCGGGGTGGTGCGGAACTGATACGGATGCGGAGGGGGTCATCCCAGCCGGACCCGGGGGTCGAGGAGACCGTAGGCGGCGTCGACGATGATGTTGAAGACGAGGATGGCGACCGAGCTGAAGATCAGCACGCCGAGCTCCAGGTTGATGTCCTGCGAGGTCACGGACTTGACCGCGAGGAAGCCGAGGCCCTGGATGTTGAAGGTGAACTCGGTGATGATCGCGCCGGAGAAGACGGTGCCGAGGTCGATGCCGAAGATCGTGATGATCGGGGCCATCGCGCCGCGCAGCGCGTAGCGCCACCAGACGTAGGAGCTCGACATGCCCTTGGCGCGGGCGGCCCGGATGTGGTCCTCCGACAGCTGCTCGAGCATCAGCGAGCGGACCTGGCGGGTGTAGTTGGACCAGAAGATCACCGACATCACCAGGCAGGGGAGGAGCATGCCCATGAAGCAGCCCCAGGGGTCCTGGGTGATCGGGATGTACTCGGGACGGTTCAGCCAGCCCAGGTTGTAGACGAAGAGCGCCATCGCCAGCGGGCCGATGAAGTAGATCTGGGTCGACTGGCCGATCAGCGAGATCGAGCTCGCGATCCGGTCGATGATCGTGCCCTGCTTCCAGGCGGAGAGCATGCCCAGGCCGACGCCGATGATCAGGAAGCAGGCCGCGCCGCCGATCGCCAGCACGAAGGTGGCCGGGTAGTTGGAGACGATCCGGCTCCACACGAAGGTGGAGGTGTTGTACGAGTAGCCGAAGCACGGGGCGGCGCAGTGGCCGATGTTGCCCATGTCCTGGCCGACGAACAGACCGCTGATGTAGTCCCAGAACTGGGTGGTGATCGGCCGGTTCAGGTGCATGTTCTGCCGGATCTGCTCCAGCAGCTGCGGGCTGCAGCCCTTGGGGCAGTTCAGCTGCGCAGCGTCCACCGGCATCGCGTGGAAGGCGAAGAAGGTGAGGCAGATGAGTAGGAACATGATGACGATCGCGCCGAGCGCCCGGCGGATGAGAAATCGGAGCATTGGGTGAGCTCTTCCGAGTGAGGGCGCCTACGGCGGCCACGTCGTGGAGAGTGCGACCGCCCGGGGCACAGACGGTCAGCACGTCCCCCGGGCGGGACCACCCGATGAGGGTGGCCCCGCCCGGGGGAGTCGGCCCGGAGGCCGACTCCGGGTCCGGTGCTTACTTGATGAAGATGCTGGAGGGGTCGATGCAGCCGAGGCCGGGGTTGTAGGCCACGCCGCCAAGACCGGCGCCGTAGACCTGGAAGAACTTGTCGTACGCGTACGGGATCTGCGGGACGTCGGTGCTCAGGATCTTGTCAGCGAGGCTCATCCAGTCGGACGCGGCCTGGGCCGGGTCGGCCTCAGCGCTGATCTTGTCCATCTCGGCGTTCATCGCCGGGTTGTTGTAGTGCGAGTAGTTCGGCGCACCGGTGGCGATGGTGCGGCCGTCCAGGGTCGGCGGGATGACCGTCGAGCCGTTCGGCCAGTCGGCGCCCCAGCCGGTGCGGTACATGTCGAAGCCGTTGTCGGTCTTGCCGATCTCGGTGTAGTACGTGGTCGGGTCGATCGCCTTGGTCTCGACGTTGAAGCCGGCCCGGTTCAGCGCGTCCTGGATGGTCGCGGAGATGGTCTGCCACCTGGTGGTGTTGGCGTACGCCAGCACGATGTGGTAGCCGACCTTGTTGTCGTCCTGGAGCAGCTTCTTGGCCGCGTCCGGGTCACCGGCCGGGTTGGCCTTGATGCCCAGCGGGTCGGTGTCCTTCCAACCGGACACGGTCGGGCTGACCAGGTTGCCGGCCAGGTCACCGGCCGTCTGACCACCGAACTGACGCAGCACCGCGGAGTACGGGAACGCCTTGGCCATCGCCTGGCGGACCTTGGGGTCGGTCACCCGGGTGGTGTTGATCGAGAAGACGTCGACGTACGGCTGGTACAGGCTGATGGTGCGGGCCTTGTACTGCGGGTCGTTCTGGATCGTCTGGGTCAGGCTCGGGTCCGCGTTCTGGACCAGGGTCAGCGCGTCCTTGTCCGTCCCGGCGCCACCCATCAGGCGCTGGGTCAGCTGCGGGTTGCTGACGTTGAGCTCGAACACCCAGCTGTCCACGTACTGGTGGCGCAGCGGGTCGGTCTTCGGGTCCCAGTTGGGGTTGCGGACCAGGGTCAGCGACTTCTCCGGCTGGTAGTCCTTGATCTTGTAAGGACCGATCGAGACCGGGTGGTTGTTGTAGTCCTGCTTGGTGTCCGCGGACTTCTCGATCGCGGTCACGTCGGGCATCGCGGCCGCGAAGTTCGCGTCCGAGTGGACGGCCTGGAAGTGGAAGACGATGGTCTTCGGGTCCGGGGTGCCGATCACGCTGTCCGGCAGCTCACCGTGGTCCGGGCCCTGGTAGACCTTGCGGTAGTCCTGGCCGGAGAGCCAGACCGGGAAGTAGGTCGGACCGTTGGTCTGGTAGTCCGCGTAGAGGCGCTCGATGGCGTACTTGACGTCCTTCGAGGTGATCGGCGTGCCGTCCTCGAACTTCAGGCCGTCCTTCAGCGTCCAGGTCCAGGTCTTGCCGCCGTCGGAGGCGGTGCCGGTGTCGGTCGCCATGTCGCCGACCAGCGTGGTCTTGCCGGTCGTCGGGTCGGTCTTGTAGTTCGTCAGCTGACGGCTGTAGAGCATGCCGACGGCCTGGTACTCGTTGACGTACTGCTGGCTCGGGTCCAGGTAGTCGAAGCCGGCGGCCTCGATGCCGTGGGCGGTGCCACCCTGCTTCGCCCCGGGAACGTCGGCGGCCGGGCCGGTCGAGTCGGCCTTGGTGCCCACGGCGATCGTGGAGACCGAGGCGGCCGGACCCTTGGCGTTGTCGGACTTGGTGCCGCCGCCCCCACCACATGCCGTCAGCGTGAGGGCGCTGACCGCCACGAGCGCCGGCATGAGTGCTGCCTTGCGAAGTCTCATTGGTTCCTACCTGTCACTGGTCATGAACTGTCTAACCAGCGCGGACCGGCGGGGCTGCGTTGCCCCGGGGTGGCCGGTGCTGGGGGGAGCGAGGTGAAACAGGGTGTTACAAGGGGGGTGGAGCGGCTAGCGGATGGTCTTCGGGTCGAGCGCGTCCCGGACCGCATCTCCGAACTGGTTGAACGCGATGGTGAAGATCATCAGCGAGAGTCCGGGGAAGATCAGGTAGGTCAGGTCGTTGCGGTAGTTGTTCACCGCGTCCTGGAACATCAGGCCCCAGTCGGGGGTCGGCTCGGTCATGCCGACGCCGAGGAAGGAGAGGCCGGCCTCCGCGGTCACCATGGCCGGGAGCAGCAGGGTCATCTGCACCAGGATGGTGGTCGCCAGGTTGGGCATCAGCTCCTTGAAGATGATGCGCCAGGAGGAGGCTCCGGTGATCTTGGCGGCCTCGATGTACTCGCGCTCGCGCAGGCTGAGCGACAGGCCGCGCAGCAGACGGGCGGTGGCCATCCAGCCGAGGAACGTCTGCACCAGCACGATCGCGATGACGCGCATGTAGACCGGGGTCGGCCGGTCCGGCGCGACGAAGACGGCCAGCACGATCGGGGTGAAGGCGATGAAGAAGAGCTGCTGCGGCAGGGCCAGCAGCATGTCGGTGAAGCGTCCGACGAAGTAGTCGAAACGGCCGCCGAGGTAACCCTGCGCGACGCCGACGACGATGCCGACCACACCGGAGGCGATGGTGATGAGCAGGCCGATGCCGAGCGAGGTGCGGATGCCGTAGACCAGCTTGGCGAAGATGTCGTACCCGGCGTTCGGCGTGACGCCGAACCAGTGGGTCGAGCTCATGCCGCCGTTCGCGCCGATCGGGATGCCGGAGTCGTCGAGCAGCGACATGTCGCGCACCCCGTAGGGGATGTAGGGCGACTGGCCGTACAACTTCGTGATCACCGGTGCGAGGATCGCGATCAGGATGTAGAGGATCACGATCGCGGCGCAGAACACACCGATGCGGTTGCGCTTGAAGCGGCTCCAGGCAATCTGGCCCGGGGTGCGCCCGAGGAGCGCGGCGGGCTTCTTGCCGCCGTCTCCTGTCGCGGACGCGACGAGGACCGGGTCGGTCTCTGTCGTGTCCTCAGTTGGCGTCGTCATGGTGCGAAAGCTCCCGCCGGTGTGGTCTGTGCAGCAGCAACGAGGAAGAAGTTGGTCGAACGGACTCTCGCAACTCGTTTATCGAACGTCAAGAGTTTCTCTGTAGCTGGACAGGCAGTTTTGGCTTCGTTCTGGAATGTCCACCAGGTTGTAGCTTTCAGATACTTGACAGCCTCATGACGAGACGTACCAAAACGGACATATACCGGCAAAGCTCGTTCATAAGTTCGTAACGAGGGCTTAGTCGCACCGGTATCTGAACGCCGAGGGCGGCTCTTTGTAAGGTTGACGCGCATAGATAAAGGTGTCCGTTTTGACCTGCTATGGGGTGAATACTCGTCGGTTTTCAGCGTCCGGTATCCGGACGGATTTGGCGGGAAGCCGCCGCTGGCGACTTTTCGTCAGCCATTAATGGCTTCCCGGAATCCGTCGGGAGAGGTGCTGCCCAAGCCCGCTGTCGGTTACACGCCAGTGGCGAGAAGTCGCCGTGAATCACGTCGAAGCCCCGGAACGATCGACGTTCCGGGGCTTCGGGCGAGCATTTTTGACATGCTCACATATGGAACTTGGAAGTGCGCTCCGCATCGGTGTTCTTGTCATAGACGGAAGCGATCGCGTCGGCCACGTCCTGGGTTGTGATCGGGGCCAAAGTACCGTCGCTCTTACGGAACTTGAGCTTGTCGAAGACCGGTCCGACAGCCGTCGCCAACTGGTTGAGGTCCCACTTGGGAACGAAGTTTCCGTTGCCGTCCGGCACCAGCGTGAGCGTCTTGGCGGCGATTGCCTTGGTGAAGACGAACTTCCTGGTCGCACTGCCGGTACCGGCCAGCACGGTGACCCGGCCACTGACGATCGCCTTGCCGAGACCGTCGGCGGCCTGCTGCAGCGCCTGCGTGGAGACCTTGGGCTGGGCGGCGGTCACCGCCAGGGTGACCGGGGCGTCCGCCTTGCCGTTGGCCCGGTCCTGGTAGCTCTGCACCACCTGGTCGACCGCCGAGTTGCCGTCCACCGCCTGACCGGCCTGACCGGGGACCACGGTCGGGTCGCCGGTGTCGCTGAACTGGACGTAGCCCTCCTTGAGCCCGTGCGCCGAGCTTGCCGCCAGGCTGTCCAGCGCGGCCTTGAGCTTGGCCCGGTCGATCCGCATGGCCGGCGGCACCTTCTTGGTGCCACCGGCCAGCGAGCCGATCACGGTCATGGGGCCGTAGCTGTGCTTGGTCAGGCCGTCCACGGTGGCGGTGGTGTCGAAGCTCAGGCCGGCGGTCGCGGGGTCCAGCGGCAGCGTCTGGTCGCCGAGCTTGAGCTGTATCGGCTTCGCGCCGATCTGGCCCACCGTGCCGTCGAGCTGGTGGACCGCCTGGTCGCGGCTGTCACCGCCGATGTCGGTGCCCAGGACGGTGGTGCCGCGGGGCACGTCCGCCTGGTTGAGCATCAGGCCGGTGCCGTACGCGGCGGCGCCCAGGAAGAGCACCCCGCCCACGCCGGTGACCAGCAGCTTCTGCACCTTGGAGCGGGCCTTGGGCTTGGCGGCGGCCTGCTTCTTGGGCGGCGCGGCCGCAGGGGCCGCCGGGGCGGCCTCGGCGCCGCCGAGCGGCTCGGTGCCCAGGGGGGCGGGCACCGGAGCGCCGGGGGCCGGCGGCTCGGTGGCCGACCGGGGGGCGCCCGCCGCGGTGGCGGCGCCGCCGGGCCGCGGCGCAGCGGGGGCCGCGCCGTACACACCGGCGACCGGCAGGCCCGGTATGGCCTCCTCGGGCAGTTCACCGCTGATCGGGTCGAAGCCGCCGATCTGGGTGTCCTCGGGCTCCTCGGACCCGGGCGCGCGCCGGCCGAAGGCGCCGGGCGGGTTGACCGGCGGCTGCGGCTTGGCGAACCGTCCGGGCGCGCCGGGCGTGCCGGTGGGCCGCGGGTTGGCGGTGGTCCCGAAGGGGTCCGCGGCAGGGGGCGGCGTGCCCAGGCCGGGCTGCGGGTCGGCGGCACCCGGGAACGAGGCGGCCGGGCCCTCGGGCCTGCCCTGGTACGGGTCGCCCGGGTACGGCCCGGCGTTCGCGTACGGGGAGCCGGGCGCGTACGACTGGTCGGCGCCCGGGTAGGAGGTGCCGCCGGTGTGCTGGTACGGCTGGTCGGAGTACGGGCTGCCGACGGCCGGCTGCTGCGGTACGCCGCCGCCGAACCCGCCGCCGCCGAACTCGTTGCCCGCGAACTCGCCGCCGCCGAACGGCGAGGGCGGCGTGCCGGTGGGCCGGGGCAGTGGGGTCTGCAGGGTGCTCTCCGCGGAGAAGAGCGGGGCGGCGGGCGCGCCGCCCTGGGGGTACGGCGTCTGTCCCTGCGGCGCGGTGGGTGCGCCGGTGGGTGCGGCGGCGGGTGCGCCCACGCTCGGCGCCGGGTTGGGGGCGGCGGCGCGCGGCGCGGTGGAGCCCACCGGCTCGGGCCGGCTCTTCTGCCGGGGCCGGAACCACTCGCCCGTCGACTCCGCCTCGGACTCGCCCTGCTGGGCCCCGGCGGGCGCCTGGGCACCGCCGGGCACCGGGGTCCCGCCGGGCGGCGTGCGCCAGTCCGGCGCCGGCGTCGGCTCCGGCCCGGCGCCCGGGGCTGCGGGCGCCGCCGGGCGGCGTCGGGCACCGGCCTCCGGCTCCGCGGCCTGCTCCTCGGGCTTGACGGTGCTTCGCATCACCACCGGCGGGATCGGCCGGGAGCCCGGGATGTTGATCGAGATTCGGGTGGTCAGCGTCGTCTCGGTCTTGGGGACCTCGGGCTCGGTCTCCTCGTGGGCCGCCGGGCTCGGGGAGCCGAAGGGGTCGCCACCGAAGCCGTTCGCCAGCCCCGGGATGCCGTAGGGGGGAGTGCCCGACGGGTAGGCGTCGAGCCCTTCACCCGCCCGGTGGCCGGGGGGCGTCGCCCGCCGGGAGGACGGGTAGGCGCTGTCAGATTCGCGGCTGCTCAATGCTGCTCTGCTCCGGGTTCGCGGCCGGACGGCTCGTCCGACGTTGCTGCGGCACCACCATACTGGGAACCCCAGGGTGGCGAACTGCTTCCCTTAGAACCCGATACGTCCGGTTCCAGGACCCGATACGTCCGGTTCCGCACCGTCGAGCCTACGGGGCGGGCGCGTTGACTGCCCGTCGGGTCCGGTCAGTCCCGCTGGCGCGGAATGCCGAAGGTGAACGGTGAGCGGGTCGGCAGCGTCGCGCACACCAGACCGGGCAGCCAGCCGCCCAGGACGTACACGTACGAGTCAACCCCGGTGGCCAGGACGAAGTCGCCCTCGGGGCGGGGGGACAGCAGGACCAGCAGGACCAGGAACCAGCCGATCATCGGCACGCCCGCGCCCAGCTTGGTGCCGGTCGCCCGCAGGCCCAGGTAGCAGACGGCGCCGTTGGCGAGCAGCGCGAACAGCAGGCCGGCCGGGCTCCACAGACCCTGCACAAAACAACCGCAGAGTGAGACCAGCGCGCCGAGCACGAAGAGCACCGCGTACCAGGCGATGCGCACCGGGCGCGCCGGCAGCGGCTCGGCCAGCCGCTGGGCCCGGGTGCCGAACAGGGTGTGCAGCGGGTTGCTCATCAGGACTCGATTCCGGTGGCGCCGTCGCCGGACAGGCCGGCGAACAGGTCGGTCAGCGGTCGGGTGGTGCCGGCCTCGCCGCGGGCCAGCTGGTAGTACTCGTCGGCCACCAGCGGCTGCCAGCGGTCGTTGCTCAGCGCGAAGAAGGTGCCGTCCACGGTGATCTGGGTGACGTGCGCGCGCATCGCGGCGGCCTTGCGGTCGGCGAACCCGGCGCCGTCGAGTGCCGCGTCGATCAGCTCGTCCGCGACCACGCCCGGCACGTCCTCGGGGTCGGCGGCCAGCTCGAAGCGCTCGGCGGCGGCCCGCAGCCCGGTCAGCAGCACCGAGCGCGGCATGCGGTTCCAGAAGATCCTGGCGATCCGCCAGGCCGGGCCGAGGTCGGGGCGGAAGGCGGGGTCGGCGGCGAGCTCGGCGGCGCGCATCGCGACCCGGTGCGCCTGGATGTGGTCCGGGTGCCCGTAGCCGCCGTGCTCGTCATAGGTGACCAGGACCTGCGGGCGCACCTCGCGCACCACGGCGACCAGCTCCGCGGCGGCCTCGTCCGGATCGGCCTGCCAGAAGCAGTCGGGACGGTCGTTCTCCGGCATGCCGAGCATGCCGGAGTCCCGGTACCGTCCCCGGCCGCCCAGGAAGCGGACGTCGGTCACGCCGACCTCCCGCATCGCGGCGGCCAGCTCGCCGATCCGGTGGGCGCCCAGTTCGTCCTGCCGGTCCGCCGTCAGGTGGGCCAGCTCGGCCGGGATCACCTCGCCGCCCTCGCCGAGGGTGCAGGTCACCAGGGTGACCTGGGCGCCCTCGGCGGCGTAGCGGGCCATGGTGGCGCCGTTGCCGATCGACTCGTCGTCGGGGTGGGCGTGCACCAGCAGCAGGCGGCGGTCTGCGGTCGTGGTCCGGTCGGCGGCAGCGGTCATGGGGAGCAGCCTAACGACCGCCGCCACGACCGCTGCCCCAGGTCTCAGAGCTTCAGGTCATTGAGCATCCCGGCGAGGTTGCTGGTCACCTGCTGGATCGACGGCGCGATCGAGGTGGAGGCGAGGTAGAAGCCCAGCAGCGAGCAGATGACCGCGTGGGCCAGCTTGAGGCCGGAGCGGCGGACCAGGACCACCACGATGACCAGCATCAGCATGGCTGCGGAGATGGACAAAGCCATGACGGCTCACACCCCTTCTCGGGTGCGCCGCCCGTGCGGGCGGCGGTTGGACCGTGTCGGACAGGGTCGAACCGGATATCGATCATCCGGATCCCCGAACAAGGAATACCCGATCAGTGAGGATCGCATTACTGTCCGTGAGTCCGCGCCGGTCGTGGCGCGGGCCCTCGAAGCGGCGCAACAGCCGGTGGGAAGGGGTGCGAGGGGCTGTGCGGGCGACTTCCTGACGCTGCGCCGAACGAGTGAGCGGCGGCAGGTCGACGCCGTAAGGTGCGGTGCCATGACCACTGAAGCTCCCTCAGCCACCGCTCAGGACACCTTCCCCCGGCAGTACGCGCGGACCCTGCGCTACACCGTCGGCCAGCCCCGTTCGTTCGCCGTGGCACCCGACGGGGCCCGGGTCGTCTTCCTGCGCTCCACCGGTCAGGACCGGGCCAACCTGCTCTGGACGCTGGACCCGGCCACCGGCGCGGAGACCGTCGCCGCCGACCCCGCGCAGCTGCTCGGTGGCGGCGAGGAGGACCTCTCGCCGGCCGAGCGCGCCCGCCGCGAGCGCAGCCGGGAGGGCTCGGCCGGCATCGTCGGCTACGCGCTGGACGGTGCGGCCACGCTTGCCGCCTTCGCCCTCTCCGGGCGGCTCTTCACCGCCGACCTGGTGGCCGGCGCGGCCCGCGAGCTGCCCGCCGCCGGACCGCTGCTCGACCCGCGCCCCTCGCCCGACGGCCGCTGGATCGCCTACCCGACCACCGCGGGCGCGCTGCGCCTGATCGCGGCCGACGGCAGCGCGGACCGCGCGCTCGCGGAGCCCGAGGCGGCCGGGGTGACCTGGGGTCAGGCGGAGTTCATCGCCCAGGAGGAGATGGACCGGGACCGCGGCTACTGGTGGTCCCCGCGCAGCGATGCGCTGCTGGTCGCGCGGGCCGACGACGCGCCGGTGCAGCGCTGGTGGATCGCCGACCCGGCCAGTCCCGCGACGGTGCCCACCGAGGTCGCCTACCCGGCCGCCGGCACCCCCAACGCCGAGGTCACGCTCTGGCTGGTCACCCTGGACGGCACCCGCACCGAGGTCGTCTGGGACCGCGCCGCCTACCCGTACCTGGGCCGGGTGCACTGGTCGGCGGGCGGCGTGCCGCTGCTCCTGGTGCAGGCCCGCGACCAGCGCAGCCAGCTGCTGCTGACCGTCGACCCGGCCACCGGCGCCACCGGCGAGCTGCTCGCCGAGCGTGACGCGGCCTGGCTGGAGCTGTTCCCCGGGGCGCCCGCCTGGACCCCGGACGGGCGGCTGGTGCGGATCAGCGACGAGCCCGGCCACCGCGCGCTCCTCGTCGACCAGGTCGAGCTGACCGACGACACCCTGCACCTGCGGGCCGTGCTGGCGGTGGGTGCCGGGGAGGTCCTGTGCACCGCGAGCGCGGGCGAGGGCGCCGAGGACCAGACCCCGGGCCTGCAGGGCCTGTACGCCGTCCCGCTGGACGGCTCGGGCCCGCGCCTGCTGCGCCGGGGCGCGGCACTGGACGCGGTGCGCGGCGGCGAGGTCACCGTGCTCTCCAGCTCGGCCCTGGACCGCCCGGGCCGCCGGGCCGAGGTGCTGCGCGGTGGGGAGAGCCTCCTGACCGTCACCTCGTACGCGCAGACCCCGGTGCTCACCACCCGGCCGCAGTTCCGGCTGGCCGGGGAGCGCCGGATCCCGGCCGCCGTGGTGCTGCCGACCGGCTACGACCGGGAGCGCGACGGCCTGCTGCCGGTGCTGATGGACCCGTACGGCGGCCCGCACGCCGCGATGGTGGTGCAGGCCCACAACGCCTTCCTCAGCTCGCAGTGGTTCGCCGACCAGGGCTTCGCCGTGGTGGTCGCCGACGGCCGCGGCACCCCGGGCCGCAGCCCGGCCTGGGAGAAGGCGATCGCCTTCGACTTCGCCGGCGTCACCCTGGACGACCAGGTCGAGGCCCTGCAGGCGCTGGCCGAGGAGTTCCCGCTGGACCTGGGCCGGGTGGCCATCCGTGGCTGGTCCTACGGCGGGTACCTGTCGGCGCTGGCCGTGCTGCGCCGTCCCGACGTCTTCCACGCGGCGGTGGCCGGCGCTCCGGTGACCGAGTGGCGGCTCTACGACACCCACTACACCGAGCGCTACCTGGGCCACCCCGACGAGCGCCCGGAGGTCTACGAGGCCAACTCGCTGACCGGGGACGCGGCCCGGCTGGAGCGCCCGCTGATGATCGTGCACGGTCTGGCCGACGACAACGTGGTGGCCGCGCACACCCTGCGGCTCTCCTCGGCCCTGCTGGCCGCGGGCCGCCCGCACACCGTGCTGCCGCTGTCCGGCGTCACCCACATGACGCCGCAGGAGCAGGTGGCGGAGAACCTGCTGCTGCTCCAGGTCGACTTCCTGAAGGAGAAGCTGGGCCTGAAGCCGACGCCGTGACCCCGGGCGTCCTCGGCATGACATCCGTCATGCCGAGGACGCGACGACGCACACTGCCGCGCCCGGCGCCGCTCCGCCATCCTGGTCGGGTCAGCACAACGGCAGTAGACGACGGGGAGAGCCGCCATGCCCGAGGAAGTGGCCGCGTTCAGACGGGTCAGCAAGAGCTACGGTCACGTCAAGGCGGTGAACGGGCTCGACCTGACGCTCCATCCGGGCCAGACCGTGGCGCTGCTCGGTCCCAACGGCGCGGGCAAGTCCAGCAGCCTGGACCTGCTGCTCGGCCTGCGTGACCCCGACCAGGGGGAGGTCACCCTGTTCGGCGGCACCCCGCGCGCGGCGGTGGCGGCCGGGCGGGTGGGCGCGATGCTGCAGAGCGGCGGCCTGATGACCGACGTCAAGGTGCGCGAGCTGGTGCAGCTGGCCTGTGACGTGCACCCGCGCGGCCACCGGGTCGAGCAGGTGCTGCAGGACGCGGGCATCACCGAGATCGCCGACCGCCGGGTGGACAAGCTCTCCGGCGGCCAGGAGCAGCGGGTGCGCTTCGCGCTGGCGATCGCCGGGCAGAACGACCTGATCGTGCTGGACGAGCCGACCACCGGCATGGACGTCTCGGTCCGCCAGCAGTTCTGGGGCGCGATGCGCCGGCAGGCCGAGGAGGGCCGCACGGTGCTCTTCGCCACCCACTACCTGGAAGAGGCCGACTCGATCGCGGACCGGGTGCTGGTGCTGCACCGCGGGCGGCTGATCGCCGACGGCTCGTCCGCCGAGATCAAGGCCAAGGCCGGCGCCCGGCGGGTCAGCTTCGAGCTGCACGCGACGGACGGCCAGGTCGAGGAGTCCGCGCTGCGGGCGCTGCCGAGCCTGGTGGCGCTGGAGATCAGCGGCCCGGCGAGCGGGGTGCGCACGGTGCGGATCCGCTCCACCGACGCCGACGCGGTGGTGGCCGGGCTCTACCGGGCCGGCTGCTACCCGCGCGGTCTGGAGGTCACCAGCCTCGGGCTGGAGCAGGCCTTCCTGACCATCACCAGCGAGCAGGACGAGCAGGACGAGCACGACGGCACCCTGAGCGGGACGGAGCAGGCGCGATGAGGACCCTGATCAAGCTGGAGATCCTGCGCACGCTGCGCAACCGGCGCTACGTCTTCTTCACGGTGCTGTACCCGTCGCTGATGTACTTCTTCTTCATCAGCGCCTACAGCAACGGCAACGTCTCCACCGGGGTCAGTGCCAAGAGCTACTTCATGGTCTCGATGGCCACCTTCGGCGCGGTCGGCGCGGTGCTCACCGGCAGTGCGCAGCGGATCTCGCTGGAGCGCAAGAGCGGCTGGACCCGACAGCTGCGGCTGACCGCGCTGCCCGGCCGGGCGTACGCGGTGGCGAAGATCAGCTCCTGCGCGGTGACCACGCTGCCCTCGATCCTGGTGGTCTTCGTGCTCGGCGCCTTCGAGGGCGTGCGGCTGGACGCCGGGCAGTGGCTGGGCCTGGTGGCCGCGCTCTGGGTGGGCAGCTTCGTCTTCGCGGCCCTGGGCGTGGCGCTCGGGTACGCGGCGGAGCCGAGCGCGGTGCAGCCGATCGTGATGATCGTCTACATGCTGATGGCGGCCTTCGGCGGCACCTGGTTCCCGGTCACCGGCGGGCTGAAGTCGGTGGCCCGGTTCAACCCGGTCTACCTGTACAACCAACTGGCGGGCTTCGTGCACCCCGGCACCTCCTTCGACGTGTCGGCCGCGGCCGGGCTGGCCGGGTTCCTGGCGGTCTTCGTGGCCGGGGCGGCCGTGCTGTACCACAGGGACACCAAGCAGGCATGATGGCCGCCATGTCGACAACACCGCTGGACCGCCGCCCGGACGAGTCCGAGGCGGCGGACCAGGGGCGTTCCACCGGCTCACCGTCCGGCGCCGGCTCACCGTCCGGCGCCGGCTCATCGTCCGGCGCCGCCGAGCGGGCGCTGGCCGCCGCGGACGGCGAGCTGCAGTTCAAGGGCGCGGTCCCGGGCGGTCCGGTGGACAACCGGCGCCAGCTGCTGGTGAAGCTCTGCTGGATGCTGCTGTGGGCGTTCTACCTGGTCTACCCGATCAAGGACCTGACGGGCAGCCACCACGGTCCGGCCGCCAAGGCGTTCGGCTGGGCCGCCCTGGCCGGCTTCCTGGGCTGCTACGTCACCCTGGTGCTCTTCCGCTCGATGCGGGGCATCCGGTGGCGCGGCAGTTACCCGCTGGTCGCCGTGATGGCGGTGCTCGCGCCGGCCACCAGCCTCGGCCTGGGCACCGACTGGCTGGTCATGTTCAACTACCTGGCGGTCGCGGTCGGTGCGGTGCTGGTGCCGCGGCTGGCGCTCGCCGGGGTCGCCACGGTCACCGGGGCGATGGCGGTGACCGCTCTGTCGCTCTCCCAGGACCTGGGCACGATCGGGGAGCTGGCCCTGCCGGCCTTCCTCAGCGGCGCCGCGATGATCGGGATGCAGCGCCTGGTCGGTGTGATGCGCGAACTGCGCGACGCCCGTGAGACGGTGGCGCACCTGGCGGCGGCCGAGGAGCGGCTGCGGCTGGCCCGTGACATGCACGACCTGCTCGGTCACTCGCTCTCGCTGATCACCCTCAAGAGCGAGCTGGCCGGACGGTTCATGGAGGCCGGCCAGCAGGAGGCGGCGCGGGCCCAGGTGACCGACATCGAGCAGGTGGCGCGCGAGTCGCTGACCGACGTCCGGGCGGCCATCACGGGCTACCGCAGGCCCACCCTGCCGGTCGAACTCTCCGCCGCCCGCCGGGCGCTGAGCACCGTCGGAGTGACCCTGGAGGCGCCCGCCGCACTGGCCGAGGACCGGCCGGGGCTCGGCGCGGCGGAGGCCGAGACGCTCGCCTGGGCGCTGCGCGAGGCGGTCACCAACATCGTCCGGCACGCGCAGGGCGCCACCCTCTGCACGATCGGCCTGGACGAGACCTGGGACGGTGAGGGCGGGCGCTACGCCGTCCTGGAGATCACCGACAACGGGGCCGGGCCGGGCAAGTCGGGCCCCGGCAACGGGCTGTCCGGCCTCGACGAGCGGCTCGCGCTGGTCGGCGGCCGCCTGGAGACCTCACCGGGCCAGCACGGCAAGGGATTCCGGATCCGGGCCCTGGTCCCGCTGGGCGCCCGGGTGGCCTGACGGCGCCTCAGGCCCCGTCAACGGCAACGGCCGGGACGGCGGCGCACAGGTGCGCCTGGCCGGCCCGGCCGCACGATTGAGATCCGCGCGGGGGACTCGCGGGGGAAATCAGTCGGACGAGGCGTCGAAGCTGCCCTCGGAGCCACCCTCGTTGCTCCAGGTGGCGCCGGCCTGGCCGCGGCCCGCCATGGCGGTGCCGCTGTTGTTGTGGTACTTCGCCTCGGAGCCGCTGATGCTGTGGGCGCTGGCGCCGGTCGCGGTACCGGCGACCGCGATGCCAGCGAGGGCAAAGCCGACCAGGGCGGTGCGAATTCGCATAAGTATTCCCTTCTCCGGCGGACCGATGATTATGGCCCGTTATGTCCAAGAGAATGCACTATCTGACATGGGGTCAGTTAGTCGCGTACGCACGCTTTCACCCTGTTGGGCGTAGTACGCCGCACTCCTGGTGGAAGGCGGCGGGCGGATATTGCCTAGGCTGGCCGCATGACGGACAAGACGGGGGCAGGAACGCCTGTGCAAGGGATAAGGGTCCTGCTCGCCGAGGACCAGGGCATGGTGCGCGAGGCGCTGGCGGCGCTGCTCGGGCTGGAGGGCGACATCCAGGTCGTCGCCCAGGTGTCGCGGGGGGACGAGGTGGTCGACGCGGTGCTCGCGCACGACGTCCAGGTCGCCGTGCTGGACATCGAGATGCCCGGGATGACGGGGATCGAGGCGGCGGCCGAGCTGAAGCGGCGCTGCCCGGGCACCAAGGTGGTGATCGCCACCACCTTCGGGCGCCCCGGCTACCTGCGCCGGGCGATGGAGAGCGGGGCGGACGCCTTCCTGGTCAAGGACGCCCCGGCGGCCGAACTCGCCGAGGCGGTGCGGCGGGTGCTGCGCGGCGAGCGGGTGATCGACCCGACCCTGGCCGCAGCCGCGCTGGCCGAGGGCGCCAACCCGCTGACCGGGCGCGAGCTGGACGTGCTCGGGGCGGCCTCGGACGGCGCGGTGAACGCCGAGATCGCCCGGCGCCTGCACCTGTCGGAGGGCACGGTGCGCAACTACCTGTCGATGGCGATCCAGAAGACCGGCGCCCGCAACCGCGCCGAGGCGATCCGGATCGCCAAGGAGAAGGGCTGGATGTGACCCCGGACCGGCCCGGCCCGACCGCCTAGTTGAGGCGGTGCCGGGCCGACCGGGCCTCCTGGCGGACCTTGGCGGCGGACTCCGGATCGAAGGTGTCCAGGATCCGCGCGTAGTCCTCCATCTCGGCCGCCCCGCCCAGGAAGTCGCCGGTGCGCACGAGCAGTTCGGCCCGTTCCAGGCGCAGCTGGGCCGGGTGCCGGGGGAGCAGCAGCGACAGCTCGGTGGCCCACAGCTGCACCCTGGCCTGCTCCGGCCGGTCGGCGGCCCAGCTGCGGATGTTGCCCAGCACCCGCAGCGTGAGGTCCAGCGGCTGGGCGGGCGTCAGCAGGTCGGGGGTGAAGCGGTGGCCGGCGGCGAGCACGATGGTGGCGGCGTCCTGCGAGCTGAGCAGCCGCCCGCCGTGGAAGGGGTCCGCCAGCACGTACTCCTCGCCCGGCTCGGGGCCGCCCACCGCGACGATGAAGTGCCCCGGCAGCGCGATCCCGTGCACCGTCAGCCCGGCCCGGGCGGCCACCGCGGACCAGACCAGGCTCAGCATGATCGGCAGGCCGCGCCGGCGCCGCAGCACCTCGGGCAGCAGCGAGGACTCCAGCCGCCGGTAGTCCGACTGCCGGCCGTGGAAACGTTCCCGGCCGCCCAGCACCGCCGCCAGCAGGGCCGCGGTCTCCTCCGGCGTGGCGGGGGAGCGCTCGGCGACCGCGCGCCGCACCGCGGCCGCGTGTCGGTCCAGGGCGGCCTGACAGGCCGCCAGCAGCGCCTCCAGGGTGGGCGGCGGCTCCAGGCGGCCGTCCTCGGTGTAGCCGGGGTCGGCCAGGGTGTGCTCTGCGGCGGCCAACAGGCAGAGCAGCACCGGATCGGGCTGCTCCGACCTGGCCTCGGCGCGGAAGCGGGTTCTGCTCTGCTCGGTCACGGTGGCTGCGCTGGCTTTCGTGCGTGACGGCTTTCGGCTGACGGGCGGGGACCCCGCGAGGGGATTCCCATGGCGGGAACCTACGTGGAGGGCCGAGCCCTAAGGAAGACGGGCGTAGTGGTAAGTGTGACTCGTCGTGAAGCCGAGTCCGTCATAGAGCGTGATCGCACCACTGTTCTCGGCCTCCACCTGCAGGTAGGCGCCCTGCGCGCCCTCCTCGGCGGCGCGTGCCGCCAGCGCCGCCATCACGGCCGTCGCAAGCCCCCGCCGTCGGGCGTCGGGGCGCACCTCGACGGCCCCGAAGCAGGCCCACGGGCCGTCGATGACGCACCGCCCGATCGCCGACGGGACGCCGCCGTGCGGGTCGGGGACGGTGGCGAACCAGACCGAGGGGCCGCCGTGCAGCACCTGGCGGGCGGCCTCGGTGAGCGCCGGGTCGGCCTCCACCCGCTGGTAGGCCGACAGCCACCCGGGGCCGGCGACGCGCGACAGCCGGACCGCCCCCGCCCCCGCGCCCGCGCCCGCGCCGCGGCCGGCCCGGGCGAGCGGGGCCAGCGGCGCGGTGCGCACCAGGGTCGGCGCGAACCGGGCACCCAGCCGGTCCAGCTCCGCGGTCAGCTCGGCCGGCGAGCCCGGGGTGACCAGTTCGACCCAGGTGGGCAGCCCGCGCTCGCCGTACCACTGCCGGGCCCGCACCAGCGCCTGCGGCAGCGGCAGCCCGGGGTCGCCGAGGGTCTGCACCGAGTTGGCTCGGCGGGTGAAGCCGGCCGAGGCGCGCAGCAGCCACTCGCCGAGCGGCTGCTGCTCCACGGCGGGCCAGCCGCGCGCGGCGATCCGCTGCAGCTCGACGGGGCCGGTGGCGGGCAGCGGCGTGTTCCTGGCCGGGAAGAGCGGGACCGCCTTGCCCGCGACCAGTCGCTCGAGCGGGATCCGCACCTCGCAGCGGTCGCGGGTGACCACGGTCAGCTCATGATCGTCCCAGGATGTGAGCACGCCGATCGCATCGCGGAACGAAGGGCGACCGGTGGCCGGGTCGGGCGCCGGCTCGACCTGTCGCACAGAGACCCGTCGTCCCACGTCAGAGCGGTCTATCCGGACCTCGGGGCGGGCACCGATCGGAATAGGGGTGCTACTCAAGCTAACCTCCGGTGCATTTGTAGTCTCTGACCCGCGATACTAGGTGCGGGCATCGACGACGCCGCGCTCACCCGCGCACGCAAGCAGATAGTTTGGGCACCGGCCCAACCGAGGAGGAACGACAGCGTGACCTACGTCATCGCGCAGCCTTGTGTCGACGTCAAGGACAAGGCGTGCATCGAAGAATGCCCGGTTGACTGCATCTATGAGGGCGAGCGCTCCCTTTACATCCACCCGGATGAGTGCGTCGACTGTGGTGCGTGCGAGCCGGTCTGCCCGGTCGAGGCGATCTTCTACGAGGACGACACTCCGGAGGAGTGGAAGGACTACTACAAGGCGAACGTCGAGTTCTTCGACGACCTCGGTTCGCCCGGTGGTGCCTCGAAGCTCGGCCTGATCGAGCGGGACCACCCGTTCATCGCGGCCCTGCCGCCGCAGAACCAGGGCGAGCACTGAGCCTGTGAGCACGAACGAACCGCGCGCGCCGTTCCCGGGTCACCCGGGGGCGGCGCGCCGCGTCTCCGACCTTCTGCCGGTCTTCCCCTGGGACAAGCTGGAGCCGTACAAGGCCACCGCGCTCGCCCATCCGGACGGGCTGTGCGACTTCTCGGTCGGCACGCCGGTGGACCCGGTCCCCGAGCTGGTCCAGAAGGCGCTGGCGGCCAGCAGCGACACCCCGGGCTACCCGACCGTGTGGGGGACGCCCGAGCTGCGGCAGGCGATCGCCGGGTGGCTGCGCCACCGGGTCGGCGCCGAGATCGCGCCGGACGCCGTGCTGCCGACCATCGGCTCCAAGGAACTGGTGGCCTGGCTGCCGGGCCAGCTCGGCCTCGGTCCGGGCGATCAGGTGGCCTATCCGCGCCTGGCCTACCCCACCTACGAGGTCGGCGCCCGCCTGTGCGGCGCGACGCCGGTCGAGTACGAGGACGTCGAGGAGCTGGACCCCGCCCGGGTGCGGCTGATCTGGCTCAACTCGCCCTCGAACCCCACCGGGCGGGTGCTGACGGCCGATCAGCTGCGCCGCGCGGTGGCCTGGGCCAGGACGCACGGGGCGCTGCTGGTCAGCGACGAGTGCTACCTCGAGCTGGGCTGGGAGGCCGAGCCGGTCTCGGTGCTGCGGGCCGACGTCTGCGGCGGCTCGCACGAGGGCCTGCTGGCCGTGCACTCGCTCTCCAAGCGCTCCAACCTGGCTGGCTACCGCGCCTCCTTCGTGGCGGGCGACCCGGTGGTGGTGCGCGAGCTGCTGGAGATCCGCAAGCACGGCGGCATGATCGTGCCGGCGCCGGTCCAGGCGGCCACCATCGCGGCGCTCGGTGACGACGCGCACGTGGCCGAGCAGCGGTCCCGGTACGCCGCCCGCCGCTCGGCGCTGCGGGACGCGCTGACCGCCCACGGCTTCCGGATCGAGCACTCCGAGGCCAGCCTGTACCTGTGGGCCACCCGGGACGAGCCGTGCTGGGACACCGTGGCGGCGCTGGCCGAGCTGGGCATCCTGGTGGCGCCCGGCGACTTCTACGGGCCCGCGGGCGAGCGGTTCGTCCGGGTCGCGTTCACCGCGACCGACGAGCGGGTCGCGGCGGCGGTGCGGCGGCTGAACGGCTGACACCCGGCCGGGACGGCAGCACAACGGGCGGTGGGGACGGTTGAGAACCGTCCCCACCGCCCGTTTCGTCAGGTGCGGCTGCCGGCCGGTCAGCTCACCGACGGCGTGTGCTGCAGCGCCCCGGTCAGGCCGCCGAGCAGGTTCGGCACGCTGCCCAGGTCGGGCAGGCCGCCCAGCCGGTGGGCGCTCTCGCCGGCCTGGCCGTTCAGCTGGGCCAGGTGCAGTGCGTCGGTGGCCTCGGTCGGGTGCACCAGGTCGCCGGCCTGCGGGGTGCCGCTGGTCAGGTGCTCGGCGCTGGGCAGGCCGTGCTCACCGAGGTGCTGGGTGGCGGGCACCGCGCCGAGCAGGTGGCCGGAGTCGGGCAGCGCGCTGCCCAGGCCCTCGGAGCTGGGCAGCGCGCCGGCCAGCCGGTCCTGGCCCGGCATCGCGGCGGACAGGCTGCTGGTGGCCGGCACCTGGCCGAGCAGGTGGCGGGTGGCGCCGAGCGGGTTGCTCACGGTGTCGGCGTTGACCACCTTGTCCACCCCGCTCACGGTCGGCGGGCCCGGCAGCGAGCCGGGGGCGGCCAGCGCGCCGGTGCCGGACAGCGGCGAGGCGGGCATCGCGGGCATCGAGCGGGTCGCGCCGCCGGGCAGCGAGCCGCCGACCAGCGGGACCAGCTTGTGGGCGGTCTCGGTCAGCAGGCCGCTGGCGGCCGTGGTCGAGCCGTCCTGGTGGTTGAGCTCGTCCACCATCTTGTCGGTCTGGGGCAGCGCGGTGGCCGCCATCATGCCGGTGGCGTCGGCGGCGGCCGGCACGGCCGTGCGGCCGAGCACCGCGGCGGTGGTGCCCAGGGCCTGCCCGGCCTGGTGCGTCTCCCCCTGCAGGGTCGAGGTCTTGGTGACGCCGTCCAGCTTGCTGAACCCGGAGCCGAGGTCGGTGCCGTGCGGGACCAGCTCGGCGGCCGACGCCGACCCGGCGGCGATCAGCGGGGTCGCGCCGGCCGCGACCAGGAGTGCGGCCTGGGCGATCCGGCGCGAGAGGGGGAGGGACATGGTGCTCCTAAGAGGTGACGACACGACGGGTCCGCCGGGCGGACGCCGTGATTACCGCCTGAGGAGCGAGAAGGTTTCGGTGACCGAGGGTAAAGAGTCCCTAAAGATCGCATGATCTTTTTTCTGGCATCCGGGACATTTCGTCCGCGGGCCGCGCTTCCGAAGGAACGTCACTTCCGTTGCGCGCCAAGGCTCGGGGATGCGCGGCCGGTCCGCCCCCGCGCGGGGACGGACCGGCCGCGGCGCGCGCCGTACCGGACGGCCGCGTCCACTCGGCGTCCCGATGTTCACTCGCCGGAGGGGCAAACGGCCCGGTGTTCGTCAATTCGCGTTGACGATCCCGAGGGGCGGGCGTCAGTGCTTCGCGGAGGGCATCCCGAGGGTCACCAGGACCTGGGTCGTCGAGGTCGCGCCCGCCAGCGGCTGCCAGCCGCCGGAGGAGCGGTCGATCCGCCACACCTTGCCGTTGTAGGCGACGGTGCCGATGCTCAGCTCCTGGGCGTGCGCCACCGCCCACTGCGCCACCGCCCAGCCGCTCTGCAGCTGCGCGTCCTGGCCCCCGCCGGTGTTCAGGCCGGGGTCGGGGGTGAGGGCGAGCGCCGGGCTCGTCGTGGCCCCGCTGATGGCCGGGCTGCTGGTGGCCGGGCTCGCCGCCACCGCCCGCCCGAACTCGCGCTGCACCTGGAGGGTCACCAGCTGCGCCCCGCTCGGGGCGGCCGGGCTCGCCGTGCCGCTCGGCGAGGCCGCACCGGTGTCGACCTGGTCGGACTGCGGGAAGGAGTTCACCGTGCAGCTGAAGGTGGCCTGGGTGTGGCCGGTGAGCGCCTCGGCCAGCAGGGTGGCGTTGGCCTCGTGCTTGGCGTACGCGCCGGGGTAGCCGCTCTTCTGTACGTCCTGCGCGGCCTCGGTGAGCGGCAGCCGCGCGTAGCCCTGCACCTTCACCAGCGCGTCCAGGAACTTGTTGGTGGCGTAGACCGGGTCCATGATCTGCTGCTCGGTGCCCCAGCCCTGGGAGGGCCGCTGCTGGAACAGGCCCACCGAGTCGCGGTCGCCGCCCGCCAGGTTGTGCAGCTTGGACTCCTGCATCCCGGTGGCCAGCGCGATGGTCAGGGCGCGCTCCGGCAGCCCGCGGGAGATGCTCACCGCCGCGATGGTGGCCGCGTTGGAGCCCTGGTCCAGGTCCATCGTGACCGGCTTGCCGCCGGGCTGGGTGACCTCGCACTGCTCCGCGCTCTCGCCCAGGTGGTTGCGGTTCCACAGCACCAGCCCGGCGATCACCGCCCCGACCAGCAGCAGCGACGTCAGCACCCAGCGCAGCGGCCTGCGGCGCCGACGGCGGCCACGGGCCGCCCCCTCCTCAATGACCACCGTGGCCCCTCTCGCCTCGCGTTTGTGTCCCGCACACCGTACTCAGTCACCACCTGACCGGACGACTGTGCGGTCTGTGCTGGTTGCGTCGGGACGCAAGCGATCACCTCGGCCGTGCCGCGCGGAGCCGCTCCCGGCGCCCCCACTAGGCTTGCGCCATGAGCAGCCAGCCCGCCACCAGCGTCCCGACCGCCCTCGATCTGAGCCTGGACGGCGGTGCGCTCACCGCGCAACTGGTCGACATCCCCTCGGTCAGCGGGGACGAGCAGGCGCTGGCCGACGCGGTGGAGGCCGCGCTGCGCACCCTGCCGCACCTGACCGTGGACCGCTACGGCAACAACGTGGTGGCCCGCACGGACTTCGGGCGCTCCGAGCGGGTGCTGCTGGCCGGCCACCTGGACACCGTGCCGATCGCCGACAACCTGCCCTCCCGGGTCGAGGGCGACCTGCTCTGGGGCTGCGGCACCACCGACATGAAGTCCGGCGTCGCCGTCCAGCTGCGGCTGGCCGCCACCCTGACCGACCCCAACCGCGACCTGACCTTCGTCTTCTACGACTGCGAGGAGGTCGACGCCGCCCGCAACGGCCTCGGCCACCTGGTCGCCCAGCACCCCGACTGGCTGGCCGCGGACTTCGCGGTGCTGCTGGAGCCCAGCGAGGCGATGGTCGAGGGCGGCTGCCAGGGCACCCTGCGGGCCCAGGTGCTGCTGACCGGCACCAGGGCCCACTCGGCCCGCAGCTGGCTCGGCGACAACGCGATCCACCAGGCCGCCGTGGTGCTCGGCCGGCTCGCCGACTACCAGCCGCGCCGGGTGGAGATCGACGGCCTGGAGTACCGCGAGGGCCTGAACGCGGTGCGGATCGAGGGCGGGGTGGCGGGCAACGTGATCCCGGACGAGTGCGTGGTGACCGTCAACTTCCGCTACGCGCCGGACCGAACCGAGGCCGAGGCCGCGGCGCACGTGCGCGAGGTGTTCCAGGGGTTCCGGGTCGAGGTCACCGACAGTGCGCCCGGCGCGCTGCCCGGGCTCGCCCAGCCGGCCGCCCAGGCCTTCCTGGCGGCCACCGGCGGCAGCGCCCGGGCCAAGTACGGCTGGACGGACGTGGCGCGGTTCAGCGCGCTGGGCGTGCCCGCCGTCAACTACGGCCCGGGCGACCCGAACCTGGCCCACAAGCGGGACGAGCACTGCTCGCTGAGCGCGATCGCCGAGTGCGAGCGCCGGCTGCGCGACTGGCTGACCGCCTGACCGCCTGACCGCCTGACCGTCGCCGTACCGTCAGCTGCCGGCCCGACAAAGGTTCCCCGTTAATCACCCCTGCCAGGCGTACAGTTTCGTCATGACAGGGACATCAGCGCACGACGGCGCAGACGGACGGCGCTTCGGCCACGGGCCGGAGCTGGTGGAGCCGGACCTCACGGATTCGGAGCCGACCAAGAAGGCCTGGCCGGAGAAGCAGAAGGGCCCGGTGCTGCTGCGCCGCGAGCAGGTCGGCACCGGCACCACGGACCAGCGGCTGCTGGACACCACCGGCCCCACCGACTGGCTGCACACCGACCCCTGGCGGGTCTGGCGGATCACCTCGGAGTTCGTCGAGGGCTTCGGCGCGCTCGCCGAACTCCCGACCGCGGTCAGCGTCTTCGGCTCGGCCCGGACGCCGGTCGACTCGCCCGAGTACGCGGCCGGGGTGGCGATCGGCCGGGCGCTGGCCGAGGCCGGCTACGCGGTGATCACCGGCGGCGGCCCCGGGGCGATGGAGGCGGCCAACCGCGGCGCCTCCGAGGCCGGCGGGCTGAGCGTGGGCCTGGGCATCGAGCTGCCCTACGAGCAGGGCCTGAACGAGTTCGTCGACCTCGGGCTGAACTTCCGCTACTTCTTCGTCCGCAAGACGATGTTCGTGAAGTACGCGCAGGGCTTCGTGGTGCTGCCCGGCGGCCTGGGCACCCTGGACGAGCTCTTCGAGGCGCTCACCCTGGTGCAGACGAAGAAGGTCACCAGGTTCCCGGTGATCCTCTTCGGCAGCGCCTACTGGAGCGGGCTGGTGGCCTGGCTGCGGGACACCCTGGTCGCCCAGGGCAAGGCCGCGGCGGCGGACCTCGAACTGTTCCACGTCACCGACGAGGTGGACGAGGTGCTGAAGATCCTGGCCGAGAGCCGCCGCCCCAACGGCGAGATCTAGGACCTGTCCGGCGGCCGCTGATCCGGGCCCGGGGATCGGACCCCGGGCCCGGATCAGGCCAGGCCGCGGCGGGCCACCGCCGGCGGCCGGACGCCCTGGATCGAGGCGACCATGTCCAGCACCTGCCGGGTCTCGGCCACCTGGTGCACCCGGTAGATCCGGGCGCCCAGCCAGGCCGAGACGGCGGTGGTGGCCAGGGTGCCCAGCAGCCGCTGGTCGACCGGCTTGTCCAGGGTCTCGCCGACGAAGTCCTTGTTGGAGAGCGAGACCAGCACCGGGAACCCGGTGGCGGTCATCTCCGGCAGCCGCCGGGTGGCCTCCAGCGAGTGCCGGGTGTTCTTGCCGAAGTCGTGCCCGGGGTCGATGATCAGCGCGTCCCGGCGCACCCCGAGCGCGGCGGCCCGCTCGGCCAGCCCGACCGTGACCCGCAGGATGTCCGCCATCACGTCCGGGTAGCCGATCCGGTGCGGGCGGGTGCGCGGCTCGGCCCCGCCGGCGTGCGTGCAGACCAGGCCCACGCCGTGCCGGGCGGCGACCTCGGCGAGCCGCGGGTCGACCCCGCCCCAGGCGTCGTTGAGCAGGTCGGCGCCGGCCTCGCAGACCGCCTCGCCCACCTCGTGCCGCCAGGTGTCCACGCTGATCACGGCCCCGGGGTGGCGCTTGCGCAGCTCGGCCACGAACGGCACGGTGCGGCGCAGCTCCTCCTCGACCGTCACCTCCTCGCCCGGACCGGCCTTGACCCCGCCGATGTCCAGGATCGCCGCGCCCTCGGCCATCGCCCGGTCGGCGGCGGCGAACGCGGCCTCGTCGGCGAAGGTCGCGCCGCGGTCGAAGAAGGAGTCCGGGGTGCGGTTGACGATGGCCATGATGACCAGTTCATCCGCGCCGAACTCGCGCGGTCCAAGGCGCAGTGCCACCCTTGCTCCTTCCGCCGTCCCCGGCAGGTGTCGCTGGTATCGCCGGGTATCGATCCAGGGGGACCCTGGTGCGATGATGGGGCCCCGGCCTTCCCAGGGACCATGATCCCTCACTCGGCCGCATACTCACGTGTCGGGAGGACAGCTCGTGTTCTGGGTGATCGTGGTGGCGATGGCCGTGGTGGTCGGTGGTGCCGCACTGGTGGCACTGGGCGGCGGTGGCTCGCTGCCGGAGGCCGTGCACGACCGGATCGCGGCCCGGCTGCCGCAGGAGCGTCCGCTGAGCCGGCAGGACGTGGACGAGATCCGGCTGCCGATGGCGGTGCGCGGCTACCGGATGGACGAGGTGGACGACGTGCTGGACCGACTGGGCGCCGAACTCGCCTACCGCGACACGCGGATCGCCGAGCTGGAGGCGGCCGTGGCGGGGCTGGACGCCGGGCGCGCGGGCGATGCCGAGCAGGCCGGTTCGCAGCCGCTGCCCGGCCTGGAGGACTTCGCCGCCGGCCAGGACACCGCCGTGGCGGCGCCCGAGCCCGTGCAGGCCGCCGTGGACGCCTCCGGGCGGGTGGACGCCACGCTGGAGGCGCCCGAGCGCGCGGAGCGGGCGTGACCGACCTCAGGACCGGCCCGGACGGCCTGCTGCGCTGCCCGTGGGGCGAGTCCGCCGACGACTACCGGGTCTACCACGACACCGAGTGGGGCAAGCCGGTGCACGGCGAGGACCCGCTCTTCGAGCGGATCTGCCTGGAGGCCTTCCAGTCCGGACTCTCCTGGATCACCATCCTGCGCCGCCGCGAGGGGTTCCGGGCGGCCTTCGCCGGCTTCGAGATCGCCAGGGTCGCGGCCTTCACCGAGCAGGACGAGGCCAGGCTGCTGACGGACACCGGGATCATCCGCAACCGGCTCAAGATCGCGGCGGCGGTCGCCAACGCCCGCGCGGCCCAGGACCTGGACGGCGGTCTGGACGCGCTGATCTGGGGATTCGCCCCCGATCCGGCCCGCCCGGCACCGCGCACGCTGGCCGACGTCCCCGCCGTCACCCCGGAATCGACCGCGCTGGCCAAGGAGTTGAAGCGGCGCGGCTTCAAGTTCGTCGGGCCGACCACCGCGTACGCGCTGATGCAGGCCTGCGGGCTGGTCAACGACCACCTGGCCGGCTGCCACGCCCGCTGACCGGCTGCTCCGGCAGAGCCGACCGATCCGACAGAGCCGACCGGCCCGCTGACCGTGCGTCAGCGGGCCGGTTCGCGTTCGGGGACCGGTCAGCGGCCCAGGAACTTCGGCTGCTCCTTGGCCAGGAAGGCGCGCACCGCGATCCGGTGGTCCTCGCTGGCCCCGGCCAGGGTCTGCAGCTCGTCCTCCTTGTCGAGCGTCTCGCTCAGCGAGTGCGAGGCGCCGAAGTCCACCGCGGCCTTGATCGCGCCGTAGGCCACCGTCGGGCCGTCCGCCAGCTTCCGGGCGAACGCGTGGGCGGCCTGGGCCAGCTCGGCGGCCGGGACGACCTGGGTGGCGAGCCCGAGGGTGAGCGCCTCGGCGGCCTTGACCGTCCGCGGGAACATCAGCAGCTCGGTGGCCCGGGCCGGCCCGACCAGCCGGGGCAGCGTCCACGACGCGCCCGAGTCGGCGGTCAGCGCCACGCCCGCGAACGAGGTGTTGAACCCGGCACTGTCGGCGACGATCCGGAAGTCGCAGGCGAAGGCCAGCGAGGCCCCGGCGCCGGCCGCCACCCCGCCGACCGCGGCCACGGTCGGCTTGCGCATCCCCGCCAGTGCCCGCACCAGCGGGTTGTAGTGCTCGGCGACGGTCTTCAGCGGCGGCTCGCCGGTCTGCTCGGCGCGCCCGAGCAGTTCGAGGTGTTCCTTGAGGTCCTGCCCGACGCAGAACGCCTTGCCGCCCGCGCCGGTCAGCAGCACCGCGCGCACCGCGGGGTCGCCGGCCGCCTCGGTGACGATGTCCCGCAGCGCCACCTTGGTCGGGGTGTCGAGCGCGTTCATCGCGTCCGGCCGGTTGATGGTGATGACGGCGAGCGCGCCGTCGAGCTCGTACAGGACGGAGTCGGACATCGGTGAGGGCTCCCAACCGTTCGGTAACACCGCGGACCTGAGTCAGCATGCCGGAGCGCGCGGACGGGCGGGAGTGTGAGGTAGCGCACCTTTGTCGCCTCTTGCGCGCGGGGAGCGCGGCGGTCACCGCGCGGGCTCCGGACGGCCGGATAGTAGCGGGCTCGGGCAGGTATGGCGCGGTAACTGATGGGTCTTCGCCCGGTCGGGTGAGGGCGGGACTGAGGCGTATTCAGCCGGTCCGTACCGGTGTGGCCGCTGGTGCGGAAAGAGTGATGTTGGTCATCGGGGCGCCGTATGCGGGATAATGGCTTCCGATCAATGCGTTCGATACCGGCGGTGGACGGACTGCTGGTACGTACCTGAGCGGTTGCAGGAAGGGGAACGAGCATGGCGGCCATGAAGCCGCGGACGGGTGACGGCCCGCTCGAGGTCACCAAAGAGGGGCGGGGCATCATCATGCGAGTTCCGCTCGAGGGCGGCGGTCGCCTGGTGGTGGAGCTCACTCCGGACGAGGCAATCGCCCTGGGTGAGGCCCTGAAGCAGGCCTGCGGCTGACTCCCGCACGAAGGACGCGTCCCGCGACGTCACTCAGCATCGCCACGGCGCACTCTCGGGGTCCGGCACCGACTGGTTTCACCAGCGGCACCGGGCCCCGCTCTCGTGCCCGTACGGCCGCCTTCCCGGGGCCCGTGCGGGCCCGCCGGGCTCCCGGCCCACCCGGGCCGTGCCGGTCAGCGCTTGACGGCGCACAGCAGCCCGTCGCTGACCGGCAGCAGCGCGGGCACCAGTGCCTTGCTCTCCCGCACCGCCTGCACCAGCTCGCGCATGGCGGCGGTCCCCGGATCCTCCAGTGCGGGGTCGGTCAGCCGCCCCTGCTGGAACACCCCCTCGAAGCAGACCGCGCCGCCCGGGCGCAGCAGCCGCAACGATTCTGCGAGATACGACCGCGACTCGGCGGGGTCGCCGTCGCAGAAGACGAGGTCGTACTGGCCGTCGGCGAGCCGCGGCAGCACGTCCAGCGCGCGCCCGGGTATGAAGCGGGCCCGGCCGGCCGCGAAGCCCGCCGCCAGATAGGCCTCGCGGGCCAGCTCCTGGCGGATCGGCTCCGGGTCGACGGTGGTCAGGATCCCGTCCGGGCGCATCCCGCGCAGCAGGTAGAGGCCCGACACCCCGGTGCCGGTGCCGATCTCGGCCACCGCCTTGGCGCCCAGCGCCGCGGCCAGCAGCCGCAGGCAGGCGCCGCCGCTGGGACCCACCGCCTGGACGCCGGTGCGGGCCGCCTGCGCCCGGGCATAGGTCAGCACGGCGTCCTCGCCGACGTAGGTGTCGGCGAGGGTCGCAGCCGCGGGCCCGAAGTCGATGATCTGGTCCTGGGGAGTAGGGGCGCTGCCGGATGTCGATATTTCCTGCCACAGATTACTGGCCGGGTGGGAACCGCGTCCGGCGGCGGGCCGTTGGAACGGTCAGAGAGCGACTGTGCCAACCCGCCGGGTTGCCCTGCCAGGGGGCTCGGGAGACGGTTCGTGGTGCTGTCGGGTGGATGAGCACACTTTTATCCGGAACTGACGGGTGAGGTGGATATGGTGGTGGCCCTGCTGGGCAGAAGAGCCAACCGAGGAGGTGTGGCCGAGGGCGACGTCCCTGTGCGGCGGCAACTCCGCGGCACCTCGTCGGCCCGTACGCCGAAGCCCGTGATGAACCAGTCTGCGTCCTCCCCCCTGAACCAGTCGTCCGACGGCACCGCCGCCGAGTCCTCGGCTCCCGTTGCGCTTGCGACCTTCGCCGAGGGGCCCGACGCGCAGAACTGGACCCCGCCCAGCTGGGAGGAGATCGTCGAGGCGCACAGCGCCCGCGTCTACCGCCTGGCCTACCGCCTGACGGGCAATCAGCACGACGCCGAGGACCTCACGCAGGAGGTCTTCGTCCGGGTCTTCCGTTCGCTGTCCACCTACACCCCCGGCACCTTCGAGGGCTGGCTGCACCGGATCACCACCAACCTCTTCCTCGACATGGTCCGCCGCCGCCAGCGGATCCGCTTCGACGCGCTGGCCGAGGACGCCGCCGAGCGGCTGCCCAGCCGTGAGCCGAGCCCGGCCCAGGCCTTCAGCGACACCCACTTCGACGCCGACGTGCAGCAGGCGCTGGACACCCTGGCGCCGGAGTTCCGCGCCGCCGTGGTGCTCTGCGACATCGAGGGCCTGTCCTACGAGGAGATCGCGGCCACCCTGGGCGTCAAGCTGGGCACCGTGCGCAGCCGGATCCACCGCGGCCGCTCGCACCTGCGCGCCGCGCTCAAGCACCGTGCGCCCGGTTCCGCGCCCGGCCGGGTCCGGCGCGGTGGTTCGGAGCAGCTGGAGCCGGTGGCGGCGGCCGTGGGAGAGGCCGGTGCGGGCGGGAGCGGGCGGAGGCGATCGTGAGCGCCGCAGGCCGCTCCGGCGCCCGGCGCCCGGTGCCCGCCGGGCAGGGGAACGCCCGGCAGGAGGCGTCCGTGCTGCGGCCGATCGCCGTACGCCAGAGCGAGTCGTCCCCGGTGGAGGAGCACCACCTCGGTGACCGGCTGACCGCCTACCTGGACGGCGAGCTGGGCCATGACGACCGTGAGCGGGTCCAGGCGCACCTGGCGACCTGTGCGGGCTGCCTGGCCGAGGCCGAGGAGGCCCGGTCGGTCAAGCAGCTGCTCACCAGGACCGATGCCCCCGGCCCGTCCGGGCAGCTGATGGCCCGGCTGCTCGCGGTCGCCGCGCTGCCCGACGACGAGGACCACCGCCCCGGCGGCGGCTCGGTGCTGCCGAGCGCGCCCACCCTGGGCGGCAGCAGGCTGACCGGCGGCTCGTTCGGCCGCGGTGCGGGTGCCTCGTTCGGTTCCGGCGCGCTGGGCGCCGGCAGTCCGCTGCCCGGAGTCGACCCCCGCCCGGCCCCCGGCCGGTGGTACCCGGAGACCGGGCGCGGCCCGGACGGGCGGCTGTGGAGCGGCCGGCGCGGTGCCTCCCGCTCGGGCGGCAGCGCCGAGAGCCAGCGCCCCGCGGCGCTGGGCCCGCGCTCGGGTCCGGGCGCGGCGCCGCGCGGACGGCGCCTGGTGGTGGCGGCGGCGGGCGCCTTCTCGGTGGCGGCGGTGGCACTGGGCGGCTTCGGCAGCCTGGGCCTGGCCGCGGTCGCCGGTGACAGCCCCTCGGACGAGCAGCACGGTACGGCGGTCAACCCCCAGGTGCCCGGCGGTGTCCCGGCGGCTCCGCTGCACGGCCCGCAGACGGTGGACCTGCCGTTCGGCGGCCCCGCCGACCACGGCTACGACCTGCTGAGCCCCGGGCCCACCGCCCGGGGAGTCAGCCCGGTGGCGCACGGACGCGTGTCAGCGCCCTAGGGCCGGACAGGCCCTGGCCCCGCCACCTCGAGGTACCCCGGCCACCGGCTGGTCTTTGCCACGGCTTCTTCCACCCGTGGGCCAGGACCGGCCGGTGGCTATTACCCTGTAGGGAGCCGGTGTCGCGGGCCGAACCGGGATCGTCCGCCAGCAGCTGGGAGTTCACGTGTTCTTCGACATCGGCGGCCTGGAGTGGATCACTCTCATCATCATGGCGATCGTGATCTTCGGGCCGGACAAGCTGCCGAAGCTGATCCAGGATGCCACCGGGTTCATCCGCAAGGTGCGCACCTTCGCGGACAACGCCAAGGAGGACATCCGCAACGAGCTCGGTCCGGAGTTCAAGGACTTCGAGTTCGAGGACCTCAACCCCAAGACCTTCGTGCGCAAGACGCTGGTCGGCGGCGAGGAGGACCCGCTGGGGCTGAAGGACCTGCGCGAGGGGCTGGACCTCAAGTCGGTGCTCGACGACAAGCCGGCCGCCGGCCGGGTCAGCACCACCAAGACCCCCGCCGCGGCGGGCGGTGCCGTCCCCAGCCCGGCCTCGGCCGGTCCGCCGCTGGCGGCCGGCGAGCGCCCGCCCTACGACCTCGACGCCACCTGAGCACCGGGGACCGCCCCGCACGAACTCCCGTACGGCCCTGTACGACGACGACACCCCGCCCGGCCAGCCGCCGGACGGGGTGTCGGCCGTTGCGCCGCTATTGTGCTGAGTGCCCGACAGGTTGCCAAGGAGGTCCCGGATTGGACGCGACGAGCAGTCGTACGGTGGGAACGACCGCCGCCAAGGCGGCGGAGGTGCCCGGCCGACGGGTGGCCGAGCCCACCGACCCGCTGGCGCCCTACCAGGCGGCCGACTTCCCCTGGTACGGCCTGGACGAGGGCTGGACCGGCCGGCGCTGGCTGCTCCAGGCGGGCGCCGGCGGCAACCGCCCCGGCCCGGCGCGCAGCATCGACTACGGCTCGGTCGGCCACGGCGAGCAGCCGCCCAAGCAGCCCGAGGCCCCGGGGCCGCGCCGGTTCGCGGTCGTGGTCACGGTCGCCCGCCGCCCCGGGCGGCGCAGCGCGGACGGCACCGGTGTGCTGGAGGCGACCTCCGCCGCCTCGGCCGCCTGGCTGGCCGGTTCCGGGCTGCTCGCCGTCACCTGGCCGGGCCAGCTGGACCGCGGCCGTCGACAGGAGTGGCTGGACCAGCAGACCGCACTGGCCTGGGACCTGGCCGACGACCTCGGCGGCCCCGGCTGGTCCCCGCTCACCCTGCCGGTCAACGGCCTGCCGCAGCCCTTCCGCTACCGCGAGTCCGAGTACGGCTGGGTGCTGGCCGGCGAGGCCCCGGGCGTGCTGCTCGGCGCCTACGGCCGTGGTGTCAGTGCCTACGGCGTGGGCTTCAGCGCGATCGCGGACCTGGCGGCGTACACCAGGCCCTGAGGGCCCGTCCGTGCGTACCGACGAGGTCCGCCGGCCAGGGGCCGGCGGACCTCGTGGTCAGAACTTGTTCTTCGGGGTGAGTCCCAGCGAGAGGCCGGACAGGCCGCGCTGGCGTCCGCCCAGCTTGTCGGCGACCGCGTGCAGCGCGGCGCCGGCCGGGGAGTCGGGGGCCGCCAGCACGACCGGCCGGCCGTCGTCGCCGCCCTCACGCAGCCGCACGTCGATCGGGATGCTGCCGAGCACCGGGACGGTGGCGCCGGTGGCCCGGGTGAGCGCCTCGGCGACGATCTGGCCGCCACCGGTGCCGAACACGTCGACGATCTCGTCGCAGTGCGGGCAGGGCATGCCGGCCATGTTCTCGATCACGCCGACGATCTTCTGGTGGGTCTGCAGCGCGATCGTGCCGGCCCGCTCGGCCACCTCGGCGGCGGCCATCTGCGGGGTGGTGACGATCAGGATCTCGGCGTTCGGCACCAGCTGGGCCACCGAGATCGCGATGTCGCCGGTGCCGGGCGGCAGGTCGAGCAGCAGCACGTCCAGGTCGCCCCAGTAGACGTCGGCCAGGAACTGCTGCAGCGCGCGGTGCAGCATCGGGCCGCGCCACACCACGGGGGCGTTGCCGGGGGTGAACATGCCGATCGAGATGACCTTCACGCCGTTCGCCGACGGCGGCATGATCATGTCCTGGACCTGGGTCGGGCGGCCCTCGACGCCCAGCATCCGCGGCACGCTGTGGCCGTAGATGTCGGCGTCCACCACGGCGACCTTCTGGCCCTTGGCGGCCAGCGCGGCCGCCAGGTTGACGGTGACCGAGGACTTGCCGACCCCGCCCTTGCCGGAGGCCACGGCGTAGACCCGGGTCAGCGTGCCGGGCTTGGCGAACGGGATCTCGCGCTCGGGAGCGCCGCCGCGCAGCAGCTGGGAGAGCTCCTTGCGCTGCTCGTCGCTCATCACGTCGAGTTCGACCTCGACGCCGGTGACGCCGGCGATCCGGCCGACCGCGGTCTTCACCCGATCGATGATCGTCTCGCGCATCGGGCAGCCGGAGACGGTCAGGTAGACGGCCACCCGTACCGTGCCGTCGCCGGAGATCTCCACCGATTTCACCATGCCGAGGTCGGTGATCGGTCGGTTGATCTCCGGGTCCTGCACGGTCGACAGCGCCTCGCGGACGGATTCCTCCGTCACGCCGGTCGCCACCTCAGTCTCATTGGCCATGCCTTGATGGTACGGCGCGCCCCGCGGCCACCTGACTGGCCGGTAGCGTGCTGCGGGTCACAGCCGGTCAGGCCACTTCCACCCCGTCGCGGCGCTCGTCCAACTCCTTGAGCAGGCTCTGCAGCTCGGACCGGATGAAGTCCCGGGTGGCCACCTCGCCCAGCCCCTGGCGCAGCGAGGCCACCTCGCGGGCCAGGTACTCGGTGTCGGCGATGTTGCGGTCGCTGCGGGCCCGGTCCTGCTCCATGTTGACCCGGTCCCGGTCGTCCTGGCGGTTCTGGGCCAGCAGGATCAGCGGCGCGGCGTAGGAGGCCTGCAGGGACAGCACCAGGGTGAGGAAGATGAAGGGGTAGTTGTCGAAGTGGACGGCGGGGGGCAGGATCGTGTTCCAGAGCACCCAGATGATGATCACCACCGTCATCCAGACGATGAACCGGCCGGTCCCCAGGAACCGGGCGATCCGCTCGGAGAGCTTGCCGAAGGCCTCCGGATCGTAGGCGGGCAGCGAGAAGAGGCCCGGGCTCGCGGTGCGCGGCTGGTCCAGCCGGGAGCGCACCGAGGTGCCGTGCACGGTCTGGCTGCGGCTGCCCTCGCGGGCGCGCAGCTCGCGCAGCTGCCGCAGGTCGCGCAGCTCGCCCTGCAGGCGCTGGCGGGCCGGCTCCTCGCGGCCCTCCCGGCGGTGCTTGCGGTCAGTGTCCACCAGGTTCCTCGCTCTCCTGCTCGGTGCTGCGGTGCACCTCGCCGCCGTGCAGCGCTGCCTCGCGCCAGTCCTCGGGCAGCAGGTGGTCCAGGACGTCGTCCACGGTGACCGCGCCGAGCAGGTGGTCCGCCTCGTCGACCACCGGTGCCGCGACCATGTTGTAGGTGGCCAGGTAGCTGGTGACCAGCGGGAGCGGGGTGTCCGGCGGCAGCGGGTCCAGGTCGCCGTCCACGATGGAGCCGACCAGCGTGTACGGCGGCTCGCGCAGCAGCCGCTGGAAGTGGACGATACCCAGGTACTTGCCGGTCGGCGTCTCGTTCGGCGGCCGGCAGACGTAGATCTGCGCCGCCAGCGCCGGCTTGTGGTCCGCGACGCGCACCCGGGCCAGCGCCTCGGCCACCGTGGCGTCCGGCTCCAGCACGATCGGCTCGGTGGTCATCAGACCGCCCGCGGTGTCCTCCTCGTAGGAGAGCAGCCGGCGCACCGGGGCCGCCTCCTCCGGCTCCATCAGCTGGAGCAGGCGTTCGGCCTCGTCACCGGGCAGCTCGGAGAGCAGGTCGGCGGCGTCGTCCGGGTCCATCGCCTCCAGCACGTCGGCGGCCCGCTCGTCCTGCAGCTTGCCGAGGATCTCCACCTGGTCGTCCTCGGGCAGCTCCTCCAGCACGTCCGCGAGCCGCTCGTCGTCCAGCGCGGCGGCCACCTCGCCGCGGCGCTTGGCCGACAGGTGGTGCAGCACGTTGGCCAGGTCGGCCGGGCGCAGCTGCTCGAAGGTGGCCAGCAGGTTGGCCGCGCCCTGGCCCTCCTCGGTGAGCGTGAACCCGGTGACGGCGGACCAGTCCAGGGTGAGGGCCTCGCCGCGGTTCTTGCGCAGCCGGCTGCTCCTGCCGCGCTGCACGAAGACCTTGGTGATCTCCCACTCGCGCAGCCGGGTCTGCACCATGGCCACGTCCAGCACGGTCACCTCGTCGCCGGAGGCGGTCTCGGTGACGCGGCGGTCCAGCAGCTCGGCCAGCACCAGGGTCTCGGTCTGGCGCTGCTCGAAGCGGCGCATGTTGACCACCCCGGTGGTCAGTACCTGGCCGGACTCCAGGCTGGTCACCCGGGTCATCGGCAGGAAGATCCGGCGCCGTCCGATCACCTCGACCACCAGACCGAGCACCCGGGGCGGGCGGCCGCCGATCCGCAGCGAGACGACCACGTCGCGCACCCGGCCGACCTGATCGCCGTTGGGATCGAAAACGGCGACTCCGGTCAGGTGGGAGATGAAGACCCGACTGCCGTGCGCTGCCAAAGCACGTCCTCTCGCTCGCGGTGGGTCAGGCTGTGGGGGGCCAGGCTACCGAACGCCATCGAGCCAGGCTCGTCAGGCTTGCGCCGCCGCCCGGGGCCGCTCGGGCGGCCCCGTACGCTGTGCGCTATGGACGGTACGCGAGCCACAGCTGACGACTTCTTCGACCGCGCCCTGTTGGAGGAGGCCGTGAAGAAGTCCGGTCTGCTCTGGGTGCGGGCCGACGGTGCCGCCGAGCGCCGTCCGCTCTGGCACGCCTGGCACGACGGCGCCGTGGTGGTGGTCGGCGACGCCGGTGAGCAGCCGCTGCACGGGCTGACGGCGGGGGCCGGCGCCGAGGTGGTGCTGCGCAGCAAGGACAAGGGCGGCCGGCTGGTCGCCTTCCCGGCCCAGGTGGTGGTGGCCGAGCCGCACAGCGAGGCCTGGACCGGCGCCGTCGAGGAGCTCAAGGGCAAGCGGCTGAACGCGCCCGACACCGACACCATCGGCGAGCGCTGGGCGCGCGAGTGCCGGGTGCTGCGGCTGGAGCCGGTCGGCCCGCTGACCGAGCACCCGGGCGCGATGCCGCAGGACTCGCACGCCGCCGCGCCGATGCCGAGCTCCGCCACCACCCGGCGGCCGATCCCGGCGGGGCTGCCCAAGCTGGTGCTGGGCCGACTGAAGCGCCGTGGCTGAGTCCACCGCCCCGGTGCACGGCCGTACCACCACCACCGCGGCGGCCGGGCCGTCCCCGGCGTCCCTCGCACCCGCCGCCCCGGCCGGGCTGCCGAAGACCGATCTGCTGCTGCTCGCCGTCTCGATCGCGGGGATCTCGCTCTCCGCGCCCTTGATCAGCGCCACGGCCGCGCCCGCGCTGGCCATCGCCTGCTGGCGCAACCTCATGTCGGTGGGCGTGCTCGGCCCCTACGCCCTGCTGCGCCACCGGGCCGAGCTGCGTGCCATCGGCCGGCGCGCGCTGCTGCTCGCGATGGCCGCCGGGGCGCTGCTGGCCGTGCACTTCGCGCTCTGGATGCCCAGCCTGCGGATGACCTCGGTCGCCTCCTCGACCGCGCTGGTCACCACCACCCCGCTGTGGACGATCCTGCTGCTGCGGCTGACCGGCGTGCGCCCGCCCCGGCTGGTCTGGCTGGGCATGTGCGTGGCCTTCGCCGGCGTGCTGGTGCTCACCGGGGTGGACCTGACGGTCTCCCCGCGCGCGCTGCTCGGCGACGCGCTGGCGCTGGGGGCCGGACTGGCCGCGGCGGGGTACCTGCTGCTCGGCGCCGAGGTCCGGCGCACCGTCAGCACCACCGCCTACACGCTGGTCTGCTACAGCACCACCGCGCTCGTCCTGCTCGCGCTCTGCCTGGCCACCGGGACCGGGCTGACCGGCTGGTCGGCCGGGGTCTGGGGGCAGATCGCGCTGCTGATGCTCGCCGCCCAGCTGCTCGGCCACTCGCTGAGCAACCGCGTGGTGCGCACGCTTGGTCCCTCGGTCACCTCCACGGCGATCCTGCTGGAGACCCCGGGGGCGGCGCTGATCGCCGCGGTCTGGCTGGGCCAGTGGCCGGCCGCGGCCGCCTATCCGGCGGTGGCGCTGATCCTGCTGGGGCTGGCCCTGGTGGTGCGCGGCGGGCGCCGCTGAGCGGCGGCTACCGACCGGTACGCTCGCGGTATGGCGCACGACTTCCCGCTCTTCGGCGACCCCGGCCAACCGCACGGACCGCAGGGTCCGACCCGTGACGAGGTGCTGGCCGCCGTCGAGGCACGGCTGCTCACCACCTTCGGCGAGCCGAGCGGACGGGCCTCGATCACCTTCCTCGGGGCCGAGCGGATCGAGGTGCTGCGGTTCGGCCCCGACACCGAGGGCCTGGTGCGGTACGCCACCCTGGGCATGGCCGCCGCACCGATGGCCGACCCCACCGCGGCGCTGGCCGACCCGGTGCGGGGCCCGCGCGCCGAACTGCTGCTGACCCTGCGCGGCGGGCGCGACGACGTGCTCCGGGCACTGGCCACCTTCGCGGCGACGCCGCAGGTCGAGGGCTTGGTGGTGGCCCCCGGCAGCTCGCTCGACCTGGGCGCACCGCTCTGGGAGGGTGCGCCGTTCACCTCGGTCCTGGCGGCCGAGAGCGGCGGCCTGGTCGCGGACCTCGAACTGGACGAGCCCGCCGACCCGGTGCGCTTCCTGCCGCTGCTGCCGATGACGCCCAACGAGGCGGCCCACAAGCGGGTGCACGGCGCGGGCGCGCTGCAGGAGCGCTGGCTGGAACGCGGCACCGACCTGCGGGACCCGCAGCGGCGCGCGGTGGCGCTGGACTGACGGCCCGTCGGCGGGCCGGTCGGACCGGCCCGGGTCAGTCGATCGGCTTGGCCCCGGTCGCCTGGTCGAGCAGCGCCTGGTAGGCCTCGGGCGCGGTGGTGAACTCGCCCAGCCGCACGGTCTTGCGGGTGCCGTGGTAGTCGCTGGAGCCGGTGGTGAACAGGCCCAGCTCGGCGGCCAGGCCGCGCAGCCGGACCCTGGTCGGCTCGTCGTGGTCGGTGTGGTCGACCTCCAGGCCGGCCAGCCCGGCCGCCGCGAGGTCGGCGATCACCTGGTCGGAGACGGTGCGTCCGCGCTTGTCGGCGCCCGGGTGCGCGAAGACCGGCACCCCGCCCGCGGCGCGGACCAGCCGCACCGCGACGGCCGGGTCGGTCTCGTGCTTGGGCACGTCGGCCCGCCCGCCGTTGGCCAGCCACTCGGCGGTGAAGGCGGCCGAGACGTCCTTGACCACGCCGGCCTCCACCAGCGCGCTGGCGATGTGCGGACGGCCCACCGAGCTGCCCCCGGCGGCGATCCGCTGCACCTGCTCCCAGCTGATGGGTGCGCCCAGCTCCCGGCACCGCTCGACCACCGCCTGCCCGCGGCGGAACCGGTCGGTGCGCACCAGCTCGCGCTCACGGGCGAACTCCGGCTCGGTCGGATCGAAGAGGTAGGCCAGCAGGTGCATGCTGATCCCGCCGACCCGGCAGGAGAGCTCGGCCCCGGGCACCAGGACAGGGCGTCGGCCGGGCGGCAGCGCGTGCAGCGCCTCGGCCGCCTCGGCATGGCCGGCGACGGTGTCGTGGTCGGTCAGCGCCACCACGTCGAGCCCGGCGGCGACGGCGGCGGCGATCAGCTCGCTCGGGGTGTCGGTGCCGTCCGAGACGTTGCTGTGGGCGTGCAGGTCGATGCGCACGGGCTGGCTCCTGGCTCGCTGCGGGTCAAGGCAGCCCAGGATAGTCAGCCCAGGAGCTGCTGGGAGAGGGCTCCGCAGGGCAGCAGTTCGAGCTCGGCTCCGGCGTCCCGCAGGTCGGTGAGGACCAGCTCGTCGTACATCAGCAGCGCGGACTGCTCGGGCCAGGCGATCGCCCAGAGCCACAGACCCAGCGCCTCGCCGACGTAGACCGCACGGTCGTCGGGGGCGCCCTGGAGGTGCCACATCGGGGTGGGCCGGCCGGCGGCCAGCAGCTTGGTGTCGGCGGGCTTGTGCAGCGAGAGGGCGTCGCCGGGGTCGGGCCCGGGCAGACCCGCGTACCGGGCGCCGAGACCGACGCCGAGCTCCTCGGCCACCAGGACCAGCTCGCCGAAGCCACCGAGCGGCGCGGGGCCGGAGCAGGCCACGGCGGTGGCGCGGGCCCCTGAGAGGTCGTCACCCACGTGCGCGATGCCGGTGTAGAGCCAGCTGACCGGAAGCGGCCAGGGCAGCCAGACGGGCACCTGGGAGCGGGCCACGGCCACGCTCAGCGCCTCGATGCTCGGTGGCAGCACCGGCTGCATCGGATGGACGGCACCGTGCTCGTCACACTGCCAGGTGTCACGGAAGAGCCCGGGGGCACGCACCCGACCGCCGCACCTCGGGCAACTTGGCTCGCCCCTCATAACAGCCAACGCTCCTCCCTCCGGGCCGCCGCGTCAAGGACGATCACCCGTACGGAGGGCCTCGGCGAGCGGATCCGGTGGCGGGCCCGCTCGGCCGGGGCGGCGGCCCCGGCTAGGGGATGTCCCGCCCCGCCCGACGGCAAACGTCGGCGGGGCGCGCCGGGGGCGCACGGCAGCGCCGGGGGGAACGGCTGACGCCCCGTCATCGACGAATCGATGGTCGGGGCGTCAGGGAGCGGGACGCGGCCAGGCAGGGCGCCGGGGCGGCCTGGTGCGGTGTCAGGCGTTGTGGCACGGACGGATGTAGAGACGTTCGCCGGTCAGGGCGGCGTCCGCCACCAGCTGGCGGACGGTCTCGGCGTCGGCGATCAGCCGATCGGTGGCGGAACCCTGCTGGTCGTCCAGTCGGAGAATCTCGAAACGCATGGGCCTCTCCTCTGCTGGCCTCGGTGGCACCCGAGGCGGTGGGGTGCTGCTCGTCGGTCGCGGTACGGCGGTCAGTGCCATGTGTCCCCCCTCGCTGCCGGCGGGACGGCGGCCCGATCGGGCCCGGTCCGCCAGCGTGGCGCCGGACGTTTGCCTGGCGATTGCCCGCTGATGACGTCGTGGTTTCGGTGACGTCCATCGGGGCTCAACCGCACAGGTGGGGCTGTTCATTCCCAGCCAGAATCAAATATTACCGTAACTAAGGATTTTTGGGCCAGCAGAAATCCCCGGTGCGCGGCCGTGGCGGTGCATCGGGGACGGGTGAGCGGTGGTCAGCCGGTGCCCACCGAGGACCAGAAGTCGAGCAGCACGGCGGCGGTCCGGGCCGGGCGCTCGGCGTTGGGGGAGTGGCCGGCGCCGTCCACCACCACGTGCGGCACGCCCAGCCGCGCGGCCGTGCGGGCCTGCTCCTCGACCGGCCAGGCGTAGTCCTCGCTCCCGGAGACGTACAGCTTGGGCAGCGCGACGGCCGCCAGCTCCTCGGTCCGGTCCTCCTGGCCGACCAGCCGCTCGCCCATCGCCACCAGCGCCTGCGGCACGTTGGCCAGCCAGCGCCGGTGCAGGAAGTCGGTGACCTCGGGCGCCGGGGACAGGGCGGCGTCCGACTGGTCGCCGTCCATCTCCTCCTTCACCTGCCAGATGGTCTCCAGGTCCATGCCGCCCAGCAGGGCGTCCATCAGCAGCTTGGTGCGCGCCGCCTCCGGCGGGTCGAGCGGCCCGGGGCCGGTGGAGAGCAGCACCAGCGAGGCCCAGGGCAGCGGCGCGCTGCCGGACAGCACGGCCTCCCGCGAGACGAAGCCGCCGAAGGAGTGGCCGAGCAGGTGCACCGGTCCGGCCGCGGGCTCGGCGGCCAGCAGCTCGGTGACCGCCCGCAGGTCCAGGCCCAGCTCGGGCAGCGCGTAGCCGGCCGGATCGGCACCGCCGCCGGTCTCGTACTGGCCGCGCTGGTCGTAGGCGACGACCCGGAAGCCCGCGAGCGAGAGCGGCTCCAGCAGCGCGATGAAGTCCTCCTTGCTGCCGGTGAACCCCGGCACCAGCAGCGCGGTGCCGCGCGGGACACCGGCGGGCTCGGCCCGCAGCGCGGCGAACTCCCCGCGCGTGGTGGCCAGCCGCACGGCGGCGGCGCACGGAGGGAGGGCGAGGAAGGGCAGCGTGCTCAAGGGAAACTCCTTCGTCGGCCGGCTGGCAGCGCCGACCCGAGCATAGGGCCTGAGCTGCCGGGACGGCCGAGAGGGGCGGTCGGACCAGCTGGTCCGACCGCCCCTCTCGGTGCGTGCTGTGCCTGTCGGCGCCGGGTCAGTCGGCGACCGGGGCCTCCGCGACGGCCTTGCGGGTACGGCGGCGCGGGGCGGGGACCGCCTCGGTGGCCGGTGCCTCGGTGACCGTGGCCTCGGGGGCGGTGGTCTTCTTGGCGGTGGCCTTGCGGGTGCGGGTGGTCTTCTTGGCGGGGGCCGGTGTGGCCTCTGCCTCGATGGTCTCCACCACGGCCGGTGCCTCGATGGCCGGTGCCTCGGCGGCGGTGGCCTTCTTGGTGGTGCGCTTGGCGGCGGTCTTGCGGGCCTTGGCCGGTGCGGCCTCGGGCTCGGTGGTGACCTCGGTGGCCGGTGCCTCGGTGACCGTGGCCTCGGGGGCGGTGGTCTTCTTGGCGGCGGTCTTGCGGGTGCGGGTGGTCTTCTTGGCGGGGGCCGGTGTGGCCTCTGCCTCGATGGTCTCCACCACGGCCGGTGCCTCGATGGCCGGTGCCTCGGCGGCGGTGGCCTTCTTGGTGGTGCGCTTGGCGGCGGTCTTGCGGGCCTTGGCCGGTGCGGCCTCGGGCTCGGTGGTGACCTCGGTGGCCGGTGCCTCGGTGACCGTGGCCTCGGGGGCGGTGGTCTTCTTGGCGGCGGTCTTGCGGGTGCGGGTGGTCTTCTTGGCGGGGGCCGGTGCGGCCTCTGCCTCGATGGTCTCCACCACGGCCGGTGCCTCGGCGGCCGGTGCCTCGACGGCGGCGGCCTGCTTGGCAGCGCTCTTCCGCGTCCGGGTGGTCTTCTTGACCGCCGGGGTCGCGCTCTCCTCGGCCGGGGCCTCCGCCTGGCTCGGCACCACCGTGGCGGCGGCCGGGGCCTCGACCACGAGGGTCTCGACCGCGGGCGCCGGGGCGGCGGCCGGCTCGGCGACGGTGACCTCGCCCTGCGCGCTCTGCGGCGCGGCCACGGCCGCCGCCACCTGGGCCTCACCGGAGGCGCCACCGCGCGAGCGGCGGCGGCGACGGCGCGGGGCCGTGCTCTCGCCGTCCACGCTCACGGGCCCGCCGGCCGGCGCGGCGGTGCTCTGGCCGCCGGCCGTCACCTGCTGCTGTGCCTGCGCCTGCTCGCCCGCGACCGACGCGCCGCCACGGGTCCGCCGCCGGTTGCGCGGGGCGCGGGCCGGCCGCTCCTCGGCCGCCGGCTGCTCGACGGCCGGGCCGCGGCGCGGGCCGGAGCTGTCGGCCCCGCCACGTCCGCGACCACGGTCGCGGTCACCGCCGCGGTCACCGCGGCCGGAGCGGGCACCGCGCCCGCCGGTCTCGCCGAGGTCCTCGACCTCTTCGGCGGCCAGTCCGGCCCGGGTGCGCTCCGAGCGGGGCAGCACGCCCTTGGTGCCCGGTGCGATGTTGAGCAGCTCGTACAGGTGCGGCGAGGTGGAGTAGGTCTCCTCCGGCTCGCTGAAGCCGAGCTCCAGCGCCTTGTTGATCAGCTGCCAGCGCGGGATGTCGTCCCAGTCGACCAGCGTGACGGCGGTGCCCGAGGCGCCGGCCCGGCCGGTGCGGCCGATCCGGTGCAGGTAGGTCTTCTCGTCCTCGGGGCACTGGTAGTTGATGACGTGCGTGACGCCCTCGACGTCGATGCCGCGGGCCGCGACGTCGGTGCAGACGAGCACGTCGACCTTGCCGCTGCGGAAGGCCCGCAGCGCCTGCTCGCGGGCACCCTGGCCGAGGTCGCCGTGCACCGCGCCGGCCGCGAAGCCGCGCTGGGTCAGCTGGTCGGAGACGTCCGCCGCGGTCCGCTTGGTGCGGCAGAAGATCATCGCCAGGCCGCGGCCGTCGGCCTGCAGGATGCGCGAGACCAGCTCGACCTTGTCGAGCGAGTGCGCCCGGAAGATGTGCTGGGTGGTGTTGGCCACGGTGTGGCCGCTGTCGTCCGGCGCGGCGGCCCGGATGTGGGTCGGCTGGCTCATGTAGCGGCGGGCCAGGCTGATCACCTGTCCCGGCATGGTGGCCGAGAAGAGCAGGGTCTGCCGCTTGGCGGGCAGCATGGTGATGATCTTCTCGACGTCGGGCAGGAAGCCCAGGTCGAGCATCTCGTCGGCCTCGTCCAGCACCAGCGCGCGGACCTTGGAGAGGTCGAGCTTCTTCTGCCCGGCCAGGTCGAGCAGTCGGCCCGGGGTGCCGACCACGATGTCGACGCCCTTGTTGAGGGCCTCGACCTGCGGCTCGTAGGCCCGGCCGCCGTAGATGGCCAGCACGCGCACGTTGCGGACCTTGCCGGCCGTCTGCAGGTCGTTGGTGACCTGGGTGCACAGCTCGCGGGTGGGGACCACGATCAGCGCCTGCGGGCTGTCGGAGAGCTGCGCCTCGGTGGCGCGGCCGGCGTCGACGTCGGCGCGCACGATGGCGCGCTCGATCAGCGGCAGGCCGAAGCCCAGGGTCTTGCCGGTGCCGGTCTTGGCCTGGCCGATGACGTCGTGCCCGGTCAGGGCGACCGGCAGGGTCATCTCCTGGATCGGGAACGGGTGGATGATGCCGACCGCCTCCAGCGCCTCGGCGGTCTCCGGGAGGATGCCGAGTTCGCGGAACGTGGTCTTCGTCGGTTCAGTCGTGGTGGACAGGGTGCTGCCTCTTCCGTGTGGCGGGCAGAGCGAGAGGCGGCGGGCAGCCTCGCGGCTGCGTCCTGCCCGGGGGGCGGTTCGCGAGCTGCGAGGTCGTGCACGACCGCGCCGGTCCCTGCGGCGTCCGGGCGCGGCCGGGCCCTGGCTGGGCCGCGGCGTCCCGTGGCGTGGGGGAGAGGTCCCGTGAGGGGTCCGGCGCGGGACCGGCGCCCTGCGGCGCGGTCCGCGGCGGCCCTCGCTCGGCCACTGATGCGGTGCCTGGCTTGGGGTCCAAGCCAAGGTCGGAGCCGATCGGCTCTCCGACCGGGCATCCGCGTACGTGAGTCCCCAAGCGCCTCGCACCGGAGTCGTCCGGGCGAAGCGAACCCGCGCGGTTTGCGGACCGTGCGGGCATACGGGTCTCTGCACCACTGTACAGTCAGCCGACGACTCGAACACGTGACGCGTCTGACATGCCAGCTGGGCGGGCTCACGGTGACGGCACGGCGGTCTAGAGTGACGATCCATGGAGACTCAAGGCGAGGCCGGCCAGGTCGGCTCGATCGGTGACTGGACCACCTGCTCGGCCGACCCGAACTACCGGGCGGCCGTCCTCGACCTGCTGGGCGCCCTCGCCTACGGCGAGCTGAGCGCCTTCGAGCGCCTGGCCGACGATGCCAAGTTCGCGCCGGGCCTGGCCGACAAGGCGGCGCTGGCCCGGATGGCCTCGGCCGAGTTCGCGCACTACCAGCTGCTGCACGACCGGCTGGCCGAGATCGGTGCCGACCCGACCGAGTCGATGACCCCCTTCGTCGAGCCGCTGGAGTCCTTCCACCGGGTCACCGCGCCCTCGGACTGGCTGGAGGGCCTGGTCAAGGCCTATGTCGGCGACTCGATCGCGACCGACTTCTACCGCGAGGTGGCCGTCCGTCTCGACGACGACACCCGGGACCTGGTGCTGCGGGTGATGAGCGACACCGGGCACGCGCAGTTCGCGGTGGACAAGGTGCGCCAGGCGATCGAGGAGAACCCGCGGGTCGGCGGCCGGCTCGCGCTCTGGGGCCGGCGGCTGATGGGCGAGGCGCTCAGCCAGGCGCAGCGGGTGGTGGCCGAGCGGGACGCGCTCTCCAACCTGCTGGTCGGCGGCGCCGAGGTGCGCGGCTTCGACCTGGTGGAGGTCGGCAAGATGTTCAACCGGATCACCGAGGCGCACACCAAGCGGATGAGCGCGCTCGGCCTGGCCTCCTGACCGACCGCGCGGCCCGGCCGACCGCTACGCGGCGTGCCGGCGGCGGCGGTGGCTGCCGCGCTTGGCGGCCTGGTCGGGCCGGGCCAGTACCGAGGTGAGCAGCCCGGTGCAGACCAGCGTGATCAGCACGGTGGTGGCCGGATGGCCGTTGGCCAGCGTGATCCGCGTGATCACGCCGCTGAGCAGCGCCGACACCAGGCCCGTGCCGATCGTCAGGCCGCGCGCCATCGGGTAGTACGCGGGAACCAGGAACAGCGCCGCGGCCGCGGCCAGCAGGCCGATCAGCGCGAAGACGACGGCTTCGACAGGCAGGGGCACGGTCGGCCTCCCGAACTGGTGGGGCGGTCCGCGGCCGGGGGAGTGCCCGCGGTGGCCCACCCATACCCTCGGCCGCGTTGTTCTACGCCTGCCAGTATCCGCTCGAAAAGGTGCCTGTCGTCCGGTGGATCCCAATCGATGGGAATCCGATGGAAAAGCGTGATGCCCGCCGCCCCGAGGGGCGGCGGGCATCACGCCGGTCATGCTCAGATGGTGCCGAAGCCCACCTTGCGCGCGGCCTGCTCGCCGATCTCGACGTACGCCAGGCGCTCCGCCGGGACGATGATGCGACGGCCGTGCTCGTCGGTCAGCGTGAAGAGCTTGGACGTGCCCTCCAGCGCCTTGGCGACCGCGCTCTCGACCTCGTCAGCGCTCTGAACGCTCTCGATGACGATCTCTCGGGGTGCGTTCTGCACGCCGATCTTGACCTCCACGGCTTCCGTCCCTCCGGGGTTGCAGCCAGTCACGCACGGGGCCGTGTCGTCCGAACAGGAGTTCCCGGTCACCGCGCCGTACGGCTTCACCTTAGAGCAACCGGGTGGCTCCGGGGCGGATCAGCCTGCGGCCGGCAGCTCCGCGGGGTGCATCGGGAAGCCCTTCAGGCCGCGCCAGGCCAGACTCGCGACCAGCCGCACCGCCTCCTCGCGCGGGATCTCGCGCCCCTGCGAGAGCCAGTAGCGCGCGGTGATCTGGGCCAGCCCGCAGACGCCGGCGGCGAGCAGCTTGGCCTCGGCCTCGGGCAGGTCGGTGTCCTCCGCGATCACCCGGCTGACCAGCGTCGCGCTCAGGTCGGCGGCGCGCTCCACCCGCTCGCGCACCGCGGGCTCGTTGGTCAGGTCGGACTCGAAGACCAGCCGGAACGAGCCGGACTCGCTGGCCACGTAGTCGAAGTAGGCCTGCATGGTGGCCGCCACGCGCTGCTTGTTGTCCGTGGTGGCGTCCAGCGCGTTGCGGGTGGACTCGACCAGGGCGTCGCAGTGCTTGTCCAGCAGCGCGAGGTAGAGCTCCAGCTTGCCGGGGAAGTGCTGGTAGAGGACCGGCTTGCTGACCCCGGCCCGCTCGGCGATGTCGTCCATCGCGGCAGCGTGGTAACCCTGCGCGACGAACACCTCCTGCGCGGCTCCGAGCAGCTGTTCCCGGCGGGCGCTACGCGGCAGCCGGGCGCCGCGTGGGCGGTCCTGGGCCTCCTGGATGGCCGTCACGGCGCTCCTCACTTCTGGCTCGGTTCGGTGCTCGGGTCGTCCGGGCAACGGGTGGTGATTCTACTTTCGGGTAACCCGGTACGCGCCTGCTCGGACCGGGAAAGCTGCAGCTCTCGGGTTGTCGGGTGCCCACAATACGGCGCGCGGCGCCACCGGGCGCCAGGGTCTCACTACCATCTTCTCCCATGAGCACTGAGCAGCAGGAGTGGGCCGGGGCGGCGGATTTCGACCCGGCGGCGGCCGCCGGGGCGCAGGGCGGCGGTGCGGCCGGCACCGGCACCCGCCCGGCCGAGGGCCGGGAGAGGTGGGCGACCCGGGTGGTCGAGGTCCCCGGGGCCGCGCTCTCGGTGACCGGCCCGACCGCGGACCGGTCGGCCGGCCTGCCGGAGGCGCTCTTCGTGCACGGTCTCGGCGGCTCGGCGGAGAACTGGACCGAGCTGATGGGCGAGCTCGACGGGGTGGTCCGGGGCGAGGCGCTGGACCTGCCCGGCTTCGGCTGGTCCGCGCCGCCGCGGGACGGCAACCTGTCGATCTCCGGCCATGTCCGGGCGGTGATCGGCTACCTGGAGGCGACCGGGCGCGGGCCGGTGCACCTCTTCGGCAACTCGCTGGGCGGGGCGGTGTCGGTGCGGCTGGCGGCGCTGCGGCCCGACCTGGTCCGCAGCCTGACGCTGATCTCGCCGGCGCTGCCCGAACTGCCCCCGCAGCGCACCGCGCTGCCCACCGGGCTGCTCGCGGTGCCGGGCGTACCGCGGCTGCTGCAGCGCCTGTCGGCCGGCGGGCGCAGCGTGGAGCAGGCCACCGACGGGCTGCTCGACCTGGTCTACGGCAACGTCCGGGCGATTCCGGTCGAGCGCCGGGAGCTGGCGGTCGCCGAGTACCGGCGGCGGATGGGGCTGCCGTACGCGATGCAGGTACTGGTCGGCTCGGCCCGCGGGATCGTCTCGGCGTACACCGAGCGCGGCGACCAGGCGCTGTGGCGCCAGGCGCAGCGGGTGGAGGCGCCGGTGCTGCTGGTCTACGGACTGCGCGACAAGCTCGTCTCCTACCGCTCGGCGGCCCGGGCCTGCGCGGCCTTCGCGGATGCCCGGCTGCTGGTGCTGCCGGAGTCCGGGCACGTGGCAATGATGGAGCACCCGGTGCAGGTGGGGCGGGCGGTGCGGGAGTTCCTGCGCGAGGCCGGGGACTAGGGAGCGTCGGGGGCCTGTCCGGGGGGATCGTACGCGTGGCGGGGGCGGAGGTTACGGGCGTTCACTCGTTCAGGTGGCAGCCGGGCCGTGGGGCGCAGCCGCGGCGGAATCCGCTCTACCTTCGTGGTGTCGGACCGAACAGATGTGGGGGGCGTGGCCGCCGGCGAGCCGCGGCGGGCGCCTGAGGGTGTGTTGATGTGCGCAGTGGCCCCGGGGGCCGGGCGGCTGCCCGGTCGGGCGGTCATCGGTGGCGCGGCCGTGCGGGCCGGCCGCAGGGCGGGGCGTGGGGGCGCCCGCTGACCAAGAGGCGGAGTCTGCCGCCGTGCTGAGTGTCTCTCAGGGCCGGTGGCCGCGGGGCGGCGCCGGGCAGGACCGCGGTCGCGGCTTCCGCTGACGGTTCCTTCGACTGCTTTTTCTACGACAGGTTCGGACTGGTGCGACTGGGAGGTCGTCATGCGCATTGCCATGCTCACCGAGAGTGCCCGCTGCTCGGCGCAGCGTGCCCGCGATGCCTGGTGCGACCGGCGGACCGCCGCCGGGCGACCGCCGCTGCACGACGTCCTGGCTGCTGCTCGGCCGTCCGCAGGTCCACCGGTGAGGCCGCCGTGCGGCCCCGACCCTGGGGAGGCGGCGCGGGCGGCGGACCGATCGGCTCGGTGTCGGCGCGGGGGCAGGCGCCGGCCGGCTGCTGGAAGCGGGCTCGCAGGGCCCGTCAAGGGCTTCATCAACGGCTTAATCAACGGTCAGGTCAGGAGTCAGGGATGAGGGTGCTGCTGCTGGGTGCCGGCGGCTACATCGGCCGTCGGGTCGCCGATCGGTTGCTGATGGATCGTGACCTCCAGGTCACGGTGCTCGGGCGGCGGGATTCGGCCGACATCCGGTTCGACCTGGCGGCCGGGAGTCCGGGGGCGCTGGCCCGCTTCCTGGACGCGGTGATGCCGCAGGTGGTGATCAACTGCGCCGGGGCCACCTACGGGACCTCCCGCACCCTGGTGCGGGCCAACGTGCTCGCGGTGGCGACGGTCTGCGAGGCGATCCGGCGCAGCCACGAGCCGGCCCGCCTGGTGCACATCGGCTCGGCGGCCGAGTACGGCGTCGTGCCGCCGTCGTCGCCGATCAGCGAGAGCGCCGAGCCGCGCCCGGTCGGTCCGTACGGGGTGTCCAAGCTGGCCGGGACCGAGCTGGTGCTCTCCTCGGGGCTGGACGCGGCGGTGCTGCGGGTCTTCGACGTGGTCGGCCCCGGCACCCCGGCCGCCTCGCTCTTCGGCCGGCTGGCCGAGGGCCTGCGCCGCGCTCTGGAGCAGCAGGAGGGACAGGTCCGGATGCCGGATCTGTCCGCATTCCGGGATTTCGTCGATGTCCGCGACGTCGCGCAGGCGGTCCGGGCGGCGGCGGTCTCGGCGGCGACCGGCGTGATCAACATCGGCACCGGGCACGCCGTCCAGGCCCGGGAGGCGGCGGAGCTGCTGATCCGCGCCTCGGGCTTCGAGGGGGCGCTGAGCGAGGAGATCCGGACCGTGCTGCTGCCCGCCCAGGCGGCCACCGAGCCGGGCCCGGCCACGGCACCGCCGGCGCCGGCCGCGGTCGAGTCGCGCCCGGTGATCGAGCCGGTGCCCTGGCGCCAGGCCGACGTCCGGACCGCCCGCGAACGGCTCGGCTGGCGGGCGCAGACCCCGCTGGAGGAGTCGCTGGGGGACGTCTGGCTGGAGACCGCCTGCCGGGTCTGAACGCCCGACCGCGAGCCGGTTCCCAGCATCCGGTGGGGCTTGTCTCGACCAGTGGACCAGCTGTCTCGGAATAGGGCACCGGCGTGACACTGTTGGCTCAAGGAACCAACGTTTTGACGACCATCGGAGTCCCCGTGTCGCTGCCACCCCTGGTCGAGCCGGCTGCCGAGCTCACCGTAGACGAGGTCCGCCGGTACTCCCGCCACCTGATCATCCCGGATGTCGGGATGGCCGGGCAGAAGCGGCTGAAGAACGCCAAGGTGCTCTGTGTGGGCGCGGGCGGTCTCGGTTCCCCGGCCCTGATGTACCTGGCGGCGGCCGGCGTGGGAACCCTGGGCATCGTCGAGTTCGACACCGTCGACGAGTCCAACCTGCAGCGGCAGATCATCCACGGCCAGTCCGACATCGGCCGCTCCAAGGGCGAGTCCGCGCGCGACTCGGTCAAGGAGATCAACCCGTACGTCGAGGTGATCCTCCACGAGGAGCGCCTTGACAACGACAACGTGATGGAGATCTTCTCCGGCTACGACCTGATCGTCGACGGCACCGACAACTTCGCCACCCGGTACCTGGTCAACGACGCCGCGGTGCTGCTCGGCAAGCCGTACGTCTGGGGTTCGATCTACCGCTTCGACGGCCAGGCCAGCGTCTTCTGGGCCGAGCACGGCCCGTGCTACCGCTGCCTCTACCCGGAGGCCCCGCCGCCGGGCATGGTCCCCTCCTGCGCCGAGGGCGGCGTACTCGGGGTGCTCTGCGCCTCGATCGGCTCGATCCAGGTCACCGAGGCGATCAAGCTGCTGACCGGGGTCGGCGAGCCGCTGGTCGGCCGGCTGATGATCTACGACGCCCTGGAGATGAACTACCGCCAGGTCAAGGTCCGCAAGGACCCCGACTGCGCGGTCTGCGGCCCGAACCCGACCGTCACCGAGCTGATCGACTACGAGGCGTTCTGCGGGGTGATCTCCGAGGAGGCCCAGGAGGCCGCGCTCGGTTCCACGATCACCTCCAAGCAGCTCAAGGAGATGCAGGACGGCGGCGAGGACATCCTGCTGATCGACGTCCGTGAGCCCGGCGAGTACGAGATCGTCAACATCCCGGGCGCGGTGCTGATCCCCAAGAACGAGTTCCTGATGGGGAACGCGCTGGAGAAGATGCCGCAGGACAAGAAGATCGTGCTGCACTGCAAGACCGGCGTCCGCTCGGCCGAGGTGCTGGCGGTGCTGAAGGCGGCGGGCTTCGCCAACTCCGTCCACCTGGGCGGCGGGGTGATCGGCTGGGTCAACCAGATCGAGCCCGAGAAGCCGGTGTACTGACCGGTCCGGGTATCCGATCCCGGCGCACGGACGAGGCCGGCCCCACGGCGGGGCCGGCCTCGTCCGTTACAGCGCGCCCTGGCGGTGCAGGTAGCTGTAGGCGATCCAGCCCGGCAGCACCGGCAGCCAGAAGGTGAGCAGCCGGAACAGGAAGACCGCCGAGGTGGCGGTCGCCGCCGGCAGCCCGGCGATGCCCAGCGCGAAGATCAGCGCACCCTCGATCGCGCCGATGCCGCCCGGGGTCGGGACGGCGGAACCGGCCGCGTTGGCGGTCAGGAAGATGAACGCGACGGTGGCGAAGTTCATCGAGCCGCCGAAGGCCCGCACCGAGGCGTCCAGGCAGGCGGTGAAGGTCAGCGTCAGCAGCACGATGCCGCCGAAGCCGGTGATCAGCTTGCTGGGCCGCTGCATCAGGTCGAGCATCCGCGGCACCACGCCGAAGAAGAGCGAGCGGACCCGGGTCACCACGAACCGCCGCAGCGGCGCGACCGCCGCGATCACCAGCGCCAGCACGGCCGCGGTGAGCACCCCGATGATCGCGGCCCGCTCGTTGCCGAGGTCGCCGTTGTTCTGGCTGCCGGTGATCAGGCCGAAGGCGAACAGCAGCAGCAGGTGCCCGCCCAGGCCGGCCAGCTGCGAGGCGCCCACGCTCGCCACCGCCTGGCCCGGGCGGATGCCGGCCTTCTGCAGGTAGCGGGTGTTCAGCGCGATGCCGCCGATCGCCGCCGGGGCCACCAGCTTCACGAAGGACCCGGCCAGCTGGGCCGCGACCGTGCGCCGGAACGGCAGCCGCTCGGGCACGAAGCCGGTCAGGCTCATCGCCGCCGCCACGTAGCTGGCCGCCGCGGCGGCCAGGGCCGCGGCCGTCCAGCCCAGGTGCATGTGCGAGAACTTCAGCTGGCCCGGCTGGATGCTGGTCACCGCCAGGTAGCCCGCGAAGGCCAGCGCGACGACCGTTATCAACGTCTTGGGCTTGAGCCGCTCCAGCTTGGCCGGGGCCATCGGGGCCTCGGGGGCGATCTGCAGGATCTGCCCGCGGATCCGGCTGAGCAGGTCCTCGCCGGCCGTGGCGATGTCCTCCTCCGCCTCCTCCCGGGTGCGCTCGCCGCTGGCCACCTGCTCCAGCGCCTTCGCCTGCGCGGCGCCCTTGCGCTCCTTGGTCTGCCGGGCCAGGTCGGCGCGGGTCTGCCGGCTCATCCCGACCGGCTGCAGCAGCGGCAGCGCGGCGGCCACCCGCTCCGCGCCGAGCACCCGGTTGGCGAGGGCGACCGCGCGCTCGGGTCCGATCCGCAGCGCGAAGGTGGTCAGCAGCTGGGCGACGTCGATGCGCAGCGTCAGGTCACCGGCCGCGATGTCGCCGCCGGACAGGTTGACCAGGGCGCCCAGCTTCTCGTCCACCACCAGCAGCGACTCGCCGGTCAGCCGGCGGTGCGCGATCCGGCGCTGGTGCAGGGCGTTGACCGAGAGCCAGAACGAGGCCATCACCTCGTCGGTGACCTCCTGGTCCGCCAGCTCGTCGAGGGTGCGGCCCTCGACCTTCTCGTAGACCAGGATCGCCGCGTCCGGGCCCAGCTCGGAGGTGGCCACCAGCTGCGGGGCGTGCGCGCCCGCCGCGGCGGCGGCGTAGGCGATCAGCGCCTCCTGCTCCAGCGCCTGGCGCAGCGACTGCGGGCTGCGCCGCACCGCGACCGAGCGCAGCCGGACCCGGCGCCAGATCCGGTAGAAGAACCCGGAGGCCTGCTGCTCACGGTCGATGATGTGGACGTCGAGGGCCGGGCCCTCCTGCTGGGCGACGAAGTAGCGGCGGGTGCCGCCGGGCGCGTCCGGGGCGCGGTGCGCGTTCTTCGGGGCGAAGCCGACCCGGCGCAGACCGAGCATCAGGTGCTGCCCGGTGGGCCGGATGTTCGGCGAACCGATCGCGTAGAGCGTCCCGCAGGCGACCGACCAGCCGATCAGCACGGTCAGCAGCAGCGACAGCGGGGTGGTGTAGTTGCTGACCAGCTCGGTGGCGCCGCTGAGCAGCACCGCGGCCCACAGCGCCAGGCGCCAGCGCGGTCTGCTGACCATGCCCACCGCGGTCATGTAGGCGATCACCGGTGCCAGGTAGCCGTGGACCGGTTCGGTGAGCGGGCCGGCGCCCTCGGGTTGCTGGGTCAACGCCTGGCGGATCGTCTCCGAGGCGCCGTCGGCCACCCACCAGTCCACCGCCAGCGAGACGCCGTAGGCCAGGACCGAGGCGAGTACGCCGTCGGCCACCCGCAGGCCGTCGCGTTTGATCAGCCGCTCGACCGCGAAGGCCAGCGGCACGGCCAGCACCGCCACGGTGGAGATCAGGCTGGTCACGGTGCTCAGCCAGGGCGCCACGTTCTTCACGTTGTCGTGGATGTCCGTGCCGATGCCGCTGGTGGTGGACTTGGCGTAGTTGGCGAGCGCGAAGACCGCGATGATGCCGAGCAGGCCGGCCACGAAGCGGATCAGGTCGGTGGGGCGGTGGGCGCGGGCCGCGAGCAGCGGCTCGTCGACCGCGAGCTCGTCGTCCTCGTTCTCGTCGTCCTCGTGGTCCTCGTGGTCCTCGTGGTCCTCGGACTCGTGGCCCTCGGGCTCGGGTTCCTCGGGCGCCGGTCCGGGCGCGGGGGTCGCAGCGGGTGCGGGCAGCGCGACGGGACGCCGCCGCGGCGGCGTCTGCTTCACCAGCGAGACCTTGGGCTCCACAACGGGGGGGAGCGCGGAGGCGGACTCGCCAGCGCCCTCGTCCACATCCACGTCAACCGTCCCGGTCATCTGGTCTTGTCCTCGTATCACCACTCACCGCCCCGAAGATGGTGGCATGCCGGGCAGCCTGCCGCCGGACAGGGGCCGGACCGGGCGCGGCGAATACCCCGCAGGAGGCCCCGGGCTGGTCCGGATGGGCAAGAATGCCCGAGTGACGGACAACAGCGCGGGCCCTCACCTGCCCCCGTACGCCGAGCTGGTGCTCGAACTGGTCGACCGTATCCCGCCGGGGCGGGTGATGACGTACGGAGACGTGGCCGAGTACCTCGGGGAGGGCGGTCCGCGCCAGGTCGGCCGGGTGATGGCGCTCTACGGCGGCTCGGTCGCCTGGTGGCGGGTGGTGCGCGCGGACGGCGCGCTGCTGCCCGGCCACGAGCAGCGGGCGCTGGCGGCCTACCGGCAGGAGGCCACACCCCTGCGCGGCAGGGCCGAGGACTCGCCGCGGGTGGACCTGCGGCAGGCCCGGTGGGACGGGCAGTAGCGCGGACACACCACGATCGTGCCTCCTCGGCGGCCCCGGCGGACCTCGGCCCGGCGCACCCGTTCCCGCGCGCGCCGATGGATCTCGTAGGCTCTAAGACTCCCTTCCGTTTTCCTCACCTTCTTTGACCGTCAGACCTGTCGCCGATCCGCAGGACTTCCGTGGCTTCCCCCTACCGTCTGGTGCGCAGCCCGCTCGTGACGCCCGCGCCGCCCGTGCTGGACCCCTACCAGCGCGCCGTGGCCGAGCACCCGGGCGGCCCGCTGCTGGTGCTCGCGGGACCCGGGACCGGCAAGACCACCACGCTGGTCGAGACGGTGGCCCGCCGGGTCGAGCGGGGCACCGACCCGGAGCGGATCCTGGTGCTGACCTTCAGCCGCAAGGCGGCGATGGAGCTGCGCGACCGGATGGCGGTGCGGCTGGCGTCGGCGCCGCAGGCGACCACCTTCCACTCCTTCTGCTACGCGCTGCTGCGCTCCGAGCAGGAGCCCGAGCGCTACGCCGAGCCGCTGCGCCTGCTGTCCGGGCCCGAGCAGGACGTGATGGTCCGCGAGCTGCTGGCCGGCGGGGCCGAGGACGCGGCGGCCGGGCGCTCGAAGATCAGCTGGCCGCTGGACCTGCGCGCCTGCCTGACCACCCGCGGCTTCGCCGACGAGGTGCGCGCGGTGCTCGCCCGCAGCCGCGAGCTCGGGCTGGGCGAGGCGGAGCTGGCCCGGTTCGCGGACGGCGTGCAGCGGCCCGACTGGAAGGCGGCGGCGCATTTCCTCGCCGAGTACCTGGACGTGCTGGACCTGCGCGGGGTGCTGGACTACGCGGAGCTGGTGCATCGGGCGGTGCTGCTGGCCGAGCGCGCCGGGGTCGACCTGGGCGCGCGCTACGACGCGGTCTTCGTGGACGAGTACCAGGACACCGACCCGGCCCAGGTCAGGCTGCTGCGGCAGCTGGCCGGCGGCGGGCGGGACCTGGTCGCGGTGGGCGATCCGGACCAGTCGATCTACGCGTTCCGCGGCGCGGACGTGAACGGCATCCTGGACTTCCCCCAGCAGTTCCGGCAGCGCGACGGGAGCCCTGCCGAGGTGAAGGTGCTGCGGGTCTCGCGCCGCTCGGCGCCGGTGCTGCTGGCGGCCTCGCGGGAGCTCGCCACCCGGCTGCCGATGGGGCGGCTGCCGACCCAGAAGCTGGCGCAGCACCGCGCGCTGCTGCCGGGGGGGCCGGCGGCAGGTCCCCCCGGGGCGGCCGGTCCCGGCCCCGCGGTGGCCGGCAGCGTGGAGGTCTACAGCTACCCGACCCCGGGCGCCGAGCTGGAGAGCGTCGCCGACCTGCTGCGCCGCGCGCACCTGGAGGACGGGGTGCCGTGGGGCGAGATGGCGGTGCTGGTGCGAGCCGGCGCACGGGCGATCCCCGGTGTGCGCCGGGCGCTGAGCGCGGCGGGCGTCCCGCTGGAGATCGACGGCGACGACCTGCCGCTGCGCGAGGAGCCGGCCGTGGTGCCGCTGCTGCTCGCGCTGCGGGTCTGTGCGGAGGGGGCTGTGCACCAGAAGTCGGCGGAATCGACTTCCGGTGTGGATTCGCTGACCGTCGAGCTGGCCCACACCCTGCTCACCGGTCCGCTCGGCGGACTGGACGGCTCCGACCTGCGCCGGCTGGGCCGTGCGCTGCGCGAGGAGGAGCGGGCGGCGCTGCGGGAACGGCAGGCGCCGGGCGAGGCCGTCGAGGATGTGCGGGCCGCCGACGATGCTGAGGACGATGGGGCTGCTGGGGACGCTGGGGCCAGCGAGGTGCCCGAGGCGGTCGATGCACCGCAGGGGCGCGTGCGAACGCATGTGCGCCCGTCGGACGAGCTGATCCGGGAGGCGCTCGCCCACCCCGAGCAACTGGTGACCCTCGACCTGCCGCCCGCCCGCCGGGCCCGCGAGCTCGGCACCCTGCTGCGCAAGGTGCGGGACCTGCTGGCCGGCGGCGGTACCGCCGAGGAGGCGCTCTGGGAGCTGTGGGACGGCAGCCCGCGCTGGCGCGAGCGCCTGGAGCGCGCCGCCCTGCGCCCCGGCACCGTCGGCCGCAACGCCGACCGTGACCTGGACGCGCTCTGCGCCCTGTTCGAGACGGCCGCCCGCGCCGAGGACCAGGTGACCGGCCACCGCGGCGCCCTCGACCTGCTCGCCGAGGTCGAGGCGCAGGACATCGCCGCCGACACCCTGACCGTGCGCACGGTGCGCCCGGAGGCGGTCCGGCTGATGACCGCGCACCGCTCCAAGGGCCTGGAGTGGCGCCTGGTCGTGGTGGCCGGCGTCCAGGAGGGCCTCTGGCCCGACCTGCGCCGCCGCGGTTCGCTGCTGGAGGCCGACCGGATCGGCCGCGACGGTCTGGCCGAGCCCCTCACCCCTGGTGCGCTGCTCGCCGAGGAGCGCCGTCTCTTCTACGTGGCCGTCACCCGGGCCAAGGAGCGGCTGATCGTCACCGCGGTCAAGGCGCCGGCCGAGGACGGCGACGAGCCCTCGCGCTTCCTGCGCGAGCTCTACCGCGAGCAGGTCGATCCCCGGACCGGTGCCGTGCTGGGACGGGTCCCGCAGGTCACCGTGGCGGACATCACCCACCGCCCCCGCCGACCGCTGTCCGTCGCCGCCCTGGTCGCCGAGCTGCGCGCGGTCACCGTCGACCCCGCCCGCTCGCCCGAGCTGCGCCGCACCGCCGCCGAGCGGTTGGCCACGCTGGCCGCGGCGCGCGGCGAGGACGGCACCGCGCTGGTCCCCGCCGCCCACCCGGACCGCTGGTGGGGGATGGCCGAGGCGACCAGCAGCCCGGCCCCGCTGCGCGAGCCGGACCGCCCGGTCCAGCTTTCCGGCAGCGGCCTGGAGCAGCTCGACTCCTGCTCACTGCAGTGGTTCCTGAGCAAGGAGGTCAAGGCGCAGACCGCGACCTCCGGCGCCCAGGGCTTCGGCAACGTGCTGCACGCGCTGGCCGACGAGGTGGGCTCCGGGCGGACCCCGGCCGACCTCGCGGTGCTGCTGGACCGGCTGGACACCGTCTGGGACGCGCTGGCCTTCGACGCCCCGTGGAAGTCGTCGCAGGAGAAGGCGCAGGCCCGCGCCGCGCTGGAGCGGTTCCTGCACTGGCACGTGCTGGAGCGTGGCCGCACCACGCTGGCCACCGAGCACGGCTTCGACCTCACCCTGCCGGTGGGCGAGCTGGCGGTGCGGATCCGCGGGGTGATGGACCGGGTCGAGCAGGACGCGGTCGGCCGGGCGTACGTGGTCGACTTCAAGACCGGCAAGCGGGCGCCGACCGACAAGTCGCTGCCCGAGCACAAGCAGCTCGCGGTCTACCAGCTGGCCGTCCGCGAGGGCGCGCTGGACGGGCTGGTGAACGACCGGCCGCCGCTGGGCGGTGCCGAGCTGGTCCAGTTGCGCTTCGAGGACAAGAAGCTCCCCGAGGCGCCCAAGGTCCAGCACCAGCCGCCGCCCGAGGGCGAGCCGTGGATCGAGAATCTGCTCGCGGACGCGGCCGGCCGGGTGCTGGCCGAGCGCTTCGTGCCGACCACCGGGGAGGGCTGCGGAACCTGCACCTTCAAGCGCAGCTGCTCCGCCCAGCGCGACGGCCGCCAGCTGCTCGACTGAGGCCGGCGGGCTGCCCGGCCGGCTCACCTGTCCGCTCTCCCGGTTACCGTGGCTGCCATGCTCACCCACCCCGACCAGCTCAAGGAGCTGCTCGGCATCCCCTTCAACCGGGAGCAGATGCTGGCCATCGGCGCCCCGCTGGAGCCTGCCGTGATCGTGGCCGGGGCGGGTTCGGGCAAGACCACGGTGATGGCGGCCCGGGTGGTCTGGCTGGTGGGTTCGGGCGCGGTGCGCCCCGAGCAGGTGCTCGGCCTGACCTTCACCAACAAGGCGGCCGCCGAGCTGGCCGAGCGGGTGCGCACCGCGCTGGCCAGGGCCGGGCTGCGCGAGGGCGGCCCGGCGGAGGCCGGCGGGCCCGAGGGGAGCGGACCGGACGGCGGCGAGCCGGAGATCTCCACCTACCACGCCTTCGCCGGCCGCCTGCTCAAGGAGCACGGCCTGCGGATCGGCATCGAGCCGGACGTGCGGCTGCTCGCCGACGCCACCCGGTTCCAGCTCGCCGCCCGGGTGCTGCGCTCGGCGCGCGGGCCGTTCCCGCACCTCAAGGACCGCTTCGCGGCCCTGGTCGGCGAGCTGACCGCGCTCGACGCCGAGCTGGCCGAGCACCTGGTCGAGCCCGACGAGCTGCGGGCCTTCGACACCGCGCTGCTGGACGAGCTGGCCGTGGCCAAGCTGACCAACCAGGAGCTGCGGGACATCCCCGAGACCGCCCGGGGCCGGCTGGAGCTGCTCACCCTGGTGGAGGAGTACCGCCGCCGCAAGCGCGCGGCCGGCCTGATGGACTTCGGCGACCAGATCGCCGCCTCGGCCCGCCTCGCCCAGCAGCGCCCCGAGGTCGGCCGGCTGCTGCGCGAGCAGTACCAGGTGGTGCTGCTGGACGAGTACCAGGACACCTCGGTGGCCCAGCGCCTGCTGCTCGCCGGGCTCTTCGGCGCCACGCCGGCCCACCGCGGCGGCCACCCGGTCACCGCCGTCGGCGACCCCTGCCAGGCCATCTACGGCTGGCGCGGCGCCTCGGTGGCCAACCTGGACGACTTCCCCGCCCACTTCCCCAAGGCCGACGCGAGCCCGGCCGCCCGCTACGCGCTGAGCGAGAACCGCCGCAGCGGCGGGCGCCTGCTGGCCTTCGCCAACGGGCTGGCCGCGCCGCTGCGGGCGCGCCACGAGGGCGTCGAGGCGTTGCGTGCGGCCCCGGGCGCGGAGCTCGACGGGTTCGTCCGGCTCGCCCTGCTGCCCACGCACGCCGAGGAGATCGACTGGCTGGCCGACTCGATCGCCCACCTGGTGCGCACCGGCACCGCGCCCGGTTCGATCGCGGTGCTCTGCCGCGGCGGCGCGGCCTTCCCCGACATCCACGCGGCGCTGGTGGCCCGCGAGGTCCCGGTCGAGGTGGTGGGCCTGGGCGGGCTGCTCCAGCTGCCCGAGGTGGCCGACCTGGTCGCGGTCTGCGAGGTGCTGCAGGACCCGACCGCCAACGCCGCCCTGGTCCGGCTGCTGATCGGCCCGCGCTGGCGGATCGGCCCGCGCGACCTGGCGCTGCTCGGCCGGCGCGCGGCCGAGCTGGTGCGGGCCGTGCGGCCGCAGGCACCGGACGCGCTGGCCGCCGCCGTCGCCGAGACCGACCCGACGGAGGTGGTCTCGCTCTGCGACGCGCTGGAGACCTTCGTCAGCCCGGGCGAGCAGCCGGACGAGCTGCCCTTCTCGGCGGAGGCCCGGACCCGCTTCGCCCACCTGGCCAGGGAGATCCGCGACCTGCGCCGGGCGCTGGCCGAGCCGCTGATGGACGTGCTGCACCGGGTGCTCGCCGTCACCGGTCTCGACGTCGAGCTGTCCGCCTCGCCGCTGGCACTGGCCGCCCGCCGGCGCGAGACCCTGCAGGCCTTCCTGGACGTCGCGGCCGGCTTCGCCGACCTGGACGGCGATCCGGGCCTGTCCGCCTTCCTGGGCTTCCTGCGGGCCGCCGAGGAGTACGACCGCGGCCTGGACAGCAGCCTCCCGGGCGGCGAGGACACCGTGAAGGTGCTCACCGCGCACAAGGCCAAGGGCCTGGAGTGGGAGGTGGTGGCGCTGCCCGGGCTGGTCAGGGGCGCCTTCCCGAGCAGCCGCGGCCGGGAGCGCTGGACCAGCCGGCGACCGGTGCTGCCCTACCCGCTGCGCGGCGACGCGGCCACCCTGCCCGCCGTCGGGAGCTGGACGGCCAAGGGCATGACCGCCTTCAAGGCGGCGCTGAAGGACCAGACCGTCACCGAGGAGCTGCGGCTCGGCTATGTCGCGGTGACCCGTCCGCGTTCGCTGCTGCTGGCCGGCGGCCACTGGTGGGGGCCGACCCAGAGCACCGTGCGCGGCCCCTCCGAGTACCTGGAGCAGTTGCGCGATCACGCCGAGCGGCCCGGTGCGGGCGAGATCGAGCACTGGGCCGAGCCGCCCGTCGAGGGGGCCGAGAACCCGGCGCTGCGGCGGGCCGGTGACACGCCCTGGCCGCTGCCGCTGGACCCGGGCGCCCAGCTGGCCCGCCGCCGGGTGGCCGAGGTGGTCAACCGGCGCCTGGCCGGTGCCCCGGCGCCCGCGCCCGAGCGGCTGGCGCCCGAGGAGCAGCGCCAGGTGGACTCCTGGGACCGCGACCTGACCGCGCTGCTCGGCGAGCTGGAGCGGGCCCGGCGCACAGGCCGCGAGGTGCCGCTGCCCCCCGCGCTCTCGGCCACCCAGCTGATGCGGCTGGCCGCCGACCCGGACGGCCTGGCGCAGGAGCTGGCCCGCCCGATGCCCCGGCCCCCGGCCACCGCGGCCCGCCGCGGCACCCGGTTCCACGCGTGGATCCAGGCCCAGTACGCCCCGCTGCCGCTGCTGGAGCCCGACGCCCTGCCGGGGCTGGAGGACGACGAGATCGAGGACGAGCGTGATCTTGAACACCTCAAGGAGGCCTTCCTGCGCGGCCCCTACGCGAACCGGCGGCCCTTCCGGGTCGAGGCGCCGGTGCAGCTGGTGCTCGCCGGGCGGGTGGTGCGCGGCCGGATCGACGCGGTGTACCGCGAGCGTGACGACGACTGTGGGTCACGAGGCGGGTACCGCTACGAGGTGGTGGACTGGAAGACCGGCCATCTGGAGCGGGCCGATCCGCTCCAGCTCGCCATCTACCGGGTGGCCTGGGCCGAGCAGCTCGGCCTGCCGCTGGAGCAGGTCACCGCGGCCTTCTGCTACGTCCGCAGCGGCCGGATCGAGCGGCCGCCAGGACTTCCCGACCGGAACGTGTTGGAAATGCTTCTGATCGGGAAGAGTGACTAATAGGTCACAGAGAGCATCCAACTCGTCACGGAGTCGCGCGAAACCGATGCGTCGTGCACGTTTCGCGCCTATTGTGGGGTCGGTAACCGGTCACCCGCGTCTGCTCGGCCGCCGGACAGGCCCCATTTCCTCACCCTCAGTCATCGCCGCAGGTGCCCAAGCGGGCGCCAGGCGCCTTCTGCTGGAGACACCTAAGTTGAGCGCCACCGGGAAGTTGAGCGCGACCGGATGGTTCAGAGACCGGCTGGCCGGTCCGACCCGGGGCCCGGCCACCGTTCGCGTGACGGGGACCTGGCCCAGGACAGCACTCGCCCTGCCGTTCATCGGCATGGCCCTGGTGGCCTGCCTGGACTACTTCAGCACCACCGAGGTCACGGTCGAGCCCGCCCTCACCGCCGTGCCGGCGCTGGCCGCGATCGTCAGCCGCCGGGTCTGGTACCCGATCCTGACCGGCTTCCTGGCCGAGATCGCCGCCTTCGCCCTGGCCGGCTACAACCACGTGCTCGGCGAGTCCGTGCACAGCGCCACGGTCTTCGCGGTCGCGCTGGTCACCGCGATCAGCTGGGTCAGCGCCACCCTGCGGGTCCGCCAGGAGCAGGCGCTGGCCGATGCCCAGCTGGTGGCCGAGATCGCCCGCCGGGTGCTGCTGCGCTCGGTGCCCGACCGGGTGGGCAGCGTGCGGGCCGCCGTGCACTACGCCGCCGCCGCCGCGCACGCCCGGATCGGCGGTGACCTTTACGAGGTGGTCAACACCCGGCACGGCGTGCGCGCGGTCGTCGGTGACGTGCGGGGCAAGGGGCTGGGAGCGGTGGAGACCGCCGCGGCCGTGCTGGGTGCCTTCCGCGAGGCGGCGCACCAGGAGCCGGCCCTGGACAAGGTGGCCGGCTGGCTGGCCGTCAGCCTGGACCGGGCCCTGCACGAGCACGAGCACCCCGGGGTCGAGGAGGAGTTCGTCACCCTGGTGCTGATCGGGGTCGCGCCGGACGGCAGCGCCGAGATCGTCAACTGCGGCCACCCGGCGCCGCTGCTGCTGGGCGGCGACGGCGTGGTGCGCGTGCTGGAGCTGGCGGAGACGGTGCCGCCGCTGGGCGTGCTCGATCCGGACCAGGTCGCGCCGCCGGTGCAACGGGTGCCCTTCGCACCCGGCGACCGGGTGCTGCTCTTCACCGACGGCGTGATCGAGGCGCGCGACCGGGCCGGCCAGTTCTACCCGCTGGCCGAGCGGCTGCCCGTCTGCGCGACGGGCGGCCCGGTGGAGGTGCTGCACCGGCTGCACGCCGACGTGGTGCGCCACGTCGGCAAGCAGCTCGGCGACGACGCGGCGATGCTGCTGCTGCAGTACGAGCCGGTGCTGGGCGGCGCCCCGCAGCAGCTGCCGCACCAGAACGGCCGGCTGGCCCGCCAGTAGTCGTCAGCCCCTCAGAGGTCGACCTCCACCAGCAGCGGCCGGTGGTCCGAGACCCCGACCCGGGGCGCCGAGACGGTGCCCACCGCCGTGCGCGGCACACCGACCGCGAGCACGTGGTCGAACTGCACGGTCGGGCGGTGCGAGGGGTAGGTGGGGGTGCGGGCCAGGTCGTGCCAGCCGCGCAGCCGCGGCCCCGCCTCGCGCGCGGCCCGGCGGCGCGCACTCGGCAGCGGGCGCGGGTAGCGGACGGCCCGCGCCTCGCGCGGACGGCGGCCCGCGGCCGGTGAGCGGTCCAGCGCGGTGGCCCCGCCGAGCACGGTGCGCGGCACCGGGCCGACCAGGTTGAAGTCGCCGAGCACCAGGTAGGGCCTGGGCAGATCGGCGATCCAGCGGCGGATGCCGGCCAGCTGGGCCATGTTCCAGCCCGGGACGAACGACAGGTGGGTGGCGACCACGGTGAACGGACCGCGCTCGCCGGTGAGGACCGCCGCCAGCGCCGCGCGCGGCTCGTCCGGCACCGGGGTCAGCCCGCGCCGGCCCGCCACCCGCAGCGGCAGCCCGAACGGGGCCGGTGCGAACCGCCGGGCGCGCCAGTGCTGCACCGGCAGCCGGGTGAGCAGGGTGGTGCCGTAGGAGGGCAGGTCGGTGGCGCTGTCCAGCTCCTCGGGCCCGTAGACCCGCAGGCCGGGGACCGCCGGGTCGCGCAGCCAGCCGGCCACCGGCGCGGGGCGGCCGTGCAGCGCGGCGGCGAACCGCCAGTCGCCGGCGCCCATCGCGGCGGCGGCCACCGCGCTCTGGTCGCTCAGGCCGGAACGCTGCTGGTAGCGGTCCACCTCCTGGAGCGCCAGCACGTCGGCGTCCAGCGCGGCGATCGCCTCGTGCAGCGGGTCGTCGGCCTGGTCCGGGTAGGGCAGGGGGCTGCCGTCGGCGGCCAGCGGCTGGCCGTGCAGCAGGTTGAAGGTCGCGATGCGAAGCGGGCTCACCTTGGCGACGGTACGCCAGGAAGGTGGCGAAGCTTGAGAGTGAACTGCATACCAGGTATACATACCTGGTATGTCCATCAGACACGGTCTGCTCGCCCTGCTCGATCAGGGGCCCCGTTACGGCTACCAGTTGCGCACCGAGTTCGAGGCGAGGACCGGTGCCACCTGGCCACTCAATGTCGGCCAGGTCTACACCACCCTCAACCGCCTGGAGCGCGACGGCCTGGTCGTTCCCGACGGGGAGGACGAGGATGGGCACCTGTTCTACGCCGTCACTGAGAAGGGACGTGCGGAACTGCGTGCCTGGTTCGACAGCCCGGTGCCGCGGACCAATCCGCCCCGGGACGAACTGGCGATCAAGCTCGCCATGGCGGTGACCGTGCCCGGCGTCGACGTCCAGGCCGTGGTCCAGGCCCAGCGCCGGCACAGCATCCAGGCGCTGCAGGACTACACCCGGCTCAAGGCCCGGGCGCTGGCGGGCGAGAGCGCCGCCGGCGCCGCCCAGGGGGCCGAGCTGGCCTGGCTGCTGGTGCTGGAGCAGCTGATCTTCCAGGCCGAGGCCGAGGTCCGCTGGCTGGACCACTGCGAGACCCGGCTCGCCGCCCACCGGGCCCAGCCCGCCGCGGCCCCGGACGCGGTGCCCGCTCGCCGCCGTGTCAAGGAACAGCTGGGGGAACGTTGAACCGTACGCCGTCCCGCGACCGCACCGAGCCCGTGCTGCACCTGGAGCAGGTGAACCGGGTCCACGGCCAGGGCGCCGCCGAGGTTCACGCCCTGCGCGGCGTGAACCTGCAGGTCCATCCGGGTGAGTTCGTCGCCGTGATGGGCCCCTCGGGTTCCGGCAAGTCCACCCTGCTCACGCTGGCCGGCGGGCTGGACAGCCCGACCAGCGGGCGGGTCCTGGTGGAGGGGCGGTCGCTGGGCGACCTCTCGCGCCGCAAGCTGGCCGAGGTCCGCCGCCGCTCGGTCGGCTACGTCTTCCAGGACTACAACCTGATACCGGCGCTGACGGCGCTGGAGAACATCATGCTGCCGCGCGAACTGGACGGGGTGTCCACCCGCGCCGCCCGCCGCGAGGCGGCCACGTCGCTGGAGGAGATGGGCATCGCCGACCTGGCGAACCGCTTCCCCGAGGACATGTCGGGCGGCCAGCAGCAGCGGGTGGCGATCGCCCGCGCGCTGATCGGCGAGCGCCGCCTGGTGCTGGCCGACGAGCCCACCGGCGCACTGGACTCCGCCACCGGCGAGACCGTGCTGGCCGTGCTGCGCAACCGCTGCGACGCGGGCGCCGCCGCCATGATGGTCACCCACGAGGCCCGGCACGCCGCCTGGGCGGACCGGGTGGTCTTCCTGCGCGACGGCCGGCTGGTCGACGAGACCGGTCGGCAGGACGCCGACAGCCTGCTCGTCACGGCCGCGACCAACAGCCTGAAGCGGCCGGTGGCCGAGTGAGGAAGTTCCTCTCCTGGAAGGTCGCGCTGCGCATCGCCCGCCGCGACGCGCTGCGCGCCAAGGGCCGCAGCCTGCTGGTGCTGGCCATGATCGCGCTGCCGGTGCTCGGCGTCACCGGCATCGACGTGGTCTACCACAGCAGCACCCTGACCCCCGCCGAGCAGCTCGACCGCGGGCAGGGCCGCGCCGACCTGCTGCTCGCTTCGCACCTGCGCGGCGGCACCGTCCAGCAGGCACCGCTCCCCAGCGAGGGCGAGTTCGACGAACCCCCCGCCGCGACGCTCACCCCCCAGCAGCAGCGCAGCGTGCAGACCGACCCGGCCGTGCTGGCCGCCCAGTTGCTGCCGCCCGGCTCGGTGCTGGTCCCGCTGCAGAAGAGCCAGGGCCTGCAGGCCGGCACCGCGCACGGACAGCTGCAGACCGTGGCGACCGAGGCCGACCTGACCGACCCGATCTGGCACGGCAAGATCAACCTGATTCACGGTCATGCCCCGGTGGACGGCGGACAGATCGCCGTCACGCAGCGCTTCCTGGACGACTCCGGCCTCGAGCTCGGCGGCACCACCAGGCTGCAGGGCCTGGGCGAGGCGCCCTTCACCATCACCGGGGTGGTCGAGTACCCGGACGAGCTCGGGCTCAACGCCATGGTCGCGCGCCCCGGCGCGCTGAGCGGCGGGCAGCCCTCGGACGCCTCCCCGGTCACCGGCTGGCTGGTGCGACTGCCGGCCGGCGCCACCGTCGACTGGGCCAAGGTCCAGGAACTGAACCAGTACGGCTTCGTGGCCACCTCGCGCAGCGTGGTGCTGAACCCGCCGGCCCGCTCCCAGGTGCCGTACTACGTCCAGCACGGCAACGTGTCGGGCGACAGCTACTTCAACCGGACCACCGTGGTGGTGCTGGTCACCGTCGCCGGCATGGCGCTGCTGGAGATCGTGCTGCTGGCGGGCCCTGCCTTCGCCGTCGGGGCCCGGCGCTCCCGGCGGCAGTTGGGTCTGCTGGCCGCCGCCGGTGGTGACCAGGCGCAGGTGCGCGCGGTGGTGCTGGGCGGCGGGGTGGTGCTGGGCCTGGCCGGGGCGGCGGTCGGCGTGCTGCTGGCCGTGCTGCTCGTGGCGGTCACCCGGCCGTGGACCGAACCGATGGCCGGCCGTCGGTTCGGAGCGCTGCGGGTGCTCCCGCTCGACCTGCTCGGCATCATCGCGATCGGGCTGGCCACCGGGCTGCTCGCCGCCGTCGTGCCGGCCTTCCAGGCCTCCCGGCAGGACGTGGTGGCCGCGCTCACCGGCCGGGGCGGGGTCAAGCCGCCGTCCAGGAAGCTCACCCTGCTGGGGCTGCTGATGCTGACCGGCGGGGCGGCGCTTGCCCTGCTCGGCGCGACCCGTGGGCTGGGCGCCCGTAGCGCGACGGTGCTCGGCGGCTCGATGATCGCCGAGCTGGGCATGGTCGCCTGCACCCCGATGGTGGTCGGGCTCTTCGGCAAGCTGGGTCGCTGGCTGCCGCTGGGCCCCCGACTGGCGCTGCGCGACTCGGTGCGCCACCGCGGCCGGACCGCGCCGGCGGTGGCCGCCGTGATGGCGGCGGTGGCCGGGGCCGTCGCGGTGGGGATCTACACCGCGAGCGCCGACGAGGCGAGCCGGCAGTCCTACCAGCCTTCGGCGCCGAGCAAGGGGGTCACCCTGTCCTTCTACAACGCCGCCGTGGGCAGCCCGGCGGTCTTCGCCGACCAGCGCGCCGCGGTCGAGCGCTCCATCCCGGACCTGGGGCCCCGCGCCGACATCAGCACCACGCGCTACCCCGTGGGGTGCGATGCGACCCACAACCGGTGCGGGCTCGTGCTGGCCGAGGCGTCACCGGCCCAGCGCTGCCCCTTGGAGGACGGCCAGAGGCACAGTCCGGCGGAGTACGACCAGTCCCGGAGCGACCCGCGCTGTGCGGACACCATGCTGTCCCACGGTGCCTTCGGCTCGCTGGTGGTCGGCGACGCCACCGTGCTGCGCACCTTCTTCGGCCTGCACGACAGCGCCGCCGAGCAGGCGGCGGCCGACGGCCGGGTGCTGGTCTTCGACCAGCGGATGCTGCAGGACGGCAAGGCCTACCTGCGGCTCGAGGAACCCTACTCGCAGTCCCAGCAGGCCCCCTTTGGGCCGCCGCCGAGCCACGAGATCACGGCGGACGCCATGCTGGCGTCGCTCCCGAACTCACTCGGGGGGATGTTCATGACCCCGCAGACAGCCGTCCGGCTCGGGCTCGGCACCGCCGACGCGGGCTCGGTCTGGGTGCCGCCGGCGATGCCGAAGTCGGCCGCCGAGCAGCACGCCCGCGCGCAGGTCGCGGCCGTCAGTCAGCAGGGCTGGGACCTGCAGGTCGAGCGCGGCTACCAGACGCAGCACGGCCTGATGGAGCTCGGTTTGACCGGCTTCGCCGTCCTGGTGGCGCTGGGTGCGGCGGGCATCGCCACCGGGCTGGCCTCCGCCGACTCGCAGCAGGACCTGACCACGCTGGCCGCGGTCGGCGCGGCGCCGCGGATCCGGCGCACGCTCTCCGGCTTCCAGTGCGGGGTGATCGCGGCGATGGGCGCGGTGCTCGGCACGGTCTGCGGGATGGTGCCGGCGGTGGCGCTGCGACGGGTCGACGGGACAGCCGCCTCGCCGATCGACCACGCGCACACGGTGATCGCCTTCCCCTGGGCGAACATCGCGCTGACCCTGGTCGGTCTGCCGCTGCTGGCCGTGCTGCTGGCCGCCCTGCTGACCCGCTCGCGGATCGTCCTGCTGCGGCGGGCCGGCTAGCGGCCGCGGCGGGTGATGGAGGTTACATGTCGCTGTGGTCCCGGGTCGCGGACCACAGCGACACGTGGCAGGTCGGGCGAACTAAAGTCGTCCGTATGACGAAAACCCCGGACAGCGTCGTCCGTTCCTTCATCGATCAGCACCAGGCCGGCTTCCTGGCCGACCTGGCCGACTGGCTGCGCATCCCGTCGGTCTCGGCCGACCCGGAGCGGGCCGGCGACGTGCGCCGGTCGGCCGAGTGGCTGGTGGCCAAGCTGCGCGAGACCGGGTTCCCGGTCGCGGAGGTCTGGGAGTCCGACGGGCTGCCCGCGGTCTTCGCCGAGTGGCCCTCGGGCGAGGCCGACGCGCCCACCGTGCTGGTCTACGGCCACCACGACGTGCAGCCCGCCGCCAAGGCGGACGGCTGGGACACCGAGCCGTTCGAGCCGGTGACCATCGGCAACCGGCTCTACGCCCGCGGCGCCGCCGACGACAAGGGCCAGGTGTTCTTCCATACCCTGGGCCTGCGCGCGCACCTGGCCGCCACCGGACGGACCGCGCCGGCCGTCAACCTCAAGCTGCTGATCGAGGGCGAGGAGGAGTCCGGCTCACCGAACTTCAGCGCGCTGATCCGTCGTCAGGCCGAGCGGCTCGCCGCCGACCTGGTCTTCGTCTCGGACACCGGGATGTGGAGCGAGACCACGCCCACCGTCTGCACCGGCATGCGCGGCAAGGCCGACTGCCAGATCGACCTGTACGGCCCGGACAGCGACATCCACTCCGGCTCCTTCGGCGGTGCGGTGCCCAACCCGGCCGCCACCGCCGCCGAGCTGGCGTCCGCGCTGCACGACGCCGAGCGGCGGGTCGCGGTGCCCGGCTTCTACGACGGCGTGGTCGAGCTGACCGGGCACGAGCGCGAGCTCTTCGCCAAGCTGCCCTTCGACGAGGAGGGCTGGCTGCGCACCGCGAAGTCGCACGGCACCCAGGGCGAGGCCGGCTACTCGACCCTGGAGCGGGTCTGGGCCCGGCCCACCGCCGAGGTCAACGGCCTCTGGGGCGGCTACACCGGCCCGGGCAGCAAGACCATCGTGCCGGCCGAGGCGCACCTCAAGATCTCCTTCCGGCTGGTCGCCGGGCAGGACACCGAGCGGGTCGAGCAGGCGATTGCCGACTGGGTGGCCGGGCAGCTGCCGGACGGCATCCGGCACGAGATCACCTTCCGGGCCGCGACCCGTCCCTGCCTGACCCCGCTGGACCACCCGGCGCTGCAGTCCACCGTGCGGGCGATGGGCCGGGCCTTCGAGCAGGAGATCCTCTTCACCCGCGAGGGTGGTTCCGGGCCGGCCGCCGACCTGCAGGACGTGCTCGGGGCGCCGGTGCTCTTCCTCGGCATCTCGGTGCCCTCGGACGGCTGGCACTCCATCAACGAGAAGGTCGAACTCGACCTGCTGCGCAAGGGGGTGGAGGCCGCCGCCTACCTGTGGGGCGACCTCGCCGAGAACTACCGGCTGCCCGCCGCCGGCCGCTGACGTGCCGGCTCAACTGACGTATCTCGGATCGGGGACGGATCGACGTGAGCACCATGCCTGACACCGAACAGCCGCTGGGGCCCGTGCTGGCCAGGGCCGGGGTGGACCGGGCGGCCCAGCACCGCCTGGACGAGCCGTGGCTGGCGGCCGCCTGGAGCCATCCCAGCACCAAGGTGCTGCCGATCGCCGGTGGCGAGGCTTTCGTGGTGGACACCGAGACCGGCACCGAGCTGGTCCTGCTGCCCTCCTTCGAGGCGCCGCAGACCGGTGACCGCTACTTCCTGGGCACCGACGCGGACGGCGTGTCCTACTTCGCGCTGGCCGGTGAGACGCTGCCGGGGCGCCTCGACGGCGACGCGCGCCCGGCCGGGCTGCGCGAGGTCGGCGCCACCCTCTCCGACCGCGACGCCGGGCTGCTGGTGCACGCGGTGGCCCTGGAGCACTGGCACCGGCTGCACAGCTTCTGCTCGCGCTGCGGGCACCCGACGGAGAAGGCCGGTGCGGGCCACCTGCGCCGCTGCACCTCCTGCGCGGCCGAGCACTACCCGCGCACCGACCCGGCGGTGATCATGGTGATCACCGACGAGCAGGACCGCTGCCTGCTGGGCCGTCAGGCGCTCTGGCCGGAGGGCCGCTGGTCGACGCTGGCCGGCTTCGTCGAGCCGGGCGAGTCGATCGAGCAGGCGGTGGCCCGCGAGGTGCTGGAGGAGGCCGGCGTGCGGGTCGGTGAGGTCAGCTACGTGGCCAGCCAGCCGTGGCCGTTCCCGGCCAGCCTGATGCTGGGCTTCGTCGGCAAGGCCGAGCCGGGCGGCACCGCGATCACGGTGGACGGCGAGGAGCTGGCCGAGGCGCGCTGGTTCTCCCGGGAGGAGCTGCGGGCCGGCATGGAGTCCGGCGAGATCCTGCCGCCCTCGGGGATCTCGATCGCCCGGCACCTGATCGAGCGCTGGTACGGCGGGCCGATGCCGAGCGCTGCGCGCTGGTAGCGGACGGGGGCGCGGCCTCGGCGGCGCCCCGCACAGGAGTGGAAATAGCGCGGGGGGCGTGTGGGAAATAACCCACGCCCCCCGTTGTCTTGCCGCGCGCTCGAACGGTCACAGGTCCGGGAGTATTGGGTGTCTGTGCAGGTCAGATACCCTGTCTCGATCTTCTGATCAATTTCCCGGCGGGCAATCATGGCCAATTATGGGCGGTTTAGCTGAAATGCCCCGGCCGGCGTCGCTACATTCCCAGGGTGACCATCTCCAGTGGAAGCGTTCCGTCCCCCAAGTACCAGCGACTGGCCGCCGACCTGCGCCGCCGGATCGCGGCCGGAGAGTGGCGCGGCGACACCGCCCTCCCGGTGGAGTCCGAACTGGAGCAGCAGTACGGCGTGGCCCGCAACACCGTCCGCCTGGCGGTCGACGTGCTGGTCAACGAGGGGCGGCTGGTGCGGCTGCAAGGCAAGGGCACCTTCCTGCGTGAACACCCGGTGCTGGACCACTGGGCCTTCGGGCCGCCGCTGACCGCCTCGCCGGTGGACGCGGTGGCGCACCAGGCCGTGGGGCCGGCGGCGGAGCTGCTGTCGCCCGGCCGCGCCGGGCCGGCCCCTGCGGTGCCCGCGCAGCGCAACGGCCTGGCATCGCCCAGCGCCGTCTACAGCGTCGAGGCGGACGCGGCCGGCCGGTCGCTGACGGCCGAGTTCGAGATGCTCATCGTGCGAGCCCGGGTGGACATCGCCGAGCGCCTGGGGCTGCGGCCCGGCGAAGCGGTGGTGGTCCGCCGCCAGCTGCGGCTGATGGACCGCGAGCCCTACTCGATCGAGGAGAGCCACTACCGGGCCGGGGTGGCGGCCGGGACGGCGCTGATGGAGCCCGACCCGGTGCCGGGCGGGGACGAGGCGGTGCTGGCGGCGCTGGGGCGCAGCGAGATCGGGGCGGTGGACCAGCTGGTCTCCCGGATGCCCGGGCCCGAGGAGGCGCAGTGGTTCCAGGGCGGGCCCGGGGTGCCGCTGCTGGTGCAGACCCGGGTCACCTACGACCGGCGCGGACCGGTCCGGGTGATCGAGACCCGCTACTCGGCGGACCGCTGCCGGCTCGTCTACGGGCTCGGCGAGCTGGCGGCCCGGCCGGTCGGCTGACCGGCCGGGCCGCTCGCAGCCGGCGTCAGGCGGCGAGCGCCTTCTGGACGTCGCGCAGGCTCGGGTTGGTCATCACGGTCTCCTTGCCGCTGGGGGCGACCACCAGGACGGTGGGGACCGTCTGGTTGCCGTCGTTGACCGACTCGACGAACGACGCGGAACCCGGGTCGTGCTCGATGTTGATCTCGGTGTAGCCGATGCCCTCGCGGTCCAGCTGGCTCTTCAGCCGCTGGCAGTAGCCGCACCAGGTCGTGCTGTACATCGTCACGCTGCCGGACATCGAACGGGCTCCTTCGCCATCGGGTGGTCTCGCGCTGCACAACGTACGTGACGGCGCCGCCATTCCTGGCCGACCGGTGGGGCGCGACCCGGGCTGATGGTCGTACCGGGCCTGTGGACAGCGGGCCGTGGGCTGTCGGTGATTCCTGCCAGGATGTCCGGACCGGGCCGATGTGCCCGAACCCGGGCTACTGCGTCCGGCGGGCTGAGAGGATGGAGCCCATGCAGGAAGAGCTGTTGATCGGTAACCACGGCGGCCCCGACGACGGGTACGGCGGCGGGTACGGCGGGCGCCCCGCCGACCCGGACGCCGTGCTGGCCGGGCTCGACCCCGAGCAGCGCTCGGTCGCCACCGCTCTGCACGGGCCCGTCTGCGTGCTCGCGGGTGCCGGCACGGGCAAGACCAGGGCGATCACCCACCGGATCGCCTACGGCGTGCGCAGCGGCGTCTTCCAGCCCCAGCAGGTGCTGGCCGTCACCTTCACCGCCCGGGCGGCCGGCGAGATGCGCGGCCGGCTGCGCCAGCTCGGCGCCGACGGGGTGCAGGCCAGGACCTTCCACGCCGCCGCGCTGCGCCAGCTCCAGTACTTCTGGCCGCGCGCGGTCGGCGGCGAGGTGCCGCGGCTGCTGGAGCGCAAGGTCCAGCTGGTCGCCGAGGCCGCCGGGCGCAGCGGCCTGCGGGTGCAGCGCACCGAGCTGCGCGACCTGACCGGTGAGATCGAGTGGGCCAAGGTCACCCAGATCGTGCCCGACGACTACCCGGTCGCGGTGGGCAAGTCCGGCCGGGAGGCGCCGCGCGATCCCGCCGAGATCGCCCGGGTCTACGCGACCTACGAGCAGACCAAGCGCGACCGCAACGTCATCGACTTCGAGGACGTGCTGCTGCTCACCGCCGCGATCCTGGAGGACCGCCCGGAGATCGCCGAGCGGGTGCGCGCCCAGTACCGCCACTTCACCGTCGACGAGTACCAGGACGTCTCGCCGCTCCAGCAGCGGCTGCTCGACCAGTGGACCGGCGGCGGGGCGGGCGCCAGCCTGTGCGTGGTCGGCGACGCCAGCCAGACCATCTACTCCTTCACCGGCGCCACCCCCGACTACCTGTTGAACTTCCGGGTCAAGCACCCCGACGCCACCGTGGTGAAGCTGATCCGCGACTACCGCTCCACCCCGCAGGTGGTGCACCTGGCCAACGGCCTGCTCGCCCAGGCCCGCGGCGCGGCCGCCCGGCACCGGCTGGAGCTGGTCTCGCAGCGCCCGGCCGGCCCCGAGCCGGTCTACGTCGAGTACGTGGACGAGCCCACCGAGGCCGAGAGCACTGCGCACCGCATCAAGGAGTTGCTCGCCCAGGGCGTGCGGGCCAGCGAGATCGCGGTGCTGTTCCGGACCAACGGCCAGTCCGAGGTCTACGAGCAGGCACTGGCCGATCTCGGCCTGTCCTACCAGCTCAAGGGCGCCGAGCGGTTCTTCGAACGGCCCGAGGTGCGCGAGGCGGGGCTGCTGCTGCGCGGGGCCGCCAGGGCCGGCAGCGATCCGCTGACCGCCGATGCGCCCGACCTCGCCGCCCAGGTGCGCGCCGTGCTGGCCACCCGCGGCTTCACCGCGACGCCGCCGGCCGGCTCCGGTGCGGTGCGCGAGCGGTGGGAGTCGCTGGCCGCGCTGGTCCGCCTCGCCGAGGAGTTCGAGGCCGCCCGGCAGGCGGCCGGCGAGGCAGGCGACCTCGCCGCCTACGTCGCCGAGCTGGACGCGCGGGCCGCGGCCCAGCACGCCCCGGCGGTGGAGGGCGTGACGCTCGCCTCGCTGCACGCCGCCAAGGGCCTGGAGTGGGACGCCGTCTTCCTGGTCGGTCTGACCGAGGGCACGCTGCCGATCATCTACGCCAAGACCGACGAGCAGGTGGAGGAGGAGCGCCGGCTGCTCTACGTCGGGGTGACCCGGGCGCGCGAGCACCTCTCGCTCTCCTGGGCGCTGTCGCGCTCGCCGGGCGGGCGGGCCAGCCGCAAGCCGAGCCGCTTCCTGGACGGCCTGCGGCCGGGTTCCACGGCGGGTGGCTCCCGCGGGGCCGGTCGCGGGGGCGCGGAGGGCGGTGCGGAGCGCTCGGCCGGGCGCCGGGCGCCGCGCGGGCCGGTCAAGTGCCGGGTCTGCGGGCGCACCCTGACCGAGGCGGTGGAGCGCAAGCTGCGCCGCTGCGAGGACTGCCCCTCCCAGATGGACGAGGGCCTGTACGAGCGGCTGCGGGAGTGGCGCTCGCAGCAGGCCAAGGAGCAGGCCGTGCCGGCCTACGTGGTCTTCACCGACGCGACCTTGATGGCGATCGCCGAGGACGCGCCCTCGACCACCGGCGAACTGAGCCTGATCTCGGGCGTCGGCGCCATGAAGCTGGACAAATACGGTGCCGCCGTGCTGTCGTTGTGCTCGGGGGAAGACCCCGGGCAGGCGTCCGCCGAGGCGGAGGAACTCCCGGGTGAAGCCGTCGGCGACCACGCCACGGACGATGCGGAGCAGGCTCCGCAGGAGCTGTCGGGGGAGCCGTTCGAGCCCCCCGCGGACCAGCCCTGAAACTCGCCGGAAAAATAGTTTGCGCGCCGTGCATGAAGCGCAATAGCCTGCCGGAGCGGTCAAGGGGACGCGACCGCGAAGCCGATCGGGAGCACTCCTGAACCGGCTTTCCCCTGCGCATGAACGTATGACCTGCTTCACCCCCTGCCTCACCGCAGGGTCGCTGGACCAACCAAACATCCGAACACCGGAGCCCGGGGAACTGGGCACCGCGAGACGCCGAGAGGAGGCGAGAACACCGTGAAGATCCAGCTGATGAACAAAGTGACTGGCCAGACCGCTGTTGCCGCTTCCCGGCGTCCCTCCGTCCTCGGTGCTTGCACTGGCGGAGTCTCGCTCTCCGGTGTCCGTGGCGGTCTGGATCTCGATGCCACCCGTGTCGCTGCCGTTGGAACCACCGGTGCCCTGCGCACCAGTGTGCTCACCGGCGCAATCGCGGGGACGGCTGTCGAGACCGGTCTGTCCCACGGTTGGGCCATGGTCGCCGTCGGCTCCCCGCGCGTAATGCGTGATGACCGACCGACCAAGGCACCGAAGTCAGCAGGAGCGGCGGCCAAGCAGGGCGCCTATCTGCAGGTCGTCGGTGCCGCCCCGAAGCAGGACGAGCAGCTGATCAACCAGGCCAAGGCCGCCTTTATCGGCGCTGAGGCCATCCGGAGCCGGGCCTTCCGCGGGCCTGAACCCTGGAGAGAGCGAACCTGAGGCACCCTCAGGTCGGCACCTTTCCAGGGCCGCGGAACCCGTCCACCGGGATCCGCGGCCCTCTTGTTTTGTCCGGTACGACAGACCACCAGGCCCCCAGGGGCCTCCGGTCCAGCCCCACCAGTCAGCTGGCCCGGAACCACAACCCAGACGAGGAAGACGCCAACAGTGTCCACGGTCATCACGCCGCCCCTCCCGTCCGTACCGCCGACAACGCCGACCCAGGCCGCGCCCGCTCCATTCCCTCCTCCGGAAGGCTCTCTCATGCAGATCACCGCGCTCGACGACGCCGAGGCTCTTGGCGCCCCCATCCCGTGCCGCTCCTTCGACCCGGAGGTCTTCTTCGCCGAGACCCCCGCTGACGTCGAGTACGCGAAGAGCCTCTGCGGCACCTGCCCGGTCAAGGAGGCCTGCCTGGCCGGCGCCCTCGACCGCCGCGAGCCGTGGGGTGTCTGGGGCGGCGAGCTGTTCGTCCAGGGTGTCGTGGTAGCCCGCAAGCGGCCGCGTGGCCGCCCGCGCAAGACCGAGGTCACGGCGTGAACCCGGCGCATCGAGCAGCCTCAGTCCCCCGGGAATGCCCCCCGGCGGACGGCGCACTGCGCCACTCCGTACGCATCGCCCTTGCCCAGGCTGATGCCGCGGTCCAGACCCCCTACCCGACGACGCACCACGAGCAGGACACCGACATGGCGATCACCGCAGGGCCCAGCGCCCGCGCCGAGCAGACCACTGAACTTCTGATCCAGAACAGGACCCTTGAGATGCATCTCATGCACGAAAACCTGGCCCGAACCCATATGCAAGAACGCCTCCAGGAGGCGGAGGACCAACGCATGGTCCTGCGCGCCGTCCGGGCCTCCCGGCTGCGGCGCAAGGCGGAGCGTGCCTCGCTGCGCGCCCGCAAGGTGCTGGCTTCGGCGGTGCTCTGACCGCCCGGTCCGCGCCTGAGGCGAATCCCCTGATGTGACGGTGCCCGGCTCCCGCGAATCGCGGAAGCCGGGCACCGTCATGCCCGCCCGAGCGGGGGCAGGGCCTCTCGCTACTGGCCGGACGACTCCTCGGCGAAGCCGGGGAGGGAGTCGAGCATCTCGGCGCGGAACGGCGCCTGGGCACCGAGTTGGCACAGCACGCCGATGGTGCTCAGCGTGACCCGGTGGATCAGCAGGTAGTCCGGGGGCAGGTTGAGCTGCTTGCCGAGGTTGTAGGCGGGGGACCGCGGGTCGGCGATCCGGGCGGCCTGGGCGCGCATCCAGGCCCGGGTGAAGTGGAAGTCGTCCACCGCGGCCGGCTCGATGATCGGCCGCAGGTAGTCGAGCACCGCGTCCGGGTCGAGCTGGATGGTCGGCTTCACGAAGCCCTCGGCCCGCAGCATCTCCAGCACGCCCTCGGCATCGCCCGCCAGCGCCATCCGCAGCGCGTTCCCGATCGGCGTGGGCAGCCCACCGGGAAGCCGGTCGACCGTGCCGAAGTCGAGCACCCCGAGGCGCCAGCCGCCCACCGGGCCGTCGTCCTTCAGCAGGCGGAAGTTGCCGGGGTGCGGGTCGGCGTGCAGCAGCCCGGTGCGGGCGGGGCCGGCGAAGAGGAAACGTGCCAGCAGGTGTCCGGCGCGGTCCCGCTCGGCCTTGGTGCCGCTGTTGATCACCTCGGCCAGCGGTGTGCCGTCGAGCCACTCGCTGACCAGCACCTGGTCGGCCTGGGCGACCACGGCGGGCACCGCGATGTCCGGATCCCCGCTGAACTCCTCGGCGTGCACCCGTTGGGCCTCGGCCTCCAGGGCGTAGTCCAGCTCCTCGGTGACCCGGTCGCGCAGTTCGGTGATCAGCGGCTTGATGTCCAGGCCCGGGATCAGTGGCCCGAGCAGCCAGGCCACCCGGCTGAGTTGGCCCAGGTCGGAGAGCAACGCCTCACCGGCGCCCGGGTACTGGACCTTGACGGCGACCTGCCGCCCGTCCTGCCAGACGGCTCTGTGCACCTGGCCGATCGAGGCCGCGGCGGCCGGACGGTCGTCGAAGCTGCGGAAGTTGGCCCGCCAGTCCCGGCCGAGCCGCTGGGCGAGCGCCGTGTGCACACTGGCGGCCGGCATCGGCGGGGCGGCGTCCTGAAGCTTCGTCAGCGCCGCCCGGTAGGGACCGGCCACTTCCTCGGGCAGTGCGGCCTCGAAGACCGAGAGTACCTGCCCGAACTTCATCGCGCCGCCCTTCAGCTCCCCGAGGACCTTGAAGAGCTGGTCCGCGGTCGCCTGCTGGAGTTCGGCGGTGACAACCTCGGCCGATCGCCCGCCGATTCGCTTGCCCAGACCGAGCGTGGCGCGCCCAGCTATCCCCAACGGCAGGGCGGCGAGCCTTGCGGTGCGGGTCACAGCCTTGCGCGGAAGATCGCTCACCGGGGCCTCCGAATCGAACGTGTGCCGGCAGTCACCGCGGCTGCGGCGGCTGGGGGACGGCGGTCACTAGGCCATTGTGCCCGCTCCCACCCAAGAGCCGGTCAGGGCCTGGGCTGTGGCTTTGGACCGGATCGGCGCCGGACCGGCCCCCGGGCGTCGGCCGCGCCGGCGGCGGTCAGCGCCAGAAGCAGCCGCACTCGGTGTGCGGTGGCAGTCGCAGTCGGCGGACCATGCCGTCGACGGCGGAGACCTCGCACCAGCCGTCCACGCTCGGCGGTCGCCCGCCGTCGAGCAGCAGCAGCGCGTGCAGCCCGGCCAGGCCGGCCACCGCCGCGGCCACCGCGCCGTCGCAGGCGGGCTCGGGTGCCTTGGCCCGGACGTCGGCGGTGAGTTGGGCGAGCAGCCGGGGCCAGGCCGCGTCCTGGTCGGTGCGGGTCATCGCCAGACAGCGGCCACAGGCCGAGGCCCCGGGGATCACCAGGGGGCCGACCACGCCCAGATGCTCGATCACACCGACGTACAGGTGCGGGACGCCGGACTGCATCAGGGCGTGGGCCTCGGCGGGGTCGCCGGCGAGGGCACCGCTGCCGTCCCGCGGGGCGAGCACCACCAGATCGGGCGGCTGTTCGGCGGGCGGGGCGGCCCGGGGCGAGCTAGCGACCGCGGCGGCGGCCCCGCCCGGCAGGCCGGCCGCCCGCCGCACCGCCTCCCGGGCGGCCGTGGCACGGGGACGGCCGACCTCCTGGGCGGGGATGCCGCCGGGTGCGCAGTCCCCGGGCAGCACCCGGCCCTGGTCCGCCACCTCCACCCCGCCGACCCCGCCGGCCGCGAGCACCGCCGCCACCGCCGCGCCGACCCGCCCCGCGCCCCGCACCTGGACCCGCAGCCCCGCCCGGCGGGCCAGCGCCGCGGCCCCCGCGCCGGGCTCGGGGTGCAGCAGCGAGAGCGAGGCGAGATCAGGGCCGAGCAGCTCCCGCCGGGCCGGCGGCAGAGCGGCCAGCGCCTGCTCGACGGCGAGCGCGTCGTCCAGCAGGCCGGTCTCGGTCAGTGAGCGCAGTGCCTGGGCGACATAGGAGGGGCTCAGGCCCAGACCCTCGGCAGCGGCCGCTACGGCCGGACCGTCCCGCTCGCCGTCGAGCAGGCCGAGGAAGGCGCAGAACTGCTCATCGGCCTGGTCGACCACATGGGCCCGCTCGGGGGCGGTGCCGAACTGCAAGGTCTGCCGGTCGCGCCAGGCCTTCGACAGTGCGGGCTTGAGCATGGGACGCATGGCGGTCTCCTCTCCCGACGAACGCGCGATTCTCCCGACGAATGCGCGATGGCTGATCGGAATCAACTGATTGCGCCGGGTGAGGAAAGCCTCCCGCACCTGCGGGAATTGGCCAAGCCGGTTATCCACAGCCTGGGGAGAAGATCCGATCGGCAGTCAATTCGCTCATTCGCTTCGCGTGCCACGCACGGTCACTGCTGCAAACAAATCGGCCGGGGCACCGGACTTCTGTCGGTAGCACCGGGTAACGTCCTGTGCCATGGCAGCCGAACGGGACTCCCAGCCCCCGGCGTCGCCTCGGCGTGCCCGTCCAGCGGCCGGGTCGGGAGTCGCGACGCCCGGTACACGCGGGCGGCCAGGCGCAGCGCATCCGAGCCCGGGGCCCGAGACCGCCCCCAACGGCCCGCACGGGCCGCACAGCTCGCACGCGCCGACCGGCCCGCACACGCTGAACCACCCGCACGGGCCGGTCGAGGTGCGCCGCAGCGCCCGCCGCAGCCGCACCGTCTCCGCCTACCGCGAGGGTGATCGCACGATCGTGCTGATCCCGGCCCGGATGTCCGCGGCCGAGGAGCACCGCTGGGTGGCCCAGATGCTGGACCGGCTGGCCGCCCAGGAGAGTCGCCGCACCCTCGGGGACGACGCGCTGGCCGAGCGGGCGGGCCGGCTCTCCGCCGCCTACCTCGGCGGCCGGGCCCGGCCCGACCAGGTCCGCTGGGTCACCAACCAGAACTCCCGCTGGGGCTCCTGCACCCCCAGCGAGCGCACCATCCGCCTCTCCCACCGCCTGCAGGGCATGCCGGAGTACGTGCTGGACTACGTGCTGCTGCACGAGCTCGCGCACCTGCTGGTCCCGGACCACGGCCCGCGCTTCTGGGCGCTGCTGGAGGCCTACCCGCGCACCGAGCGGGCGCGCGGCTACCTGGAGGGGGTTGCCTCGGCAGCCCGCCTGCCGCACATCCCGGGTGCCCGGGCACCCGGGATGCCCGAGGAGGCGCCCGATCCGGGCGAGGTCTGCGGCTGAACTCCGGTCAGGCCGTCAGGCCGCCAGGCCCGGTCAGGCCGTCAGCTCGCGGGCCCGTGCCACCAGCCGCCGCACCGAGACGTCGGTCAGCTCCGGCAGCTCGTCGTAGCCGAACCAGCGCAGGTCGAGCGACTCCTCGCTGATCAGCTCCTGCGCGCCCGCCGGGGCCACCGCCACGTACTGCACGTCGAGGTGGGTGTTCTCCGGCTGGTCCTTGCCGGCGCAGCGCACCTGGTGGCGGTCCAGCTTGACCGGTTCGGGATGCCCGTCCGCGCCGGTGAGCAGCCGCAGGCCGGTGATCCCGGACTCCTCGGTGGCCTCGCGCAGCGCTGCCGCCGCGAGCGTCCGGTCGCCGGGCTCGCAGTGGCCGCCCATCTGCAGCCAGAGCCCGACCTTCGGGTGCAGGGTCAGCAGCACCCGGCCGGCCGCGGGGTCGACCACGGCGGCGCTGGCGGTGATGTGCGCGGGCCGGCAGGAGCGCCACAGGCCGTCCTGGTGCTGCGCCAGGTGGGCCAGGTAGTCGCCGCGCAACTGCTCCTGGTCGGCCTCGACGGCCGTCCAGGAGGTCAGCGCGCGGACGGCATCGGCGTGCATCATGCGGTCGGGTCGTCCTTCTGGTCGTCGTCCTTCGGCTGCTCGCCCGCGGTGGGCTTGTCCGTCGGGGCCTGGCTCTCGCCCGCGGCCTCGCCGAGCAGCTTGGTGATCGCGTCGAAGTCCAGCCCGCCCTCGATCGGCTCCGCGCCGTCACGGTGCACGAAGCCGTCCGGGTCGTCCAGGTCGGCCGCGGTCGGCAGCATGTCGGGGTGCTCCCAGAGCCCGTCGCGGCCCTCGATGCCGCGCGCGTCGGCCAGCGAGGCCCACAGGCGCGAGGCGTCCCGCAGTCGGCGCGGACGCAGTTCGAGGCCGACCAGGGTGGCGAAGGTCTGCTCGGCCGGACCACCGGTGGCCCGGCGGCGGCGCAGCGTCTCGCGCAGCGCGCCGGCCTGCGGCAGGTGCGGCTCGGCGGCGGCGTGCACCACCGCGTCGACCCAGCCCTCGACCAGCGCCAGCGCCGTCTCCAGCCGGGCCAGCGCGGCCTTCTGCTCGGGCGTGTCCTCGGGCTGCAGCAGGCCGCCGGCCAGCGCGTCCTGCATCGCCTCGGGGTTCTCCAGGTCGAGCTGGCCCATCAGCTCCTCCATCCGGGAGGTGTCGACCTTGATGCCCCGGGCGTAGGCCTCCACGGCCCCGAACAGGTGCGCCCGCAGCCACGGCACGTGGGCGAAGAGCCGCTGGTGGGCGGCCTCGCGCAGGGCCAGGTAGAGCCGCACCTCCTCGGCGGGCACGCTCAGGCCCTCGCCGAACTCGGCGATGTTCTGCGGCAGCAGCGCGGCCTTGCCGGCCGGAGCCAGCGGCAGGCCGACGTCGGTCGAGCCGAGCACCTCGGCGGCCAGCGCGCCCAGCGCCTGCCCGATCTGGGTGCCGAACATCGCGCCGCCCATCGAGCGCATCACGCCCATCAGCGGCCCGGCCATGGCCTGCATCTCCTCGGGCAGCACGCCGCCCATGGCGTTGCCGACCCGCTCGGCCACCGGGTCGACCAGCTCCTGCCAGACCGGCAGGGTGGCCTCGATCCACTCGGCCCGGCTCCAGGCCGCCGCGCTCGCCGAGGAGGACGGGAACTCGGTGACCGAATCAAGCCAAAGTTCGGCCAGCCGCACCGCCTCGGCGACGGCCGAGTGCTCGGCGGCGCTCACCGAGCGGTCCTTCTGCTTGCCCTCGGCCGGTTCGGCGACCACGGTCTGGCGCGCGATGTCCTTGGCGAGCTGCCAGTTCACCGGTCCGCCCTCGAACGAGAGCATCTGGCCGAGCTGCTGGAAGGCGGCGCCCAGGTCGTTCGGGTTGAGGCCGCCCATCATCGCGGCGAACGGGTTGTCGCCCGCGCCGCCCTGACCGCCGGCCCCGCCCATGCCGAACATCGCGCCCAGCGGGTTGGCGCCGAAACCGAACGGCGAAGGCTGCTCGCCGGAGTTCCCGGGCTTGCCGGACTGCCCGGAAGCTGCCTGGTCATCCTGCTTGCCGCCCTGGTCCTTGCCCTCGTCGGGCTCCTCGGGCGGGACACCGAATCCGAAGGGGAGGTCGCTCACTGGGTCCTCGATCTGGTCGGCCGTCACGCGCTGGGTGGTGTGGCGGGAAAGCAAGTGGGGGGAAGCGAGTCAGGGGCCACGGTGGGCTCGCCCGTGCCGGGTGCACCGCCAGGCCCTCTCCTCGGGCAGGATGGACCGTACGTGACACTCGTACGTACGCACATAAGCTAACCGTGGAGGATGGCCGGTGAGTTCCCCGCCTTCGGACGTTCGCTCTGGGCTGACCGGAGGCGATCAGGACCAGGCGGACCCTGGGTCCGCCTCCCCAGCCTACGGCGGACGACCGCTGACCGTGGCCGTCACCGGCGCCGCCGGTGTCCTGGGCGAGTTGGTCACCGCCCGGCTGGTGCGATCGCCGGGGGTGCGCAAGGTGCTCGCGATCGACGACCGGCGCGGTGAGGCGGCCGGCGTGCAGTGGCGGGTGCTGGACATCCGGGACCCGGCGGTGGCCGAGCGGCTGCGCGGGGTGGACGTGGTGGTGCACCTCGCGATGGACCTGAACATGGAGTCGGACCCGCGGGCGCGCAGCGCCTACAACGTCCGGGGCGCGCAGACGGTGCTCACCGCCGCCGCGGCCGCCGGCGTGCACCGGGTGGTGCTCTGCACCTCGGCGATGGTCTACGGCGCGCTGGCGGACAACGAGGTGCCGCTGGCCGAGGACGGTGAGCTGCGGGCCACCGAGGAGGCCAGCCTGGTCGGCGACCTGCTGGAGATCGAGCGGCTGGCCCGGCGCGCCCCGCGCGCCCATCCGGGGCTGCAGGTCACCGTGCTGCGTCCGGCGGTGGTCGTGGGCCCCGGCGTGGACACCGTGTTGACCAGGCACTTCGAGGCGCCCCGGCTGCTGGTGGTGGCCGGCTCGCGGCCCTGCTGGCAGTTCTGCCACGTGGACGACCTGGCCTGCGCGCTGGAGTACGCGGTGCTCGGCCTGGTCGAGGGGGAGGTGACGGTCGGCTGTGACGGCTGGCTGGAGCAGGAGGAGGTCGAGGAGCTCTCCGGGATCCGCCGGATGGAGCTGCCGGCCGCGCTCGCGCTCGGCACCGCGGCCCGGCTGCACCGGCTTGGCCTGACCCCGGCACCGGCCGGTGACCTTGCGTACACGATGTACCCGTGGGTGGTGTCCGGCAGCCGGCTGCACGAGGCGGGCTGGCGGCCCCGGTACAGCAACGAGGAGGTGCTGGCCGAGCTGCTGGGGCAGGTCGCCGGGAAGCACGCGGTGGCCGGGCGACGGCTGGGCGGCAAGGAGGCCGCCACCAGCCTGGGCGCGGCGGGTGCGACGGTCGCCCTGGTGGGTACGGCGGCGCTGGTGCGCCGGGCCCGCAAGCGGCGGCGGATCTGAGGCCGGGTCCGTCCCGGGCCGCGGGGGCGGGGCCACGGAAGCCGGCGGCCGGGGTGCGGGCCGTCTTGGACGACCCGACAATTGCCGCCGCCCGCTGGACATGACCGATCATGGGGGCATGTCCGAGATTCACGACCCCATCCGCCTGCTGGCCGTCCGGGAGACCCCGCTCTCGCTGGACGAGGTGTACGCGGCGGTCGGCGACGACGCCGCCGGCGGCACCGCGATCTTCGTCGGGACGGTCCGCGACCACGACGGAGGCAAGTCGGTGGCCGCGCTGGAGTACAGCTGCCACCCGAGCGCCGAGCAGGAGATGCGGCGGATCGCGGAGAAGGTGGTCGCCGACTACCCGGTCCGGGCGCTGGCCGCCGTGCACCGGGTCGGCCGGCTGGCGATCACCGACGCCGCCGTGATCGTGGCGGTCTCCTGCCCGCACCGGGGCGAGGCCTTCGCCGCCGCCCGCAAGCTGATCGACGACCTCAAGCACGAGGTGCCGATCTGGAAGCACCAGGTCTTCACCGACGGCGAGGAGGAGTGGGTCGGCGCAGGCTCCTGCTGACCGGCGCCGACCTGGCGCGAGCGCGGATCCCGTCCGGAACGGGAACCCATTCGGCCGTGGAGCAGTCCTACGAATACATCCGGGGAGTGGCGTCCTGGGCCGTGCCGTGACCGCGACGGTGCCAAGGCCGTTCTCAGACCGGGCGGTTAATGTGCTGATAGGTACGACGACGGGCTGGGAGTGGCCAGGGCGGGTCCGGCCGCCCACGACCAGCCGGGCGACGAGTGGGAGGACCGGACATGGGAGCACTGGCCTGGTTGGGTATCCCCGTCGTAGCGGGTGTGATCGCCGCCATCTGGGCGACCTGGGCGGCCCGGCCGCCGCGCGCCACCGGTGACGGCGCATCCCTCGCCGAGCACCAGCGGTTCCTGGCCGCGATGGAGCGCAGCACCGGCGCGCACCGGGTGCCGGAGGCCAGCACCGACCGTCCGGCCGCCTAGGGCCGGTCCGGCGGTCCCGGTGCCCGGCCCGGGGGGCGCCGTGCAGCATCGGTCCCGTACTGTCGTTGCATGCCACGCCGCTCTGCGACGATGCTCGCCGCCACCCTGCTGCTCATAGCGCTGCTCTGTGCCGCCGTGCTGATCCCCGTGCCCTACTCGCAGCTGAGCCCCGGCCCGACGTACGACACGTTGGGCGCGCAGGACAAGGCCGGCACCCCGGTGATCAGCATCGCCGGCCATCAGACCTATCCCACCACCGGCCACCTGAACATGACGACGGTCCAGGTCACCGGCGCCGACTACCAGCCCAGCCTGGTCTCGGTGGTGGTCGGCTGGCTGCGCAACGACGTGCTGGTGGTGCCGCACGACACGCTCTACCCGCAGGGGCAGACCGAGCAGCAGTCGGAGCAGCAGAACGCCGAGCAGTTCGCCTCCTCGCAGGACAGCGCCAAGACGGCCGCGCTGACCGAGCTCGGCATCCCGATCGGCAGCGAGGTGAACATCGCCGCCGTGGTGGCCGGCACCCCGGCCGACGGCAAGCTGCACGCGGGGGACCGCATCGTCGCGGTCGACGGCACGGCGGTCACCGACAACAGCCAGGTGGCCGATCTGGTCACCAAGCAAGCGCCGGGCGAGAACGTGGTCTTCACCGTGGTGCCGCACGACAAGGACAGCATGAACCCGGCGCCGGGCGACGAGAGCCAGGTGACCATCACCACGGGCAAGTCGCCGCAGACCGGCAAAGCGCTGGTCGGCATCCAGACGCAGATGGGGCACAGCTACCCGTTCAAGATCGACATCGGGCTGCAGGACGTCGGCGGTCCGAGTGCCGGGCTGATGTTCACCCTCGGCATCATCGACAAGCTGACGCCCACCAACCTGACCGGCGGAGCCTTCGTGGCGGGCACCGGGACGATCGACGACAAGGGCAACGTCGGGCCGATCGGCGGCATCTCGATGAAGGTGATCGCGGCCCGGAACGCCGGCGCGAAGTTCTTCTTCACCCCGAGCGACAACTGCGCCGAGGCGAGCAAGGACACCCCGAGCGGGCTGCGGCTGATCAAGGTGAACACGCTGGACGACGCGCTCAAGGCGCTGGGGCAGATCCGGGCGGGGCAGGACTCGGCGCTGGCCTCCTGCTCGGCGTCCTGAGCGGCCCGGCAGAGCGCAACCGCCGCCCGGTCCGGGGCTGACCCCGGGCCGGGCGGCGGTTCTGGGAGCGGGCGCAGCGCCCGGGCCTTTCGCGGCTCAGGCGAAGGTGGCCAGCAGCGCCTTGGTCAGCCCCGGCACCAGGTCGGGACCGGTCAGCACCTCGCGCGCCAGGTCCTTCTCGCGCAGCCGCAGCGCGATCTCGCGCTTGCCGTCGCGCAGCACGGCGGCGGTGATCCGCACCTCCTGGCGGTCGGGGTGGTTGGCCACCCAGTCGGCCAGCTGCGCCTCGGTGGCGCCGGCCGGGCGGCTCTTCTCCGCCCCCGGCGGGAGCATCAGGCGCTCGACCACCAGCGCGCAGCCCGCGACCTCCGGCGGCCAGGCGATGGTGGCCAGGAACTCGTCCAGCACGGTGTTCGGCGCCAGCTCCTCCTGCTCGACCGGGGTCAGGGCACCGGCCGTCTCGTCGTCCAGCCCGAGCTGCCTGGCCACCGCGGGGTTGGTCCGGCGCAGCTTGGCGCTGTCGACCAGGGCGAACAGGCGGGCGGGCTTGTCCCAGCCGAGCCCCGCGACGTACTCGTCGATCTCCAGGGCGGCGCGGGTGAGCGGGGTCGCGGCCGGCGGCAGGCCGTCCGTCGGCGGGGTGGGGGTGTTGGTGGCATCGGACATGGCCCCATCCTCACACGTCAGCGGCCCCTTCCGGGCCCGGACCCGCGTGGGGGCGACCTGGGCCCGGGAACTCGGCGAACGGCTGATTAAGTTGCACTCGGGGGAAGTGCCCCGAAGGGCTGCTCGTCCGTGCCCGATCCGACCACAACAACAGCAGAGGTGCCGTCTTGGTGTTCCAGATGCCCGACCGGGGCGGGCAGGGCTTCCGGCCAAGGATCGGGCCGCCCTCCCGTCGAGCCAGGGTCCTGCTGCTCACGGTGGGCGTCCTGGTGCTGCTGTTCCTGGGGTTCGTGCTGTTCGTGGGCCTGTGGACGGACTGGCTCTGGTTCAGGTCGGTCCACTACTCCTCGGTCTTCAGCACCGAGGTGTGGACCAAGGTCGGGCTCTTCGTGGTCTTCGGGCTGCTGATGGCGGTGGTCGCCGGGCTGAACATCTGGCTGGCCCACCGGCTGCGGCCGCCGCTGTCGGCGATGTCGGTCGAGCAGCAGAGCCTGGACCGCTACCGGATGGGGGTCGCGCCCTACCGCAGGTGGCTGCTGGCCGGCATCTCGCTGGCGGTCGGCCTGATCGCGGGCGCGGCGGCGGCGGGGCAGTGGCGGCTGTGGCTGCTGTGGACCAACGCGACGGACTTCGGGGTGAAGGACAGCCAGTTCCACCTGGACGTCTCGTTCTACGCCTTCGACCTGCCCTGGTACCAGTTCCTGCTCGGCTTCGCGTTCAGCGCGGTGGTCGTCTCGCTGCTCGCCGCGCTGCTGGTGCACTACCTCTACGGCGGCCTGCGCATGCAGGGTCCGGGCCGGCGGGCCACCACGGGCGCGCAGGGCCACCTCGCGGTGCTGCTCGGGCTCTTCGTGCTCTTCAAGGCCGTCGCGTACTGGCTGGACCGGTACGCGCTGGCGGTCAAGACCGGCTCCTACAAGGGTGTGCCGGGCTACACCGGGCTGCGGTACGTGGACGCCAACGCGTTCCTGCCGGCCAAGACGATCCTGTTCTGCGTGGCGATCATCTGCGCGCTGCTCTTCTTCCTGACGCCGATCCGGCGCACCTGGGCGCCGGCGCTGATCGGCTTCGGCCTGATGGCGCTCTCGGCGGTGCTGATCGGCGGGCTCTACCCGGCGCTCGTGCAGCAGTTCCAGGTCAAGCCGAACGAGCAGGCCAAGGAGACGCCCTACCTGAAGCAGAACATCGACGCGACCAGGCAGGCCTACGGGATCGCCGGCAGCCAGTCCCAGCAGTACACGCCGACCGCGACGGCCGACGCCGGCTCGGTGCAGAAGGACAGCCGGACCATCTCGGACATCCGGCTGCTCGACCCCAACATCGTCTCGCCGACCTTCCAGCAGATGGAGCAGCAGCGCTCCTACTACGGCTTCCCGAGCACCCTGGACGTGGACCGGTACAGCACGCCGGGCGGCGTCCAGGACACCGTGATCGGCGTGCGCGAGCTGAACCCGAACGGCGTCCAGCAGCACAACTGGATCAACGACCACTTCAAGTACACCCACGGCTACGGGGTGGTGGCGGCCAAGGGCAACCAGGTCAACGGCAACGGCCAGCCGGTCTTCACCGAGTCGGGGCTGCCCGCCACCGGCAGCCTGGGCGACTACCAGCAGCGGATCTACTACGGCGAGAACACCACCACGTACTCGATCGTGGGCGGCTCCAACCACGAGATCGACAACACCGCGGACGGCGGCGCGCAGACCTACCAGTACACCGGCGACAGCGGGGTCTCGCTGGACAACCCGCTCACCCGGGCCGCGTACGCGGTCAAGTTCAGCGAGCCGCAGATCCTCTACTCGGGCGCGATCACCAAGGGCGCCAAGGTGCTCTACGACCGCACGCCCAAGGAGCGGGTGGCGAAGGTCGCGCCCTGGCTGGCGATCGACGGCGACCCCTATCCGGTGGTCGAGGGGGGCCGGCTGACCTGGGTGCTGGACGGCTACACCACCTCGGACGGCTACCCGTTCTCCTCCAGGACCACGCTGGGCGACGCCACCAAGGACTCGCTCAGCAGTGAGCGCGGCGAGGTGGTGGGCGATGCCGACCAGGTCAACTACATCCGCAACTCGGTCAAGGCGACGGTGGACGCGTTCACCGGCCAGGTGACGCTCTACCAGTGGGACGCCACCGACCCGGTGCTGAAGACCTGGATGAAGGCCTTCCCCGGCACGGTCCAGCCGCAGAGCGCGATCCCGGCCGACCTGCTGCCGCACCTGCGCTACCCGCAGGACCTGTTCAAGGTGCAGCGCGACCTGCTGGGCATGTACCACATGACCGACCCGAACGCCTTCTTCAACGGGACGGACATCTGGCAGGTGCCGGTCGACCCGACCAACGACAGCAAGCAGGTGCAGCCGCCGTACTACCTGACGTTGCGGATGCCGGACATGCCGGCCGCCACCTTCTCGCTGAACAGCACCTTCGTGCCCAGCGGTCGCGGCAACCTGGCGGCCTTCATGTCGGTGGACTCGGACCCCGGGCCCGACTACGGCAGGATCCGCATCCTCACCGTGCCCAGCGACAGCAACACACCGGGGCCCACCCAGGTGCAGGCGAAGTTCAACTCCGACTCCACGGTGGCCAGTCAGATCACCCTGCTGAAGAACGGCAGTGACTCGAACCTGGACTACGGCAACCTGCTGACGCTGCCGGTGGGCGGTGGCTTCCTCAACGTGGAGCCGGTGTACGTCAAGGGCAGCGGCTCCAACTACCCGGTGCTGCAGAAGGTCCTCGCGGTGTACGGGAACGACAACGTGGCCTTCCAGGGCAGTCTGTCGGACGCGCTGACGAAGGTTCTGGGCACCGCTCCCGGGGCCACCGGGACGGCGCCGGGTGGCGGGTCCGGCACGACGCCGCCCGCACCGGGCGGCGGTGGCGGCAGCCTGGACCCGGCGCTGAAGCAGGCGCTGGACGCGATACAGAAGGCCAATACGGACGCGCAGAACGCCTTCAAGGCGGGGGACTGGGTGGCGTACGGGGCGGCTCAGAAGGCGTTGCAGGACGCGTTGAACGCGGCGGTGGCGGCGGAGCCGAAGAGCGCCGGCGCACCGGCGCCGTCGGCCTCGGCCACGCCGTCCGCACCGTCGGCCGCGCCGCCCTTGGCACCGTCGCCTGCGCCGTCGTCCGCACCGCCGTCCGCACCGCCGTCCGCGGCGCCGAGTGCTTCGCCGTAGGCGCTGAGCTGGGCAGCTGCGCCCGTCGCCGTTCCGGCGGTGGGCGCAGCCGGTCCGAAGACCGTGCTATGGTTAAGACACAACGACGCGGGGTGGAGCAGCTCGGTAGCTCGCTGGGCTCATAACCCAGAGGTCGCAGGTTCAAATCCTGTCCCCGCTACTGAAACCGAAGGCCCGGAGATCTCATCTCCGGGCCTTCGGCGTTTCCCGGACGGCCCGTGCTGGTCGGTACCGTTGTTGTCGCCGTCGCGACAAGTTTTTCCGCCGGACGTGTTGACGTCGCCTCTGGTCTAGTCCACCGTGGGTCCACCCCGCGGGCCGCTCCCACGGGCGAGGGGAGCGGAGGATGGTCGCGCGGGCCGGGGCGGACGCGGCGCTCCGCTACGAGGTGCTCGGGCCGCTGCTGGTCCACCGGGCCGGGGCGGCCCGGGATCCGGGGCCGGCGATGCAGTGCGCAGTGCTCGCCGTCCTGCTGCTCAGCGCCAACGAACCGGTGCCGCGCGAGCAGATCGTGCAGGGGGTCTGGGGTGCCAGGGCCACCGTCAACTCGCCCGGCCTGGTGGCCACCTACGTCTCCCGGCTGCGGCAGATCCTGGAGCCCGACCGGCCGCGGCGGGCACCGGCGGGGGTGCTCGCCTCGCACGGCGCGGGCTACCGGCTCGCGGTCGGGCCCGGTGAGCTGGACCTGCACGAGTTCGAGGCCGCCCGGCAGCGGGCCCGCGCCCAGCGGGCGGCCGGCGAGCCGGCCACGGCGGCCGGGACCCTGGACCAGGCGCTCGCGCTCTGGCGCGGCGGTGGGCTGGACGGGCTGCCCGGCCCGTTCGCCGCGCTGCACCGGGGCAGGCTGGCCGAACTGCGGCTGGCCGCGCAGGAGGAGCGGTTCGAACTCGCCCTGCTGCTCGGCCGGCACCACGAGGTGGTCGCCGAGCTGGGGCTGCTGGCGGCCGAGCGGCCGCTGCGGGAGCGGCTGCGCGGCCTGTTGATGCTGGCGCTCTACCGCGCCGGGCGGCAGAGCGAGGCGCTGGCCGTCTTCGCGGAGACCCGGCAGTCACTGATCGCACATCAGGGCCTTGAGCCGGGACGAGAGTTGGACGAACTGCACCAGCGGATCCTGCGTACGGACCCGAACCTGGAACTGGACCGGCCTGGTGCGCCGGAGCCGGCGGTGCGGCTGCGGGCGCTCTGCCGCCCTGCTCAACTCCCCTCCGAGCTGGCGGACTTCACCGGAAGATCGACCGAGGCCAGGGTGATCGCACGCACCCTGGGTGCCGGCGGGGCCGGGCGCCGGGCCGGTGCGGTGCCGGTGGTGGTGGTGAGCGGCCCGCCCGGGGTGGGCAAGACCGCGCTCGCCGTGCACGCCGCGCACCGGCTGCGCGAGCGCTTCCCGGACGGGCAGCTCTTCCTGGGCCTGCACGAGGCGGACGGGCGACCGTGCGAGGTGGGTGCGCTGCTGGGCCGGCTGCTGACCGATCTGGGGGTGGCGCGTGAGTCGCTGCCGCCCGAGGCGGAGCGGCGCGGCACGCTCTTCCGCTCGGTGAGTTCGGGCCGCCGGCTGCTCCTGGTGCTCGACGACGCGCAGGACGAGGCGCAGCTGACCGCGCTGCTGCCCGGCTCGCCGAGCTGCGCGGTGCTGGTCACCGGTCGGGGGCGGCCGGCCGGGCTGCCCGGGGCCAGGCTGCTGGCGCTGGACTGCCTGGGCGCCCAGGACGCGCAGCGGCTCTGGCGGCGGCTGGTCGCCGGGCCGGAGCCGTCGGCGCTGGTGGCCCAGGGAGTCGCTCCGGGGGAGACGAACGAGGCCGTCGCCGACCCGGCGGCCGAGGCGGCGGTGCTGGCCGCCTGCGCGGGGCTGCCGCTGGCGCTGCGGGCCGCCGCCGCCCGGTTGCTGGCCCGGCCGGGGCGCGGACTGCCGTGGCTGGCGGCCCGGGTGGCCGAGGAGGACGGGCGGCTGGCCGAACTCAGCTCGGGCGGACGGGGCGTGGCGCAGGCGCTCGGCACGGCCCGGGCACGGCTGCGCCGGGCGCCGGGTGGTGCGGCGGCCGTGGCGGCGTTGCGGCGGCTGAGCGTGCTGGGGCCGACCGGCTTCGATACGGCGGCGGCCGCAGCGCTGCTCGGCCGCACCGAGCGGGAGACCGAGCACCTGCTGGAGCTGCTCGCCGAGTACGGTCTGCTGCTGGCCGACCCGGACGGTCGCTACCGGTGGCATCCGCTCACGGCGCTCTTCGCGCGGGCCGCCGCCCGCCCGGCCGACCGGCCGGCGGCGCCGACCGGCGGGCGGGCGGGAGGTCCGGTGCCGGATGGACGCGGGATGGAATCCGGATGCTGACGACCCGCTGACATCCCTTGGTGCGCCTGGTCCGACCTGCCCCGATGTCACGTCAGGCGGCATTGCGTGAGCTCGTCGGGCTCTTGACGTGCGCTCGGCGCGGACGGCCGTGGCGGCTCCCCTTGACCGGCTATTTGGTCTAGTCCACTCTGAGTCCGTCTCACCCCGGCGGGCTTCGCCGTGCCGGGGGAGAGCGCGCTCCCTGTCGCCCCGTCCGCGTCCGGGCGCGGCCGAGTGCGCCGCGCCGTCCCGCCGATCCGAGGAGCTGCCCCGTGCACCGTGCGACCAGACAGACCGAGAGAAGACCCGGCGCACCGAGACCAGGTGGCCTTTCGCCGGCCTGTACCGCGCTGGCCTCGGTGGCGGCGCTCGCCCTCGCGGTGAGCGGGGCGGTGCTGATCACCACCGGCGGCAGCGCCAACGCCGACACCATCAACCTGCTGCAGAACCCGGGCTTCGAGACCGGGAACCTCGGGAGCTGGAGCTGTACGGCGAACTCCGGAGCGGTCGTCACCAGTCCGGTCCACAGCGGAAAGTACGCCCTGCAGGCCACGCCGGTGGGCAGTGACGACGCGCAGTGCAGCCAGCAGGTTCTGGTGCAGCCCGGCTCGGCCTACAGTCTCAGTGGTTGGGTCCAGGGCAGCTACGTCTACCTGGGTGCGAGCGGCACCGGGACGACGGATCCCTCGACCTGGAGCACCAACTCCGCCTGGAACCAGCTGTCCACCAGCTTCACCACCGGGCCGTCCACCACCAGCGTGACCGTCTACCTGCACGGCTGGTACGGCACCGGCGCCTACCAGGCCGACGACCTGGTGCTCAGCGGCCCCGGCGTGTTTCCCACCTCGACCGTCTCGACCACCGGGCAGCCCACCGGTTCGCCCACGCTGACCAGTTCGCCGCAGCCCAGCACCGCGCCGCCCACCACCGCGCCGCCCGTCAGTACCTCTCCCACCACCACCTCCACCCCCACGGGACCTGGCGGCGGGAACCGGCACCTGCTGACCGGCTACTGGCAGGACTTCGACAACGGCGCCACCGACCAGCGGATCAGTGACGTCAACCCGGCCTACGACATCATCGCGGTGGCCTTCGCCGACGCCGACCCGGCGAATCCCGGTGGCATCACCTTCGGCCTGGACCCCACCCTGGCCGGCAAGCTCGGCGGCTACACCGATGCCCAGTTCAAGGCCGACATCGCCGCCGAGCACGCGGCCGGCAAGAAGGTGGTCCTCTCGGTCGGCGGCCAGAACGGCACCATCTCGGTGGCTGATTCGACCTCGGCCGCCAACTTCGCCACCAGCGCCTACGCGTTGATCCAGCAGTACGGCTTCGACGGGGTGGACATCGATCTGGAGAACGGTGTCACGGCGACGTACATGAGCCAGGCGCTGCACTCGCTCGCCGCGAAGGTGGGCAGCGGGTTCGTGCTCACCATGGCACCGCAGACCATCGACATGCAGTCCACCGGCACCCAGTACTTCCAACTCGCCCTGGACACCAAGGACATCCTGACCGTCGTCAACACCCAGTACTACAACTCGGGTTCGATGAACGGCTGCGACGGCAACGTCTACTCCGAGGGCACCGAGGACTTCCTGACCGCGCTCGCCTGCATCCAGCTCCAGGGCGGCCTCGCGCCGAGCCAGGTGGGCCTCGGCGTGCCGGCCTCGACCAGCGCGGCCGGCAGCGGCTACCTCTCCCCGGCGACCGTGGACAACGCCCTGGACTGCCTGGCGAAGGGGACGAACTGCGGCTCCTTCAAGCCGCCCGCGACCTGGCCGGGCATCGGCGGTGCGATGACCTGGTCCACCAACTGGGATGCCAGTAACGGCAATTCCATCGCCACCGCGGTCGGCGGCCATCTGCACCAGATGAGCTGAGCCGACCGCCCCCACCTGACCCCGCCCCCGCTCGCCTTCGCGCGGCGAGCGGTCCGGCGGTCTCCTCAACCCCCACATCACAGGAGAGAACCGCATGCGCAGAGCGAACAAGTCGGCATGGGCGGTGACCTCGGCAGCCTCCATCCTGCTGGGCGGCGCCCTGTCGGTGCTGGGCATGGCTCATGCCCAGGCCACCCAGAGCCAGCCGGCGGTGGCCGCCCCACCGGCCGCCGCGGCTGCTGTTCCGGCCAACACCACCGGTGCGCCCGCCACCTCGGGCGGCCTCAAGGTGGCCTACTACGACCAGTGGTCGGTCTACCAGAACGCGTTCTACCTGAAGAACGTGTCCGACAGCGGTGAGGCGGCCAACCTCAACTACCTGATCTACGACTTCGAGAACATCGACCCCACCAATCTCACCTGCTTCGAGGCCAACTCGGCCGCCTCGCAGGACGAGAACAACCCGAACGCGGGTGACGGGGCCGGCGACTCCTACGCCGACTACGGCAAGACCTTCGCCAACGGCACCAGCGTGGACGGCAGCACCGACACCTGGAACCAGCCGATCGTGGGCAACTTCAACCAGATCAAGGAGCTGAAGGCGAAGTACCCCAACCTCAAGGTCGTGCTGAGCCTGGGAGGTTGGACCTACTCCAAGTACTTCTCGGACGCGGCGGCCACCGACGCCTCGCGCAAGAAGCTGGTCTCCTCCTGCATCGACATGTTCATCAAGGGCAACCTGCCCTCGCAGAACGGCTACGGCGGCCCGGGGACCGGCAAGGGCATCTTCGACGGCTTCGACATCGACTGGGAGTACCCGGGCGGCGGCGGCCACGTCGGCAACCACGCCAGCACGGCCGACAAGCAGAACTTCACCGCGCTGCTGGCCGAGTTCCGCAGCGAGCTGGACGCCCAGGGCGCGGCCGACGGCAAGACCTACTCGCTCTCGGCGGCGCTGCCGGCCGGTCAGGACAAGATCCAGAACGTCGAGACCGACAAGATCGGCCAGTACCTGACCTTCGGCGACCCCATGACCTATGACATGCACGGCGGTTGGGAGCCCACCGAGACCAACCACCAGTCGCCGCTGTACGACAATCCGGCGGACCCGTCGGCCCCCATCGCGCCGGGGACGAGCAAGTACTCGACCGACGAGGCGATCAAGGCCTACACGGTGGGCGACCCGCAGTACGGGATACCCGGCGGCTTCCCCGCGAACAAGCTCAACATCGGGGTGCCGTTCTACTACCGCGGCTGGACCGGCGTGCCGGCGGGCAGCAACCACGGGCTCTTCCAGACGGCCACCGGGCCGGCCCCGGGGGCGGCGGACTCCGGCAACGTGGCCGGGACCCGGATGTACAAGGAGCTCTCCGGCGTGGTCGACAACCCCGCCGACACCTTCTGGGATCCGGTGGCGCAGGCCGCGTACTTCTACGACGGCACCAACTTCTGGTCCGGTGAGAACGCCCAGTCGATCCAGGCCAAGGCGGACTACCTGCACTGCAACGGGCTGGGCGGGACGATGATGTTCTCGCTCTACGACCTGGATCCGGCGGCGACCCTCTTCAATGCGGCGGTGCAGGACACCAACGGTTCCGCGGCCTCCTGCCCGGCGCCGAGCCCGACGCCGACGCCTACTCCCACCCCGACGCCCACGCCCACCCCGACACCGACGCCCACCCCGACACCGACGCCCACCCCGACACCGACACCGACGCCCACGCCGACCCCCACCCCGACGCCCACGCCGACCCCCACGCCTCCGGCCGGCGGCATCGTGGCCAACGGCGGCTTCGAGTCCGGCGCGCTCTCCCCGTGGACCTGCACCGGAAACCTGGGATCGGTGGTGGCGAGCCCGGTGCACTCCGGCTCGCACGCCCTGGCGGGCGCCGCCAGCAGCAGTGACGACGCCCAGTGTTCGCAGACCGTCACGGTCAAGCCCAACACCACCTACACGCTCTCCGGTTGGGTGCAGGGCAGCTACACCTACCTCGGGGTCACCGGCTCCGGCGCGGACACCTCGGCCTGGACCAGCAGCCCCGGCTGGTCCCAGCTCTCCACCAAGTTCACCACCGGCTCCTCGGTCACGTCGGTGACCATCTGGGTGCACGGCTGGTATGGGCAGGGTACGTACTACGCGGATGACATCAGCGTGAGCTGAGGGTTCGTGAGCTGACGGAGGCGGTGTCACCCATAAGCGGTGGCACCGCCTCCGGTACTATGGACGGACACTCGGCACATCACCCGGTGCCGCGGGGTTTGTGAGGCGCAAGTGTCGGGAAATCGACAAAACGCTGAAGCAATCTCGCTGGCTTCGGCCCAGCCCGGCAAAATCGCGCGGGTCGGTGTACGCGGGTGTTCGGGTGATGCGACGATGGAACACATGGGGGACGGGGCACGGCAGTTGACGAGCCGTGAGCCGATCGGGGCCCCCGTTGGACGCCGCGGCACTCGGGGGGAGCGGGAGTCGGCATGAAGCTGATCGGCAAGAGCCAGCCGCAGACCGGTGCACCCCAGCAGGACATCGACACCGAGTCCGCTCCGGTCCCCGCCCAGCGCGGCAGTTGGCGCACCGGGGCCGGGCGTCCGTACGGCCCCGAGAGCCTGGTCCACGTCCCCGTGCCGCAGGTCGGTGGCCGCTACCCGGCCGCCGCGGCCGGTCGTTCCCCGGCGGAGGGCTCCGTGGAGGACCCCGAGTCCGACACCGCCTCGTTCGAGAGCGAGCTGGCCGCGCGCGAGTCGGCCGCGCTGGAGACCAGGCACCGGGCCGCCGCCGACGCCGGCGACCCCAATGCCGCCAGCCAGCTCGGCGCCCTGCTGCTGCGCCGGGGCGATCTGGACGACGCCGAACCGTATCTGCGCAAGGCCGCCGCGGCCGGACTGCGCGCTGCCGCGAACAACCTCGGCGTGCTGCTGCACCAGCGCGGCCACCGGGTCGAGGCCGGCGGCTGGTGGCGTCAGGCCGCCGTGGCGGGCAGCGCCCCGGCCGCGCACGCCCTCGGCCTGCACCTGCGCGACCACGGCGACGAGGAGGCCGCCGAGTACTGGCTGCACTTCGCCGCCGAGCAGGGGCACGCGCTCGGCGCCTACGCGCTGGGCGACCTGATGGAGCACCGGCGCGACGTGCGCGCCGAGCGCTGGTTCAAGGCGGCGGCCGACGCGGGCCACCGCGAGGCGGCCTACCGGCTGGCCCGGATGCGCGAGGCGGCCGGGGACAAGGAGAGTGCCGAGACCTGGTACCGCACCGCCGCCGCGCGCAGCCACGCCAGGGCGGCGCTGCGCCTGGGCGTGCTGGTCGAGGAGCGGGCCAAGGGGGACCACGCGCTGCGCGAGGAGGCGGCCCGCTGGTACCGGCAGTCCGCGCAGAACGGCGAGCCGCGGGCGGCCTGCGCGCTGGGCTTCCTGCTGCGCGACTGCGGCGACCTGCCGTCGGCGGCCGAGTGGTGGCAGGAGGCGGCCGAGGCCGGCGACGGCAACGCGGCCAACGCGCTCGGCGCGCTGCACGCGGGCCGCGGCGAGGACGACGCCGCCGAACGCTGGTACCGGGCCGCGCTGGAGGCCGGTGACCACAACGGCGCCTTCAACCTGGGCCTGCTGTGCGCGAGCGCCGGCCGCCAGGCGCAGGCCGAGCAGTGGTACCGGCGGGCCGCCTACGCGGGTCACCGGGAGGCGTGCAACGCGCTGGCCGTGATCCTGCTGCAGCGCGGCGACGAGTCGGGCGCCGAGCCCTGGTTCTCCAAGGCCGCCGAGGCCGGCAGCGTGGACGGTGCCTTCAATCTCGGCATCCTGCACGCGAACCGGGGCGAGCACCAGCAGGCCCAGGAGTGGTACGCCCGGGCCGCTGCCGAGGGCCACGGCGAGGCCGCGCTGCAGCTCGCGGTGGCCAAGGAGCAGCGCGGCGACCTCTCCGCCGCACTCGAGCGCTACCGCCAGGCAGCCACCGGCGGCTCCGCCGAGGGCGCCTTCCGCCTCGCCTCGCTGCTGGACCGGCGCGGGGACGTGCCGGAGGAGGCCGAGCACTGGTACGCGGTGGCCGCCGACGCCGACCACAGCCGGGCCCAGGTGCGGATGGGGGTGCGGGCCGCCGAGCGCGGCGCGCTGGAGATCGCCGAGAGCTGGTACCGCCGGGCGGCGGCGAACGGCAGCCGCAGCGGCGCCTTCAACCTCGGCCTGCTGCTGGCCCGGCAGGAGCGCGAGGCGGAGGCGATGCTCTGGTACACCCGGGCCGCCGACGCGGGGCACGGCCGGGCCGCGCTGCGGCTCGCGCTGCTGGCGCTGCGCCGCGGCGAGCCGGTGCAGGCGGAGAACTGGTGCAGGCGGGCCACCGACTACGGTCCGCCGGAGGTCGCCGAGCGCGCGGCGCGACTGCTGGACGCGCTGCACCCCGAGCTGAGCGCCTGACCTCAGGTCTCCGCCGCCGGGGGTGCTGCGTGCTGGGGCGGTGCGGGCCGGGGTGCTGCGAGCTGGGGTGCTGCGGGGTGTGCTGCGGTCAGTGCGCCCGGCAGTCCGGGCACAGGCCGCGGTAGGTGATCTCCGCGCCGGAGACGGCGAAGCCGAACCGCTCGGCGGCCGGCAGCGCGGCGAGCGGGTCGCCGCTCGGGTGGACGTCCCTGATGGTGCCGCAGGACGAGCAGACCAGGTGCTGGTGCGAGTGGTGCGCGTTGGGGTCGTAGCGCTTGGCCCGGCCGTCGGTGCTGACCTCCAGCACCTCGCCGAGCGACACCAGCTCGCCCAGCGTGTTGTAGACCGTGGCGCGGCTGATCTCCGGCAACAGGCCGACCGCGCGGGCGTGCACCTCGTCGGCGGTGAGGTGGACGTGTTCGCCGTCGAGGACCTCGGCCACGACACGCCGCTGTGCGGTGAGTCGCCAGCCCTGCTCGCGTAGCCGTGTCAGGAGATCGCTCATACACAAACGATAGCAAGGTCCGAGGTTAGGTCCAGTGTTGACTTAGACAAAGTCCAAGTTAGGATCAAGTCACACGACCGGACCACACGGAGGTGCTCCCATGACTGCCCAGGACGAGCTGCGGCCAACCCTGACCACTGAGGCCGGCGCGCCGGTGGCCGACAACCAGAACACGGCGAGCGCCGGCATCGGCGGACCGGCGCTGATCCAGGACCAGCTGCTGTTCGAGAAGCTCGCCCACTTCAACCGCGAGCGGATCCCGGAGCGCGTGGTGCACGCCCGCGGTGCGGCGGCCTACGGCACCTTCACGGTGACCGCCGACGTCACGCAGTACACCCGGGCGAAGTTCCTCTCCGAGGTCGGCAAGCAGACCGAGACCTTCCTGCGGTTCTCCACCGTGGCCGGCAACCTCGGCTCGGCCGACGCGGTGCGCGACCCGCGCGGTTTCGCGCTGAAGTTCTACACCGAGGACGGCAACTACGACCTCGTCGGCAACAACACCCCGGTGTTCTTCATCAAGGACGCCATCAAGTTCCCCGACTTCATCCACACCCAGAAGCGCGACCCGTACACCGGCTCGCAGGAGGCGGACAACGTCTGGGACTTCTGGGGCCTGTCGCCCGAGTCGACCCACCAGGTGACCTGGCTCTTCGGCGACCGCGGCATCCCGGCCAGCTACCGCCACCTCAACGGCTACGGCTCGCACACCTACCAGTGGCAGAACGAGGCCGGCGAGTACTTCTGGGTCAAGTACCACTTCAAGACCGACCAGGGGATCAAGAACCTGACGGCCGACGAGGCGGCGAAGCTCGCTGGCGAGGACCCGGACAGCCACCAGCGCGATCTGCGCGAGGCCATCGAGCGCGGTGAGTTCCCGAGCTGGACCGTGCAGGTGCAGATCATGCCGGCCGCCGACGCGGCGAACTACCGCTTCAACCCGTTCGACCTGACCAAGGTCTGGCCGCACGAGGACTACCCGCCGATCGAGATCGGCAAGCTGGAGCTCAACCGCAACCCCGACAACATCTTCGCCGAGGTCGAGCAGTCGATCTTCTCCCCGGCGCACTTCGTGCCCGGCATCGGCCCCTCCCCGGACAAGATGCTGCAGGGCCGGCTGTTCGCCTACGCGGACGCCCACCGCTACCGGGTCGGCATCAACGCCGACCACCTGCCGGTGAACCGCCCGCACGCCACCGAGGCGCTCAACAACAACCGCGACGGCCACCTCTACGACGGCCGCCACGGCCGCCGGAAGAACTACGAGCCGAACAGCTTCGGCGGCCCGGTCGAGACCGGCCGCCCGCTCTGGGCCGCCACCGAGGTCAGCGGCCTCACCGGCACCTCCGAGGCGCCCTCGCACAGCGAGGACACCGACTTCGTCCAGGCCGGCAACCTCTACCGGCTCTTCTCCGAGGACGAGAAGCAGCGCCTGATCGCCAACCTGGCCGGCTTCATAGCCAACGTCTCCGCCGACCGCGAGGACATCGTCGAGCGGGCGATCGGCAACTTCCGCCAGGCCGACGCCGACTACGGCCAGCGCCTGGAGGCCGCCGTCCGCGAGCTGCGCAAGCAGTGACCGGCGGCACCCCGTGAGCAGCGGGCCCCGACGGTCAGTTGACTGACCGTCGGGGCCCGCACCCAGGTGCGCGCCGCGTCACACGCTCAGCCGCTGCAGCATCTCCTCGTGCAGGATGCCGTTGGAGGCCACCGCGTCGGCGCCGCCCGGTCCGTCGATGCCGTCCAGGCCGGTGAACCGGCCGCCGGCCTCCTGCACCACGATGCACGGCGCGGCCATGTCCCACAGGCTCAGCTCCGGCTCGGCGGCGATGTCCACTGCGCCCTCGGCGAGCATCATGTACGACCAGAAGTCGCCGTACGCCCGGGTCCGCCAGCAGGCCCGGGTGAGGTCGAGGAACGGGTCGAGCCGGCCGCGCTCCTCCCAGCCGCTCAGCGAGGAGTAGGAGAGCGAGGCGTCCTCCAGCCGGGAGACGCCCGAGACCCGGATCCGCCCGGCGCTCGCCAGGCTGCGCCCCGCGTAGGCGCCCAGTCCCTTCGCCGCCCACCAGCGCCGGTGCAGCGCGGGCGCCGAGACGATGCCCACCACCGGGTGCTGCTCGCCGTCCGCGTCCTCCTCCAGCAGCGCGATCAGGGTGGCCCAGACCGGCACGCCGCGGATGTAGTTCTTCGTCCCGTCGATCGGGTCGATCACCCAGCGCCGCGGTCCCGAGCCGGCCAGCCCGAACTCCTCGCCCAGCACCGCGTCCCGCGGCCGGGCCCGCTGCAGCACGCTGCGGACCGCCTCCTCGGCGGCCTTGTCGGCGTCGCTGACGGGCGTCAGGTCGGGCTTGGTCTCGATCTTCAGGTCCAGTGCCCGGAAACGATCCAGGGTGACCGAGTCGGCCGAGTCGGCGAGGACATGGGCAAGGCGGAGATCATCGTGGTAGTCGGCCATGGGTCGAACAGTAGCGAGCCGCCCGGCGGATCGACAGTTCGGCTCGCGTGGCGGACCATCAGGAGGCTTCGGGCGGGCCTTAAGCCTGTCCGGCGGATCTTGTCGGATCAGCGCGCGGCGTTGGGGGCTCGGCTGGGCGTGCGCCCGAGTCGTCCTCGTACTGGGCCGTACTTGGGCGATTCGGGCGTGCGTCCAGGCGGGATTCCCGGCGTCGGGCGCCCGGCAAGATCCGCCGGACAGGCCCTAGGAGGCTCGTGAAGATCTTGGGTTCTGGCCTCGCCGCGCGAGCGGCGGGGCCAGACTGTTTCTTGTGGCGATGGGTGAGTGGTCCGGGGAGACGGTCGGGCCGGATGTCTGGGAGACGTGCCGGGGGTTGATCCCGGTGGGCAGCGTGTTCGCGTTCCTGGCCGAGCACCGTGGTGAGTTGTTCCCGGCGGTGATGTTCGCGGACATGTACCCGTCGGCGAACGGGCGGCCGAGCATGCCGCCGCAGATCCTGGCCGCGGCGATCGCGCTGCAGGCCCTGCACGGCCTGTCGGACTTCGAGACGGTCCAGGAACTGCGGTGCGACCTGCGGTGGAAGGCCGCGTGCGGACTGGGCCTGAACGACACCGCGTTCGACCCGTCGCTGCTGGCCTACTTCCGCCGCCGGCTGGCCCGCTCTCCCCGGCCCAACCGGATCTTCGAGGCCGTGCGGGAGGTCGTGCGGGCCACCGGTGTCCTCAAGGGCAAGCACCGGCGGGCGCTGGACTCCACCGTGCTGGACGACGCGGTGGCCACCCAGGACACCGTCACCCAGATCATCGCCTCCGTCCGGGCGGTGATCCGCGAAGTCCCCGGCGCGGATGCGGTCGCGGCCGTGCACTGCACCGCCCACGACTACACCGACCCGGGCAAACCCCGCATCGCGTGGAACGACGAGCAGGCCCGAGCCGACCTCGTCGACGCCCTGGTCGGCGACGCGCTGCGGCTGCTCGGGCACCTGCCCGAGCAACAGCTCGGCGAGAAGGCCGCGAACGCGGTCGGCCTGCTGGCCCTGGTCGCCGGGCAGGACGTCGAGCCCGCCGAGGACTCCGACGGACGCGACGGACGCTGGCGCATCACCCGGGGCACCGCCCACGACCGGATGGTCTCCACCGTCGACCCCGAGGCCCGGCACGTGCACAAGACCCGCACCCACCGGCAGGACGGCTTCAAGGCCCACCTCGCCATCGAGCCCGAGACAGGGTTATACACCGCGGTCGCCCTGCGGCCCGGCGCCGGAGCAGAACACCACGAGGCCGCCGTCGGACTCGACCTGCTCGCCGACGAGGACGCCCCGGTGGACGCCTTCGCAGACACCGCCTACTCCACCGGCGACGCCCGCCAGGCCCTGGAACAGCAAGGGCACCGACTGTTCCTCAAACCCGCCCCACTGCGGGCAGCCGTCCCCGGCGGCTTCACCCTCGACGACTTCACCATCGACACCACCGCCGCCACCGTGACCTGCCCCGCCGGACACACCGTCCCGCTCTCCGACCCCGGCGGCCGCCACCAGCAGCGCAAGGCCACCTTCGCCGGCCTGTGCACCGGGTGCCCCCTGCGCGAGCGGTGCACCAAGGCCAGGGCCGGACGCACCCTGACCATCCGCCCGCACCACGACCTCCTCACCGCCGCCCGCCGCCAGGCCGCCACCGACCCCGACTGGCAAGCCGACTACCGCCGCTGGCGACCACCCGTCGAACGCGCAGTCGCCTGGATCGTCCACCGGGGCAACCGCAGACTCCGCTACCGCGGCACCATCAAGAACGACACCTGGCTCCACACCCGAGCCGCCGCCCTCAACCTCCGCCGCCTGATCAACCTCGGACTCACCCACACCGGCAGCACCTGGCAACTCACCCCGGCAACCAACGCATAACCAGAGGGGCAGCCCGGCCTACGGCCGGACAGCCCCTCAACAAGATCTTCACGAGCCTCCTAGTGGCCGGAGCCGCTCAGTTGGAGGCCGACGACGCCGCAGATGACCAGGGAGATCGAGACCAGCTTCAGGACGGAGGAGGACTCGTTCATCCAGATCATTCCGTAGATCGCCGTGCCGGCCGCGCCGATGCCCGTCCAGACCGCGTAGGCGCTGCCGACCGGCAGGTGCTTCAGGGAGAGGGTCAGCAGGCCGAAGCTGCTCAGGGCGAAGAGGCCGAAGGCGATGGTGGGGACCAGCTTGGTGAAACCGTGGCTCAGCTTGAGGTTGATCGCGAAGCCGGTCTCCAGCAGGCCGGCCAGGACCACCATGAACCATGCCATCGGGTCGCCTCTCTGGTGGGCCGGGGCGTTGGGTGTGATCAACCTACTTTCTTATGATCACCGCTGATGGGTGATCCGACACATCAGTCGTCCTCCCGGGCATCCCTGGCGTCCCGGGCGGCCTCCTCCTCGCGGGGGTCGCGGGAGGCCAGCAGGCGGCGCAGCGAGTACAGCCGGGCCGGCTCGGCGTGGCCCTCGGCGACCCAGGCGTCCAGTGCGCAGTCCGGTTCGTCGTGGCTGCAGGCGCGCGGGCAGTCCACGGTGCCGGGCTCCAGGTCGGGGAAGGCGTGGATCACCCGGGACGGGTCGATGTGCGACAGGCCGAAGGAGCGGAAGCCCGGGGTGTCGATCACCCAGCCGGGATCCAGCGCCTTCTTCGAGCCCGGCTTGGCCCCGGGGGGCGGCGGCAGCCGCAGCGCCAGCGCCGAGACGGTGGTGTGCCGCCCGCGGCCGGTGACCGCGTTGACCCGGCCGGTGCTCCGCTGGTGCTCCGGGACCAGCGCGTTGACCAGGGTGGTCTTGCCGACGCCGGAGTGGCCGATGAAGACGGTGGAGAGCCCGCGCAGGTGCTCGCGCACCGCCTCGGCGCCGGCCGTCGCGAGCTCGTCGCGCCGGGTGACGACGTAGGAGATGCCCAGCGGCGCGTAGGTCTCCAGCAGCGGCTCGGCCGGGGCCAGGTCGGACTTGGTGAGCACCAGCAGCGGTTCCATGCCCGCGTCGTAGGCCGCCACCAGGCAGCGGTCGATCAGCCGGGGCCGCGGCTCGGGGTCGGCCAGCGCGCTGACGATGGCCAGCTGCTGGGCGTTGGCGACCACGATCCGCTCGTACGGGTCGTCGTCGTCGGCGGTGCGGCGCAGCACCGAGGTGCGCTCCTCGACGCGCACGATCCGGGCCAGCGTGTCCGGCTCGCCGGACAGGTCGCCGATCACGCTGACGATGTCGCCGACCACCACGCCCTTGCGGCCCAGCTCCCGGGACTTCATCGCGACCACCTCGCGCTCGCGCTTGGTGCCCGCCTCGACCAGGCAGGTCAGCCGGCCCCGGTCGACGGTCAGGATCATCGCCTCGTCGGCGTCCTCGTGCTTGGGGCGGATCCGGGTCCGTGGCCGGGAGCCCTTGCGGCCCGGGCGGTTGCGGATGTCGTCTTCGTCGGCGTCCTTGCCGTAGCGGCGCATGGTGCTGGTACTCCCGCTCAGTCCCTGGCCGCCACTGGATCGAGCAGTGCGGTCCACATCGCCGGGAAGTCCGGCAGTGTTTTGGCGGTGGTCGCCACGTTCTCCACCTGGACGCCGGGGACGGCCAGGCCCAGCACCGCCGCGGCGGTGGCCAGGCGGTGGTCCTCGTAGGTGTGGAAGACACCACCGTGCAGCGGGCGCGGGCGGATCCGCAGGCCGTCCTCGGTCTCCGAGACGTCGCCGCCCAGGTCGTTGATCTCCTTGGCCAGCGCGGCCAGCCGGTCCGTCTCGTGCAGGCGCAGGTGGGCGATGCCGGACAGGTGCGACTCGGAGTCGGCCAGCGCGGCCACGGCGGCGATCACCGGGGTCAGCTCGCCCACGTCGTGCAGGTCGGCGTCGATGCCGTGGATCACGCCGGTGCCGCTGAACTCCAGGCCCTCGTCGGTGAAGCGGCAGCTGCCGCCCATCCGGGTGTAGATCTCGCGCAACTGGTCGCCGGGCTGGGTGGTGTGCCTGGGCCAGTCCCGGACCGTCACCCGGCCGCCGGTCACCAGCGCGGCGGCGAAGAACGGCGCGGCGTTGGACAGGTCGGGCTCGACCACCAGGTCGCGGCCGAGCAGGGCGCCGGGGGTGACCCGCCAGACGTCCTTCTCGCCGCCGTCCTCCGGCGCGTCGACCTGGACGCCGGCCAGCCGCAGCATGTCGACCGTCATCCGGATGTGCGGCAGCGAGGGGACCGGGCCGCCGATGTTGCGGATCTCCACGCCCTGGTTGTAGCGGGCGCCGGAGAGCAGCAGCGCGCTGACGAACTGGGAGGAGGACGAGGCGTCCAGCTCGACCGTGCCGCCGTCCAGCGCGCCGGTGCCGTGCACGGTGAGCGGGAAGCCGCCGCGCCCGCCGTCCTCGATCCGGGCGCCGAGGGCGCGCAGCGAGTCGATCACGCCGTGCTGCGGGCGCTCGTAGGAGCGCGGGTCGCCGTCGAAGTGGACCGGACCGTCGGCGAGCACGGCCAGCGGGGGCAGGAAGCGCATCACGGTGCCGGCGTTGCCGACGTCCACCTGGGCCGGGCCGCTGAGCCGGCCCGCCGGGATGATCCGCCAGGCCTCGCCGCCGCCGGTGCCACCGGAGGAGTTGTTGACCAGCTCCTCGATGCCGACCCCGAGGGCCCGCAGGCCGTCCGCCATCAGCTGGGAGTCCCGGCTGCGCAGCGGGCGCCGCACCCAGCTGGGCTCACCGGCCAGCGCCGCCAGGATCAGCGCCCGGTTGGTGACGGACTTGGAGCCGGGGATGGTCACGGTCGCGTCGACAGCGGTGGTCGCGACGGGGGCGGGCCACAGGGTCTCGGTCATGCGGCCAGTTTAGGGGGACCCCTTGTCCGGGCTCCGCAGATATCCCGCCCTGTGGACAACCCGGCCCCTGTGGAGAACTCTCCCGGTCGGCCACCGGGACGCCGGTCAGGCCAGCAGCTGGCTGCCGCCCGCCACCAGGCAGGCCAGCGCCACCACCAGGAAGAGCGTCACCCAGAGCAGCGCGCTCACCCCGGTCAGCCGGGCCAGCTGGTCGGCGTCCGAGTCGCGGGCCCCGCCGAGGCGGCGCTTGCGCTGCAGCTCGACCACCGGGCGCACCCCGGCCAGCAGCAGGAACCAGATCCCCAGGTAGGCGAAGCCGGCCTGGAGCTGGGCGCTGCCGTACCAGGAGACGGCGAAGAAGGCGCCGCCGGTGAGCACCACCGAGAGCAGGCCGAAGGCGTTCCTGATCATCACCAGCATCGCGGCGAGCAGCACGATCGAGATCCACAGCAGCGCCGTGATCCGCCCGGCGGCCAGCAGCGCGGCCCCGCCCAGGCCGAGCAGCGAGGGCGCCGTGTAGCCGGCCGCGGCGGTCAGGATCATGCCGGGCCCGGTCGGCCGCCCGGAGGAGACGGTCAGGCCCGAGGTGTCCGAGTGCAGCCGGATGCTGTCCAGCCGGCGCCCGGTCAGCAGCGCGATCAGGCCGTGCCCGCCCTCGTGCGCGATGGTCACCACGTTGCGGCTCACCCGCCAGAGCGGGTGCGGCAGGATCGCCAGCAGGGCGACCGCCGCGCAGCCGAGGACCAGCCAGCGCGGCGGGTCGGGCTGGGTGCCCAGAACCCGCTGCCAGACCCCGCTGATGCTCTGGTTCATGATCGTTCCTGCCGTGCCGGGAGTGCCTGCTGTTCGAGGGAGGCCAGCAGCCTCCCATGCCAGGACCGCCGGGCGGTAGCCACCGGTTCCCGGCCACGGGTGAGAAGGCGCCGGGACGATGGGAAGGCGCCGGTGCGGGCGGCGCCCGGGGGCGGTGGGGGCGGCTGTGGCGGAACGGCCGCGGGCGGCCCGGTGGGCATGGCAGGCTGGCGGGTATGTGTGGTCGATTCGCGGCGAGTGCCAGGCCGGAGGACATCGTCGAGCTGTTCGGCGTCAGCCAGTGGGACGCGGCCGAGACGATCGCGCCCAGCTGGAACGTGGCCCCCACCGACCCGGTGCTCGTGGTGCTGGAACGGGTGCCCAAGGGCGGCACGGCGCCGGTGCGCCAGCTGCGACAGCTGCGCTGGGGCCTGGTCCCGGCCTGGTCGAGGTCGCCGGAGACCGCGGTGAAGATGATCAACGCGCGGGCCGACACCGTGCACGAGAAGCCCTCCTACCGGCAGGCCTTCGCCTCCCGCCGCTGCCTGCTGCCGGTGGACGGCTACTACGAGTGGCAGACCGTCGAGAGCGCCTCCGGCAAGGGCAGGCCGCGCAAGCAGCCGTTCTTCGTCAGCCGGGCGGACGGCGCGCCGCTGGCGCTGGCCGGGCTCTACGAGTTCTGGCGCGACCGCTCCCACCCCGCCGACCACCCGGCCGGGTGGCTGGTGACCTGCACCATCGTGACCACCGAGGCCGAACCGCTGCTGGCGCCGGTGCACGAGCGGATGCCGCTCTTCCTGCAGCCGGAGAGCTTCGCCGACTGGCTGGACCCGGGTCTGGACGACCCCGAGCGGGCCCGTTCGCTGCTGGTCGCGCCACGGCCGGGGCTGCTCAGCCTGACGCCGGTCTCCGCGGCCGTCGGCAGTATCCGCAACAACCACCCGGGGCTGACCGCGCAGGCCACCCCGGAGACCGAGGGAGCGCTGTTCTGATGGGCGAGCCGTCGACAACCCTGGTGGCCACGCCGGCCGGCGAGGCCAGGATCAGCTGGCACCGGGCCGCCGGGCGCCCCCGGGCTGTGCTCGGCCTCGGGCACGGGGCGGGTGGCGGCATCGAGGCGGCGGACCTGGTGGCGCTGGCCGCCGTGCTGCCCGGCCACGGGATCACCGTGGCGCTGGTCGAGCAGCCCTGGCGGGTGGCCGGCAAGAAGGTGGCGCCGGCCCCGAAGACGCTGGACACCGGCTGGCTGCCGGTGGCCGAGCGGCTGGCCGCCGAGGGCGTGCCGCTGGTGGTGGGCGGGCGCAGCGCGGGCGCCCGGGTGGCCTGCCGCACCGGCGCGGCCAGCGGGGCGGTGGCAGTGCTGGCGCTGGCCTTCCCGCTGCATCCGCCCGGCAAGCCGGAGCGCTCGCGGGTGGCGGAGCTGCTCGGCAGCGGGCTGCCGACGCTGGTGGTGCAGGGGGAGCGGGACAGCTTCGGGGTCCCTGCTGAGTTTCCGGCGGTTCCGGCGCTCGCGGCCGGGCAGCGCGTGGTGCCGGTGCCCTACGCCAACCACGGCTTCGCGTTGCCCAAGTCGGCGCCGCTGGGGCAGGAGGCGGCGCTGGAGCAGCTCACCGGGGCGGTCGCGGACTGGCTGGCGGAGCTGCCGCTCGGCTGAGCGGGCGCGGGCCGGACAGGCCCTGGCCGCCCGCTGGCGGCGGCGGTCGTTCTGTGCAGGGCCGGGAATGCCCGGGCGGGGAGGCGGGTTAACCCCTCTGTCAGTAGTGCCCCAGGCGAAAGGCAGCGCACATGGGTCCGATCGCGTGCCCCGAGCGACCCGATGAGGCGAGCGCGCAGAGCGCCTTCCTCCCGTGGTCCGACTGGATTGTCGCGGGCGAGAAGCCCGTGAGCCCGATATCCTCCCTTCCGGGTCGGCTCGCGGTGGGTCGGTCCCGATTCAGCGAGGAGGTGGGTCCGGTCGTCGCGACCGAGGACGAGCCGAACGTGGGCCTGGGCGGGCACGACCCCGCTGCCGGGTCCGACTTCGCGGCCGAGTCGCACGCTGCCGACTCCGTGGTCGAGCCCGACGCTGCCGATGACGCGGCGGAGCCGCTCTCTGCTGCCCACGCGGCGGAGCCGCTCTCTGCTGCCCACGCGGCGGAGCCGCTCTCTGCTGCCCACGCGGCGGAGCCGCTCTCTGCTGCCCACGCGGCGGAGCCGCTGACTGGCGAGGAGCTGGCCGAGGCGATCGGTGAGGACACCTTCCGGGTGTCCGCCGAGGAGAGTGAGCAGGCCCGCCGCGAGCGCTTCGAGCGCGACGCGCTGGGCTACCTGGACCCGATGTACTCGGCCGCGCTGCGGATGACCCGCAACCCGGCCGATGCCGAGGATCTGCTGCAGGAGGCCTTCGCCAAGGCCTACGCCTCCTTCCACCAGTTCCGCGAGGGCACCAACCTCAAGGCCTGGCTCTACCGCATCCTGACCAACACCTTCATCAACTCGTACCGCAAGAAGCAGCGGGAGCCCCAGCGCACCGCCGCCGAGGAGATCGAGGACTGGCAGCTGGCCCGGGCCGAGTCGCACATGTCGACCGGTCTGCGTTCGGCCGAGACCCAGGCGCTCGACCACCTGCCGGACAGTGACGTGAAGGACGCCCTGCAGGCGATCCCCGAGGAGTTCCGCATCGCGGTCTACCTCGCGGACGTCGAGGGCTTTGCATACAAGGAGATCGCCGACATCATGGGCACCCCCATCGGTACGGTGATGTCCCGGCTGCACCGAGGCCGCCGCCAACTGCGGGGCATGTTGGAGGACTACGCCCGCGAGCGCGGGCTGGTCCCGGCCGGCAGCGGGGCTGGGCGCGAGGCGAAAGGCACGGGCTCATGAGCTGCGGAGGTCCGCACAACACGGACTGCGGCGAGGTGCTTGACCACCTCTACGAGTTCCTTGACAACGAGATGGCCGAAGGCGACTGCGCCAAGCTGCGCGAGCACTTCGAGGAGTGCTCGCCCTGCCTGGAGAAGTACGGCCTGGAGCAGGCCATCAAGGCCTTGATCAAGCGCTCTTGCGGATGCGACGACACCCCGTCGGACCTGCGGAGCAAGGTCCTGGCGCGGATCGACAGCATCCGGGCCGGCCAGCGCAGCGGCGAGCCCGTGGTGGAGGTGGCTCCGGACGCCCCCGCCCACGGGGAGGCCGGGCTACTGGCGGCCGGTCAGGCCGCGACGCCCGCCGAGTAGGCCGTGATCGCCGAGTAGGCCGTTCGGTCCCCTGGGGCCCGGGAGTGCGCGCACTCCCGGGCCCCAGTCGTTCCCGTGGGCGGCCCTGTTCGCGTTTCGGCAGTGTGACGTGGCGTCAGTTTCGCTACTCACTCGATCGGGTGAGTGTGGGCCGTGCTGACGCGGGTATCGCGCGCTGACGCGTTCAGCCGCCGCGGTGGAGACCTATCCTCCTCAGACGAGGCCGTCGGCGAGCTGGGGAGGCTGAGATCGCTGTCGATCGCGGGGGCCGCACGCTCCCTGGACAGACGCCGACGCGGCTTTCCGCGGCGGCCGGTGGATACGTCCTGCTGGTGCTCCTGGCCGCCGCCGCGGCGCTGCTGCCCCTGCTGCCGGGCGTCGCCGCCGGCATCGGGCTGCCCGCCCGGCTGGACGGGCCGGTCGACTGGCCCAAGGTCGCGCTGCTCGCCTTCCTGCACGCCTGCTGGGAGTCGCTGGCCCAGGGGCTGCCCACGCCCTGCCTGCGGCTGGCCCGGCGGGTGCGCGCCTGGGCCGCACGCCTGCTGGGCCGCGGCACCAGGCCCCGGGCGAGCGTCAACGAGCCGGTGCGGCCGAGTGCCAACACCTTCCTGCCGGTGCTCTTCGCCGGAGTGCTGATGCTGCCGCCGGCCGCCGCGGCGCTGGTCGCCCTGCCCGCCACGCTGACCGGCGCGGCGGCCGCCCCCCGGTTGCTGCGCCGGGCCTGGAACGCGGCGCAGTTCGCGCTCGCGGCCTGGCCGGCCGCCGCGCTGTTCCGGCTGCTGAACGGTCCGCGGCTGCTGCTCGGCTCGCGCTACCCGGACGCGCTGCTGCCCGCGCTCGCCGCCGTCCTGGTCTTCTGCCTGGTCAACGGGGTGCTGGTGGCCGGCATCCGGTTGCTGGCCGAGCACTGCTCGATGGCCGAGCTGCGCCGCGGGGCGCTGAGCGTGCTGGGCCCGCCCGCCTTCCTGCACGCGCTCGGCGGGCTGATGGTGGCGGTGCTCTGGCAGGGCCCGTACGGGGCGTTCGCCGCGCTGCTCGCGCTGCTGCCGCTCTCCATCTCGGCCTGGGTCTTCGCCCAGGGCCACCGGGAGCGGGCCGCCCACCGGGCCACCGTGGAGGCGCTGGTGCAGGCCGTGGAGATCAAGGACTCCTACACCCGCGGCCACAGCGAACGGGTCGGCCGTGCCTCGGTGCTGATCGCCGGTCAGCTCGGCATGGCGGGGGAGCGGCTGCGCACCCTGCACTTCGCCGGCACCCTGCACGACGTGGGCAAACTCGGGGTGGCCACCGAACTGCTGCGCAGAAACGGGCCCCTGGACGAGGCCGAGCGCCGGGCGGTGGAGGTGCATCCCGAGTACGGCCACGACCTGGTGCGCGGGATCGAGTTCCTCGGCGAGGCGCACGCCGGGATCCTGCACCACCACGAGCGGATGGACGGGCGCGGCTACCCGCACGGGCTGGCCGGCGAGCGGATCCCCGAGTTCGCCCGGATCATCGCGGTGGCCGACGCCTTCGACTCGATGACCTCCACCCGCTCCTACCGGCGCGGTCGCCCGGTGCCGGAGGCGGTGGCCGAACTGCGCCGGTGCGCGGGCAGCCAGTTCGACCCGGTGATGGTGGAGGCGCTGGTCACGGCGGTGGACCGGTGCGGCTGGCAGCCGGTGCTGCCGTCGGCCGAGCAGACCGACGCGGCGGTGCCGGACATCCCGCTCGGGGTGCCGGAGCCCGTCTCCCGGCCGGCCGCCCGGGGTGTGCGGTCCCCGAGCCGGGGCGCGCGGTGACGCCGGCGCCCGGCCGCCCCGCGCGGCAGCTCGGCGGGCCGGCAAGGGTGCTCGGCGGTCCGGTGCGCGGCGGGGTGAACGGCGCCTCGCTGGTGCGGGCGGCGGCGCTGCTGCTCTTCGCCGGCTCGCTGGCCGCGCTGCTCGCCCACGGGCTGACCCAGCCCCCGGTGGCGCTGGCCTTCGGGGTGCTGATCGCGATCGGCGAGGCGGTCCGGGTGGGCTCGCCCGGCGGGCGGGCGCAGGCCCCGCTGGGCGCCGCGATCGGGCTGGCCTACGCGCTGCTCGGGCCGCTGCGCGGGCTGCCCACCGGGCACGGGGTGCTCCAGGTGGTGGCGGTGGCGGGGCTGGGCCTGGCCACCGGGGCGCTGGTCCGCACCCTGGTGCTCGGGTGCGGCCGGCTGCGGGGCACCGAGCGCTCGCGGGTGATGGCCTCGGTGCCGCGGCCCAGGTCGCGGACGGCCGGAGCGCCCGGCCCGGGGCGCATCACGGTGCGCGGCGCGGTACGCGGCCCGGGCGGCGATGCCGGGCGCGCAACGGCGCGCGAGACGGTGTGCGGCGCTGAGCACCGGTCCGGGCACCGCCGGCCCGGGCGTCGCGGGTTCACGCGGCCCCCGGGCCCGGCCCGCCGGCCGCTCCCGCTGCCCTGGCGCACCCGCCGGCTCGACCGCTCGACCGCCCGGACGCCGGGCCGCCCGGTCCTGCCGGCGGTGCGGCGCTACCGGGCGCACGGGTGGCCGTACGGCCCCCGGGTGGTGGCCCGGTGCGACGGTGCGGCGCGTCGGCTGCTCGCGGTGGCCTTCGCGGCCACCCTCTTCCAGCCGCTCTACAACAGCGGCGCCCTGGACCGGGTGCCGCTGGCCGGTCCGGCCTACGGCGTGTTCCTGGTGCTGGTGGCGGCGCTGGCCGGGCTGGCGGACGCGGTGCTCGCGGCCTGCCAGCACCGCTGCGGCGGGCGGTTCGGCGCGGCGCTGGAGGAGGAGCTGCGCACGCTGCCGGGCATCGGCTCGGCGATCGCGGCCACCGGGATGCTGATCAGCCTGGCGGCCGGCGAGGTCGGGCTGTGGGCGCTGCCGGTCTTCTGCCTGCCGCTGCTGCTGGCCCAGGCTTCGCTGCGGCGCGCGGCTGCCGTCCGGGCCACCTACGGGCAGACCATCGCCACCCTGGCCCGCGCCACCGAGGTGGCCGGGTACACCGCGCCGGGGCACGCGCGCCGGGTCGCGGACACCGCGTGCGCGCTCGGCCGGGAGCTCGGCCTGAGCACCCACGACCTCGCCCTGCTGGAGTACGCCGCGCTGATGCACGACATCGGTCAGCTCTCGCTGGTCGAGCCGGTGCGCGGGGGCGCCACGGCGACCCTCCCCGAGCCGGAGCAGCAGCGGATCGCCCGGCTGGGCAGCGAGGTGATCCGCTGCACCGGTGTGCCCGGACCGGTCGCCGAGCAGGTGGCCAGGCTGGCCGACCCGCTGCTTGGCCCGGACGGGCGTACCGACCGGAGCCTGCCGCTGGCCGCCCGGATCATCCGGGTCGCCAACGCCCACGAGGACCTGACCGGGCCCGCCGGTGGTGGCGAGGCGGCGCTGGCGGTGCTGCGCGCGGGACAGGGGCGGCTCTACGACCCGGTGGTGGTCGCGGCGCTGGAGCGGGTGCGCGCCGTCGGCTCCGGCCCGTGCACGGTGGGCCGGGCCGAGAGCGGGTGACTCAGCGTGACCTGACGCGTGGGGAGCGCACCCTGCCGCCGCCGTGGTTGGATGCGGTCGTAGCGTGGAACACCCGAGCAGGGGCCGTCGGCTCCTCGGCTCCGGCCACCGTGGCGAAGGCGCCGGCGGCAGCGGGACCGGGTGGCACGGCCGGACCGGGCGGGCGTGGCGGGAGCGGGTGCCACAACCCCGCCGGGGCGCTCGGCCCGGGGCGGTCCCGCCGAGGCAGGCGGGCCGACCGGACCGGCTCGGGCGGCCAGGCTCCCGGCAGGACTCAGCAGCACCGAGCGGACAGGCGGCAGGGCAACGTGAAGATCTTCCACCGGGCACGGCATCGGCCGTCCGCCACCTGGCGGCAGACGACCGACCGGGCCTTCACGCTGATCGGCGACGGGCGCTACGAGGACGCCGGCGCGCTGCTGGTGATGGCGGCCGACCTGGAGCCCTGGCTCTCCGACTCCTGGTTCAACCTCGCCCTGCTGCACAAGTTCCGCCGGGACTGGGAGCAGGCCAGGGTGGCCGGCCTGCGCGCCGTCGCACTGCTGGACCGCGACCACGGGGCTCCCGACTGGTGGAACCTGGGCATCACCGCCACCGCGCTGCAGGACTGGCCGCTGGCCCGCCGCGCCTGGCAGGCGTACGGCCTGCGGCTGCCCGGCGGTGGCGGCGCTGCGCCGGACGCCCCGGTCCGCCTCGACCTGGGCACCACCCCGGTGCGGCTGTCGCCGGAGGGCGAGAGCGAGGTGGTCTGGGGCCGCCGGCTGGACCCGGCCCGGGTGGAGGTGCTCTCCATCCCGCTGCCCTCCTCCGGCCGCCGCTGGGGCGAGGTGGTGCTGCACGACGGCGCGCCGCACGGCGAGCGGGTCGCGGGCGGCGCCGCCTACCCCGTCTTCGACGAGATCGAGCTGTGGGCGCCCTCGCCGGTGCCGACCTACGTGGTGCTGCTGCAGGCCGCCACCGAGGCCGACCGGGACGCGCTGGAGCGCCTGGTGGCCGAGGCGGGCTACGCGGCCGAGGACTGGACCTCCTCGGTGCGGCTGCTCTGCAGAGCCTGCTCGGAGAGCCGGATGGTCACCGACGACGGCCGCACCGTGCACCACGACCCGCACGACGACGGGGACGCGGCGCACCCGGGCCACCTCAGCCACCTGAGCCAGGGCAGCGGCGGGATGGCCTGGCTGACCGAGCGCGAGTGCGGCATCGCGGCACCGGCGGGGCTGGTGCGGCTGCTGCTGGACCGCTGGGTGGCCGCCTCTCCGACCACCCGGGCCTACCGCGACGTCGAAGAGGTCTGCTGACGCCCTACTCTGGGTGTGATCTCAGCAGCCCAGAGGAGCGGAAGAAACAGCGATGGCGGAGCAGCACGAGCACACGCACGACCACGACCACGAGGCCGAGTCGGCCGAGCAGGCCCCGGTCAAGGTGATCGGCGAGGAGCCCGATCTGTCCAAGGGCACCGCGCGCCCCATCACGGTGGTCGGCAACCCGGTGCTGCATCGTGAGTGCAAGATCGTGACGGCCTTCGACGCGGAGCTGTCCGCGCTGATCGACGACATGTTCGTGTCGATGTACGCGGCCGCGGGCGTGGGCCTGGCGGCCAATCAGATCGGCGTGGACGCCAAGGTCTTCGTCTACGACTGCCCGGACGACAACAACGTGCGGCACATCGGGCACATCATCAACCCGGTGCTGGAGGACCTCCCGGTCGACCGGCGGACCCTGGACGACGGCAACGAGGGCTGCCTGTCGGTGCCCACCGCCTACGCCGAGCTGGCCCGCCCCGACTACGCGGCGGTGACCGGGCAGGACAAGGACGGCAACCCGATCCGGGTCGAGGGCACCGGCTTCTTCGCCCGTTGCCTGCAGCACGAGACCGACCACCTGAACGGCTACCTCTACATCGACCGCCTCTCCAAGCGCGACCGCAAGGACGCGCTGCGACAGATGGCCGACGGCACCCCGAGCTACGCGACGGTCCCCAACAGCTGACCCTGCGTCACCTGGCAAGGACACCACGGCGGCCCCGCTTCGGCGGGGCCGCCGTCGTGCTGCCGCCAGGCCTGTCGGCGTGTCGGCCGGGGGATGCCGCCGATCGGAGAATGTCGTGGGTTTGTCACAGCCGGGGCGCAAGGGGAACCGGTGAAGGCTGTGCATATTATCTTTCGGGTCGCGCTTGAATGATCAAGATCGCGGACGAACTGAAGGGGTGGGAACCACCGTTATGCCAAAGAGCTCGGCTTCACGCCGTTTGGCCGGCAGTACCGCCGTCATTCTTCTTGCCACCGCAGGACTCGCCGCCGCCGTCCCCGGGGCCCAGGCCGCGGACGCCGCGGGCTCCCGGACCGTGGACTACCAGGGCTATCAGCTCCAGGTGCCGAGCACCTGGCAGGTCGTGGACCTGGCGCAGAACCCGAACGCCTGCGTCAGATTCGACCAGAACACCGTCTACCTGGGCAGTCCCGGGGCCGACGAGAACTGCCCGGCGCACATCAGCTCCGCCCTGACCGAGGCCCTGGTGATCCAGCCGACGCCGACCCCGGTGGCCGGTCAGCCGGCCGCGCCTGTGGTCGAGCCCGGCGCCGCGCTGCCCGCCTCCGTGCTCAAGGCCGGTGCGTCCAGCCACCAGCTGCGGGCCCAGCTGCGCGGCACCGGGCTGCAGGTGACGGCCAGTTACGGGAACAGCCCGCAGCAGGTGGACACCATCCTGGCCGGCGCGAAGGTGACCGGGAGCGCCAACAAGCCGGCCGCCGGCGCACCGCGCTCGCTGATGGCCACGCCGCGGGCGAACGCGAACGCCTCGGGCACGGTGGCGCCGCAGACCAACGGCTCCGGGAACGGCTTCGACGCCTGCACCGCGCCCTCGGCCGCCCAGATGAACGCCTGGTACGGCACCTACAACGCGGTCGGCATCTACATCGGGGGCCGGCGCGCCTGCGCCCAGCCGAACCTGACGGCCGGCTGGGTCAGCGACCGGGCGGCCGGTGGCTGGACCTTCCTGCCGATCTACGTCGGTGCCGACGCCTCCACGATCGCCACCGACCCCGGCACCGCCCGCTCGCAGGGCGCCGCCGCCGCCACCGACGCGGTCACCCAGGCGCAGTCGCTGGGCTTCACCTCGGGCTCGGTGCTCTACAACGACATGGAGAGCTACGACTCCGCGACGTACAAGAGCCAGGTGCTCAACTACCTCAGCGGGTGGACCGACGCGATCCACGCGGCCAACTACCGCTCCGGCGTCTACGCCAGCGCCAACAGCGGGGTCGCCGACCTGTCGAGCGTCTACAACACCTCCGGGTACTCGATGCCCGACGTGCTGTGGTCGGCGTCCTGGGGCACGGCCGGGGACACCACCAGCGCCGCGATGGGGCTGACCGCCGCCAGCGCGGGCTACTGGCCGGGCGGCCGGCGGGTCCACCAGTACTCCGGTGACGTCAACGTGAGTTACGGCGGGTACTCGGGGGGCGTCGACCTGGACAACGTCAACGTCAACTCGGAGGCCTCGGGCAACGTCATGCAGCCCGGGCAGCAGCTCGACCCCGGCAACAGCATCACCAGCACCAGCATGAAGATCGTCATGCAGACCGACGGCAACCTGGCCGCCTACGCCGTGTTCGGCGGCAACCAGGGACCGCTCATGTGGAGCAGCGGCACCAGTGGCAACCCGGGTGCCTACGCGCTGATGCAGGCCGACGGCAACCTCGTCGTCTACCGGCCCAACGGAACGGCGGCCTGGTCCAGCGGCACCTACACCGCCGGCGCCGGCTCCTACGCGATGATCCAGGCCGACGGCAACTTCGTCGTCTACCGCGCCGGTGGCAGCCCCACCACGGGCGGCGCGGCCTGGGCCAGCGGCACCAACTCGATCGGCTCCACCTTCACCGGCGGCAACTGGCTCACCGCGGGCCACTGGACCGCGGGCACGCTGACCAGCCTCGTGATGCAGCCGGACGGCAACCTGGTGATCTACCGCAACAGTGACGGCAGGGCGCTGTGGTCCACCAGCAGCTGGGGCAACGCCAACGCCTTCATGATCATGCAGACCGACGGCAACCTCGTCCTCTACCGCGCCGGCGGCGGCCCGTCCACCGGCGGCGCCCTGTGGGCCAGCAACACCTACACCGCAGGCTCCTACGCGACGCTGCAGAACGACGGCAACTTCGTCGTCTACCGTCCGGGCGGCGGCCCCACCACGGGTGGCTCGGCCTGGTCCAGCGGGACGTACATGGCCGCCTCCTGAGGCGGCGGCAGGAGAACGCGAACGCCCCCGGTCGGCCGCTGCCGACCGGGGGCGTTCGTGGTGCCGGGACGACCTAGAAGTCGTCGTCGAAGGCGACCGACCCCTCGACCGCCACCTGGTACGCGGAGACCCGGCGCTCGAAGAAGTTGGTCAGCTCCTGCACGTTCTGCAGCTCCATGAAGCCGAACGGGTTGGTCGAGCCGTAGCGGATCGGCATCCCGAGGCGGGCCAGCCGCTGGTCCGCGACGGCCTGCAGGTACTCGCGCATGGAGGTGGTGTTCATCCCCGGCAGGCCGTCGCCGCAGAGGTCCTGGGCGAACTGGAGCTCGGCCTCGACGGCCTCCTCCAGCATCTCGGTGACCTGCTTGGCCATCTCGTCGTCGAAGAGGTCGGGCTCCTCCTCGCGGACCGTGTCCACCACCGAGAAGGCGAAGTCCATGTGCATGGACTCGTCGCGGAAGACCCAGTTGGTGCCGGTGGCCAGGCCGTGCAGCAGGCCGCGGCTGCGGAACCAGTACACGTAGGCGAAGGCGCCGTAGAAGAACAGCCCCTCGACGCAGGCCGCGAAGCAGATCAGGTTGAGCAGGAAGGCCCGGCGGTCCGCCTTGGTCTGCAGCGAGTCGATGTGGTCGACCGCGTTCATGTACTTGAAGCAGAACTGGGCCTTCTGGTGGATGGAGGGGATGTTCTCCACCGCGGCGAAGGCCGCGTTGCGGTCCTCGGGGTCGGGCAGGTAGGTGTCGAGCAGCGTCAGGTAGAACTGGACGTGCACGGCCTCCTCGAAGAGCTGCCGGGACAGGTAGAGCCGCGCCTCGGGCGAGTTGATGTGCTTGTAGAGGCTCAGCACCACGTTGTTGGCGACGATCGAGTCACCGGTGGCGAAGAAGGCGACCAGACGGCCGATCATGTGCCGCTCGCCCTCGCTCAGCTTGGCGAGGTCGGCGACGTCGGAGTGCAGGTCCACCTCCTCGACGGTCCAGGTGTTCTTGATCGCGTCGCGGTACCGGTCGTAGAACGACGGGTAGCGCATCGGACGCAGGGTCAGCTCGAAGCCGGGGTCGAGCAGCATCTTGTCGCGCGCGGGGGTGGTCACTGGCAGGCCTCGCAGGACTCGGGGTTCTCCAGGGAGCAGGCGATGGCGGCGGCCTGCTCCTCAGCGGTCATGGTGGGGGAGGGCACCGGGACCGCGGTCTTGGCGGCGCCGCTGGCGGCCTGGGCGATCCGGGTGGCCGGGCGCGAGCGCAGGTAGTAGGTGGTCTTCAGACCCACCTTCCACGCGTAGGCGTACATCGAGCTGAGCTTGCCGATGGTCGGTGCGGCCATGAAGAGGTTCAGCGACTGGCTCTGGTCGATGTAGGGCTGCCGCGCGGCGGCCAGATCGATCAGCGCGCGCTGCGGCAGCTCCCAGGCGGTGCGGTAGCGCGAGCGCAGCTCGGCGGGCAGCCAGCCCAGCTCCTGGACCGAGCCGTTGGCGTCGCGCAGCGCGTCGCGGGTCTGCTGGTCCCAGACGCCCAACTCCTTGAGCTCGCGCACCAGGTAGGGGTTGACCTGGAGGAACTCGCCGGAGAGGGTCTCGCGCTTGAAGAGGTTGGAGACCTGCGGCTCGATGCACTCGTACACGCCCGCGATCGAGGCGATGGTGGCGGTCGGGGCGATCGCCAGCAGCAGCGAGTTGCGCAGGCCGGTGGCGGCGATCTTCGCGCGCAGCGCGTCCCAGCGGTCCTGCCAGTGCGGCGCCGTGGCGAAGTGGTCGATGTGCAGCTCGCCGCGGGCGGCGCGGGTCTCGGCGTAGGCCGGGTGCTGCCCGAAGCTCTCGGCCAGCTCGCTGGAGCGCTCGTAGGCGGTGAGCATGATGCGCTCGGCGATCAGCGTGGAGAGCTGCTTGGCCTCGGCGGAGTCGAAGTCCAGGTGCAGCTTGAAGAAGACGTCCTGCAGGCCCATCACGCCCAGGCCCACCGGGCGCCAGCGCGAGTTGGAGGCGCCGGCCTCGGTGGTCGGGTAGAAGTTGATGTCCACCACGCGGTCCAGGAAGGTCACCGCGGTGCGCACGGTGGCGTCCAGGCGCGCCCAGTCCATCGCGTTCAGCAGGTCGCCGGCGGTGGCGCCGTCGGCCACGTGGGCACCGAGGTTGACCGAGCCCAGGTTGCAGACCGCGGTCTCGGAGTCGTCGGTGACCTCCAGGATCTCGGTGCACAGGTTGGAGGAGTGCACCGTGCGGCCGGGCAGCGCGGTCTGGTTGGCCGCCCGGTTGGAGGCGTCCTTGAAGGTCATCCAGCCGTTGCCGGTCTGCGCCAGGGTGCGCATCATCCGGGCGTACAGGGTCTGGGCCGGGATGGTCCGCACGGCCTTGCCCTGGGCCTCGGCCTTCAGGTACGCCTCGTCGAACTCCGCGCCCCACAGGTCGACCAGCTCGGGGACGTCGGCGGGGGAGAAGAGCGACCAGTCGGCGTTGGCGTTGACCCGGCGCATGAACTCGTCCGGGATCCAGTGCGCCAGGTTGAGGTTGTGGGTGCGGCGGGCCTCCTCACCGGTGTTGTCCCGCAGCTCCAGGAACTCCTCGATGTCCGCGTGCCAGGTCTCCAGGTACACGCAGGCCGCGCCCTTGCGACGGCCGCCCTGGTTGACGGCGGCGACCGAGGAGTCCAGGGTGCGCAGGAACGGCACGATGCCGTTGGACTTGCCGTTGGTGCCGCGGATCAGGCTGCCGCGCGAGCGGATCCGGGAGTAGGACAGGCCGATGCCGCCGGCGTGCTTGGACAGCCGGGCGATCTGGGCGTACCGGGAGTAGATCGAGTCCAGGTTGTCCAGCGGCGAGTCCAGCAGGTAGCAGCTGGACATCTGCGGGTGACGGGTGCCGGAGTTGAACAGGGTGGGCGAGGAGGGCAGGTAGGAGAGCGCGCTCATCAGGGCGTAGAGCTCGGCCACCTCGCGCACCGACTGCTCGTCGTCGCCGACCGCCAGGCCGCAGGCGACGCGGAGCAGGAAGTGCTGCGGGGTCTCGATCACCTTGCGGGTGATCGGGTGGCGCAGCAGGTAGCGGGACTGCACGGTGCGCAGGCCGAAGTACTCGAACCGGTCGTCGCCGCGGGTGTCGATCAGCGCGTCCAGGGCCTCGGCGTGCTTGGCCACGAAGGCGGCGGTGCTGTCGCCGATCAGGCCCTCGGTGTGGCCCACCGCGATCGAGGCGGCGAAGGACAGGGCGCCCTGGCCGATCGCCTCGTCGGCGATCTCCTGGGCGAGCAGGCGGGCGGCCAGCTTCGAGTACTGGGGGTCCTCGGCGATCATCGAGGCTGCGGCGTCCACGGCCAGCCCGCGCAGTTCGGCGAAGTCCGAACCGGCGTGACGGCCGCGCAGCGCGGCGGCGGCGACGTGGCCGGGGTCCACCTGGGGGAGGTCGGTGCTTCGGTCGGTGAGCAGCCGAAGCAGCGCGGCCCCGGGGTCGGTCTGGGCGTCGTTGGAGGCACCGCCAGGCCGGAGGCTGGGGGAAGAACCCTGTGAGGGCAGGGTAACTGAGTCAACGACGGTCAAGGCGCTCTCTCCTGTGGCGGCGGCGGACTGGCGGAGTCCGTGGCCCGCGCGCGCGGCAGGGCAGAACAGCACGCCGAAACTTTCCGGCGCGCGTCATCCACCCTGGCCTGCCCGCGAGGCCGGACGGTACAGCTGTGCATGAAGGCGTCTGCGGGGAAGCCCGGTGGCACACCGTCGGCAGGTAACCGGACTCGCGGGCACCCGTGGGCGCAGCCGCTCACCGTTGCGGGGCAGTCCCGGACTTCCACCGGATTCCCCTGCGTCGACAGCGAGAGTGAGCATACATGTAGTGGTAGCCGCTTCGAGCAACCCCATATGTAGTGTCGCGTGGAGTGGTGAAACCGACACCAGATGGCCGCAATGTCAGCTGGTGCCAGGCGCCATCTGCACGTTGTGGTCGCCGAGGTCGTCCGCCACCGAGGCCCGGCGGGAGGGGTGGACCCGGCTCAGCAGGACCAGCTTGACCCAGGGGAGGGCGTCGGTCCGGGTGGCCTGGAACTGGCTGCGGAGCACCTCGGCGGTCTGCGGCGGGAGCGCGGCCAGCGGGTCGGCTCCGGTGCCGGTGGACACCAGCCAGATCCGGTTGGTGTTGGCCGCGCAGGCGTCCGGGTCGTCGCACTCCTGGGCCGAGTAGAGGCCGGTGACGGCGGCCGACTTCTGCAGCAGGATATCCTTCGGGGCGGTCCTGACGTCGCGCAGCTCGTAGGCCATCGACATCCGCTCCTGCAGGATCCCGCTGTAGACGATGCCGTCGCCGGGCTGCTGGTCGTGCAGCATGATCCGGGTGAGCTGGTCGTAGTCCGGCTCGCCCGCAAGGTCCTGATGGGTCGCCCGGATCCCGGGCCAGGCCGTCCAGCCGAGTCCGGCGACCGCGGCGGCGACCAGCACCCAGCTGAGCAGCCGGCGCGGCAGTGCGGGGCGGGCCTCGCGAGTGAGCGGCCCGGCGATGCGGCAGACCGCGGCGGCGGCCAGCAGCGCCCAGGCCGGCAGGGTGAAGAGCAGGTAGCGGTTGAGGAAGAGGTGCAGCCAGCTCGCGGTGGCGAAGGTCACCAGCGGCGGCAGCAGCGCCCAGGCCGCGAGCAGGGCGGCGTGCCGACGGGCCGCCAGCAGCCCCAGCAGACCCACGGCCAGCACCGCGAGCCCGACGTGCCAGGACAGGAAGAGCGTGTCCGGGTAGTTCCTGAGGTCGGTGAGCCCGGTCCTGTTCCAGGCGATCTGGGCGCTCTGCGCCTGACCCTGCAGCACCATCGGGACCGTCAGCGAGCCGCCGGCCAGCACGGCGGCGGTGAAGGCCCAGCGGGGGACCAGGTCGGCCTTGCGGGTGCCGGTGAGCACGGCGGCCAGGTGGCCGGCCAGCACCGAGAGGGTCACCAGGTGGGTCCAGCCGAGCAGCGGGACGGTCGCCGCGTAGCCCGCCCATGCCTTCAGCGAGGGGCGCTCCAGGGCGCGGACGAGCAGGTGGGTGGAGGCGATGGCGACCAGCACCGCGAAGGCGTAGGGACGGGCCTCCTGGCCGTACCGGACGGCGCCGGGCAGGACCGCCAGCAGGAGGCCGGCCAGCAGCCCGGTGGCGGGCGTGAAGAGCCGGCGGCCGAGCAGCGCCAGCCACCCCGCCGCCATCGCCATCGCGATCGCGGACGGGACCCGCAGCGCGGTGGGCGAGTCGCCGAACAGGTCGATCCAGCCGTGCAGGAACAGGTAGTAGGGCAGCAGCACGATGTCCACGTTGTGGATCAGCTTGCTGAGGTCGCCGATCGACAGGGTGGACGCCCACCAGCTGGCGTGCTCGTCCCGCCACATCTGCCGCTTGCCGATGTCGTGCAGGCAGAGCACCAGTGCGGTGGCGGCCGGCAGTCCGAGCAGCAGCAGGGCGGCGAGCGGCCCGCCGGTGCGGTCGGCGCGCTCGGCACGCTCGGCCTGGCGCCTGGCGCGCCGCCCGCCCGCGGGGGGTGCCGCGGCGGCGTCCGGATCCCGCTCGGGGACGGCTGCCAGGTCGGCGGCCGGGGCCTCGTCCAGGCTCATGGGGGAGTCTCCGCTGGGGGATGGCTGGGGGGATGGCTGCGGGGTCGGACGGGGGGTCGGACGGGGGCGTCGGGTGCCGGGGCCGTCGGAAGCCGGTCGGCTGCGGGGGATCACTGCCGGGTCCAGATCCGGTAGGTGCTGTCGCCGTACTGGGTGTGGAACGGCAGGGTCGCGACCAGTCGGTAGGCGGAGCTGCCCTGCAGTGCCTCGGTGACGGCGGCGTCGGCGTCCGGCGTGACGTTCCCGGTCAGCACGATGACGTTGAAGTAGCCGTCCTTGACCGCGGTGCTGAACCCGTCGTTCCCGTAGTGGTGCTTGTGGTCCTTGCCCACGTAGTCGATCGCGAAGGTGGACTGCCACTGGTCCCAACTGGTGGTCCTGCGCAGGTAGTACGCCGGGATCTCGTACTCCTCGGCGAGGTAGTGCCCGTTCGGCACCGTCAGGCGCTGGACCTCCTCGGCCATCCGGGTGGAGTCCGGCGGCGTGAACTCGTGGTGGGCCTGGACCATGCCGAGGACCAGCACCAGCACGTAGAGCATGATGCCGAGCTGCGGCTGCCGGAAGTGCGGGCCGACCAGGCGGGACAGGCCGAGCCCGGCCATCGGGGCGGCGAAGAACAGGCCGAAGCCGACGTGCTTGAAGAGCGAGGTGTCGGTCTGCAGGTACGACTGGTAGGCCGGGGCGAGCAGGGCGGAGCCGCAGAGCGTCACGCCGAGCAGGATGCGCCGGACCCGCCCCGGGGTGTCGTTCGGGGACCAGGGCATCTCGCCCATCCGGGAACGGCGGACGTAGGCGATCGCACCGCCCACCGCGGTCAGGAAGACCAGCCCGCCCCACTGGCCGGACAGTTCGAAGAGCGACAGCGGCGAGGACGTGCCGTGCGCGCGGGCCGTGGTGGTCTGGCTGAGGCCGCTGATCGCACCCGAGAAGTACGCCACGACCCCCAGCACCGTGCCGGTGCCGAGCCCGAAGCAGAGCCCGCGGGCCAGCGCCTGGTGCCGCGTGAACCGCGCGCCGGAGAGCACGGCGAGCACCAGCAGGGTGGGCAGGAACAGGCCGGCCGCGTACTTGACGGCCATCGCCAGGACCGCCGGCACCACGGCCAGCAGGATGGTCGCCGGGTGCTTGCCGGTGGTCCGCACCACGGTCCAGGCGGCCACCGCGAGGAGGAAGAGCGCGGCTGCGTCGAAGGTGGCGAAGTAGCCGAGGAAGATCGTCGACTGCACCACCGAGAAGAGCGCGGCGGCGCCCAGCGCGGCCCGGTCGTTGAACATCCGCCGGGTCATGCCGAACAGCAGCCCGGTGGTGCCGAGCATCATGGCCAGGCTGACCAGCCGCACGCCGGTCAGGCCGGCGAACGAGTCGACCGCGCCGGCCAGCACCGGGTAGAGCAGCGGGTAGCCGGAGAAGAAGCCGTTGAAGTCGGACGGGATCGGCGCACCGTGCAGCAGGTGGTGCAGCTCCAGGTGGCCGGCCGCGATGTAGAGCGCCTCGTCCTCGAAGGCGCGCCCGTGCATCCGCAGCGACAGGCCGCCCTGGATCGCCAGGATGCCGAGCAGCAGCAGTCGGCTGATCCGGCTGGCCCGCCGCGAGTCGACGGACCAGGCGGCGTCCTGCGGTGTCGGCAGCTGGTAGCCGCGGTCGGGCCGGGCCGCGGCCCCCTCGGGCTCGGCGGGCCCGCTGTCGACGGGCCCGGGCGGGTCGCCGGGGTCGCCGGGGTTGTCGGGCTCACCGGGATCGGTGGACCTGGCGGACCCGGTGGGTTCGATGGGTTCGGTGGTCTTCATGGTCGTGTCCATCAGGGCTGGCGCACGTCGAATCCGAAGCGCGGGTCGGCGGCGTCGTGCCGGAAGGCGTCCTGGGCCTGCGGGCTGCTGTCGACCCGCCAGTTGGTCTCGCCGGCGACGTTCTTGTGGAAGTTGAACCAGACGAACCCGAGGATGTCGCTGCGCGCCTCGACGGTGCTGAACAGGTCGTCGATGTCGTCCCCCTTGCCGGGGCCGGGGGAGGAGGCGGTCTCGGCGATCAGGAACGGCTTGGCGGTGAACACCCGGATCTCGTCCAGGGTCGGTTCGAAGAGCGTCTTGAAGGTGTGCAGGTTGCTCTGGCCGTAGTAGCCGATCACCCCGACCCAGTCGACGTAGCCGTCGCCCGGCCAGTACGGCTGCAGCGGGTTGTGCGCGATGTTGGTCTGGTTCGGGCTCCAGACCCAGATCACCGAGGTGGCGCCGACGTTCTGGAAGATGTCGTGGATGTGCCGCCAGGCCGCGACGAAGTCGGCCGGGGTCGCGTGCTTGTTGCCCCACGGCGACCAGTCGCCGTTCATCTCGTGGCCGAAGCTGAGCGCGAGCGGCCGGTTGGTCTGCCGTATCGCGGTGGCGACCTGGCGGATGTAGTCGTCGCTCTTGCCGGCCGCTATGTCGGCCAGCGAGACGGTCTTCGGCTCCCAGGACATGAACGGCAGCGCGCCGGAGTTCCAGGCGTTGGCCGAGCCGCCGCCGTCGAACGGGTCGCCCCAGGCGGAGTAGAACTCGACCAGGTTCGGCTTCTTGCCCACCAGGTTGGTGTAGTCCTGCACCGACTGCATCGAGTCCGGCGCGCCCTCCGCCGCGACCCCGAAGTACTTGTGCGCGGGGTCGAGCAACGGGCGGACGTCGTAGGGCAGATCGGGGGCCGGCTTGGCGGACGCGCTGGGGCCAGCGCCGGTGGTGGCGGCGGCGCTGGTCGGGGCCAGCGGCTGCGGCGCCATCCCGTCGGCGTTGTACTGCGCGCGGCCGCCGGCGGAGAAGGTCGAGCAGCCGGTCAGGCCGGCCAGCAGCATGCCGACGGCGAACAGGGCGAGCCCGGTCCGCCGGCGGCGGGCGGGGCGGGCGCGGTCGATGGGCCCGTGCGTCATGACAGCGCCTCCTGCGTGCGCGGCTGGATCAGCACCCGGCCGACGACGCACGCGTAGAACAGTCCACCACTGAACACCAGGGCGAAGTCCGGCGGGTAGAGGGTCAGCAGCCGCCACACGGCGCCGCCCACCCAGAGCAGGGCGGTCAGCGCGCACCAGCCGTACATGCCGATCCAGAACCGGCGCATCGGCCGGGTCTGCCGGGCGCCCGCCGATCCGGTGGGCTTCCAGCCGATCTCCCGGCCGCGCAACTGGTCCCAGATCGCGAAGACATGGGCCCACCCGTACATCTGCCGCACCGCCCAGGCCTCCAGCCGGTACGGGTTGCGGTGCCACAGCGGCAGCGCCACCGCGGTGTAGAGCACGCTCGGCAGCAGCCAGACGGTCTGCTCGGCGCGCAGCAGGTCGGGACGGAGCAGCAGCAGGAAGATCGGGATCAGCGGGGCCAGCAGCGTGAACAGCGCGGTCTGCAGGTAGTGCAGGAAGCCCGAGATGAAGCAGAGCCGGGTGTTGAAGGCCAGTTCGGTCTCCCAGAAGCGCTTGCTGGTCACCAGGCTCAACGAGCCCGCGCACCACCGGTACTGCTGGTTCTGGAAGGAGGCCACCGAGTCGGGGCACACACCGGTGGAGAGCGGCACCGGCACGTACTGCAGGGTGTAGCCGCGAGCGGCCAGGTCGAAGCCGGTGTAGATGTCCTCGGAGTGGTCGATCAGCGTGATGCCGCCGACCTCCAGCAGGGCGGAGCGGCGGTAGACCGCGCACGAGCCGACGCAGATGGCACCGCCGCTGCGCTGCCGGGACACCTGGACGGAGCGGTAGAACAGCTCCTGGACCGAGCCGGCGCCGCGCTCGATCCAGTTCTGCTGGTCCAGGATCCGGAAGAACTGCGGGGACTGGGCGATGGCCGCGCTCGGGTCGGTGGCCAGGTAGGGGAGCAACTCCTCCAGCAGGTCCGAGCGGGGGGCGAAGTCGGCGTCCAGGATCAGGACGTACTCGCCCTCGGTGAGCCCCAGCGCGTGGTTGAGGTTGCCCGCCTTCTTGAACCGGCCGCGGTCCGGGCGCACCACGTAGCGGAAGCCGAAGTCCTCGGCCATCGCGGCGATCTGCGGGTTGTCCGAGTCGTCCAGGACGTACGGCCGGGCGATCCCCGGGTACTGCCAGGAGAGCCTGCGCACATGGGTCCAGGTGTTGTGCAGCACCTCGATCGGCTCCCCGCACACCGGCAGGAAGATGTCCACGCTCGGGTACTCGCTCGGCTTCCAGCGCAGCACCCGCCGACGGTGCGCGCGCAGGTCGAAGTCGTGGGTGAAGCTGTCCAGCCGCAGCGAGATCAGGTAGTCGAGGCTGATCAGCGCCAGGAAGGGGGCGAAGATCCAGAACCACGGGCTGGAGGAGGAGAAGCGGAACTGGCTGACCGCCAGGCAGCCGAAGCAGACCACCGACAGCACGGTCAGCACCCACACGTGCCGCTTGGCGTAGGAGTACTTCTCCTGGTCGTCCGGCGGCTGCGGGAGGAGACCGCGCCAGGCGGGCGGCTGGCTCCGGCGCGCCGGGGTACCGCGACGGCGGCTCGCCGTCGCGGTGCTGTTCTTTGGGCTCACCGGGATACCTAACGAAAAGCGGGCAGATGCGGTCGTCGGCGTCCCACGGCTGTGGGGCGGCACCGGCGACGGGGAGGTGACCAGGCGGAGGCCGGAGCGGCCTCTGGGCCGTGTCTCACAATTCGCGTCGGATCAGCGCGCGGCGTTGGGCGCCCGGCTGGGCGTGCCGGCGAAGCGTCCGCGTACTGGGTCGTACTTGGATGATTCGCCGGTGCGTCCAGGCGGGATGCCCGGCGTCGCGCGCCTGACGGGAATTGTGAGACACGGCCTAGTCCATGATCCACGAGGCGGTGGCCGGCGTGGCCGCCACGGTGCCCTTGGCGGAGGAGAGTTCGGAGACCTTGTCGGCCGGCAGCGCCTGGTTCCAGACCTGCGCCCGGGCGATCGCGCCGCTCCAGAAGTCGACCGGCTGGCCCTTGTAGACCGACTTGCCGATCGAGAGCGGCTCGGCGACGTTCAGCACGCCGGTGACCGGGGTGGAGCTGGCCAGCGTGCCGTCCACGTAGAGGCTGATCTTCTGGGTGGACTGGTCGTAGACGCCGGTCAGCAGGGTCCAGCGGCCGGTGGCCGCGTCCTGCTGGGAGAGCGCCTCCTGGCTGTTGCCGTCGCCGGGAGCGGTGTTGACCTTGAAGGCCCACTTGTTCGCGCCGTTGTAGCCCTCGCGGCCCAGCTCGAAGGAGAAGCCCGCGGTGGTGCCCTGGCTGATCGCGCTGCGGCTGCCGACCGGGGCGTCGTTGCGGACCAGTGCCGAGACGGTGAAGCTGTGCGAGGTGTCGATCACCGGCCCCGCGGTCTGCGCGAAGGAACCGTCGACGCCCTGGAGTTCCAGGCCGTGGCCGCCGCGGTCCTTCTCCTCGGTGACCCAGGCGTGCGGGCCGATCGTGGCCGGGTAGGCGCCACCGCTGTCGGCCAGCGCACCGCTGGTGGTGGTGATCTGCGGGGCCGGGGCGGAGGCGGACGGTGCCGCGGCGGAGCCGGAGGGCGTCGGGCTGCCGTGCGTCGTGGACTTGCCCGCCTGGGTGCTGCCCTTCTTGCCGGAGGTCAGCGCCAGGTAGCCGCCGACGCCGCCGCCCACCAGGACGACGGCCAGGCCGATGGCCGCGAAGCGCAGCCGCCGCTTGCGCTTGCCGGCCTGCGCGGTCTGGTCGGCGAGGGCCTCCCAGTCCATGCCCGAGGAGGCCGCCGGGTTGAAGCCGCCCGGCTGCTGCTGGAACTGACCGCCCGGCTGCTGGTACGGCGCCTGCGGCTGCTGGTACGACCCCTGGCCCGGGTACTGGCCGGAGGCCGGCTGCGCGGGCGAGGGGTACGGCTGTGGTGCGGCGGGCGGGAACTGGCCGACCGGTGCGGCCGGTGCGGCGGGCGGGAAGTGCCCGGCCGCAGGGACCGGTCCGGGTACGACCGGTCCGGTAGCCGGCGGCTGCGCTCCGGGCGCTCCTGCCTGGCCGGGGAGTTGTGCGTTCGCAGGCCCCCCGGGCTGCCATGTACCACCGCTCGGCTGCGCCGGCTGCTCCCCGTTCGCCGGGGTCACCCCGTCCCGCGCGCCAGTGCCATCAGTCATGGCTCGGGATCATATGCCATGCCTATGACCGGAGCGGTGGTTCGGTCCGCCCAGTGGCACTTCCGTGACCCGGACCCGGCCCCAGCGGTCCCGCAAGGTCACAGGGACATCGCGTAGACCCACAGGTCGATCCCGGGGCGCGGGCACCAGTCGCGTTCGGGGGAGCGGGTGAAGCCCACCCGCTCGTATATCCGGTGCGCGGCGGTCATCGCCGGGCGGGTGGAGAAGGCCATGCCGGTCAGGCCCAGCTCACGGCTGCGCCGGACGCAGGCGCGCACCAGGGCCTCGCCGACGCCGCGGCCGCGGGCACTGGCCGCGGCGGCCAGCATCCGGATCTCGCCCTCCTCGGGAGTGGCGATGTCGGCCCACGGGGTGCCGCCGACCGCGAAGGTCACGCAGCCGAGCAGTCGCCCGCCGGGGCCCTGGGAGAGGTCGGCGGGGTCGACGGCGACCAGCAGCTCGGCCTCGGCGGCGCGGCGGTGGGCGTCGCGCAGCAGGTTGACGTACTCGGCGTCCGGCGCGGTGTGGCCGTCGCCGACGAAGGCCTCGACCGTCACCTCGCCGGCGGGGGCGAGGTCTTCTCGGTGGGCGCGGCGGATGATGAGGTCCATCGGAACAGTGTGTCAAGGCGCAGGTCAGAGGCGGCGGGGAGGGTGCCGCGCAGGCGGTCGGCGAGGTCGCCGGTGCTGGTCGGTACGGGCTTCCCGGCGGGGGTGCCGGCAGGGGTGGTCGGGGAGGTCATGGCTCCACTCTGGCGATTGGTTCGAGCCGGGACGAGTGGCAGGAACGACTATCTCCATCGAATTACTGCCACCTTTCCCGCTAGCCTGTCGGGCATGCTGAGGAACGTCGTCGCGCTGGTGCTCGAAGAGGTCCATCCGTTCGAACTCGGGGTGGCCTGCGAGGTGTTCGGGCTGGACCGGACCGGGGAGGGCCTACCGGGGTACGACTTCGCGCTCGCCTCGCACCGGCCGGGCGACCTGCGCACGCACGCCGGGTTCACGGTGAACGTGCCGCACGGCTTCGAGCGGCTGGCCGAGGCGGACCTGGTGATCGCCGCCGCCACCGGCATCCGGGAGAGCTATCCGGTGGAGCTGGTGACGGCGTTGCGGGCGGCGGTGGACCGCGGTGCGCGGGTGCTGTCCATCTGCACCGGCAGCTTCCTGCTGGGCGCGGCCGGGCTGCTGGACGGGCGGCGCAGCGCCGCGCACTGGCGCAACGCCGCCGAGCTGGCCAGGCGGTTCCCGCTGACCCGGGTGGAGTCGGACGTGCTCTACGTGGACGACGACCCGGTGATCACCTCGGCGGGCACGGCGGCCGGGATCGACGCCTGCCTGCACCTGGTGCGCAAGGTGCAGGGGGTGGAGGTGGCGCGCGGGATCGCCCGGCGGATGGTGGTGGCCCCGCACCGCGAGGGCGGCCAGGCGCAGTACGTCGACCGGCCGCTGGCCCATGTGCAGTGCACCTCGTTCGGCTCGGTGCTCGGCTGGATGCGCGAGGAGCTGGAGCGGGACTGGACGGTCGAGCAGCTCGCCGCCCGCGCGCACATGACGCCGCGGACCTTCGCCCGGCGGTTCCAGCAGGAGACCGGGACCACGCCGCTGCGCTGGCTGATCGGCCAGCGGGTGCTGCTCGCGCGTCAACTGCTGGAGGAGAGCGGCGAGTCGGTGGAGGCGGTGGCGGTGCGGGTCGGCTTCGGCAGTGCGGCGGCGCTGCGGCACCACTTCGGGCGGTCGCTGGGGACCACGCCGCAGGCCTACCGGCGGGCGTTCGGGGGGTGACGTGCGGCGGTGCCCGCTCCTCGGGAGTCGGGCACCGCCGCACGCGCGTGGCGTCGGGTCAGACCGGCAGGGACCAGGCCTGGTTGGCCTGGTTGCTGCCGCAGGTCCAGACGTCCAGCTTCGTCCCGTCCGCCGTGCCGCCGCCGTAGACGTCCAGGCACAGGCCGGAGTCGGCGGCCACCAGGGTGCCGTCACCGTTCGGCGTCCACCGCTGGTTGCCCGCGCCGCTCGCCCCGCAGGTGTTCAGGGTGACCGCCGCTCCGGCCGAACTGCCGGCGGCGGTCAGGCACTTGCCGAGGGTGCGGATGGTCCCGTCGGTGTTCAGGGTCCAGCGCTGGTTCGGGTTGCCGGTGCAGCCGTAGAGGATCACCGGGTTGCCGTCGGTGGTCGAACTGTTGGAGTCGTCAGCGCACTTGGCGCCGTTGCCGGTCAGCTGGCCGGTGGGCACCGGGGCCGCGCAGCCCTGCGGGGTGAGCCGCCAGATCGCGGTGCCGTGGGCCGGCACGGTGGCGGTCAGCGCCGCGGCGGTGGTCGAACTGGCCCCGGTCCACAGGTTCTTGGCGCTCACCGAGCAGCCGGGCAGGCCGATCGAGGCCAGCGTGGTGGTGATCGAGCGGGCGCTGTTGCCGCGGTTGAGCACGGCCACCGCGCGGTCGCCGTTCGCCAGCGGCCGGGCCAGCACGTCGGTGCTGGCGTTGCTGGAGACCACGGCGGCCTGGTGCCCCGCGCTGTCCTGGTCGAGCGCGATCAGGTCGGTGTTGCCCAGCGCGGCCAGCGCGGTGGGGGAGAGCTGGGCGACGTCGGAGGAGAGGATCATCGGGGCGGCCATCATCGACCAGAGCGCCACCTGGCTGCGGGACTCGTCGTCGCTCAGGCCGCCGTCCCCGGCGATCAGGAAGTCCGGGTCGTTCCAGTTGCCGGGCTTGGCGTAGCGGCCGATCCAGCGGTTGTAGCCGTAGTTCGACAGCACCGAGGACCACCGCGAGGCGGTCGGGTTCGAGGCGTCGTAGGTGGCGATGTCATAGCCCTCGCGCCAGAGCTGGCCGTCCTGGCCGACCCAGCCGAGGACCGAGAACCAGCTCGGGTTGCCCCACTCGCCGCTCTGGAAGTAGGCGGGCGCGGACTCGGAGAAGGTGATCGCCCGGCCGCTGCCGCGCAGGGCGGCCGCCTGGGCGTCGTAGGCCTGGCGGTAGGCCTGCTCCTGGCTCTGGCCGGGCGCGGTCCACACGTTGCAGCCGTCCAGCTTGAGGTAGTCCACGCCCCAGGCGGCGAACGAGGCGGCGTCCTGGGCGAAGTGGTCGGCGCCGCCGCCCTGGGGCACCCCGCTGCCGGGGTAGCCGCCGCAGGTGCTGGAGCCGGCGTCCTCGTAGATGCCGAACTTCAGGCCGCGGCTGTGCAGGTAGTCGCCCAGCCAGGCCATCCCGTGCGGGAACTTGACCGGGTCGGCGACCAGGTTGCCGGCGCTGTCGCGCTGGGCGGCCATCCAGCAGTCGTCCACCGTCACGGTGGTGTAGCCCTTGGCGGCCAGGCCGCTGCTGACCAGCGCGTCGGCGTTGCCGGTGATGGTCTGCTCGGTGATGCCGCACTGGTAGTGCGCCCAGTCGTTCCAGCCCATCGGCGGGGTGGCGGCCAGGGTCGCGGGGGCGCTCGGGGTACTCGGCGCGGGGGCAGCGGCGGTGGATGCGGCCAGGGCGGGGGCGGCGCCGGCCAGGGGGAGGGCGAAGAGCGTGGTGGCGGTCAACAGGTGTCCGAGGGTACGGCGGACCGATGGCACGGAAGCTCCTTCCGAGCGTGGGGGCGGGGGAAGTTCGAGCTGGGTCTGGTGCGCGCAACCAGTGCAGCGTTGACGCTCATTCCTGTCAATAGAACGGTCTGAACGAACAGAAACGCGCATGGAGGCTCCGATGTCCTGGTTTGACGGAAGTACTTTTGCATCACGAAAGTAGATGGCATGATGAAAGTGCGTCAGTGGAACAAGAGAGCAGGGGGATCACCATGTCCGTCACCGACCAGCCGTCGGCCGAGTCCGCCGCGGCCGCGCTCCGGGACTACCAGCGGGCGCGCGGCGCCGCGGTCGGGCCGCGGCCCACCCCGGCCTGGTATCCGGCGGCCCGCGGCATCCTCGCAGCCGTCGGCTACGGGCTCACCTTCACCACGCTGCTCACCCGGCATCCGGCGATCTGGCAGCTCGTCCTGTCGGTGGTGGCCATCCTCGCGTTCCTGGGCGTGCACGCCGCGGCGGTCCGGCCCGGCGGCGTCCTCGTGCTGCCCAAGGACGACCCGCACCGGCAGGCCAAGCTGCGCGCGCACTGGTGGAGCATGCTGGTCTGGCCGCTGGGCTGGCTCCCCGGGATCCCGGTCGGCCTGTGGACGGCGGACGCCCTGCTCGGCCTGCGGGTGGGCGCGGTCACCTCCTCGCTGGCGCTCGGCGTCCACCTGTGGTGGACCACCGCGCGCGAGCGGCGCCTGGCGCTCGAAGCGGGCCGCTCATGAGCACCCCGCCGCCCGTCGAGGGTCCGCTGTCGCCTGCCGAGGGCCCGCCGCCCGCCGTTGACGAGGTGATCCACCACCCGACCAGGCTCGCGCTGATGGGCTTCCTCTCCGGCTGCCACGAGGCGGAGTTCGCCGCCGTGCGGGACTACTGCCGGATCTCGGATGCCAGCGTGAGCCGGATCGTCTCGGCGCTGGAGCAGGCCGAGTACGTCAAGGTCCGCAAGGGCTACGTCGGCAAGCGCCCGCGCACCTGGCTCTCGCTCACCCCGGTGGGCCGCCGGGCGCTGGAGGCGCACCTGAGCGCGCTCCAGGCGATCGTGGACCACGCTCGCGCGGCGGCCACCGCCTAGGGCTGCAAGCACCGAAGATGATGGACAGTCAGCTGTGTGTGGCCCCTTCGGCCGCCAAATGCCCGACCGCGTTCCACTGCTCGGGGTGCAGCTCGCCGCCGGCCGAACGCCAGGTGCTCACCGAGCAGTTGCGCACCGGTTCGAGGGCCAGCAGCTCCGCCTCGGTGAGCCGCTCCAGCACGTAGCGCAGCATCAGCACCACGTTGTCGTGCGCCACCACCAGCACCGGGCGCCCGGTGTGCGCGGCGCACAGGTCGCGCAGGCAGTCGCGGACCCGCAGTGCGACGTCCGCCCAGCTCTCGCCGCCGGGCGGACGGTAGTACAGCTCACCCATCTTGCGCCGGCGGGCGGCCTCCTCGGGGTGCCGCTTGTCGATCGCGGCGGCCGTGAGCATCTCCAGGACGCCCAGCTCCCGGTCGCGCAGCCGCTCGTCGTAGCGGACCGGCAGGCCCACCGGGACCGCGCCGAGCCCGGCCGCCTGGGCGAGCGCGATCCGCGCCGTCTCGGTGGTGCGCACGTAGGGGGAGCACCAGACGGAGCGCGGCCGGTCGGCGCCGGGCAGCCCGGCCCACCACCGGCCCAGCGCCTGGGCCTGCGACTGTCCGTGCATGGAGAGCGGTATGTCGGCGTCGCGGCAGGTGATCGGCACGGCCAGTGCGCCGTTCGCCTCGGCCAGCTGGAACTCGACGTTGGCGGTGCTCTCGCCGTGCCGGGTGGCGATCAGGACGGACGGCAGCGCGACGGGGGGCTCCTGGCGCGGATGTCCGTTGAGGATGGTGCTCAGCTCTGGCATGGCGACTGCTCCCCGTGGGTGTCAAGGGCGTGGGGGCGGGGCGACCGTACTGGACCGACGGCAGCGGGGCGCCTTCGGCAGGGCGACTGCACGCAGTGTCCCCCTCATATGATCGCGCCGCCACCCCCTCAGTGTTGAGCGGGGTGACGGCGCGATCACAGGGCGCACGATGAGGCGCTTAATGCGCTGCCACCGGCAGGGGCGCACCGGCAAGCTCGGGGTCGCCCTCCTCCGCGCTGTAGTCCGCCGGGGAGGTCTCGTCCACGCCGTCAGGGGTCCCGGCCGCCCGGAAGACCAGCGTGAGCACCACCGCGATCAGCAGGTTGAGCACGAAGGCGGTCAGGCCGATGTAGCCGATCTCGCCGATGCCGGGGATCGTGGCGTTGCTGCCGCCGAAGTGCTTGGTGGCGGGCGAGGCGATCCCGTAGGCCTTCCAGGTGCCGTAGACCATGCCGACCAGCCAGCCGGCCAGCAGCGCCCAGCGGTGGAACCACCGGGTGAACAGCCCGCTGACCACCGAGACGAAGGTCTGCAGGATCCAGATGCCGCCGAGGAGTTGCAGGTTGATCGCCAGCTGCTTGTCCATGCCGAGCACGAAGACCAGCGCACCGACCTTGACCAGCAGCGAGACCAGCTTGGCCACCTTGGTCTCCTGCTCGGGGGTGGCCTCGGGGCGCAGGAACTCCTTGTAGATGTTGCGGGTGAACAGGTTGGCCGCCGCGATCGACATGATGGCGGCCGGCACCAGTGCGCCGATCCCGATCGCCGCGAAGGCCACGCCCGTGAACCAGTCCGGGAACAGGCCGGCGAACAGCTGCGGCACCGCCAGCTGCGGGTTGTAGCCCTTGACGCCCTTGCCCACCCCGGCCGCGATGGCCAGGAAGCCGAGCAGCGCCAGCAGCCCGAGCATCAGCGAGTAGGCGGGCAGGATGGCCATGTTGCGGCGCACGGTGTTGCGCGACTTGGCGGCCAGCACGCCGGTGACGGTGTGCGGGTACATGAAGAGCGCGAGCGCCGAGCCGAGCGCCAGGGTCGCGTACGCCCACTGCGCCTTCGGGCCGCTGACCATCGCGCCCGTCGGCTGGTGGGTGGCCGGGTTGACGGTGCTCATCTTCTTGGCGGCCACGTCGAAGATGTGGCCGTAGCCGCCCAGGCGCATCGGCAGGTAGATCACCGCGACGATGATCACGATGTAGACCAGGGTGTCCTTGACGAAGGCGATCAGTGCGGGCGCGCGCAGCCCGGAGGAGTAGGTGTAGGCGGCCAGCACCGCGAAGGCGATGAAGAGCGGCAGGTCCTTGACGAACCAGTTGGCGTTCGCCCCGCCGCCCACCCCGAGGGTGTCGAGCACCGCCTGGATGCCGACCAGTTGCAGCGCGATGTACGGCATGGTGGCCAGGATCCCGGTCAGCGCCACGGCCAGCGACAGCGCCCGCGAGCCGTACCGGCCGCGCACGAAGTCGGCGGGGGTGACGTAGCCGTGCACCCGGGCCACCGACCACAGCCGCGGCAGGAAGAGGAACACCAGCGGGTAGGCGATGATCGTGTACGGCACCGCGAAGAAGCCCGCCGCCCCCGCGCCGTAGACCGCCGCGGGCACCGCGATGAAGGTGTACGCGGTGTAGAGGTCGCCGCCGAGCAGGAACCAGGTGATCCAGGTCCCGAAGCTGCGGCCGCCCAGGCCCCACTCGTCCAGGTGCTGCGCGCTGCCCGCCTGCCGCCAGCGGGAGGCCAGGAAGCCCATCACCGTGACCAGCAGGAAGAAGAGCACGAACACCAGCAGGGCAACGGTGTTGACGCCGTGGTTCATCGCGACGCACCTCCTCGCAGGTCCTTGCGCCGGCGCGCGTCGTGGTTCAGCAGCAGGTAGGCGGCGGTGGTGAAGAGGGCCGAGACCGGGATCCAGAGGATCTGGTACCAGTAGAAGAACGGCACTCCGCCGAGCCTGGGCGTCAGCGACGCGTAGGAGGAGACCCACAGCAGCGCGACGACCGGGACGGCCAGGCTCACCCCCGCCAGGACGCGGGCGGGGGTGACGACCGGCAGCTGCCCCGGGGGCGCCGGCGGAGCGTCGGTTTCGTTGGACATGGGGCGACTCCGGCAGTGGCAGGGATCCCCAGCAGCGCCGCAGCGCGCCGACCCGTGGCCGCCCCGCCCGCCGAGCAGCGCCCATGGTGATCGGCTTGGACCGGAATGTAGGGCACCAACCACCCTGCTGTCACCAGGAAAGACCGGCAATCTCGGTGAATGGACCGGCGATCGGGCGATGCGTCAGGTCCGGGGGGCGATGAATGGTCAAGAACCGTTGACTTATGGTCAAGAAGCGTTGACCATAGTGCCCATGAGCGACGACCCCAGCGCCGACCGGCCCGCCGCAGCGCCCACCGCGTCCGGGAACGCCTTCCCCGCCGTGCCCGAGGGCACGGTGAAGCTGACCACCGACGAACAGCTGCGCGCGATCAACAACGTGACGCGCCATCGGATCCTCGGGCTGCTGCGGGACGGACCGGCCACGATCACCCAGGTGGCCCAGCAGCTGGAGCTGGCCAAGGGCAGTTCCAGCTACCACCTGCGGCTGCTGGAGCGGGCGGGCCTGGTCGAGGTGGTCAGCACCAACAAGGTGCGCGGTGTCACCGAGCGGTACTACGGCCGCACCTCGCGCGGCATCGAGCTGCCCGACCCCGCACCCGGCGAACCGGACATCCTGATGCGCCACATGGTCGCCGACCTGGAGGCCGCGCCGCCCGGGCCGCGCGCGGTCTCGCTCACCCACCTGCGGCTCAGCGAGGCGGCCTACGAGGAGTTCACCGCCCGCCTCACCGCGCTCGTCCGGGAGATGCGCGCCGCCGGCGACCCCGCCGAGCCGGACGCCACTCTTGCCATTGCCTTCTTCAGACCGGGGGAACCGACATGAGCGTCACCGAACCGATAGCCGAGCCGACCGCCTCGACGACCGCCGGGCCCGCCCAGTCGACCGCCGGGCCCGTCGCCTCGTCCACCGCCGAGCCCGTCGCCTCGCCCGGGAGCCCGGCCGCCGCGCCGAAGCTGCCGCCCGCCTTCCACCGCCTGTGGGCCGCCTCGGCGTCCTCCTCGCTCGGCGACGGCGTCTACTACGCCGCGCTGCCGCTGCTCGCCGCCACCATGACCCACGACCCGGTGCTGCTGGGCCTGGTGACCTCGGCCGCGCTGCTGCCCTGGTTCTTCTTCGGCCTGCTCGGCGGCGCGCTGGTGGACCGCTGGGACCGCCGGCGCACCATGTGGCTGACCGACCTGGCCCGGGCCGTGCTGCTCGCCGTCCCGGTCGCCGCCGCCGTCCTGCACCGGCTGAGCATCCCGCTGCTGATCGCGGTGGCCTTCCTGCTCGGCATCGGCCAGATCCTCTTCGACACCGCCGGCTCGGCCTACCTGCCGCAGCTGCTGCGCCGGGACATGACGCTGCTCCAGCAGGCCAACGCCCGCCAGCAGGGCACCACCACGGTCTTCGCCGACTTCGCCGGCCCGCCGGCCGGCAGCCTGCTCTTCACCCTCGGCCGCGCCTTCCCGTTCGGCCTGGACGCGCTCTCCTTCCTGGCCAGCTCGCTGCTGATCCGCAGCCTGCCGGGCGGCGACAGCACGGCCCGGCCGGCGCCGGTGCGCGAGAAGACCGCGGACGGCCCCTCGCTCTGGCGCGAGGCCAGGGCCGGCGTCGGCTGCCTGGTGCGCCACAAGGTGCTGCTCGGCCTGGCGCTGCGGCCGGCGATCGGCAACCTCGCCTTCGTCGGGGCGGACGCGGTGCTGGTGCTCTTCGCCCACCAGCTGCTGCACCTGGGCGACTTCGGCTTCGGCCTGCTGCTCGCCAGCCAGGCGGTCGGCGGCCTGCTCGGTGCCGCGCTGGCCGGGCGGCTGGGCTCGCTGCTGGGCACCGGCGGCGCGCTGACCGCGACCGCGCTGCTCGAAGGGGCGGCGCTGCTCGGCTTCGGACTGTCCGGCAACCCGTTCCTGGGCGGCGCGGCGCTGGCCCTGCTGGGCGCCGCGATGGCGGCCACCATGGTGCTCGGGCCGTCCGTCGGGCAGGCCCTGATCCCGGCGGAGCTGGCCGGCCGGGTCGGCGCGGCCCGGCGGCTGCTCTCGGTCGGCGCGGCCCCGCTGGGCGCCCTGCTCGGCGGCTGGCTGGCCCGCTCCGAGGGGCTGCGCGCGCCGTTCCTGGCCGGCGCGGTGATGCTGGCGGCCACCGCGGTGTTCAGCCTGACGCTCACCAGCAACCGCTCGATCGAGCAGGCCCTGGCGGCGGTCGCCGCGGGGGAGCCGGCGGCGGCCTGAACGCGGGGAACGGCGAAGGCCGGTACGGGCTGTCACAGGGGAGCAGCCCGCACCGGCCTCGGTCCGTTCGTCGGCCGCCGGGTGCCGTCGCGTCAGGCTGCGGCGGGCGCCTCGGCCGGTGCCTCGGCGGCGGCCTCGGCGCGGGGCGGCCAGGGGATCTGCGTGCTGCACAGGGAGACCAGCAGCGCGGCGCAGGCGACCGCGCCCATGCCCCAGACCAGGCCGCTCGCACTCGCGATGAAGCCGATCGTGGCCGGCCCGGCCAGCAGGCCGACCGTGCCCATGGTGGCGACCAGGGTGAGCGAGTCCGAGCCCTGCCGGGCCGCGGCCACGTAGACGCACGGTGTGACGGCGGCGATGCCCAGGCCCACGCAGGCGAAGCCGATCAGCGCCGGCAGCACGCCGCCGACCAGCAGGGCCAGCGCCAGGCCGACGCCGGCAATTGCGCTGCCGACCCGCACGATCCGCGCGTCGCCCACCCGCTCGCGCCAGCCGTCGGCGAAGATCCGGGCCAGCACCATCATCACCGAGACGACCGCGATGCCCAGTGGCGCCGACGAGGCCGCCGCCTTGGCGACGTCCTTCAGGTAGAGCGCCGACCAGTCGTTCATGGCGCCCTCGGTCACCGTGCCGAACGCCATCGCCAGGCCCATCCACAGCGTCAGGCGCGCGGGCAGGGCGAACCGGCGGCGGCTCTTCTTCTCCGTCTTCTCCGCGGCCGACTGCTGGTCCTCCGTCAGCAGGTCGGCGCGGGCGTAGCCGACCAGCAGGAGCAGCAGGACGGCGGCCACCGCGAAGTGCGCCACCAGGGCGGTGGTGAAGGCGTTCACTGCGGAGGCGAGCAGCGCCGCGCAGAGCGAACCGGCGCTGAAGGTGGCGTGCAGCTTGGTCATCGTGGTCCGCTCGTACCGGACTTCGAGCGCCGCCCCCTGCGCGTTCATCGCGACGTTCAGCGCCCCGACGGCGACGCCGTCGCAGAGCATGACCAGCAGGGCGACGGGATAGTTCGGCAGCCCGGCCATCGCCAGCAGGATCACCCCGAGGCAGAGCGCCGACAGGACGGACAGCCGCCGCGAGCCCAGGCGCCTCATCAGCAGCGCGACCAGCGGGAACGAGGCGGCGGCGCCCACGCCGGTGGCCATCAGCAGCAGACCCACCTCGGCCGCGCTCAGGCCCAGGTGCGCCTTGATGGTGGGGATCCGCGAGGCCCAAGTGCCGTACTGGAACCCGAGGAAGCAGAACAGTGCGGCGATCGCCAGTTGGGAGCGGCGGAACGGATCGCGGGCGCGGAACATCTGAAATCAGCCTACTTCGTCTTCTGAGGGTGACCCGGGGGACAGGTCGCTGACGGGCTTCGACTCCTCGCTCCGGTGCCCGGGCACCGTGCCGGACGGGTGCTCGGGCACCGTGCTGGACATGTAGTGCGCGTCCGGGCCGTACCCCGTTGGGAGCGCGATCCCGGGGTGGGCGGCGAAGCCGTGCGCGGCCCAGAAGGTGTGCGCCCCGCCGACGGCGACCAGCGAGATCCGCTCGTAGCCCTTGGCCGCGGCCGTCGCGGTGAGGTGGGCCAGCAGCCGGGTGCCCAGCCGCCGGCCACGCGCACCCGGGGCGATGACGAGGTCGTGCAGGTGCAGGTTGCGCGACCGGTGGGCGCGGTGCTCCGCCCGGCTCAGGTCCGGGTAGCGGTCCACCGGGTAGGGCAGCGCCAACACGTAGCCCAGCAAACGCCGTTCGCGCTCCAGCACGAAGCTGGTGCCGGGCGCGACCCGGCCCCGGGACTCCAACGCGGCTCGCTCCTCCGAGAGTTCGCCGTCGGTGTAGGTGGCGGCCTCCAGTGCGACGATCGCGTCCCAGTCGCCGTCGTGGATCGGCCGGATGCGGATGTCCTGGTTCATCGGTCGGGACCTTCGCCTGGGAGGAGGGTGTAGGGCACCGGGCTGAACCCGTTGAAGCCCTGGGTCATGTAGCTGGTGGCGTAGGCGCCGCAGGAGAAGATCCAGACCGGCTCCCCGGACTCGACGGCCCTCGGCACCCGCACCAGGTCGTCCTCGTGCGGGTAGGCGTCGTCGCTGTCGCAGGTGGGGCCGGCGACCACGGCGGGCACGTGGTCCGCGTCCGTCGCCTGCGGGTGCGAGGGAAACTCCAGCTGGTACTGCAACTGGTCCATCTCGTAGAGCCCGTTGAACTTCCCGCAGCTCAGGTAGAGCCAGTACTGCCGCTCCCCGTCGAGTTGCTGCCGCGCGGAGAGCCGGTAGACGTGCGCCCGGATCGCGCCGTGGTCGGCGACCAGGTAGCGCCCGGGTTCCATCAGGAAGTGCAGCGGGGCGCCGCCGCAGGAGCCGGCCACCGCCCGCAGTCGCTGCATGCCCTCGCGGATCGCGGTGAAGATCTTCTCCAGCGGCGGGTCCAGCCGGGTGCCGCGCCGGTCGCGGTAGCCGAGCGCGGGCAGGCCGCCGCCGAGGTTGACGTGCGCGAGGCGGATCCCGTGCCGACCCAGTTCCTCGATCACGTCCGCGAGTTGCTCGAAGGTGTCGCGCCAGGCCTCGGCCGTCATCTGCTGCGAGCCGACGTGCACGGACACCCCGGCCGGCGTCAGACCCGCCGCCTGCGCCGCCGCCAGCACCAGCACCGCGTCCTCGGCCGAGCAGCCGAACTTCCGGCTCAGGCCCCAGAGCGCCCCTTCTCCACTGGTGGCCAGTCGGCAGAACACCCGGGCGCCCGGCGCGTTGGCGGCGATCGCCGCCACGTCCGGCAGGCTGTCGGTGGCGAAGTCCCGGACGCCGAGCCGGTAGGCGTCGGCGATGTTCCGGTCGGACTTGATGGTGTTGCCGTAGTGGATCCGTTCGACCGGCACGCCGGTGCCGAGCGCCTGCTCGATCTCGCTCGGGCTCGCCGCGTCGAAGCCGGCGCCCTGCCGGGCCAGTGCGGTGAGCACCTCGTCCACCGGGCAGGCCTTCATGGCGAAGCGGATCGCCACCTCGGGCAACTCCCGCTGCAGCGTTGCGTACTGGTCCTGGATTCCGGCGAGGTCGTAGACGAGTTGGTCCTCGGTGGCGGCTGCCAGGGCAGCGCGCAGCCGGGTATTGGTGTGCGTCATGGTGATGGTCCGGGTCCGACTCGGGCTACCGGGGCAGCGGATGGACGCTCGTGGCCCTGCTCGCCCGGATCAGCGGCTCCCAGGCCTCGATCAGCAGAGCGAAGTTCTCGATGTCCAGCCGCGCCTCGTCGAGCAGCTGGTCGTGGCGGGGTGCCAGAAGGTCGGCGAACTGCGCGTACCGGCCGCCGAGCCGGCGGTAGCAGCGGTCGATGACGGCCAGCCGCCGCAGGTTCTCCGCGGTGTCCAGGCCGGCGCTCTCCCGCACGATCGCGGCGACCGCACGCGGGCGCACCTGCTGGCGGTCGTCCAGCAGGCTCTCGCCGGCCGCGGCCAGCTGCTCGTAGACGGCGTTGAAGTAGAGCATCGACAGGAAGAACTTGGTGAACCGCAGCTGGTAGGCCAGGAATCCGGCGTCGGTGCGCCGCTCGCCGGTGTAGAAGTTCACGATGTGCCGGTTGTGCAGCACGCCCGGCAGCTTCGCGTCCTGCACCAGGTGCATGAGGAAGTAGTCGCTGCCGATGGTGTCCCGCGCGGGCGGCAGCGGCACCAGCTCCTGCACCTGCGCGAAGCTGATGTTGCACATGTCCAGCCGCATCGGGTCGACGATGTCCAGCGTGGCGAGGTCCTCGGTGAACGGGTCGGTGCCGGCGCCGCGGAACGACTCCGCCACCAACTCCCGCTTCTGCTCGGCCGACCAGTGCTCCGGTGCCCACAGGCTGACCACGTCGTGGTAGACCTCCGGGTCCAGCTGCTGGATCTCGCTGATGTCCACCGAGAGTTCACCGATGAAGGAACTGCCCACCAGGACCACGGGCTTGTGCTCGTGCGCCGGGTCCAGCGTGCTCTCGGTGACGCCATCGGCCGCCTCGCCGGCCCGCCTGCCCAGCGAGCGCAGCTCGTGCAGGATCGGGAAGACCGGTTCGCCGTCGCTGAGTTGGTAGTCGCTGTCGGAATCCCTGCGGTGCACCGACGCACAGCCGAGCGCGGCGGCGATCAGGAAGGCGCGGTTGGTGCAGGCCCCGTAGGAGACGCCCTCGGGCAGCATCAGGTCGAGCAGCAGCTCGGGCTCCGCGAGGCCGGAGCGCTCGATCGTCCGCTGCAGGAAGTCCCGCTGGGCCGCCTCGTCCAGGTGGTGCACCACGACGCCCGGGACCGGGTCGGCCCCGTCGACCGCCTTGGCGTGCACGGCGAAGGTCGGCTCGTCCGAGGAGTCCAGGATCAGCAGGTGCACCTCGACCTCGAAGTGCGTTGCCGCGTACCGGGCTTCCTCGCGGATCGCCGAGATCGTGGCCTCGCAGGCCCGGTTGGTGGGCAGGGTCAGGCAGATGCGTCGCATGACCGTCCCCCGCTCGACGCCTCGATGTCCGCGGGCTTGGCGTCCGTGGCGTTCCAGGACCGCAGACCCAGCAGCTTCTCGCCCAGCCCGGTCAGCTCGGCGGCGCCGTAGCGCAGCGACTCGTGCCGCTTGGCGTCGCCGACCAGCGTCCGGTTCCAGGTGGGCGTGGAGAGCGTGCGCCACGACTCGATCCGCGAGCGCCGCATCTCCTCGGCCTCCTCCAGCGCGGGCATCATGGACAGGTACTGCACCGAGCGGACGCCGTCCTCGGAGGTGTTGCGAGCCACCCCGTGCGCCAGCATGCCGTTCCAGATCAGCAGGTCGCCGGCCTTCAACTCGGGCCGGACCACCGGGAACTCCTCGCGGTCGACGGCGGGGCGGATCGGGTCCCGGTCGGCGGGCTGGTCCATCCGCCACTGCTCGAAGCGGCGGAACAGCTCGGGGTTGCACTGGAACCCGCCGAGCTCCGGGCGGGTGTCGTTCAGCGCGATGATCCCCTGCACCCGCTGTGGCAGCACGCTCAGCGTGGAGTCCACGTCCCAGTGCAGCTCGATGTCGAAGCCCTTGTCGGTGGGTGCGATCAGGGCGCGGTCGCGGGTCCTGACGTTGGGCGGGTTGAGGTTGAGCCGGTCCAGCGTCACCCACAGCTCCTCGCAGTCCCACACGTCCACGAACGCGTCGTAGACCCGCTGGGCCTGGCGGCTGTCCCAGATCAGCTGGTGCTGGTACGCCTCGACGAAGCCGTAGACGTGCAACTCCTGCTCCAGCTCGGAGCGGAAGCTCTGCTCCTCGTACCAGGTCTCCGGCCGGTCCGGGTCGAGCCCCTGGAAGTCCCAGGCGAAGTCCAGCAGTTGCTGGGCCGCCTCGGCCGGGATCGCCTCCCTGACCACCACGTAGCCGTACGTCTGCCAGAACGCGAAGTCCGCCTCGGAGAGCACCCGCAGCGGGCGCACCTTCTTGAGGTCCCGCAGCGGGGTGGGCGTGAGGTAGGCCTCGCCGTCCGCGCTGAAGTACGGGAGGGAGGAAGCGGCTCGATGCAGATATCGGTCGTCAGACGTCGGCATGCCATCACTCCAGGCTCGAATTGACTGTGGCCGAGAAGCTCGACCGCTCCGCAACGGCTCGGCTTCGGGCACGGTCGACGCGCGCAGGGCGAACGGGCCCGCCGGATGGGTTGCGAGGGGACGGAGCCGCGCTCCAGCGCGGCCTCCGACAGCGACCCTAACCGGGGGCTGGTGGCGTGGTCCAGACCAATTGGGTGATCGATGGGTTGCTCTGCGAGATATCTACCGATCCGTCATGTGTGTGCCCGAAACGACGGGTTCGGGTGAACCGGGGCAGGGGTGCGGTACGTTACGGGCCTGGCGCCGTGCGTGCCGTCGCTGCCTCCCGGCCGGCTCAGCGCAGCGCGATCGCGAACTCGCAGTACGGCCCGGCGCCCGTGCCGGCCGGGTCCGGGACCAGCACGCCCCGCAGCCCGCCGGACGGTCGGCGGTGCCGGTCGGCGGCCCAGGCGTACAGGCTCTCGACGGCGACTTCCGCCTGCGCGCTGCTGACCCACCGCCCCGGCGCGTCCTGGCGGACGAACGCCTCCTGGTGCGCGGGCTCGGTGCGCAGCGTGAGGTCGGGGAACCCGGTGGCGACCTCCTCGGCCCGCTCCGCGGGGACGGGCCAGCACCACTCGACCGGGCCGTCGCTGTCCCCGCTCACCTCTCCGTGGTAGACGATGAACGGTGCTCCGGCGACCCCCTCGGTCCGCGGCGCGCCGCCGCCCCGCAGACGGCGGATGAACAGCTCCCGGGTCACCTCCTCCAGCTCGTCCTGGTGGACCCGGCTGATCCGGCTGAGCAGGCTGCGCTCGGGGATGTCGCGGACGGTGACCTCGTACATGGCGGGCTTCTCTCCGTGAAGACGGTCGACGAGGCGGGCCACCAGGACGCGCTGGGCGGCGTGCTCGGCCTCGCTCCAGGCCCAGTGGGCGCGGATCGCCTCGGCGGCCGACGCCGGCTCCAGCGAGAGGACCTCCTTGATCCGCGCCAGCGGGACGCCGAGCCGGCGCAGCGAGGAGACCAGGCGGGCCTGGTCCAGCTGCGCGTCCGCGTACCGGCGGTAGCCGGTCGCCGCGTCCACCCGGGCCGGCACCAGCAGCCCGAGCTCGTCGTAGAGCCGCAGCGCCTTGGGGGAGAGTCGCGACAGGTGCGCGAACTCGCCGATGCTCATCAGGCCCATGGTCGGCTCGCCTCCTCGCCCCGGGCGGGGTGCCCGGTCACCGCCCACTGTGCGGCCTCCCCAAAGGGGAAGGTCAAGGGCACGCGGCGGCGGTCACGGGTGCAGGTGCTCCCAGGTGCTGCGCGCCGGGCCGAGCGATGTGCCACCGGCACGGTCCGGCGCATGCGGAAGGGCCCGGGCCCAGACCGCTTCGAACGCCGCGCTGCAGAGCCTGACGGCGCCGGGGTCCCCGGTGAAGTGGTGGCCGGCCCACGCGCCGTCGTCGGCGTACCAGTGGAAGAGCACCAGGCGGGTGTCGATCAGCCAGAAGTCCCTGCCCGGCAGCGCGATGCCCGAGGCCCTGGTCCGCGGCAGCCAGCGGACCAGCTCGCCGGCGGCGCAGGAGGCGGCCAGGGTGGCGGCGTCGGCTCCCGGCTCGTCCGTGATCCGGGCGCGGCGCAGCACCACGCCCCGCGCCGCGGTCTCGCGGATCAGCTGCACGCCGGGAGCCTCGCCGGTGGTGCGGTAGTTGTCGCGCAGCTCCAGGTGCGCCGCCGTGCGCCGTGCGCCCTGCAGCAGTGTGGTGAAGTCCGGCGCTTTCACTGGCATCGCAAGCCCCCTCGGAGTCCGGGGTACGCCCGCCCGGTTGCGCGCCACCGTCTCCCGAAGCGCCGGTACGGTCAAGGGGCGCACGAGGGTCGCAGCGTCGCCTCAGGAGGCGCTGGGCGAGCCGGACTTGAGGGTCGCGACGAACGCGGCAAAGGAGTGGGTGGGGAGAGCGAGGGCCGGGCCTGCGGGGTCCGTCGGTGGCCGGCCTGTGCCTGCCCGCGCCACGCGCGGACCGGGCCGTCGTGAGCGCCGAGGAGCCCGAGGGCACCGTCCCGGCGAGGGCGACGGCGAGTCAGATCCGGTGCTGGTGGGCCCTACCGGCCCGCCCCGAATCCCGCCCGCGGCTCGTGACGAGCGGTGACCACGCGGTATCTTCATGCGTCGTCCCGGTCGCCCGACCCCGCTGGCCACGCACGCCGGATCGGGGACCGGTGCCATCACCACCAACGGGGAATCACACCTTGAGTTCGCCCTACCCGCCGCCGCAGTCCAACCCGTACGCCACCGCCGCCCCGCCGCAGCAGCCGCAGCCCGCTCCGTACGGCGCGCCGCCGGCCTACGGCGCCCCGGCCCCCGCGTACGGTTCGCCCGCGCCCGCCTACGGCGCCCCAGCCCCGGCCCCGGCCTACGGTGCCCCGGCGCCCGCCTACGGCGCGCCCGCCCCGGCCTACGGCGCGCCCGCCCCGGCCTACGGCGCCCCCGCCTACGGCGCGCAGCCCTACGGCGCCCCCGCCCCCGCCTACGCCCCGCCCGGCGTCCTCACCTGCCGGTTCTGCGGCGGCTTCCCGGCCGTGCAGACGACCGTCCGCGGCCACCAGGGCATGATCATCATCATGCGGTTCCTCCGCCAGCCCGGCCCGTTCTGCCGGACCTGCGGCACGGCGATGGTCCGCCACATGTCGGCCCGCACGCTCGTCCAGGGCTGGTGGGGCTACCTCTCCTCGGTGATGACCCCGATCACCCTGCTGCGCAACCTGGTCGCCCACAACAAGATCAAGCGCCTGCCGCCCGCCGCGCCCGGCCCGCTCGGACCGCAGCTCGACCCGGGCAAGCCGCTGCTTCGCCGCCCGGCGGCGCTGATGCTGCTCGTGCCGGCGGCCGGGATCGCGCTGTTCCTCGCCCTGGTGGTGTTCGGCGCCGCGGTCGGCCACAGCACGAACAGCAACGACAACTCGCCGTTCAACTCCACCGCGGGCCTGCACACCCCGCTGCCGCTCGACATCGTGACCGGCGACTGCCTGCACAACACCGGCACCGACGACAGCCCGGCGCTCAAGCAGCTGCCCTGCTCCGACCCGAGCGCCGAGCTCAAGGTGCTGGGCCGGGTCAACGGCGCCACCGACGGTGAGACCGCCTGCGACAAGTACCCGAACTACGAGAAGTCGTTCACCCACCACGAGACCGGCAACAACTACGTGCTCTGCCTGGTGACGAACAAGCCCGCGGCCGGCGCCGGCACCTGAGCACGGTGATGGCGGTCCGGTTCCCACCGGACCGCCATCACCGAGGAGCCGTCCCTTACTGCCCCGGCCGCTGCAGCCGGGTGATGAACTTGTACCGGTCCCCCCGGTAGATCGACCGCACCCACTCCACCGGCGCCCCCTGTGCGTCGAAGGAGTGCCGCGACAGCTGCAGCATCGGCAACCCGAGGTCCGAGCCGAGCAGCCCGGCTTCGCGCGGGTTGGCCAGCGTGGTCTCGATCGTCTCCTCGGCCTCGGCCACCACCACGTCGTACACCTCGCGCAGCGCGGCGTAGAGCGAGTTGTGCTTGACCAGGTTGCGCCGCAGCGCGGGGAACCGCTTGGCGGACAGGTGCGCCACCTCGATGGCCATCGGGTCGCCGTTGGCCAGGCGCAGGCGCTCGATCCGCAGCACCCGGCTGCCGGGCTTGATGTCGAGCAGCGGGGCGAGGTGCTCGTCGGCGGTGATGTAGCCGACCTCGATCAGCCGCGAGGTGGGCTCCAGGCCCTGGGCGCGCATGTCCTCCGTGTAGGAGGTGAGCTGGAGCGCCTGGGCGACCTTGGGCTTGGCCACGAAGGTGCCCTTGCCCTGGATCCGCTCCAGCCGGCCCTCCACCACCAGTTCCTGGAGCGCCTGGCGCACGGTGGTGCGCGAGGTGTCGAACTGCGCGGCCAGCGCGCGCTCCGGCGGGACCGGGGTGCCGGCCGGCTGGGTCTCGGTGAGCTGGAGCAGGTGGCGCTTCAGTCCGTAGTACTTGGGCACCCGCGCCGCGGCGGGATCGCCCGCCGGCACCTGGGCGGACGGCTCCGCCTGGGGCTCCTCCGCCCGAAGCTGGGCCGTGCTGCCCCCGTCGCTGCTCATGGGCGCTTCTCCGCTCCTCGTGAGGCCCTCCTGGCCCTCACTGCCTCGTTAACGGCACACATCGTTGCACGTATGCCCAGGCGACGGGGAGCGCATCACACGATGAACGATGAGCGGTGTCGGCTTGGTAACGGCTCGTCCGGATTGCTCTTCGGCCCGTTGACACGCCCATTGGTCTAGGCCAAGCTCCAGGCATCTGGTCTACACCACTGCAGACCAACTCATGAATCCCCAGACCATCTCAAGGTTCGCGGCACCATTCCTCCCCTTCTACGGGGATATGCCGCCGGCCACCGATGGGGGGCACCCGGGCATCCCTCAGGAGGATGGCGTGAAGCGTCAGCTCATCGCGGCGGTCGGCGTCGCGGCCATGGTCGTCGGCCTCGCGGCGTGTGGCTCGTCCAGCAAGAAGGACGACAGCGCGGGCGGCAAGCCGGCCAACTACAACGGCAAGACCATCACCGCGTGGCTCATGTCCGGTTCGGCCTCGCAGGCCTGGCAGGACGGCGTCAAGGCCGACTTCGAGTCCCAGTACCCGGGGGCCAAGCTCAACATCCAGATCCAGAAGTGGGACGGCATCGGGGCGAAGGTCACCACCGGTCTGTCCGACAACTCGGTGGACGTGCTGGAGGTCGGCAACACCCAGACCGCCGGCTACGCGGCCAGCGGCGGCCTGCTGGACCTCACCTCGGCCAAGGCCGACCTCGGCGGCAACGACTGGGCCGCCAACCTGAACGCCTCCTCGGTGCTGGACGGCAAGCAGTACGCCGCCCCGTGGTACTTCACCAACCGCGTGGTCATCTACAACAAGGCGCTGTGGACCAAGGCCGGCATCACCGGCACCCCGAAGACGCTGGACGAGTTCTACGGCGACCTCGACAAGCTGAAGGCCACCCAGGGCGTCAGCCAGCCGATCTACCTGCCGGGCCAGGAGTGGTACACCTACTTCGGCCTGCTCGCCGGCCAGGGCGGCCAGATCGCCAAGCAGAACGGCTCGACCTGGGTCGGCAACCTGGAGTCGCCGGAGGCCAAGGACGCCTTCGCGACCTACCAGAAGCTGCAGAGCTACTCGACCGCGCCGAAGGACAAGGACGAGGCCACCCCGGAGCAGACCACCGTCTTCTCCAAGGGTGACGTGGGCGCCATGATCGGCCTGGGCTGGGAGGCCCCGGACCCGAAGGACATCCCGGCCGACCAGGTGGGCTACTTCCCGCTCCCCGGCAAGACCGCGGACAAGCCGTCCGGCGTCTTCCTCGGCGGCTCGAACCTGGCGATCGCCCAGGACACCAAGAACCCCGACCTGGCCAAGGGTCTGCTGAAGATCATGCTGTCGGACAAGTACGAGGGCCAGATGGCCTCCGCCGGCCTGATCCCGAACAAGACCTCGCTGGACTCGCTGGCCACCACCCCGTTCGCCCAGGCCGCCATCCCGGCCTCGGCCAACGGCTCCACCACCCCGAACACGCCGAACTGGGCCAACGTGGAGAACACCCCGAACCCGATCAAGGACTTCCTCGCCGCGGTCCTCCAGGGTGCGGACTACGACTCCACCGCGAAGAAGTACGACGACACCATGACGAAGCTTCTCGGCCAGAAGCAGTAGTCCCCGAGCGGCGTCGCCCGCCCGCCCCCACCACGGAGGGCGGGCGGGCGGCGCCGCCGCCCTGTCTGTATGGCCACTTGTCCGGCCAGGTGTGAGGAAGAGAGAACGATGGCTGTGCAATCGGAGCGGGTGCCCACTCGATCCCCGGAGCCAGGCAACGGTGCCGGGGGCAGCCCGGCCGACGTCGCCACGAGCAGGGTCAGACCGCTGGTCGGTCCGACCCTGCTGGCGCGCAGTACCCCCTACCTGCTGCTCCTGCCCGCCATCGTGGCCACCCTGGCCCTGCTCGGCTGGCCGCTGATCAAGACCTTCGAGCTGTCGTTCCAGAACCTGAACAAGCGTCAGCTGATCCTCCACCTGACCGAGTGGAACGGGTTCGAGAACTACAAGGACCAGCTGACCGACCCTGACTTCTGGCACACCACCGAGCGTTCGGTGGTGTTCACCCTGATCAACGTCGTCGCGATCATGGTCGGCGGCACCCTGGTCGGCATGCTGCTCAACCGGCTCGGCAAGAAGATGCGGATCCTGCTCCAGGCCGGTCTGATCCTCGCCTGGGCGATGCCCATCGTGGCCAGCGCCACCGTCTTCAGCTGGCTCTTCGACTCCCGCTACGGCGTGGTCAACTGGCTGCTGGACAAGCTGGGCTGGCACGCCATGGCCGAGTACAACTGGTACAGCACCCAGACCGGCACGTTCTTCGTGATCATCCTGCTGATCGTCTGGGGCTCGATCCCGTTCGTGGCGTTCAACATGTACGCCGGCCTGACCACCATCCCGACCGAGCTCTACGAGGCGGCCCGGATGGACGGCGCCGGCGCGTGGAAGATCTTCCAGTGCGTGGTCTACCCCAGCCTCAAGCCGTTCTTCCTCAGCACCACGTTCCTCGAGGTCATCTGGGTCTTCAAGGCCTTCACCCAGGTGCTCGCCATCAACGCGGGCGGCCCCGGCGGCCTGACCGCCACGCTGCCGCTCTACGCCTACATCCAGGGCACCGGCAACCAGCACTACGGAGTCGCCTCGACCATCGCCGTGCTGACCATCCTGATGCTCGGCGTGATGATGGCGTACTACTTCCGGATCATTCTGAAGCAGGAGGACGAGCTGTGAGGCGCTCGCTCATCGGACGGAGCTGGCCGAACATCATCGCGGCCGTCCTCTTCGTCTTCTTCGTGTTCCCGGTCTACTGGATGCTCATCACGGCCTTCAAGGCGAACCGGGACATCATCAGCAAGACCCCGGTCTTCCTGCCGCTGAGCGGCACGCTGGACCACTTCAAGGCCGCCACCGGCGCCGCGCAGTTCTGGGAGATGGTCGGCAACAGCTTCACCGTGACGATCATCGCGGTGCTGGCCTCGCTGGTGATCGCCACGCTGGCCTCCTTCGCCGTCGCCCGGATGAGGTTCCGCGGCCGCAAGGCCTTCGTCCTGGTGATCATGCTGGCCCAGATGGCGCCCTGGGAGGTCATGACGATCTCGGTCTACATGATCGTCCGGGACAAGGACATGCTCGACAGCCTGGTCCCGCTGACCCTCTTCTACATGATGATGGTGCTGCCCTTCACGATCTGGACGCTGCGCGGGTTCATCGCCGCGGTGCCCAAGGAGCTGGAGGAGTCGGCGATGGTGGACGGCTGCACCCGTTTCCAGGCCTTCGTGAAGGTGGTCTTCCCGCTGCTCGCCCCGGGCCTGATGTCGACCTCGCTGTTCGGCTTCATCACCGCCTGGAACGAGCTGCCGCTCGCGCTGATCCTGGAGAAGTCCACCGGCCCCGGCACCGCGCAGACCCTGCCGCTCTGGCTGACCTCGTTCCAGAGCGTCTTCGGTGACGACTGGGGCGCCACGATGGCCGCCTCCACCCTGTTCGCCATCCCGGTCCTGGTCATTTTCCTGTTCCTCCAACGCAAGGCTGTCGGCGGGATGACCGCCGGCGCAGTGAAGGGCTGATCGGCCGCCATGAGCATCCTCATCCCGAGCATCCCGGACAGCGACCAGCTGCACCGCGACGCGATGACCGTCCTGCAGCCCGGCTTCGAGGGCACCATCACCCCGCCCGAGTGGGTCCGCCGCCACCTGGCGGCCGGCCTCGGCTCGGTGGCCCTCTTCGGGCGCAACGTCACCGACCAGGCCCAGCTGGCGGCGCTCACCGCCCAGTTGCGCCAGGAGAACCCCGACCTGCTGATCGCGATCGACGAGGAGGGCGGCGACGTCACCCGCCTGGAGGTGGGCAACGGCTCCTCCTGGCCGGGCAACCTGGCCCTCGGCGAGATCGACGACCCGGCGCTGACCCGCGACGTGGCCCGCGAGCTGGGCCGGGCGCTGGCCGCCTGCGGCATCAACTACAACTGGGCTCCCTCGGCGGACGTCAACTCCAACCCGGGCAACCCGATCATCGGCGTGCGCTCCTTCGGTGCCGACCCCGAGCTGTGCGCCCGGCACACCGCCGCCTGGGTCGAGGGCCTGCAGTCGGCGGGCGTGGCCGCCTGCGCCAAGCACTTCCCCGGCCACGGTGACACGGCGATCGACTCGCACCACGGCCTGCCGATGATCGGCGTGGACGAGGACCTGCTGCGCTCGCGCGACCTGGTGCCGTTCCGGGCCGCCGTCGAGGCCGGCGCCAAGGCCCTGATGAGCGCGCACATCATGCTCCCGGCGGTCGACCCCGTGTGGCCGGCCACGCTCAGCCGGGCCGTGCTGGGCGGGCTGCTGCGCGGCCGTCCGGAGGACGGCGGGCTCGGCTACGAGGGCCTGATCGTCACCGACGCCATCGAGATGGGCGCGATCGCCAACACCTACGGCATCGCGGACGGCACGGTGCTGGCGCTGGCCGCCGGCGCCGACGCGATCTGCGTGGGCGGCGGGCTCTGCGACGAGGAGACCGTGCTGCGGCTGCGGGACGCGATCGTGGAGGCGGTCCGTTCGGGCCGGCTCCCCGAGGAGCGGCTGGCCGACGCCGCCGCGCGGGTGCGCTCGCTGGGCAGTTGGACGCGACTCGCCCGGTACGGAAAGGCAGGGCAGGCCGCGCCCACCGAGCCGGACCTGTCGATCGGCCTGCGGGCCGCCCGCCGGGCGCTGCTGGTGACCGCCGACCCGGCGCAGCCGTTCACGCCGGTGACGGACCGTCCGTACGTGGCCTCGTTCTCGCCCGAGGCCAACATCGCGGTGGGCGACGAGACCCCGTGGGGCGTGGCCGGCATGCTGGCCGAGCGCTTCCCGGGCACCCGCGCGCTGAGCGCGGGCCCCGCCGACGCCGCGGACGGGCAGCTGGACGCGCTGGTCGACCGGGTGCTGGGCGAGTCCGACGGGCGCCGCCTGGTGCTGGTCGTCCGCGACCTGCACCGGCACGCGTGGATGGCGGCGACCGTGCACCGGCTGCTGGCCGCCCGCCCGGACGCCCTGGTGGTGGAGATGGGGGTGCCGCAGGCTGCGCCGGTCGGCGCGCTGCACATCGCCACCCACGGCGCCGCCCGGGTCTGCGGCCTGGCCGCCGTCGAGGTGCTCACCGGTCAGCCGACGGTGCGCTCCTGAGGCTCGCCGTGCCTCGCTGATACTTTCTGCGAGGCCCGCCGTGCCTCGCTGGTACTTTCTGACCGCCGCTCAACAAATGGGCCCCGTGGTGGAATTACTCCACCGCGGGGCCCAATTGTCGTTTTTGCCTTCTGAGTGCACGTCAATTGTCATGCCTTAAGCAAGGATTAAGACACAGATTCACAACGGCACGCCGGGAGTCCCCTGGAGGGCATTGACAGCCGGATTGACCTGGGCCAGGCTCCAGAAATCTGGTCTGAACCAATGGCGGCAGACCATTCCAGGAGGACAGCGTGAAGCGTCAGTTCATCACCGCGTCCGTCGCAACCGTGCTCCTCGCGAGCGCGGCCGGCTGCGGCACCAGCACAAGTCCCAAGGCCAGCGCGTCTGTTGACCCCAGGGCCGTCACCGGCACGCTGACCGTCTGGCTGATGAACGACGCGGAGAACAGCTGGCCCGACCTGGTGCAGCAGGTCAACGACGAGTTCGGTGCCCAGTACCCGGGTGTCACCCTCAAGTTGAGCTACCAGACCTGGGCGGACAAGGTGAACAACCTGGACGCCGCGCTCGCTTCGGGCAAGGCTCCGGACGTGGTCGAACTGGGCAACACCGAGACCATGAAGTACATCCTGAACGGCTCGCTGGCCCAGGTGAACAAGAGCGACTACGAGAACTCGGACAGCTGGATCCGCGGCCTGGAGAACACCTGCACCTACAACGACAAGCTTTTCTGCGTGCCCTACTACGCGGGCGCCCGGGTCGGCGTCTACAACTCCGCGATGTTCCAGCAGGCCACCGGCAGCGCGGACTTCCCCACGACCGAGGACGACCTGACGGCGGCCCTCGACAAGCTCCAGGCGGCCCACAAGGGCGACAAGTCCTTCTCGCCGCTCTACCTGCCGGGCCCCTACTGGTACGCCGCGATGTCCTACGTCGCCGCGTACGGCGGCACGATCGCCCGCTTCGACTCCACCGGCAGCTGGCACGGCACCCTGGAGGACCCGAAGTCCCAGCAGGGCATCTCGCACTTCATCGACCTGGTGAAGCGGTACAACCACGGTGATCTGACGGTCAACGAGCTGCACCAGTCCGACGTGCTGGGCAAGCAGCAGGCCGCGGCGATCTACGGCAACGCCTGGGAGGCGACCAGCGCCGTCACGCCGCCGGGCGGCGACCCCGCACTCAAGGACTCGCTCAAGGTGGCCGCCTTCCCCGGCCCGAACGGCAAGCCGCTGCCCAGCTTCATCGGCGGCTCCGACCTGGCGATCACCGCCAAGACCCAGGTGAGCGGGCCGGCCACGGCCTGGGTGAAGCTCTTCACCAGCGCCAAGTCCGAGGCCCTGCTGGCGAGCAAGAACATCCTGCCGAACAACCTGACCCAGCTCGACCCGCTGCGCTACAAGCCGGCGACCGCGGCGGCGGCCAACTCGGTGCCCGACGCCTGGTTCACCCCGGTGGCCCCGGGTTGGGGCGCGGTGGAGAAGAAGAACGTGCTGGGCGACATGCTCGGCGCCATCCTGGCCGGCCAGTCGGTGGACCAGGCGACCAAGGCGGCCGACGCGCAGATCAACCAGTTGATCAACAACCCGTCCTAGTGCGGCACTAGGTGGACAACGTCTCGCCGGTGATCGCGGGCGGTCTTCGGCCGGCGGGACCAGGTGGACGGCGGCCTCGGCGGGCTTCGCGCTGCCGGCCGGGGTGCCCGAGGAGCTGCAGAGCACGGGGAGTCGCAGTGCGCAGGAGTCCGGACAGCACTACGGGCCACGGCGCCGACACAGGACCCTCAACCTGTGCGGCACCGCAGCCCGGAGCTGTCGTCGGCCGCCTTGGCGCGCTGTCGGGACTGTGCGGGGTCCCGGCGGCGCGGCGGCCGACCGAGGAGGGGCCGCGCGCGGTCAGGGCAGTGTGCGCGGGGGGCCTCTCCTTGGTGCTCCTCCATTGTGGACTAGACCAATCTGGGTTGTCCAGGAGATGCCCAGAATTGGTCTGGACAACTGCCGGGCCCATCGCCGATGACCGACGACCGCCGCCGGCCCGCCTCGACCGGCCGCCCGGGCCGCCCGCGGGCTACCCTCGCGGTGTGCCCTCGTTGAACGAACTCGTCCGCCGCCACACCACCCTCACCGGTGCCGATGTGGAGTGGCTCCACCTGCTGGTCTCGGAGTGGCAGCTGCTCTCCGACCTCTCCTTCGCCGACCTGGTGCTCTGGATCCCCACCTGGGACGGCATCCGGTACGTCTCGGTGGCCCAGATGCGGCCCAACACCGGACCGACCTCCTACCAGGACGACATGGTCGGCCACCTGGTCCCGCGCGGGCGCCGCCCGCTGCTGGACGCCGCCTTCGACGAGGGTCGGATCGTGCGCGAGGGCGACCCGGAGTGGCGCGAGGAGGTGCCGGTCCGGGTCGAGTCGATCCCGGTGCGCCGCGAGGGCCGGGTGCTCGGGGTGATCGCCCGCAACACCAACCTGCTGACCGTGCGCACCCCGAGCCGGCTGGAGCTCACCTACCTGCAGAGCGCCTCCGACCTGGCCCAGATGATCGCTGCCGGAACGTTTCCCTACGCCGGCGAGCAGGTCGACATGGACGCGGCCCCCCGGGTCGGCGACGGCCTGATCCGGCTGGACGCCGACGGCATCGTCACCTACGCCAGCCCCAACGCGCTCTCCGCCTACCACCGCCTGGGCCTGACCACCGACCTGGTGGGCGGTCACCTGGGGCGCACGACCGCCGAGTTGGCGCCCCCGTCGCGCGGGCCGGTGCACGAGGCGCTGGTGAAGCTCGCCAGCGGGTGGGCCCCGCGCCAGTCCGAGGTGGAGGCGCAGGGGGGCGTGGTCACCCTGCGTGCGATCCCGCTCAAGCCCAAGGGCGTGCACACCGGCTCGCTGGTGCTGGCCCGCGACGTCACCGAGCTGCGCCGCCGCGAGCGGGAGCTGATGACCAAGGACGCCACCATCCGGGAGATCCACCACCGGGTGAAGAACAACCTGCAGACGGTGGCCGCGCTGCTGCGCCTGCAGTCCCGCCGGATGGACTCGGACGCCGGGCGGGCCGCGCTGGACGAGGCGGTGCGCCGGGTCGGCTCGATCGCCATCGTGCACGAGACGCTCTCCCAGACGCTGGACGAGCAGGTGGCCTTCGACGAGATCGCGGACCGGGTGCTGGCGATGGTGATGGAGCTGTCCCAGGACGGCCAGGTGAACACCAGGCGCAGCGGCAGCTTCGGCATCCTGTCGGCCGAGGTGGCCACCCCGCTGGCGATGGTCCTCACCGAGCTGCTGCAGAACGCACTGGAACACGCGTTCGGTGACAGGGCCACCGGCAGTGTCTTCGTCACCGCGCTGCGCGGCCGGGCGCCGGTCAACGGCAAGGGTTGGTCCGACAGTTGGACGGGCGGTTCGAAGCCGGAGGAGTACCTGCTGATCACCGTGCAGGACGACGGCCGCGGCATGCCGGAGGGCTTCGACCCGCAGCAGGGCGGCAACCTCGGGCTGCAGATCGTGCGGACGCTGGCCACCGGTGAGCTGGGCGGCACCTTCGACATGGTCGCGGCGCCGGACGGCGGCACCAAGGTGGTGTTGGAGATCCCGGTGCGATAAGCGGTTCAGCGGCGCGCCGTACTGCGTCAACTCCGGTGCGCAGTACGGCAGATCGATGCGCGCCGGGGGCCATGAGGGGCCCGCAGGGGGAGCGGGGGCCGCTGGGAGCAGAAGAAACGAGGCCCTGTCGACCGGGGGGGGAGGGTCGACAGGGCCTCTCAACCCGTTCCGGCCGTCGGGGGGAGTCGGTCGGAACGGGGGCTCTGGTGATGCGTGACACCGTCGGCACGGGCGGCGGTCACTGCCGGGCTGCTCATCGCGTCATATTGCGTACGGTGAGCGTCCCAGGTCCACGATATTGCTCTGAGTGAACAGTATCAAGTGTCCGGACCGAGCCGGGCCGAAGTGTCGGGGTCGCCACGCCGGTCGGCTGCCTGGTCGGCAGCCCGGTGTGTGACGGCTCCTGCGGAAGGCTTCGACGGAGTGGCGGTCGAAGCCTGTGATCATGTGTTGATCGGTACTTCAGTGGTGCGGTACTTCAGGGTGCGGTGCGCGAGGCACTCGCTCAGGCGGTGCGGGCGCGGTTGCGGGCTGCGCGGCGCTTCATCGCACGACGCTCGTCCTCGCTCATGCCGCCCCAGACGCCGGCGTCCTGGCCGGTCTCCAGAGCCCACTGCAGACACTGCTCCATGACGGGACAGCGGCGGCACACGGCCTTGGCTTCCTCGATCTGCAGCAGAGCAGGACCGGTGTTCCCGATCGGGAAGAACAGCTCCGGGTCCTCTTCGCGGCAGACAGCGCGGTGGCGCCAGTCCATGGTCGTCCAACTCCTCCGGTCGCCAGGCGGTGGCCCGGCCGACACAATCGATGGCTTGTGAATGTGAACGCTTTCACGAATCCCGCAACGGCAAAAGGGACCTAAGGCCTTCACGGCCCGGCAGTCTGTGCAGAGGGGGGTTCGGGCGAAACCCGAGGGCTCCAGGCAGCCACAGGTGCCAGGGGGTGCTCGGTGGGGCCGTCTCGCTTGTCCCGCTGCGAGGCGTCCCGTTCGCCATGTAGAGGTTCGCAAACCTCGGGCCTGGATACAACCCCCTTCGAGGAGGAATTTTTGATTCTTCGGTGTCGCCTACCTCACAGGCCGTACTTCTATGGGGTGAAGGGGGCTAGCGCGTTCGAGAAGAAGGGCGGGACCCCCTTCTGGTCACACAATCACACGCAGTGCCCGTCGTACGCCTGTGAAACTGACGCGACTCCTCTCACCAAGGTGGTCCCCGTCGACCTGAAATGGGGCCGGTTCCTGGGAAACCAAGGTGAAGTGTCGGACGTCGTGATAAGAGACAACGTGCTTCCCGGAAGCTCCAACGGCCTTCTGGGATTGCTCCGAAGGAGTGTGCGGCCGCAGAATCTGACGGACCGTACGAGCGGTTCCGAACGCCGTCATTCGAGTGATGCCGAAGACATCAAGGTCGGTCTCGAACGAAGCCGCGGGCGAGGGCAGCACCGGGCGATTACCGAGAAAAGTCCACGGTGAGGTGTTCGAGACTATGGTCATCACCAGCCCCGGCTGCGGTGCGCGGCCCGGGAGTTCCAAGGTCACGGGGCCGGACCTGCGGTGTTCACGCTCGGTCACGTAGTGCCGGAGTGCTTCTCTGATGTAGAGCGCGTGCGTGGACTTGCGCCCCGAGCGCCGCTGCTCCTCCACCCGGCCGACCACGCCGGCGTCGAAGCCGAGCCCCGCGGTGAAGGTGAACCAGCGGTCCGGCAGCCCCTCCGTCATCGCCTTGCCCAGTGAGATCGCCCGCTCCCGGCGCTGCTCCAGTGCGTCCAGCAGCACACCGGTGGCCTCCACCGGGTGGTTGGGCAGTCCGAGCGCCCGGGCGAAGACGTTGGTGCTGCCACCGGGCACCACGGCCAGCCGCGGCACCCGATCGGAGGGCCCGTGCGCGAGCAGTCCGTTGACGACCTCGTTGACCGTGCCGTCCCCGCCGAGCGCGACCACCAGGTCCACCGTGCCGTCCGCGGCCGCCTCGCGGGCCAGGTCACGGGCGTGGCCCCGGCGGTCGGTGACCGCGACCTCCAGCTTGAGATCGCTCCGCAGGGCGTGCGTGAGGACATCCCTGGTTCGGCCACTTGTGGTGGTGGCTTTCGGGTTCACGACCAGGAGCGCGCGCATGAGGATCAGCCTACGGCTCGGTGGCGCCCCGGTGGCGGCTACCCTGCTGGAGTGACCGCAGAGACCTCCACCGCCGCCCGTCCCGCCAAGCTGATCGCCGCCGTGGCGCTGACCGCCGTCGAGGGCGCCGCGCTGACCGTCTGGGGCGGCTACATGATCGTGGCCGGACTGGTCGAGAGCACCAGGAACCAGGGCCTCGTCGAGTACGGCGGCGTGGTGATCCTGCTGCTCGGACTGCTGCCGCTGGTGGCCGCCGGGGCGCTGCTGCGGCTGCAGCGCTGGGGCCGCAGCCCGGCGGTGCTGACCCACACCACCTGCCTGCCGGTGGCCTACTACATGTGCCAGAGCGGTGGCTCGATGGCGGCCCTCGGCGCGCTGGTGGGCCTGGCGGGCGTGGCCGGCCTGGTCATGCTGCTCAACCCGACCGTCACCGCCGTGCTCTACCGCACCGAGGACTGACCGGGCCCGCACGCCGAGAAGGGACGAGCCGGGCCCCCTGGGCCCGGCTCGTCCCTTCTCAGCGCGTGCTGCCGCTCGTCACTCCTCGACCAGCAGCTTGTCCCGCAGCTGGGCCAGGGTGCGGGCGAGCAGCCGCGACACGTGCATCTGCGAGATCCCCACCTCGGCGGCGATCTGCGACTGGGTCATGTTCCGGAAGAACCGGAGCACCAGGATCTTCTGCTCGCGCTGCGGCAGTTGGGCCAGCAGCGGCTTGAGCGACTCGCGGTACTCCACCCCCTCCAGCGCCTCGTCGGTGGCGCCCAGGGTGTCCGCCACGGCCGGCGACTCGTCGTCGCTGTCCGGCACGTCGAGCGAGAGCGTGGAGTAGGCGTTGGCCGACTCCAGGCCCTCCAGCACGTCCTCCTCGGAGATGCCGAGGTGTTCGGCCAGCTCGTGCACCGTGGGGGAGCGGCCGTGCCGCTGGGAGAGCTCGCTGGTCGCGGTGGTCAGCGACAGCCGCAGCTCCTGGAGCCGGCGCGGCACCCGCACCGCCCAGCCCTTGTCCCGGAAGTGCCGCTTGATCTCGCCCACGATGGTCGGGGTGGCGTAGGTGGAGAACTCCACCCCGCGCTCGTGGTCGAACCGGTCCACCGACTTGATCAGCCCGATGGTGGCGACCTGGGTGAGGTCGTCCAGCGGCTCGCCGCGGTTGCGGAACCGCCGGGCCAGGTGTTCGACCAGCGGGATGTGCATCCGGACCAGCTGGTTGCGCAGCTCGACCCGCTCGGCCGAGCCCTCGGGCAGCGCGGCCAGCCGCACGAACAGCGCCCGGGCGGCCTCCCGGTCCGGGGCGGCCGTGCGGTGCCCGACCACCTGGGCGGGCAGCGAGGCCTGGACCACCTCGGTCAGCTCCTGCTCGGCCCCGCCCGCGGCCTCCCCGCTGAGGTCGTCCGCGTCCGCCGTCGGGCGGCTGGGCGCCGTCGGCTCCGGCATCGGGTCGGTCGGTTGGCTCATCCGCTGGGAGTCCTTCGAGTACGCGTCGTGGGTGGCGGCGGCGGGTGCGGGCACGGTACGGCGGCGTGGGCCGGCGTGGCCGCTCCCGGGCACGGCGGCGCCGTCGGCGGGCCCGTGGCCCGGCACCGCTTCCGTGGGCAGGCCGTCCACGGGCCGCGCTCCGGCGGCAGAGTTGCGATCCAGATCACTCACGGCGATCCCCCGTTCCGTTCCGGGAGCGCCCGGGCCGCCGGCGCGGCCGGGCCATCACATTGGTTGTACCGCGACCGGGCTCCGGAGCGGGAACGACTCCGCTCCGGAAGCGGCCGTGGCGCGGCCGGGAGGCCGGCTCACGGCTGGAGGATCGACCCGCCGCGCTTCTTGTGCAGGCTGATGCTGACCGTGCGGTCCTCGGCCACCGAGGACTCCACCTCGCCGGCCAGTGCGGAGAGCACCGTCCAGGCGAAGGTGTCCCGCTCGGGCGCCCGGCCGTCGGTGGTCGGGGCCGAGACGGTGACTCTCAGCGCATCGCCGACCAGCCGGAACTCGCAGGTGAGCACCGAACCCGGCACCGCCTGCTGGAGCAGGATGGCGCAGGCCTCGTCCACCGCGATCCGTAGGTCCTCGATCTCGTCGAGGGTGAAGTCCAGGCGGGCTGCGAGACCGGCCGTGGCCGTGCGCAGGACCGAGAGGTAGGCGCCCTGGGCGGGCAGCCGCACCTCCACGAAGTCCTTTGCCGTCTCGGCAGTCTCAGCCGTCTCGGCGGCCTCGGCCGCTTCGGCGGGCTGGTCCGCCCGGTCGTCCAGGCTCCCGGGATCGCCGTCGGTCTGGGACACCCTCACCTCCTGGGTGACGCGCTGTGCTGGTGACCCAAGGGCCGCGGCACGTTCTGTTGCTTGGCTCAACTGCTTCGCCCCAACTGTCTTGAGGGGTGGTGCGGTACGTCCCAGTCCTACCCAACAGGTCGGCGCCGGACGCGGGCCGTCCGCCGAGACGTTACCGCGATCGGCCGACGGATGTCGCGACCCTGGACCGGATTCACCCCGCGGGCTGCGGGTTTTCATCTGCACTGACGGGTTCTGCGGTGCCCAGCTCACGCAGCGCCGGGCCGGTCAGCCGGAAAACCGTCCACTCGTCCATCGGCTGGGCGCCGAGTGCCTTGTAGAACCCGATCGAGGGCTCGTTCCAGTCCAGCACCGACCACTCCAGGCGGCTGCAGCCGCGCTCCACGGCGATCCGGGCGAGCTCGGTGAGCAGGGCCTTGCCGTGCCCGCCCCCGCGTGCGCTCGGGCGCACGTAGAGGTCCTCCAGGTAGATCCCGTGCGTCCCGGTCCAGGTGGAGAAGTTGCGGAACCAGAGCGCGAAGCCGACGGTCGTGCCCGTCCCGTCCTCGGCGATCAGTGCGAAGACCGCCGGCTGCTCGCCGAACAGCGCCTCGCGCAGTTGCTCCTCGGTGGCCTTGGCCTGGTCCAGGGCCTTCTCGTACTCCGCCAGTTCGCGGATCAGCTCGATGATGGTGGGAACGTCCTCGACGACAGCGGTTCTGATCATGCTGCCGAGCGTACTTGGCTCCCCCGAACGCGCGATGCCCCTCACTCCACGGAGTGAGGGGCACCGATGACGCGGGCGGCGATCAGGCCTGCTTGGTCTCCCAGAAGATCTTGTCGATCTGGGCGATCAGGTCGAGCAGCGCCTGGCCGGTGGCCGGGTCGGTCGAGGCCTTGGTGGCCGAGGCGGCCTTCAGGGCGTCGTTGAAGAGCTGGTGCAGCTGCGGGTACTTCTCGAAGTGCGGGGCCTTGAAGTAGTCGCTCCACAGCACCGAGAGGTGGTGCTTGACGGCCTCGGCGCGCTGCTCCTTGATGATGATGGCGCGAGCGCGGAAGTGCGCGTCCTCGTTGGCCTGGTACTTCTCCTGAGTGGCCTTCACCGACTCGGCCTCGATACGGGCCTGCGCGGGGTCGTAGACGCCGCACGGAAGGTCGCAGTGGGCGTGAGCCGTGACCCGCGGGGCGAACAGACGAGAGAGCATGGAAAGTCCTTCCTTAGATCGTCTTCCCGGGGCTGAGATTACCCCGCGGCGCCTCGAATCTCGCGGCCGGGACAGGGGCCTAGGGCAAAAGGCGGAGTCGGAACCGGTCGATATCGGGCACGCGTTGTCCATGCGGGATGCTGGTCTCTGCCCGGCCGACGAGCGGCGGGCGCAGCCGGTGCGACGAGGAGGCGGGCACGATGGCGGCGATGCGGCGACGTGACACTGACGCAGACCCAGAGCCGGTGGAGAGCGCGGGAGGTGGGCTGCTGCCGTTCGGCCTGATGGACGTGGCCGGGCCGTCGATGGTCCCGACCCTGTACCACGGCGACCGGGTGGTGGTCAGGTACGGAGCCCGGGTGCGGCCCGGCGCGGTGGTGCTGGTGCGGCACCCGCTGCGGCAGGACCTGCTGGTGGTCAAGCGGGCCACCGAGTTGCGGGCCAAGGGCTGGTGGCTGCTGTCGGACAATCAGTTCGTCGAGAGCGACAGCCGGGAGTACGGCGCGGTACCTGACGATCTGGTGCTCGGCCGGGTGCTGCTGCGGATCGCGCCGAACCCGGTCTGGCTGGCCCCGGCGGGCTGGCTGGAACGGCTGCTCTGTACCAGGCCGCTGGGCCGCTGGCCGGGTCTGGCCGCCCGGTTCGGTGTCTTCAGGCGCCTGCGTCCGGAGCTGTAGCCGGCCCGGTCGCGGTGGTGGCCGGACCGGCCGCGGCGGTACCCGGATCGGTGCCGGCCAGGGCGGCCGCGGCCTCCTGGCGCTTGCGGGCCCGGTAGGCGGCCACGTTGGCCCGGGTCGCGCAGCGGTCCGAGCAGTAGCGCCGCGAGCGGTTGGTCGAGGTGTCCAGGTAGGCGTTGCGGCACGGCGCGGCCTGGCAGATGCCCAGCCGGTCGGCGCCCAGCTCGGTCAGGTGGATCGCCAGACCCATGCAGGCCACCGCGGTGAAGGTCGCGGTGGCGCTCGGCGCGTTGTCCGCCAGGTGCAGGTGCCAGCGCGGCCGGCCGCTCTCGTCCAGGTGGTCGTGGCCCGAGACCAGCGGGCTGACCGGGTACTCGACCATCAGGGCGTTCAGCAGGTTGACGCCGGCCACCTCGTCGCCGCCCGCCGCGGCCTCGAAGACCGCGCGCAGCCGGGCCCGCACCGACCGCAGCCGGGGCACGTCGGCGGGTTCGGCCAACTGGGCGCCGCGCGAGGCCGGGCTGCTGAACAGCGCGCGGACCGCGTCCACGCTGACCAGCGTGTCGGTGCCGCGCTCCGGCTCCTCGCTGTTCACCAACCGAACGGCGAAGTCGGCGTACAGGGCGAGCTCCACCGGAAATCCTCCGCGAATACGTAACGGGTAACCAGCTTTAAGCCTATTACCTCGGCCGGGAAATGACGAAGGCGCCGACCACCGGGCCGGCGCCGTCCCGCCCAGGGCACCTCCAGGGCGCCTTCAGCGCACCCTCAGAGCACCTTGGACAGGAAGGCCTTGGTGCGCTCGTGCTGCGGATTGCCGAGCACCTCGCGCGGGGTCCCGGACTCCACCACCGTGCCGCCGTCCATGAAGACCAGCGCGTCGCCCACCTCGCGGGCGAAGCCCATCTCGTGGGTGACCACGATCATCGTCATGCCCTCCTGGGCCAGGCCGCGCATGACGTCCAGCACCTCGCCGACCAGCTCGGGGTCGAGTGCCGAGGTGGGCTCGTCGAAGAGCATCAGCTGGGGCTCCATGGCCAGCGCCCGGGCGATCGCCACCCGCTGCTGCTGGCCGCCGGAGAGCTGGGAGGGGTAGCTGTCCGCCTTGTCGGACAGGCCCACCCGTTCCAGCAGGGCCCGGGCCCGGTCCCGCGCGCCCGCCCTCGGCTCGCCCTTGACCTGCACCGGCGCCTCGACGATGTTCTCCAGCGCGGTCATGTGCGGGAAGAGGTTGAAGTGCTGGAAGACCATGCCGATCTCCCGGCGCTGCAGCGCGACCTCGCTGTCCCGCAGCTCGTAGAGCCGGTCGCCCTTCTGCCGGTAGCCGACCAGGTTGCCGTTCACGTAGAGCCGCCCGGCGTTGATCTTCTCCAGGTGGTTGATGCAGCGCAGGAAGGTGGACTTGCCGGAGCCGGACGGGCCGACCAGGACGAACACCTCGCCCTGGCGCACCTGGAGCTCGATGCCCTTGAGCACCTCCACCAGGCCGTACGACTTGTGCACCTGTTCGGCCTTGACCATCGGCGCGGTCGGCGGGCCGGCGGACTTCAGCGGGTCGCTCACAGGTGACCGCCTCCTTCGAGACCGGGGACCACATCCGGCGTGCTGGGCCGCACCGGGCGGCCGTGGAACAGGCCGCGCAGCCGCTGCAGCGGCGTCGGGGGCAGCACCCGGTTGGCGCCCCGGGCGTAGTGGCGTTCGATGTAGTACTGGAAGACCGTGAGGATCGAGGTCAGCAGCAGGTACCAGAGGCTCGCCACGATCAGCAGCGGGATGGTCTGGAAGGTGCGCGAGTAGATGTCGTGGGCCGCGCCGAGCAGCTCGACCAGGGAGATCGAGTACGCAAGCGAGGTGGTCTTCAGCATCGAGATGGTCTCGTTGCCGGTCGGCGGGATGATCACCCGCATCGCCTGCGGCAGGACGATCCGCCGCATCGTCCTGGCCTGGCTCATGCCGAGCGCGTGCGCGGCCTCGGTCTGGCCCAGCGGGACGGACTGGATGCCGCCGCGGACGATCTCCGCCATGTAGGCGGCCTCGTTCAGGCCGAGCCCGAGCAGCGCGGCGGTGAAGACCGGGATCAGCTGGTTGGTGGACTCGGACCAGAAGCTGCTGCCGAACGGGATGCCGATCGACAGCCGGGGCCACAGCGAGCCCATGAACTCCCAGAACAGCAGCTGGACCAGGACCGGGGTGCCGCGGAACACCCAGATGTAGAACCAGGCGGTCCCCGACAGCAGCGGATTGGGCGACAGGCGCATGATCGCCAGGACGACCCCGCCCACCACACCCATCAGCATCGCGAGCGCGGTCAGCTCCAGCGTGGTGACCAGGCCGTTCATGATGGTGGGATGGAACAGGTACGTGCCGACGACGTGCCATTGGAAGGCTTTGTTGAAGAGCAGGGCGTGGATCAGCATCGCCGCGAGCACCGCGACGACGACGGCTCCGGCCCAGCGGCCGGGGTGGCGGACCGGTACGGCCTTGATGTCCTCAGGCCGCTTCCTGGTCGCCGACCCCTGATCGGACTGGTTCACGGTGGCCCCAGGGGAGTAGGTCGGGCGTCGGTCAGCTGCTGGCGCCGTTGATCACGGACTGGTTGACGGAGCCGGCCTGGACGCCCCACTTGGTCAGGATCGACTTGTAGACACCGTCGGCCATCAGCGAGGTCACCGCGCCCTGCACGGCTTTGGTCAGCGGCGAGTTCTTGGCGACCACGATGCCGTAGGGCGCGGTGTCCGTGGTGCTGCCGATCTTCTCCAGCTGGCCGCCGGTCTGCTGGACCGCGTAGTCGACCACCGGGGAGTCGGCGAGCATGACGTCGTCGCGGCCGGCCACCAGCGCCTGCGTGACGTCGGTCTGCAGGTCGAACTTGTCGCCGCCGTTCGGGACGGTCGGCTTGCCGGCCTTCTGGCAGGCGGGGTTGATCACGTTCGTGATCTCGTCGGCCTGGGTGGTGCCGGTCTGCACCGCGACCTTCTTGCCGCACAGGTCGTTCGGGTCGACGTTCGCGGGGTTGCCCGCCTTGACCGCGGTGCTGGTGCCGGCGGAGAAGTAGGTCACCATGTCGACGGTGGCCTCGCGGTCCTTGGTGTCGGTGAAGGAGCTCATGCCGAGCTGGTACTTGTTCGCCGTGATGCCGGGGATGATCGAGGTGAAGTCGGCGTTCTGCACCTCGGCGGTCAGACCCAGGGTCTGCGCGACGGCCTTGGCCATGTCGACGTCCATCCCGACGATGTTCCCGTTGGCGTCCTTGAACTCGTTGGGCGCGTACGAGGCGTCGGTGGCCACCACGAGCTTGCCGCTCGCCTTGACGTCGGCCGGCAGCAGCGAGGCCAGCGAGGCCACGGCGCTGGGGGTGGGGATCGCCGACGAACCGGCGGAGCTGCTCGTGCTGCTGCTGCTACTGCTGCTGCAACCGGTGACGACCAGGGTGCCTGCGGCGAGCAGGGCACCGAATCCGGCGGGACCGGAGCGGCGGGTGCGGATTCGCATGGGAGCCTCCTGCTCGAGCGGAGCACTCGGCACAGCAAAAAGTGGATAAAGCGATAGCTCCGCGGCATGTGCAGTCAGGTTCTCACCGGAGGTCAGCTTCCGCCCGGTGGTGGGGTCTGGGTGTGCGACGTCCCAGGTGACGGCGGAGTGAGGTCCGCCACGGCCACCGGCGCCCATCTGCCGCGCCGGGTGGCGGGTGTGTCAGAATCTGGTATCGGGTGACCCCCGACACCGAACAGAGACCACCGGTTCGCCACAGAGCCGGGGTGCCGAGGACCGGAAGTCGACGACGCCGACTCCGTATCCGAAGCGCCGGTTCCCCTCCAGGCCTCTGTTCACTCCTGCGGGTGCGCGTACCGAATCGCCGTCGATGCCACCGGTACTCGGGTTCTTCCGAAACCCGAGCGCCGCCATGGAGGCTCACGGGGTGAACAGTGCGTGACGAGGAATCCAAGGCACAGGTGCGGTGCCGATTCCCGGGCCTAGGCTCAGCGCTGACGTGCAACGCAGGCGGTAGACAAAACCCTCATCCGAGGGCGCAGTTCGACGCGCCCCCGGCCTCCCGGGTCCCGGGTCCGTGACAGCGGATCCGGGGGCTTGAGTTTTCCCGGAACAGGCCGACCGCGCTCGGGCCGGTGCCCTCACCGAACCGAACATGACGAAGAGGTCATCGTGGCAGCGGAGCTCATTCACCCTCGTACCCCGGACACCGACGCCCCCGTCGACGCCGTCTTCGCGCTTCACCGCGGCGGCAAGATGGAGGTGCGCGCCACGGTTCCGGTGCGGGACGCGGACGATCTGTCCCTCGCCTACACCCCCGGTGTTGCACGCGTCTGCACCGCCATCGCCGAGCAGCCCGAGCTGGTCGACGACTACACCTGGAAGGCCAACACGGTCGCGGTGGTCACCGACGGCACCGCCGTGCTGGGCCTGGGCGACATCGGCCCGCAGGCCTCGCTGCCGGTGATGGAGGGCAAGGCGATCCTGTTCAAGCAGTTCGGCGGGGTGGACGCGGTCCCGATCGCGCTGGACTGCACCGACGTGGACGCGATCGTGGAGACCGTGGTCCGGCTCGCCCCGTCCTTCGGCGGCGTCAACCTGGAGGACATCTCGGCGCCCCGCTGCTTCGAGATCGAGCGCCGGCTCCAGGCGGCGCTGGACATCCCGGTCTTCCACGACGACCAGCACGGCACCGCGATCGTCACCACCGCCGCGCTGTGGAACGCCGCCAAGGTGACCGGGCGGGAGATCGGCGCGCTGCGCGCGGTCATCTCGGGCGCCGGCGCGGCCGGCATCGCGATCGCCAAGATGCTGGTGGCCGCGGGCATCGGCGACGTGTCGCTCTGCGACCGGCGCGGCGTGGTGCACCAGGGCCGCGAGGACCTGACCGACGTCAAGGCCGAGATCGCCGAGCTGACCAACAAGGCCGGCCTCAAGGGCTCGCTGGTCGAGGCGCTTCAGGGGGCGGACGTCTTCATCGGCGTCTCCGGCGGCACGGTGCCCGAGGAGGCGGTGGCCACCATGGCCAAGGACTGCCTCATCTTCGCGATGGCCAACCCGAACCCGGAGATCCACCCCGAGGTCGCCGCCAAGTACGCGGCCGTGGTGGCCACCGGGCGCTCCGACTTCCCCAACCAGATCAACAACGTGCTGGCCTTCCCCGGCATCTTCGCCGGCGCGCTCCAGGTGCGGGCCCGGCAGATCACCGAGGGCATGAAGCTGGCCGCCGCGCAGGCGCTGGCCGCGGTGGTGGCCGACGAGCTGACTCCGCAGCAGGTGATCCCCTCCCCGTTCGACCCGCGGGTGGCCGCCGCGGTCGGCAAGGCGGTCGCCGAGGCGGCCCGCCGCGAGGGCGTCGCACGACGCTGATCTACTGACGAGTAGTCAGGGCCCGGGCACGCGGCGCAGGTCACACCCGCCGCTGGTTCCGGGCCCTGGTGGTCTGCGGCTAGTGTCCGGTGCCATGTTCGCCGCCTATGCCGCACGCATCGATCCCGACGATCCGCTCAGCGCCCTGGAGCTCGGGGAGCTGCCCGAGCCCGAACCGCGGCCGGGCTGGAGCGTGGTGACCGTCAAGGCGGCCACCCTCAACCACCACGACCTGTGGTCGCTGCGCGGCGTGGGCCTGCCCGCCGAGCGGCTGCCGATGATCCTGGGCTGCGACGCGGCCGGGATCGACGAGCACGGCAACGAGGTGGTGGTCTTCCCGGTGGTCGGCTGGCACGGCCTGGGGGTGCCGGCGGGGGAGCAGCGCTCGATCCTGACCGAGCGCTACCACGGCACCTTCGCCCAGCGGCTCGCGGTGCCGACCGGGAACCTGCTGCCCAAGCCGGCCGAGCTCTCCTTCGCCGAGGCGGCCTGCCTGCCCACGGCCTGGCTGACGGCCTACCGGATGCTCTTCACCAACGCCGGGGTCCGGCCGGGGGACACCGTGCTGGTCCAGGGCGCCGGCGGCGGCGTGGCCACCGCGCTGATCGTGCTGGGCAAGGCGGCCGGTCTGCGGATCTGGGTCACCGGACGGGACGAGGAGAAGCGGGCCAGGGCGATCGGGCTCGGCGCCGCCGCCGCGTTCGAGAGCGGGGCCCGGCTCCCGGAGCGGGTCGACGCGGTGATGGAGACGGTGGGGGCGGCCACCTGGTCCCACTCGGTGCGGTCGCTGCGCCCCGGCGGGACCATCGTGATCTCCGGCGCGACCAGCGGTTCGAGGCCGGCCGACGCCGAGCTGACCCGGATCTTCTACCACGAGCTGAAGGTGGTCGGCTCGACCATGGGGACCAAGGAGGAGCTGGCCGCACTGCTGGCCCTGTGCGGCCACGCGGGAGTGCGTCCGCTGGTGGACTCCGTCGTGCCGCTGACCGAGGCGCGCGAGGCGTTCGGACGGCTCGCGAAGGGCGACGTGTTCGGCAAGATCGTGCTGGAGCCGTGACGGGCACCCGCCAGGACGCCGACGGCCTGTCCGTGCGCCCGGGGCGCACGGACAGGCCGTCCGGCTGGTGACGCCCGGCCGTCAGCCGAGCAGGCGCCGCAGTCGCTCGCCCGCCGAGGCCAGCACCGTCTGGGCCTCGCCCAGCTGGGCGGCGGTCACCGGGCCGCCGTCCCGGGAGGCGTCGCGGACCTGGTCACGGAACCGGTCGAGCAGGCGCTCCAACTCGCGTGCGGGGTCGGCCCCCGGCTCGGTGCGGGCCCAGCCGGGCAGGTCCGCCGGGGCGTCCTTGTCCAGGTCGACCTTGCCGGCCGCGCCGGCGCCGGCCCCGGAGGTGTCCCAGCGGCTGGAGTCCGCCAGCCCGGTCAGGCCCCGGGTCAGCTCGGAGAGCCCCTCGGCCAGACCGGTGGGCCAGTCGCCCTTGCTGACGTGCTCGCGGACCTGCTGCTCCACCCGGCGCTTGATCCGCAGCGCCTCCTGCTGGGCCGCCTGCCGCACCGCCTGCGACTGCTCGCGGGCCTTGCGGGCCTCCTCCTTGGCCTTCTTGGCCTGCTCCTTGGCGGCCCGCTCCTGCTCCTTGGCCTTCTTGGCCTGGGCCTTGAACTCGGCGAACTCCTCCTTGGTGCGCTGCCAGCCGGCCGGGTCGCCCAGCAGCCGCTCGGACCAGGCGCCCGAGGCACCCTCACCGGCCTCGGCGCCGGCCGCCGGGGCGGCGCCGGCCTGCCGGGCCGAGCGGGCGGCGTTGCGCAGCTCCTCGCGCAGGTCCTTCGCGGAGTCCCGGACGTCCTCGCGGATCGCCCCGGCCAGCTGGGAGACCGAGTCGCTGATCTCCACCTCCAGCTCCGCGAGGTCCTCCTGGCGCTCGGTCAGCTCGGCCCGGCCGACGTCGGTGATCCGGTAGACCTTGCGGCCGCCCTCGGTGCTGTGCTCCACCAGCCCCTCCTGCTCCAGCTTGGCCAGCCGCGGGTAGACGGTGCCGGCCGAGGGCGCGTAGAGGCCGTGGAAGCGCTCCTCCAACAGGCGGATCACCTCGTAGCCGTGCCGGGGCGACTCCTCCAGCAGCTTCAGCAGGTAGAGCCGGAGCCGGCCGTGTCCGAAGACGCTGCTCATCCCTGGTCACCGTCCTCGGGGGCCTTGTCGGCGCTCTCAGCGGTGGTCAGTTCCTTGACCAGGCTGGGCGCCTCGTCCTCGGTCTCCGTGCGACGCAGCACCGAGATCGCCCCCGAGACGGTCGAGACCTGCAGCTTGCCGGTGCCGGCGCCGAGCTTGCCGCTGAGCCTCTTGGCCCCCCAGCTGCCACCCACCGTCAGCTCGTCGAAGGCGCTGGAGAACTGGCCGTTGGTGCTGCCCGCCTCGACCGTGGTGTCGGCCGGCTGCGGCAGCCGGACCGCGACGTCCCCGCTGACGGTGTTGATCTTCACGGTGGCCGGCCCGGTGCCCGCCAGGTCCAGCGTCACCGCGCCGCCGACCGTGTTGGCGTGCAGCGTGTCGGGCGTGCTGGCGATGACGGTCAGTTCGCCGGAGACGGTGTTGACCGTCAACTCGCCGGTGACCGACTGGGCGTCCACGTCGCCGGAGACGCTCTTGGCGCTGACCTGGCCGTCCAGGCCGACCAGCGTGATGCCGCCGGCCACCCCGTAGACGCTGGTGCCGCTCCGGACTCCGGAGACGGTGGCCTCGGCGGTGACCGTGCCGACCTTGACCGCGGCCTCGGCCGGGACGGTCAGCGAGACCACGGCGCGGCGCTTGCGGCGCAGCGAACCGAGCAGGCCCTTGACCGCCTCGACGGACTTGAGCTTGTCGCTGAAGTCGGCCCAGTTGAGGTTGGGGTAGGTCACCGTCAGCACGCCGTCCACCAGGGTGACCTCGAGCGGCTCGCCCTCCAGCTCGGTGACCTCCAGTCGGGCCGGGCCCTCGGCCGCGACCACGTTGACCGCTCCGCCGATGATCCGCACGTGCAGTGCGCTGACCGTCTCGTCGATGGTGATCCGGTCAGGCCCGCTGACTGTCCACTGGCTCATCTCTTCGTCCTCCCGTCCGGCGGCCGCCGTCGTACCCTGGAGGGGCGACGATCCGGCGAGTCGCGATGTATCGCGTCTTCCAAGTAACACGATATATCGCGTGGCGGGGAAGTCAAGCACTTCCTCGTGCCGAGAACGCAGCAGGGCCCGGCAAGCGGTTGCTTGCCGGGCCCTGCTGCACTGCTCCCCGCCGCTGTCGCGGTGGCCGTCAGTCCTCGTCCTCGTCGTCGTCCAGCCGGGCCAGCCAGGTGGCCAGCCGCTCGACGGGGACCTCGAAGTCGGGGTTGAGGTCCACGAACTCGCGCAGGCGCTCGGCCAGCCACTCGAAGCTGACCTCCTCCTCGCCGCGCCGGCTCTCCAGCTCCTCGATGCCGCGGTCGGTGAAGTACACGGTGTGCTCTCCGGATTCAGCGTAGAACGGGTTCAAACGGTCGACGGGTTCCAAACGGTCGGGCCCGGTCTCCGTGGAGACCGGGCCCGACCCACTGCTCATCAGCTCGATGGAGCAGGCGTCAGAGGCTGAAGACCTCTTCGATCAGCGCCTGCTGCTCGGCGGCGTGCCGCTTGGCCGAGCCCACGGCCGGAGCCGAGGAGGCGCTGCGGGCCACCCGGCGCAGGCGGGCGGCGCCGGCCTTGCGGCCGACCACGACGTCCAGGTGGTCGACCAGGTTCATCGCGATGAACGGCCAGGCACCCTGGTTGGCCGGCTCCTCCTGGGCCCAGATGAACTGGACGTCCTCGCCGTACCGGGCCAGCTCCTCCTGGAGCTCGGCGATCGGCAGCGGGTAGAGGCGCTCGACCCGGACGATCGCGGTGTCGGTGACGCCGCGCTCGGTGCGGGCCGCCTCCAGGTCGTAGTAGAACTTGCCCGCGGTGATGACCACCTTGCGCACGTTCTTCGGGTCGACCGTGGAGTCGCCGATCACCGGGCGGAACGAGCCGGAGGTGAACTCCTCCGCCGAGGAGGCCGCGGCCTTCAGACGCAGCATCGACTTCGGGGTGAAGACGACCAGCGGCTTGTGGTGCGGGTTGTGCACCTGCCAGCGCAGCAGGTGGAAGTAGTTCGACGGCGAGGTGGGCATCGCGACCGTCATGTTGTTCTGCGCGCACAGCTGCAGGAAGCGCTCGGGACGCGCGGACGAGTGGTCCGGCCCCTGGCCCTCGTAGCCGTGCGGCAGCAGCAGGGTGACGCCGGAGTGCTGGCCCCACTTCTGCTCGGCCGAGGCGATGTACTCGTCGACCACGGTCTGCGCGCCGTTGACGAAGTCGCCGAACTGCGCCTCCCACATCACCAGCGAGTTGGGCCGGGTCAGCGAGTAGCCGTACTCGAAGCCCATCGCCGCGTACTCCGACAGCAGGCTGTCGTAGACGGTGAAGCGGGCCTGGTCCTCGGTCAGGTACAGCAGCGGGGTGTAGTCCTCGCCGGTGACCCGGTCGATCAGCACCGCGTGGCGCTGGCCGAAGGTGCCGCGGCGGCTGTCCTGGCCGGCCAGGCGGACCGGGTGGCCCTCCATCAGCAGCGAGCCGATGGCCAGGCACTCACCGGTGGCCCAGTCGATCGTGCCGTCCTCGATCGAGGCGGCCCGGCGCTGCAGCTGCGGCAGCAGGCGCGGGTGCACGGTCAGCCACTCGGGCAGGTTGACCTGCGAGGCGGCGATCCGCTTGACCATCTCCTGGGAGATGCCGGTCTGGATGCTGACCGGGAAGTCGGCCACCGGACGGGCGCCGGCCGCCTCGGGCTGCGCCCCGGCCGCGTCGCGGACCTCGGCGAAGACCTTCTCCAGCTGGCCCTGGAAGTCCTGGAGCGCCTGCTCCGCCTCTTCCATGGTGATGTCGCCGCGACCGATCAGGCCCTCGGTGTAGAGCTTGCGCACCGAGCGCTTCTTGTCGATCAGGTCGTACATCAGCGGCTGGGTGAACGACGGGTTGTCGGCCTCGTTGTGACCGCGGCGGCGGTAGCAGATGAGGTCGATCACGACGTCCTTGTGGAACGCCTGGCGGAACTCGAAGGCGAGCCGCGCCACGCGGACCACGGCCTCCGGGTCGTCGCCGTTGACGTGGAAGATCGGGGCCTCGATCATCCGGGCCACGTCGGTGCAGTACATCGAGGAGCGGCTGGAGGCCGGGGCGGCGGTGAAGCCGACCTGGTTGTTGACCACCAGGTGGATCGTGCCGCCGGTGCGGTAGCCGCGCAGCTGCGACATGTTCAGGGTCTCCGCGACCACGCCCTGGCCCGCGAAGGCCGCGTCGCCGTGGATCTGGATCGGCAGCACCGGGTAGGTGGTGCCGCCCTGGTCCAGGACGTCCTGCTTGGCGCGGACGATGCCCTCGACGATCGGGTCGACCGTCTCCAGGTGCGAGGGGTTGGCGGCCAGCGAGACCTTGATGGTCTCGCCGTCCAGGCCGGTGAAGGTGCCCTCGGAGCCCAGGTGGTACTTCACGTCGCCGGAGCCGTGCATCGACTTCGGGTCCAGGTTGCCCTCGAACTCGCCGAAGATCTTGCCGTACGGCTTGCCGACGATGTTGGCCAGCACGTTCAGGCGGCCGCGGTGGGCCATGCCGATGACGGCCTCGTCCAGGCGGTGCTCGGCGGCGGCGTCGATGGTCGCGTCGAGCAGCGGGATCAGCGACTCGCCGCCCTCCAGCGAGAAGCGCTTCTGGCCGACGTACTTGGTCTGCAGGAAGGTCTCGAAGGCCTCCGCCGAGTTCAGCCGGCGCAGGATGCGCAGCTGCTCCTCGCGCTCCGGCTTGGTGTACGGCTTCTCGACCCGCTCCTGGATCCACTTGCGCTGCTTGGGGTCCTGGATGTGCATGTACTCGATGCCGACGGTGCGGCAGTACGAGTTGCGCAGCAGCCCGAGGATGTCGCGCAGCTTCATGATCTTCTGGCCGCCGAAGCCGCCGACCGCGAACTCGCGCTCCAGGTCCCACAGGGTCAGCCCGTGCTCCACGACGTCCAGGTCGGGGTGCTTGCGCTGCTTGTACTCCAGCGGGTCGGTGTCGGCCATCAGGTGGCCGCGGACCCGGTAGGAGTGGATGAGCTCCATCACGCGGGCGGTCTTGTTGACGTCGTCCTCGTGCGTGGTGGCGACGTCGGTGGCCCAGCGGACCGGCTCGTACGGGATCCGCAGCGACTCGAAGACCTCGTCGTAGAACCCGTGCTCGCCCAGCAGCAGCTGGTGGATCGAGCGCAGGAACTCGCCGGACGCCGCACCCTGGATGACCCGGTGGTCGTAGGTCGAGGTGAGCGTCATGATCTTGGAGACGCCCAGGCGGGCCAGCGTGTCCGGGTTGGAGCCCTGGAACTCGGCCGGGTACTCCATGGCGCCGACACCGAGGATGGTGCCCTGCCCCTGCATCAGGCGCGGGACCGAGTGCACGGTGCCGATGCCGCCGGGGTTGGTCAGCGAGACGGTGACGCCAGTGAAGTCGTCCATCGTCAGCTTGTTGGCGCGGGCCCGGCGGACGATGTCCTCGTAGGCCTGCCAGAAGCCGAAGAAGTCCAGCGTCTCGGCCTTCTTGATGGCCGCGACGACCAGCTGGCGGTCACCGTTGGGCTTGACCAGGTCGATGGCCAGGCCCAGGTTCACGTGCTCCGGCTTGACCAGGTAGGACTTGCCGTCCTTGACCGCGTAGCTGTGGTTCATGCCCGGGGTCGCCTTCAGGGCCTGCACCAGCGCGTAGCCGATCAGATGGGTGAAGGAGACCTTGCCGCCGCGGGCGCGCTGCAGGTGGTTGTTGATCACGATGCGGTTGTCGATCAACAGCTTGGCCGGCACGGCGCGCACGCTGGTGGCCGTCGGCACCTCGAGCGAGGCGTCCATGTTGGTGGCCACGGCCTTGGCCGGACCGCGCAGCGGGACCAGCTCGGGGCCGGCGCTCATCTCCGCCACGGGGGCGGCGGGCGCGGCGGCTGCCTTCGGAGCCGGCGGCGCTGCGGGAGCGGCTGCCAGCGGCGCGGCTGCGGCGGGCGCCGCAGCCGCGGCGGCCACCGGGGCGGCGGCGGGGGCAGGAGCTCCCGCAGCAGCGGTCGCAGCAGGGGCAGGGGCGGCAACGGCGGTCGGCGTGGGGCCGGCCTGGGTCGCGGCCTGGGTCACTGGGGTCACCTCGGTACCGGGCTTGTAGTCGGCGAAAAAGTCCCACCAGGCTCGGTCGACCGAGTTGGGATCCTGGAGGTACTGCTGGTAGATCTCGTCGACGAGCCACTCATTGGGGCCGAAGCCTGTGGAGCTTGCCGAGCTGTTGGGGGTTTCAGGGGACTGTGGCGACACGGCGGCAACCGCCCTCTTCCGCTTCCTTTTGGGATGTTTGGACAGCGGGGATTAAGGCTACGCCCCTGACCAGTCCTCGCGCAGTCCCCGGGGGGTCGGCGTCGTCCAGATCACAGTGCCGTCGGCCACATTGGCTGGAAAAAGACGTTAGCCACGTGGTCGAGCGGGGAAACGGGCGCTCTTGATCACCGGATTAAACGGTATCAAACCGGACAAAGTTGCCCCTGGCCGACCAGATATGGCCGATCTGAGGCTGTCGACTACCAGATTGTCCCAATTTTGTGACAAAGCTGGCCGACGTGGACAGGACGTGGTGGTCCGGTGTGCCGGTTCACCCGTCGTTCACCCGGACGTTCAATCGGGCGGACGGCGGGCGGACGGCGGGCGGACGGCCGGGCGGAGCGGGCTCAGCCGCCGGGCAGGGCGACCTGGATCAGGCAGCCGCGCGAGCCGTCCGCCACCTCGATCCGTCCGCCGTGCAGGTCCACCGCCCAGCGGGCGATGGCCAGGCCCAGGCCGGTGCCGCCGTCGCTGCCGGGGCCCTGCGCGGTCGCGGTGCCCGCGCGGCTGAACCGGTCGAAGACCCGGGTGCGGTCCGCGGCGGGTATGCCGGGGCCCTGGTCCTCCACCTCGAGGAGCAGGGCCAGCGGTGCCTCGCCCGCCCGGGCCCGCACCGTCACGGTGCCGCCGGCGGGGGAGTGCTTGCAGGCGTTGTCCACCAGGTTCGCCACCACCTGGTGCAGCCGCTCCGGGTCGGCCAGTCCGGTCAGGCCCTGCGGCTGGACGTCCAGGCGCAACTGCACGTCGTCGCGCCGGCTCCATGCGCCGCCCGCCGTCGCACCGTCCACCGTGAGCCCGCGCAGGACGCCGGCCAGGAACGGCGCGACCTCGAACTCGCGGGCGTCCAACGGCACCACGCCGTCGTCCAGCTTGGACAGGTCCAACAGGTGGGAGACCAGGCGGCCGAGCCGCTCGGTCTGTTCCAGCGCGGCGCCCAGGGTGCCCGGTTCGGGCGGCACCACGCCGTCCACCATGTTCTCCAGCACCGCGCGCAGCGCCGCGATCGGCGTGCGCAGCTCGTGCGAGACGTTGGCCACCAGCTCGCGCCGGTGGCGGTCGGAGGCCTCCAGGTCGGCGGCCATCTTGTTGAAGGTCACCGCCAGTTCGCCGATCTCGTCGCGGGAGCCGGTCGTCACCCGGCGGCTGTAGTCGCCGCCGGCCATCGCGCGCGCCGCCGCGGTCATCTCGCGCAGCGGGGCGGTCAGGGTGTGCGCCAGCAGCTGCATGAAGAGCAGCGAGGCGATCATGGAGAAGGCCATGATCACCCGGATCTGGGTCTCCGAGCGGATCGCGATCACCACCAGGCCGGTGGCGACCATCACCGACACGATGACCAGCAGGGCGAGTTTGCCCTTGATCGAGCGCAGCGGGTCGAACGGCCGGATCTCCCGCCAGATCCGCGCGGCCACGCGTCCCGGCAGCCGCGCCGAGGGCGGCGTCCGGTCGGGCTCGTCGTGAGCCCGTGGTGAGGTGTTCATCGGTGCTTGGTCCCCGTACTCCCGTGCGCCCCCGTGGCCCCCGCAGCTGGTACCGCGCCCGGCTCAGCCGACCGGTGCCTCGAGGGCGTAGCCCACGCCGTGCACGGTGCGGATCCAGGTGGCGCCGATCTTCCGGCGCAGCGCCTTGACGTGGCTGTCCACGGTCCGGGTGCCGGAGGCGTCGGTCCAGTCCCAGACCTCGGCCAGCAACTGCTCGCGGGTCAGCACCGCGCGCGGCTGGGCGGCCAGGCAGGCCAGCAGGTCGAACTCGGTCGGCGTCAGGTGCACGTCGCCGGAGGCGAGCCGGACCCGGCGCTGCACGTGGTCGATCTCCAGCTCGCCGAACCGCAGGCTGCCGAGCGCCGGAGTTCTGGCCGCCTGCTGGGCGCGCTCGACGCGGCGCAGCAGCACGTTGACCCGGGCGGCGAGTTCGCGCATCGAGAACGGCTTGGTCATGTAGTCGTCGGCGCCCACACCGAGGCCCACCAGCAGGTCGGTCTCGTCGTCGCGGGCGGTCAGCATCAGCACCGGCACCGGCCGCTGGGCCTGGATCCGGCGGCAGACCTCGAGCCCGTCGAAGCCGGGCAGCATGATGTCGAGCACCACGAGGTCCGGCTGCCAGGTGTGGAAGCCGTCCACCGCGCCCGGGCCGTCGTGGGCCACGGCGACCTTGAAGCCCTCCGCGCCCAGCCGGGCAGCGATGGACTCGGCGATGGTGGGTTCGTCCTCCACCACCAAGACGCGTCGCTGGGCAATCACACCGCTCGTGCTGGTGTCCTGTTGAATCTCTGTCACGGTCACGCCACCGCCCCCAGGGCCTGCGGGCCGCCACCTGTGGGAATGGCGGGCACCGCTCGTAGTCTTGTTCCGTCGATTTTTCCGGTACCGGTTCTGGCACCCCGGCTCCGCCAAGCACGGGTGGACCGCGGCCTGACCGCCGGTCCGGGCGCGCACACCTCGCAGCGTACGGACACCCGGCGAGCACCGGCAGGTGGTCCGCGGATTTCCGGTCCGCGGGCCGTCACACGCGCCCCGGGGACCCGGTACGGGCCGCTACCTTACCCGTCCATGTCGCCTCACCGTAACGGTGTGTATGCGGGAACCCTGCAGGTGGTCCCGGCGCGGGGGGCGGTCGGCTTTGGTCCGTACCAACTCCTGAACTGCCGTAACGGGGACGGCAGGCAGATCCTCAGCGGACTCTCAGACGTACGTCGTACCGTGGACGAATTCAGCCAACGATGGCACGGTGTGCACGCGCAGCGAGCGTTCGGGCGCACCGGGTGCGGCCGTGGCACGGTCCGCCGGGTACATCGGCAGTGAGGGACGGAGGCGCCATGGCGGACGCGTCGTTCGGTGCGTCGGCGGGTGCGCCGACGGGCCCGGTCCCGGCGGCATCGCCGGCCCCCGCGGCACCGGCGCGGGCATGGGCGGCGGGCCGCCCGGGCGGCCGTCGGCTGCCCGTCGCACCGCTGGCCTGCCTGCGGTTCGGGCTGCGCGAGGTTCCGCTGCAGTGGGTGCTGGAACGGCTGCCCACCCCGCGGCGCAACCCCTTCGCCGTCGGCTACCTGGTGGTGCTGGCCGGCACCACCGTCTTCGCCCAGGCGGCCAGCCCGGACCTGGTGCACCAGTTGCAGACCATGTCCAGCACCGACGGCCACCACCTGCTGCACACCCCTCTGCGCTCGCTGCTGATGAGCGGGCTCTGGGTGGCCGGGCCGGCCTGGATGCCCTATCTGTGGGCCTTCGCCTTCACCGTCGCCCCGCTGGAGCGGCGGGTCGGCTCGCTGCGCGCGGCCGGGGTCTTCGCCGCCGGGCACGTGGTCGGCACCCTGCTCTCCCAGCTGGTGGTGGCGATCGCGGTGGCCACCGGCAAGGTCGGGCCGAGCATGCTGGACGAGCTGGACATCGGCGTCAGCTACGGCGTGCTGGCCAGCCTGGGCGCGATGGCCGGGTTGCTGCCGCCGCGCGGGCGCTACCTGGCGGTGGCCGGGGCGCTGCTGCTGGTCGGCCACCAGGTCCTCTCCAGCCCCGACCTGGTCACCGGGATCGGGCATCCGACCGCGCTGCTGGTCGGGATGGCGCTCGGGGGCGTGCTGCGCCGCACACCGCCGCCGCGTTCCGGCGGCGGGCGCGGCGGGATGGCGCGCTGGCTGTCGCGCTGGGCGCCGCGCCGGCTCGCGCTGCCCGACCAGTCGGCCTGACCGACCGGTCGGCGCCGCCCCTTCCCGGTCTTCTTCCCCCGGTCTTCCTTCATCGCTCAGAGCGAACAAAGTCCCGGGAACATCCAGCTCTCCCGAAGCCTTAGTCATGTCGACTCAAGTTCACTGACTGGGGAGAGATCATGGCATCGACGTCCGCTTCGCTCACCCTGCCCGTGCTGCCGCTCGACGACGAGGTGGTGCTGCCCGGCATGGTGGTGCCGCTGGACCTCAAGGACACCGAGGTGCGCGCCGCCGTGGAGGCCGCCCGGGCCGCCGCGCGGGCGTCGGTGGACGGCGGCAAGCCGCAGGTGCTGCTGGTGCCGCGGCTGGACGGTTCGTACGCGGCGGTGGGTTCGCTGGCCACCGTCGAGCAGGTCGGCCGACTGGCCGACGGCGAGCCGGCCGCGCTGGTCCGCGCGGTCCGCCGGGTGCGGATCGGGGCCGGCACCACCGGGCCCGGCGCCGCGCTCTGGGTGGAGACCACGCCGTTCAAGGAGTCCTCGGTCGGGATCCCGGTGGGCGGCCGGGCCGCCGAGCTGGTGAAGGAGTACAAGGCCGTCTCCACCCAGTGGCTGCGCAAGCGCGGCGCCTGGCAGATCGTCGACCGGGTGGCCGGCATCGAGGGCGTCGGCGAGCTGGCCGACAACATCGGCTACGCCCCCTTCGCCACCGCCGAGCAGAAGCTCAAGGTGCTGCTGGAGGCCGACCAGGTGGCCCGGCTGGAGTTCGCCCTGCAGCTGCTGCGCGACCACCTCGCCGAGGAGGAGGTCAACGACACCATCCGCAAGGACGTCGAGGAGGGCGTGGCCAAGCAGCAGAAGGAGTTCCTGCTCCGCCGCCAGCTGGAGGCCGTGCGCAAGGAGCTGGCCGAGCTGAACGGCGAGGCCGCCGACGAGGAGGGCGACTACCGCGCCCGGGTGGAGGCCGCCGACCTGCCCGAGAAGGTCCGCGAGGCGGCCCTCAAGGAGGTCGACAAGCTGGAGCGCTCCAGCGACCAGTCGCCCGAGGGCAGCTGGATCCGCACCTGGCTGGACACCGTCCTGGAGCTGCCCTGGAACAAGCGCAACGAGGACGCCTACGACATCACCGGCGCCCGCGCCGTGCTGGACGCCGACCACGCGGGCCTGGCCGATGTGAAGGACCGGATCGTGGAGTACCTGGCGGTCCGCAAGCGCCGGGCCGACCAGGGGCTGAGCCTGATCGGCGGGCGGCGCGGCGGCGCGGTGCTGGCCCTGGTCGGGCCGCCCGGTGTCGGCAAGACCTCGCTCGGCGAGTCGGTGGCCCGCGCGATGGGCCGCGACTTCGTCCGGGTCGCGCTCGGCGGTGTCCGCGACGAGGCCGAGATCCGCGGCCACCGGCGCACCTACGTCGGCGCGCTGCCGGGCCGGATCGTGCGGGCCATCAAGGAGGCCGGCTCGATGAACCCGGTGGTCCTGCTGGACGAGATCGACAAGGTCGGCTCGGACTACCGCGGCGACCCGGCCGCCGCCCTGCTGGAGGTGCTGGACCCGGCGCAGAACCACACCTTCCGGGACCACTACCTGGAGGTCGAGCTGGACCTGTCCGACGTGGTCTTCCTGGCCACCGCCAATGTGCTGGAGGCGATCCCGGAGCCGCTGCTGGACCGGATGGAGCTGGTCCGCCTGGACGGCTACACCGAGGACGAGAAGGTCGTCATCGCCCGCGACCACCTGCTGCCGCGCCAGCTGCAGCGGGCGGGGCTGCTGCCGCAGGACGTCACGGTCGAGGAGTCCGCGCTGCGCAAGCTGGCCGGCGAGTACACCCGCGAGGCCGGCGTGCGGACCCTGGAGCGGGCGGTGGCCCGGATCCTGCGCAAGGTCACCGCGCAGACCGAGCTGGGCGAGCGCGAGCTGCCCGCCGCGATCGGCGCCGACGACCTGCGGGCCCTGATCGGGCGCCCGCACCACACGCCGGAGGCGGCCCAGGAGCCGGCCGAGCGCCGCACCGCGGTGCCGGGCGTGGCCACCGGCCTGGCGGTGACCGGCGCCGGCGGCGACGTCCTCTACATCGAGGCCTCGCTGGCCGACGCCGAGACCGGCTCGACCGGCCTGACCCTCACCGGCCAGCTGGGCGACGTCATGAAGGAGTCCGCCCACATCGCCCTCTCCTACCTGCGCTCGCGCGGGGCGGAGCTGGAGCTGCCGGTCACCGGCCTGCGGGAGCGCGGCATCCACCTGCACGTGCCGGCCGGCGCCGTCCCCAAGGACGGCCCGAGCGCGGGCGTCACCATGACCACCGCGCTGGCCTCGCTGCTCTCCGGCCGCAAGGTGCGCACCGACGTCGCGATGACCGGTGAGGTCTCGCTGACCGGCCGGGTGCTGCCGATCGGCGGGGTGAAGCAGAAGCTGCTGGCCGCCGACCGGGCGGGGATCACCACCGTGATCATCCCCAAGCGCAACGAGCCCGACCTGGACGACGTCCCGGCCGAGGTGCTGGAGCGCCTGTCGGTCCACCCCGTGGCCGACGTCCGCGAGGTGCTCGCGCTGGCCCTGGAGCCCGCCGAGGTCCTGGTGGCCGCCGCGGCCTGACGGCGGGCGGCCTGCGGTCCGACCCCCGGCGCCGACAACGGCGCCGGGGGTCGGACCGCAGTGCCGCAGCGCAGCGACGCGGCCCCGCAGGGTCGCGGGAATGGGGAGTCGGGTGACGGGCGGCCCGGTAGTCATGCGACACTGCGCCAATGCCGTCGCCTACACAGAAAGCCCTGGCCAAGGTGCCTGGGCCGCTGCGCCCCTTCCTGGTGCAGCACCGAAGTCTGGTGAAGTTCCTAGTGGTGGGCGGGACGTGTTTCCTGCTGACGCTGGTGATCAACTACGGGCTCAGGTTCACCGTTTGCCAGAACAAGCCGCTCGTCGCACTGACCGTCGCCAACGCGATCGCCACGGTGGCTTCGTACCTGCTGAACCGGCAGTGGTCGTTCCGCTCGGAGGGCAGCCACAAGGAGGCCATCCCGTTCTTCGTGGTCAGTGCGGTCGCGGTCGGGGTCAACGACCTGCCGCAGGCCATCAGCCACTACGTGCTCAACCTGCGCACGCCGCACGTGACCCACTTCACCGCCGAGGTCTCCGACTTCCTGAGCGGCATGATCATCGGCACCCTGGTGGCGATGGCCTTCCGCTACTGGGCGATGAAGCGGTTCGTCTTCACCACCACCCGCAGCTCAGTGGTCTCCGAGTCCGCCGAGTCGTCCACGCCGGTGCACTGACCCGGGCTCACCCGGCGGTCGTCGTTCCCGGCTCCGACGGGGCGGTCATCTCCCGGCCGCCCCGGGGCCTGGTGCTCACCGCGACCAGTGTCACCGCCATCCCCAGCACCGCCCAGGCGGCCAGGACCAGCAGCGGGACGGTGAGATTGGTGGCGCCGAAGTAGGCGATCGACCTGGTCGCGTCGGTGCCCGCGCCGTTCGGCAGCCAGGCGCCGATCGCCCGCCAGAACGGCGGCATCAGCGGCGGCGGGTAGACCCCGCCGGCGCTCGGGTTGCCGAGCACCACGAAGAGCAGCACGGCCAGCCCGATGCCCACCAGGTCGAAGAGGCACTCCAGGGCCATCGTGACGGTCCCCACCGCGAAGACCACCAGGCTGCCCACGCCCCAGAGTCCCGCGGTGCTGCCGGGCAGCGCGTTCAGGATCGGCCCCACGATCAGCGCGCCGCCGAGCCCGGCCGCGATCGAGTACAGCGCCAGCACCCCGGTGCGGATCAGCGCGCGGTCACGGTTGGCGGGCCGGGAGCCGGCGCTGATGCCCAGGATCGAGGCGACCAGGTAGCCGCCCACGCACCAGCCGATCACCAGGTAGAACGAGGTCAGCCCGTTGGCGTCGCCCGGCGGCAGCGGGATCACGTCCTTGGTCTGCACGGTGCGGCCCTGGTGCTGCTCCAGCTGCGTGACGATGCTCTGGGCGGCGGTGGCGGCCGACTTGCCGCGGGCACCGGCCACCAGCAGGGTGTCCTGGCTGCCGGAGGGGTCGACGATCAGGGCCGCGTAGAGCTTCTGGTCCTTGATCCGGGCGACCGCGGTGGCCTCGTCGGCCACCGCAGTGGCGCGCACCGCCTCGCCCGGCACCTGGTCGAGCGCGCCGACCACCTGTGCCTGCTGCTGCGCCGGGGCCACCACGCCGATCGACAGGTGGTGCGGTTTCGGCTCGTGCAGCGCGCCGACGTACGAGGTGATGAAGGCGAGCTGGAGCAGCAGCACCGCGACCACCAGCAGTGCTGAGCGTCCGCTGACGGCGTCCTTGAGTTCCTTGACGAAGCCCTGGCTCTGGTGGGACATCAACTCTCCTCGATCGGCGGTGCGATGGGCGGAGAAAAACGGACCTTGCAGATAATTCATATCATCAAGCACTTTCCCGGCGATCCCTACCGCGCCGGGCTGATGGATACTGATCACGCGCCGGCGACCGGTGCCGCGCGGACGAGCGACGGGTTGGCGTGGACGAGCAACTGACGAACGGTGAGGTCGGCGCGGTCTACCGCGCGGTGGAGCGCGAGGTCGCGGTGATGTTCCGCCGGGGGCGGGCCCGTTCGGCCGAGATGTCCCGGCTGGTGCACCCCAAGCTGGAGGGGCTGGCCTACAGCCTGCTGGCCCACCTCGCCGAGGCCGGGCAGGTGCGGGTGACCGACGTCGGCGCGCACTTCGGGGTCGGCAAGGCGACGATCAGCCGGCAGATCAAGGCGCTGGAGGAGCTGGGCCTGGTGGCCCGCGAGTCGGACCCGCTGGACGGCCGGGTCTCGCTGGTCTCGCTCACCGAGGACGGCGCCCGTCGCTACCTGCGCGCCCACGAGTACCGGATCACCACGTTCCGCGCGATGCTCGCCGACTGGGAGCCCGCCGAGCTGCGGCAGTTCGCCCGGCTGCTGGCCCGGTTCAACGACACGGTGGCCGGTGCCGGCCGGTACGAGGAGCCGTTGGAGTAGCCGCCCGGTCCGCCGGGTTGCGAGGGCCGTCCGCCGTGACGGGGGTCCGGTGCGGCCGCGAAAAGGTTGCCCTGGTCAACTATCCTGACCTATGGTTGCCCTAGGCAACGATTTCTAAGGACCCCCATGACCAGCAGCCAGCCGGCCCACCGCCGTCACCACGGCGCGGCCGACTCCGACCGCCCGATGACGCACCGCGAGATTCTCGAAGCGCTCTCCGGGCTGCTGCTCGGCCTCTTCGTGGCGGTCCTCTCCTCGACCATCGTCTCCAACGCGCTGCCGACCATCCTCAACGACCTGCACGGCGGGGAGTCCGCCTACACCTGGGTGATCACCGCGGCGCTGCTCTCGCTCACCGCCTCCACCCCGATCTGGGGCAAGCTCTCCGACCTGGTGAGCAAGAAGCTGCTGGTCCAGCTGGCGCTGGTGATCTACATCGTCTCCTCCACCCTGGCCGGCCTCTCGCAGAACACCAGCGAGCTGATCGCCTGCCGGGTGCTCCAGGGGCTGGGCGCGGGCGGGGTGGTGGCGCTCGGCCAGATCTGCCTGGCGGCGATGGTCCCGCCGCGCGAACGCGGGCGCTACAGCGGTTACTTCGGCGCCGTCTTCGCGCTGGCCACGATCGGCGGACCGCTGATCGGCGGGGTCATCGTGGACACCGGCTGGCTGGGCTGGCGCTGGTGCTTCTACGTCGGCATCCCGTTCTCGGTGATCGCCATCATCGTGCTCCAGCGCACCCTGCACCTGCCGGTGGTGAAGCGGAAGGCGAAGATCGACTACCTGGGCGCGCTGCTGATCGCCGGTGCGGTCAGCCTGCTGATGGTCTGGGTCACGCTGGCCGGCAAGAACTACGCCTGGGGCTCCTGGCAGACCGTGGCGATGGTCGGCGGCGGGCTGCTGCTCGTCGTGCTCTTCGTCCTGACCGAGCGCCGGGCGGCCGAGCCGATCATGCCGCTCACCCTGTTCCGTCACCGCACGGTGAGCCTGGCCGCGGTGGCCAGCACCTTCGTGGGCATCGGGATGTACGGCGCCACCACTTTCCTGAGCCAGTACTTCCAGCTGGCCAAGGAGAAGACGCCGACCATGGCCGGCATCATGACGCTGCCGATGATCCTGGGCCTGGCCGTCTCCTCGGCCGTCGCCGGGCGGCTGATCACCAAGTACGGCAAGTGGAAGCGCTACCTGGTGGCCGGCACCTTCCTGCTCGCGCTCGGCTTCCTGCTGCTCGGCACCGCCCGGGCCGACACGGGCTACGGCCTGCTCTCGCTCTACATGGCGGCCACCGGCGTGGGCCTCGGCCTGACCTCGCAGAACCTGGTACTGGCGGTGCAGAACACGGTCACGGCCAAGGAGTTGGGCACGGCCAGCTCGACCGTCACCTTCTTCCGCACCATGGGTGGCGCGATGGGCGTCTCGGCGCTCGGCGCACTGCTCGGCACCCGGGTGACCCACTACCTGACCCAGAACCTGACCGCCGCGCACATCCCGCCGGCCGGCGCCGCCGCGCTGGGCGGCGGCGACCTGCCGGACCTGCACACGCTGCCCGCACCGCTGGTCCCGCTGGTCACCGATGCCTTCGGGCACGGGGTGGGCACCGTCTTCCTGGTGGCCTCGCCGTTCGCGGCGGTGGCCTTCCTGGTGGTGCTGCTGATCCGCGAGGTGCCGCTGCGCACGGCCTCGGCCGCCGCACCCGCACCCGCGCCGGCCGAGGCGGTCAGCGAGCCGGCGTGACCGGCGTGACCGGCGTGGCTGGCAGGGCCGGGACGGCCGGGGTGGCCGGGGCGGCGAGTCCGGCGCAGTAGGTCGGCCGGTGACCGCTGTCGTGCGCGGCGCTGTTCAGCACCAGCGCCTGGACCAGCAGCGGGACCAGCAGGACCGTCAGCACCAGCCAGCCCACCGGGTGCGTGCGCCTGGTCAGCAGCCCGCGGAGCAGCCAGAGGACGGCGCCCAGCGAGGCCAGTGCCCCGGCCCAGGCCAGCGCGAGCCCGTAGCCGGGGATCCCGTTGCTGTCGTGGCACTTGCTCATGACCTCGCGCACGAAGTGCGAGTCGGCCCACATCGCCAGGGCGCTGGCCGGGATCCCGGAGGCCGCCACCAGCAGTGGGTAGCCGATGCCGAGCAGCGGCGGGTGGCTGCGGTGCGCCGTGGTCGGCGGTGCGACCGGCACCGCAGTGGCGTAGTTGTTCATGATCCCCCTTGGTCGGCGCCCATCCTAGGCAGTGCCACACGGCCGGTTCGCGCAGGTCGCGCGCGGGGGAGCGGGTACGAGGAAGGCCGCGAGCTGCCCAGCAGCTCGCGGCCTTCCTCGTCCTGCGGGTGTCTCGGGGTCGTCAGCTCGCGATGAGCGTCAGGCCGTAGCCCACCGCGGCGGCGCAGGCGGCGAAGCAGACGCCGGCCGCGGCCAGCGCCACGGTGCCGCTGCCGCCGCCCGGGGCACTGGCCTTGGCGGCCTCGACGGCGGCCTCACGACGGGACAGGGCCAGGATGCCGAGGGCGAAGGCGCTCACCACGGCGACGGTGACCAGGAAGCTGACGCCCGCGGTGTCGGCCAGGGCGCTCCAGTTGATGTGCATGGCGAGCCCCTCAGGCGGCGACGGTGGCGGTGGGCGGGGTGGTGGGCGTGGCCGGCGGCGTCACCGGGGTGACGGTGATGCCGGGCGGCGTCACCACGGCCACGTCGGACAGTTCCGGCGAGAGCTCGGCGACGACCGGGAGCTCGGTGCCCTCGGTGCGCGCGCCCTCCTGCGGCAGCTCGTTGACGTTGCTCGCGGTCACCGGCTGGCGGCGCGAGAGCATCCACATCGCGCCCGAGCCGGCCACCAGCGCGGCGCCGACCAGCACGACGCCCCAGGTGCCCTGGACGGCGACGTAGGCGGCCGCACCGGCCACCACGGCGGCGGCGGGCAGGGTCAGCGCCCAGGTGTAGACCATGCGGCGGGCCATGCTCCAGTGCACCTGGGCCTTGGGGCCGCCCAGGCCCGCGCCCATGATGCCGCCGGAGACCACCTGGGTGGTGGACAGGCCGTAACCCATGTGCGAGGAGGTCAGGATCACCGCGGTGGTCGCGCTCTCGGCGGCGAAGCCCTGCGGCGCCTGGACGTCGGTCAGGCCCTTGCCCATGCTGCGGATGATCCGCCAGCCACCGCTGTAGGTGCCCAGCGCGATGGCCAGACCGGCGCTGGCGATGACCCAGGTGGGCGGCAGCGCGTGCTTGGGCAGCGCGCCGACCGAGACCAGGGTCAGGGTGATGATGCCCATCGTCTTCTGGGCGTCGTTGGTGCCGTGGGCCAGCGAGACCAGCGAGGCGGAGAAGATCTGGCCGGTCTTGAAGCCCTTGGTGGTGGTCTTCTCGTTGCCGCGCCTGGTGATGAGGTAGGCCATCTTGGTGGCGCCCCAGGCGGCCGCGCCGGCCACGATCGGGGAGGCGACGGCCGGGATGAGGATCTTGGTGACCACGGTGCTGAAGTTCACGCCGTCGAGGCCGACTCCGACGACAGTGGCGCCGATCAGACCGCCGTACAGCGCGTGCGAGGAGCTGGAGGGCAGGCCGCGCAGCCAGGTCAGCAGGTTCCAGAGGATCGCACCGACCAGCGCGGCGAAGATCACCGCCGGGTGGATGCCGGCCTTCTCATTGACGATGCCGCCGGAGATGGTGCTTGCCACCTTCACGGACAGGAAGGCACCGGCGAAGTTGAGGACCGCCGAGATGGTGACGGCGATCTTGGGACGCAGCGCGCCGGTGGCGATGGAGGTGGCCATCGCGTTGGCGGTGTCGTGGAAGCCGTTCGTGAAGTCGAAGGCCAGGGCCGTGACGATCACTACCGCCACCAGGAACGTGATGTGTTCCATTACCAAACAATCGTCGTAGTAGTCGGACTGTGGTTTCTGCTGCCGTGTTCAGCGCGACCGTAGGGATGGCGGGTGAACGGAAGGTTAACTGGGCTGGGACTCCGGGCTCCGTTTCCTTCCTGCACCTTACAAAGAGGAGTCTGTCAGGTGTCTGGCCTGGTCTTATGCGAACAACGTCCGGTTTGCTGCCGGATTGCTGAGATCTGTGTCACGGCCCGGAGGTGCCGAGAATTCATCCACGGGTACGGACGCTCCCTGCCGCAGCCGGTCCTTGGCATGGCAGGATCGGTCGGGGTTCGCCGTCGGCGGGCCGTGGGGTGTCACCGGACGTTGGGGAGGCGGGCCGATGCGTGCCGTGCGGCGCGAACACATGGTCGGGACTCAGCCGTGGCTGCGGGCCGCGCTGCGCTGCGGAGCGGTGCTCGCGATGGCGGCCCTGGTGCTGCCGCTGGCCGGGCAGAGCGCCTTCGCCGCCGGCGAGCCGGCGCCCGGCGCCTCCTCGGCGCCGTCCACCGCTGCGGGCGCCCCCGGTGCCGATCCGCTGGCCCAGGCCGAGGCGACGCTCGGCCCGCTGCTCGACAAGATCCACCTGCTCTACCAGAACGCCGAGGCCGCCACCGAGCAGTACAACGCCACCGCCCAGCAGTTGGCCACCCAGCAGATCACCGCGGCCGGCATCGACAGCAAGGTCGACGCCCAGCAGGCGCTGGTCGACCAGGGCATCGACGTCGCCTCGGAGATCGCCTCCGAGCAGTACCGCAACGGCGACCTCTCCGGCTTCGGCGAGCTGCTGCTGACCAACGACCCGTACCAGGCCGCCCACCTCGCGGCGCTGCTGTCCGCCGCCAGCCGTTCGCAGGCCGAGTTCATCGGTCAGCTGAAGAGCGACCAGGCGTCGCTGCAGCAGTTGAAGAAGCAGTCCGGCGACGCGGTCAACGCCAGCAAGGCGCTGCTCGCCCAGCAGGACCGGAACAAGGCCGACATCTCCCGCCAGCTGGCCACCGTCGAACAGGTGGTCTCCTCGCTCACCGGCGCCCAGCAGAACGAGCTCCAGCAGTTGGAGCAGCAGCAGATCGACCAGGCGCAGCTGGCCTTCCTGGCCTCCGGCGCGCTCGGCCAGGGGGAGCGCACGCCCTCGGCCGCCGGGCGCAAGGCGGTGGCCTACGCGCTCGCCCAGCTCGGCAAGCCGTACCTGTGGGGCGGCATCGGGCCCGAAGCCTACGACTGCTCCGGCCTCACCTCGCAGGCCTGGCTGAGCGCGGGCGTGCAGATCCCGCGCACCAGCCAGGACCAGTGGGCCCAGCTGCCGCACGTCCCGCTGAACCAGCTGCGCCCCGGTGACCTGGTGGTCTACTACGAGAGCGCCGAGCACGTCGCGATGTACATCGGCGGCGGACTGGTCGTGCAGGCCCCGCACACCGGCGCGTTCGTGCGGGTCTCGCCGATCGGCATGGCGCCGATCCTGGGCGCGGTGCGGCCCGACCCGCAGAACGCCTCGGACGAGGCGGGCGGCGCCTGGAAGGTGCCCGCCACGCTGCAGGACGCCGAGACGATCACGCCGATCGCCCCTGGCCCGGCCACCGCGCCCGGCCTGCCGAGCGAGCCGCCGCTGCCCGCGCTGCTGCCGGTGGTGCCGATCAGCCCGTCGGCGCCGCCGTCCGCCGCCAAGCCCTCGCCCGGCTCCTCCTCGCCCTCCGGTGCCTCGCCCTCCGGCGGCTCCCCGTCGCCGGCCGGCCCGGGGCCGGCCGCGCCGTCGGGCAGCACCTCGCCGACGCCGTCCGGGTCGCCCTCGGGTACCGCGCCGGTGAGCGCCTCGCCGTCGGGCAGCACCTCGCCGACGCCGTCCGGGTCGCCCTCCGGCACCGCGTCGGTGGGCCCCTCGCCCTCGGGCAGCGGTTCGGGCAGCCCGTCGGCCTCGCCCTCGGGCACCGCGCCGGTGAGCGGTCCGCCCTCGGGCACGCCGTCCGACAGCCCCTCGCACTGACCGGGCGCCGGCCGAGCACTGACCGCGCGGGCCCGTCGGTCCTGGTGACCGACGGGTCCGGTGTGGATCAGGCCCCGCTGTCCGGCTCGAAGCGGATCACCACGGCCTTGGAGGTGGGCGTGTTGCTGATCTCGGCCGTCGAGTCGAGCGGGACCAGCACGTTGGTCTCCGGGTAGTAGGCCGCCGCGCCGCCGCGGGCGACCGGGTAGTGCACCACCTTGAAGTGCGGCGCGCGCCGGTCCACCCCGTCGCGCCACTCGCTGACCAGGTCCACGTAGCCGCCCTCGGTCAGGCCGAGTTCGGCCGCGTCCGCCGGGTTGACCAGCACCACCCGCCGACCGCCGGTGATGCCCCGGTAGCGGTCGTCCAGGCCGTAGATGGTGGTGTTGTACTGGTCGTGCGAGCGCAGCGTCTGCAGCAGCAGCCGCCCGGCGGGGACCTCGGGAGCGGTCAGCTCGTTGACGGTGAAGTTGGCCTTGCCGGTGGCGGTGGGGAAGGTGCGCGAGTCGCGCGGGCCGTGCGGCAGCGCGAAGCCGCCCGGCGCCTTGACCCTGGCGTTGAAGTCGGTGAAGCCCGGCACCACGCCCGCGATCCGGTCGCGGATGCTGCCGTAGTCGGCGGCGAACTCCTCCCACGGGATCGGGTCCGCCGGGCCGAGCGCGGCGCGGGCCAGCCGGCAGACGATCGCCGTCTCGGAGAGGATGCCGGGGGCCGGCGGACGCAGCCGGCCCTGCGAGGAGTGGACCATGCCCATCGAGTCCTCGACGGTGACGAACTGGTCGCCGCGCTCGGTGGTGTCCCGGTCGGTGCGCCCGAGGGTGGGCAGGATCAGCGCCCGGGCGCCGGTGACCAGGTGCGAGCGGTTGAGCTTGGTGGAGACCTGCACGGTCAGCCGGCAGTTGCGCAGCGCGGCCTCGGTGACCTCGGTGTCCGGGGTGGCCGCGACGAAGTTGCCGCCCATCGCGAAGAAGACCTTGACCCGCCCGTCGCGCATCGCCCGGATCGACTCCACCGCGTCGTAGCCGTGCTCGCGCGGCGGCCGGAAGCCGAACTCCCGCTCCAGCGCGTCCAGGAAGGCGGGCGCGGGGCGCTCGAAGATGCCCATGGTCCGGTCGCCCTGCACGTTGCTGTGCCCGCGCACCGGGCAGACTCCGGCGCCGGGGCGGCCCACATTGCCGCGCAGCAGCAGGAAGTTGACCACCTCGCGGATGGTCGGCACCGAGTGCTTGTGCTGGGTCAGGCCCATCGCCCAGCAGACGATGACCTTCTTCGACGCCAGGACGTGCCGGGCCAGCTCCTCGATCTGCTCCCAGGGCAGACCGGTTGCGGCGAGCACCTGCTGACGGTCCGTCGACTCCGCCTCGGCGGCGAACTCCTCGAAGCCGTGGCAGTGCTCGGCGACGAAGGCCGTATCGACGCCGCCGTCGGCGGCCAGGATCAGCTGGTTGAGCGCGCGGAACAGCGCGAGGTCGCCGCCGAGGCGGATCTGCAGGAACAGGTCGGTGAGCTTGGTGCCGCCGCCGACCAGGCCGCGGGCGTGCTGCGGGTTCTTGAACCGCTCCAGGCCGGCCTCCGGCAGCGGGTTGACGCTGACGATGGTCGCGCCGGCCCGCTTGGCCCGCTCCAGCGCGGAGAGCATCCGGGGGTGGTTGGTGCCCGGGTTCTGGCCCGCCACGATGATCAGGTCGGCCTGGTAGAGGTCCTTGAGGCTGACGCTGCCCTTGCCCACCCCGAGGGTCTCCACCAGCGCCGAACCCGAGGACTCGTGGCACATGTTGGAGCAGTCCGGCAGGTTGTTGGTGCCCAGCTTGCGGGCGAAGAGCTGGTAGCTGAAGGCGGCCTCGTTGCTGGTGCGGCCCGAGGTGTAGAAGGCGGCGCCGTCGGGGGTGTCGAGCGCGTTGAGCTCCTCGGCGATGATCGCGAAGGCCTCGTCCCAGCCGATCGGCGCGTAGTGGGTGGCGCCCTCGGCCAGCAGCATCGGCTCGGTGAGCCGGCCCTGCTGGCCGAGCCAGTAGCCGGAGCGCCCGGCCAGCTCGGCCACCGGGTGCTCGGCGAAGAACGCCCGGGTGATCCGGCGCTCGGTGGCCTCCTCGGCCACCGCCTTGGCGCCGTTCTCGCAGAACTCGGCGGCGTGCGGCTTGTCCGGCTCCGGCCAGGCGCAGCCGGGGCAGTCGAAGCCGCCGTGCTGGTTGACCTTGGTCAGGGTGGCCAGTGTGCGGCGGGGGCTCATCTGCTCGTGCGCCATCGACAGGCTCTGCCGCACGGCCTTGAGCCCTGCGGCGGCGTTCTGCGGGGCGCCGACCTCGGGGGCGTCCTGCGCCGGGTCGCTCTGCGGAGCCTGCTTGGCCATTGTCGCCCACCTCCAGCTTGGGATCAGGGCCGCGCCGTCGTCAGCCCCACCACCATCCTGTCATCTGCCGCAACCGGGCCCACCTGGCCGGGAGCCGCCAGCGCGCGCAGCAGGGTGCGGGCGGCTGCGTCGTTCTGCCGGAAGGCCGGGGCGTTGGTGCGCGGGCGGGCGAAGGCGGCCACGGCACGGCCGTTGGTGTGCGGGCCGAGCGCGAGGCGGCGCGGGTGCGGGGCACCGCCGAGGCCGGGGTCGAGCAGCCGCCCGTCGCGGGGGTCGACGGTCAGCAGGCCGGAGCGGTGGGTGAAGTCCGGGTCGGCGAGCACCTCCTCGGCGAGCCGGCCCTCGCGCAGCAGCTGCGCGAGCACCCGGTCCTCGGTGCGCGCCAGGTCGTGCCGGGGCAGGTAGGCCTCGATCAGCGCGGTGGCGGTGGTCCGGTGGCCCGGCAGGCTCTCGCTGGCGGCCACGAAGGTGCCGCTCGCCTCGTCCTCGCTCACGGTCAGGCCGGCGCCCAGGAAGCGGACCACGCCGGCCTCGGAGAGCGCCAGCAGTTCGCGCAGCCGGAAGCCCGGCGGGCCGGAGGCCAGGAAGCTGAAGAAGCCCTGCCACCAGCCGTCCAGCTCCCGCGCGGTCGAGCGGGCGGTCAGCCGTCCGGCGGCCAGCAGCCGGGGGAGCTGGCCGTAGAGCGAGAGCAGGGCCAGGAAGGCGCCCAGGTCCGCGCTGTACGCGGGGTCGGCACGGCGGTCGGCGTCCGCCCGGATGTACGCGCGCAGCTGCTGCTGGAGCTGCTCGGGGTCGGTGCAGCGCAGACCGGCGAGCGGGTGGTCCAGCCGTTCGAAGTCGAGCCGGTCGCCCGGTTCTGGCACCGCGCGCTCGACCAGGGCCGTCAACTCCGGCTGGTACCAGCCGTACCGGTCGTAGCCGGCCAGGAACTCGGCCCAGGGCAGCGTCGTCCGCTCGGGGTGCGCGTGGAAGAGCTCGTGGTAGTAGCCGAAGCCGATCTCCTTGGCCATCAACGGCCAGGCGTCCCGGCGCAGTTCGAGCGGTCCGGGGCGGTCGAGCAGCTCCTCGACGGCGGCCGGGCCGAAGTAGCGCGGCAGCGGGGCGGGCGGGCCCTGCAGCGGGTAGCCGGTCTTTGAGTGGTAGGGCACTCCGCGCCGCGAGCCGACCAGCAGCAGCGGTTCGCGGCCCGAGGGGTGGTAGTGCACCCCGCCGGCCGGGCGGTGCTCGAACCGCCCGCCGCGGCCCTCGGTGAGCAGTGCCATCAGGTCGACGAAGGCCAGGCCGAAACCGCGCAGGATCACCCGCTCGCCCGGGGCGACGGCGGCGACGGCGGCCTCGCAGGAGAAGGCGGGCGGCAGGTGGAAGCGGCCGTGGCGGCGGGCGAACGCGGCGGTGGCGGCGTGCCGTTCGTCCGGCGCGGAGCCCAGGTGGCCCACGGTCAGCACCACCTGGTCGGCCCGCAGCTCGCGCCCCGAGGCCAGCGTGATGTGCTGCGGGCCGTCGGCGGGGCCGTGCAGGGCGACGGCCGCCTCGCGGTGCACGGTGAGCCTGATCCGGTCGGGCAGCTGGGCCGCCGCCCGGCGGAACACCCAGTCCAGGTAGGCGCTCTGGGCCCGCCGGGTGGCGAAGTCGGTGGGCGCCAGGGCGGCCAGCTCGGCCCGCACCGCCGGGTCGGCCACCGGCCGGTAGGGCGCGAAGGCCGGCTGGTCGGCGGCCCACTCGGCGAGCGAGGGGCCGGGGCGGACCGGTCCCTCGACGACGGAGGTCTCGTCGGTGAACATCGTGACGTCCTCGGCCATCGAGTTCATCCGCAGCAGCGGCGACTGCCGGTGGCGCCAGATCCGGCCACCGCCGGGCGGCTGCGGGTCGATCAGGTGGATCTCCAACTGCTGCTCCGCGGGCAGCAGTTCGCAGGCGCTGGCGGCGATCCGCTCCAGCAGGCCGGTGCCGCGCGGCCCGGCGCCGATGATCGCGAGTGCCCTCATGCCCGAGCCTCCGGCGCCGGAGGTGCGTCCACCGCGGCGCGCAGCCGCGACAGCCGGGCGCCGAGGCGCCCGAGCGGGGTGGGCGGTAGTGCGCCGCGGGTCGAGCCGCGGGCGAAGTGCCGCTCCAGGTAGTACTGCAGGACCGACAGCAGGGTGGTCAGCAGCAGGTACCAGAGGGTGGCCACCAGCAGCAGCGGGATCACCTGGTAGGTCTGGTTGTAGATCAACTGCACCGAGTAGAGCAGGTCCTGGACGGCGAGCACGCTGACGATGCTGGTGCTCTTGAGCAGACCGACCAGCATGTTCCCGGCGGTCGGCACGATCGAGCGCATCGCCTGCGGCAGCACGATCCGGCGCATCACCCGCAGCCGGCCCAGGCCCAGCGACTGGGCGGCCTCCAACTGCCCCTGGTCGACCGAGAGGATGCCGCCGCGCACCACTTCGGCCGCGAAACCGGCCTCCAGCAGGGTCAGTCCGATCACCGAGGTGAGCACCGGGCCGAACAGGTGCACCGTCCTGACGGTGACGAACTCGGGACCGAACGGGATGCCGAGGCCGAGCGTCGGGTAGAGGGCGCCGAGGTTGAACCAGAGCAGCAGCTGGACCAGGGGCGGGATCGAACGGAACAACCAGACGTAGCCCCAACTCAGACTCCGCAGAAGCAGGTTGCCCCAGATCCGGGCGGCGGCCAGCAGGGTGCCGAGGGTGAAGCCGAGCACCATGGTGGCGGCGGTCAGCCAGAGCGTGAGGGTCAGCCCGTGCAGCACCGCGGTGGTGGTCAGGTAGGAGCCGACCACGTCCCACTGGAAACGCGGGTTGCGCACGACGGAGTCGGCCACCATCGCCAGCACCAGCAGGGCGAGCGCGGTGGTCAGCCACTGCACCGGGCGCCGGCGGCGGGCGATCGGGAGCTCGGCGAGCGGAAGTCCGCCGGCGGGGAGTCCGCCGGGCGGGGGCTCATCGGGCGGGGGAGCGGAGGGTGGCGGGCCGGTGGCGGGCAGGACCTCGTTCGAGGTGGCCATGGGAGGGCTCCAGAGCAGGCGGGCGGGCGATGGGTCGCCGATCACGCGGGCGATGGGTCGCCGATCACGCGGGCCGCGTCCCTCAACGCGGCGGCACTGCTCTGCTCCGTCAACGATCGTACGTGGCACCGGTGAACGGCTGTCAAGGGTGACCGTGCCGCCGGACCGCGGTTCTGGACAGTGGTTGACGAAGTCCATGACTCACTGTTCAACTGGGCACATGAACGCCGCCCAGCCCCTGGTCACTCGCGACCACATCGACTTCGGTCGGGTGTGGTCCGCGGCGTGTCGCGGCTGACCCGGCAGCGGGCCGTCTGACCGGCCCGGCGCCGCGTTCCTCGACGCGGCCATCTCCCTCGGTGCCCCTTCCCGGGCCGGGACCTGCCGTCGGCCGCCGCCACACGCGCACCGCGCACCGTGGAGCCGCCGTCGGCCGCCAGGCGCACGCTGCCGCCGCCCTCGCCAACCGCTGAGGCTGATCGCCCGCACGCGCCTGCTCCGCGCCTGTGCCCCGCCCGCGCCCGCCGTCCGTCGTTCGCCGCCCCGGAACCGCGCCACCGCGCCGTCCGCGCCACCGTGCCGTCCGCGCCACCGCACCGTCCGTCCCATCCCGCCGTCCGCCCCGTGCCCCGTGGCCGCCTCCGCGCTGCCCGTCCGCCGCCCGGGGCTCCTGCGGCGTGCCCCATCACCTGAGAGGTCGTCAGTCATGCCCGTCGAGTTCCTCGGTATCGCCGCCACCAGTGACGGCTCGGAGACCACCGCCCGCAGCACCGAAGCCTTCGACCGCGACTACACGCTGCGGCTGGGCCGGGCCCACGAGGAGAACGGCTGGGACCGGGTGCTGTTCGCCTACGGCTCCGGCTCGCCGGACCCGGCGCAGGGCGCCGCCTTCCTGGCCAGCAGGCTCGACCGGCTGCAGATCCTGCTCGCCCACCGGCCCAACCTCTCCATCCCGACCTTCGCCGCCAAGACCTTCGCCACCCTGGACCAGATCAGCCAGGGCCGGCTCACCGTCCACTTCATCACCGGCGGCAACGACCACGAGCAGCAGCGCGAGGGCGACTTCCTGACCAAGGACCAGCGCTACGACCGCACCCGGGAGTACATCCAGATCGTCAAGCGGGCCTGGACCAGCCACGAGCCCTTCGACCACGAGGGCGAGTACTACCGCTTCAACGACTTCGTCGCGGACGTCTTCCCCGTCCAGCAGCCGCGGCCCGGCGTCTCGTTCGGCGGCTCCTCGGAGGCGGCGTACGCGGCCGGCGGGGCCGAGGCGGACATCTTCTGCCTGTGGGGCGAGCCGCTGGCCGAGACCGCGGCGCAGATCGAGCGGGTGCGGCAGGCCGCCGCTGCCGCCGGGCGCACGACCCCGCCGCGGATCCAGGTGGCGTTCCGGCCGATCATCGCGCCCACCGAGGAGCTGGCCTGGGAGAAGGCGCACCGGACGGTGGAGCGGATCAACGCCCGCAAGGCCGGCGGCGAGCTGGTCCGCCGCGGCACCGCTGGTGAGGCACCCGAGAACACCGGTTCGCAGCGGCTGATCGCCATCGCCGAGGCGGGCGAGCGCTACGACCGGGCGCTGTGGACGCCGACCGCCGCCGCCACCGGCGGGGCCGGCAACTCCAACGCCCTGGTCGGCACCCCCGAGACGGTGGCCCAGGCCCTGCTCGACTACTACGACCTGGGCGTGGACATCCTCTCGGCGCGCGGCTACCACCTGCTGAACGACGCGATCGACTTCGGCCGCTACGTGATCCCGCTGGTCCGCGAGGAGGTCGCCAGGCGCGACGCCGCGGTGGCGGCCGAGCGGGCCCGCAAGGCGGCCGAGGCCGAGCGGGACCGCCACCAGCTCATCGCGGTCCAGGCGTGAGCCCGGTCCTGACCTTCCGCGAGGCGGGCCTGGCGGACGAGCTGGCCGAGCCGCTGATCCGCGAGCTGACCGAGGAGTACGTGGCCCGGTACGGCGAGGGGGCGTACGAGGAGATGGCCCGCTACCCGGCCGCCGAGTTCGCCCCGCCGCACGGCCTGCTGCTGCTCCTGCTGGCGGACGGCGAACCGGTGGCGGGCGGTGCCTTCCGCCGCTACGACGAGTCGAGCGCCGAGCTCAAGCGGATGTGGACGCACTCCGCGCACCGCCGCCGCGGCCTGGCCCGCCGGGTGCTGGGCGAGCTGGAGCAGCGCGCCCGCCTCGCCGGCTACCGGCGGATCTTCCTGACCACCGGGCCGCGCCAGCCCGAGGCCAAGGGTCTCTATCCGGCGGCCGGCTACACCCCGCTCTTCGTGGAGGGCGAGCCCGCGACCCCGGGCCCGCTGCCCTTCGAGAAGTTCCTGAACCGAGAGGCACGAACCCCGTGAGACCCCGCACCGCCGCCCTCGCCGTCGCCCTGCTGCCGCTGCTCGCGCTCACCGCCTGCGGCTCCGGCAGCGGCGGCGCCACGGCCCGGCCGGCCGCCCAGGGGGTGGACCCGAACCGCGACGTGGTCTCCCAGGAGCAGAAGGTCGACGCGATCGCCGCCCTGCTGCCCGCCGACGTCCGCCAGGGCGGCACGCTCAAGGTCGGCAGCTCCTTCGGCACCCCGCCCAGCGCCTACTACCCCGACCCGGCGACCAAGAAGCCGGCCGGCCTGGACGTGGACGTCACCGACGCCGTCGCCCGGGTGCTGGGCCTGAAGGTGGACCGCGAGGACGCCGCCTTCGAGACCATCCTGCCCGCGCTCGGCAGCGGCAAGTACGACGTGGGCACCGGCAACTTCGGCGTCACCACGGCCCGGCTGAAGACCATCGACTTCGTCACCTACATCGACGACGGCCAGGGCTTCGCCGTCCGCAAGGACAACACCGCGCTGACCGACGTCACCCAGCTCACCCAGCTGTGCGGGCTGACCATCGGCACCGGCGCCGGCACCACCTTCGAGACCACGCTCAACACGCAGAAGCACCTGTGCACCGACGCCGGCAAGAAGCCGTACACCGTGCAGTCCTTCTCCGAGAACGGCGCGATCCTGACCAGTCTCCAGCAGGGCCGGATCGACGCGGTGATGTCCACCATCAACGGCCTGCGCTACCAGGCCGCCCAGCCGGCCGCCGGGACGAAGTTCGTCGGCGAGTTCCACCGTCTGGACGTCGGCTTCGCGTTCAAGAAGGGCAGCCCGCTGACCCCGGCCTTCCAGGCGGCGGTCAACCAGCTGATCAAGGACGGCACCTACCAGCGGATCCTGGACAAGTGGGGCACCGGCGGCTCGGCCATCACCCAGTCGCAGATCAGCCCGCTCGAGCACACGTGATCCCGTGTCCTCCCCACCCCACCGACAGGAGTCCTCCGCGTGAGCCTCACCCTGCGCCGGGCCGCGGCCCCGCCCGGCTCCGACGCTGATCCCACCACCCTGCCGGTGCGGCCGGCCCGGCATCCCGGGCGCTGGCTGGCCGCCCTGCTCGCCCTGCTGCTGGTCGGCCAGTTCGTCCACGGGCTGGCCGTCAACCCCGGCTGGGACTGGCCGACCTTCGCCCGCTACCTGACCACGCCGTCCATCCTGCGCGCGGTCGGCACCACCCTCGAACTCACCGCCTACGGCACCGTGCTGGGCTTCGCCCTCGGCGTCGTGGTGGCCTTCGGGCGGCTGTCGGGCAGTCTGGTGCTGCAGAGCATCGCCTGGACCTACACCTGGGTCTTCCGGTCGATCCCGCTCATCGTCCAGCTGGTCTTCTGGTTCAACATCTCCTACCTCTACCAACACCTGGCGCTGGGCGTGCCGTTCGGCCCTGAGCTGTGGTCCTTCCGGACCGTCGACGTGCTCAGCGCGCAGGGCGCGGCCGTGCTGGGGCTGGCGCTCTACCAGAGCGCTTACGCGGCCGAGGTGGTGCGCGCCGGGGTGATCGCGATCGAGGCCGGGCAGTTCGAGGCCGCCGCCGCGCTCGGCATCCCGCGGCTGCGCCAGATCCGCCGGATCGTGCTGCCGCAGGCGATGCGCTCCATCCTGCCGAACGCCGCCAACCAGGTGATCGCGCTGCTCAAGAGCACCTCGGTGGTCTACGTGATGGCGATCGGCGAACTCTTCTACCAGGTCCAGGTGGTCTACGGGCGCAACGGCCGGGTGGTGCCGCTGCTGATGGTGGCCACCGTCTGGTACGTGCTGCTGACCACCGTGCTCTCCGTCCTGCAGTACTACGTGGAACGGCACTTCGCCCGCGGCGCGCAGCGCACCGCGGCGCCGACGCCCCTGCACCGTCTGATCCGAAGGGTCCAGTCATGAGCGCCAGCGCGATGGTCGAGGTCCGGGGCGTCCACAAGAGCTTCGGCACGCTGGAGGTGCTGCGCGGGGTGGACCTGAGCGTGCCGGCCGGCTCGGTCACGGTGATCCTGGGGCCCTCCGGCTCCGGCAAGTCCACGCTGCTGCGCAGCATCAACCACCTGGAGAAGCTGGACCGCGGGGTGGTCTCGATCGACGGCGAGCTGATCGGCTACCGGCGGGTGGGGGACCGGCTGCACGAGCTGCGCGAGCGCGAGGTGCTGCGCCAGCGCACCCGGATCGGCTACGTGTTCCAGAACTTCAACCTGTTCCCGCACCTGACGGTGCTGGAGAACATCACCGAGGCGCCGATCAGCGCGCTCGGCCGGCCCAGGGCGCAGGCCCGGGAGGCGGCGCTGGAACTGCTGGGCCGGGTGGGCCTCGAGGACAAGGCGAAGGCCTACCCGCGCCAGCTCTCCGGCGGGCAGCAGCAGCGGGTGGCGATCGCGCGGGCGCTGGCCCTGACGCCCAAGGTGCTGCTCTTCGACGAACCCACCTCGGCGCTCGACCCGGAGCTGGTGGGCGAGGTGCTGGAGGTGATCAAGGGCCTGGCCGGCTCCGGCACCACGATGATCGTGGTCACCCACGAGATCGGCTTCGCCCGCGAGGTGGCGGACACCGTGGTCTTCATGGACGGCGGGGTGGTGGTCGAACAGGGCCCCGCCGCCGCGGTGCTGGACCACCCGCAGCACGAACGCACCCGCGCCTTCCTCGCCAAGGTTCTCTGAGAGGAGCCGACCCATGACCCGCACCCGCCTGCCCCGCCTGCTGCTCGCGCTCACCGCCGCCCTGGCTCTGGCCGGCTGCGCCAGCGCCACCGCCGATCCCGGCCCGGCCGCCGCCGGCACGGGCACGGGCATCAACCTGACGCCACAGCAGAACCGGATCAGCACCCCGAAGGTGGATTCGATCGCCGCGCTGGTCCCCGCGGACGTGCGCGCCCACGGCACCCTGGAGGTGGTCGACTCCCTCGGTACCGTCCCGCCGCTGGACTTCTACGCCACCGACGACAAGACCGTGATCGGCGCCGAACCCGACCTCGCCACCCTGGTGGCCGACGTCCTCGGACTCAAGGTGCAGTTCCACCCCGAGAGCTGGGAGAACGTCTTCGTCGGCCTGGACAGCGGCAAGTACGACGTCGGCTTCACCAACATCACGGTGACCGAGACCCGCAAGGAGAAGTACGACTTCGCCACCTACCGGCTGGACAACCTGGCCTTCGAGGCCAAGAAGGGCGCCGACTGGAAGGTCACCGGTCCCAGGGACGTGGCCGGCCGCACCATCGGCGTCTCCTCCGGCACCAACCAGGAGAAGCTGCTGCTGGACTGGAGCGCCCAGGACGTGGCGGCCGGCCTCAAGCCGGTGAAGATCGCCTACTACCAGAACTCCTCGGACTACTACCTGGCGCTCGGCTCGGGCCGGATCGACGCCTGGGTCGGGCCCAACCCGACCAGCGCCTTCCACGCCGCGCAGACCGGGCAGACCCAGGTGATCGGCACCTACTCGGGTGCCGGGGCGAGTCTGCAGGGCAAGATCGCGGCCACCGTCAAGAAGGGCAACCCGCTGATCACCGCGGTCCAGGCGGCGCTCGACGAGGTGATCAGGAACGGGACGTACGGGCAGGTGCTGCAGCGCTGGGGGCTGGCGAACGAGGCGGTGCCGAGTTCCGAGCTCAACCCGCCGGGCCTGCCGAAGTCCGACGGCTAGTCAGCGCGGTACGGACCGGCGGCCGGGCGGGGAAGGCAGGCGATGGCCGGGCGGGGAAAGCAGGCGATGGGCGGGTGGGGAAAGCCAGTTCCGCCGACCTCCCCGCCCGATAGGCTGATCCGCATGTCAGATCTCCAGGCCCCGCTGGTGGACGACCGCTATCAGATGGTGCGCCGACTGGGTCAGTCGGTCACCGGGGACCGCTGGGAGGCGGTCGACCGGTCCGACGGTCACCGGGTCGTCCTCCACCTGGTGCCGCCGCACTCCCCGGCCCCGCCGCCCGCGGTGGACCGCTTCCTGGACGAGGCCGAGCGGGCCGGCCGGCTGGGCCACCCGCACCTGGTGGCGGTGGAGAACCGCGCCCCGCGCGCGCTGGCCCTGGAGCTGCTCAGCGGCCACACCCTGGACGCCGTGATCGCGGCCGGCCCCGCCGACCTCGGTCACGTGCTGGTCTGGGCCCAGCAGATCTGCGAGGCGCTGAAGGCCGCGCACGCCGCGGGGGTGGTGCACTGGGGGATCAAGCCGGGGCGCATCTTCCTCCTCACGCCCCAGCCGGTCGCCGGTGGCGCCCCCCTGGGCGCGATCAAGCTGCTCGGCTTCGGCACCGCCCACCTGGCGCCCGCCACCGAGACCGGCAACGCCCCGTACCTGGCGCCCGAGCAGTGGCGCCAGGCGCCCGCCGACGGCCGCTGCGACCTCTACGCGCTGGGCTGCGTGCTCTTCGAGCTGTGCACCGGGCGCCCGCCCTACCTCGGCGGGTCCGCGCAGGAGTTGATGCACCGGCACCTGAACGACCCCGTCCCGTGGCCCGGTCAGGTCCGCCCCGACCTGCCGCCGGGCCTGGACCAGGTGGTGCAGGCGCTGCTCGCCAAGGAGCCGGCCGCCCGCCCGGCGGACGCCGCCGACGCCGGGGCCCGGCTCGCCGCGGTGGCGGCCGGCTACCGGGGCCCGGTCCAGCCCGACCCGCGGGACCAGCTGCAGGCCCAGGTCGACCAGGCCTGGGCCTTCGGCGAGGCCGGGCAACCGGGCGAGGCCGTCGGCCGGCTGACCGCACTGGTGACGCACGCGGCCCGGCTGCTCGGCGCCGCCGATCCGCTGACCCTGCAGATCTGCTACGACCTTGCCATCTGGCGGGGGATGGCTGACGATATCGCTGGAGCGGCAGGACTGTTGGGCGAGTTGCTGCCGCTGATGACCGCCACCTTGGGACCGGGGGACGAGGACGTGGCGAAGGCGACACAGGACCTGTGGTCCTTCTCTCGTGATCTGGAGCGCAAGCGCAATCGTGGCCACTCCCGCCCCGGGGAGCTGGCGATGCTGCTCGGCCTCCCCGTCTACTGAACCTGGTGCTGGGGGAGAGATGAGAGCCGGCGAGCTGCTGGGAGACCGCTACCGCCTGGTCGGCGAACTGGGCCGTGGCGGGTTCGGGGTGGTCTGGGAGGCCTACGACCAGCGGCTCGGCCGCCAGGTGGCGGTCAAGACGCTGCTCCACCAGCACGGTTCGCCGAGCACCGGGACCGACCTGGCCAGGTTCGCCCGGGAGATGAAGGTGCTGGCCCGGGTGGTCCACCCGAGCGTGGTGCTGATCTTCGACCAGGGCGAGGCGGCCGAGCCCGGCCGCAGCTACAGCTATCTGGTGATGGAGCTGCTCAACGGCCTGACCCTCAAGCAGGTGCTCGCCGATCAGCGCCCGGCGCTCCCGCGCGCGCTGCTCTGGGCCCGCCAGTTGTGCGACGCGCTCGCCGCCGCGCACGCCGCCGAGGTGATCCACCGTGACGTCAAGCCGGAGAACATCATGTTCACCGGGCCCGACCAGCAGCTGCTCAAGGTGCTGGACTTCGGCATCGCCCAGATCGGTGACAACCAGGAAGCGATCACCACCGAGGGTGCGGTGATCGGCAGCGCGCCCTACCTCGCCCCCGAGCGCTGGCGCGGCGAGCCGGGCACGGTGCGCAGCGACCTCTACTCGGTCGGCTGCGTGCTCTTCGAACTCTTCACCGGCGCCCGCCCGTTCACCGCCACCAGCACCTACGGCCTGATGGCCCAGCACCTGGACGAACCCCCTGCCCGCCCGCCGGCGCTGCCCGTCGAGCTCGCCGACCTGCTGCTCGAACTGCTCGCCAAGGAGCCCGCCGACCGGCCCGCCGACGCCGTCGCCGTGGGCCGCCGCCTGGAGCGGGCCGCCGACACCATCCGCGACCTGCGCAGACGGGCCGACGCCGCGTTCCTGGCGGCCGGCGAGGGCAAGGCCGCCGAGGCGCTCGACGAGCTCCGGCCGCTGATCGAGCAGTTCGCGCTGGCCTTCGGGCCGGGCGACGGCCGCACCGTGCGCACCTGCCACGACTTCGCGGTGCTGCTGACCCGGGTCGGCGCCTTCGACCAGGCGTACTGCCTGCTGGACGAGCTGCTCCCGCACGCCACCGCGGCCCTCGGCGAGGGGCATCCGGACGTCGAGGACATCCAGCGCCGGCTCGCCCGCACCCCCGCCCCCGAACGCCCCTGCCCGGCGGGCATGCTCGCGGCGCTGCTCGGGTCGGTCTGACGGTTCCCCGGGCCTGTCAACCGTACGGGTGGCTGATCCGGACCCCCGGGCGCTTGGAGGAATTGATAGGAACTGGCCGAGGAGCACCCCCTGGCTGGCCGCCGCGCCCGGTTGATATACCTCGGGGACCGACGAGACCACAGGTGGTGATGGGCAGATGAAGCTCCTCCGAGTTGGCCCCCCGGGCGCCGAGCGCCCGATCGTGCTGGGCCCGGACGACACCGCGTACGACCTCTCGGGGCGCACTCCCGACCTGGACGGGGCGTTCCTGTCCCGGCTGGACACCGCCGAGCTGACCGGTGCGCTGGGGCGCGGTGAGCTGCCGGTCGTCGACCTCGCGGGGCAGCGGATCGGTGCGCCGGTGGCGCGGCCGGGCAAGGTGGTCTGCGTCGGGCTGAACTACCGCGACCACGCCGCCGAGGCGGGCGCGCCGATCCCCGCGGAGCCGGTGCTCTTCCTCAAGGCGAGCAACACCGTGGTGGGCCCGAACGACGAGGTCCTGGTCCCGCGCGGCAGCACCAAGACGGACTACGAGGTCGAGCTGGCCGTGGTGATCGGGCGCACCGCCCGCTACCTGGAGAGCGCGGAGCAGGCGGCGGCGGTGATCGCCGGCTACACCGTCTCCAACGACGTCACCGAGCGGGCCTTCCAGCTGGAGCGCGGCGGCCAGTGGGACAAGGGCAAGTGCTGCGAGACCTTCAACCCGCTGGGCCCCTACCTGGTCACCCCCGAGGAGCTGGGCGACCCGCAGGCGCTGGAGCTGCGGCTGTGGGTCAACGGCGAGCTGCGGCAGGACGGTCGGACCGCCGACATGATCTTCCCGGTGCTGGAGGTGATCCGCTACATCAGCCAGTTCATGGTGCTGGAGCCCGGTGACGTGGTCACCACCGGCACTCCGGCCGGCGTCACCATGGGCCGGCCCGGCACCGCCTTCCTGCAGCCCGGCGACGTGCTGGAGCTGGAGGTCAGCGGGCTCGGCCGGCAGCGGCAGGTGCTCGGCAAGGCCTGAGCCGCGCCCGGTCCGGGCCCGAGCCGTGTGCGGCAGGCCCTGACCGGCGGGTGCGTCCTCGTCAGGTGCCGACCCGCAGCGCGGCCAGCCGGGCCAGCAGCGCGGCAGCCCGTCCGTCCGGGGCCTCCAGCGCCAGCAGACCGGTCAGCACCTCGGCGCTCTGCGGGTCGTGCGCGGCGGTGGCCGCCGTCATCGCCACGAACTCGTCCACCAGCCACTCCCGCAGCTGGCGCTGCGGGATCTGCCGGCCCTCGTCCAGCCAGCTGAGCGAGGAGGCCTCCACCACCGAGATCCAGGAGCGGACCAGCAGGGTCAGCCGGGGCCCGGCCTCGGGCACGCCCATGTAGCGCAGGGTGCGGCGCAGCGCGGAGCGGCGCACCCGGTCCACGATCGCGCCGGTGCGCGCGGTCTCCACCACCGAGCCGCCGCGCAGCAGCGCGCCGTAGCCGGCCGCGTGCTCGGCGACGAACGAGAAGTAGCCGTCCAGCACCGCGCCCAGCTGCTCGGTCGGAGTGCCGCGCGGCGGCACCGTGAAGCGGCTGATCAGCTCCTCGGCGGCGCTGTTCAGCGCGGCCTCGTAGAGCTGCTGCTTGCCGCCGGCGAAGTAGCGGTAGACCAGCGGGCGGGAGGCGCCGGAGGCCTCGGCCACGTCGTCCAGGCTCACCTCGTCCGGCGGGCGGGTGCTGAACAGCTCCAGCGCCACGGCGATCAGCTGCTCGCGGCGCTGCTGCACCGGCAGGCGGCGGTACCCGGCGCGCCGGGGCCGCTCGTCCGGGGCACCGGGCGCTGCGGCGTCCGCTCTGTCGGCTCTGTCCGCGACCGGCTCGCTGGCGTTCATGCCGGTCAGCGTAGTGGCCGGGCGGCCCGGCGGAACCCCCGCGTGCGCGACCTGCGGGTGCGCAGGCGCTCGGCCACGGCCCCGCGGATCCCGAAGGCCCGGTTCCGGAAAAGGGGCTTGCAAAGCGTCCTGGCTGCGAAAAGATGTCCGGATGGCTTCCGAACCGAATCCCGCCGCCGACGGCCGTACCCCGCGCCAGATCGCGGACGCGTACGTCCAGGCCCTCGCCGACCTCGACCCGCTGACCGCGGTCTACCTCGGGCTCAACCCGCAGGACGACCGCCTGCCCGACCTGTCACCGGAGGGCCACAAGGCCGTCGCCGATCTCGGCCGCCGCACCCTGGCCGAGCTCGACGCGGCCGAGGCGGCCGGCGCCGGCGGTGCGCTCGGCGCCGCCGATGACACAGCGGCCGAGCAGCGCTGCGCCCGGCTGCTGCGCGAGCGGCTGACCGCCGAACTGGCCGTGCACGAGGCCGGCGAGGAGCTGCGCGCGGTGCGCAACCTGGGCTCGCCGCTGCACAACGTCCGCGAGGTCTTCACCCTGCTGCCCACCGAGACCGAGGAGGACTGGGCCCGGCTCGGCCGGCGCCTGGCCCGGTTCCCGCTGGCCGTCCGGCAGTACCGCGCCACGCTGGCCGAGGGCATCGAGCAGGGCCTGCTCTCCGGTCCGCGCCAGGTCGTCACGGTGCTGGAGCAGATCGCCGAGTGGCTGGCCCCGGACGCCTCCGCCCGGCCCGAGGCCGCCGGGGCCGGCTGGTTCGGCGCCCTGGTCGAGCCCGCGCCCGAGGCGCTGCGGGCCGAGCTGACCGGGCACGCGCTGGCCGGCTCCGCCGCCCTGGCCGAGCTGCGCGACTGGCTGGCCGAGGTCTACGCCCCCGCCGCCGCCGGCACGCCCGACCCGATCGGGCGCGAGCGCTACCAGCGCTGGGTGCGGCTGTGGAACGGCGCCGACCTGGACCTGGACGAGGCCTACCGGTGGGCCTGGACCGAGTTCCACGACCTGGCCGCGCAGATGCGCGTCGAGGCCGAGAAGGTGCGCCCGGGCAGCACGCCGATGGAGGCGATGCACTGGCTGGAGAACGAGGGCCCGGCGATCGCCGGCAGCGAGGCCGCCCGGGAGTACCTGCAGGGCCTGATGGACCAGGCGATCAACGACCTGCAGGGCGTCCACTTCGACCTCGCCGAGCCGGTCACCCGGGTGGAGTCGAAGATCGCCCCGCCCGGCACCGCCAGCGCCCCCTACTACACCGCGCCCTCGCTGGACTTCAGCCGCCCCGGGCGGACCTGGCTGCCGCTGATGGGCCGTGACAGCTTCCCGGTCTGGGACCTGGTCAGCACCTGGTACCACGAGGGCGTGCCCGGCCACCACCTGCAGCTCGCGCAGTGGAACTACGTGGCCGGCAGCCTCTCCACCTACCAGGTCAGCCTCGGCGGGGTGAGCGCCAACCTGGAGGGCTGGGCGCTGTACGCCGAGCGCCTGATGGACGAGCTGGGCTACCTGACCGACCCCGGCCACCGGCTCGGCTACCTCAACGCGCAGATGCTGCGGGCGCTGCGGGTGATCGTGGACATCGGCATGCACGTGGGCCTGGAGTTCCCGGCCGACTCGCCCTACCGTCCCGGCGAGCTGATGACGCCGGAGTCGGCCCGCGAGTTCTTCGGGCAGTACTGCGGCCTGGCCCCCGCGTTCCTGGACAGCGAGCTGGTCCGCTACCTGGGCCTGCCGGGCCAAGCGATCGGCTACAAGCTCGGCGAGCGCGCCTGGCTGCGCGGCCGGGCGGCGGCGCGGGCGGCGCACGAGGCGCGCGGCGAGGAGTTCGACCTCAAGGCCTGGCACATGGCCGCGCTCTCGCAGGGCTCGCTCGGGCTCGACGACCTGGAGGCGGTGCTCGCGCAGCTCTGAACCGCTGCGGCGTGGGCCCCGCTCGGGGGAGCGGGGCCCACCAGCCTGGACAAGCCTGTTAAAGCTTGGACAAAAGATGGCTTTTTGTCCGTATTTGTCAGCACTTTCGCTTGCCCCTTCCCCCGATCGCGAGCTTGGCTGGAGAACAGTGCCGTTCGCGCACGCCGACGGCACCCCCGTCCGGAAGGCTCCTGCCGTGTCCGCGCAAAACGCCATGGTCGAATCGGTGCCGGACCCCCGCCGCTGGCGGGCGCTCGCAGTGATCGCCATCGCCCAGCTGATGATCGTGCTCGACATCACGATCGTGAACATCGCCCTCCCCTCCGCCCAGCGCGACCTGGGGATCTCCAACGGTGACCGGCAGTGGGTGGTGACCGCCTACACGCTGGCCTTCGGCGGACTGCTGCTGCTCGGCGGCCGGGTGGGAGACCTCTACGGCCGAAAGCGCACGTTCACGGTCGGACTGCTGGGCTTCGCCCTGGCCTCCGCCCTCGGCGGCGCCTCGGTGACCCCGGTGATGCTCTTCGCCGCCCGCGCCCTGCAGGGCGCCTTCGGTGCCCTGCTCGCCCCCTCGGCGCTCGGGCTGCTCTCCACCACGTTCACCGAGCCGAAGGAACGGTCCACCGCCTTCGGCATCTTCGGCGCGATCGCCGCCGGCGGCAGCGCGATCGGCTTCATCGTGGGCGGGGTGCTGACCGAGTACCTGAACTGGCGCTGGTGCCTGTTCGTCAACGTGCCGATCGCGCTCGTCACGGCCGTCGGCGCCGCCCGGCTGCTGCACCGCGACCACATCGCCAAGGGCAAGCGGATCCCGCTCGACCTGCCCGGCGCCCTGCTCGGCTGCGGCGGGCTGCTGGCGATCGTCTACGGCACCTCGGAGGCCGAGTCGCGCGGCTGGGGCGACTGGCTGGTGCTCTTCTGCCTGGCCCTGGGCGCGGCCCTGCTGGCGCTCTTCGTGGCTGCCGAGCGACGCTCTGACCACCCGCTGCTGCCGCTGCACATCGTCGGAGACCGCAACCGCGGCGGCGCGGCGCTCTCGGTCGGCCTGGCGGTGGTCGGACTCTTCGGCCTCTTCCTCTTCCTGACCTACTACCTCCAGGAGATCAAGAACTTCTCGCCGCTGATGACCGGCGTCGCCTTCCTGCCGATGACCGGTGCGATCATCCTCAGTTCCACCGGCTTCGCCGCCCGACTGATGACCAGAGTGCCCTCGCGCAACCTGATCGTGCCCGGCCTGCTGCTGGCCGCCGCCGGCATGGCCTGGCTGACCCAGCTCAAGGTGAGCAGTGCGTACGTCGATTCGGTGCTGCCGGCCGAGCTCCTGCTCGGGCTGGGCATGGGCCTGGTCTTCATGCCCTCGATGAACCTGGCGACCCTGGGCGTCGCCCCACGGGAGACCGGCGCGGCGGCGGCCACCATCAACTCCGCCCAGCAGGTCGGCGGCTCGATCGGCACCGCGCTGCTCAACACCATCGCGGCCAGCGTCACCACGACCTACCTGGTGGGCCGCGACGCCGGCAGCAAACTGGTCCAGGCGACCGCCTCGGTGCACGGCTACACGGTGGCCACCACGGTGGCGCTGGGCGTGCTGATCTTCGCGGCGGTGCTCGCCTTCGTGATGGTCGACCACCGGCCCGCGCCCGGCGAGGCGACGGGGGAGAGCGCCGCGGCGGAGGCCCCCAGGGCGGCCTGGCAGGAGGACTGACCGGGAACGCTGCCCGGGGTCCCTGTCGGCCCCTTTTGACCTGGCCTTTAACGGCAGACACTCTTCTCGCGCCGGGACCCGTCCGACATGATGGGTCCCGGTCAGCTGTTGCGGCCTCCTGAGCCGCCCGGTGGATTCTCACACGGCTCTCAGTGCAGGATCATCGCGTTCGCAGCGAGGGGGGCGATAGTCGTAGGTAGCCGGGCACGCTTCGGGTGCCGACCAATCGGCCGCCAGGCCACCGATCGCGGGCAGGAGTAACCGACCTGATGACAAGTCAGCAGCGCCGGCACCGCAGTCCCCGTCCCCTCTTCCTGCGTCCGACCGTTCTGGTGGCCTCGCTCGCCACCCTGCTGCTCGTGGCCGTGGCCGGGATCAGCCTGCTGACCTCGCAGGCCTCCGCCTCCAGCCGGCTGGCCAGCGCCCTGACCGCCTCGGTCGTGAAGAACACCAAGGGCACCGCGTCGAGCACCCCCTCCCCGTCGGCCGACCCCGCGCCGTCCGCCGGCGACGCACCGGCCGGACCGCCCGCCGCCAGCTCCATGCCGCTGGCCCAGCTGCCGCCGGTCAACTCGCCGACACCCACGCCGACGCCCACGCCCACGCCCACGCCCACGCCGACCCCGACGCCCAGCCCCAGCGACTCGGCCACGCCGTCCGCGGCTCCCTCGCCGAGCGACTCCACGGACGCGACCGACTCCACCGACTCCACGCGCTCGCTGGCGACCACCAGCACGGCACCGTCGAACTCCGAGGCCAACCGGGTCGGCGCCCTGTTCAGCGGCGGCTCCGCGACCCCCGGCAACCACTTCTGCTCCGCCAGCGTGGTGCACAGCAGCACCCGCAACCTGCTGGTCACCGCCGCTCACTGCGTGAGCAGCCCCAGCGGCGTGGTCTTCGCCCCCGGTTACCGCAACGGCCAGACCCCGTACGGCGTCTGGCAGGTCACCCAGGTTTACGAGACCACCGGCTGGACCCAGAACGGCGACCCCGACCAGGACTTCGCCTTCCTCCAGGTCGCCCCCAACAGCAGCGGCCAGCGCATCGAGGACGTGGTCGGCGGCAACCAGCTCGGCCTCAACGAGTCCTTCAGCGCCACCGTCCGCCTCTACGGCTACCCCAACAGCGGTGAGACGCCGCTGCTCTGCTCCAACACCACCGGCCAGCAGAGCACCTACCAGCGCAGCATCTACTGCCCCTCCTACACCGGCGGCACCAGCGGCGGCCCCTGGATCAACACCGCCGACGGCAACATCATCGGCATCATCGGCGGCTACCAGCAGGGCGGCAACACCCCGGACACCTCGTACAGCGCCTACTTCGACCAGACCATCGGCAACCTGTACGCCCACGCCGTCTCCAGCGCCACCTGAGCCCCCCCACCACCACCACCCCGAAGGCCCGGGCCCCCAGGGACCCGGGCCTTCGGGTGTGCCCCGCCGCCCGGCGGCCGCCGATCACGGGTAGCCTCGCACCCGACGAGAGGAGTGCCGCCATGAGCCAGCCCGTGCACGACGGAGTCGCGATCATCCCCCGACCGGAGAAGACCCCGGCCGCGCTCAAGGCGGCGCTCGCCGTCGTGGCCGCGGACCGCCTCCCGGAGATGGTGGACGGGCAGACCCGGGCCATGGCGGAGGCGGTCACCCAGGGCAGCGTCAACCCGATCCGCGCCTTCCTGGCCCACTGGGCCGCGATCGTGGAGATCGAGCGCCACCCGCACACCGCCCAGGCCTACCACCGCGGGAACTACCTGGCCAACCACGCCGAGAGCACCCTGGAGTGCCGGTCCCACGCCGTCGAGGTCGCCGAGATCTACCGCACTGCCTTCGCCGCGGTGAACGGGTGAGCTGGGCCTGGGAGTACCTGCCGAGCGAGGAGCACGTCACCGCCGGCGCCCCGGCCGACTTCCTCCGCGCGGTCGCCCTCAGGGCCGCCGAACTCGTCCGCGCCGCCGAGGCCCGCTACCTGGACGGGACGACCTACGAGGGCAGCGGTGAGCCGATGCAGTACCTCGACGTCGCGGGAGGCATGATCGCCTACTACGTCATTCCCCGCCTGGAACTTGTCGTCGTCTGCCAGGTCACCCCGCCGCCCGTGTGATTCACGCGTCGAAGTCGTACTCCAGTACGTAGGACGCCGCGTCGAACACCATCTCGTTGACCTCCACCGCGTGCCCGTCCGCCGCGTACGCGGTGCGGCAGACGAGGATCACGGGCGTCCCGGCACTCAGTTCCAGTCGGGCGGCTTCGTCCTTCACAGGCATCCGGGAGCGGACCTCCTCGCGGAAGTGCACCGGTCCTGCGCCGATCTCGGCCAGCCGGGCATAACTCCCGCCCGGCCCGGTGTCCGGCTGCGTGATCCTGGTGCCCGCGACGAGGGCCGCCGGCAGGTACGAAGTGGACAGCAGCACCGGCTTCCCGTCCAGCACAAACCGCCGCTCCCGCACGCACACGGCCTCGCCCGGCTCCAGTCCCAGCACCCCCGCGATCAGCTCCGGCGCGGGCTGTTCGAAGACGTCGACCTGGTCGACTTCCAAAGCGCGGTTCTCGATGTCGGCCGCCCAGATCGACCGCCCTGACCTCCACTGACCCTCCGCCAGCCGCTGGATGCTCCGGCGACGCAGGGGTCGGAAGTCGCGGACGAAGACCCCGGCGCCCTTGCGCGCCTCGGCGATGCCTTCGCTCTGCAGGACTCCCAGCGCCTGACGGGCGGTCATCCGGGCAACGCCGTAGCTCTCCATCAGATCGTTCTCGCCGGGGAGCCGGTCACCAGCCCGGTACTGGCCGGAGTCGATGGCCGCCTTCAGGGCGTCGGCAATCCGCTGGTACTTGGGCTGCTTCTCGCCGCTGGTGGCCATGGTCCTCCTCGTTGATCTCTAGACATCCTAGGGCGGCCTCGCGAGGCGAGCGACTGACCGAGGGGCGCTTGACATCTCTAGAGATGAGGAGTTCTCTAGAGATGTAGCGTCATTCGTTCTGGAGGTCCTCATGGCGGAAGCGAGCCTCGTCCCCTACATCACCGCGTGGAGCGAGGAGCGGCTCGTCCGCTCCGAGGTCGTCGCCCATCCCGCCGGCGAGATCGCGTATCGCGACGAAGTGCCGCACGACCGCGATGCCGACGGGATTCTCTGGGCGCGGATGACGCTCGCCCGTGGCCGGGGCTGGCCCGACTACGGGCGGGTGCACGTCGGGCGGCAGCGGCGGGCGATGCGACTTCTTCTCTGCCAGATCTGTGGTGGCCCCGCCGATCGGACCGAGGAGGGGGTGCTCTGGCTGCTCAGGGACGATCGCGGCGATTGGCCGGGCTGGCCCGAGGGGATGGCGGCCACCCATCCGCCCGTCTGCCTCCCCTGCGCCGGCCCGGCTGTCCGGATGTGCCCGCACCTGCGCGCGGGGTGCGTCACTGTCCGGGTGAGGGAGTGTCAGGAGCTGGGCGTCCACGGCAGGCTGTACCGCCCCGGCCGGGCCGGCGAGGCCGTCGTCGGCGTCGATGAACCGCGCGCCCGGTGGGTGATGGCCGGGCAGTTGGCGCGGGTGCTGCGCGGGTGTGCGGTACGAGCCCCGGACATGACGAAGGCCCAGGTCGCTTGACCTGGGCCTCATCCGGCACTTCCTGCGAAGTGCCCCCGGTAGGATTCGAACCTACGCACCCGCCTCCGGAGGGCGGTGCTCTATCCCCTGAGCTACGGGGGCCTGCTCGGTGTTTCGCGTCGCATCGCTGCGACGGAGAGAACATTACCAGCTCGGCCGGGTGCTCCGTGCAGGGGTTTTCGATCAGCCGTCGACCGGGCTCCGGCGAAGTCCACAAAGCCCGGACGCGCGAGGGTGGGCGGTCGTAGGCTCGGGGGGTGTCGTCAGGCGTGTCCGGGCGGGTCCTCGTGGTGGACGACAGCGAGGTGATCCGTCAGCTGATCAGGGTCAACTTGGAGCTGGAGGGCTTCGAGGTGGTGACCGCGGCCGACGGTGCCGAGTGCCTGGAGGTGGTCCGGCGGGTGCGGCCGGACGTGGTGACGCTGGACGTGATGATGCCCCGGCTCGACGGGCTGCGCACGGCCGCGCGGCTGCGGGCCGAGAAGCAGACGGCGCGGCTGCCGATCGCGATCGTTAGCGCGTGCACACCGGCGGATCTCGACAAGGGGGAGTCGGTCGGCGTCGACGGGTACCTCGGCAAACCGTTCGACCCGGCGGACCTGGTCGCGCTGGTGCGGCGGCTGATGGGGATCAAGGCGGCGGGCCCGGGCGGCGGTATGACGTTCGGCAGCGGCTGACCCCGTCGACAGGTCGCCCATTTCGCTCACAGCGAACAGGAAACCACCGGTCCGGCCGTCTCAACGGGTGGCCGCGTGGCCGTGGGCCGGCCGCTCTCGCCTAGGCTTGGGCGCGTGACACCCGCAGAGCTCTCCCACGCAGTCCAGGTCGCCGTGCGCACCGCCGTCGAGGCGGGCGAGCTGTCCGTCGACGTCCCCGAGACGGTGACGGTCGAGCGACCGAAGAACCGCGACCACGGCGACTACGCCACCAATGTGGCGCTCCAGCTCGCCAAGCCGGCCGGCAAGCCGCCGCGCGCGGTCGCCGAGCTGGTGGCCGCGCGCCTGCGAGAGCTGCCCGGGGTCGCCAAGGTCGACATCGCCGGGCCCGGCTTCCTGAACATCACGCTGGACGCCGCCACCCAGGGCGAGCTGGCCCGCACGATCGTCGAGGCGGGTGCGGCGTACGGCCGCAACGAGGCGCTCAAGGGCCTGAAGATCAACCTGGAGTTCGTCTCCGCCAACCCGACCGGGCCGATCCACATCGGCGGCGTGCGCTGGGCGGCCGTCGGCGACTCGCTGGCCCGGATCCTGCGTGCCACCGGCGCCGAGGTGAGCACCGAGTACTACCTCAACGACGCCGGCGTGCAGATCTCCAAGTTCGCCGCCTCGCTGCAGGCCGCCGCGAACGGGCGCGAGGTGCCGGCCGACGGCTACGTGGGCGAGTACATCGGCGACATCGCCAAGGCGATCACCGACGGCGTCCCGGGCGTCCTCGCGCTGCCCGAGGACGAGCAGCTGCAGGTCTTCCGCACCGAGGGCCTGGCGCTCATGGTGGCCGAGATCCAGCGTTCGATGGACGAGTTCGGCACCCACTTCGACACCTGGTTCTCCGAGAAGTCGCTGCACGACTCGGGCGCCGTCGAGAAGTCGATCGAGCGGCTGCGCGAGCAGGGCCACGTCTTCGACCAGGACGGCGCGATCTGGCTGCGGACCACCGACTTCGGTGACGACAAGGACCGCGTCCTGATCAAGGCCGACGGCGAGACCACCTACTTCGCCGCCGACGCCGCCTACTACCTCAGCAAGCGCGACCGCGGCAGCGAGGTCAGCGTCTACATGCTGGGCGCCGACCACCACGGCTACGTCAACCGGCTGAAGGCCATCGCGGCCTGCGCGGGCGACGACATGAACCGCAACATCGAGGTCAAGATCGGCCAGTTCGTCAAGATGCTGCGCGATGGTGAGGAGGTCCGCATGTCCAAGCGGGCCGGCAACATCATCACCATCGACGACGTGGTCGACTGGATCGGCGTGGACGCCGCGCGCTACACGCTGTCGCGCTCCTCCACCGATTCGACGATCACGCTGGACATCAACATCCTGACCAGCCAGTCGAACGAGAACCCGGTCTACTACGTCCAGTACGCGCACACCCGGATGTGCGGCGTGGCGCGCAAGGCCGCGCAGCTGGGCGTCGACAAGGGCGCCGCCGAGCAGTTCAAGCCCGAGCTGCTGGCCACCGAGTGGGAGTCCGACATGCTCGGCGCGCTCGGCGAGTTCCCGCGGATCGTGGCCAAGGCCGGTCAGCACCGCGAGCCGCACCACGTGGCCCGCTACCTGGAGGACCTCGCGGGCAAGTACCACCGCCTTTACGAGAACTGCCAGTTCCTGCCCAAGGGCGACGAGGAGCTGACCGACACCCACCGCGCCCGGCTCTGGCTGGTCCAGGCGGCCCAGACGGTCACCGCCAACGGCCTGGCCCTGCTCGGCGTCTCCGCCCCCGAGCGGATGTAGCCCCGCGCACCTGCGCACCTGCGCCCCCGCGCACGCCCAGAGAGAGACCTTCCCCGATGAGCCGCTCCGCGCACCCCGCAGGCCCCCGTCACGGCGATGTGCTGCCGGAGGGGCACCACCCGGCCCCGCCGAGCGACCTGAACGCGCTGGACCCCAAGGTCTGGTCGCGCACGGTGGCCCGCGGCGCCGACGGGGTGGTCACCGTGGGCGGGGTCGCGGTGACGGAGCTCGCGGCCGAGTTCGGCACGCCGGCCTACGTGCTGGACGAGGCGGACTTCCGGGCCCGGGCCCGGGCCTGGCGGGAGGCCTTCGGGGCCGGGGCCGACGTCTACTACGCGGGCAAGGCCTTCCTCTCCAAGGCCGTGGTCCGCTGGCTGCACGAGGAGGGGCTCAGCCTCGACGTGTGCAGCCCGGGCGAGCTGGCCGTGGCGCTGGCCGCCGGCATGCCGGCGGCCCGGATCGCGCTGCACGGCAACAACAAGTCGGTGCACGAGCTGGAGCAGGCCGTGAAGGCGGGGGTCGGCCACATCGTGGTCGACTCCACCCAGGAGATCGACCGGCTGGCCGCCATCGCCGCAGGACAGGGCGTGCGGCAGCCGGTGCTGATCCGGGTGACGGTGGGCGTCGAGGCGCACACCCACGAGTTCATCGCCACCGCGCACGAGGACCAGAAGTTCGGCTTCTCGCTGGCCCAGGGCGCGGCGGCGGACGCGGTCGCCCGGGTGCTCGGGCACCACGAGGCGCTGGAGCTGCGCGGTCTGCACTCGCACATCGGTTCGCAGATCTTCGACACCGCCGGTTTCGAGGTGGCCGCCCGCCGGGTGGTGGGCCTGCTGGCGCGGATCCGCGACGAGCACGGCGTGGAGCTGCCCGAGATCGACCTCGGCGGCGGCCTGGGCATCGCCTACACCAGTGAGGACGACCCCCGCGAGCCCGCCGAGATCGCCGCCGCGCTGGCCGAAATCGTGCGCCGCGAGTGCGCCGCGCAGCGGCTGCGGGCACCGCGGCTGAGCGTCGAGCCGGGCCGCGCGATCGTCGGGCCGACGGCCTTCACGCTCTACCGGGTCGGCACCGTCAAGCCGCTGGCGGGCCTGCGCACCTACGTCAGCGTGGACGGCGGGATGTCCGACAACATCCGCACCGCGCTCTACGACGCGGCCTACTCGGTGGCCCTGGTCTCGCGCCGCAGCCAGGCCGAGCCGATGCTGGTCCGGGTGGTCGGCAAGCACTGCGAGTCCGGGGACATCGTGGTCAAGGACGCCTTCCTGCCGGGCGATCTGACGCCGGGTGACCTGATCGCGGTGCCCGCCACCGGCGCGTACTGCCGTTCGATGGCGAGCAACTACAACCACGCGCTGCGACCGCCGGTGCTGGCGGTGGCCGACGGCGCGGCCCGGGTGATCGTGCGGCGCGAGACGGAGGAGGATCTCCTGCGTCTCGATGTCGGATGACGGAAATCGCGTCTCGAATCCTGAGACGTCCGTAGATCTTTCCGAATCGTCCCCGAGACTGGAACCAGCCAATGTCCGGCGGCTTGCCGAAATGCCGCCGGAAACGAGAAGGATGAGCGGAGTCGGATGATGCGTACGCGGCCGCTGAAGGTGGCGTTGCTGGGCTGTGGTGTGGTGGGCTCCGAGGTGGCGCGCATCATGACGACAGACGCCGCCGACCTCGCCGCGCGCATCGGCGCGCCGGTCGAGCTCGCCGGCATCGCGGTCCGGCGGGCCGGGCGGGTGCGCCCGGGCGTCCCGGAGCACCTGATCACCACCGACGCCGAGGCGCTGGTCGCACGGGGCGACATCGACGTGGTGATCGAGGTCGTCGGCGGCATCGAGCCGTCGAAGAACCTGATCCTCACCGCCTTCGAGCAGGGTGCCTCGGTGGTCAGCGCCAACAAGGCGCTGCTCGCCAAGGACGGTGCCGAGCTGCACGCGGCCGCCGCCGAGGCCGGGGTCGACCTCTACTACGAGGCCGCGGTGGCCGGCGCGATCCCGCTGATCCGCCCGCTGCGCGAGTCGCTGGCCGGGGACCGGGTCAACCGGGTGCTGGGCATCGTCAACGGCACCACCAACTTCATCCTCGACAAGATGGACACCACCGGCGCCGGCTACTCGGAGGCGCTGGAGGAGGCCACCGCGCTCGGCTACGCCGAGGCCGACCCGACGGCCGACGTCGAGGGCTTCGACGCCGCCGCCAAGGCCGCGATCCTGGCCGGCATCGCCTTCCACACCAAGGTCACCGCCGCCGACGTCTACCGCGAGGGCCTGACCGAGGTGACCGCCGCCGACATCGCCAGCGCCAAGGCGATGGGATGCGTGGTCAAGCTGCTGGCGATCTGCGAGCGGGCCGCCGACGGCGCCTCGGTCACCGCCCGGGTGCACCCCGCGATGATCCCGCTCAGCCACCCGCTGGCCTCGGTCCGCGAGGCCTACAACGCGGTCTTCGTGGAGGCCGAGGCGGCCGGGCGGCTGATGTTCTACGGTCCGGGCGCCGGCGGTGCGCCGACCGCCTCCGCGGTCCTCGGCGACCTGGTCGCGGTCTGCCGCAACAAGCTCAGCGGTGCCACCGGGCCCGGCGACTCGGTCTACACCCGGTTGCCGGCCAAGCCGATGGACCAGGTCGTCACCCGCTACCACGTCAGCCTGGACGTGGACGACCGCGCGGGCGTGCTGGCCCAGGTGGCCTCGGTCTTCGCCGAGCACGGGGTGTCCATCGACACCGTGCGCCAGCAGGGCCGCGACGGCGACGCCTCGCTCGTCGTGGTCACCCACCGCGCCACCGACGCCGCCCTGTCGGCGACCGTGGACAAGCTCCGCGCGCTGGACAGCGTGCGGGACGTGGCCAGCATCATGCGGGTTGAAGGGGAATAGCCAATGAACGCCGTGATCGACCAGGTCGGTGGCCGTACCCACCAGTGGCGGGGGATCATCGAGGAGTACCGCGACCGCCTGCCGGTCAGCGCCAGCACGCCGGTGGTCACCCTGCTGGAGGGCGGCACGCCGCTGGTCCCCGCCCAGGTGCTCTCCGAGCGCACCGGCTGCGACGTCTACCTGAAGGTCGAGGGCGCCAACCCGACCGGCTCCTTCAAGGACCGTGGCATGACCATGGCCATCTCCAAGGCCAAGGAGGACGGCGCCCAGGCCGTCATCTGCGCCTCCACCGGCAACACCTCGGCCTCCGCCGCCGCCTACGCGGTGCGCGCGGGCATGGTCTGCGCGGTGCTGGTCCCGCAGGGCAAGATCGCGCTGGGCAAGATGGGCCAGGCCCTGGTGCACGGCTCGAAGATCCTCCAGGTGGACGGGAACTTCGACGACTGCCTCACCCTCGCGCGTGAACTGTCCGAGAACTACCCGGTCGCGCTGGTGAACTCGGTGAACCCGGTGCGCATCGAGGGCCAGAAGACGGCCGCCTTCGAGATCGTCGACATGCTCGGCGACGCTCCCGACCTGCACGTGCTGCCGGTCGGCAACGCGGGCAACATCACTGCCTACTGGCGTGGTTACCGCGAGTACGCGAAGGACGGCATGGCCACCCGCACCCCCCGGATGTGGGGCTTCCAGGCGGCCGGTTCGGCCCCGATCGTGGACGGCGCCCCGGTGCTCAAGCCGCAGACCATCGCCACCGCGATCCGGATCGGCAACCCGGCCTCCTGGGCCATGGCCGAGGCCGCCCGGGACGAGTCGGGCGGCCTCATCGACAAGGTGACCGACCGTCAGATCCTCGCCGCCTATCGTCTGTTGGCCGCGACCGAGGGCGTCTTCGTCGAGCCCTCCTCGGCCGCCAGCGTGGCCGGCCTGCTGGCCAAGGCGGAGGCCGGCCTGGTCGACCCGGGTCAGCGGATCGTCTGCACGGTGACCGGCAACGGTCTCAAGGACCCGGACTGGGCGGTGGCCGGTGCGCCGCAGCCGCACGTGGTCCCGGTGAGCGCCGAGGCCGCCGCCCAGCGCCTGGGCCTGCTGGACTGACGCACCGTCGACAGCGCCCGGCGCCGACCGGGCCGCTGTCGAGGAGGTCCCACCGGCCGGGCCGGCCGCCGTGGCCGGCCCGGCCGGAATCTGACGAGAAGCGGGCGGGAATCGATAGCAGGGTGCCGATTCGTAACGGCCGGGGTGTCGCTTTCGTTGTTCTTTGCGATGTCAATTCCAGCCGGATTCCGGCCATAACCTGCAACACGGCAGATCGAGAGGGAGCGGGGTGTACCGCTGTGGAACCTCTCTTCGATACTCTGAACCTGGCGGTGTGGCACATGCCAAGGGCTCAGCCGTTGCCCCGAACGGGCAGGACCTGACCCTCGCTGCGCACTGACACCCCCGCCGCCGTACCACCGCCGGCCCCCCACGACGGGCCTGCCTCACTCCCCAGGAGAGTCCACCGCATGGCCGGTCCCGCGTTCCGTGCCGCCGCCGTCCGGGTCCGAGTCCCCGCGACCAGCGCCAACCTGGGTCCGGGGTTCGACGCCTTCGGGCTCGCGCTGGGCCTGTACGACGACATCGTGGTGCGGGTCGCCGACTCGGGGCTGAGCGTCGACATCGCGGGCGAGGGCGCGGGCGAACTGGCCCGCGACGAGCGCCACCTGGTGGTCCGCGCGATGCGTGCCGCCTTCGACCGGCTCGGCGGACAGCCGCGCGGCCTCGAAGTGGTCTGCGCCAACCGCATACCGCACGGCCGCGGCCTCGGCTCCTCCTCGGCCGCGATCTGCGCGGGCATCGTCGCCGCCCGCGCGGTCACCATCGGCGGTCCCGCCGCCCTGGACGACGCCGCGATGCTGGCCCTCGCCTCCGAGCTGGAGGGCCACCCGGACAACGTCGCCGCCTGCCTGGCCGGCGGGTTCACCATCGCCTGGACCGACGAGGACGGGGCCAGGGCGGTCCGTCTGGACCCCGCCGCCGAGGTGGTCCCCGTGGTCTTCGTCCCGAGCACCGAGGTGCTCACCGAGACCGCCCGCGGCCTGCTGCCGAAGACCGTCCCGCTGGCCGACGCCGCGGCCAACGCCGGCCGCTCCGCCCTGCTCGTGGAGGCGCTGACCAGGCGCCCCGAGCTGCTGCTGCCGGCCACCGAGGACCGGCTGCACCAGGACTACCGCGCCGCCGCGATGCCGGACAGCGCCGCCCTGGTGGCCGCCCTGCGCTCGGAGGGGGTGCCGGCGACGATCTCCGGCGCGGGCCCCACCGTGCTCGCGCTGTCCGACGAGGCCGGCGCGGAGAAGCTGCTCTCGTTCGCCGGTGAGTCGTTCGCCGCCCATCGGCTGCGCCTCGACCGTGACGGGGCGGGTGTCCTGCCGTTGGACGGATGACGTCCGAGCTGCGCGGCCGGCGCGGTGGGCGTCCGCACGGCCGTGCGCCCAATCGGGCAGCGTGGTCGGCCGGCGGGACGGACACGATTGGCAAGCACAAGGCTGGGGAATGTGTGAGGGGGTCGGTAGTGTTAACCTCAATGCTGCATCAGGCGCCCCGCGGGGCACGGTGCACCGCGTCCCCCACCTCTGAGCCCGCTCGTGCGGGGTCACGGCGTTGTCGGGGACCACGATTCTCCGGGAGCCCGCCACAGCGCGTACGCAGCCTGCCTGCGCGACTGAGGCCGCATTCCGAAGCCGTGTCGGATCCTGACCCCCAACCGCCTGGGCCGGCCTCCAGCTGACCCCGGACGATCGGGAGCGCGGGAGACCGCCACGCGACGGGGCCCCGGGTTTCGCCGGCAGCGCGGTCGGCATGAGTACCGTCCGCCACGCCTTTTCGCACCACCGTGCCTCGTGCACCGCACTTCGCACCTCCTCCCCCCAGCCGGCACCGTGCCGCGTGGAGGGAATACCGCATCGGACTTGCGCACAGCAGAGTGCAGGTCAGACAGCACAACCGGTCGCCGAGCCAGACAGGCCGACGTCCGCTCCAGGGAAGGACCCTTAGTGAGCGACACCACCGATCTGATGGGCGCGCGCCCGGACGCCGACGCGACGGACACGTCCGCCGCCCCCGCGGCGCCGGCCAAGCGCCGCCGCACCGTTGCCGCAGGCCTTGACGGTCTGGTCCTGGCCGAGCTGCAGAAGCTCGCCTCGACGCTCGGCATCAGCGGGACGGGCCGGATGCGCAAGAGCCAGCTCATCGAGGCCATCAAGGAGAAGAGCGGCGGCGACCCGCTGCTCGCCTCCGCCGGCGCGAGCGCGCCGGCCAAGGCCGCCGCCAAGGAGGCCGCGCCCGCCGCGGAGAAGCCCGCCCGCCGTACCCGGGCCGCCGCCCAGGCCGCGGCCCCGGCCGCCGCCGAGGCGCCGACCCAGATCGAGATCCCGGGCCAGGCCGCCCCCGAGGCCGCCGCTCCGGCGCGGGCCGAGCGCGGCCGCCGCCGGGCCACCTCCGCCGCCGGTGCCCCCGGCGCCGTCGAGGCCCCCGCCGCCGCGGTCTCCACCGTGGTGGGCACCGAGGCCCCCGCCGAGCCGGCCGCCGCCGAGCCCAAGGGCGAGGCCCGTGCCGAGCAGACCCGCACCGCCGAGGGCCAGGGCGAGGCGCGCGAGGGCCGCCGGGAGCGCCGTGACCGCCGCGACCGCGGTGAGCGCGGCGAGCAGCGCGTCGAGACGGCCGAGGGCGACGGTGGCGAGGGCCGCGAGTCGCGTCGCGACCGCCGCAACCGCCGCGACCGGTCGGACCGCCCCGAGCGCTCCGACCGCCAGCAGGGCGCCCAGCCGGCCGCCCAGCAGCCGGCCGCCCAGCCCGCCGCCGCCCAGCAGGGCGGCTACGACGACGACGAGTTCGGCGACGGGCGCCGCGGCCGTCGCGGGCGCTACCGCGACCGCAACCGCCGGGGCAGCCGCCGCGACGGCTTCGAGGGCGGCGTGGCCGAGCCGCAGGTGGGCGACGACGATGTGCTGATCCCGGTCGCGGGCATCCTGGACATCCTCGACAACTACGCCTTCGTGCGGACCTCCGGCTACCTTCCGGGCCAGAACGACGTCTACGTCTCGCTCGCCCAGGTCCGCAAGAACGGCCTGCGCAAGGGTGACGCGATCACCGGCGCGGTGCGCCAGCCGCGCGACGGCGAGCGCCGCGAGAAGTTCAACGCCATGGTGCGGCTGGACTCGGTCAACGGCATGGATCCGGAGAGCGGCCGCAACCGCCCCGAGTTCGGCAAGCTCACCCCGCTCTACCCGCAGGAGCGGCTGCGCCTGGAGACCGACCCGGGCGTGCTGACCACCCGGATCATCGACCTGGTGTCGCCGATCGGCAAGGGCCAGCGCGGTCTGATCGTCGCCCCGCCGAAGACCGGCAAGACGATGATCATGCAGGCGATCGCCAACGCGATCACCCGCAACAACCCCGAGTGCCACCTGATGGTCGTCCTGGTCGACGAGCGTCCGGAAGAGGTCACCGACATGCAGCGCTCGGTCAAGGGCGAGGTCATCTCCTCGACCTTCGACCGTCCGGCCGAGGACCACACCGTGGTCGCCGAGCTGGCCATCGAGCGCGCCAAGCGCCTGGTGGAGCTGGGCCACGACGTGGTGATCCTGCTCGACTCGATCACCCGCCTGGGCCGTGCCTACAACCTGGCGGCGCCGGCCTCCGGCCGCATCCTGTCCGGTGGTGTCGACTCGACCGCGCTCTACCCGCCGAAGAAGTTCTTCGGCGCCGCGCGCAACATCGAGAACGGCGGCTCGCTGACCATCCTCGCCACCGCGCTGGTGGAGACCGGCTCGCGGGCCGACGAGGTGGTCTTCGAGGAGTTCAAGGGCACCGGCAACATGGAGCTGCGCCTGGACCGCAAGCTCGCCGACAAGCGGATCTTCCCCGCGGTGGACGTGGACGCGTCCAGCACCCGCAAGGAGGAGATCCTGCTCGGCAGCGAGGAGCTGGCGATCACCTGGAAGCTGCGTCGGGTGCTGCACGCGCTCGACTCGCAGCAGGCGATCGAGCTGCTGCTGGACAAGATGAAGCAGACCAAGTCCAACGCCGAGTTCCTGATGCAGATCGCCAAGACCACCCCCGGTTCGGGCGACTGACCTCGCATCAGCAGCACGGCCGTCCTCGGCGGCCGTGCTCCAACGCCGCCGGCGGCCACGGATTCCCCGTGGCCGCCGGCGGCGTTCTGCGTGTCGTCGCAAGGTTGGGGCAGGGCTGTTGCACAGAACGGACATATGGCACTAAAAGGTCGCTTATCCTCAGAGGAATGGCCGGATCGGCCGACCGACGTGAGGACCAGGACCGATGGCCGACGAGCAGCAGGGCGACGCCCCGGACGGGGGCCGCGGGGCGCGCCCCCGCAAGGTGCGCAGCCGCAGGGCGAAGGTGCTGCGGGCGGTGGCACTGACCGTGGCGGGGCTGCTGCTGGCCGGGGCCGGCGTGGCCGGGTACGCGTACTGGAAGTGGAACTCGAACATCAGAAGCGTCGACATCGACTCCCAGCTCGGCAGCGCCCGCCCCTCGGCACCCGGCAACGGCTCCTTCAACGTGCTGGTGCTCGGCTCCGACTCGCGCAGCGGCGCCAACGGCGCACTGGCGGGCGGCGCCACCGACGGCACCGCCCGCTCGGACACCGCGATGGTGGTGCACGTCGACCAGAGCCACTCGGCCGCCACCGTGGTCTCCATCCCGCGTGACACGCTGGTGAACCGCCCCGCTTGCACCGCCCCGAACGGCACCGCGGTGCCGGCCGCCGCCGGCGCGATGTACAACAGCGCCTTCGAGGTCGGCGGTGCGGCCTGCGCGGTGAAGACCACCGAGCAGCTGACCGGCCTGCGGATGAACCACTACGTCGAGATCGACTTCGCTGGCTTCGCGGCCTTCGTCAACGCGATCGGCGGCGCCACGGTGACCACCACGGTGGACATCCACGACCAGGACAGCGGCCTGAACCTCAAGGCCGGCACCACCCACCTCGACGGGGACCAGGCACTGGCCTTCGTGCGCACCCGGCACGGCGTGGGGGACGGCAGCGACCTGGGCCGGATCGAGCTGCAGAAGCAGATGGTGAAGTCGATCATCTCCCAGGTCGACTCGATCGGTCTGCTCACCAACCCGGTCAAGCTCTACTCGGTGGGCGACACCCTGACCAAGGCGATCACCACCGACTCCCAGCTCGCCTCGGTGAGCGCGTTGACCGGCCTCGGCGAGGAGCTCAAGGGGATCGGCACCGACCACCTGACCATGGTCACCCTGCCGGTGGTCACCGCGCCGAGCGATCCCAACCGGGTGGTGGCCCAGCAGCCGCAGGCCGGTCAGGTGTGGAGCGCGCTGCGGGCCGACCAGCCGGTGCCGGCGTCCATCGTGAGCAGCCAGCCGGTCAATCCGGCCGACCCCGCGGCGAGCGCCGGCGCCCCCGCCACGGCCGCCGCCACGCACTCCTGAGCACTGCGCGCGGCTCGCGGGGAGCAGCGCGGCGGCTCCGCGGCCGACGGTGGAATATCGGCGGGCCGGAGCCGGTTTGGGAAGAAGCGGTCAGTGCTGGCACACTGGTCCGTCGGTCCCGGTTCACGTGCGACACCATGCCGCCGACCCGGTGCCCTCCCGAATCCTAGGAGAATCCCTTGAAGCCCGACGTTCACCCCACGTACGTGGTCACCTCGGTGACCTGCACCTGTGGCAACGAGTTCACCACCCGTTCCACCGAGGCCTCCGGCGTCATCCGCGCCGAGGTGTGCTCGGCCTGCCACCCGTTCTACACCGGCAAGCAGAAGATCCTCGACACCGGTGGCCGCGTGGCCCGCTTCGAGGCCCGCTTCGGCAAGGGCCTCAGCGGCAACCGGGCCTAGCGCTCAAGCGGCGCCGGTCTCTGGCGTCCCCGTACTCGAACGGGGGCGTCAGGGCCGGCGCCGTTCGCGTCCCCCCGCAGTCCAGCGCGCCACCCACTCCGTCATCTCAGCTTCCGGGAAAGAAGGCCACCCCACATGTTCGAGGCAGTCGAAGAGCTCCTCATCGAGCACGCCGGCCTCGAGGAGCGGCTGGCCGATCCGTCGGTGCACGCGGATCAGGCCAACGCTCGCAGGCTGGCCAAGCGCTACGCCGAGCTCACGCCGATCACCCGCACCTACCGGGCCTGGCGCCAGGCCGGCGAGGACATCGCGGCCGCCCGCGAGTTCGCCGCCGAGGACCCCGACTTCATCGCCGAGGCCAAGGCCGCCGAGCAGCGCCAGAACGAGCTGACCGAGGAGCTGCGGCTGCTGCTGGTGCCGCGCGACCCCAATGACGACAAGGACGTCATCCTGGAGGTCAAGGCGGGCGAGGGCGGCGAGGAGTCCGCGCTGTTCGCCGGCGACCTGCTGCGGATGTACCTGCGCTTCGCCGAGCGGGTGGGCTGGAAGACCGAGATCATCGACTCCAACGAGTCCGACCTCGGCGGCTACAAGGACGTCTCGGTGGCCGTGAAGACCAAGGGGAGCGCCCTCGAGCCCGGCCAGGGCGTCTGGGCCAAGCTGAAGTACGAGGGCGGCGTGCACCGGGTGCAGCGGGTCCCCGCCACCGAGTCGCAGGGCCGCATCCACACCTCGGCGGCGGGCGTGCTGGTCACCCCCGAGGCCGAGGAGGTCGAGGTGGAGGTCAACCAGAACGACCTGCGGATCGACGTCTACCGCTCCTCGGGCCCGGGCGGCCAGTCGGTCAACACCACCGACTCCGCGGTCCGGATCACCCACCTGCCGACCGGTATCGTGGCCTCCTGCCAGAACGAGAAGAGCCAGCTGCAGAACAAGGAGTCGGCGATGCGCATCCTGCGGTCGCGACTGCTGGCCGCGGCGGTCGAGGCGGCCGAGCAGGAGGCGTCCGACGCGCGGCGCAGCCAGGTCCGCACGGTCGACCGCTCGGAGCGGATCCGGACGTACAACTACCCCGAGAACCGCATCTCGGACCACCGCACCGGCTTCAAGGCCTACAACCTGGACCAGGTCCTCGACGGCGACCTGAACGCGCTGATCCAGTCCGCCGTGGACGCCGACGCCGCCGCGAAGCTCGCCGCGGCGCAAGAGCAGTAACCACCGCAGAGGGGTACGTACGGATGAACCTGCTGCTCGCCGAGGTGGCCCAGGCCACCCAGCGGTTGGCCGCGGCCGGCGTGCCGTCGCCGCGCTTCGACGCGGAGGAACTCGCCGCACACATCCACCACGTCAAGCGCAGCCAGCTGCACACCGTGAAGGACGCGGACTTCGACGCCCGGTACTGGGAGGCGGTCTCGCGGCGCGAGGCCCGCGAACCGCTGCAGCACATCACCGGGCGGGCCTTCTTCCGCTACCTGGAGCTGGAGGTCGGCCCCGGTGTCTTCGTGCCGCGCCCGGAGACCGAGACCGTCGTCGAGTGGGCCATAGAGGCCGTGCGCGAGATGGACGTGGCCGAGCCGCTGGTGGTCGACCTGTGCTCCGGCTCGGGCGCCATCGCGCTCGCGCTGGCCCAGGAGCTGCCGCGTTCCATCGTGCACGCCTTCGAGCTGGACGAGGGGGCGCTGAACTACACCCGGCGCAACATCGCCGCCAGTCCCGACCGCGACCGGGTCACCCTGCACGCGGGCGACGCCACCCGGGCCTTCGCCGGGGACAGCTCCTGGGACGGCCGGTTCGACCTGGTGATCAGCAACCCGCCGTACATCCCGCTCACCGAGTGGGAGTACGTGGCGCCCGAGGCCCGCGACCACGACCCGCAGCTCTCGCTCTTCTCCGGCGAGGACGGCCTGGACACCATCCGCGGCATCGAGCGGGTGGCCGCGCGGCTGCTGCGGCCCGGCGGCGCGGTGGTGATCGAGCACGCGGACACCCAGGGCGGCCAGGTGCCCTGGATCTTCAACGAGGAGGGCGGCTGGACGGACACGGCCGACCACCGGGATCTCAACGGGCGGCCGCGTTTCACCACCGCTCGGAAGACGTCGCTGTGACGTCGGATTTCGCTGTGACTTCGAAGAGGGGACTGCTCCGATGAGCCGCCGTTACGACTGTGCCGACGCAGGCGACCGTGCCACCGGGCTGCGCGAGGCCGCCTCGGCGATCCGCCGCGGCGAGCTGGTCGTGGTGCCGACCGACACCGTCTACGGGATCGGCGCGGACGCCTTCAACCCGGAGGCCGTGGCCGCCCTGCTGGCCGCCAAGGGCCGCGGACGCAACATGCCCTCCCCGGTGCTGGTCGGCTCGCCGACCACGCTGCACGGCCTGGTCACCGACTTCTCGGAGCAGGCCTGGGAGCTGGTCGACGCCTTCTGGCCCGGCGGGCTGACCCTGGTCGCCAAGCACCAGCCCTCGCTGCGCTGGGACCTGGGCGAGACCCGCGGCACCGTCGCGGTCCGGATGCCGCTGCACCCGGTCGCCATCGAGCTGCTGAACACCACCGGCCCGCTCGCCGTCTCCAGCGCCAACAAGTCGGGCCAGCCGGCCCCCGGCGACTGCGAGGACGCCGAGTACCAGCTGGGCGACTCGGTGGCGGTCTACCTGAACGGCGGCCGGGCCGAGCACGGCCTGGCCTCCACCATCGTCGACGTCACCGGCAAGGTGCCGGTCCTGCTGCGCGCGGGTGCCGTGAGCATCGAGCAGCTGAGGGAGGTCGTCCCCGACCTGGAGGCCGGCAGTTGACGGCCCAGCTCTACTCCGGGTTCGACCCGATCGAGGCCGGCTGGGCGCCCGGCGGCCTGGCCTCCTACCTGGCCGTCACGCCGCGCCCGGCCGACAGCTTCAAGATCCTCTTCGTCTGCACCGGGAACGTCTGCCGCTCGCCGATCGCCGAGCGGCTGACCCGCCATGAGCTGGACACCCGGCTGCACGAGCGGGCGGCCGGCCGGATCGTGGTGGAGAGCGCCGGCACCTGGGGCCACGAGGGCGCCCCGATGGAGGCGCACGCGGCCACCGTGCTCGGCGAGTACGGCGTGGACAGCGGCAACTTCGCCGGGCGCGAGCTGCTCGACGAGCACGTGGTGGAGGCCGACCTGGTGCTCACCGCGACCCTCGACCACCGCGCGCAGGTGATCTCGATGGGCCACGCGGCGGGCCTGCGCACCTTCACGCTCAAGGAGTTCACCCGCCTGGTGGGCTCGATAGACCCGGCCACGCTGCCCGCGGTGGGTGCCGGCCCCGAGGTCACCGAGCGGGCCCGTGCCCTGGTGCGGGCGGCTGCCGCGCTGCGCGGCTGGCTGCTGGCCGCCAGCCCCGAGGCCGACGAGGTGGACGACCCCTACGGCGCGCCGATCGGCATGTTCCGCAACTGCGGCGAGGAGATATTCCACGCGCTGGACCCGGTGCTCACCGCCCTGACGGGCGTGCCCGCCCCGCGCCATCAGGACGGCGGCCACGCTCCGTCCTAGGCTGGACTCCACCGCCCGAACGGCCCCGGAGCGCCGCCATGACCCTCGCTGATGCCGCGCACGCTGTTCAAGACCCCCACACCGCCGAACCCCTCCGCTGGGAACCGTCCGCGGCGCTGCGCGCGGCCGACCCCGAACTCGCCGACCTGCTGTCGGCCGAGGCCGAGCGCCGGGCCGGCGGGCTGCAGCTGCTGGCGGGGGAGAACCTCGCCACCGAGGCCGTGCTGGCGGCGCTGGCCGGCCCGCTGGTGGACAAGTACGCCGAGGGCTACCCCGGCCGCCGCCATCACACCGGCTGCGCCGTGGCGGACGCCACCGAACTCCTCGCGATCTCCCGGGCCTGCGGCCTGTTCGCCGCCGAGCACGCCAACGTCCAGCCCCGGTCCGGCACTTCGGCGATGCTGGCGGCCTTCGCGGCGCTGCTGCGGCCGGGCGACGGAGTGCTCGCGATGTCGCTGGAGCACGGCGGCCACCTCTCCTGCGGCTCGCGCGCCAACTTCTCCGGCCGCTGGTTCGACGTGATCGGCTACGGGGTGCGCGAGCAGGACGGCCGGATCGACCTGGACCAGGTCCGCGACCTGGCCCGGGTGCACCGGCCCAAGGCGATCATCGCCGGCTCGATCTCCTACCCGCGCCACCTGGACTGGGCGGCCTTCCGGGAGATCGCCGACGAGGTGGACGCCTACCTCGTCGCCTCGGTCGCGCAGATCACCGGCCTGGTGGCGGCGGGCGTGGCGCCCTCCCCGGTGCCCTACGCCGACGTGGTGGTGGCGGCCACCCACAAGCTGCTGCGCGGCCCGCGCGGCGGCCTGCTGCTGTGCACCGCGGAGCTGGCCGACCGGGTGGACCGCGCGGTCTTCCCGTTCACCCAGGGCGGGGCGGCGATGAACGAGGTGGCGGCCAAGGCGGTGGCCTTCGCCCAGGCGACCACCCCGGAGTTCGGCGCGTACATCGGGCGGGCGGTGGACGGCGCGCGCTCCTTGGCCGCGGCACTCGCCGGGGCCGGGGCCCGGCCGCTGACCGGCGGTACCGACACCCACCTGGTCACCGCCGACGTCAGCCCGCTGGGCGTCACCGGTGCGCAGGCGGAGCGCCGCTGCGCGGCGGCCGGGCTGATGCTCGGCAAGGCCGCGGTGCCCTTCGACCCCGTGCCCGCCGCCGAGACCTCCGGGATCCGGCTGGGCACCGGAGCCGCGGCGGCGCTCGGACTGGGCCCGGCCGAGCTCGCCGAGGTCGGAGCGCTGATCGGCGCCCTGCTCAGCGGGGGTGAACCGGCCGCGGCGGCGGCGCGGGTGCGCGAACTGGTCCGGACCGCCGGGGCGAAAGGCCCTCGGTAGAGCGAACCGCGATGCACGCGCCCGTCGTCCGATTCAATAAGGTGTGTACCGTGGCGACGCACCTCGAACCCCTCAGCCGTGCGGGAGTACCTTCCGTACGCACCCAGCCGCGTGTGTGGAAGGAGCCAGTCGGTGCGTGAGTACCTGCTCGTGCTCTTCTGTACGGCGGCGGTGACCTACCTGCTGGTCGGCCCGGTCCGGAAGTTCGCGATCATCGCCGGGGCGATGCCGGCGGTGCGGGCCCGGGACGTGCACCGCGAGCCCACCCCGCGCCTGGGCGGTATCGCGATGTTCGGCGGGCTCTGCGCCGGGCTGCTGGTGGCCTACCACCTGACCAACCTGGGCAAGGTCTTCTCCGACGACCCCTCCGACATCCGGGCCCTGCTGTCCGGCGTCGGCATCATGTGGGTGCTCGGCGTCCTGGACGACAAGTGGGGCGTGGACGCGCTGGTCAAGCTCGGCGGTCAGATGATCGCCGCGGGCGTCATGGTCTACCAGGGCATCACGGTGATCTCGATCCCGGTGCCCGGCGTCGGCCCGGTGGCGCTCAGCCCCACCCTGGGCATGATCATCTCGGTGGCCCTGGTGGTCGTCATGGTCAACGCGGTGAACTTCATCGACGGTCTGGACGGTCTGGCCGGCGGCATGGTCTGCATCGCCGGGATGGCCTTCTTCCTGTACTCCTACCGCCTCTGGTACGGCTACTCGATCAGCGAGGCGGCGCCCGCCGTGCTGTTCAGCGCGCTGCTGATCGGCATGTGCCTGGGCTTCCTGCCGCACAACCTGCACCCGGCCCGGATCTTCATGGGCGACTCCGGCTCGATGATGCTCGGGCTGATGCTGGCGGTGGCCGCGATCTCGGTGACCGGCCGGGTCGACCCCGACCTGATCACCGCGCAGGCCGGTTCGCAGACCGCCACCACCCACATCCTGGTGCCGATCTACATCCCGCTGCTGCTGCCGCTCGCGGTGGTCGCGCTGCCGCTGGCCGACCTGCTGCTCGCCGTGGTCCGGCGCACCTGGGCCGGGCGCTCGCCGTTCGCCGCCGACAAGCAGCACCTGCACCACCGGCTGCTGGAGATCGGCCACTCGCACAGCCGCGCCGTGCTGATCATGTACTTCTGGGCCGCGCTGATCGCCTTCGGCACGGTGGCCTTCTCGGTCACCAACACCGGTCGCACCGTCGTGCTGGCCTGCGCCGGGTTCTGCCTGATCGGGATCGTGGTGCTGCTGCTGCCCTGGTTCCGGCCCAAGGCGCCGGCGGCGGTGCAGGCCATCGTCCCGCCGCGCTACCGGCGCGGCAGCTCCGGCCGGCGCCGCCCGGTCCAGGCCGAGGTGCGCACCGCCCCGGCCCGCGCGGCCGAGGCCCTGGCCGCCGACCCGCAGACCACCGAGCTGCGCACCGTGGAGCTGCGGGCGGCCACCCGGGGGCTGCGCGAGCCCGCCCCCGCCGAGCCGGTCGCGGCCGAGCTCTCCGCGGCCGACCGGGAGATCCTGCGCGGGGGCGGCGCCACCGCGCTCGGTGGCGGCCGCAGCGGCGAGCGGCACTGACCCGGACGTACGGCAGCGGCCCAGGGCTTCTTGGACAAGCCCTGGGCCGCTGCCGTACGTCCGGAGCGGTCAGCTCCGGTGCGGCACCGCGATCGCGGTCAGCGCGATCCCCTCGGCCACCAGCCAGCGGCCGGTGAAACCGGTCAGCGGGCGGTCCTCCACCAGCGGCGGCGGGACCAGCAGCTGCGCGGTGAAGCCGCCCTCGACGTCGAACGAGAGCGAGGCCTCGGAGAAGTCGAGGAACACCTGGGTCAGCGGGAACCAGGCCTTGTAGACGCTCTCCTTGGCGCTGAACAGCAGCCGGTCCCAGGGGACCTCGGGCCGCTGCGCGCCCAGCGTGCGCAGCCGGGTCAGCTCCTCGGGGCGGGCGATCGCCTCCAGCACCCCCTCCGGCAGCGGCTCGGCGGGCTCGGCGTCGATGCCGATGCTGAGCAGTTCCTTCGCGTGGGCCAGCGCGGCAGCCCGGTAGCCCAGGCAGTGGGTCATGCTGCCGACCACGCCGGCCGGCCAGGTCGGCGCGCCCCGCAGGCCCGGCAGGATCGGCGCCACCGGCACCCCGAGCTCGGTCAGCGCCCGGCGGGCACAGAGCCGCACGGCGCGGAACTCGTGCTGGCGGGTGGCCACCGAGGTGCTGATCAGCGCCTCCTCGGCGGGGAAGAGCAGCTCGGTCACCGCGGCGCCGCTGGTGTCGGCGACGGTGACCACCGCGTCGGGCAGGATCCGCTCGATCACGCCGCACCGCCCGTCGGTCCGGCCTGCGCCGCCGTGGCCGCCGGCAGGATCCGCCGCAGCCCGGGGGCACCGGTGGCGCGCCGCTGCCACTCGCGCGGGTAGCCCACCGAGACCTCCTCGAAGCGGACCCCGTCGTACCAGGTGGTCCTGGGTATGTGCAGGTGGCCGTAGACCATGGCCGCGGTGTTGAACCGGGTGTGCCAGTCGGCGGTGGCGGTGGTGCCGCACCAGAGCGCGAACTCCGGGTAGTACAGGACGTCGGTCGGCGTGCGCACCAGCGGGTAGTGGTTGACCAGCACCAGTGGCACCTCGGGGTCGCAGGCCGCCAGCCGCCGCTCGGTCTCGGCCACCCGCGCCCGGCACCAGGCCTCGCGGCTGGGGTAGGGGTCGGGGTGCAGCAGGAACTCGTCGGAGCAGACCACCCCGGCCTCGTGCGCGCGCTCCAGCGCCTGCTCCTGGGTCAGCGTGCCGGCCGGGCGGAAGGTGTAGTCGTACAGCAGGAACAGCGGCGCGATCCGCACCGGGCCGCCCTCGCCGTACCAGACCGGGTAGGGGTCCTCCGGCGTCACCACGCCCAGGCCACGGCACACCTCCACCAGGCGTTCGTAGCGGGCGACGCCACGCAGCTGCGAGGCGTCGTCGCCGTGCGACCAGAGCTCGTGGTTGCCCGGTGCCCAGATCACCTTGGCGAACCGCTCGGCGAGCAGCCCGAGCGCCCAGGCGATGTCGTCCACGATCTCGCTGACGTCACCGGCCACGAGCAGCCAGTCGTCCGGGCTCTCCGGCTTGAGCGCCTCGACCAGCGAGCGGTTCTCGGCGTAGCTGATGTGCAGATCGCTGATGGCGAGGAGGGAACCGCCTCGCCCATCAGTGGTTCTCGTCACTGCGTACGTACCTTCCGGGAGGAGCGGAGGCGGTCAGGCCTGCGCCTGCCGCCAGGCCTGGTAGGTCGCCGCGATCCCCTCGCCCAGCGGGATGCGCGGCTGCCACCCGAGGGCGGCCGGCCGGCTGGTGTCCAGCAGCTTGCGGGGCGTGCCGTCCGGCTTGTCGGTGTCCCGGACCAGCTCGCCGGTGAAACCGACCGCATCGGCCACCGTACGCGCCAGTTCATGGATCGTCAGATCGTATCCGCACCCAACGTTGACCGGTGCGTCGCTGTCGTAACGGCGCAGCAGCAGGACGTGCGAGGTCTTCAGGTCGAAGTCGTCGCCCGGGCCGTAGAGGTTGCCGGGCATCGCCACGACGTAGGAGGCGCCGTACTGCTTGCGGTAGGACTGGGCCTGCACGATGCCGGCGATCTCGGCGAGCGCGTACGCCTCGTTGGTGGGCTCCAACGGGCCGGTGAGCAGGGCCTCCTCGGTGATCGGCTGCGCCGTCACCCGCGGACAGATGCAGCTGGAGCCGAGGAAGAGCAGTCGCCGCACCCCCGCCGCGTGCGCACCGGCGATCACGCTCAGCTGGATGCGCAGGTTGTCCTCGATGAACTGCACCGGGTAGGTGCTGTTCGCCATGATCCCGCCGACCTTGGCGGCGGTCAGTACCACCGCGTCCGGGCGCTCCTTCCGCAGGAAGACGGCGGTGGCGGCCTCGTCGCGCTGGGGGTGGGGGTGTGCCGGGCTCAGAGGGTGCCGGCGATCCACTGCTCGACCGCGTCCGCTTGGTCGCGGCATGACCCTCGACGATGGTGAAGTGGGCGCCGGGGACGGGCACTTCGGCGTGCTTCAGCTGCCACTCGATGTGCAGTCGGCCGGTGGCGACCGGGTCCGGGCCGGCCCCGCGGGGAGCGAGCGGGATCTGGTCCATGGCGCGCGCCAGGAGGGTGGGCGTGTTGATCTCCTCCGGGTGCCGCTCGGGCAGGATGCGGTGGTAACCGCCCATCGCAGTAAGCCTGGTGGCGTTCATCAGATCACCGCCCAGCGTCGCCGACTGCGAAGCCGCACTGCCCCCTTCGTGGACTGGTCGCTGACCGGTGTGCTGCGCGAGGCCGAAGGTGCGCCGACGCTGGCGCGGGTCGACGTCGTCCAGGCTGTCCTCTTCGCCGGTGGCCGCTCGGTTCGCCTTCGGGGCGCTGCGCGACCAGGCCAGGGCGGGCAGCCTGGCGCCGCTCTTCCGCGGTCTGGTCCGCACGCCGTCCCGGCGGGTGGCCGGCACGGTGCAGGCCGGCCCCGCCACCACGCTGCGTGAGCAGCTGGCGGGGGTGCCCGAGGCAGAGTGGGACGCGCTGGTGCTGGAGCTGGTCCGCGGCACGGTGGCGGAGGTGCTCGGCCACGCCTCCGCCGAGGCGGTGCGGCCGGACCGGCCGCTCAAGGAGCTCGGGTTCGGCTCGCTGTCGGCGGTCGGGGTCCGTAACCGGCTCACCACGGTGACCGGGCTCCGACTGCGGGCCACCGTCGTGTTCGACCACCCCTCGCCGCTGGGACTTCGGCAGGTCCGTCGGACACATGGGCGGTTCCGACGTCATCGTCTCGCTCAACCACATGCTGGAGAGCGGCGAACTCGCCCCCGGCAGAAACGTCTTGCCGACCCTGTCCGGACCGGGCCGGGCCTGTCCGCGACGGTGCTCACCGTCCCCGCAGAGTCCTTCCGGGGCGGCCGGGCGACGGATTCCGGCGCTGGACGGGAGCTTCGCCCGTCCAGTCCCCTACGCTTTCACCCACAAGAGTGATGGGTTCGCCCGTTGGTGTGTCTAGCGCCACACTCCCTCAGTAAAGCTCTCATCAAATAGTTTGTGATATCGTTCACGAGGACCAAGGGATGAGCCGAAGCACCTCGTATGGAGGACTTCCCGGCTGACCAGGTCAGCCCTTCGGTCGCTGAGCACACGCACCTCCCGTGCTCATCCCCAACCCCCGTCCACGTTCCCCGACATGCCGCCGGAGTTGCCGACATGCCGTCCGCTGACGCCCCGCTTGTTCGAGGCGCCGCAATTCCCACTGCGGTCGCCGGAGTTGCCGCTGTCGCGGCCGCGACCGCGATCGCGGGTGCGAAAGGCCTGTACGGCGCGCTGTTCGCCGCGCTCCTGGTGTTGGCCTTCTTCAGCTTCGGGCAGATCGCCATCGGTCGCCTGAGCAGGAACAACCCGCAGATGATGCTCCCCGTCGCGATGGTCGTCTACATGACGCAACTCCTCGCCGTGGGCATCGTGCTGGCCCTCTTCAAGGGCACAACTCTGTTCGACACCAAGGTTTTCGGCTTCACCGTGCTCGGCTGCACCGCGGTCTGGACCGCGTTCATGGTGCGGGGCGGCATGAAGGCCAAGATCTTCTACGTGGTGCCGGAGCCCGCCGCCGCAGCGGGGGCCTCCACGGAGCGTCAACCGTGAGCGTCACCGTCTCCCTCCCCAGAGGGAGGGGGCTGACGCTTATGCGAAACCAACAGGCTGCTATCGTCCGGGGCAGCCACGGAGTGCGGGAAGCGTCCGGATCGCTCCACCAGCCGGACTGATCACCGTTGACGCCGCACAGCCTCCAGAATCCCTGGGATCGTGCAGGGCTGCGTCTCCACACAGCTCACTGGCGTCTCCAGCCCGCGTAACAAGAAACATTCCAGTGCCGCACCGTGGCTGAATGCCGCGCCGACACACCGAGGTTGCCGTAACTATGTGTCACGACGAAGGAGTCCGTGGTGAGTGCTGACAGGCTCACGCAGCAGCTTGCCTCAGGAGGATGCCACCTGTTCTCCGGCTGCGGCTTCCCGGCCCCCGGCCTGAACGAGTTCCAGTTCCACCCGATGTTCACCGTGGCGGGCTTCGGCTTCAACAAGCCGATGCTGCTGTCGATCATCTGTGCCCTGCTGGTGATCGGGTTCTTCTGGGCGGCGTTCGCCAAGCCCAAGGTGGTGCCGGGCAAGATGCAGCTGGTTGGCGAGATCGGCCTCGACTTCGTCAAGCGCGCGATCGTCTTCGAGAACATCGGTAAAAAGGGCGAGAAGTACGTCCCGATGATGGTCTCGATCTTCTTCTTCGTCTGGATCATGAACATCATGTCCGTGATCCCGGTGGCGCAGTTCCCGGTCACCGCGGTGATCGGCTGGCCGGCCGGCCTGGCGCTGGTCTGCTGGATCACCTACATGAGCCTGACGTTCAAGAAGCACGGCTTCGTCGGCGGCCTGAGGAACCTCTGCTGGCCGTCGGGTGTCCCCGGCTGGGTCATGTTCATCCTGGTCCCCATCGAGTTCTTCTCGAACATCTTCGTGCGGCCGTTCACGCTCGCCGTCCGGTCCTTCGCCAACATGTTCGCCGGTCACCTGCTGATCACGATGTTCTCGGTCGCGACCTGGTACCTGCTGAGCCCGAGCCTTGGCGCGCTGTACGGGACCACCTCGTTCGTGGTGACCCTGGGCCTGACCGCCTTCGAGCTGCTGGTCCAGTTCCTGCAGGCCTACATCTTCGTGACGCTGGCCAGCAGCTACATCGCCGGTGCGCTGGAAGAAGCGCACTGAGCCCCCTCGCAGTACCCCGCCCAACCCCCCCAAACTTCCGGTGGGCACTCACCACCGGATCTCCACCCCGCAAAGGATGAGCTGAGATGTCTGTTCTCGCTGCTGGCGTCACCGGTTCCGTCGCCTCCATCGGCTACGGCCTCGCTGCGATCGGCCCCGGCATCGGTGTTGGTCTGATCTTCGGTAACGGTGTCCAGGCCATGGCCCGTCAGCCCGAGGCCGCCGGCCTGATCCGCTCCAACATGTTCATCGGCTTCGCGCTGACCGAGGCGCTCGCGCTCATCGGCATCGTCATGCCGTTCGTCTTCGGCAAGTAAGTCCGACAGACTCGACGGAAGGTCCAGATATGTCGCTCATCGCGATGCAGCTGGCGTCGGAGGACTTCAACCCTCTGGTGCCCAAGGCGCCTGAGCTCATCATCGGCCTGATCTGCTTCTTCGTGGTCTTCGGTCTGCTCGGCAAGAAGCTCCTCCCCAGCATCGAGAAGGTGCTGGCGGAGCGTCGGGACCAGATCGAGGGCGGCCTGGAGCGGGCCGAGGCCGCGCAGGCCGAGGCTCAGGCCCTGCTCGAGCAGTACCGCGCCGAGCTCGCCGAGGCGCGTCACGAGGCCGCTCGGATCACCGAGCACGCCCGTGAGCAGGGCGCTGCCCTGATCAGCGAGATGCGCGAAGAGGGCCAGCGTCAGCGTGAGGCCATCATCGCCGCCGGTCACGCCCAGATCGAGTCCGACAAGAAGACGGCCACCGCCGCCCTGCGTCAGGACGTCGGTTCGCTCGCCTCCCAGCTGGCGTCCCGCATTGTCGGCGAGTCCCTCGAGGACCACGCCCGGCAGACCGGCGTGATCGACCGCTTCATGGACGAGCTGGAGGCCAAGGCCAGCGCGACCGCGGCGGGCGCCAAGTGATCGGCGCCAGCCGTGAGGCCCTGGCCGCCGGCCGGGAGAACCTCGACAGCCTGACCGACAACACCTCGGTGGACGCGGCCAAGCTGGCGGAGGAACTCAGCGCCGTCACCACGCTGCTGGACCGCGAGGTCTCGCTGCGCCGCGTGCTGACCGACCCCTCGCGGTCCGGTCAGGACAAGGCCGAGCTGGTCGGCTCGCTGCTGGGCCGCCAGGTCTCCGGTCCGACCGTGGACCTGGTCTCCGGTCTGGTCCGCTCCCGTTGGTCCGGTGGACGCGACCTGGTCGACTCGGTCGAGGAGCTCGCCGCCTACGGCGAGATCATCGCCGCCGAGAAGGCCGGCAAGCTGGACGACCTGGAGGACGAGCTCTTCCGCTTCGGCCGCGTCGTGGCCGGCTCGCACGAGCTGCGCGCCGCCCTGACCGAGCCGAAGGCCGGTGCCGCCGCCAAGGCGGGGCTGGTCAAGAAGCTGCTCGGTGGCCGTGCCCAGGCAGGCACCGTCCGTCTGGTCACCTCGCTGGTCGCCACCCCGCGTGGCCGTAGCCTGGAACAGGGCCTCGCGTCCTACGCCAGGCTCGCTGCCGACCGCCGCGACCGCGTGGTGGCCCTGGTCACCACCGCTGTTCCGCTCAGCGACCGCCAGAAGGAGCGCCTGTCGGGCGCGCTGGCCAAGCTGTACGGGCGCGCGGTGCTCCTGAACATCGACGTCGACCCCGAGGTCGTCGGCGGTGTCCGGGTGCAGATCGGTGACGAGATCATCGACGGCACCGTGTCGAGCCGCCTCGAAGGCGCTCGACAGGCCCTCGAAGGCTGAAGCCACCCGCACAGCAACATCCGACCCTCGGTCGGGCGCCGGTCCCACCCACGGGACAGCCGGCACATACGAACGGCCGGTTCAACAGCACCGGCCGAGGATCGAATACTTGCGGCCCTCCTTGGGCGGGCCGAGGATCGCAACCTAGGAGAGCAGGGAAGCCTGATGGCGGAGCTTACGATCCGGCCGGAGGAGATCCGGGACGCGCTGGCCGATTTCGTCCAGTCGTACCAGCCGGACGCCGCCTCGCGTGAAGAGGTCGGCACGGTCACTGACGCGGCGGACGGTATCGCCCATGTCGAGGGCCTGCCCTCGGTCATGGCCAACGAGCTGCTGAGGTTCGAGGACGGCACCCTCGGACTCGCGCTGAACCTCGACACCCGCGAGATCGGTGTCGTCATCCTCGGTGAGTTCGGCGGGATCGAGGAGGGCCAGACGGTGCACCGCACCGGCGAGGTCCTCTCGGTGTCGGTCGGCGACGGCTACCTCGGCCGCGTCGTGGACCCGCTGGGCAACCCCATCGACGGTCTGGGCGAGATCACCGCCACCGGCCGCCGCGCCCTGGAGCTGCAGGCCCCCGGCGTCATGATGCGCAAGTCGGTCAAGGAGCCGCTGCAGACCGGCATCAAGGCCATCGACGCGATGACCCCGATCGGCCGTGGCCAGCGTCAGCTGATCATCGGTGACCGCCAGACCGGCAAGACCGCGGTGGCGATCGACACGATCATCAACCAGAAGGACAACTGGCGCTCGGGCGACCCGCAGAAGCAGGTCCGCTGCATCTACGTCGCCGTCGGCCAGAAGGGCTCCACCATCGCCGCCGTCCGCGGCGCCCTGGAGGAGGCCGGCGCGCTGGAGTACACCACGATCGTGGCTGCTCCCGCCTCCGACCCGGCCGGCTTCAAGTACCTCGCCCCGTACACCGGTTCGGCCATCGGCCAGGAGTGGATGTACGACGGCAAGCACGTCCTGATCATCTTCGACGACCTGTCGAAGCAGGCCGAGGCCTACCGCTCCGTCTCCCTGCTGCTGCGCCGCCCGCCGGGCCGCGAGGCCTACCCGGGTGACGTCTTCTACCTGCACTCCCGCCTGCTGGAGCGCTGCGCGAAGCTGAACGACGACATCGGCGGCGGCTCGATGACCGGTCTGCCGATCATCGAGACCAAGGCCAACGACGTCTCGGCGTACATCCCGACCAACGTCATCTCGATCACCGACGGCCAGTGCTTCCTGGAGTCCGACCTGTTCAACGCCGGCATCCGCCCGGCCGTGAACGTCGGTATCTCGGTCTCCCGCGTCGGTGGCTCCGCCCAGATCAAGGCCATGCGCAAGGTTGCCGGCCGTCTGCGTCTGGACCTGGCCCAGTACCGCGAGCTGGAGGCGTTCGCCGCCTTCGGTTCCGACCTGGACGCGGCCTCCAAGGCGCAGCTGGAGCGCGGTGCCCGCATGGTCGAGCTGCTCAAGCAGGGTCAGTACCAGCCGTTCCCGGTCGAGGAGCAGGTCGCCTCCATCTGGGCCGGCACCACCGGCAAGCTGGACGAGGTCCCGGTCGCCGACATCCGCCGCTTCGAGCGCGAGTTCCTCGACTTCCTGCGGATCGAGCACAAGGAGCTGCTCAGCGGCATCGTCGAGACCGGCCAGCTCGAGGACGGCACCGTCGACGCGCTGACCGAGGCGATCAAGTCCTTCAAGCTGGGCTTCACCACCGCCGACGGCAAGCTGCTCGGCGAGCAGGCCTGAGTCCGGTAGCGAGGGAAAGGACGTAACGACCCATGGGAGCACAGCTTCGGGTCTACAAGCGCCGGATCCGCTCTGTCACCGCGACGAAGAAGATCACCAAGGCGATGGAGATGATCTCCGCGTCGCGCATCGTCAAGGCGCAGCGCGCGGTGGCCGCCTCCACTCCGTACGCCGATGAGCTGACCCGGGCGGTGACGGCGGTGGCCACCCGGTCCAACACCAAGCACCCGCTCACCCACGAGAACCCGAACGCCAGCCGCGCCGCGGTGCTGCTGATCACGGCCGACCGCGGTCTGGCCGGCGGGTACTCGACCAACGCCATCAAGCAGGCGACCCTGCTCACCGCCCGGCTCCGGGCGGAGGGCAAGGAGGTGGTCACGTACATCTGTGGCCGCAAGGGTGTCCAGTACTACGGCTTCCGCAACCAGCCGGTCGCGGCGTCGTGGACGGGTTTCTCGGACAAGCCGACCTACGGTGACGCCAAGACGGTGGCCGCGGACCTGATCGAGGCGTTCACCGCCGAGACGGGCGGGGTCGACGAGCTGCACCTGGTTTCCACCAAGTTCGTCTCGATGCTGACCCAGACCGCCATCGACGCCCGGCTGCTGCCGCTGAAGCTCGACGAGGTCCAGCTCAGCGACGACAAGCCGGCCGCCACGGAGATCTTCCCGCTGTACGACTTCGAGCCCTCGGCCGAAGGCGTGCTGGACGCACTGCTGCCGCGGTACGTCGAGAGCCGGATCTACAACGCGCTGCTGCAGTCGGCCGCTTCCGAGCACGCCGCCCGCCGGCGCGCGATGAAGAGCGCGACCGACAACGCCGGCGAGCTCATCAAGTCGCTCACGCGGCTTGCCAACTCGGCCCGTCAGGCCGAGATCACCCAGGAAATCAGCGAGATCGTCGGTGGCGCCAACGCGCTGGCCGACGCTAGCGCGGGGAGCGAATGAGAATGACCACCACTGTTGAGCCGACGGGCGCCGGACTGGCCACGGGCCGCGTCGCCCGGGTCATCGGCCCGGTCGTCGACGTGGAGTTCCCCGTCGACGCCATTCCGAACATGTTCAACGCCCTGCACGTCGAGGTCGACAACCCCGACGGCACGGGTACCAAGACGCTGACCCTCGAGGTTGCCCAGCACCTCGGCGACGGCCTGATCCGCGGCATCTCGATGCAGCCGACCGACGGCCTGGTCCGTGGCGCCACGGTGTCCGACACCGGTGCGGCGATCTCCGTCCCGGTCGGTGACGTCACCAAGGGCAAGGTCTTCAACGCGCTGGGCGAGGTGCTCAACGTCGACCAGGCCGAGTTCAACACCCAGGTGACCGAGCGCTGGCCGATCCACCGCAAGGCGCCGAACTTCGCGGACCTCGAGTCGAAGACCGAGATGTTCGAGACCGGCATCAAGGTCATCGACCTGCTCACCCCGTACGTGCGCGGTGGCAAGATCGGCCTGTTCGGTGGTGCCGGTGTCGGCAAGACCGTCCTCATCCAGGAGATGATCTACCGCGTCGCCGCCAACTTCGGTGGTGTCTCGGTCTTCGCCGGCGTCGGGGAGCGCACCCGTGAGGGTGGCGACCTGATCGAGGAGATGATCGACTCCAACGTTCTGGACAAGACCGCCCTGGTCTTCGGCCAGATGGACGAGCCGCCGGGCACCCGTCTGCGCGTCGCCCTGTCCGCGCTGACCATGGCGGAGTACTTCCGCGATGTGCAGAGCCAGGACGTGCTGCTCTTCATCGACAACATCTTCCGGTTCACCCAGGCCGGTTCCGAGGTGTCGACCCTGCTCGGCCGCATGCCCTCCGCGGTGGGTTACCAGCCGAACCTGGCCGACGAGATGGGCCTCCTGCAGGAGCGCATCACCTCGACCCGCGGTCACTCGATCACCTCGATGCAGGCGATCTACGTCCCCGCGGACGACCTGACCGACCCGGCCCCGGCCACCACCTTCGCCCACCTGGACGCGACGACCGTTCTGTCGCGCCCGATCTCGGAGAAGGGCATCTACCCGGCCGTCGACCCGCTGGACTCCACGTCCCGCATCCTGGACCCGCGCTACATCGCGCAGGACCACTACGACACGGCGCTGCGCGTCAAGGGGATCCTGCAGAAGTACAAGGACCTCCAGGACATCATCGCGATCCTCGGTATCGACGAGCTCTCTGAGGACGACAAGGTCACCGTCCACCGGGCCCGCCGCATCGAGCGCTTCCTGTCGCAGAACACCTACGTGGCGAAGCAGTTCACCGGTGTCGAGGGTTCGACGGTTCCGCTGTCGGAGACCATCGAGGCCTTCAACTCGATCGCGGACGGCAAGTACGACGCCATCCCCGAGCAGGCCTTCTTCATGTGCGGTGGCATCGAGGACCTCGAGAAGAACGCCGCCGAGCTGGCCAAGAAGTAACCGGCCGCATGGCAGCGTGACCGTGAGGGGTGGTTCCCGCATCCTGGGGACCACCCCTCACGGCACGTCGGCTGTGATTCCGGTCATCTCCGCGCTCCACGTTTCATGCCAGGGGCGCGAGCCCGTTATTCTTACCGAAACTCCCGAGTAATCGGGCGTTGCAAGAGCCTAGGAGCCCACGTTGGCTGAGCTGCACGTCGAGCTGGTCGCAGCCGACCGCAAGGTCTGGTCCGGTGCGGCCACCCTGGTTGTCGCGCGCACGGCCTCCGGCGACACCGGCATCATGGCGGGTCACACCCCGGTGCTGAGCGTGCTGGAGTCCGGCCCGGTCACCATCCGCACCGTGGATGGCGGCACCGTCATCGCCGCTGTGCACGGCGGTTTCATCTCGTTCAACAACAACAAGCTCTCGCTGCTGGCGGAGATCGCCGAGCTGGCGGACGAGATCGATGTGGACCGCGCGGAGCGCGCGCTGGAGCTCGCCCAGAGCGACAGCGACGCCCACGCGGAGCGCCGTGCCGAGGTCCGCCTCGTCGCGGCAGGCCGCCGTCAGGCAGCCTGAACGCAAGTGACCGACGGTCCCGGGGACGCGCGAGCGTGACCCCGGGACAGTCGTATCGGTTGGTAGGGACAACCCGGTCGTTCGATAGGACTGCCGGTCACGGGGAGTCGCGGAGCCGGTGGGACACGGCCGGCCGCGCGTCGGCGAGTCAGCGAGGAGGTCGGTGAGCATGGTCCTCGCCCTTGTGGTGTGCGCGACGGTCGTGGCCCTGGGGGTGGTCGGCCTGGTGGCGTTCGCGGTACGCCGCCGCCTCATCCAGCGGCTCGGCGGAACGTTCGACTGCAGTTACCGCCTCAAAATGCCGGCGGACGCCTCGATCCTTCCCGATCTCGACGAGAACGGACAGCCCACCTCGGCCCCGGTCCCCGTGACCGACGGCAAGGGGTGGGTTTTCGGTATCGGGCGCTACAGCGGTGACCACATCGAGTGGTTCCGGGTCTTCTCCTACGCCCCCCGCCCCCGCAGGGTGCTGCCCCGCCGCGAGATCGAGGTGCTCGGCCGCCGCTACCCCGAGGGCCAGGAGGAGCTCGCCCTGCTCTCCGGCTCGGTCGTCCTGCGCTGTCTGCACAACGGCGCCCCCCTGGAGCTGGCGATGAGCGACGACGCCCTCACCGGCTTCCTCGCCTGGCTGGAGGCCGCCCCGCCCGGCCAGCGGGTCAACGTCGCGTAGCGGCGATCGCTCCTTCGAGCAGCGGGAACGGATTCGGCCGCGACGGCGCGGGTCTGTTGTGGATGCTGGTCGCGTCCGCCCACACTGTACGCAGGAAGTCCTGACTAGGCTGCCCGCATGGTCAACCTCACCCGCATCTACACCCGCACCGGCGACGACGGCAGCACCGCGCTCGGTGACATGAGCCGCACGACCAAGACCGATCCGCGCCTGATCGCCTACGCGGACACCAACGAGGCCAACGCCGCGCTCGGCGTGGCGATCGCCGCCGGGGCGCTCCCGGCGGAGCTGACCGAGGTCCTGACGCGGATTCAGAACGACCTCTTCGACGTCGGTGCCGACCTCGCCACGCCCGTGGTCGAGAATCCCCAGTACCCGCCGCTGCGGGTCGAGCAGGGCTACGTCGACCGGCTGGAGGCCGACTGCGACCGCTACCTGGCCGACCTGGAGAAGCTGCGCAGCTTCATCCTGCCCGGCGGCACCCCCGGCGCCGCCTACCTGCACCTGGCCTGCACCGTGGTGCGCCGGGCCGAGCGGGCCACCTGGGCGGCGATCGAGGTGCACGGGGAGAGCATCAACCCGCTCACCGCGAAGTACCTCAACCGGCTCTCCGACCTGCTCTTCATCCTGGCCAGGACCGCCAACAAGGAGCGCGGGGACGTGCTCTGGGTGCCGGGGGAGAACCGCTAGCGCAGTCGGGCCGGCCCGGCGGACCCGGCTCCGTGCGACCTTCGATGTACAGCCAGGGCGCCCGGCGGATGGTGAGATGGGAGGGTGTTCGCGCACCGCCTCCCCCCGCGTCGGCAGGACCAGGCGATCGCCGTCGCCGGGCTGCTCGGCGGTCTGCTGCTGATCGCCTTCCGGGTGTACAATCCCGGCTTCCCGCCCTGGCTGCCGGCGCTGACGCTGGTGCCGATGGCGGCGCTGGAGACGGTCCGGCGCACCCGGCCGGTCCTGGTGGCGGCGCTGGGCGGGGTGCTGCTCGTCGCCGCCCTCTTCAGCGGCGCCCTGACGGCCACCGTCATCATGTACACCGACCTGCTCTACGCCGGCACCCTCTACGGCTCGCGCCGGATGCCGCGGGTGATGCAGCTCCTCGGTGCCGCCACCACCCTCGCCCTCACCTGCCTGACGGCGCTCACCAACACGGTCGCCGTCGCGCTGCTGGTGGCGATCTTCGCCACGCTGCTCTTCCTGGCCCCGGTGTGGACGGCCGACCTGGTGCGCAAGCACCGCGACCGGGCCGACAGCGAGCGGCTGCGGGCGGAGCAGATCGAGCTGCTGGCCGAGCTGGACCGGCGCGGCGCGGTCGTCGCCGAGCGCGCCCGGATGGCCCGCGAGCTGCACGACGTGGTGGCCAACCACCTCTCGGCGATCGCCATCCACGCCACCGGGGCCCAGTCGCTGGCCCGCCGTCAGCAGCGACCGGAGGAGGACCCGCTGGTGGCCGTGCTCGCGGTGATCCGGGAGAACAGCGTGCAGGGCCTGGCCGAGATGCGCCGCATGATCGGCCTGCTGCGGGCCGGCGACCAGGAGCCGGAGAACTACCAGGCGCCCCGGCTCGGGGCGTTGGACAGCCTGCTCGCCCAGGTGCGGGCCGCGGGCCGGGATGCCGGGCTGGCCTTCGAGGCCGAGCAGCGGGGCGAGCCGGGCGAACTGCCCGCGCCGGTCGAGCTGGCCGCCTACCGGATCGTCCAGGAGTCGCTGACCAACGCGCTCAAGCACGCCGGCCGGGGCACCGTGCGGTTGTGCCTGCAGCACGGCCCGGAGCAGGTCGAGATCACCGTGGACAGTCCGTACCGTCCGGACGCGGGGCGGGCGTTGCCCGGTGCGCGGGCCGGACTGGTCGGCATGGGGGAGCGGGCCCAGCTGCTCGGCGGCAGCTTCCGGGCGGGCCCGCGCGACGGGGTGTGGCAGGTACGGGCGGTGCTGCCGGTCGGTGCGGCGGCGCAGAGCGAGAGTGGGCGGGCATGACGATCCGGGTGCTGGTGGCGGAGGATCAGGCGGCGGTGCGCGCGGCCCTGGTGATGATCCTGCGCAGCGAGCCGGACCTCGACGTGGTCGGTGAGGCGGCCGACGGCGAGCAGGCCGTGGCGCTGGCGCTGGAGCTGCGGCCCGACGTGGTGCTGATGGACATCCAGATGCCCAGGCTGGACGGCGTCGCGGCGACCCGGCGGATCACCGCGGCGGGCGCCGCCCAGGTCCTGGTGCTGACCACCTTCGACCTGGACGAGTACGTGCACGGCGCGCTGCGGGCCGGTGCGGCCGGCTTCCTGCTCAAGGACCTGGAGGCGGACGCCCTGGTGGCGGGCATCCGTGCGGTGGCCCGCGGCGAGGGCATGCTGGCGCCCACCGTCACCCGACGCCTGATCAGCACCTTCGCCCGGCCCGAGGGCGGCGACCCGGCGGCAGTGGCCAGCCTCACCCAGCGCGAGCGCGAGGTGCTGGCCGCGATCGGCGCGGGTCTGAGCAACGGCCAGATCGCCCGCCGGCTGGCGATGGCGGAGGCCACCACCAAGACCCATGTGAGCCGGATCCTGGCCAAGTTGGACCTGCGCAGCCGGGTCCAGGCCGCGATCCTGGCGCAGGACCTGGGCCTGGCGCTGCCACCGGCGCCACCCCGGCGCTGAGGCGCCGTCCGGACGCAGATCACACCTGCCAATCGCCCCACGGCTCGGCCCGGGGCACTACAGTCCGAGCGGTGAGCGGCGCTGCTCCCTGCGGGAAGGCAATCCCTGCCCCGGAGCGCGCCTGGACGGGACTTCGGGAGAAGCAGCCATGAGCAACGTATCCACGCAGCGTCAGCAGATCGCCGTGATCGGCGCCGGCCTCATGGGCGCGGGCATCGCCCAGGTGTCCGCGCAGGCCGGCCACCCGGTGGTGCTGCGGGACGTCACCGAGCAGGCCCTGCGCCGCGGCATGGACGCGATCGAGGCCTCCTACGAGAAGTTCGTCGGCAAGGGCAAGCTGACCGCCGAGGAGGCCACCGCGGCGCTCGGCCGGATCACCACCACCACCGACCTCGGCGCCGTCGGCGAGGCGGACATCGTGATCGAGGCGGTGTTCGAGCAGCTGGAGGTCAAGGAGGGCGTCTTCCGCGAGCTGGACAAGATCGCCAAGGACGGCGCGGTGCTGGGCAGCAACACCTCCGCCATCCCGATCACCCGGATCGCCGCCGTCACCGCGCGCCCCGAGTCCGTGGTCGGCGTGCACTTCTTCTCGCCGGTCCCGCTGATGCGCCTGGTCGAGCTGGTCCGCGGCTACAAGACCAGCGACGCCGCGCTGGCCACCGCCCGTGCCTTCGCCGAGGGGGTGGGCAAGGAGGTGGTCGTGGTCAACCGCGACGTGGCCGGCTTCATCACCACCCGGCTGATCACCGCCCTGGTGGTGGAGGCCGCCAAGCTGTACGAGTCCGGCGTGGCCAGCGCCGAGGACATCGACACCGCCTGCCGGCTGGGCTTCGGCCACCCGATGGGCCCGCTGCAGACCGCCGACCTGACCGGCGTGGACATCCTGCTGCACGCCGCGCGCAACATCTACGAGGAGACCCAGGACGAGAAGTTCGCGGCCCCGGAGATCATGGCCCGGATGGTCACCGCCGGCGACCTGGGCCGCAAGAGCGGGCGCGGCTTCTACGGCTACCAGGGCTGATCGGTTCAGGCCCGGCCGCCTCGGCCCGACCGGCCGGTCGCGGGGCGGGTGCCGTGGGGTGAGTTTGCTCACGGCACTGCCGCAGATGGGTGATTTGCGCGGTAATCGAGAGTGCGCCCCAGGCACTACTGCGTATATTCCCTCGGACGAGTGAAGTCGCTTCAGATTCGCCGGGGGAGCAGCAACCTGGACGACTGGTCCGGCGTCAGATGGTGGGGACCTCATTGCTGAAGGAGGGCAGCGTGCGCATCGTGGAGTACCCAGTGCCCGGCAGCCATGCTGTCCTGGCCCTGGAGGGCCGGCTGGACGTGCGCAGTGCCGCCGACGCGCGGGCCCGGCTGCACCAGGCCGTCGACGGCGGCACCGGTGACCTGGTGCTCGACCTGAGCGCGCTGGCCGCCTGGGACGCCACCGGGCTGGGCGTGATCATGGGCACCCACCGCCGGGCCGGCCGGCTCGGCCGGCGCCTGGTGCTGCGCGAGGTGCCGCCGCAGCTGCAGCGCCTGCTGGTGGCCACCAAGCTGCACCGGATCCTCGCGGTGGAGGGCGTCACCGCCGATCCCTACGGCGCCACCCTGCCGGCCCACTGACCGCACCCGCACCCGGCGTGCCCACGTCATCGCGCTGAGTGCCGATCCCGTCCCGCACAGGGGTCCGGGCTGCACGGCGGGGCCCGGATGTGCGAGAGTCAGCGCTCGACAGGACCGTTCGAACGCCGTGGGGCCCGCCCCGGGCGGCACCGGCCGGCGGCGCGGCGGTCCGTCGGCCGACGGACGCGGTCCCGCGTTCCCTCGGCCCGGTCCCTCACAGCGGCCGGCGGCCACCCGCTGACCGGCGGAGCACAGGCGGAGCGCATCGTGGCACAGCCATCCGGTGATTTCGGTCAGGAGAACCTGCGCGTGCGGTCGGGCGACCTGGTCGCCGGGCGCTACCTGGTGTCCGTCGGCGGACCGGACGGGTCGGACCTGCGGCCCTGCCCGCCCGAGTACTGGCCCATCCCGCGCCGCCGGACCACCGGGGACCAGCGCGGCGGCGGCCGGGCCGGAGCCGGCCCGGGGCCGAGCCCGGCGGTGGGACCGCTGGCGATGGGCAGCGGCCCGGGCGACCTGCCGCTGCTGGACCGCGAGGCCGAGGTGGCCCAGCTGCTCGGCATGCTCGCCGAGGGACGCTCGATCCGCCTGCTCGGCGAGCCCGGCTCGGGCCGCAGCGCGCTGCTGGCGGCCGTCGCCGAGGGCGCCGCCGGGCTGGCCCCGCACGGGGTGATCCGGCTCTGCGGCCACCGGCGCGAGGGTGCCGACCTGCTCCAGGACCTCTTCACGGCCGCCTACCAGGCCCCCGGCTACCGCCCCGACGAGTCCCAACTGCCCGAGCTGCTGGCCACGGTGGGCGCGATCGTGGTCATCGACGAGGTGGCCCAGGCGGGCACCGAGCTGGAGGAGCTGCTGGCCCGCGCCCCCGAGTGCGCCTTCCTGCTGGCCCCGGCGCCCGGCGCCGAGCGCCCGCTGCCGCCCGGCTCCCGGCTGGAGGACCAGACGATCGGCGGGCTGCCCAGGGCCGCCTGCCTGGCGCTCACCGCCCGGCTGGCCGGACGGGCGCTGGACGAGGCCGAGCGCTCCTGGGCGGTCGACCTCTGGTTCGAGTCCGAGGGCCTGCCGCTGCGCTTCGTGCGGGCCGCCGCGCTGCTGCGCCGGCGCGACCTGGCCGTGGACACCCTGCAGGCCGCCGAGGAGGACCGGCGCACCGTCTTCGGCGGTGAGCAGCCGGAGCCCGCGGACGCGGATCCGGCGATCCGCGAGGCCGAGCTGCGGGCCGCCGTGCCGCTGCCCTCGGTGGCGGAGGCCGCCGCCCCCGCGCTGCTCCTGGTGGAGGGCCTCGGCGAGGAGGCGCAGGCGGTGCTGCGGCTCGCGGTGGCGCTCGGCGGTGAGTGTCCGACCGCCTCCCACCTGCCCGCGCTGATCGACGTGGACCACGGCGAGAGCGCGCTGCGCGAACTGGTGGAGTGCGGCCTGGCCGAGTCGATCGGTGGTCACCACCGCCTCACCGAGGGCGTGTTGGAGGCACTCGCGGCGCGCGGCGAGCCCGACGGGCAGAGCACCGTGGGCGCCGCCCGGCACTTCTCCTGGTGGGTCGGCCACAGCGCGGTGAGCCCCGAACAGATAGCCGCCGAGGCGGAGGTGGTGATCGGCGCCCTGCGCGCCGACCTGGCGGCCGGGCGGACCGACTCCGTGCTGCGGCTGGCCCAGTCGGCCGCGCCGGCGCTGGCGCTGACGCTGCGCTGGGGGGCCTGGCGCCAGGTCCTCGAACTCGGCCTGGACTGCGCCCGGGAGACCGGGCGGCGGCGCGAGGAGGCCTGGTTCCAGCACGAGCTGGGCGTCCACTGGATCTGCCTGGACTCCGGGACGGCGCCCGAGGGCGCCACACCGGCCCGGGAGCGGGCCACGGCCGCCGTGGAGGCGGCCTGCGCGCTGCGCCAGCTCTCCGGGGACAGCCGGCAACTGGCGGCCTCGCGCAGGCTGCTGATGCTGCTTCAGGCCAGCGAGCGGGTGCCCGAGGCGGCCGAGGCGCCGACCCAGATGATCCGCCGGCCCGTCATCCGGGTGCTGGCCGAGCGCTCCTGGCCGCCGGGCGGGCTGCTGCGCGGCTGGTCGCCACGGAACGCGCTGCTCGCGGTCGGCGGCCTGCTGGCGCTGAGCGCGGTGGGGACGGCGGTGGCGCTCGGCGTCTCCGGCGGTGGCAGCGCCCCCGCCGGCGGCGGCACCGGCGGCACCGGCGCCGTGCTGAACGTGGGCGGTGCGCCGAGCGCTTCGGCCTCCGGCAGCGCCTCGGGCTCGGCCCCGGCCAGTAGCGCCCCCACCGACTCGGCCGACGCCTCGGCGTCCGATTCGGCCACCGCCTCGGCCTCGGCGAGCGGGCCGGTCGCGCCGGGCGCGAGTGCGGGCGCCACCACGTGGGGCTGGCGCGGCGGCACGGCGCCGACGGCGAACGCCCAGCCGAGCGGCGGCACCAGCTCGGCGCCGGACACCCCGCTCCAGCCGACGGCGGCACCGCCCGGACCCAGCACGTCCGGTGCACCGGTCACCGTCCCGAGCTCGCCGGGCACGCCGGTCCAGCCGCCCACCAAGCCGCCCACGTCGCCGGTGGCGCCGCCGCCCACCTCCGCCGCACCCACCACGGCCGCACCGGTCACCACCCCGCCGCCTTCGACGTCCCCGTCGACGACGCCTCCCGGCTCGCCCAGCAGCGCTCCGGCCACCGGGGTGCCCAGCAGCGCGACCACCTCGCCCTGAGGGGCGCCCGGCGAGGCACGCAGAGGGGGCAGTACCCGGCTCACGCGCCGGTGTACTGCCCCAGGTGCCCCCCGGCCCTGCTGACGGTGTCTCAGAAGAGCTTCAGCTTGTCGTCCTCGATGCCGCGCAGCGCGTCGTAGTCCAGCACCACGCAGTCGATCCCGCGGTCCGTCGCCAGCACCCGGGCCTGCGGCTTGATCTCCTGGGCGGCGAAGACTCCCTTGACCGGGGCGAGCAGCGGGTCGCGGTTGAGCAGTTCCAGGTACCGGGTCAGCTGCTCGACGCCGTCGATCTCGCCGCGCCGCTTGATCTCGATCGCGACGGTGCGGCCGTCGGCGTCCCGGCACAGGATGTCGACCGGGCCGATCGCGGTCGGGTACTCCCGGCGGACCAGCGACCAGCCGGCGCCGAGCACCTCCATCCGGTCGGCCAGCAGCTCCTGCAGGTGCGCCTCGACACCGTCCTTGATCAGGCCGGGGTCCACGCCGAGCTCGTGCGAGGAGTCGTGCAGGACCTCCTCCAGGGTGATGATCAGCTTCTCGCCCGCCTTGTTCTGCACGGTCCAGGCGCCCTCGCCCTCCTTGAGGCTGCACGGCGGCGACATCCAGTTGAGCGGCTTGTAGGCGCGGTCGTCGGCGTGGATGCTCACGCTTCCGTCGGCCTTGACCAGGATCAACCGGGTGGCGGAGGGCAGATGGGCGGAGAGCCGGCCGGCGTAGTCGACGGAACAGCGGGCGATGACAAGACGCATGGGGGCAAGCCTAGGCGCTCCCCGGGCAGCCCTGAGCACGATCACCTGAGGTGACGAGTCCGCAACGCTGCGTACGTCAAGGGTGGCGGTCGCCGTTCGACTGCGGACGGGATGCCCGGTCTCCTGGCCGGCTGCCGCAAGACGGCCGGTCGCCCGACCCGTGCTGCTGGGGCCAGTTGAAGCAACTCCATGCTGGGGGTGCGCCGAGGAGTAGCAAGGGGCGAACCATGGGAAGCCGGGAGCGTTTCGCTTCCGGAGGCTGGCGCCCGCAGGCGCTGACCGCTACGTTGGGTGACGTCTTCGAACGCCCGCGTAGCCAACGGGGATGGAGTGGAGATGGAGCGCCACGCGTACCACTGGAGAGAATTCCGGCCATTCCGGCCCTTTCGGCCGCGTTGGCCATGACTTCGACGGGAATAGCGGCATTCGCCAGTTTTGTCTGGCTCGGGCTGCCACCCTGGTCGAGGCCGCGTCCGCCCCGGCAGGGGTGCCGACCGCGGCAAGTACCGCCCTGCACCGGGTCCGACCGGCCTGTCCCCGCGCGCGGGGACGCCGCCGCCCCACCACCGACTGAGCACGGCACGGCACGATCCGCACCATCGCACCAGGAACCACCACCCGCGCGAGGTGCGCGCGGTGGACCGCGAGAGGAGAACCCATGTCGCTCGACGTCTCACCGGCTCTTCTGGAGAAGGCCGAGCGAGGCGAGGTCGACGAGCGGGAGTTCGTCGACTGCGTCCGTACGTCCCTGCCCTATGCCTGGGACCTGATCAGCTCGCTCGTCGCCCAGATGGAGGTCGACGGTACCGGCTTCGCGGACAACCAGGTCCCGCCGCCGAGCGAGCAGGCGCGCGGCCAGCTGCTGCGCGCGATGGCCAGTGACGCGATCCGCGGTGCCCTGCAGCGGCACTTCGGGGTGCAGCTGGCCTTCCAGAACTGCCACCGCGTCGCGGTCTTCGGGCCGTCCGCCGAGGCCGAGGAGCGCCACCGGCGCTTCACCTCGGTCCGGGCCCAGCTGCTCAACCAGTCGCCGGAGCTGCGCGACTGTTGACCCGTCAATGCGGTCGGCTGCCACTCCCGGCGGTGGGGGCCGGCCGCACTGACGGCGCGCGTCTCATGGCGCACGCGGGGCAGTTGCTCCGAGCGCCCCGCCCGGGCCGAGCGCCCGCCTCAGCTCAGCTGCGGCAGCACCTCGGCGCCCAGCCGGGCGATGTTCTCCAAGGTGGCCTCCTGATCGCCCGAGCCCTCGGCCAGCAGGGCGAACCGCCGCAGGCCGGTCCGCTCGGCGGTGGCCAGCAGCCGGTCCGCGCACTGCCGCGGGGTGCCGACCGCGTGCAGGTCGCAGAGCAACTCGGTGTAGGCGTAGGGGTCGCGCATCTTGCGCTCGCGCCCGTCGACCGTGCGGTGCGCGCCGAGGCCGTACTCGAACCAGCCGGGCATCGACCGCAGCAGGGTCGCCCGAGCCGCCGGCGTCCGGTCGGCCACCTGGGCCACCCCGGCCGCCAGGTGCTCCCGCTCGACCCGCGCGAGCTGCTCCTCGCCACGCCCGCAGGCCCGCCAGGCGGCCCGGTAGCTGTTGAGCATCCGCAGCTTGTCCTCGTCGCCGGAGTGCATGCCCAGCAGCATCGGCAGGCCCCGCTCGGCGGCCAGCCGGACGCTGGCGGGAGAGGTGCAGGCGACCACCACGGGCGGTCCGCCGGCGCCCGTCCGGCCACTGCCCGCCTCGCCGCCGCCGGCCTCGCCCGCCCCGGCCGGAGCGCCCGCCTCGGTGCGCTGGCGCGGCAGGCGCAGCGCGGGCTCGCCGCGCAGGCCCAGCCAGTCGGCCAGTTCACCGTGCCCGGTCCGGGCCGGCTGGGTCGCCCGCGGGACCACCGGGACCTCGGGGAAGCTGAACTGCGGCCCGTCCCCGCGCACCCGCGAGCCGCGCAGGAAGTCCATCAGCAGGTCGAGCCGCTCGGCGAAGCCCTGCTCGTACGCGGCCACCCCGCTGCCGAAGACCGCCAGGTCGATCCACGGTCCGCCGCGCCCCACCCCGAGGGTGAACCGCCCGCCGGTGGTCAGGTGCAGCAGCGCGGCCTGCTCGCCGAGCGCGACCGGGTGGGTGGTGGACAGGACGCTGACCGCCGTGCCGAGGTGGATCCGCCGGGTGCGCCCGAGCAGCAGCGCGGCCAGGGTGGCGGCGTTCGGGCAGACCCCGTACGGCACGAAGTGGTGCTCGGCCAGCCAGACCGAGTCCAGCCCGGCCCGCTCGGCGCCCAGCGTGGCCGCCACCGTCCGGTCCAGCGCCTGGGCGTGGCTCTGCCCGGGGAACTGGGCGGAGAGCAGGAACGCACCGACCCGGATGGTGTCCTGGGCCGCGGGATGGCTGCCGCCCCGCTCGGCCTCGGGGGCCGGAGCCAGCCCGACCGGGTGGGCGGCCCGCGGGGCCCGGGGCGCCAGCGGCCCCCGGCTGCCCCGGGGACCGCTGGGCAGGTGGTCGTTGTCGACGCCGGTGTCGACGCCGGGACGGCTGCCGACAACGGGACGGCTGCCGATGGCGGCGCGGCTCTGGGTCACGGATATACCCTCCTCGGGTGCGCGCAGGCTGTGCGAGCCCCGCTCTGTCACCACGTGAGTAACCCATGTCATGTGCCATTGGCACGCGGGGCAGCCAATTTCGCGGAAGATCGGGTGGATATCCCCGAAAACCCGTCAGGATCCACCCAGATCGTGATAATGGTCAATACCTTGATGGCCGGTCCGGCCACCCGCGGGTCGCCGGCCGCCCGCCCAGTGACCGTAACCTGGAGAGCGAACCGCGCCCCCACCGAGAGGTGAACAATCGTGTCGCCGCGTCGCAACCGGACCAGTAACCCTGCCGATTCCGCCGCTTTCGCCGATCGGCGCGCCGGGGCGCCGATGCCCCTGGGCGGCGCGCTGCGGCGCACCGAGAGCTACCGGGGCGAGGAGTGGGTGGTGCAGACGGTGGCCGGCACGGCCGGCCGCTCCTACCGCTGCCCCGGCTGCGACCAGGAGATCCCGCCGGGGATGGGCCATGTGGTGGCCTGGCCGGACCACGGCGCCGGGGTGGAGGACCGGCGGCACTGGCACCGGGCCTGCTGGGGCGCCCGCGAGCGGCGCGGCTCGGCGATCCAGCGCGGGCGCAGCGCCCCGAAGTACTGACGGCCGCACCGCCGGGCGCACCGGCCCCTCAGGCGTCCCGGGTCTTCAGCACCGCGGCGCCGCCCAGCAGCGCCGCCAGGGTCCAGCCGCCGCAGATCGCGAAGCCGGCCACCCAGCCGTAGGGGGTGTCCGAGGTCGGAAAGACCGTCAGCATCTGCCGCCCCGCGAAGTCCGGGAAGTAGTGCGCCACGTTCTTCACCTTCGGCACCGCCGAGAGGATCGGCGAGAGCAGGAAGAAGAACGGGACCAGCACGCCCAGCGCGAGGGTCTGGTTGTGCAGCATCGCCGTCACTCCGGCCGAGAAGAGGCAGAGCAGGGTCAGGTAGACCGCCGCGCCGAACACCGCGCGCAGCACGTGGGGCGCGCCGATCGTGGTGTGGTGGTTGCCGAGCAGCGCCTGGCCGAGGAAGAACGTGATGAACGCGGTCAGCAGCGAGATCATCAGTGCCAGCACCCCGATCACCACCATCTTGCCGGTCAGCAGGGTGCCGCGCTGCGGCACGGCGGCCAGTGAGACCCGGATCATCCCGCTGCTGTACTCGTTGCCGACCGCCAGCACCCCGAAGACGATCATCGCGATCTCGCCCAGCACGATGCCGGAGAAGCTGGTCGCGGTCGCGTCGAAGGGGGTGCCGACGCCCTTGCGGAAGTCGGCGAAGTTGTTCTTGGTCAGCAGCGAGAGCAGCGCGCCGAGCGCGGCCGTCACCACGAAGACGAGCAGCAGGGTCCAGACCGTGGAGCGCACCGTGCGGATCTTGGTCCACTCGGACCGCAGGATCGCGGGGAAGGAGGCCATCTCAGTTCGCACCCTTCTGCTGCTGCTCGTGCCGCTGCTTCCTGGCGGGCCGGCCGCCGGCCGGCTGCCACTGCGCCCCCCAGGCGCCGGGGGCGCCCGCCGCGTCCGTCTGCACGGGGCCGGCGCCGGCGTCCGCGCCGGCGCCCGCGTGGTACTCGACCGAGTCGGCGGTCATCTGCATGAAGGCCTCCTCCAGCGAGGCGCGCTGCAGGCTCAGCTCGTGCAGCGTGACGCCGTGGCTGGCGGCCAGGTCGCCGAGCGCGGCCGGGTCGCCGTTGACCACCTCGTAGCAGCCGTCGGGGCCGGGCTCCACCACGATCGACTGTGCGGCCAGCGCGTCCAGCAGCTGCTCGGGGTGCGGGGTGCGCAGCCGGACCGCGGAGCGCGAGTTGCGCCGGATGAACTCCGCCATCGGCAGGTCGGCCAGCAGCCGGCCCCGGCCGATCACCACCAGGTGCTCGGCGGTCAGCGCCATCTCGCTCATCAGGTGCGAGGAGACGAAGACGGTGCGGCCCTCGGCGGCCAGGCGCTTCATCAGATTGCGGATCCACAGGATGCCCTCGGGGTCGAGACCGTTGACCGGCTCGTCGAACATCAGGATCTCCGGGTCGCCGAGCAGCGCGGAGGCGATGCCGAGCCGCTGGCGCATGCCGAGCGAGAAGCCGCGGGCCCGCTTGCCGGCCACCTCGGTCAGGCCCACCAGGCCCAGCACCTCGTCCACCCGGCGGACCGGGATCCGGTTGCTCTGCGCCAGCCAGAGCAGGTGGTTGTAGGCGGTCCGGCCCGGGTGCACCGCCTGGGCCTCCAGCAGCGCGCCGATGTACTTCAGCGGCTCGCTGAGGTGGCCGTAGCCCTTGGCGTCGATGCTGACCCGACCGCTGGTGGGGCGGTCCAGATCGAGGATCAGCCGCATCGTGGTGGACTTGCCGGCGCCGTTGGGGCCCAGGAAGCCGGTCACCACCCCGCGCGGCACCTGGAAGCTCAGCCCGTCGACCGCCAGTTTGTCGCCGTACCGCTTGGTCAGCTCGTGCAGTTCGATCATCGCCGCTCCTGCTGCCGCTCCCAGGCCCTGGGGCCCATCCACCGGCAGGGTATGACAAGCAGCGCCGCCCGGCAGGTCGTAGCCGAAAGGACACCCGGGCCCGCGTGGGCGGCAGACCGGTATGCCGCCTACGGTGGGCGCCATGACCGATCTCGCTGTTCGTGACAGTGGCCCGGGTGTGGGGACGCCGCTGCTCCTGCTGCACGCCTTCCCGTTGCACGCCGGGATGTGGCGGGCCCAGCTCGACGGGGCGCTGGGCGAGACCCGGGTGCTGGCCCCCGACCTGCCGGGCTTCGGCGCCTCGCCGGCGCCGCTCGGGGCACCGGCGCTGGACACCTGGGCCGACCGGGTGGCCGAGGTGCTCGACGGGGCCGGGCTGGAGCGGGTGGTGCTCGGCGGCCTCTCGATGGGCGGCTACCTGGCGATGGCCTTCGCCCGCCGCCACGGCGACCGGCTGGCCGGCCTGCTGCTGGCCGACACCAAGGCGAGCGCGGACGCACCGGGGGCGGTGGTCAACCGGGAGCGGATCGCGGCGGCGGTGCTGGCCCGGCGGAGCGTGGCGCTGCTGCTGGAGGAGAAGACCGAGGCTTCACTGCTCGGCCCCGAGTCCACGCCGGAACTGGTCACCGAGGTCAGGGAGTTGATCGCCGCAGCCGACCCGGCCGGGGTCGCCTGGGCGCAGCGGGCGATGGCGGCCCGGCCGGACTCCTTCGAGACGCTGGCCCAGCTGACGGTGCCCGCCGCGGTGGTGGTGGGGGAGTACGACGCGCTGACCGGGCTCGCGGACGCCCAGGCCATGGCGAACGCCCTGCCGGACGCGGAGCTGACGGTGATTCCGGGCGTGGGGCACCTGAGCGCGCTGGAGGCCCCGGCGGCGTTCAACGCGGCGGTGACGGCGCTGCTGCGGCGGGTCGGCTGAGCGCGGCCGCCGGGGCGCCGCGCACCGGGACAGCGCAGCGGCGCCCGGCCCCGCTGACGCGGGACCGGGCGCCGCTGGTGCGGGCCGGGACGGGCGGGCCCTGAGGTCTCAGCGGGACTGCTGCGCCGGCACGCCGAGCGTGTCGTCGGTGGGCAGCGAGGCGGCTGCCACGGCCGCGCCGGTCAGGGTGGCCAGCATCTCGCGGACGTTGGTCAGCTGGGCGTTGATCGAGTCGCGGCGGTTGGTCAGCGCCGCCAGCTCGCGCTCGGACTCGCTGCGGATCCGGTCGGCCTTGGCGTTGGCGTCGGCCACGATGTCCTCGGACTGGCGCTGGGCCGTCTCCACCGTCTGGCGGGCGCGGCGCTCGGCGTCGGTGCGCAGCTTCTCGGCCTCCAGGCGCAGCTGCTCGGCCCGGTGCTCGATCTCCGCCAGCCGCTTCTCGGCCTTGGCCTGACGGGCCGCCAGGTCGCGCTCGGACTGCTCGCGGCGCTTGGCCAGGTTGGTCTCGAACTCCAGCGCGGCCTGGGCGGCCTTGGTGCGGGTCTCCTCGAAGAGGGCGTCCGCCTCCTCGCGCTTGTTCTGCGCGTCCTTGTTGGCCTCGGCGCGCAGCTGGGAGCTGTCGCTCTTGGCCTTGTCGACGATCCGCAGGCCCTCGTCCTCAGCCTTCGCCTTGCGGTCCTTGGCGTAGTTCTCCGCCTCGGAACGGACCTGCTGGGCGGCGGCCTCGGCCAGCTCGCGGTGCTGCTCGGCGGCGCGGTGCGCCTCCTCGCGCAGGTCCTTCGCCTCCTCCTCGGCCAGCCGCAGGATCTTCTCGACCCGCGCGCCGAGACCAGCGTACGAAGGCTCGGCGTCGGCCACCTGAGCCTGGGCGCTCTGGGTCTCCAGGTGGAGTTCTTCGATCCGCTTCTCCAGCGCGCTGATCCGGGTCAATGCGCTGTCACGGTCGGCCACCAGCTTGGTGATCCGCTCGTCGACCTGGGCACGCTCGTACCCACGGCGTACCAGGTCGAAGCCGTGAGGGGAGTGACTGTCGCTCATGGGGTTCTGGGCTTCCTGTCGTCAAACCGCTGAGGTGGTTGAGGGAATCCTGACACGTTACCGGAGTGTCGTAGGCGAAAAGCCTATGGCTGACGGACAATGTCCGCTCAATCGGGTGGTGTCCCTTGGGAGCGACCGCCACCCGATCGGGGGGCGCCCACTCCAGCGCCCGCCTTTGATCCCCCGTTGCTTCCGTTCCCCTTGCCGCCGCCCTGCGTGGCCGGCGTCTCGCGAGCCGCCGCCTGCTGGACAGGTGACGGTGCCTCAAAGGCCTCCAGTGCTGAGAGCACGTCCTGCACGCGCGAGATCTCGGTGTTGATGTCCTTGCGCCGGCGCACCAGCTCGTCCAGCTCGCGCCGGCCCTCGTCGGTCACCCGCTGGGCCTCGCTGCGGGCCGCGCTCGCCACCCGGTCGGCCTCCTCCTCGGCCAGCCGCAGCTGCTCGGCCGCGGTCTCCTCGGCGGCCCGCACCCGCTTGGCGGCCTCGCCGGCCGCGGCCTCCAGCTGCTCCTCGGCCTCGTCCTGGGCGGACTTGAGCCGCCGCTCGGCCTCGGCGGCCAGCTTCTCGGCCTTGGCGGTGGAGGCGGCGAGCTTCTGGTCGGCCTCCTTGAGCAGGCCCTCGGCCTTGCGCACGGCGGAGATCCGGACCTTGCTCGCCTCGGCGGAGGCCTGCGAGGTGAGTTCGGCAGCGCGCTCCTCGGCGGCCGTGACCAGCGCGGCGGCCCGCTCCTCGGCCTCGGCGACGGCGGCCACCGCCTGCTCCTCGGCCTCGGTGAGCTGCTCCTGAGCGGCCGTCACCAGCGCGTCGACCCGCTCGCCGGCCGACTTCATGGCCTGCGCGTTCTCCTTGCGGGCCCGCTCGTGCAGCGCCTCGACCTCGGCCTCGGTGCGCTCGCGCAGCTCCTCGGCGCGCTCGCGGATCGCGGTGGCGTCCCGGCGGGCCTCGGAGAGCAGCGCGTCGGCGTCGGCGCGCGCCCGCTCGACCTCCGCCTGCCCGGCGGCCTCGCCGGCCGCGACCAGCCGCTCGGCCTCCTTGCGGGCGGCGGCCACCATGGCGTCGGCCTGCTCCTCGGCGGCTGCGGTGGTGGCCAGCGCGGTGCTCTGGGCCTCCTCGCCGAGCGACTCGGCATCGGCGAAGGCCTTCTCCAGCACCGAGGTGGCCTGCGCCCGGGTGGCACTGTCGAACTGCTCCGCCTGCTCGCGGGTGCTCGCGTCGAAGGCGTCGGCGCGGGCCCGGGTGGCGACCTCGTACTCCTCGGCCAGCGTGCGGGTGGCGGCGGCGAACTCCTCCGCCTCGGTGCGCAGCCGGGCCGCGTACTGCTCGGCCTCGGCCAGCAGCGCGGCACCGCGCTCCTCGGCCTCCGCGACGGTGTGCTGGGCCTGCGCCTCGGCCTCGGCCAGCAGGCGGCGGGCGTCCTCCTCGGTCTGCTCGCGGTGCGCCTGGGCCTCGGCCCGGATCGCCGCGTCGTACTCGTGGGTCTCGGCGACCAGACGGGCGGACTCGGCCTCGGTGTCGGCCCGCAGCTGGGTGGCGTACTGCTCGGCCTCGGCCCGCAGACCGCTGTCGTAGGCGTCCGCCTCGGCCCGCAGCCGCTCGCGGTAGGTCTCCGCCTCGGCGGCGATCCGGGCGGCCTCGCGCTCGGCCGCCTCCCGCTCGGCAGCGGCTGCGGCAGCCGCCTGCTCGCGCTCCTCGGCGGCGTCGCGCTCGGCGCTCGCGCGCAGTTCGGCGGCCTGCTGCTCGGTGCGCTCGCGCAGTTCGGTGGTCTCGCGCTCGGCGGTCGCCCGCTGTTCGGTGGTCTCGTGCTCGGCGGTGGCGCGCAGAGCGGCGAGTTCGGCGTCGGTGCGCTCGCGCAGTTCGGCGGTCTCGCGCTCGGCGGTCGCCCGCTGCTCAGCAGTCTCGCGCTCGGCGGTGGCGCGCAGTTCGGCGGCCTGCTGCTCGGTGCGCTCGCGCAGCTCGGTGGTCTCCCGCTCGGCGGTCGCCCGCAGCTCGGCAGTCTCCTGCTCGGTGCGCTCGACCAGCTTGCCGACCTGCAGGGCGGCCCGCTCGTGCAGTCCGGCCACCGACTGACGGACGCCGGCCGCCTCCTCCTCGGCGGCGGTGACCAGCTCGGCCGCCTCCGCCGTGGCGGTCTCGACCGCACTGGCGGCCTGCGACCGGGCCTGCTCCAGCACCTCGGCGGCCTCGGCCCGCAGTGCGTCGCACTCCTCGGCCGCGCCGGCCCGCAGCGCGGTGGCCTCCTCGGCGGCCTGGGCCACCGAGGACCGGGCGGCGGCCTCGGCCTGCGCCAGCTGCTCGGCGGCCTGGGCGCGCAGCGCCTCCGCGGCGGCCTCGGCCTCGGCCCGCAGCCGGGCGGCCTGCTCCTCGGCCTCGGCGCGGACCTGCCGGTCGTGCTCCTCGGCCTCGGTCCGTACCCGCTGGTCGTACTCGGCGGCCTCGCGGCGCAGCTCGGCGCTCTCCCGCTCGGCGGCGGCGCGCTGCTCCGTGCTCTCCCGCTCGGCGGCGGCGCGCAGTTCGGCGGTCTCCCGCTCGGTGTCCGCCCGCAGCGCGGTCAGCTCGGCGTCGACCCGCTCGGTCAACTCCTCGGCCGCGGACTCGGCCTGCTCACGCGTCTGCTGAGCCGCGGTCAACTGCGCGGCGGCCGCCTCCCGCTCGCGGCGCAGCTCCTCCGCCGCCTGCTCGGCCGCGCGGCGGGTCTCCTCGCGCAGCGCGTTCGCGGTGGCCTCGGCCTCCGCCAGCACCCGCTCGGCCTCGGCCAGCGCCTGCGCCTCGCGCTCCTCGGCGGCCTGCTGGGCCGCCGCCTGCACCTCGGTGGCCCGCTCCTCGGCCTCGGCCCGTACCCGCTGGTCGTACTCGGCGGCCTCGCGGCGCAGCTCGGCGGTCTCCCGCTCGGCAGCGGCGCGGTTCTCGGCGGCGGCGGCCTTCGCGGCGGCCAGCGTGTCCTTGTGCTGCTGCTCGGTGGCCGCGGTGAGCTTCTCGGCCTCGCCCCTGGCCCGGGCCAGGGTCTGCTCGGCGCGCGCCTGGGTCTGTGCCGCCTGCTCCTTGGCCTCGGTGCGCAGCCGCTCGACCTCGGCGGCGGCGCCCGCGCGCAGCTCGTCCGAGTCGGCCTTGGCCTTGGTGAGCAGCTCCTCGGCGGTCTTCGCGGATTCCTCTATCTGCGCGACGGCCTGCCGGCGCGCCTCGCCGCGGACCTTCTCCGCCTCGGTGGCCGCCTGGGTGCGCAGCTCCTCGGCCTCGGCACGCAGCCGGGCCGCCTCGTCCTGCATCCGCTCCATCCGGGCCCGGATGTCCGCGGCGTCGTCCAGCGCGGCGTTCTGCGCCTGCTCGACGGCCTGCTGAGCCTGCTCGCGCAGCCGCTCGGCCTCCGCGGCGGCCTCGGCCCGCACCCGCTCGGCCTCGGCGGCGGCGGTGGCGCGGGTGGCCTCGGCGTCCTCGGTGGCCCGGGCCAGCGCCTCCTCGGCGCTCTTGGCGGCCTTGGCCAGCTGCACGGTGGCGTCCTTGGCGCCCTCGGCCCGGCCCTGCTCGCGGGCGTCGTTGCGCAGCGCCTCGGCGGCGCCCTCGGCCTGTGCCCGCAGCTCGGCGGCCTCGGCGATCGCGGCGGCGCGCAGCTCGGCGATGGCGGCCTCGGCCTCGGAACGCAGCTGGGTGGCGACGGACTCGGCGGCGGTGCGCAGCCGGTCGTTCTCGTCGTCGGCGGCGGCCTTGGCGGCCACCGCCTCGGCCATCGCGGTCTGCGCCCTGGCCAGCAGCTCGGCGGCCGCGGCCTTGATCTGCTCGGCCTCCTCGGTGGCCTTGGCCACCATCCGGGCGACCTCGGCCTTGGCGGTCTGCGAACGCTGCTCGCTGGCCGCCTCGCCGTCGGCGACCCGCTGCTCGGCGGCGGCCTGCGCGTCGGCCTGCAGCCGGTCGGCGGCCGCGGTGGCGGTGGCCCGCAGCTCGGCGGCCTCCAGGCGGGCCCGTTCGGCCTCCGCCTCGGCCTCCGCGCGCAGCCGCTCGATCTCGGCCTGGGCGCGGGCCGCAGCGGCCTCGGCCCGCTGCTGGTCCTCCTCGGCCTGCCGCTTCAGCTGGGCGATCTCGTCCTGTGCGGCGGCCAGCCGCTGCACGGCGGCGGCCTGCGCGCCGGCCAGCTGCTGCTGGGCCTCGCTGGCGGCACTGCCGCGCAGCTCCTCGGCCGCTCCCACGGTCTGCTGGGCCTGCTCGCTGGCGGCCCGCAGCAGCGCCTCGGCGTCGCTCTGGGCGCGCAGCAGCGCGGCCTCGGCGGCGGCCTGCGCCTCGCCGCGGGCGGCGTCCACGTCGGCGGCGGTCTGCGCCCGGGCCTGGTCGGCCAGTGCGGCGGCCTCGGCGCGTGCGGCGGCCATCAGCCGGTCGGATTCGGCGCGGGCCTCCTGGAGCAGGCGCTGGGCCTCCTGCTCGGTACCGGCCCGGGCCTGCTCGGCCCAGCTGACGTTCTCGTTGACGTGCTGCTCGGCCGCCCGGCGCAGCTCGGCCATCTCTTCTTCGAGCTGGCGGCGGCGGGCCTGGAGTTCGGCCTCCAGCCGGGCGGTGCGCTCGGCGGCCTCGGCCATCAGGCGCTGGGTGGCCGCCTGGGACTCGCGCAGCTGGCGCTCGGCGTCGGCGCGCAGCTGCTGGGCCTGCAGCTCAGCGGTGCGCAGCAGCTGCTCGGCCTGCCCGGAGACGGCGTCGAAGGCGCGCGGCTGTGCAAGCTGCCGACGGGACTCGTGCAGCTTGGCCCGGAGCACCTCCACCTGGTAGGCGAGGTCCTCGGCATGCTCGACGGTCTTGTCCCGCTCCTTGCGAAGCCGGTCCATCTCGGCCTCGAACTGGGAGAGGTGATCATCAACCTCGTAGCGGTCGTTGCCCCGCACTGCGCGGTCCCATCCATCTCCTGGTCGCGTCCTCGACCGGTGCGGCCACCCCGACCCCGTCGGGTGGGCCGGCCGCGCTGGTCCTTGCACCGCGGGCCAGTCCCGGACGGGCCGGAACTGGGGGTGCCCCTGGTCCTGGGGCACCCGCCACGGGTCGGAGCCGGTCGGTCGGTGTGGAGCACGGTTGATCGCGCTCCGCCGACCGGGTGGACTCCTGGGCGAACTCTTGCCTTGTGGAGAATGGTGACAGATCCGTACTGCGACTGTTCAGCCGTGCCCTGGTTGGACTCCCCTGCGACCCTGGGCAGTGTAGTGGGCCGGAGCGGGGCTGTAACCGCCGAGGTCGGCACTGGCGCAGGTTACCGGCGGGTCGGTCCCGGGTCAGTGGCCCTCGCCGGGCTCCTGGTGCGTCCCCGCGGAGGTGACCAGTTCGGTCAGTACCCCGCCGCAGTCCTTGGGGTGCAGGAAGGTGATCCGGGAGTCCATCGAGCCGCGCCGCGGCTCCTCGTAGAGCACCCGCACGCCCTTGCCCTTGATCGCTGCCGCGTCTCCGTCGACGTCCGCGGTGCCAAAAGCGATGTGGTGCACGCCCTCGCCGTTCTTGGCCAGCCACTTGGCGACCGTGGAGTCCTCCCGGGTGGGCTCCAGGAGCTGCAGGTAGGAGGCGCCGCCGTCGCCGGTGTCGTTGATCTTGAGCATCGCCTCGCGGACGCCCTGCTCCTCGTTCACCTCGCTGTGGAACACCTCGAAGCCGTAGGTGGCCCGGTAGAACTCGACGGTCTTGTCGAGGTCGAAGCAGGCGATGCCGATGTGGTCGATCCGGGTCAACACGGGTAAGCCTCCTGAAGGTGGGTCGCACCAGTGCAGCGCAGATTCCGGGCCTCGCGCCACCGGGTCTCGTGCGAGCCTGATCACACCGTTGCTCCGGTGACGCCCGGGTTACGGGTCAGTACATTGAGCTGCATCCTCCCCCCGGGCCCTGTCGTCGTGCTAGATCCGGCAGGACTCGCTGGCCATGACGCGCGAAGGGGCTCGTTCCATGCCTTCCGATTCCACCGCAACCACCTCCGTGATCGTCGCGGGCGCCCGCACCCCGATGGGTCGGCTGCTCGGTTCGCTCAAGGGCTTCTCCGGGGCCGACCTGGGCGGCTTCGCCATCAAGGCCGCGCTGGAGCGGGCCGGTGTGACGGGCGATCAGGTGCAGTACGTGATCATGGGTCAGGTGCTGCAGGCCGGCGCCGGGCAGATCCCGGCCCGCCAGGCCGCCGTCAAGGCCGGCATCCCGATGAGCGTGCCGGCGCTGACCATCAACAAGGTCTGCCTCTCCGGCCTGGACGCCATCGCGCTGGCCGACCAGCTGATCCGGGCCGGCGAGTTCGACGTCGTGGTGGCCGGCGGCCAGGAGTCGATGACCAACGCCCCGCACCTGCTGCCCAAGTCCCGCGAGGGCTACAAGTACGGCTCGATCGAGCTGCTCGACGCGATGGCCCACGACGGTCTCACCGACGCCTACGAGAACATCCCGATGGGTGAGTCGACCGAGAAGCACAACACCCGCCTGGGTATCGGTCGCGAGGTGCAGGACGAGATCGCCGCCCGGTCGCACCAGCGGGCCGCCGCCGCGCAGAAGAACGGCCTCTTCGAGGCCGAGATCGTGCCCGTCCCGATCCCGCAGCGCAAGGGCGAGCCGGTCCTGTTCAGCCAGGACGAGGGCATCCGTGCCGACACCACGGTCGAGGGCCTGGCCAAGCTGCGCCCGGCGTTCAGCAAGGACGGCACGATCACCGCCGGCAGCGCCTCGCAGATCTCCGACGGCGCCGCCGCCGTGGTCGTGATGAGCCGGGCCAAGGCCGAGGAGCTGGGCCTGAGCTGGATCGCCGAGATCGGCGCGCACGGCAACGTGGCGGGCCCGGACAACTCGCTGCAGTCGCAGCCGTCCAACGCGATCCTGCACGCGGTGGCGAAGGAGGGCATCGCGGTCGGGGACCTGGACCTGATCGAGATCAACGAGGCGTTCGCCGCCGTCGCCCACCAGTCGATGCTGGACCTCGGCGTCACCGACGAGAAGGTCAACGTCAACGGCGGCGCGATCGCGCTCGGTCACCCGATCGGGATGTCCGGCGCCCGGCTGGTGCTGCACCTGGCACTGGAGCTGGGCCGGCGCGGCGGCGGCGTCGGCGCGGCGGCGCTGTGCGGCGGCGGCGGCCAGGGCGACGCGCTGATCGTCCGGGTGCCCAAGGCCTGAGCACCGGCCGTCCCACCGCAAGGACCCGAAGGAGAAGCTCCATGACCGACGTGCCGGCCCTGGTCGAGCAGGCCAGGGCGGGGCACCCGCGTGCGGTGGCCCGGCTGATCTCGCTGGTCGAGAACGCCGCCCCGGAACTGCGCGAGGTGATGGCCGCGCTCGCTCCGCACACCGGCCGGGCCCACACGGTGGGGCTGACCGGCTCGCCCGGGGTGGGCAAGTCGACCTCCACCTCGGCGCTGGTCACCGCCTACCGCCGGCTCGGCCGGCGGGTCGGGGTGCTGGCGGTGGACCCGTCCTCGCCGTTCTCCGGCGGTGCGCTGCTCGGCGACCGGGTACGGATGCAGGAGCACGCCACCGACCCGGACGTCTTCATCCGCTCGATGGCCACCCGCGGTCACCTGGGCGGGCTCTCCTGGGCGGCCCCGCAGGCGCTGCGGGTGCTGGACGCGGCGGGCTGCGAGGCGATCCTGGTGGAGACCGTCGGGGTCGGCCAGTCCGAGGTGGAGGTGGCCGCGCAGGCGGACACCACGGTGGTGCTGCTGGCCCCCGGGATGGGCGACGGGATCCAGGCCGCCAAGGCGGGCATCCTGGAGATCGGTGACGTCTTCGTGGTCAACAAGGCCGACCGGGAGGGCGCGGACGCCACCGTGCGGGAGCTGGGGCACATGCTGGGGCTGGGCGAGTCGCGCCGGCCCGGTGACTGGCGGCCGCCGATCGTCAAGACCGTGGCCTCCCGCGGCGAGGGGCTGGACGAGCTGGTCGAGGCGCTGGAGAAGCACCGCGCCTGGCTCGCCGAGGGCGACCGGCTGGCGGCCCGCCGGCAGCGCCGCGCGGCGCAGGAGATCGAGGCGATCGCGCTGGCGTCGCTGCGCTCGCGGATCGGCGACCTGCGCGGCGACCGGCACCTCGACGCGCTGGCCGAGCGGGTCGCGGCCGGCCGGCTCGACCCGTACGGCGCGGCCGACGAGCTGGTGGCCGGCCTGACGGACGAACAGCGGGGCTGACGTCCGGGCGCCGCAGCGGCCGGGCCTAGGCCCGGCCGCGCAGCGCGCGCAGGTGCTCGGCGATCGGGGCCAGCGCCTCGTACATGGCGTCGATCTGGTCGTTGTCGAAGCGGTCGATGAAGTGCGCCCGCACGCTGCGCACGTGGTCGGGCGCGACGGCGCGCAGCGTCTGCCAGCCCTGCTCGGTCAGGTGGGCGTACAGGCCCCGGCGGTCGCCCGGACACTCCTGGCGCAGCACCAGGCCGGCGCTCTCCATCCGGGTGATCTGGTGCGAGAGCCGGCTCTTGGACTGCAGGGTGGCGGTGGCCAGGTCGGTCATCCGCATCCGCCGGTCGGGGGACTCGGAGAGCACCACCAGGATCTCGTAGTCGTTGATCGCCAGGTCGTGCTGCTGCAGCTCGCGGCTGAGCTGGTACTCCAGCAGCTTGCTGACCTCCAGGTGGGCACGCCACAGCCGCTGCTCGCGGGCGTTGAGCCAGGGGGTCTCATCGGCGGCGGGTTCGGGCGCGGCCGTGGTCGGCTCGGTGGCGTGCGTATCCATGACGCCATGATACGCGATATTGTTCAACATTCTACTATATTGGATGGTCCAGGAAGCATCTCGGCCCCTGCTGGCCGCCGGAATCACTCGAACCAGTGAGGCCGGATCCGCGTCACCTGCTCCCACCTGCGGTGTCACACGCCGATCGGGGCCACCTCGGCCGCCTGTTCGACCTCCAGCAGCGAGGCCGAGTGCCGCTCCGCCTCGAAGGCCGCGACGCCGCCGCGCAGCCCGAACAGCCGCTTGGAGAGCAGGATCCACAGGACGGCGAGCACATTGACGACCGTGGTGGCGATCTTGACCGCGGAGGCGTGCTCGGACAGCTCGTAGCCCTCCAGTGGCAGGAAGGCGGCGGTGGCGATCACCGCGAGGTACTCGGCCCAGCGGCGGCCGAGCCACAGGCCCACCCCCTCCACCGCCTCGATCAGCGAGTACGCCAGCACGCCGGCCGCGACGTAGACCAGCGTCTTGTGCTCGTAGTCGAAGGTCTTGCGGATGGTGTCCACCACCGAGGCGTGCTCCAGGTCCCAGTGGAAGTGGTCCGCCACCGGCTTGAAGACCGTCAGGTTCTGGTCGAACAGCTCGTGCAGGGCGTCCTGGCTGTTGGAGAACTTCCACACCGCCCAGGCGATCAGGATCCCCAGCACCCCGCGCAGCCCGCGCTCCACGGCCAGGATCCGCAGCACGAACAGGTCGCGCAGTGCCTTGCCGCGCACCACCAGCGGCGCGTTCGCGGCCGGCCCGCTGCCGTGCGGCTCGCCGAGCGCGAAGTCGCCGCAGCGCAGGCAGCGCCAGGCCTCGCCGATGGCGGTGCTGGCGTGCAGCCGGGCGCGCAGCTCCGGCTCGCTCGGTGCGTAGGTGGTGTGGCCGCGCCTGGCGCAGGTGCGTAGGTTCCAGTCCAGCTTGCCCATGGTGGAGCTCCCCCGTTCGGTTCCCGTACACCCGCTCGGGGTGTGCGGGAAGCAGGATAGCGAGCCGGCGCCCGGGTGGTCCCCGGCGTCGTTCCCAGTGTGACCTCCGGCACCACGGGCCCCCCGGAGCCGGGTCCGCAGCAGTGGTCTGCTCATAATGGGCGACGGCTTGTGCTCCCGTTCACAAGCGAACCCGTCACCCGTGAGGTCCTCGTCATGCAGAACAGCGCCGCCCACCGCCTGCGTCTCGTCTCCGGCCCCGAAGGCCTGTCCTTCATACTTCTGCTGGTCGGGATGATCTTCAAGTACAACACCAGCTTCAACCCGGTCCCGGTGCTCGGCATGATCCACGGCATGCTCTTCCTCGCCTACGTCGCCTTCCTGGGCCTGGCCTGGCAGAAGCAGGGCTGGGACCTCAAGCGGGTCGCCCTGCTCTTCGTCCTGTCGGTGCTGCCGACCGGCGGCTTCTTCGCCGAGCGGATGCTCGCCAAGGAGGAGCGCGGCGAGCTCGCGCCGGCCACCGCCTGAACCGGCGCCCCGGCCGGCGCCGGGGCCGACGGCCGGGTCCCACCATGCGGGCCGTCGGGCGGGCCGCGCAGGGCCCGCCGGTACGGTGTGGGACGTGGCCAAACCCCTCGCACTCGACTTCGACCCGATCGCCCGTGCCGACGAGCTGTGGGCCCGGCGCTGGGGCGAGGTGCCGTCGATGGCGGCGATCACCTCGGTGATGCGCGCCCACCAGATCCTGCTGGGCCGGGTCGACGCGGTGGTCAAGCCGTACGGGTTGACCTTCGCCCGGTACGAGGCGCTGGTGCTGCTCACCTTCAGCCGTACCGGCGAGCTGTCGCTGTCCAAGATCGGGGAGCGGCTGATGGTCCACCCGACCAGCGTCACCAACACTGTGGACCGGCTGGAGAAGGCGGGCCTGGTCTCCCGGCGGCCCAACCCGCTGGATGGGCGCGGGGTGCTGGCGGCGATCACCGCGCGCGGGCGCGAGGTGGTGGAGCAGGCCACCCGGGAGCTGATGGCCATCGAGTTCGGCCTGGAGTCCTACGACGAGGAGCAGTGCCGCGAGGTGTTCGAATTGCTCAGACCGCTGCGCGTGGCGGCCGGCGACTTCGCCGAGCCCCCGGCACGGCCGGTGTGAATCCGGCGGCTACTCTCGGATGGGCCGCCGTGTCTCAGTACCCCCCATCGAGATCCCCCCTGTCGAGCGAAAGCTGCCGAACATGAAGTCCACCCCCCTGCTGACCGCGTACCGGGCCCTGGCGATCGCCACCGGCTGCGCGCTGCTGATCTTCTGCGGTTTCATCGTCGCGAAGTACGGCTTCGACACCGGCGCGCAGGCCACCATGTACGTCGCGATGCTGCACGGCTACCTGTACCTGGCCTACTTCGTGGTGACCTTCCTGCTCGGCCAGAAGCTGAAGTGGCCGCTCGGCCGGATGCTCTTCACGCTGGCCGCCGGCTGCATCCCGTTCGCCTCCTTCGTCGCCGAGCGCCGGCTGATGCGCGACGTCGCCGGGACCACCGCCCCGGCGCCCGCCGAGCAGCCGGTCAGCGCCTGAGAGCCACCGCCGACCGCGGGGCCCCCACCGAGGTGGGGGCCTTCTGTGTGTCCGGAAGAGGCCCGCTCCGCCGCGCCGCCGACGGGTCGGCCCGGCGGCTCCGTAGATTTCGGGGACCCCCTACCCCCGACCCCGGAGCGGAGCCCGATGGACGCCGAGGAGATCGAGCACGGCCGCCGCCGCTGGCAGCAGCGCTACGACAGCGCCGTCAAGCGGGCGGCCGACTTCACCACGCTCTCGGGTGAGACGGTCGACCCGGTCTACGGGCCGCCGTCCGGCGCGGACCACCCGGGCTTCGAACGGATCGGCTGGCCGGGGGAGTACCCCTACACCCGCGGCCTGCACTCCACCGGCTACCGCGGCCGGCCCTGGACGATCCGCCAGTTCGCCGGCTTCGGCAACGCCGAGCAGACCAACGAGCGCTACCGGATGATCCTGGCGGCCGGCGGCGGCGGGCTCTCGGTCGCCTTCGACATGCCGACCCTGATGGGCCACGACTCGGACGACCCGCGCGCGCTCGGCGAGGTCGGCCACTGCGGGGTCGCCGTCGACTCGGCCGCCGACCTCGAGGTGCTCTTCGGCGGCATCCCGCTGGGCGAGGTGACCACCTCGATGACGATCAGCGGCCCCGCGGTGCCGGTCTTCTGCATGTACCTGGTGGCCGCCGAGCGGCAGGGCGTGGACCACCGGGTGCTCAACGGCACGCTGCAGACCGACATCTTCAAGGAGTACATCGCGCAGAAGGAGTGGATCTTCGCACCCGAGCCGCACCTGCGCCTGATCGGCGACCTGCTGGAGTACTGCGCCGAGCAGCTGCCCGACTACAAGCCGGTCTCGGTCTCCGGCTACCACATCCGCGAGGCGGGGGCCACGGCCGCCCAGGAGCTGGCCTACACGCTGGCCGACGGCTTCGCCTACCTGGAGCTGGGCCGCTCCCGCGGTCTGGACGTGGACGTGTTCGCACCGGGCCTGTCCTTCTTCTTCGACGCCCACCTGGACTTCTTCGAGGAGATCGCCAAGTTCCGCGCGGCGCGCCGGATCTGGGCCCGCTGGCTGCGCGACGTCTACGGCGCCCGGACCGAGAAGGCGCGCTGGCTGCGGTTCCACACCCAGACCGCCGGGGTCTCGCTGACCGCCCAGCAGCCCTACAACAACGTGGTGCGCACCGCCGTGGAGGCGCTGGCCGCGGTGCTGGGCGGCACCAACTCGCTGCACACCAACGCGCTGGACGAGACCCTGGCGCTGCCCTCCGCGCAGGCCGCCGAGATCGCGCTGCGCACCCAGCAGGTGCTGCTGGAGGAGACCGGGGTGGCCAACGTGGCCGACCCGCTGGGCGGTTCCTGGTACGTGGAGGCGCTGACCGACCGGATCGAGGCGCAGGCGGAGGAGGTCTTCGCCAGGATCCTGGCCAAGGGCTCGGCCGAGCACGGGATCGGCCCGATGACCTCCGGCATCCTGCGCGGGATCGAGGAGGGCTGGTTCACCCAGGAGATCGGCGAGTCCGCCTTCCGCTACCAGCAGGCGGTGGAGCGCGGCGAGAAGCGGGTGGTGGGCGTCAACTGCTTCCCGCAGAGCGTCACCGAGGAGCTCTCGATCCTGCGGGTCGGCCACGAGGTGGAGCGCGAGCAGGTCAGGCTGCTGGCCGCGCGCCGGGCCGGGCGCGACGAGGCGGCCGTGCGGGCGGGGCTGGCGGCGATGCTGGCGGCGGCCCGGGACGGCTCGAACCTGATCCCCTCGATGCTGGCGGCGGTGCGGGCGGAGGCCACCCTGGGCGAGATCTGCGACGCGCTGCGGGAGGAATGGGGGACCTACCGCGAGCCGGCCGGCTTCTGAGCGCCCTCCGGGCAGAGCCTGCGGTACAGCCCCGGGTTGAGCAGCAGGTCGGTGAAGCGGTGGATCCACTGCGGGGTGACCGGGTCGCCGATCACCAGCATCCGGTGCTCCACGGCGCCCGCGATGGTGTCGAAGATGATGTCGATCTCCTCGGCGGCGGCCAGCGGGTCCGGAGTCTCGGCCAGCTCGCCGCGGGCCAGCGCCTGCGCCAGGCCCTGGTGCACCAGCCGCTTCTGCGGGTCCACGATGTGCTCGCGGATCCGGCGGCGCAGCTGCGGGTCGCGGGAGCCCTCGGCGAACAGGGCGAGCAGCGAGGCCTGGCTCTCCGGTCTGGCCAGCACGGTGGCGAACTGGGTGACCACGTCCTCGATGTCGGCCTGCAGGCTGCCCCGGTCGGTCATCTCCAGCTGGTCGAAGAGGCTGGCGACGGCGTCCACCACCAGCTCGTTCTTGGAGGGCCAGCGGCGGTACAGGGTGGTCTTGGCGACGCCGGCCCGGGCCGCGACGTGTCCCATGGTCAGCCCGCCCCAGCCGAGTTCGGCCAGGACCTCGCGGGTGGCGTCGAGGATCGCCTGGTCCGCGGCGGCGCTGCGGGGTCGCCCTTTCGCGCGGGGCGGGGCCGGCTGCGGTGTGGGGGCCACCGGGCCTCCTTGCGTGTACTGGCGAGTAGCTTTTGGGTGGGGGATGTCACCGTATCGACACTTCGGCACCAGCGAAAGCATCTGGACCGGCCGGCCCCCGGCGGGTGCGGCCCGAGAGTGGGCCACATCACGCGCTTGACAGCCGAGGAGGGCTTGCGCACCGGGGGTCGGAGGCAGATACGCTACGACCTGTAGCGAATAGAGCGACAACCACGTGCCGGTCCTGTGGGAGGGGCGGGCACGCAGCGCGGGTGGGGATCCGCGCCGCTGACCGACCGGCCCTGGGCCGGTCGCTACCGGAGTGAAGCGGCTGCGCGCCCAGGCGGCGCGGAGCCGGGCCGGGGGTGAGGGCACCTCCCGGCCGGCGACGTCGGGCCCGGAGCAGCATTTCCGGGCGGATGGCGCCCGGCATCCACGCGGACGGGGGAGGATAGTGCCATGCAGCCACGGAACACGCATCTGAACAGCTCCGCTCTGCGCGGTGCGGTCGACCTCGCCGCGGTGAAGGCGGCCGGCGAGGCCGCGCAGAAGGCCGAGCAGGCCCGGGCCGAACGCGCCCGCCAGGCCGCCGCTGCCGAGGCCGCCGGGGTGGCGGCCCCGGGCGTCGGCTACCAGCTCGTCCTCGACGTCAGCGAGGCGACCTTCGAGGAGGAGGTCGTCCAGCGCTCCACCGAAGTGCCGGTGGTGGTGGACTTCTGGGCCGAGTGGTGCGGCCCCTGCAAGCAGCTGAGCCCGATCCTGGAGCGGCTGGCCGAGGAGTACGCCGGCCGGATCGTGCTGGCCAAGATCGACGTCGACCAGAACCAGCTGATCGCCCAGCAGTTCGGCATCCAGAGCATCCCGGCCGTGATGGCCGTGGTGGCCGGCCAGCTGGTGCCGCTCTTCCAGGGCGCCGAGAACGAGGCCAACGTCCGCAAGGTGCTCGACCAGCTGATCGCGGTCGCCGAGCAGAAGTTCGGCATCGTCGGCGGCGCGGGCCTGCCCGCCGGCGAGGACGGTGCGCTGCCCGGCCTGCCCGAGGACCCGGCGCTGGCCGCCGCGCACGAGGCGCTGGACCGCGGCGACCTGGGCGGCGCGGTGCAGGCCTACCAGAACGTGCTGAGCGACCAGCCCGGCAACCAGGAGGCCCAGCTGGGCCTCGCCCAGGCCCAGCTGCTGCTCCGCGTGCAGGGCATGGACCCCCAGGCCGTGCGCGGTGCCGCCGCCGGTGACCCCAAGGACGTCCAGGCCCAGCTGGACGCGGCCGACCTGGACCTCGTCGGCGGCCACGTCGAGGACGCCTTCGGGCGCCTGGTCGACACCGTCGGCCGTACCGCCGGCGCCGACCGGGACGCCGCGCGGGTGCGGCTGCTGGAGCTCTTCGAGGTGATCGGCGCGGACGACCCGCGGGTCACCGCGGCCCGCTCGGCGCTGGCCCGGGTGCTCTTCTGACGCCTCCTCGGCGACTGCCCCTTGGGGCAGGTGGCACGGCGGGTGACCTGCGGTGTCGTCGGAGATAAGGCGACATTGCTGTCAACTCCGGCTGAGGTTTATCAAATCTTGACAAGAGCCGCGCGCGGTCACCTTGGGTGACCGCGCGCGGGTGTTTCCCTCCTGTTTCCAGCATGTTTCTCGGGCGCGACGCTCGGATTTCGTCACGATGCGTCGATGTCATGAACAGGCCATTGTCAACCTGGACGGTTATTGGATTACCCGTCAGTAATGCACCCCTTGTGCTCCGGCCGGTATTCCAGCAGCATCGGCCACGCCTGGTCCCTCACTTCATCCTCCGGCCGCCTGCTGGACAGATGCCGGTGCGGGGTCCCCACCGGGCAGCCGCCGACACCCATCGGTGGCTGGGAGGGCAGGGGGGTACCGCGTCCCACCGCGGTCCTGTCCTCGATGCGGTCGCGCGGCCCCGCGTGGCCGTTGGTTGTCGCTCGGGGGTGATCGCCCGTCGTCCGGTTCCGGCCGACGGCGGTGCTTTCGGCTACCGAGGACGTTGCACGTCTCCCATTCCAGGACGGGATCCGCCCTAGCGTGTCGGGCCCGACCGGAGATGTACGTCCGAGAAGGAGGACACGCATGTCCCAGACTTACGGCAAGACCCGCTGGAAGCGCTTCGCCCTGGTGATGGTGCCCAGCATCGCCGCCACCGCCGTGGTCGGCGTCAGCATCGCGCAGAGCGCGCTCGCGGCGTCGTTCAGCGTGTCGGGGCAGAGCTTCAAGGTCACCACCGACCATCTGCGCGGCACCAACTTCGCCCAGTTCGGCTCCGTGGACGCGGAGAAGAACGGGACGCCGCACGTGATCGCGGTCTCCGCCTTCGACCACGCCACCATTCACAACCTGTGCCAGTCCGTCGTCACGGACATCCCGCTGCTGGGCCAGTACACCCTGACCCTGCACGCCGGTGAGGCCGCCGAGCAGAACCCGACGGACGACCCGAGCTACGACCCGTCGACCGACGCGGGCCAGGTCCAGGCCACCAACCTGCTGATCGACCTGGACCAGCTCAACGCCGACGCGACCTTCACCAACATCAACATCGGCCAGGACGCCTCCACGCTGACCGGTTCTGCCACGCAGAACTGGAAGGACATCCGGAACAACCCGAAGCCGACCGGTGCGATGGGCTTCGCCCAGTCCGCGCCCAACGCCGCGCTGCACAACGTGCAGCAGGAGGCCTGGGCCACCTCGGCCGGCACCTTCAAGCTGCCCGGTCTGAAGCTCGGCATCACCAAGGGTGCCAACGAGTGCTACTGAGCCGGCCCTGACGGTCCCCCAGGACCGGCCGGAACGGACACCATGACCGGCCCGAGCCGGTCATGAGGGGGAGGGGGCGGCGCGCTACTGGCCGTCCCCTACCCGCACACCGACGCTCCCCCCTCGGACAGACCTCGCGAGGAGTTCCATCGTGACCAGCGCATCTGCCCCCGCTTGGCCCGACGGCGCGGGCCTCTTCACCCGGCTCCGGCTCAGGTTCCGAGCCTGGCGCCGCACCCGGCCGTTCTGGGGCGGTCTGCTGTCCGCCGTCGCGGGCTTTCCGATCCTCTACTTCCCCTACGCCCACCTCGGCATCGGCGACCTCACCATGGCGATGGCGACCACGGGCGGCGCCGGCGCCCTGGTCATCGGGCTGCTGATGATCGCGCTCGGGGTCTCGGCCTGGTTCCAGCCGGCCACCAGATACTTCTGCGGGATCGCGGTCACCATCCTGGCGCTGATCTCGATCCCGGTCTCCAACCTCGGTGGCTTCACCCTCGGTCTGATCCCCGGTCTGATCGGCGGCGGGCTGCTCTGCGCCTGGGCGCCGGTCAAGGACCAGGAGCAGGCCGCCGTCGCGGTGGCCGCGGACCCCAACATCCCGCCCTCCCTCCCGCAGCAGACCACGGCCGAGCACGCCACCGCCGAGTTCACCGCCGAGCCTGCCCCTGCCGAGCAGGTCGAGCAGACCGTGCAGCTCCCCGAGCAGTCCGGCACGACCGAGCAGGCGGGAGACGTGAAGTGACCGGCCGGGACGAGCAAGAGCCGCGGCGCAGCGAGGGCCCCCGGCACGCCGCGCCGCGCGCGAGCGGGCGCAGGCGGGCCCGGCTGCTGGCCTTCACGGCCGTCCCGACCGCCCTGCTGATGGGCGGCAGCGTGGTGCCCGACCTGGCCTCGGCCGCGACCACCACGAACAGCGCCTGCGCCAGCGGTTCGACCGCCGCGAACGCGACCGGCAGCATCACCCAGGTGCCCAAGAGCCAGCTCACCCCGGTCCCGGACCCGAGTGCCACCAAGGCCTCGGCGAGCGGCGGCGGTCAGGCGATCAGCGCCGCCTTCGTCTCGCCGAACGCGGGCCCGGGCGCCCAGCAGCAGGCCGCCGCGGCGGTCACCAGCCGGGTGGTGCAGGCGGACGACGGCAGCGGCGGCGGGAACCTGATCGGCGACATCATCAACGGGATCACCGGCATCTTCACGCCGAGCCACCCGTCGAAGCCGAGCCCGTCCGCCACGGCGACCCCGGCGGTCCCCGCCGCGCCGCGGATCGGTGCGCCGGTCACCCCGAACACCTCCTCGCCGGCGCCCGCGTCCCCGAGCGGCCAGGCCGCCGCGCAGCCCCCGGCGAGCCCCGCCGCACCGGCGCCCGCGTCCTCGGGTCCGGCCGCCGTGCCGACGCCGTCCGCCGGGACGTCCGGCGCCCCCAGCGCGTCCGGCGGCGCGTCCCCGAGCAGCGCGCCCAGCACGGCCCCCAGCACCACCCCCAGCGCCTCGCCGAGCGGTTCGGCCACCGGCAGCCCGGCGCCGGGCGCATCGAGCGCCCCGAGCGGTTCCCCGGCGCCGACCGGCACCGCCGCGCCCTCGGCCGTCGCCTCCGCGCTCGCCAACGGCGACACCCGCCCGCTCTGCCCAGTGGACACCAGCAACCTCTCGGCCGCCGCCGCCCAGGGCGGCCAGGTGGTGCCCGACCAGAACTGGACGCTGAAGTCCACCAAGCTGGCCCTGCACGGCGCGGTCTTCGGCGGCGTCTACGAGGTGCACACCCCGACCACCACCAAGCGGGTGCTCAAGTTCACCGTCAGCTCGGTGGACATCGGCGATCTCGACATGTCGACGATCGAGAACACCGCGGCCGGCGGCAAGCCGCCGCAGACCTTCCACGTGCAGGGCGCCCCGGGCAGCACCTCGACCATGACCCAGGGCCCGATCACCATGTACGTGGAGAGCCTCAGCGGTGAGCTCTCCGCGCTGTACGGCATCCCGCTGCCGCCGCTGGGGACCATCACGCTGACCCCCGACACGCTGCCGACCTGGCTCTACGACCTGATCGGCGCGGTCCCGATCCCGCTCGACATCACCATGACCGGGGTCACCGCCATCCAGGCCGGCCAGTTCGGCGGCACCCTGCACATCCCGGGCATGCACCTCTACAACGACACCACGCCCTACCAGTACGGGCACTGACCAGGACGGTCACTCGCGCCCGGACAGCGGAGCGGGCCCCCTCCCAGCGGAGGGGGCCCGCTCCTGCGTGCTGGCGACGGCTCACTTGGCGTTGCGCGAGCCCAGGTGGTGCACCTGCACCATGTTGGTGTTGCCCGGCACGCCGGGGGGCGAGCCGGCGGTGACGATGGCGGTCTCGCCCTCGGCCAGCCGCTTCATCGACAGCAGCTCGCGGTCGACCTGCAGCACCATCTCGTCGGTGGTGGCCACCTGCTCCGTCACGTACGCCTCGACGCCCCAGCTCAGCGAGAGCTGGTTGCGGGTGGCGGCGTCCGGGGTGAAGGCGATCACCGGGATCGGCGAGCGGTAGCGGGACAGGCGGCGGGCGGTGTCACCGGACTTGGTGAAGGCCACCAGCGCCTTGGCGTTCAGGAAGTCGCCCAGCTCGCAGGCCGCGCGGGCCACCGAGCCGCCCTGGGTGCGGGGCTTGCGGCCCGGGTTGAGCGGCTGCAGGCCCTGGGCCAGCAGCTCCTCCTCGGCCTGCTCGGCGATCCGGCTCATGGTCTTGACCGTCTCGACCGGGAACTTGCCGACGCTGGACTCGGCGGAGAGCATCACCGCGTCGGTGCCGTCCAGGATCGCGTTGGCGACGTCGGAGACCTCGGCGCGGGTGGGGCGCGAGGCGTGGATCATCGACTCCATCATCTGGGTGGCGACGATGACGGGCTTGGCGTTGCGGCGGGCCAGCGTGATCAGCTTCTTCTGGACCAGCGGCACCTTCTCCAGCGGGTACTCGACGGCCAGGTCGCCGCGGGCCACCATGATGGCGTCGAAGGCGAGGACGATCTCCTCCATCGCCTCGACGGCCTGCGGCTTCTCGATCTTGGCGATCACCGGAACCCGGATGCCGACCTCGTCCATCACCTTGTGGACGTCGTCGATGTCGGCGGCGTTGCGGACGAAGGAGAGCGCGACCATGTCGACGCCCAGGCGCAGTGCGAAGCGCAGGTCGTCCTTGTCCTTCTCGGACAGGGCGGGCACGTTGACGGCCGCGCCGGGCAGGTTGATGCCCTTGTTGTTGGAGAGCACACCGCCCTCGATGACCACGGTCTTCACCCGCGGGCCGTCGACGCTGACGACCTCCAGGGCGATGACGCCGTCGTTGATCAGGATCGGGTCGCCGGGCTTCACGTCGCCGGGCAGGCCCTTGTAGGTGGTGCCGCAGATGTGCTGGTCACCGGGGACGTCTTCGGTGGTGATGGTGAACGTGTCGCCGTTGTCAACGGTCACCGGTCCGTTGGCGAAGGTCGCCAGACGGATCTTGGGGCCCTGCAGGTCGGCCAGGATACCGATGGTGCGACCGGTGTCCTCGGAGACCTGGCGGACCTTGAGGTATCGCTCCTCGTGCTCCGCGTGGGAGCCGTGGCTCATGTTCAGTCGGGCGACGTTCATGCCCGCCTCGACGATGGCCTTCAGCTGTTCGTAGGAGTCCGTGGCCGGACCCAGGGTGCAGACAATTTTCGCTCGGCGCATATCGATGATCCTATCCGTACGAGTTATTCCCGGGCATGGGGACGAACCTCCGAACAGCCGGTCATCGACCCCGGTGGACCAGTGCGTATACCTGTTGCGCGATCTCGAGCTCCTCGTCGGTGGGCACCACCGCCACCGCCACCCGCGCGTACGCGGGCGAGATCACCCGGGCCTCGCCGGAGCGGACCGAGTTCAGCTCGGGGTCGACCTCGATGCCCAGCTCCGTCAGCCCCTCGGTGGCCGCCGCGCGCACCGGCGCCGCGTTCTCGCCGACCCCGGCGGTGAAGGCGATCGCGTCCACCCGGCCGAGCACCGCGTAGTAGCCGCCGATGTACTTGCGCAGCCGGTGCACGTAGGCGCGGAAGGCCAGCTCGGCCGCCTCGTCGCCCTCCTCGGCGCGGCGCATGATCTCGCGCATGTCGTTGTCCCCGCACAGCCCCAGCAGGCCGCTGCGGCGGTTGAGCAGGTCGTCGATCTCGTCGATCGACAGGCCGCCGACCCGGTGCAGGTGGAAGACCACGCCCGGGTCGATGTCGCCCGACCGGGTGCCCATCACCAGGCCCTCCAGCGGGGTCAGGCCCATCGAGGTGTCCACGCAGACCCCGCCGGCCACCGCCGAGGCCGAGGCCCCGTTGCCCAGGTGCAGCACGATCACGTTGACGGTGGCCGGATCGCGGCCGAGCAGCTCGGCGGTGGCGCGGGCGACGTACTGGTGCGAGGTGCCGTGGAAGCCGTAGCGGCGCACCCGGTGCTCGTCCGCCACCGCCCGGTCGATCGCGTAGCGGGCCGCGTACTCGGGGATCGTGGTGTGGAAGGCGGTGTCGAAGACCGCGACCTGCGGCAGGTCGGGGCGCAGCGCCCGGGCCACCTCGATGCCGATGATGTTGGCCGGGTTGTGCAGCGGGGCCACCGGCACCAGGCGGTGGATCTCGCGGAGCACCTCGTCGGTGATCTCGGTGGGTGCGGTGAACCGCTTGCCGCCGTGCACCACCCGGTGCCCGATCGCGGCCAGCTCGGGGGAGTCCAGGCCCAGTCCGTCGGCGGCCAGTTCCTCGGCCACCGCCTTGAGCGCGGCGGCGTGGTCCGGGAAGGGCTGCGCCGTCTCGCGCTTCAGGCCGCTGCGCGGGGTGTGCACCAGCCGGCCGCCCTGCTCGCCGATCCGCTCCACCAGCCCGGCGGCCAGCCGCTCGCCGTCCACCATCTCGATCAGCTGGTACTTGACCGACGAGGAGCCGGCGTTGAGCACCAGGACCCGGGTCGCCTCGGTCATGCGATCGCCTCCTCGGCGGCTTGGTCCGGCACGGGGCTCTGACCGTTCACGGTGGTCTGGGCCTGGATCGCGGTGATGGCCACCGTGTTGACGATGTCCTGCACCAGCGCGCCGCGGGACAGGTCGTTGACGGGCTTGCGCAGGCCCTGCAGCACCGGCCCGACCGCGACGGCGCCGGCCGAGCGCTGCACCGCCTTGTAGGTGTTGTTGCCGGTGTTGAGGTCCGGGAAGATCAGCACGGTGGCCCGGCCCGCGACCGGGGAGCCAGGCAGCTTGGTCGCGGCGACGTGCGGGTCGACCGCGGCGTCGTACTGGATGGGACCCTCCACCAGCAGCTCCGGACGCAGCGCCCGGACCAGCTCGGTGGCCCTGCGGACCTTGTCCACGTCGGCGCCCGAGCCCGAGGTGCCGGTGGAGTAGGAGAGCATCGCCACCCGGGGCTCGACGCCGAACTGCGCGGCCGTCTCGGCGGACTGGAGCGCGATGTCGGCCAGCTGCTGGGCGTCGGGGTCGGGGTTGACCGCGCAGTCGCCGTAGACCAGCACCCTGTCCGCCAGGCACATGAAGAAGACCGAGGAGACGATCGCGGCGCCCGGCGCGGTCTTGATCACCTCGAAGGCGGGCCGGATGGTCGCGGCGGTGGAGTGCACGGCGCCGGAGACCATGCCGTCGGCGATGCCCTCCTGCACCATCAGGGTGCCGAAGTAGCTGACGTCGGTGACCACGTCGTGGGCCAGCTCGACGGTCATGCCCTTGTGCGCGCGCAGTTCGGCGTACAGCTCGGCGAAGCGCTCGCGCAGCGGGCTGGTGGCCGGGTCCACGATCCGCACCTGCGCCCGGTCGCCGGTCTCCTCGTGCGGCAGCGCGATGCCCAGGCCCGCGGCCTTGCGGCGCACGGCGTCCACCTCGCCGAGCAGGGTCAGGTCGCAGATGTTGCGGCGCAGCAGGATCTCGGCGGCGCGCAGCACCCGCTCCTCGGTGCCCTCCGGCAGCACCACGTGCCGCCGGGTGCTGCGGGCCCGCTCCAGCAGGGCGTGCTCGAACATCATCGGGGTCACCCGGTCCGAGCGGCTCAGCTCGATCCGGCTGGTGAGCTCGACGGTGTCGACGTGCAGTTCGAACAGGCCGAGCGCGATCTCGGCCTTGCGCGGGCTGCCGGCGGTCAGCCGGCCCTCCACGTGGGTCAGCGTGGCCGCGGTCGGCCAGCTGCCCTCGGGGACCACGGCGACCGGGGTGCCGGGCGCCAGCCGCGCGGCCAGCGCCAGCACGTCGGGGCCCGGGTGCTGAGCGAGCGTCAGCAGCACGCCGGCGATCGGCGGCGCGCCCGCCGCGTGCGCGGCCAGCGATCCGATCAGCAGGTCGGCCCGGTCGCCGGGGGTGACCACCAGGGCCCCCTCGGTCAGCGCGGGCAGGAAGGTGGGCAGCATCGCGCCGCCGAAGACGAACCCGCGCACGTCCCGGGCCAGCCCCGCCGCGTCGCCGAGCAGCACCTCGGCGCCGGTCGACTCGATCAGCTGGGCCACCGTCGGCGCGGCCAGCGCCGGCTCCTCGGGGATCACGTAGGCCGGCACCGGCAGCTTGCCGGTCAGCCCGCGCAGCACCGGCTGCTTGGCACTCGGCACCACCCGGTTGGCGATCATCGCGAGGGTGGAGCAGCCGAGGTCGGTGTAGGCGCGGTAGGCGTTGCGGACCTCGGCGACCGTGGTCGCCGGGTCCTGGCCGTGCCCGCCCACCACCGGGAGCACCCAGGCGCCGAACTCGTTGGCCAGGCGGGCGTTGAAGGCCAGCTCGTCGGGGATGTTGGTGTCCGCGAAGTCGGTGCCGAGTACCAGCACGGCCTGGCACTGCTGCTCCAGCGCGCGGAACCGGTCGACCAGGGTGGAGACCAGCTCGTCCTGTCCCTGGGCGGCCTGCAGTGCGGCGGCCTCCTCGTAGGTCAGCCCGTAGAGCTCGGTGGTCGGCAGCTCCAGCCGGTAGCGGCCGCGCAGCAGCTCCACCACGTGGTCGGTGCCCGCCTCGCCGGTGGCCCGCCCGTGCACCAGCGGCCGGAACACCCCGACCTGGTCCACCTGGCGGGTCAGCAGTTCCATGACCCCGAGTTCGACGGCCTGCCGCCCGTCCCCCCGGTCGATCCCGGTCACGTACACACTGCGTGCCACGCCAGTATCTCCGTCCCTCACCACTGCCTCCGGCACCCCACGGGCCCGGTCATCGGTTCGACCATACCTTCGCAGTCGGATGAGGTGTTCGCACGTGGGCTGGGCCGGGCGGCGCAAGGGGCGAAGGTCACCTGGCGGGGTGCCGGAGGTCACTCACTTCGGGGTCGGGATGATCCCCGAGAGCCACTTGAAGGCCGGCACCACCTGCTGGCTCCAGACCGAGGTCAGGTGCCCGCCGGCGGTCTCCGTGACGGTCACTGCGGTCGGTGCCTTGGCGGCCTGCTTCAGCGCCTGCGCGTCCGGGAGGCCGTCGGCGCCCTGGCCGCCGCTCAGCCACAGCCCGATGTTCGGCGGGGTGGTGGCCCGGGTGAGCATGTTGAGCGGGTTGTCGGCCTGGTTCAGCTGCGGGTCCTTGCCGACCAGCGAATCCGCCTCGTTCTGCGGGTTGTTGTAGCCGGACATGCTGATCGCGGCGCGGTAGCGGTCCGGGTGGCCGATCACCAGCCGGGTGGCGCAGTGCCCGCCGGCCGAGTAGCCCGCCACCGCCCAGCCGGAGGCGGTGTCCTGGGCCCGGAAGTTGTCCAGCACCATCTGCGGGACGTCACGGGTGAGCCAGGTCTCGGCGTTGACCTTGCCGGGGATGTCGGCACATCCGCTGTCCTGGTTGTTGGGCAGCAGGTTGAACCGGGGCGAGACCAGGATGAACGGCGTCACCTGGCCGGACTTCATCAGCGGGCCGAGCTGGTTGGTGACGTTCATGCCGGACTTGCCGTACCAGGCGCTGGAGCTGCCGGGGTAGCCGACCAGCAACTCGACCACGGGGAAGGTCTTGTCCTTGTAGGCGGGGTCGTCGTACTGCGGCGGGGTCCACACCAGCACCTCGCCCTCGACGCCGGAGAGCTTGCCGTTCAGATCGGTCTGCTTGACGTCACGGGGCACGGCGTCGGAGTCCGGCTCCTTGAACTTCGCCAGCACCTTGGCCGGGGCGGAGGCGCCGGGCGAGGCGGCGGCCGCCGCCTGGTCCCCGGCCAGGCCGTTGTCCTTCGGCGGGACGGGGACGGAGCGCACGTGGTTGGAGGTGCCCAGCAGGTCGCCCCAGCTGCCGTAGAGCTGGTTGTCGTTGTTGACCATCACGAAGACCAGGGCGATGGCTGTGGCCTGGCTGAACAGGATGGTGGCGAAGAAGCCGACGGTGCGCACCGGCCCGGTGCCGCCGCCGGACCGCTTGCGCCGCCCCGCCGCCCGGGGGGCGGCGCAAGCGTTGCCGCCCGCGCCGTTGCCACGGGACAGCCACTGGACCATGGCCAGCGCGATCGATCCCACGAACAGAACGATCGTCAGAATGAAGAAGGGGGTGCCCGTCAGTGCCATCGCGCTCTTCGTACCCAGCTCCGCTTTCGCCCGGACCCGCTGTCCGGCGCAAGGAGAGACGTTAGGGCACGGCTGTTCGGTTGCGTGTCAGCGGGGAGTTTCCTGGGAGCCCCGCGGGCCCACAACCGAACGGCCGGTCGGTCAGGCCGGACGCAGCCAGAGGGTGGCCAGCGGCGGGATCACCAGCTCGGTGCTGCGCGGCTGGCCGTTCCACTCCACCGGCTCGGCCTTCAGCACGGCGGGGTTGCCGACGCCGCTGCCGCCGTAGCGCCCGGCGTCGGTGTTGAGCGCCTCGGTCCACAGCTGGTCGGCGCCGCCGAGGCTGGGCAGGCCGACCCGGTGCCCGTGCCGGACCACCGGGGAGAAGTTGCAGACCACCACGAGCGGGGGGCCGTCGAGGGGGTAGCGGACGAAGGAGAGCAGGTTGTCCTCGGCGGCGCCGCCGTCCAGCCAGCGGAAGCCGTCGGGGCTGGTGTCCTGCTCCCACAGCGCCGGGGTGGCGCGGTAGGTGCGGTTGAGCTCGCCGATCAGGCGCTGCACGCCCCGGTGCTCCTCGGCGGCGGGCCAGTCGGGGTCGAGCACCCACCACTGCGGGCCCTGTTCGTGGTCCCACTCGGCGCCCTGGGCGAACTCCTGTCCCATGAAGAGCAGTTGCTTGCCCGGGTGGGCCCACATGAAGCCGAGGTAGGCGCGGTGGTTGGCGCGCTGCTGCCACCAGTCGCCGGGCATCTTGCTGACCAGCGCCTGCTTGCCGTGCACCACCTCGTCGTGCGAGATCGGCAGCACGTAGTTCTCGGAGTAGGCATAGACCATCGAGAAGGTGATCTCGTTGTGGTGGTACTTGCGGTGCACCGGCTCCTTGGCGATGTAGACCAGCGAGTCGTGCATCCAGCCCATGTTCCACTTGAGGCCGAAGCCCAGGCCGCCGCTGTCGGTGGGGCGGGTCACGCCGTCCCAGGCGGTGGACTCCTCGGCGATGGTGACCACCCCGGGGCAGCGCCGGTAGACGGTGGCGTTCATCTCCTGGAGGAAGGCCACCGCGTCCAGGTTCTCCCGCCCGCCGTGCTCGTTGGGGGCCCACTGGCCGTCCTGGCGGGAGTAGTCGAGGTAGAGCATCGAGGCGACCGCGTCCACCCGCAGGCCGTCGATATGGAACTCCTCGCACCAGTACACCGCGTTGGCCACCAGGAAGTTGCGCACCTCGGTACGGCCGTAGTCGAAGGTGAGGGTGCCCCAGTCGGGGTGCTCGGCGCGGCGCGGGTCGGCGGGCTCGTAGAGCGGGGTGCCGTCGAAGCGGGCGAGCGCGAAGTCGTCCTTGGGGAAGTGCGCGGGCACCCAGTCGACGATCACCCCGATCCCGGCCTGGTGCAGCGCGTCCACCAGGTACCGGAAGTCGTCCGGCGAGCCCAGCCGGGCGGTGGGGGCGTAGAACCCGGACACCTGGTAGCCCCAGGAACCGCCGAAGGGATGCTCCATCACCGGCAGGAACTCCACATGCGTGAAGTTCAACTCCCGCAGATACGCAGGCAGTTCCTCGGCCAGCTCACGGTAGCCCAACCCCGGCCGCCAGGAGGCCGGATGCAGCTCGTAGACCGACATCGGCGCGCGGTGGTGCTGGGTGCGGGCCCGGCGGGCCAGCCAGTCGGCGTCGTTCCAGGTGTAGTCGCTGTGGTGCACCACCGAGGCGGTGGCCGGCGGGCACTGGGCGGCGCGGGCGAGCGGGTCGGCCTTCTGCAGCAACCGCCCGTCCCGGGTGCGGATCTCGTACTTGTAGAGCGCACCTTCGCCCAGCCCCGGTACGAACAGCTCCCAGACGCCGCTCGCGCCCAGCGAGCGCATCGGGAACCCGGTGCCGTCCCAGTGGTTGAAGTCGCCCACCAGGCGCACCCCGACGGCGCTGGGGGCCCAGACGGCGAAGGCCGTCCCGGTCACGCCCTCCACCGTGCGCAGGTGCGAGCCGAGCACCCGCCAGAGCTGCTCATGGCGGCCCTCGCGGATCAGGTGCAGGTCCAACTCACCCAGCGTGGGCGGCAGTCGGTAACCGTCCTGCTGGGCCAGCGGCGCGCAGCCCGGGTAGGCCACGGTCAACTGGTAGGCCGGGATGGCCGAGCCGGGCAGCAGGCCGGTGAAGAGGCCGGCCTGCTGGTGGGTCAACTCGGCCGGCCCGTACACGGTTTCGATGGTCACCCGGTCGGCGAGCGGTCGCAGCACCCGGATCGCGGTGCCGCCGGTGGTGGGGTGCGCGCCGAGCAGGGCGTGCGGGTCGTGGTGCGCGCCGTTCACCAGCCGGTCGATCTCGGCCGGCGGCAGCGGCGCCTCGGCCAGCCGCAGGACCGGGACGTCGGCCCCGCGCGGTGGCGCGTCCATCAGGGTCGGGGCCGGGGCCGGGGCCGGGGCCGCGGTCGGAGCGGGGCCCGGCGCCGGTGCTTCGGGTGCCTCGGCGCCGGCCCGGCTGGCCGGCGGCTCGGCCGCGGGCGTGCCGCGCCGGGGCGCCTGCGCGGCACGCGGACCGCCGCCGGACAGGAAGGTGGCGGGAACGGTCGGATTGGTGCGGTCGAGCGGGGCCACTGCGGGGTTCCTCCTGGCGGCTAGGGGATCAGTGCTGGCGTCGCCCTCGGGAACCGCGCGGCGATTCCTGATGACACGTCAAGGAGTGGTGGCTAGGCGGTGGATGGCGGTCAGCGGGATCGGCAGCCAGCCGGGCCGGTGCCGGGCCTCGTAGACCACCTCGTAGACCGCCTTGTCGATCTCCAGTGCCCGCAGCAGCTCCGGGCAGCCGGCCGGGTCGGTGCCGCCGGCCGCCGTGTAGCCCGCGCAGTAGGCGGTGCGGTTGCGGGCCGCCCAGCTCGCCGCCAGGTGGGCCAGCTGCGGATCGGGGTCGGCGCCGGCCAGCAGGTGGGCGGCGGCGTAGTCGAAGGAGCGCAGCATCGCCGCCACGTCCCGCAGGGCCGGCTGCGGCACCCGCCGCTCGGCCACCGACTTGGCCGGCTCGCCCTCGAAGTCCAGCAGCACCCAGCCGTGCGGGGTGCGCATCGCCTGTCCCAGGTGCAGGTCCCCGTGGATGCGCTGGACCGTCAGCCCGGTCAGGTGGTCGGCGGTCAGCTGCTGGAAGGCGGCGTGCAGCGCGGCCCGGTAGCGGCGCAGCGCCGGCACCGCGGCAGCCGCCACGTCCAGCCGCTCGGCCATCGCGGTGGCCAGCCGGCCGGTCTGCTCGCGGTCCAGCCTGGCCACCGGCAGCGCCCTGGCCAGCACCCGGTGCACCTCGGCGGTGGCCCGGCCCAGCCGGTGCGCCTCCACCGCGAAGTTGCCGGGGCTGGGGTCGCCCTTGAGCCGGGCCACCTGGTCCAGGGCCAGCTCCCAGCCGTCCTCCGCGTCCGGCAGAAAGCGCTGCAGCAGGCCCAGGGTGGCCGGCTCGGCGCCGACCAGCCGGCTCTCGAACCAGGCCGCCACCCGGGGGATCCGGGTGCTGCCGGCCCGCGAGAGGGCCAGCGAGAGCTCCAGGTCGGGGTTGGTGCCGGGGCTGATCCGGCGGAACAGCTTGAGGATGAAGGAGGTGCCGTAGATGACCGAGGTGTTGGACTGCTCGGCGGTGCCGGCCCGGCCGAGCAGGTCGCTGGGCAGCCCCGGCCCGGGGGTGCGGCGGAAGGCGAGCGGGCCGAACCGGTCGGCGGTGGCCAGGTGGCCGAGCAGCCGCCCGGTCAGTTCGGGGTCGTGCACCGCGTCGTACAGTACGGCGCCGTCGTACGGGCCGTGGCTGAGGCTGCCGAGCGAGGCCTCCGGGAGCAGGCTCGGTGGCGGTTCGGTGCGCAGGCCGAGCAGCAGCTGGTAGAGGTCGGCGCCCTCGCCGTGCTCCACCCGCAGCAGCAGGTGCAGCATCGCCGGGTCGCCGGTCAGCAGCGGGGTGGCGGTGAGCGGGCGCAGGCCGGTGATCGCCTGCCCCTTGCCGGCGTACCAGCGCTGCCCCGGCAGCCAGTCGGCGATCAGCGGCAGGGCGGCCTCGACCAGCTCGCCGACCGCCAGTGAGCCGCCCGTTCGAAGCCTGCCACCGTGCCCGCCCGGGCTGTGTCCCGCCACGACGCGGCCGGCGCCGGCGGCCCCGCGCGGTCCGCCCGGACCGCCCGGACTGCCGGAACCGCGTGGTGCGGTACCCGGGTCGCGATGGGCGTGGGCTTGAGAACGGGAGATTTCCGACATGACTCCCTTTCCCCGGAAGCGGACCGATGACCCGACAGGATCAGGCCGGGCCCGCCAGTCTTCCGGATTTCGGCGGCGCTGCTGCGGCGGCACGCGAGACGGACTCGGGTGTCACGCCTGAGGGTGGGTACGCATTGGGCTGTTCTCCGTACCAGAGGGCGCGCGGGCCGCCATGGGGCGTATGGGCGGACCGCGCGCCGTGGTGCGAGCGGGGCAGAGCTGGTGGATCGTTACTGCGCGCCGGGCCTGCGCAGCTGGAACCAGTAGAAGCCGTGCCCGGCGAGGGTGAGCAGGTAGGGCCACTCGCCGATCGACGGGAACCGCACCCCGCCGATCAGCTCGACCGGGTACCGGCCGCCGTACTGCCGCAGGTCCAGCTCGGTGGGCTGGGGGAAGCGGGAGAAGTTGTTCACACACATGACCAGGTCGCCCTCGTGCTCGCGCACGAAGGCCAGCACGGCCGGGTTGCTGGACGGGAGTTCGGTGTAACTGCCCAGCCCGAACGCCGGGTTGAGCTTGCGGATCTCGATCATCCGCCTGGTCCAGTGCAGCAACGAGGAGGAACTGCTCTGCTGCGCCTCGACGTTGGTCACCTGGTAGCCGTAGACCGGATCCATGATGGGCGGCAGACTGAGCCTGCCCGGGTCGGCGGAGGAGAAACCCGCGTTGCGGTCGGGTGTCCACTGCATCGGGGTGCGCACCCCGTCGCGGTCGCCGAGCCAGATGTTGTCGCCCATGCCGATCTCGTCCCCGTAGTAGAGCACCGGGGAGCCGGGCAGCGACAGCAGCAGGGCGGTGAACAGCTCGATCTGGTTGCGGTCGTTCTCCAGCAGCGGGGCGAGCCGGCGGCGGATGCCCACGTTGGCCCGCATCCGCGGGTCCTTCGCGTACTCCGCGTACATGTAGTCGCGCTCCTCGTCGGTGACCATCTCCAGGGTCAGCTCGTCGTGGTTGCGCAGGAAGATGCCCCACTGGCAGCCGTGCGGGATGGTCGGCGTCTTGGCGAGGATTTCCGAGACCGGGTAGCGCGACTCGCGGCGCACCGCCATGAAGATCCGCGGCATCACCGGGAAGTGGAAGGCCATGTGGCACTCGTCGCCGCCGGAGCCGAAGTCGCCGAAGTAGTCGACCACGTCCTCGGGCCACTGGTTGGCCTCGGCCAGCAGCACGGTGTCGGGGTAGTCGGCGTCGATCTCCTTGCGGACCCGCTGGAGGAACTCGTGGGTCTCGGGGAGGTTCTCGCAGTTGGTGCCCTCGCGCGCGAACAGGTAGGGCACCGCGTCCAGCCGGAAGCCGTCGATGCCGAGGTCCAGCCAGAACCGCAGGCCCGCGACCATCTCCTCCTGGACCCGCGGGTTGTCGTAGTTCAGATCGGGCTGGTGGGAGAAGAACCGGTGCCAGAAGTACTGCTTGCGCACCGGGTCGTAGGTCCAGTTGGAGGTCTCGGTGTCGACGAAGATGATCCGCGCGTCGGGGTACTGCTTGTCGTCGTCGGCCCAGACGTAGAAGTCGCCGTAGGGGCCCTCGGGGTCGTTGCGCGAGGCCTGGAACCACGGGTGCTGGTCGCTGGTGTGGTTCATCACGAAGTCGATGATCACCCGCATGCCGCGCTTGTGGGCGGCGTCGACGAACTCCACGAAGTCGGCCAGGTCGCCGAACTCCGGCAGCACCGCCTTGTAGTCGGCCACGTCGTAGCCGCCGTCGCGCAGCGGGGAGGCGAAGAACGGCGGCAGCCAGAGGCAGTCGACGCCGAGCCACTGGAGGTAGTCGAGCTTGGCGGTGAGCCCTTTGAGGTCACCCACACCGTCGCCGTTGCTGTCCTGGAAGGACCGCACCAGCACCTCGTAGAAGACCGCACGCTTGAACCACTCCGGGTCCAGGTCCTTCTTCTCGGTGTCCGCGAAGGTGTCGTGGACGGGCTCGTTCACAATCACAGGGAGGTCCTCCGAACGGTGAGGAGGTGGGCCGGCGCCGTTGAGGGATCGAGCCGGACGTAGTTGTGGCGGTGCCAGGTGTAGCTCTCGCCGGTCGGCTCGTCGGTGACGATGAGCCGCTCGTCACTCGGGAGAGTGACAGTGGCCTCCTGGACCTGGTGCGGGTCCAGGTTGACGACGAGGATCACCTGGTCGTCGCCGGTGCGCTTGGTGTAGGCGATGACCTGATCGTTGTCGGTGGGCAGGAAGGTGAGGTTGCGCAGTTCCTGGAGGGCGGGGTGCTCGCGGCGCAGCCGGTTGAGGGTGGTGAGCAGCGGGGCCAGGGTGTCGGTGCGGGTCCAGTCGCGCGGGCGCAGTTGGTACTTCTCGCTGTCCAGGTACTCCTCGGTGTCGGGCCCGGCCGGGGCGGACTCGGCGAGCTCGTAGCCGGCGTAGATGCCGTAGCTGGGCGAGAGGGTGGCGGCCAGCACGGCGCGCACCGCGAAGGCGGCGGGGCCCTGGTGCTGCAGGTGGCGGGGCAGGATGTCCGGGGTGTTGGCGAAGAAGTTGGGCCGCATGTAGGCCGCCGCCGGGCCGGACAGTTCGGTGAGGTACTCGGTGAGTTCGTGCTTGCTGTTGCGCCAGGTGAAGTACGTGTAGGACTGCTGGAAGCCGATCTTCGCCAGGGTGTGCATCATGGCGGGCCGGGTGAAGGCCTCGGCGAGGAAGATCACGTCCGGGTCGGTGCGGTTGATCTCGCCGATCACCTTCTCCCAGAAGTGCACGGGCTTGGTGTGCGGGTTGTCGACCCGGAAGATCCGCACGCCGTGGCCCATCCAGTGGCGCAGCAGGCGCAGGGTCTCGATCACCAGGCCGTCGAAGTCCTGGTCGAAGTTGATCGGGTAGATGTCCTGGTACTTCTTGGGCGGGTTCTCGGCGTAGGCGATGGTGCCGTCGATCCGGTGGCTGAACCACTGGGGGTGCTTGTTGACCCAGGGGTGGTCGGGGGAGGCCTGGAGGGCGAAGTCGAGCGCGATCTCCAGGCCGAGTTCGTGGGCGCGGGCGACGAAGGCGTCGAAGTCCTCGATGGTGCCGAGGTCGGGGTGGACCGCGTCGTGGCCGCCCTCGGGCGAGCCGATCGCCCAGGGCGAGCCGACGTCGTCCGGGCCGGGGGTCAGGGTGTTGTTGGGGCCCTTGCGGAAGGAGTGGCCGATCGGGTGGATCGGCGGCAGGTAGAGGACGTCGAAGCCCATCGCCGCGATCGCGGGCAGCCGCTCGGCGGCGGTGCGGAAGGTGCCCGAGCGGGGCGGGTCCAGGGTGGCGCCCTCGGAGCGCGGGAAGAACTCGTACCAGGAGCCGTACAGCGCCCGCTGCCGCTCCACCTGCAGCGGCAGCGCCGCCGAGGCGGTGACGAGCTCCCGCAACGGGTGCTGGAGCAGAGGTTCGGTGACAGCGGGGGCGAGCGCGGCGGCCAGCCGGGAGAGCGGCGGCAGCGCAGGGTCGCGCAGCGCGGTGACCGCCTTCAGCACCTCGGCGCGGCCGGCCCGCCGGGGGATGCCGGCGGCGGCGCGCTCCAGGAGCAGTGCGCCCTCCTCCAGGGTCAGCTCGACGTCCTGCCCGGCCGGGACCTTGACGGCGGCGGTGTGCTGCCAGCCGGCCACCGGGTCGCTCCAGGCCTCCACGCTGTAGCTCCACCGGCCCTCGGCGGTGGGGGTCACCGCCGCACCCCAGTGGTCGGTACCCGGGGCCAGTTCGCGCATCGGCGTCCACGGGCCGGTGCGCCCGCGCGGATCGCGCAGCACCACATTGGCGTTGACCTTGCCGTGGCCCTCGCCGAAGACGGTGGCGGTGACCTGGAAGGTCTCGCCGACCACGGCGCGGGCGGGGCGGCGCCCGCCGTCCACCAGCGGGGCGACGTCCAGCACCGGGATCCGGCCGATCAGCGGGTCGCCCGCCTTCGCCCGCCGGGTGGCGCGGGGGGACGCGGTGCGGGTGGCGGTGGTGCTCCGGGGCGTGCTGGTCCGGGGGGTGCCGGTACCGGTGGTGCCCGGAGTGCGGCGGGCGGCGGACTTCGCGGCCGGGGTTTCGGCCGTTCGGGGGGCGCGTGTGGTTTCCCGCTCCGAAATGGCCGGATTTGGTACCGGTTGGGCGAGGGGTGTCGACCGCTCGAAGAGGATCGGTTCCAATCCTTCGGACACCAGTGCGGACTGATTCCGTGTCTCGCCGTGCATGCCAAACTCCTGCCCGAGATCGGTCGGCGGTCCCGCGGGCGGATTCGAGCACCGGGGAGCACCGGAAGGACTGCTGGGTGGGGGGACTGACGAGCGACCGGAGCCTGCCCGTGGCCGCCGTGCCCGGGAACCTGGCCGGATCCGGCGCCCACGGCGGCCCGGAACGGCGAGGCGGCACGTGTCCCGGCGCGCGGCCTCGCGGGCACGCCCGAAGGGCGATTCCGACCCACCCTGGCAAACGATCAGGGCAGGTGTGGGGACACGCGGTGGCACACCAAGGAGGACCACAGGTGCGCCGGGTGGGCTAACGGCCGGCGAGCTGACGGAGGGTCGGGGAAGAAGTCGAGTCGCGGAGGACCGACCGCGGCGCACGGGATTCGCCACCCAAGCACACCCGCTGCGACTGCGGCCTGTGCCCATCCTCGCACTGTTCGTAGCTCTTACCACTCGGTCAGAGGCCAGCGTGGTGGTGCGGGGGAGCAGACCGGCCACCGCCTGACGCCCGCCCGCAGGCTGTCCGCGCGCCCAGCGTGCGCGTGGATCGCGCCGTGCGCCCCCTGCGCCCCCTGTGTTGCGAACTGCGCCCGACGCGATCTCATCTGTCGCCCGAATGGAGCTGTGTTAAGAGAGTTGACACACCATCACCCCATCCGGGCGGTCTACGCTTCGGGCCGTGAAGGCCATCCGCAGATTCACCGTCCGCACCGTCCTGCCCGAGCAGCTCCAGCCGCTGCACGAACTCGCGCTCAATCTGCGCTGGTCCTGGCACCCGGAGACCCGGGAGCTGTTCCGCTCGGTCGAGCCCGGGGTCTGGGAGGCCGTCGGAGAGGACCCGGTCAGGCTGCTCGGCGAGGTGCCGGCGGCCCGGCTGGCCGCGCTCGCCGCCGACCGCCGCTTCCTGCGCCGGCTGGGCGACCTCACCGACGACCTGCACGACTACCTCAGCGGGCCGCGCTGGTACCAGTCGGCCCTGCCGCCCGGTGAGGCCCCCGCGGCCATCGCCTACTTCTCGCCCGAGTACGGCATCGCCGCCGCGCTGCCGCAGTACTCGGGGGGCCTGGGCATCCTGGCGGGCGACCACCTGAAGGCCGCCAGCGACCTGGGCGTGCCGCTGATCGGCGTGGGCCTGTTCTACCGGCACGGCTACTTCCGCCAGTCGCTGGCCCGGGACGGCTGGCAGCAGGAGCGCTACCCGGTGCTCGACCCCGACGAGCTGGCGGTGACCCTGCTGCGCGAGACGGACGGCACCGCCTGTCGGGTGGAGCTGGCCCTGCCGGGCGGGCGCACGCTGGCCGCACAGGTCTGGAAGGCCCAGGTCGGCCGGGTCCCGCTGCTGCTGCTGGACTCCGACCTCGAGGTCAACGCGGCCACCGAACGGGACGTCACCGACCGCCTCTACGGTGGCGGCAGCGAGCACCGGCTGCTCCAGGAGATGCTGCTGGGCATCGGCGGGGTGCGGGCGCTGCGGGTGTTCTGCCGGCTCACCGGGCACCCGGCGCCCGAGGTCTTCCACACCAACGAGGGGCACGCCGGGTTCCTCGGCATCGAGCGGATCCGCGAGCTGGTGGACACCGCGCCGGCCGACTTCTCCAGCGCGCTGGAGGCGGTCCGGGCGGGCACCCTGTTCACCACCCACACCCCGGTGCCCGCCGGCATCGACCGCTTCGACAGGGAGCTGGTGGCCCGGCACTTCAGCGGGGACGCCGCGCTGCGCGGGGTGCCGGTCGACCAGGTGCTCGCGCTCGGCCTGGAGAACTGGCCGGGCGGCGACCCCAAGCTGTTCAACATGGCCGCCATGGGCCTGCGCCTGGCCCAGCGCGCCAACGGTGTGAGCACCCTGCACGGCGCGGTCAGCCGCGCCATGTTCGGCGCGCTGTGGCCCGGCTTCGACGCCGACGAGGTGCCGATCACCTCGATCACCAACGGCGTGCACGCGCCCACCTGGATCGATCCGGCGGTGGTGCGCCTGGGCGCCGCCGAGATCGGCGCCGACCGGGCGGAGAGCGCCATGTCGGTGGGCGGGGCCGAGCGCTGGAGCGGGGTCGAGCAGATCGGCGACGCCGAGATCTGGGGGGTGCGGCGCGCGCTGCGGGCCCAGCTGGTGGAGGAGGCCAGGCGCCGGCTGCGGGCCTCCTGGCGCCAGCGCGGGGCCGGCGACGCCGAGCTCGGCTGGACCGAGGCGGTGCTCGACCCGGAGGTGCTGACCATCGGCTTCGCCCGCCGGGTGCCCTCCTACAAGCGGCTCACCCTGATGCTGCGGGACCAGGACCGGCTGCGCTCGCTGCTGCTGCACCCCACCCGGCCGGTGCAGATCGTGGTGGCCGGCAAGGCCCACCCGGCGGACGACGGCGGCAAGCGGCTGATCCAGCAGCTGGTGGCCTTCGCCGACGATCCGGCGGTGCGCCACCGGATCGTCTTCCTGCCGGACTACGACATGGCGATGGCCAAGCACCTCTACCCCGGCTGCGACGTCTGGCTGAACAACCCGCTGCGCCCGTTGGAGGCCTGCGGCACCTCGGGGATGAAGGCCGCGCTGAACGGCTGCCTCAACCTGTCGGTGCTGGACGGCTGGTGGGAGGAGTGGTACGACGGCCGCAACGGCTGGGCGATCCCGACGGCCGACGGCCCCGGCTTCGACGAGGACCAGCGCGACGACATCGAGGCCGCCGCGCTCTACGACCTGATCGAGCACCAGGTCGCGGGCGCCTACTACGACCGGGGCGTCGACGGGCTGCCGCACCGCTGGATCGCGATGGTCCGGCACACCCTGGTGACGCTCGGCCCCAAGGTGCTGGCCGGGCGGATGGTGCGGGAGTACGTGGAGCGGCTCTACGCGCCGGCCGCGCTCGCCCAGCGCGGGCTGGACGGCGAGGGGGCGCGGCTGCTCGCGCTCTGGAAGGCGAAGGTCCGGTCGGCCTGGCCGGCCGTCCGGGTCGAGCACGTGGACGCCTCGGCCGCCGCCGGGGCCGAGGCCGAGGCCGCCGAGCTGGGCTCGGCGCTCGCGCTGCGGGTGCAGGTCGCGCTCGGCGGGCTGGCACCGGAGGACGTCGAGGTGCAGGCCGTCTCCGGCGCGGTCGACGAGCGCGACCGCATCCGCGAGGCGGAGGCCCAGACCCTCAAGCCGGTCGGCGGCCCGGACCTGAACGGCTGCCAACGCTACGAGGGCACGCTGGAGTTGAGCCGCACCGGGCCGTTCGGTTACACGGTCCGGGTGCTGCCCAGCCATCCGCTGCTGGCCTCCCCGGCCGAACTGGGCCTGGTGGCGCTGCCGCCGGAGTCGGCGGGGATGGACGCCGGGGTGCTGCGGTAGGGCGTGCCGGACACCTCCGGCTGTTGAGCTGGTGTCCGGGAAGTCGGGTGGGTCGACTTCCCGGACACCGTCGACCTTTCGGACCGCCTGTCAGGAATGCGCCAAAGTTCGCCCGGCGTTCACAATCCGTGGTTAGGATGTTGCCCTCTGTTGCTGGCGGTATCGCATGGGGGGACCATGGCACGCCTGGAATTCGAGCAGTTGACCACCGATGAACTCCCCGGTCGAATAGGTCGGGAGAGCCCGCCGCCGGGGCACGGCCGGCGCCGATTACTGGTCTGGGGCGTGCTGGCGGCCCTGGTGGCCGGGGCGGCGGTGACCGGGTTCTGGTGGAAACCGTGGCAGTCGGTGCAGCTGCCGCAGAGCGCCTGCTGGGGCGAGCTGGGCCCCGCCGACTACCGGGTGCTGGCCGGCCCGGACGGCCGGGCCAAGGCCACCACCCGGGGCGGCATCGACGGCCCGGTCGCCAACGGGCTGCTGCTGTCCAGCTGTCGGCTGGTGTGGAACGACAAGCACCACTCGAGCATGCTGTCCGTGAGCATCGGCTCGGCGGACGGCACCGATGTCGCCGACGACCAGCGACTGCTCGGCAGCACCCTGCGGCAGGTGGGCTTCGGCCCGGACGTGACCGGGTGGTTCGCGCCCGGCACCGGCCCCATGGCGCTCCAGTTCGCCTGCGCCTACCAGCAGGCCGCCGCCGCGGCCAAGCCCTCGCCCTACCTCCGGATTGTGGTGGCCAGTGCCGACCTGGGCACGGCGTCGACCGGCAGCGTCCGGGCGGCCTACGCCGACATCGCGCTGAAGCTGGCCAAGGCCACCGCCCGGCGGATCCCGTGCACCAACCAGCTGCGCATGCTGGACCAGCCGCCCGCCCTGCCCGCCGGCTGACCCGGGTCCGGAGCCGGCGTCAGACCAGGCTGTCGCGCCAGGCCGTGTGCAGGTCGGCGAAGCGACCGCGGCCGGCGATCAGCTCGGCCGGGGTGCCGTCCTCGATGATCCGGCCCGACTCCATCACCAGCACCCGGTCCGCGATCTCCACGGTGGACAGCCGGTGCGCGATGATCACCGCGGTGCGGCCCGCCAGTACCGTGCGCATGGCGCGCTGCACGGCCTGCTCGCCGGGGACGTCCAGCGAGGAGGTCGCCTCGTCCAGGATCAGCACCGCCGGGTCGGCCAGCAACGCGCGGGCGAAGGCCACCAGTTGGCGCTGGCCGGCGGAGATCCGGCCGCCCCGCTTGCGCACGTCGGTGTCGTAGCCGTCGGGCAGGGCGGCGATGAAGTCATGGGCCCCGATCGCCTTGGCGGCCTGCTCGATCTCCTCGCGGCTCGCCTCCGGGCGGCCCACCGCGATGTTCTCGGCGACCGTGCCGGAGAAGAGGAACGACTCCTGGGTCACCATCACCACGCCGCGCCGCAGTTCGGCCGCGGCCAGCGAACGCAGGTCGACGCCGTCCAGGGTGATCCGGCCGGAGGTCGGGTCGTAGAACCGGGCCAGCAGCTTGGCCAGGGTGGACTTGCCGGCGCCGGTGGCGCCCACCACCGCGGTGGTCCGGCCGGCCGGCAGGGTCAGCGAGAAGGCCGGCAGCACCTCCTTACCGGTGCGGTAGGCGAACCCCACCTGGTGGAACTCGACCGTGCGCCCGGTGGCGGTGGTGGCCGGCAGCGGCACGGGGGTGACCGGCTCGGCGACCGAGGGCTCCTGGGCCAGCAGGCCGGAGATCTTCTCCAGCGCGGCGGCGGCCGACTGGTAGCTGTTCAGGAACATCGCCAGCTGGTCGATCGGGTCGTACAGCCGTCGCAGGTAGAGCACGAACCCGGTCAGCACGCCCAGCTCCAGGCTGCCGTCGGTCACCAGGTAGGCGCCGACCAGCACCACCACGGTGACCCACAGGTTCGCCGTGGCCCGCGAGAAGCCGACGTAACGCGCCATCTCCAGCAGGCCGTTGGCGTTGGCGTCGGCGTAGCCGCGGTTGAGCTCGCCGAACGCGGCCTGGTTGTCCGCCTCGCGGCGGAAGGCCTGCACCGGGCGGATGCCGTTCATGGTCTCGGTGAACCGGACGATCACCGAGGCGACCGCGGTGCGCGAGGTGCGGTAGACCCGGGAGCTGCGGGTGCGGAACATCCGGACCAGCAGCGTCATCGGCAGCACCGAGCTGAGCGCCAGCAGGCCCAGTCGCCAGTCCATCACCAGCAGGATGACCGCGATGTAGCAGACCGACAGGAAGACCGCGAGCAGCTCCTGCAGGCCCTCGTTGAGCAGTTCGCGCAGGGTGTCCACGTCGCTGGTGCCGCGCGAGATGATCCGGCCGGAGGTGTAGCGCTCGTGGAAGTCCAGGCCGAGCCGCTGGGCGTGCCGGAAGATCCGGGTGCGCAGTTCGAGCAGCACGTCCTGGTTGAGCCGCCCGGAGACCCGGATGAAGGCGCGCTGCAGCAGCGTGCTGAGCGCGGCGCAGCCCAGGTAGCCGGCGGTGACGGCGATCAGCGGGCCGCTGTCGTGGTGGCGCAGCGCCGGGATGGCCCGGTCGATGGCCAGCGACACCAGCAGCGGACCGGACTGCAGCGCGGCCTGCTGGAGCAGGATCATCATGACCCCGGTCAGCACCCGGCGCCGGTGCGGGGCGAGCAGCGAGCGCAGCAGGGCGGCGGAGGCGCCGGGCGGGACGGGGATCTCCTCGTCCTCGGCGACCGGCAGCTCGTCGGCCTCGGGGGCGGCAGTGGTGGTCATCGGGTCACACTCGCTTCCAGCGCGCTTTCGCCGGACATCAGTTCGCGGTACTCGGGACAGGTCTCCAGCAGCCGCTGGTGGGTGCCGACCGCCAGGATCCGGCCCTCGGCCAGCACCGCGACCCGGTCGGCCAGCAGCACCGTGCTCGGCCGGTGCGCCACCACCAGCGCGGTGGTGTCGCCGAGCACCTCGCGCAGGGCCCGTTCGACCAGCGCCTCGGTGTGCACGTCCAGCGCGGAGAGCGGGTCGTCCAGCACCAGGAACTCCGGCGAGCCGACCACCGCGCGGGCCAGCGCCAGGCGCTGGCGCTGGCCGCCGGACAGGCTCAGGCCCTGCTCGCCGACCTCGGTGTCCACGCCCTTGGGCAGCTGGTGCACGAAGCCGGCCTGGGCGGTGGCCAGCGCCCGCTCCAACTGCTCCGGGCCGGCGCCGGGCGCGCCCATCAGCACGTTCTCGCGCACGGTGGCGGAGAACAGTGTCGGCTCCTCGAAGGCGACCGAGACCAGCTCGCGCAGCCGGGGCAGCGGCAGGTGGGCGGTGTCCTGGCCGTCCACCGTGATGGTGCCGGCGGTGGCCTCGTAGAGCCGGGGGAGCAGCGCGGTCAGCGTGGTCTTGCCGCTGCCGGTGGCGCCGACCAGCGCCATCGTCTCGCCGCGCCGGATGTGCAGGTCGATGCCGCACAGCAGGTCGGGGCTGTCGGCGGGCGCGTCGGGGTAGCGGAAGCGGACACCGCTGAAGCGGATGCCGTCACCCGCGGGGCCGGGCGCCGCCGGTTCGGGCTCGGGCTGCTCGGGGGTGTCGAGCACGTCGAAGAGCCGGTCGGCGGCGGTGCCCGCCTCGTTGCTGTAGGCCAGCAGCCAGCCCAGCGACTCCACCGGCCAGCGCAGCGCCAGTGCGGTGGACAGGAAGGCGACCAGGGTGCCGGCGCTCAGCTCGTCGTGGGCCACCAGCACCGATCCGACGGCCAGTGCGCTGCCCAGGGCCAGCTCGGGCAGACCGACGATGACCGCCCACAGGTCGGCCAGCATCCAGGCCTTGCGCAGTTCGGTGCCGCGCAGCAGCTCGGCCCGCTCGGCGAAGTGCCGGGCCATGGTGCGCTGGCGGCCGAAGGACTTGAGGATCCGGATGCCGAGCACCGACTCCTCCAGCACCGTGGCGAGGTCGCCGTTCTGGTCCTGGGCGGTCCGGGCGGCGGCCGAGTAGCGGGCCTCGAAGTGCGTGCAGATGAGGATCAGCGGCACCGCGGGGACCAGCGCGATCAGGCCCAGCCGCCAGTCCAGCAGCAGCATCAGCACCGAACCGGCGAGGAAGGTCAGGGTGTTGACGACCAGGAAGACCAGCGGGAAGGCCAGGAAGAGCCGCAGGGTGTACAGGTCCGAGGTGGCCCGGGAGAGCAGCTGGCCGGAGGGCCAGCGGTCGTGGAAGGAGACCGGCAGGCGCTGCAGCTTGGCGTACAGGTCGCTGCGCATGGCGGCCTCGACCCGGGCCAGCGGGCGGGCGATCAGCACCCGGCGCAGCCCGAAGAGGCCGGCCTCGGCGGCGCCGAGCAGCAGCAGGAGTCCGATCAGTGGCCAGAGCGCGGCCTGGTCGTGGTGGCCGATCGGGCCGTCCACGATCCGGCCCAGCACGAGCGGCACCACCAGGACCGCGCCGGAGGCGATCAGGGCGGCGGCCACCGCGCCGACGAGGTACCAGCGGATGGGGTACGCGTAGGGCTTGAGCCTGAGCAGCGAGCGCACCGTGGACCTGTCGGGCCGGTCGGTGGGCGGCTGATGCGGGGGTGCAGCGTTCTCGGCCATCGGGCCGAGCGTAGGCGGAGCGACTGACATTTCTCATCCGGTTTTTCACACCTGACGTGGTGCGCCGCCGGGAACCGGCCACCGCGGGGCGTCACTCGTGTCCGGCGGCGCGCAGCAGTCTCAGCGAGCGCGCGGCCAGCGGTTGTGCGACCCCGCGGTCGGCGGTGTCCAGCAGCAGCTCCCAGGGGCCGCCGGGCGGCAGCGCGAACTGCGCGGGGTGGTCGGCGCCGTTGAGCAGCAGCAGGAAGCTGTCGTCGGTCAGCGGGCAGCCGTGCTGGTCGCGCTCGGACATCGCGTCGCCGTTGAGCAGCATGCCGAGCTGGGCGGTGGGGGCGTACCAGTCGGCCTCGGTCATCTCGGTGCCGCGCGCGGTGTACCAGGTCAGGTCGCGCCGGCCGCCGGGCACCGCGGCCCGCCCGGAGAAGAAGGCCCGCTGGCGCAGCACCGGGTGGGCCCGGCGCAGCCGGATCAGCTGGGCCGTCAGCTCGCTCTGGCGGCGCCAGGCCGGCTGGTCCAGCAGTGACCAGTCCACCCAACTGGTCTCGTTGTCCTGGCAGTAGGCGTTGTTGTTGCCGCCCTGGGTGCGCCCGAACTCGTCCCCGGCCATCAGCATCGGCACCCCCGAGGCGAGCAGCAGGGTGGCCAGCAGGTTGCGCAGCTGGCGCGCTCTCAGCTCCTGGACGGCCGGATCGGTGCTCTCGCCCTCCGCTCCGCAGTTCCAGGAGCGGTTGTCGTCGGTGCCGTCCCGGCCGTCCTCGCCGTTGGCCAGGTTGTGCTTGCCGTTGTACGAGACCAGGTCGCGCAGGGTGAAGCCGTCGTGCGCGGTGATGTAGTTGACCGAGGCGTACGGGCGCCGCCCGCCGCGCTGGTAGAGGTCGGAGGAGCCGGAGAGCCGGTAGCCGAGCTCGGCCACGTCCGGGCGGGCACCGCGCCAGAAGTCGCGCACGGTGTCGCGGTACTTGTCGTTCCACTCCGCCCACAGCGGCGGGAAGTTGCCCACCTGGTAGCCGCCGTTGCCGACGTCCCACGGCTCGGCGATCAGCTTGACCCGGCTCAGCAGCGGGTCCTGGGAGATGGCCGCCAGCAGCGGGTGGTGCATGTCGACCCCGTCGCTGGCCCGGGCCAGGGCCGCGGCCAGGTCGAACCGGAACCCGTCCACGCCCATCTCGCCGGCCCAGTAGCGCAGCGAGTCGGTGACCAGCCGCACGGCCTGCGGCTGGCGGGTGTCCAGCGTGTTGCCGCAGCCGGTGTAGTCGGTGTAGCCCCGCCCGCCCCGGTTCCCGCGCCCCAGGCGGTAGTAGCCGGCGTTGTCGATCCCGCGCAGCGAGAGGGCCGGCCCCAGCTCGCCGCCCTCGGCGGTGTGGTTGTAGACGACGTCCAGGATCACCTCGATGCCCGCGTGGTGCAGCGCGCGCACCATCCGCTTGAACTCCCCGACCTGCTGGCCGCGGGTGCCGCTCGCGCTGTAGCCGCCGTGCGGGGCGAACCAGCCGATCGAGTTGTAGCCCCAGTAGTTGGTCAGGCCGCGCCGGTGCAGGTGGTCCTCGCTGGCGAACTGGTGGACCGGCAGCAGCTCGACGGCGGTGACCCCGAGCGAGGTCAGGTGCGCCAGGGCCGCCGGGTGCGCCAGGCCCGCGTAGGTGCCGCGCAGTTCGGGCGGGATGCCGGGGTGGCGCATGGTGAAGCCGCGCACGTGCAGCTCGTAGAGCACCGTCTCGGCCCAGGGCGTCTTGGGGCGGCGGTCGTCCGACCAGTCGTCGTCGTCGTGCACCACCACGCCGCGCGCGGTGTACGGCGCGGAGTCGCGGTTGTCGCGCACGGTGTCGGCGACGTCCGCCTCGGGCCAGTCGCGCACCGAGGCGCAGCAGGCGCCGTGGCCGGTGAACTCCCCGTCGACGGCCCGCGCGTAGGGGTCGAGCAGCAGCTTGGCCGGGTTCCAGCGGGCACCGGTCCACGGGTCCCAGCGGCCGTGCACCCGGTAGCCGTAGCGCTGGCCGGGGCCGATCCCGGGCAGGTAGCCGTGCCAGGTCTGGAAGGTCTGCTCGGAGAGCGGGTGGCGGGTCTCGGTGCCCTCCTCGTCGAACAGGCAGAGCTCGACGGACTCGGCGCCCGGCGCCCAGAGCGCGAAGTTGGTGCCGTGGCTGCCGTCGGCGCCGTGCCGGTAGCGGGCGCCCAGCGGCTGCCAGCTGCCCGGCCAGGGCGCGGCGGGTGGCAGGTGGGTGGCGGTGAGGGGCTCTGGGCGGTCCTGCTCCAGTTCCTGCCATGCCGTCATGCCCGCAGTCCTCCGAGGCCGGTCACCCGCGACTGTTACGGACGGATGTCCGCAGAGTGAATCGTTCCCTCGTGCCCCAGGCGGAATCCGATCGTGGACAGCGGGACCCGATCGGCTGGGCGCGCGGTGGGCACGGCCGGCCGGCCGAGCGGCGAACCGGGACAAATGCTGCCAGGGCGACCCGGGGCCGGCTGACGCGCTTTCACCTGTCGGCCACGACCCTCCCGCCGAAGATTCACTCAGTTGGCCCAGTTATCCTTGCGCGAGCGCGGACCCCCGAGGTGTGGTCCGGCGACAGACGACGAGGGGGAGCGCCCAGTGGAGCCGGTTCGGGCGGCGGCAGCCGCGAGAGGGATGTGGACGGGCAGGGGGGCCGCTCGCCGGGCCACCGCAGCGTTGCTGGCGGGTGGCGTGCTGCTGCTGGCGAGCGCCTGCGGGCCGGACGACACCCCGGCCAAGGCCGGCGGTTCGGGCGGCGGCGGCGCGGCCGCCGGCGGGTCCTCGTCGGCCGCGCCGTCGGCCGCGTCCTCGCCCAAGCTCTCGGCGGCCCAGCTGACCGTGACGCCCGCCGACGGCACCCAGGACGTGGCGCCCACCGGGGCGGTCAAGGTCGCGGTGGCGAACGGCAAGCTGACCCAGGTCTCGGTGGCCGACAAGGACGGCAACGCGGTCCAGGGCAGCATCTCGGCGGACGGCCTGTCCTGGTCGCCGTCGGCAGCGCTGGCCGTCGGCATGCTCTACAAGGTGAGCGCCCAGGCGGTGGACTCGGCCGGCCTGCAGGCCGCGGTGGACAGCAGCTTCACCACGCTGACCCCGGCCAAGACCGTCTCCACCAACGACAACGTCTCCACCGGCTCCACCTACGGCGTCGGCATGATCGTCTCGGTGAACTTCAACAAGGACGTCAAGAACAAGGACGACGTCGTCAAGGGCATCACCTTCGAGGCCTCGGACGGCACCCAGGTCAAGGGCCACTGGTTCGGCAACCGCCGGCTCGACTTCCGCCCGCAGGCGTACTGGAAGCCCGGCACCACGGTGAAGATCCACTACAAGCTGAAGAGCGTGGAGGTCTCGCCGGGCGTCTACGGCGGCTCGGACCGCGACGAGTCGTTCACCATCGGCCGCTCGCAGATCTCCACCGCCGACGCGAGCACCGACAAGATGACCGTGGTCCGCGACGGCAAGACGCTGGAGACGCTGCCGATCACCGCCGGCAACGACGACAACCCGTCGTGGAACGGCACGATGACCATCGAGAGCAAGGAGAAGGTCACCCGGATGAACTCCGCGACCGTCTCCAACGTGGTCGGCAGCGAGTACGACGTGCCGGACGTGCCGCACGCGATGCGGCTGACCGATTCGGGCACGTACGTCCACGGCAACTACTGGAGCAACGCGTTCGGCCAGTCGAACGCCAGTCACGGCTGCGTCAGCATGCAGGACGCCAAGGGCGGCGACGACAACTCGGTGGCCGGGAAGTTCTTCAACTCCTCGATGATCGGCGACGTCGTGATCATCAAGAACGCCAAGGGCAAGACGGTCAGCCCCAGCAACGGGCTCAGCGGCTGGACGTTGCCCTGGGCAAGCTGGTAATTCCATGAAAACCGGTAGCTGAGTGCAACCAATGGCCCACCTCGGAACGTTGTCGAGGTGGGCCATTCGCGTGATGGTCACCATTCGGCCGCGGATATCCGGGGGAGGGCATGAAGGCGGTCGAACGGGCGAAGGAAACAGGTGCGACAATCAGCCGATTTGTTCGAAACCGGTGCGGAACCGGGGGCCCGTCAACGACGTGTAGGCGTACGGGACTGAATCAGGGGAGTAGAGGCATGCGCTCGATACGCGTGGGAGCGGCACTCGCCGTCGGCGCCACCCTGCTGCTGGCCACGGCCTGCGGTGGTGGCAGCAGCAGCCCGAAGGCCGGCTCCGCGCCTGCCGCGGCGGCGGGGGGTGCGTCCGGGGGCGCGGCGGGCGGCTCGCCCGCGGCGCCGGCCACCTCGGCCTCCCCGGCGTCGAGCGCGGTGGTCGACATCGAGCCGAAGGACGGCACCCAGAACGCCGCGCCGGACGCGCTCAAGGTCGCGGTCGCCAGCGGCAGGCTGAGCCAGGTGACGGTGACCGACAAGAGCGGCCAGGCGGTGCAGGGCAGCATCTCGGCCGACGGGACCAGCTGGGTGCCGGCCGCGGGCCTGTCGGTGGCCGACTCCTACCAGGTGAAGGCCGAGGCCACCGACGCCAAGGGCGTGGCGACCACCGCCAGCAGCAGCTTCAGCACGCTGACCCCGGCCAAGACCTCGCGCAGCCAGGACAACGTCATCACCGGCTCCACCTACGGCGTCGGCATGATCGTCTCGTTCGACTTCGGCATGCCGATCCAGAACAAGCAGGCGGTGGAGAAGGCGATCACCTTCGAGACCTCCGACGGCTCCCAGCTCAAGGGCCACTGGATGGGCAACAACCGGCTCGACCTGCGTCCGCAGAACTTCTGGCAGCCCAACACCCAGGTGAAGATCCACATCCGGCTGAAGAGCGTCGAGGTCTCGCCGGGCGTCTACGGCGGCTCGGACCGCGACGAGTCGTTCACCATCGGCCGCTCGCAGATCAGCACGGTGGACGCCGCCGCCCACACCATGACGGTGCAGACGAACGGGCAGACCACCGAGACGATCCCGATCAGCTCCGGCTCGGACGACCACCCGACCTACAACGGCACCATGGTGATCGAGGCCAAGGAGGGCACCGCCCACATGACCTCGGCCTCGGTGCCGGGCCTCAAGCCGGGCGAGTACGACCTGGAGGTCCCGCACTCGATGCGCCTGACCGACAGTGGCACCTACGTGCACGGCAACAACTGGTCCTCGGCGAGCACGTTCGGGAGCGCGAACGTCAGTCACGGTTGCGTCGGCCTGCAGGACGCTCCCGGAAACGCGGGCGGCACCGACACCCCGGCGGCCAAGTTCTACGCGGCCTCGCTGGTCGGCGACGTGGTGAAGGTGATCAATTCCAAGGGTGCGCAGGTGACCCCGGACAACGGCCTGAGCGGCTGGAACATGGCCTGGAGCACCTGGTAGAGCCTGCGTCTCCAGCGCCCCTGCGGCCCCATTCGCACCCGGTGTTCGACCGGCTTTCGAGCCGCGCCGACACCGGGTGCGAGCGTCATATGCCAAATGAATAGTGATCGTTTCGTCATTGTCCGTACGCGGCTGCTTGCGAACCGCAATGATGGGCACATGGCGGGATGGGGCGAAGTCGAGCAGTCATCACATCTCGGGCCCGGTCCGGCCGCTGACCCCCTGCCGGGGTCTCAGCGGATCGGCACGGCGGCCCCCGCGGGGACGGCGTCCCGCTCCGGGCTCGCGGCCCTGGAACGGCTCTCCTTCTACGAGTTGGAGCGCGCGGTCCTGCCCCGGTTACGCGACCCCGCCGGCGAGGAGGAGGCGCGGCTGCCCTCCCGCGGCGAGTCCGGGCCGCTGGCCCGCCGGCTGGTGCTCTCGGTGCTGCAGAGCTGGGGGCTGCACCCGCTCCTGGAGGCCGGCGAACTCCTCACCGCCGAGCTGGTCGCCAACGCCGTGCGCCACACCGGCGGCCGCACCATCGGGCTGCGCCTGCTGCGCCGCCCCGGCTGGCTGCGGGTGGAGGTGCGCGACTCCTCCCGCGCGCTGCCCTGCCTGATCGTCGCCGAGCCGGGCCTGGCCGAGTGCGGCCGCGGCCTGTTCGTGGTCGACACCCTCGCCGACCGCTGGGGCGCCGACCTGCTGCCGCGCGGCAAGACCGTCTGGTTCGAGCTGAAGGTGCGTGAGCGCACCGCGAACTGAGCCCGGGCCTCCCCGGGTGGGCTTCCCCGCTGTCAATCGGCTGTCGATCCGCCGGGGACAGCATGCGAGCCGCTGGACATCCCAGCTCTCGCCCAAGGAGGAAGCCCATGGCACGGAGCATACGAACCCTCGCGAAGCGGGCCGCGCTGACCGGCGTCGGCCTCGCACTCGCCGCGGGGGCGTCCTTGACCTCCGCGGCTGCCGCGCACGCCGACACCACCCCCGGCGGCTGCGGCGGCCCGGCCTGGGAGAGCGCCTGCATCGGCGTCAACGGCAGCGGCTACATCACCGCGGACGCGTACACCAACTTCCAGAGCGTCGACCCCAACTGCACGGTCGACGTGATCCTCTGGGACTACACCAGCAACCGGCAGGTCTTCACCAGCTCGGCCACCTGCCGGACCGGCTCCCAGCACTACGCGACCAGCGTGCTGGGCAACCCCACTCAGGGCCACGACTACAAGACCGAGCTCCAGCTGCACTGGACCGGCGGCGCGGCCTACGACTACCAGACCAGCCCGGACCTGGTCTTCGGCGGTGGCGGCTCCCAGCCCGCCCCGGGCGTCAGCATCACCATGGACACCTCGCAGGCCGGTGACCTGGCCGGCTGGGCGAGCACCGAGCAGTCCATCCTGCAGCAGTGGTACGGCCCGACCGTGAACCTGATCGACGGCGGCGCCTACCAGGCGCCCACCAGCTACCGGGTCGTCTTCGACCCGGCCTACAACGGGCCGGGCGACATCGCGGCGACCTACTGGGACGGCTCGGCGAACAACCTCACCGTCAAGGTCAACCCCGACTGGGTCCGCCAGCACCCGGACGACACCGGCTTCCTGGTCCACGAGCAGGTCCACGTGGTCCAGGACGGCAGCAACCTGCCCAGCGGCCTGGTGGAGGGCAGCGCCGACTGGTTCCGCTACTACAACTACCAGCCCACCAACCTGGCCCGCCCCGACCAGAACACCAAGAACACCTACCTGGCGGGCTACAGCACCACGGCCTACTTCCTCAACTACGTGGCCACGCACTACGACAGCAACATCGTGCGCGAACTCAACGACGCGGGCCACGCCCAGGCCTACCCCGTCGACAACGCCGACCAGTGGTGGATCCAGCACACCGGCAAGACGGCGCAGCAGCTCTGGGACTCGATGTACCAGTAGCACCCACGGGCACCCATGACGAGGCCCGCCCGGCCGGGAGGACTCCCCGGCCGGGCGGGCCTCGTCAGGCAGTGGTGCTCAGCACTCGATGACGTTGACCGCGAGGCCGCCGCGCGAGGTCTCCTTGTACTTGACCTTCATGTCCGCCCCGGTCTCCTTCATGGTCTTGATCGCCTTGTCGAGGGAGACGTGGTGGCGGCCGTCGCCGCGCAGGGCCATCCGGGCGGCGGTGACGGCCTTGACCGAGGCCATGCCGTTGCGCTCGATGCAGGGGATCTGGACCAGGCCGCCGACCGGGTCGCAGGTGAGGCCGAGGTTGTGCTCGATGCCGATCTCGGCGGCGTTCTCGACCTGCTCGGGGGAGCCGCCGAGCACCTCGGCGAGGCCGCCGGCGGCCATCGAGCAGGCGGAGCCGACCTCGCCCTGGCAGCCGACCTCGGCGCCGGAGATCGAGGCGTTCTCCTTGAAGAGCATGCCGATCGCGCCGGCGGCGAGCAGGAAGCGGACGATGCCCTCGTCGTCGGCACCCTGGACGAAGTTCTGGAAGTAGTGCAGGACGGCGGGGATGATGCCGGCCGCGCCGTTGGTGGGGGCGGTGACCACCCGCTGGCCGCTGGCGTTCTCCTCGTTGACCGCCATCGCGTAGAGGGTGACCCACTCCATCGCGTTCGCCGGGCCTATGCCCTCGGCGCGCAGCGCCCGGGCACCGGCGGCGGCGCGGCGGCGGACCTTGAGGCCGCCGGGCAGGATGCCCTCGCGGGACATGCCCGCGCTCACGCACTCCTTCATCACGCCCCAGATCTCCAGCAGACCGGTCCGGATCTCCTCCTCGGTGCGCCAGGCCTTCTCGTTCTCCAGCATCAGGCCGGAGATGGACAGGCCGGTCTCCCGGGTGTGCCGCAGCAGCTCCTCGCCGGTGCGGAAGGGGTAGCGCAGCACGGTGTCGTCCGGGACCACCCGGTCCGCGCCGATCGCGTCCTCGTCCACCACGAAGCCGCCGCCGACCGAGTAGTAGGTCTTGGCGAGCAGCTCGGTGCCGGCCGCGTCGTGCGCCACCAGGGTCATGCCGTTGGCGTGGTACGGCAGCGAGCGGCGGCGGTGCAGGACCAGCTGGAGGTCCGGGTCGAAGGCGATCGAGTGGGTCCCGAGCAGGCTCAGCCGCTTGGCCTCGTTGATCCGGGCCACGTCCAGGTCGGCCTTGGCGACGTCGACCGTGCGCGGCGAGTTGCCCTCCAGACCGAGCAGGACGGCCTTGGGGGTGCCGTGGCCGTGGCCGGTGGCGCCGAGCGAGCCGAAGAGCTCGGCCTTCACCGTGGTGACCTGCTCCAGCAGGCCCTCGGAGCGCAGCCGGCGGGCGAACATCCGGGCCGCGCGCATCGGGCCGACCGTGTGCGAGCTGGAGGGGCCGATGCCGATGGAGAAGAGGTCGAAGACGCTGATGGCCACGGGGGGACGTCCTTGTCTGGTTCTCGTGGAGAGAGAAGGGCGGTGCATGAGACGGGGCACCGGCTCACCATTCCAGTGTGCGCGGTGCCCCGGGGCCCGGGTGCGGTCGGCAGGGGTGACGCCGACCACGCCCGAGGGTGCTGCCTTACAGCTCGGGGTAGAGCGGGTACTTCTCGGCCAGAGCGGTGACCCGGGCCTTGAGGGCGGTGGACCGGTCCGCGTCGAAGGTCGGCAGCAGCGCCTCGGCGATGATGTCGGCGACCTCGCGGAAGTCCTCGGCCTGGAAGCCGCGGGTGGCCAGCGCCGGGGTGCCGATCCGCAGGCCCGAGGTGACCATCGGGGGACGCGGGTCGTTCGGGACGGCGTTGCGGTTGACCGTGATGCCGACCTCGTGCAGGCGGTCCTCGGCGTCCTGGCCGTTCAGCTCGCTGTTGCGCAGGTCCACCAGGACGAGGTGGACGTCGGTGCCGCCGGACAGCACCGAGACGCCGGCCGCCTTGGCGTCCTCCTGGAGCAGGCGGGCGGCCAGGATCTTGGCGCCCTCCAGGGTGCGCTCCTGGCGCTCCTTGAACTCCGGGGAGGCGGCGACCTTGAAGGCGACCGCCTTGCCGGCGATCACGTGCTCCAGCGGGCCGCCCTGCTGGCCGGGGAAGACCGCGGAGTTGATCTTCTTGGCCCACTCGGCCTTGGAGAGGATCACGCCGCCGCGCGGGCCGCCCAGGGTCTTGTGGGTGGTGGTGGTGACCACGTCCGCGTACGGCACCGGGGAGGGGTGCAGGCCCGCGGCCACCAGGCCGGCGAAGTGGGCCATGTCCACCATGAGCAGCGCACCGACCTCGTCGGCGATCCGGCGGAACTCGGCGAAGTCGAGCTGGCGCGGGTAGGCGGACCAGCCGGCGATGATCAGCTTGGGCTGGTGCTCCTTGGCCAGGCGCTCGACCTCCTCCATGTCGACCAGGTTGGTCTGCTCGTCCACGTGGTAGGCCACCACGTTGTAGAGCTTGCCGGAGAAGTTGATCTTCATGCCGTGGGTCAGGTGACCGCCGTGGGCCAGGTTCAGGCCCAGGATGGTGTCGCCCGGCTGGATCAGCGCGAACATCGCGGCGGCGTTCGCCTGCGCGCCGGAGTGCGGCTGCACGTTGGCGGCCTCGGCGCCGAACAGCGCCTTGACCCGGTCGATGGCGATCTGCTCGACCACGTCGACGTGCTCGCAGCCGCCGTAGTAGCGGCGGCCGGGGTAGCCCTCGGCGTACTTGTTGGTGAGGACCGAGCCCTGGGCCTCCATGACCGCCACCGGGGCGAAGTTCTCGGAAGCGATCATCTCGAGGGTGGACTGCTGGCGGTGCAGCTCGGCGTCGACCGCGGCGGCGATCTCGGGGTCGAGTGCGTGCAGGGACTGGTTGAGAACCGTCATGGTGGCGTCTTCCCGTGAAAGGGGGCTGCCGCGCGCAGCGCGCCGTGGCAAGGGTGGCGGCGGGTGGCGGGCGAGGGGAACCTGGTGCGGACGGCCGCCGCGCTGCGGCCGCCCGCCGGGTGGATCGGAGGCCGGCCGGGCGGCCCGGCCGGCGTTCCGGTCAGGACTTGGTGAACTCGGCGTAGCCGTCGGCGTCCAGCAGGTCCGCGGGGGCCTCGGAGACCTTGAGCTTGAAGAGCCAGCCACCCTCGAAGGCGGCGGAGTTCACCAGGGCGGGCTCGTCGGCCAGGGCCTCGTTGACCTCGGTCACCTCACCGGTGGCGGGGGAGTACAGGTCGCTGACCGACTTGGTGGACTCGAGCTCCCCACAGGTCTCCCCGGCGGTGACGGTGTCGCCGACCGCGGGCAGCTGCACGTAGACGATGTCACCGAGGGCGGTGGCCGCGTACTCGGTGATCCCGACGGTCGACACGCCGTCCGCGTCGGCGGCGGTCAGCCACTCGTGCTCCTTGCTGTACTGCAGGTGCTGCGGGTTGCTCATGGTGGTCATTCTCCAGGATGGGAAGCGGGAACGAGGGAACGGTCCGCCGAGCGGACGGTCGAAAGTCCGCTCAGTGGACTTTCAGCGGGAGGGGCCGGGTCCGCCGGGCTCAGCGGGCGCGCTTGTAGAACGGCAGCGCGACGACCTCGACCGGCTCGTGCTTGCCGCGCACGTCCACCGCGACGGCCGTGCCGGGCGCCGCGAAGGCGGCGTCCAGGTACGCGATGGCGATCGGCTTGCCGAGCGTGGGGGAGGGGGAGCCGGAGGTGATCCGGCCGATCACCGCGCCTTCGGCGGAGACCACCGCGTACTCGGCGCGCGGCACCCGCTTGCCCTCGGAGACCAGGCCGACCAGCTTGCGCGGGGGGTTGACCTCGGCCTGCGCGGCGGCGGCCTCCAGCGCCTTGCGGCCGACGAACTCGCCGCCGTTGGTGGTCTTGTCGAAGCGCACCACCCGGCCCAGGCCCGCGTCGAAGGGGGTCAGCGAGGTGTCCAGCTCGTGCCCGTAGAGCGGCATGCCCGCCTCCAGGCGCAGCGTGTCGCGGCAGGACAGGCCGGCCGGGACCAGACCGTGCGGGGCGCCGGCCTCGGTCAGCGCCTGCCACAGGTGCTCGGCGTCGGCGGGGGCGCAGAAGATCTCGAAGCCGTCCTCGCCGGTGTAGCCGGTGCGGGCCAGCCAGACCTGCTGGCCGGCCACCGTCGCGGGCAGCAGGGCGTAGTACTTCAGGCCCGGCAGGTCGGCGTCGGTCACCGAGGAGAGGATCGCGTTCGCCTCGGGGCCCTGGACGGCGAGCAGCGCGTAGGCGTCGCGGTCGTCGCGCACCACGGCGTCGAAGCCGGCCGCGCGCTCGGTCAGCGCGTCCAGCACCACCTGGGCGTTGGAGGCGTTGGCGACCACCATGTACTCGTTCTCGGCGGTCCGGTAGACGATCAGGTCGTCCAGGATGCCGCCGTCCTCGCGGCAGATCATCGTGTAGCGGGCGCGCAGCACGCCGAGCGCGGAGATGAAGCCGACCAGCGCGTGGTCCAGCAGCTCGCCGGCCTGCGGGCCCGAGACGGTGATCTCGCCCATGTGCGAGAGGTCGAAGAGCCCGGCCTTGGTGCGGACCGCGAGGTGCTCCTCGCGCTCGCTGCCGTAGCGCAGCGGCATGTCCCAGCCGGCGAAGTCGGTCATGGTCGCGCCCAGGGCACGGTGCAGCGCGTCGAGCGCGGTCAGACGGGGGGACATGGTGAGACTCCCGAAGCTGGGTGCGGGCAGGGTGGGGTGGAGTCTCCCCGTCTGTCGTCACAACCTGAGAGCTTCACCGCACCAAGGATGACGCGGCTTGCACCGTGGGTGGGCGCACGGCACGGCCGTGTTCCGCTTTCCAGATTCGCCTCGCCTACGCGGTAGGGGTGCCTGAGAGATTCCGGGGAGGACTTGCTCCTTCGGCGCCGGTCCGTGCCGACAGGGGCACCTCCGGGCTCTCCCGCGCGGGTTCGAGCGGCCAGTATGAAGTTGGGTCCTGTGGAGTACGCGGACATCATGGCATGTCCGTCCGCCCGGCGGGAGAGGGGGCCGTCTCGGTACGCTTCGACCGGACGCACTGCGTGACAAGCGCTTGTGCCAGACGGTCCGGGTCACAAGCGGGGCAGGGGCGGATGGAATCAGAGGGGTACGCCGCGACGGCGACGGGGTGGACCGAGCCCGGTCGGGCGCCGGTCGGCAGCGGCTGGCCGGCCAACGAGCTGGAGCGGGTGCTCAGCGCGGCCATCGGCGACCCCGGTGCCACGCCCCGGGTGATCGAGGTGCTGGCCCGCAGCCAGGTCTGGATCCCGCTGCCCGTCGGCGCCGACCCGGCCGGTGCCGCTCTCGACCTGCCGACCATCGAGCTGGCGGGTGCGCCCTACGTGCCGGTCTTCTCCTCCGAGGAGCAGTTCCTGCGGCACGCCCCGGGGCTGTCCTGCGCGGTCGCGCCGGCCTGGGACTTCGCCCGTGGCCTGCCGCTGGGCATCGGCATCGCGGTCAACCCGCAGGCGCCGGTGGGCATCCCGGTGCCGCCCGCGGGAGTCGCCGAGCTGCGGCGCGGACCGCGCGAGGGGCGCTGGGAGAGCACCGGGGCGGGCGCGGGGATGCCCGAGGGCGCCCGGGTCGCGCTGCGAGAGCCGGAGCCGGGCGAGGAGCCGATGGTGTTCCTGCAGGCCGTGTGCGCCGAGCTCGCGGCGCTGGGCGGCGTGCTGACGGCCCGACGGGCGCTGGCCTCGGTGGAGGGCGAGCCGACCGTGCTCTTCGTGGGCGTCCAGCTCGACCCGGCCGCGCCCGCCGACCCGGTGGAGGTCAACGCCGCGCTGGGGCGGGCGCTGGGGGCCGCGCCGCTGCCCGGCGGGGTGCACATGGTGCTGCTGGACCTGGCGGCCGACCCGGTGGTGGATTGGCTGCTGTACCGGGTAGCACCCTTCTACGTACGGGGCTGAGCGGGCTCGGGCCTCGACGCGAGCGCACCGCGGTGCCACCCAGGGCGTCGGCATGACGGGTGTCGGCCGGGCCCCGTAGGGTGGCGCCCGGAGCGTGGATGGGCCAGGCCGTGGATGGGCCGGACCGTGGCGAGGGCGGCGGCATGGACAGGAGTGGGTACCGGTGACGACGGGAGCGGCGGGCGGTGGAGCGGGGTCGTGGGGCCCGGCCCCCGGTGCGGACCCGGGCGCCCTGGAGCGGGCCCTGGGCGAGGTCGCCCCGGACCGCTTCGCGGCGTACGAGCAGCTGCTGAGCGAGCTCGCCGCGGGCCGGGTCTGGATGCTGCTCTGGCACGGCACCCCCGGCAGCCCGGACGCCCAGTACGGGAACATGGACATCGGCGGTCACGGCTACGCGCCGGCCGTCACCTCGCCCGGTCAACTGGCCGCCAGCGGCTGGGCGCGCGCCCACGAGGTGATCTCCGGGCGGGAGATCGCCGCCGCGCTCTACCGCACCCGCTGGGGGCTGTGGCTCAACCCGCACGCGCCCGGCGGCGGGGTCGGCGTGCCCTGGGCCGACCTGCGCCGGGTGGCGGCCGGGCTGGACCGGCTGCCGGCCGGTCCGCTGCAGCTGTCCGATCCCCAGCTGCCGGGCACCGAGCGGTTCTACGCGCTGCTGGAGCAGCAGGCGCCCTCGGTGCGTCCGGTACGGGCGCTGCGCCGGGCCTGGGTACGGCCAGTGGTGGGCGAGGCGTACCTGGCCATCGGGCTTGAGCTGTACGACACTTCGCCGCCGGCGGTGGAGGCGGTGCGGGCGCTGATGCAGCGCGCGATCGCGCAGGCGCCGCCCGGCCTCGCGGTCTCCACGGTCGCGATGAGCGACGAGTTCGACCCGGTGGCGCTGTGGATGCGCGCCAACAGCCGGCCGTTCTACCACCGTGAGGCGACTCCGGCGCCCTACCCGCAGGTGGCGCCCGCACCGTATCCGACCTACCCGCAGGCCGCCTATCCGCAGGCGCCGTACGGCGGTTCGCTGCCGCCGCAGTCGGGGTGGCCGCAGCAGCCCTGGCCCGGGCGCTGACCTTTCGCCGTCCGGCTGGTCCGTGTACCGATCACCCCGTGGTGTGGGTGCGGTGAACTGATGATCTTCACAAGTCACCTGAGTGGCCGTCAGGTTTATTGATCATGGACTGTGGAAGATCACAGTTGGGCATCCTTCGCCGGGCAGGGCTGGCGCGAGGCTGGAGCCAGCGTGAAGAGTTCTGCGCACCGCACCAGCCGAGCAGCTCGGGCGGCATCGACGGCTGGTTCTGACCAGGACCTGACACAGTCATGCCTGCGCCGGGCTGCCATGGGCCGACAACCGTCGGCGAGGGGACGCCAACTGCCCATGACCACACCCACCGACACCACCCCCGCCGCTCCGGGCGAGCCCGCGGCGAGCGCCTCCGCAGGGCCGGCCGCGATCGAGGGCCGTTCGCTCGGCCGCATCGCCTGGCTGCGCTTCCGGCGCGACAAGGCCGCCGTCGCCGGCGGCGTGGTGGTCATCCTGCTGGTCCTGCTGGCCGTCCTGGCCAAGCCGATCGAGTCGGCCTTCGGCCTCAGCCCCGATGCACTGCACCAGGACCTGCTGGACCCCGACCTCGGCAGCCTGCCCACCGGTTCGTTCGGCGGGATGAGCCTGAGCCACCCGCTGGGCGTCGACCCGCTGCAGGGCCGCGACCTGCTCTCCCGGATCATCGAGGGCTCCTGGGTCTCACTCCTGGTGGCCTTCGGCGCCACCGTGCTCTCCAACACCATCGGCACCGTGCTCGGCGTGATGGCCGGCTACTACGGCGGCTGGGTGGACACCGTGATCAGCCGGGTGATGGACACCTTCCTGGCCTTCCCGCTGCTGCTCTTCGCGATCTCCATCTCGGCCTCGCTGCAGGGCGGCGCGTTCGGACTGCACGGCCTGCCGCTGCACCTGGCGGTGCTGATCTTCGTGATCGGCTTCTTCAACTGGCCCTACATGGGCCGGATCGTGCGCGGCCAGACGCTCTCGCTGCGCGAGCGGGAGTTCGTCTTCGCCGCCCGCAGCCTGGGTGCCCGCGGGCCGTTCATCCTCTTCAAGGAGCTGCTGCCCAACCTGGTCGGCCCGATCCTGGTCTACTCGACCCTGCTGATCCCGACCAACATCCTCTTCGAGGCGGCGCTCAGCTTCCTCGGCGTCGGCATCCAGCCCCCGCAGGCGAGTTGGGGCGGCATGCTGAACGACGCGATCAAGTACTACCAGGTCGACCCGGAGTACATGGTGGTCCCGGGCCTGGCGATCTTCGTCACCGTGCTCGCCTTCAACCTGCTCGGCGACGGGCTGCGCGACGCGCTCGACCCGCGCAGCAACTGAGCTTCCACCCTCCTCACTTCTCCAGCCCGGGCCACTACTTCGGCCACTACTACAAGGGGTTGATCCAGCAATGCGCCGATCTCGTACCCTCGCTCTGGCCGCGGTGGTCGCCACCACCGCGCTGGTGGTGAGCGGCTGTTCGAGCAGCAAGTCCTCCGGTGGTGGCGGCGGTGCCGGCTCCGCCGGGGCGGACGCCGCCACCAAGGGCATCGTGAACGCCTCGGACCAGAAGGGCGGCACGGTCACCTACGAGATGAAGGGGACCCCGGACTCCCTGGACCCGGGCAACACGTACTACGCCTACATCTGGAACTTCTCGCGCCTGTACGCCCGTTCGCTCACCACCTTCCAGCCGGGGCCGGGCAGCAGCGGCGACAAGCTGGTCAACGACCTGGCCACCGGCCTCGGCCAGGTCAGCGACAACGGCCTGACCTGGACCTACCACCTGCGTGCGGGCCTGAAGTACGACGACGGCACCCCGATCACCGCCAAGGACGTCAAGTACGCGGTGGAGCGCAGCAACTTCGCGCCCACCGTGAACTCCAACGGCCCGACCTACTTCCAGGAACTGCTGGTCGACAACCCCACGCCGTACAAGGGCCCCTACGCCGACCCGACCGGCGGGCTGAACTCGATCCAGACCCCGGACGACACCACGATCGTCTTCCACCTCCAGCACCCGTTCGCGGACTTCGACTACCTGGTCAGCGCCCCGCAGACGGCCCCGGTGCCGCAGGCCAAGGACGACGGCGCCGGCTACGTCAAGCACATCGTCTCCAGCGGCTCGTACAAGTTCCAGTCGTACGACGACGGCAAGGACGCCGTGCTGGTGCCCAACCCCAACTGGGACCAGTCCAGCGACCCGATCCGCAAGCAGCTCGCGGACAAGATCGTGCTGAAGATGAACATCGACCAGAACACCATCGACCAGGACCTGATCGCGGGCAACGCCCAGGTCGACCTGGTCGGCGGCGGCGTCGACCCGCAGACCCAGGCCAAGCTGCTGCTCGACCCCAAGCTGAAGGCGCAGACCGACAACGCCTTCGGTGGCCGGCTCGCCTACCTGGCGCTGAACACCAAGGTCGCGCCGCTGGACAACGCGGACTGCCGCAAGGCCGTCCAGTACGCGATCGACAAGGTCTCGGCGCAGACCGCCCAGGGCGGACCGGTCCGCGGCTCGGTGGCCACCAGCATCCTGCCGCCGGACCTGCCGGGCCACCAGGACATCAACCCCTACCCGTCGGACGGCAACAAGGGCGACATCGCCAAGGCCAAGTCCGAGCTGCAGGCCTGCGGCCACCCGGACGGCTTCAGCACCACCATCATCGCCCGCAGTGAGCGCGACACCGAGGTGCAGGCCGCGACCTCCATCCAGGCCGCGCTGGCCAAGGTCGGCATCAAGCTCAACATCCAGCAGTACCCGCAGGGCAAGTACTTCTCCGACTACGCGGGTGTGCCGGACTTCGTCAACAAGAACAACGTCGGCATGATGATGATGCAGTGGGCGGCCGACTGGCCCACCGGCTACGGCTTCCTGCAGCAGATCGTCGACGGCCGCGCGATCAAGGCCTCCGGCAACAGCAACCTGTCGCAGCTCGACGACCCGGCCGTGAACAAGCTGCTCGACGACGCCGCGAGCAACACCGACCAGGCGGCCCGCGAGAAGGACTACGCGGCGATCGACGCGCAGGTCATGAACGACGCCGTGATCGTGCCGCTGACCGACTACAAGGTCTTCAACTTCCGGCCGAGCACCAACACCAACGTCGTGGCCACCTCGGCCTACGACGGCGAGTACGACTACCTCAACATCGGTACCACCGCCAAGTAAGAGCCTGGCTCCCCGTCCCCGAAGGCAGGTGAAGGCGAGCGGAGCCGGCCTCCGTCCGGCGCGACCCGAGCGGTCGCGCCGGACGGGGGCGGGGCACCCGGAGCCGTCCAACTGTGTTGGCCTACATCATCCGCAGGACGTTCGCCGCCCTGGTACTGCTGCTGGTCGTCAGCGCGGTCACCTTCGGCATCTTCTTCCTGCTCCCGAAAATCGCGGGCGAGACCACTGATCAGCTGGCCGCCCAGTACATCGGCAAGAACCCCACGCCCGCCGCGATGGAGGCGATCAAGCGGAACCTCGGCTTCGACCAGCCGCTGTACATCCAGTACGGCCGGTTCGTGAAGCAGATCTTCGTCGGCGCCCAGTACCGCTACGGCCCGGACGCGGCGACCTGCCACGTGCCGTGCTTCGGCTACTCCTTCAAGAACCACGTGGAGGTCTGGCCGGAGATCCGCAACCGGATCCCGGTGACCTTCTCGCTGGCCATCGGTGCGGCGGTGCTCTGGCTGCTGGCCGGGGTCGCCACCGGCGTGATCTCGGCGCTGCGGCCCCGCTCCATCTTCGACCGCGTGGCGATGGGCGTGGCACTGGCCGGCGTCTCGTTGCCGATCTTCTTCACCGGCGCCCTGCTGCTGACCCTGTTCAGCTACAAGTGGCCGATCTTCAGCAATCTGCACTACGTCAACTTCACCGACGATCCGATCAGTTGGGCCAGCAACCTGGTGCTGCCCTGGATCTCGCTGGCCTTCCTCTACTCCGCGCTCTACGCCCGGCTGACCCGGTCCGGAATGCTGGAGACGATGAACGAGGACTACATCCGCACCGCCCGGGCCAAGGGCCTGGTCGAGCACAAGGTGGTGGTCCGGCACGGGCTGCGGGCCGCGCTCACCCCGATCCTGACCATCTTCGGCATGGACCTGGGGCTGCTGCTGGGCGGCGCGGTCATCACCGAGCAGGTCTTCTCGCTGCAGGGCATCGGCTTCTACGCGGTCTCCTCGATCTCCGACAACGACCTGCCGAAGATCCTCGGCGTGACGCTGGTCGCCGCCTTCTTCATCGTGCTCTGCAACCTGCTGGTTGACCTCCTGTACGCCGCCGTCGACCCCCGGGTGAGGCTGTCATGACCACCGAGCCTGCCGCTCCCTCCGCCGAGGCGGGCGCCCCCGCCGGCAACGCGTTCCTGTCCGTGCGGGACCTGCGGATCCACTTCGACACCGACGACGGCCTGGTCAAGTCGGTGGACGGGGTCAGCTTCGACCTGGCCAAGGGGCGCACCCTGGGCATCGTCGGCGAGTCCGGTTCCGGCAAGTCCGTCACCTCGCTGGGCATCATGGGCCTGCACCGCACCAAGCGGGCCAGGATCAGCGGCGAGATCTGGCTGGACGGGCAGGAGCTGGTGGCCGCCGAGCCCGACCGGGTGCGCCGGCTGCGCGGCGGCTCGATGGCGATGATCTTCCAGGACCCGCTCACCGCGATGCACCCGTACTACACGGTCGGCGCGCAGATCGTCGAGGCCTACCGGGTGCACCACCCCAAGGCCACCAAGCGCGAGGCCCGCAAGCGCGCGATCGAGATGCTCGACCGGGTCGGCATCCCGCAGCCCGACCGGCGGGTGGACGACTACCCGCACCAGTTCTCCGGTGGCATGCGCCAGCGCGCGATGATCGCCATGGCGCTGGTCAACGACCCCGCACTGCTGATCGCCGACGAGCCGACCACCGCGCTGGACGTCACCGTGCAGGCCCAGATCCTGGACCTGATCCGGGACCTGCAGAGCGAGTTCGGCTCGGCTGTCATCATCATCACCCACGACCTGGGCGTGGTGGCCGAGTTGGCCGACGACATCCTGGTGATGTACGGCGGCCGGTGCGTGGAGCGCGGCTCGGCCACCACCCTCTTCGACGCCCCCGAACACCCGTACACCTGGGGGCTGCTGGGCTCGATGCCGCGACTGGACCGGCCGCTCCAGGAGCGCCTGGTGCCGGTGCGCGGCACCCCGCCGAGCCTGATCAACGTGCCCGGCGGCTGCGCCTTCCACCCGCGCTGCCCGTACGCCGAGCGCACCGGGGGGCGCTCCAGCACCGAACTCCCGCTGCTCACCGAGGCCGGTCCCGGGCACGTCGCCGCCTGCCACCTGCCGATCGAGGAGCGCCGCCGGATCTTCGCCGACGAGATCGCGCCCCGGCTGTGACCGGCCCGGCCATGCCCGGATCCGGCCCGGCCACGTCAGCGAACACGACTGAGAGCAAGGAATCATGACGGATACTCAGCGAGCGGCGGTGTCCGCGCCGCCGGCCGCGGACGAGCCGCTGCTGCGGGTCACCGACCTGCAGCGGCACTTCCCGATCCGCCAGGGCGTGCTGCGCCGCCGCACCGGTGCGGTGCGCGCGGTGGACGGGATCAGCTTCTCGGTCAGCCCCGGCGAGACCCTCGGCGTGGTGGGCGAGTCCGGCTGCGGCAAGTCCACCATGGGCCGGCTGATCACCAGGCTGGACGAACCGACCGGCGGGCGCGTCGAGTTCGAGGGCCAGGACATCACCCACCTGGGCGTCGGTGCGATGCGGCCGCTGCGCAAGGACATCCAGATCATCTTCCAGGACCCGTACTCCTCGCTGAACCCGCGGCACACGGTGGGCACCATCGTGGGCGCGCCGTTCAAGCTGCAGAAGGTGGCCACCGAGGGCGGGGTGAAGAAGGCGGTCCAGGAGCTGCTGGAGCTGTGCGGCCTCAGCCCCGAGCACTACAACCGCTACCCGCACGAGTTCTCCGGCGGCCAGCGCCAGCGGATCGGCATCGCCCGCGCGCTCGCGCTGCGGCCGAAGATGATCGTGGCCGACGAGCCGGTCTCGGCGCTCGACGTCTCGATCCAGGCGCAGGTGGTCAACCTGCTGGACGACCTGCAGCGCGAGCTGGGCCTGACCTACCTGATCATCGCGCACGACCTGTCGGTGGTGCGGCACGTCTCGGACCGGGTGGCGGTGATGTACCTGGGCAAGATCGTGGAGATCGCCGACCGCGACGCGCTCTACTCCCGTCCGGCCCACCCCTACACCGTCGCGCTGATGTCCGCCGTCCCGGTACCGGACCCGCGGCGCAAGGAGGACCGGACGGGCGGGCCCGGCGGCAGCGGCGGGCGGATCCTGCTGACCGGCGACGTGCCCTCCCCGATCGACCCGCCCAGCGGCTGCCGGTTCCGCACCCGGTGCTGGAAGGCGCAGGACATCTGCGCCAGCCAGGAGCCGCCGCTGGCCGAGCTGGCGCCGGGGCACCAGGCGGCCTGCCACTTCCCCGAGAACACCGGGGACACCGCGAACGCCGGGAGCGCCGGGGACGCCGGTCCCCGCAGGGCCTGACCCCCGCGCCCGGCCGCCGCCGTTCGGTGGCCGGGCGCCGCCCGGGGGACACTGGCCCGGTGACCTCGCTTTTCTCCCCCGACGTGCAGCAGACGCTGGACCTGATCGGCATCTTCGTCTTCGCCCTGTCCGGCGGCCTGCTCGCGGTCCGCAAGAACATGGACATCTTCGGCATCTGCGTGCTCGCCGAGGCCACCGCACTGGGCGGCGGGGTGATGCGCGACCTGCTGATCGGCGCCACCCCGCCGGCGGCCTTCACCAACCTGGGCTACTTCCTGACCCCGCTGGCGGCCGGCGTGGTGGTCTTCTTCCTGCACCCCGAGGTGGAGCGGATCAACGGCGTGGTGCAGATCCTGGACGCGCTCGGGCTCGGCCTGTTCGCCGTCACCGGCACCGTCAAGGCGCACGACTACGGGCTCGGCTCGGTGGCCTCGGTGGCGCTGGGCATGCTGACCGCGGCCGGCGGCGGCGTGGTCCGCGACCTGCTGGCGATGGAGCCGCCCTCGCTGCTGCGCTGGGACCGGGAGATCTACGCGGTGCCCGCCCTGGTCGGCTCCACCCTGGTGGCCGTGCTGATCGCCACCGGCCACCTGACCACGCTGACCGCCAGCAGCGCCGCGCTGCTCGCCTTCGTGCTGCGGGTCTGCGCGCTCAGGTTTGGCTGGCGCGCACCGCGTGCTTGGCACCGCAACGGTTCTCGCACCAGCGAGGAGTAGGCGAGCCGCCGTAGGCCAGCGAGATCGCCTCCACCGTGCAGAGCAGCTCCGGCAGCAGCCGGCTCAGTTCGCTCACCGGGGCCACCGAGACCGGCGCCGAGATCGCGCAGGCCGCGATGGCGGTGCCCTCGATGCCGGTGATCGGGGCCGCCAGGCAGTTCACCGTCTCCTCGTACTCGGCCTGGTCCAGCGCCCAGCCCTGGCGGCCGACCGCGGCCAGCTCGGCGCGCAGCTCGGTGGCCGAGCGCAGGCTGTGCGGGGTGCGGGCGGGGAACTCCTGGCCGTCCAGCGCGGCTGCCAGCTGATCCTCGCTCAGGCCGGCCAGCAGCACCCGGCCGGTGGCGGTGGCGCCGGCCGGGGCGCGCCGGCCGATCCGCGAGGCGGCGCCGAGCCAGCCGGTGGTGGCGCCCGGGTAGCGGCCCTCCACCTTGTCGACGTAGAGCACCTCGGAGCCCTCCAGCACCGCCAGGTGCACGGTGTGCCCGTAGCGTTCGTTGAGCGAGGCGAGGTAGGGGGCGGAGACCTGGCGGACGTCGATGCCCTCCAGCGCGGTCTGGGCCAGTGAGAGCAGCCGTCCGCCCAGCCGGTAGCGGTGGTCGGACTGGCGGTGCACGAAGCCGTGCTCCTCCAGCGTGCGCAGCAGGCGCAGTGCGGTCGACTTGTGCACGCCGATCCGGTTCGCGGCCTGCTCCAGCGAGGCCGGGCCGTCGCCCAGCGAGACCAGGATCGTCAGCGCCCGGTCCACGGTCTGTGACATGGCCCACCCCCAATTCAGCAGGAGGCTAGCCGCCGCGTTGCAGCCCGTGCAATGGCCAAATCGTGACCCTCGCAGGGCTCCTCGGGCCCTGGCGGGCCGGACCCGGGCGCCGGGCCCCTAGACTGGTGCGGCTATGCCATACCTCGACCATGCGGCCACCACCCCGATGCTCCCCGAGGCGATCGCCGCCATGACGGCGCACCTCGGTGTCACCGGCAACGCCTCCTCCCTGCACGCGGCCGGCCGACGGGCCCGGCGGGTGATCGAGGAGTCCCGCGAGTCGCTGGCCGCCTCGCTGGGCGCGCGCCCGAGCGAGATCGTCTTCACCGCCGGCGGTACCGAGTCGGACAACCTCGCGGTCAAGGGCCTGTACTGGGCCCGCCGGGACGCCGATCCGGCCCGCACCCGGGTGCTGTGCAGCCCGGTCGAGCACCACGCGGTGCTGGACGCGGTGCACTGGCTGGCCGAGCACGAGGGCGCCCGGGTCGAGTACCTGCCGGTCGACGGGTACGGGCGGGTGCACCCCGAGGCGCTGCGCACGGCGATCGAGGCGGAGCCCGAGGCGGTTGCGCTGGTCACCGTGATGTGGGCCAACAACGAGGTCGGCACCCTCCAGCCGGTCACCGAACTGGCCGAAGTGGCCCGCGAGTTCGGCATTCCGATGCACGCCGACGCGGTGCAGGCGCTGGGCCAGGTGCCGGTCTCCTTCGCCGGGTCCGGGCTGGACGCGCTGACCGTGACCGGGCACAAGATCGGCGGCCCGTACGGGGTCGGCGCACTGCTGCTGGCCCGCACCGCCGCGCCGGTCCCGCTGCTGCACGGCGGCGGCCAGGAGCGCGACGTGCGCTCCGGCACGCTGGACGTGCCGGCCGCCGCCGGGTTCGCCACCGCCGCGGCCCTCGCGGTCGAGCGGCAGGCCGAGCACGCCGACACCCTGGCCGTGCTGCGCGACCAGCTGATCACCGGGGTGCTGGCGGCCGTCCCGGACGCGGTGCTCAACGGTGACCCGAGCGCGGCCGGCCGGCTGCCCGCCAACGCGCACTTCTCCTTCCCCGGCTGCGAGGGCGACGCGCTGCTGATGCTGCTGGACGCAGCCGGGATCGAGTGCTCCACCGGCTCGGCCTGCTCGGCGGGCGTGCCGCAGCCCAGCCACGTGCTGCTGGCGATCGGCGCGGATCCGCTGCTGGCCCGATCCTCGCTGCGCTTCTCGCTGGGGCACACCTCCACCAAGGCGGACGTGGCGGCGCTGGTGGAGGCGATCGGCCCGGTGGTGGCCCGCGCCCGCAACGCGGGACAGCGCTGATCCACCCATTGCGTACCCTGGGGGGACTATGACTGACTTCCCTGGTGCCCCGACCGGGCCTGCCGCCGGCTCCCGACTGCGCGTCCTCGCGGCGATGTCCGGTGGGGTCGACTCCGCCGTCGCCGCCGCCCGGGCGGCCGAAGCCGGTCACGAGGTCACCGGCGTGCACCTGGCACTGTCGGCCAATCCGCAGTCCTTCCGCACCGGCGCCCGCGGCTGCTGCACCCTGGAGGACTCCCGGGACGCCCGCCGGGCCGCCGACGTGATCGGCATCCCGTTCTACGTCTGGGACCTCGCCGAGCGCTTCCGCGAGGACGTGATCGACGACTTCGTCGCCGAGTACGCCGCAGGGCGCACCCCCAACCCGTGCCTGCGCTGCAACGAGAAGATCAAGTTCGCCGCGCTGCTGGACAAGGCGGTCGCGCTGGGCTTCGACGCGGTGTGCACCGGGCACTATGCGCGGATCGTCGAACTCCCCGGTGGCGGACGTGAGTTGCACCGCGCGGTGGACATGGCCAAGGACCAGTCCTACGTGCTGGGCGTGCTGGACGCCGAGCAGCTGGCGCACTCGCTCTTCCCGCTCGGCGACACCACCAAGGACGAGATCCGCGCCGAGGCCGAGCGCCGCGGCCTGGCGGTGGCCAAGAAGCCGGACAGCCACGACATCTGCTTCATCGCCGACGGCGACACCCAGGGCTTCCTGGCCGAGCACCTGGGCACCGCGACCGGCGACATCGTGGACGAGACCGGCGCCAAGGTCGGCGAGCACGACGGTGCCTACGGCTTCACCATCGGCCAGCGCAAGGGCCTGCGGATCGGCCGCCCGGCGCCGGACGGCAAGCCGCGCTACGTGCTGGACATCTCGCCGGTGAACAACACGGTGACGGTCGGCCCGGTGGAGGGCCTGGACGTGCAGGGGCTGACCGCCATCCGCCCGCGCTGGTGCGGTGCGGCGCCCGATGAGCAGGGGGGATCCGCCCGGACCTACACCGCTCAACTGCGCGCGCACGGCGAGGAGGTGCCCGTCAGCGCCGAGCTGGTCGACGGCGAGCTGCGGGTGCGTCTCGAGCGCCCGGTGCGCGGCATCGCCCCCGGGCAGGCCGTGGTGCTGTACGACGGGAGCCGGGTCGTGGGGTCGGCCACCATCGCCTCGACCGAGCGTCGGACCGCAGCCGCGGGGATCTAGTGGCGACGGAGATCTGATAAGTCTCTTTCCACTATGAATATCACCGTCTTCTGCTCCGCGTACTCGCTCGACGAGCGCTACTCCGCCCCCGCCGCCGAATTCGCCCGACTGCTCGGCGAGGGCGGCCACACCCTGGTCTGGGGCGGCTCCAACGCCGGCCTGATGGGCTTGCTGGCCGACGGCGTCAAGGCGGCCGGCGGCAAGCTGGTCGGCATCCTGGTCGAGCTGCTGGCCCACAAGGCCTACCAGGGCGCCGACGAGCTGGTGATGACCCGCGACCTGGCCGAGCGCAAGGCCGAGCTGCTGGCCCGCGCCGACGCGATCGTGGTGCTGGTCGGCGGCCTCGGCACGCTCGACGAGATCACCGAGGTGCTGGAGCTGAAGAAGCACAACCTGCACGACAAGCCGGTCGTGGTGCTCGACACCGAGGGCTTCTACGACGGCCTGCGCAGTCAGCTGCGGCGGATGGACACCGAGGGCTTCCTGCCCCGCCCGCTCGCCGAGCTGATCACCTTCGCCGACACCCCCGCCGAGGTCTTCGCCCACCTCGCCGCCACTTCCTGACAGGACCCCCGACCATGGCTACTCATCTGATCACCGGCGCCGGCTCCGGCATCGGCGCCGTCGTCGCCCAGCGCCTGCTGGAGCGCGGCGACGAGCTCTGGCTGCTCGCCCGCGACGCCCGCCGCGCCACCGAACTGCGCGAGCGCTTCCCCGGCGCGCAGACCCTGGTCGGCAACCTCGCCGACCCCGCCAAGCTCGCCTGGGCCTTCGGCCAGCAGACGCTGCCCGTCGAGCTCGACTCGGTGCTGCACATCGCGGGCGCGGTCGAGCTGGGCCCGATCGGCGACACCCCGGTCAAGGTCTGGAACGAGACCCTGGCCATCAACCTGATCGCCCCCGCCGAGATCACCCGCCTGCTGCTGCCCCAGCTGCGCCTGTCCCGCGGCCACGTCGTCTTCGTCAACTCCGGTGCGGGCCTGAGCGCGCACGCCGAGTGGGGCTCGTACGCGGCCAGCAAGTTCGGCCTGCGCGCGCTGGCCGACTCGCTGCGCCAGGAGGAGCACGCGGCGGGCGTGCGGGTCACCAGCGTCTACCCGGGCCGCACGGCCACCGCGATGCAGCTGAAGGTGCACCAGCAGGAGGGCAAGGAGTACGACGCCGAGCGCTGGATCGCGCCCGAGTCGGTGGCCACCACCGTGCTGACCGCCCTCGACCTGCCGCGCGACGCCGAGCTCACCGACATCACGGTGCGCCCGGGGCGGTAGCGTGGGCCGCTATGCGGATCACCTCTCGTAACGCCCGCTTCCAGCAGTGGGAGTCGTTGCTCAGCAACCGGAACAAGCGCCAGCGCCTCGGCGAGTTCCTGGTCCAGGGCGTGCGCCCGATCTCGTTGGCGGTGGAACACGGCTGGCCGGTCCACGCGCTGCTCCACGACGAGGCTCGGCGGCCCTCGGGCTGGGCCGCCGAGCTGCTGCGCACCTCCGCCCGCGACACCGAGGTCGTCGCGATGGCGCCGGAGCTGCTGGCCGAGCTGGGGGAGAAGAACGAGGACGCCCCGGAGCTGATCGCGGTGGTCGGCCTGCCCGCCGACGACCTGGACCGGATCCCGGTGCGCGAGGACTTCCTGGGCGTCCTCTTCGACCGCCCCACCAGCCCCGGCAACATCGGCAGCATCCTGCGGTCGGCCGACGCCTTCGGCGCCCACGGGATGATCGTCTCGGGCCACGCGGCGGACGTCTACGACTCCAAGTCGGTGCGCGCGAGCACCGGTTCGCTCTTCGCCCTGCCGGCGGTCCGGGTGCCCTCGCACCGCGAGGTGGCCGACTGGGTCGAGCGCGAGCGCTCGGCCGGCCGCCCGGTGGTGCTGGTCGGCACGGACGAGCACGGCGACTGCGAGGTCTTCGACTTCGACTTCACCCAGCCGACGCTGCTGCTGATCGGCAACGAGACCTCCGGTCTGAGCAGCGCCTGGCGGGACCTGTGCGACTACACGGTGAGCATCCCGATGACCGGCTCGGCCAGCTCGCTGAACGCCGCCAACGCGGCCACGGCCGTGCTGTACGAGGCGTCCCGGCAGCGCATCGTGGCGGGGCGCGCGGGCGCGTAGTCTGCACACCGTGACCAGCAACCTCACCTTCCCCGACCTGCTCGGCGCCGCCACCGGTGTCGGCTCGATGCCCGGCACCGACGCCCGGGAGGCCGCCAGGACCTCGGTCGGGGCCCTGGAGCAGCTCCCCTTCCTGCCCGAGCTGCCCGCGCGGGGGCCCGGGGCGGACATGATCGGGCGCTCCGCCGGGCTGCTGGTGGAGCTGTTCGCGCAGGTCGAGCCGAGCGGCTGGCGGTTCGCCGACCGGCCCGGGCGGGACACCAAGCGGGCGCACTCCTGGCTCGGCGAGGACCTGGACGCGCTGGAGGAGTTCACCCAGGGCTGCACCGGTGCGCTCAAGGTGCAGGCGGTCGGGCCGTGGACGCTGGCCGCGAACATCGAACTGCGCCACGGCGAGAAGGCACTGGCCGATCCGGGGGCCTGCCGCGACATCGCGGGTTCGCTCACCGAGGGCCTGCGCCGTCACCTGGCCGAGCTGCGCAAGCGGGTGCCGGGTGCGCAGCTGGTGCTCCAGCTGGACGAGCCCTCGCTGCCCGCCGTGCTGGCCGGCGCGGTGAAGACGGCCAGCGGGTTCCAGCGGCTGCGCTCGGTGGACCGGCAGGTGGCGGAGGAGGTGCTGCGCGGGCTGGTCAACGGGCTCGACGTCCCCGTGCTCGTGCACAGCTGCGCGCCCGGGGTGCCAATCCCCTTGCTGCGCCGGGCCGGTGTGGCGGGCATCTCGCTCGACTTCGGCCTGCTGACGGAGCGTAATGACGAGGAGATCGGTGAGGCCATCGAGGCGGGGACGGTGTTCCTCGCCGGAGTGGTGCCTTCCACCGACACGGGAATGTCGGACCCGGCCGGTAATGTCACCGGTGTCAGGACGTTGTGGCGCAGGCTCGGACTCGATCCGGAACTGCTGGGCCGCCGCGTGCTGGTGACGCCGACCTGCGGGCTGGCGGGCGCGAGCCCGGCCTACGCCCGTACCGCGCTGTCACTCAGCGTGAGGGGAGCCCAGAGCCTGGTGGACAACCCGGAGTAGGGCGAACTGGAGGCGTACGGTGGCGGCTGTCGAGGGCTGGGAAGAGGTCCCGGCGGAGGTGCGCAGGCGCCACGTCGAGCTGGCGGCCGAGGTCGAGGACCACCGCGTCCGGTACTACGAGCAGGACGCGCCGATCGTCAGCGACGCCGAGTTCGACCGGCTGATGCGCGAGCTGGAGGCGATCGAGGCCGAGCACCCGGTGCTGGTCACCCCCGACTCGCCGACCCAGAAGGTGGGCGGCGGGGCCGCCGAGGGCTTCACCAAGGTCGAGCACCGCGAGCGGCTGCTCAGCCTGGACAACGCCATGGACGAGGAGGAGCTGGCCGCCTGGGCCGAGCGGGTGGCCCGCGAGCTGGACGGCGTCGACTACCACTACCTGTGCGAGCTCAAGGTGGACGGCCTGGCGGTCAACCTCACCTACGAGCACGGCCGCCTGGTGCTCGCCGCCACCCGCGGTACCGGCCGGGTCGGCGAGGACATCACCACCAACATCCGCACCATCAAGGAGATCCCGCACCAGCTCAAGGGCGAGGACGTCCCCGCCCTGGTGGAGATCCGCGGCGAGGTCTACCTGCCCACCGAGGCCTTCGCCGAGCTCAACGCCTCCTTCGCGGCCGAGAACGAGCGCCGCCGGCTGGAGAACGAGGAGCGCGCCAAGGAGGGCAAGCGCCCGCGCGCCCTGATCAAGCTCTTCGCCAACCCGCGCAACGCCGCCGCCGGCTCGCTGCGCCAGAAGGACCCGCTGGTCACCGCCTCGCGCCCGCTGCACATGGTGGTGCACGGGATCGGCGCCCGCGAGGGCTTCGAGATCGACTGCCAGTCGCACGCCTACCAGCTGCTGCGCGACTGGGGCCTGCCCACCGCCCGGCACAACCGGGTGGTCTCGACCCTCGAGGAGGTGCGCGCCTTCATCAAGCAGTACGGCGAGCAGCGCCACTCGGTCGAGCACGAGATCGACGGCGTGGTGGTCAAGGTGGACGAGATCGCGCTGCAGGGCCGGCTCGGCGCGACCTCCAAGTCGCCGCGCTGGGCGATTGCCTGGAAGTACCCGCCGGAGGAGGTCACCGCCAAGCTGGACCGGATCCAGGTCGGCATCGGGCGCACCGGCCGGGCCACCCCGTTCGCGGTGCTGGCCGAGCCGGTGAAGGTGGCCGGCTCGATGGTGCAGTACGCCACGCTGCACAACCAGGACGTGGTCAAGGCCAAGGGCGTGCTGCTCGGCGACACCGTGGTGCTGCGCAAGGCCGGCGACGTGATCCCGGAGATCCTCGGCCCGGTGGAGGATCTGCGGGACGGCACCGAGCGGGAGTTCGTGATGCCGAGCCACTGCCACGAGTGCGGCAGCGAGCTGCGTCCGATGTCGGAGGGCGACATCGACCTGCGCTGTCCCAACGCCCGGTTCTGCCCGGCCCAGGTCCGCGAGCGGATCGCCTACCTGGGCGGTCGCGAGTCGCTGGACATCGAGGGCCTGGGCTACGTGGCCGCGACCGCGCTCACCCAGCCGCTGGAGCCCAAGGAGCCGCCCGTCAAGAACGAGGGGGACATCTTCGGCCTGACCGTCGAGCAGCTGCTGCCGATCAAGGTGCTGGTGCGCGACCAGAAGACCGGCATGCCGAAGCTGGACGACAAGACCGGCAAGGAGAAGAAGGTCACCTTCTTCGCCAACCTCAAGGGCGAGCCGAAGAAGACGGCAGGGCTGCTGCTGGACAACCTGGCAGCCGCCAGGGAGCGACCGCTCTGGCGCTACCTCAACGGCCTGTCGATCCGTCATGTCGGGCCGGTCGCGGCCCAGGCGCTGGCCCGCGAGTTCCGCGACCTGGACGCGATCTTCGCGGCCGACGAGGCGCAGCTGGCGGCCACCGAGGGCGTCGGCCCGGTCATCGCGCGGGCGATCATCGAGTGGTACGAGGAGGAGTGGCACCGCGAGATCGTCGCCAAGTGGCGCGCGGCCGGGGTGCGCTTCGTCGAGGAGGCCACCGAGGAGGCGGGGGAGCGGCCGCTGGAGGGGCTCACCGTGGTGGTCACCGGCACGCTGGCCGACCACACCCGGGACGGCGCCAAGGAGGCGCTGGTCTCGCGTGGGGCGAAGGTGACCGGATCGGTTTCGAAGAAGACCCACTTCGTGGTGGTCGGTGACAATCCGGGGTCGAAGTATGACAAGGCGGTGCAGCTGGGGCTGGCCGTCCTGGACGACGCCGGCTTCGCCGTGCTGCTGGAGCGCGGCCCGGCGGCGGCCCGCGAGCACCTGGGCCTGCCCCCGCTGGAGGAGCCCGCCGCCGACCCCGCCGCCGGGGCCGCCACTGAGCCCCCCGCGCAGGGGCCGGCCGAGGTAACCCCCGAGGGGGCTGACCAGGCCTGACGTGTCCCTCTTGTTATCGTGCTGATGCCCCGTCACCAGGGTGGTGGGCGCGCAAAGGGGGCATCGTGTCACTGTGTGGCGCCGGACCCGTGCTGGCGTGCTCCCGGATGACCGAAAGTCCGCCCTCACGGTGAGGGCGGACTTACCCTGGAGCGCAACAGTGTGTCAGCAGGACGGGGGCACCGGGTCCTAGGGCGTCGACAGGGGGCGCTTCCCGGCTGAGACCGACTGACACGTGATCAGGGGTGTCAGGACCGACTGTTCTTCCGGTCGGTTCCAGCCGCGATGCGGCCTGGCGGGGGCGGGCCTGACGGAGGACAGGGCGTATGGATCGTACGACCGGCGGTGCGCTGACGCGTCCGCCGCAGGGGGTTGCGGGTGCGGTCCTGCTGCTCGGCGTCCTGCTGGCCGGGGCCGCACCGCTCATCCCGCTGGCCGTCCTGGTCAGCCGGCACGAGCCCGAACTGCTGCCGCTCTTCGCGGTCCCGATGGCCGTCCTGGTGGCGGCCTGGCGGATCGCCCGTGACCGGGCCAGGGACCAGCTCACCGATCCGCTGACCGGACTGCCGAACCGACATGCGCTGCTGCTGGCCGCGCAGGAGTCGATCGCCGAGCACGAGGCCGAGGAGGGGTACAGCGTCGGGCTGATCCTGCTCGACCTCGATCGGTTCCGGTCGTTGAACGACACTCTCGGGCATGCCGCCGGCGACCGCTTACTCGTGCACATCGGCCGCCGGCTGCACCGGGTGCTGCGCGGCGGCCAACTGGACGCCCGCCCGGGCCTGCCGGGCGCCGGACCGGGCACCGCGCCCCCGGCGCCCGCGACGGCCACCGGGTACGGCGCGGCTCCCACCGCCCGGCTCGACCTCGGTGCCGTGCCGCCGCCGCCCGCCGGACCGTTCGCCGCCGCACCGCCCGGCACCGGATCGCCCGCGGGGCCGTACCCGTCGGCGCCGTCCGGCCCCCGCGACCTGCTCGCCCCGCCCTACCTGCCGGCCCCGCCGGGCCAGCCGCTCCCGCTCGACCCGGGCCCCGCGGTCCCCGCCTTCCCCCTCACCTCGCCGCTCGCCGCGCTGCCGTCCGTGGCCCCGCCGGGCGACCCCCTCGGCCAGCTGGGCGCCGCCGACCGCCGCCGCGAGACCGAGGAGCTGCTGGCCTGCCTGCCGCCCGCCGCCGAGCACGCCCGCCGTGCGGTGGTGGCCCGGATGGGCGGCGACGAGTTCGCCGTCCTGCTGCCCGGCGTCGGGCACGCCGACACCCTGGAGCGCCTGGCCAAGGCGCTGATCGCCGAGCTGGCCGCGCCGATCCGGCTCGACGGCCTGCTGCTGGTGCTGGAGGCCAGCGCCGGTGTCTGCGTCTACCCGCAGCACGCGGGCGACGCAGAATCGTTGCTGCGGCGCGCGGACGTCGCGATGGGCCACGCGCAGCGCGGACGCACCGGTGTCGAACAGTACGACCACTCGCAGGACGCCGACACCCCCTACCGGATCGGCCTGCTCGGCGACCTGCGCCGGGCGCTGGAGACCGGCGAGGTGCAGCTGCACTACCAGCCCAAGGTGGCCTTCGACGGCCGGGTGGTGGGCCTGGAGGCGCTGCTGCGCTGGGAGCGCCCCGGGCGCGGCAAGGTCTCCCCGGACGAGTTCGTCGGCCTCGCCGAGTCCAGCGGCCTGATGCCCCGGCTCACCGACTACGTGCTGGAGGCCGCGATCGGCCAGCTCGCCGCCTGGCGCGGGCAGGGCCTGCAGGTGCAGGTGGCCGTCAACGTCTCGCCGCGCGACGTGCTCAACCCCGGCTTCGCCGAGCGGGTGGCCGCCCACCTCAGCCGCCACCAGGTCCCGGCCCACGCGCTCCAACTGGAGATCACCGAGCGGCTGTTGCTCGACGACTCGCGGCGGGCCGCCGACACCCTGGCCGAGCTGCGCCGGCACGGCGTGGGGATGTCGCTGGACGACTTCGGCACCGGCCACTCCTCGCTGGTGCGGCTGCGCAGCCTGCCGGTCGGCGAGCTGAAGATCGACCGCTCCTTCGTCTCCCGGATGGTCGCCGACGACCACGACGCGGCCGTGGTGCGCTGCTCGGTGGAGCTGGCCCACTCGCTGGGCCTGACCGTGGTGGCCGAGGGCGTGGAGGACGACGAGACCTGGGAGCGCCTGCACGGCCTGGGCGTGGACGCGGTGCAGGGCTGGCTGGTCTCCGCCGCGCTGCCCGCCGACCAGGCCACCGCCTGGCTGCGGGTGCACCGCACCGGGCCGCCCTCCGCCGAGCGGCTCACCCACCTGGAGCGCTGGACCGGGCAGGCCGAGCTGCCCTGCCCCGGCCTGCCCCGGCAGCCGCTGAGCCCGCCCACCGAGGCCCCCACCAGCCCGCAGTAACGTCCGCGACATCCGGCGCACCCCAGGGCCTGTCGTCAAACCCCCTAGGATGGTCAGCACAGACAAGAGGACGGAGACCGGCGCGGCCCTGCCCGCAGGTCCCCGTCCGGGTCGGTGCTCGCCCCATCGGGCGCCGCCGGCCTCATTCAGAACTCACCTTGAGGATCGCTGCATGCCTGGCATCACGCGCGAGGAGGTCGCCCACCTCGCCCGGCTGTCGCGTCTGGAGTTGCAGGCGGAGGAGCTTGACCACTTCGCCGAGCAGCTTGACGTGATCATCGGCGCGGTCGCCCGCGTTTCCGAGGTCGCCGGAGCGGACGTCCCGCCGACCTCCCACCCGCTGCCGCTGACGAACGTCATGCGCGCGGACGAGGTGCGCCCCTCGCTCACGCCCGAGCAGGCGCTCTCCGGCGCCCCGGCCGCCGAGGAGCAGCGTTTCCGGGTTCCGCAGATCCTCGGGGAGGACTGACCACCGATGACCGACCTCATCAAGTACACCGCTGCCGAGACCGCCGCCGCCGTCGCGGCCGGCACCGTCAGCGCGGTCGAGGTGGCCCAGGCGCACCTGGACCGGATCGACGCCGTCGACAAGAAGGTCAACGCCTTCCTGCACGTGGACACCGAGGGCGCGCTGGCCGCGGCCCGCGCGGTGGACGACAAGCGCGCCAAGGGCGAGGAGCTCGGCCCGCTGGCCGGCGTGCCGCTCGCGCTCAAGGACGTCTTCACCACCAAGGGCGTCCCCACCACCTGCGGCTCCAAGATCCTCGAAGGCTGGATCCCGCCCTACGACGCGACCCTGACGTCCCGTCTGAAGGACGCGGGCGTGGTCATCCTGGGCAAGACCAACATGGACGAGTTCGCGATGGGCTCCTCCACCGAGAACTCCGCCTTCGGCACCACCGGCAACCCCTGGGACCTGTCCCGGATCCCCGGCGGCTCCGGCGGCGGCTCGGCGGCCGCGCTGGCCGCCTACGAGGCCCCGCTGGCGATCGGCACCGACACCGGCGGCTCGATCCGCCAGCCCGGCGCCGTCACCGGCACGGTCGGCGTCAAGCCCACCTACGGCTCGGTCTCCCGCTACGGCCTGGTCGCCTTCTCCTCCTCGCTCGACCAGGGCGGCCCCTGCGCCCGCACCGTGCTGGACGCGGCGCTGCTGCACGAGGCGATCGCCGGCCACGACCCGCTGGACTCCACCTCGATCGACGCCCCGGTGCCGGCCGTGGTCGAGGCCGCCCGGCGGCGCGACGTGCGCGGCATGAAGATCGGCGTGGTCAAGGAGTTCGCCGGCGAGGGCTACCAGGCCGGCGTGATGCAGCGCTTCAACGAGAGCGTGGAGCTGCTGCGCGAGCTGGGCGCCGAGGTCGTCGAGGTCTCCTGCCCGTCCTTCACCCTGGCGCTGCCGGCGTACTACCTGATCGCGCCCAGCGAGGCCTCCTCCAACCTGGCCCGCTTCGACGCGATGCGCTACGGCCTGCGGGTCGGCGACGACGGCACCGCCTCCGCCGAGCAGGTCACCGCGCTCACCCGCGAGGCCGGCTTCGGCCCCGAGGTCAAGCGCCGCATCATCCTGGGCACCTACGCGCTCTCCTCGGGCTACTACGACGCGTACTACGGCTCGGCCCAGAAGGTCCGCACCCTGATCTCGCGCGATTTCGACGCCGCCTTCGCCGACGTCGACGTGCTGGTCTCGCCGACCACCCCCACCACCGCCTTCCCGATCGGCGAGCGCGCCGACGACCCGATGGCGATGTACCTGGCCGACCTGTGCACCATCCCCTCGAACCTGGCGGGCAACGCGGCCATGTCGCTGCCCTGCGGCCTGGCCCCGGAGGACAATCTCCCGGTCGGCCTGCAGATCATCGCACCCGCGATGGCGGACGACCGCCTGTACCGCGTGGGCGGCGCCGTCGAGGCCGCACTCAACGACAAGTGGGGGCATCCCCTGCTCGAGGAGGCACCGGCACTGTGAGCAAGATCGAGAAGGCCAAGGCCAGCAGTTCGCAGATCAAGGGCTGGAAGCACAGCAAGCCCGGTCTGTGGCTGTCCATCGGCACCAGCACCTTCGGTGCGCTGGGCGTCGTCAAGGAATTCCGGAAGGCTCGCAGCGAGAACGACACGCTGCTGCTGGCCAACGCCGTGGTCGGCGCCGCCGCGCTGCTCACCGGCACGCTGCTGCTGGTCCGTGAGCTGCGGCAGCTGGGCAGCGACGACGTCCTCGCGGGCTGACGCCCCGTCGGTCCGGTCCCGCCCGCGGGACCGGACCGGTACCTCCCAAGTCTTTTTAGTGAAGGGGACGCTGTGAGCGTCATGAACCTGGTGTCCTACGACGACGCGCTCGCCTCCTATGACCCGGTGATGGGTCTGGAGGTCCACGTCGAGCTGGGCACCAAGACGAAGATGTTCTGCGGCTGCTCCACCGAGCTCGGTGCCGAGCCGAACTCGCAGACCTGCCCGACCTGCCTGGGTCTGCCCGGCTCGCTGCCCGTGGTGAACGCGGTCGGCGTGGAGTCCGCGGTGCGCATCGGCCTCGCGCTGAACTGCGAGATCGCCGAGTGGTGCCGGTTCGCGCGGAAGAACTACTTCTACCCGGACATGCCGAAGAACTTCCAGACCTCGCAGTACGACGAGCCGATCGCCTTCAACGGCTACCTCGACGTGCGCCTGGAGGACGGCGAGACCTTCCGGGTCGAGATCGAGCGCGCGCACATGGAGGAGGACACCGGCAAGTCCAGCCACGTCGGCGGTGCCACCGGCCGGATCCACGGCGCCACGCACTCGCTGCTGGACTACAACCGGGCCGGCATCCCGCTGATCGAGATCGTCACCAAGCCGATCGAGGGCGCGGGCGAGCGCGCCCCCGAGGTGGCCAAGGCGTACGTCGCCGAGCTGCGCGAGCTGATCAAGGCGCTGGGCGTCTCCGAGGCGCGGATGGACAAGGGCCAGATGCGCTGCGACGTCAACCTGTCGCTGCGCCCCAACGGCACCAAGACCTTCGGCACCCGCTCGGAGACCAAGAACGTCAACTCGCTGCGCAGCGTGGAGCGGGCGGCCCGGTTCGAGATCCAGCGGCACGCCACCGTGCTGACCGACGGCGGCACCATCGTCCAGGAGACCCGGCACTTCCACGAGGAGGACGGCTCCACCACCGCCGGCCGGATCAAGGACAACGCCGAGGACTACCGCTACTTCCCCGAGCCGGACCTGGTCCCGATCGCCCCGGCCCGCGAGTGGGTCGAGCAGCTGCGGGCCGAGCTGCCCGAGCTGCCCCGGGTGCGCCGGGCCCGGCTGCAGGCCGAGTGGGGCCTGTCCGACCTGGACATGCAGTCGGTGCTCAACGCCGGTGCGGTGGAGCTCATCGAGCAGACCATCGCGGCCGGTGCGCCGGCCGACCAGGCCCGCAAGTGGTGGCTGGGCGAGCTGGCCCGCCGCTCCAACGAGACCGGCACCGAGCTGTCCGAGCAGCCGATCACCCCGGTCCAGGTGGCCCGGGTCTGCGCGCTGGTCGCCGAGGGCAAGCTGAACGACAAGCTGGCCCGCCAGGTGATCGAGGGCGTGCTGGCCGGCGAGGGCGGGCCGGACGAGGTGGTGGCCGCCCGCGGGCTGGCCGTGGTCTCGGACGACTCCGCGCTCGGCGCCGCCGTCGACCAGGTGATCGCCGACAACCCGGACGTCGCCGAGAAGATCCGCGGCGGCAAGGTGCAGGCGGTGGGCGCGCTGGTCGGCGCGGTCATGAAGGCCACCCGCGGCCAGGCCGACGCGGCCAAGGTGAAGGACCTGATCCTGGAGCGGCTTGCCGCGTAAGGACATCGGGCGCCGTCTGGAGCGGCTCGGCGCCGCCTGAGTAGCGCTCTAAGGACCTCGCGAAGCCCGTGGCCACCCCTCCTTAGGGGTGGCCACGGGCTTTTGCCTCTCCTTCTAAGGCGCCCACCCCTCCCAAGATCGGGCATGCTGCCGATGTGCCGCACCCCCCTGGGCGAGGAGTCTCTAGGTATCGGACGACGGACCGGCCGCAGGGGACCGGGAAGCGTCCCGCAGGGATTCCGAGGGGAACGCACCATGACCGAGATCGAGTACCAGCTCTACAGCCAGCGCGGTGCCGAGCTGCGCGCCGAGGCCGCCCACCGGCGCCTGGTGGCACAGGCCCGTCAGGCCGACCGGGCGCGCCAGGGCGGCACGGGCCGCCTCGGCCGCCTCGCCGCGGGCCTGCGCCGCGGCCCGCGCCAGGCCCACCAGGCGCCCGCCGCCCGGACGACGGCCGCCCGCCGCCCGGTGGTGAGCACGGCCGGCTCGCCCGGGATCGGCGAATGCTGATCGGACCACCGGTCTGCGACGCTCCGTCGAGAGCGCTGCGACCGCAGGGGCATGCGACGCGGGGGAGGGATGCCGAGGGCGCCCTCCCCCGCGTCGCGTCCGCGCGCACGCCTGCCGACGGATCGCCAGGTCCGCTCCCCGGGATAACCGTTCGGCCCCCGTCGGACCGCTGTGGCATGCTCTGCGCCGTGGAGCAGATCTCGGTCAGTCCTGTGTTCGTCGGCCGTGGCAGCGAGATCGCCTCGCTCACCAGGGCACTGCGCCGTGCCGCGGCCGGGCAGCCGCAGGCGCTGCTGGTCGGCGGCGAGGCGGGGGTGGGCAAGACCCGGCTGCTGGAGGAGTTCCTCTGCCGGGCCGAGCGCGAGGAGCGGCCGGCCGCCGTCACCATGCTCGGCAACTGCCTGGAGGTCGGTGCCACCGGGCTGCCGTACGCCCCGCTGGTCACCGCCCTGCGCCGGCTGCACCGCCGGCTGGGCCCCGAGCTGGAGCAGGCCGCCGCCGGCATGGAGGGCCATCTCGCCCGGCTGCTGCCCGAGTTCGGCGAGGCCGACGCCGAACCCAACGACGAGTACGGCCGGGCCCGGCTGTTCGAGCACGTCGGCCGCCTCTTCGAGCGGCTGAGCGCCGAGCGCACCCTGGTGCTGGCGATCGAGGACCTGCACTGGTCCGACCGCTCCACCCGTGAGCTGCTCAGCTATCTGATCAGCACCCTGCACCGGTCCCGGGTGCTGATCCTGGCCACCTACCGCACCGACGACCTGCACCGCCGCCACCCGCTGCGCCCGTTCCTGGCCGAGCTGGAACGCCAGCGCACCGTGCACCGCCTGGAGCTGGAGCGGTTCGGCCAGCACGAGGTGGCCGCCCAGCTGGCGGGCATCCTGGGCGTCGAGGCGCCGGACGGCCGGCTGGTCGCGCGGATCCACCGCCGCTCGGAGGGCAACCCGTTCTTCGTCGAGGAGCTGGCCTGCTCGCACCAGGAGGGCTGCTCGGTGGGGCTGAGCGACTCGCTGCGCGACATCCTGCTGGTGCGGGTGGAGGCACTGCCCGAGCAGACCCAGCGGGTGCTGCGGATCGCCGCCGAGGGCGGCTCGCGGGTCGAGCACCAGCTGCTCGAAGCGGTCCTGGCGAGCGGGCGCGAGGCCGATGCGGACGACCTGCTGGACGCGCTGCGCACCGCGGTCGGCGCCAACATCCTGCAGCCGGACAAGGACGGCGAGGGCTACCGGTTCCGGCACGCGCTGGTCCGCGAGGCGGTCTCGGACGACCTGCTGCCCGGCGAGCGGACCAGGATCAACCGCCGTTTCGCCGAGGCCCTGGCGGCCGATCCCGGCCTGGTCGGCGGCGACCAGCAGCCGGCCCGGCTGGCCAACTACTGGTACCACGCGCACGATCCGGCCCGCGCGCTGCCGTCCGCGCTGGAGGCCGCCCGGGCCGCCCGGCGCCGCAACGCCTTCGCCGAGCAGCTCAGCCTGCTGGAGCGGGCCATCGAGGTGTGGGACGAGGTGGACGAGGAGAGCCTGCGGACCACCCTGCGCCCGTACGACTGGGCCGAGAGCTACCCGCCGTGCTGTTGCGAGCCGGCCGCCCACCGGACCGAGTGCGACCGGCTGCGCCTGGTCGACGTGCTGGCCGAGGCGGTGGTCGCGGCCCGTCGGTCCGGCGACCGGGACCGCGGCCTGAGCCTGGCCAAGCGGGCCCTCAAACTGGTGGACGAGGCCGAGAACCCGCTGCGCGCGGCCTGGTTCCGGATGAACCGGGCCCGGATGCTGGCCCACCTCAACCGTCTCGGCGGCGACCAGGAGCTGGCGCACGCCCGGCGGCTGGTCGAGAGCACGCCGCCCTCGGCCGTCAAGGCCGACGTCTACGCGATGGTGGCCGGCCAGTCGCTGCTCCGCGAGGTCACCGAGGCCGACCGGGCGATCGCCGAGCAGGCGGTGGCGATCGCCCGCCAGGTCGGTGCGACCAGCGTCGAGCTCTTCGCCCGGATGACCCTCGGCTCGATCCACACCGACCTCGGCGACCCCGAGCGCGGCATCACGACGCTGCGCGAGGCCATCGACGAGGCCCGCCGGCTCAGCGTGCCCGACCTGCTGACCCGGGGGCTGAACAACCTGGCCAGCATGCTCGGCCAGCTGGGCCGGGCCGAGGAGGCCGTCGCGCTGGCCAGGGAGGGGCTGGCGGTGGCCGGTGACCTCGGCCTGCTGCGCAACACCGGGGCGATCCTGGCCGGCAACCTGGCGGAGTGCCTGCTGATGGCCGGGGACCCGGCGCAGGCGGCCGCCGTGCTGGCCGACTGGGAGGGCGACGGGCGCCCCGAGGCCCACGACCCCTATCTGTTCCGGCTGCGCGGCGAACTCGCGCTGCACCGCGGGGAGTGGGCCAGGGCCGAGGAGTTCCTCGCCCTGGCCCGGGTCGGTGACCGGCACCAGCCGCAGCACACGGTGCCGAGCGCGCTGCTGGAGCTCGAACTCGCCGCCCGCGCCGGGCACCCGCTGAAGGCCAGGAGCGCCCTGACCACGCTGCTGGACGCCCTCCCGCCGGTCCGCACCGCCGTGCTGCTGCCGCTGCTGGCCCGGGCCGCCGGGGTGGAGGCCGACACCCGCGGGCTGCCGGCCGCCGAGCCCGACCGCCCCGAGGTGCTGCGCCGGATCGCCGCCGAACTGGCCGTGGCGCGCCCGCTCGCCCCGCTGCACCGGGGCTGGCTGGCGCTGGCCGAGGCCGAGCTGGCCAGGGCCACGGGGAGCGACACCCCGGCGCACTGGGCGGCTGCCGTCGAGCCGCTGCGCGCCACCGGGCTGCCCTATCCGCTGGTGCTGGCGCTGCTGGGGGCGGCCGGTGCGGCGGCAGCGCTGGGCGAGCGTGAGCGGGCGGGCGAACTGCTGCGCGAGGCGGGCCCGTTGGCCGAGCTGCGCGGTGACCTGGAGCTGGCCAGGCAGATCGCCCGACTGGCCGAGCGCGCCGGCGTGGCCCGGGTCCTGCGCGCCGCCGGGCCGGCCGACGAGGGCCGGCCCGCGGGCGGGCCGACGGCGGGCGGCGAGCCGGCGGTGGGGGCCGCGGCCTTGCACCTGACGCCCCGGGAGACGGACGTGCTGCGCCTGCTCGCCGAGGGCCGGACCAACCGCCAGATCGCCGAGGAGCTCTTCATCTCGCCGAAGACGGCCAGCGTGCACGTCTCCAACATCCTGGCCAAGCTGGAGGTCTCGGGGCGCGGCGAGGCGGCGGCGCTGGCCCACCGGCTGCGGCTGTTCCCCGAGCCCGTCCTGGTACCGGTATCCGGCGGCGCGTAGTCCGGCGCACGGACGCACGCGCCCCGGCGCGCGTGCTCCCGGGCGTGCGCTACGGCCAACCGGGCCGATCTGGTGGAAGCGGGTGCATATCCCTACTCTCGGACCATTACTCTAAGTTGAGTGCGCGTGTCATTGAGTGACCGAAGTGGTGCAGGGTCCCGGCTGGGAACCCCGGGCGGTACCGGGCTCGGCCGACCCGGTGCGCCGCCGGTGCCCCGGACCGGAGGGGGAGGTGCCCGGTGAGCCCGGCCGACGTCGTGCCCCAGACGCTGCCCGCCCGCCCCCGGGAGGCAACGCAGCCGCAAACCACCGCGGCGCCCGCCCCCGGTGCGGTGCCCACCGGCGCCTCGGCCCTCGGCCCGCCGCCGGGGCGCCGACCGCTGCTGCCGATCGGCCGGCTGCCCGGGGTGCTGCTGGCGCTGCTCGGCCTCGGTTACGCGGTCGGTGCCGCCACCGGCTGGGGGTCGCCGGCAGTGGCGAAGTTCATGGGTGACTTCGGCCTGGCGGGCGCGGCCATGGTGGCCGCCCTGTCCTGCCTGGCGCACGGCTGCACGGTGCCCGGGCCGACCCGGCCGGCCTGGCTGCTCTTCGGCCTCTCCTCCGCCTCCGTGGCGCTCGGCAACGGCACCTGGGGCTGGTACGAGGTGGTGCTGCGCACCGACCTGCCGCCGGACTCGCTGGCCGACTACGCCTTCCTGCCGTTCGCCCCGCTGGCCATCACCGGCCTGCTGGTGCTGGCCCAGCGCCCGCGCGGCGCGGCCGGCTGGCTCTGCCTGCTGCTGGACGGCTGGATGGTGGCCGGCTCGCTCTTCACGCTCAGCTGGAGCCTGGCGCTGGGCCGCACCGCCGAGGGCGAGGTCGGCGACCCGCTGCGGCTGGCGCTGGGCCTGGCCTACCCGGTGCTGGACATCCTGATGGTCTCGCTCGTGGTCGGCCTGCGCTTCCGCGGCCGGGACGGCAACCGGGCCGCCGTGCACACCGTGATGCTGGCCCTGGCGGTCACCGTGGTCTGCGACGGCCTCTTCACCTCGCGCACCCTGCACGACACCTACCACTCCGGCAACCTGCTGGACGCGGGCTGGGTCGCGGGCAGCCTGCTGCTCGCCTCGGCGCCCTGGTCGACCCGGTGGGGGCGCGGGCGCCCGAGCCGTGAGCACCCCTCGGCCGGCGGCCTGCCGCGCCGCCGGGTGGCCTCGACCTTCAGCGCGCTGACTCCGTACGCCGCCGCCGCGGTCTGCACGGCCGGCATCCTCGACAACGCCCTCGGAGGTCATCCGATGGACCGGGTGGTGATCGTGGTCGCCTGCACGGTCGGCCTGGCCCTGATCGTCCGTCAGGGCATCATGCTGCTCGACAACCTGTCGCTGGCCCAGGAGCTGGCCCAGAAGGAGGCGCACTTCCGCTCGCTGGTCCAGGGGTCCAGCGATGTGATCATGATCACCGGCGCCAACGGTGTGCTCTCCTACGTCTCGCCGGCCGCCCTCGGGGTCTACAGCCGCGATCCGGAGGAGCTGGTCGGCGGCCGGCTGCTGGACCTGGTGCATCCCGAGGACGCGGACCGGGTGGTCGGCGAGGTGCACCGGTTCCTGGCCCGCAGCCAGCGCCTGGCCCGCCAGCTCACCCCCACCGCGCACCGGCCCACCCCGCGCGCGATGGAGCTCAGCGCCCGGGTGGAGTGCCGGATCCGGGCCGGCGGCGGGGAGTGGCTGCACGTGGAGTCCACCGTCAACCGCTACCGCGACGGGCTGATCCTGAACAGCCGCGACGTCACCGAACGCGTCAGGCTGCAGGCGCAGTTGCAGCACAACGCGTTCCACGACCCGCTCACCGACCTGCCCAACCGGGCGCTGTTCGCCGAGCGGCTGCGCGCCTCGCTCGGCGGGCGCTCCCTCCAACCGCCTGGGGCCGAGTCCCCGCGCGAGCACCCCTACCAGGAGCCCGGCACGGTGGCGGTGCTCTTCCTGGACCTGGACGGCTTCAAGGCGGTCAACGACACCGTCGGGCACCAGGTCGGCGACCAGCTGCTGGTGCAGGCGGCCCGCCGGCTGCAGGCCACCGTGCGCACCGGTGACACGGTGGCCAGATTCGGCGGCGACGAGTTCGCGGTGCTGGTCTGCGGCCCGCTGGGCCGGCTGCGGGTGCAGGAGCTGGCCGAGCGGCTGCGCCTGGCGCTCTCCGAGCCGTACTGGATCGGCGGCACCGAACTGGGGGTGGCCGCCAGCATCGGGATCGCCTTCGGCCCGCGCGGCCTGGACGAGTACGGCCAGCCGGTGGGCGAGGTGGCCGTACTGGCCGACGAGCTGATGCGCGACGCCGACCTCGCGATGTACCGGGCCAAGTCCGAGGGCAAGGGCCGGGTGGTGCTCTACAGCCCCGCGATGCGGGCCGACGTGGAGCACCGCCGGGAGCTGGACGACCGGCTGCGCCTGGCGGTGCGCGAGGGCGGCTTCGCGCTGTACCACCAGCCCGTGGTGGACCTGCGCACCGGCGCCGTGGCCGGGGTGGAGGCGCTGGCCCGCTGGCGCTCGGCCCAGGGCCTGCTGCTCACCCCGGCCGAGTTCCTGCGCGCCGCCGAGGCCGGTGACGCGGCCGGCCGGTTCACCCGCTGGCTGCTCCAGCAGTCGATCGCCGAGGCCGCGCTGCGCTCGGCGGTGGGCCCCGGCGGCGCGGGGCGCGGGCCGGCCGGCGCGGTGCCGGTCACCGTGCGGCTGACCGCCGAGCGGCTGTGCGCGCCCGGGGTGCACGAGACCATCGCCGCGGCGCTGCGCGAGTGCGGCCTGCCGCCCGGGCGGCTGGTGATCGAGCTGGCCCGGATGGGATCGGACGCCATGGCCGACGAGCTGGGCCGCAAACTGGCCGCGCTGCGCCGGCTCGGGGTGGGCACCGCGCTGGCCGGCTTCGGGGCCGGCAGCGGCTCGCTGAGCGCGCTGGCCCGGCTGTCGTTCGACGCGCTGAAGCTGGACCGCGCGCTGGTCCAGGAGCTGGCCGACAACCCGCGCAGCCGGGCGCTGGCGGGCCACGCGCTGCGGCTGGGCCGCGAACTGGGCCTGGCCACCTGCGCGGAGGGGGTGGACAAGGAGCGCCAGGTGACGGTGCTGCAGGAGCTGGGCTGCCGGTACGGGCAGGGCCTGGCCTTCGCCCAGCCGCTGGACGAGTTCCGGCTGCGCCGGGCGCTGGCCCGCCGGCTCTACCCGCTGCCCCGGCCGCTGGGCGCGGTCTCGGCCCGGCTCGCCTACCTGTCCGCCGCCGACACCCGTTCGGGTGGACGTCCGGAGCCCGGCGCAGGCCGCCCCGCGCAGCCGCACCCGGCGCACGAGTCCGCGGAGTGCCAGGCCGCCTGCGGCACCGTGCCGGGGTCCACGGCCGGTCCGCATAACGAGACGTCGATCCCACCTGCTTGACATCGGCCCGCGCCGAGGAGCAAGGTCGGTGCCATGACCACCCGAATTCTCGTACTTGGCGGGCGCGTCGGCTGAGCCCCGGACCTCGTCCGGACTCGTACCTGGCCGACGCGCCACCCCTCGCTTGCCCTTGGCACGAGGGGTTTTTTGTTGCACTCGCACTGTTTGAACACCGATGTACCGCCGGTTCGTCCCTCCGGATATCGGACGGAACGGACCAGCACCCGGCTACCGGACCCTCGCCGGCGGAGCAGCACAGCGCCCCGGGGGAGCCCGCCGGGCCGGCCGAAACCGAGAAGAGACAGGCAGATGACTGAGCACACGGCATCCCCCCGCCGCGGGGACCAGCAGGGCGGCCCGTCCCAGGAGGCTCCCGCGGTGGTCGAGACCATGACCGGCGCGCAGTCGCTCATCCGCTCGCTCGAGGCGGTCGGCGCGGAGACCGTCTTCGGCATCCCGGGCGGTGCGATCCTGCCGGCGTACGACCCGCTGATGGACTCGGTCAAGGTCCGGCACATCCTGGTCCGCCACGAGCAGGGCGCGGGCCACGCGGCCACCGGATACGCGCAGGCCACCGGCAAGGTGGGCGTCTGCATGGCGACCTCGGGTCCGGGCGCCACCAACCTGGTCACCCCGATCGCCGACGCCTACATGGACTCGGTGCCGATGGTCGCGATCACCGGCCAGGTCGCCTCCAAGGCGATCGGCACCGACGCCTTCCAGGAGGCGGACATCTGCGGCATCACGATGCCGATCACCAAGCACAACTTCCTGGTCACCGACCCGGCCGAGATCCCGCGGGTGATCGCCGAGGCCTTCCACATCGCCGCCACCGGACGTCCGGGCCCGGTGCTGGTGGACATCGCCAAGGACGCGCTGCAGGCCACCACCACCTTCCGCTGGCCGGTGGAGCTGTCGCTGCCGGGCTACCGCCCCGTCACCAAGCCGCACGCCAAGCAGATCCGCGAGGCCGCCAAGCTGCTGGTCGCCGCCCGCAAGCCGGTGCTCTACGTGGGCGGCGGCGTGCTCAAGGCGAACGCGACCACCGAGCTGCGGATCCTGGCCGAGCTGACCGGCGCCCCGGTGGTCACCACGCTGATGGCGCTGGGCGCCTTCCCCGACAGCCACCCGCAGCACCTGGGCATGCCCGGCATGCACGGCAGCGTCCCGGCGGTCACCGCCCTGCAGAAGTCCGACCTGCTCTTCACCCTCGGCGCCCGGTTCGACGACCGGGTCACCGGCAAGCTGGACAGCTTCGCGCCGTACGCCAAGGTGGTGCACGCCGACATCGACCCGGCCGAGATCGGCAAGAACCGCCCGGCCGACGTGCCGATCGTGGGCGACGCGCGCGAGGTGCTGGCCGACCTGATCGTCGCCGTCCAGGCCGAGCACGAGGCCGGCCGCACGGGCGACTACAGCGACTGGTGGGTCAAGCTCAACGAGTGGAAGAAGACCTACCCGCTGGGCTACGAGTCGGCCCCCGCCGGCGAGTTGTCGCCGCAGCAGGTGATCGAGCGGATCGGGCAGCTGGTCGGCTCGGACGCGATCTACGCGGCCGGCGTCGGGCAGCACCAGATGTGGGCCTCGCAGTTCATCAACTACGAGAAGCCGGCCAGCTGGCTCAACTCCGGCGGCGCGGGCACCATGGGCTACGCGGTCCCGGCCGCGATGGGCGCCAAGGCGGGCCGCCCGGAGGCCGCGGTCTGGGCGATCGACGGCGACGGCTGCTTCCAGATGACCAATCAGGAGCTGGTCACCTGCGCGCTGAACAACATCCCGATCAAGGTCGCGGTCATCAACAACGGTTCGCTGGGCATGGTCCGCCAGTGGCAGACCCTCTTCTACAACCAGCGCTACTCCAACACCGTGCTGCACGCCGGCCCCGAGCACGACGGCGTCGCCCCGCCGCCGCAGGGCACCCGGATCCCGGACTTCGTGCTGCTCTCCGAGGCGATGGGCTGCGTGGGTCTGCGCTGCGAGCGCCCCGAGGACCTGGACGCGGTGATCAAGCAGGCGATGGAGATCAACGACCGCCCGGTGGTGATCGACTTCATCGTCCACCAGGACGCCATGGTCTGGCCGATGGTGGCCGCCGGCACCAGCAACGACGAGATCCTCTTCGCCCGGGGCGTGCGCCCCGACTTCGGCGACGACCTCGACTGAACCTCGAACTAGGAATCAGAGACCATGTCCAAGCACACCCTCTCCGTCCTGGTCGAGAACAAGCCCGGCGCGCTGGCCCGCGTCGCCGCCCTGTTCTCCCGTCGGGGCTTCAACATCGACTCCCTCGCCGTCGGCCCGACCGAGCACCCGGACATCTCCCGGATGACCATCGTGGTCAACGTCGAGGATCTGCCCCTTGAGCAGGTCACCAAGCAGCTCAACAAGCTGGTCAACGTGATAAAGATCGTCGAGCTCGACCAGTCCGCTGCGATCCAGCGGGAACTGGTCCTGGTCAAGGTCCGGGCCGACAACGAGACCCGGTCCCAGGTCGTCGAGATCGTGCAGCTCTTCCGCGCCAAGACCGTGGACGTGTCGCCGGACGCCGTCACCATCGAGGCCACCGGCAGCTCGGACAAGCTGGAGGCGATGCTGCGAATGCTGGAACCGTACGGCATCAAGGAGCTCGTGCAGTCGGGCCTGGTGGCGATCGGGCGCGGTGCCCGGTCGATCACCGACCGCTCGCTGCGCGCGCTCGACCGCAGCGCCTGACCGAACCGCGTCTCCCCGCTGTCTCAGCAGCTGAGCGCGACCCCCTGAACCCCTGTCACCTGCGCGTACGGTAGCCAGAGCACCGACGTGACCAACCAAGGAGAAGTCCCACCGTGGCCGAGCTGTTCTACGAAGACGACGCCGACCTGTCCATCATCCAGGGCCGCAAGGTCGCGGTCATCGGCTACGGCAGCCAGGGCCACGCCCACGCGCTGTCGCTGCGCGACTCGGGTGTCGACGTCCGCGTGGGCCTGCTGGAGGGCTCCAAGTCCCGGGCCGCCGCCGAGGAGGAGGGCCTGCGCGTGGTCACCCCGTCCGAGGCCGCCGCCGAGGCCGACGTCATCATGATCCTGGTGCCGGACCCGATCCAGGCCGACGTCTACAAGGAGGCCGTCGAGCCGAACCTGAAGGCGGGCGACGCCCTCTTCTTCGGCCACGGCCTGAACATCCGCTTCGGCTTCATCAAGCCCCCGGCCGACGTCGACGTCTGCATGGTGGCCCCCAAGGGCCCGGGTCACCTGGTCCGCCGCCAGTACGTCGAGGGCCGCGGCGTGCCGTGCATCGTGGCCGTCGAGCAGGACGCCACCGGCGGCGCCTTCGCGCTGGCGCTCTCCTACGCCAAGGGCATCGGCGGCACCAAGGCCGGCGTCATCAAGACCACCTTCACCGAGGAGACCGAGACCGACCTGTTCGGCGAGCAGGCGGTCCTCTGCGGCGGCACCGCCGCCCTGGTCAAGGCCGGTTTCGAGACCCTGGTCGAGGCCGGCTACCAGCCGGAGATCGCCTACTTCGAGTGCCTGCACGAGCTGAAGCTGATCGTCGACCTGATGTACGAGGGCGGCCTGGAGAAGATGCGCTGGTCGGTCTCCGAGACGGCCGAGTGGGGCGACTACGTCACCGGCCCGCGGATCATCACCGCCGACACCAAGGCCGAGATGAAGAAGGTCCTGGCCGAGATCCAGGACGGCACCTTCGCCAACACCTGGATCGCCGAGTACAAGGCCGGTCTGCCGAAGTACAACGAGTACAAGACCGCGGACTCCGAGCACCTGCTGGAGACCACCGGCAAGGAGCTGCGCAAGCTGATGAGCTGGGTCAAGGAGGCCTGACCAGCCGGTCGGTGAGTGGTGGGGGCGGGCCCGATCGGAAGCCGACGGGCCCGTCCCCACCGTTGCTCCGGCGCCCGGCGTGGGCCCGCTGCGCCGCTGTACACGGCGTCGGTCCCGTGCGGGTGATTTCGCCGCACGGGCACAGGCAAAGCCCTTGCCCGCCGATAGACTTCCGAGTGCGCGTCAGGCCCACAGCGTCGTGCGTCTACCTACGCGGCATGCCACCATCCCCACGCCCGCCGGAGCGCTGCGCCGGCCACGCCACCCACGTGACCGTGGAGCGGGGGAGTACCGGACAGTAAGGACCAACTGTCGTGAGCACTGTGACATCCAAGGCCGTGACCTCTCAGAGCGCCGTCGTACTGATCGCCGAAGAGCTGTCGCCCGCCACCGTCGACGCCCTGGGGCCGGACTTCGAGATCCGCCACTGCGACGGAGCCGACCGCACCGAACTGCTGACCGCCATCGCGGACGTGGACGCCATCCTGATCCGCTCGGCCACCCGGATCGACGCCGAGGCGCTGGCCGTGGCGAAGAAGCTGAAGGTGGTCGCCCGGGCCGGTGTCGGCCTGGACAACGTCGACGTCGCCGCCGCCACCAAGGCCGGCGTGATGGTCGTCAACGCGCCGACCTCCAACATCGTCACCGCCGCCGAACTCGCCTGCGGGCTGCTGATCTCGGTGGCCCGCAACATCGCGCCCGCCAACTCCGCGCTCAAGGCCGGTGAGTGGAAGCGCAACAAGTACACCGGCGTCGAGCTGTCCGAGAAGACCCTCGGCGTGGTGGGCCTGGGCCGGATCGGCGTGCTGGTCGCCCAGCGGATGTCCGCCTTCGGCATGAAGATCGTCGCCTACGACCCCTACATCCAGGCCGCCCGCGCGGCCCAGATGGGCGTCAAGCTGCTCTCGCTGGACGAGCTGCTGGAGGTCTCCGACTTCATCACCGTCCACCTGCCCAAGACCCCCGAGACGATCGGCCTGATCGGCGACGACGCGCTGCACAAGGTCAAGCCGAGCGTGCGGATCGTCAATGCCGCCCGCGGCGGCATCGTCGACGAGGCCGCGCTCGCCGCCGCCCTCAAGGAGGGCCGGGTGGCCGGCGCCGGCCTCGACGTCTACGCCAAGGAGCCGTGCACCGACTCCCCGCTCTTCACCTTCGACAACGTGGTGGCCACCCCGCACCTGGGCGCCTCCACCGACGAGGCGCAGGAGAAGGCCGGCATCGCCGTCGCCAAGTCGGTGCGCCTGGCGCTGGCCGGCGAGCTGGTCCCGGACGCGGTCAACGTCCAGGGCGGCGTGATCGCCGAGGACGTGCGCCCCGGCCTGCCGCTGGCCGAGAAGCTCGGCCGGATCTTCACCGCGCTGGCCGGCGAGGTGGCGGTGCGGCTCGACGTCGAGGTGCGCGGCGAGATCACCCAGCACGACGTCAAGGTGCTCGAACTCTCCGCGCTCAAGGGCGTCTTCGAGGACGTCGTGGCCGAGACGGTGTCCTACGTCAACGCCCCGCTGTTCGCCCAGGAGCGCGGCGTCGAGGTACGCCTGACCACCAGCAGCGAGAGCGTCGAGCACCGCAACGTGATCACCGTGCGCGGCACCCTGGCCGACGGCGCCGAGATCGCCATCTCCGGCACGCTGTCCGGCCCCAAGCAGCAGCAGAAGATCGTCGGCGTGGACGCCTTCGAGGTGGACGTGGCGCTCACCGACCACATGGCCTTCTTCAAGTACGAGGACCGCCCCGGCGTGGTCGGCACCCTGGGCCGGATCCTCGGCGACGCGGGCATCAACATCGCCGGCATGCAGGTGGCCCGGGACGGCGAGACCAAGGACGCGCTGGCCTCGATCACCGTCGACTCCCAGATCCCGCAGGAGGTGCTGGCCGAGATCGCCAGCGAGGTGGGCGCCAAGTTCGCCCGCGGGGTCGACCTGGGCTGATCCGGCCGGCCGACGCGCCGTCAGTTCGCCGACCCCGGACCGCCGAGCGGTCCGGGGTCGGCGTGCGTTTTCGGCCAGGTCAGGCCCGGTTGGGCCCGCCCGGGTGAGAGTCGTCTCAGATAGTAGGAAATCCAACTAGTCGTGCAGACAGCGGCCTGGGCTCGGCGTACCGTGAAATGACCATCCGGTTCCCCCGCCAGGGCCCCACCAAGCCGCCCGGCGCGCGCGGGCCGGGTGCGCCGTACGCAGCGCGGCGGGCGATCCCCGCCAGGCGTATACCCCCCTCCTCCCGCTTCCGGCGCCGCACGGCGTCTTCTGGACCAAGGAGCCTGGTATGCCCTCCACCGCAGAGCAGGTCAGCCACCGTCACACCGCCGCCCCCCTCGGCATCGCCGCCCGGAACGCCGCTGTCCTGGGCGCCCCGGGACAGCCGCGCCGCCGCCGGCGCCGTCTCGACCCGCACGCCCCGGCCGGCTTCGGCCAGAGTGCCGGGCAGGCCGCCGCCGCGCTGCAGCGGGCGCTCGACCGCCGCGACAACGGCGGCGCCACCGGGCACTGACCACGCGGACCCGGCCGTTGCCGGGACCGCGCGTTGGGCCATTCGCCTGACGTGGCGTCAGTATCCGGGACGGGGTCGCGGGCAGCCCGAGATCCTGAGGTGGTGCGTATCCGACCACTTCGCCCCGGGCCACCCCGCTCCCGATCCTCCGCTCCCCGTCACCTGCACCGGCACGGACCTCAGCACCAGCACGGACCCCAGCACCGGCACGGCCCCCGGCACCGCGCGGCGCGCCGCCGGCTCCCCGGGGTGCTGCTCGCGCTGGCCCTGCTGGCCGGACCGCTGGTGCTCGCCGCCGTGCCCCCCACCGGCCTGGCGGTCGAGCAGAGCGGGGCCGCGGGCGGCGCCCGGAGCTCGGTGCTGCTCGAACTGGACACCGAGTCCGCCGCCCCCGCCTGGCGCCGGGCGGCCGAGGGCGCCCGGCGCGAGCAGCGCTCGGCGGCCCAGGCCGGCCAGGCGGCAGCCGAGGCGGGCCGGGCGGCCCGGCAGCGCGCCGAGGCGGCCCTCACCCGTCTGGAGCAGCGGCTCGGGTCGGGCGTCCGGGTGCTCTACCGCACCCACACCCTCTTCACGGGCCTGGCCGTCAACGCCCCCACGGCCCGGCTCGCGGCGCTGCGCTCGCTGCCCGGCGTGCGTGCGGCGCACCCGATCGCGCCCAAACAGCGCTCCAACGCGCACTCCGTCCCGCTCACCGGCGCACCGGCGCTCTGGGGCGGGGTGCCCGGGAACACCGGGCAGGGGGTGCGGATCGGCATCATCGACAGCGGGATCGACTACACCCACGCCGATTTCGGCGGCCCCGGGACGGAGGCCGCCTACCGCGCGGTCGATCCCGCCAGGCCCGCACCCGCCGGGCTCTTCCCCAATGCCAAGGTGACCGGCGGGCAGGACCTGGTCGGTGACGACTACGACCCCGACCCGAGCGGCGCCGGCTACCAGCCGGTGCCGCACCCCGACCCCAATCCGCTGGACTGCGCCCGCAACGGCCACGGCACCCACGTGGCCGGCACCGCGGCCGGCTACGGCGTCGACGCCCAGGGGCAGACCTACCGCGGCCCGTACCGCCCGGGCCTGGACCCGGCCGCCTTCCGGATCGGCCCCGGCGCCGCACCGGGCGCCACCCTCTACGCGATCAAGGTCTTCGGCTGCCAGGGCTCCACCGACCAGCTCGCGCACGCCCTGGACCTGGCCGCCGACCCGGACCAGAAGGGCGACCTCGCCGACCATCTGGACGTGGTCAACCTCTCGCTCGGCAGCGGCTTCGGCGACCCCGGCGACGCCGACGCGCTGGCCGCCGACAAGCTCGCCGAGGCCGGCACCGTGGTGGTCGCCTCGGCCGGCAACGACGGCGACGTCTACGGCATCGGCGGCAGCCCGGGAGTGGCCACCCGGGCCATCGCGGTGGCCGCCTCGGTCGACGGCCACGGCGACGCCGACGGCGTGCGGGTGCTCGCCCCGGCGGCGCTGGCCGGGGTGCTGCCCGCCCACTGGAGCGCCCGCTACACCGGCTGGAGCACCGCCGAGGTGACCGCCGAGGTGGTGCGGCCCACCGCCGACCCGGACGGCTGCACCGCCTTCGGCCCGGTGGACGCGGCCCGGCTGCGCGGCCGGATCGCCCTGCTCGACTGGGCCCGGACCGACGCCGACCGGGCCTGCGGCTCCACCCCGCGCGCCGACCACGCCGCCGACGCGGGCGCCGTCGGCGTGCTGCTGGCCGGGACGGGCGCCGCCGACCCGGCCGCGGGCGGCCGGCTGGACGAGATCGGCGGAGACGAGCGGATCCCCGCCGCGCTGCTCGGCGCCGAGGACGGCGACCGGCTGCGCCAGGCCGCGGATCCGCCGGCCGGCCGGGGTGGGCTCACCGTGCGGCTCGCCACCGCGGGCAACCCGCTGCACGGTGCGGTCGGCCAGGACTGGCCCGACCGGGTCGACACGCTCACCGGCTTCAGCTCCCGCGGCATCGGCGAACCGGGCGTGGTCAAGCCCGACCTGGCGGCGCCCGGCGAGACCATCTGGTCCGCCAAGGCCGGCACCGGCAGCTGGGGCACCCGTGAGGACGGCACCTCGATGGCCGCCCCGCACATCACCGGGACCGCCGCGCTGGTCCGCGCCGCCCACCCCGACTGGAGCGTCACCGAGGTCAAGGCCGCGCTGATGAACACCGCCACCGACCTGCGGGCGGGCAACGGCCGCAGCGGCCCGCTGCTCGGCCCCGAGCGGGCCGGGGCCGGGCGGGTGCGCGTCGACCTGGCCGTGGCCACCCCGGCCGTCGCCTACGCGGCCGACGACGCCGGCCAGGTCGGCCTCTCCTTCGGCCCGGTCCCGGTGACCGGGCCGCTCACCGTCACCCGCGACGTCGCGGTGCGCAACCTGTCCGGCGCGCCGATGAGTTATCGCACCGGGTACCAGGCGGACGCCGAACTGCCCGGCGCCCGCTTCGACCTGACGCCGGACCAGCTGACGGTCGCGCCGGGGGAGAGCGCCCTGGTCCACGTCACCCTGAGCGTTCCCGGCCCGCTCGACCGGGTGCCCGATCCCACCCTGACCCGCACCCAGTCCGGGCGGGCCCGCACTTTCCGCGGCGAGCTCTCCGGGCGCCTGCTGCTCACCCCGGCCGCGGGCGGTGCGCCCGAGCTCCGGGTGCCGCTCTTCGCCGCCCCGCGCGCCGCCTCCGAGCTGACCGCGACGTCCGTCGGCGCCACCACGCCGGCGGTGCGGCCCGGGCCCCAGCCGGGGCAGCCGGGACAGGCGGCGCAGGCGGGTCCCGCCGGGCCGGTGGTGACCAGGCTCGCCGTCACCGGCACCCCCGCGCTCACCAGCGCCGGGCCGGCCTCGCTGATCAGCGCCTTCGAGCTCGGCGGCGAGGGCGCGCGGTGGCCGGACTGCGCGCCTGCCGAACCCGCCCCCACTCCCGCGCCCAGTGGCCGGGCGGCGGCGCCCGGCAGCATCGAGCGCCCCGAGCACAGCCAGGACGGCGCCCCGTGCGCCGCCCAGGGTCCCGACCGCTCGGCCGACCTGCGAGCGGTGGGCGCGGCCGGCGACGCGCCCACCGTGCCGGCCGCCGACGCCAGGCTCTACCTGGCGGCCACCAGCTGGGCCCCGGCCGTCACTCCGGTGGCCGCCACGGCGGTGCGCGCCGCGCTCGACACCGACGGCGACGGCGTGCCGGACGCGTTCGTGGTCGCCGACCGGCTGCCGGGCAGCGACGTCCTGGTGGCCCGGCTGCTGGACGCCCGCAGCGGAGCGCAGCTCGACGTCCAGCCGCTCAACGCCCGATGGGGTGATACCGACACCGATCTGCTGGACAGCGACACCGTCGTCCTGCCGATCCGGATGTCCGCGCTGCCCAGGTTCTCGCCCGCGGGCGGCCGGATCCGCTACGCCATCTGGACCGGTTCGGTGGGTGGCACACCCGACCCGGCGCACGCGCTCTCCGCCGTCGGGCTCACCGACGGCCGCCCGCGACTGGAGTTCGATCCGCTCCACCCGGCCCTGGACATCCGCTCCGGCCTGGGCGGATCGAGCGCCATCGCCTCGCCCGAGGCCCCTGGCACCGTGCTGGAGGTGCGCCGCTCGACCCCCGCCCCGGCCCGCCTGCTCCTGGTGCACCACCTCAACACCGACGGACATCGGGCCCAGCTGCTCGACCTGCCGGCGGGTTGAGCCCAGCGGGCCCCGGTGGCGCCGCCGCCCGCTCGCGGCGGCGCCACCAGGACCCCACCGTCACCAGCAGCCACCCGCCCACCGCCGCGGCCGAGACCCACAGCCCCGGCGCCAGCCCCGGCTGCTCGAAGGTGCAGCCGATCCGGCTCGCGCCCGGGCCCAGCGGGACGGCGAGCAGTCCCTGCACCGACCCCGCGGGTGCCGACGGTCCGCCGTCCACCCCGCACCGCCACCCCGGCACCGCGGGCACCGCGAGCACCGCGCTGCCGGTGCTGCCCGGCGGCAGCTCGGCGCTGACGGTGTGCCCGCCGGCCCGCACCGACCGGGCCCCGCCCGCGCGCAGCCCCTGCACCGCCTGCGCCAGCGCCGCCGGATCCAGGCAGCCGAACGGGCTGGCCGGTACCTGGGTGGCCAGCTCGACGTGCACCGTCACCCGGACCACGCCGTCCGCCGGCACCGGACCGAGCGGCAGGATCGGCAGCGCCGTCGCGTTCTGCTCCCCGCGCACCGTCAGCACACCGCCCGGCCAGCTCAACCGGCCGTTCAGATAAGGCGCGTAGAGGTAGGCCAGGCGTCCGGGCGCGCAGCCGGCAGTGAGTTCGGTACCGGCTTCGCCCGCCGGCGTGGTGGGCAGCGACCAGCCGCTGCGGCCGTGGTCGGTCGGGGCCGGCCCGGCGCCCGGCACCAGCACCGGGACCTGGTAGACCGCCGCGCCGAGCAGCGCCTGCTGGCGCGCCCAGACCGCCGCGCCGAGCAGCGCCTGCTGGCGCGCCCAGACCGGGGCGCCGCTCGGCGGGGTCGGCGCCCCGGGCGGGCGCACGGTGACCAGCGGCGCCGCGGGTGACCGGCGCACCGTCGGGCCGGGCTGGAGCGAGCTGCCCACCGCGAGCAGCGCCTGCCCGACCGGATCGGCGGCGCTGAGCGTCTGGCGCCCCTGCAGCAGCCAGCCGGCGCCCAGCGAGTGCAGCGCCTGCGCGGTGGCCAGCGGCAGGTAGTCGCTGCGGTAGCCGCCGCCCTGGCCGCCCAGCAGCATCGGATCGTTGCCGGTGAGTGCCGTCGGCCCGGGGTCGGCGCGGGCGGCCGGCCAGTCCTCGGCCGACCGGAGCAACCGCCGTGCCGCCGCGGCCTGTTCGGCCGCCGGCTCGGGTGCCGGCAGCACGGCCTGGACCGGCACGGGCAGTGCGGCGGTGGTCGCCGCCGTCGGATCGTCCGGCTCGCGGTCACGCGGCCCCAGCGCCGCGTAGGCCGCCGCGCCCGACCCCAGGAGGACGGCGCAACCCAGCACCGTCGCCGCGGCGCGCCGCCGGCCGGCCCCGGTGGAGGCCAGCGCCCACAGCGCCCCCACCAGCACCGGGACCCCGGCCCCCAGCAGCACCCAGGTGAGCGGGGTCGACCCGCGGGCCCCGGCCAGTGCGGCCGGCCCGGCGAGCAGCGCCGCCCCGCAGCCGAGCGCGAGCGGGCCGGGCCGGTGCGCCAGGCCGACCCAGGCCGCCATGGTCAGCAGCCCGGCCAGCACGAAGGTCGACCGGTACGGATCGCCCTGCGGCGCGGTCGCCACGTGCCACAGCAACTGGCTCGGCCGCCAGACGAACGCGATCGCGACCAGCGCCAGCGCCAGCGGCCAAACCAGACGCTCGCGCACCGGCACCGCGCGGTTGAACGGCAGCGCGGCCACCAGCAGCAGGACCGGCACACCGGTGAAGACCTCGGGCAGCCCGCTCCCGGCGGGAGTGCCGGGCAGCAGCCGGGCCAGGTAGTCGGTGAGCCCCGGCGTGCCAGGGTGCGGCACGGCGGCGGGCACCGCGGTCCGCCCGGCCTCGAAGGTCACCCAGAGCACCGGCGCCGCCGCCGCGACCCCGGTCGCCGTCATCGCCAGCGCCCGCCCCAGCGAGCGCAGCCGCTCACCCGCCGGGCGCCGGTCCACCAGCAGGCGCAGCACCAGGACCAGGGCGGCCCCGAGGGTGGCCGCCGCTGCGGTGTAGAAATTGCCGACCCAGGCCAGCGCGACCGCCACCGCGCCCAGCGGCCACCCGGTGCGCCGCAGGCAGCGGTCGAAGGCCAGGCCGACCAGCGGCAGCGAGACCAGTCCCCAGAGCCAGGCGGGCCGCCCGACCCCCTCCACCAGTACCCAGGCACAGAGCCCGTACCCGGTGGCGAGCAGCGCCCGCAGCCACCCCGGGCCCGGGGCCAGCCGCCCCAGGAAGACGGTCATCAGCGCGGTGCCCAGGCCGATGCTCAGCAGGGTGCCGAGGAAGACGGCCAGAGCCACCTGTTCGCGCGGGACGAGCAGGACCAGCAGCGAGAACGGGTTCAGCAGATCGGTCACCAGGTCGGGCAGGAACGGCACCCCGTAACCACTGTTCCAGTTGACCAGCAGGTCCCCGCCACCGCGCCCGTGCAGCAGGTCCCACAGGTGCGCGTGCAGCGGGACCACCTGCTCGGCCAGCACCGTCCCCGCCCGCGGCCCCGCCCCGAACGGATACCCCCGCCGCGCCGCCAGCGCCACCACGTACACCCCCACCGCGAGCACGGCGGAACCCGGCGCGGCGCGGCGGCCACTTTCGGGTGATTCCCCCTCAGGACCCGCCGGGTAGCCTGAAGTGGACCGCCAGAATCTCCGCATGGGAGCAATGATGAGCGCCGAACCGTTCCCGGCCTGGCTGCGCCCGCCCGTCGGTGGCTGGACGGCGGAAGATCTGGACCGGCTCCCCGAGCTGCCTCCGCACACGGAGCTGATCGACGGGAGCCTGATCTTCGCGAGCCCGCAGACGACATTCCACAACTGGGCCATGTGGCTTCTGGAGTACGGGCTTCGGACGTCGGTGCCGACCGAATGGGAGGTCTGGCGGGAGATGTCGGTCGTGCTCGGCAAGCGGAACCGTCCGGAGCCGGACCTCCTGGCGGCCAGGCGAGGGGCCTACGGAGGCCCCAAGCAGACCGCCTTCCAGCCCGAGGACGTCCTGCTGGCGATCGAGGTGGTGTCGGAGGAGTCCGTCGAGCGCGATCGGGACGTCAAGCCGCGCAAGTACGCCGAAGCAGGCATCCGCTACTTCTGGCGGGTCGAGAGCGACGAGGGCCGCCCGGTCGCCTACACCTACGAGATCGACCCCGCCGCCGGCGCCTACATCGGTACGGGTGTGCACCGGGAGGTGCTCAAGCTGGATCACCCGTTCCCGGTGGAGATCGAGCTGACCCGCCGCTGACCGTCCGCATTCTGGACGCCGGATGTCACTCTCCAAGACAGGGGAGTACCGTTCCCAGCATGTCTCGCAGCCTTCGTCTCGCAGTGATCCCCGGTGACGGTATCGGCCAGGAAGTCGTGGCCGAGGGCCTCAAGGTGCTTGCCGCCGCCCTCCCCGGCGACGTCAAGCTGGAGACCACCGAGTACGACCTCGGCGCCCGCCGCTACCACGCCTCCGGTGAGACCCTCCCGGACGCGGTGCTGGCGGAGCTGAAGACGCACGACGCGATCCTGCTCGGTGCGATCGGCGACCCCTCCGTCCCCTCCGGGGTGCTGGAGCGCGGGCTGCTGCTCAAGCTGCGGTTCGCCTTCGACCACCACATCAACCTCCGCCCGGGCAAGCTCTTCCCCGGCGTCGCCTCGCCGCTGGCCGGCACCCCGGCGATCGACTTCGTGGTCGTCCGCGAGGGCACCGAGGGCCCCTACGTCGGCAACGGCGGCTCGCTGCGCACCGGCACCGAGCAGGAGGTGGCCACCGAGGTCAGCCTCAACACCGCCTTCGGCATCGAGCGCGTGGTCCGCGACGCCTACCGCCGGGCCGCCGCCCGTCCGCGCAAGAAGCTGACCCTGGTCCACAAGAACAACGTGCTGGTGCACGCCGGCCACCTGTGGACCCGGATCTTCCAGCAGGTCGGCCAGGAGTTCCCCGAGGTCACCACCGACTACCTGCACGTGGACGCGGCGACCATCTTCTTCGTCACCCAGCCCGAGCGGTTCGACGTGATCGTCACCGACAACCTGTTCGGCGACATCCTGACCGACCTGGCCGCCGCCGTCACCGGTGGCATCGGCCTGGCCGCGAGCGGCAACATCAACCCCTCCGGGGCCTTCCCCTCGATGTTCGAGCCGGTGCACGGCTCCGCCCCGGACATCGCGGGCCAGGGCAAGGCCGACCCGACGGCCACCGTGCTGTCGGTGGCCATGCTCCTCGACCACCTCGGTTTCACCGCCGAGGCGGCCAAGGTCGAGGCGGCCGTCGCCGCCGACCTGGCCGGGCGCGGCAGCGCCGTGCGGACCACCACCGAGGTCGGCGACGCGCTCGCCGGCCGAGTATCCGGCTGACGGGCCGGCTGAGAGGCGGAGCGAGGCGCCCCGGGGGCGCTACAAATCCACAGCTGTTCGGCACGGCCCCTTAGATGCGAGTATCAACAGTGGGCCGTGCCTTCGGCGTACCCGGGTTCCCCCGACCCGCCGCCGGGAGGCGGTCACGGCCCTGACCAACCACACGGTGAAGGACAGAAGCCATGACCACGCCCACCCAGGCGCCCATCACGTTCGAGCTCAAGCCTTCCGCGCACCCGCTGCCCGCGGCGGAGCGCGAGGCCAGGCTGGCGAACCCCGGCTTCGGCCGGATCTTCACCGACCACATGGTCACCATCCGCTGGACCGAGGGCCGCGGCTGGCACGACGCCCAGCTCACCCCGTACGCGCCGCTGGAGATGGACCCGGCGAACATGACCCTGCACTACGGGCAGGCCATCTTCGAGGGCCTCAAGGCCTACCGCCAGCCCGACGGCTCGATCGCCTCCTTCCGTCCGGAGGCGAACGCGGCCCGCTTCCAGGCCTCGGCCCGCCGCCTGGCGATGCCCGAGCTGCCCGCCGACGCCTTCGTCAAGGCCTGTGAGCTGCTCGTCCAGCAGGACCGCGACTGGGTGCCCACCGAGGCCGAGCAGAGCCTCTACCTGCGCCCGTTCATGTTCGCCGCCGAGGCGGGCCTGGGGGTCCGGCCCGCCAACGAGTACCTCTTCATCGTGATCGCCTCCCCGGCCGGCGCCTACTTCCCCGGCGGCGTGAAGCCGGTCTCGGTCTGGCTCTCCGAGGAGTACGTGCGCGCCGCGCCCGGCGGCACCGGCGCCGCCAAGTGCGCGGGCAACTACGCCGCTTCGCTGGTCGCCCAGGCCCAGGCCGCGGCCCAGGGCTGCGACCAGGTGGTCTGGCTGGACGCCGCCGAGCACAAGTGGATCGAGGAGATGGGAGGCATGAACCTCTACTTCGTCCTCGGCGAGGGCGAGGACGCGAAGATCGTCACCCCGGCCCTGTCCGGCGCGCTGCTGCCCGGCATCACCCGTGACTCGCTGCTCACCATCGCCGCCGACCTCGGCTACGCCACCGAGGAGCGCAAGATCTCCACCGACGAGTGGAAGCAGGGCAACGCCGACGGCACCCTGACCGAGGTCTTCGCCTGCGGCACCGCCGCCGTGATCACCCCGGTCGGCTCGGTCAAGTCCGCCCGCGCCGACTGGACCGTCGGCAAGGGCGAGCCCGGCCCGGTCACCATGCGCCTGCGCGAGACCCTGCTCGCCCTCCAGGGCGGCACCGTCAAGGACACCCACAACTGGATGCACCCGATCGCCTGAACCACCTCACCCGGGTGTTCCACGGCGCTGGGACACCCGGGTGGGTAGCCTCGAAGCGTTCCGCTCCGAGCCCTTCTCCTTCACCCTCGACACCGATCGCCTGTCCTGATACTCCCGTCCCGGATCGCGAGACGTCCCGACCGCCTTCCGGATCATGTGCCAGACTTCCAGCGTGTCCTCGCTCGCGCTCATTATTGGCAGCAGGCGCGCCGGTCCGCAGTGACCGTTCCGCAGTGATCCCCGCGGGACGACCACCGTGTCTCAAGACCCGCGCGCAGACCTCTCGCACCCGCGAGGGGTCTTTTGTTTTTGCCAGGTCCGGCCCACCCCACGCCGGCCGGCCAGGACCCGACGGACCGGCTCCAGCCCACCAGGCGGGAGCGGGAGCCGGGTGGCGCGCGGGATGGTGGACAGTGGAGCCGGGGACGGAAGACCGGCAGACAAGCAGAGACATCTCCCCGAACGGAGAAACCAGGGCCATGACCGACGGCAGTACGCGTCACCCCGACGACAGCTTCCACGTCTTCGACACCACCCTGCGCGACGGCGCGCAGCGCGAGGGCATCAACCTCACGGTGGCCGACAAGCTGACCATTGCACGGCACCTGGACGACTTCGGAGTCGGGTTCATCGAGGGCGGCTGGCCGGGCGCCAACCCCCGTGACACCGAGTTCTTCGCCCGGGCCGCCACCGAACTCGACCTGAAGCACGCGCAGTTGGTGGCCTTCGGGGCGACCCGCCGGGCCGGCGGCGAGGCGGCGACGGACCCGCAGCTGGCGGGGCTGCTCGACTCCGGAGCCCCGGTGGTCACCCTGGTCGCCAAGGCGCACGACCGCCACGTGGAGCTGGCCCTGCGCACCACGCTGGACGAGAACCTGGCGATGATCCGGGACAGCGTCGCCCACCTGCGCGCGCGGGGGCGCCGGGTCTTCGTCGACTGCGAGCACTTCTTCGACGGCTACCGGGCCAACCGCGACTACGCCCTCGCCGTGGTGCGCACCGCGCAGGAGGCGGGCGCCGACGTCGTGGTGCTCTGCGACACCAACGGCGGGATGCTGCCCGCGGGCATCCGCGAGACCGTCGCCGAGGTGCTGGCCGCCACCGGCGCCCGGCTCGGCATCCACGCGCAGGACGACACCGGCTGCGCGGTGGCCAACACGCTGGCCGCGGTGGACGCCGGGGCCAGCCACGTCCAGTGCACGGCCAACGGCTACGGCGAGCGGGTCGGCAACGCCAACCTGTTCCCGGTGGTCGGCGCGCTGGAGATCAAGTACGGGCGCCCGGTGCTGCCGCTCGGCAAGCTGGCCGAGATGACCCGGATCTCGCACGCCATCGCCGAGGTGGTCAACCTGACGCCCGGCACCCACCAGCCGTACGTGGGCGTCTCCGCCTTCGCGCACAAGGGTGGCCTGCACGCCTCCGCGATCAAGGTCGACCCGAACCTGTACCAGCACATCGACCCCGAGCGGGTCGGCAACACCATGCGGATGCTGGTCTCCGACATGGCCGGGCGGGCCTCGGTGGAGCTCAAGGGCCGGGAGCTGGGCTACGACCTCTCCGCCGACCGCGAGCTGGTGGGCCGGGTGGTCGCCAAGGTCAAGGAGCAGGAGAACCTCGGCTACACCTACGAGGCCGCCGACGCCTCCTTCGAGCTGCTGCTCCGCGACGAGGTGCACGGCAGCCGCGAGCGCTTCTTCACGCTGGAGTCCTGGCGCACCATCAGCGAGCAGCGGCAGGAGGGCGGCACGGGCAACGAGGCCACGGTGAAGCTCTGGGCCAAGGGCGAGCGGATCGTGGCCACCGGCGAGGGCAACGGGCCGGTCGACGCGCTGGACAAGGCCCTGCGCACCGCGCTGGAGCGGATCTACCCGCAGCTGGCCAAGCTGGAGCTGGTGGACTACAAGGTCCGGATCCTGGAGGGCCGGCACGGCACCGGCTCGCGCACCCGGGTGCTGGTGGAGTCCGCCGACGGCAGCGCGACCTGGTCCACCGTGGGTGTCGCGGACAACGTGATCGACGCCTCCTGGCACGCGCTGGACGACGCCTACACCTACATCCTGCTCAAGTCCGGCCTCGAACCGGAGCACCGGGAGCCGGGGCACCGGGAGACGGAGCAGGGCTGACACGGATGCGGGGACCCCGGCCCACGGGGTCCCCGACCGCCCCGGCGCACCGGCGGGAGCGCCGGACCGGGGCCCAGGTCAGCGGAGTCTGGCGAGCAGGGCGTGTTCGACGAGGGTGATCAGGGCGCTCTTGGCGCTGTCGCGGCGGCGGGCGTCGAGGGCGATGATCGGGGTGTCGGGGCCGAGCTGGAGTGCTTCGCGGACTTCGTCGGGGGTGTGGGGCTGGTGTCCGTCGAAGCCGTTGAGGGCGACGACGAAGGGCAGTCCGCTGTTCTCGAAGTAGTCGAGGGCGGGGAAGCAGTCGGCGAGGCGGCGGGTGTCGACGAGGACGACGGCGCCGATGGCGCCGCGGACGAGGTCGTCCCACATGAACCAGAAGCGGTCCTGGCCGGGGGTGCCGAAGAGGTAGAGGATGAGGTCTTCGTCGAGGGTGATGCGGCCGAAGTCCATGGCCACCGTGGTGGTGGTTTTTCCGGAGACCTTGCTGATGTCGTCGATGCCGGCGGAGGCGCTGGTCATGACGGCTTCGGTGCGCAGCGGGTTGATCTCGGAGACGGCGCCGACGAGGGTGGTCTTGCCGACACCGAAGCCGCCCGCCACGACGATCTTCGCGGAGGTGGTGGCGCGGGTGGCGGCCGCGGGGCTAGAGCTTGCGAAGTCCACTGAGGACCCTTTCGAGCAGCGTGACGTCGGGCTGGTTGCCGGATTCGCCCCCGGCGGCGGGCTGGTGGATGGCGACCAGGCCGGCTTCGGCGAGGTCGGCCACGAGGATCCGGGCCACCCCGAGTGGCAGGGAGAGCAGCGCCGAGACCTCGGCCACCGACTTCACCTCGGTGGCGCACAGCGTGCAGATCCGCTGGTGCTCGGGCAGCAGCGTGGCCAGGCGGGCCTGGTCGACATTGGCCGAAACCAGTGCCTCCAGAGCCAGTTCGTACCGCGGTCGGGTGCGGCCCCCGGTCATCGCGAACGGTCTGATCAGCGGACCGCTGTCCGCTTCGTCGGCACCCGCCGCGTCCTGGAGCCCAGCGGCCTGCCGCTGGTCCGCGGCGGCGGGCTCTGCCTGCGGGGCAGGCCGCATCTGCTGCTGCGGGTACGGCTGGCCGTGCTGCGGGAGGGGCCGACCGTACGGGTCGCCGTACTCGCCGTACTGCGGTCGGCCGTAGCTCTGGCCTTGGCCTGCGCCGGGAGTACCGAACGCGTCGTGGCCGGTGCCGGGGTACGGGACTCCGTACGAGCCCTGGCGATCGTCGGGCGGTGTCACGGTTCCTCTCCTCACAGGATGCGGCTGTTGCAAGGTGCGGGCGCGGCGTCGGCTGTGGGACCGGTGCCGGTGGTGCGAGGTGCCGTACAAGCCCGACACCGTGCCCGTCGCCACGGGCTCGGAAAGGGGCGGCTGGATACTACAAGTACTACGACGGTGACCGCATGCCCTCACCGGGGTACGTCCGATGGCCCGTCAGTGATACCCGATGGACCGTCAGGAGCGCTACGCCGGACCGAAAACAGCTGGTCCGAGGGGGCGTGACCGCAGTGCCGACCGACCGACGGACCGTCAGGGGCGTCGGTTCGGCGCAGTGCGCCGGGACGAGCCCCTGACGGCCGGTCAGTGCAGGAGGCTGCCCTGGAGTTCGGCTCGCAGGGCGGGGGTGAGGACGGCGCCGGCCCGGTCGACGAGCAGGGCCATCTCGTAGCCGACGAGGCCGATGTCGGAGTCGGGGGAGGCGAGGACGGCGAGCGAGGAGCCGTCGCTGATGGCCATCAGGAAGAGGAAGCCGCGCTCCATCTCCACGACGGTCTGGTTGACGTCGCCGCCCTCGAAGATCCGGCTGGCGCCGGAGGTCAGCGAGGTGAGGCCGGAGGCGACGGCGGCGAGCTGGTCGGCGCGGTCGCGCGGGAAGCCCTCGGACATGGCGAGCAGGAGCCCGTCGGCGGAGACCACCACCGTGTGCGACACCCCGGGGGTGTTGTCCACGAAATTGGTGATCAGCCAGTTCAGGTTCTGTGCGGCCTGGCTCATCTGAGTCAACTCAACGCTCCTGGTGGTTCGAGCCGCCGAAGAGATCGGTGCTGTCGTTCTGGTGTCCTGCCCCGGGGTGACCGGGCTGGGACATGTCCTGGGGGTCGATCCGGAAGCTGCCGGTCTGGCCGGACTCGCTGCCCGCGTTGCGGCCCTGGGCCACACCGCGGCGCAGGTTGGTCAGGCGACCGCGCACCTCCTCGGGGCTGCGCGAGACCTGCGGTCCCTCGCTGCTGCCCGACTTGGCGTTGCCGGGGACGAGGTTCTGCTTGGGGACCCGGCGCGGCAGACCGGATCCGGTCACCCCGCCGGCAGCCGGCTCGCGCACCTGCTCGGCGCGCTGCCAGGCCCCGTCGTTCGCCGACTGCCAGGCGGTCGGGCCGGTCGGGCCCGAGGCGCCGAGGCCCGACACCTGGTGACCGCGCGCCGCCTCGGCCTCGTCGGCCGAGGTGTCCTTGGCACCGGTGAACCAGTTCGGCTGCTCGTCCGAGTTCAGCTCGCCGATCGCGCGGGAGCCGAGCCCACCGCCCACCAGCTGCTGGCCGGGGCGGCGCTGCGGCAGACCCGAGTCGAGCGTGGGCGGCTGGGCCGCCGGCAGCGCCGGGGACTCGGCACCGTACGGGTGGCCGGCCGGGGTCTCGCCGCGGCCGGGGCCCGAGGTGCCCCGCGGCGCGAAGCCGTCGAAGCCGCGCTCGGAGACCTGCGGCAGGGCGGCGGTGTCCTGGTAGCCGTCGTCCGCCGGCTGCTGGTAGCCGTGCCGCTGGTAGCCCTCGGGCTGGTAGCCGCCGTCCTGGTAGCCGTAGGCCCCGGCGCCCTGGTCGGCGTAGTAGCCCTGCTGCTGGCCGTAGCCGCCGTAGGACTGCTCGGGGGCCTGCTGCTGGTAGCCCTGGCCGGCGTAGGGCTGCTGGTCGGCGTAGTAGCCGCCGTCCTGGTAGCCCTGCTGCTGGCCGTAGCCGTAGGACTGCTCGTGGGCCTGCTGCCCGTAGTCCTGCTGCTCCGGCTCGGGCTCGACGAACTCCGCCTCGACGTAGTCCGCCTCGGCGGCCTCCGCGTGGCCGAGCTCGGCCCGGCTGAACTCGGCGGTCGCGTAGTCGCCCTGCTGGAAGTCGTCCTGGCGGAACTCGCCCTGCTGCAGCTCGTCACGGCCGAAGCCCTGCTGCTGGAACCCGTCCGGCTGGAAGCCCTCGCCGGCGAACTCCTGCTCGCCGCCGTCGAACTCGCCGGCCTCGCCGGAGCCGGACTCCAGTGCGGCCCGGCGGCGCTGGTCCAGCCGCTGCGAGCGCTGCATCGAGTCCAGCGCCGGGCTGAAGCCGCCGGCGCCGCGCCCACCGAGGGCGAGGTTGTCGTCGAAGCCCAGCTCGGCCGCGCTGCGCGGCGCGGCGTAGCCGTCCTGGTCCCAGCCGGCGGTCGAGGGCTCCTGGTCCGCGAAGATCCGCGAGACCGTGAACTCCTCCTCCGGCTCCGGCATGGCGCGCATCTGGGTCAGCGCGGCCGGGAGCATGACCAGCGAGGTGGTGCCGGCCGACTCGCCCGAGGGACGCAGCTGGACGCGCACGTCGTGGCGGTCGGAGAGCCGGCCGACCACGAACAGGCCCATGCGGCGGGAGATCGAGGCGTCGACCGTGGGCGGCTCGGCGAGCTTCTCGTTGATCTCGGCGAAGTCCTCGGCGGTCAGGCCGATGCCCTTGTCGTGGATCTCGACCAGCACCCGGCCGTCCGGCAGCCGGGTCGCGGTGACGGTGACCCGGGTCTGCGGGCTGGAGAACGAGGTGGCGTTCTCCAGCAGCTCGGCGAGCAGGTGGACGAGGTCGGTCACGGCCGCGCCGATGACCTCGGCCTCCGGGATGCCGGACAGCTCGATGCGCTCGTACTGCTCCACCTCGGAGGCGGCGGCGCGCAGCACGTCGACCAGCGGGACGGGGGTGTTCCAGCGACGGCCCGGCTCCTCACCGGCCAGAACCAGCAGGTTCTCACCGTTGCGGCGCATACGGGTGGCGAGGTGGTCCAGCTTGAAGAGGTTCTCCAGCTGGTCCGGGTCGGCCTCGTTGTTCTCCAGGTCGGTGATCAGCGCCAGCTGGCGCTGGATGAGGCCCTGGCTGCGGCGCGAGAGGTTGGAGAAGATCGCGTTCAGGTTGCCTCGGAGCAGCGCCTGCTCGGCGGCCAGCGAGACCGCCTGGCTGTGCACCTGGTCGAAGGCGCGGGCGACCTCGCCGATCTCGTCCCGGCCCCAGAGCGGAATCTTCTCGACGTTGGTGTCCACCCGGTCCGGGTCGGTCTTGGAGAGCTTCTCGACCAGGTCGGGCAGTCGGTGGTTGGCGATCTCCAGCGCGGCGGTGTTCAGCACGCGCATCCCGAGGATCATCGAGCGGGCGATGAAGCCGGTGAGCAGACCGGCCAGCACCAGCGAGGCCACCACGATCGAGGCGTTCAGGATGGCGTCGGTCTGGGCGCTGTCCTTGGCGGTGACCGCGTCGTTGACGACGCTGTTCAGCAGCGAGGTCTCGGTGGACCGCAGCGGGTTGATCTCGCTCTGGGTGGCCTGCAGCCAGTTCGCCGGGGTCAGGCCGGCGGACTGTGCGCTGGCGGCGGCCTGCGCCGCGGCGGCGGCGGAGTCCGGGGTGGACATGCCGTCCGAGGCGGCCTGCTGGTAGGCCAGGCCGATGCTCATCAGGCCCGTCACGCTGGGCAGCGTCTGGTTGTCCGGCATCCGCAGCGGCAGCTTGGCATCGGCGGTGGCCTCGGCGACCAGTGCGTCCGCGTAGACGTGGTTGTCCTGCGGGGAGGAGCCGGTCTGGAAGCTCGCCAGCGCGTTCTGCTGGATGTTGGAGGAGACCAGCAGATCCTGGATCAGCTGGATGTTCTCCCACCGGGTGGTCTTCTGGGCGCCGATCCCGACCAGCAGCATCAGCATCTGGGCGCGCTGGGTCGAGGAGTAGGCCTTGGTCTGCGAGATGTTGTAGATGGCGCGACCGCGGTTCACCCCTGCGGCGCTGCCGGCGCCGACCGTACCGTCGATCGACAGCAGCGGGTTGATCATCACCGAGTAGGCGTCGATGGTGGCGCTCGCGTACAGCTCGGGCGTGTAGGCGACGCTGCGCAGGTGCGCCAGCGAGGCGGCGTCCGACTCGAACGCGTAGTCGTCCTGGGTGATTTCGGCGCTGTTGCTGATCTTGGCGACGGCGGCGCGGTACGTGGTCATCCGCTGGTCCGTGGTGGCACGCAGCTTGGCGACGGTGCCCTCCGGGTCCTGCCCGGTGAGCAGCGGGGTCAGGCTGAGGTCGCGCTCGTTCTCCAGCGCGTCGGCCAGGTTGGTGGCGGCGCGGGCCAGCTCGGCGATCTTCTCGGCCTGGCTGGCCTTGACGTAGCTGTCGAACGAGGTGTTGACGCGCAGACCGCCGAAGACCAGCGCGATGATGACCGGTATCAGCATGATCGAGACGAGTCGGACCGGCACCCGCCAGTTGCGGAAGGCCAGGAACTCGTACCGGCTGGTCCGCGTTGGACGTTCGTCGGTGCCGCTACCGGGCTCCAGGGGCGAACTGACCAATCGGCCCGGGGTACCGGAGCCGGGCAGGGGACGCTCGGGCTTCGCCGCGAAGGGGGAGAACCCGGCAGAACTCTGGCCGCTGCGGTCCGTCTCGCGGGGCTCGGAGCCCTTCTGCGGCGTGACTGGCTGCTTACGCCTCACTCGACAACAACCTCTCGGCCGCTCGGCGGCCATGGATCAATCCAGCGGCTACCCCTGGCCGCAGCCCGCTGCTGGGTGGAACTGCTATCTGGGTCACTTCGGGGGTAGCTGGAATTTCAGCACGTGCGGGAGAACGGGACAAACAGCTCAGCTGAGTCGCGCCTCGGAGCACATATAGGACATTCGGCCACAGGCTCCCCCAAACCCTCGGGTGCCGTAAGCCGAGCGCACCCGAACGACTACGGGTTGTCACCGAAACGTCCGAAATGCCTACCGAACCGTTATGCGATGCACAGAACCCGTAACGCGCAGGACGGATCGGGGACCCCGCGAGGTCCCCGATCCTTCGGTCAGCGGAGTCTGGCGAGCAGGGCGTGTTCGACGAGGGTGATCAGGGCGCTCTTGGCGCTGTCGCGGCGGCGGGCGTCGAGGGCGATGATCGGGGTGTCGGGGCCGAGCTGGAGTGCTTCGCGGACTTCGTCGGGGGTGTGGGCCTGGTGTCCGTCGAAGCCGTTGAGGGCGACGACGAAGGGCAGTCCGCTGTTCTCGAAGTAGTCGAGGGCGGGGAAGCAGTCGGCGAGGCGGCGGGTGTCGACGAGGACGACGGCGCCGATGGCGCCGCGGACGAGGTCGTCCCACATGAACCAGAAGCGGTCCTGGCCGGGGGTGCCGAAGAGGTAGAGGATGAGGTCTTCGTCGAGGGTGATGCGGCCGAAGTCCATGGCCACCGTGGTGGTGGTCTTTCCGGAGACCTTGCTGATGTCGTCGATGCCGGCGGAGGCGCTGGTCATGACGGCTTCGGTGCGCAGCGGGTTGATCTCGGAGACGGCGCCGACGAGGGTGGTCTTGCCGACACCGAAGCCGCCCGCCACGACGATCTTCGCGGAGGTGGTGGCGCGGGTGGCGGCCGCGGGGCTAGAGCTTGCGAAGTCCACTGAGGACCCTTTCGAGCAGCGTGACGTCCGGCGTGCCGCCCGACTCGCCGGCGGCGGCGGGCTGGTGGATGGCGACCAGGCCGGCTTCGGCGAGGTCGGCCACGAGGATCCGGGCCACCCCGAGCGGCACCTGGGCCAGGGCCGAGATCTCGGCCACCGACTTGACCTCCTGGCACAGCTGGACGATCCGCTGGTGCTCGGGCAGCAGGCCGGTGGTGCGGGCCGCGTTGCCGGTGGTGGAGATCAGGGCCTCGATGGCCAGCTGGTAACGCGGCCGGGTACGGCCACCGGTCATGGCGTACGGGCGCACCAGCGGCTGCTGCTCGTAGCCGCCGTTGTTCTGGTCGCCGTAGCCGGAGCCGTACCCGTTGCCGTACGAGCCGGCCGGTGTCGGGGGCGGGGTCATGCGGATCCTCCTTGCGCTGCGGCTGATTCTGCGTCAGCTGTGGGTAGGTCGCCGGGCCCGGCGGTGTGCCGGGCCCGACGGAGGGTGACGTGAGTCCCTGTCAGTGCAGGAGGCTGCCCTGGAGTTCGGCTCGCAGGGCGGGGGTGAGGACGGCGCCGGCCCGGTCGACGAGCAGGGCCATCTCGTAGCCGACGAGGCCGATGTCGGAGTCGGGGGAGGCGAGGACGGCGAGCGAGGAGCCGTCGCTGATGGCCATCAGGAAGAGGAAGCCGCGCTCCATCTCCACGACGGTCTGGTTGACGTCGCCGCCCTCGAAGATCCGGCTGGCGCCGGAGGTCAGCGAGGTGAGGCCGGAGGCGACGGCGGCGAGCTGGTCGGCGCGGTCACGCGGGAAGCCCTCGGACATGGCGAGCAGGAGCCCGTCGGCGGAGACCACCACCGTGTGCGACACCCCGGGGGTGTTGTCCACGAAACTGGTGATCAGCCAGTTCAGGTTGCTGGCAGCCTGACTCATCTGACTCAACTCAACGCTCCTGGTTATCCGTGCCGAAGCCGTTGCTGCCGCGACCGCCGCCGCCGAAGGCGTCCGGCGCGGCAGAACGGTAGCCGTTCTGCCAATCGTCGGCACCGGCGGGGCGCCCCAAACCGTCGAACTGCTGCCCGGGCTGGGCAATTCCCTGGCCGGCGGGGCCCTGGCCCGGCTGACCCTGGCCCTGGACCGGCACGGCCTGGGTGGACTCCGCGCCCGCCCGGCGGCCCTGCTGGATGCCGCGGCGCAGGTTGGTCAACCGGCCGCGCACCTCCTCGGGGGCCCGGGACACCTGAGGACCGGTCAGCGGAGCGGCCTCGGCGGTCCCCGCCACCAGGTTCGCCTGCGGCGTGCGCCGGGGCAGACCGGAGAGCGTGACCCCGTCCGAGGACGGCTCGCGGACCTGCTCGGCGCGGCGCCAGCGCTCGTCGTTGGCCGACGGACGCCACGGCGCCTCGCCCGGACCGCCGAACGGCTGCTGGCCGCCCTGACCCTGACCCTGCTCCGGCATCGGCCGGTGGGCCTGCTCGCCCAGGCCCTGCTGGCCCAGGCCCTGCTGCTGGTCGAAGCCGGGGGCGCTGGTGCCGGGGCGCTGCGGCTGGTAGCCGCGAGAGCGGCCCTGCTGCTGCGCCGCCTCCTCGGCCTGCTGCTGGTTGACCTGCACCGAGGCCATCCGGCTGGCGCCGCCGTTGCGGAAGCCGGAGCCGTCCCCGGCCTGCCCGGGAGCACCCTGGCCGTCACCGACGGCGGTGCCGTGCTCGGGCGAGCGGCGCGGCGGCAGGGCCATCGGCTGCTGCGGCTGCTGCGGCGCGCCCTGGTACGGCGCGGGCGGCTGGGCCTGCTGCTGCGGAGCCTGCGGGGGCATGCCCTGGTAGCCGCCGGGCTGCTGCGGGCGCTGCTCGCCGGCCGGCCGCGGGTTGGCCACACTCGGCAGCACCGGCTCGACCAGACCCAGGCCCAGCGGGTCGCGCGGGTCGATCTCGCTGGCCTCGAAACGCGGCCGGGAGAACGGCACGGTGCTCTCCACCGGGGCCGGCGGGGGCGTGTTGCCGCCCGGGCCGGTGCCCTGCGGGGCGTGCTGGGGAGCGGGCTGCGGGCCGGGACGGCCGAGCGCCGGCTGCTGCACGGTGGGCGGACCCTGCGGGTCGCCGCCCGGCGCCTGCGGGCGCTCGGCCGGCCGGCCCGCGGGACGGCCGACCTGCGGGCCCTGCGGGCGACCCGCGGGCGGCTGCTGGCCGGTGCGCGCAGGGCGCTGTGCCTGGCCGCCGGCCGGCGGCAGGCCCTGGGTCGTCTGACCGGGCTGACGCTGCGGCAGGCCGCCGGGGCGTCCGGCGGGGCCGACATCCGTGCGGGTGTTCGGGCCGGCGGCGCGGCCGTGCTGCGGCTGCTCACCGGTCCGGGCGCCCTGCGGCGCCGCGGGGGCACCGCGGCGCGGCAGGCCGGGACCACCGGCGGGTGCTCCGGCGGCCGGTGCTCCGGCGGGCGCTGCGCCGGCCGGAGCACCGCCGGCCCGGCGGCCACCCTGCTGCGGCGGGCTGCCGGGCCGGTTCTGGCGCAGCGACTCGCCACGCGCCCGGGTCGGCAGGCCGCTGCTCGGGCTGCTCTGGGCCGCCGGTGCGGCCGGTGCGCCCTGGGCGGTCGGCGCGGGCTGCTGGCCCTGCTGCGGAGTCTGCGGGCCCTGCGGACCCTGGCCGAGCTGCGGACGGCCGCCGGGCGCAGCGCCCGGGCCGGCACCCTGGCCGAGCGCGGGGGTCGGGTTGCCGGGCAGCGTGCGGTGCTGGCGCGGCGTCGGTGCGGCCGTGCGCGGGGCCTTGCTCGGCTGCGCGGGGCCGGGGCGCGCGCCGCGCCGGTCGGCCGAGTTGGTGACGTCGGTCGGGAGCATGACCAGCGCGGTGGTGCCACCGGAGTCGCTGGGACGCAGCTGGATCCGGATGCCGTGACGCAGCGAGAGGCGACCGACCACGAACAGGCCCATGCGGCGGGAGACCGAGACGTCCACCGTCGGCGGGTTGGCCAGTCGCTCGTTGATCTCGGCCAGGTCGTCGGGGGACAGGCCGATGCCGGTGTCGTGGATCTCGATCAGCACCCGGCCGTCCGGCAGCGCGTGGCCGGTGACCCGGACCCTGGTCTGCGGGCTGGAGAACGAGGTGGCGTTCTCCAGCAGCTCGGCGAGCAGGTGGACGAGGTCGTTGACCACACGGCCGGCCACCTCGGCGGACGGCACGGTGGCGAGTTCGATGCGCTCGTACTGCTCCACCTCGGAGGCGGCGGCGCGCAGCACGTCGACCAGCGGCACCGGTCGGGTCCACCGGCGGCCCGGGTCCTCACCGGCGAGGACCAGCAGGTTTTCGCCGTTGCGGCGCATGCGGGTGGCCAGGTGGTCGAGCTTGAAGAGGCTGGCCAGCTGGTCGGGGTCGGCCTCGCGGCTCTCCAGCTCGGAGATCAGCGACAGCTGGCGCTGGATCAGGCCCTGGCTGCGGCGCGAGAGGTTGGTGAACATCGAGTTGATGTTGCCTCGGAGCAGCGCCTGCTCGGCGGCCAGGCGGACCGCCTCGCTGTGCACCATGTCGAACGCGTGGGCCACGTGGCCGATCTCGTCGGAGGAGTCGACGCCGACCGGTTCCACGGTCACGTCCACGTCGTGCGGGTCGGTCTCGGAGAGCGTCTTGACCAGCTCGGGCAGTCGCCGCTCGGCGACGTCCTCGGCGGCGGTCTGCAGCCTGGTCAGCGAGCGCACCATCGAGCGGGCCACCAGCGCGGCACCGATCACGGAGATCAGCAGCACCAGCGCGACCACGACGCTGTTGAGGATCACGTCGTTGTCGGCCTGCGCCTGCAGCGACTGCGCCTTGGACTTGAGCTCCTCGAGCAGTCGCTGCTCGATCGCGGTGTCGGCGTCGATCCGGACGCTGGCCTGGTCGTACCAGTCCTGGTAGGTGCGCGGGTCGGCCTGCTTGATGCCGTTGGTGGCGAGCACCTGGGTGGCGTACCGGTCGGCCAGCTGGATGTTGGTGTTGTTGGTCTGGCGGGCGCGCAGCTTCAGCGCGGCGACGTTGCCGTAGATCGCGTTGAAGTTGGAGACGGCGTTGTCGAACGCGGTGTTCAGACGGAAGCCGAAGCTCTGGTCCGAGGTGGACATGTCGGCGCCGCCCGGGCGGGCCAGCGCGGCGGCGATCAGCGCGCGCTGCTCGGAGCTGGTCTCCTTCTCGGTGGAGAACTGCTCCAGCGCACGGGTGGCCTTGACCAGGTCGGGGTTGGAGGAGGCGAGCGCGATGTCCTGGCTGATCGACACGAGGTCCTTGATGATCGTGTCGTAACTGGTGACCGTCGCCTCGATGTTGTCCTTCTGGCTGTAGGCCGAGGTGCGGGTGGTGGGCAGCAGCTGCATGTCCTTGCGGACCTGCAGGAGCAGCGAGTCACCACCCGACAGGTCCATGCCGTCGAAGCTGTCGGCACGCGCGTTGTACGCCTTGGTCGCCACGTCGGTGGCCGCCCGCGCGTTGTTGACCACGTCGTACTGCTGGTTCGGGTTCGTGGTCAGCGGACCGGCGCTGACGTCGCGCTCCTGCTGCAGCGCGTCGGCCAGCGCGGTGGCCTTGACCGCCAGGTCGCTGAGGTTGGTCATCTGGGCGAGCTGCTTGGAGCTGGCCGTCGAGCTCGAGATGCGCAGGCCGCCGAGGACCAGCGCGACCACCACGGGGAGCAGCAGCAGCGCGATCAGTCGGGTGCGGATTCGCCAGTTGCGCAGCCGGAGCCGGCTGAAGCCGGTGGACCGGCGACGGTTCAGCGAGCCGCGCAGTCTGGCGCGCCCGCTCTCACGGCCCTCGCCGCCCTCGTCGAGGTGGTCGTCGGCAGCCTCCGGGGCGCCGCTGGTGAGCCGGTCGCCCGGCACGGCGTCCGGCTCCGACTGGTGGGGGGCAGCCAGGGGCTCCGCCGACTCCGCCTGGCCTGCGGCGCCGCTACCCCTTTTGAAACGTCCCTGCACTGGCGTCGCAACCTCTGGACCGGGCGCCCCTCCGCGTTACCGAGGACAGGGCGGTGGCGAGTTTCGATTTCGGCAGACCCGGCTGATCCGGGCATGCACACGAGCCGCCGTGGGTAGCTCCTCTGCACTGCGTTCGGCCGGTGACGGTCGGTTGGATCGCGCTTCGCGGCGCTCGCGGTGCCAAGGAGGTTTACCTCCGGCGGTTCGTGGCATTCCAGCACAGCGCGGGAACTCCAACAAGGGGCGGGGTGGCGACTGCAGGGGCGCTACCGAGTGCGTGCGCGGTCTCACAGACGGTGCGGTGCAGGTCGCGAATACGGCAGTTTTCGGACAGTTGACGGCTCATCGTCCGAAACTCGCCGCTCGGACGGCTTCCCGGTATGCCGGGTACTTCTGGATTGTCGGAATTTACTTCTTGGGTGAAATATCCAATATGCGCGCGTTGGCCGGGAAATTGTGAGCAAACTCACAGGTCAATGTGTAGCTTTGGTCACGGCGTCTGTGGAATGAGATCCCTACGCTGGCTGCTGAGTCCCACCGGTGCCCCAGGCGACCGGTTGCAGCGGACCACCGGTACTTCCCCCGAATCGAAGGTGCAGAAGCGATGTCCCAGACGCCGGCCGTGTCGGTCAGCAAGCCGCTCAGCAAGGCGGTCAGCAAGTCGACCATCGGCTCCCGCGCGACCGCCAACCCGCGCCGGACCACCCTGGCCTCGCTGGAGGACTTCAGCCAGCTGCCCGGCGCCCGCACCAGCCGCGAGCCGCTCGAGTACTCGGCCGACCTGCCGACCAGCACCGCCAACCCGCGCCGCACCATCCTGATGAAGGTGCCCGAGCAGCAGCAGGGCTGAGCTGCGCGCATTCCGTCCCGAGGGCGCCGTCACCGCTGGTGGCGGCGCCCTCGGCGATTGACCGGGCGATAGCCTGGAGCACTCGTCGATCCAGCGCTGAGAGGTTGCCCAGCCGTGCGAATTGCCAGGTTCTCTGTCCGAGAAGGAGGCGCTGCCGCCGGCAGTGTGTCCTTCGGTGTGGTCGAGGGGGACGCCTCCCAGCCGGAGTCGCTGACGGTGCACGCCATGGCCGGTCACCCCTTCGGCACTCCGCAACTGACCGGTGAGAGCTATCGGATCGGCCAGGTCAGGCTGCTCACCCCGATGCTGCCCAGCAAGATCGTCGCGGTCGGCCGGAACTACGCCGCGCACGCCGCGGAGCTGGGCCACCAGGTCCCCGAGGTCCCGCTCACCTTCTTCAAGCCCTCCACGGCGGTGATCGGCCCCACCGAGTCGATCGCCTACCCGCCGTTCTCCGAGGACGTCCAGCACGAGGCCGAACTGGCCGTGGTGATCGGCCGGATGTGCCGCGAGGTGCCGCTGGACCGGGCGTCCGAGGTGATCTTCGGCTACACCTGCGCCAACGACGTGACCGCGCGTGACGTCCAGCAGCGCGAAGGGCAGTGGGCCAGGGCCAAGGGCTTCGACACCAGCTGTCCGCTCGGTCCGTGGATCGAGACCGAGCTCGACCCGGCCGATCTGGCCGTCAGCTGCACGGTCAACGGCGAACCGCGCCAGAGCGGTCGCACCTCGCAGATGATCCGCGGCGTCGCCGAACTGATCGCGCACATCTCCGAGGCGATGACGCTGCTTCCGGGCGACGTCATCCTCACCGGTACTCCCGCGGGCGTCGGCCCGCTGCAGGTCGGCGACGAGGTCGCCGTCACCATCGAGGGCATCGGAACTCTCGCCAACAAGGTCATCTCCCGCGCTTGAAAGGCCGTACGCGTGGCTAACTCCACCCCGGACCTCGACCCCACCGTCCGGGTCCGCTTCTGTCCCTCCCCGACCGGCAACCCGCACGTCGGCCTGGTCCGCACCGCCCTCTTCAACTGGGCCTTCGCCCGCCACCACGGCGGCACGCTGGTCTTCCGGATCGAGGACACCGACGCGGCCCGGGACTCCGAGGACTCCTACAACCAGCTGCTCGACGCGATGCGCTGGCTCGGTTTCGACTGGGACGAGGGCCCCGAGATCGGCGGCCCGCACGCGCCCTACCGGCAGTCCCAGCGGATGGACATCTACGCCGATGTCGCCCGCCGGCTGCACGAGGCCGGGCACGCCTACGAGTGCTTCTGCAGCACCGAGGAGCTGGACGCGCGCCGCGAGGCGGCCCGCGCGGCCGGCCTGCCCTCGGGTTACGACGGCCTGTGCCGCACGCTGACCGAGGAGCAGAAGGCGATCTACCGGGCCGAGGGCCGGCAGCCGATCCTGCGCTTCAAGATGCCCGACGAGACCATCGTCTTCGAGGACCTGGTCCGCGGCAGCCTCAGCTTCGAGCCCAAGGACGTGCCGGACTACGGCATCGTGCGGGCCAACGGCGCCCCGCTCTACACCCTGGTGAACCCGGTGGACGACGCCCTGATGGGCATCACCCACGTGCTGCGCGGCGAGGACCTGCTCTCCTCCACGCCCCGTCAGATCGCCCTCTACGCGGCGCTGGCGGAGATCGGCGTGGGCAACGGCGGCACCCCGCACTTCGGCCACCTGCCGTACGTGATGGGCGAGGGCAACAAGAAGCTCTCCAAGCGCGACCCGCAGGCCAGCCTCAACCTCTACCGCGAGCGCGGCTTCCTGCCCGAGGGCCTGCTCAACTACCTGGCGCTGCTGGGCTGGTCGCTGGCCGAGGACCGGGACCGGTTCTCCATGGCGGAGCTGGTCGAGGCCTTCGACATCAGCAAGGTGAACGCCAACCCGGCCCGCTTCGACCTGAAGAAGTGCGAGTCGATCAACGCCGACCACCTGCGGATGCTCAGCCCCGAGGACTTCGCGGCCCGGCTGGTCCCGTACCTGCAGGGCCCCGGCCTGCTGCCGGCCGAGCCGACCGCGGCCCAGCTGGAGCTGCTGGCCAAGGCCGCGCCGCTGACCCAGGAGCGGATGGTCGTGCTCTCCGAGGTGGTCGACATGCTCGGCTTCCTCTTCGTCGCCCCCGAGGCCTTCGCGGTCAACGCCGACGACGCGGCCAAGGCGCTGACCGCCGAAGCCGGCCCGGTGCTGGCCGCCAGCATCAAGGCGATCGAGGAGCTGGCGGACTTCAGCCCCGAGCCGATCCAGGCCGCGCTGCGCGAGGCGCTGGTGGAGGGGCTGGGCATCAAGCCCAAGTTCGCCTTCACGCCGCTGCGGGTGGCCGTCACGGGCCGGCGGATCTCCCCGCCGCTCTTCGAGTCGATGGAGCTGCTGGGCCGCCCGGAGACGCTGCGCCGCCTCGCGGCGGCGCTGGACGCCCTGCCGGAGGCCTGACGCGCTGTCGGGCCTGGTCGGGCGAGCCGCCGTGACCAGGCCCGACGCCCGGCCTGCGGTTATCGATTTTGGAGCGGGGCCACGCGTCGGGTAATGTTCTTTCTGCGCCGCCCGGGAGGGCAACGGCGAGGGACCAGAAGCCTCACCGGGATCCACACCGATCGGTACCGGCGCAAGCATCGAGCAAGACCCCCGTACAGGGGTTGAGTTCTGGTGGGGTATGGTGTAATTGGCAGCACGAGTGATTCTGGTTCATTTAGTCTAGGTTCGAGTCCTGGTACCCCAGCGCAGTACCCGCAGTATCGTCAGTCCAGCAAGCCCCCGTTGTGTAGCGGCCTAGCACGCTGCCCTCTCACGGCAGTAGCGCCGGTTCGAATCCGGTCGGGGGTACGCAATGCAGAACATATGCATAGCAGGAGCCCCCGTTGTGTAGCGGCCTAGCACGCTGCCCTCTCACGGCAGTAGCGCCGGTTCGAATCCGGTCGGGGGTACCAGATCCTTCATCAGTCACCATCCGGATGAGGCCGATTCGATCGAGTCGGACCCCGGAGGCGGCGAAGCTGGATCGCCAGTTTGCCCCCGTTGTGTAGCGGCCTAGCACGCTGCCCTCTCACGGCAGTAGCGCCGGTTCGAATCCGGTCGGGGGTACTCAGCAGTTCGGCCGATGGTCTAAAACCATCGGCTTGATTGCTGTTGGGATATGGTGTAATTGGCAGCACGAGTGATTCTGGTTCATTTAGTCTAGGTTCGAGTCCTGGTATCCCAGCCACTGAATTCCCCCGGTGAATCCGGGGGTTTTTTGCGTTTTCGGGGCAGGCTGCTCCGGGACGGAACTCACGCCCCGGACGGAACACCCCGGGTCCGGACGGCAGAAGGGGCCGCGCACCAGATCCTGGTGCGCGGCCCCTTCCGGTGCCGTCCCGTGGCGCGGGGGCCGCTCAGCCCCGGCGCAGGGCGTCGGTGAGCCGGTTGGCGGCCTCGATGATGGCCTGCGCGTGCAGCCGCCCCGGGTGCCGGGTCAGGCGCTCGATGGGGCCGGAGACCGAGACGGCGGCCACCACGCGGTTGGAGGGCCCGCGGACCGGCGCGGAGACGGAGGCCACCCCGGGCTCCCGCTCGCCGATCGACTGGGCCCAGCCGCGGCGCCGCACGCCGCTGAGGGCGGTCGCGGTGAAGCGCGCGCCCTGCAGGCCGCGGTGCAGCCGCTCGGGCTCCTCCCAGGCGAGCAGGACCTGGGCGGCCGAGCCGGCCTTCATCGGCAGGGTGCTGCCGACCGGGACGGTGTCCCGCAGGCCGGAGAGCCGCTCGGCGGCGGCGACGCAGATCCGCATCTCGCCCTGCCGGCGGTAGAGCTGTGCGCTCTCGCCGGTGACGTCGCGCAGGTGGGTCAGGACCGGGCCCGCGGTGGCGAGCAGCCGGTCCTCGCCCGCCGCGGCGGAGAGTTCGGCAAGTCGGGGGCCGAGGATGAACCGGCCCTGCATGTCCCTGGTGACCAGGCGGTGGTGTTCGAGTGCGACGGCGAGTCGGTGGGCGGTGGGCCGCGCCAGGCCGGTGGCGGCGACCAGCCCCGCCAACGTGGCGGGGCCCGACTCCAGTGCACTGAGCACCAGAGCGGCCTTGTCGAGAACGCCGACGCCGCTAGTGTTGTCCATACGCCGATACTGCAGTCTCATTCCGCGAGACGCAAGTTCAATCTTCGGAGAAACGCGCCACCCTGGAGGAGCAGCCCGGGTGACATCCCCGGGAACGGGCACCCCAACGACACGATCAGGCCGGCAGAGCGGCCGGCTGGAGGGAAACCGATGGGACGGACACTCGCTGAGAAGGTCTGGAACGACCACGTGGTGCGGCGCGCGGAGGGCGAGCCCGACCTGCTCTACATCGATCTCCACCTGCTCCACGAGGTGACCAGCCCGCAGGCCTTCGACGGCCTGCGGCTGGCCGGCCGCCCGGTGCGCCGCACCGATCTGACGATCGCCACCGAGGACCACAACACCCCCACGGTGGACATCGACAAGCCCATCGCGGACCCGGTTTCCAAGGTGCAGTTGGAGACGCTGCGCCGCAACGCGGCCGAGTTCGGCGTCCGGATCCACTCGCTGGGCGACGTGGAGCAGGGCGTCGTCCACGTGGTGGGACCGCAGCTGGGGCTGACCCAGCCCGGCATGACCGTGGTCTGTGGCGACTCTCACACCTCCACCCACGGCGCCTTCGGTGCGCTGGCGTTCGGTATCGGCACCAGCCAGGTCGAGCACGTGCTGGCCACCCAGACCCTGCCGCTGGCGCCGTTCCGGACCATGGCGATCACCGTCGAGGGCGAGCTGCCCGAGGGCGTGACCGCCAAGGACCTGATCCTGGCGATCATCACCAGGATCGGTACCGGCGGCGGCCAGGGCTACGTCCTGGAGTACCGCGGTTCGGCGATCCGCGGGCTGTCCATGGAAGCCCGGATGACCATCTGCAACATGTCCATCGAGGCGGGCGCCCGGGCCGGCATGATCGCCCCGGACGACACCACGTTCGACTACCTGCAGGGCCGTCCGCACGCCCCCGAGGGCGCCGACTGGGAGGCCGCGGTCGCCTACTGGCGCACGCTGGCCACCGACGAGGACGCGGTCTTCGACGCCGAGGTGTTCATCGACGCGAGCGAGCTGACCCCGTTCGTCACCTGGGGCACCAACCCCGGCCAGGGCGCGCCGCTGGGCGCCTCGGTGCCGGACCCGGCCTCCTTCGAGGACCCGCAGGAGCGGGCCGCCGCCGAGAACGCGCTGGCCTACATGGGCCTGACCGCCGGCACCCCGCTGCGCGAGGTCGCGGTCGACGCGGTCTTCGTCGGCTCCTGCACCAACGGCCGGATCGAGGACCTGCGGGCCGCCGCCGCCGTCCTGGAGGGCCGCCGGGTCGCCGAGGGCGTGCGGATGCTGGTGGTGCCCGGTTCGGTCCGGGTCGCGCTGCAGGCCGTCGAGGAGGGCCTGGACAAGGTCTTCACCGCCGCGGGGGCCGAATGGCGGCACGCGGGCTGCTCGATGTGCCTGGGCATGAACCCCGACCAGCTGGCGCCGGGCGAGCGCTGCGCCTCGACCTCGAACCGCAACTTCGAGGGCCGCCAGGGCAAGGGCGGCCGCACCCACCTGGTGTCGCCTCAGGTGGCCGCCGCCACCGCGGTGCTGGGCCGACTGGCCGCACCGTCCGATCTCACTGCCAACCGTTCCGCCGGAACCCGTGCTGCGGGCACCGTCGCCCTGGAGGTCTGAAGCGCGATGGAGAAGTTCACCACCCACACCGGCCGGGCCGTTCCGCTGCGCCGCAGCAACGTCGACACCGACCAGATCATCCCCGCCCATTGGCTCAAGAAGGTCACCCGCTCGGGTTTCGAGGACGGACTCTTCGAGGCCTGGCGCAAGGACGACTCTTTCATCCTCAACCAGCCCGAGCGCAGTGGTGCGACCGTCCTGGTGGCCGGTCCCGAGTTCGGCACCGGATCATCGCGCGAGCACGCTGTCTGGGCCTTGCAGAACTACGGCTTCCAGGCCGTGATCTCCTCCCGTTTCGCCGATATCTTCCGCGGGAACTCGCTGAAGAACGGGCTGCTCACGGTGGTGTTGCCGCAGGAGACGGTGGAGCGGCTCTGGGCGCTGACCGAGGCCGATCCGAAGGCCGAGATCACCGTCGACCTCGAGGCCCGCGAGGTGCGCGCCGAAGGCGTCACCGCCCCGTTCGAACTGGATGAGAACGCCCGCTGGCGGCTGCTCAACGGGCTGGACGACATCAGCATCACCCTGGGGAACGCTGATGACATCACCGCCTTCGAGCAGCGCCGGCCGAACTTCAAGCCGCGCACCCTGCCGGTCTCCTGAGGAGCGGCAAAGGTCGACAAACCCGCAGCACCGCCGATGGCCCGCCCCCTTCCCGGGGGACGGGCCATCGGTCCGTTGCGGGGGGGAGTTAGGTCCTGACACCGCGTGAGATGTGGCAAGATACCGGCCCCGGATTTGGATGAAGACGGGGCCGACGCGTCGCAACTCCGAACGGATGGCACAATCAAGGCATGCACCGGCACCACGAACCTCCGTACGCGGGCGGCGAACCCGCGTCGTCGGAGTTCGGGGACCGGGAAGCCGAGAGTCGAATTGACGATCGGCCGGACGTCGAGACCTCAGCCGATGAGGGACCGGACGACCCGGAAGTCGCGGCGCTCTACGCGCTAGTGGCAGAGCGGTTGAAGCAGGCTCACACACGTGTGCACGCGCTGCATGCGTCGGAGGAAGCAAAGACCGCTCTCACCCGGCAACTGTTGATCGTCACCGAGACCGCCAAGCGCGATCTCCCGGAGGCGGCACGGCGGTTGAGTCGCTTTGTGCAGGACCTCGACGAGGGGCAGCCACCCCTCGGCTGAGGTCGCAGACGCGCAAATCCATTGCGACACTAGGGTGATTCGCGCGTTTGGTAATTGAAAGTCCGCAAATAGATGCCTAACGTGCGAATTGAACGGATGGAATCATCCGGCGCCCGTTTCTGAAGGGGAAGACGTGAACAAGGCTCAGCTTGTCGAAGCGGTGGCCGAGCAGCTGGGTGGTCGCAAGGCTGCCGCAGAGGCCGTCGACGCAGTGCTCGACACCATGGTGCGTGCCGTTGTGGCCGGTGACCGTGTGTCGGTCACCGGTTTCGGCACCTTCGAAAAGGTGGAGCGCTCCGCGCGTTTCGCCCGTAACCCGCAGACCGGCGAGCGGGTCAAGGTCAAGAAGACCTCGGTCCCGCGCTTCCGCCCGGGCCAGGGCTTCAAGGACCTGGTCAGCGGCAGCAAGAAGCTGCCGAAGGACGGTCCCTCGGTCAAGAAGGCCCCCAAGGGCTCGCTGACCCCGGGCAAGAGCGGCACCACTGCCGCGGTCAAGCGCGCTGCCACCAAGCGCGCCGCTGCCGCTGCCGAGGCCGCCCCTGTCAAGAAGACCGCGGCGAAGAAGACCACCACCGCGAAGAAGGCGACGACTGCCGCCAAGACGGCCGCGGCGAAGAAGACCACCCCGGCGAAGAAGGCGACGACTGTCGCCAAGACGACCGTCGCCAAGACGGCCGCGGCGAAGAAGACCACCACCGCGAAGAAGGCGACGACCGCTGCCAAGACGGCCGCGGCGAAGAAGACCGCCCCGGCGAAGAAGACCGCCACCCGCAAGACCACGGCCCGCAAGACCGCCGCGAAGTAATCGCGTCCGGTCGGGTCCAGGAAACTGGGACTTCTGGTGGTCCGTCAGGACCGAGCAAGGCCGCGGCGGCCCGCCCTCTGCCATGAGGGCGGGCCGCCGCGGCTTTCTGCGTCCGGTTTCCGTGACCGGCCGGGGGCGCCGAGCACTGTCGGCTGAACAGCCGTCAGCTCTGCTCGGGTGCCTCGGGGTCGGGGAAGGTCTGCAGGGTCACGAAGACCGCCCTGCGCTGGTCGCCGCTGCCGGCCAGCCGGATCCGCACCCGCTGCCCGGGGCGCAGCAGCAGCAGTCCGCCCGCCTCGAACGCTGCCGCGTCGAACGGGATCGGGGTGCCGTCGTCGAGCAGCACGGAGCCGGCCCGGGTGGCGGGGTCGAAGGTGTACGCGGTGGCCTGCATACCAGCAGCATAGAGCGGGGGAGCGCGGCCCGCCCCAGCCCTAGACCAGCGCCGCCGCCACCCGCCGGGTGTGCGGCCCGACTCCGAGCAGCAGCGCCTCGGCCAGGTCGGCCCCGGTGTCCACGTCCCGGCGCACCGACGGCACGTCGGGCAGCGCGAGTTCGAGCGCGCCTCCGAGCGCGTGCCGCTGCCGGGAGGCGCCACCGAAGGCCGGCTCCAACTGCCGGCCGGCCGCACAGGCCAGTAGCGTGGTGCCCTGCCCGGGGGCGTCCGCCAGGAAGGCGCGCGCCCCGGCCGGTACCGCGCCCAGCACGCGGGCCAGTTCGGCCGGCCGCAGCGCGGGCAGGTCCGCGGAGAGCGCCGCCAGGGGCGCGTCGGGCCGCAGCCGCCGCGCGTGCGCCGCGCCGTGCGCCAGTGCGGGATTGAGGCCCTCGCCCGGGTGCCCGGTGGGCTCGTCGGTGACCAGGACCGCGCCGAGGCCCGCCAGCCGCGGACCGGCCACCGGGTCCCGCGAGACCACCAGAACCTGCGCCACCGCCGGGCAGTTCAGCGCGGCCGTCACGGTGTCCAGGGCGAACGCCAGCGCGAGGTCGGCCCGGTGCGCTCCGGCGTACGGGTCGAGCCGGCTCTTGGCCAGCGCCAGCGGCTTCAGCGGCAGCACCAGGCTCCACGCGGCCGATCGTCCCGCTCGCGCGCGGGCCGGCTGCGCCGGTGCGAGCGGCGCGGGCGGGACCTGTGCGGTCCGGAGCTGCGCGGGCCGGATGGGGCGTACGGTGTGCTCGGTCATCGATGTCATTCTCGCTTCGGTCCGTCAGGCTCCGCCAGAGCGCCTCCCGGCGCCGGCGTGCGATTGGTCACTCGGTGCCGACCCGCGCCCGGCCCTGCTCGACACGGCCGGTCAGCAGGGCGAGGATGACCAGGGTTTGCCGGTCCGCTGGGCCGGGGCGCCCGGATGTGATCATGCGATGGACGACGGTCGCGGCACCCCTTGTGCCGCGCGACACGATGGAGGACCTGGGGTGGCCCGCCGCTCGTACGCCAGTTTCGGCAACGCCGACTACGGAATCTGGTACCGCTTCGCCGCGGTCCTGGTGAAGCCGGTGACGACCGCTCTGGTGAAGCCCGACTGGCGTGGCTGGGAGAACCTGCCCAAGGAGGGCGGCTACCTGGCGGTGGTGAACCACAACTCGGTGATCGACCCGGTGGTCTACGCGCACTGGCAGTACAACAGCGGCCGGCCGCCGCGGATCCTGGGCAAGTCCTCCCTCTTCAAGGTGCCGTTCATCGGTTTCATGCTCCGCAAGACCGGTCAGATCCCGGTCTACCGCGACTCCACGGACGCCGCGATGGCCTTCCGTGCCGCGATCGACGCGGTCAACAGCGGCCAGGTGGTGCAGTTCTATCCGGAGGGCACCATCACCCGCGATCCGGAGCTGTGGCCGATGACCGGCAAGAGCGGGGCGGCCCGGGTGGCGCTGATGACCGGCGCGCCGGTGATCCCGGTGGCGCACTGGGGCGCGCACGAGATCGTCCCGCCGTACGGCAAGGGCCTGGGCGGGCGGTCGGCCAAGGTGAGCCTGTTCCCGCGCAAGAAGGTGGTGGTGGCGGCCGGTCCGCCGGTCGACCTGAGCCGCTACCAGGGCAAGGAGCTGACCAGTCAGGTGCTGCGCGAGGCCACCGAGGACATCATGGACGCGATCACCGAGGTGCTCGCCCAGATCCGCGGCGAGCGGCCGCCCGCCGAGCGCTTCGACCTGCGCAAGGACGCCCGCGACCGCCGTGCGGCCCGGGCCGGCGAGGCCCGCGCCCAGCACTCGGCGGCCGGGCGGAGCGCGGCCGGGCAGCAGAGCGCCGGGGCCGCCACCGACAACGAAACCCGCACCGACGAGCAGAACGGGAGCGAGCGATGACCCGCTGCGCCGTCTTCGGCACCGGTTCCTGGGGCACCCCCTTCGCGATGATCCTGGCCGACGCCGGCTGTGAGGTCGCGCTCTGGGGCCGCCGCAAGGAGCTGGTCGACACCATCGCGGCCACCCGCACCAACCCCGAGTACCTGCCCGGCATCGTGCTGCCCGAGGCGGTCGTGCCGACCACCGACGCCGCCGCCGCGCTGGCCGGGGCCGACTTCGCGGTGCTCGCCGTGCCGTCCCAGACGCTGCGCGAGAACCTGGCCGCCTGGAAGCCGCTGATCGGCCCGGACACCGTCCTGGTGAGCCTGATGAAGGGCATCGAACTGGGCACCGCCAAGCGGATGACCGAGGTGATCCGCGAGGTCGCCGGGGTCGGTCCGGAGCGGGTCGCCGTGGTCTCCGGGCCCAACCTGGCACCGGAGATCGCCAAGCGCCAGCCGGCCGCCAGCGTGGTCGCCTGCGCCGACGAGGCGGTCGCCAAGCGGCTCCAGCAGGCCTGCCACACACCGTACTTCCGCCCGTACACCAACACCGACGTGATCGGCTGCGAGCTGGGCGGCGCGGTGAAGAACGTGATCGGCTTGGCGGTCGGGATGGCCGACGGGATGGGCCTGGGCGACAACACCAAGGCCACCCTGATGACCCGCGGTCTGGCCGAGATCACCCGGCTCGGCGAGCGGCTGGGCGCCGACCCGCACACCTTCGCGGGCCTGGCCGGCATGGGCGACCTGGTGGCCACCTGCTCCTCGCCGCTCTCCCGCAACCACACCTTCGGGTTCAACCTCGGCAAGGGGATGACCCTGGAACAGGTGATCGCCGCCACCAAGCAGACCGCCGAGGGCGTCAAGTCCTGCGAGTCGGTGCTCGACCTGGCCCGGCGCAACGGCGTCGACATGCCGATCGTCGCGGCCGTGGTCGAGGTGGTGCACAACGGGCGCCCCACCCAGCAGGTGCTCAAGGACCTGATGGGACGCTCCGCGGGCCCCGAGCGCCGCTGACCGGGAACCACGGAACTCGCAAGGTAGTCTCACCCTCGATATGAGCATCGAATCGACCTCCCCGAACCAGGCGGCGAAGCCGCGCGTCGCGATCGTCTTCGGCGGCCGCTCATCCGAGCACGGCGTCTCGGTGGTCACGGCCGCCAGCGTGCTCCGGGCGATCGACCGGAGCCGGTACGAGGTGCTGCCGATCGGCATCACCCAGGAGGGCCGCTGGGCGCTGGTCGCCGACGAGCCGGCCCGGATGGCGATCAGCGACGGGCGGATGCCCGACGTCGAGCAGATCGCCGAGTCCACCGAGGGCCAGCTCGCGCTGCCGGCCAGCCCCGTCTCGCGCGAGGTGGTGTGGAGCGAGCCGGGCAGCGCGCCCAAGGCGCTCGGCGAGGTCGACGTGGTGCTGCCGCTGCTGCACGGCCCGTGGGGCGAGGACGGCACGCTGCAGGGGCTGCTGGAGCTCTCCGGTGTGCCCTACGTCGGCTCCGGCGTGCTGGCCAGCTCGGTCGGCATGGACAAGGAGTACACCAAGCGGGTGCTCGAGTCCTTCGGCCTCGGCGTGGGCCCCTACACCGTGGTGCGCCCGCGCGACTGGGAGAGCGAGGCGGGCCGTGCCGCCGCCCGTGAGCGGATCGCGGCGCTGGGCCTGCCGGTCTTCGTCAAGCCCTGCCGGGCCGGTTCCAGCATCGGGATCACCAAGGTCAAGGACGCGGCCGAGCTGGACGCGGCGATCGAGGAGGCCCGTCGGCACGACCCGAAGGTGATCGTCGAGGCGATGCTCAACGGCCGCGAGCTCGAGTGCGCGGTGCTGGAGTTCGAGGACGGTCCGCGGGCCAGCCTGCCGGCCGAGGTGCTGGTCGGCGAGGGCTTCGAGTTCTACGACTTCGAGGCCAAGTACATCGACTCCTCCGAGGTGCGGATCCCGGCCCAGCTGACCGAGCAGGAGACCGCCGCGATCCGCGCGCAGGCCGTCACCGCCTTCGACGCGCTCAGCTGCGAGGGTCTCGCCCGGGTGGACTTCTTCCTGCTCGACGACGGCCGCTGGGTGGTCAACGAGATCAACACCATGCCCGGCTTCACCCCCATCTCGGCCTTCCCCAAGATGTGGGAGGCCACCGGGGTGTCCTACCCCGAGCTGATCGACCGCCTGCTGCAGGGCGCGCTGCGCCGCTCCACCGGGCTGCGCTGAGCCGAAGAAGCCGGTGCCGCCCCCACCTGGGTGGGGGCGGCACCGGCTTTGCGGTCCGGCGGGCCGGACTACAGATGCACCACCGGACAGGTCAGCGTTCGGGTGATGCCGTCGACCTGCTGGATCTGCGCGACCACCAGCCTGCCCAGGTCGTCCACCGTGGTGGCCTCGGCCCGCACGATCACGTCATAGGGGCCGGTGACGTCCTCGGCCTGGATGACTCCCTCGATCTTGGAGATGGCCTCGGCCACGGCGGTGGCCTTGCCTACTTCGGTCTGGATCAGGATGTATGCCTGTACCACGGAGGACCTCCCGGCGGCTCGGGGTGGTGGCGCGACGACACTGGCGGCCACGGGTAAGGGGGCGCGACCCGCGCGGAGATCGGGTGGTGGGGCGGGCGCGCCGCAAAAGACTGGATCACCACGCTACCGCGCACCGGGCCCGGGAGGGGAGACCCGGGACCGGGCCGTGGGCGTACGCTTCGCGCGGGGCGCGCACCGCGCCCTCCCGGCTGGTCCGGGATTCGGGCTTCGGGAGAGGACGGCACATGCAGGGGACCGTGGGCGAGCTCGGCGAGTTCGGCCTCATCCGGGAGCTCACCGCCCGGCTGCCGCTCACCTCTGCGGTGGAGCTGGGCCCCGGGGATGACGCGGCCGTGGTCCAGGCACCGGACAAGCGGGTGGTCGCCACCACCGACGTGCTGATCGAGGGCCGCCACTTCCGCCGCGACTGGTCCACCGCCTACGACGTGGGCCGCAAGTCGGCCGCCCAGAACCTCGCCGACGTCGCCGCGATGGGTGCGGTGCCCACCGCGATACTGCTGGGCCTGGTGGTACCCGCCGACCTCCCGACCACCTGGGCCACCGAACTGATGGACGGTCTGCGCGACGAGTGCCAGGTGGCCGGCGCCGGGGTGGTCGGCGGCGACGTGGTGCGCGGCGAGACCATCACGCTGGCCATCACCGCCCTCGGCGACCTGCAGGGCCGGGATCCGGTGCGCCGTTCGGGCGCCCAACCGGGTGACGTGGTGGCCGTGACCGGCTGGCTCGGCTGGTCGGCGGCCGGCCTGACCGTGCTCTCCCGCGGCTTCCGCTCGCCGCGCGCCTTCGTCGAGGCGCACCGCCGTCCCGAGCCGCCGTACCACGCGGGCCCGGCCGCCGCCGAGCTGGGCGCCACCTCGATGATCGACGTGAGCGACGGCCTGGTCGCCGACCTCGGCCATGTCGCCACGGCCAGTGGGGTGGACATCGACCTGCGCGCCGCCGACTTCGACGTGCCGGCGCAGATGGCCGACATCGGGCAGGCGGTCGGCGTGGACCCGCTGGTCTGGGTGCTCTCCGGGGGCGAGGACCACGCGATCGTGGCGACCTTCCCGCCCGGCGTCCAGCTGCCCGCCCGCTGGCGGGTGGTCGGCACCGTCACCGGCCCCGCCCGGGGCCAGGGGCGCGGCCGGGTCACCGTGGACGGCGCGCCCTGGGAGCGCACGGCGGGCTGGGACCACTTCTCGGCCGAATGAGTGTCGGCCGCCCGATCGGGCACCGGCCACCGCGTAGGCTGCCCACCATGCGTATCGGTGTGCTGACCAGCGGTGGCGACTGTCCCGGGCTCAACGCGGTGATCCGCTCGGTGGTGCACCGCGGTCTCGATGTGCACGGCGACGAGATCCTCGGCATCGAGGACGGGTTCCTCGGTCTGATCGAGGGCCGGGCCCGGGTGGTCGGCCACGACGACGTCACCGGCCTGCTCACCCTGGGCGGCACCGTGCTCGGCTCGGCCCGGGTGCGGCGCGAGCGGATCGCCTGGGCCGTCGAGAACGCGCGCACGCTCGCCGCCAACCTCGGCATCGACGCCCTGATCGCGATCGGCGGCGAGGGCACGCTGACCGCCGCCAAGATGTTCAGCGACGCCGGACTCCCGGTGGTCGGGGTGCCCAAGACCATCGACAACGACATCGACGCCACCGACGTCACCTTCGGCTTCGACACCGCCGTGCACGTGGCCACCGAGGCGATCGACCGGTTGAAGACCACCGCCGAGTCGCACCAGCGGGTCATGGTGGTCGAGCTGATGGGCCGCCACACTGGCTGGATCACGTTGACCGCGGGCATGGCCGGCGGCGCGCACGGCATCCTGATCCCGGAGAAGCCCTTCGACATCGAGGCGCTGGCCCGGATGATCGAGGAGCGCTTCGCGCGCGGCAAGAAGTTCGCCATCATCGCGGTGGCCGAGGGCGCCAAGCCGATGCCCGGGACCTTCCCCTTCGACCACGGCACGGTCGACCAGTTCGGCCACCAGACCTTCGGCGGCATCGGCACCCGGCTCGCCCACGAGCTGGAGGACCTGCTCGGCAAGGAGGCCCGCCCGGTGATCCTGGGGCACACCCAGCGCGGCGGCACCCCCACCGCCCGCGACCGGGTGCTCGCCACCCGGTTCGGCTGGCACGCGGTGGAGGCCGTCCACCAGGGCGCCTTCGGCCACTTCACCGCGCTGCGCGGCAACGACATCCGGCTGGTCCCGGTGGGCGAGGCGGTCACCCGGCTGAAGACGGTGCCCGCGGACCGCTGGGCGGAATCGGAAGCGGTGCTCTGAGCGCCCCCGGCCCGGCCGGGTAGGTTGGGCCCATGTCCGAAGAAGCACCCGCCGCGGCACCCCCGCGCGTCCTGACCATCGCCGGCTCCGACTCCGGCGGCGGTGCCGGCATCCAGGCCGACCTGAAGACCATGCTGGCGCTGGGCGTGCACGGGATGAGCGTGCTCACCGCCGTCACCGCACAGAACTCGCTCGGCGTCCAGGGCTACTGGGAGCTGCCCGCCGAGGCCGTGCGGGCGCAGTTCCGCAGCGTGGTGGACGACATCGGGGTGCAGGCCGTGAAGACCGGCATGCTGGCCTCGATCGAGCTGGTCGAGACCGTCGCCGAGCTGCTCACCGGCCTCGACGCGCCGATCGTGATCGACCCGGTGGGGGTCTCCAAGCACGGCGACGCGCTGCTCGCCGCCGAGGCGGTGGCCACGCTGCGCGAGCGGCTGCTGCCGCTGGCCACGCTGGCCACCCCCAACCTGCACGAGGTGGCCCAGCTCACCGGCATCACGGTGCTGGAGGAGGGCGAGATGCGTCCGGCCGCCGATGCGCTGCTGGAGCTCGGCCCGCGCTGGGTGCTGGTCAAGGGCGGACACCTGAGCGGTGCGGCGGCCGACCTGCTGGCCAGCCGGGACGGCGAGGAGTACTGGTTCCGGGCCCCGCGCCACGACAACCGGCACACCCACGGCACCGGCTGCACGCTGGCCAGCGCGATCGCCGCCGAGCTGGCCAAGGGCCGCGAGCTGCCGGAGGCGGTCGGGGCGGCCAAGGAGTACATCACCGGCGCGATCCGGGCCGGCTTCGCGCTCGGCGCCGGCATCGGACCGGTGGACCACGGCTGGCGGTGGCGCGGCTGAACGCGTAGGGGGCCCGGCCGCGGCCGGGCCCCCTACGGGGTGATGCAGAAAAGCAGACAGGCCGATCCATCCGAGGATGGATCGGCCTGCCCGGAGGACCGGCGCACCGGTCTGCGCGTCAGCGCGAGACCTTACCGGCCTTGATGCACGAGGTGCACACGTTGAGCCGCTTCGGCGTCCGCCCGATCACAGCGCGCACCGTCTGAATGTTGGGGTTCCAACGACGGCGGGTACGGCGGTGCGAGTGGGAGATGTTGTTGCCGAAGCCCGGCCCCTTGCCGCAGACGTCGCAGTTGGCAGCCACAGGAGTCACTCCAAGACTTCAGATCATTTACGTTCGAAACCCCGGCTGATCCATCCTGCCCACTCACGTGGACCGGATCGGGTCAAGGGGGGAAGCCCGGACTGTTCCAGGCAACCGGAGCAGCATACATCGACTACTCCCGCTCCACGAAACTACCATGCGCGGGGGCTTGATCGCCGGGCCTCGTGACCAGCCCCGAAGCCCCCGCCGGGCCCGGTCCGGCCTGGCCTTTCGGCGCCGGATCCGCCCGCCCGGCCACCCCCGAGGCCGCCCGGCCCGCGGCCGGCCGCCCCGATAACCTGCCAGCAGCCCCACCGCCCGTTCCCGTCGTGTTCACCTGGAGGAGACCCGGTGCTGGAGACGCTCGACGCCCCCGCCGTCCGCACCTGGTGCCACCTCGCGCTGTCCGCCCTCGGCCAGGCCCGCGAGGAGATCGACGCGCTCAACGTCTACCCGGTCCCGGACGGGGACACCGGCACCAACCTCTTCCTCACCGTGGAGTCCGCCACCGCCGCCGTGGAGCACTGCTTCGAGTCCGGTGCCGCCCCCGGCCTGCCGACCGCGGTCAAGGCGATGGCCAAGGGCGCGCTGCTGGGTGCGCGCGGCAACTCCGGGGTGATCCTGGCCCAGCTGCTGCGCGGGGTCGCCGAGATCCTGGCCGCACAGGGCGGAGGCCCCGTGCACCTGCGCCGGGCGCTCGCCCGCGGCGCCGAGGCGGCCTACCAGGCGGTGCTCGATCCGGTGGAGGGCACCCTGCTGACGGTCGCCGCGGCAGCCGCCGGAGCTGCCGACCAGGCGGCCGGCGGGCTCGCCGAGGTGGCCGCCGCCGCCCACCAGGGGGCCCGCGGCGCACTGCTGCGCACCCCCGAGCAGCTCGCGGTGCTGGCCCGGGCCGGGGTGGTGGACGCCGGCGGACGCGGCCTGGTGGCCGTGCTGGGCGCGCTGGCCGACGCGGTGGCGGGCCGGCAGCCGATGGGGCCGGTCGCGCTCGGCGAGGACCTGCCCGCCGGCGGGCACCACTGCGTCGAGCCCGAGCGCCTGCCCGGCCACCCCGCCTTCGAGGTGATCTACCTGCTGGACGCCCCGGACCGGGCCCTGCCCGAGCTACGGGCCACGCTGGCCGGGCTCGGCGACTCGCTGGTGGTCGGCGGCGGCGACGGGCTGTGGAACGTCCACGTCCACGTGGACGACGCGGGTGCGGCGGTGGAGGCGGGCGTGCGGGCCGGGCGCCCGCACCAGATCCGGATCACCCACTTCGCCGAGGCCGCCGCCCGGGCCGGCGCGCGGGGCACCGCGGGCGGCGCCGGGGCCGGTGACCTCCCCGACGGGCCGGCGGAGCGGGTCGTGCTCAGCGTCGTCACCGGGGCGGGGCTGGCCGAGCTGTGCCGTGCGGCCGGCGCGGCCGTGCTGACCGCGGCCCCGGACGCGCCGCCCGCGAGCGCCGAACTCGCCGAGGCGGTGCGCCGCTGCGCCGCCCGGGAGGTGATCGTGCTGCTCAACGACCCCGAGCTGCGGGCCGGCGCGGGCGCGGCCGCCGACCAGCTGCGCGAGGAGGGCCTGCGGATCGCGGTGCTGCCCACCCGCTCCCCGGTGCAGGGGCTGGCCGCCCTGGCCGTGCACGAGGCGGGGCGCCGGTTCGACGAGGACGTGGTCGCCATGACCTCGGCCGCCGGTGCCACCCGCTACGCCGAACTGGCCGTGGCCGAGGGCGAGTCCTGGACCATGGCCGGGGTCTGCCAGGCCGGCGACGTGCTCGGCCTGATCGACGGGGACGTGGCGGTGATCGGCTCCGGCATCGCGCAGACCGGCGCCGAGGTGCTCTCCCGGATGCTCGCGGCCGGCGGCGAACTGGTCACCCTGGTGCTCGGCGAGGGCGTCGACCCCGGCCTCGCCGAGCACCTGGTGGCGCACGCCCGGCGCCAGCGGCCGGAGGTCGACACGGTGGTATTCGCGGGCGGCCGGGAGAGCGCGCCGCTGCTCATCGGGGTGGAGTAGCACGGGCTGTCGGCTCCGTGGTGTCCAATAGGTTCCGATGGCCGCACTGGACGAACCCCTGACCAAGCTGGTCGGCGACCGCACCGCGAAGGTGCTCGCCGACAGCCTCAAGCTGCGCACGGTCGGCGACCTGCTGCACCACTACCCGCGCCGGTATGCCGAGCGGGGCCAGCTGACCAGCCTGGACGACCTGGAGGTCGACGAGCACGTCACCGTGCTCGCCCGGATCGAGAAGGTCACCCTGATCCCGTTCCGGGGCCGCAAGGGCGACCGCCTCGAAGTGGTGGTCACCGACGGGCGCGGGCGGCTCTCGCTGGTCTTCTTCAACCAGGGCTGGCGGCAGAAGGAGCTGCGCCCGGGGCTGCAGGGGCTGTTCGCCGGCAAGGTGGGCGTCTTCAACCGGAGCCGCCAACTGGCCTCGCCCGACTACCAGTTGCTCGACGACGACGCCGACTCGCAGGCCGCGCAGCAGTTCGCCGGGCGGATGATCCCGGTCTATCCGGCCAGTGCCCAGATGCCCAGCTGGAAGCTCTCGCTGGCGATCGAGATGGCATTGACCACCCACCTCGCCGCGGTGGGCGAGCCGCTGCCCGAGGCGCTGCGCGCCGAGCGCGGGCTGCTGCCGCTGCCCGAGGCGCTGGAGCTGATCCACCGGCCGCACGACCAGGCCGAGCTGGAGCGGGCCCGCGACCGGCTGCGCTGGGACGAGGCGTTCGTGCTCCAGGTCGCCCTCGCCCAGCGCCGGGCCGCCGCCCACGCGCTGCCGGCGGTGCCCCGACCGGTGCGCGGCGGCGGCCTGCTGGACGCCTTCGACGCCAAGCTGCCCTTCACGCTGACGGCCGGCCAGCGACACGTCGGCGCCGAGATCTTCGCGGACCTGGCCGGCGAGCACCCGATGCACCGGCTGCTGCAGGGCGAGGTCGGCTCCGGTAAGACGCTGGTGGCGCTGCGCGCGATGCTCGCGGTGGTGGACGCCGGCGGACAGGCCGTGCTGCTCGCGCCCACCGAGGTGCTGGCCCAGCAGCACCACCGCTCGATCGTGGCGATGATGGGGGAGCTGGCCGAGGGCGGGATGCTCGGCGGCGCCGAGAACGGCACCAAGGTGGCGCTGCTCACCGGTTCGATGGGCGTGCCCGCCCGGCGTCAGGTGCTGCTCGACATGGCCTGCGGCGACGCCGGGATCGCGATCGGCACCCACGCGCTGATCGAGGACAAGGTGCAGTTCCAGGACCTCGGCCTGGTGGTGGTGGACGAGCAGCACCGCTTCGGCGTCGAGCAGCGCGACGCGCTGCGCGCCAAGGGCGGAGCGCCGCCGCACCTGCTGGTGATGACCGCCACCCCGATCCCGCGCACGGTGGCGATGACGGTCTTCGGCGACCTGGAGACCTCGGTCCTGGACCAGCTTCCGGCCGGTCGCTCGCCGATCGTGAGCCACGTGGTGCCCGCGCTGGAGAAGCCCAACTTCCTGGCCCGCGCCTGGGAGCGGATCCGCGAGGAGGTCGCCAAGGGGCACCAGGCCTACGTGGTCTGCCCGCGGATCGGCGACGAGCCCGAGGAGCCGGCGGAGAAGAAGAAGCGCAAGGCCGCCGCCGAGGACCCCGAGGACCTGGGCGCGGCCACTGACGAGCGCCGGCCGCCGCTGAGCGTGGTGGAGACGGCCGAGATGCTGGCCAAGGGCCCGTTGGCCGGGCTGCGGGTGGAGATCCTGCACGGCCGGCTGGCGCCCGAGGCCAAGGACGACGTGATGCGGCGCTTCACGGCCGGACAGCTCGACGTGCTGGTCGCCACCACGGTGATCGAGGTCGGCGTCAACGTGCCCAACGCGACCGCGATGGTGATCATGGACGCGGACCGGTTCGGGGTCTCCCAGCTGCACCAGCTGCGCGGCCGGGTCGGGCGCGGCAGTGCGCCGGGGCTGTGCCTGCTGGTCAGCGAGATGCCGGCGGGCAGCGCGGCCCGGGCCCGGCTGGACGCGGTGGCCGGCACCCTGGACGGCTTCGAGCTCTCCCGGATCGACCTGGAGCAGCGCCGCGAGGGCGATGTGCTCGGCCAGGCCCAGTCCGGGGTGAAGTCCTCGCTCAAGGTGCTCTCCGTGCTCGAGGACGAGGACGTCATCGCCGAGGCCCGCACCGAGGCCACCGCGCTGGTGGCCGCCGACCCGCAGCTCGACGCCCACCAGGACCTGCGGGCGGCGCTGGCCGGCCTGCTCGACGAGGACCGCGCCGCCTATCTCGACAAGGGCTGAGCTGCCCGGATGCCGCCGGCTGCGGCCCGCGGACTGTCAGTGCCCCGCGCGACAATGGAGGTGTTCAGGACGGAGCGTCAAGCTCCGCTCCTGGCGCGACACTTGGGGGTCCTGCCATGGCATTCCGTCATCTCAACGAGCTCCCGCTGGGCGACAAGGTCTTCCGGATCGAACTCGCCAGCGACGACGACCGAGAGGTCACCCTCACCCTGACCGGCTGGCGCGAGGGCGCCGCCGCCGCCCCACTGGCCAGCGGCAAGCTCCGCCTCCCGGTGGAGGACGTCGCCAGCCTGCGGATCGCGCTCAACCGCGCGCTGCGCGCCCTGGCGATCGTCGCCGACGTCTCCGAGCCCATCCCCGACCGCGACGTGCTGCGCGAGCTCTACCCCGGCCACGGCGCCCCCTGGGTGCCGCAGCACGAGGAGGAGCTGGTCCGGCGGTTCCACGAGAGCGAGACCATCGCCCGGATAGCCGCCCGGTTCGGCCGCACCCCGGACTCCGTGCGCAGCAAGCTGCGCGAGCTGGGGCACGACCCGCGCCGCCCCGAGTACTGCCCGCCCGACGGCTGCCTGTCCTGGTCCCGCTACGCCTCGCCGGCCCTGCTCGGCGCGGCCGCACCGGAGTAGCGCCAGGGCACGTCCCCTGCTGATCCCGGTCCCGCCCGATGTCCGCGGGGCAGCGCGTCGTGCTGCCCCGCGGACATCGGGCGGGCCGGTCCATATAGCGTGGTGACCGCCAGCAAGAGAGGGAACCACGACTCATGACCCGCGTCATCGCCGGAGCGGCCGGCGGCCGTCGACTGGCCGTACCGCCAGGCCGGGGCACCCGCCCGACGTCCGACAAGGCCCGCGAGGCGATGTTCTCCACCTTGGAGTCGCTGCGCGGCACCCTGGCCGGGGCCCGGATGCTCGACCTGTTCGCCGGCTCCGGCGCGGTCGGCCTGGAGGCGCTCTCCCGGGGCGCCGCGCACGTGCTGCTGGTGGAGGCGGACGCCGCGGCGGCGCGGGTGATCCGGGCCAACGTCAAGACCGTGGCGCTGCCCGGCGCCGAGGTGCGCGGCGAGCGGGCCGAGCGGGTGCTGGCCGGGCCGGCCCCGGCGCAGCCCTACGACCTGCTCTTCCTCGATCCGCCCTACGCGGTCACGGACGAGGAACTGCGCGAGATGCTGATCACACTCCGGGCTCAGGGCTGGCTCACGGACGAGGGACTCGTCACCGTGGAACGCAGCACCCGGGGCGGCGAGTTCGTCTGGCCCGGGGGCTTCGAAGCGCTGCGCTCGCGCCGGTACGGCGAGGGCACGCTCTGGTACGGCCAGGCCGTCTGACCGGGCGGTCCCCGCCGCCCACCGCTGTTGCCGACAACACCACCGCCGACAAGGGAGCCACACCGCAATGCGCCGCGCCGTCTGTCCGGGTTCCTTCGACCCGATCACCAACGGGCATCTCGACATCATCGAGCGGGCCTCCAAGCTCTACGACGTGGTCCACGTCGCGGTGGCGATCAACAAGAACAAGCAGGGCCTGTTCAGCATCGAGGAGCGGATCGCCCTCATCGAGGAGACCTGCGCGCCGTACGGCAACGTGGTGGTGGAGTCGCACCAGGGCCTGCTGGTGGACTTCTGCCGGGAACGGGACATCCCGGCCATCGTCAAGGGCCTGCGCGCGGTGAGCGACTTCGACTACGAGCTGCAGATGGCCCAGATGAACCGCGGCCTCAGCGGCGTCGAGACGCTCTTCGTACCGACCTCGCCGACCTACAGCTTCCTGTCCTCCACCCTCGTCAAGGAGGTGGCCTCCTACGGCGGTGACGTCTCGCACCTGATCCCCCCGGTGGTGCACCGCCGCCTGGTGGAGCGGATCGCCGAGCGGGCCGCCCGCTAGGGCCACCGAGGGGCTGGGACCGCGGGGCGACGGGGGCGCCCAGGGGCGACGAGGGCGCCGAGGATTCTGACGTACAGTCTGTAGTCCCGCCCCGCGGTACTCACGGAAAGACAGAAGCCCCGTGGACGTGCAGAAGAAAGTCGACGACATCATCGCCGTGGTCGAGAGCGCCCGTGCGATGCCGATGTCGGCCTCCTGTGTGGTGAACCGGGCCGAGCTGGTGGCCCTGCTGCAGGGGCTGCGCGAGGAACTGCCCGCCGAACTCGCCCAGGCCCAGTCCGTGATGGCCGACCACGAGCAGGTGGTGGCCGACGCGCGGGGCGAGGCGGACCGGATCATCCAGGGCGCGCACGCCGAGCGCGGCTCGCTGATCTCGGACACCGAGGTGGTCCGCCGGGCCCAGGCCGAGGCCGACCGGATCCTCGCCGAGGCCCGCGAGGAGGTCGGCCTCAAGCGCCAGGAGGCCGACGACTACGTCGACAGCAAGCTGGCCAACTTCGAGGTGGTCCTCACCAAGACGCTGGGCGCGGTCGGCCGCGGCCGCGACAAGCTGCGCGGGGCGGCCGGCCTGGAGATCGAGGACGGCGAGGAGTTCCAGTCCGCGGCGAGTCCCAGCCCGGAGGTCGACGAGTACGTCGACGCCAAGCTGGCCACCCTGCAGGCGGTGCTCGGCGGCACCCTGGAGGCGGTCGGCCGCGGCCGCGACAAGCTGCTCGGCAAGGCCCCGATCGACGAGCTGGGCGCCTACCTGGCCGCCGCCGACCAGGCCCAGCAGCAGAAGGACCGCGCCGAGGCGGTGGCGGCGGGCTTCGCCGCCACCGACCAGGAGGAGCAGCCCTGGTACCGCGAGGAGGTCCCGGTCCAGCAGAGTTGGCCGCAGGAGCCCGCGGCCGAGCCGGCCTGGCAGGGGGCGCCCGGCGAGAGCGTCTACCAGAGCACCCCGGCCTACCCGGGCCAGGAGGGCTTCGCGGGCGGGCAGGAGTACGCCGAGCCGGCCGCGGCAGCGGCGTACGCACCGCAGCAGGGCGGCTACCAGGACGCCTACGGCGGCGGCTACGACCCGGCAACCGGCCACGGCGACCCGTACGCGGGCCAGTACTACCAGGGCCAGCAGGGCGGTGACCCGTACGCCGCCGGCTACTACCAGGAACAGCAGCCCGGCTACCCGCAGGCCCAGCCCGGCTACGAGCAGCACGGCTACTACCAGCAGCCTGCCGCGCCGCCGGCGCCCGCCGCCGCGGCCTCGCTGGACGAGACCAGCTTCTTCGACACCAGCATGATCGACATGACCAGGCTGCGGGAGCTCGGCGGCCGGTAGCCCGGTCCGCCGGGGGAGCGAAGTTGGGCCTGAGCGCGCTCTCGGGTACGCTGACCACTCCGGCTCTCTGCTGCCGGACTGTTCGGCTGCCCGCGCGACAGCGGTGGGCCGGACCCTCAAGCCACTACTCGCGCCGCGCAGTGATGCGCCCGCCGCCAGGAAGTCAGGAACCGTGAACCGCCTCGACCACCGCGACCCGCTCGTGTTCGACACGCATGAGCTCGGCCGTCGCCCCGGTTCGATGCGCACGGTCGAGCGCACTCTCCAGGCGCCCGAGGGGCTCGGCATCGTCGATGTGATCGGCGTTCCGACCGGTAGCGAGATGGCCCTGGAGCTGCGCCTGGAGTCGGTGGTCGAGGGAGTGCTCGTCTCGGGCACCGCCGAGGCCCACGTGACCGGTGAGTGCGTGCGCTGCCTGGAGCCCGTCGAGGACGACCTCGACGTGGAGTTCCAGGAGCTGTACTACTACCCCGAGACCGACGAGCGCGGCCGCCGGGCCCCCTCCCAGGAGGAGTCGTCCGAGGAGGACGACGAAGAGACTTACCGGTTGGAGGGCGATTTCTTCGACCTCCAGCCGGTGCTGCGTGACGCGGTGGTGCTCGCACTGCCGCTGCAGCCGGTGTGCCAGGAAGACTGCCTGGGCCTGTGCTCCGAGTGCGGAGCGCGGCTCAGCGACGACCCGGACCACCACCACGACGCCGTCGACCCCCGGTGGGCGGCTCTGCAGGGACTCTCCGCCGCCCCCGGCGACGAGGGTGACGAGAACAAGGACAGCGACACCCGTGAGGGTCTCGCCGAGAACCAGGAGAAGTAGCCGTGGCTGTTCCGAAGCGGAAGATGTCGCGCAGCAACACGCGCCACCGCCGTAGCAACTGGAAGGCCGTCGTCCCGGCCCTCGTGGCGTGCGACCGCTGCCACGAGCCCAAGCTCGGTCACATCGCGTGCCCGAGCTGTGGCACGTACAACCGTCGCCAGGTCCTCTCGGTCTGATCGGCGGGGTGGACGGATCGATGTCGGACGCTCACGCCTCCCGCAAGTCGGGTCCTCGCAAAAGCGGGGGTGAACCGGGCGGCGGGCCGGCCTCGACCGCATACGACGTCCTGGAAGGGCGCCTCGGGTACCAACTCGAGCGCGCCCTTCTGGTACGTGCCCTGACGCACCGGTCGTTCGCCTACGAGAACGGCGGCCTGCCCACCAACGAGCGCCTGGAGTTCCTCGGCGACTCGGTGCTGGGCCTGGTGGTGACCGACACCCTCTACCGCATCCACCCGGATGTGCCGGAGGGCACGCTCGCCAAGCTGCGTGCCGCGGTGGTCAATTCGCGCGCACTGGCCGAGGTCGGCCGCGGTCTCGAACTGGGCACCTTCATCCGGCTCGGCAAGGGCGAGGAGGGCACCGGCGGTCGCGACAAGTCCTCGATCCTGGCGGACACCGTCGAGGCCGTGATCGGCGCCATCTACCTGGACCAGGGCCTGGAGTCGGCGACCGAGTTCGTCCACCGGCTCTTCGACCCGCTGATCGCGGAGTCCTCGCAGCTGGGCGCCGGCCTGGACTGGAAGACCAGCCTGCAGGAGCTCACCGCCTCGGTGGGCATCGGCGTGCCGGAGTACGTGGTCGAGGAGTCCGGTCCCGACCACGAGAAGACCTTCAACGCGGCTGCCCGGGTGGCCGGCGAGGCCTTCGGCAGCGGCACCGGCCGCTCCAAGAAGGAGGCCGAGCAGAAGGCGGCCGAGAGCGCCTGGCGGGCGATCAAGGCCAAGTACAGCGACCCGGCCGCTCCCGCGGCCTGACCACAGCCGGCGTCACCGGTGCCGCTGTGAGCATCGCTGCCCGAAGGAGCTGACCGACCGTGCCCGAGCTGCCAGAGGTCGAGGTGGTTCGGCGCGGCCTGGCCCGCTGGGTCAGCGGTCGCACCGTCGCCGAGGCCCAGGTGCTGCACCCGCGTGCGGTGCGCCGGCAGCCGGCCGGCGCCGCCGATTTCGCGGCACGCCTGGCCGGGGTCACCCTGGGCGAGGCGCAGCGGCGCGGCAAGTACCTCTGGCTGCCCTTCGCGGACGGCGGGTTCTCCCTGCTCGGGCACCTCGGCATGAGCGGCCAACTGCTCGTCCAGGACCCGGTCACCGCGGACGAGACGCATCTGCGGATCCGGTTGCGCTTCACCGACGGCGGGCGCGAGCTGCGCTTCGTCGACCAGCGCACCTTCGGCCACCTCGCGGTCGAACCGCTGGCGCCGGTGGACGGCGATGAACTGCCCGCCTCGCTCGCGCACATCGCGCGCGATCCGCTCGATCCGCGCTTCGACGACGCCGCGTTCCTCCTCGCGCTGCGCGCCAAGCGGACCACCGTCAAGCGCGCCCTGCTCGACCAGAGCCTGATCAGCGGAGTCGGCAACATCTACGCCGACGAGGCGCTGTGGCGCTCCAAGCTGCACTACGACCGCCCCACCGACACCCTCACCCGCCCGTCGGCCGAGGCCCTGCTGGCCAACGCCCGCGCGGTGATGACGGCGGCGCTCGCGGTCGGCGGCACCAGCTTCGACAGCCTCTACGTCAACGTGAACGGCGAGAGCGGCTACTTCTCCCGCTCGCTGGACGCCTACGGCCGCGAGGGCCAGCCCTGCTACCGCTGCGCCACGCCGATCCGGCGCGCGGCCTGGATGAACCGCTCCAGCTACTTCTGCCCGCGCTGCCAGCGCGTACCGCGCCTGCGCACCGCCGGCTGAGCGGGTCCGACCGGACCGCTGCCTAGGCCGTGTCTCACAATTCGCGCGCCTGGCGGGAAGTGTGAGACACGGCCTAGTGGTGGGCCGCCTCGTGCTCCTTGGCCTCCAGCTGGATCGCGCCCTCGCCCTCGCCGAAGTGCGCCACCGCCATCGCGCCGGCCACCGCGAGCACGAAGCCGAGCACGCCGAGCCAGGCCAGCCCCTCCCGGGTGGCGTCGCCCAGCCACAGGACGCCGACCAGGCCGGGGACCACCGTCTCGCCGACCACCAGGGCGGCGGTGGCGCCGTTCACCGAGCCGATCTGCAGCGCCACCGTGTGCAGGTACATCCCGCCCAGGCCGCCGACCAGGATCGCGTACAGCGCCGGGTCGCTGACCAGCTGACCCACGTCGAGCGGGTTCACACCGTTCAGCACCCGGACCCCGATGCCCAGGGCGCCGAAGCCGAGACCGGAGAGCAGGCCCGCCACGATCGCCCCGTTGGTGCCCATCCGGCGCACCAGCACCGCGCCGCCGGCGATCACCACCACGGAGATCCCCAGCAGCCACCAGTGGGTGGCGATCGACGTGGTCCCGGTGCCCTCGTGGCCGGCGGCCAGCGCGAGCAGCACGAGCGCGCCGCAGACCACGCCGATCGAGGCCCACTCCGGGCGCTTGAGCCGGATGCCGAGCAGCTTGATGCTGCACAGCGCCGTGATCACCAGGTTGGCGCTGATCACCGTCTGGGAGAGGAAGAGCGGCAGCAGCCGGGCGGAGAGCGCGCCGAGCAGGAAGCCGACGAAGTCGAGCACGGTGCCGAGGATGAACTCCCAGGTGACCGCGGCCTTCGCGGTGGAGCTGAGGCTCGGTCCGCCGTGCTCGGTGACCTGCGCCTGCTCGGACTCCCGCTCCTCGCGGGCCGAGCGGCGTGAGCCGACCGCCTGCAGCACCGAACCGAGGCCGTAGCAGGTGGAGGCCGCGACGGCGGTCACCAAGCCGATGATCACATGTACTCCGATCGAGGGGCGGCAGGCGCAAGGCTTGTCGGACAAGCACAGGGGGGCGGGATGGGGTCCACTATGCCCTGCGGGAGGGGGTCTGGAGAAACCCCCTCCCGGTCGTGCGCGCTGGTCAGCCGCGTGGCCGGGGAGCCAGGGCGCGGGTCAGTCGACGCACGGGATGCCGCCCATCTTCACGGCACTGCCCTGCATCGGGAGTCCGGCCGCCGGATCGGCTGCCGGCGCCGAGCTGCCGGCGGCGGGAGCGGCCGGAGCCGGGGAGGCCGGTGCCGGGGAGGCCGGGGCGTCGGGCGGGGTGAAACCGGTGCCCAGGGTCAGCTGGATGTGCCCGGCCCGCACGCCGGTGCTGGGCGCGGCGGTGACGCCGTAGCGGGCGGCGACCTGTTCGGCCGCGTCCTTCTCGCCCGTGCCGTAGGTCACCGTGGTCCTGCTCTGGTGCGGTCCCTGCGCGGTGCGGCCCTCGGTGAGACCGAGCGCGGCCAGCGCCTTGGCCTCGGTGTCGGCGGCGTGCGGGACGGTGGAGGTGTTGGTCACGTCCACCGTCCCGGTCAGCTTGGCCGCCGGGTCGGGCGCCTGGCTCGGCGCGGTGCTGGGCGCGGCGGGGGCCGGGCTCGGGGCTGCGCCGCCGGCCACCGGGTTGTCGGCCGGCGCCGGGTCGTGCCCGGTGAGCTGCTGGACGATCCGCTTGATCTGCACCGGGTCGACGATGTTGACGTCCTGGCCGTTGATCTTCGAGAGCTGGGCGACCGGCAGCGTGTTCGCCTCGACGTGGCCGCCCGACAGGTTGGGCGCCTGCTGGGCGAAGTCGAGCACGTTCCACTGGTCGTCTATCACCACGTCCTGCTTGACCACGTCGAAGAGCTTCTGCATCTTCCCCAGGTCGCCGATGACCCCGTCGGCCTTCAGCTTGGCGATCACCGAGGAGATGAAGGCCTGTTGGCGGTGGGTGCGGTCGAAGTCGCCGCCGGCCAGGTTGTGGCGCTGGCGCACGAAGGACAGGGCCTGGGAGGCGTTGAGGGTGTTGATGCCCTTGGTGAAGTCGGCCCCCGAGCCCTGGCCCGCCATGGCCGGGTCCTTGGTGGCGTTCTTCAGGCAGACCTGGACCGGGCCGACGGCCTGCGCGATGTCGTAGAAGCCCTTGAGGTTGACCTCGGCGAAGTGGTCGATCGGGATGCCGAGGAAGGACTGCACGGTGGCCAGGGTGGCCCGGCGCCCCGCGTCGCGGCTCTGCCGCTCCATGTCCGCCTTGGAGAGTCCCCTGCTCGCGTTCTTGGCCTCGAAGGCGGCCTTGGCGATGCCGTAGGCCTCCTTGATCTTGTGCATCTTCCCGTCGGCGCTGACCGTCTGCACCCAGTCGTCGCGCGGGATGGAGAGCGCGGTGACCTGGCCGCCGTTGGCCGGGATGTGCATCACCATCAGGGTGTTGGTGTTGTAGCCCCCGACGTCGCTGCTGGAGCCGGCGTGCAGCTCGTCCTGGACGAACTCGCCCGGCAGGTCGTTGCCGTTCATGTCCTTGCGGCTGTCCAGGCCGATCAGCAGCAGGTTGACCGAGTTGTCCAGGTGCGGCGGCGCACCCTTCCGGATCTCGCTCAGTGCGCTGGAGGTGGTCAGGCCGTTGGTCAGCGAGGTGTACGCGTACCAGGTGAAGCCGCAGGTGCCGAGCACCGCGAGGGAGGTGGCGCAGGCCATGGTGCGACCGGCGATCAGCAGCGGCGAGCGGCGCCTGGGCTTCGCCTTGGGCCTGGGCCTGCCGGTGGTCGGGCGGCGCTCGCCCCTTGGACGGTCAGCCACGGCGACTCTCCTTCTGCCGCCCGCGCCCCTCACGCGCGGACTTCGAGCGGGCGTTCTTCTCCCGGACCAGCCGCAGCACGATCACCAGCACCGCGGCGCCGATCGCCCAGCCCATCACGGGGAAGGCGTGCACGGCCCACCTGGCCGCGCCGGTCGCCACCGACTTGGTGTCGGCGTACTTGTCCCGGTGGGCCAGCAGTTCGGCGCCGGCCGTGCAGCCGAGCACCACCGGTGCCACCCCGGTGAGCACCCACCACCAGCCGTTGCGGGTGGCCAGCCAGGCCGCGGCGGCGGTGCCGAGCACGGTGAGCACGGTGAAGACGCCGCCCGGCGCGGAGCCGAGCAGTTCGTCGGTGAAGGCACCGATCACGGGCAGGCCGAGCGCGGCCAGCGCGGTCGCTCCGGGGGTCGCCCGGCGGCTGCGGGGTGCGCCGGCGCGGGAGCGGGCGGCGGCCCGGCCCGCGGACGGCCGGTCGGGCAGCGGGGTGTCGGCACCGCGTCTGGGGGATGGCAGCTGCGCACCGCGCGCTCTGGTTCGAGAGTGCGCCTGGTCCTGTGCTTCGCCGATGGGCGAATCCGCCCGCTGGCCTGCCATGTCCCCTACCTCGTCCGGTCGGCCGGTGTGTCCGGCGGTCTAGCCGACGGCCGCCGGCGTGTGACAGTTGCGAAATCTAGCAAGCGTTTGGACGGCATCGGGAGCCTTGACGGTTCCGCGCTTCTGGGAACGTAACGCTCGCGTAAGAGAATAAGTTTTGATGTGACTTTGGTTCTGGCTTGGTTGACATGGTAACCAGCTTGTCGAGTCGGAGAGTTGATGGCTCGCAGGCGATTCGCGCACCCTCGCGGTGCCCGGCTGGTACCCGTTGGTCCGATCTGCGGCCAGGTAGCGTCTGGACCATGAGAATCGTTCTTCGCCGCTCCGGGGCCCTGCGCCCGGCCGCGGCCCTGGCGACGCTGCTGGGGTTGCTGCTCCTGCTGATCCCCGGCTCGGCCTTCGCCGCGGGCGGGCTCGACGATGCCGGTGCCGCCCTCAAGCACGGCAAGGTCTACGTCGACCCGGCGATGACCGGCCGGTTCAGCCAGGACCAGGCCGACGCCCTGACCAAGAAGATCAAGGACGCCGACAAGCCGATCATGGTCGCGGTCGTCCCGGCCAGTGACCAGTACCCGGCGGCGAACGTCTTTCAGGACCTGCGCACCAAGGCCGGGATCACCGGGGTCTACGCCATCTGGCGCGGCGACCAGTTCGCCGTGCGGACCGACCCCACGGCGATGAACGCGCAGACCGCCCGCAACTACGCGCAGGCCTCGTTCGACTCCCACCACGGAGACATCAACGCGACGCTGACCGATTTCGTCACCACCGCGGGTCCCAAGGTGAAGGGTCACGCGCCCGGCGCCAAGGACTCCAGCATCAGCGCCGCCGTGATCGTGGTGCCGCTGGTGATCATCGCGCTGGTCGCCGGTGGCGGCTTCCTGCTGCTGCGCCGGGCCCGCAAGCGCAAGGAGGAGCAGCAGGCCGCCGAGCTGCGTGCGCTGCGCACCGTGGTCGACGAGGACATCACCGCCTTCGGCGAGGAACTGGACCGGCTGGACTTCAACCCCGGTGCCGCCGGGGCCGACGACGTCCAGCGCGCCGACTACACCCACGCGCTGGACGCCTACGAGCGGGCCAAGCGCAGCATGGACGAGGCCAAGCGCCCCGAGGACGTCAAGGCGGTCACCGAGGCGCTGGAGGACGGCCGGTTCTCGCTGGCCACGCTGGCCGCCCGGCGCGCGGGCCGGGCGCTGCCGGAGCGCCGCCCGCCGTGCTTCTTCGACCCGCGGCACGGGCCCTCGGTGCAGGACGCCGACTGGGCTCCGGCGGACGGTGCCGCCCGCCCGGTGCCGGTCTGCGCGGCCGACGCGCAGCGGCTGGCCACCGGGCTCGACCCGGCGATCCGCACCGTGCAGACCGACCAGGGTCCGCAGCCGTACTGGAACGCGGGGCCGGCCTACGGCCCGTGGGCGGGCGGCTACTTCGGCGGCTACGGCTCCGGCCTGCTGCCGGGCCTGCTCGTCGGCACCATGCTCGGCTCGGTCTTCTCCGGCCCCAGCGCCTGGGCGGCAGGTCCGGGCTACGAGGGCGGCTACGACGGTGGCTTCGACGGTGGTCACGAGCGCTACGAGGGCGGCGACGACTCCGGCGGCGACTTCAACAGCAACGACTTCGGCGGCTTCGGCGGCGGCGATTTCGGTGGTGGCGGCGATTTCGGCGGCGGCGGGGACTTCGGGGGTGGCGGCGACTGGTGAGCCGCCGCCACGCCGATCGGCCGGGCCCGCTCCTTCGGGAGCGGGCCCGGCCTGCTTGGTTTGAGAATGGAACCCCCTGTGGCAGGCTGGCGCTGTGAGCACCGATCCCGTCATCGCCCCCGCCGCCGGCCAGGCTGACCCGTCCGGCCGTCCGGCCGCCGCCCGGGCGGCGACCGCCAAGCCCGCCGGACGGCCCTGCTCGATCGCCGCCGCGCTGCAGATCCTGGGGGAGAAGTGGGCGCTGCTCGCCGTGCGCGAGCTGTTCTACGGCAACCACCGCTTCGACCGGATCGTGCGCAACACCGGTGCCCCGCGGGACCGGCTCACCGCCCGGCTGCGGGCGCTGGAGGAGGCCGGCGTGGTCGAGCGCCGGCTCTACCAGGAGCGCCCGGCCCGCTACGAGTACCACCTGACCCGGGCGGGCCGTGAGCTGGCCCCGGTCACCCAGGCGCTGCTCGTCTGGGGCGACCGCTGGGCCGTGACCGAGCCGCCCGTCACCCTGTGCCACACGGGCGGCGGACAGGCCGAGCACGAGCTGGATCCGGCCTGGGTCTGCCGCTGCTGCGGCGAGGAGGTCGTGCAGGGTTCCCTCACCCTCGACATCCACACCCCGGGCTGGGAGCGGTCCGGCCCGCTGGGCTGACCCGCGCCGCGCACCATAGGCTCGGGGGATGCACGAAAACGTCCGAGCCACCGCCTGGGTGCGGGGCACCGTCCAGCGCGTCGGCTTCCGCTGGTGGACCAGGGCCCGAGCGCTGGAGATCGGCCTGACCGGCTACGCGAGCAACCTCGACGACGGCCGGGTCCAGGTGGTGGCCGAGGGCACGCACGCCGACTGCGAGCTGCTGCTGGCCCTGTTGCGCGGCCCCGGAACGCCGGGCCGGGTCACCGGGGTGACCGAGATCTGGAGCGCGACCGGCGACGGGTACGACAGCTTTGCCATCCGCTGAGCGGGTGACGTGATGGTTGCCATCAGGGCCTACCCGTGGTTAACTCCGCATCGTGCAGTGATCCACCGTCCCTCCGGTGGCACGGTCCGCTGCCCGTGGCGTGAGTCGACCGCCATGCAGGTGACAGCGGGGTTGTAGCACGCGGTGATCGTGTTGACCCGTACGGTCTTTGGTGAGACGCTGGAAGCCCGCGCACGCGACCGTGATTTCGGGCAGGGTCATGCCCTGTGGCCGTACATCCACAGTGTCTGACCTGTGTTGCCAGCTCGGCTGCCCTGGATTCGCCAGCGCGCGCGTCACCCCTTCCCCTCGACCTGTACCGTACCGGTTCGGTCACTCAGCGTGGAGGACCATACATCATGGCAAAGGCGCTTCTCGGGTACGTCGGCGGCCCCGACCCGCGAATGCTGTCCGAGATGCGGCGGCTTCAGCAGCGCGTCCAGGACCTGGAAGCCGAACTCGTTCGGATGCAGGCCGAGAACGACGCGCTGGTCGCGGTCGCTGACGAGCACTCCCTGCTCGACAGCATCGACCTGGGACAGCGGGAGCCCGCACTCACCTGAAAGCAACACCGACTCGACCGGATGGAGACCGGGCGGGTCAGCCGTACGTGGATGTGTTTCGCTCCGCGTCGGGGTCGTGCGTGATCCCGGACGGAACGCGATCATCAGGGACGCCCTCACCGGCGTCCCTTCGTCGTCTCTCCCCTTGCCTGTGGCCCCCACCTGCCGCCCCTCGCCTGCTACCGGGGCCCTGACCTTCATTTTGTCTGAGGCTGCCCACGGCCAGCCCTCCCGAAACCGCCGCGCCGGGCGGATACAGTCGGGGCGCGGGAAGCCCGTGGGACCTCTCGCGGGACACGGGAAGCGGTAGGGAGAGCAGCGCGTGCACCTCAAGAGTCTGACGCTGCGCGGCTTCAAGTCCTTCGCCTCGGCCACCACGCTGCGCTTCGAGCCGGGCATCACCTGCGTGGTCGGCCCGAACGGCTCCGGCAAGTCCAACGTGGTCGACGCGCTCTCCTGGGTGATGGGCGAGCAGGGCGCCAAGTCGCTGCGCGGCGGCAAGATGGAGGACGTCATCTTCGCCGGCACCAGCGGGCGTGCCGCGCTCGGCCGCGCCGAGGTCAGCCTCACCATCGACAACACCGACGGCGCGCTGCCGATCGACTACGCCGAGGTGACCATCACCCGCACGATGTTCCGCAACGGCGGCAGCGAGTACGCGCTGAACGGCGACGCCTGCCGGCTGCTGGACATCCAGGAGTTGCTCTCCGACTCCGGGATCGGCCGCGAGATGCACGTGATCGTGGGCCAGGGCCGGCTCGACTCCGTGCTGCAGGCCGACCCGATGGGCCGCCGCGCCTTCATCGAGGAGGCCGCCGGAGTGCTCAAGCACCGCAAGCGCAAGGAGAAGGCGCTGCGGAAGCTGGACGCGATGGCGGCCAACCTCAACCGGGTGCAGGACCTGGTCGCCGAACTGCGCCGCCAGCTCGGCCCGCTCGGCCGGCAGGCCAGGATCGCCCGCCGGGCGGCCGGCATCCAGGCCGAGCTGCGCGACGCCCGGCTGCGGCTGCTCGCCGACGACCTGCTGACGCTGCGTCAGGCCATACAGGCCGAGGTGGCCGACGAACTCGCCCTGCGGCTGCGGCAGTCCACGGTCGAGCAGGAACTGCAGCGCACCCGGCAGCGCGAGGCGGTGCTGGAGGCCCAGGTCGAGCAGCTCGGGCCGCGCCTGGAGGCCGGCCGGCAGGCCTGGTACCGGCTCTCCGCCCTGGTCGAGCGGACCCGCGGCACGATCACCCTGGCCGAGGCCAGGGTCCGGCACGCCGAGACCGAGCGGCAGGGCGAGGAGCGCCGTGGCCGCGACCCGGAGGAGCTGGCCGCGGAGGCCGCGCGGGTGCGCACCGAGGAGGCCGCGCTGACCGAGGCGCTGGAGGCGGCTGCCGATGCGCTCGCCGAGGCGGTGGAGGCCCGCGCCGGTGCCGAGCGTGCGCTCGGCACCGAGGAGCAGCGGCTCAGGGCGGCCGCCCGGGCGGTGGCCGACCGCCGCGAGGGTCTGGCCCGGCTGCAGGGCCAGGCCGCCGCGGCGGCCAGCCGGGCGGCGGGCGCACAGGCCGAGATCGACCGGCTGGCGGCCGCCAGGGACGAGGCCGCGGTGCGGGCCGAGGCTGCGCAGGCCGAGTTCGAGCTGCTCCGGGAGCAGGTGGCCGGACTGGAGACCGGCGACGAACAGCTCGCGGACACGCACGAGCAGGCGCGCGAGCAACTGGCCGGCGCCGAGCAGGCGCTGAGCGCCGCCCGGGAGGCGCAGAGCGCGGCCGAGCGGGAACGCGCCGCGCTCAACGCGCGTCATGAGGCGCTCTCGCTCGGCCTGCGCCGCAAGGACGGCACCGGCGCGCTGCTGGGCGCCGCCGAGCGCCTGGCCGGCGTGCTCGGCCCGGCGGCCGAACTGCTCACCGTGGCCCACGGCCACGAGGTGGCCATGGCCGCGGCGCTGGGGGCGGTGGCCGACGCCGTCGCGGTGGCCGACCTCGACACGGCCGTCGGCGCGCTGCGCCTGCTGCGCGAGGCGGACGCCGGGCGGGCGGCGCTGCTGATCGCCGGCACCCAGCGGGCCGACCTGGCGCTCACCGGCCTGGCGCGCACCGACCAGGAACCGAGCGGCCCGGAACCGGGCGGTGTGGAACTGCCCGACCTGGCGCCGTTCGGCGCCCGCTGGGCCGCCGAGCTGGTGGGCGGCCCCGCCGACCTGCTGCCCGCCGTGCGCGCGCTGCTGCACCGCACCGCCGTGGTCGCCGACCTGGCCGCCGCCCGGCGCCTGCTCGCCACCCACCCGCGGCTGACCGTCGTCACCGCCGAGGGCGATCTGCTCGCCGCCGCGCTCGCCCAGGGCGGCTCGGCAGGCCCGCCCAGCCAGCTGGAGACCCAGGCCGCCGTCGACGCGGCGGCCCGCGCGATCGAGGAGCTGACCGGGCGCTGCGCCGAGCTGGCCGAGCGGCTGGCGCAGGCCAAGGAGCACCGCAGCGAGCTGGCCGCGGCGGTCGAGCAGCTGGCCACCGACCGCCGCCGGGCCGAGAAGCAGCGGGCCGAGGTGGCCGGCTCGCTGGGCCGGCTCGGCGGGCAGGCCAGGGCCGCCGCCGGTGAGGCCGAGCGCACCACGGCGGCCGTCGAGCGGGCCGAGCAGGGCCTGGCCGCGGCGGCCGACGCCGCCGAGGAGCTGGCCGCCAGGCTCGCAGCGGCCGAGGAACTGGCGGACGAGGAGAGCGAAGAGCCCGACTCGGCCGAGCGCGACCGGCTGGCCGAGCTGGGCACCGCGGCCCGGCAGGCCGAGCTGGAGGCCCGGCTGGCGGTGCGCACCCATGAGGAACGCGTCCGCTCGCTGGCCGGCCGGGCCGAGAGCCTGGACCGCGCGGCCCGCGCCGAGCGCGAGGCGCGGGCCCGCGCCGCCGAGCGCCGCAAGCGCGCCGAGCGGCACGCCCGGGTGGCCGGTGCGGTGGCCGCCGGCGCCCGCGCGCTGCTCACCTGCCTGGAGGTCTCGCTGGGCCGGGCCGAGGCCGAGCGCACCGCCGTCGAGCAGGCCAGGGCGGAGCGCGAGACGGTGCTGCGCCAGATCCGCGAGCGCGGCCGGGAGTTGAAGGACGAGCTGGACAAGCTGGTCGACGCCGGTCACCGCGACGAGGTGCTGCGGGCCGAGAAGCGGTTGCGGATCGAGCAGTTGGAGACCCGGGCCCTGGAGGAGTTCGGCATCGAGGGCGAGGAACTGCTGAGCGGCTACGGGCCGGACCAGCCGGTGCCGCCCCCGCTCGACGAGGCAGCGGACAAGGATCCGGACAAGGAGCCGGCCGGGGGACCGGGCAAGGAGTCCGCGAAGGAGCCCGGCAAGCAGCCCGGCAAGGACGGGCGGCCGTCGGGCGAGAGCCGTCCCTACGTCCGCGCCGAGCAGGAGAAGCGACTGCGCGCGGCCGAGAAGGCTTTCCAGCAGCTGGGCCGGGTGAACCCGCTGGCCCTGGAGGAGTTCGCCGCGCTGGAGGAGCGCCACCAGTTCCTCGGCGAGCAGTTGGAGGACCTCAAGAAGAGCCGGCGCGACCTGCTGGAGATCGTCCGGGACGTGGACCAGCGGGTGGAGGAGCTCTTCACCGCCGCCTACCGCGACACCGCTGCCCAGTTCGAGGGCGTGTTCGCCCGGCTGTTCCCCGGCGGTGAGGGCCGGCTGGTGCTGACCGAGCCGGACTCCATGCTCACCACCGGCGTGGAGGTGGAGGCCCGGCCGCCGGGCAAGAAGGTCAAGCGCCTGTCGCTGCTCTCCGGCGGCGAGCGCTCACTGACGGCGGTGGCCCTGCTGGTCGCCATCTTCAAGGCCAGGCCGAGCCCGTTCTACGTGATGGACGAGGTCGAGGCGGCGCTGGACGAGACCAACCTGCGGCGGCTGATCGGGATCATGGAGGAGCTGCGGGACAGCTCCCAGCTGATCGTGATCACCCACCAGAAGCTCACCATGGAGTGTGCCGACGCGCTCTACGGCGTGACCATGAAGGGCGACGGCATCTCCCAGGTGATCAGCCAGCGGCTGCGCGAGAAGGACCGGGAGCGGCGGCGGCCCCCGGCGCTGCCGCACCAGCAGGACGCGGCCCTCGCCGGTGGAGCCGCCCCGCGACCGGCCGACTGACCAGCCGCCGCCGGACAGGCCCGATGCCGGGGCATCCGCCCGTGGGGCGGTGCGATCACGGATACTGGGTCGCGTTGTGACTCCTCCCTCTCACGGCGAGAGGGCTTCTCACTCGGCCGTCCGAACGCTTCGCGACGGCCGGGCCCCGAGCGGCACCGCACGGGTGCGTGACAGGGCGTAGCGGCGGTGTGACGAAAGGTCATCCGCGGGAGGATCACTCGATACCCCGGCCACGGCCGGAGTACCAGCGAAGGAGTTTGATGTGGAATACGTGATCCTTGCCGTGGTCATCGCCGTGATCGCCGTCGGCGCGGTCGCCGGCCTGGTCGTCAGCGGCAGGCGGCGCAAGGAACTGCCCCCCAAGGCCCCCACCGCGCCGCTGCCCGCCAAGCCGAAGGCGACCGAGCCGAAGCAGCCGGCCCCGGCCGAGCCGCAGGTCGGTGACGAGGCCGCCCCGCCGCGCGAGGCCCCGGTCACCACCGTCGAGGAGGTCGAGCTCCCCGCGCCGGTCGAGACCGTCGAGGTCGAGCCGGAGGAGGCCGTCGAGGCGCCCGCGATCGAGGTGCCCGAGCCCACCGCGGGCCGGCTGGTGCGGCTGCGCTCGCGGCTGTCGCGCTCGCAGAACTCGCTCGGCAAGGGCCTGCTGGCGCTGCTCTCCCGGGACCGGCTGGACGAGGACACCTGGGAGGAGATCGAGGACACCCTGCTCACCGCCGACGTCGGCGTGGCTCCCACCCAGGAGCTGGTGGAGCGGCTGCGCACCCGGGTCAAGGTGCTCGGCACCCGCACCCCGGCCGAGCTGCGCGCGCTGCTGCACGAGGAGCTGGTGGCGCTGATCGGCACCGAGGCCGACCGCTCGCTGAAGACCGCCAAGCACGAGGACGGCCGCCCCGCGGTGGTCCTGGTGGTCGGCGTCAACGGTGTCGGCAAGACCACCACCTCCGGCAAGCTCGGCCGGGTGCTGGTCGCGGACGGGCGCTCGGTGGTGCTCGGTGCGGCCGACACCTTCCGGGCCGCGGCCGCCGACCAGCTGCAGACCTGGGGCGAGCGGGTCGGTGCCCGCACCGTGCGCGGGCCCGAGGGCGGCGACCCGGCCTCGGTCGCGTTCGACGCGGTCAAGGAGGGCATCGCCGAGGGCGCCGACACCGTGCTGATCGACACCGCGGGCCGGCTGCACACCAAGACCGGCCTGATGGACGAGCTGGGCAAGGTCAAGCGGGTGGTGGAGAAGCACGGCGCGGTGGACGAGGTGCTGCTGGTGCTGGACGCCACCACCGGGCAGAACGGGCTGGTCCAGGCCCGGGTCTTCGCCGAGGTGGTGGACATCACCGGCATCGTGCTCACCAAGCTGGACGGCACCGCCAAGGGCGGCATCGTGGTCGCGGTCCAGCGCGAGCTGGGCGTGCCGGTCAAGCTGATCGGCCTGGGCGAGGGTGCCGACGACCTGGCGCCGTTCGAGCCGGCCGCGTTCGTGGACGCGCTGATCGGCGACTGACCCCCGTCGGGGCCGGTTCGCGGGGCGTCCTTCCCAGTGGGGGAGGGCGCCCCGTTCGCGTTCGGGCGCCGTGGAGCCGTGGCCACTGGATCCGTGGATCAGGAGGCGAGCCAGGCCGGCTCTGCCGCCACCGCCCGCTCCCGCCCGCGGTGGCAGGCGTAGGCGAGGGTCCCCAGCAGCAGCCGGGCCTCGGGCGGCCGGGCGGCACTCTCCCGGCAGGGGTGGCGCAGCCAGCGCACCGGGCCGAGGCCGGTGAGCACGGTGGGCGGCGCGGCCAGAAAGGTGCCCTCGCCGTGGCAGACCAGGTCGAGCGCGGCGTCGTCCCAGCCCATCCGGTAGAGCAGGTCGGGCAGCTTGGCAGCGGTGCCGCGGGCGACGAAGAAGAGCAGCCGGCCGCTGGGGGAGGCGAGCACCGGGCCCACCTGGGTGCCCATCCGCTCCAGCCGGACCAGCGCGCGCAGCCCGGCCGGCTCCGGCACGTCCAGCACGTCGAAGGTGCGCCCGGCCGGCAGCAGCACGCTGGCCCCGGGCTCGCCGCTCCACAGCTCGCGCGCCTCGTGCGGCGCGGCGCCGGGCGGCAGCTCGCGGGCGGCGGCGCCGTGCGGGGGATGCAGCCCGGGCGCCGCGCAGTGCGGCCGGCCGCAGGCGCACGGATGGGCCGGTCGCACCCGGGCCGCGGCTCCCGAGCGGGCCTGCGAGCCGCCGAGGGCGACCGTCCAGCCCCAGCGCCCGGCGTACTCGGCCGCGGCCTGGCACGCGGTGGCGCGGATGCGGCGGCGCGAGCCGAACCTCAGATCGCCGAACAGGTTGTCCATGCCTCCCCCAACAGAATTCGATTGCCGGCGGTTACGGGACTGTGACGCACAGTCAAATTCTCGCGTCCAGCGTGCGTTCTCGCGTGGCGGCGCGCGGCGAGCGGAGTGCGCCGTCGAGTGCAGGAGTCGATCCACCCGGTACCGGGCGGGATCCGGCTACCAGTGAAGCGCTGCTGACGGACCGTCGGCTCCCGTCGTGGGGGTGGCGAATGGTGGCGATTCCCGGCGAAGCATCCCCCGGGCCCGGCGCGGCAGGTTACGTTCAGCACACGGACCGGGGCGGTGGGTGCGTGGGCGGGATGACGGCAGGCCCCCGAGCGGGGCCCGGCGGGACTGGGGTGGACCCTCAATGGCAGAGAAGCAGCCAAACGAGAAACTGACGGCCTGGTTCGCGCGCAGCGGCTGGTCCAAGGGCGAGTTCGCCAGACAGGTCAACCGGCAGGCGCGCCAGCTCGGCGCGCACCACGTGAGCACCGACACCTCACGGGTACGCCGCTGGCTGGACGGCGAGCAGCCGCGTGAGCCGATTCCGAAGATCATGGCCGACCTCTTCTCCGAGCGCTTCGGCTCGGTGGTCTCGGTCGAGGACCTCGGGCTGCGCACCGTCGTGCCGGTCTCCACGGTGGCCGGCGGCGGGGTCGACCTGCCCTGGAGCGGCCCGCAGACGGTGCAGCTGATCAGCGAGTACTCGCGCAGCGACCTGATGCTCAACCGCCGCGGCTTCCTCGGGACTTCGCTGGCCCTGACGGCCGGCGCCGCGCTGATCGAGCCGATGCAGCGCTGGCTCACACCCGGCCCCGGCGGCTCGCCCACCCCGATCCTGGCGGCGGCCGGCGGCGGTGAGCCGTTCACCGGCCGGCTCTCCGAGCCGGAGCTGCAGCTGCTGGAACAGACCGCGGGAACCTTCCGCCAGTGGGACGCGCAGAACGGCGGCGGCCTGCGCCGCAAGGCGGTGGTCGGCCAGCTGCACGAGGTCACCGACCTGCTGCAGGAGACCTACGCGCCGCAGATCACCCAGCGCCTGTTCCGGCTCACCGCCGAACTCGCCCACCTGGCCGGCTGGATGTCCTACGACGTGGGCATGCACCCCAGCGCGCAGAAGTACTACGTGCTGGCCCTGCACGCGGCCAAGGAGGCCGGCGACCGCCCGTTCGGCGCGCAGATCCTGACCGACATGAGCCGCCAGATGATCCACCTCAACCGCGGCGAGGACGCGCTGGAGCTGATCCACCTGGCCCAGTACGGCAGCCGGGACTCCGCCACCCCGCGCCAGCAGGCGCTGCTCTACGCGATGGAGGCCCGCGCGTACTCCAACATCGGCGAGGTCAACCGCTGCGCCCGCGCGGTGCGGCTGGCGGAGGACACCTTCACCGACACCGGCGCGGTGGAGAACGACCCCGACTGGCTGCGGTTCTTCTCCAAGGCCGAGCTGTACGCGGAGAACGCGCACTCCTTCCGCGACCTCGCCTACCACTCCAGCCGCAGCCCGCGGTACGCCTCGATGGCCGAGCCGGTGATGGCCACCGCCGTCGACCTGTTCCGCGCCGACAAGGAGAACCACACCCGCTCCTACGCCTTCAACCTGGTCGGCATGGCCAGCGTGCACCTGCTGCGCGGCGAGCCGGAGCAGGCCACGGTGCTGGCCGAGGAGGCGGTGGAGATCGCGGGCAAGGTGCGCTCCGAGCGGCTCAACACCCGGGTCCGCAAGACCTCGGCGGCGGCCACCCGGGACTACCGCTCGGTTCCGGCCGTCCACCGGCTGGCCGACCTGGTGGTGGAGCAGATCCCGGAGTACGAGGCGGTCTAGGCCGTGTCTCACAATTCGCGTCGCGCGCCTGGCGGGAATTGTGAGACACGGCCTAGCCCCGCGGTAGCCCGTTCGGTGGACCCGGGGTGATCGAATAGCCACCCCGGGTGGTGTGCGGCGGTACGGTACCTCACGGCCTGTCATGGCACGGCCGTAGTTCACGTACCCGTAACCGGTGCGTCGACCGCTTCACGACGGCGAAACACCGAGCCGCACTGGCCGAAACCCGTCTTCGGCACTCTCCTGTCCATCGCCGACACCCCGGGTGGCACGGGACAGGATCCCGAGGGTGGCGCGGCGGACACCTGGAGGAGACGCCGATGCCGGACGGCTTCAGCGGGGGCGATACCGCCTTCGTGCTCATCAGTGCGGCCCTGGTCATGTTGATGACCCCGGGCCTGGCCTTCTTCTACGGAGGCATGGTCAGGGTCAAGAGCACCCTCAACATGCTGGTCATGAGCTTCATCTCGCTGGCGATCGTCAGCGTGCTCTGGGTGCTCTACGGCTACACCCTCAGCTTCGGCAACGACTCCTTCCACGGTCTGATCGGCAATCTCGACCACCTCGGCATGCGTGGCATCGGGATGAACGACCTGAACGGCTCGATCCCGGTCACCGCCTTCGCCGCGTTCCAGCTGATGTTCGCGGTGATCACCCCGGCGCTGATCAGCGGTGCGATCGCGGACCGGGCCAAGTTCACGGCCTGGTCGCTCTTCGTGGCCCTGTGGGTCACCGTCGTCTACTTCCCGGTCGCGCACTGGGTCTTCTACACCGACAACGGCCACGGCGGCTGGCTGGTCGACCACCTGGGCGTGATCGACTTCGCCGGCGGCACCGCGGTGCACATCAACGCCGGGGTCGCGGGCCTGGCCCTGTGCCTGGTGCTGGGCAAGCGGGTCGGCTTCAAGAAGGACCCGATGCGCCCGCACAGCCTGCCGCTGGTGATGCTCGGCTCCGGGCTGCTCTGGTTCGGCTGGTTCGGCTTCAACGCCGGTTCGGCGCTGGCCGCCAACGGCGTGGCCGGCATGGCCTTCATGAACACCCAGGTCGCCACCGCCGCCGCGATGCTCGGCTGGCTGGCCTACGAGAAGCTGCGGCACGGCGCCTTCACCTCGCTCGGCGCCGCCTCCGGCGCGGTGGCCGGCCTGGTGGCCATCACCCCCGCCTGCGGCTCGGTCTCGATGCTCGGGGCACTGGCGATCGGCCTGATCGCCGGCGCGGTCTGCGCCGCCGCGATCAGCCTCAAGTACAAGCTGGGCTTCGACGACTCGCTCGACGTGGTGGGTGTGCACGCGGTGGGCGGTGCGATCGGCTCGGTGCTGATCGGCCTGTTCGCCACCGGGCACGTCGGCCAGAGCGCCCAGGGCCTCTTCTACGGCGGCGGCTGGGGGCAGTTGGGCAAGCAGGTGCTGGGCGTCCTGGTGGTCGCGGGCTACTCTTTCGTGCTCTCCTGGCTGCTCGGCCAGGCGATTCAGAGGACGATCGGCTTCCGGGTCGCCGAGGAGGTCGAGGTGGCCGGCATCGACCAGGCCGAACACGCCGAGACCGCCTACGACTTCAGCGCGGTGGGGGCCAGCCTGGCCCGGGCGCTGGGCGGCTCCGCGACAGCGGCGGCCAAGCCCGGCGCCGCCGAGCCCGCTGGACCCAGGACCACGCACAAGACCGGAGTGGACGCCCGATGAAGCTGATCACCGCCGTCGTCAAGCCCCACCAGCTGGAGCCGGTCAAGGACGCGCTGCAGGCCTTCGGCGTCCAGGGCCTGACCGTCACCGAGGCCAGCGGCTACGGCCGCCAGCGCGGCCACACCGAGGTCTACCGGGGCGCCGAGTACACCGTCGACCTGGTCCCGAAGATCCGGATAGAGGTGCTGGTCGCCGACGACGACGCCGAGGACGTGATCGAGGTCCTGCTCAAGGCCGCCCGCACCGGACGCATCGGGGACGGCAAGGTCTGGAGCGTCCCGGTCGACACCGTGGTCCGGGTGCGGACCGGCGAGCGCGGACCCGACGCCCTGTGAATCACCCAGTCTGACATCACCTCACCGGACGGACCCGCAGCGGAGAGCACCCACCGCGGGTCCGTTCCCGCTCGGTCGGGAGCCGCCATGACCGTCGTTGACCCGCTCGAACCCGTGGACTACCAGGCCGCCCGGGCCGACCTGTTCGCCGCCCCCGCACTGACCGGCCGCGAACGGCGCACCGCGCTGGCCGCGTTGACGGACCGCTGGCTGACCGGCCTGCTCGCGGCGGCCGGCGGTGGCGCGGACGGCGTCGCCCTGGTCGCGGTCGGCGGCTACGGCCGCGGCGAACTCTCCCCGCGCAGCGATCTGGACGTGCTGCTGCTGCACGACGGCGCCCCGGTCGGCGCGCTCGCCGACCGGCTCTGGTACCCGGTCTGGGACAGCGGTGTGGGCCTGGACCACTCGGTGCGCAAGCCCGCCGAGGCCCGTGCGGTGGCCGCCGCCGACCTGAAGGCGCAGCTGGGCCTGCTGGACGCCCGGCACCTGGCCGGCGACGCCGAGCTGACCGCCGCGCTGCGCTCGGCGGTGCTGGCCGACTGGCGGGAGCGGGCCGCCGAGCGGCTGCCCGAGCTGCGTGAACTCGGGCGGGAACGGGCCGAGCGCCACGGCGAGTTGGCCTACCGGCTGGAGCCCGACCTGAAGGAGGCCAGGGGCGGCCTGCGGGACGTGGTGGCGCTGGACGCGATCGCCGCCTCCTGGCTGGCCGACGCGCCGCGACAGGGCCTGGACGCCGCCCAGCGCAGGCTCAGCGACGTCCGTGACGCGCTGCACCTGGCCACCGGGCGGGCCACCGAGCGGCTCGCGCTCCAGGAGCAGGACCAGGTGGCCGCCGCGCTCGGCGTGCTGGACGCGGACACCCTGCTGCGCGAGGTCTACCAGGCCGCCCGCACCATCGCCTACGCCGGCGACGTGACCTGGCGCGCGGTGGACCGGCTGCTGGCCGCCCGCCGCTCCCGCGGCCGGCGGCCGTTCCGCTTCGGCCGCGCCGCCGCCCGCGGGGCCGACGCGCTGTCCCGCGGGAGCGCGGCGCGGCGCCCGCTGGCCGAGGGCGTGGTCGAGCAGGACGGCGAGGCGGTGCTCGCCCAGGGCGCCCGCCCGGCCACCGACCCGGTGCTGCCGCTGCGCGCGGCGGCGGCCGCCGCCCAGGCCGGCCTGGTGGTCGGCTACGCCACGGTGCGCCGGCTGGCCGCCGAGACCAAGGCGCTGCCGGTGCCCTGGCCCGACGAGGCGCGCGAACAGCTGATCACCCTGCTCGGCGCGGGCGAGGCCTGCCTGCCGGTCTGGGAGGCGCTGGAGGCCGAGGGGCTGATCACCAGACTGCTGCCGGACTGGGAGCGGGTGCGCTGCCGCCCGCAGCGCAACGCGGTGCACACCTGGACCGTGGACCGGCACCTGATCGAGACGGCGGTGCGGGCCGCCGCGCTGACCCGCCGGGTGGCCCGCCCGGACCTGCTGCTGGTCGCCGCCCTGCTGCACGACCTCGGCAAGGGCTGGCCGGGGGACCACTCGGTGGCCGGCGAGGTGATCGTGCGCGACGTGGCCGCCCGGATGGGCTTCGGCGAGGCGGACGTGGCGAGCCTGGCGCTGCTGGTGCGCCACCACCTGACGCTGGTGGAGACCGCCACCCGGCGCGACCTGGGCGACCCGGCGACCGTGGAGCTGATCGCCAAGACGGTGGGTACCACCGAGCACCTGGAGCTGCTGCACGCGTTGACCGAGGCGGACGCCCTCGCCACCGGACCGGCCGCCTGGAGCGCCTGGCGGGCCTCGCTGGTGGCCACCCTGGCCGACCGGGTGGCGGGCGTGCTGGCGGGGGAGGAGCCGGCGTCGCCGCAGGGCGAGGCCGGCGGCGCCACCGTGGCGCAGGAGCGGCTGGCGGTGGAGGCGGCGCGCACCGGTGAGCCGGCCCTGGCGATGCTCCCCTCCGCGGCCGCGGTGCCGTCCGAGGAGGCCACCGGGCAGGGCGAGCCGACCGGTGCGGAGCTGACGCTGGCCATCGTGGACCGGCCGGGGCTGCTCGGCACGGTCTCCGGGGTGCTGGCGCTCAACCGCCTCACCGTCCGCACGCTGACCCTGCGCGAGCTGGACCCGATCGGCGCGGGCCCGGTGCTGCTGCTCTCCTGGCGGGTGGCCGCCGAGTTCGGCGAGCTGCCCGAGGCCGCCCGGCTGCGGGCCGACCTGCGCCGCGCCCTGGACGGCTCGCTGGACCCCGGACGCCGGCTGGCCGAGCGGGACGCGGCGGTGCCCCGTCGGCGCGGCAGCAGCGTGCCGCCGCCCACGGTCACGGTGGCGCCCGGCGGCGTCTCGGCCACCGCCACCGTCCTGGAGGTGCGCGCGCACGACGCCCCCGGCCTGCTGCACCGGATCGGCCGGGCGCTGGACGAGGCGGGCGTGCGGGTGCGCACCGCCCACGTCAGCACCCTCGGTGCGGACGCGGTGGACGCCTTCTACCTCACCGACGCGGCCGGTGCCCGACTGACCGGGGCCGCCGCCGAGGCGGTGGCCGAGCAGGTGCGCGGAGCACTGCGCTGACCGGGTGGGGCCGGTGGCCGGGGTGTCCGGATACCCTGGTGGGCGACGACCGTACTCATACCGATGCCGCAAGGGACCCGCGACCGACGTGTTCGACACTCTTTCCGACCGCCTCGCAGCGACGTTCAAGAACCTCCGGGGCAAGGGCCGCCTCAGTGAGGCGGACATCGACGCCACCGCCCGCGAGATCCGGATCGCCCTGCTGGAGGCGGACGTCGCGCTCCCGGTGGTCCGGGCTTTCATCAAGCAGATCAAGGACCGGGCGCTCGGCGTCGAGGTCTCCGGGGCGCTGAACCCGGCGCAGCAGATCATCAAGATCGTCAACGAGGAGCTCATCAGCATCCTCGGTGGCGAGACCCGCCGCCTGCAGTACGCCAAGACCGGCCCCACCGTGATCATGCTGGCGGGTCTGCAGGGCGCCGGTAAGACCACGCTGGCCGGCAAGCTCGGCCACTGGCTGAAGCAGCAGAAGCACACCCCGCTGCTGGTCGCCTGCGACCTGCAGCGCCCCAACGCGGTCACCCAGCTGAACGTGGTGGCCGACCGGGCCGGTGTCGCCTTCTACGGCCCCGAGCCGGGCAACGGCGTGGGCGACCCGGTCAAGGTGGCCTCGGACGCGATCGAGTACGCCAAGCAGAAGCAGTACGACGTCGTCATCGTCGACACCGCCGGTCGCCTGGGCATCGACGCCGAGCTGATGCAGCAGGCCGCCGACATCCGGGCCGCGGTCAACCCGGACGAGGTCCTGTTCGTCGTCGACGCGATGATCGGCCAGGACGCGGTCACCACCGCGCAGGCCTTCCTCGAGGGCGTCGACTTCACCGGCGTGGTGCTCTCCAAGCTGGACGGCGACGCCCGTGGTGGTGCCGCGCTCTCGGTGGCGCACATCACCGGCCGGCAGATCATGTTCGCCTCCAACGGTGAGAAGGTCGACGACTTCGACGCCTTCCACCCGGACCGGATGGCCTCGCGGATCCTGGGCATGGGCGACGTCCTGTCGCTGATCGAGAAGGCCGAGCAGACCTTCTCGCAGGCCGAGGCCGAGAAGATGGCCGCCAAGCTGCAGGGCGGCGGCAAGGACTTCACGCTGGACGACTTCCTGTCGCAGCTGGAGCAGGTCCAGAAGATGGGCTCGATCTCCAAGCTGCTCGGGATGCTCCCCGGCATGGGCCAGATCCGCGAGCAGATCAACAACATCGACGACAAGGACGTCAACCGCGTCGGCGCGATCATCAAGTCGATGACCCCGGCCGAGCGGACCGACCCGAAGATCATCAACGGCTCGCGCCGGCTGCGCATCGCCAAGGGTTCGGGCGTCGGTGTCGGCGAGGTCAACAACCTGGTCGAGCGCTTCTTCGAGGCCCGCAAGATGATGACCGCGATGGCCTCGGGCAAGGGCATCCCGGGCATGCCGGGGATCCCGGGCATGGGCGGCGGCGGCAAGAAGTCGGGCAAGAAGGCGCCGGTCGCCAAGGGCAAGCGCAAGAGCGGCAACCCGCTCAAGCGGGCCCAGGAGGAGGCCGCCGCCGCCGAGCGCCGGGCGCTGGGCCCGGGCGCGGGGCAGCAGGCCGGCGCCGACGGCGGTGCGTTCGGGATCGGTGCGGGCAAGGGCCCGGCCGACTTCGAGCTGCCCAAGGAGTTCAAGGACCTGCTCTGATGCTCGTCCGACCTGCGCTGAGCAGGTGATCGCCGTACGGCCCGCCGCCTTCGTCATGAGGTGGCGGGCCGTACGCGTGCCCGATGATGTTGCGATGAGCCGAGTGACCATCCGTGCCCCCAGATCGACCGACACCGGTCCGTACGCCGCAGCGGTGCTGCGATCGGCCGAGCACATCAGGCCGTGGAACCCGGTCGAGCCGGACGGCCTGCCGGACCTGCTGCAGCGTCAGGGTCCCGGGCTGCGCAGCTACCTGATCGTCGACCGGGTGGACGCCGGGCTGGTCGGCAAGTGCAACGTGTCCAACATCGTGATGGGCCGGTTCTGCAACGCCGCCCTCGGCTACGACAGTTACCTGCCCTACGCGGGCACCGGGCGGATGACCGAGGGCATGCGGCTGGTGGTGGACCGCTGCTTCGCCGACCAGGTGGCCGGTGGTCTGGGCCTGCACCGCCTGGAGATCAACGTGCAGCCGGAGAACGAGCGTTCGATCGCACTGGCCCGCCGGCTGGGCTTCCGGCACGAGGGGTTCACTCCGCGGATGCTCTTCCTCGCCGGCGCCTGGCGCGACCACGAGCGGTTCGCCCTGACGGCCGAGGAGTGGCCGCCGCGGGGGGTCTCATGAGCACTCCGGGGTAGACCGGCGCGGCGGCGTTGCTGGTGGATTGTCCGGTTTTCGGCCCGTATGGTCCGGACTGTGACCGAACCCGTGCCGCCCCGCCAGAGTCCCGACCAGCCCTGGCGTTCCGAGGGTGCGCCGCCTCCGCCGCCGCCGACCCCGCCGCGCCGCAAGATGCCCGGCGGCTGGATCGGACTGATCCTCACCGCCCTGGTGGTCTTCCTGATCAGCGATCTGCTGCTGAGCTTCTTCGGCAACGGCGGCGGCACCACCGTCTCCTACACCGAGTTCAACAACGAGCTGAACAAGGGCAACATCGCCAAGATCTACTCCAAGGGCGACGCGATCGAGGGCACCCTGAAGGCGTCCGCGCCCAAGCCGGACGGCGGCAAGGGCAGCTACACGGAGTTCACCACCCAGCGGCCCTCGTTCGCCAACGACAACCTCTACAGCACCCTGCTCACCCAGGGCGTCGAGGTCACCGCCGAACCGGTCGTGCAGCAGCGCAGCTTCCTGGCCAACCTGCTGATCTCGCTGGCCCCGATGCTGCTGCTGATCGTCGTCTGGGTGCTGCTGGCCCGCCGGATGGCCGGCGGGCCGGGCGGTGGGCCGCTGGGCCGCAAGGCCCCGCCCAAGCCGGTCACCCCCGAGGAGGGCAAGCGCACCACCTTCGCCGACGTGGCCGGCATCGACGAGGTCAAGGCGGAGCTGACCGAGGTGGTGGACTTCTTGAAGAACCCGGGCGCCTACCGCAAGCTGGGCGCCAAGATGCCCGGCGGCGTCCTGCTGGCCGGCCCGCCGGGCACCGGCAAGACGCTGCTCGCCCGGGCGGTGGCCGGCGAGGCCGGGGTGCCGTTCTTCTCCGCCTCGGCCTCGGAGTTCATCGAGATGATCGTCGGGGTCGGCGCCAGCCGGGTGCGCGAACTCTTCGCCGAGGCCCGCAAGGTGGCCCCGGCGATCATCTTCATCGACGAGATCGACACCATCGGGCGCAAGCGCGGCGGCGGCAACACGATGGGCGGCCACGACGAGCGCGAGCAGACGCTCAACCAGATCCTCACCGAGATGGACGGCTTCTCCGGCTCCGAGGGCGTCGTGGTGCTGGCCGCCACCAACCGGGCCGACGTGCTCGACCCCGCGCTGCTGCGCCCCGGGCGGTTCGACCGGGTGGTCAACGTCAGCCCGCCCGACCGCGACGGCCGCACCGCGATCCTGGCCATCCACGCCCGCGAGGTGCCGCTCGCCCAGGGCACCAGCCTGGCCGAGGTCGCCAAGAGCACCCCGGGGATGACCGGCGCCGAACTCGCCAACCTGGTCAACGAGGCGGCCCTGCTGGCGGTCAGGCGCCGGCGGCCCAGCGTGGACCAGCGGGACCTCTCCGAGGCACTGGAGAAGGTCCAACTGGGCGCCGTGCGGCCGCTGGTGATGCCCGACGCGGACCGCAGGCGGACCGCGTACCACGAGAGCGGCCACGCGCTGCTCGGCATGCTGCAGCCCGGCGCCGACCCGGTCCGCAAGGTCACCATCGTGCCGCGCGGCCGGGCGCTGGGCGTCACCATGTCCACCCCGGAGGCCGACCGCTACTCCTACACCGAGCAGTACCTGCGCGGCCGGATCATCGGTGCGCTCGGCGGGATGGCCGCCGAGCAGGTGGTCTACGGGCTGATCACCACCGGCGCGGAGAGCGACCTGGAGCAGGTCACCAACATCGCCCGCGGGATGGCCGGCCGCTGGGGCATGAGCGAGCGGGTCGGGCGGCTGACCGCGATCCCCGACGACAGCCAGGGCGCCTACGGCCTGTCCGCCGCGCCCAGCACGCTGGACCTCGTCGACCACGAGGCCCGGCGGATCGTCGCCGAGTGCTACGAGGAGGCACTGGCCACCCTGAACGAGCACCGCCCCCGGCTCGACGCGCTGGCCGCGGCCCTGCTGGAGCACGAGACGCTGGACGAGGAGGCCGCCTACCGGGCCGCCGGGATTGCGCGGGATTCCGCCTGAGGCTGCGTGAGGTCGCGGCGGACCGCGTCAGGTCCGCTCGGCCAGCACGTAGCGGAACCCGTTGGCCATCCGGACGGTGTCGTCCGCCCGGGTGAACGGGTGCAGCGCCTCGGCGACCTCCTTGGTCACCGGTGCCTCGCCCGCGTAGGCCACCGCCGCGTCGAGCCAGCCGGTGGCCAGCAGCCCGCGCACGGCGCTGTCCAGGTCCGGATAGCCGAACGGGCAGCTCACCCGCCCGCTGGCCACCACGCGCAGCCCCGCCCCGGCGGCCAGTGCGGCCAGCTCGCCGGCCCCGCCGAGCCGCAGCGGGTCGGGCGCCCGGCGCGGTCCGCTGCGCCGGCGGGCCACCTCCAGCACGGCCGCGCTCTGGCAGTCCCGGGCCGGCCCGAAGCCGGCCAGCGCCACCAGCCCGCCGGGCAGCACCAGGCGCGCGGCCTCCCGGGCCACCCGGTGCGGCTCCTCGGCCATCCGCAGCGGTTCGAAGACGGTGACCACGCGGTGGGCCGGGCTGCTCCCCGGGCTCCCGGCCGCCACCGCCAGCCGGCGGGCCCGGGCCAGTTCGCGCAGCTCCGGGTCCGGTTCCAGGCCCGCGACCTGGGCCCCGCGCCCGGCCGCCAGCAGCAGCGCGAGGCCGGAGCGGCAGCCCAGGTCGAGCAGGCTGGTCCCGGGGCCGACGGCCGCACGCTCGTGCACCGCCTCGTAGAGCGGCACCAGCGTGCGCTCCTGGATCTCGGCCCAGTCGCGCGCCCGTGAGGCGGGCCGCGGTCGGGGCGGTGCGGGTGCCGTGCCGTGCGCTGAAGCCATCGGGTGGCCTCCCAATCAGGTCCGGTCCAACGAGCTGCGGATGCTCCCCCCACGGTTCGTCCCGACTCCAGCGAAGCGCGGCGCGGGCGCGGCGTCCAGAGGAGCACGCCGGAGCATCGCCGTTCGGCGGGCGTGCGCCCCCTGGGGTTGCTCCGGCTCCCGCTCCCGGCCGTGCGGATGGAATCGATTCACACTCCGTCCGTCCCACGCCGTACCATTCGCCCCATGGCAAAGGCTCCCGTTCTCACCCCCCAGGCGGACGACTTTCCGCGCTGGTACCAGGATCTGATCAACAAGGCCGAACTGGCCGACAACGGTCCGGTGCGCGGCACCATGGTCATCCGACCGTATGCGTACGCGCTGTGGGAGCGGATGCAGCAGGACCTGGACGCGCGGATCAAGAAGGCCGGTGCGCAGAACGCGTACTTCCCGCTCTTCATCCCGCAGTCCTACCTGACCAAGGAGGCCGAGCACGTCGAGGGCTTCGCCCCCGAGCTCGCGGTGGTCACCCACGGCGGCGGCAAGGACCTCGAGGAGCCGGTCGTGGTCCGGCCCACCTCCGAGACCATCATCAACGAGTACTTCTCCAAGTGGGTGCAGAGCCACCGCGACCTGCCGCTGCTGATCAACCAGTGGGCCAACGTGGTCCGTTGGGAGCTGCGCCCGCGAGTCTTCCTGCGCACCACCGAGTTCCTCTGGCAGGAGGGCCACACCGCCCACGCCACCTACGAGGACGCCCGCGCGTACGCGTCGATGATCCACACCCAGGTCTACGGCGACTTCATGACCAACGTGCTCGGCATCGACGTGGTGCTCGGCCGCAAGACCGTCAAGGAGCGCTTCGCCGGCGCCATCAACACCCTCACCCTCGAGGCGATGATGGGCGACGGCAAGGCGCTGCAGATGGGCACCGCGCACGAGCTGGGCCAGAACTTCGCCAAGGCCTTCAACACGACCTACCAGCTGCAGGGCGCCGAGCGCGAGCACGTCTGGCAGACCTCCTGGGGTGTCACCACCCGCATGGTCGGCGGCCTGATCATGTCGCACGGCGACGACAACGGCCTGCGGGTCCCGCCGCGGCTGGCGGCCGTGCAGGCCGTCGTGCTCGCCATCAAGGGCGACGACGCGGTGATCGCCAAGGTCCGCGAGATCGGCGCCACCCTGGAGGCGGCGGGCGTGCGCGTGGTGGTCGACGACCGCACCGACACCCCGTTCGGCCGCCGCGCGGTGGACTGGGAGCTCAAGGGCGTCCCGCTGCGCATCGAGGTCGGCCCGCGCGACCTGGAGAACGGCACCGCGATGCTGGCCCGCCGCATCCCCGGCGGCAAGGAGCCGGTCTCCATCGACGCGCTGGCCGCGCTGGTGCCCGGGATCCTGGAGGAGGACCAGGCGCTGCTGCTGCGCCAGTCCCGCGAGCGCCGCGAGTCCCGCACGGTGGACGTCAAGACCATCGACGAGTGCGTCGAGGCCGCCGCCACCGGCTGGGGCCGGATCTCCTGGGCCGACCTCGGCCCGGAGGGCGAGACGAAGCTCGCCGAGCAGGGTGTCTCGGTCCGCTGCCTGGTCGCCGCCGACGGTTCGGTCCCGGACTCGTACGACCAGGAAGGCAACCTCGCGATTGTCGCGCGGGCCTACTGATTTAGGCGCGCTGTTTCACCGGCTGAGTAACCAGTGGGTGACGGCGTCTCGCCTACTGGCCGGTCAACTCCCAGTGCGGGCGAACTAGCGGTACGGTGTACGGCCCGTGGCCCTGTCAAAAACACGTACAGGGCCCGGGCCGGACAACTCGGCGCGGCGCTCTGCCGTGCCCGGGAATCGGGCGACCCGGCGAGGAACGACGGGTGCAGACACCGAGGGGGTTGGTCTTGCGTCAGATTTCGAACGCTCAACACGGGCATTGTTACGCCCAGCTGAGAGTTCTCCGGGAATTCCTGGTGAGTGCTCAAGAATGGAACGTCGGAACCGACTCCCTCGTTGGCATAGCGTGAGCACGACACAGCCTCTCGTCCTCGCGGCCGAACTGGCCGCCGCCTGGAGCGACATCCAGGCCCACCATCACGACCTCCCCGATCTCGCCTCGCCCGAGGCACTGATCGGCGAGTCGTCCTCGGCCTGCGGCACCCGGCTCGGTTTCGAGCGGTTGCTGCACGAGGCCGCCCACGGACTGGCCGCCGCCCGCGAGATCCGGGACACCTCCCGGGCCGGGCGCTACCACAACCGTCGATTCCTTCTGCTCGCCTCCGAGTTGGGGCTGGCGCACCCGGTCGAACCGCATGCCAGCAGCGGCTTCTCCCAGGTGACCATGCTCGCCGAGACCCAGGAGCGGTACGCCGCGACCATCGAGCGGCTGGAGCTCGCCCTCGGCGCCCACCAGCAGGCGGTGGCCGGGACGCCCGACGGCGGAGTGCTGCGCGCGTTCCGCGGCCCGGCGGCCCGGCACGGCTCCTCCGGTGGCGGCGTGCGGGTCAAGGCCGTCTGCGGCTGCGGCCGCAACGTCCGGGTGGTGCCGTCGGTGCTGGCCCAGGCCTCGATCGTGTGCGGCGCCTGTCAGCAGCCGTTCAAGATCGCCTGATCGCGTACGCCCTCCGGCCGGGCCCGGCCCGCGGTCTGTGCCGCGTCACGCACAGCCCGTGGTCGGGTTCCGCCCCCGGTCGGGCGGCTGTGCGTGATGTGGCACAATCGATAGCTGATACCCGGCAGCCAACAGGAACCCTCTCGCCTACGGCTGGCGTGTCATTCGAACGACCGACCCCGCAACCCCACGCGGGAGCGCGGTCGCTCACCCACGTCAACTCCAGGAGAATCCACTCCCGTGGCAGTCAAGATCAAGCTCAAGCGTCTCGGCAAGATTCGCGCCCCGCACTACCGCATCGTCATCGCCGACTCGCGCACCAAGCGTGACGGTCGCGCGATCGAGGAGATCGGCATCTACCAGCCGACCTACAACCCCTCGAAGATCGAGGTCGACAGCGACCGCGCCCAGTACTGGCTGTCCGTCGGCGCCCAGCCGACCGAGCCGGTGCTCGCCATCCTCAAGCTGACCGGTGACTGGCAGAAGTTCAAGGGCCTGCCCGCCCCGGCCCCGCTGCTGGTCGCCGAGCCCAAGGTCGAGGACTTCTCGCACCTGTTCGCGAAGGCCGTCGCCGGCTTCGAGGACGCCACCACCGGTGTTGCCATCACCCCGAAGGCCAAGAAGTCGGACAAGGCCGAGGCTGACGCCGACGCCGCTTCCACCGAGGCCTGAGCGTGATCGAGGACGCCCTCGATCACCTGGTGAAGGGCATTGTCGAGCACCCCGAGGACGTTCAGGTGCGCTCGCGCAATCTGCGTCGGGGCAACACCATCGAGGTGCGAGTGCACCCCGATGACCTCGGCAAGGTGATCGGCCGTGGCGGCCGCACCGCGCGTGCGCTGCGCACCGTGGTCGGCGCGCTCGGCGGTCGCAACGTCCGGGTCGACCTGGTCGACGTGGACAACATCCGCTGACGGTCACCGTCGCCTGAGATCCGGCCGGGACGCTCCACGCGTCCCGGCCGGATCTCTTTTCCCATCCCCGTACCTTCTTAAGCGAGCCCGCCCCGGCGGCTCGTACCCGTAGTAGCTAGCGCTCAGGAGTGCACCGTGCAGCTCGTCGTCGGCCGGATCGGCCGCGCCCACGGCATCAGGGGGGACGTCTTCGTCGAGGTCCGCACCGACGAACCCGAGCTGCGGCTCGGGCCCGGCGCGGTCCTGCTCACCGACCCCGCCGCCGTGGGCCCGCTGACCGTGGAGTCCGGCAAGGTGCACAGCGGTCGGCTGCTGATCCGCTTCGCCGGCGTCAAGGACCGCACCGACGCCGAGGCGCTGCGCGGGACCATGCTGATCGCCGAGGTCGACCCGGAGGAGCGGCCGGAGGAGGAGGACGAGTACTACGACCACCAGCTGATCGGCCTGGACGTGGTGCTGCTGGACGGCACCCCGGTCGGCGAGCTGACCGAGGTGGTCCACCTGCCGTACCAGGACCTGCTGACGGTCACCAGGCCGGACGGCACCGAGGTGCTGATCCCGTTCGTCAGCAAGATCGTGCCGACCATCGACCTGGAGAACCAGCGGGCCGTCATCGACCCGCCCGGCGGGCTGATCGACGGCGAGGGGGCCGAGGTGGCCGGCGGACCGGAGGGCGACCGATGACGGCCGCCGACGGGGTCGAGGAGCCCGTGGCCGTGGCCGAGGAGCCGCACGGCATGCGGATCGACGTCGTCACGATCTTCCCCGAGTACCTGGAGCCGCTGAACGTCTCGCTGGTCGGCAAGGCCCGCGCGCGCGGTCAGCTGGACGTGCACCTGCACGACCTGCGCTCCTGGACCCACGACGTGCACCGGACCGTGGACGACACCCCGTACGGCGGCGGCCCCGGCATGGTGATGAAGCCCGAGCCGTGGGGCGAGGCGCTGGACGCGGTCTGCGCCGCCGGGCCGGCCGGGCAGCTGCCGACGCTGGTGGTGCCCACCCCGAGCGGTGTGCCGTTCACCCAGGAGCTGGCCCAGGAGCTGGCCGCCCGACCGTGGCTGGCCTTCGCCCCGGCGCGCTACGAGGGCATCGACCGGCGGGTGATCGAGGAGGCCGCCACCCGGATGCCGGTGGTCGAGGCCTCGATCGGCGACTACGTGCTGGCCGGCGGCGAGGTCGCCGTGCTCGTGATGGTCGAGGCGATCGCCCGGCTGCTGCCCGGCGTGCTCGGCAACGCCGAGTCGCACCGCGACGACTCCTTCGCCCCCGGCGCGATGGCCGACCTGCTGGAGGGCCCGGTCTACACCAAGCCCGCCGAGTGGCGCGGCCGGGCGGTGCCGGAGGTGCTGCTCAGCGGCAACCACGGCAAGATCGCCCGCTGGCGGCGCGAGCAGGCTTTCACCCGCACGCTGGCCAATCGCCCCGATCTGGTGGGGCGCTGGCGCCTTTCCTCCTTCGACAAGAAGGAGCGCGAGGCGCTGAGCGTGCTCGGGCTCGGCTGGGACGAGGAGCGCGGCCGATTTCTCCGAGTAGCCGAGGCTGTGGAAGAATAGGCCGCTGTTGTCTGTCGCCGGGCTCTTCACAGGTCTTATCGACCAGGAGAGCCGGTGGTCCTGCGCCCCCGCCACGGGGGGATCGCTATGGCCGAGGCGACCCGCAACCCATCCCATTGTCACGAATTTCCGTGGGCGGCCCGTGGCGCCCGCGATGGAGAGCATCATGAGCAACAAGCTCGCTGCTGTCGACGCGGCCTCGCTGCGTACCGACATTCCGGCCTTCCGCGCCGGTGACACCCTGAAGGTTCACGTCCGGGTCATCGAGGGCAACCGCTCCCGTGTCCAGGTCTTCCAGGGCGTTGTGATCCGCCGCCACGGCGCGGGCATCGGTGAGACCTTCACCGTCCGCAAGGTGAGCTTCAACGTCGGCGTGGAGCGCACCTTCCCGGTGCACACCCCGGTCGTCGAGAAGATCGAGGTCGTCACCCGCGGTGACGTCCGTCGCGCCAAGCTGTACTACCTCCGTGACCTGCGCGGCAAGGCCGCGAAGATCAAGGAGAAGCGCGACCGCTGAGTCGCTGCCCCCGGCGCGAGTCGGGGGTGCGGCACGCTCAGGCTGGGCCGCTAAGCTCAGCCCCGATGAGCACGCACGAACCGATCGCGGACCGCGACGGCACCTCCGCACCTCCGGGTGCGGGACCGCCGTCGCGGTCCGCGGTCGTTTCGCTGGGTGAAGCCGGTGAAGCCGGTGATGTCAGTGACGCCGTCGAGGCCGTCGAGAGCACCGGCGCCGCCGAGCCGACCGAGCCCGAGCCGGCCTCCGCCGAGCCGACCGAGCCCGCGCCCGAGGGCGGCTGGCGGCTGCGCGACCTGGCCAAGCTCGTCGCCGCCTGCGTCCTGATCCTGCTGCTGGTCAACGTCTTTGTCGCGCAGCCCTTCGTGGTGCCCTCCGGCTCGATGGAGAACACCCTGCGCCCGGGCGACCGCCTGGTGGTGAACAAGCTGTCCTACCAGTTCGGCGGCACCGTGAGCCGCGGCGACGTGGTGGTCTTCGACGGCACCGACTCCTTCGTGCCCGGCGGCAACGAGTCGATCGGCATCGGCACCGAGCTGCGCAAGTTCGGCTCGGCGCTGGGCCTCGCGCCCTCGGACGGCTCGATCTTCGTCAAGCGGGTGATCGGTGTGGGCGGCGACCGGGTGACCTACCGGGCCGGCGCCCACGAGTTGACCGTCAACGGCGTGCCGCTGGCCGAGTCGGACTACCTGTACCCGGGCGACGCCCCCTCCAGCGTGGGCTTCGACGTCCAGGTCCCGCCCGGCAAGCTCTTCGTGCTGGGCGACCACCGCAGCAACTCGAGCGACTCCCGGGACCACCTCGGCGATCCCGGCGGCGGGTTCGTGCCGGTCAGCAAGGTGATCGGCCGGGCCGCCTGGGTGATCTTCCCGGTCGGGCACTGGTCCTCGCTGGACCCGCCGGCCGGCTTCGCCGCCGTCGCCGCGGCAGCGAAGGGCGGTGCCCATGGGAACCAGGGGTAGACCCGCACCCAGCGGCCACCCGCGGCCCGACGGCACCGCGGACCCGCACGGCGGCGCCGGGCCGTCGGGCGTGAGCGACGACCGGTCCACGTCGGCGGAGCGTTCGGCCGAGGGCCCGCCGACCGGCTCGGCCGTGCCCCTTCGCGGGCGCGCGCAGCGGCGGCGCACCGCCCGGCGGGCCGCGCGCACCGGCCGGCGCTCGCTCTGGCGCGAGCTCCCGGTGATCGCCGTGGTGGCGCTGCTGATCGCGCTGGTGCTGAAGACCTTCTTCGTGCAGGTCTTCTCGATCCCCTCCGGATCGATGGAGCAGACCATCCAGGTCGGTGACCGGGTGCTGGTGGACAAGCTCACCCCCTGGTTCGGCAGCACACCGCAGCGCGGCGACGTGGTGGTCTTCAAGGACCCGGGCGGCTGGCTGGAGAACCAGCCCGCCACGGACGCCGGCGGCCCGGTCGTCCGCGGCCTCAAGGACGCCTTCAGCTTCGTGGGCCTGCTGCCCTCCTCGAACGAGCAGGACCTGATCAAGCGGGTGATCGGGGTCGGCGGCGACACCGTGGCCTGCTGTGACGACCAGGGCCGGATCACCGTCAACGGCACGCCGATCGCGGAGCCGTACCTGGCTCCCGGCAACCTGCCCTCGCGCATCCCGTTCCGGGTCACGGTGCCCAAGGGGCGCCTGTGGGTGATGGGCGACCATCGCGACCTGTCCGCCGACTCGCGCTACCACATGAGCGGCCCGGGGCAGGGCACCGTGCCGGTCGGGAACGTGATCGGGCGCGCCTTCCTGATCGCGTGGCCGCTGGACCGCCTGCAGGGGATCTCCCGGCCCAGCTACCGGACTCCGGCCGCACTCGGGTCGCCGGGGGGCGGTGCGCTCGCCGCTGGGAGCACGGGCCAATCGGTCGGGCTCAACCCGGATCCCCTGGAACCTTCGCTCGTTATGGGGATGTTGGGCGTTTCCCCGGCGCTGCTGCGGCGGCGACGATCCGGGGTGCTCACCGGCGGCTCGCGCGCGGCCCGACGCCGCTGGCGGGCGGCCCGGCGATCAGCGGGCCCGGACTGACGGTCCGTCCGGTCCGCCGAGCCGCCGTGTGGGAGAGCCGGGTGGACCACTCGGAGTGATAGAGAAGTGCAGACATCCTCGCGGCCCGTGCCGTGCGGATGGTTCCGAAGGCTGTGCTGGTGTCAGGCCGTCCGCTGATGGGCAGGCCTGAGCCGGGTTCACGGTCGGTCACAGACGAGGTGTCCGCTGCGCGGCACTGGTGAGCGCGGACGATGGTCGTCCGCACAGCAGGGAGGAGATGTCGTGGGGGATCTGGTGATCGGCGCCCGCGGGGCCGGCGAGCCTGAGGGCTCCGGCGGCCGTACGGCCCAGTCCACCGAGTCCGGGCAGCCGACCGAGCCGGGCGACGGCGCGGGCGGCCAGGGCGGTGGCCCGCTGCCGGGCGCGGCCGACGAGCGCCCCGGCGACGGTGGTCCGCAGGCCCCCGGGGCCCCGGCGGAGGACAAGGAGAAGCGGGCCGGCGAGCGCAAGCAGCGCTCGTTCTGGAAGGAACTGCCGATCCTGGTCGGTATCGCGCTGGTCCTGGCCCTGGTCATCAAGACCTTCTTCGTGCAGGCCTTCTCCATCCCCTCCGCGTCGATGGAGCAGACCCTCCAGATCGGCGACCGGGTGCTCGTGGACAAGCTGACCCCGTGGTTCGGCTCCAAGCCCGACCGCGGCGATGTGGTGGTCTTCCACGACCCGGGCGGCTGGCTCGACGGCGAGGGGACCCAGCAGAGCTCCAACGCGGTGGTCCGAGGCGCCCAGGACGTCCTGAGCTTCATCGGCCTGATGCCGTCGGCCAACGAGAAGGACCTGATCAAGCGCGTGATCGGGGTGGCCGGCGACACGATCGAGTGCCAGGGCAACGGGCCGCTCAAGGTCAACGGCGTGGCGCTGAACGAGCCCTACGTCTACACCCCGGGCATCACGCCGCCGGACCCGTGCGCGGGCAAGCCGTTCGGGCCGGTCAAGGTGCCGCCGAACGCGATCTGGGTGATGGGCGACCACCGCAGCGACTCGCTGGACTCGCGCTTCCACATGGACCAGCCGGCCACCAAGAGCGAGCCCGGCGGCGGCTTCGTCTCGGTGAACGACGTGGTCGGGCGGGCCTTCGTGGTGGCCTGGCCGGTCAACCACTGGTCCACCCTGCCGGTGCCGTCCACCTTCGGGCAGAAGGGCATCGCGACGGCGGGCCTGGTGCCCCCGGCGCTCGGCGCCGTCGGGACCCTGCCGGTGGCGTGGTGGCTGCGCCGCCGGCGCACGAAGGGCGACTGACCCGTCCCTTTTCCTTCCGTTTTCTCTTGCGCGGGCCGTGGTACCGACGAGTAATCTGCTCGGACGTGTCACGGCCCGCCGCCGTGCCCGGCCCTCGAACCAGGACGGTCCCGATGAGCAGGCTCACCGAAGAAGGTCCCGGCCCGTCCGGGCCCGGTGCTGGGACGGACACCGCGGCTGCGGCGCCGGGCGCCGCACCGGCGGCGCGCCCGCGTCGCTGGGGAGCCGGCGCGGTGCTGCAGACCGTGGCCCTGGTGCTCGGCCTCGGCCTGCTGCTGGGTGGGTTCGGGCTGATCGCCCTGGACTACCGCCCCTACGCGGTGCCCACCGGCTCGATGGAGCCGACCATCTCCGCCGGTGACACGGTGCTCGCCCGCAAGGTCGACGGCGGGCAGGTCGGGCGCGGTGACATCGTGGTCTTCCACGATCCGACCTGGGAAGGCGGCGCCACCATGGTCAAGCGGGTGGTGGCGGTCGGCGGCGACACGGTGGCCTACGGCAGCGCGGAGCACAGCCTGACGGTCGACGGCAAGCCCGTGACCGAGCCCTATCTGGCGCCCGACCAGTTGCCGGGCACACCCTTCAGCATCCAGGTCCCGGCGGGGCGGCTCTTCCTGCTCGGCGACAACCGCGGCAGCTCGCTGGACTCCCGCTCGCACCTGGAGGAGCTCTCCGGGACGGTGCCCGCCACCGACGTGATCGCCCGGGTGGAGGCGACCGTCTGGCCGTCCGGCCACGCGGGCCTGCGCGGGCGTACGGTGGCCTTCGACGCGCTGGGCGGCCCGGTGGCGAGCCGGCCGGGGCTGCTGGTGCCCGCCGCCTGGGCGTCGGTGGCCGGTGCGGCGGTGATCGTGCTGACCTCGCTGACCGGGCCGGTGGCCGCGTTGGCGCGCCGGGCGCGCGGGCGGCGCTGAGCCGCGGCTGCGGCGCTGAGAGCCGGATACGGGAGCGGTGGACGGGATGGGTGCCGGTGAGCCGGTGGTGCGGCGGCGTGAAGCGGCCCGGGTGCTGCTGCTGGATTCGGCCGACCGCCTGCTGCTCTTCCACGGCTTCGACCCCGCCGAACCGGCCCGGACCTGGTGGTTCACCCCGGGCGGCGGGCTGGAGCCGGGGGAGGACAGCCGGGCGGCGGCGCGGCGGGAGCTGGCGGAGGAGACCGGGCTGACCGGGATCGAGCTGGGGCCGGTGGTCGCCGTCGACCTGGCGCTGTTCCCGTACGACGGCGAGCGGTACGAGCAGCGCCAGAGCTTCCACCTCGCCCGGATCCGGCGCGCCGGGCCCGAGCCGGACAGTTCGGGTTCCGAGCGGCAGGAGCGCGCCCAACTGCGGGAGGCGCGTTGGTGGACGCTGGCGGAACTGCGCGGTACGACCGAGCAGGTCTACCCGGTGCGGCTGGCGGAGCTGCTGGAACTCCTGCTGGAACAGGGGTCACCGGTCGACCCGGTCCGCCTCTGACCGAGGGTGGCGTGGTCCACAATGGGGAGGGACATGCCGAGCTGAGGGGACGCCTGCATGAGTGCGGAAGATCTCGAGAAGTACGAGACCGAGATGGAGCTCAAGCTCTACCGGGAGTACAAGGACGTCGTCGGCCTGTTCAAGTACGTGATCGAGACCGAACGGCGGTTCTACCTCACGAACGACTACGAGCTGCAGGTGCACTCGGTCCAGGGGGAGGTGTTCTTCGAGGTCTCGATGGCCGACGCCTGGGTCTGGGACATGTACCGCCCCGCCCGGTTCGTCCGGAAGGTGCGGGTGCTGACCTTCAAGGACGTCAACATCGAGGAACTGGCGAAGAGCGACCTGGAGCTGCCCTCGGACGAGGCGGGCTTCGGCAGCTGAACCTGCTGGGGCCCCGAGCCGGCGGGGCCCCGGTGCGTCCGTCCGGGTGGCGGCGATTGTCCACACCCCCCGGGTTGTCCACAGTTCGACGGCACCCGCTGGTCGGGACGGATGCTGGACGGCAACCTCCGTGATCGGAGGTGATCGCCGTGCAGAACGCACACACGGCCCTGGGCCGCTACGGCGAAGAGGTGGCCGCCCGCCGGCTCGCCGAACAGGGCCTGCGGGTCCTTGAGCGCAACTGGCGCTGCCCCGAGGGCGAACTCGACATCATCGTGCTCGATGGCGACACGGTCGCCGTCTGCGAGGTCAAGACCCGCTCGGAGCAGGGCTTCCAGCAGCCGGCGGAGGCGATCGGCACGGTCAAGGCGCAGCGCCTGCGCCACCTCGCCGAACGCTGGCTGGCCGAACGCTGGCCGGAGCACTTCGTCCGGCTGGCCGAGGGCGTGACCGGGGCGCCGCCGCCCCGCGACGACACCGGAGCCGCGCCCCCGCCGGGCGACCCGGCGCCGACCCCACCCGTCCCACCCGCCACCGTGGTGCCGCTGCCGCCCGGCGGGGTCCGGATCGACCTCGTCGCGGTGGTCAGCCGGGCGCGCGGTGCCGCGCGGATCGAGCACCTGCGGGGGGTGGTCTGAGATGGCCTTCGCGCGAACCTGTTCGGTGGCCCTGATCGGGGTGGACGGCGTCGTGGTCGAGGTGCAGGCCGACCTCGAACCGGGCGTGGCCGCCTTCACCCTGGTCGGGCTGCCCGACAAGGCGCTCAGTGAGGCCCGCGACCGGGTCAGGGCGGCGGTGGTGAACTCGGGGGAGAGCTGGCCGCAGCGCAAGCTCACGGTCGGGCTCAGTCCCGCCTCGGTGCCCAAGAGCGGTAGCGGCTTCGATCTCGCGGTGGCCTGTGCGGTGCTCGCCGCCGCCGAGCGCCTGCCGCCGGAGGCCATCGCCGACCTGCTGGTCATCGGCGAGCTCGGGCTGGACGGCCGGGTCCGCCCGGTGCGCGGCGTGCTGCCCTCGGTGCTGGCGGCCGCCGATGCCGGCTACCGGCAGGTGGTGGTCGCCGAGCAGACCGCGGCCGAGGCGGCGCTGGTTCCCGGCGTCTCGGTGCTCGGCGTGCGCAGCCTGCGCCAGCTGATCGCCCTGCTCACCGATGCGCCCGTCCCCGAGGAGCCGCCGGATCCGGTCGCCGGCAGCCCCGACCCGCTGATGTCCGGCCTGCTGCTGCCGGGCGCCGCCGTGCGCCGGACCACCACCGACCCCGAGTTCGGCCCCGACCTGGCGGACGTCGCCGGGCAGGAGGAGGCCCGCCAGGCGCTGGAGATCGCCGCCGCCGGCGCCCACCACCTCTATCTCAAGGGTCCGCCCGGAGCCGGCAAGACGATGCTCGCCGAGCGCCTGCCCGGGCTGCTCCCGCCGCTGACCCGGACCGAAGCGCTGGAGGTCACCGCGGTGCACTCGGTGGCCGGACTGCTGCCCGCCGGGCGTCCACTCGTCGACCTGCCGCCCTACTGCGCCCCGCACCACTCCACCACGATGCCCGCCATCATCGGCGGCGGCAGCGGACTGCCCCGCCCGGGCGCCGTCTCGCTGGCCCACCGCGGCGTGCTCTTCCTGGACGAGGCACCGGAGTTCCCGGTCCGGGTCCTGGACGCACTGCGCCAGCCCCTGGAGTCCGGTGAGGTGGTGATCGCCCGCTCGGCGGGCTCGCTGCGGCTGCCGGCCAACTTCCTGCTCTGCCTGGCGGCCAATCCGTGTCCGTGCGGCCGGCACTCCCGGCGGGGCGAGGGGTGCGAGTGCACGCCGACCATGGTGAGCCGCTATCAGGCGCGGCTGTCCGGGCCGCTGCTGGACCGGGTGGACCTCCGGGTCCAGGTCGAGCCGGTGACCCGGGCCGCACTGCTGGACCGGGACAGCTCGGCCGAGCGCACCGCCGTGGTGGCCGCCCGGGTCCGGGCCGCCAGGGAGCGCACCGCGGCCCGCCTCGCCGGGACGCCGTGGCGCACCAACGCCGAGGTCCCCGGCCGTGAGCTGCGCACCCGTTGGCGGCCACTGGAGGGGTCGCTGACCGAGGCCGAGCGCGAGATGGAGCACGGCCACCTCACCGCGCGCGGGCTGGACCGGGTGTTGCGAGTGGCCTGGACCATCGCCGACCTGGCAGGCCGCGACGCCCCCGGGGCCGCCGAGGTGCAGGCGGCCCTGGTGCTGCGGCGTGGCTTTCCGAGCGGTGTCCGATCGCTGGGGGCGCCGCTGAGCAGGCCCTTGGGAGGGCGGCCATGACCGAGCGGGCAGAGAGACAGACCGCGCTGGACCTCACGGCCGGCACCGGTCCGCGCACGGGTGCCGACACCGGTGCGGGTGCCGTCCGGGCGGCACTCCCGGGGGAGGAGCGGCTGGCCCGGGTCGCGCTGACCCGGCTGGTCGAGCCCGGCACCACGGCGGTGGGCCGGTGGCTGCGCTCGCGGTCCGCGGCCGAACTGATCGAGCTGGTGCGGACCGGGCAGGAGGTGCCCGAGCTGAGCCTCGATCAGCAACGCCTGGAGGTGCTGCGCCGGCGGCTGGCACTCACCGATCCGGTCGCCGACCTCGAACGGCTGCGGGCGATCGGTGGCCGCTTCCTCGTCCCCACCGACGCGGAGTGGCCCAGCCAGCTGGCCGACCTGGCCGATGCCCAGCCGATCGGCCTGTGGGTGCTGGGCACCGGTTCGCTCCGGCTGCTCGCCCTGCGCTCGGTCGCGCTGGTCGGCGCCCGCGCCTGCACGGCGTACGGCGCGCACGTCGCCACGGAGCTCGCGGCCGCACTCGCCGAGCGCGGCTGGGTGGTCTGTTCCGGGGCGGCCTACGGCATCGACGCGGCGGCCCATCGCGGCGCGCTCGCGGTGGGCGGTATGACGGTGGCGGTGCTCGCCTGTGGAGTGGACGTGCGCTACCCGCGCGGCAACAGCGAACTGATCGGCCGGATCGCCGAACAGGGCCAGCTGCTCAGCGAGCTGCCGCCGGGGGAGCATCCCAACCGCTTCCGCTTCGTGCTCCGCAACCGGGTGTTGGCGGCGCTGACCCGGGGGACCGTCGTCGTCGAGGCGGCGGTGCGCAGCGGCGCGCTCAGCACCGCCCGGCGCGCCCAGGAGCTCAACCGGCACACCATGGGCGTGTGCGGGCCGGTGACCTCCGAGCTCTCGGCCGGTGTGCACGCGTTGATCCGCGGCGGTGGCGCCACGCTGGTCACCGACGCGGCGGAGGTGGCCGAGCAGATCGGCTCGATCGGCGCGGACCTCGCCCCACCGCGCGACTCCCGGCCCCGCCCCAGGGACCTGCTCCACCACGCCGCCGCTCAGCTGCTGGAGGCGATCCCGGGCGGGCCGGCCGGCGCATCGGTCCCTGACCTGGTGCTGCGCACCGGTTTCCCCGCCGATCAGGTCCGCAAGGAGCTCTACGGACTCTGTTCGCTGGGCTTCGTCCAACGCGTGGGATCGCACTGGAGGGTGATCCGTTGACGGCTGACGAATCGTGAGGTGCGCGGTGCTCGTTGGTGCGGTCACGGGCATCCGCACCGCGCGACGGCGCCGCCCCGGAGGTCCCGAATCGTGCGCGCCCGTTCCCACGACGGAGTGAACGCCACCGGAACGAGCGACGGCCAGGTGGTGGTAGCACAGCGCATCGACTCGGTCACGCTACGCTCGCTATGGCTTCCCTATCAGCACATGACTCGGCAGAACGGCGCAGACCCACGTATGCCCACACACATTCCCGGACACAGGGTGACCAGTGCCGGCCTGCCCTCGGGGGGCTCCGGCACCGACTCGCGACTCAGCACCGACGCCCAGCCCGCGAAGCCCGTCCTGTCGAGCAGTCATCCGCCGAGCGTCGCCGTGCCGCTGTCCGGAGCTGACGTCCCGCCAAGCACTCTGGGCCCGGAGCACGGCGCCGAGTGGCGCAGCGCACCGGGCGCGGAGGCAGGGGGCGCGGTCGTCGGAGGGCGGGCGCTGAACGCGCCGGAGCCGACCGGGCGCGCGGCCGAACGCACCGCGCACCCGAGGGAAGCACTCTCCGGGGAGCCATCCGCCCGGGAGCCGCGCAGATCCTCGGCCGACCAGCCGTCAGTGGGCGCCGCAGTGGGCGCTGCCGGCCGGGCAGCGCCGGTGGCAGCTCGGCCGGCCCGGCCGGCGCTGCCAGGCGACACCCGTGCCGAGTCGCCCGCCCGGCTGCCCAGGCCGAACGCCACGCCGTTCCCCCCTGTGGGCCGTCCACCGGTCTCGGAACTCGGCCCGCCCGCGAGACCGCTCGCCGACCCCAGCCTCGGCGCCGGCCCGGCGCCCGACCCTGAGCAGCACCACCCGGCCGGTTCCGCCGAGCAACCCCCGGCTCCGCAAGCGGACCAGCCGGCCTTTCCGGCGGCCGTCCCGCCCACCGGGCGACGTGAGGACGTGCCAGGTCCGCGGGCGCCACACGTTCTCCCGCATGCGCTCCCCGCGCCTGGGCGCAGCCCCGAGCAGCAGGCGGTCCCCGGAGCCGGCCCGGGCAACGCAGCACGGGCACGCCGGATCGACGCCACGCGCGGGCAGAGCGTCATCGTGCCCGCCGGTGCGGAGGCAGGCGGGAACCGGGCCATCGGCCGTGCGGCGGGGCGGGCCGCAGTGGTGGCGCAGAGAGCGTCCGGGGTGCCCGGGATGGCCTCGGTGCCGGCACCCGGACGCGGGCCGGACCGCAGTCCGGCCCGGCGGGGGCAGGGCGAGAGCGTCGGCGGCAGCGGTGCGGCCCGGGTCGCCGCGGAGCCCGGGCCGCACGCCGGACGGGACCGCCCTTCCGCCCCGGCACCCCCGACGCCGACCGGCTCGGCAGGGCGGGGGGCCGACTGCGGTCCGCGACCGCTGCCGGCGGATCCGGCGGTGGCGGTGCCCGCACCGGCCAGGCCGTCCGGGGGGCAGAGCGGCCCCGGCCGCCCACCCGGTGCTGCCGAACCCGCCACCGGGGCACGGCCGCGGCTCGGTCAGCAGGCTGCGCCGCCACCGGCCGGCACCCCACCGCCAGCTGCCGCGACACCGGCCGCCCCGCCGACACCTGCCCAGTCGTCAGCAACCCCGCCCTCGGGCCGCGTGCCCTCCACCACCGCGCCCCCCACGGTGGCCGCCTGCACTCCGGCCCGCGCGGCCGACGCGCGGCCGGGTGCGCGGGGTACAGGCGGACAGAGCGCACTCGAGTCGCTCTGGCGCTCCTACAAGGGCAGCGGTGACCCCTACCTCCGCGAGCAGTTGATCCTCCATTACTCGCCCCTGGTGAAATACGTGGCCGGCCGGGTCGGCGTCGGCCTGCCCGCCAACGTCGAGCAGGCGGACTTCGTCTCCTCCGGTGTCTTCGGGCTGATCGACGCGATCGAGAAGTTCGACCTGGACCGGGCGATCAAGTTCGAGACCTACGCGATCAGCCGGATCCGCGGCGCGATCATCGACGAATTGCGGGCCCTGGACTGGATCCCCCGCTCGATCCGGCAGAAGGCCAAGGCGGTCGAGCGGACCTATGCCGCCCTGGAGGCCCGGCTGCGACGGACTCCGCACGAGCCCGAGGTGGCCGCGGAGATGGGCATCGCGATCGAGGACCTGCACGCGATCTTCAGTCAGCTCTCGCTCGCCAACGTGGTGGCGCTGGACGAACTGCTCCACCCGGCCGGTGAGGGTGGCGAACGGCTGAGTCTGATGGACACCCTGGAGGACACGGGCGCCGACGACCCGGTCGAGGTCGCCGAGGACCGTGAGCTGCGCAAGCTGCTGGCCAGGGCCATCAACACGCTTCCGGACCGGGAGAAGACCGTGGTGACGCTCTACTACTACGAGGGCCTGACGCTTGCCGAGATCGGTCAGGTCCTCGGGGTGACCGAGAGCCGGGTCAGTCAGATCCACACCAAGTCGGTCCTCCAGCTGCGGGCGAAGCTCTCCGATCTGCGCTGACGGCCCGCCCGTCGGCCGGCTCGATGCCAGGGGGTGTGCTGCCGGGTCGGCCACCCGCCCCGGCGGGTGCGCCGAGGGCTCGGCTCTCAGATGGGCTCCGTACAGTGGGAGGGTGCCGAAGATCCGAGCTGCCACCCTGGCCGAGCACCGCCAACTGCAGCGTGCCGCCCTCCTGGACGCCGCCCGCGAGCTCCTGACCGAAGGCGGGATGGAAGCGCTCACCTTCCCGGCCCTGGCCGCCAGGACCGGGCTGGCCCGTTCGTCGGTGTACGAGTACTTCCGATCGCGGGCCGCCGTGGTGGAGCAGCTCTGCGAGGTGGACTTCCCGCTCTGGGCGGCGGAGATCGAGGCCGGGATGGCCGCCTGCGACAGCGCGGACGAGCAGCTGGCCGCGTACATCCGCGGTCAGCTCGTGCTGGCCGGCGATCCGCGGCACCGGGCCATCGTGGCGCTCTCCGCCGCGGAGCTGGACGAGGCCGCGCGCAACCGGATCCGGGTCGCCCACGCAGGGCTGGTCGGGCTGGTGGTGGAGGCCCTGAGCGCGCTGGGCCACCAGGATCCGCGGCTGGCAGCGACCCTGCTCCAGGGTGTGGTGGAGTCGGCCGTCAAATACTCGGAGGGCCGGTCCGCCGCCGAGCGCGAGTTGATCGCCGACACCGCCGTGGCACTGGCCCTGCGCGGCCTGGCCACCACGCCCGCGAACTGATCGGCCGCACCCGCCGACGGGCGCCCACCCGGCGCGAGAGCGAGGGGCCGCGGCGCGGCAACGGCGATCCGCTCTGCCGGGCGCAGGGGCAGCAGCCGTGCCTGTCCGGCCCCGAGCAGCGCGAGCGGATCGAGATAGCGCCCGCCCCGCAGCAGCCCCCAGTGCAGGCAGCTCGCCGGGCAGTGCCCAGTCCCCGGCGCGAGGCGGCCGATGACGGCACCGGCCGCCACCGGTGTCCCCACCGCGGCGCCGTCGAGCACCGGCAGGTAGGTGGTGCGCAGCGGCGGCGTGCCGGTGCCCGGGTGCAGCACCGTCACCACCGGATGCCCGGCGACCTCGCCGGAGAAGGCGACGACCCCCGCCGCGGCGGCATGGACGGGCTCGCCTGCTGCAGCGGTCAGATCGACGCCGCGGTGCCCGGCCGCCCATGCCGCAGGCGGTGGCGCGAACCGGCGCAGCACCCCGGCCGCACCGCCCAGGGGCCAAGCTCGCCCGGGGCCGGGGCCGGGGCCGGGACCCGGACCATGCGGTGCGCCGCCCACGAGCGGCGACGCCCGGGCGCTGGCCGGCAACGGCCCGGCGCAGGCGGTCAGCACCAGGGCCGAGCACGCCGCCACGCGGAGCACCGTGCGCCCGGCACAGCGGGAGCCGCCGGTGACAAGAGAGCCGAAGCGGATGAGCGAGCCGAGGACGGAAGGAAGGGAACGGGGGCGGAGTGCCGACTTCAGGAGTGCCGACTTCAAGAGTGCGGACTTCAGGAGTGCGGACCGCAGGGGAGCGGACCTGAGCGGAGTAGTCATGCCGCGAGGCTCCGCCCGGTAGCTCGCCGTCACCACCCCCGTCCCGAAATCTGTGGACAACCCGGGCCCTGTGCACAGTGCCTCTCACCTGTACAGCCGCATCTGCGAGCCGACGACCCGATCATCAGCTCGCGTGATCCGCCCAGCCGGCCCCGCCCAGCCCCTCCTGGGCAAGCCCCCAGCCTGCCCCCGGACAGCCCCTCAGCGGCCCCTGAGCCAGCCCCTTGACCGCAGAGTCGCCGGTCACGCGGCGCTTCCCGTACACTTCACAACGCGACCCGGTCTCTCGGGTCGACTTCGCACGCCCCGCCACCGGCGATCAAGCGCGCGGCCCACCGCCCCCAGGCCCGGTCCGCCGCCCCGCCCGGTGCGAGTGCCGCTCGGTCCCCCGAGCCTGTAAGCGGCCCCGCCGCCCAGGCCCGGACGGCTCGGCACGTCGGGGCGTCAGGCGTGACGGTCACCCGACCGGCACGGACAACCGAGGCAGACCCGGTAGTCGCCGAGTGCCAACAGGCAGCAACGACGAGCCGGGCGCAACACCTGAGGAGCGCGGCCATGGCCGTCGTCACGATGCGGGAGCTGCTGGAGAGCGGCGTCCACTTCGGTCACCAGACCCGTCGTTGGAACCCGAAGATGAAGCGTTTCATCTTCACGGAGCGCAACGGCATCTACATCATCGACCTGCTGCAGTCGCTGAACTACATCGACCGCGCGTTCGAGTTCGTCAAGGAGACCGTTGCCCACGGCGGCAGCGTCCTCTTCGTCGGCACCAAGAAGCAGGCCCAGGAGGCCATCGCCGAGCAGGCCACTCGCGTGGGCATGCCCTACGTGAACCAGCGCTGGCTCGGCGGCATGCTGACCAACTTCTCCACCGTCTACAAGCGTCTGCAGCGCCTCAAGGAGCTCGGCGAGCTGGACTTCTCGGACGTGGCCGGCTCCGGCCTGACCAAGAAGGAGCTCCTGGTCCTCCAGCGCGAGCACGACAAGCTGGAGAAGACCCTCGGCGGTATCCGCGACATGCAGCGCGTCCCCAGCGCTGTCTGGATCGTGGACACCAAGAAGGAGCACATCGCGGTCGGCGAGGCCCGGAAGCTCAACATCCCGGTCGTCGCGATCCTCGACACCAACTGCGACCCCGACGAGGTCGACTACAAGATCCCGGGTAACGACGACGCGATCCGCTCCGTCACCCTGCTCACCCGTGTGATCGCCGACGCCGTCGCCGAGGGCCTCAAGGCCCGTGCCGGTGTCGCCAAGGGCGACGTCAAGGCCGAGCCGGGCGCCGACCAGCCGCTGGCCGACTGGGAGCAGGACCTCCTGGCGACCGGTGACAAGAAGGCCGACGAGGCCCCCGTCGCCGAGTCCGCTGAGGCTCCCGCTGCCGAGGCCCCCGCCGCCGAGGCCCCCGCCGCCGAGGCTCCGGCCGCCGAGGCCGAGCAGGCCTGACGCACCGAAGGGTGAGGGGTGCTCGTCGGTGAACACCGGCGAGTGCCCCTCTCTCCACGTGCCGGGGCTGAACCATGAGCCCCGGCGCACCCACCCCGCAGACACGCGAGACGCGAGAAGAGATTCACACCATGGCGAACATCTCCGCCGCGGACGTCAAGAAGCTCCGTGAGCTCACCGGCGCCGGCATGATGGACTGCAAGAAGGCTCTCGACGAGGCCGAGGGCGACGTCGAGAAGGCTCTTGAGCTCATCCGCATCAAGGGCCTCAAGGGTGTCGCGAAGCGTGAGGGCCGCACCGCCGAGAACGGCGCCGTCGTTGCCCTGATCGCCGAGGACGCCAAGTCCGGCGTGCTGGTCGAGCTCAAGTGCGAGACCGACTTCGTCGCCAAGAGCGACAAGTTCGTCGCGGTCGCCGACGCGATCGCCGCGCACCTCGCCAAGGCCGCCCCGGCCGACCTGGAGGCCGCCCTGGCTTCCGAGATCGAGGCCGGCAAGACCGTCCAGCAGTTCGTGGACGAGGCCAACGCGAACCTGGGCGAGAAGATCGTCCTGGACCGCTTCGCCCAGTTCGCCGACGGCTTCGTCGCGGTCTACCTGCACCGCACCTCGCCCGACCTGCCGCCGCAGGTCGGCGTCCTGGTCGAGCTCGACAAGGAGAACACCGAGGTCGCCAAGGACGTCGCGCAGCACATCGCGGCCTTCGCGCCGAAGTTCCTCTCCCGCGAGGACATCCCGGCCGAGGTGCTCGAGAACGAGCGCCGCGTCGCCGAGGCCACCGCTCGCGAGGAGGGCAAGCCCGAGGCCGCCCTGTCGAAGATCGTCGAGGGTCGCGTCACCGGCTTCGTCAAGGAGAACTCCGTCCTGGAGCAGGCCTTCGCGAAGGACAACAAGAAGTCCGTCGCCAAGGTCCTCGAGGAGAACGGCGTCGCCCTCAAGCGCTTCGCCCGCTTCCGCGTCGGCGCCTGAGCCACGTTCATCTGGTTCCCGCCTAAGGTAGGAACCGCGGCCGCCGCTGTCCATCAGTGAGTCGGCACCAGAACGACGAGGAGGCCATTGCCGTGCAGGAGACCGTACCGGTTCCCGCGGCAGTGGCCTCCTCGCGTGTACGCGCGGGCCGCCGGGTGCTCCGGCAGGCCCTGCGGGCCGCGCGTCCGGGCCCGGGGGCCGCACACCCCGGCCCGTGTGCCAGCAGGTGACATACCTGTGAACCAGCAGGTGTAGAAGGAGAAGTCCATGCAGAAGACGCAGGAGTCCGCGCAGGACGGCGCCCGCCGTCGTGTTCTGCTCAAGCTGTCCGGTGAGGCGTTCGCCGGCGGAGGCGGCCTCGGCGTCGACCCCGACGTCGTCCACAAGATCGCCCGTGAGATCGCCACGGTCGTCCGGCAGGGCACCGAGGTCGCGGTGGTCATCGGCGGGGGCAACTTCTTCCGTGGCGCGGAGTTGCAGGTCCGGGGCATGGACCGGGCCCGTTCCGACTACATGGGCATGCTCGGCACGGTGATGAACTGCCTGGCGCTCCAGGACTTCCTGATGAAGGAAGGGATCGAGACCCGGGTCCAGACCGCGATCACGATGGGACAGGTCGCCGAGCCGTACCTGCCGCTGCGCGCCGTCCGGCACCTGGAGAAGGGCCGCGTGGTGATCTTCGGAGCGGGTATGGGCATGCCGTACTTCTCCACCGACACCACCGCCGTGCAGCGTGCCCTGGAGATCCACGCCGAGGTGCTGCTGATGGGCAAGAACGGCGTCGACGGTGTCTACGACTCCGACCCCAAGACCAACCCGGACGCGGTGCGCTTCGACGCCCTGGAGTACTCCGAGGTCATCTCGCGCGACCTCAAGGTCGCCGACCTCACCGCGATCACCCTGTGCAAGGACAACGGCCTGCCGATCCTGGTCTTCGAGCTGCTCGCGGAGGGCAATATCGCTCGCGCGGTGAAGAGTGAGAAGATCGGCACACTCATCAGCCAGGATTCCGTCCGGGCCTGAGCAGCAATCATCCGCACGGCCAGGCCGTACGGACCGTCAGAACGCCACCAAGGCAACCGGACAGGGAGCAGACTGTGATCGAAGAGATCCTCCTCGAGGCCGAGGAGAAGATGGAGAAGACCGTCACGGTCGCGAAGGACGACTTCGCCGCCATCCGCACCGGCCGGGCGCACCCGGCGATGTTCGCCAAGATCGTCGCGGACTACTACGGCGCCCCGACGCCGATCAACCAGCTCGCCTCCTTCGCCGTTCCGGAGCCCCGGATGGCGGTGGTGACCCCGTTCGACAAGAGCGCTCTGCGCAACATCGAGCAGGCGATCCGCGACTCCGACCTGGGCGTCAACCCGTCCAACGACGGCAACATCATCCGGGTGAACTTCCCGCAGCTCACCGAGGAGCGCCGCCGGGACTACATCAAGGTCGCCCGCAACAAGGGTGAGGACGCCAAGATCTCCATCCGGGCGATCCGCCGCAAGGCCAAGGACACCCTGGACAAGCTGGTCAAGGACAAGGAGTCCGGCGAGGACGAGGTCCGCCGCGCGGAGAAGGAGCTCGACGACACCACCGCGGGCTACGTGGCGCAGATCGACGAGCTGCTGAAGCACAAGGAAGCCGAGCTCCTCGAAGTCTGATGAACGACGCTCCCCAAGCCCCTGGCGAAAGGGGCGCAACCCCGCAGGCCCCCGTGACACCGCGCCCGCCGCAGGTGGACCGGGGGTCCCTACCCCCAGCGCAGGAGAGTCCGGTGGCCCAGCCCGAGCCGCAGCAGCCTCGCAAGCAGCGTGGCGGCCGCAACCTCCCCGCCGCGATAGGGGTGGGGCTGGGACTGGGAGCGGTGATCATCGTCTCGCTGTTCGTGGTCAAGGTGCTCTTCCTGATCGTGGTGGTGGCGGCGGCGTCGGTCGGCAGCTGGGAGCTGACCAGCCGGCTGGCCGAGCGCAAGGACGTCAACGTCGCCCTGCTGCCGCTGCTGCTCGGCGGGGTGGGCATGCTGACCGCCGGGTACTGGATCGGCCCGCAGGGCGCGGCGGCGGCGCTCGCACTGACCGCGTTGGCACTGATGATCTGGCGGATGAGCGCGCCGCCGGAGAACTACCTGCGCGACATAACCGCGGGTGTCTTCACCGCCTTCTACGTGCCCTTTCTGGCCACCTTCGTGGCCCTGCTCCTCTCCGCCCACGACGGTCCGCAGCGGATCGTGCTCTTCCTGGTGGTCACCATCTGCAGTGACACCGGGGCGTACGCGGTCGGCTACAAGTTCGGCCGCAACAAGCTGGCGCCGACCATCAGCCCCGGCAAGACCCGCGAGGGCCTGGCCGGCGGGATCGGCCTGTCGATGCTGGCCGGTGCGCTGCTGATGCAGTGGATCATCGATGACGGCCACTGGTGGCAGGGCCTGATCCTGGGCGGCTGCGCGGCGGTCATCGCGACCCTCGGCGACCTGGCCGAGTCTATGATCAAGCGTGATCTCGGCATCAAGGACATGGGCACCCTGCTGCCGGGCCACGGCGGCATCATGGACCGGCTCGACTCGCTGCTGCCGACCGCCCCGGTGGTCTGGCTGCTGCTGACCGCCTTCGTCGGCAGCTGACCGACCCGGCCCACCCCCGCCGCCGCACTGCGGACGGCACCCGAAGGCCCCAGACGCACCGCGTCCGGGGCCTTCGGCCATCTGCGACACTGGACGGACCATGCCTGCACCCGGAGAACTGACCTTTGTCGCGCCGCGTGGCGCCAAGCCCCCGCGACACCTCGCCGACCTCAGCCCCGCCGAGCGCAAGGAGGCCGTCGCCGAGCTGGGCGAGCAGCCCTTCCGCGCCAAGCAGCTGGCGAACCACTACTTCGCCCGGCTCAGCAACGACCCGGCCGCCTGGAGCGACATTCCGGCCGCCGGGCGCGAGAAGCTGGTCACGGCGCTGCTGCCCGAGCTGATGTCGGTGGTCCGGCACGTCTCGTGCGACGACGACACCACCCGCAAGACGCTCTGGAAGCTCTTCGACGGCACCCTGGTCGAGTCGGTGCTGATGCGCTACCCGGACCGGGTGACGATGTGCATCAGCTCCCAGGCCGGCTGCGGCATGAACTGCCCGTTCTGCGCCACCGGCCAGGCGGGCCTGACCCGCAACCTGTCCACCGCCGAGATCGTCGAGCAGATCGCGGCCGGGATGCGCGCCCTCAAGGCGGGCGAGATCCCCGGTGGCGAGGCGCGGCTGAGCAACGTGGTTTTCATGGGCATGGGCGAGCCGCTGGCCAACTACAACCGGGTGCTGGCCGCGATCCGCCGGCTGACCGACCCGGCCCCGGACGGCTTCGGCCTCTCCCAGCGCGGCATCACGGTCTCCACCGTGGGCCTGGTCCCGGCGATGAACCGGCTGGCCGACGAGGGCCTGAGCTGCCGCCTGGCGCTCTCGCTGCACGCCCCGGACGACGAGCTGCGCGACGAGCTGGTTCCGGTGAACACCCGCTGGAAGGTCGCCGAGGTGCTGGACGCCGCGTGGAACTACGCGGAGAAGTCCGGCCGGCGGATCTCCATCGAGTACGCCCTGATCAAGGACATCAACGACCAGGCCTGGCGGGCCGACCTGCTCGGCCGGCTGATCAGGAGCCACCGGGTGCACGTCAACCTGATCCCGCTGAACCCGACTCCGGGCTCCAAGTGGACCGCCTCGCGGCCCGAGGACGAGCGCGAGTTCGTCCGCCGGCTGGAGGCGCACGGGGTGCCCACCACCGTCCGCGACACCCGCGGTCAGGAGATCGACGGCGCCTGCGGCCAGCTCGCGGCCGCCGGCTGACGCACCGCGGAAGGCGGCCCGGCAGGCGAGCGGCCCGGGGCCGGGACGGGCGCTAGGAGAGCATCCCCGCGCCCAGCACCGCGGTCAGTGCGCCGGTGGCCAGCACTACACTGCCGGCGGCGGCCCAGCGCAGCAGGGCCGCCCCGAACAGCAGCCGCGGCGGCGCGCCGAGCCGCAGCAGGGCGGCCCCGCCCTGCTGCCGGCCGGCCCGGATCTCGGTCAGCCGGGCCAGCACCGCCGCGACCACGCAGCCGGTGGTCAGCAGCGCCTCGGTGGCCGGCAGCGGCCCGGTGCCGTCCGCGCCCGGGGCCACCCAGTGCCGTACCGAGGTCAGCACCACGGCCATGGTGAAGGCCAGCACCGCCAGCGGAGCGCCGAGCGCGGGGGCCGCGCCGGTCAGCCCGCGGCCGGCCAGCAGCCGCCGGGGGCTGGGCCGGCCCACCGCGATCAGCCGTCCGGTCCCGGCCAGCAGCGGCCCGGTCAGCAGGGCCAGCCCCAGCGCCGCCGCCACCCAGCCGGCCAGCAGCGTGGCACTGGTGTGGCCGAGGTCGGCGGGCAGCTGCAGCGGGCGCGGATCGTAGGCCGCGGCCGGGCGCAGCGCGTACAGCTCGGTGAACGTGCCGCCGAACGCGAGGAGCGCTGCGAGGGTGGTGCGCAGGGGGCCGAAGCGCTCGGCCGCGGCCTGCTCCTCGCCGCCGGGCAGCAGCTCTGCTCCCCGGACGGCCACGGCTGCCGCGAGCCCGCCGGCGAGCGGGAGCAGGGCGAGCAGGGCCACCGGCGCGGCCGGCGGCAGTGGCACGCCCATGCCCAGCTCGGGAGCCAGGCCCGGGCCGGCGATGTTGTTGCGCAGCACCAGGAAGAGCAGCAGGGTGGCCACCGCGCCCAGGGCGCAGGCCAGCGCGGTCTCGCCGGCGATCAGCAGCCGCAGCCGCCGCGGTCCGGCTCCCGCGGCGGTCAGCCCGGCCATCCGCTCGGGGCGCTGGGCGGGCAGGGCCCGGGCCGCAGCCGCGGTGAACCAGGCGATCGCCACCAGCGGCGGCAGGCACCAGAGCAGGCGCTCCACCGTCTCGCCGCTGCCCGGCGGGTCGCTCAGCGCGCGGCCCAGTGCCCGCAGCAGGAAGGCGGCGACCACGGCGGCCGCCGCGGCGGTGAGCAGCCAGCGGCCCAGGTCCAGGACCCGGTATCCCCTGACCAGGCGGAAGTAGAACACCTGATAGTCCTTCAGTCCTTCGCGGTGACCGGTGGGGTGGTGCGGGGCGCAGCGGGGCAGTCGGTCAGTGGCCGGCCGGAACCGCCGCGCGGCGCACCGGAGCGGCGGGGGCCGGGGTGCGGCCGTCCACCAGCGCGACGGTCCGGTCCGCGTACCTGGCCAGCTCCGGGTCGTGCGTGGCCAGTACCAGGGTGAGCTGGTGGGAGCGGGCGGCGCTGGTCAGTATCCGCAGCACCTGGTCCTGGGCCTCGCGGTGCAGTGGCGCGGTCGGGTCGTCGGCGAAGACCACCCGGGGCAGCGGGGCCAGGGCGCGGGCCACCGCGATCCGCTGGCGCTGGCTCTGGATCAGCTCGGCGGGGCGGCGCTTGGCGCAGTCGGTGACGTCGAGCCGCTCCAGCCAGTCGTCGGCGGCGCTGTAGGCGGCCTTGTGGCCGGAGCCGGCCAGCAGCAGGGGCAGGGCGACGTTCTCCCGGGCCGTCAGTTCCGGTACCAGGTGGGGCTGCGAGCCGACGAAGCCGAACCGGTCGCGGCGCAGCTTCTCCCGTCCGGCCCGGCTCAGGGTGTGCACCGGCGAGCTGTTGAACCAGACCTCGCCGGAGTCCACCGGCAGCAGCGCGGAGAGGCAGCCGATCAGGGTGGACTTGCCCGAGCCGCGGGCGCCGGTGATGGCGAGCACCTCGCCCTCCCGGACGGCGATCGAGACGTCCCGCACCGCCGGGGTCCCCTGGTGGGACTTGACGATCCCCCGGGCCCACAGCACGTCGTTGTCGGGCGGGGCCGCTGACATGGAATTCCTCCGCCGGTCCGAGAGGGCTCTGCACGGGTGCCGCACGGGAGGTGCGGTCCGGAGCAGGGGAATGACAGTCGTCAGATTAGAACGACAAGGTCGCGTTGCGGTTGCGGCACACGGGACGTAGCTGGGGTAAACCCGGACGAACTATCAGCAGATCAATCAGAAAAACACCGTGGGGCGGTCCCGGCAGCCCCGGGAAGGGGACTGCGCGGGACCGCCCCGCGGTGTGAGGGTGGTCAGCCCGCGACTGACCTGCGACTAGCGGAGGGTGGGGATCGCCGAGGAACGAGGCGGTACCCGCCCGCAGCTCGGCGCAGGTCACCGAGCGGCATCAACAGGTCCGGGTGATCAGATCTTGTTCCACGCGTCGGTGAGGCTGACCCGCAGGATCTGCTCGATCTCGTCGAAGGTCGACTGGTCGGAGATCAGCGGCGGGGCCAGCTGGATGACCGGGTCGCCACGGTCGTCGGCACGGCAGTACAGCCCGTTGTCGAAGAGCGCCTTCGAGAGGAAGCCGTAGAGCACGCGCTCCACCTCTTCGTCGTTGAACGACTCCTTGGTGACCTTGTCCTTCACCAGCTCGATGCCGTAGAAGTACCCGTTGCCGCGCACGTCGCCGACGATCGGCAGGTCCCGCAGCTTGTTCAGGGTGCCGAGGAACTTCGACTCGTTGTCGAGCACGTGCTGGTTGAGGCCCTCGCGCTCGAAGATGTCGAGGTTGGCCAGCGCGACCGCCGAGGAGACTGGGTGGCCGCCGAAGGTGTAGCCGTGCAGGAAGGTGTTGTCGCCCTTGTAGAAGGGCTCGGCCAGGCGGTCCGAGATGATCGTGGCGCCGATCGGGGAGTAGCCCGAGGTCATGCCCTTGGCGCAGGTGATCATGTCGGGCTGGTAGCCGAACTTGTCGGCGCCGAACATGGTGCCCAGGCGGCCGAAGGCGCAGATGACCTCGTCCGAGACGAGCAGCACGTCGTGCCGGTCGCAGATCTCGCGCAGCCGCTGGAAGTACCCGGGCGGCGGCGGGAAGCAGCCGCCGGCGTTCTGCACCGGCTCGACGAAGACGGCGGCGACGGTCTCGGCGCCCTCGTTGAGGATCGCGACCTCGATCTCGTCGGCGCACCAGCGGCCGTAGGCCTCCGGGTCGACGGTGCCGTCGGGGCCGGCCAGGAAGGCGGGGGCGCGGTAGATGTTGGTGTTCGGCGCCTTGTGGGTGCCCGGCACCAGCGGCTCGAACGGGGCCTTGAGGCCCGGCAGGCCGGTGATCGACAGGGCGCCCTGCGGGGTGCCGTGGTAGGCGACCGCACGGGAGATGACCTTGTACTTGGTCGGCTTGCCGGTCAGCTTGAAGTACTGCTTGGCGAGCTTCCAGGCGGTCTCGACGGCCTCGCCGCCACCGGTGGAGAAGAAGACCTTGTTCAGGTCGCCCGGCGCGTAGTTGGCCAGCCGCTCGGCCAGCTCGACGGCCTTCGGGTGGGCGTAGCTCCACACGGGGAAGAAGGCCAGCTCCTTGGCCTGCTTGGCGGCGGCCTCGGCCAGCTCCTCGCGGCCGTGGCCGGCCTGCACCACGAACAGGCCCGCGAGGCCGTCGAGGTACTTCTTGCCGTTGGCGTCCCAGATGTAGGTGCCCTCGCCCTTGACGATGGTCGGCACGGGCGAGTTCTCGTACGACGACATGCGGGTGAAGTGCATCCACAGGTGGTCGTAGGCGGTCTTCGAAAGGTCCTTCGGTGCCGGGTCGGCGCTCATCGGGTGCCCCAGGTGTAGGTCTGTTTCCGGAGCTTCAGGTAAACGAAGCTCTCGGTCCTCCGCACGCCGGGAAGCGCACGGATTCGCTTGTTGATCATTTCGAGCAGGTGCTCGTCGTCCTCGCACACCAGCTCGGCCAGCAGGTCGAACGAGCCCGCGGTGCAGACCACGTAGTCGACCTCGTCCATGGCGGCCAGCGCGTCGGCGATCGGCTCGATGTCACCTTCGACGGTGATCCCGACCATCGCCTGTCGGGTGAATCCGACGGTCAGCGGGTCGGTGACGGCGACGATCTGCATCACGCCCTGGTCGAGCAGCTTCTGGACCCGCTGCCGGACGGCGGCCTCGGAGAGGCCGACGGCCTTGCCGATGGTCGCGTACGCACGGCGGCCGTCCTCCTGCAGCTGCTCGATGATCGCCTTGGAGACGGAGTCGAGGGGAACGCTGCTGTTCCGGTCGCGGTTGGCCACGTGGCCACTGTGCCCGATCGCCGGTGTGCACGCAAGTGGTCCTACTGCTGATTTCGTTGCCGTGATCTGAAAACGGCGCGGATTTCATTGCGATTGATGCGCCCCTATGTCGATACCGGCAAGGTTGCGGCTACTCTGGCGGGGTCACGCGCGCGCCACCCCCTTGGGCGTACGCTCCCCACCAGTGGACCACCGGCCCATCGTGCGGACCACCGGACCCGGCTTCCGGGATCCCACCGGCGGTGCCGGGCGGCGACACCCGCGCCCGGTCCACCGGCACAGCCCCCCGACGGATCGGCCGCCACCGCGCCGACCGCAACCCGAGGAGAGAGTCGTGAGCGACCTTCGTACGCTGCGCAACTACATCAACGGCCAGTTCGTCGACGCGGCGGACGGCCGCACCCTGCAGATCGTCGACCCCACCAACGGCCAGGCGTACGCGACCTCCCCGCTGTCCGGCGCGGCCGACGTCGACGCCGCGATGGCCTCGGCCGCCGCGGCCTTCGAGACCTGGCGCGACGCCACCCCCTCCACCCGGCAGAAGCTGCTGCTGAAGATCGCCGATGCCGTCGAGGCGCGCGCGGACGAGCTGGTGGACGCCGAGTGTCGCAACACCGGCAAGCCGCGCGGGCTGACCAAGTCCGAGGAGATCGGCCCGATGGCCGACCAGATCCGCTTCTTCGCCGGCGCCGCCCGCCTGCTGGAGGGCAAGGCCGCGGGCGAGTACATGGACGGGATGACCTCGATCGTCCGCCGCGAGCCGGTCGGCGTCTGTGCCCAGGTCGCGCCGTGGAACTACCCGATGATGATGGCCGTCTGGAAGTTCGCGCCGGCGATCGCGGCCGGCAACACCGTGGTGCTCAAGCCCTCCGACACCACCCCGGCCTCCACCGTGCTGCTCGCCGAGATCATCGGCGGCATCCTGGCCGAGCTGGAGCTGCCGGCCGGCGTCTTCAACGTGATCTGCGGCGACCGCGAGACCGGGCGTCTGATGGTCGAGCACCACACCCCGGCGATGGCCTCGATCACCGGCTCGGTGCGCGCGGGCATCCAGGTGGCCGGCAGCGCCGCCAAGGACGTCAAGCGGGTCCACCTGGAGCTCGGTGGCAAGGCGCCGGTGGTGGTCTTCGAGGACGCCGACATCGCCGAGGCCGTCGAGGGCATCTCGGTGGCCGGCTTCTTCAACGCCGGCCAGGACTGCACCGCGGCCACCCGGGTGCTGGTGCACGAGTCCATCCACGACGCCTTCGTCACCGCGCTGGCCAAGGCCGCCGCCGAGACGAAGACCGGGGGGATCGACGACGAGGATGTGCTCTACGGCCCGCTGAACAACGCCAACCAGCTCCAGCAGGTGGCCGGCTTCATCGAGCGGCTGCCGTCGCACGCCAAGGTCGAGACCGGTGGCCACCAGGTCGGCGAGGTCGGCTACTTCTACGCCCCGACCGTCGTCTCGGGCCTGCAGCAGGACGACGAGATCATCCAGAACGAGGTCTTCGGCCCGGTCATCACCGTGCAGAAGTTCACCGACGAGGACCAGGCCGTCGGCTACGCCAACGGTGTGGAGTTCGCGCTGGCCTCCTCGGTGTGGACCAAGGACCACGCGCGCGCGATGCGGATGTCGCGCCGGCTGGACTTCGGCTGCGTCTGGATCAACACCCACATCCCGCTGGTCGCCGAGATGCCGCACGGTGGCTTCAAGAAGTCCGGGTACGGCAAGGACCTGTCGGCGTACGGGTTCGAGGACTACACCCGGATCAAGCACGTCATGACCGCGCTCTAGCGGGTCATGACCGTTGAGCGCTGTATGACCGCGCTCTAGCTGTTCTGACCCGTGAGGTTGGGGACGCGGCTGGCGGGTGGCTTGCCTGCGAGTGCGGTGTGTCCGCGGTGGTGATTGTAGGTGTGGAGCCAGGTGGGGTAGGCGTCGCGTCGTTCCTGCTCGGTGCGGTAGGGCCTTGCGTAGGCCCATTCGTCGAGCAGGGTGCGGTTGAAGCGTTCGACCTTGCCGTTGGTCTGCGGGCGGTAGGGCCGGGTGCGCTTGTGGGTGATCCCGGCGGCGGCGAGGACGTCGCGCCAGGGGTGGGACTTGTAGCAGGAGCCGTTGTCGGTCAGCACGCGCTTCACGGTGATCCCGGCCCGGGCGAAGAACTCGTTCGCCCGGGTCCAGAACGCTGTGGCGGTCTCCTTGCGTTCGTCGGGGAGGATCTCGCTGTAGGCCAGGCGGGAGTGGTCGTCGACGGCGTTGTGGAGGTAGCTGTATCCGGCTGCGGAGCGGGTCTTGCGGCCGGCCTGGCGGCCCAGGGTTTTGTGGCCGCCGCCGTCGGGGATGTTGCCGAGCTTCTTGATGTCGACGTGGATCAACTCGCCTGGTGCCGAGTGTTCGTAGCGTCGGATCGGCCGACTTGTGGCGCGGTCGAGGTGGGCCAGGCGGGCGAGGCGGTAGCGGGTCAGGACCCGGTGCACGGTGGCCGGGTTGAGTCGCAGGAGGTAGGCGATGCGGGCCGGGCCCCAGCGCCGCAGGACGCGGACCTTGATGATCCGCCGCTCGGTGCGGGTCGGGGTCCGGCGGGGGCTGTGGTGGGGCCGGCTGGAGAGGTCGACCATCCCGGCCTCGCCGAGCGCACGGTAGCGGTCGGCCCAGCGCTTGGCCGTGGTCGGTGAGACCTGGAAGCGTTCGGCGGCCCGGCGCAGGGGCCAGCCGTCCTCGACCACGCAGCGGGCCAGGCGCAGGCGTCCGGTCTCGGTCAGGGGTGCGTTACGGTGTGGCATGAGGGCCTTTCTGGGTGCCGGGTAGATGTCGCAATCCACACCGAGCCAGAAGGCCCTCACTCATTTCAAGATCACCCAGCCGTGAGCTCTGTCACCAACCTCCGTGGTCAGTACATCTAGCGGGTCATGACCATTGAGCGCAGTATGACCGCGCTCTGATCGGTTCTTCCTCCAAGTGGGCCCGGGGTGTTCCCCGGGCCCGCTTGTGGCTTTCCACCCTGTCGCCGTTCCCGGTGACCACCTGACAAGATGCCGCTCCCCGTCGGCGGGCCCGCTCCCTACGCTGGCGGGCATGAGCATCCCCACCGCCGATCCCGCCGCCGGGCAGGCCGTCAAGGCCGCCGACCGCGCGCACGTCTTCCACTCGTGGTCCGCCCAGGCCCTGATCGACCCCCTCCCGGTGGCCGGCGCCGAGGGCTCGTACTTCTGGGACTACGAGGGCAACCGCTACCTCGACTTCGCCTCCCAGATGGTGAACACCAACATCGGCCACCAGCACCCCAAGGTGGTCGCCGCGATCCAGGAGCAGGCGGGCAAGCTCTGCACGCTGGCGCCGGGCTTCGCGGTCGAGGCGCGCAGCGAGGCCGCCCGGCTGATCGCCGAGCGCACTCCCGGCGACCTCGACAAGATCTTCTTCACCAACGGCGGTGCCGAGGCGGTGGAGAACGCCGTGCGGATGGCGCGGCTGCATACCGGCCGGCAGAAGGTCCTGGCCACCTACCGCTCGTACCACGGTGCCACCGCCAACGCGATCGCCCTGACCGGCGACCCGCGCCGCTGGCCCAGCGAGACCGGTACCTCCGGGATCGTGCACTTCTGGGGACCGCACCTGTACCGCTCCGCCTTCCACGCCGAGAACGAGGCGCAGGAGTGCGAGCGCGCGCTCGCCCACCTGGAGCAGACCCTCGCCTTCGAGGGCCCGGCCACGGTCGCCGCGATCATCCTGGAGCCGGTGGTCGGCACCGCCGGCATCCTGGTGCCGCCGCCCGGCTACCTCGCAGGGGTGCGGGAGATCTGCGACCGCCACGGGATCGTCTTCATCCTGGACGAGGTGATGGCCGGCTTCGGCCGCACCGGCGAGTGGTTCGCCGCCGACCACTGGGGCATCGTCCCGGACCTGCTGACCTTCGCCAAGGGCGTCAACTCCGGCTACGTCCCGCTGGGCGGGGTGGCGATCAGCGCCGAGATCGCCGCCACCTTCGCCGAGCGACCCTTCCCCGGCGGCCTGACCTACTCCGGCCACCCGCTCGCCTGCGCCTCCGCCGTGGCCACCATCAACGTGATGGCCGAGGAGGGCATCGTCGAGAACGCCAAGCACATCGGCGAGAACGTGCTCGGCCCCGGCCTGCGCGAGCTGGCGGAACGCCACCCCTCGATCGGCGAGGTGCGCGGTCTGGGCGTCTTCTGGGCACTGGACCTGGTGCGCGACCGGGCCACCCGCGAGCCGCTGGTTCCGTACAACGCGAGCGGCGCGGCCAACACGCCGATGGCCGAGTTCGTGGCGGCCTGCAAGAAGCGCGGGCTGTGGCCGTTCTTCAACATGAACCGCCTGCACGTCGCGCCGCCGTGCACCGTCAGCGTCGAGGAGACCAGGGCCGGCCTCGCGCTGCTCGACGAGGCGCTCGCGGTGGCCGACGCCCACGTGGGCTGATCCGCACGGCGGGCAGGCCGGCCGCCCGCCCGGGAGTCAGCGCCGCACCGCGTCCAGCGCCAGCAGGGCGACGTGCAGCGACAGACAGGACTCCACCTGGTCCAGGTCCACCGCCAGGATCCGTTCCACCTTGTGCAGCCGGTCGTAGAAGCTCGGCCGCGACAGATGCGCCGCATCTGCCGCGGCCGACTTGTTCCGCCCCTGCTCCAGGTAGACCCGCAGCAGCTGCACCAACTGCGAGCCGTGCTCGGCGTCGTGGGCCAGCAGCGGCCCCAGCTCGCGCTCCACATAGGTCTGCAGGCGGGCGTCGTCGCGCAGCAGGTGCAGCAGCCCGCGCAGCCGCACGTCCGGCAGCCGGTAGTACGAGGCGGCCCGCGCGCCCGGTGCGTCGTGCAGCGCCGCATCCGCGACCTGGGTGGCCTCCATCAGCGTGCGCCGGGCGTCGCGCACCGAGCCGACCGAGGAGCCCACCGCCACCACCGGCGCGGCCGTCTCCTTGCCGCCGTCGGTCACCAACCGCCGCAGCGCCGCCGAGAAGGCCTCCAGCGCGGCGTGCTCGTCCTGCTGCGAGCCGAGCGCGATCAGCAGCCCCACGCCCTCGTCGTCCAGCGTGCCGACCAGCGCCGGGAGCCGGCTGGCGCGCGCCGCGGTGGCCGCGAGCTCGGTGAAGTCCCGCAGCCGGGCCTGGGCCTCCAGCGCGGCGGGCAGCGGGCCGCCGCGCCGGCGCAGCACCACCCCGACCAGTCGCCGGCCCTCCAGCGGCACGCCCAGCGCCTGCGCCCGCAGCGCGACCTCGCTGACCGTCAGCGCGTGGGTCAGGATCCCGGCGAGCAGCGTGCGGTGGGTCTGCCGCTCCAGGCTCTCCCGGTCGCGCACCAGCAGCCGGTTGAGCGCGAGCGTCGCCGCACCGCGCTCCAGCAGCATGGTGCAGGGGTGCGCCTCCTGGTCGGGCAGCGCGCCCGGCTCCTCGACCAGCACCAGCCGGCCCCAGTCCTCGCCCCGGGCGCCCACCGCCGTCACCAGCCAGCCGCTGCGCGGGTCGTGGCCGGTGCGACCGGCCGGCCGCACCGCGCGGGAGCGGCGTTCCCAGCGGTCCAGCAGCTCGTCCTCGGTCCGCCCGGCCGGATCGTGCGCCAGCACCTGGTGGCTCAGGTTCTCCAGCACCACCGGCGCCCCCGCCATCCGGGCGATCTGGCGCAGCACCTCGGCCGGTTCGGCCCCCTCCACCGCCAGCTCGTTGAAGACCTGGTGCACCGCCTCGGAGGCGCGCAACTGCTCCAGCTGTGCGTTCACCACCAGCGCGTGCACCGCCTCGGTCACCGCCACGAAGCGCAGCTCCCGGCGCAGCACGATCAGCGGCAGACCGCGTTGCTCGGCGGCGTGCACCAGGGCACGCGGCAGGGTGTCGAAGTAGCGGCGGCCGAACTCCACCACCAGCCCGGCCACACCGATCTCGACCAGTTCCCGGACGTAGCGGGCCAGCCCCTCGCGGTCCTCGGGCAGCGCGATGCCGGTGGTCAGGACCAGCTCGCCGCCCTGCAGCATGCCGGCCACGTCCGGCAGCTCGCTGACGTGCACCCAGCGCACCGGCCGCTCCAGCCGGTCGGCCCCGGCCACCACCTGCGGCAGGCCGCGGCGCATCACGTCCAGATCGAGCACACGGGCGACGGTGGGCAGCACGGTGGACCTCCTGGCTGGGCGTGGCGGCGGCGGGGGAACTGGCGAGGGGAGCAAGGTGTCAGGTGAATCATGCAGCCCCGTGACGACCTGTTGCCGCCAACCGGCCCTGGCACTGTGTAAGCCCCTTGGCGGCTCGGCTGTCGGAGTGAGCCTTGCCCGGCCTCCCGGCCGAGGGGCATCGTCGGCGGACCGGAGCCGATGGAATGGACCTATGGAGGAGAGCCGACACATGGACCTGAGCGACTTCGCGGACGGTGCCCAGTACATCGACGGCAAGCTGAGCGCGGGCACCGGCGAGGAGCCGTTCGAGGTGGTCAACCCCGCCGACGGCAGCACGGTCGCGCAGGTGCGGCTCGCCTCGGTCGCCGACGTCGACACCGCCGTGGCCGCCGCCACCGCCGCCCTGCCCGACTGGTCACGGGCCACGCCCGGTGCCCGGTCCGAGGTGCTGCTGCGCCTCAGCACCCTGCTGGCCGAGCAGGCCGAGGAGTTCGCCCACGTCGAGACCGCCCAGACCGGCAAGCCGATCAAGCTCAGCAGCGAGTTCGACGTCCCGGGGACCATCGACAACACGGCCTTCTTCGCCGGCGCCGCCCGCAACCTGGAGGGCAGGGCCGCCGGCGAGTACTCCGGCGACCACACCTCCTACGTGCGGCGCGAGGCGATCGGCGTGGTCGGCTCGATCGCACCGTGGAACTACCCGCTGCAGATGGCGGCCTGGAAGATCCTGCCGGCCATCGCGGCGGGCAACACCGTGGTGCTCAAGCCCGCCGAGCTCACCCCGCTCACCGCGCTGATGTTCGCCCGCGCCGCCACCGCGGCCGGGCTGCCCGACGGTGTGGTCAACGTTGTCACCGGCGCGGGCCGCGACGTCGGCGAGCGGCTGGCCGGGCACCCGGACGTGGCGATGGTCTCCTTCACCGGCTCCACCCCGGTCGGCAGGCGAGTGGCCGAACTGGCCGCCGCCACCGCCAAGCGGACCCACCTCGAACTGGGCGGCAAGGCGCCGTTCGTGGTCTTCGCGGACGCCGACCTGGAGGCCGCCGTGCACGGGGCGGTGGCCGGCGCGCTGATCAACAGCGGCCAGGACTGCACCGCCGCGACCCGCGCCTATGTCCAACGCCCGCTCTACGACGCCTTCGTGGCCGGTGTCGCCGAGCTGTTCGCCGCCGTCCGGCTGGGCGATCCGCGCGATCCGCGCACCGACCTCGGCCCGCTGGTCTCCTACACCCATCGCGACCGGGTGGCCGCCTTCGTCGAACGGGCACGCGGCTACGGCGCCACCGTCGTCACCGGCGGCGCTGCGCCGGACACCGGCCACGACGGCACCGACCTGACCCGGGGCGCCTACTACCGGCCGACCCTGATCACCGGCGCCGCCCAGGAGAGCGAGGTGGTGCAGGGCGAGATCTTCGGACCGGTGCTGGTGGTGCTCCCGTTCGACACCGACGACGAGGCGCTGCGGCTGGCCAACGACACGCCGTACGGGCTGGCCGCCTCCGCCTGGACCCGGGACGTGCACCGCGCACTGCGGGCCACCCGGGAGATCGCGGCGGGCTGCGTCTGGGTCAACGACCACATCCCGATCATCAGTGAGATGCCGCACGGCGGGTACAAGGCATCCGGCTACGGCAAGGACATGTCGCAGTACTCGCTGGACGAGTACACCCAGGTCAAGCACGTCATGTTCGACACCACGGCGGTGGCCAGGAAGGACTGGCACCGGACCGTCTTCGGCGACCGGGACTGAGCCGGCTCCGAGTGCGTCGGGCCAACCGGTGTAAGAGTCCGACCCCGGACCCGTCTCTCCTCGCAGAACGTCGGCCGCCCAGGGCCGCCGTGCGAACCGAGCAGAGGACGGGCCATGGAGACCAATGGACCCATCGCCGCCGCCGTGACCTGGCTGGCCGCCGCCGCACCCGACCCCGAGGCATGCCGGCGGGAGTGGGAGCAGAGCGCGGCCGGCCTCGCGCTGCTCCCGGCCGGCCGCCGCTGGGACGTGCTCTCGGCTCCCGGGACACTCGGCCGCCCGGCACTGCGCCTGCTCGGCGGAGCACCCCCGGTCGGTGGCCGGGGGAGGGCCGTCCGCAGCGGGCCGGTGCTCTTCGACCCCGGGGACGACAGCCTCGCCTTCCTCGTCCCGGTCGGTACCGCCGCGCGCTGGGTCGGCACCGGGCTGCGCGGCGCGGGCGAGGGCAGCTGGGTGGTGGTGCCGCACCCTGCCCGGCGCGGCCCCGGGCTGCAGTGGCTGGTCGCGCCCGACGGCTCGGGGCGGCTCACCGATCCGATGGCCCTGGAGCTGGCGTTGCACGAGGCCGCGGCCGGGCTCGACGGGCCCCGGGAGCACCGGTGAGGTGTCCGGCGCCCGATGGGCCGCTCTGGTGGCGACGAGGTGTAAGACCAACCGGGTGATGACCGTCAGTGTGCTCGTTGAGCGGCTACCGGGCGACGACCAGACTGGAGCCCGAGCGCGGTAGCCCCGCGACCCCGACGGCCGGCCGCACCCCTGAGCGCACGGTCGGCGCGCGGATCCGGCGGCAGGCAGACCGCCCGTGACTTGGAGGCAGACGAACCGTGAGCAAGCCCACTGAGAGCGCCGAGAACACCGGGCGTCCGGCCGGCATGGACAAGCACGTCATCCACTGGATCGGCGGCGCGGCGGTGCCGACCGCGGGCACCGCACCCCGCCGCGGCGACCTGTACGACCCGGCCACCGGGCGGGTCTCCGGCCAGGTGGACTTCGCGGGCATCGCCGAGGTCGACCAGGCGGTCGCCGCTGCCGCCGGGGCCTTCGCCGACTGGCGCCACGCCTCGATCGCCAAGCGGACCGCGGTGCTCTTCGCCTTCCGCGAGCTGTTCAACGCGCGCAAGGACGAGCTGGCCGCGATCATCGTCGCCGAGCACGGCAAGGTGCACTCGGACGCGCTCGGCGAGCTGGCCCGTGGCCAGGAGGTGGTCGAGTACGCCTGCGGGATCCCGCAGCTGCTCAAGGGCGGCTTCACCGAGCAGGCCTCCACCGGCATCGACGTCTACTCGATCCGTCAGCCGCTGGGCCCGGTCGCCATCATCTCGCCCTTCAACTTCCCGGCGATGGTGCCGATGTGGTTCTTCGCGATCGCGATCGCGGCGGGCAACACCGTGGTCCTCAAGCCGTCCGAGAAGGACCCGTCGGCGGCGAACTTCATCGCCGGCCTCTGGCAGGAGGCCGGTCTGCCGGACGGCGTCTTCAACGTCGTGCACGGTGACAAGGTCGCGGTCGACCGCCTGCTCGAGCACCCGGACGTCAAGTCCGTCAGCTTCGTCGGCTCCACCCCGATCGCCCGCTACGTCTACGAGACCGGCACCCGGTACGGCAAGCGGGTACAGGCCCTGGGCGGCGCGAAGAACCACATGCTGGTGCTGCCCGACGCCGACCTCGACCTCAGCGCGGACGCGGCCGTGAACGCCGGCTTCGGCGCGGCCGGCGAGCGCTGCATGGCGGTCTCGGTGCTGGTCGCGGTCGACCCGATCGGTGACGAGCTGGTCGAGAAGATCAGGCAGCGGATCGCGACCCTCAAGGTCGGACCCGGCTGTAACGGCGACAGCGAGATGGGCCCGCTGGTCACCGGCCAGCACCGCGACAAGGTGACCTCCTACCTCGAGTCGGGCCTGGCCGACGGCGCGGAGCTGGCCGTGGACGGTCGGACCCACCCGGTCACCGGACAGGACGTGAACGGGCAGGACACCGCCGACGGCTTCTGGCTGGGCCCCACGCTCTTCGACCACGTCAAGCCGGGCATGTCGGTCTACAACGACGAGATCTTCGGCCCGGTGCTCTCGGTGGTCCGGGTCTCCTCCTACGAGGAGGGCCTGGAACTGATCAACGCCAACCCGTACGGCAACGGCACCGCCATCTTCACCAACGACGGCGGCGCGGCCCGGCGCTTCCAGCACGAGGTGGAGATCGGCATGGTCGGGATCAACGTGCCGATCCCGGTGCCGGTGGCCTACTACTCCTTCGGCGGCTGGAAGGCCTCCCTCTTCGGTGACGCGCACGCGTACGGGGCGGACGGGGTGCAGTTCTTCACCCGCGGCAAGGCGGTGACCCAGCGCTGGCTCGACCCCTCGCACGGGGGCATCAACCTCGGCTTCCCGACCAACAGCTGAGCGGGGCAGCGCTCACCCTGTTCCCCCATGCGGCTCCGGCCGGTCTCTCCCCTGTGGGAGGACCGGCCGGAGCCGTTCAACCGGCGTTTGCATGGCGGCCCCGGAGGGCGTAGCGTGTCCTAGTCGCTCGGCAGGGAGCACCGGACACGCATCGGCGCGGACGGTCCCGGAGCGGCCACTCTCCTGGAACACCATTTCCGACATGAACGTCGGTCGTTGACGCGTCGCTTTTTCGCACGCTTATGCGGCTGGCTTTCTTTGTCGTGCCGGTATTTCAGCGAGTGGGCCGGATTCGCTTTTCGGAGCGGGGCTGGGCTAAAGTTCAACACGTCGGACAGGCCGTCAGGTCGGTTACGGCGAAGGCCTCTTGAGGCCGAGCGGTGCGGAAGACCTGGTAAGGTTGGAAACACCGAGAGCGAGTCGGGAAACGCCGAGAGGCGGGCCTGATAAGCTCGAAGAGAAGAAAGAGCGAAGCGCCCGGAGGGGTCACGGAAGTGGCTGCAAAGGAAGCGTCCGTTCCTTGAGAACTCAACAGCGTGCCAAAAGTCAACGCCAGATATGTTGACATCCCCGGCCTCGATCGCTTGATCGGGGTTGGAGATTCCTTTTGAAGTAAAACACTAGCGAGGACGCAGTGCGCGAGGCCACCCTATTCCGGTGGTTGTCGTGCCGCTCGACGCGGGTGTTGCTCGTGCTTTTAATTAAGCACTGCCGAGCAGACATTCACGGAGAGTTTGATCCTGGCTCAGGACGAACGCTGGCGGCGTGCTTAACACATGCAAGTCGAACGGTGAAGCCCTTCGGGGTGGATCAGTGGCGAACGGGTGAGTAACACGTGGGCAATCTGCCCTGCACTCTGGGACAAGCCCTGGAAACGGGGTCTAATACCGGATACGACCTTCCTCTGCATGGGGGTTGGTGGAAAGCTCCGGCGGTGCAGGATGAGCCCGCGGCCTATCAGCTTGTTGGTGGGGTAATGGCCTACCAAGGCGACGACGGGTAGCCGGCCTGAGAGGGCGACCGGCCACACTGGGACTGAGACACGGCCCAGACTCCTACGGGAGGCAGCAGTGGGGAATATTGCACAATGGGCGAAAGCCTGATGCAGCGACGCCGCGTGAGGGATGACGGCCTTCGGGTTGTAAACCTCTTTCAGCAGGGAAGAAGCGCAAGTGACGGTACCTGCAGAAGAAGCACCGGCTAACTACGTGCCAGCAGCCGCGGTAATACGTAGGGTGCGAGCGTTGTCCGGAATTATTGGGCGTAAAGAGCTCGTAGGCGGCCTGTCGCGTCGGATGTGAAAGCCCGGGGCTTAACCCCGGGTCTGCATTCGATACGGGCAGGCTAGAGTGTGGTAGGGGAGATCGGAATTCCTGGTGTAGCGGTGAAATGCGCAGATATCAGGAGGAACACCGGTGGCGAAGGCGGATCTCTGGGCCATTACTGACGCTGAGGAGCGAAAGCGTGGGGAGCGAACAGGATTAGATACCCTGGTAGTCCACGCCGTAAACGTTGGGAACTAGGTGTTGGCGACATTCCACGTCGTCGGTGCCGCAGCTAACGCATTAAGTTCCCCGCCTGGGGAGTACGGCCGCAAGGCTAAAACTCAAAGGAATTGACGGGGGCCCGCACAAGCAGCGGAGCATGTGGCTTAATTCGACGCAACGCGAAGAACCTTACCAAGGCTTGACATATACCGGAAACGGCTAGAGATAGTCGCCCCCTTGTGGTCGGTATACAGGTGGTGCATGGTTGTCGTCAGCTCGTGTCGTGAGATGTTGGGTTAAGTCCCGCAACGAGCGCAACCCTTGTTCTGTGTTGCCAGCATGCCTTTCGGGGTGATGGGGACTCACAGGAGACTGCCGGGGTCAACTCGGAGGAAGGTGGGGACGACGTCAAATCATCATGCCCCTTATGTCTTGGGCTGCACACGTGCTACAATGGTCGGTACAAAGGGCTGCGATACCGTGAGGTGGAGCGAATCCCAAAAAGCCGGCCTCAGTTCGGATTGGGGTCTGCAACTCGACCCCATGAAGTTGGAGTTGCTAGTAATCGCAGATCAGCATGCTGCGGTGAATACGTTCCCGGGCCTTGTACACACCGCCCGTCACGTCACGAAAGTCGGTAACACCCGAAGCCGGTGGCCTAACCCTTGGGAGGGAGCCGTCGAAGGTGGGACCAGCGATTGGGACGAAGTCGTAACAAGGTAGCCGTACCGGAAGGTGCGGCTGGATCACCTCCTTTCTAAGGAGCACATGGCCGGATGCGAGCGAATGTCTCGCACGGTTGCTCATGGGTGGAACGTTGACTATTCGGCACACTGGGTGATGGTTCGTGAGTACTGCTTCGGCGTGGAAAGCGTTTCTTGAGTCTGGTGTGTCGGGCACGTTGTTGGGTCCTGAGGGAACGAGTAATCGTTGTCTCAGTGCCGGTCCCACGGACCGACCTGGTGTTTGCCGGGTTGTGTAGGTGGGTGTCTGGTCGTTGTTTGAGAACTGCACAGTGGACGCGAGCATCTGTGGCCAAGTTTTTAAGGGCGCACGGTGGATGCCTTGGCACTAGGAACCGATGAAGGACGTGGGAGGCCGCGATAGGCCCCGGGGAGCTGTCAACCGAGCTTTGATCCGGGGGTGTCCGAATGGGGAAACCCGGCAGTCGTCATGGGCTGTCACCCATACCTGAACACATAGGGTATGTGGAGGGAACGCGGGGAAGTGAAACATCTCAGTACCCGCAGGAAGAGAAAACAACCGTGATTCCGGGAGTAGTGGCGAGCGAAACCGGATGAGGCTAAACCGTTGTGGTGTGAGACCCGGCAGGGGTTGCCACTTCGGGGTCGTGGGAAAGTTCTTCGGTCGTCTGCCGGCGATCGGGTGAGTCAGAAACCGTATGGGTAGTCGAAGGACATGCGAAAGGTCCGGCGTAGAGGGTAAGACCCCCGTAGACGAAACTTGTACGGCTCACTTGAGCTTCTCCCAAGTAGCACGGAGCCCGAGAAATTCCGTGTGAATCTGGCGGGACCACCCGCTAAGCCTAAATATTCCCTAGTGACCGATAGCGGATAGTACCGTGAGGGAATGGTGAAAAGTACCGCGGGAGCGGAGTGAAATAGTACCTGAAACCGTGTGCCTACAAGCCGTGGGAGCGTCGTTGGTCAGCTTGCTGATCAGCCGTGACTGCGTGCCTTTTGAAGAATGAGCCTGCGAGTTTGCGGTGTGTAGCGAGGTTAACCCGTGTGGGGTAGCCGTAGCGAAAGCGAGTCCGAATAGGGCGGTTGAGTTGCATGCCCAAGACCCGAAGCGGAGTGATCTAGCCATGGGCAGGTTGAAGCGCGGGTAAGACCGCGTGGAGGACCGAACCCACCAGGGTTGAAAACCTGGGGGATGACCTGTGGTTAGGGGTGAAAGGCCAATCAAACTCCGTGATAGCTGGTTCTCCCCGAAATGCATTTAGGTGCAGCGTCACGTGTTTCTTGCCGGAGGTAGAGCACTGGATAGGCGATGGGCCTTACCGGGTTACTGACCTTAGCCAAACTCCGAATGCCGGTAAGTGAGAGCGTGGCAGTGAGACTGTGGGGGATAAGCTCCATGGTCGAGAGGGAAACAGCCCAGAACACCGACTAAGGTCCCTAAGCGTGTGCTAAGTGGGAAAGGATGTGGAGTCGCAGAGACAACCAGGAGGTTGGCTTAGAAGCAGCCACCCTTGAAAGAGTGCGTAATAGCTCACTGGTCAAGTGATTCCGCGCCGACAATGTAGCGGGGCTCAAGCACACCACCGAAGTCGTGTCATTCACAGAATACGCCCAACGGCGCTGTGGATGGGTAGGGGAGCGTCGTGTGCCGGGTGAAGCGGCGGAGGAATCCAGTCGTGGACGGTATACGAGTGAGAATGCAGGCATGAGTAGCGATACAAGAGTGGGAAACTCTTGCGCCGATTGACCAAGGGTTCCTGGGTCAAGCTGATCTGCCCAGGGTAAGTCGGGACCTAAGGCGAGGCCGACAGGCGTAGTCGATGGACAACGGGTTGATATTCCCGTACCCGCTTTGAAGCGCCAACGCTGAACCTCTGAATGCTAAAGCCGTGAAGCCGGCCCGGAGTCTTCGGACAATGGGACGTGGTGGAGCCGCTGATCCAACAGGGTATTAGGTGAGCGATGGGGTGACGCAGGAAGGTAGTCCAGCCCGGGCGGTGGTTGTCCCGGGGTAAGGGTGTAGGACGCAAGGTAGGCAAATCCGCCTTGCACGTAGTCTGAGACCTGATGCCGAGCCGATTGTGGTGAAGTGGATGATCCTATGCTGTCGAGAAAAGCCTCTAGCGAGTTTCATGGCGGCCCGTACCCCAAACCGACTCAGGTGGTCAGGTAGAGAATACCGAGGCGTTCGGGTGAACTATGGTTAAGGAACTCGGCAAAATGCCCCCGTAACTTCGGGAGAAGGGGGGCCGGAACTGGTGGAGGCACTTGCTGCCCGAGCTGGGGCCGGCCGCAGAGACCAGCGAGAAGCGACTGTTTACTAAAAACACAGGTCCGTGCGAAGCCGTAAGGCGATGTATACGGACTGACGCCTGCCCGGTGCTGGAACGTTAAGGGGACCGGTTAGCTCTGATTCGTCGGGGCGAAGCTGAGAACTTAAGCGCCAGTAAACGGCGGTGGTAACTATAACCATCCTAAGGTAGCGAAATTCCTTGTCGGGTAAGTTCCGACCTGCACGAATGGCGTAACGACTTCTCGACTGTCTCAACCATAGGCCCGGTGAAATTGCATTACGAGTAAAGATGCTCGTTTCGCGCAGCAGGACGGAAAGACCCCGGGACCTTTACTATAGCTTGATATTGGTGTTCGGTTCGGCTTGTGTAGGATAGGTGGGAGACTTTGAAGCGGCAACGCCAGTTGTTGTGGAGTCGACGTTGAAATACCACTCTGGTCGTGCTGGATGTCTAACCTGGGTCCGTGATCCGGATCAGGGACAGTGTCTGGTGGGTAGTTTAACTGGGGCGGTTGCCTCCTAAAGAGTAACGGAGGCGCCCAAAGGTTCCCTCAGCCTGGTTGGCAATCAGGTGTTGAGTGTAAGTGCACAAGGGAGCTTGACTGTGAGACCGACGGGTCGAGCAGGTGCGAAAGCAGGGACTAGTGATCCGGCGGTGGCTTGTGGAAGCGCCGTCGCTCAACGGATAAAAGGTACCCCGGGGATAACAGGCTGATCTTCCCCAAGAGTCCATATCGACGGGATGGTTTGGCACCTCGATGTCGGCTCGTCGCATCCTGGGGCTGGAGTAGGTCCCAAGGGTTGGGCTGTTCGCCCATTAAAGCGGTACGCGAGCTGGGTTTAGAACGTCGTGAGACAGTTCGGTCCCTATCCGCTGTGCGCGTAGGAGTGTTGAGAAGGGCTGTCCCTAGTACGAGAGGACCGGGACGGACGAACCTCTGGTGTGCCAGTTGTCCTGCCAAGGGCATGGCTGGTTGGCTACGTTCGGGAGGGATAACCGCTGAAAGCATCTAAGCGGGAAGCCTGCTTCGAGATGAGCACTCCCACCTCCTTGAGAGGGTAAGGCTCCCAGTAGACGACTGGGTTGATAGGCCGGATGTGGAAGCCCTGTAAGGGGTGGAGCTGACCGGTACTAATAGGCCGAGGGCTTGTCCTCAGTTGCTCGCGTCCACTGTGTTGTTCTGAAACAACGACCCCCGCCAGAGAAAGAACGGGCGGGTTGCGGTCGACAGTTTCATAGTGTTTCGGTGGTCATAGCGTGAGGGAAACGCCCGGTTACATTCCGAACCCGGAAGCTAAGCCTCACAGCGCCGATGGTACTGCAGGGGGGACCCTGTGGGAGAGTAGGACGCCGCCGAACAATCATTCCAAGAAAGCCCCCTTCCTTCGGGAAGGGGGCTTCTTCGCGTTCATCGTCATTTTGCCCGGGCCTGTTCTCCTGGCAGCGTTCTTCAGGCCAGGGGGAGTGCCGCGCACAGGGCTGAACGTGTGTCCGAGTAGGATCCCGATGGCTCGAGTCACGACCCAGGGGTTGATCAACGAATGGCACGTCCATCCCTTACCCGCGCGCACCGCGTGCTGCTTGGCTTGGTGGCGGTCGGCGCCTGTCTGATCTCCGGCATCGGCTTTGCCGGGTCGTACTCGGCAGTGCGTGAGTTGGCCCTGCACAAGGGCTTCGGCAACTTCGCCTACGCGTTCCCGATCGGCGTGGACGCCGGCATCGTGGTGCTGCTCGCGCTCGACCTGGTGCTGACCTGGCTGCGCATACCGTTCCCGCTGCTGCGTCAGACGGCCTGGCTGCTCACGGTGGCCACCATCGCGTTCAACGCGGCGGCTTCCTGGGGCGATCCGCTCGGGATGGGCATGCACGCGGTGATCCCCGTGCTCTTCGTCGTGGTGGTCGAGGCCTCGCGGCACGCGGTCGGGCGCATTGCGGCCATCTCGGCCGACCGCCATATGGAATCCGTCCGGCTGATGCGCTGGATACTCTCGCCGGTGCCGACCTTCCGGCTCTGGCGACGGATGAAGCTCTGGGAGCTCCGGTCCTACGACGAGGTCGTGCGGCTGGAGCAGAATCGTCTGGTCTACCGCGCGCAGCTGCGCTTCCGGTACGGCCGGGGCTGGCGGCGTTCGGCGCCGATCCAGGCGCTGCTGCCGCTCAAGCTGGCCAAGTACGGCGTGCCGCTGGACGTTGGTCTGCTGGACCGGATCGATCCGCCTGTCGTGCCGGCTGCCGCTGCCGCTGCCACCGCGACGCCGACCGCGGAGCGGGCGGTGGGGCAGGCATCGGTGGAGGTTCCGCCGGTGTCGGCGGCAGTTGCGGTGCCCACGCTCGCGAAGCTGGCCGCCGCACGTTGGCGGGACGGGCAGAACGCGCAGGATCCACAGGAGGCCGCGGCGTCTCCGGCGGGGGCCGAAGCCCCGGCGCGGCCGGCCCGGCCGGTGACCGCACTGCGGGACATCCGCGCGGCGGTCGGGCAGCAGGAGGCTGCTCCGCACCCCGTCGCCGAGACGATTCCGGACGCGGCGCGTCCCGCCGGGCAGCGGTCCCCGTGGTTCAAGGCGCCGGCAGGCGCTCAGCCCCGGCCGGCACAGCCGCACCTCCAGCAGCAGCCTCAGCAGCAGGCACCGCGCCCGCCGCAGCAGCGGTCGCAGGAGCCGGTGGCGCAGCAGATGCCCCCTCAGCAGCGGCAGCCACAGCCCCAGCAGACCCAACATCAGCAGCCCCAGCCCGAACCGCAGCCGGCTCCCGCCCAGGCCCAGCAGCGCGTCGAGCCGCAGGCCGACGGCCGGTCCGAGCATGCGCACGCCGGCGAGACCGCCGTTCCGGCGACCGCGCCCGTGGTGGCCGAGGCCGAGCCGCTGCCGGTGGCGGAGGCCCCGGTGGAGGAGTTCCCGGTCCCGGTGGCCCCCGCTCCGGAGCCCGCGATGGACGTCTTCGCCCCGAGGGTCCGCGCCCAGAACCGGCCGGAGGCCCCTGCCGGTGCCGCCGCCCCGAATCCCGCCCAGGCCCAAGCCCCCGAGGGTGAGCCGGCCTCGCACGCCCAGCAGTTGACGGTGGATCTGGCCGTCGAGGCCCTGGTCGCCTACCAGGACGCGTACGGGCACGAGCCCGACGAGGGCCGGCTGGCCGACTTCCTCTTCACGCAGTACGGCGTCAGCGGCAAGCGCCCGGGCGCCCCGGTGAGTCAGAGCGAGATCCGCCGGATCCTGCCGGAGCTGCGGGACCGCTACGCGACGCTCGGTCGCGAGTAGTCACCCCTGGACCTCTCCGGCCAGGCCCCGGCCGCCGCGAGGGCGAGCAGCGCGAACAGTCCACCCACCGGGCGACCATTGACGCCCGGTGGCGGCCGCGGCTACCTTCACACGCATCAACAAATTGTTGAAAGCTTTCAGTGTGGAGGAGCCCTGATGTCGCAGGCCGAGCCGGGCGGTGCCACCGCAGCCGACGCACCCGTGGAGAGCCTGACCTTCTCCGCCGCCGCCCGCGCCGCCGTGGACGCGCTCCTCGGCCCGGTCGACGCCGAACTCGCCGCCCGCTACCCGGGCGAGCCCGCCAGCCGCCAGCCGGTCCACACCGTCTACGTCCCGGCCGACGTCTTCGCCGCCGACACCGTGGCCGAGTGGGGCCGTCAGGCACTGGAGGTGCTGGACACCCACGCCGGGACGCCGGCCGAGCTGGCCGAGGCGCTCGGGCTGCCGACCGACGAGCTGATCACCGAGGTGCACGCCAGGGTCCGGGCCAAGCTGCAGCGCGAGCCGGTCGAGGACCTGCGGATCGATTTCGAGGACGGCTACGGCCCGCGCCCGGACGCGGAGGAGGACGCCGCGGCGGTGCGCGCGGCCCGGCTGGTCAGCGCGGCGGTGGCCGACGGCACCGCGCCGCCGTACCTCGGGATCCGGATCAAGTGTATGGAGGCCGCGGTCCGCGACCGGGGCATCCGCACCCTGGAGCTCTTCCTGGCCACCCTGCTGGAGGACGGGCGCGAGCTGCCGGCGGGCCTGGTCCTCACCCTGCCCAAGGTGACCTACCCGGCACAGGTGACGGCCCTGGTCCGGCTGCTGGAGGACTTCGAGCGGCGGGCCGGGCTGCCCGCGGGGCGGATCGGATTCGAGATCCAGATCGAGACCACCCAGGCGATCCTGGGCCCCGACGGCCGGGCCACCGTCGCGCTGCTGATCGAGGCGGCCGAGGGCCGGGCCACCGGCCTGCACTACGGCACCTTCGACTACAGCGCCTCCTGCGGTGTGAGCGCCGCCTACCAGAGCATGGACCACCCGGTGGCCGACCACGCGAAGGCCGTCATGCAGGTGGCCGCGGCCGGTACCGGGGTCCGGCTGTCGGACGGTTCCACCAACGTGATCCCGACCGGGTCGCACGAGCAGGTGGCCGCCGCCTGGCGACTGCACCACACGCTGGTCCGGCGCTCACTGGCCCGCGCCTACTACCAGGGCTGGGACATGCACCCGGCCCACCTGCCGACCCGGTACGCGGCGGTCTACGCCTTCTACCGCGAGGGGCTGGCCGCCGCCGCTGCCCGTCTGGCGGCGTACGTCGCCAAGGCCGGTGGCGACGTGATGGACGAGCCCGCCACGGCCAAGGCGCTGAGCGGCTACCTGCTGCGCGGCCTGGACTGCGGTGCGGTGGACCTGGCCGAGGTCACCGCGCTGACCGGCCTGGACCGCGGGCAGTTGGACGCGCTGAGCGGTCGCTGACCCGCGCGCTGCGCCGGTGCCGCCCCTGCTCCGGTGCCCGGGGCAGCGTCGCCCCGGGCACCGGGCTGGTTAGGCTGGCCGGACGCCCGTTCGCCTGCTCACCGGTCGGAGACCCGCCGCGCCATGTCACAGCCCGCTGCCAAGCCCGACCTGACCATCCGCGCGGACGGCAGCCACGAGATCGAGGTGAAGCGCTCCCGGTTCATCTGCCATCTCGCCCGGGTCGGCGACGAGGCGGCGGCGCAGGAGTTCATCGCGGGGATCCGCAAGCGGTACTGGGACGCCCGGCACAACTGCACGGCCTTCGTGGTCGGTGCGGAGCTGCGCCGTGAGCGCTCCAGCGACGACGGCGAGCCGGCCGGCACCGCGGGTGTGCCGATGCTGGAGGTGCTGCGCCGTCGCGGCGTCACCGACACGGTCGCGGTGGTGACCCGCTACTTCGGCGGGGTGCTGCTGGGTGCGGGCGGCCTGGTACGTGCCTACGGGGGAGTGGTGTCGGCGGCGCTGGACGAGGTCGGGCTGGTCGAGCGCCGGCCGGTGGCGCTGCTGGAGGTGGCGGCCGACCACACCAGGGCCGGTCGGCTGGAGAACGAACTGCGGGCGGCCGGCTACGCGGTGCGCGAACTGCACTACGAGGCGGCGGGGGTGCGCATCGAGGTGGGGGTGCCCGAGCCGGAGCTCGCGGGCTTCCACGCCTGGCTGGCGGAGGCCAGCGGCGGCACCGCGACGGCGATGCCCGCGGGGTGCTTCCGCATCGAGGTGCCGTGGTCGGACGGCCTCTGATCAGTCCGATGAGCAGCTGAGCGGACGATTCTGTCGGTAATCGACCCAGTCGCATGTTCTTTCGGCCAAAGCCCACGGAATCGGCCTCTCGCACGGCTGACGGTCAGTAGCCTGAGATGACCGCCGAGTCACAGGAGCAGATCCCGATGGCCGTGATCCGTACCATCACCATCCCGCCGGGCGAGAACACCGGCTGGCACTACCATCCGGCGCTGGTGCAGGCGGTCGTCCTCTCCGGGACCCTCACGCGGGTGCTGCAGGACGGCACGGTGGAGATCACCCGGCCCGGGGAGCCCTTGGTCGAGCTGCCCCAGCAGGTGCACATCGGCTACAACCACGGCAGTGAGCCCCTGGTGATCCTGGCCAACTACCAGGTGGCGCAGGGCTGTCCACTGGCGGTTCCGGCGCCGCCGCCCGATGTGTCCGCGGTGCCGGCCTGCCGGATCGGCGGGGCGCAGCGGCTCAGCAGCGCGTGACGACCGCGTTTTCCGGCCACCTTGCATGGCTCCGCGGCTTAGAGGGTCCGCCAGTAGGGGGCCGGCGTCGCGACGCCCGGACTCTCGCCTGGACGGCTTCTCCTCAGTCGCCGATGCTCCGCATGGACTCCCTCGTCGGCGCCGCCCAGACTCGGCCCACTGCGGACATCAGCCGCTGACGCGGCGGGCGCTCCTTCACCCGGCCCCCTACTGGCGGACCCTCTTATACAACACCCGCTGTGATGGCCATCAGGTGACGGGCAATTGACACTCGAACGAATGAACGCGGCCCGGAACTGGAACTCCAGCTCCGGGCCGCGGCGTTCTCCCGGCAAGGACTTGGTCGGCGCCCGCCGGCCGGAGCCAGACATCACCCCATCGATGGAGGACCGTCAGACCCCACCAGCGCACCACGGAGGCACCACCCATGAGCATCGACCGTGCCGCGCCACCAGCGGCCGCAGCCCCCCGCCCCGGACCGCTCCAGCCGGGCCATGCCACGCCCTACCGGATGACGGTGACCACCCGCCAGTCCCATACCGACGCGGTCGCGTTGGTGGACCAGTGCCTGGGCGCCTGGCTCAAGTACGAGGGCCATGCCGAGCCCCCGCCGGCCCCACCGCCCGACCCCCGGCTCGACCCCCTGTCCGAGTCGCTCCCGCCCCCCTCGCTCGACCGCCCGCCAGGAGACCTGCCGGGCCCGCTGCCAGGTCTCCCCCCGGGCCTCTCGCCCGGTCTGCCCTCGGATCCGCCCGCGAGCGCGCCCCAGCTGATCGGCGCCCCGCCCGGGAGTTCCCCCGGCCCCGCGCCGGCCGCCGTTCGGCACCGCCTCGGCGAGCGCGTCCTCCTCGACCGGGACGCCGGCCCGCTGCCCGCCGGTCCGCCCGGCGCCCCGCCCGGCCGCTACGCCCGCCGCCGGCTGCGCACCCCCGCCGCACACGGCACCCACCAGCTCACCATCACCGTGGCCACCGAGGACGGCGGTGCCAGCTGGATCCGCCTGGAGGCCGAGCAGTCGGCGGCCGCGCCCGGGCTGCGCACCCCGAGCGGCGTTCCGGTCCCCGAGCTGGTCCACAGCCTGCTCCCGCTGATCGACGCGCTGGACGGCGCGGTCGAGGTCCGCACGCAGCCCCGGATCATCACCGCCGCCGAGGTCGACGAGCTGATCGACGAGCTGTGCGATCCGGCCCGCCGGCTGCCGATCGTGGTCGCCAGCGTGCCCGCCGACCGCGATCCGCGGGACTGGGCGGCCGAGCAACTGGAGCCGTTGCTCGGCAAGGTGGCAGGGCTCGCCGTCTGCTACGTGCTGGACTCGGGCGCCCGGGTCGCGTTCAACACCGCCCTGGAGTTCCACGCCGTCTACGGCGGTGCCGTCCGGACCTACCTGCCCGAGGTCGACCCGGCCTCCCGGCGGGACAGTCAGCGGCACCTCGTGCTGCCCCGCCACCGGATCGAGGGTGAGCCGCGCCGCGCGGCCGCGCTGCTGGCCCGGGAGCCCAGGCGGCTGGCCGACCTCGCCCCGTTGCCCGAGCCGCTGGCCCGGGTGCCGGTGCTGCGACTGCGCCCGAGCGCCCCGGCGGAGGCCGCCCCCCGCTGCGGCGCCGGCCCGGCCGCCCGGCTCACCGCCGAACTCACCGAGCTGGTGACCGAGCTGACGGACACCCAGCAAGTGCGGGCGGAGGAGCTGCAGCGGGTGCGGCACAGCCTGCACCGCTCGCACCGGCGCGAGCTGCACCTGCGCACGGAGAACGAGTTGCAGGGCACCGCGCTGCGCCGGGTCAGCGCCCAGCTGCGGGCGTTGGGCAGCATGCTCTGCCCGCCGGGCGAGGCCGTGCCCGATCCGGCCGGGCTGCTCGCGGCGGGCCCGGACGGTCCCGGCACTTTCACCGAACTGCTCTACCGGATGGGCGAGTTCCCGCTGCTGAGCTTCACCGGGGACGAGAAGGAGACCATGGCGCTGGACGCGCACACGGTCGGCGGCAACTGGGTCAGGCTCACCTGGGAGGGGCTGACCGCGCTGCAGGAGTACGCCACCGTGGCCGTGCACGGCGCGGCCCGCGGGGACTTCAAGCAGTGGTGCGAGCACGCGCCGGTCGGGGGCAGCCACTTCCCGCCGCGCAAGGCCGTTCGCAACGAGTCGCGCACGGTCTGCAGCCACAGCAAGATGCGCCGGGAGCGGATGTTCGCCGTGCCGCCGTCGGTGGATCCCAGTGGACGTGCCTTCATGGGCGCCCATCTGCGGATCGGTGGCGGCCGGACGGCGCCCCGCCTGCACTACCTGGACGACTGCTCGGGCAGCGGCCGGATCTACGTCGGCTACATCGGCATGCACCTCACCAACACGATGACCAACTGAGGACACCCCGGGACCAACCGAGGACACCCCGACCATCTGGGCGCCGGGCGGTGGAGAATGCTCGTGGGGGGTATGCCGCCACCACGGGCATGCCCCGCCAGCGCAGTTGCCCGGCCATCGCAGAAGCGCCGGACGAGCACGGGGGACCGACCGCCGATGCAGGATTCGACCAAGCGCCATTCGGACGTCGACCGTGCCCTCGGCGCCCGTTCGGGCTTCTTGGCCTCGGTGTTCGGCGGCTCGACCGGTGGCCCCGACGAGACGGTCCCCCAGCAGTTCCAGCCCGGCGGTGGCGTCGCGGGCGGCGGGTCCGGCGCCGACGCCGCGGGCGGGCCGGGTGCGCCCGCCCGGGGCGGTGACGCCCTGGGCGCCGGGGGGATCGATCCCGCGGTGGCTGCGCACGTGCGCGCCGCCGAGCTGACGCACCATCGGACGGCCACCGTCCGCGCCGAGCAGCAGCGTCTGAACGAGCTGCTCGTCCGGCTCGCGCTGCCGGTCAGTGCGATGGACTTCGAGAGCCAGCGGCGCAGTTACGAGCCGCGGCCCTACCCCGAGGGCGGGGCCGGGGAGCCGGCCGAGCGCGAGCCGCGCTGGGCGGACTTCGCGCCGCCCGAGCCCGTCGCCGCCGACCCGGACGCCACGGTGGCGCGCCGGCTGCTGGACTCCGGCTACCAGCGCGAGCTGGCCCAGGCCAGGCTCACCCACCAGCGTGCGCTGCGGCGCTGGCGGTCCGAACGGGCAGCCGCCGTCGACCCGAACGAGGCCGCCTCCCGGCTCGCCCACGAGGAGGCCGAGCAGGCCAGGGCCCGTGCGGTGCAGGAGTACAACGACAGCCTGGAGGAGTGCCGGCGGGCCTACCGGGAGGCCGAGCCGGCTGCCGTCGAGTCGCTGCTGGAGCGGGCGCTGGCCGCTGCCGAGGCCACCACCCCCGAACTGCCCGCCCCCTGCCGGGCGGTGTTCCGGCCACTGACCCGGACCGTTGTTCTCGACCTGGACCTGCCGCCGCTCGGCCTGGTCCCCTCGCTGGACGGCTACCGGCTGACCACCGACGGCGAGATCGACCCGGTGCCGCGCGCGCCCGCCGACCGCGCCGCGGACTACCTGCGCCTGGTCTCCCGGCTGGCGCTGCGGGCCCTGCAGGCAGCCGACGCGGTGGACACCGACGGCATCCTGTCCGGGGTGGTGCTCAACGGGTGGCTGCGCGAGCCGGCCCCGACCTGCCTGCTCACCGTCGACGCGGACCGGGACGCGCTGGCCCGCACCCGGCTGGTGGTGGACGCCGAGCCGGCCGAGGAGGAGGGCGACCCCGGCGTCTACGCGGCGGCCGAGCAGGACGAGGCGCTGGTGCGGCTGCGCGAGCTGGGCGCGGCGGTCACCCCCGACCCGTATGCCAGGGCGGCCGTCCAGCCGTGCGCCACGGCCGGTGCGGCGGTGCCCGCGGTGGGCGACCTGTCGCCGGGCGAGTTCGTGGTGCTGGTCCGTGAGGTGCTGACCCGCGGTGGCCTGCGTGACTGGAGCGTGCGGCTGCGCGGGCGTTCCGGCCTGGTGGCCACCGGGACCGGCGCCCCGGACAGCGCGCTGCCCGGCCGCTGGGTGGTCTGCGCCTCGCGGCGCCCGGGTGAGGTGGGTGCCGGCGAGGTCCGCACCCTGGCAGAGGCCGTCGCGGAGGAGTCGGCCGGGCACGGCCTCTGGCTGAGCGCGGGCGGCTTCTCCGAGGAAGCGCTCGACCTGATCGACACCCCCGAGTTCCGCCAGATCCACCTCGCCGACGGTGCGGGCTTCCGTGCGCTGGCCGAGACCCACCTGGGGCTGCCGTTGACCATCGGCACCGTGATCTGACGCCACCTCCGGCCGGCGTCGGTTCCGACCGCCGTGACGTCAGCCGGCCGCCTTGCCCGGTTCCTGCGCCGCCTCCCGCAGCGGCCAGCGGCGCCGCAGCGCCTCCAGCGCGGCGGTGATCGCGGGGCGTCGCGAGGCCTGGGTGCGCCAGAGCGTGAAGACCCGCCGGGTAGGCCGCGGCACCACCGGGCGGGCCACCACGCCGGCCGGCAGCGGACCGCGCCCGAGCCGCGGGACGAGCCCCAGCCCGAGACCGGCCGCGATCAGCGCGATCTGGGTCTCGAACTCACCGACCTGGTAGAGCACATCGGGCTCCTCGCCGGCCTCGCGCATGGTGCGCACCAGCCAGTCGTAGCAGATGTTCCCCGGCGGCACACTGGTCCATCGCTGACCGATCAGCCGGGCCACCGGGACCTCGGCGAGCTCGGCCAGTGGGTCCTCGGCGCGCAGCAGCAGGTCCACCGGATCCAGGCCCAGATCCAGCCGGGACAGGCCCTCGGGGACCGGCAGCGGGACGGAGGGCCAGTCCTGCACCAGCGCCAGGTCCACCTCGCCGCGCGCCACCAGCTCGGCCGCCAGGTAGGGATCCGTCTCCAGCAGCCGGATCTCCAGCTCCGGGCAGCTCACCCGCAGTTCGGCCAGGACCCCGGGCAGCAGCCCGCGCGCGCCGGTGGCGAAGGACGCCACCCGCAGCTGGCCGATCGCCTGGCCGCGCTGCTGCTCCAGCGTCACCTCGGCCTGCTCCACCAGGGCCAGCACCCGTCGCGCGGTACCGGCCAGCTCCTGGGCGGCGTCGGTGAGCACGACCCCGCGGCCCTGGCGCTCCAGCAGCACCGTGCGGGTCTCCCGCTCCAGCTTGGAGATCTGCTGGGAGACCGCCGAGGAGGTGAACCCGAGCGCCGCCGCCGCTCTGCCGACCGAGCCGTGCACCGCGACCGCGTGCAGGGCGCGGAGCCTTCCGAGATCCATCATGGGCCCGATTATCCGCCACGCATTAGCAGTGCTGAACGGTTCGCTTCAGAATTCTTCGCTGGTGCTGAAGAGGCCTGCTGGGACATCCTCGGGGCATGTCCGCCACTGTGAGTACGCCCGGCGCCACCGGCGTCATGAAGCCCCGTCACATCGCCCTGGCCGTGCTGGTCGCCGCCGTCTGGGGCCTGAACTTCGTGCTGATCGACGTCGGCCTGAAGAGCTTCCCGCCGCTGCTCTTCTGCGCCCTGCGGTTCACCGTGGTCGCGGTGCCGGCGGTCTTCTTCGTCGGGCCGCCCAGGGTCGCCTGGCGCTGGGTGCTGGCCGTCGGCTTCGTGCTCGGTGTGCTGAAGTTCGGCTCGCTCTTCCTCGGCATGCACGAGGGGATGCCGGCCGGTCTGTCCTCGCTGGTCCTGCAGAGCCAGGCCGTCTTCACCGCGCTCTTCGCGGCCGGGATGCTGCGCGAACGCCCCGGACCGCGGCGGGTCGCCGGGCTGGCGCTGGCGACGGTGGGCATCGCGCTGGCCGCGGTCGACAACGGACTGGGCGGGCCGGTGCGGTCCTTCGCCCTGGTCATCGCGGCGGCGATCGCCTGGGGGCTGTCCAACGTGCTCACCCGCAAGGCGGCGCCGCCGGACCTGCTGCGCTGGATGGTCTGGGTCAGCGCGGTGCCCCCGCTGCCGCTGCTCGCACTCTCCCTGCTGGTCGAGGGGCCGAGGACCGACCTGCACGCGCTGGCCTCGATCACCCCGGCCGGCCTGGGGACGGTCGCCTACGTCGGCCTGCTCGCCACCCTCTTCGGCTTCGGCGCCTGGGGCTTCCTGCTGCGCACCTACGACGCGGGCGCGGTGGCGCCGTACTCGCTGCTGGTGCCGGTCTTCGGGATGTCCTCGGCCTGGCTGCTGCTCGGCGAGGCGATCACCCCGCTGGCCGGCGCCGCGGCGCTGCTGGTGATCGCGGGGATCGCGCTCAGTGCGCTGCCGGCCTCGGCCGTGCGTCGACTGGCGGCGGCGCTGCGCCGGCCGGCGGGGCGGGGGACCCGGAGCGGAGCGGGGAGTGCGGCTCGGGGGCGGACGAGCGAGCCGGCGCCTGGGCGTGTGCCGCTTCCGCGGCCCTGAGCACCCGCAGCATCGCGGCCACGTCCGCCGGATCGGCCTCGCTGAAGTACTCCTCGGCGACCTCGTGGCGGACCTGCGCGACCCGCTCCACCGCCGCGCGTCCGGCCGCCGTCAGCACCAGACCGACCGAGCGCCGGTCCACCGGATCGGGCACCCGCTCGACCAGCGCGCCCTGCTCCAGCGCGTCCACCACGGTGGTGGCCGAGCGCGGGGCCACGTTCAGCCGGTCGGCCAGCTCGCTCAGCCGCATTGCGCGGCCGGGGGTCTCGCACTGCTCGGCGTGGGCCAGCACCCGCAGCGCGCGGCCCTGGCCGGGGGTCAGGCCGTAGGGCTCCAGGCGGTGCACGGTGCGGTGCCTGATCCGCTTCATCGCCCGGGTCAGCTCGTCGGCCAGCTCGGCCACGCCGTCCGCGGGTGCGCCGTCCACAGCGGTGGCGTCCGCGGGTGCGGTGTCCACGGGTGCGTCGCCGAGGGGGGAGTGGTCGGTGGGCGAGCTGGTCATGCGCGGGCTCCTCGGCGGGGGAAGTGGGCCCAGGGTAGCGCCCGGCCCCGGTAGCGAGCCAGCCACATGGTGAGCCAGGCTCAGTTTCTTGCCGAGCCGGCTCCGCCCGGATCGGCGGGCGGCCGTGGGGCCGGGGCCCGCGGCAGCCACCTGGTCAGGCACCAGAGGACCAGCAGGGACAGGCACCACCCGGCCAGCACGTCCAGGAACCAGTGGTAGACGCACCAGATCAGCCCGATCCCCACGCCGAACCCGAGCAGCACGGTGGCCGTGTGGAGCATCCGCCGGGCCGCCGCCGACAGCGTGCGGCCGACCAGCAGGGCGCCGACCCCGTAGCTCACGCCGGCCGTGGTGGTGTGACCCGACGGGTACCAGCCCCACGACCCCGGGCTCAGCGGCTGCTCGAGCGGCCCCGGACGGGCGAAGTAGTCCTTGGCCGGCACCACCAGCAGCGGGATCAGCAGTGCGGCGAGCGGCGCGACCAGCAGCGGCAGCCACCAGCGCCGCACCCCGGCGCGCCGGGACCGCCAGGCGGCCAGCCCGCCGGCGCCGAGCAGCACGGGAATGGCCGGCACCGTGCTGCCGAGGTCGGACAGCAGGTGGGCGCACCAGTCCAGGGCGCCGCTGTGCAGCGTGTCGCGCAGCTGCGCCACCGATCGCCGCACCCAGCGGTCCAGGCCGAGCAGCGGCCCAGCGGCCGCGACCTGCCAGGAGACCAGGGCCAGCAGCAGGCCGAGCAGCAGTGGGGTCGCCAGGCTCTCGCGCGCCCTGGCCAGGGCCGCGTCGACGGCGCGCCGTGGGCGGATCGGGACAGCCAGGAGCCGCCCCGGAGCGGGGGGGAGAGCCCCGGGGCGGCTGGGGTGATCGCCGCTCCGTGCGCCCCGGGGGGTGTGGGCCGGACGGCCGGTCGATCGGTCCTGTGGCGGCGCCGACGGGGGCGCCGAGTTGTCCTCGCGGGTCGGCACGCCGACTGCTGGACGAGGCTCGCTGTCCATCTGTCTCGACACTACGTCAAGCCGATTCCGAGCGGATCGGGCTTCCCCGGGATTGCACAGCATCTTCACCGGAACCGGCGCAACCTGCACCGCCGGCCAAGCGTCCGTGCGCCGGTGCGCCCGGGCCGACGAGGGCCCGGGCGCACCGGTACAGCGGAGTTGACGCCGGCTCAGATGGTGCCGAAGGCGTTCTCGATGATGTCCAGGCCCTCGACGAGCAGGTGCTCGGGCATCACCAGCGGCGGCAGGAAGCGCAGCACGTTGCCGTAGGTGCCGGCGGTCAGCACCACCAGGCCCTCGGCGTGGCAGGCCTTCGCCAGGGCGGCGGCGGCCTGCGGGTTGGGCTCCTTGGAGCCCGGCTGCACCAGCTCGATCGCGATCATCGCGCCGCGGCCGCGGACGTCCCCGATGACCTCGAACTTCTCCTGCATCGTGCGCAGGCGCCCGAGCATGACCTCGCCGATCCGCTGCGCCTTGGCGTTCAGGTCCAGCGTCTTCATGGTCTCGATCGCGCCCAGCGCGGCGGCGCAGGCCACCGGGTTGCCGCCGTAGGTGCCGCCCAGGCCGCCGGTCGGCGCGGCGTCCATGATCTCGGCGCGGCCGGTCACCGCGGCCAGCGGCAGGCCGCCGGCGATGCCCTTGGCGGTGGTGATCAGGTCCGGGACGATGCCCTCGTCCTCACAGGCGAACCACTGGCCGGTGCGGCAGAAGCCGGTCTGGATCTCGTCCGCGACGAAGACGATCCCGTTGGCCTTCGCGTACTCCACGATGGCCGGCAGGAAGCCCTTGGCCGGCTCGATGAAGCCGCCCTCGCCCTGGATCGGCTCGATCACGATCGCCGCGACGTTGTCGGCGCCGATCTGCTTGTTGATCATGTCGATCGCCTGGGCGGCCGCCTCGGCGGCGCAGTTCTCCGTACCGGTCAGCCAGCGGTAGGGGTAGGCGACCGGCACTCGGTAGACCTCCGGCGCGAACGGCCCGAAGCCCTGCTTGTACGGCACGTTCTTCGCCGTCATGCCCATGGTCAGGTTGGTCCGGCCGTGGTAGCCGTGGTCGAAGACCACCACGGCGGTGCGCTTGGTGTACGCGCGGGCGATCTTCACCGCGTTCTCCACCGCCTCGGCACCCGAGTTGAACAGCGCGGTGCGCTTGTCGTGGTCGCCCGGGGTGAGCGCGTTCAGCTGCTCGGCGACCGCCACGTAGCCCTCGTACGGGGTCACCATGAAACAGGTGTGGGTGAAGGCGGCCAGCTGCTCGCCGGCCTTGTCCACCACGGCCTCGGCGCTGTTGCCGACGTTGACCACGGCGATGCCGGAGCCGAAGTCGATCAGGCTGTTGCCGTCGACGTCCTGCAGCACGCCGCCACCGGCGCGCGCGACGTAGACGGGCAGGGTGGTGCCCACTCCGGCCGCCACCGCGCCCAGCTTGCGGGCCTGCAGCTCCTGCGACTTCGGGCCGGGGATCGCGGTGACCAGTCGGCGCTCCTGCGGGAGCAGCGGTGCGGCGCTCATGGGGTATCTCCAGTCGGCGTTGTTTCTGGACGGCTGTTCCTCGCAGGCTACGGCCGCCCCGACGCGCCCGGCATGCGCCAGTGGGGCGCACTGGGCCGTCCGACTTGTCCTGCCCGGCCAGCACCGCCCACCCGGCGGAAGAACCGTGGCCCCGGCCGCCCCTCCACTACATTGAGCGCGGGGTGTCGCCCGCCGGGCGGCATGGGTAACACTCAGCCGGGCAGGTCGGGGCAAGGGAGCGGGGCCGCAATGGGACTGGACGGCGCATACGGGCGGCGGGTGGACCTGGTGCCGGACCCGTCGGGAGCCGCCGGCCACCTCCCGGGGCAGGCGGCGCGGGGGACTGGGGCGGGATTCCCCCTGGCGAGTTGGGTGACCGAGCGCCGACCGGTGGCGGGAGTCGGGGTCTACCGCTTCGGATACCGCCCGGCGATGGCGGAACGTGATCTCGTGCAGGCTCAGGTACCGACCTGGGCGCTGTTGCTCCGTGCAGCGCTGAATGTCGTGGTCGGCTGGTTCGCGTTCTGGTACGCCAGTGAACTCGAGTCCTTCATCCTCGGACAGGTCTTCGGGATAGAGGACATCCCTGCCGGCTACGCGTTGCCGGTCATCCTCCTGGAGAACGCGCCGGTGGCGGCGGTCGTCATCGTCGTGTTCGGGCGGATGGGGCGTTGGGCGGAGGTGTGGCGACGATTCGGCGCACCGCTGATCGCCAGCACCGTGACCCAGGAAGAACCCGTGATCGACGTGGACGAGCCGGGCGAGCTGGATCCGTGGCGGGAGTTGCGCGAAGGCGGCCTGCCGCAGGCCGCGCACCGTCTTGAGAAGGAGACGGTCGCCGGGCGGGTCAGTGATGTCGACTATGTGCGGATCCATCGGGTGTGGCGGGAGGTTGTGGGGCAGCCGGGGTTGGTGGGGGCGTTCGGGGAGCAGGTGGCGGTGCGGGGGGCGGGGGCCTGTGCGCATCCGTCGGAGGCGCGGGACCTGCCGGTGCGGGTGGCCGAGCACGATCTGTTGGTGGGGCAGGTGCGGTTGGGGGTGGCGCAGGAGGTCCCGAAGAACCCGGCGACGCACCGGGGGGCGGGGTTCGCGCTGGACCAGGAGGTGCTGGCGACCTCGCTGCTGGCGGTGGGGCCGGCGGGGACGGGGAAGACGAGCCGGCTGGCCAGGCCGGTGGCGGAGGCGCTGTGTCTGCAGGCGCTGGCCCGCACGGCCTGCGTGGTGGTGGTCGGTGCGGCCGAGGCCGAGCTGGGGCCGGACGCGGGGTACGACGTGGTGATCGCGCCGGGCGATCCGGGGTCGGCGTACGGGCTGGACCTGTACGGGGCGGCGCGGGAACCGGACGTGGCGGCGGCCCGGCTGGCGGATGCGCTGCTGCCGGACGAGCTCTCGGCGCGGGAGCAGAGCGCGCGGATGGCGCTGCAGCAGGTGATCGGGCCGTTCCACGCGGGGTACGGGCGCTACCCGGGGGTGCGTGAGCTGCGGGCGCTGCTCGGTGGGGACGAGGAGGGCTGGTCGGGCCTGGTCGAGCGGCTGCGGGCCAAGGAGCTGTGGGCGCTGCACGAGCCGGACGTGCAGCACCGGCGCAGCCGGCACGGCAAGGTGGACGATCCGGGGGCGCTGCTGGCCGACCGGCTGGCGCTGCTGGACCGGCCGGCCTTCGCCGGCTGCTTCGAGACCGCGGGGTCGGGGGCCCGGCCGGCCTTCGCGATGCGGGCGCTGGAGCACCCGCTGCGGGTGCGGGTGAAGCTGCCCGAGCGCGGGCACCCGGAGGCGGCCCGGATCCTGTCGCGGCTGGTGGTGGGGCAGTTCCTGCAGGCCGCGGTGGCCCGCGAGGACCGCTCGCTCTTCGCGGGTCTGGTGGTGGACGACGCCTCGGCGGCACTGGACGCGGGCGCGGTGCAGGGGCTGCGCCGGCTGCCGGGGGCCAACGCGGGTGCGGTGCTGCTGCTGCGCAGTCTGGTCGACCTGCCGGAGGCGCTGCGGGTGCCGTTGTTCGGGGCGGTGGGGTGCCGGATGGCCTTCCCGGGGATCGCGCCGTGGGACGGGAAGCTGTTCTCCGAGGCCTGGGGCACGGTACTGGTGCGCGAGCGGGCGGTGACGCTGGCCCCGGACACCTCGGGCGGGATGCTGCGCAAGGCCGGGCGGCTGGCCCGCAAGGCGCTGTCGGGGACCACCGCGCAGACCGAGAGCGTGACCACTCGGGAGGTGGAGCGCGAGCGCTGGTCGCCCTCGGACCTGGCACACGCGCTGCCGACCGGGCACGCGGTGGTCTCGCTGACCACGGTGGGCGGGGAGCAGGTGCCGCCGCTCCTGGTGGATCTGCGGGCCTGACGGGCGGTCAGGCGGGCGGTGCGGTCGCAGGGCGGTCGTTCGACAGGCATTCGGTTAGCTACGCGGCGGTGGATTCGGCGTCACGGCTTGTCCGCAGCGTCCATAATGAAAGCGTTCCAGCAGAGCGAAGCTCCCGCCGCCGCCCGGTCGCAACGTGGCCGCCGGGTCGTCCCATCGAAGGTGCCATGCCCCCCACACTCGCCTCCGTCGTGCGCAACTCCTCGCTCCATCTCACGGTCCTCGCCGGCGCGGACCACCTGGAGCGGCCGGTCCGCTGGGTGCACACCAGTGAGCTGGACGACCCCACGCCGTTCCTCGAAGGTGGCGAGCTGCTGCTCACCACCGGGATCAAGCTGGGGACCAGCACCAAGAGCCTGCAGTCCTACGTCCACCGGTTGGCCGACGCGGGGGTGGTGGGTCTGGGCCTGGGGGTGGGCCTGTCGCACACCGAGGTGCCGCAGCCGCTGGTGGAGGCGGCCGCCCAGCGGGGGCTGCCGCTGCTGCGGGTGCCGGAGCCGACCCCGTTCATCGCGATCAGCAAGGCGGTCTCGGCGGCGCTGGCGGCCGAGCAGTACGAGGCGGTGACCACCAGCTTCGAGGCCCAGGAGGAGCTGACCCGGGCGGCGCTGGGCCAGAACGGCACGGCCGCGGTGGTGCGCAGACTCGCGGCCCGGCTCGGCGGCTGGGCCGCGCTCTACGACAGCTCGGGCGCGCTCTCGGTGGTGGCCCCGGACTGGGCGGCCCGCCGGGCGGCCCGGCTGGCCTCCGAGGTGGACCGGCTGCGCCGCCGCCCGGCCCCGGCGAGCGCCGCGCTGCAGGGCCGCGCACCCGGCTTCGACACCGCCGACGAGGACTTCGTGGTGGTCCAGTCGCTGGGTGCCGACCGGCGGGCCCGCGGCTTCCTCGCGGTGGGCACCGAGGACCGGATCACCCCCACCGAGCGCTATGTGCTGAACGCCGCGGTCGCCCTGCTGACGCTGACCCTGGAGCGCTCGCGCGAGCTGCGGCACGCCGAGGAGCGGATGGGCGCCGCGCTGCTGCGCCTGGTGCTGGCCGGGCAGGTGGGCACCGCCCGGCAGGTCGCCGCGGGCCTGTTCGGCGGTCTGCCGGAGGGCACCATACGGGTGCTGGTGGCCGGCGCCGCCCCCGGCGCCGAGCGGGCCGAGGGCGAGACCCCGGTGCACGACCTGACCGAGCTGGCCGAGCGTGCCGAGCAGGCCGGCGGCCGGGCCGGCGAGAAGCTGCTGGTGGCCCGCGAGCCCGCCGGCCGGGAGGGCAAGGACGGCAAGGAGGGCGTCGCGCACGGCGAGCGGCTGGTGCTGCTCGCGATGGACGGCGGCGCGGTGCACCGGGCCTGCCTGGGCGCGGTGGAGGAGCACGAGGGCCTGGCGCTGGGCGTCTCGGCCCCGGCCGCGATCGATGAGGCCGGCGGCGCCTACGCGCAGGCCGAGCGGGCGCTGGCGGTGGCACTGCGCGGCGGTCGCCGCTCGGTGGGCCACGAGGAGGTCGGCGCGGGCTCGCTGCTGCCGCTGCTCGGCGAGGACGCGGTGGCCGCCTTCGCCGAGGGCCTGCTGCGCCCGCTGCGCGAGCACGACCGCACCGCCCGCGGTGACCTGGTGGCCTCGCTGCGCGCCTGGCTCTCCCGGCACGGCCAGTGGGACGCCGCCGCCGCCGACCTCGGCGTGCACCGGCACACCCTGCGCTACCGGATGCGCCGGGTGGAGGAGCTGCTCGGCCGCTCGCTGGACGACACCGACGTGCGGATGGAGCTCTGGCTGGCGCTGCGCTCCGGCGAGGACTGAGAGGTCCAGGAGGCGCACGGCGCACCGGCGAGGCGTAAAGCGCATCGGCGACCGCTCCACCTTGGCCAATCCGCTGTGAACGGTTGTCCGCCTACCGTTGGGGCGAACGATTCACCGACAGGAGAGGCCGGTAGCACCGTGACCACGACCCACGCATTCTGGCTGGCCGGCCGCCAGGAGACCGGCGAGACCGAGTTCGAGGTCCGCCACCCGTTCGACGACAGCCTGGTCGGCACGGTCGGCATCCCCACCGACGCGCAGGTGGAGCAGGCCGTCGAGGCCGCCGTCGCCGCGCTGCCGGTCTTCGCGGCCACCCCGGCGCACGTGCGGGCCACCGCGCTCGACCACGTGGCCCGTCGGCTGACCGAGCGCACCGAGGAGATCGCCCGGCTGATCACCGCCGAGAACGGCAAGCCGATCAAGTGGGCGCGCGGCGAGGTCGGCCGGGCCGCCTCGGTCTTCCGCTGGGCCGCCGAGGAGGCGCGCCGCACCAACGGCGAGACCATGCGGCTGGACACCGACCCGGGCGGCGTGGGCCGCTACGCGGTGGTGCGCCGCTTCCCGCGCGGTGTGGTGCTCGGCATCGCCCCGTTCAACTTCCCGCTCAACCTGGTGGCCCACAAGGTCGCCCCGGCGATCGCGGTCGGCGCCCCGATCATCCTCAAGCCGGCCCCGGCCACCCCGCTCTCCGCCCTGCTGCTGGGCGAGCTGCTGGCCGAGACCGAGCTGCCGGCCGGCTCCTGGAGCGTGCTGCCGGTGGAGAACGCCAAGATGCCCGCGCTGGTCCAGGACCCCCGCCTGCCGGTGATCTCCTTCACCGGTTCGGACAAGGTCGGCTACCAGATCATGGACTCGGTGCCGCGCAAGCACGTCACCCTGGAGCTCGGCGGCAACGCCGCCGCCGTGGTGCTCGCCGACTGGTCCTCGGAGGCCGACCTGGAGTGGGCCGCCACCCGGATCGCGACCTTCGCCAACTACCAGGGCGGCCAGTCCTGCATCTCGGTGCAGCGGGTGATCGCGGACGCGACGGTGTACGACGCGCTGGTCGACAAGGTGGTCGCCAAGGTCGAGGCGCAGGTGACCGGCGACCCGGCCGCGGACGCCACCGACGTGGGCCCGCTGGTGGACGTGAACGCGGCCAAGCGGGTCGAGGAGTGGGTGGCCGACGCCGTCGCCAAGGGGGCCAAGGTGCTCACCGGCGGCACCCGCGAGGGCGCGGCGTACGCCCCGACCGTGCTGGCCGAGCTGCCCGCCGACGCGATCCTGGCCACCGCCGAGGTCTTCGGCCCGGTCCTGTCGCTGCACCGGGTGGACTCCACCGAGGAGGCCTTCGCGGCCGTCAACGACTCGGCCTTCGGCCTGCAGGCGGGCGTCTTCACGCACGACGTGCAGACCGCCTTCCGGGCCCACCGCGAGCTGCAGGTGGGCGGCGTGGTCATCGGCGACGCCCCCTCCTACCGCGCCGACCAGATGCCGTACGGCGGCGTGAAGGACTCGGGCGTGGGCCGCGAGGGTGTCAAGTACGCGATGGACGACTTCACCTTCGAGAAGGTCCTGGTGCTCACCGGCCTGGACCTCTGACGGTCGCGTCGTACCGAGGTCGCGCCCCCGGCTCCCGCGTGGAGCCGGGGGCGCGACCGTGGCGCCGTCCGGATCGGGTGCGGGGCAGCGGTAGGCCGGTGCGCGGCGGCACGCCACAATGGAGCCCATGAACTCGCTCGCCCACCCGCAGCTGCGCTTCACTCCGGTCGTCGACGACCCGTCAGGCCCACGGGAGCTGGTCCTGCTCGGCTCCACCGGCTCGATCGGCACCCAGGCCATCGACATCGTGCTCCGCAACCCGGACCGGTTCAAGGTGGTCGCGCTCTCCGCGGCCGGCGGGCAGGTCGAGCTGCTCGCCGAGCAGGCCCTGCGGCTGGGCGTGCACACCGTGGCGGTGGCCCGTCCCGAGGCCGAGCCGGCGCTGCGCGCCGCACTGGCCGAGCGGGCCGCCGGGCGTCCGCTGCCGACCGTGCTGGCCGGCCCGGACGCCGCCACCGAGCTGGCCCAGCTGCCTTGCCACTCGGTGCTGAACGGCATCACCGGTTCGATCGGCCTGGCGCCGACGCTGGCCGCGCTGCGCGCCGGGCGGGTGCTGGTGCTGGCGAACAAGGAGTCGCTGATCGTCGGCGGCCCGCTGGTCAAGGCGGTGGCCGCGCCAGGGCAGATCGTGCCGGTCGACTCCGAGCACGCCGCGCTCTTCCAGGCGCTGAGCGCCGGCACCCCGCGCGAGGTGCGCCGCCTGGTGGTCACCGCGAGCGGCGGCCCGTTCCGCGGCCGTACCCGTGAGCAGTTGGCCGGGGTCACCCCGAAGGACGCGCTGGCCCACCCGACCTGGGCGATGGGCCCAGTGGTGACGATCAACTCGGCCACCCTGGTCAACAAGGGCCTGGAGGTGATCGAGGCGCACCTGCTCTACGACATCCCCTTCGAGCGCATCGACGTGGTGGTGCATCCGCAGTCGGTGGTCCACTCGATGGTGGAGTTCACGGACGGGTCAACGCTGGCCCAGGCCAGCCCGCCGGACATGCGGATGCCGATCGCGCTCGGCCTCGGCTGGCCCGAGCGGATCCCGGACGCGGCCCCCGGCTGCGACTGGACCAAGGCCGCCACCTGGGAGTTCTTCCCGCTGGACGACGAGGCCTTCCCGGCGGTGGCGCTGGCCCGCGAGGTGGGTACGCTCGGCGGAACGGCGCCGGCCGTCTTCAACGCGGCCAACGAGGAGTGCGTGGACGCCTTCCTGCACGGCTCGCTCGCCTTCACCGCGATCGTCGACACGGTCGCCAAGGTGGTCGCCGAGCACGACGGCGCCGGTCGGGGAACTTCCCTGACGATCGAGGACGTCCTGGAAGCGGAGGGCTGGGCGCGGGCCAGGGCCCGGGAGCTGGCGGCGGGTTAAGAACCGGGCGTTACGCTGCGCGCCGGGGCCGGTAATGGGAGCGATGTGACGGAGGACCAGCGGTGACTGCAGTGATGACGGTGCTGGGCATCGTGGTCTTTTTCGTCGGGCTGCTCTTCTCGATCGCCTGGCACGAGCTGGGCCACCTGTCGACGGCCAAGCTCTTCAAGATCCGGGTGCCGCAGTACATGGTCGGCTTCGGGCCGACCGTCTGGTCCCGCAAGAAGGGCGAGACCGAGTACGGCTTCAAGGCGATCCCGCTGGGCGGGTACATCCGGATGATCGGGATGTTCCCGCCGGGGGCCGACGGGAAGATCACCAAGCGCAGCAGCTCGCCCTGGCGCTCGATGATCGAGGACGCCCGCGAGGCCTCCTACGAGGAGCTGCAGCCGGGCGACGACAACCGGCTCTTCTACACCCGCAAGCCCTGGCAGCGGATCATCGTGATGTTCGCCGGGCCCTTCATGAACCTGATCCTGGCGTTCGCGCTCTTCCTGATCACCATGATGGGCTTCGGCGTGCCCAAGTCGCTGCCGATCGTCGGCTCGGTCTCGCAGTGCGTGGTGCCGGCCACCCAGGCGAGCGACACCTGCAGCAAGGACGCGCCCCCCTCGCCGGCCGCGGCGGCCGGGCTGAAGGCGGGCGACAGCATCGTCTCCTTCGACGGCCAGGCGATCCACAGCTACCAGCAGCTCTCCTCGGACATCCGCGACTCCTACGGCAGGACCGTGCCGATCGTGGTCAAGCGCGGCGGCCAGCAGCTGACGCTGACCGCGCAGATCACCCAGAACCAGCTCGCCAAGCTCGACAAGTACGGCGACCCGGTGCCGGGCGCCAAGCCGGTGACGGCCGGCTTCCTCGGCATCAGCCCGACCACCGGCGTGGTCCAGCTGGGCTTCGGCGAGAGCCTCAGCAAGATGTCCGACATGGCCGACACCGGCGTCCACTCGCTGGTGGCACTGCCCGGCAAGATCCCGCCGCTGTGGGACTCGGTGGTCAAGGGCACCCCGCGCCAGGCCGACTCCCCGGTCGGCATGGTCGGGGCGGCCCGGGTCGGTGGCGAGGTCTTCGCGCTGCACATGCCGGCCTCGCAGCGGATCGCCTTCATGGTCAACCTGCTGGCCGGGATCAACCTCTCGCTCTTCCTGTTCAACATGCTGCCGCTGCTGCCGCTGGACGGCGGGCACGTGGCCGGGGCGGTGTGGGAGTCGGTCCGCCGGCGCGCCGCCAAGCTCTTCAAGCGGCCCGACCCCGGACCGTTCGACGTGGCCAAGCTGATGCCGCTGGCCTACGTGGTGGCCAGCATCTTCATCGGCTTCACGCTGCTGGTGCTGATCGCCGACGTGATCAACCCGGTGAAGATCAGCTAGCCCCGCTCAGGGGGTGTGCGTGCGCGCCCCCCGGGGTGCCGTACCGTTGGACGCCGGGTGCGCGACTGCGCACCCGGCGTCCGTCACCTCTACTCCGGGGAACCCTGCGCACATGACCGCGATCTCGCTCGGTATTCCGTCCCTGCCGCTCAAGCCGCTCGCCACCCGCCGCGTCTCGCGTCAGATCATGGTCGGCAACGTTCCGGTCGGTGGTGACGCGCCGGTGTCGGTGCAGTCGATGACCACGACGCTGACCTCGGACGTGAACGCGACGCTGCAGCAGATCGCGCAGCTGACCGCTTCGGGGTGTCAGATCGTGCGGGTGGCGGTGCCCTCGCAGGACGACGCGGACGCGCTGCCGATCATCGCGAGGAAGTCGCAGATCCCGGTGATCGCGGACATCCACTTCCAGCCGAAGTACGTGTTCGCCGCGATCGACGCGGGTTGTGCGGCGGTGCGGGTGAACCCGGGCAACATCAAGGCTTTCGACGACAAGGTCGGTGAGATCGCGCGGGCGGCGAAGTCGGCGGGTGTGCCGATCCGGATCGGTGTGAACGCGGGTTCGCTGGACAAGCGGCTGCTGGAGAAGTACGGCAAGGCGACGCCGGAGGCGTTGGTGGAGTCGGCGTTGTGGGAGTGCTCGCTGTTCGAGGAGCACGACTTCCGGGACATCAAGATCTCGGTGAAGCACAACGACCCGGTGGTGATGATCAATGCGTACCGGCAGCTGGCGGCGGCGTGCGACTATCCGCTGCACCTGGGTGTGACGGAGGCGGGTCCGGCGTTCCAGGGGACGATCAAGTCGGCGGTGGCGTTCGGTGCGCTGCTGGCGGAGGGGATCGGGGACACGATCCGGGTCTCGCTGTCGGCGCCGCCGGTGGAGGAGATCAAGGTCGGGATCCAGATCCTGGAGTCGTTGAACCTGCGTCAGCGCGGGTTGGAGATCGTTTCGTGTCCGTCGTGCGGTCGGGCGCAGGTGGATGTGTACAAGCTCGCGGAGGAGGTCACCGCCGGGCTCGAGGGCATGGAGGTGCCGCTGCGGGTGGCGGTGATGGGCTGTGTGGTGAACGGTCCGGGTGAGGCGCGCGAGGCGGATCTGGGGGTGGCCTCGGGCAACGGCAAGGGGCAGATCTTCGTGAAGGGCGAGGTGATCAAGACCGTGCCCGAGTCGAAGATCGTCGAGACCCTGATCGAGGAGGCCCTCAAGCTGGCCGAGCAGATGCAGGCCGACGGCGTCGCCTCCGGTGCCCCCACCGTGATCGCCGCCGAATGACGGTGGATGAGGCGCTGTGCTCGATCGAGGTGTGATGCTCCCCGGCGCGAAGCAGGCCGCCCGCGGTCATGGGGGTCCGCCCGGCCGCAGGCCGGGTGAGTCGACTCGGGTGCTGGAGGGTCCCGATCTCGCCGACACCCTGGAGGTGCTGCGCCGGGACCCGGTCGCCAACGCCTTCGTGGCCACCCGGGTCGAGGCGGTCGGCCTCGACCCGTGGCGGCTCGGCGGCGAGATGTGGGGCTGGTTCGGCCCGGACGGGCGCCTTGCGTCGCTCTGCTACGCCGGGGCCAACCTGGTGCCGATCAACGCCGGACCGCAGGCCGTGCGGGCCTTCGCCGAGCGGGCCCGCCGCCAGGGGCGGCGCTGCTCCTCGATCGTCGGCCCCGCAGGGCCGACGGCCGCGCTCTGGGAGCTGCTGCAGCCCAGCTGGGGCCCGGCCCGCGAGGTGCGGGCCCGTCAGCCGCTGCTGGCCACCACCGAGCCCGCCGCCGAGGTCGCGCCCGACCCGCTGGTGCGGCGGGTCCGCAAGGACGAGATCGACTTGCTGATGCCGGCCTGCGTGGCGATGTTCACCGAGGAGGTCGGGGTCTCCCCGCTGGCCGGTGACGGCGGTCTGCTCTACCAGGCCCGGGTGGCCGAACTGGTGAGCGGCGGCCGCTCGTTCGCACGGATCTCGGAGCAGGGCGAAGTGGTCTTCAAGGCCGAGATCGGTGCGGTGACCGAGGGGGCCTGCCAGATCCAGGGGGTCTGGGTCGCGCCGGCGCACCGCGGCCGGCGGCTCTCCGAGAGCGGCATGGCCGCCGTCCTGGAGATCGCGCTGCGCGAGGTCGCCCCGGTGGTCAGCCTCTACGTCAACGACTACAACCTGCCGGCCAGGGCCGCCTACCACCGGGTCGGCTTCCGCGAGGTCGGGGCCTTCATGTCGGTGCTCTTCTGAGGCAGCCCGGCTGCTGCCCACGAGTCTGCGGTGTTCGCCTCGGTGATCGCTGGGAGGGAGTAACCTCCCGGCCATGGAGCAGCTGACCGAGGTGACCGTCCAGCCGATCGACCTGGCGGCCTGGGCGCCGTACGCGCTGGAGGTGCAGGCGGCGGCCTTCGGGCTGTCGCCTTCGGAGATCGCGGTGCGGCTGCACATCGTGGGGCGGCACGCCCTGCAGCCCGGGGTGATCGCGCTCGGCGCGCTGCGCGCGGGCCGGCTGGTCGGCTTCGGCTACGGCATGCCCAACCTGCGCGAGCACTGGTGGAGCACGGTGATCGAGCCCTACCTGGAGGCCCGCGGGCACGGCGACTGGCTGGACGGCGTCTTCGCCGTCACCGAACTGCACGTGCTGCCCGAGTACCAGGGGCAGGGCCTGGGCAGCACCTTGATCCGCAGCCTGTGCGAGCGCTCCGGCCTGCCGCGCAGCATCCTGTCGGCGATCGACGCCGAGACCCCCGCCCGCCGGCTCTACCGCTCGCTGGGCTACCGCGACCTGGCCCGCGCGGTGCGGTTCCCCAACACCGACCGGCCGTACGCCGTGATGGGCGCCCGGCTGCCGCTGCTGGACCGGACCGACGCGGCCGGCCGGGCCTGACCTACAGCCGCCCCGCGAACTCCAGGTAGAGCTCGGCCCCCGCCCGGTCGCCGGCCGCCAGCGAGGCGAGGCCGGCCGCGACGCTGCGGAAGAGCGCCCAGCCGCGCAGCCGCTCCAGGTCCACCTCCACCGCCTCGGACAGCTGGTGCAGGCGCCTGCGCACCGCGGCCTCGGGGCCGGGCGCGGCGGCCAGCGTCTCCTTGCGGTCCTGGGCCAGCCAGGCCAGGTCGAAGGCGCGTTCGCCGACCAGCGGTTGCGGGTCGATGGCCAGCCAGGGCGCACGGTCGGCGGCCATCACATTGCCGTGGTGGAAGTCGCCGTGCAGCAGGAAGGTCTCCTCGCTGGAGCCCAGCAGCTCGGCGGCGGTGCGCAGCGCCGCCTCCAGCAGCGGGCCGGCGTCCAACTCCGCTGCCAGCGCCGGATGTTCGGCCATCCAGCTGGACCGGACGGCGACATGCTCGGCCACCGAGCCGAACGGGTGCTGCGGGCCGGGGTCGCTCCACAGCCGCTGGAGCAGGCCGCAGGCCTCCAGCATCGCCTTCGCCTCGGCCAGCGAGCGCAGCGGGATCTCCCCGTGCAGGCGTTCCAGCAGCAGGAAGCCCTCGGGCGGGTCGGCGTCCAGCAGCAGCACCGCGCCACGGCCGGCCCAGTGGGCGAGTGCGGCGGGCTCCTGGGCGGTCTCGGCGGTGACCAGGCCGGCCTTGAGCACCGCGGGCGTGTTGTCCGCGCGCCGCACGTAGCCGATCAGGCTGAGCCGGCCGCCGGGCTCGGCGACCCGGTCCAGGGTCAGCTCCCAGCGCTCCAGCTGGCGGGCGACGCGCTCCGGCAGCGCCGTCAGCCAGGCGGCGCCGGCCTCGCCCTGACGGGCCAGCACGCTCATCCGCAGTCGGTCCGGTACGGTGCACTTCCCTGCTGCTGGCGACATGCTGGCCTTCCGCTTCGACTCCCCCTGGTGCTACCCGTCCATTGTCCGCCCAGCGCCGCTCGTGACCGGGGAGCCGCGCTGGTCAGCGGCTCGGCGGCGGGCTCGACGCTGCGCCGGAGGCCGGAGCGGGGGAGGCCGGGGCGGGCAGGCCGGGCAGCGCCCCGGGAGTGGCGCCCCAGTGGTTGGCCTGCAGGGTGCAGGCACGCAGCGCGGTGGCCGCGTCCAGCCGCAGCGCGCCGGAGCCGGCCGCCACCAGATCGGCGTAGACGGCCGTCAGCCGGGTCTCGATCTCGGCGGCCAGCCGGGCGGCCGAGCCGGCGTCGGTGACGGCGAACGGGAGCTGGTAGCCGGGTGCAGCCGCGGTCGGGTTAGCGCCGGCGCCGGTCAGCAGGCGCTGCCAGGCGTCCCGGCGGGCCTGGTGGGCGGCGTAGCAGGAGCGGGCGTCGTCGCGCTTGGCGCCGGGCGCGATCCTGGCCGCGATCACCCCGAAGGCGTAGACGGCGCTGTGCTCGCCGGCCAGTGCCGCCTGGAGCGCCGTGACCGCTCCGGCGGGGAGGGCCGCCGAGCCGGCACCGGGTGTGGCGGCACCGGCTGAGGCCTTGTCGGACGCGGCGGCCCCGGGGGAGGCGGTGCCCGACGGCACGCCGCCCGCGGTACCCGGGGAACCGCCCGCGGACGGGGGGTCGGCGGGGGAGGCCGACGGCGGCGCACTCGCCGCGAAGGGGGCCTGATTGCCCAGCTCGACCGCGTGCAGTGCGCCCGCCGCCGAGACCGAGGCCAGCAGCCGGGCCAGCTCGGGGGAGGCGGCTGCCAGGTCGGTCAGCCGGGCCTGCGCGGTGCTCCACTCGGCTGCGGCCAGCGCCGCCTGGCCGGTCGGCGTACCGGGGCCGCCCGATGCGCCGCCGGCCGATGCGCCGGCACCCGGGGCGGACGAACCGGGCGGGGCGGCAGCGGCGCTGCCGGAGGGCGAGGCGGCGCCGGCCGGCAGCCCGGCGGCCAGCGCGGACCGCTGGGCCGCCACCTCGGTGCGCAACTGGGCCACCGGCGAGCCGGATCCGCCGCCGGCCCCCGTGACGGACGCGTACTGGGCGAGCAGCGCGTCGGTGGCGGCGACCGCCTTGGTGCGCAGCGCCAGGTCGGGGTCGGGCTTGGCACCCCCGCGACCCGGTCCGCCGGACCCGTCGGACCTGCCGCCCGAGGAGGTGCAGGCGGTCAGGAGCCCGGCGACGGCCAGGGCCCCGGAGGCCAGGAAGGTCCGTCGGCTGGGGGACTGCATCGACGCGCTCCAGGAGGTTCGTGCGGGAAGTCGCCGAACGCCCCCGCGGCCATGACTGATGTGGGAACCAGCGCGTATCCGTCAGGTGAAAGAGTTGTGCCCGCCCCGCTCGACCGTACCGTCCGCCGCCGCGCCGCCGAGCGCGGGGGCGCGCCCCCGCGCTGCCGCGGGCTCCCGTCCCGGCGCCCGGCCTGGTCGGAATCGGCGGTTCGGGGGTCGACCCGATAGGCTTTGGGTCGAGTTACGACCTTCTGACAACAGCAGACGCGGCCGAGGAGTCACCCGGATGAGCACCACCCCCACCGATCGGTTGCGTGCCCTGTTGGCACCGCTGGCCGAGCGCGCCGGTCTGGACCTTGAGGAAGTCAAGGTGACCCAGGCAGGCAGCCGCCGCCAGGTGCAGATCGACGTGGACGCGGACGGCGGTGTGGATCTGGACGCGATCGCCGAGTTCAGCCGCGAGGTGGGTCAGGCGCTCGACGAGAGCGACCTGATGGGCAGCGCCGCGTACCTGCTGGAGGTCGGTTCCCCGGGCGTCGACCGCCCGCTCACCGAGCCCCGCCACTGGCGCCGCAACACCGGCCGCCTGGTGAAGGTCCAGCTCGTCGAGGGCGGCGAGATCGTCGCCCGCATCCTGTCGGGCGACGAGGACGGCGCGCTGGTCGAGGTGCAGCCGGTCAAGGGCCGTGGCCGCGCCAAGGAGCGCCGTCTGGAGTTCACCGAGGTCGCCAAGGCCCGGATCCAGGTGGAGTTCAACCGCAAGGAGGACGAGCAGCTGCTCGCCGACGACGCGGAGCTCGAGGAGACGGACGACGCGGAGTCCGCGGAGGGCGACGGCACCGAAGCCGACGCGCACGCCGACCGCGACGAGCAGTGAGTAAGAAGAGCAGAGCAGAGGAGGCGTAGCCGTGGACATCGACATGAGTGCCCTGCGTGGGCTGGTGACCGAGAAGAACATCCCGTTCGACCTGTTGGTCGAGTCGATCGAGTCGGCGCTCCTCATCGCGTACCACCGGACCGAGGGCTCGCGCCGCCGCGCCCGCGTCGAGCTGAACCGCAAGACCGGCCATGTGACCGTGTGGGCGCTTGAGGACGCGAGCGAGCTGGAGGAGGGCGTCGAGCCCAAGGAGTTCGACGACACCCCGAGCGGCTTCGGCCGGATCGCCGCCAGCACGGCCAAGCAGGTGATCCTGCAGCGTCTGCGGGACGCCGCCGACGACCAGACCTTCGGCGAGTACGCGGGCAAGGAGGGCGACATCGTCACCGGTGTCGTCCAGCAGGGCAGCGACCCGAAGAACGTGCTGGTCGACATCGGCAAGCTGGAGGCCATCCTGCCCCCGCAGGAGCAGGTCCCCGGCGAGGAGTACAAGCACGGCACCCGGCTGCGCAGCTACGTGGTGGCGGTGCGCCGCGGTGTGCGCGGCGCCTCGGTGACGCTCTCGCGCACCCACCCCAACCTGGTGCGCAAGCTCTTCGCGCTGGAGGTCCCGGAGATCGCCGACGGCAGCGTCGAGATCGCGGCGATCGCCCGTGAGGCCGGTCACCGTACCAAGATCGCCGTCTTCTCGCGCCGGGCCGGCCTGAACGCCAAGGGCGCCTGCATCGGCCCGATGGGCGGCCGGGTGCGCAACGTGATGGCCGAGCTGCACGGCGAGAAGATCGACATCGTGGACTGGTCCGAGGACCCGGCCGAGATGGTGGCCAGCGCCCTGTCGCCCGCGCGGGTGACGAAGGTCGAGATCGTGGACTACGCCCAGCGCTCCGCCCGGGTGATCGTGCCCGACTACCAGCTGTCGCTGGCGATCGGCAAGGAGGGGCAGAACGCCCGCCTGGCCGCCCGTCTGACCGGCTGGCGGATCGACATCCGCCCGGACACCGAGACCGCCGGTGCCGAGCCTGGCGGGGAATCCGCCGCCGAGTAGCGGTGTTGTCAATCACGTGCAGCGGCCCCGTCCTGATCGACGGGGCCGCGGTCAGTCCCTGCGGAGGGGTAGACTTGATGGTGTCCGGCCGGACGCGTGTCCGCGCATGCCCTGAACGCACCTGCGTGGGCTGCCGCAAGCGAGCGGCCAAGCAAGAGCTGTTGCGAATCAGGGCGATCGAGGGCGGCTGCGTCCCCGATCCTCAGGGTTCGCTGCCCGGCCGGGGCGCGTATCTGCACCCCGATCCGGCCTGTCTCGACCTGGCGGTCCGCCGCCGGGCGTTCCCGAGGGCCTTCCGGCTCCAGGAGACGCTCGACACGGAAGCGCTGCGGGAGTGGCTCGAGGCCCGGGCGAACAGTGTTTCGGCGCCCTGACCAGCAAGGCTTGGGCCCCGGTCGGAGCGCAGGGCACCACCCCCGTGGACACGGGGGAGAACCACCGTACAGAGCACGGCGCGCGCACCTCGGTGCACCGCGCCACCAGTCAGGTACCTCGCGAGATGGAAGTAGGTCGAGATTGCGATGAGCACTCGATGAGTACGCGATGAGTACGCCCATGAAGTAGCGACGGTCCGGCGGACAACTACCCCGGACTTATAGACAGGAGCGAAGTGGCTAAGGTCCGGGTATACGAACTCGCCAAGGAGCTTGGCTTGGAGAGCAAGGCCGTCATGGCCAAGCTCACCGAGCTCGGTGAGTTCGTCCGTTCGGCGTCCTCGACGATCGAGGCGCCGGTTGTGCGCAAGTTGACTGACGCTTTGGGAGCGACGCCGCCCTCCGGTGGTTCCTCCGCTAAGCCTGGCCCGCGGAAGCCCGCGGCGCCCACCCCCGGCGGTGCCGCCTCGGCCGCACCCAAGCCGGGAGCCCCCACGCCGGGTCCGCGCCCCGCCGCGACCCCCGGCCCCCGTCCGACCCCCGCTGCGGCGGCGGCCCCGGCTGCTCCGGCGGCCCCCGCCCCGGCAGCCGCACCGCGTCCGGCCGGCGCCCCGACCCCGGGCCCGCGCCCGGCGGCGCGTCCCGCCGCTCCGGCTGCTCCGGCGGCCGAGTTCTCCTCGCCGGCTCCGGCCGGTGGCGAGGCCGCCGAGCGTCCCGCCGCTCCCGCCCCGGCTCCGCGTCCCAGCGGCTCCGCGGCCGGCAGTGGCGCCCGTCCCGGCCCGCGTCCCGCGGGTCCGCGTCCGGGCAACAACCCCTTCACCTCGGGCAGCGCGACCGGCATGGCGCGTCCCGGCGAGCGCCGTCAGGGTGCGCAGGGCGACCGCCCGCGTCCGGCCGGTGCCCCCGGCGCCGGTGCCCCGCGTCCCGGTGGCGACCGTCCGCGTCCCGCCGGTGCTCCGGGCGACCGCCCGCAGCGTCCCGGTGGCGACCGTCCGCGTCCCGCCGGTGCTCCGGGCGACCGCCCGCAGCGTCCGGGCGGCGACCGTCCGCGTCCCGCCGGTGCCCCCGGCGCCGGCGCGCCGCGTCCCGACGGGATGCCCCGTCCGGCCGGTCCGCGTCCCGGCGGGCCGAGCCCGTCCGGCATGCCCCGTCCGAACCCCGGCATGATGCCGCAGCGTCCCGGCCCGGGCACCGGCCCGCGTCCGGGCCCCGGCGGCCGTGGCCCCGGTGGCCCCGGCGGTCGTCCCGGCGGCCCGGGTGCCGGTGGCGGCGCCCGTCCCGGCTTCGCCGGTCGTCCGGCCGGTCCGGGCTCGCGTCCGGCCGGTGGCGGCGGCTTCGGCGGCCCCCGTCCGGGTGGCGGTGCCGGTGGTGGCGGCTTCGGTGGCGGCGGTGCCCGTCCCGGTGGCTTCGGTGGCCGTCCCGGCGGCCCGGGTGCCCGTGGTGGCACGCAGGGTGCCTTCGGTCGTGGCCCGGGCGGTCGTCCGGCCCGTGGCCGCAAGTCGAAGCGTCAGCGTCGCCAGGAGTACGAGGCCATGCAGGCCCCGTCCGTCGGCGGTGTGATGCTGCCCCGTGGCAACGGACAGACCGTCCGCCTGTCGCGCGGTGCCTCGCTGATGGACTTCGCGGAGAAGATCAACGCCAACCCGGCCGCGCTCGTCTCGGTGATGTTCAACCTCGGTGAGATGGTCACCGCGACCCAGTCGGTCGCGGACGCCACCCTCGAGCTGCTGGCCGGCGAGATGGGCTTCATCCTGGAGATCGTCAGCCGGGACGACGAGGACCGCGAGCTGCTGGAGTCCTTCGACATCGAGTTCGGTGCCGACGAGGGCGACGAGGACGAGCTCATGCCGCGTCCGCCGGTGGTGACCGTCATGGGTCACGTCGACCACGGTAAGACCCGCCTGCTCGACGCGATCCGCAAGAGCAACGTGGTGGCCGGCGAGGCCGGTGGCATCACCCAGCACATCGGCGCGTACCAGGTGTCGGCGGAGGTGAACGGGGAGGAGCGCAAGATCACCTTCCTCGACACCCCCGGTCACGAGGCCTTCTCCGCCATGCGTGCCCGTGGTGCCAAGTCCACCGACATCGCGATCCTGGTGGTCGCGGCCAACGACGGTGTCATGCCGCAGACGGTCGAGGCGCTCAACCACGCCAAGGCCGCCGGTGTGCCGATCGTGGTCGCGGTCAACAAGATCGACGTCGAGGGTGCCGACCCGACCAAGGTCCGCGGTCAGCTGACCGAGTTCGGTCTGGTGGCCGAGGAGTACGGCGGCGACACGATGTTCGTCGACATCTCCGCGCGCCAGGGCCTGAACATCGACCAGCTGCTGGAGGCCGTGGTCCTGACCGCGGACGCCTCGCTGGACCTGCGGGCCAACCCCGAGCAGGACGCGCAGGGTATCGCCATCGAGGCGCACCTGGACAAGGGTCGCGGCGCCATGGCGACCGTCCTGGTCCAGCGCGGTACGCTCCGCGTCGGTGACTCGATCGCCGTCGGTGACGCCCACGGCCGCGTCCGCGCCATGCTGGACGAGAACGGCAAGAACGTCGCCGAGGCGGGCCCGTCCCGTCCGGTCCTGCTGCTCGGTCTGACCTCGGTGCCGCGCGCCGGCGACAGCTTCATCGTTGTCGACGACGACCGCACCGCGCGCCAGATCGCCGAGAAGCGTTCGGCCCGTGACCGCAACGCCATGTTCGCCAAGCGTCCGCTGCGGATCTCCCTGGAGAACCTGGACCAGGCGATCGCGGCCGGCGGCATCCAGCAGCTCAACCTGATCATCAAGGGTGACGTCTCCGGTTCGGTGGAGGCCCTTGAGGACGCGCTGGTCAAGCTGGACGTGGGCGACGAGGTCGAGCTGCGCATCCTGCACCGCGGTGTGGGTGCGATCACCGAGTCCGACGTGGACCTGGCGATGGGCTCGGACGCCATCATCATCGGCTTCAACGTCCGCGCCGAGGGCCGTGCTCGCACGGCGGCCGAGCGCGAGGGCGTCGACGTCCGGTACTACTCGGTCATCTACCAGGCGATCGAGGAGATCGAGGCGGCGCTCAAGGGCCTGCTCAAGCCGGAGTACGAGGAGGTGCGCCTCGGCTCCGCGGAGATCCGCGAGGTCTTCCGCAGCTCCAAGTTCGGCAACATCGCGGGTGTCATCGTCCGCGAGGGCCTGCTGCGCCGCAACGCCAAGGCCCGCCTCATCCGCGACGGCAAGGTCGTGGCGGAGAGCCTCACCATCGAGGGTCTGCGCCGCTTCAAGGACGACGCGACCGAGGTCCGCGAGGGCTTCGAGGCCGGTGTCACCCTGGGGTCGTTCAACGACATCAAGGTGGACGACGTCATCGAGACCTTCGAGATGCGCGAGAAGCCGCGCTCCTAAGGCTGCTCGGTAGCCGGGGCCGGTCGGCGGGAATTCCCGTCGACCGGCCCCGGTCTCGCTGTGTAGGGTCCTCGGCATCAGCCCCCGTGATCGCACGGGGGTCCTACGAGGCCCCCAGGTCGGCGAGACCTGTCACACATGTTCGTGGGAACACTCACCTTCGACCTGCTCCTGGGCGATGTCCACTCGCTCAAGGAGAAGCGCTCGATCGTGCGGCCCATCGTGGCCGAACTGCAGCGCAAGTACAGCGTCTGCGCCGCGGAAGTCGGAAACCAGGATCTGCACCGCCGGGCCGAGATCGGCCTGGCGGTGGTCTCCGGCGAGCACCGTTTTGTCACCGAGATCCTGGACAGTTGCGAGCGGCTGGTCGCCGGCCGCCCCGAGGTGCAGCTGCTGGCTGCCCGCAGGCGTTACTACGGCGACGACGATGATTGAGAGCGGCGGATGGCCGACGACCGACCCCGGGAAGTCGCCACCATCACACCGACGAGGACCGAGAGCGCCCACAAGGCTGGGCGCGGGCCGGTACGTTGGGGCGTGGGCCCCGCGGGGCGCTGCGGCGCGCCACGTACCGTGCCCACTGCACGAGGAGGCAACGTGACCGACACCGCAAGGGCGCGCAAGCTCGCCGACCGAATCCAGGTGGTCGTCGCGGAGACCCTGGAACGGCGGATCAAGGACCCGCGCCTGGGCTTCGTGACCATCACCGACACCCGCGTCACCGGCGACCTGCGGGAGGCCACCGTCTTCTACACGGTCTTCGGCGACGAGACCGAGCGGGAGGCGACGGCGGCTGCGCTGGAGAGTGCCAAGGGCGTGCTCCGCTCCGAGGTCGGCAAGCAGACCGGGGTGCGCTTCACCCCGTCGCTGACCTTCGTCGCGGACGCGCTGCCGGACACCGCGCGCACCATCGACGACCTGCTGGACCGGGTCCGCAGCTCCGACGCGGCGGTGCGTTCCGCCGCGGCGGGCGCGCAGTACGCCGGTGACGCCGACCCGTACAAGCGGGCCGCCGAGCGCGACGACGCGGACGAGGACGAGTAGTCATGGCAGGTGAGCCGGCGGCGGCCGGTTCGGCGAGGGCGTTCTCCACCCATCCGGTGGAGGACGCCCTCGCGGTGCTTCCGGCGCCTCGCGAGGAGACACCGCTCGGCTTCGAGCGGGAGTGGCGGCGGATCGTGGCCCTCGTCGAGCAGAGCCCGGTGATCGACCTGATCTGCCACATCACCCCCGACGGTGACGCGCTCGGCTCGGCCCTGGCGGCCGGACTCGGCCTGCGCGCGCTCGGCCACCGGGTGCGGGTCTCCTTCGGTGACGACCCGCAGGTGATCGCGGAGTCGCTCTCCTTCCTGCCCGGTCAGGAGCTGATCGTGCCGGCCGCCGAGGTGCCGGACCGGCCGGAGCTGGTGCTCTGCTTCGACGTCGCCTCCGAGGGGCGGCTCGGGTTGCTGCGGGAGAAGGCGTTCGCCGCGCGGCACCTGGTGGTGCTGGACCACCACGCCTCCAATCCCGGCTTCGGCAGCCACCGGATCATCGATCCGAGCGCGCCGGCCACCGCGGTGCTGGTCGACGAACTGCTGCGGCGGCTCGGGGTCCGGCTGGACCAGTCCATCGCCACCTGCCTGTACACCGGGGTGGCCACCGACACCGGCTCGTTCAAGTACGCCGGCACCACACCGGCCACCCATGAGCTGGCCGGGCGGCTGCTGGCCACCGGGATCCGGCAGGACCTGATCTCCCGCCAGCTCTGGGACACCACCTCGTTCGGCTACCTCAAGGTGCTGGCCGCCGCGCTGGACCGCGCGGTCTACGAGCCCGAGGCCGCGGGCGGGCTGGGACTGGTGTGGACCTGGGTGCCCTACCAGGACCTGGCACTGTTCAGCGTTCCGGTGGAGGAGATCGAGGGCCTGATCGACGTGCTGCGCAAGCCCGCCGAGGCGGAGGTCGCGCTGGTGCTCAAGCAGGATCCCGACGGGACGCTGCGCGGCTCCTGCCGCGCCAAGGGCGCGGTCGACGTCGCCGCGGCCTGCGGCGAGCTGGGTGGCGGCGGGCACGCGTTCGCGGCCGGCTTCTCGGTGCGGGGGGACGCGCCGGGCGCGGTGGCCCGGTTCCGGGCGGCGCTGGCGCGGGCGGTGCGCTGAGGCGGCGCGGCGCGGCGCGGCGCACCGGCCGGGCCGTACCGGCCGGGTGCGTCACACGGGGTCCGCAGGCGTTGCGGGGCCCCGCAACCATGGTTGGCAAACTGTGCAGAGAAAGAACTGATGAAGCGCAAGAGCACCGGCCCCGACGGCCTGGTCATCGTGGACAAGCCCGAAGGCATCACCTCGCACGGCGTGGTCGCCCGGCTGCGCCGGCTCGCCGGGACCCGGAAGGTCGGCCACGCCGGCACCCTGGACCCGATGGCCACCGGAGTGCTGGTGATCGGCGTCGAGCGCGCCACCCGGCTGCTCGGGCACCTGATGCTCACCGCCAAGACCTACGAGGCGACCATCCGGCTCGGCCAGACCACCATCACCGACGACCGGGAGGGCGAGGTCACCGCCTCGGTGCCGGCCGGTGCGGTCTCCCGGGAGGCGATCGACGAGCAGATCGCGGTGCTGACCGGCGAGATCATGCAGGTGCCGTCCAAGGTCAGCGCGATCAAGATCGACGGCAAGCGCTCCTACCACCGGGTGCGGGAGGGCGAGGACTTCGAGCTGCCGGCCCGGCCGACCACCGTGCACTCGTTCACCGTCCACGAGCTGCGCGAGGCGGTGGCCGAGGACGGCACGCCGGTGCTCGACCTGGACGTCACCGTGGAGTGCTCCTCCGGGACGTACATCCGGGCGCTGGCCCGCGACCTGGGCGGCGCGCTGGGCGTCGGCGGTCACCTGACGGCGCTGCGCCGCACCAAGGTCGGGCCGTACTCGGTGGAGTCGGCGCACACCCTGGAGCAGTTGGAGGAGCAGCTCACGGTGCTGCCGATCGGCGAGGCCGCGGCTGCCGCCTTCCCGCGCTGGGACGTCGGCGAGGAGGACGCGCGCCGGCTGTCGACGGGTGTGCGGCTGCCCGCGCCGGGGCTCGGGGTGGACGGGCCGATCGCGGTCTTCGGGCCGGGCGAGCAGTTCCTCGCCCTGGTGGAGGAGCAGGGCGGGCAGGCCAAGCCGGTGGCGGTCTTCGTCGGCTGACGCCGGAGACGCCGGAGCCCTGCTGGGCTCACCCGCCTCTGCGCTTGCCCGGTCTGCGCATGCCCAGGCTGTGCTCACCCGAACGGGCGAGCGCGCGAGGTGAAAGCCCGTGGTGAACGGTGTGGCCGGGGTCGCCCGGCCCACCACCCGGGCAGGCTCCTCGCGGCGAGCACGGCAGCGGTGACGGGCCCGAACGGGTGCCCACCGGGGCCGCCGGGGAGGGCAGCACGATGGCGGGTGATCTGCGGGGCGGCGGGCCGGCGGACCCGGACGGGGCGCTGGTCGCGATCAGCACGGGCGCCGGGCGCCCGCTCGGCTACGGGTTCTGGGCCGATGCACGCGGCACGGTGCTGACCGCCGACGAGGTGGTCGCCGAGCAGCCGGCCGACGGCGCGGGCCTGCGGGTCCGCACGGCCGCCGGAACCTGGCACGAGGTCGGGACGGGGATGCTGACGCGCTGTCCCGAACTGGGCCTGGCCTGGCTGACGGTGGCGCGGGACGGCCCGGAGGCCTCGGGAGGGCCGCTGCCGGTGGCCGAGGCCGGGCCGCAGCCCGCGACCGGGCCGCTCGCCGAGCCGGGGGAGCACGTCCTCGTCCCCGGGGCGCCCGCCGTGACGGGCGTGCTGCACGGCACGGCGGCCGCGCTGACCGCGGGAGCGGCGCCGGCCCGGCTGCTGGCCGGGGTGTTGCTGCTCGAACTGCCGCCGGGCCTTGCACCGGTTCCCGGCCTGCCGGTGCTGGACCCCGTCACCCGGGTGGTGCTCGGCCTGCTGGCGCCGGGCCTGCGCGGGCTGCCGGACGGGCTGACCGGCGCGATCCCGCTCGCCACCGCTCGCTCGCTGGGTCCGCCGGCCCTCGTCGACCTGCTCGCCCGCAACGCGGTGGCCGCACCGGCCTACGGCCACTCGCTCAACCTGGGCGGCGCCCTCGGGCTGACCGCCCGCCAGCTGGCGGCGGCCTGCGCCGGCCCGGGGCGGATCGGCGAGCTGGCCGCGGAGCGGGTGGAGCGCGCGGACGGCCTGGCCGGCGAGGAGCCGGCGGCGGTGCTGACCGTCCTGGTCGGTGAGCCCGGCAGCGGCGCGAGCACCGAGCTGGCGGCCCTCGCGGTGCGCCGGTCGGCGGGCGCCCGGCCGCTGCCCACCCTCTGGCTGCGCGGTGCGGATCTGCGGGCCACCGACCGCTGCCTGCGAGCGCCCCTGGGCCGTGCGCTGGCCGCTCTCGCCACGCGGGAACGGGAGCAGGCGCGGTCGGCCGCACCGGTCGACGAGGCGGCGGTGGCCCAGGTCTGCGCGGCCGCCGGGCGCCCCCTGCTGGTGGTGCTCGACGGGCCCGAGGAGGCGCCCGGGGTGCTCGGCGCCGCCTGGTGGGCGGCGACGATCGAGTGGCTGGTGGCCGCCCGGGTGCGGCTGCTGGTGGCCTGCCGGCCGGAGAGCTGGGAGCGGTACGGGCCGCAGGTCGAGGCCGGGCTCGTGGGCAGCGCCGGGCTCGGCGGCGGCCCCGAGTCGGTGCGGCTGCACCGGCTGCGCCCATGGTCCGGTGCGGCGCTGGAACTCGCCGTCCAGCACTACGGACTGACGACGGCCCAGGGAGTCTGGACGCAGCGGGCGGTGGACCCGCTGCTGCTCCGGATGGCGGGGGAGCTGCGGGCCGCGGGGGTGGATCCGGCGGGGGCGAGCGCGGCCGAGCTCTGCCAGGGCTGGCTCGACCTGCGCTGCCTGCGGATCGCCGAGCACCTGGCCCGGGAGGGGGACCGGCCCGCCTCGCACCGCAAGGGGAGTGCGCTGCGGGCAGCCGCACCGCTCGTCGCGCCGGGGCGGGTGCGCCGGCTGGCCGCCGTGGTGGCCGGGCGGGTGCACGAGGCCGCCCGCCGGATGCTCGGCGCGGGCCAGGGCGGCCTGGGGCGGTCCGCGTTCGAGGAGCTCTTCCCGCCCGGCGGCTGGGCCCGCGCGGTGCTGGGCGAGGGGCTCTTCGTCCCGGCCGGTGACGGCTACTGGCTGGCCCACGCGCAGCTGGCGGACTGGCTGCAGGGCACCCATCTGGACCTGGACGCCGCGCTGCGGCTGCTGCTGGCCGACGGCGAGGAAGGCGGCGTGCGGCGACCGATGCCCCGGCACCGGGTCGGCGCGGTGGAGGCGGCGCTGCGCGCCCTCGGGGAGAGCCGGGGAGCGGCGGGGCTGGACCCTTGGCTGCACCGGCTCTGGGACGCGCTGAGCGCCGCGGGGGCGCCCGAAGGCCCGGCCGGCGCGACGGCCCCGACGGCGGAGCTCGACCGGGAGCGGCGCTGGTGGGCGGCCCGCCTGCTGGCCACCGCGCTGCGCGCCAGCCCCGAGCCGGCGGCGCACCAGGAGCTGCTCCAGCGGATGGCGCAGCGGATCGCGCAGGCCGCCGCGAGCGCCGGCGGCTTCGCGGCCCTGGGCCGGGGAGCGCCGGACGGCCCGGCGCCCGTCGAACTGGCCCGGTTCGGGCCGGAGTTCTGGGACTCCCTCGCGCTGCCCGCCGACTGCCACTGGGCGCTGCTGCGCACGCTCAGCCGGGCGGACGGCCCCGAGCAGGGCTTCCTCGCCTCGGCCGCCGCCCGCCTCGCCGCCTCGGGGGCGTGGGCCTTCCCCCTGCTGTGCCGCTGGTTCGAGGACGGCCACGGGCTGCCGGCCCGCCCCGGCGGTACCGTCGCCGACCTCGCCCACGACCTGCTCTACGCCCACCGGGCCCTCGCCGTCGACGAGTTGACGGAGGCCCTGGTGGCGGTCGCGCACCCGCGCGCCGACGCGCTGCTGACCGTGCTCGCCGTGGAGGAGCCCTCCGCGCTCTGCCGCGCGGTCGACCGCTGGAGCCACGACCCGCGTCCCGAGCGCCACGTGGCCGCCGCCGTGCACGCGCTGCGCACCGCGCCGTACGCCACCGGCGCGGGGGTCGAGCTGCTGCGCCACGCCGCACTGACCCTGCTCGCCCGGGAGGCGGAGCCGGGCCTGCACGGCGCCGCCCTCGCGCTGCTGGTCCGCGATCCGGTCACCCGCGCCCGCCATCTGGCAGGCGCGCTGCGCGCGTACGCGGCCGACGATCCGTTCGTTCCGCCGGCGGCCCTCGCGGTGGCGCTGGCCACCGACGCGGCCGCCGTGCTCGACGCGTTCGAGGCGCGGCTGGCGCTGCCCGGCGGCTCCGCTGCCGCCGTGCTGCGGGTGCTCGCGGACGCCGCGCCCGGGGCCGGCGCGGTGGCGGCCCCGGGTTCGCTGCCCGACCCGGCCACCCGGCTGGCCGGGCGGCTGCTGCGGGCCCGGCCCGAGCGGGCCGAGCTGGTGGCCGAGTACCTCAACCGGCGGCTCGCGCTGGGGACGGCCGCCCGGGGCGACCTCACCGCGCTGCTGGGCGCGCCGCCGGGCGAGCGGCCGGCGCCGGTCCGGCGGGCCTTCGCGCTGGTGCTGGCCACCCCGGGGGCCGCGGCACCGGCGGCCCGGGCGGATGCGCACGCGGACGGGCCGGCGCCGGGCCCGGCGGCCGGTGAGCTGCTGCGCGGCGAGTTCCTGGACCGGCTGCTGGTCACCGAGCGGGATCCGGCGGTGCTGGCCCCCGCCCTGGAGCGGCTGGCCAACACCACCGCCCGCCAGGACCCGCAGCGGGCCCGGGCCATGGTGCGCCGGATCGCCGACGCCTGGGCCCAGGGCACCGGCGGCCCGGAGCGCTGGGACGCCCTGCTGGTGGGCTGCGCGGGCCGGGCCGCCGACTTCGCCCAGTTGCTCGCGGAGTGGCCCGCCGACTCGCACCCGCCCGCCGGCGGTCCGCTGCTGGCCCGGATGCGCGTGCTGCTCGCGCAGGGCCGCGACCCGCAGTACGCGGCGGCCGAGGCCGAGCGCACGGCCGTGCGGCCGGTCATCGCCGCGCTGCCGCGCGCAGCGGGTGTTCCGGTGCCGGAGCGCGGAGCGGCGCATGGCACGCTATAGGGGTTCGGGTTTGAGCTGTTGAGAAGAGGAGCGGTCAGGGTGCAGCGCTGGCGTGGCCTGGAGGAGATTCCCGGCGACTGGGGACGCAGCGTCGTCACCATCGGCTCGTTCGACGGGGTGCACCTGGGGCACCAGCTGATCATCAACCGGGCGGTCGCCCGGGCGCGTGAGCTGGGCGCCAAGGCCGTCGTGGTGACCTTCGACCCGCACCCGAGCGAGGTGGTGCGCCCCGGCAGCCACCCGCCGCTGCTGGCCCCGCACCCGCGTCGGGCCGAGCTGATGGCGACCCTCGGCGTGGACGCGGTGCTGGTGCTGCCGTTCACCGCGGAGTTCTCCAAGGAGTCGCCGCAGGCCTTCGTCCAGCAGGTGCTGGTGGACGCGCTGCACGCGCGGCTGGTGATCGAGGGGCCGAACTTCCGGTTCGGGCACAAGGCGGCCGGCAACGTCGCGCTGCTGGCCGAGCTGGGGCAGCAGGCCGACTTCGAGGTCGAGGTGGTCGACCTCCAGGTGCGCGGTGCGGCCGGCGGCGGCGAGCCGTTCTCCTCCACGCTGGCCCGCCGGCTGGTCGCGGCCGGTGAGATGGGCGCGGTGGCCGAGGTGCTCGGCCGGCCGCACCGGGTCGAGGGCATCGTGGTGCGCGGCGCGCAGCGCGGGCGCGACCTGGGCTACCCGACCGCCAACGTGGACGTGGTGCCGCACAGCGCCGTCCCGGCCGACGGGGTGTACGCGGGCTGGCTGACGGCCGACGGCGAGCGGATGCCGGCGGCCATCTCGGTGGGCACCAACCCCACCTTCGACGGCACCCACCGCACCGTCGAGGCCTACGCGATCGACCGGGTCGGCCTGGACCTGTACGGGCTGCACGTGGCCGTCGACTTCCTCGCCTTCCTGCGCGGGATGGAGAAGTTCGACACCGTCGAGGCGCTGCTCGACCGGATGGCCGCCGATGTGAAGCAGGCCAGGGAGCTGACCGCGACGGAGTGACGAGCCGTCACCACGACGCGACTGCGCCCGCCCCCGGACTCCGGGGGCGGGCGCAGTCGCGTGCGGTCACTGCTGAGGCGGCGGCGGGTAGCCGTAGCCGGGCTGCGGGGGCTGCTGCGCCGGATCGGCAGGGCCGGGCTGCGGCGCGGCCGGGGGCCACGGGCCCGGCTGCTGCTGCCCGGGGTTGACCGGCCCGGGTGCCGGCGGGTAGCCGTACCCCTGCGGCGGGGCCGCCTGCGGGCCGCCCGGCGCCGGGTAGCCGTACCCCTGCTGGCCGGGCTGCGGCGCCCAGGGCTGCCCACCGGCCGGGCCGCCGCCCTGCGGCGCACCCCAGGGCTGACCGGCCTCCGGTCCGGGGGCGCCGTACGGCTGCTGGGCCGGTCCGGGCTGGCCGGGCCACCCCTGCTGCGGCGCGCCGGGCGCCTGCTGCTGTTGCTGCCAGCCGCCGTTCGCCGCGGCCTGCTGGGCCCGGATGATGTCCTCGCCGACCAGGGTGGCCAGATCGAAGTAGGCCTCACGGACCTTGGGCCGCATCATGTCCAGGTTGACCTCGGCCCCGGCCGCCAGGCTCTCGTCGAACGGCACCACCACGACGCCGCGGCAGCGGGTCTGGAAGTGCGCGACGATGTCCTCGATCCGGATCATCTTGCTGGTCTCGCGGACCCCGGAGACCACGGTGATGCTGCGCTGGACGAGATCGGCGTAGCCGTGTGCGGAGAGCCAGTCGAGGGTGGTGCTGGCGCTGCTGGCGCCGTCCACGCTCGGGGTCGCGACGATGATCAGCTGATCGGCCAGGTCGAGCACTCCGCGCATCGCGCTGTACAGCAGGCCGGTGCCGGAGTCGGTCAGGATGATCGGGTACTGGCGGCCCAGCACGTCGATCACCTGGCGGTAGTCGGAGTCGTTGAAGGTGGTGGAGACCGCCGGGTCGACGTCGTTCGCCAGGATCTCCAGGCCGCTGTTGAGGTCCTGCGAGGTGTACTGGCGGATGTCCATGTAGCTGCGCAGGTGCGGGATGGCCGTCACCAGGTCGCGGATGGTCGCCCCGGTCTGCCGCTTGATCCGGCGGCCCAGGGTGCCGGCGTCGGGGTTGGCGTCGATCGCGATCACCTTGTCCTGGCGCTCGCTGGCCAGCGTGGCCCCGAGCGAGGTGGTGGTCGTGGTCTTGCCGACGCCGCCCTTGAGGCTGATCACGGCGATCCGGTAGCAGCTCAGCACCGGGGTGCGGATGATCCCCAGCTTGCGCTCGCGCTCGGCCTGCGCGGCCTTGCCGCCGAACTTCAGCCGCGGCGCCTGGCGCTGCTGCTTGGGCTGGTTGCGCAGCAGCCGGTCGGAGGAGAGCTCCACGGCCGCGGTGTAGCCGAGCGGGGCACCCTGCGCGGTCGGCTGCTGGCCGCCGGGCTGCTGGAAGGCGGCGGGCGCCTGCGGCACGGCCTGCTGGTGCGGGTAGGCCACCGGCGCGGGGTAGGGCTGCTGGCCCGCGGTGGGTCCGGGCGCGGCCGGGCCGGAGTGCGGCCAGCCGCCCTGGCGCGGGTCGACCGGACCCGCCTGCGGCACGCCGGGCTGAGCGGTGGCGGGGTGCTGCGCGACCGCCGGCGGCTGGCCCCACGGCGCGCCGACCGCCGGAGCGCCCGGCACGCCCGGCGGCACGGCCTCCGGGACCGGCTGCTGCTGCACGGGCGGTACCGGCTGACCCTGCTGCAGGTGGGGCGGGTACCCGCCAGGGGGGTAGGCGGCGGGGTACGCCTGCGCGGGCTGTGCGGTGGCGGGCTGCTGGCCGCCGGGCTGACCCGGGACGCCGCTCTGCGGCGGGCCGGCCTGGTACGCCTGCTGCTCGGCGCCCGGCCAGGCGGGCGCACCGGGGTGACCGGGCACGCCCGGGGCACCGCCCGCGGCGGACGGCGTCGGCTGGGGGGCCGGTGCCGGCTGGGCAACCGGTGCCGGCTCGCCGGTGGCCGGCGGTGCGGCGGCCACCGGTGCGGCGACCGGCGCCACCTGGTCCACCGGGGCCGGGGCAGGGGCGGGCACAACGGCCGGAGGTACGGCCGCCGGCGGGGCCTCGGCCGCGCCGCCCGGCCCGGCCTGCGCGGGGATCGGCGCAGCGGGGCTCAGCGGTTCACCGGTCGCGGCGGGCGCGGGCTGCGGCTCGGCCGCCGGTGCCGCCTCGCCCTGCGTGTACCAGGACGGGGGAGTGTAGTCGGGGGCGTCGGACCAGTCGTCGTCGTCCTCCGCCGCCGCGTTGTCGCCGACGTAGACGCCGTCCCGATCGCTGCTCACCTTGGGCTCCCTCGTGTTCGCCGCCGCTGGTCGCGGTGCCGTAGGCACAAGACTAGAACCTGCGGGTCGCCAGGTTGACTGCGCCGTCGCGACTCGTTGGACCTGATGGGGGCTCAGCCGTCGGCGCAACCGTGCGGGCACGGCCCCGCGGCGGCGTCACCGGCAAGGGTGACGGCGCCGCGGCGGGCCGACCGCCGACCGGGTACCGCTCAGTCCACCCGGCGGGGCGGTCCCAGCAGCTGGTGCTCGGCCGAGCCCGGCTCGGTGCGCACGTACTGGCGGTGCATCCTGGTGGCCCAGAGCGTGAGGTCGTCGCCCAGCTGCGGCAGCGCGGCCACGTCCTGACCGCTGAACGAGAGCACCCGGCCGATCAGTTCGGCCTCCGGCGGGGAGATGCGCTGGACACCGACCAGGTCGGCCGCGTTGAGCACCCGGGCCGCGTTCGGACCCAGGAACGGCAGCAGGGTCAGCGTGGACTGCCAGGGGGTGGCCGACAGGCGGCTGCGCGGCGGGCGCGGCCCGAGGTCGCGCACCACCAGGACCGGCGCCGAGACGGAGGCGCCCTGCGCGCCGAGCCGGCCGATCTGGTGCACGGTCACGCACGGCTGTCCGCCGCCGGCGGCCTGCGCCAGCTGTGCCCAGAGCTGGGGCCGGGCGGTCTCCACCGCGACCCGGGCGCCGGTGGCGGCGGCCCGCAGCGCGATCACCTGCGCCGTCCACACCCCGCCGACCAGCACCACGTCGTAGGCGGTGGGCCGGAACAGGCCGAGCACCGCGGCCTGGCGGTGCGGGTCCTCGCCGATCACCACACCGTCGTCGCCGACCGGGAAGGAGAGCGCGGCCAACTGCTCGGGGCCGAGCACGTGCTGCTCACGGCGCGGGCCGCGCAGGCCGAAGCCGGCCCGGATCCGGGCCAGCGGCGTGCTGCGGTCGGCGGGCTGCGGCCGGGTCTGGCCGGAGTAGGTCTGGTAGGCCATCAGGCACATCCCCCCAGAGGCAGGGTGGCGAGCAGGCCGGGCGCCTGCTCCTGGTCCAGCCGGGACAGGCCCAGGCCGGCGCTCTGCGCGCGCTGCTCCAGCAGCCGGCCGAACTGGGCGACGTCGGCCTCGCTGCGGGCCACCACCCGGACGTGGCCGCTGATCGCCGCCGCGTCGCCGGTACCGGCCCGGGCGGTCAGGCTGAACACGCTGGCCAGCGCGGGCGTGCCGGTGGCCAGGTTGACCAGGTCGGGGGCCGAGACCCCGGCGCCCGTGCCCGCCGAGCGGCTGAGCTGGGGCCACTTGGAGATCCAGTAGGTGGTGTGGAAGCGGTCGTCGACCCGCCAGAACCGGCTGCTCTCCTGGGTGCGGCGGGTGCCGCCGCCACCGCTGCCGGTGCCCTGACGACCGGCCGTGGCCAGCGGGTTGGCGCAGGTGGCGATGGACAGCGCGCCGATCAGCTGGCGCTCGTCCAGCGCGGTGGCGGTGAAGCCGGCGCCGTTGAGCCGGCCGGCCAGCTGGTCGGTGACCCGCTGCAGCGCCTTGCGGGCGCCCTCCTCGCCGCCGCCGCGGGCCAGCACGGCGGTGGCCGCGCGCTCCGGGTCGAGCTTGAGGGCGACCCAGGTCAGGCGCAGTGCGGGGGTGCTCAGCCCGTCCGCGAGCTCCTGGTAGGCGCGGGTGGCCAGGGCCTGCTCGGGCAGGTGCGGGGCCGGGGCGGGCTGGGTGTGCTGGAGCACCTGGACCGACTCCAGCGCGATGTCGTCCACCTGCAGCGCCGAGCAGACGATGTCCAGCGGCAGCGGCAGCGCGGTGCGCATCGGGCGCAGCGGCTGGTCCTTGGCCTGCACCAGCAGCACCGAGGTGAGGAAGGTGCCGTCGCCGATCATGCCGGTCTCGCGGCGCACCGGGCGGCCCGCGCCGACGTCGGTCTCGGTGGCGTGGGTGTAGGTGCGCAGCGCCGGTTCCAGTTCCAGCGCGGGCGCGAGGCCCGGGTCGCTGCCGGCCGGCGGCAGCAGGTTCGGTGCCTCGCGGCGGCGGGCGCGGTGGGCCGAGCGGATCCGCAGCGCCTCGGGCAGCGTGCGCCCGCGCACCGGCACCACGGCCAGCACCAGCAGCAGCACGGCCGGCACCGCGAGGGCGCCGGCCGTCGCGCGGTTCACCGTCCAGCCGACCGCGACCAGCGCCGCGGCGACCTCGATCAGCACCAGTTGCTGCAGCCGCAGCCGGCCGCCCAGCAGCCCGGGGCGCGGGTGCACCCGCACCGGCACGGGCGCCGGGCCACCACCACCGTTCTCCTGGACTCCGGTGGGCTGCGGGGGAGTCGTGCCGCTCGGGCGGTTCCCCCTGCCCCGTGCCGCCCTGCGTCGCCCTTGCGCGGTCTGGCTTGGCATTCCCCCGCGTGACCCTCTCTGATTCGCTGTCACGGCCCGGTTGGCCGGGTGCTGAACAGTACCCGTACCGTACTCACGTCTGCCGCATCGTAGAGGGTCGCCAGGGACCGGAGGCGAGCGGGCGGCCGTAACAGGGGAGGGCCAAGCACGATGGCATCACGCAGGGACGAGTTGAACGCCTACACCTTCGCGCGAAAGCGCACCGTGGGCGCCTTCCTGCAGCCGGCCGGTGGTGGAAGCGACGAGGACGCACCGCGCCCGATCCGCGCGGTGCTCCCCTCGCTGGTGATGGCGGTGGTGGCGGTGGCCGGCTTCGGGCTCTGGGGCCTGATCAAGCCGACCGCCCCGCAGGGCTGGGACAACGGCAAGAACGTCATCCTCGGCAAGGACTCGACGACCCGTTACGTCGTGCTGACCAGCGCCGACGGCACCAAGATGCTGCACCCGGTGCTCAACATGTCCTCGGCGAAGCTGGTGCTGCCGGCCGACTCCAGCGTGGTCATCGTCGCCGACTCGGCGATCGACAACTACAAGGCGCACGGCCCGACGATCGGCATTCCGTACGCCCCCGACAAGCTGCCGAGCGCCGCGGACGCGGGCACGGCCAAGAAGTGGTCGGTCTGCGACCGGCCCGGCTCCGACGACTCCCACCCCAACCAGGGCGTCTTCGTGACGGCCGGCGCGGACGCGGCCACCCTGGCGCGGCCCGACCGGATGCTGAACGCGAGTCAGTCGCTCTGGGTCCAGGCGGTGCAGAAGAACGGCGCACCGGGCACCCAGTACCTGGTGGACTCGGCGGGCCGCGGACACGTGATCGGCACCCCGGGCATGTCGGACTCCGACCTGCGGGCGCTGCGGATCGCGCTCTTCGGCAACCAGGCCAAGCCGGAGCAGGTCACCGACGACTGGCTGGGCACGCTGGATCTGCAGGGCAGCGCGATCGGCTTCCCGCAGGTGCCGGGGATGACCGCCGCCAAGACCCGCTCCAGCGTGCAGCTCTCCGACTCCAGCCTGAACTACGTGGGCCGGCTGGTCAGCTCGCAGGGGACCTACTACGTGGTCGGCACCGACCGGCTCTACCAGGTGACCCCCTTCGAGGCCGAGTTGATCCGACAGGCCCCGATCACCGGCTACGCCTACGACCAGGGCAACCCGACCGTCACCGAGATCACCCCGGCCGACAACGCCCGCTACGGCCGCGACTTCGACACCTCGGGTCCGATGGCCAAGGTGTCCGACTGGCCGACGGCCAAGCCGGTCGCCCCGGTCAACGGCGGCGACCCGGCCGCCGCCCGTCCGGTGATCTGCTCCACCCTCGAAGGGATGAACGGCGGCACGGCGCAGCGGAGCGTGTGGGCCGGCACCGACTTCCCCGCGGCCTTCGTGCCCGGCTCGGCCAGCGCCTACGTCAGCCCGGGGCACGGGCTGTTCTACCGCGCGGTGGACGCCTCCGCCCAGGGCTCCGGCAGCGACTACCTGGTCACCGAGACCGGGCTGCGCTACTTCGTGCCGGCCGGCAACGACGGCCCCGCCTCCGGTGCGTCACCGACCCCGGCGCCCTCCGCGAGCCCGCCGTCCGACAGCCAGCAGCAGGTCAACGAGGCGCAGGCCAGGCTCGGTTACAAGGACACGACGCCGGTGCTGGTGCCCAGGGCCTGGTCGGACCTGATCCCGGCGGGCCCGGCGCTCAACACCAAGGCCGCGCTCCAGGAGCAGACCTCCTGACCACGGCAGTTGATTGCAGGTCAGTGTCGGTTGCGCCAACGTCCGGCGGATCGTCATGGGTTGGTAACCAAACGGCTCCCGATGTTGGGACTGTCGGCGCTGTTGGCTACAGTGCTGCGAAGCATCACACCGTGGTGTCGTCCGGGTGGGCAGGGTGACCGCACAGCCGGAATGAGTCTGTCTCATGGGGGACGGTGGATTATGGCTGGTCAGTTCACGACGACCGCTGAGGAGATGCGGGCCTTCTCGGGCAAGATCACCGAGGTCAACTCGCAGATCCAGGGGGAGCTTTCGAAGCTCAACGCGCTGGTCGAGTCGATCGCCGGCGGCTGGCAGGGTGCGGCTGCGACCGCCTACCACCAGCTGCAGGAGCGGTGGAACGAGGACGCGACCGCGCTCAACAAGGTGCTGGACGAGATCCGACAGGCGATCGACGCCACCACCTCGAAGTACTCGGCCACCGAAGAGGACCAGCGCTCCTCGCTCAGCGGCGTCCAGGGCGCCTGACGCTCCGCCGGCCTGGCCGGCACGCAGCTGCGCGGCAGCGCATCAGCCGGGGCCGTCCCGGAGGGGCGCCCCGACCCACCTCTTCTTGAAAGGGAGCCATCATGGCTGACGGACACATCAAGGTCGATTTCAGCACCATCCAGAACGCGGGCTCCGAGGTCCGTGCCACCGCCACGCGGGTCCAGCAGCAGCTGGACGACCTCAAGGCCGGTGTCACCCGGATCGCCAGCTCCTGGACCGGTGCGGCCAAGGAGGGCTACGACGCCCGCCAGGCCATCTGGGACTCGAAGGCGAACGACCTGCACACCACGCTGAACCAGATCGCCGCGGCGCTGGACAACGCTCACCAGAGCTACACCCAGACCGAGTCGGCCAACGCCGCGATCTGGCACAACTGATCCATCGGCCGGGGTCGGCCCAGTCGCCCCCGGCCGGACCGCTCCGCACCGCCGCGCGCGGTGCGGAGCGAAAGCGCAGCAGGTGGGGCGGGTGTCCGTGGACGCCCGCCCCCATCGCGTGTCCGGGCCGCAGCCGGCCCGGGAGCGGGCCCGTGAGGACGGGCCGGACACGCGGCAGGACACGTGGGCGGAACACGCGAGTCGAGGGGTGCCAGGTGGCGTTGGGGCGAAGGCTGAGCCGGATCGCGGCGGTCGGCGCGGTGCTCGGTGTGCTGGGCGGGACGGCAGCCGCGCCCGCGGTGGCGGCGGATCCGCCGGGGAGCCACTGGTCGCCGTTGAGCATCGCGGCGGCCGGTGACTGCACCTTCCCGGCCAAGGACGTGCCGGGCACCCCGTGGGCGCTGCAGCGGGTGCTGCTCGACCAGCTCTGGCAGAACAACACGGTCACCGGCAGCGGGGTGCTGGTCGCGGTGATCGACACCGGCGTGGACAACCAGAACCCGCAGCTGGCCGGCAAGGTCCAGGCCGGTCCCACGCTGCTGCTGGACAAGAACAACAACAACCAGCCGGTGGCCGGGGGGTCGACCACCGACACGGTCGGCCACGGCACCAAGGTGGCCGGCATCATCGCCGCCGCGCACCGTGACGGCGTCGGTTTCGTGGGCCTGGCGCCCGGCTCCCAGATCCTGTCGATCCGGCAGAACGACGACGCGGGCAGCGGCAACGTGGACACCCTGGCCCAGGCGGTCGTGGACGCGGTCAACGCCAACGCCCAGGTCATCAACATCTCGCAGGACGTCCGCGGCACCAACGGGGACGCCGACTTCGCCGGCAGCGGCGCCCTCAAGAGCGCGATCGACCTCGCCGAGGCGCACAACGTGGTGGTGGTCGCGGCCTCCGGCAACGACGGCCAGGAGGGTGCGACCTATCCGGCCGCCTACCCCACGGTGCTCGCGGTGGGCGCCTCCGACCGCAACAACGAGCGCGCCTCCTTCTCCGAGTACGGCGACTTCGTGAAGGTCGCCGCCCCCGGCGTGGACATGCTCTCCACCGTCCCGGGCGGCGGCCAGTGCGTGGACAACGGCACCAGCTTCGCCGCCCCGTACGTGGCCGGGGTGGCCGCGCTGCTGCGCGGCGAGCACAAGGACTGGACGGCCCGGCAGATCCGCGCCCGGATCGAGCAGACCGCGCAGCGCACCCAGCGCACCCCCGACAAGTACCTCGGCTGGGGGGTGGTCGACCCGGTCAAGGCGGTCACCGACACCGACCCGCCGACCAACGACCCGGTGCCCGATCCGGCGGTCCAGCTGGCCGGCTCGCCGATCCTGCCCCAGCCGCTCGGCCTGGGCGAGACCCAGGCCGACCGCGACCGGCGCACCGCCACCTACGTGCTCGGCGGCGCGGTCCTGCTGGTGGCGCTGCTCTTCGGCGGCTTCGTGGTGCTGCGCGACCACCGGCGCCAGCAGCAGGGCTGAGCGGCCGGTCGGCAGCCCCGACCGCCCGGACAGCCCGGACAGCCGCAAGCGGCCCGGACACCCCCCAGCGGGGCGTCCGGGCCGCTTCGTCGTGCGCGGGGCCGGTGGGCTCAGACCTGCTCGTCCTCCGGCAGGGTGATCACCCAGCGGGTCGCCTGGCGCGGGCGCAGGTAGAAGACCCAGTAGAGCGAGGCGGCGGCGGTGATCACGCCGGTCCAGATCAGCGCGTGGGTGTCCAGCTGGGTCAGCGTGTAGCCGAGGGCGACGATCAGCAGCACGGGCAGCACCGGCCACAGCGGCTGGCGCCAGGCGGGGGTGTGCTTGTGCGTGCCGCGGCGGGAGAACAGCGCGGCGACGGCGACCAGCAGGTAGAGCGCGGCGACCGCGACGCCGGTGATGTTGCTCAGCGTCTCGCCGGGGACGAAGCACAGCACCGCGCCGGGGACGCCGACCGCGAGGGTGGAGACCCACGGGGCGTTGAAGCGGTTCAGCGTGCCGAAGGCCTTGTTGATCGGCTCCGGCCAGGCCCGGTCGCGGCCGGAGGCGAACAGCACCCGGGAGTTCTGGATCACCATGACGATGCCGGCGTTGATGATGGCCAGCGCGATGCACAGGCTGATGAAGGTGCCGAGCGCCGAGTCGCTCCAGCCGGCCACCATGCCGGAGATGTCGCCGCCGGTCAGCGTGGCCAGGTCGGGCGCGCCCAGGGTGATCGCGACGACCGGGACCATGATGACCACCGCCGACAGGCCGAGCGTCCACAGCACCGTGCGGGCCACGTTGCGGCGCGGGTTCTCCAGCTCCTCGGAGAGGTAGATCGCGGTGCTGAAGCCCTGGGTGACGAAGAGCGCGGTGCCCATCGCGGCCATCATCCCGCCCAGGCCCACCGCGCTGGTGGCGCCGTGGGCGTCGGCCAGCACGCCGTGGAACAGGCTGCCCGCCCCGCGCTGGCTGTGCGCGAAGCCGAGGACGGAGACGACGCCGGCCGCGATCACCTCCAGGACCAGGAAGATGCCGGTGATCCAGGCGTTGGCCCGCAGGTCCAGCAGGCCGGCCACGGTGGCGGCCAGCATCACCGCGGCGCCGGCCACCGGGCCGCTGACGTGCACGATCGGGGCCAGGTAGGCGGCCGTCCCGATGGCGATCACCGAGGGGACGATCATCACCACGATCAGCGACTGGATGAAGACCAGCCAGCCGGCGAACCGGCCGGCCAGCGTGCCCACCATCGCGTACTCGCCGCCCGCGCTGGGGATCAGGGTGCCCAGCTCGGAGTAGCAGAACGCCACCGCCACGCAGATGACCGCGCCGATGCCGATGGTCAGCGCGGTCGCGGTGCCGAGCGAGTTGAACAGCAGCGGCACGATGACGAAGAGCGAGGAGGCGGGCGTGACGCAGGAGAGCGTGAGCAGCGTTCCGCCCACGACGCCGAGCGAGCGCTGCAGCCCTCGGGAGGCCTCGGCGGTACTGACCGTCACCGTGGGGGTGGCGGCGGGTGGGCGAAGCGTGTCGGTCATGGCGGGTCCGATCGGCTCAGCGCGGCGGTGCGCGGTCCTGTGCGGTGCTGGGGTGGGGAGCGGTATCGCCTCCGCGACGTCTTCGAGGCCCCTGCCTGGGGGTTTGGTCTGCTGGCTCCCTTGGATCGCCATGGTGCGGGGGCGTATAGCTTGCGTCAATGGCGGTTGACCTTCGGAATCCGTTGCGGTAATCCGCATAGGCATCCACATCTGTGGCCCGCGGTGGGCGCCCAGGATTGATGTCCGACTTGTTACCTTTGGCCAACGGCGTATGAATCAAAGGTGAACTCGGATTGCGGGGATTGATTCGAAGGTTGCCATCGGCAACAGTCGCCAGGGGTCCAGGCACTCCCGGGTATCGCGGCGGCGTTGCGGACCGGATCGCGGCCACCACGAGAACCGCAGCTCGGCGGCGAAAAAACCTCGATAACTTTCCGGCTGCTGGACAGGGCAAACGCCGAGGGGCCGGGTGGCGACTGCGCGCACCCGACCCCTCGACCACTGTCGGTGACGGCCTGGCGGGCCGCCCCGGTCACCTCACTGCTGCTGCGGCAGCCAGCCCGTCTGCACCATCTGTCCGCTGGTGATCCGCCGCGACACGAACATGCCGCGGCCCGGCGGCAGCGCCTGCGGCTTGACGGTGCCCAGCAGCGCGCCCTCGTCCCGGTTGCCGGAGAGCATGACGCCCTGCCCGCCCAGCTCGCGCATCCGCTGCATCACCGGCTCGAAGAGCGAGCGCCCCGCGCCACCCGCGTTGCGCGCGATGATCACGCGCAGGCCGATGTCGCGGGCGAACGGCAGGAACTCGGCCAGCGCCGCCATCGGGTTGCCCGAGGAGGTGGCGACCAGCTCGTAGTCGTCCACGATCACGAACATGTCCTTGCCGCTGTACCAGCTGCGGTTGCGCAGCTGGTCGGCGGTCACGTCCGGGCCGGGCAGGCGGCGCGCGCAGGCCCCGCGCAGCATGTCCACGATCGCGGTCATCGCCGGCTGGGCGGCGGCGTACTCCACCAGGTACTCCGGCGGCACCGCGCCCAGCAGTGCGCGCCGGTAGTCGCCGATCACGATGCCGGCCTGCTCGGGGGTGTAGCGCTCGGTGATCTGCTTGATCAGCATCCGCAGCAGCGCCGACTTCCCGGACTCGCTCTCACCGAAGACGATGAAGAGCGGGTCGGTCTCGAAGTTGACGAAGACCGGCGCCATCTCGACCTCGTCCAGGGCGAAGGCGATGCCGCGCTCGGGCTGCTCGAAGCCCTTGGGCAGCGAGTAGCCGTCCAGCACGGCCGGCAGCATCCGCACCTGCGGCGCCCGCGGGCCGCTCCAGGCGGCGTTGACCGCCTCCACCAGTCCGGCGACACCGGTCACCAGGTCGTCGACCGAGCAGGAGCCGTCCAGGCGCGGCAGGCCGCTCAGGAAGTGCAGCTTGCCGCTGGTCAGGCCGCGGCCCGGGGCGCCGTTGGGCACGTTCTGCGCCACCTTGCGGTCGATCTCCGACTCCATCGGATCGCCCAGCCGCAGCTCGGTGCGGTTCTGCAGGGCGTCCTTGAGGGCCGGGCGGACCTCGGCGTAACGGGCGGCGGTCAGCACCACGTGCACGCCGTAGCCCAGACCGCGGGCCACGATGTCGGTGACCACCGGCTCCAGGATCTCGTACTCCTGGCGGAAGGTGAGCCAGCCGTCGACCACCAGGAAGACGTCGCCGAACTGTTCGTCCGGCAGCTGGCCGGCGGCCCGGCGGGTGCGGTAGGTGCCGATCGAGTCGATGCCGGTGGCGCGGAACAGCTCCTCGCGCCGGTTCAGCACCCCGTGCACCTCGCTGACCATCCGGCGCACCTTGTCGGTGTCCAGGCGCCCGGCCACCCCGCCGACGTGCGGCAGGTCCTGCAGCGACTGGAAGCCGCCGCCGCCGAAGTCCAGCAGGTAGAACTGGGTCTCCACCGGGGTGTGGGTGAGCGCGAAGCCCGCCACCATGCTGCGGATCATGGTCGACTTGCCCGAGCGCGGACCACCGACCACCAGACCGTGGCCGGCCGCGCCGGAGTAGTCCTGGTAGAGCACGTCGCGCCGCTGCTCGCGCGGCCGGTCCACGATGCCCACCGGCACCACGAGTCGGCCCAGCGCCCCGAACTCCGGTGAGGTCAGGCCGCGTTCGGGAGTGGCCTGGAGCGGCGGCACCAGCTGGTCCATGCTCGGCGCCTCGTCCAGCGGCGGCAGCCAGACCTGGTGGGCCGGCGGGCCCTGCCCGACCATCCGCTGCACGATCACGTCGAGCACGGTGTCCACCAGCGCGTCGTCCAGCTGCTCCGGCTCGGGCGCCACCTCCTGCACCACCGTCTCGATCACCGGCACCTCGGCCGCGGTGAAGAGCACCGGCTGCACGGTGGAGATCCGGCCGCTGGCCCGCTGCTGGCCCGGCGCCCGGTAGGGCCCCGAGACGTAGGCGGCCTTGAAGCGGTCCATCACGTCGGTGCCGAACTTGAGGTAGCCGACGCCGGGCACCGGCGGCAGGTGGTACGCGTCCGGCACGCCGATCGCCGCCCGCGACTCGGCGGCCGAGAAGGTGCGCAGACCGATCCGGTAGGACAGGAAGGTGTCCAGACCGCGCAGCTTGCCCTCCTCCAGGCGCTGCGAGGCCAGCAGCAGGTGCACCCCGAGGGATCGGCCGATCCGGCCGATCTGGATGAACATGTCGATGAAGTCGGGCTTGGCGGTGAGGAGTTCGGAGAACTCGTCGATGATCAGCACCAGCGAGGGCAGCGGGTCCAGCGCCGCGCCGGCCGCCCGGGCCCGCTCGTACTCGTTGAGGTTGGCGTAGTTGCCGGCCGAGCGCAGCAGCTCCTGGCGGCGGTTCAGCTCGCCCTCGATCGCATCGCGCATGCGGTCGACCAGGGTGAGCTCGCCCTCCAGGTTGGTGATCACCGCGGAGGTGTGCGGCATGTCGGCCATGCCCGCGAAGGTCGCGCCGCCCTTGAAGTCGGCGAGCACGAAGTTCAGCGTCTCGGAGGAGTGCGTCATCGCCAGGCCCAGCACCAGGGTGCGCAGCAGCTCCGACTTGCCGGAACCGGTGGCGCCCACGCACAGGCCGTGCGGGCCCATGCCCTCCAGCGCGGCCTCCTTGATGTCCAGGTGGACCAGCTCGCCGCCGGCCCCCACCCCGATCGGCACCCGCAGCTTCTCGTGCTGGGGACGCGGTCGCCAGGTGCGGGCGGTGTCCACCGAGCCGGCGTCGCCCACGCCCATCAGGTCGGTGAAGTCCAGGTTGGACAGCAGCGGCTCGTCGTCGCCGCCGGCCGAGATCCGGTACGGCGCCAGCTGCCGGGCCAGTGCCTCGGACTGCCAGGCGCTCAGGGCGTCGGGGCGGCCCGAGTAGGAGGCCCCGGAGGCCGACTCCAGCAGCAGTTCCTCGGCGCCGACGGTGACCACCAGGTGCCCGGTCGGCTCGTCCAGGTCACCCGGGACCACCTCGATCACGGTCACCCCGTGCACCCCGTCCACCGAGGCCAGCAGCGAGTCCTGGGGCACCGCGGCGCCGTCCAGGACCACCACCAGGTGCGGCTGGTCCGAGGTCGGCACGGCGTCGCGGCTGAACCGCTGGCGGCCCGACAGCTCGTCCTCCAGCAGCAGCTCCAGCTCGCCCAGGCCCGCCGCGATCAGCCGGCGCGAGCCCGCGCCGTCGCTCTGCTTGCGGTGCTGGGTGTGCGGCAGCCACTTGACCCACTCCCACTCGTCCAGCGCGCCGGGGGCGGCCGCGACGCCGAGCATCAGGTCGTCGGGGGAGTGCAGGGTGGTCAACTGGGCGATCATCGCCCGCACGTTGGCGTACACCGCGTCCGGGTCGCCGCAGACGGTGATGTGGTAGAAGGCGCGCAGCGAGACCGACAGCGGCAGGTCCTGCAGGGTGCCGTGCGCCTGCAGGAAGTTGCGCATCGCGTCGGCCGACAGCGGCTCCAGCTCGTCCATCGGCGCGGTCTGCGGAGCCACCAGGGGAGTGGCCAGCTGCTGCGCGCCGCGGCCCAGCCGGATCTGGGCGAAGTCCGGGTCGCTGGGCCGGCGTTCCCACAGCCGGCGGCCCTCGGCCACGATCGACCACAGCTGGTCCGGCTCGGGGTGCAGGTAGAGCTGCGCGCCGCGCTGGCGCTCGGCGGTGCGGCGGACCTGACGGCGCATCTGCTGCAGGTACTTCAGGTAGTCGCGCCGCTCGTCGGCCAGCCCCGCGCCGCCGCCCTTGCGGGCCTTGACCAGTTGGGCGATGCCCATGCCGGCGGTGGAGGCCACCATCAGCATGCCCATGACCTTCATCATCGGGGCCGCACCCGGACTGAACAGGAAGGCCGCCGAGCCGCCCATGCCGAGCAGCGGCAGCAGGCTCATCACCCAGTCGTCGCCGCCCCCGCGGGGCAGTTCGGGCGGATTGACCAGCTCCACGGGCTCGTCCTGGACCACGGGCGGATACGCCCGGGGCGGACGCTTGACCGTCACGACACTCATCTACAACCGCACCAGCCTCACGCGACTCGAAGGGTCCCGAAGGAGGCGCCCCTGTGACTGCCCTGCCCCCGACGCGGACCGGGGCGCCGCCGCGGCGATCCATCCCGCCCCCGGCACGCACCCTGCGCAGGGGCAGATCCTACCGAGCCCGACCGGGCGCCGAGCCAGGGCCGGGTCCTGCTGCCGCGCGGCAGGCGTCGGCCGGGGGCGGCCGGGGTGCGGGACGGTGACGCTCCGCCGGGCGGTAGGGTGACGCAGCGCCAACTCCGGTGGACGCGGCGCACGGTTGATGAAGGACAGTGAGCAAGGGGGAGCACCGGTGAGTTCGAACGCAGCGACCGGATTCTGTCGGGTCACCGTGGTGGCGCCGGACAGCCGGATCGATGTGGCCCTGCCGGAGGACGTGCCGCTCGCCGACGTCTATCCCGAGGTGCTGCGGCTCTCCGGCCAGACCCAGGCCGACGGTGCCCCCACCGGTTTCCACCTGGTGCGCCGCGACGGCACGGTGCTGGACAGCGGCCTGCCGCTGGCCGCCCAACAGGTGCGCGACGGCGACCTGCTGAGTCTGCGCCCGTTCGCCGAGTCGCTGCCGCCGGCCGTCTACGACGACGTGGCCGACGCGATCGCCAGCGCCGTCGAGGCCGACCGCCGGTTCTGGAGCCCGGACCTGATGCGGGCCTTCGGCCTGATCGGCGCCGGTCTGCTGATCGTGCTGCTCGGCTTCGCCCTGTGGTTCTCCGACCTGACCCACGACATGCACGGCCTGCCCGGGGTGCTCTCCGGTGTGGCCACCGTGGTGCTGGTCGCCTTCGCCGGTGTGCGCGCCCGGGTCTACAAGGACCACATGGCGGCCCTCACCCTGGGCATCGGCGCCCTGCCGCACGCGCTGATCGCCGGCAGCGGCATCCTCGGCGTCGCGCACAAGTACGACGGGCCGGGCCGCCTGCAGTTCCTGGTCGGCTGCGTGACCATGCTGGTGGTCTCGGTGCTGCTGATCGGCCTGCTCCCCGAGAAGGACTCGGTCTTCGTGGCCGCCGCGGTGCTCTCCGCCGCCGGCAGCCTGGCCACCTTCGCCGCCGTGCTGATGCCGGGCACCTCCGCCGACCACATCGCCGCCGTGGCCGGTGTCGCGGCATTCGCCGCGATCGGCTTCCTGCCGGCCCTCTCGGCCCGCTTCGCCCGGCTCCCGGTCGGCTTCAGCGCCCCCGGCCAGACCCGCACCCGCGGCAGCCGGGCCGCCGAGGAGAGCAGCCGGGCCGAGGCCGTGCAGTACGAGCGGATCGCCCACCAGGCGCGCCGCGGCCACGAGGTGCTGGTCGGCCTGGTCGGCGGCTGCGCCGCGGTGATCATCGGGGCCTGCACCGTGCTGGGCTTCAGCGACCGGATGTTCCCGCAGGTGCTGGCGCTGACGCTGGGCATCTCGACGATGCTGCGGGCCCGCCTGTTCCGCTACACCGCGCAGGTCTTCAGCCTGACCATCGCCGGCCTGCTGGGTCTGGGCCTGCTGATCCTGGGCCTGTCGCTGCACACCCCGCTGTACATCCTCAAGGCCACCAGCACCACCGCCGTCGACCTGCGCACCATCTGGCTGGGCGGCTCGGTCGCACTCGGCGCCACGCTGCTGATCGCGATCGCCCTGGTGGTGCCGCGGCTGGGCGTGTCACCCTTCTGGGGCCGACTGCTGGACATGGTGGACAGCCTGCTGCTGATGTCGCTGGTCCCGCTGACCCTGGCGGTGCTCGGCATCTACACCCTCGTCCGCGGCGTGAGCTGACCGGCTGGTACCCTGGGGCTTCCGAGTTCCAAAAGATCCTGTGCAGTAGACCAGGATCACTCGGACACCCCAGAAGGAGTTGCCGTGGCCCTCGACGCCGCCGTCAAGAAGCAGATCTTCGCCGAGTTCGGCCAGAAGGAGGGCGACACGGGCTCCCCCGAGGTTCAGGTCGCCATGCTTTCGCGCCGGATCTCGGACCTGACCGAGCACCTCAAGTTCCACAAGCACGACCACCACAGCCGTCGTGGCCTGCTGATCCTGGTCGGCCAGCGCCGCCGCCTCCTGCAGTACCTGGCCAAGAAGGACATCGAGCGCTTCCGTACGCTCGTCGACCGCCTGGGCATCCGCCGCGGTGCCGCCGGTGGCGCCCGCTAAGACCGCCGCCCGGGGCGGCTCCCCACACGGGGAGCCGCCCCTCGCGCGTACCATCCCCCTGTAGGCCGTCTGCTTCCGACGACGTCCCGACGAGCTCCAGACGCTCTGCGGACCTCGACGACAGACGCAGGGTGCCAGAATTTCCGGTCCGCCTCCCAAAGCGGCCGAGATTCGCACCGTAGGGTTGTGGGCATGCCGGGTGGTGGCGCGACCACGCGCTTCACCCCGAGCAGCACGACCCCCTTGCGGGCCGAAGGCTTCAAACGGAAGCCGCCCGCATCCAGGAGAGCGTCCAGACGCCCACCGCTGAGCGGCCTGGCAGCCGAGAGGCGCCGGTCCTCGGTAGTGGCCGCCGGGAGTCCGAATGAGCGGACGACCCGGGGGCTTCGATCGAAGACCGGCCCGGCAGGTCAGGGCCACCGGCAGGCAAGCGCGGGGACGCTCTCCCGGAGACGTACGAAAGAGGAGATCTTCCAGGTGGAAGAGAACGTGTTCTACGCCGAGGCCGTGATCGACAACGGTTCCTTCGGCACCCGTACCATCCGCTTCGAGACCGGCCGCCTGGCCCGTCAGGCCGCCGGCTCCGCCGTGGCCTACCTGGACGACGACACCATGGTGCTGTCGGCCACCAGCGCCTCCAAGCAGCCGAAGGAGCACTTCGACTTCTTCCCGCTGACGGTCGACGTCGAGGAGCGGATGTACGCCGCGGGCCGGATCCCCGGCTCGTTCTTCCGTCGTGAGGGCCGCCCCTCCGAGGACGCCATCCTGACCTGCCGCCTGATCGACCGCCCGCTGCGCCCGTCCTTCGTCAAGGGCCTGCGCAACGAGATCCAGGTCGTCGTCACGGTGATGGCGCTCAACCCCGACCACCTGTACGACGTGGTCGCCATCAACGCCGCCTCCGCCTCCACCCAGCTGGCCGGCCTGCCCTTCACCGGCCCGATCGGCGGCGTCCGCGTCGCGCTGATCCGCGGCCAGTGGGTGGCGTTCCCGACCCACAGCGAGCTGGAGGAGGCCGTGTTCGACATGGTCGTCGCCGGCCGCGCGCTGCCGGACGGCGACGTCGCGATCATGATGGTGGAGGCCGAGGCCACCGCCAAGACGATCCAGCTGGTCTCCGAGGGCGCCGAGGCCCCCTCCGAGGAGATCGTCGCCGCCGGCCTCGAGGCCGCCAAGCCGTTCATCAAGGTGCTGTGCGCCGCGCAGTCCAAGCTGGCTGCCCAGGCCGCCAAGCCCACCGGCGAGTTCCCGGTCTTCCTGGACTACCAGGACGACGTGCTGGCCGCGCTGACCGCCGCCGTCAAGGGCGAGCTGTCCAAGGCGCTGACCATCGCGGGCAAGCAGGAGCGCCAGAACGAGCTGGACCGCGTCAAGGCGGTCGCCGCCGAGAAGCTGCTCCCGGAGTTCGAGGGCCGCGAGAAGGAGATCAGCGCCGCCTACAACGCGCTGACCAAGAAGATCGTGCGCGAGCGCGTCATCAAGGACAAGGTCCGCATCGACGGCCGCGGTGTCACCGACATCCGCACCCTGGCCGCCGAGGTCGAGGCCATCCCGCGGGTGCACGGCTCGGCCCTGTTCGAGCGTGGCGAGACCCAGATCCTGGGCGTCACCACCCTCAACATGCTCCGCATGGAGCAGCAGCTCGACACGCTCTCCCCGGAGACGCGTCGCCGCTACATGCACAACTACAACTTCCCGCCGTACTCGGTCGGCGAGACCGGCCGCGTGGGCTCGCCCAAGCGCCGCGAGATCGGCCACGGCGCGCTGGCCGAGCGGGCGATCCTGCCCGTGCTGCCGACCCGCGAGGAGTTCCCCTACGCGATCCGCCAGGTCTCCGAGGCGCTGGGCTCCAACGGCTCCACCTCGATGGGCTCGGTCTGCGCCTCGACCATGTCGCTGCTGAACGCCGGTGTGCCGCTGAAGGCCGCCGTCGCCGGTATCGCCATGGGCCTCATCTCGCAGGAGATCGACGGTGAGACGCACTACGTCGCGCTGACCGACATCCTGGGTGCCGAGGACGCGTACGGCGACATGGACTTCAAGGTCGCCGGTACCCGCAACTTCATCACCGCCCTGCAGCTGGACACCAAGCTGACCGGCATCCCGGCCTCCGTGCTGGCCGCCGCGCTCAAGCAGGCCAAGGACGCGCGTCTGCACATCCTGGACGTGATGAACGAGGCGATCGACGCGCCCGACGCGATGTCGCCGAACGCGCCGCGCATCATCACCATCAAGATCCCGGTGGACAAGATCGGTGAGGTCATCGGCCCCAAGGGCAAGATGATCAACCAGATCCAGGAGGACACCGGCGCGGACATCACCATCGAGGACGACGGCACCATCTACATCGGTGCGGTCGACGGTCCCTCGGCGGAGGCTGCCCGTACGACGATCAACCAGATCGCCAACCCGACCATGCCGGAGGTCGGCGAGCGCTACCTGGGCACCGTGGTGAAGACCACGACGTTCGGCGCGTTCGTCTCGCTCATGCCGGGCAAGGACGGCCTGCTGCACATCTCGCAGATCCGCAAGCTCGCCGGTGGCAAGCGCGTGGAGAACGTCGAGGACGTGCTCGGCGTCGGCGCCAAGGTGCAGGTCGAGATCGCCGAGATCGACCCGCGCGGCAAGCTCTCGCTGATCCCGGTCATCGAGGGCGAGGAGGGCGGCGAGACCGCCGCCGCCGAGTGACGCACCACCAGCTGTGAAACACCGCGGCCCGTACGTTCCGGACTCGGAGCGTACGGGCCGCACCCTGTTGTCCCGTGTTTGAGAGGAACCCTTCGTGGCCCAGGCCTCGGCGACCACGCAGCGCCCCGGTACCACCCGCACCCTGCTGAAGGGCGTGGACGGCGCCGGCACGGTGCGCCGTACCGTCCTTCCCGGTGGCCTGCGGGTCGTCACCGAGACGCTGCCGACCGTGCGCTCGGCGACCTTCGGCATCTGGGTCGGTGTCGGCTCCCGGGACGAGACCCCGGTGCTGAACGGCGCCACCCACTACCTGGAGCACCTGCTCTTCAAGGGCACCGAGAAGCGCAGCGCGCTGGAGATCTCGGCCGCCCTGGACGCGGTCGGCGGCGAGATGAACGCCTTCACCGCGAAGGAGAACACCTGCTACTACGCGCGGGTGCTCGACACCGACCTGCCGCTCGCCATAGACGTGGTCTGCGACATGCTCACCGGCTCGCTGATCCGCCCCGAGGACGTGGAGGCCGAACGCGGCGTCATCCTCGAGGAGATGGCGATGGCCGAGGACGACCCGGGCGACGTGGTGCACGACCTGTTCGCCAAGGTGATCTACGGCGACGCCCCGCTGGGCCGTCCGATCCTGGGCACCCAGGAGACCGTCAAGGCGCTGACCCGCGAGCAGATCGCCGGCTTCTTCAAGCGCCGCTACAAGCCCGAGCACCTGGTGGTGGCCGCCGCCGGCAACCTGGACCACCGCACGGTGGTCAAGCAGGTCGAGCGGGCCTTCGCCGGCCTGCTCGCCAAGTCCGACGCGGCGCCCGCCGAGGCCCGCCGCGGCCTGCGGGCGATGCGCACCGCGGGACGGGTCGAGGTGCTCAACCGGTCCACCGAGCAGGCCCACCTGGTGCTCGGGGTGCCCGGACTGCCGCGGCACGACGAGCGGCGCTGGGCGATGGGCGTGCTCAACTCCGCGCTCGGCGGCGGCATGAGCTCGCGGCTCTTCCAGGAGGTCCGCGAGAAGCGCGGCCTGGCCTACTCGGTCTACTCCTACTCCTCCTCCTACGCGGACAGCGGCCTGTTCGGCATCTACGCCGGCTGCCAGCCCAAGCGGGTCGAGGAGGTGCTGCGGATCTGCCGCACCGAGCTGGCCAAGGTGGTCGACGAGGGGATCACCGAGGAGGAGCTGCGCCGCGCGATCGGCCAGATCTCCGGCTCCACCGTGCTCGGCATGGAGGACACCGGTTCGCTGATGAACCGGATCGGCAAGGCCGAGCTGGCCTACGGCCACCACCTGTCGGTGGACGAGATGCTGGAGAAGATCGCGGGCGTCACCCTGGAGGACGTCCAGGAGGTGGCCCAGGACGTGCTGGGCGCCCACCGGCCCTCGCTGGCGCTGATCGGCCCGATCGCCGACAAGCGCGCGGCCAGGCTCGCCGACCTCGTCTGACCAACGCCCCCTGCTCTGAAAGGACAGCTCATGACCCTGCGCGTCGCCGTGATCGGCGCCACCGGCCGGATCGGCTCGGAGGCCGTCAAGGCCGTCGAGGCCGCCGAGGACCTGGAGCTGGTCGCCGCGCTCGGCCGGGGCTCCAAGCTGGAGACCCTGGTGGAGAGCGGCGCCGAGGTGGCCGTCGAGCTGACCCACCCCGACTCGGTGATGCGCAACCTCGACTTCTGCCTGCACAACGGCATCCACGTGGTCACCGGCACCACCGGCTGGGACGAGGCACGGCTCGCCGAGGTGGACCACTGGCTCGCCCGGCTGCCCGAGGTCGGGCTGCTGATCGCCCCCAACTTCTCCATCGGCGCGGTGCTCACCATGCACTTCGCCCAGCAGGCGGCGAAGTACTTCGAGTCCGTCGAGGTGGTCGAGCTGCACCACGACCGCAAGGCCGACGCCCCCTCGGGCACCGCCACCCGCACCGCGCAGCTGATCGCCGCCGCCCGGGACGCGGCCGGCCTGCCGCGGCAGTCGGACCCGACCACCCACGGGCTGCCCGGTGCCCGCGGTGCGGACGTCGACGGGGTGCCGGTGCACGCGGTGCGGCTGCGCGGCCTGCTGGCCCACCAGGAGGTGCTCTTCGGGGACACCGGCGAGACCCTGACGATCCGTCACGACTCGCTGCACCACAGCTGCTTCATGCCCGGCATCCTGCTCGGGGTGCGCCGGGTCGGGCAGACCCCGGGGCGGACCCTGGGTCTCGAAAACTTCCTCGACCTGTGAGCCGGTGAACCGCGAATGACCTCCCGTACCGGCTTCTTCATCCTCGCCGCCGTGCTGCTGCTGACCGCGCTGGTCTGCGTCGGCGAGGGCGTCCAACTCATCGCCACCGGAAAGCCGTTCGGCATCGGCATCGGGATCTGCGCGTTCATCATCCCGGGCATCGGCGTGTGGTTCCTGCGCCAGACGGTCAGGTTCGGGCGCACCACCGAGGCGATGTCGCGCGAGTTGGAGGCCGAGGGCGGCCTGCCGGTGGACGAGCTGCGCCGCACCTCCGGCGGACGGATCGACCGCGCCTCGGCCGACGAGGTGTTCGCCAAGCGACGGGCCGAGGCCGAGGCCGAGCCGGGCGACTGGCGGGTCTGGTTCCGCCTCGCCGTCGCGTACGCGGATGCCGGGGACACTCCGCGGGCCCGCAAGACCATGCACCACGCCATCAAGTTGAGGAGTAACCCGTGACCGACGAAGCAGCGGCCACCCCCACGTTCCGCAGCGACGTCACGGTGGAGCTGGTCCGCAGCGCCGCCACCGACACCGACGTGCTCTGGGCGGCCCGCGTCTCGACCAAGGGCGAGCAGTCCCTGGAGTCGCTGGCGCAGGACCCGGCGAAGTCCACGGGCCTGATCAACTTCCTGATGCGCGACCGGCACGGCACCCCGTTCGAGCACAACTCGATGACCTTCTTCATCAGCGCGCCGATCTTCGTCTTCCGCGAGTTCCACCGCCACCGCAGCGGCTGGTCCTACAACGAGGAGAGCGGGCGCTACCGCGAGCTGCAGCCGGTCTTCTACGTCCCGGGCCAGGAGCGCAAGCTGGTCCAGCAGGGCCGCCCCGGCCGGTACGAGTTCGTCGAGGGCACCGCCGAGCAGCACAAGACGGTGACCACGGCGATGGAGCGCTCCTACACCCAGGCCTACGCCGAGTACCAGGAGATGCTGGCCGCCGGCGTGGCCCGCGAGGTGGCCCGCGCGGTGCTGCCGGTGGGCCTGTTCTCCTCCATGTACGCGACCTGCAACGCCCGTTCGCTGATGCACTTCCTCTCGCTGCGCACCAAGGCGGAGAACGCCAAGGTGCCGAGCTTCCCGCAGCGGGAGATCGAGATGGTGGCCGAGCGGATGGAGGCGATCTGGGCCGAGCTGATGCCGCTCACCCATGCGGCCTTCAACGAGCACGGTCGGGTCGCGCCCTGACCTGGCCGGATAGGCATATGGACGCATTGGCCCGGCATGTCTGGATTGCGACCGATTCGGGCGCTCCCTAGGCTCAGGGCACGGATTCCGGCGCCACTTGAACCCCCGAGCGGGTGGCGCCGGAATCCTATGATGTGTCCGGATTTCAGGCCGGCTCTCCGGGCTCCCGCTGTCCGAACATTGGACCGGAGTCACGGCCTCCTTATCGGCTACGAGTATTTTTGGACCCATGGCTCCGACCTCCACACCGACAGCTGCCCTCGCCACCGCGCCCTTCGGCCGGGTTCTGACCGCGATGGTGACCCCGTTCACCCCCGATGGTGAGCTCGACCTCGACGGCGCCCAGCGCCTGGCGACCCACCTGGTGGACTCCGGCAACGACGGCCTGGTGCTCAACGGCACCACCGGCGAGTCGCCGACCACCAGCGACGCCGAGAAGGCGGAGCTCGTGCGGGCCGTGGTGGCGGCGGTCGGCGACCGGGCCCAGGTGATCTCGGGCGTCGGCACCAATGACACGGCGCACAGCGTGGAGCTGGCCCGGCAGGCCGAGGCCGCCGGCGCCCACGGTCTGCTGGTGGTCACCCCGTACTACAGCAAGCCCCCGCAGGAGGGCCTGTACCGGCACAGCGTCGCGGTCGCCGATGCCACCGGGCTGCCGGTGATGCTCTACGACATCCCGGGGCGGAGCGGCGTCGCGCTGAGCCACGAGACGCTGGTCCGGCTCGGCGAGCACCCGCGGATCGTCGCCAACAAGGACGCCAAGGGCGACCTGGGCGCCGCGGCCTGGGCGATCGCCCGCTCCGGCCTCGCCTGGTACTCCGGTGACGACATGCTCAACCTGCCGCTGCTCTCCGTCGGCGCGGTCGGCGTGGTGAGCGTGGTCGGCCACGTGGTCTCCGAGCAGCTGCGCGCGATGATCGAGGCCCACACCGCGGGCCGGGTGGCCGAGGCCACCGCCATCCACCAGAGCCTGCTGCCGGTCTTCACCGGGATGTTCCGCACCCAGGGCCTGATCCTCTCCAAGGCGGCGCTGAACCTGCAGGGACACCCGGCCGGCCCGGTCCGGCTGCCGCTGGTCGACGCCACACCCGAGGAGATCGCGCAATTGAAGCAGGATCTCGCCGCAGGCGGGGTACACCTGTAGCAAAGAGACGTGCGCGCCCCCGGCTCGCCGGACCCCCGTTGCCGCACCCGGGGATCCGCCGCTGGACCGGAGCAGGCGCGAGGCGCAGCAAGCCAGCCGCTCGGTGACGGGCGGATCGACCTGACAGGTAGCTAGTACAAGCCGCGCGCCATATGTCGCAGGGAGACCCCCGGGCATGTGGCGCGCGGCGCGAAGGAGAGTCTTTTGAGCCACCCTCACCCTGACCTCGGCGCGCCCCCCGCGCTCGCGCCGAACGCGATCCGGATCACCCCGCTCGGCGGCCTCGGGGAGATCGGTCGCAACATGACCGTGCTGGAGCACGCCGGACGGCTGCTCATCATCGACTGCGGGGTGCTCTTCCCCGAGGACGAGCAGCCGGGCATCGACCTGATCCTCCCGGACTTCTCCTCGATCCGGGACCGCCTCGACAAGGTCGACGGCATCGTGCTGACCCACGGCCACGAGGACCACATCGGCGCGGTCCCGTACCTGCTCCGGGAGAACCCGGACATCCCGCTGATCGGCTCGAAGCTGACCCTGGCCCTGATCGAGGCCAAGCTCGCCGAGCACCGGATCCGGCCCTACGTGCTGGAGGTCGTCGAAGGCCAGCGCGAGCAGATCGGCCCCTTCGACTGCGAGTTCATCGCGGTCAACCACTCCATCCCGGACGCGCTCGCGGTCGCCGTCCGCACGCCCGCCGGGATGGTCGTCGCCACCGGTGACTTCAAGATGGACCAGCTCCCGCTGGACGGCCGCCTGACCGACCTGCCGGCCTTCGCCAAGCTGGCCGAGGAGGGCATGGACCTGCTGCTGGTGGACTCCACCAACGCCGAGGTCCCCGGCTTCATCCCGCACGAGCGCGACATCTCCGCCGCGCTGCGCAACGTCTTCGCCAATGCGGACAAGCGCATCATCGTCGCCTCCTTCGCCAGCCACGTGCACCGCATCCAGCAGGTGCTGGACGCCGCGCACGAGTACAAGCGGAAGGTCGCTTTCGTCGGCCGCTCGATGGTCCGCAACATGGGCATCGCCCGCGACCTCGGGTACCTGAAGGTCCCCGGCAACCTGATCGTGGACGTCAAGCAGCTCGACGACCTCCCGGACAAGGAGGTCGTGCTGGTCTGCACCGGTTCGCAGGGCGAGCCGATGGCCGCGCTGTCCCGGATGGCCAACCGCGACCACCAGATCCGGATCGTCGAGGGCGACACCGTGATCCTGGCCTCCTCGCTCATCCCGGGCAACGAGACCGCGATCTACCGGGTCATCAACGGCCTGACCCGCTGGGGCGCCAACGTCGTGCACAAGGGCAACGCCAAGGTGCACGTCTCCGGCCACGCCTCGGCCGGTGAGCTGCTCTACTTCTTCAACATCTGCCGCCCGAAGAACCTGATGCCGGTGCACGGCGAATGGCGCCACCTGCGCGCCTGCGCCGATCTCGGCATCAAGACCGGCGTGCCGAAGAACCGCACCGTGATCGCCGAGGACGGCGTGGTGGTCGACCTGGTCGACGGCGTCGCGAAGATCGTCGGCAAGGTGCAGGCCGGGTACGTGTACGTCGACGGGTCCTCGGTCGGCGACATCACCGAGTCCTCGCTGAAGGACCGCCGGATCCTCGGCGAGGAGGGCTTCATCTCGGTCTTCGTCGTGGTGGACTCCACCAGCGGGAAGATCGTCAGCGGCCCGACCATCCAGGCCCGCGGCTCCGGCATCGACGACAACGCCTTCGGCCCGGTCGTCCAGAAGCTGGAGGAGGCGCTGCGCAAGTCCGCCGACAACGGCGTGCTGGAGGTGCGCCAGGTGCAGCAGCTGGTGCGCCGCACCATCGGCAAGTGGGTGGCGGACAACTACCGCCGCCGGCCGATGATCCTGCCGGTCGTGGTCGAGGTCTGACCTCGCCTTCGATCGCGGGCATCACCCGCGCCTGACCGGCCCCGGGCAGCTCGGCTGCCCGGGGCCGGTTTGACTCCGGAGCCGCTGGTGCGTAATGTTCTCCGAGTTGCCCCGACCGCAGGAGCGGTTCGGAGGCGAAACCCCCGGACGAACAGCTTGGCGGTTTCGCACGTCCTTTTCGAAGGAAATAGCGAAACTGAAACTCTGGTAGAGTCGGGGACAGCGGAAAGCCGAAAGGCCGGAAGCGAAATGCGGAAAGTGAAGCGGAAAAGGCACTGAGCCGGATCTGATATGGAAACACGAAAGAACGAAGCGCCCGGAGGGGCCACGGAAGTGGCTGCGAAGGAAGCGTCCGTTCCTTGAGAACTCAACAGCGTGCCAAAAGTCAACGCCAGATATGTTGACATCCCCGGCCTCGATCGCTTGATCGGGGTTGGAGATTCCTTTTGAAGTAAAACACTAGCGAGGACGCAGTGCGCGAGGCCACCCTATTCCGGTGGTTGTCGTGCCGCTCGACGCGGGTGTTGCTCGTGCTTTTAATTAAGCACTGCCGAGCAGACATTCACGGAGAGTTTGATCCTGGCTCAGGACGAACGCTGGCGGCGTGCTTAACACATGCAAGTCGAACGGTGAAGCCCTTCGGGGTGGATCAGTGGCGAACGGGTGAGTAACACGTGGGCAATCTGCCCTGCACTCTGGGACAAGCCCTGGAAACGGGGTCTAATACCGGATACGACCTTCCTCTGCATGGGGGTTGGTGGAAAGCTCCGGCGGTGCAGGATGAGCCCGCGGCCTATCAGCTTGTTGGTGGGGTAATGGCCTACCAAGGCGACGACGGGTAGCCGGCCTGAGAGGGCGACCGGCCACACTGGGACTGAGACACGGCCCAGACTCCTACGGGAGGCAGCAGTGGGGAATATTGCACAATGGGCGAAAGCCTGATGCAGCGACGCCGCGTGAGGGATGACGGCCTTCGGGTTGTAAACCTCTTTCAGCAGGGAAGAAGCGCAAGTGACGGTACCTGCAGAAGAAGCACCGGCTAACTACGTGCCAGCAGCCGCGGTAATACGTAGGGTGCGAGCGTTGTCCGGAATTATTGGGCGTAAAGAGCTCGTAGGCGGCCTGTCGCGTCGGATGTGAAAGCCCGGGGCTTAACCCCGGGTCTGCATTCGATACGGGCAGGCTAGAGTGTGGTAGGGGAGATCGGAATTCCTGGTGTAGCGGTGAAATGCGCAGATATCAGGAGGAACACCGGTGGCGAAGGCGGATCTCTGGGCCATTACTGACGCTGAGGAGCGAAAGCGTGGGGAGCGAACAGGATTAGATACCCTGGTAGTCCACGCCGTAAACGTTGGGAACTAGGTGTTGGCGACATTCCACGTCGTCGGTGCCGCAGCTAACGCATTAAGTTCCCCGCCTGGGGAGTACGGCCGCAAGGCTAAAACTCAAAGGAATTGACGGGGGCCCGCACAAGCAGCGGAGCATGTGGCTTAATTCGACGCAACGCGAAGAACCTTACCAAGGCTTGACATATACCGGAAACGGCTAGAGATAGTCGCCCCCTTGTGGTCGGTATACAGGTGGTGCATGGTTGTCGTCAGCTCGTGTCGTGAGATGTTGGGTTAAGTCCCGCAACGAGCGCAACCCTTGTTCTGTGTTGCCAGCATGCCTTTCGGGGTGATGGGGACTCACAGGAGACTGCCGGGGTCAACTCGGAGGAAGGTGGGGACGACGTCAAATCATCATGCCCCTTATGTCTTGGGCTGCACACGTGCTACAATGGTCGGTACAAAGGGCTGCGATACCGTGAGGTGGAGCGAATCCCAAAAAGCCGGCCTCAGTTCGGATTGGGGTCTGCAACTCGACCCCATGAAGTTGGAGTTGCTAGTAATCGCAGATCAGCATGCTGCGGTGAATACGTTCCCGGGCCTTGTACACACCGCCCGTCACGTCACGAAAGTCGGTAACACCCGAAGCCGGTGGCCTAACCCTTGGGAGGGAGCCGTCGAAGGTGGGACCAGCGATTGGGACGAAGTCGTAACAAGGTAGCCGTACCGGAAGGTGCGGCTGGATCACCTCCTTTCTAAGGAGCACATGGCCGGATGCGAGCGAATGTCTCGCACGGTTGCTCATGGGTGGAACGTTGACTATTCGGCACACTGGGTGATGGTTCGTGAGTACTGCTTCGGCGTGGAAAGCGTTTCTTGAGTCTGGTGTGGCGGGCACGTTGTTGGGTCCTGAGGGAACGAGTAATCGTTGTCTCAGTGCCGGTCCCACGGACCGACCTGGTGTTTGCCGGGTTGTGTAGGTGGGTGTCTGGTCGTTGTTTGAGAACTGCACAGTGGACGCGAGCATCTGTGGCCAAGTTTTTAAGGGCGCACGGTGGATGCCTTGGCACTAGGAACCGATGAAGGACGTGGGAGGCCGCGATAGGCCCCGGGGAGCTGTCAACCGAGCTTTGATCCGGGGGTGTCCGAATGGGGAAACCCGGCAGTCGTCATGGGCTGTCACCCATACCTGAACACATAGGGTATGTGGAGGGAACGCGGGGAAGTGAAACATCTCAGTACCCGCAGGAAGAGAAAACAACCGTGATTCCGGGAGTAGTGGCGAGCGAAACCGGATGAGGCTAAACCGTTGTGGTGTGAGACCCGGCAGGGGTTGCCACTTCGGGGTCGTGGGAAAGTTCTTCGGTCGTCTGCCGGCGATCGGGTGAGTCAGAAACCGTATGGGTAGTCGAAGGACATGCGAAAGGTCCGGCGTAGAGGGTAAGACCCCCGTAGACGAAACTTGTACGGCTCACTTGAGCTTCTCCCAAGTAGCACGGAGCCCGAGAAATTCCGTGTGAATCTGGCGGGACCACCCGCTAAGCCTAAATATTCCCTAGTGACCGATAGCGGATAGTACCGTGAGGGAATGGTGAAAAGTACCGCGGGAGCGGAGTGAAATAGTACCTGAAACCGTGTGCCTACAAGCCGTGGGAGCGTCGTTCGTCAAGCTTGCTTGGCGGGCCGTGACTGCGTGCCTTTTGAAGAATGAGCCTGCGAGTTTGCGGTGTGTAGCGAGGTTAACCCGTGTGGGGTAGCCGTAGCGAAAGCGAGTCCGAATAGGGCGGTTGAGTTGCATGCCCAAGACCCGAAGCGGAGTGATCTAGCCATGGGCAGGTTGAAGCGCGGGTAAGACCGCGTGGAGGACCGAACCCACCAGGGTTGAAAACCTGGGGGATGACCTGTGGTTAGGGGTGAAAGGCCAATCAAACTCCGTGATAGCTGGTTCTCCCCGAAATGCATTTAGGTGCAGCGTCACGTGTTTCTTGCCGGAGGTAGAGCACTGGATAGGCGATGGGCCTTACCGGGTTACTGACCTTAGCCAAACTCCGAATGCCGGTAAGTGAGAGCGTGGCAGTGAGACTGTGGGGGATAAGCTCCATGGTCGAGAGGGAAACAGCCCAGAACACCGACTAAGGTCCCTAAGCGTGTGCTAAGTGGGAAAGGATGTGGAGTCGCAGAGACAACCAGGAGGTTGGCTTAGAAGCAGCCACCCTTGAAAGAGTGCGTAATAGCTCACTGGTCAAGTGATTCCGCGCCGACAATGTAGCGGGGCTCAAGCACACCACCGAAGTCGTGTCATTCACAGAATACGCCCAACGGCGCTGTGGATGGGTAGGGGAGCGTCGTGTGCCGGGTGAAGCGGCGGAGGAATCCAGTCGTGGACGGTATACGAGTGAGAATGCAGGCATGAGTAGCGATACAAGAGTGGGAAACTCTTGCGCCGATTGACCAAGGGTTCCTGGGTCAAGCTGATCTGCCCAGGGTAAGTCGGGACCTAAGGCGAGGCCGACAGGCGTAGTCGATGGACAACGGGTTGATATTCCCGTACCCGCTTTGAAGCGCCAACGCTGAACCTCTGAATGCTAAAGCCGTGAAGCCGGCCCGGAGTCTTCGGACAATGGGACGTGGTGGAGCCGCTGATCCAACAGGGTATTAGGTGAGCGATGGGGTGACGCAGGAAGGTAGTCCAGCCCGGGCGGTGGTTGTCCCGGGGTAAGGGTGTAGGCCGAGTGATAGGCAAATCCGTCACTCATTAAGGCTGAGACCTGATGCCGAGCCGATTGTGGTGAAGTGGATGATCCTATGCTGTCGAGAAAAGCCTCTAGCGAGTTTCATGGCGGCCCGTACCCCAAACCGACTCAGGTGGTCAGGTAGAGAATACCGAGGCGTTCGGGTGAACTATGGTTAAGGAACTCGGCAAAATGCCCCCGTAACTTCGGGAGAAGGGGGCCGGAACTGGTGGAGGCACTTGCTGCCCGAGCTGGGGCCGGCCGCAGAGACCAGCGAGAAGCGACTGTTTACTAAAAACACAGGTCCGTGCGAAGCCGTAAGGCGATGTATACGGACTGACGCCTGCCCGGTGCTGGAACGTTAAGGGGACCGGTTAGCTCTGATTCGTCGGGGCGAAGCTGAGAACTTAAGCGCCAGTAAACGGCGGTGGTAACTATAACCATCCTAAGGTAGCGAAATTCCTTGTCGGGTAAGTTCCGACCTGCACGAATGGCGTAACGACTTCTCGACTGTCTCAACCATAGGCCCGGTGAAATTGCATTACGAGTAAAGATGCTCGTTTCGCGCAGCAGGACGGAAAGACCCCGGGACCTTTACTATAGCTTGATATTGGTGTTCGGTTCGGCTTGTGTAGGATAGGTGGGAGACTTTGAAGCGGCAACGCCAGTTGTTGTGGAGTCGACGTTGAAATACCACTCTGGTCGTGCTGGATGTCTAACCTGGGTCCGTGATCCGGATCAGGGACAGTGTCTGGTGGGTAGTTTAACTGGGGCGGTTGCCTCCTAAAGAGTAACGGAGGCGCCCAAAGGTTCCCTCAGCCTGGTTGGCAATCAGGTGTTGAGTGTAAGTGCACAAGGGAGCTTGACTGTGAGACCGACGGGTCGAGCAGGTGCGAAAGCAGGGACTAGTGATCCGGCGGTGGCTTGTGGAAGCGCCGTCGCTCAACGGATAAAAGGTACCCCGGGGATAACAGGCTGATCTTCCCCAAGAGTCCATATCGACGGGATGGTTTGGCACCTCGATGTCGGCTCGTCGCATCCTGGGGCTGGAGTAGGTCCCAAGGGTTGGGCTGTTCGCCCATTAAAGCGGTACGCGAGCTGGGTTTAGAACGTCGTGAGACAGTTCGGTCCCTATCCGCTGTGCGCGTAGGAGTGTTGAGAAGGGCTGTCCCTAGTACGAGAGGACCGGGACGGACGAACCTCTGGTGTGCCAGTTGTCCTGCCAAGGGCATGGCTGGTTGGCTACGTTCGGGAGGGATAACCGCTGAAAGCATCTAAGCGGGAAGCCTGCTTCGAGATGAGCACTCCCACCTCCTTGAGAGGGTAAGGCTCCCAGTAGACGACTGGGTTGATAGGCCGGATGTGGAAGCCCTGTAAGGGGTGGAGCTGACCGGTACTAATAGGCCGAGGGCTTGTCCTCAGTTGCTCGCGTCCACTGTGTTGTTCTGAAACAACGACCCCCGCCAGGGAAAGATGGGCGGGTTGCGGTCGACAGTTTCATAGTGTTTCGGTGGTCATAGCGTGAGGGAAACGCCCGGTTACATTCCGAACCCGGAAGCTAAGCCTCACAGCGCCGATGGTACTGCAGGGGGGACCCTGTGGGAGAGTAGGACGCCGCCGAACAATCATTCAGAGAAAGCCCCGCCCCGGGAGACCGGGTGCGGGGCTTTCTCGCGTTCATGACCAATTCCGCCCGGCCGCGCTTGCCGCGTGAGGCCGCCCGCTGCCGCCCTGGGCGGCCCATAAGGGAAAACCTCGGCTCCGAACCCCCCGCGGATCACCTGTTCGGGGTTACCGTACTGATCCAGGTGACTGCCGGATGCCGGCGGAACGGGAGGGGACCGCACTGTGAGTCAGCAGCAGATGAGCACCACGCTCGTGCCCATGATCGAGGTCGAGGACGTCTGGCGCAGTTTCGGCAGTGGTGACACCGCCGTGCACGCGCTGCGCGGTGTCTCGTTCAGTGTTCGGCGCGGCGAGCTCACCGCGCTCCGTGGCCGCTCCGGCTCCGGCAAGACCACCCTGCTCAACCTGGTCGGCGGCCTGGACGGTCCGACCTCGGGCCGGATCACGCTGGACGGCGAGAACCTCGCCGAGCTGGACGAGCCCGGCCGCCTCGGGCTGCGACGCGACCGGATCGGCTTCGTCTTCCAGTCCTTCGGACTGATCCCGATCCTGACCGCGGCGGAGAACGTCGGGGTGCCGATGCGTCTGCGCAAGGTCCCGACGGCCCAGCGCGAGGAGCGGGTGGCCACGCTGCTCGCACTGGTGGGGCTGACCGACCACGCGGAGCAGCGGCCCACCGAGATGTCCGGCGGGCAGCAGCAGCGGGTGGCGATCGCCCGGGCGCTGGCGAACGAGCCGGCTCTGATCATCGCGGACGAGCCGACCGGTCAGCTCGACTCGGAGACCGGCCGCTCGGTGATGGAGCTGCTGCGCGCCGTGGTGCGCAGCGAGGGCGTGACGGTCCTGGTGGCGACCCACGACCCCCAGCTGATGGAGCTGGCCGACCGGGTGATCGAGCTGCGCGACGGCCACATCGTGGAGTGAACCCCGGGCGCGGGCCGGTCGTCGAACGCGTTGGCGAGAGCCCCCATAGGTCGTCAAGATGCCGCTAAATCTACCTTCCGACCAGCCTGATCGAAGGCGAGCGCCGCCTCACCCCGTAGTCTCGACTGCGCGAACAGGCGTCCGGGGGTGGTCCCGGGCGTGGGCACGATCAAGAATGGGACGCATGGCACGCGGAAGGCTGCGGATCTACCTCGGGGCGGCCCCCGGGGTGGGGAAGACGTACGCGATGCTCTGCGAGGCGCACCGGCGGCTGGCCCGCGGCACGGACGTGGTGGTCGGATTCGTCGAGCACCACAACCGGTCCAACACCGCGGAGCTGCTGAACGGCCTGGAGGCCGTGCAGCGGCGGGTGATGGAGCACCGGGGCGCCGAGTTCACCGAGCTCGACCTGGACGCGCTGCTGGCCCGCAAGCCGCAGGTGGCCCTGGTGGACGAGCTGGCTCATACCAACGTCCCGGGCAGCCGTAACGCCAAGCGCTGGCAGGACGTCGAGGAGCTGCTCGCAGCGGGCATCGACGTGATATCCACCGTCAACATCCAGCACCTGGAGTCGCTGGGTGACGTGGTCGAGGGCATCACGGGCGTGCGCCAGCGTGAGACGGTGCCCGACGAGGTGGTCCGCCGGGCCGACCAGATCGAGCTGGTCGACATGTCCCCGCAGGCGCTGCGCCGGCGGCTGGCCCACGGCAACGTCTACGCGCCGGAGAAGATCAACGCGGCGCTCTCCAACTACTTCCGCCCCGGCAACCTGACCGCGCTGCGCGAGCTGGCGTTGCTGTGGACCGCCGACCGGGTGGACGAGTACCTGCAGACCTACCGCGCCGAGCAGGGGATAGACAGCACCTGGCAGGCCCGCGAGCGGATCGTGGTCGGCCTGACCGGTGGCCCCGAGGGCGCCACGCTGATCCGCCGGGCCGCGCGGATCGCCGCCAAGGGCTCGGGCAGCGAGCTGCTCGCCGTGCATATCACGCGTTCCGACGGCCTGGCGACCGGCGGCTCCCCGCAGGCGCTGATCGAGCAGCGCGCGCTGGTGGAGAGCCTGGGCGGCAGCTTCCACACCGTGCTGGGCGACGACCCGGCGCACGCCATGCTGGACTTCGCCCGCGGGGTGAACGCGACCCAGATCGTGCTCGGCTCCAGCCGCCGCAAGGCCTGGCAGTACGTCTACGGTCCCGGTGTCGGCTCCACGGTGGCCCGCGACTCGGGCGACATCGACGTGCACATCGTCACCCACGAGCACGTGGCGCACGGTCGCGGCCGGCGGTTGCCGCTGCGCAAGGTGACCGACCTCGGCCGTCCCCGCGCCATCAGCGGCTGGCTGATCGGCGTGGCCGGTCCGCCGCTGCTGGCCGTGCTGCTGACCCAGGTGCGCGACACCGGGCTGCCCACCGACATGCTCCTCTTCTTCTCGGTGACGATCTCGGCGGCGCTGGTCGGCGGCCTCTTCCCGGCGATCGCCTCCGCGGTGGTCAGCTCCACCGCGCTCAACTACTACTTCACCCCGCCGACCCACACCCTGACCATCTCGGATCCGCAGAACATCCTGGCGGTGGGCATCTTCACGGCGGTGGGCATCGCGGTGGCCACGGTGGTGGACCTGGCCGCCCGGCGCACCCACGAGGCGGCGCGCAGCCAGGCCGAGGCCCAGACGCTCAGCGCGCTGGCCGGCACCGTGCTGCGGGCACCCACCGGTGAGGGCCTGAGCGCCCTGCTCGACCAGGTCAGGGAGACCTTCCAGCAGGACGCGGTGGCGCTGCTGGAGCGCCTGGACGAGCACGAGCCGTGGACCTGCACGGCCGCCAGCGGCTCCCAGCCGCCGAGCCGCCCGGAGGACGGGGACGCGGACGTGCCGCTGGGCGAGAACCTCGCGCTGGTGCTCTCCGGTCGCGTCCTGCCGGCCGCGGACCGTCGGCTGCTCGGCGCCTTCGCCGCCCAGGCCTCCGTCCTGCTGGAGCGCCGCCGGCTGGCCAAGGAGGCCGCCGCCGCCCGCCGCCAGGCCGAGGGCAACCGGATCCGCACCGCGCTGCTGGCCGCCGTCTCGCACGACCTGCGCACCCCGCTGGCCGGGATCAAGGCCAACGTCTCCTCGCTGCGGGCCGAGGACGTCCAGTGGGACGAGGCGGACGAGCGGGAACTGCTCGCGGGCATCGAGGCGGGTGCCGACCGGCTGGACCACCTGATCAACAACCTGCTGGACATGAGCCGGCTGCAGACCGGCACGGTCACCCCGCTGATCCAGGAGGTGGACCTGGACGAGGTGGTGCCCTTCGCGCTCGGCGGCGTCCCGCTGGAGTCGGTGCGCCTGGACGTGCCGGAGACCCTGCCGATGGTCCCGGCCGATGCCGGGCTGCTGGAACGGGCGCTGGCCAACCTGATCGAGAACGCCGTGAAGTACAGCCCGCCGGATGTGAAGGTGCTGGTCAAGGCCGATGTGCTGGAGCCCGCGCCGGCCGGCCTCGGGGCGGCCGGCGCGGCGGGAAGAGTCGAGCTTCGCGTGGTCGACCGGGGGCGCGGGGTCCCCGAGGAGGCCAAGGAGAAGATCTTCGCGCCCTTCCAGCGCTACGGCGACGCCCCGCGCGGCGCGGGCGTCGGGCTCGGCCTCGCCGTGGCCCGCGGCTTCGTCGAGGCGATGGGCGGCACCATCACGGCCGAGGACACCCCGGGCGGTGGACTGACCATGGTGGTCTCGCTGCCCGCCGTCGAACATCCGCCCGAGCCGGGGGACGGCTCCACCGGCTCCGACCAGGCGCCCGATCCGCCCGCCCAACCCCCGCTGACCACCTCTTCCCTGGCCCCCCGAAAGACGGAGCTCGCATGACCCGGGTCCTCGTCGTGGACGACGAACCGCAGATCGTCCGCGCCCTGGTGATCAACCTCAAGGCCCGCAAGTACGAGGTCGACGCGGCCCATGACGGTGCCAGCGCCCTCGAACTGGCCGCCGCCCGCCATCCCGACGTGGTGGTGCTCGACCTCGGCCTGCCCGACATGGACGGTGTCGAGGTGATCAAGGGTCTGCGCGGTTGGACCCGGGTGCCGATCATCGTCCTGTCGGCCCGGCACGCCTCCGACGAGAAGGTCGAGGCGCTGGACGCGGGGGCGGACGACTACGTCACCAAGCCGTTCGGCATGGACGAACTGCTGGCCCGGATGCGCGCGGCCGTGCGCCGGGCCGAGCCGGTGGCCGGTGAGGACGACTCCCTGGTGACGACGGAGGCGTTCACCGTCGACCTGGCGGCCAAGAAGGTCAACCGGGACGGCACCGACATCCGCCTCACGCCCACCGAGTGGCACCTGCTCGAGGTGCTGGTGCGCAACGCCGGCCGGCTGGTCAGCCAGACCCAGCTGCTGCAGGAGGTCTGGGGCCCGGCGTACCGCACCGAGACCAACTACCTGCGGGTCTACCTGGCCCAGCTGCGCCGCAAGCTGGAGGTGGATCCCTCGCACCCGCGCCACTTCATCACCGAGGCCGGCATGGGATACCGCTTCGAACCCTGAGGCGAACGTGTCACGGGGCCCCGGTGGCGGGGGTCCAGCCGGTAGCCTTTCATCATGAGTGGTAACAGCAGCGACCAGCCGCAGGGCCGCCTGCGCCGGATGTTCACCCGGCTCACCTCCAGTACGGAGGAGCTCCAGGCCGAGGAGCTGCGCCAGGACTCCGTGGTGTGCGGCTGCACGCCGATCGCCGACTGCGGCGACCGCGACGTGGTCACCGTGGCGGGCACCCTGCGCACCGTCACGCTCCGCCCGCGGGCCGGCGTGCCGGCGCTGGAGGCCGAGCTCTTCGACGGGACGGACGCGCTGGACGTGGTCTGGCTCGGGCGCCGCTCGATCAACGGGATAGAGCCGGGCCGCCGGCTCACCGCCAGCGGCCGGATCAGCCACGCACGCGGGCGCCGCGTGCTCTTCAACCCTCGCTACGAGCTGCGTCCGGTGGGACAGGGGAGCGATCACCAGTGACCAATCCGCCCGGCGGCGACCACGCCGCCCCGCACACACTGATCACTGAGAACCAGCAGTTCCCCCCGGGGGTCTCGCCCGACGAGGCGCTGACCGAGGAGGAGGCCCGCGAGCGGGCCGCCCAGGACGAGGCCGCCCGCAAGGAGGCCGCGGACTCGATCATCCAGGCCTTCGGCGGCGTCCGCGGCATGATCGACATGACCCTGCCGGGCCTGGCCTTCATCGTCACCTACAACCTGACCCACCAGGTCTCCACCGCCGCCTGGGGCGCGCTCGCGCTGAGCGGCGTCTTCGTGGTGATCCGGCTGCTGCGACGGGAGACCATCCAGCACGCCTTCAGCGGCGTCTTCGGGGTGGCCATCGGCGCGTACATCTCGATGAAGACCGGCAAGGCGGAGAACTTCTACCTGCCCGGGCTGCTGTGGAACGTCGGCTACGCCCTGGGCCTGGCGGTCTCCGCGCTGGTCCGCTGGCCGCTGATCGGCCTGACCCTGGGCCCGGTGACGGGCGAGATGTTCACCTGGCGGACCCAGAACCCCGGCCGGCTGGCCGCCTACACCAAGGCCACCTGGGCCTGGGCGGTGATCATGGGCATCAAGCCGGTGATCCTCTTCCCGCTCTACTTCACCGACAACATCAACCTGCTGGGCTGGCTCAAGGTGGCGCTCGGCATCCCGCCGATGCTGCTGGCGATGTACGTGACCTGGCGGATCCTGCTCACCGCGCCGCCGCCGATCAAGGCCGAGCAGCCCGAGGATTCCTGACCGCAGGACACGGACCGCACAGCGCGAGGGCCCGCCTCCCGATCGGGGGAGGCGGGCCCTCGCGTGCGTCCGTGCCTACTGCGCGCCGGAGCCCGCCGAGAGCAGCGCCTCCAGCTCCTCCTCGCGCTCCTGCGCGGCCACGAAGAGCAGCTCGTCCCCGGACTCCAGGGTGTCGTCGCGGGCCGGCACCAGCACCCGGCCCTCGCGGATGATCGTCACCAGCGCGGTGTCGGTCGGCCAGCTGACGTCCCCGACCCGGGTGCCGACCAGCTCGGTGTCCGGCGCCAGGGTCAGCTCGACGAGGTTGGCGTTGCCCTGGCTGAAGCGCATCAGCCGGACCAGGTCGCCGACGCTCACCGCCTCCTCGACCAGCGCGGACATCAGGCGCGGCGTGGAGACCGCCACGTCCACGCCCCAGGACTCGTTGAAGAGCCACTCGTTCTTCGGGTTGTTCACCCGCGCGACCACCCGGGGCACCCCGTACTCGGTCTTCGCCAGCAGCGAGACCACCAGGTTGACCTTGTCGTCGCCGGTGGCCGCGATCACCACGTGGCACTGCTGGAGCGCAGCCTCGTCCAGCGCGGTGATCTCGCAGGCGTCGGCCAGCAGCCACTCCGCCATCGGCACCCGCTCCACCGAGATGGAGTTGGGGTTCTTGTCCACGAGCAGCACCTCGTGGCCGTTCTCCAGCAGCTCGCCGGCGATCGACCGGCCGACCGCACCCGCTCCCGCAATCGCTACCCGCATCAGTGACCCTCCTCCGGACCCTTGGCGAACGCGGCCTCGACCGCCGCCTGATCCGCCCGGCGCAGCATCATGTGCACCAGGTCGCCTTCCTGCACCACCATCTGGGCGGTGGGCAGCACGCCCTCGCCGAGCCGGGTGATGTACGCCACCCGGGCGCCGGCCGCCTCCTCCAGCTCCGTGAACCGGTGACCGATCCAGGACGGGGCGAAGGCCACCTCGGCCAGCTGGACGGTGCCGCTCGGGTCCTGCCACAGCGGCTCGGCGCCGGTGGGCAGCAGCCGTCGCAGCATCTGGTCGGCCGTCCACCGCACGGTGGCCACGGTCGGGATGCCCAGGCGCTGGTAGACCTCGGCGCGGCGGGGGTCGTAGATCCGGGCCGCGACGTGCTCCACGCCGAAGTTCTCCCGGGCGACCCGGGCCGCGATGATGTTGGAGTTGTCGCCGCTGCTGACGGCGGCGAAGGCCCCGGCCTCCTCGATCCCGGCCTCGCGCAGGGTGTCCTGGTCGAAGCCGACACCGGTCACCCGGCGCCCGCGGAACCCGGCGCCCAGGCGGCGGAACGCGGTGGGGTCCTGGTCGACGACGGCCACCGAGTGGCCCTGCTTCTCCAGGGCTCTGGCAAGGGCGGAACCGACGCGCCCGCAACCCATGATGACGATGTGCACGGTGCTCTTACCTCACCCGGTCCGTTGGGGTCTTGACCTGCGCAAACACCGTTCATCATCCTTCCGTGCCCGGCGACCGGGGGCGAGTGGGGGCCGCACCCGTCGGGCGGGAGCGGCTCGGCAACCGGAGTGTTGCCCGTAAGTTCGTCATTCGACACGCTATCCGGTTCATCGGACTAGGTCGCGACGGGCGTGAGGTGCGCTACACCGGGGCGGCAAGAGCCCTTACGATTTCTTAACGTGCCCAGTCTGACCGAGGTCCCCAAACGCATCCTGATCGGCCGCGCACTGCGCAGCGACAAGCTCGGCGAGACGCTGTTGCCCAAGCGCATCGCGCTGCCGGTGTTCGCTTCGGACGCACTCTCCTCGGTCGCCTACGCCCCCGAGGAGATCCTGCTCACCCTCTCCCTGGCGGGCGTCTCGGCGATCCGCTTCTCCTGGCAGATCGGCCTGGTGGTGGCGATGGTGATGCTCGCCGTGGTCGCCTCCTACCGGCAGAACGTGCACGCCTACCCGAGCGGCGGCGGCGACTACGAGGTCGCCACCGTCAACCACGGCCAGAGCGCGGGGCTGGTGGTGGCGAGCGCACTGATGGTCGACTACGTGCTGACCGTGGCCGTCTCGACCACCTCGGGCGTGGCGAACGTGGTCTCCGCGGTACCCGCGCTGCGCGGCCATGAGCTGCTGCTCAGCGTCACCCTGGTGCTGTTGCTGATGGCGATGAACCTGCGCGGCGTGCGGGAGTCCGGCACCGCCTTCGCCATCCCCACCTACGCCTTCATGGCCGGCGTGCTCGGCATGGTGCTCTACGGGGTGGTGCGCCACCTGGTCTTCGGCGCCACGATGCACGCCGAGAGCGCCGGCTTCCAACTGCAGCCCACCGCGGGCAACGAGGCGGTGACCGGCTTCGCGCTGGTCTTCCTGCTGCTGCGCGCCTTCTCCTCGGGATGCGCCGCGCTCACCGGGGTCGAGGCGATCAGCAACGGCGTGCCGGCCTTCCGGGCACCCAAGAGCAAGAACGCCGCCACCACGCTGCTGCTGATGGCCACGGTCGCCGTCACCATGTTCATGGGGATCATCTACCTGGCCCATCTGACCGGCACCCAGATGGCCGAGGACCCGGCCCGGCAGCTGCTCGGCGCCCCCGCCGGCTACCACCAGAAGACGGCGCTGGCGCAGATCTCCGAGGCGGTCTTCGCCAACTTCACCCCGGGCTTCTATCTGATCGCCGCCGTCACCGGCCTGATCCTGGTGCTGGCCGCCAACACCGCCTTCAACGGCTTCCCGGTGCTCGGCTCGATCCTGGCCCAGGACCGCTACCTGCCGCGCCAGCTGCACACCCGCGGTGACCGGCTGGCCTTCTCCAACGGCATCATCCTGCTGGCCGCCGTCGCCATCGTCTTCATCGCCGCCTTCGGCGCCGACCCGAACCGGCTGATCCAGCTGTACATAGTCGGAGTCTTCGTCTCCTTCAACATGAGCCAGTCCGGCATGATCCGGCACTGGACCCGGCTGCTGCGCACCGAGACCGACCCCAGGGCCCGGCGCCGGATGCTCCGCTCGCGGGCGATCAACGCCTTCGGCCTGGTGATGACCGCGGCCGTGCTGCTGGTGGTGCTGGTCACCAAGATCGGCCACGCCTGGATCGCGATCGCCACCATGGCGGTGCTCTACGTGCTGATGAAGGCGATCCGCCGGCACTACGACCGGGTGGCCGAGGAGCTGACCCCCGGTCCGCGGGCCGAGGCCGCTGTGCTGCCGACCCGGATCCACGCCATCGTGCTGGTCTCCCGGCTGCACAACCCGGCCCTGCGGGCGCTGGCCTACGCCGGGCTGACCCAGCCCGACACGCTGGAGGCGGTCACCGTCGACGTCGACCCGGCCGACACCCGGGCGCTGCGCGAGGAGTGGCTGGCCCGCGAGGTGGACGTGCCGCTGCGGGTGCTGGAGTCGCCGTACCGGGACGTCACCGGTCCGGTGCTGGCGTACGTCAAGCACCTGCGCCAGGCCACCCCGGGCGCGGTGGTGAGCGTGCACATCCCCGAGTACGTGGTCGGGCACTGGTACGAGCACCTGCTGCACAACCAGAGCGCACTGCGGCTCAAGGGGCGGCTGCTCTTCCGGCCCGGGGTGATGGTGACCTCGGTGCCCTGGCAGCTGGAGTCCGCCGAGCGGCGCCGCGCGCCGCGCAGCTGGTCCGCCCCGGGGGACGTCCGGCGCGGCGAACCGCGGCGGCGCACGGTACCGTCGGGTTCCGTCGAGAACCCCGGTCCGGTCCAGGACCGCGGTGCCGACACCACCGCTTCACCCGTCGCGGTCGAGGGCCCCGGTTCGGTCGGGCTCCTCGACGCGGCCCAGAATTCCGCCGAGCCCAGCAAGGACACCACTTCGTGAGTCGCAACACCCCGCCCCGCTCCTCGGGCAAGTCTGGCAAGTCCGGCAAGGCCGGCAAGGCTGGGCAGGCCGGCAAGGTCGGCCAGGTCGCCCGGCCGCGCTGGGGGGCCAAGGCGGCACGCCCGGCCGCCACCGACCGTGAGGGCTACACGGCGCAGACCGCGCCGCTGGCCCCGGGCGAGCCGCCGCGTGAGCCGCGCGAGGGGCAGGCCGGCGGTCGGCCGAGCCCGGCGCCGGTCGGCCAGGTGCGGACCGGGGCGGTGAAGGCCTCGGGCGGCGGGGCGGCGAAGAAGGCCGCCGGTGCGTCGAAGCAGGGCGGCGCCAAGGAGCGCGGCGCGAAGGAGGGTGGCGCCAAGCAGGCGCGCGCCCCCCGCGCGCAGCGGCCGCCGCGTACCGCTCGGCCCGCCGCGCCGCGCGTGCCCAAGGGCCCGGGCGGCGACCCGCTGGTCGGCGAGCGCTACGAGGTCGAGATCGGCGCGGTCGCGCACGGCGGCGGCCACTGCGTGGCGCGGCACGAGGGCCGGGTGCTCTTCGTGCGGCACGCGCTGCCCGGCGAGCGGGCGATCGTCGAGGTCACCGAGGGCACCACCAAGTCGCGCTTCCTGCGCGCCGACGCCGTGGAGATCCTGCAGCCCGCCAAGGACCGGATCGAGGCGCCCTGCCCGTTCTCCGGCCCCGGCCGCTGCGGCGGCTGCGACTGGCAGCACGTCAGCCCGGGCGGCCAGCGCAAGCTCAAGGTCCAGGTGCTGACCGAGCAGCTGGCCAAGCTGGCCGGCCTCACCCCGGCCGAGGCCGGCTGGGACGGCAGTGTGGAGCCGGTGGGCGGCAAGCTGCAGGCCGGCGAGGTGCCGGCCTGGCGGACCCGGGTGCAGTACGCCGTGGACGGCGAGAGCGGCCAGGTCGGGCTGCGCAAGCACCGCTCGCACGAGGTCCAGCTGATCGACCGCTGCCTGATCGCCGCGCCCGGCGTGACCGAGCTGGGCATCGAGGCCCGGGACTGGACCGGTCTCGCCGCGGTGGAGGCGATCGCCGCCTCCGGCTCCTCGGACCGCCAGCTGATCCTGCGCCCGCTGCCGGGCGAGCAGCTGCCGCTGGTCGAGCTGGACAAGCCCGTCTCGATCACCCGGATCGACGAGCAGGAGCTGCTGCATCGGGTGCACGGGCGCAACTTCGTGCGCGAGCGGGCGGCCGGGCGGACCTGGCGGGTCACCAACGGCGGCTTCTGGCAGATCCACCCCGAGGCCCCGGACACCCTGGTCGACGCGGTGCTGACCGGCCTCGACCCGCAGTGGGGCGAGAACGCGCTCGACCTGTACTGCGGCGTCGGGCTCTTCGCCGGCGCGCTGGCCGACCGGGTCGGCGAGGACGGCGCGGTGCTCGGCATCGAGTCCTCGAAGCAGGCGGTGCAGGACGCCCGGCACAACCTGGCCGAGCTGGAGAACGTGCAGATCGAGTGCGACAAGGTGGAGACCCTGCTGCCGCGCACCGGGATCACCAGCACCGACCTGATCGTGCTCGACCCGCCGCGGGCCGGCGCCGGGCGCGAGACCGTGCAGCACCTGGTCGGCCTGGAGGCCCGCCGGATCGCGTACGTGGCCTGCGACCCGGCCGCCCTCGCGCGCGACCTGGCGTTCTTCGCCGAGGGCGGCTACCGGCCCGTCTCGCTGCGCGCGTTCGACCTGTTCCCGATGACGCACCACTTCGAGTGCGTGGCGATCCTGGAGCCCGTGGGCGGGGACCTGGCCTGAGCCGTTGACGGGGCCCGTCCGGCGGATTGCGCCGAACGGGCCCCGTCTGTTCGCCCGCCGCTCCGGCCGGGCCCGGGCCTGCTCAGCCGGCGGCGATCCGCTTGCCCAGGTGGCGCATCCGCAGCGCGGTGGCGATCTCCACCAGCCCGACCGCCAGCAGCCAGCAGCCGGCGACCACCGTCAGCACGGTGAACGACCGGATCGGCCAGCTGACCAGCACGATCCCGGCCAGCGCGTTGATCGCGCCCAGCAGGATCAGCCAGCCGCGGGCCGGCGTACTGGGGTCGGAGGCCGCCGCCATGATCTGGGTGATCCCGCGGAACAGCCAGCCGATGCCGATCCACAGGCCCAGCAGCAGGATCGACTCCAGCGTGCCGCGGAAGCAGAACAGGCCCAGCACGATCGACAGCGCGCCGCTGATGAAGGCCATCACCCGCAGGGCCGTCGCGGTGTGCGTACCGAAGGCGGCGGCAAGCTGAACCAACCCGCTGACCAGGAGGAACAGCCCGAAGAGCACGCCGACGACGACCAGCGTCGCGTGCGGCCAGGCCAGCACCAGCACACCGAGCACCGCCGCCGCGAGTCCCGCCAGCAGCAGCGCCTGCCAGGCGGCCCGTGCCAACTGCTGCAGCGGACCGGGGAGGATGTCGTTCGGGAAGAGAGTCATACCCTCCACCGTCCGAGCAGAACGGGCGGCTCGCGACTCGGGCCGGGGGCGCGCGAGTTGGCCCGGTCCGCGCCCTTGTCGAGCTAGCACAACAGCGCTAGCTTCGAGGGCATGGGTAAGAAGCAGCTCAACGTGCGGGTGGACGCCACCACCGCCGAGATGGCCCGGGAACGGGCGGAGCAGCAGGGGATCAGCATGAACCAGTACATCGAGCGACTCGTCCAGCAGGACATGGGCGAGACCGGACTGACGTTCGTGGACGCGGCGGCCCAGTTCATGAAGGAGTTCGAGAACGAGTTCCTCGCCGAGTTCGGCGAGCACGGTGCGGCGGGCGAGCGGCCTGGCGGCCGTCGTTGAGGCTGGAGGTCGACCTGTCCTGGCTGCTCATGACCGCTGAGCAGTACACCCCCGGGGACCCACAGGTGACCGACTACGGCTCGTTGCTGGCGGCCGTCGCGCGGCACCAGGCGGAGATCTTCGACATCGCCGTCTACCCCGAGCCGCAGGACCGCGCCGCCGCCCTGATGCACCAGCTGATCCGGGTCCCGGCCCTGGAGCGGACCAACGAACTGTTCGCCACCGCGGTCGCCTACGCCTACCTGGTGGCCAGCGGCTGCCACGTCGCCACCACCGCCCGGGAGGTGCGCAGCCTGGCCCGGGCGATCCGCGAGGGCCGGCTGGGCATCGACGGGGTGGCCGAGCGGCTGGGCGGCTGGGTGGTCGACGAGGCGGCCGGCGAAGGGGTGCCGGGGGAGGACGGCGACGACGACACGGAGTGACGCAGGAGCAGCCGGGGGCGGGGGTCTAAGGTAGGTCGGTGCTCCGGGACATCGAGCGGTACCTGACCTGCCCCCACTGTGCCCTCGGCCTCGCGTTCGACGAGGCCGGGCGCACCCTGCGCTGCGCGGGCGGCCACGCCTTCGACGTGGCCAAGCAGGGCTACGTCAGCCTGCTGCCCGGCGACGCGCACACCGGCACCGGGGACACCGCCGAGATGGTCGCCGCCCGGGCCGACTTCCTCGCCGCCGGGCACTACCGGCCGATCGCGCGGGCGCTGGCCGCCGCGGCCCTCAGCTCGTCCGTCGCCGGCTCGTCCGTCGCCGGGTCGGCTGCCGCCTCCGCCGACGGGCCGGAGCGCCTGGTGGTGGACCTGGGCGCGGGCACCGGGTACTACCTCGCCCAGGTGCTCGACGCGCTGCCCGGAGCCGCCGGCGCGGCGCTGGACATCTCCAAGTTCGCCCTGCGCCGTGCGGCCAAGGCGCACCCCGGGGCCGGCGCCGTGGTCTGCGACGCCTGGCGCCCGCTGCCGCTGGCCGACGGCTGCGCCGACCTGGTGCTCAACGTCTTCGCGCCCCGCAACGGTGCCGAGATCCACCGGGTGCTGCGCCCGGGTGGCAGCCTGCTGCTGGTCTCGCCCACCCCGCGCCACCTGCGGGAGCTGGTGGCGGCGCTGGGCCTGCTCTCGGTCGACGAGGAGAAGGACCGGCGGATCGACCAGAAGCTCAGCCCCTGGCTGGTCCCGGTGGCCGGCGAGGAGGTGGAGTTCGAGCTGCGGCTCGGGCACGCGGCGGCGGCGGCCGTGGTCGGCATGGGGCCCAACGCCTGGCACACCGATCCGCAGCGCCTGGCCGACGCGCTCGCGCGGCTGCCCGACCCGGTCCCGGTGACCGGTTCGGTCCGGGTCGCGCGGTACCGGCGGGCCGACTGATCCCGGGCCGCCAGGTGCGGCCGGGCGGACCGGGCGTCGGCGTCGTCGACTTCCGGGTCCAAGGGCACTCCCCGATGGGATGAATCGACGGGCGCAGGCACGTTTCTGCGTCCCGCGCTCCGACGTTCCGTCCGTAGGGTCGGCTCGGTGACCAGCGAAGTCGTTCAGCGCCGCACCGCCACCCCGCCCACCGAGCCCTCGGCCGCCGCGACCGCCGGAGCCAGGCCCCAGGCCCGCCCGACGCTGCGGCCCACCGTCGAGGAACTGCGCCTCACCTCCTTCAAGTCCTACCGCCGCGCCACCCTCCCGCTCGCCCCGCTCACCGTGCTGCACGGCCCCTCGGGCGTCGGCAAGTCGAATGCGCTGGACGCCCTCGCGGTGCTCTCCCGGCTGGCCCACGGCGAGGAGGTCCGGCCCTCGCTGGACGGGATCGGCGGTGCCGGCGGACCGCTCGCCGCCCCGATCCGCGGCGGGTTGCTCGGCTGCGTCCCGCACGGGCGCAATGCGATCATCCTCGGCTGCACCGTGCGCTCCTGCGCCGGCCCGATCCGCCTGGAACTGGTCATCCGGACCGACGTACGGGTCCGGGTGGCCCGCGAGTGGCTGGCCTGCGACGGGCGGACCCTGATGGAGACCGGCGAGCAGGACGTGGCCGGCGGCCGGGTCAACGTCAGCTGGCACAACGACAGCCGGCAGGGCGACATCCGGGCGCCGTTCCCCAGCGGCAGCCTGATCACCGCCCAGCTCCCGCTGCGGGTGGCCGGCTCCTCCGCGGGCGAGCGCAAGGTGCTGGCCGCGGCCGAGCAGATGCTCACCGCCCTGCGCGAGGTCTTCCCGGTGCACCCCGTCCCCGCGCTGATGCGCGGCTGGGCACGGCCCGATCCGCAGGCCCGGCTGCTGCCGAGCGCCGCCAACGTGTCGGCGGTGCTGGCCCGGCTGCAGGGCGAGTGCCCGCGCCGGTACGGCCGGCTGCTGAAGGCGGTGCAGGCTGCGGCTCCGCACCCGCTGCTCGGGCTGGACGTGGCGCGGCGCGGCACCCAGGTGCAGGAGCGGCTGCTCGCGGTCTTCGACGAGGGCGTGCTCGGGCGCACCGGCGCGGACCAGGCCTCGGACGGGATGCTGCGGGTGCTCGCCTTCGCGGCCGTGCTGCTCACCGGGGCCGACGTGCTGGACGTCGACCCGGCCATCGAGGTGCCGTGGGCCAGACGGCAGTTGGCGGTGCTCGCCGAGGACGTGGGCGCCGGTCTCGCGACCGAGCAGACGGCCTCCCTGCTGCGGCTGGCCCGGGAGATGTGCGACAAGGAGCATCTCCGGCTGCTGGCAGCGGTGCAGGACCCGGCGGCGGCCCAGTCGGTCGACGGGATCGAGCTGGTGGAGTGCCGGCGCGATCCGACCAGCGGGCACAGCGTGCTGCGGTCGCCGGCGCACCGGGTGCCGCCCCAGCCCGGGGGTGCCGCGGCGCCGGGGGCCGAGGATGCGGTAGACCTGGACCGGTGACCGCACCCGAAGATCCCCAGCCGCCGGCCGACGTGCCCACGCTCACCGAACTCACCGCACGCCTGGCGGAGTTCGCCGCCGCGCGCCGCTGGCAGCCGTTCCACACGCCGAAGAACCTGGCGGCGGCGCTCAGCGTGGAGGCGGGGGAGCTCCTGGAGATCTTCCAGTGGCTCACCCCCGAGCAGGCCGCCGCCGTGATGGACGACCCGAAGGACGCGCACCGGGTGCGGGACGAGGTGGCCGATGTGCTCGCCTACCTGCTGCAGTTCTGCGCGGCCGTCGGGGTGGACCCGCTGGCGGCGCTGGACGCCAAGATCGACCGCAACGAGCTGCGGTTCCCGGCGGCGCCGGACGAGTGAGCCCGGCCGATCGCGGCTCCCGTGATCCGATGATCGTGCCGCACGGTTGTCCACAGTCCCGGGGTTGTCCACAGTTCTGCGGTGGTCGGCTGCACGGGCCGGGTTTCGGACGCACCCTCGACTCCTGACGGGCCGTTCAGCGGAGCGGCCCGAGGCCCACACCGGAGCGAAGGGCAGGCCGCCGCCATGGACGCACTGCGCTTGATCAAGACCACCCGCCGCGCGCTCGCCGAGGCCCGCACGGTGCCGGGGGTGCTGTCCGAGGCCTGGCAGGGGGCGGCGCTCACCCAGGCGCTGGCGGAGCGGATCTGCGGTCATCCGGTCGGCGAGGTGGCCGACGTCGCCCGTCTGCTCGCCCGCGCCGGCCGGCATGCCGTCAGTCTGCTCGAAGCCGCGGCCGACCCTGTGGAGCCGGCGGGCCAGGCCGCGGCCAGCCGGGCCGACCGGCTCAGCCGGGTCGGTGAACTCGGGCCGCCGCTGGAGCAGTTGCGGCTGCTGCTGGTCGAGACGGCGGAGGCGTTGATCGCCATCGCCGGCTCCAGCGACTCGGTGGCGCAGGGGGCCTACTGGCTGGCGATCGACGGGCTCGACGCCAGCGCCGAGTGCCGCTCCCTGGTCATCGAACTGCTCCGGGTGCTGCGCCGACTCGCCCACGAGGACGGCCCGGTGGTCGACGGCGAGCCCGATGGTGATCGGCGCGCGGGCACCGGCCCACGAGCCGCTCCCTCGCCCGGCCCGGTCGGCCCGCCGTCGGGGCGGTCGCTGGGCAGGGTGCCGCGGCGGGTGCCGATGGGCGTGCCGATCGGTCGGCTCGAGGGGCCGCCGGGCGACGAGAGCGCGGCCGAGGAGGAGCCGCCCACTGGCGGAGCGCTCACGGGTGAGGCCGAGGCCGGACCGGGCGGTGACGATCCCGGTGGCGACGAACCGGCGTCGGGCGAGCCGGCGGCCGGTGATCGGGGCGGCGGCTCGGCCGACGACGAGCCCCGGCTGGTGATCACGCTGGCTCCGCCGCCGACTCGTCCGACGCCGCCCGCGGCGGGCTACCGGTCGCCGACCCGCAGGTCGCAAGGGGCCTCGGCCGAGCCCGGGCGGTCCGCGGCGAGGGCGCTGGAGGGCTCCAGAGCGGCCGCGAAGTCCGCGTTCTGCGCACCCAGGGCGGAGCCGAGGGCCGGGCCGGGTTCGGCTCCCTGGCCGGCGAGGTCGGCCAGATCGGCGTTGACCGAGGCGAGGAGTTCCTGCAGCTGGTCGAGCAGGCTCTTGGCCACCGGGGCCGGCGCGGTGGGCTGCGGTGCCGGTGATGGGGGTTCCCCCGGCCGAAGGCCGGGGGAGGGCGCCTCGTACCTGGGCTCGGACATGAGGGGACCCTCCAGCTCGGGAGTGCGATCTGATGCGTCGGGCGGCGGCCATGACGATGCGACCGGGCTCCGCGGGGGTGTGTCACCCCGTCAGTGCAACGACGGCTCGGCGCGGCCGGTCACCGCCGACCACCCGATGAGGTCCACCTCCGGCCCCGGCTCAGTCTCCCGAGTGATCCGGGCTTGCCCTGCCCCCTCGCCTGGGCTAGTGCCGGGGCCGCTCCTGACCGCCTCGGTCCCGCACGCTCGCCGCCCGACCCCGTCAACACGGCGGCCCCGGCCGTGCCGAGTGGCACGGCCGGGGCCGCAGGAGCTGTCGGTGGACCGGACCGCGGTGCGGTCGCGGTGGCGCGCTGGCACCGCGCCGACCTGCTCGACCTCGTCTGCTGGGAGGTCAGTTGTGCGCGTGGAGATCGGCGTTCAGGCCGCCCCACGAACCGGAGCGGGCGATCACCTCGACCGCGCCGGACTGCGAGTTGCGGCGGAACAGCAGGTTGTCCTGGCCGGAGAGCTCGACCGCCTTGGCGACCGTGCCGTCCGGCAGGGTGACCCGGGTGCCGGCGGTGACGTACAGGCCGGCCTCGACCACGCAGTCGTTGCCCAGCGAGATGCCGATGCCCGCGTTGGCGCCGAGCAGGCAGCGCTCGCCCACCGAGACGACCTGCTTGCCGCCGCCCGAGAGGGTGCCCATGATCGAGGCGCCACCGCCGATGTCGCTGTGGTCGCCGACCACGACGCCGGCGCTGATCCGGCCCTCGACCATCGAGGTGCCGAGGGTCCCGCCGTTGAAGTTCACGAAGCCCTCGTGCATCACCGTGGTGCCGGAGGCCAGGTGGGCGCCCAGGCGGACACGGTCGGCATGCGCGATCCGCACGCCGCTCGGCGCGACGTAGTCGGTCATCCGGGGGAACTTGTCGATCCCGTAGACGGCCAGCGCACCGCCCTCGGCGCGGACGGCGAGCCGGGCCCGCTCGACCGAGTCCACCGGCACCGGGCCGATGCTCGTCCAGGCCACGTTCGCCAGCAGCCCGAAGATGCCGTCCAGGCTCTGCCCGTGCGGCTGGACCAGACGGTGGCTCAGCAGGTGCAGACGAAGGTAGACGTCGTGCGTGTCCAGCGGCTTCTCGTCGAGCGAGCCGATCGTGGTGCGCACCGCGACGACCTCGACCCCGCGGCGGGCGTCGGTCCGCAGTGCGGCGCCGGCACCCGCGCCGAGCTCGGCCTCGGCCTGCTCGGCCGTCAGTCGTTCGGTACCCGACGGGCCGGGCTCGTCGGTCAGCGTGGGGGCGGGGAACCAGGTGTCCAGAACGGTGCCGTCGGCGGCGATGGTCGCCAGGCCGACCGCGGTGGCACCACGGAGGCGGGAGGAGGTCGTTTCAGCAGTCACACCGTGCACGGTAACCAATTCCGGCCAGCCCTGCCGAAACCGACCATGCAGCGGACGGGTGCGGCGGCTCGCGCGCGGCTGCGCGGGGCCTGCCGGCCGGCTCGGCACGGCCCGCCCGACCAGCCGGGGCCAGCACAAAACCATGTGCTCGGGGCCGGACGGAAGAGGAATACTCGAGCAGGTGTTCATCTCGATCTCCACCACAGGCACTGCCGAGCACCCGGCCACCGATCTGGGCTTTCTGCTGCACAAGCACCCCGAGAAGGCGCAGCGCTTCAGTACGTCCCACGGCGAGGCGCACGTCTTCTACCCCGAGGCGAGCGAGCAGCGGTGCACAGCCGCCCTTCTCCTGGACATCGACCCGATCACGCTGGTCCGGCGCAGCCGGGGCAGGGGGCGGGCCGGTTCCCCGGACTTCGCCCTCTCGCAGTACGTCAACGACCGCCCGTACGCGGCCTCCTCGCTGCTCGCGGTGGCGCTGCGCACGGTCTTCCGCACGGCGATGAAGGGCGTCTGCGAGCTGCGGCCCGGTCTGGCCGAGCAGCCACGACAGCTGACCGTGCTGCTGCCGGCGGTGGCGGTGGGCGGCGGGGAGAGCCGGTCGGACGAGCGGCTCCCGCTGGTGAACCGGCTCTTCGAGCCGCTCGGCTGGCAGGTCGAGGCGTCCGCGATCCCGCTGGACGAGGCGTTTCCCGCCTGGGGCGACTCGCGCTACCAGCGCCTGGAGCTGACCGGCACCCTGGTGCTGGCGGACGTGTTGCAGCAGCTCTACGTGCTGCTGCCGGTGCTGGACGGGGCCAAGCACTACTGGGTGGCGCCCGACGAGGTCGACAAACTGCTCGCCGCGGGCGAGGGCTGGCTCGGGGACCACCCGGAGCGCGCCCTGATCACCCGCCGCTACCTGCACCGGCGTTGGTCGCTGGCCACGGAGGCGATGCGTCGCCTGGAGCTGGCCCGGCTGGCCGAGGCCGACGACCGCGAGGCCGAGGAACTGGACAACGCGGTGGCCCTCGCACCGGCCACGGTCGAGGAGGGTGCAGCGGCCGGGGCGGCCGGCGAGCCCGCCGAGGACGTCGCCGAGGAGGCGAAGCCCGTTCCGCTGGCGCGCCGGCGCCGGGAGGCGATCATCGAGCTGCTGCGCCAGGAGGGCGCGGCCCGGGTGCTCGACCTCGGCTGCGGTCAGGGCGAGTTGGTCGGAGCGCTGCTCAAGGAGCGGCAGATCACCGAGATCCTCGGGGTCGACGTCTCCGTGACCGCGCTGGCGGCCGCCACCCGAAAGCTGCGCCTGGACCGGCTGCCGGAGCGTCAGGCCGCCCGGGTGCAACTCGTCCAGGGTGCGCTGACCTACACCGATGCCCGGCTCAAGGGCTATGACGCCGCCGTGCTCTGCGAGGTCATCGAGCACCTGGACCTGCCGAGGCTCCCGGCGCTCGAACACGCGGTGTTCGGTGCGGCCCGCCCGGCGACCGTGATCGTCACCACGCCCAACGCCGAGTACAACGTCCGCTGGGAGACCCTCCCGGCGGGGCACCACCGGCACGCCGACCACCGCTTCGAGTGGGACCGCAGCGCGTTCCGCTCCTGGGCCGAGCGGGTCGCGACGAACTACGGGTACACGGTGGTTGTCCGGCCGGTGGGCCCGGACGACCCGGAGGTGGGCCCGCCCACCCAGCTCGCCCTGTTCCGCCGTGGCACCGAGCCCAGTGACACCGAGCCCAGTGACACCGTCCCGCACCCCGAGAGGAGCGCGAACCGATGACCGACGAGACGCAGCACACCCCTGACGGCGCCGCCAAGCCCCGGCGCCTGCCCGTCACCGACCTCTCCCTCGTCGTGCTGATCGGTACCAGCGGGTCGGGCAAGTCCACCTTCGCGCGCGAGCACTTCGCGCCCACCCAGGTGATCTCCTCCGACTACTGCCGTGGCCTGGTCTCGGACGACGAGAACGACCAGTCCGCCTCCGCCGACGCCTTCGAGCTGCTGCACTTCATCGTCGGCAAGCGGCTGGCCGCCGGCCGCCTGACCGTGGTCGATGCGACCAACGTGCAGCCGGCCGCGCGCAAGCAGCTGGTCGCGCTCGCCCGCGAGCACGACGTGCTGCCGATCGCGATCGTCCTGGACGTGCCGCCCGGCATCTGCGCCGAGCGCAACCGTTCCCGCCCGGATCGCGACTTCGGCGGGCACGTCATCCCGCGCCAGCACCGCGAGCTGCGCCGCTCGCTCGGCGGGCTGGAGCGCGAGGGCTTCCGCAAGGTGCACCACCTGCGCGGGGTGGCCGAGGTGGCAGCCGCCGAGATCGTGCTGGAGAAGCGGTGGAACGACCTGCGCGAACGCACCGGCCCGTTCGACCTGGTCGGTGACATCCACGGTTGCCGCGCCGAGCTGGAGACCCTGCTCACCCGGCTCGGCTACCGCCTCACCCGCGACGACCAGGGCCGCCCGGTCGACGCCGAGCACCCCGAGGGCCGCACGGCCGTCTTCGTCGGCGACCTGGTCGACCGCGGGCCCGACACCCCGGGCGTGCTGCGCCTGGTGATGGGCATGGTGGCGGCCGGCCACGCACTCTGCGTGCCGGGCAACCACGAGAACAAGCTCGGCCGTGCGATGGCCGGGCGTCAGGTCACCGTCGCGCACGGCCTCCAGGAGTCGCTGGACCAGCTGGCCGCCGAGCCGGAGGAGTTCCGCGCCGAGGTCCGGGCCTTCATGCGCGACCTGGTCAGCCACTACCTGCTGGACGGTGGCCGACTGGTGGTCTGCCACGCGGGTCTGCCGGAGAAGTACCACGGCCGCAACTCGGGCCGGGTCCGCTCGCACGCGCTCTACGGTGAGACCACCGGTGAGACCGACGAGTTCGGCCTGCCGGTCCGCTACCCGTGGGCGGAGGAGTACCGGGGCAAGGCGCTGGTGGTCTACGGCCACACCCCGGTGCCGACGGCGAGCTTCCTCAACAACACCATCTGCCTGGACACCGGCTGCGTCTTCGGCGGCAGCCTCACCGCGCTGCGCTACCCCGAGCGCGAGCTGGTCGCCGTCCCGGCGGAGCAGGAGTGGTACGCGCCGGTGCGGCCGTTGATCACCGATGCCCCGGGCGCCCGGGAGGGCCGTCCGCTGGACCTCGCCGACGTGGCGGGCCGCCGGGTGGTGGAGACCTCGCTGCACGGGCGGGTCTCGGTCCGCGAGGAGAACGCCGCCGCCGCACTGGAGGTGATGAGCCGCTTCGCCCTCGACCCGCGGCTGCTCAGCTACCTGCCGCCCACCATGGCGCCGAGTGCCACCTCGCGCCGCGAGGGCTACCTGGAGCACCCCGAGGAGGCCTTCTTCGCCTACCGGGCGGACGGCGTGAGCCAGGTGCTCTGCGAGGAGAAGCACATGGGCTCGCGTGCCGTGCTGCTGGTGGCCCGCGATCCGCAGGCGCTGGAGAAGCGGTTCGGCCTGGTCGGGCCGGGCGCGATCTGGACCAGGACGGGGCGCGCCTTCCTCGGGGACGAGCAGCTGACCGAGGCGCTGCTGGACCGGGTGCGGGCCGCCGCCGAGCGCTCCGGCCTCTTCGCCGAGCTGGCCACCGACTGGCTGCTGCTCGACACCGAGCTGCTGCCCTGGTCGCTGAAGGCGGTCGAGCTGCTGCGCCGCCAGTACGCGGCGGTGGGTGCCGCGGCGCGGTCGGCGCTGCCCGAGGTGCTGGCCGCGTTGGAGCGCACCGGGGCCCGCGGCATCGACGGGCTGGCCGAGCTGACCGAGCGTCATCGGCGCCGGGTGACGGACGCGGAGGCGTTCAGCGCCGCCTACCGTCGCTACTGCTGGCCCACCGAGGGGCTCTCCGGGGTCCGGCTCGCGCCCTTCCAGGTGCTGGCCGCCGAGGGGGCCAACCTCGCGGTCCGCCCGCACGACGAGCACCTCGCCTGGATCGACCGCCTGGTCGCGGCCGACGAGCAGTGGGTGGCCGAGCAGGCCAGGGCCGGGCAGCAGGCGCGGCAGCACACGGACGGCACGGCTCAGTCCGAGCCGCTGCTGCGGGCCACCGGCCGCCTCCTGGTGGACACCACGGACGAGGCCTCGATCGCCGCCGGCATCGCCTGGTGGGAGGAGCTCACCGGGGCCGGCGGCGAGGGCATGGTGGTCAAGCCGCTCGCCTCGCTGGTGCGCACCGCGCCGGGGGAGGGGCGGCCCGGCGGCCTGGTGCAGCCGGGGCTGAAGGTCCGCGGCCGGGAGTACCTGCGGCTGATCTACGGTCCGGACTACACCGAGCACCTCGATGCGCTGCGCCAGCGGGCGCTGGGCCACAAGCGCTCGCTCGCCCTGCGCGAGTACGCGCTGGGCCTGGAGGCGCTGGACCGGCTGGCGGGCGGCGAGCCGCTCTGGCGGGTGCACGAGCCGGTGTTCGCCGTCCTCGCGCTGGAGTCGGAGCCGGTGGACCCGCGGCTGTAGTGGAAGGCCGGCCCGTCACCCCCTCCGGGTGGCGGGCCGGCCCGATTCCGGGCAGTACCACGGACCTTGCTGCATATAAATTCGAGTATTCGTATACTATTGCCAAGTCCTCGTCTGCCACCCGTCCCGTCATTCCAGGAGTCCGGCATGGCCCGCAACCTCAGGAACCGGCACTTCCTCAAGGAACTCGACTTCACGGCCCAGGAGTTCCGGTTCCTGCTCGACCTCGCCGCCCAGCTCAAGGCTGCCAAGTACGCCGGCACCGAGGAGCCGCGGCTGCGCGGCAAGCACATCGCGCTGATCTTCGAGAAGACCTCGACCAGGACGCGCTGTGCCTTCGAGGTCGCCGCCGCCGACCAGGGTGCCGCCACCACCTACCTGGACCCGTCCGGTTCGCAGATCGGCCACAAGGAGTCGGTCAGGGACACCGCCCGGGTGCTGGGCCGGATGTTCGACGGCATCGAGTACCGGGGGCACGGCCAGGCGATCGTCGAAGAGCTGGCCGCGCACGCCGGAGTCCCGGTCTGGAACGGCCTGACCGACGAGTGGCACCCCACCCAGATGCTGGCCGACCTGCTCACCGTCCAGGAGCACAGCGACAAGCCGCTGACCGAGGTGGCGCTCGCCTACCTGGGCGACGCCCGCTACAACATGGGCAACTCGCTCCTCGTCACCGGCGCGCTGCTGGGTCTGGACATCCGCATCGTCGCCCCCGAGGCGTACTGGCCGGGCGCGGAGGTCCGCGCCTCTGCCGAGCGCCTCGCGGCGGTGAGCGGCGCCCGGATCACCCTCACCGAGGACGTGGCGGCGGGCGTGGCCGGCGCCGACTTCCTCTACACGGACGTCTGGGTGTCGATGGGTGAGCCCAAGGAGGTCTGGGCCGAGCGGATCGAGCAGCTGCTGCCGTACCAGGTCTCGATGGACACCGTCCGGGCCACCGGCAACCCGCAGGTCAAGTTCCTGCACTGCCTGCCGGCCTTCCACGACCTGGGGACGGCGGTCGGCCGGCAGCTGTTCGAGAGCACCGGCCTGGCCGAGCTGGAGTGCACGGACGAGCTCTTCGAGTCGCCGCACTCGATCGTCTTCGACCAGGCGGAGAACCGCCTGCACACGATCAAGGCGGTGCTGGTCGCCACTCTGGGCGACTGAGCGGGGGCGCCCCTGCCTGCTCCGGGCGCCCGTGGCCCTGACCGCTGCCTACCCGCCGGCGGCCGGCTTCGCGGCCGCCGGCGCGGTGATCCCCCGGATCTCGCAGCGCGGCCCGCTGGCCCGGCTCAGCCGCAGGTCCGCGGTGACCAGCGGCGCCCCGAGCAGCTCGGCGACCGCGACGTAGGCGGCGTCGTCGGGCGTCAGGTTGTCCTTCAACTCCCAGATCCGGCCCAGCAGCGGCGCCAGCTCCACCTTGCGGAACGCGATCGCGGGCAGCTCGGCCGCCACCTGGGCGACCTGCTCGGCCGTGTTCTCCCCGGCCAGGTAGCGGCCCCGGAGCGACTGCATCACCTCGATCAACAGGTGCTCCGGCGCGGCCCACTGCGGATCCGCCGCGAGTGCGGCCCGGGCCGCGGTGCCGCGCTCACCCTTCTCCGCCAGCGCGAGCACCAGGGCGGAGGCATCGACAACGATCATGGGGGCTACCGTAGCCGTTCGTGCGACCCCGGGCGTGCGTCCAACCGCGCCGGTGGGCACCGGAACGCGGACGCGCCAAGGGGGTGCCTGAGGGCGCTCCGTGTCCACCCATGCACTATGGTTTATCTCGACATCGAGATAACTTCGCACTATGCTTTATCTTGACGTCAAGATAACTGCCGAGAGGCGATCCGGGCTTCAGCGCGTGGTCCACCCGAGCCCATGCAGCCGCAGGAAGCACCTAGCACGAAGCACCTAGAAGGAGTCAGTCGTGTCCGCGAACAGCTTCGACGCCCGCAGCTCGCTGCAGGTGGGCGACGAGTCGTACGAGATCTTCAAGCTCTCCGCCGTCGAGGGTTCCGAGCGGCTGCCCTACAGCCTCAAGGTGCTGCTGGAGAACCTGCTGCGCACCGAGGACGGCGCGAACATCACCGCCGACCACATCCGCGCCCTCGGCAACTGGGACCAGAACGCCGAGCCGAGCGAGGAGATCCAGTTCACGCCGGCCCGCGTGATCATGCAGGACTTCACCGGTGTGCCGTGCGTCGTGGACCTCGCCACCATGCGTGAGGCCGTCAAGGAGCTGGGCGGCGACCCGGCCAAGATCAACCCGCTGGCCCCGGCCGAGCTGGTCATCGACCACTCGGTCATCGCCGACAAGTTCGGCACCAAGGACGCCTTCACCCAGAACGTCGAGATCGAGTACGGCCGCAACAAGGAGCGCTACCAGTTCCTGCGCTGGGGCCAGACCGCGTTCGACGAGTTCAAGGTCGTCCCGCCGGGCACCGGCATCGTCCACCAGGTGAACATCGAGCACCTGGCCCGCACCATCATGGTCCGCGGCGGCCAGGCCTACCCCGACACCTGCGTCGGCACCGACTCGCACACCACCATGGTCAACGGCCTGGGCGTGCTGGGCTGGGGCGTCGGCGGCATCGAGGCCGAGGCGGCCATGCTCGGCCAGCCGGTCTCCATGCTGATCCCGCGCGTGGTCGGCTTCAAGCTCAACGGCCAGCTGCCGGCCGGCGCCACCGCCACCGACCTGGTGCTCACCATCACCGAGATGCTGCGCAAGCACGGTGTGGTCGGCAAGTTCGTCGAGTTCTACGGCGCCGGCGTCACCGCGATCCCGCTGGCCAACCGCGCCACCATCGGCAACATGTCGCCGGAGTTCGGCTCGACCTGCGCGATCTTCCCGATCGACGCCGAGACCATCAACTACCTCAAGCTCACCGGCCGCGACGAGCAGCAGCTCGCCCTGGTCGAGGCCTACGCCAAGGCCCAGGGCCTGTGGCACGACCCGTCGCACGAGCCGGTCTACTCCGAGTACCTGGAGCTGGACCTGGCCACGGTCGTCCCCTCGATCGCCGGCCCGAAGCGCCCGCAGGACCGCGTGATCCTCGCCGAGGCCGCCGCGAAGTTCGCCGAGGTGCTGCCGTCCTACGCCGCCCAGGCCTCCAAGCCCACCCCGGTGACCGCCCCGGACGGGACGACCTACGAGCTGGACAACGGCGCGGTCGTGATCGCCTCGATCACCTCCTGCACCAACACCTCCAACCCCTCCGTCATGCTGGGCGCCGCCCTGCTGGCGAAGAAGGCCGTGGAGAAGGGCCTGCAGGTCAAGCCCTGGGTCAAGACCACCCTGGCCCCCGGGTCCAAGGTCGTCATGGACTACTACGAGAAGGCCGGCCTGCTCCCGTACATGGAGAAGCTGGGCTTCAACCTGGTCGGCTACGGCTGCGTCACCTGCATCGGCAACTCGGGCCCGCTGCCCGAGGAGGTCTCGGCCGCCGTCAACGAGTCCGACCTCGCGGTGGTCTCGGTCCTCTCCGGCAACCGCAACTTCGAGGGCCGGATCAACCCGGACGTCAAGATGAACTACCTGGCCTCCCCGCCGCTGGTGGTCGCCTACGCCCTGGCCGGCAACATGAACGTCGACATCACCCGCGACGCGCTCGGCAAGGACGCGGACGGCAACGACGTCTTCCTCGCCGACATCTGGCCGACCGAGCTGGAGATCGAGGAGACCGTCGCCGGCTCCATCGACCAGGACATGTTCGCCAAGGACTACGCGGACGTCTTCGCCGGTGACCACCGCTGGCAGTCGCTGCCGATCCCGACCGGCAACACCTTCGAGTGGGACGCCGAGTCCACCTACGTCCGCAAGCCCCCGTACTTCGAGGGCATGGCCAAGACCCCGAGCCCGGTGGGCGACATCGCCGGCGCCCGCGTGCTGGCCAAGCTGGGCGACTCGGTCACCACCGACCACATCTCCCCGGCCGGCAACATCAAGGCCGGTACGCCCGCCGCTCAGTACCTCACCGAGCACGGCGTGGAGAAGCGCGACTTCAACTCGTACGGCTCGCGCCGTGGCAACCACGAGGTGATGATCCGCGGCACCTTCGCCAACATCCGCCTGCGCAACCAGATCGCGCCGGGCACCGAGGGCGGCTACACCCGCGACTTCACCCAGGCCGACGCGCCGGTGGCGTTCATCTACGACGCCGCGCAGAACTACCAGGCCGCCGGCACCGCGCTGGTCGTCCTGGCCGGCAAGGAGTACGGCTCCGGCTCGTCCCGTGACTGGGCCGCCAAGGGCACCGCGCTGCTCGGCGTCAAGGCCGTCATCGCCGAGTCCTACGAGCGCATCCACCGCTCCAACCTGATCGGCATGGGCGTGCTGCCGCTGCAGTTCCCGGCCGGCCAGAACGCCGACAGCCTGGGCCTGACCGGCGAGGAGACCTTCGCCATCACCGGCGTGACCGAGCTGAACGAGGGCCGCACCCCCAAGACCGTCAAGGTCAAGGCGGGCGAGATCGAGTTCGACGCGGTCGTGCGCATCGACACCCCCGGCGAGGCGGACTACTACCGCAACGGCGGCATCCTGCAGTACGTGCTGCGCAGCCTGATCGGCTGACGGTAGCCGTCTGCACGTAGGCAGCGGGCCGCGCTCCTCCTTCGGGAGGGGCGCGGCCCCTGTCGTTTCCGGGGCAGTTGGTTCGAACCCGCTGATCGGCGGGAAGGAACGTGAGCGGCGGGCCGGAACCGGTGGCCGGGCGGGTGAGCCGTCGCCGAGCGGGAGAGCCGTTGCCGAGCTCCCCGCGCCTCCCGCCCGAGGTGCGCGGAACACCAAGCCGCGATGCGCAAAGCTGCTCGTTTCTATGTTCAAACGAGCAAAACGACGCTAATGTCGTGATCAACGGTGCTTCGGACGGCGCGTGGCGCAAATATGCAGGCTCCCTGAACATTGCACATGCTGCACCGCCGACAACGCTTTGAGCGCTGCGGGCCGTTACCAATGGGGAGACTATTGCCGCCGGGTGAACAGTGGACTATACCTTTGCGCATCGACAAAACCCCCTTCTGACCGGCACCTTCGCCGCGAGGCACGGTTAAGGCACGTTCGAGGGAAGCAGGTTGACGATCCGTCAGATCTGGCAACGCGATCGTCGGTCGACCCGAAATCTTTGTCCGCGCGGCCAACCACTGTGGCCCGACGCGGAGTTCAACGCACCGTCGCTCCATCTGGACACTGAGGGGTTAGGGCACACATGGGCTCTGCAACTGAGTACAACCGCCGCGACATCTTCAAGCGCGCGGCCGCCGTCACCGTCATGGCGGTCGCAGGCGGCCCCCTGCTGGCTGCCTGCGCCGCCGGTGGCGGCAGTAGCAGCGGTAGCGGTGGCGGCGCCACGGCCACCGGCTCCGCCACCAACCCCTTCGGGGTCAAGTCGAGCGACCCGCTGGACGTCGTGATCTTCAACGGCGGCTACGGCGACGACTACGCCAAGGCGATCGAGGGCATCTACAAGGCCACCTACACCGGGGCCAACATCACCCACCTGGCCACCCAGGAGATCAGCGGCAAGCTCCAGCCGCGCTTCAACGCGGGCAACCCGCCGGACGTCATCGACGACTCGGGCGCCCAGCAGATGAAGATCGACGTGCTGGAGAAGGCGAGCCAGCTCACCGACCTCACCGTGCTGCTCGACGCGCCCTACCGGGACGACACGTCGAAGAAGGTCCGCGACGTGCTGCTGCCGGGCACCATCGAGCAGGGCACCATCGACGGCAAGATGTACTCGCTGAACTACGTCTACACCGTCTACGGCCTGTGGTACTCCAACAAGCTCTTCCAGGAGAAGGGCTGGACCCCGCCCAAGACCTGGGACGACTTCATCACCCTCTGCGGCACCATCAAGGCCGCCGGCATCTCGCCCTTCTGCCACCAGGGCAAGTACCCGTACTACGCCAACTACCTGATCCTGGACCTGATCGCCAAGCAGGGCGGCCTGGACCTGGTGAAGCGGATCGACGCGCTCGACCCGACCGCGTGGGACGACCCGGCGGCGCTCGCGGGCGTCAGCGCGTTCTTCGAGATCATGCAGAAGGACTACCTGCTCCCCGGCACCAACGGCATGACCCACACCGAGTCGCAGACCGCGTGGTGCCAGGGCAAGGCCGCCTTCATCCCGTGCGGGTCCTGGCTCGAGAACGAGATGATCAAGATCACCCCGGCCGACTTCGACATGGCCTTCCTGCCGGTGCCCTCGCAGAACGGCGACAAGCTCCCGCAGGTCGCGGTGCGCGCCGGCGCGGGCGAGCCGTTCATCGTGCCGAGCAAGGCCAAGAACCAGGCCGGCGGCCTGGAGTTCCTGCGGATCATGCTGACCAAGGAGGCCTCGGGCAAGTTCGCCGCGGCGGCCAACTCGCTCACCGTGCTGAAGGACGGCATCGGCCCCGACGTGGTGCTCAAGCCGGGTACGAAGTCCTCGGCGACGGCGGTCACCGCGGCCGGCGCCAACACCTTCAACTTCACCTACCCGGACCTGCAGACCGCCTTCGACCTGGCGCTGCAGAACGCCACCAACGAGCTGGTCAACAGCCGGATGACCCCGCAGCAGTGGATCGCCGCGGCCAAGGCGGCGACCTCCAAGAAGGTCTGACGGTCCCGCCGGCCCGAGCGGTCGTCGGGCCGGCGAGAGACGTCCACGGACACCGGGGTTCGCCGCGCGGACCCCGGTGTCCGTGGACGCTCTCAGGCGATACCCGCGGTACCAAAGCCTGTCTGACACAGGCTGTGGCGGACAGGAGCAGGCGCATGCGTCACCGCAAGTACCCCTTCATCGTGGGGTTCCTCATCATCCCGGTTGTGCTCTACGTGGTGCTGGTCATCTGGCCGTACCTGCAGACCTTCGGCTACTCCCTGACCGACTGGTCCGGGGCCTCGCAGACGATGCACTTCATCGGCCTGCAGAACTACACCAAGCTGTTCGGCGACAGCGTCTTCCTCACCGCGCTGGAGCACAACATGCTCCTGCTGATCGTGTTGCCGATCGCCACCATCGTGCTGGCGCTGTTCTTCGCCTTCATGCTCAACGTCGGCGGCCGGGGCGGCACCGGCGGTGTGCAGGGCGTGCGCGGCGCGGCCTTCTACAAGGTGGTCTTCTTCTTCCCGCAGGTCCTGTCGGTGGCCATCCTCTCGGTGCTCTTCCAGGCGGTCTACCGCACCGACGACGGCGGCCTGCTCAACGGCGTGCTGGTCAAGCTGGGCCTGGAGGACGCCAACCACCCCTGGCAGTGGCTCTCCGACCCCGACATGACCCTGTGGTGCATCGTCGGGGTGCTGATCTGGTCGGGCGTCGGGTTCTACCTGGTGCTCTTCTCGGCGGCGATGCAGAACATCCCCAAGGACATCTACGAGGCGGCGCTGCTGGACGGCGCCAAGCGCACCCAGACCTTCCTGAAGATCACCCTCCCGCTGCTCTGGGAGACCGTGCAGACCGCGTGGGTGTACCTGGCCATCGCCGCCATGGACGCCTTCGCACTGGTCTCCACCATGACGCCCGGCGCCTACTACGGCGGTGGTCCCGACAACCACTCCGAGGTCATGGCGACCTACCTGATGCGCAACTTCATCACCTTCGGCAAGGCCGGCTACGCCTGCGCCATGGGTGTGGTGATCTTCTTCATCACCATGATCCTGTCCGTCGTCTCGCTGCGGGTCACCCGGCGCGAGCGGATCGAGTTCTGAGCGGGGCCAGCCATGACCACCAAGACTGACGAGACCGGCACCAAGGTCCCGGCCCAGCGCGGCGGCGCCCCGGGCGCCGGGCGACCGTCCAAGGAAGGGCGGTTCGCCGACGGCGGAGGCGTGCTCAACGTCTTCTCGCACGGCTTCCTGGCCCTGTGGGCCCTGATGATCATCGCCCCGCTGGTCTGGATCGTGATCAGCTCCTTCAAGACCAACGCGCAGATCGGCGGCAGCGCCTGGAGCTGGCCCTCGCACTGGCGGTTCGACGCCTTCGCCCACGCCTGGGACAAGGGCATCGCCAACTACTTCCTCAACACCCTGATCGTGCTCGTGGGTTCGATCACCCTGACGATGCTGCTCGGCGCGATGGCGGCCTACGTGCTGGCCCGCTACGAGTTCCCGGGCAACCGGACCATCTACTACTTCTTCGTGGCCGGCGCCATGTTCCCGGTCTACCTGGCCCTGGTGCCGCTCTTCTTCATGGTGAAGAACCTCGGTGACATCAGCCCGCTGCTCGGCCTGAACAGCTACCTGGGCCTGATCCTGGTGTACGTCGCCTACTCGCTGCCGTTCACCGTCTTCTTCCTGTACTCCTTCTTCAGCTCGCTGCCCACCGCCGTGCACGAGGCGGCGATGATCGACGGCTGCTCGCACACCCGGGCCTTCTTCCAGGTCATGGTGCCGATGGCGAAGTCCGGCCTGATCAGCGTCGGCATCTTCAACGTGCTCGGCCAGTGGAACCAGTACCTGCTGCCGGTGACCCTGATGCAGCAGCAGCACGGTGGCGACCCGGACCGCTCGATGCTGACCCAGGGGCTGCTGAACCTGGCCCAGCAGACCGGCTACGCCAGCGACTTCCCGGCGCTCTTCGCCGGCATGACGATCGCGATGCTGCCGGTGCTGGTGGTCTACCTCTCCTTCCAGCGCCAGGTGCAGGCCGGTCTCACCTCGGCCACCCTCAAGTAGCGCCCGACCCGCGCCGAACGCCGAGCGGCCCGCCCCCCAGCAGGGGAGCGGGCCGCTCGGCGTTGACCTCGTCAGACCCGGTCGGCGGCCTGCGTGCGCAGCGCGCGGGCGAGTTCGTCGCGGGACTCCAGCACCAGCCGGCGCAGCGCCGGCGCCGCGTCCTGGTGGTCCGCCAGCCAGGTGTCGGTGGCGGCGAGCGTGGCGTCGTCGGTCTGCAGCCGCGGGAAGAAGCCCCCCACGAAGCGCATCGCGATCTCGATGCTGCGCTCGGCCCAGATGGTCTCCAGCAGCTCGAAGTACCGCGCCGCGTACGACGCGATCAGCTCGCGCTGCCCGGCCTGGGCGAAGCCGGCGGTCTGCGCGCTGACCATCGCGTTGGGCAGCGAGTCGTCGTCGACCACCGCCGACCAGGCCGCGGCCTTGGCCTCGGGCAGCGGCCGGGCGGCCAGCGCCTGGGTGGCCTTCTGGTTGCCGCTGGCGGTGTTGTCCCGCCGCAGCTCGGCGGCCAGCTGCCCGGCGTCGGCCCGCCCCGCGGCGGCCAGCGCGATCCACAGCGACCAGCGCAGGTCCTGGTCCACCTCCAGCCCGTCGATCCGGGCGGTGCCGGCCAGCAGGCCCTCCAGCAGGGCCAGCTGCTCCTCGTCCTGCGCGGTGGTCGCCACGAACCGGGCCCAGGCGAGCTGGTGGTCGCTGCCGGGCGCGGAGGCACGCAGCTCGCGCACCGCGCAGTCGGCCAACTGCCGTGCGCTCTCGGCGCGGTGGCCGGGGTCGACGAAGAGGTCGAGGGCGCCCTTGGCCTGGGCGTGCAGCGTCTGCAGCACTCCGATGTCCGACTCGCGGCCGGCGAAGCGCAGCACCAGGTCCAGGTAGTCGCGGGCCGGCAGCAGCGCGTCCCGGGTCAGGTTCCAGCAGGCCGACCAGGCCAGCGCGCGCGCGAGGGTGTCCTGGATGTCGCCGAGCGAGCCGCGCAGCGTGGCCAGCGAGTCCGCGTCGAAGCGGATCTTGCAGTAGGTCAGGTCGTCGTCGTTGACCAGGACCAGCGCCGGGCGCGGCCGGCCGGCCAGCTCCGCCACCACGGTGCGGGCCTCGGTGATGTCCAGCTCGACCCGTGCGGTGCGCAGCAGGGTGCCGTCCGGCTCGCGGTCGTAGAGGCCGACGGCGATCCGGTGCGGGCGCAGCGTCGTGCCGTCCTGGAGCACGGCCAGCTCGGTGATCCGGCCCTCGGCGTCCACGGTCAGCTGCGGGGTGAGCGCGTTGACGCCCGCGGTCTGCAGCCAGGCGCTGGACCACTCGGCCATCGCCTGCTCGCCGCGGCCCGAGGTGACGGCCAGCACCTTGAGCAGGTCGCCCAGCACGGTGTTGCCGAAGGCGTGCTCCTGGAAGTAGCGCCGGGCGCCCTCGAAGAACGCCTCCCGTCCGGCGTAGGCGACCAGCTGCTTGAGGACGGAGGCGCCCTTGGCGTAGGTGATGCCGTCGAAGTTGAGCTTGGCGTCCTCGACGTCGCGGATGTCCGCGGTGATCGGGTGGGTCGTCGGGTACTGGTCCTGGCGGTAGGCCCAGGCCTTGCGCTGGTTGGCGAAGGTCACCCAGGCGGCCTGGTACTTGGTGGCCTCGTGCGCCGCGAAGGAGCCCATGAAGTCCGCGAAGGACTCCTTCAGCCACAGGTCGTCCCACCACTTCATGGTGACCAGGTCGCCGAACCACATGTGCGCCATCTCGTGCAGGATGACGTTGGCCCGGCCCTCGTAGGCGGCCTCGGTGACCTTGGAGCGGAACACGAAGTCCTCGCGGAAGGTCACGCAGCCCGGGTTCTCCATCGCGCCGATGTTGTACTCCGGCACGAAGCACTGGTCGTACTTGCCGAACGGGTACGGGTAGTCGAACTCGTCGTGGAAGAAGTCCAGGCCCTGCTTGGTGACCGTGAAGATCTCCTCGGCGTCGAAGTACGGCGCCAGCGACTTGCGGCAGGTGGCCGCGAGCGGGATCTCCAGGGTGCTGCCGTCGGCCAGTTCACGGCTCCAGTGGTCGCGCGCCACGTGGTACGGGCCGGCCACCACCGCGGTCAGGTAGGTGGAGATCGGCTTGGTCGGAAGGAAGTGCCAGGTCCTGACGCTGCCCTCGGCGCTCTCGTGCTCCGTGACCTCGCGCTCGGCGGCGTTCGCGTAGACGTCCCACCCCGCCGGGGCGGTCACGGTGAAGAGGTAGGGCGCCTTGAGGTCGGGCTGCTCGAAGTTGGCGAACACCCGGCGGGCCTCGGCGGGCTCGTAGTGGGTGTAGAGGTAGGTCTCGCCGTCGGCCGGGTCGGTGAACCGGTGCAGGCCTTCGCCGGTGCGGCTGTAGGCACAGTCGGCGTCCACCACCAGCAGGTTCTCGGCCGCCAGGTCGTCCAGCGCCACCCGGGCACCGTCGAAGACCACGGCCGGGTCGAGCGCGCGGCCGTTGAGGGTGACGGCGCGCACGTTCGGCGCGAGCAGGTCGGCGAAGCTGCCGGCGCCCGGTTCGGCGCAGCGGAAGCGGATCGTGGTGAGGGAACGGAAGGTCGCGTTGGCGACGTCCGGTGCGCCGCTGACGTCGAGGCGAACCTCGTAGCCGTCCACGCTGAGGATGCCGGCGCGCGCGTGCGCTTCGTCCCGGCTGAGGTTCTTGCCCGGCACTGCGGTACTCCTTTGTCCGGCTCGCACGGTGCTGTGCAGGTGGCGGGGCAGGTCCTGCCCCGGGGCATCCTTTCACGCGCCCGCGCGGGCGGGTCCGGCCGGTTCTGCGCGTTCCGGACCCGCTCCCGGAGCCCTCGTCAGGCGCGCGCGGCCACCCGGCGCTGGCGCCAGTAGCCCGCACCGCTGAGCACCGCCACCAGCACCCCGGCCGCGTACAGCTGGGCGCGGTCGGCGGGCGTGGTGGTCATCAGCGCCAGCACCCCGACCACCGCAGCGAGCGCGATCCAGGTCAGGTAGGGGTAGCCCCACATCCGCACCGTCAGCAGCTCGGGGCTCTCGCGCTCCAGCCGCTTGCGCATCCGCAGCTGGGCCACCGCGATGAAGACCCAGACCACCAGGATCGCCACGCCGGTGGTGTTCATCAGCCAGCTGAAGACGGTGTCGGGCCACCAGTAGCCGGCCAGCACGGCGGCGAAGCCGAAGGCGCAGGAGGCCAGCACCGCCAGCCGCGGCACGCCGCCGCTCACCTTCGCCAGTGCGCGCGGGCCCTGGCCGCGCGAGACCAGCGAGAAGGCCATCCGGGAGGAGCCGTAGATGTTCGCGTTCATCGCGCTCAGCAGCGCGATCAGCACCACGCCCTGCATCACCTGGGCGGCGCCGGGCACGTGCAGGAACTGCAGCACCGTCACGTACGGGCCCAGCTTGACCACGTCGGGGTCGTTCCACGGCACCAGGGTGACCACCAGGGCCATCGAACCGATGTAGAAGATCGCGATCCGCCACACCGCGGTGCGCACCGCGTTGGCCACGTTGCGCCGCGGGTCGTCGGACTCGGCCGCCGCGATGGTCACCGTCTCCAGGCCGCCGTAGGCGAAGACCGAGGCGAGCAGGCCCGCGACCAGGCCGCTACCGCCGTTGGGCAGGAAGCCGCCGTGCCCGGTCAGGTTGCTCGCGCCGGGCGCACCGCCGCCCAGCACACCGCAGACGCCGAGCACGCCGAGCACCAGGAAGGCCACGATGGCGGCGATCTTGATCGCGGCGAACCAGAACTCGAACTCGCCGAAGTTCTTCACCGCGGTCAGGTTGCTGGCGCAGAAGAAGGCCATGAAGACGCCGACCCAGGCCCAGCCGGGCACCGAGGGCAGCCAGGAGTTCATGATCGAGCCGGCCGCGGTGGCCTCGGCGGCCACCCCGCAGCAGAGCATCACCCAGTACATCCAGCCGGCGGTGACCCCGGCCCAGGGGCCGATCTCCCGCTCGGCGTGCACCGAGAAGGAGCCGGAGGCCGGGTGGGCGGCCGACATCTCGCCGAGCATCCGCATGATCAGCATGACCAGGAGGCCGGAGAGGGTGAAGGCGAGGATCACCGCGGGCCCGGCGGCGGCGATGCCGGCGCCGGAGCCCACGAAGAGCCCCGCCCCGATCACGCCGCCGAGCGCGATCATCGAGAGGTGACGCTGCTTCAGGCCGTGGCTCAGCTGCGGACTGCCGGCGGGGGCCGTCGCCGCGGGGGCGGTGGGGGCCGCCGGCGGGGCGGTGGGAGTGGGCATCGAGCGATCCAGACGTTCGGTAACCGGACTACCCATCTCACTATCCGGTTGGAGGGGGGTCGGCGCCAAGGAGCTTCCCGAAGGGCTCACCATCCGGAACGAATGGTGACGCACAGTGATGGGATACGTTCGTACAGCCGTTCCGCTGAGGAACCGTTCGACTACGACGACGACCACTGACGAAGGAGTCCCCGATGGCCCTCGCCACCGCGATACCGTCCCGCGCCGTGCTGGCCGACCTGCTGCCCGCCGCCGACAGCCGGCTCGGCGCCGCCCTGCGCGAGCTGGGCCTGGTGGCCGGCGGTGCCGCGCTGACCGGGCTGGCCGCCCAGCTCTCGCTGCCGGTGCCGGGCTCGCCGGTGCCGGTCACCGGCCAGACCTTCGCCGCGCTGCTGGTCGGCACCGCGCTCGGTGCCCGGCGCGGCGCGGCCTCGCTCGCCCTCTACCTGCTGGCCGGCGCCTCGGGGCTGCCCTGGTTCGCCGAGCACAGCTCGGGCTGGGTGCTGCCGACCCTGGGCTACGTCCTCGGGTTCGTGCTGGCCGCCGCCCTCACCGGTCTGCTGGCCCGGCGCGGCGGCGACCGCACGCCGCTGCGGGTGGCCGGGGTGATGGTGCTGGGCAACCTGGCGATCTACGCGGTGGGCGTGCCGTACCTGGCCGCCTCGCTGCACGTGTCCCTGGCCAGGGCCGCCGACCTGGGCCTCTACCCCTACCTGCTGGGCGACGGCCTGAAGGTGCTGCTGGCGATGGGCGCGCTGCCGCTGGGCTGGCGGCTGCTGGGCGGGCGCCGCTCCTGACCCGCGGGTGCGGACCTGACGTCGTACCCGCCCTTCGGCGCCCCGGGGGCACGCGCATGCCAGACTTCTCCCCATGCGCGTGTACCTGGGTTCCGACCATGCCGGATTCGAACTGAAGAACCACCTTGTCGCGTGGCTCAAGGAGGCCGGCCACGAGCCGGTCGACTGCGGCCCGCACATCTACGACGCGGTGGACGACTACCCGCCGTTCTGCCTGCGCGCCGCCGAGCGCACCGCGGCCGACCCCGAGGCGCTCGGCGTCGTGATCGGCGGCTCGGGCAACGGCGAGCAGATCGCCGCCAACAAGGTCAAGGGCGTGCGCGCCGTGCTGGCCTGGAGCGAGCAGACCGCCGCGCTCGGCCGCGAGCACAACAACGCCAACGTGATCAGCGTCGGCGGCCGGATGCACACCGAGGCCGAGGCGACCCGCTTCGTCGAGGTCTTCCTCAGCACCCCGTACAGCAACGAGGAGCGGCACACCCGCCGGATCGAGATGCTGACCCGCTACGAGGTCACCGGCGAGCTGCCGCCCATTCCCGAGGGGCACCCGCAGGGCTGAGCCGCTGCCCCGCCTGCCGCACGGGTCGTCAGAACCCGTGCGGCAGCCAGGGCGCCACGTCCCAGGCGAAGGCCGCGGACGCCTCGGCCAGCGCGCCGGGGCGCAGCTCGCGCACCAGGCCGGCCGCGGCCAGCGCCGCCAGCGTCCGGCCGCCCAGATAGGCCGAGCCCAACTCCCGCACCGAGAGCGCCAGATCCGCCGGTGCGTCGGTCGGCTCGCAGACCGCCCCGGCCTGCCGCCCGGCACTGCGCAGCCGCCAGTGCCCGGCGTTCCACGGGCAGAACTCGTCCGCGACCGCCAGCACCACGTCCACCGGTGCCGAGTACTGCCGCGAGCCGAGCGCGTCGCCGACCTCCACCAGGCGCACGAAGAGCGAGTCGGAGAGCTGGGAGCTGAGCCGGCGCGGGTCGGAGGCCAGGTGCAGCAGCGGGTCGTCCACCGGCAGGTTCGCCGCCTCCACCGTCTCGGTCAGGTCGAGATCCAGCAGGTAGCCCCAGAGCGCGGCCGCCGCCTCCGGGACGGCGGCGGTGACCTCGCGCACCCGCACCTGCCCGGCCGGCCCCGCGTGCTGCCAGGCCGCGCGCACCGAATAGCGCGCGTAGCCGAGCAGTTCGCCGTCCCGCCGGTCCTCGGCCAGCACGCACTGCAGCGCGGTGTGCCCCTCCCGCTCGGACGGGGCGTCCAACAGCGCCACCCGCTCCCAGCCGGGACCGCGGGCCAGCATCCCCGGGCGCAGCGGCACCCGCCGGGCGTACAGCCGCTCGCAGGCCGCCGAGGAGCGCGCCGGGTCGGTCAGCCGCAGCCGGATCCGGTCGTCCTTCGCCTCGGCGCGCTCCACCCGCACCCGGGCCCGGTCGATCCGCACCGCGAGCTGCCAGGTGGCCAGGCCGTAGCCGTACCGACCGTAGATCGCCGGCTGCGAGGCGGTCAGCGCCGCGAGCGACTCGCCGCGCTCGTGCACCTCGTCCAGCTGGTGGCGCATCAGCGCGGTGAGCACCCCGCGCCGGCGGTGGGTGGGCAGTACGCCGACCATGGTGACCCCGGCCGTGGGCAGCAGCGCGCCGCCCGGCACCGCCATCCGGAACGAGAAGGCGCCGGCCGAGCCGACCGCCGTGCTGCCGTCCCAGACCCCGAGCGAGCGGTCCACCTCGGTCAGCGCCCGCCACAGCGCCCGGCGCTCGGGCGACTCGGTCTCGCCGAAGGCCACCTCCAGCGCGTCGTACCAGGCATCCCAGTCGGCCGGGGCGAGCGGTCGCAGGCTGAGCGCTTCGTGGGCGTCGGCAGGCTGTGTCATATGCCACAGCTATCACCCGGGCCCGGACGGGGCGAGCCGATTCTCGGACGGCGCGCTGGCGGAGACCCGCACGCCCCGGCGCACAGTGCGGCAACGCGCCCTTGGCCGCCTCGCTTGCCACCGGGGTGAGCCCCCGCGCGGGCTCACCTCCCGGCCGAAAGCAAGCGCCTGGGCAGCCGAAATCGAGCGCCCGCGCAGCTCGTGGCCGACCGCCCGTCGACGTGGGCCGTCAACGCTGGATAGGGTCAAGCCCCATGGCTGGCACCACGCCGGGCACATCGCCCCAGACGAGTGCGACGGGGACCGCCGCGACCACGGCCGCGGACCCGCTGACGGCCCGGTTGCGCAAGCGCCTCTACCGGGCCCGCCGCACCCTGCGCCGGACCGGGGTGGACTACTTCCGCGGCGACGCCGCCGACTGGCTCGCCTTCGCGGTGCTGCTCCTGCTGGTCCCGCTGCTGGTCGCGTTCAACGTCTGGATCCCGGCCTGGGTCCCGCCGACCGCGCTGGTGCTGCCGATCCTCGTCGGTGCGCTGCTGCTGCGGCCGGTCTCGCTGGTGCTGCTCTACGCCACCGCCGCGCTGGGCCTGTCCACCGAGTCGGTGATCCACACCGGCGAGCGGGCGGCCAGCCGGCACCCCGACGCCTACGTCTTCGGCGTCACGCCCGGCGCGGCCCTGGTGGTCGGCGCGGTCGGGGTGGCCGGGCTGCTGCTGGCCCAGTTCCGCAGCCGGGTCGGCGTGCCCTGGCGCGGCGGCGGCTCGATGCTCTTCGACCTGCGCGAGCGGCTCAAGGTGCAGAGCCGGCTGCCGAACCTGCCCGACGGCTGGCACGCGGACATGGCGCTGCGCCCCGCGGGCGGCCAGTCCTTCTCCGGCGACTTCGTCGTCGCGGCCCGCACCGGCGCCGGGCGGCGGATGCTGGAGGTGGTGCTGGCCGACGTCTCGGGCAAGGGCATGGACGCCGGCTCACGGGCGCTGCTGCTCTCCGGCGCCTTCGGCGGCCTGCTCGGGTCGCTGCCCCCGCACGAGTTCCTGCCCGCCGCCAACGGCTACCTGCTGCGCCAGGACTGGGACGAGGGCTTCGCCAGCGCCGTCCACCTGGCCCTGGACCTGGACTCCGGGGAGTACGAACTGCTCTCCGCCGGCCACCTGCCGGGCATGCAGCGGCTGGCCGGGGCCGGGCGCTGGGAGGTCAAGGAGGCCACCGAGGGGCCGTTGCTCGGCCTCTACGACGGCGCCAAGTTCGAGGGCGTGCGCGGCCGCCTCGGCCCGGGCGACGTGCTGATGCTGTGCACCGACGGCATGGTCGAGGCGCCGGGGCGGGACCTGTCCGAGGGCATGGACCGGCTGATGGGGGAGGCCGACCGGCTGGTGGCCGGCGGTCAGTTGGGCAGCGGGACCGTGGGCGCGGCGGTGCGGCTGATCGAGACGGTGGCCAAGGACATCAACGACGACCGGGCCGTGCTGCTGCTCTGGCGGGCGTGAACCGGCCGAATCCGGACCGCCGCACGGCTGCGCGGGCGGGAGCAGCGGCGGCGGTGCTGTCAACGATCAACGGTGATCTTCGGCCAATTCGGTTCGGCCCGGCCGGCGGGTGTTCGGTGGACGAACGGCCCAGTCGGGAGAGGGTGCCGACGCTCTGTCAACTTCGGTGGGCTATCGTCTCGTCCGGCGGAAACTCGTCTCACATCGCAGAATGTTGGCCACGGGTCAGCGGCAAGTCCTTTACGCAGTCGGCACGGTCGACCACACTGAGTCGGGGCGGGACTGGCCGGATCTCGGGGGAACGGAGGTGGCGGCGGGTTGCGTCTCGGGACCGTCGGACAGGCCGGGGTCCGTTCCGCCACGACACGAGGAAGTGAGTCCGGGTGGCACTCTCCGTCTCCGCGCTGGTCCTGTTCGGCATCATTCTCATCATCTTCATCCGCAACAAGCAGATCAAGGTGCCGCACGCGATCCTCGCCGCGCTGTTCGGGTTCATGCTGAACCAGTCCACCGCCGCCAAGCCGATTCAGGACTTCCTGAGCCAGGTGGCCAAGACGCTCTCCAACATCGGGACCTGACGCCCGGGCAGCCGTCCGGAGCCGAACGGGCAGACCGGGCGGACGGGTCGGCGGGTCAACTCCCGGCGCGCCTGGCCCGCCACCAACGGCCGATCGCCGCACGCCGCCGTGCCACCAGGCCGGCGGCGGCCGGGGCGTGCGCCCGCGGGTATGCCTCCGGCAACAGCAGCGGGTCCTCGGCCGGGCGGCCCGCCGCGTCCTCCTGCCCGTCGGCTGCCAGCAGGACGAACAGCCGCGCCCAGCAGAACCGTTCGGCGCGCGGCCAGTCCAGGCTGCCCAGCACCCGGGAGGCCTCGTGCGCCACGGTGCCGTTCACCCGGACCTCGGCGACCTCGTCGCCGGCCCGGCCGCCGAAGAAAAGCTTCACGCCGTTGAGCCGCTCGTCGGTCAACTCCCCGGCCAGCGACGGCGCGAGCTCGGCCAGCAGCTCCCGCTCGCCCAGCCAGCCGGACAACTGCGCGCTCCGGAAGCCGAAGACGGTGGCCGGGCCCTGCACCGCCTGCCAGCCCGGCAGCGCCGGCAACTGCAGGTGGTCGCCGTGCCGACCCTGCCGCTCCAGGAACTCGACCACCGCGGCGGCCGTGGTCGAGGCCCACATCCGCACCGCGCTGTCGAGCTTCTCCTCCTCCGTGGTGCCCAGGCCCGCCGTGCAGTCCCAGAGCACCGGCGCCTCGGCGCTGCCCAGGTGCAGCACGAAGCCCAGGTCGACGTGGCCGCCGCCCTGGCCCGGGTGCTCGCGCAACGCCACGGCGGTGCCGTCCGGGCCGTGCACCAGGGTGCCGTCCACGGTGAACTCCCGCCCGTAACGCGCCATTTCCCGCACCACGCCGCGCTGTATGACCGCCAGCCGCTGCTCGGCGTCCACCCGCCCTCCTCCTGAGTCGCACCCGGGCATGCCTGCCCGGGCATGCCAAAGGCCCCGGCTCGCGAAAGCCGGGGCCTGTGGGTCGGAGCGGGCGACGAGAATCGAACTCGCGTGACTAGTTTGGAAGACTAGGGCTCTACCATTGAGCTACGCCCGCATACGCGTCCGCACCCGGCCGACTGGCCGAGGTGGACGGGGATCAGCGTACCTGGTCGGGCGGCCCGCGCGCACGTGACATCCGCAGTGCCACTCGCCCCGTGCCCACCACCCGGAATATCGCCGAGCGGAGCAGGCTCGGCGTGTACGCTTCCTCTCGCGAAGTGCGGGGTGTGGCGCAGTTTGGTAGCGCGTCCGCTTTGGGAGCGGAAGGCCGTCGGTTCGAATCCGGTCACCCCGACCATCACTGCTCATGGTCTCGATCAGGGCCATCGATCACGGCCATCTGCGATGTGGCTTTGTGGTACCGGTAGGATGGGCCGCTGGCGGAAGAGCCACCGCCCCTTCCCGCGCGAACCAGCCGGGGACGGGCCGCTCGCCGTCCACCCCATACGGGAGATGCCGCACCAGGTGGCTCATCACCCGTCTGCCCGGCCCGCGGCCCGTGAGGGCACGGTCCGGATGCAGACAAGCCGACCGCAAGCCCCATAGGAGACCCAACCGTGAAGAGCGCCGTCGAGACTCTGAACCCGACCCGGGTTCGACTCACCGTCGAGGTGCCCTTCGAGGAGCTCAAGCCCAGCCTCGACGCGGCGTACAAGAAGATCAACCAGCAGGTCACGGTTCCCGGCTTCCGCAAGGGCAAGATTCCGGCCCGGGTCATCGACCAGCGCTTCGGCCGTGCCGCGGTTCTCGAGGAGGCCGTGAACGACGCGCTGCCGCGCTTCTACACGCAGGCCGTCGACGAGGGCAAGATCGAGGTCCTCGGCCAGCCCGACATCACCGACATCAAGGGCGTGGAGGACCTGGCCGCCGCCGGTCTGACCTTCACCGCCGAGGTCGACATCCGTCCGGAGATCACCCTGCCGGAGTTCTCCGAGATCTCCGTCGAGGTCGACCCGATCGAGGTCACCGACGAGGACATCGAGAAGTCCCTGGAGCAGCTGCGCGAGCGCTTCTCCTCGGTCAAGGACGTCGAGCGCGCCGCCGCTGCCGGTGACATCGTGGTGATCGACCTCGAGGCCAAGGTCGACGGTGAGGTCCCCGAGGACGGCACCGCCACCGGCGTGAGCTACGAGATCGGCTCCGGTCGTCTGCTCGACGGCATCGACGAGGCCGTCATCGGCCTGTCCGCCGGCGAGTCGAAGACCTTCGACACCGAGCTCAAGGGCGGCACCCAGGCCGGCAAGAGCTCCGAGGTGACCGTCACGGTCACCACTGTCCAGGAGAAGGAGCTGCCCGCGCTGGACGACGAGTTCGCCCAGCTGGCCAGCGAGTTCGACACCCTGGAGGAGCTGCGCGGTGACTCGCGCAAGCGCCTTGAGCGGATGAAGGAGTTCGACCAGGCCACCCAGGCCCAGGAGCGCGTGCTGGACGCTCTGCTCGAGAAGATCGAGATCGAGTACCCGGCCAAGCTGCTCGCGGACGAGGTCGAGACCCGCAAGCACAACCTCGAGCACCACCAGCTGGAGCCGATCGGCCAGAACCTCGAGGGCTACCTCGCCGCGCAGGGCAAGACCCGCGAGGAGTTCGACCAGGAGACCGAGGACCAGGCGAAGAAGGGCATCAAGACCCAGTTCGTGCTGGACGAGATCGTGGCCAAGGAGGAGGTGGGCGTGAACCAGGAGGAGCTCACCGAGCACCTGATCCGCCGCGCCGCCGGCTCCGGCCTGACCCCGGACCAGTTCGCCCAGCAGGTCGTCCAGGGCAACCAGGTCTCGCTGCTCGTCGGTGAGGTCGCCCGCGGCAAGGCGCTGGCGCTGGTCGTCGAGGCCGCCAAGGTCACCGACACCACCGGCAAGGTCATCGACTTCGACGAGGAGGACGAGACGGTCGAGGCCGCCGAGTCCGAGGCCGCCGCCGCTGTCGAGGACGAGGGCACCGAGCAGGCCTGATCCTGCCAGACCCCCGGTAACGGGCCCGGACGCCGCTGTGCGTCCGGGCCCGTTCGTCTTCACCGGCTTCCCGGGCCGCTACCCTGCGCTCACAGCGAACAGTTCAGCGTGGGGGATGGTCGGGCCCCGCCTGCGCGTTAGGGTCGACGAAAGCAAGCTTTCAACAGCGCGGGCGGGGTGGCCTGACGTGGGTCCATGCCCAGGAAGCCCAGCCCCGGACCCCGTATGTGACGTAGCGACGGTCGAACCAGATGGGCCGTCCGAATCGACTGAGCAGGTGGCTAAGTGACGTTCCCGCAGATGCAGATGCCTGGCCTCATGACGCCGCGCGCCGCCGGTGGTGACGTGCTCGGCGGACTGGGCGACCAGGTCTACAACCGGCTGCTCAACGAGCGCATCATTTTCCTCGGCCAGCAGGTGGACGACGAGATCGCCAACAAGATCACCGCCCAGCTGCTGCTCCTGGCCGCCGAGCCGGACAAGGACATCTACCTCTACATCAACTCCCCGGGCGGCTCGATCACGGCCGGCATGGCGATCTACGACACCATGCAGTACATCAAGAACGACGTGGTCACCATCGCGATGGGCATGGCGGCCTCGATGGGCCAGTTCCTGCTCACCGCCGGCACTCCGGGCAAGCGGTTCTCGCTGCCGAACGCCAACATCCTGATGCACCAGCCCTCCGCGGGCCTCGGCGGCTCGGCCACCGACATCAGGATCCAGGCCGAGCAGCTGCTGCGCACCAAGCAGCGGATGTCCGAGCTGATCGCCAGCCACAGCGGCCAGACCTTCGAGCAGATCACCAAGGACTCCGACCGCGACCGCTGGTTCACCGCCGAGCAGGCCAAGGAGTACGGCCTGATCGACGACATCATGCACAGCGCCGCGGACGTCCCCGGCGGCGGTGGCACCGGCGCCTGAGCGCCCATGCCCCGCATCCCAGACACGTCGGCACGCTTCCGGAGGACGGACCCGCAATGAACCCCCTTTACACCCCCCGCGGCGAGTACCAGGGCGCCCGCGCAGAAGGCCGCTACATCGTTCCGCGTTTCGTCGAGCGCACCTCGCAGGGCATCCGCGAGTACGACCCGTACGCCAAGCTCTTCGAGGAGCGCATCATCTTCCTGGGCTCCCAGGTGGACGATGTCTCGGCGAACGACATCATGGCCCAGCTGCTCTGCCTGGAGTCGATGGACCCGGACCGCGAGATCCAGATGTACATCAACTCGCCCGGCGGCTCGTTCACCGCGCTCACCGCGATCTACGACACCATGCAGTACGTGAAGCCGGACATCCAGACCGTCTGCATGGGCCAGGCGGCCTCCGCCGCGGCCGTGCTGCTCGCCGCCGGCACCCCCGGCAAGCGGATGGCGCTGCCCAACGCCCGCATCCTGATCCACCAGCCGTACACCGAGACCGGCCGCGGCCAGGTCTCCGACCTGGAGATCCAGGCCAAGGAGATCTTCCGGATGCGCGAGCAGCTGGAGGAGATGCTCTCCAAGCACTCCAACAAGGCGATCGAGCAGGTCCGCGAGGACATCGAGCGCGACAAGATCCTCACCGCCGAGGAGGCCCTGGAGTACGGGCTGATCGACCAGATCATCTCGACCCGCAAGGCCTCGCTCACCGACTGAGTCCCACCGCGGATCCGGGCGGAGCGTACCGGTGAGTACGCTCCGCCCGCCCGGGCTCCGGCCCACAGAACCTGCTCGGCCCGCCGGCATCTGTTCGGTATCAATTCGCCCAGGGCGTAGGGCAGAGCTGTCGAAGACGACGGATTCTGCGAGGTGGCAGAGTACCGTCGGTACCGAGACCTGCCGCCGCCTGTGGCGGCCGCGGTCCACAGCACCAGGCCCCGGACCCCCGCGGGGCCCCTGGCGAAGGGGAAGCACCTCGTGGCACGCATCGGAGACGGTGGCGACCTGCTCAAGTGCTCGTTCTGCGGCAAGTCGCAGAAGCAGGTGAAGAAGCTCATCGCCGGCCCAGGCGTGTACATCTGCGACGAGTGCATCGACCTGTGCAACGAGATCATCGAGGAGGAACTCGCCGAGTCCTCCGAGGTGCGCTTCGAGGAGCTTCCGAAGCCCCGCGAGATCTACGAGTTCCTGGACCAGTACGTGGTCGGCCAGGACCTCGCCAAGAAGGCCCTCTCGGTGGCGGTCTACAACCACTACAAGCGGGTGCAGGCCGGCGAGGCGGGACGCGGCAGCGGCCGCGAGGACGCCATCGAGCTGGCCAAGTCCAACATCCTGCTGCTCGGCCCCACCGGCTCCGGCAAGACGCTGCTCGCGCAGACCCTGGCCCGGATGCTGAACGTGCCGTTCGCCATCGCCGACGCCACCGCCCTCACCGAGGCCGGCTACGTCGGTGAGGACGTCGAGAACATCCTGCTCAAGCTGATCCAGGCGGCCGACTACGACGTCAAGAAGGCCGAGACCGGGATCATCTACATCGACGAGATCGACAAGGTCGCCCGCAAGAGCGAGAACCCGTCGATCACCCGTGACGTCTCGGGCGAGGGCGTCCAGCAGGCGCTGCTGAAGATCCTGGAGGGGACCACCGCCTCGGTCCCGCCGCAGGGCGGCCGCAAGCACCCGCACCAGGAGTTCATCCAGATCGACACCACCAACGTGCTGTTCATCGTGGGCGGTGCGTTCGCCGGCCTGGAGCGGATCATCGAGGGCCGGGCCGGCGGCAAGGGCATCGGCTTCGGCGCCAACATCCGCTCCAAGCGGGAGAGCGACGCCAGCGACCACTTCCGCCAGGTGATGCCGGAGGACCTGGTCAAGTTCGGCATGATCCCGGAGTTCATCGGCCGGCTGCCGGTGATCACCAGCGTCCACAACCTGGACCGCGAGGCGCTGCTGCAGATCCTCACCGAGCCGAAGAACGCGCTGGTCAAGCAGTACCGCAAGCTCTTCGAACTGGACGGCGTGGAGCTGGAGTTCAGCCGTGACGCGCTGGAGGCGATCGCCGACCAGGCGATCCTGCGCGGCACCGGCGCGCGTGGGCTGCGGGCCATCATGGAGGAGGTGCTGATGTCCGTGATGTACGAGGTCCCCTCGCGTCAGGACGTCGCCCGCGTGGTGGTCACCGGCGACGTGGTCTCCAAGCACGCGATCCCTACCCTGGTCCCGCGCGACATGATCAAGCGCGAGCGCCGCGACAAGAGCGCCTGACCTCCCACCGCCCGGCGGCGGTAACGCCAGGGGGCCCGCGACCGAACCGGTCGCGGGCCCCCTGGGCGTTGCGGCGCTGTCAGCCCCGGGGGCTACTTCGCCACCACCATGGCGTCGTGGATGGCCTCGGCCTTCTTGGCGGCGTCGGCCGGCGGGAGGGCCACCACCTTGATCCCGCTCAGCTTCGTGAAGCTCACGCTGGCGATGGTGGAGTGGCTGGCCCAGATGCAGACCGACTGGCCGCCGGCGTCCGGGGCACCGGGGATCTTGAAGTCCAGGACTCCGCACTTGAGCGTCGCGTCGTCCTTGTTGCTGCCGCCCGAGTAGCTGGTCAGCGGCGTGGTCCAGGTGGCGCCGCTCTGCGTCATCTGGCTGGAGAAGTTGGAGATCGCCTTGTCCGGGTCGCCCAGCTTGCCGTAGTCGCCGCCGACCGTGATGGTGTCGCCCGGATCGGCGTCATTGGCGTAGCTGGCCGACATGGCGGTGATGTCACTGCCCAGGCTCGCGCTCTTGGCGGGGTCCGCCGGCGCGCTCTTGGCACTCTTCTGGGTGTAGCCGCCGGCCAGCGTCTGCGGGGCGGAGAGCTTGTAGCTGCCGGCCGCGGCGGAGCCCAGGAACTTGTAGGCGGCGAAACCGCCACCGCCCAGCACCAGGACGCCGACCACCACGCCGACCACCACACCGCCCTTGCCCTTCTTGGGCGCCGGCGGGTAGCCCCCCGCGTACTGCGGCTGCTGGCCCCAACCGGCCTGCGGCTGCGGCGGGTAGGGCTGCTGCGGCGGGACGCCGTACCCCGGCTGGGGCTGCCCGTACCCGGGCTGTGGCTGGCCGTAGCCGGGCTGGGGCTGACCGTACCCGGGCTGGGGCTGCGGCTGCCCGTACGCCGGCTGGCCGTAGCCGGGCTGCGGCTGGCCCGGCGGCGGATACTGCGGCTGCCCCGGCGGCGGATACTGCGGCTGACCCTGGCCGTACATGCGCTCTCGCTCCCCCGCCGCCCGTGCGGCGCAACACCCGTGCTCCACCGGCCTCGCCGGGCTCGGCCGACCGTGTGTCCGAGCACCGGCACGCTATCGCACAGCGCGCGGGCACAGGGCATTACCTCCGGTTCCGTAAACTGTGCGTCGTGACCGACAAGACGAACCAGCGCCCCACCGACGACACGTCCGAGGGCAACTCCACGGACGTGTCCGTGGACAACGCCGCAGCCCTCCCGACCACCTACGCTCCCGGCGAGGTAGAGGGCGAGCTGTACGAGCGCTGGGTATCGCGCGGTTACTTCACCGCCGACGCCAAGAGCGACAAGCCCCCCTACACGATCGTGATCCCGCCGCCGAACGTGACCGGCGCGCTGCACCTGGGCCACGCCTTCCAGCACACCCTGATGGACGCCCTGACGCGCCGTAAGCGGATGCAGGGCTACGAGGCCCTCTGGCTGCCGGGCATGGACCACGCCGGCATCGCCACCCAGAACCGGGTGGAGCAGCAGCTCGCCGCCTCCGGCCAGTCCCGCCACGACCTGGGCCGCGAGGCCTTCGTCGAGAAGGTGTGGGAGTGGAAGGAGAACTACGGCGGCAAGATCCTGGGTCAGATGCGCCGCCTCGGCGACGGCGTGGACTGGTCGCGGGAGCGCTTCACCATGGACGAGGGCCTCTCGCGCGCCGTCCAGACCATCTTCAAGAAGCTCTTCGACGACGGCCTGATCTACCGCGCCGAGCGCATCATCAACTGGTGCCCGCGCTGCCTGACCGCGCTCTCCGACATCGAGGTCGAGCACGAGGACAGCCCCGGCGAGCTGGTCTCGATCCGCTACGGCGACGGCGACGACTCGATCGTGGTGGCCACCACCCGCGCCGAGACCATGCTGGGCGACACCGCGGTGGCCGTCCACCCGGACGACGAGCGCTACCGGCACCTGATCGGGCGCACCATCGCGCTGCCGCTGACCGACCGCCGCATCCCGGTGGTCGCCGACGCGCACGTCGACCCGGAGTTCGGCACCGGCGCGGTCAAGGTGACCCCGGCGCACGACCCCAACGACTTCGCCATCGGGCAGCGGCACAACCTGCCCAACCTGACCGTGATGGACGAGCACGGCGCGATCACCGTGCACGGCCCCTTCCTCGGCCTGGACCGCCTGGAGGCGCGCTCGGCCGTGGTCGGCGAGCTGCGCGAGCAGGGGCGCATCGTCGCCGAGAAGCGCCCCTACATGCACGCGGTGGGCCACTGCTCGCGCTGCCACACCATCGTCGAGCCGCGGCTGTCGCTGCAGTGGTGGGTCAAGGTCGAGCCGCTGGCCCAGGCGGCCGGCGACGCGGTCCGTGACGGCCGGGTCCAGATCCACCCGAAGGAGATGGAGCGCCGCTACTTCGACTGGGTCGACAACATGTACGACTGGTGCATCTCGCGCCAGCTCTGGTGGGGTCACCGGATCCCGGTCTGGTACGGCCCGGACGGCGAGGTCGTCTGCGTCGGCCCCGACGAGCAGCCGCCCACCGGCGAGGGCTGGACCCAGGACCAGGACGTGCTGGACACCTGGTTCTCCAGCGGCCTGTGGCCCTTCTCCACCCTGGGCTGGCCCGAGCAGACGCCGGACCTGGAGAAGTTCTACCCGACCGACGTGCTGCTCACCGGCCACGACATCATCTTCTTCTGGGTCGCCCGGATGATGATGTTCGGCCTGTACGCGATGGACGGCCAGGCGCCGTTCCACACCATCGCGCTCACCGGTCTGGTCCGTGACCAGTTCGGCAAGAAGATGTCCAAGTCGAACCCGAACGCGGTCGACCCGCTGGACTGGATGGACGAGTTCGGCGCCGATGCCGTCCGCTTCACCCTGGCCAGCGGCGCCAACCCCGGCGCGGACGTGCCGATCGGCGAGGACTGGGTCAAGGGCTCGCGCAACTTCTGCAACAAGATCTGGAACGCCACCCGGTTCGCGCTGATGAACGGCGCCACCGTCGAGGGCCCGCTGCCGGCCTCCGAGGAGATGACCGCGGCCGACCGCTGGATCCTGTCCCGGTTGAACGAGACTGTCGCCCAGGTCGACGCGCTCTACGACGACTACCAGTTCGCCAAGCTCTCCGACGCGCTCTTCCACTTCGCCTGGGACGAGGTCTTCGACTGGTACGTCGAGCTCTCCAAGACCACCCTGGCCAAGGGCGGTCCGCAGGCCGACGCCGCGCGCCGGGTGCTGGGCGAGGTGCTGGATGTGACCCTGCGACTGCTGCACCCGATCGTCCCGTTCGTCACCGACACGCTGTGGACCTCGCTGACCGGTGCCGAGTCGCTGGTGATCGCCGAGTGGCCCAAGGACAGCGGTTTCCGCGACGCCGCCGCCGAGGCGGAGATCGCCACCGTCCAGCAGGTGGTCACCGAGGTCCGCCGGTTCCGCTCCGACCAGGGCCTGAAGCCGGGCCAGAAGGTCCCGGCCGAGCTGGAGTTGGGCGGCACGGTGCTGGGGGCGCACGAGGACGCGATCCGCTCGCTGCTGCGCCTGACCCGGCCCGAGGACGGCTTCGCGGCCACCGCCTCGCTGCCGGTGGCCGGTGCCACGGTCTCGCTGGACCTGTCCGGCACCATCGACGTGGCCGCCGAGCGCAAGCGCCTGGAGAAGGACCTCGCGGTCGCCGAGAAGGAGCGTACCCAGACCGCCGCCAAGCTCGGCAACGAGGGCTTCCTGGCCAAGGCGCCGGAGGACGTGGTGGTGAAGATCCGGGCCCGCCAGCAGGCGGCCGAGGCCGACATCGCCCGCATCACCGCGCAGTTGGCCGGCCTGCCCAAGGCCTGACCGACAGCCGCACCCGCTGTACCACGCCACTGGCCGCACCCCCAACCGGGGTGCGGCCAGTGGCGTTTCGGTTTGTAATCGGGCGAGGAATTTCTGATTGCTTTAATCCCGTGACCGGCTTTTTCCGTTCTTCTGCCACTTCTTGCGGCCAGGTCCGGTGACCTGCGAAGGCGTCCCGTATACGGTGTGCTGAAGTTCCGAGTACGGGCACTCGTGAAGGGAAGGCAGGGCATGGTGACAGCGCACAAGTTGGCCGGCGAACTTCCTGCGCAGCGGGTCGAGGAGGCAAAGGGACGGGCCGCGACATTGCTGCTCGCGTTCCGGCACGGCAACCAGGTCGCCTTCGACACGGCCCTGGACCGGTTGCTGGACGACCAGGCCGAACGCGAGGTGGTCACCCTGCTCGCCTGGGTCGCGGCCGAGGCGGTGCGCAAGGCCTACGCCCCCGAGGTCGGCGACCGGGTGCTGCGCTCGCTGGCCCGCCGGGCGCCGCAGGGCGAGATCGGGGTGCTGGTGGACGAGGAGTCGGCGGACGCGGCGCGGCTGATCGAGGCGGTGCGCGGCGGGCAGGTGGCCGCGGTGCGGGCGCTGGTGGCCGCCACCCCGGACACCACCTTCCTGCTCGGCGGCCTGCTCCAGGCGGTCGCCATGATGCTGCCGCTGCTCCCCGAGGACGAGGTCGACGAAGTGCTCGCCGAGCTGCGGCTGCGGCAGAGCCCGGTACCAGCCGCGGTCTGACCCGTCCGCGCAGCTGAGCGCGCCGCCGGCCCGAGGACGCGCCACCAGCGCCGCGGCGCACCGGCGGCCCCGCGGCGGGCGGGCGGGCCTCGCGCTCGTACACTGGGCGGGTGACCAGCTCCGCCGGGCCGAACCCGTACACCAGCCGTCCCAGCAACGCGGAGGCCGGCGACCAGCCGACCGGCCTGCAGGAGGTCGAGGCCGAACTCTCCCGGCGCTGGCCGGAGAACAAGCTCGAACCCTCGCTGGACCGGATCTCGGCCCTGATGGACATCCTCGGTGAGCCGCAGCGCGCCTACCCGTCCATCCACATCACCGGTACCAACGGCAAGACGTCCACGGCCCGGATGGTCGAGCAGCTGCTGAACGCCTTCGAGCTGCGCACCGGGCGCTACACCAGCCCGCACGTGGAGTCGGTGACCGAGCGGATCAGCCTGGACGGGCAGCCGATCAGCGTCGAGAAGTTCGTCGAGACGTACAACGACATCGAGCCCTACATCAGGATGGTGGACGAGCGGCAGCCCGTCGCGCTCTCCTTCTTCGAGGTGCTCACCGCCATGGCGTACGCGGCCTTCGCCGACGCGCCGGTGGACGTGGCCGTGGTCGAGGTCGGCATGGGCGGCACCTGGGACGCCACCAACGTGATCGACGCGGCCGTCTCCGTGCTCACCCCGGTCTCGCTGGACCACACCAAGTTCCTGGGGGACACCACCGGTCAGATCGCCACCGAGAAGGCCGGGATCATCAAGCCCGACTCCCTCGCGGTGGTCGCCCAGCAGCCGCTGGACGCCGCCGAGGCGATCCTGGCCCGCTCGGTCGAGGTCGGCGCCACGGTGGCCCGCGAGGGCATGGAGTTCGGGGTGCTGAGCCGCGAGGTCGCGGTCGGCGGCCAGCTGATCACCCTGCGTGGCCTCGGCGGGGGCGAGTACAGCGACATCTTCATCCCGCTGCACGGCGAGCACCAGGCGCACAACGCGGCCCTCGCACTGGCCGCGGTGGAGGCGTTCTTCGGCATCGGCGCGGCCCGCGAGGGCCAGCTGGACGCCGACAAGGTGCGCCACGCCTTCTCCGGTGTCAGCTCGCCCGGGCGCCTGGAGGTCGTCCGGCGCAGCCCCACCATCCTGCTGGACGCCGCGCACAACCCGGCCGGCGCGCGGGTCACCGCTGCCGCGGTTGGCGAGGCCTTCGCCTTCAACCGGCTCGTCGGGGTGATCGCCACCAGCGGCGACAAGGACGTCACCGGCCTGCTGGAGGCCTTCGAGCCGATCCTGGCCGAGGTGGTCATCACCCAGAACACCACCCACCGGGCGATGCCGGTGGACGACCTCGCGGCCCAGGCCGTGGAGATCTTCGGCGAGGACCGGGTGCAGGTGGAGCCCCGGCTGGACGACGCGATCGACGCCGCCGTGGCGCTGGCCGAGGCGGAGGGCGATCTCACCGGCTCCGGCGTGCTGATCACCGGCTCGGTGATCACCGTGGGCGAGGCCCGCCTGCTGCTCGGGAGGAAGTGACGATGCGTACGCTCTGTGCGTCCACGCTCATCGGCGAGGTCTTCGTGGTGCTCTTCGCGGCCTGCGTCGCGATGAAGATGACGGACGTCTCGACCGCCGTGATCTGGGGTGTCAGCGGGGCGGTGATGCTCTGCTGCGTGCTGCTGTGCGGCATGATCACCCGCCGCGGCGCGGTGGCCGTCGGCTGGGCGCTCCAGCTGGGCCTGATCGCGGCCGGGCTGCTGCTGCCGACGATGTACGCGCTGGGCGTGATCTTCGCGGGCCTGTGGTGGTGCTCGGTGCACTACGGCCGCAAGATCGATGTCATCAAGGCGGAGCGCGAGGGCCGCACGACCGTCGGCGCCACCGCCTAGAACGGTCGGCGGCCGCCGGTTGCCCCCGCGCGGTGGCGGTCACCGACCCGCTGTTCACGCAAGGTAACCTCTGGGCAGTGGCATACACCATTCAGCCCCGAAACCTCTGGAGCCGCACCGTGACCCAGCGCACTCTCGTCCTGCTCAAGCCCGACGCCGTCCGCCGTGGTCTGACCGGCGAGATCATCAGCCGGATCGAGCGCAAGGCGGGCTGGCGACTGGCCGCCGTCGAGCTGCGCACCTTCGACCGGGCGACGCTGGAGACGCACTACGCCGAGCACGTCGGCCGTCCGTTCTACGAGCCGCTGCTCGAGTTCATGACCTCCGGCCCCTCGCTCGCCCTGATCGTCGAGGGCGAGAACGTGGTCCCGGGCGTGCGCGCGCTGGCCGGCGCCACCGACCCGCTGGCCGCGGGCCCCGGCACCATCCGCGGTGACTTCGCCACGATCACCCGGGAGAACCTGATCCACGCCTCGGACTCGGAGGCCTCGGCCGAGCGCGAGATCAAGATCTTCTTTCCCGCCCACGCCTGACCCGGCATCGGGGCGGCCCGCGGTCGGCCGAGCCGCTCAGGCTCAGCCAACCGTGGGAATCTGATCCTCAAATATGGAACTGAATAGTCCGACACGGCGTCCCAATCCGGGGAGAACCGATCCTGCGACGGAGAATGGACGCCATGCCCATCCCGCCGACCAGTTCGCCGGGCGTGGCTACGATGGAGGCACCCTACGGGCCCGAACGGCCCGGCGCGCGGTTCGCGCGCTGCTGTGCGGGCCTCGTGTGAGGCTCAACTCCCTGCCCATGACATCCAGTTCGGGAAGGCGTTCCACACTCCATGGCCAACAATCTGTCGTTCATCGGCCGTGACCTGGCGATCGACCTCGGCACTGCCAACACGCTGGTGTACGTCAGGGGCAAGGGGATCGTCCTGAACGAGCCGTCAGTCGTGGCGGTCAACACCAACACCGGCGGCATCCTGGCGGTCGGGTCCGAGGCGAAGAAGATGATCGGGCGCACGCCCGGCAACATCATCGCCATCCGCCCGCTCAAGGACGGCGTGATCGCCGACTTCGAGATCACCCAGCGGATGCTGCGGTACTTCATCCAGAAGATCCACCGCCGCCGCTACCTGGTCCGCCCGCGGGTCGTGGTCTGCGTGCCCAGCGGCATCACCGGCGTGGAGCGCCGCGCCGTGGTGGAGGCCAGTCACCTGGCCGGCGCCCGCCAGGTCCACATCATCGAGGAGCCGATGGCCGCCGCGATCGGCGCCGGTCTGCCGGTCCACGAGGCCACCGGCAACATGGTGGTGGACATCGGCGGCGGCACCACCGAGGTCGCGGTCATCTCGCTGGGCGGCATCGTCACCGCGCAGTCGATCCGGGTGGCCGGCGACGAGCTGGACAACGCGATCGTCCAGCACATCAAGAAGGAGTACTCGCTGCTCCTCGGCGAGCGCAGTGCCGAGCAGATCAAGATGAGCATCGGCTCGGCCTGGGGCTCGGAGAACGAGAAGGACGAGCACGCCGAGATCCGCGGCCGGGACCTGGTCAGCGGCCTGCCGAAGACCGTGGTGATCTCCGCCGCCGAGGTCCGCGAGGCCATCGACGAACCGGTCAACTCGATCATCGACGCCGTCAAGACCACCCTGGACCAGTGCCCGCCGGAGCTGGCGGGCGACGTGATGGACCGCGGCGTGGTGCTGACCGGCGGCGGTGCGCTGCTGCGCGGGCTGGACGAGCGGCTGCGCCGGGAGACCGGGATGCCGATCCACATCGCGGAGAACCCGCTGGACTCGGTGGCGCTCGGTTCGGGCCGCTGCGTCGAGGAGTTCGAGGCCCTGCAGCAGGTACTGGACGCGCAGCCGCGTCGTTAGACACCCCGTCAGACCCGACACATTCAGAAGGGGCAGCCTCGTCGCCGTGAGGGACACACGAGAGAGCCGACTGCTGCTCGTCCTGCTGGTGGCCGTAGCCTTCGCGCTGATCACCGTGGACATCAAGGGCGGTGAGAGCTCCCCGCTGAACGGCGCCCGCCGCACCGCCGCCGACCTGTTCGGTCCGGCGGAGCGCGGCGCCGCGGGGGCCGTCGATCCGATAGCCCGCACGGTGCGGGCGATCCGCGACTCGGGCACCGAGCAGCAGCGGCTGGACCAGATCGGCGCCGAGAACACCGAGCTGCGCCAGAAGCTGGCCTCCTCGGACACCGCCACCGGGCGGACCAAGCAGCTGGACGACATGCTGCGCACCGCCGGGTCCGGCGGATACACCATCAAGGCCGCGCAGGTGATCGCCATCGGCGCGGCCCAGGGCTTCTCCTGGACCATCACCATCGACGCGGGCAGCGACGACGGCCTGCAGCGGGACATGACCGTGATCAACGGTCAGGGCCTGGTCGGCCGGGTCACCACGGTCGCCCCGACCACTGCCACGGTGCTGCTCGCCACCGATCCCGGCTTCACCGCCGGCACCCGGATGGAGGGCAGCGGCGAGATCGGCTTCGCGGCCGGGCAGGGCCAGGGTCCGATGAAGGTCCAGCTGCTCAACGGCAAGGCGCAGGTCAAGCCGGGCGACCGGCTGGTCACCTTCGGCTCGCAGAACGGCCGTCCGTTCGTGCCGGGCGTGCCGGTGGGCACCGTCACCCAGGTGCAGGCCACGCCGGGCGAGCTGACCAAGACCGTGCTGGTCGACCCGTTCGTCTCGTTCACCCGGCTGGACCTGGTCGGGGTGGTCGTGGTGCCGCCGCGCACCGACCCCAGGGACTCGGTGCTGCCGCCGGCCCCGCCGAGCCCCACCCCCGCGGCCCCCGCCCAGCCGCCGGCCGCGCCCGCGGCGCAGCCGTCCGGCGCCCCGCAGCAGCCGTCCGACTCGCCGACCGGGGGGAACTGACCGATGGTCATCAAGCGCGCCCTGCTCTCCGCCGTCCTGGTCCTGCTCGCCCTGCTGCTGCAGGTCAGTGTGCTGGGCCGGCTGCAGCTGCCCGGGGCCACCCCGGACCTGCTGCTGCTGGTCGTGGTCGGTCTCGGCCTGGTCTTCGGCCCCTCCGGCGGCTGCCTGACCGGCTTCGCCGCCGGGCTGCTGGCCGACCTGGCGCCGCCCTCCGACCACGCGATCGGCCGCTACGCGCTGGTGCTCTGCCTGATCGGCTACGCGGCCGGTCTGCTGCGTGCCGAGCCGGGCCGGCCTCGCTCGGTGCTGGTGCCGCTGCTGGTGGTGGCCGGTGCCGCGATCGTCTCCACGCTGCTGTACGCGGCGGTCGGCGCGCTGGTCGGCGACACCGCCGCCCGGCACGTCGGGCTGCCTTCGCTGATGGGCACCGCGCTCCTGTACGACCTGCTGCTGGCCCCCTTCGTGGTGCCCGCGGTGATGCTGCTGGCCCGCTGGGCGGACCCGTCGGGGCCGGGCGGCGAGGTGACCGGGCCGGGCCTGGGCACCATCGCGCGCTACCGCACCACCCGGGAGGCCTCGGGACTGCCGAGCAGCAGCCGCAAGATCCGGGCCAAGTCCTGATAGCCGGCCGGCCCCCTACCGACCACCTCTCAAGCGGGGAGTCCTCGAGGTGAGCAACATCCCGGAGACCGGTCGCACCCGCCGGGTGACGATCCGTCTGGTCGTCCTGCAGATCCTGGTCCTCTCGCTGCTCGCCACCCTCGGCGGGCGGCTGTGGTTCCTGCAGATCCGCAACGGCAGCCAGTACACCGCCCAGGCCTCCAACAACCACATCCGCGAGGTGGTCTCACCGGCGATCCGCGGCGAGATCCTGGACGCCGACGGCCGGGTGCTGGCCGGCAACCAGACCAAGCTCGTGGTCTCGGTCAGCCGCACCTCGCTGCTGGAGCAGAAGGACCACGGCAAGGCGGCGCTGACCAAGCTGGCCCAGGTGCTCGGGATGAACCCCAAGGACGTCCAGGACAAGGTCAGGCTCTGCGACGCCAAGACCCCGCAGCCCTGCTGGAACGGCTCGCCCTACCAGCCGATCCCGGTGACCGACCAGGCCACCACCCAGCAGGCGATGCAGATAATGGAACGCCGCGAGGACTTCCCCGGCATCACCGCCCAGCCCACCGCCGTGCGCCAGTACCCGGGCCCGGACGGCGCCAACATGGCCCAGGTGCTCGGCTACCTGTCGCCGGTCACCGACGACGAGGTCACCAAGACCGCGAACCAGAGCGGCAAGAGCAAGTACCTGCCCAGCGACCAGATCGGCCGGGCCGGTCTGGAGTCGGTCTACGACAACGACCTGCGCGGCGCCACCGGCGTCGACCGCCTGGAGGTGGACAACCTCGGCCGGGTGATCGGCAGCGCCGGCACCACCCCCGCCCAGCCCGGCGACAACGTGGTGACCAGCCTGGACGCCCGGGTGCAGAAGGTGGTCGAGGACAACCTGGTGCAGGCGATGAAGGACGCCCGCAACACCTACGACACGGTGACCAACCAGAACTTCGTGGCCGACTCCGGCGCGGCCATAGTGATGGACGTGCACACCGGCCGGATCATCGCGATGGCCAGCGCCCCGACCTACGACCCCAACCTCTGGGTGGGCGGCATCTCCGCCAAGGACTACGCCGGTCTGACCGGCCAGGACAGCAACTACCCGCTGCTCAACCGGGCCATCCAGGGCCAGTCGGCGCCCGGCTCGACCTTCAAGGTGGTCTCCACCAGCGCCGCCGTCCAGGCCGGCTACTCGCTGGACGGCCACTACCCGTGCCCGTCGAGCCTGACCATCGGCGGCCGGGAGTTCAAGAACTTCGAGGGCGAGTCGGCCGGTGACATCTCGCTGGAGAAGGCACTGGAGATCTCCTGCGACACCGTCTTCTACGGCCTGTCCTACGACCAGTGGATGAAGGACGGCGGCACCAAGCCCAAGGCCGACCCCGCCGACTGGTTCTACAAGACGGCCCACCAGTTCGGCCTCGGCGCCAAGACCGGCATCGACCTGCCGGCCGAGGTCCCGGGCCGGGTGCCGGACCGGCAGTGGAAGACCGACTTCTTCAACGCCAACAAGGACGCCTGGTGCAAGCAGGCGGCCGGCGGCGGCACCGACTACGCCACCCAGATCGCCCGCGAGAACTGCGTGGACGGCAACGTGCTGCGCGCCGGTGACTCGGTCAACTACGCGATCGGCCAGGGCGACACGCTGGTCACCCCGATCCAGATGGCCACCATCTACTCGGCGATCGCCAACGGCGGCACGCTCTACCGGCCCACCGTGGCCAAGGCCGTCGTCACCCCCAGCGGCCAGCTGGTGCGCAACATCGACCCGCACGTGGACGGCAAGCTGCCGGACGACGACAAGACCCTGCAGTACATCGACCAGGCCACCGCCGGCGTCATCACCGAGGGCACCGCGGCCTGGAAGTTCACCGGCGCGGGCTGGCCGCAGGACAAGATCCAGCTGCACGCCAAGACCGGTACCGCCGAGGTCTACGGCAAGCAGACCACCTCCTGGCTGACCACCTACAGCAAGGACTACGCGGTGGTCATGACGATCAGCCAGGGCGGCACCGGCTCGGGCGGCTCGGGTGACGCGGTCCGCCGGATCTACCAGGCGCTGTACGGCGTGGACGACAAGGGCAACGTCGACCCGGGCAAGGCGCTGCTGCCCACCCCGCAGACCGACCTGCCCAAGTTCAACCCGGACGGCACCGCGATCCTCAAGTCGGTGGCCTACGCCGACATCCCGCCGGTGCCGGCCCGGTCGGGCGTCTACACCGACCTGTACGCGCTGGAGCCCGCGCAGCGCGGCGTCGGAAGGAGCCGGGCATGACCTCCTCCTACAGCTCCTACCGCCAGCTGCGGTTCTCGCCGCAGCGCGGCCCGCTGGCCCGGGCGCTGGCCAAGGACGCCCCGCTGCGCCGGCTGGACTGGGTGATAATCCTGGCCGCGCTCGCGCTGTCACTGGGCAGCTCGATGCTGGTGTGGTCGGCGACCCGGGGGCGCGACTCGCTGACCCACGGCGATCCGCAGTACTTCCTCTACCGGCACCTGACCAACCTGGTGATCGGCGTGGTGCTCTGTGCCGGCGCCATCGCGATAGGGCACCACCGGATCCGCGCCGCGGTGCCGGTCCTCTACGCGCTCTCCATCCTGATGCTGCTGGCCACGCTCAGCCCGCTGGGCTCGACGATCAACGGCGCGCACTCCTGGATCCAGTTCGGCGGCGGCTTCTCGATCCAGCCGGCCGAGTTCGCCAAGCTGGCCATCGTGCTCGGGATGGCGCTGGTGCTCTCCTCCCGGGTGGACACCGGCGAGCGGGCGATACCGCCGGGGCGCACCGTGCTCCAGGCGCTGGCGCTGGGCGGGCTGCCGATCTGCATCGTGCTGCTGATGCCCGACCTCGGCTCGGTCATGGTGATGGTGGTGACCATCCTGGGCATCCTGCTGGCCTCCGGGGTGGCCAACCGGTGGATCTTCGGTCTGCTGGCCACCGGAGGGCTAGGCGCCGCGGCCGTCTGGAAGCTGCACGTGCTGAGCAAGTACCAGATCGACCGCTTCGCCGCCTTCGCCAACCCGGCGCTGGACCCCTCGGGCGTGGGCTACAACACCGCGCAGGCCCGGATCGCGATCGGCTCCGGCGGCCTGACCGGCAAGGGCCTGTTCCACGGCACCCAGACGATAGGGCAGTTCGTCCCCGAGCAGCAGACCGACTTCGTCTTCACGGTCGCGGGGGAGGAGCTGGGCTTCGTCGGGGGCCTGGCGATCATCCTGCTGGTCGGGGTGATCCTGTGGCGCGCCTGCCGGATCGCCCGCCAGGCCACCGACCTGTTCGGCACCGTGGTGGCGGGCGGCGTGATCGCCTGGTTCGCCTTCCAGTCCTTCGAGAACATCGGCATGACGCTGGGCATCATGCCGGTGGCCGGCATCCCGCTGCCCTTCGTCAGCTACGGCGGTTCCTCGATGTTCGCGGGCTGGATCGCCATCGGGCTGCTCCAGGCGGTCCGCACCCAGCGGCCGATAGCGATGTGAGGCGCGGCCCGGGCGGTGGTGACCACCACCCGGGCCAGCAGGTTCTGCCCTCCGGTCACGCTACCCTTGAGGGTCACCCCCTCCGTCAAGCCAAAGGGTTTCGCCGCATGCCAGTCGAATCGGTCTTCCCACGCCTGGAGGCCCTCCTCCCGCACGTCCAGAAGCCGATCCAGTACGTCGGCGGCGAGCTCAACTCGACCGTCAAGGAGTGGGACTCCTGCGACGTCCGCTGGGCGCTGATGTACCCGGACGCGTACGAGGTCGGGCTGCCCAACCAGGGCGTCATGATCCTCTACGAGGTGCTGAACGAGCGCGAGGGCGTGCTGGCCGAGCGGACCTACAGCGTCTGGCCCGACCTGGAGGCCCTGATGCGCGAGCACCAGGTCCCGCAGTTCACGGTGGACGCGCACCGCCCGGTCAAGGCCTTCGACGTGTTCGGGCTCTCGTTCTCCACCGAGCTCGGCTACACGAACATGCTGGCCGCGCTGGACCTGGCCGGCATCCCGCTGGACGCGGCCGACCGCACCGACGAGGACCCGATCGTGCTGGCCGGCGGCCACGCCGCGTTCAACCCCGAGCCGATCGCGGACTTCATCGACTGCGCGGTGGTCGGCGACGGCGAGCAGGCCGTGCTCGACATCACCGAGATCATCCGGGCTTGGAAGGCCGAGGGCCGCCCCGGCGGCCGCGAGGAGCTGCTGCTGCGCCTTGCCAGGACCGGCGGGGTCTACGTGCCGCGGTTCTACGACGTCGAGTACCTGCCGGACGGCCGGATCGCCCGCGTGGTCCCCAACGCCCCCGGCGTGCCGTGGCGGGTCTCCAAGCACACCGTGATGGACCTGGACGAGTGGCCCTACCCCAAGCAGCCGCTGGTCCCGCTCGCCGAGACGGTGCACGAGCGGATGTCCGTGGAGATCTTCCGCGGCTGCACCCGCGGCTGCCGCTTCTGCCAGGCCGGCATGATCACGCGCCCCGTGCGGGAGCGAAGCATCACCGGCATCGGCGAGATGGTGGAGCGCGGGCTGAAGGCGACCGGCTTCGAGGAGGTCGGCCTGCTCTCGCTCTCCTCGGCCGACCACACCGAGATCGGCGACATCGCCAAGGGCCTGGCCGACCGGTACACCGAGGACAAGATCGGCCTGTCGCTGCCCTCCACCCGGGTGGACGCCTTCAACATCGACCTGGCCAACGAGCTGACCCGCAACGGCCGGCGCTCCGGCCTCACCTTCGCCCCCGAGGGCGGCAGTGAGCGGATCCGCAAGGTGATCAACAAGATGGTGTCGGAGGAGGACCTGATCCGCACCGTCGCCGCGGCCTACGGCAACGGCTGGCGCCAGGTGAAGCTGTACTTCATGGTCGGCCTCCCGACGGAGACCGACGAGGACGTGCTGCAGATCGCCGAGATGGCGAAGAACGTCATCCAGAAGGGCCGCGAGGTCACCGGGCAGAACGACATCCGCTGCACGGTCTCCATCGGCGGTTTCGTCCCCAAGCCGCACACCCCCTTCCAGTGGGCCCCCCAGCTGTCCGCGGAGGACACCGACGCCCGGCTCGCCAAGCTGCGCGACGCGATCCGCCAGGACCGCAAGTACGGCAAGAACATCGGCTTCCGCTACCACGACGGCAAGCCCGGCATCGTCGAGGGCCTGCTCTCCCGCGGTGACCGCCGCACCGGCAGGATCATCCGCGCGGTCTACGAGGACGGCGGCCGGTTCGACGGCTGGCGCGAGCACTTCTCCTTCGACCGCTGGATGCAGGCCGCCGAGAGGGGCCTGGCCGGCACCGGCGTCGACGTCGCCTGGTACACCACCCGCGAGCGCGGCTACGAGGAGGTCCTGCCCTGGGACCACCTGGACAGCGGCCTCGACAAGGACTGGCTCTGGGAGGACTGGCAGGACGCGCTGGAGGAGGTCGAGGTCGACGACTGCCGCTGGACCCCGTGCTTCGACTGCGGTGTCTGTCCTCAGATGGACACGACCATCCAAATCGGTCCGACGGGCAAGAAGCTGCTGCCCCTGACGGTGCTGAAGTAGTCCCGATCGAGCGGTACCAGGGCCACCGGGCTGAGCTGCGACGCGAGGGGTGGGTACGGGCGCGTACCCTTGCTCCTTGACAGAGTCCATCCCGGTGGCCCAGCTGTATCGGGCCGCCGGCTCCGGACGCGACTTCTCCCGAAGGACTGAGCGACCCTGGCACGCCGCACGCCCGACGGTCCGCCTCCCGCGCCGACGGTGCAGCGCATTCGACTGCGCTACACCAAGCGGGGCCGTCTGCGCTTCACCAGCCACCGCGACTTCCAGCGCGCCTTCGAGCGGGCCCTGCGCCGATCCGCCGTTCCGATGGCGTACTCGGCCGGGTTCACCCCGCATCCCAAGGTGTCCTACGCCAATGCCGCCCCGACCGGGGTGGCCAGTGAGGCGGAGTATCTGGAGATCGGCCTGGCCGACTTCCGGGACCCGCAGGCGCTGCGCGCCCAGCTGGACGAGTCGCTGCCGACCGGGCTGGACATCGTGGACGCCGTCGAGGTGCGCACCCCGAACTTCGTGGAGCGGCTGGAGGCCTCCCTCTGGGAGCTGCGGTTGCCGCAGGTGACCGAGGAGGACGCGGGCCGGGCGGTGGAGCTGTTCCTGGCGGCCGAGCGGGTCGAGGTGCAACGCCAGACGAAGAATGGGCTAAGGGTCTTCGACGCGCGCGAGGCCGTCGCCCGGCTGGAACTGGTTCCGGCGCAGGTCGGCGTTGGTCCGCTCGGGGAATCCACAGCCACCTCCGATGTTCGTACCGGTCAGGCCTGTGCGATACTGCGCCTGGTAGTACGACACGCCACACCCGCCGTACGACCAGACGACGTTTTGTCCGGTCTCCGGGCGACGGCTGACCTGGCGCTGCCGGTCCCCGCAGAGGTGACCAGGCTGGCGCAGGGGCCGCTCGACGAGGAGATCGGCACGGTGACCGACCCGCTGGCGCTCGACCGCGCTGCGGCCCCGGCCGTCCTTACTGAGGCGGCCGTTGAGCCGCAGTCCGCAGCGTCCGCCTAGCGGGCGGAGGCGAGGACCGGATTAACCGCCCGGTGCTGCGCGCTCCAGGCCCCCGCGGCTCCCCAGGGGAGCGAGCGTCGTCGCGCACAGGCCACTTCTGTGGTGGCCCCTCGACCCGCCGGGTCGGCGGGCCCCAGGAGAACCACGCCGCCTTCGGGCCGGTGGGGCCCGCCCCGGGAGCCACCCTGGGTTGTGGGGCCGCGCAGCTTGGGAAAACCTGAGAACACTGGCCAGACCAGAAGACTTTTCGACACCCCGCACCGTGCGGGGCGCCGAGCGAGACTACGAGCCCCTGTGCGGCCTCGCGTTCGCACGGCGGCACCGTGGAGAGTCGGCCTGGGCGCCGAAGCGCCCCGGGCCGGCCACCGGTGCCCGGCCGTGCCTGGATGCGGAGCCCGGGGGCCTGACGGGAGATCCACCCGCATGCCTGAGAACAACGAATCACAGCGAGACGAAGCAGCACAGAACAGCGGCGAGCCGAGCGGCGACGCCGCGCCGCCGCGCCGCCGGCGCCGCGCCGTGTCGCGCCCGGCCGGCACCCCGCAGGGAGCGGCCTCCGAGAGTGCCGAGACGGTCATCCCGGTCGAGGCCGTGACCGCGTCCGCCCCCGCCGCCGAGCCCGTGCAGGCCGAGGCGCCGGTGCGGGCGCGCCGGACCCGTAAGCGCGTCGAGGCGCCGGTGGCCAGCCCGGCCGCCGCCGAGGAGGCTCCGGCCGCTGAGGCGCCGGTGGCCGAGGAGCCGGTGGCGGAGAAGCCGGTGCGGGCGCGTCGCACCCGTAAGCGGGCCGAGGCGCCGGTGGCCAGCCCCGCTGCCGCCGAGGAGACCCCCGCCGAGGAGGCCCCGGCCGCTGAGGCGCCGGTCGCCGAGGAGCCGGTGGCGGAGAAGCCGGTGCGGGCGCGCCGGACCCGTAAGCGCGTCGAGGCGCCGGTCGCGACCCCCGCTGCCGCCGAGGAAGCCCCGGTCGAGGAGGAGCCCGCGGCCGAGGAGGAGCCGGCCGCCGAGGAGCAGCCCGCCGCCCCGGCCCCCGAGGCCGAGCAGCACACCGAGGCCCCCCGGGCCCGCCGTCGCGCCGTGCGCCCGGCGACCGCGGTCTTCCAGGCTCCGGTCTTCCAGGAGCCCACCGCCTACGTGGCCCCCGCCACTGCCCAGCAGCCGGCCGCCGCGCAGGCCCCGGCGCCCGCCGAGCCGGTGGCCGCCGCCGCGCCCGCCGCGTCCACCGAAGACGACGAGTACGAGTACAGCGGCGTCGGCCGCCGCCGCCGCGGGGGCCGCCAGCCGGTCCGGATCGGCACCGGTGCCTCCGGCCGCTCGACCGCGCAGAGCCGCAGGGCCGCGGTCGCCGCCGTCACCGCCACCCCGCCGCGCCCGGCCGCCGTGGAGACCCCCGCGCAGGCTCCGGCCCCCGCGGCCGCTGACCTCGAGGCCACCGCCGCGCCCGCCCAGGGCCCCGAGCAGGAGAGCGACTGGGAGGAGGACGGCCGTCCGTCCTCCCGCCGCCGCCGTCGGGGTGGCCGTCGCCGCCGTCGCGGGGAGGCCGAGGAGTTCGAGACCGAGGGCCAGGAGAACGAGCAGTCCGCCGCGGCCGCCGTCGCCGAGCCCGCCGCGGCTGCCGGACCTGCCGCAGCTGCCGAGCTCGCCGAGGGCGCTGAGCAGGACGAGGACGACGAGGACGACCTGGCCGGTGGCCTGGCCTCCTCCCGCCGCCGTCGCCGCCGTCGCCGCCGCAGCGGGGACACCGGGGTCGAGGTCGCCGAGACCGCCGACGAGGACGGTGTCCGCACGGTCGTGAAGGTGCGCGAGCCGCGCCGCCGCTCCACCGAGCCGTCCTTCGACCCGGACGAGGTGCAGTCCATCAAGGGCTCCACCCGCCTGGAGGCCAAGAAGCAGCGCCGCCGCGAGGGCCGCGAGCTGGGCCGCCGCCGGGTGCCGATCATCACCGAGGCCGAGTTCCTGGCCCGCCGCGAGTCGGTCGAGCGCGTGATGGTGGTCCGCCAGAACGGCGAGCGCACCCAGATCGGCGTCCTGGAGGACGGCGTCCTGGTCGAGCACTACGTCAACAAGGAGCAGGCCACCTCCTACGTCGGCAACGTCTACCTGGGCAAGGTCCAGAACGTGCTGCCGTCGATGGAGGCCGCTTTCGTCGACATCGGCAAGGGCCGCAACGCGGTGCTCTACGCCGGTGAGGTCAACTTCGGCCAGCTCGGCCACAGCGGTCCGCGCCGGATCGAGTCGGTGCTCAAGTCCGGCCAGTCCGTGCTGGTGCAGGTCTCCAAGGACCCGATCGGCCACAAGGGCGCCCGCCTGACCAGCCAGATCTCGCTGCCCGGCCGCTACCTGGTCTACGTGCCCGAGGGCTCGATGACCGGGATCAGCCGCAAGCTGCCGGAGAACGAGCGCGCCCGCCTGAAGCAGATCCTCAAGAAGATCGTGCCGGACGACGCGGGCGTCATCGTGCGCACCGCCGCCGAGGGCGCGAGCGAGGAGGAGCTCACCCGCGACGTGCAGCGTCTGCAGCAGCAGTGGGAGGAGATCCAGAAGAAGGCGGCCGGCGGCAACGCGCCGACCCTCCTCTACGGCGAGCCGGACATGACCGTCCGGGTGGTCCGCGACATCTTCAACGAGGACTTCAGCAAGGTCATCGTCTCCGGCAACGACGCGTGGAACACCATCCACGAGTACGTCGGCGGCGTGGCCCCCGACCTGGTGGACCGGCTGCAGAAGTGGACGTCCAACGTCGACGTCTTCGCCACCTACCGGATCGACGAGCAGCTGATGAAGGCGCTGGACCGCAAGGTCTGGCTGCCCAGCGGCGGTTCGCTGGTGATCGACCGGACCGAGGCGATGGTCGTGGTCGACGTCAACACCGGCAAGTTCGTCGGCCAGGGCGGCAACCTCGAGGAGACCGTCACCCGCAACAACATCGAGGCGGCCGAGGAGATCGTCCGCCAGCTGCGGCTGCGCGACCTCGGCGGCATCATCGTGATCGACTTCATCGACATGGTGCTGGAGTCCAACCGCGACCTGGTGCTGCGCCGCCTGCTGGAGTGCCTGGGCCGGGACCGGACCAAGCACCAGGTGGCCGAGGTCACCTCGCTGGGCCTGGTGCAGATGACCCGCAAGCGGGTCGGCCAGGGCCTGCTGGAGTCCTTCTCCGAGTCCTGCGTGCACTGCAACGGGCGCGGCGTGATCGTCCACATGGAGCAGCCGACCGCCCCCGCCGGTGGCGGCGGCCCGGTGGGCACCTCGGGCGAGAGCACGAGCAAGCGCCGTCGCCGTGGCAAGGGCGGGGCCGGGCCGGAGGAGCCGCAGCCGTTCCTGGTCGAGGACCAGGCGGCCGCCGAGCACGAGCACGAGGAGTTCGAGCTGGTCGCTCCGGAGGCCCCGGCTGCCGAGGCCGCGGTCGTCGAGGCCCCCGAGGCCGAGGCCGCCGAGCCGGTCGCCGAGGCTCCGGCCGCCGAGCAGCCCAGCCTGGTGGAGATCCCGGCCGCCGCCCCGGCTGCCGGGCGCACCCGCCGCCGGGCGGTGCGCAAGGCGACCGCGTCGGCCGGTACGCCGGGCGAGGCCGAGATCGTGGTGCTGCAGTCGCGCGCCGAGGCCGTCGTGGAGGCCGCGCTGGCCGCCGCCGCCCCGGTGGTGGCCGAGCAGCTCACCGAGGCCGCCGAGGAGGCCGTCGAGGCCGAGCAGGCGCCCGTCGAGCAGGCCGCGTCCGACGAGGCCCCGGCCGAGGGTGCCGAGCCGGCCGCCGAGGAGGAGGCCGCGCCGAAGAAGCGCGCTCCCCGCAAGGCCGCCGCCAAGAAGACCACTACGGCCAAGAAGACCACCGCCGCCAAGAAGACGACGGCGACGGCGGCCAAGAAGACCACCGCCCGCAAGACCGCGACCAAGCGGACCAGCGCGGCGGCCAAGAAGGCAGCCGCTGCCGAGGGTGATTCGGCGGCGGAGTGACCCAGGACGCGGGGTGGCCATGGTCACCCCGCGTCCCGTACGGCCGGTTTGCCCAGCGGGCTCGCGGTCCGTATTCTTGACCTTCGGCGTGTCTACGCCACGCTCCCGAGCACATCACCTCCCGCCTCGTTCACGAATTCGTTCGCGAGAAGGGTGGGGGAGGCCGCTGTGTCCATACCCAGTGGCTGGCATCGAGAGTTCCGCACCGAGCAAGGAAAGCAGGTACCGCATGTACGCGATCGTTCGCGCCGGCGGCCGCCAGCACAAGGTCGCCGTGGGCGACGTGCTGGAGATCGACCGTGTTGACGTCAAGCCGGGTGACTCGGTGGAGCTCTCGACCATCCTGGTCGTCGACGGCGAGGCCGTCACCTCCGACCCGTGGGTGCTGGCCGGTGTGAAGGTTCACGCCGAGGTCGTCGACCACACCAAGGGCGACAAGATTGTCATCCTTCGGTACAAGAACAAGACCGGCTACCGTCGGCGCCAGGGTCACCGCCAGCGCCACACCGCCATCCGCATCACCAGCATCGACACCGCGAAGTAAGTAAGGGGATAGCGAGATGGCACACAAGAAGGGCGCAAGCTCTACCCGCAACGGTCGTGACTCGAACGCCCAGCGCCTCGGCGTGAAGCGCTTCGGCGGCCAGGTCGTCAGCGCCGGCGAGATCCTCGTCCGCCAGCGCGGCACCCACTTCCACCCGGGTGCGGGCGTCGGTCGCGGTGGCGACGACACCCTGTTCGCGCTGACCGCCGGTGCGGTTCAGTTCGGCACCCGTCGCGGCCGCAAGGTCGTCAACATCGTGGCCGTCGAGGCCTGATCCAGCTCTTCCGCTGGATCCTGTGCAGGGTGGATCGGGTCTCTCCGGTCCACCCTGCACGCTTTTCTCCACCCTGTCGCTAACTGGAGGCACACCCCATGACCACCTTCGTGGACCGCGTCGAACTGCACGTCGCCGCGGGTAACGGGGGCCACGGCTGCGCCTCCGTGCACCGGGAGAAGTTCAAGCCGCTCGGCGGACCGGACGGCGGAAACGGCGGGGAGGGCGGCAGCGTCACCCTCGTGGTCGACGCCAACGTGACCACCCTGCTCGAGTACCACCATTCGCCCAAGCGCAAGGCCCAGAACGGCAAGCCGGGCGCGGGCGGCCACCGGACCGGGGCCACCGGCGAGAGCATCGTGCTGCCGGTGCCGGACGGCACCGTGGTGCTCGACCGGCAGGGCAATGTGCTCGCCGACCTGGTCGGCCACGGCACCAGCTTCATCGCGGCCGCCGGCGGCCGCGGCGGCCTGGGCAACTCGGCGCTGGCCTCGGCCCGCCGCAAGGCTCCCGGTTTCGCCCTGCTCGGTGAGCCGGGCGAGGTCCGCGACATCGTGATGGAGCTCAAGTCCGTCGCCGACGTCGCCCTGGTCGGTTACCCGAGCGCGGGCAAGTCCTCGCTGATCTCGGTGCTCTCCGCCGCCAAGCCGAAGATCGCGGACTACCCGTTCACCACGCTGATCCCCAACCTCGGTGTGGTCACCGCCGGCGACAACGTCTACACCATCGCCGACGTGCCCGGGCTGATCCCCGGCGCCAGCCAGGGCAAGGGCCTGGGCCTGGAGTTCCTGCGCCACGTCGAGCGCTGCTCGGTGCTGGTGCACGTGCTGGACTGCGCGACCCTGGAGCCCGGCCGCGACCCGCTCACCGACCTGGAGACCATCGAGGCCGAGCTCGCGCAGTACGGCGGCCTGGAGGACCGGCCGCGGCTGGTGGCGCTGAACAAGGTCGACGTCCCGGACGGCCAGGACATCGCCGACCTGACCCGTGCCTCGCTGGAGGAGCGCGGCTACCGCGTCTTCGAGGTCTCCGCCGCCTCCCGCTCCGGGCTGCGCGAGCTGAGCTTCGCGCTGGCCGGGATCGTCGCCGAGGCGCGGGCCGCCAAGCCGGTCGAGGAGTCGACCCGGATCGTGCTGCGGCCCAAGGCCGTGGACGACGCGGGCTTCACCGTCACCGAGGAGGACGGCGCCTTCCGGGTGCGCGGCGTCAAGCCGGAGCGCTGGGTGCGCCAGACCGACTTCAGCAACGACGAGGCCGTCGGCTACCTGGCCGACCGGCTCGCCCGCCTCGGTGTCGAGGACCAGCTGTGGAAGGTCGGCGCCCACGAGGGTGACACCGTCATCATCGGTCCCGACGAGAACGCGGTCGTCTTCGACTGGGAGCCGACCATGGCCGCCGGCGCCGAGATGCTCGGCCGCCGCGGCGAGGACCACCGCTTCGAGACCCCGCGCCCGGCGGTCGACCGCCGCCGCGAGAAGGCCAAGGGCCGGGACGCCGCCGAGGACGAGTTCCTCGCCTTCGAGGCGCTCTCCTCCGGCCGCCCGTCGGCGATCGACGGCGGCGACGGTGGCGACGACGAGGACGAGTAGTCCCGACGGCTGGTCCACCGGGTGAAACCCGCTTCGGTCCGGTCCGGCCTTTCGCGTAGATTGCGCGGAGGACCGGACCGGCGCAGCGAGGATTGACACATGACCGAATCGACACCCCAGCCGGATCCGATGCTGCGTCAGGACGTCCTGTCGGCACGGCGGATCGTCGTCAAGGTCGGCTCCTCCTCGCTCACCACCGCGGCCGGCGGGCTGGACGCGGACCGGGTGGACGCGCTGGTCGACGCGCTGGCCAAGACGCTCACCGGACCCACGGCGCCCGAGGTGGTGCTGGTCTCCTCCGGAGCGATCGCGGCGGGCCTGGCGCCGCTGGGACTGGCCAAGCGGCCGGGGGACCTGGCCCGTCAGCAGGCCGCCGCCAGTGTCGGCCAGGGCCTGCTGGTGGCGCGCTACACCGCCTCCTTCGCCCGCTACGGCCTGCGGGTGGGCCAGGTGCTGCTCACCGCGGAGGACGCCAGCCGCCGCGCGCACTACCGCAACGCCTACCGCACCCTGGACCAGTTGCTGGCGATGGGCGCGGTCCCGGTGGTCAACGAGAACGACACGGTGGCCACCGCCGAGATCAAGTTCGGCGACAACGACCGGCTGGCCGCCCTGGTGGCCCACCTGGTCCGGGCCGACCTGCTGATCCTGCTCTCCGACGTGGACGGCCTCTACGACGGCGACCCCGGCAGGCCCGGCACCCGGCGGATCGCCGAGGTGCGCGGCCCGCAGGACCTCGCCGGTGTCGAGATCGGCAGCGCCGGCAAGGCCGGGGTCGGCACCGGCGGCATGGTGACCAAGGTCGAGGCGGCCCGGATCGCCACCGGCGCCGGGATCCCGGTGGTGCTCACCGCTGCCCGGCACGCCGCCGACGCGCTGGCCGGGCGCCCCACCGGCACGCTCTTCACCCGCACCGGTTCGCGCACCGCCGACCGGCTGCTCTGGCTGGCCCACGCCAGCAGCCCGCGCGGCGCCCTGCACCTGGACGAGGGCGCGGTGCGCGCGGTGATGGAGGGCGGCAAGTCGCTGCTCCCGGCGGGCGTCACCAAGGTGGACGGCGAGTTCGCCGCGGGTGATCCGGTCGACCTTCTTGCCGAAAACGGCCACATCGTCGCCCGTGGCCTGGTCAACTTTGATGCGAGGGAGTTGCCGCGCCTGCTCGGCCGGTCGACCCGGGACCTGGCCCAGGAGCTCGGTGCCGCCTACGAGCGCGAGGTCGTCCACCGGGACGATCTGGTGGTGCTGCGCGGTTGACGGCCCGTCCGGTCGCGGCGGGGCCGGGGACAATCCAGCGTCGAACAGGAGGCCGCCGGTGGCACGCAGGGGCGACCGAACGCTACCCGAGCCGACCGGGGAGGGCGGCGCCACCGTCCGCCGGCTCCACCCGGCGACCGGTGGCGCCGAGCCGGCCGAGCCCGTCGAGCAGGGCCGGCTCTGGCACGTGGTGCTCAGCGTGGCCGGCGAGGTGACGGCGCTGGCCGGCCTGCGGGCGGGCCTGGAGCGGCTCGCGCACGACCACTCGTTCTTCCTGACGGCCCGCTACGCCGCCGACCACGCCGAGATCCGCTACTGGGAGCAGGCCCGCGACCTGCACGACGCCGCGGCCATCGCGCTGCGGCTGTGGGGCGAGCACAAGGCCAGTGCCAAGCTGCCGCCCTGGGAGATCGTCGGCCTGGAGGTGGTCGACCGGGCCACCTACCACCAGCGGGTCGCCGAGGGCTTCGGCGAGCCCACCGCGCAGCTGGGCGGGGTGCACCCCTACTGAGCGGGTCCGAGAGGGTCCGTCTCACTGGGTGACGGGGCACTTTGGCGGGGCCGTCCAGTCGCTACCCTTCAGGGCATGACCATCGACAGCCCTGTCCTCGCCACCGCGCGCCGCGCCCGTACGGCCGCCGCCGCACTCGCCCCGCTGCCGCGCTCGGCCAAGGACGCCGCGCTGCTGGCGATCGCCGACGCGCTGATCGCCAGGGCCGGTGAGATCACCGCGGCCAACGCCGAGGACGTCGAGCGGGCCAGGGCGGCCGGCACCGCCGAGTCGGTGATCGACCGGCTCACCCTGACCGAGCAGCGGATCGCCGCGATCGCCGCCGACGTGCGCGACGTGGTCGGCCTGCCCGACCCGGTCGGCGAGGTGGTGCGCGGCTACACGCTGCCGAACGGCCTGGACGTGCGCCAGGTCCGGGTCCCGCTCGGCGTGGTCGGCATCATCTACGAGGCCCGCCCGAACGTCACGGTGGACGCCGCCGCGCTCTGCCTGAAGTCCGGCAACGCGGTGCTGCTGCGCGGCTCGGCCTCCGCCTACCGCTCCAACACCGCGCTGGTCGCGGTGCTGCGCGAGGCGGTCGCCGCCGCCGGACTGCCGGCCGACGTGATCCAGCTGGTCCCCGGCGAGAGCCGTGAGTCGGTGACCGAGCTGATGCGTGCCCGGGGCCTGGTCGACGTGCTGATCCCGCGCGGCGGTGCCTCACTGATCAAGACCGTGGTGGAGGGCTCCACCGTGCCGGTGATCGAGACCGGCACCGGCAACTGCCACGTCTACGTGGACGCGGACACCGACCTCGCGATGGCGGTGGGCATCCTGCTCAACTCCAAGGCGCAGCGGGTCAGCGTCTGCAACTCCGCGGAGACCCTGCTGGTCCACCAGGACGTGGCCGAGGAGTTCCTGCCGCTCGCGCTGGCCGCCCTGGCCGGGGCGGGGGTGACCGTGCACGGCGACGAGGCGGTGCTGAAGCTGGCCGCCGACTCGCCGGCGACCGTGCTGCCGGCCACCGACGAGGACTGGGCGGCCGAGTACCTGTCGCTGGACCTGGCCGCCGCCGTGGTCCCCTCGCTGGACGCCGCCGTCGAGCACATCCGCCGCTGGTCCTCGGGGCACACCGAGGCGATCGTGACCACCTCGCAGAGCGCCGCGCGCCGCTTCACCCAACTGGTGGACGCGGCCGCCGTCGCGGTCAACGCCTCCACCCGGTTCACCGACGGGGGTGAGTTCGGTTTCGGCGCCGAGATCGGCATCTCCACCCAGAAGCTGCACGCCCGGGGACCGATGGGCCTGCCGGAGCTGACCTCGACCAAGTACATCGTCACCGGTGACGGTCATGTGCGCGGCGAGGCCACCCGGACTGTCGGCGGCTGATCGGCCGACTCAGGTCAGCTCAAGTGCCGGGAGCCACAGACAAATCGCGCGCCCGGTAATACGCTGATTCCGTGGCTGAGGATCTGGGGGGCTCGCCGTATTCCGACGGCGCCGACCACGGTGGAACGGACGACGAGTTCGCCACCGTGGTCCTTGACGAGGCCTTCGTCAGATCCGCCGCCGTCCACGAACCGACCGCCCGCGAGCGCCAGCTGGCCGCCGCCGAGGCGCGCAGCGAGCCGGAGCCGGGCGGCGCGGGCCGCGGCACCGACTACGCCGCCGACCGCTTCGACGGGCTGCCGCTGGAGCTGCGCCCGCATCCGCTGGGCCTGGAGGACGACCGGATCTACACCGACCCCTGGGTCGGTTCGCACCGGGGCGTCGGGCGCCGCCGGGCGGTGCGCTGGCCCGGATACGGTCCGCGGGGCGGCGGGCGGGGCCAGATCGCGCAGCAGCGCTGGCACCGGCCGCTGGCCTGGGTGCTGGTGATCGTGATGGGCGTCAGCCTGGTGGCCGTCGCCGTCGCGGCGGTCTACCGGGGCACCGGCCAGGCGCCGGTGCGACGGCCCGAGGTCGGCACCAACCAGTCGGCCACCCCGCCGCCGCCCACGGCCGGAGCCGGCGTGCAGCCGAGCGCGGCGGCGATGTCGCTGCCGGCCGGCTGACCTCACGCGGCGCCGGGGCGTCGCAGGTCACCGCTCGGACACGTTGCGTTCCCGGGCCTCGTATCGGGCCCGCCGCGCGCTCTACCCTTGAGTCATGGGTGACCCGGGTGAGCCTCCGGAGGGTGCGCCCGAGGGCGGTTCCGGAAGCGATGACGAATACCGATCCGTCGTGTTCGACGAGTCCTTCGTCAAGGCTGCCCGGATCACCGAACTCTCGGCCAGCGAGCGCCTGAACGGCGGCGCCGCGAACGCGATCCGGCGCCGGCTCGGCCCGGGTCCGTTCGGCTCGCTGCCGCGCCAGGCGCTGACCTTGCTGATGCTCCTGGTGCTGGCCTTCACCGCCGCCGTCTACTTCGGCATCACCTCGCCGCAGCACGAGGCGGTCGGCGGCTCCGGCGCCGAGCTGACCAGCGAGCTCACCGTGCTCACCCCGGCCGCGGGCATCGTCGCGGCGGCCGACCCGAGCAGCCCGTTCGGCTCCCTCGCGGCCACGGCGGGCTATGCGGACGGCAGTGCGGGCTTCGGCCTGCCTGCCGCCGGCAGCTCCACCGCGCACTTCGGCCAGGCCCAGGTCAGCGCGGCGGTGGACCTCGTCCGGCGCTACCTGGAGGCCTCCGAGCTGGCCCCGGCGGTACTGGTGCAGGGCGAGACGACGCCGGTGCGCGCGCTGCTGGCGCCCACCGAGCAGAGCCAGTTCGACCAGAGCCTGACCGCTCCCAGCGACGACCAGCACCACGCGGCGACCGGCTGGATGGTCCGCTTCGACCCGATGCGCACCGCGCTGGCCTCGGACACCGTCAAGGTGGCCGGCACGGTCCGGGTGACCGAGGCGGACAGCGGCACCCTGGAGCTCACCAGTGACCACACGCTGGTCTACGCGGTGCGTCCGGCCGGTGCGGAGAGCAGCGGGCCGGTCAGCCTCTACACGGTCCGCCGCGAGCTGCGCTTCGATCTGAGCCGCACCGACATCGCGGCCGGCCAGCTCACCCTGGCCGACTCGGTCGTGCAGGCCGGCCCGAGCTCCTGCGGGGCGGCGCAGGCGGAGTACCTGCAGCCGCTGCCGGTCGGCAACGCCGGCACGGGCACCGCGGGTCCCGCGGTCGTCGACCCGGCCGACCGTTCCGCCCCGGCCTGGCAGAACTGCGCCGTCATGGCCGCGCCGAAGAGCTGACCGGCGCCGTCACCGAAGCGCCGTCCGAACTGTCCGGTTCATCCCAACTGAAAGAATCCTCAGCTCCGTTCAGGATTCCCTCAGCGGCACTTTCCTAGCGTCGCCGAGGTGACCACCTTTCAGCTGACGCCCCACCCGGCCCCGATCCGCAGCGCCCCGTTCGTGCACCGCCCGCGCCCGCTGCGCGGCGAGCGGCTGCTCCCGTGGCTGGTGGCCCTTCCGGTCACGCTCTTCCAGCTGGCGCTCGCCGTTCCGCGGCAGTGGCGGATGGAGACCTCCGGGTTCGACCTCGGGATCTTCGAGCAGGTGGTGCGCGCCTACGCGGGCCTGCACGCGCCGGTCGCCACCCTCAAGGGCACCGGCTACAGCCAGCTCGGCGACCACTTCAGCCCGCTGCTCGCGGTGCTGGCCCCGATCTACCGGGTGTTCCCGACGCCGGTCACCCTGCTGGTCGTCCAGGCGCTGCTGCTCGGGTGCTCGGTGCTGCCGGTCACCGCGCTGGCCCAGTCGGTGCTCGGCCGGCGGGCGGCGGTGGCGGTCGGGCTGGCCTACGGACTGTCCTGGGGCCTCTGGCAGTTGGACGAGTTCGACTTCCACGAGGTGGCGCTCGCGGTGCCGTTGATCGCCTGGTCGGTGGCCGCGCTGGCCCGGGGGCGGTGGCGGGCGGCGGTCTGCTGGGGGCTGCCGCTGATGCTGGTCAAGGAGGACCAGGGGCTGGTGCTGGCCGGGATCGGCGTCCTGGTGTTCCTGCTCGGCCGCCGCCGGCTGCTCGGCGCGGCCACCGTGGCGGTGGCCGCGCTCGGCACCGCGCTGATCGTGCTGGTGCTGATCCCCGCCGCCAACGTGCACGGCGTCTACGACTACGCGGCCAACGGGCGCTGGGACGGCGGCGACCCGCTGACCCGGCTGCTGCTGCCGATGGACAAGTGGCACACGGTGGGCCTGCTGCTGCTGCCCACGCTCTTCGTGGCGCTGCGGTCGCCGCTCGCTCTGGTGCTGGTGCTGCCGCTGGCTGGCCGGTTCTGGAGCCCGGCCCCGGTGTACTGGCACGCCACCGACCAGTACAACGCGGTGCTGATGCCGATCCTCTTCCTGGCGATGGTCGACGGGCTGCGCCGGATCAGGGCCCGCGGCCCGGGGCGGCTGGTCGCGGGGCTGGCCGGCCTGGTGCCGGGCGCGGCGCTGGCACTGGCGCTGCTGGCCGCGCCGATCCCCGACCTGTCGGGGCCGAGCCCGACGGTGGTCGCCGTCCGCGAGACGCTGGCGGTGATCCCCGACGGTGCGTCGGTGGCCGTCAGCAACCAGCTGGCCCCGCAGCTGACCGGGCGCTGCGAGGTCTCGCTCTTCCCTTACCTGACCTACCCGGGGCAGCAGGGCCCGGCCGGCCGGCCGGTGGCCGCCTGGGTGGCCGCCTTCGACCGGCCGAACGGCTTCCCCACGCCGGTGGCCCAGGAGCTGGACGCGATCGCCCAGCTGACCCGGGCCGGCTACCGGAGCGTGGCGCGCGGCGGCGGCGTCACGGTGTACCACTGGGCGGGGACGGAGTAGCCCCGGTCAGTCCTGGTCGCGCGGCTCCTCGTCCTGCGGGCCGCGCTCGCCACTGCTGCGGGCACCGGTGAAGGTGTCGCGCAGCTTGCCGCCCACCGTGCCGGCGCCGTCCGCGATGTCGCGCAGCAGGTTGAAGAGCGGGTCCTTGCTCTCCTTGATCGACTTGCCGTAGGAGTCGGCAGCCGCCCGCCACTGGTCGCCGACCGAGGCGTTCGGGTCGTCCGAACGGCGCGGGTAGGCACCGGCCATGATCGAGCGGTACTCCTCGCTCTCCGACCACTGCTTGAGCTTGGCGACCCGGACCACCGCGAACGGGTGCGTCTGCGGCAGCACCTGAAGCAGCTTCAGCACGCTGTCACGCAGGTCGCCGGCCTTCTCGTACTCCTCGGCCTGCTCCAGGAAGGCGTCCACGTTCATCTCGGCGAGGTTGTGGCCGCCGGCCAGCTTCATCAGGCCGCGCATCGCCGCCTGCGGATCCTGACCGGCCAGCAGGCCGGCCCGGTCGCAGGAGATCTCGGCCTTGCGGAACCACTCCTTGAGCGCGGTGATCAGCGCCGTGATCGCCAGGTTGCCCAGCGGGATCCAGCCCACCCGGGCGGCCAGGTTGGTGAGGATCAGCAGCATCGTGCGGTAGACCGCGTGGCCGGACATCGCGTGCCCGACCTCGTGGCCGATCACCGCGCGCAGCTCCTCCTCGTCCAGCAGCTCCACCAGGCCCGAGGTCACCACGATCACCGGGGTGTCCATCCCGATGCACATCGCGTTGACGTTGGGGTCCTGCGTCACGTACAGGTCGGGCACCTGCTCCAGGTCGAGCACGTAGGCCGCGTCCCGGACCATGTCGAACAGCTCGGGGTACTGGCGCTCGGAGGTCTTGACCGCGGTGGCCAGGAACATCAGCCGCATGCTGCGCTCGGAGACCAGGCCGGCCAGCTTCTTCAGGACCTCGTCGAAACCGGAGAGCTTGCGCAGCGCGACCAGCGCCGAGCGGTCGGCCGGGTGCTCCCAGGCCCGGGTGGAGATGTCGGGAAAGCGCCGGCGGCGACGGCTGGGGGATCCCGGGGTGCCGCTGGGCTGGGTGGAATCGGTCATGTGCTGAGTACCTCCTGCTCGACGCCGGTCCCGGCGGTGCGCCGGCCCCCGCTGCTTCGACTGCTGAACGCCTGCTCGCGCGTACTCGTCCCCGGCTCAGCGTACGACGGCGGCGCGACATCGCACCGGGGGCGGTGGGTGCTCCCGCGGGGGACCGGGTCTAGGCTGGCTTCCCGATTTGTCACCACCGTCTCCACCCTCCCCAAGGAGTCCGCCGATGTCTCATGCCGACCTGGTGAACCTGGCCGCGATCTCCAACGGCCCCGGCCCGGGGCTCTTCCTGCGCCTGATCGTGCTGGGCTCCATGGTCGGCGTCTGCCTGCTCGCCTGGATCCTGGTCCGGGCCGGCCGCAACAACTGACGCCCGGCCACCACCGCGGGCACGCCTCACCTGCCATCAGACGCGGGGAGCCGCCGCGCGGTTGCACACCCGGGCCCCGTACGATGACCCGGCGGGCCGCCCCGGCTCGCCGGGACCCCGTGTCCTGGCCACCCACCGAGTCGAGAAGGCCTTGCCGATCATGACCTCAAGCGCTCTGCCCGCCCTGACCAGCCTCGCCGAGGGCAGCAACCACCAGAGCCTGAACCCGCTGCTCACCGGTGGCAGCGCGCTGTTCATCCTCTTCCTGCTGCTCTTCGTGGTGACCCGCTTCAACCGGGACCGCTGAGTGGCGCACGCGTGCGATCAGACGCGTGCGATCAAAGGGAGCGCCCCGGGCGACGGGACGCTCCCTTCGGTGTAGGACGACGCAGGTGGCGCGACCGGGCGCCGGACAGGTCGCGTAAGGTGTCTCGGCATGGGAGAGAGCAGGCCGACGGTGGAGCCCCGGCGGCGCAAGCGGCTCGGTGTGATGGGCGGTACCTTCGACCCGATCCACCACGGCCACCTGGTCGCGGCCAGTGAGGTGGCCAGCGCCTTCCACCTGGACGAGGTGGTCTTCGTCCCGACCGGGCAGCCCTGGCAGAAGAGCGGTACGGCCGTCTCCTCGGCCGAGGACCGGTACCTGATGACGGTGATCGCCACCGCCGAGAACCCGCAGTTCTCGGTCAGCCGGATCGACATCGACCGCGGCGGCGCCACCTACACCGTCGACACCCTGCGCGAGCTGCGCGACCAGCACCCGGACGCCGATCTCTTCTTCATCACCGGCGCCGACGCGCTGGCCCAGATCCTGTCCTGGCGCGACGCCGAGGAGCTCTTCGCGCTGGCCCACTTCATCGGCTGCACCCGCCCGGGGCACACGCTGAGCGACGCCGGGCTGCCGGCCGGCGGGGTCTCGCTGGTCGAGGTGCCGGCGCTGGCGATCTCCTCCACCGACTGCCGGCAGCGGGTGGCCAAGGGCGAGCCGGTCTGGTACCTCGTCCCCGACGGCGTGGTGCGCTACATCGACAAGCGAGCGCTCTACCTGGACGCGGGCTGAGCTTGCGGAAGACCTTGTGAGGACGGCGTGACCGGAACGGCAGACCACGGCGGGCCCGAGGACGGCGAGTGGTCCACGGGGCAGTACCCGCAGCAGGCGTACCCGTACGAGCAGCAGGCCCAGCAGCAGGCCCACCAGCACCAGGGCTACAGCGGCGGCGGGCAGCAGTACGCCGGGTACGAGCAGCAGGGGTATGCCCAGCCGTACCAGGACCGGGCCTACCAGCAGCCGGGGTACCAGCAGCCGGGACACGGCGGCGGCCAGCAGCCGTACGAGCCGTCGGTCTACCAGCAGCCGGGGTACGAGCAGCAGGGGTACGGGCAGCCGGGCTACCGGCAGCAGCAGGGGTACGCCCAGCCGTACCAGGAGCAGGCCTACCAGCAGCCGTACCAGCCGCAGGCCCCCGTCCAGCCGGCGCCGGTTGCGCCGGCCCCCGCCGCGCCCGTCCAGGCGCCCGCGCCGACCGTGCCCGCGCCGCCGCGCCCCCGGCCGGCAGCAGCCGCGCCCAGCGCCGTCGCGGTGGCGCCCGAGGAGCCCTCGGAGCAGGTCGGCGGTCGCCGCGCCACCGCCAAGCCGGCCCGCGCCGGTGACCAGGACCCGTACCAGACGGGCGAGTTCACCTTCGTCGATGAGCAGGCGGAGGAGACCGAGGACGTCATCGACTGGCTGAAGTTCGCCGAGTCGCGCACCGAGCGCCGCGACGAGCGCCGCCGCAAGCTGCGCAACCGGCTGATCGGCGGGGCGGTCGCGCTGGCCCTGGTGGGCGGCGGCACGGTGGGCTACCTCTTCTACACGGGTGCGCTGGGCAACTCCCAGTCGGCGGCCGCGGCGGTCGGTTCGCGCAACGTCGTCGTGGTCCACATGCGCGACCTGCAGGGCAAGGTGAGCAGCGCGATGCTGATCAACGACGCGGCCGGGCACAAGGGCTCGATCCTGCTGATGTCGGACACCCTGCAGCTGCCCACCGGCGGGGACACGCCCACCACACCGCTCGGCAGCGCGATGGACTCGGTCGGCCCGGCCGCCACCCGCGACGCGCTGAGCAACCTGCTCGGCGCCCCGGTGGCCGGCACCTGGCGGCTGGACACCCCCTACCTCCAGCTGCTCGTCTCCCAGCTGGGCGGCATCAAGGTGGACACCAACGCGCAGCTCACCGGCCCGGACGGCAAGACGCTGGTCGAGCAGGGCAGCCAGCGCACGCTGAGCGGGCAGGCCGCGGTGGCCTACGCCACCTACCAGGCGCCGGGCGAGAGCCGCGACGCCCAGCTGGCCCGGTTCGGCCAGGTGCTCTCGGCGGTGATCGCCACCATGCCCACCACGCTCGCGGACGCCACCGACGACGTGCACCGGATGGGCGCCGTGCTCGACCCCTCACTGCCGGAGAAGGCGCTGGCCGGTCTGCTGGTCGAGCTGTCCCAGCAGTCGGCGGCCGGGCACCTCGCCACCACCACCCTGCCGGTGCAGCCGGACGGCACGCTGGACCAGGGCAAGGCCGGCCCGGTGGTCAAGGACGTGCTCGGCGGCACCGTGCACTCCGCGGCCGCCACCAGCGGCCCGGCCCGGGTCAGCATCGTGGACGCCACCGGCAGCGGTGGCAGCGCGGCCCAGGCCGCGCAGATCCAGGTGGTCGACGCCGGACTGAACTTCGTGCCCGGCGGCTCCACCGCGCCGAGCCCGCAGGCCACCACCGAGATCGACTACACCGACGACGGCCGGGCGCAGGCCGCGCAGTCGCTGGCCACCAGCCTGGGCCTGCCGACCTCGGTGGTGAAGAAGGTCAGCACCGCGCAGACCGCCGACCTCGTGGTGGTGCTGGGCAAGGACTACCAGCCGCCCAAGCAGTAGCGGGCCTGCGCGGCGATGACACGGGCACCGGCCCCGGTCGGAGAAACTCCGGCCGGGGCGCGCGTGGCGGCGTGAGATCCTGGATGAGGAAATTCATGTCATCGACCGGAAGAACACCGTGACCGCAACCGAACGCTCGCAGGAACTGATCACCGTCGCCGCCCAGGCGGCGGCCGACAAGCTCGCACAGAACGTGATCGCCTTCGACGTCAGCGACGTCCTGTCGATCACCGACGCCTTCCTGATCGCCTCGGCGGCCAACGACCGCCAGGTCAAGGCGATCGCCGAGGCGATCGAGGACGCGCTGCGCGAGCAGCTGGACGCCAAGCCGGTGCGCCGCGAGGGCGAGCGCGAGGGCCGCTGGATCCTGCTCGACTACCTGGACATCGTGGTCCACGTCCAGCACTCCGAGGAGCGCTCCTTCTACTCGCTGGACCGCCTCTGGAAGGACTGTCCGGAGCTGCCGCTGCCCGCGGACGCGATGGCCACCCGCAACCGTCCGGAGGACGCCGACACCGACGAGGCCGGCAACGCCGTCGCCGCCGGTGACTACTTCATCCAGGACTTCAGCTGACCAGCCGCGCGGGGGGACCGCGGATCGTCTTCTGGCGGCACGGCCAGACCTCCTGGAACCTGGAGTCCCGGTTCCAGGGCAGCACCGACATCCCGCTGACCGAGGTCGGCCTGGACCAGGCCAGGCGGGCGGCCCGGCTGCTCGCCGGTCTGCGGCCCGACCTGCTGATCTCCTCCGACCTGCAGCGGGCGGCGGCCACCGCGGCCGAGCTGTCCCGGGTCACCGGGCTGGACGCGCAACTGCACGAGGGCCTGCGGGAGACCTACGCGGGCAGCTGGCAGGGCCTGACCCACACCGAGATCCGCGAGCGCTACGCCGAGGAGTACGCGGCCTTCGGGCGCGGCGAGGCGGTACGGCGCGGTGGCGGGGAGCTGAGCACCGAGGTCGCCGACCGCGCGGTCCCGCCGGTGCTGGCGGCCTTCGAGAAGCTGCCCGAGGACGGCACCCTGGTGGTGGTCAGCCACGGCGGCACCATCCGCACCATGCTCGGCCATTTGCTGGGCCTGGACCCGAGTCAGTGGGAGTGCTTCGGCGGGCTGTCCAACTGCTCCTGGTCGGTACTGGGGCCGGGTGCGCGCGGCTGGCGGCTGCTGGAGCACAACGCGGGGTCGCTGCCGGAGCCGGTCATCGGCGACGACACCTGAGTCGGAGGGCGGGCGACGGCGGGATTTCGTCATTCCGGGTCTGACCAGCTAGAGTCTTCCTCGTTCGCAGGAGAGAACGCCGCCCGGAAGGGAGGCGGGAAATCCTGGGAGTGCGGGGCTGTAGCTCAGTTGGTAGAGCGCTTGCATGGCATGCAAGAGGTCCGGGGTTCAATTCCCCGTAGCTCCACTCCGCACCAGCGGTCCGCGAGGGCCGTGCGTGTCGCGGGGCTGTAGCTCAGTTGGTAGAGCGCTTGCATGGCATGCAAGAGGTCCGGGGTTCAATTCCCCGTAGCTCCACAGACCGCCGAAGGGCCGGTACCTCCAGGTACCGGCCCTTCGGCGTTTCCGCGCGCACCGCTCAGTGCTGGTGGTCGACGACGGGCGCGCCGGGGTTGGCCGTGATCCAGGCCATCCGCTCCTGGTCGACCGGGCGCTCCGGGGTGTAGGCCACCAGGTACAGCTCCGGGGAGCCCGGCATGGTCAGGTACGCCGCCTGGACCCGGATCTCGCCCACCGCCGCGTGCCGGAACACCTTCAGCGTGGTGGTGGGCGGCGCCACCTGCTGGGTCGCCCACAGCTCGCGGAACCGGGAGCTGGTCGTGCACAGCTCGCGCACCCAGCGCTCCCAGCCCGGCTCGCCGACGTGCGAGGCGTAGGCCGCCCGCATCACCCCGACCATCCGCGGCAGCTCCTCGTCACGGTTGACGAAGGGGTTGCAGCAGTCGGGCACGGTCAGCGCGCACCACATCGAGTTGCGCCTGCCGTGCGGGGCCACCGACCGGGTGGCGCCGGGGAAGAGCGCGTCGTAGCCCGCGTTGTAGGCCAGGATGTCGTACGCGCGGTTGCTGATCGCGGCGGGCATCGGGGCCAGGGCGTCCAGGACCTTCTGCAGCGCCGGGTCGGTGGCGGGGCAGGAGGCGCCCACGGTGTCGTCCGCGGGCAGGCCGGCCAGGCGGTACAGGTGCGCGCGCTGCACCTCGTCCAGGAGCAGGGCCCGCGCGATGGCCGACAGCACCTGCTCGCTGGCGTTGATCGGGCGGCCCTGCTCCAACCACGTGTACCAGGTGACCCCGACGCCGGCGAGCTGCGCCACCTCCTCGCGGCGCAGGCCCGGGGTGCGGCGGCGCAGGCCGGGCGGCAGGCCGACGTCCCCCGGCGCGACCCGGGCCCGACAGGCTTTGAGGAAGGCCGCGAGCTCCGTGCGGCGGGCGTGTGCCCGACCGCTGCCGGGGGCGGGGCCAGCGGCGTTCACGGGAGGGCTGTCGAGCACGGTCATGCGCCCATCCTGACGCAGCACCGCGGGCTTTGGGAGGTAGTGCCGGTACCAGGATCAGCAGGCTCTAACCACCAGTACCAGCGCCCCGGCAGGCTGGTCCCCATGACGGACCTTCAGCTCGCCGGACCAGCCGAGTCCCTGGGACCGACCCGGAGCCGCCCCTCGGGGCCGAAGCCGACCGGCGCGGCCCGCGACCGCTCGGGCCTGCTCCTCGCCCTCATCCTGACCGGCCAGTTCATGGCGGTGCTGGACGTGGCGATCGTCAACGTCGCGGTCCCGACCATCCGGCTCGACCTGCACGCCTCCGGCGCCGGCCTGCAACTGGTGATCGCCGGCTACACCATCGCGTACGCGGTGCTGCTGATCACCGGTGCCCGGCTGGGCGCCCGGTTCGGCCACCGGCCGCTCTTCCAGGCCGGCCTGGCCGTCTTCACCGCCTCCTCGCTGGCCTGCGGCCTGGCCCAGGACACCGGCAGCCTGATCGCCTTCCGGGTGCTCCAGGGGATCGGGTCGGCGCTGATGGTGCCCCAGGTGATGAGCCTGATCCAGAAGACCTTCACCGGGGCGGCCCGGGCCCGGGCGCTGGGCATCTACACCGCCGTCCTGGCCGGCGCCACCGTGGTCGGCCAGATCCTGGGCGGGGTGCTGGTCAGCGCCGACCTCTTCGGCTCGGGCTGGCGGCCGGTCTTCCTGGTGAACGTGCCGATCGGCGTGCTGCTGCTGGTGGCCGGGCACTGGGCGCTGCCCCGGCTGCCGGTGGACCGCGAGCGCCGCCTCGACCTGGTGGGCCTGGTGGTGCTGGCGCTGGCGATCGGGCTGCTGGTGGTGCCGCTGGTGCTCGGCCACGACCTCGGCTGGCCGCGCTGGAGCTGGCTGGCGATGGCCGCATCGGTGCTCGCCTTCGCCCTCTTCGTGCTGGTCGAGCGCCGGATCGCGGCGCGCGGCGGCCAGCCGCTGATCCACGGGCGGGTGCTGCGCTCGGCGGGTCTGCTGCCCGCCTCGGTGGGGATCTTCGTGGTCATGCTCAACTTCTCCGGCTTCATGTTCTCCTTCGCGCTGCACCTGCAGGCGGGCCTGGGAGACAGCCCGCTCCGCGCGGGCCTGCTGTTCGGTCCGGTCGCGCTCGGCTTCGGGCTCTGCGGCCTGCACTGGCAGCGGCTGCCCGCGCGCCTGCACCTGCCGCTGCCGGTGGCCGCCCTGCTGGTGGTGGCGCTCGGCTACCTGGCGGTGGGCCAGCTGATGCGCTCGGGCGGGCAGTTGGGCCTGGCCGGCGGAGCGCTGCTGGTGGTGGTGGGGGCGGCATCGGGCTGCGCCTACAGCCCGCTGTTCGCCCGGGCGCTCAGCCGGGTGGCACCCGCGGACGCGGCGGACGCCAGCGGCGTGCTGGTCACGATGGTCCAACTCGGGCAGGTGGTCGGCGTCTCCCTGGTCGGGACGGTCTTTCTGAGCTCGGTGCACTACCCGGCCCCGGCTGCCGTCTCCGGCCACGCGTTGGCCGTCACCACCGCCGTGCTGGTGGCCTCCTCGGTGGTGGCGGCGGGCTTCGCCGCGCGCACCCGCCGCGCGGCGGCCCTCGGCTGAACCGGCACCGGGCCCCGGCGCAGCGGCGATCTCCCGTCCGTTCCCGACCCGCCCGCGTCCCGCTCCCGGCCTCCCCGGGGCGGGGCGGGGAACGGATTCGTTAACCATCCCGTCGACCGTGTAAAGTAAGACGTGTCGCCGCGGGAGACCAGGGCGGCAAAAATATGCGCCACGAAAATCGCATACGGGGCTGTAGCTCAGTTGGTAGAGCGCTTGCATGGCATGCAAGAGGTCCGGGGTTCAATTCCCCGTAGCTCCACAGTGATCCGAGGGTCGCCTTCCACATCGGGAGGCGACCCTCGGGCGTTTCGCGGGTGACCGTCAGCCGGTGCCCGGCTCAGACCCGTCGCGGCGACCGGGCGAACCTGGGCAGCAGCGCCGCCGCCACGGTGACCGTGCCGAGCACCAGGAAGGCCGTCCCGTACGAGGCCCGCGCGGCCAGCTCGGAGACCGCCAGCGGTCCGGCGATCCCCGCGAGGCTCCAGCCGATCAGCATCAGCCCGTACACCCCGCCCGCGTGGGTCAGCCCGAAGAACTCCGAGGCCATGGCCGGCATCGTGGCGAAGCCGCCGCCGAAGGAGAGGCAGACCAGCGCCGCCAGCGGGAGGAAGAGCCCGGGGGTGCTGACCTGGGAGAGCGCGACCAGGCACAGTCCTTGCGAGGCGAGCATCAGCACGAAGGCACCGGTCAGCCCGGTCCGCCCCGACAGCCATGCCCACATCGGCCGGCCGACCGTGTTGAACACCCCGAGCGCGCCGGTCACGGCGGCGGCTGCCGTCGGGCTCAGCCCGGTCAGGCTGCGGGCCGCCGGGGCGAGCACCGAGAGCATGCTGATCCCGGCCGCGGTGTTGAAGAAGAGGATCAGGGTCAGCAGGTACCACTGCCGGGTGCGCAGTGCCTGGGCCGGACGGTAGTCACGGGCGGCGAGCGGACCGTGCTGGGCCGGGACGGCGAGCGGACGCGGCGGATTGCGGAAGAAGGCGGCGCCGGTGAGCGTGGTCACCAGGAAGATCCCGCCGAGCACCAGCAGCGCCCGCGCCGGGTCGGCCGCGTAGTGCGCCACCAGCAGCCGGGCGAGCGGCGCGCTGAGCACCGAGCCCAGCCCGAAGCCGCCCGCTGCCACCGCCGCGGCGAGCGCCCGGTGTCCGGGGAACCAGCGCTGCAGCAGGGTGGTCGGCACGATGTAGCCGAGCCCGAGGCCCACTCCGCTCACCACGCCGTAGCCCAGCAGCACCAGCCAGAAGTCCGCCCGGCCGTGTGCGCAGCCCGCCAGCAGCAGGCCGCCGGAGTAGAGCAGACCGGCCAGCAGGGCGATCCCGCGCGGTGGCCGCTTGCTCATCAGCAGTCCGCCCAGCACGGTGCCCAGGAAGACCAGCGCGTGCGCGGTGGCGAACGGCAGCCCGGCCTCCCCGCGGCCGAGCGCGAAGCTGCTGTCCGGATTCTGCAGCCCGGCCGACAGGATGCTCCAGGAGTAGATGGCCCCGTAGGCGAGCTGGTTGAGCACCACGGCGGCGGCCACCAGGCCCCGGCGGCGGCCGATCCGCCGGCGGCGCCTGGGCGGAGCGGCCCCGTCGAGGCCGGGGCGGGGGAGCAGGATGGCTGACTGCACGGGGATCACCGTTCTTCTCATGGCACTCTTCTCATCTCCCAGCCGCGTGACGGGCAGCCGAGCACGCGGACGCCGGGTTCCGGCTGTCTTACGCTCCGTGACCGCTTCTGGTTACGCGCTGCGGCGGGTGCGGCCCTGGGCTGGTGAATCGTCTGACCCAATCGGCGGTTCTGAATACGGAGGGTGACCTGTGTGTGATAGCGCCCGAGTCCCGGCCACGGCCCGCTACGGTCGGGCCATGGCCGACCTCGTCCGCAAGCGCAACGAAGAACTCGCCCGGATACTCCACCAGCTCTCCTGGAGCCCGGAGCGGCTGGCGCGCGAGGTCAACCTGGTGCTCCCCGCAGGCCTGTCGATCAGCCTGACCGCGCCGTACAAGTGGCGGGACCGCGGCATGGTGCCGCGCGCCCCGCACGATCTGACGGTCTGCGAGGTGCTGAGCCGGGCGGTGGGCATCGCGGTGACCTATGAGCAGCTGTGGGGCCGGATGGGCAGCAACCGGGGCGCCAAGGTGCTGTCGGCCCGGCTGCTGACCGATCCGTGGACGGCGGACACCGCGCAGCTGGCGCTGCGCGAGGCGGGGGCGCAGGCCGCGCCGGTCCGGCTCACCGACCTGTTCCGCGGCGGGGAGCTGGCGGCGGCGGTCGAGCACTGGTCGAGCCCGCCGCCGCCGCTGACCGGCGGCGAGGGCGCGCTGCGCGTCACGGGCGGACAGCTGACCGATCTGCGGCTCGGCTACCACGGCAAGCGCCGGCTGGCCCAGGCCTGCGGCGGCGGTCTGGTGCTGGAGCCGGCCAGGGCCGAGCTGGCGATGGCGGGCAAGTTGCTGGAGCTGGGCGGCTACGCGGACGACGAGCGGCTGGGGCGGGCGCTCTACGGCGCGGCCGGGCGGCTGGCCCGGCTGGTCGGCTGGGCCGCCGCCGACCTCGGGCAGGAGGCGGCGGCCCAGCGCTCGTACGTCGCGGCGCTGCGGGCCGCCCACGCGGCCGGGCGGCCCCGGCTGGCGATGAGCGTGGTCGGCAGCCTGGCGGTCCAGGTCACCTACCAGGGCGCCGGTCGCGGCCTGGACCCCGCCGCACTGCTCGGCCGCGCGCTGGCGGCGGTCGGCGACCGGCTCTCGCAGCGCCAGCGGGCCCGTCAGCTGGGCCGGCTGGCGCTGGCCCGCGCCCGGTCCGGGCAGCGGGCGGGTGCCGAGGCGGCGGCCGAGGAGGCCTTCGCCCTGCTCGGCGCGGAGGGCGGGTGGCGGCGGGCCGAGCTGCTCGGCCTGGTCGGCGGGGCGTACCTCTTCCTGGACGAGCACGAACAGGCCCGGCCGATGCTGACCGAGGCGGTGGCCGGTGCGGCCGGGGCCAGGTCCCGGGCACTGCTGCTGATCCGCCTGGCCGGCTCCTGGCAGCGCACCGGCGAGGCCGTGCGCGCGGCCGAGGCCGCCGACCAGGCGCGCCGACTGGCCGCCGGGATGCAGTCGCAGGTGGTCGCCCGGGCGCTGCGGGAGCTGGACGGGCGCCCCGGACAGGGCGCCGCCCCGGCAGTGCCCGGGCGTTGGGCGGAGTTCGGGCAGGAAGGGCTCGGTTAGGCTTCCCGGGGAACAGCGGACGGACGGGAAGGCTCGCAGCTCATGAAGGTACTGATCTCCGGTGGCGCCGGGTACATCGGCAGCACCGTCGCCTCGGCCTGCCTGGACGCCGGTGTCACGCCCGTCGTCCTGGACAGCCTGGTGACGGGCCGTCAGGAGTTCGCCGAGGGGCGTGCCTTCTACCAGGGCGACATCGCGGACGGCGCGCTGGTGGACCGGATCTTCGCCGAGCACCCGGAGATCGAGGCGGTCGTGCACTGCGCCGCGCTGATCGTGGTGCCGGACTCGGTGGGCGACCCGATCGGGTACTACCGGGCGAACGTGGCCAAGAGCCTGGACTTCGTCGGGCACCTGATCCGCAACGGCTGCGAGAAGATGATCTTCTCCTCCTCCGGGTCGATCTACCTGCCGGGCGAGGACTTCAGCGTCGACGAGGAGTCGGGCATCGCCCCGCAGAGCCCGTACGCGCGCACCAAGGCCGTCTGCGAGGGCATGTTCGCCGACATCGCCGCCACCCAGCCGATCCGGATCCTCTCGCTGCGCTACTTCAACCCGATCGGCGCCGACCCCCGGCTGCGGACCGGCCTGCAGGTGCGCCGGCCCAGCCACGCGCTCGGCAAGCTGATCGAGGCGCAGGAGACCGGCGTGCCGTTCCAGGTCACCGGCACCCACTGGCCGACCCGCGACGGCTCCGGCATCCGCGACTACGTGCACGTCTGGGACCTGGCGGCCGCGCACGTCGCGGCGCTGAAGGGGTTCGAGGCGGCGCTGGAGGGCAAGCGCTCCTCGGTGATCAACCTCGGCACCGGGACCGGCACCACCGTCAACGAGCTGATCGACGCCTTCAACAGCGTGGTCACCCCGCCGGTGGCGAAGGTCGAGACCGAGAGCCGCCCCGGCGACGTGGCCGGCGCCTACACCCGCAGCGACCGGGCCAAGCGGCTGCTCGGCTGGGAGCCGCAGCTCAGCCTCGCCGAGGGCATCCGCGACTCGCTGCGCTGGGCCGCGATCCGCGACGAGCGGCTGGCCTGAGCGCCCCGTGCTCGGGGCGCGCACCACGCCCCGAGCACGCCTGCGGTACCCTGCTGCCATGCGAACCGTGCGCCTGCTCCTTAGCCGGCCGCGCTGACCAGGACCGGCCGAGCCCAGCGGGCCACGCCGGAGTCAGCGTGGCGTCCCCTCCTGTCGAGGGGCTTTTTTGTTTCTCCGGGCCTTGCGCGCCGTGCCCGGCACCCCCGCTGACGATTCGCGATCTGACACGATGGAGCCTGAAGGATCATGAGCGAGACGACCCCCGCCGCCACCGCGGCGGCCACCGAGCCGTTCCGGTACACCGCGAGCCTGGCCGCCGACATCGAGGCCCGCTGGCAGGACAGCTGGGAGAAGGAGGGGACGTTCAACGCCCCCAACCCGGTCGGCCCGCTGGCCTCCGCGACCGCCGGTGCCGCCGAGGTCGCCGCCAAGCCGCACAGCTTCATCATGGACATGTTCCCGTACCCCTCCGGCGCCGGCCTGCACGTCGGCCACCCGCTGGGGTACATCGCCACCGACGTCTACGCCCGCTTTCAGCGGATGACCGGCCACAACGTGCTGCACACGCTGGGCTACGACGCCTTCGGCCTGCCCGCCGAGCAGCACGCGGTGGCCACCGGCGTGCACCCGCGGGTCTCCACCGAGGCGGCCATCACCAACATGCGCACCCAGCTGCGCCGGCTGGGCCTGGGCCACGACTCCCGCCGGTCGATCTCCACGATCGACCCGGAGTACTACCGCTGGACCCAGTGGATCTTCCTGCAGATCTTCAACTCCTGGTACGACCAGGAGGCTGGGAAGGCCCGCCCGATCGCCGAGCTGATCGCCCGGTTCGCCGACGGCTCGCGCCCGACCCCCGACGGCCGCGCCTGGTCCGAGCTGTCCGGCCTGGAGCGCGAGGAGGTGCTGGGCGAGTACCGCCTGGCGTACAGCAAGGAGGTGCCGGTCAACTGGTGCCCCGGGCTGGGCACCGTGCTGGCCAACGAGGAGGTCACCGCCGACGGCCGCTCCGAGCGCGGCAACTTCCCGGTCTTCAAGTCCAAGCTGCGCCAGTGGATGATGCGGATCACCGCCTACGGCGACCGCCTGATCTCCGACCTGGACCAGCTGGACTGGCCCGAGGCGATCAAGCTGCAGCAGCGCAACTGGATCGGCCGCTCCGAGGGCGCCCGGGTGGACTTCCCGGTCAAGGCGCACAACGGGGGCGCGCAGGACCGGGCGATCACCGTCTTCACCACCCGTCCCGACACCCTGTTCGGCGCCACCTACATGGTGCTGGCGCCCGAGCACGAGCTGGTCGACTCGATCGTCCCGGCCGCCTGGCCGGCCCAGACGCACGCCGACTGGAAGGGCGAGGCGCACAGCCCGGCCGAGGCCGTCGCCGCCTACCGGGCCATGGCCGCGGCCAAGTCGGACGTCGAGCGCCAGGTCGACGCGAAGGTCAAGACCGGTGTCTTCACCGGCGCCTACGCGACCAACCCGGTCACCGGCAAGCCGATCCCGGTCTTCATCGCCGACTACGTGCTGATGGGTTACGGCACCGGCGCGATCATGGCCGTGCCCGCGCACGACCAGCGCGACTTCGCCTTCGCGCGCGCCTTCTCGCTGCCGATGACCTGCGTCGTCGAGCCGACCGACGGGCGCGGGGCGGACCCGGCGGCCTGGGACGAGGCCTTCGACACCTACGACTCGGTGATCGTCAACTCGGCGGGCGAGGGCATCTCGCTGGACGGCCTGCGGGTGGTCGACGCCAAGGCCGCCGTCACCGCCTGGCTGACCGAGCGCGGGATCGGCGAGGGCACCGTCAACTACCGCCTGCGCGACTGGCTGTTCAGCCGTCAGCGGTACTGGGGCGAGCCGTTCCCGATCGTCTACGACGAGGACGGCGTGATGCACGCGCTGCCCGAGTCGATGCTGCCGGTCGAGGTCCCCGAGGTGGACGACTACTCGCCGCACACCTACGACCCCGACGACGCCGCCAGCACCCCGAAGACCCCGCTGTCGCGCAACGAGGACTGGGTCACCGTCGAGCTGGACCTGGGCGACGGCGTGCGGACCTACCGCCGCGAGACCAACACCATGCCGAACTGGGCGGGTTCCTGCTGGTACGAGCTGCGCTACGTCGACCCGGTCAACGCCGCGAAGGTGGTCGACCCGGCCAACGAGGCCTACTGGCTGGGCCCCACCGAGCAGAAGCCGGCCGGCGGTGTCGACCTGTACGTGGGCGGCGCCGAGCACGCGGTGCTGCACCTGCTGTACGCCCGCTTCTGGCACAAGGTGCTGCACGACCTGGGCCACGTCTCCTCGGTCGAGCCGTTCCACAAGCTGTTCAACCAGGGCATGATCACCGCCGACGTCTACCGTGACGCGCGCGGCTTCCCGGTGCCCGCGGTCGAGGTCGAGGAGCGCGATGGCGGCTGGTTCTGGCAGGGCGAGGCGGTCACCCGCGAGGCCGGCAAGATGGGCAAGTCGCTGAAGAACGCGATCGCGCCCGACACCATCTGCGAGGAGTACGGCGCTGACACGCTGCGCCTGTACGAGATGTCGATGGGTCCGCTGGACGTCTCCCGCCCGTGGGACCCGCGTGCGGTGGTCGGCTCCTACCGCTTCCTGCAGCGGCTGTGGCGCAACGTGGTCTCCGAGGAGACCGGCGAGCTGGTGGTCGCCGAGGAGCCGGCCGACGAGCCGACCCTGCGGGCGCTGCACAAGGCGATCGACGGGATCCGCGGCGACCTGGCCGGGCTGCGCTTCAACACCGCCGTGGCCAAGGCGATCGAGCTGAACAACCACCTGGTCAAGCGTGGTTCGACGCCGCGCGAGGTGGCCGAGTCGCTGGTCCTGATGGTCGCGCCGCTGGCGCCCCACATCGCCGAGGAGCTGTGGCACCGGCTGGGCCACACCGACTCGCTGGCCTTCGCCGACTTCCCGGTCGCCGACCCGGCCTACGTGGTCGACGAGGCGGTGACCTGCGTGGTCCAGATCAAGGGCAAGGTCAAGGCCCGCCTGGAGGTGCCGCCGACCATCTCGGACGCCGAGCTGGAGGCGCTGGCGCTGGCCGACCCCGCGGTGGTCGCCGCGATCGGGGACGCGCCGGTGCGCAAGGTGATCGCGCGGGCGCCGAAGCTGGTGAACATCGTCACGGGCTGACCTCCGCACGCCGACCACCGGGCCGGCCGCTCCGTTCACGGGGCGGTCGGCCCGGTGCGTTCACGGGGCGGGCCGGGCCGCTCTTTCCCGCTCAGGGACATCCCTGAAGCGACCCTGATCTGCCCCGCGATTTGGCCGCCGACCGGGTTCCGCCCGCTCCGCGGCGGCTACCGTGGAAGCTGACGCGGAGCCCGTACGAGCCCGCCCTGGTGGAAGGCGGCACCCCTGATGGAAGCGATCGGCGCACTGGTCATCCTGCTCTCGCTGTTCGGGATCGCCGTGGTCACGCTGGTGGTGGTCGGCGCGGTCAAGGCGACGAAGGCGGTGGCGGCGAAGGTCGAGCGGACCGAGCAGCAGGCCCGCCGGGCGGTGGAGAACGTCACGCTGAAGGCCAAGACCTTCACCAAGCCGGGCGCCCAGGGCGAGATCGCCGCGGCCCGCCTGGGGCTGCGCACCTCGCTCACCAGCACCCGCGAGGTCCTGGCGGGCGGCGTCGGCTCCGACGGGCAGCTCGCCGAGGCGCTGCGGCTGCTGGACCGGCTGGACGCGCACGCGCAGGAGCTGGACGCCGAACTGCGCATGCTGGAGCGCGAACCGGAGTCGTCCCGGATCGCGGCCAAGCTGCCCGAGCTGTGCGAGCGGGCGGACCGGATCACGCACTCCGCCGAGTCGATCCGCTGGGCGGCGCAGGACCGGATGCAGCGCTTCGCGGACGACGAGCTGAGCCGGCTGAGCGAGGAGTGCGAGAGCGAGGCGGGGGCGCTGCGGCACTGGGACCGGGTGGCGCAGCGGGGTACCGGTGCTGCTGGTGGCGCCGCTCCGGGTGCTGCCGCTGCCGGTTCGGGGTCCGCGGCCGGTGCCGGTGCTGGGGCCGGTGCTGGGGCCGCCCGGCCGGGGATCGCCGCACGGGTCGGACGACTCAGCGCGCAGGAGGCGCTGAACCTGGGCGAGCCGCTGAGCCGGCTCGGCCAGCGGCTGCGCAAGGCCGACCCCGGCTCCTCGGTGGGCTGAGACCGGGCCGTCCGGGCCCGGCTGTCCTCGGTCGCCTTCGGGGAGTAACCTCCGGCACATGCCCGCCGACCTCGCTCTTGTCACCGATTCCACGGCCTACCTGCCGCAGCAGGCGCTCGACCGGCACGGAATCTCGGTGGTCCCGCTGAGCGTGGTGCTGGGGGAGGAGGTCCTGACCGAGGGCGTCGAGATCACCCCCAAGGACGTCGCCGAGGCGCTGCGCGCCAAGCAGCGACTGACCACCTCGCGACCCAACCCGGAGACCTTCGCCGCCGCCTACCGCGCGGCGGCCGAGGGGGGCGCTGAGGCGGTCCTGTCGGTCCACCTCTCGGCCGAGCTCTCCGGCACGGCCGAGGCGGCCCGGCTGGCCGCCGCCCGGGCGCCGATTCCGGTCGAGGTGGTGGACAGCCGACTGGTCGGGATGGCGCTGGGGTATACGGTGCTGGCCGCCGCCCGGGCGCGCGACGCGGGACTGGCCCCGGCCGAGGTCGCCGGGGCAGCTGTCCGTCAGGCTGCGGACACCCGGGGCTTCTTCTACGTCGACACCCTTGAGCACCTGCGCCGCGGCGGCCGGATCGGTACGGCGCGCGCGCTGCTCGGCTCGGCGCTCGCGGTGAAGCCGCTGCTGCACCTCGCCGGTGGGCGGATCGAGCCGCTGGAGAAGGTGCGGACGGCCTCGCGGGCGATCGCGCGGCTGGAGGAGATCGCGGTCGAGCAGGCCGGCCAGGGGGAGGTGGACATCACCGTCCACCATCTCGCCGCTGCCGAGCGGGCGGAGCCGCTGGCGGAGCGGCTGCGGGAGCGGGTGCCCGGGGTGCGCGCGGTGGAGGTGCTGGAGGTGGGGGCGGTGATCGGCGCTCATGTCGGGCCCGGGCTGCTGGCCGTGGTGGTCGCGCCGGTGGGTGGCTGAAGCACTGCTTGTACGGTGTGCTGATCTGACGGGATGAGTGGCGATGATCTGATCTGACGGTCGGTCAGTTGTCCACAGTGGTGGGGTTGTCCACAGATTCTGAGCCGAGACTGCGGGTGGTGCGGGGTCTGCGTACGTTCGGCGGCATGAAAGCTCTCATCGCTCCCGCCGCCATCCGCCGTCACGAGGCCGCCGAGCTCACCCGGAGCCGGCTCGCGGTCCTCCTGTCATCCGAGTCGCCGCCCGAGGTGCCGTTCGACGCACCACCCGAGTCGCCGTCCCAGTCGCCACCTGAGCCGCCATCGCAGTCGTCACCCGATGCGCCGTTCGGCTCGCCGGGCGATGCACCGGGGCTCGGCCCGCCGGGTGCGGGCTCCGTGGCCATGGTCGATCCTCCGTCCGCACTGTCCGGGGCTGCCTCGGCTCGGGGCGCCGACCGGGCGGCGAAGAGCCTGCCGGACGACTGGCCGCACGGGTACGGGCGCCGCACCGGTCGCCGTCGGGCCGCGTCCACGCCTGGGTCCGACCGCGCGGCCGACCCCGTGGCCGACCCCGTGCGTGCCGCCCTGAGCACGGTTGCTGCGCTCGACCCGCACGACCCGATCGCTGTGCCCTCCGCCCAACACGCCTACCGTGCCAGTCGGTTCGGATCCCGCCTGCCCGGCGCTCTCCAGTCCCTGTTCTGGGTCGACCGCAAGGCGGTGCTCGGTCTGGTGCTGCTGCTCCTGATCGCCGTCGGCTATGCGGTACAGCACTTCTGGCTCGGCCGCCCGCAGGCCGTGGCCGTCCCGGTCGCCGCCGCCAGACCAGTGGCCCGCCCGGTCGCCGAGTCCGATCCGGGCGCCCCGCCCGAGCCGGCCGGCCCGGAGACTGCGGCTCAGTCGGAACCGGCTGCCCCGGCCGCCCCGGTCGAGCCGGCGGATGCCGCGGGCTCGGGGCCCGCCTCGCCGCCGAGCGGTGGTGCGGCGCGTGGTGCGCCTGCCCTCGCACCCGTCGTGGTCGACATCGCCGGCCGCGTCACGCACCCGGGCGTCCGCACCCTGACGGGCGGCTCGCGGGTGGCCGATGCGCTGCGGGCGGCCGGCGGCGCGCTGCCCGGGGTCGACACCGACGGGCTCAACCTGGCCCGGGTGCTGGTCGACGGCGAGCAGGTCCTGGTCGGCGCACCCGCCCCGCCGGTCGCCGCCCAGCCGTCGGCAGCGCCCAGGTCGCCGGTCAGCCTCAACCGCGCGACCTTGGACCAGCTCGACGCACTGCCCGGCGTCGGACCGGTCCTGGCCCGGCACATCCTCGATTTCCGCAGCTCGCACGGCCTGTTCCGGTCCGTCGAGCAACTGCGTCAGATCAGCGGGATCGGTGAGCCGATGGGTCTACTGTAACCTAGCCCTATGGCCGTATCAACCCCTCCGCGCCAAGCGGTACTCCTGACTCGGATCAGCGATGACAAGGCTGAGGATGCCAAAGGCGTCGGACGCCAAGAAGACGACTGCCGCGAACGGGCCGACCGCCTCCACTGGGGCATCGGCGAGGTAGTCGTCGAGAACGACACCAGCGCCTTCAAGCGCCGCAAGGTCAAACTCCCCGACGGAACCACCGGCCTGCGGGTCGTACGCCCAGGGTTCCGCAGAGTCCTCGAACTCCTCTCCAGCGGCCAGGCCGACGGCCTTCTCGCGTACGACCTGGACCGCGTCGCCCGTGACCCGCGCGACCTCGAAGACCTGATCGACGTCATCGAGCAGACGAAGATCCCGGTCGAGTCCGTCACCGGCTCCCTCAGGCTGTCCAACGACGCCGATATCACGATGGCACGAGTCATGGTCGCCATCGCGAACAAGAGCTCGCGGGATACCTCTCGACGTGTCACCCGAAAGCATGAACAACTGGCGTCAGAGGGCAAGCCAGGCGGAGGCGGGATCCGCCCCTACGGATACGCCGCCGACCGCGCGACAGTGATCGAGCACGAAGCCGCGATCATCCGTGAGATCGCTCGGCGCCTACTCGACGACGAAAGCATGTACGAGATCGCCGCCGACCTGAACGAACGGGGCGTACTCACCGTCAGCGGAAGCGACTGGAGCACCCGAACCATCCGCTCCGTCGTGACCAAGCCGCGTGTCGCCGGCCTTCGCTCCACCGGACGCGACTCCGCGATGCAGATCGTGGGACCGGCGACCTGGCCCGCGATCCTCGACCAGGAGACCTGGGAGGAGGTCTGCGCGAAGCTCGCCACCCGCGGCATCGGCTCGAAGAACAAGCTGATCCGCTGGCTCAACGGCTCGCTGTGGCACCCGGCGTGCGGGGCTGGGCTGATCGGCTGGCAGGGCAACCCTGCGCCCCGCTACTGGTGCGCCACGCCGCGCGGGGGCTGCGGCGGGGTCGCCATCAACGCGGCCGGCGCCGAGCAAGAGATCGAGCGGCAGATCCTCGACCTCCTCTCGAAGCCGCGGATCTTGGAGCAGCTGCGGGGGCTGGCGGGCAGTAGCTCGACGCGTGAGGCTCGGGCGGCACTTGCGGACGACGAGCAGCAGCTGAAGGAGATGGCCGGCGCCTACGCCCGCCGACAGATCACCTTCGCCGAGTACATGGAGGCCCGCAAGATCGTGGAGGCGCGTGTCCGAGACGCTCGCGCGATGATGCTGGCCGCGGCGCCTCGGATCCTGCGCGGGCTGCTGTCCGGCGATGTGGCAGTCCACTGGCGCGACCTGGAGCCGACCGAGAAACGGGAAGTGGTGATGGCTCTCGTTCCAGATGGCTGGGACGTCCTGCCGGCCCAGCAGGGCGGGCGACGAGCGTTCGACCCGGCCAGGCTGCGCCTGCGGGGGGTGGACAAGTAGGTCCCGAAAGCGTTGAACGGGCCCGGCCGGGTGACCTCGGCCGGGCCCGTTCTCGTATCGGAACGTCGGTTCACTACTCGGATTGTGGCGCCGAGATGTCCTCGACGGCGCCGTCCTTCGCCACGCGGACATGCGAGATCAATCCGGGGTGCTGCCGCTTGAGCTCCTCAAGTTGCCATTCCTGGAGTCGGGGGCCGGGCTCCGCGCCCGTGCGACCCTTGGCACCAGGTCCAAGCCAGCCGTCCTTTCGGGCTCTCGTCACCCAAGTGCGTACCGTCTCCTCCGGGCGCCCGAATCGTTCGGCCATTCGCTTCATCGCCCCCGATGGCACGCCTGGCCCTGTTTCCTCCAGGTAGGCAGTAGCAACCTCTCGGAGCAATGCTGGCGTGATCCGTGCCCGACCGCCGCGCTGCGAGCCCTTGGCGTCCTCGTCGTTGAACAGGCCGGCCACGGGCTCCTCACCCAAAAGGACCCGTGTCCCTTCGCGCTGGGCGGCTTCCCACGCCGCCTTCGTCCTGACCGAGGCGAGGATCTCGCCGGTGGGGATCTTGCGCAGCAATCCGCCCGTCACGCCCGTGGAGTTCTCAGCCGGCGTGATTTCCATCCTGGAAATGATCAGTCCGTGAGCGTTGCGGCTCACGTCACCAAAGATCGTCCAGGAGTTGTCCAGCGAGCACTCGAAGTGGGCAACGACCCCGTGCGCAGCGGATTCCTCCGTCGGATAGAAGGTTCGGACTGGCAGCGCATTGGCTGCATCCTCTGCTGCCTCCTGGATCTGACGGAGAAGCGCTGCTTGTCGTGCACCGATAAAGCCGCTGGGAGAGCGGGGTGCGTTCGGCTCATTCGAGGTGGTCACTTGTCGAGCATCCCAATCGGCAAGGTGATGGTCAACAGGCCAGCCGTGCAGGGCTGAGACAAAAGCGACCAACCAGCCGTGCAGACCTGTTGAACTGAACCCACCACCCGTGCTTACATGGTCGAGTGAACGTAACGGTCGCGGATCAGATCCGCACACGTCTGCGTGTCCGACTCGACCTGCCCAGCCCCGGCGAACGCCGTCGCCTGCGCAAGGAGTCAGGGCTCTCGCAGCAAGACATCGCTGAAGTTGTCGGCGTCAATCGGGCGGCCGTCAGCCAGTGGGAACGCGGCGTGCGAACGCCGCGGGGACCGCTACTTGACCGATACGTCGAAGCGCTCCGGGCCTTGAAGGAGGCAGTTCGGTGAACAGTGAGATGCGCGAGCACATCACGCTCTCGGACGTGATCGACGAACTGACGCCGGAACAGGTCCGGCGCATCGTCCGAATCCTTCGACTGGCAGAACCGCGCCCACAGGCGTCCGCGCCGGTGGACGACACCGCCGCCTGATGGAAACGACCCCCGCCTACGTGCCGGTGCAGGTCGCACCGGGCGCAGACGCGGACCCCTGTCCCACCCCGAACATGACGAAGCCCCGGCTCATCAGCTGCCAGGCCGACCGGGGCTGTTCGTCTCCCTCTCAGAGAGGACGTGGTTCCAGTGAACCACACGACTGACCCGGGCATAACAACTGCCCCCGAACTCCTTCGCGTCGCGCTCGGCGACGCCGACGCCAACCAGCTGATCGGCCCCGCGTTCAGGCGGGCCACGCTCGTCACGGACGCCCAGGCCGTCCACGAGGCCATCGAGATCGCCGAGAAGCTCCACACCCTCGGCTTCACCCCCGACGACCAGCAGCACCTCGTCGACTGCGTCACCGCCCCCAACCCCGCCCAGGCCCTCACCGACTGGCTCACCGTCGAAACCCGGCCGTACATGCGGCGCGGCCTGGCCGCCGCCCTCCTCACCACCCTGGAGGAGCGGTGAACAGCACCCTCATCACCGGCTGCCCCACCTGGTGCGACCACGACCACCGGCTCGACGACGACGTCCACCAGGGCGCCGAGCAGCACGCCGTCGACCTCCACCCCTACGGCGCCCTCCCCGGCACCTCGGCGCTGGCCGTGCAGCTCGTCCGCTACGGCCTCGACACCGAGATCGCGCTCACCGCCGGCGGCACCACCGTCGACATCACCCCCGCCGACGCGCGCCAGGTGGCCGCCGAGATCCGCGCGATCGCCACCCGCATCGACCAGCTCGCCGACCAGGCCGAGGAGGTGGCCCAGTGATCCGCATCGGCATCCTCGGCCTCCGGCTCGACCCCACCGGCACCGCCGTGCGGTCCATGCAGATCACCGACGACACGGTGATCGCCGCCTACGACCCCACCCGGGTCACCCGCGACATCGCCACCGCCTGGCTGCACGTCAACTACGGCGACTACGTCGAGGTCGACGGCAGCCAGGCCATCGCCGAACACATCGGCGGGTGCCCGTGACCGACCAGCACCACCCCGTCGAGTCGCCGCGGACCACACCGCGGCGGCCCGGCCGGGCCAGCACCAACGCCGGGACCACCCTCGCCCACCCCGGCGCCCCCAGCCCCTTCCACCCCCCGGAGAAGGACTTGTCCACCGACCACGGCCGCCCGAAGGGCGCGGCGGCCACCCCCGAGCAGCACCCCGGCGACTGGCCCGTGCCCCGCAGCCACACGGCCCGCCTCGCCGAGAACCACCCGGACGCGAACGAGACCCGCGCCCGCTTCCACATCGTCCTCGGCACCGTGCGCGCCATGCTGGAGGAGCAGCCCTCCGAGCGTGCCACCCGCACCGCCGGCCGCCGCATCTGCGCCGCGATCAGCCTGCTCGCCGACGACGTCGCCACCAACAAGCGCCGCGGCGGTGACCAGTGACCGCAGCCGTTGCAGTCCAGCTCGCAGCCGACCGCACGACGGTCGAGAACTACCTCACCCAGATGTACGCCGGACTGCCCGGCTACCTTTCCATCTGCTCGGACGCGGACCGGTTCACCGGCAAGCGCTTCGGCACCGACCAGGCCGGGATCACCAAGGCGGTCGAGCACGTCATGCGCCTCGACCGGAGGCGCCCGAAGGGCATCTACGCCCAGGTCACCACCCTCCGCGAGCACCCGACCGAGGGCCGCGGAGGCGAAGACCTCGCACTCGGCCTTGGCTACCTCTGGGCCGACGGCGACTACGGCACCACCGGCCACAGCCCCAGCCGTGACGACCTCCCGCACCCGCCCGACGCGGACACCGTCCGGAAGATCGTCGCGGATTCGGGACTCCCCGACCCGACCGGATGGTCACTGACGGGTGGCGGCCTCAACCCCATGTGGATGCTCGCCGAGCCCCACCCCATCGGTGACGAGCAAGACCGCGCCCGCATCAAGGAGTTCACCACCAGCACCCAGGCGATCCTGGGGGCGTCGGCCTACCGAGCCGGCTACTCCTGGGACGTCGGCGTCGGCGACCTCGCCCGCATCATGCGGCTGCCCGGAACGATCAACCGGAAGACCGACGAAGACCGGCAGACCACCGTCTCCTTGGGGTCGGGCGCGCTCTACACCCTGAACGAACTCATCGAGGTCGTCACCCAGCTCGCCCCGGCCGCGCACGCCACCATGGCCCAAGCGGCCAGCGAGAAGCAGCAGCGGGCCGCACAGCGGCAGCAGAAGACGGTCCCCGCACCGCGCGCCACCGCGACAGCGCCGCGCCCCGGCGACGGCCCGCTCGACGTCCTCGGCGAACTCATGCGGTTCGGCGACCTGCTGCGGCCAGCCGGCTTCACCTTCGAGGGCTACCACAGTGACGGCCGGGAGAAGTGGCTCCGCCCCGCTGGCGCCGACGGCCGTGCGAGCAGCGCGCACAGCCTGCTCTGCGACGACCACGTCGCCGTCAACTGGTCCGAGCGCTCCGACCTGCCCGTCGGTGCGCAGCCGCCCGGCCGGAAGCTCACCATCGGCACGCTCTTCGCCCACCTGCACTACGGCGGCGACGTCAGTGCCGCGGCGAAGGACATCATGCGGGCCGCCGCCGGCCTTTCCACCACCGGCGCGGCCGGCGCCCTGCCGTTCATGCTGCTCGCCGAGGTGAAGCGGCGGTGCATGACGGGGCCGGACCGGCGGACGGCCGAGCCTTCGTTCGCCGATGAGGACTGGACCAGTCTGGTGGAAACGGCGTCGTCTGATGGCGACGAACCGGCGGGCAGAGCTCGGAGGATCCCCGGACTACTGCCGGAGGAGTTCTACGCCGGCCGCGAGGTGCACCGTCAGATTCGGCTGGCCGGCCACTCCCGTACGCGCTCCGGCGATGTTGCCGTTCTTAGCTGCCTGACGCGTCTCTCCGCCATGGTGTCGCACCACATCCGAGCCGACACCGGAGTCGGTGGCCACGCGTCCCTCAACCTGTTCGGCGGCATCATCGGGCCGTCCGGCATCGGCAAGTCCACCGGCGTCGACGTCTCTACTCATCTGATGCCAGCACCTGAAGGCCTCGACCTCCGCGACGGGCTGCCGATCGGCTCCGGCGAAGGTCTCGCCGAGGTGTTCATGGACGTCGTCGAGAGGGAGACAGGCAACCACACCCGAAAGGGCGACCCCATCATGGAGCGGGTTCGTGCCCAGGTCCGGCACAACGCCTTCTTCTACGTCGACGAGGGCGCCACTCTCACCCGTCTCATGAAGGAGCGTTCAGGATCCACCCTCGGTGAGACGCTCCGGAGCGCAGCTGTCGGTCAGACGCTCGGCCAGACCAACGCCAGCAAGGACACCAGCCGCTACATCCCCAGCGGCTCTTACAGCCTGGGGCTGCTGGTGGGCTTTCAGCCCGAAACCGTCGCGCCTCTCTTCGAGGAGACAGCCGAGGGCACCCCGCAACGGTTCCTCTGGACCCAAGTCGTGGACCCGTCCATCCCGGACAAGCAGCCGACCTGGCCTGGCGAGCTGTACGCATGGAAGAAGGCGATCAAGGCCGATCAGCCGACGCTCATCAGCTTCGAACAGGAGATCAAGGACGAGCTGCGGCGAGCCGACCTAGCCAAGGCGCGCGGCGAGGTCGCACCGCAGGACATGAACCCGCTCGACTCACACGCCCCGTTGATGCGGGTCAAGATCGCCTCTCTGCTCGCCATCCTCAGCGGGCGCCACCATGTCGACCTAGACGACTGGCGGTTCGCGGAAATGGTCTGGGCAGCCTCTTGCGAGACCCGTGACTGGGCCATCGCCTACAGCGCCCGCCAGCGGCAGTTGGAGCTGGAGAAGCGGACGCAGGCCCGAATCATCGAAGAGGTCCGAATCGACCGGGCCAAAGCCGAGGCCGAGGCGACGGCCGAGGAGAAGACCGTGGAACGGATTGCGAAGAGCATCGCCGCGAAGATCCATCAGAACGGTCCGACATCGCGCAGCGACCTCGGGCGAACGCTCGCCAGCCGCGACCGAAGGCATCGAGACGCTGCCCTCGACTATGCGGTGCTCCGGGACTGGGTCGCCCTCATCGACAGCAAGATCGCGCCGGGAGGATCCCGGCCGAGCTGAGGGGTGGACGGGGTGGACATGTCCACCCCCTCTCCCTCCAGAAGAACCCAAAGCGGTTCGCGAACCTAACTATCAACCTAGGCAATCAATCCTCTGACCTGCGCATATAGATAGGAAGGATCAAAAATCTTGACTCGCATAGCGCGCGGGGGAGAGGGGGGTGGACAAAACCTGTCCACCTGTCCACCCCATGTCCACCCCTCCAACCCAACCCAGGAGAAGACCTTGACCACCAGCACCAACACCCAGATGGACTCGCTCCACGTCGCCGCCACCACCGCCATCGAAGACCTCGGCGACCTCCTCGTACGCGGCCACCTCAAAGAACACCCCGCCACCGTCCTCAACCGCCTCGACCACATCGACAACATGACCAACCAGCTCCGCCAAGCAGCCGAACGCGAACTCGAATCCGGACAGTGGGGCCAGATCGACGAGCACCAAATCGACGCCGACCACGCCGAACGAACCACCGACTTCGCCGCCCACACCTGCAACTGCGGCTGGTGCTGGCACGCCGCACTCGACTACGACCCCGACGGCCCCATCCCCGGCGCCGCCGGCACCATCCCGAGCGCCTGACCGCCACGCGGTTAATGGACGTTCACCACCCCGCCCGCGCGGACGCGTGGCCAACTCAAACGGCAAATTTGCCGTTTGAGGACCTGCCGCCCCTCCCGCCCGCCCGCGGGCACGAGCACCAGGTCGTGACCGAGCCCCCGCCAGCCCAGGGTCATGACCGTTCGAAAACCCAACCCACCGGCCGTGGCACGAGATGCGCCGTATACCCGCCGTCCAATACGAAGGAGAGAACACCGTGGCTACTGACCAGCCGAGCGCCGATCGGCGCTCGCCCTCAGTGGTGAAGCGTCACCGCAAGTCCAGCGAGAAGGCGGCAAAGGTCAGTGGGATCTCCGCCCGGTCCATCGAGAAGGCGAAGACCGTCAGCCGCTACGCCCCCGAACTCGCCGAGAAGGTCGCCACGGGCGAGATGAGCCTGAACGCCGCCTACGAAGAAACGCGGCGGATAGTCGCCGTCGGCCGGGCAGCTGGAGTCGACTACGGCGCCCACAGCCGCATCGTCGCCCCGACCGCGGCGCCCAACACCGTGCCATGCACCCACTGCAGAGGCACCGGCCGCGTGCCGGCCTGACGCCCCACCACCCAACGATCACACGAGGAGACCAACATGTCCGACTACAAGATCCTCAGCGTCGACAACCCGGACTTCGCCGACGACACCCCGTGCGCCCACTGCCCCGAGTACGTCGGCAACGACTACTTCACCGTCATCAACCAGGCCGGGCAGCGCCTGTGCGAGTACTGCGCCACCGACCGAACCCACGGGCTGGGCGACGTCGCGCAGGGCCTGTCGCTGATCAAGAACGCGTTGGCGCGCGAGATCGAGCAGGAGCAGCGAGGCTCGGTCGCCGGCCGCTGCCTGGAGGTGGCCCGGTTCGCGGAGCTGCTCCGCACGGGCGTGGCGCTGACCTACACGGCGGGCCGTGACGGCGTGTTGGTGCCGCAGCGGCCCGGTGGCGCGGACCCGTACAGGACGGTCCGCCGGCACGGCATCAAGCCCGTCTGACCCAACAGCTTGCCGGGGTCGGGCCCGCCCACAACGAGCCCGCTCCCGGCATCCCCAAGGGTCCGGCAGCAGGTCGGGCCCGGCAACCGAGTAGGAGATCACCTTGTCCGAGTACACCTCTCAGAGCGCCCCGGTGCCGAACGTCCGGGCCAGACAGCTGGCGACCGCCGGCCATCTCCAGGCCGTCGTGAAGTGTCCGAGCTGCTCGCAGCTGCACAGGCACTTGGGGCTGGGCGTCCGGCGCAGCCCGTGCGGCGCGATCTACGTGGTCCGGCCGCCCCGGCAGGCCCGCACCGCGGCCTGACTGCCTCTCAGCGTGGCCCGGTGCCCACTCCGGGGGCACCCTCCGCCGGGCCCGCACCCGTTTCACCGCCCAGCCGCAAGCCGACCCGTGAGGGAGCAGCACCGTGAAGAGGACCCGCACCACCAGCCCGTGGAAGCAGTGCCCGACCGTGTCGAAGCACTGCCCGTCCTGCTGGCAGGGCCGCCCCGTGAAGCAGCTCGGCGAGGTCGTCGTTCGCGGCCAGCTCCTGGAGGCCTGGCAGTGCACGGAGCCCGCGTGCGAGCTGATCTGGTGCCTGCCGCCCCGTCAGCCCAGCCCCGTTCTCGCAGCCGCCTGAGCGCGGCCCACCTCAACCGGAAGGACCACCTGATGACCACACCCCCAACCCGCCGGCCGATTGTCCGGCTCGATCCCGAGCGCAGGCCGCGCCCCGGCGACCTGGATGCGCACAGGCCGGACAGCTGGCCGCCGGTCGAGGCTGGCCAGTCCGTCACGGTGCGGGTCGGCTACGGGATGGACGTCGACTCGACTGTGTCCGCCGTGCTGGCCCGGCACCTGCGCTCCGCCGGGGACGTGCGGATCGTCGGGCGCACCGACCAGGCCGCTCGGACCGCACGGACGTTGCTGGCGGCGCTGTGGCGGGCGCAGGACGGGGGTGCGGCGTGAGCGAGGAGGACGTGCCGCGGCGCTGGGTGAGGCTCGACGAGGAGCAGCGCGCGGTGGCCGAGGAACTGGTGCGGCGGGCGCTCGAGCTACGGGAGACATCGGACGGCGAGCTGTCGATCCGCGAAGCGCTGAACCTGGCCGCCGCGGCGATCGAGCGGCGCGGGCCGCAGGCGCTCCGGCCGGCCGTGGTCGAGCCGGACCCGGTGGACGCCGACTTCATCAACCCCTGACCCCGGATAACTCCTTCTTATCGGGAGCGACAAAAGGTGCATGACGACACGTCAACCGAACAGGCGTCCGCCGCGATCGAGCGGACCGGACCCCGACCCGAACTCCACGAGCAGTGGGCGCAGCGCCACGGCGTAGCCGCCGCCGACCGGCTCGCCGCCGCCGAAGACTTCGCCGACGCCGTCCAGGCCGAGATCACCCCACCCAACACTGTCGGCACGTACGAGAAGTCCTGGCGGGTCTGGGAGCGGTTCTGCTCGACCCAGGGCTTCCCCGTCACCGAGGGCACCCGCGGCGCCCTGGTCGCCTTCACGGCCTGGCTGCTGCACGAAGGCCGGCAGACCCCTGGACCCGGTGGCGTGCTCGGCTACGCGCCGGCCTCCGCAGGCGTCCACTTGACCGGCGCCGTGGTCGGTCTGCGCCAGCGCGGCCACCAGGTCACCAAGGACGACTCCGCGGCCGCTCGGGAAGCCCTCGACGGGCTCACGGTGAAGCTCCTGAAGGCCGGGGAACGCCGAGGCCGCGGCAAAGCCCCAGCCGCCGACACGGACGGCCTGCGGCGCATCGCCGCCAGCACCCCCAACACCCTCGCGGGGCTGCGGGACAAGTCCCTCGTCCTGCTCTCGTTCAACGTGGCCGGCCGCGCCTCCGAACCCGCCGGGCTGCTGCTCGGCGACGTCACGCTGCAGAAGCAGGGCATGCGGGTGTCGATCCTGACCGGCAAGACGAAGTGGTCCGTCCGCCAGCCCGCGATCCCCTACGCCAAGGACCCCGACGTGTGCCCGGTCCTCGCCTGGACCGCCTGGCGCGAGGCGCTGCTGGCCATTGACGAGCGCTACGCCGACCCGGCCGACCCGGCGTTCCACGCGATCGACCGGTGGGGCCACGTCGGCGGTGCCATGTCCCCGGACGCCGTCACCGACGCCATCGCCCGTGTCGCCGAGCGCGCTGGCGTGCCGCTGCGCTGGACCGGCCACTCACTGCGCTCTGGCCTGGCCAGCGAAGGCCGCAACGCAGGCAAGGACTCCGTTGCGATCGCCCGTCAGGGCGGCTGGGCACCCAACAGCCGCTCGATGCTCGGCTACATGCAGACCTCGGACGACTGGACCGACAACGCCGCCTCCGGCCTGCTCTGACCCCCACCCCCCTGCCTGGCTCACCACCACCCTCGCCACCGCCCCCGCATTGGACCCCTTGGCGAAAGAACCCAACCGTGACCCACAAGCCCGACCCCACCCCCGCCCAACTGCGCGCCCTGGCCGCAGCCGTCGCCCTGACCACCGCGACCGGCCTCCAAGACACCGGCCTGACCGTCGAAGACCTCCTCGGTGACGCCGACCCGCTCCAGGTCGTCTCCGTGCTGTCCTGCGCCCTGCACGCCGCCCTGGGCACCGTGCTCGGCGCGGACGGCCGCACCACGGTCCTGCAACACCTCGGCCTCGGCGCCCTCCAGGACGGCGACCGGTGACCGCCCCCGCCCAGCCGCCGGCCCGCGACGACCGGCCCGCCCCCACCGTCTTCCACAGCGGGATCATCGTTCCCGCCGAGCTGTGCGCCGAACTCGCCGGCGCCCTCGACCTCCTCGCCGCCTACCTGCGCGGCACGCCCCCGCCCGCGTCCTGCCGGGCACCGCGCCTCTCCAGGGCCGCACAAGGCGTCCTGCAAGCCGCCCGCGACGCCGCCGTCCTCCACCGCCGGCGCGAGACAGCCCGCGCCGCTTTGGCCACCCCAACACCACCGGTTCTTCCGCCAGCCCAACCCCCGGCAGCCTCAACCCAGATGGTCACCACGGCGGTCGCCGCGGAGGCCGTCGGGGTCAGCCCGGAGTGGATCCGGCGGGCCGCGGCAGAAGGCCGCATCCGCGCCGAACAAGCTCCCCGCAACACGTGGCTGGTCGACCTCGACGACGTCCGCGCCTGGCGCGCCGGCCGAACGAGGAGAAGCCATGGCGGACACCCTGAACGAACAGCTGAACCTGGCGCAGCGTGAGGCCGGCGGCCTGCGCGACCGGCTGTCCCGCGCCGAGACGGACCTGGCCGAGGCCCTGGAGGAACGGCGGTACGCCGACGCGGAAACGCTGAAGGGCACCGCCGACTCCCTGCGCCAGCCCGCCATGATTGCCCAGGCGCACGTTCAGGCCCTGGAGACGGCCGTGCGCGCCCTGCAGGAGCACCAGGAGCAGGAGGAGCGCGCCGCCCGCGAGCGGCAGCGCAGGGACCAGGCCGCCGCCATGTACGAGCAGGCCCGCGAGGCTGAGGCCGCCGCGCTCGACGACGTTGCCCGGCACATGGCCGAGGTGCCCGTCGCGTACGAGGCGCTGCAGCAGGCCATGGCCGCCGCGATGGCCGCCGAGATCCGCGTCGGGGGCGCCCGCCGGGACGCCCACACAGCCGGCGTCGGCGCCGGGCACCTCCCAGCGGACTACCCGGTGCCGCCGATCCCCAACAACGCCAGGGCCCGATTCGAGCAGCACCCGCTCCTCGGCCAGATCCTGCGCAACCCCCGGCTCTCCTGACCGGCAGCCGCTGCCCCGGCGTGGCGTCAAAGTCGCCCGCCCGGGACATCCATGGCAGTCCGGCACTGGGATCCAAGGCCGCGAGCGGGCTTTCTCACTCCTTTCCCCGCGAAGACCGACCTGCGCCAGGCCGGGGCAGCGCGCCAGCCTCACCCCTCTGCACCACTTCGCGTCCCGGGAGGACGACATGGCTGAACGCGCGATGACCATCTCCGAATTCACTGCGGCGATCGACCGGATCAAGGAGACCGCGAAGGCGATCACCGAGATCCAGGAGGTGGCACCCGCCGCCGCGACTGCGGTGGCCGAGAACACCGCCGGGCCGGGCAAGCCGCTGCACGAGATGAGCTGGGACGACTTCCACAGCGAGGCGGCCGGCTACTGGGCCCGACAGGGCGAGGGCATGCGCTCGCCGCTGTGGACCGACCGGCAGCCACTGACGCTCGGCGAGTACCTCGCCCAGGGGCGGGAGTAACCGATGGGCACAGGCACTCCGCGGATCGTCACGACGCTGCGCGAGGCCCCGGGCCCGTACCGGCGGCACGTCGCCCCGGCCGGTGAGCCGGTGGCGGCTGCCCGCGCACTGCCGGAGATTCCCGGAGGTCTGGTGCGAATCTCGGTTGAGGACGGTCTGCGCCCAGGGCAGGCCACGATGCTGCTGGCCGCCGCGGATCGGCTGCGCTCGGCCTCGGTGGTGGAGATTCACGGTCGGACGCGGAAGGCCGTGAAGGACGCCGAGGCGATGCTGTTGGCCGCCTGGAGCATCGACGATGTGCTTCGGGGTCGTGATGGCTGTCCAGGTTGAGGATCTGTACGTCACGTTCAGCGCCATAACGACCCCGTTCACGGTTGGCCTGGCTGAGGCTGGCGGAGTGGCCGAGGAGTTCGTTGCCCAGTTGGAGGCGATGAACGCGGCACTCGCCGAGAGTGGGGTGAGCCTGAGCAGTCTGGGGGCCGAGGGCGCCGCCGGCGTCGAAGAACTGACGGCGACCATCGAAACGCTCACGCCGAGCATCGACGCCTTGGCCGTGAGTATGGACGCATCAACCGCCGCGGCCGATCTGTCGACCGCCTCCATGGATCGCCTCACCGCGGCCATGGAGGCCTCCGCCACTGCCGCGCGGCAAACATCGGCCAGCACCACGGAGGCTGCGGCCAGCTCTGACCTACTCGGCAGCAAGGCCCTCGGGCTGGGTGGCGTGCTCGAAGGGGTTTCCACGTTCGGCGCCCTGGGGCTGGCGGGGATCAGTGTCGAGGCCGTGAAGATGGCCAGCACGTTTCAGAGTTCCACAACCCGGTTGGTGACCTCGGCCGGCGAGTCGTCCTCGGCCATCGACATGGTCCGTCAGGGCATGCTGAACATGGCCGGTCAGGTCGGTGTCAGCGCGGATGACCTCAGCCAGGCCATGTACTACGTGGAGGCTGCGGGCTATCACGCGGCGGACGGTCTGACCGTGCTGAAAGCGTCCGCGGAGGGCGCTGCGGCTGAGGGTGCCGACACCACAACGGTCGCCAAAGCGTTGACCGACGTGCTGGTGGACTATCACCTTAAGGCGTCGTCGGCTGCGAACGTAACCTCCCAGATGATCACAGCGGTTGCCCACGGCAAAACGAACTTGCAGGATTTTTCCTCCGCGTTCGCCAGCATCGTCCCGGCCGCGTCAGCTGCGGGGATCAGCTTCCAGGACGTCATGGCCGCGCTGTCGAACATGACGAACCACGGATTCACGGCGCAACGAGCCTCGCAGAACCTGGCACAAGCACTGCGGTCGCTGCTGAATCCGACCAGCACGATGGCGACCGCGTTCCAGGAGTACGGCCTCTCCAGTGACGTCCTGAAGCAGAAGCTGAACGGGCCCGATGGGTTGACCGATGCGATGGAGTACGTGTCGCAGGCGGCAACCAAGGCGGGCAAGGAGGGGACCCCGGCTTTCGCCGCGGCACTCAAGGCAATGATGGGTACGGCGCCGGGCGCCAATGCTGCCCTGGCCACGGTTGGTGCCAACTTCCAGGCGACGTCCGACACGATCAAAGCAGTCGGTTCCGCGACTGCGGACGCGTCCGGCAAGGTGCAAGGCTTCGCCCTGGTCCAGCAGACGCTCGGCCAGCAGCTGAAGCAGCTGCGCGCCGGCTTCGACTCGGTGATGATCCGCCTCGGCGACTTCCTGATTCCGCAGATCAGCAAGTTCATCGACCTGCTGGAGAAGCGGGGCGCCCCGGTCGTCCACGACTTCACCTCGGCGATCTCGGGGATCGCTTCGGGCTTCACCGGGAAGACTGCGAAGCCGGCCGAGGGCGCGGTGGAGACGACCGCGGGCGGCGAGCAGCACGGCGGTGCGCTGGCTGCGCCGGTGCCGCTGACGCCGATGCAGGAGCTCGGCAAGGTGTTGCGGGAAGTCTCGGACGACATCGGCACATTCATCGATGCGGGGCGCCGCCTGGCGGACGTCCTGATGAAGGAGGTCGTCCCGCAGGCGGAGAAGATCGGTGGTGCCGCCATCCTCGGCGGCCTGCTGGCCGTCGGCGGGATCCTCAAGGACGTGGTCGCCCCAGCCATGTCCGACTTCGCTAGCTTCGCAGAGAAGCACAAGACGATCATGACGTGGATCATCGACGGCTTCCTGATCCCGCTGACTGTCCGCCTTGGTCTGCTGGCCACCGTCAAGTCGGTGTCCGTGCTGGCAGATCTGACCAAGAGCATCGTGGGCTTTCCGTTCTCCCAAGCCTCGGCCATCGTCAAGCAGCTGAAGGGCATCCGGACGAGCTTGTTCGGCGGGGAGAAGACCGATGCCGACGGGGTCGTCAGCGAAGTGAAGGGCTTCTTCCCGAAGATCGGCAGTGCCATCTCGGCCGGCTGGGCCTCCTTGAAGTCCGGCGGATCCGCGGCCGGCGACCTCCTCTCCGGGGCCTTCAGTGCCACCAAGTTCCAGCTCCAGTCGTACATCGGCGCGTTCAAGCAGGCCGGATCGACCATCGCTTCCACCGTCTCCGACTGGGGCTCCTCCATCGGCGACGCCGTGAAGAACGTGATGCCGACCAAGGTCGACGCCAGCCTGTTCCTGCAGTCCGTCAAGGACAAGGGGTCGGACGTCGCGGGTGCGATCTCCGGATGGAGCAGCTCGGCCATGCAGTCCGTCCGATCCCTGGGCGGCGGCATCGCCGGGACGGTCCGCGGCTGGGGCACCTCGCTCGGCACCGCGATATCCGGGTGGGCGAGCAGTGCGACGACCGCGGCACAGGCCATCGGCAGCCGGATCACCACCGGCCTGTCCGCTGGGCTGTCCGCTCTCGGCTCCAAGACGGCAGCGATCTGGCAGGGCCTGTCGGCTGCGGTGTCCGCTGCGGGCACTGCGGCCAAGGGTGCGCTGGAGTGGATCGTCGCCTCGGGGAAGGCCGCGTTCGATGCCGGTGTGGAGGCGGCCACGGCCGCGGCGTCCTGGATCGCGCAGAAGGTCGCGACCCTGGCGTCGGCGGTGGCGGACGGTGTGATGACGGCCGCCCAGTGGCTGCTGGATGCGGCATTGGATGCCACCCCCATCAGCTTGGTGATCATTGCGATAACGGCGCTCGTCGCAGCGATCGTGTATGCGTGGAATCACTGCACGGAGTTCCGCGTCGTGGTCGAGGCGACCTTCCAGGCTGTCGCGGACATCGCCCTGTGGCTGTGGCACGACGTGTTCGAGCCGGCGTTCCGCGGGATCGCCGCAGTCGCAGTCTGGCTCTGGCAGAACGTCCTGTCGCCTGCCTTTCACGGCATCGCCGATGTCGCCCTGTGGCTGTGGCACAACGTCATCGACCCTGCCTGGCAGGGGATCACCTCGGCGATATCGACCGCGGTCGGGTGGATCGCCGGGCTGCCGGGGCAGATCGCCAGCATCTTCGCTGACGCCGGCCGCTGGCTCTGGGACGCCGGCTCCAAGATCATCAGCGGTCTCGTCAACGGCATCAAGTCGGCCATCGGCTCCGTCAAGAGCACCCTGACGTCCCTCACCAGCGACCTGACCTCCTGGAAAGGCCCGCCGGAGAAGGACGCCAAACTCCTCACCCCCGCCGGCGAATCCCTGATCACCGGCCTGATCCAAGGCATCACCAACAAGATCCCCGCACTCAAGTCCCAGCTGACCGGGATCACAGACCACATCGGCAGCCTGTCCCCCACCATGACCGCCAACCTCGCCCTCACCGGCACGGGCAGCGGGTCACTGACGGGCGCCGCCGCCCCCTACGGATCGCTCGCCGCAGGCCCCACTCCCGGCGGCAGCACGCCCACCTACGTCCTCAACGTCACCGTCCAGGGATCCGTGCTCTCCGAGCAGGAGCTGCGGACAGTCATGGAACGCCAGATGTACCAGCTCGGAATGCGCAACTCCCAGACCTGGCAGCAATACGCCCGCCGGTGATCGAACCCCTCGTCGGGGTGTCTCCAGCTGGCGCCTGGGAGCTGCGGTTCACAGCCTGTGGATATCGCCCCGTCTGGAGATCCCGAAACGAAAAATGGCCCGCACCCCATGCCGGGGTGCGGGCCATTTCGTGCTGCTACTCGGGGCGCCGCCATACGCGGCCGTCCTTGGCCAGCAGGCCTTCTTCCGTGAGCCGCTGGAGTTCGTACGTCGCGCGGCTGGGGAGGGCGTGCTTCTCGCCGACCTCGGGGTCGTCCTTCGGGAAGCCCGGGACCGCGGGGTAGAGGCCCAGGGCCTCGGTGGCCCTCTGGACGGTCCAGTCGCCGTCCTGGGTGAGGACGGCCTGGCGCAGGCGCTCGCGCGGGGTGCTGTCGGTCATGGGCCCATTCTCCCTCGTCTTCACGGCCATTCCGTGCTCGGGGGTCTGGTGGATCTGGACGGCGTGGTGCAGGTCACGGGCGCCGAGCGCGCGGCGGATCCGGGCGATCGCGTTCCGCACGACACGCTCCTCGACGCCGAGCTGATGGGCGATGTCGTGGGGGCTGTGGCCGCGGGCGGCGAGGCCCAGGATCTGGGTCTCGAAGGGGGTGAGGGGACGAGGCATGCTGCTCCTCAGCAGTGGTGGACTAGCGGGCGGCGGGTGGGGCAGGCGCTGCACATGGAACACATGGGCAAGCGGCGCTGGGTTGAGATGGCCGGGTTGATCGTGGCGATCGTCGTGATGGTGGGCGTGGCCGGGCTGCTGGTGGCGCGGCTGATGGCGATGCCGTGACCGGGCCTGCTCAGCCGCCGTCGGTGTCGTGGCACGTCTGCGCGGGCTTCTCGACCATGGCTGCCTGGGCCTTGTCCCATTCGGCGACCCACACGCGCGGGTCGTGGCCGAGTTCGACGGCACGGTCCCACGAGTACTCGGGCAGCGCCCCGTCTTCCAAGTACTCGGCCAGCTCGCGAGCAACCTGCTCGGCGCGCTCGGGGTCGACCTCGGCGAGCGCGGCGGCGTAGAAGTCCGCCATGAACGCGTGGACGGTCAGGCCGATCTCGGCCGAGAACCACCGCCGCTGGTCGGCGGGGACGCTTTCGGCGCGGTTGAACACGACCTGGCGGAGCAGGTCGGCACGCTGGGCGGCAACAGTGTTGGGCGAGTCGTTCATCGGGTCTCCTCACGGGGCAGGTGGTTCCGGGGCAGCGTCAGCGGACGCGCGCGGCGGCCCGCTGCAGCAGTTGGTGGACGTCGGCGGCGCGCCGGTTCGGGGCGTCGTTCCACGAATCGATCGGCCCGGTCTCGCCGAGGTAGCCGATCTCGTTGCCGATCAGCTCCCGGGCCCGCTCGACGACCGCGGGGGTGGAGTAGCCGGCCTGCAGAATCCCGAGCTGGGCGCCGAGCACACAGACAGCGCCGGCCTCGTCCCAGAGGGCGCCCTGCAGCCAGCCGTGCTGGTGGATGTACCGGGAGACCAGCAGCAGATGCTGGCCGGGCGTCACCTGGGCGACGGGCCGGCGACGGTGGAGCCGATCGAGCAGAGTCGGTGCCGGCAGGTCGATCCCGTGGTGCCACGGCTGCAGCACGCTGCCGTACCGCGGGGTGGGCGCGGGGGGCTGGTGGCAGGTCAGGTGGAGCGGGCCGGCCGCCCCCGCCGTGTTGGCGGGGGCGGGCAGTTGGGCCAGGTAGGCCTCGACCTCGGCGACCAGGCGGAGGCCCGCCGCGTCCAGATCGAACGGTGCTGCGGTGAGCAGTGCGGGCACGGCGGGCCTCCTTCCGAGCAGCCGGAGCCAAGGGTTGTCAGCTGTGCTTCTCCTCGATGTGCTGGCGGGCGTACCAGTGCGCCTCGTCGATGGGGCCGCCGATGGTCGCGATCGGGTGGAAGTGGCCGATGTGCATGCTCCACGGGCACTCGGTGCACTCGGCTTCAGCGCCTCCGGCACCGTCGCTGAAGACGTTCACGCTGCCCTTGCCCTTGTGGGAGATCAGCATCATTTGGAGGGTCTCCTTGGTGTCGGTGGCCGGTCGGTCCGGCCACCGCACCCCACCCGCAGCTGGGCGGATGGAGCACGGTGAGCGGGCCGGGCGGTCAGTAGCGGCAGATGCCGGCGTGGCCGATCGCGGCGCCGGTGACGACGCCGACCGGGTCGCCGATCGCCGGGTTGTTCAGCGGCCGGTCACTGCGGTCGTGGCATCCGTGGCAGCGCCAGTACGGGCCGGACTGGGCGGCGGCCTCCTCCAGGTTGGCGGCGCGGGTGATGTCGTACTGGACGACCTCCACCGCGCTGCCGGCGGCCGTGTAGTGGGTGGCGAGGACGGTCTTGGTGACGCTCTGGGTGTCGGGCATGTCGGTGGTCCTTCCTGCGGGTGAGCGGATCAGTGGAGGGTGATCTCCCAGCGCTCGGGGTGCTCGGCGTCGCCGAGTTCGCCGGTGATCGTGAACTCCTGGGTCTTGGGCGGCTTGGGCGGCTCGTCGGTGGTCAGACCCTTGACGCCGGCGCGGTAGAACGCGTCCCAGGAGTGGGTGCCACCCGCGGTGTACAGCCCGGTGCGGTCCCGACGAACGAACACGTACTCGCCGACGCACGCGAGGCGCACGTCGCTGTGGACGCCGTCCCCAGCCCAGAAAAAGGAGGCCTCGGGGTCGAAGTAGGAGCGGTGGAGCTGGGCGGTGCTGGCCCACACGTCGTGCAGGGTGCGCATGTGCCGCTCGGCCTCACTGGAGGGGATCGCGCTGACGGTCTCGCGGACCCAGGTGTCGATCCGGTCGGCGTACCGGTCGCAGAACTTGTCGGCGAGGCGGGCGAGGAGAGGCATGATGGGCTTCCGATCTGCTGGTTTCTGGTGGATTCGGGGCCCGGGGCGGCCGGTTGATGCTTGGCGGCTGGACGGCCGCCCCGGGGCGGGGTCAGTTCTCGACGGTCAGGGCGCGGTCGTTGCCGAGCTTCAGGTCGAGGAGGGCCTGGTCGACGCCTTCTACGGCGTGGTGGGCGGTCCCGAGTGCACTCCAGACGGGGCCGACGGGCCACCCCCTGGCGATGTCGGCGAGTTCGTCGATCACCGCGTGGATCCGTGCCTGGTAGGCGTCGATCTCGGCGACGGTGATGCTGGTGCGTGCGGCGGTCATGGCGCTCCTTCGGGTGCGGGTTTTGGCGTGTGCGAGCTGTGCGGCGGCGCGTTCGGCGGGGCTTCCGGTCCACATCGGCATCGGTCAGCCCCAGTGCCAGACGGCACCGGCGCGGTGAGCGGCGCGGGCAGCCGCGGCGATCTCCCGGGTCCGGGGCGCCCAGGCCGGGGTCATGTGCGGGGCCAGGGCGGTGAGGGCCTCGGCGATCCGGCCGGCCTGCTGGTTGGGGACGTCGAACGGGTCGCCGGTGTGGCGGTCGAACAGGATGCTGAGCGCGGCCCAGTCCTGACGGCCGGCGATGCGGCTCAGCTCGTTGCCGAACTCGGCGTGCGAGGTGTAGGAGTGGCCGCCCCAGCCGTCGTAGCCGGCGCGGTCGTGGTCCCAGATCCAGCCCATGGGCGTGGTCTCCTGTCTGAGTTGTGGTGGTTTGCGGGGTCGGCCGGCGCTGGTAGGCCTGTCCGGCTGACCCCGTTCGTGTCCTGGTTTACGGTGGTTTGTGACCCCGTCCGCTGGGGTGGGCACCCCGTCCTGCTGACGGGGTCCGGCGGGCATCGGACGGGGTGACATACCTGGTCAAAGCGGGCGCCGACGGGGTGCGTCGGCCCGGATCCGTACGCCGGACGGGGGTATGAACCGGGGTGAACCGGTCAGGCGGCCTTGTCGCTGAGGAGCGCGGCCAGCCGCTCGCGGGTGTAGCCGGAGGCCTTGCCGACGCCGTCGACCGAGCCGATCCGCTCGGTGTTGCCCGCGTTCGCGTCGCGCAGCCGAGCGCCCAGCGACACCTCGGTCAGGTCGTGCCAGCGCTCCGGGAAGAGCGCGGTCATCCACGTGGCGAGAACGCTCAGGCGGGCCCGGTCGACGCCCTCGTGATCCATCGCGGCGACCGCGTCCGCGACCACCTGGCGCTTCTGGACCTGCTCACGCTCCTTCTCCCAGCGCTCCGCCGCGTGGCCGGTCAGGGTGCCGGCCTTCAAGCGCAGGTCCCGGCCGCGCTCGCAGATGACCCTGAACTGGTCGAGATTGATGACGTCGGCCCTGATGGTGTCGTGGCCTTCCTCGGCGCCCTCGTCCAGCACTGCGACGCCCTTGTGCTGGTCGAGGAGCAGGTGCGGGGCCGCGCCGGCGGCGACCGCGTCGTCACCGAGGACCATCTTCGAGCTGTTCTGTCCCTTGACCCTGAACGACGCCCGCTTGGAGGCGACCTCGCGCAGCTCGGTCGGCACGCTGTTGGAGTCGGGGCGCTGGGTGATGATGACCGCCATCCCGCCGACGTAGCGGGCCACCCGCATGAACCGGGCGAACAGGGAGACCATCACGTCCTTGCCGTTGCGGCCCTGGGGCTTGCGGCCACCGCCCTCGCCTTCGGCAGCAGCGGCGGCCTCGGCGTCGTCGGCCGAGATGAGCTTCATCGCCGCCGCCGCGTCGAGGATCTCCTGCAGCTCGTCGACCAGGAGCAGCGTCATCTCCAGGCCGTCGGTCTTGGCCAGCTCCGGGGTGATCTTGCCTTCGGGGCAGGCCTTGGGGTCGGTCTCGAAGAGCTTCTCCAGCCGCTCGCCGTGCTCCGCCATCTCCTCGATGGTCTCCTCCATCACCCGGTTCATCTCGCGGATGACGGAGGACTGGTTGCCGCACACGAACCGGTGCGCGACCAGCTTGAGGGAGGCCCAGTCGGCGCCGGCCTTCCCGCTCAGCAGCACGATCTTCAGGTACGGGTCGAGGACCGCGGCGGCGGCCACCAGCCGGGCCAGGTACGACTTGCCGAAGCCCATGAGCCCGCCGATCAGCAGCGAACTCCAGAGCATGTTGAGGACCTTGCGGACCCCGCGCGCGTTGCTGCCGAGCGGCACGCCCTGCGCCCAGAAGTCCCAGCTGTCCGCCTTGATCAGCTCACTGGGCACCGGGTCGCCCTTGTACGGGTTCGCGTTGTTGGCCACCCAGATGACGAACCGTCCCTCGTGACCCTCCTCGCTGACGTCCTTGGACATCTGCAGCTGGGCGGACTTCACCTTCAGCGCGGACGCCAGCTCGGTGTCCCGGCCGATGGCCTGCTCGGCCGGGCGCCCGCCGGGCAGCTCGATCGTGGCGGTCCAGCCGGGCCCGTCGGGGCGGATCACCCCGACGATCGAGGTCTCCTCGACCTCCGACTTGTCGATGATCTTCGCCTTGACGAGCGCGTTGATGAGGTCGGAGGCGCCTTGGACCTGCGCGGCCTGCTCGGCGGCCTGCGCGACCTCACGGGCCGCCGCCGCGCCCGGGGTGGTCGCCTCGGCGGCGGCCTGACGCGCGGCCACCACCGCTGCGGCGAACGCGGGACCCTCCACCGGCACCTCGTCCACCGGCCCGGCCTGCGCGGGGATCCCCTCGGCGGCGGTCGCCACCTGCCCGGCCTGCTGCTGGTCCTGGTCCTCGACGACCATCCCAACCCGCCACAGCGCGACCGCGGCGGCGGGCAGCGACGCGAGGAGCCACAGCGGGTTCTGCAGGGGAAGGATGATTCCGCCGCAGACGACCGACCCGATCAGGGCGATCGCGCGGCCGGTGCGCTTCTTCCACCGCTCGCTGCCGATCTCGACCTTGCTGGGTGCCAGGTCGAGCAGATCTCGGCTGCGGCCGTGCTCCTGCAGCAGCACCTCCAGTTCCTCCTGGCGGCGGCGCAGGCTGGCGTCCGTCGCGCTGTCGCGGTGCCGCCCGTTCTCGTTGCCGTCCAGCGGCCGGCCGCCCGCGGAGCGCATTGCCGCGTCCTGCCGAGCCTCGCGCACCTTGTGGTCAACCAGCTGGCGGGTCACCCGGGACAGCTCGTGCCGCAGCTGCTTCTCCCGGGCCTCATGGTTGTGCTGGCGCTGCTCCAGGATCTCCTTGACGAGCTGCTCGTCGGTGACCTGCTCGGCGGTGAGCCAGGTCCAGGTCTGGGAGCGGGCCCGCAGCAGGTGGGCGCGCACCGCGCCGCCCTCGGCGAAGGAGGCGATCAGCCGGGCTTTCAGCGCGCCGGCCCAGGCCTCGGCGGGCTCCTCCTGCGGCTCGGGCACGTACTGCTCGGCTGCGACGGGCGGCGCCGACACGTACAGCGGCGGGGTGTCCTTGATGAAGGAGACCGGTGCGGGCTGGTCCTGCGGGCCGATCGACGGCGGATCAAAGGTGATGCTCACGGGCTCGTCCTCTCGGTTCGGGCCGGACGGGTTGTCCTGTGCCTGGAGTTGTGGGTGTACGGGGAGGGCAAGGGGTGCGGCAGATGCGAGCCGTCGCACCCCTTGTGGCTCGCCGAGTGAGGGTCAGCCGCGGGGCAGGGCCCGGCAGGTGGCGGCGTGGTCCTGGGCCCACCGCTTGGCCGCGTGCCCGTTGGGGGAGGTGAGGTTGGTGGCGGCGCTGCGGGCCGGCTCGGTGTCCTCCGTCCCGAAGTCCTCGAAGTCCTCCTTCGCGCCGCAGCCGGTGCACGCGGCCTGGTGGTTGATGTCGGCCCAGTTCTGGCCGTCCTCGTCGGCGATGTGGTCGTGGCTGATCCGGACGGTGAGGTCGACGGTGGCGCCGCCGACGGTCAGGTACTGGGCGGCCACGCTCGTGGTGTCGGTGCTCATGGGCTTGTCCTCTCGGGCTCTGGGCCGGTCTTTCCGGCCGGCCGCCCGCCACGGGCTGGGATGGGGTGGGAGACCGTGGCGGACGGTCGGGCGGCAGGCCGGTCAGCGGGTCACGGAGGTCTGCTGGCTGATCGTGGTGCCGACGGAGTTGCCGACCGAGTCGCCGGTGGTCTTCACCGTGTTGGTGAGCTGCCCGAAGATTCCCCAGGAGCCGATCAGGACGGCCGCGGCGGCCCCCATGAGGAAAGCGGTCTTGTGCTCCTTGCCCCAGCCGTGACGCCACTTCGCGACCGCCCAGACGAGCAGGCCCAGGCCGAGGAGGGTGGCGCCGCCGAGGCCGATCACCCCGCCGGTCGACGCCTGGGTGACGGCCGGCTGGACGCCGTTCTGCGCGTCGGCGAGCTGCACGACGGTCGCGGTGTGCTCGCTGCTGCCATAGGCGGCGTGGAGCTGGGTCGGCATCTGAACGGTGGCGGCCTGGCCGGACGGCGTGGTCCAGGTGACCGGGACGGTGGTGGCGGCGGCGAAGGTGATGGCGAGCGTCATGGCGGTCTCCTCGGAGATCAGGTCGAGCAGGCGGAGTTTGGGGAGTTCAGCGGCCGGTCGCGGTGCGGATCCGGTGCGCGGCGGGGCACTTCTCGGGGCAGGGCTGGGTGCCCTTGCCGTCGGGGGCGATCACGGTCCCCCAGTCCTGGCAAGTCGGGCAGTCGTAGCGGGGACGGGGCTGGTGCTCGTACATGGCGGCCTCCGGGCCGATGGTGCTGTGGATCAAGGGGGCCGGTGCTCTTCCCGTTCGGGTGGCTCGCCTGGCCCGGGTGACGGCCGGTGGGTGGCCGCCGTCTCCGTCAGCGGGTGCCGGCGAGTTCACCGCCGTCGTCGTCCCGGCCGGACCGCTCCGCCTCGACCGCGTTCCGCAACCTCACGGCGTAGTCGCTGCGGCAGTGGAGCAAGTCGCGAATCTTCTTCACTGACAGGCCCTGACCGGTGCCCGCGAGAAGATCGGCGAGGACCCTCACCTGAGCCAGATCCTCCGGCACCAGCGGCCTCTCGTCGGCCACCTGCCGACCGTTCCCGGGAGCCTGCTTCTGCGGCGCCGGGACGGCCGCCTCCGGGCCCCTGCGGGACCCCTGGAGCCCTTTACCGTCAAGGGCGAGCGGGCCATCGGAAGATCGGCGGGAAGCCTCCTCCAGCGCCTCCGGGAACGCCCTGCGATACACGCCCTCCTCGTCCGTCAGGAACGGGTCCGGAGGCATCTCCGGGTCCCAGTCCACCGGCATCGCGGGGGGCGCCGAGACCTCGCTCACGCGGGCCTGAGCCTTCAGCTGACCGGCGATCAGATCGGCGGTCACCCCGGTCACCTCGATCCCCTCGGCGAACTGCCAGGCGACCCGCCAGGCGTCGTCCGGGTGCAGCGCCCCGAACGGGTTGGCGGACAGCAGCCGCTCCGCCACCGCCAGCACCTCGGGGTGATGCTGGGCTCGGCGCTTGGTGTGCGCGGCCCGCTCGGCGGCCAGCTTCTTCTCGGTCTTCGTCGGGCCCCGGCCGCCGTGGGTCTGGAGGTCGGTGAGCCAGACCGCGACGAGCGAGGAGAGGCCCAGGACGACCGCGACCCAGGTGTGCGCGGCGTACTCCTGGCGGCCGTGGGAGAAGTTGATGGCGGCGGCCACCAGCGCGGCCGTCCACGCCCCGACCCTGTACGTCCGGGTGGAGCGCTCGCCCTCGGCCTTCGAGCCCATCGCGACCAGCGCCCAGGCGGCGCCCTCCAGCATCGCGGCGAGCAGCCCGGCCAAGAGCTCACCGACCCCGGCGCCGGTGAGCGCGCCGACCTGGGAGACGACCGCGGGGACGATCGAGCAGGTCTGGACGAGCCTCACGAACGCGCGGGCGGGGTCGGCCTGAACCCAGCCGGTCAGCTTGGCGACCTTCGCGGCGCGGGCTCGGCGGGCCTTGGCCTTGCGCTCGTCGCGCTCGCGCCGGTCGGCGGCCTTGCGGCGGCGCTCGGCGTCGGCGTCCTTGCGGTCCTCGGTCCGCCGGGCAGCGGCGTCCTCGCGGTCGGCCAGGCGCTCGGCGGCGCGATCGGCCCTGCGCTCCTTGTAGAAGCCGGTGCTGGTCACTTCGTCCACTTCCCTTTCTCGTCTCGGCCGCGCCGGGCGGCGGGCTTGCTGGGCTGGGTGCGCGGGGCGCTGGTGCCGGCGGGCTGCCGGGAGAGGAAGAACAGGCCGGCGGCGAGCACGACGAGCTGGGCGGCGCCGTGCAGCGGGGAGTAGAGGGCGATCGCGAGGATCAGCAGCGGCCAGCCGATCGCCAGGCGGGCCTTCGCAGCGTCCAGGGCGGCGGCGGTGTCCATCACGCCACCTCGGCGAGCGGGGCCTGGACGGTGCGGGCGGCGCGGCGGGAGCGGACGATCAGGCGGCGCTGTGCGGCGGTGGTGCCACCGACGACGCCGTGCTGGTCCCAGCTCTTGAAGCGCAGGGCGTCTTCGAGGCAGGCGCCGCGGGTGGCGAGCGGGCAGCTGGCGCAGACCCGGAGGGCGGCGGCCTCGCCGGCGCTGGGCTTGCCGCCCTTGGTCTCGGTCTCGGGGAAGAAGTGGTCGGCCGGGTAGTCGGTGCAGGGGCGCCGGTTGGGCTCACCTCGCTGACCGTCCTGGGGCATGCTGGACACGGGTCCCTCCAAGGGGGTTCGGGTTTGGGTGGTTGGTCGGCCTCGGTGCGCGTGGGTGCGCCGAGGCCACGCCCTTTTCAGGGCAGGGAAGTTGTGGGGCTCTCGCCAATCTGCTCGGAACTGACGCCCCGTCGGATGGCGCTTACTCAGTAGAGCGTGGAATGTGATGCACTGTCAATGAAGTGCGATGCACTTTCGAGAAAGCGCACTCCATCGACTTGCGAGCGCGATGCACCGAGGTACGATCCGGACATGAGTGATCCCGACCGCCCGACCTTCCGGGTCATCGCAGACCAGATCCGAGCAGCCATCCACGAAGGCACCTACGCCAAGGGCTCGACGCTGCCGACCGATGTTCAGCTCGCCGAGCAGTACGGCGGCAACCGCAACATCGTGAAGCGGGCGATCGAGCTACTCACCGCCGAGGGATACGTCAACAAGACGTCCAACCAGCGAGGAAGCACTGTGAGCGCCATCATCGCCAAGATCCGCCGCGACTCCACCGCCCGCTACGCCCGCGCCTTCCGCGAAGGCCAGCAGGCCGGCCAGCCCGCCCGCGGCTCCTTCAACGCCGAGATTCAAGCCCTCGGCATGACCCCCGAGTCCCGCGTCCGCGTCACCCGAGTGGCCCCGCCGGCCAACGTCGCGAAGATCCTCGGTCTCCAGCACAACACCGAGACCACGATCGTCCGCGCCCGCCAGATGTTCGCCGACTCCACCCCCGTGCAGCTCGCCGACAGCTACATCCCCGTAGCCATCGCCGAGGCCGCTGGCCTGGAGAACGAGGACACCGGCGTCGGCGGGATGCTCTCCCGCCTCACGGAGGCCGGCTACGCGCAGGCCACCATCGAGGAGACCATCAACGTCCGGACCCCCTCTGAGGAGGAGGCCGAGCGGCTCAACCTCACCGAGGACCACCGCGTCTACGAGATCGTCCACGTCGCCCGCACCGAGGACGGCACGGCGATCGAGGTCGCGCTGCACGTGATGCCGGTACACCTGTGGGAGCTGTCCTACAAGTGGGAGGCCGACCCGCGCAGCTGACGCTGACGCCGGTTTGCGGGGCCCTGGTCGCGGGAGACGACCAGGGCCCTTTGCATTGTGCGGGCTCAGTCCTCAGGACCGCAGGCACAGCCCTCGGGGGTAGCGCCCTGCCCGATCCGGCACGCGCAGTACAGCGGGCCGAGCGGGCCGGTGGCGGTCACGCCGCTCTCGTCACCACCCGAGCAGTTGTCGCACTCGCCCGTCTGCCACTCGCCGCTGTCCTCGTAGTAGCCGTCGTCCTCGGCTTCGGAGTCCCAGTCGTCGCACTCTTCGCACATGTGATCTCCAGTCAGGGTGGGGTGGCCGGGGTGCGGCCAGGGTCTTGCAGGTGGGGTCGGGTGGTCCGCGGCTACCTGGCGGCCATGTGGAACAGCGGCGAGGCGGCCTGGTGCAAGCTCCTGGAGACGTCCGCGAGGTGCTGCACGGTGTCGTCCAGGGCGAGCGTCGTCTCGGCGACGGCCGCGGCCGGGTTCTCCCTCGTGTCCATGCGGATCGCTCCTTCGGCCTGGCGCTGCCTCAGCTGAGTGCCGAGCTGCTCCAGGGTCTGCGGCAGCCGCTCGACCAACTGCACGAGGGCCTGAGCGATCGAGCTGATAGCCGGCGCGGGGAGCGTCTGGTTCAGCGTGGCGTGGTTGAGCTTGCGGATGGCCTCGGCGGCGGCGATGGCGGTCTTGTTCGGGTCGGTGTTCGGCACGGTGTGCTCCTCGGGTGATCGGCGGGCCGGGTCTGTCCCGGCTCCCCGCCCCCGCCCGACGTGTTCAGAACTGAACATCTGCCGGGCAGGGACAGGCAGCCGTCAGGCCGCCCCGTACGCCCACCACCGCCATTCCGCCGCGTCGTCCAACCCGGCCCACAAGGTCAGGCAGTCCCAGCACGCCAGGTCCCCGTTGTGATCCGGCGCCAGGTCGTCCTCGTCGAACACGGCCTCGCAGCCCACGCAGGCGGTCACCGGCCGGCCTCCGCCCGCACCCGGTCCAACTGGGCGGCCAGACCCCGCAGCCGCAGCGCATGCCCCGCCAGACCCGTCGCCAGACGGCGCAGCCCCTGCGGATCGAACGACACGTAGCCGCCGTCCAACGCGACCGTCACCACCGGCACCCGGCCCGCCCCGGTCGACGCGAACGGATAGGCCGTCAGCGCCGCCTCCAGGACCCGCACCGAACCCAGCACGGTCTCCACCGTCAGCGCCGCCTCCGGGCCCTCGTGGAAGATGTCGACCAGCTCCATGCCCGGCTCGTGCGCCCCGGTGCACCAGTCCGGCTCGGGCAGCTCGATCGACTGCCCGTTGGCCAGGCGCACCTTGCTGACCCGGCTCACGACGCGGCCCCAACCGGACCGGTCGCCATCGCCCGCACCAGCAGGTTCCGGATCAGCTGGGCGCCGTGCCGGTCGTGCCGCCACACCGCCTCCGCGAGCATCCGCCACAGCCGGTCCAAGTTGGTCGCCGGCCTCGGGTCCGAACACGTCGCACCGACCGCCGCGTTCTCCGTCGGCCGGTGCACGTTCGACTTCTTCGCCATCACGCCACCCCCGCCCCGGCCCGCAGCCGCTCCAGCAGGGACGCGTCCCGGTCCAGCTGATCCGCCAGCCGACGCAGCCGGGCCGCGAACTCCCGGGCCTCACCCGGCTCCTCGAACGCCGCGTCGGCGTCCTCACCGCCGGTCCAGACCGTGACGACGACGGTGTCCTCGCCATCGACCTGGCCGAGACCGATCACCAGCGACGGCTCGGTGTTGCCCGGCGCGGTCACGCTCTCGGTCAGAGCCGAGCACTCCATCCGGTTCGGGCCGAGCAGGTGCTCGCTGCAGCCCGGCAGCACACACGGGTTGCCGTACATCAGGCCACCCCCGCCCGGCGTCGCAGCTCCGCCAGCTCGACCGCCGAACGGCGCAGCTGATCCGCCAGCCGCTCGAAGTGCTCCGCCAGGCCGATCACCTCGCCCGGCACGGTGGTGCGGTGCAGGAACGCCTCGTACCAGTCGCTGCTGATCCCGAACAGGGACAGCTGCGGGCCGCGGGCGGTCGGGTCGTCGTAGATCTCGACGGTGAACTCCAGGCCCAACTGGGCCCCGGGGATCTCCAGGTCGACGGCGGAGGCCGGGCAGAACCGGTCCTCGCCCGCGTCGTGGGTGGCGCCATCACAGTCCGGCAGGCGGCAGCCGGCGGTCTGAACAGGGCGCTCGGCGATGACGGTCATCACGCCACCCCCGCCAGCACCTGGAACTCGACCGGGGCGGTGACGGCCGGCGCCTGCTTGACCTTCAGCGACGGCGCGGACTGCTTCATCGGCACGGGGCCCAGGCCGTTCGCCTTGAAGATCCGGGCGATCTCCTGCAGGTCCGCGGTCTGCCGGTTGTTCGAGACCCGCTCCACCAGCCACCGGCCGTAGCTGCCGGCCGGGAGACGATCCAGAACCTTGCGGGCGGCCCGCTTGCCGCGGTCGGCCCGCCGGGCCTGCTCGGCCGCCCGCTCGTACTCGGCGGCGGCGGCCTCGATCACGGCCAGCTCGGGCATGTCGTCGGCCGTGTAGGTGTCGGTGGGGTCCTCCGCCGGCTGCTCGACCGGCTGGGCCGGGAGCGGGGCGGTGAACTCGGAGGCGGCATCCGCGATCCGGAGCGCGGTCCGGGCGATCGCCCGGGAGAAGGTGGCGCGCAGGCTCACACGAGGGGCGCGCGGCATGAGAAAGTACACGGAGCTGACTCCCTGCTAGATCAGGTGGTCGGTCAGGCCCTCGTCGGTGTTCCACCACCGGCGGGGGCCGTTCGCGTTTCCGCAGCTCACCTAATAGGTCGTCACGACCGCTTGGGTGAGCGCAAGCTCAGCGACCTCAAACCGCTGCTCACTCTCTGAACGCTCTCCACCGCAGCCCCGCACCTGCCACGTCACCACCCTCGGGGGACTCCGATGTCCAAGCCTCGCACCGCGGCCGGCCGGTCCCCGGCGGCCCCGTCGCCACCCTCCCATGACCTGCGCCTGTTGCTGCCGACCGTCGCAGCCTGGTGCGTCACCGCGCTGCTGCTCGGCGCCGATGCCCACGCCGCCCCCGGACTCCTGATCGCCGCCGCCTGTGCCGCCGGCTGCGGCGCCCTGCTCCTGCTGGTCGCCCGCCACCGTGACCGCCGCCACCCTCCGCCCGATCACCCGCTGCCCGATCACCCGCTTCCCGACCGTCCGTTCCCCGACCGTCGGCCTCCAGGCCCCTCGGGTGACGGCGACCAGGACCACGATCACGACCGGAACCACGAACGAGACCCCCGTCGGCGTCCGCGCTCGCCCGTCGCGATGACCGCAGCCGTGCTGCTGACCGGTGCGGCAGCCACTACCTGTACCGTGCTGCACACCGCCGATCTGCACCGCGGACCGATCCCCGCGCTCGCGCTCAAATCGGCTGCCAGCAAGGAAGTTGACGGGGGCCCGGGTGCCGGGCCGGGCCCCGCCGCGGCGCGCAGCGCGGTCAGCGTCGACCTCACCGTCACCGGTGACCCGCGCTCCCGTACCGCCCGGGCGCGCGGTTCGAGCCCGGGGCGGCCGGTGCTGACCGTCGAGGCGACCGTCGACCAGGTCGGCGCCCCGGCGGCTGCCACCCGCACGCGCACCCGCACCCCGGTCGTCGTGATCGTCCAGGACCCCGACACCGCGGCTTGGCAGGGCCTGCTGCCGTCCGCCCGGATCGCCGCGGAGGCCCGGGTCCTGCCTGCCTCCCGTACCGGCCAGGACACCGGAGCCGTCCTGATCGCCCAGGGCCCGCCACGGCTACTGTCGCCGCCGAACTGGGCGCAGCGGCTGGCCGGGCGCCTGCGGGCGGGTCTGCGCCAGGCCTGCGCCGGCCTGTCCCCGGATGCGCGCGCCCTGCTGCCGGGCCTCGTGATCGGCGACACCTCCGGGATCCCGGACGAGCTGGACGAGGCCTTCCACGTCACCGACCTGGTCCATCTCACCGCGGTCAGCGGGGCCAACCTCTCCATCGTGCTCGCCGTGCTGCTCGGCGCGCCCGCCCGGGCGGGTACCGCCGAGCGCGGTGGGCTGGCCGCCCTCCTCGGGCTCCCGCTGCGCGTCTCGGCGCTGCTCGGCGCGGTCCTCACGGTGGCTTTCGTCACCCTCTGCCGGCCGGATCCGAGCGTGCTGCGGGCTGCCGCGACCGGTCTGCTCGGCCTGCTCGCGCTCGCCCTCGGGCGCCCCCGGCAGGCAGTGCCGGCGCTGGCCGGCGCCGTGCTGGTCCTGCTACTGGTGGATCCTTTCCTGGCCCGGTCCTACGGGTTCCTGCTGTCGGCGCTGGCCACCCTCGGCCTGCTCACCGCCGGTCGGCGCTGGGCCGCGGCGCTGCACGAGCGGGGCTGGCCGCACCACCTCGCCGACGGGATCGCCGCAGCCGCCGCCGCTCAGGCGTTCTGCGCCCCGGCCACGGTACTGCTCGCGCCGCGGGTCAGCCTGGTCGGCATCCCGTGCAACCTGCTCGCCGAACTCGCCGTCGCCCCGGCGACGTTGATCGGTTTCGCCGCGCTGGTCAGTGCCCCGCTCTCGGCCGGCCTGGCCCGCTTCCTCGCCGAGCTGGCCGGATGGCCGACCGAGTGGCTGGCGGCGGTGGCCCGGCACGGTGCGGCGCTGCCAGGCGCGGAGTTGGCCTGGACCCCGGGCTGGCTGGGCGCCGTCACCCTCGCGGTCACCGTCCTGGCCGCCTGCTTCGCCGCGCCGCTGCTCCTGCCGCCCGGCCGGCGGGAGCAGGAGCGCGCGGGCGGGTCCGCTGCGGGCCGGTGGTCGAGAGCCCGGTCGGCTGCCCGTCCGCCCGAGGTCGTGACATCCGACGCCCTGTCGCTCGACGCCCTGTCACCCGACGCCCCGTCATTCGAGGCTCTGGCAGTCGACCCCCGATTCGCCGACGCCCGATTCGCCGACGCCCGATCGCCCGGCGTCGGGCCGCCTGCCGTGCGCCGCAGCAGGCGGCTGGTCCGGGTTGCCCGGGCGCTGGTGGTCGCCCTGCTCGTCGCCGGGTTCGTCGCCCTGCTGCTCCGTCCGCCCGCGCTGGTGCGGATCGCCACCGGTTGGCCGCCCGTCGGCGCCCGGCTGGTCATGTGCTCGGTGGGCCAGGGGGACCTGCTCGTCCTCCCGGTTCCGGCCGGCCCCGCCGCCGGGGCGCCCGACACCGCGGTGGTCGTCGACGTGGGCCCGGACCCGGCGGCGGCCGACGCCTGCCTGCGCGACCTCGGCATCACCCGGGTCGCCCTGGTCCTGCTGACCCACTTCCACGCCGATCACAGCGAGGGCCTGCCCGGAGTGCTGCGTCACCGGTCGGTCGGGGCGGTCGAGACGACCACCGTGGACCTGCCGGAAGGCGAAGTGGCCAGGGTCTCCCGCTGGGCGGCCGAGGCCCGGGTGCCGTTGCTGCGGGTCACGCCGGGGGAGCACCGCAGCGCCGGCCCGGAGCTGTCCTGGGACGTGCTGTGGCCGACCGGGCGGCTCGGCCCCGAGACGCCCGGGGCGAACAACGCGAGCGTCGCCCTCCTGGTCACTGCGGGAGCGCTGCGCTTCGCGCTGCTCGGCGACCTCGAACCGGCCGCCCAGGCCGAGCTGTTGAGCCGGGCCAGGCCGGGGCCGGTGGACGTCCTCAAGGTGGCGCACCACGGCTCGGCCAACCAGGACTGGGAGTTGGCCCGCGCGCTGCACCCACGCCTGGCGCTGGTCTCGGTCGGGGAGGGCAACCCGTACGGCCACCCGTCCGTGCGCACGGTGGACCGCCTGCGGGCGCTCGGCAGCACCGTGCTGCGCACCGACCGGGCCGGTGACATCGCGGTGCTGGGCGACACCCCGGCCACCCTGCGCGCGGTCACCCACCCCCGCCCGGCCGCCGAGGCCGCCGCGCGCCCTGGGGTCGCGCGCCCCCTCAGCCTTCCTCGCGCCAGCCGTCGTGGGCCGCCACCACCGCGTCGACCGCTGCCACGAGCACCGGGTCCCAGGCCTGCGCGGGCTCCTCCAGGACCACCAGCCACTGCGCGTCCTCGGCGTCGTCCTCGCCGGCCAGGGCGTCGCGGACCAGCTCGAAGGGGCCCAGCGATGGCCATCGTTCGAGCAGGGTCCGTGCCACCTCCTCGGCGGCGTCGCGGTCGGCGAGGACCAGCAGCTGTCGGCCACGGGTCAGCGGGCGGTGGTTCTGGGCATCGGTGTCGTCGACGTGGGGAGAGCTCACGACAGCCATTCTCCCTGCCGCAGCCCCGCCTTCGGCCGCCGCCCGGGCGCCCGGTGCTGTCGGTCGGGCGTGGGATGCTGGTACGCGATGGCCAGGAAGAGTGCACCCGATGACCTGCTCGCCCCGCTGACCCTCGCGGTCGGCCAGGAGGAGCTGCTGCTCGACCGTGCGGTCGCCCAGGTGGTGGCCGCGGCGAAGGCGGCCGACCCGGACACGGATGTGCGCGACCTCGCCCCGGGCGGGCTGCAGCCCGGGAGCCTGGCCGAGCTCACCACTCCCTCGCTCTTCGCCGAGCGCAAGGTGATCGTGGTCCGGGCCGCGCAGGACCTCGCGGCCGAGTCGGTCAAGGAGGTCAAGGCCTACCTCGACGCGCCCGTCGACGAAGTGATCATGATCCTGGTCCATGCCGGCGGGGCCAAGGGCAAGGGTCTGCTGGACGCGGCCCGCAAGGCCGGGGCGCGTGAGGTGGCCTGTGCCAAGCTGACCAAGGCGAGTGAGCGGATCGCCTTCGTGCGCGGCGAGTTCCGCACCCTCGGGCGCTCCGCCAGTCCGGAGGCCTGCCAGGCGCTGCTGGACTCGCTCGGCGGGGACCTGCGCGAGCTGGCCGCCGCGTGCAGCCAGCTCACCGCCGACGTCGAGGGCACCATCGACGAGCGGGTGGTGGCCCGCTACTACAGCGGCCGGGCCGAGGCCACCGGCTTCGAGGTCGCCGACCTCGCCGTGACCGGTCGCGCCGCCGACGCGCTGGAGCGGCTGCGCTGGGCGCTGGCCGTGGGTCAGCCGCCGACCGGGATCACCTATGCGCTGGCGTCCGGAGTCCGCAGCATCGGCCGGCTCGCCACCGCGGACCGCTCGATGCGTCCGGCCGACCTGGCCCGCGAACTGGGGATGCCCCCGTGGAAGGTGGAGCGGGTCCGCCAGCAGATGCGCGGCTGGACCGGTGATGGAGTGGCCCTCGCGCTGACCGCGATCGCCCAGGCCGACGCCGCCGTCAAGGGCGGTTCGGACGACCCGGCCTACGCCCTGGAACGCGCCGTGGTCACGGTGGCCCGGGCTGCCCGGTCCGGCTCCCGCCCGTACTGAGCCGCCTCCCGCCCGTACCGCGGGGTGGGCGGCCCTCCGCCGTCCGGAAGCAGCTCCGGAGGCAGCTCCGGTCGCTTCGACCCCGGCTGCTTCAGCCTTGGCCGCCCAGTGCCCGCAGCGCGTCCCGGGTGTCGATCAGCAGCGCCTCGCGGATCGTCTCCCGGTCCGGTGGTGTCTCCGTGGCCGCCTGGTAGGAGCCGGACCAGTTCAGGTAGCACGTCATCGCGCCATCGCGCACGTAGAGCGTCTGGGTGAGGTAGTGCCGGGTGCGGTCCGCCCCGCTCTGATCGTCCAGGTAGGCGACGAAGGCCTCGCTGCCCAGTTGCGGGACGTCGCTCAGCTGGAACCGACGCTGCGCGAATCCGGCGCGCTGCGCCTCGAACTCCGGTGCCGGGTTGACCGCGTGGTGCAGCTGGACCTCCAGGTAGAGGGTCACGTAGCCGCTGTCGGTGCCGGTCTTCTTGAGGTACTCGCTGCAGTACATGTCGTCCAGCGCCCCGGTCCGCGTCGTGTAGTGGTACGGGGCGCCGCTCTGTACGGGGTAGAGCCGGCCGAACTGGCTCAGCGGCGCCGTTGCGCAGAGGTTGTCCGCGATCCGGTACCGCCCGGCCGGAAGCGCGGCGGAGGGCGGTCTGACCATCGAGGGCACGGTCCAGACCGCTGCGGTCCAGACCACCGAAGCCAGGACCGCCCCGCCGAACCCCCACCGGGCCCGCCGCAGCAACCGTCGCCCCGGGCGGTCGTGGCCGGGCGCAGCGTGCGAGGGCGGTGTCGACATGAGCGGTCCCCCAGGGCGTGGCGGAGCGTGACGAGGCCGAACGGAGCGTGGCTGGGCGGCTGTTGCTCGACCCTATATCGCCGAAAATCCGCCGGGAACGCAAGAGCGCTGGAACGCAATACCGCAGGGAACGCAGGAGCGCCGCGAACGAATACCGCAGGGAACGCCGACAGGCGCCGTGGCGTCCCGGGGAAGGGGACGAGCCACGGCGCCTGCCGGTCAAGCTGTGCACCGCACCCGCGTGGCGAACGCAGGCCGCGTGCGGTACGAGTCTGTGCGCCTCAGGGCTCCGGGTAGAGGGCCGGGGTCACCCGAGGGGTACTGCGAAAGTCCTGCCGGACCCGCCCAGCGGCGGGCCCCAGGGTGAGCGCGAGGCTCAGGCCTGGGTGCCGACGACCTGCTTGGTGATCGCCGACTTCTTGTTGGCGGCCTGGTTCTTGTGGATGACGCCCTTGCTCACGGCCTTGTCGAGGGCCTTGGAGGCCTCGCGGGCCAGCACGGCGGCCTTCTCGGTCTCACCGGCGGCAGCGGCCTCGCGGGCCTTGCGCAGCGCGGTCTTCAGCGAGGACTTGACGGCCTTGTTGCGCAGGCGCGCCTTCTCGTTGGTCTTGTTGCGCTTGATCTGGGACTTGATGTTCGCCACGAAGGAGCCTCAGTCTTGTCTGTGTTGTGGGCACCCCTGGCCCATGGGCCGGAGGGTTCTACGGGTGTGACCTTCGCTTCCGCCAGGCTGAGAGGGCATGCCGAAAAGCGAGGTGCAGCGCCCCACGCTACCAGGGCCCTGCCACGCCCCCCAAACCGGCGTGCGACGGCGCGCTCGTGGGAAGATGGGCAGAACCCTGGTAGTGAGTGAGACATCCCAGGGCTCCTGGATCGGACGACAGCGTCCGGCCCACCGGACCAACGGAGAATCGGACCAAGGTGCCCGCGACCCCTACGAACGTGCCAGAGCCCAGCCGTACCGACCCGGCGCTGATCCGCAACTTCTGCATCATCGCCCACATCGACCACGGCAAGTCGACGCTCGCCGACCGGATGCTGCAGATCACCGGCGTGGTCGACCCGCGTCAGATGCGTGCCCAGTACCTCGACCGGATGGACATCGAGCGCGAGCGCGGCATCACCATCAAGTCGCAGGCGGTCCGCCTCCCCTGGGCCCCGCGCAGTGGTGCCGACGAGGGCAAGACCCACATCCTCAACATGATCGACACCCCCGGCCACGTGGACTTCACCTACGAGGTGTCCCGTTCGCTGGCGGCGTGCGAGGGCACCATCCTGGTGGTGGACGCGGCCCAGGGCATCGAGGCGCAGACCCTGGCCAACCTCTACCTGGCCCTGGAGAACGACCTCACGATCATCCCGGTCCTCAACAAGATCGACCTGCCAGCCGCCCAGCCGGAGAAGTACGCGGCCGAACTCGCGCACATCATCGGCTGCGACCCGGAGGACGTGCTCAAGGTCAGCGCCAAGACCGGCCTGGGCGTCGAGGACCTGCTCGACCACGTGGTCGCGAAGATTCCCGCCCCGGTCGGCGTCAAGGACGCCCCGGCCCGCGCGATGATCTTCGACTCGGTCTACGACTCCTACCGCGGCGTGGTCACCTACGTCCGTGTGGTCGACGGTGAGCTGACCAAGCGCGAGCGGATCGCGATGATGTCCACCGGAGCCACCCACGAGCTGCTGGAGATCGGCGTCATCTCGCCCGAGCCCAAGGTCGCCAACGGCCTGGGCGTCGGCGAGGTGGGCTACATCATCACCGGCGTGAAGGACGTGCGGCAGTCCAAGGTCGGTGACACGATCACCTCGATGCACAAGGGGGCGACCGAGCCGCTGGGCGGCTACAAGGACCCGCGCCCGATGGTCTTCTCCGGCCTCTACCCGCTGGACGGCTCCGACTACCCGCTGCTGCGCGATGCACTGGACAAGCTGCGGCTCAACGACGCCGCGCTGGTCTACGAGCCGGAGACCTCGGTCGCGCTCGGCTTCGGCTACCGTTGCGGCTTCCTCGGCCTGCTCCACCTGGAGATCATCCGGGAGCGCCTGGAGCGCGAGTTCAACCTGGACCTGATCTCCACGGCCCCCAACGTGATCTACCGGGTGGTGATGGAGGACGGCACCGAGCACACCGTCACCAACCCGAGCGAGTTCCCCACCGGCAAGATCGCCGAGGTCTACGAGCCGGTGGTGCGCGGCACCATCCTGGCCCCGAACGAGTTCGTCGGCGCGATCATGGAGCTCTGCCAGGCCCGCCGCGGCAACCTGCAGGGCATGGACTACCTCTCCGAGGACCGGGTCGAGCTGCGCTACACGCTGCCGCTGGCCGAGATCGTCTTCGACTTCTTCGACCAGCTGAAGTCCAAGACCCGCGGCTACGGTTCGTTCGACTACGAGCCCGTCGGCGAGCAGAGCGCCAGCCTGGTCAAGGTCGACATCCTGCTGCACGGCGACGCGGTGGATGCCTTCTCCGCCATCGTGCACAAGGACAAGGCCTACAACTACGGCGTCATGATGGCCGGCAAGCTGCAGAAGCTCATCCCGCGCCAGCAGTTCGAGGTGCCGATCCAGGCCGCGATCGGCTCCCGGGTGATCGCCCGTGAGACGGTCCGCGCGATCCGCAAGGACGTCCTCGCCAAGTGCTACGGCGGTGACATCTCCCGTAAGCGGAAGCTGCTGGAGAAGCAGAAGGAGGGCAAGAAGCGGATGAAGATGGTCGGCCGGGTGGAGGTCCCGCAGGAGGCCTTCATCGCCGCGCTGTCCACCGATGCCGACGCCCCCAAGGACGCCAAGAAGTAGCCGGGTCCGCCCGAGGCGCCGATGCCGAAGGGGCCGCCGTCCGATCGCTCGGACGGCGGCCCCTTCGGTGTGCCGGGTCAGTGCTCCTGGGTCGGCCCGTCCGTCAGTCCATCTCGGCGACGGCCTGGGCGAACTGCGCCTGGTAGAGGCGGGCGTAGGCCCCCTCGGCGGCGATCAGCTCGTCGTGGGTGCCCTGCTCCACGATCGCGCCGTTCTCCATCACCAGGATCACGTCCGCGTCGCGGATGGTGGACAGCCGGTGCGCGATGACGAAGCTGGTGCGCCCGCTGCGCAGCCGGGCCATGGCCCGCTGGATCAGCACCTCGGTACGGGTGTCGACCGAGCTGGTGGCCTCGTCCAGGACCAGGATGCTGGGCTGGGCGAGGAAGGCCCGGGCAATCGTGATGAGCTGCTTCTCGCCGGCGCTGACGTTGGTGCCCTCGTCGTCGATGACCGTCTCGTACCCCTCGGGCAGGGTGCGCACGAAGCGGTCGACGTGGGCCGCCTTCGCGGCCTCGATCACCTGCTCGCGGGTGGCGTCGGTGGACCCGTAGGCGATGTTGTCGGCGATCGAGCCGCCGAACAGCCAGGTGTCCTGGAGCACCATGCCGATCCCGGAACGCAGTTCCTCGCGCGACATCGCCGCGATGTCGACGCCGTCCAGCGTGATCCGTCCGCCGCTGACCTCGTAGAACCGCATCAGCAGGTTGACCAGGGTGGTCTTGCCGGCCCCGGTGGGACCGACGATGGCCACCGTCTGGCCGGGCTCCACCTTCAGCGAGAGGTCCTCGATCAGCGGCTTCTCGGCGGTGTAGCGGAAGGCCACGTCCTCGAAGGCGACCAGCCCGCGCAGTTCGGCGGGCCGCTCCGGCTGCTGCGGCTCGTCGGACTGCTCCTCGGCGTCGAGCAGTTCGAAGACCCGCTCGGCCGAGGCGACGCCGGACTGCACCAGGTTGGCCATGCTGGCCACCTGGGCCAGCGGCTGGCTGAACTGGCGCGAGTACTGGATGAACGCCTGCACGTCACCGATGGTCAGCGCACCGCTGGCCACCCGCAGACCGCCGACCACGGCCACCAGCACGTAGTTGATGTTGCCGATGAACATCATCGCGGGCTGGATGATGCCGGAGATGAACTGCGCCCTGAAGCTGGAGGCGAAGAGCTCCTCGTTCTCCTGCCGGAAGGTCTCGGCGGCCTCGTGCTGCCGGCCGAAGACCTTCACCAGCGCGTGGCCGGTGTACATCTCCTCGATGTGCGCGTTCAGCTTGCCGGTGGTCTTCCACTGGGCGACGAACTGCGGCTGGGCCTTCTTGCCGACCCGGGCGGCCACCAGGACCGACAGCGGCACCGAGATCAGCGCGATGAGGGCCAGCAGCCAGGAGATCCAGAACATCATCGCCAGCACGCCGACGATGGTGAGCACGGAGTTGATCACCTGGCTCATGGTCTGCTGCATCGACTGGCCGACGTTGTCGATGTCGTTGGTGACCCGGCTGAGCACCTCGCCGCGCGGCTGCTTGTCGAAGTAGCTCAGCGGCAGCCGGCTGAGCTTGGCGTCCACGTCGCCGCGCAGCCGGTTGACCGAGCGGTTGATCGCGCGCGCCACCAGCCGGCCCTGCAGCACACCGAAGACCGAGGAGAACACGTAGATCAGCAGCACCCAGAGCAGCACGGTGCCGATGGCGTCGAAGTCGATGCCCTGGCCGGGCGTGAAGTGCAGCGAGCGCAGCAGGTCGGCCTGCTTGCCGCCGTGCTGGATGGCCGCCTGCAGCATCTGGGGCGAGCGGAAGGTGTGCCCCATCACGCCGGCCACGATCAGGTCGGTGGCGTGGCCGAGCACCTTGGGCCCGGTCACCGCGCAACCCACGCTGAGGGTGCCGAGCACCAGCAGGCCGATCAGCGAGGCCCGCTCCGGAGCGAGCAGGCCGAGCATCCGGCGGCTGGAGGCCTTGAAGTTCATCGACTTCTCGGTGCCGCCACCGGCCATCATGCGGCCCGGACCGGCCGGTCCCCGGCGGGCCGCCGCCTCCGTGGAGGCCGAGGACGTCCCGTTGCCCGGCTCGGCGGTGCCGCCGGGCTTCTGCACGGTGGTCACGCCGCCTCCTGCTCGGTGAGCTGGGAGAGCACGATCTCCCGGTATGTCGGGTTGTCGGCCATCAGCTCGTGGTGCGTCCCGGTGCCGACGACCGCGCCCTCGTCCAGGACGACGATCCGGTCGGCGTCGCGGATGGTGCTCACCCGCTGGGCGACGATCACCACCGTCGCGTCGGCGGTCTCCTGGGCCAGTGCCGCGCGCAGCCTGGCGTCGGTGCTGTAGTCGAGCGCCGAGAAGGAGTCGTCGAACAGGTAGATCTGGGGCTTGCGGACCAGGGCCCGGGCGATCGCCAGGCGCTGGCGCTGGCCGCCGGAGACGTTGCTGCCGCCCTGGGCGATCGGGGCGTCGAGGCCGCCCTCCAGGCGCTCCACGAAGTCCCGGGCCTGGGCGGTCTCCAGCGCGTGCCAGAGCTCCTCGTCGCTGGCGTCGGGCTTGCCGTAGCGCAGGTTGCTGGCCACCGTGCCGCTGAACAGGTAGGGCTTCTGCGGTACCAGGCCGACCAGTTCGGCCATCGTGGCCGGCGCGATCTCGCGCACGTCCACGCCGTTGACCAGCACCTGTCCGTCGGTGGCGTCGATCAGCCGGGGGATCAGGCTGAGCAGGGTGCTCTTGCCGCTGCCGGTGCTGCCGATCACGGCGGTGGTCTCGCCGGGACGGGCGGTGAACGCTATCCCGCGCAGCACCGAGGCCTCGGCGCCCGGGAAGCGGAAGTCGACGTCGCGCAGTTCGAGGTGGCCGTGCTGACGCAGCTCGGTGACCGGTGCGGTCGGTGGCACCACGCTGGAATCGGTGTCGAGCACCTCGACGATGCGCTCGGCGCAGACCTCGGCCCGCGGCACCATCATGAACATGAAGGTGGCCATCATGACGCTCATCAGGATCTGCATCAGGTAGGACAGGAAGGCGGTCAGGGCCCCGATCTGCATGCCGCCGCTCTCGATCCGGTGCGCGCCGAACCAGAGCACGGCGATGCTGGAGATGTTCACCACCAGCATCACGGAGGGGAACATGAAGGCCAGCAGCCGGCCGGTGCGCAGCGAGAAGTCGGTCAACTCGTCGTTGGCGCCGCCGAACCGCTGCTGCTCGTGGGTGTCCTTGACGAAGGCGCGGATCACCCGGATACCGGTGATCTGCTCGCGCAGGATCCGGTTGACCGCGTCGATGCGCACCTGCATGCCGCGGAAGGCCGGGCGCAGCTTGCGCACGATCAGATAGATCACCAGGCCGAGCAGCGGGACCACGACGATCAGCAGGCTGGAGAGCGGGACGTCCTGGTTGAGCGCCATGACGATGCCGCCCACGCACATGATCGGCGCGGCGACCAGCAGCGTGAAGGAGGTCAGCACCAGCATCTGGATCTGCTGGACGTCGTTGGTGGTGCGGGTGATCAGCGAGGGCGCGCCGAACTGGCCGACCTCGCGGGCCGAGAAGCTCTGCACCTGGTCGAAGACCGAGGCCCGCATGTCGCGGCCGATCTGCATGGCGGTGCGGGCACCGAAGTACATGGCACCGACCGAGGCGATCATCTGGACCAGGGTGATCGCGAGCATCACCCCGCCGATCCGCATGATGTAGCCGGTGTCGCCCTTGATCACTCCGCTGTCGATGATGTCGGCGTTCAGGGTGGGCAGGTACAGGGTGGCGACGGTCGATACCAGCTGGAGCAGGACCAGGAGCAGGATGGGTTTGGTGTAGGGCCTCAGGTGGGCCCTCAGGAGTCTGATCAGCACTCGGACACTCTCGTTGTCGACGGGAGGATTCGTACCCTCATTTTCTGCCTTCCCACCGCAGGGTTGCGGCGTTATCACTCGATCCGGCCGGGGCCGGGCCGGGGTCGCTGCGCTCGTCCCCCATCGGTGAACGGGCCGGTGCCCACCACCGGTTTGCTGCACCGGTGCCTTTGGGACGTGTCAGACATTCGTGCCCTCTTAACAGGGGTGCCCTGTTGGGCCTAGGCTGTCGCCAGTCTTGTTACCCGCCAGTTAATTACTCGCCGGTCACCAAGCCCGTCGGGTGGTCCACCCCTCAGCCCCCGTACGGAATCCACCCTCGGCCACCTGGTCCCCCGGAGGTCTCGTTGAGTTCAGCGCAGTCCGTCATCGGCTCCGACAAGATCGCCGGGCGCCCGGCCTCAGTGGCGCATCTCTTTCTCAGTAGGGTAGAGGCCACCCCGGACGACGAGGCATACCGGTTCCCCGTTCCGGTCGACGAGCACGCGGCCGACGGTGCACCGGGCGCCGAGCAGTGGCGCTCGCTCAGCTGGGCGCAGACCGCCGTGCGGGTGCAGCACATCGCGGCCGGCCTGATGTCCCTGGGCATCGAGTCCGAGGACCGGGTCGCGATCGCCGCCTCGACCCGGGTCGAGTGGATCCTGGCCGACCTCGGCAACATGTGCGCGGGCGCCGCCACCACCACCGTCTACCCGAGCACCAACGCCGACGAGACCGGCTTCATCCTCGCCAACTCCGGCAGCCGGGCGCTCTTCGCCGAGAACGCCGCCCAGCTCGCCAAGGCGGTCGAGCAGCGGGAGCAGCTGCCCGCGCTGTCCTGGGTGATCCTCTTCGACGCCCCGGCCGAGCGGCCCGAGGCCGAGGGCCTGACCGTGCTCACCCTGGCCGAGCTGGAGGAGCGCGGCGCGGCCCACCTCAAGGAGCACCCGCAGGCGGTCCGCGAGGCGGTCGACGCGCTGGACCCCGAGCAGCTCGCCACCCTGATCTACACCTCCGGCACCACCGGGCGCCCCAAGGGCGTGCGCCTGGTGCACGACTGCTGGGCCTACGAGGGCATCGCGCAGCAGGAGAGCGGCCTGCTGCGCGCCGAGGACGTGCAGTTCATGTGGCTGCCGCTCTCGCACGTCTTCGGCAAGACCCTGATCTCGGGCCAGATCGCCACCGGCCACGTGATGGCGGTGGACGGCCGGGTCGACCGGATCATCCACAACCTCCCGGTCATCAAGCCGACCCTGATGGCCTCCGCGCCGCGGATCTTCGAGAAGGTCTACAACGGCATCGCGGGCCGGGCCAGAGCAGAGGGCGGGGCCAAGTACAAGATCTTCCTCTGGGCGGCCAAGGTGGCCCGCGAGTACGCCCGCACCACCCAGGACAACCGGATCGCCACCGGCCGCGACAGCGCTCCGCTGGCGCTGTCGGTGCAGCACGCGATCGCCGACAAACTGGTCTACGCCAAGATCCGCACGGCCTTCGGCGGCCGGCTGCGCGGCTCGGTCTCCGGCAGCGCCGCGCTGGCCCCCGAGATCGGCTACTTCTTCATGGGTGCCGGCGTGCCGATCCTGGAGGGCTACGGGCTCAGCGAGACCAGCGCCGGCTCGGCGGTCAACCCCGCCGAGGACGTCCGGATCGGCACCGTGGGCCTGCCGCTGCCCGGCACCGAGGTCCGGATCGCCGAGGACGGCGAGATCCTGCTGCGCGGCCCCGGCGTGATGCGCGGCTACCACGAGGACCCCGAGCGGACCGCCGAGGTGCTGGAGGCGGACGGCTGGTTCCACACCGGCGACATCGGCGAGCTGGGCCCCGGCGGGTACCTGCGGATCACCGACCGCAAGAAGGACATGTTCAAGACCTCCGGCGGCAAGTACGTCGCGCCCAGCGAGGTCGAGGGCAAGTTCAAGGCGCTCTGCCCCTTCGTCAGCAACATCCTGGTGATCGGCAACGGCCGCAACTTCTGCACCGCGCTGATCGCGCTGGACGAGCCGGTGATCATGCAGTGGGCCGCCGAGCACGGCCAGAAGGGCCGCAGCTACGCCGAGGTGGTCGGCTCGCCCGAGGTGCACACGCTGATCGAGGGCTTCGTGAAGAAGCTCAACGGTGAGCTGCAGCGCTGGCAGACGGTCAAGAAGTTCACCATCCTGCCGCGCGACCTGGACGTCGAGCACGGCGAGCTGACCCCGAGCCTGAAGATCAAGCGCCCGGTGGTCGAGCGGACCTACGCCGAGGCCGTCGCGCAGATGTACGCGGGCGCCAACGAGGCCTGAGTCGCATGATCACACCGGTACGGCGCGACCGATCGGCCAGGTCACTCGCGCCGTACCGGACAATGGACGCATGCCCTCCGCACTCCCCGACGGCGAACCCGTGCCGTCCGATGGTTCGCTGCCCGCCCACGCCCTGACAGGGCTGGGCGAACGGCCCTTCGGCTTCTACCTGCACGTGCCGTACTGCGCCACCCGCTGCGGCTACTGCGACTTCAACACCTACACCGCCACCGAGCTGCACGCGCAGGCCGGACGTGGCCCCGTCGCCACGCAGGAGACCTACGCGCAGAACCTGATCGGCGAGATCCGGCTGGCCCGCAAGGTGCTGGGCCCGGTCGACCTGCCGGTGCGCACCGTCTTCCTCGGCGGCGGCACGCCGACCCTGCTGCCGGCCCGTGACCTGGTGGCGATGCTGGGCGCGATCCGGGAGGAGTTCGGGCTCGCCGCGGACGCCGAGGTGACCACCGAGGCCAACCCCGAGTCGGTCGACCCGGCCTACCTGACCGAGCTGCGCGAGGGCGGCTTCAACCGCATCTCCTTCGGGATGCAGAGCGCCCGGCCGCACGTGCTCAAGGTGCTGGACCGCCACCACACGCCCGGCCGTCCGGAGGCCTGCGTCGCCGAGGCCCGCGCGGCCGGCTTCGAGCACGTCAACCTGGACCTCATCTACGGCACGCCGGGGGAGTCCGACGAGGACTGGCGGGCCTCGCTGGCCGCCGCGATCGGGGCCGGACCCGATCACGTCTCCGCCTACTCGCTGATCGTCGAGGAAGGCACCAGGCTGGCCGGCCGGATCAAGCGCGGCGAACTGCCGATGGTCGACGACGACGTGCACGCCGACCGCTACCTGATCGCCGAGCAGGCGCTCGCCGAGGCGGGCTACGCCTGGTACGAGGTCTCCAACTGGGCCACCACCGAGGCCGGCCGCTGCCGGCACAACGAGCTCTACTGGACCGGCGGCGACTGGTGGGGCGCCGGCCCCGGCGCGCACAGCCACGTGGGCGGCGTGCGCTGGTGGAACGCCAAGCACCCGGCCGCCTACGCCCAGGCGCTCGCCGAGGGCCGCACGCCGGCCCAGGGGCGCGAGGTGCTGCCGGCCGAGGACCAGCGGGTCGAGCGGATCCTGCTGGAGCTGCGCCTGGTCGACGGCTGCCCGCTCGACCTGCTCACCGCCACCGGGCTGCGCGCGGCCGAGCAGGCACTGGCGGACGGCCTGCTGGCCGCCGAGCCGTTCGCCGCCGGACGGGCCGCGCTGACCCTGCGCGGGCGACTGCTGGCCGACGCGGTGGTGCGCGACCTGGTGGACTGAGGCCCTGCGGGGGCTCGGGCCTGTCCGACAACATCCATCGGACAGGCTCTAGCTAGGTCCCGGGCTCCGTGACGAAATCGATCAGCTGCTCGACCCGGCCGAGCAGGGCCGGCTCCAGGTCCTTGTACGAGTTCACCGAGGCCAGGATCCGCTTCCAGGCGGCCGGGGAGTCCACCGGCCAGCCCAGGCGGCGGCAGATGCCCTCCTTCCAGACCTCCCCGTAGGGCACGTCCGGCCAGCCGGGGATCCCCACGCTGGCCGGCTTCACGGCCTGCCAGACGTCGATGAACGGGTGGCCCACCACCAGGACGGCCTCGCAGGTGACCGCCGAGGCGATCCGGTGCTCCTTGGTCCCGGGCAGCAGGTGGTCCACCAGCACGCCGAGCCGCCGCTGCGGGCCCGGGCCGAACTCGGCCACGATGGCGGGCAGGTCGTCGATGCCCTCCAGGTACTCGACCACCACGCCCTCGATCCGCAGGTCGTCGCCCCAGACCCGCTCGACCAGTTCGGCGTCGTGCCGGCCCTCGACGTAGATCCGCGACTCCCGGGCGACCCGCGCCCGGACCCCGGCGACGGCGACCGAGCCGGAGGCGGTGCGAGCGGGCCCCCGGGCCGGCGCGGGCCCGCTCGGGCGGACCAGGGTGACCAGCTGGCCGTCCAGCAGGAAGCCGCGCGGCACCAGCGGGAAGACCCGGTGCTTGCCGAACCGGTCCTCCAGGGTCACGGTCGGGCCCTCGGCCGTCTTCTCGCAGCGCACCACCGCGCCGCAGAAGCCGGTGACGACCTCCTCGACCACCAGCTCCCGCTCGGCGGCCACCTCGGGGGCGGGCTGCTGCCGCTTCCAGGGCGGGGTGAGATCGGGACCGTACTGAGTGCTGCGCATGGAGGAACTATAGGAAAGCCCTCGGGCGGCCCCGGGACGGACGGCCCGTCAGCCTCACAGGCCGGGCGCGCCCCAGACCGGGAACCAGCGGCTCAGGTCGTTCTCCAGGCGCAGGTCGTTGCCGAGCATCGCCTTCACCTGGAGCTCCAGCGGGCTGTTGCGCCGCTCGCCGCCGCCGGGCATCGGGGCGAAGGGGTAGAAGGAGCCGCGCTTGTAGAGGTAGACCAGCGCGAGCGACTGCCCCGCCTCGTTGCGGAAGCCGACCAGTGAGCAGAGCAGCTGCGGGCCGAAGCCGTTGGCCTCCAGCTCGCTGTTGACCGCGTGCAGGTCGTTGACCAGCTCCGGCAGCTCCTCGGGGGTGTGCCGGGCCAGCAGCCAGGAGTAGCCGTACTCGTCGCGGCTGGCCTCGACCGGGGTGCCGCCGTTCGGCGTGTCGGCGTCCAGCAGGGCCCGCACCTGGCGCTCCACCTCGCCGAACGCGCCGCCCTCGACCGCGGCGAAGCAGACCGAGCCGAGGCCCGTGGGCGTGAAGCCGGCGGCGGCCTCCAGGGTCAGGGCGGCCGAGGGCACACCGAAGAGCTGGTCGAGGTCCGGCTTGACGGGCTTGGTCCGGCCGAGCAGCGAGTCCAGGAATCCCACGGGTTGTTCCTTCCAAGCGGGCGCTCCCCAGCGCGGGCCGGGGAGCGCGGCGGGGTGACCGGAGGTCAGCGTCCCAGTTCGGCGGAGATCTTGCCCAGCTGCTCGAGGCGCTGCTCCAGGCTGGGGTGGGTGGAGAGCAGCTGCGAGGCGGTCTCCTTGGCGCTCAGCGCGGGCGCGAAGTAGAACGCGTTGTACGGCTGGGCCTGGCGCAGGTCCTTGGTCGGGATCGCGGCGATCTGCCCGGTCACCTTGGTCAGCGCCGAGGCGAGCGCGCTGGGCCGGCCGGTGAGCTGGGCGGCGGCCCGGTCGGCGGCCAGCTCGCGGTAGCGCGAGAGCAGCCGGGTGAGCAGGAAGCTGATCGCGTAGACGACCATGCTGACCAGCGGGATGAGGATCATCGCGATCGCGGCGCTGTCATTGTTGTTGTTGTTCCGGTTGCCGCCGCTCATCATGCCGCTGTAGAGCGCGATCCGGGTGATCGCGCCGGCCAGCACGCCGAGGAAGCCGGCCACCGTCATCACCGCGACGTCCCGGTGCGCCACGTGCGAGAGCTCGTGCGCCAGCACGCCCTCCAACTCCTCCGGCTCCAGCCGGCGCAGCAGCCCGGTGGTGACGCAGACCACGGCGTTCTCCGGGTTGCGCCCGGTGGCGAAGGCGTTGGGCATGTCGTTGTCGGCCACCGCGACGCGCGGCTTGGGCATGTCGGCCAGCGCGCAGAGCCGGTCAATGGTGCCGTGCAGCTGCGGGTACTGCTCCGGGGTGACCGCGTGGGCGCCCATCGCCCGTTCGGTGATCTTGTCGCTGAACCAGAACTGCGCGACGAAGAGACCGCCCATGAGCAGGACGATCAGTGGCCAGGCGCCCCGCAGCAGGACGATCAGCACACCCGTGAAGCCGACGTACAGCAGCCCGATCAGGAACATCGTGGTGACCATCCGCCCGGTCAGTCCACGATCGGGAGCGAAGCGGGTGTGGGGGCCGGACGCCGACATGGCTGCTCCTCTTTGGTCCTTCAATGTATCCACCGGGTTTTCCATCGCCCGAGCGGTCCTTGCCGGTGCTCAGGTCTCAGTTGCTATCGATGCTGCCACTTCGTCCGGCGCCGGGCACCACCCTGTCCGGAGACGTTCGCACCAGGCGTGTCGTGCCCGGCGGACCGGGACGTCATGCGGAGTGATCCGCGCGGCATCCCGGGCCAGGGCGTTCCTGCGATCGGACCCGGGCCTTACACTGGCAGGTACGGTTTTGGCACTCGTCTGGGCAGAGTGCCAAGCCGATCACCGGGCAGTACTTGTCAGGGCAGGACCTGGTACCTGGACAACGCGCGAAGAGGGAGGTGCGTGCCATGTTCGACGAACCCGATTCCGATCCGCGTCCGAGCGGCCGCGAGCCGGCGGCCACCGAGGCCACGAGAGTGCAGCGCACCGCCGCCGGCCCTCGGGCAGCGGCCAAGTCCGCGCCGCCGCGTGCCGCGGGGCGCGCCTCCGGCGCCGCCGCCGCGCGCCCCGGCGGCGAGCCGGGCGGCCTGGAGGTCCGCCAGCTCGACGAGCGCAAGCTCTCCGTGCTGCGTGCCATCGTGCAGGACTACGTCGGCACCGAGGAGCCGGTGGGTTCCAAGGCGCTGGTCGAGCGGCACAACCTCGGCGTCTCGCCGGCCACCGTGCGCAACGACATGGCCACCCTCGAAGAGGACGGCTACATCCAGCAGCCGCACACCAGCGCCGGCCGGATCCCGACCGACAAGGGCTACCGGCTCTTCGTCGACCGGCTGGCCGAGGTCAAGCCGATGAGCGCCCCCGAGCGGCGCGCGATCCGGCACTTCCTGGACGGTGCGGTCGACCTGGACGACGTGGTCGCCCGGACCGTGCGGCTGCTGGCCCAGCTGACCCGGCAGGTCGCGGTGGTCCAGTACCCCTCGCTGACCCGCTCCACGGTCCGGCACATCGAGCTGGTCGCGCTGGCGCCCGCCAAGGTGATGCTGGTGCTGATCACCAACACCGGCCGGGTCGAGCAGCGGATGGTCGACTGCCCGGGCCCGGTGCGCGAGAGCACCCTGGCCGACCTGCGCGCCCGGCTCAACGCCCGGGCCGGCGGCCGGCGCTTCCCCGACGTCCCGTCCCTGGTGGAGGACCTGCCCGCGGCCTTCGAGCCGGCCGATCGGCCGATCGTCTCCACCGTGCTCTCCACGCTCTTCGAGTCCCTGGTGGAGCAGAACGAGGAGCGGATCATGCTGGCCGGCACGGCCAACCTGACCCGCTTCGGCCATGACTTCCCGCTCACCATCCAGCCGGTGCTGGAGGCGCTGGAGGAGCACATGGTCCTGCTGCGCCTGCTCGGTGAGACCAACGAGGCCGGGATGACCGTGCGGATCGGCCGGGAGAACGAGTACGAGGGCCTGAACTCCACCTCGGTCGTCTCGGTCGGCTACGGCTCGGGTGACGAGAGCGTCGCCAAGCTCGGCGTGATCGGGCCCACCCGAATGGATTACCCCGGCACCATGGGGGCGGTGCGGGCGGTCGCCCGGTATGTGGGGCAGATCCTGGCAGAGTCCTAACCGGTCCCTGCGTACATTGGGTGGCGCAGCGGCAGTACCAGCAGCACTTTTCTAGAGGCGGAACAAGCGGAGTATTTGGTGGCCACGGACTACTACGCGGTACTCGGCGTCCGACGGGACGCGGGGCAGGACGAGATCAAGAAGGCGTTCCGGCGCCTTGCCCGTGAACTGCACCCGGACGTCAACCCGGACCCGAAGACGCAGGAGCGGTTCAAGGAGATCAACGCCGCTTACGAGGTGCTCTCCGACCCGCAGAAGCGGCAGGTCTACGACCTGGGCGGGGACCCGCTCTCGCCGGGCGGCGGCGGGGGCGGCTTCGGCGGCGGTGCGGCGGGCTTCGGCTTCTCCGACATCATGGACGCCTTCTTCGGCGCGGCCTCGGGCCAGCGCGGCCCGCGCTCGCGCACCCGGCGCGGCCAGGACGCGATGATCCGCCTGGAGATCACCCTGGAGGAGGCCGCCTTCGGCACCACCAAGGAACTCCAGGTCGACACCGCCGTCACCTGCACCACCTGCAGCGGCGAGGGCGCGGCCCCCGGGACCTCGGCCCAGACCTGCGACATGTGCCGCGGCAAGGGCGAGGTCTCCCAGGTCACCCGTTCCTTCCTGGGCCAGGTCATGACCTCGCGCCCGTGCCCGCAGTGCCAGGGCTTCGGCACCGTGGTGCCGACCCCGTGCCCGGAGTGCGCGGGCGACGGCCGGGTCCGGGCCCGGCGCACGCTGACGGTCAAGATCCCCGCCGGTGTCGACAACGGCACCCGGATCCAGCTGGCCGGCGAGGGCGAGGTCGGCCCCGGTGGTGGTCCGGCCGGTGACCTCTACGTGGAGATCGCCGAGATCAACCACCCGACCTTCCAGCGTCGCGGCGACGACCTGCACTGCACCGTCACCATCCCGATGACGGCCGCATCCCTCGGCACCCAGGTGCCGCTGCAGACCCTGGACGGTCCGGAGGAGGTCGACATCCGGCCCGGCACCCAGTCCGGCCAGTCGATCCCGCTGCACGGACGGGGCGTCACCCACCTGCGCGGGGGAGGCCGGGGCGACCTGATAGTGCATGTCGAGGTCCAGACGCCGACCAAGCTCGACCCCGAGCAGGAGGACCTGCTGCGCCGCCTCGCGGTGCTGCGCGGCGAGGAGCGGCCCTCGGGCCTGTTCTCGCCCGGTCAGCAGGGGCTCTTCTCCCGGCTGAAGGACGCCTTCAACGGCCGCTGAGCGGCCACCAGTTTCATCGGCACAGGGGTGGGCCCGGAGCATCCAGGCCCACCCCGACCCGTTTCGAGGCCCGACCCGTACCGAGGAAAGCGCGCCATGACCGCACCCGTCTTCGTCGTCGAGACCGCCCAGCTGGCCACCGCCGCGGCCGGGCACTCCATCCGCCTGGACGGACCGGAGGGCCGGCACGCGGCCGCCGTCAAGCGCCTGCTGCCCGGCGAGGCGGTCACCCTGACCGACGGTCTGGGCCTGGGCGGCCACGGCACGGTGACCGCCGTGCACGGCAAGGACGCGCTCGACGTCACGCTCACCGAGGTGCGCGCCGAGGCCGAGCCCCGGCCGCGGATCACCGTGGTCCAGGCGCTGCCCAAGGGGGACCGCGGCGAGCTGGCGGTGGAGACGATGACCGAGGTCGGCGTCGACGTGGTGATCCCGTGGGCGGCCGCCCGCTGCATCACCCAGTGGAAGGGCGAGCGCGGCGCCAAGGCGCTGGCCAAGTGGCGCTCCACCGCGCGCGAAGCGGGCAAGCAGGCCCGCCGGCTGCGCTTTCCCGAGGTGCGCGAGTCGATGACGACCCGCCAGCTGGCCCCGCTGCTGGCCGGCGCCGCGTTCGCGGCCGTGCTGCACGAGGAGGGGGCCGAGCCGCTGGCCACCGCCGCGCTGCCCGCCGAGGGCGACCTGGTGCTGATCGTCGGACCGGAGGGCGGGGTGAGCCCGGAGGAACTGGCGGCCTTCGCGGAGTGCGGCGCGCGCCCCTACCGGCTGGGTTCCTCGGTGCTGCGCACCTCCACGGCGGGCGTGGCGGCGGGCGCCCTGCTGCTGGGCCGCACCGGTCGCTGGTCCTGATCCCGTTCCTCCTGGGAATCGCTGGTGGCACCGGCCGGGAGCTGCATAACCTGACGCCGTGACGGAATCCGAGAGCACCTCTGCCGGCGCCTACCTGCGCCACCCGCACCTGCACGGCGACCTGGTGACCTTCGTCGCCGAGGACGACATCTGGCTCGCCCCGCTGGACGGTGGCCGGGCCTGGCGGCTGACCGCGGACCGCTCCCCGGTCTCCCACCCGCGCTTCTCGCCGGACGGCCGCTCGATCGCCTGGGCCTCCACCCGCGACGGTGCGGCGGAGATCCACCTCGCGCCCGTCGACGGCGGCGAGGCCCGGCGGCTGACCCACTGGGGCCACACCGCCCGGACCCTGCTGCGGGGGTGGACCCCGCAGGGCGAGCCGGTGGCGGTCACCAGCGCCGGCCAGGCGACGACCCGTCAGGCCTGGGCCTTCGCCGTCCCGCTGGACGGCGGGCAGCCGCGCCGGCTGCCCTTCGGGCCGATCGGGCACCTCGCCTTCGAGGCCGCCGCCCCGACCCCCGAGGCGACCCCGGACGCCGCTCCCGACGAGGCGTCCGGCGACCGGGTCCTGCTGCTGTCCGCCTACAGCGCCGAGCCCGCCCGCTGGAAGCGCTACCGCGGCGGCACCGCCGGGCGGCTGTGGATCGGCACCGAGGGCGGGGAGTTCACCCGCCTGCACAGCGAGCTGGACGGCAACATCGAGTCCCCCCTCTGGGTGGGCGACCGGATCGCCTTCCTGAGCGACCACGAGGGCAGCGGCCACCTCTACTCCAGCCGCCCCGACGGCTCGGACCTGCGCCGCCACACCCACCCCTCGCCCGGCGCCCCGTTCTACGCCCGCAACGCCGCCACCGACGGCACCCGGGTCGTCTGGCACAGCGGCGGTGAGCTGTGGCTGCTGGACGCGCTGGACGGCGTGGCCCGGCCGCGCCGCCTCGCGGTGCACCCGGCCGGCCCGCGCACCGGCCGCCGCCCCTACCCGCTGCCGGCGGCCGGGCAACTGTCGACCGCCGCCCCGGACGCCACCGGGCGCGCCGCCGCCGTGGTGGTGCGCGGCACCGTGCACTGGCTGACCCACCGCGAGGGCCCGGCGCGGGTGCTGGCCGAGACCCCGGGGGCGCGTGCCCGGCTGGCCCGGGTGGTCCCGCCCACCGAGGCGGGCGGCCCGCAGGGCGCGCTCTGGGTGACCGATGCCGAGGGCGACGACGCGCTGGAGTACGCCCCGGACGCGCTGGCGGCCGAGCGGCGCCGGTACGCGGCCGGCGGCCTGGGCCGGGTGCTCGGCCTGCAGGTCGCCCCGGACGGCCGGCACGCCGCCGTCGCCGCGGACGACGGCCGGCTGCTGCTGGTCGCGCTGGCCGACGGAGCGGTGCGCGAGCTGGCCCGCAGCGTGGACGGCGAGGTCAGCGGGCTGGCCTTCGCCCCGGACTCGGGCTGGCTGGCCTGGTCGCAGCCGACCCTGGGCCCGTGGCTGCTGCGCCAGATCATGCTGGTGAACCTCGCCTCGGGCGAGGTCGCCGAGGCCACCCCGCAGCGGTTCATCGACACCTCGCCCGCCTTCACCGCCGACGGCAAGCACCTCGCCTTCCTGTCGATGCGCAACTTCGACCCGGTCTACGACGCGCACAGCTTCGACCTGGGCTTCCCCACCGGCGCCCGGCCCTACCTGCTGACGCTGGCCGCGGACACCCCCTCGCCGTTCGGGCCCCGGCGCGGTGGCCGCCCGGTGGACGGCGCGGAGGAGAGCGCCGAGACCTCCGAGCCGTCCACCGGGCAACCCGAGGCGGGCGGGCAGCCGGCCGCGGAGGCGGCCGAGGGCCCGTCGGCGCCCGCCACCGTGGTGGACCTGGCGGGGCTGGCCGACCGGATCGTGCCGTTCCCGGTCGAGGGCGGCCGGTTCGGCGAGCTGCGGGCGGCCAAGGACGGCGTGCTGTGGACCCGCTACCAGGTGGTCGGCGAGCTCGGTGACGACGCCGCCACGCCCGAGGACGAGCGCCCCGGTCCGGTGCTGGAGCGCTACGACCTGGCCAAGCTGCGGGTCGAGCAGTTGCTGGACAGCCTGGACACCTTCGCGGTCAGCGCGGACGGCAACCGGCTGGCCGTGCTCGACGGCGGCGAGCTGCGGATCGTGCCGGCCGACCACAAGGCCGCCGAGGAGGACGAGACCCGGGTGGACCTGGCGCGGCTGCGGGTCACCGTGGACCCGGCCGCCGAGTGGCGCCAGATGTTCGACGAGAACGGCCGCCTGATGCGCGACAACTTCTGGCGTGCCGACCTCGGCGGGGTCGACTGGGCCGGGGTGCTGGCGCGCTACCGCCCGCTGGTCGAGCGGTTGGGCTCGCACGACGAGCTGGTCGACCTGCTCTGGGAGGTGGTCGGCGAACTCGGCACCTCGCACGCCTACGTCTCGCCGCCCGGGCGGGGCGCGCCCGGCGCACGGCCGCAGGGTCGGCTCGGCGCCGACCTGGTGCGCGACGGCGAGGTGTGGCGGATCGCCCGGGTGCTGCCCGGCGAGTCCTCCGACCCCAGGGCCCGCTCCCCGCTGATGGCCCCCGGCGTCGCGGTGAAGGCCGGTGACGCGCTGCTCGCTGTGGACGGCCGCCCGGTCGACCCGGTGACCGGGCCCGCCCCGCTGCTGGCCGGCACCGCCGGGCAGCCGGTCGAGCTGACCGTCCAGCGGGCCGACGGCACGGTGCGCCACCCGGTGGCCGTCCCGCTCGCCGACGACGAGGCGCTGCGCTACCACGACTGGGTGGCCGGGCGCCGGGCGGAGGTGCGCCGGCTCTCCGGAGGGCGGCTCGGCTACCTGCACATCCCGGACATGATGAGCGCCGGCTGGGCCCAGCTCCACCGCGACCTGCGGGTGGAGCTGGCCAAGGAGGGCCTGCTGGTCGACCTGCGGGAGAACCGCGGCGGCCACACCTCGCAGCTGATCCTGGAGAAGCTCTCCCGACGGATCATCGGCTGGGGCCGCGGTCGCGGCCTGGCGACCGCCGAGCCCTACCCGGGCGAGGCGCCGCGCGGACCGGTGGTGGCGCTGGCCGACGAGCACGCCGGCTCGGACGGCGACATCGTCAACGCCGCGATCCAGGCGCTCGGCATCGGCCCGGTGGTCGGCACCCGGACCTGGGGCGGGGTGATCGGCATCGACAGCCGCTACGGCCTGGTGGACGGCACCTCGGTCACCCAGCCCAAGTACGCGACCTGGGTGGAGGGCTACGGCTGGGGCCTGGAGAACCGCGGGGTCACCCCGGACGTCGAGGTCCCGATCGCCCCGCACCACTGGGCGGCCGGGCAGGATCCGCAGCTGGCCGAGGCGGTGCGGATCGCGCTGGAGAGCCTGGCGACCACGCCTGCCAGGACGCCGCCGCCGCTGCCGGAGCTCTGAGCGCTCCAGGCCCGTCCGCGGGCCCGGCGGGAGACCCCCGCCGGGCCCGCGGACGCCGGCTGGCTCGGCTAGGCTGCGGTTCCGTCAGACCGTCAGATGCCGACGATGTAGTGCGAAGGAGCCCCGGATGTCCGGCGAGCCGCAGGCGGACTGCCTGTTCTGCAAGATCGTGGCGGGTGAGATCCCGGCCACCGTGGTCCGCAAGACCGAGCGCACCATCGCCATCCGGGACATCAACCCGCAGGCACCCACCCACGTGCTGGTGATGCCGTACGCGCACTACCCGAACGCCCCCGAGCTCGCCGCCGCCGAGCCGGAGGTCGCCGCCGAGCTGCTCACCGAGGCCGCCGCGGTCGCCGCCGACGAGGGGCTCGCCGACTACCGGCTGATCTCCAACGTCGGGGCCGGCGCCGGTCAGACCGTCTTCCACGTGCACGTCCACGTGCTCGGCGGCAAGCCGCTGCGCGAGGGCATGGTCTGACGGTGTCGCAGCGCGAACTCGTCGTCCTCGGCACGGCCAGCCAGGTGCCGACCAGGCACCGCAACCACAACGGCTACCTGCTGCGCTGGGACGGCGAGGGACTGCTCTTCGACCCGGGGGAGGGCACGCAGCGCCAGATGCAGTACGCCGGGGTCTCGGCCACCGACCTGACCCGGATCTGCGTCACCCACTTCCACGGTGACCACAGCCTGGGTCTGGCCGGGGTGGTCCAGCGGATCAACCTGGACCGGGTCCCGCACCCGGTGCACGCCTACTACCCGGCCGGCGGGCAGGTCTTCTTCGACCGGCTGCGCCGGGCAACGGCGTTCCACGAGACGGCCGAGCTGCGCCCGCACCCGGTCGAAGAGGCGGGCGCGCTGCCCGCCGAGGGCGCGCCGTTCGCGCTGGAGGCGGTGCGGCTCTCGCACCCGGTGGAGGCCTTCGGCTACCGCCTGACCGAGCCCGACGGGCGCCGCCTGCTGCCCGTGCGGCTGGCCGCCCTCGGCATCGCCGGTCCGGCGGTGGGCCGGCTGCAGCGCGAGGGCGCGATCGAGCTGGACGGGCGGCTGGTCACCCTGGCGGAGGTCAGCGAGGTGCGGCGCGGCCAGCGCTTCGCCTTCGTGATGGACACCCGGCTCTGCCCGGGCGCCGAGGCGCTGGCCGAGGGCGCGGACCTGCTGGTGATCGAGGCGACCTTCCTGACCGCCGACGCCCGGCTCGCCGAGGAGCACGGCCACCTGACCGCCGCCCAGGCCGCGCGGCTGGCCGCCGCGGCGGGTGTGCGGACCCTGGTGCTGACCCACTTCTCGCAGCGCTACCCGGACCTGGCCGGTCACCTGGCTGAGGCCCGCGAGCACTTCGACGGCGAGCTGGTGATCGCCGAGGACCTCGCCCGGGTGCCGGTGCCGCCACGACGGTGACGTCCGCGGTGCGCCGCCCAGGGGGGCGAAAAGCGCTGGCGTCCCTCGCGGAACTGGCCCACCATCGATCGGGCCGCGTCACAGCGAACACCTGCGCGGCGTACCCTGGTGACCCCGGAACCGACCGAGCGGCACCCCGAGAGACGGATGGGATGAGGCAGGCCTCAGCGCCGACCCATGAGCGAACCGATGAGTGACACCGCACAGCATGGCGCGCAGAACGGCGCGAGGGCCGCCACCCGCGACGGTGACGGATCGACCGCCCGGATCGTGATCCCCGAGAAGCACCCGATGGTCACCCTGCTCGGTGCCACCGACTCCCTCCTGCGGGTGATCGAGCGCTCGTTCCCGCGGACCGACATCCACGTGCGGGGCAACGAGGTCACCGCCACCGGCGACAGCGCCGACATCGCCCTCGTCAAGCAGCTGTTCAGCGAGATGATGCTGGTGCTGCGCACCGGCCAGCCGCTGACCGAGGACTCCGTGGAGCGGTCCATCGCGATGCTGAAGAGCGCCGCCGCCGACCCGGACGGCGCGGCCGAGAGCCCCTCGGCGGTCTTCACCGCGAGCATCCTCTCCAACCGGGGCCGCACGATCCGCCCCAAGACGGTGAACCAGAAGAACTACGTCGACGCCATCGACCGGCACACGATCACCTTCGGGATCGGGCCGGCCGGTACCGGCAAGACCTATCTGGCGATGGCCAAGGCCGTGCAGGCGCTGCAGGCCAAGGAGGTCAACCGGATCATCCTGACCCGCCCGGCGGTCGAGGCCGGCGAGCGGCTCGGGTTCCTGCCCGGCACCCTCTACGAGAAGATCGACCCCTACCTGCGTCCGCTCTACGACGCGCTGCACGACATGATGGACCCCGACTCGATCCCGCGGCTGATGGCGGCGGGCACCATCGAGGTCGCTCCGCTCGCCTACATGCGCGGCCGGACCCTGAACGACGCCTTCATCATCCTGGACGAGGCGCAGAACACCTCGCCCGAGCAGATGAAGATGTTCCTGACCCGCCTTGGCTTCAACTCCCGGGTCGTGGTCACCGGTGACACCAGCCAGATCGACCTGCCGGGCGGTACCCGCAGCGGTCTCAAGGTGGTCCAGGAGATCCTGGCCGGCGTCCCGGACATCCACTTCTCGATCCTGACCAGCACCGACGTGGTCCGCCACAAGCTGGTCGGCCGGATCGTGGACGCCTACGAGCGCTGGGACGCCGAGAACGGCGAGGACCCGGGCCGCGAGGCCCAGGGCCAGTCCTCGCGCAAGAGCGCCCCGCGCGGCCCCCGCAGCCGCACCCCCCGACAGCCCCATCGCACCGAAAGCTGAGTCGACACCGCTCCATGTCCATCGACATCGCCAACGAGTCCGGCTGGGAGGCCGACGAGGAGTCCATCCTCGACGTCGCCCGCTTCGCCCTCGACAAGATGCGGATCCATCCGCTGTCCGAACTGTCCGTGATCCTCGTGGACGCCGAGGCGATGGAGCAGCTGCACATCCAGTGGATGGACCTGCCCGGTCCCACCGATGTGATGTCCTTCCCGATGGACGAACTGCGCCCCGGCAAGGAGGGCGAGGAGCTGCCGCAGGGCCTGCTCGGCGACATCGTGCTCTGCCCCGAGGTGGCCAAGGCGCAGGGCCTGGCCGCGCCCTCCAAGCACTCGATGGACGAGGAGCTGCAGCTGCTCACCGTCCACGGGGTGCTGCACGTGCTCGGCTACGACCACGAGGAGCCGGAGGAGGAGCAGGCCATGTTCGGCCTCCAGAAGCGGATCCTCGACGACTGGCGGGCCGGTCGCGGGCTGTCGGGGATCTCCCCGGCCCCGACGACGCACTGATCCGGTATGAGTGGCGATAGTACGAGCTTTCTCGTTGCGTCCTTCCTGCTGGTGATGCTGGGCTGGCTGGCCGCCTGTGCGGAGGCCGGCATCTCCCGGGTCTCCCGGTTCCGGGCCGAGGAGGCCGTGCGGGCCGGGCGGCGCGGCGCCGACCGGCTGCTGACCCTGGCCTCCGACCCGATCCGCTACCTCAACCTGGCCACCCTGATCCGGGTGGCCAGCGAGATGGCGGCGGCGGTCATGGTCACCGTGGTCTGCGTGCGCAACCTCAGCCAGGCCTGGCAGGCGATCCTGCTGGCGTTCGGCGTGATGGTGCTGGTCTCGTTCGTCGCGGTCGGCGTCTCGCCGCGCACCATCGGCCGCCAGCACCCGCTGACCACCGCGACCGCGGCCTCCTTCGTGCTGCTGCCGCTGGCCGCGGTCCTCGGCCCGATCCCGCGGCTGCTGATCCTGCTGGGCAACGCACTCACCCCCGGCAAGGGCTACCGCGAGGGCCCCTTCGCCTCCGAGGCGGAGCTGCGCGCGCTGGTCGACCTGGCCGAGAAGGACGACCTGATCGAGGACGACGAGCGCCGGATGGTGCACTCCGTCTTCGAGCTGGGCGACACCATCGTGCGCGAGGTGATGGTGCCGCGCACCGACCTTGTGATGATCGAGCGGCACAAGACGGTCCGCCAGACCCTCACCCTGGCACTGCGCTCCGGCTTCTCGCGGATCCCAGTGGTCGGCGACAACGAGGACGACGTGGTCGGCATCGTCTACCTCAAGGACCTGGTCCGGCGCACCCACGTCAACCCGGAGGCGGAGGCCGACCAGGTGGACACCGTGATGCGCCCGGCCGTCTTCATCCCGGACAGCAAGCCGGTGGACGACCTGCTGCGCGAGATGCAGCAGATGCGCTCGCACGTGGCGATCGTGATCGACGAGTACGGCGGCACCGCCGGCCTGGTCACCATCGAGGACATCCTGGAGGAGATCGTCGGCGAGATCACCGACGAGTACGACCGGGAGACCGCCCCGGTGCAGGACCTCGGCGACGGCTCCTACCGGATCACCGCCCGCCTGCTGGTGGAGGACCTCGGCGAGCTGTTCGGCATCGAGCTGGAGGACGAGGACGTCGAGACGGTGGGCGGCCTGCTCGCCAAGCACCTGGGCCGGGTGCCGATCCCGGGCTCGGCCTGCGAGATCCCGCTGCCGCCGGACGGTCCTTCGGGGCCGGCCGCGATCACCGCGATCCGGCTGACCGCGGAGAGCTCGGCCGGGCGGCGCAACCGGATCGGCACGGTGGTGGCCGCGCCGGTCGGGCCGCAGCCGCAGGTCCAGCAGGAGCAGGGCGAACCTGTCTGACCCCGGCCGGCCGGCCCTCCGGGCCGGGCCGCGTGGCGCCCCGCGGGGTGAGGCGTGGGGCCCCGCGGGCGGCCGCTTATGCTCGGCGGCATGACTGACCTTGATCCCGAAGACCAGAAGATCATCACGCTGGCCCGCTCCGCCCGGGCCCGCAACGGTGTGGCCGAAGGCGCGGCGGTGCGCGACGAGACCGGGCGCACCTACGTGGCCGGCTCGGTGGAGCTGGCGTCGCTGCGGCTGACCGCCGTGCAGGCGGCCGTGGCGATGGCGGTGGCCAGCGGGGCCAAGGGGCTGGAGGCGGCGGCCGTGGTGACGGCCGAGGCGGCCCCGGCGGCGGCCGACCTGGCCGTGGTGGGCGACCTCGGTGGCGCGGGCACGCCGCTGCTGCTCGCCGGGCCGGACGGCACCCTGCGGGTCCGCGCCGAGGCCTGAGCCACCCGAGAGCTCCAGCAGAGCCCCGTAAGTAGGAAAAGCAGATAATCTCGCCCGAGGGGGTGGGGTCATGCTCGGGGCACTCGGATTCTTCGCGGCGCTGCTGGCCGTGGTGATGGGCATGGGGCGCTGGCACGAGACCGGCTCGCCCTACTGGCTGGGCGGATCGATCGCGCTGCTGGTCCTCACCCTGCTCGGGGCGCTGCAGTCGCGCCGCAAGTGACCGCGGCCACCCCGTCCTGCGGCCGCCGCGGGCCCCGGCTGCCGGGTCCGACGCGGCGCTCGGGCGGGGGTGGCCGGGGGCGATCGGCCGATCAGGGAGAATGGTCCCCATGAGCGACACCCCCTCCTCCCCGGCAGCCCCCTACCGTTCGGGCTTCGCGTGCTTCGTCGGCCGACCCAACGCGGGCAAGTCGACCCTGACCAACGCCCTGGTGGGAACGAAGGTCGCGATCACCTCCGACCGCCCGCAGACCACCCGGCACACCGTGCGCGGCATCGTGCACCGCCCGGACGCGCAGCTCGTCCTGGTCGACACCCCCGGCCTGCACAAACCGCGCACCCTGCTCGGCGAGCGGCTCAACGACCTGGTCCGCTCCACCTGGGCCGAGGTGGACGTGATCGGCTTCTGCCTGCCCGCCGACCAGAAGCTCGGCCCCGGCGACAAGTTCATCGCCAAGGAACTGGCCGAGATCAAGAAGACCCCCAAGGTGGCCATCGTCACCAAGACCGACCTGGTCGACTCCAAGCGGCTGGCCGAGCAGCTGATCGCCATCTCCCAGCTCGGCGCCGAGCTCGGCATCGAGTGGGCGGAGATCATCCCGGTCTCGGCGGTCGGCGACAAGCAGGTGGGCCTGGTGGCCGAACTGCTCACCAAGCTGCTCCCCAAGGGCCAGCCGCTCTACCCGGACGGCGACCTGACCGACGAGCCCGAGCAGATCATGGTCGCCGAGCTGATCCGGGAGGCCGCCCTGGAGGGCGTGCGCGACGAGCTGCCGCACTCGCTGGCCGTGGTGGTCGAGGAGATGATCCCGCGCGAGGACCGGCCGGCCGACCGCCCGCTGCTGGACATCCACGCGAACGTCTACATCGAGCGGCAGAGCCAGAAGGCCATCGTGATCGGCGCGAAGGGAGCCCGGCTCAAGCACGTCGGGACGACCGCGCGCAAGCACATCGAGGCGCTGCTCGGCACGCCGGTCTACCTCGACCTGCACGTCAAGGTGGCCAAGGACTGGCAGCGCGACCCGAAGCAGCTGCGCAAGCTCGGCTTCTGACCGCCAGTGCTTTACCCATGCTTTGCCCAAATGGGGCAGAGATTTGGGAAAGCTGAACAATTCAATATCATCAGTGGATGCAGAATGCCGTGATCACCCACGCCGTGGGTGTCGCCGTCCCGGCCGGAGAGGTCCGCGCGGTGCTGCCCCGGATGCGCACCGGCGGCTATCTGCTGGCGACCGGTCCGGGCGGCACGGCCCTGCTGCCGGATCCGCCGCGCCTGCGGCTGGGACTGCGGTCGGGACTGTGGCCCGGACCATGGCCGGAGCCGGCCGGCGAGCGGCGGGTCCGCCGGTTCGCCCGGGACCTCGCCGTCGAGCTCGCGGCCCCGGTCTGGCACCTGCTGGACCGGGCGGGCGGCACCCGCGCCACGGTGCTCACCCCCGAGGGTGCGGCGGCCGGGCTCGACTGGCCGGCCGGGGCGGCGGCGCGCCGGGCCGACTGGGAGCGGCGCTGCATCCGTCTCGCGACCATGGCCGGCCACCCCGGGCGGGGTGTCGCGCTGGCCGGACTCTGCCGTGCGGCGGCCGTCGCCGACGGGCCGGCCGCTGGTGCGCCGCTGCTCGGGCAGCTGTGTGAACTCTTCGGTCTGCCGGTGCAGTTGGTCGGCCACTCGCCGGTCTCCCGGGCCGTCGCGCACGGTCGCGGCGCGGTCCGCTTCGAGGGTCGGCGGTAGCCGGCCGCGCGCCGGTGGGCGGTAAGCGGGCAAGGGGCAAGCGGCCAGCAGTCGGCGGCAGGCCGGTCAGGCGCCGGCGGCGAACCAGTCGCCACCGGGGGAGAGCGGCGGCAGCTCGATGCCCTGGTGCAGGATGAGCGAGATCAACTCCCGCTGCGAGTCGGTCAGTCGGGGGTCCGCGCAGTGCACGGTGCGGCCGTCCACGCTGATCTCGTAGTGGTAGCCGTCGGGCACGCCGAACCCGGGTGCCCGGGAGGCGCCGGCCACCGCCTCGCGGGCCAGCGCGTGCACGTGCGGCGCGTCGATCCGGGTGGCGGTGTCCAGCTCGGCCCGTAGAACCTGTCCGGTGAAGCCGCCGCTCCTGCACACCTGTATACGCATGGTCGCCAGTCTGCTACGCACCGCTGGCCGATGCTGGGATTTTCCTGAGAAGTCCTCAACTGCGTGTCGTCAGACCCGAGAAGAGGCGGCACTGGCCCCACCGGCGAAGCCCCTCAGCCCACCGCCAGGCCGACCTGCTTCCAGGCGCCGGCCACCGCCTCCGGCACCGGCCCCTCGCCGAACCGGGCCCGGGCGGCGGCCAGGGTGGCCCGGGCGAAGCCGGCGAAGTCGGTGTCCGGGTGCACCGCGGGGCCGGTGACGGCGTCGTACCAGATCCGCCCGGCCCGCTCCCACGCCGCGCCGCCGAGCTCGACCGCGAGCAGGTGGAAGGCCCGGTTGGGGATACCGGAGTTGATGTGCACCCCGCCCTCGTCCGCGGTGGTCTCCAGGTAGCCGTCCATCGAGTCCGGCTGCGGGTCGCGGCCGAGTCTGGGGTCGTCGTAGGCGGTGCCCGGAGCCTTGAGCGAGCGCAGCGCCACCCCGCGCACCCCCGGGCCCAGCAGCCCCGCGCCGATCAGCCAGTCGGCGTCCGCGACCTGCTGGCCCAGCGCGTACTGCTTGGCCAGCGAGCCGAAGACGTCCGCCACCGACTCGTTGAGCGCCCCGGACTGGCCGTGGTAGGCCAGCGCCGGGCCGTACTGGACCAGCCCGTGCGCCAGTTCGTGGCCGATCACCTCCAGGCAGCCGGTGAAGTCGTCGAACAGCACGCCGTCACCGTCGCCGAAGACCATCCGCCCGCCGTCCCAGAAGGCGTTGTCGTACCCCTCGCCGAAGTGCACGGTGGCGTGCAGCGGCAGGCCGGCGCCGTCCAGCGAGCGGCGGCCGTAGACCTCCAGGAGCAGCGCGAGGGTGGCGCCCAGGCCGTCGTAGGCGCGGTTGACGGCGGGGTCGGCGGTCGGTGGCCCGCCCTCGGTGCGCACCGTGCGCCCGGGCAGCGCCGTGTGGTGACCGGCGTTCGCGATGGTCCGCCCGGGGCGTCCGGCCGGGGCGGGCCGGGCGGCGGCGGGCAGCGCGGCGCGGGTGGCGCGCAGGGCGTCGTCCGTCTCGCGCGAGCGCCGGGCGTCCTCGTCGCCCAGTTCGACCAGTCGGTCCAGCAGATAGGGCGGCACGATCGAGCAGATCGGAGTGCTGGGCTGCGTCATGGCACCCAGCGTCCGGGCAAAGACACCGGGTGTCACGCAGGTGCCGTCTCACGGAGTGGAAATGTCGCGCTGCCGGCTTCGGCCTCGCCGGTCGCTCGGCTACGCTGGCCCCATCATGCGTTACGGGCTGCTTCTTCTTAGCTGCCGCGGCGAGGGCCTGTAAGACCGTTGAAGGCCGGCTCCCTCGTCGCGGAGGCTGTGCTGTGCGCACGCGTGGACCGTGGAGCGCCGCACCCAGTCGGCCCGTCGGGTGACCAGAGCCCCCGACCCGCCCGCATTCGAAGAGAAGCCGAGAGTCTCATCACATGACTGAGCAGCCTTCTGTCACCGGCGCTTTCCGTGCCCGCCCCTTCGTCGACCGGCCCACGCCGATCACCGCGGGGACGGTGCGCCAGAAGCCGTCCGGGATGCCCTTCGAGCGCTACCTGCCGTTCGGCGCGGTCGACCTGCCGGACCGCACCTGGCCGAACACGGTGATCAGCAAGGCCCCCCGCTGGCTCTCCACCGACCTGCGCGACGGCAACCAGGCGCTGATCGACCCGATGTCGCCGGCCCGCAAGCGCAAGATGTTCGACCTGCTGGTGTCGATGGGGTACAAGGAGATCGAGGTCGGCTTCCCGTCCTCCGGGGCCACCGACTTCGACTTCGTCCGCTCGCTGATCGAGCAGGACGCGATCCCCGAGGACGTCACCATCTCGGTGCTGACCCAGGCCCGCGAGGACCTGATCGAGCGCACCGTGGAGTCGCTGGTCGGTGCCCCGCGCGCCACCGTGCACCTGTACAACGCGACCTCGCCGCTGTTCCGCCGGGTGGTCTTCAAGGGCAGCCGGGAGGACATCAAGCAGATCGCGGTGGACGGCACCCGGCTGGTGATGGAGTACGCCGAGAAGCTGCTGGGCGACGAGACGGTCTTCGGCTACCAGTACTCGCCGGAGATCTTCATCGACACCGAGCTGGACTTCGCGCTGGAGGTCTGCGAGGGCGTGATGGACGTCTGGCAGCCCGCCGAGGACCGCGAGATCATCCTCAACCTGCCCACCACGGTGGAGCGTTCGACGCCCAACGTGTATGCGGACAAGATCGAGTGGATGTCCCGCAACCTGTCCCGCCGGCAGTTCGTGGCGCTCTCCACCCACCCGCACAACGACCGCGGCACCGGGGTCGCCTCGGCCGAGCTGGCCGTGATGGCCGGCGCCGACCGGGTCGAGGGCTGCCTGTTCGGCCAGGGCGAGCGCACCGGCAACCTGGACCTGGTCAACGTCGGGATGAACCTGTTCTCGCAGGGCGTCGACCCGATGATCGACTTCTCCAACATCGACGAGATCCGCCGCACCTACGAGTACTGCAACCAGATGAACGTCCCCGAGCGCCACCCCTACGCTGGCGACCTGGTGTACACCTCGTTCTCCGGCTCGCACCAGGATGCGATCAAGAAGGGCTTCGACGCCCTGGAGGCCGACGCCAAGGCGGCCGGCGTCCCGGTGGGCGAGTACACCTGGGGCGTGCCGTACCTGCCGATCGACCCCAAGGACGTGGGCCGCTCCTACGAGGCGGTCATCCGGGTCAACTCGCAGTCCGGCAAGGGCGGCATCGCCTACGTGCTGAAGAACGACCACAAGCTGGACCTGCCGCGCCGGATGCAGATCGAGTTCTCGAAGATCATCCAGGCCAAGACCGACGCCGAGGGCGGCGAGGTCACCCCGGCCGACATCTGGGCGGTCTTCCAGGACGAGTACCTGCCGACCCCCGAGAACCCGTGGGGCCGGATCGCGCTGCGCGAGCAGCAGAGCCTGACCACCGAGGACGGTCGCGACGCCCTCTCGGTGCAGGCGCTGCTGAACGGCGCCGAGGTGGAGCTGACCGGCTCCGGCAACGGCCCGGTCTCCGCCTTCACCAACGCGCTGGCCGGCATCGGCGTGGACGTACGCGTCCTGGACTACGCCGAGCACGCCCTGAGCGAGGGCGGCGACGCCCAGGCCGCCGCCTACGTCGAGTGCGCGGTGGACGGCCAGGTGCTGTGGGGCGTCGGCATCGACGCCAACACCGTGCGCGCCTCGCTGAAGGCGATCATCAGCGCCGTCAACCGGAGCGGCCGGCGCTGATATCCGCCGTCCGGGTTCTTCCACGGTGGCCTGCCGCCCGTGCCGGGCGGCAGGCCACCGTGCCATAGGGCGGATCGAGCGCCCAGAGGAGGAGCAGATGATGCTCCTCGGCCTTCAGTCGCCGCTCGTAGAGATCGGGGCGCCGTTCGATCTCCACCTCGTCGGCCCAGATGGTGAGCCAGCCGTGCAGCGGGCCGAGGGTGTCATGCTGCGCGGCGAGCGCGAACGTCTCGTTCTTCTGCCGCTCCATCTCCGCCAGGCGATGCGCCGCGACGCGAGCCAGCGCTAGGGAGTACGGCCCCGGTGAGGAGTTCGTGGCGGGCGGCGCACCTGCGGCGTTGATCGCCGAGGTGGAGAAGAAGGCGGACGAACTGGTCCGGGCCGCTTCGGCGTTCTACCTCGACGGGACCGGCTACGAGGGCGACGGGCCGAAGGGGCAGGATGCCCTGGTGCCCGGGGGCATGTTCGTTTATTTGGTGGTTCCCCGGCACGAGTCTGTCTACATCCGCCAGGTTACCGGCTGGTAGTCGGCGCATTTCGAGCAGCTGTGTCCTGGGCCACATTTTTTCCTCTCGGCACTCGTTCGGGGTGCTGACACCGCCAGGCAACCGTGGCACCATCGACCCACCGGAAGCGCGGTCGGTGGGACGGCCGGCGCCTGCGGTCGCGTGACCTGCCCGTTGTCGTGCAGGCCGCCTGCCAGGTCTGGGGAGTTGGCGCCGTGACACGGTTGTGGGGTGTTCGTCCGCGGTGGCGGACGGATGTGCTCGGTGAGTTCTTCTGTCCGGGCTGTGGCGGGGACCGCAACTACCGTCGGCAGCACGGTCGGCGGTGGCTGCGGTTGTTCGGCACCCCGGTGCTGCCGCTCGGGCCGGTGCTGAGCACCGTGCAGTGCACCAACTGCCATGGCCGGTACGGCGTCGAGTGCCTGGAGCAGCCCACCAGCGGGCGGTTGACCGGGCTGCTGCGGGACGCGCAGTACTCCATCGCGCTCACCCTGCTCGCGGCCGGCGGCACCGGCTCTGCCGCCGCCCGGGCCGAGGCCTGTGAGCTGGTCCGGTCCGCGGGCTTCGAGGACTGCGGCGAGGCGCAGGTGCTGGCCGCGCTCGCCGCGCTGTCGGGCCTGGACAGCGGCGAGCCGCTCGAACTGCGCGGCCCCGGCGCCGGCCTGGCCATCGAACTGCACGCCGCGCTGGAGCCGTTGGCCCCGCACCTGGCCCAGCAGGGGCGCGAGCGGCTGGTGCTGCAGGGGGCCAGGATCGCGCTGGCCGACGGCCGCTACCTGCCGCAGGAGCGGGCCGCGCTGGCCGCGGCGGGCCGCTGCCTGCGGCTGGCCGACGACGTGGTGCTCCGGCTGCTGGAGGCGGCCCGCACCCCGCACTGACCTCGCACCCCGCCCTGACCTCGCACCCCGCACCGACCCAGCTCCTCGCCCGCCCCGTGCGTCGGGGCGCCCGAGCCGGGCCCGTTCCCCCCTCCGGGCCCGCCGTGCCCGCATCGGCTCCCCCCGAGTGCCCGGTGCGGCGCCCGGCTGTCCGGGACGCCCGCGCCGTGCGGGACAATGGGGGAATGAGTCTGATCCGTGACGACGGCGTCGTGCTGCGCGCCCAGAAGCTCGGCGAGGCCGACCGGATCATCACGCTGCTCACCCGCCAGCACGGCAGGGTCCGCGCGGTGGCCCGGGGGGTGCGCAAGACCAAGTCCAAGTTCGGCGCCCGCCTGGAGCCCTTCTCCCACGTGGACGTGCAGTTCTTCAGCCGGGGCAGCGAACTGGTCGGCCGCTCGCTGCCGCTGTGCACCCAGGTGGAGACCATCGCCCCCTACGGCGGCGGCATCGTCACCGACTACGGCCGCTACACCGCCGGCACCGCGATGCTGGAAACGGCGGAGCGCTTCGCCGAGAACGAGGGCGAGCCCGCCGTCCAGCAGTACCTGCTGCTGATCGGCGCGCTGCGCACGCTGGCCGCCGGCACCCACGAGTCCCACCTGGTGCTGGACGCCTTCCTGCTGCGCTCGCTGGCCGTCAACGGCTACGGCGCCAGCTTCACCGACTGCGCCAAGTGCGGCCTGGACGGCCCGAACCGCTTCTTCTCGCTGCAGGCCGGCGGCGTGCTCTGCGCGGACTGCCGCGTGCCCGGTTGTGCCGTACCCTCCCCTGAGACACTGGTTCTGCTCGGTGCCCTGCTCTCCGGAGACTGGCGGACGGCGGACGCCAGCGAACCCCGGTACTGGCGGGAGGGCAGCGGTCTGGTCGCCGCCTACCTGCAGTGGCACCTTGAGCGGGGTATCCGCTCGATGAGATACGTGGAGAAGTGAGCATGGCAGCGCGACGGCTCTTCGGCGGCAGCAAGCAGCGGACCTACCGCACCCCGGACCCGCACCCGAGCGGCGCCCGGCCGCCGAAGATCCCCGGAGAGCTGGTCCCCGAGCACGTCGCCATCGTCATGGACGGCAACGGCCGTTGGGCCAAGGAGCGCGGACTGCCCCGCACCGAGGGCCACAAGGTCGGCGAGAGCGTCGTGCTGGACGTGCTGAAGGGCGCGATCGAGCTGGGCGTCAGGAACATCTCGCTCTACGCCTTCTCCACCGAGAACTGGAAGCGTTCCCCGGATGAGGTGAAGTTCCTGATGAACTTCAACCGGGACGTGATCCGCCGCCGCCGCGACGAGCTGGACGAGCTGGGCGTGCGGATCCGCTGGGCCGGGCGGATGCCCAAGCTCTGGAAGAGCGTGGTCCAGGAGCTCCAGGTCGCGGAGGAGCAGACCAAGGGCAACGACCTGGTCACCCTCTACATGTGCGTCAACTACGGCGGCCGGGCCGAGGTCGCCGACGCCGCCGCCGCGATCGCCGCCGACGTGGCGGCCGGCAAGCTGGACCCGAAGAAGGTCAACGAGAAGACCCTCGGCAAGTACATGTACCACCCCGACATGCCCGACGTGGACCTCTTCCTGCGCCCCAGCGGCGAGCAGCGCACCTCCAACTTCTGGCTCTGGCAGTCGGCTTACGCCGAGTTCGTGTTCCAGGACGTGCTCTGGCCGGACTTCGACCGCCGTGACCTGTGGCGGGCCTGCGAGCAGTACGCGATGCGCGACCGCCGCTTCGGCGGCGCGCTGCCCAACGAGCTGCCGGGTGAGCCGTCGGACGGGCTGCCGGGCGCCGCCGACCTGCCGGCGCAGCGCTGAGCGTCCCGGGTCCGCGAGGCGTTTCGGGTGTTCGAGGTCCGGCGCAGCATCCGGCGCCTGCGGCAGGACCCGCACTGGGAGCACCGCAGGCGGGCGACGGCTGCTGACGTCGGCCTCGGCACCCGGGGCTATCCGTTCACCCTCGGCTCCGGCACCGACCGGCTGTACGACCTGGCGCGCGGTCAGGTGGCGGGCCGGGACGCGGTGCTGGCGCACCTGCTGGTGGCGCCGGCGGCGCCCAGCCGGGGCGGAGCGCTGCACGACTTCTCGCTCGTCGCGCTCGACCTGCCCCGGGCGCTGCCCGCCACCGCCGTGACGCCGCGTCGGCTGGCGGCCAAGTGGCGCGGCGAGCGGTCCTGGCCGATCCCGCCGGGCCTGTGGCAGCGCCGTCCGCTGCCGGGCGGCGGGCCCGGCGCGCACGTCGAACGGGTGTGTGCCGACTACGAGTTCGGCGAGCTGCTGATCACCGACCGGCTCAAGCAGCTGACCGTGGCGGCCGACTGCGGCTGGCGGATCGACGGCGCCCGGCTGATCGGCTGGACCGACGGGCGTCGTCCGTACGAGGAACTCGTCGCGCTGGCCGAGCGGTTGGACCTGCTGGTGGCGGCCTTTCCGGCTGCCGTCTGGCAGTGGCGCGGCTGGTCCTGAGGCCAGGGCCTGTCCGGCGGTCCGGAGCTGATGGGCTCGGAGCCGACGGACCGGACCGGGCCCCGGCGCGGCCGGATCAGGCGCCGGCCCGCTGCTTGGCCGTGCACTCGGCGCAGGTCCCGAAGATCTCCAGGGTGTGCGCGATGTCGCTGAAACCGTGCTCGGCCGCCACCGTGTTGGCCCAGCGCTCGACCGCCGGGCCCTCGACCTCCACCGTGCTGCCGCAGAGCCGGCAGACCAGGTGGTGGTGGTGTCCGCTGCTGCACCGCCGGTAGACGGCCTCGCCGTCGGCCGTGCGCAGCACGTCCACCTCGCCGGCGTCGGCGAGCGACTGCAGCGTGCGGTAGACGGTGGTCAGACCCACCGAATCGCCCCGGTGCTTGAGCATGTCGTGCAGTTCCTGCGCGCTGCGGAAGTCCTCGATCTCGTCCAGCGCCGCGGAGACGGCTGCGCGCTGCCTGGTGGATCGGGCGCGTGGCGACGGGCCTGCGGTGGTCACCGGTGCTCCTCCTGGAGGTCGGGGCGGGTCACACCTCATTGTGCCAGCCTCGCACTGCCGACCGGGTCGTGCGGTGCGGCGGCTTTCGCGGGCCCCGGAATCGCCGGGCGGGCGGCCTCGCGGCTCCCGGCACCGGCGTCGTCGCTCGTGTCGGTGCCGCTCGTGTCGTGGCTCGTGCCGGCGCCGCGGTGTCGGCGTCGGGCCAGCGGTGCGGCCAGCACGCTGAACACCGCGAAGACGGCGATCGCCAGCAGCACGATCGCGGAACCTGGCGGCACGTCAGCCTGGTACGAGGTGGCCACCCCGCCGAGTGACACCAGCACGCCGAGCCCGATCGCCAGCAGCTGGGTGCCCAGGAACGAACGGGTCAGCAGCTGCGCGGCCGCGACCGGCACCACCATCAGCGCGCTCACCAGCAGCAGACCCACCACCCGCATCGCCACCGTGACGGTGACCGCGGCCATCACCGCGAGCAGCAGGTTGAGCAGTCGCACCGGCACCCCGGTGACCTTGGCGAACTCCTCGTCCTGGCAGACCGCGAAGAACTGGCGCCGCAGCCCGAGGGTGACCGCGATGACCACCGCGCCGAGCACCCCGATGGTCACCAGGTCGCCGGTGTCCACCGCCAGGATCGAGCCCCAGAGGTAGCTGTCCAGGCTGCCACTGGTCCCGCTGGCCGACGGTGCCTTGCTGATCAGCAGCCGGCCGCAGGCCATCCCGCCGTAGAAGAGCATGGCCAGGGCGATGTCACCGCGCTGGTTGCCGCGGGAGCGGACCAGCTCCATGATCACCGCGGCCACCACGCAGACCAGCACCGCCATCCAGACCGGGCTGGTCTGGAAGACCAGGCCGAGGCCCACGCCGGTCAGTGCCACGTGCCCGATGCCGTCGCCCATCAGCGCCTGGCGGCGCTGGACCAGGTAGACGCCGACGGCCGGCGCGGTGATGCCGACCAGCAGGGCGGCGAGCAGCGCGCGCTGCATGAAGTCGAAGGACAGCATGTCGGTCAGGCCGGTCATATCAACAGTCCAGGCTGGGAGAGGTCATGGGTGGTCGGGGGAGTGGCGGCGTGCTCGTGGCGGTCGTGGCCGTGGTCGTGGTGGCCGTCGGGCCGCGGCGCCGTCGCCGGTGGCCCGTCGTGCCACACCCGCCCGTCCCGCAGCAGTACCGCGCGGTCGATCAGCGGCTCCAGCGGTCCCAGTTCGTGCAGCACCAGCAGGACCGCCACGCCCTTGGCCACCTCGTGGCGCAGCGTGTCGGCGAGCACCCGCTGGCTGGCCAGGTCCACCCCGGCCATCGGCTCGTCCATGATCAGCAGCTCCGGACCGCCGACCAGCGCGCGGGCGATCAGCACCCGCTGCTGCTGCCCGCCGGACAGGTTCGCCACCGAGTCGCCGGCCCGGTCCAGCAGGCCCACGGCGTCCAGTGCCCGGTCCACCGCGGCCCGGTCCCGGCGCCGCAGCGGCAGCAGCCCGTGCCGCGCCAGCCGCCCGGTGGCGACCACCTCGCGCACGGTGGCCGGCACTCCGCCGGCCGCCGTGGTGCGCTGCGGGACGTAGCCGATCCGGTGCCAGGCGCGGAACCGTGCCCCCGGTGTGCCGAACAGCTCGCGCTCGCCGCCGGTCAGCGGCACCGAGCCGACCACCGCCTTCACGGTGGTGGACTTGCCCGAGCCGTTGGCGCCGAGCAGCGCGACCACCTCGCCCGGGGCCACGCGCAGGTCGACCCCGCGCAGCACCGGACGACCGCCGAGCGCGGCGTGCGCGCCGCGGAGCCGGATCACGTCGTCGGTCCGGACCGTCTCGTCGGGTCGGACCGCCTCGTCGGGCCGGACCGTCTCGTCGGGGGTGTTCATCGTCACCGACTCCTGTCCCGTCAGCTCGCGCAGCCGAGCGCCGACCGCAGGCTGGTCAGGTTCTGCTGCATGATCGAGAAGTAGTCGTCGCCGCTGCCCTTCTTGACGCCCTCCAGCGGGTCGAGCACCGCGGTCCTCAGGTTCAGGTCCTTGGCGACGCTGTCCGCCAGCTTCGGGCTGACCAGGGTCTCGAAGAAGATCGTGGTGACGCCGTTGGCCTTGGCCGCCTGCTGGATCTGCGCCATCCGGGCCGGTGTCGGCTCGGACTCCGGGTCCACCCCGTTGATCGCGATCTGGTGCAGCCCGTAGTGGTCGGCGAGGTAGCCGAAGGCGGCGTGGCTGGTGACGAAGGAGGTGTCGGTGCAGCTCTGCAGGCCGCTGCGGAAGCTCTGGTCCAGGGCGCCGAGCCGGCCCACCAGCTCCTCGGTGTTGCGCTGGTAGGTGGCGGCGTGTGCCGGGTCGGCCTTAGCCAGCTCCGCGCCGACCCCTTGGGCGACGGCCGCGTAGCGGGTCGGGTCCAGCCAGAGGTGCGGGTCGCCGCTCGGGCCCGGGTGCTCGTGGGTGTGCCCGGCGCTGTCGGTCTCCTCGGTGCCCTCGTCGAGGTGGTGGTCGACCAGCGGCGAGATCGCGGCGGCGTCCACCACGTGCTTGCTGTGCGACTGCGCGACGGCCTTGTCCACGGTGGGCTGCAGGCCCTTGAGGTGGAGCACGACGTCGGCCTTCTGGACGGTGCCCACCTGCTTGGCGGTGAGCTCCAGGTCGTGCGGCTCGGTGCCGGCGGGCGTCAGATCGGTGACCTTCACCTGGTCACCGCCGATCTGCTCGGCCAGGTACTGCATCGGATAGAAGGAGGCGACCACGCCCAGCCTGCCGCTCGCGCCCTTGGCGTCGGAGCTGTCGGTGCCGCCCGAACCGCAGGCGGTGAGCAGCAGCGCGCCGACGGCGGCGGTGGCCGCCAGGGCTATGGAGGTACGGAGGGGGCGGTGCATCATGACAACCATTCTCATCTTAATTGGAAATGATTGTCAACTTCCGACGGTGGAGGGGGGAGGTTGTTCGCCGCCTCGAACGCGCGCGGACATTATCGATTTGAACCCGCCACCCGCCCGCCCGGTAACCTGAGGTATTCGGGTGCGTGCAACCAGCCGCGCCTTGACCGTGCCGTCGTACCGAGTTGCGACGTCGTCTGAAGAGAGCACTGTGGCCGCCGACAAGATCGAAACGATCGTCAGCCTGAGCAAGCGCCGTGGCTTCGTCTATCCCTGCAGCGAGATCTACGGTGGTACGCGTGCCGCCTGGGACTACGGGCCACTGGGCGTCGAGCTCAAGGAGAACATCAAGCGCCAGTGGTGGCGTGCGATGGTCACCGCTCGGGAGGACGTCGTCGGGCTCGACTCTTCGGTGATCCTGGCCCGCGAGGTCTGGGAGGCCTCCGGCCACGTCGCCACCTTCAACGACCCGCTGACCGAGTGCACCTCCTGCCACAAGCGCTACCGCGCCGACCACCTGGAGGAGGCCTACGAGGCCAAGCACGGCAAGCTGCCGGCCAACGGCCTGGCCGACATCAACTGCCCGCACTGCGGCACCAAGGGCGCCTTCACCGAGCCCAAGGAGTTCTCGGGCATGCTGAAGACGCACCTGGGCGTCACCGAGGACGCGGGTGGCCTGGCCTACCTGCGCCCGGAGACCGCGCAGGGCATCTTCACCAATTTCAAGGCCGTCCAGACCACTTCGCGCAAGAAGCCGCCGTTCGGCATCGCCCAGGTCGGCAAGAGCTTCCGCAACGAGATCACGCCCGGCAACTTCATCTTCCGCACCCGCGAGTTCGAGCAGATGGAGATGGAGTTCTTCGTCAAGCCGGGCGAGGACGAGACCTGGCACGAGTACTGGCTCGAGCAGCGCTGGAACTGGTACACCGACCTGGGCCTGCGCACCGAGAACATGCGCTACTTCGAGCACCCGAAGGAGAAGCTCTCGCACTACGCCAAGCGCACGGTCGACATCGAGTACCGCTTCAACTTCGGCGGTAGCGAGTTCTCCGAGCTGGAGGGTGTGGCCAACCGGACCGACTACGACCTGGCGACCCACAGCGAGGCCTCCGGCCAGGACCTCAAGTACTTCGACCAGGAGTCCGGCGAGCGGTACTTCCCGTACGTCATCGAGCCGGCAGCGGGCCTCAACCGCGCGATGCTGGCCTTCCTGCTCGACGCCTACTTCGAGGACGAGGCGCCCAACGCCAAGGGCGTCATGGAGAAGCGCGTCGGCATGCGGCTCGACCCCCGGCTCGCCCCGGTCAAGGTCGCGGTGCTCCCGCTGTCGCGCAACGCCGACCTCTCGCCGAAGGCCCGCGGCCTCGCCGCCGACCTGCGCCAGGCGTGGAACGTCGAGTTCGACGACGCGGGCGCGATCGGCAAGCGCTACCGCCGCCAGGACGAGATCGGCACGCCGTTCTGCGTCACCGTCGACTTCGACACCCTCGAGGACAACGCGGTCACCATCCGCGAGCGGGACACCATGGCGCAGGAGCGCGTCTCGCTGGACCAGGTGAAGTCCTACCTGGGCGCGCGGCTGATCGGCTGCTGATCCGGCCACCCACGTGGTGAAGGGGCCGCTCCCGCTTCGGCGGGGGCGGCCCCTTCGCGGTCGCTGCGTCAGGCTCGGCCGGCGAGCAGGTCGCGGAGCTTCTTCACCTCGTCAGACCCCATGGTCAGGGCGAGTAGCGAGCCGTCGGTGAAGCTCAGATCGACTCGCTCGCTCTGGCGGAACTCGCGTTCCTTGGGCTCACCGACGACCAGGTGGTGCAGGGCCAGTTCGCCCAGGCGCTCACCGCTCTCGCGGTGCAGCACGAGGAGGCGGCGGTCGGTGAAGACGAGGAAGGCGTCGTCGTTCTCGTAGTACCGGTGCCGGGACGGCCCAGAGCGCACCATGAGCAGGAAGAGCCCGGCCTGGCTCGACCAGCCGCCCGTGAACGGTCGGCCGTGCGGATAGCTCCAGACAATCCGTCGCAGGCCCAGGAACCAGCCCAGCAGCGCGTGGTGGACGATGCGCAGCACCCGGTCGAAGACGGAGACGTCCCAGCCGTCCGGTGGAACCGGTTTCGCGGCCCGCAGTCGCCGAGGCGCGCGAAGCGGCGTCAACCAGTCCACCTGAACGTCCATCGAACCGCGCACCCGCTCCTGCGGCTGCAGCCACGGAGAGATCAGGTCCCGTACGGCCTGCTCCTGTCGGGCCACTCGGGCGGCGATCCTGGCCCGGAGCCGTTCCGCTCGCGCCTCGTTCACTGCTCTCCTCCAACTGCCTGCGTCCGCTGTCGAGTCTCAGCCGAAAGCCTGCTCGATACGACTCGCCAGCACGTGGTACGGCGCTGGCGGATCGGCCGGCGGGGGGCCGTCCAGTTGGCCCGCCAACTTCTCGGCCTCGCCCTTCAGATCAGGGTGCACGCCGGTGACGGCCCCGAGGAGCGGGGCGGCCAGACCGCTCTTGATCGGCTTGGACAGGATCTGCCCGGCGAGGTTCGAGCCCTTGTACGAGTCCTTGATGGACTGGAAGTCCGTGAGCGACCTGCCGCCCTTGCGTATGTCGCTGATGACCTTGCGGGCCTTGTTGGCCGCCGAGATCTCCTTACCGATCTTTTCGGCCTCCCGCAGCTCCTTCAAGGCTTCCTGGAGCTTCGTCAACTTCGCCGCCAGGGTCTCCGACACCACGCTCACCCGTTCGACGAACGCCGTGATCTCCGCGTCCGCCACCAGCCCGTCCACGATCGAGGCCAGGCCCAGCGTCAGGATGTCCGCGACGAACCCCGCTGCCACCGTCATCCCGATCCACTCGATGGCCTCGCGGATGATGCCGATCACCGTGTCCTCGGCGAGCTGGCACTCCGCCGCGGCCGAGCCGATGATCTGGGCGGTGTTGGCGGCGTCGTCGGCGGTGGCGTCGATGGCGGCGACCAGCTGGCCCATGTGGGTGCCGAACGCGTTGGAGGCGCTGCCGTGCCACTGCTGGGAGACCGGCCCGGCGCCCTGGCGCAGTGCCTCGGCGACACCGCGCAGCGCCATGGCCTGGTCCTGCCAGGTCTGGGCGGCGGTGAGCAGGGCCTGCGGCTGGCCGGTCACCTTGTCGAGCTGGTCGAGCAGCCCGGTTGCTTCGAGGACGCCCTTGACCACGTCGTCGAGGAACGAGCCGATCACGCCCGGGTTGTCGCCGTGGATCTGCGGCAGCGGCTTCAGCGGCGCCGGCGGCTGTGCGGCGGCCCACCCGTAGGCGTTGCCGCTCGGGTCGGGAGCCCTCACTGCCCACCCCCGAACATCCCGGCCATGTCGGCGTCGGTACCGCTGTAGTTGACCGCCGTGGTCTGCAGGCCGCCAGTGGCGTAGTCCAGGCAGTCCATCAGATCGCTGCAGTTCTGCTGCTCGGCGGTGGCGTGGCCGCTGTACGCGTCCAGCAGTTCGGCGGAGTTCGGCAGCTTGCCGAACGCCCCGTCGGGGATCTGGACCTGGGCGAGCGTCGCCTGTATCTGGCTCAGTACGCCGTACTCCTGGTCTATCACCTGGCTGTAGGTGACCAATGCATTGGGTTGTACCTGAACGTCTGGTTCCCGCATGACTCGTTCCCCCATGATGACGGTGTGCTGGATGGTGCCAGGATCAGGACGACCAGAATAAGCGTGCGGAGTCCGGCCGGGGGCACCAACGGGCCTCAGCCCAGTTGCTCGCGGGCCGCCATCAGGGCGAAGCCCAACAGGTTGAGCCCGCGCCAGCGGTGGGGGTCGTCGGCCCCCAGCTCGTGGGCGGCCAGGCCGATGCCCCAGACCCGGTCCACCGGGCTGGCCTCCACCAGCACCCGCTTGCCGGTGCCGAGCAGGTAGTCGCGCAGCGCCTCGTCCTGCCCGAACTTGGCCACGCTGCCGGCCACCACGAGCGCGAACCGCTCGGCCGTCCACCGCTCCTCGTCGAAGCCGCGCACCAGTCGGCCGAGCTTCTTCGCCTCGGCCGGGGTGCGGGCGGCCAGGATCCGCTCCTCGGTCCCGCCGTCCCCGAAGAGCCGGGCCTTGCCGGCCATCATCCAGTGCTCGGCGGAGGCGTACGCGACGCCGTCGACGGTGAACGGCGAGGGCCACCACTGGCTCAGCGTGCCGGAGCCGATCCGGCCGTCGCGCTGCGGCTGGTGGCCCCAGAAGAAGAGGTACTTGGGTCGCGCACCGGCCGCGACCAGGGCGGCGAGGTCGTCACGGGTGCGGGTGTCGGCTGGGTGGCTCACTTCGGCGGGGCGGTTCATGGGGGGAATCGTCGCAGGGCGGGGCGGGGGAGGGCGAATGGAAAACCGGAGACGGCTCGGCCCTCGCCCGGGGACCCGCAGAGCGGGGCCGGACGAGGGCCGAGCGGATGGCCCATCAGCTGTGTGTGACTCAGTTCATGCTGCGCGGCAGCCGGGTGCTCAGGTAGGTGATGACCACCGCGCCCACCAGCTCGATGCCCAGCACCACCGCGAGCCCGTGGGCCATGCCGATCGACGGGACCAGCGTCAGGAAGAGCGTGCCGAGCGTCGCGACGCCGAGCGCCAGGCTCGACTGCTGGGTGGTGGCCAGGACGCCGCTGCCGACGCCCGCCCGCTCCAGCGGGACCTTGGCCAGGACCACCCGGAACAGCGGGGTGCCGATCAGGCCGTTGCCCAGGCCGGTCAGGGCCATGCCGGGCAGCAGGGTGAGGACGCTCAGGCCGTGGAAGTCGGTCAGGACGGTGACCAGCAGCACCACCGTGCCCAGCGGGTTGATCAGCGAGCCGGCGGTGATGACGCGGCTGCCGAAGCGGCCGATCAGCCGCGGACCGGCCAGCGAGGAGGCGAAGTAGCCGACGGCCAGCGGGACCAGGGCCAGGCCCGCGTTGACGGGGCTGAGCTGGAGGCCCTGCTGCAGGGTGATGGCCAGGATGAACATGAAGGCGCCGAAGTTGGTGAAGTACGGCACCGCGATGCCCAGGCCGCGCCGCATGTCGGGGATCCGCAGCAGCGACAGCGGCACCAGCGGGCTGCCGCCGGCCTGCTCGGTGCGGCGCTCCACGACCACGAACGCCCAGGCGGCGAACGGGAAGAGGGCGAGCAGCAGCCAGGTCCACAGCGGCCAGCCGACGGCGCGGCCCTCCATCAGCGGGACGAAGAGGCTGAGCAGCGCGACGCTGAGCAGCGCGGTGCCCGGCAGGTCGACCCGGCTGGGGGCGGCGGAGCGGTTCTCGGGGACGAAGCGCAGCGCCAGCAGCACGGTGGCCACCGCGAACGGCACGTTGAGCAGGAAGACCGAGCGCCAGCTGCTGCCGAGCAGGTCGGCCTGGACCAGCATGCCGCCGAGCACCTGGCCGATCACCACGCTGATCCCGCCGACCGCGCCGTAGATGCTCAGGGCGCGGGCGCGGTGGGCGCCCTCGGTGGTCGCGGTGATGATGGCGAGCACCTGCGGGACCAGCAGCGCGGCCGAGGCGCCCTGGGCGACCCGGGCGGCGACCAGCGTCCAGGCGGTGGGGGCCAGGCCGCAGGCGAGCGAGGTGAGGGCGAAGGCGGTGACGCCGATCAGGAAGAGCTTGCGGCGGCCCAGGCTGTCGCCGAGGCGGCCGCCGAGCACCAGCAGGACGGCGAAGGCGATGCCGTAGCCGGCCGCGATCAGCTCCAGGACGGCGGGGCCGGCCGAGAGCTGGTGGTCGATGCTGGGCAGTGCGACGTTGACGATGAAGAAGTCCAGCATGGGCAGGAAGGCGCCGAGCAGGACGGTGACCAGGCCGGCCGTCGTCAGGGTGTGACGGACGGGAGCCGCTGTGGTCAGGTGCGATGAGCTGATGGGGAGAGCCTGTGGGCGTTCCAGTTGCTGAGTCACGGGTCCTACGATCCGGCAGTTCCCACCCTGGTACCAGAGTCTCGTTATCCTGTTATAACGACTACCAGGCACCAGGGTCGCCCCGGGCGCGCGCCGGGCGCATGCTGGGGGCATGCGCATCGCGAACTCGCCCACCACAGTCAGCGTTCCAGCCGCGGAACCCCCTCGCACCGGCGCCGCCACCCCGGTGTCCGACGCGCCGGACATGCGCCGCCAGGAGCTGGCCGCCTTCCTGCGCAGCCGCCGCGAGCGGATCTCGCCCGAGCAGGTCGGCCTGCCGAACACCGGGCGCCGCCGCACCCCGGGCCTGCGGCGCGAGGAGGTCGCGCAGCTCGCCGCGGTCGGGGTGACCTGGTACACGTGGTTGGAGCAGGGGCGCGACATCCAGGTGTCGGGGCAGGTGCTGGAGGCGGTCTCCCGCGCGCTGCTGCTCGACCCCAACGAGCGCGAGCACCTCTACATCCTGGCCGGGGCCGGCAACCCCACGCCCAGCAAGGACTGCCCGGTGGTCACCCCGGCGGTGCGGCAGATGCTCGACCAGATGACGCTGCTGCCCAGTTGGGTGCTGAACAGCCGCTACGACATCCTCGCCTACAACGCGATGTGCGTGCGACTGCTCGGCGACTTCGGCCAACTTCCCCCCGAAGAGCGCAACGTGGTCTGGCTGATCTTCACCAACCCGGCCTACCAGTCGCGTTGGCTCGACCTGGAGGCGGCCCAGCAGCAGGTGGTGGGACGGATGCGCGGTGCGATGGCCGACCACGTGGCCGATCCGGCCTGGAAGGCCCTGGTGGCCCGACTGCGGCAGGCCTCACCGGAGTTCGAGGAGCGCTGGCAGCGGCACGAGGTGCTGGGCCGCGGGAACGGCAACAAGGGCTTCCTGCACCCCGAGGTCGGTGTGCTGCGGATGGACTACACCAACATGTGGTTCGGCCCGCGCGAGGGCACCCGGCTGGTCGTGTACAGCCCCAGCGACGAGGAGGGGCGGGTCAAGCTGGAGCGACTGGCGAGGGGCTGAAGCCGGTTACGCCACCGGCCGGCCCGGGAAGCGGTAGATGCCGCGCCCCTCGCGGTCGTCGACGCCCGAGTGGCGCAGGCCGAGGCTCTCGGCGAGGCGGCGGGAGGGCAGGTTGGCGGCGTCGATCAGCGCCACCACGGGCGTCTGCGGGCGCAGTTCGCCGGCCAGCTCCAGCGTGGCCCGGGCGGCCTCGGCGGCGATGCCCCGGCCCCAGGCGGCGGGGGAGTAGCGGTAGTAGAGGTTGAGCGTGGGCGTGCCGTCGAGTTCGAACAGCCGCGTCCCGGTGAAGCCGATCACCGCTTCCGGGTCGGTGCGCAGGCTCACCGTGCAGTAGCCGATGCCCCGCTCCGCCCAGTCGTCGAGCCAGATCCGCAGCGTCGCCTCGCTCCTGGCCAGGTCGGGGTGCGGGCCGGTGGGGTTGTAGCGGTTGGTGGCCGGGTCGCCGTGCACCGCGAAGACGGCGGCCCCGTCGCCGGGTGCGGGCCGGCGCAGCAGCAGGCGGTCGGTGGTGGCGATCGGAGTGGTGTCGACGAGCATGGCGGATCCCCCGGTGTAATAGTCACTGGCGCAGTCAGTCTATTACGCTGCCGGCTTCTTGGGCAGAGGGTCCGGTCCCGGCGGATGAGCGGACGAATCCGGCGGACGGACTCAGCGTCCGGCGGACCGTCTCAGCGGATGACCGGAGCGCTCCGCCAGCCAGACGCGGGCGTCCACCAGCGCCGGACCGTCGACCCGGGCGGCCCCGGCGGTCCAGGCGGCCCAGCGCAACTCCTGGCAGGCGAAGAAGTCCTCGCCGTGGGCGTCGACCCAGATGCTCACCGTCCGCCCGCCGGTCCGGGTGACGTCCCACCACTGCCAGGTGCGGAAGGTGTTGTCCCAGTCGAACCGCTCCAGCCACCCGGCCAGGCGCCACCCGGTCCCGTGCCCGGCGGCGACGAACCGCCCGGCGCCCTGACGGGCGAACTCCGGCGCCGTCTCCCGTGCGGCGTGCGCCGCGCCGGGGCCGGTGCTGACCGCCGCGAACCACGGTGGCACCGGCCGGACCGACCGGTCCAGCGCCAGGGCCGCGGAGTCCGGCAGGTGGTCGAGGTCCAGCCCGGCCACCGTGTGGTCCAGGGCGCTGCCGAGCACCGCGCGCAGCCGGGCCTGGTACTCCTCGACCGTGGCCGGTCCGGCGACCTCCACCAGGAAGCGGCTGAGGGCGGGCACGGTGAGCTCGGCCGCCGTGGGCGGGCGGTCCACCCGCCCGCGCTCGGCGACGAGTTGGGCGTCCTCCTCGTCCAGCCCGGAGTCCGTCGCGTAGTGCAGCCCGGGGCCCGGCTCGGAGTCCATCGCGTGGTCCATCGCCATGACACCCCTCCTGCGACTCGCACGGCAGGGCGACGCTAACAGCTACGCTGCCAGGGCCAGCACCGCTGCCCCGGCCACCCGGCGGCGCGGCATCCGCCCCGGCCCGCGCAGCGCGAGCGCCGCGCAGAGCGCCGCCAGCGGCAGCTCGGCCAGCACGGCCATCGCGAGCGCGACCAGCAGCCCCGAGGCCGTGTTCGCCGTGCCGAGGTCCCAGAGCGCGTCGCTCACCAGCAGCAGCGCCGCGCACCCGGCCAGCGGGCGGTGCAGCCGGTGGCCGGCGCTCAGCAGCACGGCGGTGCCGAGCAGGCAGCCGGCCTCGGCCAGGTCGAGCGCGGCCCAGCCCGCCGAGTCGCGCAGCGCCAGCAGCAGGACCGCGATCCACGGCAGCAGCACCAGGCCCGCGGCGCCGAGCAGCCGCGCCTGGCGACGCGCCGCCGTCCACTCGCTCCCGATTCCCATGACGCTTCCTCCCGCTCCCTCGACGAGGTGTGTCCCCAAGGCCCGCCCCCGGGCCCGTCCTGCTTCCGCGGCGCTCAGCGAGCCCGCCCGGCCCGCAGCCGCTCGGTGCCGCCGTCGGCCCGGCGGGCCCGCACGTCCACCAGCGGCCCGGGCGCCCAGCCGAGCCAGAACGCGCCGCCGACCACCACCACCTCGGCCGGCCGCCAGGTGCGGCGCAGCCGGGCACCGGCGAAGTCGACCTCCGGCGCGCTGCCGTCGGCGTCCACCCGCCCCCAGGCGAAGCCGGCCACCGTCCCGTCGCCCGGTCCGGCGACCTCCAGCCCGCCCGATTCGTCCAGCACGCCGGAGCCGTCGAGGTGCCGCGCCCCGCGCAGCAGGTGCTCGCTGAGGCTGCTGGCGACCAGCACGTCGATCAGCTCGCCGTGCTCGTAGACCTCCAGGGCGGGGCGCGCGCCGCCGTCGGCCAGCCGGATCGACCACGGCCCGTCCACCGGCCAGGTCCAGCCGTCCCGGGCAGGCCTGTCCCCGGCGACCTCGTGCGCGGTGTCCATCCGAGCCACCCCGTTCACGTCCCTGCCCCGTCCGTCGTCGCGTCGTGTGCCGCGTCCTGCCGGTGCGGCGCGGCGCGCTCCGGGCGCCGACAGGCTCCAGCCTCCCGCCCGAGGGGTGCCGCCGTCGTTGTCGTGCACTGCCGTCTTGGGGGTGTACCTGGCTACACCCCCGGGCGGCATCCAGCTGCACTGCCGGCCCTCGGGCACGCGCCCTAAGCTGTCCGGGTGATCAGGACCAGCTGGCGGCGCCGACTGCGCGAGGGGATGCGCCGGGGCACCGCGCACCCCAGCCTGGCCTGGCTCTGGTCCGGTCACGACGAGCGGCACCCGGCCCCCGGACAGCGGGGCGAGCGACCTCACGTACCCGGGGACTGGTCCGCCCGGGCGCTGCGCGACCTGCGGCTGGTGGCGGCGGGGCTGCCGTTCCTGCTGCCGCTGCTGATCCTGGTGACCTTTACCGAGCTGGTCACCGCGGTCTGCGTCCTGCTGCTGATCCTGCTGCCCCTGCTGACCCGCGCCCAGCGCAGCCGGTTCCGGGCGCTGGGCGGCCTGGAGATACCCGAGCGCCCGCCGCTGACACCGCCGGGCACCTCGGCCGGGGTGCGCTGCCTGACCTGGCTGGGCTCGGAGTCCACCTGGCGCCAGGTGGGCTACCACGTGCTGATCGGCCCGACCGTGGCCCTGTTCGGGCTGCTCGGCCTGCTGGGGCTGGGCGCGGGGCTCGCCATGGCGACCGTCTTCGCCTGGCACGGGCTGATGCCGCGCGGCAGCCTGGTGCGCGGCGGCGGCGGGCACGGCGTGATCGATCTGGCGCTCACCGCCGTCGGCGTGCTGCTGCTCTTCGTGGGCCCCTGGCTGGCCGTGCGCGCGGCCCGGGTGGACCGGCGGGCGGCCCGCGCGCTGCTGGGGCCGAGCCGGGCGCGCGAGCTGGAGCGCCGGGTGGAGGACCTGGCCGAGAGCCGGGCCGGCGTGGTGGACGCGGCCGACGCCGAGCGCCGCCGGATCGAGCGCGACCTGCACGACGGCGCCCAGCAGCGGCTGGTCTCGCTCGCGATGAACCTGGGCCTGGCCCGCAAGACCCTCAAGGACGTCCCGCCGGAGGCGATGCGGGTGATCATCGAGGCGCACGAGGAGGCGCAGGCGGCCATCGTGGAGCTGCGCGACCTGGTGCGCGGCCTGCACCCGGTGGTGCTGGAGGACCGCGGCCTGGACGCGGCGCTCTCCGGCATCGCGGCCCGGGCCCCGCTGCCGGTGCGGCTGACCGTCGGCCTGGCGGCGCCGATGTCGCCCACCGTCGAGGCGGTCGCCTACTTCGTGGTCTCCGAGGCGCTGGCCAACGTGGCCAAGCACGCCCGCGCCTCCCGGGTCGACCTGTCGGTCCGCCAGCTGGGCCCGAAGCTGCGGATCGTGATCCACGACGACGGCGTCGGCGGCGCCGACGCCTCCCGGGGGACCGGCCTGACCGGGCTGCGCAAGCGCGCCGCCTCGGTGGACGGCACCCTCGCCATCAGCAGCCCCCTCGGGGGCCCCACCATCATCACTGTGGAGTTGCCGTGCGAGCTGTGATCGCCGAGGACTCGGTCCTGCTGCGGGTGGGCCTGGTCAAGGTCCTGGAAGCGGTGGGGTACGAGGTGGCCGCCGCGGTCGGTGACGCGCAGGCGCTGCTGGCCGCCGTCGAGGAGCACCAGCCGCAGGTGGTGGTGACCGACGTGCGGATGCCGCCCGGCATGACCGACGAGGGTGTCCGGGCCGCCCTGATGATCCGCCGGCAGTGGCCGCAGGTAGCCGTGCTGCTGCTCTCCCAGTACGTGGAGGAGCGGTACGCGGCCGACCTGCTGGCCACCAACACCAGCGGGGTGGGCTATCTGCTCAAGGAGCGGGTGGCCAATGTGGACGACTTCCTGGAGGCACTGGAGCGGGTCGCGGCCGGCGGGACCGCGCTGGACCCCGAGGTGGTCGCCCAGCTGCTGGTGCGCCGGCACCGCGATCCGCTGGAGCGGCTGACCCCGCGCGAGCGGGACGTGCTGGCGCTGATGGCCCAGGGCCACTCCAACGCCGCGATCGCCGGGTCGCTGGTGGTCAGCGACAGCGCGGTGGCCAAGCACATCAACAGCATCTTCACCAAGCTGGACCTGCCGGCCGCCGACGCGACCCACCGCCGGGTGCTCGCGGTGCTCCGCTTCCTCGGGGAGGGCTAGCCGTGACGCCGGCGCAGCAGGGGGAACCACGGCCTCAGGGCGCCGAGCGGCGCGCCTGGCGGGTGGTCGGGACGCTGGCCGGAGCCGCGGTGATCCTCTTCGGCGCCGGCCAGACCTGGACCAGCCTGGTGCGCCAGACCAGCATCCGCCCCGACCGCTACCCGAGCACGGTCACGGCGCTGGAACTGGACCTGCAGAACGCGAGCGCCACGGTCACCGCCGGCGGTGACGACCAGATCGCCGTCCAGCAGGCCGAGCGCTGGACGGTGCGGCAGCCGCAGATCAGCCGCGTCGTGGTGGGCAACACGCTGAAGATCTCGGCCCGCTGCCCGAAGGTGCTGGGGATCGACGAGCCCTCCTGTTCGGTGGACCTGGACATCGGCGCCCCGGCGAGCACCGCCGTCACGGTCCGGAGCACCTCGGGCGACACCAGGATCCGCGGCCTGAGCGGTGACCTGAGCCTGCGCACCACCTCCGGCTCGTTCCAGCTGGACGACGTCTCGGGCCGGCTCGCCGCGCAGCTGACCAGCGGCACGCTCAACGCCCAGCGGGTCTCCTCCGCCCAGGTGCAGGCCCACACCACCTCCGGATCGCTGAACCTGCAGTTCGTCGCGCCGCCGCAGGACCTGTCGGTGACCGCCACCTCGGGCTCGCTCACCGCGGGGCTGCCGCCGGGCAGCACCTACCGGGTCAACGTGCGCGGCTCGGCCGACACGAACCCGGCGCTGAACGACTCGGCCTCGGCGCGGTCGATCACGGCGAGCGTCGGCTCGGGGCACGCCAGCCTGGACTACACGGCCGGCGGCTGACGGGCCGGGCCGGGCCGGCCGAGCCGGCTGGCCGATCGGGTCCCGAAGGGTGCTGCTCCGGGTGGGGGACAATGGAGAGTCCACTCCGCCCGCTCCCGCCGAGGACCCGCTGCGCATGACCGCCACGCCCGAAGTCCCCAACGCCCTTGCCGCGACCGAGCCCGCCGCGCCCGTCCAGGGCGCCGGGCCCGCCCCAGGCGGCGAGTTCGCCCCGCTCTCGATCGGCCCGCTGCAGGTCTGGCCCCCGGTGGTGCTGGCGCCGATGGCGGGGATCACCAACGCGCCGTTCCGCACCCTGTGCCGTGAGCAGTCCGGCGGCAAGGGGCTGTTCGTCAGCGAGATGATCACCACCCGGGCCCTGGTCGAGCGCAACGCCAAGACCATGCAGCTGATCCACTTCGACCCGAGTGAGAAGCCGCGCTCGATCCAGCTCTACGGCGTGGACCCGGCCACCGTCGGCAAGGCCGTGCGCATGATCGCGGAGGAGGACCTGGCCGACCACATCGACCTCAACTTCGGCTGCCCGGTGCCCAAGGTGACCCGCAAGGGCGGCGGCTCGGCCCTGCCCTACAAGCGCAACCTGCTGCGCGAGCTGCTGCGCGAGGCGGTGGCGGGCGCGGGCGGGCTGCCGGTCACCATGAAGATGCGCAAGGGCATCGACGACGACCACCTGACCTACCTGGACGCCGGGCGGATCGGCGCCGAGGAGGGCGTCTCGGCGATCGCGCTGCACGGCCGCACCGCCTCCCAGCACTACGGCGGCACCGCCGACTGGTCGGCGATCGCCCGGCTGCGCGAGGCGGTCCCGGCGCACATCCCGGTGCTCGGCAACGGCGACATCTGGTCGGCCCCGGACGCGCTGCGGATGATGCGCGAGACCGGCTGCGACGGCGTGGTGGTCGGCCGCGGCTGCCTGGGCCGGCCCTGGCTCTTCAAGGACCTGGTCGCCGTCTTCGAAGGCGTCACCGACCCGGTCCGCCCGAGCTTCGCCGAGGTCGGCGCCGCGATGCTGCGCCACGCCGAACTGCTGGGCCGCTGGATGGGGGACGAGCAGCGCGGCGTGGTGGACTTCCGCAAGCACGTGGCCTGGTACACCAAGGGCTTCTCGGTCGGCTCCCAGCTGCGGGTCGGGCTCGCCACGGCCAGCTCGCTCGACGAGCTGGCCGGGCTGCTCGCCGAGGTGGACCAGGAGCAGCGCTGGCCGGCCGGTGCCGACGGCCCGCGCGGGCGTACCAGCGGCAACGGACGGGTGGTTCTGCCGGACGGCTGGTTGGACGATCCGTACGACTGCGCCATTCCGAGCGTTGAGGCCGAGTTGGACACCTCTGGCGGATGATTCATCCATAGCGTCCAAGTAGCCACGCGAAGGCGGCGGGACGCGGTGTCCCAGCCCTCTTGGCCAATCTGGCCAAGAGGGCTCCTTTCTGGCAGATTTTCATCACGGAGAGCAGTCAAACCGGCGCGTTGGGCAACGAATGGACGAGTTTCGATACGTACGATGAGCGAGCCGCGTCCGTGACACTGGCCACACCGTGGCACGGCTGACGGCACGTCAGGGGTGTCGAAAGTGCCACGGTGTCCAAATCGCTTCCCGAACGGGCATCGCGGCCGATTGCGCGCTTGGCTGCAGGAAATCAAGCCGGGGAATCGAGGCGGTCCTCTCATCGCTACCCTCCGTCCGCTCCACGCGATCTTCAGTGGCAATGCGTTCAAGACTTGAACGATCGCTAGCGTCAGCCGGACGATTTCAGCAACAGAGGTGAACGCCTTCACAAGCTTTTGATCTCATGGGTCGAGCCTGGCCCTCGGGATCGGACGGCCTATCGACGGCGCGAAACCGCCTTCGAAATGGGTATGTTCTCCGGCGTCAGGGCAACCCCGTGCGAGGAGACCGACCCGTGGCGGCGACGCAGAAGTTTGTTTACTCCTTCACCGAAGGAAACAAGGACCTCAAGGACCTGCTGGGCGGCAAGGGCGCGAACCTGGCCGAGATGACCAACCTCGGTCTCCCGGTTCCTCCGGGGTTCACCCTCACCACCGAGGCCTGCAAGGTCTTCCTGGAGACCGGGGCCGAGCCGGCTTCGCTGAACCGTGAGGTCAGCGACCACCTGGCAGCGCTCGAGCAGCAGATGGGCAAGAAGCTCGGCCAGGCCGACAACCCCCTGCTGGTCTCGGTCCGTTCCGGTGCCAAGTTCTCCATGCCCGGCATGATGGACACGGTCCTGAACATCGGCCTGTCCGACGTCTCGGTCGCGGGCCTGGCCGCCCAGTCCGGTAACGAGCGGTTCGCCTGGGACTCATACCGCCGTCTGGTCCAGATGTTCGGCAAGACCGTGCTGGGCGTCGACGGCGAGCTGTTCGAGGACGCGCTGGAGGAGGCCAAGCACGCCAAGGGCACCGGCAGCGACCTGGACCTGGACGCCGAGGACCTCAAGGCGCTGGTCGAGACCTTCAAGGCGATCGTGCTGCGCGAGACCGGGCGGGAGTTCCCGCAGGAGCCGCGTGAGCAGATGGACCTGGCCATCCACGCCGTCTTCCACTCCTGGAACGGCGACCGGGCCCGGCTCTACCGCCGCCAGGAGCGGATCCCCAACGACCTGGGCACCGCCGTCAACATCTGCTCCATGGTCTTCGGCAACCTCGGCGAGGACTCCGGCACCGGTGTCGCCTTCACCCGCGACCCCTCCACCGGTGCGGTCGGCGTCTACGGCGACTACCTCTCCAACGCCCAGGGCGAGGACGTGGTGGCGGGCATCCGCAACACGCTGGCGCTCTCCGAGCTGGAGCAGCTGGACAAGAAGTCGTACGACGAGCTGATGGCGATCATGCACAAGCTCGAACTGCACTACCGCGACCTGTGCGACATCGAGTTCACCATCGAGCGCGGCAAGCTGTGGATGCTGCAGACCCGGATCGGCAAGCGCACCGCCGCCGCCGCCTTCCGGATCGCCGTCCAGCTCGTCGACCAGGGCCTGATCGACCTGGACGAGGCGCTGCACCGGGTGACCGGCGGCCAGCTGGCCCAGCTGATGTTCCCGCGCTTCGCCCCGGAGGCCACCTCCAAGCAGATCGCCCGGGGCCTGGCCGCCTCGCCCGGCGCCGCGATCGGCAAGGTCGTCTTCGACTCCTACACCGCGGTCAAGTGGTCGCGGTCCGGCGAGAAGGTCATCCTGGTCCGCCGCGAGACCAACCCGGACGACCTGGACGGCATGATCGCCGCCGAGGGCATCCTCACCTCGCGCGGCGGCAAGACCTCGCACGCCGCCGTGGTGGCCCGCGGCATGGGCAAGACCTGTGTCTGCGGTGCCGAGGAGCTGGAGGTCGACACCAAGCGCCGCAGGATGACCACCGCCAACGGCCTGGTCATCGAGGAGGGCGACGTCGTCTCGGTCGACGGCGGCACCGGCAGGGTCTACCTGGGCGAGGTACCCGTCCTGCCGTCCCCGGTGGTCGAGTACTTCGAGGGCACCCTGCACGCCGGCGCCGACGTCCAGGGCGGCCTGGTCCAGGCGGTGCACCGCCTGATGTCGCACGCCGACGTGCGCCGCCGCCTCGCGGTGCGGGCCAACGCCGACAACGCCGAGGACGCGAACCGGGCCCGCCGCTACGGCGCCCAGGGCATCGGCCTGTGCCGCACCGAGCACATGTTCCTCGGCGAGGAGCGCCGCAAGGAGGTCGAGCACCTGATCCTGGCGGACAACGACAAGGACCGCGAGCAGGCGCTCTCCACCCTGCTGCCGCTGCAGAAGAGCGACTTCGTCGAGCTCTTCCAGTCGATGGACGGGCTGCCGGTGACGGTCCGCCTGCTCGACCCGCCGCTGCACGAGTTCCTGCCCGACATCACCGAGCTGTCGGTGCGCGTCGCCCTCGCCGAGGCCCGCAAGGACCCCAACGAGAACGACCTGCGCCTGCTGCAGGCCGTCCACAAGCTGCACGAGCAGAACCCGATGCTGGGCCTGCGCGGGGTGCGCCTGGGCCTGGTCATCCCCGGCCTGTTCGGCATGCAGGTGCGGGCGATCGCCGAGGCGGCCGCCGAGCGCCGGCTGGCCGGCGGCGACCCGCGTCCCGAGGTGATGATCCCGCTGGTCGGCACCGTCCAGGAGCTGGAGCTGGTGCGCGACGAGTGCGAGCGGGTGCTGGCCGAGGTCGCGCTGTCCACCGGCGTCAGCCTGGACATCAAGCTCGGCACGATGATCGAGCTGCCCCGCGCCGCCGTGACGGCCGGGCAGATCGCCGAGGCCGCCGAGTTCTTCTCCTTCGGCACCAACGACCTCACCCAGACGGTGTGGGGCTTCTCCCGGGACGACGTGGAGGCCTCGTTCTTCACGGCCTACCTGGAGAAGGGCATCTTCGGGGTCTCCCCGTTCGAGACCATCGACCGCGACGGTGTCGGCTCGCTGGTCAAGCACGCCGTGAAGGAGGGCCGGGCGACCCGTCCCGACCTGAAGCTCGGCGTCTGCGGCGAGCACGGCGGCGACCCGGACTCGGTGCACTTCTTCCACGAGGCGGGCCTGGACTACGTCTCCTGCTCGCCGTTCCGGATCCCGGTGGCGCGCCTGGAGGCCGGTCGCGCCGCCCTTGAGACTGCGGGCAGCGACTCCCGCTGACCCGCGCCCCCTCCAACGGGGAGGGGCGACCGGCGGCGCTCGGCGCAGGAGAGCCGCCGGCCGTACAGAGCCGGGGCGGGTACGGACAACGGCGTCCGTACCCGCCCCGGCTCTACGCTGTTCGGATGCGCATCTCCAGCCGCCTCCGCCTGATCGCCCTCGCCGTCGTGCTGCTGGGCGCGCTGGCGGCCACGGCCCTGTACGCGACCGGGCGCCATCACGGCCCGTCCGGGCCCGCTACCGCGACCCGCACGGCCGCCGCGGGCACCGTCTGCCAGAGCCGGCTGCCCGGCCAGGCGCGCGACACCCTGGTGCTGATCGGCAAGGGCGGCCCCTACCCGTACCGCACCGACGGCGTGGTCTTCGACAACCGCGAGAAGCGGCTGCCCAAGGAGCCCAGCGGCTACTACCACGAGTACACCGTGGTCACCCCGGGCTCGGGGGACCGCGGCGCCCGGCGGATCGTCACCGGCGGCGCGGGCGAGGAGTACTGGACGGCGGACCACTACGCCACCTTCCAGCGGATCGACGCCCGCTGCTGAGGGCCCGCTACCCGACCCGGGACCGGGTCCAGGTGATCCGGTGGTAGGGCCCGTGCGGCCCCGTCGCCAGCAGGGTGCGCAGTTCGCGCAGCACCGTGGCCGCGTCGGTGCGCAGCTGGTGCGGGGTGGCGCGGACCACCGGCAGCCGGGCCGCCTGCAGGCGGTTGCCCCGGGTCAGGGTCCGCTCGTAGTCGGCCGGACGCAGGTGCCAGGCCCGCGAGTCGATCTCCAGCGCCACGCAGGACTGCGGCCAGAACGCGTCGGGGATCGCCAGGAACCGGCCGTCCAGCAGCAGCACCGGGTTCCACAGCGGCTCGGGCAGGCCGCCGCGGCGCAGCACCTCGCGCGCCTCGCTCTCCGCGATCGAGTAGATCCCGCAGGTCAGCTCGTCGGCCACCTGCCGCACCTGGGGCAGTGCCACGGTGGCCGGCGGTCCGCCCAGCAGCCGGGCCAGCAGGTCGGCCCGCTCGCAGTGCCGGCCCTGCACCGCCTCCGCGCACAGCGCCCGGAACTGCCGGGTGCTGGTCAGGTGCGGCGCGACGTCGGCCAGCGCGCGCCCCACCCCGACGCTCCACAGGCCGTCGTCCCGCTCGAAGCCGGCCGGCAAGGCGCTCGATCTCGCGGGGGAGCGGTGCACCCGGACGAAGTCCCGGCTGGCCACCCGCCGCCCGGCCGGGATCAGGACGTCGACCACCTCGACGTCCGAGGGGTGCCCGGCGCTGGCCAGCCCGGCGTCGGCCAGCACGGCGAGCCCGGTGAGCAGGACCGAGCCGGGCATCGGCCGCTCGCCCTTCGGAGCGGCGTAGCTGAGCGCGGCGCGCAGCCGCTGATGCGGTGTCAGCCGTCCGCTCTGCAGGCAGATCACCCGCGGCAGGACCCGCTGCCAGGGCCCGCCCGGGCGCAGCCGGTGCGCGATGGTCCCCGACGGGACCCCGTGTTCGATCAGCTGCGCGCGGGTGACGATGTGCTGCTGGTCGGCGCCGAGCAGCCGGACGGAATCGAGGGCAGTCATGGCGGGGTGGTGCCCAACAGAACCGTGGGTATGCGAAATATCCCCCGCAGGGGGTCACCGTCGCCGCAGGTTGACTCCGGCCCCGCGCGGGGCCGGGCCCGGTCAGACCGCGATCAGCGAGCCGGCGTGTCTGACGCACTCCTGGTCGAGTTCGCGTCCCATGCCCCGGTCGATCCGCCGCTCCGGCGCGCTCGGCGCGATCGCCGCCGCGATCCGCAGCTCGATGATGTCGCGCACGGCCGGCCACTCGTCGGCCAGGATCGAGTAGAAGGCGGTGCTGCGCACCACCCCGTCCAGCCCCCGGCTGTGGGCCCGGCGCACCCCCTCGGAGGTGGCCCCGAGCCGCTCGATCGCCGCGCGCGAGCGCAGGTTGCGGGCGTCGGCCCGCAGCGAGATCCGCTGCACGCCCCAGGCCTCGAAGGCGTGGCGCAGCATCAGCAGCTTGGCCTCGGTGTTGATCCCGGTGCCCTGGGCGAGCGGCGACAGCCAGGTGCGGCCGATCTCGGCGGCGTCCGGCACGGCGGTGTCCGGGTCGCCGATCGGGCCGGCGGGCAGCGGCGGCCAGACCACCGGGCCCTGCCAGTAGTCGAGTTCCAGGAACCGGGTGGAGCCGACCACCAGACCGTCCGAGGCGCGCACGGTGGCGAAGGCGAGCGAGCGGCCGGCGGCCTGGTCGGCCTGCGCGGTGGCGATGAACTCGCGCGCGGCGGCCAGGTCCTGCGGGACGGCGGTGAAGGCGTACGTCGTGCGGTCCTTCGAGCCGGCCGCGGCCAGGGCTTCGGCGTGCTGCTCGGAGAGGGGCTCCAGCCGAACGGTGCGGCCGGTGAGGGTGACAGGTGCTGGCACGGAACCTTCGGTCCTTCGGCAGTCGGAGGGACCCTCGCGCCCGGGTGACGGGCGTCCGGGAGTGGACAGTTCGCCCCGCCCCGAGGTGTTCCACCACGCCCCGGGTACGCCGGAGCTCGGCCGTACGGCGGGGTGGGGGTGGCCCGAAGGCAGGCAGCGCGGTGCCGGAGCGGGCACGGTTCACGAAACCGGTCCGGCGGGGAGGTGCGGGGGGACAGTGTGCGTCCGCGAGATGGCCGAGAGGGGAAGGAGTGCGCGAAGGGAAGCAGGCGGCCAGGTGAAGGCAAGGTGCGATGTGGGTGGCTGCTCGTGCATGGATCGGGACCGCGGCCCACGGCGTGACAGACGACGTGGCGACGACGCGATGATGCGTGGCAGCGAGAGGACCATACCCGGCTTGGCCCCGTGCGTCACTTCGCGGCACGCGGGTCGGCTGCGCGAGTGTGCCGATGCTACGCCCCGCCGGGCATCGAAGGCCAGCGGCCCGCCGACTTTCCCCGCTCTGACCTGCACCGATGGCCCGGGTGGCGGCCGGGCGCCGGACATCGGGCCCGGTCCGGGGATGAGAGGATTCCAGCGTTGCCCCGGCGGCCGGGAATGTCGGTGCCGCGCGGCACGCTGGTGTGTAGACCGGAGTGCCACCGCCGGCCGGGATCGGTACGGCGGGGCGGCGCTCCGGGCAGGTCAGAGCCGACGACGAGAAACGGTTGGGTGCGCGGTGCGTGATCCCGAGGCGCTGTACGAGCTTGAACCGCAGGGCGTGGCGGCGGTGGCGGCTGCGAACGCGGCCGTGACCTCGACCGCCAAGGGCGGACTGGTGCTGCTCTACCACTTCGAGGGCTTCATGGACGCGGGGGAGGCCGGCGAGCAGGTGATGGCCCATCTGCTGGCCCAGGGCAGCCCGCAGGTGGTGGCCAGGTTCGACCACGACCGGCTGGTCGACTACCGGGCCCGCCGGCCCGCGATGACCTTCGACCGCGAGAGCTGGACCTCCTACGAGCCGCCGCAGATCCTGCTCCAGCTGGTCCAGGACGCCACCGGCACCCCGTTCCTGCTGCTCACCGGCCCGGAGCCGGACGTCGAGTGGGAGGCCTTCGCCGCCGCGATCGCCGGCCTGGTGGAGCAGCTGGGGGTGCGCCTGGCGGTGGACTTCCACGGCATCCCGATGGGCGTGCCGCACACCCGCCCGGTCGGGCTGACCCCGCACGGCAACCGCCTCGACCTGGCCGCCGGCTACCCGCAGTGGTTCGAGAAGGCCCAGGTGCCCGGCAGCGCGCAGGCGCTGGTCGAGTACCGGCTGGCCGAGGCCGGCCACGAGGTGCTGGGCTTCGCCGTGCACGTGCCGCACTACGTGGCCCGCTCCGCCTACCCGGCCGCCGCCGTGCTGATCCTGGAGGCCGTCCAGTCCGCCACGGGCCTGGTGCTGCCCGGTCACCAGCTGCGCGAGCGGGTCGGTGAGGTCTACGCCGACATCGAGGAGCAGCTGGCCCAGGGCGACGGCGAGCTGCGCTCGGCGATCCGCGGCATGGAGGGCCAGTACGACGCGGTGGCCGGCGCCGAGGGCCGCGAGAGCCTGCTGGCGGAGGCCGCCGAGCTCCCGTCGGCCGACGAGCTGGGCCGCCGCTTCGAGGAGTTCCTGGCCGAGCACGAGCGCGGCGAGCAGTAGGGCCGCTCGGGCGCCGGGAGTCATCGGCGCCCGGTCGTTCGTTGCTTCGGTGGTGGTGACCGACCGTCACGACCGGGTGGCCATGACCTCCATGGCGACGGCCTTCGGGAGGCGGGGGTGAACGGCCGAGCCAGGTGTGGCCGTATCACCGGTGCGGGCGCGGGCACGCTGGCCGTGCTGCTGGCGCTGGGCGGTTGCTCCGGCGGTGCGAAGCCGGCCCCGCACGGGGCGGCCTCCGCACCGGGCGCCACCGCGTCGAGGCCCGCCGTGCCGAGCGGCCCGTACGTGGCGATCGGCGACTCCTACACGGCCGGGCTGAAGGTCGACCCGGCCGGCGGCGGAGTGCGCGGCTGCTCCCGCTCGGCGGCCAACTACCCCTCGCTGGTCGCCGCGGACCTGCACCTGGCGCCGGGCCGGTTCACCGACGTGAGCTGCTCCTCCGCCACCACGGCCGACCTCACGGCCGCCCAGCAGGTGGCCGGCGGCAGCAACCCGCCGCAGCTGGACGCGCTCAGCGCCGCGACCGGGCTGGTCACCATCGGGATCGGCGGCAACGACGCGGGCTTCATGAAGGTGATGGAGCACTGCGCCGAGCAGGGCGTGGCCGCCTCGCTGCTGCGGGCGGTCGATCCCAAGGGCGCCAAGGACGCGCCCTGCCGGGACTCGTACACCGCGGCGGACGGCAGCGACAAGCTGACCGGGGTGATCGGCACCGTCGGGCAGAACGTCGCCGGGGTGCTGGGCGAGGTCACCCGCCGGGCCCCGCACGCCAAGGTGTACCTGGTCGGCTACCCGGCGCTGCTGCCCGCCGACCCGGCACGCTGCGGCTCGCTGCTCGGCGGTGCGGTCACCGCCGGTGATCTGGCCTTCCTGGCCGCGCAGGAGCAGCGGCTGAACGCGGAGCTCAAGAACCGGGCCGAGGCGGCCGGCGCGGTGTTCGTGGACACCTACACGCCCTCGCTCGGCCACGACATGTGCTCCGGCCAGTCGACCCGCTGGATCGAGCCGCCGTTCCCCGCCGCCGGGCGCGCCCCGCTGCACCCGAACGCGGCGGGCCAGCAGGGGATGGCGGCGGCGGTGCTGCGGAGCGTCCGCGGCGGCTGACGGCGGCTGACGGCGGCTCAGGGCGCGATGGGGCGGCGCCGCCCGGGTGCGGCTGCTCAGGACTCGCGCTGGTAGCGCCCCGGGGTGGTGCCGAAGGCCAGCCGGAACGCCTCGATGAAGGCGCTCGGCGAGCGGTAGCCGGCCGCCGCCGCCACGGCCGTCACCGAGCGCCCCTCGGCGAGCAGGGCCAGCGCGTGCTGCAGCCGCAGTTGGGCCCGCCACTGCGGGAAGCTCAGGCCGGTCTCGCGCCGGAACAGCCGGCTGAGGGTCCGCTCGCCGGCCCCGACCGCCGCGCCGAGCTGGGCCAGGGTGCGCGGATCCGCGGGGTCGGCGGCCAGCAGCCCGGCCAGGTCGCGCAGCCGCGGGTCGCGCGGGGTGCGCAGGCCCAGCGGCAGCTCCGGGGCGGCCCGCAACTGCTCCAGTACGGCCTGCTCCAGGGTCGCCCGCCCCAGCGCCTGCGGCCCGGTCAGGGCGGCGATCAGCTCGCGCAGCAGGGGTGTGAGGGCCAGCACGGTGGGCCGGTCCAGGCTGAGCGGATTGAGTGCGGCCGCGAAGGCCAGGCAGCGCAACTCGGTCGGGCCGTGCGCCTGGTGGGCGTGCGCGACGCCGGCCGGCACCCAGACTGCGCGGTGCGGCGGGACCACCCAGCTGCCCGCGGGGGTGAAGACCCGCAGCACTCCGAGGCCCGGCGAGATCAGCTGGTTGTCGGAGTGCAGGTGCCAGTCGACCCGCTCCCCGTGGGTGAGCGGCCGCCGGACGGGTCCGGCCGGGTCATGGCGGGTTGGCGACATATGTTGGCAGAGTAGCGGAAGCCGGCAGCCACCTCGCCGGGCCAGGCTGGCGGTATGAATCCACCAGCCACCAGTACGGCGGCACCCGGGGGGACCGGCTGGCGCCGGATGCGCCTGTGGGGCCTGGCCCATGCCGTCGACGATCTCTACCAGGGCCTGGTCCCGGCCGTGGTGCCCTACTTCGTGCTCGACCGCGGCTACGGCTACCTGGCCGCCGGCGGGCTCACCCTGGCCGCCACCCTGGGCAGTTCGGTGCCGCAGCCGTTCATCGGCCTGGCCGTGGACCGGTTCGCGCTGCCCCGGCTCGCGCCGGCCGGGGTCGCGGTCGCCGGGCTCGGCCTCGGCCTGTCCGGGTTGGTGCGCCCCTATCCACTGGTCTGGCTGCTGGTGCTGCTCTCGGGGCTCGGGGTGGCGATGTTCCACCCGGCGGCGGGCAAGGCGGCCCGGGTGGCGGCCGGTGACAGCGCCGCCGCGATGAGCGTCTTCGCGGCCGGCGGCAGCGTCGGCTTCTTCCTGGCCCCGGTGCTGGCCACCCCCGCGCTGGTGGCCTGGGGCGTGGGGGCCACCGCGCTCTTCCTGCCGCCCGCGCTGCTGATGGCCTGTGCGCTGCTGCGGGCCGGGCGGCGTCACCACGGCGCGGCCACCGCTGCCGCAGGGGTGCGCGCGGGCAGCGACCGCTGGGGACCGTTCGCGGTGCTGACCGCGGTGGACGTGGTCCGCTCGGTGGTCTTCTTCGGCGTCAGCACCTTCGTCGAGCTGTACTGGCTGCGCCACCTGCACGCCTCGCACCTGCTCGGCGGCGTCGCGCTGGCCTGCTTCCTGGGCGGCGGGGTGGCCGGCACGCTGGGCGGTGGGCGGCTCGCGGACCGGATCGGCCTGGTGCGCACCATCCAGCTGGGCACCGCGTTGACGGTGCCGGCGCTGCTGGCCCTGCGGCTGACGCCGGGGCAGTACCCGCCGCTGCTCTTCGCGCTGCTGGCGGGTGCGGCGCTCAACCTGCCGTTCGCGGTGCAGGTCAAGCTGGGACAGGACTACCTGCCGAGCCGCCCCGGTACCGCGGCGGGGGTGACGCTGGGCCTGGCCGTCAGCGTGGGCGGCCTGGTCGCTCCGCTGCTCGGCCTGATCGCCGAGCGGCACGGTCCGCAGGGGGTGCTCGCGGTGCTCTGGGCGGTGCCGCTGCTGGGCGTGGCGCTCGGGTGCTTCCTGGTCGAGCCGGCGCCAGCGGTCGGAGCGACGGCTCAGGCGGCCACGGCCCGGACGAGCGATCCGGCCGGCAGGTCGCGGTAGCGGCGCAGCGGGGAGAACCACAGGGTCAGTCCCGCCAGCGGCAGCGCGGCGCAGGTCAGCCACATCGCGGGCAGCACCCCGAGCCAGCCGGCCAGCGCCCCGCCGACCAGTGCCCCGAGCGGCATCAGGCTGTAGTTGACGAACGAGCCGCTCGCGGTGATCCGGCCGAGCAACTCGGTGGGGATGTAGCTCTGGGTGAAGGTGGCGCGCAGCACGTTGCCCGCCACCACGCCCGCCGAGACGGCCGCGGCGCCGACCAGGTAGCAGAGCATCCCGGCGCCCGGGCCGGTGAGCGGGACGAGCAGCTCCAGGGCGGGCAGCACGATCAGGAAGAGGAGCAGCGCCCGGGCGGTGCCGAGCGCGGCGCCGACCCGGCGGGCCACCAGCGCGCCCACGATGCCGCCGATGCTGGCGGCGCCGATCAGGGTGCCGAGCGCGCTCTCCGGCAGCTGGGCACGGCCGAGCAGGAAGACCACCTGGATCGACTGGGTGGCCGTCAGGGAGAGGTTGGCCAGTGCTCCGTAGATCATGAAGCAGCGCAGCCAGGAGTCCCGGGCGATCACCCGCAGTCCCTCGCCGACCTCGCTGAGCAGGGTCGCCCGCTTGCGGTCGCCCGGTGGGGTGAGCGCCTCGCGCTGGCGGATCGAGCCGGTGCAGAGCAGTGAGACCACGAAGGTCACGGTGTTCGCCAGCAGGCTGTCCACCGGGCCGAAGACCTGCGCGAGGGCGCCGCCGGTGCCCAGGCCCACGATCTGGGCCGCCGAGGCGCTGCCCTGCAGCTTGGCGTTGCCCTCGGCGCGGTCCGCCGCGGCCACCAGGCTCGGCAGGTAGGCGGTGTAGGCGGTCTGGAAGAAGACGGCGCTGGTGCCGGCACAGAGCGCGACGAGCAGCAGCTGGGGATAGCTCAGCAGGCCGAGGACGGCGGCCACCGGAACGGTCAGGTAGAGCAGCAGCGAGGCGGCGGCCGAGGCCAGCATGACGGTCCGCCGGCGCAGCCGGTCCACCCAGGCGCCCACCGGCAGGCCGATCAGCAGCCAGGGCAGCCAGGTGGCGGCGGTCAGCGCGGCCACCTCGAAGGCGGTGGCGTGCAGTGCGGTGACGGCGATCAGCGGTAACGCGAGGCCGGTGACCGAGGAGCCGTACTTGCCGGCCACCTCGCCGGTGAAGAGCAGCCTGAAGTCGCGGTGGCGGCGCAGCAGGCTGCGCTGGGGCACCGCGGCCCAGGAGGTGTCGGCGACGTCAGCGGTGGCGGTGGAGGTCTTCACTCGGACTCCTCGGTCGGCGCGGCCGGTTCGGTCGGCTCGGTCGGTTCGGGCAGCATGGGCAGGTTCTGGAACTGGATCAGGACGGGCTGGGCGTCCGGCGGCACCGGTGCGTCCGGACCGGGGACATGGCGCTTGACCACCGCGGTCAGCTCGGCGTTCAGCGCCCGCAGCTGATCGGGCGTCATCCGTACGTCGCCCCAGTCCGACATCTGACCGGCGCCGACCCAGTCGCCGGTGAGCGGCACGGACAGCGCCCGGGCGGCCCGCTGGAAGGTCCGCTCCAGGTAGTGCCGCTGGTAGGCCTCCAGGGCCTGGCGGGTCTGCGGATCGCCCTGCATGTCGCGGGTCCTGAGTACCAGCGTGCGGTCCTTGCGCCGCCACCAGCGCTCGCGCTTGGTGCCGCGCCCTTCCTCCTCCTCGATGTAGCCGTGCTCGGCCAGGTGGCGCAGGTGCCAGCTGACGGTGCCGGTGTTCTCGCCGAGCTGGGCGGCGAGCCTGGCCGAGGTGGCGGGGCCCTGGTCGCTGAGCAGGTCCAGGATCCGCATCCGCAGCGGGTGGGCGAGGGCGCGCAGGCTGCGCGGGTCGACGGTCCGGGAGCCGGGCGTCGGGGTGGGCTCGGTGGGCCCGGCGGGGGTTTCGTTGGTCACGGTGAAGACCCTAGCTTGCAGAGTGTTCTCTGCATAGGAGATTCTGCAGAGAGTTCTCTGCAACATTTCGAGCGCGCTGCTCCGGAACCGTCACAGCGGCGGCGTACGGTAGCTGTCCTATGGACGCCACGTACGCTGCCGCGCACCAGGACCCGCACGACGACCGACCGAACGGCCCATCCGGCGGCCGACCCGACGAGCACGCCGAGGCCCGTTGGGTGCCCGAGCCGGACAAGCGCCCGGGCCGCACCGCCTACCAGCGCGACCGGGCCCGGGTGCTGCACTCCGCCGCGCTGCGCCGACTGGCCGGCACCACCCAGGTGGTGGTCCCGATGCGCAGCGACTTCCCGCGTACCCGGCTCACCCACTCGCTGGAATGCGCCCAGGTGGGGCGGGAGTTGGGCGCTGCGCTGGGCTGCGACCCGGACCTGGTGGAGACCGCCTGCCTGGCGCACGACATCGGCCACCCGCCGTTCGGCCACACCGGCGAGGAAGCCCTGGACCAGGCCGCCGAGCGGTGCGGGGGCTTCGAGGGCAACGCCCAGTCGCTGCGCATCCTGACCCGCCTGGAGCCCAAGCGCTTCGCGCCGCTCGACGAGGCCCCGGCCCGGCTGGCCCCCCGCCCCGGGCGCAGCGTCGGCCTCAACCTGACCCGGGCCGCGCTGGACGCCGCCACCAAGTACCCCTGGCCGCGCGGCGCCCACCCGCTCGATCCGGACTCCGCCAAGTTCGGCGTCTACGCCGACGACCTGCCGGTCTTCCGCTGGCTGCGCTCGGGGGCCCCGCAGGGCCGCCGGTGCTTCGAGGCCACCGTGATGGACTGGTCGGACGACGTCGCCTACTCCACCCACGACGTGGAGGACGGCCTGTACGCCGGGCACATCGACCCGGCCGCGCTGCGCAGTGCGGACGAGCGGGCCGAGCTGTTCAAGGTGGCCGAGCGGTACGCGCCCGGCGCCGAGCCCGAGGAGTTCGGCGCCGCGCTGGACCGCCTGCAGGCCGAGGAGTGGTGGCCCGCCTCCTACGACGGCACGCCGCGCGGGCGGGCCGGGCTCAAGGACATGACCAGCCAGCTGATCGGCCGGTTCTGCCTGGCCGCCGAGCAGGCCACCCGGGCGCGCTACGGCCCGGGGAGGCTGACCAGGTACGCGGCCGAGCTGGTGGTCCCCACCGGCGTGCGGCTGGAGTGCGCGGTGCTCAAGGCGGTCGCCGTGCGCTACGTGATGCAGCGCGACGAGCAGGCCCAGCTGCGGGCCCGGCAGCGGATCGTGATCGCCGAACTGGCCGAGCTGCTGGCCGCCGGCGACCCGGCCGAGCTGGACCCGGTCTTCGCCGCCCAGTACGCCGAGGCCGAGGACGACCAGGGGGCGCTACGCGCCGTGATCGACCAGATCGCCACCCTCACCGATGCCTCGGCACTGGCCTGGCACGGCCGCCTGGTTTCCGCCGCCCGACCGTGAACCGACCCCGTACACTTCCAAGGTGGCGGGACGGATCAGGGATGAAGACGTGCAGGCGGTGCGCGACGCGCTGCCCATCGACGTGGTCGTCGGCGACTACGTGCAGCTCACCAACGGTGGCGGGGGTCAGCTGAAGGGCGTCTGCCCGTTCCACGACGAGAAGTCCGCCTCCTTCTACGTCAGTCCGAGCAAGGGTGTCTTCCACTGCTTCGGCTGCCAGGAGAGCGGCGACACGATCTCCTTCCTGATGAAGATCGAGCACTTCTCCTTCGCCGAGGCCGTCGAGCGGATGGCCGCGCAGGCCAACATCACGCTGCGTTATGAGGAGGGCGGCTACTCCTCGCGCGGGCAGCAGGGCGAGCGGACCCGGCTGGTGGAGGCCCACAAGGTGGCCGCCGCCTGGTACCGCGAGCAGCTGGAGACGCCCGAGGGCCAGATCGGCCGCACCTTCCTGGCCGAGCGCGGCTTCGATGCCGAGGCGGCGGCCCGGTTCGGCGTCGGGTACGCCCCGGCCGGCTGGGAGCACCTGGTCCGCTACCTGCGCGGCAAGGGCTTCACCGACCGGGAGATCCTGCAGGGCGGCCTGGCCTCGCAGGGCCAGCGCGGCGGGCTGATCGACCGCTTCCGCGGTCGCCTGGTCTGGCCGATCCGGGACGTGGCGGGCGAGGTGGTCGGCTTCGGCGCGCGCCGGCTGCGCGAGGACGACAACGGGCCCAAGTACCTCAACACCCCCGAGACGCCGATCTACAAGAAGTCGCACGTGCTGTACGGCATCGACCTCGCCAAGAAGGAGATCGCCAAGTCGGGGCGCGCGGTGGTGGTCGAGGGCTACACCGATGTGATGGCCTGTCACCTGGCCGGTGTCACCACGGCGGTGGCCACCTGTGGCACCGCCTTCGCCGAGGACCACATCAAGATCATCCGTCGGCTGCTGATGGACACCAGCCAGTACCGCGGCGAGACGGTCTTCACCTTCGACGGCGACGCGGCCGGCCAGAAGGCCGCGCTGCGCGCCTTCGAGGACGACCAGAAGTTCGCCGCCCGCACCTCGATCGCGATCACCCCCGGCGGCATGGACCCGTGCGAACTGCGCCTGGCCCAGGGCGAGGAGGCGGTCCGCGAGCTGATCGCCAACCCGGTGCCGCTCTTCGAGTTCGCGCTGCGCTCCACCGTCGCCCGGCACCGGGTGGACGCGGCCGAGGGTCGCGCGGCCGCGCTGGAGGAGGCGGCCCCGATCGTCGCCAAGATCAAGGACCCGTCGATCCGGCACGAGTACGCGGTCCAACTCGCCGGCCTGCTCGGCATCCTGGACGAGCAGTTCGTGGTCCGCCGGGTGGGTCAGATCGCCCGCTGGCAGCGCGAGTCGCCGCAGCAGGGCCGCGGTCAGCAGCAGCGCCGGATCGAGCCGCAGGCCGCGCCGCCGCGGCCGGTGCTGCGCCTGGACCCGCGCGACCCGGCGCAGTTCGTCGAGCGCGAGCTGCTCAAGCTCGCGATGCAGCACCCGGAGCTGGTGAGCCCGGCCTTCGACCAGTACGGCGAGGAGGAGTTCACGGCGCCGCCGTACGCGGCCGTGCGCCGGTCGATCGGCAAGGCCGGCGGCACCACCTACGGTGCCGCGCTGCCGCACTTCCTCACCCAGGTCCAGGAGAACGCCGAGAACGACCAGATCCGCTCGCTGATCAACGAGTTGACGGTCGAGCCGGTGCGGACCCGGCGCAAGCCGGACGAGATCTACGCGGGCGAGTTCCTGGTCAAGCTGCGCCGGGCCTCGGTCAGCCGCCGGGTCCAGGAGGTCCGCGCCCAGCTCCAGCGGCTGGGCAGCCGCGCCACGGCCGAGGAACTCGCTCCGGTGCAGCAGGAGTTGTGGGCGCTGCAGCAGTACGACGACAACCTCAAGACGCGCGGGTCCGCCGGGCTGTGAGCCGCACGGCTGCCCGGCCGAGCGGTTGGTGACGGATTTTCAGCAGCGCCCCTCTCGGCGTCGGCCTGTGGCGTACCCCACACTGAAGGGGTCTTTAGTCCGTCGACGTCCGGGCGTCCTCGCCCGCGGAGGGTGGGCCCCTTGGAGATCGTCAGAGCGCCCGAGGCGGTGCCGCCGACCGCCGGGTTCGCGGCCGGATTCGGCCCCGCCGCGCCGGATCCCGGCCCCACCGCGGCGGGGCCGGCGTCGGACGCCGACGAGCCCGAGGCGGACGAGGCGGACGAGCCGGACACCGACGCGTTCGAGGCCGAGCCCGAGCCCGAGACCGAGACCGAGGTCGAGACGGAGCCCGAGTCCGAGAGCGAGGAGCCGGACGATCGCGGCCCGTCCGCGGCATCGGCCCAGGACGCCCAGGGCCCCGCCGCCGACCTGTTCCGCCAGTACCTGCGCGAGATCGGCCGGATCAAGCTGCTGTCCGCGGTCGAGGAGGTGGAGCTCGCCCGGCAGGTCGAGGCCGGCCTCTTCGCCGAGCAGCACCTCGCTGAACACGGCCTGCCCGAGGGCCCGTTGGCCGACGAGCTGGACCAGCTGGTGGTGCTCGGCCGGATCGCCAAGCGGCGGCTGATCGAGGCCAACCTGCGTCTGGTGGTCTCGGTCGCCAAGCGCTTCATCGGCCGCGGCCTGACCATGCTGGACCTGGTCCAGGAGGGAAACCTCGGACTGATCCGGGCCGTTGAGAAGTTCGACTACACCCGCGGCTACAAGTTCTCCACCTACGCGACCTGGTGGATCCGTCAGGCGATGAGCCGCGCGCTCGCCGACCAGGCGCGCACCATCCGGGTCCCGGTCCATGTGGTCGAGCTGATCAACCGGGTGCTGCGGGTGCAGCGCCGGCTGCTCCAGGAGCACGGCACCGAGCCCACCGCCGCCCAGTTGGGCCTGGTGCTGGAGCTGTCCGAGGCACGGGTGCGCGAGGTGCTGCGGCTGGCCCAGGAGCCGGTCTCGCTGCACACCCCGATCGGCAACGAGGAGGAGGTGGCGCTCGGCGACCTGATCGAGGACGCCGACGCCACCTCCCCGGCCGAGAGTGCCGCCTTCCTGCTGCTGCGCGAGCACCTGGAGGCGGTGCTGGCCACGCTCGGCGAGCGCGAGCGCAAGGTGGTGGAACTGCGCTACGGGCTCGCCGACGGGAGGCCGCGCACCCTGGAGGAGATCGGCGCGCTCTTCGGGGTGACCCGGGAGCGGATCCGCCAGATCGAGGCCAAGACCCTGGCCAAGCTGCGCGATCACGCGTTCGCCGACCAGTTGCGCGGCTATCTGGACTGACCGTCCGTCACCTGCTACGGCACGGTCCACTTCTGCGCACCGGTGCCGTTGCAGTCGTAGATCTGCAGCTGGTTGCCGTCGGTGGTGTCACTGTTCGGCAGGTCCAGGCAGCGGCCGGAGGGCGGATTGAGCAGCGAGCCGTCCGGCCGCGGCCACCACTGCTGGGCCCCGGTTCCGTTGCAGGTCCACAGCTGCACCTTGGTGTTGTCGGCCGTTCCGCTCTGGGTGACGTCCAGGCAGCTGCCGAAGGCCTGGACGCTGCCGTCGGAGGCGAGCGTCCACTGCTGGGCGGCGGTTCCGTTGCAGTCCCAGATCTGCACCGGGGTGCCGCTGGCGGTCTGACTGTGCAGCACGTCCATGCACTTGCCGGCCAGTCCGGTCACCTGCCCGGTGACCGGGGTGGCAGGACCGACGTCGAAGGACGGTGGGGCGTCCGCCGCAGCCGAGCCCCAGGAACTGGCGGTGCTGCTCAGCGCGTACTGCAGGGTGCCCCCGTTGCTGATGAGGCTCTCCGGCAGCCAGGGCTGCTCGGAGGCGGCGCCGTTGACCGTCAGCCCGGTCACGTAGGGCGCGTTGTCCGCGGCGGCCGGGGCGTTGAGGTTGATCACCACGCCGTTGCCGCGGGTGATCGTGATGGCGGGGAAGAGCGGGCTGGCCATGGCCAGTTCGGAGCGCCCCGGCACCTCCGGGTAGAGGCCGACCGCGGCCCAGACGGCCCAGGACGAGAGTTCCCCGAGGTCGTCGTTGCCGGGCTCGCCGTTCGGAGCGTCGGAGAAGAGGGTCGTCAGCGCCTGGCGGACCACGGCCTGGGTGCGGGAGGGGCTGCCCGCGTAGTCGTAGATCCAGGGGGTGGCCACCGAGGGCTCGTTGCCCAGGTAGGCGTAGGGCGCGTTGGTGCCCGCGTTGAGGTGGCCGAAGAAGGCGTCGAGCCGGCTGCTCACCGCGCTGTCGCCGCCGAGGGTGGCGATGAGGCCCTGCAGGTTCTGCGGGACCAGCCAGGTGTACTGCGAGCTGGTGCCCTCGGCGAAGCCGCTCGAGGAGGTCGGGTCCTGGGCCTGGAAGCTGTGGTCGGTGTTGCGCGGACCGATGTAGCCGGTCCCGCTGTTGAGCAGGTTGCGCCAGTCCTGCGCCCGGTGCAGGAACTCCTGCCAGACCGTGGAGTTGCCCAGGCGCTGGGCGAGCTGGGAGATCGCGAAGTCGGCGCTGGCGTACTCCAGGGTCACCGAGGCCGATTCCGAGTCGGCGCTGGCGGGGACGTAGCCCATCGCGTCGTACCCCTCGTGGTCGCCGCGCTCCTTGTCGTTCTCGGCCCCGGTCACCGCGAGCTGCAGCAGCGTCTGGGCGTCGAAGCCGGTGGCGCCGAAGGCGTACAGATCGCTGGCGATGATCGTCATCGGATCCCCGACCATCACCCCGGTCCCGGTGTTGGCCAGCGTCCAGCGGTCCAGGTAGCCGTCCTGCTGTCCCTGGTTGACGATCGACTGGCCGATGTCCGAGGCCTGTTGCGGCGCCAGCAGCGCCAGCAACTGGATCTGGGAGCGGTAGATGTCCCACCCCGAGAAGTCCGCGTACTGGGTGTGCCCGGCGGCGACCGTGTGCTGCTGGCCGTCGAAGCCGATGTACTGGCCGTTCACGTCGCTGAAGACGCTCGGGTCCTGCAGCGCGTGGTACAGCGCGGTGTAGAAGGTCCGGGTGTCCGTGCTGCTGCCTCCGGAGACCGCGATCCGGCTCAGCATGCTGTCCCAGCTCGCCCGGGTGGCCGTCTGCACCTGCCCGAAGGTGTCGGAGCCCTGCTCGGCCTGCAGATTGGCCTGGGCGCCCGCGACGCTGACGAAGGAGAGGCCGACGCGGGCGGTGACGGTCTGACTGGTCGTGGTGTCGAAGGAGAGCTGGGCCAGGGAGCCGCCGGAGACGCTGGCCTGGCTGAAGGGGTGGTCGAAGGCGACCGTGAAGTACAGCCGGTAGTGGTTGCCGCTGTTGCAGAAGTTGCCGCTGTCGGTGTACCCGGAGAGCTGCGCGCTGCCCAGGGTGATGCTGCCGGTGGCGGCGTTGGCCGCGGTGCCCGCATCGACGGTGAGCGAGGCCTGCTGGCCCGCCGGGTAGCTGAACTGCGCGATGCCCGAGCGCGGGGTGGCGGCCAGGTCGGTGCGGATCCCGTCGTCCAGGGTGACCGAGTAGGTGCCCGGCGAGGCGGACTCGTTCGTGTGCGAGAAGGTCGAGGATGCGACCGGTGTGCTGCCCAGGAACGGCATGAACGGGACGTTGTCGTAGTCGCCGCAGCCCGCGCCGGATATGTGGGTGAGGCTGAAGCCGTGGATCCGGTTGTCGTCGTAGACGTAGCCGCCTGGCTGCCTGCTGACCGTGTCCGGGCTCCACTGCACCATCCCGAGCGGGGCCACGGCGCCGGGGAAGGTATTGCCCGCCATACCCCCGCCGCCGTAGTCGTCGGTGGGTGACTGCGTGCCGACGAAGGGGTTCACGTACTGAGCCGGGTCGTCGACCGTGGTCGCGGCAACTGCTCCGCCCGAGGCGGCGGTTGTGTGGACGACGACCGGTTGCTGGGTGGCGGGGCGCCCTGCGCAGCTCGCCGCGACGAGTGTGGCGCAGGCGACCAGGGTGGCCGGGCCCTGCCGCCGCCAGGGGCGGGTTGTGCGCTTGGTGCGACAGGGACCGGTTGGCCGGGTGGGGTTGGACGGGCGGGACGGTGGGCGCACGGGGCAGGGGCGCCGATGGGATCTCAGGATGCGCACGGGTTCCTCCTACTGACTCCCCGTCAGTGTTCCCATGCGGAGGGTAGTAAATCTGAGGATCTCCCACGCAATCGGCGAATCTTCGGTACACTACGCCGCCACCCCTGCCTCCCGTCCGGTCAGTGGTGGAAGCCGCTCTCCGGCTCGATGCCCCGCTCCTGTGCCGGGCCCGGCTGGCGCGAGAGTTCGGGCAGCAGCCGGGCGAGGTCGGCGAGCAGCATGTCGGCCAGGTCCATGGTGAACCCGTTGCGGCAGACCATCCGGAGCACCGACAGGTCCGTCCGGTTGTCCGGGAAGGTGTACGCGGGCACCTGCCAGCCGCGTTCGCGCAGTCGCCGGGAGACGTCGAAGACGTCGAAGGCCGTCACCTCGTCGGCCACCGTGAAGGCGAAGACCGGCAGCTCGTCACCCCGGGTGAGCAGTCGGAAGGAGCCCAGCTTCTCGACCTCGGCGGCCAGATGGCGGGCCACCCGGCGACAGGACTGTTGCACCGCGCGGTAGCCCTCGCGGCCCAGCCGCAGGAAGTTGTAGTACTGCGCGACCACTTCGGCACCGGGCCGGGAGAAGTTGAGCGCGAAGGTGGGCATCTCGCCGCCCAGGTAGTTGACCTTGAAGACGAGCTCCTCGGGCAGTGCCTCGTGGTCGCGCCACAGCGCCCAGCCCACGCCCGGGTAGACCAGCCCGTACTTGTGTCCCGAGGTGTTGATCGAGGCGACCCGGGGCAGCCGGAAGTCCCAGAGGAGGTCGGGGTCGAGGAACGGCGCCACCATGCCGCCGGAGGCGCCGTCCACGTGCACCGGGATGTCCAGGCCGGTGCGCTCCTGCAGCTCGTCGAGCGCCGCGCAGATCTCCTGGACCGGCTCGTAGGAGCCGTCGAAGGTGGAGCCCAGCACACCCACCACGCCGATGGTGTTCTCGTCGCAGAGCGCCAGGGCCGACTCGGCGTCCAGGTGGTACCGCTCGCCCTCCATCGGCGCGAGCCGGCACTCCACCTCCCAGAAGTTGCAGAACTTCTCCCAGCAGATCTGGACGTTGACGCCCATCACCAGGTTCGGCCGGGCCCCGGCGTCGTACCGGTCCTGGTTGCGGCGCATCCAGCGGCGCTTGAGCGCCAGGCCGGCGAGCATGCAGGCCTCGCTGGAGCCGGTGGTGGAGCAGCCGACCACCTGCTCCGGGTCCGGTGCGTGCCACAGGTCGGCCAGGATCGCCACGCAGCGCCGCTCCAGTTCGGCGGTCTGCGGGTACTCGTCCTTGTCGATCATGTTCTTGTCGGCGCACTCGACCATCAGCCGGTCGGCTTCCGGCTCCATCTGCGTGGTGACGAAGGTCGCCAGGTTGAGCTTGGCGTTGCCGTCCAGCATCAGCTCGTCGTGGATCAGCTGGTAGGCGATGTGCGGCGGCAGCGGTGCGTGGTGCAGCCGGTGTTTGGGCGGAGCCATCCGCATCGCTCCGACCGGATCGGCCTCGCCCAGGAGGGCGTTGACGGCCAGTCGGTGGTCCGCGCTCGAGCCGGGGTGCAGCGCCATGCCTCAGAAGCCCTTCGTGGGAGACCAGGGCTTTCCACGCTAGGCCATCTCAGCGATCTCCGGGTGGGTTTGGTCCCGCACCACGCCGTACTGCTGCCGAATGGCGGTGCCGAACGGCTGATCAGGATCTGGTTCGAAGGTCTGCGCCTCGGGCAGCTCCCACTGCGGCGGTTCGGGTGTGCCGGCCAGTGCCCAGGCGGCCTGCCGGGCCGCGCCGCGCGCCGCGTGGTCGCCCGGCGGCGGGATCAGCACCGGTACGCCGAAGATCGCCGGGGCGATCTCGCGCACTGCCGGCAGTCGCCCGACCGCCCCGAGCAGGAAGACCCGACGGACCGTCACGCCCCTGGCGCGCAGCGCGTCCAGCGCGTCGGCGATGTTGCAGAGCATGCCCTCCACGGCCGCCCTGGCCAGGTGCTCGGGCGTCATCGACTCGGCCCGAAGGCCCGTCAAAGTGCCTGCGGCGTGCGGCAGTCGGGGCGTGCGCTCGCCCTCCAGGTAGGGCAGCAGCACCATCCCGTAGGCGCCGGGGGAGGAGCGCAGTGCCAGCTCGCTCAGCCCCTCCAGGTCGCGCCCGAGCAGGTTGGCGGTGGAGCGCAGCACCTGGGCGGCGTTGAGCGTGCCGATCATCGGCAGGTGGTGACCGGTGGCGTCGGCGAACGAGGAGACGGTGCCGCTGGGGTCCACCACCGGCTGCTCGTGCACCGCGAAGATGGTCCCGAAGGCGCCGAGCGAGACCACCGCGTCGCCCGGCCGCAGGCCGAGGCCGAGGGCGGCGGCCATGTTGTCGCCGGTGCCGGCCGAGATCAGCAGGCCCTCGGGGGTGTGCCCGGCGGGCTCGTTGGGGCCGAGCACCTCGGGCAGCCGCAGCAGCTCGTGGCCGAGCGCCAGCTTGATCAGGTCCTGCCGGTACTCGCCGGTGATCGGCGACCAGTAGCCGGTGCCGGAGGCGTCGCCGCGGTCGGTGGTGCGCCGCTGCGGGTGGCCGAGCAGCTGCCACACCAGCCAGTCGTGGGGCAGCAGCACCTCGGCGATCCGCCGGGCGTTGGCCGGCTCGAACTCGGCCAGCCAGCGCAGCTTGGCGATGGTGTAGGTGGCCGCCGGGACCGCGCCGATCGCCTCCGTCCAGGCGGCCGGGCCGCCGAGCGCGTCCACCAGCGCGGCCGCGGCGCCCGAGGAGCGCGGGTCGGTCCACAGCAGCGCCGGGCGCACCAGCACGCCGCCCGCGTCCAGGCCGATCAGGCTGTGCTGCTGGGCGGAGACGCCGATCGCCCGCACGCCCTCCAGCAGGCCGCCGGTGGCCGCCTCGCCCAGCGAGTGCAGCCAGGACTGCGGGTCCGCCTCGGTGGCGCGGGCCTGCGAGGCCTCGGAGGCCGGGTGCGGGGCCTTGCCGGAGCGCAGCACGGCCCCGGTGTCGGCGTCACACGCGACGATCCGGGTGCGAAGGGTCGAGCTGTCGATGCCCGCGACGATGGCCATGAGAGAGATCATGCCGCAGCCGGGGCCGCTCGTTCCGCCGTCCCGGGCAAGTGTTGCCCACTCGGTACGCCCGCCACGGCCGGTGGGCCCCGGCCGTCACCCACGGCGGCCGCCCGTGAGCGCACGGCGAGAGCCGGCCCCCACGGGCGGACCCGCTCACGGGCGCACGGTGCCCCAGCTGTCGTCCGCCTCCCGCTTGCGGTTGAAGCAGGACACCCGGTCGGTGAGCGCGTTCGGCAGTTTCTCGCCGACCCGTCCGGTGACCGCGCCCACCGCCTTGCCCGCCGCCGAGCCGGCCGACTCCTTGGCCCGCTGGGTCGCGCTCTGCACCGTCGGGTGCTGAGCGACCTTCTGGGCGGCGGCGGCGATCTGCTCATAGCGCTGCCGGCCGGCCCGGGCTCCCAGCACGTAGCCGGTCGCGGCCCCCACGACGAACGTCAGCTTCCACATCTCTTGGGCCTCCACCCTCTCCACGCGGCGCCTGCCGCGATGCCCTACCCGTCCCGCCGGCCGGCGAACCGCCCCGCGTCCCGTCCAGCATCCCCGCCCCGGACCCGCGCGGCGCGCCGGGGCACGCCGGAGGGGGCGAAGCCGGCCCGGGGCGGGGCCGCTCCGCGAAAGCGATTGGCGGAGCACCCCCCTGGATGCGCTAATGTATGTCCCGCAGCAAGCGCCCGACAGTGTGCGCTGCGAACAACACAATCCCGCATAGCTCAATTGGCAGAGCAGCCGACTGTTAATCGGCAGGTTATTGGTTCGAGTCCAATTGCGGGAGCTCAAGCAACTGAGCCGGTGTCATCCGGTTCGGGTCGCTTGGCGCAGTGATCCCCCATAGCTCAATTGGCAGAGCAGCCGACTGTTAATCGGCAGGTTATTGGTTCGAGTCCAATTGGGGGAGCAGTCAGACGCCCTCCGGTCCGCCGGGGGGCGTTTCGTCGTTCCCGCCCCCGCCGCCGGCTCCTGCCGCCCCGGGGCGGCGGCCCGAGGGGGCCGACCCGCCGTCAGCCGGTCTCAGGCGATGGCCTGCTGGTAGAGCGCCGAGACCCGGTCGTCGAAGCTCACGCTGTAGGAGACGTCCGGGCTGTCGCCGCCCTGCTGGTAGCCGCCGATCACGCCCACCACCGTGCCGCCGCCCCCGCCCGGTTCCAGGTCGGTGAGCCAGGGGCTGCCGCTGGTGCCGTCCGAGAAGCCGCCGCAGTCGAAGCGCTCCTGGGTGGCGCTCTGCGCGGTGGTCCTGGTCGAGCAGGTGATCGGCGCCTCGTGGTCGTACGGGTAGCCGGTGACCGTGACCGTCAGGTCGAAGCCGCGGTTCACCCCCAGCCGGTTGCCGCCCACCACGTCCTCGATCTGCTTGCCGTCAACGGGCTCGACCGTGAGGAACGCCACGTCGTACTCCGGGTCGGCGTCCTGCTGCCAGCGCTCGTCGGTGATCACCCGGTCCACCGTCCAGGTGCCGAGCGCCGTGTCGCCGTTGCGGTAGCCGGGCGCGAAGGACAGGCCGGTCATCGGGGTGCCGTCGGCGTTGGTGACGCAGTGCGCGGCGGTGATCAGCAGGTCGCGGGCCGGGCTGGTCACCACGCTGGCGGTGCAGGAGCGGCTGGTGCCCTGGTCGGCCAGCAGCACCCCGACCCGCTGGTCGAGCGCGTCCGGTGGGGCGGCGCTGGCGCTCAGCCCGGGCGGCGGGTGGGCGCCGGGCGGCCGGCAGCCCGCGGCGACCAGGACGCCGGCCAGCGCGGCGCCGATCGTCAGCGCGCGGCGCGCCTGCCCCCGCCCGGTCATCCGCCGCACCCTTCGGTCCGCTCCGGGCGCGGTCGCGCCGGACGTCAGCCTCAAGATCTACCAGGCCGACACCGGCCCACGCCAGGTGCGGTCCGGTCCGGGGCGGGCGACCGGCGCCGGCTCAGCCGGTGGCGCGGTCGTAGAGCGTCTGGACGGCGTCGTCGAAGTAGCTGGTGTAGGAGATGTCCGGGGTGTTCCCGCCCTGCTGGTAGCCGCCGATCACCCCGACCACGGTGCCGGTCTTGGTCCGCGGGTCGAAGCCGGTCACCCACGGGCTGCCGCTGGTGCCGCCGGTGTAGTCGGGGCAGGCGATCCTCAGCTGGGTGGCGCTCTGTTCGGCGGTGGTGTTCATGCAGGTGATCGGCACGTCGGCGGTGCTCGGGTAGCCGGTCATCCGCACCGGCAGCTGGTAGCCCTTGTCGACGCCGAGCTTGTTGGCCCCCAGCACCTGCTGCACCTGCTTGCCGCCCTGCGGCTGGACGACGGCGAAGGCCACGTCCAGGTCCGGGTTGCCCTGCTGCGCCCAGCTCGGGTCCACCGTGATCGCCGTCAGCGGCCAGACGCCGTTCGGTGCGTCCCCGCCGCGGTAGCCGGGGACGAAGACCAGGTCGGCCCGCTGGCCCACGCCGGGGTCGTAGACGCAGTGCGCGGCGGTGACGATCAGGTTCTGCCCCGCGCTGTCCACCACGCTGGCGGTGCAGAAGTGGTCGCCCGAGGCGTCATTGGTGAAGACCGCGCCGACCAGCGCGTTGACCGGGGTGGGGGAGGCGGTCCGGGTGGTGCCCTTGTGCTTGTCGAAGGCGGCCAGGAACCGCTGCTTGTTCCAGCCGTGGTGGTGTGCGCCCGGCGAGGCGCTCGCACCGGCCGAGGGGCTGAGGGAGAGCGCCTGGCCCGGTCTCCCGGCGGACGAACCACAGCCCGTCGCCGTGACCGAGATCACCATGACGGCCGCCAGGCCGAGCGGCACGCTACGCGCCGTCATAAGACTCCCTCCACGGGCTCCTGAGGCACCAGCTTCACTCGGGCGGCAGTGCCCTGCCACCCCGGCGCCGGCCGGGCTCCGGGCGACCCGTGACCAGCGGGACCGGGCCCGGGAGCGCATTCGTGGTGCGCCCCCGGCGCGCACCACGGCTGATCGACCGGATATGCTGCCCGAGGCGGCCCAGCAGGGCCGTCTGTGCTGCGATGGACAGCCACTGTGGTGGCCAGTACCGACGCGGTGAGTCGGGGCGGTAGCTCAGCCGGTTAGAGCAGGGGACTCATAATCCCTGGGTCGTGGGTTCGAGTCCCACCCGCCCTACTCCAGGATCCTCGGGGTCCATCCATCGAATCCCGGTGGCTGACCTGCGGAAACCCTCGCTCGCCAGGCCAGAGCATAGGGCACCGGGTTGCCTTCGGGCCCCGTGCCACGCCGGAATTCACCTCCTTGGCCGAACCGTTGGCGCCGGTCAGCTCCGGGTGAAGGTGCGGGTGGCCGCGGCGGCGATGGCCAGGCCCAGGCTCCAGCCGAGGACGGTCAGCACCACCGTGACCACCGCCGGGACCCCGTGGTACTGCCACGCGTCGGACTGGCCGAAGTGGATGATCGGGATCAGGTGGTCGGCGGCGTAGAGCACCGGGTTGAAGGCCGACTCGTCCTCGGTGCTGATGTGTTGCGGCCGCACGGTGCTGAAGTAGCAGCTGGCCACGACCAGCAGGCCGATCGCCCAGCCGAAGGCGCGCATCGGCCGGTAGCCGTAGCCGACCAGGGCGTCCAGCAGCCGGCCGGGTATCCGCCGGTACCAGGGCAGTTGGGCGCTGAGCGAGCGCATCTTCGCGAGCAGCACGGTCCGGGCCTCGCCGTCGTTGCCGAGCGCGCGGTAGTAGGCGGCCAGTTGCTCGTAGGGCTGGGCGCGGTAGCCGCCGGTCCTGGTCCGGTCGGTGCGCACCTGGCGGCGCAGCAGCTGCAGCCGCTCGCGGGCCTCCAGGTAGCGGGCGAAGGAGCCGTAGCTGAAGCCGTCCAGGTTGAGCCGGTTCGGCCAGGAGGCCAGGTCGTCGCGGATGCCGGACTCGGCGGTCGCACCGTAGAGGGTCAACAGGGCGTCGGGGCTGGTCATTCCGCCCAGGTCGAGGTGGCCGAAGCGGGCCCCGTTCAGCCGGATCTCCCCGTCGGTGCTGAAGCCGTTGCTCAGGTACACGGTGCCGGCCACCACCATCCGGCCGGCGTTCAGCACCGGCCGCTCGCCGGTCGTCAGCGGGGGGCGGTGCAGGATCGCCCCGTTCATCATCAGGCTGCCGCCGATCCGCGCGCCGATCAGGCTCATCGAGCCGTGGGCGGTGAAGACCGGCGCTGTGGCGGTGCTGCGGTCGGGGCGAAAGGAGGCCTCACTGGCGACGGTCATCGAGGTGCCGTTGAACGCGCCCTGCGGGCCGGTCAGCGTGGCACCGTCGAACAGCAGGGCGCTGCCGATGTGCGCCCCCGGCAGCCGCACCTCGCCGAGCGCCTCCAAACGCTGGGCCAGCAGGCTTCGGCCGATCCGGGCGCCACCGGCGTTCAGGGACTTGCCGTCGGGTGCGGTGTTGCGCAGCTTCGCGTCGTTCACCGTCACCTGGCCGTTGACCACGGCGTTGATCAGGCTGAACGAACCGGTGACGGTGATCCGGTTGGCCAGCAGGCTGCCCTCGACCATGATGCCGTCGGCGTGCACCGCCAAGTGCTCGCCGCCCTCGACCACCGCGTCGCGCAGGTCGAGGGTGCCGTGCACCTGGGCGCCGTACGCACTGAGGGTGGTCAGGTGGGAGTTGCTCAGATCGATCGGCCCGGTGGTCGCCTCGTCCAGCGTGATCGGCCCCTCGAACCGGCAGCCCTGCAGCAGCAGCTGGGAGCTGAACTGCCCGTGTGCCCCGTCGAGTCGACCGGTGATCAGGGCCCCGGCGAGCCGCAGCGCCGAGACCGCTCCGGCCACCGCCGGCCGGGCGCCGAGCAGCAGCGCGGCGATCACCTCCCCCCGCACCACTCGCTCGGCACCCCACCGGTGCGCCTGCGCTGGACGGTCCAACTCCTCGTCCCCGGAGCGCAGGTCGACCAGGTCGCCGTGCGGGAAGGCCTGCCAGACCCGCCGCTCGACCGCGCTGAGCCGGCCGAGTCGGCGGGGTATCTCACTGGTCCTGGGATGGCGGATACGGCTCATGGCGACCATGCTGCCGCATCCCGCCGACGCCGTCGGGAGGATCACATCCCTGAGCGGGCGTCAGGCCCGGGCGGTGTCCGGCCGGGCACTAGCTGAGCCGGTCGGTCAGCCAGCGAGCGCCGCGCAGCACGGCGGCCCGGCGGCGCTGGCGCCGGGAGTTGAGGCGCGCCTGGGCGGGAATCCGGCCCGGCGGGGTGGCGGCCAGGTCGGCGAGCCGGGTGGCGGAGCGGGCCAGCTCGGCCAGCAGCCGACGGCGGCGCTCCGGCTCGCCGGTGTGCGCCAGGGCGGCGTGCAGGCCCTCGATCTCGGCGACGGCCGCGGCCAGGCGCAGGGTGGCGGAGTCGGTGGACGCGTGGTCCCCCCAGGACATGGTCAGCGTCGTTCCTTTCGCAGCTCGGACAGGTCAACGGGGTCGAACGGCTCGAAGGGTGGTGCGCGGGCGGGTCAGCCATAGCTGAGTCCGCTGCAGGCGTCGGCGTCGGCGGGACGGGTGTTCTGGGCGATCCCGCCGGGCACCGTGCCCGGTGAGGCGTTCGGCGTGCTGCTGGGGCCCGCGGCGGCGAGCGCCGTGGCGTAGTCGGTGCCGAGGGTGATCGTCACCGTGGTGCTCTCGGAGTCGGCCCGGACGTCCGCGCCCGGGAACAGCCGGGCGAGCCGCTCGGCGTCGGCCTGGTGGCCCGGGCCGTAGCCGATGCTGGTGACGGCGCGGTCGATGCCGTCGTCCTCCTCGGTGACCTGCTGGTAGCCCTGGGCCCGCAGGTCGCGGATCGCCTTGAGGGTCACTCCGGGGGTGTGCGTGCCGTTCTGCACGGCGATCGGCACCGTGAGATCGGCGGGCTGGGTGGCGCTCGCGCCGGCCGGGGCGGAGGCGGTCGCCCGGCCGGTGCTCCGGCCGTCCAGTGTGCGGTCCTGGCGCAGCAGCGTCCACAGAGTATCGGCGTCGGGGTGGAGCAGTGCGACCCGGTCGCCGGCGTACCGCCAGGGCGCCGTGACGAAGGTGATGTCGGCCAACTTGACGCCGTGCAGCGACTGGACGAAGGAGGCGAGCTTCAGCGGGCTGCCGAGTCCCTGGTCGACGGTGAGCGACCTGGTGGCCGCGTCGGCCAGCGGGAGCAGCGTGGTGAGGTCGAAGCCCTGGGCCTGGATCTTCTGGATCAGCGCGGACAGGAACGCCTGCTGACGCCGCATCCGGCCGATGTCCGAGCCGTCGCCGATCCCGTGCCGGGCCCGCACGAAGGCCAACGCCTGCTGGCCGGAGACGTTCTGACGGCCCTTCCTGAGCCGGATGCCGAAGCCGTCCACGTCGTTGGGCACGCAGACCGGCACACCACCGACCGCCGAGGTCATCGCGGCGAAGCCCTTGAAGTCGACCACGACGGTGTGGTCGATCCGCAGACCGGTCAGCGTCTCCACGGTGTTCTGCGAGCAGGCCGGGTTGCCGTTCGGCGCGCCCCCGACCGAGAAGGCGGAGTTGAACATCTGGTTGTGCTGCGGAGCGGTCCACCGGCCGCCCGGCAGCAGGCAGGGCGGGATGTCCACCAGGGAGTCGCGCGGGATCGAGACCCCGACGGCGTGCCGGTGGTCGGCGTAGACGTGCAGCAGGATCGCGGTGTCCGAGTTGCCGGTGCCCGACTCGCCGCCCGCCAGCTCCTGGTTCCCGTTGGCCCGGCTGTCCGAGCCGAGCAGCAGCACGTTGACGGGGGTCGCGCCGGAGGCGTCGCTGGGGCCGGCCGGGGGGCGGCTGGCGGCGACGCCCGCACTGTCGAAGGTGCTGAGGTTGCCGGTCAGGTGCTGGTAGAGCCAGAAGCCGGCGCCCGCGGTGAGCAGCACCAGGCCGGCGGCGGTCGCGGCGGCGATCCTGATCAGCCGGCGGCGTCGCGGCTGGGCAGGTCCGGAGTCGGGCCGTAAGGTGGGGTCTTCGGCCGTGGGACGGGAGCGCTGTGGTCCGAGGTGGCCCTCGGGATCGGTCATGGGGCGGTCTCCGCGCGGTCGCCGGCGAGCCGGTTCGGGTGCTCGATAGGACGGCTCGGCCGGATGGCCAGTTGCACAGTTGCGCAATTTAGCAAGTATTGGCCATGGAAGACACGTTGGCAACACCGCCAGACGGGTGGGCGACAGCGGCGGCCGGGTGGTGGATCCCCGGCCGCCGCGTCAGGTGAGCAGGCCTCAGAAGCCCGGCATCGGTGCGCCCGGCTCGGAGCGCGGCGGGAACTCCATCGCCGAGCCGGTCAGGTACTCGGGGTGGCTGCCGGTCGGGAAGCCGGAGTTGGGGTACGCCGGGTAGCCGGTGGGGGTGTTGGCCGGCGGGGGGTAGCCGGGGTTCTGCTGTCCCGTGGGCCAGCCCCCGCCCGGGTATGCGGGCGCCGCCGGCTGGGTCGGCTGGGCACCTGGGTAGCCCGGCATCAGCGCCTGACCGCCCTGGGCGCCGGGGTAGCCCGCCGTCTGGTGGCCGGGCAGGGTGCCAGGGTGGCCGGCCTGGTCCGGCTGCGCGCCGGGGTAGCCCGGCTGCTGGTCGCCCGGCCCGCCGAGCGGCGCGGCCGGCTGCGGGATCCCGACGCCCGTGGGCGCGGCCGGTGCCGGCGTGCCGGGGGCGGGTGACCCGCCGTCCGGCGTCTCGGTCCCCGGGGTGCCGCCGTCGCCGTTGCCCGCGGTGCCGCCGCCCGTCGCCGTCCCGTGCAGGGTCGGCGACCCGTAGGGGACCGCCGAGCCGTGCAGCGTGCCGCCCTGCTGGCCGGGCACGCCGCCCTCGCCGGTCACGGCCGGCTTCGGCGGTGCGATGCTGCCGGTCGGCTCCGGCTCGGGCTCCAGCTCGGTGCGCCCGGCGGCGTCGCTCAGTTTGATCAGCAGCGCGGTGAGCAGCCAGTTCGCCAGTGTCGAGGAGCCACCCGCGGCCAGGAACGGCAGCGCCTTGCCGGTCAGCGGGATCAGCCCGGAGACGCCGCCGACCACCACGAAGACCTGCAGCGCCACCGCGCTCGCCAGGCCCGCGGCCAGCAGCTTGCCGAACGGGTCCGACAGCATCAGCGCGGTCTTGAGGCCGCGCTGGAAGAAGAGCGCGTAGATGAGCAGGATCGCGGTCACCCCGGCCAGGCCCAGCTCCTCGGCGACCGTGGTGAAGATGAAGTCGCTGCGCCCGGCGAAGCCGATCAGCCACGGGTAGCCCGAGCCGAGCCCGGTGCCCAGGATGTGGCCGCTGCCGAAGCTGAACAGCGCCTCGGCGGGCTGGTTGGAGGGGACCGCCCCGGTGCCCGGCGGGTTGGTCTTGTAGTACTCCAGCGGGTCCAGCCAGGCGGTGACCCGGCCATGCACGTGCGGCTCCAGGGTGCCGACCACGGCCGCCCCGCCGACCGCCATGACCAGGCCGATGACCACCCAGCTGGTCCGCTCGGTGGCCACGTAGAGCATCACGATGAAGACGCCGAAGAAGATCAGCGAGGTGCCCAGGTCGCGCTCGAAGATCAGGACCAGCAGGCTGATCAGCCAGATCGCCAGCACCGGCCCGGCGTTCCGCCCGCGCGGCAGGCTCAGGCCCCAGACCTTGCGGCCCACCAGCGCCAGCGCGTCCCGGCTGATCGTCAGATAACCGGCGAAGAAGACGCAGATGGCGAGCTTGACGAACTCGTCCGGCTCCACCTGGATGCCGGGCAGGTGGATCCACCGCTTGGCGCCGAAGTCGTCGCCGGGGAAGAACGCGGGCGCGGCCAGCAGGATCAGCGCGCCGATCATCAGGATGTAGACGTAGCGCTGGAAGAAGCGGTGGTGCTTGATGAACACGACCAGCCCCATGGACACCGGCACCGCGATGAACAGCCACATCACCTGGGACGGTGCGGAGGGCAGCTTCTGGTAGTCGCCCTTGGCGGCGTGCGCGATCGCGTACGACTGGTCCAGCCGGTTGAGCAGCACCAGGCCGAAGCCGCTGAGCAGCGTCGCGCACGGCAGGATCAGCGGATCGGCGTAGCGCGCGAAGCGCCGCACCACCAGGTGGACGCCCAGGGTGAGCACGGTGAACGACACCCCGTAGACCAGCAGGCCCGGCGGCAGCTTGTCGTTCAACGCCTCGTCGGCGTAGATGTAGGCGAAGAAGCAGACCGCGAGGGCGAAGAGCAGCATCACCAGCTCGATGTTGCGGCGGCGATCAGCTCCGCGTTGGCCCTCGGTCCGCTGGCTGCCTATCACACGAACTCCCCACCGGCACGGCACTCTGGACCGGCGAATTCTCGCACGAACCGAGGGTCCGCCGAGCCACCGGTCCGCTCGGGGGTGGTGTGCGGGACCCTTCGCGCCGGGGGGCGGCGCGGTTAGACTGAGCGCCTTCGCGACCATGGGTGGTCGGCCCGGGTGGCCGGCCCGGGCGCATGCACGGGCCACGCGGGGACCAGGGGCGACCAGAAAGAGGGCGGTACGGATGGCGGGCGTCAGCGGATCGGACGACCCGTCCGCCGAGCTGCTCCAAGCGGCGGCGGCCTCCTTCGGCCTGCTCGCCTCCACCATGCGGCTGCACATCGTCTGGGTGCTCAGCCAGGGCGAGGCCGACGTGGGCACGCTGGCCGAGCGGGTCGGCGGCACCCTGCAGGCGGTCAGCCAGCACCTGGCCAAGCTCAAGCTGGCCGGCATGGTCTCCAACCGCCGCGAGGGCCGCCGCCAGGTCTACGGCGTGGACGACCCCCAGGTGGCCACGCTGGTGCGGTTGATGATCGAGAAGCTCGCGGGCCCCGGCGCCCTGCCCCACCAGCCGCCGCGAACCGGCGGCGGCGAGGTGTACCGGTTCCGGAGCAGCGGTGCCTGACCAGGGGGCGCGCCTGCTCCCGCTGCCCGGCGGTCGCGCGCCGGGCCGGCGCCCGCTGTCCGGAGGGCCGCACGGGCCGTTGCCCGGCGACCCCGCCCGGCTCAGCCGGTTGGCCGCACTGCGCGCGGTGGCCGCCACCCCGCGCGGCCTGACCGAGGGCGAGGCGGAGTCCCGCCTCGCCGAGTACGGCGACAACCTGGTCCTGCCGCTGCCCGAGCCCACCTGGCCCGGCCGGCTGCGGGCCGCCCTCGGTGACCCGTTCGCCGCCCTGCTGGCCGCGCTGGCCGGCGTCTGCGCGCTGATCGGCTCCTGGGGCAGCGTGCTGATACTGACCCTGCTGGTGCTGACCGCCGGCCTGCTGCGGCTGCACGGCGAGCGCCGCACCGCGACGGCTCTGCGGGCGCTGCGCGCCCTGGCACCGGGCACCGCGACCGTGCTGCGCCGGGCCGGGCACAGCGAACTGCCGACCGCCCGCGAGGTGCCGGCCGAGCAGCTGGTGCCCGGTGACGTGGTCAAGCTGGCCGGCGGTGACGCCGTCCCGGCCGACCTGCGGCTGCTGCGCGCCCAGGGCCTGACGGTGGACCAGTCGGCGCTCACCGGCGAGGCCGCCGCGGTGCCGCGCCACGCGCTCGACCTGCCGCCCGCCGAGCCGCCGGGCGGCCCCTTCGACGAACCGCAGCTCTGCTTCGCGGGCAGCACGGTGGTCACCGGCAGCGGCACCGGCCTGGTGCTGGCCACCGGCGCCGCCACCCGCTTCGGTGCCGCGCACCAGCCGGGGGCCCCGGGCACCCCGGTCGACCAGGGCCCCTCGGTGGTCGAGCGCGGGGTGCGGCGCGCGGTGCTGGCGCTGATCCTCTTCATGATCGCCGCCGTCCCCGTCACCATCGGCACCGACACCCTGCTGCACGGCTGGAGCGGCGCGCTGCTGCCGTTCGCGGTGGCCGCGGCGGTCGGGCTCACCCCGGAGCTGCTGCCGCTGGTGGTCAGTTCGGTGCTGGCCCGCGGCAGCAGGCAGCTGGCCGCCGAGGGGCTGCTGGTGCGGCGGCTGCCGGCGATCAGCGAGCTGGGTGCCCTCGACATGCTCTGCCTGGACAAGACGGGCACCCTGACCACCGGTGAGCTCGTCGTGGCGGGCGCGCTGGACCCGGCCGGCCGCCCGGACCCGCAGCCGCTGCGCTGGGCCGCGCTGCTGGGCGAGGCCGCGCTGCTGCACGACGAGCCGGGCCTGCTGGACCCGCTGGACGAGGCGCTGCTGGACGCCGCCGAGGCCGCCGGTCTGCTGGCCGGGCCGGCCCCGAGCGTGCTGGAGGTGATCCCCTTCGACCCGGAGCGGCGGCGCTCCGGTGCGGTGCTGCGCGAGGCGGGCCGCCGGCTGCTGGTGATCAAGGGGGCGCCGGAGGCCGTGCTGGAGCGCTGCACCACGCTGGCCGGGGCGCAGCCGGGCCGGCCGCCGCGCCCGCTGGACCCCTCGGCCCGCGCCGGGCTGGCACGGCTGATCGAGGAGCGGGCCGGGCGGGGTCTGCGGCTGATCGCGGTGGCCCGCGCCGAGCACGAGCCGCGGCTGGGGGCGCACCGGCTCGCGGACGAGCAGGAGCTGACCCTGCTCGGCTTCGTCGAGCTCTCCGACGAGCCGGTGGACTCGGCCGAGGAGGCGCTCGCGCTGCTGAGCCGCTCCGGTGTCACCCTCACGGTGCTGACCGGCGACCACCCGAGTACCGCGCTGCGGCTGGCCGAGCGGCTCGGCCTGGCCCCGGGGCGGGTGCTGCTCGGTGCCGAGCTGGCCGGCCTCAGCGAGGCGGCGATCGCCGCAGCGGCAGCCGAGCAGGCGGTCTTCGCCCGCTGCACCCCCGAGCAGAAGGCCAGGGTGGTGCGGGCGCTGCGGCGGGCGCACCGCTCGGTCGGCTTCCTGGGCGACGGGGTGAACGACGTCCCCGCGCTGCGCGCCGCGGACCTCGGGATCGGCACCGCCGGAGCGGTCGGCGCCGCCCGCGAGTGGGCCGACCTGGTGCTCGGCGGGCGTGACCTGGTGCCGCTCGGCCGGGCGCTCGCGGTGGGCCGGGAGGCCACCGCCCGGGTGGCCGCCTACCTGCGGATCGCGCTCTCCTGCAACCTGGGCAACGCGGTCTCGATGCTGGCCGGCGGGGTGCTGCTGCCGTTCCTGCCGATGCAGCCGGCCCAGGTGCTGCTGCAGAACCTCTGCTTCGACGCGGCCCAGCTCTCCTTCGCGGTCAGCGGCCGGGCCGCCGGGCCGGGCGAGCGGCCGGTCAAGCTGCGCTGGGGCGTCCTGGCCGGCTTCGCAGCCGTCTTCGGGCTGCTCAACTCGCTCTCCGACATCGCCATGTTCCAGGCGATGCGGGCGGTCACCCACGGCTTCACGGCCGCGAGTTCGGAGTCGGTATTCCACACCGCCTGGTTCACCGAGAACCTGGTCACCCAGGCGATAGCGCTGCCGGTGCTCTACCGGCTGAGCCGCACCCGGCTGCGCCCGCCGCGCCCGGTCTGGTGTGCGGCGGGGCTGCTCGCGGTCGTCGGACTGCTGCTGCCGCCGAGCGCGCTGGGCGAGCGGCTCGGCTTCGAGGAGCTGCCGCTGGCCGCCTACGGACCGCTGGCGCTGGTGGTGACCGGGTACGCGCTGCTGCTCGGGGCGGGGCGCTGGCTCTGGTGGCGGTGGCTGGGGCGCGAGGCGTTCTGAGCCGGATCCGCCGGAGCGGCGGGGTCAGCCGCTCGCGCCGACCAGCATCCGGTGCAGCAGGTCGCGCAGCGTCCGGCGCTCCTCGGGGCCGAGGGTGGCCAGCGGCTCGCGGGCGAAGTTCAGGGACTCGCGGAGCTCCGCGGAGGCCGCCCGGCCCTGGTCGGTGGCGGCGACCAGCTTGACCCGGCGGTCCTGCGGATCGCTCTCCCGGGTCACGAAGCCGCGCGCCTCCAGCCGGTCCACGATGCCGGTGATGTTCGAGGGCTCGCAGCTGAGCGTCTGGGCGATGTGGCGCATGGGCCTGGGGCCGTGCCGCAGCAGCGCGAGCACCTTGGCCTGGGCACCGGTCAGCGAGCGGGCGGCGGCGGCTTCCTCGTACTCGCGGTGGAAGATCGCGACCAGGCCGGCCATCAGGTCGACCACCTCGCGGGTCAGGGCGTCCTCGCGGGTCAGCTCCTCGTTCGACATGCTGGTCAGTCTACCTGAATATTTGACACAGTGAACCTTTCATGGTCATGGTTACTTCATTGCATCAACCTTTCAGGTGGAACGACAGCAAGGAGCGAACCGATGGCTGAGCAGTCCGTGCCCGCAACCGCCCGCGAGTGGCACCTCAAGGCCCGGCCCAACGGCTGGCCGGTGCCCTCCGACGCCGCCCTGGTCGAGGCGCCGGTCCGCGAGCCGCAGCCGGGCGAGATCCTGGTGCGCAACGCCTACCTCTCGGTCGACCCGTACATGCGCGGCCGGATGAACGACGTCAAGTCCTACGTCCCGCCGTTCGAGCTTGACCAGCCGATGGACGGCGGCGCGGTCGGCTACGTGGTGGCCTCGGCCGCCGAGGGCTTCGCCGTCGGCGACGCGGTGCTGCACGGCCTGGGCTGGCGCGAGTACGCCACCGTGCAGGCGGCGCACGCGGTCAAGGTGGACCCGGCGCACGCGCCGCTCTCCTACTACCTCGGCGTGCTCGGCATGCCCGGCCTGACCGCCTACGCGGGTCTGGTCGAGGTGGCCGGCATCAAGCCGGGCGATGCGGTCTTCGTCTCCGGCGCGGCCGGCGCGGTCGGTTCGCTGGTCGGTCAGATCGCCCGGCTCAAGGGCGCCTCCCGCGTGGTCGGCTCGGCCGGTTCGGCGGCCAAGGTGGCCAAGCTGGTGGACGACTACGGCTTCGACGCCGCCTTCGACTACAAGCAGGGCCCGGTGGCCGAGCAGCTCGCCAAGGCCGCGCCCGAGGGCATCGACGTCTACTTCGACAACGTCGGCGGTGACCACCTGGAGGCCGCGATCGGCGCCCTCAACGTGCACGGCCGCGCGGTGCTCTGCGGGGCGATCGCCCAGTACAACGAGACCGCCCCGCCGACCGGTCCGCGCAACCTGGCGCTGGCGATCGGCAAGCGGCTGCGGCTGCAGGGCCTGCTGGTGCGCGACCACACCGCGCTGCAGCCGCAGTTCGTGGCCGAGGTGGCCGGCTGGCTGAAGGACGGCAGCCTGCACTATGACGAGACGGTGGTGGACGGCGTCGAGCACATGATGGACGCCTTCCTCGGCCTGATGCACGGCGAGAACACCGGCAAGATGGTCGTCAGCCTCGCCCCCTGATCCGACGTCAGGATCTGCCCGCGCCCCGATCGGCCGTCAAGGCCGCTCGGGGCGCGCGGCGTTGTCGCGCGCGACCCCGGAGGGCGCGTTCCAGCCGGTTCCGACGGAGCGTCAGACGACCCCGGGTGCGGCGCGATAGCGTGAGGACACCGCCGAAGCGCCACCCGATGGGGCCGTTCGGGGGAGAGATCCCGATCAGGGGTAGACCTCTCCTCGGAACTGACTACCATGGTGGAAGCTTGTCCGTTTTGCTCAAGTTAGTGACTTAATGTCGGTTGATCTGAGTCACAACAGGATCAGAATCGGACAGGAGTCGGCCAAGTGTGGCGCCCAGGACCAACCGGCCACCGGCACGAGGCAGCTGGGGAAGGCGACCCTCGTCCACAGCCTGGAGGTCCCGGTGACGACACGTGGAGTCCTGTACATCCACTCCGCGCCCCGCGCGCTGTGCCCGCACGTCGAATGGGCGGTGGCGGGCGTGCTCAACGTGCGGGTCAGCCTTGACTGGATCCGCCAGCCGGTCGCCCCCGGCCAGTGGCGCTCCGAGCTGTCCTGGCAGGGGGAGGTGGGCACCGCCTCCAAGCTCGCCTCCGCGCTGCGCGGCTGGCAGCTGATGCGCTACGAGGTGACCAGCGAGCCCTGTGCCGGCGCCGAGGGCGAGCGCTACAGCAGCACCCCCACGCTCGGCATCTTCCACGCCGTCACCGGCATCCACGGCGACATCCTGATCCCCGAGGACCGGCTGCGCGCGGTGCTCCTGCGGGCCCGCAGCGAGGGCAGCGACCTGGAGGCGGAGCTCTCCCGGCTGCTCGGCAAGCCCTGGGACGACGAACTGGAGCCGTTCCGGTACGCCGGCGAGGGGGCACCGGTGCGCTGGCTGCACCAGGTGGTCTGAGGGCGCGGGGCGAGGACCCGATACGAAAGGGGCCCCACGAGGGGGCCCCTTTCGCGTGCTGGTCCGTCAGGCGGTGCGGTTGCCGGGCGGACCGGTCCCTGTCTTCGTCAGGCGGTCGGTCAGACGGTGCGGAAGGCCAGCACCACGTTGTGACCACCGAAGCCGAAGGAGTTGTTGAGCGCGGCGATCCGGCCCTCGGCGGGCAGCTCGCGCGGCTCGAAGCGGACGATGTCCGCGTCCACGTCGTCGTCCAGGTCGTCCACGTTGATGGTCGGCGGGGCCTGGCGCGTGGCGAGTGCCAGCACGGTGGCCACCGTCTCGATGCCGCCGGCGCCGCCCAGCAGGTGGCCGGTCATCGACTTGGTGGAGGAGACGGCCACGTGGTCCAGGTGCTCGCCGAGCTCCTTGCGCAGCGCCTTGATCTCGGCGACGTCGCCCTGCGGGGTCGAGGTGGCGTGCGCGTTGACGTGCACCACCTCGGCCTTGTCCAGGTCGGTGGAGGCGAACAGGTGGGCCAGCGCCCGGGCGATGCCCGAACCGGTCGGCTCCGGCTGCGCGATGTGGTGGGCGTCCGAGGACAGGCCCTGGCCGACCGCCTCGCAGTAGACCTTGGCGCCACGGGCGGCGGCGTGCTCGGCCGACTCCAGCACCACCACGCCGGCGCCCTCGCCCAGCACGAAGCCGTCGCGGCCCTTGTCGAAGGGGCGCGAGGCGCGCTGCGGCTCGTCGTTGTTCTTGGACATCGCCATCATGTTGGCGAAGGCGACGATCGGCAGCGGGTGGATCGCCGCCTCGGTGCCGCCGGCCACCACGACGTCGGCGCGACCGCTGCGGATCATCTCGATCGCGTAGCCGATCGCCTCGGCGCCCGAGGCGCAGGCCGAGACCGGGGTGTGCACGCCGGCCTGGGCGCCGACCTCGATGCCCACGTTGGCGGAGGGGCTGTTGGGCATGAGCATCGGCACGGTGTGCGGGGACACCTTGCGTACGCCCTTCTCCTTCAGCACGTCGTACTGGTCGAGCAGGGTGGTCACGCCGCCGATGCCGGAGGCGATCACGGTGCCCAGGCGCTCGGGGTTCAGGGTGGAGGCCTCGTCGGTGGCCGCGACCTGGTAGCCGGCGTCGGCCCAGGCCTCACGGGCGGCGATCAGCGCGAACTGGGCCGAGCGGTCCAGCTTGCGGGCCAGCGGCCGGGGCAGCACCTCGCCGGGGTCCACCGCGGTGCGCGCGGCGATCCGGACCGGCAGGTCGGCGGCCCACTCCTCGGTCAGGGCGGCAACCCCGGAACGGCCGGCGAGCAGTCCCTCCCAGGTGGTGGCGGCGTCGCCGCCCAGCGGCGTGAAGGCGCCGATACCCGTGACTACCACGGTGCGGTTTTCAGCGGTCACTGGTTCTTCTTCTCTCACGTGTGCGGGGGCGGGTGGGGCCGGCCGGAGGGGGCCCGGGTGGGGGCGGCGGATCGGCCGCCCCCACCCGGAACGGATCAGTGGGTGAGGATGTACTCCACCGCGTCGCCGACCGTCTTCAGGTTCTTGACCTCGTCGTCCGGGATCTTGACGTCGAAGCGCTCCTCGGCGGCCACGACCACCTCGACCATGGACAGCGAGTCGACGTCCAGGTCATCGGTGAAGGACTTGTCGAGTGCGACATCCTCGGTCGGGATCCCGGCGATCTCGTTGACGATCTCCGCGAGACCTTCCAGGACCTCATCCTTGGTAGCCATCTTGGCTGCTCCTCTGAGTGATGGTGGCGCCAGGCGGAATGCTCGGCGCCGGTTTGACGGTACGTAAGGCGCTATGTGTGCCTATGGGAGGGTAACGACTGCCGCAGCGTAGACCAGACCCGCCCCGAACCCGATGATCAGGGCGAGGTCTCCGCTCTTGGCTTCGCCGCTCTCCAGCATCCGCTCCATGGCGAGCGGGATGGAGGCCGCCGAGGTGTTCCCGGTCTCGGCGATGTCGCGGGCGACCGGCACCGAGTCGGGCAGCTTGAGGGCCTTGATCATGGCATCGGTGATGCGCATGTTGGCCTGGTGCGGGATGAAGGCGCCGAGCTGGTCGGCGCTCACCCCGGCGGCGTCCAGCGCCTGCTGGGCCACCTTGGCCATCTCCCAGACCGCCCAGCGGAAGACCGGCTGGCCGTCCATCCGCAGCGCGGGCCACCGGGGGCCGGCCTCGGGGTGCTCGCTGTGGCCGTTGACGGCGTCCGGCTTGGCGAAGGCGGTGTCCCAGGCCTCGGTCTGGGTGATGACGTCCTTCTGGGAGGCGTCCGAACCCCAGATGACCTTGCCGATGCCCGGGGTGTCCGAGGGGCCCACCACGACCGCGCCCGCGCCGTCACCGAAGATGAAGGCGGTGGAACGATCATGCACGTCGGTCAGGTCGCTCAGCCGCTCCACGCCGATCACCAGCACGTACTCGGCGCTGCCGCCGCGGATCATGCCGTCGGCGAGGTTGAGGCCGTAGCCGAAGCCGGCGCAGGCCGCGGAGATGTCGAAGGCCGGCGCGGTGCCGCAGCCCAGCCGCAGCGCGATCTCGGTGGCCACCGCCGGGGTCTGCTTGAAGTGCGAGACGGTGGCCACGATCACGCCGCCGATCTGCGCCGGGTCGATGCCCGACTGGGCGATCGCCTTGCCGGCGGCCTGCACCGACATCTCGGTGACGGTCTCCTCCGGGCCGGCCCAGCGGCGCTCGGTGATGCCGCTGCGGGTGCGGATCCACTCGTCGGAGGAGTCGATCCAGGTCAGCACCTCGCTGTTGGGGATCACCCGGACCGGACGGTAGCCGCCGACACCGTGGATCCGGGCGAACGCGGCACCGCCGACGGGTCGGATCTGCTGGGCGGCGGTCATGCGGCGTTCTCCTCACCGGCGTGCTCGGCCACCAGGGCGGCAGCCTTCTCCAGGTCGGCCGGGGTCTTCAGGGCCAGCGTGGCGACGCCCTTGACGTTGCGCTTGACCAGGCCGGTCAGCGTGCCGGCGGGGGAGAGCTCGATCACGCAGGTCGCGCCGAGCTGCTCGATGGTCTCCATGCACAGGTCCCAGCGGACCGGGTTGGAGACCTGGGCGACCAGCCGGGCCAGGACCTCGGCGCCGGACTGGACGACCTCGCCGTCCTTGTTCGAGATGTAGGGCAGCGCCGGGTCGGCCACCGTCAGGCTGGGGGCCAGCTCGGCCAGCCGGGCCACGCCCGGAGCCATGTGCTCGGTGTGGAAGGCACCGGCCACCTTGAGCGCGACCAGCTTCGCCTTGGCCGGCGGGTCGGCGCGCAGCGCCTCCAGCTGGTCCAGCGTGCCGGCCGCCACGATCTGGCCGCCGCCGTTGTTGTTGGCCGCGGTCAGGCCGTGCTCGGCCAGCTTGGCCGCGACCTCCTGCGGATCGCCGCCCAGCACCGCGAGCATGCCGGTCTCGGTGACCGCGGCGGCCTCGGCCATCGCCCGGCCGCGTTCACGGACGAAGGTCAGCGCGTCGGCGGCGCCGAGCACGCCGGCCACGGCCGCGGCGGTGATCTCACCGACGCTGTGGCCGGCCACGGCGCCGATCAGCTTGCCGGCGTCCTGCTCATCAGGGACGAGCGCACGGGCGGTGACCAGGCCGGCGGCGACCAGCAGCGGCTGGGCGACGGCGGTGTCCTTGATCTCCTCGGCCGAGGCTTCGGTCCCGTAGTGCACCAGATCGAGGCCGGCCACCTCGGACCAGGCGCGCAGCTGGTCGGCAACGCCGTCCAGCTCGAGCCAGGGGCTGAGGAATCCGGGGGTCTGGGCACCCTGTCCAGGGGCGACGATTACGAGCACGGTTCAACCCTCTCTCGCCAGGCGCCCGTGGGCGGGTAGGCGACGGTAACGAAGATAAGGACCTCGGATTGTGGAGTCTCTACAGGAGGACTGACTCAATCCCCGGTGGAGTCCAGCCGACCCAGGGCCAGCGCAATGCGGAGCGTGAAGGCCGAACGCACATCCGAGGGTGCGTAGCCGGTGACGTCAGTCACACGACGTAGCCGGTAGCGCACGGTGTTCGGGTGGACGAAGAGCATCCGTGCGGCACCCTCCAAGGAGGACGCCTGCTCCAAATAGACACTCAGCGTCTCCAGGAGTGCCGAGCCGGCCTCGTTCAGCGGTGTGTAGATCTCCTCCACCAGCTGACGGCGTGCGACCTGGTCGCCCGCCAGCGCGCGCTCCGGGAGCAGATCGTCGGCGAGCACCGGGCGCGGGGCATCCGGCCAGGCGGCGCAGGCCCGCAGACCGGCGGCTGCGGCATGGGCCGAACGGGTCGCCGAGAGCAGGTCGCCGACGGTCGGGCCGATCACCACGGGACCGGGCGCGAACTGGCCGATCAGCGCGCGCGCGGCGTGCACCGGCTCCTTCTCGCCGCCGACCACCACCACCAGGCGCTTGCCGAGCACCCCGGTGAGCACGTGCAGCCGGGCGTACCTGGCGGCCCGCCGGATCGCCTCGACCACCGCCTCGCTGTCGCCGTCCGGGGCGCTGCCCATCACCACCCGCACCTGGCTGGGCTGACCCCAGCCCAGGGCGGCGGCCCGGGACAGCACGCCCTCGTCGGCGTCGCCGGAGAGCAGCGAGTTCACCACCAGGGCCTCCAGCCGGGCGTCCCAGGCGCCGCGCGCCTCGGCCGCCTGGGCGTACACCTGGGCGGTGGCGAAGGCGATCTCGCGCGCGTAGACCAGCACCGACTCGCGCATGCCGTCCTCGTCGCCGGGCGCGGCGACCTCGGGGATCGCCTCCTCCATCACCTCGATCGTGGTGCGGATCAGCTCCACGGTCTGGCGCAGCGTGATCGCCCGGGTCAGCTCGCGCGGTGCGGTGCCGAAGACGTCGGTGCTGATCGCCTGGGGGGCCTCGGGATGGCGGTACCACTCGGTGAACGCGGCGATACCGGCCTGGGCGACCAGGCCGATCCAGGAGCGGTGCTCCGGTGGCATGCGCCGGTACCAGCCGAGCTGGTCGTCCATCCGGGCGATGGCGGCGGTCGCCAGCTTGCCGGCCGACTTCTCCAGCCGTTTCAGCGTGGCGGCCCGCAGCTCGGCACGCTCGGCGGCGAGCCGGCGCTCGGTGGCGGTGGCACCGGCGGTGGCGGTCTTGCGTACGGGCCGCTTGGCGGGCGGCGACTGTTCGCTCGCCGCCGGGCCCGCTGGAGCTTCTGGATCTGAGGGGGCTGGCACAGGGACAAGACTGCCTCACCGCGCGCCGACCTCGCGCCCGCCCCCCTCGCGCTGCACGCGGATGGGGCCGCGCACAACCGCTACGGTGGGTCAGATGACCGACCCCGCGCGCCCTAGGGCCGACCTGCGCCGTACCGCCGAACGCTACCGCTCGACGCCCGCACCCGGGGTCGAAACCCGGCACGCCTTCTCGTTCGCGGGGCATTACGACCCGAAGAACGTTCACTTCGGCGCGCTGCAGGCCTGCAACGAGGAGACCCTGCAGCCCGGCGCCGGGTTCGAGGCGCACCGGCACCGTGACGTGGAGATCGTCACCTGGGTACTGGAGGGCGCACTGGCGCACCGGGACGGGGACGGGCACGCCGGGGTGGTGCGCCCGGGGATGGTCCAGCACCTGAGCGCCGGGCGCGGGACCAGCCACACCGAGCGCAACGTCGGCGGGGCCGACGTCCCGGTCCGGTTCGTCCAGATGTGGCTGCAGCCCGACGTCTTCGACTCCGAGCCGTCCTACGGCCTGCGCCGGGTGGCGCGGACCGCGGACGCGGTCACCCTGCTCGCCTCCGGGATGGAGCGCGACGCCGGCACCGAGGCGCTGCGGCTGCGCCGCTCGGACGCCGCGTTGCACCTGGTCACCGCCGGCCCCGGGCGGGCGCTGCCCGACCTGCCCGAGGCCCAGTGGCGCTACGCGCACCTGACGGCGGGTTCGCTCGGCTACCGCACCATCCCCGGCCCGCGCGGAGTGGGCCGCTCGATGGAGCCGGGGGACAGCCTGCGGCTCACCGGGGAGGCCTTCGCCAGCCCGGTGGCCGGACCCGCGGGCGCCGAGCTGCTGCTCTGGGAGATGCACTCCGACCTGAAGGTCGGGTAGCCGTCAGCCGCGCAGCTCGGCGAGCACCGCGTCGGTGAGGACCGGCCACACCTCGGCCGCCCACGGCCCGAAGTCCCGGTCGGCCAGCGCCACGCAGGCCACCCCTGCGGCCGGGTCCACCCACAGGAAGGTGCCGGACTGGCCGAAGTGGCCGAAGGTCTCGGGCGAGCTGGTGCCGCCCGTCCAGTGCGGCGCCTTGTGGTCGCGGATCTCGAAGCCCAGGCCCCAGTCGTTGGGCTTCTGGTGCCCGAAACCGGGCAGCACCCCGCCGAGCCCGGGGAAGGCCACCTCGCGGGTGGCGGCGGCCAGCGTCGAGGGGTGCAGCAGCCGGGGGGCCTGAAGCTCGGCGGCGAACCTGGCCAGGTCGGCGGCGGTGGAGACGCCGCCGGCCCCGGCCGGGGTGCGGTGGGTCGCCTCGATGACGGTGTCCGTCATGCCCAGCGGCTCGAAGACCGCCTCGGCGGCGTACTGCTCGAAGGGGATCCCGGCCGCCTTGGCCAGCGTGTCGGCGAGCACGTCGAAGCCGGCGTTGGAGTAGAGCCGCCTGGTCCCCGGCTCGGCCATCGGCCGGTTGTCGTCGAACGCCAGCCCCGAGGCGTGGGCCAGCAGGTGGCGCACCGTGGAGCCGGCCGGCCCGGCGGGGTCGTCCAGCTCGAAGACGCCCTCCTCGACCGCGACCAGCGCCGCGTAGGCGGTCAGCGGTTTGGTCACCGACGCCAGGGGGAAACGGTGGTGCTGCGGGCCGTGCGCGCCCAGCAGCGCGCCGTCCGCGCCCCGCACCACCGCCACCGCCGCCGTGTCGACCGGCCAGTCCTCGATCATCCGCAAGCTCTGCATGGCAGGAACTGTAGTGCGGCGGCCGAAGCCGCTTGCTTCGAGTGCACTCGAACTCGATAACGTCGAGTGCATCACGCCGCACACCTTCGGGGGAGTCCGTCATGAGTGCCCTGCCCGCCGTGGAGTCCGCGCTCGACCCGGTGCTGAACAGCTGTGGCCTGGCCGAGTACCACGCGCCTGCCGAACCCACCGACCGGCTGCGCCACACCATCAGCGAGGTGGCCGCCCGCACCGGGCTGACCGCGCACACGCTGCGCTGGTACGAGCGGATCGGTCTGCTCGACCCGGTGGACCGCTCGCACTCGGGCCGCCGCCTGTACAGCGACGCCGACCTCAACCGGCTGGCCTTCCTGAGCCGGCTGCGGCTGACCGGCATGCCGGTGGCGGACATGCTGCGCTACGTCGAGCTCGCCCGCGGGGGCGAGCGCACCTTCGACGAGCGGCGTGACCTGCTGGTGGCCCACCGCGACGGGGTACGGCAGAAGATCGCCGACCTGCACGCCACCCTCGCGGTGATCGAGCACAAGATCGACCTCTACTCAGGGAAGTAATCCGCATGACGCAGTCGACGTCCCCCCTCCCCGCCGACCTCCCGGCCGGCCTCCCCACCGCCCGCCTGGGCACGGACGGACCGCTCGTCGGCGTCCAGGGCCTGGGCTGCATGGGCATGAGCGAGTTCTACGGCCCGACCGACACCACCGAGGCGCTGGCCACCCTGGAGGCTGCACTGGCCGCCGGGGTCACCCTCTTCGACACCGCCGACATCTACGGCTCGGGCCACAACGAGGAGCTGATCGGCCCGTTCGTGCGGGCTCACCGCGACCAGGTGGTGCTGGCCACCAAGTTCGCCATCGAGCGCAGGGCCGACGACCCGCACTACCGCGCCATCCGCAACGACCCCGGCTACATCCACAGCGCGGTGGACGCCTCGCTGCGCCGCCTGGGCGTCGAGGTGATCGACCTCTACTACATGCACCGCCGCGACCCGCAGGTCCCGCTGGCCGAGTCGGTGGGCGCGATGGCCGAGCTGGTGCAGGCCGGCAAGGTCCGCCACCTGGGCCTGTCCGAGGTGACCGGGGCCGAGCTGCGCGAGGCGCACGCGGTGCACCCGATCGCGGCCGTCCAGCAGGAGTGGTCGCTCTTCTCCCGCGATGTGGAGCAGAGCGTGGTCGGGGCCGCCGCCGAGCTCGGGGTCGGCTTCGTCCCGTACTCGCCGCTCGGCCGGGGCTTCCTGACCGGCGCCTTCGCCAGCGCCACCGAGCTGGCCGAGGACGACTTCCGTCGCCACCAGCCGCGCTTCAGCGGGGACAACGCGGCCGCCAACGCCGCGCTGATCGCCCCGATCCAGCGGATCGCCGCCGAGCGTGGGGTGACGGCGGCTCAGGTCGCGCTCGCCTGGGTCCACCAGCGGGCCGCGGTGCACGGCCTGACGGTGGTTCCGATCCCCGGCACCCGCAAGCGCAGCCGGCTGGCCGAGAACACCGCCGCCGCCACCCTGCTGCTCGACGCGGCCGAACTCGCCGCGCTGGAGCCGCTGGCCGCCGAGGTCGCCGGCACCCGCTACCCGGACATGGCCTTCACGGCCACCGCCCGCGAGTAGCCGCCCGCCTGGCGGTGGGTCAGCCCGTGCGGTAGACGACGGACCGGTAGTCGCCCAGCGCGATCGCCGCGAAGTTGTGCAGGCTGGTGGTCCCGGGGTCGAAGTAGCCCACGTGGCCCGCGGCGCCGGCCGAGGAGATCTGCTCGGCGCCGAAGTCCGCGCTGGTCGGGTCGGCCCCGTGACCCAGGCCGCCGACCTGGAGGTAGGGGACGTTGCCGATCCAGTCGCTCGGGTTGCGGGTGGCCCACAGGTGGACCCCGGCGCCCAGCTCGTCCACGTTCTGCACGCCCATGCCGGGGCTGCCCAGCACCACCATGTCCGTGGTGCGGCCGTGCAGCCCGGGCGCCACGGTGCCGCAGACCACGGTGCCGTAGGAGTGGCAGATCAGGGTCGGCGGGGCGACGGGGGAGCTGGTCCTGGCCAGGCCGTCGAGCAGCCGGGCCAGCCGGGGCGCGCCGGCGTCGGCCAGCCGGGAGGTGACCGCGTCGGGGCCCAGGCCCACCGGGGTGACGTAGCCGGTCCAGGCGATGACGGCGGTCTTCACGCCCGGCTCCTGGCTGCGCTCCTCGGCCTGCAGCGCGCGGGCCATCCCGGCCGGCGAGCGCAGCGGGTCGACCGCGCGGTCGTGGTGGCCGAGGTCGGTGTCCGAGCCGGGCACGATCACCGAGACGCGCTGGGCGCTCGCCAGGTCGCCGAAGACCTCGGTGACCAGGCCGCGGCCGCGCGGGTCGAAGGCCAGGATCTGGCGGCCCGGGGCCAGCAGCGCCTGGCAGTCGTTGGCCCGGGAGACGGCGAGCGCGTGGGTGGTGGGGTCCACCCTGCGGTCCGCGGCCTGGGCCTTGGCCCGGGCCACCTCGGCCGCCAGCGCCAGTGCGTTGGCCCGGTAGCGCAGCTGCAGCGGGGCGCCGTCCAGATTGCCCACCACCAGCGGGTAGGCGTTCGCCAGGCGGTCCTGCTGGGCGGCGGAGAGTGTGGCGAAGAAGCCTGCCACGGTGGCCGCGTCGGCGGTGGCCGGGTCGGGCAGCGGACGGCCGAGCGAGGTGTCGTGCACCCAGGCGCTGGAACCGGCCGGCGGGGTGGTGATCGCGACCTGCTCGTTGGAGGCCGCGGCCTGGGCGGCCGCGGCGCCGGCGTCGGCCAGCACCGAGCAGGCCGCGAAAGCGCCGATCAGCATGCGCTTCAGCCGCCTGCGCTGCATTCGCGTCAACTCCTGGTGCTATGGCGGCCGGGACGATCGAGTGATCGGATCCACACGGCGGCCGGGACAAGACAACGTTCAGTCGGCCAGCGTATTCGGTCCGAAGGAGTGCTGGAGTCGCCCTAAACTGTGGGTTGAGTCACAGTGACCCCCGTGCGACCCGCTCGTTCGTCAGTGCCAGTCGCCGGCCAACGCCGGTCCGAGCTGGTCGAGGTGACGCCCGATCATGGCGATCATGCCGTCCGGGCCGTCGGCGCCGGGACACCCCCCGGCGGCCGTCCAGGCCTGGTGGGCGGAGCGGATCACGGCCCCGAAGGTGGCCGCCAGCAGCCGCGGGCGCAGGTCGGTGGCCGGGTCCACCCCCTCGCGGGCGGCCAGCACCTCGACCACCCGCTGCTCCTGCTCGGCCGAGCGGCGCAGGTGGGCGGCGAGCAGGGTGGGAGTCGACTCGATCAGCGCGACCAGCTCCAGCGCGGCGGTGACGCCGCGCCCGTCGTGCCGGTGCGCGTCGTGCAGGTCGCGCCAGGACTCGCAGACGGCCGCGTGCATCGCGGTGAGCGGGTTCTCGGCGGCCGGCCGGGCCCGCAGCCGCTCCAGGAAGTACCGCTCGGCGTCGGCCAGCACCGCGAGCGCGGCCTCCTCCTTGTTGGCGAAGTAGCGGAAGAAGGTGCGCTGCGAGACGTCCACGGCGGCGGCGATCTCGTCCACGGTGGTGCGCGCGTAGCCCTGGGTGAGGAAGAGCCGGTGTGCCGCGTCCACCAGGGCGTCCCGGGTGCGCTGCTTCTTGCGCTCGCGCAGACCCGGGGGCGCGGCGGGCGGGGCAGCGGTGGTGGTGGACATGCCGACACGATAGCGCGCGGTCCGGGCCCGGCCGGGAGGTGAAGCCGCTGCCCCCGGGCGGCACGCCGTGCCGTGATTCATCGGGCACCATAAGTCACTGATTGCCGATTGTCAGCTGCTGACATAATCTCGTCACGGTGGCGCCCGCGCGGCCGACGAGCTCGTGGGGACGGGCGGGGCCCGGGCGCCACCCGTCTGCCGTCTGCCGTCGGCCGGAGAGGCCCCAGGCCTGTCCGGCCCTAGCGCCGGCCGGTCAGGCCGGGGCGCTCGACCGGCACCGCCGCCGCCTCGCGCAGGTAGCGGCTGCGCTCCTCGCGCTCCAGATCCGGGAAGTAGTCCAACAGGCGGGTGTGCGCCTCGGCGGGGGACAGCTGCACCTCGCGCAGCAGCCAGCGCGCGCGGGCCAGGATCTCGTCGTCGTGCATGGGGCGATCATCACCACCGGGGCGGCCGCCGGGCGCGCTGGACTGGGCCGGACGATGGGCCTCCCGGGTGTGGAAAAGCCCGAGGGCCGGACTCCAGCAGGAGTCCGGCCCTCGGGGTGTTCGACGGTCCGGCCGGCTCAGGCGTCGCCGCCCGCAGCGCCCGGGTGGGCGGCGGCCACGTCCAGCAGCTGGTAGCGGTCGATCGCCTCCTTCAGCGCGTGGCGGTCGATCTTGCCCTGCTTGGCCAGCTCGGTCAGCACGCCCAGCACCACCGACTGCGCGTCGATGTGGAAGAACCGGCGCGCCGCACCACGGGTGTCGGCGAAGCCGAAGCCGTCGGCACCCAGCGACTGGTACTGGCCCGGCACCCAGCGCGCGATCTGGTCCGGCACCGCGCGCATCCAGTCGGAGACCGCGACGAACGGGCCCTCGGCGCCGGAGAGCTTCTCCGTCACGTACGGGACGCGCTGCGGCTCCTCGGGGTGCAGCAGGTTGAACTCCTCGGCCTCCACCGCGTCGCGGCGCAGCTCGTTCCAGGAGGTCGCGGACCACACGTCGGCCTTGACGTTCCATTCCTCGGCCAGGATCCGCTGGGCCTCCAGGGCCCACGGCACGGCCACGCCGGAGGCGAGGATCTGCGCCGGGATCTGGCCCGCGGTGCCGGCCTGGTAGCGGTGGATGCCCTTGAGGATGCCCTCGACGTCCACGTTCTCCGGCTCGGCCGGCATCTGGATCGGCTCGTTGTAGACCGTCATGTAGTAGAAGACGTCCTCGCCGTGCGGGTGCTCGGCGGAGGAGCCGTACATGCGGCGCAGACCGTCCTGCATGATGTGCGCGATCTCGAAGCCGTAGGCCGGGTCGTAGGCGACGACCCCGGGGTTGGTCGAGGCCAGCAGGTGCGAGTGGCCGTCGGCGTGCTGCAGGCCCTCACCGGTCAGCGTGGTGCGGCCGGCGGTGGCGCCGATCACGAAGCCGCGGGCCAGCTGGTCGGCCATCTGCCAGAACTGGTCGCCGGTGCGCTGGAACCCGAACATCGAGTAGAAGACGTAGACCGGGATCAGCGGCTCGCCGTGGGTGGCGTAGGACGAACCGGCGGCGATCAGCGAGGCGGTGCAGCCGGCCTCGGAGATGCCGTCGTGCAGCATCTGGCCGGTCGGGGACTCCTTGTACGCCAGCAGCAGCTCGCGGTCGACCGACTCGTAGGTCTGGCCGAGCGGGTTGTAGATCTTGGCGGACGGGAAGAGCGAGTCCATGCCGAAGGTCCGGTACTCGTCCGGCGCGATCGGCACGAAGCGGTTGCCGATGCCCTTGTCCCGCATCAGGTCCTTGAGCACGCGGACGAACGCCATGGTGGTGGCGATGGTCTGCTGGCCGGAACCCTTCTTGACGCCCTTGTAGGCGTCGTCGCCCGGCAGCTCCAGCTTGCGCGGCCGCACCTTGCGGGTCGGCACGTAGCCGCCCAGCTCCCGGCGCCGGTCGTGCATGTACTGGATCTCTTCGGAGTCCTTGCCCGGGTGGTAGTAGGGCGGGTAGCCCTCGTCGAGCTGCTTGTCCGTGATCGGCAGGTGCAGGCGGTCGCGGAAGCGCTTCAGGTCCTCGACCGTCAGCTTCTTCATCTGGTGGGTGGCGTTGCGGCCCTCGAAGTTGGGGCCCAGCGTCCAGCCCTTGACGGTCTGCGCCAGGATGACGGTCGGCTGGCCCTTGTGCTCGCGGGCCGCCTTGAAGGCCGCGTAGACCTTCTTGTGGTCGTGGCCGCCGCGACCCAGGTGCTGGATCTGCTGGTCGGACATGCTCTCGACCATCGCGCGCAGCCGCAGGTCGTCACCGAAGAAGTGCTCGCGGATGTACGAGCCGGTCTCGGTGGCGTAGGTCTGGAACTGGCCGTCCGGGGTGGAGTTCAGCTTGTTGACCAGGACGCCGTCACGGTCCTGGGCCAGCAGCGGGTCCCAGCTGCGGTCCCAGACCAGCTTGATGACGTTCCAGCCGGCGCCGCGGAACTGCGACTCCAGCTCCTGGATGATCTTGCCGTTGCCGCGGACCGGGCCGTCCAGGCGCTGCAGGTTGCAGTTGACGACGAAGGTCAGGTTGTCCAGGCCCTCGCGCGCGGCGAGCGACAGCTGGCCCAGCGACTCCGGCTCGTCCATCTCGCCGTCGCCGAGGAAGGCGTAGACGTGGCTGTCGGAGGTGTCCTTGATCCCGCGGTGCTCCAGGTAGCGGTTCATCCGCGCCTGGTAGATCGCGCCGAGCGGGCCGAGGCCCATCGAGACGGTCGGGAACTCCCAGAAGTCCGGCATCAGCCGCGGGTGCGGGTAGCTGGACAGGCCGTAGGGGGCCTTCGACTTCTCCTGGCGGAAGGCGTCGAGCTGCTGCTCGCTCAGTCGGTCCAGCAGGAAGGCGCGGGCGTAGATACCGGGGGAGGCGTGGCCCTGGAAGAAGATCTGGTCGCCGGACTCGCCGTCGGCGTCCTTGCCACGGAAGAAGTAGTTGAAGCCCACGTCGTACAGGGACGCGGAGGAGGCGAAGGTGGCGATGTGGCCACCGACGCCGATGCCCGGGCGCTGGGCCCGGGAGACCATCACGGCCGCGTTCCAGCGGGTCGCGTTCAGGACCTTGCGCTCGATCTCCTCGTTGCCGGGGAAGAACGGCTCGTCCTTGGTGGCGATGGTGTTGACGTAGTCCGTGCTGCGCATCTCGGGCACGGCGACACGCTTCTCGCGGGCGCGCTCGATCAGGCGGAGCATCAGGTAGCGGGCGCGCTCACGGCCCCGCTCGTCGATGGCCGCGTCGAGCGACTCCAGCCATTCCGCGGTCTCCTCGGGATCGAAGTCCGGGACCTGACTCGGAAGGCCGCCAATGATGATCGGGTTGCGATCGGATCCGGAAGCCACGCTGTTCCTTCACTGTCGGTCGAAACTGAGGTGTGTCGCGCCGCCTCCATCGTGTACCGCAACTCGGAGATCCGTCATCTCTACCGATGGGTAACCGAAGCGCCTGGTGGGCGAATCGGTCAGGTGGGGGCGCTTCGGGCGTCATCGCCGTCACCGACTCCACCGGGTCTTACGAAGAGGTGGTCCGACCTGTGTACCTGGACTGCTCCAGGTGCCCCGCTCGTCCGATGGCGGGCGGTCGGGGTGAGGGCCAACAGGAGACTTTACGCCCGTGGTCGTACTGGTCTCGAATGCCGTTCGTATCGCGGGCGGGAAGGCGGTCGACTGGTCGCGAACCTGCCGGCGGACGAGTGGCATCCGCAGCATGGGCGAACGGTCCGCAAAAGGGCAAATCGGTGTGATTCCCGGCACAGGACTCGGCGTGTCTTGCTACGAGACGTCAACCTTTGGGTGGGATCGGGGGTCGGGTACTTGCGCGAACCGCCGCGCCCGTGTGGACTACGGCCACAGCCCTGGCATCGACGCCAGGCCGAATACTGGAGGTTATTCCCGTGAGCGCGACCGCGGACCCCGCGGACAAGTCCAACCCGGCTAACAAGCTGGGCTTCGAGCCCGGCCAGATCGTTCAGGAGCTCGGGTACGACGAAGACACCGACCAGGAGCTCCGCGAGGGCATCGAGGAGATCACTGGTGAGGACCTCGTCGACGAGGACTACGACGACGTCGCCGACGCCGTCCTGCTGTGGCACCGCGAGGAGGACGGGGATCTGACCGATGCCCTCGTCGACGCCCAGGAGTACCTGGCCGATGGCGGCCTGATCTGGCTGCTGACGCCCAAGAAGGGCCGTGAGGGCCACGTCGAGGCGCACGAGGTCGCGGAGGCCGCGCAGACCGCGGGCCTCTCGCAGACCAGCTCGATCACGGTGGCCAAGGACTGGGCCGGTACCCGCCTGGCCACGCCGAAGGCGGCGAAGTCCGGCCGGCGCTGAGCCCGGCCGCCCCGGCTCCGGCCCACCCTGAGCGCGGCCCGCACTGAGCCGGGCCGCACCGCGTCGGGCCGCATCGAGCCCGGCGCACCCGGAGCCTGACGGACCCCGCTGGAGGAGCCTCCAGCGGGGTCCCGCCGTCAGCGCGGCCGGTTTGTCGGGATCACCGAGACCGTTGTTCGCTCGCGGCGAAATCGGCCGTGAATCGCCCCTGCCGGGTGGTGCCGGCTCACTCGTACGGCCGAAATCCGGAGCCCGGATGCGAGGATGATCGCGCGGTCGGCCGGTGCGTCGCCCGCGGGAACCCGTGGGCACGGTGCGCGCCGCGCCCACCGCTGAGAAAGGTCTCACCATGGCCATCGAGGTCGGCACCCAGGCTCCGGACTTCGAGCTGAAGAACCAGCACGGCGAGCTGGTCAAGCTCTCCGACTTCCGGGGCGAGAAGAACGTCGTCCTGGTCTTCTACCCCTTCGCCTTCACCGGTGTCTGCACCGGCGAGGTCTGCGCGATCCAGAAGGAGCTGCCGCGGCTCCAGAACGAGGACGTGCAGATCCTGGCGGTCTCCAACGACTCGCCCTTCACCCTGCGCGTCTTCGCCGACCAGGAGGGCCTCTCCTACCCGCTGCTGTCGGACTTCTGGCCGCACGGCGCGGTCTCCGAGGCCTACGGCGTCTTCGACGGCGAGAAGGGCTGCGCGGTCCGCGGCACCTTCGTGATCGACAAGGCCGGCGTGGTGCGCTGGTCGGTCGTCAACGGCCTGCCGGACGCCCGGGACGAGCAGGAGTACCTCACGGTGCTCGCCGCGCTCTGAGGCGGCGCCTGGCGGGGATCTCCGGCCCGGGGCTCCCGGGCGGGGCCCGGGGCCGGAGATCTCCACCAGCCACGCCGGGCCGCCTAGTGTGCGGTCCGGGAACCCGGTACTACGATCTGGCCGTTGGTCGGAGCGTGGGTCGGTCCCAAGGGCTCGACGGCCACACCGCCGAGGCGCCGCCCGGGTGCCTCCCGCATCTTGGAGGAACCTGTGGGTGTCAGCCTGAGCAAGGGCGGCAACGTCTCGCTGACCAAGGAGGCCCCGGGCCTGACCGCGGTGCTCGTCGGCCTCGGCTGGGACGCGCGCACCACGACGGGCGCGGAGTTCGACCTGGACGCCAGTGCGCTGCTCTGCACCGAGCAGGGCAAGGTCGCCAAGGACAGCGACTTCGTCTTCTTCAACAACCTGACCAGCCCGGACGGTTCGGTCGAGCACACCGGCGACAACCTGACCGGTGAGGGCGAGGGCGACGACGAGACGATCAAGGTCAACCTGGCCGCCGTGCCGGCCTCGGTCGCCAAGATCGTCTTCCCGGTCTCGATCTACGAGGCGGAGACCCGGCTGCAGAACTTCGGCCAGGTCCGCAACGCCTACATCCGGGTGGTCAACCAGGCCGGCGGTCAGGAGATCGCCCGCTACGACCTGACCGAGGACGCCTCCACCGAGACGGCGATGGTCTTCGGCGAGCTCTACCGCAGCGGCGCCGAGTGGAAGTTCCGCGCCATCGGCCAGGGCTACGCCTCGGGCCTGCGCGGCATCGCCCAGGACTTCGGTGTGAACGTCTGACGGCACCTCGGACGGATGGCCCGACCAGGACCCCGGTCGCCCGCTCGGGCGACCGGGGTCCTGCCGTGCGTACGGCGAAAAGGTGCGTCCGCTGACGGCCCGGCCGGGGAGCGCGCGGCCCGGCGGCCGGATACCCGAACGCCGGGCTGAAGCGGGGTTCCGCCCCCTTGATAGGTTCGAAGTTCAGCATGTTCAGTGGGCGGTTCGGAACCGTTCGGGGGCCGGAGGGCGTACATGTGGAGTTCGCCCTCTGTGTCTCACCGCACGGTGCCGGCTGCCAGGGAGTGGGAGGAAAGACGACGATGAGTGTCACGCTCGCCAAGGGCGGCAACGTCTCGCTGAGCAAGGCCGCGCCCGGCCTGACCCAGGTTCAGATCGGCCTGGGCTGGGACGCCCGGTCGACCACCGGCGCGCCCTTCGACCTCGACGCGAGCGCGCTGCTCTGCTCGGGCGGCCGGGTGCTCGGCGACGAGTACTTCGTCTTCTACAACAACCTCAAGAGCCCGGAGGGCTCGGTCGAGCACCTGGGCGACAACCTGGTCGGCGGCCAGGAGGGTGACGAGGGCGACGAGGAGGTGATGGTGGTCAACCTGGACCTGGTGCCCGCGCAGGTCGACAAGGTGGTCTTCCCGGTCTCGATCTACGACGCGGACGCGCGGGTGCAGAGCTTCGGCCAGGTCCGCAACGCCTACATCCGGGTGGTCAACCAGGCCGGCGGTCAGGAGATCGCCCGCTACGACCTGACCGAGGACGCCTCCAGCGAGACCGCGATGATCTTCGGCGAGCTCTACCGCTACCAGGGCGAGTGGAAGTTCCGGGCGGTCGGCCAGGGGTACGCGTCCGGTCTGCGCGGAATCGCCCTCGACTTTGGGGTCAACGTACAGTAAAGGCATCGTCAAATTCTCGGCGCGCCATGTCACCGAAAGGTAGTAATACCGTGTTCCTCCGCACTTTCGGATGGTCCTTCGCGACCACGGTCGCCGGGCTGATCGCGGCCGGGCTGATCTGGGGCGCCGAGGGTTTCGGCGTGGTGCTGATCCTCGCGGTCCTGGAGATCTCACTCTCGTTCGACAACGCCGTGGTCAACGCCACAGTGCTGAAGCGGATGACTCCGTTCTGGCAGAAGATCTTCCTGACGGTGGGCGTGCTGATCGCCGTCTTCGGCATGCGGCTGCTCTTCCCGCTGCTGGTCGTAGGCCTGACCGCGCACATCGGCCCGAGCACGGTGATCGACCTCGCGCTCAACTCCGGCCACACGTACCACGGTCTGACCTACGCCCAGCATCTGGAAGCGGCCAATCCCGCGATCGCCGCGTTCGGCGGGACCTTCCTGCTGATGATCTTCCTCGACTTCATCCTCGAGGAGAAGGACTACCACTGGCTGCGCTGGATCGAGCGCCCGCTGGAGCGGATCGGCCGGCTGGAGGCGCTCTCCTCGGTGATCGCACTGGTCGCGCTGGCGCTGGCGGCCCGCTTCTTCGCGGCGGGGCACGCGGAAACGGTCCTGCTGGCGGGGCTGCTGGGGCTGGCGACCTACCTCGCGGTCAACGGGCTCTCGGGTGTCTTCGAGTCGAACATGGAGGCTGCCGAGGAGAGTGACGAGGAGGCCGAGGAGGAGGGTGCCGCCGGGGCCGGTGCCGCCGCGAAGCCCGGCAAGTCGCTGGTCCAGGTGGCCGGCAAGGCCGCGTTCTTCCTCTTCCTGTACCTGGAGGTGCTGGACGCCTCGTTCTCCTTCGACGGGGTCGTCGGCGCCTTCGCGATCTCCAACGACATCTTCCAGATCACCCTGGGCCTGGGCATCGGGGCGATGTACATCCGCTCGCTGACCGTCTTCCTGGTCCGCAAGGGGACCCTGGACGACTACGTCTACCTGGAGCACGGCGCCCACTACGCGATCGGCGCGCTGGCGGCGATCCTGCTGATCTCGATCGAGTACAAGATCCCGGAGATCGTCACCGGGCTGATCGGCGTGGCCTTCATCGGCGCCGCCCTCGCCTCCTCGATGCTGCGCAACCGGCGCACCGCTGCGCTGGAGTCGGTGGCCGAACCGGAGCCGACGGCGGTCGGCAAGCGCTGACCGCCGGTCGCCGCCACCGACGGGAAGGGCCCTGCTCGCACGAGCAGGGCCCTTCCCGTCGTTCCCGGGGCGGCGGCCTGTCCGTGCCGCCCGCCGGGGGTTCAGCCCAGGCGCTTCTCCATGGCGCGCAGCTTGCGCTCCAGGGAGTCGAAGGGGGAGTCGAGCTTGGGCAGCGCGAGGGTGTCGTCCTCGGCCGTCAGGTCGATGCTGTCGGAGGCGCTGCGGCTGCCGCCGACGGCCGTGCGGCGCGGGGAGGCGGAGAGCGCGGCGGGCTCCAGTGCGGACCGGCCGAGGGTGCTGCGGGTGGCGTCGGAGCCGGCCGGTGCGCCTTCGGTCACGGCGTGGTCGGTGAGGGCGGCTTCGGCTAGGGCAGGCTCCGAAGCGGGCTGGCCGTCGCCGGCGCCGGCGGTCAGCGCGGGCACCTGGCGCCCGCCGCGGGTGCGGGCCAGCACACCGCCCCGGGAGATCGCCTTCAGCTCGGCCCGCTCGCGGCGGTCCGCACTGCGTGCCTGCACCTTGGCGTCCAGCTTCGCCTGCCGCTCCTCGCGGACCTCCTCGACCGCCTCGTCCAGGCTGCGGACGTTCTCCAGCAGCATCAGCGACCAGGCGGCGTAGGTCTCGCGCGGGGCGCGCAGCCAGCGCACGATGCGGATCTGCGGCAGCGGACGCGGTATCAGGCCCTGCTCGCGCAGCGCCGCCCGGCGGGTCTGCTTGAGCGCGCGGTCGAAGAGCACGGCGGCCGAGATCGACATGCCGGAGAAGAACTGCGGGGCACCGGCGTGGTCGCCGCCGCGCGGCGCGTGCACCCAGTTGAACCAGGCCGAGGCGAAGGCGAAGAGCCAGACCAGCAGGCGGGAGCCGAGCGCCGCGTCACCGTGGCTGGCCTCGCGCACGGCGAGCACCGAGCAGAACATCGCGGCGCCGTCCAGGCCGAACGGGACGAGGTACTCCCAGCCGCCCGACAAGCCCAGGTTCTGGGTGCCGAAGCCGACCAGGCCGTGGAAGGAGAGCGCGGCCGCGACGCCGGCGCAGCAGAAGAGCAGCACGTAGGAGGAGATCCCGTACACCATCTCCTTGCGGCGGCGGCGCTCCTCGCTGCGCTCCCAGGAGTCCCCGTTCTCCTGGGTCTTGGCACTCTTGAAGCGCAGCGTGGCCGTCAGGACGGCTATGACGAGCAGGGCCGCGCCGCCGACGACGACCCAGGCCAGCTGTGTGGACGAGAATGACATTGCGGCGTTGGCCTCTGCTTTCCGCGGTCGGGTGGGAGTGGACGGTCCCCGGCGATGGCCGGAACGGCGTCAGTTCCCAGAGCGAGCACCCGCCCTGATGGTCCGTCGTGCACGCAGGAACGCGCTGACGGGACGGGTGGGGCCAGGCCGTGTCGAGCTCGCGCGGGTGACGGGGACACCTGTGCGGCTAGACGATATCGCGTCTGGCGGGGCGGCATGGTACGGGAGTCACGATCGTGCTGCTATCCGCCGCTCGGGTGGCAGAGCCGGCGGCGGACCGGACAGCCGGTGTCGTGTTCGAAACCGACGGTGGCTCAGAGCCGCTGCTGGGTATGGACCGCAGTGCACAATGACTCGTCAGCTGTCCGGCGCCGGAGCCGGACGGCGACACCTCTGGGCTGGGGGCGGTCGGGATGGCCACGATCTGGGAGTACCTGCGCGGCGAGCGGAACCTGCCCGACATGATGGGGCAGGTGGGGAAGGTGACGCTCACCAAGTCCCGGCCGCAGCACTCGATCACCACCTCCGGGGCGACCACCGGCACCCTCTACGTCAACCTGCACTGGACCGCCCGTCTGGTCTCCGGCTCGCAGGGCGCGCTGCGCCGCAAGCTGCTCCAGCCCCGGCTGCTGCGCCCGTCCCAGACCGAGACCACCCAGGGCGGCGCCGAGAACGTCGACCTCGACCTCGCCTGCATGTACGAACTCACCGACGGGACCCGGGGCGTGGTCCAGCCGCTCGGGAAGTTCTTCGGGGACCTGCAGCATCCGCCCTACATCAAGCTGAGCGGCGACGACCAGTACGGGGCGCCGTCCGGCGAGACGATGTACATCAACCTGGAGAAGAAGGACCAGTTCAAGCGGCTGCTGATCTTCGTCTACATCTACGACGGCACGCCGGCCTTCGACCAGACGCACGCGCAGATCCAGATCGTGCCGCCGAGCGGGCCGCGGCTGGAGATCAACCTGGACGAGCGGGCGGCGGCGGCCCGTTCGTGCGCGGTGGTGCTGATCGAGAACCGGGACGGGGAGCTGATGGTCCGTCGCGAGGTGCGGTACGTGCACGGGTTCCAGTCGGACCTGGACCGGCTGTACGGGTTCGGGATGGACTGGCAGCGGGGGTACAAGGAGGAGTAGCCGGGGTCCGCGCCCTTGCGGGGCGGGGTCAGCGGGGCTGGAACTGGGGGCCCTGCGGGGGCAGGGCGAAGTCCGGGTCGAGCACCTGGGTGGGCTGGGACGGCAGGGGCGCTGGGGGCTGCTGCGGGTAGCCGTAGGGCGGCGGTTGCTGGGGGTAGCCGTACGTGGGGGCGGGCGCCGGGGCGGGGGCCGGCTGCTGGGGGTAGCCGTAGGGGGGCTGCTGCTGCGGGTAGCCGTAGCTGGGCTGGTGCGGCGGAGCCGGCGGGTAGGCGGGGGCGGTCGGCGGCTGCTGCGGGTAGCCGTACCCGGGCGCGCTGGTGGGCGCGGGCGCAGTGGCGGTGACGGGCGCGGCGGCGGGCGGCGGGGGCGTCGGGGCGCCGGCGGCCGGGGACGGGACGGCCGGGATGCCGGCGGCGGGGGACGGGACGGCCGGGGCGAGCGTGTAGGTGCCGGGCTCCTCGGTGCGCGGAGCGGGCCGCGCCGAGGGCGCGGCGGGGTGCTGTGCCGGGGGCGCCGGCTCGGGCCGGGCGGTGGCGGTGGGAGCGGCGTCCTCCTCGACCGCGATCCCGAAGTCGGTGGCGAGACCGCCGAGGCCGGAGGCGTAGCCCTGACCGACCGCGCGGAACTTCCAGCCGCCGTCCCGCCGGTAGAGCTCGGCGCAGACCAGGGCCGAGACCGGCTCGGTCTCGTTGACCGGGAACTCGGCCAGCGGCTCGGCGCCGGGCGCGGCCGCGTCGTGGAGCAGCACCCGCAGCCCGCGGACGGCGCGGAAGTCGCCGCCCTCGACCGAGCCGGCCAGCACCACCCGGTGGACCTCGGCCGGCAGCTTCCCGAGGTCGACCTCGATGGCGTCGGTGATCTCCTCACCGCCCGGGCTCTGGTGCTTGGGCAGGTGACGCACCGTGCCCGAAGGATGCCGCGGCTGGTTGTAGAAGACGAAGTCGGCATCGGAGCGGACCTTGCCGGCGGCGCCGAGCAGCAGCGCGGAGGCGTCCAGGTCCGGGGTCCCCGGTGCCGCGCTCCAGCGCAGCACGGCGCGGACCGCGGTCGCGGTCAGCGAGATGTTGGCGCCCTTCGCCATCACGTGCGTCATAGCTGTCCATCCTGCCTGCTGGGCACCGCTGCGGACAACGTGGGTGCGGGAGGGTCCGCGGCGTGCTGCCGGGTGGTGCGGCGGATTGTGCTGGCTGAAAACTTGCGCAATTGAGCAAGCAATTTATGGGCGCCAATCCGATGATCGTGTTCTTCCGCTTCTTTCGCTCTGGTCTTCCGGTCTGGCTTTGCGGTGGTTCGGGGCGGGCGGAGAATGTTCAGCGAATTCCATGTTCCCTGCCGCCGCCAGGTCTCGCCGTGGACCGTACGATGGCGGCCGAAGGGGGTGCGAGCTGCGGATTCGACGCTTTCGGTCCGCGGTGCCGACGGTTCGCCGGGCGCTCTGGTTCGTGGCGAAAGCAGTCGGTTCCGCCCGCGCCGAGCCGCTCGTCCGGTCCGCGGTCCGCGCCCTCGCCTGCTTCACCCGGTCGGTCCGCTGACTTCTCCGTTCCGCTCCGCCCGTTCGTCGCGACGCTCCTGGGAGTGCATTTTGCGCCATTTCGGCCACCTCGGCGTGGACGTCCGCCGTCGGCTCTTCCTGGTCGAGCCGGCGGCGTTCGACCGGCATGCCCCGGCGGCGACGCTGGCCACCGCGCTGGGCGCCACCCTCTATCTGCCCGCCACCCGCGGCACGCTGGTGAGCGATGTGCGCAGGCAGGCGGCCCGCGGGGTGACCTCGATGGTGCTCTGCCTGGAGGACGCCATCGCCGACGGCGAGGTGACCGCCGCCGAGGCGAACCTGGTCGACGGGCTGCGCGCGCTGGCGGAGCCGGTCGGCGCGGCCGGTCCGGGGCCGGTCGGGTTGCCGCTGCTCTTTGTGCGGGTCCGGGTCCCTGAGCAGATCGGGGTGCTGGTGGGTCGGCTGGGCCCGGCGGCCCGGCTGCTGAGCGGCTTCGTGCTGCCCAAGTTCACCGAGGAGAACGGCGCGCGCTATCTGGACGCCGTGGCGGACGCCGAACTCGCCTGCGGACAGCGGATGTTCGCCATGCCGGTGCTGGAGTCGCCGGAACTCGCCCACCTGGAGCACCGCCGCCTGGAACTGCTCGGCATAGCTGCGCTCTTGGCGAAGTACCGGGACCGGGTGCTGGCCGTTCGGCTCGGTGTGACCGACCTGTGCGCGGCTTACGGGCTGCGCCGGTCGCCCGAGTCGACGGCCTACGACCTGGCCCTGGTGGCCGGCGTGATCGGGGACGTGGTCAACGTGCTCGGCCGGGCGGACGGCAGCGGATTCACCGTGACCGGGCCGGTCTGGGAGTACTTCCCGCTCGGGCGCAGCGGGGCGGAGCTGACCGGCCTGCTGCGCGAAATCGCACTCGACCGGGTCAACGGGCTGCTGGGCAAGACCTGCGTGCACCCGAGCCAGGTGCCGGCGGTGCACGCCGGCCTGGTGGTCGGACACGAGGAGTACTGCGACGCGCGGGACGTGCTCGGCAGCGCGGCGGAGCGCGGCGGGGGCGTGGTGGGTTCGGCGTACGCCAACAAGATGAACGAGGTCAAGCCGCACCGCGCCTGGGCGGAGCGGGTGTTGGGGCGCGCTGAGCTGTTCGGGGTGGCACGGGCGGGGGTCGGGTTCGCGGAGCTGTTCGCGGCCTGCCGGGATGCGGAGGTTCGTGGTGGGCGTTGATCGCGTGGGTGCCGGAGGGGTGGGTGCTGATCGGATGGGTGCTGGCGTGTGTGACGGTGCGGTGTGGTCCGGGGACTGGGTCACCGAGCGGCTGGGCATGGAGCTGGTGGGGGATCCCGAGCTGACCGAGCTGCTCGGGCTCGCGGTCCGGGACAATCCGAAGCGGGCGCAGCTGCTGGTCTCGCAGGTGCTCGGCAAGCACGTGCCGCAGCGGCCCGGGCTGGTGCTCGGCGCCGGACGGCGGCTGGGCGCGGCGGTGCGCGAGCGGCTGGGCGACGGCGGGGCGGGCGAGGGGCTGGGCGACGGGGTGGGCCCGGCGGAGCCGGTGACGGTGCTGGGCTTCGCCGAGACCGCGACCGGGCTCGGCCACTGCGTGGCCGACGAGCTGGACGCGTGCTATCTGCACTCCACCCGGCGGCCGGTGGCCTGGATGGTGCCGGCGGCCGGCTTCGAGGAGGTGCACTCGCACGCCACCTCGCACCTGTTGCTGCCCGACCATCCGGAACTGCTCGCGGGTGACGGGCCGTTGGTCCTGGTGGACGACGAACTGTCGACCGGGCAGACGGTGTTGAACACGATCGAGGCGCTGCACCGGATTTGGCCGCGTCGGCGGTACCTGCTGGCCGCGCTGGTCGACCTGCGCGGTGACACCGACCGGGCCCGACTGGCCGCGTTCGCAGCCGAGTTGGGTGCGAGCGTCGAGGTGGTGGCGCTGGCCCAGGGGCGGGTGCGACTGCCGGCGGATGCGAATGCGCGGGGGCGGGAGCTGGTGGCGGCATTGGCCGCGGACGGGGGATCCGCGGCGAGTGGGGCGGGGCACGTGCCGGGCGGGGCGGGTGAGGCGGGAGCCGGCCGGGCGGCGCGCGGTGAGCTGGTGCGGGCCGAGCTGCCGTGGCCGGCCGAGGTGCCCGAGGGCGGGCGGCACGGATTCCGGCCCGCGCAGCGCCGGGCGCTGGAGGCGGCGCTGCCCGATCTGGGGGAGCGGCTGGCCAAGGAACTGCGCGGCAGTGAGCGGCGGGTCCTGGTGCTGGGCTGCGAAGAGTTGAGCTACGCGCCGCTGCGGCTGGCGCACGCGCTGGAGGCGGCGCTGGAGGGCGCGGGCGCGTCGGTGGGCTGCTCGGTCCGCTTCTCGACGACCACGCGCTCGCCGGTCCTCGTGGTGGACGACCCCGGCTACGCGATCCGGAGCGGGCTGGCCTTTCCCGCGCACGGTGCGCCGCAGGAGGGTGGCGGCACGCGGTTCGCGTACAACGTGGCGCCGGGGCGGGAGGCGGCGCGGCGGTTCGAGACGGTCGTGCTGGTCGTCGACGCCGTCTCCGACACGCCCGAACTGCGCTCGGCGGGCGGGCTGTTGGACCAGCTGCGGGCGGTGACGGACCGGGTGGTGCTGGTGGTGCTGCCGGTCTGGCACCCCGGCGCTGCCGCCGCGCCGCCGGTGGGGGCGCTGCTCGCGCCGGTGCCTGCGGGTGCGTTGTCTGCGCCGGTGCCTGCGAGTGCGCCGCCCGCGCCGTTGCCGGTCCCGCTGCGTGGTCCGGCCTTCTCCTCCTACGCGGCCGAGGAGGTGGGCTGGCTGCTGACCGATCTGTCCGCTGTCGCGCTGGAGGCGCCCACCGAGGAGCGGGAGGAGGCCGTGCAGTCCGGCGGCGCCCACTACGCGGAGTCGCTGCCGGTGGAGTACCACCCGGGCCCCGAGTACCTGGAGCTGTTCCAGCAGGCGCTGCGCGGCTCGGCCCGGCGGATCGCGCTGGCCGTCGGCACCGTCGCGGAGATGCTGGTCCGTGAGCGCGGCCGGGACCTGGTGCTGGCCTCGCTGGCCCGGGCCGGGACCCCCGTCGGCATCCTGATCCGCCGCTGGCTGGCCGCCGAGCACCGGATCGACGCGCCGCACTACGCCGTCTCGATCATCCGTGGCCGGGGCGTCGATCCGGTCGCGCTGCGCTATCTGGCGGAGCGTCATGATCCGCGTCAGGTCGTCTTCGTGGACGGCTGGACCGGGAAGGGTGCGATCACCCGGGAGCTGTCCGAGGCGCTGGCCGGCACCCCGTTCGACCCCGACCTCGCGGTGCTCGCCGACCCCGGCCGCTGCGTGCGGACCTTCGGCACCCGGGAGGACTTCCTGATCCCGTCCGCCTGCCTCAACTCGACGGTCTCCGGCCTGATTTCGCGCACCGTGCTGCGGCGGGACCTGATCGGGCCCGGCGACTTCCACGGCGCCAAGTACTACCAGGAGTTGGCGCCCGCGGACGTCTCGCGCGCCTTCCTGGACACGGTGACCGAGTGGTTCCCCGAGGTCCGCGCGGAGGTGGCCGCCGCCGAGCCGCCGGCCGACGCCGACCGGGCGCCGACCTGGACGGGCTGGGCCGCGGTGGAGCGGATCAGCGCCGAGTACGGGATCGGCAGCCTCAACCTGGTCAAGCCCGGCGTGGGCGAGACCACTCGGGTCCTGCTGCGCCGGGTGCCGTGGCGGATCCTGGCCCGCCGGGGCGCGGGGGCGGATCTGGACCACGTCCGGCTGCTGGCCGCGCAGCGCGGCGTGCCGGTGGAGGAGGTGGACGAGTTGCCGTACTCGTGCGTGGGACTGATCCACCCGCAGTTCAGCCGGGGTGCGACCGGGCCGACGGGGCACGCGGTATGACGGAGCGTCAGAGTCGCTCGGCGTCGGCCGTGATGGTGGCGAGCGATCTGGACCGCACGCTGATCTACTCGCTGCGGTCGGCCGAACTGCCGCCCGGCTCGCCGGTGCGGCTGCGGCTGGTCGAGCGCGACGGTGAGGGCGCTCCGCTGAGCCATCTCACCGAGCGGGCTGCCCAGTTGCTGGCCGAGCTGGCCCGGGAGGCGGTGTTCGTCCCGGCCACCACCCGCACCGTCGAGCAGTACCGGCGGATCCGGCTGCCCGGCCCGGCGGGTGCTGGTGGCTTCGGCCCGGCGGGCGGTGGTGACGGGGCCGACTGGCGTCCGCCGTACGCGATCTGTGCCAACGGGGGCCGGCTGCTGGTCGCGGGCGAGCCGGACCAGGACTGGGCGGCCGTCGTGGCGCAGCGGCTCGCCGCACACGCCGCGCCGCTGCCGGAGGTGGCCGAGCGGCTGGCGGGTCGCGGCGCTGCGGGCGGCGCCGGCTGTGGCGGCAGCGGTGGTGGCGGTGGTGCTGAGGGTGGCTGGCTGCTGCGGCAGCGGGTGGCCGAGGGCTTGTTCGTCTACGCGATCGTGGATCGTGAGCGGCTGCCCGCCGCCTGGCTCGACGAGCTGACCGCCTGGTGCGCGGAGCGGGGCTGGACCGTCTCGCTCCAGGGCCGCAAGCTCTACGCCGTCCCCCGCGTGCTGACCAAGAGCGCCGCGGTCGCGGAGGTGGTCCGCCGCCAGGGCGGCCGGGCCACGGTGCTGGCGGCCGGGGACTCGCTGCTCGATGCCGACCTGCTGCTCGCCGCCGACCACGCCTGGCGCCCCGGCCACGGCGAACTGGCCGAGCGGGGCTGGACCGGCCCGCGGGTGACGGCGCTGGAGCAGCGCGGCGCGCTCGCGGGCGAGCAGATCCTGAGCGCGCTGCTCACCCGCGTCCGGCAGCTGAACGGCCAGGCCACCGACGGTTAGGGCCTGTCCGCCGGGCACTGGCTAGCCGCAGCAGCCCCCACCGCAGCAGCCACCGCCACCGCCGGCGGGCGGCTGCGGGGCGCTGCCGCCGCCCGCGCCGGTCACGGCGACGGTGGAGAGCAGCTTCACGGTGTCGGCGTGCCCCTGCGGGCAGGTCGCCGGGTCGTTGGCCTGGGCCATGGCGCGGCGCAGTTCGAAGGTCGCACCGCAGGAACGGCAGCGGAAGTCGTAGCGTGGCATGCCCGCAGCGTACCCGGCCGGGGCGGACTCACTCCGGCAGCGGTCGATTGCGGTGCGGGGCCGCTGCGCGGGGCCCGCGCGTCCGGGCCGGAGCGGCGTGCGGTTCGCTGCTCGCTGCTCGCTGCTTGCGGGTCGTGCGGGTCTTGCAGACTTTGCGGCTTCTGCGGTGCGCGGTGGTTCCGGCTCCGGCTCGCTACTGCTGGCCCAACTGGCCGCGGATCAGCCCCACCACCTCGGCCGCCGTCGCGCGCACGCCGTCCAGCTCGGTGAGGAAGCGCCAGTAGTCCGGGTGCCGTCCGGCCGCCGACAACGCGGCGACCGCCCGGTCCAGCCGCCCCACCGCCGCGTCCAGCGGTCCCGCGTGGCGCGGATCGGGCGCCTGGCGTCCGGCCATGGCCAGCCGCTGCGCGTCCCGCAGCGCGAAGCGCGCACGCTCCACCTCCGCCTGCGGATCACGCTCCGCCGCGTTCAGCCGCCGCAGTCGGTCGGCCACCGCGGCCACCGAGCCGTCGGCCGTCTCCAGCAGCGCCCGCACCGTCCCGAGCACCGACGCCGCGTCCGCCCACCGCTGCTCGTCGCGAGCCCGGGCCGCCTCCGCGAGCCTGGACTGCGCCGCCCGGCCCGCCTCCGCGACCTGCTGCGGCACCCGCTGCAGGTCCTGCCAGCACTCCGCGGAGAACCGCCGGCGCAGTTCGCTGAGCGTCGGCTCGACCGTGCCGGCCTTGGTCTCCAGCGCCTGCACCCGGGTCCGCAGGCTCGCCACCCGGCGGTCGACCTCGCGGGCCCGCTCCGGCCGCTGCTCGGCGTCCGCCAGAATCGTGGTCGCCCGCAGGCGTACGTCCTCGGCCCGTCGCAGCGTGTCCGTCACGCCGTGCCGGGCCGCACCCTCGTTGAGCTTGGTCAGCTCCGGCCGCAGCTCGGCCAGCCGGGCCGCCAGATCGTCCGCCCCCAGGCCCGCCGCCCGCACCGCCTCCAGCCCGCCGCCGGCCGCCAGCAGCGCCTGCTTGGCCTGCTCGACCGCCGGCACCACCCGCACCAGCTGCGCCTCCGCGTGCTGCACCAGCGGCTGCAGCCGCTGCAGGAAGTCGGCCAACTCGGTCTGCTTGGCCGCCAGCTCGCGCTGGGCCTGCTCCAGCCGCTGCCTGGCCTGGGCAACCGCCCCCGACGCGAGTTCCACGGCCTCCAGATCGATCGAGTCCAACGCCGCCAGGTACGCCATGGTGACCTGGTTGATCCGGGCACTCAGATCCTGGAAGTCGGCGAGGACCTGGCGCACCGACGCACCCTCCTCGGCGGCCCGCACCGTCTCGACGGCGAGCTCCACCTCGCGCTGCGCGGAGTCCAGCTCGTAGAACGCCTCCTGCGCCGCGTCCCGCGCGGCCACCGCCGCCGCCCGCTGCCCGTCCTCGCCACGCCGCCACCAGGACCGCCCACCGCCGGCCCCCGGCCCGGAGAACGACCCGGCCACCGCCACGAGGACCCCGGCCATCGCCACGGGCACCACCAGCAGCTCCGCCGCGACCCGCCCCGCGTACCCCCGCGTGCTACCCGCCCTCACCGCGTGCTCCCTGCTCCACCGAACTGGACCCCTCATTCTCCCCGATCACCCCCCACCTCCCTAGCCCCGCCCCGCACCCTGCACCGTGCCGCGCCCGGGACCAGGTACTCTTACCTTTCACCGCACGCCCCCACCCGGGACCAGCAGGCGGCGGGGGCGCATAGCTCAGCGGTAGAGCGCTGCTCTTACAAAGCAGATGTCGGCGGTTCGAAACCGTCTGCGCCCACCAGCATCGATGGCCCGGACCGATGACGGTCCGGGCCATGTGCGTTCGACAACTGAGGGCAACGGCTGGGCTCGGCCCGTCTTTCGGGTGTGCACGTACTCCCGTGACCGCTCGTGTGAGGCAGGTCGGAACGATCCGGGTCAGCCGAGGGCGCGGTCGAGGTTGAAGGCGGCGCTGATCAGGGAGAGGTGGGTGAAGGCCTGGGGGAAGTTGCCGAGTTGTTCGCCGGTCGGGCCGATCTCCTCGGCGTAGAGGCCGAGGTGGTTGGCGTAGGTGAGCATCTTCTCGAAGGCGAGCCGGGCCTCCTCCAGCCGGCCTGCGCGGGCCAGCGCCTCGACGTACCAGAACGAGCAGATGGAGAAGGTGCCCTCGGGGCCGTGCAGGCCGTCGGGGCTGGCGGTGGGGTCGTAGCGGTAGACCAGCGAGTCGGAGACCAGGTTCGTGGTGAGCGCGTCCAGGGTGGAGAGCCACTTGGGGTCGGTGGGGGCGATGAACTTGGCCATCGGCATCATCAGCAGCGAGGCGTCCAGGTCACCGTCGTCCAGGGCCTGGACGAAGGCGCCCCGCTCGGTCGACCAGCCGCGCTGCATGATCTGCCGGTAGATCGCGTCCCGGGACTCCCGCCAGCGGGGCAGGTCGGCCGGCAGGCCGCGGTGGTTCGCCATCCGCATCGCCCGTTCGAGCGCCACCCAGGACATCAGCCGCGAGTACACGAAGTTGCGCCGGCCCGCGCGGGTCTCCCAGATGCCCTCGTCGGGCTGGTCCCAGTGCTCGCAGAGCCAGTCCGCCATCGTGCCGACCTCGTCCCAGCGGGCGCTGCTGATCGGCTGTCCCCACTTGTCGTACAGGTAGATCGAGTCGATCAGGGCTCCGTAGATGTCCAGCTGGAGCTGGCCGGTGGCGGCGTTGCCGACCCTGACCGGTGCGGAGCCGAGGTGGCCTTCCAGGTGCGGCAGCTCGTACTCGGGCAGCTCGCTGCGCCCGTCGATGCCGTACATGATCTGCAGCGGGCCGGCCGCACCGTTGCCGCGCATGAGGCCGCGCTCGCACAGGAACCCCATGAAGGCCTCCGCCTCGGAGGTGAACCCGAGGCGCAGCATGGCGTAGACGCAGAAGGCGGCGTCGCGGACCCAGACGTAGCGGTAGTCCCAGTTGCGCCCGCCGCCGATCTGCTCGGGCAGGCTGGTGGTCGGTGCGGCGACGATCGCACCGGTCGGCGCGTAGGTGAGCAGCTTCAGCAGCAGCGCGGAGCGGTTCACCATCTCCCGCCAGCGCCCGTGGTAGCGCGAACCGGCCAGCCAGTGGCGCCAGAACCGCACGGTCGCCTCGGCCTGCTCCTGCGCCTCGGCCCGCGGGCACGACCGGGTCGGGACCTCGTCGTCGACCTGGTCGAGGGCGAACACGTTGGACTCGCCCTCGAGGAGCTTGAAGCGCGACCACACGTCCAGGCCGTCGGTCTCCAGGGGTGCGGTGGCGGTCAGGGCGAGCGACAGTGAAGGGGAGCGGAACACCGCGGCGTGGCCCTCGAGGTGCGTGGTGTGCGGTTCGGTGCCGTAGCCGAAGCGCGGGGCGATCCGTGCCCGGAACGGGAGGGCTCCGCGGACGCAGACCACTCGCCGGATCAGCCGGTGCCGGGCCGCCTCGCGCGACTCGTCGACCACGGGCATGAAGTCCTGGATCTCCGCCACCCCGTCCGCGGCGAAGAAGCGCGTGATCAGCACGTTCGTGTCGGGGAAGTAGAACTGCCGGGTGCGGGTCGGGACCTCGGCGGCCAGCTCGAACGACCCGCCCCGCTCGGCGTCGAGGATGGCCCCGAAGACGCTGGGCGCATCGAAGCGCGGGCAGCAGTACCAGTCGATGGTGCCGTTCGTGCCGACCAGGGCGGTCGTACGGAGATCGCCGATCAGGCCGTGCTCGGAGATCGGTATGTAGCGGCTGCTGTCCGTCTGCTCGAAACCAGCGGTGTCGAACGCCATGCGGGCCTCCCTGCCGCTGCGGCGCGGGCCTGGAGAGTAGGACTTCCTCCCATGCTAGATCGCCGGCCGGAACCAGGGGGGCTCGGCGTCGGGCAGGGAGAACGGGCGTGGTGCAGCTGGGCCGGCGGGGCGGGGAACGGGGGTGGCGTCCGGCGGAATGCGAGGGCGGGTCGGTCAGCTCCTCGGGCGGGCCGCGGCGATGGTGGCTTCGATGCCGGCCAGGGCGAGGTCCAGGCCCTGGGTGAAGCGGTGGTTGCGGGCGGCGCCGGAGCCGTTGGCGTGCTGGGACTCGACCACGTCGGCGTTCTCCGTGAAGCGGGGGTCGACCTGCTGGACCACGCCGTGGACGCGCTGGTAGAACTCGTCCTCGTTCAGGCCGGACTGGCGGACCCGGCGGGTCCACTGCGCGTCGAGCACCGCGAAGCCGTAGGTGTACTCGAAGACCAGGCCGAGGGCGGCGCTGAACTGGTCCTTGGGCAGGCCGGTGCGGACGATCGCCTCGACGCCGCTGGTGGAGAAGGCCAGGGAGTTGGGGCCCAGGGCGATGAACTGTCCGACCAGCAGGGCGGCCCAGGGGTGACGCTGGAAGCAGTCGCGGTAGGCGTGGGCCATGGCGCTCAGGTGCTGGCGCCAGGTCTCGTACTCGGCCAGTGCCACGGCGCGCGTCTCGCCGAGCACGTGGTCCAGGGCGAGTTCGAGGAGTTCGTCCTTGTTGTCGACGTACCAGTAGACCGACATCGGCGTGACGTCGAGCTCGGCCGCCAGCTGGCGCATGGAGAAGCTCTGCGCGTCCGCGGCGTCCAGCAGGGCCACGGTCGCGTGCACGATCCGGTCCCGGCTCAGGCCGGTGGGGGCGCTGCCGCGCTTGGCGCGCTTGGGCGGGCGCACCCAGATGCTGACAGCGGGGTCGCGGGGCGTGTCGGCCATGCTCTGTCCTTCGGGGTCATCGCTGCATGACCGCTGGTCGGCGGCCATGCAGCGATGGTAGGGGGCGTCCGCCGAGCGGGTTGCTCAGCCCGCCGGAGCGAGCGGCTCGGCAGCTGCCGACTCGGGCTCGGCGGTGAGCTGCGGCTGGCCGGCCGCCCGGCTGAGCAGCCAGGCGGCGACGAGTCCGCCGAGCAGGACGGCCACCGCGCCGATCAGCTGGCTGCTGGTCAGGCTGTCCGCGAAGGCGCTGCGGACCTGGTGCTGGTGGCCGGCGTCCGGGCCGGCGGCGGCGAGCGCGTCCGGCAGCGAGCGGGCCGCCGTGTGCGGGAACCCCGAGGGCAGCGAGGAGGCGAAGCCGGCGGTGAGCACCGCGCCGAGCACCGCGACACCGAGCGAGTTGCCCAGCTCGCTGAGCGTGCCCATCAGGCCGGAGCCGAGGCCGGCCTTCTCCGGCGGGATCGAGGACATCACCGCGGTGGCCATGGTGGGCTGCGAGCAGGCGACACCGGTGCCCATCAGCACCAGGCCGAGCAGGATGCCCGGGTAGGAGCCGTTGCGGCCGAACTCGGCGATCGCGGCCAGACCGGCGGCCAGCAGGCCCAGGCCTCCGGCGATCGCGAACGGCGGCTTGAGCTTCGTGGTCAGTCGCATGCCGATGCCGGTGAAGTTGAGCGCGACGACGGTCAGCGCCATCGGGGCGGTGCGCAGGCCGGCGGCGAGCGGACCGTAGCCGAGCACGAACTGCAGGTGCTCGGTCAGCAGGAAGAGCGAGCCGCCCAGGCCGAAGGCGACCAGGATGCCGCCGGAGACCGCGCCCCGGAAGCGGGCGTTGCGGAAGAAGGAGAGGTCCAGCAGGGGGTGTTCGACCCGGCGCTCCCAGAGCACGAAGAGCAGCAGCAGGAGCAGGCCGAGGCCGGCGGGCAGCAGGGTGCGCGGGGAGGTCCAGCCGATGCCGGGGCCCTGGATGATCGCGTACACCACCCCGACCAGACCCGCGATGGACAGCACCGCGCCGAGCAGGTCGGGGGAGTCGCCGCGCGGGTCCTTGGACTCGGGCACCAGCTTGGCGATGGCGACCAGGCCCAGCGCCGCGACTGGCAGGTTGACCAGGAAGACCGAGCCCCACCAGAAGTGGTTGAGCAGCAGGCCGCCGAGCACCGGGCCGAGGGCGAAGCCGAGGGAGGCGATGGCGCTCCAGATGGTGATGGCCTTGGGCTGCTCCTCGGCGTCGAAGGTGCGCACGATGATGGCCAGGCTGGTGGCCAGCAGCAGGCTGCCGCCGACGCCCATGCCCGCGCGGGCGGCGATCAGCTGCCCGGGGCTGCCGGCCAGGGCCGCGCCGAGCGAGCCGACCCCGAACAGCGCGAGTCCGAGCAGCTGCACCTTCTTGCGGCCGTACCGGTCGGCGAGCCCGCCGGCGGCGATCAGCAGGCCGGCCTGGGCGAGCGAGTAGGCGCCGATGATCCACTGGGTCTGCGCCGTGGTCGCGCCCAACTCCTCGGTCAGGGAGGGGATCGCCACGTTGAGGATGGTGTTGTCCAGAATCACGACGAGTTGTGCGAGGCAGATGACCGCGAGGATCACCCACCGGTCCTGCCTGCGCTCCACCTGGGGCATGCCCGCTCCGCTCCTGTACGGCGTATATGACTTCTACAGCGTATAAGAACGGGCCGGTGGAGCGCCAACCGGATTTCCGGAGTCCGTGGGGCCGCGTCAGTCCGCCCGGGCGGCCGGCGGTTCGAGGAGCAGGGCGAGCCCGTCGAGGAGCCGGGCCAGTGCGAACTCGAAGAGCTGGTCGAGGTCGAAGTCGAAGTCGTCCTCCCCGGTCTCGATGTCCAGCTCGGCGAGCAGGGCGCCGAAGACCGGGTACTGGCCGCTGCCGAAGGTGGCCGCCAGGTTGGCCTCCTGGGACTGCATCCACTCCTCGTCGGTCAGCGTGCTGTTCGCGTGGTCGCGGGCCTGGGCCTCCAGGTTGACGGCGATGCCGCGGACGAAGGCGAACATCGTGATGTGGAGGTAGAGCCGGGTGGTCGGCGGGAGGCCGAAGCCCTGGACGCTGCTGAGCACCCACTCGCCGTGCCGCAGTGCGGCGGGCAGGGGGGTGGGTCGGGTGAGCGAGATCGTGCCGGCCAGCCAGGGGTGGCGGCGGAAGATCGACCACTGCAGGTGGGCCAGCGCGGCCAGCCGGGGGCGCCAGCCGGTGAGGTCGGCGGGCGGGAGCGGTACGCGGCCGATCACGGTGTCGGCCATCAGGTCGCTCAGCTCCTCCTTGCTCGCCACGTGGCGGTACAACGCCATGGGGGCGACGCCGAGTTCGGCGGCGACCCGGCGCATGGTCACGGGGGCCAGGCCCTCGGCGTCTGCGATGGTGATGGCGGCCTGGATGATCCGCTCGCGGGTCAGCTGCTGGTCGCCGCCGCGCGCCTCCCGTCGCCGTGGGCGGGCGGGTGCGGTGGTGGGCGTGGGGGAGGGGGCGACGTCGGGCGTGGCGGCGGGCTCGGGTGCGGCGGCGGGCACGACGGTGGCGGCCGGCTGCGCAGGCAGCGGGTCGGCGACCACCGTGCCCGCGCCGGGGCGGGAGTGGACCAGGCCCTCCTGGCGCAGGGTCGCCAGCACCTTGGTGGCGGTGGCCATCGCCACGCCCCACTCCTGGGTGATCGCGCGGGTGGACGGCACCCGCGCGCCGGGCTTCAGGGTGCCGGCGGCGATCCGCCCCCGCAGCTCCGCGGCGATCCGCAGGTAGGGCGGTGCGTCAGGGGTGGCCATGGGTTCTCTCCTCGCCATTCGTGCTGCCTTCTCCGTCGAGTGTACTAGTGCACTACTGGTGCTGGCCAAGCTGCCCTCTGCTGAACCCGCTAGGGCAACCGTTGCGCCGTGCACTGCACTATGCGTACTCTGTACGCATCAAGCGCGTACGTCGTACGCGTCGGCTCCTCGCCGCACCTGACCGCCCAGGGGGACAGCAGATGGACACCCAGGAACGCCCGGCCCGCCCGGTCGGTGACACCGCACCCGCACCCGCCGCCACCCGTCGGGCCTGGATCGCGCTCGCGGTCCTGCTGCTGCCGCTGCTGCTCGTCTCGATGGACGTCTCGGTGCTCTACTTCGCCGTGCCGTTCATCAGTCAGGACCTGCACCCGAGCAGCACCCAGCAGCTCTGGATCTTCGACATCTACGGCTTCGTGCTCTCCGGTCTGCTGATCACCATGGGCGCGCTCGGCGACCGGATCGGCCGCCGCCGGCTGCTGCTGATCGGCGCCCTGGCCTTCGGCGCCGCCTCCACCCTGGCGGCCTACGCGGGTGGCGCGGCCACCCTGATCGGCGCCCGCGCCGTGCTCGGCGTGGCGGGCGCCACCCTGATGCCCTCCACCCTCGGCCTGATCCGCAACCTGTTCCCCGACCCCGCGCAGCGCAGCAAGGCCATCGCCACCTGGACCGCGGTGACCAGCGGTGGGGTCGCGGTCGGACCGGTGCTCAGCGGCATCCTGCTGGAGCACTTCTGGTGGGGCTCGGTCTTCCTGATCAACCTGCCGGCGATGGCGCTGCTGCTGGTGCTCGGCCCGATCCTGGTGCCCGAGACGCCGCGCCGCCGGGACGGCCGCTTCGACCTGGTGAGCGCCGTGCTCTCGCTGGCCGCGATCCTGTCGCTGGTCTACGGCGTCAAGGAGCTGGCCCGCAACGGGTTCCAGCCGCTGCCGCCGGTCGCGATCCTGGTCGGCGCGGTGCTCGGGGCGGTCTTCGTGCGCCGTCAGCGCAACCACCCCTACCCGCTGATCGACCTGGTGCTGGTGCGCAGCCGGGCCTTCTCCGCCTCGGTCGCGATGAACGTGCTGGCCATGTTCGCGCTGGTCGGGATGGCCATCTACCTCACCCAGTACCTCCAACTGGTGCTCGCCATGAGCACTTTGCGGGCCGCGCTGTGGAGTGTGCTGCCCAGCCTCCTGGTCGGCGCGGTGGCTCCGGTGGCAGCCTCGCTCGGCCGGCGGTTCGGGCCCGGCCCGGTGGTGGCGGGTGGATTCGCCGTGATGCTGCCCGGGTTCGCCCTGCTGGCCCTGGTGACCCCCCACTCGCCGCTCTGGCTGCTGCTGGTCGCCGCCAGTTTCTACGCCTGCGGTGCGGTCGGCGTGATGTCGCAGGTCAGCGAGGTGGTGATGGCCGCGGCGCCGGCCGAACGGGCAGGTGCGGCAGCCGGGTTGCTGGAGTCGGGCACCGAGCTGGGCGGCGCGCTCGGGATGGCGCTGCTGGGCAGCATCGGCACGGCGCTCTACCGCTCGGACATCCGCGGCCTGCTGCCGGCCGGTCTGCCGGGCAACCTGCTCGGCCCGGTGCGCGACTCGCTCGGCGGGGCCGACGTGGTGGCCGGGCAGCTGCCGGGCGGGCTCTCGCACGAGGTGCTCGCGGCGGCCCGGCAGGCGTTCACCAGTGGCATGCAGGGTGCGGCGATCGGTGCCGCGGTGCTGATGGCGCTGGGCGCGGTGCTCGCGGCGGTGCTGCTGCGCGGGGTGCGGGTCGGCGCCCCGGCTCCGGTCCAGCAGGACTGACCGGCACGAACACCGGGTGGGGGTGCCGAAGTCGGCACCCCCACCAGGCATGTCAGCGGTGCGAGGGGAACTCCACCACCTGCTGGTAGGTCGGCCGGTTCTGCCAGCTGATCTTGCCGTCGGTCACCCCGCCCAGCGGACGCTGGATGATGGTGTCGGCGCACCACTGGTCGCCCGCCGCGCAGTCGCTGTCCCCGGGGTAGACCTGGGCCGGCGTCTCGGCCGCCGCCTGCTGGAGGGTGTCGAGCAGCACCGTCCGACAGGCCGTCAGACTGCCACCGCCGCAGAAGGGCTGGGCCAGCGGATCGGTCACCGGCTCGCCGAGCACCGAGCGCAGGTCCTTGTCCAGATAGCTCCACCAGCCGTACTGGAACGACGAACCCTTGTGCGGGATCGACTCGTTGGCACTCACCGAACCACCGCCGACCGGGCCGGTCTGGCCGCCGGAGGGCGATTCGTTGATCTGCAGCGCGCCGGTCAGCGCGCTGAACAGCTGGTCGCCGAGCCCGGGGTGCATCACCCCGTCGGCGACCAGCGGCCACCAGGCGTCCATGATCCGGATGGCGTCGGCGTCGGTGTAGGTCTGGCTGCCCGCGGTGGTCTCGGTCCGCTTCGATCCGGCCGCCTGCCAGGCCGACAGCTCGGCGACCACCGGGGCGAGGTTCGGATCGGTCACCGGAGCGCTGTCGATCACCTGGAGCAGCTTGGGCAGCACGTCCTCACCGCGCAGGTCGGTGACCGCCGCGTCCTCCATCGCCCGGGTGAGCGAGGCGCGGGTCACCTTGCCGCCCGCCACCAGCGCCTTCACCCGCGAGTCCAGCAGGTTGGCCCGGTACACCGGTCCGTTGCCGTAGCCGGCCGAACCGTAGTCCTGGGCCTGTTTGTTGTTCCAGGAGACGTAGTAGTCCTGGTCCACCGACTGCGGGTGCTGGGCGGGCGGGGTGTACTGCGCGGTGTTCGTCGCGGGGTCGAACCCCTGCCACTCGTAGGCGGGTTCGGCCATGACCGGCAGGCCGGGGTCGACCACCGGCGAACGCACGGGGTTGCTGCCGGAGTTGTAGTAGGCGATGTGCTGGTCGTCGGCGTAGAACCAGTTGAAGGCGTAGTTGATGTTCTGGGCGGCCTGCTGGAAGCTCGCCGGATCGTGCACCGCGCCGGGGTCGTTGAGCATCTGGAAGCCGATGATCGAGTCGGCCTCGTGCTGGTAGGTGGAGCGCAGCGAGGTGAAGGCGACGGGCTTGCCGCCGACCGTGCCGCGGGCCGTCACCAGCCCGTAGTCGGATCTGTACATCACCAGCGAGTAGGAGCCGGCCGGCGTGGAGTCGGCGGTGGTCGGCGCCCAGGAGTCCTGCTGCACCAGCTTGTCGAAGGGCGTGCAGACGCCGTGGTAGAGGTAGGACTGGGCGGCCAGGGTGACCGGCGAGCCGTCGGTGGTGCACAGCGGCACGGCGTAGGTGTCGGTGATGTCCTGGCCGGCCGAGGTGGCGCTCCAGGCGTAGTCCTGGCCGCGGCCCAGCTCCACGTAGAAGCTCAGGCCGGCGAAGGCGGCGCCGCGCGCGCTGATCCCCGGGCCCTGCAACTCCTCCAGCATCAGCAGCTGCGGCGCGAAGTAGCCGGTCTGCGGGCCGAAGACGGCCACCGGGTGTCCGCTGGCGGTGTCCTTGCCGGAGACCAGCAGGGCGTTCGACATGCCGTGCTTGGCGGTCAGCAGGTTGCCCGGCAGCACGCCGGGGGCCGCGGTGGTGCTGCTGGTGGCCGAGCCGGTCGCGTCGTAGATCAGCTGCTCGGGGACGACCGAGCCGGGGTCGGGCATCGCCACGCCCTGCGGGTCGGCGGGCGGCAGCGCGTAGGGGAACGACTGCCCGTCGTGCAGCGTGGTGACCGCCTCCGGGTCGTTGGCCTCGCGCAGCGACTGCCACACCTGGTCGCCGACCGCCGTGCCGTAGCGCGCCTCGGCGGCCTGCTTGACCTCGGCCGACTGCAGCTGTCCGCCGCCGCCGGAGCCGAACAGCGCGCCGATCACCGAGGCGAGGGCGACCAGGTCGGTCAGCTTGAACGGCTGGATCGAACCGGCGTTGGTGATCGCGTTGATCTGCCCGGTCAGGTCGTACTCGCCGGGGAAGGTCCGGCTGTTGTACGCCTGGGTGATGTACTGGTTGATGCCGTCGATGTAGGCCTGCGCGTCGGCCAGCGCCTGCTGGGCGCGCGGGCCCTCCTGCGAGATGGCGTCGATCTGCTGCTGCAGCTCGTCCTCGGTGTACGGCGCGGCCTGCCAGAAGCTCTGCTCCAGCTGGCGGTTGGCCGCCGCGCCGCCCGCGAAGCCGGACAGCTCGCCGCGGCCCACGTGGCGGAACAGGTCCATCACCCAGAGCCGGTCCTGCGCGGCGGCGTAACCCGCCCCGAACTCGGTGCCGTAGCGCGTGGTGCCGGTGACGTGCGGGACCCCGGTGGCCTTGTCGCGCACGATGGTGACGTCCGGGCGCGGGCTGATGCTGCTGGCCACCTGGTCGGCCGGCACGCCGAACGAGGAGTCGTTGAAGAAGTCGCCCAACTGGGCGTCGGTGAGGCCGGGATAGGCGGAGGCGAGCGAGGCGTACGGACCGAGCTGGTCGTCCGTGTGCGCCGGGCGGGTGCCGAAGAGCTTGTTGCCGATGATGTCGGCCAGCGTCGCGTTGCCGTTCTCGCCGGGCGGCAGGATGTCGTTGCACTGGCCGCCGCAGTAGTCGGGCGCCGCGGCGGGCACGGCGGCCGGACGGGCGCCGGCCGAGGCCGCGCCCGGCGAGGCGGCCAGCAGAGCGCCGGCCAGCAGGGCCGCGAGGGCGGCGGCCGGGAACCTGAGCCGTCTGGGCTTGCCCGGACGGCCGGAGCGGTGACGGGTCATGGGCGACTCCTCACGCTGGGGGGTGGGGAGTTGACCGTAAGTTGGTTACCGGCCGGTTGCCTAGCCGTGCCGCACCGAATTGTCATGATTGTTTGACATGGCGGAGGCAAACCTGAGCCCTGGCCGCGCAGGCTCGGCTTGACCGGGCCGGACCCGCCGTGGCGCAGCGGCGACCGGCGGCAGCGGCAAAGAGCTGGCCGCAGTTCGCCTGTTCGACAGATCCCTTTGGCCCAGCGCACGTTCGGCCCGGCAACAACCTAGGCATGCGTGTCGCCCTCGTCACCGAGTCCTTCCCGCCCGAAGTCAACGGCGTCGCCCACAGCGTGCTCCGCACCGCCGAGCACCTGGTCCGGCGCGGCCACCAACCCCTGGTCATCACTCCCGCGCCGGCCCGCGGTTCGAGCTGCCCGGCGCACTCCTTCGGACCGGACGCCGCCCCGCTGCCGGTCGTGCGGATCCCCTCCGTCCCGTTGCCCGGCTACCCCCAGGTCCGCCTCGCGCTGCCCAGCTCCCGGCTGGCCGCGGCGCTCACCGCCCACCGGCCCGATCTGGTCCACCTGGCCAGCCCGTTCGTGCTCGGCGCCCGGGCGATGGCCGAGGCCGCCCGGCTGGGGCTGCCCGCCGTCGCCGTCTACCAGACCGACCTGGCCGGCTACGCCCAGGCCTACCGGGTCGGCGGCGGCCTCGGCGCCGCCACCGCCTGGCACCGGATCCGCACGGTGCACCGGGTCGCTGCCCGCACCCTGGCCCCCTCCACCCCCGCCGCCCAGGACCTGACGGCGCACGGCGTCCCGCGGGTGCACCTGTGGCCGCGCGGCGTGGACTCGCTGCGCTTCCACCCGCGCCACCGCGACCAGGCGTTGCGCCGTGCGCTGGCCCCCGGCGGCGAGGTGCTGGTCGGCTACGTGGGCCGGCTGGCGCCGGAGAAGCGGGTCGACCTGCTGGCGGGCGTCTGCGCGCTGCCCGGCGTGCGGCTGGTGATCGTCGGCGACGGGCCGAGCGCCGCCGCCCTGCGCACCGCGCTGCCCGGTGCGGTCTTCCTCGGCCGCCGCACCGGCGAGGAGCTCGCGCGCTGCTACGCGAGCCTGGACCTGTTCGTGCACACCGGTCCGCTGGAGACCTTCTGCCAGACCATCCAGGAGGCGATGGCCAGCGGCGTGCCGGTGATCGGCCCGGCCGCCGGCGGTCCGCTCGACCTGGTCGGCCACCGTCGCACCGGCCTGCTGGTGGCACCGCGCGACGGGCGGGCGGTGACCGAGGCGGTCGCCGAGCTGGCGGGCGACCCCGGGCGCCGGGCCGCCTACGGGCGGGCCGGGCGGGCGGACGTCACCGCGCGGACCTGGGAGGCGGTGGGGGACCTGCTGCTGCGGCACTACGCCGAGGTGCTGGCCGAGCACCGGGGCGAGGTGCTGGAGGTGGCCTCGGGCGCGACGCCCGGGCCCGCGCTGACGCCTGCCCCGGTACCCGCACCCGCGCCCGCACCCGCCCCCGTCGAGGAGCAGCCGGCATGAGCGCGCCGAGAGCAACCGGCGGCGCCGGGCTGCGGATCGTCCGGGTGGCGAACTTCGTCACCCCCGTCTCCGGCGGCCTGCGCACCGCGCTGCGCCACCTGGGCGCGGGCTACCTGGCGGCCGGGCACGAGCCCGTGCTGGTCCTGCCGGGCCCCGAGCACCGGGACGAACTCACCGACCAGGGACGGGTGGTGACGCTGCCCGGCCCCGTACTGCCGGCCAGCGGCGGCTACCGGCTGCTCACCGACCGCCGCCTGCTAGCCCGCACCCTGACCGCGCTGGCCCCGGACCGCCTGGAGGTCTCCGACCGCACCACCCTGCGCTGGACGGGCAGTTGGGCCCGCCGTCAGGGGATCCCCGCCGCGATGGTCTCGCACGAGAACGTCACCGGCCTGCTGCGCACCCGCGGGCTGCCGGCCCCGGCCGCCCGCGCCCTCGCCGACCGGCTCAACTCCCGTACCGCGCGGTGCTACGACACCGTCGTGTGCACCACCGCCTGGGCCGCCGAGGAGTTCGCCCGGCTCGGCACCCGCAACCTGGTCCGCGCGCCGCTCGGCGTCGACCTCGCGCGGCTGCACCCGCGCTGCCACGACCCCGCGCTGCGCGCCCGGTACGCCGGCCCGGGCCGGGCGCTGTTGGTGCTCTGCTCCCGGCTGTCACCGGAGAAGCGTCCCGGCCTGGCCCTGGCGGCCCTGGCCGAACTGCGGCGCGGCGGGCGGGACGCCGTCCTCGTGGTGGCCGGCACCGGGCCGCTGCACGCCCGGCTGGCCGAGCGCGCCGACCGGGCCCGGCTGCCCGTCCGGTTCCTCGGGCACCTGGCCGACCGGGCCGGGCTGGCCGCGCTGCTGGCCTCGGCGGACGTGGTGCTGGCCCCGGGGCCGGTGGAGACCTTCGGGCTGGCGGCCCTGGAGGCGCTGGCCTGCGGCACCCCCGTGGCCGTCAGCCGCTCCTCCGCGCTGCCGGACATCGTCGGGCCCGCGGGGGCGGTGGCCGTCGACACCGGTGCGGGATTCGCCGCCGCGGTGGCCGAGTTGCTGGCCCGTCCGGCGGCCGGGCGGCGGGCGGCGGCGCGCGCCAGGGCCGAGCGCTACGGCTGGCCCGCCGCGGTCTCCGCGTTCCTGGCCGCGCACCGGGCGGGCGAGGCGGAGCTGGTCGGGAGGCCGCGATGACCGCGCCGACCCGGTCCGGGGCCGCCGGAGCCGCCGCCCGTCCGCAGGCCGTCCGGTTCGCCGCCCTCGGCGACTCGCTCACCGAAGGGGTGGGCAGCCCCTGCGCGGACGGCTGGCGGGGCTGGACCGCGCTGCTCGCCCCCGCGCTGGCGTCGGACCCGGCGCTGGTCGCGCACCACAACCTGGCGGCCAGCGGAGCACTCGCCGCCGATCTGACGCTCACTCAACTCCCGGCAGCACTGGCCCTGGAGCCGCAGTTCGCCGCCGTGGTCATCGGCGGCAACGACACCCTGCGCGCGGGCTTCGACATCGCCCGCACCGCCGCCGCGCTGGACACCACGCTGCGCGCGCTGGTCGACCGGGGCGCCGTGCCGCTGACCGCCTGCCTGCCCGACCCGGGTCTGCTGCTCGGCCTGCCCGCCGCGCTGGCCCGGCCGCTGGAGCGGCGGATGGCCGCGGTCAACGCCGTCGTCCACGAGCTGTCCCACCGCTACCGGGCGGTCCACCTCCACCTCGCGGGGCTTCCGTGGCTGCGCGAGCGGGCCCTGCTCAGTGCCGACCGGCTGCACCCGAGTCCGGCCGGCCATCTGCTGATCGCCCGTCAGTTCCACCTCCTGCTAGCGGAGTCCGGCCACCGGGTCGGGCCGCCGCCGTCCGCCGTCCAGGCACCCCCGCCGCCGGGGCGCGCCGCCGACCTCTGGTGGCTCGCCACCCGGGGCACCGCCTGGCTGGCGCGGCGCAGCGTCGATCTGCTCCCCGGCCTGCTCGCGCTGGCCGCCGTCGAGAGCGCGCACCGGTTGCGCGGCACCGCGCCTGCGCTGGACGCCCGCTCCCGGGCCGCCACCGCGGCGGCGCTGGCCGACCTGCCGGTGCCGCCCTGAGGGTCGCCGACTCGGACGCGTACGATCGTGCGATGCCGCCGAATCCGACCCAGTTGCTCAAGAGGCTTCCCGCGCCGCTGCGTTGGCTTCTGCCCCCGGTCGTCCTGACCGCCGTGGTGGCGCTGGTGGTCGCGAGCGGCGGCGCGCCCGGCTGGCAGCCGCCGACCGCTGCGCCGACCCCCGACGCACGGGTGGCGGCCGCCTGTCGCTCGCTGGCCGCCGCACTGCCGGACCAACTGCTCGGCCACCCGCGGGAGGCCGCCGGTTCCTCGCCCTACGTGGCGGTCTGGCACAGCTCGCCGCGGACGGTGCTGCGCTGCGGGGTGCCGAGGCCGGCCGCACTGGACGGCTCCCATGACCTGGGGCCCGAGATCCACGGCGTCCAGTGGTTCGTGGAGCACGACGGCCACGGCGGCTACCGCTTCACCACCAGCCAGCTCAGCCTGTACGTCGAGGTCGCCGTGCCGGCCGGCGCCTACCCGAACGCCCCTGATCCCTTGGTGGACCTGTCCGGCTCGATCGCCGCCACCGTCCCCGGTCTCGACGGCCGGGTCGGCGAGGCCTCCCAGGGGTCGTGAGCCGACGCACAATTCTCCGATGGTAGGATCGGCTGCTCTGAATACTGCCCAGGTGAGGGCGCCGGGCAGACTCTGAGGGGGACCGTCTCGTGACGGGACACGCCGTACAGCAAACGATCGCCGAGCCGATACCGGCGACCGGGACCGGCTCCCCGCAGAGTGCCGCCCCGGACCGGGTGGGGCCGCGCTGGCTGCCCTACGGTCTGGCGGGCCTCTTCTTCGTGGTCTACGCGATCGTCTCGATCCGGCGCCAGCAGCGCGTCATGTCCGGCGGCTACGACCTCGGGATCTTCGAGCAGGCGATCCGCAGCTACGCGCACCTGCACGCGCCGGTCGCCGCCCTCAAGGGCCCGGGCTACAGCGTGCTCGGCGACCACTTCAGCCCGATCATCGCCGTGATCGCGCCCTTCTACCGCCTCTTCCCGACGCCGATCACGCTGTTGGTCGCGCAGGCCCTGCTGCTCGCGCTCGCGGTGATCCCGATCACCCGGTGGGCCCAGCAGACCAGGGGCCTGTGGGTCGGCCTGGCCGCCGGGCTCGGGATGGGCTGCGCCTGGGGCATCGCCCGGGTGGTCGCCTTCGACTTCCACGAGATCTGCTTCGGCGTCCCGCTGGTGGCCTTCGCCATGGAGGCGGCCGGGCGCGGCCGTTGGCGCCAGGCGGCGCTCTGGGCGCTGCCGCTGGTGCTGGTCAAGGAGGACCTCGGGCTGACCGTGGCGATGTTCGGCTGCTACATCGCCTGGCGCGGCCCGCGCAAGCTCGGCATCACGCTCGTCGTGGTGGGGTTGGTCGCCACCGCGGTGGAGATGTTCGTGCTGATCCCGATGGCCAGCCCGCTGGGGGCCAACGACTACCTTCAGCAGTTGGAGCCCAGCGCCGCCCCGCACATCCCGGGCAACCACTGGTGGCCGCCGACCCGGCTGGACACCGTGCTGATGCTGCTGGCGCCCACCGCGTTCCTGGCGCTGCGCTCCCCGTTGGCCGCGATCGCGCTGCCCACTCTCGGCTGGCGCTTCATCTCGCACAACCCCGCCTACTGGGGCCAGTCCTACCACTACAACGGCATCCTGGTGCCGATCGCGTTCGGCGCGATGATCGACGTGCTGGCGCGCCGCCCCGCGTACTTCTCCGGGCTGCGGCTGCGCCTGGTGCTGGCGGCCGGCCTGGCGGTGACGGTGGCGACCCTGCCCTCCTTCCCGCTCTCCGAGGTGGTCAGTCCGGCCACCTGGCGCACCACGCCGCACGAACGGGCCGCGCTGCGCCTGGCCGCCGAGGTCCCCGACGGCGCGACGGTGGCCGCGACCAACCAGCTCGCCGCCCAGCTGACCAGCCGGACCACGGTGAGCATGGCCTGCCCGTACCACAAGCCGCCCCAGCCGGTGCAGTGGCTGGTGGTCGACCCGAAGGACCCCACCGCCGACACCTCCAACTGCCCGGCCGGGTGGAACCGCGTGGTGAGCGACGCCGAGCAGGCGGGATACACGGTGGCGGACGCCCAGGACGGGATCACGCTGCTCAAGCGCAGCGCCGGCTGACGGGTCCGCCGGACCGTCGGGTCGTTCGCATATCAAACAGAAAGCACCATAAGCGCGTATCACTTCTGAGTGGTTGCGTTGGGTCTTGTGCTGCCCCGATCAGTAAAATATCGTATTGCACATTGCATCATGCGTTCTGGACCACCCCCCGCCCGCAGGCCGCGGGCGGGTCCTCCACGCCACCAGAAACGGACGCTGACCCCGTGATCACAGACAGATCGGGCCTGCTCCACCGCGGCCGGCGGACGGCGCTGCTCGCCGTGGCCGCAGCCCTGGCCGCCGCCGGGCTGGCCAGCCCGCTGACGGCCGCCGCCGACCCCGGCCACCCCGGCGCCGTGGCCGCGCCGGCCAAGCCCGGCACCCCGAAGAGCGTCGCCGCCCCGGCCGGCCCGCACCGCGCGGCACCCGGCCGGATCGGCGCCGCCCACCCGGCCTCCGCCGCGCAGCTCGCCGCGAACTCCGTCGGCAAGAGCGGCGGCAAGGTCACGCCGAACCTCGCCGACGGCGCCGACCCGGGCACCGGGGACGACGGCGACGGCAACGTCGCCAACGAGTACGACCAGCAGGTCACCTACAAGGGCGGCCAGGACTCCGCCGGCGTGGTGATCGGGCCGCCCAAGGTCTACCTGGTGGTGTGGGGCTCGCAGTGGGGCACCCCGTCCACCAACTCCAGTGGCGACGTGGTGATGTCCAGCGACAAGGACCAGGCCGTCCCCTACCAGCAGGACTTCTTCAAGGGCCTCGGCAGCGCCGGCGACGGCTGGAGCGCGGTGCTGACCCAGTACTGCGAGGGCATCGCGACCGGCAGTGTGCAGTGCCCCTCCAGCGCGGCGCACATCCCCTACCCGCAGGCGGGCAGCGTGCTCGCCGGCGTCTGGGTGGACAACGGCACGGCCGCCCCGCAGGCCGCCACCGAGCCGCAGCTCGGGGCCGAAGCCCTCGCGGCCGCCCAGCACTTCGGCAACACCACCGAGGCGCAGAACCGCAACGTGCAGTACGTCATCGACTCGCCGCAGGGCACCGACCCGGACAAGTGGCACGAGCTGGGCTACTGCGCCTGGCACGACTTCCAGCGCTCGTCCTACGGTCAGCTGGCGTACACCAACATGCCCTACCTGACCGACGTCGCGGGCTGCGGCACCAACTGGTTCGGCGAGAACACCGCGCGCGGCAGGCTCGACGGCTACGGCATCATCGGCGGCCACGAGTACGCCGAGACGGTCACCGACCCGGACACCCCGGGCGGTTGGACGGACGGCACCGGCCAGGAGATCGCCGACAAGTGCGCCTGGATCCCCAAGGGTTCCAACGGCGGCCTCTTCTTCGAGAACCTGTCCACCGGTTCGTTCCCGCTGCAGACGCTCTGGTCCAACACCGACCACCTGTGCATGGCCTCGGACCCGGTCTACACCAACCCGCCCGTGGTGCTCAGCACCATGTGCGACCGGATCGACGCGCCGAACACCCCCGTCTCGATCCCCGCCGTCGCGGTGGACAGCGCGGGTTCGGCGGTCGGCTACAGCGCCACCGGTCTGCCCGGGGGCCTGAGCATCAACGCCGCGACCGGCGTCATCTCCGGCACCGCCGCCGCCACCAACGGCTACCAGCGGGTCACCGTCAACGCGACCGACACCTCGGGGAAGACGGCGAGCACCGGGTTCTGGGAGTCCGTCACCAGTGCCGGGCAGCCGGGCTGCGGCGGCATCGAGCAGCTCACCGACGCGGGCTTCGAGAACGGCTCGGCGGACGTCGACCACACCGTGATGACCGACGCGTGGAGCCCCTCCGGCTACAACGTGATCACGCCCTCCAGCCTGCACGCGCCGCACTCCGGCAGCTGGTACGCCTGGCTGGGTCAGGACACCGGCGCCGACTCGATCACCAACTACCTGGACACCTACCCCGGTTACTCCTCGGCCACGTTCTCCTTCTGGCTCGACACCGAGACCACCAACACCTCCAGCAGCGCGCCCGACACGCTCTCGCTGGTGGCGGTCGACCAGTACACCGGCCAGCCGCTCGGCACGGTGCGGACCTGGAGCAGCCAGAACCCGACCAACGGCTACCAGCAGCAGTCGGTGGACCTGAGCCCCTTCATCAGCCAGGTCGGCTGGGGCACCACCATCGGTCTCCAGCTCGTCTCGCACGAGAGCGGCCTCACTCCCACGACCGCCTTCCTGATCGACGACGCCTCGGCCCACGAAAGCTGACGCACCGTCAATGATCGGCGCCCGTGCGGGCCGGAGTGTGCCCTCCGGTCCGCGCGGGCGCCTGCCGCGGTGAAAACCGGTTTTCCGTCCGCCGGTCGCCGGGGCAGACTCCCGGGGTGACCCCACTGCGCGAGATCCGTGCCGACCACGACGCCACCGGCATCGTGCTCTACCAGGCCTACGCCCCGGCGATCGCCGATCCGGCGGTGGCCGCCGGACGCTTCGTGGCGCCCTTCTCGCGCGGCCGGATGACCTGGCTCAAGCCCTCCTTCCGCTGGCTGATGCACCGCAGCAACTGGGCCCGGAAGCCCGGCCAGGAGCGGGTGCTGGCGGTCCGGATCACCCATGAGGGCTGGCGGCGGGCGCTGGGCTCGGCCGTGCTCACCACGGCCCACCCGGCCGCGCTGGCGCGGGCCGCCGTGCACCTGCAGTGGGACCCGGAGCGCTCGCTGTCCGGTGCCGCACTCAACCACTACAGCATCCAGGTCGGCGTCGGGCGCGCTCTCATCGATGCCTTGGCGGACGACTGGACCGTCTCCATCACCGACCTCACCCCGCGCGTGCGCAGGATCGCCGCGCTGGTCCGCTCCGGCCGCACCGCGCAGGCCGCCCGGCTGCTGCCGCCCGAGCGGCCGTATCCACTGGAGCCGCAGCTGGCCCGGCAGTTGGGGATGGGCTGACGGAGTCCGGGGCAAATCCAATGGCGCTGCCGGCACTTCAGTGCTTGGATCCGCCGGTGACCTCCACCGATGACGACCTGCTGGCCCGCCTGGAACGCTACTACGACGCCGTGCCGCGCGCCGCCGCGCGCACCGAGGACTTCGGACCGCTGACCCTCTTCGTCCGCGAGGGCGCCGGCTGGCCGTACTACGCGCGGCCCGCGCGGCCCGGCACCGCACCGGTGACCGAGGCCGACGTGCGCCGGGTCCGCGCCCGCCAGCGGGAGTTGGGCCTCCCCGAGGCCTTCGAATGGGTGGCCGAGACCTCGCCCACCCTGCGCCCGGCCGCCGAGCGGGCCGGCCTCACCGTGCACGAGCACCCGCTGATGGTGCTCGCCCCGGATGCACCGACCCCGGCCGTCGCCGCGCCGGACGACGCCTCGGTGCGGATCGTCGGGCCCGAGGACCCGGCCCTGCCGGGCGCCCTCGCCGTCCCCCACCTGGCCTTCGCCGAGCCCGGCACCCGCGTCGGCACGGCGGGCCCCGCCGAACTCGCCGCCGCCATCCGCGAGCGCGCCGCCGACGTCCCCCGGACGGCCGACCGCATCCGGGCCGGCCTGACCACGGTGGCCGCCGCCCTCCGCGACGGCTCGGCCCTGTGCGCGGGCCAGTGCCTCGCGGTCGGCGAGGTGGCCGAGATCGCCGGCCTCGGCACCCTGCCCACCGCCCGCCGCCGGGGCCTGGCCCTCGCCGTCACCGCCGCCCTGGTCGCGGACGCCCGCGCGGCCGGGGTACGGACCGTCTTCCTCTCGGCGGACACCGAGGACGTCGGCCGCATCTACGCCCGCCTCGGCTTCCGCACGGTGGGAACCGCCCTGATCGCGGAGCCGGCCGCCGCTTGACCTCAAGCTCACTTGATGAGCGAGGATGCTGATCGGCCGTCAAAGCGATCAAGGAGTCACACCCATGCGTGCCGTCTGGCTGAAGCAGTTCGGCGACCCGTCCGTCCTCGTCGCGGGGGAGGCGCCCGACCCCGTGCCGGAGGCCGGGGAGGTGGTGGTCGACGTCGCCTACGCGAACATCACCTTCGTCGAGACGCAGTTCCGGGCGACCGGGGCCGGGCCGTTCCGGGCCGAGCCGCCGCTGATCCCGGGAAACGGGGTGGGCGGCACGGTCGGGGAGCTGGGTGCGGGGGCCGATCCGCGGCTGCTCGGGCGGCGGGTGGTGACGGGGACCGGAGGGTCGGGCGGATACGCCGAGCGGGTGGCGGTGCCGGCCGACGGGGTGTTCGCGGTGCCGGACGGTGTCGCGCTGGACGACGCGGTCGCGCTGCTCGCCGACGGGCGGACCGCGGTGATGCAGCTGCGGGCGGCCGAGGTGGCGGCCGGGGACCGGGTGCTGGTGGAGGCGGCCGGCGGCGGGGTCGGCAGCCTGCTGGTGCAGCTGGCCAAGGCGGCCGGGGCGCAGGTGGTCGCCGTCGCGGGTGGTGCGGGCAAGCTGGCGCTGGCCCGTGAGCTCGGCGCGGACTTCGCCTTCGACTACCGCGAGGCCGACTGGGCCGTGCGCGTGGAGCAGGAAGTCGGCCCGGTCGACGTTGTGTTCGACGGTGTCGGCGGTGCCGTCGGTCGGGCCGCCTTCGGACTGCTCGCGCCCGGTGGCCGGATGGACAGCTACGGCCTGGCCAGCGGCGAGTGGGCCGGGATCACCGACGCGCAGGCCGCCACCCGCGAGGTACGGCTGGTCAGCGCCGACCGCAGCCCGGAGCAGCTGCGGGCCTGCACCGAGCACGCGCTCGCCGAGGCCGCCGCGGGCCGGCTGCACCCGGTGATCGGCCAGCGCTTCCCGCTGGAGCGGGCGGCCGACGCGCACGCGGCCATCGAGTCCCGCGCCACGCTCGGCAAGACCCTGCTGGAGACCGCGAGTTGACCAGGAGTACGCACCGATGAGCGCCGTCCGACTGCACCCGATCAGCTGGCCGCGGCTCGCCGCCGAACTGGCCGACCGCGTCGAGCGGCTGACCCCGGCGGACGGCGGTGCCTGGCCCCGGGTGCTGATCGACGGCGCCCCGGCGGCCCGGCCCGAGCGGCTGGCCGCCGACCTGGCCGAGGAGCTGCGGCTGCGCGGCCGGGCCGTGCAGCGGGTGCGCTCGCGCTCCTTCCTGCGCCCGGCCTCGATCCGCCTGGAGTACGGACACCAGGACGCCGACGCCTACTTCGACCTCTGGCTCGACGACAACGCGCTCTTCCGGGAGGTGTTCACGCCACTGGACCCGGGCGGCAGCGGGCGGGTGCTGCCCGACCTGCGCGACCCGGACACCGACCGCTCCACCCGCAGCCCGTACGTCGAACTGCCCCCGGGCGCCGTGCTGGTGCTGGACGGCCCGCTGCTGCTCGGGCGCTGGTTCCCGGCCGACCTGACGGTGCATCTGCGGATGTCGCAGGCCGCACTGCGCCGCCGCACCCCGGAGCCGGAGCAGTGGACCCTGCCGGCCTTCGCCCGCTACCAGGAGGAGGTCCACCCGGACGAGGCGGCCGACGTCCTGGTCCGGGCGGACGACCCCGAGCGTCCGGCCTGGAACCAGCCCCCGGACACTCCCTAGATGTGCCACTCCGGGGGGAAGCCGGTCCAGCGCAGCTCGGTGGGCAGGTGGCGCTGGTCGTTGAGGGTCATCACGGCGGCCGGGCGGTCGGGCGCGTAGCGGATCACGGTGAGCGCGGCGTTGGCGCTGTTGTGGCCGAGCCAGCGCCAGTCGGGTGCGTGCAGCGCGTGCCGGACCAGCCAGGCGATCAGGAAGGCGTGGGTGACCACCAGTTCGTGCCGGTCCGCCTCGCCCGCCACCGGACCGGTGAAGCGGGCTGTCGCCTCTGCCGCCAGGGCCGCGCCCCGCTCGCGCTCGGCGGCCGGCACCTCGCCGAGGAAGTCGAGCAGGAAGTCGCCGCTCTCCTGAGGTAGTTCGGCTCTTCCTGGTATGCAGGGCAGGTAGTCGCCGGCCGCCTCGTCCAGCCGCAGCGGGACGGCGCCCAGCTGCTCGCCGACCAGTCGCGCGGTCTGCGCCGCCCGCGGCAGCGGACCGTGGTGCACCACGGCCAGCGGCACGTCCCGCAGCCGGCGCCCGAGGAGTACCGCCTGCCGCCGCCCGTTCTCGGAGAGGCCTGCCCCGTCCTGCCCCGGCTGCCCCGGCAGCGCCTCGCCGTGCCGGGCGAGGTAGAGACAGCGGGTGGCGCTGGTGGTCATGCGGGCTCCTCCGACGGGCTGCAGGTTTGCCCAGCAGGGACGTGCCGCCGGTCACCGCGGTTCCGCCGCGCCGCCGTTCACTCCGCCGCGCCGTTCGCGCCGTTCGCGCCCCTCACGTCACGCCACGGCGCCGAGCACCCGAACCAGCGCCTCGTGCTGCCCGACCGGCGCGGCCAGGAAGCCGGTCGAGGTGGACGGCTGCCAGGGCCGGCCCGCGTGGTCGGTGACCCTGGCCCCGGCCTCGGCCGCGATCAGCGCCCCGCCCAGCAGGTTGGGCGCATCCAGTCCGCACTCCCAGAACGCGTCCAGGTGGCCGGAGCCGACCTGGGCCACCTGCAGCGCGGTCGGCCCGAGGTTGCGCACCGCGAGCACCCCGGCCCCGATCACCGCGGAGGTGGTCGCGCCGACCCGGCGCAGCGCGTCCGGCTCCTCGGTGATCGTCGGCGGGTGGCTGGTGGCGACCACGGCAACGGCCAACTCCCGCTCGGACGGCCTGATCCGACGTCCGTTCAGCCGGGCCCCGGCACCGCGGACGGCGGTGTAGGTGGCGCCCAGCCGCGGTGCGTGGACCACCGCGAGCACGGCCCGGCCCTCGCGCAGCAGCGTCGCGGTGACCGCCCAGTGCGGCAGGCCCAGCAGGTACTGCACGGCGCCATCGGTGGCGTCGCAGCTCCACCACTCGCCGTCGGCCGGTAGTGCGGTCGCCAACTCGTCCGTCAGCCAGCCGGCTTGCGGCCGCAGGGCGCCCAGCCGCTCGCGCAGCAGGCCGGTGGCCGGCCGGTCCAGCGCGCCGAACGCGGCCAGCGCCTCGGCGCGGGTGCGCGCCGCGATCGGTTCGGCGCTCTGCCGCTCGGCCAGCAGATGGCCGACCTCGCGCACGACCTGCTCGACCTGCGCGGCCTGCTCGATCTCGGTGATCAGCTGCTCCATCGGTCCGGCTCCTCTCGGGTGGTGTTCTCGTCGGCCCAAGGAGTACCGTCACCGCGGCAGATCGCGACGTCGCAACCCGCCCTGGCGCCGGAGATCGGACAACCATGCGCACCGAAACGACGGATCCGGCCACCCTGCTCGACCCGCTGGACCGCCGCCTGGTCTGCGCCCTGCAGGTGGACGGCCGGGCCGAGCCGGGCCTGCTGGCCGAGGTGCTCGGCGTCTCGGTGCGCACCGTGACCCGGCGGCTGGCCCGGCTGCGCGAGACCGGAGTGCTGCGGGTGGTGCTGCTGCCACGGGCCGCGGACGAGGCGGTGGGCGCGCTGCTGCTGCGGGTACGGGTGCTGAGCGGGCGGGTGGCCGCGGTGGCGGACGCGCTGGTGGCGAGGTCGGACGTGCCGTTCGTCGACCTGATGCTCGGCGGTCAGGAGATCAGCGCGGTCGTGGTCACCGACCGGGCCGGACGTGACCAGTTGCTCTACCGCCAGCTGCCGGCCACCGACGCGGTGGTCGAGACCACGGTCCACGCGGTGCTGCACCTGTTCGCGGACGCCGCCCGCTGGCAGGCCGGGCTGCTGACCCCGGAGGAGGTCGCCGCGCTGACCCCCACCGCGCTGACCCCCACCGCGCCGACCGCCGCCGACCCGACCCCCGCCGAGCCCGCACCGTCGACCGCCGCGCCGGCCGCGCCGCCGGAATTGGACCAGCTGGACCGGGCGCTGCTGGGGGAGTTGGCCGAGGATGCGCGCCGCTCGGCGGCCGGGCTGGCCCAGGCCCTGGACGCCCCGGAGTCCACCGTGCGCCGTCGGCTGCGCCGACTGGCGGCGGCGGGCCTGCTGCGCACCCACGCGACCGTCGACCCGCGCCTGCTCGGCATGACGGTGGACGCCAACCTCTGGCTCTCGGTACCGCCCGGGCGGCTGGCCGAGGCGGGCCGGGTGCTCGCCGCGCACCCGCAGGTGCACGGCGTGGTGGCGACCAGCGGGCCGCACAATCTGATGGCCGCCGTCTTCTGCCCCGACCACGGGGCGCTCTACCGCTTCACCACCGAGGTGCTCGGCCCCCTGGGTGCCGACCGGGTGGAGACCGCGATCGTGGCGCGTGCGGTGAAGCGCGCCGGAGTGCGGATCACCAGGCCGGGGGCCGTCCGGCCCGGTGCACCGGACAGCCGATGAGGCGTCAGGCGTGGGTGGTGGAGCCCGGGCGGAGCACCATGAGGACCGTCACCACGGCCCAGAGAAGCGCGAAGATCCCGGTGCTCATGGTGAGCAGCTTGAGCCCCGCGGCCGCGCCCACCGGGTCGGCGTCCGGCCGGCCGGCGAGCGCGGAGACCACGGCCTCCTGCCGGGGCAGCACCAGCACCAGCAGGACCAGCGCGGCGACGACGGTGATGGCCAGCGAGGCGATCAGCCAGGCGCTGCCCATCACGCCCATGACCTGGGCGGTCCCGATGCCGAGTACCGGCACGGCGATCCCGAGGAGCGCGTAGACCTGGGTGATCCGGTAGAGCAGGCGCACCGAGGCGGTGTTCTCGGCCAACTCGCCCGCGGCGGCCTCCGGGTTCCCGGCGGCGGCCAGCGCGGCCTGCGCCTTGCGGGGGAACATGCTCGCCGCCACCGTCACCGGGCCGATCGCGATGATCGCAGCCAGCACGTGCAGGCTCAACAGAAACTTGGCCATGGGGATCGACAGCCTTCGCGCTTGTCCGAGGTGGCGGGCGGGGGCCCGGGGGCGCTGGAGTGCGGCAGCCCCGCCCGGCACGCTAACACTCGCCCGTTCGGCGGCTTGACCCCGGCCCAAAACTACGCCGTCCGAGTGGGATTCGGATGATGATCACTCTGGGGCGGTGCCGCCTACCCCGCCTTTGCCCACCGTTTGCCTTGGATGGTCCGCGTCCGCCCTGGTCAGCCGAGCCCGGCACACCCCAGACGCCGGGGCCAGGGAGGTAGACGCATGAGACACGTGACCAAAGCCGCGCTCCTGGTGGCGACCACGGTGACAGGTGCGGTGATCGCACTGCCCGGCGCGTCCGCGGTGCCGTTCCCGACGCCGCTGGGGCCCTGCGCCGGGCCGGACTGCCCGGTGCCCTTCCCGCCGGTCAGCAACGGCGACTTCGCCGGCCGCGACTCCAACATCAACGTCTTCACCGGCGGCGACTACACCGTCACAGGGCGGGCGGCCGAGGTCGAGGGCCGGGTGGTGACGCTCGGCAACCTCACGGTGGAGAAGACCGACGGCGGGGGCCTGTTCAACATGGGCGTGGTCGGCGTCGGTTCGCGGGTCCCGCCGCCCACCGGTTCGGACTTCGTCTCGGTCGGCGGCAACGTCACCGTGCTGCCGGGCAACTCGGTGGAGATCGGCGGCTCGGACTCCAAGACCACCGTCTGGGGCAACCTGCGCTACGGCGCGCTGAGCACCGGGACGATCAACCTGGTCCCGAACGGGCAGCAGATCCAGGACTCCACGGTGGCGAGCACCTACGCCCCGCTGCGCACCGACATCGAGTCCATCTCCGCGTGCGCGGCTGCGGCGGCCGCGACCGGCACGGTGGCGGTCACCAGCTTCGACGCCACCTTCACGGGCGACGGCACCAGCGCCCGCCAGGTCTTCAACGTGACCCAGGACCTGGGCACGGCGGCCCGGGCGATCGACCTGAACTTCAAGAACATCCCGGCCGGCGCGACCGTGATTGTCAACATGCTGGAGCCCAATGCGCTGATCAACACCAATACGGGGACGGGGCTGCCGGGCGACCAGCTGACCACCCTCGGGCCCACGCTGCTGTGGAACTTCCCGACCCAGGACACCGCGGAGATCAAGGGCGGCGCGCAGTTCCAGGGCTCGGTCCTGGCGGGCAACCCGAACGGGACGATGACGCTCGCCCAGCCCGGCATGAACGGGCGGGTCTACCTGGCCGGCAGCCTGATCCAGACCGGCACGGGCGGCTACGAGATCCACGCCTACCCGTTCAACGGCGACCTCCCGGACTGCTCGACGCCGACGCCGACGCCGACGCCGACGCCGACTCCCACGCCGACTCCCACGCCGACTCCCACGCCGACTCCCACGCCGACCCCGACGCCGACGCCGACTCCCACGCCGACGCCGACCCCGACGCCGACTCCCACGCCGACTCCCACGCCGACTCCCACACCGACCCCGACGCCGACTCCCACGCCGACGCCGACCCCGACGCCGACTCCCACGCCGACTCCCACGCCGACCCCGACCCCGACCCCGACGCCTACGCCGACTCCCACCGCGACCCCGACGCCTACGCCGACTCCCACCGCGACGTCGACGCCGACCCCCACCTGCACCCCGTCCCACGGCCACGGTCACGACCACGACCATGACCACGGCCAGGGCCCGCACCCCGCGCCGAGCCACACCGGTCAGCTGCCGACCACCGGCGAGACCGCTACCGTCCCGCTGCTCGGCCTGGCCGGATCGCTGCTGGCGGCCGGTGCAGGCGCACTGCTCTTCGGCAACCGCCGTCGTCGAGGCCGCCACAGCTGAGCCGACCACGAGGTAGAGAACTGCTGGACGGGCCGAACCCCCAAGGCCGCCCCCGACAGCCGCAACACCGAGGCCGCCCGGCCACCCTCATCAGGGTGGCCGGGTGGCCTCGTTCAGCTCAGGTCGGCACCCAGGGCTCAGCGGCTCACGTCACCGCACCCCGCCTGCCGAACCGCTCCTCGCGCCACTCCCCGCTCGCCAGCACCTCGTGCAGCGCCTGCGCCGCGTCCCAGACCTCGGTGTACGACAGGTACAGCGGCGTGAAGCCGAAGCGCATCAGGTCCGGCGCCCGGAAGTCGCCGATCACCCCGCGCTCGATCAGCGCCTGCACCACCGGGAACCCGTCCGGGTGCCGGATCGCCACCTGGCTGCCGCGAAGCTCGGGCGAACCGGGCGTCACCACCTCCAGGTCCGCGCACCGGTCGATGAACAGCCCGGTCAGCGCGAGGCTCTTGGTCCGCAGCTGCGCGAGGTCGACCTTCTCCCAGATCTCCAGGGTGGCCCGCAGCCCGGCCAGCGCCAGCAGCGGCGGGAAGCTGGTGAGGAACCGCCCGATCCCCTCGGCCGGCCGGTAGCCGGGCTCGAAGGCGAACGGCGCGGCGTGCCCGAACCATCCGGTCAACGGCTGCTCGGCGCCGGCGTGGTGGCGCGGTGCGGCGTACAGGAAGCTGGGCGCGCACGGGCCGGCGTTCAGGTACTTGTAGGTGCAGCCGACGGCGAAGTCGACCTGGTGGGCCGTCAGGTCGATCGGCAGCGCGCCCGCCGAGTGGCACAGGTCCCAGATCATCAGCGCGCCGGCCCGGTGCACCTTGGCGGTGATCTCGCCCATGTCGAGCAGTCGCCCGGTGCGGTAGTCGACCTGGGAGAGGACCACGGCGGCCACCCCCTCGTCCAGGTGGGCGTCCAGGTCGTCGGCGGAGTCGAGCGAGGGCAGCAGCACGCTGCGCGCGCCCTCGAAGAGGCCGGTGACCCCCTCGGCGATGTACAGGTCGGTGGGGAAGGACTCGCGCTCGCCGAGCACCGCGTGCCGCCCGGGCCGCATCCGCAGCGCGGCCGTCAGGACCTTGAAGAGGTTGACCGAGACGCTGTCGCAGACCACCACCTCGCCCGGCCTGGCCCCGACCAGTCGGGCGATCCGGTCGCCCAGGGTGAACGGCAGTTCGGTCCAGCCGTGCTTGTTCCAGCTGGTGATGAGGTCCTGACCCCACTCCTCCTCGACCGTCCGGCGGACGATCTCGGGGGTGCGGGCCGGCAGCACGCCGAGTGAATTGCCGTCCAGGTAGATGCCGTTGGACGGCAGGGTGTACTCCGCGCGGAACAGCGCGAGCGGATCGTCGGCGTCCAGGGCCAGGCACTGTTCACGGGAGGTGGGGATCTGCACCGGGCTGCTGCTCACAACTCTCCTCGTACGTTCCACAGTTCGGGGAAGACGTCCTGATCGGCGGCGGCCTTGAGCCAGCTCAGGCCGCTGGAGCCGCCGGTACCGGGCTTGGCGCCCATCGACCGCTTCACCGAAGCGTAGTGGCGCTGCCGCCACCGGGAGACGCGTTCGGCCGTGTCGAGCAGTGCCTCGGCCAGGACGACGAGTTCCGCCTGGCCGGGGTCGGTGTAGACGGTGTGCCAGGCGGCCTGGACCGCCTCGTCGGCGCGGTAGCGCTCGCTGCTCACCGTCGGCTCGCCGGTCAGCCCGCGGCGGGCGAGCAGGGCGAGCACGTCGTCGTACAGGCTCGGCCCGGTCAGTGCCTCGGACAGCTCCCGGTGCACCTCGGGGGAGCCCTGGTACATCTCCAGCAGCCGCTCGGACTTGTTGCCGAGCGTGAACTCCAGCCGCAGGTAGGCCGAGGACTGGAAGCCGGAGGCCTCGCCGAGCACCGGCCGGAACGCGCTGAACTCCACCGGGGTGAGCGTGGCCAGCAGGTCCCAGGAACTGTTCAGCACGTCCTGGACGTGGGCGCCGCGGCGCAGCGCGGCCACCGCGCCGGGCAGGTCGTCGGCCCGCAGTGCCTGCTGGGTGAGCGTCCACTCGTGCTTGAGCAGGTCGAAGAGGAGCTCCATCACCTGGGTGGTGATGATGAAGGAGAGTTCGGCGTCGACCGTGCTGCGCGGCTGCTGCAGGGTGTGCAGGACGTCGAGCCGGGCGTACCTCTCGTAGGGGGTGGCGCCGCTGGTCCGCAGGTCCGCGACCGCCCCCTCACGCGTGGGGTCGAAAGCCAGGTTGGGTGTCTGGACGGTGGACGGGGCCATGATCTCGTTCCCCCTTGGTGGCTGGTTGCCCCCTATTGTGCGGCGGCCCCGCGCGCTCTTGAATGGGTGACGGGGACCCGATCGGGCCGCTGACCTTGCGTTTGCAAGGTCTTTTCCGGTTCGGCCTGTCGCTCGGAAAGGAGGGGCCTTGGACGCCCTCGACCGCCGCCTGCTCGCCGAGCTGCAGGCCGATGCGCGGCTCTCGTACAACGAACTGTCCCGCCGGGTCAGCCTCTCGGCGCCGGCCGTCGCCGAGCGGGTGCGCCGGCTGGAGGCGGACGGGGTGATCGGCGGGTACCACGCGCACGTGGACCTGACCCGGGCCGGGCTGCCGATCACCGCGCTGGTGCAGGTGCAGTGCTACGGCCCGCGCTGCGTGCTGCGCGATCCGGCGGTGGCGACCTGGCCGGAGGTGCTCCAGCTCTACCGGGTCACCGGCGGGGCCTGCTGCGTGCTGCTGGTGGCGGTGCCGGAGATGGCCCGGTTCGAGGAGCTGATCGACCGGCTGGGCACCTACGGGCAGCCGGCGACCTCGATGATCCTCTCCACCCCGGTGCCCTGGCGCCCGGTGGTCGTTCCGTGAACGGTCGGCGCCCGCCGGCGTAGTGGGGTCGGCGCCCGCCGGTGCGGTGGCGTCAGTGCCCGCCGGCGCTGTGGAACGGCACGCCCAGCCCCTGCAGGCCGTTCAGGAACAGCTCCACGCCCACCGCCGCCAGCAGCAGCCCGAGCAGCCGGGAGAGCACCTCCAGCGAGGTCTGGTGGGTGCGCCGCAGCAGCGGAGCCAGCACCAGCACGCACACGGTGTTGATCGCCACCACCGCGGTGTACGCGCCGGCCACCGTGAACCGCCAGCCCCATTCCTCCTTGGTCAGTGACTCCACCAGCACGGCCGTCATCGCCAGCGGGCTCGCCACGTACGGCAGCAGCAGTTCGCGCACCCCTTCGGCCAGCGGGTTGGACAGCCCGTCCTCCTCGTCCTCGCTCGCGCCGCCGAAGTGCACGCCGAGCACCAGGCCGACCGCGTAGAGGAAGAAGATCACCCCGCCGGCCAGCTGCAGCGACTCGTCGCTGACGTGGAAGAAGTTGGTGATCGCATCCGCGCTGAACGCCATCACCACGCCGACCAGCAGGGCCAGCAGCGAGCTGACCGCGAGCAGCCGGCGCACCTCCGCAAGGGTGCGGGTGCGGCTCAGCTGGGCGTAGGCCAGCAGCACCTTGGGCGGGCCGACCACGGCGAAGAAGGTGATGAACGCACTGCTCAGGTTGAGAACCGACATCCCCACAGCATCGTCGAGCACGGGCGCGCCGGGACGCTGCCGCACCGGGGGTCAGCGCAGCCGCACCGTGACTCCCGTCTCACGCAGCAGGTCGACCACCGCGCGGGCGTAGCCGTCCGGCAGCTGGGGCGAGTGCTCGGCCACCGTCCAGTCGTGCCAGACCAGGGTGAACGGCGGCTGCGGGCCGAAGCCGCCGCGCAGGCAGTCGGCCAGCGCGTCCAGGTTGCGGCCGTAGTAGCCGCCCGGACCGTTCACCGCGCTGCCCAGCGCCGCGTACAGGCCGGCCCGGGTACCGGCCCCGGTGCCGTCCAGCTGGAACTCGGGCCGCTGGGACCCGGGCTGCCGGACCTCGCGCTGCGCCGTCATCGGCGGGCCTCCCTCGTCAGGCCTCCAGGGTCCCCCGGATGGCCTGCTCCGGTCGAGGAGGCGCCGGGGGTCGGCTGGGATGGGAGGCGCACGGGGGCAGAGGAGATGAGGACACTATGGGCTGCGTCAACCGCACAGATCTGGGGCTGCTCACCCTGCGCGCCGCCGTCGGCGGGGTGCTCTTCGCCCACGGCGGCCAGAAGCTCTTCGGCTGGTTCGGTGGCGGCGGCCTGGAGGGCACCGCCAGCGGCATGGAGGCGATGGGGTTCAAGCCGGGCGGGCAGAGCGCGCTGGCCGCCGGTCTCGGCGAGGCCGGCGGCGGGGCGCTGCTGATCGCCGGGCTGGCCACCCCGGTGGCCGGGCCGATCGTGGCGGGCACCATGGCCGGCGCCAGCGTGGTGCACTTCCCGCACGGCTTCTTCGCCACCAAGGGCGGCTACGAGTACCCGGCGCTGCTCGGCGTCTGCGGCCTGGCCCTGGGCATCGCCGGGCCCGGCTGCTACTCGCTCGACCAGCTGACCGGCCACCGGCTGAACCGTCCGTGGCTGGGTGCGCTGGCCTTCGTGGCCTCGGCGGCGGGCGCCTTCTCGGTGGTCTGCAAGCGCGAGCGCGGCATCCGGGAGGCGGCTGCCAAGGCGATGGAGAGTGAGCCCGAGTAGCGAGCAGATGAGCAGCAGGTGAATTCGGGCCTCGCCCCGGCTGACGTCTACAGATCCGTAGTACGTTCTGCCGGGGAGGGGCCCGAGCCCGTGTCAGCACGCCTGGGTACGCTGTCGCCCTCCCACGACCCGTACCAGTGCAGAAGGTGTGCGATGTCCCTGACCTACCCGGAGTCGATCGGCGTCGGCCTGCTGCAAGGCGTCACCGAGCTCTTCCCGGTCTCCAGCCTCGGGCACAGCATCCTGATACCCGCACTGATCGGCGGCAGCGTCCAGAAGGACCTGAACGTCACGGCGGCCTCCTCGCCCTACCTGTCGGTGCTGGTCGGCCTGCACCTGGCGACGGCGCTGGCGCTGGTGCTCTTCTTCCGCAAGGACTGGGTCCGGGTGGTGCGGGGTCTGTTCAGCTCCATCCGCGAGCGCCGAATAGCGACCTCCGAGCAGCGGCTGGCCTGGCTGCTGATCGTCGGCACCATCCCGGTCGGCCTGGTGGGCCTGGTCGCCGAGAAGGCGCTGCGCGACGCGCTCGGCAAGCCGGTGGTCGCGGCGGTCTTCCTGGCGCTGAACGGCTTCGTGCTGCTGGGCGCCGACCGGCTGCGCCGCGGCGGCGGCGGGCGTCGCCGGGCCGGGGCCCAGGTCGCGCACACGCCGGGCGCCGACCCCGCGATCGAGTCGGACCGCCGGCTGGCCAGGCTCAGCTTCCGCCAGGGCACCTGGATCGGCGCCGCCCAGATCCTCGCCTTGCTGCCGGGCATCAGCCGCTCCGGCGTCACGATGAGCACCGGCATCCTGCGCGGCCTCAACCACGAGGACGCCGCCCGCTTCTCCTTCCTGCTCGCCACCCCGGTGATCGGCGCCGCCGCCGTCCTCAAGATGCCCGAGCTGCTCAAGCCCGAGAACGCCGGCATCCGCGGCCCGCTGCTGGTCGGCTCGCTCTGCGCGTTCGTGGCGGGCTACGTGTCGGTGAAGTTCCTCACCAAGTACTTCGAGGACCGCAGCCTGACCCCGTTCGCCGTCTACTGCATGCTCGCCGGCATCGGCAGCGCGGTGTACCTGAGCATGTGACTTCCCTGGGGACTCGCACGGAAGAGTGATCCGGCCTGGAAAGCCTCCGGATACGCTGGCCTCGTAGGCGAGGATCGCGCCCATGGGAGGAACCATGACTGCCGTACCCGACTGGCTGATTCCGCCGGTGGACGGGTTCACCGCCGATGACCTCGATCGCCTGCCCGACCTCCCGCCGCACACGGAGTTGCTCGACGGGAGCCTGATTTTCGTGAGTCCGCAGAAGTACTTCCACTCGGTGGCGATGTTCCTGTTCGAAGTGGGACTGCGTGCCACCGCGCCGGACGATGTCCGGGTGGTGCGCGAGATGGCCATCACGTTGGGCATGCGCGACCGGCCCGAGCCCGACCTGTCCGTCGTGCGGGCCTCGGCGGTCACCGCCGAGCGTGACGAGACGGGGTACCAGGTCGCCGACGTCGTGCTCGCCGTGGAGGTCGTCTCGCCCGACTCCGTCATCCGGGACCGCGAGGTCAAGCCCCGTAAGTACGCCGAGGCGGGCATCCCGCACTTCTGGCGGGTCGAGAAGGGTGACAAGGGCCGCCCCGTCGTCTACGTCTACGAACGGGACCCGGCCACCAAGTCCTATGGTCTGACCGGTATTTACCACGACGAGCTGAAGACCGACTTCCCCTACCCCATCGCGATCGACCTCACCGCCATCGACCGCCTCTGATCAGCCCCCGCCTCAGGTCGGCAGCACCAGGCGGTTCTCGTAGGCGAAGACGACGGCCTGGACCCGGTCGCGCAGGCCGAGCTTGAGCAGGATCCGGCTCACGTGGGTCTTCACGGTGGCTTCGGCGAGGTAGAGCTCGGCCGCCACCTCGGCGTTCGACAGGCCGCGGGCGACCTGCTCCAGCACGCTGCGCTCGCGGGCGGTCAGCGTCTCGACGGCGCTCTCCGCGCGGACCGGCGAGCCGCCGTCGGCGGGCAGCTGGGAGGCGAAGGTGTCCAGCAGACGCCGGGTGATCCGGGGGGCCACCACCGCGTCGCCGGCGGCCACGCTGCGGATCGCGCTGAGCAGTTCGGCCGGCTGGGCGTTCTTCAGCATGAAGCCGGAGGCACCGGCGCGCAGCGCGGCGAAGGCGTACTCGTCCAGGTCGAAGGTGGTCATGATGAGCACCTTGGTGTCGGGGGACTCCTCGACGATCCGCCGGGTGGCCTCGATGCCGTCCATGCCGGGCATCCGGACGTCCATCAGCACCACGTCGGGGCGGTGCTCCAGCACCAGGCGCACCGCCTGGGCGCCGTCCTCCGCCTCGCCGGCCACCGCCAGGTCGGGCTGTGAGTCCAGCACCAGGGTGAAGGCGACCCGCAGCAGCGGCTGGTCGTCCACCAGCAGGACGCGGATGGTCATCGGGGTGCCTCCTGGGGGTCCGGGCCGAGGTCGAGGGTGGCGGCCACCTGCCAGCCGCCGTGCGGCAGCGGGCCCGCGGTGAGGCCACCACCATAGGCGGCGACCCGTTCGCGCATGCCGGCCAGGCCGTGCCCGGACTCGCGGGAGCGTTCGTCGGCGCCACCCGCGCCGAAGCCGCCGGGCGCCGCCGGGTGCAGCGCGCGCCCGTCGTCGCGGACCTCCACCCGCAGGGCCTGCGCCGTGCACTCCACGGTGACCTCGGCGCGGGCGCCGGAGGCGGCGTGCTTGAGCGTGTTGGTGAGCGACTCCTGGACCAGCCGGTAGACGGTCAGCTGGGCGCCGGGGGAGACGGCGGCACGATCGCCGGTCACCCGCAGCTCGGTGGGCAGGCCGGCGGCGCGCACCTGGGAGACCAGCGCGGCGAGCTGGCCCAGGCCCGGCTGCGGGTGGCGCAGCGCGTCGGGCTCGTCGGCGCGCAGCACGCCCAGGAAGCGGCGCATGTCGGTGATCGCCTGGCGCCCGGTCTCGGCCGACTGGCGCATCGCGGCGGTGGCCTTCTCGGGGGCGGTCGGGTTGGCGTAGACCGCGCCGTCGGCCAGTGCCACCATCACCGAGAGGTTGTGCGTGACGATGTCGTGCATCTCGCGGGCGATCCGCGAGCGCTCCTCGGCCACCGCCAGGGCGGCCTGCTGGTCGCGCTGGCGTTCCAGCTCGCGGGCCCGCTCGCGCAGCGCGCGCAGCTGGGCACGGCGGGCCCGGACGTTGAGGCCGAGCACGGCGGCGGCGGTGGTGGCGCCGGAGAGCGCGAAGGCGGCCTTGAACATGGTGTGCAGCGGGTCGGCCAGTTCGCCCGCGTGGCGGATGCCGGAGACGACCAGCGCGACACCGAGTTCGGCGACCAGGTACGACAGCAGGACGTTGCGGCGCGCGCAGTGGCCCGCGACGGTGTAGAGCGCGAGCAGCACCGCGATGTTGGCGGGCATCGCCTGGTAGGTCAGCCACTGGACGAAGGAGACGCCCGCGATCACGCCGAAGACGGCCAGCGGGGCCCGGCGGCGGAACGCCAGCGGCAGGATCAGCGCGAGCTGCGGGAGCCAGACCAGCGGGTGCCGGGACAGGTCCCGGCCGTGCGCCGCGCTGGACAGGGCGAGCACCACCAGGGCGAACGCGAGGTCGACGGCGAACGGGTAGCGCTCCTCCAGCAGCCAGCCCCGCATCGTGGCCAGCCCCCGGGCGGCGCTGGGAAAGCGCCGCCCGAGGGCTGCCGGGAGCTGGTCGATCGCACTCATCGCGCCATTGTGCACCCGGAGCAGGTCAGGCATCACGCCGCTTGAGCACCGCGGCGGCGCCGATCAGCGCGGCCACGACGTAGATCCAGAGCACCCCGTAGCCGGTCCACGGGGCGAGCGTGCCCGGGTCCGGGTTGAGGGTGGCCACCGCCTGGCCGGCCGCGCCGGGCAGGTAGGGCGAGATGTGGGCGCTCCAGTTCGCGGGCAGCACCTCGACCAGGGTGGGCAGCACCAGCAGCATGCCGAAGATCGCGGCGATGCCACCGGCGGTGTTGCGGATCAGCGTGCCGATGGCGACCGCGAAGATGCCGATCGCGGTGAGGTAGAGCGCGGTGCCGATCACCGTGCGGGTCACGCCGGCGGCCGACAGCGTGGTCTGCACGTTGTGGCTGGAGAGCACCGCCTGGCCGCCGAAGAAGGCGACGAATGCGGTGATGAGGGTCACCACGAAGGTCACCGCACCGAAGACGGCCGCCTTCGCCCAGAGCACCGGCAGCCGGCGCGGTACGGCGGAGAGCGAGGCGCGGATCATGCCGGTGCTGTACTCGCCGCTGACCACCAGCACGCCGAGCACGCCGACGGCGAGCTGGGCGGCCAGGTAGCCGCGCAGGCTGCGGTCGGCGGCGTTGATCGAGAAGCCGTGGTCGCGGACGTCCGGGTGGTTCAGGTGGTCGATCGCGCCGTAGCAGGCGAGCAGGCCGAAGCCGACCATGAAGACCACCGCGGCGAGCAGCGTGAAGTAGGTCGACCGCAGGGTGCGGAACTTGATCCACTCGGAGTGGACCACCCGGGCCAGCGTGACCGGGCTGCCGGTCACGGTCCGGGCCGGGGCCGCCGCGGGGGCGGCGGGGGTGGCGGTGGCGGTGCTCATGCGGCGTGCTCCTCGACCAGCGTGCGGGGTGCGACCACGGCGTCGTACTCGACGGCGTCCTTGGTCATTTCCATGAAGGCCTCCTCCAGCGAGGCCTTCTGCGGCGTCAGCTCGAAGAGCGTCAGGGCGTGCTCCGCGGCCAGCCGGCCGACCCGCTCGCTGTCGGTGCCGTCCACGGTCAGCAGCTGGGCGTCGTCACCCGCGGTGACGGTGACGCCGGGCAGCTCGCGCAGCAGCTCGCCGAGCCGCACCGAGTCGGGGGTGCGCACCAGCACGCCGCCGCGCGAGGCGCGCTCGGTGAAGTCGGCCACCGAGGTGTCGGCGATCAGCTGTCCGCGGCCGATCACGATCAGGTGCTCGGCGGTGAGTGCCATCTCGCTCATCAGGTGCGACGAGACCAGCACGGTGCGGCCTTCGGCGGCAAGGGACTTGAGCAGGTTGCGGATCCACAGGATGCCCTCGGGGTCGAGGCCGTTGACCGGCTCGTCGAGGATCAGCGTGGCGGGATCGCCGAGCAGCGCGGAGGCGATGCCCAGGCGCTGGCCCATGCCGAGCGAGAAGCCGCCGGCCCGCTTGCGGGCGACCTGGCGCAGCCCGACCAGGTCGATCACCTCCTCCACCCGCGAGCGCGCGATGCCGTGCGTGGCGGCCAGCGCGAGCAGGTGGTTGAAGGCGGAGCGGCCGGTGTGGATGGCGCGCGCCTCCAGCATCGCGCCGACCTCGCGCAGCGGGGCCGGGTGGTCGGCGTAGCGGCGGCCGTTGATGGTGGCGTGGCCGGCGCTCGGGTTGTCCAGGCCGAGCAGCATCCGCATGGTGGTGGACTTGCCGGCGCCGTTGGGGCCGAGGAAGCCGGTCACGATGCCGGGGCGGACGCTGAAACTCAGGTCCTGGACGGCGGTTTTGGGGCCGTAGCGCTTGGTGAGGCCGACGGCTTCGATCATTTTCTGGTCCTCAAACGAGGGGGGACGGGCGACGCTGTCCACGCTAGGTGGCGGCCCCGGACGCCACGAGCCGCGTGAGGAGGAGTCGAACGGGGCACGGTTGCGACGCCAGATGCAGCCCGACTACATCCTGAGACGGACCTTGCTTCGGACACAGAGGTTTAGGGCCAGGTCAGACCTCAAGGCCCGGTGGGGCGAACCTTAACGGCAACTCAAGTGTCGATACCGGCTCTTGACGCCGATGTTGGTCTAGTCCATTTTAATCGACAGGTGCAGGGAGCCCCTGAGTCACCGTCAGAGGTTCCGGCCTCTGGCGGTGGCCCTGGGGCGCTCGGCGTCCGCACGATTCCCCCATGTCATGCCCATGGCTGAGTGGTCCCACCCACCCCGCCGGTCCCCGCGGGCGTGACGGTCCCCCACAGCCAGGAGTCACGCACCCATGTTCACTCGCACGCTCCCCAGGGGAGCCGATGGCGCCCCCGCCGGGCGCCGCCGTTCCAAGGGGCTCGCGGCCCTCGCCCTCGGCGCCTGCGCCTCGCTGCTGCTCGGCGCCTCGCTCTCGCTGACCTCCGGCGGCACCGCGCTGGCCGCTGCCACCAACACCACCGGTGCGCCCGCCACCAGCGGCGGCCTCAAGGTGGCCTACTTCGACCAGTGGTCGGTCTACGCGAACGCCTACACCGCCAAGACCATCCAGGACACCGGCGAGGCCGGCAAACTGGACTACCTGATCTACGACTTCGAGAACATCGACCCGACCAGCGGGAAGTGCTTCGAGGCCACCAAGGCCGCCTCCCAGGACGACAACAACCCCAGCGCCGGTGACGGCGCGGCGGACGCCTTCGCGGACTACGAGAAGTCCTTCGACGCCTCCAGCAGCGTCAGCGGCGTCGCGGACACCTGGAACCAGCCGATCACGGGCAACTTCAACCAGCTCAAGGAGCTGAAGGCGAAGAACCCCAACCTCAAGATCCTGCTGTCGATCGGCGGTTGGACCTACTCGAAGTACTTCTCCGACGTGGCGGCCACCGACGCCTCGCGCAAGGCCTTCGCCTCCTCCTGCATCGACATGTTCGTCAAGGGCAACCTGCCCACCGACGCCGGCTTCGGCGGTCCGGGCTCGGCGGCCGGCATCTTCGACGGCTTCGACATCGACTGGGAGTACCCGGGCGGCGGCGGCCACACCGGCAACCACGCCGCCCCGGCCGACAAGCAGAACTACACCGCGCTGCTGGCCGAGCTCCGCTCCGAGCTGGACGCGCAGGGCAAGGCCGACGGGAAGACCTACGCGCTGAGCGCGGCGGTCGGTGCGGGCCAGGACAAGATCCAGAACGTCGAGACCGACAAGATCGGCCAGTACCTGACGTTCATGGACGTGATGAGCTACGACATGCACGGCGGCTGGGAGGCCACCGGGCCGACCAACCACCAGGCGGCGCTGTACTCGGACCCGGCAGATCCATCCGGCCCGATCGCCCCCGGGACCAGCAAGTACTCGATCGACGAGGCCATCAAGGCCTGGACCGCGGGTGATCCGCAGTACGGCATCCCGGGCGGCTTCCCCGCGAACAAGATCAATATCGGGGTGCCGTTCTACTACCGCGGCTGGACGGGCGTGCCGGCCGGCAGTTCGCACGGCCTCTTCCAGACCGCGACCGGCCCCGCGCCCGGCGCGGCGATGTCCGGCAACGTCAACGGCATCCGGATGTACAAGGAGCTGAACGGCGTCGTCGACAACCCGGCCGACACGTTCTGGGACCCGGTGGCGCAGGCCGCGTACTTCTACGACGGCACCAACTTCTGGTCCGGTGAGGACGCCCAGTCGATCCAGGCCAAGGCGGACTACCTGCACTGCAACGGCCTCGGCGGCTCCTTCGCCTTCTCGCTCTACGACCTGGGCACCCAGACCGGGCTCTTCGACAAGATGGTCGACGCCACCAACGGCTCGGCCGCCAGCTGCCCGGCGCCGCCGACCACCGGCCCGACGACCGGTCCGACCACTGGCCCCACCACCGGCCCGACGACGGGTCCGACCACCGGCCCCACCACGGGTCCGACCACCGGCCCGACGACGGGTCCGACGACCGGCCCCACCGGCCCGACCACGCCGCCTGTCACCTCCTCGCCCACCACCGGCGTCTGCGCCGCCCCCAGCTGGTCCGCCTCGGCGGTCTACGCCACGGCCGGCACCAAGGTCTCCTGGAAGGGCCACAGCTACACCAACAAGTGGTGGACCACCGGCGACGACCCGAGCCAGAGCGGCGCCTGGGGCGTCTGGACCGACAACGGCCCCTGCTGACCCACCCCGCCGAGCGGCACCGCGCCGCTCCCGCACAGCACCGCGGCCCGGACCGAGCACCACCTCGGTCCGGGCCGCGGCCCACTGCGCCGGCCTGCCGGGGCCGGCCGGTCAGCCCGCCTCGAACGGCTGCGGCTTGATCACGTTGAACGCCCCGCCCTGCGGGTCCTTGAGCCCGGCGATGCGGCCCACCGGGGTGTCCGTGGCGGGCGCCAGCAGCGTGGCGCCGGCCCGCACCGCGGCGTCCACCACGCTGTCGGCGTCGTCCACCGCGAAGTAGGTGGCCCAGTGCGGGGGCGTGCCGGGCGGGAAGCTGCCCAGGCCCTGCGCGCCGCCGACCGTCTTGCCCTCCACCAGCAGCCCGTTGTACTCGGGCATCTCCGGCATCGGGGCGAACTCGATGTCGAGCGCCGCCTTGTAGAAGGCGGCGGCGCCCTTGACGTCGGGGGTGTTCAGCTCGTTCCAGATCACCGCGCCGGGCTCGTTGACGATCTCCGCGCCGCCGAAGTCCACCGCCTGCCAGACGCCGAAGACCGCGCCGGTCGGGTCGACGGCGGGGAACATCCGCCCGACCGTGCCCACGTCCATCACCGGGAAGAGCAGCTTGCCGCCGTTCGCGGTGACCCTGCTCGCGGTGGCGTCCGCGTCGGCGGTGGCCAGGTAGGTGGTCCAGACGGTGGGCGGCGGCGGGTTGCCGTCCATGGAGACCGCCGGGCCGATGCCGGCCACCGGCTTGCCGTTCAGGGTGAGCACCGCGTAGCCGCCGAACTCGTCGGGGCCGCGCTCGCCCTGCCAGCCGAACAGGTCGCGGTAGAAGTCGATGGCCGCCTGGAGATCGGGGGCCATCAGGTCGACCCAGCACGGGGTGCCGGGTGGGTAGGGAGTACTGACCACGGGCATGAGTGTCGCCTCCAGGGCGGAGAGTGGTCCGGACAGACGTTCCTGCCCCCCGGACTCACCCTGCCGCCGCCGCGGTGCTCCCGCCACTCAACGCGCCGCGCCCCCGCTCAGGCGCCGCCGTCCTCGAGCCGGGTCAGCATCCGTCCGAGCAGCCCGGAGAGCACCCCGCGCTCGTCGGCGCCGACGTCCTGGAGCAGCTCCTCCTCGAAGACGGCGGCCATCCGCATCGACTCCAGCCACTTGTCCCGGCCGTTCTCGGTCAGCTCGATGATCACCCGCACCCGGTTGGACTCGTCGCGCTCCCGGGTGACCAGGTCCTCGGCCACCATCCGGTCGATCCGGTGGGTCATCGCGGCCGGCGTCAGGCCCAGCCGCTTGGCCAGCTCGCCGGGGCCGAGCCGGTACGGGCTGCCGGCGATCACCAGCGCCTTGAGCACCTCCCACTCGGCGCTGGTGATTCCGAGCACAGTCAACTGCCGGCTGTAGGCCACCCCCATCCGCCGGGCGACCCGCGACAGCGAGGAGACGATGGTCTCCACCTGGGGGTCGACGGTGGGGAACTCCCGCTGGTAGATGGCCACTTGCTCGGAGATGTCCAGCTCGTTGCCGGCGTCCGGCGCGGGTTTCGGTGCGCTCATGGCCTCAGTCTCCCACGCTCGACTGCCCCCATTAAGACTTTGACACGACAGTGTTTCCATCCATAGACTTTAGCTCTGAAATCTTGCGAGTCGAAGCGTCGATCCGAAGCAGTCCAGTGATCCGCCGGCTCCCGACCGACAAAGGGGTGTCTCCATGAAGCAGCAGAAGTACGGCGCGGGCGGCCCCCTGCGTCGCGTCCAGCTCGGCAACGCGCTCAGCGCCTTCGGCAGCGGCTTCACCATGCCGTACATGTTCGTGTACGTGGACCAGGTGCGCGGGCTCGGTTCGCTCACCGCGGGCCTCGTCTTCACCCTCTTCGCGCTGGCCGCGCTCGTCGTGCTGCCGTTCGCCGGGCGCGGCATCGACCGCTACGGTCCGCGTCCGGTGCTGCTGGCCGGCTGCGCGCTGGCGGCCACCGGCGCCTTCTCCTTCGGGCAGGCGAGCGGGACCACCGGGCTGCTGATCGCGGCCTTCCTGTTCGGCGGCGGTGTCACCACCTGCCAGCCGGCGCTGGCCACCATGATCGTGCGCTGCTCCACCGCGAAGACCCGCTCGCACGCCTTCGCGCTGCAGTTCACCCTGGTCAACCTGGGCATGGGCATCGGCGCGCTGGTCGGCGGGCAGATCGTCAATGTGGCCGACCCGGCGAGCCTGACCCGGCTGTTCACCATCGAGGCGCTGACCTTCCTGGGCCTGGCGCTGGTCACCGGCACGGCCCGGATCCCGGGCCCCGCGCCGGTGCTGGTCACCGAGGGCACCGAGCAGCGCAGCGGGCTGCGCGCGCTGACCGCCGACAAGGCGATGCTGCGGCTGTGCCTGCTGGCCGGGCTGATCTTCTTCACCTGCTACGGCCAGTTCGAGTCGGGCGTGGCGGCCTTCGCCACCGACACGGTCAAGACCGCCCCGTCCACCCTCGGCATGGCGATCGGCGCCAACGCGCTGACCATCGTGGTGCTGCAGATGTTCATGGTGCGGATCACCGCCCGGCGCCGGCGCACCACCGCGATGGCCGCCACCGGCGTGGTCTGGCTCGGCGCCTGGGGCGCCGCGCTGCTGGCCGGGCTGGTCCGCGGCGAGGCCGCGGCGGCCACCGTCGCCATCGTCTCGATCTACGTGCTGTTCGGCGTCGGCGAGTCGATGCTGGCCCCGACCCTGGGCCCGATCGTCGCCGACCTGGCCCCGGCCCGGCTGCTGGGCACCTACAACTCGGCCTTCGCGCTGGTCAAGCAGACCGCCATCGCGGTGGGCCCGGCGGTGGGCGTGCTGCTGGTCGGCTCCGGCACCTGGCCGCTCTACCTGGCGGCGATGACCTGCTGCACGCTGCTGATCATCGTCCTGGCGCTGCGGCTGCGCCGGCACCTGACCCCGGTGCAGGACAACGCCGAGGCGCCGGCCCCGGTGATCGTGCCGATCCGCGAGCTGCAGACGGCGGCATGAGAGGGTGACGGGGGAGAGCGCCGTCGGCCAGGGCCGGCGGCACTGATCGGCTAGTCGGGCACGGTGGGGTCATGGCAGATACGGCAGTCACCGAGCGGCCGGCGGCGCAGGCGCCGCCGGCCCGCCCGTCCGTGCTGCTGGAGCTGCGCCGCCGCGCGCCCTGGCTGGGCCGGTACGCCGGCTGGCTGGGGCCGCTCGCGGTGGCGCTCTTCGCCGGGGTGCTGCGGTTCTGGAACCTCGGCTCGCCGAACGCCTTCGTCTTCGACGAGACGTACTACCCCAAGGACGCCTGGTCGCTGCTCCAGCAGGGCTACGAGGGCGTCTGGCCGGCCAACGCCAACGACCAGATCCTCGCCCACCCCCAGGTGATCCCGCTCACCTCGGCCCCCGCCTTCATCGCCCACCCGCCGCTCGGCAAGTGGGTGATGGCGCTGGGCGAGGCCGCCTTCGGGCTGAACCCCTTCGGCTGGCGGGTGATGGTCGCGCTGCTCGGCACCCTGTCGGTGCTGATGCTGGCCAGGATCGGCCGCCGGCTCTTCGGCTCCACCCTGATCGGCTGCACGGCCGCGCTGCTGATGTCGGTGGACGGCCTGCAGTTCGTGATGAGCCGCACCGGGCTGCTCGACGGCGTGCTGATGTTCTTCGTGCTGGCGGCCTTCGGCTGCCTGCTGATCGACCGCGACCGGGTGCGCGCCAGGCTGGCCGAGCCCGGCGTGGACGCCGACCGGGTCGGCCTGGGCCTGCGGCCGTGGCGACTGGCCGCCGGACTGCTGCTGGGTGCGGCCTGCTCGGTGAAGTGGAACGGCGCCCAGATCCTGGCCGCGTTCGGCCTGCTCACCGTGCTCTGGGACCAGGCGGGCCGCCGGGCCGCCGGTGCCCGCTCCCCGCTGCGCAGCATGCTGCGCCGGGACGCGGCGCCCGCCTTCGGCTCGATGGTGGTCGTCGGTGCGCTGACCTACCTGGCCTCCTGGTCCGGCTGGTTCGCCACCTCCGGCGGCTACGACCGGCACTGGGCGGACGGCCGCTCGGGCCTGCTGCCCGCGGCGCTGCGCAGCTGGTGGCACTACCAGTCCGAGATGTGGCGCTTCAACACCACGCTGACCACCCCGCACACCTACCAGTCCAACCCGTGGAGCTGGCTGGTCCAGGGCCGTCCGGTGAGCATGTACTGGCAGCCGGTGCCGACCGGCCAGCAGGGCTGCACCTCCTCGGGCGGCTGCACCACGCAGATCCTGGCGCTCGGCACCCCGCTGCTGTGGTGGACGGCCTGCTTCGCGCTCGCCTACCTGCTCTACCGCTGGTTCTTCCGGCGGGACTGGCGCTCGGGCGCGGTGCTCTGCGGGGTGGCCGCCACCTACTTGCCGTGGTTCGAGTTCCAGCAGCGCACCATCTTCTCCTTCTACATGGTGGTGCTGGTCCCGTTCCTCTGTCTGGCGGTGGCCCAGATGCTGGGCGCCATGGTGGGCCCCGCGGGAGTCACCCCGGCCCGGCGGGCGGTGGGCTCGGTCGCGGCGGGCGGCATCGTGCTGGCCGTCATGGGGTGTTTTCTCTACTTCCTGCCGCTCTACACTGCGCAGGTGATTCCGATGAGCGTGTGGCAGGACCACATGTGGTTCACCAGCTGGATCTGAGGTGACGCCGACGCTGGCGGCGTCCAGCGGCTCGGGGCAGTTGCTGCCGGTCACCCCGCTGCTCGGGGTGGCCATGGTGGTGCTGCTGGTGGCGGCCGTCGCGGTGGCCGGGCGCGGGATGCTCGGGCACGGCCACGCGGTGCTGCGGGCCGGAGTGCGGGCGGTGGTGCAGCTCGCGGCGGTCTCGCTGGTGATCACCTTCGTGGTGCACTCGCTCTGGTGGACCGCGGTCTTCGTGCTGCTGATGTTCTCCGTGGCGGTGCGCACCGCCGGGCGGCGGATCACCGACGAGCCCGGCTGGAGCTGGGCCTGGGCGGCGGCACCGATCGGCGCCGGGGTGCTGCCGGTGCTGGTCCTGCTGCTGGCCGGCCGTCTGCTGCCGTTGCAGGGACTGTCCGTCGTGCCGGTGGCCGGGATCCTGATCGGCGGCGCGCTGAGCGCCACCTCGCTGGCCGGGCGCCGGGCGCTGGACGAGCTGAACCAGCGGCACGGCGAGCTGGAGGCGGCCCTCGCCCTGGGCCTGCCCGACCGCGAGGCCCGGCTGGAGATCTGCCGCACAGCGGCCGCCACCTCGCTGGTGCCGGCGCTGGACCAGACCCGCACGGTGGGCCTGGTCACGCTGCCCGGCGCCTTCGTCGGCATGCTGCTGGGCGGCTCCTCGCCGGTGGCCGCGGGCGCGGTGCAGCTCTTCGTGCTGGTCGCGCTGCTCGCGGTGGAGGCGGTGGCGATCGTGGTGGTGCTGGAGCTGGTGGGCCGCGGACTGGTCCGGCGCCCGGTGCAGGTGCGCGGGGCCGGTCGTCCCGGGCCGCGGGCCAGCCGGTGGCGGCTGCGGCGTCCGGTACAGTGGAGGCGTTGAAGGGGAGTAGCCCTCCACCGGACCGTCGACATACTGGCCGGCTCTTCGCGGAGCGGCCCGGCGCCCGGGACACCTCGTCAGGGGTGTTGGCGAGACCTTCGGCCGCAGTGCTGTGATCATGACCAGTGCTGCCGGGCCGAGGTCTCTTTTTTTATTGGGGCCGTGCGGTCGGGCAGCCCGACCGTAGGGACATCACCCCCGATGGAACTGACCGTATTCGCCGTGACCTTCGGCATCATCTTCCTGGCCGAGCTGCCGGACAAGACGGCGCTGGCCGCGCTGATGCTCGGCACCCGCTACAGGGCGGCCTACGTCTTCGCGGGTGTCGCGGCGGCGATGGCGGTCCAGGTCGGCCTGGCGCTCGCGGCCGGCAGCCTGCTGGCGCTGCTGCCGCACCGCTGGGTGGAGGGGGTCAGCGGGCTGCTCTTCCTGGCCGGCGCCGTGATGCTGCTGCTGCACAAGGACGAGGACGAGGGGCACGAGGCGAAGGAGCCGTCCTCCACCGGCTTCTGGAAGGTGGCCGGGGCCAGCTTCCTGGTGGTGGCGGTGGCCGAGTTCGGCGACCTGACCCAGATCATGACCGCCAACCTGGCCGCGAAGTACGCCGACCCGCTCTCGGTGGGCCTGGGCGCCTGGCTGGCCCTGTGCGCGGTGGGCGGCCTGGCCATCCTGGGCGGTCAGAAGCTGCTCAAGCACGTGCCGATGAAGGTGATCATCCGGGTGGCCGCGGCGGCGATGCTGATCCTGGCCGGCGTGAGCATCGTGGGAGCGGTGACGGGTTAGTAGCAGGTGTCCCCGGCGGCCAGCGCGTCGCGGGTCTGCTGGTCGTAGACGCCGTAGTCGCTGTAGTCGCCGACGTTGTTCTGGTCCTGGAAGTACTGCACCGCCTGCACCGTCCGGTTGTCGTACGTGCCCGGGGTGAAGCGATTGCCGCACCCCGCCGCGCGCAGCTGCTGCTGGAGCGTGGTGACCGCGGGGCCCGAGTCGCCCTGGTGCAGCGTCTGGAACGAGGCGCTCGGGGAGGGACTGCTCGGTGCCGCGCTGGTCGGCGGTGCGGTGGTGACCGGGGCCTGGGTGCTCGGGGGTGCGCTGGAGGGCGCGGGCGCCGGGGCCGCGGTGGTGGCCGGGGCGGCGGGCGGGGGCGCGGGGGCCTGGGTGGTCGCGGGGGCGACCGTCCTCGTCACGGGCCGCGGCGCGGCGGAAGTCGGCCGGGCCGACGTTGCGGGCGCGCTGCTGGTGGGGGCGGTGCTGGCGGCGGCCGTGGTCGGGGCGGACTGCGGGGTCTGGCTGGGCGACGGGGCCGGGTCGGGTGCGCCGGTGGGCAGCACCGGCAGCGCCTCGTGGTTGCTCTGCGGACCGGGCGAGAGGGCGAAGGCCAGGCCCACGCCGAGCGCGACCACCCCGGCGCCCGCGGCGGCGATCACGCCGCCGCGTCTACTGCCGCGGCCCCGGGCCCGGCGGTTCGCCGCCCGACCGCCGCCGGCCGGTGCGAGGTCGCCGGCCAGCGGGAAGAGCCCGAGCTCGCGCGCCGGGGCGCTGGGCGGCGCCGGGGCGGCGTCCGGCACGGGCGGCAGGACGGCGGTGACGTGCGGCGGTGCGACCTCGTCGGTCACCGCGACCGGCGGGACGTACGGGCGCACCAGCGGCGGGCCCTCCAGGAGCGGCAGCACCGCGGTCTCGGTGACGTCGGGGTGCTGGGGGAGGCCCGGATACGGGCCGTCGGGCTCCGGGCCGGGGCCGTAAGGGGCGAATCCCGGCATGGCCCGGTCCTCCTGGAGCGTCGACTGCGTGGATTGCGCCCGATTATGCAGGACCCGCATCGTGCCCAACAGGGGCGCCCGGCTTACGAATGGCGCAATCGTTCGCCGCAGAACAGGGCAAATCTGACACCATGAGGGCGAGAAGTCGGACGGATCATCATATAAGCGGCAATTAGGACCGAGGAGGACCGCCATGGCGGCACCGGAGACCGAGCCCGAACCGCTGATCTCCCAGGACGCGCCCGTCCACAACCTCTGGGTCCCGATCAGTGCGCTGCTGCTGGCTCTGCTGCTCGCCGCCCTCGACCAGACCATCGTCTCCACCGCGCTGCCCACCATCGTCAGCGACCTGGGCGGCCTGGAGCACCTCTCCTGGGTGGTCACCGCTTATCTGCTGGCCTCCACCGCCGCCACCCCGCTCTGGGGCAAGCTCGGCGACATGTACGGCCGGAAGCGGTTCTTCCAGGCCTCCATCGTGATCTTCCTGATCGGCTCGGCGCTCTGCGGCGTGGCCCAGAACATGGGCGAGCTGATCGCCTTCCGCGCCCTGCAGGGCCTGGGCGGCGGCGGTCTGATCGTGCTGACCCAGGCGATCGTCGGCGACCTGGTGCCGCCGCGCGACCGGGGCAAGTACCAGGGCCTGTTCGGCGCGGTCTTCGGAGCCACCAGCGTGCTCGGCCCGCTGCTCGGCGGCTTCTTCGTCGACCAGCTCTCCTGGCGCTGGGTCTTCTACATCAACCTGCCGATCGGCGTGGTCGCGCTGGCGGTGATCGCGGCGGTGCTGCACAGCGTGGAGGTCAAGCGGCAGCACCGGATCGACTACCTGGGCATCGTGCTGATCGCGGCGGTCGCCACCTGCCTGGTGCTGATGACCTCGCTCGGCGGGGTGAGCTACCCGTGGGGCTCCTGGCAGATCATCGGCCTGGGCGTGCTCGGGCTGGTGCTGCTGGCCGCCTTCGTCCAGGTGGAGCGCGCCGCGACGGAGGCCGTGCTGCCGCCCCGGCTCTTCGCCTCGCGCACCTTCAGCCTGGTCGCGGTGATCTCCTTCGTGGTCGGCTTCGCGATGTTCGGCGCGCTCACCTACCTGCCGACCTTCCTGCAGGTGGTGCAGGGCGTCTCGCCCACCATGTCGGGCGTGCACATGCTGCCGATGGTGCTCGGCATGCTGGTCACCTCGATCGGCTCGGGGCAGTACGTCGCCCGGACCGGGCACTACCGGATCTTCCCGATCGCCGGCACGGCGGTGGTGACGGTGGGTCTGATCCTGCTCTCGCGGCTCACCGAATCCTCCTCGACCACCGTGATGAGCCTGTACTTCCTGGTCTTCGGCCTGGGTCTCGGCCTGGTGCTCCAGGTGCTGGTGCTGATCGTGCAGAACTCCGTCGGCTACCAGGACCTGGGCGCGGCCACCGCCGCCGCGACCTTCTTCCGTTCGATCGGCGCCTCCTTCGGCGTCTCGATCTTCGGCACCATCTTCACCACCCAGCTGACCCACAAGCTCACCGATGCGCTGCGCGGGGTGCACCTGCCGCCCGGCTTCGCGCTGAGCTCGATCACCGCCGACCCGCACGTGATCAAGTCCCTGCCGGCAGCCGTCGCGCACAGCGTGCTGCACGCCTACGCCAGCTCCATCGCCGAGGTCTTCCTCTACGCCGCGCCGGTGGCGTTCGTCGCCTTCCTCTTCTCGCTCTTCATCCGGGAGGAGCCGCTGCGCGCCTCGGTCACCGCGCCCGACCTCGGCGAGTCGATCGGGATGAACCCGGTGGAGCGCTCCTCGGTGGACGAGATCGCCCGCGCGCTGACCGTGCTGAACACCCGTGAGGCCCGCCGCGACCTGTACCGGCGGATCACCGAGCGGGCGGGCCTGGACCTGCAGCCGGCCGCCAGCTGGCTGGTGCTCCAGATGCACCATCAGGGCTCGGTGGAGCCGGCCGAACTGGCCGAGCGGCGGATCCTGCCGCCCGGCGTGGTGGAGGCGGCGGCCCGCGAGGTCGAGGGCCGGGGCCTGGCCCTGCGCAACGGGCTGCCGCTGCGGCTGACCGAGGCGGGCGAGCAGGCCGCGCTCAAACTGGTGGCGGCCCGCCGCACCCAGCTCTCCGAACTGCTCGGCGACTGGGACGAGAAGCAGTTCGCCGACCTGGCCGATCTGCTCACCCGGCTGAGCAACTCACTCTGCGGCGACCAGCGCGACCGCCCGGACCGCGCCGACCGCACGACGGGCGAGCACGTCCCGCACAGCGAGGGGCGGTCGTTCTGAGCGGGCCGCGGGGGTGCGACGATGGGGACATGTCTGTCGTGAAGATCAATGTGCTGACCGTTCCCGCCGAGCAGCGGGAGGTGCTGGAGCAGCGGTTCGCCTCGCGGGCCGGGGCCGTCGAGGGGCAGGACGGCTTCGAGTGGTTCGAGCTGCTGCGGCCGATGGAGGGGACCGACCAGTACCTCGTCTACACCCGCTGGGCCACCGAGGAGGCGTTCCAGGCGTGGATGACCGGGCCGATGCAGGCCGCGCACCGGCCGGCCGGCAGTGAGGGGGCGCAGCGCCCGGCGGCCTCCGGGTCCACGCTGTGGTCCTTCGAGGTCGTGCAGTCGGCGGGCCCCAAGCAGGCCTGAGGGCGGGCCGGTCAGGCGGGCGGTGCGAGGGGGAGCGTGAAGAGCACCTCGTAGCCGCCCGCCGGCCGGGGCCCGGCGGTCAGCCGGCCGCCGTAGAGCTGGACCCGTTCGCGCATGCCGATCAGGCCGTGGCCGCCGGACACCGTGGCGACCGGTACCGCGCCCGGGCCGCCGGTGCCGCCGTCGTCGGCGGCCCGGGCGGTCAGCGTGTGGGTGTCGAAGTGCAGCTCGATCTCGGCGCGGGCGGTGGGGCCCGCGTGCTTGAGGGTGTTGGTGAGCGACTCCTGGAGCACCCGGAAGGCGGCCAGGTCCAGGCCCGGGGGCAGCTCGCGCCGCCGGCCGGTGACGGTCAGTTCGATCCCCAGGCCCGCGACGCGCAGCCGTTCCACCAGCTCGGGCAGCTGGGCCAGCCCGGGAGCGGGCAGGTAGGCACCGGGTTCGTCGCCGGGGGATCCGCCGTCGGGGGCGACGCGCAGCAGCGCGAGCAGGCCGCGCATCTCGTCCAGGGCCAGCCGGGCCGTCTCGGCGATGGTGTCCAGGGCGCCGCTGGCGGTGGGGGGATCGGCGGTGAAGACGTAGCGGGCCAGCCCGGCCTGCAGGGCGACCACCGAGAGGTGGTGCGCCAGCACGTCGTGCAGCTCGCGGGCGATCCGCACCCGCTCCTCGGTGACCGCGTGCTGCGCGCGGGCGGCCTGCTCCGCGTTCAGCTGGGCGGTCAGCCGGGCGAGTTGGGCGTTGCGCAGGCCCAGGTTGCGCATCCCCTCGGCGAAGTACCAGACGATGCCGACGCCCACCGCCGTCTGGCCGACGGCGAACAGCACCGAGACCCCGACCTCCAGCGCGTTCCAGCACCACAGCCCGGCGGTCAGCGCGACCGCCGCCTTGGTGGCCCGGCGCTCGGGGCGGCTGATCACCGTGTAGAAGGCGAACAGCGGGGCCCAGAGGTTCTCCGAGGACTCGTTCCCGGCGGCCGTGTAGACGGCCAGGGCCGCGCCGGAGACCAGCAGGGTCGTCCACGGCCGGCGGCGGCGCAGCGCCAGCGGGAGGTTGACCGCCAGGGTCAGCAGGATCGCCGAGGTGCCGAACAGCGGGTAGTGGTCCTGGACGTGCAGCTGGTGCCGGGTCTGCAGGGCGAACGCCAGGGTGAGGCCGCCCATGACGAACGCGAGGGCGGTGTCCACCGTCCCGGGGTGCCGGCGGAGCAGCTCCCACCCCCGTGCCATGCCGCTGTGCATTGCGGCAGCCTAGGCCGTGTCTCACAAATTCGCGTCGGATCAGCGCGCGGCTCCCCCAGCCTTCGGCCGGGAGGTACCCCCACCACCCAGCCTGGCGGCTGGGTGGCGCCCGGCTGGGCGTGCCGGCGAAGCCTCCTCGTACTGGGTCGTACTTGGATGATTCGCCGGTGCGTCCAGGCTGGATGCCCGGCGTCGCGCGCCTGGCGGGAATTGTGAGACACGGCTTAGGGCGGCCGGGCCGGATCTTCGTCATCCCTGCGCGGTATCCCGGGCTGCCACCGGGGACGGAGCGGGCGGCTCGAAGCGCACCGGGGCGTCGAAGGCGGCCCGCCGGGTGGCGCGGCGCAGGGCGCGCAGCACCGGGGTGCCGACGGTCAGGCACAGGGTGGCGGTCAGTGCGGCGCGCGGCAGGTCCCAGCCCATCGAGGTGGTCAGGCAGTAGACCGCGAACTTGGGGAGGTTGGTGGTCAGCGGGGCGCCGGGGACGAAGGCGATCGAGCTGCCCAGGCCGCCGATGTAGGGCCAGCCCTGCAGGTTCATCACGGTGCCGTAGAGCACGGCCGCCACGGCGCCGTAGCCGGCCAGCAGCACCAGCTCGCCGCGCCCGCGCAGGGTGGCCGGGCCGGGGAGCAGCCCCGCGCCCAGGCAGACCCAGCCCATGCTGAGCATCTGGAACGGCAGCCAGGGGCCGACCCCGCCGGTGAGCAGGGCGGAGGCCAGCATGGTGACCGAGCCCAGCACGAAGCCGCTGCCCGGGCCGAGCACCCGCCCGGCCAGCACCATCAGGAAGAACATCGGCTCCAGGCCCGCCGTGCCCGCGCCCAGCGGACGCAGCGCGGCGCCGACGGCGGCGAGGACGCCGAGCAGGGCCACGGTCTTGGGGTCCAGCCCGTGCTCGGAGAGCTGGGCGACCAGCACGGCCAGCAGCAGCGGCAGCAGGAGCGCGAACAGCCAGGGCGCATCCGCGGCGTGGCCCACCAGGGTGGAGGACGGCGCGGCCAGCAGCGGCCAGCCGAAGGCGGCCAGACCCACCAGGGAGGTGAGCGCGAGCATCGCGATCGAGCGCGGACCGAGCGGGACGGGGCGGGCCAGGTTCACCGGTCGGCCGCCCGCTCCGGCGCCCCGGGCGCCTCGCGCAGGGCGGCGGCCACCTGGCGGACCGTCAGCCACGGCTCGGGGGCCAGCACCTTGGCGACCTGCGGCGCGTAGACCGGGGAGGCCAGCACCACCTCGGCCGCCGGGCCGTCGGCGACCAGCTCGCCCTCGGCCAGCACCAGGGTGCGGTGGGCGAGTTCGGCCGCCAGCTCCACGTCATGGGTGGCCAGCAGGATCGCGTGGCCCTCGGCGGCGAGCGCGCCGAGGATCGTCACCAGGCGGGCCTTGGCCGCGTAGTCCAGGCCGCGGGTGGGCTCGTCGAGCAGCAGCAGCGCGGGGCGGGCGGTCAGCACCACGGCCAGCGCCAGGGTCAGCCGCTGGCCCTCGGAGAGGTCGCGCGGGTGGGTGTCGTCGGCCAGGCCCGGCAGCAGGCGCTCCAGCAGCGCGCGGCAACTGCCGGGCGCTGCGTCGGCGTCCTGGTCGGCGGCGGCGCACTCGGCGGCCACGGTCGCGGTGCAGAGCAGGTCGCGCGGGTCCTGCGGAACCAGGCCGACCTGGCGGACCAGCTCCTTGGGGCGGGCCCGGTGCGGGGTGAGCGGGCCGATCCGCACGCTGCCGCCGGTCGGGGCGTGCAGGCCGGCGAGCGCGCCGAGCAGGGTGGACTTGCCCGCGCCGTTGCGGCCCATGAGCGCGGTGATCTCGGTGCGGCGCAGGGTCAGCGAGACCTCGCGCAGGGCGGGCACCGGGCCGCGCTGCACGGTCAGCCGGGCGGTCTCGGCGACCGGGGCACCGGCCGCGTCACCGCGGGGACGCCCGGCTGCCGGGTCGGCGCCGGCCAGCCGGGCGCGCAGCGGGGCGGCCCGGCGACGGGCGTCGCGCACCGAGAGCGGCAGCGGCGACCAGCCGGCCAGCCGGCCCAGGCCCACCACCGGCGGGTGGACGGGGGAGTGGGCGAGGACCTCGGCCGGCTCGCCGAGCACCGCCGGGCCCCCGTCGCCCGGCAGCAGCAGCACCTGGTCGGCGTACTGGACCACCCGCTCCAGGCGGTGCTCGGCCATCAGCACCGTGGTCCCGAGGTCGTGCACCAGCCGCTGCACCACCGCCAGCACCTCCTCGGCGGCCCCGGGGTCGAGCGCGGAGGTCGGCTCGTCCAGCACCAGCACCTTGGGGTGCACCGTCAGCACCGAGCCGATCGCCACCCGCTGGCGCTGGCCGCCGGAGAGGGTGGCGAGCGGGCGGTCGCGCAGCTCGGCCAGGCCCAGCAGGTCGAGCGTCTCCTCCACCCGGCGCCGCATCACCGCCGGGGCCAGGCCCAGCGACTCCATGCCGTAGGCAAGTTCGTCCTCGACCGTGTCGGTGACGAAGTGCGCGCCCGGGTCCTGGCCCACGGTGCCGACCAGGTCGGCGAGTTCACGCGGCCGGTGGTCGCGGGTGTCGCGGCCCGCCACGGTCACCCGACCGTGCAGCACGCCGCCGGTGAAGTGCGGGACCAGTCCGTTGACGGTGCCGAGCAGGGTGGACTTGCCGGCCCCCGACGGGCCGACCAGCAGGCAGAGTTCACCCTCGGGCACGGTCAGGTCGAGACCGGTCAGGGCGGGCGCGGCGGCGTCCGGGTAGTGCACCGAGACCTGGTCGAAGGTGATCACGGGCGGTCGGCCTTCCGGAAGTCGGCGCCGGCGGGGCGGCGCAGGGTCAGCGGGCGCGGGGCGGGGGCGGCGACGGCGGGGAGCAGGCCGAGCAGCACGGCGAGGGCCGCGACCAGCGGGAGTTCGGGCACCGTGGGCGGCACCACCGTGGGCGCGAAGGGCGCCGGGGTGCGGGTGACCAGCCAGATCATGACCGCCGCGACCAGCACCCCGGAGCCGGCGACCAGCCACTCCGGCAGCCCCCACCGGTCGGGGCGGTAGCGGGTCCGCACGGTGCGCCGCCCGCCCAGCGCCAGGCCGCCCGCGCTCGCGGCCACCCCGGCCGGCAGCACCGGCAGCGCCCAGCCGGCGCCGCCGTCGGCGAGCAGCCCGTAGGCCGCCGCGCAGAGACCGAGCAGGCCCAGCAGGGTGAGCGCGGCGGTGGCCCGGGCCACCGCGCGCGGCACCGGCGCGGTGCGGCCGAAGCCGCGGCTGTCCATCGCGGCGGCCAGCGCCACCGAGCGCTCCAGCGCGCTCTCCAGCACCGGCAGACCGACGCTGAGCACGGAGCGCAGACCGCGGTCCGGACGGCCGCGCAGCCGGCGGGCGGCCCGCAGCCGCTGGACGTCGGCGACCAGGTTCGGCGCGAAGGACATCGCCACCACCACGGCCACGCCCACCTCGTAGAGCGCGCCGGGCAGCAGCCGCAGCAGCCGGGCGGGCGAGGCGAGCGCGTTCGCGGCGCCGACGCAGATCAGCAGGGTGGCCAGCCGCAGCCCGTCGTAGAGCGTGGCGAGCAGCCCCTCCAGGGTCACCCGGCCGCCGACCCGCACGCCCTGCGCCCAGCCGGGCAGCGGCAGTTGCGGCAGCGTCAGCAGCACGTGGGTGCCGGGGACCGGCGAGCCGAGCAGCACGGTGAAGCCCAGTCGCAGCACCAGCACCGCCAACCCCAGCCGCAGGAAGGTGCCGTAGGAGCGGGCCCACGGCGCCTCGGTGCGGCGCACCGCGACCACGTAGCCGGCGACGGCGACGATCAGGAGCAGCAGCAGCGGGTTGGTGGTCCGGGAGGCGGCCGTGGCCAGGCCGAGCGCCCACAGCCACCAGGCGGCGGGGTGCAGCGGGCGCGGGGCGCGGCGCAGGGCGGTCAGGGCCATCGGGATCAGGTCCGGCGCCGGCGCCGGACCTGCCAGACGGCACCCGCGCCGAGCAGCACGACCAGCGCGCCGCCGGCGGCCAGGCCGAGGTTCGGGCCGCTGCTCGGGGCCTTGGTCGCGCCGCTGGTGGTGCTGCCGCTGGTGCCGCTGCTGCCGGAGACGGCCTCGCCGCAGCCGGCCGCCGGGTAGCCGGCGATGGCGCAGAGCATGCCGTTGGTGTCGTAGCGCAGCGGCGGGGCGAGCGCGGCGAGCACCTCGGCCGAGCTGGCCTGCTGCCGCACCTGGGCGCAGCCGGTGCGGGCCGCGGGCGGCACCGAGCCTGACGGCGCGTCGGTCCGGGTGCCGAAGTCCAGCACCACGCCGACCCGCTTGAGGCCCGGCTTGGCCGGGGTGTCGGCGCAGAGCACGGCGAAGTCCGCCGCCCCGCCGGTGGGGCGGGCGGCGTCCTGGCCGCCGTCGGGGCTCAGCGCGAAGCGCCAGCCGTCGACCGAGCCGTCGGCGGGGACATAGGTGGCCGGGCCCTGCTGCTGGTAGCTCCAGCCGCCGTCGGCGCCGCGCCAGAACGACCAGTACCGGTAGCCGGCCGCCTCGGCCCGCCCGGCCAGCACGGTCAGCGTGGCGAGGGCGGCCACCAGCGCCAGGGCCAGCAGGGCGGCGCGCTGCCCCGCGCCGCTCGGCCGGGCCGGGATCACTGGCCGCGCTTGCGGCTCAGGCTGATCGCCAGGCCGCCGCCGATACCGATCAGCACGCCACAGCCCAGCAGCCAGGGCGAGAAGCCGCTCTTCTTCTTGCTCTCCTTGGCGGCGGTCTGCACCGCGGGCCCGCTGTCGGTGAGCTGCTTGACCAGGTCGGTGCCGCCGAAGCTGTGCGGGTCGCGGCCGGCGGCCTGGGCGGCCAGGATCAGCGCCGCGGTGGCACCGGCGTCCGGGCCCGCCGGGCCCTTGGTCCAGCTGCCGCCGTTGGCGGCCAGCCAGTCCACCGCTCCGGCGGCCTGCTGCGGGTGGCCGGACCGGACCAGGCTCAGCACCGCCCAGGTGGTGCCGCTGTAGTCGGGGCTCGGCGCGGCGGCACCCGGCGTGCTGAGCGTCAGGTGCTGGCCGCCCGCGGCCAGCGTCGTGGCGAGGTAGGCCGCGGCGCTCTCCGCGGAGGCGGCGCCTCCGGCGGCGGCGTCCGTGCCCGTCGCGCACTCGGGCGCCTTGGGGGCCGGGCCGGTCGGGCTGCCGGCGGCCACCGGCAGCGAGCCGCCCGCGATGGCGAGGGTGGCCTGGGCGGTGGCCAGCGCGTTGGCGCTCGCCGGCTGCCCCGCGGCGGCGGCCTGGTAGGCGAGGGCGCCGCGCTGCTCGGCGGGTGCGGCGCAGCCCAACTGCAGGGCGCCGAGCGCCGTCAGGCCGGTCCTGCCGTCCTTGGCCACCTGGGTCGGGTCGGCGCCGGCGGCGCGCAGCGCGCTGACGGCGAGGCCGGTGGAGTCGGCGTCACCCGGGCTGCCGGGGTTGTAGGACCAGCTGCCGTCGCTGTTCTGATTGGTCTTCAGCCACTGCACGCCCTTGTCCACCGCGGCCTGGTGGCCGCCGAGCGCGACCAGCGCCTGCATGGCCAGCGCGGTGGCGTTGCTGTCCTCGGTGGCGGCGGTGCACGCGGCCTTGGCGTCGGCGCGGAACGAGGGCCAGCCGCCGTCGGCGCACTGCTGGCCGGTCAGCCAGTCCACGGCCGCGGCGCCGGGCGTCACCTTCGCGCTGTTCAGCGCCATCAGTGCCATCGCCTGGCGCCAGACACCGTCGTAGGTCGGGTCGCCCTTGCCGTACAGCGCGGCGGGCGGGGCCACCGGCGAGGGCGAGGCCGGGGTGGCGGGGCTGGGCGAGGAGCTGGTGTCGGCCAGCGCGGGCCCGGCGACCAGACCGGTCAGCAGGGCGGCGGTGAGCAGGGCGGCGCCGGTACGGGCGGGCGTGGGCATGGTGTGGCGGGGGCCTTTCGCTGGACGGCGGGTGGTCCGCGGTCCCCGCCGACGGCTCGGGTCAGCGCCGGTTGCGGCCACCGGCAACTCTAACGGGCTTTTCCAAGCGGACCGCTGCTGGGCACTTCCGGCCGCCACCGGACCGTCCGTATGCAAAGGAGCCGCCGGGTCGCGGCCGTGGAACCGCCGTGCGGGCGGAGCGCGGGGGAGCGTGGCGTGAATCACCTTCCCCGCCCGGGATGCCGAAGCTACGGGCCGGTATCTTCGAGGTCTCGCACTGTTCACATGTTCAAGGGGCCGATCCATGACGGGGCAGCCACCCTCCACGGCCGACCAGCGGCCGCTGCGGATCGCGCTGCTCTCCTACCGCGGTGACCCGTTCTGCGGTGGCCAGGGCGTCTACGTCCGCCACCTGTCCCGGGAGCTCGCCCGGCTCGGTCACCACGTCGACGTGATCGGCGCCCAGCCCTTCCCGGTGCTCGACGAGGTCGAGGGGCCCGGCTCGGTGCGCCTGGTCGAACTGCCCAGCCTGGACCTCTACCGCGCCGACGACCCGTTCCGCACCCCCGCGGCGGCCGAACTGCGCGGCCCGGTGGACCTGCTGGAGGTCGCCACGATGTGGACCGGCGGGTTCCCCGAGCCGCTCACCTTCTCGCTGCGGGCCCGCCAGTACCTGGCCGCCCACCGCGGCCGCTACGACGTGGTGCACGACAACCAGACCCTCGGCTACGGCCTGCTGGGCCTGGCCCGGCACGGCTTCCCGCTGGTCACCACGATCCACCACCCGGTCACCGAGGACCGCCGCCTGGAGCTGACGGCGGCCGCCACCCGGCTGCGCCGGCTCTCGCTGCGCCGCTGGTACGCCTTCACCCGGATGCAGCGCCGGGTCGCCGCCCGCCTCGACCACATCATCACCGTCTCCGGCAGCTCCAAGGCCGGGATCGTCGAGCAGCTGGGCGCCGCCCCCCGGGCCGTCTCGGTGGTGCCGATCGGCGCGGACACCGGGCGCTGGTCGCCCTCGGACGAGGTCGCGGTGGTGCCGGGCCGGATCGTCACCACCTCCAGCGCGGACGTGCCGCTCAAGGGCCTGGTCCACCTGGTGGAGGCGCTCGCCAAGGTCCGCACCGAGCGGGACGCGCACCTGGTGGTGGTCTGCAAGAAGCAGGGCGAGGGCCCGGTGGCCGACGCGGTGCGCCGGTTCGGCCTGGAGGAGCACATCGAGTTCCGCACCGGCCTGAGCGACGAGGAGATGGTCGACCTCTACCGCTCGGCCGAGGTGGCCTGCGTGCCCTCGCTCTACGAGGGCTTCTCGCTGCCGGCCGCCGAGGCGATGGCCACCGGCACGCCGCTGGTGGCCACCACCGGCGGGGCGATCCCCGAGGTGGCGGGCCCGGACGAGGAGAGCTGCCTGGCCGTGCCGCCGGGCGACGCGGGCGCGCTGGCGGGCGCGCTGGGCCGGCTGCTGGACGATCCCGCCCTGCGCGCCCGGCTCGGCGCGGCAGGCCGGGAGCGGGTGCTGGCCCACTTCACCTGGGAGCGCGCCGCCGAACTCACCGCCGATCGCTACCGCGCGGCCATCGCCACCGGCGTCGGGCAGCGGGCCCGCTCGGGCGCGGGCTGGCGCTACGTCGCCTGACGGTCCTCGGCCCGCGGTGAAGAGCGTGGCCTGAACGTGCGTTACCCGACCCTCCGTGTACCGAATGGGAGCTCCACACCGTGCTGACCGTCGATTTCTCCCGCTTCCCACTCGCCCCCGGTGATCGGGTGCTCGACCTGGGCTGCGGCGGCGGCCGGCACGCGTTCGAGTGCTACCGCCGCGGCGCCAACGTGGTCGCACTGGACCAGAACGCCGAGGAGATCGCCGAGGTCAAGCGCTGGTTCGACGCGATGGACGCGGCCGGCGAGGCCCCCGCCGGGGCGAGCGCGGTGGCGATGGAGGGCAACGCACTGGCGCTGCCGTTCGAGGACGAGTCCTTCGACAAGATCATCATTTCCGAGGTGATGGAGCACATCCCCGACGACAAGGGCGTGCTCAACGAGATGTTCCGGGTGCTCAAGCCCGGCGGGCTGCTCGCGGTGACCGTGCCGCGCTGGCTGCCCGAGAAGATCTGCTGGGCGCTCTCCGACGAGTACCACGAGGTCGAGGGCGGCCACATCCGGATCTACCGCGGCGACGAGCTGCTCGACCGGATCCGCGAGGCCGGCCTCACCCCCTACGGCACCCACCACGCCCACGCGCTGCACGCGCCGTACTGGTGGATCAAGTGCGCGGTCGGCGTCGACAACGACAAGGCGCTGCCGGTCAAGGCCTACCACCAGCTGCTGGTCTGGGACATCGTCGGCACCCCGGTGATCAGCAAGCTCACCAAGGCCGCCGAGGCCGCGCTCAACCCGGTGATCGGCAAGAGCTTCGTCGCCTACGCCAGCAAGCCCAACCGGGCCGGCGCGTGACGGCCCACGAGGGGGTGGCCACCCCCGGGCCGCTGCTGCTGCCCGGCGTGCTGGACGGGCCGCAGGCGGCTGCCACGGTACGCAGCATCCTGGCCGAGCAGCGGCCCGACGGCGCCATCCCGTGGTTCACCGGCGGCCACCTCGACCCCTGGGACCACACCGAGGCCGCGATGGCGCTGGACGCGGCCGGCGAGCACGCCGCGGCCGAGCGCGCCTACCGTTGGCTGGCGGACTGTCAGAACCCGGACGGCTCCTGGTACGCGGGCTACTTCGAGCACGGCGCGGACGGCGTCAGCAACCGCGCGGTGGAGACCAACTTCTGCGCCTACGTGGCGGTCGGCGTCTGGCACCACCACCTGACCTGCGGTGACGACGCCTTCCTGGACCGGATGTGGCCGGTGGTCCGCCGCGCGCTGGACTTCACCGTCGGCGCCCAGCTGCCCGGCGGGCCGATCGCCTGGCGGCTGGCCGAGGACGGCACCCCCGCCGACGAGGCGCTGCTCACCGGCTCGGCCAGCATCCTGCACGCGCTGCGCTGCGGGCTCGCCATCGCCGACTACCGCCAGGAGCCCCAGCCGGACTGGGAGTTGGCCACCGGCCGGCTCCAGCACGCGGTGGCCGCGCACCCCGAGCGGTTCCTGGACAAGGGCCGCTACTCGATGGACTGGTACTACCCGGTGCTGGGCAGCGCCCTGCGCGGACCGGCCGCGCTGCGGCGCATCGAGGCCGACTGGGACCGCTTCGTGGTGCCCGGGCTCGGCGTGCGCTGCGTCAGCGACCGGCCCTGGGTGACCGGCGGTGAGAGCGCCGAACTCGCGCTCGCGCTCTGGTCGGTGGGCGATGCCGAGCGCGCGGTCGAGATCCTGCGCTGGATCCAGCACCTGCGCCACCAGGACGGCTCCTACTGGACCGGCTACGTCTTCGAGGACGACGCCATCTGGCCCGAGGAACGCACCACCTGGACGGCCGGCGCACTGCTGCTCGCCGTCGCGGCGCTGCGCGGCGACCCGGCGACGGTGGCCGTCTTCGGGGCCGAGCGGCTGCCGCACGGGCTCGCGGTCCAGGGCTGCTGCTGAGCCGCGCGGTGTGAGCGCAACGCGAAGGGCCGACGGGAGACTCCCGTCGGCCCTTCGTTCGTGCGGGGCGGGTTCAGCCGCGCTGGATGCCCGAGACGTCGGCCAGCACGCCCTGGGTGCCGTCCTGCAGCTGGGCGACGAGCGCGGTGCCGCGCTGGTCCACCGCCAGGTACCAGGTGCCGGGCAGCAGTTCGCCGACCGGCGCACCGGCCGGACCGTCCTTGGGGGCCAGCTGGCGCGGCTCGGGCACGGCGAACCAGAACGGCGCGAAGTCGGCCGCGGGCGCCGGGGCCGGGACCTGCTGCGCGGCCGGGGCCTGCTGGGCGGCCGGGGCGGGCTCGGCGGCGGCCGGAACGGGCTGCGCGGCGGCGGGGGCCTGGGCTGCGGCCTGGGCGAAGGCGGCGTCCTGCGGCTGTGCCTGGGCGGCGGCCGCGGGCACCGGCTGGGCGCCGAGGCCGGCGGCGGGCTGGCCGTAGCCGAACTCCTGGCCGGGCTGGCCCGCCATCGGCTGGCCTGCGTCCGGCGCGGGGAAGCCGTAGCCGCCCGGCTGCTGCGGCTGGCCGCCGAACTGCTGGCCGCCGAAGCTCTGGCCGGGCACCTGCTGGCCCGCGCCCGGCGCCGGGAAGCCGTAGCCGCCGGGCTGCTGGTAGCCCTGGGCAGCGCCCGGGTAGCCGCCCGCCGGCGGCTGGTAGCCCTGCGGAACCGCGGGCTTGTCGGTCAGCAGCGGGGCCTGCAGCGCGGGCACCAGCGGCCCGGCCACGGCGGCACCGGCCAGCACGAGCACGGCGACGACGCCGAGGTAGGCGCCCCACGAGTGGTCCGAGCCGCTGCCCAGCGCCCACAGCGCCGTCCAGAGCGCGACGACCGAGAACGAGACGCCCCACTGGTCCAGGCGCAGGCCCAGGATCTGCCGGGTCTTGGCGGCCTCGCCCTGGAAGCGCTGCAGCAGCACCAGCGCGGCGGCCGCGATGCCCAGCAGGTAGACCGAGGGCAGGATCGGGAAGAGGTCGCTGGTCCAGACGCTGGTGGAGTACACCGTCGAGCAGCCGCCGAACTGCTTCAGCGACGGCGAGCAGTCGACGGAGATGTACGGGAGGAACGACGAAATGAGCAGGAGCACGGCCGCACCTGCGACGGCGGCATCTCCCCTGGTGAGAGCGCGCAGATTCACTGATCGGTCCCCTCGCTGGTGTGGCGTGACGGCGTGACGGGGAGTGATTCTAGTCAACCGGGCCCGGACCCGCGGGACTGGGCTTGCGGGCGTCGCCCGGTCGGGGTCAGCCCGCGGGCCTCAGGAACCGGGTGAAACCGTCGGCCAGGCCCTGGGCCGCGCGCTGGCGCCACTGGGGATCCGTCATCTTCCCGGCGTCGCCGGCGTTGCGCATGTTGCCGCACTCGATGAAGACCTTGGGGACGGTCGACAGGTTGAGGCCGCCGAGGTCGCTGCGGGTGTCCAGGCCCTGGTCGGCGACGTAGTCCGCGTACGGCTCGCCGGTGGCGGCGTGGAAGCTGTCGCGGATCGCCAGGCCGAGCTGGTGCGAGGGGTCGACGATGGCGCTGTTGTCGGCCTTTCCGGCCACCACCTTGGCGGGCATGATCACGTGGAAGCCGCTGCCGGAGGCCGGGCCGCCGTCGCCGTGCACGGAGATCGCGGCGTCCGCGTGCGCGGTGTTGCCGATCGCCGCGCGCTCGTCCACGCAGGGGCCGAAGGGGCGGTCGCCGTCCTGGGTGAGCAGCACGGTGGCGCCCAGGCCCTGCAGCAGGCCGCGCAGCCGGTGCACCACGTCAAGGGTGTACTCGGCCTCGGTGTAGCCGGCGTCGGTCTCGGTGCCGGTGGTGTCGCACTCCTTGTGGGCGTTGCCCACGTCCACCTGGCGGTTGATCTCGGTGGTGTGGTCCACGTTGCCGGGGTTGTGGCCGGGGTCCAGCACGATGGTGCGGCCGGCCAGCGGCTTGCCGGCGGCCGGGCTGCCGGAGGGGCCGGCCGGGCTCGGGCTCGCACCGGCGCCGGGGGTGCTGGCCGGGCTCGGGCTCGCACCGGCGCCGGGGGTGCTGGCCGGGCCGCTGATCGGGCTGCTGCCGGGAGCAGGGCTGGGGCTCGCGGACGGGGTGGTCGCGCTGCCGGTGCCGGCCGTGCTGGGCGCTGCCAGCGCGCCGACCGCGTCGGCGCCGGCCCGGGCGGAGGTGCCGCACCCGGCGAGCGCGAGCAGGGTGAGCAGGCCGAGCGGCGCGGCCAGCAGGCGGGTCACGGCGGTGCGGTCGGCACGGTCGGCACGGTTGGTGCGTGTGGTGCGCTTCACTGGTCGTCAGATCCTGTCCCAGGTGGGGGCGGTCAGGCCGTAGCTGCCGGCCAGCGCGCTCCATTTCGTCACGAAGTCCTTCTTGGCCTGCGTGGCCTGGGGGTTCAGCTGGTCGGCGCGCTGCTTGTCGGGCGTGTTCGGGGCGGTGCCGCTGCCGCCGCAGCCCTGGGCACTGATCGTGCGGGCCCAGGCCGCGTAGGCGCGGTCGATGTCGCCGGAGTCCTGCCAGGCCGTCTTCAGGCTGGCGACCGCGTCCGCGCCGCCGGGGACGTCGGCCATGTTCAGCTTGTCCAGCGAGGCGACGAGCTGGTCGCGCTGCTGGGCGCCGGTGTCCAGGGTCTGCGCGGCGCTGTCGATGTCGGACTTGGCCGGGCAGCTCCCGACCAGCGCCACCGCGCTGCTGATCGGGGCCCTGGCCGACTCGCCCTGGGTCAGCAGCGCGTCCAGCGCCTGGGCCTCGGCCTGCGCGTTCGCCGACACCGAGGAACTCGCCCCCGCGGAGGCGCCGGCGCTCGCCGAGGAGCCGGCACCGGGTGCGCCTGACGGGGTGCCGGTGGGCGCGCCGCCCGGGCTCGGCGAGCCCGACGGGGTGCTGGTGGCGGGCGGGGCGGCCTTCGCCGTGGGGCTGCTGGAGCCGGAGTTCTCCAGCGCCAGCACGGTGCCGCCGCCGATCGCGAGCAGGAGCACCAGGCCGGCGCCGACCACCAGCGGGCCGCGGCGCCGGCGCCCGTCCCGGTCGGGTCCGGCGGGCTCCAACTCCTCGTAGCGGCCGGGCAGGTTGATGCCGCCCGAGGCCTGCGCGGGCGGCGGAGGGTAGCCGGCCTGGGCGAAGGGCTGCTGGGCGAAGGGCGGGCCGGCCTGCGCGGGTGTGCGCGGGATCGCCTGGGTCGCGTCGAAGTCGCCGCCGCCCGGCGGGCCCGGTGGCAATGGCGGCATCGGCGGGGGAGCGGTGGGGCGGCCGGCGCCCTGGGCGGTGGCGTGGTCGGGGAAGCCTCCGGCGGCCGGCGGCCGGGCGCCCTGCCACGGCGGCGCGGCGGGTGCGGCGGCGGGGGGCGGTGGTGAGCCGGCCGGGGCGCCCGGGGCCAGGTACGGCCGGGCCACCGGGGGCGGTCCCTGGTCGCCGGGCCCGGGCGCGCCGGGGACCGGGCCGGGACCGGCCGCTGGCACCGGCGCGCCCGGGCCGGTGGGCTGCGTCCCCGGCGCCGGGCGCCGCACCCAGCCGCCTTCGCCACCGCGCGCGGTCGGATCCCAGACCGCCGGTGTCATGTCGCCCTGGTCCGTCATGGTGTGGCCCCCGCCCTCAGGTCTCGCCCTGTGGCTGCTCGGTGCTCGGTCGTGGTCAGTGTGCCCGCGCCGTCGGCGGCTCGGCGGTGCGCGGTGCGGCGACGCCCGGTGCGTGCGGCCGTGCGCGGGCCCGGGTGTCGGTCGTCACGGTACCGGCCGGCCGCCTCCGGCGGGGCGCTGCCGGCCGAAAAACGGCGTGGCGGAGCGGGCCCGCCGAGCGGGGGCGGGGGCGTGCGGCGGGCGGCACCCGCGGTCAGGCCGCGGTCGGCTCGCGGTCGGGTCGCGATCAGGCCGCCGGGCGGCGCAGCACCCGCAGCGAACCGGTGACCGAGACCTCCTCGAAGCCTTCGGCGAGCGCCCGCAGGTAGACCCGGTAGGGAGCCTGGCCGCCGTCGGCCGGGTCGGGGAAGACGTCGTGCACCACCAGCAGGCCGTCCGCCGCCAGGTGCGGGACCCAGCCCTGGTAGTCGCCGCTCGCGTGCTCGTCGGTGTGGCCGCCGTCGATGAAGACCAGCGCGAGCTTGCCGCCCCAGACGGCCGCGACCTGCGGCGAGCGCCCGACCAGCGCGATCACGTGCTGCTCCAGACCGGCCGTGTGCAGGGTGCGGCGGAACCGCGGCAGCGTGTCCATCAGGCCGACCTCGGGGTCGACCAGGGTCGCGTCGTGGTACTCCCAGCCGGGCTGCTGCTCCTCGGAGCCGCGGTGGTGGTCCACGGTCAGCGCCACGGTGCCGGTGCGCCGGGCGGCGTCGGCCAGCAGGATCGCCGAGCGGCCGCAGTAGGTGCCGATCTCCAGCACCGGCAGCCCCGTGCGCGCCGCGGCCTCGACGGCGGCGGCGTAGAGCGCCAGCCCCTCGTCCACGGGCATGAAGCCGTCCGCCGCGGTGAAGGCCGCGAGCACCTCGGGTGCGGGGACGGACTGCTCCCGGGTCTCGGTCATGGCTGCTGCTCCCTCGTACTGGCCCCGGCCGGCTGCCGCTGGTCGGGCGTCCGGCGCCGGTGGGGCCCTGGTCCCCGGGACCCTACTCGATGGCGGCGCCGCGCCGGTTACCGCCCGGTAGCCGGTGGGAGCACGCCCGAGGGCCCGGCACGCGGGTGACGTGCCGGGCCCTCGGGTGGGGCTGGGGTCCGAGCCGGCCGGCGGGCCGGCCCGGAGGTCAGCGGGCGCCCGCGTTCAGGCGGTGCCTGCCGTGCGGGTCGGCCTCGGGGTTGTCGTCGGCGGCGGTGCCGCCGCGGTGGCGCCCGTGGATCGAGTCCCTGGAGGTGGCCTCGTCGGCGCCGTGGTCGGTGGTGGCGGTGAGGGTTTCGGACATCAGCTCTGTCTTTTCCGTGCGTGGGTGCAAGGTCTGTGGTGCCGCACGGCACCGCCGGCCGTGACCGGGCCGGACAGGGGAAACCGACACCTGGTGGGCCGCGGTGGGCCGCGACACGCCGAGGCGATCACCCCGTTGGTTAGTCACCCTAACGGCAGGGTGGGACAAGAACCTATCGAGATGTGCCGTGTCGGCCGGTGCGGGGCGCCGAGGTGCTGGTAGGACGGGCTGTGCCGGCCGGGGCCCGTGGTACGCGCGTCGGCGTGTCCGACGGTCGGTCACATGTTCGGCGGGACGTGCCCGAACCGATCGCGCCGACCCGGACCGATCGCCCTACGCGGTCCGGTCGCCGTGCAGGAAGCCGGCCAGCAGCTCGTGCAGGACCGCCGAGCCCTCCTCGGCCAGCACCTCGTGGCCCGCGCCGACCGCCTCCACGTAGCGGAAGTCGGTGCCCTCCACCCGGCCCAGGCGCAGCAGCGCGTGCCGCAGTGCGCGGGACTGGCTGACCGGGACGGCCTCGTCCCGGTCGCCGTGGACGATCAGCAGCCGTGCGGTCAGCCGCTCGGCCAGTGCCAGGACGTCACGCGGGCCGTAGGCGTCCTCGATCGGCTCGTCGCCGCCGAGCCGGGCGGCCAGCGAGCGCACCGGCGCGGCGGCCTCGGCCAGCAGGCGCGCGCCGGACAGGAACGGGGCCACCACCGCGCAGCGCGCCACCTGTTCGCGCGGCGCGTGGGCGCAGGCGAGCAGCGCCAGGAACGCGCCGTAGCTGACCCCGAACAGGGCGGGCGGCGCCAGGCCCAGCGCCGCGCGCCGGGTCGCGACGTCGGCCAGCAGGGTGAGCACGTCGGCCAGGTCGGGCCCGCCCCAGGCGCCGCGGATCGCCATCGCGTGCTCGCTGCCGTAGCCGGTGCTGCCGCGCTGGTTGGGCGCCAGCACCGCCAGGCCCGCGGCGGCCATCCGCTGCAGCGCGGGGTCGAACTCCAGCCGCCAGGCGTCGGCCGGACCGCCGTGCAGCGCGAGCACCAGCCGAGGGCTGCTCAGCCAGCCCTCGCCGCCGTACACCACCGCCTCCAACGGCCCGGCGGGACCGGGCAGTTCCAGGCAGCGCGCACCGTGCCAGGCGCCGCCACCGGCGGGGGCGGTGCTGCCGTCCAGCCGCCAGCCGGCCCGCGGCGGCGCCGTCGTGGCACCGGCCGGCCACGGCGGGTCGGCGGACCACGGCCGCCCGCTCGCCGCCGCCCCGGCGCGGGAGTTGGCCAGGCCCGGCGCCAGCCCGCTGGCCACCGGTGTCAGCGGCGGCGCCGCCTGGCCGCGCAGCAGGTCGACCTGGAGCGCGGCGAGGGCGGCCGGGTGGTCGGGAGCGGAGTACGGCATCCGCAGCCCGGCCGGCGACCAGTGGCCGATGCCGCCGAGCCGCCCCGGCGGCACCGCCAGCGGCTCCAACTGCCCGGCGGCCGGCCGCCACAGGGCCAGCGCCGAGCCCGCGCCGCGGTCGAGCTGGACGGCCACCCGGCTCTGCCCTGCCCGCTGCGCCCCGGGCTCCAGCGCCACCGGCCGCAGCAACTGCCCGGGGGTGTGCAGGCAGTCGGGGAAGCGCACCGGGTCGGAACTGCCCAGGACGCCCCAGCCGAGCCGGTCCTCGCCGGGGGCGTCGCTGCGCAGCAGCAGGAAGCCGGTGGCGGGGTCGCAGAGCAGCAGCCGGTCGTTGCTGTGCTCGGCGATCTCCAGCAGCGGGGTCGCCGTGCCGAGCCGCAGATCGAGCGCGACGGTCCGCACCAGCTTGGCGCGCACCCCGTCCAGCGCGAGCATCCGGCCGTCGTGGTCCAGCCAGACGCCGCCGCCGTGCAGTCCGGGCAGTTCGGCGATCCGGCCCGGGGCGCGGCCGTCGGCGTACACCAGCCAGGCGGTGGTGGTCGCGAGCGGACCGCCGCCACTGCTGGTGCGGGGGAGGGGATCGGTCCCGAGCGCCACGGCCACCGGCGCGTCCTGCGCGGGAACACCGTCCATGGGCAGGGGGAGCAGACGGAGACCGGCCATCCGCAGGGTCGCCAGCGGCTGCTCCACCGCGGGCCCGCCGGGCTGCGCCGCGGCGGACAGCAGCACCAGGTCGTGCCGCTCGCCGTCGTGGCGGCAGACCAGCACCCGTCCGTCCGGCAGCGACACCAGCTGCGAGCGCAGCTGCTCGCACCGGCCGCCGGGCAGCGGCAGGGCGGTCGGCTCGGCCGGCGCGTCGGCGGTCAGCCGCCAGCTCTCGGCATACCAGCCGCCTTCGGCGCCGGCCGCCAGGCAGGCGGCGTGCGAGCCGTCGGCGGCGAAGGTGAAGCTCAGCCGGCGCAGGGCCGGCGCCGTCGTGCGCAGAGCGGCGGTCACGGGGACACCTCTTCGAATCTGCCGGTGGGTCGGGGGACCGCGGCCACCGGGTCCGTCGGCAGGTCCAGCCAGAGCCGTGGGCCGCCGTGCCGCAGGCGCAGCAGGAAGGCGAGCGGTCCGGCGCTGCCGGTGCCGCGGGTCGGCGGGCAGCCCGTCCCGGTCCCGTCCGACAGCACCAGCAGGCCGTCGTGCAGGGTCGCGCGTGCCGCGATCAGCTGGGCCAGCTCGCGTGCCCCGGCCCGGAACCGCGGCTCGCCGGTGGCCCGGGCCAGATCCAGCAGGTACTCGCCGTCGTCGGCCAGGGCCCGGCAGGCGCCGGTGCCGCCGTGCCGATGGCCGTCCAGCAGCGCGAGACCCGCCGCCACCGCCGGTTCGCGCAGGGCCGGGTCGCCGGTGTGCTGCCAGAGCCGGACCAGGAAGCCGCCCGCGTGCGAGGCGCCGCCGCACCCGTGTGCGAGGCGGACGCCGGGCGGCTCGCCGGCGCGCTGCGGCCACCGGGCGGCCGCGCCGTCGAGGCACGCGGTGGCCGCCAGGGTGCGGGCCGCGCGCTCGGCGCCGGCCAAGGCCGCAGCGTCGCCGGTGGCCCGGTGCACCGCGAGCAGGAAGGCACCGACGCCCGCCACGCCGGGCACGTGGTCGAGGTCGACGTCGACGTCCTTCGGCACCGGCCGGAGGGTGCCGCAGGACTCTTGCTCGGCCGCCGCCAGCAGCTGCCGGGCGATGGCCAGTGCGGCCTCGGTGTCGCCCAGCCGCAGTTGCAGGAACCCGGCACCCGCCGCGCCGTGGCAGCGGGCCGGGCCGGGCCGCTGCCACGGGGCGGGGGCGGCCAGCCGGCGGGCCCGCTCGCCGAGCGCCGGGTCGCCGAGCGCCTCGGCGGCGTCCAGCAGGGCCCAGATCGCGCCGGAGCGCGCGAAGGGCGGCCCCGGCAGCGCCAACGGCGCGGCGGCGCAGTGGCGTTCGACCCAGCGCGCGGCCTGGCGCACGGTCAGCTCCACCGCCGAGCGCGGTTCGGCGGGCAGCAGGCCCGGCTGCCGCAGGGCGCGGGCCAGGACCGCGAGCACGCCGGCCGTGCCGCGCCGGACGTCGCACGGGTCGGCGTGCTGCCCGCCGGGAACGGCGGGCCACAGCTGGTCCGGGCGCCGCGCGGTGGCGCTGGTGGCCAGTCGGCGCAGCCCGTCGAGCAGTACCCGGTCGAGGACGCGGTCGACCTGTTCCGGTGGCGGCGCGGCGGGCGCGCCCGCCGACGGCGTTGCCCGCGTCCGGGTCAGCAGCTCCCGCAACTGGTCCAGGGTCCAGCGCCGGTGGGGCGATTCGGCCCGCAGGCCGAGCACCGCCGGGGCCAGCCGCCGCGCCGTGTCGCTCTCGCGGGCGGCCAGCGCCAGCCAGCGGCCGAGCCGCTCGGGCACCGGCCGGAACCTGGGCAGATCCTCGGGCAGCAGCGGGTCGTGCCCGGTGGCGAGCAGGAAGAGGAGGCCGCCGAGCGCGAACAGGTCGGCCGCGGGCTCGGCCGGCCGGCTCTCCCCGGACCCCGGTGGCCGCCCGCCCGCCGCCCCCTGCTCCGGTGCCCGGTAGCCCGGGGTGCCCGCGGGGCCGGCCACCGTGCCCGCCGGGCAGGCGAGTTCGAGGTCGGCCAGGCGCAGCTGCGGGCCCCGGGGCGTCGGTGCGACCAGCACGCTGTCGGGGGACAGGTCGCGCAGCACCAGCCCGTGGGCGTGCACCCGGGTCAGCAGATCGGTCAGTGCCAGCGCCATCGGCCCGGCCTGCTCCCACGGCACGCCCGGCGCGCTGCCCGGGCTCAGCCGGGCCGCCACCCAACTGCCCAGCGGCTGGCCGGGGAGGTGCTCCTGGACGAGCAGCAGCGAGTCGGCCTGCTCGATCAGCTCCAGCGGCCGTGCGGTGAGCCCCTGCCCGGCCAGCTCGCCCAGCCACCGGGCCTCGCGGCGCAGCGCGGGGCGGGCCCCGGCGCCCGTCCGGTCCACCCCGATGCGGGACCGGGCCTGCTTGACCAGCACCGGCACGCCGGTGCTGGTGTCGGTGCCCAGGTACACCCGGTTCCGGCCGCCGGACCGCACCGCCGCCGTCAGCGCGTACCGGTCGCCGACCAGCACGCTGCCTGCGTCCTGTCGCCCGCCTCCAGTGCCGCCGCCGGTGGCCGGCCCCCTCCCCTCGACGGGGTCGGCCACCGGCGGCGGGCACCGGTGACCCGTCCCCCGGACGTCCTCGGACCGCTGCCCGGCGACGGCGCCGTAGCGGTAGTGCACCCGGCTGTCCGGTGCGAACGGCCGGGTGCCGGGCACCGCCGGGCCCGGCAGGCCCTCGGTGGCCAGGTGCAGTTCTTCGAGCAGCCGCAGGAACTGCGCCTCGTCCATCGGGTGGACGGTGATGAACCCGCAGGCCGGGCCGTGATCGCCGGCGCGCGCGTTGATCCGGTGCAGCCGCTCCCGGTCGGCCGCGAACCTGAAGACGCACGGATCCTCGGCCAGCACCCCCGCCACCGCCGAGAGCACCTCGGTGGCGGCCGTGCCGGCCGCGCTGATGTGGATCTTCCAGCCCGGCGCGGGCAGCAGCCCGGGGTGCGCGAGCGCCTCGGGCGGACGCACCGTGCACCAGAAGTCGTCGAAGGCGGCCTCCCAGCCGCCCGCTCCGCCGCCACCCGGCGCCGCGGTGCTGCCGGCCACGGCCGCCCGGGCCACCTCCACCAGTGTGTCGTCCGCGGGCGCCCCGGTCCGCCAACTGCTCCCCAGCGGCGCCGGCTCCCCGGCCGGTCGCAGCGGTATGCCCACCCCCATCCGCGTCCCACCCCCACTCTCTCCTCGCCGACCCGCCGTGGCTGCTCCCGGCTGCTCCCGGTGCCCCCTGGAGTCCGCCGGAACGGATAACTCCCCTTCGCTCCAGCGAAGTTACTTTTGGGGCCGAGGGCGCTCAACGCAGGCCGGGTCACTTCACTCGTTAGGGTGATCCACAGGCGCGTTCCGCTGCGGACGCCCGTCCCGCTCTGCCATGGCGGTTCCCGGCGCGCGGCCCGGGTGCGCGGTCGCGGCGGCGGCGTGCTCGGCGCCGTGCCCCGGTTGACGCCCGGCCCGGGTGCCGCTCCCCGCGCGCCCCGCACCCGCTCCCCGCGTGCCCCGCACCCGCTCCCCGCCCGGCCCGCACCCGCTCCCCGCCCGGCCCGCGGCCCCGGCGCCGCCCCGGCGCGCGGTAGTCTCAACGGGTGCCGAAACTGTCCGACGTCATCAACGCGCTCGACGAGCTCTACCCGCCGCACTGGGCGGAGTCATGGGACGCCGTCGGCCTGGTCTGCGGCGATCCGGACGACGAGGTGCGCCGGGTGCTGTTCGCCGTCGACCCCGTGCAGCCGGTGGTCGAGGAGGCCGTGGCCTGGGGCGCCGACCTGCTGGTCACCCACCACCCCCTCTATCTGCGTGGCACCACCAGCGTGGCCGCGAGCAGCTTCAAGGGCCGGGTGGTGCACACCCTGATCCGCGCCGGGATCGCCCTGCAGGTGGCACACACCAACGCCGACCACGCCGACCCGGGCGTCTCCGACGCGCTGGCCGAGGCCGTCGGCCTGCGGATCACCGGACCGCTGATCCCGGACCCGAGCGACCCGGCCGGCCGCCGGGGCACCGGACGGATCGGCGAGCTGCCCGAGCCGCTGGCGCTGGCCGACTTCGCCGCCCGGGTGGCGGCCGGTCTGCCCGCGACCGCCGCCGGTGTGCGGGTGGCCGGCGACCCGCAGCGCCCGATCCGCCGGGTCGCCGTCTGCGGCGGCTCCGGTGACAGCTTCTTCGCCGAGGTCCGGGCCGCGGGCGTGGACGCCTACCTGACCGCCGACCTGCGCCACCACCCGGCCTCCGAGGCCGCCGAGGCCGGCCCGGACACCGCGCTGCTCGACGCGGCGCACTGGGCCACCGAGTGGCCCTGGCTGAACCTGGCCGCCCGCGACCTGGGTGCCGCCGCCGCCAAGGCCGGCTGGGACCTCACGACCCGGGTCTCCACCCTGGTCACCGACCCGTGGACGGCGCACACGCCGATGCCGTTCGACCCGCCGTCGGCCCGCTAGCGCCGCCGACCACCGGCGCCCCGCGCGCCCCCCGTACCTGCCATCCGCTCGACCCCGTCATCACAGGAGCCCCCCGCTTGAACGCCGCGCCCGCCGACCAGATCCGCCTCCTCGACCTGCAGGCCATCGACTCCAAGCTCGACCAGCTGGCCCACCGGCGCCGCACCCTGCCCGAGCACGCGGAGATCGACAAGGCCACCGCCGACCACACCGCGCTCAAGGACCTGGTCATCGCCGCCCAGGCCCAGCAGGGCGACACCGCCCGCGAGCTGACCAAGGCCGAGCAGGACGTGGACCAGGTGCGCACCCGCGCCACCCGCAACCAGCAGCGGATGGACTCCGGCGCCGTCAGCTCCGCCAAGGACCTGGAGAACCTGCAGCACGAGATCGGCTCGCTGGCCAAGCGCCAGGCCGACCTGGAGGACGTGGTGCTGGAGGTGATGGAGCGCCTGGAGACGGCCCAGACCCGGGTCACCGAGCTGACCGCCCGGCTGGAGCACGCCGAGGTCGTGCTGGGCGAGGCCGTCACCCGTCGTGACGCGGCCTTCGCCGAGATCGACGCCGAGGCCGCCAAGGTGGGCCGCGACCGCGAGGCCGTGGCCCAGGTGGTCCCGGCCGACCTGCTGAAGCTCTACACCCGGCTGCGCGAGCAGCAGGGCGGCGTCGGCGCGGCCCGCCTCTTCCAGCGCCGCTGCGAGGGCTGCCGGGTCGAGTTCGCGGTCTCCGACCTGAACGCGATCAAGGCCGAGCCCAAGGACGCGGTCGTGCGCTGCGAGAACTGCGGCCGGATCCTGGTGCGCACCGCAGAGTCGGGCATCTGATCCGGTGACCGCCCGCAGGCTGATCGTCGAGGCCGACGGCGGGTCCCGGGGCAACCCGGGCCCGGCCGGCTACGGCGCGGTGGTCCGTGACGGCGACACCGGCCGGATCATCGCCGAGGCCGCCGAGTACCTCGGCCGGGCCACCAACAACGTGGCCGAGTACCGGGGACTGATCGCCGGCCTGCGGGCGGCGCACGCGATCGACCCGGCCGCGGGCGTGGAGGTCCGGATGGACTCCAAGCTGGTGGTCGAGCAGATGTCCGGGCGCTGGAAGATCAAGCACCCGGACATGCAGCCGCTGGCCGCCGAGGCGCGCACGGTCTTCCCGCCCGGGCAGGTCGGCTACTCCTGGATCCCGCGCGAGCGGAACAAGGACGCGGACCGGCTGGCCAACGAGGCGATGGACGCGGGCCAGGCGGGCAGGCCGTGGCAGCCCAGGGGCGAGCCGAGCGCCCACCCCGTCGCACCCGCCGCGGCCGTCGACGAGCCCGCACCCGCCCTGGCGCTCCAGGCTCCCGCGCCGCAGGCCGGCTGGGCCGCGGCGGGCGATCAGATGGTCGCCACCACGCTGGTGCTGCTGCGGCACGGCGAGACGGCGCTCACCCCGCAGAAGCGGTTCTCCGGCAGCACCGGCAGCGACCCGCAGCTCTCCGAGAAGGGCCGCTGGCAGGCCGAACGGGCCGCCGAGGCGCTGGCCGCGCGCGGCACCGTGGAGGCCGTGGTCAGCTCGCCGATGCTGCGCACCCGGCAGACCGCCGAGGCCGCGGCCGTGCGGCTGGGCCTGCCGGTGCGGATCGAGGAGGGCCTGCGCGAACTGGACTTCGGCGCCTGGGAGGGCCTGACCTTCGCCGAGGTGCAGGAGCGCCACCCCGAGGACCTCGACGCCTGGCTCGCCTCCACCAGGGCCAGGCCCACCGGCAGCAGCGAGAGCTTCGCCGCGCTGTCCCAGCGGGTGGGTGCGGCCCGGGACCGGATCCTGGCCCGGTACGCGGGGCAGACGGTGCTGGTGGTCTCGCACGTCAGCCCGATCAAGACGCTGGCCCGGCTCGCGCTCGGCGCCCCGCCGGACGCGGTCTACCGGATGGAGCTGTCGGCCGCCTCGCTCTGCGCCGTGCAGTACTACAGCGACGGCAACGCCTCGCTGCGGTTGTTCAACGACACCGGCCACCTGCGCTGACCATCCGTCAGGGGCCTTGCACAGCAAGGCCCCTGACGGTGCGTCTCAGTGGATCTCGGTGACCACCACGTCCAGCTGCCACGGCTTGCGCGCCGTCCCCGCCGCCGCGACCTCGACGGTGTAGCCGAGTACGCGCAGCACCTCCAGCAGCGCGCCCGGCGTGGCCGGCTCCGCGCCCGAGTTCAGCAGGTCGCGCACCAGTCGCCCCTTGGTGGCCTTGTTGAAGTGGCTCACCACCGTGCGCCTGCCGTCCCGCTCCTGGAGCACCCGCACGGTGGCGGTGCGGGCGATGGTCTCACCGGCCGGCTTCCAGGCGGCCGCGTACGCCGAGCTGCGCAGGTCCAGCACCAGCCCGTCCGCCTCGCCCGGCAGCACCTCGGCCAGTTCGCCGCGCCAGTAGGTCCCGAGCGCGCCCAGCGGCGGCAGCTTCACCCCGCCCGAGCAGCGGTAGGCCGGGATCCGGTCACCGAGCCGGACGGCGCCCCACAGGCCGGAGAAGATCAGCAGCGAGCGCTCGGCCCGCGCGTAGGCGGCCTCGTCCAGCTTGCCGAGGCCCAGCGCGTCGTAGAGCACGCCGGTGTACAGCTCGCCGGCCGGCAGCGTGCCCGCCGTGCGCAGGGCGGCGTTGCGGGCGATCTCGCCGCGCAGGCCCTTGCTGAGCCCGAGCACCTCGGCGGCGGTGTCCTCATCGCCCCGGCACAGCTCGACCAGCGCGGTGAGGACCCGCTCGCGGGCCCCGGTCAGCGCGGGCAGCGAGAGCCCGGCGGGTGCGAGCGGCGGCCCGTCGGGTGCCTCGGCCTTGCCCTCGGACGGCGGCAGCAGGACCTGGAACGCCATGCGCGGCCTCCTCTTTCGTGCTCCAGCGGTTTCGTGCTCCAGCGGTGCGGATGGTGCCGTGCAAATCTACCGGGCCCGCCAACCGGCTCCCTACCATGGAGGCGAGGGGGTGCACGATGCCGAGATACATCGAGCAGGTCGAGATCCTCGCCTCGCCGCAGGCGGTCTGGGCCGTGCTGTCCGACGTCCAGGGCTGGCGCAAGTGGACGCCGACGGTGGAGCTGGTCCGGATCCTGTCCCGCCCGGGAGCGCCCGCCGGGGCCGGCTCCTCGTTCGGGGTCGGGTCCGAGGCCTGGGTCAAGCAGCCCAGGCTGCCCGGTGCCCGGTGGCGGGTGACCGTCTTCGAGCCGGCGAGCTCGTTCACCTGGCAGAGCCAGGCGCCGGGGGTGCGCACGGTGGCGGCGCACCTGCTGTACCCGTACCCGCGCGGAGCCGCCGAGCCGCGGGGCACCGAGGTCACCCTGGAGCTGCGGCAGAACGGGCCGCTCGCCTGGCTCGCCGGGCTGCTGCTCGGGCGCCTGACCCGGCGCTACCTCGCCCTGGAGGCGGCCGGGCTGAAGGTGTACTGCGAGGCGCTGGCCGGCACGCGCTGACGGATCCGGTGAATACCTCTGCCTGGGAGGCATTCCGAAATCATCCTACGAATGCATAGGATGGCCGAGTGACTGACGTAACCGAGCCGACCGCCCTCACCCGACGGCGGCGCCTGTTGATCCTGGCGATCTGCTGTCTGAGCCTGCTGATCGTCGGACTCGACAACACCATCGTCAATGTCGCGCTCCCCGCCATCCAGCGCGATCTGCACGCACCCGCCTCCGGCCTGCAGTGGGTGATCGCCGCCTACACCCTGGTGCTGGCCTCGCTGCTGATCCTCTCCGGCTCGGTCGCCGACCGGGTCGGGCGGCGCCGGATATTCCAGCTCGGCCTGCTGCTCTTCGTGCTCGGGTCGCTGCTGTGCAGCATCGCCCCGAGCCTCGGCTGGCTGATCGCCTTCCGCGCCGTGCAGGCCGTCGGCGGCTCGATGCTCAACCCGGTCGCCATGTCGATCATCACCAACGTCTTCACCGATCCGCGCGAGCGGGCCCAGGCCATCGGGGTCTGGGGCGGCGTGGTCGGCATCAGCATGGCGCTCGGCCCGGTGCTCGGCGGCCTGCTGGTGGACAGCTACGGCTGGCCCTCGATCTTCCTGATCAACATCCCGATCGGCCTGCTGGCCTTCGTGCTGGCCGCCCGCTTCGTCCCCGAGTCCCGGGCGCCGAAGCCGCGCCGGCTCGACCCCGTCGGCCAGCTGCTGGCGATCGTCGCGCTCGGCGCCGGCACCGCCACGATCATCGAGGGGCCGGGGCAGGGCTGGACCTCGCCGGGCATCCTGACCCTGGCCGTGGTCGCGCTGCTCGCGCTGATCGCCTTCCCGCTCTGGGAGCGCAGCCGCCGGGAACCCCTGCTCGACCTGCGGTTCTTCCGCAGCGCGCCGTTCAGCGGGGCGACCGTGATCGCGGTCTGCGCCTTCGCCTCGCTCGGCGGCTTCCTCTTCCTCAACACCCTGTACCTGCAGGAGGTGCGCCACTACAGCCCGGTGGAGGCCGGCCTGTGGACGCTGCCGATCGCCGCCTTCACGCTGGTCTGCGCCCCGATCTCGGGCCGGATCGTCGGCTCGCGCGGCCCGCGGCTGCCGCTGCTGATCGCCGGTCCCGCGCTGGCCGCCAGCGGGGCGCTGCTCACCCGGCTGACCGCCACCTCGCCGCCCGCCCTGCTGCTGCTCGCCTACAGCCTCTTCGGGCTCGGCTTCGGCCTGGTCAACGCGCCGATCACGAACGCCGCGGTCAGCGGCATGCCCCGCGCGCAGGCCGGGGTGGCGGCGGCCGTCGCCTCGACCAGCCGCCAGGTCGGGCAGTCGCTGGGCGTCGCGGTGATCGGCACCGTGGTCACCGCCGCCGTGGTGGGCCCGCTGGCCACCGGCCTGGCCCCGGCCAGCCACGCCGGCTGGTGGATCATCACCGCCCTCGGCGGGGTGATCGCCCTGCTCGGCGTGGTCACCACCACCGGCTGGGCCCGCGGCACCGCCGAGCGGGTCGCCGCCCGCCTCGACCCCACCGCCCCCGCCCCGGCGTCGGGTCGGCCCGCTGTCCGGCCGACGCCCTCCGACCGGCTACGATAGCCAGCACGGCGGTTGAGCCGGCCGGGCGGTCGCGACGGGTCCTCACGGATCCGCCGAGGAACGTCCGGGCTCCACAGAGCAGGGTGGTGGGTAACGCCCACCCGGGGTGACCCGCGGGACAGTGCCACAGAAAACAGACCGCCCGTGGTCGCGCAAGCGGCGGCGGGTAAGGGTGAAACGGTGGTGTAAGAGACCACCAGCGACCGAGGTGACTCGGCCGGCTCGGTAAACCCCACTCGGAGCAAGGTCAAGATCGGTGCCCTCGGGCACCGTGCGCGGGTGTTCGAGGGCTGCTCGCCCGAGCTCGCGGGTAGACCGCACGAGGCTGTCGGCAACGGCAGCCCTAGATGGATGACCGCCTCCCCGGGCCGCGCAAGCACCCCGGGAGACAGAACCCGGCGTACAGGCCGACTCAACCGCCTCCTGTACCGCCGCAGTTCAGGGCGCACGCCCGACTGACGGCTGCCACAGGTCCGTTCCGGCCCCTGCGGCAGCCGTCGATTCAGTCGGACAGGGTGACGAGCCTGGAGACGTACCCGGGCTCCCCCTTGCCGCCCGGCTGCAGATCTGCCGGGCAGGGAGTGTCGCTCAGCCGTGAGGGCTTGTCCGCCCCGCTGTTCCAGGAGAGCTTGACGCACAGGCGGATCGAGGACTCGGCTTCGCCGGCCCCCATCGTGTCGGGACTGGACGCGTGGGCGTCGACCGCGAAGGAGACACTGCTGGTGGCTCCGTCGCTGCCGGTGGCGAAGACGAGGCCGTTGCCCTGCTGTCCTTGGGGGACGGACTTCACCAGGCCTTGCGCCACCGCCGTGCGGTCGGACGCGCTGTCCGCCGCCGCGGACCTGTCGAAGTCCTGCTGGACCTGGTGGGCGATCGAGCGGGCCGCCGTCTTGGCGTGTGCGTACGCGAGATCACCACCGGTCCGGGTGAACCGGTCGATGACGTGGACGAGGCCGGCGACCGCCGCGGTGACCAGGCAGAGTATGCCGATGATCACCGCGGCGGTCCGCTTGGAGCGCTTGGTCAACTACTTGCCCGTGCTGTTGAGGGTCTGGGTGAGAGCCTGCCCGTACAGGGTCGCACCGTTGGCGGTGGATGGAACGACTGTGGAGGCAGTTCCCGTGGTTCTCGAAGAGCGGCGGATGGCCCATGAGGACGATCCTGGCATTGGGTGCGCGCTTGTGGATCTCCTGGAGGTCGAGCAGGACCGAGTCGTGGACCTGTGAGTTGATGATGTTGGGCTCGGCCTGACCGAGGGGAGCGGTGTCGCCGCTCAGCGTCGTGTTCGCGCAGTCGCTGAAGGCGATGTTGAGGATGCAGTTCTTGACCACGTCGATGAACCGCGCGTCGTTGCCGCCGACCGAGAGCGTGACGAGCGTGGTGTTCGCGTCCAGGTAGCCCTGGTCGAGCTGGGCGAACTCCGATCAGGTGGTATTCCATCGTGGAGTCACCGGTGTCCGCCCGGGTCCCGATGGAGTTGACGCTGTCCGGCAGGACGCCCTGACGGGACCAGGCGAGGGGCAGCGGCTGGAAGTAGGCGGCGTCCCAGGCGATGTCGTCGCCGCTCGCGCCGGTACCGTCCTGGGTGAAGTTGCTCAGCTCGACGCCCTGGATGTCGTTGCCGGTGGCCGCGAAGTTGAACACCCCGAGGCTGACCCACTGGTTGGTGTTGGAGTTGGCGTTCACGACGCGGTTCTCGGTGGTGCCGTCACCGAGGTGGATCGTGTTGCCGGGTCTGGGCCCGGCGCAGTCCGGCGCACCGGTGGCCCCGTTGCCGGGCACGGCGGCGGTGCGCCGCGCCGCAGGGCCGCCGCGATCGCCCAGCTGAAGACGATCAGCAGCCCGCAGGACAGGGTCAGACCGGCCGGTGCCGTCCACGGCAGGACGGTCAGCACGGCCGCGGCGGCCTCGGCCGCGACCGCGGCGCCGAGCACGGGCAGCCCGGCGGGTACCGGCGCGGGCAGCAGCGCCCGGGCGCCGGCGACGAAGCCGGCGAACGCATGGCGGCTGCGCAGCTTCGAGAAGACCGACACGCCGAAGACCAGCGCGAGCAGACTCCTGCAGGCAACAGCAGTGCAGAACACGGACGACCTCCTCTTCCCGGTCCGCCGCAGCCTAGGGCGACCGCATTCGCGAAAGATTCAGAAGCACCCGAACGATCCCTCGACACCGACCGCCTAGCGTCCGAGCACCGGACCGCGCCCTGCGGTCCCTGAGGAGAGGAGAGCGCATGCGTACTCTTCAGCGCATCGCGGACCGCATGGCCAACGCCGTGGCCCCGAAGGTCACCGCCGAGGCGACCTGGTGGGTGAAGGACAGCCGGTGCATCACCGACTCGACCTGTGGCGCATACAGCCCCGGTCGGGCCAGCGTCTACAAGTGTTGGGACAGCGCCTTCTGTGCCGGCTGGGAGACCATGCCGTACTGCTGCCCGAACAACAGCTGAGCCCGGTGGCCCACTGAATCCGTCTCCCGGGCGGGACATCCGGTCCCGCCCGGGAGACGGATTCACGGGAAGGGATCAGAACAGGGCGTTTCCGCCAGGACGGGCGGTCTCCGACGTTGGCGTACCGGCAGCGTGCGCCCGCGCGTGGCGGGCTGACAGGTGGGCATACAGACCACGTCAGCAGCCGGGCCGACGCCGCGAACCGTACGGTGCGAGTGCGCCGCGGGCGCGGTGCCGGGCGGCCAGGGTCGCCGAAGACGGAGGAGTCCGTTGGGGATCTACGGTCAGGACTGGGCAAGCTACCAGTCGGCCACGCCGGACACGACCGGCCTGAGCTTCGCATTCGTCAAGGTCAGCCAGGGCACCAGCTACACCAATCCCGAGTGGACCGCGCAGCGCGACCACGCGCGCGGGGCGGGGCTCGTGGTCGGGTACTACCACTACCCCGACATGGCCGACTCGCCGCAGACGGAGGCCGATTACTTCCTCTCGCTGGTGCAGCCGGAGCAGGGCGAGCTGGTCTGCCTGGACTGGGAGGGCTACGACGCAGCCAACAGAGGCGTCGCGTCGAGCACGCAGGTGAGCTACAAGGACACCTGGCTGCGGTACGTCAAGGGGCGGCTGCCGCACAGCCCGGTCGGTCTGTACTGCAACCTGGACTACTGGCAGAACGTCGACACCAGCGGGTTCTTCCAGGACTTCCTGTGGATCGCCACCGCCGGGGTGCCGGCCGGTCAGCCGGGGATCACGGCCAACTGGCTCTTCCACCAGTACGACGACACCGGGGACGCGGACAAGGACTACTGCCACCTCGACAGCACCGACCAACTGCGCTCCTGGGCTCTGTCGTTCGCACCCCAGCCGAGCGCGCCGGCCTGGCCCGGGGAGTACCTGCGGCTGCAGGACCCGCTGCTGCACGACAACAACGTCCGGGTCTGGCAGCAGCGGATGGCGGACCGCGGCTGGTCGATCGGCGTGGACGGCTACTACGGCCAGCAGAGCGACTCGATCTGCCGTCAGTTCCAGCAGGAGAAGGGGCTCCAGGTGGACGGCGTCGTCGGTCCGCAGACCTGGTCGGCGGCCTGGACCGCGCCCGTCACCTGACGGTCCGCCGCCGGCCCCGTACCTGACCGGCCCCGCGCTGCCGCGGGGCCGGTCAGCTGTGTTCGGAGATCAGGGTGGCGACCTTCTCCCTCTTCGCCGGCCACGGCCCGGCCGGATTCGCCCGCCCGCTCGGCGTGCTGGTGGGTGGCGTGCTGGCCTGGCGCCGGGCGCCGTTCCTGCTGGTGATCCTCGCCGCCGCGGGCACGACGGCGGTGCTGCGGCTGCTGGGGATCTCCTGGGACGAGCTCAGGAGCCGCCGTGCGGACCGGGGTTGAGCTCGGCCAGCACGGAGTCCGAGACGCTCTGCGGATGCGGGCGGGGACTCGGCGGCGGGGTCGGGTCGAACAGGTGCGTCGGCAGCTCCGGCCCGAAGTCCGGGAGCGGCAGCACGGGAGGGCCACCGGTGGTCGGCGGGGCGTCCTCGGTCGGCGGCGGGTCGAGCACCGTGATCTGTGGCCCGCCTGACGTCGAGGGCCTGGTGGCCCGGGGGATCGGTGGCGGCGGGAGCGGCTTGTCGAGGTCCGGCGGCGGCAGTGGCGGCAGCGGCTTGAGCTCGATGTCCCCACCTCCGTGGGTGCCGCCGCCGGCCGGCGGTGGCGGCCCCTCCAGCTTGCCGTTCAGCCAGCCCTCGAAGTGGTCGGCCGGCGAGAGGGAGAACTTGTTCCCGGGGTTCATCGCCGCGTGTCGCGAACCCCACGCCCCGCCGAACGCACCGTTGGCCGCACCGGAGACGTAGTCGCCCGACAGCCCCCACCTCGCGTCCTGCGCGGCGCCTTCGGCCATCCCGGTCAGCGCGCCGTAGCCGGTGTTCCAGACCAGGTCGGCCGCGCCCTTGGCGAACTTGCCGGCCTCGTTGCCGGTCAGCGAGGTGAAGCCCTTCCCGAGGCCCTTGCCCAGGCCCTTGGCGAGACCCTTGCCGAGCCATCCGGCGCCGACGCCGACCGCGCCGCCGATCGCGCCGTTGATGGCCGCCGTGTTCAGCTCGCTGCCGTCGATCGACTTGCGGTGACCCTGGGCCAGTTCGATCACCTGGGCCAGCAGGTCGAAGCCGACCTGGGCCAGCACCGACTCGGCGATCCGGGCCAGCGCGCTGATCATCGCCTTGCGCAGGAAGGCCAGCACGGTGGCCCGGGTGATCGCGATCTCCACGGGTGCCGCCGCCGCGCCGCCGAAGATCCACATCGCGAGATCGATCGCCAACTGGATGGCGAGGACCACCGCCGCGCCGATGATCTCGATCCGCAGCGTCTCGATCTCGTTCGCCAGGTTGTCCAGCGCATCGGCGGCGGCGTCGCAGCACTGGGCGATGAGCGGCATCGCGGCGTCGTCGGCGGTGGCGAGCTTGGCGAGATAGGCGTCGAAGGCGTCCTTGGTGCTGCCGGTCAGGCCCTGGTCGAGCTGGGCCTTGGCGTCTGCCAGGTCCCGGATGCAGGTGCGGACCGCGGCCCCCGCCGCGCTCCAGGCCGCCGCCTCGGTCCGCAGGGAGGTCTCGTCCCCGGTGGGCCACTGGTTGCCCACCAGGATCATGATCAGGTTCTGGACGTCCTGTGACAGGTGGGCGTGGGGGGCATCGACCGCCATCATGCGCCTCCGGTGCCGGGCGGCAGGAACGACCGGGCGAGGTCCTTGCTCTGCTCATCGCCGCTCTTGAGCGTGGCGTGGGCGCCGCCGAGGGCGTCGGCGAGGTGCTTCAGGGTGTCGGGCAGCGCCTGTATCGCCTTCAGCAGGTCGTCCCGCGGCTGCGCGAACTGCTGGTCGAAGCCCTGGCCGAGGGCGGCGTCGTCCCCCCAGGGCGCCGCACCGAACAGCGCGGCGGAACTCAGGGCGGTCCAGGCGGTGGCCATGCTGTCGGCCGCGTTGCCCGCGTCGGCCCCCGCCTTGCCGATCAGGGCGAAGTCGACGACCAGGGTGCCGTCGAGGCTCGGCAGCGTCGGAAGGCTCGGTCCGTTGTACGGCGGGTCCTGGGTGGGGGCGTTGCGATAGCCGCCGGTGGGGGACGGCACATCGGGCAGTGGAGGATTCGGCACCCCGCCAGCTCACCGGAGTTCAGCCCGGGTTCACCCGCCCTTGACGAGATCCCAACGATCATGGCCCCGCTCCTGACGCCTTGCTGACGCCCGTTCAGCGGCCGTCGCGGCTCAGTTCGCCACGGGCACGCCCGCGCGGGCGCCGGCCAGCAGCGCCGCCACCTGGTCCGCGCAGCGCAGCGCGGCGGTGGCCATCGCGCCCCGGGTCATCCCCGCCACGTGCGGGGTGAGCAGCGCGTTCGGCAGGCCGAAGAGCGGTGAGGCGAAGGCGGCGTGCTCGTGCTCGAAGGTGTCGACCGCGGCGGCGGCCAGCGGATGCGCCGGATCGCGCAGCGCCTCGGCCAGCGCCTGCTCGTCGACGATGCCGCCGCGCGCGGTGTTCAGCAGGATCGCCCCGGGCGGCAGCAGCGCCAGCTCGGCCCGGCCGATCAGGCCGCGGGTCCGCCCGGTCAGCGGCAGGTGGAGCGAGACCACCTGGCTGGCGGCGAGCAGCGCCGCCAGGGCAGGCCCTGGGTCGCCCTCCCGGCCCAGCGTCCGCACGGTCATCCCGAGCGCGGTGGCCCGCCCGGCGAGCGCCTGTCCGATCCGTCCGGCGCCGACGATCCCCAGGGTCAGCTCCGAGAGCTCGGCGGCCGGGGCCACGGCGGTCGGCCAGCGCCCTTGGTGCGCGGCCCGGTTGTGCTCCTGCAGCCGACGGGTCAGGGTCAGCAGCTGGGCCAGCGCGAACTCGGCGACCGCGGCGGCGTTGGCGCCGGGCGTATGGGTCACGGTGACGCCGTGCGCGGTGGCGGCGGGCAGGTCGACGTGGTCGGTGCCCGCGCCCGCCCGGCCGATCACCCGCAGCGGGTGCGCCAGCGCCGGGTCGGCGGCCGCCGCCAGGAAGGCGGCGCGCAGGGCCGGACCCGAGCGGGACTTGACGGCGTCGTGCCCTCGCCCGTCCTGGACGGTGGCGGCGATCAGCGCCTGCTGGTCGAAGGCGTCGAAGTCGGTGAACCCGACCCGGCCGCCCCAGGCGGCGCGCACCGCCGGGCGCTCGGCGGCGGGGATGCGGCGCAGGTTGAGCGTGACGGCGAGCCCGTGGTCGAGCAGCCTGGTCAGCTCCCGCCCGAGCAACTCGCCCGGTGCCGCGTCCAGCAGCAGTACCCGTGCCATGCGATCCGCCCCCGCCCCTGTTGGTCGCCGTGCGGGGCGACCCTACCGCCCGTCCGGCACCGCGATCCCGTACCCGGCCAGCCAGCCGAGCAGCTCGGCCCGCTCGGTGCGGACCAGCCGCCCGCCGGTGAAGCGCGCGTCCGCGGTCACCTCGGCGACCACCCCGGCCGGGGGCCGGAACGCCTCGGCGGCCTCGTCGCTGGTGAACTCGGCCTCGGCGAGCACCAGGCCGTGCAGCGGCGGGTCGAAGACGTCGATGCCGAGCGGCGGCACGCTGAGCCGGGTCTTGCTCAGGACCGCCGCGGGGAGGGCGGCGAGCACCTGGTGCTCGGCGGCCGTCAGATACGTGTTGGTGATCAACCCCTGGACCGGGCCGGGTCGTTCGGCGGGCACCTTCTGGGTGAACTTGTGGACCACCGTGCCGTCGTCCACGCAGGCCATCCGGCGCAGCCGCAGCCGGGTGCCGTCCAGGTAGCGGTCGGTGATCCGGCGGGTGGCGGTGACGGCATCGGGGTCCGGTGGCGCGGCGAGCAGGAAGCGGCGCTCGCGTTCGACGTGCGCGTACGTGGAGGTCATCCGGACATGCTCGCCGATCCCCGGCCGACCGCCGCATCCGGGCCGGGCCCGGTCAGCCGTTCGCGCAGCCGCCGGTCGGTCAGCTCGGCGAGCGGGATCCAGCGCGCCGCCGTCACCTCCGACTCCTGGAGCCGGCAGTCGGGCAGCGGATCGACGGTGTGCCGGAACCGGGCGTGGTAGGCCGTGCTGCCGGTGAGCCGGCTGACGTACCGGAAGAACTCCAGCGGCAGCTCCCCGACCGCCACCGCCGTGCGGATCCCGGTCTCCTCGGCCAACTCGCGCTCGGCGGCGGCGAGCAGCGAGCCGTCGGCGGTGTCCAGGTGTCCGCCGGGCAGCAGCCAGGCCGCCTGGGCGCGGTGGTGCAGGTAGAGGACCACGCCGCCGGGGCCCTGGACGGCCGTGCTGACCGTGAAGTGCTCGGCCGGGTCGGCGCCGGGGGTGGCGGCCAACTCGGCGGCCAGTGCCAGCGCGGGGGCCAACTCGGCGTGCTGCTCGGATGGTGGGTCAGATAGTCGGACAGCGTCTGCTGGATGTGCTGAATCATCGGCAGGTGCTGGGCGGTCGGCATCGGCTGCTCCCAGGGTTCCCAGAGTGTCGGCTGCGCCTCGCGGGGCATGGTGGCGGTCAGTCTCGCGGATCGGTGCCGCGTACGGGGCTCGAACCCCCGAACGGGTGAGGTCGGCGTGCGCGGTGGACATCTGACGCTGTGTCATAGGAGGCATGGCACACCGACAGCACTGGCTGATCCGATTCACTGACGAGCTGATGACACTGACCAGCGACCTGACGCAGGAACAGGCCGCCGACTTCGTGCGCCGGGTCTACGCGGCCGGGCACGAGGCGGGCGTGGCCGAGGCGGCGGAGGAGCACCGCCGGGAGGGGGAGTAGCGGGCGGTGCGCGGTGTGACCGATCGGTGACCGGGTGAAGGGTGGTGCCGATACCCCTTAATAAAGTATGAAGATCGGACGCAATGATGTCCGAGAAACGTACGAGGGGTGGGGGACCAGTGGGGAACTGGACGAAGGGTCCGCGCAGGGCCGGCGGCTGGATCGCGGCCGGCGCGGTGGCGGCGGTGCTGCTGACGGCGGGGTGCGACCCGGACGCGACGGACACGGCGAAGCCGCAGGCGGCAGCCACGCGGACGACGGCTCAGGCGCCCGCGCCCGCCTCGTCGGCACCCGCACCCACGCCGACGAGCGCGAGCCCGGCGGCCCCGACCGCGGCGGCCCCGAGCCACCAGCCGACGCACTCGCCCACCAGCCGGCCGTCCGCCCCGGTCGCACCGCCGACGAAGCCGGCCGAGCCCACCGGGCCCGCGGCCGAGCCGACGTCGCAGCCCCCGGCGCAGACCAAGGCCCCCGCCGGCAGCTGCGCCTCGCACACCACCGGCGACTGCGGCTGGGACCTCGGCCTGACCCCGGCGCACTCGGGCGAGACCGCCGAGTGCGCCGACGGCAGCACCTCCGACTCCGCGCACTTCCAGGGCACCTGCTCGCAGCACCACGGCGTCCGCCACTGGTTCAAGTAGGGCCTGTCCGGCGAACACCGGCCGGACAGGCCCTGTCCGGCCGGTCCACCGCGACGGGGTGGCCGGCCGGGTGCGCTCAGTGCGGGATGCTGTCGATCAGCTCGCGCGCGCCCTGCCGCAGCAGTGCCACCGCCACCGAGGTCCCCAGGGTGGCCGGGTCCAGCGGCCCGGCCCACTCGTGGGCGTCCAGCACGCTCTTGCCGTCCGGCGAGAAGACCCGCCCGCGCAGCGAGAGCCGGCCGTCCCGCTCGGCGCGCGCGAAGCCGGCGATCGGGCTGTTGCAGTGGCCCTGGAGCACGTGCAGGAACATCCGCTCGGCGGTGGTCTCCCGCCAGGTGGCCTCGTCGTTCAGCGCGCGCACCGCCTCGATGGTGCTGGTGTCCTCCTCGCGGCACTGCAGCGCCAGCACGCCGGCGCCGATCGGCGGGCACATCGCCTCCAGGCTCAGCACCTCGCTGATCTGCTGCTCCTCGCCGATCCGGGCGAGTCCGCTGGCGGCCAGCAGCAGGGCGTCGGCCTCGCCCGCGGCGAGCTTCGCCAGCCGGCTGTTGGCGTTGCCGCGCATCGGCACGCAGCTCAGATGGGGGTGGCTGACGGCCAGTTGGGCGACCCGGCGGACCGAGGAGGTGCCGATCCGGCTGCCGGGGGGCAGCTGATCGAGAGTCAGGCCGCCGGGGTGAACCAGCGCGTCGCGCAGGTCGTCGCGGCGCAACACGGCGGCGAAGACGGTGCCGGCCGGCAGCGGCCGGTCGGCGGGCACGTCCTTGACGCAGTGCACCGCGACGTCCGCCTCGCCCGCGAGCAGCGCGGCGTCCACCTCCTTGGTGAACGCGCCCTTGCCGCCGAGCGCGGAGAGCGCGCCCGTCCAGCGGTCGCCGGCGGTGCTGACGGGGACCACCTCGGTGCGGATCCCCGGGTGCAGCACGGCGAGTTCGGTGCGGAACCGCTCCACCTGGGCGAGCGCCATGGGGGAGGAGCGGGAGACGATCCGGAGCACTGCGGGCAGCGATGAGGAAGGCATGCATCCAGCCTAGGTGTTCTGACCCGTGAGGTTGGGGACGCGGCTGGCGGGTGGCTTGCCTGCGAGTGCGGTGTGTCCGCGGTGGTGATTGTAGGTGTGGAGCCAGGTGGGGTAGGCGTCGCGTCGTTCCTGCTCGGTGCGGTAGGGCCTTGCGTAGGCCCACTCGTCGAGCAGGGTGCGGTTGAAGCGTTCGACCTTGCCGTTGGTCTGCGGGCGGTAGGGCCGGGTGCGCTTGTGGGTGATCCCGGCCGCCGCGAGGACGTCGCGCCAGGGGTGGGACTTGTAGCAGGAGCCGTTGTCGGTCAGCACGCGCTTCACGGTGATCCCGGCCCGGGCGAAGAACTCGTTCGCCCGGGTCCAGAACGCTGCGGCGGTGTCCTTGCGTTCGTCGGCCAGGATCTCGCTGTAGGCCAGGCGGGAGTGGTCGTCGACGGCGTTGTGGAGGTAGCTGTATCCGACTGCGGAGCGGGTCTTGCGGCCGGCCTGGCGGCCCAGGGTTTTGTGGCCGCCGCCGTCGGGGATGTTGCCGAGCTTCTTGATGTCGACGTGGACCAACTCGCCCGGCGCGCTGTGTTCGTAGCGTCGGATCGGCCGACTTGTGGCGCGGTCCAGGTGGGCCAGGCGGGCGAGGCGGTAGCGGGTCAGGACCCGGTGCACGGTGGCCGGGTTGAGTCGCAGGAGGTAGGCGATGCGGGCCGGGCCCCAGCGCCGCAGGACGCGGACCTTGATGATCCGCCGCTCGGTGCGGGTCGGGGTCCGGCGGGGGCTGTGGTGGGGCCGGCTGGAGAGGTCGACCATCCCGGCCTCGCCGAGCGCACGGTAGCGGTCGGCCCAGCGCTTGGCCGTGGTCGGCGAGACCTGGAAGCGTTCGGCGGCCCGGCGCAGGGGCCAGCCGTCCTCGACCACGCAGCGGGCCAGGCGCAGGCGTCCGGTCTCGGTCAGGGGTGCGTTACGGTGTGGCATGAGGGCCTTTCTGGGTGCCGGGTAGATGTCGCAATCCACACCGAGCCAGAAGGCCCTCACTCATTTCAAGATCACCACGCCGTGAGCTCTGTCACCAACCTCCGTGGTCAGTACACCTAGGGCGTGCCCCAAGGGGTGGACGTGCGGGCTGTTTCCTGGCGTGACCGTGCCGTTCGATCCGGCTCGCGATAGCGTGCCTCTTTCGTACATTCAATCGGAAGGCACCGGCATGGCCGAGACACGCGAGAGCGCGATCCCGATCCAGCGCGTCCCCAGCTGGGGCCGGGCGGTGCGGGTGGCGCGTGCCGCGCGCGCCGGCGGCCTGGCCAAGCTGGGCGGCAGCCGGCCGCACCTGCTGCTCGCGCTGGCCTTCCTGATCGGCTACGGCCTGCTCGCGCTGGTGCGCTACGAGCGCTTCGGCTCGCCCTCCTGGGACCTCGGCATCTTCACCGAAGTGGTCAAGGGCTACGCGCACCTGCACGCTCCGGTGGTCTCGATAAAGGGGCAGGGGTTCAACGCCCTGGGCGACCACTGGTCGCCGATCCTGGCGCTGCTCGCGCCCGCCTTCTGGCTGGTCCCCTCGGCCGCCACCCTGCTGCTCGCGCAGGCGGCGCTGTTCGCCTGGTCGGTGGGGGTGGTCTCGGACACCGCCGCCCGGGTGCTCGGCGGCTCGACCAGCCGCGGGCTGCTGATCGGCACCGCGTACGGCCTCTCCTGGGGCCTGCAGCGCGCGATCGACGCGGAGTTCCACGAGATCGCCTTCGCCGTTCCGCTGCTCGCGCTGGTGTGCCGTCAGATCCTGCTCGGCAACTGGGAGCGGGCCGCCTGGTGGGCGATGCCGCTGGTGCTGGTCAAGGAGGACCTCGGGCTGACGGCCGCGGCGGTCGGCGTGGTGCTGGTGCTGCGCGCGCGCCGTTGGTACACCGGCACCGTGCTGCTCGTCTTCGGCGTGGTCTTCACCGCGCTGACCATCCTGCTGCTGATCCCGCACTTCAACCCGCACCACCAGTTCGACTACTGGTCCAAACTGCCGGGCGGCGAGCACCCGCACCTGTGGCAGGTGCTGAGCGGCCCGTTCACCCGGCTGACGGTGTGGAAGACGGTCGGCTGGCTGCTGGGCATCGTCGGCTTCCTGGCACTGCGCTCGCCGCTGCTGGTGCTCGCGCTGCCCACCCTGGCCTGGCGGTTCGGCTCCGCCAACCCGATGTTCTGGGGCCCGGACTGGCACTACAACGCGACCCTGATGCCGATCCTCTTCCTGGCCCTGGTGGACGCCGTCGCCCGGATCCGCCGGGCCGAGCACTCGGTGCTCAAGGGGTTCGCCGAGGGCATGGTGCCCGCCAGCCTCGGGATCGCGGTGGCCTGCACGGTGAGCCTGCCGGTCGGGCTCGGCGGCCTCGCCGACCCGGGCGCCTGGAGCGGCGGGGAGCACGCGGCGGCGCTGCGCGCGGCGATCGCGCAGATCCCGCCGAACGTGCGGGTCGAGGCCTCGATGGCACCGCTGGCCCGGCTGGCGGCGCGCGACGACGCCTACTGGCTCGGCGGCGCCAAGCAGCCGGCCCCCGACTACCTCTGCATCGACCTGGCCGGCTGGGCGGGCGGCCCGACCGACCTGCCCGGGTACGGCGCGGCCCTGCACCCGGGCTCGACCTACAAGGTGGTCTTCAGCCGCGACCAGGTGGTCGTGCTGCAACGCCAGTAGTCCGGGCCCTACGCGTACTGGGCGCGGGCCCCGGCGGTGAGCCGCTCCAGTGCGCGCAGCGCGCGGTCGGCGTCGTCGGCGGCCACGAAGAGGTGGTCGTGGTGGAAGCCGGCCACCACGTTGCAGCTGATCCCCTCCTCGGTCAGCCGCCCGGCGACCGCCGCCGTGAGGCCGACCGCCTCCAGCGCGGAATGCACGCGCAGCGTGATCCAGGCCGCCACGTAGTCGTACGCCAGGCCCAGCTCCTCGGCCTCCTGCTGCGCCACCACGACCGTCACGCCCTCCGGCTCGGCCACCGTCACGACCGGCTGCAGCCCGGCCGGCACCCGCCCGGGGAAGGTGCAGTAGACGAAGCGGCCCGGGTTCAACTCCGGGCGCAGTTCCGCGAGCAGCTTCTGGAGATCCTTTTCACCGGCCATGCCGGTCACCGTAGCGGGCGGCGCGGATGCGGCCGGGCTTTTCGGGACGGCGAGTCCCGGCCGATCCGATCGCTGCCGAGAGTCCGGCACGGCAGCGCTGTACGCCGCCGGCGCCGCGAGGGCGGGCAGCAGCCATCAGCGCAGCGCAGGTCCCCCGCTGCACCCGGAATGCACACGTCTCCCCTGTGATCACCATCGGCCCCCGGGTGGTGGCCGGATCCAGCGGTACGGGCCGCCGCGCTGACGCCTGCCGGCCGCGGGGGCGCTCGGGCATGGTTGACGAGCGATAGTTAGCGATATATCGTCGAAGCATCGAGATCGTACGAGAGTGGCTCGCGATCCGATCGCGACTCATCGTGAGCGGCATGACTCTTCGTGACCGCTCCGGGGTCGATCCATGGAAGGTGGTGCGCATCATGCGCATACAGAGGACACATGGCGGCCGGGGCCGCCGAGACGGCGGTCGCCCGTTCGACCGCATCCCCGGTGAGTACGCCGAGCAGCGCGGTGCCTACGGCCCGCCGGTCGGGCCCGGTGGGCCCTTCGGCGGTCCGTTCGGCGGCGGGCCCTTCGGCGGTCCGTTCCGCGGTGGCCACGGCGGCCGCGGGCGTGGTGGGCGGCACGGCGGGCGGGCCCGGCGCGGCGATGTGCGCGCCTCGCTGCTGGCGCTGCTGACCGAGCGGCCGATGCACGGCTACGAGATGATCACCGAGATCGGTGAGCGCACCTCCGGGGCCTGGCGGCCCAGCCCGGGTTCGGTCTACCCGACCCTCCAGCTACTGGAGGAGGAGGGGCTGATCGAGGCTCAGGAGTCCGGCGGCAAGCGGCTGTTCACGCTGACCGAGGCCGGTCGCGCGGCGGCCGAGGCCGGGGCGCCGGAGCCCTGGCAGGAGGCCGGGCGCGGCGTCGACTGGGAGGCGGTGCAGGAGGTCGGCCAGGCGCTCTCCTCGGTGGAGCACGCGATTCGCCAGGTGATGGCGACCGGCACCGAGGAGCAGCGGGCCAAGGGGCTCGCGGTCCTGGTCGAGGCCCGCAAGAAGCTCTACCTGATCCTCGCCGAGGAGGGGTGAGCGCCGGTCCGGACCGGCTCGGGGGCTACTCCGGCCGGTCCGGCAGGTCGGGGTGGTCGGCGCCGTCCGGCTGCTCCGGCTGCCCGGACTGCTCCGGTGCGTACTCGTAGACCCAGCGCGGGCGCCCCTTGGCGCTGTACCGCTTGGCCCGCAGGTAGACCAGCGTCCGGGCCGGCTCCTCGTCGTGCGCGGGCACCGGCACCTTGTACACCTTGGGTACGGCGTTGAACGGGCTCAGGTAGATCGGCAGTACCCGGCCGTCCAGCGGCCCGCCGATGAATTCCGTATCCGCGCTCCTCATCCGGCCAGCTTCGCATCATCCGGGCTGCGGACCCAAACACCCCCGGGTCGGGGACGCCTCCGAACTCCCTTATCCTGCTCTGTACGCCCTCGGGCCCGGCCTGGGCCAGCCGGCCCGCAACGGGCCGCGAACGGTGCGCGTCGGCGTGGCCGGCGATCGCCGCCCAGACGGCCTCCGGTGATCCCGGGAAGTCACGAGCGGCGTCGGGCGTTGCGTCCGTAGGAGCGTCGAACGCTGTGGCACACCAGTCGCAGCCGTGCGAGAGGGGCCCGATGGAAGCCAGCAGCAGGTGGACGGCCTGGTGGCCACGGCGCGATCACCAGCGCGAGCGGTCGGCCGCGGGCAGCGCGACCTCCCCGGCGGCCCGGCTCGATCTGCTGCTCGGTGCTGTCCACGCCGGCTTCCCGCTGGCGCCGGCCGCGCACCCGGCAGGCCACCGCTGCTCGTGCGACCGGGTCGGCTGTCCGGCTCCGGCCCAGCACCCGGTCTCCTTCGCCTGGCAGTCGCAGGCCACCACCGATCCCGAGCAGCTCTCCCGCTGGCTCTCCCGCGATCCGCAGACCAACTTCATCACCGCCACCGGCCGCGCCCACGACGTGCTGGACGTCCCCGCCGAAGCCGGGCGCCTGGCGCTGGAGCGGCTCGCCGCGCTGGGCGTGGAGGGGCCGGTGGCGGCGGTCGGCGAGGAGCGCTACCTCTTCTTCACGGCCACCCGGGGCACCCCCGAGGACGAGGACGAGTGGTGGTCGAGCGAGCTGGACACCCACCCGGACACCGTGTCCGAGCACCCCGGTCTGCGCTGGCACTGCCGGGGCTCCTACACCCTGCTGCCGCCGGCCGCACTCTCCGACGGCTCGCAGGTCCGCTGGCTGCGCGGGCCCGAGCAGCCGCTGCCGGACCCGCTGCGGGTGCTCGACGTGCTCACCGACGCCTGCACCGAGGTCGGCGCGGTCGCCGAGGAGCAGTGGCTGATCGGCTGACTCACCGACCCAGGCGCCCCGGGGCCAGGCCCCGGGGCGCCGAGCGGTGTCACCGCTACGGCAGGGTGAGGATCTCCGCGCCGTCGGCGGTGACCAGCAGGGTGTGCTCGAACTGGGCGGTGCGCTTGCGGTCCTTGGTGACCACCGTCCAGCCGTCCGGCCAGATCTCGTAGTCGTAGGTGCCCAGGGTGAGCATCGGCTCGATGGTGAAGGTCATCCCGGGCTTGATCACCTGGGTCGCCCGGTCGCTGTCGTAGTGCGGGATGATCAGGCCGGAGTGGAACGAGGTGTTGATGCCGTGACCGGTGAAGTCGCGCACCACGCCGTAGTCGAAGCGCTTGGCGTAGGACTCGATCACCCGGCCGATCACGTTGATCTGGCGCCCCGGCTTGACCGCCTTGATCGCCCGGTCGAGTGACTCACGGGTCCGCTCGACCAGCAGCCGCGACTCCTCGTCGACCTCGCCGCACAGGTAGGTGGCGTTCAGGTCGCCGTGCACCCCGTGGATGTACGCGGTGGCGTCGATGTTGACGATGTCGCCGTCCTGCAGCACCGTCGAGTCCGGGATGCCGTGGCAGATCACCTCGTTGATCGAGGTGCAGATCGACTTCGGGAAGCCGCGGTAGCCGAGGTCGGACGGGTAGGCGCCGTGGTCGCACATGTACGCGTGGGCGACCGCGTCCAGCTGATCGGTCGTCACCCCGGGCGCGATCAGCTCGGCGGCGGCCGCCATCGCCTGCGCGGCGATCCGGCCGGCGATCCGCATCTTCTCGACGGTCTCCGCGTCCTGCACCTCGGGCCCGGTGTACGGCGTCGGATAGGGCTTGCCGACATACTCGGGGCGGGCGATGTGCGCCGGGACCTTGCGGGTGGGGGACTGGGTACCGGGAACGAGGTGAGCCATGGCCGCGAGTCTATCGCCCGGTCCGCGGGGCCCCGGGCCCGAACCGGGTATACCGGAGGGCAGGCCCGGGCGCCCACGGCCCGGGCGTTGACCAGGAGGAGCGATGATGGCGCTGTTCAAGCGAGGCACGGTCGGCAAGCCGGGCGAGTGGTTCTACTGCATCAAGCACCAGAAGGTCGAGGAGGGCCCGGAGTGCCCGGCGAAGGACCGGTTGGGCCCGTACGCCTCCCCGGACGAGGCCGCCCACGCGATGGAGACGGCGCGCGAGCGCAACACGGAGTGGGAGAACGACCCGCGCTGGCACGACCGCCCCAAGGACGACGAGGACTGACGGCCGCGCAGGTCGCCGCCCGGCCGGACCGGCCCTAGCCGGCGGCGACCGTCCCGGCCGGGTCCACCGTCCGCTCGCGCGCCGCGCGGACCGCCGCCACGTGCGGGTCGGTCCGCGCGTCGTAGGCGAGCAGCTTCGGCAGTACCGCCGCCAGCGCGCCCACGCTCAGCACGCAGGCCAGCCCGCCCATCCAGACCGAGCCGCGCACCCCGACCAGCGAGGCCGTGCCGCCGGCCCGGACCTGCCCCAGCTGCGGGCCGACCGAGTAGCTCAGCAGCTCCACCCCGGCCAGCCGCCCGCGCAGCTCGTCGGGGATGGACTGGTTCCACAGGGTGGAGCGGCCCATCCCGCTGACCATGTCCGCGCCGCCGGCCGCGGCCAGGCAGAGCAGCACCAGCCAGACGGAGCCGGTCAGCCCGGCCCCCGTCATCGCCACGCCCCAGGCGAGCGCGGCCAGCACCACCATCCGGCCGTGCCGGTGCACCGAGCCGGCCCAGCCGCTGGTGGCCGAGACGATCAGCGAGCCGACCGCCGAGGCGCCGTACATCAGGCCCAGCGCCCAGTGCGCGTGCAGGTCGTCGGCGAGGAAGGGGAAGATCGCGTTGGGGAAGGCGAAGAGCATCGCGGCGATGTCCACCACGTACGTGCCGAGCAGCTCGGGACGGCTCCAGGCGTACCGGACGCCGGCCATGACCGCGGCCACCGAGGGCTTCACCGCGCCGGTGGGCGGCGGTACCGCGCGCATCCGCACGAGCAGCAGCAGCGAGGCCGCGAAGCTGAGCACGTCCAGCGCGTACGCGGTGCCGGGGCCGCTGTAGGCGACGATGAAACCGGCCAGGGCCGGGCCCAGCACGGTGCTGGCGCTGCGGTAAAGCGAGATCAGTGCGAAGGCCGAGGTCAGCTGCTCGTGCGCCACGATCCGCGGCACCAGGGTGTCCAGGGCCGGGCGCTGCAGTCCGTCCAGCGCCGCGACCAGCGCGGCGACCAGGTAGATCGGCCAGAGCATCGGGTGCGGCAGCAGCGCGTTGAGCAGCAGCAGGCCGCTCAGCAGGCCGAGCCCGGCCTCCGCGCCGAGCACCAGCTTGCGCCGGTCCAGCGCGTCGGCGAGTGCACCGCCCCACAGGCCGAAGACGATCAGCGGCAGCAGCTCGACCACGCCGATGGCGCCGACCGCGAGGTAGGAGTCGGTCAGCTGCTTGATCTGCAGCGGAACGGCGACGTAGGTGAGGAAGCTGCCGAAGCTGGAGACGCAGCCCGAGCCCCAGAGCAGCCGGAAGTCCCGTGAGGAGCGCCATGGCGTCAGGTCCGGGCGCAGTCGGCTCAGCAGGCTCGGCCGCGCTGGGTTCTCGTCACTCACGAGCTGCCATGCTCCGGCGTTCCCCGGATCGCCGCAACGCATTTAACGGCCTGCGCGGGGCCGCTCAGCGCGCCGGCCGGCGCCCGCTCACCAGCGGTTGACCGGCTCCGTGGTGAACTGCCGCGCCAGCCTGGAGAGTCCGGCCAGCGCCCCGAGGCGTGAGCGGGGCCGCTCCCCGGCAGCCGCGCTGACCAGGTGCTGCACCAGGTCGAAGCCCGGCTCCGCGGGACTGTCCACCGTCAGCCGCTCGTGCGCGAGACCGGCCAGCTCCAGGTCACCGGCCTCCAGCGCGAGCACCGTCGCCCCGCCCCGGCGCGCGTCCCGCACCCGCTCCAGCAGCCCCACGCCGGCCGCCTCGGGGCTGACCACCAGCACCGTCTCGCCGCGCCCGGCCGCGGCGAGGCGCCGCAGGTCGTGCCGCAGCTGGGCGGGGACGGCGGCGCCGGGCGGCACCTGGTGGCGGATCAGCGTCGGTGCCAGTTGCGGGACCTGGGACCAGGCGGCCTCCTCGCCCAGGTGCGCCGCCAGGTGCCACGGCTCGTAGCCGGTGCTGCCGACCAGCAGCAGGCCGCGCGCGCTGCGCCTGGTCACCGCGGTGCGCAGCGAGCCGGCGAAATCCCTGGTCGCGTCCAGCAGCGGGGAGCCGGACAGCACCTCGCGCAGCGCGCTCACTCTCGTCACGTCCATGGCGACAGGATGGAGCTGGGCCCGCGGCTTTGGCAGGATCCTCGGTATGACTTCCCTCGATTCAGCGAACGGTCCCGCCTCAGCCAACGGCCCCGCCCCGGCCCCGACCCCCGCCCGTGAGCGCCCCGAGATCAGTGAGCTGGTGGTCGGCGTCCTCGGCGGCACCGGTGACCAGGGCCGCGGCCTGGCCTACCGGCTGGCCAAGGCCGGCCAGCAGGTGGTCATCGGCTCGCGCAGCGCCGAGCGGGCCGAGCTGGCAGCGGCCGAGATCGGCCTCGGGGTGCGCGGCGCGGACAACGCCCGGACCGCCCGGGAGAGCGACATCGTGATCGTCGCGGTGCCCTGGGAGGGGCACGGCGAGCTGCTGGCGAACCTGGCCGGCGACCTGGCCGGCAAGATCGTGGTGGACTGCGTCAACCCGCTGGGCTTCGACAAGCAGGGCGCCTACGCGCTCACCCCGGAGGAGGGCAGCGCCGCCCAGCAGGCTGCCGCGCTGCTGCCCGACTCGCGGGTCACCGCCGCCTTCCACCACCTGTCCGCGGTGCTGCTCCAGGACCCGTCCATCGACAGCATCGACACCGACGTCCTGGTCCTGGGCGACGAGCGCGCCGCCACCGACGTGGTGCAGGCGCTGGCCGAGCGGATCCCGGGCATGCGCGGCATCTTCGCGGGCCGGCTGCGCAACGCCCACCAGGTGGAGTCGCTGGTGGCCAACCTGATCTCGGTCAACCGCCGTTACAAGGCGCACGCCGGGCTGCGGATCACCGACGTCTGAGACGGCTGACGGCCGACTTCGTGTGACGACACGCAAGGCCCGGACCCACCCGGCTTGGGGCGGGTCCGGGCCTTCCGGGAGAATGGGCGCGACAACCGCCGACCGCTGGAGCCCACCGCCATGCCCCGCAACGCCCTGTACGCCCTGATCGTCATCGTCCTCGCGCTGGCCGCCGCGGTGGTCTCGTTCCTGGAGGGCAACTGGCTCGGGGTGATCTGGGTCCTGCTGGCGGGCGTGGCCAGCAACATCGCCTGGTACCTGCTGCGCAAGGAGAAGCTGGCCCAGCGGGCCGGCCAGTAGCGGGCCTGACCCGCCCGCGGTGCGAGCCGCAGGCGGGACTCCCCGGCAGCCAGCGCCTGTCCTAGTGGGACCAGAACCGGAACAGGTACTGCCCGAGGTCCGCGTAGCCGCCCTTCACGCCGAACAGGCTCATGATGTTGTAGACCAGGTTGAAGAACCAGACGTTCACCTGGGACTGCCAGAGCACGATGAAGACCGCCATCAGCCCGTAGGGCGCGAACGGCTCGACCGCGCGCCGGGTCTTCAGCGAGAGCCAGGGCTCGATGATCCCGTAGCCGTCCAGGCCCGGCACCGGCAGCAGGTTGAGCAGCGCGGCGCTCACCTGGAGCAGGCCCAGGAAGGCCATCGCGGCCGGGAAGACGCTCACCTCGTACGGGCCGACCTGCGTGGTGCCGGGCAGGTTGTCGAGCCAGCCGGCGCCCACCGGGGCCAGCAGCAGCACCGCGCAGGCCAGGTTGACCAGCGGGCCGGCCGCCGAGACCAGGCTGTGCTTGAGCCGCCCGTGGATCCGGTGCCGCTCGATGTAGACCGCGCCGCCGGGCAGACCGATCCCGCCCAGCACCACGAAGACCACCGGCAGCACGAAGCTCATCAGCGCGTTCGCGTACTTGAACGGGTTGAGCGTCAGGTAGCCCTTGGCGCCGACCGTGATGTCCCCGCCGTGCAGCGCCGTCCTGGCGTGCGCGTACTCGTGCAGGCAGAGCGAGACCATCCAGCCGGCGACCACGAAGAGGAAGACGCCGAAGCCCGCCGAGCCGAAGCCGGTCCAGACCGCCCAGCCCGAGGTGCCCAGGATGCCCAGCAGCACCCAGAACACCGGGCTGATCCGGCGCTCCTCGCTGTTCGAGCGGCGTGTGTCGGCAAAACTCATGAAAGCGGGTCTCCGTCGTTGGATCGCCAGGCCGTTCGGCGAATGGCTGGTGGGGCGGATCGGCGGGCTGGTCGGCCCGGTCCCATCGATCATGCCGGTCGGCCCGCGCGATGGACAAGCGCCACCAGGTGAACGCCTCGGCGCCCGGGCCCGTTCCGCCGCCACCGCCCGGGTGGCGCCGCGAGCCCGGAAATCCGGCGGGGCAGCCGCCCGACAGGCCGCAGAATGGTCCCCGTGCACTATGGCATCCTCGGCACCACGACCGCCCACCACGACGACGGCACCCCGGTTGCGCTCGGCGGTGCGCGGTTGCGCGCGCTGCTGGCCGCGCTGGTGCTGCGCCAGGGGCGCCCAGTACCGGCCGACGTCCTGGTCGCCGAGGTCTGGGACGGTGAGCTCCCGCAGGACGCGGGCGCCGCGCTGCAGACCCTGGTGGGCCGGCTGCGCCGCACCATCGGGCGCGCCGAGGTGGGTTCGGGGCCCAGCGGCTACTGGCTGACCGCGGTCGACAGCGACCTGGGCCGGTTCCAGGAGCTGGCCGCGCTAGGCCGGCGTGCGCTGGCCGCCGGCGACGCCGGGACCGCGGCCGAGCAGCTGCGCGCCGCGCTGGCGCTGTGGCGCGGCCCGGTGCTGGCCGACCTGCCGGACCGGGCGGGCAGCGCGGTGCGCCTGGAGGCCCAGCGGGCCGAGGCACGCCGGGACAGGATCAGCGCGGACCTCGCGCTCGGACACGCCGCGGAGGTGGCTGCCGAGCTGGCCGGGCTCTGCACCGACCACCCGCTGGACGAGCCGCTGCACGTGCTGTGGATCCGCGCGCTGCACCGCCTCGGGCGCACCGCCGAGGGGCTGGAGCGCTACGAGCGGCTGCGCCGCGCGCTGGCCGAGGAGCTGGGGGCCGACCCGGGGGCGGAGCTGCGGGCCGTCCACCAGGAGCTGCTCCAGCAGGCGCCCGCCGCTCCGCCGCCCCGGATACCGGGCCCGCCGCCCGTCCCGGCCCCCGCCGACCTGCCCGAGCCACCCGCCCCCGCCCCCGGTGCGGGCGTCCCCGCCGCCGGGAACCTGCGCCCCGGGCTGACCAGCTTCGTCGGCCGTGAGCAGGACCTGGACGCGCTGGCCGCCCTGATCGGCTCGGCCCGGCTGATCACCCTCACCGGCCCCGGCGGCTCCGGCAAGACCCGGCTCTCGCTGGAGGCGGGCCGCCTCGCCCAGGCGGGCGCGCACTGGCCGGACGGGGTCTGGCAGGCCGAACTCGCGCCGCTGGAGAGCCCGTCCGCCGTCCCCGGCGCGGTGCTCTCCGCACTGGGCCTGCGGGCCACCGTGCTGCACCAGAACCTCACCGAGGGCCGCCCGGACGACCCGGTGCGCCGGATCGTCGAGCACTGCGGCCCGGCCCGGATGCTGCTGCTGCTCGACAACTGCGAGCACGTGATCCAGGCCGCCGCCGAACTCGCCGACCAACTGCTCGCTGAGTGCCCGCGGCTGAGCATCGTGGCGACCAGTCGTGAGCCCCTCGGGGTGCCCGGCGAGATGGTGCTGCCGGTGGAGCCGCTGCCCGACCCGGTCGCGCTGCGGCTGCTCGGCGAGCGCGGCGCGGCCGCCCGGGCCGGCTTCACGGTGAACGAGGACCCGGTGGCCTGCGCCGAGATCTGCCGCCGCCTGGACGGGCTGCCGCTGGCCATCGAGCTGGCCGCGGCCCGGCTGCGCGGCCTGACGCCGCGCCAGCTCGCCGACCGCCTGGACAGCCGCTTCGCCCTGCTCACCGGCGGCAGCCGGGTCCTGCTGCCGCGCCAGCAGACGCTGCGCGCGGTGGTGGACTGGAGCTGGGAGCTGCTGGACGAGCGGGAGCGTGCGGTGCTGAGCCGACTGTCGGTCTTCGCCGGCGGCGCGTCCCTCGAGAGCGCCGAACGGGTCTGCGCCGACGGCGAGTCGGTGCGTTCCGAGCAGGTGGCCGAGCTGCTGCTCTCGTTGGTCGACAAGTCGCTGCTGGTGGCCGGTCTCGACCCGCAGGCACCACCGCGCTACCGGATGCTGGAGACGATCCACGAGTACGCCGCCGAGCGGCTGGCCGAGACCGGCGCCGGCGCGGCGACCGAGCGCCACCTGGCCGCCTTCCGCGAACTGGCCCGCACCGCCTACTTCGACCTGCACGGTCGCCGGCAGGCGCGGGCGCTCCTCGTGCTGGAGCGGGAGCAGGACAACGTCCGGGCCGCGCTGCGCCACGCGGTGGACACCGGGGCCGAGCAGCAGGCGCTGAGCCTGGTGCTCGCCATGTCGTGGTTCTGGATGCTGCGCGACTTCCAGGCCGAGGCCGCGGACTGGCTGAACCAGGTCTGCCTGCTGGGGCCCGACCCGTTCACCGCCGACGCCGCGCTACCCGAACCGCTCGAGCAGGGGCCGCTGGAGCACCCGCTGCCGTGGCCGGAGCCGGTGCTGGCCGAGGCCCGCCGGCAGGCCGGGGTCTTCCAGACGGTCGCCCGCTTCAGGTTCGAGGAGGAGTTGGCCGACGAGATCGATGTGCTCGAGCGGGTGCGGCAGATCAACCGGCTCTACCACCCGGACCTGCCGCAGTCCTTCACCCACCCGCCGCTGCTGCGGATCTTCGCCAGCCTGCTGACGGAGCGGTTCGAGAGCATGCCGCGGCTGCTGGAGGGGGTGGTCGCGGGCTGCCGCCGGTTCGGCCGGCAGAGCGAGCTGGCCTGGGTCCTGCAGGTGCGCGCCAGGTTCACCAACGACCTGGTCGGCGGGCTGGAGCAGGCCCGGCTGGACGGCGAGGAGGCGATCGCGATCTACACCCGGCTCGGCGACGGCTGGGGGCTGTCCGAGACCCTGGGGGTCCAGGCCGAGACGGCCGGCCACTACGGCGACACGGCCGGTGCGATCGACGCCTACCGGCGCGCGATCGTGCTGGCCGAGGAGACCGGCGGTCCCCAGGAGGTGCCGATGCTCCAGATCCGGCTCGGCGAGGCGCTGCTGGAACTGGACGAGGCCGAGGGCGAGCGGATGATCCGCACCGGCGTGGCGGCCGGCGCGCACGGCGGCCAGGAGGAGCGCGGCGCGCTGTTCTTCGGCCGTCTGCTGCTCGGTGCGCTGGCCATGCAGCGGGGGGACGAGCACGCCGCCCTGGCCGAGCTGCGCGAGCTGCGGCAGGGCTCGGCCGGCATCGCGCAGCTGGGCCTGATGGGCGGCGTGCTGGACTGCTTCGACGCCGCGTTGTCGGCCCGGTGCGGTGAGGTGGATGAGGGGGCGCGGCTGTTGCGGGCGGGGCTGAGCACGCTGCGCCGCACGCGCTCGGAGGCCTTCCTCTTCGCGCAGCACAGCATGCTGCAGGTGTTGCCGGCCGTGATCGGGGTCCTCCTGGCGCAGGCCGGGCGGGACGGTGACCGGGACACCGCCGCGCGGGCCGCCGTGCTGTTCGGGGTGCACCGCGGCTGGCGCAACGTCCGGGGATCCTTCGTGGACCGGACCGAGCGCGAGCGCCAGCAGCGGGACCTGACCGCGTTGTTGGGCGCCGCGGAGTTCGACCGGTGCGCCGAACAGGGCCGTGCGCTCTCCTGGGAGGCGATCACGGCCCTGATGGACGCGTTGGCGCAGGAGGCCTGACGGCCCGTCGGCGGGCGCGTCAGACCCGCTTGCGGAACCGGGACACCGCCAGCGGCGCGGTGATCGCGGTCACCCCCACCGACCAGAGCAGCACCATGGTCACCGAGTGGGTCAACGGACCGCCGTTGATCAGACTGCGGTTGGCATCGGCCAGGTTGGACAGCGGGTTGTAGTGGGTGAAGGCGCGCAGCCAGCCGGGCATGGTGCCGGTAGGCGCGAAGATCGAGCTGCCGAACTGCAGCGGCATCATCACCAGCATGCCGAGCCCCTGGACGGCCTGCGGGCTGCGCGCGGTCAGACCCAGCAGCATCGAGACCCAGACCAGCGACATCGCGAAGACCATCGAGAGCCCGATCGACTCCAGCACGCCCAACCCGCCGGTCGGCAGGTGCAGGCCGAGGAGCAGGGCGAAGCCGATCAGGATGATGAAGGAGAGCAGTCCGCGCAGCGCCTCGGCCAGCATCTTGCCGACCAGCACCGAGGAGCGGGCGATCGGCAGGCTACGGAACCGGTCCATCACCCCGGTCGCCAGGTCGCTGTTGAGGCCGGTGCCCACCGCCATGGCCAGGTTGAGACCGGTGCTGCCCAGCAGTCCGGGGATCAGGTACTGCTTGTAGGACTGCTGGGAAGGGAAGATCGCGCCGCCGAAGACGTAGACGAAGAGCAGCGTGAAGACGATCGGCATCAGGAGCACGTCGAACATCGACTCGGGGTCGGCCTTGACCCGCATCAGGTTGCGGCGGGTCAGCGCGCCGATGTGGCGCAGGTGGTCGCGCAGGGTGGTCCGGCCGTCGGCGGCCAGCCGCTCGGCGGGGCGCGGCGGTGCGATGGTCGCGGTGGTCATGACTGGGGCCCCTCGATGTGTGCGGCGGACGGCTTACCGGTGATGGCGAGGAAGACCTCGTCCAGGCTGGGCACCTCGGTGTCGATGGCCGCGATGCCGAAGCCGCGGCTGCCGAGCACGCCGATCACGGTGGTCAGCTGTGCCTCGTCGTTGATCGGCACGGTGAGGACCTCGTGCTGCGGGTGGCCGAGGGCACCGGCGACGCCGGCCTCGGCCAGGCTCCGGGCCATCTCGGGGAGTTCACCGGGGCGGGCGGGGTGGATCCGCAGGGTCTTTCCGCCGACCTGCTCCTTGAGCCCGGCCACCGAGCCGTTGGCGATCACCCGGCCGCGGTCGATCACGGTCAGGTCGGTGGCCAGTTGCTCGGCCTCCTCCATGTACTGGGTGGTGAGCAGCACGGTGCTGCCGTCCGCCACCATCCGCCGGACCTCGGCCCAGACCTCGTTGCGGGTGCGCGGGTCCAGTCCGGTGGTGGGCTCGTCCAGGTAAAGCACCCGGGGGCGGCCGATCATGCTGGCGGCCAGGTCGAGCCGGCGGCGCATCCCGCCGGAGTAGGTCTTGGCCTCGCGGCGGGCCGCCTCGGTGAGCGAGAAGCGCTCCAGCAGCTCGCTCGCGCGGGCCTTGGCGTCCTTGCGCGAGAGGTCGAGCAGCCGGCCGATCAGGTAGAGGTTCTCGTAGCCGGAGAGCAGCTCGTCCACCGAGGCGTACTGTCCGGTGAGGCCGATGGTCCGGCGCAGCTGCTTGGGCTGGCGCAGCACGTCGAACCCGCAGACCGTGGCGGTGCCGGCGTCCGGCTTGATGAGCGTGGACAGCACCCGGATCAGCGTGGTCTTGCCGGCGCCGTTGGGGCCGAGCACGCCGAGGACGGTGCCCTGGCGGACCGTCAGGTCGACGCCGTCCAGCGCGGTGGTCCCCGACGGGCCGCCGAAGCGCTTGACGATCCCGCGGGCTTCCACGGCGTTCGGCCGGCTGTCGCGGGGGAGAGAGGTGAGGTGCCCCCGGTCGTTCGGGGCGGTGGCGGTCGGTGTCATGGCTCAAGACTGTCCGCCGCCGCCGTCGGCCCGCTGTCACCGCTGTCGGCCCGCTGTCAGGACGCCGACAGCGGGCCGACGGGGCACGGAAACCGCTACTTGAAGGTGTGCTCCGGCGCCGGGAAGCTGCCACCGAGCACGTCGGCGGCGAACTCGCGGGCGGCATCGCCCAGCACGCTGCGCAGGTTGGCGTACTGCTTGACGAACTTCGGCACCCGCCCCGCCGTCATGCCGGCCATGTCGGTCCACACCAGCACCTGGGCGTCGCAGCCGGACCCGGCACCGATGCCGACGGTCGGCACCGCCAGCGACTCGGTGACGTGCGCGGCCAGTTCGGCCGGTACCGCCTCCAGCACCACCGCGAAGGCACCGGCCTCCTGGACGGCCTTGGCGTCGCGCTGCAGCTTGTGGGCCGCCTCCTCGCCCCGGCCCTGTACGGGGTAGCCGCCCAGGGCGTGCACCGACTGCGGGGTCAGGCCGATGTGGGCCATCACCGGCACGCCGGCGTCGACCAGCAGCTCGATGGTGTGCGCGCTGCGCTCGCCGCCTTCGAGCTTGACCGCCCCGACGCCGGCCTCCTTCATCAGCCGCGCGGCGTTGCGCAGGCCCTGCGCGGGGGACTCCTGGTAGGAGCCGAACGGCATGTCGCCGACGATCAGCGCGCGCTCGGTGCCGCGCACCACGGCGGCACTGAGCATCACCATCTCGTCCATGGTGACCGGGACGGTGGTCTGGTAGCCGAGGTGGCAGTTGCCGGCGGAGTCGCCGACCAGCAGCACCGGGATCCCGGCCTCGTCGAAGACGCCGGCCGTCAGGGCGTCGTAGGCGGTGAGCATCGCCCACCGCTCTCCGCGCTGCTTGGCGGCGGCCAGGTCCCGGACGGTGACCCGGCGGTTGGTGACCCCGCCGTAGAGGGAGTGCTGCGTCTGGCCGGAGTGCGACTGGCCGGTCTGGTCCGGGCCGGTCGGCGTCTGGGCAGGCGAAAGCTGAGAAGCGTTCATCGAACAGGCTCCTGAAGGGTTGTGGTCTCGTGGCGCCGTACGGCGTCCCCGGATCTCCTCCATGCTTGCACGGCCCGGGCGCGGCGCAAAGAGCCGGGGGCCCAGCGGCGGCGCGGCGGGCCCGCCGGTTCCCGGCAGCAGGGATTTGCGAAACGAGTACGTCTCGTATCGCAAAAGGCGGTACAGTCGGGCCGGGGGGATTACGAGACGCTGCCGTCTCGATGAGTCTCCGCTTACCGCTCGGCGGCTCCGGCCGGCACCTCGCCAGCACGCCGCACACCTCCGTACGGAACGGGACAGACGTATGACCACCGCAGTAGCCGGCGTCGCGCCACGCGTGCCGGAAGCCATCCACCGCCGTCGGTGGGCGATCCTCGGCACGCTGATCCTGGCGCTGCTCGTGGTCGTCCTCGACAACTCGATCCTCAACGTCGCGATGAAGACCATCGCGACCCCGGCGCCGGTGGGTCTGGGCGCCTCCCAGAGCGACCTCGAGTGGGCGATCAACTCCTACACCCTGGTCTTCGCCGGGCTGCTCTTCACCTCCGGCCTGCTCGGCGACCGGTTCGGGCGCAAGAAGGCCCTGCTGGTCGGCATGCTGATCTTCGGCGTCGGCTCGCTGCTCTCGGCGCTGGCCTCCAGCCCGGGCGAGCTGATCAGCTTCCGTGCGGTGATGGGCCTGGGCGGGGCCTTCGTGATGCCCGCCACGCTGGCGATCATCATGAACGTCTTCGAGCGGCACGAGCAGCCCAAGGCCATCGGCATCTGGGCCGGCGCGGTGGGTCTGGCGATCGCGATCGGCCCGATCACCGGCGGTCTGCTGATCGAGCACTTCTGGTGGGGCTCGGTCTTCCTGGTCAACGTCCCGATCGTCGCGGTGGCGCTGGTCGCGATGTTCCTGCTGGTCCCCGACTCCCGCGACCCCAACCCCGGCAAGCTCGACCCGGTCGGCGTGCTGCTGTCGATCATCGGCCTGGTGGCGCTGATCTACGGCATCATCAAGGGCGGCGAGCTGGCCGACTTCACCGCCGCGGCCGCCTGGGTGCCGGTGCTGGTCGGGGTGCTCGCCCTGGTCGCGTTCGTGGTCTACGAGCGGCGGGTCAGCCACCCGGCGCTGGACGTCACCTGGTTCCGCAACAAGGCCTTCTCCACCTCGGTGACGGTGATCGGCCTGGTCTTCTTCGCGCTGATGGGCGTCTCCTTCTTCGGCGTCTTCTACACCCAGAGCGTGCGCGGCTACAGTGCGCTGGCCTCCGGTGCGCTGATGCTGCCGCTGGCGTGCGCCCAGCTGATCTTCGCGCCGAGGGCGCGCCTGGTGGTCGACAAGCTCGGCGTGCGCGCCACCTGCGCCGGCGGCATGGCCCTGATCGCGATCGCCTTCCTCGGCTACCTGCTGCTTGGCCAGTCCACCCCGATCTGGGTGCTGGAGGTGATCGGTTTCGTCATGGGCGCCGGCATGGCGCACGTCATGCCGCCGGTGACCGTGGCGATCATGGGCTCGCTCCCGCGGGAGAAGGCCGGTGCCGGCTCGGCGCTCAACAACACTTTCCGCCAGGTGGGCGGCTCGCTCGGCGTCGCGGTGCTCGGTGCCGTGCTCTCCACCAGCTACCGCGACGGCATCGCGGACAAGCTGACCCTGCTGCCGCCGGCCCTGCGCGACAAGGCGGGCGAGTCGGTGGAGGCCACCCTGGGCGTGGCCGGGAGCATGGGGCCCCGGGGCAGCGTGCTGGTCCAGCCCGCCTTCGACTCCTTCATCCACGCGATGCACGTGGTGGCGGGCCTGTCCGCCGTGGTCACCCTGGTCGGCGCGCTGCTGGCCTGGTTCTTCCTGCCCGGCAAGGTCGCGGCCCCGGGCTCCGGTGCCGCCCCCGCCGATGCGCCGACGCTGCGTGCCGTACCGGCCGCCGAATCGACCAAGGCCTGAGCATCACGATGGACAATGGCCCCATGGACACGGACCGTCAGGCCACCCTCACCGCCCCCGCCGCGCCGCCGCCGTGCGTGCCGCCGCGGCGGGGGCGGCCCCGCTCCGAGGCCGCCGAGCAGGCGATCCACGCGGCCGTGGAGCGGCTGATGACCGAGGGCGGCAGCCTGGCGGACCTCACCATCGAGGGCATCGCCCAGGCCGCCGGGGTGGGCAAGGCGACCATCTACCGCCGCTGGGCCAACAAGGAGGCGCTGCTCGTCGACGTGCTGGTCCGGCTGGAGGAGCCGGAGCCGGCCCTGCCGGGCACCAGCGCCCGGGACGACCTGGTGGTGATCCTGGACTTCATGCGGCGGCGCGGCCTGGCCAAGCGTTCCCGCTGGGTGCTGCGGATGGTGCTGGACCAGATGCACTCGATGCCCGCGCTCAAGGAGACCTACTACGCCCAGGTGGTCCTGGAGCGCCGGGAGAAGATCCGCCGGGTGGTGGAGCGCGGCGTGGCCGCCGGAGAGTTCCGCGCCGACCTGGACAGCGAACTGCTCGGCGAGATGCTGATCGGCCCGATGCTGCTGCGCGCGGTGGTCTGGGACGACTCGCCGCTGGACGACCCCGAGCTCGCCGCCACCATCGTGGACTCCCTGCTGGAGGGGCTGCGTGGCCCGGCTCAGCGGGTCGGCGCCGCCTGAGCTGCCCGATCGGCGGAACCCTCGATGTGCTGCGGTGCGTCTGTCACGGCATAGGCTGAGCCGAAGATCCCATATTTCGGGATACGTCCGTCGACAGCTTGGACACGCACCCAGACCAGCAGGGGGTCACCGCATGACGCAGGCCGGCGAGGCATGGGCTGGCGCCGACGGCGCCGCGCCGATGGCTGCGGGCGCCGAGGCCGCACCCGTCCCCGAGGCCGCACCCGCCTCGGAGGCCGCACCCGTCCTCGAGGCTGCCGGCACCGAGCCCGCCGCGGGCACCGAGCCCGCCGGGTCGGGCTCGACGGGCTCCGGCACCGGGCGGCGGCGCCCGTGGGTGCTCCAGTGGGGCCGCGACCGCCGCGGCAGCACCACCTGGCGCCGGGGCTGGCTGATCGCGGCGCTGGCCGTGCTGGTCGGGGTGCTGCTCGGCTTCCACCGGGAGCTGCCCAACTCGGTCGGCAACCTCGGCAGCCTGCTGGAGACCTTCCTGCCCTGGCTGGGCCTGGCCGTGCCGCTCCTGCTGGTGGCCGCACTGCTGCGCCGCTCGGCCGTCGCGCTGATCGCGCTGCTGCTGCCGACCGTGCTGTGGACGATGCTCTTCGGCGGGCAGCTCAGCGACAAGAGCAGTGGCACGGGCGCCGCCGACGGTTCGAGCTTCACCGTGCTCACCCACAACGTCGACGCCGACAACCGCGACCCGGCCGGTACCGTGCGGCTGGTCAACGCCTCCGGCGCGCAGATCGTCGCGCTGGAGGAGCTGACCGGCGCTTCGCTGCCCACCTACACCAGCGGGCTCGCGGCCGAGTACCCGTACCACACGGTGGAGGGCACGGTCGGCCTCTGGTCGAAGTACCCGATCAGCGGCACCCGGGTGGTCGACATCAAGATCGGCTGGACCCGGGCCTTCCGCACCCAGCTGGCCACCCCCAAGGGCCCGCTCGCCGTCTACGTCGCCCACCTGCCCTCGGTGCGGGTCAAGTTCGACGCCGGCTTCACGGCCGGGCAGCGCGACGTCAGCGCACAGGCACTGGGTGACGCGATCCAGGCCGAGCCGCTGGGCAAGGTGCTGCTGCTGGGCGACCTGAACGGCACCATGAACGACCGCAGCCTGGCCCCGGTCACCTCGCAGCTGCGCTCGGCCCAGGGCTCGGCCGGCTCCGGCTTCGGCTTCAGCTGGCCCGCGCAGTTCCCGATGGCGCGGATCGACCAGATCATGAGCCGCGGGATGAAGCCCACCGACTCCTGGGTGCTGCCGGCCGACGGCAGCGACCACCGGGCGATCGCGGCTGACTACCGCTACAACCGCTGACGCCCCGGGCCGCCCGCTGCAACCGCTGACGCCCCGGGTGGGCCGCCGGTCTGCGCACCGGCGGCCCACCCGCCGTCCTCAGCCCCGGCGCCAGCCGTTGGTGATCGGCAGCCGGCGGTCCCGCCCGAAGCCCTTGGGCGAGATCTTGGTGCCCGGCGGGTACTGCCGCCGCTTGTACTCGGCGGTGTCCACCAGCCGCACCACCCGGTCCACCACGGCCGCCTCGAAGCCGAGCGCCACGATCGCGTCGCGCCCCTGGTCGCCCTCGACGTAGGCGTCCAGGATCGAGTCCAGCAGGTCGTAGTCGGGCAGCGAGTCGCTGTCCACCTGGTCCGGGCGCAGCTCGGCGCTCGGCGGCTTGCTGATGGTGTTCTCCGGGATCGGCGGCACCTCGCCGCGCTCCACCGCCGCCTGGTTGCGCCACCGGGCCAGCTGGAAGATCAGCGTCTTGTAGACGTCCTTGATCGGGCCGAAGGCGCCCACCGAGTCGCCGTAGAGCGTGGAGTAGCCGACCGCCAGCTCGCTCTTGTTGCCCGGGGCCAGCACGATGTGGCCCTCCTGGTTGGAGATCGCCATCAGCAGCGTGCCGCGCAGCCGGGACTGCAGGTTCTCCTCGGCCAGTCCGGTGAGCCCGAGCGAGCCCATGTAGGCGTCGAACATCGGCGCGATCGAGACGGTCCTGAAGTGCAGCCCCGTGCGCCGGGCCAGTTCGGCCGCGTCGTCCCTGGAGTGCTGCGAGGAGTACTGGCTCGGCATCGACACGCAGTGCACGTTCTCGGCGCCGATCGCGTCCACCGCGATCGCCGCCACCAGTGCCGAGTCGATCCCGCCGGAGAGGCCGATCAGCACCGACTTGAAGCCGTTCTTGCGCACGTACGCCCGGGTGCCGGTGACCAGCGCGGCGTAGATCTCCGCCTCGTCGGTGAGTCCGGGGACGATCTCGCCCTCCGGCTGCGCCGGCCGCGGCTGCACCTGGCCGCCCAGGTCGGTGCGGACCAGCCGCAGCCCGTCGCTGAACCGCTCGCCGTCCGCCGCGGTGACGCTGGCCCCGGGCAGCTCCAGGTCCACCACCAGCAGGCTCTCCTCGAACTGCGGTGCCCGCGCCAGCACCCGGCCGGCCGCGTCCACCACCAGCGAGTCGCCGTCGAAGACCAGCTCGTCCTGGCCGCCGACCATGTTCAGGTAGGCCAGCGTGCAGCCCGCCTCGGCGGCCCGGCGCTGGACCAGTTCGAGCCGCACGTCGTCCTTGTTGCGCTCGTACGGCGAGCCGTTGAGCACCAGCAGCAGCCCCGCCCCGGCCTGGCCCGCGGCGGCCACCCGGCCGCCCTCCTGCCAGATGTCCTCGCAGATCGCCAGCGCCACGTCCACGCCGTCCAGCCGCAGCACCGGCAGCTGGTCGCCCGGCTCGAAGTAGCGGTACTCGTCGAAGACGCCGTAGTTCGGCAGGAAGTGCTTGGCGAACCTGGTCACCACCTTGCCGCCGTGCAGCACCGCCGCGCAGTTCTGCGGCGAGGAGGTCGTCTGCGCCCGCCCCAGGTAGCCCAGCGCCACCGGCAGGTCGCCCAGCCCCTCGGCGGCCAGCCGTTCGGCCAGCTCCACCAGGGCGGACCGGGAGGCCTCGACGAAGGAGGCCCGCAGTGCCAGGTCCTCGACCGGGTACCCGGTCAGGGCCATCTCGGGGAAGGCGACCAACCGCGCCCCGCGCTCGGCCGCGCGCTTGCTCCAGCGCACCACCTCGTCGCTGTTGTGCGCGATGTCCCCGACGGAGGGGTCGAACTGGGCCAGTGCGAGGCGGAGATTCGGCATGGGGCCAGTGTAATCGTCGTTCTGACGCTATGGGGGGGTGGGGGCCGTCATCAGTTCGAGTCGTTCGGACCCCGTTCCCGAGCTGTTCCTGCCACCCGGTGCTCCAGTGGCGCCGGAATCCGGAATGATGGGCAGTAGTCGTTCGCATGTCCCACCGAGGGGTGCTCGTGGGTGGGGTCTTTGCGTAACACGAACGTAAAGAGCAGAGGTGAGACTGTCCCCATGGGCAAGCAGCAGGAGTTCGTGCTTCGTACGCTCGAAGAGCGTGACATCCGGTTCGTCCGGCTGTGGTTCACCGATGTGCTCGGCTTCCTCAAGTCGGTGGCCGTGGCCCCGGCGGAGCTGGAGCAGGCCTTCGACGAGGGGATCGGGTTCGACGGGTCGGCGATCGAGGGCTTCGCCCGGGTCTACGAGTCGGACATGATCGCCAAGCCGGACCCGACCACCTTCCAGATACTGCCCTGGCGCTCGGAGGTCCCCGGCACCGCGCGGATGTTCTGCGACATCCTGATGCCCGACGGCTCGCCCTCCTATGCCGACCCGCGGTTCGTGCTGAAGCGCACCCTGGAGCGGGCCTCCGCCCAGGGCTTCACCTTCTACACCCACCCCGAGATCGAGTTCTTCCTGCTCAAGAACCTCCCGGGGGACGGCACCGCGCCCGAGCCGGCCGACCAGTCGGGCTACTTCGACCACACCCCGCGCGGGGTCGGCCACGACTTCCGCCGACAGGCCATCACGATGCTGGAGTCGATGGGCATCTCGGTGGAGTTCTCGCACCACGAGGGCGCCCCCGGCCAGCAGGAGATCGACCTGCGGTACGCCGACGCGCTCTCCACCGCCGACAACATCATGACCTTCCGCCTGGTGATGAAGGAGGTGGCACTGGAGCAGGGCGTGCACGCCAGCTTCATGCCCAAGCCCTTCTCCCAGCACCCGGGCTCGGGCATGCACACCCACCTCTCCCTCTTCGAGGGCGACCGCAACGCCTTCCACGAGTCCGGCGCCGAGTTCCAGCTCTCCAAGGTGGGCCGGTCCTTCATCGCCGGCCTGCTGCGGCACGCCGCCGAGACCGCCGCCGTGACCAACCAGTGGGTCAACTCCTACAAGCGGATCTGGGGCGGCTCCCAGCGCACCGCGGGCGCCGGCGGCGAGGCCCCCTCGTACATCTGCTGGGGCCACAACAACCGCTCGGCGCTGATCCGGGTCCCGATGTACAAGCCCGGCAAGCAGGGGTCCACCCGCGTCGAGGTCCGCTCCCTGGACACCGGCTGCAACCCCTACCTCGCCTACGCCGTCACCCTGGCCGCCGGCCTCAAGGGCATCGAGGAGGGCTACGAACTCCCGCCCGGCGCCGACGACGACGTCTGGGCCCTGTCCGACGCCGAACGCCGCGCCATGGGCATCCAGCCCATGCCCCAGAACCTCGGCGAGGCGATCGACCTGATGCAGCGCAGCGAACTGGTCGCCGAGACACTGGGCGAGCACGTCTTCGACTTCTTCCTGCGCAACAAGCGCCAGGAGTGGGAGGAGTACCGCTCCGAGGTCACCCCCTTCGAGCTGCGGAAGAACCTGCAGGTGCTGTAGGCGCAGGTCAGAGCGTCAGCCGGGGCGGGTGAACCGGCCCCGGCTGGCCGCTCACCACTTCCCGGACCACCGCGAGGAGGTCTCCCGTCCGGGGACGGACGGGGTGGGCTGGGTGGGCGAGGTAGACGGCGGCGCCAGGGGAAGGCGCTGAGCCGGTTGGAGCTGGTCCGCCAGGGCGCCTCCCAGGCGCGCAAACCGGTCAGATCTACCGGGTCCGCTGACCTCCAGGTGCGCTGAAGGCCCCGCAGCAAGCGGGCGACGTACGGGCCCGTCCCGCTGGCAGGGTTGGCCGGCTGGGGCGGGTCCGTTCGTGCGCCGGTGGGGTGATGGGGCGGGCCATCAGGGTGGATCTCGGGGCTGGTGGGCAGGGCAGGCCGATATTCGGTTAATCCTCCTGGGCGGTGCGGATGGCACCACGTGAGCCCAGGAGGTCGGTCGGTGGTGTCCAGTCCGCTCTCGGAGGCGGTCGCGGTGGTGCTCGGGACCCGGCCCGAGATCCTCAAACTGGCCGGGGTGATCCGCGGTCTCGGTGACCGGGCCCGGGTGGTCTACACCGGGCAGCACTATGACGAGGCGATGGCCGGCGGGGTCTTCCGGGCGATGCGACTGGCGCCGCCCGACGTCCGGCTCACCGACATCGGCGGCGCGGTGCGCGGGCGTCAGATCGGCGACATGATCTCGGCGCTGTCGGACCTCTTCACCGCCGAGCCGCCGGCGGCCGTGGTGGTGCAGGGCGACACCAACACCACCTCGGCGGGGGCGCAGGCGGCGCACTACCACGGGGTGCCGGTGGTCCACGTGGAGGCCGGACTGCGGTCGCGCGACCGGGAGATGCCCGAGGAGATCAACCGTCAGGTGGTCGGGGTGCTGGCCGACGCCCACTGTGCGCCGACCACGGTGGCGGCAGCCAATCTGCGGGCGGAGGGGGTGCCGGAGAGCCGCATCCACCTCACCGGCAACACCATCGTCGAGGCGGTCGCCGAGTCGATGCCGGGGCCGGCCGAGTGCGCCGCGCTGCTGCGGCGCCACGGGGTGCGGGCGGACCAGTACGTGCTGGCGACCGTCCACCGGCCGGAGAACACCGACGACCCGGCCCGGCTGGAGCGGATCCTGACCGAACTCGGCGGGCTGGGACTGCCGGTGCTGTTCCCGATGCACCCGCGCACCCGGGGGTGCATCGCCCGGCACGGCCTGGCCGAGCGGCTCGCGGCGCTGCGGGCGATCGAGCCCATCGACCACCCGTCCTTCCTGGGCCTGGCGAGCCGGGCCCGACTGCTGGTCTCCGACTCCGGCGGCGTGCAGGAGGAGTGCACGGTGCTGAAGAAGCCGCTGATCGTGGTGCGCAACAGCACGGAGCGCCCGGAGGCGGTCGAGGCCGGCTTCGCCACCCTGCTCCGCCCGGGGCCGGCGATCGGCGAGCTGGCGCGTCGGCTGATCGCCGACGCCTCGCTGGCCGCGAGGCTGGCCGCGCTGCCGTCCCCGTACGGCGACGGGCGGGCCGGCGAGCGGATCACCGCGCTGACCCTGGCGCTGGCCGACGCGCGTGGCCGGGCCGTGTCGGCCGGGCGGACGAGCGGTTCGCCCGGGTTGCCGGTTCCCCCAGACGCGGTGGCCGCGACGGCCGCCGGCGAACCCCGTACGACCCAACGACTCCCTGGAGGACGTCCGTGTACAAGCCCTGTGTAGGTGGCGCCGCCGCGGCCGCCGGTACCTGCGAACTCGCCGCCACCGGTAGCCACACCCTGCTGCTGACCGTGCTGGCCGTGCTCATGGTGCTCGGCGGTGCCCTGCTGACGCGGGCCGCGCGCCAGCGCGGCGGGAATGCCTGAGGCCGGTCACCCGGTCGGCGAGTTGGCCCGTGGGGCCGGAGCACGTGACGGCGTGCTCCGGCCCCCGCGGCTGCGGCCGACCGGACCCCTGCGGCCCAGCGGATCGAGAGGCGGTACCCCGTGAACCACTCCGCCGGCACGGTGCTCAGCTTCGCCATGGCGGTCTCCCTGCTGCTGGGCGCGGTCTTCGTCGCCTACGTGGCCGTCCTGGTGACGCCGCTGCTGCGCAGCAGGCCGCGGCCGCCGGGCGACGCGGCGGCACTGGACTGGCACGTGCTGGTGCCCTGCCGGGACGAGGAGGCCGTCATCGGCCAGACGCTGGCCCGGCTGCGCGGGCTGCACCCGGCCTTGCACGTGTGGGTGATCGACGACGCCTCGGTCGACGGGACGGCGCGGGTGATCAGCGAGGCCGCGGCCACCGATCCGTACGTGCACCTGGTCCAGCGCGTCCTGCCGCAGGCGAGGACCGGCAAGGGGGCGGCGCTGAACGCCGCCTACCGCGCGTTGTGCGCGTGGCTGCCCGAGGACGTCGCGCCCGAGCGGGTGATCGTCGGGGTGTTCGACGCGGACGGCACCCCGGGCCCGGGCTGCCTGGGCATCATCTCCGCCGACCACCTCTTCGGCGACCCCGGGATCGCGGCGGTGCAGATCGAGGTGCGGATGGCCAACCGGGACGAGCGCCGGCCGCTGCCCCACCCCTACCTGGTGCGCAACCTGCTGGCCCGCACCCTGGTCCGGATGCAGGACCTGGAGTTCCGCACCGCGATCCCGGCCGTGCAGCTCAGCCGGCGGATGACCCGCACGGTGGCGATGGGCGGCAACGGCCAGTTCACCCGGCTCTCCGCGCTGCAGGGGATCGCACTCCAGGAGGCCACCACGACCGGCGAGGGCGGCGGGCCGTGGGGCGGCTCGCTGCTGGAGGACTACGAGCTCGGCCTCCAGCTGACCCTGGCGGGCTGGCGCACCGCGTTCACCCGGGACACCTGGGTGGACCAGGAAGGGCTGTGGAACGTCCGGCAACTGCTCGCCCAGCGGGCCCGCTGGAGCCAGGGCGCCATGCAGTGCATGCGCTACCTGCCGCGGATCTGGGACTCCCGGAAGCTGACCACGATGGGCGTCCTGGAGATCACCTACTGCCTCCTGCAGCCCTGGCTGCAGCTGTTCGGCAGCGTGGTCTTCCCGGCCCTGGCGGTGTTGCTGGCGGTGCGTTTCGTACGCCATCCGGAGGCGCTCGGCGCGTTCCTGTCGAGCGGTGGCGGCTACGGCCTGCTGCTGGCCTACCTGGTGCTGAGCGTCATCCAGTTCACCATCTGGGGCCCGCTCTACTGGCTCAAGTGCGAGCGGGCGGCGGGCCTGTGGCGCTGTCTCGGCTGGGGCGTGGCCTACTCCTGCTACATCTGGCTCTACTGCCTGTGCACCTGGCGGGCGGCGGGACGGTTCGTCAAGGGCCGCAACGGCTGGGTCAAGACCCGGCGCAACGCCGAGCTGCGCTCCGCGCAGGCATCCGTGCAGGCCTGACGGCCACCGCGGCGAGGCGGCTGACGGACGGTCAGGCGTCGCACAGGCCTCAGGAGTCGGGCAGGCCGGGTGGTGCCGGGCGGTAGACGGTCAGCGAGTCGACGCTGAAGGAGATCGGCTTCGAGGTGGTCGGGGCCGGGTGGTAGACGCCGTTGTTGACGGAGAGGCTGAGCACCGGGTAGGCCGCGAAGTCCGGGCCGACCCCGCTGTGGTCGGCGTAGGCGACGGCGAGGTGGTCCAGGCTGGGGCCGACGTACCAGGTGGTGTTGTCGGCGCCCAGCCGGGCGCCGACGTAGAGCCAGCCGTCGGCGGACACCGCGGCGTTGGTGTAGCGGCCGGTGCCGCTGTGGACCTGGTTGACGAACTCCAGCGTGCCGGGGTGGTCGGCCTGCCACTCGAAGACGTCGACCTCGTTCTGCCCGTCCCGCCAGCTCCACAGCGCGGGCCAGGCGCCGGAGTCGGCGTCGGGCAGCCGGACGTGGGCCATGATCAGGTCGCCGGTGCGGATCTCGGTGCCGTCGCCGCCGGTGTCGCAGGAGTCGCCGGTGGTCAGCAGGCCGGTGTCCCAGTTGCCGTCGGGACGCGGGGAGGCCGTGATGGTCAGGTGGCCGCCGGCGGCGCTCAGCGCCGACTCGCTGAGGTGGTCGAGCTTGAAGTCGTGCTGGTTGTCCACGCAGTCCTGGTAGGCGCCGGTCTGCCAGCCCCAGGTGTGGCCCGGGCCCACGTCCAGGGTGTGGAAGTCGTCGGTGAAGGCGACGGTGGCCGCCGCGAACGGTGCTGAGGTGCCGGCGCCGGGAGCGGCGCCGGCGACGGTGGCGGTCGAGACGGTCAGCGCGATGGCCGTCATCAGGCCGAGCGGCAGGCTGATCAGGCGCATGGACACCCCTCGGGTGCGGCGGCGGGCCCGAGCGGCCCGTGCGCTGTCCACCCTCCACCGTCGTCGGCGTGGCGCGCAGCGCGCCTTGGGCCGTCCGGGTGGACCGGGCCGGGCCCACGGCGGTTGTGCGTCGGGGGGCCACGGCGGGGAATGACTGGGAAAAGCGCCTAGGCTAAATGCTGATCATATGAGCGACGAGGAGTGCGATGACCTCCGCTGGGAGCCGCGTCAGCAGGCCCGAGAACCGGCTGGTCCGCCGGGGGTTCACCGACCCCGAGGCGGCCGTGCGCCGGCTGTCCGCCCCCGCCCTGCACGGGCTGGCCGATGACCCGATCCTGCTCGACGGGCTCGGCGCCACCGCCGACCCCGACCTCGCCCTGCTGGGCCTGGCCCGGCTGCTCGAAGCGCTCGGCGAGAGCCAACGGCACGCCCTGCGAGACACCCTGACCGCCTCCAAGCCGCTGCGCGACCGGCTGCTCGGGGTGCTCGGCGCCTCGGCCGCGCTCGGCGACCACCTGGCCACCCACCCGCAGGACTGGCACGCCCTGGTCACCTTCGAACAGCGCGACATGCACCCGGGCACCGGCGAGTTCCGGCGCGAGCTGGAGCAGCGGGTACGGGCCGCCGAGGGCGAGCCGGCCGACGCGCTGCGCGCCGCCTACCGCCGCTGCCTGCTGACCATCGCCGCGCGCGATCTGACCGCCACCACCGATCTGGCGCAGACCGCCGCCGAGCTGGCCGACCTGGCCGGCGCCACCCTGCGCACCGCGCTGATGATCGCCGCCGAGCAGGAACCGGCCGCCGCCGACGCCTGCCGGCTGGCCGTGATCGGCATGGGCAAGTGCGGTGGCCGCGAGCTCAACTACGTCTCCGACGTGGACGTCATCTTCGTCGCCGAGGCCCGTGAGGGGGTCGGCGAGCACCTCGCGCTGAGCGCCGCCAACCGGTTGGCGGCCGCCATGATGCGGCTCTGCTCGGACACCACCCGGGAGGGCACCATCTGGCCGGTGGACGCCAACCTGCGTCCCGAGGGCCGCAACGGGCCGCTGGTGCGCACCCTGGCCAGCCACCTCGCCTACTACCAGCGGTGGGCCAAGACCTGGGAGTTCCAGGCGCTGCTGAAGGCCCGCCCGGTGGCCGGTGACACCGAGCTGGGCGAGGCGTACGTGGCGGCGCTGGCACCGCTGGTCTGGCAGGCGGCCGAGCGGGAGAACTTCGTCGCGGACGTGCAGCAGATGCGCCGCCGGGTGATCGAGGCGATCCCGGCCACCGAGCTGGACCGCCAGCTCAAGCTCGGCCCCGGCGGGCTGCGCGACGTGGAGTTCTCGGTCCAGCTGCTCCAGCTGGTGCACGGCCGCACCGACGCGGGCCTGCACAGCGGCAACACGCTGGAGGCGCTGGCCGCACTGTCGGCCGGCGGCTACGTCGGGCGGGCGGACGCCGCCTCGCTGGACGCCGCCTACCGCTTCCTGCGCGAGCTGGAGCACCGGATCCAGCTGCACCGGCTGCGGCGCACCCACCTGATGCCCAAGGACCCGGCCGACCTGCGCCGGCTGGCCCGCTCGATGGCGCCGATGATCAACGGCGACACCCGCGCCGATCCGGTGGCGGCGCTGGAGCGCGAGTGGAAGCGGCACGCCCTGGAGGTGCGCCGGCTGCACGAGAAGCTCTTCTACCGTCCGCTGCTGGCGGCCGTGGCCGACCTGTCGGCCGGCGAGGCGCTCACCCCGGGCACCCCGGCGATGAGCCAGGAGGCGGCCGAGGAGCGGCTCAAGGCGCTCGGCTTTGCCGATCCGCCGGCCGCCCGGCGCCACCTGACGGCGCTGGCCAGCGGGGTGAGCCGGAAGGCCGCCATCCAGCGCACCCTGCTGCCGGTGCTGCTGGCCTGGTTCGCCGACTCCGCCGACCCGGACGCGGGGTTGCTGGGTTTCCGCCAGGTCTCCGACGCGCTCGGCCGCACGCCCTGGTACCTGCGCCTGCTGCGGGACGAGAGCGCGGCGGCCGAGCAGCTGGCCCGGATCCTGTCGGCCGGTCGGCTGGCCCCGGACCTGCTGCTGCGCGCGCCCGAGGCGGTGGCCATGCTGGGCGATCCGCAGGGGCTGGTGCCGCGCGGGCGGGCCGCGCTGGAGCAGGAGGTGCGGGCGGCGGTCGGCCGGGCGCCGAGCGCTGCGGCGGGCGTGGCCGCGGCCCGTTCGGTGCGCCGCCGCGAGTTGTTCCGCACCTCGGCCGCCGACCTGCTCGGGCGCTTCGGCGAGGATCCGGGCGAGGCCCTGGACGCCGCCGCCACCGCGCTCACCGACCTCAACGCGGCCACCCTCGCCGGGGCGCTGGCCGCCTGCACGGCGGGCTGGGAACAGGCACACGGCGAGGCTTTCCCGGCCCGGCTCGCGGTGATCGCGATGGGCCGGTTCGGCGGCCGTGAGCTCGGCTACGGCTCGGACGCCGACGTGCTCTTCGTGCACGAGGCGCTGCCCGACACCCGGCACGACGCCACCGCCGCCGCCCGCACCGTCTGCAACGAGCTGCGCACCCTGCTGGCCGCGCCCTCCACCGAGCCGCCGCTGCTGGTCGACGCCGATCTGCGTCCCGAGGGCCGACAGGGGCCGCTGACCCGCACGCTCGGCTCGTACGCGGCGTACTACGCGCGCTGGTCGCACGTCTGGGAGAGCCAGGCGCTGCTGCGGGCCGAGCCGGTGGCGGGGGACGCGGAGCTGGGGGAGCGGTTCCGGGAGCTGATCGACCCGCTGCGCTACCCGCTCGGCGGGGTGCCCGAGCGGGACCTGCTGGAGATCCGGCGGATCAAGGCGCGGATCGAGAGCGAGCGGCTGCCGCGCGGGGCCGACCCGACCACCCACACCAAGATCGGCCGCGGCGGCCTCGCGGACGTCGAGTGGACCGTGCAGCTCCTGCAGCTGCGGCACGGCCACGAGCTGCCCGGGCTGCGCACCACCAGGACCCGCCAGGCGCTGCTCGCAGCCGCCCGGGCGGGCCTGCTGGCGGGCGAGGACGCCGAGGTGCTGGACACCGCCTGGGTGCTGGCCTCGCGGGTGCGCGGCGCGGTGATGCTGGTGCGCGGGCGCCCGGGGGACAGCTTCCCGAACGAGCCGCGCGAGCTGGCCCAGGTGGCCCGCTACCTGGGGTACGGGGCGGGGCACAGCGGGGAGTTGATGGACGACTACCGGCGGGCCACCCGGCGCGCCCGGACGGTGGTGGAGCGCCTCTTCTACGGCTGAGCGGGCGGCCGGGTGCACGGCCGAGCGGCGGTGCGGACGGCTGAACGAGCGGCTGAGCGGCGCTGCACGCGCCGGGCCGGTGCTAGCGGCGTCCTGCGGCCACCGGGGTGGGCCGCTGTTCGGGTACCGCCGCCTTCTGCCAGGAGGCCGGGATCTGCGGGAACTGGTAGGCCCAGCGGTGGTACACCAGCCGGGTGCCGACGAAGCCGATGCCCAGGCAGAGCAGGCCGCCGCCCGCGTCCATCCAGTAGTGGTTGGCGGTGGAGATGATCACCGTCAGGGTGAGCAGCGGGTAGACCAGCCCCAGCGCCCGCACCCAGGTGCGTTCGGCCAGGAAGAAGATCGTCAGCCCGCACCACACCGACCAGCCGATGTGCATCGAGGGCATCGCGGCGAACTGGTTGGTGGCGCTGGCCGCCGCCCCCGAGGCCAGCGAGCCCCAGGTGTGGTGGACCGTGACGGTGTCGATGAAGCCGAAACCGGCCAGCCGCGGCGGTGCCAGGGGGAAGAAGTAGAAGCCGAGCAGCGCGACGCCGGTGGTGATGAAGAGCACCGTGCGCGCGGCCGCGTAGCGGCCGGGATGGCTGCGGTAGAGCCAGACCAGCACGCCGATGGTGATCACGAAGTGCAGGGTGGCGTAGTAGTAGTTCATCCCGACGATCAGCCAGGTGACCGAGTTGACGCCGTGGTTGATCGAGCGCTCGACGGCGATGCCGAGGAACTGCTCGGCGTGCCAGACCCAGTCGGCGTGCTGCTGTGCCACCGCCGCCTGGGTCGGGAACGCGTTGCGGACCAGCGAGTACAGCCAGTAGCTGAGGCCGATCAGCGCGAGCTCGAACCAGAGCCGGGGCCGGGCGGGGATGCGGCGTTGCGCGGTGATCCGACTGCGCAGCGACCTTTCGGTGCGCAGGGCGGTGCTGCCGCCGGCTCCGTCCGCGGCCTCGTCGGCCGGACGGCCGGTGGCTCGGACGGAGCTGTCGTGACGGAGCTGGGCGGCTTCGTCGCCGTCCTGCGTCCGGGTGTCGGTCGGTTCCCCCATGGACGAGAAGTCTGCCAGACGTTCCGTACCCGTCCGATCATCCTCTGGTCGTGGATTCATCACCGCTTGTCCTCCCACAGTGCGAGGCGGCTGCCCCCGACCGGGGTGGGGGAGGCGGCACGGTACGCGCGATCGGGGCGCGTCGGAGGGACACACATGGGTTCCATTGTTACGCGTTCGCAACTCCAGGTGCGAGGCGGGATTCGCGCGGCTTCGGCTTCCAGGCGTGGCAAGGGCTGTCGCGCATTGCGTCCGGGCTCTTGGAGCGGCGTTGTCAATCCTGTAAACAAGGGAGTCAAGTCACCATCGGTGCTTGGTCAGCGCCGGACAGTAGAGGCAAGGGCGGGCATGGAATCCGGGCAGGACGCGACAGCGGAGATCGGCCGACGACTGCGGGACCTGCGCCGCGAGCGCGGTCTGAAGCAGAGCGACCTGGCCGGCGAGGGGTTGTCGGTCAGCTATCTGTCGCTGCTGGAGTCCGGCAAGCGCGCCGTGACGCCGGCGATCCTGCGCAGGCTGGCCGGCGGGCTCGGCTGCACCGTGGAGTACCTGCGCACCGGGCAGGAGCGCGACCACGAGCTGGAACGCCAGCGGGATCTGCTGCTGCGGGTCACCCTCGGGGAGCTCGCGCTGCACGGCGGGGAGTACGGCTCGGGGCTGGCGGCCTGCGAGGCGGTGCTGGCCGAGCCGCCGCCGATCGACCAGGACACCCGGCGCCGGGCCGGGCTCGCCCGCGCCCACGCGCTGGAGGAGCTGGACCGCCCGGGCGAGGCGCTGGCCGTCCTGCACGAGCTGTACCGCGATCCGGCGCTCGGCGCGGGATCGGCCGCCTGGCTGCGGCTGGCGGTGGCGCTGTGCCGCTGCCACCTGCGGGTGGGCGAGCCGGCCAGCGCCGGGGAGCTGGGCCGCGGCGCACTGGCCCGGCTGGACCAGGTGTTCGCCGCCGACACCGAGGACCACCTGGCCCTGGGCGTGGTGCTGCTGGAGGCGCACCACCGCAGTGGTCGCCTGGCGGAGGCCAGGGCGCTGGCCGACCGGCTGCTGCCGCACAGCGGGCGCACCGGTGCTCCGCCCGCCCGTGCCGCCGTCTTCCGGCACGCCAGCCGTCGCGCCCAGCAGCGCGGGGACACCGGGCTCGCGCTCACCCTGGCCGAGCGCGCGCTCGTGCTGCCCGCGGCGGAGGAGCTGGCCCGTCAGCTGGGTCTGCTGCGGGCCGGCTACGGGGCGCTGCTGCTGGAGGGCCCCGCGCCCGAGCCGGTGCTGGCCAAGGAGTACCTCGCATCGGCCGAGCGGGAGCTGGCCCGCCGCGGGTGCGGGACGGACCGGGCCGGCTGCGCGCTGAGCCTGGCCCGGGCGGAGCTGCTGCTGGGCGAGTACGCGGCGGGGGCCGCGCAGGCCCGCCGCGCGCTGGAGCTGGCCGGCACCGACCAGGGCATGATCGGCGTCCGGGCCTGGCTGCATTTGGGCGAGGCCCGCCGGCTGCAGGGCCGCGCGCGGGAGGCGGGCGCGGCCCTGACGACCGTGGCCCGGCTGCTGGAGACGGCCACGGCCGGGGTGGTCGCCGGGCAGAGGCCCGCCGGCTGCAGGGCCGCGCGCGGGAGGCGGGCGCGGCCCTGACGACCGTGGCCCGGCTGCTGGAGACGGCCACGGCCGGGGTGGTCGCCGGGCGCGAGCGCGCGGAGGCCTGGCGGGCGCTGGGCGATCAGTGGCTCGGTCACGGCCGGCCGGAGGCGGCGATGAACGCCTACCGTCAGGGCCTCGCGGCGGCCGGCCTGTCGGGCGCGGCTCCGCTGCCGCTGGTGCTGCGGCCCGCGGGGCCCTGAAGCGGGCGCGTAGCCTGGGTTCAAGTCACCACCCGGTGAAGGCAGTTGCACTGGTCGGCGATCCGCCAGCGGTGGTCGACGGTCGGTGGTCGGTGGGGGCAACACGACAGGAGGACGGGCCCGTGACGCTGCGGCTGGACACCGCCTTCGCCGAGCTGGCGCTGCGCAACGGTGGCGACGCCGAGGCGCTGGCCGTCTTCGTCCGGGTGCTGGCCGCCGACCCGCCGCCCGACCCGGCCACTGCCCGGCGTGCCCGGCGCGGGCGGGCCTGGGCGCTGGAGAAGCTGGGCCGCCTGGAGGCGGCGATCGGCGCCTACCGCGACCTGCTGGCGGAGCCGGGGACCGAGGTCGGCAGCGCGGACTGGGCCCTGCTCTCGATGGCGCTGTGCCGCTGCTACCGGGACGTCGGGGACCAGGCGATGAGCGTGGACGTCGGCGAGCGGGCGCTGCGCGAGCTGCGGCTGCGCCGGCCCGCGCTCCTGGACGAGCACCTGCAGCTCGGCTCGACCCTCACGAGCTGCTACGTCCAGCGCGGCGACCTGGTCTCGGCCAGGCTGCTGGCCGAACGGCTGCTGCCGTTGGCCGGATCGACCGGCTCCCGGGAGACCCGCGGTGCGCTGGAGTGGAACGCCTCGCTGATCGCCCGGGAGCTCGGCCGCTACCACGAGGCGCTGGAACTCGCCGAGCGGGCACTGGTGTTGATGGCGGAGACGGACAATGCCCGGCACCAGGGCCTGCTCCGGTGCGACCTGGCCCTGGTGCTGGTGGCCCGGGGCGAGCCGGCCAGGGCGGCCCAACTGCTGCCTGCTGCCTACGAGATCCTGCGGGACAGCGCCGGGGTCGGTGAAGTGGTCTTCTGCGTCGCACTGTTGGCCGAGGTGCTGGTCCAACTCGGCGATCCAGAGGCGGCATTGGAGTGGGCCGAGCGCGGCGTACTGCTGGTGGAGGCGACCGGTGAGGACCTGGCGCACGAGCGTGCGGCGCTCGCCCTGGCCTTCGGGCGGGCCCATCTGGCGGGCGGCGAAGCGGCTCTCGGCGAGGCCGAGCTGCTGCGCTGCGGAATGCTGTTGGCCAGGGCCGGTGAGCACCGTTCGGTGGCCCTGCTGTGGCGCCGGCTCGGCGACTCCTGGGCCGAGCGTGAGCAGACGGGACTCGCGATGGCGGCCTATCGGACGGCGTTGACCGTGCTGGGGCTGCCGGCCGCCGCCCCGGTGACCGGCCGGCGGCAGGCCGGCTCCTGACAAGCAGTCAAAGTGTGTCAAGTGCTGAGTGAAAGTGCTGGTCGCAGGCGAGGTTGACGTGTCGTCGGCACACCGATCGCTACCATCACGCGGTATGAAGCTGATCACCGCCGTCCTCAAGCCCTACAAGCTGGACGACGTCAAGACCGCACTGCAGGACCTCGGGGTGCACGGCCTGACCGTCACCGAGGTCAGCGGCTACGGCCGGCAGCGCGGGCACACCGAGGTGTACCGGGGTGCGGAGTACCGGGTCGACCTGGTCCCCAAGGTGCGGCTCGAGGTGGTGGTGGCCGACGACGACGCCGAGCCGGTCATCGCGGCCCTGGTCGCCGCCGCCCGGACCGGGAAGATCGGCGACGGCAAGGTCTGGATGGTCCCGGTGGACACCCTGATCCGGGTGCGCACCGGCGAACGCGGCCCGGACGCGCTCTGAGCCCGGTCCCGGTCCCTCCCGGCGGACCGGCTCAACCGCGCCCGATGTAGGGCATGTTCGTGGCCAGCACGGTGGCGAACTGGATGTTGGCCTCCAGTGGCAGCTCGGCCATCTGCCGTACCGTGCGGGCCACGTCCGCCACGTCCATGGTGGGCTCGGGCGCGATCCGGCCGTCGGCCTGGCGGACCCCGAGGCCCATCGCGGCGGTCATGTCGGTGGCGGCGTTGCCGATGTCGATCTGCCCGCAGGCGATCCGGTACGGCCGGCCGTCCAGCGACAGCGACTTGGTCAGCCCGGTGACCGCGTGCTTGCTCGCGGTGTAGGCGATGCTGTGCGGGCGCGGTACGTGGGCGGAGATCGAGCCGTTGTTGATGATCCGCCCGCCCTGCGGCCGCTGCTCCTTGAACTGCCGGAAGGCGGCCTGGGCGCAGAGGAAGGCGCCGGTCAGGTTGAGGTCGATCACCGCGCGCCAGTCCTCGACGGCGAGGTCCTCGACGGGGACGGCCGCGCCGAAGCTGCCGGCGTTGTTGAAGAGCAGGTCGAGCCGGCCGAAGCGCTCGGCCGCCTCGGCGAAGAGCGCGGTGACCGCGGCCGGGTCGGTGACGTCGGTCGGGATCACGGCGGCGGGCGCCCCGGCCAGCGCGGCGGTCTCGTGCAGCGGCTCGGCCCGCCGTCCGGCGAGTGCCAGCTGCCAGCCGGCGGCGGCGAGTTCGAGCGCGACGGCCCGGCCCACGCCGGTGCCGGCCCCGGTGACGACGGCGATCTGCTGCGGCATGCGGGACTCCCTGGGCTGGTGGTGAGCCGATGATCGCCGACCGGTTGCGGCGCTGTCATTGGTAGGAGCGCACCGAAGAGCGCGCCGCAGGTGGCGGCGGTCTTGTCAGGAGCGCCGGTGATCACTAAGTTTCGGAAAATAACTAAGGGTGGCCGGGCGATAGGGTGCCGGGGAGGAGGCGATCACCGTGACGATCCGCAGGGGGACCACCCGCAGCGAGCAGCCCCAGGGCCTGATCACCCCGGGACAGCGCGCCGAGTACATGCGGCAGGGCAACGCCTCCGCCGTGCTGCGCGCCGTCCTCGCCTACGGCCCGGTCTCCCGGGCCGAGATCGCCCGGCACACCGGGCTGTCCGCGCCCAGCGTCACCAAGCTCACCAGCACCCTGATCGAGGCCGGGCTGCTCGGCGAACTCGCCCCGGTGGAGCCCACTCAGGGCCGCCCCCGGGTGCCGCTGCGGGTCGACCCCGAGCGCACCGTGGCGCTCGGCGTGCACATCGGCCTGCTGCGCACCACCTTCGGCCTGGTCGGCCTGGACGGCCGGGTACTGGTCGAACGCGAGCTCGCGCACGGCGACGAGGGCGAGCCGACACCGCGCCGGATCGCCGCGCGGGCCGCCGAAGGCGTGCGGGCCTTCCTGGACGAGCGGCTGGCCGGGCGCCGCCTGGTCGGCACCGGGGTGAGCATTGGCGGCTGGGTGGACGGCGCGCGCGGCCAGGTGGTCGAGCACGGGCCGCTCGGCTGGCACGAGGTGGCGCTGCTCGACGAGCTGACCGGCAGGCTGCCCGGGCCGCTGGTGCTGGAGCAGACGGTGCGCGCCATCGCCCGCGCCGAGTTGTGGTTCGGCGCCGGCCGCGAGGTGGACGACTTCGCGCTGGTCTTCATCGGCAACGTGCTCGGCGCCGCGATCGTGGTGGACCGCACCGTGCACCGCGGCCCCGGCGCGGCGGCCGGCGGCATCGAGCACCTGCTCGCCACCGACGAGCCGGGCGTGCGCTGCCCGCGCTGCGGCACCGGCTGCCTGAGCGCGGCGGCCGGCGACCTCGCGCTCGTCGCCGAGGCGCGCTCGGCCGGCCTGCTCGGTCCCACCGGGCACGGCGCGGCCGGCGGCTCGCTCGACCTGGAGCGCCTGGTGGCCGCCGCCCGCCCGGCCGGCTCCGGCAGCGGGGACGTGCGCGCGCAGGAGCTGCTCCGCCGCCGGGCCCGGCGGGCCGGACGGGCCATCGCCACCCTGGTCGACCTGCTCAATCCGAGCCGGGTGGTGCTGGCCGGCGGGATCCTGGTGGCCGAGGAGTACCTGGACGACCTGCGGGCCGAGGTGGCCGAGCGCAGCCACCGCGGCGCCGAGGTGGCCGCCGACATCGTGCCCGCCGTCTTCGGAGCCCGGACCCTGGTGCGGTCCTCCGCGGTGCCGGTGCTGGAGCGGGTCATCACCGAACCATTCACCTCCCTGGGGCTGCTGTGACCACGCCCGTCGCACCGGGTACACCCTCACCCAAGTACGCCGAGCTGTACCGCTGCGCGGTCACCGGGCGGACCGACCGGCTGCTGCTGCGTCGGGTTCCGACGGGCGAGTGACGCCCGTCAGATCGGCGGCTCCCGGTCGCCGTCCGGGCGTCCGCCGACCGGCCGATCGACCCCCGCCGATCGGCGGATCTTTGCCGGAACGGCCCCGGTCACCGGCTGCCGGGCCGCCCGGTCGCAACCACGTTCGCCGGGGTGCGCGTCGTAGGATCGACAGCACCCCGCCGACCTCCGCCCAGGTCGCCGCCGCCCGGGCCCATCCGTCCGGGCGCCACCCACCACCCGGAAAGTCCGACCTTGCAGCCGCCGCTCGCCCGTCCACGTGTCGTCCTGTCCTCCGCCGTCGCCCTGGTCCTGGCGGGCGCGCTCGCCGCGTGCGGGTCCGGCGGCGGCAAGCCGGCGGCCAAGGCCGCACCGGTCGCCGCCCCCGTCCCGGCCTCGCCCGGTGCCGCCGGTGCCGCCGGTGCCTCCGGCGGCCCGTCGGGCGCCGCGTCGCCGAGCGGCTCGCCGTCCGCCCCGGCGTCGCCGAGCGGCGAATCGGCCACGGTGGCGATGCCCACCGGTCCGGTGACCCAGCTGAGCAAGGCGCGGGACACCGCGGCCGGGCCGATCATGATGACCACGCTGGCCGGCAAGAAGTCCGGGGTGACCGGCAAGGTGTGGGTCTGGCTCCCGCCGGAGTACAACGACCCCAAGTACGCGAACTACGGCTTCCCGGTGCTCACCCTCTACGCGGGCGGCCAGAGCAACGGCTACAACACCTGGACCGACGACCAGCTGCCGATCCAGGTGGCGGACGAGCAGCTGGTCAAGCAGGGCAAGGCACACCCGTTCATCATGGTGATGCCGGTGCAGAACCTGGTCTCCGACGAGAAGCAGACCCTGGACTGCAGCGACATTCCCGGCCAGCCGAAGATGGGCACCTGGATGTCCCAGGACGTTCCCGACTTCGTGCGTGCCAACTTCCGCACCCTCAAGAGCCGGGACGGCTGGGGCCTGATGGGCGCCTCCACCGGCGCGTTCTGCAGCGCCAAGATGGCGCTGCAGCACCCGGACACCTACAAGGCCGCGGTGCCGATCGACGGCTACTGGAACCCGGACTCCTCGTTCTGGAAGGGCCACGAGGCCGAGCGGCTGGCCAACAGCCCCGACGTGCTGGTCGCCCAGAGCAAGGCGGACGTGCGGATGCTGGCCACGGCCGGCGGTGCCACGCCGGACGAGGTCAAGCTGGTCAAGGCGTGGGTGGCGAAGGCGGCCCCGCCCACCAAGATCGACTACTACGAGCAGCCGGGCGGCAAGCACCTCACCTCGCACTTCAAGAAGATGATCCCCGACACCCTGCAGTGGCTCACCCAGAACCTCCAGGGGCCCACCGCGGCGTGATCCCCGCTGCGGTGTGAACCCCGCTGCGGCGGGCGAGCGGAACGGGCGGCGCCGACGAACGGTCGGCGCCGCCCGTTTTCTCCTTGCACCCCCTCTGAGCTGCGCAGCAACCCGGTGTTGATTCGCCTCTGATCGACTGTCAGCACGCTGGAACCGCAACGTCGCGCCTCCCGCTCACGCCCGCTCCGGGAAGCGGCGCCGCCCGGCCCCGGAACCCCCGCCATGACAGTCCTGAAGAGAGTGCCATGCAGCCGCATCTGCTTGTCGTCCCCGCCCCGCGCGGCTCCCACGAGGTGGTGCCGGCCGTGCGCCCCGTCCGTTTCGCCGGCCTGCGCCTGGTCCACGCGGCGCTGCGTCGCGATCTCGCCCGGCTGCCCACCGCGCTGCGCCTGCTGCAGCCCGATGACGAGGCGGGCGCGGCGGCCCTGCAGCGGCACTGGGACTTCATGACCGCGATGCTCACCTGCCACCACGAGCAGGAGGACGCCCGGCTCTGGCCGCTGCTGCGCCGCTTCGCCCCGGAGCTGCGGCTGCTGGTCAACTGGCTGGAGGACGACCACCACAACCTGGACCACTCCTTCACCCGCACCACCACGCTGATGCGGGTGGCCACCCGGGACCCGGCCAGTGCCTGGCCGGTGGCCTACGCGGTTGAGGAGCTGGCCGCGCGGCTGGAGACCCATCTGCGGATCGAGGAGGAGCAGGTGCTGCCGGAGATGGCCAAGCTGCTCCCGCCGCAGTCCCGGGCCGGCACCCTGGGCGAGCTGCTCGACCTGCTGCGGATGGCCGACGGTCCGGGCACGCCGGACGCCCTGGCCTGGCTGCTGGAGGGGGTCGCGCCGGAGCAGATCGAGGCGCTGCTGGCCGAGTGCGACGACCTGACGGCCCGCCACTGGCCGCACTGGCAAGCGGTCTACGCGCGATGCGCGGCGGAGCTGTGGGGGACCTCGCCGATCGGGGAGTGAGGGGCCCGGCTCCGGTGGTGACTTTCGGTGTCGGCCGGCCCATCGGGGTGCCGCTGCTCAGCTGCTGGTCAGGCCCCTATCTGGCCGGTGCGGCGCAGTAGTTGGGCCACTTTCGGACTATCCGCGATGGCGGCCCGTCACTGTGGGTGCCCAAGGTGGAGGAAGGCCGCTCAGGCCCCGACTCCTTGGAAGGAAGCCCGACCCCATGGACAGCAAGTGGACCACGGTCCTGCTCAGCACGGCGCTGGCCGGCGCCATCGCCACCACCACCGGCATCGCGGTCAGCAGCGCGAGCCCGCTGGCCGCCGACCGCCGGCATCCGATGATCAGTCCGGCGGTGGCGCCCGACGCGGCCGGGACCATGGCGGCGATGGGTGCGCTCGGCGGCGTGCTCCAGGCGGTGAACCAGCTGGTCACCGTGAGCGCCCCGGGCTCCGGCACCGCGACCGAGGAGCCCGCGCTGCAGGGCAGGTTGGGACAGCTGGGGATGGCGGCGGAGAAGCTCAAGTCGGTGCTGCCCGCGACGGCCGGCGACGCGGCGCAGCCGTCCGGAGCCGCCGCGCCCTCCGGAGCCGCCGAGCCGTCCGCGCCCTCGGTACCGGCCGGGGTGCTCCCGGGCGGGCCGATCCAGCGCCTGGCCGCGCCGCTGCCGACGGCCGCCGCCGAGGACCGGCTCGCCGCCCTGCAGAAGGACGCCGCCGCGCTGGTCGCCGTCGCCAAGCAGGGCGACCAGGACGCCGTCCGCGCCGCACTGGCACCGCTGTCCGCCGACACGCTCGCCCTGAGCTCCGCCACCGTGGCGCGCCTGGCCGCCGGCTGAGCCGCCGACCGGTCCCCGCGGGCCCGTCGCCCGAGCGGCGGACCCGCGCGCTGCTGTCCGGGGCCGGGGCCGGGCCGACCGCGGTTCGCGCCGGCCGCGTCGGAGCGCCCTCGCCCCGCTCAGCCCTTGCGCGCCGCAGCGAGGATCTTGACCGCGGTGTGGAAGAAGCGGCTGGTGCCGTGACCCTGGTAGCCCTTGCCGAAGACCGTCGCCGGGTTGGCCGCCGAGCGTCCGGGCAGGTGCCGGGCGACCACGAAGGCCTCGCCGGGCGTTGCCGCGATCACCTCCAGGTCGCCCTTGGGGGAGCGCAGCGGCAGGGCGAGGCCGGCGGGGAGCGGTTCGGAGAGGAAGACCACGCAGAGCCGGACCTCCGGCGTGATCTCCACCTCGTGGAACGGGTCCAGGGCCAGCGTGGCCGCCAGCTCGTCCACCGTGCGCAGCATGACGGGCACCTGGTAGCCGAGCGCCTGGCTCAGGTGCGCCTCGATCCGGCCGGTCAGCGCGGCGCGGTCCACCCCGGCGTCCGCCGTGAAGAAGACGTTGCCGCTCTGGATGTACGTCCGTACGCCGGTCAGGCCGAGCTCGCCGAAGAGCGTGCGCAGCCGCTCCATCGTGACGGTGCGACCGCCCACGTTGACGGCGCGCAGGAAGGCGATGAAGGTCGTCTGGTCTGCCACTCGCCCAGTCTCGCGCATCCGGCCGGGCGTGCGGCCGCGCATCCGGCCGAACGCGCATCCGGCACCGCGCCGCGGAGCCGGCCGACGCGCCTCAGGACTGCTCGGGCAGCACCGACCGGAGCGCCTGCGGGGTGCGGGCGACGACGGCGTGTCCGTCGTCGGCGGTGATGATCGGGCGCTGCACCAGAATCGGGTGCTCCGCCAGCGCCTCCAGCCAGCGCTGCCGCTGCGCGGCCGTGCGCTCCCACTGGCGCATGCCCAGCTCCTTGGCCACCGCCTCGTCCAGGCGCGTGATGTCCCACGGCTCCAGGCCCAGCCGCCCGAGCACCGCCGTCAGCTCGGCCACCGAGGGCGGGTCCTCCAGGTAGTGCCGCACGGTGTAGTTCAGCTCGGCCGCGTCCAGCGCGGTGAGCGCGCTGCGGCACTTGCTGCAGCGGGGGTTGATCCAGATCTCCATCCGCCCAGGGTATGCCGCCGCGGGAACTCGGCCGCCCCGCCGCTCGGTTGATACCGGGTATGGACGTCATGGACGGCACGGAGATCATCGACGCTCTGCTGACCCCGGCGGGCTCCGCCGACCCCTACCCGCTCTACGCCCGCGCGCACCGGCTCGGCCCGGTCTGCCGCGTCTGGGACGACATGCTGCTCGCCACCGGATACCGCACGGTGCACCAGCTGCTGCGCGACTCCGCCTTCGGGGTGACCGACGCCCGGGCCCGCCACGACTTCGATCCGCTCTTCCACGAGCACTCCTCCAGGCTGCTGCTCAGCCGTTCGGTCCTGGAGAGCAATGCGCCCGACCACGCCCGGATGCGGTCGCTGATCGCCTCGGTCTTCACCGCCCGCCGGGTGGCCGCGCTCGCGCCGGCGGTGCGGGCCGCCGTCGACCGGCTGCTGACCGAACTCGCCGAACTCGGCGCGGACGGCAGCCCGGTCGACTTCATGGAGACCTTCGCCTTCCGGCTGCCGGTCGGGGTGATCTGCGAGCTGCTCGGCGTGCCCGAGCGGGACCGTTACCGCTTCCGCGGCCTGGCCGGTGCCCTCGCGGCGATCCTGGAGCCGCTGGTGAGCGACGGGGAACTCGCCGCAGCGGATACCGCTGCCGACGAACTGGCCGACTACTTCGGCGAGTTGGCCGCACAACGGCGCGCCGATCCGCGCCCCGACCTGGTCAGCGCGCTGGTCCGGGTCGCCGACGGCGCCGACGGGCGGCTCGACGACCGGGAGCTGCTGGCCAACCTGATCGTGCTGCTGGTGGCCGGCTTCGAGACCACCACCAACCTGCTCGGCAACGGACTGGCGCTGGCCTTCGAGCACCGCTGGGCGGCGGACGGACTGCGCAGCGGCCGGATCAGCTCGGCCGGCTACGTCGAGGAGGTGCTGCGCCACGACTCCCCGGTGCAGCTCACCACGCGGCTGCCGCTGGCCGAGGGGCTGAGCGTGGCGGGGGTGCCAGTACCGCCCGGCAGCGGGGTCTTCCTGCTGATCGGCGCGGCCAACCGGGACCCGGCCCGCTACGACCGACCCGACCTGTTCGACCCGACCCGCCAGGACAGCCAGGCGCTCTCCTTCGGCGGCGGACCGCACTACTGCCTGGGAGCCCAGCTGGCCCGGCTGGAGGCGACCTGCGCACTGCCCGCCCTGCTGAACCGTTTTCCCCGGCTGACCCTGGCGGGGGAACCGGTGCGCCGCTCGCGCCTGGTGCTGCGCGGCTACCAGGAACTGCCGGTCGCGCTGCGGGGCTGACGCCCGCAGAAACCGGGACTTTGGTCCCGAGGCGGCGGGCCGAAGGGCCTCCGGTGCCGAAGCGGTGGGTGGGCGACCATGGAGGCTCACCCCTGTTCCCCAGCGGCCGAGGAGGTCTGCCGTGCCCGCGAGGTCCGCCGTGCCGCCGAAGGCCGCCGCTGTGCCGGCGAAGGCCGCCGCTGTGCCGCCGAAGGCCGCCGTCCCCGTGCGGCCCGGGACGCCCGCCAAGGGCGCCCGCTCCGAGGCCGCCGCGGCACGCGGCACCCTCGGCGCCCGGCTGCGCGCGAGCTTCGCAGGCCCCGCCGCCGCGGACCACGAGGCGGACCTGGCCCCGCACTGGGTGCGCTGGCTGCCCACCCTGCTGATCCTCATCGACCTGATCATCGAGGTCGCCTTTCCCCAGGCCACGGCGGCGGGCTTCCTGCTCACCGGGCTGCCCGTGCTGGTCGCCTTCGGCTTCGGCGCCCTGGCCACCGCCGCCTCCGGCATCGGCGCGCTGGTCCTCCAGCTGGCACTCGCGGCCCGGGCCGGCCACCTCTACGAGCACCACCACCTCTGGGTCTACCTCTCCACCCTGCTGGCCGCGCTGGCCGGGGTGATGCTCGCCCACCAGCGCATCCGGCAGGCCCGCCACCTGGTCCGGGCCCGCACCGTCAGCGAGGCGCTGCAGCGCACCGTGCTGCACCCGGTGCCCGAGCAGGTCGGCTCGCTGCGCACGGCCGGCCACTACCGGGCCGCGCAGGCCGAGGTGGCGATCGGCGGGGACCTGTACGAGCTGTGCGACACGCCCTTCGGCACCCGGGTCCTGCTCGGCGACGTGCGGGGCAAGGGCCTGGAGGCCGTAAGCACCGTGGCCGACCTGCTCGGCGCCTTCCGCGCCACCGCGCACGAGACCGCCGAACTGGCCGAACTCGCCGCCCTGCTGGACCGCCAGGTCCGCCGCGTCGCCGTGGAGCGCGAGGACGAGGAGCTCTTCGTCACCGCCGTCCTGCTGGAGCACCGTCCCGGCGCCGACTCGGTGCAGCTGATCAACCGCGGCCACCTGGACCCGGTGCTGCTGACCGGCGGCACCGTGCAGACCGTGCACTGCCGCCAGGACCTCCCGCTGGGCCTGGGCCACCTGCGCACCCAGCACCCCACCCCGCCCACCTCGGTCCCGCTCGCGGTCGGCCAGACCCTGCTGCTGCACACCGACGGCGTCACCGAGGCCCGCGACGAGGCCGGCACCTTCTACCCCCTCACCAAACGCCTCGCCACCCGCTTCGCCACCCGCAGTTGCGTCACCCCCGAACAGCTCGTCCTCTTCGTCGGCGCCGACGTCCAGGCCCACGGCGGCCCGGCCACCGACGACCTGGCCCTGCTGGCCCTGAGCCCGGTGGGGCGCTGACCGGCCGCCCGGCCGCCCAGTGCGTTGCTGTCCGCACCGCCGTCGAGCATCAGCTTGTGGCGGGGACTCAGCTCGCCAACCGGGCCAGGAACTCCGCCTCGTCGAGCATTTCGATCTCCTGCCCGGCCGCACGGTACTTCGCGGCCGCCTTGACCTTGCTGCTGTTCGGTCGGCCGTCGAGCATCTCTGTCGACCGCAGCTCGCCGACGACGAGTATGTTCGTCCGCCTGCTCAGGCCCTTGTCGCCCGGGAAGCCGCCTGCCTGCGCGATCCTCTGCTGCGCCTCGATGCGGGTCATGCTCGACAGCGTTCCGGTCAGGAAGACGGTCAAGCCGTACAGCGCGCCAGCGGGGTCTGCGTCCGGGTTCGTCTCCGGCAGTGGCGTCCTTGTTTTCGATCCGCTCACATACGGACTCTTGAAGGCCGAGCCCGTCCACCGACCGTCGGCGAGGACCTGTCCGTAGCCGACATGCAGAGCATCGAGCAGGTCGTGGAGCGAGGCGGCGTCGTGCCGGTCCATCGCGGCGAGCATGACGCGGGCGGACATCTCGGCATCCCACAGTGCGGTGTGGTGCTGGTCCGTGTTCAGGTCGAGCTCGAGGTCTTCAACCAGGTAGCCCAGCTTGTAGGACAGCCGCTCCGGCCATGCGCGCCGCGCCGTGACGAGAGAACAGGCGTATCGCAGCTCCGGCCAGGCGAGTCCATCGGCATCGCAGGCATCTCGGAGCGCGCCCAGGTCGAAGGCCGCGTTGTGGGCGACGACCACCCGCCCGGCCGTGCGGCTCACGATCTCGGGGAGTGTCTCCTGCCATGTCGGGGCGTTCTCGACGTCGCCGGCTGTGATGCCGTGGATGCTGGTGTTGAACAACGAGAAGCCGCTGATCGACCTGGGCGGCCGGATGAAGGTCTCCCAGCGGTCGACGACCTGGTCGTCCTGAACGGTCACCATGCCGACTGCGCAGACACTGCCCCGGTTCTCATTGGCGGTTTCGAAGTCCAGCGCCACCCACGGATCCGCCACTGCACTGCTCCTGTTCGTCTCACCGTTGTCTGTACGAATGATCTTCCTGGCGAAGGGCGGCGAGGGAACGATCTTGGATTGTGTTACTCACCCGTGACTGCAGTGGGGCGTCCGCTGGTGCCGGGTCATCAGGACCTGCGCGGGTTCGTCTCGGCATCCGCATGGGAACACGCCGAGCCCCCGATGCTCTCCGTGGAGAGTCTCGGGGGCTCGGCGATGTTCTGTCTCTTACAGGTCGAAGTTCTGATCGAACATGCCCTTGACCTGCAGATACGGCGGGCACACAGAAGATCATTTCACAATCAGTGCACATGCCGCTGCCTCAAGCGACGAGATCCGCTGAGAAGTTCCGAGCGGCGACGAGGAGGTCGGCTCGACTTCTGGCTCTGTGGTGCTACGCAGTGCTGCCGATCGCTGTGACCGTCTCCAGGCAGGGTGGTCGGGGTCGCTCACGCCGATGACGATGGCGAGAAAGCTGCGCCTACCGCACGCTGTGCCTGTCTTTGCTGAGTCTGTGACCAGGTCTGTCCTGGATCTACTCGCCGGGTTCGAGGGCTTGGCCGCCCGCGGGCTGGTCTAGCTGTTGCTGCCGTCGGCGCTGCTCGTTTCGAATCTGTTCGACCCGCTCGACGAGTCGCGCCAGTGCTTCCGGCTGGCTGAGGCCTGCGTAGTCTCCGACGCTTAGGATCATCGCATTGTGCTCGGCCTCGACCTGGTCGGCCGACTGTTGCATGTAGAAGCTCCGCTCGCGGAACTTGTAGTAGCCCATGAAGCCTGTTGAACCACCGACCAGAAGGCTGAGCCCGACGGTCAGCCACTGATGCCCCGGGACCGCGTCCTGAAGCGCAGCGACCGTTGTAGTGCCAAGAGAGGCGATGATGATGATCGACTGAAGACGGTTGTGTCGCCGCCGGTACTTGTCGCTGCCGCTCTGGAAACCTTCGATGATCCCGGCGATGTCTGCACGGTAGAGGTTCTGGTTGATCGACACAGGGTTGCTGAGGCCCGACTCGACCCAGCGTAGGTCGTTCTGGACTACCTCCAGTTGAGTCGCCGCGTCCACCAGGCGTGGTACCGCGTTCCGACGGTCCCACCTTCTGATCAACAAGCCGGCTGCGCCGAATGCGATGATCAGTACCAGACACACGGCATCGATCTTCTGTACCGTGCCCTCGACTGGTGCGACCGCCGACACAATCGAACCGATCAGCAGGGCGCACGTCACGGTTGCCGAGCAGATGACATAGCTTCGATTGAGTCGCTGACGGAGCGTCAACTTTGCTTCCGCCTCGCGCCTCCGCCTGCGCAACCCGGCAGCTAGCTGCTTCTGGCCTCCCTCGTCCACGCTCGACATAGACTCTCCCCTCTGTGTCGGTCAGTACACTTGTGGCTACTGTCAGGGGGCGGGCGTAGGGTCATGGACCCAACAGCCAACGTGATGGCCCCTCTTGAGTGATCCAGGAGTCTACGCGGATGGCCTACGAGGCGGAGATCAGCCGCAGCAATCCCGGGTGCCTTGTCTTTCTAGTGGACCAGTCTGGTTCCATGAAGGAGGAGGTTGACACGGGGGTACCGCAGAGCAAGGCCATCGCAGTGGCTGATGCAATCAATCGGCTGCTGTTTGAATTGGTCGTCAAGTGCGGCAAGGAAGATGCCGTTCGCGACTACTTCCACGTTGCTGTTGTCGGGTACGGTGAAACGGTCGGATCGGCTTTTGGGGGAGAGCTCCATGGGCGAGATCTGATTCCGATCTCGGTAGTCGCGGACAATCCGTCCTACATGTCCCAGCAGACCGTATTGATGGGAGACGGCGCGGACGGATTCGTAGAAGCGGCTCAAGGTAAGCCGGTCTGGGTCGAGCCGGTGGCATCGGGGGGAACGCCGATGAATCAGGCGCTGAGGTATGCCGAGACCCTTGTGGCAGGGTGGGTGTCAGCGCATCCGGGTGGATTTCCCCCGATTGTTCTCAATCTTACCGATGGGGCATCTACCGATGGCGACCCGGTGGAGGCCGGACACGCTATCGGCACTCATGTCACTGCAGACGGACCTGCGCTGCTTTTTAATCTACATGTGTCGATGGGGCAGCAGGATCCGGTGGAATTCCCTGACGTCGAGAGCCAGTTGCCGGACGGATTTGCGCGCCTAATCTTCTCCATGTCGAGCGTGTTGCCTGACCATATGCGAGAATATGCAAAGTCACTCGGATATGCCGCTAGTGAAGCTGCACGTGGATTCGTTTATAACGGTGACATCAGCTCGGTGGTCCAGTTCCTGGACATCGGTACTCGGGTGACCAACTTTCGGTGACAGGGGTGGGAATTGCCGTCACCCGGCTTATCATCCCAAAGCAGGGAAATGGCAGGTCGGAGTGCGAGGACGCATGCTACGTCGTTCCTGAGGGCGCTGCATCGGACCTGAGGACCGAGCCGGTTGCAGTGGTGGTGTCTGACGGGGCGTCGGAGAGCACCCTTGCGCGAGAGTGGGCCCACCACTTGGCGCGGACGATGGCGGTCGGGTTTGCTCAGGAACCGGAAGCGCTTGAGGGCCCTGGGATTGCCTTCAGCAGAGTATTGGCGCGACTCGGTGATGAGTGGGAGGAGTGGCACGCGGCCTATCTCAGAAAGCGGATGGCAGCGGGACGTCCAGTGAAGTGGTTTGAGCATCCGAAACTCGCCGCCGGCGCATTCGCGACGGCTCTGGCTTTGTACGTTGATGTTCCGGGCAACATGTGGCCGGGAGCCACTGTGGTGGGTCGGCAGAGACGGCGCTGGCTAACCGCAGCGCTGGGAGACTCCTGTCTCTTTCAGGTTCGGAATGGCCGGTTGATAAGACGTTTTCCGATGAAGTCGGCGGCTGCATTCGGGAACTCTCCATGCCTGCTGGGCAGTAGAGATCGCAACTGGGCAGAGCTATGTGCACGAACTGTATTCACCCGCGGGTACTCGGAGGGGGGCGATGAGCTCATGCTGATGACAGACGCATTGGCTGCTTACTTCATCGACTGCGCCGATGCGATGTCAGCGCGCAGGTTCGAAAGTCTAGTTCACAACCTCCGAGTCTTTGCCCGGACCGACGACGAGCCCGGATTCGAAGAGTGGGTAAATCGGCAGCGGAGTGCTGGACGGCTTCGAAATGATGATGTTACTTTCGTGCACATCGATTTCATGGGGTGATTGGCTGGTGTCGCTTCCCATCTCGTCCCGAGGGAATCCTCCTCTGCAGAGATACCCGAGTGGTGCCGAATACGTACTGGCTGTGCAGCATCCGAGACTTTGCTTTGCAAATCCTGACCTGAAGGAATCAACTGCGGAGATCGGCCGTTGGAATCAGCCCAAGTCCAGATCGGGTGGCGCGTCGGTCGTATTCTCACTGATGTGTCCTGACGGCAGGCGGTTCGCGGTCAAGTGTTTCACGCGGCATGCACTGGACCAGGAGATGCGCTATCAGGAGATCAGCGACTATCTTTCCTCTTTCTCCATGGACGAGCTCTCGCAGCAGTGGAAGATGGAGTTCGAATACCTTCCACAGGGAGTGAAAGTCGACGAATTCTGGTATCCCGCACTCAAGATGGAGTGGGTCGAGGGAGAGACGCTCCTCCAGTGGCTGGAGGCCAACTACCAGGACAGGAAGTCGATCAGGGCTGCGATTGGGCGATTCAAGGACCTGATGAGAGAACTGGCTACAGCTGGAGTTGCGCATGGCGATCTTCAGCACGGCAACATTCTTGTTGCGCCGGACGGTACTTTGCGTCTTGTTGACTACGACGGGCTGTACGTGCCGGCGTTGTCAGGCATGCCGGGGGCGGAGTCGGGTCATCGGAACTACCAGTCCCCGTTGAGGGGGGTAGAGGATTTTGGCCCCGGCATTGACAACTTCTCGGCCTGGGTGATTTATCTTTCACTATCGGCCGTGGCGGCAGACCCGTCGTTGTGGGTGCAACTTCATGAACCTGACTCAGAACACTTGCTGCTGGAACGGGCGGACTTCGACGCCCCCGGGAGTTCAGCAAGGTTTCTGACTCTCCTTCAACATCCAGATTCGCGGATCCGGGAGTTGGCGGAGGCCGTAATTTCCATGGTCGATAGGCCGCTGGCTGAGTTGCCAGGCTTGGATCAAGGGGTTGTGCCCGGCAAGGTGGATAGTGCTGGCGGGGGCATCTCGGATGATGGTGATGGCCCGTCGCGGAGCGGGCGACCGGCGTGGCTGCAAAGTCATCTTTCTGTGATGGCAGGGCATGTTCGAGCGCCGGTACGAAGCGGTCGCACATTTCGGAGGCGTCGAGCCGGAGATGTGGCGTTGGCTGCGTCGGCGGTTTCCTTTGCACTGTTGGTCTCGATCCTTGGAATGACAGGCACATGGGATGTCGGCCTGGTCTCCATCGCTGAATTGGGAGTGGGTGGGCTCTCCGCCGGTGCGGCGGTATTGGGCTGGCGTTCAAGGGTGGAAGTACGCGAGATGCTGCGCGACTCACATATCGTGAGCCAACTTCTGTCGCGCATAGGAGATCCAGGAGCCGACCATGCGCAGCTCGCGACAGAGCGTGAACGATGCGAGGAAGAGGAGTCGCGGCGCATCACGCTTTTCACTGACGATCAACGGGTGCTTACGCAGCACCTGCAGAAGGAGTATGCCCGGATCGAGAGTGAGATGCGTGAGACGATGGCATTGGTGAAGGCAGAGCAAGTACAGCTTTCTGGTGCACGTCAGGCGGCGATTGACAAGGCTGCCGAACCATTCCAGCGCAGTTGGGTCGAAATTCAACTTCAACAGTTCGAAATCAGTCGTTCCTACTTGGCCATAGGTGGCGATAAGGTGTTTCGTGCTCTTGTTGAAGCCGGGATTCGAACCGCCGCAGACTTCACCGGAGCTATCGAAGGCGAAAAAAGGGCCCTGCTGGTTCGTTCAGACGGTAAATCTGTCAGAGTTCCTGGGGTGGGGGCTCAGCGTGCTGCGGAACTTCGGAAGTGGCGGGAACGAAGGATGTCTGAGCTGATCCGTCAGTGTCCCATTGGTCTCCCGGAGCAGATGGTCCGGGAGGTGGAGGATTCATTTGCTCCACGTTTTCGTGCGTTGGACGGTCGACAACGTGACGCTGAGACCGCAGCATGCGCTGCCAGGGACGGTGTGACGGTTCGAATTGGTCGTGAGCGGGCGAACCTGGTGGAACTCAACAAGCCCGCTGTTGACGCTGCCCACGCCACACGGGAGGATCTCGACCGCCGCGCGACTCAGCTTCGATCTCGTGTAATCGAGCTCCAGGCGCTCAAGCGGGAGTCGCACATACTGGAAGGGCAACGGCGCGCGCTATCGCTCTGGAGCTACATCCGATTCCTTTTTCCGTCAGGAGTTGACATCGAATGCTTGTCTAGGAGCGTTCAGAGTCTCGGTGATTGCGTAGACAAGCGCTGGCCACAACGTCTACTCGCAGGCGAACGCCGACCAACGGGCCCGCCAGAGGCCGGGTATGCGACTGTGATGGTCATGATCGGGCCCGGGCTGCTCGGCTAGGGCCTCCAGCGAATTGGGGCGCCGCGTGCCGTCGTGGGGCCGTTTCTCTGAGGTGCGATCACCGCATTCTCCTACGGAGTACCTGACGGCCTTTGTACTGGCTGGCCAACTTGGTGCTGAACATTGCGCTCGAGCTATGGCTGGTGATGACGGTGCCCGCGCTGCTGATACGGCGCTACCGGCGGGCGATGTTCGCCCGGCGGCGTCGTTCTGGCCCGTAACACCGGGCCGGCTGTGCGGAGGGGCTGTCGGAGGTCCGGTTCGACCGGGCGGAGCCGCAGGAAGGCACAGCCGTGGTCGTCCGGCATGCTGGCGGAGCGGCCACCGTGTTCCGTCGCCGCATGGGAGGGTCCAGCAGTTGCGCGCAGGGTTCACTTCGCGGTTGCCCTGCAGCAGTGGCGACAGGATGTGATTCGATCCGATTCAGCTGTTGATTAATCAGTTTCGGTTTCCCGACTGTGAGTCGGGTCTCACCTGCCAGCGGTCGGCAGTAACGTGCGCGCATGGCAGGAGCCTCTGCCGAATCACCCAACAGTGGTATGAACGGAACGGCTGCACCAGAATGACCCCGGACCTCTTCAGCGCGACCAGCCAACCGACCACCGACCCGATCGCGCCGGCTCTCGGGGCGCAGCGGAGCAAGTGGATGCAGCAGGCGTCATCCGTACCGAACCTCCAGTGCGGGAAGGACGAGATGTTCCCGCTCACCCTTGAGCTCGTTCGTCGGATCGGCGATGGTGAGGCCACGGATCTCGACGCGCGGCCGCAGCTGTCGAGTGTGGCGTCGTCAAGGTCCTGGCGGCAGTACTCGTACGCGCTGCGCCCGATGGGGTTGGTCCAGAGTCGAAAAGGAGTTCTTCAGCTGACCCCCGAGGGCTCCGAACTGCTCGCGGACGAGTCGCCCTTACGTCTCGCCTCGTTGCTGGCCCAGCGGATCCGGCTGTTCGCCGAGGTGCTCGGGCTCCTTGTGCGTGAGCCGCTGACGGTCGAAGAGGCCAATGCCGAGTTGATCGAGTCGTACAACCTCGAGTGGACGAGCGTCAGCAACACGCGCGTCCGGATGACCTGGCTCGAAGTCCTGGGGTTGACCGAATGGCTGGGAGAGCGGAAGCAGAGCGCGACCGCTGAAGGGCGGTCGCTCTTCGCTACCTGGGAAGTCGTGACGCCTTCGGCCCTGGCCTTGCACGACTCGGGTGAAGCGGTCGACATTCCCGAAGCCCCAGGGGAGATTGCCGCACTCCTTGCGCACCTGGCCGCGACCGATGGAGCCCAGGAGGCCAGGAACACCTACAACATCTGGGTTCCGAGCCCGAAGGAGGACCCTAACAAGATCGAGAACCTGCGGACGTGCATCGCGGCCGCAGAGGACCAGATGGAGAAGGCCGCACTGCTGGGCTTCATCGCGGACAGGTTTGGCCTGAAGCGCAGCAGCGTCGACAGCATGCTGCCGTTCATGCGGGCCGCCGGGCTGCTTTTGGAGGTCCGCCGCGGGGTGTTCACGGCAACGCCGGCTGCCAAGGCGTGGCTGCGTTCGGGATCGGACATCGACTTCATCCGGATCCTTCACGCGAACATGAAGTTCGTCGGCGAGCTGATCCGTGCGGCGAAGGTCAATGTTCCGAGGAACGACGTGTATCGGGAAGGCATCACGTACGGCTTGAACAAGGACAAGGTGCGGTGGCTCACGGCCTTCATGGTCGAATCGGGCCTGCTCATCGAGACGTCCTGGTCGTCGGTCCAGGCCACGGCGACTGGGCTGAGTCTCATCGAGACACTCCCGCTCGCCGAACCGCACTTGCCGGAGGCCGCCGCGGAGCTGGCGCCGGGCCTGGCGCAAAGCACGTCGGGCGCGCCGGGCGAACCGGACAAGCTCTCGCTCATCGTGGAGTCACTGACGCGCAGCTCGGTCGACCCGGGCGCCGACGGCGCGGCACCCGGTGCGGCGTTCGAGGTGTACATCGAGAGCGCGTTCAGGCACATGGGCTTCCGCGCCCAGCGCATCAGCGGTTCCGGTGACACCGATATCCTCGTGCAGTGGTACGACAGCAACGGGTCGTTGCGGACCGCGATCGTGGACGGAAAGTCGACGTCATCTGGTCGGGTCACGCACAACAACGTGAGCGACGTGGCAATCGACACGCACAAGGAGAAGCGCTCCGCGGAGTACGTCGCTATCATCGGCCCCGCCTTCAGTGGTGACACGATCAAGAACATGGCCAAGCGGAAGCAGTGGGCGCTCATCACCGCCGACGAGTTGGGCCAGGTCGTCAGCTCCGCCGAGGCTCTCGGCTTGCGGCCGGCGGATGTCGGGATGCTGTTCGAGGCGTCGGACGGGCTCTCCAGACTCGCCGGGCTCATCGACACGCGGCAGCGCGAGCTCGATATTCTGTCCCTCGTCATCTCCCGACTCAAGACCGAGTCGGAGACGGAGGAGGCCGTTTCGGCACGCGATGTCTCGCTCATCGAGCGCGGGTCGGCTTTGGCGCCGAACATTGACGAACTGCTCGACACGTTCAGGCTGTTTGACCGCCTCGACCTGGACATCGTGCGGAGCGTTGAGGACGTGCAGGATCCGCGCTATGCGACCTACCGGATCGGTGACGCGCGATCGGCGGCGAAGCGCCTTCGGGCCATCGCAACTGCGATCGAGAGCGGTTGGACCGGACCCGCCTCCACCACCATCACCGGCCTCGGCCGCACCGCGCCGTAGCCGCGATCGCAGTGGACCCCGGCGACAGCGGCCCACGTTAGGGCGGTGGCACAGCTCTGGAGCAGAGGCACGGCTGTCGGCACCGGCCGCTATCGTGAGCTGATGGTCGAAGTCCCGTGGGGCAAGCTGGCCTCGCAGCCCAAGGTCTCCGAAGCCCTCATCGCCATGCTGGTCCTCCGGCTACGTCCGCAGGCGTTCCCGGTCGACGGGGCCGGAGGTGACGGAGGCCGCGATCTCTTCGAGTACACGGAACACTCCGAACTCATCAACTACGAGGCCAAGTCGTTCGCCGGCCGTATGACGAAGGGCCGGCGCAGGCAGGTCGTCGACTCCCTAGTCTCTACCGCCCGCCACCAACCCGACCACTGGGACCTCCTGGTACCGATCGACGCAAACCCGTCCGAACAGCAGTGGTTCGACGGCCTCCGCAGCGAGTTCCCCTTCGTCCGGCACTGGCGGGGGCTCAGCTGGCTGAACGCCCAGATCGCCGCTTTCCCCGACCTGGTGCGTTACAGCTTGCACAGCACCGGCGACGAGATCCTCCAACACATCGCCGAGTCCCGGGCCGAACGCGACGCCCTGATGCGCGGAGTGCCGGACTTCGCAACGCGCTACGCCGCGCTGGCCACCCGCGCACAGGAGATCTCCCCCCACTACAGCCTGCGCGCCACCACCGCCCCGGACGGGACACCGGTCGTTGAAATCGTCCCCAAGACCCAGCACATCCCGACGGAAGAACTGATCAGCTTCAGCAGCCAGGTCTTCTTCAAGGAGGGCAACGCCGAGCACGCCCGCCTCCGACGCCGCTTCGAGCGGGTCATCCGGTTCGGGGGCGACGACGTCCACCTCCCCAGCGAACACCTGCGGGACGTCACGGTGAACGCGCCGACCGCACTCGGCATCAGCGGTCCCGGGGCACCGGGTGAACTCCACATCTCCGCGCCACGCGTCCCTCTCGATCCTCCGGCCGTCGCCTCGGTCATCGTGCGGGCGGAGAGTGGCCTTCCGGTCGCCTCCCTGCAGGTCAGGTTCATCCAGCGGTCCACAGGCACCAGCGGAGGGTGCCTCTACGGGACCGACTCGACCGGCTTGTTCGAGACCAGGCTGAGGCTGGACGCCCTCGCCGAGCGCATGCAGTTCCGGATGACCTTCATCCCACCCGACCTAGCCATGCCGTCCGCCTACGTACCCACGCTGCGGCTGATGGCGCAGATGCTTCCCGGCCGCTCGATGGAACTGGCCATGGGAGACCGGGACAGACCCGAACTCAGTGAACCGATTCCGGACTCGGTCTGCCTGATGCCGCCCGAAGAGGCGCGGCGGTGGGCCGACGCCTTCGACAACCTCGCACGCCTCCAGAGCCTCACCGGGCACTTCTTCCCGGTCCCCGATGGCTTCACCCTGCGCGACGCTCGTGACGTTGAGGACGCGCTCGCGCTCCTCAACGGTGGCCGGACCAGGTCCCACGGCGGCACGGCATCCCTCGTGGTCGTCAGACGCGAAGCCCTCGACCGCTTCTCGGCCGTGGCCGGACCGCTGCGCATGGCGACTGTCTATGAATGCATCGCCTACGACTTCGGCGGCCACCGGATCGACCTGGGACCGATGGTCGAGGAGATCCACGTGGAGCGCTTCCTCAACCTGCCGCAAGCCTTGCGTCAGTTCGACGAGGAGGGCGAGGCCACCGTCCAGATCCAACTCGCCGAGGAGGACTCGGTTGTCCAGTATCTAGGCAGCAACCCGCCGGCCTGAGGGGCCGCGGGCCAGCCGACCACCGCACTGCGGCGCTCGGTCGGCAGAGGGGTCCCGCCGCACGCCCGAGGGAGCGGCAGTGCTGGGTAAAGATCGAACATGTCGAGTCGGTGGCTCCGAACGATGACTACCGAAAGTAGCGAGATGGCGTACTGCCCAGCGCTGGCAAGGGCAACGAGGGATCGACACGAGGTCGATCTGCCCGTGCTCATTTCACACTCATTTCACATCGCGATCCCCAGAGGTGCTGCCGCCGACTCCTCTCCGGGCGTTTCCGCAGGTCAGCGCCTTGCCTGACCTGCGGAAATGATGAGAGATCAACAGCATTTCCGCAGGTCAGAGGGGGTCCTACAGGTCGAAGTACAGCTCGAACTCGTGCGGGTGCGGCCGCAGGGCGATCGGGGCGATCTCGTTGGTGCGCTTGTAGTCGATCCAGGTCTCGATCAGGTCGGGCGTGAAGACGCCGCCCGCGAGGAGGTACTCGTGGTCCTCCTCGAGGGCCTCCAGGACGGCGGGGAGGGAGGAGGGGACCTGCGGGACGCCGGCGTGCTCGTCGGGGGCGAGCTCGTAGAGGTCCTTGTCGACCGGCTGGAGGGGCTCGATCTTGTTCTTGATGCCGTCCAGGCCCGCCATCAGCATGGCCGAGAAGGCGAGGTAGGGGTTGGACGACGGGTCGGGCGCGCGGAACTCGATGCGCTTGGCCTTGGCGTTGGAGCCGGTGATCGGGATGCGGATCGCGGCGGAGCGGTTGCGCTGCGAGTAGACCAGGTTGACCGGGGCCTCGAAGCCGGGGACCAGGCGGTGGTAGGAGTTCACCGAGGGGTTGGTGAAGGCCAGCAGCGAGGGCGCGTGCTTCAGCAGGCCGCCGATGTAGTAGCGGGCGATGTCGGACAGGCCCGCGTAGCCCTGCTCGTCGTAGAAGAGCGGCGAGCCGTCGACCCAGAGCGACTGGTGCACGTGCATGCCGGAGCCGTTGTCGCCGAAGATCGGCTTGGGCATGAAGGTGGCCGTCTTGCCGTTCCGCCAGGCCACGTTCTTGATGATGTACTTGAACAGCATCAGGTCGTCGGCCGCGTGCAGCAGGGTGTTGAACTTGTAGTTGATCTCGGCCTGGCCCGCGGTGCCCACCTCGTGGTGCTGACGCTCCACCTGCAGGCCGGAGTTGGCGAGCTCCAGGGACATCTCGGCGCGCAGGTCGGCGAAGTGGTCGACGGGCGGGGTCGGGAAGTAGCCGCCCTTGTACTTGACCTTGTAGCCGCGGTTGCCGCCCTCCTCGATCCGGCCGCTGTTCCACGCGCCGGCCTCGGAGTCGATGTGGTAGTACGAGGCGTTCGCGCTGGTCTCGAAGCGGGCCTCGTCGAAGACGTAGAACTCGGCCTCGGGGCCGAAGAAGGCGGTGTCGGCGATGCCGGAGGAGGCGAGGTAGGCCTCGGCCTTCTTGGCCACGTTGCGCGGGTCGCGGCTGTACGCCTCGCCGGTGATCGGGTCCTGGATGAAGAAGTTGATGTTGAGGTGCTTGTCCTTGCGGAACGGGTCGAGCCGTGCCGTGGCCAGGTCGGGCACCAGGGCCATGTCCGACTCGTGGATCGCCTGGAAGCCGCGGATCGAGGAGCCGTCGAACATCAGCGTCTCGGCGGGGTCGAAGGTGGCCGCGGGGACGGCGAAGTGCTGCATCACGCCTGGCAGGTCGCAGAATCGCACATCGACGAACTTGATGTCGTTCTCGGCGATGTAGGACTTGACCTCATCGGCATTCTGGAACATGACTGTCCTCCTCTGCCCGGCCGCGCTGACCGGGACCAGACCTGCACGGACCAGTCGTCCCAACCGGCCGTGGTGCGGCTCACCATAGGAACAGGCCGTTTCCTTGCGGTGACCCAATCGTTTCACCCATGTTAACCAGCGGGCCCGAACGGGCGGCAAAGTCACTCGGGTGGGGGCAAAAGGGGCCCCCGGCAGCGCCGTTCGCTGCAAGTGGTCTGGACCACTTGAAAGGGGCCCGCCACGCGGATTCACTCGCAGGGGGAGTCGGCGCCGATCCGCCCGGTAAGCCCGGCTACTGTGGGTTCGTGGACAGTAGAGAAGCACTGGGATCGTGGTTGGACGGCCCGAAGGCCGCCGCCGAGCGGATGGGCGCCGACTTCGGCTACCGCGGTGAGCGGCTGGGCCGCCCGCGCTCGGGTCCCGGCTCGATGGCGGGCCCGCTGCGGCGGATCGGCGCACTCTGCGTGGACGGCTGGATCGCCAGCCTGATCGCCTACGGCACGCTCGCCCACGGCGACCCGGCCAAGGCCAACCTGCTGAGCCTGCCGCTCTTCTTCGCGATGAGCGCGCTGCTGCTCTCCACCACCGGGACCAGCATCGGCAAGCGGCTGTTCGGTCTGCGGGTGGTGCGGCTGGACGGCGGACGGGCGAGCATCCCGCAGATGCTGCTGCGCACCCTGCTGCTCTGCCTGGTGGTGCCGGCGGCGGTCTGGGACCGTGACCAGCGCGGCCTGCACGACAAGGCGGTCGGGACGGTCGAGGTCCGGATCTGACACCGGAGTCGGACAAGGAGCAGCAACAACAACAGCAGCAGTAACAGCAAGCAGCAGGAGCAAAAGGAAAGGCCCCGCCGAGGCGGGGCCTTTTGCGTGGGTGTGCCCGGTCGGCCGGGTGGGCCGGGGCGGGCGAGGGGGTGGGTGGGGCTCAGCGAGCCTGGCCGCCCTTGGGCATCCGGGCACCCTTGGGCATCGGGCCCTTGGGGATCGGCGCCTTCGACAGCATGTCGCCCAGCGCACGCAGCCGGTCGTTGGTCTCGGTGACCTGGGCGGGGGTGATCGAGCGGGGCAGGCGCATCAGGTGGACCTGCAGCTTCTTCAGCGGCACCTCGCCCGGGCCGTCGCCGACCATGATGTCGTGCACCGGCACGTCGGCCACCACGCGGGCCATCTTCCGCTTCTCGGCGGCGAGCAGCGGGCGCACCCGGTTCGGGTTGCCCTCGCCGATCAGCGCGATGCCGGGCCGGCCGACCGCGCGGTAGACCGCGTCCTGGTTGCGGGTGACGGCCACCGGGGTCGGGTTGGCGTTCCAGCCACGCCGGATGTTGTTCAGCACGGCCGCCGCAGCGCCCGGCTGGCCCTCCATCTGACCGAAGGCCGCCCGCTCGGCCCGTCGGCCGAACACGATGGCCGAGGCCAGGAAAGCCACGATGAAGCCCAGGATCCCCAGGTAGATGGGGTGACCGATCAGGAAACCGATGGCGAGGAACACGCCGAAGGTGAGGAGGCCGACGCCTCCGATGATCAGGCCGATCTTGGTGTCGACCTTCTTGGTCATGATGTACGCCTGGCGGATCTGCTTGAGTCGCCCAGGAGTCTCGGATGTTTCCCTCGCCATGATGGTCATGGTACGTGGCGCGGACATCGGATATCGAAGCCCGGTACCGATTCGGTCCAACCGAGCAGGAAATCGTTACGGGCCGCCACCCGTCGCCAGCCCCGGGTCACCTCGCGGGCGTCCCCTCGCGAGCATCCCCAGCCGCCAGCCGCCAGCCGCCAGCCGCCAGCCGCCAGCAGCCAGCCGTCGGCCGGATACGCCGGTGGGGCCCGGAGCGTGCTCCGGGCCCCACCACGCGTCAGGCGCGCGTCAGACCGTCGTGCGCGCGCGGTGCTCCAGCGCCTGGCGGTACAGCCGGCCGGCGCGGTAGGAGGAGCGCACCAGCGGCCCGGACATCACGCCGGCGAAGCCGAGCTCCTCGGCCTCCTCCTGCAGCTCCACGAACTCCTGCGGCTTGACCCAGCGCTCCACGGGGTGGTGGCGCACCGAGGGGCGCAGGTACTGGGTGATGGTGATCAGCTCGCAGCCCGCCCCGACCAGGTCGGCCAGCGCCTGGCTGACCTCCTCGCGGGTCTCGCCCATGCCCAGGATCAGGTTGGACTTGGTCACCAGGCCCGCGGCCCGCGCCTGCGTGATGACGTCCAGCGAGCGCTCGTAGCGGAACGCCGGGCGGATCCGCTTGAAGATCCGCGGCACCGTCTCGACGTTGTGCGCCAGTACCTCGGGACGCGAGGAGAAGACCTCGGCCAGCTGCTCGGGCACCGCGTTGAAGTCCGGGATCAGCAGCTCGACGCCGGTGCGACCGGCGGCCCGCTCGGCGGTCATCGCGTGCACCTGGCGAACCGTCTCGGCGTACAGCCAGGCGCCGCCGTCGGCCAGGTCGTCGCGGGCGACGCCGGTGATGGTGGCGTAGTTGAGGTCCATGGTGACGATCGACTCGGCCACCCGGCGCGGCTCGTCACGGTCGAACTCGGCGGGCTTGCCGGTGTCGATCTGGCAGAAGTCGCAGCGCCGGGTGCACTGGTCCCCGCCGATCAGGAAGGTCGCCTCACGGTCCTCCCAGCACTCGAAGATGTTGGGGCAGCCGGCCTCCTGGCAGACCGTGTGCAGCCCCTCCTTCTTCACCAGCGACTGGAGGGCGTTGTACTCCGGGCCCATCTTCGCCCGGGTCTTGATCCACTCGGGCTTCCGCTCGATGGGGGTCTCGCTGTTGCGGACCTCCAGGCGGAGAAGCTTCCTGCCGTCGGGCGCGACAGCGGACACGTGCGGCTCCTATGAACGAAGTGGGACGGGGTACCCCAGGGTACGCCTCTGCTTGTGCGGCCTGTGCTGGGCGTGTGCCCCGCATTCGCAGGGCAACAGCGCTCGGCACCGGGAGATTCCCGAGCGCCCCGGTGCTCGGACAGGGTCTCAGCGGGCCAGCGCGGGCTCGGGCAGGGCCTCAGCGGGCCAGCGCGGGCTCGGGCAGCGCGGCGAAGACCTCGGCCAGCCGCCGCTCCACCACCGGCGCCACCTCGGCGACGGTCACGTCGCGGCCCAGCTCGGTGGAGAGCGAGCCGACGCCTGCGTCCCGGATGCCGCACGGGATGATCCGGTCGAACCAGGTCATGTCCGGGTTGCAGTTGAGCGCGAACCCGTGCATCGTCACGCCGCGCGCCACCCGGACCCCGATCGCGGCGAGCTTGCGGTCGTCCCCGCGCTGTCCGGCGTTGGAGGGCGCGTACTCGGGGCCGGCCAGGCGCGGGTCGATGCCCAGCGGCAGGCCCAGGCGCAGGGTCAGCTTGCCGATGTCGATCACCTTGGCCGGGTCGACGGCGGCGTCGGGCAGCTCCTGGCCCAGCACCCAGACCCCGCTGCGGCCCTCCACCCTGCTGCTGGTGACGCCGAGGTCGCCACAGGCCCGGATCAGCGCCTCCTCCAGCCGGCGGACGTAGGCGACCACGTCCATCGGCTCCGGCAGCTTGACGATGGGGTAGCCGACCAGCTGCCCGGGGCCGTGCCAGGTGCCCTCGCCGCCCCGGTTGACCTGCACCACCGGGGTGTCGTCCAGCGGCAGGTCCTCGGGCTTGGTGCGCTTGCCGGCGGTGAAGACCGGCGGGTGTTCGAGCAGCAGCACGGTGTCGGGGATCTCGTCGGCCAGCCGCAGCGCGTGCAGCCGCTGCTGCTCCTCCCACGCCTCCTGGTACGGCACCGCGCCCTCGCCGATGCGCATCCGGACGAACCGCACGTTCTCGCTCACCGCTGCTCCTTGCCCAGGCGTTCGCGACCGACCGCGACCCAACCTCGCCACTGTACGCCCGCTCGATCTGATGTCCGAGAGGGGTCGCGGGGCACCCGGACGGCCCTGCGGGCGGGCTCAGGCCAGCAGCTGCAGGCGCAGCGCCAGCTGCAGCTCCAGCGCCCGCTCCGGCTCCTGCCAGTCGGCCCCGAGCAGCTGTCCCACCCGGTCCAGGCGCTGGACGACGGTGTTCACGTGCACGTGCAGCTCGTCCTTGGCCCGGGTCAGGCTGCCGCCGCAGGCGAAGTAGGCCCGCAGCGTGTGCACCAGCTCGGTGCCCCGGCGCGCGTCGTAGGCCAGCAGCGGTCCGAGCGTGCGGGTGACGAAGCCGCTCACCTGGTGCCCGTCGCCGAGCAGCACGCCGAGGAAGCCCAGCGACTCGACCGAGGCCCCCTGTCCGGCCCGGCCCAGCACCCGCAGCGCGCGCACGCAGCGCCGGCCCTCGGCGCAGGCGGCCGCGAGGGCCGGCGGCCCGGTGGCGGGGCGTCCGGCGCCCACCGTCACGGGTCCGCCGGTCAGCCTGGCCAGCCGCTCGGCGGCCTCCCGGGCGGCCTGTTCGGGCGGGCCGGCGGCGTCCTGCGGGAGCAGCAGCACCACCGCCTCGTCGTGCTCGGCGCTCACCCCGCGGGCGCCGCCCCGGCCGCGCAGCCCGAACAGGTACTGCGCGGCGGCGCCGGCGAGCCGGGCCCGCCCGTCCGGCTCGGCCTCGGCGACCAGCAGCAGGTGGCCGCGGGCGAGGTCCACCCCGAGGCGGCGCCCGCGGGCCAGCAGCCCGGCCTGGTCGCGGTCGGGGGAGGTCAGCAGGTCGGTGAGCAGTTCGCCGCGGACCCGGTTCTCGCCCTCGGCGACCGAGCGGCGCAGCAGCAGGAGCAGCGCGGTCACCACGCCGGCCCGTTCGAACAGCCGCCGGTCCGGGTCGTCCAGCGCGTCCGGCCCGCGCAGCACCAGGCTGCCCAGCGGCTCCTGCCCGGCCAGCACCGCGTGCACCCATCCGCCGTCGTGCCGCACCGCCCGCCCCTCGGTGCGCGAGCGCTCCACGGCCTCGGCCAGTCGGCGCGGCGCGGTCTGACGGCCCGACAGCGGGTGCCCCTCGGCGTCGTGGACCGCGACCTCGCCGCCCAGCAGGGTGGCCATCTCGGCGGCCAGCTCCGCCAGGTCGGCGCCGCGCAGCACCAGGTCGGTGAGCCGGTCGTGGGCCTGCTCGGCGCGCTGGACGGCGGTCGCGTGCGCCTGGATGACGGTGTTGGCGGTGTTCAACCCGGCGTTGGCGGCGTTCAGTTCGGCCAGCGCCGTGCGGGTGTCGGCCAGCACGCCCGCGGTGTCCAGGGCGACCGCGGCGTGCGCGGCCAGCGAGCAGAGCAGGGCCACCTGGTCGGGCGCGAAGACGCGCGGCGCGCGGTCGGCGGCGAACAGCACCCCGATCACCCTGGGGCCTGTCTCGGAAGGGTCGGCGCCCACCAGCAGCGGCACCCCGAGGATCGCCACCAGACCCTCCTCCAGCACCCCGGCGTCGATCCGGCCGGTGTGCCGGAACCGCTCGTCGGTGCGGTAGTCGCCGGTCGCGTACGGCCGGGCCCGCTGCGCGACCAGGCCGCCCAGGCCGTCCCCGAGGCCCAGCCGCAACCCTTGGAAGAGTGGCGAGACCGAGCCGTCGGTGACCCGCATGTAGGTGTCCCCGGCCGCCGGGTCGGGCAGCGTCAGGTAGGCGGTGTCGGTGCCCAGCAGCTGCCGGGCCCGGCGCACGATCGCGCGCAGCACCGCGTCCAGGTCGCGGGAGGCGGCCAGGTCGGTGGCGGTGTCGAAGAGCGCCGTCAACTCGACCTCACGGCGCCGATGCTGACGCAGCGTCCGGTGCACCCGCAGCGCCTGCCGGGTGCCCTCCTCCAGCTCGGCGAGCACGGCGGGGGAGGCGCCCAGACGGCGGGCCTCGGCGAGCACCTCGGGGAAGTCCTCGGCGGCGGCCCCGGCGGCGAGCAGGTCGAGCAGCCGTCGCAGCGCCGGGGCGGCGGTGTTGACGGACGGGTCGCCGGCGGTGTCGCCGGCGGGTGGGGCGCCGGGGTCGTCCATGGTGCCCGACATGCTGTCAGATCACGGCGCCGGTCGGGAAGGCCGTGACGTGTGCTCCGCCGCCACAGTCATCGGCACACGAGTAGCGGTGAAAGCCATGGTGGGAGGGCGCGCTCGGGGCGCGCGCGGCCCAAACCCCGAGCGCCGCACCTTCCTCAGAACGGACGCGTGCTCTTCACCCGTTCGGAGGATTGCCCGCCCAGATCCACCCATAGCGCCCGAATGCTCGCTACATTCACGCCGATTCCCGACAGGGGCGTCGCGCACGGCACCGGGGGGCCGGACCGCGGCGTCCGAGAGGTGTTGACTGACATGTCCCAACGGCCTGCAACCGACAGCCCGGCCTACGATCCGCTCGACCCGCTGGCCCCGCACGAACGGCGTGGCGAGCCGGACCGTTCCGGCGCGCCCGCCCTGCCCTCGCAACGCCAGGACGGCTCGCCGCTCGCCGACCGCCGCGCGCACCGGCCGGACGACCAGCACAGCCAGCAGCACGACCAGCACGATCTGGACGACCAGCACGATCTGGACGACCAGCACCGGCTGGACGACCAGCACGGTCCGGACGGCCAGCACCGGCTGGACGATCTGGACGGCGAGGACGCACTGCACGAGCCGCGCCCCCTGGAGGGTCGGCCCGGCCTGGACGACGACGACCTCCAGCACCGCCCCGACGACCATCCGCTGGGGCCGGCCGAGCTCCACCACAGCCCACCGGGCGAGACCCCGGCCCGCGCCGAGTCCGCCCGCGCGCAGAACCCGCTGCTCGCCGCGCTGATCGAGGAGGCCGGCTTCTCGCACGCGGGCCTGGCCCGCCGGGTCGACCAGCTGGGCCTGGAGCACGGGCTCGACCTGCGCTACGACAAGACCTCGGTCACCCGCTGGCTGCGCGGTCAGCAGCCCAGGGGCGCCACCCCCGCCCTGATCGCGGAGGTCTTCACCCGGCGGCTCGGCCGGCGGCTGTCCGCCCAGGACATCGGCCTGGACGCCTGCGCCCCGGTCTACGCGGGCCTGGAGTTCGCCGAGACCCCGCAGGAGGCCGTGGACATCGTCGCCAGCATGTGGCGCAAGGACACCGGGCCGCAGTCCGAGCTGCGCCGGATCGCCTTCACCCCGGCCGGCCTGGTGGTGCCCAGCCGGGACTGGCTGATCGGCCGCAGCGACGAGCAGGTGGCCCGGGACGGTTCGGCGGGCATCTACGTCGCCGGACCGGACGGCCCGCTGGCCCGGCTCGACCCGGCCGTGGACCACGCCGACCCGCCGCCCCGCGGGGCCGGGCCCGCCGCGCCCCGGGTCACCCCGGCGGGGCGGGTGCCCTCGCAGGCACGGCGACCGCTGGTCTCCGGCACCAGGACGGCGACCCTGCCGGCCCAGGCCGGCCCGGCCGAGGCGAGCGCGCGGGTGGCCCGCGCGGGTCTGCGGGTCGGGCGCGGCGACATCGCCGCCGTCCGGGCGGTCGGCGACCTGTTCCGCGCGCTGGACAACGCCTACGGCGGCGGCCACGCCCGCCAGGCGCTGGTGCGCTACCTGGAGAGCGAGGCCGAGCCGATGCTGCGGGGCCGCTACGGCGAGCAGATCGGCCGGGCGCTGTTCGCCGCCGTCGCCGACCTCACCAGGCTGGCCGGCTGGACGTCCTTCGACATCGCCGCGCACGGCCTGGCGCAGCGCTACTTCGTCCAGGCGCTGCGGCTCTCCCAGGCGGCCGGCGACCGGGTGCTCGGCGGCCATGTGCTGATCACCATGAGCCAGCAGGCGGTGCACCTCGGCCACGGCCGGGAGGCGGTCCAGCTGGCCAGGGTGGCGCAGCAGGGCGTCGGCACCGCGGCCCCGGCCACCATCCAGGCGCTGATGCACGCCGCCGAGGCGCGCGGGCACGGCGTCCTGGGCGACGCCCGCTCGTGCACCACGGCGCTGGTCCGCTCCGAGCGGGCCCTCGCGCTCGCCCGCAGCGGCGACGACCTGCCCAGCTGGGCCCGCTACTTCGACGAGGCCCAGCTCGCCGACGAGTTCGCCCACTGCTACCGGGACCTCCAGCAGTGGCGCCCGGCCGCCCAGCACGCGGAGAAGTCGCTGCGGCTGCGCGGCGCCGCCTACGCGCGCAGCCGGGTCTTCTGCCGGATCGTGCTGGCCGCCGCCCGGCTCGGCATGGGCGACCTGGACGAGTCCTGCGCGCTGGCCACCGAGGCGCTGCGCGCGGCTGGGGAGATGCGCTCGGCCCGCACGGTGGAGTACCTGCGCGACTTCCACCGCCGGCTGGCCCCCTACCGCGGCAGCCCGGCGGCCCGCGCCTTTGAGGAGTCGGCCCGGCAGGCGGGGGTGATCTGAGCGCCCATCGGCCACCGACCGCGCTGAGCTGCCGCTGCGCCGGCTTCACCGCCGCCCCCTTAACCGGTGTGGCGGCGGTGAAGCCCTCGGCGTGGACGAGCAGGTCGATCGTGCTGCCCGGGCTCCCGTCGGCCGGTCCGAACGCTCAGGCCGCCCGTGCCTGGCTGACCTCGGTCGACCGGGACACGTCCAGGTCGCGCAGCACCGCCTCGGCGGCCCGCCGCCCTGACACCAGCGCACCCTGGGCGCTGCTGGTGTCCCGGTGGTCGCCGCAGACGTAGAGCCCGGCCAGCACCCGCACCGGGCGGCGCAGGTTGTGCGGTGGCGGCATCGCCGGTACCGCGTCCGGCAGGTGGCGCACGCTCAGGAACTCCCACTCGCGCGTCGACACCCCGTAGAGCTCGGTCAGCCGCGCGCGCACCGCCGGTTCCAGGGCGGCGGGCCCGCCGGTGCCGAAGGCGCGGCGGCCGAGCACGGTGGTGGCCACCAGCGTGCGGCCCGCCGGGGCGTAGGACGCGTGCACCTGGCTGAGCACCAGCGAGTGCGAGACCGGTGCGGGTCCGTGTGTGCGGTCGCCGTCCAGCAGCAGCACCGCCTCCTCCAGCGGCGTCCCGGCGGCGGTGTGGTAGTAGGTCGTCACCGGGTGGAAGTCGGGTAACCGCAGGCCCGGCAGCAGCTCGGCCGCCGACCGGGCGTCGGTGGCCAGCACCACGGCGCGCGCGCCGAGGCGTCCGTGCTCCTCGGTCCACACCCCGTCCGCGCCGACCGCCGCCACCCGCACGCCCAGCCGCACCGTGCCCGCCGGCAGGCCGGCGGCCAGCTGCTCGGGGACGGCCGCGGTGCCGGCGGCGGGCAGCGCGAGGTGACCGCGGGCGTAGCCGCGCAGCACCAGGTCGGCGACCCGGCTGCTGGTGCCGAGCGCCGGGTCGCTGAGTAGCGCGGTGAGCAGCGGGCGCAGGAAGCCGTCCACCATCTTGGGCGGCAGTCCGCGCTCCGCCAGCGCGCGGGCGGTACTGGTCTCGGGGCGGGCCAGCAGCCGCTGGGCCGGGGCGGCGGCCAGCCGGCTGAGCGCCGACCCCAGCCGGGCCTTCTCCAGCGGGCTGCCCAGTGGTGAGCGGCTGGTGGCCTGGCGGGCGGTCGGCAGGTGCGGGTCGCCGACCCGGTAGCGGCGTCCACCGCTGTGCACCAGCACGCCGGGGGCCAGCGGGCGCAGTTCCAACCCGTCCAGGTCGAGTCGGCGCACCAGCTCGGGGAAGCCGGTGTTGAGCAGTTGACCACCGTGGTCCAGCCGGTAGCCGTCCAGGTGGTGGCCGGCCATCCGGCCGCCGATCCGCTCGGTCGCCTCCAGCACCTGGACGTCCAGTCCGGCGGAGGTCAGCGACCGGGCGGCGGCCAGGCCGGCCAGACCCGCACCGACGACGATCACATCGGGGTCGTCGTCGCGGTTGCGGCGGGTGATGTCCTGTGGCGTCACGAGCGAGCTCCCTCCCTGGTCCCGGAGCTCCGGCCGGCGGACGGCTGCGGGGTGCCGGGACGGTTCCCCGGGGTGATGCCCCGTCAGAAGCTTGATCAGGCAAGGGCATTGGCCCGGATCGATGGGCTCCGCCCTGCGCCGGTAGCACGCCTGGGGGCATGCGCGGGCGCCGTGCGCCGTAGCGTGCGCCCCTCTGCGCGCTGCGCCGGCAGCGGACGGACCCGGCTCAGAGCGCGGCGCGCACCGCCTGGTCGACCTCCGGGTGGGCGAAGGCGAACCCCGCCGCCAGCAGCTTGGCCGGCAGCACCCGGTGGCTGCCCACCACCTCCACCGCCATCTCGCCCAGCGCCAGCTGCAACGCGAACTCCGGTACCGGGAAAGGCGTCGGGCGCCGCAGCACCCGGCCCAGCGAGGCGGTGAGCTCGGCGTTGGTCACCGGCTCCGGCGCGGTCAGGTTGACCGGACCGGTCAGCTCCGGGTGGTCGATCAGGAACCGCAGCGCGGCGACCTGGTCGGCCAGCGAGATGAAGCTCCAGTACTGCTGCCCGGAGCCCAGCCGGCCGCCGAGCCCCAGTTTGAAGAGCGGGAACAGCCGCCCGCCGGCACCGCCGGCCGCGCTGAGCACCAGCCCGGTGCGCGGGTGGACCACCCGGATCCCGGCGTCGGCGGCGGGCTGCGCCGCGCCCTCCCAGTCCATGCAGACCCGGGCCAGGAAGTCGTCCCCGGCCGGTGCCGTCTCGTCGATCGGCCGGGCCCCGGTCTGCCCGTAGTACCCGACGGCCGAGCCGCTGACCAGCACGGCGGGCGGGGTGTCCAGGGTCGGCAGCACGGTGGCCAGCGTGCGGGTGCCGAGCACCCGGCTGTCGTGGATCTCCTGTTTGTAGGCGGGGGTCCAGCGGCGCTCGGCCACCCCGGCGCCCGCCAGGTGCACCACCGCCCCGGTGCCCTCCAGGCCGGCCCGGTCCAGCTCGCCGCGGGCCGGGTTCCAGCCGATCGCCACCGAGCCGTCGGGCCGCGGGCCCAGCGCCTGGCGGTGGCGCACCAGCCGTACCACCTGGTGGCCGTCGGCCAGCAGCGAGCGGACGAGGGCGGAGCCGATCAGGCCCGAGGAACCGGTGACAGCGATGCGCATGCCGCCATCCTGGCAGGACCCGGCGGCCGGGCGGACCGCGACCCGCCTGCGCGCCGCTGGTCGGGGCACCGCTGACGTGGGTTCACCGGGCCCGATACGGTACGGCGGTGAGCAACTTCACCCCTCCCGGCTGGTACCCCGACCCGGAGCCCGCCGCAGGCGCACACGGCGCCCGCGAGCGCTTCTGGGACGGTACGGCGTGGACCGCCCGCACCCGGCCGCTGCCGCCGTCGGGTGCGCCGTTCGCCACGGCCCCGCACGGGAGCCGGGACGGGGCCGCGCCGCCGTCGGCCGTCCCGCCGCTTGGAGCCGTCCTACCGCCCGGAGCCGTCCCGCCGGCCCCGCCGCTCGCCCCCGCACCGGCCCCCCAGCCGTCCGCCCGGCCGGTGGTCGCCGGTCCCGCCGAGCCGCCCAGCTCGCTCTCCGACGCCTCCCCGGCCTACGGCCATCCGGCCATACCCGAGCCGGCCGAGGGCATCGGCTACGGCTACCCCGCGCCGGTTGCGACCCCGGCCCAGGCCCCGGCCCAGCCGCAGGCCCCCGCGCCGCTGCTGCCGGGCCCCGCGGCGGTGCCGCCGCCCTTCGGCTACCGGTCGCCCGACTACCCGGCACCGCCGCCCGCCCGCAGGCGCACCGGCCTGATCGTCGGAGCGCTGGCGGGGGCGCTGATCGTGGTGGTGCTCACGGTCGGGGTCTCGATCGTGTTCCTGCACAGCAGTCGCAGCAGGCCCGTCGCCGCGGCGCTGCCGCCCGTCGCCGGCCACGGCCCGCTGCCGAGCGCCACCGGCCCGTCCGGCAACGGCGCACCCGTGCGCCCCACCGGCCCCGTCACCACGCCCGCCGGGCCGCCGTCGGCCGGGGCCGGCGCCCTCCCGCCCGGCATCCCCGCCCCCGGCACGGCCTCGCCGGGCAGTGTCCCGCCGGACGCGTCCCCGGCCTCGCCCGGCGCCGGACCGGTGCCGGACGCCGCGCACAACTGGAGCGTCCCGCTGCCCCAGGGCTGGTCCGTGGCCCAGCACGACGCCGCCACCACCCTCCTGCTGGTCACCGGCCCCTACCAGTGCGCCACCCCGGGCGGCTGCGTGCGCGGCAACTTCGAGATCGACAGCAGGACGGCGAGCGGCCCGGACGCGCAGACGGTGGCCCGCCAGACCATGTCCGACTACGCGCCGCAGCTCTTCGGCCAGCTCGACTCGCACGAGGAGCTGGCCAGCGGACCGGTCACGGTGGCCGGGCAGAGCGGCTTCGCGGTCCGCTGGCACGTGGTGCCCGCCCAGGCCGGCCCCGGCTACCTGCTGCTGATCGCCCTGCCGGCCCCCGGCGGCGGCTTCACCACCATGGTGGGCTCGGTGGACGACGACCCGCAGGCCCCGGGCCCCGCCGTGCTGGACCAGATCGCCACCGGCATCCAGCCGGCGGCCACCGCCCCGAACGCCACCTGAGCGCCCGGCCGCCGGCCGGCGTCCGGGCGCTCAGGTGCGCCTCAATCCCCGTAGATCTCCCACAACTTGGGGAATCGTTTCGCCATCTCCGCACCGTCGGCGAAGTCGAACCGCGGCCCCTCGGGCAGCCGGGGCTGGTTGTTGCCCAGGTCCGGCAGCGGCAGCCCGGTCAGCTGCTCGTGCGCCTCGTCGGCGGCGTAGCCGAACTCCTCGGCGTCGCCGTCCTCCTCCTCGTCGAAGTCGGGCACCAGCTCCGCCAGGTCGTCCGGGTGGTAGAGCGCCCCTTCGAACACCTCCCGGCCCTGCGCGATCAGCCAGCAGCGGAAGTAGTCGAAGGCGTCCTCCGACGCGCCGCCCAGCATCAGGTAGGCGGCACCCCACAGCTCCCGGGTGTACGCGCGCTGGAACCGCGCCTCGAACAGTCGCGCGAAGTCGATCACCTCGTCCGGCGTCAGCTGCGCGAGCCGCTCCACCAGCAGGTCGGCCTGGTCGTCCGGATCACCGTCGGCGGCGTCGCGGCACTCGTCGATGATCTGCCAGAAGTCCGTCTCGTACATCACCGCTCCAGCATCCCTGTTCTACGTGGCAAACGCACACCATCCGCGCCCGCGCCACTCGCGCCACGCCCCCGGTTCGGGTGAACGGGGGGTGGCGGGCCGTGCCGTGGTGTGCTCGGAAACGCCGTCGGCCGGCCCGCCCCGAGCGGGGCGGGCCGGCCGACGTTCACCGCTGACGGCAAGCCGGGGCTACAGGCCGAGCTCGACCTCGAACTCGCCGGACTCCAGGATCTCCTTGACGGCCACCAGGTAGCGGGCGGCGTCGGCGCCGTCCACCAGGCGGTGGTCGTAGGAGAGCGACAGGTAGGTCATGTCGCGGACGGCGATGACGGTGCCCTCCTCGGTCTCGATGACCACGGGGCGCTTGACCGTCGCGCCGATGCCCAGGATGGCGACCTGGTTCGGCGGCACGATGACGGTGTCGAACAGCGCACCGCGCGAGCCGGTGTTGCTGATGGTGAAGGTGGCGCCGGACAGCTCGTCCGGGGTGATCTTGTTGCCGCGCACCTTGCTGGCCAGCTCGGCGGTCTTCTTGGAGATACCGGCCAGGTTGAGGTCGCCCGCACCCTTGATGACCGGGGTCATCAGGCCCTTCTCGGAGTCCACCGCGATACCGATGTTCTCGATGTCGAAGTAGGTGATGGTGCCCTCGGCCTCGTTGATCCGGGCGTTGATCGAGGGGTGGCTCTTCAGGGCCTGGGCGGCGGCCTTGACGAAGAACGGCATCGGGGACAGCTTCACGCCCTCGCGGGCGAGGAAGGCGTCCTTGGCCTTGCCGCGCAGCTTCATGACCTTGGTGACGTCCACCTCGACCACGCTGGTCAGCTGGGCCTGCTCGTGCAGGGCCTTCAGCATGTTGTCGCCGATGACCTTGCGCATCCGGGTCATCTTGACCGTCTGTCCGCGCAGCGGCGACGGCGCGGCGGCAGCGGCCTTCGGCGCGGCGGCAGCCGCGACCGGGGCCGGCGCAGCGGCGGCGGCAGCAGCGGCCTCGGCGGCGGCGACCACGTCCTGCTTGCGGATCCGACCGCCGACGCCGGTGCCGGCGACGGTGGAGAGCGCGACGCCGTGCTCGGCGGCGAGCTTGCGGACCAGCGGGGTGACGTAGGCGTCACCGGCGTCGGCGGCGGGGGCGGCCGGAGCGGCGACCGGGGCCGGAGCAGCCGGCGCGGGGGCCGGGGCAGCGGGGGCGGCAGCCGGGGCCGGAGCGGCCGGGGCGGCGGCGACCGGGGCCGGAGCGGCCGGGGCCGGGGCAGCGACCGGAGCCGGGGCCGGAGCAGCCGGCGCGGGGGCCGGGGCGGCAGGGGCGGCAGCCGGGGCCGGAGCGGCAGGGGCGGCCGGAGCAGCCGCGACCGCGCCCGCCGCGCCGATCAGCGCGAGCTGGGCGCCGACCTCGGCGGTCTCGTCCTCGCCGACCAGGATCTTCACCACGACGCCGGCGACCGGCGAGGGGATCTCGGTGTCGACCTTGTCGGTCGAGACCTCGAGCAGCGGCTCGTCGACCTCGACGGTGTCACCCTCGGCCTTGAGCCAGCGGGTGACGGTGCCCTCGGTGACCGACTCGCCCAGGGCGGGGAGCAGCACCGGGGTGGCGTCGCCGGCGGGGGCGGCCGGAGCGGTGACCGGGGCCGGAGCAGCCGGCGCGGGGGCCGGGGCAGCGGGGGCGGCGACCGGGGCCGGAGCGGCCGGGGCCTCGGCGGCCGGGGCCTCGGCGGCCGGGGCGGCAGCCGCGACCGGGGCGCCCGAGCCGTCGTCGATGATCGCCAGCTCGGCGCCCACCTCGACCGTCTCGTCCTCGGCGACCTTGATCGACGCGAGGATGCCGGAGGCCGGCGCGGGGATCTCGGTGTCGACCTTGTCGGTCGACACCTCGAGCAGCGGCTCGTCGGCCTCCACTCGCTCGCCCTCGGCCTTCAGCCAGCGGGTGACAGTACCTTCGGACACGCTCTCGCCCAGCGCGGGCAGCGTTACTGAGACCGCCATGGTTTCAGCGACTCCTATCAAGTCTTGCGTTCAGGAAGTTCAGGGAATGTAAGGACGGGCTGGCGCGATCAGTCGTGCGCGTGCAGCGGCTTGCCGGCCAGGGCCAGGTGGGCCTCGCCCAGCGCCTCGGACTGGGTCGGGTGGGCGTGGATGAGCTGCGCGACCTCGGCGGGCAGCGCCTCCCAGTTGTAGATGAGCTGGGCCTCGCCCACCTGCTCACCCATGCGGGCGCCGACCATGTGGACACCCACCACGGCGCCGTCCTTGACCTGGACGAGCTTGATCTCGCCGGCGGTCTTGAGGATCTTGCTCTTGCCGTTGCCGGCCAGGTTGTACTTGAGCGTGACGACCTTGTCCTTGCCGTACAGCTCCACGGCCTTGGCCTCGGAGATGCCGACCGAGGCGACCTCGGGGTTGGAGTAGGTGACCCGCGGCACGCCGTCGTAGTCGATCGGCACGGCCTTGAGGCCGGCCAGCCGCTCGGCCACCAGGATGCCCTCGGCGAAGCCGACGTGCGCCAGCTGCAGGGTCGGGGCCAGGTCGCCGACGGCCGAGATGGTGGGCACGTTGGTGCGCATGTACTCGTCGACCAGGACGTAGCCGCGGTCCATCGCGACCCCGGCCTCCTCGTAGCCGAGGCCCGCCGAGACGGGGCCGCGGCCGATGGCGACGAGCAGCAGGTCGGCGTCGATCTGCTTGCCGTTCTCGGTGGAGACGCGCACACCGGTCTCGGTGTACTCCACGCCCGAGAAGCGGGCCTTGAGCTCGAACTTGATGCCGCGCTTGCGGAAGGCGCGCTCCAGCAGCTTGGAGGAGTTCTCGTCCTCCAGCGGAACCAGGTGCGGCAGGGCCTCGACGATGGTGACGTCGACGCCGAAGGACTTCCAGACGGAGGCGAACTCGACACCGATCACGCCGCCGCCGAGGATGACGGCCGACTTCGGGATCCGGTCGAGCTTGAGGGCGTGGTCGGAGGAGATGACCCGGTCGCCGTCGATGGCCAGGCCCGGCAGCGACTTCGGCACGGAGCCGGTGGCGAGGACGATGTGGCGGCCCTCGACCCGCTGGCCGTTGACATCCACCGAGGTCGGCGAGGAGAGCCGGCCCTCGCCCTGGATGAAGTGCACCTTGCGGGAGGCGACCAGGCCCTGCAGGCCCTTGTACAGGCCGGCGATCACGTCGTCCTTGTACTTGTGGACGCCGTTGATGTCGATGCCCTGGAAGGTTGCCAGCACGCCGAACTCGGCGGCTTCCTTCGTCTCGTCCGCGATCTCGGCGGCGTGCAGCAGCGCCTTGGTGGGGATGCAGCCCCGGTGCAGGCAGGTACCGCCCAGCTCGCCCTTCTCGATCAGGGCCACGCTCAGACCCAGCTGAGCGGCGCGGAGCGCCGCGGCGTAACCGCCGCTTCCGCCTCCGAGAATGACTACGTCGAAAACGGTGCTGGCGTCGTTCGCCACGTCACGTCCTCCATGCCATGGGGTGTGGATCCGTCCGGGCCGGTGCTGGTCCGGTGTGCGGGAAGCCCTTGTGGGGCGCCCAGTCGTGCCGGAAATACATCTTCGCACTTGTTCACGGCCGCTGGTGTCGGGGTCCACCCTGCGGGGGGTGTGCGACCGCCTCCGCAGGGCTGCGAAGACCCGTCGTCGACCCTGTCGACGCAGGTCAACGCGGCCTTGACGCGGCCCGGCTGGGCGGTCGTGCCGATCCGTCCGGGCCGGGATTCCACCCTGTGGAACAAAGTTTCGCCGGAGGCGAACAGCGGTCGAATCCGCAGGTGGACGGCCCCTGACTGCTACTGATCGGTAACCGGCGGAAAAATCGATACATCGACAACTAGCCCGGTCGGGCCGCTGTCCGGACGGGCCGGAAAGGCCGAGGGGGCCCGGCGTCCAGTGACACCGGGCCCCCTCGCTCAGCGGAAGGCTCAGCCCTGCGCGGTCTCCTGCGCGAGCTGCACCAGGGTGCGCACGGCGCTGCCGGTGCCGCCCTTGGGGGTGTAGCCGTACGGCGCGGCCTCGTGGAAGGCCGGGCCGGCGATGTCCAGGTGGCCCCAGTCGATGCCGTCGGCCACGAACTCCTGCAGGAAGATGCCGGCCGTCAGACCGCCACCCATCCGCTCGCCCATGTTGGCCAGGTCGGCCACCGGCGAGTCCATGCCCTTGCGCAGCTCGGCCGGCAGCGGCATCGGCCAGGACTGCTCGCCCGCGCGCCCGGCGACGGCGTGCAGCCGGTCGCGGAAGTCGTCCGAGTTGGCCATCACACCGAAGGTGCGGGTGCCCAGCGCCATCACCATCGCGCCGGTCAGGGTGGCCACGTCGACGATCGCGTCCGGGGTCTCCTCGCCGGCCCGCACGATCGCGTCGGCCAGCACCAGGCGGCCCTCGGCGTCGGTGTTGAGCACCTCGACGGTCTTGCCGCCGTACATCCGCAGCACGTCGCCGGGGCGGGTGGCCGAGCCCGAGGGCATGTTCTCGGCCAGCGCCAGCCAGCCGGTGACGTTGACGGCCAGGCCCAGGCGCTTGGCGGCTACCACGGCGGCGAACACGGCGGCGGCGCCGGACATGTCGCACTTCATGGTCTCGTTGTGGCCGGCCGGCTTGAGCGAGATGCCGCCCGAGTCGTAGGTGATGCCCTTGCCGATGAAGGCCAGCGTGGCCTTGGCCTTCGGGTGGGTGTAGGCCAGCTTGACCAGGCGGGGCGGGTTGGCCGAGCCGATGCCGACGCCCAGGATGCCGCCGAAGCCGCCCTTGGCCAGCGCCTTCTCGTCGAGCACCTCGACCTTGATGCCGTGCTCCTTGCCGGCCGCCTGCGCGATGGCGGCGAAGGCCTTGGGGTGCAGGTCGTTCGGCGGGGTGTTGATCAGGTCGCGGGCCCGGTTCATCTCCTCGCCGAGCACGGTGGCGCGCTCCAGGCCGGCCTTGGCGTCCTTGCTGCCCTTGCGGGTGGTCAGCACGATCAGCTCGCCGACCGGCTCCTTGCCGCCGCCGTTGGTGCGGTAGGCGGTGAAGTCGTAGGCGCCCAGCAGACCGCCCAGGGCCACGGCCTCGACCTGCTCGGCCGACTCGGCCGGCAGCGCCAGGCCGGCCTTCTTCGCGCCGGCCAGGGTGCGCGCGGCAACGCCGGCGGCCCGGCGCAGCGCCTCCTCGGTGTAGCCGGCATCGGCAGCCTCGCCCAGGCCGACGGCCAGCACGAAGCCGGCCTTCAGACCGGCCGGAGCGGCCAGCTTCACCGTCTCACCCTCGGCGCCGGTGGCGCCCAGGGTGGTCAGAACGTCGGCCAGCTTGCCGTCGAAGGCCTCGACCAGTGCCTCGGCGCCGGGGGCCACGACCAGGCCCTTGGGGCCCTTCGCCACGCCGACGACCACGGCATCCGCGCGCAGCGCGGCGGCGGAGGAGGTGCTCACAGACAATGCAGTCACGTATTTGCGTCCTGTTCTTTCGCGGTCCACGGCCGGATTTATGCGGTATGGCAACAGCCCCAGCATGCTCCGCCGTGACGGCGCAGGGCTACAGTGCTCACCGCATGGTAGTCCGCATGGTGGGATACCGCCGCGCCCGGGCGTCCGTAAGGATTCGGGACGGATTTCGGGGCAGATTCCGCACGGGTTCACCGGGGTTGAGTACGGCCGCAGCCGCCGCGGGGTTCACCTCGGGCTCACGGGCCGAGGGCGAGCACCAGCAGTGCGGCCAGTGCCGCCGTCTCCACCAGCGCGCCGAGCACGTCGCCGGTGATCCCGCCGAACCGGCGCAGGCAGCGCTGCAGCAGTGCGGCGGCGGCCAGTTGACCGAGCGTCAGGGCGAGGGCGTAGCGCGGGTGGGCGCCCAGCAGGGCCAGCCCCGCGGCGCTGAGCAGAGTGGCGGTCAGCGCCGCCGGCAGTGGCACGGTGGCGGCCACCATCGCCCCCAGGCCACCGGGCCGAGCGGCGGGCACCGAACGCAGGCAGCCCCAGCCGAGCGCGCACCGCCCGGCCACCGCGGCGGTCAGCACGGCGAGCGCACCGCGCCCTTCGGAGTGTGCGAACTGACTGCTCAGCGCCGCGATCTGAGCGAGCATCAGCAGCACCAGGCTGAGCACGCCGAACGGGCCGATGTCGGACTGCTTCATGATCCGCAGCGCGTCCTCGGCTGGCTTGCCGCTGCCCAGCCCGTCGGCCACGTCCGCCAGCCCGTCCAGGTGCAGCCCGCGGGTCAGCGCGGCCAGGGCGGCGACGGACGCCACCGCGCCGAGCAGCGGCCCGCCGCGCCAGCAGACCAGCGCCCCCAGTCCGCCGGCCGCCGCGCCCAGCACCAGCCCGACCAGCGGCGCGGCGATCATCGCCCGGCCGCCCGCCTCCCGGTCCCAGCGCGCCACCCGCACCCGCAGCACGGAGAGCGTCCCGAAGGCGAACCGCAGTCCGGGCAGGCGGAGTTCGCGAGCTTCAGCGGCGCTCAGAGCCGGCCCAGCAGCTCGGCGGCGGTGGGCAGCCTGGCGGGCTCCGCGGGCGCCGCCGGGGCGGGCACGAAGGACTCCTCGGCGAGCGTGTCGGAGGCGGCCTGCAGCAGCGGCAGGGCCAGCAGGGCGCCGACGCCCTCGCCCATGGTGACCTGATGGTCGTGCAGCGGGGTCAGGGTGAGCCGGTCGTAGGCCTTGGCCAGTGCGGGCTCACCGGTCAGCAGCGCGGCCCGCCACCACTCCGGGGCGCGGAAGGAGATCCGCTGGGCGATCAGCGCGCAGGCGGCCGAGACCACGCCGTCCAGCACCACCGGCAGCCGCCGCACGGCGGCCTGCAGCAGGAAGCCGGTCATCGCCGCGAAGTCGGCGCCACCGGTGGCCGCGAGCAGCCCCAGCTGGTCGCCGAGCACGGGGCGGGCGCGCCGCAGCGAGTCGCGGATCGCGGCGCACTTGACCATCCAGGTCCGGTCGTCGATGCCCGAGCCGCGGCCGCAGACCGCGGCGGCGTCGGTGCCGCAGAGCGCGCCGATCAGCACGGCCGCCACCGTGGTCGAGCCGACCCCGAGGTCGCCGAGCAGCACCAGGTCGGTGCCGAGGTCGGCCTCCTCGTCGGCGATCGCCATGCCGATCCGGAACGCCTGGGCGGCCTCGTCGGCGCTCAGCGCGTCCTCGGTGTCGATCCGCCCCGAACCACGGCGCACCCGGTAGCGGCTGACCTCGAAGCCGAACTCCTCGGCGTCCGCGTCCACCGCCAGGTCGATCACCCGCAGCCCGGCACCGTAGCGGCGGGCCAGCCGGGCCACCGGCGCGCTGCCGTCCAGGGCCGCGCGCACCCGCCGCACGGTGCCGCCGTCGGCCGGCAGTTTGGAGAGCCCGAGCGAGGCGATGCCGTGATCGGCGGCGAAGAGCAGCACCTTGGGCGCGCTGAGCGCGCGTGCCCGGGTGCCCCCCTGGACGGAGGCGAGCCAGCTGCCCAGCTCCTCCAGCTGACCCAGACCGGCGCGCGGCTTGTCCAGCGCCAGCCAGCGATCCTCGGCGGCGCGCCGGGCGACGTCGTCGGGGCGCTCCACGAGCGAGGCGAAGGAATCGAGATCCACAGTGGTGTCCATCGTGCGGAACCATACCAACCGGGGGTCGGGCTGTCCGGGGTGCGGCGGGCTTCTCACCCAGGGGTCAGCCGGTGGCGGGCCGGCCGCCCCCCTTGATCGTCATGGCCTGCCCGGCCACCACCAGCAGCACCTGGTCCGCGGCCTCGGCCACCGCCATGTTCAGCCGGCCCAGGGTGTCGCGGAAGCGCCGCCCGGCCGCGGTGGCCGGCACCACGCCCAGCCCCACCTCGTTGCTCACCGCCACCACCCGGCGCCCGGTGTGCCGCACCGCCTCGGCCAGCTCGGCGCACCGCTGCTCCACCGCGCGGGCGGCGCCCTGCTCCCAGGCCGCGTCGTCCCAGGCGTCCGCCTGGTCCATCACGGTGGTCAGCCAGAGCCCCAGGCAGTCGATCAGCACCGGTGCCGGGTCGGTGCCGTCGGCCAGCACCGGCACCAGGTCGACGGTCTCGGCGGTGCGCCAGCCCGCCGGACGCCGCTCGCGGTGCAGGGCGATCCGCCGCGCCCAGTCGGCGTCGTCCTCCCGGTGGCCGCCGGTGGCCAGGTACAGCACGTCGGGCTGGTCGAGCAGCAGCGCCTCGGCCCGGGTGGACTTGCCGGACCGGGCGCCGCCGAGGATCAGGGTGCGAGTCATGCGGCCCATCCTGCTGCACGGGGTTGAGCGGCGGTGCGGCGGGCAGCCTGACCCCTGCGCGGTAGCCTGCGCGGACATGCGGATCGAGCACCGGCCGGCCAGCGCCGGCGGGCAGCGGAAGTGAGGGAGCCGGGCATGGTGTGGACGTGGCGGTACGAGGCGACGGACGGCGCGGTCGTCACGCCGGCCGGCGAGGCCGAGGAGTTCTCCAGCCAGGGCGACGCCGAGTCGTGGATCGGCGAGGAGTGGAAGCGGCTGCTGGCGGACGGCGTCGAGCGGGTGGTCCTGCTGGAGGACGACCAGGAGATCTACCCGATGAGCCTGCGCGAGGCCTGACAGCCGTAGCGCCCGGACCGGCCGCGTGCGGCTACTTGGTCCCGACCAGGTGGAGCATCGCGGCGACCTGCCGGTACGGGTCCTCGCGCCCGGCCCGGTCCTCGGCCTCCAGCAGCTGGCCGAGCTGGCGCCCGTCGACCGGTGCGGCGTGGTCCGGCATGGCGTCGGTGAAGATCCGCACGCCGTACCAGTGCCGCAGCGGCACCGCGACCTCGCGCAGCGTGGTGACCAGGTCGCACAGCCGGTCGGCCCGGGCGGTCAGGCCCAGCCGGTTGGTGTAGTGGTCGGAGTCGAAGGCCTGCAGCGCCGCGCGCCAGTCGCCGGTCAGTCCGGCCCGCATGGCCAGCGCGTCCCGGTTGCGGGCCAGCAGCGAGAGCAGGCCGCCGGGCGCGATCATCCGGGCCAGCGAGGCGATCAGCGGGTCCGGGTCGGGCAGGTACATCAACACGCCGTGGCAGAGCACCACGTCGAAGCTGCCGGGCCCGAACCAGCGCCCGCAGTGGTGGCCGTCGCCGCTCAGCAGCCGGACCCGCTCGCGGACCTCCGGCGGCTCGGCGGCCAGCATCGCCTGGGCGGCGCCGAGCGTGACCGGATCCGCGTCCAGCCCGGTGACCAGATGGCCGGCCCGGGCCAGCCGCACCGCCTGGGTGCCCTGGCCGCAGCCGACGTCCAGCACCCGCAGCGGGGTCAGCTGGGCGCGCTCGCCGAAGTGCGCGGCGAGCTGCTCGGCCAGCTGGCGGGCCACCATCTCCTGGCGGACCAGGTTGTGCAGGCCGCCCTGGCGCTCCAGCCAGGCCCCCGCCCCGCCGGCGAAGGAGCCGCTGCGGGCCGGCAGCCCGTGCGGGTTGCCGTAGGAGGGGGCGGGGCCGCCGGGGTGGCCGCCGGGATGGGGGGTGCCGTAGCCGTACCCCGCCTGCTGCGGGTCCCGGTCGTGCTGGCCCCCCAGCTGGCCGGGCAGCGCGTACAGACCGGATCCCGACGCGTTCTGCGCGGCGGGGGCCCAGTCGTACGGCAGCGGCTCGGCGGTCAGGGGTGCTCGCCCCGCTTCACCTGCGGCTTGGGCAGCCGCAGTCGACGCATCTGCAGGTTGCGCATCAGGCCGTAGCCGACCGCGCCGCGGTGGCTCTCCTCCGGGAACCGGTTGGCCAGCGACTTGCGCAGCCCGAGGCCCAGGCGCAGGAAGTCGACGATGACCAGCACCAGGAAGAGGGCGAAGAGCAGCGTGGAGAGCAGCTGCAGCGCCGGCACGCGCAGCACGCTGAGCACCAGGATCACCACGGCGAACGGCAGGAAGAACTCGGCCAGCGACCAGCGCGAGTCCATGTAGTCGCGGGTGAAGCGGCGCACCGGGCCCTTGTCGCGGGCCGGCAGCGCGCGCTCGTCACCGTTGAGCAGCGCGAGGCGCTGCTTCTCGCGCTCTGAGCGCATGCGCTCGCGCGACTGCTTGGCGGCCTCCTTGCGGTCCTTGGGGACCGTCACCCGGGTGCGCCGGTTGGCCTCGGCCTCGCTGCGCTTGGGCGTCGGGCGGCCCTTGGGGGCCTGCGGGTCGCGGCCTGCGGGCGCGTCGTCCTGCTCGGCCAGCACGGTGGCGGAGGAGGGGGATTCGTCTGAACGGCGTCGGAACACACGACAAGCGTACGTGCTGGCCTCCCGAACACCCCCATCCCCCGAGGCATCGCCCCGGGGCCCTGTCAGGGAGCGGGCCGGGAGATCCACCTGGGGTAGGAGGCAGCGGGGCCGCGGCCGTAGCACTCTTGTTGCAGGTAGGTGTACTGCGGTGGTGACCCCGCTGCACATACACTCGCAGTAGATTTCGGTACGAGATAGAAACCGCAGGCCGGAGAAGGGGGCACCCGAGGCCCATGAGCGACGGAATCATGAAGCGTATGGGGCTGATCTTCAAGTCCAAGGCCAACAAGGCCCTGGACCGTGCAGAAGATCCGCGCGAGACGCTCGACTACTCGTACCAGAAGCAGCTTGAACTGCTGCAGAAGGTGCGCAGGGGCGTGGCGGACGTCGCCACCTCGCGCAAGCGCCTGGAGCTGCAGCTGACGCAGCTCCAGCAGCAGTCCGCGAAGTACGAGGACCAGGGCCGCAAGGCGCTCTCCCTGGGCCGTGAGGACCTCGCGCGCGAGGCGCTCACCCGCAAGTCCGCGATGCAGTCGCAGATCAACGACCTGGAGGTGCAGTACCAGCAGCTCCAGGCCGAGGAGGAGAAGCTCACGCTCGCCTCCCAGCGGCTGCAGGCCAAGGTGGACGCCTTCCGCACCAAGAAGGAGACCATCAAGGCCACCTACACCGCCGCCCAGGCGCAGACCCGGATCGCGGAGTCCTTCTCCGGGATCTCGGAGGAGATGGGCGACGTGGGCCTCGCGATCCAGCGGGCCGAGGACAAGACCGCGCAGATGCAGGCCCGTGCCGGTGCGATCGACGAGCTGCTCGCCTCGGGCGCGCTGGACGACTCCAGCGGCCTGGGCCGCAAGGACGACATCGAGGCCGAGCTGGAGCGGGTGGCCGGCGGCAGCGACGTCGAGCTGGAGCTGGCCCGGATGAAGGCCGAGCTCGGCGGTGGGCCCTCGTCGGGCCCGGCCGCGATCGAGCAGGGCAACGGTGGTGGCGCTCAGCAGCACGGTGGTGGCCAGGCACAGCAGGACACCCCGCCGCCGAGCATCAACTACCACAAGTAACGTCGGCCGCTTCGACAGCAGGGAGAGACGCCAGCATGATCATGAGGATCATGGGTGAGGGCCAGTTCCAGGTGGCGGACGAGCACCTGAACCGGCTGAACCAGCTCGACGACGAGCTGCTCACCGCTCTGGAATCGGGGGACGAGAAGGCTTTCCGGGCCAGCCTGGGCAGCCTGCTCAGCGCGGTCCGCGAGGTCGGTTCCCCGCTGCCGGACGACTCGCTGGAGCCGTCCGAGCTGATCCTGCCGGACGAGGGCGCGTCGCTCGATCAGGTCCGCGAGCTGCTGCGGACCGAGGGCGACGGACTGATTCCGGGTCTGCCGGAGTAGGGACGAACGGCTGAGGGGCGGCACCCACCACAGGTGGGCGCCGCCCCTCAGCCGTTCGCGCTGCCTCGGCCGGTGCCGTTACGGCAGGGCCAGCATCCGGTCCAGCGCGGCCTTGGCGTACTTCTCGGTCTCCGGGTCGACGGTGATCACGTTCGGCACCCGCCCCTCGACCAGCGACTCCAGCGCCCAGACCAGGTGCGGCAGGTCGATCCGGTTCATCGTGGAGCAGAAGCAGACCGAGCGGTCCAGGAAGACGATCTCCTTGTCCGGGTGCGCCTTGGCGAGGCGGCGGACCAGGTTGAGCTCGGTGCCGATCGCCCACTTGGAGCCGGGCTCGGCGGCCTCCAGGGCCTTGATGATGTACTCGGTCGAGCCCACCTCGTCGGCTGCCGCGACCACCTCGTGGCGGCACTCGGGGTGCACCAGCACGTTCACGCCCGGGATCCGCTCGCGGACCTCCGCGACCGAGTCCACCGTGAACCGGCCGTGCACCGAGCAGTGGCCGCGCCACAGGATCATCTTGGCGTCCCGCAGCTGCTCGGCGGTCAGCCCGCCGTTCGGCTTGTGCGGGTTGTAGAGCACGCAGTCGTCCAGCGAGAAGCCCATGTCCCGCACCGCGGTGTTGCGCCCCAGGTGCTGGTCCGGCAGGAAGAGCACCTTCTGGCCCTGCTCGAAGGCCCACTCCAGTGCGCGCTTGGCGTTGGAGGAGGTGCAGATGGTGCCGCCGTGCCGGCCGGTGAAGGCCTTGATGTCGGCGGAGGAGTTCATGTACGAGACCGGGACGGTGACGTCGGCTATGCCGGCCTCGGTCAGCACGTCCCAGCACTCGGCGACCTGCTCGGCGGTGGCCATGTCGGCCATCGAGCAGCCGGCCGCGAGGTCGGGCAGGATGACCCGCTGGGCGTCGCCGGTGAGGATGTCCGCGGACTCGGCCATGAAGTGCACGCCGCAGAAGACGATGTACTCGGCCTCCGGACGGCCGGCGGCGTCCCGGGCGAGCTTGAAGGAGTCACCGGTGACGTCGGCGAACTCGATGACCTCGTCGCGCTGGTAGTGGTGCCCCAGGATGAACACCCGGTCGCCGAGCTCGGCCTTGGCGGCGCGGGCGCGCTCCACCAGGTCCGGGTCGGAGGCGGGCGGGAGGTCGCCGGGGCACTCCACGCCGCGCTCGCTGTTCGGGTCGGCCTGGCGGCCGAGCAGCAGCAGGGCGAGCGGCGTGGCGGTCGGCTCGGTGAACGTGGTGTCAACGGTGGTGGTCACGGGCGGGTGCCCTCCTGATGCGGCCGGACACTCCCAGCCTTCTCGTCTATCTGACGTTATCTATGATAACCCGTTCGCGTCAGTCTGACGATGGCCATCATGTCAATGTGACACGAACGACTCGACGCGATGTCCGACTCCTTTCGGCCCTGCGTGTGGACCTGACGCAACGTCGGCGCGGAGCTGCCGATCCGGCGGACGAGCGTGTTTCCTAGGGGCATGAAGGCAATCGCGATCAACAGGTACGGCGGCCCCGAGGTCGTCGAGTACGTCGAGCTGCCCGATCCCAAGGTGGCTCCCGACACGGTCCTGGTCCGGGTCAGGGCGGCAGGGGTGAACCCGGTCGACTGGCAGGTCCGCGAGGGCCGCCTGGAGCCCGTGATGGACGCGCACTTCCCGCTGATCCTGGGCTGGGACGTGGCCGGCGTGGTCGAGCGGGTGGGTGCCGCGGTCACCGAGTACCGGGTCGGCGACGAGGTGATGGGCTACGTGCGCAAGGACGCCATCCAGCACGGCACCTACGCCGAGCTGGTCGCGGCCCCGGTGCGGACCCTGGCGCGCAAGCCCGCCGCGCTCGGCTGGGCGCAGGCCGCCGGGCTCCCACTGGCCGGGCTGACCGCCTACCAGGGCCTGGTCCACGCGCTGGCGGTCGGCGCCGGCGACACGCTGCTGATCCACGCGGCGGCCGGCGGGGTCGGCGGCCTGGCCACCCAGATCGCGGTGGCCCGCGGCGCCCGGGTGATCGGCACCGCGAGCGCGCACAACCACGACTACCTGCGCTCGCTGGGCGCCGAGCCGGTGAGCTACGGCGAGGGCCTGGTGGAGCGGGTGCGCGCGCTGGCGCCCGACGGCGTGGACGCGGCCTTCGCCCTGGTCGGCGGCGCGGAGGCGCTGGAGTCCTCCCGTGCGCTGGTCAAGGACCCGGCCAGGATCGTCTCGATCGTCGACCCCGAGGTGATGGCCGTCGGCGGCCGGCTGGTCTTCGTGCGCCCGGACGCCGCGGACCTCGCGGCCCTGGGCGAGCTGGCCGAGAGCGGCCGGCTGACCGTCACCGTCGCCTCGACCTTCCCGCTGGCCCAGGCCGCCTCCGCACAGCTCCTGATCGCCGAGGGGCGGACCCGGGGCAAGATCGTGCTGCTGGTTTCCTGACCGGGCTCGCCGGTGGACTGATCACCGGCGACCGGGAGAATGGTTCGGTAGCCCCACCTGACGGCACCCCCACCTGTCAGCCCCGAGCCTGGAGACCCCGCACCGCATGAGCGAGCAGAGCGACCGATTCAGAGCGTCCGGGGGCGTCGTGCTCGACGAGACCGATCGCCTGCTCCTGGCCCACCTGGGCCGGGACGGGCGGGCCTCGTACGCCGAGATCGGCCTGCTCGCCAACCTCTCCGCCACCGCCGTGCGCCGCCGGATCGACCGGCTGCGCTCGCGCGGCGTGGTGCGCGGCTTCACCGTGGTGCTCGACCCCGAGGTGCTCGGCTGGCAGACCGAGGCCTTCGTGGAGATCTACTGCCGCGAGCGCACCGCTCCCGAGGAGATCCTGGCCAGCCTGCGCCAGTTCGCCGAGGTGGTCGCCGCCTGGACGGTCACCGGCGACCCGGACGCGCTCGTCCATCTGCGTGCCGCCGACACCCGGCACCTGGAGGCCGTCATCGAACGGATCCGGCGTGAGCCCGGCGTGCAGCGCAGCCGCAGCTCGGTGGTGCTGTCGCAGCTGATCGGCTAGCCGGAGCCCTCGCCGGTGCCCGCGCAGGAATCCTGCGCGACCCGGGTCGAACACGCTCGAAAGCTGCCTGAACCGGCGCATTCGGACGCGCGGGCGCTCCGCTCCGCTGCCTAGGCTGATCTTCAGATCTGAGCCGAAGATCAGAGCAGTCAGAGCCCGAGGAGCCCCCCGTGTCCGCAGCCGTCCCGCACCGCATGCACCAGCCCGACAACGACCTGGTCGACCTGGTCTTCGGCTACATGCGCGAGCGCCTGCAGTACGACCCGGTGCCGCTGGACCACCCCGGGGACGGCGAGCAGCTGCGGGCCCACCTGGCCGGCCTGCTGAACGAGCGCGGCAACGCCCCCGCCGACGTGCTCAAGCTCTACGACCACGAGCTGTCCCGCGCGGTGATCTCCGCCGACAGCCCGCGCTACCTCTCCTTCATCCCGTGCGCGCCGACCAAGGCCGCGCTGCTCTTCGACATGGTGGTCTCCTGCGCCTCGCTGCAGGGCATCTCCTGGCTGGAGGCGGCCGGCGCGATCGCGGCCGAGAACCAGGTGCTGCGCCTGATAGCCGACCGGGCCGGGCTGCCGCAGACGGCCGGCGGCACCTTCGTCTCGGGCGGCTCGGCGGGCAACCTCTCCGCACTGGTGGTGGCCCGCGACGCGGCCCGCCGCAGGCTGGGCGTCGGACCGGAGGCCCGGCTGCGGGTCGCGGTGGCCGACCAGGTGCACTCCTCGGTCAAGAACACCTTCAACATCATCGGCGTCGAGGCCTTCAAGGTCCCCACCGTGGACCGCCGCTTCACCGGCGAGGCGCTGCGCGCCGCCCTGGCGGCCGACCCGAACCCGGAGACGGTGATCGCGGTGGTCGGCACCGCCGGCACCACCAACGAGGGCATCATCGACGACCTGCAGGGCCTGTCCGAGGTGACCCGCGAGCGCGGCCTGTGGTTCCACGTGGACGGCGCCTACGGCGGCGCGGGCCTCTTCGCCCCCTCGGTGCGCGAGCGCTACAACGGCATCGAGCACGCCGACTCCTTCGTGGTCGACCCGCACAAGTGGCTCTTCGCGCCCTTCGACTGCGCCGCGCTGATCTACCGCGAGCCGCGCCTGGCCAAGGCCGTGCACACCCAGGACGCGGGCTACCTGGACGTGCTGCACCACGAGGGCGACGAGTGGAACCCCACCGACTACGCCTACCACCTGACCCGCCGGGCCCGTGGCCTGCCGCTCTGGTTCTCGCTCGCGGTGCACGGCACCCAGGCCTACACCGACGCGATCGAGGCCGGCCTCACGCTGGCCCGGGAGACTGCGGAAACGATTCGCCGCACCGAGCACCTGGAGCTGCTGCACGACCCGCAGCTGTCCGCCGTCTGCTTCCGCCGCACCGGCTGGACCGAGCAGGACTACTACGCCTGGTCGCAGCGGCTGCTCGCCGACCAGATCGGCTTCGTCACCCCGACCGGCTGGGACGGCGAGACGGTCGCCCGGTTCGCCTTCCTGCACCCGGGCACCACGATGGAGATGGTCCAGGAGATCCTGGACACGATGGTCTGACGCTCACAGGAAGGCCCCGCTGGGCAGGTAGGGCACCGGCGGCCGCATCCCGCGCAGCGCGAGGCAGCCGCTGTTCGTCAGGCTCAGCCCCAGCTCCAGGCCGACGTCCACCGCCCACTCCTGCTCGGCGGTGAGGAACCCCACCGTGGCCCCGGTGTCCTCGGGCACCCGGGCCAGCGCCTCGCGCAGCAGCCGCACCGCCAGCCGTTTCGAGGTGGCCGCCAGCAGCTCGACGCTGCCGCCCAGCCGGTAGCAGTAGCCGCTGCCGAACACGGTGTCGGCCACCAGCAGTTCGTCGTAGTGCGCGAGCATCAGCCGGTGGTCCGGGCCGTGGGCGGTGCCGCGCAGCCGGCGGTCGATCGAGTCCACCAGCTCCAGGTGGGTCGCGTTGCCCGGGTGCACCGGGATGCTGCCGGGGTCCAGCAGGCCGGCCCGGTCGACCGGGCCGGTCAGCCGCATGGTCGGGTGCAGGCTGAAGCCGGCCTTGCGGTAGCGGCGGGCGGCCGCCGGGTCGGCGGAGACGGTGGTCATGCCGCGCAGGCAGGCCCGGCCGTGCTCGGCGGCCCGCTCCAGCAGCAGCCGGCCCACCCCCTTGCCCTGGAACTCGGGCAGCACCGCGGTCAGCGCGAGGATCCACATGCCCTCGCGGCGCATCGAGAGCGCGAAGCCGATCGCCCGCCCGTCCTGCTCGGCCAGCCAGCAGCCCTGCGGGTCGGTGCCGGCCAGGTGCCTGGTGCGCGCCTGGTGCCGGGCGATCTGGGCCGGGGTCGGCGCCGGCCCGGCCCCGGTGCCCTCGGCGCCACCCAGCGCGCCGAAGGCCTCGGCCGCGATCAGTCGGACGGTCTCGGCGTCCGCGCGGCTGTCGCGGATCTGACGCAGGATCATCCGTCCATCTTCCCGGTTCGCCGTGGCTGTCCGCGGCTGCTTGCGGGCATCCGACCAGCACCGTCGGGGCTCCGCCCGGCCGAGCGCTCGGTGACCGCCCCGGGCGCGGTGTGCGAGCATGGATGGACGGAGCGCGGACCACCGTCCGCGGATCGGACCCACTGCCCGGAATCAATCCGGGCGGCCGCTGGTTGGCACTGGCGGCAGTATGTCGTCATAGACCGGGAGTAAGCAGATGACCGTCCAGGACGAGACCACCGTCGAGAGTGGTCTGCTCCTTACCGATGCCGCTGCGGCCAAGGTGAAGGGCCTGCTGGATCAGGAAGGCCGCGACGACCTCGCGCTCCGCGTCGCCGTGCAGCCCGGTGGCTGCTCCGGCCTGCGGTACCAGCTCTTCTTCGACGAGCGCTCGCTCGACGGCGACGTCGTCAAGGACTTCAACGGCGTCAAGGTCGTCACCGACCGGATGAGCGCCCCCTACCTCGGCGGTGCCACGGTGGACTTCGTGGACACGATCGAGAAGCAGGGCTTCACCATCGACAACCCGAACGCCACCGGCTCCTGCGCCTGCGGCGACTCGTTCAGCTAGTTCCTGACGACGGCGGCGGCCCCGGAGTCCTTCCGGGGCCGCCGCCGTCGTGTTCGGCCGCCGCCGTCGTGTTCGGGGCCGGTACGCCCCCGCGGTCAGTTGCTCGCGCTGACCGGGCCGCCGTTGGGCGCCGACTCCAGCGGCACGTCCGCCCCGGTGGAGGAGAGCACCGTGCGGCCCTGCAGCGGCTGGGCGAGGTCCGTGGTCACGCCCTGCTGCTTGACCAGGTCCGGGCAGTTCTGCCCGGCCGGCGGCTTCTGGGTGATCACCACCTGCACGGTGACCTGGCCCGCCTTGCTCTCGTCCGCCTTCAGGCCGTACTTGTCGCAGACGCCGCCGAAGAAGAAGATCGTCAGCTGGTTGCCCTTGGCCAGGTAGCTGGACGGCTTCAGCTGCGCCTGCGGGTCCACCGGCAGCGGGGTGACGGGCGACGGGGCGCCGCCGCCCGGCGTGGTCGGCTGGGCGGGGGCCGGGGTGCCCGGGGCCGACTTGATGGGCGCGCTGGGCGTCGGGTTGCCGGCCGGGGCGCTGGGCTGGGCCGAACCGGGCGCCGTGGTCGTACCAGCGCCGGCCGAGCCGCCGGCGGAGGGCGTCGGGCTGGCGGAGCCACTGGCGGAACCGCTGGGCGACCCGGTCGCCGACGCGCCGGTGCTGCTCGCGGCAGCGGTGTTCTTGGCGCTCCCGTCGCTGTTGCAGGCACTGACCGTCGCGGCGAGCGAGAGCAGCAGGGCGGCGGCTGCCAGACTCCGCCGCCGGCGCCCGAGCGGCCCGTTCGAGCGGGGCGCCGCGCGGTGGTGGAGCTGCTCGGCGGTGGTGTTCTCGTCCATGGTGCGACGTCCTCCAGAGGTCTGCGGATCCCTACGGCAGCGTTGGCTGCGCGGATGTGACGTGGCACGGCGGGATCCGGTTCCGCTGGGCTGACGCGGACGGGTCAGGAGGAGAGGAGGGGGCGGCTGGGGCCTGTCCTAGACCCCGTACTCGGCCATCCCCGCGACCAGCGCGCGGGTGCGGGCGGGCACCGTGATCGGTCCGCCCGGTGCGCCGCCGGGCTCCTCGCCCCCGGCCAGCAACGGCCAGAAGGCGCCGAGCCGGCGCGAGGAGTCCACCAGCTCGTCGAGGGTGTCGGTGTCCGCCTCGCCCAGGAGGCCATCGGCCTCGCCCTGTCGTACTCGGCGGGCCTGGACGGGGGAGTGGCTGGCAAGCATCGGTGACTTCCGATCCACGGGGGCGCTTGGACACGCGGCCTGGGCCCGGTCGCGCGCGGGCGGGAGGCGTATGACGAGCCTCACGTTCGCGACCCTAGGCCGCCGCCGCGAATCGGGCCATACCTACCCACAGGTAGTCCCCCGGACGGGAGCGCGGCCGTTACGACCTTTGACCGTGGTGCTGCCGGGTACCGTAAGGGGGTTCACCTGCCGCCCCCAACCGAGGAGCCCAGTCGTGCGCATCGCCGTCGCCGGTTCGATCGCCACCGACCATCTGATGACCTTTCCGGGTCGTATCACGGACCAGCTGGTCGCCGACCGTCTGCACGCGGTATCGCTCTCCTTCCTGGTCGACACCCTGGACATCCGTCGCGGCGGGGTCGCCCCGAACATCACCTTCGGCATGGGCCTGCTCGGGCTGCGCCCGGTGCTGGTGGGCGCGGCCGGCGCGGACTTCGAGGAGTACCGGGCCTGGCTGGAGCGGCACAACGTGGACACCGAGTCGGTGCACATCTCGCAGACGCGGCACACCGCCCGCTTCATGTGCACCACGGACGAGGACCACAACCAGATCGCCTCGTTCTACACCGGCGCGATGGCCGAGGCGCGCAACATCGAGCTGAAGCCGGTGGCCGACCGGGTCGGCGGCCTGGACCTGGTGCTGATCGGCGCGGACGACCCGCAGGCGATGATCCGCCACACCCAGGAGTGCCGCACCCGCGGCTACGCCTTCGCCGCCGACCCCTCGCAGCAGCTGGCCCGGCTGGACGGCGACGACATCCGCGAGATCGTGGACGGCGCCGCCTACCTGTTCACCAACGAGTACGAGGCCGGGCTGATCGAGTCGAAGACCGGCTGGTCGGCCGCCGAGGTGCTGGACCGGGTCGGCATCCGGGTCACCACGCTGGGCAGCAAGGGCGTGCGGATCGACCGCAAGGGCGAGCCGTCGCTGACCGTCGGGTGCGTCCCCGAGCTGAAGAAGGCCGACCCGACCGGCGTCGGTGACGGCTTCCGGGCCGGCTTCCTGGCGGGCCTGTCCTGGGACCTGGGCCTGGAGCGGGCCGCCCAGATCGGCTGCGCGCTGGCCACCCTGGTGATCGAGACCGTCGGCACCCAGGAGTACGAGCTGCGCACCGGCCACTTCCTGGAGCGCTTCGCCGCCGCCTACGGCGAGGCCGCCGCGGCCGAGGTGCGCGCCAAGCTCGCCTGAGCTCCACCGGCCGCCGGGCCGGCGGCGGGTCAGCCGACCCGCCGCACCCGGTAGGCGAAGCCCCGGTCCGCCCCGTAGGCGCTGGCCGGGGCTTCGCCTTCGTACGTCTGTTCGCGCATGTCGCACCAGGCCGGGATGTCGAGCCGGGCGGCCTCGTCGTCGGCCAGCACCACCACCAGGCCGCCGGGCGGCACCTCGCCGATCCGCTTGGCCAGCTCGATCACCGGCAGCGGGCAGCGCTTGCCCAGTGCGTCGACGACCAGCTCCGCGGGCGCATCGGCGGCCGGCACCGCCAGGTCCAGCCCCAGCGGCGCCCGTACGGCGGCGACCACCTCGGGCAGCACCGCGAGGAAGCGGTCCACCTGGGCCCCGGTCGTCCCGGTCGGCAGCGAGAGTCGCACGTTGCCCTCGGTCAGCACGCCCATCGCGGCCAGCACGTGACTGGGGGTCAAGGTGCTGGAGGTGCAGGAGGAACCCGAGGAGACCGCGATGCCCGCCCGGTCCAGCTCGGTCAGCAGCACCTCGCCGTCCACGTAGAGGCAGGAGAAGGTGACCAGGTGCGGCAGCCGGCGCACCGGATCGCCGACCACCTCGACCTCCGGCACCAGCTGCGGCACCCGGGTCCTGATCCGCTCCACCAGCGCGTGCAGCCGGTCGTTCTCGGCCGCGGCCTCGGCCCGCACCGCGCGCAGCGCGGCGGCGGCCGCCACGATGGCCGGCACGTTGACGTAGCCCGGCACCCGTCCGCTCTCCCGCTCGTCGGCGGGCAGTGCGGAGCGGAACCTGACGCCCTTGCGCACCGCGAGCACCCCGACCCCGGCCGGGCCGCCCCACTTGTGCGCGCTGGCCGTCAGCAGCGACCAGCCCGCGGGCGCCGGGAGCCGCCCGATGCTCTGCGCGGCGTCCACCAGCAGCGGCACCTCGCCGGGCGAGGCGCGCAGCAGTTCGGCCACCTCGGCCACCGGCTGCACCGTGCCGACCTCGTGGTTGGCCGACTGCAGCACCGCCAGCGCGGTGTCCGGCCGCACCGCGGCGGCGAAGCGATCGGCGGCCACCCGCCCGCCGCGGTCCACCGGGACCACCGAGACCTCGCCGCCCTCGGCCGCGTGGCCCTCGGCGGTGTGCAGCACGCTGGAGTGCTCCACGGCCGAGTGCACCAGGTGACGGCCTGTCCGGCGCCGCCCGCGCAGCGCGCCGAGCATGCCCAGCTGCACCGCCTGGGTCCCGCTGCCGGTGAAGGAGACCTCGTCGGGGCGGGCGCCGATCAGCTCGGCCACCGTCTCCCGGGCCGCGTCCAGCAGCAGCCGGGCCTGCCGGCCCGAGCGGTAGAGCCGGGCCGGATCGCCCCAGCCCTCGTCCAGCGCGGCGGTCAGCGCCTGCCGGGCCACGGGGTGCAGCGGGGCGGTGGAGGCCACATCGAAATACAGGGGCTCGGTCGACGGCATGCCCGACACCGTACCGGGGCCTCACGCCCCGTCAGCCGATCACCCCGCGGGGCGGCATTTTGTCCGCTTCGTCCGCGCCCGACGGACCGTCACCCGGTCGTCGTATGGCCGTCCCCCGATCGGGTGTACGGAGCCCGAAAGTCCACCATGACCTGCGAATCCACGCCTGCCGGGGCTGATCGGGTAGCGGGGCGGCGCGTTACCGGGACCTGCTCGTCAGGTCCGCATAAGGCTGGAGTAGGGTTTGGCCCGCATAAGCATTCAAACCGTGCCCGTGGACGGGTCGCCGGGGAGGCTCACAGTACTCCCGGGGGCGGCGCGATCGCGGGCGAGACTTCGGGAAGGCGCTACGTGAGTCCCAACGGCTCCGACCGCTCGCCGCGGCGCACGATGCGGCGGAAGCTGCCTCAGGCGCTGGCACTGGGCCTCGTCATCGCGACCGCTACCGGCTGCTCGGCCAATGACCTGCCCAGGCTTGGCCTCCCCAGCCCTGTGACCACGACTGGACACCTCGTCCTTCAGATGTGGCAGGGGTCCTGGATCGCGGCGCTGGTGGTCGGCGTACTGATGTGGGGTCTGATCATCTGGAGTGTGATCTTCCACCGCCGCAGCCGCACCGGCATCGAGATCCCTCCGCAGACCCGGTACAACGTGCCCATCGAGGCGCTCTACACCGCGGTCCCCATCGTTATCGTCTCGGTCCTCTTCTACTTCGTCGCGCGCGACGAGGCGAAGCTGACCCAGGTCTCCGCCAAGCCGCAGCACTACGTCAACGTGGTGGGCTTCCAGTGGAGCTGGGCGTTCAACTACGAGAACACCGAGACCCCGGACCCGACCAGCCAGACCGCCGCGTACGACGTGGGCACCCCCAGCCAGATCCCGACGCTGTGGCTGCCGGTCGACGAGTCGGTCCAGTTCCGGTTGACCTCCCGTGACGTGATCCACGACTTCTGGCCCGTCAACTTCATGATGAAGATGGACGTCGTGCCGGGCGTGGTGAACAAGTTCGAGGTCACGCCCACCGTCATCGGCGAGTACGACGGCAAGTGTGCGGAACTCTGCGGTGTGGACCACTCCCGGATGCTCTTCAAGGTGAAGGTCGTCAGCCATGACGACTACGTGAAGCACCTGCAGCAGCTGCGGGCCAGCGGCCAGGCCGGCGCGGTGCCTTCGGGCATCACGAGCATGGGAAGTGAAACGAAGTGACGATCCTCAACGAACCCGCCGCGGCCGGCGGGGCACCTGGGGGCACCGCCAGGGCCGGCGCGGCCCCGCGCACCCGCAAGCCGGGCGCCACCATCATCAAGTGGCTGACCACCACCGACCACAAGACGATCGGGACGCTGTACCTCGGTACCTCGTTCGCGTTCTTCCTGATCGGTGGCATCCTGGCGCTCGTCATGCGCGCCCAGCTGGCGCAGCCGGACGGCAAGATCCTGTCGAACGAGCAGTTCAACCAGGCGTTCACGATGCACGGCACGATCATGCTGCTGATGTTCGCGACGCCGCTGTTCGCCGGTTTCACCAACTGGATCATGCCGCTGCAGATCGGCGCACCGGACGTCGCCTTCCCGCGACTGAACATGTTCGCCTACTGGCTGTACCTGTTCGGCTCGACCATCGCGGTCGGCGGCTTCCTCACCCCGCAGGGCGCGGCCGACTTCGGTTGGTTCGCCTACTCGCCGCTGTCGGACGCGGTCCGCTCGCCGGGTGTCGGCGCCGACATGTGGATCATGGGTCTGGCCTTCTCCGGCTTCGGCACCATCCTCGGCGCGGTCAACTTCATCACCACCGTCATCTGCATGCGCGCCCCTGGCATGACGATGTTCCGGATGTCCATCTTCGTGTGGAACGTCCTGCTCACCTCGGTGCTGGTGCTGCTGGCCTTCCCGGTGCTCGCCGCCGCGCTCTTCGCGCTGGAAGTCGACCGTAAATTCGGGGCACATATCTTCGACCCGAACAACGGTGGAGCACTGCTCTGGCAACACCTCTTCTGGTTCTTCGGCCACCCAGAGGTGTACATCATCGCGCTGCCGTTCTTCGGCATCATCTCGGAGATCATCCCGGTCTTCTCCCGCAAGCCGATGTTCGGCTACTCGGGTCTGATCGCGGCCACCATCGGCATCGCCGGTCTCTCCGTGACGGTGTGGGCCCACCACATGTACGTCACCGGGCAGGTCCTGCTGCCGTTCTTCTCCTTCATGACCTTCCTGATCGCGGTCCCCACCGGTGTGAAGTTCTTCAACTGGGTCGGCACCATGTGGAAGGGCTCGCTGAGCTTCGAGACCCCGATGCTCTGGACGGTCGGCTTCCTGGTCACCTTCCTCTTCGGCGGTCTGACCGGTGTGCTGCTCGCCTCCCCGCCGATCGACTTCCACGTCTCGGACTCGTACTTCGTCGTCGCCCACTTCCACTACGTGGTCTTCGGCACCGTCGTCTTCGCGATGTTCGCCGGCTTCCACTTCTGGTGGCCGAAGATGACCGGCAAGATGCTGGACGAGCGCCTCGGCAAGATCACCTTCTGGACGCTGTTCATCGGCTTCCACACCACCTTCCTGGTGCAGCACTGGCTGGGTGCCGAGGGCATGCCGCGTCGCTACGCCACCTACCTGGCGTCGGACGGCTTCACCACGCTGAACGTGGTCTCGTCCATCGGCTCCTTCCTGCTGGGCATGTCGATCCTGCCGTTCCTCTACAACGTCTGGAAGACCGCCAAGTACGGCGAGAAGGTCGAGGTCGACGACCCGTGGGGTTACGGCCGCTCGCTGGAGTGGGCCACCTCGTGCCCGCCGCCGCGGCACAACTTCCTCACCCTGCCGCGGATCCGCTCCGAATCCCCGGCGTTCGACCTGCACCACCCGGACATCGCCGCGCTCGACTACCTGGAGCTGCACGGCCACCTGGCCAAGCACCTGGAGGGCGTCGTCCCGGCCGAGTACGACAACCCGCAGCTGAGCAAGGGCAAGAAGGAGGGCGACGCCTGATGAAGGAGCAGGGCAAGATCTTCGCGGGCTTCGCCGCCTTCATTCTGATCATGGCAGTGGTCTACGGCGTGTGGACCACGCACAGCTCCCACGGCACGGAGGCGGCCGGTACCACCGCGCTCTTCCTGGCCTTCGGCCTGTGCGCCTTCATCGCCTTCTACCTGGGCTTCACCGCCCGCCGGGTGGACCTGGGCGCCGGTGACAACCCCGAGGCCGAGGTCTCGGACGACGCCGGTGAGATGGGCTTCTTCGCCCCGCACAGCTGGCAGCCGCTGTCGCTGGCCATCGGTGGCGCGCTCGCGTTCTGCGGTGTCATCTTCGGCTGGTGGCTGATGTTCTGGGCCGCTCCGATGATCATGATCGGCCTGTTCGGCTGGGTCTTCGAGTTCTACCGCGGCGAGAACCAGAACCAGTAGGTTCCAGGTCTCGGCACGCACACGGCGGGCTCCCTCCTCGGAGGGGGCCCGCCGTTTCGTTTCGCGCCCGGGGCGACCGGGCGCCTCTTCTGTTGGTCCGGGCGGGTGCTGCCGTCACCCGCCCGGGCTCAGTGGGGTGCGGGCGGGCCGTTCAGATGCGGTGATGTTCCTACCATCTGATGCATCATCCGAACCCCAGGAGGCTCCGGTGGCCCGCAGATGCGCGGTAGGGGGGCAGAGCCCGAAGGTCAGGTTCGCTGGCCGGGCAGCCCTCTGGTTGTTGGCCGTCACCCCCCTGGTGCTCGGCCCGCTCACGGCCTGTTCGGCCGGCGGCTCGGCGAGCAGCGGCGGCCCGCCGCGGGTGGTCGACGCCGCCCACCTGGTGCACAGCTCGGCCGGGGCGGGTGCCGAACCCGGCAAGCCGTTCACGGTCAGCGCGGACAGCGGCGACCGGGTCACCGACGTCACGCTCAGCGGCCCGGACGGGCGCGTGCTGGCCGGGAGCCTGGACCCCGACGGGCGCACCTGGCACAGCGCCACCCCGCTGGCGCCCGCCACCCACTACACGGCACGGATCGCCGCCGTGGACGCGGAGGGCGGCCGGGGCGAGACCACCCAGGACTTCACCACCAAGCCCGCCGACCGGCTGCTCAACGCGACCCTGGGCCCCGACCTCGGCCGGCAGGTCTACGGCGTCGGCGAGCCGCTCACGGTGAAGCTCTCCGAGGAGGTCAAGGACCCGGCCGCCCGGCGGCAGGTGGAGAGCGCGCTCACCGTGGTCTCCGAACCGGCGGTGACCGGCGGCTGGTACTGGGTCGACGGCAAGAACCTGCACTTCCGGCCGAAGGACTACTGGCCGGCCAACACCAAGGTCAAGCTGACCTACGACGCCGACGGCCGGCAGATCGACGGCGGGCTGTACGGCGGCCCCACCGCCAGCGTCTCGTTCAGCACCGGCGACCGGGTGGAGGCGGTGGTCGACGCGGCCAGCGACGAGCTCACCTTCAAGCGCAACGGCGAGGTGGTCAACACCATCCCGGTGACCACCGGCAAGCCGGGCTTCGACACCCGCAACGGCATCAAGGTGGTGCTCGGCCAGGAGCGGGAGGTGCAGATGAGCAGCGAGACCATCGGCATCGCCAAGGGCAGCAGCGAGGCCTACGACCTCAAGGTCGAGTGGGCCACCCGGGTGACCTGGAGCGGGGAGTACGTGCACGCGGCGCCCTGGTCGGTGGCCTCGCAGGGCGTGGAGAACGTCAGCCACGGCTGCACCGGCATGAGTACCGACAACGCCAGGTGGTTCTACAACCAGGTCCGGGTGGGCGACATCGTCGAGGTGGTCAACAGCAGGGGCCACGACATGGAGCCGTTCGGCAACGGCTTCGGCGACTGGAACCTGAGCTGGGACGACTGGCTCAAGGGCAGTGCGATGGGCCGGCCGCTGAACACCGTGGCCACGCCCCCGGTGCCGAAGGCGGCGGCCACCCTGCGCCCCCAGGTCTGAGCCGCCGGCGTCCCCCTGGGCGGGTCAGGACGACCCGGACGACGATGCCCCGTAGACGAGGTCCAGCGCGCCGTACACGGCCGCCTGGGCCTCGTCCCGCGTGACGCCCAGGCGGTGGGCCCGGGCGGCGTACTCGGTGGCGGCGTCGGCGGCCAGCCGGTGCGCGGTGTCCCCGGTGGCGGCCACCAGGGTGCCGCGGCGGCCGTGCGTCTCCACCACGCCGTCCGCCTCCAGCTCCCGGTACGCGCGCGCCACCGTGTTGGCGGCCAGCCCCAGCTGCTCGGCCAGCGCGCGCACGGTGGGCAGCCGCAGCCCGGCCGCCAGCACACCGGTCCTGGCCTGCTCGGCGATCTGCGCGCGCAGCTGCTCGTAGGGCGGTGTGGCGACGGCGTGGTCGATGCTCACCTGCACGGGGCGGGTCTCCTCGGTTCTCCTGGGCTGATGGTGCGTCACCCATTGTGCCGCCCCCACGCCAAGGGCCCCGACCGGCAGCGCCGGTCGGGGCCCTCAGGTGGCTGACGCGTTGTCAGAGCAGGGGATCAGTGGTGGCCGTGGCCGCTGGTGATCTCCTTGTGCTCCTCGGGAGTCGGCTTGGGGATCTGGTTGCCCTCGCCGAAGTAGCCCTCGGAGAGCTTGGCGCGGGTCTTGGTCGCCAGGCCGACCTTGCGGGCGACACCGTTCTCGTCGACCTCGGCCGGCAGCTCGACCGGCTCGTACTGCTCGTGCGAGGTGAGCGTGTGGAGCGTGCCCTGCGGGAGCTGGGCGTGCACCTCGATGAACTCACCGTGCGGCAGCCGCTTGATGACGCCGGTCTCGCGACCGTGCAGCACCTTCTCCTTGTCCCGGCGCTGCAGGCCCAGGCACCAGCGCTTGGTCACGAAGAAGACCACCACCGGGACGACGAACGAACCGATCCGCACGAAGTACGTGATGTCGTTCAGCGACAGGTGGAAGTGCGTGGCGATCAGGTCGTTGCCACCGCCGGAGAGCAGCACCAGGTAGAGGCTGATCCAGGCGGCACCCAGCGCGGTACGCACCGGGGCGTTGCGCGGGCGGTCCAGGATGTGGTGCTCGCGCTTGTCGCCGGTGATCCAGCCCTCGATGAAGGGGTAGACGGCGATGGCGGCCAGCACCAGCGGGAAGAGCATCAGCGGGATGAAGACACCCAGGTTCAGGGTGTGGCCCCAGGCCCGGATCTCCCAGCCCGGCATGACACGGATCAGACCCTCGGCGAAGCCCATGTACCAGTCGGGCTGGGCGTCGGTGGAGACCTGGTCCGGACGGTACGGGCCGTAGGCCCAGACCGGGTTGACCGAGGCGATCGCGGACATCGCCGCGATGATGCCGAAGACGAGGAAGAAGAAACCGCCGGCCTTGGCCATGTAGACCGGCATGAGCGGCATGCCGACCACGTTCTTCTCGGTCTTGCCCGGGCCCGCCCACTGGGTGTGCTTGTGGTAGAAGACCAGGATCAGGTGCGCCACCAGCAGGCCGAGCATGATGCCCGGGATCAGCAGCACGTGGATCGTGAAGAACCGCGGCACGATGTCGGTCCCCGGGAACTCCCCGCCGAACAGGAAGAACGAGATGTAGGTACCGACCAGCGGGACGGCCAGGATGGCGCCCTCCATGAACCGGATACCGGTGCCGGAGAGCAGGTCGTCGGGGAGCGAGTACCCGAGGAAGCCGTCGAAGAAGCCCAGGAAGAGCAGCAGGAAGCCGAACAGCCAGTTGATCTCGCGGGGCTTGCGGAACGCGCCGGTGAAGAAGACGCGCATCATGTGCACGAACATCGCGGCGACGAACACGATCGCGGCCCAGTGGTGGATCTGCCGGATCAGCAGACCGCCGCGGACCTCGAAGCTGATGTTCAGCGTGGAGGCGTAGGCCTCCGAGACCCGGATGCCGTCCAACGGCGAGTACGAGCCGTTGTAGATGACCTCGCCCATGCTGGGCTTGAAGAAGAGCGTCAGGTAGACGCCCGTCAGGATGATGATGATGAAGCTGTAGAGGCAGATCTCACCGAGCATGAAGGACCAGTGGTCCGGGAAGATCTTCCGCAGGTTGGCCTTGGCCAGGGAGTAGATCCCCAGCCGGCCGTCCACCCAGTCGGCTGCGGCCTCCGCCTTGTTGGCGGGCTTGTCGCGCGTGCTGGCCGGTGCGGCCTGCTTCGCGCTAGTCGACGCGGAACTCATTCGCTGCGCTCCCAGAAGCTCGGACCGACGGGGTGCTCGAAGCCGCCGGGGGCTACCAGGTAGCCGGAGGCATCGGTGACGATCTTCAGCTGCGGCAGGGGGTGCCCGGCCGGGCCGAAGATAACGCGCGCGCCGTCCGACAGGTCGAAGGTCGACTGGTGGCAGGGGCAGAGCGCGTGGTGGGTCTGCTGCTCGTACAGCGAGATCGGGCAACCGACGTGGGTGCAGATCTTGGAGTACGCCAGCACACCCTCGAAGCCCAGGGCGGCCGAGTCGGCGTCCTTGATGTCGTTCGGCTGGATGCGGATCAGCATCAGCGCGTCCTTGGCGATGGCCTCCTGGAAGTCCTCGTCGGACTCCTGCAGACCGGCCGGACGCAGCGCGGACGGGCCGGGCTTGGCGAACGTCAGCGAGCCGACCGCGATGTCCTCGGCCTTCATCGGCTCGTTGGTGTTCATGTTGACCAGCCGGATCGGAGCGTTCGGCGTGGCCTCGTTCCAACCCGTGACGTCGAGCTTCTTCTCGGGCAGCGGGCCGAGGTCGCGCAGCAGCATCACGCCGGAGAGCGGCACCAGGGCCATGGACCCGATCAGGGTGTTGCGGATCATCTTGCGGCGGCCGAAGCCGGACTCGGCGGCGCCGGTCTTGAACTGCTCGATGACGTCCGCGCGGGTCTCGTCGTCGGCCTCGATCGCGTGGCGCTCGGCCGGCAGCTCGACGTCCGACATCAGGGTGCGGGCCCAGTGGACCGCGCCCGCGCCGATGCAGAACAGCGCCACACCCAGGGTCATACCGAGCGCGAAGTTCAGCGCGCTGATGTGGCCCAGCGGGAAGATGTAGACGATCCGGTCGGCGTCGATGCTGACGTAGCTGGCGATGAAACCGACGGTCGCCAGCATCGAGACGATGAAGAGCAGCGACACCTGGCGCTCGGCCCGCTTGGCGGCCCGCTCGTCGATGTCGGTCCGCCGCGGCTCGTGGGGCGGCAGCCCCGGGTCCGCGAACGGGTTGTCGGCAACGGCGGCTTCGCCGTGCCCTTCGCCGGCGGCGTGCGCCTGCGGCAGCTTGTCGTCTGACATGTCGTGGCTCATGACTTCTTGGCCTTGGTGGTGTGAGCGGCGACCCAGATCGCGATCGCGATCAGGACACCGAGACCGAAGATCCAGCCGAACAGACCCTCGGTCACCGGACCGAGGCTGCCGAGCGAGAGACCACCGGGGTTGGGCGCCTCGTTCGCCTGGTAGCGGACGAAGGCCACGATCTCCTGCTTCTGCTTCTCCGGCATGGTGGTGTCGGGGAAGGAGGGCATGTTCTGCGGGCCGGTCTGCATGGCCTCGTAGATGTGCTTCGGGTCGACGTTCTCCAGCGAGGGCGCGAACTTACCCTGCGTCAGGGCACCGCCGGCACCGGCGAAGTTGTGGCACTGCGAGCAGTTCGTCCGGAACAGCTCGCCACCCTTGGAGATCGCGTCCGTCTCGGTGGAGGTGTACTGGTCCTTGGTCGGCGTCACCGGGCCGGGGCCCAGCGAGGCGACGAAGGCGGCCATCGCGTCGATGTCGCTCTGGCTGTAGATGTTCTTCTTCTTCGGGATCTGCGCACCCGGCTGCTGGGCGGGCATGCGGCCGGTGCCGACCTGGAAGTCGACGGCGGCGGAGCCCACGCCCACCAGGCTGGGGCCGGTGCTGCTGCCCTCGCCGTTGAGGCCGTGGCACGAGGAGCAGCCCACGGCGAAGAGCCGCTTGCCCTCATCGATCGCGAGCGACTGCGCGGAGCTGTCGGCCTGCGCGTTCTCGGCGGGCGCGAACTCGGCGTACAGCCCCCCGATGGCCGCGAGGGCGAAGAGTAGGACGACCAGCGCCGCCAGTGGGTGGCGCCGTCGTGCGGAGAGCTTTTTCACGAGATAACCCCGGTGTCAGGATCTGGTCGACTGGTGGAGGGGCCCGGTGCCGGTAGGCATCGGCAAAGGCGGGCACGGGCAAAGGACCCGGAGCCGGTGAGGGCACGGGGTCCGGCCGGCGGCCAGCGACCTGATCGGTTACTTGATCAGGTAGATGGTCGCGAAGAGGCCGATCCAGACCACGTCGACGAAGTGCCAGTAGTACGACACGACGATCGCCGCGGTGGCCTGCTCATGCGTGAACCGCTTGGCAGCGTAGGTCCGCCCCAGCACCAGCAGGAAGGCGATCAGACCGCCCGTCACGTGGAGCCCGTGGAAGCCGGTGGTCAGGTAGAACACCGAACCGTACGGGTCGGAGGAGAGCGAGATGCCGTCCTTCTTCACCAGGTTGGTGTACTCGTAGATCTGACCCCCGATGAAGATCGCCCCCATCATGAAGGTGATCGAGAACCACGTGCGGAGCTTCTTGACGTCACCGCGCTCGGCAGCGAACACGCCGAGCTGGCAGGTGAGCGAGGAGAGCACCAGGATCGTGGTGTTCACGGAGGAGAAGGGGACGTTGAGGGCATGCGCCTTCTCGGCCCAGAAGTCTGGTCCCTTCACGGAGCGAGCCGTGAAGTACATCGCGAAGAGGGCCGCGAAGAACATCAGCTCGGAACTCAGCCAGACGATGGTTCCGACACTGGTCATGTTCGGTCGGTTGACCGATCCATGAGCGTGCCCGGTTTCTGTTGCTGTTGCTGTCGCCACGACCGACATTATGTCGGTCCCTTATTCCGTCTTCACGCCGGGGGGTCTCCCTCGGAGTGTCCGGTGCGTGCGGTATGCCCGGATGGCTGCGCCGGTGGCCGTGCGTATCCGGTGCGCGCCGGTTGACGAGGGGTTTCGTCGTGCGGATGGTGATTTTCTGACGGCGCGTTGGGCCGGACCACCCGGGTGCCACGCGTGTCCTGACGGCCAGCGGGGCACCGGTGGCGTACCGCTGTGGGCCGTCCGGGTGGACTGTACCGCCGAGGGTGACGCGGTCTCGCCCGGGCGGGTGACAGCTTGCCACCCGCCCGGCGGGCCGCCCGCCCGGGCCGGCCCGACCGGCCCGGCGGGCGGCGCCGGCGGGCCGGATCCGGAAGAGATCGCGCCAGTCGCGCCCCGCGGGGGGTGATCGGGAGTAGCATCCGGTGGTGACTGGACGTGGTCTGGATCACATGGGAGCAGGTCGATGGCGACGCACACGAGTGACGAGACGCTCACCGTTCTCGTCTACAGCGATGACCGCAACACCCGCGCGCAGGTCACCTCGGCGCTCGGCCGGCGGCCGGCCGCCGACCTGCCGGAGGTTACGTACCTGGAGTGCGCCACGGTCCCCGCCGTGCTGCGCGCGCTGGAGAAGGGCGGCGTGGACCTCTGCCTCTTCGACGGCGAGGCAGTGCCGGCCGGCGGACTGGGGCTGGCCCGCCAGGTGAAGGACGAGATCTACGGCTGCCCGCCGGTGCTGGTGCTGATCGGCCGCCCGCAGGACACCTGGCTGGCGGCCTGGAGCCGGGCGGACGCGGCGATCTCGCAGCCGGTCGACCCGGTGGCACTGGCCGAGACGGTGGCCACCCTGCTCCGCGCCCGTCTGGGCGCGCGCAGCCTGGCGCGCTGAGCGTTCCGCCTCCTGGACGGCCGGCGCCGCCGGCCGCCGGCCGGTGTCTCACGAGCAGAGAAGGGCCGTCGCGGGTGCCGCGGCGGCCCTTCGCCGGTCGATAGGCTGGCTGCATCCCCGTAACGAGCACCGGATGCGAGCTGGAGTCGGCCATGGTGAATGTGAACCCTGCGAACGGCGGTCAGGACCCCGCGCAGGTGGTCCGCACCTGGCCGGACCTGCTGAACGCGCTGCTGACCGGCCAGGACCTGACCCAGGCGGACGCCGCCTGGGCGATGGACCGGATCATGAGCGGCGAGGCCAGCCCGGCCCAGGTGGCCGGCTTTGTGGTGGCGCTGCGGGCCAAGGGCGAGACGGTGGCCGAGGTCTGCGGCCTGGTCGAGGCGATGTACGCGCACGCCGAGCCGCTGCACATCCCCGGCCCCGCGGTGGACATCGTCGGCACCGGCGGCGACCGGGCCAAGACCGTCAACATCTCCACCATGTCGGCCATCGTCGCGGCGGCGGCCGGCGCCAAGGTGGTCAAGCACGGGAACCGGGCGGCCTCGTCCGCCAGCGGCTCCTCCGACGTGCTGGAGCGGCTCGGGATCCGGTTGGACCTGAGCGCCCGGCGGGTCGCCGAGGTGGCCGAGGAGGTCGGCCTCACCTTCTGCTTCGCGGCCACCTTCCACCCGGCGATGCGGCACGCCGCCCCGGCCCGCCGCGACCTCGGGGTGGCCACCGCCTTCAACATCCTGGGTCCGCTGACCAACCCGGCCCGCGTCACCGCGCACGCGGTCGGCTGCTTCGACACCCGGCTGGCCGGCCTGATCGCCGGGGTGCTCGCCGAGCGCGGCTCCTCCGCACTGGTGTTCCGGGGTGACGACGGGCTGGACGAGCTGACGGTCTGCGCCACCTCGCGGGTCTGGGTGGTGCGCGGGGGCCGGGTCACCGAGACCGTCCTCGACCCGCGCAAGCTGGGCATCGAGCTGGTCGGCATCGAGGCGCTGCGCGGGGCGGACGCCGAGTACAACGCCGCGGTGGCGCGCCGGGTGCTGGCCGGGGAGCAGGGGCCGGTGCGCGACGCCGTGGTGCTCAATTCGGCAGCCGCGCTGGTCGCCCTGGAGCTGACCGACGCGCCGCTGGTCGAGCAGCTGGCCGCGGCGATGCGGCGCACCACCGCGGCCATCGACTCGGGCGCCGCGCAGGACACCCTCAAGCGCTGGGCGGAGGCCACCGCGCACTGACCCGGCGTCAGTTCCACGAGACCCGCGGGCCGCTGGCCTGCGGGTCTCATGTGTGTCCGGATGCCGGGACGGTGTTTGACCGCACTTCGGGAGCTGATCTAAAGTCTTCGCCAGGTCATGAGTGACAGCGCGACAAGCCCCAGCTTGCTGTCCGGCAACCCTCCGTCCGTGGCGGGGTGCCCTGGGTGAAGACCAGGCCAGACGGCGACAGGTCCGTGTGGCAAGCGCGGACCACCGGCATATTCGCACTCCCGGGGTCCTGACTCCGAAGGAGTGCATCCTCATGCCGTCTTCCCTCGATCTCTGCGCCCCCCTCGCCGTGCTCGGCGCCGACGTCCAGGTCCCGCTGGTCTCCGGCGAGAAGGTGGGCTACGCCGCGCTCGACTACGCCGCCAGCTCGCCCGCGCTGCAGCGGGTCTGGGACGAGGTGGCCGCCTACGCCCCGTACTACGGCAGCGTGCACCGCGGCGCCGGCTACCTCTCGCAGCTCTCCACCGACCTGTTCGAGCAGAGCCGGCGCACCGTCGCGGACTTCCTGGACCTGCGCGAGGACGACCAGGTGGTCTTCACCCGGGCCACCACCGACTCGCTCAACCTGCTGGCGGGCGCCCTGCCGGCCGGCACCCGGGTCTTCGCCTTCGAGACCGAGCACCACGCCTCGCTGCTGCCCTGGCGCCAGGCCGGCCTGGCGGTCAGCTACCTGCGCGCCCCGAGCTCGCCCGAGCAGGCCGTCGCCGCGCTGGCCGAGGCGCTGGCCGCCGGCAGCCCCGCCGAGCCCCGCCTGTTCTGCGTCACCGGTGCCTCCAACGTCACCGGCGAGCTGTGGCCGGTGGCCGAGCTGACCCGGGTGGCGCACCGGCACGGCGCCCGCGTGGTGCTGGACGCCGCGCAGCTGGCCCCGCACCACCGGGTCTCGGTGCGCGAGCTGGACGTCGACTGGGTCGCCTTCTCCGGCCACAAGCTCTACGCCCCGTTCGGCGCGGGTGTGCTGGCCGGGCGCAGCGACTGGCTGGACGCGGCCGAGCCGTACCTGGCGGGCGGCGGCGCGAGCCGCACGGTGGCCCGTGAGGTGGACGGCTCGGTGGCCGTCGAGTGGCACCAGGGCCCGGCCCGGCACGAGGCCGGTTCGCCCAACGTGATCGGTGCCTACGCCATCGCCGCGGCCTGCCGGGCGCTGACCGAGGCCGGTTTCGAGGCGCTGCAGGAGCGCGAGCAGTACCTGATCGACCGGCTGACGGCCGGCCTGGCCGAGATCCCCGAGGTCCGGGTGCTCAGCCTGTTCGGCCCCGCGGCGGCGCGGGTCGGCGTGCTCTCCTTCGTCGTGCAGGGCTGGAACAGCTCGCACTTCTCGGCGGCGCTGTCGGCCGAGTACGGCATCGGGGTGCGCGACGGGCTCTTCTGCGCCCACCCCCTGGTGCGCACCCTGCTGGGCAGTGAGCAGGCCGCCCCGTCCGAGTGCGGGGCGCCCGAGCCCTCGCTGCCCGGCGAGCGCAGCCTGAACGCGATCCGGGTCAGCTTCGGGGCCGGCACGCCCGAGGAGCACATCGACCGCTTCCTGGCCGCCGTGCGCGAGCTGGTCAGCGACGGCGCCCGCTGGAACTACCGCAACGAGGGCGGCCGCTGCGTCGCCGACACCCGGCGCTGAGAGGTGCCGTCAGCCGTCCAGGCCGAGCGCGAAGGCGGCCTCCAGGTCGTGCTGCGAGTAGGTGCGGAAGGCGATCTGGGTCTCGGTGTGCGCGACCCCGGGCACCTTGTTGAGGCGTCCGGGGATCACCTCGGCCAGGTCGTCGTGCCGGCGCACCCGCACCATCGCGACCAGGTCGTAGCCGCCGGTCACCGAGTAGACCTCGCTGACCCCGTCGATCGCGGCGATCGCCTCGGCGATCTCGGGGATCCGGTCGACGCTGGTCTTGATGAGCACGATGGCGGTGATCACGGCGAGGCTCCTGGGCTGGGGGTCCCCCCGGGGGAAGGCTGGGGGAGCGTGGGGCCAGGGTATCCGGCGCGCCTGCCCAGCACCCACAAGGCCAGGAACCCCGCGCTGAAGCCGATCACATGGGCCAGATAGGCGACCCCGGGCCCGGCCTGGTGCACCGACCACCACTGGACGGCGAACCAGAGGCCGAGCACCAGCCAGGCCGGGAAGCGCAGCGGCAGGAAGAAGAGCAGCGGGACCAGCGCGGTCACCCGGGCCCGCGGGTACAGGCGCAGGTAGCCGCCGAGCACCCCGGCGATCGCGCCCGAGGCACCGACCAGCGGGCGCAGCGACTCGGTGCCGTGCCCGCAGGCGGCCGCGTAGCCGTAGGCGGCCAGCGCGCCGACCGTCAGGTAGAAGAGGAGGAAGCGGACTCGGCCCAGCCGTTCCTCGACGTCGGCGCCGAAGACATAGAGGAAGAGCATGTTGCCCAGCAGGTGCAGCCATCCGCCGTGCACGAAGAGCGAGCTGAGCGCGGAGAGCGCCGGGATCTTGTGCGGGGTGGTCAGCAGCGGGCAGCCGCTCACCGGCGCGGTCAGCGTGGCCAGCCGGCCCTGGGTCAGCGGACGGTTGCTCAGCAGCTCGACGGGGATCGCGCCCCAGCGCTGCTGGTAGTGCTGCGCCGCGCAGGCCCGCACGGCGGCGCCGGTGCCGTAGTGCGGGTTGATGCCGCTGGGGCCGGCCAGGAAGACCAGGCAGTTCAGCGCGATGAGCAGGCAGGTGACGACCGGGACCGGACCGCCGTCGGGGGGCTGGGCCCAGGCGGGCCGGGGGAGCGGCATGCGGCGATGCATTCCGCGCCGGGCGGTCGGCGACACCCGCGCTGTACGGCGAGCGGGTGACGGCCCGCGCGGGTGTTCGAGGGATGGCGGTGCTGGTCGGAAGGGGTATCCGGTGGCCACCGCCACGGGGTCAGGCCCTAGGCTTGAGGCCCGGCCGGGCATTGGCCCGGAGCAGGCCGCAGCCGAGAGGACCCAGCTCATGCCCGTCCCCGCGCCCACCGCCGAGACCCGCTGGCGCTGCACGCTCTGTGGCAACCTGACCCGGTTCGACGTCACCCGGTCCTCCCGGGTGGTCGAGTACCTGCACCTGGACCTGGCCGGCGAGGCGAGCGTGGAGGAGCGCGAGGTGCTCAGCGAGAGCCTGGAGTCGATCCGCTGCCGCTGGTGCAACGCGGTCGACCAGGTCGAGCTGGTGGCCCGCCCGGGCGCCGAGAGCGCGGGCTGAGCCCGCCCCGACCAGGGGCTGCTGAAAAATCACCGCCGCGCACGCGACAATTGCATGGAGCGGTGAGTCACCGGGCGGTGAGTCAGGGTGTGCCGGCACAGGGCCGGGGCAGCCGCACAGACAGGATCGGAGCCGAGGACGCGATGGACGCAGCCAGCCAGGCCGCCGAGTCGCAGGGGCCCGTGCCCGCTGGCGGCGAACCGGCGGAGCCGACGGCCGACCTCGGCGCCGAGCCCGCGGCGGCCGAGCAGCTGGACCGCCCGCTGCCCGAGGGCGTGCGCCGGCGGGTGATCGGGCTGGCCGCGGACGCGCTCGGCGGGCTGCCGTCCGCCGACCTGCCGCCGACCCTGCGCCCGTACGCGAAGTTCACCCCCGCCCGGCGGGCCAAGTACGCCGGCACCGCGCTGGCCGCCGCGCTGGAGGCCGAGCCGGTCTTCCGGCTGCGGATAGCGGACCGGCTGCGGCTGGGGCAGCCCGACCTGGTCAGGGCACTGGAGACCGGCCAGGTGCCGGGCGCCGCCGAGCCGCTGGACGTGGCGGCTGCGGCCTACCTGCTGCGCACCAGCGGCTGGACCAGGCTGGTCGCCGAGGCCGGCGAGGAGGCCGAGCGGGCCGGCGCGCAGGACGCGGCGGCGGAGGCGGCCCGCCTGGTGGAGAAGCTCCAGGAGGAGCTGGCCGCCACCCGTGCCGCGGCCCGGGCCGATCTGGAGCGCCAGCGCGCGGACTCCGAGGGCATCCGCAAGGAGGCGGAGTCGCTGCGCAAGAAGGTGCGCAGCCTGGAGAGCGACACCCGCCGGGCGCAGGCCGAGGCCCGCAAGCTGCAGGCCGAGCTGGCCGCCGCTGCGGCCGCGGCCGGCACCGAGCGCGGGGTGGCCGAGAGCGAGAGCCGGCGCCTGCGGCACCGGGTGGCCGAGCTGGAGAGCGCGCTGGAGGCCAGCCGCCGCTCGGCCCGCGAGGGGCGCAGCGTGGAGGACATGCGGCTGCGGCTGCTGCTCGACACGGTGCTGCAATCGGCCCAGGGCCTGCAGCGCGAGCTGGCGCTGCCGATCACCACGCTGCACCCGGCGGACCTGGTGGACGCGGTGGTGCCGGGCTCGGCCTCGCCGCACGACGTGGCCCGGCGCGGGCTGGCCGAGGACGACCCGGCGCTGCTGGACCAGTTGCTGGCCATCCCGCAGGTCCACCTGGTGGTGGACGGCTACAACGTGACCAAGACCGGCTACCCGACGCTGCCGCTGGAGAAGCAGCGGCTGCGCCTGCTGGGCGGCCTGGCGATGCTCGCCCAGCGCACCCAGGCCGAGGTGACCTGCGTCTTCGACGGGCAGGACCTGGACGTGCCGGTGATCATGGCGCCGCCGCGCGGAGTCCGGGTGCGGTTCAGCCGGACCGGGCAGACGGCGGACGAGCTGATCCGTCAGCTGGTGCGGGCCGAGCCGCAGGGCCGGCCGGTGGTGGTGGTCTCGACGGACCGTGAGGTCGCGGACGGTGTGCGCAAGGCCGGTGCCCGCCCGGTGGCGTCGGTGCTGCTGCTGAACCGGCTCTCCCGCGGCTGACCACCCCTCAGCCGGTCAAGACCGGTTCTGTGAATGTTGCGTGAGATCCTTGCCCGTAGGGGTAGTTCGTGACGGCAGGGGAGTGGCGCGGGGAAGTGATGTTCACTAGGGTCTGGCGTCAAACCTATTTTTCCGGTCACTCATCCGATCGGGTGAGGCCGGCAGAAGAAGGAGCGGTCCCTTGGCGTCCCATCGCCGTCCCAAGCAGTCGAGCCGCGCGCGGATCACCGTGCTCACCGCCGCTGCGGCGACCGCGGTCGCGATCTCCTCGCAGACCGGGGCCTGGGCAGACCCCAAGCCGTCCATCCAGGACGTCAAGGCGCAGATCGACGACCTGAACAACCAGCAGGAAGCGGCCGCCGAGAAGTACGACGGCGCCAAGGAGCGCGGCGACCAGCTGCGCCAGCAGGCCTCCCAGCTGCAGGACGAGGTGGCCCGCACCCAGGACCAGCTGACCCAGCTGCAGTCCGGGCTCGCGACGGTGGCGGGGGAGCAGTACCGCACCGGCGGGATCGACCCCACCGTCCAGCTGATGCTCAACTCCAACCCGCAGAACTACCTGGACCAGGCGTCCAGCATGCAGGTGGCGACCAGCACCGAGGCGGACGCGCTCAAGTCGCTCCAGGGCGAGCAGCGCAAGCTGGACCAGGAGAAGAAGGAAGCCGCCGACACGCTGGCCCAGCTGGACAGCGCCACCCAGCAGCTGAACCAGGCCAAGGCGGACGTGCAGAGCAAGCTGGCCGCGGCGCAGAAGCTGCTCAACTCGCTGAGCGCCTCGGACCGCGCCACGCTGCAGGCCGCCGACCGCGCCTCGCGCAGCAGCGCCCGCACCGACCTCGGCTCGCTCGACCTCCCGGCGGCCGGCGGCTACGCCGGCCAGGCGGTGCAGGCGGCGCTCAGCCGGCTCGGTGACTCCTACGTCTGGGGCGCCACCGGCTCCACCACCTTCGACTGCTCGGGCCTGATGCAGTGGGCCTACGCGCAGGCCGGCGTCTCGCTGCCGCGCACCTCGCAGGAGCAGGCCACGGTGGGCACCGCGGTGCCGAGCCTGTCCCAGGCGCAGCCGGGCGACCTGATCATCTTCGGCGGCGACCGGCACCACGTGGGCATGTACATCGGCAACGGCAAGATGGTGCACGCGCCGCACACCGGTGACGTGGTGCGGATCGCCGACCCGACCACGATGGGCGAGTCCTTCATCATCCGCCGGGTCTGACCCGCCGTCGCCCCGGCGCGCGCCGACCGCCGCTGAGCCCCCGTCACCCGTGCGGTGTGACGGGGGCCACCTGTTCGTATCCGGCATGATCACGCGCGGGTGATCTCCATAGCACCCAGAGTCAAAGTTAGGCGTTTTTTCTGACAAGGATTTGAACGGATCACAGAGTTGTTACTAGGGTCGCTCATCAGACCACCGCGATGGTGATCACCCGACCCGGGTGGCAGCGGGGGTTACCGCCGAGTCTGGAAAGCAGCACGGGCAGTTGACTGCCCGACGGGGACCCCCTCACCGGGGAGCTGCGGACCGGAGCCGGGGAACCACGTTCCTCGGGGTGAATCGGCGCCAGGTCGGCCGTCAGGCCGGTGAGGCGTCGTAGGGCATCTCTTCCAGCCCGAACCCGTCAGCTCACCCGGTAGGCGGTCGGAGGAAGAAGGATTCGTGGCGTCCCATCGTCGTCCCAAGCCCGTCGGCCGTACTCGCGCGTCGATCCTGACCGCTGCCGCCGCGACCGCCGTGGCGCTCTCCGCGCAGGGGGCGGCGCACGCCGACCCGGCGCCCTCGCTCGACCAGGTCAAGTCCCAGGTCGACGACCTCAACAACCAGGCGGAGCAGGCCTCCCAGCAGTACGACGGCGCGCAGGCCAAGCAGCAGACCCTGCAGAAGCAGGTCAGTGACCTGCAGGACGAGGTGGCGCGGCAGCAGGACCAGGTGACCAACCTGCAGTCCGGGCTGGCCTCGGTGGCCGCCGACCAGTACGCCAGCAACGGCATCTCGCCGACCGTGCAGCTGATGCTCTCCAGCAAGCCGGACGGTTTCCTGAGCCAGGCCAGCTCGCTCAACCAGATGAGCAGCACCGAGAGCGAGACGCTGAAGCAGCTCCAGGAGCAGCAGCGCAAGCTCGACCAGGACAAGTCCGAGGCGCAGGGCAAGCTCGCCGAGCTGGATGCCACCACGCAGCAGCTGAAGACCGCCAAGGACGCCGTCCAGGCCAAGCTGAAGCAGGCTCAGGACCTGCTCAACACGCTGACCGAGCAGCAGCGCCAGGCGATGGCCGCGGCCGAGGCCAAGGCTGCCGCCGACGCCAAGGCGGCGGCCGACCAGGCCGCCGCGCATGCCAAGGCCGCCGCCGCCGCCAAGGCCCAGACCGACGCGCAGACCGCCTCGCGCGGCTCCTCCCGCACCGACCTGGGGAGCACCGGCTCCACCACGGCCGCCCCCAGCACGCCGAGTGCCGGCAGCTCGGCCGCGCAGGCCGCGATCGCCGCCGCCGTCAGCAAGCTGGGTTCGCCGTACGTCTACGGTGCCGCCGGGCCGAGCTCCTTCGACTGCTCGGGCCTGATGCAGTGGGCCTACGCGCAGGCCGGCGTCTCGCTGCCGCGCACCTCGCAGGACCAGGCCTCGGCCGGTACCAACGAGGGCACCAACATCGCCAACGCCCAGCCCGGCGACCTGCTGGTCTTCTACAGCGACATGCACCACGTGGGCATGTACGTCGGTGGCGGCCAGATGATCCACGCCCCGCACACCGGCGCCGTGGTCCGCTACGAGTCGGCCACGGTGATGCCGATCGCGGCGATCATCCGCCCCTGACGCACCGTCGTCCCCGAAGGCCCGGTCTCCTCCTGGAGACCGGGCCTTCGGCGTCGGACGGCCGTTCCGCTGTCCGAATTGGGATCAAATATTCGTATCGGTAGGGGTTTGGACTCGCTCGCCCGGACTCGCTAACGTCTGCGCTCGGACCTCAGCTCCGGCGAAGCCCTCGGTTCGTCGGCGGCTTCTTCGGGCTCACTCGGCGATAGGAGTCGTCAGCGATGGCGAGTACACCCCCGTCGGGCACCGCGCGGCGATTCGCCCGGGTGGTGGCGGTCACCGCTGCCGCGACCACGGTGCTGGCGATGACGGCCAGTGCGCACGGTGCTCCAGGTGGACCGGACAAGAAGGACGTCAAGGCGCAGGTCGACCAGCTCTACGCGGAGGCCGAGCAGGCCTCGGAGAAGTCCAACGCCGCGGAGGAGGCCGCCAAGCGGCTGCAGGCCGAGGCCGGCACCCTGCAGCAGGAGGTGGCCCGGGGGCAGGACACCCTGAACCGGATGCGCCTGGACCTGGCCACCGTCGCGGGTGCCGAGTACCGCGCCGGCGGCATGGACCCCACCGTGCAGCTGATGCTCTCCAGCGACCCGGCCGGCTACCTGGCCAAGGCCCGCACCCTGGCCCAGGTGGGCGAGCAGCGCGCCGCCACCCTGCACGAGGTGCAGGAGCAGCAGCGCCGGCTGGACCAGCGCCGGGCGGAGGCGACCGGCAAGCTGGCCGAGCTGGAGACCGTGCGCACCTCGCTGGCCGAGGCCAAGCAGCAGGTGCAGCAGCGGCTGAAGAGTGCGCAGGCGCTGCTGAGCAGCCTCACCGCCACCGAGCGGGCGCAGTTGCAGGCGCAGGACGACCGGGAGGCGCACGAGCGGGCGGCCCGCGCCGCGGAACGGGTCGACCTGGGCGCCCAGCCGCCCTCCTCGGACCGGGCGGCGGCGGCGCTGGCGGCGGCACTGAGCAAGCTCGGCTCGCCCTACGTGTACGGATCCACCGGGCCCGGTGCGTTCGACTGCTCGGGTCTGATGTACTGGAGCTGGCGGCAGGCCGGAGTGACCCTGCCGCGCACCTCGCAGGCGCAGGCGTTCGGGGGGCAGCGGGTGAGCCTGTCCGAGGCGCGACCGGGAGACCTGGTGATCTTCTTCCACGACATGCACCACGTCGGCATGTACGCCGGTGGCGGCACGGTGATCCACGCGCCCTACCCCGGCGCCCGGGTGCGTTACGAGAGCGTGGCCGCGATGCCGGTCGCGGCGGTGGTGCGGCCCTGACCGCCCCGGAGTCCGCCGCCGAGCCCCGCCCCGCCCGGCCCCTCGCGGGCGGCGGGGTGTCGCGCCGTGCCGCGCTGCTGCTGGTGGGCGGCGCGCTGGTGCAGCTCTCGGTGCCCAGACCCGCGCCCGCCCGGGCCGGGACGCCCGCGGTCCTGCCGGCCGGACGGCTGGCGCCGCTGCTCGCCGCGCACGCCCAGGCGCTGCGCACCGGCGAGCTGGCGCCACTGCGGCTGGCCCAGCTGGACTACCGGCCCACTTCCTGGGACGCGGAGACGGTCAGTGCCGAACTCTCCTACCGGCTGACCGGCTTCGACGACGACCCGGTGGTGCTCCAGCGCCGGATCGCGCTGGCCGACGGCGCGGTGAGCGGCGAGACGCCGGCGCCCGGCAGCGCCGTCGCGCCCTGGGACCTGGGCGATCCGACGCCGGTGCGGGGCGCCCACTGCGTGGTGCTGGGGCCCGCGGCGCCGGAGGAGCTGACCCTGCTGGCCACGCTGGCCGACCAGGCCGTGGCCGCCGTCAGCGCGGTCTGGGGAGATGCCTGGGCGGGCCGACTGGTGCTGCAACTGCCCACCACGGAAGCCCAGTTCACCCAGCTGCTGGGTGCCGATCCGCGTACCTACTCGGACATGGCCGCGGTCACCGTCGCGGCGGCCGGCGCTCCGCTGCACACGCCCGCGGACCGGGTGCTGGTCAACCCCGACGGGTTCCGCCAACTGAGCGCCTTCGGCCGGCAGGCCGTGCTCACCCACGAGAGCACCCACGTGGCGACCCGGGCCGACACCCACCCCTGGACCCCGCTCTGGCTCTCCGAGGGCGTGGCCGACTACACCGGCTACCTCAACACCGGCCGCACCGCCCGGCAGATCGCCCCCGAGCTCACCGAGGACGTGGCGGCCGGCAAGCTGCCCACCGCGCTGCCCGCCGACGCCGACTTCTCGGCCGGCTCCGCCGGAATCGCGCAGGCCTACGAGCTCTCCTGGCTGGCCTGCAACCTGATCGCCACCGAGCACGGCCCGCAGACCCTGGTCGACGTCTACCGGGCGGTCGGCGCGGCCGGGCCGGGGGCAGGGCGCGAGCAGCAGCTGGACAGCGTGTTCGGCGAGCACCTCGGCTACGGGCTGGCCGAGTTCACCAAGCGGTGGATCGCCGAGGTGTTGCGCCAGGTCGGCCCGGACAACTGACCCCGCCGCTCGCGCGGGCGGTGCTGGTCAGCCGCGCTGGACGTCGTCCAGCAGGCTCTGCTCGTAGGCGATCCCCGGGCGCACCGGGTAGCCGCGCTCCGGCTCGGCCGCGGGCGCGGGAGGTGCCGCGGCGGGCGCCGCCGCGGCCTGCGGGGCCTGGGTGGAGCGCCACAGCCGGCGGCAGGAGACGATCGTGGCGGCCAGCAGCAGCAGGTTGCGGGCGCTGATGATGGTGACGCCGATGCCGGAGCTGGTGACGACCTGCCCGAAGTTCAGCGGGAACTCCAGGGTGGTCAGCACCGTCGTGATCAGGATCATCACGGCCACCGGGCGCTGGCTGCTGCCCCGCACGGTCAGGCAGACCGCCGCCAGGCCGACCAGCCACACCATGTACTGCGGGCTGATCACCCGGCTGGAAACGGTGAAGATCAGCAGGGCCGCGAGCGCAGCGTCGTAGGTGGTGGACGGCTGCCAGCGCCGGGCCCGCAGCCGCCAGTAGAGCAGCCAGGCGAAGCCGGCCAGGGTGCCGCCGAGCGCGATCTTGGAGATCACGTCGACGCCGGTGCCGATGAACTCCACCGAGCCGTAGTGCATCATCGTCTTGCCCTGCCAGTCGCCGAACAGCTTGGCGAAGTGCAGCGGCAGTGCCGCCAGCGACTCCACCTCGATGCCGCGGTCGGCCTGGAAGGTGAGGAACTCGAAGGCCCCGTTCATCCCCGCGGCCAGCAGGAACGCCAGCGTGCTCATCGCCGCGACCGCCGAGGTCCAGGAGCGCCGGGTGCGCCGGCCGCGCGGGGTGCCGGCCAGTCCGAGCAGCGGCCAGAGCTTCATCAGCCCGCCGATGCCCAGCAGGATGCCGCCCAGCACCGGGCGTCGCAGGATCACCAGCAGGCCGGCCACCGCCAGCGCGGTGACCAGGATGTCGTAGCGGCAGTAGACGGTCGGGCCCAGCAGCGGCACCCCGGCCACCCAGACCCAGGCACCGGCCAGGCTGCGCCCGCGGCGCAGCCCGTAGCGCACCAGCATGCCGATCGCCACGGTGTCGAAGATCCCGCACAGCACGAAGAAGGAGATCAGGTACGACCAGGGGAAGAGCCCGGGGGCCAGGATCACCAGCGCCGCGCCCGGCGGGTACTGCCAGGTCACGTCGTCCATCGGGAAGGTGCCGGTCTGCAACACCCCGTACCAGGCGTGGTAGATCACCGAGACGTCGGTGGTCACGTCCAGGCCGAACCGGATGACGCCGGTGACGATCAGGATCAGCAGGACCCTGGTGGCCAGCCAGGTGGCGCCGATGCCCCACAGCGCGCCACGCGCGGGGGCGGCCGGGGTGACGGCAGTGGCGCCCGGTGCGGGGGGTGCGGCGAGCGCGAGACCACCGCTGCCGCCGCTGGCGACCTCGTCCGCCGGGCCGTCCTGGGCCAACTCCACTGTGCTCCCTCGTTCTCTGCGCGCGACCGCGTTCGTCGCGCGCGGCTGCCCGCGCCCGAGCCGGCGCCTGTCCACGCGCGCCGGTGCGTACCGGGCGGGGCCGGCTTCGACTAGGACAGACTCAGGAGGGAAACGGTTCCGGCCCGGCCTTCCGTTCCCGACGGTCCGCCCGCCCCCGCTCCGTTCGTTCCCGCCGAGTCGGCATGGTGACCTATGGTACGGATCACCGAGCGGTGAACCGAGCACCCCCCGACCGAGCGAGCCGTGGACAGTATGCCGAAGACCCTTGTCGTCACCAACGACTTTCCCCCGCGTCCAGGCGGAATTCAGGCCTTTGTCCACAACATGGCGGTGCGCCGGCCGGCGGGCAGCATTGTGGTGTACGCCTCATCGTGGCGCGACGGCCGGGAGGTCGCGCGCTTCGACGCCGAGCAGCCGTTCCCGGTGATCCGCGACCGCAGCACCATGCTGCTGCCGACCCCCCGGGTCACCCGGCGGGCGGCCGAGCTGCTGCGGGCCGAGGGCTGCGACACGGTCTGGTTCGGGGCGGCTGCGCCGCTGGGCCTGATGGCGCCCGCGCTGCGCCGCGCCGGGGCGGCCCGGCTGCTCGGCATGACGCACGGCCACGAGGCCGCCTGGGCCCAACTCCCGGGCTCGCGCCAGCTGCTGCGGCGGATCGGCGAGGGCACCGACACGCTCACCTACCTCGGCGAGTACACCCGCTCGCGGATCGCCCGGGCGGTGGGTCCGGGGCCGGCCGCGCGGATGGCGCAGCTGCCGCCGGGGGTGGACGAGCAGACCTTCCACCCGGACTCGGGCGGCGCCGAGGTGCGGGCCCGGCTCGGGCTGACGGACCGTCCGGTGGTGGTCTGCGTCTCCCGGCTGGTGCCGCGCAAGGGGCAGGACACGCTGATCCGCGCGCTGCCGCTGATCCTGGCCGCCGAGCCGGACACCGTGCTGCTGATCGTCGGCGGCGGCCCCTACCTGGCGGACCTGCGCAAGCTGGCCGAGGCGACCGGGGTGGCCGCCTCGGTCCGGTTCACCGGCGAGGTGCCGTGGGCCGAGCTGCCGGCCCACTACGGTGCGGGCGACGTCTTCGCGATGCCGTGCCGCACCAGGCGCGGGGGACTGGACGTGGAGGGGCTCGGGATCGTCTACCTGGAGGCTTCCGCCACCGGGCTGCCGGTGGTGGCGGGCGACTCCGGCGGTGCCCCGGACGCCGTGCTGGAGGGCGAGACGGGCTACGTGGTCCCCGGCGGCTCGCTGGAGCAGGTCGCCGAGCGGATCGTGCGGCTGCTCGCCGACCCGGCGCTGCGCCGGCGGCTGGGCCGGGCGGGGCGGCGCTGGGTGGAGGAGGCCTGGCGCTGGGACCTGCTGGCCCAGCGCCTGGGCGATCTGCTGGCGGGCCAGGGCCAAAGTCAGGCCTAGAGCCAGGCCCAGGGCCTGGCTCTAGGCCGGGGGCCGGGCCTAGCGCTGGTAGAGCGCCTCGATCTCGCCCGCGTAGTCCTTCAGCACCACGTTGCGCTTGAGCTTGAGCGAGGGCGTCAGGTAGCCGTTGGCCTCGGAGAACTCGGTGTCCAGGACCCGGAACTTCTTCACGGCCTCGGCGTGCGAGACCGCCTTGTTGCCCTCGTCCACCGCCTCCTGGACGGCGGCCAGCAGGGCCGGGTCCTGGAGCAGCTCGGCCACGCTCGCGGGCTGACGGCCGTTCAGCTCCAGCCACCGCGGCAGGAACTCCTGGTCGATGGTGACCAGGCAGCCGATGAACGGCTTGCGGTCGCCGACCACCATCACCTCGCCGATCAGCGGGTGCGCCCGGATGCGGTCCTCGATCACGGCGGGGGCGACGTTCTTGCCGCCGGCCGTGACGATGATCTCCTTCTTGCGGCCGGTGATGGTCAGGTAGCCGTCCTCGTCCAGCGACCCGAGGTCACCGGTGGCGAACCAGCCGTCCCGCAGCGCCTCCTCGGTGGCCACCGGGTTGTTCCAGTAGCCGGTGAAGATCTGCGGGCCCTTCAGCAGCACCTCGCCGTCCTCGGCGATCCGCACCGCGGAGCCGGGCAGCGGCTGGCCGACCGTGCCGATCTTCGGCTTGTCGTGCGGGTTGAAGGCGGTGGCCGCGCAGGTCTCGGTCAGCCCGTAGCCCTCCAGCACGGTGAAGCCGATGCCCCGGTAGAAGTGGCCCAGACGCTCGCCCAGCGGCGCGCCGCCGGAGATCGCGTGGGTGGCCCGGCCGCCGAGGGCGGCGCGCAGCTTGCTGTAGACCAGCTTGTCGAAGACCGCGTGCTTGAGCCGCAGCAGCAGGCCGGGGCCGCCCAGCTCCTGCGCGCGGCTGTAGGCGATGGCCACGTCGGCGGCCTGGTCGAAGATCTTGCCCTTGCCGTCCGCCTGGGCCTTGGCCCGCGCGGTGTTGTAGACCTTCTCGAAGACCCGCGGCACGCCCAGGATCAGGGTCGGGCGGAAGGAGGCGAGCTCGGCGGTGACGTCCTTGATGTCCGAGACGTGGCCCAGCTTGATCGGCGCGATCGCGGCGGCGATCTCGGCGATCCGGCCCAGCACGTGGGCCAGCGGCAGGAAGAGCAGCACCGAGCTCTCACCGGTGCGGAACAGGTCCGGCATCCGGGCGACCACGTTGCCCAGCTCGGCCATGAAGTTGCCGTGGGTGAGCTGACAGCCCTTGGGGCGGCCGGTGGTGCCCGAGGTGTAGACGATGGTGGCGATCGTGTCGGGGCCGGGGATCGAGCGGCGCTCGGCCACGGTGGCGTCCGGCACGTCGGCGCCCGCCGTGTTCAGCTCCTCGATCCCGCCGCGCTCGATCTGCCAGGTGTGCCGCAGCTCGGGCAACCGGTCGCGGACCGACTCGACCACGGCGGCGTGGCTGTCGGTCTCGGTGACCACCACGACCGCGCCAGAGTCGCCGAGGATCCACTGCACCTGCTCGGCGGAGGAGGTCTCGTAGACCGGCACGGTGATCGCGCCGGCGCTCCAGATCGCGAAGTCGAGCAGGGTCCACTCGTAGCGGGTGCGCGACATCACGCCGACCCGGTCGCCCGGCTGCACGCCGGAGGCGATCAGCCCTTTGGCCGTCCGGTGCACCTCGGCGAGGAAGGCGGCGGCGGTGACGTCCTGCCAGCGGCCGTCCAGCTTCCGGCTGAGCACCGCGACCTGTGCGTGGTCCGCGGCGTTCTGGTGGACCAGGTCGGAGAGGTTGCCACCGCTCGGGACCTGGTATCGGGCCGGAAGGCTGAAGTCGAGCACTACTGCTCCTCGTCTGCGACGCTGCGGGACGGCAGGACGTTACTGCCCGGTAGCCAGATTCGGGTAGGGGGGTCAGCCGCGGTGTTCGAAGTGTCACACCCCTTGGGGAGGCACTGATCGTTGTGCTTCGCACCTTACGGCAGCGCACAGGTGACCCGCCGGTAGCCCTCCACGGGCCGCTCGCCGGTGCCCCACGGGCTCGGGGGTGGCGACGGCCGCGATAGCCTTCGGTGGCACCTGACCAGTGGCACGGGACAACGCGGAGGCCCACCGATGGCGGAACACACCAGGTCGAGCATCGTCGTCGAGGCGACGGCGGCCGAGGTGATGGCGGTGATCGCCGATTTCGAGGCGTACCCGCTGTGGACCGGTGAGGTCAAGGAGATCGAGGTGCTCGGCCGCACCGAGGAGGGCCGTGCGACCCAGGTCCGGTTGCTGCTCGACGCCGGTGCGATCCGTGACGAGCACGTGCTCGCCTACACCTGGGACGCGGAGCGCGAGGTCTCCTGGACCCTGGTGAAGAGCCAGATGCTGCGCTCGCTGGACGGCTCCTACTCGCTCGCGCCGGCCCCCGGCGGCACCGAGGTCACCTACCAGCTCGCGGTGGACGTCAAGATCCCGATGCTGGGCATGATCAAGCGCAAGGCCGAGAAGGTGATCATCGACCGGGCGCTGGCCGGCCTGAAGAAGCGGGTGGAGAGCCGGCCCGAGGGCGGGTCCGCCCCCGCCACCGGCGCGAGCTGACCCCGCGATGACCCGCACGGTGCTGGTCACCGGTGACGCCGCCGCCGTGCCCGCGGTGGCCGCCGCCACCGCGCTGCACGCCGCGGGCCGCGGCCTGCGCACCCTGCTGCTGGCCGCCGACGATCCGCACCGCGCGGTCGACGAGGTGCTCGGAGCGCGCCTCGGTGACCAGCCGGCGGAGATCGACCACCACCTGTGGGCCGTGCGGATCGAGGAGCAGCAGGCGTTCCGCCGGGCGCTCGGCGCCCTGGACGGCAAACTGCGCACCGGCTTCGACCTGCTCGGCGTCGAGCCGCTGGAGCCCGACGAGCTGACCGCGCTGCCGGGCACCCGCCAGCTCGCCCTGCTGCGCGCGCTGCGGGTGCCGGCCGACAGCTACGACCTGGTGGTGGCCGCCGCCCCGCCGCCCGCCGAGCTGACCATGGCGCTCGCGCTGCCCGAGCAGCTGGACCGCTACCTGAGCCGCCTGCTGCCCGAGCAGCGCCAGGCCGCCCGGGCGCTGCGCCCGCTGCTGGCCGCGGTGGCCGGGGTGCCGATGCCCGCCGACTGGCTGTACTCCGCGCGGGCCTGGGTGGGCGGCGAGCTGACCGCCACCCGTGCGGTGATCGAGTCGAGCCGCACCTCGGTGCGCCTGGCGGTGGACGCCGGCTCCTGCTCGGTGCCCGCGCTGCGCCGGGCCGCCGCCGGGCTGGCGCTCTTCGGTCACCGGCTGGACGCCGTGGCCGCGCACCGCGCGCTGCCCGCCGCCGCGCTGGAGTCCGCCGATCCGTGGCTGGCCGGTCAGGCCCGGCGCGAGCGGGAGCGGCTGGCCGCGATCGGCCTGGACGTGCCGCTGCTGGTCGCCGACCAGCTGGCCGCCGACCTGCCGGCGGTGGCCGACCAGCTGTACGGCGCCGGGACGGGCCCCGAGCCGAGCACCCGCTGGCCGTGGACCGCCGAGGACCGGTTGGCGGAGGACGGCGTGCTGCTCTGGCGGCTGGCCGCGCCCGGCGCCGAGCGCGCCGACCTGGAGCTGATGCGCCGCGGCGACGAGCTGGTGGTCGGGCTCGGCTCCTACCGGCGGATCCTGCCGCTGCCGGGCGCCCTGCGCCGCTGCACGGTGGCCGGGGCGGCGCTGCGCGGCGGTGAGTTGACGTTGCGCTTCGCGCCCGACCCGGACCTCTGGCCGACCGGTGGCCGGTAACCGGTAGCGTCTGAAGGGACCGAGCGGGCGCGCTCCCTGGTGCGTCCGCGGCACCGGCACCGGAAGGCGCACGTCATGAACAATTCAGATCCTGTCGACAACGAGAACCCCCAGGACGAGGGCAGTCCGCTGATCGACGAGGTGCGCAAGCTCGCCGCCACCGTGGGGGAGCAGGCGGAGCGCGTCTACGGGCGGGTGAAGGCGGAGAACCCCGAGGTCTTCGAGCACCTGGCCGCCGCCGGCGCCGAGTTGCTGGCCGCCTACCGGGCCGCCGTGGCCGGGCACGAGCGGCGCTGGTCGGCCCCCGAGCCGTCCGACTCCGAGCGGATCGACCTGGACGAATAGCGCTCGCCGTGTTCATCACCGAGGGGAATCCCGGGGCTACGCAGGGGCTTGAATCGTACGACTTTTGAAGCCTTGCGGCGGGGCTTTCGCAACCTTGTCTTCGGATAATGTATGGCCAGGTGTGTACGGGAGCACGGCCGGGCGGGTACCGTTCCGCCCATCGGGCACGAGCGAATGACTGAGGGACACATGGCTCTGACCATCGGCGTCGATGTCGGCGGCACCAAGATCGCGGCCGGCGTGGTCGACGAGAACGGCGAGATCCTGGCCCGGACCCGGGTTCCCACCCCGGCCGACCCGCAGTGGGCGGTCGATGCCATCGCCCAGGCCGTGCGCGAGCTCAAGGAGCAGTACACCGAGGTCAGCGCGGTGGGCGTGGGCGCCCCCGGCTTCGTCGACCGCGACCGCTCCACGGTGATCTTCGCGCCCAACATCGCCTGGGAGAACGAGCCGCTGCGCGGCCGGATCGAGGAGCTCACCGGCCTCGACACGGTGGTGGAGAACGACGCCAACTGCGCGGCCTGGGCCGAGTTCCGCTTCGGTGCCGCGGCCGAGCACACCGACATGGTGCTGATCACCGTGGGCACCGGCATCGGCGGCGGCATCGTGCTGGACGGGCGGCTGCACCGCGGCCGGTTCGGCGTGGCCGGCGAGATCGGGCACCTGAACATGGTGCCGGACGGCCTGCTCTGTGGCTGCGGCGGCAAGGGCTGCTGGGAGCAGTACGGCTCGGGGCGGGCGCTGCGCCGCTACGGCCGGGAGCGGGCGGCGGCCGACCCGGTGCGCGGGCGGCGGATGCTGGAGCTCAACGACGGAGTGGCGGAGACCATCCGCGGCATCCACATCACCGAGGCCGCCGAGTACGGCGACCCGCTGGCACTGGAGTGCTACGCCGAGCTGGCCGACTGGCTGGGCCGCGGGATGGCCGACCTGGCCGCGCTCTTCGACCCGGGCGTCTTCGTGCTCGGCGGCGGCGTCTCGGACTCCGGGCGGCTGCTGCTCGACCCGGTGGCCAAGGACTTCGAGAAGTACCTGACGGGCGGGGTGCACCGGCCGCGGGCCGAGGTCGTGCTGGCCTCGATGGGCTCCTCGGCGGGCATCGTGGGCGCGGGCGACCTGGCCCGCACCGCGTAGCTCCAGCGGCAGGCCCGACCCCTGAGTGGTCGTCAGGTCCGACCGGCTCCGCCCCGGCGGAGCCGGTAGCGTGTCGGGGGTGACCCTCGACCTGCCGCGCTCCGGTCCCCAGCCGGACGGAGCCGAACTCGTCCGTGTGCTGAGCTACAACATCCGCTCGCAGCGGGACGACCGCCGGGCGCTGGCCCGGGTGATCCGCTCCTGCGAGCCCGACCTGGTCTGCGTGCAGGAGTCACCGCGCTACTGGCGCCCCGAGGGCCAGGTGGCCTGGCTGGCCAGGAACACCGGGACGGTGGTGCTGGCCGGCGGCGGGCGCACGGCGGCCGGACCGCTGCTGCTGGGAGGGTTGAGGGTCGAGGTGCTCGGCCGGCACGACCGGCTGCTGCCCAAGCACCGCGGGATGCACGCGCGCGGCTTCGCGAGCGCGGTGCTGCGGATCGGGCGCGCGGTGCCGTTCGCGCTGACCAGCTGCCACCTGAGCTTCATCGGCCCCGAGCGGGTGCAGCAGTTCGAGCTGCTGCACGAGCAGGGGTCGATCAGCCCGTACTCGGTGATCGCCGGGGACTTCAACGAGCATCCCGAGGACGCGGGTTGGCGCAAGCTGGCCGAGGCGTACCAGGACGGCTGGGCGACCAGTCCGTGGGGCGGGGAGTACACCTCGCGCCCCGGGGACCCGCTGCAGCGGCTGGACGCCGTCTTCGCCTCGCCCGGGATCGAGGTGCTCTCCTGCGGGGTGCCGCCACTGCCGGTCGCCGAGCTGCTGGCGGCCACCGACCACCTGCCGGTGGTGGCGGTGCTGCGGGTGCCCGCCGCGCCCTGACGGCTCCTGACCGTCTGCCGACCTCGGCGCCCCGCCGGTCCGGCGGGGCGCCGAGGGCTGTTCTCAGGAGGTTCTCCGGATGTCTTCACGAAGCATGTGATGTATGCAATGGTACATGTCACACGTCTAGCCGTGTGCATGCTCAAGCGGCCCCAACCTGCCCGGGCGCCTGTCCCACCCCACGACACCGGCGCCCATCGAGCAGGGCTGACGCATCGTCATGCTCCGCGCCTGCCACGGTCCCCGCCGTACGCCGCGCCCCCGCGCGCGGCCCCCCACACCGGGAGAACCTCACGTGAGACCTCCACTCCTCGGGACGAAGCTGCCCCGACTCCTGATATCCGCCCTGGCGCTGACCCTCGGCCTCGGGTTGGCCGGCACCCAGGGCCAGGCCTACGCCGCGCCCCTCGCCAAGGCTCCGGCCGCCAAGGCCCCGGCGCCCGGGCCCGCGACCCCCGGGCCTGCCGGTCCCGCCACCCGCCCCGGCCTCGCCCCGCAGCCGGCCACCGGCGCCGCCCGGCCCGACGACTCGCAGCGGGTCAGCGCCAAGGACCGCCCGCCGCTGCCCGCCGACGACTCCGCACTGCACCAGGACTACGACAAGCCCACGCGCCCGATGGCCAGGGCGGCAACGGCCTGCGACCCGGCCGCGATCAGCGCCGACACCGGTGACGCGCTGGTCCAGGCCGTGGAGTCGGCCGGCTCCGACTGCGTCAACACCTTCTTCAACCTCACCGGCTCCCAGGCCCACCAGGCCTTCCAGGAGTCGCAGATGACCACCGTCGCGAACGCGCTGGCCGCCGCCGCGCCGAGCTACCCGGGCGACGACAGCAGCCACCTGCTGGAGCTGGTGCTCTACCTGCGGGCCGGCTACTACGTGCAGTGGAACGACGCCGCCGACGTGGGCAGTTACGGCAGCACGCTGCAGAGCGCGATCCAGGCCGCGCTGGACGCCTTCTACGCCGCCCCGCACAGCCAGGACGTCACGGACGCCAACGGGGCGGTGCTCGCGGAGGCCGTCACGCTGATCGACAGCGCCGGCCAGAACGCCCGCTACCTGCCGGTCGAGAAGCGCCTGCTGGCCGGCTACACCACCGCGTACAACAGCTCGTACAACATGGTGAACGCCGTCAACAACGTCTATACCGTGCTCTTCCGCGGCCACCAGAACGCCGACTTCGTCGCCGCGACCGAGGCCGACCCGAGCATCCTCACCACCCTCGACACCTTCGCGACCGGCAACCTCGCGCTGCTCGGCGGCCCGCAGAGCTTCCTGGCCGCCAACGCGGGCACCGAGCTGGCCCGCTTCCTGCAGGACGCCACGCTGCTGCCGACGGTGCGCCCGCTGGTCGAGGGCCTGCTCGCCGACTCGGCGATGACCGGTGCCACGGCCCCGCTGTGGGTCGGCGTCGCCACCCAGGCCGACCAGTACGACCAGGGCAACTGCGCCGACTACAACACCTGCGACCTGGCCGACCGGCTCAAGGCCGCGGTGCTGACGATCCAGTACACCTGCAGCCCGTACATCAAGATCGAGGCCCAGGCGCTGACCGACGACGAGCTGAGCGCCACCTGCAACAGCCTGATCGGTGAGACCGCGTTCTTCCACAACCTGGTCAAGGACCCGGGCCCGCTGCCCGGCGACCTCAACACCACGCTCACGCTGGACGTCTTCCACTCCACCGCCGACTACCAGACCTATGCCGGCGAGATCTTCGGCATGAGCACCGACAACGGCGGGATGTACATGGAGGGCGACCCCACCAACCCCGCCAACGTGCCCCGGTTCGTCGCCTACGAGGCCGACTGGCTGCGGCCGGCCTTCCAGATCTGGAACCTCAACCACGAGTTCACCCACTACCTGGACGGCCGCTTCGACACCGCCGGGGACTTCACCGCGGCCACCTCGACGCCCGACACCATCTGGTGGATCGAGGGCCTGGCCGAGTACGACTCCTACACCTACCGCGGCCTGGCCGACACCGACGCGGTCACCGACGCGGCCACCGCCGCCTACCCGCTGAGCACGATCTTCGCCAACACCTACGACAGCGGTCAGGACCGGATCTACCCGTGGGGCTACCTCTCGGTGCGCTACATGCTGGAGCGCCACCGCGCCGACGTCGACAGCCTGCTCGGCTTCTACCGGTCCGGCGACTACCAGGGCGCGCTGAACCTCCTCACCGGCATCGGCACCAGCTACGACGCCGACTGGTCCAGTTGGCTGGCCGCCTGCGCCGCGGGAGCCTGCAGCGACAACATCCCGCAGCCGCCGACCGCCGCCCTCACCAGCACCACCGACGGCCTCACGGCGGCCTTCACCGACACCTCCACCGCACCCGGCGCCACCATCACCGCCCGCACCTGGGACTTCGGCGACGGCACCGGCTCCACCGACGCCAACCCGACGAAGACCTACGCCGCGCCGGGCACCTACACCGTGCACCTGACCGTGCTGGACAGCCAGGGCGCCTCGGCCGCCACCACCGCGACCGTCACGGTGGCCGCGTCGACGGACTGCGCCGCCCCCGACCCCCGTGAACTCGGCCGGAACTGCGGCCGGAGCAACCTCACCGCGGCCGCCGGCGACTACAGCTACCTCTACGTCGACGTCCCGGCCGGCACCCAGCAGCTCACCATCACCGCGAGCGGCGGCACCGGCGACGCCAACCTCTACTTCGACGACGGCACCTGGGCCACCCAGGCCGACGCCACCGCCCACACCACCGGACCGGGGACCGCCCACACCCTCACCATCGCCTCCCCGAAGGCCGGTTGGAACTACATCAGCCTCTACGGCACCAGCGCCTTCGCCGGCGTCACGGTGACCACCGGTTTCTGATCCAGCGTCAACACCGAAGGCGCCCCCGGGACATCGGTCCCGGGGGCGCCCTGCGCGCGGGTCAGACGACCGCACCGCCGTGCGGGTCGTGCGGCTCGTCCGGATCGCGGTCCTTCATCCGGACGATCAGCGTGGTGAAGCCGCCCAGGAAGGCCGTCAGCCCCACCCAGGCGGGCCAGCCGGCCACCTCGCGCCAGACCAGGGCGTCGAAGAGCAGCAGCGCGGGGCCGCCGAGCACCGCGATCCAGGCGAACTTGGCGGTGGTGTCGCCGGTGGGCAGCGGCGGCGGCTCCGGCGGCACGAAGTGGCCCTCGTCCGGGTCCTCGGCGGCGTCCCAGTCGCGCGGGCCGAGCCGGGCGGGGTCGAGCGGCGCGGGTTCGGCAGCGCGGGGGCGGGGCTGGGGCGCGCCGAGGCCGGTGTCGCCGCGGGTGGCCAGGTCGTTGCGGGCGCGCAGGTTCTCGATCTCGGGCCAGTCGGGCCGGGTGAGGTCCACCGGGTCGTCGAACTGCGCCACCAGCTGGGCGAAGATCGCGTCGTGCTCGGCCTGGCTGCTGGGGGTGGGGGTGGGCGCGGGGCGCTGCTCGCTCTCCTGGGGGCGGTCCTCGTCGTCGCCCGCCGTGTTGTTCTCGTGCTCGTGCACTGCCGGCCCTTCAGTCCTGGTGGCCCTCAGCCCCGCTGGTCGGTGGCGTCGGTGGCCTGCGGGACCCCGGCCAGACGGCGGACGAACCCGAGGGACTCCTCGAAGATCAGTTCGGCGTCGTAGTCCAGGGTCGCGACGTGGAAGCTGCGTTCGCACAGCCGCTCCGTCACATCGACCGAGGATATCCGGGCCAGCACCAGAGCGGAGTTCGCCGGGGAGACCACGTGGTCCCGCGGGCTGCGCAGCAGCAGCACGGGTTGACCGACCCGCACCAGCTCCTGCTGGACGGTGTGCCACAGCCGGCTCAGCGACCAGGCGGCGTGCAGCGGGAAGCGGTCGTAGCCGATCTCGACGGCGCCCGGCAGCGCGATGTCGCCGGTGATCCCCGGCCGGCTCGGCACCAGGTGGCGCAGCACCGGCAGCAGCGGGGTGGCCGGGTTGTCCGCGCGCACCGAAGGGTTGACCAGGACCAGTCCGGCGACCTTCTCCTGGTGCTCGGCGGCCAGGTGCAGGCTCAGGCCGCCGCCCATCGAGAGGCCGAAGACGAAGACCCGCTCGCACTCCTCGGCGAGCTGCTCGAAGGCCCGGTTCAGCTCGGCGTACCAGTCCTCCCAGCGGGTCACCGCGAGGTCCTGCCACCGGGTGCCGTGGCCGGGCAGCAGCGGGAGCGAGACGGTCAGGCCGGCCTCGGCCAGGTACTCCGCCCAGGGGCGCAGCGACTGCGGGGAGCCCGTGAACCCGTGGCAGAGCAGCACACCGATCGGGCCACCGCGGTGGTGGTAGGGCTCGGCACCGGGCAGCGGCGGCATCCGTGGACTCCTTCGACTTCGACGGGGCAGACGAGGCAACGGCGCCGCCATCGTTGCACGGGGTCGGCGGGGCGTACAGACCCTCTCCGCCGCCCGCCGTCACCCCTGCCGTGCGTCGGGGACCCCTTTGGGGCATTAGGATCGACCGGTCTGCAATACAGGAGGTCCGGGTTGTTCTACCGACTGATGAAGATGATCGTCGCACCGATGCTGCGGATCTTCTTCCGGCCGTGGATGGAAGGTGCGGAGAACATCCCAGACGAGGGCCCGGCGATCATCGCGAGCAACCACCTCTCGTTCTCGGACTCCTTCTTCCTGCCTGCCTTGATGAAGCGTCGGGTGACCTTCATCGCCAAGGCGGAGTACTTCAACACCCCGGGCCTCAAGGGAAAGCTGACGGCCGCCTTCTTCAAGGGCGTCGGCCAGCTCCCGGTGGACCGCTCCGGGGTGCGCGGGGCCGGTGAGGCGGCGATCCGCAGCGCGATCGCGGTGATCGACCGCGGCGAGCTGTTCGGCGTCTACCCCGAGGGCACCCGCTCGCCCGACGGCAAGCTCTACCGGGGCAAGGTCGGCGGCCTGGCCCGGGTCGCGCTGCAGACCGGCGCGCCGGTCATCCCGGTGGCGATGATCGACACCGAGAAGGTGCAGCCGCCCGGCCAGGTGATCCCCAGCTTCGGCATCCGCCCCGGCATCCGGATCGGCCGCCCGCTGGACTTCTCCCGCTACCAGGGTATGGAGAACGACCGCTTCATCCTGCGCTCGGTCACCGACGAGGTGATGTACGAGATCATGCGGCTCTCCGGCCAGGAGTACGTGGACATCTACGCGACCGCCGCCAAGCGGCAGATCGCCGAGGAGAAGAAGCGCGCGGACGCCGAGCGCCGGGCCGAGCAGCGCGCGGAGCGGGCGGCGGAGAAGGAGAAGCAGGCGGCCGAGAAGGCCGAGGCAGCCGAGGCGGCCGAGCGTGAGGCCGCCCGGCAGGAGTCGGGCGAGAAGGAGCCGGGCGACTCCTGAGCCGGGCGGCTCCCAGGGTCTGCCCGGCGGTCCCTAGGTCCGCGTTCGCCAGGGGGAGCGATGGCGGTTTCGCAGCACGGCCCGAGCGGGGCGGTGGCGGCCGGCGGCATGTCCGTGGAGCTGCCGCTCTGGCGTGCGATCAGCTGGTACCGGGTGCTCGCCATGGTCTACGCGCTGGTCCGCTACGACCTCGCCTACCTGCACTACCGGCACCCGGTGGCCGGCTGGATCTACCTGGGCGCCCTGGTGCTCTGGACGCTGGCCACCTCGCGTGCCTTCGGCAACCCGGCCCGCTGCCCCTGGCCGATGCTCGGCGTCGACCTGGTGGTCTCCGTCAGCGGGGTGGTGCTGAGCGGGGCGATCGACACCCCGGCGCGGATCGCGGCCGGCGCGGTCACGGTGCCGACCATCTGGGCGGCCGGCACGGTGCTCGGCTTCGCCGCCAAGGGCGGCTGGCGGCTCGCGGCGGTGGCGGGACTGGTGGTCGGCGGTGCGAACGTCCTCGGGCACGGCGGCCTGACCCTGGGAAACGTGCACGACTGCGTGCTGTTGCTGCTGACCGGCTGCGCGATCGGCTACGTGATCGAGCTGGCCAGGGCGAGCGAGGCCACCCTCGGCGAGGCGCTGCGGGTGGAGGCGGCGAACCGGGAGCGGGAGCGGCTCTCCCGCGACATCCACGACGGGGTGCTCCAGGTGCTCGCCCTGGTGCAGCGTCAGGCGGGCGAGGCGGCGACGGCGGATGCCGGCCGTGTCCTCGACCCGGTGGAGCTCGGCCGGCTGGCGGGGGAGCAGGAGCGGGCGCTGCGGGCCCTGATGACGGGGGCTTCGGCCGCCGCGCGGCCGCCGTCCGGGGCCGCAGGGGCGAGGGCCGAACAGGACCTGCGGGCGCTGCTCGCCCGGTACGAGAGCGACCGGGTCACCCTGGCCGTCCCCGGCACCGCGGTGCTGCTGCCCGGGCCGCGGGCCGAGCAGCTGGCGGCTGCGGTGGGCGCCGCCGTGGACAACGTCCACCGGCACGCGGGGGACCGGGCCCGGGCCTGGATCCTGCTGGAGGACGAGCCGGCCGTGGTGACCGTGTCGATCCGCGACGACGGCCCCGGGTTCCCGGCCGGGCGGCTGGCCCGGGCCAGGCTCGACGGGCGGCTCGGGGTGGCCCAGTCCATCGAGGGCCGGCTGCGCGACCTCGGTGGCACGGCGGAGTTCAGTTCGGAGCCCGGGGCGGGCGTCGAGGTCGAGTTGCGGGTTCCGAGGGAGGGCTGATGGAGCAGCGGCTGCGGGTGATGGTGGTCGACGACCATCCGATGTGGCGTGAGGCGGTGGCCAGGGACCTGGCCGACGCGGGTTTCGAGGTGGTCGCCACCGCCGGGGACGGCGCGCAGGCGGTACGCCGGGCCGCCGCCGCCCGTCCGCAGGTGCTGCTGCTGGACCTCCACCTGCCGCTGCTGCCCGGGGTCGAGGTCTGCCGCCAGGTGCTGGCGCGCGACCCGGCGGTGCGGGTGCTGGTGCTCTCCGCCAGCGGTGAGCAGGCCGATGTGCTGGAGGCGGTGAAGTCCGGCGCGACCGGCTACCTGGTGAAGTCGGCGGGTCGCGAGGAACTGCTGGCCGCGGTCCGCGGCACGGCGGCCGGTGAGGCGGTCTTCACCCCGGGGCTGGCCGGCCTGGTGCTCGGCGAGTTCCGGCGGCTGGCCGCCGAGCCGCCCGCCGCGGCGAGCGCGGGGCGGGCGCCGGTACCGCACCTGACGGCCCGGGAGACCGAGGTGCTGCGGATGGTGGCCAAGGGGCTGTCGTACCGTCAGATCGCCGAGCGGCTCACGCTCTCGCACCGCACCGTGCAGAACCACGTGCAGAACACCCTCGGCAAGCTCCAGCTGCACAACCGGGTCGAGCTGGTCCGCTACGCGATCGAGCAGGGCCTGGACGAGGAGCTCGGCTGAGCGCGTCGGTCAGTCGGCCACCTGGAGACGGTAGTTGAAGTCGGTGTGCCCGTAGTGGCGCATCAGGTTCAGCCAGAACGGCATCAGCATCTCCATCCCGCGCGCCGCCTGGATCCCGCCCAGGTCGACGATGTCGGCCGCCGGCCAGCCGAAGGACTCCAGCAGCGCGGTGACCTCCTGCTTGGCGCCGGCGTCGTCGCCCGCGACGAAGAGGTTGTGCCGGCCCGGCACCCGCCCCGGGTTGACCATCACCGGTGCGGCGAGCGTGTTGAGGGCCTTGACCACCCGGGAGTCCGGGCAGGCCCGCTGGATCCGCTCGCCCATGCTGTCGCTGTTCACCGGGTCGAGGGTGACCGTGCCGTCGGCGGCGAAGACCAGCGGGTTGCAGACGTCCACCACGATCTTGCCGGCCAGCGCCTGCGCCCCGGCGGCTGCCAGCACGTCGAGCGAGACCGTGCCGGGAGTCGCGTTGACCACCAGTTCGCCGAACCCGGCGGCCTCGGCGAAGGTCCCGCTGTGCCCGTGCGGCCCCACCGCCTGCGCCCAGGCGAGGCCCGCGGGGTTGGACGGGCTCCGGGAGCCGAGGGTGATCTCGTGGCCGAGGGAGAGCAGCTTGTCGGCGAGGGTCTGCCCGACGGTGCCGGTGCCGAGGATTCCGATGCGCATGCGGCCATTGTGGCGTGCGTCACCCCGACCCGGCGGCAGGCACGGCGGCACGGCGACCGGCCGACGACGGCCGCCGGGGCCGCGCCCCGCCGACCGTCCACGGCCGTCAGCCGTCAGCCGACCACCGGCACCGCCGTGCGCAGCAGCTGCGCCACCACGGTCACGCCGTCCATGGTCAGCACCGACTCCGGGTGGAACTGCAGGCTCGCGAAGCCGGGGCCGCGCAGCGCGTGGACGTCGCCGGTGAGCGGGTCGCGGGCCACCTCGACGCCCGCCTGCGCGAGGCGCTGCGCGTCCGCCGGGGAGCAGCGCGCGACGAAGGTGTTGTAGAAGCCGACCGTCTGCGGGCTGCCGAACAGGTCGATGGTCTCCTGCGCGCCCTGGTAGACGGTGGCCTTGCGGTGCAGCGGCAGGCCGAGCTCGGCGCTGAGCAGCTGGTGGCTGAGGCAGACCGCGAGCAGCGGCGCCGTGCGCTGCCCGCTCCGGGCGTCGGCCAGCGCCTCGGCGGCGATCGGACGCAGCACGGCCATCTTCGGGTCGGCGGGGTCGGCCGGGTCGCCCGGCCCGGGACCGAGCACCAGCGGTCCGCGGTGCGCGGCGACGAGCCCGGCCAGACCGGGGGTGTCGTAGCGCAGCACCGAGACCTGGTGGCCGATCGCGCGCAGCAGGTGGGCCAGCATCGCGGTGAAGGTGTCCTCGCCGTCCACCACCAGGGTCGGCTCGGGCTGGTCGGGCGTCACCTGCTGCTGCATCCGCAGCCAGAACGGCGCCAGGTCGGCGCGGCGGCCGTTCAGCGCGGCCTGCACCCGGTGGTTCTCGCCCAGCCGGGGCCAGTCGCGCCCGGCCGGGCGGGCTGCCGCCGGGCGGGCACCGATCGCGGCCAGCACGCCGGCCGCCTTGGCGTGGGTCTCGGCCACCTCCGAGGCGGGGTCGGAGTGGCGCACCAGGGTGGCGCCGACCCGGACCACCAGGCGGCCGGTGGCCGGGTCGATGTCGGCGGTGCGGATGCAGATCGGCGAGTCCAGCTGCTGCCCGCCACTGGCCGAGCGCCCGATCAGGGCGAGCGCGCCGGCGTAGTAGCCGCGCCCGGTGCGCTCGTAGCGGCGGATCACCCGGGTGGCGTTCTGCACGGGGCTGCCGGTGACGGTGGCCGCGAACATCGTCTCCCTGAGCACCTCGCGCACGTCCAGCGAGGTGCGCCCGCGCAGCTCGTACTCGGTGTGCGCGAGGTGGGCCATCTCCTTGAGCCGCGGGCCGAGCACCTGGCCGCCCAGGTCGCCGACCGTGCACATCATCTTGAGCTCCTCGTCGACCACCATGGTGAGCTCCTCCAGCTCCTTGGGGTCGTGCAGGAAGGCCAGCAGCGAGGGCAGGCTCGGCCCCTCGGCGGGGTAGCGGTAGGTGCCGGAGATCGGGTTCATCACCACGGTGCCGCCGCTCTGCCGCACGTGGACCTCGGGCGAGGCGCCGACCAGCACCCGGTCCCCGGTGTGGACCAGGTAGGTCCAGTAGGCGCCGCGCTCCTGGTCGAGCAGGCGGTGGAAGAGGCTGAGCGCGAGCTCGGTGGAGAAGTCGGGCAGGGTGCCGTGGAAGTCGCGGCGGATGACGAAGTTGGCGCCCTCGCCGCTGCCGATCTCCTCCCGGATCACCTGCCGGACGATCTCGGCGTACTGCTCGTCGTCGATGTCGAAGCCGCCCCCGGTGAGCCGCACGGGCAGCTGCGGCAGCTCGGCCAGCACCTGGCCGAGCGGCAGCTGGTACTGCTCGGCCACCCGCAGCGCCTGCAGCGGGGTGCCGTCCTGGTGCGCCTCGAAACCGCGCTCGCGGATCTGCTGGTAGGGGACCAGTGCGAGCAGGTCGTGCCGCGGCCGGCCGTCGGCGGGGGCGCCGGTGGGCAGCGGCAGCTGGGCGAGCGTGTCGTACGAGCCGACCTCGCCGAGCAGCAGCTCGACGGTGTCGGGGGCCAGTCGCGGGGTGCGGCGGTGCAGCAGGGCGAAGGCGGGGGCGTCCGGGGCGGCCAGACGGTCGAGCAGCGCGGCGGTGGTGGCACGGATCACGGTCGGCTTCTTTCCGGAGGGAGGGGCGGGGCTGGTCCGCTCTGCCGGGAAGGCCGTCCGGGAATACGACGACGGCCGCCCCGAGTGGGGCGGCCGTCGTGTCGTCTCAGGGACGCGCGAGCTGTGGGCCGACCCGGGGGTTGGCCCACCACCAGGAAAAGGTGTGTGGCGCGTGCATGGTGATGACAGTAGCGGATCGGCCGACGGGGTGAGCCGGACTCCCCGGAGGGTGAGCCGGACTCCCGGGAAATGTCCGCCGGGCGTCTCATCCACTGGAAGGCGGGCACAAATCGGTTGTCACACCCCGTAGCCTTGACACCGTGACCGTGACAAATCACCACTCTTGGCAATCCCTGCCCGCGGCGCAGCAGCCTGACTGGCCGGACCCGCAGGCGCTGCGCACCGCTCTCGCGGACCTCGCCTCGTATCCGCCGCTCGTCTTCGCAGGCGAGTGCGACCAGCTGCGCGCCCGGCTCGGTGCCGTCGCGCGTGGTGAGGCGTTCCTGCTCCAGGGCGGCGACTGCGCCGAGGCCTTCGACGGCGTCTCGGCGGACCACATCCGCAACAAGCTGAAGACCCTGCTGCAGATGGCGGCGGTGCTGACGTACGCCGCCTCCGTCCCGGTGGTCAAGGTGGGCCGGATCGCCGGCCAGTACTCCAAGCCGCGCTCCAAGCCGACCGAGACCCGCGACGGCGTGACCCTGCCGGTCTACCGCGGCGACTCGGTGAACGGCTTCGAGTTCACCCCCGAGTCCCGCCGCCCGGACCCCGAGCGCCTGAAGCGGATGTACAACGCCTCGGCCGCCACCCTCAACCTGGTGCGCGCCTTCACCACCGGTGGCTACGCCGACCTGCGCCAGGTGCATGCCTGGAACCAGGACTTCGTGCGCAACTCGCCGGCCGGCCAGCGCTACGAGCGCCTGGCCAAGGAGATCGACAACGCGCTGAACTTCATGCAGGCCTGCGGGGTCGCGCCGGAGGAGTTCAAGACCGTCGAGTTCTTCTCCTCGCACGAGGCGCTGGTGCTCGACTACGAGACGGCGCTGACCCGGGTCGACTCGCGTACCGGCGAGCTGTACGACGTCTCGGGCCACATGGTCTGGATCGGCGAGCGCACCCGCCAGCTGGACGGGGCGCACATCGAGTTCGCCTCCAGGATCCGCAACCCGATCGGCGTCAAGCTCGGCCCGACCACCTCGGTCGACGAGGCGCTGACGCTGATCGAGCGGCTCGACCCGGAGCGCGAGCCGGGCCGGCTCACCTTCATCACCCGGATGGGCGCGGGCAAGATCCGCGACCACCTGCCCACCCTGGTGGAGAAGGTCACCGCCTCCGGCGCGCAGCCGGTGTGGATCTGCGACCCGATGCACGGCAACACCTTCGAGGCCGAGACCGGGCACAAGACCCGCCGCTTCGACGACGTGCTCGACGAGGTCAAGGGCTTCTTCGAGGTGCACCGCGGGCTCGGCACCCACCCGGGCGGCATCCACGTGGAGCTGACCGGCGACGACGTGACCGAGTGCGTCGGCGGCGGTGACGAGGTGCTGGTGGACGACCTGCACCAGCGCTACGAGACGGCCTGCGACCCGCGGCTGAACCGCAGCCAGTCGCTGGACCTGGCGTTCCTGGTCGCGGAGATGTACCGCGGGCAGTGACCGCCGCCGGCGCCGGCGCCGGTGACCCGGGAATGTGACGAAGGCCCTGCCCCTCTTGGAGGAGCAGGGCCTTCTGCGTGCCCGACGGGGCAGGTAAGGTAAGGCTTAGCTGAAAAGCCGCGGCCCTCGAGCGCCGCAGACCTTGGCTCACAGGCCACCGACCCCGGGAGTGACCGCGATGTACGTGTGCATGTGCCATGCGGTCACCGAGGACCAGGTCAAGAAGGCCATCGACGGCGGTGCCAACTCCCCGCGCCAGATAGCCCAGGGCTGCAAGGCCGGGACGGACTGCGGCTCCTGCGTGCGCCGGATCCAGGCGATGCTCGGTGAGCACGGCGGCCGTCCGTGCCCGACGGCCCGGTTGGCCGCCAAGCTCGGTCTGGCCGATCCCGAGGCCGACCTGCCCGCCAACCAGCCCCTGGACACGGTGCTGGGCCGACCGCTCGATCGGCCGCTCGCCCTTCGCCGCACCGCCTGAGGGCTGCCGGGTCAGCTCTCCGGCTGCTCGATCAGCTGCGCGATGTAGAGCGCCTCGCCGAGCTTCTCCACCAGTTCGAGCTGGGTGTCCAGGTAGTCGATGTGGTGTTCCTCGTCGGCCAGGATGTCCTCGAAGATGTTGGCCGAGGTGACGTCGTTCTTGGCCCGCATCACCACGATGCCCCGGCGCAGCCGGTCGATCGCCTCGACCTCCACCTGCCGGTCCGCCTCGAACATCTCCTTCACCGTCTGGCCGATCCGCACGTGGAAGAGCCGCTGGTAGTTGGGCAGGCCGTCCAGGAAGAGGATCCGGTCGGTCAGGATCTCGGCGTGCTTCATCTCGTCGAAGGACTCGTGGCGGGTGTACTTCGCGAGCTTCGTCCAGCCGAAGTTCTCCTGCATCTTGGCGTGCAGGAAGTACTGGTTGATGGCGGTCAGCTCAGCGGTGAGCTGCTCGTTGAGGAACTCGATGACCTCGGGGTCGCCCTTCATGGCGGTGCCTTCCTGCGTTGCGCTGCGGGAACCGGGTGGACGCATCCTGGCAGCACTGTGGGTGATATTTCCAGTAAGTTCACACTCACTCGGGTCTGTGGCGGATTTTCCGATTTGCCCGCTAATGACCTGTTCGCAGGGGCGTGCGGCTGCGCCGAGGGGCGCGCGTTCTCGGGCGTCCGCCGTCTGTCACCATGGAGCCATGGGTCAGCCGGAACAGGAACGGTCTCCGAGCGAACGTTCTCCACACGAACGATCGCCGCAGGTCGACCCCCGGCTTCCCCCCGGTCAGCGCGTGCAGCGCGGCTGGCCCGTCCTGCACTACGGCCCGGTGCCCCGGTTCAAGCCGTCGAGCTGGGACTTCCAGGTGTTCGGGGCGACCGCCTCGGCCGAGAAGAGCCGGTGGGACCACGAGGGCTTCCACCGCCTGCCGCGCAGCACGGTGCGCGCCGACTTCCACTGCGTGACCAGGTTCTCCATGCTCGGCAGCGAGTGGAGCGGGGTGGCCGCCGCCACCGTCCTCGACCTCGCACCGCCGGCCCCGGACGTCACCCATGTGATGGTCTGGGCCGAGTACGGCTACAGCGCCAACCTCCCGCTGGAGCGGTTCGCCGACCCGGGCACCCTCTTCGCCACCCACCACGACGGCGAGCCGCTGACCGTCGAGCACGGCTTCCCGGTGCGCCTGATCGTCCCCGGGCTCTACGCCTGGAAGGGCCCCAAGTGGGTGCGCGCGGTGGAGTACATGCGGGCCGACCGCCGCGGCTTCTGGGAGGAGCGCGGCTACCACAACCGCGCCGACCCGTGGCGCGAGCAGCGCTACTCCTACCAGGAGGAGCCCGGGGACGGCCCGCTGCGCTGAGCCGCGGCAGCAGCGGCAGGGCCGTCCCGGGCCCGGGCGGGCGCTAGAAGTTGATCGTCACCGTCGAGCCCTTGGGCAGCATGGTGCCGGCCGACGGGCTCTGCCCCGAGACGCTGCTCAGCCCGAAGAAGTTCAGCCCGGTGCTCTTCACCTTGAACCCGGCACCGGTCAGCGCCTTGGTGGCGTCCGACTGGCTCATCCCGGTGACCGACGGCACGGGCACCGGCTGCGGGCCCTTGGACAGCGTCAGCGTCACCGTGCTGCCCGGCGAGGCCGTGCCGGTGACGTCCTGGGCGGCCACCGACCCGCTGGGCACGGTGTCCGACCAGGTCTGGTCGGTGGCCAGCGCCACCTTGAAGCCCGCCCCGGTCAGGGTGCTCTGCGCGGCGGCCACCGGCTGCCCGGTGGTGTCGGGCACCGCGACCGGCGCCGCGCCCTGGCTGACCACCAGCGCCACCGGCGCGTTGACCGCCAGCTGCTGCCCGGCGGCCGGGGAGGTGGAGATCACCGAGCCCTGCGGCACGGTCGGGCTGTAGTCCTGCGTGGTGGTGCCGGGCGTCAGCCGGGCGGCGGTCAGCTGCTGCTGCGCCTGGTCCAGCGGCTTGCCGGTGACGTCGGGCACCGCGATCCGCTCCGGCCCCTTGGACAGGGTGACCTTCACCGCGTCGCTCTTGCGGGCCCGCCCGCCCACCCCGGGATCACTGCCGATCACCTGGCCGGCCGGCACCGTCTCGCTGAACGCCTGGCTGAAGCTGGCCCGCAGGCCCGAGCCGTCCAGGGTGCTGGTGGCCTGCGCCTGGGTCTGGCCGAGCACACTGGGCACCGTCGCGTAGACGGCGCCGGACAGGAAGTAGCTGATCGCCGCGACCACCAGCAGCACCGCGCCGAGCACCGAGCCCCAGACCAGCGAGCGCTTGGTGCGCCGCGATCGGGTGCGCTTGGCGCGCCGCGGCGGGGGCGGCTCGTCGTACGGGCGGGGCTGGACGAAGAGCTCGGGCGGCGGGACCGCCATCACGCTGGTGTGCTCGGGGCCGGTGACGGGGGTCATGCCGCTGAGCACCGAGGTCGCCTCGCCGGGGGCGAAGCGCGGCGCGGGCCGGGTGGCGGCGGGCGGTTCGGCGTCCAGCTGGGCCGGGGTCAGAGCCCGGCGCACCCGCTGCACCGCGCCCAGCAGCTCGACCGCGTCCCACGGCCTGGCCTGCGGGTCGCGCGCGGTGGCGGCGGCCACGATCGCGTCCAGCCCGGGCGCCAGGCCGGGCACGGTCTGCGAGGGCGGCGGCACGTCCTCGTGCAGGTGACGGTAGATCACCTGCATCGGGTTGTCGCCGAGGTAGGGCCGGCTGCCGGTCAGCAGCTCGTAGAGCATGATCCCGGCCGCGTAGACGTCCACCCGCTGGTCGGTGGCGGCCTGCGGCTGGATCTGCTCGGGGGCCAGGTAGGAGACCGTGCCCATGATCACGCCGGGGGTGGTGGTGTTGGTCACCGCGGCGTCCGCCCCGGAGAGCAGCCGCACCAGACCGAAGTCCGCGACCTTCACCAGGCCGCCGTCCGTGATCAGCACGTTCTCCGGCTTGACGTCCCGGTGCACCAGCCCCGCCCGGTGCGCGGCACCGAGCGCGGCCAGCACCGGTTCCAGCACGTCGAGCGCGGCCCGCACCGAGAGCGCGCCGCGGTCGCGCAGCACGTCGCGCAGGGTGCGCCCCGGCACGTACTCCATGGCCAGGAAGACCGCGTTGCCGTCGGCGCCCTGGTCGAAGACGTTGACCACGTTCGGGTGCGAGAGCCGGGCGACCGCCTTGGCCTCGCGGATGAAGCGGTCGGTGAACCCGGTGTCGCCGGCCAGCGCCTGATGCATCACCTTGAGCGCGAGCACCCGGTCGAGCCGGGTGTCGGTGCCCCGGTAGACGGTGGCCATGCCACCCACCGCGATCCGCTCCTCGACCCGGTACCGGTTGTCCAGCAGGACTCCTACCAGGGGGTCGTTCAACGTCGTGTCCACCCCAGGAGTCTAGGGGCGGTCAGAACACGGTTGGGTGACCCTGGTGTCCTGGTTCGTCATCAGTACCGGTGACGGCAGGTCAGAAGGCGGGCCGCTCGCGGTGGTCCGGGTGCGGTGCCAGATCGGCGCGGCCGGCCATCGCGGAGGAGGCCTCGGCGTGGAAGCGGCGCGGGATCCGGCCCGCCCGGTGGGCCAGGCGCCCGGCCTCGGTGGCCCGGCGCATGGCGTCCGCCATCAGCACCGGGTCCTGCGCCCGGGTCACGGCGGAGGCCAGCATCACCGCCGAGCAGCCCAGTTCCATGGCCAGTGCCACGTCCGAGGCGGTGCCCGCACCGGCGTCCAGGATCACCGGCACCCCCGCGCTCTCCACGATCAGCTGGAAGTTGTGCGGGTTGCGGATCCCGAGGCCGGAGCCGATCGGAGAGCCCAGCGGCATGATCGCCGCGCAGCCCACGTCCTCCAGCTTGCGGGCGAGCACCGGGTCGTCGTTGGTGTAGGGGAGCACGGTGAAACCGTCGTCCACCAAGGTCTCGGCGGCGTCCAGCAGTTCGATCGGGTCGGGCAGCAGGGTCCGCTCGTCGGCGATCACCTCCAGCTTCACCCAGTCGGTGCCCAGCGCCTCGCGGGCCAGCCGGGCGGTCAGCACCGCCTCGCCGGCGGTGAAGCAGCCGGCCGTGTTGGGCAGCACCCGGATGCCGTTGCGCGCCAGCACCTCCAGTACCGAGCCCTGGGTGTCCGCCTTGACCCGGCGCATCGCCACCGTGGTCAGCTCGGTCCCGGAGACCCGCAGCGCCTGCTCCAGCACCTCCAGGCTCGGTGCGCCGCCGGTGCCCATGATCAGCCGGGAGGCGAAGGTGGTGTCGCCGATCGTCAGAAGGTCGTCAGCCATCGCCGCTCAGCCCCCCTGCACCGCGGTGAGGATCTCCACCCGGTCGCCCGCCGCGAGCCGGGTCTCGGGCCAGCTGCCGCGCGGCACCACGGTCTCGTTGAGGGCCGCGGCCACGCCCGAGGGCGCCTTGGAGAGCTGGGCCACCAGCTCGGCCAGCGTGGCGGAGCCGGCCACCTCGCGCGGCTCGCCGTTGACGGTGAGGGGGATCTGGTTCATCGGGCACTCCCGGCAAGGGTCGGAACAGCGGCGAAGCGGGCGGGGGAGAAGGGGACGGCGAGCTCCGGCACGGTCCCGGTGGCCAGGCACTCGGCGAGCAGGTCGCCGGTGACCGGGGTGAGCAGCACGCCGTTGCGGTAGTGGCCGGTGGCGGCCAGCAGGCCGGGCAGCGCGGTGGGGCCGAGCAGCGGGGCGTTGTCCGGGGAGCCGGGGCGCAGGCCCGCGCTGCTCTCCACCAGCGGCAGCTCGGTGATGCCGGGGACCAGCTCGTGCGCGTCGCGCAGCAGCTCGTAGACGCCGCCGGCGGTGACCGTGGTGTCGTAGCCCTGCTCCTCGGTGGTGGCCCCGATCACCAGCTCGCCGTTCGCCCGCGGCACCAGGTAGAGGTGGCCGCCGCGCACCACCGCGCGCACGTTGCGCGACAGGAAGGGGGCGTAGGCCCCGGGGATCCGCAGCCGCAGGATCTGGCCCTTGACCGGACGGATCGCGGGCAGCACCCCCGGCGGCAGGCCGGGCAGCTGGTGGCTGCGCGGGCCGGCCGCCAGCACCAGCTGGTCGGCCCGCAGTTCGCCGCCGCCGCCCAGCCGCACCCCGCGTGCACGGTCGGCCTCGACCAGCAGCTCGCCCGCCTCCGCCCGGTGCAGCCGTACCCCCGCCCGCTCGCAGGCCGTCACCAGGGCCGCGGCCAGCCGCCGCCCGTCCACCTGGTGGTCGCCGGTCACGTGCAGGCCGGCCCGCACGCCGGGGGCCAGCATCGGTTCGAGCCGGCGGGCCTCGCGACCGGTCAGCCAGCTCGACGCAAGGCCCAGCCGGTGGTGGAAGGCGTGCAACTCGCTCAGCTCGGCCTTGTCGTCCGCGTCCAGCGCGACGGCCAGCGTTCCGGTGGCGCGGTAGCCGGTGTCCTGCCCGGTGGCCGCCGTCAACTCGGCGGCGAAGTCGGCGTACCGGCTGTTGGAGGCCATGCCCAGCCGCAGCAGCGGTTCCTCGCCGTACTGCAGCTCGGTGACCGGGGCCAGCATGCCGGCCGCCACCTGCGCCGCGCCGCCGCCGGGGGCCGGGTCGACCAGCGCCACCCGCAGGCCGCGCTGCGCGGTGCGCCAGGCGACCGCCAGACCGATGATCCCGCCGCCGATCACCAGCACGTCGGTGTCGGTTCGGGAGTCTGTCGAAAGATCGCGTGCCAAGAGAACCGGTTCTCCCTTCGCCGGAATGACCCGGATCAGGTTCGGACGGTCGCAGGCCGCCGCAGCCCGCCTCTCAGCCCGGTGCACCGGGCTCCCGTGAGGATGCCCCCACCATAACGCCGGGCGCCTTGGGGACTGAAGGCGCCGATCGCCGGGTGGACGGCGGACGCGCTCAGTAGAGTTCGCCAGATGGCAGAGCTGAAGAGCACGGATCGGGTGGTCGTGGTCGGCGCGGGGGTGGCGGCCGCACAGTGTGCGGTGGCGCTGCGGGAGGGGGGTTGGCACGGGTCGCTGAGTCTGGTCGGCGCGGAGCCGCACAACCCCTACGACCGGCCGCCGCTCTCCAAGGACGTCCTGCTCGCGAAGGCCGATCGGACGGCCCTCGACCTGGACTGGGAGGCGCTCGGCGTTCAGCTGCTGACCGGTCGCCGGGCCACCTCGGTGGCCCCGGGGAGCCTGGGCACCGACGCCGGCGAGCTGCCCTGGGACCGCCTGGTGCTGGCCACCGGAGCCGCCCCGATCCGGTTGCCCGGGGCCGCCTCGGCCCGGGTGCTGCGGACCATCGACGATTCCCTCGCACTGCGTGCAGTCCTGCGCCCGGGCGCACACCTGGTCCTGGTCGGCGCGGGCTGGATCGGCGCCGAGACCGCCACCGCGGCCCGCCGGCTCGACTGCCGGGTGACCGTGCTGGAGGCCGCCGACGCCCCGCTGCCGGGCGCGCTGCCCGCCGAGCTGACCGCGCCGATGCGGCAGTGGTACGCGCAGGCCGGTGTCGAGCTGCGGCTGGGCGCCCGGGTGGACCGGATCGAGCCGGGCGCCGTGCACCTGACCACCGGTGAACTGGTACCGGCCGACGAGGTGGTGGTCGGGATCGGCGCCCGCCCGGACACCGGCTGGCTGGCCGGCTCCGGCGTCGAGCTGGACGCCGGGGGCGCCGTGCTGGCGGACGCGGCGCTGCGCACCACGCTGCCCGGGGTCTGGGCGGCGGGCGACTGCGTCAGCTACCCCTCGGCCCGCTACGGCGAGCGGGTCTGGGTCCAGCACTGGGACCACGCGCTGCACTCGGGCCGGGCGGTGGCGGCGGCGCTGCTGGGCGGTGAGGTCGCCTACGACCCGGTGCCGTACTTCTGGTCCGAGCAGTTCGGGCGGATGGTGCAGTACGTCGGGCGGCACTGCGCCGGCGACCGGCTGCTGTGGCGTGGCTCACCCGAGGACGCGCAGTGGAGCGTGCTGTGGCTGCGCGAGGAGCGGCCGGTGGCGGTGCTCGCCGTGGACCGCCCGCGCGACCTGGCCCAGGCCCGGCGGCTGATCGACCAGGGTGCGGTGCTGGACCCGGCGCTGGCCGCCGACCCCGCGCTGCCGCTCAAGTCGGCCGTCCGCTGACGCCCCCCTGACGGGCGGGTGGGTGCGCGGGGCCCGGCAAAGGTGGCAGGCTGGTGCCGTGAGCGACATGGAAGCCAAGATCGAATCCCTGGTCAACGACTGGATGTACCTGCCCGACATCTCCGAGCGCTGGGGGGTGCTGGTCACCGAGGTCCGTCAGATGGTCAAGGATCACAAGCTGATCGCGGTCCGCCGCGGTCCCAACCGGTCGCTGCAGGTCCCCGCGGCCTTCATCACGGACGACGGCCTGGTCAAGCACCTGGCCGGGACGCTGACCGTGCTGCGGGACGGCCGGTTCACCGACGAGGAGATCCTGGAGTGGCTCTTCACCGAGGACCCCTCGCTGCCGGGCAGCCCGATCCAGGCGCTGCAGGAGAACCGCGGTACCGAGGTGAAGCGGCGCGCCCAGGCGATGTCGCTGTGACGCCCGGTACCCCGGCGCGGGCGCGGCTGGCCGACGCCCGGCTCTACCTGTGCACCGACGCCCGCCGCGAGCAGGGCGACCTGGCGCAGTTCCTGGACACCGTGCTGGCGAACGGCGTGGACATCGTCCAGCTGCGGGACAAGGGCCTGGAGGCCCGGCAGGAGCTGGAGCTGCTGGAGGTCTTCGCCGCGGCGGCCGAGCGGCACGGCAAGCTCTTCGCGGTGAACGACCGGGCGGACGTGGCGCACGCCGCCGGGCCGCACGTGCTGCACCTGGGGCAGGACGACCTGCCGGTGCCCGCGGCCCGGGCGATCCTCGGCCCGGACGTGCTGATCGGCCGCTCCTGCCACGCCGAGGCCGAGGTGGACCGGGCGGTCGCCGAGCCGGGGGTGGACTACTTCTGCACCGGACCGGTCTGGCCGACCCCGACCAAGCCGGGCCGCCACGCACCGGGCCTCGGCCTCGTGGAGTACGCGGCCCGGGCGACCACCGACCGGCCGTGGTTCGCGATCGGCGGGATCGACCTGGGCAACCTGGACCAGGTGCTCGCGGCGGGCGCCCGCCGGGTGGTGGTGGTCCGCGCGATCACCGCCGCCGACGACCCGGGCGCCGCGGCGGCCGAGCTGGCCCGCCGGGTCCGCTCGGCGGGCCGGTAGCGACAGCCGGCAGCGCCGGTCAGTAACGACGGACCGTGGCGGCCCGGGCGAGCGCGAGCAGCGTCTCCCGGGCCGCTTCGTCCTTCAGCGGCGCGGCGGCCAGCGCGGCCAGCGAGCGCTCCATCAGCGCCTCGATCCGCTGCTCCACCTGCGCGGGCGCACCGCTGGCGGCGACCAGTGCGCTCAGCTCGGCGATCTCGGCGGCCGTCAGGTCCGCCGCGCCCAGCCGCCCGTCCAGCCGGGCCGCCTCGGCCCGCGGCAGCGCGCGCAGCGCGAGCGCGACCAGCAGGGTGCGCTTGCCCTCGCGCAGGTCGTCACCGGCCGGCTTGCCGGTGACGGCGGGGTCGCCGAAGACGCCGAGCAGGTCGTCGCGCAGCTGGAAGGCCTCACCCAGTGGCAGCCCGAAGTCCCCGTACGCGGCGACCAGTTCCTCGCTCGCCCCGGCCAGCCGGGCACCCACCTGGAGCGGGCGCTCGATGGTGTACTTGGCCGACTTGAAGTGGAGCACCGTGGTGGCCCGGGTCAGCGCCAGGTCGTCGGTCGAGTCGCCGGCCACCGGCTCCAGCACGTCCAGGTACTGACCGGCCATCACCTCGGTGCGCATCAGGTCGAAGACCGGCTTGGCGGCCAGCACCGCCGCCGCGTCCAGCCCGCAGCGCACGAAGAGCTGGTCGCACCAGATCAGCAGCAGGTCGCCGAGCAGCAGCGCCGCCGCCGCCCCGTACTGCTCGCGGTCGCCGCGCCAGCCCTGCTCGCGGTGCAGCGCCTCGAAGCGGCGGTGCATCGAGGGCAGGCCGCGCCGGGTGTCGCTGCGGTCCATCAGGTCGTCGTGCACCAGGGCGCTGGCCTGCAGCAGCTCCAGCGCGGCGGCGGCGTTGGCGATCCCGGTGCTGCCCGCGCCCGCCGGGTCGGTGCCGTCCTCGCCGCCGGCGCCGCGCCAGCCCCAGTAGCAGAAGGCGGGGCGCAGCCGCTTGCCGCCGTCCAGCAGGAAGTCCCGCAGCGCGTCGGCCGCTGCCACCAGGTCCGGGGAGATCGAGCTCAGCAGCGCGTGCTGCTCGGCCATGAACCGGGTGAGCGCGGCGTCCACCTGGGTGCGGGCACCCGCCTGGTCGAGCGGTCGCGCGGGTGTGGGGCTGGGCGAGGTCACGAGGCACTCCGGAGTCACGTGGGTGGAGATCAGACTAGCCGGGCGGCCGGACCGGCACGGCGCACCACCGGCCAGCAGCCACCGGAGCCGGGCACCCGCCCCAGCGGGCGGACAGATTGTCTCAGTAGTTGGGCATTGTTTGTCCGCGCCGCCACTGCGACGGCTACTCTGCGAGCATGGCACTCGGCACTCCGTCCACCAGAACCGACCGCGCGCTCACGGTCCGCGAACTCCTGGCGGCTGGGAAGCGTTCGTACTCATTCGAGTTCATGCCGCCGCGCAGCGAGGCGGCCGAGCACAAGCTCTGGGCCGCGATCCGTCGCCTGGAGGGACTCAACCCGAACTTCGTCTGCATGACGTACGGCGCCGGGGGCTCCTCGCGGGGACGCACCGTCAACATGGTCGGCCGGATCGCCACCGAGACGACGCTGACGCCGGTCGCCCACCTGACCGCCGTCGACCACTCGGTGGCCGAACTGCGCAACATCATCGGCCAGTACGCCGACCAGGGCGTGCGCAACGTCCTCGCGGTGCGCGGCGACCCGCCCGGCGACCCGAGCGCCGAGTGGGTGCGCCACCCGCAGGGCGTCAGCTACGCCTACCAGTTGGTCGAACTGATCAAGTCGATCGGCGACTTCTGCGTGGGCGTGGCCGCCTTCCCGCAGATGCACCCGCGCTCCAGCGACTGGGACCAGGACATCCGGCACTTCGTGGCCAAGATGCGGGCCGGTGCCGACTACGCGATCACCCAGATGTTCTTCGAGGTGGAGGACTACCTGCGGCTGCGCGACAAGGTCGTGGCGGCCGGCTGCGAGGCGCCGATCATCCCGGAGATCATGCCGGTGACCAACGTCAAGCAGCTGGAGCGGTTCCCGCAACTGAGCGGCTCGGCCTTCCCGGCGGAGCTGGACGCCCGGCTGCGCGCGGTGGCCGACGACCCGGCGGCGCTGCGCGAGGTGGGCATCGAGCACGCCACCGCGATGTCCGAGCGACTGCTCGCCGAGGGTGCGCCGGGCCTGCACTTCATCACCCTCAACGGCTCGACGGCCACCCTGCAGATCTACCAGAACCTCGGCCTGCACCGGGGCTGACGGCCGCGGCATCGGGGGATGTGGGGCGGCGGCGGTCGAACAGGTACAGTCGCCGCACGCGCGCGGCCGCGCGCCGGGCTGTGCTGGAGGACGCTGATGGGCATCGGGATGCTGGCGTTGTACGCGGCGCTCGCCGTGGTCGCGCTCTGGCTGCTGGCCGAGCTGCTGCTGCAGAACCGCGCGCCGCTGCACTGGCGGGGTCTCGCGCTCGGCGGATTCCTGCTGGTGGCGGCCGGGATGGCGATCCACTCGGTGCCGGTGATCTCGGTGGGGGCGCTGGCGTTCGCCGGGGGACAGGCGATGGTGACCCTCTCCGTCAAGCGCGGCTACGCCAAGGGCTGGTCGCTGCGGGGGGCCGACGGCTCACTGCCCGGACCGCTCGCCAAGGTGCCGCTGCTCAGCGCGGCCACCGGGGGCGCGGCGGCGGTGGCGGCCGCGGCGGTGGCGGCGGAGAAGGTCGGCGAGGTCGGGCCGATCGAGGAGTCCGGGCAGCAGGTGCTGCCGGAGCCGGCGGTGCCGCCGGCGGCCGAGGACGGCGACTACGGCGTGTACGAGACCGCCTACGAGTCGACGGACGGCTCGTTCACGGCCGGTCAGTTCCCGGATGGCCAGTACACCGGCGGTCAGTTCGCGGAAGGCCAGTTCGCAGGGGGGCAGTTCGACGGCGGCCAGTTCGCGGGCGCCCAGTCGATGAACGGCCCGTCGATGGACGGCCGGCCGGTGATGCAGGAGCAGCTGATGACGCCCGGTCAGCAGCAGCCCGGGTACGGGTACGCCGAGCAGCAGCAGTTCGACCCGCAGTACGGCTACCAGCAGCAGGAGTACCCGGGGTACTACCAGGAGCAGCAGCCCTACGTGCCGTACGAGCCGCAGTGGCAGCAGCAGCCCTACGACCCGAGCCAGTACCAGCCGGACTACGTCGTGCCGCAGCAGCACATCCCGCAGCAGCAGTCGTACGAGTACTACCAGCAGCCGCAGCCCGAGGCCTGGCAGTAGCACCGCCCGGCGCCCCGGCCCGGGAGCGCGCTCAGGCCGGCCCGATCAGCCCCGCCACCACGCAGGCCGACATGCCGGCCCGCGCCAGCCCGCCACCCGGGTGCGCGGCCCCGCCGAGCAGGTAGTGCCCGGCCCGCCCGGTGGTGTTGGCGGGCTGCAGGAAGGCTCTGCCGGCGCCGGCCAGGGCCGGGCGCGGTACGGCGCCGCCCGGGGCCAGGGTTTCCCGCTCGGTGTCCGCCGGGGTCCGCACCACCCGCCAGAGCACCCGCTCGCCCAGGCCCGGCCCGGCCGCGTCCACGTGGGCGAGCACCTGGTCGGCGAAGCGGTCGGCGACGCCCGGGGCGGTCCAGTCCAGCCGCGCCTGCGAGGGGACGGTCACGGTCAGGGTGACCGCCTCGTGCTCCTCGTCCGGGCGGGTCGACGGGTCGTCAGGACGCAGCACCTGCACGGTCGGACGGTCGCACAGGCCCGGCACCTTCGCGAACAGCGCCGTGAGTTCCGCGTCGCGGTCGGCGGCGTGCACCACGGTGCGCTGCGCGGTGCCGGGCGGGCGGGCGCCGCGCAGCGCGAGCAGCACGCTGACCCGCCCCGGCAGCGTGGCCTCGGCGGGCGCCGGGCGCAGCACCAGGTCGGCCTCCGGCGGGTCCTGCTCGATACGGGTGTCGAAGCGGAACTCCACCCCGCGCTGCTCGCACCGCCGGTACACCGCCTCGGCCAGCGCCCGCAGTCCGCCCCGCACCGACCAGACGCCGAAGGTCTGCTCCATGTAGGGGATCACGGTGGCGCCGGCCGGCACGGTGCGCGGGTCGAAGCCGAACCGCAGCGCGTACTCGGTGAGCAGCGCGGTCAGCGCGGGGTGCCCGTCCAGCTCGCGGGTGGCGATCTGGTCCAGGGTCGGCGCCGGGGCGCCGGGCCGCAGCCGGGCCAGGCCGCGGCGCGGGGCGGCGGGGTAGGGGTCGGTGCCGAGCGCGCCGGGGTCGGCGGGCAGCGGCTCCTCCAGCAGCGGGCGGCGGGTGGCCTCCCAGACGGCCCGGCCGCGGTTCATCACCGCGCCCCAGCGCTCGCCGGCCCCCGTGCCGAGCGCCGCGTCCAGCGCCTGCGCGACGCCGCCGCGGGAGGCGTTGGGCAGGGTCAGCGTGGTGCCGTCGGCGAACAGGTGCCGGCTCTCGGGGTCCACCGGGGCCAGCTCGACCAGCTGCTCCAGCGGCTCCCGGCCGGTCTTCAGGGCCAGGTCGCGATAGACGGCGGGCAGCGTCAGCAGGGTCGGTCCGGTGTCGAAGGCGAAGCCGTCGCACTGGTGGTGCCCGAGCATCCCGCCGTAGGTCCCGGCCGCCTCGCAGACCGTCACCCGGTGCCCGACGGTGGCCAGCCGGGCCGCCGCTGCCAGTCCGCTGATGCCCGCTCCGATGATGACGATCCGTGCCATGACGCGTGATCTTAATCCGCCGGTGCTGGTGCTGGTGCTGGTGCCGGTGCCTCGGTCACGGCACGGGCGAAGGCGTCGGGGTTGTCCAGCATCACGTTGTGCCCCGCGTCGGGGATCGCGAAGTGGCGCACCCCCGGGCCCGGCAGGTGCGCGGTGCCGTCCGCGGCGGGGTGGATGAAGGCGCGCGGGATCGGCAGCTCCAGCAGCAGCTTGCGCATGGTCGGGCTGGTGCCCCGGGCCAGCTGCACGGCGCTGCGGTCCAGCGCGGTGCGCCCGGCCAGCCGCATGGTGGACCACCAGTGCGGACCGACCGCCTCGCGCACCTCGCGCCAGCCGCCCGCCAGGAACTCCGCCTCCGAGTGGGCGGCGATCCCGCGGCTGCCGCCGTGCCCGGCCCGGGGCGGGACCGGATCCAGGTTGGCGTCCACCAGCACCGGCGCCGCGACCAGCTCGGGGTGCCGGTGCGCCAGCACGATCGCCACCGCTCCGCCCATGCTGTGCCCGATCAGCTCCGCGCCGCCGACCCCGGCCGCGCGCAGGGCGCCCGCGACGGCGTCGGCATGGGCCTCCAGCGTGTACGAGAAGTCGGTGGGCCGGTCGCTGAGGCCGAAGCCCAGCAGGTCGAGCAGGAGCGAGCGGCGCCCGGTCCACCGGCGCCGGTCGGGCGCCGGGCCGGATTGTCAGTGCCGGGCGCGAGCATGGCGGTGGACGGGTCGACCGGCCCGCACCGCCCGCTCTGGACCGGGGGAGAGACCATGACCGTCGCCGACCTCCATGGGGGCACGTCCCGGCCGCAGGCCGGGGGCCAGCTCCCGCTGCGCTCCGTCGACGTGCACCCGGTGCTGCTCAAGGCCGGTGCCCCGCCCGCCGCCCGCGACCTGCTCGCCCAGGCCCACCGCACCCTGCTCCGGGCCGCCGCCGCCCAGGACCCCCTGGAGCGCTACGCCACCGCGCACCTGGCCGCGCTGCGCACCACCGCCGCGGTGCTCGCGGTGCGGGGCCGCCCCGAGAAGAACCCGCGCCGGCGCAAGGCCATACGCAGTGCCTGGGAGGTGCTGCCCGAGGTGGCCCCCGAGCTCGCCGAGTGGGCGCTCTACTTCGCCGCCGGGGCCGCCAAGCGCTCGGCCGCGGAGGCCGGGGTGCCCGGCGCGGCCTCGGCCCGCGACGCCGACGACCTGATCCGCAACGCCGCCCTCTTCGTCCGCTTGGTCGAGCGAGTCCTGCAGCTGGGAGGCAATAGGATCGAGAGCGACTGAGCCGCCGGCCTCCTGAAGGAGACGACCCTTGTACCCGACGCGTCCTCGCAGCGCCCTGCGCACCGCCGTGGTCTGGGAGGTGGTCAGGGCGGCGCTGGAGCGCCGCGCCAGCGAGCTGGACCAGCCGGTGCTGGACGTGCTGGACACCGGTGGCGGGACGGGCAACTTCGCCGTGCCGGTGGCGCGCCTCGGCCACCGCGTCACGGTGGTGGACCCCAGCCCCGACGCGCTCTTCGCCCTCGAACGCCGGGCGGCCGAGGCCGGGGTGACCGACCTGGTCCGCGCGGTGCAGGGCGACACCCAGACGCTGCCCGAGGTGATCGCCCCCGCCTCGGTGGACGCGGTGCTCTGCCACGGTGTCCTCGAGGTGGTCGACGACCCCGCCGAGGCGCTCGGCCACCTGACCGCCACCCTGCACAAGGGCGGCCTGGTCAGCCTGCTGGCCGCCAACCGCAACGGCGCCGTGCTGGCCCGCGCGCTGGCCGGCCACTTCGACGAGGCCCGCACCGTGCTGGACGCCCCCGACGGCCGCTGGGGCGCCGGTGACCCGATGCCGCGCCGCTTCACCGCCGCGGAGCTGCACGAGCTGGCCGCCGACAGCGGCCTGCAGGTGGCCTCGGTGCACGGCGTGCGGGTCTTCGCCGACCTGGTGCCCGGCGTCCTGGTGGACACCGAGCCGGGTGCCATGGAGGCACTGCTCAAGCTGGAGGAGGCCGCTGCCCAGCAGCCCGCCTTCCACGCCGTCGCCACCCAGCTGCACCTGCTCGCCCACCTCGGCTGAGCCCGCCGGGGCCCCGGTTCACCTGGGCGGGCACTCGACGGCCACCACGCGCGTTTCCCTGGTGGTGGGGAGGGGCGGATGTGGCGGACACGACCGGCCGCCGCCCACCCCGTAACCCGTCGACGGACCGTATGATCTGGGTAAAGCCAGAACGCATGACGGCCTGACGCATGGGGCATATGGACCACAACAAGGCCAGGTGGCGGACCGGTCGCCCCGCGACCGACGAGTAGGAGGACTCCGTGCCGCTCTCGGAGCACGAGCAGCGACTGCTCGATCAGATGGAGCGAGCGCTGTACGCCGAAGATCCCAAGTTCGCGACGGCGCTTGAGGGAACCGGGCTGCGCACACACACCCGCCGGCGGGTGTACCTGGCCGCGGCGGGGTTTGTGGTCGGAGTGGCCCTCCTGATGGGAGGCATGATCATCCAGCCGCAGCTCATCTGGCTGAGCGTGATCGGCTTCCTGGTGATGCTCGGCTGCGCGCTGGTCGCGGTGGCGGGCTGGCGCAAGAACCCCGTGGTCGGGCCGGGCCCCGGTCTGCGGGCGGCCCCGCCGGTCCGGCGCAAGGCCGGCGTGATGGACCGGATGGAACAGCGCTGGCAGCGCCGCCGGGACGAGCACGACGGTCTCTAGGCAGGTCGGCCGGGGCAAGCCGGGCGGTACGAACCGGGCGCGCGAAGTCAACCGAACGCAGCAGGTGGGCGGGTGATCCGAGAGGATCACCCGCCCACCTGCTGTCGTGCCCCGCCGGTCCGGGGCCCCAGGCCCTGGACCGGCTCTGGCCCTAGTCCTGCCCGGAGCGCCGCAGCCGGCGCAACGGACGTCCGAGCACGCCGGTCAGGCGCCGCCCGGCGGCCTGCCCGCGCAGCCGCGCCGACAGCAGCCGGTCCGCCAGCCGCCAGACGAGCCGTACCGCCGAGGGCGGCAGCAGCAGCGCACGCAGCCGCTTCCCCCGCCCGGCCGAGTTCCGCAGGCGCTGGTGCACCGCGCGCACGTCGGACCCCAGCGAGGGCTGCGGGCCGGCCGCCCGGGCGTACAGCACCTGCTCGGTGGCCAGCGCCACCCGGCCCACCGCGGCCCGGCCCGGCTCGTCCAGCTCGGCCGCCTGGCTGATCCGCTCCCCGGTGTGCCGCGGGCTGTGCGCCTGGTCGGGCGGGATGCCCAGGTCCCAGGCGGTGTCGATCAGCTCCGCCCAGGCCGCCAGCACCTGCTCGTCGGTGAGCTGCCCGCCGGGGCCGCCGGGCCCGCGCCGGCCGCCGCCCAACCGGCGCCGGCGCAGCCTGGTCCGCCAGAGCATGGGCGACAGCAGCAGGAGCAGCACGGCCGCAACGGCGCCGATCAGCGCCAGCACCTGCCCGGACGGTCCGCTTGCGGCGGGCGCCGCCGCCGTCGGCAGCTGCTGCGGTTCCTGCTGGCCGCAACCGCCCTGCTTGCGGGTCGGCCCCGCACAGCTGGAGTCGGCCGAGGGCGCCGACTGCGCCGGGGCGTCGGCCCGGGCGGAGGGCTGCGCGGTGGGGACGCTCTGGCTCGGCGCGACCTGCGGCCCGCTGTAGTCCGGCGCCACCCCGCGGCTCGGGGTCGGCTCGAAGCGCATCCACCCGGCGCCGGAGAAGTAGAGCTCGGGCCAGGCGTGGTAGTCCTTGCTGCCCACCACGTAGTTCCCGTTGCCCTGGTCGGCGCCGGGCGCGAAGCCCACCGCCACCCGGGCCGGGATGCCCAGCGTGCGGGCCATCGCGGCCATGGTGGCCGCGAAGTGCACGCAGAAGCCCTTGCGGTCCTGCAGGAAGGTGGCGATCGCGTTCGGCCCGGTGCCCGGGTCCACCGAGGAGCTGTAGACGAAGCCGCCGCTGGTGGTGAACCAGTCCTGCAGCGCCACCGCCTTGTCGTAGTCCGAGCTCCTGCCGTTGGTGACCTGCTGGGCCAGTTGCTTGACCACCGGCGGCAGGTTGCTGGGCAGCTGGGTGTAGCGACTGGTGATCGAGCTGGGCGCCGGCGGTGCCGCGCGCAGCTGGTCGGCGGTCGGCATGACGGTCAGCGAGGTCACCGAGTAGTTCAGGCCGGTGGCCTTCTGGCCCCGGTCGCCGATCACCGCGCCGACCTCCGGCTCGTAGCGCCAGTTGCCCGGCGCGTCGACCCGGCTGATCGGGTAGGGCGCCGGCAGCCAGTCGGTGCTCAGGCTGCTGGACACCTGGATCTGGGTCTCCATCGGGGGGGCCGTGACGTCGCTGGAGAGCCCGTCGGGCCGCGGCACGGTGCTGGGGACCACCTCGGCCGGCTGGTTGCCCGGCTTCCACTCGACGCCGTTGAACTCGTCCAGCGCGGTGATCCGCAGGTAGGTGGTGGCCAGCGCCGGGTCGTCGCCGTGGTACTCGATCAGCTCCTGGTTGTCCGGGCGGCGCAGCCCGTCGGTCAGCGAGACCACCGGGTTGAGCGCGTTGATGCTGCCGTTGCCCGAGCCGGAGCCGTTGTCGCCGAAGCCGCCGTTGACCAGGCTGAGGTCCCAGTTGGGCGCCAGCACCGGCAGCACCAGCGCGCAGACCAGCGCTATCAGCCCGATCCGGTGGCCACCGGTGGGCAGCCCGTCGCGGCTCTCCGGGGAGCCGGAGCCGCGGAAGACCCGGCCCCAGCGGGAGAGCCGGTCGCGGCCCTCGGCGAAGAGCAGCATCAGGTAGCCGCCACCGGCCGCCAGGAACCAGAGCCAGGTGGCGCCGTCCTGGGAACCGGCCAGGCCGGTGCCCACCGAGTAGAGGGCCAGCAGCGGCAGGCCGGCCGGCGCCGCCTTGCGGTAGGTGACCGCCAGCGCGTCCACCGCGACCGCCACCAGGGCCACCGAGGCGACCAGCAGGAACCGCAGGCCCGTGCTGGCCGGGGCCGGGATGGCGTAGGCGCTGATGTCGTTGCCGGCGGAGGTGAGCAGGTCGTTGAAGGCCGCCACGGTGCCCGGACCGGGCAGCACCCCGGCGGTGAAGCTCGGGTGCACCGAGCCGAGCAGCAGCAGGTAGCAGACCACGACCAGCTGGGCCAGCACGATCAACGGGCGCGGCGCCGCCAGCCGGCGCAGCCCGGCGCCGATCAGGGCGACCGCCAGGATCAGCAGGACGGCGGGCTGCACCCAGCCGGCCGGGCGCAGCAGCGGGGTCAGGCCCAGCATCGCCAGCGCGGTGGCCAGCGCCGCGTACAAGGTCAGTCTTGCGCGCGTGGTCACGCGCCCACCCCCTTCGCGCCCCGGCCGCTGCCGGCCTGGGCCTGGTGCCGGTCCGCCAGTCGCCACAGCTCGGGCACCGAGTCCCCGGCCCGGACGGGCAGCACGGTCCAGCCGGCCTCGCGCAGCAGCCGCAGCTGCCGGTCGTACTCCTCGGACGCGCTGTCCGGGAAGAGCTGGCGCAGGCCGGCCCAGGTCGCGGTGTCCAGCACGAAGGCGATCGCCGCCCCCGCGCGGCGCCGCAGTCGGCCGAGCTCGGCCACCTGTCCGTCCTCCAGCGTGCCGAGGATCGCCACCACCAGCCCCTCGCCGCCCAGCCGCAGCACCTCCTCGGCGCGGGCCAGCCCGCTGCCCTGGGAGTGCTCCAGTACGGCCAGCGAGTCGAGCAGCAGCCCGACCGACTCGCTCACCGAGCCGCTGCCCCCGGCGCTGGTCCCGGGGACCTGGATGCCGCTGTCGGTCAGCAGCCGGGTCTGGTAGCCGCGTTCCATCAGGTGGTTGCCGACCGAGGCCGCGCAGCTGACCGCCCATTCGAAGGACGAGGCGGGGCCGCTGCCCCGGTGCCCGCTCTCGCGGGTGTCGAGCAGCACGGTGGCGCGGGCGCGCAGCGGCTGCTCCTCCCGGCGCACCATGAGCTCGCCGTACTTGGCGGTGGACTTCCAGTGCACCCGGCGCAGGTCGTCGCCGTGCCGGTACTCGCGCGGCACGGTGTCGTCGTCGCCGGCCAGCGCCACCGCGCGGGACACGCTGTCGCCGTAGCCGGCCCACTCGCCGGACAGCCGCACCGGCGGCAGCGCCTGCACCTGGGGAACCACGGTGAGGGTGTCCGAGGCGGTGAACGCCCGGGTCAGCTCGACCATCCCGAACGGGTCGCTCAGCCGCAGCTGGAGCGGGCCGAGCGGGTAGCGGCCGCGCAGGTCGGAGCGGACCCGGTAGGAGACCTCGCGGAAGCCGCGCGGCTCGACCCGGTCGAGCACGAAGCGCGGGCGCGGGCCGAGCACGTAGGGGACCCTGTCCTCCAGCATCAGCAGGCCGGTGGGGGTGCGCGAGATGTTGTCCACCCGCAGGTGCACCCGCGCCTCCTGGCCGGCGGTTGCCCGGTGCGGGGTGAGCCGGCGCCCGCTGGCCACCCGGTAGCGGGTGCGCAGCATCAGCAGCACGGCGGCCAGCGGCAGCGCGGCCAGCAGCATGCCGACCCGCAGCAGCGCGTTCTGGCCCAGCAGGTAGGAGCAGACCACCGCGGTCACACCGGCGGCGAGGAAGGAGCGGCCGCGGGTGGTCAGGCCGCGCATCCCGGCACGGAAGCCGGACGGTTCACCGGCTGGCGCCACCTCAGGACCGCCGACCCAGGCCGCCGGCGCCCGGACCCTGCGGGTGCGGGATCGGCACCCGGGTGACCAGCTCGGCGACGATCTGCTCGGCGCTGCGCCGGCTCAGCTGCGCCTCGGCGGTGGGCAGCAGGCGGTGCGCCAGGATCGGCACGGCCAGCGCCTGCAGGTCGTCGGGGAGCACGTACTCGCGTCCGGCCAGCGCCGCCGCCGCGCGGGCGGCCCGGATCAGGTGCAGGGTGGCCCGCGGGGAGGCGCCCAGGCGCAGCTCGGGCGACTGGCGGGTGGCGGTGACCAGGTCGACCGCGTAGCGGCGGATGCTCTCGGCCACGTGCACGGTGCGCACCACGTCGATCAGCTTGAGGATGTCGTCCGCGTGCGCGACCGGCTGCAGGTCCTCCAGCGGGGAGCTGGCGCCGTGCGAGTCCAGCATCGCCAGCTCGGCCTCGGGGCTCGGGTAGCCGATCGAGATCCGGGCCATGAAGCGGTCCCGCTGGGCCTCGGGCAGCGGGTAGGTGCCCTCCATCTCCACCGGGTTCTGGGTGGCCACCACCATGAACGGCAGCGGCAGCTCGTAGGTGGTGCCGTCGATGGTGACCTGCCGCTCGGCCATCGACTCCAGCAGCGCCGACTGGGTCTTGGGCGAGGCCCGGTTGATCTCGTCGCCGACCACGATCTGCGCGAAGATCGCGCCGGGCCGGAACTCGAAGTCCATCCGCTGCTGGTCGAAGACGTTGGTGCCGGTGACGTCCGAGGGCAGCAGGTCGGGGGTGAACTGGATGCGGCGCACCGTGCAGTCCACCGACCGGGCCAGCGCCTTGGCCAGCATGGTCTTGCCGACGCCCGGCACGTCCTCCAGCAGCAGGTGCCCCTCGGCCAGCATCACGGTCAGTGCCAGGCGCACCGCCTCCGGCTTGCCCTCGATCACGCTCTCGACCGAGGACCGGACCCGCTCGATGACCGCGCTCAACTCGGGCAGGCCCACCGGTCCCATCGGGACCGCCGCCGCAGACCGCGGGATGTCCCCGTGCCTGTCGAGACCGGCCTGCTCGTTGTAGGTCGTCACCCGTTCGCTCCTCGCCCCTGCTCACACCGGTCCGTTGAACCGGAACCGGCCCCACCCGGTCAGACGCGGCCAGGGCCCGGTTCGGATCAGGGTCCGATCGAAGCTCGGGGTTGGGCTCGCGGGCGGACCGTCTCCGGTGGTCGAGATGCCGGTCCGCAGCCGCATTCTTCCCTGAGCGGCGGCCAGAAGTCACCCGATGGGGCGACGGGGCGGACGCGGGCGGGTCGGAGCCGGGGTCAGTGCACCTCGCGCAGCAGGCCGGTGTGCACGTCGAAGACGAAGCCGCGCACATCGTCCGTGTACGGCAGGAACGGTGAGGTGCGCACCCGCTGCATGGACTGGCGCACGTCGCCGTCCAGGTCGACGAAGGACTCCACCGCCCACTGGGGGCGCTGTCCCACCTCCAGCTCCAGCTCGTGGCGGAAGTCCTCGGTCAGGCCGAGCAGGCCGCAGCCGGTGTGGTGGATCAGCGCGACCGACCGGGTGCCGAGCGCACGCTGGCTGATGGTCAGCGAGCGGATGGTGTCGTCGGTCACCACGCCGCCGGCGTTGCGGATCACATGGGCGTCGCCGAGTTCGAGACCGAGCGCGGCGAACAGGTCGAGACGCGCGTCCATGCAGGCCACCACGGTGACCTTCTGCACCGGGCGGGCGTCCATGCCGCCGTCCTCGAAGCCTTCGGCGTAGGCGCGGTTGGCGGTGACGAAGCGATCGATGATCGTCTCGACGGCCGAGGCAGTGGGGCCGGCGGGCGAGATACCGTCTGGGGTCACTGTCATAGGTGTGACGTTAGTAGGAATTGAGTGGGCGTGGTGGGCCCGGTGTCCGATCCGTCGGCCGGTGTGATGGAGCGCATAGGGGTGCGCGTGGCGCAAGTCGACGCCAGGGGCGCGGACGGTAGTCTGACGGTCCGTACGCGGCCCGCGGCCTCCTCCCGCTCCGTGCCACCTGACGCACCTTCCCCGGCGCCGGGCGGTAGCGCCTTCCCCCCAGCGAGCGGGCGGGGACCCCGGGCGGCGTCCGGGAGCGCCGGTGTTGTGGGCGAGAATGGGGCGGATCACGGCTCCCGGCGCCCGCAGGCGGCTGACGGGCGGCACCCGCACCGAGGAAAGGCGCCCCCGCGCATGGCCACTGGCACACCGGAACCCAAGCACGTCCCGGTCATGCTGCAACGCTGCATGGACGCGCTGGCCCCGGCGATCAGCGCCCCCGGTGCCGTGGTGGTGGACGCCACCCTGGGTCTGGGCGGGCACAGCGAGGCGCTGCTGCGTCAGTTCCCCGAGGTCCGCCTGGTCGCGGTGGACCGCGACCCGGTGGCGCTGCGACTGTCCGGCGAGCGGCTGGCGCCGTTCGGCGAGCGGGCCACCCTGGTGCACGCCGTCTACGACGAGATCCCCGAGGTGCTGGCCGACCTCGGCATCGGCGAGGTCCAGGGCCAGCTCTTCGACCTCGGCGTCTCCTCGATGCAGCTGGACGAGGCCGAGCGCGGCTTCGCCTACGCCCAGGACGCCCCGCTGGACATGCGGATGGACCAGAGCCGCGGGCTGAGCGCGGCCGAGGTGCTCAACACCTACACCCACGGCCAGCTGGCCCGGATCCTCAAGGTCTACGGCGAGGAGCGGTTCGCCGGCAAGATCGCCTCGGTGATCGTGCGGGAGCGCGAGAAGGAACCGTTCAGCAACAGCGCGCGTCTGGTGGAGTTGGTACGCAACGCGATCCCGGCGGCGACCCGGCGCACCGGCGGCAACCCGGCCAAGCGGACCTTCCAGGCGCTGCGGATCGAGGTCAACGGCGAGCTGGAGGTGCTCGACCGGGCCATCCCGAACGCGCTCGGGGTGCTGGCGCTCGGCGGGCGGATCGCCGTGATGTCCTATCAGTCCCTGGAGGACCGGCTGGTCAAGCAGTACTTCGCGGCCGGCGCCACCAGCACCGCACCACCCGGGCTGCCGTTCATCCCCGAGGAGCACCAGCCCTGGCTCAAGCTGATCACCCGCGGTGCCGAACTGGCCACCGAGGCGGAGATCGAGGAGAACCGGCGCGCCGCGCCCGTGCGGCTGCGGGTGGCGGAGAGGATCCGGAGTACGAAGACCCGGGGCTAGGTCCTGACCGGACCCAAGGCCGTACGGGGGGCGAGGACGGGCGAGGGTGTGAAGGTGAACCGGGAGAACAGGGTGCAGGCGGCCGGCAGCGACCAGCGGGGCAGGCTGCTGCCCGGGCAGCCGGGACGCGCCAGGATCACCGTGCGCCCCGGGCGCCTGCCGCGCGGCGGGCGCGGGCGGATGCCGTTCGCGGTGCTGATGGTGCTGCTGCTGGCCTCCGGGCTGCTCGGACTGCTGATGCTGAACACGGCGCTCAACGAGGGCTCGTTCGAGCTGACCAAGCTGCAGAAGCAGACCAACACCCTGACCGACCAGCAGCAGAGCCTGCAGCAGCAGATCGACCACGCCGCGGCCCCCGACGCGCTGGAGCGCAGTGCCCGCCAGCTCGGCATGGTGCCCGGTGGGGACCCGGCCTTCCTGCAGGACGACGGCAAGGTGCTCGGCAGCCCCGGGCCCGCCAAGGACAGCCCGCCGGTCAAGCGCTCCGGCGCCGACCTGTGGCCGGCCGCCGGGCCCTCGGCGCCCGCGCCGGCCGCCGCCCCGGCCCCCGCCGGTTCGGCCGCGGCGGGCGGGGCAGCCGATCCGGCGGCCACTGCCGAGGGATCGCTGCGGGTCGACCCGGTCGGCCCGCAGCCGAGCCAGAGCCCCGGCGCCAGCGCAACTCCCAGTCCGAGCCCGAGCGGAAGCCCCCGATGAGCACCCCACGCCGCCCCAGCAACCCAGGCGAGCGCCGTGAGCGGCCCGCCGCCCCCCAGCAGCGCCGCACGGGCGAACGGCCGCGCCGGCCGGGCGAGCAGCCGCCGAAGGCCGCCGCCAAGCCGTCGGGCGCGGCCCGGACCGCCGCCCGCCCGCCCGCCCGGCGACCGGCGCCCGCCAAGCGCCCGGCCCCCGCCCGTCGGCCCGCCGCCCGCCCGCAGGTGCGCCGGCTCACGCTGGCCGACCCCCGGCGCCGGCTGCGGGTGGTCACCATCGCGCTGGCCGTGGTCTTCTCGATCTTCGCCGGGCGCCTGGTGCAGATCCAGCTGGTCGACTCCAGCGCGCTGGCCGCCGACGCCAGCACCTACCGCTACGTCGAGGTCACGCTCCCCGCGACCCGCGGCTCGATAACGACCGCAGACGGCGTGGCGCTGGCCACCACGGTGGACGCCTACGACATCACCGCGGACCCGACCATGTTCACCCCCGAGGCACTGCACATCCCCGACGGCCCCGAGCAGGCCGCGGACCTGCTGGCGCCGATCCTGAACATGCCCCGGGACAAGGTGATCGCCAAGCTGCGCACGCCCAGGACCAAGGGCATCACGGTGGCCCCGCAGCAGAGCCCGCAGACCCGCAACCAGATCATGGACCTGCAGACCGCGCTCACCAAGAAGGTCGACACCAAGACCTGCCGGGCCCAGAAGCAGCAGGCCGGCAAGCCGGCCGGCCAGGGCGGCCGCACCAGCATCGACGACGCCTGCGCCAACCCGTTGGAGGGGATCTTCTCCAAGGAGACCTCCAGCCGGGTCTACCCGGCCAACGGGCTGGCCTCCAACCTGGTCGGCTTCGTCAACAGCGAGGGCACCGGGGCCGGCGGCCTGGAGCTGCAGTACCAGAACCTGCTGGCCGGCAAGGCCGGGCACCGCACCTCGGCGGTCTCCGGCGGCCAGCCGATCCCCACCGGCAGCGGCACCACCCAGCAGGACGCGGTGCCGGGCAGCGACGTGCGCCTGACCATCGACCAGGACATCCAGTGGGCCGCCCAGCGGGCGATCACCGACCAGGTGAGCGCGGCCGGCGCTTCGAGCGGCTACGTGATCGTCCAGGACGTGAAGAGCGGTCAGGTCCTGGCCATGGCCACCTCGCCCGGCTTCAACCCCAACGACCTGAGCACCGCCAGCGCCGACCAGCTCGGCAACCCGGCCCTGCAGGACGCCTACGAGCCGGGCAGCACCGCGAAGCTGATGACCATGTCCGCCGTGCTGGACACCGGCAGCGCCGACTGGGACAGCCACGTGACCGTCCCCGGCACCCTGCAGCGCGCCGACCGGGTCTTCCACGACGACGTCGACCACGACACCTGGTACCTGACCCTGGCCGGGGTGCTCGCCAAGTCCTCCAACATCGGCACCATCGAGGCCGCCGAGCACCTGGGCAAGGACCAGCAGCAGTCGAACCAGATCCTCGGCTCCTACCTGCAGAAGTTCGGCATCGGGCAGCCCAGCGGCCTCGGCTTCCCCGGCGAGACCCGCGGCATCCTGGCCAACCCGGCCGACTGGAAGGGTTCGCAGCAGTACACCATCCCGTTCGGCCAGGGCCTGTCCGTCAACGCGCTGCAGGCCACCTCGGTCTTCTCCACCATCGCCAACGGCGGCGTCCGGGTGGCGCCCAGCCTGGTGGCCGGGGTGACCGGCCCGGACGGCCGCTACACCCCCGCCGCCGCGCCCGCGCAGACCCGGGTGGTCAAGCCGGAGACGGCCAAGACCGTGAGCGAGATGCTGGAGTCGGTGGTCACCGACGAGCAGGGCACCGGCAATGCCGCCCAGATCCCGGGCTACCGGGTGGCCGGCAAGACCGGCACCGCCAACCGGGTGGACCCCAAGACCGGCAAGTACAACGGCTACACCGCCTCCTTCATCGGCTTCGCGCCCGCCGACGCGCCCCGGGTCACGGTCTCCTGCGTGATCCAGAACCCGGTCAACGGCCACTTCGGTGGCCAGCTCTGCGGTCCGGTCTTCAAGCAGGTGATGGAGTTCACCCTCAAGACCCTCCAGGTGCCGCCGAGCGGCAGCGCGGCACCCAACCTGCCCGTCGACTGGAAGCCCTGAGAACATGGCCACACCTGTGAACCACCTCACATCCACCGGTCCCGCCCAAGGGGCTGACCGAGGCTCACTTGGCTTCCGGAGCCCTGGGGCCGATAGCCTGCCCGCCGTGCCGAAATCAGACCAAACCCGTGTGAGCCCACCCCGCCCGAGTGCGGCGGTGCCCGTCCCGCTCGCCGAGATCGCCGAACTGCTGGGCGTCGCGGCGGTCGAGGGCGAGCCGGCCACCGGCATCACCCACGACTCGCGCGCGGTGCGACCGGGCGACCTCTACGTGGCCTTCGCCGGGGCCAACCACCACGGTGCAGCCTTCGCTGCCCAGGCCGCGCAGGCCGGAGCCGTCGCGGTCCTCACCGACCCGGCGGGCGCCGAGCAGGCGGCGAGCGCCCTGACGGGCGGGCTGTCCGTGCCGGTCCTGGTGGTGGCCAGCCCGCGCGCGTTCATGGGCACGCTGGCCGCCCGGATCTACGGCGACCCCTCGCAGGCGCTGCTGACCATCGGTATCACCGGCACCAACGGCAAGACCACCACCTCGTACCTGATCGAGGGCGGCCTCAAGGGCGCCGCCCGCACCCCCGGGGTGATCGGCACGGTGGAGATGCGGGTCGGAGCCGAGCGGATCAAGAGCGAGCGCACCACCCCCGAGGCCACCGACCTGCACGCGATCCTCGCCGTGATGCGCGAGCGCGGGGCCGACGCGGTGGTGATGGAGGTCTCCAGCCACGCGCTGGTCTTCGGCCGGGCCGACGGCGTCAGCTACGACGTGGCCGTCTTCAACAACCTGACCCCCGAGCACCTCGACTTCCACCCGGACATGGAGGACTACTACCGGGCCAAGGCACGGCTCTTCGAGGCCGGCCGCAGCCGGGCCGGGGTGGTCAACCTGGACGACGCCTACGGCCGCCGGCTGGCCGCCGAGGCCGCCATCCCGGTCAGCACCTTCTCCGCCACCGGTGCCGCCGAGGCCGACTGGCGCGCGGTGGACGTGCAGCTGGGCCCGACCGGCTCGACCTTCCGGGTGCTGGGCCCCGGCGGCCAGGCGGCCGACGCCGCGGTGCCGCTGCCCGGGCCCTTCAACGTCGCCAACGCGCTGGCCGCGATCGCCGCGCTGGCCACCGCCGGGCTGCCGCTGGCCGACGCGGTGGCCGGGGTGGCCGCCGTGCCGGGCGTGCCGGGCCGCCTGGAGCGGGTGGACGCCGGGCAGGACTTCGTCGCCGTGGTCGACTACGCGCACAAGCCGGACGCGCTCAACGCGGTGCTGGCCTCGCTGCGCGAGGTCACCAAGGGCCGGCTGCACGTGGTGGTGGGCTGCGGCGGCGACCGCGACCCCTTCAAGCGCGCCCCGATGGGCAGCAGCGCCGCCCGGCTGGCCGACACCGCCGTGCTGACCAGTGACAACCCGCGCTCCGAGGACGCGCTGGCGATCCTGGCCAGCATGCTGGGCGGCGCGCTGGAGGTCCCCGAGGCCGAGCGCGGCGAGGTCCTCGTGGTGCCGGACCGGGCGGCGGCGATCGCCGCCGCGGTGGCCCGCGCGCACGCCGGGGACACCGTCCTGGTGGCCGGCAAGGGCCATGAGCTCGGCCAGTACGTCAAGGGCGAGGTCCGCCCGTTCGACGACCGGGAGGTGCTGCGCGAGGCCATTGTCCGCAGCCACCCCCAGTCCCGAGGAGTGGAGCAGCCGTGATCGCACTGACCCTGGCCGAGGTGGCCGCCGTGACCGGCGGCGAACTGGTCGACGGGGCCGACCCGCAGGCGCTGGTGACCGGCCCGCTGGCGGTCGACTCCCGCAAGGCGGCGCCCGGCGGCCTCTTCGCCGCCTTCCGCGGCGAGCGGGTGGACGGACACGACTACGCCGACCGGGCCGTCGCGGCCGGCGCGGTGGCGGTGCTCGCCGAGCGTGCGCTGGGCGTGCCCGCGGTGGTCGTCGCCGATGTGCAGGTGGCCATGGGCCGGCTCGCCCAGGCGGTGACCGACCGGGCCGGCGCCACGGTGGTGGCACTGACCGGCTCGGCCGGCAAGACCAGCACCAAGGACCTGATCGCCCAACTGCTGACCAGGATCGGCCCGACCGTCTTCACCGAGGGCTCGCTCAACAACGAGCTCGGCTTCCCGATGACCGCGACCCGGGTCGAGACCGACACCCGGCACCTGGTGCTGGAGATGGGGGCCCGGCACAAGGGCGACATCGCCTACCTGTGCTCGCTGGCCCGCCCCTCGATCGGCCTGGTCCTCAACGTCGGCAGCGCCCACCTGGGGGAGTTCGGCTCCAAGGAGGGCATCGCCGAGGCCAAGGGCGAGCTGGTCGAGGCGCTGGCCGAGGACGGCGTCGCGGTGCTGAACGCGGACGACCCGCTGGTGCGCGCGATGGCCTCGCGCACCCGGGCCAGGGTGGTCACCTTCGGCGAGACCCCGGGCGCCGACGTCCGGGCACAGAACGTTCGCCTGGACGCCACCGGTCGGCCATCGTTCACGCTGAGCACCCTGGCCGGTTCCGCACCCGTACAACTGCGCCTGTACGGTGAGCACCACGTCTCGAACGCCCTCGCCGCCGCCGCGGTGGCGATGGAGCTCGGACTGTCCGTCGACGACACCGCCGCCGCCCTGGGCGAGGCGGGTGCGCTGTCCCGCTGGCGCATGGAGGTCGTCGACCGGGCCGATGGGGTCACCGTCGTGAACGACGCGTACAACGCGAACCCGGAGTCGATGCGGGCCGCGCTGCGCACGCTCGCCACGATGGGGGGCCGCGGCCCGGAGCGCCGCCGCACCTGGGCGGTGCTCGGAGAGATGCGGGAGCTCGGCGAGGAGAGCCTCGACGAGCACGACGCCATCGGGCGGCTCGCGGTCCGACTCGACGTCACCAAGCTGGTGGCGGTGGGCGGACGGGAGGCGGCCTGCATGGAACTGGGCGCGAGGAACGAAGGTTCGTGGGGTGAGGAGTCGGTGCTGGTGTCCGACGCGGACGCGGCGGTCGAGCTGCTGCGCGGTCAGCTGCGGCCAGGGGACGTGGTGCTGGTGAAGGCCAGCCGGTCGGTCGGCCTGGAGCGGGTCGCCCAGGCGCTGTTGGCGGACGGTGCCGCTCAGTGAAGCAGATTCTCTACTCCGGACTGATCGGCCTGGTGCTGTCGCTGTTCGGCACCCCGGCACTGATCCGGCTGCTGGCCCGGCACGGTTACGGCCAGATGATCCGCGACGACGGCCCCAAGGCCCACCACAGCAAGCGCGGTACGCCGACCATGGGCGGCATCGCGTTCATCCTGGCCACCCTGATCGCCTACGCGCTGACCAAGGTGATCACCGGTGACCAGCCGCGGGCCTCGGGCCTGCTGGTGCTGTTCCTGATGTCGGGTCTGGGCCTGGTCGGGTTCCTGGACGACTACATCAAGGTGGTCAAGCAGCGCTCGCTGGGCCTGCGGGCCAAGGCGAAGCTGCTCGGGCAGTCCTTCGTGGGTCTGGCCTTCGCGATCCTGTCGCTGCAGTTCCACGACCCGCGCGGGCTGACCCCGGCCTCCACCAGCCTCTCCTTCATCCAGGACTTCAGCTGGTCGATCGGCCCCGTGCTGTTCGTCATGTGGGCGTACTTCATGATCGCCGGCATGTCGAACGGCGTGAACCTGACGGACGGTCTGGACGGCCTGGCCACCGGCGCCTCCGTGATGGTCTTCGGTGCCTACGTCTTCATCGGCGTCTGGCAGTACGGCCAGTCCTGCGACCGGTTCGTGACCGCGACCGCCAACTGCTTCGAGGTCCGCGACCCGCTGGACCTGGCGGTGGTGGCCTCGGCGCTGATGGGCTCCTGCTTCGGCTTCCTGTGGTGGAACACCTCACCGGCCAAGATCTTCATGGGCGACACCGGCTCGCTGGCCCTCGGTGGCGCACTGGCCGGTCTGGCGATCTGCTCGCGCACCGAGCTGCTGCTGCCGCTGCTCGGCGGCCTCTTCGTGATCATCACCCTGTCGGTGATCATCCAGGTCGGCTCGTTCCGGCTGACCGGCAAGCGCGTCTTCAAAATGGCACCACTACAGCACCACTTCGAGCTCAAGGGCTGGAGCGAAGTGCTGATCGTGGTCCGGTTCTGGATCATCCAGGGCCTCTGTGTGGCGGTGGGCCTCGGCATCTTCTACGCGGGATGGGTGAGCAGTTGAGCACGACCCCGAACTGGCCGGGGCTGCCGGTCGTGGTGGCGGGCCTGGGCGTCTCCGGCATCAGCGCGGCCCGGGTGCTGCGCGACCTGGGCGCCGAGGTCACCGTGGTGGACGGCGGCGACAGCCCCGCGCTGCGCGCCCGCGCCGCCGAACTGGACGGGATCGGGGTGCGGTTCGGCGACGGCGACACGCTGCCCGAGGGCACCGAACTGATCGTCACCTCGCCCGGCTGGCCGCCGAGCAGCCCGCTGTTCGCGGCCGCCGAGGCGGCCGGCGTGCCGGTCTGGGGCGATGTCGAGCTGGCCTGGCGGCTGCGCAGGCCGCTGCCCGCCACCGGCGAGCCGGCCCCCTGGCTGGCCGTCACCGGCACCAACGGCAAGACCACCACGGTCCAGATGCTGGCCTCGATCCTGACCGCGGCCGGCCGGCGCACCGCCGCCGTCGGCAACGTCGGGGTCTCGGTGCTGGACGCCGTCCTCGCGGGCTTCGACGCCGCCGCCGGGAGCGAGCAGCAGCCGTACGACGTGCTCGCCGTCGAGCTGTCCAGCTACCAGCTGCACTGGGCGCCCTCGCTGCGCCCGCACTCGGCGGCCGTGCTCAACCTGGCCCCCGACCACCTGGACTGGCACGGCTCGATGGCGGCCTACGGCGCCGACAAGGGCCGGATCTACCAGGGCAACCAGGTCGCCTGCGTGTACAACCTGGCCGACCCCGCCACCGAGGAACTGGTCCGCGAGGCCGACGTCGAGGAGGGCTGCCGGGCCATCGGCTTCGGCCTCGGCGCCCCCGGGCTCTCCCAGTTCGGCGTGGTGGACGGCCTGCTGGTGGACCGGGCCTTCGTCCCGGACCGGGCCAAGAACGCGGCCGAGATCGGCTCGGTCGACGACGTCGAGCCGCCGGCCCCGCACAACATCGCCAACGCCCTGGCCGCCGCCGCGCTGGCCCGCGCCTACGGCGTGGAGGCCAAGGCGGTGCGCGAGGGGCTGCGGGCCTTCCGGCCGGACGCGCACCGGATCGCCTTCGTCGCCGAGGTCGGCGGGGTGCGCTGGATCGACGACTCCAAGGCCACCAACACCCATGCCGCCGCCGCCTCGCTGGCGGCCTATGAGCCGATCGTGTGGATCGCCGGCGGCCTGGCCAAGGGCGCGACCTTCGACGAGCTGGTCAAGGGCGCGGCCACCCGGCTGCGCGCCGCGGTGCTGATCGGCGAGGACCGCGCGCTGATCCGCGCGGCGCTGGCGCGACACGCCCCGGATGTACCAGTGATCGAGGCGGCCGAAGGCCAGACTGGCGCGGTGGCGATGGCGGAGGTGGTCCGCACCGCCCAGGGCCTCGCCCGATCGGGCGATACCGTGCTCCTCGCCCCGGCCTGCGCCTCGATGGACATGTTCACCCACTACGGCGAGCGGGGCGACCTGTTCGCCGAGGCGGTGCGGGGGCTGACGGACTGACGACGGGAACCGGGAGAGGGGCAGGCGCCGTGGCGGGTCAGGGCAAGGCGGCCACCCGGCCGGAGCGCGGCGGGGCCGCGGCGCCGGAGCGTGCCGCCGCCTCCCCGCCCGGCGGCGGCCCCGGCCCGTCGCTGATCTCGGCGACCAGCACGATCTTCAAGACCGAGGGTCTGACCGGACGCCTGCGTGCGCTGCGCGACCGGCTGCGCTGGACCCTGGGCCGTCCGCTGACGCCCTACTACCTGATCCTCGGCGCGGCCTCGCTGCTGCTGGTGCTCGGCCTGGTGATGGTCTTCTCGTCCTCCAACATCACGGCCATCCACCAGGGCCTGCCCGGGCTCTTCTACTTCCGCAAGCAGCTGGTCGCGGTGGTGCTCGGATCGGTGCTGCTGGTGGCCGCCGCCAAGGTGCCGGTCGCCGTGCACCGGGTGCTGGCCTACCCGGTGCTGCTCGGCTCGATCGGCGCCATGGTGCTGGTGGCCATCCCCGGCATCGGGATGAAGGTCAACGGCAACCGGAACTGGCTCAATTTCGGCTTCTTCCAGGTCCAGCCCTCGGAGTTCGCCAAGCTCGCGCTGCTGCTCTGGGGGGCCGACCTGCTGGCCCGCAAGCAGAAGGCCGGCACCCTCACCCAGTGGAAGCACCTGCTGGTCCCGCTGGTGCCGGGCGCCCTGGTGCTGCTGATGCTGATCATGCTCGGCGGCGACATGGGCACCTCGATGATCCTGGTGGCGATGGTCTTCGCGCTGCTGTGGATGGTCGGCGCTCCGCTGCGGCTCTTCGTCGCGACCCTCGGGGTCGCCGTGGTGGCCTGCACCGCGCTGATCATCACCGTGCCGCACCGGCTGGACCGGCTGGCCTGCATCGGCACCACCAAGCCGTCGGTCGACCACGACTGTTTCCAGGCGCTGCACGGCCTGTACGCCTTCGGACTGGGCGGTACCTTCGGCACCGGCCTCGGGGCCGGCTACGAGAAGTGGGGCCAGCTCCCGGAGGCGCACACCGACTTCATCTTCGCCGCGACCGGTGAGGAACTCGGTCTCGTGGGGACGCTGTCGGTGATCGGTCTCTTCGCGGCACTAGGGTATGCGGGTATCCGAGTGGCCATCGGCACGAAGGACCCCTTCGTCAGGTACGCCGCGGGAGCCGCCACCACGTGGATCATGGCCCAGGCCATGATCAACCTGGGGTCGGCGCTGGGACTGCTGCCCATCGCGGGCGTGCCCCTCCCGCTGTTCTCCTACGGCGGGTCCGCCATGCTGTCGGCCATGTGCGCCCTGGGGATGCTGCTCTGCTTCGCACGCAGCGTCCCGGGGGCGAAGGCGGCACTGGCCGCCCGGAGCTCGAAGTCCCGGTTCAGGACAGGTCTGCGCCGGGTGCTGCCACGACGAACCACAGCGCGCCCGGCCGCCCGGCCGCCGCGCAGGGAGCGGTGATTTTCGGTGCATGTCGTACTCGCCGGCGGGGGTACCGCAGGACACATCGAGCCGGCCATGGCGCTCGCGGACGCGCTGCGCAGGCACGACCCGAGCATCGGCATCACCGCGCTCGGTACCGAGCGCGGCCTGGAGACCCGCCTGGTGCCCGAGCGCGGCTACCAGCTGGAGCTGATCCCGGCCGTCCCGCTGCCGCGCAAGCCCACCCCCGAGCTGATCACCGTGCCGGGCCGGCTGCGGGGCACCGTCCGGGCCGCCCAGGAGATCATCGAGCGGGTCAAGGCGGACGCCGTGGTCGGCTTCGGCGGCTACGTCGCGATGCCCGCCTACCTGGCGGCCAAGCGGGCCGGGGTGCCGATCGTGGTGCACGAGGCCAACGCCCGACCGGGCCTGGCCAACAAGATCGGTGCCCGGTACAGCGACTTCGTCGCGGTCTCCACCCCGGACAGCAAGCTGCGCGACTCGCGCTACATCGGCATCCCGCTGCGCCGCACCATCGCGACCCTGGACCGCAACGCGGTGCGCCCCGAGGCCCGGCACTACTTCGGCCTCGACCAGCGGCTGCCCACCCTGCTGGTCTCCGGCGGCTCGCAGGGCGCGCGCCGGCTGAACGAGACCATCCAGGCGATCGCGCCGCGCCTGCAGCAGTACGGCGTCCAGGTGCTGCACGCGGTGGGCCCGAAGAACGAGCTGCCGCGGATCGACGACATCCCCGGCATGCCGCCCTACCGCGCGGTGCCGTACCTGGACCGGATGGACCTCGCCTATGCCGCCGCCGACCTGATGCTCTGCCGGGCCGGCGCGATGACGGTGGCCGAGCTCGCCGCCGTCGGCCTGCCGGCCTGCTTCGTGCCGCTGCCGATCGGCAACGGCGAGCAGCGGTTGAACGCCCAGCCGATGGTCAAGGCTGGCGGCGGCCTGCTGGTGGACGACGCCGAGCTGACCCCGGACTGGGTGCTGAGCAATGTCCTGCCGGTGCTCACCGACCCGCAGCGGCTGTGGGACATGAGCCGGGCAGCCGCCGAGTTCGGCCGCCGGGACGCCGACGACCTGCTGGTCGGGATGGTGTACGAGGCGATCGACGCGGCCCGGGGTGGCCGGCGTCGTGGCTGACCGGCTCACCGCCGCGCCGAGCGACGAGGAGTTGGCCGCGGAGGACGAGGAGGACGAGCCCCCCGCGCTGCGGCTGTCGCGGCGCGGGGTCCTGGTGCTCGGTGGGCTCGGGGCTGCGGTCCTGGGCCTGCTGGCCTGGCTGGTCTTCTTCTCCTCGGTGCTGGACGTCCAGTCGGTGGCGATCCAGGGGCTGCGCAACGACCAGCTGACGGTCGACGAGGTCCGGGCCGCCATAGGGCCGGTCCAGCACGGCCCGCTGGCCCGCGTCGACCTGGACGCGGTGCAGCGCCGGGTCCAGGCGATCCCGCGGGTCGCCAGGGCGGAGGTCTGGCGGGGCTGGCCGCACACCCTGCGGGTGAAGGTGATCGAGCGTCAACCTGTTGCGGCTGTCAAGACTTCTGATGGAAAGTTCACTCAGATGGATGCATCTGGGGTGAGTTTCGCCACCGAACCAACGCCGCCGCCCGGTGTTCCGGTGGTCGAACTCCAGCTCAGCCAGCCGGCCCAGGACGCCGCCGCGGTCTTTCCGGCCAGCCGGCTGGTCCAGGGCGCGGTCAGGGTGGCCACCGCGCTGCCGCCCGACGTGGCCAAGCAGAGCCCGGCACTACTGGTTCGTTCGTATGACGACATCGAGTTGCGACTGCCCGGGGGTGCCACCGTGCGGTGGGGGAGCCCTGACCGGGGGCAGCGCAAGGCGACGGTGCTGCTCGCCCTGCTGAAGCAGAAGGCCGCGACCTACGACGTCAGCGCCCCGGACGCCCCGGCGATCTCGGGCTGAACGGAAATCCGGTAGGTTCTGTACTCCTCGGGGTTGTCGGGATCTTGACCGGTCGATTCGTCACTATTGACGATCCATCGGTGATTCCCCGACCCTGGGTGATCGACCCCGGTGCTGACTGCCGGGTGATGATCACATAGGCTCAAAAGAAAAAAGGGAAGCTCGGCGTGTTCGTTGAACACGGGCCCGCCCGGCACTTAGTGTCCTGTGTCACCAGGCTGTTCACTACGGTGATCTGACGCAGTGGCGATCTGACGGAGCGCTGATCTGCGGTCGGGGATCTGATGCGTCTTCAGGATCTGACGCAGGCACAGCATGAACCCTCAACGTCAAGTTTAGGGTTCGGGTCGGCGGTCCGCATTTTCGGACAATCAGTCAGGAATCGGGCTCCCCCACCCATCGACATCCGTCGGCATCGTGGTTCGTGCAACTGTCACGACCCAGGAGCCGACCCGGACATCCGAGGCGAGAGGCCTTCGACGTGGCAGCACCGCAGAACTACCTCGCAGTCATCAAGGTCGTCGGTATCGGCGGCGGCGGTGTCAACGCCATCAACCGGATGATCGAGGTCGGTCTCAAGGGCGTCGAGTTCATCGCGATCAACACCGATGCACAGGCCCTCCTGATGAGCGACGCCGACGTCAAGCTCGACGTGGGCCGCGAGCTCACCCGGGGTCTGGGCGCCGGCGCCAACCCCGAGGTCGGCCGCAAGGCCGCCGAGGACCACCGCGAGGAGATCGAGGAGGTCCTCAAGGGGGCCGACATGGTCTTCGTCACGGCCGGCGAGGGCGGCGGCACCGGCACCGGCGGCGCGCCCGTGGTGGCCAACATCGCCCGCTCGCTGGGCGCGCTGACCATCGGCGTGGTCACCCGGCCGTTCACCTTCGAGGGCCGGCGTCGCGCCAACCAGGCCGAGGACGGCATCGCCGGGCTGCGCGAGGAGGTCGACACCCTCATCGTGATCCCCAACGACCGGCTGCTGTCGATCTCCGACCGCCAGGTCAGCGTGCTGGACGCGTTCCGCTCGGCCGACCAGGTGCTGCTCTCCGGCGTGCAGGGCATCACCGACCTGATCACCACCCCGGGCCTGATCAACCTCGACTTCGCCGACGTCAAGTCGGTCATGTCGGACGCCGGTTCGGCGCTGATGGGGATCGGCTCGGCGCGCGGCGAGGACCGGGCCAAGGCGGCGGCCGTGATGGCCATCTCCTCCCCGCTGCTCGAGGCCTCGATCGACGGTGCCCGCGGTGTGCTGCTCTCCATCTCCGGCGGCTCCGACCTCGGTCTCTTCGAGATCAACGAGTCGGCCCAGCTGGTCAGCGAGGCGGCGCACCCCGAGGCGAACATCATCTTCGGTGCCGTGATCGACGACGCGCTCGGCGACGAGGTGCGGGTCACCGTGATCGCGGCCGGGTTCGACGGCGGCCAGCCGCCGGCCATCGTGCGCGACCCGGTGGTGAAGGCGACTCCGCCCGCCCCGACCGAGCGTCCGATGAGCGCGGCCGGCCGGCCGTACGGCAGCGGGGGGCTGGGTTCGGTGACGGGCCGTTCGTCGGACGAGGGCGCCAACGGCTCGACCGCCGCCTCGAAGACCGAGACCACGGTGGCCCCGCCGGTGCCGCCGCAGGTCCAGCCGGTCCGCTCGCCCTATGTGGAGAGCCCGGCCGAGGAGCTGGACGTTCCGGACTTCCTGAAGTAATTCGTGCAGGGCTCGATGCCCACCCCGGCCGGACGGCTGGGGTGGGCATCGTCGCGTGTGATAGGCAGTGAATATGACGAACCAGCAGTCCGCCGAGTTCCCGGCGCCCGACCGCCTCGAGCAGCTCAGGAGCGGTCTTGCGGCCGTGGAGCGCCGGATCGAGGCCGCCTGTGCGGCAGCCGGACGAGCGCGCTCCGAGGTCTCCCTGATCGTGGTCACCAAGACCTACCCGGCTTCGGACACCCGGCTGCTGGCTTCGCTCGGTGTCCGCGAGGTGGCCGAGAACCGCGACCAGGACGCCGCCCCCAAGGCGGCCGAGTGTGCCGATCTCGCGCTGACCTGGCACTTCGTCGGACAGTTGCAGACGAACAAGGTGCGCTCGGTGGTGCGCTACGCACACCATGTTCACTCGGTCGACCGGGAGCGGCTGGTCACGGCACTGGCTGACGCGGTGTCGAAGGCCGAACGGCCCCCGCTGGGCTGCCTGGTGCAGGTGGCGCTGGAGAAGGAGAAGGCCGGCGCCGGCGAGTCGGGTGAGGGCCGGGCCGGGGTCGCCGCCGAGGACGTGCTGGCCCTGGCGGACCGCATCGCCGACACGCCCGGGCTGCGCCTTGACGGTGTGATGACGGTCGCTCCGCTGACGGGAACTCTGGCCGGCGACCCGGCCGCGGCGTTCGCGAAGTTGGCGGAAATCTCAACCGCCGTACGCGCGGCCCATCCTGCTGCCACGATGGTCTCGGCAGGGATGAGCGGTGACCTTGAGCAGGCGATCGCGGCCGGAGCGACACATGTACGCGTCGGTACGGCGGTGCTCGGTGCGCGGTCACGGCTCGGGTAACGTCACCGGGTAGTAGATCAGACTGCAGGACAAATCAGGACAAAGCACCGATTCGTCCTGAGGATGCCAATCAATCGTGGATCGTATGTCCGCGGCCACGCACACACCCTGACAGATCATCGGCTCTCCGTAGCCGTGGCCTGACAGATCGTGAGCGGACCGCGGGCCCGGGAAACCCACCGTACTTCACGGTGACGGATTTCGCGGGCCTGGCCGGTGACGAAGCCGATCCACCACAGAGCGGAGGACAGGAGCATGGCCGGCGCAATGCGCAAGATGGCGGTCTACCTCGGCCTCGTGGAGGACGAGACGTACGACGGTCAGGGTTACGACCCGGACGACGACTACGACACGGACCCCGAGCCCATCCGGACCGGGCGGACCGAGGACATCCCGCGGCCCGCCTCCGCCCCACCGGCGCAAGTCGCCTCGATCGCGCCCCAGCCGGTGCCGGCCGCGGTGCCGATCCGGCAGGAGCCGCCGCGGATGGCACCCGTGTCGTCCATCACACCCGAACGTCGTCAGAATCTGGAGAAGAGTGCGCCGGTGATCATGCCCAAGGTCGTGAACGAGCGGGAGCCGTACCGCATCACCACGCTGCACCCGAGGACCTACAACGAGGCCCGTACCATCGGGGAACAGTTCCGTGGCGGCACCCCGGTGATCATGAATCTGACCGAGATGGACGACACCGACGCGAAGCGCCTCGTAGACTTCGCCGCTGGACTCGTCTTCGGTCTGCACGGCAGTATCGAGCGCGTGACGCAGAAGGTGTTCCTGCTGTCTCCTGCTAACGTCGATGTCACGGCGGAGGACAAGGCACGAATCGCCGAGGGTGGGTTCTTCAACCAGAGCTGACCCGGCCACGACGTCATGTGTGGACCTGATGGACAGTGAGTGACCTAGCAGTTTCGTGAACAGGCAGAGTCGGAAGAACTGGGAGAGGGATACCCGATGGGGATCGTGGGGGCGGTGCTCTACTACGCACTGACCGTCTTCCTGGTGATTCTGCTCTTCCGCCTGGTCATGGACTGGGTCTTCCAGTTCGCCCGCTCGTGGCGTCCGGGCAAGGCCATGGTGGTGGTCCTGGAGGCCACGTACACTGTCACGGATCCGCCACTCAAGCTTCTTCGGCGGTTCATTCCGCCGTTGCGTCTCGGGGGCGTGGCGCTCGACCTGTCCTTCTTCGTACTGATGATCATTGTGTATGTCCTGATCTCGCTCGTGCAGCGTCTGCCGTGGTGAGCGATGCGGCAGGATGCCAGTGTGCCGACGATCACGTTGAGGTGAAGAGATGCCGTTGACCCCCGAGGACGTTCGGAACAAGCAGTTCACGACCGTCCGGCTGCGCGAAGGCTACGACGAGGACGAGGTCGATGCCTTCCTCGACGAGGTCGAGGCCGAGCTGACCCGCCTGCTGCGCGAGAACGAGGACCTGCGGGCCAAGTTGGCCGCGGCGACCCGGGCCGCCGCGCAGAACCAGGCGAACATGCGCAAGGAGCAGCCGCAGGACGCTCCGCGTCAGGGCGGTCCGGTGCCCGCCGCCATATCCGGCCCGCCGGTCCCCGGCCAGCAGGGTCCCGGCCAGCAGCAGCCGCCGCAGCAGCAGATGGGCCAGCAGCCGCTGGGTCTGCCGTCCGGCGCCCCGCAGCTGCCGCCCGGCCAGGGCGCCCCGATGCAGCAGCAGGTCCCCGGCCAGCAGCAGATGCAGCCGCAGCAGATGCAGCCCCAGCAGCAGATGGGCCAGCAGCCGATGGGCACCATGGGCGGCCAGCAGCAGCTGGTGCAGCCGATGGGCGGTCAGATGCTGCAGCCGATGGGCGGCCAGATGCAGCAGCAGATGGGCCAGCAGCCGATGGGCACCATGGGCGGCCAGCAGCAGCTCGCCCCGATGGGCGGCCCGCTCGGCCAGCAGCTCGGCGGTCCGCTCGGCGCGCCGATGCAGCAGCAGGGCCCCGGCGGCGACAGCGCGGCCCGCGTGCTCGCGCTCGCCCAGCAGACCGCCGACCAGGCGATCTCCGAGGCCCGGTCCGAGGCCAACAAGATCGTCGGTGAGGCTCGCAGCCGCGCCGAGGGTCTGGAGCGCGACGCCCGTGCCAAGGCCGACGCGCTGGAGCGGGACGCGCAGGAGAAGCACCGCGTCGCGATGGGCTCGCTGGAGTCGGCGCGCGCCACGCTGGAGCGCAAGGTCGAGGACCTGCGTGCCTTCGAGCGCGAGTACCGCACCCGCCTGAAGTCCTACCTGGAGACCCAGCTGCGCCAGCTGGAGTCGCAGGCCGACGACTCGCTCGCCCCGCCGCGGATCCCGGCCACCGCTTCGCTGCCGCCGGCCGCGTCGTCGATGGCCTCCGCGGGCGCCCCCTCCTTCGGTGGCGGCCAGCCCTCCTTCGGCGGCAACCCGTCGTTCGGTGGCAACCAGTCCTTCGGCGGCGGCTCCGGTGCCCCGTCGTTCGGTGGTCAGCCCTCGGCCAACGGTGCCCCGCAGATGGCTCCGGCCGGCATGACCCAGCCGATGGCCGCGGTCCGTCCGCAGCCGCCGCAGCCCATGCAGCCGATGCAGCAGGCCCCCGCTCCGATGCGTGGCTTCCTGATCGACGAGGACGGCGACAACTAGGTCGGTTCGTACCGAGGCGCGTGCCCCGGGCTCCTGCGCTGAGCCCGGTGCACGCGCCTCGGCCGTTTCCTCCTGACCGGTGTGCGAAGGCGCCCGACCACCGAAGTGGTCGGGCGCCTTCGCGCGTGCGTACGGGGGCCCACCCGCCGGGCGGGTGAGCCCCCGATCCGCTCCCGCTACGCCTTGCGCAGCTGGAAGGTCAGGCCGAGGCCCTCGTCGGTGAAGTCCGGCGACTGCCAGTCGGCCTCGCCGGCGGCGAAGTCGGTGGCCAGCACCTCCTCGGCGACCAGGGCGCCGTGCTCGGTGACGGCCGCCACCGTCTCGGCGTCGGCCGACTGCCAGCGCAGCACGATCCGGTCGGCGACGTCCAGACCGGAGTTCTTGCGGGCCTCCTGGATCTGGCGGATGGCGTCGCGGGCGATGCCCAGGCGCTTGAGCTCGGGGCTGATCGCCAGGTCGAGGGCGACGGTGGCGCCGGACTCGTTGGCGACGGCCCAGCCCTCGCGCGGGGTCTCGGTGATGATCACCTCATCGGGCGAGAGGCTGATCGGCTCGCCGTCCAGCAGCACCGAGGTGGTGCCGGAAGCGCGCAGCTCGGCGGCGAGCCTGGCGGCGTCGGCGGCGGCGACCGCCTTGGCCACCTCCTGGACGCCCTTGCCGAAGCGCTTGCCCAGCGCGCGGAAGTTCGCCTTCGCGGTGGTGTCGACCAGCGAACCGCCGACGGCCGCGAGCGACTCCAGGGTGGCGACGTTGAGCTCCTCGGCGATCTGCGCGCGCAGATCGGCGGGCAGCTCCTCCCAGCCCTGGGCCGCGATCAGTGCGCGGGACAGCGGCTGACGGGTCTTCACACCGGACTCCGCGCGGGTGGCGCGGCCCAGCTCGACCAGTCGGCGCACCAGCGCCATGTGCCGGGACAGGTCGGGGTCGATCAGCGACTCGTCGGCCACCGGCCAGCTGCTCAGGTGCACCGAGGCCGGGGCCTCGGGGGCGACCGGGACCACCAGGTCCTGCCAGACCCGCTCGGTGATGAACGGGGTGAGCGGCGCCATCAGCCGGGTCACCGTCTCCAGTGCCTCGTGCAGGGTGGCGAGCGCGGCGGCGTCGCCCTGCCAGAAGCGGCGGCGGCCACGGCGCACGTACCAGTTGGACAGGTCGTCGACGAAGCCGGAGAGCAGCTTGCCGGCCCGCTGGGTGTCGTAGGCCTCCAGCGCCGCGTCGGTCTCGCGGACCAGGGTGTTCAGCTCGGAGAGCACCCAGCGGTCCAGCTGCGGGCGGTCCGCCGGGGCGGGGTCGCTCGCGCTGGGCGCCCAGTTCGCGGTGCGCGCGTACAGGGCCTGGAAGGCGACGGTGTTCCAGTAGGTGAGCAGCGTCTTGCGCACCACCTCCTGGATGGTGCCGTGGCCGACCCGGCGGGCCGACCAGGGCGAACCGCCGGCCGCCATGAACCAGCGCACCGCGTCGGCGCCGTGCTGGTCCATCAGCGGGATCGGCTGCAGGATGTTGCCCAGGTGCTTGGACATCTTGCGGCCGTCCTCGGCCAGGATGTGGCCCAGGCACACCACGTTCTCGTAGGCCGACTTGTCGAAGACCAGGGTGCCGACGGCCATCAGCGTGTAGAACCAGCCGCGGGTCTGGTCGATCGCCTCGGAGATGAACTGCGCCGGGTAGCGGCTCTCGAACAGTTCCTTGTTCTGGTAGGGGTAGCCGTACTGCGCGAACGGCATCGAGCCCGAGTCGTACCAGGCGTCGATCACCTCGGGCACCCGGGTGGCTGCTCCGCCGCAGTCGCGGCAGGCGAAGGTGACCGCGTCGATGAACGGGCGGTGCGGGTCGAGCCCGCTCTGGTCGGTGCCGGTCAGCTCGGTGAGCTCCGCCAGCGACCCGACGCAGGTCAGGTGGCCCTCCTCGCAGCGCCAGATCGGCAGCGGGGTGCCCCAGTAGCGGTTGCGCGACAGCGCCCAGTCGATGTTGTTGTTCAGCCAGTCGCCGAAGCGGCCGTGCTTGACCGTCTCCGGGAACCAGTTGGTGGCCTCGTTCTCGCGGATCATCGCGTCCTTGACGGCGGTGGTCCGGATGTACCAGGACGGCTGCGCGTAGTAGAGCAGCGCGGTGTGGCAGCGCCAGCAGTGCGGGTAGCTGTGCTCGTAGGGCAGGTGGCGGAAGAGCAGGCCGCGCTCCTTGAGGTCGGCGACCAGCGCCTCGTCCGCCTTCTTGAAGAAGACGCCGCTGACCAGCGGGACCTCCGGGGCGAAGGTGCCGTCGGTCTCCACCGGGTTGACCACCGGCAGGCCGTACTTGCGGCAGGTCGCCAGGTCGTCCGCGCCGAACGCGGGGGACTGGTGGACGATGCCGGTGCCGTCCTCGGTGGTCACGTAGTCGGCGTTCAGGACGTAGTGCGCGTCCGGGATCTCGACCAGGTCGAACGGGCGCCGGTAGGCCCAGCGCTCCATCTCGGCGCCGGTGAACGACTCCCCGGTGACCTCCCAGCCCTCGCCGAGCGCCTTGGCGACCAGCGGCTCGGCCACCACCAGCTGCTCGGTGCCGTCGGTGGCCACCACGTAGGTGACCTCCGGGTGCACCGCGGCGGCGGTGTTGGAGACCAGCGTCCACGGGGTGGTGGTCCACACCAGCAGCGCGGCCCGGCCGGCCAGCGGGCCGCTGGTCAGCGGGAAGCGGACGAAGACCGAGGGGTCGACCACGGTCTCGTAGCCCTGGGCCAGCTCGTGGTCCGACAGGCCGGTGCCGCAGCGCGGGCACCAGGGGGCGACGCGGTGGTCCTGGACCAGCCGGCCCTTGTCGAAGATCTGCTTGAGCGACCACCAGACCGACTGGACGTAGGAGGGGTCCATCGTCCGGTAGGCCTCGTCGAGGTCGACCCAGTAGCCCATCCGCTCGGTGAGCTTGGTGAACTCGTCGGTGTGCCGGGTGACCGACTCGCGGCACTTGGCGTTGAACTCGGCGATGCCGTACCGCTCGATGTCCGGCTTGCCGGAGAAGCCCAGCTCCTTCTCGACGGCCAGCTCCACCGGCAGGCCGTGGCAGTCCCAGCCGGCCTTGCGGGCCACGTGGTAGCCCTTCATGGTCCGGTAGCGCGGGAAGACGTCCTTGAAGACGCGGGCCTCGATGTGGTGCGCGCCCGGCATGCCGTTGGCGGTCGGCGGGCCCTCGTAGAAGACCCACTCGGGACGGCCCTCGGACTGCTCCAGGCTGCGCTGGAAGATCTTCTGGTCGCGCCAGAAGCTCAGGATGCCGTGCTCGAGGACGGGCAGGTCGACCTGGGCGGGGACGGGGTTGTACGTACTCACTGCGCCTCCGGCGGATGCGTGGACGGGCATTCCGACGGAGGGACGAGGCCAAAAGCGCCCCGCGGTACCACCCTCCTTGGCCGTCGGACACTCTCGACGGCCCACTCCTTGGGCTTGCGGCCGGGTCTAGTGGGCCCCACGGGTGGGGCCGTTCTTCCGGCGGCTCCGGGGTGATCTTCCCGTCGCGCACACCCCCGGGCTCACACCGTCCCCGGGTCGCTCATGGCTGCGTACGTCGGTACTCGTCCCATCTGCGCCTTGCCGGCCCAGTCTATAGGGCGAGGGCAAGGCAGTTTCGCCAGCGCGCGGGGAAACGGTTAGCCGGTGACGATCTGGGCACAACTTTGTCAATGCCCAGGCACGGCGTCCATCGGGCTTCGGGCCCGGCGGCTGCCCGAGTGGGATCGATTCGCGGCATCGGTATGTCCCGTTGTGACCGGATTCGATCAGGATTATCGTTCCGGCACCAGAGGCCGACGGGAACCGTCGGCCGGAGTCATTCGTAGATGGGGTCGAGCCATGGCTGAGAAGGCAACGGGCGCGGGCACCGCCACCAGGCGGACTCGGAAGGCCGTGGCAGGCGACCAAGGGGAGGGTTCCGTGACCACGACACGGCGGAAGACCAGCACCACCACCGGGCGCGGCGCGGCCACCAGCCGTAACCACACCCCCGTCGCCAGCGGAGCCCGGGCCACGGTCCCGGCGCCGGCCGGAGCCGAGTCCGTCGACCCGGCCGAGCTGCCGGTCCGCCCGGGTGAGGACCCGTGGACGGCGGCCGAGGTCGCCGAGGTGCACGCCGAGCTGAACGGGGAGCTGGCACGGCTGCGCGACGAGATCGAGAGCGCCGAGGCGGCGATCACCGGCCTGATGCGCGACTCCAACGACGGAGCGGGCGACGACCAGGTGGACGCCGGCACCAAGAACATCAACCGGGAGAGCGAACTCGCGCTGGCCAACAACGCCCGCGACATGCTCGACCAGACCGAGCGCGCGCTGACCCGGCTGGAGGGCGTGGGTTTCGGCGACTGCGAGTCCTGCGGCCAGGCGGTGGGCAAGGCGCGGCTGCAGGCCTTCCCGCGGGCGACCCTCTGCGTGGCCTGCAAGGCGAAGCAGGAGCGGCGCTGACGGTCCGTCGCCGGGGTCGACCGGGACGGGGTCGAGCCGTCGCGCGCACCGCGTGGCGTACGCTCGACCCCGTAACGTCGGCCCCTTTTTCTCGGTAGCGGAGCGGATCATCACTACCCCAGGTTCCCCCCAGACCCAGGACGAGCCCACCGAGCCGGCCGACACCGCCGAAGCGTCGACCGGCACGCCGGACGGCCCGGCCGGTGCGAGCCCGCTGGCCGAGGCGCGCGCCGCGGTGCGCCGCCGCCGGCTCGTCCTGCTCTTCTCGGTGGCGCTGCTGGCCTACCTGATCGACCTGAGCAGCAAGCTGCTGGTGGTGGCCAAGCTGGAGGGCCACGATCCGATCCAGGTGATCGGTGACGTGGTGACCTTCCAGGTGATCCGCAACGCCGGTGCCGCGTTCGGGATGGGCCAGACCATGACGGTGGTCTTCACGCTGATCGCCGCGGCCGTGATCGTGGTGATCTGGCGGATCTCGCGCCGGCTGTACAGCCTGCCCTGGGCGATCGCGCTGGGCCTGCTGCTCGGCGGGGCGCTGGGCAACCTGACCGACCGGCTCTTCCGCGCCCCGGGGGTGCTGCGCGGCCACGTGGTCGACTTCATCTCGGTGCAGCACTTCGCGGTCTTCAACCTGGCCGACTCCGCCATCGTCTGCGGCGGGATCCTGGTGGTGCTGCTCTCCTTCCGCGGCAGCAACCCGGACGGTTCGAACCACAACACCGCCAAGGGGGAGTGACCCCGCGGCGGTGAGGGCCGCCGCGGGCAGCGGGAGCGGGCGGCCGGTTGCGGCATACTCGTACGGGTGAGCACCGCAGCGCAGATCCGCACGCTTCCCGTACCCGACGGCCTTGAGGGCGAGCGTCTCGACGCCGCCCTCGCCCGCATGTTCGGCCTCTCGCGGACCAAGGCCGCCGAGCTGGCCGCCGAGGGCAAGGTCCGGATCGACGGTGCCACGGCCGGCAAGTCCGACCGGGTGATGGCCGGCAGCTGGCTGGAGGTCGAGATCCCGGCGCCCGCCGCCCCGGTGCAGGTCGTCGCCCAGCACGTCGAAGGCATGCGGATCGTCCATGACGACCAGGACATCGTGCTGGTCGACAAGCCGGTCGGGGTCGCCGCGCACCCGAGCCCGGGCTGGACCGGCCCGACCGTGATCGGCCACCTGGCCGCCGCCGGCTACCGGATCTCCACCTCGGGGGCCGCCGAGCGCCAGGGCGTCGTGCACCGCCTGGACGTCGGCACCTCGGGGCTGATGGTGGTCGCCAAGTCGGAGCGCGCCTACACCGATCTCAAGCGCCAGTTCCACGACCGGATCACCTCGAAGACCTACCACACCCTGGTCCAGGGCCACCCCGATCCGCTCAGCGGCACCGTCGACGCTCCGATCGGGCGCCACCCCAGCTCGGACTGGAAGTGGGCGGTGACCCGCGAGGGCAAGCCCTCGATCACCCACTACGACCTGATCGAGGCCTACCGGGCCGCCTCCCTGCTGACGGTCAAGCTGGAGACCGGCCGCACCCACCAGATCCGGGTGCACATGTCGGCGCTGCGCCACCCGTGCGTGGGCGACCTGACCTACGGCGCCGACCCCTCGCTCGCCAAGCGCCTGGGGCTGACCCGCCAGTGGCTGCACGCCGTCGCGCTCGGCTTCGAGCACCCGGCCGACGGCGAGTGGGTGCAGTTCGAGAGCGAGTACCCCGAGGACCTGCGCAAGGCGCTGGAGATCATCGCCGATGAGAGCTGAGCCGGTGGGGGACGGGACGGTGGACATCCGGGTGGTCGGCAGTGAGCGGGAGTTCGAGCTCGCCAAGGCCGTGCGGCACGAGGTCTTCGTGGTCGAGCAGGGCATCGCGCCCGAGCTGGAGTACGACGAGCTGGACGCCGGCTCGACCCACCTGCTCGCGCTCGACCCGACCGGCGCGCCGGTCGGCACCGCGCGGCTGATCAGCGGCGAGCCGGCCATGGAGCTGACCGGCGTCGCGGGCCGGGTGCTGCTCGGCCGCCTCGCGGTCAGTGCGCGGGCGCGCGGGACCGGCCTGGGGGCGGCGCTGGTCGGCGCGGTCGAGCGGGCCGGGATCGAGCTGGGCGCCACCGAGTGCGAGCTGCACGCCCAGGTCCAGGCGCTCGGCTTCTACCAGCGCCTGGGCTACACCGCCGAGGGGCCGGTCTACGACGACGCGGGGATACCGCACCGCACGATGGTCAAGGCCTTCTGACCTTTCTCGCACTACGCTCTGGGGCGGCACACCACTCAGCTGCGGGGGGACCCCATGCGCTACCTGATCCGTGACCGGATGTTCGCCTTCCACGAGGAGGCCTGGATCGAGACCGAGCACCGCGAGAAGCTCTACCGGGTCAACAAGAAGCTCTTGCGGCTGCGCAGCACCTTCCACTTCGTGGACACCCAGGGCGCGGTGGTGGCCACCATCGTGCGCAAGGCCCTGACCTGGCACCACACCATCCTGATCAAGCACGAGGGTGAGGTGGTGGCCAAGATCAGCAAGCGGTTCCTCAAGCTGTTCGGCGACCGCTTCAAGGTCCGGCTGCGGGACGGGCGGCAGTTGAAGATAGTGGGCAACGTCTGGGACCGGGAGTTCGACATCCGGCACGAGGGCACCACACTGGCGCACATCTCCCGGCGCTGGTTCAGCATCCGCGACGCCTACGCCGTGGACGTGCTGAGCCAGCAGGACGCCGTGCTGCTGATCGTCCTGGCAGTCTGCGTGGACCACACCCTGCAGGACCTCAAGGGCGAGAAGCTCACGAACCTCTGAGGTCAGTCGGTGCGCACCCGGGGCAGTGCCCGCGGATGTTCGTCGCGCAGGAAGCCGAGCAGGTCCTCGCGGACCTCGCAGCGCAGCAGGAAGGTGTCCTCCGGGGTGCGGGCAGTCATGGTGGCCCGCACCACGATGGTGCTCGGGGTGGTGTCGACGACCCGCAGCGCCCACTCGGCGCCGTCCCACAGCGGCGAGCGGGCCAGCGTCTCGCGCAGTCGCTCGCGCAGCGCCGGGACCGGGGTGGTGTGGTCCAGGTGCAGCAGGACCACCGCGAGCAGGCCGGGGTCCTTGCGGGTCCAGTTCTCGAATGGCTTGCTGACGAAGTAGGAGACCGGCAGGATCAGCCGCCGGTAGTCCCAGAGCCGCACCACCAGGTAGGTGAGGGTGATCTCCTCCACCGTGCCCTGCTGGCTCTCCACCACCACGGTGTCGCCGATCCGGACGGTGTCGCCGAAGGCGATCTGCAGGCCGGCGAAGAAGTTGCCCAGGGTGTTCTGCGCCGCGATGCCCGCCACCACGCCGATGATGCCGGCCGAGGCGAGCAGGCTGGCGCCGATGGTGCGCATCTCGGCGAAGGTCAGCAGCATCACGGCCGCGGTGACGGCCACGATCACCGCGCTGACCGCCCGGCGCAGCATGTTGAGCTGGGTGCGCACCCGCGGCAGCCGGGACGGATCGCCGGCCGCCGACTCGTAGCGGATCTGCACCGCGGCCAGCACCGCCGCCATGACCCGGGTGGTCAGCCAGCCCAGCGCGGCGAGCAGCACGAGCAGCAGCGCGTGGCGAACCCCCTGGTCGGCCAGCTGGGCGACGGGGCGGGCGGCCAGCAGCAGGGCGGGGGCCACCACCAGTTGCAGCGGGATCCGGCAGCGCCGCAGCAGGAACCAGAGGGGGTGCCCGGGGTGCCGGGCGCTGACCCGCTGCAGCGCCTGGTCGACCAGCCAGCCGGCCACCAGGGTGACGGCGACGGTGGCGAGCAGGGTGAGCAGGGGCTGCAGCACGGCACACACGATACGCGGACAAGTCGGGCAAACCGCCGCAGCTCGACCGGTTCTTAACCGGTCTTCACACGGCGCGGATAGGATCGCTATCCATGAACCTCCCTGGCCCCTGGCGGCGTTGGCGCGCACGTGGCAAGCCGACCCGCCGTCGGCTGCTGGCCGGGGGGCTGGCGCTGGTGGTGCTGGCCGGCCTGGGCACGGCGACCGCGGTGGCGGGCGCCCCGGCCGCGGTGCACCAGGAGGACCGTTTCCTCTCGATGCCCGAGGCGCCGGGCAGCTCCCAGCAGGTCTCCATCGACACCTCCTTCTTCACCACCGGCAGCAGCCCGCGCCCCGCGGTGCTGCTCGCCCACGGCTTCGGCGGCAGCAAGGCCGACGAGGCGGGCGAGGCGCGCAAGCTGGCCCGCTCCGGCTACGCGGTGCTCACCTGGTCCTCGCGCGGCTTCGGACACTCCACCGGGCAGATCGGCCTGGACTCGCCGGACGGCGAGGTGCAGGACGTCAAGCACCTGGTGGACTGGCTGACCCAGCGGCCCGAGGTGCTCAAGGACAGGCCCGGCGACCCGGTCGTCGGCATCACCGGTGCCTCCTACGGCGGCGCGATCGCGTTGCTGGCGGCGGCGGCCGACCCCCGGATCAAGGCCATCGCTCCCCGGATCACCTGGTGGAACCTGGCCGACGCGCTCTTCCCGCAGAACGTCCAGGGCGGCAGTGCGGCCGACGGGGTGTTCAAGAAGCTCTGGGCCGGCATCTTCTTCACCGACGGTTCGGCCGGCGACCTGACGGCGTCCACCACCGGCAAGCCCGCGCCCGCGGTCAGCAGCCCGGGCCCGGTGGGCTGCGGGCGCTTCACCGCCGACCTGTGCGCGATGTACAACCGGGTGGCCAGCGCGGGCCGGCCCGACGCCCAGGCCGTCGCCCTGCTGGAGAAGTCGAGCCCGTCGACGTTCGCCTCCCAGATCAAGGTGCCCACCCTGGTGGTCCAGGGCGAGCAGGACTCGCTCTTCCCGCTGGACCAGGGCGACGCGATGGCCAAGGCGATCGCCGCCAACGGCGCGCCGGTCTCGGTCGACTGGTTCGCCGGCGGCCACGACGGCGGCACCGAGACCAGCGACCGGGTGGACGACCGGGTGATCGCCTGGTTCGACAAGTACCTGAAGCACCAGGGCAGCGACACCGGGCCGACCTTCCGGGTGACCCGGACCGGGGGCGTGGACTCCACCGGCTTCCAGGCCGTGCTGCGCGGCGCCGATGCCGACCGCTACCCGGGCCTCGGCGGCACCGCGAGCACCGCCGTGCAGCTGACCGGCGGTCAGCAGACCATCGCCAACCCGCCCGGCGGCGCGCCGCCGGCGATCTCCACCGTGCCGGGCCTCGGGGCGCTCGCCCAGGCCTCCCAACTCGGCGTCGGACTCTCGCTCGACTTCCCGGGGCAGTCCGCCACCTTCGACTCCGCCCCGCTGGCCGACGGGATCCAGCTGACCGGCAGCCCCACCGTCAAGGTCACCGTGCAGGCCGACCAGCCGGACGCGGTGCTCTTCGCCAAGCTCTACGACGTCGCCCCGGACGGCAGCCAGACCCTGCCGCAGCAGCTGGCCGCCCCGCTGCGGGTCACCGGCGCGGATGCGCCCGGCGGCCGGACGGTGACCGTCGACCTGCCCGCCGTCGACCACTCCTTCGCCGCCGGCCACCGGATGCGCCTGGTGCTCGCCAGCACCGACCTGGCCTACGCCTCGCCGAACGCCCCCGCCACCTACCAGGTGGCGGCCGTGAGTCCGCTGACCGTCCCCACCGACAGCGCCCTGCACACCGAGGCCGCCCCGCTGCCGGCCCGGGTCTGGCAGCTGCCGCTGCTCGCGCTGGTGGTGGCCGCCGGCCTGCTGCTGACGGTGCGCCGGCGCCGCGCGGTGCCGCCGCCGGACCCGGCGCTGGCCCAGGTCCCGCTGCAGATCACCGGGCTGAGCAAGCGCTACAAGGGTGCCGCCGACCGCTACGCCGTGCGCGAGCTGGGCTTCACCGTCGAGCCGGGCCAGGTGCTGGGCCTGCTCGGGCCCAACGGCGCCGGCAAGACCACCACGCTGCGGATGCTGATGGGCCTGATCCGCCCGGACGAGGGCGAGATCAGGATCTTCGGCCACGCCGTGCGCGCCGGCGCCCCGGTGCTCTCCCGGGTCGGTGCCTTCGTGGAGGGCGCCGGGTTCCTGCCGCACCTGAGCGGACGGGCCAACCTGGAGCTGTACTGGCGGGCCACCGGGCGCCCCGCCGAGGACGCGCACCTGGCCGAGGCGCTGGCGATCGCCGACCTCGGCGAGGCGCTGGAGCGCGCGGTGCGCACCTACTCGCAGGGCATGCGCCAGCGCCTGGCGATCGCCCAGGCCATGCTCGGCCTGCCGGACCTGCTGATCCTGGACGAGCCGACCAACGGGCTCGACCCGCCGCAGATCCGCGAGATGCGCGAGGTGATGATCCGTTACGCGGCCACCGGACGCACCGTGATCGTCTCCAGCCACCTGCTCGCCGAGGTCGAGCAGAGCTGCACCCACCTGGTGGTGATGGACCGCGGCCGGCTGGTCAGCGCGGGCGCGGTGGCGGAGATCATCGGCGGCGGCGAGCTGCTGCTGGTCGGCACCCCCGCCTCGTACGGCGCCGCCGAGCTGGCGGCGGCGGCCGAGAAGGCCGCCGGGCTGCCCGGCGTGGGCTCGGCGGAGGTCGCCGGGCACGGGCTGCTGGTGCGGCTGGACGGACTGACGGCGCACCAGCTGGTCGCCGAGCTGGTCCGCCTCGACGTCCCGGTGGAGCGGGCCGGTCCGCACCGCCGCCTGGAGGACGCGTTCCTGTCGATGATCGGAGGCCCGGCATGAGCAGCACCCTGGCGGACCGGGCGCCCGGCTACCGCCCCCAGCGCACCCTGCCGCTGCGGGTGGAGGCGCTGCGCCAGCTGCGCCGTCGCCGCACCCTGGTGATCGCGGCGGTGCTCTTCGCGCTGCCGTTCGTGGTGCTGGCCGCCTTCCAGATCGGCGGCACCCCGAGCCGGCCCGACCAGGTCACCTTCGTCTCGCTGGCCACCGCCTCCGGGCCGAACTTCGCGGCCACCCTGCTCTTCATGGGCACCGGCTTCGTGCTGGTGATCCCGGTCGCGCTGTTCTGCGGGGACACGGTGGCCGCCGAGGCCGGCTGGTCCTCGCTGCGCTACCTGCTGGCCGCGCCGGTGCCCCGGGCCCGGCTGCTGGCCCGCAAGCTCACCGTCGGGCTGCTCTTCTCGGCCGCCGCCATCGTGCTGCTGCCGCTGGTCGGCCTCGGCGTCGGCACCGCCGCCTACGGCTGGGGCGACCTCAAGCTGCCCGCCGGCGGCAGCCTGCCCGCCGCCGAGGCGCTGCCCCGCCTGGCCATCGCGGTGGGGTTCGTGATCCTGAGCGAGGTGGTGGTGGGCGCGCTCGCCTTCTTCCTCTCCACCGCCTCCGACGCCCCGCTCGGCGCGGTCGGCGGCGCCGTCTTCCTGAGCATCATCACCGGGGTGCTGGACGCGATCACCGCGCTCGGCGGGCTGCGCGAGTGGCTGCCCGCGCACTGGCAGTACGCCTGGGCGGACGCGCTGCAGCCGCAGCTGGAGTGGGGCGGGATGCTCCAGGGCGTCTCGCTCTCGCTCTCCTACGCGGCCGTGCTGCTGGCGCTGGCCTTCCGGGGGTTCGCGCGCAAGGACATCGTCTCGTAGGGGAGGATGGGCGGGTACCGCCTCGAACGATGTACGGAGTCCCCCCGTGGCCCAGATCCTGCTCCTCCACTCCGCCTACGGGCTGCGCCCCGCCGTGCACGCCGCCGCCGAGCGGCTGCGCGCGGCCGGACACCAGGTGCACGTGCCGGACCTGTACGACGGCAAGGTCTTCGACACCGTCGAGGAGGGCATGGCCTACCGCGAGGAGCTCGGCAACGACGAGCTGCTGCGCCGGGCGGTCGGCGCCGCCGCCCCGCTGCTCGGCGCCGCCGGGACCAGGCTGGTCTACGCCGGGTTCTCGCTCGGCGGCGGGCTGGCCCAGAACCTGGCGCTGGCCGACGAGCACGCGCTCGGCCTGCTGCTCCTGCACGGCACCTCGGACCTGCGCGAGGACGCCGCCACCGGGATCCCGGTGCAGTTGCACGTGGCCGAGCCCGACCCGTTCGAGACCGAGGACTGGCTGAACACCTGGTACCTGGGCATGCGCCGGGCCGGCGCCGAGGTGGAGGTGCACCGCTACCGGGGCGCGGGGCACCTGTTCACCGACGCCGAGCTGCCCGACTACGACGCCGAGGCGGCCGAGACCGCCTGGGCCGCCGCGCTCGACTTCCTGACCGAGCTGGACGAGCTCGCCGAGTAGCAGGACTGACGGGCGGTCAGGCCGTCGGCGGAGCCTGCGGCGGCTGGGACGGGTAGCCGTACGCGGGCGGCTGGGCGGGCGGGGCCACCGGCGTCTGGTAGCCGGCGACCGGCTGGGGCGCGACGGGCGCGCCGTAGCCGGGGGCGCCCTGCGAGGGGAACGGGGCCGGGTAGCCGCCGGCGGCGGGGTAGCCGACCGGTGCCGCCGCCGCGGCCGGCTGTGCCCCGGCCGGTCGCCGGGTGACCGCCACCGCGAGGACGAAGGCCAAGGCGATCATCACCTGGAGGATGAGGTCCAGGTTGAGCAGCAGGTTGGAGACCGGCGAGCCGAAGGCGTGCGAGAGGTACTGGTTCCCGGTCAGCTGCGCGATCTCCACCATCGCCGAGCCGTAGGCGCTCACCCCGAGCACCGCGACCCCGGCGCCGCGCACCCAGCCGGCGCCGGAGAAGGCGCCGACGATCAGCACCACCAGCGCGACCACGAACGCCGTGTCGGTGGCGGCGAAGTTGACCGCGGAGTCCCGCACGAAGTGGTCGTAGTTGATGCCGAGCGCGGTCGGCAGGTAGGCCGCGCCCTGCTTGATGAGGTCGAAGCCCAGCAGCGCGAGTTCGAGCAGGACGTCGACGATCATCAGGACCGCCAGCCCGGGCAGTGCCGCCGGGCGGGCTCCGGCCGGTGCCCGCTGCGGGGTCGGAAAGCCTCCGACGGGCGGCGCGTAACTCATGGTGTCCCCTCCGGACGGCGGGGCCATGGCGTCTCCACGGCTCCCGGTGCGCGCTGAGACTAGCGTGCACCGGGAGCCCTGGGCTCCGAGGGCTAGGCGCTCCAGGCGGCCGGGCCGAGCAGCGTCTTGACCTCGCTGGCGAAGGCGGTGTCGGGGTTGACCAGGAAGCCGAGCTCGTAGAGGACGTCGCGCTGGCGGCTGGTGGTGAGCAGCCGGACCGGCACGTCGCCGGGGTGCGCCTGGAGCGTGAGCTTGAGCTCGCGCACCATGGTGGCCGTCACCTTCGGGTAGGGCACGGTGATCTGCACCGGCGGCTTGCCGCCGTGCTCGGCCGCGGAGATGTCCAGGCTGATGATCTCCTGGCCGAAGATGCTCAGCGCGCCGTCGCGTTCGTTGAGCCGGCCGCGCACCGAGATGACGTTGTCCTCGATCATCTGGTCGGCCATCAGGTTGTAGGTGGCCGGGAAGAAGAGGACCTCGACCGAGCCGTCGCGGTCGGCCAGGGTGATGATCGCCCAGGCGTTGCCCGCCTTGTTGATCCGCCGGTCGACCCCGGTGATCAGCCCGGAGAGCCGGACCTCGCCCTCGGTGCGGCCCGACCCCATCAGTTCGGCGATCGAGACGTCGCGGTTGCGGGCCAGGATGTGCTCGGCGCCGTCCAGCGGGTGGCTGGAGACGTAGAGGCCGAGCATCTCGCGCTCCAGGCTGAGCAGCTGGCGGCGCGGCCACTCGCGGTCGGTGAGCTCGAAGTCCAGGCCGATGGTGGGCGTGTCGGAACCGGTGTCGAGGGCGCCGAACAGGTCGTCCTGGCCGATCGCCTGCTGCTTCTTGACCCCGGTGACGGCGTCGATGGCCTGCTCGTGCACCGCGCAGAGCGACTGGCGGGTGTGGTTCAGCGAGTCGAAGGCGCCGGACTTGATCAGCGAGTCGACGGTGCGCTTGTTGCAGGCGACCAGTTCGACCTTGTCCAGGAAGTCGGCGAAGGAGGAGAACTTGCCCTTCTCCTTGCGGGTCTTGATCATCGACTCGATGACCGGGACGCCGACGTTGCGCACGGCCTTGAGGCCGAAGCGGACGTCGGAGCCGACGGCGGTGAAGTCGACCACGGACTCGTTGACGTCGGGGGAGAGGATCTTGATGCCCATCGACCGGCACTCGGCCAGGTAGACGGCCATCTTGTCCTTGTCGTCGGCCACCGAGGTGAGCAGGGCGGCCATGTACTCGGCGGGGTAGTTCGCCTTGAGGTAGGCGGTCTGGTACGAGACCAGGCCGTAGGCGGCCGAGTGCGATTTGTTGAACGCGTAGCCGGCGAACGGGACCAGCACGTCCCAGACCGCCTGGATGGCCTCGTCGGAGTAGCCGCGCTCCTTGCAGCCGGCGTGGAACGGGACGAACTCCTTCTCGAGGACCTCCTTCTTCTTCTTGCCCATCGCGCGGCGGAGCAGGTCGGCCTGTCCGAGGCTGTAGCCGGCCAGCACCTGCGCGGCTCGCTGCACCTGCTCCTGGTAGACGATCAGGCCGTAGGTGGGGCCGAGGACCTCCTTGAGCGGCTCCTCCAGCTCCGGGTGGATCGGGATGATCTCCTGCTGGCCGTTCTTGCGCAGCGCGTAGTTGGTGTGCGAGTTCATGCCCATCGGGCCGGGGCGGTACAGCGCCGAGACGGCGGAGATGTCGGCGAACTCGGTGGGCTTCATCAGCTTGAGCAGTGCGCGCATCGGGCCGCCATCGAGCTGGAAGACGCCCAGCGTGTCGCCGCGGGCCAGCAGCTCGTAGGTGGTCGGGTCGTCGATCGGGATCTTCTCGATGTCGACGTCGATGCCGCGGTTGGACTTCACGATCTTGATGCAGTGGTCGATGATGCCCAGGTTCCGCAGACCCAGGAAGTCCATCTTGATCAGACCCATGGCTTCGCACGACGGGTAGTCGAAGCCGGTGATGATCACGCCGTCCTTGTCCCGCTTGTGCAGCGGGATCAGTTCGAGCAGCGGGGTCGAGGAGAGGATGACGGCGGCGGCGTGCACGCCGGTGCCGCGGATCAGGCCCTCGATGCCGAGACCGGTGTCGATGATCTTCTTGACGTCCGGCTCGTTGGCGTACAGCGAGCGGATCTCGGTGCCCTCGTTGTAGCGCGGGTGCTTCTCGTTGAACAGGTCGGCGAGCGGGACGCCCTTGCCCATCACGTCCGGCGGCATCGCCTTGGTGATCCGGTCGCCCATCGCGAAGGGGTAGCCGAGGATCCGGTTGGCGTCCTTGACGGCGGCCTTGGCCTTGATGGTGCCGAAGGTGTTCACCTGGGCGGTGTACGCCTCGCCGTACTTGTCGGTGACGTAGCGCACCATCTGGTCGCGCTGGCGGTCGTCGAAGTCGATGTCGACGTCCGGGGGGTTGATGCGCTCGGGGTTCAGGAAGCGCTCGAAGAGGAGGTCGTGCTCCAGCGGGTCCAGCTGGGTGATGCCGGTGAGGTAGGCGACCATCGAGCCTGCCGCCGAGCCACGGCCCGGGCCGACCGGGATGCCGTTGTCGCGCCCGTACTGGCAGATGTCGGCGACCACGAGGAAGTAGGCGTCGAACCCCATCGGGGTGATGACGCCCATCTCCAGCTCGATCCGGTCCAGCACCTCCTGGCTCGGGTTGTCGCCGTAGCGGTGCTGCAGGCCGGCGCTGATCTTCTTGCGCAGGTAGGAGGCCTGGGTCTCGCCCTCGGGGACGTCGAACTGCGGCATCCGGTCGACGTAGTTGAAGACCTCCGCGTACGACTCCACCCGCTCGGCGATCGCCAGGGTGTTGTCGCAGGCCTCGGGCAGCTCGCTGAAGAGCGCGCGCATCTCCTCGGCGGTCTTGACGTAGTAGCCGGTGCCCTGGAACTTGAACCGGTTCGGGTCGTCCTTGTTCTTGCCCACGCCGACGCAGAGCAGGCTGTCGTGGGCGTCGGCCTGGTCGGCGGTGACGTAGTGCGAGTCGTTGGTGGCCAGCAGCGGGATGTTCAGCTGCTTGGCCAGGCGCAGCAGGTCCGCCCGGACGTCCTGCTCGATGGACAGGCCGTGGTCCATCAGCTCCAGGAAGTAGTTCTCCTTGCCGAAGATCTGCTGGTAGGCGTCGGCAGCCTTGACCGCCTCGTCGTACTGGCCCAGGCGCAGCCGGGTCTGGATCTCGCCGGAGGGGCAGCCGGTGGTGGCGATGATGCCCGTGGCGTTGGCGGCGATCAGCTCGCGGTCCATGCGGGGCTTCATGTAGTAGCCCTCCATCGACGCGAGCGAGGAGAGCTTGAAGAGGTTGCGCAGACCGGTGGCGTTCTGTGCCCACATGGTCATGTGGGTGTAACGGCCACCGCCGGAGACGTCCTTGCCGCCCTCACCGTCCGAGCTGGCCGGGCGCTGGCCGCCGGGCGACCAGAAGACCGGCTTCTTCTCGAAGCGCGAGCCGGGGGCGACGTAGGCCTCGATGCCGATGATCGGCTTGACGCCGCTGTCCGGGGTCGCCTTGTGGAAGAACTCGTAGGCGCCGAACATGTTGCCGTGGTCGCTCATGGCGATGGCCGGCATGCCCTGTCGCGCGGCCTCGGCTACCAGCTTGCCGTTCTTGGCCGCCCCGTCGAGCATGGAGTACTCGGTATGGACATGCAGGTGAACGAAGCTGTCGGCCACGAGGGACGGCTCCTAAGCGTGAGGTCTGCGGCTGGGGGCCTTCCACCCTAACGCGCCGCCACCCTGGTCCCCGACGCCACTCGCGGTGACCGGTGTCGCTGTGGTGCCGGTCGCCCGCGGGGCCGCAAAGCACCTCGGCCGGACCCTACCGGGCCCGGCCGAGGAGTTTCAACTCGCCTTGACTCAGCCCTCCTTGACCACCACGGTCTTCCCGGCCTTGTCGTGGAAGCACTGCTGCAGCGGCTTGTCCCAGAGCAGCGAGAGCACGTTGACCAGGGCGAACAGCGTGCCGATGCAGATGACGGCCTGGGGCAGGCCGTAGACGGCGGAGCGGGCCCAGAGCTCGTTGTCGCTGGGGCGCCCGCCGTGGGCCGCGGAGACGACCCGCAGCTTCATGACCTTCTTGCCGACGCTCTGCTGCTGCTGGCTGAGCATCATCGCGCCCTCGTAGACGAAGACGAGCAGGGCGACGACGATGTCGGACACGATGCTGCCGAAGCCGAGCACGGCCTCCACCAGCAGGAACGGGATCAGCAGCACGCCGACGTCGATCAGGCGCGCCAGGAAGCGGTCGCCGGGGCCGGCCAGGGTGCGGGTGCCGGGCGGCGGCGGGCCGTAGGGGTTCGTCGGGCCGAGCCACGGCGGCAGCTGGCCCGGCTGCTGGTAGCCGCCGGGCGGCGGGGGCGGGTAGCCGTAGCCGGGCTGCTGGCCGTAGTCGCCGGGGGGCGGGGTGCCGTAGCCGGGCTGCTGTGGCTGCGGGTCGTACGGGCCCTGCGGGACGCCGTAGCCGGGCTGTGCCGGGGGCTGCTGGCCGTAGGGGTTCTGCTGGCCGGGCTGCGGCGGCTGGCCGTACGGGTTCTGGTCCGACGGATAGCCGTAGCCGGGGGGTTCGTTGGTCATCTGCCCGCTCGTCTCGTGGTGGCTTACCCCCAGATGTCTAGCGGGCCTGACATTCCTTTAGGAAGGCTTGGGGATCAACTGTTACGGAGAATTACCGGGAGCGTCGCACGGACCGCCGCCCCGAAGGCCGCGACGGCCGGGTGGCCGCCCGCGCCGTGGCGGAAGGCGACGGTGGTGCGCCGCGACATCGGCAGCCGGTGCAGCCGCACGGCCGGCGGCGGGGCCAGCAGGCCCAGCTCCGGGACCAGCGCCACCCCCTGGCCGGCGGCGACCAGGGCGAGCACGGTGTCGAAGTCGTCGACGCGGTGCCGGATCCGTGGCGTGAAGCCGGCCGCCTGGCAGGCCCGGATCGCCATCGCGTGGCAGAGGGTGCCGTGGGTGGCGAGGATCCACGAGCCCTCGGCGTGGGCGGCCAGCGTGCCGTCGTCCGGGGTGCCGTCGGCCGGTCCGGCGCCAGGTTCTGCGGTGGCCAGGTACATCGCCTCGGCGAAGAGCGGCTCGCTCGCGATGCCGGGTTCGGCGGGCGCGGGGACGAAGTCGTAGTCGTGCACCAGGGCGACGTCCAACTCGCCGGCGCGCAGCAGGTCGGCCACGCCCGCCGGGTCGACCTCGGCGACCATCGGCTCCAGCTCCGGCCAGCGCTCGGCGAGCAGCACCAGGGCCGGCGGGATCACCACCCGGGCGGCGGAGGGGAAGGTGCCGATCCGCAGCGGACCGGCCGGACCGCGGCGGGCCCCGGCCAGCTCGGCCGAGGCCGCCTCCAGCACCGCCAGCACCGTCTCGGCGTGCCGGACCAGGCCGTGCGCGGCGGGGGTCAGCGCGACCCGCCGCCCGGTGCGCTCCAGCAGCGCCACCCCGGCCTCCCGCTCCAGTGCGGTGAGCTGCTGGGAGACGGCCGAGGGGCTGAAGGCCAGCGCCTCGGCGACGGCGGCGATGGTGCCGCGGTGGGCCAGTTCCCGCAGCAGCCGCAGGCGGCGGACGTCGAGCATCAGCACAGCTTACGGTTTGCGGTGGAAAAGCGAACTGGACCCGCACAGTGGCCGGGCCGCAGGCTCAAGGCATGGATCACGAACTGCGCGGGATCTTCGTCCCGCTGATCACCCCGTTCACCGACGACGACACGGTCGCGCTGGACGCGCTGGAGGCACTGGCGCACGAGGTGCTGGACGAGGGGGCGGCCGGGCTGGTCGCGCTCGGCACCACCGGCGAGCCCGCCGCGCTGGACCCGGCCGAGCGGGCCGCCGTCCTGGACGTCTGCGCCCGCGTCGCCGACCGGCGCCGGGTGCCGCTGGTGGTCGGCGCGGGCGGTGGCGGGACCCGGCAGTGCCTGGCGGCCCTGGCCGAGCTGGGCGGCCGCCGCGAGGTGGTCGCCGCGCTGACCACCGTGCCGGCCTTCGTGCGCCCCGGCCCGGCGGGCGTGCTGGCGCACTTCGAGCACCTCGCGGCGCACAGCCCGGTGCCGCTGATCGTCTATCACATCCCCTATCGCACCGGCCAGCAGCTGGACGCCCGGACGCTCGGCGCGATCGCCCGGCTGCCCGGCATCGTGGGTGTGAAGTACGCCACCGGCGCGCTGGACGCGCCGGCCGTGGCGCTGCTGGCCGACCCGCCGCCCGGCTTCGCGGTGCTGCCCGGCGACGACACCTTCCTGTCGCCGATGCTGGCGCTCGGCGCGAGCGGCGGGATCCTCGCCTCGGCGCATCTGGCCACCCGGCACTTCGTCGAGCTGACCGAGGCGTGGGCGGCCGGGGACGCGGCGCGGGCACGGGAATCGGGCCACCGGCTGGCCGGGCTCTCGGCGGCGCTCTTCGCCGAGCCCAACCCGGTGGTGGTCAAGGGGGTGCTGCACGCCCAGGGGCGGATCCCGAGCGCGGCGGTGCGTCTGCCGCTGCTGCCCGCGAGCCCGGCGTCGGTGGCCGCCGCGGTGGAACTGCTGGAGCGGCTGCCGGTGTCCATCCGGTGAACGGTGTCCACGTGGTGAATACCGTGCGGGGATATGTCGGCGAGCAGGCAAGATGAAGCTGAGCAGCACATCGGAGGAGGAAGTACGGATGAAGATCGGCATTGTGGGCGCCACCGGCCAGGTCGGCGGCGTGGTCCGGGAGATCCTGGCGGAGCGTTCGTTCCCGGTCGAGCAGCTGCGCCTGTTCGCCTCGGCGCGCTCGGCCGGCAAGACGCTGCCGTGGCAGGGCGGCGAGGTCACCGTCGAGGACGCGGCCACCGCCGACTACACGGGCCTGGACATCGTGATCTTCTCCGCCGGCGGTGGCACCTCCAAGGAGCTGGCACCCAAGGTGGCCGCGGCCGGCGCCGTGGTGATCGACAACTCCTCCGCCTGGCGGCGCGACCCCGAGGTCCCGCTGGTGGTGGCCGAGGTCAACCCGCAGGCGATCGCCGAGCGTCCCAAGGGCATCATCGCCAACCCGAACTGCACCACGATGGCTGCCATGCCGGTGCTGCGCCCGCTGCACCAGGAGGCCGGGCTGACCGCGCTGGTGGTGGCCACCTACCAGGCCGTCTCCGGCAGCGGCCTGGCCGGTGTCGCCGAGCTGCAGGAGCAGGCCCACAAGGTCGTGGACGGTGCCGCGGCGCTCACCCACGGCGGGTCGAACGCCGACTTCCCCGAGCCGCAGGTCTACCGGCGTCCGATCGCGTTCAACGTGATCCCGCTGGCCGGCTCGATCGTGGACGACGGTCTGAACGAGACCGACGAGGAGCAGAAGCTGCGCCACGAGAGCCGCAAGATCCTCGGCATCCCCGAGCTCAAGGTCTCCGGCACCTGCGTGCGGGTGCCGGTCTTCACCGGCCACTCGCTCCAGGTCAACGCCCGCTTCGCGGGTCCGATCAGCCCCGAGCGGGTCACCGAGCTGCTGGCCGGGGCACCGGGCGTGGTGCTGACCGACATCCCCACCCCGCTGCAGGCGGCCGGTCAGGACCCGAGCTACGTGGGCCGCATCCGCCGGGACGAGACGGCGGAGAACGGCATCTCGCTCTTCCTGTCCAACGACAACCTGCGCAAGGGCGCGGCGCTCAACGCCGTGCAGATCGCCGAGCTGGTCGCCGCCGAGCTCGGCTGACCGGGACCGGCTGACCGGGACTGGGCTGACCGGGACCGGCTGACCGGGACTGCGTCGACCAGGACTGGGCCGACCAGGACTGGGCCGACCAGGACTGGGCCGACCGGGACTGGGCCGACCGGGCGAAGCCGGACCGCGGGGGCTCCTGACCAGGTGTCAGGAGCCCCCGCGGCTTTTCCACCGCGGCCCCGTCAACTGGGCCGAACGGAGTCGCCGCGCCGTCCGTGTCCCTCGGCCGGCCTACCGCGAAGCCCGCGCAGCCGGGTGATTCACGACGCCTTCGGGGGGTAATGGAGACCGCAACGGTCCGGCAGGGTGCCCAGGTGAGCCTCGCTCGGGCAGACTGCACGAACTGCCCGTGCTCAGCGGCAGAGCACAGGAAGAGGGGTACCTCATGGACCGCTGTGTCGTCCTGGTGGATGCGGGATACCTGCTGGGGGCCGCCGCCAGTCTGCTGGCCGGGGAGCCCGCCCGTTCCCGGGTGACGGTCGACCACACCGCGCTGATCGCCTCGCTGCGCGACCGGGCCGAGGAGGAGACCGGCCTGCCGTTGCTGCGGATCTACTGGTTCGACGCGGCCCCTGAGCGCCGCCCGATGCCCGAGCACCGCCGGCTGCGGGTGCTGCCCCGGGTCACCGTGCGGCTCGGCGCGCTCACCCGGGCCGAGGGCCGCTGGGTGCAGAAGGGCGTGGACGCCGCGATGCACGCCGAACTCTCCGAGCTGGCCCGCAACCGGGCCTGCGCGGACGTGGTGCTGGTCACCGGCGACGGGGACCTGCTGCCCGGCATGATGTCGGCCAAGGAACACGGCGTGGCCGTCCACCTGTGGGCGCTGCAGGCCGCCGACGGCGACTTCAACCAGTCCGAGGACCTGGTCGGCGAGGCCGACGAGCGCCGGGTGCTGGACCGGGAGTGGATCACCCGCTCGGTGCGGCTGCGCGAACCCGCGGTGGCCTTCCCGCCCGCCGGGCCGCGCCCGGAGATCGCCAAGATCCTGGCCGCCCCGCCGGCCGCCCGCCCCGCCGCCGCCGAGGCCTCCGAAGCGCCGGCCACGCCCGCCGCGATGCCGCCCGCCGCGCTCAAGGTCGTCCCCACCCCCAAGGACCTGGCCGGCCGCACCGCCCAGGCGCACCAGCACCAGCAGCCGCCCGCCACCGCGAGCAACGGCCCAGTGCTGCGCTGGTCCTCCGACCGCGGCTGGGTGGACCGCCCGCCCACCGAGGCCCCCACCGCCGCCGACGCGCTGCCCACCCTGGCCCAGCTCACCACCGCCGAGCAGCGCTGGGCCGACCGCGAGGAGGACATCACCGCGATCGGCGGCGACCCGCACGAGGTCGGCCAGGTCTTCGCCCGCCGCTGGACCGAGCGCCTGGGCGACCGCGAACGGCTCACCCCGATCTGGGGCGACTACCCGCGCATCCCGCACCGGGTCGACGGCGAGTTGCTGCGCTACGCGGCCCGGTTCGGCCTGCTCGCCCACAAGGACGACCAGATCGACGAGCACGACCGGTACGCGATCCGGGCCGGCTTCTGGAAGGAGCTGGCGGCCCGGGTGCCGGGCGGCGAGCTGATCGTGGTGGACGACTGATCGGGGGAGTCGGCGGCCGACAGTGGTGCCGAACGGGCCCCTGGTCCGGTTTCCTCATGGTCGGCGCGTAGAGTCTTCGCTCGTGAGTGACGCCCCATTGCCCTGCTGCTCCGTCCGGGGCCTCACCAAGCGCCACGGCGAGATCCGGGCCAACGACGGGGTCGACCTGGAGATCCGCCAGGGCGAGATCTTCGGCCTGCTCGGCCCCAACGGCGCCGGCAAGTCCACCTTGGTGCGCCAGCTCACCGGCCTGCTGCGGCCGGACGCCGGCAGCGTCGAGATCCTCGGCCACGACGTGGTCCGCCACCCCGAGCGGGCGGCCCGGCTGCTCGGCTACCTCGGCCAGGAATCCACCGCGCTGGACGAGCTGACGGTGGCGCTGGCCGCCGAGACCACCGGCCGGCTGCGCGGCCTGAGCCGCGCCGCGGCCCGCGCCGCGAGCGCCGAGGTGCTCGACGAGCTGGGCCTGACCCCGCTGGCCGCGCGCCCGCTGGCCAAGCTCTCCGGCGGGCAGCGCCGGCTGGCCTGCTTCGCCGCCACCCTGGTCGGCGAGCGCCCGCTGCTGGTCCTGGACGAGCCCACCACCGGCATGGACCCGGTGGCCCGGCGCGCCGTCTGGTCGGCGGTGGACCGCCGCCGCTCCGAGCGCGGCACCACCGTGCTGCTCGTCACCCACAACGTCATCGAGGCCGAGACGGTGCTCGACCGGGTCGCCGTGCTGGACGAGGGCCGGGTGATCGCCTGCGACACCCCCGGCGGTCTCAAGGCGATGGTCGACGGGGACGTCCGGCTCGACCTGGTCTGGCGCACCGAGCCGCCGGTGGAGGTGCCCGCGGTCGCCCGGCTGGCCGAGCGCGCGGAGCGCACCGGCCGGCGCTGGACGGTGCGGACCACACCGGAGGAGGCCAGGGAGCTGGTCGCCGCCGTCACCACCGGGCCGGCCTTCGCCGCCCTGGACGACTTCACCCTGGCCACGCCGAGCCTGGAGGACGTCTACCTCCGGCTCGGTGGCCGCCACCAAGGACTGGCGAAGTGACCGTACTCACCCCCACCCCCGCGCCGGCCGCCACCCGTGCCGCCGCCCCGCTGGCTCCGGCCGCCCGGCTGCTGCCCGCGCTCGCGGCGGTCTACCGGGCCCAGCTGGCCCGCGCCAAGGTGGCCCGGATCCCGCTGATGTTCGTCGCCAGCTTCCAGTCCATCGGCATCCTGGTGATGATGCGCGGGGTGGTCGACAGCGGTGACAACCCCTCGGCGCGCGCGGTGGTGGCGGGCTCCAGCGTGCTGGTGGTCGCCTTCGTGGCACTCAACCTGCTCGCCCAGTACTTCGGCCGGCTGCGCGCCACCGGCGGCCTGGACCACTACGCGACGCTGCCCGTCCCGGCAGCCTCCGTGGTGCTCGGCGCGGCGGCGGCCTACGCCTCCTTCACGCTGCCGGGGGCGCTGGTCACGGCGGGCTTCGGCGCGGTGCTCTTCGGGCTCTCGCCGGCGCACCTGTGGGTGCTGCTGGTGGTGGTCCCGCTGGCCGGCGCCGCGCTCTCCGGCATCGGCGCGGCGCTCGGCCTGCTCGCCCCCAAGCAGGAGCTGGCCACCATGGCCGGGCAGCTCGGCATGTCCGCTGCGCTGCTGCTCGGCGTGCTGCCCGCCTCGCACCTGCCGACGGCGGTGCGGGCGCTGCGCGACCTGCTCCCGTCCACCTACGGGGTGGACGCCTTCGCCGCCACCTTCGCGCGCCGGCCCGACTGGGCGCTGGTGCTGGGCGACCTGGCGGTCTGCGCGGGCGTCGGCGTGCTCTCGCTGGCAATCGCGACATGGTCCTACCGCCGCGCCACGACCCGCTAGCCGGATCTGGGCACTCGGCGTGAAACGATGGGTGACGTGACCGTACCGAACACGCCTCCGGGTGCCCCTCAGGGCGGCAACCCGCTGGGTATCTCCGAGGATCTGCCGCAGGGGGCCGACCAGGGCGACGCTTCCGGCGGCCTGCCGAAGGGCGCTGGGGGGTTGCCGAAGGACACCGGTGACGGCGCCCGGGGGCAGGCGCCGACCGCCGCGGAGCCGGCCGCGGCCCAGGACACTCCCGCGGCGTCGGACCGCGAGGCCGCGCAGCCGGTCTCCGAGACGCCGGAGACGACGGCCGCGCAGCCGTCGGGCCGGTGGACCGGACTGACCCGCTCCGCCCACGGGAACCGGCTGATGGACGAGCTCAGGGTCGGCGCTCCGATCCTCGGCGCCTGTCTGCTGCTCGGTGTGCTGCTCGGGGCGCTCTGGTACTGGCTGGCGCCCGAGGTGCCGCTCGTGGTGCACGGCCAGAGCGTGCTGTACGTGGACCCGGAGGGCGAGCAGCGGGCCGGTGCCGACGGCACCTTCGTGCTGCTCGGCCTGGCCTTCGGCCTGGTCACCGCGGGGGCCGCGTTCCTGCGCACCCGGCAGCGCGGCGGCGGCGTCGTGGTTGCGCTGGCACTGGGGCTCGGCGGCCTGGCGGGCTCGCTGATCGCCTGGCGGCTGGGCATGGCACTGGGCCCCACCACGAACCTGATCGCCCACGCCAAGCAGGTCGGCGACGGGCACACCTTCAACGAGGCGCTCCAGCTGAGTGCCTACGGGGCGCTGCTGGCCTGGCCGTTCGCCGCGCTGCTCGCGCTGCTGGCGCTCACCGCCACCTTCGGCAAGCGCGAGCAGGACCCGCCGCCGTACTGGGCCGGTCCGGTGCTGCCCTCGGCGGGCGGCCCGGTGGACGAGCTCCCGGTGCCGACGGCCGCCGAGGGCGAGGGGGTGTCGGACGCGTCGGACGCTTCGGGCGCTGCGGACCCGTCGGCTGCGGACGCCGGTGCCGCGGAGAAGCCGGAGGCCTCGCCGGGGGCGGGGCCGGTGGTCGGCGCCCAGGCGGTGGGCGGCCAGGGTACGGGGACCCCGGCCGGCCAGACCGTGGGCAGTCCGTCAGCCCCGGCCGATCTCGGCGCTGACAGCACCCGTCAGCCGCAGTAGGTCGGCGGGCGCCAGCTCCACCTCCAGACCGCGCCGGCCCGCGGACACGTAGATCGTGTCGTGGGCCAGCGCGCTCGCGTCCAGCACCGTGGGCAGCGCCTTGCGCTGCCCCAGCGGCGAGATCCCGCCGCGCACGTACCCGCTGCTGCGCTCGGCCGCCGCCGGGTCGGCCATCGCGGCGCGCTTGCCGCCCACGGCGGTGGCCAGCGCCTTCAGGTCCAGCTGCCCGGCCACCGGCACCACGCCGACCGTCAGGGCGCCGTCGACCTCGGCCACCAGCGTCTTGAACACCCGCAGCGGGTCGACGCCCAGCGCCTGGGCCGCCTCGCCGCCGTAGGAGGCGGCCCCCTGGTCGTGCTCGTAGGCGTGCAGGGCGAACGGCACGCCCGCGGCCTCCAGGGTCACGGTGGCGGGGGTGCCGCCCTTGCTCTTCTTCGCCTTCGCCATGGGCGCTCCTGGAATCTCGGTTCGAGACCTCGGGGTCCGGGCCTCAGTTCGGGCCTCAGTTCGGGCCTCAGTTCGGGCTGAAGGCCTGCCGGGTCAGCTCCACCGCCGGTACCGAGGGCAGCCAGGCCAGCAGCGCGGTCTCCCGGCGCAGCAGCTCCAGCTCGGTGCTCAGCCGGGTCGCCGTGTCGGGGCAGGCCAGCAGCTGCTGCTTGACCGGCACCTCCAGCACCGAGGCCGCCGCCACCAGGTAGGAGAGCACCTGCGGGTCGTCGGGCAGCTCCTGGTCGCCGGTCAGACTGGCCTGCCGGGCACCGGCCAGCCGCTTCTGGTACGCCCGGAACGCCCGCTCCACACCGCCGGCCAGCGCACCGGCCCCGGTGCCCTGCTCCTCCTCGATCAGCTCGCACCGGCCCGTCAGATACGGGCCGCCGGTCTCCACCTCGCGCAGCCGGAACCGGGTGGTGCCGGTGATCAGCAGCTCGTAGCGGCCGTCCTGCTGCGGGGTGATCGAGGCGACGTCGGCCACGCAGCCGATGTGGTGCAGCGCCTCCAGCGGATCGCCGGTGGCCGTGCCGAGGCCGTCCAGGGGACCCGCCGGTTCGTCGCTCTCGGTGACCGGGGCGACCTCGCGGCCGTCCTTGATCGCCAGCACGCCGAACCGCCGCGGCTGGTCCTCCGGCCCGGCGAGCAGATCGGCGACCAGGCGGCGGTAGCGCTCCTCGAACACGTGCAGGGGGAGCACCAGCCCGGGGTAGAGCACGGCATTCAGCGGGAAGATCGGCAGCCGTTCTGTCACGGCGCACAGCGTAGCCGCCCGCGGTGTCAGCCCGACGCTCGGAGGCTGCCGGGCCGCTGCGCCGGTCGCCACTCGTGCTGGCACCACCCCCGCCCGGGGTGGTGCCACGCTGTTGCCGGACGCGCGGCTGCGAAAGTCTTGAGCCGGCGGCGGAACGGCTCCGTCGCCCACCAGACAAGGGAGTTGCGCCATGTCCGCCATGATCGAGGCCGTCACCGGCACCCCCCGGCGTCGTCGGCCGCGCAGCGGGCTGGCGCTCGCGGCGGCGCTGCTGGCCACCATGGGCGCGGTCGGCACGGCCGGTGCCGCCTCGGCACAGCCCGGGACGGGCGGGCCGGCCGCGGTGGCGGCCGGCCCGACGCGGCAGGCCCGGGTGGCACTGCCCGCGCCCAGCGGCCCGCACCAGGTCGGCACGGTCTCGCTGCACCTGGTGGACACCTCGCGGCCCGACCCGTGGGTCGCCACGCAGCCCGATCGCGAGCTGATGGTCAGCATCCGCTACCCGGCCCGGGACGCCGACCGCTACCCGCTCGCGCCGCAGCTGACGGCGGGCGAGGCGGCGGCCTTCCCCGGCCAGTACCTGAACGCCGACGACGTGCCGCTCGACCGGGTCGACTGGTCGGCCACCCTCACCCACGCCCACCAGGGCGCGCCGGTGGACCGGCGCGGCGGCCCGCTCCCGGTGGTGCTCTACTCGCCGGGTGCCGGCGATCCCCGCTCGCTGAACAGCACCCTGGCCGACGACCTGGCCTCGCGCGGCTACGTCGTGGTCACCATCGACCACACCTACGAGGCGCCAGCGGTGGAGTTCCCCGGCCACCGGGTGGTCACCAGCGTCCTGCGGGACCAGGCCGGCCAGGTCGGGAACGACCCGGCGAAGATCACCGCGCTGCTGAAGAAGGTGGTCGGGGTGCGGGTGGCCGACACCCGCTTCGTGCTCGACCAGCTGGACGCGCTGGCCGCCGGACGGAACCCGGACGCCGACCACCAGCAGCTGCCCCAGGGGCTGGCCGGCGCGCTCGACCCGGACCGGATCGGCATGTTCGGCCAGTCCGGCGGCGGCTTCACGGCGATCCAGGCGATGCACGACGACCCGCGGATCAAGGTTGCGGCCGACCTGGACGGCCTGCTCGGCTACGTCGGGGACGACAACGACCCCGCCAACCCCTCGACGGCCGCCACCGACGGCGTGGACCGCCCGGTGCTGCTGCTGGGCAGCCAGGGCGACGACATCCGCACCGATCCGTCCTGGGGTGCGCTGTGGGACCACAGCACCGGCTGGCACCGCGACCTGACCCTGAGCGGCTCCACCGAGACGACCATGACCGACAAGGAGTCGATGCTGCCGCAGATCGTCCGGCAGCTGAACCTCCCGCCGGACACCGTCACCAAGGCCCTCGGCACCATCGCGCCCACCCGCGCCGTCGCCGAACAGCGGGCGTACCTGGCCTCGTTCTTCGACCGCTGGCTGCGGGGCACGGACGACCACCTGCTCGACGGGCCTTCGGCGGCTTACCCGGACGTGGAGTTCGCGGGGTAGCCGGTGCGGGGCTCGGCCCTCCGGCGGAGGGCGACGGGGCGTCTTCCCCCGGGAGGGGGAGCCGGGTCGGCCCCTGCGGAGGATCCGCTCGGGTGGCCGGCCGGACAGCATGGAGCCATGGTCATCTGTGGGACACCGTCAGCCGTCGCCGTCCGCGCGAGTGCGCCGCCCGCTCGTTGGGCGGTGCGGGCCGCGCAGGTCGCGGCCCTCACCGCCGCACCGTCCGGGGTGTGGCGGACCGTGATGGGACTCGGCATTCCGGTGGGCTTCGACACCAGGGAGTTGAGCGTTCCCGGTTGGTTCACCGTGGTGTGTGTCGCGATGAGCCTGGGCGTCGAAGGGCTGACGTTCCTGACGCTCGGCCTGGTCCGGCCCTGGGGCGAGGTGGTGCCGGGCTGGATCCCGCTGATCGGGGGCAGGCGGGTCGCGCCGCTGGCCGCGGTGGTCCCGGCCTCGCTCGGCGCGGCCGTCCTGCTCCTGCTGACGATCCCCAACGCCCGTGGCTTCGGCGGGGCCAAGGGAGCGCCGACCGGGCCGGCCCTCGTCCTGATGGACGCCTGCTACGCACCGCTCCTGCTGTGGGGGCCGCTGCTCGCGGTCGTCACGGTGGACTACTACCGGCGGCGGCGCGGGGTGCGTGGTCGCTGAACCGGCAGGGGATGGCGGCCCCGGCGTTGGGGCGCCGGGGCCACCATCCTGTCCTTATCTGACGATTAGTCAGCGACCGCTGCCCGCATGGACGGTGGCCAGTTCGGGGGCGGCCAGGGCGAAGGCGGTGTGCCAGGCGCGGACGGCGTGGGGGAGTTGGGGGGCGGGGCAGAGGGCGGTGATGCGGATGTCGGAGGTGGTGATGGTCTCCAGGTGCACGCCGGCCTCGGTGAGGGTCTCGCAGCAGGTGGCCAGCACGCCGGGGTGGGAGAGCAGGCCGTTGCCGACGAGGGAGACCTTGCCGATCTGCTCGTCGTAGTGCAGCTCCTCGACGCCGAGGTCCGCGCACTCCTGCCGCAGCGCGCGCAGGGCGGGTGGTCCGTCGGCCGCGGGCAGGACGAGGGAGATGTCGGTCCGGCCCCGGACGGCGAAGTGGAGTTCGGCCTCGACGTCGGCCACCAGGTGCAGGATCCGGCTGGTGAGCTCGGGCGCGTCCGGAACCCCGGCGAGGGTGATCCTCGCCTTCGAGGAGTCGTGCGCCACGCCGGTGACGCTGGAGTGTTCGGCGGGCGGGAGGTCCGCCGAACCGGCCACCATGGTGCCGGGGTTGGTGCTGAACGAGGACCGGACGCGGATCGGGACCTGGTGCCGGGCGGCGTACGCGACGCTGCGCGGCGCGAGCACCTTGGCGCCGCTCATGGCCAGTTCGTGCATCACCTCGTAGCCGACGTTCTCCAGCAGTCGCGCGTCGGGCACCAGGCGCGGGTCCGCGCTGTAGACGCCGTCCACGTCGGTGTAGATCTCGCAGAGGTCGGCCTTGAGCGCGGCGGCCAGCGCGACCGCGGTGGTGTCCGAGCCGCCGCGGCCCAGGGTGGTGACGTCCCCGGTGTCGCGGCTGATCCCCTGGAATCCGGCGACCACGGCGACCGCGCCCCGGTCCAGGGCGCTGCGGACCCGGTCCGGGACCACCTCGACGATCCGCGCCCGCCCGGCCGCGCCGGTGGTGCGGATGCCGGCCTGCGCGCCCGAGAAGGAGCGCGCCTCGGTGCCCAGGGACTCGATGGCGATGGCCATCAGCGCGTTGGAGATGCGCTCGCCCGTGGTCAGCAGCACGTCCAGCTCGCGTGGGGCCGCCGCTGGCGTCAAGGCTCTTGCCAGGTCGAGGAGTTCGTCCGTGGTGTCGCCCATGGCGGAGACCACCACGACCACGTCGTGCCCCTGTCGCCGGGTGGCCACGACGTGTTCGGCGACCCGCTTGATCCGTTCCGTGCTGTGCACGGAGGAGCCGCCGTACTTCTGCACGATCAGACTCATGGCTCAGACCTCCGATTGAGTGGCTTTTGCGGTGCGGATCGCGTCGAGCAGGATCGAACAGGCGGTCTCCACGGTGGCCGCCGTGACGTTGAGCGGCGGCATCAGCCGCACCACGGCGTCCTCGCGCCCGCCGACCTCCACGATCAACCCCCGCTGCAGCGCGGCGCGTTGGACGGCGGCGGCGAGCGCGCCCGCGGGACGTCCGGTGGCGGGGTCGGCGAACTCGATGCCCCGGATCAGCCCGCGCCCGCGCACGTCGAGCACCCAGGGGTCGTCCAGCAGCGGCTTGAGCAGGTCGGCGATCTGCTCGCCGCGCCGCAGGACGTTGCCCAGGACGTCGTCCCGCTGGACGATGCGTGCGGCCGCCACCCCGGCGGCGAAGGCCAGTTGGTTGCCGCGGAAGGTCCCGGTGTGGGCGCCGGGCGCCCAGGTGTCGAGCGCGGCGTCGTACAGGATGAGCGCGACCGGGGCGCCGATGCCGCTGAGCGCCTTGGAGGCGATGATGACGTCCGGCTCGATGCCGTACTCCTCGAAGGCGAACCAGGTCCCGGTGCGGCCGCAGCCGGTCTGCACCTCGTCGACCACCAGCGGGATGCCGAGTTCACGGGTGAGCGTGCGGACCCGGCGGACGAAGTCGGTGGTGGCGGGGATGATGCCGCCCTCGCCCTGGATCATCTCCATCACCACGGCGGCGGGCAGCGGCACGCCGCCGTTGCCGTCGGTCAGCGCCCGCTCCAGGTAGGTGACGCAGTTGGTGGCGCAGCTGTCGGGGGTCAGGCCGAGGGGGCAGCGGGCGCAGTAGGAGTACGGGAAGAAGTGCACGCCGGGCACGCCGTTGGCGATCGGCCGCTTCTGCGAGACCAGCCCGGTGAGCGCCATCGCCGCGTGGCTGCTGCCGTGGAAGCCGCCCTGGAAGGTGATGACGTCGCCGCGGCCGGTCGCGGTCTTGCACAGCTTGAGCGCGGCGTCCACGGCGTTGGCGCCGGTGGGCCCGCAGAAGTGGATCTTCATGCGATCGCGCATCGGTTCCGGCAGCAGGGACAGTTGGGCTTCGACGAAGGCCTCCCGCACGGGGGTGGGGAAGTCCAGTCCGTGGGTGAGCACGCCGAGCTGCGCGGTGACGGCGGCCACCAGTTCGGGGTGGTTGTGGCCGAGCGAGAGCACGCCGGCGCCGGCCAGGAAGTCGATGAAGACGTTGCCGTCCACGTCCTGGACCAGGCTGCCGGCGGCCTGCGCGATGGCGATCGGCAGGCGCCTGGGGTAGCTGCGGGCGTTGGACTCGTAGCCCTGCTGGCGGGCCAGGTACTCGGCGGAGCGGGGGCCCGGCAGGTCGCCGGTCACGTGGGGGGCGGTGCGGGCGTCGAGCTGGTGGAACGAGGTCATGGAGGTCTCCGGTAGGAAGGTGTGGGGGCGGGTGGGGTGGTTCAGCAGCGGCGGGCGGGGATGCCGCGCCAGCGGGTGCCGGGCGGCAGCTGCTCGCCCTTCATCACCAGCGAGAGCGCGTCCAGGCAGGTGCCGGCGCCGACCTCGGCGTCGTACAGCACCACGCACCGCGGGCCCACCGAAGCGGCCCGCCCGACCCGGACGTCGGACATCTTCATGACCCGGTCCTCGAACAGGTGGGTCTGCAGCGAGGTCACCTCGCCGACGGCCGCGTCGTCGCCGACCTCGACCAGGTCGAACTCGGTGAGGTAGGTCGTGTTGAGCCAGACCCGGCGCCCGATCCGGGCGCCGAACAGCCGCAGCACCCAGGGCGCCAGCGGGCTGCCGGTGAGGAGGTTCAGCAGGGCGGGCACCACCAGGTTCTCGAACAGGCCGGTGATCAGCTCGGTGCGGCGCACCCAGATGCCCCACAGCGGTTCCACCCGGGGCCGGTAGCGGCCGATGACCAGCCACTTGAGCAGCACGACCAGCAGGGTCGCGGCCAGACCGGCGCCCAGCAGCAGGGCCGGTCCCAGCAGCAGCAGGAGCAGCGGTGAGCCGGTCCTGGCCAGCGCGATGCCCGCGTACAGGGCGCCGAGCGCGACGAGCGCGGCGATGGTCGAGGGGAGCGTGACGCGCAGGTACTCGATGGCCAGGCGGGCGGCGATCAGCCCGGGGCTGGGGTCGTAGGTGTACTTGGACGGGAAGCGCCGGCTCTCCTCGCGGCGCGGCAGGAAGATCGCCGGCGAGCCGAGCCAGGTGGTCTCCGGGCCGACCGGCCTGGCCGGTGCCACCGAGTGCACGCCCAGCAGGCTGTTGTCGCCCATCCGGCAGGAGCCCGGCAGCAGCGCGCCGTTGCCGACGAAGCTGCGCCTGCCGACCTCGGCGGGCGCCAGCGCGATCCGGCCGCGGTGGAAGACCGCGGGGGCCACCACGCTGACGTCCGCGACGAAGCTCTCCTCGCCGATGATGAGCATGTCCGGGTCGACGAAGCTGATCGTCGCCACCTCGGAGCGGCGGCCGGTGCGGGCACCGAGCAGGCGCAGGAACGGCACCAGGTAGAGCGTGGAGTAGAGCGAGTGGGTCAGCGTCAGGCTGGTGGCCAGCAGGCCGTCGCCGATCCACTTGCGCACCCCGAAGCCGCTGCGCTCGGTGTGGATGCCGGCCCGCACCCGGGGCAGCACCGCGCGCTTGATCAGCACCACCAGGGTGCAGGTGGTCAGCACGAAGACCGGTCCGGCCGCCAGGGTGGAGAGCAGCGCCGAGCCGAAGCCGTCCTGCCAGGCCACCCAGCCGATCAGCGCCGATCCGGCGGCCGCGATGAGCAGCGGGAGCAGGATGAGCAGCAGCGCGCCGCCGGCGAAGCCGGCCAGCACCGGCAGCGGCCAGGGCCGCTCGTCGGGCTGCTCGGCCATCGCCTGGAGCACCGGCGGGGCGGCCTCCTGCGCGCTGGCGGGCGCACCCGCCCAGTGCTCGCCGGCCGGCACCGCGCGGTCGGCCCAGACCAGCGACTGCTCGCCGACCGAGGCGCCCGCGCCGAGCACGGCGCCGGGCAGCACCACGCTGTTGGTCCCCAGGCAGCTGCCGTCACCGAGCCTGACGGGTGCCAGCCGCAGCCAGCCGTCCTCGACCGTGTAGGACTGCACCCGGGCGCCGTAGCCCACGCTCACGTGGTCGCCGAGTTCGACGAACCGGGGCAGGCCGAAGGGCGTCGAGATGTGGCAGCCGCGCCCGATCCGGGCGCCGAGCAGCCGCAGGAACGGCGGCAGCAGCGGTGAGCCGGCCAGCAGCGCGACCGGCGAGGTCGCCATCACCTTGGTGAAGAGCCAGAACCGCAGGTAGGTCACGCCCCACAGCGGGTACCAGCCCGGCCGCACGCCGGCCAGCAGCAGCCGGCAGCCCAGCACCGGGAGCAGCAGCAGGTCCAGCAGTGTCCAGCCGATCTCCAGCGGGATGAACGCGCCGATCCCCAGGTGCGCGAGGTGGTCCAGCGGGCTGCCGGGGGCCACCCGTGCGAGCGGCTCGTGCCAGGCGGCCAGCAGCCGGTAGAGCAGCACCAGGGCGGGCAGCCCGAAGGCCATCAACCAGGCATACAGCAGCACCAGCTGGGCACTGCCGCAGAGGGCCGTCCGGAGTGTCGTGTGGCGGCGCGGTGGCGGGCCCTGGGGCCGCTCGGGCTGCGGGGCGGTGGCCTCGGCGGCGGCCCGGTCGACGAAGCCGGCCAGCGCGCGCACCGTGGGGTGGCCGTAGAGGTCCGCCATCGCCAGGTGGGACAGCTCCGGCAGCCTGCGCAGCCGCGACATGAGCCGGGCCGCGGCCATCGAGTGGCCGCCCAGGTCGAGGAAGAAGTCGTCCTCCACGGAGAGTTGGGTGAGGCCGAGCACCTCCTGCCAGGCGGCGGCCAGCCGGCGTTCGGTCGCGGTTTCGGCGGGCGCGTGCGGGCGGGAACGTTTGGCCAGCGGCGGCGAGGTGGGTGCGGGCAGTGCGGACCGGTCGACCTTGTCCGCCGCCAGCAGCGGGAAGGCGGCCAGGACTTCGACGAAGGAGGGGATCATGTACTCCGGCAGCCGGCCGCGCAGCGTGGTGTGCAGCCGCTCGCGCAGCTCCTCGCCGTCCGCCGCGGGGCCGCCGGCCAGGGTGAGGTAGCCGACCAGGTCCTGCACCACGCCGTCGAGTTCGCGCGGCACGACCACCGCGTTCTCGACGGCGGGGTCCTCGCGGAGCACCTCCTCGATCTCGGCCAGTTCGATCCGGTAGCCGCGGATCTTGACCTGGGTGTCGATCCGGCCCAGGAACTCGATCTCGCCGGTGGCGGTGCGCCTGCCCAGGTCGCCGGTGCGGTAGATCCGCGGGCTCTGCGCGCGGTCGTGCGCCACCGGGTTGGTGACGAACTTCTCCGCGGTGAGCTCGGGCCGGTTGAGGTAGCCGATCGCCACGCCGGGGCCGCCGATGCAGATCTCCCCGCTCTCGCCCTCCGGCACCGGGCGCAGCTTCTCGTCGAGCAGGTAGACCCGGTAGCTGGGCAGCGGGGTGCCGATGGTGACCGGGCGGCGCGGCGACAGTTCGCCGCAGGTGGCGCTGACCGTCGACTCGGTGGGCCCGTAGACGTTCAGGAACCGCCGGCCCGGCTTGGACCAGCGTCTGACCAGGTCGGGCGGGCAGGCCTCGCCGCTGACCAGCAGGCTGCGCAGCGAGGAGACCTCGGCCTCGATGGTGGTCAGCAGGGTCGGCACGCAGCAGAGCACGGTGATCGCCTGCTCGACCAGGAAGGCGGCCAGTCCCTCGCCCACCCGCCGGTCGTCGGTGGGCCCGGCCACCAGGGTGGCGCCCACCACCCAGGCGGGCCAGATCTCCTCGACCGAGAAGTCGAAGGCGAGCGAGAGCCCCTGGTAGACCCGGTCCTCCTCGCGGACCTGGTAGATCGGGGCGACGGACTGCAGGAAGTTGACGATGTTGGCGTGCGAGACGGCCACGCCCTTGGGGCGTCCGGTGGTTCCGGAGGTGTAGATGACGTAGCAGACCGACGACGGGTCGATCGCGACGTTCGGCCGGTCGGCCGACTGCATGCTCAACTGGTCTGCCAGCCCGTCCAGTTCGAGAACCCGGCAGGGCAGCTCGGGGGTCCGGTGGCGCATCGAGGAGGTGGTCACCAGGTCGCACAGCCCGGCGTCGCGCGCGATGAAGCCGACCCGGTCGGCGGGGAACGAGGGGTCCAGCGGCACGTAGGACGCACCGGACTTCAGGACCGCGAGCAGGGTGACGTAGGACTCCGGGGAGCGTTCCAGCAGAATTCCCACGCTCGCGCCGGGCCCGGCTCCCCGCTCGCGCAGCAGCCGGGCCAGCTGATTGGCCCGACGGTCGAGTTCGGCATAGCTGAGGTGGACGGCGCCGCAGCTGACGGCGGTATTGTCCGGCACCCGGTCGCAGGTCCGCTCGAAGTACTGGGCCAGCCACGGGACCGACGGCAGAATCCAGTGACTGGCGGGCTCCGAAACGTCCGGGCCGCCCCGCGGTTCGCTGTGCTGCGAGGGCGATTCAACTCTCGGCATGATTCCTCCTGTCCGCAGGAGAGTAGCGGTGGTTGCAACAGCCGTTGATTTAACGCTCGACACCTTCATCGGGCATTCGGGCGATGATCGGAATAACTGTGACAGTGGGCGGCGCAAAGCTGCGAAAGCGCTTTCGGCGCGCCCTGGTAAAACCGTGGCAAACCTCTGGAGCGGCCCCGGTTGACGTGCGTGACCTGCGCACAGCCCGGCGATCGACGTGGCGGCATCGTCGATCTGCTCAATCCCCCGTGCCCACGCGGTACTTGGCACAGTCGGCGGATTCCCCGCCGGTGTGCGACCGGCAACATGGCACTGCGTCCGCGGGGCGGACGTCCCCCAATCACCTTTCGGTGATTTAACGCAACGGACACTATGCCGGTCCGCGCAAGTGAGGCAAGGGGCGCTCGGAGCGTTCAGGAATTTCTCATTTTTCGTTCACCTGTCTCATGTGGTGACCTCGGACGGGTGATCGGGAGGCCCACTGAAAGGGCTGGCGGATAAGGGTGACCGGCGTGTCTGTTCGATCGCACGGGGATTTTTTCCGAACAGCTGGGGGAGGGGAGGGGGAATCTTTGATTCCGAGCGTGACCGCATTCCCGCGGAGGGGTGGCGGCAAAGGGTCGGGGCGGTTTCGCGGCCGGGGCGCGGGGGTTGCGGGCAAGGGGACGGCAAGGGGGTGCCCCGCGGCCGGCCGTGGGTCGGTCAGCGGTCCTGCCGGGCCAGCGCGGCGCGCACGATCATCGTGAGCCAGTGGCCCTCGGAGCGGGGGCCGCACTGCTCGGCGGCGGCCTGGTGCAGTCGCTGCCACAGCCCGGCCCGGTCCCAGGTGCGGAACCGGCGGTGCGCGGTGGCGGGCGAGACGCCGAACTCGGGCGGCAGGTGGTGCCAGGAACAGCCGCTGGTCAGGACGTAGACGACGGCCGTGAAGACGGTCCGGTCGTCCAGCGGGGCGCTGCCGCCGCCCTGGGGGCGCGGCAGGAAGGCGGGCAGCAGCGGTTCGACCAGTTTCCACAGCCGATCAGGAACCAGTCGATGTGACAGGACATCAACCATGGCACCCATCATGCGACACGCGGCCGGCCGCCGGGCCGGTCCGCCCGACAGCCCCAGGTCACCGGTCCACACCACATGAGACGATCCCGCGGTCGGTCCATCTGCCGCTTGCGTGACGGGAGTTGGTGAATCAGCGGACTGTGGTCCAAAGTGGGACCGGCGGCCAAGTGCGGGACGGGCCAAGGCTCTGGGACATGTCCTAGTGCCGCGTCAGGCAACTTTTGCCCGTCAAGGAGCGGCGTCCGGGGCGTGCTGTCGGCGTGCCGGCCGGAAGTCCTCGTACTGGACGTACTTGGGCTTTCGGCCGGTGCGGCGAGAGTGCGTGCCGGGCGTCGCGACGGGGCGAAGGTTGCCTGACGCGGCACTAGCCCCGTTGCAGGACCCTGGTCGCGCCGGTGACGGCCGTGCTCGCCAGCAGCCAGCCGGTCAGCACCAGGGCCGCGCTCAGCCACTGGTCGAACCCGGCCGGGGCCCAGCCGTCCTGGCCCAGGTTGACGATCGGCAGCACCAGGCTGGCCGAGTAGAGCGCCGGGTTCCAGTGCGGGTGCTCGTCGAGTTTGACCGGTGCGGGCTGGTGGCCGGCGAACCAGAAGGTGCCCAGGGCCCAGGCGGCCACCAGCCACAGCGCGGCCCGGCCCGGGCGGTAGCCGTAGCCGACGGTGATGTCCTGGAACCAGCACCAGGCCCGGCCCGGCAGCGGCAGGCCCTGGCGACGGCGGCGCTGCTTGGCGTACTGCACCTCGCGGGCGTCCTCGTCCAGGCCGTCGCGCCGCAGCGCGGCGGCCAGCTGCTCGTAGGGCTCGGGGTGGTAGGTGTCCAGCGCGTGGTCCAGCCAGGCGATGCGCTGCTCGACGGTGAAGGAGGAGTCCTCCGGCGGGCGCAGCGACTCGTAGGCGAAGCCGGTCAGCCGGACCCTGCCGTTGCGCGGCCAGGCCTGCGGGGTGTCGACCAGGTTGCCGACCCGGGCGCGGGAGAGGGCGACGGTGCCGGTGGGCGGGGCCGGGCAGGTGAAGCGCAGTTCGGGGGTCTGGATCCGGCGCAGCGACAGCTCCTGGCCGTGGCCGAGGTGGAACTCGGCGTTGGAGATCAGGCAGGCGCTCTCGAACCGGGCGTCGTCCAGCCGCACCCCGCCGAAGGCGCGGAACGGCATGCTCCGGCTGCCCGCCGGCTCCACCTGGCCGAAGCCCTGGCCGTACATGCTGCCCGGGTCGCTGCCCAGCGCGAGGGGCGCCTGGGCCGCGCCGGCGGGCCCGTTCCCGGGCTCACCGGCCGCGGAACGCGGTGCCGGCAGGCCCGGCGGGCCCGGTACGCCACTGGCCTGTGGCGTCTGTGGCGTCTGTGGCGCCGCCGGTGCGTCCGGTGCGTCCAGTGCGGCCCTGGCGGCGCCCGGGTCGCTGCTCTGCGGGTCGCGGTAGTACGGCCCCGGGTCCCGGCTGCGCAGGCTGTAGCCCACCGGTGCCGGCGCCTGCCAGGACAGGTCCGTCCGCGACCTGCCCGCCTGGGCGGGCAGCCAGCCGGACAGGTAGCAGGTGCTGCCCACGCTGATCCGGGCCGCGTTGAGGCAGTTGCCCTGCCCGGGCCGGGCGTACAGCTGCGCGCCGCGCAGCGAGAGCCGACCGCCGATCCGGGCGGTGCGCAGGCTCAGGTCGCCGTAGGTGACCAGCCGGTCGGCCTCGAAGTCCTGGTGGACGGCCAGGCCGTCGGCGGAGAACGCGTGCCCGTACTGGTCGCCGCCGACCACCAGGTGGTTGACGATCAGGTCGGTGCCGATCTGGGCGTCGGTCAGCCGCACGCCGGAGGCCACCGCGCAGCGCGCCAGCACCAGGTCCCCGCTGGTGACCAGCCGGGAGGCGTCGAGCCGGGGCAGCCAGCAGCCGTCGAAGCGGATCGTGCCGCCCTGCGCCTCGGAGAGCAGCACGCCGGTGTCGAAGCGGCAGCCGCGCAGCTCGACGAAGTCCTCGAGCCGCCCGCCCGCCAGGTCCAGGCGCCCGGTGATCAGCGCGCCGGTGAGCTTGAGGCCGCGCACCGTGCCGGGGACGGCGGTGGGGCCGCTGAGCAGCAGCAGCGCGAGCACGGTGGCTCGTACTGTTCGCTCCGGGCCCCAGTCGACGGGCGAACCCGGGTCGTCGGCGGCCTGGTCGTGTACGGACAGGTCGCACACCGCACCGCGCCGGAAGTCCTCCCACAGCCGCTGCTCCACCGGATTCCAGTCCGCCGGCACCTCGCTCATGCCCAGCTCCCCCCTCGGCCTGTCCGATCTCAGTGTTCGTATCACGGACTGAAATGCGGGACCACCTATTCCGGCCACTCCTTACACTTGGGCCTGTGATCTCTCGAATCGACCTGCGCGGCGCCACCGGCGACCCGCGCGACCTGCTGCCCCGTGCCGAGTTCGACGTGGAGGCCGCCCTTGCGAAGGTGCGGCCGATCTGCGAGGACGTACGCCATCGCGGGGTCGAGGCGCTGGTCGAGCTCACCGAGCGCTTCGACGGGGTCCGACTGACGCGCACCCGGGTGCCCGAGGCGGAGATCACCGCCGCGCTGGAGACGCTGGACCCGAAGGTGCGCGCGGCCCTGGAGGAGTCGATCCGCCGGGCCCGCCTGGTCCACCACGAGCAGCGCCGCACCGACCACACCACCCAGGTGGTGCCCGGCGGCACGGTCAGCGAGCGCTGGGTGCCGGTGGACCGGGTCGGCCTCTACGTGCCGGGCGGCCTGGCCGTCTACCCGTCCTCCGTTGTGATGAATGTGGTCCCCGCCCAGGAGGCCGGCGTCCCGGGCATCGCGGTCACCTCCCCGCCGCAGAAGGACTTCGGCGGCAAGGTGCACCCCGCGATCCTGGCGGCCTGCGCGCTGCTGGGCGTCACTGAGGTGTACGCGGTCGGCGGCGCCCAGGCGATCGCGATGTTCGCCTACGGCACCGCCGAGTGCCCGCCGGTGAACCTCGTCACGGGGCCGGGCAACATCTACGTGGCCGCCGCCAAGCGCCTGCTCAAGGGCCGGATCGGGATCGACGCCGAGGCCGGCCCGACCGAGATCGCCGTCCTGGCCGACGACAGCGCGGTGCCCGCCGAGGTGGCCGCCGACCTGATCAGCCAGGCCGAGCACGACCCGATGGCCGCCTCCGTGCTGGTCACCGACTCGACCGTGCTCGCCGACGCGGTGGAGGCCGAGCTCGGGGAGCAGGTGGCCAGGACCAAGCACCGCGAGCGGGTCACCGAGGCGCTGAGCGGCCGGCAGTCCGGCATCGTGCTGGTGGACGGCCTGGAGCAGGGCCTGGCCGTGGTCAACGCCTACGCCGCCGAGCACCTGGAGATCCAGACCCGGGACGCCGCCGCGGTGGCCGCCCGGGTGCGCAACGCCGGCGCGATCTTCGTCGGCCGCTTCGCACCGGTCTCGCTGGGCGACTACGCGGCCGGCTCCAACCACGTGCTGCCCACCGGCGGCTGCGCCTGCCACTCCTCGGGCCTGTCCGTACAGTCGTTCCTGCGCGGCATCCACGTGATCGACTACAGCCGCGAGGCGCTGGCGGAGATCGCCGAGCACGTGGTCAACCTCGCCAACGCCGAGGACCTGCCCGGGCACGGCGACGCCATTCGCGCTCGGTTCGACTGGACGGTGCCGAACTCTTGAACATCGACGACCTGCCGGTCCGTGACGAGCTGCGCGGACAGTCGCCCTACGGCGCCCCGCAGCTGGACGTCCCGGTCCAGCTGAACACCAACGAGAACCCCTACCCGCTGCCCGAGCCGCTGGTGGCCCGGATCGCCGAGCGGGTGGCCGAGGCGGCCCGCACCCTCAACCGCTACCCGGACCGCGACGCCGTCGAGCTGCGCACCGAGCTGGCCCGCTACCTGACCCGCACCACCGGGTTCGAGCGCGGCCTGGAGCAGGTCTGGGCGGCCAACGGCTCCAACGAGATCATCCAGCAGCTGCTGCAGACCTTCGGCGGCCCGGGCCGCAGCGCGCTCGGCTTCGAGCCGTCCTACCAGATGCACGAGCTGATCTCGCGCGGCACCGGCACCCGCTGGATCGCCGGCCCGCGCCGGGCCGACTTCACCATCGACGTCGAGAACGCGGTCACGGCGCTGGCCGAGCACCGCCCCGACGTGCTCTTCATCTGCTCGCCGAACAACCCGACCGGCACCGCCGTCGGGCGCGAGACGGTGCTCGCGCTGTACGAGGCCGCGCAGGCGGTCAAGCCGACCCTGGTGATCGTGGACGAGGCGTACGTCGAGTTCTCGCACCGCGCCTCGCTGCTGCCGCTGCTCGACGGCCGGCCGCTGCTGGTGATCACCCGGACCATGTCCAAGGCCTTCGGCGCGGCGGGCCTGCGGCTGGGGTACCTGGCCGCGGACCGGGCGGTGGTGGACGCCGTCCAGCTGGTCCGGCTGCCCTACCACCTGTCCGCCGTCACCCAGGCGACCGCGCTGGCCTGCCTGGAGCACACCGACACGCTGCTCGGCTACGTCGAGAAGCTCAAGGCCGAGCGCGACCGGGTGGTCGAGGCGCTGCGCGCGATGGGCCTGGAAGTGACCGACTCGGACTCGAACTTCATCCAGTTCGGGACCTTCGAGGACCCGCAGGCCGTCTGGCGTGCGGTGCTCGACCAGGGCGTGCTGGTGCGCAACAACGGCGTACCGGGGCGGCTTCGCGTCACCGCCGGCACTCCCGCCGAGAACGACGCCTTCCTGGCCGCCGTGGCCACCGCGATCAAGGAGCTGTAACCGGACATGTCCCGCATCGGGCGCGTGGAGCGCACCACCAAGGAGACCACGGTCCTGGTCGAGATCGATCTCGACGGCACCGGCCAGACCGACATCTCCACGGGCGTCGGGTTCTACGACCACATGCTCGACCAGCTGGGCCGGCACGGCCTGTTCGACCTCACCGTGAAGACCGAGGGCGACCTGCAGATCGACACCCACCACACCATCGAGGACACCGCCCTCGCGCTGGGTGCCGCCTTCAAGCAGGCACTGGGCGACAAGGTGGGCATCTACCGGTTCGGCAACTGCACCGTCCCGCTGGACGAGTCGCTGGCCCAGGTGACCGTGGACCTCTCGGGCCGCCCCTACCTGGTGCACACCGAGCCGGAGAACATGGCGCCGATGATCGGCAGCTACGACACCACCATGACCCGGCACATCCTGGAGTCCTTCGTGGCCCAGGCCCAGATAGCCCTGCACGTGCACGTCCCCTACGGCCGCAACGCCCACCACATCGTGGAGTGCCAGTTCAAGGCGCTGGCCCGGGCCCTGCGCTACGCCGCGGAGTTCGATCCGCGCGCGGCCGGCATCCTCCCCTCGACGAAGGGCGCGCTGTGAACAAGGCCACGATCCTGATCGTCGTCGGCCTCTTCCTGGGCGGCGGCGTGTACTCGTTCTGGAAGCAGAAGCTGCCCAAGGGCGTCGTCTTCCTGCTCGCCATCAGCTCGGCGTTCTGCCTGGCTGCCGGCGTCATGCGCCTCTAGTCCCGGACCACGGAAAGAATTCACCATGGGCAAGAACGTCGTGGTCTTCGACTACGGATCGGGAAACCTGCGGTCCGCGCAGCGGGCCGTGGAGCGCACCGGCGCCACCGTCACGGTGACCTCCGACTTCCAGCAGGCGCTGGACGCGGACGGTCTGCTGGTGCCGGGCGTGGGCGCCTACGAGGCCTGCATGCGCGGGCTGCGGGCGGTGCGCGGCGAGCAGATCATCGGCCGCCGGCTGGCCGGCGGCCGCCCGGTGCTGGGCATCTGCGTGGGGATGCAGATCCTCTTCGAGCGCGGGGTCGAGCACGGGGTCGAGACGGCGGGCTGCGACGAGTGGCCCGGCACCGTCGAGCCGCTGGAGGCGCCGGTCGTCCCGCACATGGGCTGGAACACCGTCGACTGGCCCGAGCAGAGCCGGCTCTTCGCCGGGATGGACCCCGAGACCCGGTTCTACTTCGTGCACTCCTACGGGGTGCGGCGCTGGGAGCTTACGATCACCAACGAGAAGATCAACGCTCCGCTGGTCAGCTGGACCACCCACGGTCAGCCGTTCGTCGCGGCGGTCGAGAACGGTCCGCTCTGGGCCACCCAGTTCCATCCCGAGAAGTCCGGCGACGCCGGCGCCGAGTTGCTCACCAACTGGGTCAACACCCTCTGAAGCCCCTTTGAAGCCAGGAAAGTTGCACACGATGAGCCGCCTCGAACTCCTCCCCGCCGTCGATGTCCGCGACGGCCAGGCCGTGCGCCTGGTCAAGGGCGCCTCCGGCACCGAGACCTCCTTCGGCGAGCCGCTGGCCGCCGCGCTGGCCTGGCAGCAGGCCGGCGCCGAGTGGCTGCACCTGGTCGACCTGGACGCCGCCTTCGGCACCGGCAGCAACCGCGAACTGCTGCGCGAGGTGACCGGGCGGCTGGACATCAAGGTCGAGCTGTCCGGCGGAATCCGGGACGACGAGTCGCTGGCCGCGGCGCTCGCCACCGGCTGCACCCGGGTCAACCTCGGCACCGCCGCGCTGGAGGCCCCCGAGTGGGTGGCCAAGGTGATCGCCGAGCACGGCGACAAGGTCGCGGTGGGCCTGGACGTGGTCGGCACCACGCTGCGCGGGCGCGGCTGGACCAAGGACGGCGGCGACCTCTACGAGGTGCTGGCCCGCCTCGACGCCGAGGGCTGCGCCCGCTACGTGGTCACCGACGTCAACCGGGACGGCACCCTGACCGGCCCCAACCTGCAGCTGCTGCGCGACGTCTGCGCCCGCACCGACCGTCCGGTGGTCGCCTCCGGCGGCGTCTCCTCGCTGGACGACCTGCGCGCGATCGCCACCCTGGTGCCCGAGGGTGTCGAGGGTTCGATTGTGGGCAAGGCCCTCTACGAGCAGAAGTTCACCCTCGAAGAGGCCTTGGAGGCTGTCTCGTGACAGATCGTCAGATCGTTCGCGGCCGGGTGTCGGGGTTCTCGCCCTGGGAGGAGCAGTTCGGCTTCTCGCGTGCGGTGGCGGCCGGCGACCACGTGCACGTGTCCGGCTGCACCGCGCTGGTGAACGGCCGGATCGAGCACGACGATCCGTACAACCAGGCGCTCACCGCCTTCGGCGCCGCGCTCGGCGCGCTGGCCCCCTACGGTCTGACGGCGGACGACGTGGTCCGCACCCGGGTGTTCCTCACCCATGTCCGTGACGCCGACGAGGTGGGGCGGGCGCACAAGCAGCTGTTCGACGCCGTCCGGCCGGCCGCCACCATGCTGGTGGTGGCCGGACTGATCGACTCCCGGATGATGGTCGAGGTCGAACTCGACGCCTACCGCGCCGGGTTGGGCAAGACTCTGGAAGGTAGTACCCCGTGACCCTGGCCGTACGAGTGATCCCCTGCCTGGACGTGGATGCGGGCCGGGTGGTCAAGGGCGTCAACTTCCAGAACCTGCGCGACGCGGGCGACCCGGTCGAGCTGGCCCGTGCCTACGACGCCCAGGGCGCCGACGAGTTGACCTTCCTGGACATCACCGCCTCGTCCGGTGACCGGGAGACCACCTACGACGTGGTGCGCCGCACCGCCGAGCAGGTCTTCATCCCGCTCACCGTCGGCGGCGGCATCCGGGCCGTCGACGACGTGGACAAGCTGCTGCGGGCCGGGGCCGACAAGGTCGGCGTCAACACCGCGGCGATCGCCCGCCCGGAGCTGATCCGGGAGATCGCCGAGCGGTTCGGCCGCCAGGTCCTGGTGCTCTCGGTGGATGCCCGCAAGGTCCAGGGCGGCACCGGGACGGCCAGCGGCTACGAGGTGACCACCCACGGCGGGCGCCGCGGCACCGGCCTGGACGCCGTCGAATGGGCCGAGCGCGCCGCGGAGCTGGGCGCCGGCGAGATCCTGCTCAACTCGATGGACGCGGACGGCACCAAGGACGGCTACGACCTGGCGATGATCCGCGCGGTGCGCGAGCGGGTGGGCGTCCCGGTGATCGCCTCCGGCGGCGCCGGCAAGCTCGCCGACTTCGCCCCGGCGGTCGAGGCCGGGGCGGACGCCGTGCTGGCCGCCTCCGTCTTCCACTTCGGCGACCTGCGGATCGGGGACGTGAAGAGCGCGCTGCGCGAGGCGGGCCACCCGGTGCGCTGAGGCGCGCCCTGCTGCTGACGGGTCAGCTCTTGAGCGGGCCCGTCAGCTTCGGGCCGCCCTCGTGCTGGGAGACCGTCAGCAGGCAGGTCACGTCGCGGAAGCCCTGGTCGTAGTAGGCCAGCGAGAGGCCCAGCGGGAAGCTGTAGAAGGTGCCGCCGCCCTGCTTGGCCTGCCAGCTGTCCACCGAGGGCCGGCAGGCCGTCAGCATCGCCATGGCGATCTGGCTCTCCTTGGTCAGCCCGTCCGGCAGCTTCGGGTTGGCGATCGCCTCCGCGTCGTGCGGCTGGTCGCAGGGGCGCGGCTGGACGGTGGTGATCACCGGACTCAACTGCGGGTGGTCCAGGCAGCTGCCGACCGCGAACCACGGATACGGCAGCGCCTTGCTCGGGCTGGGGGAGGGCGAGGGCGAGGGGGACGGGGAGGCCGACGGCGAGGGGCTGGGCGGCGGCTCGGCCGCCCGGTGCCCGGATGCGGGCCAGAGCAGCGCCGCCGTCACCGCACCCGCGGTGAGCAGCAGCACGACGGCGAGTGCGAGCAACGGTCCGGTGCGGCGTGCGGACTGGGTCATGGACACCAGAATCCCGCAGCGCGGCCCGCCCCGGTGGGCCTTTGCCGAAGATCGCGGGAGGTCCCCGTGCCCGGCCCGGGCCTGCCACAATGTCCGCATGTCCTCCGTAACGCCGTCCGTCCCCGCCACCCCCGGCAGCACCGACCTCGACCCGGCCATCGCCGCCCGCCTCAAGCGCACCGAGGACGGGCTGCTGCCCGCCGTCGCGCAGCAGTTCGACACCGGTGAGGTGCTGATGCTCGGCTGGATGGACGACGAGGCGCTGCACCGCACCCTGACCACCGGGCGCTGCACCTACTGGAGCCGCAGCCGCAACGAGTACTGGGTCAAGGGCGACACCTCGGGCCACCTGCAGCACGTCAAGTCGGTGGCGCTGGACTGCGACGGGGACACCCTGCTGGTCCAGGTCGACCAGGTCGGTGCCGCGTGCCACACCGGGGCCAGGACCTGCTTCGACGAGGACGTCCTGCTGCCCGGCTGAGCGGCCCGCCGCGCTCCCGTCCGCCCACCCCAGAAAGATCGGTGCCCGACCCATGGACCTCGAAGCCTTCCGCAAGCTCGCCGCCGACACCCGGGTCATCCCGGTCACCCGCCGGCTCCTGGCGGACGGCCTCACGCCGATCGGCCTCTACCGCTCGCTGGCGGCCGAGCGGCCCGGCACCTTCCTGCTGGAGTCGGCCGAGCAGGGCCGCAGTTGGTCGCGCTACTCGTTCGTCGGCGTGCGCAGCGCCGCCACCTTGACGGTCGGCCCGGACGGCCAGGCCCGCTGGCTGGGCACCCCGCCGGTCGGCATCCCGCGCGACGGCGACCCGCTGGAGGTGCTGCGCGTCGCGCTGAGCGCGCTGCACACCCCGCGGCCGGTCGACGACGGCCTGCCGCCGCTCACCGGCGGCCTGGTCGGCTACCTCGGCTACGACATCGTGCGCCGCCTGGAGAAGCTGCCCGACCTCAACCCGGACGACCTCCAGCTGCCCGAGCTGACCATGCTGCTCGCCACCGACCTCGCCGTGCTCGACCACGTGGACGGCAGCGTGCTGCTGATCGCCAACGCGGTCAACCACAACGACCTGGCCAGCGGGGTCGACGAGGCCTACGCGGACGCGGTGGCCCGGCTGGACGCGATGGAGGCCGAGCTGGGCAAGCCGGTCGAGCCGGGCCTGGCCACCGTCACCCCCACCGCCGCCGACGCCGTGTCGGCCTTCGGCGGGGCGCCCTACCAGGCCGTGGTGGAGCAGATCAAGGAGCGGATCCGGGCCGGCGAGGCGTTCCAGGTGGTCCCCTCCCAGCGCTTCGAGGCGCCCTGCCCGGCCTCCGCGCTCGACGTCTACCGGGTGCTGCGCACCACCAACCCCAGCCCGTACATGTACCTGTTCCGCTTCCCCGGCCCCGACGGCGGCGCCGAGGGCGCCTTCGACGTGGTCGGCTCCAGCCCCGAGGCACTGGTCAAGGTGACGCAGGGTCAGGCGATGGTGCATCCGATCGCCGGCACCCGGCACCGCGGCGCCACCCCGCAGGAGGACGCCGAGCTGGCCGCCGAGCTGCTCGCCGACCCCAAGGAGCGCGCCGAGCACCTGATGCTGGTCGACCTGGGCCGCAACGACCTGGGCCGGGTCTGCACCCCGGGCAGCGTCGAGGTGGTCGACTTCATGTCGGTGGAGCGCTACAGCCACGTGATGCACATCGTCTCCACCGTCACCGGCGAGGTCGCCGACGGCCGCACCGCCTTCGACGTGCTCACCGCCTGCTTCCCGGCCGGCACCCTCTCCGGCGCCCCCAAGCCGCGCGCCATGCGGATCATCGAGGAGCTCGAACCCACCCGCCGCGGCCTGTACGGCGGCTGCGTCGGCTACCTCGACTTCGCCGGCGACGCCGACACCGCGATCGCGATCCGCACCGCCGTGCTGCGCGACCACGTCGCCTACGTCCAGGCGGGCGCGGGCGTGGTCGCCGACTCCGACCCGGTGAGCGAGGACACCGAGTGCCACAACAAGGCCGCCGCCGTCCTGCGCGCCGTCGCCACCGCGAACACGCTGCGGGCGCCGGTGGTGTGATGCGCGACTGAGGGTGACCCGGTGCGGGGGTGGGAGCGGAGTCGGGGGATAGTGGACGGATGACCGCCACACCGTCGCCCGCTCCCGCTGTTTCCGCCGCCCCCGCCCGCAGTACCGCCGACCGGCGCAGCCTGCTGCTGATGCTGCTGCTCACGCTGGCCGGGGCGGTCCTGGTGCTGGTGGCGGTCGGGCGGACCTGGAGCGAGGGGCAGGTCAAGGGGCTGGCGGTGAGTGCGACCGGCAGTGACGTCTCGGGGCTGCCGGGGGCGCTGGCGCTGGTCGGGCTGGCCTCGGCGGTGGCGATCTTCGCGGTGCGCGGGGTCGGGCGGTACGTGGTGGGCGCGCTGGTGACGCTGGCGGGCCTGGGCGCGGCCGTCGCGGCGGGGATGGGCTCGGTGGACAGCGGCGCGGTGGACTCCGAGGCGGCCAAGAAGCTGGGGCTGCTGGGCACCACCGCCGAGCAGGTCAGCCACACCGCCTGGCCCTGGGTGGCGCTGCTCGGCGGCCTGCTGCTGGCCGCGGCGGGCGGGCTGACCGTGCTGCGCGGCAGGGCCTGGCCGAGCATGGGCACCCGCTACGACGCCCCGGTCGCCAAGGCGAAGGCCCCCACCGGTGGTGCGCACACGCCCGCCGACCTGTGGAAGGCGCTGGACCGCGGCGAGGACCCCACCCTCGGCTGACCACGGGGCTACCCGCACCGCCGCGGGTCAACCGTGACCGTCCTCACCCGGACCCGGCTTTGGGGCTCGTGGGGGCGTCCGCAACAATGGAGGGTGACAATCGGCCGTTGCCGGTTGGGGGCGTCCCGTACGCCGACCCGGCCGCCGGTCCCGGTAGAGCCGCAGAACCAAGGAGTACCCAGATGTCGTCGCAAGCCCACGGACACACCCCCGCGGCCTGGACCGGTTCGGCCATCGTCTTCGTCGGTTTCTGCGTCAGCGGCGCCGCGATGATCATGGCGTCGGTGCCGATCTTCTGGGCCGGGATCGCCGTGATCCTCATCGGCGGTGTCGTCGGCAAGGCGATGTCGATGGCCGGCATGGGCAAGACCCCGGACCTGGCGGTCGCCAAGGTGCTGGCCGACGCGCGCCGCGGTGTCACGGCCAAGCCGGAGGTCGCCGAGGTCGCCGCGACCGCCACGGCCGCCGCGCACTGATCGCGCAGCACCCTCCTACGCGTGCCCCGGACCGGGGCGCCGGAGCTCCAGCAGCCCGGCGCCCCGGTCCGCGTGCGTTCCGGTCCGTGCCGGGCCCCGGTGGGGCGCGCGGGCCCGGTCGTGCGCCCGGTCGTGCGGCCCGCTGCGCGGCGTGGCGCGTCGGCCACCCGAACAGGGGGAGAATCAGCACCGTGACCGCCCCCAGCACTCCGGCCGGCCCGCGTGCGCTGCGCCGCCTGGCCCGTCCGCTCGCGGCCCTCGGCGCCGTCGCGCTGCCCGCCCTCTACGTCTCGGCGGTGGACCCGAACGCTCCGGGCCACTACCCGACCTGCCCGTTCCTCCAGGCCACCGGCTGGTGGTGCCCGGGCTGCGGCGGCCTGCGCTGCGTGCACGCGCTCAGCCGCGGCGACCTGACCACCGCCTGCCACGACAACCTGCTCGCCGTCGCGCTCTTCGGCGTGCTCGGCGTGCTCTGGGCGGGCTGGTTCTGGGCCGCGCTGACCGGTGGACGCCCGCCCCGGATCGAGTTGAGCCGCTCCCGGCTGATCGGCCTGGGCGTGCTGGTGCTCGCCTTCACGGTCGTGCGCAACCTGCCCGGGGGCGCCGGGCTGGCGCCCCCGCTGGTCTGAGCGGCCGCTGCAGCGCGGCACCGTGACCGGTTCCACACCCGCCCCGGCTGCCCCCGACCGCGCCTGTCCGGTCACCGGCACCACCGGCCCCACCTGCCCGGAAACCGGTCCGTTCCGCGAGACGCGCGCCGGGCGGATGCGCTCTGCGCCCCCCGGTGCCGATACCATCGAAGTGCCGGCGGGGGCGTGCGGAGCCGAACGGAACCCGCGTCACCGCTTGGAACATCCGGCTAGACACTGATGGGGGCGCCCGCGTGAGCGTGCTCGACGAGATCATCGACGGGGTCCGTGCGGACCTCGCGGAGCGGCAGGCCCGGGTCTCCCTGGACGAGCTCAAGGAGCTGGCCGCCAAGGCGCCGGACGCCAAGGACGGCGTGGCCGCCCTGCGCGGCGAAGGCGTGCGGGTGATCTGCGAGGTCAAGCGCTCCAGCCCGTCCAAGGGCGCGCTGGCCGCGATCGCCGACCCGGCCGCGCTGGCCGTCGACTACGCCGCCGGCGGTGCGGCGGCGATCAGCGTGCTCACCGAGCAGCGCCGCTTCGGCGGCTCGCTGGCCGACCTGGACGCGGTCCGGGCGGCGGTGGACACCCCGCTGCTGCGCAAGGACTTCATCGTCACCGCCTACCAGCTCTGGGAGGCCCGCGCGCACGGCGCCGACCTCGCGCTGCTGATCGTGGCGGCCCTCGACCAGCCGGCGCTGGTCTCGCTGATCGAGCGGGCCGAGTCGATCGGGCTGACCCCGCTGGTCGAGGTGCACGACGAGGAGGAGATCGCCCGCGCGGTGGACGCCGGCGCGAAGATCATCGGCGTCAACGCGCGCAACCTCAAGACGCTCGAGGTGGACCGCAACACCTTCGCCAACGTGGCGCACGCGATCCCGGCCCACATCGTCAAGGTGGCCGAGTCCGGGGTCCGCGGCCCGCACGACCTGATCGCCTACGCGAACGAGGGTGCGGACGCGGTGCTGGTCGGCGAGTCGCTGGTGACCGGCCGGGACCCGAAGGCGGCCGTCGCCGACCTGGTCGCCGCCGGCGCCCACCCGGCGCTGCGCCACGGGCGGGGCTGACCGGCACCCGATGGCCATCGCCACCCGTCTCCAGAAGGGCTGCCGCCCGCGCGGCTGCCGCGCGCCCGCACGCCGTGTGCTGGGGCGCCGGGTGCGCTACGTGATCGGCTGCGAGCCCGGGCAGGTGCCCGGGCGCCGATGGCGCCGGACGGCACGGGCCTAAGTTCGTTCCGTCCGCCTGTCCGTCTGTCGCGCCTCGCGCCGGGCGGGCCGATCACCCCAGGATTCCGCATGCCCGAAAATCTGACCGACCCTCAGGTCCCCGACGCCCGGGGATACTTCGGCGCCTATGGTGGCCGCTTCATCCCGGAGGCGCTGGTCGCCGCCGTCGAGCAGGTCGCCGAGGAGTACGCCAAGGCCAAGCAGGACCCGGCCTTCGCCGCCGAACTCGACCTGCTGCTCAAGGACTACACCGGGCGGCCGAGCCCGCTCACCGACGTGCACCGGTTCTCCGCCGAGGCCGGCGGGGCCCGGGTGCTGCTCAAGCGCGAGGACCTCAACCACACCGGCTCGCACAAGATCAACAATGTCCTCGGCCAGGCCCTGCTCACCCGCCGGATGGGCAAGACCAGGATCATCGCCGAGACCGGTGCGGGGCAGCACGGCGTGGCCACCGCCACCGCCTGCGCGCTCTTCGGCTTCGACTGCACGATCTACATGGGCGAGGTCGACACCGAGCGCCAGGCGCTCAACGTGGCCCGGATGCGGATGCTCGGCGCCGAGGTGGTGGCGGTCAAGTCCGGCAGCCGCACGCTGAAGGACGCCATCAACGAGGCCTTCCGCGACTGGGTCGCCAACGTCGACTCCACCCACTACCTGTTCGGCACGGTGGCCGGCCCGCACCCGTTCCCGGCCATGGTCCGCGACTTCCACCGGGTGATCGGCGTGGAGGCCCGCGCCCAGGTGCTGGAGCGCACCGGACGGCTGCCGGACGCCGTGGTCGCCTGCGTGGGCGGCGGATCCAACGCGATCGGCATCTTCCACGAGTTCATCCCGGACGCCGGGGTGCGCCTGATCGGCTGCGAGGCGGCCGGCGAGGGCGTGGAGACCCCGCGCCACGCGGCCACCCTCACCAAGGGCGAGCCGGGCGTGCTGCACGGCGCGCGCAGCTACGTGCTGCAGGACGAGGACGGCCAGACCATCGAGAGCCACTCCATCTCGGCGGGCCTGGACTACCCCGGCATCGGCCCCGAGCACGCCTTCCTGAAGGACACCGGACGGGCCGAGTACCGCCCGGTCACCGACGACGAGGCGATGCAGGCGCTGCGCCTGCTGTCGCGCACCGAGGGCATCATCCCGGCCATCGAGAGCGCCCACGCGCTGGCCGGCGCGCTGGTGCTGGGCCGCGAGCTGGGCCCGGACGCCACCATCCTGGTCAACCTCTCCGGGCGCGGCGACAAGGACATGCACACCGCCGCGCAGTACTTCGGCCTCTACGACAGCGAGGGCAAGTGACCATGGGCGCCTCCAAGCTGAGCACGGTTCTGGCCGCTGCCAAGGCCGCGGACCGGGCCGCGCTGATCGGCTACCTGCCGGCCGGCTTCCCCACCGTCGAGGGCGGGATCAAGGCCGTCAACGCGCTGGTCGAGGGCGGCTGCGACATCGTCGAGGTCGGCCTGCCGCACTCCGACCCGGTGCTGGACGGCCCGACCATCCAGACCGCCGACGACATCGCGCTGCGCGGTGGCGTGCGGATCAAGGACGTGCTGCGCACCGTCCAGGAGGTGGCCGGTGCCCACCCCGAGGCGGCGGTGCTGGTGATGACCTACTGGAACCCGGTGGACCGCTACGGCGTCGCCCGGTTCGCCGCCGACCTGGCCGCGGCCGGCGGCGCGGGCGTGATCCTGCCCGACCTGCCGGTGGAGGAGTCCGCCGAGTGGCGCGCGGCGGCGGGTGAGCACGGGCTGGACACGGTCTTCGTGGTCGCGCCGAGCAGCCGGGACCAGCGGCTGGCCGAGGTCACCGCGGCCGGCAGCGGCTTCGTCTACGCCGCCGCCGTGATGGGCGTGACCGGCTCCCGGGCGCAGGTCGGCGAGTTGGCCGAGGACCTGGTCGCCCGCACCCGGGCCGCGACCGACCTGCCGGTCTGCGTGGGCCTGGGGGTCTCCACGGCGGCGCAGGCCGCCCAGGTGGCCGGCTTCGCCGACGGCGTGATCGTCGGCTCGGCCTTCGTGCAGCGGATCCTGGACGCCGACGGGGACGAGGCGGGCGCGCTGGCGGCCGTCCGCGCGCTGGCGGCCGACCTCGCCGAGGGCGTGCGCAAGCGCTGAACCTTGCTGCCTGACGGCCCGTCACCCCAAGTGGGTGGCGGGCCGTCGGCTTTCCTCGGCCCGTACGGGTGAATCGACACGGCCTGACGTGTCATCGGGTTTGTCGGGCCGTTGCACCGGGTGCTCCGTGGGGAATGGTTCGGGTCGCTGCCCTTCGTGTACTTCTCCACCATCCGGGATCGACGAGAGGGAGGTGCCGCCGTGGTCGCCCTGCACCGTGGCGTCCTGCTCAGGGCCGTTGCCGCCGCCCTGGTGCTGGCCGCGGCGTTCGGCGGGGAGCACGCGGTGGGCCACGCACTGGCCAAGCGCGGCGCCGAGCTGGCGGCCCGGCAGAACGGCACCAGCGGCGCGCCGCAGAGCCCCGGCGGGATCGCCAAAAGGGACAGATGACCTATCCTCACCCATTCGGGTGAATGGGGCGAGATTGGAGTAAGCGGCAGAAATCCCCTACGGTTCATCAGGAACTCCGGCGGGCGCGGTGCCCCCGTGGCGGACGTCTGATGAGGGGGTGGGCCGGATGGCCGGGAGCGAGCAGGTCGTGGGGCGGCGGTTCGCGGTGGCGGCCCCGTGGATCAGCACGGTGGCCCGGTTGGGGCTCGCCGTGGTCTGGGCCTGGGCGGGGCTGGCGAAGATCTCCGATCCGGCGGTGGCGGCCCAGGCGGTGCGCGCCTACCGGATCCTGCCCGAGGGGCTGGTCAAGCCGGTCGGCTACGGACTGCCGTTCCTGGAGATCGGGTTGGCGCTGCTGCTGGTGATCGGCCTCGGGGTGCGGATCGCCGCGGTGATCTCGGTGATCCTGCTGCTGACCTTCATCGCCGCCATCGCCTCCACCTGGGCCCGCGGCATCGCCATCGACTGCGGCTGCTTCGGCGGCGGCGGAGCGGTGGCCGCCTCGCAGACGCAGTACCTGCAGGAGATCCTGCGCGACATCGGCTTTCTGCTGGTGGCGCTCTGGCTGGTCGTCAGGCCGCGCTCCAGGGTGTCGGTGGACTCCTGGCTCGCCCTCTGACGGCGCTGCGCCCGATGGTCCCGCGCCCGATGGCCCCGTGTCCGATGGTCCCGCGCCCCCGACCGGCATCCCGACTGGCTCCAAAACCCCTGGAAGCAAAAGAACATGAGTGAGAAGAACCGAGAAGGCAAGCGCACGGCCCGCGAGCGGATGCGCGATGAGCGGGCCGCCCAGGAGGTCAAGGACGCCCGCAGGAAGAAGCTGATCGTGCTCGGCTCGGTGCTCGCCGTCCTGGTGCTGGGGGCGGGCATCGGCGTGGCGGTGCAGAGCGGCCGGTCCAGTTCCTCGACCCCGAAGGCCGCGCCGGCCGGCGCGATCGGCAACAAGAACCTGGTGATCCCCGACGGCCCGGCCAACGCGCCCTCCACGCTGACCGTCTACGAGGACCCGAGGTGTCCGGCCTGCGGCGCCTTCGAGCGTGAATTCGCGCCCACCGTCGACCAGTTGCAGGACCAGGGCAAGCTCTTCGGCAACTACCACATCGTCTCGTTCATCGACCGGCACGACAATGGCAAGGGTTCCAAGAACGGCGCCAACGCGCTGGCCTGCGCCCAGGACTCGGGCTACTTCCGGGCCTACCACGACGTGCTCTACCGCAATCAGCCGGACGAGACGGTGGACAGCTGGAAGGACAAGTCCAAGCTGATCGACCTGGCCAAGCAGGTCCCCGGGCTGGACTCGCCGAACTTCGAGGCCTGCGTCAACACCAACAAGTTCGGCGGCTGGGTCTCGGCGGTGGAGGAGGACTTCGACAAGTCCGGCTACAGCTCCACCCCCACCGTGCTGCTCAACGGCAAGCCGATCTACCCGAAGAACGGCAACGACGAGATCACCCCGGACAACCTGGTCAAGTGGGTGAACGAGGCCAACCAGGGCAAGCAGCTGGGCACCACCGGCAGCGCCTCGGCCAGCCCCGCGCCGACCAGCACGGCCGCCGAGACCGACCCGAACCAGCCGCCGGCCAGCCCCGGCAGCTGAGGCAGGCCGGACCCGCGCCGGCCCGCACCCCGCCGCCCCGGGGTGCGGGTCGGCCGTTTCCGAACCGGTACCCCCGTCGGTGCTGGTCCGGAGGTCACGAGGCGGTAGCGTCGGAGGCGCCATGGAATTCGCTTACATCCCGAGCCCGTCGCGGGGCGTCATCCACCTCGGACCGATCCCGCTGCGCGCGTACGCCTTCTGCATCATCATCGGTGTCGCCGTCGCCGTCTGGCTCGGCAGCAAGCGCTGGGTCGCCCGTGGTGGCGCCAAGCACACGGTCGGTGACATCGCGGTCTGGGCGGTGCCGTTCGGCCTGGTCGGCGGTCGCCTCTACCACGTGATCACCGACCACCAGCTCTACTTCGACCCGGGGCAGAACCCCTGGAACGCCTTCAAGATCTGGGAGGGCGGCCTCGGCATCTGGGGCGCCATCGCGCTGGGCGCGGTCGGCGCCTGGATCGGCTGCCGCCGCCGCGGAGTGCCGCTGCCGGCCTACGCCGACGCCATCGCGCCCGGCATCGCGCTGGCCCAGGCCTGCGGCCGGTGGGGCAACTGGTTCAACCAGGAGCTCTACGGCAAGGCCACCACGCTGCCCTGGGGCCTGCACATCCACAAGGTGAACCCGGACGGCACGGTCACCGACGGGATCTTCCAGCCGACCTTCCTGTACGAGTCGATCTGGTGCGTCGGCGTGGCCTTCCTGGTCCTGTGGGCCGACCGCCGCTACAAGCTCGGCCACGGCCGGGCCTTCGCGCTCTACGTCGCGGCCTACACGGTGGGCCGGGCCTGGATCGAGTACCTGCGGATCGACGAGGCGCACCACATCCTGGGCCTGCGGCTCAACGACTGGACCTCGATCGTCGTCTTCCTGGGTGCGGTGGCCTACCTGGTGATCGTCGGCAGGAAGCGGCCCGGGCGGGAGGCGCCCGACTCGATCGACCCGGCCGCCCGGCCGGTGCCCGTCGAGGGCGAGCCGGTGGCGGACGCGCCGGCGGAGCCGGAGCTTCCGGGTGACGCCGGTGGCCCCGAGGCGGCCGGCGGCGGCGCCCAGGCGTCCGAGGAGAAGCGCCCGACCCCCTGACCCGCCCTGTCGAACGGGCCCCGGAGTGCACGCACTCCGGGGCCCGTTTTGCTGCCCCGCTCGACAAAGCCGCAGGTCAGCGAGGTAAGCCAGGGCTTGCTTGCTGGAAAACGTCAGATCATCGGGCTACGTTCGAGGCGTGAGAAGCCCTGGCGGCAGCACTGGTCTCACGGCTCTTCGCCGTGCTCGGACGCAGCCTGGCAGGGGGGAGCAGCAACAGGAGGGCGCACCACCATGTCCGTGACCATGACCAAGCCCGTCGTCGAGGAGCCCGCTCAGCCGAGGGTGCCGGCCGAGGGGCACCACCGCGACGTCAACGGCGGCTGGCTGCGCCCCGCGGTCTTCGGTGCGATGGACGGACTGGTCTCCAACCTCGCGCTGATGACCGGTGTGGTCGGCGGCGCGGCGGCCAACAGCACGGTGATCCTCACGGGCCTGGCGGGGCTGGCGGCCGGTGCCTGCTCGATGGCGGCGGGGGAGTACACCTCGGTGGCCTCGCAGCGCGAGCTGGTGCTGGCGGAGATCGAGGCCGAGCGGATCGAGCTGCGCCGCAACCCGGAGGGCGAACTCGCCGAGCTGGCGCAGGTCTACATCTCCCGCGGGGTCGAGCCGGAGCTCGCCCGCGAGGTGGCCCGGCAGCTGACCCGCGACCCGGAGCAGGCGCTGGAGGTGCACGCGCGCGAGGAGCTGGGCCTGGACCCGCACGACCTGCCCAGCCCGCTGGTGGCCGCCGTCTCCTCGTTCGGCTGCTTCGCGCTCGGTGCGCTGCTGCCGCTGCTGCCCTACCTGCTGGGTGCCACCTCGCTGCTGCCGGCGCTGGTCCTGGCCGTGCTCGGCCTCTTCCTGTGCGGTGCGGTGGTGGCCCGGGTGACGGCCCGCAGCTGGTGGTTCAGCGGGCTGCGCCAGCTGGTGCTGGGCGGTGCCGCGGCCGGCGTGACGTACCTGCTGGGCGCTCTGATCGGCGGCCACGTGGGCTGACCGTGTGTGGAAAATCACTCAGGTGACTGCATAATCATGCAGGATTCCCTGCTGCGAGGCGCTGGCGACCATCGGTCCAGCGCCTCGCGTCGTTCCCGTGGGGCGGAATCGCAGGCGGGCGGTGGTGCGGTGGTGGTCGGCGGGATGTCGCCCCTGTTTCAGGCGCCGGAGCCCGGGGCACACTGGTGAGGCACGCAGCCGCCGGGAAGACGATTTCCGGGCGCGTGACTACTGGCCGGTAACGGCCCCTGAGCTGGGACTGTGTCCGCCATATGGACGCCAGATTCCACTTCCCGGGATTTGCCGCATCATGTAACCTGCACGAAATCGCAGAGGGCCAACGTCGTCCCTGTTGCACCACCGCTCCCCTGGCCATCGGCCGGGTGGATGCCCCTCATGCCAAGACGACGACGGGAGAGCCGATGCTGTCTGCATCCATGCACTCCGCCAACGAGCCCCAGGGCAGCAGCCGCTCCCCGTACGCGCTCGTTCCGGATGCGCGACCTGCAGCTCAGGGCCTGTACGACCCACGAAACGAGCACGACGCCTGCGGCGTCGGCTTCGTCGCCACGCTGACCGGCATCGCCGACCACACCATCGTCGAGCAGGCGCTGACCGTCCTGCGCAACCTGGAGCACCGCGGCGCCACCGGCGCCGAGCCGGACTCCGGGGACGGCGCGGGCATCCTGACCCAGATCCCGGACGCCTTCCTGCGCGCCCGCACCGCCTTCGAGCTGCCGGCCGCCGGCGAGTACGCGGTGGGCATCGCCTTCCTGCCGGACGAGGACGCGGCCGACGCCGCCGCGGTGGCGCAGATCGAGCGGATCGCCGACGAGGAGGGCCTGACCGTCCTCGGGTGGCGCGAAGTCCCCATCGCCCCCGACCTGTTGGGCGCCACCGCCCGCTCGGTGATGCCGCGCTTCCGGCAGCTCTTCCTCGCGGCAGCGAGCAATGAACAGAGCCTCGCGGCAGCGAGCAATGGGCAGAGCCTCGCGGCAGCGAGCAACGAACAGAGCCTGGGCGGCGAGCGCAAGGCCGGCCTCGCGCTGGACCGGGTCGCCTTCGTGGTGCGCAAGCGCGCCGAGCGCGAGGCCGGGGTGTACTTCCCCTCGCTCTCCGCCCGCACCATCGTCTACAAGGGCATGCTCACCACCGGGCAGCTGGAGCCGTTCTTCCCCGACCTGTCGGACCGGCTCTACGCCTCCGCGATCGGCCTGATCCACTCGCGCTTCTCCACCAACACCTTCCCGAGCTGGCCGCTGGCCCACCCGTACCGGTTCGTCGCGCACAACGGTGAGATCAACACCGTCCGGGGCAACCGGAACTGGATGCAGGCCCGGGAGTCGCAGCTGGCCACCGACCTGATCCCGGCCAACCGCAACGGGCAGGACCTCAGCCGGATCTTCCCGGTCTGCACCCCCGACCACTCCGACTCGGCCTCGTTCGACGAGGTCCTGGAGCTGCTCCACCTCGGCGGCCGTTCGCTGCCGCACTCGGTGCTGATGATGATCCCGGAGGCCTGGGAGAACCACGCCACCATGGACCCGGCCCGGCGCGCCTTCTACCAGTACCACTCCAACCTGATGGAGCCCTGGGACGGCCCGGCCTGCGTCACCTTCACCGACGGCACCCAGATCGGCGCCGTGCTGGACCGCAACGGCCTGCGCCCGGCCCGGTACTGGATCACCGAGGACGGCCTGGTGGTGCTCTCCTCCGAGGTCGGTGTGCTCGACCTGGCGCAGGAGAAGGTGGTCGAGAAGGGCCGGCTCCAGCCCGGCCGGATGTTCCTGATCGACACCGAGCAGCACCGGATCGTCACCGACGAGGAGATCAAGTCCGAGCTCGCCGCCGAGCACCCCTACGCGGAGTGGGTGGCGGGCGGGCAGATCCAGCTCTCCAAGCTGCCGGAGCGCGAGCACATCGCGCACACCCACGCCTCGGTGACGCGCCGTCAGCAGACCTTCGGCTACACCGAGGAGGAGCTGCGGGTCATCCTGGCGCCGATGGCCAGGACCGGTGGTGAGGCGCTCGGCTCGATGGGCACCGACTCGCCGATCGCCGCGCTCTCCGAGAAGCCCCGGCTGCTCTTCGACTACTTCATCCAGCTCTTCGCCCAGGTCACCAACCCGCCGCTGGACGCGATCCGCGAGGAGCTGGTCACCTCCCTGCTGAGCAACCTCGGCCCCGAGGGCAACCTGCTGGCCACCGAGGCCGCCGCCTGCCGCTCGGTCGGCATGCCGTTCCCGGTGATCGACAACGACGAGCTCGCCAAGCTGATCCACATCAACGCCGACGGCGACCAGCCGGGCCTGAAGGCGGTCACGCTCTCCGGTCTCTACAAGGTCTCCGGCGGCGGCGAGGCGCTGGCCGCACGGCTCGCGGCCATCGCGGCCGAGGCGGACGCGGCGATCGCCGACGGCGCCCGGATCCTGGTGCTCTCCGACCGCCACTCGGACGCCGAGCACGCACCGATCCCCTCGCTGCTGCTCACCTCCGCGGTGCACCACCACCTGATCCGCACCAAGCAGCGCACCCGGATCTCGCTGCTGGTGGAGGCCGGCGACGTCCGCGAGGTGCACCACGTGGCGCTGCTGATCGGCTACGGCGCCAGCGCGATCAACCCCTACCTGGCCATGGAGTCGGTCGAGGACCTGGTCGCCCAGGGCACCTTCCTGACCGGCGTCGAGCCCGAGAAGGCGATCCGCAACCTGATCAAGGCGCTCGGCAAGGGCGTGCTCAAGGTGATGTCCAAGATGGGCATCTCCACGGTCGCCTCCTACCGCGGCGCCCAGGTGTTCGAGGTGATCGGCCTCTCCCAGGAGACGGTGGACGCCTACTTCACCGGCACCACCAGCAAGCTCGGCGGCATCTCGCTGGGCGAGATCGCCCGCGAGGTGGCCGCCCGGCACGCCAAGGCCTACCCGGCCTCCGGGATCCCGGCCGCGCACCGCGCGCTGGAGATCGGCGGCGAGTACCAGTGGCGGCGCGAGGGCGAGCCGCACCTGTTCGACCCGGACACCGTCTTCCGGCTGCAGCACGCCACCCGCAGCCGCCGCTACGACATCTTCAAGCAGTACACCGAGCGGGTGAACGAGCAGTCGACCCGGCTGATGACGCTGCGCGGCCTGTTCAAGCTGGACGGCCAGGGCCGCCCGCCGGTCCCGCTGGAGGAGGTCGAGCCGGTCTCCGAGATCGTCAAGCGCTTCTCCACCGGCGCGATGTCCTACGGCTCCATCTCGATGGAGGCGCACGAGACGCTGGCCATCGCGATGAACCGGCTCGGCGGCAAGTCCAACACCGGTGAGGGCGGTGAGGACCCGGAGCGCCTGTACGACCCGGCCCGCCGCTCGGCGATCAAGCAGGTCGCCTCCGGCCGCTTCGGCGTCACCTCCGAGTACCTGGTCAACGCCGACGACATCCAGATCAAGATGGCCCAGGGCGCCAAGCCCGGCGAGGGCGGCCAGCTGCCCGGCCACAAGGTCTACCCGTGGATCGCCACGACCCGGCACTCCACCCCCGGCGTCGGTCTGATCTCGCCGCCGCCGCACCACGACATCTACTCCATCGAGGATCTGGCCCAGCTGATCCACGACCTGAAGAACGCCAACCCGGCCGCCCGCATCCACGTGAAGCTGGTCTCCGAGGTCGGCGTGGGCACGGTGGCGGCCGGCGTCTCCAAGGCGCACGCGGACGTGGTGCTGGTCTCCGGCCACGACGGCGGCACCGGCGCCTCCCCGCTGACCTCGCTCAAGCACGCGGGCGGCCCCTGGGAGCTCGGCCTGGCCGAGACCCAGCAGACCCTGCTGCTCAACGGCCTGCGCGACCGGATCGTGGTGCAGACCGACGGCCAGCTCAAGACCGGCCGCGACGTGGTGATCGCCGCGCTGCTCGGCGCCGAGGAGTTCGGCTTCGCCACCGCTCCGCTGGTGGTCTCCGGCTGCATCATGATGCGGGTCTGCCACCTGGACACCTGCCCGGTCGGCGTCGCCACGCAGAACCCGGTGCTGCGCGAGCGCTTCTCCGGCAAGCCCGAATTCGTGGTCAACTTCTTCGAGTTCATCGCCGAGGAGGTCCGCGAGATCCTCGCCGAGCTGGGCTTCCGTTCGATCGAGGAGGCGGTCGGCCACGCCGAGCACATCGACGCCACCGCCGCCGTCGACCACTGGAAGGCCGCCGGGCTCGACCTCGCCCCGCTGCTGCACGTCCCCGAGCTGCCCGAGGGAGCGGCCCTGCACTGCACCACCGCGCAGGACCACGCGCTGGACAAGGCGCTCGACAACCAGCTGATCGAGCTGGCCGCCGACGCCCTGGAGCGCGGCGAGGCGGTCCGCATCCAGCTGCCGATCCGCAACGTCAACCGCACGGTCGGCACCATGCTCGGCCACGAGGTGACCAGGCGCTACCGCGGCGAGGGCCTGCCGGAGGGGACCATCGACGTCACCTTCACCGGCAGCGCGGGCCAGTCCTTCGGCGCCTTCGTGCCGCGCGGCATCACGCTGCGCCTGGAGGGCGACGCCAACGACTACGTCGGCAAGGGCCTGTCCGGCGGCGTGCTGGTGGTCCGCCCGGCCCGTGACGCGGCCGCGATCGGCGCCGACGCGCAGGCCCACGTGATCGCCGGCAACACCATCGGCTACGGCGCCACCGGCGGCCGGATCCACCTGCGCGGCAAGGCCGGTGAGCGGTTCGCGGTGCGCAACTCCGGCGCCACCCTGGTGGTGGAGGGCGTGGGCGACCACGGCCTGGAGTACATGACCGGCGGGCGGGTGCTGATCCTGGGCGCCACCGGGCGCAACCTGGCCGCGGGCATGTCCGGTGGCATCGGCTACGTGCTGGACCTGCGTCCGGCCAACGTCAACGGCGGCATGGTGGGCATCGAGGCCCCCGACGCGGCGGACCGCGAGTGGCTGCGCGAGACCGTGCAGCAGCACTACGAGGAGACCGGCTCGACGATCGCCGCCGAGCTGCTGGCCGACTGGGGCAGCGGGGTCTCCCGCTTCTCCAAGATCATGCCCACCGACTACAAGGCAGTGCTCGCCGCCAAGGACGCCGCGCAGCGCGATGGACTCTCCGAGTCCGAGACCACTCGCAAGATGATGGAGGCGGCACATGGCTGACCCCAAGGGCTTCCTGACCACCCCGAAGCAGCTCGCCGAGCGCCGTCCGGTGGACGTGCGGCTGCGGGACTGGAACGAGGTCTACGTCGAGCGCAGCCTGCTGCCGGTCATCAGCAAGCAGGCCGGGCGCTGCATGGACTGCGGCATCCCGTTCTGCCACAACGGCTGCCCGCTGGGGAACCTGATCCCCGAGTGGAACGACCTCGCCTTCCGGGACGACTGGTCCGGGGCGATCGAGCGGCTGCACGCGACCAACAACTTCCCGGAGTTCACCGGGCGGCTGTGCCCGGCGCCGTGCGAGTCGGCCTGTGTGCTGGGGATCAACCAGGACGCGGTGACCATCAAGAACGTCGAGGTCACCATCATCGACAAGGCCTGGGACAACGGCGGGGTCCGCCCGCAGGCGCCCGAGCGGCTGTCCGGCAAGACGGTGGCCGTGGTCGGCTCGGGCCCCGCGGGCCTGGCCGCCGCCCAGCAGCTCACCCGGGCCGGGCACACGGTCGTCGTCTACGAGCGGGCCGACCGGATCGGCGGCCTGCTGCGCTACGGCATCCCCGAGTTCAAGATGGAGAAGCGCCACATCAACCGCCGCATCGAGCAGATGCGCGCGGAGGGCACCCGGTTCCGCACCGGCGTGGAGGTCGGCACCGACCTCACCGGCCAGCAGCTGCGCGAGCGGTTCGACGCGGTCGTGGTCGCCGCCGGCGCCACCACCGCGCGCGACCTGCCGGTGCCCGGGCGCGAGCTGGGCGGGATCCACCAGGCGATGGAGTACCTGCCGCTGGCCAACAAGGTCCAGGAGGGCGACTACGTCGAGGCCCCGATCAGCGCCAAGGGCAAGCACGTCATCGTGATCGGCGGCGGCGACACCGGTGCCGACTGCCTGGGCACCGCGCTGCGCCAGGGGGCGGCCTCGGTCACCCAGCTGGAGATCATGCCGCGCCCCGGCGACGAGCGCCCGGCCCACCAGCCGTGGCCGACGATGCCGATGACCTACAAGGTCACCTCCGCGCACGAGGAGGGCGGGGAGCGCGTGTACTCTGTGAACACCACCCACTTCACGGGGGACGCGGACGGCAACGTCGCCGAGCTGCACCTGGTGGAGGTGGAGTTCAAGGACGGCCGATTCGAGCCGGTGCCCGGCACCGAGCGGGCCATCCCGGCGCAGCTGGTCACCCTGGCCATGGGCTTCACCGGGACGGACGTGAAGAACGGCCTCGTCGAGCAACTGGGCGTCGAGCTGGACGCGCGCGGCAACGTGGCCCGTGACGGCAGGTTCGCCACCAACGTGGAGGGTGTCTACGTCTGCGGTGACGCCGGCCGTGGTCAGTCGTTGATCGTGTGGGCGATCGCCGAGGGCCGCTCGGCCGCTGCCGCGGTCGACGCCCACCTCGGCGGCAAGAGCCCGCTGCCCGCCCCGATCCGCCCCACCGACCGCCCCCTGGTGGTCTGACCGCTGCCGGTCCGACCGCCCCCGAAGAGCCATACCGGGAAAAACCCTCCCGCACACCGCCCGCTGCTTCCAGCGGGCCGCACCACCCGCTGACCCGCCAGAGCCGCCGGTCCCTCAGCGGAGCACTAACGACGGCGCCTGCCCACTCCCCGACCAAGTTGCGGGCAGGTGCCGTCGGGTGCTGTCCGGACCCGCCCGAAGGTGCCCGGCGTCCTGCGCTCAGGGCGTGGGCGAGCCGATCGGGCCGCCGGGCTGGATCGGGGTGCGGGCGAGGGCGGTGCCGGTGGCCGCGTCCAGGACGTCGCGGGTGCCGAGCGGGTGGCTGAGGCGGAAGGTGACGGGGGCGATGAAGGCGTTCGCCGGGCAGAGGCCGCTGCCGGTGTGCGGGGTGTAGCGGCCGAGGAGGACGACGGCCGTGTCCGTCTCGTAGACCTCGCCGGGCAGCGGCTGGCGGCAGCCGCCGCCCTCCTGGTGGGCGGTGAGGGTCAGGCCGTCCCCCGACACCGAGGTCCAGTCGGTCACGGCGGTCAGGCCGGCGACGGGCGTGCCGCCGGGCAGAGGGGTGGCGGGCGGGGCGCTGACAGCCGGGTAGCTGAACGGGGTCCCGTAGCCCTGGACGGTGAATTGCCAGGTGGGGATGGTCGCCGTGCCGCGGCTGGTGTCGACCTCGCGGGTGCCGGGCGTGACGGCCGTGACGACCAGCCAGCCGGTGCACTGGTGGCTCGGGCAGCCGGGGTTGCCCCCGCTGGGCCGGCCGGGCGGCGGTGCGCAGGACTCCGTGGACGCCGAGCAGGTCGAGGCCGCGGGCGGCTCCTTGATCAGCTGCGCGGCCGCCAGCAGCGGCAGCGTGAGCGTCGAGCCGTCCGCCCAGCGCACCGTGCCGGTCTCGGGGGAGTAGGGCAGGGCGGCCCGCAGGTCCAACTCGTCGTTCTGGTAGGCGAGGGCGTCGGCAGGGCTGTGGAAGCCGTCGGCCGGCAGCCAGACGTTCGGCACGGCCACCGGGGCGTAGCCGTGGTCCCAGCTGCGCGCCGACGGCGAGCCGGGCCAGGCCCGGGCCACCGCGGTGGCCCGGGCCAGCTGCGGGCCGCTCGGGCTGCCGGTCGCCGGGGGCAGGGTCACGTGGACCGGGACCCCGACGGGCCCGTGGGACGCGCCGGTGCTGCCGCAGCCGGCCAGGGCGGCGAGAAGCAGCAGCGCGGCGGGGAGCGACCGGAAGATGCGCCAGGTCATCGCGGAACTCAACTCCTTCGGGATAGCTGACGGTTCGTCGGGACCGCGGTTGGACGTCTGGGTGAACTCACAGGTTCCAGCCCGTGCTTTGTATCCGTGCGACATGGCAGACTGCGGCCCGGAACGGCACTTGGGGAGGAGAGGGCGATGAGCGCGGGCACCGGTCAGACCGGCGGTGGGGTGACGGTCCGCCGGCTGCTGCTGGGCTCGCAGCTGCGCCGGCTGCGCGAGGCCCGGGGCGTCAGCCGGGAGGACGCCGGCTACGAGATCCGCGCCTCCGAGTCCAAGATCGGGCGGATGGAACTGGGCCGGGTCAGCTTCAAGGAGCGCGACGTCGCCGACCTGCTCACCCTCTACGGCGTCAACGCCCCCGATCAGCGTGCCGAGTTGCTCTCGATGGTCCGCGCCGCCAATGCCACGCCGTGGTGGCACGCCTACGCCGACGTGGTGCCCGGCTGGTTCCAGACCTACCTGGGCTTCGAGGAGGCGGCCGGCACCATCTCCAGCTACGAGGTGCAGTTCGTCCCGGGCCTGCTGCAGACCGAGGAGTACGCCCGCGCCGTGATCCGGCTCGGCGCGCAGAACGCGCCGCAGGAGGAGATCGAGCGCCGGGTCGCGGTGCGGATGCGCCGCCAGCGGCTGCTGGCCGGCGAGAGCGGGCCGAAGCTGGTCGCCGTGATCGACGAGGCCGCGCTGCGCCGGCCGTGCGGCGGACCCGAGGTGATGCGCGGCCAGCTGGCCCGGCTGCTGGCGCTGGCCGAGCTGCCGCGGCTCGAACTCCAGGTGATGCCGCTGGGCTTCGACGGGCTGGTCGCCGAGAGCGGGGCGTTCTCGCTGCTCGGCTTCGACGAGCCGGACCTCGCCGAGGTCGTCTACCTGGAGCAGTTCACCACCGCGCTCTACCTGGACCGGCCGCGCGAGGTGGCCGAATACGTGGACGCCCTGGAGCGGTTGAGGGCCGACAGCCTGAGCCCCGAGCGCAGTCGCGCGCTTTTGGGCACTTTGCTCCAAGAGGCCTGACGTGTCAGTAGGATGATTCCCAGTCAGCCTTGAAGGGGAGTCAGGTGTCTCACTTTTCGGACCTCGCCCTGCAGTACATCGACGGCCAGTGGCGCCCGGGCAGCGGCTCCTGGGACATCGTGGACATCAACCCGTACAACGGCGAGAAGCTCGCGGTGATCACCGTGGCCACGGTGGCCGAGGTCGACGAGGCCTACCGGGCGGCCGAGCGCGCCCAGCGCGCGTGGGCCGAGACCAACCCCTACGCCCGTCGCCTGGTCTTCGAGCGCGCCCTGCGGATCATCGAGGAGCGCGAGCAGGAGATCACCGAGACGATCATCGCGGAGCTCGGCGGCACCCGCCTCAAGGCTGCCTTCGAGCTCTCGCTGACCAAGGACATGCTGCGCGAGGCGATGCAGCTGGCGCTGCGCCCCGAGGGCCGCATCCTGCCCTCGGCGGTGGACGGCAAGGAGAACCGCGTCTACCGGCTGCCGGTCGGCGTGGTCGGCGTGATCAGCCCCTTCAACTTCCCGCTCTTCCTGTCGATGAAGCCGGTCGCGCCCGCGCTGGCGCTCGGCAACGCGGTGGTCCTCAAGCCGCACCAGGACGCCCCGATCGTCGGCGGCACCCTGCTCGCCAAGATCTTCGAGGAGGCCGGGCTGCCGGCCGGCCTGCTCAACGTGGTGATCACCGACATCGCCGAGATCGGCGACGCGCTGATCGAGCACCCCGTGCCCAAGGTCATCTCGTTCACCGGCTCCGACCGGGTCGGGCGGCACGTGGCCACCGTGGCCGCCTCGCACTTCAAGCGCTCGGTGCTGGAGCTCGGCGGCAACAGCGCGCTGATCGTGCTGGACGACGCCGACGTCGACTACGCGGTGGACGCCGCGGTGTTCAGCCGCTTCGCCCACCAGGGCCAGGTCTGCATGGCGGCCAACCGGATCCTGGTGGACCGCGCGGTGCTGGCCGAGTTCACCGAGAAGTTCGTCGCCAAGGTCGCCTCGCTCACGGTCGGTGACCCCAAGGACCCCGCCACCCAGATCGGCCCGCTGATCAACACCACCCAGGCCGACGCGCTCACCGCGCAGGTCGACCAGGCGCTCGCCGAGGGCGCCACGGCGTTGCTGCGCGGCAGCACGGTGGGCACCCTGATGTCCCCGGCGGTGCTCACCGACCTGGCTCCGCAGGCGCCGATCCTGCAGCGCGAGCTGTTCGGCCCGGTCGTGCTGCTGGTGCCCTTCGAGGGCGAGGAGGAGGCGGTGGCGCTCGCCAACGACACGCCCTTCGGCCTCAGCGGCGCGGTGCACACCGGCGACCTGGAGCGCGGTGTGCGGGTGGCCAGGCGGGTCGAGACCGGCATGATCCACGTCAACGACGGCACCATCCACGACGAGGCGATCGTGCCCTTCGGCGGCGAGAAGAACTCGGGGCTCGGGCGGCTGAACGGCGAGTCCACGGTGGAGGCCTTCACCACGCTGAAGTGGATCTCGATCCAGCACGGGCGCAGCCGCTTCCCGTTCTGAGGGGCTGCGGGTCTGCGGGGCTGAGAAGCTCCGCGGGGCTGCGGGGCTGCGGGGCCGTGGGGCTGCGGGGCCGTGGGGCTGCGGCCCTCTGGGACCGGCCGGGTGAAAGCTGGCGAACCTGGACATACCATCACAGAAAGACGGATGGGAGGCCAGGCATGACCAAGCGACCGACGGGCAAGACGAACAAGCTGCGCCGCGGTACCCAGGAGCTGCTGGCGAGCCGCGGCATGGTGTCCGGCGCGGGCGCCAAGCCCCGCCCGTTCGGCCCGGTCCTGCACACCGGGACGAACGGCGGCAGCGGCGCCGTGGGCCACGGCACGTACGCGGCGCTGGCCGGCGAGGCACCCTTCAGCCACGGCGGGCGGCGGGCCCCGGAGGAGCGGGCCCACACCGGGGCGCAACCCGGCCACGCCGAGCTCAAGGGCCACCGGCACCGCGGTGCGGAGCGGCACTCGGCGCACTGACGCCGGCAGGCGCGGGCGAGCCGACTCACGGCCGCCAGGAGCCGGCACCCCGCAGGCGCGGGGTGCCGGCTCCTCATGCCTGGGCGGCGGGCTGCCCGAGCCGCGCCAGCACCGCCTCCAGCCGCTCGCCGAAGCGGCTCTCGGGCGGCGGGTCGGCCGGTTCGAGGCGGGCCCAGCAGCGGTCGCGCTCGTAGTGGTCCAGGGCGGTCACCGTGGCGTCCACCAGCCCGTTCAGCTCGTGCAGCTCCTCGGCCGGGTGGCCGGCGGGTGCACCGAGGCGGTCGGCCAGCTGTTCCAGCAGCTGCTCCGCGCGGACGATGCTCGCCTCCGGCCAGCGGGACAGCGCCACCCGCTCGCGCTGGGCGGCCAGCTCGTCCAGCAGCGGGGGAGGCGGCGGCGGGGGAGGCGGCGGGGGTGGAGGCGGTGGAGGCGGTGCGGGTGGTGCGATCACCAGCGCGACCAGTGCGCCCGCTGCGTACAGCCCGCCGACCACCGCCACCCCGACCGGGCCGAGCCCGTCCACCAGCGAGACCACCAGACCCAGCACGGCCCCGCCGCTGCCCGCGTAGTGCGCGCGGCTGCCGAACCAGGCCGGCAGCGCGCCGCGCCGGTCACTGGTAGCCACGGATCTCCTCGAAGACGCCGCCCAGCGAGCCGTCCGTCAGCGCGTCGAACAGCTTGCCGCCGGTGAGGTCGGCGATCCCCTGCAGCTGCTGCTTGGCGCCCTCGCCGAACAGGATCGGGAAGACCGGCACCGCCTGGCCCGAGGCCGGCAGCTTCTTGTAGAACGCCGTGAAGTCGTCCGCCGAGGCGCCCTCGTTGCTCTCGCCGTCCGTCATCAGCACGATCGAGGTGAACCGGTCGTCCTGCTCGGCCGCCTGCTGCTGGGCCAGGAGCTGGTAGGCCCGCTCCAGCGTGCTGTAGATCGCGGTGCCGCCCTCGGCCGTCAGGCTCTGCACATCGGCCGTGATCGCCGCCAGCGCCGCCTGCGGGGCGTCGGCCGGGATCTGGTGCGTGTGCTGCCACTTCACGCCGTCCGCGAAGGAGATCAGCGTGACCTCCTCGCGCTCCCGGAACCCGTTCGCCACCAGGTTGCCGCCGGCGCCCGTCAGCTGCTCCAGCGCCTGCTGCAGCGCGGCCAGCCGGGCCCCCTGCATCGAACCCGAGGTGTCCAGCACGTACGCCGTCCGGGACGGGCGGCGCAGCTGGTTCTGGTAGGCCGCCAGCAGTGCGTCCGCCACCGCCCGGCTGCCGGGGAAGGGCAGTTCGGGCCGCCGGTCGGCGCCCAGCCCCGGCCCCGGCGCCACTCCCGGGACCACCGGGCGCCGCTCGGTGACGTCCGACAGCTCGCGCTGGATCTCCGGGCGCAGCAGCTCGGTGGTCAGCCGGGAGAAGGCGTCCGCGGCTGCGGCGCCGGCCGAACTCAGCAGGGTCAGCGGGTAGTCGGCCGACACCACCCCGTCGGTCGGTCGGATCACCGTCAGCTGGCCGCTGGAGGGCAGCGTGCGGTTCAGCGAGAGCAGCACCGACTCGTAGTTCACCAGCGCGCCCACCTGCTCGCCCGAACCGCCCTGCGCCGTGCGCTGGTAGGCCTGGGCCAGCCAGCCCGAGGAGCCCGAGGTCAGCTTCTGCCCGGCGAAGAACGCGTGCAGCGCCGGGGCCGCCTTGGCCACGTCGTCCTGGGTCAGCGCCGCCTGCGCCCCGGAGAACGCGGAGGCCAGCGCGATCAGCGCGGACAGGCCCGAGTTGGACTGCGAGGGGTCCGCCATGCCGAAGGTCAGCATGCCCGCCGCCACCGCCGCGCCCACCTGCGACCAGGTGGTCCCCGCCGGATCCCAGCCCAGGGCGGTGAGCACCGAGGAGCGGACCCCGAGTGCCACCGGGGAGACCATCACCGAGGTGTCCGAGAGGAGCTTGCCGGCCGTGGTCGGGTCCAGGCGCAGGTAGCGGTTGGAGGCGAACCAGATCGCGTCGTAGTTCCCGTCCGCCTTGCCGCCGGCGACCGTCTGGGCGCCGTCCAGGGTGCCGGTGTAGCTGAGCGTGACGGTGACGCCGGTGGCCTTGCGGACGTCGTCCAGCACCGGCTGCATGTCCTGCAGTTCGCTGCCCGCCAGCACCCGCAGGGTGTACGGGGCGCCGGTGGGCGACGGCCCGGTGGGGCTCGGCGTCGCTGCGGTGGCCGTGCTGCGGGCCGGGCCAGGCTGCGGCTTCGCGCCCCCGCCGCTGTCACATCCGGTCGTCGCAGCGGCCAGGCCCAGCGCCAGCGCGCCGACCAGCCGGCGGCGGGTGAGCCTCGAAGGTTCCTGGCTCATCAGTTGCCACCTCCTGCCGGGGAGGCCGCCGCCACGATCTTCTGCAGGATGTCCGTGGTCGGCGGCGGTGGTTGGGAGCCGAGCGAGGTCAGGCCGGCGAGGAAGCCCTGGGCGTGCCCCTTGGCCTTCAGGGCCGCCACCATCGCCTGCGGATCGGCGGTGGGCCGGAACCCGTACTGGGCCTCCAGGCTGATCAGTGCCGGGTCGTTCAGCAGCGCCTGGGCGAGCGCGTCCGCCTTCGGCGTCAACTCCACCACGGTGTGGTCACTCGTGATGCCGATATCCGGATAGAGCACCACCATGTCGCCGGGCAGCTTGCCCTTCATCGCCTGTTCGGCCACCTCGGACTCGTAGGTCCAGCTCAGCGGCTTGCCGGTGCCGGCCACGAAGTCCCGGAACAACTGGTCGCTGCTGGCGAGCAGGGCGCCCTGATTGGCCATCAGATAGCGCAGAAGCGATGCGGTCCGGTCGATTCCGCTCTGATCCGACACCACCTGGTCACCGTTGGCCAGGTAGGACATCACCGCCAGGTAGAGCGAGGCGGAGGAGGAGGTGTTCGGGTCGGTGGTGGCGATGTAGATCTTCCCGGCGAGGTCCGGCGGCGGGGTGGCGCCCTTCAGATCGCCCCAGCCCAGGTGCTGTTGGACGTCCGTCAGGTACTGCGCCATGTGGAAGGTCCAGACGCCGTCGGCGTCCGGCGACGCGAGGCCCACGCCCTTCAGGAACTGGGCGGTCTGCTGGTGGGTGACCACCACCAGCGGGGAGTAGAACGGCCGGACCGGGGTGGTGGTGATCGGGGTGCCGATCGCCTTGGCGGCCACCGAACTGGCCGGGATCACGAAGTCGTAGGCCGAGCCGGGCGGTGGACCGGAAGCCGGGCCCAAGGCCGCGCCGGGCGGCTCGGCCCTGGCCTCGTCGGCCATCTGCCAGGAGCCCGAGGTGCGCACCGAGACCGCCAGCCCCTTGGCCCGCAGGGCCTGCCGGACCTGGTCGGAGGTGAAGAAGTCGCTCTTCTCGGAGCCGATCAGGCCGGTGAGCGCGATGGTGCCGGCCGTGGCCGACGATTGCGGGCCGGGCTTGGGCGGCCGGTGCTGCTGCTGGACCAGCACCAGGACACCGATCACCAGCCCCAGTGCCACGATGAGCCCGAGCAGCCGTCGTCCCATGGCGCCCCTCCCCGTTCCCCGTCGCCACCCCGGGCCGTCGCGGCTCGGGTGCAGAGCCTCCCGCCGGGGGTCGAGCGCCGGCCGACGCCTCGGTGAACCAGGGGTGAACAGGCCTTCACGGATCCGCATCCGTGGCACCGCCGACGCGGCGGCCGTTGGCCGACCGCGGATTCGATCACGCAGGGTCGCGTTGCGTCGGAAAGTTCAACGAAGCTTCTGGTAGTGGACATGTGACGGTCCGTCGGAGCGTCGTTGTTACGCACGGGTAGTGCATACGCTCGGACCATGCGCCGAGCAAAAATCGTCTGTACTCTCGGGCCGGCCACCGACTCGTACGACCAGATCAAGTCCCTGGTCGACGCCGGCATGGACATCGCCCGCTTCAACCTGAGCCACGGCTCCCAGGCCGAACACGAGGAACGGTACCGCCGGGTCCGCAAGGCTTCCGACGAGACCGGCCGCAGCGTCGGCATCCTGGTCGACCTTCAAGGCCCGAAGATCCGCCTGGGCACCTTCGCCGAAGGCCCCGTACTCCTCGAACGCGGCGACGAGTTCACCATCACGGTGGACGACGTCCCCGGCGACAAGGAGATCTGCGGCACCACCTACTCCGGCCTCGCGGGCGACGTCTCGCGCGGGGAGCGGATCCTGATCGACGACGGCCGGGTCTGCCTCGAAGTCACCCGGGTGGAGGGGCCGCGCGTCCACTGCATCGTCATCGAAGGCGGCCTGGTCTCCGACCACAAGGGCCTCAACCTGCCCGGAGTCGCCGTCTCGGTGCCCGCGCTCAGCGACAAGGACGTCGCCGACCTGCGCTGGGCCCTGCGAGTCGGCGCCGACCTGATCGCACTCTCGTTCGTCCGCAGCGGCAAGGACATCGAGGACGTGCACACCGTGATGCGCGAGGAGGGCCGCTTCCTCCCCGTCATCGCCAAGATCGAGAAGCCCCAGGCGGTGGACGGCCTGGAGGGCATCGTCAGCGCCTTCGACGGCATCATGGTCGCCCGCGGCGACCTGGGCGTCGAACTTCCGCTGGAACAGGTGCCGTTGGTCCAGAAGCGCGCGGTCAAGCTGGCCAAGCGCAACGCCAAGCCGGTCATCGTCGCCACCCAGATGCTCGACTCGATGATCCACGCCTCGCGCCCCACCCGGGCCGAGGCCTCCGACGTCGCCAACGCGATCCTCGACCAGGCCGACGCGGTGATGCTCTCCGGCGAGACCTCGGTGGGCAAGTACCCGATCGAGACGGTCAAGACCATGGGCCGCATCGTCGAGGCGGTCGAGGAGGAGGTGCTGGCCGCCGGCCTGCCACCGCTGACCGAGCGCAACAAGCCCCGCACCCAGGGCGGCGCGGTCGCCCGGGCCGCCGCCGAGATCGGCGACTTCCTGGGCGCCAAGTACCTGATCGCCTTCACCCAGAGCGGCGACACCGCCCGCCGGCTGACCCGCTACCGCTCCCCGATCCCGGTCCTGGCCTTCACCTACGAGCCCTCCGTGCGCAGCCAGTTGGCGCTCACCTGGGGCGTGGAGACCTTCCTGGGCCCGTTCGTGCCGACCACCGACGAGATGGTCGCCCAGGTGGACAGCGCGCTGCTCAGCCTGGGGCGGTGCCAGCGCGGCGACATCGTCATCATCACGGCGGGCTCCCCGCCCGGACTGGCGGGCTCGACCAACCTGGTGCGGGTGCACCACGTGGGAGAGCTGGACAACTGACCCTCCCGGACGGGGGTGTCCGCCGAGCGGGCACCCCCGTGCGGGTCTTCGAGCACCGCCGCCGACCAGGCTGATACGGTCCGCGCATGCCCACCACCGCGCCCGTGATCCGCAGTGACGCACCCGGCTCCTTCGCCTGGAGCGTCTTCCACGAGCGGCACCCGAAGCTGATCCGACAGGTGCTCGACGCGCTGCCGTACGGGCCCACCGAGCGGGCGGCGATCGAGGAGCTCCTCGCCGAGAGCACCGGCGGCGTGCTGGAGCCGCTCGGCCCGGACGCCCACGACCACGAGCAGTGGCTGCAGTGGGGCCAGGGCCTGTTCGGGCGGCCGTGGGGTGAGGCGCCCTTCCTGTGGGCCGAGAGCTACTTCTACCGCAGACTGCTCGAAGCCACCGGCTACTTCCGCCCCGGAGCGTGGCGAGGCATCGACCCGTTCGCGCCGTTCAAGGACGCCGAACTGGCCGGCCCCGCGGTCGATGCCGAGTTGGCGGCGCTGGGTGAACTGGCCGCGCTCGCGGCCGACAAGCGGGGAGAGGCGCTGCTCGGGTCGGCGCTCTGGGGGAACCGGGCGGACCTCAGCTTCCAGATCACGGCCTCGCGCGGGGACGCCGGCCACTCCTCGGCCCTGATCGCGGACGACAGCGCGCTCCTGTGGTCCGCGCTCGCCGCCGCGGGCAGCCCGAAGGTCTGCGTGATCGCGGACAACGCCGGGCGGGAGCTGCTGCCCGACCTGGTCCTGATCGACCACCTCCTGGTGAGCGGGCAGGCCGCCGAGGTGGTGCTGTACGTCAAGCCCTCCCCGTACTACGTGTCGGACGCGACGACGGCCGACGTCCTCGCGACCGTCCGCCGCCTTCGCAGCGCGCCGGGGCCGGAAGCGGGGCAGCAGGCAGGGCAGGAGGCGGATCGGGAGGCGGGACGGGAGGCGGAGCGGATCGGGCGCCGGCTCTGGCAGGCGATGAACAGCGGCGCCCTCGTGGTCCGCACCCACCCGTTCTTCAGCGCACCGCTCCCGTTCCACGCCATGCCCGCCGACCTCAGGGCCGAACTCTCCGGCGCCACGCTGACCCTCGTCAAGGGCGACCTCAACTACCGCCGCCTGGTGGGGGACCAGCTCTGGGACCCCACGACCCCGTTCGGGGAGCGGGCCGGCCACTTCCCGTCCCCGGTGGCGGCGCTGCGCACATTGAAGTCGGACGTCATCGTCGGCCTCGACGCTGCGGTGGTCGCGAGGCTGGACGCCACGGGGGAGAAGTGGCGGACCAGCGGCGCCTACGGGGTCGTTCAGGTTCACTGCTAGGTGGCAGTCCATGACGGGTCCGCCGGCGCCCGCGCAGAGTGGCCGGATGTGCCGGGCGCTCACGTGTTGCTCAGGGGCGTACGGCGCGGCCGATCAGTGTGCCGATGTGGCCCGGGGTGGGGGCGGTGATCACGCGGACGTCCGCGTGGACGAACCCGGCCTCGGTGAGGAAGCGCGTCCAGCCCGCCGGTTCGTAGCTGTAGCGGTAGGTGTACATCGCTGGCCCGGCGAATCCGCCCTTGTACATGCCCTGCGGCCCGTACGCGCCGGGAATGGCCGGTGGCTGGGAGAAGACGAAGACGCCACTCGGGCTCAGGTGTGCGGCCACGAGCGGGAACAGGCGCTCGGGGTCGGTGAACCAGGCCGCGCCGAAGATGGAGTACACGGCGTCGAACCGCTGCCCTGTGTTACCCAGGTACTCCAGGATCTCCGCCTGGACGAACTCCACCCCGAGCTGCTCCCACTGCTCGCTGGCGCGCTCCACCATCACCCTGGACAGGTCCACACCGGTGCCCTTGACGCCCCGCTGAGCGAGGTGGGCCAGGGCGCGGCCGGTGCCGCACCCGATTTCAAGAACCGACCCGGCATCGCCCAGCAGTTCCGGCCCCGGGGCTCCGGGGTGGTCGCGGTACTGCGTCCACCCGAACGCCGGCTCCAAGTCGTCCGTGAACGCCGACTCGGCGTAGGTGTCCCAGAGCTGCCGTTCGTGGTCGAGGTTGTGCGGAGCGGTCGGCAACGGGAGTTTCCTCACTCGGGTGGGAATGGAAGGGGCTCCGCCATGGCCTAGCCTGTGGAGCCCCTCCCCTTGAACGATCCGTCAGCCATCAGTGGCTGTCAGGGACTTTGCTGTCACACGGGGAGCACTCGGCGCCGTCGCGGGCCCACAACTCGTCGTCGGGGTCGAATCCGATCGAGCGCAGGAAGTCGGCGGTGCTGGCGACGGTCCCGTCGTTGCGGCGCTGGATGAACGGCGCGTGGTGCTTGTAGGCGCTGCCGTTGTACAGCTCGCACAGGGCGAAGTACACGGGGGTGTCGAGGATGACCTGGTGAACGCCGATGTCCACGATCTTGCCCACGCCAAGGTGGACCTCGGGGTGTTCCATGGAGGCGACCACATACATGATCGCGTTGCCCAGGATCCGCTCGGCCAGGTCCCGGACCATGACCTCGTCGCGGAGCAGCAGCGCCACCTCGCGGTCCCAGATGGTCATGCCGGAGTCGAGCACATTGATGCTCAGGTGCTGGACGTGGGGCTGCACAGCGTTCAGCAGCTCACGAGGATCCCGCGTGCGCACGGCAGTGGGGTTGTCCAAGGTGGTGATGGTCACGATCAGTGCTCCCTCTCGGTGTCGTCGAGCGGTGCGTCCCCCTGAGCTCCCAGTCCGTTACTCCGGGCGACGAGGTCGACGGTAGGGAGCAAGCCCGCGCACCCGCCACAGACTTCTACGTGATTGCACGGATTCACCCGAGGGCGGTCAACGCTGAATGGATCAGCTCGCGTGCGGCATCTCCGTACACGGCAGAGTGCGACAGCTGAGTGAACGCCCTTACGTAGTCGGCGATCTCGCGTGGTTGCCTGACGTTGATCTCTGCGGTCAGCGTCTCCACCAGGGTGGATCGGTCGTCGTAGAGATAGAAGGCTTCGAGCGGCCACACGGTCCGCTCGGCGCCGAACGGGATGATCCCGAGGGAGACGGACGCGAGCGGCATCACCGCGAGCAGATGCCGAAGTTGGCCGGCCATCGTGGCCGCGTCACCGAGTCGGTGCCGCAGCACCGTTTCCTCCATGACGACGGCGAAGCGGTGCCCGCCTTCATACAGGAAGCGGGAGCGGGCGACGCGGGCGGCGACCGCATCGGACACGTCATCAGGTGTTCCCTGGAACTGGGTGATCGACTTCAGCAGTGCGGTCGCATAGCCCGGGGTCTGGAAGAACCCCGGCACCACGTTGGAGACGTAGACGCGACAGATCTGGGCTTCCTTGTGCCGGGTGTAGAAGTCCTCTTGTGTCCGGCGCAGCCCAGTGCGGTGGAGTCGTCGCCACTCCATGTACATCGACTCAACGGCACGTGAGGTGGCGATCAGGTCGGTCGCCTGGTCGTCGGCGTCGCACGCCGTGCACCACGCCCGGATGTCGCCCTCGGACGGGGGCGTGATGCCGTTGACGATGCGGGAGGTCTTCGACGGGTTCCACCCGCACCGGGCAGCCAGCTCCTGGCCCCTGAGGCCGGCGTCGAGCATCAGTTCACGCAGGCGTGAGGCGACCGCTTCGCGGGCGCCCTGGGCGCTGGATGACGGCAGGGTGGCCATGGGCGGGCTGTCCGGTGCTCGGAGGGTCAGACGGCGTACTGGTCGTGCGGGATGGCGCGTGCCCACACCGCTTCGAAGGCATCCGTCACCATCTTCACCGTGGCCGGGTCCTCGTTGAACTCGTGGCCGGCCCAGTCTCCATCACCCGTGAACCAGTGGAACATGATCAGACGGTCGTCGATCAGCCACAAGTCGTTGCCGGGAAGCGCGATGTCGGACGAGAGCCGACGGGGCAGCCAGCGGACCTGTTCGCCGGCGTTCAAGTTCAACGGTGTGACGGCGTGTTCCCACCGGATGTAGTCGGTGACCGGCTCGGAAACGATCCGGGCACGGCGCATCACGACACCGCGCCCGACGGCTTCCCGCACGATCCCCAGCCATTCGGCCCAGTAAGGGTCGGTGGGGTCGAGAGCGGCCTTTCCAGTGCGCTTGAACTTGCTGATGATCTCGGACTCGTCGCCGACGCTGTAAAGGTCACGCATCTCCAGGTGGGCGGCCGATCGGGTCGCCCTCCGCAGCAGCGCTGCGAAGTCAGGAACCGTCTGCGGCTGCTCGCTGCTCTGCAACATCGCACGCCTTCCTCAAGATCGGCACCATACGGGACGGGATCCGGATCACGGACTCGTGGGCGGGCACACCCTTGGCGTGCCCGGGAACCCATTCGGTGTCGCCGATCTTGGTGACGGTGGCGCCGTCGGCGGTGGTGCTCTGCACCAGGATGTCCCAGTTCTCGTCGTCCACCCACACCGTCGGCGAGCCGCCACCGCCGGTGTTCGGGTCAATGCCAGTGAACAGTAGCGACATGGCGTCCTCCGATGACAGGTCGCTTCTACGTGTTTGCGCTACGGTGTCGCAGGCTTGCCGGAACGTCAAGTGCTCACGGTGAGAAGCCCGTTCCAGTCCGTAGTGATGGACGGGTGGCTCGGCGCAGGGGGTGCAGTCCCGCCAGCCTTCGCTGTTGCGCACTTTCAGGCGCGCGCCCGCGCCTCTGCGCCCCCGGTGGGTGGGCAGGCCGGCAGGACGCCAGAGGAGGCGGCTGAGCGAATCGGCTGCCATCGTACGAAGATCAGCAGAATCGAGAATGCTCGTCTGCCGCTGTCCATGAGCGAACTTCGGGACCTGCTCTCGTTCTACGGGGTGGCGGACACCGACTATGTGGAGAACCTGGTGGATCTCGCTCGCCGGAGTGGTGAGCGGGGCTGGACCCAGCGTGTGGGAATAGCGCTGCCGTCCTACGCGGACTACATCGACTACGAGCAGACGGCTGACTACATCCGCTCGTTCCAGCCTCACCCACCCGGATCGCTCCGCATCGCGTGGAGGAGCTGGTGGCGGTTCGCATGCGGACCTGAGGTCATGAAAGCTCAGCTCGGAGCTCTCCAGGAGCTGGCCGAGGTGGTCGAACTCCAGGTGCTGCCACTCAGCGCCGGAGCTCATGCCGGTGTCATGGGGTCGTTCGTACTGTTCAGCTTCCCGACACCAGCGTTCTCTGATGTCGTGTGCGTGGAGCACCGGACGGGCACCCTGTACATGGAGACGCCAGAGGAGACGGACGCCTACACGCTTACCTTCGACTCGCTGCGATCGGCTGCCCTGAGCCCTACCGAGAGCCTCGACATGATCACTAGGGTCAAGCAAGAACTCTAACCGCTAGTGTCATGAGTCTTAGGAAAGCTATAGAAGTATGCTGGGTTCATGGCGCGGATGGGTCGGCCGACGGTCGAAGTGGTTCTGACGGATGACGAGCGTGAGACGTTGCTGCGTTGGTCGCGGCGGGCGACGTCCGCGCAGGCGCTGGCGCTGCGCTGCAGGATCGTCCTCGCGTGTGCCGACGGACTGTCGAACACCCAGGTCGGCGCGAACCTCGGGATTCATCCGACCACCGTGGCCACCTGGCGCAAGCGGTTCGCGGCCCAGCGACTGGAGGGCCTGGCCGATGAAAAGCGGCCGGGCCCTGCCCGCACGGTGACGGACGAGCAGGTCGAGGACGTGATCGTGCGGACTCTGGAGACGACGCCGAAGGGCGCCACACACTGGTCCACCCGCGAGATGTCGAAGCAGAGCGGGCTGAGCCAGTCGACGGTCTCGCGGATCTGGCGCACCTTCGGCCTCAAGCCGCACCAGGTCGACACCTTCAAGCTGAGCAAGGATCCGCAGTTCATCGAGAAGGTCCGCGACGTGGTGGGCCTCTACCTCGATCCGCCCGAGCGCGCCATCGTGCTCTGCGTCGACGAGAAATCGCAGATACAGGCACTGGACCGCTCCGCGCCGGTGCTGCCGATGATGCCCGGCATGCCCGAGCGCCGCACCCACGACTACCTGCGAGGAGGTGTCACCACCCTGTTCGCGGCGCTCAATACCGCCACCGGCGAGGTCATCGGCTCCCTGCACCGCCGCCACCGCGCCGTCGAGTTCAAGAAGTTCCTCGCCAAGCTCGACAAGGAGGTCCCCGCCGAACTCGACGTCCACCTGATCTGCGACAACTACGCCACCCACAAGACCCCCCGCCATCAAGAAGTGGCTACTCGCGCACCCGCGCTTCCACATGCACTTCACTCCCACCAGCTCGTCCTGGCTCAACCAAGTCGAGCGCTGGTTCGGCCTACTGACGGACAAGCAGATACGGCGCGGAGTCCACAAGAACGTCCAGGCGCTGGAGAAGGACATCCGCGACTGGATTGCCCACTGGAACGAAGACCCCAAGCCGTTCACCTGGACCAAGTCCGCCGACGAGATCTTCGAACGTCTCGCCGGCTATCTGAACCGCCTGCCGAACCCCAACCCCTAGATATGCAGCCGTTCTGAGACTCATGACACTAGGACAGTTGAGAGGTATCAGGAATGCTCACTCAGAACTTCCGTGGCGCCCGGTGGCGAAAGAGCACCTTCAGTGGCGATTCCGGCGACTGCATCGAGGTCGCTGACGGTTTCCCCGGGCTGCTGCCGGTCCGCGACTCCAAGGATCCGGATGGCGCCGCACTGGTGTTCAGCGCCGAGGCGTGGCGGTTGTTCCTGGCGGGCGTGCGTACCGGGGGCTTCCCGGCCGGTGGCTGAAAAGGCTCGTGGGTAGCAACCTCTTGCGCGTTCGAGGCTCGTGTCCTGTGCAGGGCGGAGAGCCCGCGCCGTTTCACGGCGCGGGCGCTCCGCTTTCCTGGTCGCAAGATCCCCCGCGCGGTCCGGCTGTTCGAGGTGTGGCAGATGCCGTTCCGTCAGGACTGCGCTTCCAAGGACTGTGGTCCTGCAGTTGGGCGGCTGGCTCGGCATTCGTCGTGGCCATCGGTGGCTGCCCAGGGAAGTCTCCGTGGTGAGGTCGGCCTCCGGTCGTCGGTCGTGGTCAGCGGAGGTCCGGAATAGGAAGCTGACGTATCGTCACATGGCCCTGCCTGCATGCTGGCCGGAGACCAGGGCGAGGTAGTCCGCCAGGTCGGCCGCGTCGCGGGTGGCCAGGCCCAGGTAGCCGTCCGGGCGGATCAGGTAGAGGCCCGGGGACAGGGGATCCAGGGCGGCGAACTCCCTGGTCAGGATGTCTGGGTGGGTGGCAGGTGCCGGGGTCGCGACCGCGAGGAGGGTGAAGTGCGGTCCGCGTAGCAGGTCGAAGAGCCTTGTGGAGTCGGGGAGTTCGAAATCCGGCACGCGCCCGCCCGCGCGCAGCGCGTCCTCGGGCAGGCCGGTGCGACGCTCGGCGGTCAGCGGGCTGTCCGGGTAGCCGACGCCCAACTGTGAGGTCTGCTTGCCGCGTTGCACGGAGACCGGGTCGCCGCTGCGCCCGGCCCGGTGCAGCCTGGTGCTCAGGCCCAGGACGTCGGCGGCGACCGGGCGGCGCTCGGATTCGTAGCTGTCCAGCAGGGAGTCCGGGGCGCCGTGCCGGAGCACCTGGCCGAGCTTCCAGCCGAGGTTGTAGGCGTCCTGCACGCCGGTGTTGAGCCCCTGCCCGCCCGCCGGTGAGTGGACGTGCGCGGCGTCACCGGCCAGCAGGACCCGCCCGGCCCGGTACCGGTCGGCCAGGGCGGCCCGGGGGCGGAAGTCGGAGGCCCAGCGCACCTCGCGCACCGCCTCGGGGTCGAGCGGCGTCCGCTCGCCGATCAGTCGCCGGACCTCGTCCAGGGAGAGGGCCGGCTCGCCCGTGGCGTACTGGGCGAAGAGCTGGAAGAGGTCGGTGCCCGCCAACGGGCAGAGCAGCAGCGCACCTTCGGGCGCCTCGGGCCACGCGTGCCAGTTGCCGCGGCCGAGGCCGTCGATCCGCACGTCGGCCACCAGGGCGGGCCGGGGGTCGACCGTCTCGCCGTCCATCGCGATGCCGAGCGCCCGCCGCACGGTGCTGCGCCCGCCGTCGGCGCCGACCAGGTAGCGGGCGCGGACGGTGCGCCGGTCGCCGTCGGCGGACTCCAGGACGGCGGTCACCGCCTCGGCGTCCTGGGTGAACTCCGCCAGGCGGGTGCCGAAGGCCACCGAGCCGCCGAGCTGCAGCAGCCGCTCGTGCAGGATCTCCTGGGTGCGCCACTGCGGGATCATCAGCGGCGCCGGGTAGGGCGTGCCGGGCTCGGTCGCGTCCTGCGCGATCAGGTCCCACTCCCGCACCGGCTGGTCGCCCCGCCAGGTGAGCATCTTCGGGTACCGGCCGCCGGCGGCCCGGATCGCGTCGATCACGCCGAGGTCGTCGAAGACCTCCTGGGTGCGCGGCTGGACACCCTTGCCGCGCGAGCCGGGGAAGAGGCCGTCCTGCTGCTCGATGACCAGCGCGCGCACGTCGCGCCTGGCCAGGTCGCAGGCGAGGGCGAGTCCGGTCGCGCCGGCGCCCACCACCAGCACGTCGGCGAGGGCGTCGGGCGGCAGGGCCTCGGGCTGTGTGGAGGGAAGAGTCATGAGCCGTCTCCTTAACGTTGTTAAGTTCGAGCTCGCCCAGTGTCGGCTTAACGGTGTTAAGTTGTCAATGGGGCTCCGGCTCGCCGGCCTGAGAGGATGGGGCGGTGGCAAGCAAACTCGACCCCGACCAGGTCACCGACACGGCGCTGCGGCTGCTCAACGAGACCGGCCTCGAAGGCCTGACCCTGCGACGGATCGCCAAGGAGCTGGACGTCCAGGCGCCGGCCCTCTACTGGCACTTCGCCAACAAGCAGGCGCTGCTCGACGCCATGGCCACCGAGATCCACCGGCGGATGGCCGCCACGCCGCCGCCCGCGGCGGACGCCCCTTGGCAGGAGTGGATCACCGCCTCCGCCCGCACGCTGCGCCGGGCGCTGCTCGGGTACCGGGACGGTGCGAAGGTCTTCAGCGGCACCCGCTTCGTCGGCAACGACCACGCCGTCCAGCTCGATCGCCACCTCGGCGCACTGTGCGCGGCCGGCTTCACGCTGGACGAGGCCGTGCTCGTCTCGTCGACCGCCTACGCCTTCACCATCGGCTTCGTCGTCGAGGAGCAGGCCGTCCACCCCGTGCCCGGCGAGAGCGACCCCTACTTCGACGTGGCGGCGCGGGCCGAGCGGATCGGCCCGGAGCTCCCGCTCGCGGCCGGCGCCGGGAGGGGGCTCTTCACGGGGTTCGAGGAGCGGTTCGAGCGGGGGCTCGCGATGGTGGTGGCCGGGATCGCGGCGACGCACCCGGGCGTGGCGACGGTGGTGGGGGTGGCCGAGGGGGAGGCCTGAGGGAGCACATCGAGGTCCCGCGCGCGGGACGGGGGCCGGTCAGGGGCGCGCGTGCGGCAGTGTCTCCAGGGTGCGCAGGATCAGCGAGAGGCCGAACTCGAAGCGCTCGTCGAAGGCGGTGTCCTCCAGGTGGGCCGCCACCCGCGCCAGTGACGGGTAACTCCCCGCGGCCAGCGCACCGGTGAGCGAGTGCTCGCCGTCGCCCTGCGCGGCCAGCGACTGCTCCTCCTGGGTGAGTCCGAGCGTCAGGTACTGGATGCTCCAGAACGCCCAGGCCGCCTGCCGCTCGTCCAGCCCGCCGCCGAGCAGGGCTTCGATCGCGACGTCGGCGAAGCCCAGCGTCGCCGGCTCGGCGGCGTACGTACCCGCGACGATGGCCGCGCCGTCGCGATGGGCCAGCAGACAGCGCCGGTAGCGGCGGGCCAGCTCGGCCACCCGGTCCGGCCACGGCTCGGGCAGCTCCGCCAGCGAGATCCCGCCGACGATCGCCTCGGCCATCAGCTCCAGCAGGCGCGCCTTCGTCTTGGCGTGCCACAGCACGGTGTTCATCCGCACGCCCAGCCGATCCGCGGTGCCGCGCACCGAGACCGCGTCGGCGCCCTTCTCGTCCAGCAGCTCCAGGGCGGCGCGCACCACGGTGTCCGGGTCCAGTCGGGTCCGGGGGGAGGGCGGGGCTTGATTCTTGGTCACTGACCTAGTCTACTGAAGGCACGCCATTGGTCACCGACCAAGGAAAAAGGGGAGCGGATGATGGAGCAGCACATGGAACAGGTCGTCATCGCCGGAGGCGGCCCGGTCGGCCTCTGGCTCGCCGCCGAACTGCGCCTCTACGGCATCCCGGTCACCGTGCTGGAGAGCCGCACCGAGCCCGACCCGCACTCCCGGGCCCTCACCCTCCACCCGCGCACCCTCGAACTGCTCGCCTGTCGAGGCCTGGTGGAGCCGTTCCTCGCTGAGGGACTCAAGATCCCCAGCGGACACTTCGCCGCCCTCCCCGACCGGATGGACTTCACGGACCTGGACACGCCGTTCCCGTTCACCCTCGCCCTCCCGCAGGCCCGCACCGAGGCACTGCTGGCGGCGCACGCCGAGGCGGTCGGCGTCCGCCTGCTGCGCGGCCACCGGGTGACGGGACTGGCCCAGGACGGCGACGCGGTGACCGTGCACGTCGAAGGACCGCAGGGCGAACGGCGCCTGCGGGCCGCCTACCTCGTCGGCTGCGACGGCACGCGCAGCACCGTGCGCACCGCAGCCGGGATCGACTTCCCCGGCACGGACGCGACCGCCTGGGCCTGGATGGCCGACGTCGTCCTCGACGAACCGCCCCACCGGCGCTCCGTCTCCAACGCCCAGGGCGCCGTGATGGTCTGGCCCCTGCCCGGCGGAGTGCACCGGGTGGTCGGCAACGACGCCGAGAGCGTCCGCACCCGCCCCGGCACGCCCACCTTCGAGGAACTGCGCGCCAAGGTCCGCCGGATCGCCGGCACCGACTTCGGCATGCGCGACCCCGGCTGGCTCTCCAGCTTCGGCAACGCCACCCGACAGGCCGCCCAGTACCGCAAGGGACGGGTGCTGCTCGCGGGCGACGCCGCGCACATGCACTTCCCCTCCGGCGGCCCCGGACTCAACGTCGGCCTCCAGGACGCCGCCAACCTCGGCTGGAAGCTCGCGCAGACGCTCTTCGGCACCGCCCCCGCCGGGCTGCTGGACAGCTACCACACCGAACGCCACCCGGTCGGCGCCGAACTGCTGCGCAGTACCCGGGCACAGACCGGACTCATGACCAGCTACACCCCCGAGACGCTGGCCCTGCGCGAGTTGATCGGCGAACTCATCACCACGGTCGGGGAGTTCTCCACCGAGCTGGCCAACCGGGTGGCCGGACTCGCGGTCGCCTACCCGCCGGCGGCCAGCGCGGCGGCACACCCGCTCACCGGCACCCGCGCACCGGACCTCGCACTGGCGGGCACGGGCAGCCTCTTCGGGCTGCTGCGTCCCGGGCGCTTCGTGCTGCTCGACCTGACCGGCCGGCTCGGTGGCGACCTCGCTCCGCCGGCCCCGCTTGCCGCGCTCGCCCACCGCACCGGCCCCGGCCTGGACGTGCACAGCGCGCCGCCGGTCGAGGGCCGGGCCCAGTGGTCCGGGGTCAGCGCGGCCCTGGTCCGCCCCGACGGACACCTGGCCTGGCTGAGCCGGGAGACGGACCCGCAGGCACTGTTCACCGCCGCGCGACACGCGGTGGCGGCGACAGTGGTGACGCCAGTGGCGGGGGCGGCGGCACCGGTGGGGGTCGTGGCCGCGGAGGTGTGAACCGGGGGCCGCCTCGGTGCGTCATGACGGGCGCAGGGATCGATCGCATCCGGAAGGACCCCCCACATGACGGACACCCAGCGTGCCACGGCCCGATCCCGAGCCCGGGCAGGCGGGGCGGCGGCGGCCGTGGCCGGCGCGCTTCTGCTGAGCGGGTGCGGTGGGACGGGTGGGTCTGGTGGGGCCGCTGGGGCCAGCGGCCACCACCGGGCAGCGGCGTCGGCCCCCACCGCGGCCCCGACCACAGCCCCGACCGCAGCCACGACGGCTCAGGCGGGCGGCTGCACGACGGCTGCGCCCGCGTCCGGCGCCGGCCCGGCCGTCACCCCGGTCGACCTGAACGCCTGGCAGCTGATCCTCCCCGTCGCGAAGCCCGGCGATCCGAAGGCGGCCGAGCAACTGACCCCAGCCCGGCCCACCGACCCCTACCTCACCCAGGGCCCCGGCGGCAGCCTCACCTTCTGGGCCCCCGCCGGTGGTGCCACCACCGCGCACTCGCTGCACTCCCGCACCGAGCTGGCCGCGCTCGGGACGTTCACCCCCGGCACCGCCTGCCACCACCTGACCGAGAGCCTGGCCGTCGGCCAACTGCCGGAGGTGTCACACGAGATCACCATCGGACAGATCCACGGCACGGACGCCGACGAGGCCGCGCCCTTCGTCATGCTGGCCGTCCAGGGCGACAGTGTCGGGGTGACGCTGGAGACGGTGCCCAAGAGCGAGGGATCGGTCGGGCCCGCGCCGGCCGGCGAGAAGATCCTGAAGTACCACCTGCTCAGCGGGGTCCGGCTGGGGACGCCGTTCGGCTACACCATGACCGACAACGGCAACGGCACCCTCACCTTCACCGGCGACTGCGCCGGCACCCCCGGCTGCCAGGCCGGCTCCCCGGTCACCGTTCCGGTGCCGCCGGCCTGGAGCGGGCACCTGGTGCGCTTCATGGCCGGCGACTACGAGCAGGACGACGCCGCCACCTCGCACACGGGGGGCGGGCGGCTCACGGTGTTCGGGGTCGGCGTGAGCTGACCAGCTGCGGGGTGGTCAGTACTTCGGGCCGATGTGCTGGTCGAGCAGGGCGACGGAGGCGCGGCGGGCGATGGAGATGTTGACGGCGCCGTTGGGTCGGCGGGCGGCCTTCCACTGGACGCCGACGGCGTCGAGGGTGTCGGTGAAGATGCGCAGGATGTCGTGGAGGTGTTGGTGAAGAAGTACCGGGGGTACTCGTACCTCTTGCTGCCCCGGGTGGTCCAGTTGACGATCCGGCAACCGTCGGAGTGGATCAGGCCACGCAGCAGCTGGAAGGGATGGGCGTCCACGATCTCTTGCTGCCACGGCACGAGCACGATGGGGCGCTCGTGCTTCTTGCCGGGGCCGTGCTGGGGGAAGAGGCACGGCCAGTGCTTGCTGGTGCTCACTACCGATGTGCAACCGGGGGCCGGGACGCGCAGCACGCCATAGGCTGCCCGATGCGACCGGGCACTCGGCGGTCATCCGGGCGCTCGGGGCGGTGCCGTTGAGAGTCCACTGCCGGAGGGAGTGGCGCGAGATGCCGGTGGCTCGGCTGACCTCACTGAGGGTCAGGCCTGAGCGGTGCAGCGCGATGGCGCGTGAGCGAGTGGCCTGGTCGTACATACGACCGAGGATCGACGGCATTATGCCGATTGGCACCAAAAAGCCGAGAAAGATCACCCGGATGCACGAAGATCGGCGACTGTTCGAATATCCTGATAACCTTCGAATCAAAGGAAAAGTGCCCCGGGTGGGATTCGAACCCACGCTGTCGGTGGTTTGAGCACCGTGCCTCTCCCGCTGGGCTACCGGGGCGCCCGTTGAATCGAAGGTTCCCCTCGACCCTGCGAATCTCAAACATACAGGGTCTAGGTACCCTCGTGCATGCACCCCCCGCCGGAACGAGGAGTCCCGTGAGCACCGCCGACGAGCAGCCCCAGGCGCTTGAGACCGACTCGCCCCAGATCACCCGAATTGTCATCGCCGAGGACGAGGCGCTCATCCGTCTCGACCTGAAGGAGATGCTCGAGGAGGAGGGCTACACCGTGGTCGGGGAGGCCGGGGACGGGGCGACGGCGCTCAGGTTGGCCGAGGAGTTGCGGCCCGACCTGGTCATCCTGGACGTCAAGATGCCGATCCTCGACGGGCTGTCCGCCGCCGAGCAGATCCATGAGGCGCAGATCGCGCCGGTGCTGATGCTGACCGCGTTCTCGCAGCGGGAGTTGGTGGACCGGGCGCGGGATGCGGGGGCGATGGCGTACATCGTCAAGCCGTTCTCCAAGAGCGACCTGGTGCCGGCGATCGAGATGGCGGTCTCGCGGTACACCGAGATGCGCACGCTCGAGCAGGAGATCGCCGACCTCACCCAGCGGCTGGAGACGCGCAAGCTGGTGGACCGGGCGAAGAGCGTGCTGCAGACGAAGTTCGGGTTGAACGAGCCGGCGGCCTTCCGCTGGATCCAGAAGACCTCGATGGACCGCCGGATGACCATGGCCGCCGTGGCGGAGGCCGTGATCGAGGAGGGTGCGGCGCAGGACAAGAAGAGCGCCGACTCCGCCGGGGAGCAGAGCGGGAAGTAGCGCGGTAGGCAGGACGGAAGCAGGTCCGCCCCGAGGGCCGGTCACGCTCGCGTGGCCGGCCCTCGGCGTGTACGGGCTCAGTCCTTGGCTCAGTCCTCGCCGAGGTAGGACTTGCGCACCGACTCGTCGCGCAGCAGTTCCGCGCCCGTCCCGGTGAGGACGATCCGCCCGGTCTGCATCACGTAGCCGTGGTCGGAGAGGGAGAGGGCGGCCTGGGCGTTCTGCTCGACGAGCAGGATGGTGGTGCCGGCGGCCTTCAGCTCGACGATGGTCGCCATGATCTTCTGCATCATGATCGGCGAGAGGCCCATGGACGGCTCGTCCAGCATCAGCAGCTTGGGCCGGGACATCAGGGCCCGGCCCATCGCCAGCATTTGCTGCTCGCCGCCGGAGAGGGTGCCGGCGGCCTGCTTGCGGCGTTCGCCGAGGATCGGGAAGAGCGTGTAGGCGCGCTCGACGTCCTGGGTGATGCCGGCCTGGTCCTTGCGCAGGAAGGCGCCGAGGAGCAGGTTCTCCTCGATGGTCATCCGGGGGAAGATGTGCCGGCCTTCGGGGGAGTGGGCCAGGCCCAGGGCGACGATGCGGTGGGCGGGGACGGTCGCGAGGTCCTGGCCGTCGAAGGTGATGCTGCCGGCGGTGGGGCGCAGCAGGCCGGAGAGGGTGCGCAGGGTGGTGGTCTTGCCGGCGCCGTTGGTGCCGATCAGGGTGGTGACCTCGCCGGCGGCGACGGTGAAGCTGATGCCCTTGACGGCCTCGATCTTGCCGTAGGCGACCCGGAGGTCCTGGACGTCCAGGAGGGCGTTGCTCATGCGGGGTTCTCCGTGGTGTCGTCGGGAGCGGCATCGGCGGCGGCGTCGGTAGCGGCATCGACGGCTTCAGCAGCTCCGGCAGCTTCGGTGACCAGCGGTTCGCCCAGGTATGCCGTGATCACCCGCTCGTCGTTCTGGACGAGTTCGCGGTCGCCCTCGACGATCTTCTCGCCCTGGACCAGCACCGCGGTCCGGTCGCACAGGTTGAAGATGAAGCGCATGTCGTGCTCGATGACCAGGATCGCCACGCCCCGGTCGCGGATCGCGAAGACGAGTTCCTCGGCGGCGCGGGTCTCCTGGGGGTTCATGCCGGCGGTGGGTTCGTCGAGCAGCAGCAGGCCGGGTTCGCTGGCCAGGGCGCGGGCGATCTCCAGTTTGCGCTGCTCGCCGTAGGGGAGGTTGCGGGCCAGGTGGTCGGCCTTGTCGGCGAGGCCGGTGAATTCGAGCAGGGCCATCGCCTTCTCGCGGCTGTCGGCTTCGGCGCGCCGGTAGCCGGGGCCGCGCAGCAGTGCGGAGACGAGGCCCTCCTTGGTGCGGCTGTGCCGGCCGACGAGGACGTTCTCCAGCACGGTCATGTTGGCGAAGAGCCGGATGTTCTGGAAGGTGCGGGCGATGCCGGCCTGGGTGACCAGGTGGGGCTTGGGCGGCAGCACCTTGTCGCGGTAGCTGACGGTGCCCTCGGTGGGCACGTAGAGGCCGGTGAGGCAGTTGAAGAAGGTGGTCTTGCCGGCACCGTTGGGGCCGATCAGACCGATGATCTCGCCTTCGCCGACGGTGAGGTCGACGTTGTTGACGGCGGTCAGGCCGCCGAAGCGCATGGTGACGCCGCGCGCGTCCAGCAGGGTGGTCGCGGTGGTGGTGCTCATCGGTCACGCCCCTGCCGTGTCGAGGTTCAGCTTGCCGGTGCCAGGACCGCCGCTCTGGGCGGGCAGGTCCGGGGTTGCCGCATCGTCCTGGTGGAACTCGCGCTGGCGGCGCCGGTTGGCGATGATGCCCTCCGGGCGGAAGCGCATCAGCAGGATCAACGCGACGCCGAAGGCGAGCAGTTGGTAGTTCTGCAGGAAGGAGAGCTTCTCCGGGATGAGGTAGAGCAGCGAGGCGCCGAGCAGTGGTCCGCTGACGGTTCCCATGCCGCCGAGGACCACCGCGGCCAGCAGGAAGGCGGAGTTGGGCGGGGTGGAGCCGGCGAAGACGTACGGGTCGGGGACCACGCTGTAGGTGACGTGCGCGCTGACGGTGCCGGCCAGGCCCGCGAGGGAGGCGCCGAGGGCGAAGGCGGTGAGCTTGGTGCGGAAGCCGTTGATGCCCATCGCCTCGGCGGCGGTCTCGTCCTCGCGGATGGCGATCCAGGCGCGTCCGATGCGGGAGTTGCCGGCCCGGCTGAAGACGGCGATGACGATCAGGGTGACGATCAGCATCAGGAAGAAGTAGTTGGCGAACCGGCCGATGGTGATGGAGCCGAGCTGGTGGGGGGTGCCGAGGTCGAGGCCGAAGAGGCTGATGTCGGGGATGGCGGGGATGCCGTTGGGGCCGTTGGTGATCTTCGGGCCGGAGGTGCCGTCGAGGTTCTGCACGGTGATGTGGAAGATCTCACCGAAGCCGATGGTGACGATGGCCAGGTAGTCGCCGCGCAGGCGCAGGGTGGGGGCGCCGATCAGTACGCCGAACACCAGGGAGACCGCGGCGCCGATCAGGGCGGCGGCCCAGAAGGGGACTTCGGCGTGCTGGAAGGGCGAGTAGGGCGAGCCGGAGACGAGGGCGGCGGTGTAGGCGCCGACGCCGAGGAAGGCGACGTAGCCGAGGTCGAGCAGGCCGGTGAGGCCGACGACGATGTTGAGGCCGAGTGCGACGGTGGCGAAGATCAGGATGTTGACGCCGACGTTGGCGTCGTGGTCGTTGTTCTGGGTCAGCGGGAAGAGTGCGGCGGCCACGAAGCCGGCGGCCAGGGCGAAGGGGCGCTGGCGCTGGAGCAGGGTGGCCAGGTGTTCGAGGAGTCCGCCCTTGAGGTAGGCGGCGGCGCTGAGGGCGACGGCGATCAGGAAGCCCTCGAAGAGTTCGCCGTAGGCGGTGTCGATGCCGTAGGTGAAGACGGCCAGGCCCAGGGCGGCGAGCAGGGTGACCTGGAGGCGTTCGATCCAGGCGGGTGCGGGTGCGGGTGCGGGTGCGGGTGCGGGTGCGGCGGCGCGCGCCGTGGTGCGCTGCTCGTCGGGCAGCGCGAGTGCGCCGTAGAGGGCGGGCAGGACGGCGATGCCGGCGATCCAGCCGCCGGTGGTCAGGTTGGCCAGGCCGCCGAGTTCGGCGGCGATCGCGATCAGGGTGAACCAGGTGGTGGCGAGGGTGGCCAGGGCGAGCAGGCGCAGCGGCGCGGTGTGGCCGTGCGGGGCCAGGGCGCGCAGCACCGGCACGCCGTGGGCGCCGAGCAGTTGGAGGAGCAGCAGGGCGGCGGTGGCGATGGTGAGCCACTGCAGGCCGCCGGGGTAGCCGGTGACGGTGAGGTCGCCGGGGAAGCGGGCGGTCCAGGTCCAGGAGAGGAACGCGGAGGCGATGGCGAGGACGCCGCCGGCGGCGATCAGGGCGCGGGCCACGGGGGCGGGGACGGTGCCCTGGAGCCGGGCGAGTGCGGCGGTGGCGGTGCGGCGCAGGGCGGCCGTGGTGGGGCTGGTGGTCATCTCTGCTTCTCCTTCGGCCTCAGGCCCGGTCCGCGACGCGTTCGCCGAGCAGTCCCTGTGGTCGTAGCAGCAGGACCAGGATGAGCAGCACGAAGGCCCAGACGGAGGCCCAGCTGCCGCCGCCCAGTTGCTGCATGCCGGGGATGTCGGAGACGTAGGCGGTGGCGAGGGCTTCGGCCAGGCCCAGGACCAGGCCGCCGAGCATGGCGCCGTAGATGTTGCCGATGCCGCCGAGGACGGCGGCGGTGAAGGCCTTGAGTCCGGCTTCGAAGCCCATGCTGTAGTCGACTTCGCCGTAGCGCAGGCCGTAGCAGACGGCGGCGACGGCGGCGAACAGGGCGCCGATGGCGAAGGCGGCGGCGATGATCTTGTTGGTGTCGATGCCCATCAGCTGGGCGGTGTCCGGGTCCTGGGCGGTGGCCTGCATGGCGCGTCCGGTGCGGGAGCGCTGGACGAACAGTGCCAGGACGATCATGCAGACCGGGGCGGCGAGGACGGTGAACAGGTCGCCGGCCTGGATCCGGATGCTGCCCAGGTGCCAGGGTCCGGCGGCCAGTTGGGGGAAGGTGCGGGGGCTGGTGGCCTTGGGGTAGAGGTTGTGCACGGCCTGCTGCAGGGCGAGCGAGAGGCCGATCGCGGCGATCAGCGGGGCCAGCCGTGGGGCGTTGCGCAGCGGCCGGTAGGCGAACCGCTCGGCGCCCAGCGCGATCAGGACGGAGGTCAGTGCGCCGCCGATGAGCATCAGTGGCAGGGCGAGCCAGAGGCTGGTGCCGTGCGGCAGGACCAGCCAGACGGTGAGCGCGCCGAAGCCGCCGGTCATGAAGATCTCGCCGTGGGCGAAGTTGATGAGCTGCACGATGCCGTAGACCATCGTGTATCCGATGGCGATGAGCCCGTAAGTGGAGCCTAGGAACAGGCCGTTGGCGAGTTGTTGCGGCAGGGTGTGCACCGCAGCCTCCAGGTCGCTGTGCTGACGTCGCGTGGGTGCGCGCGGGCCGCGGGGGTCTGCGGCGCCCGCACGGGATGGGGGTCCCCGGGCCGGGGCCGGGGCGGGTGGAGCGGGGCCGCGCGCCTTCGGGCGGCGGCCCCGTGACGGTGGTGCGGGGCTCGATCAGCCGTTGTAGGTACCGGTCTTGACCGAGACCCACTTGCCGCCGGTGACCTGGTAGACCGTCAGCTGCTTGTTGGTGGTGTCGCCGTACTGGTCGAAGGAGACGTGGCCGGCGATGCCGTTGAAGTCGATCTTCTGTACGGCGTCGACGACCTTGCTGCGGGTGTCCGAGGAGATCTTGTTCCCGCCTGCGGCCAGCACGGTGCCCACCGACTTGATGATCGCGGTGGCCGCGTCGTACGAGTAGCCGCCGTAGGAGCCGTAGTCGCCGGGGTAGTTGGCGGACTTGTACTTGGCGATGAAGTCCTTGGCGGTGTCCAGGGTGTCGACCGGGACGCCGACGGCGGTGGCGTAGTCGCCCTCGGCGGCCTGGCCGGCGGTGGAGATGTAGGTGGTGGAGTACATGCCGTCGCCGCCCATCAGCGGGATGGCGGCGCCGGCCGCCTTGAGCTGCTTGGTGAGCAGCGAGGACTCGTCGTACTGGCCGCCGTAGTAGAGCAGGTCGGCACCGGAGGACTTGATCTTGGTGACCAGGGTGGAGAAGTCCTTGTCGCCGGTGTTGACGTGGTCGGTGCCGACGATCGAGCCGCCGTCCTTCTGGAAGGAGTCCTTGAAGATGCTGGCCAGGCCCGCGCCGTAGGTCTGCTTGTCGTCGACGACGAAGGCCTTCTTCTTGCCGATGCCGCTCGCGTACTGGGCGGCGAAGGCGCCCTGCAGGGCGTCGGTGGTGGCGGTGCGGAAGTAGGTCTTGTACGGGCGCACCTTCTGGCCGCTGGCCCAGTTGGGGCCCTGGGTGAGCTGCGGGTTGGTGTTGGAGGGCGAGATCTCGACCAGGTTGGCGGTCGAGAAGACCTGCTGCATCGACTGCGCCACGCCGGAGTTGAGCGGTCCTACGACGCCGAGCACGCTGTTGTCGGCGACCAGTGCGGTGGCGTTCTGCTGGCCGGTGGCGGGCTGCGCCTGGTCGTCCAGCGCCTTGACGGCGAAGGTGACGCCGGGCACCAGGTGGTTGGCGTTGGCGTCGTCCACGGCGATCTTCACGCCGTACTCGATGCCGAGGCCGGTCGAGGAGTTCTCGCCGGACAGCGGGGCGTCGACGCCGATGGTGACGGTCACGCCGCCGGCGGAGTTGGTGCTCCCGCTGCTGCCGCCGCGGGAGCCGCAGGCGGTGACGGTGAGGGCTCCGGTGAGGGCGATGCTCAGCACGAGCAGTGAACGATGACGCACGAGGGTCCCCTTCTGGTCTGAAAGGCAGTGGCCGGGGGCGGCCGACGGCCGGTTCGCGCACTGGGGCAGCCCGAACTGGTGGCCCGATCCGGTGGCGCGGTGACTGGCGGTGACTCTAGAGCGAGGGGCGCGATGGTGGCAGGGGTGTGCGCCTGCTGTGATTCTCTTGTTATCAGTGAGGCATGCGGGTCGTCTCGCATCATGGGCCCGGGAGGCATCGGCGGGGCCGGCCGGAGGGCGGGCGATTGTTGCGTCGCGTGCCAAGTGCCGTGGAATCCCGTGGTGGTTGGCCGTCCGTTCGCTGACCGAACGTCAGTGTTCAGACGGGTTGATCCGGGCGCGCATGTCCGAAATACGGACTTGACGAAGCGTTGGGACAGGCCTCGTGCGGTGCTCGGATCATGAAGGCGAGGGGTGGAGCGGATGACCTGCTTGTTACGCAGCGTTACAAACGGGGGTGGCCGTCGCCCGGCGCGGTCGGCCGGTGACATGGCTGCGCCCCCTCGTAGGCCAGGGACCTGCCCAGGGCGGGCGGCGGCCAAACGAGGGGGCGCGTCAGGGTCTTGTGGGTGGTGCGGCTGCTACAGGTCGCGCAGCGCGCAGGTCAGGCGGCAGCTGGTGAGGCGGCGGCCGGTGTCGTCGGTGACCGCGATCTCGTAGGTGGCGGCGGTGCGGCCCTTGAAGACGGCGGTGGCCACACCGGTGACCAGTCCGGAGGTGGCCGAGCGGTGGTGGGTGACGTTGAGATCCACGCCCACCGCGTAGCGGCCGGGGCCGGCGTGCAGCATCGCGCCTATCGAACCGAGCGTCTCGGCCAGCGCGGCCGAGGCGCCGCCGTGCAGCAGCCCGTACGGCTGCTGGTTGCCCTCCACCGGCATCGTCCCCACCACCCGGTCGCCGGAGGCCTCCACCACCCGGATCCCCATCTTGTCGCCGAGGGTGCCGCCGGAGAAGGTGCCGGGCTCCACGCCGAGCTTGGCGAAGTGGTCCAGCACGTCCTGCGGCACGTCCAGCACCAGCGGCGCCTGGTGGGCGGGCGCCTGGGCGGGGCTGTCGGTCGGGGCTTGCTCGGTCATCGGTCTCTCTCCTGGTCGACGGTGGTGATCGCCTCTCGTGATCGCCTTTCGTGATCGTACGGCCGAGGCGGCTCCGGGCGCCGGTGAGCCCGGCCGTGGCTGGTCGGTGTTGTCGGCGGGGCGCCCTAGGATCGGGGGCGGCAGTGAAACCGGCAAGGAACGGACGTTGACGTGGCTACGCGGAGTGCGGTGCAGAACGCGGGCGGTACTGGCGCGGCGGCCGGGGCCCGGCCCCGGCTGATGCTGCTCGACGGCCATTCGCTGGCCTACCGGGCGTTCTACGCGCTGCCGGTGGAGAACTTCAACACCTCCACCGGGCAGCCCACCAATGCCGTGTACGGCTTCGCCTCGATGGTCGCCAACACCGTGCGCGACGAGGCCCCCACCCACCTCGCGGTCGCCTTCGACGTCTCCCGCAAGACCTTCCGGTCCGAGGAGTTCCCCGACTACAAGGCCAACCGCGCCAAGACGCCGGACGAGTTCCGCAGCCAGATCGGCCTGATCGGCGAGCTGCTGGACGCGATGAAGGTGACCCGGCTCTCGCTGGAGGGCTTCGAGGCCGACGACATCATCGCGACCCTGGCCACCGCCGCCGAGGCGGACGGCTTCGACGTCCTGATCGTCACCGGCGACCGGGACTCCCTCCAGCTGGTCACCGAGCACGTCACCGTGCTCTACCCCACCAAGGGCGTCTCCGAACTGACCCGCTACACCCCCGAGAAGGTCGCCGAGAAGTACGGCGTGACCCCGAGCCAGTACCCGGACCTGGCCGCCCTGCGCGGCGACCCGTCGGACAACCTGCCCGGCATCCCCGGCGTCGGCGAGAAGACCGCCGCCAAGTGGGTCAACCAGTTCGGCTCGTTCGACGAACTGGTCTCCCGGGCCGACGAGGTCAAGGGCAAGATCGGCGAGAAGCTGCGCGAGCACCTCGACTCGGTCAAGCGCAACCGGGTCCTCACCGAGCTGGTCCGCGACGTCGAACTGCCGGTGGGCGTGGCCGAGCTGGGCCGCGAGCCGTTCGACCGCGAGGCGGTCGGGCAGCTGATGGAGTCGCTGGAGTTCCGCAACGCCAACTTCCGCGACCGCGTCTTCGCGCTGGACGTGGGCGCCGCCGAGGCGGCCGAGGAGGCGGTGGCCGCCCCCGGCATCGAGGTGGCGGGCGAACTGCTCACCGAGCCCGGTGCGTTGGCCGGCTGGCTGGCCGAGCATGCGGCCGGCCCCGGGCAGGTCGCGCTGGCGGCCGTCTACCAGTGGGCGCTGGGCAGCGGCGAGGTGCAGGAGGTGGCGCTGGCCACCGCCGAGTCCGCCGCCTGGTTCGACCCGAGCCAGCTCGCCGAGGAGGACGAACGCGCCTTCGCCGGCTGGCTCGCCGACCCCGAGCGCCCCAAGGCGCTGCACATCGCCAAGCACGTGCTGCGGGCCTTCGCCGAGCGGGGCTGGGCGATCGAGGGCATCGCCGCCGACACCGCGCTCGCCGCCTACCTGGAGAAGCCCGGTCGGCGCACCTTCACCCTGGAGGTGCTCGCCGAGGAGTACCTGGGCCGTTCGCTGGCCCCGGTGGAGGCGGCCGAGAGCGGCCAACTCGCCTTCGACGCCCCGGAGGAGGACACCACCGCCGGGGCCCGCGCGCTGATGGTCCAGGCCCGCACGGTGCTCGACCTGGCCGCCCTCTTCGAGGCCCGGCTGGCCGAGGCCGGCGCGGTGGAGCTGGTGCGCGACATGGAGCTGCCGATCGCAGCCCTGCTGGCCCGGATGGAGCGCACCGGCATCGCCGCCGACCGCGCCTGGCTCCAGTCGCTGGAGCAGCAGTTCGCCGCCGAGATCCAGCGCGTGGTGGAGGAGGCGCACCGCGCGGCCGGGCGCGAGTTCAACCTCGGCTCGCCCAAGCAGCTCCAGGAGATCCTCTTCGGCGAGCTGGCGCTGCCCAAGACCAAGAAGATCAAGACCGGGTACACCACCGACGCCGACGCGCTGACCTGGCTGGCCGGGCAGACCGAGAACGAGCTGCCGGTCATCCTGCTGCGCCACCGCGACCAGGCCAAGCTGCGCACCACGGTCGAGGGCCTGCTCAAGACGGTCTCGCCGCAGGGCCGGATCCACACCACCTTCAACCAGATGGTCGCCGCCACCGGCCGCCTCTCCTCGCAGGACCCGAACCTGCAGAACATCCCCGTGCGCACCGAGGAGGGCCGCCTGATCCGGCGGGCCTTCGTGGTCGGCGAGGGGTACGAGTCGCTGCTGACGGCCGACTACTCGCAGATCGAACTGCGCATCATGGCCCACCTGTCCGAGGACGCGGCGCTCATCGAGGCCTTCGCCAGCGGCGAGGACCTGCACACCACGGTCGCCTCCTCGGTCTTCAGCGTGGCCCCCGAGGCCGTCGACGCCGAGATGCGCCGCAAGATCAAGGCGATGTCCTACGGCCTGGCCTACGGCCTGTCCGCCTTCGGGCTCTCCCAGCAGCTGGGCATCAAGCCGGCCGAGGCCCAGGGCCTGATGGACACCTACTTCGAGCGCTTCGGCGGCATCCGCACCTACCTGCACCGGGTGGTCGAGGAGGCCCGCGCCACCGGCTACACCGAGACCCTGCTCGGCCGTCGCCGCTACCTGCCCGACCTCACCAGCGACAACCGCCAGCGCCGCGAGATGGCCGAGCGGATGGCGCTCAACGCCCCCGTGCAGGGCTCGGCCGCCGACATCGTCAAGATCGCGATGCTCCGAGTCGACGCCGAGCTGACGAAGGCGCGGCTGCGCTCGCGGATGCTGCTCCAGGTGCACGACGAAATCGTGCTCGAACTGGCCCCCGGCGAGCGCGAGCCGGTCGAGGCCATCGTCCGCGAGCAGATGGCCGGCGCCTACGACCTGCGCGCCCCGCTGGACGTCTCGGTCGGCGTCGGCCCCGACTGGGAGGCGGCGGCGCACTGAGGCCAAGGGCCGCCGGGTTCCGTGCGGAGCCCGGCGGCCCGGCCCGCCGGTCGGTACGGCAGGAGACCGGTGGTGTCGAGAACGAACCCGAACGGCGCGGGGATGTGGACCGATTCCCCGAAGACGGCGTCCTCCCGGAGCCGGTAGCGGTCGTTCCCGGGCTCGCTGAGCAGCGTCACGGTCTGCTGCCCGGGGTCGACGATCAGGTAGGCGGGGATCCCCGTCCGGGGGTAGTCCCGGACCTTCCCTCCCAGTCTCCCTCGATCAGGTCGAGACGGTGCGCGTACATCCGTCCTCCAGGTCCGACTCGCCCCGGCCCAGGGCTTCTGGACGGCCGGTTCGTGGCACGGATCACTTCCTCGGGTTGGTCCGCCTGGTCGGCTCCGCGGTGGTGGGGTCCTCGGGCCAGGGGTGGCGGGGGTAGCGGCCGCGCAGGTCGGCGCGGACGGCGCGGTAGCCCTCGCGCCAGAAGGAGGCGAGGTCGCCGGTGACCGCGGCCGGGCGGCCGGCCGGGGAGAGCAGGTGGATGGTCAGCGGCACGCGGCCGCCGGCCAGCGCCGGGGCCGCGGACCAGCCGAAGAGCTCCTGGAGCTTGACCGCCAGCACCGGGCGCTCGCTCGAATAGTCCACCCGGATCCGCGAGCCGCTGGGCACGGTGATCCGCTCGGGGGCCAGCTCGTCCAGTCGGCCCGCCTCCCCGGTGGCCCAGGGCAGCAGGCGCTGTAGCGCCGAGGTGACGTCCAGGCGCTCCAGGTCGGCCCGGCGCCTGGCGCGGGAGAGCTCGGGCTCCAGCCACTGCTCGGCGGCGGCCAGCAGCGCCTGGTCGCCGACGTCGGGCCAGGGTGCGCCGAGCGCGTGGTGCAGGAAGGCGAGCCGGGCGCGCAGCGAGAGCGCGCCCTCCGGCCAGCGCAGCAGCTCGCTCACGCCCTCGCGGGCCAGGCCCTCGAGCAGCGCGGCCCGCAGCAGCGCCGGGTCGGGGGAGCGCAGCGCGGCCTCGTCGAGTTCGAGCGCCCCCAGGGCGGTGAGCCGGCGCGCGGTCAGGTCGCCGCGCCGGCTGCCGGGCGGGGTCGCCCAGTGCACCTCGTCCCGCTCGGTGAGCAGGTGGGCGGCGGCGGTGCGCGCGGTGCTCTCGTCGATCGGCACGGCCCGCTGGACGCGCGCCGAGGGCGCCCCCGCGGGCCGGTCGGCGACCGCGATGGCCAGCCACGGCGCGCCGCCGAGCGCCGAGCCCGGCGCGGTCCGGGCGGCCGTGCCGGAGGCCATCAGGAAGGCGTCGCCCCGGGCCCGCGCCACCCGCTCCGGGTGGGCGAGCGCGACCACCAGCCCGGCGGCGCCCGCATCCGTCAGCGCGCCGTCGGGCGCCTTCGCCTGGGCACCCGGCAGTTGGGCGCGCAGCCGGCGCACCTCCTGCCGCCAGCGGCCCGCGTAGGGGTCGCCGGCCTCCCGCACCGCGCGCCACACCGCCACCAGGTCGTCGCCCAGTGCGCGCGGCGGCTCCTCGGAGAGCAGCGCGACGAGCTCCGCCGCCCGCCGCGCCCCGACCAGCGGCGCGCCGTCGAGCAGTGCGCGGGCCAGCCGCGGGTGCAGCCCGGTGCGCGCGAAGCGGCGCCCGCGCTCGGTGGCGCGCCCGTCCGCCGTCACCGCGCCCAGCGCGAGCAGCGTCTGCCGGGCCGCCGCCAGCGCGCCCGCCGGCGGCTGGTCGGGCAGTGCGAGCCCCTGCGCGTCGGGGTCGCCCCAGCAGGCGGCCTGCAGCGCGAACCCGGTCAGATCGGCCAGCGCGATCTCCGGCGTGGGGAAGCGCGGGGCGCGGGCGTCGGCCACCTCGGCCCAGCACCGGTACACCGTCCCCGGTGCCTCACGCCCGGCCCGCCCCGCGCGCTGGCGCCCGGCGGCGAGCGAGGCCCGCACGGTGACCAGGCTGCCGAGGCCGCGCGCGTGGTCGGTGCGCGGCTCGCGGGCCAGCCCGCTGTCCACCACGATCCGCACGCCGGGGACGGTCAGCGAGGACTCCGCCACCGAGGTGGCCAGGATGACCCGGCGCCGCGCCCCGGCGGTGAGCGCCGCGTCCTGCACGGCGGCCGGCGCCTGCCCGTGCAGCTGGAGGACGTCGACGCCGGTGAGGTCCGCGAGCCGCCCCGCCACCCGGGCGATCTCGCCGACCCCGGGCAGGAAGCAGAGCAGGTCGCCGCCGCGCTCGGTCAGCGCCCGGCGCACCACGGCCGCCACGTGCTCCAGCAGGGCGGGGTCGGTGCGGGTGCCCTGGGGCGGTCGCACGGCGCTCGGCGGCGGCGCCCACACGACCTCGACGGGGTGCGCGCTGCCGTGTGCTTCCACCACCGGGCCGTCGTCCAGCAGGCGGGCCCAGGCCGCGGTGTCCGAGGTCGCGGAGGCGACCACCACGGCCAGTTCGGGCCGCAGCGCGGCGCGTACGTCCAGCAGGAAGGCGAGCGCGGTGTCCGCGTCCAGGTGCCGCTCGTGGCACTCGTCCAGCAGCACCAGGTCCACCCCGGGCAACTCCGGGTCGCGCTGCAGCCGTTGCAGCAGCACGCCGGTGGTGACCACCTCGACCACCGTCGCGGGCCCGACCACCCGCTCGCCGCGGATGGTGTGGCCGACGCGCCCGCCCACCTGTTCGCCCAGCAGGTAGGCCATCCGCCGGGCGGCCGCCCGCACCGCGAGCCGTCGGGGCTCGGCCACCAGCACCGTGCGCCGCGGGCCGGCGGAGTCGAGCAGCCCGGCCAGCGCGAGCGGCACCAGGGTGGTCTTGCCGGTGCCGGGCGGCGCCGCGAGCACGGCCACGCCCCGTTCGTCGAGGGCGGCGGCCAGCGCGGGCAGGGCGCTGCGGACGGGGAGGTCGAAGGTCACGGGTGCCAGTATTCAGCCCCGCCCCTTCGACGAAGCCCGCCCCTTCGACGAAGCTCTCCCCTTCGACGAAGCCCGCCCCTTCGACGAAGCCGTCAGCTCACGAAGCCCGCCGGCTCACGAAGATCGCCGTCCCCGGCAGGTGCTTGCCGCGCAGCGGGCTCCAGCCGCCCCACTCCTGCCGCAGCCCGGCCGGCCACTCCGGCTCCACCAGGTCGAGCAGCGTGAACCCGGCGGCCACCAGCTCGCGCACCCGGTCGCCCAGCGTGCGGTGGTGCTCGACGTAGCTGGCCCGCCCCTGCTCGTCCTGCTCGACGTAGGGCGTGCGGTCGAAGTAGGAGGCGGTTGCGGTCAGCCCCTCCACCCCGGGATCGTCCGGGAAGGCCCAGCGGATCGGGTGGGTGACCGAGAAGACCCAGCGCCCGCCCGGGCGCAGCACCCGGTGCACCTCGCGCATCAGCGCCGCGGTGTCGGCGCTGAACGGCACCGCGCCGTACGCCGAGCAGGCCAGGTCGAAGGAGCCGTCCGCGAACGGCAGCACCGCCGCGTCCGCCTGCACCAGTGCGACGGGCACGTCCCCGCGGGACAGGTCGATCCGCCGCGAGTGCTGCAGCTGCCGGTGCGAGATGTCGAGCGCCACCGGCCTGGCGCCGCGCGCCCGCAGCCAGCGCGAGCACTGCGCGGCACCCGCGCCGATCTCCAGCACCTCGCGGCCGGCGAGCTCGGCGGTGGGGCCGAGCAGGTGCGCCTCGGCCTCGTCCAGGCCCTCGGGGCACCAGGTGAAGCGGTCGTCGCCGAGGAAGGCGCCGTGCTCGTCCTGGTACTCGTCGGCGTTGCGGTCCCACCAGTGGCGGCTGGCCCGGCTGCTCTCCGCGGCCGGGGCCGGGCGGCGCAGCGCGAAGTCCTCGTCGTCGGAGTCCTCGAAGGCCGCGTCGGCCGGGTTGCCAGGGGCGGTGTCGGGGATCATGATGCGCCTCGCGTAGGGTGGGGGATGCGGAAAGCGCCGCTGCGTGCGACCGTCCCTTTCGGGGGTCGGGAGCAGGCGGTGGCATCCGGGGAGCGGGCCCTGTCGACTGCCACTCCCCACGCGGCCCGGGTGGCTCGCGTGAGGTGCGCAGTTGGAGGATATGGCCTGATCCATACCAGACTGCCGGTCTCGTCTTCTTCGGCGTTGACCATGGCTGACTGTCCCCGTATGCTACAAGTTGCGCTGCGGGCCTGCGCGCCTCGGACGGAGCAGGTCGCGCTCGCGTCTGTCGAAGACCCCACGGTCGCAAGACGGACCCCTCCTGAATTTCCAGGACGGTGGGCCGTGTTCTGGGCTGTCCGGCTTTCGGTGGGAGCGATACGGGCCCTCCGCGTGGCATTACCTACGACTTCATGTCCGTACCGGAGCCCTTTTCCTAATGACGAGCCCCACCGACACCTCTGTCAGCACCACCCCGCAGGTTGCGGTCAACGACATCGGCGACGCGGAAGCTTTCCTCGCGGCGATCGACGAGACCATCAAGTACTTCAACGATGGCGACATCGTTGAGGGCATCATCGTGAAGGTCGACCGTGACGAGGTGCTCCTCGACATCGGTTACAAGACCGAGGGTGTCATCCCCTCCCGTGAGCTCTCGATCAAGCACGACGTCGACCCGCACGAGGTCGTCAAGGTCGGCGACGAGATCGAGGCCCTGGTTCTCCAGAAGGAGGACAAGGAGGGTCGTCTGATCCTGTCCAAGAAGCGTGCGCAGTACGAGCGCGCCTGGGGCACGATCGAGAAGATCAAGGAAGAGGACGGGATCGTCACCGGTACCGTCATCGAGGTCGTCAAGGGTGGTCTCATCCTCGACATCGGCCTCCGTGGCTTCCTCCCGGCCTCGCTGGTCGAGATGCGCCGCGTCCGCGACCTCCAGCCCTACGTGGGCAAGGAGCTCGAGGCCAAGATCATCGAGCTGGACAAGAACCGCAACAACGTGGTCCTGTCCCGCCGTGCCTGGCTGGAGCAGACCCAGAGCGAGGTCCGCCAGACCTTCCTCACCACCCTGCAGAAGGGCCAGGTGCGCTCCGGCGTCGTCTCCTCGATCGTCAACTTCGGTGCCTTCGTGGACCTGGGCGGCGTCGACGGTCTGGTTCACGTCTCCGAGCTGTCCTGGAAGCACATCGACCACCCGTCCGAGGTTGTCGAGGTCGGCCAGGAGGTCACCGTCGAGGTTCTCGACGTTGACATGGACCGCGAGCGCGTCTCCCTGTCGCTGAAGGCGACCCAGGAGGACCCGTGGCAGCAGTTCGCCCGTACGCACCAGATCGGCCAGGTCGTCCCGGGTAAGGTCACCAAGCTGGTTCCGTTCGGTGCGTTCGTCCGCGTGGACGAGGGCATCGAGGGTCTGGTCCACATCTCCGAGCTGGCCGAGCGCCACGTGGAGATCCCGGAGCAGGTCGTCCAGGTCGGCGACGAGATCTTCGTCAAGGTCATCGACATCGACCTCGAGCGCCGCCGCATCAGCCTCTCGCTGAAGCAGGCCAACGAGTCGCTCGGTGCCGACCCGGCCTCGGTCGAGTTCGACCCGACCCTGTACGGCATGGCTGCCTCGTACGACGACGCCGGCAACTACATCTACCCCGAGGGCTTCGACCCCGAGGCGAATGACTGGCTGCCCGGCTTCGACAAGCAGCGCGAGGAGTGGGAGCGCCAGTACGCCGAGGCGCAGGCCCGCTTCGAGCAGCACCAGGCCCAGGTCATCAAGAGCCGCGAGGCCGACGCCGAGGCCGCTGCCGAGGGTGGCGACGCTGTTGCCGCCGCCGCCGGTGGCAACTACACCTCCTCCAGCGACGAGGGCTCCGGCGCCCTCGCCTCGGACGAGGCGCTGGCCGCCCTGCGCGAGAAGCTGGCCGGCGGCCAGAGCTGATCGCACCAGGGCAGCTCGGCTGAGCTGAACTGAGAGTGGGCCCCCACCCGGGAGACCGGGTGGGGGCCCACTTGCCGTTCACCGGCCTGTTGCCGGTGGTTCCCGCCTGATGGGTGCCACCGGAGTGCGTCGATGTGATAAGGCGCTCATGCCAACTTTATGGGTCTTTTAGGACACAACGCCTAGCGTGGGACGAGTTACCCGCACCGTCAACGGCCGGGTGGCTTCCCCGCTCTCGCACGCTAGGCCACCCGCTTGATGCGCTCCTTCGCCGCACCAACCTCAGCCCCTGCCGCCGCTCCCGGGCGGCTCGCCGTGCTCGGCCGTTTCTGCCACCGCCACCGGCGCTGGGTCCTCGCCTTCTGGGTGGGCGTGCTCGCGCTCGGCGTCCTGATCGGTGGCCGGGTCTTCGAGGGCTCCGTCACCAACACCTCCTCCGACGGCTACGAGTCCACCAAGGGCACCGCCGTGGTGGCCGCCGCCGACCCGTCGGCCGGGACGGTCACCGCGGTCGTCGACGGAGCACCGGTGGACACCCCCGCGGTGCGCGACGCCGTCACCGCCGCCGCCCAGGACCTGGCGAAGCTGCCCGGCGTGCTCTCGGTCTCCGACGCCTACCAGGGCGGCCAGCAGGCGCTGCGTGCGGCCGACGGGTCGGCGAGCGTGCTGGACGTGCGGCTCGCCGCCGACTCCACCGCCAAGCAGCAGCAGGCGGTCGGCCAGCAGCTGGCGAACCTCAAGGTGCCGGGCGCGCACGTGACCGTCGGCGGTGACCTGGTGCTGCAGCACGAGGTCAAGGCGCAGACCCAGTCGGACACGAAGTTCGGCGAGATCGTCACCCTGCCGCTGACCCTGATCGTGATGGTGCTGGTCTTCGGCGGGCTCGCCGCGGCCAGCCTGCCGGTGATCGGTGCCGTCGCCTCGGTGGGCGGCGCGCTGCTGGCGATGTTCGGTTTCAGCCAGATCATGGACATCGACACCACGGTGCTGCCGATCGCCACCGTGCTCGGCCTCGGCCTGTCGATCGACTACGCGCTGCTGATGGTCAACCGGTTCCGCGAGGAGCGCGGGGCCGGCGCCGGGCAGGCCGCCGCCGTGGAGCGGACGGCCGCGACGGCCGGGCGCACGGTGGCCTTCTCCGGGCTGACGGTGGCGGTCGCGCTCAGCGGGCTCTTCGTCTTCACCAGCCCGGTCTTCCGGGCGGTGGCCGCCGCCGGCGTCAGCGTGGTGGTGATCGCGGTGCTCGCCGCGCTCACCCTGGTCCCCGCGCTGCTCGGCTTCGCCGGGCACCGGATCAAGCCGCCCAAGCACTCCGAGCCCGACGAGGGCTTCTTCGCCCGCACCGTGCGCCGGGTCCAGCGCCGGGCGGTGCCGGTCGCGCTGATCTGCGTGGCGCTGCTGACGGCGGCCGGGGCGCCGTTCCTGCACGCCGACATGCGCAGCACCGGCGCCGCCGTGCTGCCGACCAGTTCGGCGGGCCGCCAGGTCAGCGACACCATCGCGCAGCGCTTCCCGCAGCTGGCCCCGGCCCCGGTGACGGTGGTGGTGCAGGGCGACCAGCAGGCCGCCGCGCACTACGCCGACACCGTGGTCGCCAAGCTGCCCGAGGTCGCCGGGGTGCGCGCGGTGCAGCCGGCCGGCCCGGACCTGAGCACCGTCGAGGTGTTGGTGCACGGCGACCCGCAGGGCAGCGCGGCCAAGTCGGTGGTGGACGAGCTGCGCGCCGACCGGGGCGGGCTGACCACCTACGTGACGGGCGACGCGGCGAGCGTGGTCGACTTCCAGCACGAGCTGCTGGCCCGCGGACCGTGGGCGCTGGGGCTGGTGGCGGTCGGCACCCTGGTGCTGCTCTTCCTGATGACCGGGTCGGTGGTGATGCCGGTCAAGGCGCTGCTGATGAACGTGCTCTCGCTGGGCTGTTCGCTGGGCGCGCTGACCATGGTCTTCCAGTTCGGCTGGTTCAGCGGGCTGCTGGGCTTCACCCCGACCGGGGGGCTGGAGACCTTCATCCCGGTGCTGGTCTTCGCCTTCGCCTTCGGGCTGTCGATGGACTACGAGGTCTTCCTGCTGGCCCGGATCAAGGAGCTGCGGGACCAGGGCTACAACTGCAAGGAGGCCGTGCAACTGGGCCTGCAGCGCAGTGGCCGGATCATCACCTCGGCGGCGCTGCTGATGGTGATCGTCTTCGCCGGCTTCGCGGCCGGGCAGATGCTCATGGTCAAGCAGATGGGCATCGCGCTGGCGGTGGCCGTCGCGGTGGACGCGACCCTGGTGCGCTGTCTGCTGGTGCCGGCCGCGATGTCGCTCTTCGGCGAGTTCAACTGGTGGGCGCCGGCGCCGTTGCGCCGGCTGTACAACCGGTTCGGGCTGCGCGAGCACGTGGCGCTGCCGCCGCTCGAGGTGCCCGCCGCGGCGGCGGTGCCGGGCCCGCGCACCCCGCGGGCGGTGGCCGAGGAGCCGGTGCCTACTCCGAGTTGACGCAGGCGTTGCCGAAGCCGGCGTTGCCGAGGCCGCCGAGGTTGGCGGAGTCGCAGGCCGCGGCGCTGCCGGCGCCGGCGAGGATCAGACCGGCCAGGGTGACGGTCAGCAGCGGCAGCGCGCGGCGCTTCGACAGCAGGGAGGTGGCGGGCGCCGGCCGGGCGGGCGGGGCGTCGTCGGTGCGCAGGGAGGTCACGCGAGGGTCCTTAGGGCTGGGCGGGACGGATCTGCCCAGCACAACGACGGCCGGTCGGCAAAGGTGACTGCCGCCGGTCAGCCGATCCGCCGCAGCAGCCCGACCGCCTGGCGCAGCACCTGCCGCTCCGGCTCGGTCAGCTCGCGCTCGATCACCTCGGCCAGCCGCTGCTCGCGGCGGCGGCGCTGCTCGTGCAGCGTCTCGACGCCCGCCTCGGTGGCGCTCAGCACCACCTTGCGCCCGTCACTGGGGTGCGGCTGCTGGCGGATCAGGCCGGCCTGGAGCAGCAGGGTGACGGTGCGGGCCATCGACTGGTGGCGCACCCGCTGGCGGTCGGCCAGTTCGGCGGTGGTGTGCGGGCCCTCGCGGACCAGCCAGCCCAGCGCGCCGACCTGGTTCTGCGGCAGCACCGTGTCGGCCCGCACCAGGCGCACCAGCTCGCCGACGGCGGCGCGCAGGTCGGCGGCGAGCTGGAGCGAGGCGGGGTCGGTGCTCATGGGGTCAACTCTAGCGGCGGCCGGAAATTTATCCAGCAGAACTGCACAGCATTGCTGTACTGTTTTTCCCATGCGACTGACCAAGTTCGGACATGCCTGCGTCCGCATCGAGCAGGACGGCAGCACACTGGTGATCGACCCGGGCGCGTTCACCGAGCCCGAGGCCGTCCAGGGCGCCGACGCGCTGCTGATCACCCACGAGCACTTCGACCACTTCACCGAGGACCAGGTGCGCGCCGCCCTCGCGGCCAACCCCGGCCTGCAGATCTGGACCAACCGCGCGGTCGCCGACCAGCTGGCCGGCCTCGGCGCCGCCGTGCACGCGGTCGGCGCCGGGGATGCGTTCGACGTCGGCGGGATCGACGTCTCGGTGCACGGCGAGTGGCACGCCGTGATCCACCCCGACCTGCCGCGGGTCGGCAACATCGGCTTCCTGCTGGGCGGGCGGGTCTTCCACCCCGGCGACGCGCTGACCGTCCCCGAGCAGCCGGTGCAGACGCTGCTGCTGCCGATGGCCGGGCCGTGGAACAAGATCGGCGAACTGATCGACTACGTCCGCGAGGTGAGGCCGGCCCAGGCGCTGGGCATCCACGACGGGGTGCTCAACGACATCGGGCGCGGGATCGGGGAGCGCATGCTGGGGGAGGGCGGCCCGGGGACGGGGGCGCCCTACCGGTACCTGCCCTCCGGTGCCGGCCTGGAGCTGGACGCTGTGTAGTCTGCCGCCATGCGGAAGATCGGACTGACCGGCGGTATCGGGGCGGGCAAGAGCGCGGTCGCCGGGCTGCTGGTCGCCCACGGCGCGGTGCTGGTCGACTCCGACCGGATCGCCCGTGAGGTGGTCGCCCCGGGCACGCCCGGACTCGCCGCCGTGGTCGCCGAGTTCGGCCCCGGAGTGCTCGGCCCCGACGGTGCGCTCGACCGCCCCGCGCTGGGTGCCGTCGTCTTCGCCGACCCCGAGCGGCTGGCGGCGCTCAACGCGATCGTCCACCCGCTGGTGCGGGCCCGCTCGGCCGAGCTGGAGGCGGCGGCCGACCCGGACGCCGTGGTGGTGCACGACGTGCCGCTGCTCGCGGAGAACGGGCTGCAGACGCTGTTCGACCAGGTGGTCGTGGTGGACGCCGACGAGGAGGTCCGGGTGCGGCGCCTGGTCGAGCTGCGCGGCATGGCCGAGCCGGAGGCCCGGGCGCGGATGGCCGCGCAGGCCACCCGCGAGCAGCGCCTGGCCGTCGCCGACCTGGTGGTGGAGAACAACGGCACCGAGGCCGAACTCGCCGAGCGGGTCACGGCGTTGTGGCAGCGCCTGACGTCGACGGCTGGATGAGGTCCCAGCGGTTGCCGTAGAGGTCGGCGAAGACCGCCACCGTGCCGTAGGGCTCGGTGCGCGGCTCCTCCAGGAAGCGCACCCCGGCCGCGAGCATCCGCCGGTGGTCGCCCGCGAAGTCGGCGGTCTGCAGGAACCAGCCGACCCGCCCGCCGGTCTGGTCGCCGACCCGGGCCAGCTGCTCGGGCTTGCCGGGCCGGGCCAGCAGCAGGCCCGCGCCGCCGTCCCTGGGGCCCACCACCACCCAGCGCCCGCCGTCGGCGCGCGGGCTGTCCTCGCGCAGCTCGAAGCCGAGCGCCCGGACGTAGAAGTCGATGGCCTCGTCGTAGTCGCGGACCAGCAGTGCGGTGTGTGTGATCATCCGGCCACCCTACGGTCTGCCCGCGGGGCCAGGACCTACGGCTTGCGGCCGATCGCGGCCCAGATGCCGACCTGGGCGTCGGTCTGCGCGGGCGGCTGGTCGGGCCGCCACTGGGCGACGGTGACCAGGCCCGGGTCCACCAGTTCGAGGCCGTCGAAGAACCGGGCCACCTGGTCCTTGCCGCGCAGGGTCAGCTGGGCGGAGGCGTTGCGGTACACCGCCGGGCCCAGGCCGCGCTCCTCCGGCGGCAGGAAGTCGGCGGTGCCGTGCGAGAGCGCCAGGTAGCTGCCCGGCGGCAGTGCCCGGACCAGCTCGCGCACGATCGCGTGCGGGTCGTCCGCCTCGTCGACGAAGTGCAGGATCGCGAAGAGCAGCAGCGCCACCGGCTCGCCCGGCGCCAGCAGCCGCTGCACGGCCGGGTCCTGGAGGATCACCGCCGGTTCGCGCAGGTCGGCCTGGACGACCGTGGTGCACCCCGCCGTGCTGCCGGAGAGCAGTGCGCGGCTGTGCACCAGCACGATCGGATCGTTGTCCAGGTACACCACCTGGGACTCCGGGTGCACCTGCTGCGCCGTCTCGTGGGTGTTGCCAGCGGTGGGGATCCCGGTGCCGACGTCGATGAACCGTCGCACCCCGAGCCCGGCCAGCTCCCGCACCGCCCGCTGCAGGAAGTCCCGGTTGGCCCGGGCGGCGACCCGCACCATCGGGCTGGACGACAGCAACTGCTCGGCGGCGGCCCGGTCGGCGGGGAAGTTGTCCTTGCCGCCGAGGTAGTAGTCGTACATCCGCGCGGGGTGCGGGATCTCCGGGTGCAGCTCGGCGGGCGGCGGTGCGTCGTCCGACCAGGACATCCAACTCCGATCGACACGTAACTGATGGTCGGTCATCGCTGTTCTCCCGGCTCAAGGTTGCCGCCCCGTGGCGGCGTCCCGGCAGAGCCTAAGGCCTGCGGGGGGCCTGCGACACGGACTTGTCGCGACTGAACGAGGATTGAAGCCGGCGGGCTCCGGGGCCCTGGGCGCCCTGGATGTCGTGCGGGTTGTACAGGGCGCACTTGCCCAGCGAGAGGCAGCCGCACCCGATGCAGCCGGTGAGGTGGTCGCGCAGGCGCTGCAGGTCGGCCATCTGGCGGTCGATCCGCTCCTGCCAGGCGGTGGCGACCGGGGCCCACTCGGCGGCGCTGGGGGAGCGGTCGACCGGCAGGCCCGCCATCGCCTCGCGGGCCTCGTCCAGCGAGAGGCCGACGGCCTGGGCGGCCCGGACGAAGGCCACCCGGCGCAGCATCTGGCGGGCGAAGAGCCGGCGCCCGCCGGCCGTGCGCTCGGCGTGGATCAGGCCCAGCTCCTCGTAGTAGCGCAGCGCGCTGGGCGCGAGGCCGCTGCGGGCGGACAGTTCGCCGATGGTCATCCGGGGCTGCTGGGCGGTCATGACCGCGATTCTAGGGCTTGACCTCAAGTCGACTTGAGGTAGCAGGATCATCCGCATGATCACCACCTACGAGGAGCTCCCCGGCCTGCTGGGCCGGATGACCGGAGCCGAGAAGCACGGCCCGGCGGCCACCTCCACCCTGGACGCGCTCTGGGTGCTGTACGAGCGGGTGCTGCGCATCGACCCCGAGCGGGCGGACGACCCGGCGCGGGACCGGTTCCTGCTCTCCAAGGGCCACGGCCCGATGGCGTACTACGCGGTGCTGGCCGCCAAGGGCTTCCTGCCCGCCGAGTGGCTGGATGGCTTCGGCGGCTACCACTCGCCGCTGGGCCACCACCCGGACCGGCTGCTGGTCCCGGGCGTCGAGATCGGCTCCGGCTCGCTCGGCCACGGCCTGCCGCTCGCGGTGGGCACCGCGCTGGGCCTGCGGGCGCAGGGGCTGACCGATCCGGCGGTCTGGACGCTGATCGGGGACGCCGAGTTCGACGAGGGCAGCAACCACGAGGCACTGGCCTACGCCGGGGCGGTCGGGCTGGAGCGGCTGCACGCCATCGTGATCGACAACACCTCGGCCACCCACGGCTGGCAGGGCGGGATCGCCTCCCGCTTCGCGGCGGCCGGCTGGTCGGCGGTGACCGTGGACGGCCACGACCACGAGGCGCTGTACCAGGCGTACACCACCGAGCACCCGGGCCGGCCGCACGCCGTGATCGCCCGGGTCGAGCCCAAGAACTAGTCACCACCGACGGGGAGAAGAACGATGGACACCATGCGCGAGCGCTTCGCCACCGTGGCGAGCGACCTGCTCGACCAGGACCCCCGCACCGCCCTGGTGCTCGCCGACATCGGCGCGGCCCAGCTCACCGGGGCCGCCGCCGCCCACCCCGACCGGGTGCTCAACGTGGGCATCCGCGAGCAGTTGCTGATCGGGGTGACCGCGGGCCTGGCGCTGACCGGGATGCGCCCGATCGCCCACACCTTCGCCAGCTTCCTGGTCGAACGGCCCTTCGAGCAGGTCAAGCTGGACCTCGGCCACCAGGGGGTGGGCGCGGTGCTGGTCAGCGCGCTGGGCTCGTACGACTGGCCGGCCGGCGGGCGCACCCACATGGCGCCGGGCGACGTGGCGCTGCTCGACACGCTGCCCGACTGGACGGTGCACGTGCCGGGGCACCCCGACGAGACCGAGACGCTGCTGCGGCACGCGGTGGCCGACGGCGAGCGCAACGTCTACGTGCGGCTCTCCGCGCACCAGAACGCCGAGGCCAGGCCGGTGGTGCCGGGCCGGTTCCTGACCCTGCGCCGGGGCGCGGCCGCCACCGTGGTGGCGGTGGGCCCGATGCTGGACGCGGTGCTGGCCGCCACCGAGGGGCTGGACGTCACCGTCCTCTACGCCACCTCGGTGCGGCCCTTCGACGCCGCCGCGCTGCGCGCCGCGGGCCCCACCGACGTGGTGCTGGTCGAGCCCTACCTCGCCGGGACCTCCGGCGGCGAGGTGAACCGGGCGCTGGCCGACCTGCCGCACCGGGTGCTCGGCCTCGGCGTGCCGCGCGAGGAGCACCGGCACTACGGGAGCATCGAGGAGCACCTGGCGGCCTACGGCCTCACCGCGCCCGGACTGCGGCAGCGGATCGTCAGCTTCCTGCCACGCGGGTGATGGCGCAGGAGCGCGGCCCCAGGCGGCCGGCGCCCAGCTCGCCCCAGTGGGCGACCACCTCGCCCGCCGGCGGCTCGCCCGGCTTGTCGCCGAAGTTCACCGCGATCCTGAACGGGCCACGGTGCACGGTCAGTTGCCCCTGTGCCTCGTCGAACTCCACCGCGACCGCGGTCAGGTCAGGGTCCACCAGCTGCGGGTTCTCGCGCCGCAGCCGGATCAACCGCCGGTACCAGGCGAGCAGTTCGGCGTGCTGTCCGGCGCGCGGCTCGGTCCAGTCCAGGGTGGAGCGCAGCACGGTGGCGGGCTCCTGCGGATCGGGCACCTGCTCGGCCGCCCAGCCGTAGGCGGCGAACTCCCGCCGCCGGCCCTGGCGCACCGCCTCCGCGAGCTGCGGATCGGTGTGGTCGGTGAAGTACTGCCAGGGGGTCGCGGCTCCCCACTCCTCGCCCATGAAGAGCATCGGGGTGAACGGCGAGGTGAGCACCAGTGGTGCGGTCAGGGCGAGTTGGCCGGCGCTCAGCCGGTCACCCTGGGCGCGGTTGCCGATCTGGTCGTGGGTCTGCGCGTAGCCGAGCAGCCGGTGCCCGCCGCCCGCCGCGGGGAAGGGGCGGCCGTGGTGGCGGCCGCGGAAGGAGGACCAGGTGCCGTCGTGGAACCAGCCGCGGGTCAGCGTCCGGGCCAGCGCCGCCAGCGGGGCCCGGCCGAAGTCGGCGTAGTAGCCCTGGGTCTCGCCGGTCGCCGCGGCGTGCAGCGCGTGGTGGAAGTCGTCGCTCCACTGGGCGTCCAGCCCGTAGCCGCCCGCCTGCCGGGGATCGGTCACCCGCGGGTTGTTCAGGTCGGACTCGCCGATCAGGAACAGCGGGCGCCGCTCGGCTGCGGCCAGCGCCCGTACGGCGGTGGTCAGTTCCTCCAGGAAGTGCACCGCGCGGTCGTCCACCAACGCGTGCACCGCGTCCAGCCGCAGGCCGTCGATCCGGTAGTCGCGCAGCCAGGCCAGCGCGCTGCCGATCAGGTAGGCGCGCACCTCGTCCGAGCCGGGCGCGTCCAGGTTGACCGCCGCGCCCCAGGGCGTCTGGTGCCGCTCGGTGAAGTACGGACCGTAGGCGGGCAGGTGGTTGCCGGAGGGGCCGAGGTGGTTGTGCACCACGTCCAGGATCACGCCCAGGCCCTTGCGGTGCGCGGCGTCCACGAAGCGCTTGAGGCCCTCCGGGCCGCCGTAGGGCTCGTGCACCGCCCAGGGCGCCACCCCGTCGTAGCCCCAGCCGTGCCGGCCGGGGAACGGGCAGACCGGCAGCAACTGCACGAAGTCCACGCCCAGTTCGACCAGGTGGTCGAGCTTCTGCTCGGCGCCGGCGAAGGTGCCGGCCGGGGTGAAGGTGCCGACGTGCAGCTCGTAGACGACCGCGCCGGGCAGCGCCCGCCCGTGCCAGTCGCTCTGCGACCAGCGGAAGTCCGCGTGGTCGACCAGCCGGCTCGGGCCGTCGGGGCCGTGCGGCTGGCGGGCCGAGCGCGGGTCGGGCAGGGCGGGCCCGCCGTCGAGTGCGAAGCCGTAGTCCTGCCCGGCTGCTGCCTCGCCGCGCCACCAGCCGCCCGGCTCGGCGGCCAGCGGGCTGCGCACACCGTCCACCTCCACCTCGACCCGCCCGGCCGCCGGAGCCCAGACCTGGTACCTCACGATGCCTCCTTGGTCAGTAGCGCGACGGTGTCCACGGTGCCGGTGAACGGCCGGCCGGTCAGCAGGTCCCGCCAGCGTCCGGCCAGTTCGAGGGTCGCGCCTTCGCCGCGCCCGGCCAGCGCGTACGGCAGCCGGGTGGCGGCCACCGTCAGGTTCGGCCCGCGCTGGTAGGCGATCAGGTGCTCGCCCGCCGCCAGCGGGCGGTAGCGGCCCAGCGGGCGGCTCAGGTGCAGGGCGGTGCGGGTCAGGTGCAGCTTGCGGCGCGCGAAGTCGCCGAGTGCGGCGTCCGGGAGGGTGAAGTCGACCGGGGCGCGGTTGTCGGGGTCGACCAGGGTGTACAGCGGGCGCTCGGAGCCCTGGTAGAGGTCGGGCACGCCCGGCATGGTGAGGTGCAGCAGCGCGGCCGACAGGCTGTTGCTGCGCGCGTACGGCTCCAGGAAGGCGACGAACGCCTCGATCCGCGCGGTGAGTTCGGGAATGCTCAGGACGGTCTCGGCGTACTGGGCGAGGGCGGCTTCGTAGTCGGCGTCCTGGGCGGTCCAGCTGGTGGTCAGCTTGGCCTCGCGGACCGACTTGAGCAGCACCGAGCGCAGCCGCTCCACGTCGATCGGCCAGGCGGCCACCAGGGTCTGCCAGAGCAGCCACTCGGCGTTGCGGTCGGCCAGCCCGCCGGCCAGCGCCGACCACGCGCGGCACTCGGCCGTCCACTGCTCGGGCAGCTCGGCCAGCACGGCGAGCCGGGCCCGGGCGTCCGCGCTGCGCTTGGTGTCGTGGGTGGACAGCGTGGTCATGGTCAGCGGCCAGTGGCGCTGGATGTCCTCGCACCAGCGGTGGAAGTCGGCCGGTTCGACGCCCGGGTGGCCGGGGTCGCCACCGACCTCGTTCAGCGAGAGCAGCGGGTACCAGCGGTAGAAGGCGGTGTCCTCCACGCCCTTGGCCGCCACCGCCGAGGCGGTCTGGGCGAACCGGGTGCGGAACTCGTCCTTCAGCGGGCCCGAGCCCAGGTGGCCCTGGGTCAGCAGCTCGACGAACTCCTTGGTGGACTGCGGCGTGGTGACGGTCCGTTCGGCCTGGGAGAGGTAGGGCCGGTAGACCGTGTAGTGGGTGAACAGGTCACAGAGCGCGGCCCGCACCGCGAGCGGGGCGTGGTCGGCCAGCGCCGGTTCGGCCGCGCCGATCTGCTCGGCCAGCCGGACCAGGCGGTTCATCTCGGCGGCCAGTTCGCCGCTCGGGCCGGTCATCTCGGCACGGCCGATCCGGGCCTGCTCGGCGGCCGAGGAGTCGAGGCCGGTGTACTCGGCGTACAGCCCGGTCAGCCGGTGCACCCCGGGCCCGTCGGTGAGCACGCCGTCGATGTGCCGCAGTGCGTCGTAGCCGGTGGTGCCCGCGCAGGGCCAGTCGCCGGGCAGCCGTTCGTGTCCGGTGAGGATCTTCTCCACCACCGTGTAGGCGCAGCCGCTGGTCTCGGCCAGCCGGCGCAGGTAGGCGCGCGGGTCGGCCAGGCCGTCCGGGTGGTCGACCCGGAAGCCGTCCAGCACCCCCTCCTCGCGCAGCCGCAGCAGCACCCCGTGGGTGGCCCGGAACACCTCCGGGTCCTCCACCCGCAGTGCGATCAGCTCGTTGATGCTGAAGAACCGGCGGTAGTTGAGCTCGGTGCCGGCCAGTCGCCACCAGGCCAGCCGGTAGTGCTGGCGGGAGAGCAGCTGGGCCAGTGGCAGGTGCTCGGTGCCCGGGCGCAGCGGGAAGACGTGGTCGTAGTAGCGCAGCGTGTCCTGATCCACCTTCAGCTGGTCGAGCACCGCGCCCAGCCGGTCGCCCAGCACCGGCAGCAGGATCCGGCCGCCGTGCGCCGCCCAGTCGATGTCGAACCAGTGCGCGTAGGCCGACTCGGGCCCGTCCCGCAGCACGTGCCAGAGCGGGGTGTTGAGGCGCTCGGGGACCGGCAGCGCCATGTGGTTGGGGACCACGTCGGCGATCAGCCGCAGCCCGTGCTCGTGGGCCGCGGCGGCGAGGGCGCGCAGGGCGCCCTCGCCGCCGAGCTGTTCGCTGATCCGGGTGTGGTCGACCGTGTCGTACCCGTGGGTGGAGCCGGGTGTCGCCTCCAGCAGGGGCGACAGGTGCAGGTGGGAGATGCCGAGCCCGGCCAGGTACGGCAGGGCCGCGGCGGCGTCCGCGAGCGTGAACGAGGGCTGCAGCTGGAGCCGGTAGCTCGCTGTAGGGGGTGTGATCACACCCCATGCCTACCCGGTCGCCCGGGGCCGCACGACCCGCTTGCGGCACCCGGGCGACCGCGTTTCTCAGGCGGACCGCTGAAGCACCAGCAAGGAGCGGTCGGCGAGCCAGAGCCCGTCGCCCTCCTTCACCCGAAGTCCGGCCCCCGGGGTCGGGAGTGTCGCGAGGGTGGTGTCGACCACGACCTGCCACTGCTCGCCGTGCTCCCGGGGGACGGTGAACTGCAGCGACTCGTGGTGCGCGTTGAACATCAGCAGGAACGAGTCGTCGGTGATCCGCCCGCCGCGCCGGTCCGGCTCGGAGATCGCCGCGCCGTTGAGGAAGACCGTCAGCGACTTGGCGTAGCTGGCGCTCCAGTCCTGCTCGGTCATCTCCTCGCCGCCGGGGGTGAACCAGGCGATGTCGGTCAGGTCGTCGTGGGCGGCGGCCACCGGTCGGCCCCGGAAGAACCGCCGGCGGCGGAAGACCGGGTGGTTGCGGCGCAGCCAGACCATGCCCTGGGTGAACTCCAGCAGGTCGCCGTCGCCGGGCCAGTCGACCCAGGACAGCTCGGAGTCCTGGCAGTAGGCGTTGTTGTTGCCCAGCTGGCTGCGGCCGAGCTCGTCGCCGTGCGAGAGCATCGGCACGCCCTGGGAGAGCAGCAGGGTGGCGATGAAGTTGCGCTGCTGGCGGCCGCGCAGCTGGAGCACCTGCGGGTCGGTGGTCGGGCCCTCCGCGCCGCAGTTCCAGGAGCGGTTGAAGGACTCGCCGTCCCGGTTGTGCTCGCCGTTGGCCTCGTTGTGCTTCTCGTTGTACGAGACCAGGTCGCGCAGCGTGAAGCCGTCGTGGCAGGTGATGAAGTTGATCGAGGCGATCGGGCGCCGCCCGTCGTGCTGGTAGAGGTCGGAGGAACCGGTCAGCCGGGAGCCGAACTCGGCCAGCGTGGCGTTCTCGCCGCGCCACAGGTCGCGCACGGTGTCCCGGTACATGCCGTTCCACTCGGTCCACAGCGGCGGGAAGTTGCCCACCTGGTAGCCGCCCTCGCCGACGTCCCAGGGCTCGGCGATCAGTTTGGTCTGCGAGACCACCGGGTCCTGCTGGACCAGGTCGAAGAACGAGGAGAGCCGGTCGACCTCGTGGAACTGCCGGGCCAGGGTGGCCGCGAGGTCGAACCGGAAGCCGTCCACGTGCATCTCGGTGACCCAGTAGCGCAGCGAGTCCATGATCAGCTGGAGCACGTGCGGGCTGCGCATCAGCAGGCTGTTGCCGGTGCCGGTGGTGTCCATGTAGTTCCGGCGGTCGGTGGCCAGCCGGTAGTACGAGGCGTTGTCCAGGCCGCGCATCGAGAGGGTGGGGCCCAGGTGGTTGCCCTCGGCGGTGTGGTTGTAGACCACGTCCAGGATCACCTCGATCCCGGCCGCGTGCAGCGCCTTGACCATCGACTTGAACTCCTGCACCTGCTGGCCGCGGTCGCCCACCGAGGAGTAGGAGCCGTGCGGGGCGAAGAAGCCGATGGTGTTGTAACCCCAGTAGTTGGACAGTCCGATGTCACGCAGTCGGTGGTCGCGCACGAACTGGTGCACCGGCATCAGCTCGATCGCCGTGATGCCGAGCTTGGCCAGGTGCTCGATCAGCGCGGGGTGGGCGAGCGCGGCGTAGGTGCCGCGGATCTCCTCGGGGATGCCCGGGTGCAGCTGGGTGAGGCCCTTGACGTGCGCCTCGTAGATCACCGACCGGTGGTAGTCGGTGCGCGGGGGGCGGTCGTTGCCCCAGTCGAAGTACGGGTTGATCACCACCGAGTGCATGGTGTGCGGGCCCGAGTCGAGGTCGTTGCGGCGCTCGGGCGCGCCGAAGTGGTACCCGTAGACCGACTCGTCCCAGTCGATCGTGCCGCTCATCGCCTTGGCGTACGGGTCGAGCAGCAGCTTGGCGCCGTTGTGCCGTTGGCCGCGCGCGGGCTCGTACGGTCCGTGGACCCGGAAGCCGTACCGCTGGCCGGGCTGGATGCCGGGCAGGTAGGCGTGCCGGACGAACGCGTCGGTCTCGCGCAGCTCGATGGTGGTCTCGGTGTCGTCCGGGCCGAGCAGGCACAGCTCGATCCGGTCCGCGCTCTCGGAGAACACCGCGAAGTTGGTGCCCACCCCGTCGTAGGTGGCACCCAGGGGGTACGGTTGCCCCGGCCAGACCTGCATAAGCCTCAACTTCCCTGATGTCAAGGGGATCTGATGCTCCCTCGGGACGTTGGCGCACCGCTGGGTGCGGTATGCCCCGTGGCGCGCGTCACATGTCTGTGCGCCGCTCAGCGTGACGCACGGCACACTGCCGATCGACGCACTGTCATGGCCATCGTTGCCGCTCCCGTGCTGTTCTGACGCTCTTTCGGCTTCCTTTCGCCCGAACGGGTGTCCGGCGCACTCGTATCAGATGTTCGGGACGGTCCGGCCAGTGGTGCGCGTTCGAGTTGCGGATGGGCAACGGGCTGCCTGGCGGGGCGCCCTGGCAGTACCCTTGATCGTCACAGGGCCGGGTGCCGAGAGTTGAGGTAATCAGATGGTCTATCCCGCCGACGAATGGCCCGAAGGGTCCAGCGGGGCGGCGGGTACCGGGGTCCGGGCAGAGGCGCCGACCGCGGTGCTGGGCTCCCCCGGCGGCGGCCGCCTGAGCCCCGCTCAGCCCGGTACCGAGGCGATCGAGCCGGCCTGGGACGGCGAGCGGTGGCAGCACGCCTACCAGCGGGTCCGGCTGACCGGGCGGGCCTACGTCTGGCTCAATCTCGTCGAGCAGCGGCTGCGCGCCCTGCTGGACGACCTGCTGCGCCCCGTCTACGAGCCCGCCCACGGCGTGGACTGGGTGACCGCCGCGGCCGGCCCGGCCGGCGAGGAGTGGGTGCGCCGGGCCTCCGCCGTGCGCGAGGTCAGCCGGCGCAAGGGTTACCTGCTCGACCCGGTCGACGACGACCCGCTGGTCTTCCTGACCCTGCCCCAGCTGCGCGAGCTGATGGTGCAGCACTGGCCGTGCTTCGAGCCGTACCTGGACGACCGCCGGGAGATCGAGCTGACCCTGGACGAGCTGGAGGTCGCCCGGCACGTGGTCTCGCGCAACCGCAGCCTCACCCCCACCGTGCTGGCCCAGACCGAGCGGGCCGCGGCCCGGGTGCTCGGCCTGCTGGACGGGCGGCCCGCCGCCGGGGCCGGGCTGCCCTCCGACGTCATCGAGGAGCTGGTGGCCGGCCGCTACGCCGACGTCGCCGCGGTGCACGCCGACCGGATCCTGCTCCAGCGCGACCTGCCGGTGGAGGACCTGCTGGAGGGCGCCCGTCGGCTGGACGCGCTCGGCATCGCGCTGGGCATGCTCTGCCAGAACTTCACCGGCAAGCGGCTGGCCAGGCTGGCCGCCGAGGGCTGCCGGATCCGGCTGCTCTTCCTCAACCCGGCCAGCAGCGCGGTGCGCCGGCGGGAGCGGGAACTGGGGCTGGGCCGAGGTGAGTTGTCCCGCTCGATCGAGACCAACATCATGCACGTGCGCCGGGTCCGGGCCCGGCTGCGCGACCAGGGCGCCTTCGAGATCCGGGTCTTCGACGAGACGCCCCGGTTCACCGCCTACCTGGTGGAGGGCGCCCGCCCGCCCGGGGTGCGGCGGCGCGGCGGCGACCTCGGCGTGGTCCAGCCCTACCTGCGCCGGGCCCGCGGGATCGAGTCGCCGGCCCTGGTGCTGCGGGCGGCCCAGCCCGGTGCGGAGGAGGGCGAGCCCGGGCTGCTGGAGGTCTACCGGGAGGAGTTCGAGGGGGTCTGGACCGACTCACGCCCGGTCAGCTGAGGCGGGCTCGGACCGGCGCATTCCCGGCGTGTCGCCTTGACCGCCCCCCGGGCATCGACGTTCTCATCCTCTCTGGCTAAGGTATGCCTAAGCTAAGCGGGCCGTGCTTAGCGGCGCTGCCATGCCTAGGAGAGTTCACCACCCATGTGGGACGACGCGTTTCCAAGCTTTCTGATCGGGCTCAGAGAGGGTCTCGAGGCCGGCCTGATCGTCTCGATCCTGGTCGCCACCCTGGTCCGCTCGGGCCAGAAGGCCCGGTTGCCCCAGGTGTGGACCGGTGTGCTGGCCGCCATCGCGCTCGCCCTCAGCTTCGGCGCGGTGCTCACCTTCACCGCCGCCAACCTCTCCGGCAGCGCGCAGGAAGCTTTCGGCGGCACCCTGAGCCTGATCGCGGTGGCCTTCGTCACCGCGATGGTGTTCTGGATGCGGCGCTCGGCCCGCAACCTCTCCTCGGAGATCCGCGAGAAGGTCGCCTCCGCGCTCACCATGGGCGGCGGCGTGCTGGTGCTGACCAGCTTCCTGGCCGTCGGCCGGGAGGGCCTGGAGACCTCGCTCTTCCTGTGGACCACCGCGCGCTCCGCCGGTGAGGCCACCGGGCCCGCGATCGGCGCCGGGATCGGCCTGGTGCTGGCCGCCGGACTCTGCTGGGGCCTGTACCGCCGGGTGCTGAAGATCAACCTGACGAAGTTCTTCACCTGCACCGGCGTGGTGCTGATCGTCATCGCGGCCGGCGTGCTCAGCTACGGGCTGCGCGACCTGCAGGAGGGCGGCGTGCTGCCCGGCTCGACCGCGTACGCCTTCGACCTGAGCGGCTCGCTGGACGGCGGGTCCTGGTACGCGACGCTGATGCAGGGCGTGTTCAACATCACCGTCACGATGACCTGGCTGCAGGTGGCCGCGTACGTGCTCTACCTCGCGCTGGTGATGACGCTCTTCGTGCGCGGCGTGCGGGCGAGTGCGCCCAAGCCGGCGGTGGCCGCTGCTGAGAAGGCTGCGGAGCCGGCGACGGAGAAGGCTGCGGAGTCGGTGACGGAGAAGGCTGCGGAGGCCGAGCCGTCGAGCGCGCCCGAGCCGCGGCCCGCCGGCTCCCGCAACCGCTGGCTGCTCCCCGCCGCCCTGGTGGCCGTCCCGGCCGTGGTGGCCGGGGTGGTGATCGCGGCCAGCGACGGCAAGCCCGCCGCCGCCGGCACCGTCACCGTCTCGGACGCCAAGAGCGACTGCGGCAAGGGCTTCAGCACCCCGCAGCCCGGCCAGCAGACCTTCCAGATGCACAACGCCGGCAGCAAGACCTCCGAGGTCTACCTGGTCAACCCGGCCACCAACGCCGTCTACGGCGAGATCGAGGGCCTGGCCCCGGGCACCACCCGCCCGCTGACCGCCACCATCGGCAGCGGCGACCTCGCCTGGCGCTGCGTGCCCAGCAGCGGCGACCCGGTCACCTCGGCCACCTTCCACGTCAGCGGCGGACAGAGCGTCAACGCCGTGCTGCCGGTCTCCGAGGACGACCTCAAGGGCCCGCTCGACCAGTACAAGTCCTACGTGAACGCGGGCCTGGCCACGCTGCTGACCCAGACCCAGAAGCTCCAGGCCGACCTGCACGCGGGCGACCTGGACGCCGCCAAGGCCGACTGGCTCACCGCGCACCTGCAGTACTCCTCGCTGGGCGCCGCCTACGGCACCTTCGCCGACTTCGACAAGAAGATCAACGGCCGGGCCGACGGCCTGCCGGACGGCGTCGCCGACAAGGACTTCGCCGGCTTCCACCGCCTGGAGTACGGCCTGTGGCACGGCCAGAGCGCCAGCGACCTCGCCCCGGTCGCCGACCAGCTGGTCACCGACGTGGACGGCCTCGGCAAGGCGTTCCCGACCCAGGACTTCGACCCCACCGACCTGCCGCTGCGCACCCACGAGATCCTGGAGAACACCCTCCAGTTCGAGCTGACGGCCGACACCGACGAGGGCAGCGGCACCAACCTGGCCACCGCCCAGGCCAACCTGGCCGGCACCCAGGAGCTGCTGAACGTCCTGACGCCGCTGATCCAGCAGCGCAGCCCGCAGCTGCTCGGCACCGTCAACGCCGACCTGAAGCGGTTCGGCGACCTGCTGGCCGGCGCCCGCCACCAGGACGGCAGCTGGACCCCGGTCGAGCAGCTCGACCCCTCGGTCCGCACGCAGCTCAACGGCGCCACCGGCCAGCTGCTCGAAGACCTCGCCCCCATTCCCGACCTTCTTGAGATCAGGAAGTCCGCCTGATGACCAGCCAGCCCAGAACCGGCTCCTGCCCCTTCCCGCACGAGGCGCTCGCCGCCGCCGAGGCCGCCCGGGCCGATGCGGCCGGCTGCCCGGCCGCCCCCGCGCGCCGCAGCTTCCTGGGCGCGGCGCTCGGCGTCGGCGCGGCCGGTGCCGCGCTGGCCGGCGGAGCGCTCGCGCTGGGTGGCGCCGGGCGGGCACAGGCCGCCGACGCCACGGGTGCCAACGCGCTGGTGCCCTTCCACGGCGAGCACCAGGCCGGCGTGCTGACCGCGCAGCAGACCGCCGCGATGTTCCTCTCCTTCGACGTCATCGCCCCCGACCGCAAGGCGCTGGAAGACCTCTTCCACACCCTCACCGACCGGATCAGGTTCCTCACCGCCGGCGGCACCCCGCCCGACCTGGGCGTCGGCGCGCCGCCCTCCGACAACGGCATCCTGGGCCCGACGGTGCCCAGTGACGGCCTGTCGGTGACGGTCGGGGTCGGCTCCTCGCTCTTCGACGGCCGCTACGGCCTGGGCAAGGTCAAGCCGGTCAAGCTGAACCCGATGAAGACCTTCCCGAACGACAACCTGCAGGCGGCCGAGCTGCACGGCGACCTGTCGCTGCAGATCTGCGCCAACAGCCAGGACACCGTGCTGCACGCGCTGCGCGACATCGCCAAGCACACCCGCGGTGCGATGCAGATCAAGTGGCGGATCGACGGGTTCCAGAACGCCCCGCGTCCGGCCGGCGCGCAGCGCAACCTGCTCGGCTTCAAGGACGGCATCGCCAACCCCGACGTCACCTCGGGGCGCGAGATGGACAAGCTCGTCTGGGTCAAGGACGGCGGCGGCGAACCGGCCTGGGCCACCGGCGGCAGCTACCAGGTGATCCGCATCATCCGGATGCTGGTCGAGTTCTGGGACCGGGTCTCGCTCTCCGAGCAGGAGAAGATGTTCGGCCGCCGCAAGGACACCGGCGCTCCGCTGGACGGGGCCAAGGAGACCGACATCCCCGACTACGCCAGGGACCCGCAGGGCAACGCGATCCCGGTGGACGCCCACATCCGGCTGGCCAACCCGCGCACCGACCAGACGGACGACTCGCGCATCCTGCGCCGCGGCTACAACTACGACCGCGGCGTCGACAAGGTCGGCAACCTGGACATGGGCCTGGCGTTCTGCTGCTACCAGCAGGACGTGGTGCGCCAGTTCGAGGCGACCCAGACCCGGCTGATCGACGAGCCACTGGTGGACTACATCTCGCCGACCGGCGGTGGCTACTTCTTCGTGCTGCCGGGCGTGCGGGACACCAACGACTGGCTCGGCCGCGCGATGTTCGCCGCGGCCTGAGATCCCCTGAGACCCCTTGGGAGTCTCTGCGACACCCGCCCGCCCACGGCCCCGCAGGCCGTGGGCGGGCGGCGTTGTCACAGGCGGCGGCCATGATGGGGGACGTCAGAGGACACCCCGACGGAAGGCGCTGCTGATGGGTGAGCTGGGCAATGCGGCGAGACCTGCCGCTGGGGCGGTGCGCACGGCCGCGCGGGTGCGGTGGTGGCAGGGCCCGCTGATCGGGTTCGACCTGGAGACCACCGGCACCGAGCCGGCCGAGTCACGGATCGTCACCGCCGCGCTGGTGGAGACGGTCGGCGGCGTGCCGGTGCGCACCACGCGCTGGCTGCTCGACCCCGGGGTACCGATACCCGAGCAGGCCCGGGCGATCCACGGGATCAGCGACGAACAGGCCCGCACCCGGGGCCGCCCCGCGGGCGCCGCGGTGGAGGAGATCGCCGCCGCGCTCTGCGAGCGGCTGGCGCAGGGCACCCCGGTGGTGGCGTTCAACGCCCCCTTCGACCTCTCGCTGCTCGACGCCGAGCTGCGCCGCCACGGCCGGGTGGGCCTGGCCGGGCGGCTGGCCGGGCGACTGGTCGCGCCGGTGCTGGACGCGCTGGTGATCGACCGCGCGGTGGACCGCTACCGCAAGGGCTCGCGCGGTCTGCAACGGGTCTGCGAGGTCTACGGGGTGGAGCTGCTGGACGCCCACGACGCCGCCAGCGACGCACTCGCGGCGGTCCGGGTGGCCGTCGCGCTGGGCGAGCGCTACCCGGCGCAGGTGGGGGAGTTGACCCTGGCCGCGCTGCACGAGCAGCAGGTGCACTGGTACCGGGAGTGGGCCGAGGGCCTGCAGGCCTGGCTGCGCAAGGGCAAGGACCCGCAGGCCGTGGTCGACGCCCGTTGGCCGATCCGGTGAGCTGAGCCGACCTGGGCCGACCTGGGCCGACTCGGCGTCAGGCGGCAGGGAAGTCGAAGGTGTAGCCCTGCTGCACCAGCCAGGGGAGCAACTGCTGGAGGGCGGCCACGGTCTGGCTGCGGTCGCCGCCGCCGTCGTGCATCAGGATGATGCCGCCGGGGTGCAGCTCCTTCTTGACGTTGGCGATGATCGCCGGGACGCCGGGCTTGGACCAGTCGCGGGTGTCGACCGTCCAGCCGAGCGGGCGCAGGCCGTCCTGGACGGCTATCTGGCGGTTGTCGGCGCTGAAGTCGCCGCCCGGCGCGCGGAACCAGCTGACCTGGGTGCCCGGACCGCCGGCCGCGGTGATCATGTCCTTGGCCGCGTCGATCTCGTAGACCTGCTTGTCGTGCGAGAGCGTGTGCATCGGCTGCGGGTGGTGCACGGTGTGGTCGCACAGGCGGTGGCCGCCGGCCAGGATCTGCTTGACCAGGGCGGGGTTGGCGGTGGCCTGCGGGCCGATCTCGCAGAAGGTCGCCTTGGCGTGGTACTGGGCGAGCAGCGCCAGGACCTGGCCGGTGGCCTTGCCGGGGCCGTCGTCGAAGGTGAGCGCGACGGTCCGGCCGCCGGTGGCGGTCGCGTAGGAGATCGAGGAACCGGGCGCGTCCTTCGCGGGCACCGGTGCGCCCGCGGTGGTCGCCGGGGCCGGCGAGGCGGGGGTGCTCGCGGCCGCGCTCGGCGTCCGGCCCGCTGCCGCGCCCGGCGTCGTGGTCGGGCTCACGGTTACGCCCGGCGTCGTGCTCGCCGCCCTGCTCGGTGTCGGGGTCGGTGTCGCTGCCGCGCCCGGCGTCGTGGTCGGGCTCGCTGCCGTGGTCGGGCTCGTGCTCGCCACCACGGTCGGGGCCGCGCCCGCGCTCGTGCTCGGGGCGGCGGTCAGCGTCACGCTCGGACGTGCCCGGTCCGCCGACGTGGTCGCGCCCGATGAACTCCCGCACGCGCAGGCGAGCGCGAGGGTGAGGATCGCGGCGCAGCCGCCGGCGGCGCGGCGGAGCAGGGTGCGGTGGGTGCCGGGAACGGGCATGCGGCAACTCCTGACGTGGACCAGCCGCCCCCGGGTGGTCGCGGCTGTTCCCTACGACGATGGCCGCCGATCAGGCAGTTCCGAAATGATGAAAGCATCTTGAGACAAATCTCACCGGAGCCTGGGAGTCCGTTTCAGTGGTCCGCGGGCGCCCCGCTCCGGCTCGGGTCCTCCTGCGGCTCGGGCCCCGGCCCGGCTCAGAACGCGAACCAGCGCACCGCCGCGTCCCCCTCCCGCAGCGAGGCCACCCGGCGCCGGAACTCCGCCAGCGCCGCCGCACTGCCCGGCACCTGCTGCGCCACCCACGCCGCGCCGGCCGTCTCCCGGGCCCCGCGCAGCACCGCGCAGCCGTCCCAGTCCCGCACGTCCCAGCCGTAGGCGCGGGTGAAGGCGAGGTACTCCTGCTCCGGCACGCCGTACCGGTCGCAGCTGAGCGCCAGCGTCACCAGGTCGTGCTCGCGCAGGTCGTCGCAGACGTACTCCAGGTCCAGCAGCACCGGCCCGTGCGGGCCGACGTGGACATTGCGCGGCAGCGCGTCGCCGTGGATCACCCCGGGCGGCAGCGCCGGGCTCAGCGTCTCGAGGGCGGCGGCCAGCTCGGTGCGGCGCTCCAGCAGGAACGCGGCGTCGTCCGGGTCGAGATGGCCCTCGGCGGTGCGCAGCCAGTGCTCGACGGGGGCCAACAGGTCCCGGCGCGGCAGCGGTTCGCCCGGCGGCGCCAGCCCGGCGGACCCGGGCAGTTCGTGCAGCGCGCGCAGCAGCGGCGCGAGGTCGGCGGTGCCCGCCGGGCGAACCGCCGGGGCCAACTGCTGCCAGAAGGTGACCGGGTGCCCGTCGGCGGTCACCACCGCCTCGCGCTGGGCCGGCACCAGGGAGTCGGCGGGCCGCACCACCGGGATGCCCGCGTCGTCCAGCCCGCGGGCGACGGCCAGTTCGCGCGCCGCCCGGGCCCGCAGCGCGGGCTCCCGGCCCACCTTGGCCACCAGCGCCAGGTCGTCGAGCCCGAAGACGGCGTTCTCCCCCAGGGCCAGCAGCTGCCCGGTCCCACCCGGGATGCCCGCGGCGGCGCGGGCCCGGGCGAGCAGTGCGCGGGCCCGGGCTTCGGTGAAGGGGGACGACGAGAGGGAGACCATGGCCGAAACCTACCGGTCGACCCCGGGGGCGGAGGTCGACCGGCAGGCCACCGGCAGCAGGTCGGGGCTCAGACCACGACCCGTCGGTGCCGCGGGCCCTCCGCCACCGCGGCCGGCACCGGAGCCGCCGGCTCGCTGTGCGACAGGTCCGGCAGCCAGGACAGCCAGCGCGGCAGGTACCAGTTGCGCTCGCCGAGCAGGCTCATCACCGAGGGCAGCAGCACGCCGCGGATCACCGTCGCGTCCACCAGCACCGCGACCGCCAGGCCCACGCCCATCTGCTTCATCGACTGCATCGACAGGGTTCCGAAGACCGCGAAGACCGCGACCATGATGATCGCCGCGCTGCTGACCACCCCGGCCGTCGAGCGGATGCCGTGCGAGACCGCGGCCCGGGTGGGCAGGCCCCGGTCGTGCGCCTCCTTGATCCGGGAGACCACGAAGACGTGGTAGTCCATGCTCAGTCCGAAGAGGATCACGAAGAGGAAGAGCGGCACCCAGGACTCCACCGCGCCCACCCCGGCCGTGCCGAGCAGCGAGGCGCCCACGCCGTGCTGGAAGACCAGGGTCAGCACCCCGTACGCGGCGCCCACCGAGAGCAGGTTGAGCAGCACCGCGGTGATCGCGATCCCCAGCGAGCGGAACGAGGCGAGCATCAGCAGGAAGGCGAAGAGCACCACGAAGGCGAAGACCGGGAGCATGCTGCCGGTCATCTGCCGGTTGAAGTCGTAGGAGCCGGCGGTCTGTCCGGCCACCGGAGCCTGGGTGCCGGGGACCTTGAGCAGCGTGTCCGGCACCACGTCCTGGCGCAGCGTCCGCAGTGCGGCGGTGCTGGTCGCGTCGTTGCCGCTGCCGTTGAGCGGAACGTCGATGGTGGCGACGTTCTGTGCGGCGTACCGGGTGATCTCGATCGGGCCGTGCATCCGGCCGGTGGCCAGCGCCCGGGTCTGGAAGTCGGCCAGCGCCTGCGTCATCGCGGGGGAGGACAGGTCGGCGGCCTTGACCACCACGGTGGCCGGCGCGGGGCTGCCGGGGAAGGCGGCCTCGATCTGCTCGGAGGTGCGCACCAGCGCGTTGCCCTGGGGCAGCATCTGCTGGAAGGTGAGGTTGGCGGTGTGCATGGTCAGCAGCGGGGCCGCCAGTGCGAGCAGCAGGCCGCCGGCCAGGACGGCCGCCACCAGCGGGAAGCGCAGCACCGGGGTCAGCACGGCGTTCCAGATCCGGCTGCCGCCGCTCGGGTCTGTGGCCCCCCGGCGGCGCAGCAGCGGCACCCGGCCCTTCTCGACCCGGTCGCCGAGCATCGACAGCAGCGCGGGCAGCACGGTGAGCGAGCCGAGCACGGCGGTGACCACCACCACGATGGTCGCGTAGGACATCGCCTGGAAGTCGGCGATCCCGGTGAGGAACATCCCGGCCATCGCGACCACCACGGTGACCCCGGAGACCAGCACCGCCCGGCCCGAGGTGGCGGCGGCCACCGCCAGCGCATCGGCCGCGCTGCGCCCGGCGGCCCGCTCCTCGCGTTCGCGGCGCAGGTAGAAGAGGCAGTAGTCGACCCCGACGGCCAGGCCCACCAGCAGCATCACCGAGCCGGCGTCGTCGCTGGTGTGCAGGAAGGAACTGCTCAGCGCGACCAGCCCACCGGCCGCGACGAACGCGGTGAGCGCCAGCCCCACCGGCAGCACGGCGGCGACCACCGCGCCGAAGGCGATCAGCAGGATGCCCAGCGCGAGCGGCACGGCCGTCCACTCGGCGCGGGCGAAGTCGTGGCCGAACTGGTCGGCGAACCACTTGTTCGAGCTCGCGTCGCCGAACTCCGCGACGGTGAAGGAGCGGTCGCCGCGCTGGATCGCGGCCACCGCGTCGAGCGGCGCGGTCACGTTCACGGTGGCCTGGTCGCTGTCGCCGACCACGGTGAACCGGACCAGCGCGGAGTGCCGGTCGGCGGAGATCGCCTTGCTGTCGTAGGGCGAGCGCAGGTCGGTGGTCCGGCCGGTGGCCTCGACGGCGGCGACCACCTGGCCGACCTCGGCCCGGAAGGCCGGGTCGTCGGCGGTCAGCGTGGCGCTCTGCACCAGGACGCTCTCGCCGGACGGGGGCTTGAGCCCCGCCTGGTCCAGGATCCGGGCGGCCTGGGCCACCTGTCCCGGCATGGACTCGGCATCGGTCACCTTGTGGCTGCCCGCCGCGCCGCCCAGGTAGGCGGCCAGGACGACGAAGAGCAGCCAGCCGAAGACGGCGGTCCTGCGGTGGCGGGCGCTCCAGGCGCCCATGGCGGCGGCGAAGCCGGTTCTGGGACGGGCTGCGGGCATGGCCGGGACGGGTGTGGCTGGCACGGGTGGACTCCCCCTGGGACGCGGCGGTGCGGCCCGCCGGCGTGACGGCCCGGGGCTGCTCCCGGGCTCACAACTGACCCTAGGGACGGGCGCGTTGCCGGAGAATGCGGCCAGCGGGCCCGGTGACCCTGGGAGTGGCCTCAGGGTCGGGGGTGGGGTTTACCCCACCATGCCCTCCGACCTGGGTACGGGCGGAAGTCCACCCTGAGGGGGAGGGATCTCCACCCGGGGGACGAGGTACGGGCGGGGGGTGACCCGTCAGGATGGTGCGGGGCCGTTGGAAGGCCCCGAGGGGGTACTCAGCCGAGGCTGTCGGTCCACGGGGGGCTGCTAACCGGCCGGCTAGTAAGTTCTCGTATGATGCTTCCTCCAGTACTTACCTGCCGACCGGCTAATGACCGACGAGGTCTCAGCCGTCTCAGCCGTCGCCCAACGTCCCGTCCCCCAAGGGCTGCGGTGAACCATGCCAGGAGGCATCGCAAGCATGTTCCACCGAATCGGACAATTCGTCGTCAAGCGTGCCTGGTGGGTGATAGTCGCCTGGCTCGTCGCTGCCGTCGCGATCTCCGTGACAGCCCCCAAGTTGGCCTCCTCGGACGACGAGAGCGACTTCCTGCCCCGCCACTACGAGTCCATCGTGGCCGCGGACCTGCAGCAGAAGGCCTTCCCGTCGGCGTTCACGCCGAGCGCGATGCTGCTCTTCCAGCGCACCGACGGCGGCCAGCTGACCGCGGACGACAAGACCACGATGACCAAGGTCACCGACGGGCTGACGGCCGAGCACATCCCGTACGTCTCCGCCGTCGTCCCGGTCAGCGACCAGTCGATGTCGAAGGACGGCAAGTACGCGCTGTCCCTGATCGGATACACCAAGGACGCACCGCAGTCCAACACCGACACCGCGAAGAAGCTGCGCGCCGACGCCAAGACGCTGGCCGGCAACAGCAACCTGAAGGTGCAACTCGGCGGTCAGGCGGCGCAGAGCCTCGACCAGTCGGACTCGTCCAACACGGCCGACGCGCTGATCTTCCTGGGCAGCTTCCTGCTGATCGTGCTGATCCTCGCGATCATCTTCCGCAGTGCGATCATCTCGATCCTGCCGCTGATCCTGATCATGGCCGTGATCATGCCGACCAGCAACGCGTTGATCGCGGACGCGACCAAGCTGTTCGGCCTCAAGGCCAACAGCACCATGTCGGCCATCCTGATCGTGGTGCTGCTCGGGGTCGGCACGGACTACTTCCTCTTCCTGATGTTCCGCTACCGGGAGCGGCTGCGGGCCGGTGAGCCGCGCAAGGAGGCCATGGTCAACGCGATCGGCCGGGTCGGCGAGGCGATCGCCTCCGCGGCCGGTGCGGTCACCGTCGCCTTCGCGGTGCTGATCCTCTCCAGCCTCGGACTCTTCAAGGCGATCGGCCCGGCGCTGGCCATCGCCGTCGTCACCACCGCGATCGCCTCGATCACCCTGGTGCCGGCCGTGCTCTCGGTGATCCCGGAGAAGGCGCTCTTCTGGCCCGGCAAGAAGTGGCGCGTGGAGAAGCCGGGGGCCCGGTTCGCCGCGCTCGGCCGGATGACCCAGCGCCGCCCCGGCCTGGTCGCAGCCGTCTCCGGCGGCTTCCTGATCCTGCTGACCCTCTGCTCGCTCGGCTACAAGGGCACCTTCGACCTGGCCGGCAGCTCGATGCCGAAGACCGCCGAGTCGATGGTGGTCCAGAACGCCGTGATGTCGGAGTTCTCGGCCGGTGCCGCCGACCCCTCGCAGGTCTTCGTCACCTCCACCAACGGCGCTCCGCTGGACAAGTCGACCTTCTCGGCCTACACGGACGCGCTCAAGGGGGTCAAGGGCGTCGCCGAGGTCGGCGCGCAGCCCGCGCTGAGCAAGGACGGCCTGACCGCCGACTTCACCGTGACGCTCAAGGACAACCCGGCCTCCAACGCGGCCATCGACACCATGGACGGGCTGCGCTCCACCGCGCACTCCGCGGCGCCCGCGGGCACCAAGGCCGTGGTCGGCGGCCAGACGGCCGTCGAGGCGGACATCAACGCCGCCATGGACCACGACTACAAGACGGTCTTCCCGATCGCCGCGGTCCTGATCATGGTCATCCTGGGCCTGCTGCTGCGCAGCGTGGTGGCCCCGTGGTACCTGATGGCCTCGGTGGGCCTCGGCTTCGGTGCGACCCTGGGCGCCACCAGCATGGTGTTCCAGAAGCTCGACAACCAGTCCGGCCTGATGTTCATGCTGCCGATCTTCATCTACCTCTTCGTGGTGGCGATCGGTACCGACTACAACATCCTGATGATCGCCCGCCTGCGGGAGGAGGCCCGCGAGGGCCGCAACCCGCGTGAGGCGGCCTACGAGGCGATCAAGCACGGCGGTCCGACCGTGGCCTCGGCCGGCTCGATCCTGGCGGCCTCCTTCGCCACCTTCATGCTGGCGGGCAACGTGCTCTTCAGCGAGATCGGCTTCTCGATCGCCTTCGGCATCGCGCTGTCGGCCTTCGTGATGGCGATGTTCTTCACCCCGGCGCTCACCGCGCTGCTCGGCCGCAAGGCCTGGTGGCCCGGCCACCAGGAGCCGGCGCCGGTCGCGCCCGGCGAGTGGACCGAGCGTGACGAGCTGGTGACGGCTCGCTACCCCAAGTAGCACGGCACCGACACGTCAGCCGTGCGTCACGGGCCGTTCCCGGGGACTTTCCCCGGGGGCGGCCCGGCTGTCGTGGGGGCCGCCGCCACGGGGTGCGCCCGAGGTGCGGACGACGTGACGCAGGCGGAAAATAACCCGATCATCTGCGGTGCTCCCGTGCTACAGTCGAGTCAGTTGCAGTTTTGGTTCCCATGAACGTTTGTGTGCGCCTGCTGGTTCAACCAACAGGCGCATTTGTTTTGTCCGGTGTCATCTCCGGATGGGGATCGCGGCTACGCGAGGTCCACGAGGTGTGGTCTCGTTGCCCCAGTATTTAGAGGAGACGGTTATGGCTACCGGCACCGTGAAGTGGTTCAACAGCGAAAAGGGCTTCGGCTTCATCGAGCAGGAGGGTGGCGGCCCGGACGTGTTCGCCCACTACTCCAACATCAACGCCAACGGCTTCCGCGAGCTCGTCGAGGGCCAGCACGTTGAGTTCGACGTCACCCAGGGCCAGAAGGGCCCGCAGGCCGAGAACATCCGCGTCATCTGACGTTTCCGGCACTGCTGGATTCGCACGACGCAGCGAAGGCCCGTACCGCACGGTGCGGGCCTTCGCCCATGTCGCCCAACGGCCGGGGCGGCGCTCTCCACTCCTGGCGGCCGACCCATGGGTCACCCCTCGACGGTGACCGCTAGGACGGAGTACTCGTATGACCGATCAGTCACGCCCCACCGGCGGCCGTGGCCGCTCCCGCGCCCAGGGTGCGGGCGGCAGCCGCTCGCAGGGCTCCGGCAGCACCGGCGGCTTCAGCGACGCACAGGCCCGCGCCGGGCGCAGCTCCGGCGGGCTGCGCGGCCAGTCCCAGGGCCGCGGTCGCGGCCAGGGCCGCCCGCGCACCACGGCGCCCGCCGCCTCCGCCGACTTCACGGTGGTCGTCGGCACCCCCGCCCGTCCGCCGGCGGCGACCTTCGCCGAGCTGGAGATGCCCAAGGCGCTGCTCTCCGCGCTGACCCGCGAGGGCGTCACCGAGCCCTTCCCGATCCAGTCCGCCACCCTGCCGGACTCGCTGGCCGGGCGCGACGTGCTCGGCCGCGGCCGCACCGGCTCCGGCAAGACGCTGGCCTTCGGCCTGTCCGTGCTGGCCCGCACCGCCGGCAAGCGCGCGGACGCCCGCAAGCCGCTGGCCCTGGTGCTGGTGCCCACCCGCGAGCTGGCCCAGCAGGTCACCGACGCGCTCACGCCCTACGCGACCGCCGTCAACCTGCGCATCGCCACCGTGGTCGGCGGCATGTCGATCACCCGTCAGGCGAACGCGCTGCGGCGCGGCGCCGAGCTGCTGGTGGCCACCCCGGGCCGGCTGGACGACCTGATCAACCGCCAGGACGTCCGCCTGGACGAGGTGCAGATCACCGTCCTGGACGAGGCCGACCAGATGGCGGACATGGGCTTCCTGCCGCAGGTCACCAAGCTCCTGGAGCAGGTCGCCGAGGGCGGGCAGCGGATGCTCTTCTCCGCCACCCTGGACAAGAACATCGACCGCCTGGTGCAGCGCTTCCTGACCGACCCGGTCACCCACTCGGTGGACCCCTCGGCCGGCGCGGTCACCACCATGGAGCACCACGTGCTCCAGCTGGAGGCGGCCGACAAGGTCTCCGCCACCGCGCACATCGCCTCCCGTGAGGGCCGGGTGATCATGTTCGTGCACACCAAGCACGGTGCCGACCGCCTCGCCAAGCAGCTGCTGGCCACCGGAGTGCGGGCCGCCGCGCTGCACGGCGGCAAGTCGCAGCCGCAGCGCAACCGCACCCTGGACCAGTTCCGCGACGGCCAGGTCACCGCGCTGATCGCCACCAACGTCGCCGCCCGCGGCATCCACATCGACGGCCTGGACCTGGTCGTGAACGTGGACCCGCCGATCGACCACAAGGACTACCTGCACCGCGGTGGTCGCACCGCCCGGGCCGGCGAGTCCGGCACCGTGGTCACCCTGGTGCTGCCCGAGCAGCGCCGGGACATGACCCGCCTGATGTCCACCGCCGGCATCCGCCCGGTCACCACCAAGGTGCGCCCCGGCGACGCCGAGCTGGCCCGGATCACCGGCGCCCGCACCCCCTCGGGCGTCGCGGTGACGCTGGCCCCGCCGGTCACCGCCGAGCCCGCCCCGGCCGCCGGCACCGCCAAGCGCCGCTCCTCCGGCCCGCGCTCCAGCCGGCCGACCGACGTGGACATCAACGGCAACCCCAAGCGCCGCCGCCCCAAGCAGCGGATGGGCAGCGGCACCGGCACCGCCGCCGCCGCCGGCGGCGGCCGCACCGCGGCCGGCTTCTCGGGCAAGGCCTCCTCGGGCGCCACCCCGGGCAGCGGCTCGAAGAGCGGCTCCAACTACGGGACCGGACGCCAGCGCCGCGCCGCGCGCTGACCTTCGCCGCACTCCTGGCCACGCGCCGTCGACAGCCCGGCAAGGGCTGTCGGCGGCGCGTAGCAGTATGTGCTCATGACGATGACGCCTGATCAGCTCCGCACCGCCTGCCTGGACTTCAACGGCGCCGAGGAGCTGTTCCCGTTCGGCCCCGAGACCTCCGTCTTCAAGGTCGGCGGGAAGATCTTCGCGATCAGCGCGCTGGACGGTGAGCCGCTGCGGGTGAGCCTCAAGTGCGAGCCGGAGATCGCCGTGCAGCTGCGGGCGGCGCACCCGGCGATCACCGGGGGCTGGCACCTGAACAAGCGGCACTGGAACACCGTGCTGCTCGACGGCTGGCTGCCGGACCGGCTGGTCGGCGAGATGATCGAGGACTCCTACGACCTGATCGTGGCCCGCCTGCCGCGCCGTCAGCAGCTCGCGCTGGACTGGTCCGGGCTGCGGGCCTGACGAGGACCGGGCCGGGCGGCTACTGCGCCGGCCAGCTCTCGAAGCTCCAGGCCGGGAAGGCGTAGCCGTTCCACAGCTCCCGCTCCTGCTCCTGCGGGGCGTTCTGCACGCTCGGCTGCAGGTCCCAGATCCGGGTGGCCCGCACCGCCGGGGTGTAGGACGGCCAGCCGGGCCGTCCGGTGCGCGCGAAGGAGGTCCAGGAGTCCATCATGGCGTCGGAGAGCCTGGTGAGTCGGGGGCGCTGCGCCGCCAGGGTGGCGGCCCCGCGCGGGATGCCGTCGAGGTCGAGGTTGCCGAAGACGAACGGCAGCTCCAGGGTGTGCATCGCGCCGAGGTTCTGCGCGGCGGGCAGCCCCGCGACGTACGGCACGTGCCAGTCGAACTGGTAGACGTAGGTGGGCCGCCAGCGCGACTGGGCCTCGGCCAGCCGCAGGGTGGGCACCCGCTGGGTCTGGTCGGTGATCATCGCGTTCACCACCCGCCCCTGCGACCGGCCCGGGCGGTCGGCGGCGTACACCTCGTACATCCGCTGCTTGTCGTCGGCCAGTTCGGCGGGGAAGCTGCGGTAGCCGCTGAGCGGCAGGTCCAGCACCTGCGGCTCGAACAGCGCCCAGTAGTCGGTCTCGTTCTCGTTGCTGCCGGCCATGATCTCGACGTCGCGGGCGCTGCCGGCCGCGATCCGGTCGACCACCGGGCCGGGGATCAGCCGGCCGTCGATGGAGGGGCCGAAGAAGAGCGCGTCGGCCAGCCCCGCGATGCCCTGCTGTGCCTTCTCCTGGAGCTGCAGCACCTGGGTGGTGCTCATCGCCTGCAACTGCGCGGCGCTGGTGACGTTTCCGGCCGCCAGGATGTGCGCGGCGGCGTCCTCGGCGTACTCCTGGGTGTGCACCAGGTAGCCCGGACCGCTCTCCAGGATGGCCCGGTGGAAGAGCCGTTCCGGGTGGTCGCCCGCGAGCATCGCGTCGATCGAGATCGCGCCCTCCGACTCGCCGAAGACGGTGACGTCGGAGGGGTCGCCGCCGAACGAGGCGATGTGCTTGTGCACCCAGGTCAGCGCCGCGATCTGATCGCGCAGCCCGTTGTCGCCCGAGCCGGCGTACTTCGGGTCCAGGCCGCCGAGTTCGGTCCAGCCCAGGATGCCGAGCCGGTAGTCCAGGTCGACCACGACCGCGTCGCCGCGGGCGGCCAGCCCGGCCCCGTCGAAGAGCGGCTCGCCGGCCGAGCCGAGTTCGTCCGCGCCGCCGTGGATGAAGACCATGACGGGCTTGTGGGCACCGCCGGTGCGCGGCTGCCAGACGTTGGTGTAGAGGCAGTCCTCCACTCCCTGGTCGATCACGCTCAGGTCCTGCGGGCAGCCCGGCTTGGCGGCGGTGGCCTGCAGCGTCCCGTGCCAGGGGGCCGCCGCAACCGGCGGCTCGAAGCGCAGCGCACCGACGGGCGGCGCGGCGTAGGGGATGCCCAGGTACGAGCAGACGCCGCCCTGGGGCAGCCCCTGCACCCGGCCCACCGAGGTGCCGGTGCGGCAGTCCCGGGTACTGGCGGCGGTGCTGCCGTCGTCGCCCGTCGCGGCGCCCGCCGGGCCTGCCGCGGTGAGCAGCAGGCTCAGCGTGGCGGCCCCGGCCGCCAGCAGCCCCGGCGAGGTGCGGAATGTCCTTGTGCGGAACGTCCTTGTGCGGAACACGAAGCACTCCCTTCCGCGCCGCCGCGCCGCGCCGCGCAGCCGGGCGGCGCCGTGCCGAATCATGCGGGCCTCCAGCATCGGGGGAGCGGGGCCGGGCGGTCGTCAACGCGCGGGTGGAGGCGTGCTCTCCACCTGCGCTCAACCCCTGGGTGGTGGACAGTCTGACGGAACGTCAGATTGTGCAGGGAGGCCGGGTGGCCAGGTCCGGTGCCCGCGGCGGACGCCGTCGGTCCGGTTCTCTACGATGGCGCGCATGACTACAGGGGAGTCGGGCAGACGGCTCATCGACGACCGCTTCGAACTGCTGCAACGCCTCGGCGGCGGCGGGATGGGCCTGGTCTGGCGGGCGCGCGACAACGCCCTGCACCGCGAGGTCGCGCTCAAGGAGGTCCGCCCGCCGGACCCCGGGACGGCGGCCACCGATCCGGCCGAGGTGCGCGAGACCCGGGCCCGGGTGCTGCGCGAGGCGCGGGCGCTGGCCCGGCTCCAGCACCCGAACGTGGTGATCATCCACCACATCGTCGACACCGACGAGCACCCGCACCCCTGGCTCGTCATGGAACTGGTCACCGGCGGCAGCCTCGCCGACCGGCTGGAGCAGGGGCCGCTGACGGTCCTGGAGGCGGCCGGGCTCGGGCGGGGCGTGCTCGGCGCCCTGCGCGCGGCGCACGCCGTCGGCATCCAGCACCGGGACGTCAAGCCCGGCAACGTGCTGCTGCGGCCGGACGGCACCCCGGTGCTCACCGACTTCGGCATCGCCGCGATGTCCGGCGCCACCACGGTGACCAGCACCGGCATGCTGATCGGCTCGCCCGAGTTCATGGCGCCCGAGCGGATCCGCGGCGAGGAGGGCAACCCCGCCTCCGACCTGTGGTCGCTGGGCATGATGCTCTATGTCGCGGTCGAGGGCCACCACCCGCTGCGCCGGGCGAGCGCGATCGCCACCCTCGCCGCGGTGCTCGACGAACCGCTGCCGCCCCCGGCGCGGGCCGGGGCGCTCGGCCCGCTGCTGGCGGCGCTGCTGGCCAGGGACCCGGCCGCGCGGCCGGACGCGGCGCAGCTCGACGACGCGCTCGCGCGGCTGGTGCACGAGGCGGAGCGGGGCGCGCGGCCGGGCGGGCCGACCGTGCTGCTCACGCCGCCGGGCGCGGCGAACTCGGCGAACTCAGCGGACTCGGCGAGCGCGCCGGGCACGCCGGTCGCGGACCGGGTGCCGGCTGCGGCGCAGCGGGCGGCGGGTGGGCGACGGGGCGGCCTGATAGCGCTGGCCGTCGCCCTGGTGGCCGTCGCCGGGGTGCTCGGATGGACGCTGCGGCCCGGCACCCAGGCGGACGGCCACCGCGCGGGCGGTGCACGGACGACCGCCGGCGCGCCGTCCGGCCTGCCGGCCGCGAGTCCGCCGGTGACCGACTCGCCCGTGCCGAGCCCGCCGACCGCCGGCCCGTCGGCGAGCGCCACACCCGCCTCGGCCCCGGTCGGCGTGCCGAAGGGGTTCGCCCCGGCCGACGTGCGCGCCACGATCGCGGCGATGAGCCCGACCATGGGCGGCACCAAGGTCTTTCGCCTGACCGTCTATCCGGACTACGCGAACGCCGACGTCCCGGTCGCCGCGAACCCGCAGCTGTACGACCAGGTCGAGTACCGCGATGGCAGGCCCACCCGCTCGCCGGGCGGCACCGAGCCCCCGGTCGTCAAGCCGGTGGACCTCCAGGGCTTCGACTGGGACAAGCTGCCCGCGCTGTTCCAGCAGGCCCAGGCGACCCTGAAGGTCCCGGCGCCGAACGAGCCCTACCTGACCGTCAGCGCCGACATCATCACCGGCGCCCCGACGCTCGACCTCTACCTGACCAACACCTACGGCGGCGGGTACCTGGAGATCAGCCCGACCGGGAACGTGCTCAGGACCTACCCGCTGGGCGGCTGACGGCCCGTCGGTCGTCAGGCCGTCACTGGGCGCGGAAGCTGCCCGCCCCCGTGACGTGCGTGCCGTAGCCGGACGGGAGGATGCCGATGCCGCTGATCGGCAGGGTGGCGGGGACGGTGCAGAACGGGTCGCCGAAGACCTGGATGTCGCTGCTGGTCTCGTTGTTCAGCACATGGGCCAGCCTGGGCAGTTGCTGGCACCCCTGCGGGTTCGGGTAGACGGTCAGCGGCTGGAGCTCGGTCGAGAAGACCACGACATTGCCGCTGGCGGACTGGGCGGGCGCGGCCGCCACCCCGATGAGGGTGGCGGCGGCGATGAGCACGGTGAGGGCGGTACGACGCATGGGGAAACGATCACACAGTGACACCGTGCGCATACAACCTGGCATCGCGCATATCAGCCGTATGGCCTAGGCGATTTGAGAGCCCGCGGCGGCGTCAGAGCGGCCGGGTGCCCTCCAGGGCCACCCGGCCGCCGACCTCGATCGTGTCGTCACCGTGCGGCCGGGTCAGGATCTGCGAGCCGACGCCCTGGCGGATGTCGAGCGCGCGGCCGAGTTCCGAGGTGAGCACGAGCGCGGCGGCGCCGGTCGCCTCGTCCTCGGCGATGCTGTCGCCGCGGCGCGGGAAGGCGCGCGCCCGGACCAGGCCCGCGGTCTCGTCCTGCCAGGCCCAGGCGTAGAGCCAGCCGGTGCCCTCGGGCGGGGTGGGCAGCGCGTCGACCTCCGCCACCGAGTCGTAGCGCCGGGTGTTGCGCCCGGCGGCCCACTCGGCGCGGCCGCGGATCCAGCTGAACTCCGCGTCCTGGCGCACCGGGACGTCCCCGGCCGGCGGGCGCAGCACGTCCGGCGCGAGGCCCTCGCGTCGCAGCAGCCAGCCCGTCCCGACCAGCGGGTGCCCGGCGAAGGGCAGCCGCACGCTCGGCGTGTAGATGTCGACCCGCCCCTGCGTCGGGTCGTCGACGAAGACCGTCTCGCTGAAGCCGAGTTCGGCCGCGAGCGCCTGCCGCGCCGGCTCGCCCGGCACCGCGCCGCCGTCCAGCACGACGCCCAGCGCATTGCCCGCGCCGCCGTCGGCGTCGCAGAAGACCCGGAGGATGTGGAGTTCTGTCATAGGAAGATCCAATCATCCTCTGCCCGACATCGTTCGCAGATGTCGGCGACTGGGTACCGTGAAAGGAGGTACCGGCTCCATTCGAGGAGCGTGTCGATGACAGACACCAAGGCCGTTTCCCCCGAGACCGACCAGCAGCCCGTCAGCCGGCGGACCATCTACGTCGCCATGACCGGGCTGATGCTCGGGATGCTGATGGCGATGCTCGACAACCTGATCGTCAGCACCGCGCTGCCCACCATCGTCGGCGACCTGGGCGGCCTGGCCCGGCTCTCCTGGGTGGTCACCGCCTATGCGCTGGGCGCCGCCGTCACCACCCCGTTCTGGGGCAAGCTGGGCGACCTCCACGGTCGCAAGAGCATGTTCATGGTCGCCATCGTGGTCTTCCTGGGCGGCTCGGCGCTGGCCGGACTCTCGCGGAACATGGACCAGTTGATCGGATTCCGCGCGCTCCAGGGGCTGGGCGCCGGCGGCCTGATGGTCGGCGCGATGGCCACCCTCGGCGACCTGGTGCCGCCGCGCCAACGCGGTCGCTACATGGGCATGATCGGCGCGATGATGCCGATCGCCTTCGTCGGCGGCCCGCTGCTCGGCGGCTTCCTGACCCAGAGCCTCAGCTGGCGCTGGTGCTTCTACGTGAACCTGCCGCTGGGCGTGCTGGCGCTGCTGGTCACCGGGCTCGGTATGCGGCTGCCGCGGCGCCGCAGCACGGCCCGGCTCGACTACCTGGGCGGGGCGCTGCTGACCGTCGGCGTGGTGGCGATCACCCTGGTGGCGAGCTGGGGCGGCGGTCAGTACGCCTGGGGCTCGGCGCCGATCCTCGCCCTGACCGCACTCGCGGTGCTGGCGCTGGCGGCCTTCGTGGTCTCGCAGCACCGGGTCGCCGAGCCGATCCTGCCGCCGCGGATGTTCCGGGACCGCAACTTCACCGTCGCCCAGGTGCTCAGCTTCCTGGTCGGTGCGGCGATGTTCGGCGCGGTCAACTTCCTTCCGCAGTACATGCAGTACGTCCAGGGCGCGTCGCCCACCGCGAGCGGTCTGCTGTTGCTGCCGCTGATGTTCGGCATGCTCGCGGTGATGCTGACGGCAGCTCAGGTCACCACCAGGACGGGCAGGTACCGGGCGTTCGTGATCACCGGCGGCGCGGTGCTCACGGTGGGCATGCTGGTCCTGCTGCTGCTCCGGGTGGACACCAGTGTGCTGGTCGGCTCGTTGCTCACGGTGGTGGTGGGGATCGGGCTCGGCTTCCTGATGCAGAACACCATGCTGATCACCCAGAACAGCGTGGCGCTGCGGGACATGGGAGCGGCCAGCGGCTCGGTGACGCTGTTCCGCACCATCGGCGGTTCGCTGGGGATCGCGCTGCTCGGCTCGCTCTACACCCGCGGGCTGGACCACCAGCTCACCGGGCGGCTCGGGGCGCAGGGGCACGCGCTGATCTCGGCGCACATCCCGCCGGCCGCGCTCAAGGGACTGCCGGGGCCGGCCAGAGCGGCGTTCGAGCAGGGGGTGACGCACGGGCTGTACGGGGTGTTCGTCGGCGGCGCACTGCTGTCGGGGGCGGTCTTCCTGCTCGCCTGGCTGATCCGTGAGGTGCCGCTGCGCGGGGCGACGGAGCCCGCGCACGACACGCCCCAGGGGCCGTAGGGCCGGGAGGCTCAGGCCGCGACGGCCCGCAGGCCCTGGCCGGCCTCGGCGTAGCGGTGCAGCAGCAGGTGGGCCACCTCCGGGGCGGCGCCGAGCACCGGGGCCAGTACGTCGGCCCCGGCCTCCTCTGCGGCGGTCGCGATCCGGTCCGGCAGCAGCCCCGGTGCCAGCAGGTAGGGCGCGACGGCCGTGCGGCGCAGGCCCTGGGCGCGCAGCGCGGCCAGCGCGTCCGGCACCCGGGGGCCGCCGGCCGAGGCGTAGGCGACGGTGACCGCGCCCCAGCCGCGCTCGCGCTGCCAGCGGGCGGCCAGCGCCCGGGTGGTGGCGTCGGCGGCCGGGTCCGAGGAGCCGGCCGCGGCCAGCACCACACCGGTGCGGGCGCGGGCGGCGGCCGAGGCGAGGTCCAAGCCGGCTTCGGCCAGCCGGCGCTCCAGCGCGGCCAGCAGCAACGGATCGGGGCCGAGCACCTCGGCCACCGGGCCGCCCGCCCGGGCGGCCCGCAGCGCGGCCGGGATGTCGTGCTTGGCGTGGAAGGCCCGGTTGAGCAGCAGCGGCACCGCCACCGCCGGTGCCCCGGCCAGCCGCTGGACGACCTGCGGCAGGCGGGGCGCGCAGTGGTCCAGGTAGGCGGTGGCGACGGACAGGCCGGGCCGCAGCAGGCGTACCCGCCGCACCAGCGCCTCGACCGTCGCGGCGTGCCGCGGGTCGCGGCTGCCGTGGGCGATCAGCAACAGGGCTGGGGAGGCAGTCATCTGACGCTCTCTCGGGAGGAGGTGATCAGCGGGCGTTCTGCAGCAGGCCGCGGGTGCGCAGCACCCGGCGCTCCAGCGGGGTGAAGATCAGCAGGTCGATCGCGACGCCGACCACCAGGATCAGGATGATCCCGAGCATCACCCCGGACATGTCCGAGGCGTCGCGCTGGTTCTCCAGGTACCGGCCCAGGCCCAGGCCCAGGTCCGGCGAGCTGGCGATCAGCTCGGCGGCCATCAGCGAGCGCCAGGAGAAGGCCCAGCCCTGCTTGAGGCCGGCCAGGTAGCCGGGCAGCGCCGCCGGCAGCAGCACGTGCCGGGCGCCGCTGAGCCCGCGGGCGCCCAGCGTGCGGCCGGCCCGCAGGAAGAGCGGCGGCACCTGGTCGATGCCCGAGATCAGGCCGTTGGCGATCGAGGGGACGGCGCCGAGCAGGATCACCGCGTACATCGCCTGGTCGTTGATGCCCAGCCAGATCACCGCGGCCGGCACCCAGGCCACCGAGGGCAGCGACTGCAGCCCGGAGAGGATCGGGCCCACGGCGGCCCGCAGGAACTTCACCTGCGCCACCGCCAGCCCGATCGGCGTGCCGATCACCACCGCCATCGCGAAGCCGGAGATGCCGCGCCAGACGCTGGTCCAGATGATCGAGAAGAGCGTGCCCTGGTACCAGAGGTCGGTCAGGCTGTGCCAGACGTCCAGTGGACTGGGCAGGTTGTAGGAGGCGGTGACGTGCAGCTCGTAGGTCAGCTGCCAGGCGCCGACCACCAGCAGCGCGCCGAGCACCGGTGGCAGCAGCTTCTCGCGCAGCAGCTGGCCGAGCGAGGGGCGCTGGATCTGGACGCTGTCCAGCGCGTCCAGTCCGGCCTCGACGCCGGCCAGGTCGGCATGGGCCTGGGGCCCGGTCGCGGCCCGGGGGTCGGCCTCGGCCGGGGCCGGGATCGAGGTGGTCTCAGTGCTGGCCATGGCGGCGGATCTCCCCACGCAGGTGCTCGGTGATCTCGACGGACAGGTCCGCGACGGCGGCGGACTCGATGCGGCGCGGCTGCGGCAGGTCGATCCGCCACTCGCGGGCCACCCGGCCCGGACGCGAGGAGAGCAGCACCACCCGCTGGGCCAGCCGCACCGCCTCGCGCACGTTGTGGGTGACGAACAGGACGGTGAGCCGCCGCTCCTGCCAGATGCGGGTGATCTCCTCGTGCAGCACGTCGCGGGTGATCGCGTCCAGCGCGGCGAACGGCTCGTCCATCAGCAGCACGCTGCTGCCCTGGGCCAGCGCGCGGGCCAGGGCGACGCGCTGGCGCATGCCGCCGGACAGCTCGTGCACCCGCTTGCCGTAGGAGCCGGCGAGCCGGACCAGTTCGAGCAGCCGCTCGGCCTCCGGCCGGCGCTCGGCGCGCGGCACGCCGTTGAGGCGCAGCGCGAGTTCGATGTTCTTGCCGGCGGTCAGCCAGGGGAAGAGCGCGTGCTCCTGGAACATCAGGGCCGGCCGCCCGCCGGGCACCTCGATCTGCCCCGCGGTCGGCAGGTCCAGGCCGGCGACCAGGTTGAGCAGGGTGGACTTGCCGCAGCCGGAGGCGCCGAGCAGGCAGAGGAACTCACCCGGGGCGACGTCGAGGGTGATGTCGTCCAGCACCGCGACGGCGGCGCCGGGACGACCGAAGGACTTGTGCACGCCGGCGATCCGCACGGCGGGCGTACCGTCCGCACCGGCGTCGCGGCGGGTGTCGTCCGGAGTGGTCAGTGCCTGGCTCATCTGCGGGCACCTCCTGGCATGAGTGGGGCGAGCGGAGAAGGCTGCTGGAGCCGGGTTCCGCCCCGGCCCGGCCCGGTGACTGGGCATCGACTGGGCGGGGCCGGGGACGGAGCCCGGAGTCTTGCGCGGTGCTGGGCAGGTGGTCTGACGGTGCGTCAGGAGCCGGTGCCGAGGCCCGCGTCGGAGACCGTGGGCTTTCCGGCCGCCGTGAGCACCTTGTTGAGCGGCGACAGGTCGTAGATCCCGCTGATGTCCGGCTTCTTGAGCAGGCCCGCGGTCACCGCGTGGTCCGCCTCCGCCTGCAGGGTGCCGGCCAGCGGGTCGTCCAGGAAGTCGATGCTCTTCCAGGCCGGGTCGAGGATGCCGGCGGGCAGCGAGTTGCCGCCCGCCGCCTTGATCGCGTCGTTGGCGTCCTGCTCGGCCTTGGCCGGGTTGGCCTTGATGAAGGCGTTGGTGTTCACCGAGCCGCGCAGCACGGCCTCCACCACGTCCGGGTGGGCCTTGAGGAACTTCTGCGAGACGATGATGTTGGTGATCACGAACTGCCCGTTCGGCCACAGCGACTTCTCGTCCAGCAGCACCTTCGCGCCCTTCGCCACCAGGGTGGAGGCGGTCGGCTCGGGCACCCAGGCGCCGTCGATGGAGCCGGAGGCGTAGGCGTCCGGGGTGACCTTGTTGTCCGTGCGCACCACCGAGACGTCGCCGGCGCCGGTCTGCGGGTCCTCCTTGTAGCCCTTGCTCGCCAGGTAGTTGAGCAGGGCCACGTCCTGGGTGTTGCCCAGCTGCGGGGTGGCGATCTTCTTGCCCTTGAGGTCGTCCAGGGTCTTGATCTTGTTCGGGTTGACCACCAGTTCGACGCCGCCCGAGGCCGAGCCGCCGATGATCTTCAGCGACTGGCTCTTGGACTGCACATAGCCGTTGATCGCAGGCGAGGGGCCGATCCAGCCGATGTCGATCGAGCCGGCGTTCAGCGCCTCGATCTCGGCCGGGCCCGCGTTGAAGACCTGGGTCTTGATCTGGGTGGCGCCCAACTCCTTCTGGAACAGCCCCTCCTGGAGGCCGACCAGCGCAGTGCCGTGGGTCAGGTTGGCGAAGTAGCCGATCTTCACCGAGTCGGCGGAGAGCTTGGGGCCGCCCGACGCCGCCGGGGCCGGGGCCGCGTTGGTCTTGTCGGACTTGGAGCCGTAGCTGCACGCGGTCAGCAGGCTGACGGCGGTCAGGCCGGCCAGGGCCATCGCGGCGACGCGTCTGGCGCGACCGGCGTTCGGGCGGGGGAGGCTATGGCCTGTGGCCTGCGGAGGAGTCATCGAAGCGTCCTTCGGGCTGGAACGGTTCAAGGGAGGGTGGTGCGTCGGCACGCCGGGTGGGAAGCGGTGGGTGGGCTCACGCGCCGCTGTCGCCGTTTGGACCCGGTGACGGGGCCGTCGTCAGAGACCCCGTCCGCAGGCACATCGTGTGATGCCGCCCCGGCCGCTGCCACGGGCGCCGCTGCCGATGCGGCCGCCTTCCTTGTCCATGCCGGAGAACGCCTCGCCGGCCATCAGACCCACTCCTCCTCGGCCGCCGGGTCGCCCTCGGCTGCCGCGCGGGTGAAGGACTCGCCGGCCATGGCGGCGGTCAGGGTGCTGCCGTCGGCCGGGTCGATCAGCAGGAACGAGCCGGTCAGCCGGTTGTCGGCGTAGGCGTCCAGGGCGAGCGGCTCGGCGGTGCGCAGCAGCACGTGGCCGATGTCGTTGACCTTCAACTCCTGGGTGTTGCCGCGCTGTTCGAGGGTGTCGATGTCGATCCGGTAGCTGATCCCCTTGACCAGCGCGCGCACGGTGCGGGTGGTGTGCTTGAGCAGCACCTTGTCGCCGGCGCGCAGCGGACGCTCGTGCAGGTGGCAGACGGTGGCCTCGACGTCCTTGGTGGGGCGAGGGGTGGGGCCTGCGGCGATGAGGTCGCCGCGGGAGATGTCCAGGTCCTCGGTGAGGCGCACGGTGATCGACTGCGGTGCCCAGGCGATGTCGCGCGGCTCGCCGAGCACGTCGATGCCCGCCACGGTGGTGGTGTGGCCCGAGGGCAGGACGGTCACGGTGTCGCCGGTGCGCAGCACGCCGGAGGCCAGCTGGCCGGCGTAGCCGCGGTAGTCGTGGTGTTCCTCGGACTGGGGGCGGATGACGTACTGGACCGGGAAGCGGGCCGGGTCGGCGACGGGGTCGGTGGTGACCTGCACGGTCTCCAGATGTTCCAGCAGGGTGGGGCCGCCGTACCAGTCCATGTGGGCGGAGGGTTCGACGACGTTGTCGCCGGCCAGCGCGGAGATCGGGACCGCCACGATGTCACCGACCCCGAGGGAGGCGGCGTAGGCGGTGAATTCGGCGGCGATGGCGGCGAAGACGGGTTCGGCGTAGTCGACCAGGTCCATCTTGTTGACGGCCAGCACCACGTGCGGAACCCGTAGCAGGGCGGCGACGGCGGCGTGGCGGCGGGTCTGTTCGACGACGCCGTTGCGGGCGTCGACCAGGACGACGGCGAGTTCGGCGGTGGAGGCGCCGGTGACCATGTTGCGGGTGTACTGCACGTGGCCGGGGGTGTCGGCGAGGATGAAGCGGCGCCGGGCGGTGGCGAAGTAGCGGTAGGCGACGTCGATGGTGATGCCCTGTTCGCGTTCGGCGCGCAGGCCGTCGGTGAGCAGTGCCAGGTCCGGTGCCTGCTGGCCGCGCTTGCGGGAGGCGTGCTCGACGGCTTCCAGCTGGTCGGTGAGCACCGACTTGGAGTCGTGGAGCAGGCGGCCGACCAGGGTGGACTTGCCGTCGTCGACGGAGCCGGCGGTGGCGAAGCGCAGCAGCGAGGTGGCTGCGTTCTGCCCCGCGGGGGTGAGTTCGGTGGTGCTGGGCATGGTTAGAAGTACCCCTCGCGCTTGCGGTCTTCCATCGCGGCCTCGGAGAGCTTGTCGTCGGCCCGGGTGGCTCCGCGCTCGGTCAGGCGGCTGGCGGCGATCTCGGTGATCACCTGGTCGATGGTGGCGGCGTCGGAGTCGACGGCGCCGGTGCAGGACATGTCGCCCACGGTGCGGTAGCGGATCAGGCGGCGCTGGACCGTTTCGCCTTCCTTGGGGCCGCCCCAGTCGCCGGCGGTCAGCCACATGCCGTCGCGGGCGAAGACGTCGCGCTCGTGGGCGTAGTAGATCTCCGGCAGGTCGATCGACTCGCGCTCGATGTACTGCCAGACGTCCAGCTCGGTCCAGTTGGAGAGCGGGAAGACGCGGACGTGTTCGCCCACGGCGTGCCGGCCGTTGTAGAGCGACCAGAGTTCGGGGCGTTGGCGGCGCGGGTCCCAGGCGCCGAACTCGTCGCGCAGGGAGAAGACGCGTTCCTTGGCGCGGGCCTTCTCCTCGTCGCGGCGCCCGCCGCCGAAGACGGCGTCGAACCTGCCCGTCTCGATGGCGTCCAGCAGCGGGACGGTCTGCAGCGGGTTGCGGGTGCCGTCGGGGCGCTCGCGCAGCCGGCCCTCGTCGATGAACCGCTGCACCGAGGCCACGTGCAGGCGAAGGCCGTGTTCGGCCACCACGCGGTCGCGGTAGGCGATCACCTCGGGGAAGTTGTGGCCGGTGTCCACGTGCAGCAGCGAGAACGGGACCGGCGCGGGAGCGAAGGCCTTCAACGCCAGGTGCAGCATGACGATCGAGTCCTTGCCGCCGGAGAACAGGATCACCGGCCGCTCGAACTCACCCGCCACCTCACGGAAGATGTGCACCGACTCCGCTTCGAGCACATCCAGGTGGGAGAGCGCGAAGGGGTTCTTCGCGGTGTCGAGCAGACGCTGCGTCGCGGTCGTCATGCCAGGCCCCTCGTCGTCAGGAAGGTGTGCAGTTCGGCGGCCGACTCGGCGACCGTGCGGCCCTCGGTGTGCAGGCGCAACTCCGGTGCGGTGGGCGCCTCGTAGGGGTCGTCCACGCCGGTCAGCCCGGTGAGGGTGCCGGCCGCCTGCTGCGCGTACAGGCCCTTGACGTCGCGCTCGGAGCAGACCTCGACCGAGGTGGCGACGTGCACCTCCAGGAAGGCGCTGCCCCGCTCGGCGTGGCGCTCGCGCACCGCGGCGCGCGAGTCGGCGTAGGGGGCGATCACCGGGGCGAGCACCTTCACGCCGTTGGCGGCCAGCTTCTCGGCCACGAAGCCGATCCGGGTGACGTTGGTGTGCCGGTCCTCACGGGAGAAACCCAGGCCCTTGGAGAGGAACTCGCGGATCTCGTCACCGTCGAGCACCTCCACCCGGTGCCCCTCGGTCCGCAGCCGCTCGGCCAGCGCGAAGGCCAGTGTGGTCTTGCCCGCGCTCGGCAGCCCGGTCAGCCACACCGTGGCGCCGCGGTCACAGGGGGCGGCCGCGGGGGCCGCCTCCGCGGCTTCCCCGGCGGCAGCCAAGGTGTCGGCTGTGCTCACGTTTCGCTCCAAAATTAAGTAACGAAGGGTCAAAAAAAATTGCTCAGAGGTGGATGCCGCACTCGACCTTGCCGGACCCGGCCCAGCGGCCGGCCCGGGCGTCCTCGCCCTCGCCGGGCTTGCGGGTGCAGGAGAGCGGTGCGCAGCCGACCGAGGTGTAACCCTCCCAGAGCAGCGGGTTGAGCAGCACCCCGTTGGCCTGGACGTAGGCGTCCACGTCGTCCTGGGTCCAGCGGGCGATCGGCGCGATCTTCACCTTGCGGCGCTTGGCGTCCCAGGCCACCACCGGGGTGGTGGCCCGCGACGGCGACTCGTCGCGGCGCAGCCCGGTGGCCCACGCGTCGTAGCCCATCAGCCCGCGCTGCAGCGGCTCGACCTTGCGCAGCGAGCAGCACAGGTCCGGGTCCCGGTCGTGCAGGTCGGGCCCGTACTCGGCGTCCTGCTCGGCCACGCTCTGGCGCGGCGTCAGGGTGATCACGTTGAGCGGCATGGTGGCGGCCACCGCGTCCCGGGTGCCGATGGTCTCGGGGAAGTGGTAGCCGGTGTCCAGGAAGAGCACGTCGATGCCGGGCAGCGCGGTGGAGGCCAGGTGGGCCACCACCGCGTCCTCCATCGAGGAGGTGACGCAGAGCCCGCGCCCGAAGGTGTCGGCGGCCCAGCGCAGGATCTCCTGCGCCGGGGCCTCCTCCAGGTCGCGGGCGGCGGCGGTGGCCAGCGCCGCCAGGTCGCGGGTGGCGGCGGTCGTCTCAGGGTCGGTGCTCATCTGCGGATACCCCGTTCGTAGCTGACAGCAGGCCGAGGAACTTCACTTGGAAGGCGCGGCGGCAGGACGCGCATTCCCAGGCGCCGTGACCGCCGGTCTCCGACGGACGGAGGTCCTCGTCACCGCAGTAGGGGCAGTAGAAAGGGGCCGCACGCTCGCTCACGACAGCTGCTCCTCGCCGGCCCGGGCGGTCCACTGGGCGAACCGCTCGCCCTCGTGGCGCTCGGCCTGGAAGCGGGTCAGCAGCCGTTCCACGTAGTCGGGCAGCTCCTCGGAGGTGACCTTCAGGCCGCGCACCTTGCGGCCGAAGCCGGCCTCCAGGCCGAGCGCGCCGCCGAGGTGGACCTGGTAGCCCTCCACCTGCCTGCCGTCCGCGTCGGTCACCAGCTGCCCCTTGAGACCGATGTCCGCCACCTGGATACGGGCGCAGGCGTTCGGGCAGCCGTTGATGTTGATGGTGAGCGGCTCGGCGAAGTCGGGCAGCCGCTGCTCCAGTTCGTCGATCAGGGTGCGCCCGCGCTCCTTGGTCTCGACGATGGCGAGCTTGCAGTACTCGATGCCGGTGCAGGCCATGGTGCCGCGCCGGAACGGCGAGGGGGTGACCCGCAGGTCCAGCGCCTCCAGGCCGGCCACCAGCGACTCGACCTGCTCCTCGGCGATGTCCAGCACCAGCATCTTCTGCTCGGCGGTGGTGCGCAGCCGGTCCGAGCCGTGCCCGGCGGCGAGTTCGGCGACCTTGCCGAGCAGCGCGCCGTCCACCCGGCCCACCCGCGGCGCGAAGCCGACGTAGTAGCGGCCGTCCTTCTGCCGGTGCACGCCGACGTGGTCGCGCCAGGTGCCGCTCGGCTCGGTCGGCGCGGGGCCGTCGACCAGCTGGTACTTGAGGTACTCGTCCTCCAGCACCTGGCGGAACTTGGCCACGCCCCAGTCGGCGACCAGGAACTTCAGCCGGGCGCGGTTGCGCAGCCGGCGGTAGCCGTAGTCGCGGAAGACGCCGATCACGCCGCCGTAGACGTCGGCGACCTCGTCCAGCGGGACCCAGGCGCCCAGCCGCACGCCCAGCTTGGGGTTGGTGGACAGGCCGCCGCCGACCCACAGGTCGAAGCCCGGCCCGTGCTCGGGGTGCACCACGCCGACGAAGGCGACGTCGTTGATCTCGTGTGCCACGTCCAGCAGCGGCGAGCCGGAGATCGCCGACTTGAACTTGCGCGGCAGGTTGGAGAAGTCGGGGTTGCCGATGAAGCGGCGGTTGATCTCCTCGATCGCCGGCGTGCCGTCGATGATCTCGTCCTCGGCGACGCCGGCCACCGGCGAGCCGAGGATGACGCGCGGGGTGTCGCCGCAGGCCTCGGTGGTGGACAGGCCCACCGCCTCCAGCTTCTGCCAGATCGCCGGGACGTCCTCGATCCGGATCCAGTGGAACTGGATGTTCTGCCGGTCGGTCAGGTCGGCGGTGCCGCGCGCGTACTGCTGGGAGACCTCGGAGACCGCCTTGAGCTGGGCCACCGTCAGTCGGCCGCCGTCGATCCGCACCCGCAGCATGAAGTACTCGGCGTCCAGCTCGTGCGGGTCCAGGATCGCGGTCTTGCCGCCGTCGATCCCCTCCTTGCGCTGGGTGTAGAGGCCCCACCAGCGCATCCGGCCGCGCAGGTCGGACGGGTCGATCGAGTCGAAGCCCCGGTGGGCGTAGATCGTCTCAATACGTGTCCGCACGTTGAGACCGTCGTCGTCCTTCTTGAACTGCTCGTTGGCGTTCAGCGGGGTGTAGTGCCCCATGCCCCACTGGCCCTCGCCGCGGTGGCGGGTCACCTTGCGGGCAGCGCCGGCGCGCGGCGCGACGGCGCCCGCGGGCTGGGGCTCGACCGGGTCGGGAGTGGTGGCCATAACAGACGTCCTTCGGGCAGGTGGTTTCTGACGAGGCTGTGCCCGCTCAGGCCTCGGACCTGCACGCACCCACGCTGACCTGCGAGTTCGCAGCAGGAGGTGGGGGTGGTGATCGTGGCTCTGGGCGCTCGCGCAGTCGGGGCGGCAAGAGGAGCGGCAGGGTGGCGCCGGGTGCGGTGGCGGCGGCCGGGGTGGGGCTTCAGATCACCGGACAGATGGCGCTGGACACGCGAAGGAGATCGACGTGGAGTCGACCTACCAAGGTGGTTCCGGCGCTAGGCATGGCAAGAGATTCGCACGCCGAGCGAGGCGCGGTCCACTGGTGTCCAAAAGATGGACGAGTTTGTTCCGTATCGCGAGATGCGGCCGGGAGTCGGGTGGCACGGCGATTGCCGGCACGCGCGACCGCGAGTGCCGCCACGCGTGACTGCCGTAGCCGCCACGAGTGAAGACGGACCGCCGGTTCGAGCCGAGGGGGGTCGGGTGCCGCGGGCCGCCCGATACCGTATGCGGTGTGCAAGCACCAGGTGAGACCAGTAGAGCGGGGGCCGAGCGACCCTCCCGACGACGGGGCAAGGGCGCCCGCCGGGCGGCGCGGCGTTCGAACTGGCAGGCCACGGCCTGGGCGCTGATCAAGGACACCACCAACACCTGCGTCGAGTACCGGGTCACCGGGCTGGCCGCCGAGGCGGCCTTCTTCACGCTGCTGTCGATCCCGCCGCTGCTGCTCTGCCTGGCCGGCACCCTCGGCTACCTGGACGACCTGCTCGGCGCCGGCACCATCCAGAAGCTCCAGCAGGACATCCTGACGGCGGCCGGCACGGTGCTCTCGCCCTCCTCGATCAACCAGACCGTCAAGCCGCTGCTGCTCAACGTCTTCGCCAAGGGCCGCCCCGACCTGATCTCGATCGGCTTCCTCTTCTCGCTCTGGTCGGGCTCCCGGGCGCTGTACATCTTCATCGACACCATCACCGTCATGTACGGCCTGGACGGCAAGCGCGGCATCGTCAAGACCCGGTCCATGTCGCTGGGCCTGTACCTGGGCGCGCTGGTGATCGGCTCCCTGGTGCTGCCACTGCTGGTGGCCGGACCGGGGCTGGTGATGTCGGCGGTGCCGAGCATCTCCGGACTGGTCAGCGCGCTCTACTGGCCGGTGGCGATCGTGCTGCTGATCATCTTCCTGACCACGCTCTACCACCTGGCCGTCCCGGCCAGCACGCCCTGGCGCGAGGACATCCCCGGCGCGCTGGTCGCGCTCGGCATGCTGGTGATCTGCAGCCTGCTGCTGCGCCTGTACCTGGTGCACTCGGTCGAGGGCGGCCAGACCATCTACGGGTCGCTGGCCGCGCCGATCGCGGTGCTGCTGTGGATCTTCGTGCTGGCCCTCGCGGTGCTGATCGGCGCGGCCATGAACGCGGCGATAGACCGCCGCTGGCCCAGCGTGGAGACCGCCGACGCGCGGGCCGAGAACGAGCGGGCCAGCGAGCAGCACGCCGCCGCCGTGGTCCGCGAGATCAGCGCCCGCCGGGCCGCCGAGCGGGCGCAGCGGGCCCGGGCGCTGGGCCTGGCCGAGGGCTTCGAGGAGGAGGACGAGAACGGCGAGGGCGAGGACGAGGCGCCCTCGGAGTACCCCGAGCGGTGGGCCGACTTCCTGGCGCCGGAGAACGTCCGCGGGCGGCTCGGCCCCTCGCGCCGGCACAACCGGCGCGTCCAGCCGCCGCCGCCGGACACCGACCGCCCCGCGCCGCGCCGGGCCGCCCCGCACCGGGCGGCCGAGCCGCTGCCGGGCGCGCCGGCCGAGCGGCCGGTGGAGCCGTGGGCGGGGGACGGGCGGTTCCCGGGGGAGCTGGGGCCGGTGGACTCGGCGCTGCCGAGCCACCCGCCGAGGCCGCCGTGGGACGGCTCCTGAGGTCCTCGGGCCCTTCGCCCGCGGCGCGGTAGAAAAATCAGGTGCGGCGGGTGGCGGCGTGTTCTAGGCTGCCACCGCACGTGCTCGTCCACGTGATCGTCAGGCCGTACGACGGCCCTGGAAGCAGAAGCAGGAGGTGGGCCCCGATGACCGTCACCGCGCTCACGGCTGCCCCGCGCAGCACTCGTACCTCGCTCTCCTTCCCGGCCGCCGGCTGACGATCGTTCAGCCCCCGGGACCGCGCTTTCCTCCCGAAGGGCTTCACCACGTTGTTCGACGCTCACGCGTTCTCCGTTTCCTCCTCCTCTTCGCTCTCCCTCAACTCCTCGGCCGCGCCCGCGGCTGAGCCGGCGCCCTTCCCGCTGGGCGGCCACGGCTGGACAGCCGAGCTGGCCGACCTCTTCACCCCGTTCGCCGAGGCCGGCCTGGTCCCGGGCCGGCTCGCCCGGGTCGACCGCGGCCGGGCCGACGTCGTCATCGCCGATCCCGACAGCGGCGAGCTGCGCACCGTCCGCGCCGACACCCGCGCGGTGGGCAGCGCCGAGACGATCGAGAACCCGTGCACCGGGGACTGGGTCGCCCTCGACCTCGGCAGGTCCGCGACGGCCCGCGGCGAGGGGGACGAGCCGCTGGCCGCCGTCGCGGCGCTGCTGCCGCGCGGCAGCGCGATCATCCGCAAGAGCGCCGGCAAGGCCTCCGAGGGCCAGGTGCTGGCGGCCAACATCGACACCGTGCTGATCGCGGTCTCGCTGGCCGGCGATCCCGACCTCGGCCGGGTCGAGCGCTTCGTCGCACTGGCCTGGGAGAGCGGTGCGCAGCCGCTGGTCGCGCTCACCAAGGCCGACCTGGTGCACGACGCCGAGTTCGTCCGCGAGGACGTCGAGCGGGTCGCGCCCGGCGTCGCCGTCCTGGTGGTCAGCGCCGAGACCGGCGCCGGACTGGACGTGCTGCGCGCCTGCCTCGGCACCACGACGGCGCTGATCGGCCAGTCCGGCGCCGGCAAGTCCACCCTGACCAACGCGCTGGCGGGCGCGCAGGTGATGACCGTTCAGCAGACCCGCGACGTGGACCAGAAGGGCCGGCACACCACGACCACGCGCGAGCTGATCCCGCTGCCGGGCGGCGGCGTGCTGATCGACACGCCCGGCCTGCGTGGCGTGGGCCTCTACGGTGGCGAGGGCCTGGACCAGGCGTTCGCCGAGATCGCCGAGCTGGCCGAGGAGTGCCGCTTCGACGACTGCTCGCACCGCACGGAGCCCGGCTGCGCGGTCCAGGCCGCGCTCGCCGACGGCACGCTGCCGCAGCGCCGGATGGACAGCTACCTCAAGCTCCAGCGCGAGAACGAGTGGATCGCCTCGCGCACCGACGCCCGGTTGGCGGCCGAGCGGGCGCGGGTCTGGAAGCTGCGCACGAAGGGAGCGCGGGACCACATCCGCCCGTGACCGGGTCGAGCCGCTGACGGTCATGTCCGATTCCCGCCAGTCCGGCCTCCCGTCGCGGCGCACACTGGACCCGTGATCGATGACGAGACGCGGTACCGAGCGGTGGACAGTCGGGACGCCCGCTTCGACGGGGTGTTCTTCACGGCGGTGACGAGCACCGGCATCTACTGCCGGCCCAGCTGCCCGGCGGTCACGCCCAAGCGGGTCAACTGCACCTTCTACCCCACCGCCGCCGCGGCGCAGGGGGCCGGCTTCCGGGCCTGCCGGCGCTGCCGCCCCGACTCGGTGCCCGGCTCCCCGGAGTGGAACCACCGCGCCGACCTGGTCGGCCGCGCGATGCGGCTGATCGGCGACGGCGTGGTGGACCGCGAGGGCGTGGCCGGGCTGGCCGAGCGGCTCGGCTACAGCGCCCGCCAGCTGCAGCGCCAGCTGACCGCCGAGCTGGGCGCCGGCCCGATCGCGCTGGCCCGCGCGCAGCGCGCGCAGGCGGCCCGGCTGCTGCTGCAGACCACCCGGCTGCCGGTCACCGAGGTCGCGTTCGCGGCGGGATTCGCCTCGGTGCGGCAGTTCAACGACACCGTGCGGGAGGTCTACGACCGCACGCCCAGCGGCCTGCGGGCCGAGGTGCGCGGCGCGGGCGGCGGCGGGAGCGCCGGCGGCCCGCAGGCGGCGGTGGCCGGTGCGCTCAGCCTGCGGCTCGCCTACCGGGGGTCGATCGACACCGGGCACCTGATGGACTTCCTCGCACTGCGCGCCGTCCCCGGCGTGGAGGAGGTGGTCAGCGGTGCCCGGGGCGTGCGCACCTACCGCCGCACGCTGCGCCTGCCGCACGGCCAGGCGATCGCCGAGGTCGACGCACTCCCGCCCGGTGACGCGGTGCGGCCGGACCGGGGCTGGCTGGACTGCCGGCTGCGGCTGACCGACCTGCGCGACCTGACCACCGCCGTGCACCGGCTGCGCGCGCTCTTCGACCTGGACGCCGACCCGCAGGCGGTCGCCGAACAGCTCGGCGCCGACCCGCTGCTCGGCCCGCTGGTCGCCGGGCGCCCCGGACTGCGCTCGCCCGGCCACGTCGACCCGCACGAGCTCGCGGTGCGCGCGGTGCTCGGCCAGCAGGTCACCGTGGCCGCCGCCCGCACGCTGGCCGGCCGGCTGGCCGCCCGCTACGGCACCCCGCTCTCGATGGGCACCGCGCGGCCTACGAGCGGCGAGGGCGAGCCGAGCGGCGGGCTCAGCGTGCTCTTCCCCGAGGCGGGCGCGCTGGCCGACGCCGACCCGGCCGACCTCGCGATGCCCGCCTCCCGGCAGCAGGCGCTGCGCGGCCTGTGTGCGGCGCTCGCCGAGGGCACCGTGCGGCTGGATCCCGGCGTGGACCGCGAGCAGGCCGCCGAGCAACTGCTCGCGCTGCGCGGTATCGGCCCGTGGACGGTGGGCTACCTGCGGATGCGGGCACTGGGCGACCCGGACGTCTTCCTGCCCGGCGACCTCGGCGTGCGGCACGGCCTGGTCCGGCTCGGCGCACCCGGCGACGCCAGGTCGGCTGCGGCGGCGGCGCTCGCCTGGTCGCCGTGGCGCTCGTACGCGGTGCACCAGCTGTGGGCGTCGGCGTCGGACGGGCCTTCGGACGGGGCGTCGGCGTCGGACGCGAGGTAGCGCGGGCGGGTCGCAGCGCGGACGGTCGCAGCGCGGGCGGCAGGGGTCAGGCGTCGGCCGGGATGCCGCCCGCCAGCGCCCTGGCCAGGTGGTCCAGGCCGGGCAGCGCGGCCATGACCGCGTCGTGCTCCGCGGGGGAGAGCGTGGCCAGCGCGCCCGCGATCCGGCGCTCGTGCGCGCGCTGCCAGTCGGCGAGCTGCTGGTGGCCGGCCGCGGTGAGCGCGATCCGGGCGGTGCGGCGGTCGCCGGGGTCGGCCTGGCGGTCCACGAAGCCGGCGTCCAGCAGCTTGCCGACCAGACCGCTGACCGTGTTCGGCGCCAGCTTCTGCCGGGCCGCCAGCTCGCCGACCCGCAGCGGGGCGGCGGCCAGCGTCTGCAGCAGCTCCACCTGCGCCATGGGCAGCGACTCCCACGGGTAGTCGGTCCTGATGCTGCTGCGCAGCGCGCGGCGCAGCCGGGTCACGACGTCCGTCAGCCGTTGCGCCCGCTCGATGGCCTGCGCCTCCTCCAGCGCCGAGCCGAGCTGCCGGGCGGCGTCCTGGCCCTGGGCCCGCTCCGGGCCGGAACCGGCGTGGCCGGACTGATCGGCCTGATCGGCCGGGTCGGTCGGCGGCAGGGGGCGGGGCGCGGCGGACATGGGCGACAGCGTAGCGGTTTGCCGCTGCTGATTCCGCGTCGGACGGCCCGGTCGGAGCCGCGCACGCCCGTCCGGACACGACCGCGCCCGCCGGCCCGGCGATCTCCGTGGAGACCCCGGGCCGACGGGCGCGGTCCTGGCCCGACTCGTACGACAGCGGTTGCGGCTGCGACAGCGGTTGCGACGGCTAGGACGGCAGCGGCTTGGCGCCGCGCTCCGCGAGCATGGTCGTCATCAGCTGGATCTCGGAGCTCTGCGAGGCCACCATCGAGTCCGCCAGCCGCTTCTCCGCCGCGTTCTGCGCCACGTCGGCGTAGGCCTGCGCCATCGCGATGCCGCCCTTGTGGTGGTTGAGCATCAGCTGCAGGTAGAAGATCTCCGCCGCGGTGCCGCTGAGCTGCTGGAGCTGGGCGAGCTGCGTGTTGGTCGCCATCCCGGGCATCAGCGAGCCGTCGTGCGCCTGGTAGGGCGCCATCTTCATCCAGGCCATCGGCGGGGCCGAGGAGGCCTGGGTCAGCCCCCACTGGTCGAGGTAGCCCATCAGCATGCCCCGCTGGTTCGCCTGGGTGTTGATGATGTCGAAGGCCAGCCCGCGCACCTCGGCGTTGTCGGTCCGGTCCCGGACGATGAACGACATGTCGATCGCCTGCTGATGGTGCGTCGCCATGTCCCGCGCGAACCCGGCCTCGGGCGAGCTGGTGGACGGCGCGGACACCGACGAGCCGGAGGCCGAGGAGGCGCTGGCCACCAGCGCCGGGACGCCCAGGCAGAGCGCCACGACCGCCGCCAGCGCGGCCGGCCACCAGAGCGTGCGCCGCCGCTCGGGCGCGGCGGCGGACTCGAGGGCGCCGGTGTCGTCCAGCCCGTCCGTCTCGTCGAAGCCGGGCAGCTCGTCGGCGGCAGGCGGCTCGGCGCCACCCTGCGCGGCGGCCACTACATCGCCCCGTCGCTGCACGACGCGCCGGGCTCCTGGGTCTGCGGGCCCTGGACGTACTTGGTGAAGAACTCGTTCACCCGCGGGTCCTTGGCGCTGTCCAGCACGAGCTGGGTGCCCCAGGCGCTGAGGGTGATGGTGCCCTTCTCGGTCGGGTACGGGCTCATCATCGAGTACGGGGTGACCTTGACCTTGTCCGACAGCGTCTTGATGTCGTCCGCGGTGGCCTTGTCGTTGTAGGTGACCCAGACCGCGCCGTGCTCCAGCGAGTGCACCGCGTTCTCGTTCTGCACCGGCTTGTCGTAGACGTTGCCCATGCAGGTCAGCCAGACCGGGTTGTGGTCGCCGCCGACCGGCGGGGTCTGCGGGTAGTTGACCGTGCCCTGCACGTGGTTGCGGGTCAGGCCGGTCCACGTCTGCACGCCCGGGATCGGCGCCTTCGCGGCCGCGACCTCCTTGTCGTGCTTCTTGTTGGCGTCGACGACGATGTAGCCGCCGACGCCGACGGTGGCCGCGATCAGCACGCCGGCCACCGAGAAGGCGATGACCTTCATCCGCTTCTCGCGGCGCTGCTCCTCCGCCCGCAGCTGGGCGATGCGCTCGCGGCGGTCGGCCTGCTTGCCGCCCTTGGCCTTCGCCGAGCGGTTGGTCACCAGCGGCTCGTCCGACTTGGCGGCGCCGGCGTTCTTGCCGCCCGGGCCGTTGTTGGTCTGCTTGGAGGCGGAACCCACGGAGATCATCCTTGTCCCCGCCGGCGGGGTGTGCGCACGGCGGAATGAGGTGTAACAGGAAGGGGTGGAGACCGCAGGCCGGGCGAGGGGCGGACACCGTCGAACGGGACGTCACGGTGTGCCCGGGGCCGGACCGGCGGGGGTTCCGCTCTAGGTCCGGTTGACCTGAAGCAGGTGGAGATCAGGGGCGGTCCTCGGCCCTGGTTCGGTGTCCGCGGGGCGGAGCGCCGGGGCCGGTGCGACCGTCACCAGCAGTGGCGGGTCGGCCTTGCCGGGGTGCGGCGGGGCGTTCGGCAGCTGGGCTTCCTGGCCACTGAACGGGTGGCTGGAGCAGCCGTCGCCGGGCCTGCGATCGGGGTCGCTGACCATGCACAGGGTCGGCTGGAAGGGGTACCCCGGTGCGACCCGGTCCTTGCCGGGGCGGTCCTTGCCGAGGTGGGACCGGCCGGCTTCGTCAGCGGACGGTGCCGCGCTCGACGGTGCCGCCGTCGCCGTGTGGACGGGCGCGGGCGTCGGGACGGGCGTCGCTGCGTGGGCCGAGCCCGCGCAGGGCAGCGCGACCAGCAGCGCCACCAGGAGGCCGACCAGCGGCAGGATCCACGACACGCCGCCCGGGCGGCCGGCGAAAGCGGCACTCCCCGGCTTCGGTCGGACAGGTCCTGGCGCGGTCATGCGCACATATTAATCAGCCAGATGGGTGGTGGGGTCCCCCTTATAGGTCGCTTCTTTTGGCTGAAACCGTGCCGGATCGGGTGTTTCCGCGGCGGAGGCCGGATCGTCGCCTTCGCGGGGAAAGCCCGGACAAAGCCCGGACAGCGGCCGAGCCCGTGGGCAGAATGACCTGGTGGCCCACCCCCGCAGCTGACCCGCACGCACGCCTGCCAAGCGACGAGGAGCCGGAAGATGACCAACCAGGGCGCCCCAGCACAGCGCCGCCCGGAGGACGGGGACGCGCGGGACGGTTGGTGGGCCCACGTCTACGAGGGTCCGGCCGGCCGCCTGCCCGACACCCCGCAGGCGGCGGGCGGGGACGGCAGCGTGGACGACTGGTTCGACTCGATCGCCTCGGCGGTGGGCCTGATCGGGACGCAGCGCTCGGGGGAGGGCGAGCCGGCGGCGGAGCCGGACCTGGAGCCGGAGCCTGAGCTGGCGGCGGCGGAGCCCGAGCCCGGACCTGAGTCGCAGCCCGCTTCCGAGGCCGCGCCCGCACCCGTGCCCGTCCCCGCGCCCGCGCCCGCTCCCGCCAAGCTGGACCTCACCAAGCCCGCTCGTCCCCCCGCCGCCCCGCCCGCCCCCGCCGCCCCGCCTGCCCCGGTGCCCCCGCCCGCCCCCGCAGTCCCGCCCGCCCCCGCGCCGCACGTCGGTTCCCGGCCGCCGACCTACGGGCCCGAGCCCACCGTGCTGCCCGCCGCGCTCCCCGAACGCGCGTCAGCCGTCGTCCCCGACACGGTCCTCGACGGCGCCCAGTACCCGGGCTTCACCCTGCGCGCCGCCTCCGTGCGCGGCGACTCCGCCCGCTACCGCGGCGAGCCGCGCGGGGACGCGCTCCTGGTGACCCGCTTCGGTGAGGCGCCGGACGGCCTGGTGCTCGCCGTCCTCGGCAGCCGGGCCCGCCCCCGGGTCGATCCGCGCGTCGATTCCGCGGCCGGGGCCGCGGCCGACCCGGCCCAACCGCTGCCCGACACCATCCAGCAGGCCTGCGCCCACCTGGCCGAGGCGATCGGCCGCTCGTGCGCCGAACTCGCCGCCGACCTGCGCGAGGGCGCCCGCGACCGGCTGCGCTACGGGCTCCAGCGGCTGACCGCGCGCGCCGCCGCGGGCCTGCGCGCGGTGGCGCCGGACGCCGGGGCGCTGCACTGCCTGCTGATCTCCCTCGACCCGGCGGCCACCCACCGGGCCGCCTTCGGCCTGGGCCCCGGCGGCCTCTACCTGCTCCGGGCCGGGCACTGGATCGACGCCTACGGCGCCCGTCTGCTGCACCACCCGGACGGCCCGGCCGCCGTGCCCGAGCCGCGCCCGTTCCGGTTCCGGCTGGTCCCGGTGACGCCCGGCGACATCCTGCTGCTCTGCTCGCCGGGGCTGGCCGAGCCGATCGCCGAGGAGCCGGCCGTCGCCCACTTCCTGGCCACCCACTGGTCCCACCCGCACCCGCCCGGCACGGTCGACTTCCTGCGCCAGGTCCAGGTCCGTGCCAAGGGCTACGCGGACGACCGCACGGCCGCCGCGCTCTGGTCGGACTGACGGATCAGCACTCCGCGGTGGCGGCGAGCGGCTTCAGCAGCGCCGCCGCCACCGCGGACACCTGCGCCGCCGAACTCTCCCGCGCCACTCCCGGCAGCCCGATCGCCAGCGGCACCGAGAACCCGTCCAGCACGGCCCGCAACTGCGCCGCCCGCTCCTCGGCCGAGCCCGGCCGGAACTCCCGCCGCGCCACCCCGTCCTCGATCAGTGCCGCCAGGTCCGCCTGCCACGGTGCCTCGATCGCCAGCTGCCCCTGCCGGATCTCCTCGCTGGCCGGTGAGCGCCCCCACACCTCGACCCACAGGATCCAGCGCGGATCCCCGGGCCCGTCGGCCAGATACAGCTCCGCGTACGCCGTGAAGCGCTGCCAGGCGCTCAACCCCGGCTGCCCCAGCGCCGCCCGCCGCCGCTCGCCGAGCTGGTCCTCGCTCCAGCGCAGCGTCTCCAGCAGCAGCTGGTCCTTGCTGCCGAAGTAGTAGAGCAGGTGCCCGGCGCTCATCCCCAGCTGCTTGCCGAGGCCCGCCATGGTCAGCTTCGCCAGCCCGTGCTCCGCGATCGCCGCCATCGCCACCGCCAGCACCTCCTCCCGAGGCCGCGCGGGCCGCCGGGACCGGGGCTCTGCCATGCTGCGGACTCCTTGGGGCCGGGGGCGGGGTGCTTCTCAGGTTAGGTGACAGCAGGTCGGGTGACAGGCCCTGCGGGACGTCGCTAGCCTGGTCGCATGCAGCTGGTCACCCGCGCCGAGTGGGGTGCGCAACCGCCCAAGGCCGACTGGACGTACGTGGCGACTACCCAGGGTGTGAAGGTCCACTACGAAGGTGAGCCGGTCCCGGCCGATCTGGTGGACCATCACGAGTGGTGCGCGGGGCGGGTACGCGCCATCCAGGCGGCGCACCTGGCCAACCCCACCGAGGGTTGGATCGACATCGCCTACAACGCCGTGATCTGCCCGCACTCCTACGTCTTCGAGGGACGCGGCCCGCACCACGAGACGGGTGCCAACGGCAACCAGCCGCTCAACCTCGCGCACTACGCGGTCTGCGCCATGCTCGGCGACTCCGGGCTCACCGAGCCGAACGATGCGCTGCTGGCCGGAGTGTGCGACGCCATCGAGTGGTTGCGGCGGGAGGGCGGCGCCGGGTCGGAGGTCAAGGGGCACCGGGACGGCTATCCGACCCAGTGCCCGGGCGACCCGCTCTACGCCTGGATTCTGGCCGGCGCCCCCCGACCCGCCCCGGGCGGCCATGTCCCGCCGCCGGGCGCCGCCGGCCCCTCCCACCCCGGCGGGCGCCGTGGCACGCCCGGCCCCCGCAAGGGCAGCCGCCCGCCCCGGCCGCCTCAGGCCCCGCCGGGGGCTGCGGGCTGAGCCGGCGTCAGACCCGGGGCTGCTGCTGGGTGATGCAGTGGATGCCGCCGCCGTTGGCGAAGATCTCGCGGGCGTCGACGAGTTCGATGGTGCGGCCGGGGAAGGCCTCGCCGAGGAGGTCGGCCGCCTCCTGGTCGCGGGGGTCGTCGAAGGCGCACAGGATGACGGCGCCGTTGGCCACGTAGTGGTTGATGTAGGAGTAGTCGACCGGCTCGCCGTCCTCGTCGTGCAGGACGGTGGGGGCGGGCAGCTCGACGACCTCCAGGCGGCGGCCGCGGGCGTCGGTGGCGGCGCGCAGGATGGCGACGAGCTCCTGGCAGACGGCGTGGTCCGGGTGGGCCGGGTCGGGCTGGACGTGGGCGACCACGACGCCGGGGCGCACGAAGGCGGCGACGATGTCGATGTGGCCGCGGGTGCCGAACTCGTCGTAGTCGCGGGTCAGTCCGCGCGGCAGCCAGATCGCCTTGGTGGTGCCGAGGTGGGCGTGCAGCTCGGCCTCCACCTCCTCCTTCGTCCAGTGGGCGTTGCGGCCCTCGCCGAGCTGGACGGTCTCGGTGACGAGCACGGTGCCCTCGCCGTCCACGTGGATGCCGCCGCCCTCGTTGATCAGGCGGGAGGCGAAGCGCTGGGCATCCGTCAGTTCGCTGATGTGCTCGGCGATGTGCTGGTCGTGCTCCCAGCTGGCCCAGGACTGGGCGCCCCAGCCGTTGAAGATCCAGTCGGCGGTGGCCAGCGCGCCCTGGGCGTCGGTCAGGAAGCTGGGGCCGATGTCGCGCATCCAGGCGTCGTCCAGCGGGCGTTCGACGATCTCGACCTGCTCGGCGACGTACTCGCGGGCGGTGGTGGTCTCGCCGAGGTTGACGACCAGGGTCACCGGCTCGTAGCGGACGATGGTGTCGGCCACCCGGGCCCAGGCGAGCCGGGCGGCGTGCAGACCCTCGGGGGTGTCGAAGGTCTGGTTGGCGGTGGGGAAGGCCATCCAGGTGCGCTCGTGCGGGTGCCATTCGGCGGGCATCGAGTAGCCGAGCGAAGCGGGGGTGGTCATGGTGAGGGGTCCTCGGGGGTGGGGGAGGGTCAGAGGAAGTAGAGGCGGCTGAGCGAGACGCTCTCGGAGGGCTCGGAGCGCAGCGGTTCGCCGTCCAGCGAGACGAGCCCGGTGCCGGCGTCCACGCCGACCTGGCCGGTGCGGGCGTTGCGCACCAGGTCGCGCGGGCCGATGCCACGGGTGCCGCGCACGCCCACCCGCCGTCGCCGGGTGGGGAGTTGGTCGGCGGCCCGGTCCAGGTAGGCGCCGTCGGCGGCGGCCTGGGCGACGAAGGCCACCGAGAGGTCGGCGGCGGTGGCGCCGTGTGCGCCGAACTGCGGTCCCAGTACCAGGGGTTCGCAGCGGTCGGTGGAGGCGTTCGGGTCGCCCACCACGCCGTAGGCGGGGAAGCCGGACTTGAGGACCAGCTGCGGCTTGGCGCCGAAGTGGTCGGGCCGCCAGAGCACGATGTCGGCGAGCTTGCCGATCTCGATCGAGCCGACCTCGTGGGAAAGGCCGTGCGCGATGGCGGGGTTGATGGTGAGCTTGGCGATGTAGCGCAGCACCCGCTCGTTGTCGTCGCCGCCGTCGTGGGTGCCGTAGCCGCCGTCGGGGCCGTCCAGCGGCCCGCGTTCGGCCTTCATCTTGCCGGCCATCGCGAAGGTGCGCCGCACGGTCTCGCCGGCCCGGCCCATGCCCTGGGCGTCGGAGGAGGTGATGCCGATCATGCCCAGGTCGTGCAGCACGCCCTCGGCGCCCATGGTGCCGGCCCGGATCCGGTCACGGGCCATCGCCGCGTCGCCGGGCAGGTCGAGCTTGAGGTCGTGGGCCGAGACGATCATGCCGGAGGCCTCGGCGAGCGCGTCGCGGCCGAACGGCAGCGTGGGGTTGGTGGAGGAGCCGATCACGTTGGCGACGCCGGCCATCTTCAGCACGTTGGGCACGTGCCCGCCGCCGCAGCCCTCGATGTGGAAGGCGTGGATGGTGCGGCCCTCCAGCACCGCAAGGGTGTCCTCCACCGACAGGCATTCGTTCAACCCATCGGTGTGCAGGGCCACTTGGACGTCGTACTGCTCGGCGACCCGCAGTGCGGTGTCCAGTGCGCGGGTGTGCGCGCCCATGTCCTCGTGCACCTTGAAGCCGCTCGCGCCGCCCTCGGCCAGCGCCTCCACCAGCGGGCCCTCGTCGGAGGACGAACCCCGGCCCAGGAAGCCGATGTTGACCGGCCAGGCGTCGAAGGCGTTGAAGGCGTGCCGCAGTGCCCAGGGGGAGTTGACGCCCACGCCCCAGACCGGGCCGAACTCCTGGCCGATGATGGTGGTCACGCCGGAGGCCAGCGAGGCCTCCATGATCCGCGGCGACAGCAGGTGGACGTGCGTGTCGATGGCGCCGGCGGTGGCGATCAGGCCCTCGCCGGAGACGATCGTGGTGCCGGTGCCGACCACCACCTCGACGCCGTCCATGGTGTCGGGGTTGCCGGCCCGGCCGATGGCCGCGATCCGGCCGCCGATCAGGCCGATCGAGGTCTTGACGATGCCCTGGATCGCGTCGATCACCAGCACGTTGCTGATCACCACGTCGCAGGTGTCGCGGACGGCGGCGGCCTTCAGGTGCAGGCCGTCGCGGGCGGTCTTGCCGAAGCCGGCCAGGAACTCCTCGCCCGGCGCCTGGGAGTCGGACTCGACCCGCACGATCAGCCCGGAGTCGCCGAGCCGGATCCGGTCGCCGGCCCGCGGCCCGTGCACGGAGATGTAGTCGTGCGGGGAGATGGACGTCACGACTCGACCTCCTGGTCGTCGGCGTTGATCAGGTAGCCGGTGGCGCGGGCCTTGGCGAGTGCGGCCTCGCGGGCGCCGGGGGCGTCCAGCGGGCCGTCCACCAGGCCGGCGAAGCCGATCGCGACCCGCTCGCCGGCGATCGGCGCCAGGCCGACCTCGACCACGGCTCCCGGGTCGAAGCGGACCGAGGAGCCGGCCGGGACGGCGAGCCGGGTGCCGTAGGCGGCGGCGCGGTCGAAGGCCAGACGCGGGTTGACCTCGAAGAAGTGGTAGTGCGAGGTGACCGAGATCGGCACCGTGGAGGTGTTGTGGACGGTGACGACCACCGTCTCCTCGACCGGGTCGTACCCCTCGCCGGAGCCGGGCAGGGCCGCGCCCGGGCCGTCCTCGCCGAGCGAACCCGCGCCCTGGAAGGGGTCGTTGACCACGGCGAGCCGGGTGCCGTCGTCGAAGACGGCCTCCACCTGGATCACCGTGACCACGTCGGGCACCCCGGGCAGCACGTCCGCCGCGCTCAGCACGGTGCGGCCCGCCTCGATCGCCTCGGCCAGCCGCCTGCCGTCGCGGGCGGCCTCGCAGACGGTGTCGGCGATCAGCGCGGTGGCCTCGGGCACGTTCAGCAGGCAGCCCCGGGCACGCCGGGCGCGGGCCAGTTCGGCGGCTGTGAAGATCAGCAGCCGGTCCCGTTCGGTGGGGGTGAGTCGCACGGTGCCTCGCTCGCGGTAGGCGGAGTTAGAACGGCGTTCAAACTAGTGCTGGCCATTGAACCCCGATCGGGTCGCACTGTCCAGCCTCGCCTGGCTTGCGGGGTTCTGCGCGTTGTGCTGCGCGTCGGGGTGACCGCGCGGTGCCGCCGGCACGCCTGCGTGGCGGGCGGCGCCGGTCGGGGCCGTGCTCCGGGGGCGGATCCGCGGGAGAGGTCCTGGTCGGGGGCCCGGCGCCAGCGCCGCCGGACGGCGGATGTTGACAGAGTGTCAGCAACTCGCGCGCCGTGAGCCCCCCGTGTACTCCAGTCGACGTTTCGTGCACCGTTGCGACCGCGGGTGCGCGGGACTCACGATGGAGCTGAGCACTGCTGGGGGGACAGAACTGATGGAGAGTCAGCAAAGGTTCGGCGTCGGTGCCGAGCTGCCCGACGACGACCGCCCGTCCGACCGCCCGTCCGACCACGAGCCCGCAGCCGAGCCCGAGTGCGCGGGCGGGCCCGACCGCGCGCCCGAGTACGGCCTGCACGCCGTGCTCGCCCCCGCCGACCTCGGGGCCATCGCCCCGCTGCGCGCCGCCCTGCGCGCCGCGCTCCGCCGCTGGGGCGTACCCGAACTGGCCGACACCGCCGAGCTGCTGGCCTCGGAGCTGCTGGCCAACGCGCTCCAGCACACCGGCGGCGGCGCGGCGCTGGAGGCCCGGCTCGGCCTCGACGGGCGGCTGCGGGTCGAGGTCCGGGACGGCGGCGCCCGGCTGCCCCAGCTGCCCAGGCCGCGCCGGGCCCCCGAGACGGCCACCAGCGGGCGCGGGCTGCTGCTCGTCGAGGTGCTGGCGGACGGCTGGGGCGTGCGCCGACACGCCGACGGCAAGATCACCTGGTTCGAGCTGGCGCCCCCGCGTCCGCAGCCCGGGCGACGGGCCGCCGGCGCCTGACGGGCACGGCCCGATCCGGGCCGCGGTCCGGAGTGTTATTGCCGCGTGGTCGAACATTCGACAGGATAGTGAGAATGTGTGTCCGGACCGGGGCCCTCGCAGCGGGGCGGTCCGCGGAGCACACCCACCCAACCGACGGACCCGGCAGGGGCAGGAGAACCATGGCGACTGAGCCCGAGCCACAGGGGACCGCGCGTCTTCCGCTCGGCCCGCAGGCCCAGGGCGGTCGGCGCGCCGGAGTACGCGCCACCAGCGTCGCGGCGGGGCGGCTGGCCGCGGCCACCGCCGCCCCGGCCGTGCAGAGCCTGCCCAACCGGACCGGGGACGCCATGCCGGACTGGCTGGAGCCCGCGATGGCCGCCAACGGCATCGGCTCCTTCGACTGGGACATCCGTCGCGACGTGATCGAGGCCGACCACCGCGCCTGCGCGATCATCGGCGTCAACGGCACCACCTTCGACCTCAGCTCCGAGGCCTTCCTCGCGCTGCTGCACCCCGAGGACGCGCCGGTGGTGCGCCGCCGGGTCGAGCGCGCGGTGGCCGAGCTGGGCCAGTGCGGCGCCTACTACCGCACCGTCTTCCCCGGCGGCGAGCTGCACGCGGTGCGGTTCCGCGGGCGGGTGCTCGCGGACGCCTTCGGGCGCCCCTCGCGGATGGTCGGCTTCGTCTGGGACGCCACCGCCGAGCTGCGCAAGCGCGCCGACGCGGGGCGCCGGGCCGCGCTGCGCGAGGACCGCTCGCGGTTCATCAAGGAGGCGGCCCGGGCGCTGTCCGAGGCGGTCACCGTGCGGGACGTGGCCCGGGTCTTCACCGAGCTGCCGCTGCCGGGGCTGCCGCCGGACGGCCTGGTGCTGGCCGCGCTGGAGGCCGGACGGCTGCGGATCCTGGGCGCCAGCGGCTACCGCCAGGAGTCGGTGGCCCTCTACGACCGGATGCCGCTGGAGCCGTTCCAGCCCGCCGCCGAGGCGATCCGCCGCCGGCTGCCGGTCTTCCTGGCCAGCCGCGAGGAGTACCGGGAGCGCTTTCCCGAGGCCTGGCCGCGCGCCAAGGACACCGGGCGCAGCGCCTGGGCCTTCCTGCCGCTGGTGGCCAGCGGCCGGGCGATCGGCCTGTGCGTGGTCAGCTTCGACGACGCCCGCGAGCTCGACGCCGACGAGCGCACCCTGCTCTCCACCCTGGGCGGCCTGGTCGCCCAGTCACTGGCCCGGGCCCGGCTGCACGACGCCGAGCACGAGCTGGCCGCCGGTCTGCAGCGGGTGATGCTGCCGCGCACCGTGCCGGCCGTGCCCGGGGTGACCACCGCCGTGCGCTACCTGCCGGCCGGCTCCGGCCTGCAGATCGGCGGTGACTGGTACGACGTGGTGCCGCTGCCGGGCGGGCACGTCGGCCTGGTGATCGGCGACGTGCAGGGCCACGACGTGCACGCGGCCGGCATCATGGGGCAGCTGCGGATCGCGCTGCGCGCCTACGCCGCCGAGGGCCACCCGCCGGCCGCCGTGATGGCCCGCGCCTCCCGCTTCCTGGCCGATCTGGACACCGACCACTTCGCCACCTGCACCTACGCCGAGGTCAACGTCGACTACGGCGTGGTCTACGCGGTGCGGGCCGGCCACCTGGACCCGGTGGTCCGCCGGGCCGACGGCAGCAGCACCGTGCAGAGCGTGGTCGGCGGCCTGCCGCTGGGGATCGGCGCCGCGCAGGAGTACCAGGTCACCCGGTTCAGCCTGGACCCCGGCGAGACGGTGGTGCTCTGCACCGACGGCCTGGTCGAGTCGCGCGAGATGGACCTGGACACCGGCATGGCCCGGCTGTGCGAGGCGGTGGCCGGCGACCTGCCCCCGCTGGAGCAGGGCGGCGTGGACCCGATCGAGGAGCTCGCCGACCGGATCGCCGCCCGGGCCGCGGACTCCGCCGAGCGGGAGGACGACATAGCGCTGCTCCTGCTGCGCTGGGACGGTCCCGAGGGCGGGCTGGCCGCCCAGCAGCTGCGCCGCCGGATCGGCCAGGCGGATCTGGCCAGAGTGGCCGAGCTGCGGGGTGAGCTGCGCGACGCGCTGCGCCGCTGGGGCGTGCCGGAGCTGATCGACACCGCCGAGCTGCTCGCCTCCGAGCTGGTCACCAACGCGATCCGGCACACCGACCGGGACGCGATGTTCACCGCGCGCCTCTACCGCGAGGACCGCCGCGAGCCGCGGCTGCGGATCGAGGTGGAGGACGAGTCGGACCTGTGGCCCAAGCGCCGCACCCCCGGCGAGCAGGCCTCCTCGGGGCGCGGACTGATGCTGGTCGAGGCGCTGGCCGACGCCTGGGGCGTGGAGCCGCGCGGCTCGGGCAAGCGGATGTGGTTCGAGCTGTCGGCGGGCGAGGCGGCCTGACCGCGGGCCTTCCCTGGGAAGGGCCGCGGGGTCGGGCCGCCACCGCCTGCTGATGCTCAGCCGAACTGCCGCTCCAGGTCCTTGAGCTTCTGCTCCAGCGAGTCGAGCCGGGGCAGCGTCATGGTCTCGTCGTCGGCGGTCAGGTCGATGGTCCGCCGACCGGGGCCGGTCAGCAGGCCGGGCACGGGCGCGGCGGCCACGGCGGGCGGCTCCGCGGCACCCGCCGCTATCGCGGGCTCCGCACCGCCGGGCTCCAGCTGGGGCGCCGTGGCGGCACCCCTGGCCCGGCCCCAGCCCCCGTGCGAGCGGTTGATCGCCCGGATCTCGGCCCGCTCACGCCGGCTGGCCAGCCGCTGGCGCTCCCGGTTGACCACGGCCTCGCGCTTGGTGTCGCGCACCTCCTCCACCGCCTCGTCCAGGCTGCGCACCCCTTCGAGCAGCATCAGCGACCAGGCCGCGTAGGTCTCCAGCGGGGCCCGCAGCCAGCGCACGATCCGGATCTGCGGCAGCGGTCTGGGCACCAGCCCCTGCTCGCGCAGGGCGGCCCGCCTGGTCTGTTTCAGCGCCCGGTCGAAGAGCACCGCGGCCGACAGGGACATCCCGGCGAAGAACTGCGGTGCGCCGGCGTGCCCGAAGCCGCGCGGAGCGTGCACCCAGTTGAACCAGGCCGAGGCGCCGGCGAAGAGCCAGACCAGCAGGCGCGAGCCGAGCGCCGCGTCACCGTGGCTGGCCTCGCGCACCGCGAGCACCGAGCAGAACATCGCGGCGCCGTCCAGGCCGAACGGGACCAGGAACTCCCAGCCGCCCGACAGGCCCAGGTTCTGGGTGCCGAAGCCGACCAGGCCGTGGAAGGAGAGCGCGGCGGCCACGGCCGCGCAGCAGAAGAGCAGGGTGTAGGAGGCGCCGCCGTAGAGCGACTCCTTGCGCCGCCGCCGCTCCTCGGTGCGCTCCCAGGAGTCCGCGCCGCGCGCGGCGGTGGCCCCCCGGCTGCGCATGATCGCCACCAGGAGCGCCCCCGGCAGCAGGACGGCGACGGCGGCGACGGCCCAGCCCAGTGGTATGTCCGGCATTTTCATGGTCTGAGCCAGCCTCGCTCTCTCGGCGGTCGGGTGGCGCGGCGCCACCCGAGAGGACGCCCATCATGGCCGATGCCCGGCGGCCGTACGGGCGTTTTGCGCTCAAATACACTGGAGAGAGCGTGAACTGACGTTTCGTCATGATGATGGTATGACCGACGCGCGGAACACGGGTCCTGCAGGGGCCCGGCGACGGCTCAGCCGCAGGTGCGCGGGCAGCCGGGGCAGAGGTCCGCGGGGCGCACGGTGTAGTAGAGGCAGCAGCTGACCCTGGTGCGGGTCGGGGCCGCGGCGACCCCCGGCTGCCGCGGGGCCGCGAGGCGGAACGCGGCGGCGCCGGTGAACGGCGCGGTGTCGATGCGGTCGGCCCCGCCGGCATCGGTGGCCCCAGTGGCTTCGGCGGGCGGCTCCGGCAGCAGCGCCGTCAGGGCGGTCACCGCCCGCGCCTCCTCGCCGAGCAGTCCGGCCGCGTACCAGAGCCCCTCCACCAGCTCGTCGGTCACCAGCCCCCACAGGGTGCGCGGCCCGCGCCGCAGCAGCGGGCGGAAGGCGGTCAGCAGGGGGTCCAACTGGGCGGCGACGGTGGTGCGCAGGGTGGCGCGCAGGGCCGCCGGGTCGGCCACCACCCGGGCGCCGGGCAGACCGGCCGCCGGGTCGCCGGGCAGGCAGGCGAAGGCGAGCGGCCCGGTGCCCGGCAGCAGCGCGAGCTCGGCCGGACCCCAGCCGCCGGCCGGTCGGCGGCTGGCCAGCTGCTCGACCGGCAGCAGCGGCACCCGCTGCTCCAGCAGCCAGGGCAGCGTGAAGACCAGGCAGAGCGGCCAGGCATAGCGGTGCAGCCAGAAGCCGGCCGCGACATCGGCGCGCGGCGCCGTGCCGAACCGGGCCCGGCCGTGCCGGGCCTCGGCGGCGACCAGGCGGGCGCGCAGCGCCGGATCGGCGAGCAGCTGACGGGTGGTCACCCAGCCGTCGTGGGCCGGGACCTCGGTGCGGTGGTGGATCCGCAGGTCGGGGAAGACCTGGGCGAAGGCGGTGTAGGCGCCGGCGAAGGGGGGTGTCGGGTGTCGCCCGGGGCTGAGGTCGGTGCACTCGGTCAAGGCGTGCCCCATCGGATCGGCCGGGTGACCGCGCGCGGCCCCGGGTGAGCTGGGCCCGGACGCGTGAGGTGCGCGCGGACGGTCTCCGCGCGCACCTCACCCATCAGGTTAGGCTCACCTTAGCTGACAGGCCGTCGGCTGTCCCGCTCGCCGCGTCCGTCCGGGGGGTCGGTCGGGCGCCCGGCCCACGCGGTGCTGCCGGGCGTGCCCGGTGGCGCCGGAGTGCCGCCGCCCGCGCGCCCGCCCGGCACACCCGGGCGCGCGCTCGGTGGTGCGCCGCGCGGTGCACCCGGTGGGCCGCCGGGCGTCAGGGCCGCGGCGTCCTCGCCGAGCCGGCCCACCAGCCAGACCGGCACGCCCCCCAGCGACTGCACCAGGCGCCCGGCCTCCGCCCGCAGCCGCTGCGCCTCGGCCGGCTCGGCGACCTCGGCCAGCGCCGCGAGTGCCGGCGCCACCCCCACCATGAAGCCCAGCTCCTCGCGCAGCCGCAGTGAGGCGGTGAACCCCTCCCGGGCCCTGACCCGGTCGCCGCCGGCCAGCGCGAGCGCGGCCAGGTGGCGCCAGGTGGAGGAGGCCAGCAGGGAGTCCCCGCCGGCCAACGCCCCGTCGTGGGCCCGGCGGTAGGCGATCCAGGCGGCCGTGTGGTCGCGCAGCAGGTTCTCGGCGACCAGCCCGCGCCGGAAGTCCAGCAGCGGGCGGCCCGGTGCGCCCGCGGGCAGCAGCGCCGAGGTTCGGCCGAGCGCGGCCTGGGCCTCGTCCAGCCGGTCGCGCGGACCGAGCACGCTGCCCAGGTAGGCCAGGAAGCCGCGCGCGCAGGCGGCCGCCGCGCGCTGCTCGGTGCTGGTCACCCCGGCCTCGGCCAGCCGTAACGCGGACTCCGCCTCCTCCCAGTGGTCGGCGGTGAACAGGCACTGCTCGATCAGCAGTTCGGCACGGACCAGGGCGGTCCGCGGGTCCCGCTCGGCGCCCTGGCCGAGCAGCTCGGCCGCCTCCTGCCAGCAGGCGCGCGATCGCAGCCGCCACACGGTGCCGCTGGTGATCTCGTCGAGGTGGCCGTCCTTGCCCGGATGGAGCCCGCCGCCGTGCGGCGGCACCCCCGGTGGACCGGCCAGACGTGGTGGCCCGCCACTGTGGTCGGCATCCGCCGGCCGGCCACGTGTCCCCCCGCTCAGCGGGGCCGTTCCGTGCTCCGACAACGCCACCTCCTTGTGTGCGGTGCCCCACGGCCATGCGGTGCCCCCAGACGGCCAGGGCCCTGGAGCACCGCAATTCAACACGCGAGGGAGCTTGTGCACCAGATCACGAGCGTGACGTATTTCGGTGTCCCCGTGCGCCCGTCCGGGCCCCACGGGGCAGGCGGGAAGGGTGGGTCAGGAGGTCCAGCCCGTCTCCAGCAGCGCCTCGGCCGCGCCGTTCACCGGCTGCGGGACACCGCCGTCGTCCAGCAGGAAGAGCGCCACCAGCAACTGCTCGCCGCGCACGGTGGCCTGGTGCGAGTAGCCGGCGGTGGTGAACATCGCGGCGGCCATCTCCTCGGCGTGCAGGGTCTGCAGCCACAGGCACTCCACCGCGCGCATGTCGGCCTGCTCGGGCCAGCTGTCCACCTGGGCCACCAGGCGGTCGCCGAGCAGGGTGACCGACTCCCGCTCCTGGCCCTCGGTCAGTTCCAGCTCGCCGAAGCCGAGCCACTCCAGGTAGCGGGCGGCGGCCAGCACCGCGTCCTGCCCGGTGCGGATGGGCTGCGGGCGGAACGGCGGCCGGTTCTGCCAGCGCCCGCCCTGCGGCACCGAGGGCGGCACGGCCGGTGCGCCGGGCCCGGGGTGCGAGTCGGCGTGCGGTATCCGGCGCGAGCCGCCCGGCGCTCCCAGGGAGCCGGGGTGGTCGGCGTAGAGCGCGCCGTCGCCCTGCCACGCGCCGGGCGCGGGCACCTGCGGGCGCACCCCGAGCGGGCGCGAGCCCTGCGGGCCGCTCGCGCCGGGGCGCGGCGCGCGGTCCACCGGCAGGCGCACGGTGGCGCCGCAGTTGCAGGTGAACTCCGGCTGCGGCCACTGGTCGGAGCGTCCGCAGTTCGGGCAGCGCATGCTCAGCCAGGAGTCCTCCCAGGAGCGGAACCGCACCTGCACCGGCACCCCGCCGCGCAGCAGCGGCACCTTGAGCGCCGCTCCGCACGGGCAGGGCAGCGTCGGCGGCTCGTAGACGTGCTCGCGGCGGCAGGCCGGGCAGCGGATCGCCCGCGCGCTGGGCGGCGTGGTGGCCGCCTCGGGCAACTCGGCGGCGGCGTACGGCTCGTCGCCCGGGTACGGACCGTGGCCACCGTGCGGCCCACCGCCCTCCCGCGGGTCGCGGCCGGTGAAGTCGTCGGGCAGCGGAAGTCCGGACAAGGCACACCGTCCGTTCGGGTCGAGTGGGCGGGGTCGCTTCCGGTGCTCCCCGTCGCCCATGCTTCCCGATCCAGCCCTGCGGTGGCAGCGATTGCCCCTAATGATCAGGGATTTTTCAGGGTGAACAGGATCAACGGCCCAGGTTCTGGGCCGTCGTGGCGCTATCCGGCCGACCAGCGGGCCAGATCGGCGGGGGTGTCCAGATCGTCGGGGACGGCGATGTCGCCGCACTCGACCAGGCGGAGTTCGGCCCGGCGGCGGTTCAGCAGCTCGCGGGCGCCGGCGTCGCCCCGGGCTCCGGCGGCGGCCTCGGCGAGGTGGGCGGCGCCGATCAGCACCGGGTGGCCGCGGCGGCCCGCGTAGCCGGCGGCGGCCAGGGCGGCGCCGGACCGGTGGGCGGCGAGCAGCCGGGCGACGGCGGCGGGGGTGACGCCGGGGGTGTCGACCAGGAAGACCAGCACGCCCGAGCAGCCCGGCGGCACGGCGGCCAGGCCCGCGCGCAGCGAGCCGCCCATGCCCTCGGCCCAGTCGGGGTTGGTGACCAGGGTGCAGCCGCTCAGCTCCGCCTCGACCGGCACCCGCGCGCGGGCGGCGCCGAGCACCACCAGGACGGGGTCGCAGCCGCCCTCGCGCACCACGCGCACGGCGTGTTCGACCAGCGGCCGGCCGCGGAACGGCAGCAGGGCCTTGGGCCGTCCGCCGAGCCGCCGCCCGCCGCCCGCGGCCAGCACCAGGGCGGCGACGGGCGGGGTCGGAACCGGGGGCGGGGCGGGGGCGGCGGCCGGAGTCATGGCACCAGGATGGCGGTCGGCGGGCCGCCGCGGTCCTGTGTGATCGCACAAGGCAGGGGCGGTGACCTTGGCGGGAAGCCGGGCAATGCACCCCTGGATCTTTGCCGCCCGCCCGCTTCTACTGGCCGTTATGCACACCGCACCTGCCCCGCTGCTCGATCGCTTCGGCCGGGTCCACACCGATCTGCGGGTCTCCCTGACCGACCGCTGCAACCTGCGCTGCACCTACTGCATGCCGGCCGAGGGCCTCGCCTGGCTGCCGCGCGCCGAGGTGCTGACGGACGAGGAGATCGTCCGTCTGGTGCGGGTGGGGGTCGAGCGGCTGGGGATCGCCTCGGTGCGGCTGACCGGCGGCGAGCCGCTGCTGCGGCGCGGGCTGCCGGGGCTGGTGGCCCGCCTGACCGGGCTCGGTGTCGAGCTGTCGCTGACCACCAACGGGATCGGACTGGCCAGGACGGCGGGGGAGTTGCGGGCCGCCGGGCTGCGGCGGGTCAACGTCAGCCTGGACACGCTGCGGCGCGAGCGCTACACGGAGATCACCCGGCGCGACCGGATCGCGGACGTCTTCGCGGGGCTGGCCGCCGCGCGGGAGGCGGGCCTTGCGCCGGTCAAGATCAACACCGTCCCGGTGCGCGGGGTCAACGACGACGAGCTGCTCGACCTGGTCGAGTTCGCCGCCGGGCACGGCTACCGGATCCGCTTCATCGAGTCGATGCCGCTGGACGCCCAGGGCGCCTGGGACCGGTCGGCGATGATCACCGCGGACGAGCTGCTGCAGGTGCTCGGTGGCCGCTGGGAGCTGGTCCCGGTGCCGCGCGAGCCGCTGGCCGCCGGGCGCGGCACCCCGCCGGCCGAGGAGTGGCGGATCGCCGGGACGGACACCGTGGTCGGGGTGATCGCCTCGGTCACCCGGCCGTTCTGCGGCACCTGCGACCGGGTCCGGCTGACCGCCGACGGCCAGCTGCGCAACTGCCTCTTCGCGACCGAGGAGTCCGATCTGCGGGCGCTGCTGCGCGGTGGGGCCGGGGACGCGGAGATCGAGCGGGCCTGGCGGGGTGCCATCGGGCGCAAGGGACCCGGCCACGAGATCAACTCCGCCGACTTCCGCCGGCCCGAACGGCCGATGTCGGCGATCGGCGGCTGATCCGACGGATGACCGAGGGCTGACCGAGGGCTGAGCTGCAGCTATCGGGGTGCTTGTGCGATCAGAAGATGATATTTCTCTGCGGTGAACACCACCTGGGCGCGTCTGTCGCGCCGCATCCTGCCCGCCGTACTGGCAGCCACCGTGCTCGCCGGCTGCGGCGGGTCCGGCAACTCGCCGGTCGCGAAGGGCACGTCGTCCTCCGCCGCCCCGGCCGCTCCCAGCACCGCCGCCTCGGCCAGCGCCCCGCCGCCGCCCTCCGCCAGCCCCACGCCGACGCCGACGGGTGACGCCGACCCGGCGCTCAAGCCGTTCTACGGGCAGCAGATCGCCTGGAGCAGCTGCCCGGCCGACCCGGCGCAGAAGGACGTCGACCTGTCGGCCTTCCAGTGCGGCACCGCGCACGTCCCGCTGGACTACGCCAACCCGGGTGCGGACACCATCGACCTGGCGCTGATGCGCAAGCCGGCGATCCACCAGGACCAGCGGCTCGGCTCGCTCTTCCTCAACCCGGGCGGCCCCGGCGGCTCCGGGCTCGACCTGCTCACCAACGCGGCCACCAGCTCGTTCGGCAACCTGAACAACCGCTACGACCTGATCGGCTTCGACCCGCGCGGCGTCGGCAAGTCCACCGCCGTGCACTGCCTGGACGACTCCGCCCGCGACCGGCTCGACGCCCAGAACCACGCCGGGCCGACCAGCGTCAAGGACCTCGGGGCCGCCTGCGAGGCCAGGTCCGGCAAGCTGCTGCCGTTCGTCGGCACCGTCAACGCGGCCCGCGACCTGGACGTGCTGCGCGGGGCGGTGGGCGACCAGAAGCTCAACTACCTGGGCTTCTCCTACGGCACCTACCTCGGCACCTTCTACGCCAACCAGTTCCCCGACCGCACGGGGCGGCTGGTGCTGGACGGCGCGATGGACCCGAGCGTCAGCAACCTGGACAGCAGCATCGCCCAGATGGTCGGCTTCGAGAGCGTCTTCGAGCACTTCGCCGCCGACTGCGTGAAGCAGTCCGACTGCCCGCTCGGCAGCGACGCCTCCACCGCCGCGAAGAAGGCCGCCGACTTCCTGGACGGCCTGGAGGCGCACCCGTTGACCTCGGCCACCAGCGGCCGCACGCTCACCCAGGCGCTGGGCTGGACCGGCACCATGGACATGCTCTACGGGGACGCCAAGTCCTGGGGGTACCTGCGGATCGGGCTGAGCAACGCCATGAAGGCCCACAGCCCCGATGCGCTGATCGAGTTCGCCGACGACTACAACAGCCGGGACCAGCAGGGGCACTACAGCAACCAGGCCGACGCCAACCAGGCGATCAACTGCGCGGACGACGGCTCCACGCCGCCCACCGACGACCAGATCCAGCAGGCCCTGCAGCAGTTGCACACCAAGGCGCCCTACCTGACCAACCACATGAACGCCGACGACGTGCGGGCGGCGATGGACTGCGCCGACTGGCCGGTGCACGGCTCCACGCCGCCGCAGGTGCTCAAGGCCACCGGCAGCGCCCCGATCCTGGTGGTCGGCTCCACCGGTGACGACGCCACCCCCTACGCCTGGGCGCAGCACCTGGCGAGCAGCCTGGCCGACGCCACCCTGCTCACCCGGGACGGCGACGGACACACCGGGTACGACAAGAGCAGCTGCATCAAGTCGGACGTGGACGCGTTCCTGATCGACGGCACCATGCCGGCGGCGGGTACGCACTGCGCCACCAACCCGCCCGCCAACGAGAGCTGACGATTCGTCAAGCATCCTCATTGACGCCCGTGCTGACCGCGTGCCTATGATGGCGCGCGGTCAGCCGGCTTCTGCACGGGGTGAGGGCGGCGCGGCGGGGTCGTCCTGCCGTCCACCAACCCTGCTGGGGGAAGTGTGCGTTCCTCGTCCGATCCGCTCCCGTCCGGGGATCCGCCGCCCCTGGTGTACCCCGTCGCGCCGCGCGGGGAGACGGTCGAGCGGCTGGGGGAGCGTGCGGTCGCCGATCCCTACCGCCTGCTGGAGGACGCCGCGCACCCCGACACCCGGCGCTGGTCGGCCGCGCAGGACGACCTGTTCCGCCGCGTCGCCCGCGGCTGGCCGGGGATCGGGGCGTTCCGGAGTGCGCTGGAGCGGCTGACCGCCTTCGAGCAGCCCGGTGTGCCGCGCTTCGCCGGGGGCCGCGTCTTCTGCACCGTGCGCGCGCCGGACGGCGGGCAGCCCGTGCTGGTGGTCGAGGAGGCGGGCGGGCGCCGGGTGCTGGTCGACCCGGGCGGGCGCGGTGTGCTCGGCGGCTGGTCGCCGGATCCCACCGGGCGGCTGGTCGCCTACCAGGGAGCCCGCTCCCAGGGCGCCGGCGCGGGCTCGACGCGGTACACGCTGCGGATCCTGGAGGTGGCCACCGGGCGGCTGGTGGACGCGCCGATCGACGGCTGCCGGTACGGCACCGTCGCCTGGACGGCCGACGCCGACGCCTTCTACTACAGCCGCGGCACCGAGGACGGCGGCGAACTGCTCCACCTGCACCGGCTCGGGCGGCCGGTGGACCAGGAGGTCTTCGGCGCCGGACTGCCGGCGGGCACTCGACTGGACGCCACCACCGGTGCGCCGGGCCGGACGCTGGTGGTGACCGCCACCGGTGGCCGGGGCGCCGGCCACCGGCTCTGGGTCGCCGACCTGCGCCAGGGCCCGCTGGAGCGACCGCAGTTGCGCGAGCAACTGATCGAGGACTGGGGCGCGGGCCTGCCCTGGCCGGCTGCCGACGGCACGCTCTACCTGCTCGACCGGGACCGGGCACCGCACGGACGGCTGCTCGCCGCGGCCCCCGGTGCGCCGGTGCGGACCCTGCTGGCCGGGGACGAGCACACCCGGCTGGACTCCTTCGCGGTGCTCGACGGCGCCGGGCTCCCGGCGCCCGAGCTGCTCGTGCTGCGGTCGAGCGGCAGCCGCTCCCTGCTCACCCGTCACCGGCTCGACAGCGGTGCGGCGTTGGGAGCGGTCGAGCTGCCAGGGCCGGGCGTGGTGGCCGGGTTGACCCGCGCCGCGGACGGCCGGGGGGCCTGGTTCGGCTACGCCGACCCGCGTACCCCGCAGGGCGTGCACCGCTACGACGCCGCTGCCGGCCGCCGCACGCTCTGGCGCGCGGGCGGGCGCTCGGGGCCGGGTGCCCCCGAGGTCCTGGTGACCGAGCTCGGCTACCCCGCCGCCGACGGGTCACCGGTGCGGCTGCTGCTGACCCGCCCGGCCGCCGCCCCCGCCGGGCCGCTGCCCACCATCCTCCAGGCCCACGGTGCCTTCGGTGCAGCGCAGTTGGCCGGCTACCACGCGGCGGCGCTGGCCTGGGCGGAGCGCGGCGGGCAGTTCGCGGTGGCCGGTGTGCGCGGTGGCGGCGAGGAGGGCGCCGACTGGCGCCGCGCGGGGATGCGCGAGCAGAAGCAGCAGGGCATCGACGACTTCAGCGCGGCCGCGCAGTACCTGCTGGACACCGGTCGCTGCGCCCCCGGGCGGCTGGGTGCGCTGGGCCGGGGCGCGGGCGGCGGTCTGCTGGTGGGCGCGGCGCTGACCCAGCGGCCCGAGCTGTTCGGCGCGGTGGCCCTCTCGGCGGCGCTGCTGGACATGGCCCGCTATCAGCTGAGCGGCCACGGCCCCTACTGGACGGAGGAGTTCGGCTCCCGCGAGGAGCCCAGGGAGCTGGACTGGCTGCTCGGCTACTCGCCGTACCACCACGTGCGCCCCGGCACGGCCTACCCCGCCGTGCTGCTGACGGCCTTCGAGGCGGACGAGCGGGTGGACGCGCTGCACGCCCGCAAGATGTGCGCCGCCCTGCAGCAGGCGAGCAGTTCGGGGCGCCCGGTGCTGCTGCGCCGGGCGGCCGGACCGGGCCGCGGTGCGGGGGCCCGCGGCGGCCGGCCGGCCCGGTCGGCCCAACTGGCGGAGCTGCTGGCGTTCTTCGCGGAGTTCCTGGAGCTGCCGGCGGCCGGCTGACCCGGGCCGGTGCTGCCGTGCCGTCAGGCGCTGGCCGGGGTGCTCGGGGCAGTGCGCGGGGTGCCTGGGGCGGCGTTCGGGGTGCTCGGGGTGGCGGTCGAGGAGGGCAGCTGCGCCCACTGCCGGCCGAGCCAGGCCAGCGCCGGCGGGATCTCGCGGCCCCAGGTGTGGAAGTTGTGGCCGCCGCTGTTCAGCGTGATGGTGGAGAGCTTGGTGGGCGCCTTGAAGGCGGCCACCATCTGCTGGGTGGCCCGGTAGTTGTCCTCGTTCGGGCTGGTGGCCAGCAGCAGCGAGACCGGCACCGCGGGGGCGTTCTGCAGCCGCCAGAGCAGGTCGTTCTCCCGCTTGAGCTGCTCGCTGCCGCCGAACAGGTCACCGGTGGTCGGGTCGTTGCTCACGTTGTAGTCGGCGGAGAGCGCGATCGCCGCACCGTAGGCGTCCGGCTTGCGCAGCGCGAACTTCAGCGCGCAGTAGCCGCCGGTGGAGTCGCCCATCGCGGCGTGCGCACCGGCCTGCGGGGCGATCCGGTAGCCGGTGGCCAGCGCCTTGGGCAGGTCGTCGGTGAAGAAGGTCTCCACCTGCGGGCCGTTCGGCACGTCCATGCACTCGGTGTCCCGGTTGGCGATCGGCGAGGGCCGCATCATCACCAGCACGGTGGGCGGCAGCTCCTTGGCGTTGATCGCCTTCAGGGTGCTGGCCGGGTACTGCATCAGCGAGATCAGCTTCTCGGCCGAGCCGGGGTAGCCGGAGAGGATCAGCGCCATCGGGAACTTCTTGTCGGCGTAGGCCGGCTGGAAGTACTGCGGCGGCAGGTAGACGTAGGCCTGGTTGGTCAGCCCCGAGCGGGCGCCGGTCAGCTCGACGTGCTGGATCACCCCGGAGCGGTCCTCGGCCGAGCCCTGCGAGGAGTAGAACTTCTGCTCGCCGGTCACCGAGAGTCCGTTGCTCGGCTTGTGGTCCACCACCGTGCCGGGACCCCCGGCGGTGCCGAGCAGGTCGGTCCAGGTGGTGTAGAAGCCGAAGTAGGAGTTGGCCACCAGCGCCATCGCGACCAGCACCAGCGCCTGGGTGCCGAGGAAGGCGCCGAGCCGCCCGAGCACCGCCCTGACGCCCTTGCCGCCGAGCCTGGGCCAGAGCCAGATGGTCACGACGAAGGCCGCCACAGCCAGCAGCGAGGCGATGATCTGCAGGGGGAGTCCGGTCAGCGCGAGCACCCGGCGATCCTATGGGACGATACGCGCGGCCGTCGGCGGCCCCCTCGGCCGGGCCCCTCCGGCACCGGTCGGGGCCACCGCGCACCGCCGCGGCCAGCGGCATTGACCCGGTCAGTCCGGTTTTGAGACGCTGTGCGGCGCACCCGCACGCCAGGGCCATTTGGGGGGCTTCACCTTGCACGGTTCAGCACGCACCACCAGCACCGCTGAGCGGAGTCTCGTCCGTCGGCCGCTGCGCCACGCCGCGGTCCTCACCGGTGCACTGCTCCTGGTCACCGCCTGCAGCTCGACCCATGCGAGCAGCAGCGCGAACGGCGACGGTGGGGCCGATTCGATCGGCACCATGGCGCCCAGCAGCCCCACTCCCTACACCGTCCCGTACGGCATCACGCTGAGCGGCGCCATCGGCCCGGTCAACGACGCGCTCGCGAAGCTGACCCAGGCCGGCAGCGTGGACGACCTGAACGGCGACCTGGCCACCGCCCAGCAGGCCGCGAGCACCGCCTCGCAGTCGCTGTCGGGCGCCAACCCGCCCCCCAGCGTCTCCGACGCCAACCGCCAGCTGTCGGTGGCGCTGGACACGCTGGCCACCAACCTCGGCGCGGTGCAGACCGACATCGGCGACGACAAGGTCTGCGCCACCTCCTCCGCGCTCGCCGAGACCGGCGCGGCGCAGGGCCTCAAGGACGTGCCCACCGCGCTGCAGACCCTGGCGCAGGGCGGCTACACCACCACCTTCAACGTGCCGCAGACCCCGCAGCAGCAGCAACGCGCCCTGAGCAACGGCGCGTTGGTGCGCCAGGGGGCGAACGACGGGGCCGGCGAGCTGACCGTGGACAACAGCGGCGGCACGGTGGACGCCGTGCTGACCCTGGTCAAGGGCGGCCAGTCGGCCTACTCCTTCTACGTGGTCAAGGGCCAGAGCGCGAAGCTGACCGGCATCGAGGACGGCACGTACGACATGTACTTCGCCGGCGGCTTCGACTGGGACGACGCCAGCAAGAAGTTCACCGAGAACTGCGACTACACCAAGTTCGACGACAGCACCGACTTCACCACCACCAGCACCACGTACTCCACCGTCAAGATCACCCTGCAGCCGGTGGTCGGCGGCAACGCCAGCACCTCCACGGTGCCGCCCGGCTCCTACCCGATGCCGTAGGCCGCACCGCCGCGCCCACCCTGCTGATCCCACCGATCCCGCTCACCCCGCCGTGCGCGGGATCCGCTGCTCCCAGTCCCGCTCGAAGACCACCGCGCCGCCCTCCCAGGCGGTCAGGTGGCTGCGCGCCGTGAACGCCTCGGCGTCGCAGCCGATCTCCGAGCGGGTCTGCACGGTCACGTCCCAGCCGTCCTCGGGCCGCTCCAGGCGGATCGTCCAGGCGGCCCGGGCGGCGGCGGAGAGCGGGTCGTCCTCGCGGATCCGGTAGGTCTCCAGCGCCTGCTCGGTGCAGATCAGGCCGTCGGGGTAGGAGCGCGAGCCCTGGTGGCTGGGGTCCACCTCCAGGCGCCACTCGCCCGCCGCCACGTCCTGCACCACCAGCCGCTCGGGCCGCGGGTCGCTCGCGGTGGTGTGCCGCACCTCCGGCCCGGCGGCCTGCTCGGGCTCGGCGAAGGCGATCGGCGCCCGCCCCACGTCGGCGGCCAGGTGGCGCACCGGCAGCATCAGCGCGCTGTGGCCCGGGTCGACCTCGAACCCGGCGGCCCCGGGCTGCGGCCAGACCCACGGCCAGTACGCGGAGGAGAGCGCGAGCCGGATCCGGTGCCCGGGCGCAAAGGCGTGCGCGATGCCGGAGAGTTCGAGGGCCACCTCGGCCACCGCGCCCGGCTCCCAGAGCACCGCCTGCTCGCGCCCCTGCCGGGTGGCGAGGTTGAGCACGCCGCGGGTGACCAGCCTGGCCGAGCCGTCCGGGGCCACGTCGCAGAGCCGGGCCACCACCTGCCCGCGGGCCGCCGGGCAGCGCAGCCGCAGCTGGAGCGTGGGGCGGCCGAGGATCTCCAGCCGCTCGGCCAGCGGCGAGGTGTCGAAGCAGACCGAGCGGCCGTCCTCCGCGCGCTGGTCGGGCGGCAGGTCGGCGGCGGCGCCGACCGGGCGGTAGCGCCCGGCGTCGGTCCCGGTGTGCTGCGGCGAGTGGACCGGCACGAAGCGCTCGCCCTCGGGGGTGCCCGCGGTGCGCAGCGTGTCCGCCAGGCCGTAGTGGATCTCCCGCACGTCGTCGGAGGGCCACTGGTCCTCGCCGATCCAGCGCCCGGCAAGGTCCCCGGTGGCGCCGGGCGGCGCCGGCTCGGGCATCCAGCTGCGCAGCCGGGGCTCGGCCATGATCCCGGTCTCCTGGTCCTTCAGCCACTGGTCCCACCAGCGCAGCGTCTCCTGGAGGAACCCGATCGCCGGGCCCGGCGGCAGACCGCGGTCGGGGTACTGGTGCGGCCAGGGGCCGATCAGCCCGCGCACCGGCCCCCGCAGGTGCTCGACCAGGCGCAGCACGGTGTCCCGGTGCGGATCGGCCCAGCCGCCCACGGCCAGCACCGCGGCCCCGATCGCCCCGTACCGTTCGCCGACGCTGCCGTGGCGCCAGTAGTCGTCGCGGGTCTGGTGGCTCAGCCAGGCGTGGCTGTGCGGTTCCAGCGCGGCCAGCCGGGCCAGCCAGAGCCGCCGCCACTGATCGCCGACGTAGCGGGGGTCCGGCGGGCGGGCGGCGAGTGCGAGCAGGCCGGCCGACCGGGCGTGCAGGTCCGCGCCGAGCACCGAACCGCCGAGGTAGCGCGCGTCGTTGTCGTAGCGGTCGTCGGTGGCGCAGACGGCGACCACGGCGCGCAGCGGTTCGGGGGCCAGCGCGGCCAGCTGCAGTGCGCCGGTGCCGCCCCAGCCGATCCCGAACACGCCGACGCGACCGGTGCACCAGGGCCGTGCGGCCAGCCACTCGACCACCGCGACGCCGTCGGCCAGCTCCTGGGCGTCGTGCTCCCCGCCGGGCAGGCCGCCCGAGTTGCCGTGGCCGCGGATGTCCACCCGCACGCTCGCGTAGCCGTGGCCGGCGTACCAGGGGTGGCGCTCGGCGTCGCGCGGGGCGGTCCAGTCGGTCAGCCGGTAGGGCAGGTACTCCAGCAGCGCGGGCACCGGCTCCTCGGTGACGGGGCGCCAGAGGCGGGCGTACAGCTCGACGCCGTCGGCCATCGGGATCCGCAGGTCCTCGCGGGTGATCCGGTACGGGTACGCGTCGGGGTGTCGCATGCGGTCCTCCCGGGGGCGGCTAGGCGTGGTGCCGAAACCGACAGTAGCGGACATACCGGTGCATTCAGCGGTCCGTCGGCGGCCGAGGGACCGTCAGAGTGGCCGCCGACGTGGCCGTTGACGGGGGCGAAGCGCAGGCACGAGGATCGGGAAACGGGCTGCGCGAAGGAGAACCCCATGGCACTGGACGCCGACGTCATCGTGATCGGAGCCGGCCTGGCGGGCCTGGCCGCCACCGCCGAACTCGCCGACGCGGGGCGCACGGTGATCCTGCTCGACCAGGAGCCGGCCGCCTCCCTCGGCGGCCAGGCGCACTGGTCCTTCGGCGGCCTGTTCCTGGTCGACTCGCCCGAGCAGCGCCGGCTGCGGATCCGCGACTCCTACGAACTGGCCTGGCAGGACTGGCTCGGCACGGCCGGCTTCGACCGGCCCGAGGACAACTGGCCGCGCCAGTGGGCCAAGGCCTACCTGGACTTCGCCGCGGGCGAGAAGCGCGCCTGGCTGCACGCGCAGGGGGTGCGGTTCTTCCCGGTGGTCGGCTGGGCGGAGCGCGGCGGGCTGCTGGCCAGCGGCCCCGGCAACTCGGTGCCGCGCTTCCACATCACCTGGGGCACCGGCCCCGGCCTGGTCGAGCCGTTCGCCCGCCGGGTGCGGGCCGCCGTCGCCAAGGGGCTGGTGCGCCCGCTCTTCCGGCACCGGGTGACCGGACTGGCGAGCACCGCGGGCGTCACCGACACGGTGCGCGGCGAGGTGCTGGTGCCCAGCGGCGTGGCGCGCGGGGTGGCCAGCTCCCGCGCGGTGGCCGGCGCCTTCGAGCTGCGCGCGCAGGCGGTGGTGATCGCCTCGGGCGGCATCGGCGGCAACCACGAACTGGTCCGCAAGGCCTGGCCGGCCCGGCTCGGCACCCCGCCCGCACGCCTGCTCAGCGGCGTGCCCGCGCACGTCGACGGGCTGATGCAGCAGGTGGCCGGCGCGGCCGGCGGACACCTGGTCAACGGCGACCGGATGTGGCACTACACCGAGGGCATCGAGAACTGGAACCCGGTCTGGGCCCGGCACGGCATCCGGATCCTGCCCGGGCCCTCCTCGCTCTGGCTGGACGCCCGCGGCAACCGGCTGCCGGTGCCGCTCTTCCCCGGCTTCGACACCCTGGGCACGCTCGAGTACATCCGGCGCACCGGGTACGACCACACCTGGTTCGTGCTCACCCAGAAGATCATCGAGAAGGAGTTCGCGCTCTCCGGCTCCGAGCAGAACCCGGACCTGACGGGCCGTAGCCCCCGCAAGGTGCTCGGCCGCGCGCTGCCCGGCGCGCCCGGGCCGGTGGAGGCGTTCAAGAAGTACGGGGCGGACTTCGTGGTCGCCGAGCGGCTCGGCGACCTGGTGCGCGGGATGAACCGGCTGGTCGACTCCTCCGGAGCGGGCGAGGAGCTGATCGAGGAGGCCGCGCTGCGCCGCGAGATCGAGGCGCGCGACCGCGAGATCGCCAACCCGTTCGGCAAGGACCTCCAGGTCGGCGCGATCCACGGCGCCCGCCGCTACCTCGGCGACAAGCTGGTGCGCACCGCCGCCCCGCACCGGCTGCTCGACCCCAAGGCCGGCCCGCTGATCGCGGTGCGGCTGCACGTGCTCACCCGCAAGTCGCTCGGCGGCCTCGAAACCGACCTGTCCGCCCGGGTGCTGCGCGCCGACGGCTCGGTGCTGGAGGGCGTCTACGCGGCCGGCGAGGTGGCCGGCTTCGGCGGCGGCGGGATGCACGGCTACCGCTCGCTGGAGGGCACCTTCCTCGGCGGCTGCCTCTTCTCCGGCCGCACGGCGGGCCGCGCGGCGGCCGAAGCGACGGCTTAGAGGGTCCCCCTACTGGCGGACCCTCTTGGCAAACGGATTGATCACAAGTCAGTGACACGCAGGCCACCGACTCGTCGGTAGCTGTTCATCGAGCGTCCGAGCGGTGTACCTCAACGGCTGGCAAAGTCCCCCGCATGGAGATGGATATTCCGAACATGGGTGTGCCGCAGCAGCTTGCCGCCCGGATGAGCATGGCCGAGCAGCACGAGTACCTGCGGGGCAAGCTCTCCCGCCGCCGGGTGCTGCGGGGCAGCGCGGTGGCGGTCGGGGCGCTCGCCGTGGGTGGCGTGCTGGGCTCCGGCAACGCGTACGCCGCGCCGAAGAGCACGCCGACGCTGGTCGGTGACGCGGCCTCGGCCGTGGACGGCTCGAAGGTGATCCCGGTGGGCCGGCACCTGCAGTTCGGCGCCGAGCCGGACACCCAGTTCCGGATCTCCTGGCAGGTCCCGCTCCCGGTCAAGAAGCCCTTCGTGCGCTACGGCCGGACCCCCTGGGAGCTGAGCGAGAAGATCGACGCGGAGATCCGCTCGCTGCACACCCCGGCGCTGGTGCCCGGTCAGAGCCCGCTGGACCAGTACTACGTGCACGTGGCCCTGGAGGACCTGGACCCCGACACCACGTACTACTACGCGGTCGGCCACAAGGGCTTCGACCCTGCCGGCCAGCAGGCGATCTCCTCGCTCGGCACCTTCCGCACCGCCGCCTCGCGCGACGACCGCTGGGGCAAGGTCTACGAGCCGTTCACCTTCACCGCCTTCGGCGACCAGGGCGTGAGCGCCCACGCGGTCAACAACGACAACGTGATCCTGGCGCAGAACCCCAAGTTCCACCTGCACGCCGGTGACATCTGCTACGCCGACCCGGACGGCCAGGGCCTGGACGCCGACAAGGCCGACTTCAACGCCAAGACCTGGGACGCCTTCCTGGTGCAGACCGAGGCCGTGGCCGCCAAGATCCCGTGGATGGTCGCCTATGGCAACCACGACATGGAGGCCTGGTACTCGCACAACGGCTACGGCGGCGAGGACGCCCGCTGGTTCCTGCCGGACAACGGCCCGGACCCGCGCAAGGCCCCCGGCGTGTACGCCTTCCGGTACAGCAATGTCGGTGTCATCTCGCTGGACGCCAACGACGTGTCCTACGAGATCCCGGCCAACCTCGGCCTGACCGCCGGCCGGCAGACCAAGTGGCTGGAGCGCCAGCTCAAGGACTTCCGCAACGACGAGACGATCGACTTCGTCGTGGTCTTCTTCCACCACTGCGCCTTCTCCACCACCACCTCGCACGCCTCCGAGGGCGGGGTCCGCGAGGCCTGGGTGCCGCTGTTCGAGAAGTACCGGGTCGACCTGGTGATCAACGGCCACAACCACGTGTACGAGCGCACCGACGCGATCCTCGGCAACAAGGTCTCCAAGGCGGTCCCGAGCGGCGCCACCCTGGAGCCCGAGAAGGACGGCGTGGTCTACGTGACCGCCGGCGCCGCGGGCCGCAGCCTCTACAGCTTCGGCGCGCCGCAGACCTACGAGGGCCACGAGAACCGGGTCGACGAGGTCCAGAGCTTCTACAACGCCAAGGGCCGGCAGAAGGTCGCCGAGACCGTCGAGTGGTCGCGGGTGCGCTACCTGGGCTACTCCTTCATCAAGGTCGACGTCACCCCGGCGCACCTGGGGCAGAAGTCCTCGATGAAGGTCACCGCGCTGACCGAGACCGGCCAGCAGATCGACCACTACACCATCGTGCGCACGGTCGGCGAGGGCTGGGACAGCGACTCGGACGACGACGGCCAGGGCGGCGGCTGGGGCTGGAGCGCGGGCGACCGCTGACGCGTCCACCGGGCACGGATTTCACCAGCCAACTGCCCGTGCGGGACGCCGAGGCACCGGCGTTCCGAGCGACGCCGGCTGACGGAACGGGCGTCGCGGGCGGCCCCTCGGGAGAGAATGATCTCCCGAGGGGCCGTTCGGCTTTCTCGGGGCAGTCACGAAAGGGGCAGGCCGGATGTCACAGCAGGTCAGGGGCGTCATCGCCCGGGGCAAGGGCGAACCGGTGGAGGTGGCGACGATTGTCGTGCCCGACCCTGGACCTGGCGAGGCGGTGGTCAAGGTCCAGGCGTGCGGCGTCTGCCACACCGACCTGCACTACCGGGAGGGCGGGATCAACGACGAGTTCCCGTTCCTGCTCGGCCACGAGGCCGCCGGTGTGGTGGAGAGCGTCGGCGCCGGGGTCACCGAGGTGGCGCCGGGCGACTTCGTGATCCTCAACTGGCGTGCCGTCTGCGGTCAGTGCCGGGCCTGTCGGCGCGGCCGGCCGCAGTACTGCTTCGCCACCCACAACGCCGAGCAGAAGATGACGCTGCTGGACGGCACCGAGCTGAGCCCCGCGCTCGGGATCGGCGCCTTCGCGGAGAAGACGCTGGTGGCGGCCGGGCAGTGCACCAAGGTCGACCCGGCGGCCTCGCCCGCCGCGGCCGGGCTGCTGGGCTGCGGCGTGATGGCCGGGCTGGGCGCGGCGATCAACACCGGCGGGGTGACCCGCGGCGACAGCGTCGCGGTGATCGGCTGCGGCGGGGTCGGCAACGCCGCCGTGCTGGGGGCCAAGCTGGCCGGCGCGGCGAAGATCATCGCGGTGGACCTGGACCCGCGCAAGCTGGAGCGCGCCAAGGGCCTGGGGGCCACCCACACGGTGAACGCCTCCGACGGCACCGACGTGGTGGAGGCGGTGCGCGCGCTGACCGGCGGTCACGGCGCGGACGTCGTGGTCGAGGCGGTGGGCCGACCGGAGACCTACCGGCAGGCCTTCTACGCCCGGGACCTGGCCGGCACCGTGGTGCTGGTCGGCGTGCCGACGCCGGAGATGAAGCTGGAGCTGCCGCTGCTGGACGTCTTCGGGCGCGGCGGCGCGCTCAAGTCGTCCTGGTACGGGGACTGCCTGCCCTCGCGGGACTTCCCGATGCTGATCGACCTCTACCTGCAGGGCCGGCTCGACCTGGACGCGTTCGTCACCGAGACGATCACGCTGGACGAGGTCGAGCAGGCGTTCGCCACCATGCGCGACGGCGACGTGCTCCGCTCGGTGGTGGTGTTCTGATGCAGTTGCTGCCCCCCGAGCCCGAGATCGAGCACCTCGTCACGGCCGGCACCTTCGACCTGGACGGTGGCAGCTGGGAGGTGGAGAACAACGTCTGGATCATCGCCAACGACCGCGACGCCGTGGTGATCGACCCCGCGCACGACGCCCCGGCGATCGCGGCGGCGGTCGGCGACCGGCGGGTGGTGGCGATCATCTGCACCCACGCGCACAACGACCACGTGAACGCCGCGCCCGAGCTGGCGGAGCTGACCGGTGCGCCGATCCTGCTGCACCCCGACGACCTGCCGCTGTGGAAGCAGGCCCACCCGGGCGACCACCCGGACGAGGAGCTGCGGGACGGTCAGCGGATCACCGTGGGCGGGCTCTACCTGCACATCCGGCACACGCCCGGCCACACCCCCGGCGGGGTGAGCGTGTACGTGCCCGCGCTGGACGCGGTGTTCACCGGGGACACGCTCTTCCAGGGCGGCCCCGGGGCGACCGGGCGCTCGTTCTCCGACTTCCCGACCATCATCCGCTCGATCCAGGAGCGGCTGCTGGTGCTGCCCCCGCAGACCGTGGTGCACACCGGCCACGGGCCGACCACCACGATCGGCGAGGAGGCTCCGCACCTGGAGGAGTGGGTGGCCCGGGGTCACTGACCGCCACCGCACCGGGGCGACACCCTCACAGCGCGGCGAGCTGCGCGGTGAGGGTGTCGCTGTGCTGGAAGGTCAGACCGGCCAGCGCGACGTGCTTCCAGCGCACCGTGCCGTCGGCGTCCAGGATGAAGACCGAGCGGCGCAGGCCCAGGCCCGGCACCGCGATGCCGAACGCCTTGGCCACCGCGCGGTCGGTGTCGGCGAGCAGCGGGAAGCCGAGGCGGTGCTTGCGGGCGAAGGCCTCGTGGCTGTCCACGTCCTGCGGGCTGATGCCCCAGACGGTGGCGCCCAGGCCCTTGAAGCGGTCCAGGTCGGAGGTGTACGAGCAGAGCTGCTTGGTGCAGACCGCGGTGTCGTCGCCGGGGTAGAAGACCAGCACCAGCGGGCTGCCCTGGGCCTCGGCGAGGCGGTAGTCGCGGCGTTCGGCGGAGCCTTCGGTGAGGAGCAGGCCGGGCAGGGTGAAGTCGGGGGCGGGGGTGCCGACCTCGGGGGACTTGGCCATGGTGGGTCCTTAGCGCTCGCGAAGGGCGGACAGAACGTTCGTTCTTCCTCGCTGATAGTAGTACGGTCAGTGGTGTGAGTACACCTTCCGCCGCCCGCCAACGGGTCCTCGACACCGCGACCCGGCTGTTCTACACCGAGGGGATCCACACGGTCGGCGTGGACCGGATCGTCACCGAGGCCGAGGTGACCCGGGCGACCTTCTACCGGCACTTCCCCGGCAAGGAGGAGCTGGTCCGGGAGTACATCCAGGGCTGGGACGCGGGTATCCGGGCGGAGGTGGCGGCCGGGCTCGGCAGCGGACTGACGGCCGCCCAGCTGCTCGGAATCCTGCTGGAGCGGCTGGGCCAGGAGATGTGCGGCCCGGGCTTCCGCGGCTGCCCGTTCATCAACGCCGCCGCCGAGTACCCCGATCCGCAGCACCCGGTCTCGCTGGCGATCGCCGACCACCGTGCCTGGCTGCGCGGGCTGATCGTCCGCCTGCTCCGCGAGGCCGGCCTGAGCGGGCCCGAGCGGCGGGCGGACGTGCTGATCCTGCTGCGCGACGGCGCCATGGTGGGCGCAGCGCTGGGCGACCCGGCGACCACCGCGGCGAGCCTGGCGGCGGCGGTGGCGCAGCTGCTGGAGCTCTGAGGCGATCGGCGGCGGGGCGTCAGCGGCGCGGGCCGTACATGATCACGCCCACGCCGACCAGGCAGATGAGGGCGCCGAGCACGTCGTAGCGGGTGGGGCGGAAGCCGTCCACCACGACGCCCCAGGCCAGCGATCCGGCCACGAAGACCCCGCCGTAGGCGGCCAGCACCCGGCCGAACTGGCTGTCCGGCTGGAAGGCGGCGACGAACCCGTAGCCGCCGAGCGCCACGATGCCCAGGCCCGCCAGCCACCAGGGGCGTGACTCCCGCACGCTCTGCCAGATCAGCCAGCAGCCTCCGATCTCGGCCAGGGCGGCCAGCACGAAGAGGGCGGCGGAGCGCAGCACGGTCATGCCGGTCAGCCTACGGGGCACGGGGGTGCGCGATGGCCGCTGCCTCGGGGAAGGCAGCGGCCACGGGCCCGGTCAGTGGCTGAGGGCCGTCGCGAGCTCGCGCGCGATCCGGGCGGCGGAGGTGCCGAGGCCGGCGGCGGTGGGCGGGGTGAATCCGGCGGGTCCCGCGGCGGCGGGTGCGACAGGTGCGGCAGGGGCAGCTGTGGCAGGGGCCGGTGCGGCAGGTGCGGTGGCCGGCGGCTGGGCGGTCATCCGCCGGACGTAGGCGTCCGGCTGGTACTCCAGCTCCTCCTCGCGGTAGCGCCCGACATGGGTGTGCCAGTTGAGGATCCCGGAGAGCCAGTTCCGCAGCCCCTGCGCGTAGTCCTCCAGCGCCTGGCGGCCTGCCGCGTCGAGCTTGAAGTCCTCGTAGAGGATCGGCAGTTCGTTCGCCGCGACGTGCTGGAACTGGTCCAGCCGGGAGGACATCAGGTCGTGGACGATGCCCAGCGCCTGGTCCCGGTCGCAGCCGAAGAAGTTCTGCACCACCAGGACGCCGTTGTGCACCTCGCCCTCGAACTGGACCTCCTTCTGGTAGGAGAAGACGTCGTTCATCAGGCAGGCGTAGTCGGAGGCCGAGTTCACCAGCGCCTTGACCGTGCCGGAGCGCCAGACCTCCGCCGGCACCGCCTCCTCGGCGCCGAACCGGGCCAGGTTGCTGGTCAGTTGGCTGCCGAAGGTGAGGCGGCGCATCTCGATGTAGTCCACCGGGTCGGGGACCCGGTGCTGCGCCATGTTGCCGATCTCCCAGACCCAGGAGTCCAGCATCTCCTCGATGCTGCCGCGCAGGATCTGCCGCTGCGCGGTGGTGAGCGGGGTGGCGGTGCGCTGCCAGAGGTCGGCCAGGCCGTGCTGCAGGGCGGTGGTGGGCAGCGGGCCCCGGTCGGGCGAGTCCAGCGGCATGTACGGCTTGAGTCCGTCGGCGCAGGCCTTGGCGCCCAGCGGGCTGGGCGGGTAGGCGAAGGCCATCGGGAACCAGTCGTCCGCGTAGGTGCCCCAGGCCAGCCAGTCGGAGTTGAGTTCGAGCGCGTTCTGCGGGATGTCCGGCGCGATGCCGGCCCCGCAGAGGGTGACGTCGGCGTTGCGCATCGAGCGTTCCGTCCAGCCGCCGGAGTCCGACAGGCCGGGGGTCGGCTCGGTGTAGCGCATCTCCCGGCACCAGGCGTAGTTGTGCTCCCGGGCCGCCGCCAGGTGTGGGTTGATCCGCAGCGGGAAGGGCATCGGGAACTCGGGCAGCGGGGTCGGGCCGACCTGCTGGTACGGCACGTGGCTGAACTGCCGCAGCGCGCCGGGCAGGTCGACGTACCGGCGAAAGGAGGCGGCGGAGGTGCCCAGGCCCACCGGGACGGCGGAGAACGTGCCGCCGGGGGCGTCGGCGCCGGACCGGTCGTTCATGTAGCGGCTGGAGCGCATGTGCCACTCGTGGCCGCCGGCCTGCCAGTCCTGCAGGCCCTTGACGTAGCGGGCGACCTTCGCCACCTCGTCCGGATGGAGTGCGAACTCGGCGAAGAGTGAGGGAAGTTCGGTCAGCGCGGTGTTCTCGAACTGGTGCAGCCGGCTGGTCAGGATCTCGTTGACCGCCTCGGCGGCCTGCTGGGTGGTGTAGTCGAGGAAGCGCTCCAGCACCAGGATGCCGTTGCTCAGCTCGCCCTCGTCCTGGACCTCGCGCTGGTAGGAGAAGAGGTCGTTGCGCAGGTGCACGCCGTCGGAGAAGGTGTCGCGCAGCACCCGTAGCGGGCGGCTGCCGGCCACCCGGGCGGGCACCTCGGCCTGTGCCGCGAACTCGACCAGGCCGGCCGACCAGGGGGCGCCGCCGACCTTGCGGCGCATCTCGATGTACTCGACCGGGTTGGCGACCCGGCCCTCGTTGATGTTGGAGAGCTCCCAGATCGACTCGTTCAGCAGGTGCTCGGTGCTCTCCCGGAACCGGGCCCGCCAGTCGAGCGACATGTGCGGCACGGTGCGCGCCCACAGGTCGGCCAGGCCCGCCTCGACCGGATTGGTCGGCTCGGGGAACCCCTCGCTCAGGTCCATCGGCATGAAGGCGGGCAGCCGGTCCAGGTAGGCCTGGCCGCCGGAGCGGTCGAGCGAGCGCTTGAAGGTCTCCAGGAAGTGGTCGTCGAAGAAGAAGACCCAGACGTACCAGTCGGTGACCAGGTCGAGCGCGGCGCTGTCGCAGTCCGGGTGGGTGTAGGCGCAGAGCAGGCCGTAGTCGTGGTCCTCCAGGTCCTTCGGCTCCCAGATGCCGGACCCCTCCAGCATGCCCATCTCGCGTGCCCAGGCCCGGGTGTGCTCCCGGGCGCCCTCCAGGTGCGGGTTGAGGGTGGCCGGGTGCGGCAGATAGAACTCGGGCAGCGTGAACGGTTTCGCCATGGGATCCCCCTACCAGGAATTCGGACCGTCGATCATCGTCAAGTCTGGGCTCGCACCCAGTCTCTGGAGTGGTTCGACGGTCCGAAAGACGCGTATGGCAGTGCGGGGAGGCGTGCGAAATCGGCCGCACCTTGATCTTTCGAGTGAAGTTCGAGCGACGAAGGCGCGGCCTGCCGGCGGGCGGCGTGGACTACTGCCGGTAGGTGGTCAGGAAGCGCCCGATCCGGCTGATCGCCGTCTCCAGGTCGTCCGCCCGGGGCAGCGTGACGAAGCGGAAGTGGTCGGGGCGCGGCCAGTTGAAGCCGGTGCCCTGGACGATGTGGATCTTCTCGCGGAGCAGCAGGTCGAGCACGAAGCGCTCGTCGTCCTTGATCCTGTGCACCGCCGGGTCCAGCTTGGCGAAGGCGTAGAGCGCGCCCTTGGGCTTGACGCAGCTGACCCCGGGCAGCTCGTTGAGCGCGCGCCAGGTGACGTCGCGCTGCTCGGTCAGCCGGCCGTTCGGCAGCGTGAGGTCGTGGATCGACTGGTGCCCGCCGAGCGCGGCCTGCACCGCGTACTGGGCCGGTACGTTGGGGCACAGCCGCATGCCGGCCAGCATGGTGAGCCCCTCCAGGTAGTCCTTCGCGTGCGGCTTGGGTCCGGAGACCACCAGCCAGCCGCTGCGGAAGCCGGCCACCCGGTAGGCCTTGGAGAGGCCGTTGAAGGTGAGGGTGAGCACGTCGTCGGCGAGCGCGGCCAGGCAGTGGTGCTCGACGCCGTCGTAGAGGATCTTGTCGTAGATCTCGTCGGCCAGCACCATCAGGCCGTGCCGGCGGGCCAGGTCCAGGATCCCCTCCAGCAGCTCCTTGGGGTAGACCGCGCCGGTGGGGTTGTTGGGGTTGATCACCACGATCGCCTTGGTCCGCGTGGTGATCTTGGCGGCGATGTCGTCGAGGTCCGGGTACCACTCGGCCTCCTCGTCGCACAGGTAGTGCACCGCCTTGCCGCCGGCCAGGCGCACCACCGCGGTCCACAGCGGGAAGTCCGGGGCCGGCACGAGCACCTCGTCGCCGTCGTCCACCAGTGCCGTCACGGCCATCTGGATCAGCTCGGAGGCGCCGTTGCCGAGGAAGACGTCGTTCACGCCGACGCCGGTGACGCCGCGCTGCTGGTAGTACTGCACCACGGCGCGGCGGGCCGGCAGGATGCCGCGCGAGTCGCTGTAGCCGTGCGCGTTGGGGAGGTTGCGGATGATGTCCTGCAGGATCTCCTCGGGCGCCTCGAAGCCGAAGGGGGCCGGGTTGCCGGTGTTCAGGCGCAGCACGCTGTGCCCGGCCTCCTCCAGCGCGTTCGCCTGGTCGACCACCGGGCCGCGGATCTCGTAGCACACTCCCGCGAGCTTGCTGGACTGCCGAAACTCCATCTGGTGCCTCCCGGCGTGGGCCGCCAACGTGGTCGCTTTGTTCTACCAAGTAAGCACTTGGAAAGTCCAACCTATTGGCTATGCTGATGCCATGTCACGCCGAAGCTACGACCAGTACTGCGCTGTCGCCCGGGCCCTGGACGCGGTGGGGGAGCGCTGGAGCCTCCTGATCGTCCGTGAACTCCTCGGCGGCCCGCGCCGGTACACCGACCTGCACGCCGACCTGCCCGGGGTCAGCACGGACATCCTGGCCGCCCGCCTCAAGCAGCTGGAGGGCGAGGGCCTGGTGGCCCGGCGCAAGCTGGAGCGGCCGGCCAACGCGACGGTGTACGAGCTGACCGAGCGCGGCCGGCAGCTGCGCCAGGTGGTCGACGCGCTGGGCAGCTGGGGCCTGCCGGCGCTGGGCGAGCAGCGGCCGACGGACGCGGTGCGCGGGCACTGGGTCACCAGCGCCTGAGCACCGGGGCCCGGGGCCGCCCGGGCGACGCCGGAAAACCGGTTGCCGAGCAGGGAGTTCGGCGTCCATCGTTGCGGGTTGTGACGATCAACGACCTCGAACTGCGCCGCGCCACCGAGCCGGACGCCGACGCCGCGGCAGCGCTCTACCTCTCCTCCTTCGCCGCGGCCCTGCCCACCGTGCGGCTCGCGCACAGCCCCGAGGAGGTGCACGGCTGGTTCCGCCACGTGGTGGTGCCGCAGCTGGAGACCTGGGTGGCGCAGACGCCCGAGGGCGAGCTGGCCGGGCTGCTGGTGCTGGAGGACGGCTCGCTGGAGCAGCTCTACCTGGCGCCGCACTGGCGCGGCAAGGGCCTGGGCGACCGCCTGGTCGAGCTGGCCAAGAGCCTGCGTCCGGCGGGCCTGGCGCTGTGGACCTTCCAGGTCAACGGCCCGGCCCAGCGGTTCTACCAGCGGCACGGGTTCGTCGAGGCCGAGCGCACCGACGGCAGCCGCAACGAGGAGCGCGAGCCGGACCTGCGCTACGTCTGGACGCCGCCTGCCGCCTGACGCAAACCGCTGGGGCCTGTCCGGCGGATCCTGCCGGGCGCGCGACAACATCCGCCGGACAGGCCCCGGTAGCATCGGGAGCGCCATGGACCAGGAACCCGCCTTCACCCGCTTCAGCAGCTACGTCGCCGTCGGTGACTCGTTCACCGAGGGGATGTGCGACGAGCTGCGCCCCGACGGCCACTACCGGGGGTGGGCCGACCGGCTCGCGGCTTCGCTGGCGGCGGAGGTCGCGCCCGTGCAGTTCCGGTACGCGAACCTGGCCGTGCGTGGCAAGCTGATCGGCCAGATCGGCGCCGAGCAGCTGGCGCCGGCCGTCGCGGCCGGGCCCGAGCTGGTCACCCTGGCCGGCGGCCTCAACGACGTGCTGCGACCGGGCTGCGAGATCGAGGCGGTGCGGGCGCAGCTGGGGGAGGCGGCCGAGAAGCTGCTGGCCACCGGCGCCACGGTGGTGCTCTTCACCAGCACCGACCCGACCCGGCGGATGGCGGGCAGCGCCCGGCTGCTCCCCGCCATCCGGCAACTGCGCCACTTCGTGCAGGAGTTGGGTGCCCACCCGCGGGTCGCGGTGGTCGACCTGTTCACCGCGCCCTGCTTCGACGACCGGCGGCTGTGGGCGGAGGACCGCCTGCACCTGTCGGCGGAGGGGCACCGCCGGGTCGCCGAGGCGGTCCGCCAGGCGCTCGGCCGCCCGGCGGCCTTCGACTGGCGCGCCGCGCTGCCGCCCGCCGCGCCCGCCGGCCGCGCCGCCCGGATCCGCGGCGACCTGCGCTGGCTGCGGATCCACGTGCTGCCGTGGCTGGGGCGGCGGTTGACCGGCCGCTCGTCGGGTGACGGACGGCCGCCGAAGCAGGCCGAGCTGGCGCCCTACCAGGGGTGAGCTCCGAGGGCCGCCCGGGTCAGCCGCTGATCACGCAGCCGCCGCCGTTGTTGCTCCACAGCGGCTGCATCGGGAAGGTGCCGGTGGGCAGCGTGACGTTCTGGAAGTTGCTCTCGCACAGGTCGCCGATCTCCTCGCCGGAGGGGTCCAGCCAACCGCTGGACGGCTGCGGGTCGGTGATCGACTCGGCGTACTCGTGGCCCTCGACGATGCTGAAGGCGGACAGCCTGTCGCCGAGCAGGTTGTTCGGGCAGCGGCTGCCGGCCGGGGCGTCCAGCTGGTAGGGCATGTTGGTGTAGGAGACGCTGCCGGTGTAGTCGTGCCAGGCGCAGAAGCCGGAGGCCGGCCAGCCGTCGGGGGAGGTCCCGCTCGGGCTCATCACCACGATCTGTGCGTCCGGGTCGCCGGCCACGCCGAAGTGCGCGGCGGCGCTGTCGGCCTCGGCGGCGATGTCCTGCTGCTGGGAGGAGGCGGGGGCGGGGGAGGCGTCGTCCACCCAGCTGCCGCCGAGGACCGGGCCGGTGAAGGCGGGACCGCTGCCGGAGGAGTCGGGGTACTGCGCGGTGATGGTGGACCAGTGGTCCTGGCTGGTACCAAGCCCGTTGAACAGGCTGGTCATGTACGGCTGGACGCCGTTGCCGTCGCTGTCCCACTGGCTGCCCCAGAAGTCCAGGTAGACCACCGGGCTGTGCTGGACCGGGCCGCCGTTGTAGGAGACCTGGTCGGTGCCGGGGCGGTGCCGGGCCGGGGCGGCGTGCAGGGTGGGCGCGGCGGCGGAGTAGCTGCCGGGACGGGTCGGGTGCGGCGCGGCGAGGGCGCCGGGGGCCTCGGCCAGGGCGGGGACCAGGCCGAGCAGGAGGACGGCTCCGGAGGTGGCGAGGACGCGCCGCAGCCGCTTGTGAGGGGTGAGTCTCATGTCCAGATGGTGGGTGCGGGGCCGGGGGGCGGGACAGCCCGCGGGGGCGACGTATACACGCCAGGACGGGAACCTGACGTGGCCCTATGATCGGCCGCAGCCGTCCTGCGAGGAGATGCCGTGACCAGCCCCACCGCCACCGAACGCTACCGCGCGGCCCGTGACGTGCTGCTGCGTCAGGAGGACTTCGCCTGGCCCGTGATCGAGGGCCGCTTCAACTGGGCCGTCGACTGGTTCGACGCGATCGCCCGGGGCAACGAGCGCACCGCGCTGTGGATCGTCCAGGAGGACGGCACGGAGGCGAAGTACAGCTTCGCGGAGCTGGCGCACCGCTCCGACCAGCTCGCCCACCACCTGGCCGGGCTCGGCGTGGCGGCGGGCGACCGGGTGCTGCTGATGCTCGGCAACCAGGTCGAGCTGTGGGAGGCGATGCTCGCGGTGATGAAGCTCGGCGCGGTGATCATGCCGACCACCACCGCGCTGGGCGCGGCCGACCTGGCCGACCGGATCGGGCGCGGCGGCGCCCGGCACGTGGTGGCCAACGCGGGCGACACGGCGAAGTTCACCGGCACCGGCTACACCCGGATCGTGGTGGGCGGCGCCGCCGACGGCTGGGCGCCCTTCGAGGCCGGCTACCGGCTCGCCGACCCCGCGCCGTTCACCGCCACCACCGCGCCCGACGACCCGCTGCTGGTCTACTTCACCTCCGGCACCACCAGCCTGCCCAAGATGGTCGAGCACACCCAGGTCTCCTACCCGGTCGGCCACCTCACCACGATGGCCTGGGCCGGTCTGCGCCCGGGCGACGTGCACCTGAACATCAGCTCGCCGGGCTGGGCCAAGCACGCCTGGAGCTGCTTCTTCGCGCCGTGGATCGCGGAGGCGACGATCTTCGTGCACAACTACACCCGGTTCGACGCCCCCCGCCTGCTGGAGCAGCTGCGCCGGGCCGAGGTCACCACCTTCTGCGCCCCGCCGACGGTCTGGCGGATGCTCATCCAGGCCGAGCTGGGCGAGCGCCCGCCGGCGCTGCGCGAGCTGATCGCGGCCGGCGAACCGCTCAACCCCGAGGTGATCGCGCAGATCGAGCGGCGCTGGGAGCTGACCATCCGGGACGGCTTCGGGCAGACCGAGACCACCCTGCTGGTCGGCAACACGCCCGGGCTGCCGGTCAAGCCCGGTTCGATGGGCCGCCCGCTGCCGGGGGTGCCGGTGGTGCTCGTCGACCCGGTCAGCGGCAAGCCGGCCGAGGAGGGCGAGATCTGCCTGGACCTGGCGCGGCGCCCGGTCAACCTGATGACCGGCTACCTGGCCGACCCCGAGCGCAACGCCGCCGTGACGGCGGGCGGTTACTACCACACCGGCGACGTGGCGAGCCGGGACGCGGACGGCTACCTCAGCTACATCGGCCGCACCGACGACGTCTTCAAGGCCTCCGACTACAAGGTCTCGCCGTTCGAGCTGGAGAGCGTGCTGATCGAGCACCCGGCGGTGGCCGAGGCGGCCGTGGTGCCCGCGCCCGACGCCACCCGGCTCGCGGTGCCCAAGGCCTACGTGGCGCTGGCCCCCGGCTGGGCGCCGGACCGCGCCACGGCGCTGTCGATCCTGGCCTACGCGTGCGAGCACCTGGCGCCCTATCTGCGGGTGCGCCGGCTGGAGTTCTTCGAGCTGCCGAAGACCATCTCCGGCAAGATCCGCCGGGTGGAGCTGCGGGCCCGGGAGGAGGGAGCCGGCGAACTGCCGCAGGAGTGGCGTGACGAACACTTTCCCGAGCTGCGCAGCTGACAGAATGCGGGGCGTACCCGCAAGGCAACTCATGAGAAGGTGACCGGCTTCGTGACCACGCCAGCCGAGCAGGCAGCACAGGCAGCAGCGGCGGCCGAACAGGCCGTCGGGCGGCGGATCGCCGAGGAACTCGGGGTCCGCGAAGGGCAGGTGAGGGCGGCCGTCGAGCTGCTCGACGGCGGCTCGACCGTGCCGTTCATCGCCCGGTACCGCAAGGAGGTCACCGGCGAGCTCGACGACGCCCAGCTGCGCACGCTGGAGGAGCGGCTGCGCTACCTGCGCGAGCTGGAGGAGCGCCGGTCCGCGGTGCTGGAGTCGATCGAGGCGCAGGGCAAGCTGGACGACGCGCTGCGCGCGCAGATCCTGGCCGCCGACTCCAAGGCCCGCCTGGAGGACATCTACCTGCCCTACAAGCCCAAGCGGCGCACCAAGGCGCAGATCGCCCGCGAGGCGGGCCTGGAGCCGCTGGCCGACCAGCTGCTCGCCGACCCCTCGCTCGATCCGGCCGCGGCGGCCGGGGCGTTCCTGAACGAGCAGGTGGCGGATGCGCCCGCCGCGCTGGACGGCGCCCGCTCGATCCTGGTGGAGCGCTTCGCCGAGGACGCCGACCTGATCGGCTCGCTGCGCGAGCGGATGTGGGGCCGCGGCCGGCTGGTGGCCACCGTGCGGGCCGGCAAGGAGCAGGACGGCGCCAAGTTCGCCGACTACTTCGACTTCGCCGAGCCGTTCACCAAGCTGCCCTCGCACCGGATCCTGGCGATGCTGCGCGGTGAGAAGGAGGAGGTGCTCGACCTCGACCTGTCGCCCTTCGACGGCGACGAGGAGGGCGACCTGCCCGGCGCCAGCGACTACGAGCAGCGGATCGCCGCCCGGTTCGGCGTGGCCGACCACGGCCGCCCGGCCGACAAGTGGCTCGGCGACACCGTCCGCTGGGCCTGGCGCACCCGGATCCTGGTCCGGCTCGGCCTGGACCTGCGCACCCGGCTGCGCCAGGAGGCCGAGGACGAGGCGGTCAAGGTGTTCGCCGCCAACCTGCGGGACCTGCTGCTGGCCGCGCCGGCCGGCACCCGGGCCACCATGGGTCTGGACCCGGGCTTCCGCACCGGCGTCAAGGTCGCCGTGGTGGACGACACCGGCAAGGTGGTCGCGCACGACACGATCTACCCGCACCAGCCGGCCAACAAGTGGGACGCCTCGATCGCCACCCTGGCCAGGATCGCCGCCGAGCACCGGGTGGACCTGATCGCGATCGGCAACGGCACCGCCTCGCGGGAGACCGACAAGCTCGCCGAGGACCTGATCAAGCGGCACCCGGAGCTGAAGCTGACCAAGGCGATGGTCTCCGAGGCCGGCGCCTCGGTCTACTCCGCCTCGGCCTTCGCCTCGCAGGAGCTGCCGGACCTCAACGTCTCGATCCGCGGCGCGGTCTCGATCGCCCGCCGGCTCCAGGACCCGCTGGCCGAGCTGGTGAAGATCGACCCGAAGTCGATCGGGGTCGGCCAGTACCAGCACGACCTGAGCGAGGTGAAGCTCTCCCGCTCGCTGGACGCGGTGGTCGAGGACTGCGTGAACGCGGTGGGCGTGGACGTCAACACCGCCTCCGCGCCGCTGCTCACCCGGGTCTCCGGGGTGACCGGCACGCTGGCCGAGAACATCGTGGCGCACCGCGACGCCAACGGCCCCTTCCGCACCCGCAAGGCGCTCAAGGACGTGGCTCGGCTGGGCCCCAAGGCCTTCGAGCAGTGCGCGGGCTTCCTGCGGATCCCCGGCGGTGACGACCCGCTGGACGCCTCCGCGGTGCACCCCGAGGCCTACCCGGTGGTGCGCCGGATCCTGGCGGCCACCGGCGGCACGCTGGCGGACCTGGTCGGCAACGGCGCCGCGCTGCGGGCGCTGCGCCCCGGCGACTTCGCGGACGAGACCTTCGGCATCCCGACCGTCACCGACATCCTGGGCGAGCTGGACAAGCCCGGGCGCGACCCCAGGCCGGCCTTCCGCACCGCCACCTTCCGGGAGGGCGTCGACAAGATCGGCGACCTGGAGGTGGGCATGGTGCTGGAGGGCGTGGTCACCAACGTGGCGGCCTTCGGCGCGTTCGTGGACGTCGGCGTGCACCAGGACGGCCTGGTGCACGTCTCGGCGCTCTCCACCAGGTTCGTCAAGGACCCGCGCGAGGTGGTCAAGTCGGGTGACGTGGTGCGCTGCAAGGTCGTCTCGGTGGACGTGCAGCGCAAGCGGATCGGGCTGACCCTGCGGTTGGACGACGAGGCGGCGCGGCCGGCCCGCGGCCAGGGCGGCGAGGGTCAGCGTCCTGCCCAGCGGGGCGAGGGCCAGCGCGAGCGCGGGCAGCGTCCGCCGCGGCAGGACCGGCGCGGCGGCGAGCAGCGCGGCGGCTCCGCGCCCGTGGCCAACAGCGCGATGGCGGACGCGCTGCGGCGGGCGGGGCTGGGCACGTAGCGGTCCGCGCGGGCGCGGCGGCGGGCGTGGGAGGTCGATCCGGTCGACGTCCCACGCCCGTTGCGGTCAGCGGCGGGCGGCGGCCCGCAGCTCGGCGGCCAGCGCCACCAGTTCGCCCCGCCAGGGCTCGCCCTCGCCGGACAGCAGCGCCACCGCCTCGGCCACCGGCACGGCGCGCACCTCCTCCACCAGCTCGCCGTCCGCGGGGTTGGTCGGCGCGCCGTCCACCGTCACCTCGGCCCAGCCCCAGAGCCAGAACTTGCGCGGGTGCGGCTGCCACGGGCGGTAGGGCGCGGCGCGGTCCGTCACGGCCTCGTGGGCGCCGACCCAGAGCGGCTCGCCGAGCACCCGGGCGCCGGCCTCCTCGCGCAACTCGCGGGCCAGGCAGGCCTCGACGGACTCGGCCGGCTCCCGGGTGCCGCCGGGCAGGAACCAGTGGCCGCGGCTGTCGCGGCAGAGCACCACCGACTCGCCGGTGAACCCGATCAGGTGAATGTTGGTGATCAGCTCGTCCGGTGGCTGCGCCATCGCGAACCGCGCGTCGATGCCGCCCCACTCCCAGCGCTGGGGCGCGAACAGCGCGGGAAAGCGGTCCTCGGGCGGGCTGCTGAGATCGGTGCTGGGTGTCATCCGGTGATCGTAATCGCCGCCCCCGACGGACAGGCGACGCGCAGGGGCGGAACCCCTACTCTGGTGCTGTCCAACTTACTCGCGAGTAGGGAGCAGGCCGTGCCGCACACCCACGAGGTCACCAACCAGGTTCCGCCGCCCTACGGCCACAACCTCGCCGAGGACCCCGCGCTGCTCGCCGCCCTGCACCGGGCCGGTGCCGGCTGGGCCGAGCCCGAGCTGCGCGAACTGGGCACGCTGGCCGGCACCGAGCAGGCCGCCGAGTGGGGCCGCCTGGCCAACGAGCACGAGCCGGTGCTGCGCACCCACGACCGCTACGGACACCGGATCGACGAGGTCGAGTTCCACCCGGCCTGGCACCAGCTGATGACCGTCGCGGTCGAACACGGCCTGCACGCCGCCCCCTGGCGCGACCCGCGTCCGGGCGCGCACACCGCCCGCGCCGCCAAGTTCTACCTGTGGAGCCAGGTGGAGGCCGGCCACGGCTGCCCGGTCTCGATGACCTACGCCGCCGTCCCCGCGCTGCGCGCCACCCCCGAACTGGCCGAGTGGCTGGAGCCGTTGCTCGCCGCCAACGTCTACGACTTCGGGCTGCGCGAGCCGTCCGGCAAGCGCGGGCTGATCGCCGGCATGTCGATGACCGAGAAGCAGGGCGGCTCGGACGTGCGGGCCAACACCACCGTCGCACTGCCGGCCGGCGACGGCACCTACCACCTGACCGGCCACAAGTGGTTCACCTCGGCGCCGATGTCGGACGTGTTCCTGACGCTCGCCCAGGCGCCGGGCGGCCTCAGCTGCTTCGTGCTGCCGCGGGTGCTGCCGGACGGCACCCGCAACGCGCTGCGGATCCAGCGGCTCAAGGACAAGCTGGGCAACCGCTCCAACGCCTCCGCCGAGCTGGAGTACGAGGAGGCGGTGGGCTGGCTGGTCGGCGAGGAGGGCCGCGGGGTGCGGACCATCATCGAGATGGTCAACATGACCCGGCTGGACTGCACGCTCGGCGCCGCCGCCGGGATGCGGCTGGGCGTGCAGCGGGCGGTGCAGCACGCCGCCCACCGGCGGGCGTTCGGCGCCGAGCTGATCGACCAGCCGCTGATGCGCAACGTGCTGGCCGATCTGGCGCTGGAGTCGGAGGCGGCCACCACGGTGGCGCTGCGGCTGGCCGAGGCCACCGACCGGGCGTCGGCGGGCGACGAGGGCGAGGCGCACTTCAAGCGCCTGGCGCTGGCGGTCACCAAGTACTGGGTCTGCAAGCGCGGTCCGGCGCACGCGGCCGAGGCGCTGGAGTGCCTGGGCGGCAACGGCTACGTGGAGGAGTCCGGGATGCCGCGGCTCTACCGGGAGGCGCCGCTGGTCTCGATCTGGGAGGGCTCGGGCAACGTCGCCGCGCTGGACGCGCTGCGCGCGATGGCCCGCAGCCCGCAGTCGGTCCAGGCCTACTTCGCCGAACTCGACGCGGTGGCCGGCGCCGACCGGCGGCTGGACGCGGCGGTGGCCGGGCTGCGCAAGGAGATCGGCGACCCGGGCGAGATCGAGTACCGCACCCGCCGGCTGGTCGAGACGATGGCGCTGGTGCTGCAGGGCGCGCTGCTGGTGCGGCACGGCGATCCGGCGGTGGCGGACGCCTTCTGCGCCTCGCGGCTGGGCGGCGACCACGGCAACGCCTTCGGCACGCTGCCCACCGGGGTGGACACCACGGCGCTGATCGGCCGGGCGCGGATGGTGCCGGCGGCCTGAACCCCGGCGGGCGGGTGGGCGGCCCGGGGCGCCCACCTGTACCCGGCGAGCCTCAGCGGGCGGGCCGCTGCTGGATCCAGATCAGCTTGCGCCCGGTCTCGGCCGGGGCCGTGGTCGGGGTCTGGTCGATCCGCTCGAGGCGGTAGCCGAGCTTGCGCGGGACGGTGGCACTGGCCGCGTTCGCCTCGTCGCAGTGGATCTCCACCCGCTCGATGTCCGGGAGTCCGAGCGCGGCCCCGGTCAGCGCGGCGGCGCCGTTGGTGGCCAGCGAGCGGCCGGTGTGCTCCTGGTCGATCCAGTAGCCGATCTCGATCGCGCCGGGGCCCACCCGCCGGTGCAGGCCGAACATGCCCAGGACGCTGCCGGGCCGCTCGCTGTGCTCCAGCACGTAGAGGAAGTCCGAGCCGTCCTCCCAGAGCTGCCAGCCGCGCCGGGTCATCTCCTCGGTGCGGGACAGCGACGGCGCGACGGTCGCCCAGGGCATCCAGGGCCGCAGGTGCTCCAGGTTGCGGGTGACCGCCGCGTTGACCTCGCGCGCGTGCTCGATGGTGCGGCGGCGCAGGGCGAAGCCGTCGGGCAGCTCCAGCCACTCGGGCGGGCGGCTGGCGGTCGGCGGCGCGGCGGAGGTTACGGGGTCACCCGCGGTCTGGTTCATGACACGCATCATGGCAGCCCGTGCGCGCCGCCGACCAGCGAAAAAGCGGCTGCCGGAGGGCGTTCGCTCAGAGCCGGACCACCACCTCGTCCAGTTCCTTGCGGTGCAGATCGGGCACCTGCGCCCGCTCGGCGGGGTAGCCGACCGGGATCACGTAGGCGGCGCGCTCCTCGGCGGGCCGTTCGCAGATCTCGTTGAGGAACTTCATCGGGCTCGGGGTGTGCGTCAGGGTGGCCAGTCCGGCCTGGTGCAGGGTGGCCAGCAGCAGGCCGACCGCGATCCCCACCGACTCCTTGGTGTAGTACGGCCGGGGCGAGTGGGGCCCCTTGTGCACCTCGAAGACCACGATCACCGCCGGCGCGTCGGTCAGGAACGGCTTGTGCCAGTCGGTGCCGATCGGCGCCAGCGCCGCCAGCCACTCCGCCGAGGCCCGGTGGTCGTAGAACTCGCGCTCCTCCGCCTCCGCGGCCTCGCGCAGCCGCCGCTTGCGGTCCGGGTCGGTGATCACCACGAACCGCCAGGGCTGCACGTGCGCGCCGCTGGGCGCGGTCGCGGCGGTGCGGATCGCCCAGTCCAGCACCCCCTCGGGGAGCGGGCGGCGGTCGTAGTCGCGGACGGTGCGGCGCTGGGCCATCACGTCGTGGAAGTCCCGGGCACGTGCCTCGGCCTCGTGGGCCGGCACGTGCATCGGGTGCAGGGGGACGGTCGGGTAGGAGGTCGTCATACGACCTGTATGGGAGCCCGGCCGGTGGTCTAAACCTCCGCGACCTTCCCGTCGGTCACCACCAGCCGGCGGTTGACCGAGACCGTCTCCAGCATCCGCCGGTCGTGGGTGACCAGCAGCAGGGTGCCGGTGTAGGAGGCCAGCGCCGCCTCCAACTGCTCGATGGCGGGCAGGTCCAGGTGGTTGGTCGGCTCGTCCAGCACCAGCAGGTTGACCCCGCGCGCCTGCAGCAGGGCGAGGGCGGCGCGGGTGCGCTCGCCGGGGGAGAGGGTGTCGGCCGGGCGCAGCACGTGCGCCGCCTTCAGCCCGAACTTGGCCAGCAGGGTGCGGACGTCGGCCGGCGGCTGCTCGGGGACGGCCGCCTCGAAGGCGTCCAGCAGCCGCTCGGTGCCGAAGAACAGGCCGCGCGCCTGGTCGACCTCGCCGATCACCACGCCGGAGCCCAACGTGGCCTGGCCCGAGTCGAGTTCGAGCCGCCCGAGGAGGGCGGCCAGCAAGGTGGACTTGCCCGCGCCGTTCGCACCGGTGATCGCCACCCGGTCCGCCCAGTCGATCTGCAGGTCCACCGGGCCGAAGCCGAACTCGCCGCGCCGCAGCGCGGCCTGGCGCAGCGTCGCCACCACGGCGCCGGAGCGCGGGGCCACCGCGATCTCCATCCGCAGCTCCCACTCCTTGCGCGGCTCGTCCACCACGTCCAGGCGCTCGATCATCCGCTGCGTCTGCTTGGCCTTGGCGGCCTGCTTCTCGGAGGAGGAGGTGGCCGCCGCCTTGCGGAACTTGTCGCTGTCCGGGCTCTTCTTCAGTGCGTTGCGCACGCCCTTGTCCGCCCAACCCTTCTGCATCCGCGAGCGGGCCTCCAGGCCGGCCTTGGTGTCGGCGTACTCCTCGTACTCCTCGCGGGCGTGCTGCCGGGCCCGGGCGCGCTCCTGCAGGTAGGAGTCGTAGCCGCCGCCGTAGAGGTTGACCTGCTGCTGGGCCAGGTCCAGCTCCAGCACCCGGGTCACCGTGCGGGCCAGGAACTCGCGGTCGTGGCTGATCAGCACGGTGCCGGCGCGCAGGCCGGTGACGAAGGCCTCCAGCCGGTCCAGCCCGTCCAGGTCGAGGTCGTTGGTCGGCTCGTCGAGCAGGAAGACGTCGTAGCGGGAGAGCAGCAGCGAGGCCAGGCCCGCGCGGGCCGCCTGGCCGCCGGAGAGCGAGGTCATCTGCGACTCCAGGCCGATCCGCAGACCGAGCGAGTCGGCGACCTGCTCGGCGCGCTCCTCCAGGTCGGCGCCGCCCAGGCCCAGCCAGCGGTCCAGCGCCTCGGCGTAGGCGTCGTCGGCGCCCGGGCGGCCCTCCACCAGGCCCTCGGTGGCCGCGTCCAGTGCGGCCTGGGCGGCGGTGACCCCGGTGCGCCGGGCCAGGAAGGCGCCGACGCTCTCGCCCGCGCGGCGCTCCGGCTCCTGCGGCAGGTGGCCGACGTTGGCGCTGCGCGGGCTGAGCGTGATCGAGCCGCTCTCGGGGCGGTCCAGGCCGGCCAGCAGCCGCAGCAGGGTCGACTTGCCGGCCCCGTTGACGCCGACCAGCCCGGTCACCTCGCCGGGGGAGACGACCAGGTCGAGCCCGGCGAACAGGGTGCGGTCGCCGTGGCCGGCGGCGAGGTCCTTGGTTACGAGAGTGGCACTCATGATGGCCACGATCCTAGACGGCCGGGTGAGGTGGCCCGAATTAATGCGTTGCCGGTCGTCGCCGGCCGTCGTAGCGTGGTCGTCGTTGGTCCACCGGCGCCCGTCGGTTCACCGGAACAGGAGAAGGCCGTTGCTCTACTGAGGTCATGAGACACCGCTCCCGCGCTGAGTCCTCGCGCGGTTGAGGAGTGTGCTCGGCCTCGGTGGGGAGCCTTCGTCGTTCCGCCGTCCGCCCTTCCAGCCCTCTCGCGGTGTCTCTCGTGTTGCCCATTCCCTTGACGAGCAACCCGCAGGAGGCCCCCATGGCATCAGCGACCACCGCGATCCTCTGCACCGACCTCAGCTTCGAGTGGCCGGACGGCAAGCCCGTCCTGGACCGCTTCCACCTCGCCGTCGGCCCCGGCCGCACCGGCCTGATCGGCCTCAACGGGGCCGGCAAGTCGACCCTGCTGCGGCTGATGGCGGGCGAGCTCACGCCGACCAGCGGCAGCGTGCGGGTGGGCGGCGAGATCGGCTACCTGCCGCAGGACCTCGCGCTGGACACCCGGCTGCGGGTGGACGAGGCGCTGGGCGTGCGCGAGCGCCGCGAGGCACTGCACGCGATCGAGTCCGGGGACGTCGACGAGCGGCACTTCACCGTGCTCGGCGACGACTGGGACGTGGAGGAGCGGGCCCGGGCCACCCTGGACAAGCTCGGACTCGCCCGGCTCGACCTGGACCGCAGCACCGGCGAGCTCTCCGGCGGCGAGGCCGTGCTGCTGCGGCTGGCGGCGCTGCTGCTGGCCCGCCCCGACGTGCTGCTGCTCGACGAGCCGACCAACAACCTGGACGGCGTGGCCCGCGCCCGGCTCCACGAGGCGGTGGCGAGCTGGCCGGGCGTGCTGGTGATCGTCAGCCACGACCGCGAGCTGCTCCAGCACGTGGACCGGATCGCCGATCTTCGGGAGGGCGAAGTCACCTGGTACGGCGGAAACTTCGCCGACTACGAGCGGGCGCGCGAGGCCGAGCAGGAGACGGCCGAGCGGCTGGTGCGCAACGCCGAGGCCGATGTCACCCGCCAGCAGCGGGATCTGGTGGAGGCCAACATCCGCCTGGCCCGCAGCGCCAGCTACGGCAAGAAGCTCTCCGTCCAGCGCAACGACCCGAAGATCCTGGCCGGCGCGTTCAAGCGCAAGGCCGAGGTCACCGCGGGGCGGGTGCGCGGCATGCACGCCGAGCGGCTGGCCGACGCCCGTGAGCGGCTGACCGCCGCCGAGGAGGCGCTGCGCGACGACGCCGAGATCCGGATCGACCTGCCGCGCACCGAGGTCCCGGCCGGGCGCACCGTGCTGACCATGGAGAACGTGCGGCTCGCCTTCGGCCACCAGGTCAAGCTCGACCTGCGCGGCCCGGAGCGGATCGCACTGGTCGGCCGCAACGGGGCCGGCAAGTCGACCCTGCTGCGCACCATCGCCGGTGAACTGCCACCGCTGGAGGGCGAGATCACCCGTCCGGTGCCGGTCGGGTACCTGCCGCAGCGGCTCGATCTGCTGGACGACTCGCTCAGCGTGGCGGAGAACGTCAAGGCGCTGGCCCCCGGTCACACGGACAACCAGATCCGGGCCCGGCTGGCCCGGTTCCTGTTCCGCGGCGGGCGCGCCGACCAGCGGGCCGGCACCCTCTCCGGCGGCGAGCGGTTCCGCGCCACACTGGCGGCGCTGCTGCTGGCCGACCCGGCCCCGCAGCTGCTGCTGCTCGACGAGCCGAGCAACAACCTCGACCTGGCGAGCATGCGCCAGCTCACCGACGCGCTGGAGTCCTACCAGGGCGCGCTGGTCGTGGTCAGCCACGACCTGCCGTTCCTGCGCGGCCTCGGGCTCACCAGGTGGCTGCGGCTGGAGGAGTCCGGGCTGCGCCGGGTGGACCCGATGTGAGGCGCGCACCGCCCTCCCGTCCCCGGTGCGGGAGGGCGGCACACGGGCCCCGGGGTCGCGCTTGGTTCGCCGCTTGGTTCGCGCGCGGCTCAGGGCGCGGGGATCGAGGCCATCACCGGGAGCCAGACCGGGTCCTCGGCCAGGGCGGTCAGCTGCGCCCCGGTGAGCAGCGGCGGGTTGGGGTAGACGTCGGTGTCGCCGGAGCCCTGGTCCGGGACGTTGCCCGACTCGACCGTGAGCGTGATCCCGTCGGAGCGCTTCAGGGTGGCGTTCCAGACCTGCGTGCCGTTGGGGACGCGGTCCGGCAGCCAGAGCATCAGCTCGGCGCCGCCCGGCAGCGGGGTGTCGGTGCAGTGGGAGACGGTGGTGGTGGTCCCGCAGCCGGGGGCCAGCCACGGCCCGGACTTCCCCCGGGTGATGGTGATCGAGGCGGTCCCCTTGCCGCTGCCGTTGCTGATGGCGACGCCGGCCCGTACACCGGGCTCGGGCTCCGTGAGGTCCAGGTTCACCGGGTGGCTGGTCTGGAAGCCGTCAGGCAGCTTGCTCTTGAACAGCTTCAGCACCTGGGAGCTGGGGACGGCGGTCGTGGCACCCGGGGAGGAACTGGGGCTCGGGGTGGCGGTGGGCGGTGGGGTGGCGGTGGTGCTCTGGGTGGCGGTGGTCGGGCCGGCCGCCACGCTGGTGCCCGTCGGGCCGTCGGCCGGGCCCTGGTTCAGCGCCACCGCGCCCGCGCCCGCCAGCACGGCGACGGACGCGACGCTCGCGAGCACCGTGCGCCGGCGCTTGCGGCGCTGCCCGCGCTGGGCGGCGCCGGTCGCCAGCAGGTCCAGTCGCGGGGGTGGGGAGGCGTCGACGGCCTCCCGCAGGGCAAGGCCCAGATCGTCTTCAAAAGGCATGGCGGAACCGCGCTTTCGGTCTGAGGTCGGGGAAGGGGCAGAGGACCGAGGCGTGCCGGGATCCGACCCGGCGAGGGCCGGTCAGTGCGGCTGTGGCTGCTGCTGCGGCTGCCGCTGGGGCTGCGCCTGCAGCCGTTCGGCGAAGCTGTCGCCGAGGCGGGTGCGCAGCTTGGCCAGCGCACGGTGGCTGCGCGAGCGCACGGCGGTGGAGCTCAGGCTGAGCATGCTCGCGGTCTCCTCGACGCTGCGGTCCTCCCAGAACCGCAGCACCACCACCGCGCGGTCCGGCGCGGAGAGCTCCTGCAGCGCACGCAGCAGGGTCACCCGGGTGGTGGGGTCGGCGTCCGTGACGGCGACCTCGGGGAACTCGGAGATCGTGCGCTCGGTGCTGCTGCGCCGGCGGCGCATCGACAGGAAGGTGTTGACGAGCACGGTCTGCGCGTAGCCGGCCGGGTTCTCCAGCCGGCACAGGCGCTTCCAGCGCACGAACATCCGGCTCAGCGCCTCCTGCACCAGGTCCTCGGCGAGGTGCCGGTCGCCGCCGGTGAGCAGGTAGGCGGTCTGGTAGAGCTGCCCGCCTCGGGCCGTGGCGAACTCCAGGAAATCGAGCGGCCCTGGTGGCGCCTGATCGGTCGTCGGTGAGTGGTCCATGCCTGGCTAACGCTGTGGGCCGAAGGTCATGTTGCAGGGTAGTCCGGGGAATTCTCAGGACCGGTCCCGGGGCCGGTACCGCTCAGGTACCCTGAGCGGCATGCCGGCTCTCAACATCGAGTACACCGAGGCCGAACTGGCCGCGATCCGTGAGGCCGCCGCGGCCGACGGCAAGAGCGTGAAGGCGTACGTGCACGACCTCAGCGTGCGCGAGCAGCAGCGGCGGACCTTCGTCAACCACGCGGTGGCGTTCTGGAACGCACACCTGGAGGAGTTCGACGCCGCCTTCCCCGAGGACACGCCCGCCGCCCGGCGCAGTGCGGCGTGATGATCCTGCACGTCGACATCCGCTGGCTCCTCGACGTCCAGGAGCAGGCCTCGCCGGAGGACCTGAGCGTGCGGGACTACTCCGCGCTGCAGGCCGCCGTGGCCCGGCACCGGGTGAACACCGCCCAGCTCGGCCATGACGCCGACCCGGCCTGGTGCGCCGCCACGCTGATGCACACCATCGTGCTGCTGCGCCCGCTGCCGGTGCGCAACAACCTCTACGCCTGCATGGCGACCGCCGCCTACATGCACGCGGCCAAGGAGGGCATCGACCCGCCCTACGGCGCCCTGGTCGAGCTGGCCCGCGACGTGGCCGACGCCAAGGCCGACGTCTTCGCGGCGGCCGACCGGATCCGGGAGTGGCGGATCTAGACCCGCGAACGCCGAACCGAAGTCGGCGTACCGGTGTGGCAGTTCTGTTGACGGTGCTGTTCGGCTGGGCAACACTGGCTTCCGGTCGCGTACGCGCGACCGAGGCATATTCAGTGAAACCGCACGACGCCTGGTCACCCGAGCCGTGGTGGCCTGTGGTGCCACATCTGTGTCAGGAGGACTCTCCATGGAAGCTCCCACCGCACAAGCTCCGCAGGGCGACACCCTCATCACCGACGAGGAGTTCGACCTCGTGATCGGTGACCTGGAGCAGGATGCTCCGAAAAGCACGCCGAGTGCCGGGACCTGTTTCCACGTCTACTGCGCTCTGTAGCAGGCGTTTCTGAGGTCTTCCCGGGGAACAGCCCCCTGACAACGTCGCTGCTTCCAGGCACAGCGCAGACCACGACGCCGCGCGGCGCGGGCCCGAGCGGCCGCGCCGCGCGGCCGTACATCGATCTCCTGGCTAGGGGCCGAATGGAACTGCGCGATCCCGGCGACGCCACCGGTTCGCCCGAACTCCCCTCCACCACACGTCGGTTGCTGAAGGCCTTGGCCGAGAGCCGGGCGGGGCGGGCGTTCCCGCCGGTGGCCGTCCCCGGGCCGGACGGCACGCTCGCCGTCGAGCGCCTGTTGGGCGGCCCGTCCGACGCGCGGGCCCTGGCGCATGCGCTGGCCGACGCCCGCTTCGCGCCGCTGCACGATGTGCTGCGGCGGATCGACGCCTGGTCCGCGCGGGTCGACGCCGACGCCCGGCGGTTCGATCCGCAGGTGCTGCGGCCGGAGAACGCGGACCTGTTCGGGCCGCTGCTCACCGAGGCCCTGGAGGCCTGCGTGGCCGGACCGCCCGAGCGCGCCGCCGCCTTCGTCGCCCAACGGACCGAGCAGTACCTGGACTTCCTGGCCCTGTTCCTGGAGCGGCTGGCCCGCGACCAGCCCCCCGGCCACCGGGTCACCGGCCTGTGGGCGAACGGCGAGGAGACGCACAACGGCGGCCAGCGGGTGCTGCGCGTCGAGTTCGCCGACGGCACCAGGCTCGCGTACAAGCCACGCCCCGCGACCGGCGAGATCCTGTTCCTGGCCACCGAGGACTCGGTGTTCGCCCTGCTCAACGCGCTGCCCCCGGCGTCCGGTCCGATCCGGCTGCCGACCATGCGGACCTGGACGAGCAGTGGCCCGGACCGGGCCTGCTACTCCTGGCAGGAGTGGATCGAGCCGCCGGACACGTGGGGCGTCCTGCGTGCCGACGGCGAGCTGAGCCTGCGCGGCGCCGTTCTCGAACCAGCGGCGGCGGCCCGCTACTGGCACCGCGCCGGGTCACTGGCCGCCGCCGCGTTCGCGTTCGGGATCACCGACCTGATCGGCGGCAACGTGCTGATCGGGCAGCGCCCGGGGGACGGCGAGCCGCTGCCGTTCCCGGTCGACCTGGAGGCGTACTTCGCCGATCTGGACCGCCTGTTCGAAACCGGGCTGCTGTCCGATCCCGCGGTCTGCGCGCACCACCACGCCGGCCTGGAGAACGTCGCGCGCTGGTGCGAGCTGGACGGCCCCGCGACCTGCTGGCGCCCGCAGCCGGACGGCTCGCTGCGGCTGGAACGGCGGACCCTGTCCCTGACCCGGACCGAGACCCGCACAGTGGTCGGGGACACCGAGGGCCGCGCCGGATACGGCCCCTACCTGGCGGCACTGCTGCGCGGCATGTTCGACGCCTGGACGCTGATGTGCCGCAACCGCGCCCGGATCGCCGAGTTCATCGGGGAGCGGGCCGCCGGTCACGTGGTGCGGGTGATCGCCCGCCCGACGGCCGACTACCCGGACGGCGGCGAAGTCCCCTTCACCGACGGAGAGTCGGCGCAGCTCGCCCGCGGCGACGTCCCGTACTTCTTCCGCGCCGCCGACGGCGGCCCACTGCTGGCGATGCGGATGCCGCCCGGCCGCGCGTTGCGCACGGACTTGACCGACGCCCCCGGGTGGGACGAGGACCGACCCTGGCCGCCGGTCGCTGCCGTCCGCGAGGGCGGGAAGCTGGACCTCGCCGGGCTCGGCATCGCCCTGCGCGACGCGGTCGAACACGTCTACGGTGATCTGACACCAGAACAGAGCGATGCGCACGACCCCGAGCGCGGGGTACGGCTCAGCCGGCGCGGCCCGCGGGAGGGCGAGGTGTCCTTCGACTGGCCGCAGGCGGCCCGCTGCATCACCTACGCCTGGGACGAGGCGAAGCTGCGGCTGCGCATCGACCCCCTGACCGGCACGGCCGACCCGGCTCGCACGGCCGTCGAGATCCGCGAGCGGCTGCTGCGCCTGGGCCGGATCGACGCCTCGCTGCGCGCCCCCTGGGCCGCCGGGGGCTTCACCGACACCGACCTGGAGGCGCAGCTCGACCGGCTGACCGGCGCCGGGATCGCCTGGCTGCGCGGCGTGGTCGCCGAGCACGGCTGGCCCGGCCGCGGCCTGGTCGGTGCGGAGGCCGCCACGGTGGCGAGCGCACTGCTCCAGCACCACACCGGCGACCTCGCGTTCCGGCGCGAGTGCCTGGCCCTGATCGAGGCCGCGGCCGAGGACGGCGACATGCTGCGGCGCGACGCCGCCTACCTCACCGACTCGCTGCGCCGAGCCGAGGGCCGACCGCAGCTGTACGGCACGAAGTTCGAACGGGTCGCGGGCGGCGAACTGCGGCCGTGCCCGATCGAGGACGAGGACCGGGTGGACGAGCGCCGCGCGGCCGTCGGCCTCGGCCCGCTCGCCGACTACGCGGCCCTGCTGGCGCAGACGTACCCGGCACCCGCGAACGAAGGGGTACAGGCGTGATCGCGACCGACTGGACCGAACCCCTCGCCCGCGCCTGGGGCAAGGAGCCCGCCCTGCTCCGGGCCGCCGCCCCGGCGGACCTGGGGCACCTCCACCGCACGATCGTCGCCGCCTGCGAGTCCTTCCGCGCCGGAACGGTGTTCCGGACCTTCCCGCAGGTCCGCTTCCACACCCCGCTCGGCTGGCTCGGCGCGCCGGGGAGACTCCTGCCCGATGCCGCCGACCCGAGCCCGGCCGGCTATCGGGCCCGGCTGCGCCGCGAGCCGCCCGGCAGCGGGCCGGACGCGGGATTCCTGCTGAGCGTCCGCCAGCCCCTGCACACCGACTACCCGTTGTGGTCGGCGGTCCGCGACACCCTCACCGAGCTGTGGCGCCAGGTGGGCTGGCCGTGCCTGCCGGTCGAGGCCGAGCTGACCGAGGGGGACGACTGCACCCGCGTCCGGGGCCTGGCCGTCGACTCCGAACACGCGGTGCTGACCTGGGTGTTGGACGGCGTCCTGGAGGTCGAACTGCACGAGGTGGCGGGCGGGCCGCGCGTCCTGCGGGCCGCCGCCGGCGAGCTGCTGTACTGGCCGGAGGGCTCCCGCTGGCGCGAACGCCACCTCGACGGCTGCACGACGCTGCGGATCTCCGTCCCGCGTGCGCAGCGCCTGGCGACCGGCGCGGTCAAGAACCTGCTGGCCGAGGACGTGCGGGACCGCCTGGAGTACGACGGCACGGTGCCCTGCCTGCCCTACCCCCCACCCGCCGACGGGCCGGCCGCCCCGGCTCCCGCCGTGATCGCCGTCGGCGAGGCGACCCGCGCGGCGGTCGGGGGCGCGCAGCTGCCCGCCGCGCTGCGCACCCGGTGGGCGGCCTGGTGCTCCTCGGCCGGGCTGGAACCCGCACCCGAGCCGCGCGCCGACGTCCCGCTCGTCCCCGGGCAGCGGCTGCGGGTGGTGCGCGCGATCGTCCGGGTGCCGGACGGGCCCGGCCGCCGGATCTGGGCCGTCAACGGGCACGCCTTCCCGATCGGCGGGGCGGCGGGGGAGCGGATCGCCCAGCAGCTGTGGCCCGGACGCGAACTGACGGTCGGTGAGCTGTGCCGGGCGGTGGGCGCGGACGAACACAACGGCGTCGTGACCGCGTTGCTGCGCAAGCTCTACCGGCTGCGTGGGATCGACCTGACCGGCGACGAGCGGACGGACGGATGACGACAGCACCCGTGAGCGACCTGGCCATCGTCCAAGGACCCCTGGACTGGGACGAGTTCACCGCGCGCTACTGGGACCGTCGCCCGGTGCTGATCAAGGCCCTCCACCCGGCGCCCTTCGAACTGCGCGAGGTCTTCGCCGCCGCCGCGCTCGCCGCCCGGCCGCCCGGCTCGTACCTGATGCCGCCGAACGCGCAGTTCGCCGTCGGACGCTTCCAGCAGTCCGAGCCCGCCAACTGGTTCCCGCGCGCCGAGGACGGCACGTTCGACGGCTACCGGCAGCGGCTGGACGCCGAGTTGGCGGCCTTCTCGAAGGAGCGGCGGTACGCGCTGGTCGTGCACGCCTTCCACGCCTTTCACGCCGGGCAGTGGGAGCGCGAGCGCGCGTTCTTCGAGCCGCTGTGGGAGCGCACCGGGCTGCCCCTGTCGGGGGCGATCACCACGCTCTTCCACGGCAGCTACGAGCACACCCCGGTCGGCGTCCACAAGGACCGCTTCGCGACCTTCCTGTTCGCCCTCGAAGGCCGCAAGCGGATGCGGTTCTGGCGGGAGCGCCCGTGGACCGAGCCGGTGACCACCGTGCTGGACTACCGGCCCCACCTGGCCGCCTCGTTCACCGCCGAGCCCGAGCCTGGCGACCTGCTGTACTGGCCCGCGGACTACTACCACGTCGGTGAGAGCCTCGACGCCACGGCCGCGACCAGCGTCAACGTCGGCGTGCCGCGCGAGGCGCACCGCGCGGTCTACGACGTGGACGACCTGCTGCTGGGCAAGGCCCCGGACGCGATGGTCGATCCGGACGCCGGCCTGGTGCGGCTGCCCGCTGCCACCGCCCCGCTGTCGGTGCCCGAACCGCCGACGGACGGCGCGCTGCCCGAAGCGCTGGAGCAGACCCTGCGCGTCTTCCAGGAGTACGGCGACCCCGACCGGATGCGGGACCGGGTCGCCTCGGTCTCGCTCCGCAACTGGAGCGCGTCCGGCCTGTGCCCCGCCCCGCCGCCCGAGGTGCCGCAGCCCCTGGACGACGGCACGGCGGTACGCGCCCGTGCCCGGGTGCTGTACGAGCCGGCCGACGGAGCGCTGCTGTGCGCCGCCAACGGGCACGTGCTGCGCACCACGCTGACGCGGCAGCAGGTGGAACCGCTGCTGCGCCGACTCGCCGAACGGGAGCCGGTGCTGGTCGGCGAGTTGACGGCCGGCCTGCCGCCCGCAGCCCGCCCGGAAGCCCGCCGCCTGCTGGAGGCGCTGGAGAGCTTCCGCGCCCTGACCCGCGAAGCACTCCAGCCGTAGACCGTCCAGCGACCCGCGCCCTACCGGATCCGCTCCCCGGCCGGGACGGCCTGCGCCTCGGCCTGGCCCGCTGCCGCGGCGGACGTGCTCGTGGTGGGCCGCAGCCTGGCGCGCACCGCGGTGCCGAGCCGGTCGAGGCCGACCACCAGGGCGGCCAGCACGATGAACTCCACCGTCAGCTGCGCGATCTGTCCCCAGACGTAGCCGTAGCCGTGCCCGCTCGGGTCGAAGAAGAAGTACGGGTACTTGTTCGGGAAGTCCGGGAAGAGCGCGGCCCGGGCCATCGTCAGGCCCGCGTAGGTCAGCGGGAAGGAGAGCCAGAGCGGCAGGTCGCGCCAGCGCGAGGCGTTGCGCGGGCGGGCGCAGAGCCAGTCGAGCAGCACCAGCACGGGGGTGGTGTAGTGCAGCAGGAACGAGGACCAGTTCTGCAGCCGGTCGGGCCCGGAGGTCAGGCCGGGCAGCGGGTCGGCGCCGTGGTTCAGCAGGATGTGCGCGACCAGGCCGGTGATCATGATGTAGAGCGTCGCCGCGCCGCGCAGCCGGGGTGCGGGCGCGTCCGCCGTGCCGCGCTTGGTCATCCAGTAGACGGCGCCGGCGAAGTAGCCGAAGACCAGCACGTTGCTCTGGACCGTGAAGTACACCAGCGAGCTGGTGCCCAGGATCAGCCCGAACCCGCTCGACAGGACGATGGCCAGGCGCCACCAGAGCGTGGGTCGGGTCCAGATGTGCATGGCGTTCACCGGATCTGTCGTACGGGTGGGGGTCGACGTACTCTACCGGGCAGTAGTCGTGGGGCACGAGCCATATCGGGTCATTTGGGTACGACGAAGCCCGACTCGTAGGCGATGATCACTGCCTGTGTCCGGTCGCGTGCGCCGAGCTTGGCCAGCACGCTCGCCACGTGCGTCTTGATCGTCTCGGGGCTCAGCACCAGCTCGGCCGCGATCTCCGCGTTGTTCAGCCCGGTGGTCATCAGGCGCAGCACCTGACCCTCGCGCTCGGTGAGCCGGGCGAGTGGGCCGCCCTGCGCGCCGTGGCCCGGCGCGGACCGGTGCGGCGCGGCGGCCAGGGCGCGGATCGCGCTCGGGTAGAGCAGCGAGTCGCCGCGCGCGACCAGCCGGACCGCCTGCAGCACCTCCTCCGCCCTGGCCCGCTTGAGCAGGAACCCGGCGGCACCCGCGCGCAGCGCCTGGTACACGTAGTCGTCGCTCTCGAAGGTGGTCACCACCAGCACCCGGGGCGGCTCGGGCAGCGCCGTCACCAGGGAGGTCGCGCGGATCCCGTCGACCTCGGGCATCCGCACGTCCATCAGCACCACGTCCGGGCTCAGCTCGCGGACCAGCGGCAGCACGGCGCTGCCGTCGGCGGCCTCGCCGACCACGGTCAGGTCGGGCTCGGCGTCGATCACCACCCGCAGGCCGAGCCGCACCAGCCGCTCGTCGTCCGCGATCAGCACCCGGATCGGGGCCGGCTCGTTCACGTCACGTTCCTTCCTGAGTGCCGTGTGTGCCGCTGGTTCACGCCGTCGCCACCGGGAGCCAGACGGCCAGCCGCCACTGGTCGCCGTCCTCGGTGCGGCCGCTCTCGCAGCCGCCGTGCAGCGCCGCCGCGCGCTCGGCGACCCCGCGCAGCCCGCGCCCGCCGTCGGGCCTGCCGGGCCGCCCCGCGCCGATCGGGTTGGTCAGCTCCACGTCCAGCCGCCCCTCGCGCAGGTCGAGCCGGAGCGTGGCCGGCACCGGTCCGGCGTGCCGCAGGACGTTGGTCAGTCCCTCCTGCACGATCCGGTACGCCTCCCGGGAGACCGGCTCGGGCAGCAGTGCCAGACCCGCGGCGCTGTGGGTCTCCACCGGGACACCGGCCAGCGCGAGCTGGCGCACCAGTGGGTCGAGTTCGGCCAGCGTCGGCCCGCGCGCGGCGGCCGGTTCGTCGTCCTCCTCGCGCAACACGCCCAGCACGGTGTCCAGTTCGCCCACCGCCGCGCGAGCCGCCTCCTCGATGGCGGCCAGTGCCTCGGCGACGAAGTCGGGATCGCTGCGCAGCACCCGGGCGGCGGCGGAGGCCTGGATCGACACCGCGCTCAGCGCATGGCCCACCGAGTCGTGCAACTCCCGGGCCAGCCGGTTGCGCTGGGCCAGCACCGCGCTGCGCCGCTCGGCCGCGACCAGCCGCTCGGCCGGGGTCGGCCCGAGCAGCGCGGGAGCCCAGCGGGCCAGCAGGGCGCCCGCGCCGGCGCTGCTGGTCAGCATCAGCACTAGCAGGGCCGCGGCCAGTGCCAGGTTCAGGCCGCTGTGCCGCAGCGCAGTCAACCCGGTCTGGTCGAAGGCCTGTTGCGGGGCGAGGAGAGCGAACAGCACGGCCGGCGGGACCGAGACCGAGATCCCGCTGACCACGCCGCCCAGCAGCAGGTGCAGGCCGAACCAGGTCGCGGTGCGGCGCCGGGCCGCCCAGGAGGTGGCCGGGCCGGTCGCCAGCTCCCCGGCCCCGGTGGCGGCCAGCGCCCGGGCGGCGGTGCTGACCAGCACCCGGACCGCCGGCAGCAGGGCCACCACCCAGGCCATCGGCAGCGCGAGTGCGAGGGTGGCCAGCTGGTGCAGCAGTGCCTTGCGCCAGTTGGGCTCGGCGAGCCGGCCGCCGGTCAGCAGCGTGCTCAGCATCCAGAAGGGCATCAGCAGCGCCCCGCCCAGCACCAGGTGCACCCAGCGCACCCGGGCCCGGCGGCCCAGCAGCGCCGTCGCGATCCGTCTCATGGCGGTACCCTACGGGCGGTCGGCCGCGGCGGCGTCAGGCTCCGGTGGGACCGTCCTCCCCCGTGCGGGGGAGGGGTGGCGGCGTCCAGACGTAGCGGGTGCTGGTGGTGATCGGGATCAGCCCCAGCCGGCGCAGGATCGGCGCGCTGTGCTCGGAGGCGTCCACCTGGAGGTAGCGGTGGCCGCACGCGTGGGCGATCCGGGCCCGCTGTGCCACCAGCGCCTGGTAGACGCCGCGCCCGCGCCACGCGGCCAGCGTCGCCCCGCCGAGCAGCGCTGCGAAGTCGCTGCCCGGGCGCAGCACCAGCCAGCCGGTGCTGATCAACTGCCCCCCGGACTCGGCGGCCAGGACCGCGATCCCCTCGGGGTGGTCGGTCAGTTGGCCGTGCAGGAAGTCGGCGAGGGACTGGTGGTACTCGCCCCAGACGGCCGCCTCCAGAGCCGCGATCCGGTCCGCCTCGGCGGGGTCGGTGAGGCGGCGCACGGTCACGCCCGCGGGCAGCGCCGGCTCCCGGCCGGGCGGGGGCGCGAGCAGCTCGCTGCGCCCGGCCAGCACGGTGGTGGTGGGCTGGGCGGTGAAACCGGCCGCGCGCAGGCGCTCGGGCAGCTCGGCGGGCAGGTCGTGCCCGCGCACCTTCCACTCCAGGCGGCGGCTGCGGGGGGCGAAGTGCCGGAGTTGGCGGTGGATCAGCTCGTCCAGCTCGGCTCCGCGCAGGCCCAGGTCGCGCGGTGCGTTGACGAAGCCGCTGCTCTCACCGGTGTGCCGGATCAGCGGCCCGTCCTGGTCGCGCACCGTGTCGGGCCCGTCGAGGCCGCTGCGCAGCTGTCGGTCGTAGGCGTCGCGTAGTTCCGCTGCATCGATCACCGGTCGAGCCTACGGTCGACGGCGGCCCGGCGGCTCTTGTTACTGGCGGGTCACCGGCATACCATCCCGAGTGTTACAGCTCTACTGTCACGCTCGCGAGGAGGCGGCCGGGTGACTGGTGACCGGGAGGCCGACGGCCGGGGCGCGGGGCCGCTGGCCGGGGTGCGGGTGGTCGAGCTGGCCGGGATCGGCCCCGGCCCGTTCGCCGCGATGCTCCTCGGTGACCTGGGCGCCGACGTGGTGCGGGTGGACCGGCCGAACGGCTCGCCGCTGACCGGGGATCCGGCGCTCGACCTGACCAACCGCAGCAAGCGCTCGGTGCTGCTCGACCTCAAGGCGCCGGACGGGCCCGGCCTGCTGCTCGACCTGGTCGAGCACGCCGACCTGCTGATCGAGGGCTACCGCCCCGGGGTCGCCGAGCGGCTCGGGGTCGGCCCCGAGCCGTGCCTGGCCCGCAACCCCGCGCTGGTCTACGGGCGGATGACCGGCTGGGGGCAGCACGGGCCGCTGGCCGCCACCGCCGGGCACGACATCGACTACACCGCGCTCACCGGCGTGCTCTCCATGATCGGGCCGGCCGACGGGCCGCCCAGCGTCCCGCTCAACCTGCTCGGCGACTACGCGGGCGGCTCGCTCTACCTGGTGGTCGGCCTGCTGGCCGCCCTGCAGCACGCCCGCGGCACCGGTCAGGGCCAGGTGGTGGATGCCGCGATCGTCGACGGCACGGCCCATCTGGCCACGCTCTTCTGGGGGTTGCTCGCCGAGGGGCGCTGGCAGGACCGCCGCGGCGGCAACCTGCTGGACGGCAGCGCCCCCTGCTACGCGGTCTACCAGGCGAGCGACGGCGGCCACTTCGCGGTCGGTGCACTGGAGCCGCAGTTCTACGCCGAGTTCGCCCGGCTGCTCGGCCTCGGCCCCGAGGCGCCCGGCCAGTACGACACCGCCCGCTGGCCCGAGCTGCGCGCGCTGATCGCCACCCGCTTCGCCGGCCGCACCACCGCCGAGTGGACCGCCGTCTTCGAGGGCACGGACGCTTGCGTGACACCGGTGCTGACGATGCGTCAGGCCGTGCGGCACCCCCATCTGGCGGCCCGCGGCACCTACCCGACCCTGGACGGGGTGACCCAGCCCGCCCCCGCACCGCGCTTCTCGGCCACCCCCGCCGAGCTGCGCCGCCCGCCGGCCCGGCCCGGCGCGGACACCGCCGAGGTGGCCCGCGACTGGGCCGTGCCCGGCCTTGCCCCCTGACCGTCCGCTCACCCAAGGCCGCCGGACCAACCGACTCCCCTGAGAGGCAGCAGCAATCGTGAGTACCGAAGCGTACGTCTACGAGGCGATCCGCACCCCGCGCGGGCGTGGCAAGAAGGGCTCCCTGCACGGCACCAAGCCGATCGACCTGGTGGTCGGCCTGATCCGGGAACTGCGCGCCCGGCTCCCCGAGTTGGACCCGGCGGCGATCGACGACGTGGTGCTCGGCGTGGTCAGCCCGATCGGCGACCAGGGCTCCGACATCGCCCGGATCGCCGCGATCGCCGCCGGGCTGCCGGACACGGTGGCCGGCGTCCAGGAGAACCGCTTCTGCGCCTCCGGCCTGGAGTCGGTCAACCTGGCTGCCGCCAAGGTGCGTTCGGGCTGGGAGGAGCTGGTGCTGGCGGGCGGCGTGGAGTCGATGTCGCGGGTGCCGATGGGCTCCGACGGCGGCGCCTGGGCGATGGACCCGATGACCAACTTCGAGGCCTCCTTCGTCCCGCAGGGCATCGGCGCCGACCTGATCGCCACCATCGAGGGCTTCACCCGCTCCGACGTGGACGCCTTCGCCGCCGAGTCGCAGGCCCGCGCCGCCAAGGCCCAGGCGGACGGCCTCTTCGACCGCTCGGTGGTCCCGGTGCGCGACCGCAACGGCCTGGTCGTGCTGGAGCGCGACGAGTACCTGCGCCCCAGCACCACGGCGCAGACGCTGGCCGGCCTCAAGCCCGCCTTCGCGGGCATCGGCGAGGCGGGCGGCTTCGACGCGGTGGCGCTGCAGAAGTACCACTGGGTGGAGCGGATCGACCACGTGCACACCGCCGGCAACTCCTCCGGCATCGTGGACGGCGCCTCGCTGGTGGCCATCGGCTCGCCGGCGATCGGCGAGCGCTACGGGCTGCGCCCGCGCGCCCGGATCGTCTCGGCCGCCGTCTCCGGCTCCGAGCCGACCATCATGCTCACCGGCCCGGCGCCGGCCACCCGCAAGGCGCTGGCCAAGGCGGGGCTGACCGCCGCGGACATCGACCTGGTCGAGATCAACGAGGCCTTCTCGGCGGTCGCGCTGCGCTTCATCCGCGAACTCGGCTTCTCGCACGAGCAGGTGAACGTCAACGGCGGCGCCATCGCGCTCGGCCACCCGCTGGGCGCCACCGGCGCGATGCTGCTCGGCACGCTGATCGACGAGCTGGAGCGGCGCGAACTGCGCTACGGCCTGGTCACCCTGTGCGTGGGTGGCGGCATGGGCGTGGCCACCATCGTCGAGCGCATCTGACCCCCCTTCCTGGATCCCGGAGACAATTCCCATGAGCGAGCTGACCGTTATCCGCTGGGAGCAGGATCAGGAGGGCGTGGTCACCCTCGTCCTGGACGATCCCAACCAGTCCGTCAACACCATGAACGCCGCCTTCACCACCGACTTCGAGGCCGCGGTGGAGCGCCTGGCGGCCTTCGAGGGCCTGCGCGGCGTGATCATCACCTCCGCCAAGAAGACCTTCTTCGCCGGCGGTGACCTGCGGATGCTCTCGAAGGTCGACGCCGAGGGCGCCGCGGAGTTCTTCGAGGGCTCGCTGCGGCTCAAGCGCGCGCTGCGGAGCCTGGAGACCCTGGGCAGGCCGGTGGTCGCCGCGATCAACGGCAGCGCGCTGGGCGGCGGCCTGGAGCTGGCGCTGGCCTGCCACCACCGGATCGCGCTGACCGCGCCGGGCAGCAAGCTCGGCTTCCCCGAGGTGACGCTCGGCCTGCTGCCGGGTGGCGGCGGGGTGGTCCGCACGGTGCGACTGCTCGGGCTGGCCGACGCGCTGCTCAAGTGGCTGCTGACCGGGCGCCAGTACCGCCCGGCGGCTGCGGTCGAGGCCGGCCTGGTGCACGAACTCGCCTCCGAAGAGGATGAGTTGCTGGCCAAGGCGCGGGCCTTCATCGCCGCCCACGAGAGCGCCGAGCAGCCCTGGGACGTCAAGGGCTACAAGATCCCCGGTGGCACCCCCGCCACCCCGGCACTGGCGGCCCAACTGCCCGCCTATCCGGCCAATCTGCGCAAGCAGCTGAACGGCGCCCCCTACCCGGCCCCGCGCAACATCCTGGCGGCCGCGGTCGAGGGCAGCCAGGTGGACGTGGACACCGCCTTCGTGATCGAGGCCCGCTACTTCACCGAGCTGGTCGGCGGGCAGACCGCCAAGAACATGATCCAGGCCCTCTTCTTCGACATGCAGGCCGTCAACTCCGGTGCCTCGCGCCCGGCTTCCGTGCCCGAGCGCCCGGTGCGCAAGGTCGCGGTGCTCGGCGCTGGCATGATGGGCGCGGGCATCGCCTACTCCTGCGCCAAGGCGGGGCTCGAGGTCCTGCTCAAGGACGTCAGCATCGAGGCGGCCGAGCGCGGCAAGGCCTACTCGGCCGGGCTGCTGGACAAGGCCGTGGCGCGCGGACGCAGCACCGCCGAGCAGCGTGCCGAACTGCTGGCCCGGATCACCCCGACCGCCACGGCCGCCGACCTGGCCGGCTGCGACGCGGTGATCGAGGCGGTCTTCGAGAACGTCGAGCTCAAGCAGCGGGTCTTCCAGGAGGTCCAGGAGGTGGTGGACGCCGACGCGCTGCTCTGCACCAACACCTCCACGCTGCCGATCGGCCTGCTGGCCAAGGGCGTCGACCGGGACGCCGACTTCATCGGCCTGCACTTCTTCTCGCCGGTCGACAAGATGCCGCTGGTGGAGATCATCAAGGGCGAGCGGACCGGGGAGGAGGCGGTGGCCCGCGCCTTCGACCTGGTGCGCCGGATCGGCAAGACCCCGATCGTGGTGAACGACTCGCGCGGCTTCTTCACCTCCCGGGTGATCGGCCGGTTCATCAACGAGGGCGTGGCGATGCTGGGCGAGGGCGTCGACCCGTCCTCCATCGAGCAGGCCGCCGCCCAGGCGGGCTACCCCGCCAAGGTGCTCTCGCTGCTGGACGAGCTGACCCTCACCCTGCCGCGCAAGATCCGCGGCGAGGCCCGCCGGGCCGTCGAGGAGGCGGGCGGGGTCTGGCAGCCGCACCCCGCCGACGCGGTGATGGACCGGATGCTCGACGAGTTCGAGCGCCCCGGCCGCAGCGGCGGCGCGGGCTTCTACGACTACGACGCGGACGGCCGCCGGCTGGGCCTGTGGCCCGGCCTGCGCGAGCACTTCACCCGCCCCGAGGTGCAGGTGCCGTTCGAGGACCTCAAGGAGCGGATGCTCTTCGCCGAGGCGCTCGACTCGGTGCGCTGCCTGGAGGAGTCCGTGCTGACCTCGGTCGCGGACGCCAACGTCGGCTCGATCCTGGGCATCGGCTTCCCGGCCTGGACCGGCGGGGTGCTCCAGTACATCAACGGCTACCCGGGCGGCCCGGCGGGATTCGCCGCCCGCGCCCAGGAGTTGGCCGCCGCCTACGGCGAGCGGTTCGCGCCGCCGGCGCTGCTGGAGCGGGTGGTCGCCGAGGGCGGGACGTTCAAGGACTGAGCGCCGCCCCACGCACCCGGGAGCCCCCGGCCCGACCTCTTCGCAGGTCGGGCCGGGGGCTCCCGGCTTTGATCATGCGTCAAACATCCCTATGGGGCAGGCTTTGCATGGTTTTGGTCGCCCAATGGGGCAGCCTTGGGAGAGAAGAGACCGTTCCGTTGCCCGTCCGATTACGGTTCGTTGCGGACGGGTCGTGGACGCGGCCCGCCAGACTCCGGAGGTGCTCAACATGCGACGTGCCCTGACCAAGTTCGGTAGTCTCGCGGCGGTTTCGATGCTCGCGGTGGCGTTGGCCCAGCCCGCCCAGGCGGCGCAGCCCACCGTGTCGGTGCGCCCCGCGGACGCCACCGCGCCGGCCTACTTCGAGTTCACCGACAGCTCGGACACCATGGTGATCCAGCTCACCGACCCGGCCAAGATCCAGGAGGCCCGGTCCATCCTGAGCGGCGCGCAGACCGACCCGACCCACGTGATGGGGACGATCGTGAAGAGCCCCGCCCCGTACAACAAGCCCTGGAACTTCACGCTCGACCCGAACTCGATCACCTTCTTCAGCATGGCGATGGAGGCGTGCGACGGGAACATCGCCTTCGCCAACGCCAACCTGGACCAGGTGGGCGGCTCGCTCTTCCCGCACAGCACCTTCTGCCCCTGGCACTCCCAGCTGACCCGCGAAATCCCGGCGCCGCAGGGCAGCTGACCCGGCGGGCCGAGGGCCCACGGACCCGGGCCGGTGCCGGGCGGGCGAGCAGCCCCCGGCGCCGGCCCGGCACGGTGTCCTCAGGCCGGCCGTGCGGCGCGGTAGGTCTCCAGGACGAGCTCCACCGCCCGGAAAGGGTGGCTCCGACCGCCGGGCGCGGGCAGTGCCTCCTCCAGCACGACGCCGCCGGAGTGGCGCGACAGCCACCGTCCCAGCACCTGCAGGTGCAGCGCGTTGCCGAGGTCGACGAACTGCGGCTTGGGCCGCCGCAGGTAGCCGTCCGGGTCCGCGGCCGGCCGGGCCGGCGGTGTGGCCGGCTCGGGGCGAAGGAAGAGCTGTTCGGGCAGGCCGAGCAGGGTCCGCCAGCGTGCCGTGGCGGCCACCGGCAGCGCGGGGCCGGTGGCGAGGTCGGCGCGCAGCGCCTGGACCACGCCGGCCGGCAGGTGCCAGCGGCGCCGGCGCAGTACGACGTGACGGTGCCGCAGCCGGGGCGTGCGGAGCACCCGGCCGCCGGGAGCCGCCAGGGTGTACCGGGGCACCAGGGACCGCAGGCGGACCGCGCCCTGCGGGTGGTCCGCGAGCAGCGGGGCGATCCGCTGCGGCAGCCGCACCGGGGCGAGGAAGCCGCCGTACAGGACGTCGAGCAGCTCGCCGGTGGCCCGCAGCCGCAGCCGGAGCTGATCGCTGTCCCGGTCGTGGACCAGGTCCAGCTCCGACTCCGCGAGCGAGGACCAGCGGCGGTCGGGCCCGATCTCGTCGGGCACCAGCAGCGGGTGCAGGTTGGCGTTGAAGCCGCCGACCGGGCGGATCTGGGCGGCCCGGGCCTGCTCCGGCAGCCCGTGCCGGATCTGCCGGGCGACCTCCGCGGTGGCCACGGGCTCCATGGCGTCCAGGAAGCGGCTGGTGAACCGGCCCCAGCCGGCGTACAGGTGGTTGACGCAGAGCAGGCCGTCGGCGCTGTCCCGCTGGAGGAAGAACGCGTAGCTCGACGGGCGGGCCAGGATCCAGGACGGGAGCCGCTCGCCGAGCCCTTGGAGCAGGTCCGCGGGCAGCACGGCGTCGGTGTCGGCGCCGCCCGGGTCGGCGCCGTGGTCGGTGCCGGAGTCGGGGACGGCCGGCCGCATCCGGTCGATGAGCAGTCGGCGCACCGCCGCCAGTTCGTTGTATCCGCTGGGGAGTTCGCCCTCGCGCTCGTCCTGGGGCGGCAGTGCGGCCAGCCGGCCGGCCTCGGCCCAGGCGGCGTCGACGACCGGGCCGAACTCCCACGGGTGGTGGCAGACACCGCCGGCCCCGTAGCGGTCCACGAAGCGGTCGCGGGCGATCCGGCGCATCACCTGCCCCGCGTCGAAGAGTTCGGCCAGGGCGGTCGCCTCGCCCAGCGCCTCGTGGTCGGCGCGGTCGAGGAGGCCGCCCAGCCGCAGCGGACGGCGGGCCACCACGTCCTCGGACAGGACGTTCAACGGCGCGCTGTGCTCGGGGACCGGCCGGCCCGCGCGGGCCAGCAGGTCGGTCCAGCGATCGGCGAGATCGGTGAGCAGGGCCGGCCGCAGGTCAGCCGGGGCGGTGGCGAACCGCCGGGTGCGGTCCGCGATCGCGTCCACCCGGTCGGCGAGCCCGGTGTCCTCGGGGGCGGTGCGCAGCCAGCCGGCGACCTTGGCCAGCGGGTCGCGGTCCTGCGGGTCGACCGGCTCGGCGGGAACCAACAGGCCTGCACCGGCGAGGCGTTGCAGGTAGCCGGCGGCAGCCGCGACGGCCCCGGTGGCGTCGGTGTCCTCGGCTTCCTCGGTGACCTGGGCGGTCCCGTCCGGGCGGCGGTCACCAAAGTCCCGGGTCCCGCTCAGCCGGTGCGCCAACTCCCTCAGCGGGCGCGGGTCCGCGCCGAGCGAAGCGAGGGAGGCCAGCGGGCCGCCGGCCGGCAGCCCGATCTCCTCCTCCCGGTTGGCCAGGTAGCGGCCCCCGGCGAACACCACGGTGCTGCGGGAGAAGCAGGCGCGGCCCTCGACGGTCCGCGCGGAGCTGGCCAACCGGTGCGGCAGCGCGGCGCGGCGGCGCGGATCGTCCAGCAGGGCCTGGCACAGCGCGCCCACCAGGGTCCGGCTGGCCCGGACCACCGAGGCGGGTGCCGCGGCGGGCAGGTCGGCCTCGCCCCAGTCGGTCGCGGCTGCGGTCGCGGGGGTGTCCAGGAGACCCCACCCGACCGCCGTGAACCAGGAGAGCGGACTGGTCCTGGTGCCGGCCCGCAGCGCGTAGCGCAGGACGTTCGGTTCCTCCTTGCGGGCCCTGCCCTCGGACCCGGCGTCGCCCGCGCCCGTCCGTGTCAGTGCCCGCAGCAGGTCGGAGCTGGTGAGCGCGACCGCCCGCAGGAGCGCCGGTTCGCGGCACAGGGCCGACAGCGCGGCGCGCTCGGCGGTCAGCGCGGCCTCGGCCGACGCGGCCAACTCGTCGAGCAGCAGGGCCCGCTGCTCGCGCAGCGTCAGCCAGCGGGCGAGCTGCGGCAGCCGCTCGGGCAGGTCGCCCAGCCGGCCCAGCAGTTCGGCGCGCGGGTCGCGCCCGTTGTGCAGCGCGCGGCGCAGCGGCAGGACGGTGTCGCGGTGGAACGCCTGCGGGTGGCCGCCCTGGCTGGCGTACAGGGCGTCGCCCAACACCGGTAGCAGCGCCGCTGTTTCGGCCTCCAGATCGGTCAACTCGGCCAGCAGGGCGCGGAACGCGGAGGCGGGACGGCTCTGGGCGGGCTGGCACAGCGGGTTGGCCCGCGCCAGCGCATAGGGTGCCGACCGGACGCGGTAGCCCTCGGCGGCGGAAGCGGGCGTCGGGGTGGGGCGGCGGCCGGGATCGCCGCCGGTGGCGCCGGGCCTTGCGGAATGCGGCATCGGTGGGTCCCGTCGACATCGCGGGCCCTGGTGCGGCCCTGGTGCAGCCGTGCTGCGGCTGTGCTGCAGCCGTGGTTCGGCCGTGGTTCGGCCGTGCTGCGGCCCGGTGCGGGCCGCACGAGGAGCCGTGCGACCCGCACCGGTCAGCGACCGTGTGCGCCCTGGACGGTCAGACCGCGGCCGGAGGCCGCGAGACCACCGGCGGAATGATGGCGCAGGAGGACGAGGACTCGCAGGAACACGCGCCCTGGGACGCTCCGTTCTCCGGCAGCGCGGCGGTGTCGCGCAGCGAGGTGACGGTGAGGGAGCTGAGGTCCAGGTCGAAGTCCTGGAGGTCGAAGCTCGGCTGTGCGGTGGTGTCGGACATAGCGGTCTCCCTGGATGAACGTTCACGAGGTACACCTGGGGTGGAGCCGAACGGTCCGCGGACTGGGACGACTGTAGTCCTGCGAACCGGATGTCGCGGTGGTGACTGAGCGAGCCAAGGTTACTGCGTGACGTTAGCTGGTGTGGGTGGCTTTGATCGATCCAGTCATATGAGTTGACGAATCGTCATCGGCCGGGCCCTGGTGCTCGACCACTGCCTCGCGGGTCCGCAGCGCACGGGCGTTGCCGGTCGGCCTGGCTGACCGGCGACGCCCGGGCTGGTCCTCAGGCCCCCAAGCGCTTCAGCCGGTCCAGGTAGTCCGCCGCCGCCCGGGTGTCGCCGGCCGGGGCGATGAGCGCGACGTGGCTGTCGGGGCGGACCAGCACCAGCGCGTCCTCGGTGATCCCGTAGGCCGAGCGGGCGAGCCCGTGCTCGTCGAGGACCTGTCCGGCCGGCCCGTGCGGTCCGTCGGCCACCTGGTACGCCCGCAGACTGTCGCTGCCGTGCTCGGCGGCCGTCTCCCGCAGGGCCCGCGCCGCGCCCGGGCCGAAGCCGAGGAGGGTGAAGTGCGGTCCGGCGAACAGCTCGAAGAGGCGGACCGGGGCGCCGGTCGCGGCGTCCCGGCAGGGCGCGTCCGGGGCGCGGTCGCCGGGCTGCAGCCGGGCGTCGTGCGCGTCCTGTTCGTCGTGCCCGCTCTGCCCGCCCTGCCCGTCCGACGCGTCCGGCTTCTCGCGGCCGACGGCGAGCGAGCTCCACCGGTAGCCCAGCCCCAGCGTGTTCGTCTCCGGGGTGAACACGGAGTCCAGGCCGCCGCCCGGCTCCTTGATGGCCTCCAGGGTGGCCTGCAGGCGCTCCGAGGTGATGTCCAGCGTCCAGGCGGCGATGGGCAGGCGCTCCTCCTCGTAAGTGTCGAGCAGGCCGGGCCCCGCCTGCCCGGTGAGCACCAGGGCGAGCTTCCAGCCCAGGTTGAAGGCGTCCTGGATACCGGTGTTCATGCCCAGTCCGCCCGCGACGGGGTGGACATGCACGGAGTCCCCGGCCAGCAGGACCCGGCCCACCCGGAAGCGGTCGACCATGCGCACGTTGACCCGGTAGGTCGACAGCAGGGTCGCGTCGGCCAGCCGGAGGCCGGGAATCCTGGCGTGCCGGTCGAGCAGCCGCTGGAAGCCGTCCCGCGAGGGTGCGAGCGGCTCGCCCTGCGCGTCCCGCTCGGGCGAGGCCTGGAACCACCAGCCCGACCGGGTGCCGGGGATCGGGCAGAGCATCACTCCGCCGTCCTCGTCGAGCCACTGGTGCCAGTAGCCGCGGTCCGGCCCGTCCAGCTCCACGTCCCCGCAGACCATCACCAGTTCCTCGGCCGTGCGGCCGGCCAGCGGGACGCCCAGCAGCTTGCGGGAGGTGCTGTGGGCGCCGTCGCAGCCCACCAGGTAGCGCGCGTCGATCTGCCGCCCGTCGGCGAGGACGGCGGTGACCCCGGACGCGTCCTGGGTGAACCGGACCAGCTCGGTGCCCAGTTCGACCCGCACGCCGTGGTCGGCCAGCCGGTCGCGCAGGATCTCCTCCAGCCGCCACTGGGGGAGCAGCCACGGCCGGTCGTAGGGGGCGTCGGGGGTCGGCCTGGAGCCGAGGAACGGCTGGGCGTCGGCGACCGGCTGTCCGTGCCGGTACTTGCGCATGGTCAGCGGGGCGGTCCCGGCGGCGAGCACCTCGTCGACGACACCGAGGTCCGCGAGGACCTCGAGGCTGCGGGGGTTGGGCCCCTTCGCCCGTGAACTGCGCGGGTGCTCGGGCGACTTCTCGATGATCCGCACCGCGATGCCGCGCCGCGCCAGGTCGCAGGCCAGGGTCAGCCCGGTCGGTCCGGCCCCCACGATCAACACGCTGGTCATCCGTACTCCTCCGCCGCGTCTCGTCCGTCTCGTCGTCGTGCTGGGTCCACGAAAACGCAACCGGGGCAAAAAAGCAACCCGGTAATGAAAGAGGCTCGGTCATACTCCCTCAGGAGCGGATCGCCGCGCGTTCGAACCAGACGGTGAGCAGGGTCGGCACCAGCGCCACCCAGAACAGCACCTGCGGGACGGTCCGTTGGGACCACGGCACGGTCACGACCAGCACGGCGGTGAGCGTGCACCAGGCCGACTGTGCGACGACCAGCCGCGCCCAGCCGACCTGCCGGACCAGTGACCACAGGCTCATCCGCACGCCGGTGCGCAGCCGCCGGTAACGGCGCCAGGCGCCGAAGCCCCAGACGGCGGCCATCAGGGCGAGCCCGTAGAGCCGGGTGCCGAGCGGTCCCGGCAGGGCCGTCGGGTCGTCGCCGGTCGGGAAGACCCGTCCGGCGAGGGCCGCGATCACCACGCAGAGCAGCGCGAGCCAGCGGGTGCCGCGCAGCATCCGGAACACCGCCGCGTCCAGGCCCCTGCGCAGCCCGGCGTCCTGCGGGTCGGCGGCGAGTGCGGTGGCGTACGCGTCCGCGGCGGCCGGCAGCCTGGCGCCCGCGCCGGTCAGCGGCGGCCCGGCGGCGTCCTTCGCCGCGTGTGCGGCCAGCTCGCCGAGCGCCCAGGCGTTCTGCGGGTCGATCCGCAGCGTCTCCAGCAGCGCCTGCCGCAGCACGTCCGCACGGCCGTTCACCAGCGCGGCCTTCCACAGCGCGTAGTGCGCACCGGTCTCCTGCGGCCCGAGCCGCACGGCCTGCGCCGCCGCGTCGAACGCCTCCGGCCAGCGCGGCTGCCAGGCGATCAGGGACTCCGAGAGGGCCGCGAACCCCTGCCAGCGCTGGGGGTCGATCCGGACCGCTTCCTGTGCCGCGGCCAGCGACTCGTCCGGCCGGCCGAGCCGCCGCAGCGCGTACGCGCGCACCTGGTGGGCGTCGAAGTCCTCCGGCGCGAGGGCGAGAGCCTCACCGGTGGCGGCGAGCACCTCCTCGTACTCCCGGACCGACAGGTGGCAGCGGGCCAGGCGCACCCAGCCGCGCACGTCGGTCGGGTCCTCGGCGAGCCGCCGGGCGAGCAGGGCGCGGGCCTCGTCGAAACGGTCGAGCTCCATCAGGGCGGCTGCCTGCTCGACGAGGGGGTGCGGTGCGGTCACAGCTTCCGTGCCTTCTTCAGGTAGGCGAGCAACTCGTCGTACAGGCCGCCCTCGTTGGCGAACATCGCCACGTTGCGGGCCGCCGCGAACCACGGCTCGGTGGACGGGCGGATCGCCTTCGCGGCGCCCAGCAGGTCCTTGGTGTTGATCATGCGGACGGTCCCGGTACGGGCGGAGTCGAGCAGCGCCGACTCGGCCGCACTCTCGCAGACGTGCGCGAGGTCGGCGCCGGAGAAGCCGTCGGTCGCCTTGACCAGCTTCGCCAAGTCGACCGACTCGATGGGGCGTTCGCGCAGGTGGTAGCGGAGGATCGCGTCCCGGGCCGGGCCGTCGGGCGGCAGCACCAGCAGCGTGCGGTCGAGCCGGCCCGGGCGGCGCAGCGCGACGTCCACGTCCCAGGGCACGTTGGTCGCGGCGAGCACGAACACCCCGTCGTTGACGTCGTCGACGCCGTCCAGCTCGGTCAGCAGCTGGTTGACGGTGGTGCGCATGCCGTTGTGCTGGGTGCGGCTGCGCTTGGCGCCGAGGGCGTCCAGCTCGTCGAGGAAGAGCACGCACGGTGCCTTGCGGCGGGCGGTCTCGAAGACCTCGTGCATGTTGCGCTCGGAGTTGCCGATCCACATGTCGAGCACGTCGTTGATCGACACGGAGACGAAGTTCGCGCCGAGCTCGCCGGCGACGGCCCGCGCGATGAACGTCTTGCCGCAACCGGGCGGCCCGTACAGGAGCAGCCCGCCGCGCAGGCTCTTGCCGTACAGCCGACGCAGCTCCGGGTTGCGCATGGGTGCGAGGAAGGCGGCCTCCAGGCGGTCCTTGACCTCCTGCATGCCGCCGACGTCGGCGAGTCGCACCGAGCCGGGTGCGTCGGGCGCCGCCACGTCGTAGGCGCTCGCCCGGGCGGTGCCGCTGGCGGTGCCGGTGGTGGTGGCGGTGCCGCCGTCGACGGCGAGCGGGGCTTCCTTGGCGTCGGGGCCGGGACCGGGGCCGGGGCCGACGTCGGTGGCGGCGTAGGTGTCGGCGCCGGGGCTCACGGCGAACCGGGGCGGGACGGCGTCGCCGACCTCCTGCTCGGCGGCGACCCAGTCGAACCCGGCGCGCTGGCTGGGCGGTTGGAGCGGTGCTACGGGCTGCTCGACGGGTGCCGCGGGCTGCTGGACGGGTGCCGCGGGCCGCTCGACCGCCGGCCCGCCGCCCATGGCGCGCGCCATCACGGCCCGCGCCTGCGCGTCCCCGGGCGCGTGACTGAGCGCGACGGCCGCCTCCGTCACCGCCGCGTCGCCGTACCCGGCGTCGAGCAGCAACTCGGCGAGGTGCAGCCGCAGGGGCACGTCCTGGGGCGCCGCAGCCACGGCCGCGCGCAGGCTGCCGATCAGCGGAGGCTCGGCGGTCGGGGGACGGTCGGGGGTGTCGGGCGTCGCGTCGGGCATGCCCCCACCCTACGAACCCGTCATACGCCCACGTCAACCAGGTTCCGCCTGACCGGGAGGCGGCCTAACACACGGTCAACTCGGCCATCGTTTCCACGGCCTCGCGGACGTCCGGGTGTGGGTCGCCAGCGAGGGCGGCGAGCAGCTCCGCCACCCCGGGGGTGCGCCAGCGGCCGACCGCCCAGACCAGCTCCTCCCGCACCGCGGGGTCGGGATGGCCTGCCAGGAACGCCAGTTGGGCGATCGGACCACGTCGGCGCATGGCGAACCAGTGCAGCGCCTCGCGCAGCACCGCCGGGTCGCCGGGCTCGCCCGCCGCCGCGATCCTGGCGAGCAGCACCCCGACCGGCGGCGGCGGGCCGTCCAACGGATGCGGCAGCCGTTCGAGCAGCCGCCGCGACCCGTAGCCGCCGCGCACCCGGCAGCCGAAACAGGTGCAAGGGCGTGTGCCGTGCGCATCCGGTACGTACCGCCACCCCGTCACCGGCGAGACGCCGCGCACCCGGTGCACCTCCCGGGGCCGGATCGCCCGGGGCACGAACACCTCCCACCCGCGCGGGTCCGCCAGCGCCGCGATCCGCCGCACCGCCTCCGCCGCGCGGACGGTCTCCTGGGCCCCGCGCACCCGGTCCCCGTACCGCCCGACCAGTACCCGCTGCTCGTCGTCCAGCCGCACCTGCACGGCCACCGGCCCGCCCCGACCACCGGACCGCGCCAGCTCGCGGGTCCACTGATGGGTGAGGGTGTACGACGCCAGCACCGGGAAGCAGTAGGCACCACGCGCGCCGCCCTGCCCATGGCTGACCGCCCGGATCCCGGACCGCCGGATCCGCGGAACGTTCGCCGCCGACGTCAAGTGCACGAACATGGCCATGGGTTGGGATGCTGGGTGATCGTCCGCGGGGGAGCGACGGCTTGTTCCGGGCCGGGGCGGAAGGCACCGCGCACGAGGCGCGGCGCCTTCCAGTGGATGCCGGATGCCGGCTGACGCATCCGATCCGATCAGGCAGCGATCAGGTACCAGCCGCCGAGGCCGCTGCACATGCTCGCGTTCGGGGCGCCCTGGCGGAAGCCGGCCGGGACGGGCTGGTAGGGGCACATCCACAGCCCGGCGTGGGCCACTTGCATGTACCACGAGCCGATGTTGCCGCAGCCGGAGTCCATGTGACCGGTGTTCACGTAGCCGGGGGGAATCGGCGAGCCCGCGCAGGTCCACTGGGCGGGGCGGACCAGTTGCAGGAACCAGGAGTCGATGCCGCTGCAGCCGACGGCGTTGTGCATGGTGATCACGTAACCGGGCGGGATCGGCGAAGTGGCGCAGGTCCAGATCCCGTCCTGCACGGGCTGCATGTACCAGGCGCCGGCCTGGTTGCACGCGGCCGGCGCGCGCTGGGTGATCACCCAGCCCGCCGGTATGGGCGTGCCGGGACAGACCCACCCGGGGGACACGTGCGGGGCGGCGACGGCCGGCGCCGCCAGGGGCGCCGCACTGGCCGCACCGGCGGCCGTGCCGGTGATGACGGCCAGCAGCAGTGCGACCACCCCCACCGCCGCGGCGAGCCGGCTCCGGGCCGGCGCCAACCATGAACGACCTTGCGGGCGAGGATACTTGAGGTTCACTTCACACACCGGTCCAATCGAAACGGTTCGACGAAGCGCCGCACGACAGCTGCGCGGCGCCGGGACTGTGCAGATGGCATGACCTACGTGACTTGACCGGAAAGCGACATGACGGTCCGTCAGATATTGCCCTCCGGCCACTAGAGTGCCATTGGATCGTTCCAACTGTCTAGCGAAAGGACGACGGCGATGGATCCTGATGCCCGGACCAGGGCCGCACTGCAGGAGCACTGGCGAGCGTCGGACCGCGGGGAGACCGAGGCCGAGCACGCCGTCTACGCCGCCGACGCGATCCTCGACTACCCCCAGTCGGGCGAACGCTTCCGCGGCCGCGCGACGATCGCGGCCCAGCGCGGCGGGCACCCGGCCGATCGGCGCTTCACCGTCCAACGGATCACCGGCAGCGGGGACCTGTGGGTGAGCGAGTGCGTCATCACCTACGACGGGGTGCCCAGCCACGCGGTGAGCATCATGGAGTTCGCCGACGGACACGTGGTCCACGAGACGCAGTACTTCACCGACGCCTTCGCCGCCCCCGACTGGCGCGCGGCGCTCGCCGAACCGATGCCGGGCGGGGGCGACGCCGGGTGAGTGAACGGCCCGCACCCCGGATCAGGTGCGGGTCCGCCAGGAGACGTCGAACCAGCTCCGATCGTAAGGAGCACCGCCGTGGCAGGCCGCACCGACCTGACCACGGCGGCGGCGGCGTGCCGTGCCCCCCGTGGCTCAGAAGAGGCAGGCCTGGTTGCTCGGGGAGTGTGGGGCTTCCGGGGCGGTCAGAGCTTCGAGGTGGGCGGTGAGGGGGGAGTCGGGTTCGGCGCGGGTGAGGGACCAGCCGGCGAGCAGGCGGGTGTCGAGCAGCACCAGGCCTGCGGGGGTGTGGAGGTAGAGGTCGGCGCCGATCCGGCAGGTGATCCGGCCGGCGATCACGCTGCCGGGGGTGGGCGGCAGGATCGCGGCATCGGGACGCAGGCCGTCCGCGGGCAGGCCGTAGGTGGTGGTGTGGTCGGCGATCTGCGGGTCGGTGCGGGTCTGCCCCTCCGGCCAGGACAGGGACTTGACGCTTTCGGCAGTCGCGAGCAGGGCGGTGGCGCGCTCGGCGGCGGTGCCGGGGTGGGCGCGGGCCGCGCGTTTGCGGGAGGTGCTCACCCGGTCGGGCAGGCCCAGCGCCTGGCCGAGCAGGTTCTCCACCCGGCGGGCGGCGAGCAGGCTGCCGGTGGAGATGACGGTGGAGGCCAGCGCGCCCTGTTCGAGCAGTCGGGCCTGGCCGCGTTCGACGGCGGTGATGCCGACTTTGACGGTGCTGCCGTGGTGCGCGAGGTAGACCGCGAAGGGGCGTGGGTCGTGCAGGCGGGTGTCGGCGGCGATGGAGTCGGCGCGGTCGGTCGTCTGGCAGGCCGGACACTGCGCGCTGCGGGAGGCCGGGGGCAGGGGCGCGGCGGTGGGGCAGGCGTGGCGGCGTCCCGCGCGGCGCAGTCCGGTGCAGCGACGGTCGGCGCCGGTGGTGAAGGCGAGGGCGGCGCCGAGGTCGAGCGGGCTCGTCTTCGGGGCGCCGTCGCCGGGGGTCGACCACTCCAGCGCCGCCGCCCCCGTGCTCCAGGCGAGCCCGGTGGCCCGCCAGACGGCCGGTGAGGCGTCGCCGGTCACTGGGCTCCGCACGGGTGGGCGTGGTCGTCGTGGGCATGGTCGTCGCCCTGCCGGTCCCGGTGGGCCCGGGCCGTGGCCATCAGCCGGTCGAGCGTGTCCCTGGTCCGCGTGACGTCGGCGATGTGCGCGGTGAGCCGCCGGCGCTCCGCCGCCATCCGCTCCAGGGCGAGGTCGGAGTGCTGCTCGCTGGGCGCGTCCACGCAGGGCAGTAGCTCGATGATGGTCCGGCTGGACAGGCCCGCGGCGTACAACCGCTGGATGAACGCGACCCGTTCGACGTCGCTGTCCGTGTAGTGCCGCTGCCCGCTCGGGCTGCGGGTGCTGGTGAGCAGCCCCTGCTCCTCGTAGTAGCGCACGGACCGGACACTGACTCCGGCCCGCGACGCGAGTTCCCCGATCCGCACCGAGTCCTCCCCACTGAGGTCTGTGTCACAGAGGCTTGCCTCTGACGTCAATGTGAGGTTCTAGCGTAGCTGTCAGGCCCGAGGCACGGGCCGGGCGGACCACGAAGGAGTCCTGACATGACGACCTTGTTCACCAGCTACCGGTTGGGCGGCCTCACGCTGCCCAACCGGACGGTCATGGCCCCGATGACCCGGAGCCGGGCCGCCGCGGGCGGTCTGGCGACGCCGTCGATGGCGAGCTACTACGCCCAACGGGCCACGGCCGGGCTGATCGTGAGCGAGGGCGTGCAGCCGAGCCTGATCGGGCAGTCCAACCCGGGCACGCCGGGCCTGCACACCGACGAGCAGGTCGAGTCGTGGCGCCCGGTGACCGACGCCGTCCACGCCAACGGCGGCCGGATCTTCGCCCAGCTCATGCACGGCGGCCGGGTCTCGCACCCGGACACCACCGGCCTGCACCCGGTCGGGCCCTCGGCCGTCCCCGCTCTCGGCGAGGTGTTCACCGCCACCGGGCCCCAGCCCGCTCCGATGCCGCGCGCGCTGGAGACCGCCGAGGTGCCCGAGCACGCGCAGTCCTATGCCTCGGCCGCCCGCCGCGCCCTCGACGCGGGCTTCGACGGCGTGGAACTGCACGGTGCCAACGGCTACTTGATCTCGCAGTTCCTCTCGTCCAACGCCAACCTGCGCACCGACCGCTACGGCGGCCCGATCGCCAACCGGATCAGGTTCGCCGTCGAGGCCGTCGCCGCCACCGTGGCGGCCGTCGGCGGGGAGCGGACCGGCATCCGGCTCTCCCCGGGCGTGACCTTCTGGGGCGTCGAGGAGACCGAGGTCCGCGAGCTCTACACGGCGCTGCTGACCGAACTGGCGCCCCTGGGGCTGGCGTACGTGCACCTCGAAGCCACCACCGACGAGGAGGTGCTCGTCGCGCTGCGCCGGGCGTGGCCGGGCACCCTCATCATGAACCCGGTGTTCCCGCTCGGACCGAAGCAGACCGGCCGGGACGACGCCGACCACTGGCTCGCCCTGGGCGCCGACCTCATCAGCTTCGGCCGCGCCTTCATCGCCAACCCCGACCTGGTCGAACGGCTGCGGGGCGGGCTCCCGATCGCGCCGGTGGACGAGGCCACGTACTACCAGGGCGGCGATGCGGGGTACTTGACGTATCCGGCGTACCAGTACGCGGGGTGAGGTCGGGCGGGGGCCGGGCCGCGCTCAGCCGAGTGGGTCACGCGCTGGGGGCGATCGGGGCACACACCGGGATGGTGCTCATGCCCGAGTACACGCAGCCGGACAGCTTCCTGTCCGGGCCCACATAGCGTGAGTACCACCCCTCGGGGGCGAGGGGCGCCGGTACTTGGATCCAGCTCCCGGTGGTCGAGTCGACGATGCCGAAGGAGCAGCCGACGCCGCCGAGGGCCAGACGGAAGGCCAGGTCGCCGTTGAAGTATTCCGCCAGCACCGTGCAACTGCCGTTGGTGATGGCGGTGCTGCCGCCTATCGTGACGGCCTGGGCCGCGGTCGTGGCGCCCAGGCCGAGCGTGGCCGCTGCGAGCGCGACGGCCGCTGCGCGTCCGGCAGTTGTGGTGAATCGCACGGTACTCCTCCTGTGATGGTCGGGTTTTGCGCCTTGCCCTCGCGGCGGGCGCGGACCCGAGGGCCCGCGCCCGCCGCACTCACCGCACCTCGGTCAGTTGACCGGGCCGCAGGCCCAGGTGTTGGTGTTCGTGTCGATCAGGCACGCCTCCAGGCTCTGGCCCGGACCGTCGTAGTAGTACGGCGACTCGCCTCCGCTGGTGGTCGCGCCGTAGATCCAGCTCCAGCTGTTCCGGTCGAAGATGCCGAACAGACAGTGGCCGGGGTTGGCGGTCGGGTCGATCGCCATGTAGTCGTGGCCGCCCTCGAGCTGGATGATCTCCGTCGCCGCACAGCCACCGGTGCCGAACCCCCAGGTGCCCTCGGCGGCCTGGGCCGAGGACGCGGTCCCGATCCCGATCCCGGCCATCGCCACCGCGGCGATGACGGCAGCCGCGGCGCGCTTCCTGGTCTTGGTGAATCGCATGGAGCTCCTCCAATGAGTCGGTGCCGCCCCGGAGTCGGCACCGGGGCACACCCCGAACCTCAGCAGCCGGCGGAACGCGGAACAACCGGTCGAGCACCGTCCCGGACGTTCCCGGACGCTCCCGGACGGCGTCGGACGGCCTCAGCCCCGGCTCGCCGCGGCACAGGGTGCGTGCGAGGCCCAGGGGTCGCACGGGGCCGGTGGTGTCCGGGAGTTGGGGATTCCACGGTGCTCTGTGGGCGGGGCTGCAGGAGGGGGCCGGTGCTGTCGGGGGCTCTTGTGGGGTGCTGGTGGAGCCCGATGGCCGGACCCTATGCTCGGTGGCATGACAATCCAGCGGATGGACCACGTGGGCATCGTCGTCGAGGACCTCCCGGCCGCGACGGCGTTCTTCGTCGGGCTCGGGCTCGAGGTGCAACGCGAAGGGTCGGTCGAGGGCGGCTGGGTGGAGCGCATCGTGGGGCTCGAGGGCGTCAGGGCGGACTTCGCGATCGTGCAGACCCCGGACGGCCACGGGCGGCTCGAGCTGACGAAGTACCACGCGCCGCAAGGCCCGGGAGGCGATGGCGGTGCGCCGGCGAACACGCCGGGCATCCGCCATGTCGCCTTCGCCGTCGAGGACATCGACGCTGTCGTGGCCGACTTGGCGGCCCGCGGCGCACATCTGGTCGGTGGGCTGGAGCGGTACAAGGGCTATCGGATGTGCTACGTCCGCGGTCCGGAGGGGATCGTCGTCGAGCTGTCGGAGCGGATCGGCTGACATTCGGTGTCCTGGTCGCGGACGATACCGCCCGCCGTAGACGTGCTGACGGTAAGTCTGCTGTGCGGACCGGCCGCGCTGCCGGGGCTGCGGGACTCTGTGCAGCGCACCGGCGCGGCGTGAGCGGTGGTCAGGAACCGGTGTGCCGGCGGAGGCCCGCGACGACGGTCTTGCCGCGGGGGAGGCGGGGGACGACGGCCCACACGTCGCTGAGCGAGTCGACGAGGAGCAGGCCGCGGCCGTTGCAGGTCCTGGGGCCGGGGGAGAGCAGGACGGGCTGGTTCGGGCCGGGGTCGGAGACGGCGAGCCAGTGGTGGCCGTCGGCGATCCAGTAGATGAGCTCCACGAGTTCGTCCTCGTCGGCGCGGGCGCCGTGGCGGATCGCGTTGGTGACGAGTTCCGAGGTCAGGAGGCGCAGCTCGTAGGAGAGTTGGGGAGGGGTGTGCGGGGGGAGCGCGGCAGCGAGCGCGCGCCGGGCCTCGGAGACGGACGCCAGCGCGGCCGGGAAGCGCCAGTGCGCGGGGATGGAGGGGAGGGTGGGGAGGGTGCGCGCGGTGGCGGCGGCCGGGAGCGGGATAACAGACATGGCTGACTCCTCGCGGGTGTGCGGTGGTTGAGCGATGGTGAATCGGCCGTGCCGGTGGCTTGCCTCCCTGGGCGCGGGCATGCCTGGTCCAGGGATGGTGGGCATGCTCGCGCGGTGCACTTCCGGTTGTAGCCGTGTGTGACTTGCGTGCTACTTGAAGCTAGCGCGACGAGTGGCAAAGTGCCACTGGATCGCCAGTAATTGCCACGAACGAGTTGGATCCAGATGGCAGAGCGGGGCACACTGGCCTCAACTCAGCCTGAGAGGACCGCATGCCGACTCGACCTGTTCCTACTGAGCGTCAGAAGCGTCTCGGCGCCGAGCTGCGAAAGCTCCGCATCGCTGCGGGCGTGAGCACTGAGTACGCGGCGGGTCTACTCGGCCTGGATCGCACGAAGATCTCCAACATGGAGTCAGGCGTCAGGGTGATCAGTCCTGAGCGCGTGCGGACGTTGGCCAGCAACTACGCCTGCGCTGACCCTGCCTATGTCGAGGCGCTCGTCGGGCTGGCGGACCATCATGACCGAGGGTGGTGGGAGGAGTATCGGGGCACGTTGCCGTCAGGCATGCTCGACATCGCCGAGCTCGAATGGCATGCGGTGCGCTTGCAGACGGTGCAGACCGTTCATGTGCCAGGTCTCCTGCACACCGAGCACTATGCTCGGGCTATCTTCGCTTCAGTGCTACCGCCGCTGTCGCGACTGGAGGTCGAGTTGCGAGTGGAGCTCCGTATGGCGCGCCAGCGTGTCCTTCGGCGACCGGATCCGCTCTCGTATGTGGGATATGTGCACGAGTCTGCGCTGCGGATGCAGTTCGGCGGGCGCCAGGTGATGAAGTCCCAGCTTGAGCATCTGTGCAGCGAATCGGAGCGGGAGAATGTCAGTCTCCGTGTCCTGCCGGTCGAGTGCGGCTCGTTCCCCGGAGCGGGCCATGCCCTGCTCTACGCGGAGGGCTCTGTGCCCCGGCTGGACACTGTGCAGTTGGATTCGGCGCACGGGCCGGAGTTCATGGATGCTGAAGCCCAACTTGCCAAGTACCGTGCACACCTGGAGTGGATGGCTCTGGCGGCCCTGCCGGCCGAGCGGTCACGGGATTTCATACACGAAATTGCTCAGAACCTTTAGGGGAAACCATGTCTGACATTACTTGGGAAGAGCCGTTCTGCGGTGAGGGCAACAACTGCTTCCGCCTTGGCGTCGACGCGTCCGGCAATGGCTACATCGCCGTGGCCGGCCAGGAGGATCACCCCATCACCGACTCGGTCTCGGCTCTCCGAACGCTCATCCTGGACATCAAGGCGGGCAAGGCCGACCATCTCCTGTAGCGCGAAGGGGCAGCGCGTCCGCGCTGCCCCACACGCCATCGATCGGAGACCCGATGCCTGAGATCACCTGGGAAGACCCGTTCTGCCAGGACTGCAGCAACTGCTTCCGTCTTGGCACCGACTCCGCCGGCAACGCCTACATCGCCGTGGCCGGCCAGGAGGATCACCCCATCACCGACTCCCTCGCCGCCCTGCGCGCCTTCATCCTCGACATCAAGGCGGGCAAGGCCGACCATCTCCTCTAGCTCAGCAGGTCACGAGCACGAAGTAAACGTCGGGCTGGTGTTCGCGACGTAGAGCGTGGCGCCGCCGCTCGGGTCGTCCGCGAGCGGCACGGTGATGGTGTCGTCGGCCGTCCACGGGATGCCGCGGGCGTCGAAGGTCCAGGTGCCGGTCACCTTCTTCGCCAGCTCCGACAGGGTCACCCAGCCGTACTGCTGCTGCGGCACGGTCACCGTGACGCTGTTGTTGACCGTGGTGGAGCCGTTCCATACGTGACTGGTGGTCAGGTCAGACTTGATCATGCCCTGGAGCACGCCCACGCTGTTCGGGGTCCCCGCGGTGAACTGCGTTCCCATGTCGGCCCCGATGGTGTTGGACCAGCCGCTCATCTGCTGGACGCCGAAGACCTGTGCGACCGTGCTGCTCGTGTTGTTGAACCAGACCGACGAGACGCACTGCTTCGGCAGCGGAGCCGCCGCCGCCTCGCTCTTCTCGGTCCAGGTGCAGCTGGACGGATCCTGCTGGCACTGCTTGGCGCCGTGGTCGACCGCCAGGTTCATCGCCGCCGCGGGCGCACCCGTGGACCACTCCTGGTTCGCCGTGCCGTTGCAGGTGTACTGGTCGGTCCAGGCGTCGTCGTACTGGGCGCCGAGCATCAGGTCGAGGCAGGTGTTGTCGCCCTGGTGGCGGATCATGAACGCGTCGGTGGCCCCGGGCACCGGCTGGAAGTACCAGTTCTGGCTGGCCTGGCCCTGGCAGGCCTGCTGCCGCAGCGCCGGCACCAGGATGGCGAGGTCGATGCAGTTGCCCGTGTCGTTGTTCACGATGCTGAAGGACGAGTCCGTCGGGTTGACGTTCAGGTGCCAGGACTGGTGGTAGCCGGGCGCCGAGTTGGTGACGATGTAGGCGCCGGCGCCCATCGTCCCGTTCTGCACGTCGAGGTGGCGTCCGTTGCTGAGGGACGTGAACGTCAGGCACTGGAGCTGCGCGGCGCAGCCGGTGTCCGCGTGGGCCTTGGCCGCCGAGAACGGGGATGCCGTGATCCCCAGGGCGATGCAACAGGTGATCAGGATCGCCGCTATCGCTCGCAGGTGGGGCACCGAGTGGCTCGGGGCCGGGTTTGACGTCACAGGTGTCGCTTCCTCTCTGCTCTTCCGCTCGGCACTGGGTGTTCGGATGACGACACTCTCAGTGCCGAAGCGCCGAGTGCCAGAGCGGACGGGTGGCGCATACGGGCCATCGGCCCATGTGCGCCATGCGCGCGGTACGCTTCCGTTGGCGAGACTCTCGGCATGGACACGGCAAAGTGGGGGCGGCGTGGATACGGTGCTGGATCCCGACTCCGACAGCGGGCGGGTCTACCGCTCGCTCGTCGGCCTGCCGCGCGCGTCGGCGGGCGAGTTGGCGGCGCGGGCGGGCCTGAGCGAGGCCGTCGTCCGGGCGGCGCTGGAGCAACTCGCGGCCGATGACGCCGTGGTGACGCTCGACCCGGAGTCCCGGGCCTGGGACGCCCTGCCGCCCGCGCAGGTGGTCGGGGCGATGCTCGAACGCGACGCCGTACGCCGGGCCGAGCTGCGGCGGGCCGGTGCGGAGCTGGAGCGGCTCTACCGCTTCGCCCGCAGGGATGCGGGCCACTACGGTGCGCTGGAGGTCGTCGAGGGCGCCGGCCGCGTCCTGGCGGCCGTGCGGCAGCTCCAGCGGTCCGCCCGTCACGAGGTGCGGGTCATCGACATGCCGCCGTACTCCGGGACGCCCGACTACTACCCCGACCAGGAGGCGCTGCAGCGCGAGCGGATGGCCGCCGGGGTCGTCTACCGGGTCATCTACCACGGGACCGCGTTCGACGACCCGATCGCCGGCCCCAATCTGGCGCGCATGATCGAGGCCGGTGAGCAGGCCCGGACCTTGGACGATCCGCCGATGAAGCTCGCCATCGGTGACCGCGAGTCGGCCGTCGTGACGCTCGACGCCGACGACCACCATGGTGTGATCGCGCTCGTGGTCCGCCCCTCCAGCCTCTTCCGGGCCCTGGCCAACGTCTTCGACGGCCTGTGGCGGCTCGCCGTTCCGATGTCGACGGCGGGCATCGGCCCCGGGATCGACGCCCGGGACCGGCAGATCCTGACCCTGATGGCCGGTGGCGCGACCGACGACGCCATCGCCAGACGGCTGGGACTGGGCCGCCGCACCGTCGTGCGCCGGGTCTCCGCGCTGCTGGCCGGGCTGGGCGCCACCACCCGCTTCCAGGCCGGCGTCCAGGCGGCCAGGCGCGGCTGGCTCTGATCGGTGCGGACAACCGATCCTCCTCCCGCGGACGTCCCCGATGATGCGGCACGCGTCCACCGGAGGAGGCACCGGGTCATCCGGCGAGGCGGTTCGCGCTCTCCGTCGTCCTGACCAGGTCGGTCAGGTCCTTGTCGACGGTGAACTCGCGCAGGAGCGTGGCCCAGCGTCCGTCCTTCCGGCGCCAGACGAAGTTGTAGAGCCCCGGGACGCCGTCCTGGTGCCTGTGCATGATGATCGATCCGTGGTCGTCGTAGACGGTGGTGGCCAGAAACCGTACGTCGTCGATCGATTCGCCGATCCTCAGGCCCTGGTCCCGCAGGGCTCGGAAGCGTGCCATGAAGTGGGCCTTCGTCAGGGTCACCACCTGACCGGCCTCGTCGACCCTGATGTTCTCGAAGTCCGGGTCGTAGGTGGCGTCGAGTGCCTCCAGGTCCATGGCGAGGCCGGCGTTCAGGTACTCCCGCATGCGCTCCACGAGCGACTGGTCCATTGCTCGATTCCCCCTCGTTCTCACTGGCGGTTGTGGACGGCCTTTGCGCGTTCAGGGCGCGCTGACCACTCCCAAGGTCGCAGCCCGCACTGTCACGGCACCGGCAGATCGCTGCCGCCTGCTGACGGCCGTCGGTCGGCGACTCGAGCCGGAGGTACGGCTCATGACTCGATCCTGATGGTCAGCGTGCCACGCGACAGCTAGGCTGCAGCGTCCGTCGTCGTCATCAGCACAGGTCAGAGGAGTGAGCGTGGGGACAGGGCTGGTCGGCACCAGTGCGGCTCCACCGGCCGGGGCGCCCGGCGTGGTGTTCGCGGGTGAGGACGCCTCGGGGATGCAAGCGGCGGTGAGCCGGCATTTCACCACACACAGGCTGAGAATTCTGAACGATCGTTCGGTCAATTCGCTTGGTCTTCAAGCCAGCTTCCGCTGCCTGCGCCAGGGCACGGTGTCCATGTACGAGATCGGCTACGGCGCGTCGGTCGCGATCGAGCCGGGCGAGCTGCCCGACTTCTACGTTCAGGTCCCGCTCGCCGGCAGCGGCTCGGTCGCGATCGACGGCAGGCAGCTCCGCTCGACCCTGAGCATGGCCGGCCCCGGGCAGCGGCTGTCGATGGCCTGGAGTGCGGACACGCTGGCCCGGGTGGTGATCATCCGCCGGGAGGCGATCGAGCAGGCGCTGGCCGCCCGCCTCGGTGAAGTGCCCTCAGGCCCGCCCCGGTTCGAGTCGGTGCTCGCCGGTGACGGCGCCACCGGCGCCTGGCTGCGCGGCCTGGCCGGATTCGCGGACTGGGCCGGGGCCGGTCTGCTCGACCGGTCGCCGCTCGGCCAGGGCCACTACGAGCAGCTGCTGGTCCACGGCCTGCTGGACGCCCAGCCGCACTCGCTCGCCGATGCGCTGTCCGACCGCGGCGCCGGCATCCTGCCGAGCGCGCTGCGCCGCGCCACGGCCTACTGCGCCGAGCACGCCCACGAGCCGATCTCGGTGGCCGACATGGCACGGGCCGCCCGGGTCAGCCCGCAGAGCCTGCGCGCGGGCTTCCGCACCCACCTGCAGACCACCCCGCTCGCCCATCTGCGCCGGGTCCGCCTCGATCTGGCCCACCGCGACCTGCAGGCGATCGCCGACGGACGCGGCACCGGAACGGTGACGGACGTCGCGCTCCGCTGGGGCTTCACCCACCTGGGCCGGTTCGCGCAGACCTATCGCCACTGCTACGGAGTCGCGCCGTCCCAGACGCTCCGCCGCTCGGCGTGACCGTCTGCCGCTGGTCCCGGACTAGTTGGCGGACCCGGGAGTGCCCACGCCGGTGGCTGGGGCGAGGAGTGGGGCGAGGGCGCGGGCGGGACCGGAGGGCTTCCGTGTGCTGGGCATGTGGCTGTTTTCCCGGGTACTGGTGCTGAGAACGGCGCCCGCCGTACGGAACGCGGGCCTCGCCAAGCATCACCAGCCGCGTGGCGGCCGCGCTATCCGAAAACGTCCGCAGATCCGCCGCGGGAACGGATAGCGGATCCCGCCACGGTGCGGTGCGGCGCCCGAGGGCCCGCCCGCCGTGCGGTCCTGGGGAGCGCCGGAAGTCTTGACAACTGCTCATGTTCCTGACAGCACTGGCATGGCACCACTCCCATGAACGGCACCACCCCGAAGGGAGCGATCAGCACATGACCAAGCCTGAGAGTGCGGGATACGACTACGACGTCGTCATCAGCGGGGCCAGCCTCGCCGGCAGCGCCGCGGCGATCCTGCTCGCTCGACGCGGTGTCCGCGTCGCGCTGCTGGAACGCCGCTCGGACCCCGATGCGTACAAGGTGCTCTGCACCCACTCCATCACGGCCAACGCCTACCCGGTGCTGGACGAGATCGGCCTCATACCCGCTCTCGAGGAGGCCGGAGCCGTCCGCAACCAGTCCCGCCTGTACACCCGTTGGGGATGGATAGAGCCCAGGGCGGCGCCGGGCGGCCCCGAGCTGCCGTACGCCTACAACGTCCGGCGCAGCACCCTCGACCCGTTGATCAGGTCCCGCGCGGGGGACACTCCCGGCGTCGATCTGCTCCTCGGTCACCAGGTGACCGGGCTGCTCCGGGAGGCCGGGCGCTCCTCGGGGGTGCGCGTCTCGACACCGCAGGGCGAGCGCGAGATCCGGGCCCGCCTGGTGGTCGGGGCCGATGGCAAGGACTCGGCCGTGGCGAAGTACGCCGGGGTTCCTGTCCGGCTGCACGAGAACGCGCGGTTCGGGTATCTCGCCCAGTACCGCGATCTCCCGCTGCCCGGCGGAATCGGTCATGTCTGGTTCCTGGAGCCCGACATGGCGTACGCGTTCCCCAACGACGACGGGGTGACGGTCGTCGCGGTGCTGCCGGACAAGAAGCGGCTGCCGGCCTTCCGGAAGGACCTGGAGGGCAGCTTCTCCGCATTCGTCCGTGCCCTGCCCGAGGCGCCGCCCATCGACGCCGCCGAGCGCATCTCGAAGCTCATCGGCACGGTCAACTACCCGCTGCACAGCCGCAGGCCGACCGCACCGGGCGTCGCGCTCATCGGCGATGCCGCCCTGACCGCCGACCCCCTGTGGGGTGTGGGGTGCGGGTGGGCCCTGCAGTCCGCGCACTGGCTGGCAGCGGCCCTCGCCCCGGCCGCGACCGGGCAGGGCGACCTCGACCGGGCGCTCGCGGCCTACGCACGCAAGCACTGGCGCCGGTTGCGCGGCCACCAGTACCTGGCCGCCGACTTCGCCACGGCACGTCCGTTCAACCCGATGGAGCGGTTGATGTTCTCGGCGGCGGCGCGCGACGAGGCGATGGCGCGGCACACGTACCTGTTCGCCTCGCGCCTGATCGGTCCGCTGCGCTTCCTGAACCCCGTGGCACTGGCCCGGGCTTCGGCCGTCAACCTCAGGCACCGCGGCGGGACGGTCGTGCCGCCCGAGCACCTGTCGCACGCGGGGTCATGACCGGCTGCCGCACGGCGGGGGACACCGCGCCCGTTCGAGGTCAGTGGCGCGGCGGTGCCTGGGACTCACCACCGTCGCGCCGGGCCGCGAGAGCCTCCTGGATCGCGCGGGCCAGGTCCTCCTGTCCCGTGTGCCGGACCTCCTGTCCTGCGGAGCGGGCCGGCCGGCCGGTCTCCGCCCACGCATCGTCCGTCCGCGTCACCAGCACCGCCTGCCGGGCGAGCGTCTGCCCGTCGCCCGCCGGGGGCAGCAGGACGACCCTCAGCTCGGCCGCCCGCATCGTGTCGCCGACGCGACCCGGCGGCACTGCCAGGGACAGGTGGTAGTCGCTCGACCCGTTGCCCGGGACGTCGATCGGGTACTCGAACGTCCCCGGGCCGACCGGCTCGCCGCGCGCGGTCAGGTCCTCCAGGAGCGGTGCGACCTGCTTGAGGAACCGCAGCCGAACGGTCGCCGGCATCCTGATCCGCAGCGCGAGGTTGCGCGCGAAGGCGTGCCGGGTGCTGTCGATGATCGACGCCAGCTCGTGGGCGAGGAGGTCCGTCGGCGCCGCCGGTTCGGCCACGATGCCCAGCGTCCCGCTCAGCGCGCCGGTGACCGACCGGAGTTGCGCCACCGACCAGGCGGTGCCGATCCCGCGCGCGTGGCAGGCGAAGCGCCCCGCCGTGGCGGTGAGGGCCGCGGCCAGCTCCTGCGGCCGCTCCGCCGCCGCGTCCACGTCCGTCAGCAGGATCGCCGTGCGCACCGTGTCGGCGTGGGCGGCGAACAGCCGGTCGGCGAGCCGCAGCCAACGCCCGAAGGCCGCCGCCGCCATCGGCTCCAACCGCTCCAGCGCGGCCCGCGCCTCGGCCTTCGTCGCCGCGGTCGCCGGGACCAGCCGCATGCTGTCCGGGTACAGCATCCGCGCGTACTGCGAGCCGGCCACCACCGCGAAGGCGACGCCCTCGTCCAAGGCGTCGATCGCCTCGGCGACAGCGCGCCTGACGGCCCGGAAGTCGGCCTCCGGCAGTCCGGTCGAGAGCCCGAGCAGCAGGACGAGCGAGCGCGGCGCGGCGGCCGCCGGGTCCGGCGGGTCCGCGTCCGTCCCGCGCACCGTCACGATGGCGTCGGCCGTCACGGCCTCCGGCGGCAGGTACTCGTTCTGGCACACCTCCAGCTCGATCCCCGAGCCGGCCGGGGCCGACGGCCGGCCCGGTTCGCCGACGGCGGGCGGTATCGGCCGGGGAGCAGGGACAACCTGGGGAGCCGCGAGGTCCGGGAGAGCCGCGAGGACGGCACCCCCCGCGCCCGGCCGCCCCACCCGCCTGAGCTGCTCCGCCACCGCCCCCGCGTCCCCGGGCCGGGCCGCCGGATCCTTGGCGAGCAGCGCCGAGACGATCCGCTGGAGCGCGTCCGGCACCCTCGTCCGGCGCTCGGACAACAGCGGTGGCGGCGTCCGCAGGTGGGCCACCAGCACCGCCGGGTAGCTCCCGAGCGAGCTGAACGGCGGCTGCCCGGTGAGCAGCGCGAAGAGCACGCAGCCCAGCGCGTAGAGGTCCGCCCGTCCGTCGACCCGCCGCCCCTCGCACTGTTCCGGGGCCATGTAGGCGGGGGTTCCGATGAGTCGGCCGGTCCGGGTGAGGTCGGAGTCGGCCCGGATGTACCCCGCGATTCCGAAGTCGCAGACCTTGACCCGGCCGCCCTCGACCAGCATGAGGTTGGCGGGCTTGATGTCCCGGTGGACGATGTCCTTCCGGTGCGCGTACGCCAGCGCGTCGGCGACCTGGGCGGCCAGGTCCACCGCCTGCTCGACGGGCATCGGGGACGCCTGCTCCTTGAGCAGTGCGCCCAGGTCGCGCCCGTCGAGCAGTTCCATCACCAGGTAGAGCTGCCCGTTGTGGGAGCCGGTCTCGAAGACCTGGGTGATGCCGGGGTGCTGGAACCGCGCGGTGACCCTCGCCTCGCGGCGGAACCGCTCCAGGAGTTCGCCGTCGACGGCCACCTGCCGGGAGAGGAACTTGATCGCGACCGGGCGGTCGAGTGCGGGGTCGTGGGCCCGCCAGACCTCGCCCATCCCGCCTTGCCCGAGCCGCTGTTCCAGCCGGTAGCGGCCGTCGACGGACATCCCAGCAGACATCCCGGCAGCCTACCGCGGCTCACTTGCGTCAGGCCCAGGTCAGCTCCTCCAGCGAGCCGTTGGTGCCGACCGCGAACAGGTCGACTCCCGGCAGGCCGCGGTGGTACCGAGTCAGGGGCACCCTCCGGTGGCAGGACTGGGCTCCTGCCACCGGAAGGTGGTCCCGTAGCCTCTACGGCTGGGACCGCGCACCGGGCTCAACCGAAGGGGGACTGTCTCCTGGGGGCTTTTTGAGGTGACGTCAGGGGAGTGGCGCGAGCCGGGCTACCGTGAGCTGAGATGAACGGAAACCATTGACTGGTCCAGACCAGTTCAATAGCCTCGTGCTGCCCCCGCTTCGGCGGGTCCGGGCTCCCGTTCCGTTCCTTTCTCTCCCCCCACGAAAGGCTCCACGGCATGACCATGACCCGACGCATCCGCACCGCGGCCGCCCTCGCCCTGGCCGTCGGCGCCGGCCTCGCGACCGCCGGTACCGCCACCGCCGCCTCCGCGGTGACCGCCGCCCCGGCGGTCACCCCGCCCGGCTACACCCTGCACGCCACGTACTACTACCAGGACCAGTGCACCTACTTCGGCAACCAGGGTGTCGCCAACCACCAGTGGACGTCGTTCTACTGCACCTGGACGCCGTTCAACCCGCCGTTCACCGGCTCCGGGATCATGGGCGAGGCCGACCTCTACGTGAACTGACACCAGAAACCGCCCAGTTCGCGGGCGGGCCGGGGGGTCGCGGTCAGCGGCCCTCGGCCAACTGCTCGGCCAGCGAACGGTGGAAGGCCGTCACCAGGGCCTGGGTCAGCATCGGCTCGATCTGCCCGGTCAGCTCGCGCATCCGCTCGACCTCGGCCTCGGCCGGCTCGCTCTCCCGGAACGGCTTCCACACCGTCTCCCGGAACAGGCGGTGCAACTCCCGTGCGGTGGCCTGGCTGTGCAGGCGGACCACCGCCCGGGTCGCCACGATGGTCTCCAGCGGTATCGGCAGGTCCAACAGCCGCGCCCCCAGTGGCAGCAGCCCGGGCTCGACCCGGAACACCCCGACCCGCTCGGTGCGTTGCAGCGCCCCCATCGCCACCAGGCGGTCCAGGTCGTCCTCGGTCAACTCCCGCCCCACCCGGCGGCAGAGCTGCCCGACCTCGGCCTCCTCGGTGCTCTCCGGCGTCCACGCGGCCACCAGGGCCCGGTGGATCGCCAGGTCCAGCGAGCCGATGTCCGGCGGGAGTTGGGCCAGGTAGCGCTCGATCGCGGCGAGCGTCAGCCCCTGCCGCTGCAACTCCTCGATCAGCTCCAGCCGGTCCAGGTGCCCGGCCCCGTAGAACCCGACCCGCCGCGGCCCGAGTTCGGGCGGCGGCAGCAGCCCCCGCCCGCTGTAGAAACGCACCGTCCGCACCGTGACCCCGGCCCGCGCGGCGAGTTCGTCCACGGTCAGACGAAGGGGCACAGTGGCAGGCATCGGGGCTCCCGGTTCGACAGTCCTGCTGTGACACTAGCAGTGCGGCAGCGCCGGGAAACGGCGAACGGGCGCCGGCCCTGCCCGGAAGGGCAGTGGGCGGCGCCCGTTCGAGGAGCGGGGCTCAGAGCGTCGGGTGGTGGCGGCGGGCGACCTCGGGGTGGGCGCGGAGGTAGCCCTTCAGCTCGTTGCGGCCGAACTCGGCGTAGAGCGGGTTGTCCGGGTCCGCCGAGGCACCGGGGGCGTGGTGCGCGTGCGGGAAGTCGAGCGGCTCGATGTGGGCGTCCAGGCGCGGGTTGTAGAAGAACGGCACCGAGTAGCGCTCGCGACCGCCGGGCGGGCTGACCACCCGGTGGTTGGTGGCCTTCAGGAAGCCGTCGGTGGCCACCTCCAGCAGCTCGCCGAGGTTGACCACGAAGGCGCCCGGCATCGGCGGCACGTCCAGGAACTCGCCGTCGGGCATCTCGACCTGGAGCCCGGCGACGCCGTCGGTCAGCAGCAGGGTGAGGAAGCCGTAGTCCTTGTGCGCGCCGACACCCTGCCCGGTGCCGTCGGGGGCGCTGCCGGGGTAGCGGACCAGCTTGAGGCGCAGGTGCGGCCGGTCGGCGAAGGCGGGGTCGTAGAACTCGGCCTTGGCGCCCATCGCGGTCAGCAGCTCGTGCAGCAGCAGCCGCGCGACCCCGCTCAGCCGGTCGATCCAGCCGAGCGTGGCGGTGCGCAGCGCGGGCAGGCCCTCCGGCCACTGGTTGGGGCCCTCCAGCCACCAGTAGTCCGGCTCGCCGGGACCGGGGCGGTGCACGGGCAGCTCGTTGCCGATGTCGAGCTGGTCGCGCCAGTCGCTGCGACCGCCGGTGCGCTCGTCGCCGATCCGGGTGTAGCCGCGGAAGTGCGGGGAGTTGAGGTTGCTGATCGCCAGCCGCTGCGCCTCGGGGAGGGCGAAGAAGGCGTGCATGGCGTCGGTCAGCTCGGTGGTCTCCTGCTCGGTGACGCCGTGGCCGATCAGATGGAAGAAGCCGACCTCGGTGGCCGCGTGGAGGAGGTCCGCGTGCAGCGCGGCCCGCTGCTCCGGGGTGCCCGAGGCGGCCGAGAGGTCGATCACCGGGAGAGCGGTGGCGGGGGTGGCGGCGGTGGGGGTGGCTATGTGCTGCTGCGACATGAGGGTGACATCCGCTGGTTCGGCCCGACGGTCCCGGCGGTGGCCGGGTGGACCGGGGAGGCGGCGGATGATGGCGCCGCGACCCGGGTGCCGGGGTCCTGGAAGTGTGGGAGAACGGGGTCAGCGGTGGCCGCGACAGGACATGCTCGTGACGCGGAGCAGGTCCACGTGGCGACGCCTGACGAGAATAAGCACGTCCACCAGGGTAGATGCCTCAGGGTGGTGGGCGGGGTGTGACCTGCATGACAGGCGATTATGCGCGCGCATGCCAAAGCCCGTCGATAGTCAGACCGGCCAAAGTGAGTGGCCGAAGTATTCCGGTCGGGGTGGCCGGACAGCCCGCACCCGGTACCGGACAGCCCGCACCCGGTGCCGGCGGTCCACCGCCGGCACCGGGCCGCCGCGCCTCAGGACTGCTCGGCGGCGATCTTCGCGTGCACCTCGGCCATGTCCAGCTTCTTGGCCTGCTGGATCACGTCCTCCAGCGCGGCCGGGGGCAGCGCGCCGGGCTGGGCGAAGATCATCACGTTCTCCCGGATGATCGCCAGCGTGGGGATCGAGGTGATGTCGAACGCGGCGGCCAGCTCCGCCTGCGCCTCGGTGTCCACCTTGCCGAAGACCAGGTCGGGGTGGCTCTCGGCGGCCTTGTCGTAGACCGGGGCGAAGCTGCGGCAGGGACCGCACCAGGACGCCCAGAAGTCGATCAGGACGAAGGAGTCCGCGGTGACGACCTCGTCGAAGTTGTCCTTGGTGAGTTCCACGGTAGTCATGCTGGCGCCAACCACCCCCGCCGCCCGGCTATTCCGAGGCGTCCTGCGGGGCGTCCCGGTAGGCCTCCAGCAGCCGCAGCCAGATCTCGCCGACCGTCGGGTACGAGGGCACCGCGTGCCAGAGCCGGTGGATCGGCACCTGCCCGACCAGCGCCACCGTCGCCGCGTGCAGCAGCTCGCCCACCCCCGGGCCGACGAAGGTGACGCCCAGCAGCACCTCGCGCTCCAGGTCGACCACCATCCGGGCCCGCCCCTGGTAGTCGTCGGCCAGCAGCGCGGCACCGGCCACCCGGCCCAGCTCGTAGTCGACCACCCGCACCCGGTGCCCGGCCCGCTCGGCCTGCTCGGCGCTGAGGCCCACCGCCGCCACCTCCGGCTCGGTGAACACCACCTGCGGCACCGCGGCCAGGTCGGCGGTGGCCGCGTGCGCGCCCCAGGCGCCGAGCTCCAGCGGGCGGCCCAGGGCGCGGGCGGCGATCGCGGCGCCCGCGATCCGCGCCTGGTACTTGCCCTGGTGGGTGAGGAGCGCGCGGTGGTTGACGTCACCGGCCGCGTACAGCCAGTCGCCGGCCACCCCGCGCACCGCGCAGCTGTCGTCCACCGTCAGCCAGCCGCCGTCGACCAGCCCGACGCTGGCCAGGCCCAGCTCCTCGGTGCGCGGGGCCCGCCCGGTGGCGAGCAGCAGCTCCTCGGCGGCGAGCGAGTCGCCGTCGTCGAGCGTGACGGTGACCACCGCGCCCTCGCGTCGCACCGCCGTCGGCTGCACCCCGGTGCGCACGTCGACGCCCGCCGCGCGCAGCCCGGCGGCGACCAGCTCGCCGGCGAACGGCTCCAGCCGCGGCAGCAGCCGCCCGCCGCGCACCAGCAGGGTGACCTGGGCGCCCAGCGCCTGCCAGGCCGCGGCCATCTCCACGCCGACCACACCGCCGCCCACCACCACCAGCCGCGCGGGCACCGCCCGGGCGCTGGTGGCCTCCCGGCTGGTCCACGGCCGGGCCTCGGCCAGCCCCGGCAGGTCGGCGGGCAGCATCGCGCGGCTGCCGGTGCACAGCGCCACCGCGTGCCGGGCGGTGAGCAGCCGCTCGCCGCCCTCGGGGGTGCGCACCAGCACCCGGCGCGGGCCGTCCAGGCGGCCCTGGCCGCGCACCAGCTCGGCGCCGGTGCCGGCCACCCAGGCGACCTGGCCGTCGTCCTTCCAGTGGGAGACGAAGGAGTCGCGGCGGGCCAGCACGGCCGCCGCGTCCAGCCGCCCGGTGACCGCCTCGCGCGAGCCGGCCACCGCGCGGGCGGCGCTCAGCGCGGCGGGCGGGCGCAGCAGCGCCTTGCTGGGCATGCACGCCCAGTACGAGCACTCGCCGCCGACCAGTTCGCTCTCCACCAGGGCGGTGCTCAGCCCGGCGGCCCGGGTGCGGTCGGCCAGGTTCTCGCCGGTCGGCCCGGCGCCCACCACGATCACGTCAAAGTCGGTGGCCTCGGCGGTCATCTGCACTCACTTCCTCGCGGACGGGTGACGTTCCGTCAGCCATCCTCGGGCACCGGCGCCCGGAACGCGGTGTGCCGCGACGGGCTCAGAGCGCCTGGCGCCGCTGCAGGACCCCGAGGGCGGCCCAGCCCGGCAGCACCGGCAGCACCACGGTGATCAGCCGGAACAGCACCACGGCCGCCAGCGCCCGGGTGGCGTCCAGCCCGCTGGTGGCCGTCAGCAGCGTCGCGGTGACGACCTCCACGCCGCCGAGGCCCGCCGGGGTCGGCGTCGTGGAGCCCAGCGCGCTGCCGAGCAGGAAGGCCACCGCCACGGTGGCGAACCGCGCGTCGCCGCCGGTCGCCCGCACGCAGCAGTAGAGGCAGCCGGCCAGTGTCATCGAGACCAGCAGCTGCCCCAGCACCCCGACGGCCAGGTGGCGCGGGTGGCGGGCCAGGTCGCGCAGCCGGGTCAGCGACCCCTCGGTCAGCGGGCGCAGCCGCCCCAGCGCCCGGCGCCGCCAGTGCGGCACGGCCAGCAGGACCAGGACCGCCGTCAGCAGGACCCCCGCGCCGCCGAGCACCACCAGCTCGCCGTTGCCGTCCGACTTCCGGTCGGGGTGGAACCCGGTGAGCCAGAGGAAGAAGGCGAGCTGCAGCAGGTGCAGCAGCAGGCCGACCAGCTGCCCGGCCCCCACGCTGGAGGCCGCCGGGCCCGGCGCCACCCCGGTGCGCAGCAGCAGCCGGGTGTTGAGGGCCATGCCGCCCAGGCCGCCGGGCGCCACCAGCTTCACGAAGGAGCCGGCCAGCTGGGCCAGACTCGCCCGGGCGAAGCCGATCCGCTCGGGCACGAAGCCGAGGAAGCCCAGGGTGGCCGCCGGGTAGCTGGCCGCCGTCGCGAGCACGGCCAGCAGTGCCCAGCCCGGCGTGGCGCCCAGCACCGCGCCGACCGGATCGACCTTGCGCTTGGCGGCCGCGAACTCGAAGTAGAGCAGCAGCGCGAAGACCAGCGCCCCCGCCACCATGATCACTGTGCGCGGCCGGAGCCACCTCGACCTGAGCCAGGACGGCCGGTCGGTTCCCCGTGTGCGCGATATCCCCGTTGTCACCGGGGCATGCTCGCACGGCGACCCTGAGTCGCGCTGGGGATTCGCCGGCCGTCCCCGGACCGTCCCCGGACGTCCCCGGGCCACGGCGACTTCGGGCACAAGGGGACGGGCGGGTTCCCCGTGCCGAAGGGGAGAGGCGATCAGGAGTTCCGCGGAATTCTGCGGTTTTTCTCACGACGAGGTCGCGTTCGCACCCTCGTCGCGGCCGACCGTCGCATGACATACTCCGGAACCGTGACCACCTGCCGCCTGACCCGGACGCTGCGCGCGATGCTCTTCGCCGCGCTGGCCGTTCCGCTGGCCGCAGCCGGCCAGGTGGTGGTGACCGGGCGGCCGTTGCCGCTGAGCGTGGTGGTCGCCGCCGGGGTGGTGGTCTTCGCGGTGGCCGCGGTGCTGGCCGGGGCCGATCGCGGCTTCTTCCAGATCGCCGCGCTGATGCTGCCGGTCGAGCTGATGCTCAACACCACCTTCAACCTGGGCCAGGACACCTGTGGTTCACCGAGGTCCGCGCAACACGCGGGCGGTGGCCACGGCCTGGACCTCATGGTCTGCGGCGGCGGCTCGGTGGGCGGCGGCCAGGGCGCGCTCTCGCTCGCCCCGACCGTGCTGGAACTGGTGCTGCTGACCGTGCAGGTGGTGGTCACCATGGTCGCCGCGCTCTGCCTGCGACTGGCGGACGCCGCCCTGGTGCGGCTGCCCGAACTGCTCGCCGCGCTGGCCCGGCTGGCGCCGGACGCGCTGCGCGCCCTGCTGCTGCTCGCCCCCGTCCCGGCCCGACCCGCACCCGGGTCACCGCTGCCCGAGCCCCGCCCGGAGCACGCGCCCGCCGAGGACCTGCCGCTCGCGCCGTCCCGTCACCGCGGACCGCCGGCGTCCTTCGCGCTCGCCTGCTGAGCCCGTCCTCCGCCTCGCGGGGAGCCGTCGGCCAGTGGTCCGTGCGCCACCGACGCCCACTCCCCGCTTCGAGCGTTCCCGAGAGCCGTGTGCCCGGGTGACGCGGACAGGACCCACCCATGAGCAGCAAGTCGAACGGCAAGCAGACCTACGACCAGAAGAGCGCCGCGCGCCGCGAACGGCTGGCCGAGGCGCGGGCGCGCGAGGTGCGCGCCGAGAAGATCCGGCGCCGGGTCGTGATCGGCGCCTCCGTGGCCGTGGTGGTCGCGCTGGCCGGCGGTGTGGCGATCGCCGTCAACAGCGGCGGCCACAGCACCTCCGCCTCCTCCGGCAGCAACGCCCCGCTGGTCGTGCCGGCCAACACCAGCGGCACGGACGGGACCGTGGTGACCTACGGCAAGGCCGACGCCGCGCACACCCTGGACGTCTACGAGGACTTCCGCTGCCCGATCTGCAAGAAGTTCGAGACCACCGACGGTCAGACCGTGCAGCAGCTGGCCGACAGCGGCACGTACAAGATCCAGTACCACATGGCCGCCTTCCTGGACAACAACCTCGGCGGCAAGGGCTCGATCACCGCGCTGGCGGCGGCCGGTGCGGCGCTGAACCAGAGCGTGGACGACTTCAAGAAGTTCCACGACGAGCTCTACGCGAACCAGCCGAGCGAGGAGACCGACGGCTACGGCAGCGTCAACACGATCCTCGACGTCGCGGCCAAGGTGCCGGGCCTGAAGACCGACGCCTTCGTCAAGGCCGTCCAGGACGGCACCTACCTGCCGTGGGCCGAGAAGGTGGCCGCCGCCTTCAACAGCAGCGGCGTCCAGGGCACCCCGACCATGAAGCTGGACGGCAAGGCGCTCACGCTCTTCGACAACGCCGGCAACCCGATCACCGCCGACCAGTACACCGCGCTCATCCAGCAGGGCACAGGGACCAAGTGACCACCGCCGCCGAGGGGAGAGGGTCCGTGGCCGAGTACCGGCCCGCGCGCGCGTTCACCTGGCTGCTGGCGATCGCCGGCGCGCTGGGACTGTACGGATCGTCGGTGCTCACCATCGACAAGATCCGGCTGCTGGAGAACCCGAACTACGTACCCAGTTGCAACATCAACCCGATCATCAGCTGTGGTTCGGTGATGCGCACCCACCAGGCGGCGGTCTTCGGTTTCCCCAACTCGCTGCTGGGGCTGGTCGGTTTCGGCGTGGTGCTGACCATCGCCGCCGCCGTGCTGGCGGGGGCCCGGTTCCGGCCGTGGTTCTGGCTCGGCCTGCAGTTCGCCTCGCTGCTGGGCGTGGTGCTGATCACCTGGCTGATGACCCAGACGCTCTACGTGATCGGCGCGATCTGCCCGTACTGCATGGTGGTCTGGGTGGTGACCATCGCGATCTTCTGGTACACCACACTCTTCAACCTGCGCAGCGGAGTCATCCCGGTCGGTGACCGGATGAAGCCGGTGGTAAGGGAGTTGAACCGGTACCACTGGGTGGTTCCGGTGCTCTGGTACGCCGTGATCGCGCTGCTGATCCTCAACAGGTTCTGGTACTACTGGAAGACCCTGATCTGAGGCGGCTGTTCCGGGCGGCCCCGTCACGGGGCCGCCCGGGTTCTGCCACAGGCGTGTATCAGCGCGGATAGCGGACAGGCGAGTCGGGCACAGTGAGCGTGTCAACCCAGTTGACCCCGACCGACTCGGCGAAGGAGCACCACGATGTCCCGCAGGTTCGCCCGGACCTCGCTCGCCGCCGCCACCCTGGTGGCCGCCGCGGCAACCCTCACCCTGGCCGGCTGTTCGTCGTCCAGCACCTCCGCCAACCCGACGGCCGGGAACACCGCCACCGGCAACCCCGGTGCCACCGCCCCGACGACCGGTGCCGGTGGCGCGCCCGGGAGTTCGGCGCCCGTCACTTCGGCGCCCGCCACCTCCGCCCCCGGCACCTCCGCGCCCGGCGGCGGCGCCACCGCCGCCCCCACCTCGGGGACCACCACGGCCTCGCTCGGCTCGCCCACCCCGGCCGGCCCCGGCTCCTGCACCAGCTCCGAACTGACCGTGGTGCAGAGCGACCCGGGCGTGGGCGCGGGCCAGTACTACTCGACGCTGGTCTTCACCAACACCTCCGGCCACAGCTGCACGCTGACCGGCTTCCCGGGGGTCTCCTACGTGGCCGCCGACGGCCAGCAGTCCGGCAACCCCGCGACCCGCACCGGCGATGCGTACCGCACCGTGACGCTGGCTCCGCACGGCACCGCGAAGGCCACCCTGCACGACGCCAACGGCATGGCCGGCTACGACCCCGGCCAGTGCCAGCTCACCGCCGTCAAGGGCCTGCGGATCTACCCGCCCGGCGAGAAGGCGGCGCTCTTCCTGCCCTGGGAGACCCAGCACTGCGCCGGTGCGAGCATCCACTCGCTGACCATCGGGCCGCTCACCAGCTGAGCCGCGAGCCCCGGCCCCGGGACCGTCATACGCCTGCTGCGAGTCGTTCCTGCTGCCGGGTCCTCTTCCGCCGGGGGCGGACCTGGGCGAGGACCAGGGCGGCCAGGATCACCAGCGCGCCCAGGAGTTGGACGAGCGACAGCGACTGGCCGAGGGCCAGCCAGCCGACCAGGGTGGCGACCAGCGGGGAGAGCAGGCCGAGGAAGGTCACCTGGGTCGGCGCCAGCGCGCGGATGCCGCGGAACCAGAGCGCGTAGGCGAACGCGGCGCCCACCAGGGTCAGATAGCCGTAGCCGAGCAGGTTCCTGGCGGTGAGCCCGGCCGGCGGCGGTCCTTCGACCAGCAGTGCGAGTGGCACCAGCAGCAGTCCGCCTGCGACCAGTTGCCAACCGGTGCTGGCCAGCGGCGCAGGCGAGGGCCAGCGCTTGCTCAGCACCACACCGGTGGCCATCACCACCGCGCTGCCGACGGCGGCCAGCAGGCCCAGCGCGTCCAGCTCGGCGTCGGCGCGCAGGACCAGCAGGCTCACCCCGGCCACGCCCGCAAGCCCCGTCAGGACCGTCCTGGTCGAGAGCCGCTCGCCGAGCAGACCGCTGGAGAGGGCGGCGACCAGCAGGGGCTGCAGGGCGCCGATGGTGGCGGCCACGCCGCCGGGCAGCCGGTAGGCCGCGACGAAGAGCAGGGCGAAGAAGGCGCCGATGTTGAGCGCCCCGAGCACGAGCGAGCGCCACCACCAGCTGCCCTTCGGCAGCCGCCGGGTGGCCGCCACCAGCAGCAGTCCGGCGGGCAGCGCGCGGAGCACCGCGGCGAGCAGCGGGCGGTTCGGCGGCAGGAACTGGGTGGTCACGTAGTAGGTGGTCCCCCAGACGCTGGGGGCGAGCGCGGTCAGCAGGATGATGCCTGCTCGATTCCTTAGCACTAAGATAAAATATCTCAGCGCTAAGAGAATTGCTAGCCTGTTTCCATGACAGACGCCTCCGCCCCCAGCGGCGACCGGCGGGGCGAGCCCCGCGACCAGGTGGACCGGATCCTCGCCCAGTGGGCCGCGCAGCGCCCCGACCTCGACGTCTCGCCGATGGCCGTGCTCGGCCGGCTCAAGCGCCTGGCCCGGGTGGTCGAGGGCGAGCAGCGCCGCACCTTCGCCGCGCACGGGCTGGACGCCGCCGCCTTCGACGTGCTGGCCACCCTGCGCCGCAGCGATCCGCCGCACCTGCTGACCCCGGCCGAGCTGATGCGCTCCGCGATGGTCACCTCCGGCGCGATCAGCCAGCGCCTGGAGCGGCTGGAGGAGCGCGGACTGGTCAGCCGGCGGCCCAGCAGCACGGACGGACGGGTGGTGCACGTCGCGCTCACCGCGGCGGGCCGGGAGCTGATCGACCGGGCGCTGCCCGACCACCTGGCCACCGAACAGCGACTGCTGGCCGCCCTGGACGGCGGCGAACGGGCCGCGCTGGCGCAGACCCTGCGGTCCGTGCTGCTCGCCCTGGGGGACGGCGAGGGCAGCTGACGGCGCGGCCCGGTCCAGCCGGGCCGGGCGTTGAACGGCGGCCGTGCGGGCTGCGTACCCCCGGGTGGAGCGGTCACCCGGCCGCCCCGTCGCAGGTCGCGCCGCCCAGCGCCCGGGAGGACCGCCATGTCGAACATCCGCCGCGTCGGGGTGCTGACCGCCGCCGGTGCCGCCGTCCTCGCCTTCGCCTGCGCCTGCGGCTCGACCGTCGCCTCCACGGGCACCGCCTCGCCCGGCATGACCTCCAGCCCCACCACCCAGGCGCCCGCCTCCACCGCGCCGGCCACCCCGCCCCCGGGCATGCCCGCCGATGCGGCGGTCAAGGTGACCACGGTCAGCGGGCTCGGCCAGATCGTCACCGACAGCAACGGCTTCACCCTCTACCGCTTCGACCAGGACAGCGCGCACCCGTCCAAGGCCACCTGCACCGGTTCCTGCGCCACCCTGTGGCCGGGCGCCGCCGCGCCGGGCCAGCTGACCGGCAACGGCGTGAGCCCCTCGCTGATCGGCACGGTCACCGGCGCCGACGGCACCAAGCAGCTGACCCTGAACGGCTGGCCGCTCTACCGCTACGCGCCGGACACCAAGGCCGGCCAGGTCAACGGCGAGGGCGTCGGCGGGACCTGGTGGGCGGTGACCCCCACCGGTGGCGAGGCCAAGCCCGCCACGCCCACCCACCCCAACGCGCCGAACATGTCGTCGAACGGTGACACCACCATCGGCGGCAACGGCTACTGAGCGCGGCCGGTGGAAGCGCAGCGCCACTACTCGACCCGGAGGAACGGGTGCGCCAGGATGGGCTTGTGACCGAGGAACCCCGGGACGGCGGCGCCGCTGGCCCGGACGAGGAGCTGATCCGGGCCCTCTACCAGGAGCATGCGGGCCCGCTCTTCGGCTTCGTGCTGCATCTGGTCGGCGGGGACCGGCAGCGCGCGGAGGACGTCGTCCAGGAGACGCTCGTGCGGGCCTGGCGCAACGCCGACCGGCTGGAGGTATCGGCGGGCTCGGTGCGCCCCTGGCTGGTCACGGTGGCCCGCCGGATCGTCATCGACGGGCACCGGCGCAGCGCCGCCCGCCCGCCGGAGACGTCCGCGGCGGCGCTGGAGCTGCTCCCCGCCGAGGACGAACTCGACCGCGCGCTGCGGATGATGGCGATCACCGACGCACTCGGCGCGCTCACCCGGGCGCACCGGGAGGTCATCGTCGAGAGCTACCTCAAGGGCCGGGGCATCGCCGAGGTGGCCGCCGACCTCGGCATCCCGGAGGGGACGGTGAAGTCGCGGATCTTCTACGCGCTGCGCTCGCTGAGGATCGCCCTGGAGGAACGGGGAGTGACGTCGTGACCGCACCCCTGGCCCCCTGGGACCCGCAGGACGGGCGGGACCGGCACCTCGATGCCGGCGCCTATGTGCTGGGCCTGCTCGGCGAGTTGGAGAAGGCCCGGTTCGAGGAGCACCTGCCCGGCTGCCCGCGGTGCACCGAGGAGATCGGCCGGCTGGGCGAACTGGGACCGCTGCTGGCGGAGTTCAGGGCGGACGGTGCGACCTTCGCGGAGCCGCTCGCCGAGCCGGCCGCGGACCGGGGCGCGCAGCCGGACGCGGAGTCGGCCGGCCGGCCGGCCGTGCTGCGGGCGGCCGGGGCGGTCATCCACCGGGCCGGGCCGGACGGATCGCGGGTGGCCGGCCCGAGCCCGCGGCTGCTGGACGCCGTGCTCGCCGAGGTGGCCGCGGCCGCCTCGGCCCGGCGCCGCAGCCGGGTGCGCCGCCGCTGGCTGGTGGCGGCGGTGGCCGCCGTCCTGACGCTCGGCGGCGTGGCCGCCGGGGCCACCGTGCTGGACCCGGGCACGCCGGCCCCCGTGCCCGCCGTCGCCGCGGTCAGCCACACCGCCACCGGGGCGGACGGGATCAGCGCCACCGTCGGGGTGAGCGGGCAGCGCTGGGGCAGCGCGGTCACCCTGCGGCTGGCCGGGGTGAGCGGCCCGCGCAGCTGCTCGCTGGTGGCCGTCTCCGTCCAGGGCGGGCACCAGACGGTCAGCAGCTGGGCCGTACCGGCCGCGGGCTACGGCACGCCGGGCGCACCGGCCGCGCCGACCGCTCCGGAGCTGCGGATCTCCGGCAGCACCGGCTACCAGCCCGGCGAGATCGGCCACTTCGAGGTGCGCGATCTGACGGACAGTCAGCTGCTGTTGCTGATCCCGGTGCTGCCGGGCGGCTGAACCGGGAGGAGTCCCCGGCCGGCCGCCCGGCAGCGGGCGGCTCAGCCCTCGCCGCCCTCCTCCAGGTCGCCCTCCGCCTCCAGGAAGGCCGCCTGCAGCTCGGCCAGCAGCTCCGGGTCGGGCGCCGCCCACAGTCCGCGCTCGGCCGCCTCCAGCAGCCGCTCGCTGATCCCGTGCAGCGCCCAGGGGTTGGCCCCGGTGAGGAACTCGCGGTTGACCGGGTCGAGCACGTACTCCTGGGTGAGCCGCTCGTACATCCAGTCCGCCACCACACCGGTGGTCGCGTCGTAGCCGAACAGGTAGTCGACGGTGGCGGCCATCTCGAAGGCGCCCTTGTAGCCGTGCCGCCGCATCGCCTCCAGCCAGCGCGGGTTGACCACCCGGGCCCGGAAGACGCGGGCCGCCTCCTCGGTCAGGGTGCGGGTCTTCACCGTCTCCGGGCGGGTCGAGTCGCCGATGTAGGCGGCCGGTGCGCGGCCGGTCAGCGCGCGCACGGTGGCCACCATGCCGCCGTGGTACTGGAAGTAGTCGTCCGAGTCGGCGATGTCGTGCTCTCGGGTGTCGGTGTTCTTCGCCGCGACGGTGATCCGCTTGTAGGCGGTCTCCATCTCCTCTCGGGCCGGCCGCCCGTTCAGGTCGCGGCCGTAGGCGTAGCCGCCCCAGACCGTGTAGACCTCGGCGAGGTCGGCGTCGGTGCGCCAGTCCCGGCTGTCGATCAGCTGCAGCAGCCCGGCCCCGTAGGTGCCGGGGCGGGAGCCGAACACCCGCACGGTGGCCCGGCGTTCGTCCCCGTGCTCGGCCAGGTCGGCCTGCACGTGGGCGCGGACGAAGTTGTCCTCGTCGGCCTCCTGCTGGGCCGCCGCCAGTCGCACCGCGTCGTCCAGCAGTGCGACCACGTGCGGGAAGGCGTCACGGAAGAAGCCCGAGATGCGCAGCGTCACATCCACGCGCGGGCGCCCGAGTTCGGCCAGCGGGATCGCCTCCAGGCCGGTGACCCGGCGCGAGGCGTCGTCCCAGACCGGCCGGATGCCCAGCAGTGCGAAGGCCTCGGCGATGTCGTCACCGGCGGTGCGCATCGCGCTGGTGCCCCAGAGCGAGAGCCCGACCGAGGGCGGGCAGGCGCCGTCGTTGTCGGCCCGGTAGCGGGCGACCAGCGACTCGGCGAGCGCCTGCCCGGTCTCCCAGGCGAGCCGGCTGGGCACCGCCTTGGGGTCCACCGAGTAGAAGTTGCGCCCGGTCGGCAGCACGTTGACCAGCCCGCGCAGTGGCGACCCGGAGGGCCCGGCCGGCACGAAACCGCCCTTCAGGGCGTGCACCACGGCGTCCAGCTCGTCGGTGGTGGCCGCCAGCCGCGGCACCACCTGGTGCGCGGCGAAGGCCAGCACCTCGGCGACGGCGCCCGGCAGTCCCTCGGCCACCCGCTCGACGGCCGCCGGGTCCCAGTCGGCCGCCTCCATCGCCTCGACCAGCTCGCGTGCCCTGGCCTCGGCGGCGTCGGTGGCGCCCAGCGTCAGCGCCGCCTCGTCCAGCCCGAGCGCCTCGCGCAGGCCGGGCAGCGCCGCGACGCCGCCCCAGATCTGACGGGCCCTCAGAATCGAGAGCACCAGGTTGACCCGGTCCTCGCCGCTGGGCGCCTGGCCCAGCACGTGCAGGCCGTCCCGGATCTGGGCGTCCTTCACTTCGCAGAGCCAGCCGTCGACATGGAGCAGGAAGTCGTCGAAGCCGTCGTCCTCGGGCCGCTCGTCCAGGCCGAGGTCGTGGTCGAGGCGGGCCGCCTGGATCAGCGTCCAGATCTGGGCGCGGACGGCCGGCAGCTTGGCCGGGTCCATCGCGGCGATGTTGGCGTGCTCGTCCAGCAGTTGCTCCAGGCGCGCGATGTCGCCGTAGGAGTCGGCGCGGGCCATCGGCGGCACCAGGTGGTCGACCAGGGTGGCGTGCGCGCGGCGCTTGGCCTGGGTGCCCTCGCCCGGGTCGTTGACCAGGAACGGGTAGATCAGCGGCAGGTCGCCGAGCGCCGCGTCCGGGCCGCAGTCGGCCGACAGCGCGGCCGTCTTGCCGGGCAGCCACTCCAGGTTGCCGTGCTTGCCCAGGTGCACCAGGGCGTCGGCGCCGAAGCCGCCGTCGCTGCGGGCGGCCGCGATCCACCGGTAGGCGGCCAGGTAGTGGTGGCTCGGCGGCAGGTCGGGGTCGTGGTAGATCGCCACCGGGTTGGCGCCGAAGCCGCGCGGCGGCTGCACCAGCACCAGCAGGTTGCCGGCCCGCAGGCCCGCGAGCACGATGTCGCCCTCGGGGTTGCGGCTGCGGTCCACGTACAGCTCGCCGGGGGCCGGGCCCCAGTGCTCCTCGACCCGGGCGCGCAGCCCTTCGGGCAGCGTGGCGTACCAGCGGCGGTAGTCGGCGGCCGGGATGCGCACCGGGTTGCGGGCCAACTGGTCCTCGGTGAGCCAGTCCTGGTCGTAGCCGCCGGCCTCGATCAGCGCCTTGATCAGCGCGTCGCCCTCGTGCTCGCCCTCGGTCGGCTCCATGCCGGGCAGGCCCTCGCCCAGGTCCCAGCCCTCCTCGCGCAGCCGGCGCAGCAGCCGGGCCGCGCTGGCCGGGGTGTCCAGGCCCACCGCGTTGCCGACCCGGGCGTGCTTGGTCGGGTAGGCGGACAGCACCAGTGCCAACCGCCGCTCGGCGGCCGGGATGTGGCGCAGCCGCGCGTGGCGCACCGCGATCCCGGCCACCCGGGCGCAGCGCTCGGGGTCGGCGACGTAGACCGTCAGGCCGTCCTCGTCCAGCTCCTTGAAGGAGAACGGCACGGTGATCAGGCGCCCGTCGAACTCCGGCACGGCGACCTGGGTGGCGGTGTCCAGCGGCGAGAGGCCGTCGTCGCTGCCCTCCCAGGTCTCCCGCGACCAGGTCAGGCAGAGCGCCTGCAGAATCGGCCGGTCGAGCGCGGCCAGCGCGCCCGCGTCCCAGGCCTCCTCGTCGCCGCCGGCCGAGGCGTCGGCGGGCCGGGTGCCGCCGGCGGCCAGCACGGTGGTCACGATCGCGTCGGCCCGGCCGAGTTCGGCCAGCAGCTCGGCCGGTGCGCCGCGCAGCGAGGAGCAGTACAGCGGCTTGGCCACACCGCCCGCCTCCTCGATCGCGCCGCACAGCGCGTCCACGAAGCCGGTGTTGCCGCTCATGTGGTGCGCGCGGTAGTAGAGGACGGCCACCGTCGGTCCGTCGGCGGCGGGCGCGGCGTGGCGGGGCGTGCGCTCCAGCGGGCCCCAGTCGGGCGCGGAGGCCGGCGCGGCGAAGCCGTGGCCGGTGAGCAGCACGGTGTCGGACAGGAAGGCGCCCAGCTCCGCCAGGTTGGCGGCGCCGCCGTGCGCGAGGTAGGCGTGCGCCTCGGCGGCCAGCCCGGCCGGCACCGTGGAGAGCTCCATCAGCTGCGCGTCCGGCGCCTGTTCACCGCTGAGCACGATCACCGGGCGCGGGCCGGCCAGTAGCGCGGTCAGGCCCTCCTCCCAGGCGCGGCGGCCACCGAGCAGGCGCACCACCACCAGGTCGGTGCCCTCCAGCAGCGCCGGCAGGTCGTCGGGGCCGAGCCGGGCCGGGTTGCCCAGCCGGTAGCCGACCGGGCCGGTGCTGGCGCGGGCGGAGAGCAGATCGGTGTCGGAGGTCGACAGGAGCAGGATCACGCGGCGGCCCTCCCGCGGTGGTGGGCGGAAACGGGCATGACGGTGCGCATAACGGCAGCCTTCCTCGGGGTCCGCGCCCCGTGGGGGATCCCCCGGCCCCAGACCGGGAGAGGTGGCGGGACGGCGGGGAGTTCCTGGCTCCCACGACCGGTGGTGGCTCGTGGTCACAGTGGCGGGACCGCACCGGCGTCGCACCGGTTTCCTCCCCCGGGGACCCGTCGGTGGGGCCCCTGTGCCGTCGCTGGCGTGCACCGGCCTGACGGCCGGTCCGGCGTCATCCTAACGGGCGAGGTCAGGCGGCGCGGAGGGGTGAGCGGGGGCGCGGGCGCACATCGGTGGGGCCTGACACACCGCGCTGGCATGATCGCGCGGACAGGTTCCGACACGAATGAAGGATGATGTTCATGAGGCGATCATGGCGGGGGCCGTCTGCGCCGCGGTGCTGGTGGCGACGGGGCTCGCGGTGGACCTTCCCGCGGCCGACGCGGCGGGTGCCGCCGGGCCGCGGCCGCTGGCGCTGGGGATCTACCCCGGCGGCTACGCGGGCGGCGGCTCGACCGACCCGGTGCCGGACGACGGGGCCAAGGTGATCCGGGCGCTGGACCAATTGCACGGCGGCCCCGGTTTCCTGGTCCGCGAGTACGTCGGCTACGACGGGACGTCGACGGACGGCACGGACGCCCGCAAGTACTTCGGCTACCTGGGCCACGGCCGCAAGCTGGACCTGGTGCTCGGCTACCCCGGGCACGGCACCCCGCTGGCGGGCTGGGAGACCTACGTCCGCAACGAGGTGCGCAACGCCGGGCCGCACGCGGCCTCCATCTCGCTGGGCGTCGACGTCAACCTCGCCGCGGCCGCGGACCCCTCGGTGGTGCCCGCGGTGGTCGCCGGGGTCGAGGCGGCCAAGGACGAGGCGCGCCGACTTGGCCTGAAGAAGCTGCAGATCGGCTTCGACGAGGGCGCGTTCGGCCAGGCCGGGACGGCGTTCTGGCAGTCGCTGGCGACGACGGGCGGCAACCGGTTCCGCGACTCGATCGACTACGTCGGCCTCGAGCTCTACCCGGACGTCTTCCACCCCTCGCCCGGCGACCTGGGTGCGCAGGCGGTGAGCGCGATCGACGTGGTGCGCCGGCAGGAGATGCCGATCGCCGGGCTCTCGGACCGGGTGGCCATCCACGTGGCGGAGAACGGCTGGGACACCCTCGCGCCGCGCACCGAGGCGCAGCAGAGCGCCGCGCTGACCTCGGAGCTGACCGCGATCAACGCCGACCGGGGCCGGTTGAACATCACCGCCTACGAGTACTTCGACCTGCGCGACGACAAGTCCGCCTCGGCCAACCTGTTCGACCACTTCGGGCTGCTCAACGACGACTACACCCCGAAGGCCGCCTTCTCGACCTACCGCGACCTGGTGCACAGGCTGCGCCGGGGCTAGCCGGGTTGGTTTCCGGCCAAGTTGATGGTGTGTCCGTTCTGTGATGATCGACTGCTTCGGTTCCCACTAGGGTCACCTCATCTCCACAATGCGGCGCCGCACGGCCATCGTGCGGCGCCCGGTGGACCTGTCGATGGGACTGGTGGGAAGTGAACAGCAAGTATCGCCGTTTTCTTGACCGTTCATGGGTGAGCCGTTCGTCGGTGAGCGGTTCGTCGGTGGGCGGTTCATCGGCGGCCGCGCTGCGGAGCCGGCTCGCCGGGGTGGTGGGCGCGGTCGCGCTGCTGGCGGCGTTCTTCACCGGCACCGCCGCCGTCGGCACCGCCAGCGCCGCTCCCGTCGCCGTGACCGCCCACCCGAGCGCCGCGCCCGCTGCCGCGCCCGCCGCCGCGCAGCGTGGCGCACGGCCCGCGACAGGCGGGTGGACCTGCGCCGGGACGCCCATCCCGGCAGGCTACGTCCTGGTCGGCTTCAACCGCAGCGGCTGCAACGGGGCCGGCTCGTGGGACCAGCAGCCGGTGCGGAACGGGATCTGGACCTGCGCGGGCTCGCCGATCATCTCCGGGTACGTCATCACCAACTACCTCTCCTCCGGCTGCAGCGGCATCGGCGCCTGGTACCACCAGCTGGCCAAGAGCGGCCTGTGGACCTGCGCGGGTTCGCCGATCGTGTCGGGCTACGTGACCACCAACTACAACCGCGCCGGCTGCAACGGCATCGGCGCCTGGGTCCAGATGACCGCCCAGGCCGGCCTGTGGACCTGCCCCGGCTCTCCGGTGCCGGCCGGTTTCCGCAGCACCACCTACAACGCGGGCGGCTGCGGCGGCCAGGGGGCCTGGCTCCTCCAGCGCCGCTGATCCCGCCCGAGCCCGTCCACCGAAGGCACCGCGCCCACCGCGCGGTGCCTTTCGGCGTGCTCGGGTGTGCTCCCACCCGGCGCCTGACCCCGAACGCGACGTCCGAATGCCGCCGGACCGTCCGCCCGCAGAGCACCAGGATCGAGGTGCCGGCGAACTCCGGTGACCAGCAAGGACGAAGAGGAGAGCGGACGATGACGGCAGTGCTCGACGGCAGGGCGGCCCTGGTGACCGGCGGCAGCCGGGGCATCGGTGCGGCGGTGGCGCTGCGGCTGGCCGCGGACGGCGCCGACGTGGCGCTGACCTACCGCAGCGGTGCGGAGCAGGCGGCGCAGCTGGTCGACCGGATCAAGGCGCTGGGACGCCGGGCGCTGGCCGTCGAGGCCGACAGTGCGGACCCGGCGGCGGTGCGGGCGGCGGTGGAAGCAGCGGCGGCGGAGTTCGGGCGGCTCGACATCGTGGTCAACAACGCGGGCGTCGGCCTGGTGGGCCCGGTCGAGGCGGTGGCACTGGCGGACGTCGACCGGGTGCTCGCCGTCAACGTGCGGGCGCCCTTCCTCGTCGCCCAGGCGGCGGCCCGGCACCTCACCGAGGGCGGACGGATCATCAGCATCGGCAGCTGCATGGCCGAGCGGGCCGCGTTCGGCGGCGGTGCGCTGTACGCGATGAGCAAGACCGCGCTGACCGGGCTGACCACGTCGCTGGCCCGTGAGCTCGGCCCCCGCGGGATCACCGTCAACCTGGTCCACCCTGGTCCGATCGACACGGACATGAACCCGGACGAGGGGCCGGCTGCCGATCTGCAGAAGGGCTTCACGGCCCTGGGCCGCTTCGGCCGGCCCGCCGAGGTGGCCGCGATGGTGGCGCACCTCGCGGGGGAGGGCGGGCGGTACGTCAGCGGCGCGGCCATCGCAGTGGACGGCGGCTTCGCGGCCTGAGCCGGCGGCCCTCGTCAGGCCTGTCCGGCCGAAGCGGTGCGGGCCGTTCGCCGGTGGCCTGCCCCGCTCCCCGTCACGGCTGGGCGCGGTGCAGGTCGCGGAGCAGGGCGATCTCGGCTCCGTGGTGCAGCAGTTCCTGGTTGACCCACCAGACGACGTCGATGAACGCCTCCTCCGGGTCACCGCCGTGCGGGTAGCTGCACAGGCCCACCGTGTCGAGCGCCGCGTCGTCGGCGCCGGCCACCGCCGCCCGCCAGGCCGTGGCGCCGGTGCCGAAGTCGGCGATCGCGGTGGCGGCGTCGGCGGCGGCCCGGAAGTCGGCATTGGTCAGGCGGTGGGTGCCGGCCGTGTGGTCCGCCCGCAGGGTCAGCATCTCGGTGAGGTGGTTCAGGCGCCAGGCGATGGTGGTGAACGGCGGTGGGACGGGGTGCGGGGAGGGGGCGGAGTCGCGGCCCCAGTCACCGGTGCCGAGCAGCAGCGCCGCGCCCGGGCCGGGGCCGTCCGTCCGCCGCCGCACCGACCAGCAGTTCGGCACCGGCTCCCAGAAGTACTCCTCGTCGGTCATCACCGGGACCGGGACGGCCACGCCGTTGCCGCTGTTCACGGTCGGGCCGGCCAGCCGTCCGCCGAGGCGCTCGCGGGCGAAGTCGAACTCCTCCAGCAGGGTGACGAGACGTGCGGGGGTGGTCATCGAACGCTCCGGGGTGGGTGATCTGCCGTGGCACAGTGCGGGGTTGAGCCTGCCACAGCAGCTGCCCGGGACGCGCGCGGTTTATCTGCCCGCCCCCGGCCGGCATCGCGACAGCACCGAAGGGGGAGAACCGTGGCCGTCGGGGCGCGCACGCCGGCGGTCCCGGAGCCGATGGCGCACGCCGTGCCGCGCGAGGGGCTCCAGCGCGAGCCGGCGGTCGTGGGAGCGCGGACGGCTCCCGCCTCACCGGCCCACCCCCGCGGCCCGGCGCGAGGCCTGGACGGCCGTGGCGGACCCGGACTGACCGTCAGGGCGGCGGCGGGTTGGAGAGATGGATCACGCCCTTTGCGGGGCATACCTCCGGTCGGATCATCGGTATGCTCGCGCCCATGTCACCCGCACCCGCCGCCTCCGAGCCTGCCCCCGTCCGGGCTGGTCGGGGGCGTGACGACGCCTGTCCGGGAGCGCTGCGACTGCACCAGGCGGACGACGGGGCGCTCGCGCGGGTCCGGGTGCCCGGCGGGCTGCTGTCGGCGGATCAGGCGCTGGCCCTGGCGCGCGCGGCCGAGGAGCTCGGGGACGGCGCGCTGGAGACCACCTCGCGCGGCAATGTGCAGCTGCGCGGGCTGGCGGGCGACGCGGGGACGGAACTCGCGGCCCGGCTCGGTGCCGTCGGCCTGCTGCCGTCGCTGCCGCACGACCGGGTCCGCAACATCGTCGCCTCTCCGCTGGCCGGCCTGGACGGCCCCGGTCCGGCGCTGCGCGACTGGGTCCACCAGCTGGACGCGCTGCTCTGCGCCAGTGACGTGGCCCGGCAGCTGTCGGGCCGGTTCCTGTTCGCCCTGGACGACGGGCGTGGTGACGTCGCCTCGCTCGACGCCGATGTGACCTTGATCGCACGCACCGCCGGCCATGGTGTCGAGGACGGCCGGGATGGCCACGGCGGCGGGCACGGCGAGGACGGCCGGCAGGGTGGGGCGGCGCCGGGTGCGCTGCTGCGGCTGGGACGCGCCGACTGGTGCGCCGAGGTGCCGCACGGGCCGCGCGCCGCGCTCGCGGTGGCGGAGGCGTTCGTGGCGCTGGCGGACGGCGCCTGGCGGGTGCGCGAGGCGGACCCGGACGGTGCGGCGCTGGCCGGCCGGCTCGGGCTGGAGCGCCGCCCGCTGCCCGAGTCGACGGGCGCTCGCCCCGTGGTCGGCACGTTCGCTGGTGCTGGTGCTGGTGCTGGTGCTGGTGCTGGTGCCGATGCCGGTGCCGGACCCGGCGGGCTGGTGGTGGGCCTGCGCTTCGGACGGGCCTCCGCCCGGCAGTGGCGGGCGCTGGCGTCGGCCGGCGATGAGCTACGGGTCACCCCCTGGCGCAGCGTGGTGCTGCCCGGTGCCGGGGCCGGGCTGCTGCCGGAGCTCGCGGCGCTCGGCCTGCGCACCGATCCGGCCTCGCCCTGGGAGCGGGCCACCGCCTGCACCGGCGCGCCGGGGTGCGCCAAGTCGCTCGCGGACGTGCGGGCCGACGCCGCCGCGGCGCTGGACCTGCCGCCGACCGTCCCACCCCCCGCGGGCCCGCCCGGGGCCGCCCGCCCGGCGCTGCCCGTCCACTGGTCCGGGTGCGCACGCCGCTGCGGTCACCCGGTCGGCCACTGGGTGGACGTGCTGGCCACCGGCCCGACCGGCTACCGCATCACCGACAGCCAATTGCCCGACGGTGCAACTGAAGTGACGACCCAACAGATGGCGGCGGCGGTCGCCGCCGCCAGGAGGACCACGTGATCGAGTACGAGAAGGACGGCGCGGCGATCTACCGCGAGTCCTTTGCCACCATCCGCGCCGAGGCGGACCTGGCGGGACTGCCCGCCGACGTCTCCCAGGTCGCGGTGCGGATGATCCACGCCTGCGGGATGACCGACCTGGTCGCCGACCTGCTGTGGACCCCGCATGTGGTCGCCTCCGCCCGGGCCGCGCTGCGGGCCGGCGCGCCGATCCTGTGCGACGTCTCGATGGTGGCCAGCGGGGTGACCCGCAAGCGGCTGCCGGCCGACAACGAGGTCGTCTGCACGCTCTCCGACCCCTCGGTGCCGGCGCTGGCAGCCGAACTCGGCACCACCCGCAGCGCCGCCGCGATGGAGCTGTGGCGGGACAAGCTGGCGGGCTCCGTGGTGGCCGTCGGCAACGCCCCCACCTCGCTCTTCCGGCTGCTGGAGATGATCGAGGCGGGCGCGCCCCGCCCGGCCGCCGTGATCGGCGTGCCGGTCGGCTTCATCGGCGCCGCGGAGTCCAAGCAGGCGCTGGCCGAACACCCCTCGGGTCTGGAGCACCTGGTGGTGCGCGGCCGTCGCGGTGGCAGTGCGATAGCCGCCGCCGCGCTCAACGCGATTGCGAGCGAAGTGGAATGACGGACTCTCAGAAGACCACCGCAGGACGGCTCTATGGTGTCGGCCTCGGTCCCGGCGACCCGGACCTGATGACGGTACGGGCCGTCGAGCTGATCACCAAGGCCGACGTGGTGGCCTACCACAGCGCCCGGCACGGCCGTTCGATCGCCCGCTCGATCGCCGCCCGTCACCTGCGCGCGGACCAGCTGGAGGAGCCGCTGGTCTACCCGGTCACCACCGGGACCACCGACCACCCGGGCGGCTACCGGGGCGCGTTGGACGAGTTCTACGCCGAGGCCGCCGAGCGGCTGGCCGCGCACCTGGACGCCGGGCGCACCGTGGTGGTGCTCGCCGAGGGCGACCCGATGTTCTACGGCTCGTACATGCACATGCACAAGCGGCTCGCGCACCGCTACCCGACCGAGGTGGTGCCCGGGGTGACCTCGGTCAGCGCGGCGGCCGCCCGGCTGGGCCGGCCGCTGGTGGAGGCCGAGGAGGTGCTGACGATCCTGCCGGGCACGCTCCCCGAGGAGGAGCTGACGGCCCGGCTGGCCGCCACCGACTCGGCCGTGGTGATGAAGCTCGGCCGCACCTTCCCGACCGTGCGCCGCGCGCTGGAGCGTTCCGGGCGGCTGGCCGAGGCGCAGTTCGTGGAGCGCGCCACCATGGCGGGGGAGCGCACCGCGCCGCTGGCCGAGGTGGACCCGGAGTCGGTGCCGTACTTCTCGCTCGCGGTGCTGCCCAGCCGGATCGGGCTGCCGCCGTCGGAGCTGTCGGGGCTGGCGGAGTCGTCGGGGCTGGCGGGGCTGGTGGAGCCGTCGGAGCCGGTGGAGTCGTCGGAGGCGGTGGATCCGTCCGAGGCGTCCGAGCTCGGCGCCCAGGGTGCGGGCTCGGTGGTCGTGGTCGGCCTCGGCCCGGCCGGGCCGCTCTGGCTCACCCCCGAGGCGCGCGGTGAACTGGCCGCCGCCGACGAGCTGGTGGGCTACACCACCTACCTGGACCGGGTCCCGGTCCGGGCGGGCCAGCGCCGGCACGGCTCGGACAACAAGGTGGAGGCCGAGCGGGCCGAGTTCGCGCTCGACCTGGCCCGGCGCGGCCGCCGGGTCGCGGTGGTCTCCTCCGGCGACCCGGGCGTCTTCGCGATGGCCACCGCCGTGCTGGAGGCGGCCTGCGCCGACCCGTACCGCGAGGTGCCGGTGCGGATCGTGCCCGGCATGACGGCCGCGCACGCTGCCGCCTCGCGCGCGGGCGCGCCGCTGGGCCACGACTACGCGGTGGTCTCGCTCTCCGACCGGCTCAAGCCCTGGTCCGTGGTGGCCGAGCGGCTGCGTGCGGCAGCCGCCGCCGACCTGGTGCTCGCGCTCTACAACCCCGGCTCGCACAGCCGCACCACCCAGGTCGGGCTGGCCCGCGACCTCCTGCTCGAACACCGCGCGCCGGAGACCCCGGTGGTGATGGCCCGCGACGTGGGCGGTCCGACCGAGCGGGTGCGCACCGTCAGGCTGGCCGATCTCGACCCGGCCGAGGTGGACATGCGGACGATCCTGCTGATCGGCTCCTCGCAGACCCGGGCGGTGCGCCGGGGCGACGGCACCGAGGTGGTCTGGACGCCGCGCCGCTACCCGGAGCGCTGACCGCCGCCACCGCCGCTCCGTCGTGACGCCGGCGGTGTACCGCGAGGGTTTACCCGCAACGTCATCCCTACGTTGTACGCGGGCCAATGAACGCCCGCCTATCGTCTCCTCCTGAGCGGCGCCGCCGGCGCCGGGCCGGCCACGGGGGGCCGGCCCGACCCGGCCGTGCCGCACCGCCAGGGGAGGCGGAAGACTCCGGCGGCGTGGGCCTCGCCCGCCCGGCGCCGACCGGAGCGCCCCCGCCCGGCGGGAGGCTTCGGCGACCCTGGCCCTTTGGTGCCCCTCGCCTTTCGGCGAGCGTTGCCCTTTGGTGCCCCGGTACTTCGTGGCTCAGGCCGGGAAGCCGACGCCCGTCAGCTGTTCCGAGGCCCGCCACAGCCGGGCCGCCGTGGTGAGGTCCGCCGCCCCCCGGGGCAGTCGGGCGCGGGCCGGCAGACCGGTCAACTCGCCCAGCCCGTCCGGGCCGTAGTACCCGCCGCCGACCGCCCCCGGGCTGGTCGCGGCCACCAGCAGCGGCAGCGCCCCGCGGGCCGGCTCCTGGGAGAAGCCCGGCACGCTCATCGCCAGCGCAGTGAGGTTGACGCCGCCCGGCGCCCGGTCGAGCACCGGACCGCCGTACGCCAGGTTGGTGCGGCAGCAGCCCGGGTGCGCGGCGGTGCTGCGCAGGCCCCAGCCGGCCCGTGCGCTGAGCCGGTCCAGCTCCTGCGCGAAGAGCAGGCCGGCCAGCTTGGAGCGGCCGTAGGCCACCATCGCGCGGTAGCCGCGCTCGCTGTTGAGGTCCGTCAGGTCGATCCGGGCGGTCCAGGCGGTCAGGCTGCCGACGCTGACCACCCGGGGCGCGGCGGCCCCGCGCAGCAGCGGCAACAGGCGCCCGGTGAGCGCGAAGTGGCCCAGGTGGTTGGTGCCGAACTGCAGCTCGAAGCCGTCCTTGGTGGTGTGCCGGGCCGGTACGCCCATCACGCCGGCGTTGTTGACCAGCAGGTCGACCGGACGGCCGCGCTCCAGCAGGACGTCGGCGAAGGAGGCGACCGAGTCCAGGCTCGCCAGGTCCAGCGCCGCCGCCGTGACCGAGCCGCCCGGCCCGCCTGCCGCGCCGGACGTGCCCGTTCTGCCCGTCTCCGCCCTGATCCGCGCCGCGGCCAGCTCGCCCTTGTCGCCGTCGCGGACCGCCAGCAGCACGTCCGCACCCGCCAGGGCCAGGCGGCGCGCGGTCTCGAAGCCGATCCCGCTGTTCGCCCCGGTCACCACGGCCAGGCGGCCGTGCTGGTCGGGTACCGCGATGTCCTTGCTCCGACGGCCCATCACCGGCTCCTCTCGAGTCCCCTTGCCACTGGCAATTCCCCGTGCAGCGTCCGCCCAGCCGTCAGCGCGTGCCGCGCCTCAGTCGCCAGCGCGTGCCGCGCCCCAGCCGTCACTCGGGTCCGACCGGGCCGACGCTATCGCAGCCCAGCCCCAACTCGCCCAGAACTCCCGCCACATCAGGCACGATCGGGACGCCGTCCGGGAGCGCGGGACGGCGCACGATCACCACCGGCACGGCCAGCTCGCGCGCCACCGTCAGCTTGGGCGCGGTGGCCGCACCGCCGCTGTCCTTGGTCACCAGCACGTCGATCCGGTGCTCGCGGAAGACCGCGCGCTCGTCCTGGAGTTGGAACGGTCCGCGGCTGAGCAGCACCGTCAGGTCGGCGGGCAGCGGCGGGTCGGGCGGCTCGACCGAGCGGGCCACCAGGTGCACGCCCTCGACCCGGGCGAAGGCGGCCAGGCCCTGGCGCCCGGTGGTCAGCAGTGCGCGCCGGCCCAGCGCCGGCAGCGCGTCGGCGGCCTGCTCCAGCGAATCGACCAGGTGCCAGCGGTCGCCCGGGACCGGCTGCCAGCCGGGGCGGCGCAGCGCCAGCAGCCGGACGCCGGTCTCGGCGGCCGCCTGTGCGGCGTTGCGGCTGATCACCCGGGCGAACGGGTGGGTGGCGTCCACCAGGGTGGTCACCCGGTGCTCGCGCAGCCAGTCGGCCAGCCCGGTCGCCCCGCCGAAGCCGCCCACCCGCACCTCGCCCGGTGGCAGCCGCGGTGCGCTCACCCGCCCGGCCAGCGAGCTGGTCACCCGGAGGCCGGGCAGCTCGGCCAGCTCCTCGGCGAGCCGGCGGCCCTCGGTGGTGCCGCCCAGGATCAGGATGTGTCGCACGGTCCGACCCGCTACGGGAGCTGGCAGGAGCGGTCGCGCCGGGCCGAGTACAGGTGGCTGTCCGGGAACTGCTCGGCACTCAGCGTGCGGCCGACCATGATCACCGCGGTCCGCAGCACCCCCGCCGCCCGCACCTGCTCGGCGATCGAGTCCAGCGTGCCGCGCAGCACCAGTTCGTCCGGGCGGCTGGCCATCGCCACCACCGCCACCGGGCAGTCGGCGCCGTAGTGCGGCAGCAGCTCGGCCACCACCCGCTCGACGTACCGGGCCGCCAGGTGCAGCACCAGCAGCGCGCCGCTGCGCCCGAGGGTGGCCAGGTCCTCGCCCGCGGGCATCGGGGTGGCCTGCTGGGCGATCCGGGTCAGGATCACCGTCTGGCCCACCGTGGGGACGGTCAACTCCCGCTTCAGCGCCGCCGCCGCGGCGGCGAAGGCGGGCACGCCGGGGACCACCTCGTAGGGCACGCCGGCCGCGTCCAGCCGGCGCATCTGCTCGGCCACCGCGCTGAACACCGACGGGTCGCCGGAGTGCAGCCGGGCCACGTCATGGCCCTCCCGGTGCGCGGCGAGCAGCTCGGCGGTGATCTCGTCCAGGTTCAGCCGGGCGGTGTCCACCAGGCGGGCCCCGGGCGGGCACTGCGCCAGCAGCTCGACCGGCACCAGGCTGCCCGCGTACAGGCAGACCTGGCAGCTCGCCAGCGTCTTGGCCCCGCGCACGGTGATCAGGTCGGCGGCGCCGGGGCCGGCACCGATGAAGTAGACGGTCACAGCGCCTCACTCTCCACTCGTTCTACGGGCTCCACGCGTGCTGCGGGCTCCATGCGTGCTGCGGGCTCCACGGGCTTGCGGACCGACCACTGGGTCACCGGCATCGCCTGCCGCCACCCGGTGAAGCCGCCGACCGGCACGGCGTGCGCCACCGCGAGCCGCAGCAACTCCCCGCCGTGGCGCCGGTACCACTCGGTGAGCAGGGCCTCCGACTCCAGCGTCACGGTGTTGGCGACCAGCCGCCCGCCCGGGCCCAGCGCCGCCCAGCAGGCCGCCAGCAGTCCGGGCGCGGTCAGTCCGCCGCCGATGAACACCACGTCGGGCCGGGGCAGTTCGTCCAGCGCCGCGGGTGCGGCGCCGGTCACCACACGCAGCCGGGGCACGCCGAGGGCGGCTGCGTTGCGGGTGATCCGGGCGGCCCGCACCGGGTCCCGCTCCACGCTGACGGCCTGGCAGGAGCGGTGCGCGCGCAGCCATTCGATCGCGATGCTGCCCGAGCCGCCGCCGATGTCCCAGAGCAGCTCGCCGGGGGCCGGGGCGAGCGTCGCCAGTGTCGCCGCACGGACATGACGCTTCGTCAGCTGTCCGTCGCTCTCGTACAGTTCGTCCGCCAGGCCGGGCACCAGGGCGGGCCGGCGGCGCTCCTCGCCGTCCGCCCGGTCCGCGCGGCAGTGCACGGCGACGATGTTCAGCGGGTCGCCGGGCGGCTGCGCCCAGCCTTCGGCCGTCCCGGTCGACATCCGCTCGCCCGGCCCGCCCAACTGCTCCAGCACGTGCAACTCGCTCGCCCCGAAGCCGTGTTCGCTCAGCAGCGCCGCCACGGTGGCCGGGGTGCTCGCGTTCGGGCTCAGCACCAGCAGCCGCTGCCCGTCGAAGAACGCGCCGACCAGGGTGGCGGTGTCCCGCCCGACCAGGCTGACGGTGCCGGTCTCCTCCAGCGCCCAGCCGAGCCGCGCGCAGGCGTAGGAGACGGAGGAGGGGTGCGGCAGCACCCGCAGCCGCTCGGCGCCCAGCTCCTCGCTCAGCGTGCGCCCGATCCCGAAGAACATCGGGTCGCCGCTGGCCAGCACGGCCACCCGCCGCCCCGCCTGCGCCGCGAACAGCCCCGGCACGGACGGGCGCAGCGGCGAGGGCCAGGCGATGCGCTCGGCGGTCACCGCGGCGGGCAGCAGGTCCAGCTGCCGGGGGCCGCCGATCACCGCCTCGGCCGCCGCCAGCGCCTCGCGCGAGGCCGGTACGAGCCCGTCCCAGCCGTCCGCCCCGATGCCCACGACCGTCACCGGCGGCTCAGACAGGACGCTGCTCAACGGGGTCTCCTCCGATGCTGGGGACGGGGTGCACCAGCGGCGCACCGGGGCAGCCTACCGGGCCCCCGCAAGGCCCCCACTCCCTGGTCACCAGGGCTTTCCCGCACGCGAGTAGGGTGGGACCCATGCCGACGAGCGCTGTTCTGCCACCTCCCGCCGCCTAGGCGGGCGGCAAGGCCACGGAAGACCCTGACCAGGGGTGCGCCCCTGGGCCGGTCGGTGCTGCCTGCAGACGGGATCACGCGACCAGTTCACGTCTTCGGTGGGAGAAGCCTCCGTGTCCGCATCCACAACCACTCGCCCCGTGTCCCGGCCCCTGTCCGCCGGACGGGGCCTGCTCTACCTGCTGCTCTCGGCCGCCTCCTGGGGCACCGCCGGAGCCGCCGCCACCCTGCTCTACGGCCACAGCGGCCTCGGCCCGGTGGCGCTCACCTTCTGGCGCTCGGCCGGCGGCTCCGCGCTGCTGCTCGTGGCGCTCGCCGTCCGCCGCCGTGGATCCACCAGTCGCCCTCGCGCTTCCCACGCCCGGCGCGACATCGCCGTCAACGGTCTGGGCCTGACCCTCTTCCAGATCGGCTACTTCGAGGCGGTGCACGGCACCGGCCTGGCCGTCGGCACGGTGGTCACCCTCGGCGCCGCACCCGTCCTGGTCGCCCTCGGCGCCCGCCTGCTGCTGCGCGAACCGCTCGGCGCGGCCGGCACGGCGGCGGTGCTCGGCGCCCTGGCCGGGCTCGCGGTGCTGATCCTCGGTGGCACCTCCAGCGGCGCCACCGCCGTGCGGCCCGGCGGCGTGGCCTGGGCGCTGCTCTCGGGCGCGGGCTACGCCTGCGTCACCCTCTACGGCCGCCGCAGCGCCGGCCGGACCGACGCGCTGACCACGACCCTGTACTCGTTCCTGGTCTGCGCCGTGCTGCTGCTCCCGTTCGCCGCCGCCCAGGGCCTGTGGCCCAGCCCGCACGGCCTCGGCCGCACCCTGCTGGTGCTGCTCTACCTCGCCGCCGTGCCCACCGCCCTCGGCTACGCGCTGTACTTCACCGGCGTCACCGTGGTCCGGGCCACCACGGCCGCCGTCATCGCCCTGATCGAGCCCGTCAGCGCCACCGCCCTCGCCGTCACCGCCCTCGGCGAGCACCTCTCGCCCGCCACTGTGGCGGGCTCTGCGGTACTCCTGCTGGCGGTCACCGCCCTGGCCGTCGCCGAGACCCGCCACGCCGTCCGCACCCGGGCAGCGGTGCACCCGGCCGAACTGCTCGCGGGCCGATAGCGACCGCCACCCTCGGTGGTCTCCTGCGCATCCTCGGTGCCACGCGCGATCCGCAGGCCCAGCTCCCTGATCTGTCACACGAGAAGTCGGCACCGCCGACTTCTGGGTAACGGGTAGCGCTGGAGATCGCCCTCGAAGTCACGCCTCGGCATGATCGGTTGCCCCAGCGCGGTGCAGGTGGTGGAGCAGGAGCAGCGCCGCCACCGCGTTGGCGCTCCGGATCTCGCCCTTCGTCACCAGCTCCGGCACCTGGGAGAGCGGCACCCAGTCGCGGCGGTCGGACTCGAAGGCGTCCTCGGGGTGGCCGACGTACTCGGCGGTGTCGGACCAGTAGACGTGGTGCCGGCCGTCGGCCAGGCCGTTGGAAGGCTCCACGGTGAGCAGGTGGCGGAGAGGCCCGGGCCGCCAGCCGGTCTCCTCGAGCATTTCGCGGCCAGCCGCGGCCTCCACCTGCTCGCCGTCCTCGACCACTCCGGCCGCGAGTTCCCAGCCCCAGCTGTCGGTGATGAAGCGGTGCCGCCAGATCAGCAGCGCTTCACCGCGTTCGTTGACGGTGGTGGCGAGCGCAACGGCTCGCTGTCGCAGGACGTAGTGGTCGAGATGGCGCCCGTCGGGGAGTTCGACGTCGGCGAGGTTGACCCGCAGCCAGCGGTTCTCGTAGACCGTGTGTTCGCTGAGATTCCGCCACACCGACGACACGCTGACCTCCTGCTGCACCGATCTGTGCTGTTCAGCGTAGGGCCGTGTCGGGGGCGCTGAAGGTGGCCTCGCCGTGACATGCGAAAGGGCCCGCCGGTGCAGGCCCTTCGCGTGTTCCCCGCCGCAAAGTGCGGGTACCGTTCCAGATGTCGAGTCGGGAACGGAGCAACGGAGTTCAGTATGCCCCAGCCTGGACCGGAACACACCGGCATGCGCATCGCCCACTACCGAAAGCTGCGACACCTCACCCAGCGAGGCCTCGCCGAGCGCGCACACATCTCGTACAGCATGTTGACGAAGATCGAGCAAGGAGAGCGGCCGACCTCACCCGCCACGATCGCCGCGCTCGCCCGAGCACTCCAGATTCCGGTGGCCGAACTCATCGGCCAGCCCTACCTTTCCGAGTTGCAGCAGGACCAGCTGGATGGCCTGATCCAGCCCATCCGAGAAGCGCTCGACGTCTACGACCTCGGGGTCGATCCTGAGGTGGCGCCGCGTCCGCTGAATGCGCTTGTGGTCCACGCCGAGGCCCTGTGCGCAGCGGTCCGCGAGACGCGCCTGCGGGATGTCGCCAGTGAACTGCCCGGGCTGATCACCGAGGTGACGTCCGCCGCGCACACCAGTCCGAGCGCCGAGGCATGGACGGTCCTGGCGAGCACCTATCGGACCGCGTACGACGTGACCACGAAGCTCGGCTTCGCGGACCTGTGCGCCGTCGCCCTTGACCGGATGGCCTGGGCCGCGGAGCGTGCTTCCGATCCGGTGCTCGCCGGTGTTCGCCAGTATCTGCGCTCTCTTGCTTACCTGCGGGCAGGTCAGTACCGCACTGGCGAGCGCTTGGTGAAGGTGGGCATGGGGATGCTCCAGCAGGCCGACGCGAGTCGTGAACGGGATGTGGCCGTCGGCCAGCTGCACTTGGGTGCTGCGGTGATAGCTGCTCGTGCCCGGGACAGCGGGAGTGCTGACGGGCACCTCGACGCTGCCGACCGCGTCGCGCAGCTGACCGGTCCGGCAGAGCGCGTTCACTGGCTGAGCTTTGGACCCACCAACGTGGCGGCGCATCGGGTCAGCGTGATGGCCGAGCTGTCTCAGTACCAGCAGGCGGTGAGTGCAGCAGCCGACGTCACGATCCCGGAGTCGTGGCCGGCGTCGCGGCGCGCCCACCACCTTGCCGAGGTGGCGCATGCGCAGCTGTGGATCGGTCAGAGCGAGGCGGCGCTGCGGAATCTTCAAGCTGCCCGGGCGGCGGCGCCGCAGCAGACCCGTTACCACCCGGTCGTACGGGAGACGGTCGCAGGACTGGTGGCAGCTCGTCGGGCGGCCCCGGACTCGCTGGCCAATCTCGCTGTCTGGGTCGGTATCTGAGGAATGATCAGCAACCCCGGAACTACCACAAACTGTGGTAGTTCCGGGGTTCTGCTTTGGCGACACTCTTGCTGTCAGTGATGCTGCGACTACAGGAGTGGCTGTGACGGTGAAGCGTCCCAGTGGCCCAAAGCGCGTTCCCCGCACCCCGCAAGAGGCGGCCCGGCGTCGTCACTTGCTCGATGCCTCCTCGGGTGAACTCGGCTATGGCGGCGAGATCAGCACGCCGCAGCCGCCCTGGGGCGAGTTCCGGGGCTCGGTGGCAGTCGTGGACAGCTGTGCCGAGCAGAGCGCGGAGGTGTCCTGATGGAGGTCACCGATCACCGGCACACCGACCTGTACGTCTCCGCCGCCACCTTCCTCACCCACTACGCCCTCCACCCCGACCCCGCCGGCTACCTCGCCCACGGGTACGTGGACCTGTGCCTGGCCGCGTGGCCCACGGCTTCCGGGGTCGAGCTCGACCTCGCCACCCGCTGGGCCCTCTGGACGTGGATCGTCGATGATGCCTTCGATACCGACATGCTCGACGAATCCCGGCTAGCCGTCGGCGAGTTCGCGCTCTCCCTCCTGCTCGTGGCATGCGGCAGCACGCAGCCGGGAGCCGCCGGCCACCCCACCCTGCGCGCGCTCGCCGACCTCGCAGCCGACACCCAAGCGCTGATGCCCGCCTTCTGGTGGCAGCGGTACCTCACCCACCTCGAAGACTGGGTGCACGCCGCCTCCACCAAGCTGCTCGACTTCGTGCAACCGCGTCGCACCCCCACGCTGCGCGAGTACCTGACGATCCGTCCGCCTGACGGTGGCATGCTGCTCGCCGCGATGTGGACGGAGCTGGCCGAGCGCGTCGTCACCCCCGACTGGCACGACCCCCTCCTCCAGTCCCTGCTGCGCGCATTCTCGACCGTCGGCTGTCTGACCAACGACCTCGCCGACTCCGGTGACCCCTTCGGCCCGGTGGGCGCCCTGGTCGCCGCCGAGAGCCTTGAGCCAGTCGCCGCCCGTGAGTTGGTGGCCGAGCAACTGCTCGCCGAGCAGCAGCGCTTCTGGTGGCTGTACAGCGCTGTGCGCAGCGGCGGCTTCACCTCAGCGGACACCAGCCGCTTCGCGCTCGCCCTCGACCGGTTCCGCCACGCGCTCGCCGACTGGACCGCCGACAGCTCCCGCTACCAGCCGCCGGACGTCCGGATCATGCGGGAGCAGCACGCGCCCGCATGATCCGTGCCCCGGTGCCACCTCGGCCCGCAGTGCCCCCGCCTGCCGAGTGGCGGGCGAAGACGCGGACCGCGCTGTCGGCCTCCAACCTGGGCGAGTCCTTGTGCCGGCCCGCGTTCACGTGGAGCGACCCCGAGTACCGGGCGGCCCTGGACGCCCTCCAGCAACTCCCGGAGATCGGCACCGAGGGGCCGGTCGGCTTCTGGGGCATCACCGACGGCGAGCTGGGCCAGGTGGTCGTTGTAGTGCACGACGACCGGGCCCAGCTCGCCCGCCGCCCTCGCCCGGAACAGGTCGGGCGACAATTCTCCAGCCCCTTTCTCGCCAGATGCCGCGTCAGAGCGCCACGATGCCCTCGCCGCCCGTCGCGCCCGGCACCGTCACCGACCCCACGCGGGTCAGCGCGCCGTCCCCACCCACCCGGAACTCGTCGACGATGCCCTTGCCACCCGTCTGCACGTAGAGGTAGTGCCCGTCGGTGGAGGCGGCGGCGTCGACGGTGCCCGGGTCGGTGGCGGTGTTGCCGAGGGGCGTGAGGTTGCCCGCGGTGAACCCCGACAGGCTCGCGCTGCCCGCGTTGGAGGCGTAGAGGTGGCCGCCGGCGGTGGCCAGCCAGCAGGTCGCGGCCTGGCCGGTGGGGGCCTGGCCGAGGGGGGTGAGGTGTCCGTCGCGGCCGACGGCGAAGGTGGCCACCGCGCCCGGGCCGACCTCGGTGACCTGGAGGCGGCCGTGGGCGTCGAAGACGAAGCCGAACGGCACGGCGCCCGGTTCGGCGTTGACCACCGGGGCGGCGGACGGCGCCCCGCCCGGGCCGAGCGGGAAGACGTCGATGCTCTGGCCGCCGGCCTTGGTGGTGACCACCAGCGCGCGACCGTCCGGGGTGACCGCGAGCTGCCCGGGGGTGTGGGTGAACTGCGGTGTGGCGGACGGGTCCAGGCCCAGCGCGCGGTGCTGGTCGGCGACCGGCCGCAGCTTCTCGCCGACCAGTCGGAAGCCCTGCACCGAGCCGCCGTCGAGCGCGTTGAGCAGGTAGACGTGGTCGCCGTGGACCGCGACGCTGACCGGGAAGCTGCCCCCGCTGGACAGCACCTGCCGCCGCTCCAGCCGGTCGCCGTGCACGGCGAAGACGGTGACGGTGTCGCTGCCCGCGTTCACGGCATACAGCAGGCGGTGGGCGGCGTCGTAGGCGAGCGAGCCCTGCGAGGCGAGGTGGTCGACCATCGAGCCGTCCAGCACTCCGCCGCGACCGCCGGTGGCGTACACCCCGGCCTGGCGCAGGGTGCCGTCCGCCGCCCGGGTGTAGGCCACGACGGTGTTGCCGTCCGGGTTGTCGCTCTGCACGAAGACCGGCGCGGCGTGCTGCTGGTGGTCACTGGCCGCCGAGGCCGGGCCGATCCCCAGCACGGTGGCGGCGAGCGCGGCTCCGGCGGCGATCAGGACGCTGGTGGAACGCAGGGTGGAGCGCATGGCGGAGTCTCCTCGGGGAGGTGTGGTGGGTGCCCGTGGTGCGCCCGCACCGGGGCGCCGTCGGTACTCCCCACACGCTAAGCCGCGACGGGCCGCGAACTGCCGCCGCTGAGCGCTACGTTCGCGGTTCGTAAGAACTCCCCGGAGAGGATCCCCGGAGGGAAATCGCCGGAGGGAAATCGCCGGAGAGGATCCCCGGAGAGAAACCCCCGGAGAGCCACCGCCCCCGCGCGCTCCTGATCCGCGTGATCCAATGGGGCCACGAGAGACGGGGGAGAACACATGACACCGAACATGACCCTGACCGGCGCGGACGGCCTCCTGCTGCGCCCCTGGGCGGAGCAGGACGCACCGGCCGTCCTGGCGGCTGCCGAGTCGGTCGACACGCTCGCGGTGGCCGACCGGGCGCAGGCCGAGCAGTGGCTGGCGGCGCAGCGCCAGGCGTGGGAACGGGGCGACCGGTTCGCCTTCGCGGTCCTGGTGGGCGATGAGGTCCTGGGCCTGAGCGTGCTCAAGCGCCCCGATCCGGCCGCACCGGCGGCCGAGGTGGGCTACTGGACGACAGGGGCGGCCCGCGGCCGGGGCCTGGCGCCGCGCGCGCTGGCCGTGCTGACCGACTGGGCGTTCGCGGAATTCCCGCTGGAGCGGCTGGAGTTGTTCCACTGCCTGGACAACGCAGCGTCCTGCCGGGTGGCGCAGAAGACGGGCTACGGACTGGCGGCGGTGGTCCCGCCCAAGCCGCCGCACCCGACCGAGGCCCACCTGCACCTGCGCGAGCGCGGTGCAGGTGGGCGCAGCCCGCGGAACTGACCCGGGGCCGGTCCGGCGTGGCGTGCGGCGGTCACGGCCGCCAGTAGTCGCCGGCCATCACCAGGTAGACCAGCGTCTTGATGGTCTCGCCGTAGTAGCCGTCGCCGAAGGGGTTCTGGCTCAGCTGCTTCCAGATCGCGTCGGTCCAGGCCTGGTCGCCGGCCGCCATCGCGGCCGGGCCGACCGAGTCGCCGGCCTCCTCGGCCTGGTCGCTGGTGCTGTACGGGGTGCAGTTGAGCTTGGTGTGCGGGTAGACGTTCTGTGGGTTGCCGCCCGACTCCTTCTTCAGGCAGGCGGATTCGAGCTTGGCGGTGCTCAGCGAGACCGCCGCGGTGCCGGCGCCGTAGAGCAGCGCGTCGGTGCCCAGGTGCCAGGGCACGCGGATGGAGTTGTAGCCGACGATGTTGTCCGGCTGGCTCTCCTGGTAGTCGGCGGGCGCGGGCTTGGGGCTGCTGGTGTCGGCGTTCACCACGAAGTCGGAGAGCAGTCCGCCGCTGGGGGAGTAGGACTTGGTGAACGAGCTGATCACCGCCTCGGTCCGCTGGACGACCTTGTTCCAGTCGTGCGCGGTGTCGTAGGCGGCGAAGGCCCGCAGGTGGTCGAGCATCATGTCGGACGGCCGGGTGTCGGTGTTCGGCCCGTCGTCCTCGCACTTGAGGTGGCCGTCGGGGGCCACGTCGTGGGCGTAGAAGGCGGCCAGCCAGGCCTTGGCGTCGGCGGTGTAGCCACCCCACTGCTTGTCGGCGAGGATCAGGCCGTAGCCGACGTCCAGGTCGCCGTCGGTGGCGCCGTCGGGGGTGCCCTTGTCGGCGTACTTGCAGGTCTTGCCGTCCAGCTTCCACTCCATCAGGCCGTACTGGTCCTTGTGGTCCTTGACCAGCTGCCACAGGCCGTTGAACTCGGTCTGCGCGTTGGCGTCGTAACCGGCCATCAGCGGCACGATGTTCATGCCGTAGCCCTGACCCTCGGAGACCGGGCCGTTGTTGGGGGCGTCGTCGTCGCCCTTGCTGGAGACGTAGTACTCGTTGCTCGCGCAACCGTGGTGCAGGTAGGTGGACTTCCAGGAGTCGTACTGCTTCTCCACGGCCGCGTCGCGGCTGGCCTGCGAGGCGGAGGGCAGCACGCCCACCTGGTAGGCGGTGTGGCTGGGGAACGCGTGGGCGGCGTGCGCGGCGGCCACGGCCGGGGCGGCGCCGGCCAGTCCGAGACCGAGCGCGGCGGTGGCGAGCGCGGTGGTGGCGGCGAGCAGGGACCGGGCCGGGGGCGCGGCGATCCGACGGGGCATCATTTCTCCTTGGGGGAATGAGAAGTGAGCTGGGGTTGCCTCCGAAAGTTAGGAAAGTTTCCTTATTAATCGAGGCCATGTCAATACTTTTGCGCGAGCTGTCCGCTCGGCGGATGCATCGGCCGGCCCTGCCCGCCGATCACGAAGCGGGCGTCAGCAGCGCGGGGTGGTCACCCGCGAAGTCGAGGAAGGTGGCCAGCGCCGAGCCCGGGCGCCGCTCCGCCGACCAGGCCAGGGTGAGCATCCACTGCGGTTCGGGCGTCAGCCGGCGGATCCGCACGGGGTGGCCGGGCCCCTCGGCCACCGCGCGCGGCACGATCGCCGCGGCCACGCCGAAGGCGGCCAGGGCCCGCGCCGCCGCCGGATCACGGGTCTCGAAGCGGAACCGGGGCGTGGCGCCGGCCAGCGTGAGCGCCGAGAGCACGATCTCCCGCACGGTCGAGCCCACCGGGTAGCCGACCAGATCGGTGCCGTGCAGCGTCCCCAGCGGCACCGGCGGCTCGACCGGCGCGGCCCCGGCGCCCGCGCCCACCGGCGCGGCGCTGATCAGCACCAGCGGCTCGATGCCCAGCGAGCGGTGGACCAGCCCGTCCCCGTCGGTCTCGGTCGTGTCCGTACGACGCGCCACGATCGCCGCGTCCAGCTGCCCCGCCCGCAGGGCCAGCGTCATCTCCGCCGTGGTCAGCTCGCGCAGCTCCACCTCCACCCCCGGGCAGGCCGCGCCGAACTCGCGCAGCACCCGGGCCAGCCGGCTGGTCAGTCCGGGCAGGCAGCCCAGCCGTATCCGCCCGAGCGTGCCGTCCGCCCAGCCCCGCAACTCCTGTTCGACCGTGGCGAGATCGGCCAGGATCCGCTCCGCGCCGGCCAGCAGCGCCGCCCCGGCGGCCGTCAGCTCGACCCGGTGGTTGCTCCGCTCGAACAGCACCACGCCCAACTGGCGCTCCAGCTTGCGGATCTGCTGGGAGAGCGCAGGCTGAGCGATGCCGAGCACCTGCGCCGCGCGGGTGAAGTGCAGCTCCCGGGCCACGGCGCGGACATACTCGAGCTGACGCGAAGTGATCATCGTGAAAGTCTAAGGAGGGGCCGCGCGCGCCCGCGAGCGTGAGCGGCCCTGGCGGGTGCGGGTATCGGTGTACGGGCAGGTCCGGACAGAACCGGGCAGGCACCGGCAGACGGACGGAACGGGAGTGGGCATGACGGAGCATCTGGTGGTCATCGGCGCGGACGCGGCGGGCATGTCGGCCGCCTCCCAGGCCCGGCGCCGGCGCGGCCCCGAGGAGCTGCGGATCACCGCCTTCGAGCGCGGCTCGGTCACCTCCTACTCGGCCTGCGGGATCCCGTACTGGGTCGGCGGCGAGGTCGCCGAGGCCGACGAGCTGATCGCCCGCACCCCGGAGCAGCACCGCGCCCGCGGCATCGACCTGCGGCTGCGCACCGAGGTGACCGCGCTGGACCCTGAGCGGCGCCGGGTGCGCAGCCGCGACCTGGACACCGGTGCGCAGGAGTGGACCCCCTACGACCACCTGGTCATCGCCACCGGCGCGGAGCCGGTGCGACCCGCGCTGCCGGGCTTCGACGCGCCCGGGGTGCACACCGCCCACACCCTGCCGGACGGCCGGGCCCTGCTCGACACCCTCGCCGGCCTCCGCGCGCCGGGCGGCCTCGGCGAGACGGACGGTGCCGCAGCCGCGAGCCCGCGCCGGGCGGTGGTGATCGGCGGCGGCTACATCGGCATCGAGATGGTGGAGGCCGTGCTGCGGCAGGGCTACCAGGTCACCCTGGTGCACCGCACGCCCGAGCCGATGCCGGGCCTCGATCCGCAGATGGGCGCGCTGATCCGCCGGGGCATGGCCAAGCTGGGCGTCGAGGTGGTGCCGGAGGCAGAGGCCACCGAGGTGCTGCTCGGCCCGGACGGCCGCCCGCGCGCGGTACGCAGCACGGCGGGCGAGCACCCGGCCGACCTGGTGGTGCTCGGCCTCGGAGTCCGTCCGCGCACCGCGCTGGCCCGCGCCGCCGGCCTGCCGCTGGGCGTGCACGGCGGGCTGCGCACCGACGAGCGGATGCGGGTGGTGGACGCCGCGGGCACCCCGCTGCCCGGGCTCTGGGCGGGCGGCGACTGCGTGGAGGTGCGCCACCTGGTCTCCGGGCAGCACCGGCACGTCGCGCTCGGCACCCACGCCAACAAGCACGGCCTGGTGATCGGGACCAACCTGGGCGGCGGCGAGGCGGCCTTCCCCGGCGTGGTGGGCACGGCGATCACCCGGATCTGCGACCTGGAGATCGCCCGGACGGGGCTGAACGAGCGCGAGGCGACGGCGGCGGGCCTGGACTGGACCGCCGCCGTCGTCGAGTCGACCGCGCAGGCGGGCTACCTCCCCGGCGCGGCCTGGATGACCGTCAAGCTGCTGGCCGAGCGGGGCAGTGGTCGGCTGCTCGGCCTGCAGATCGTCGGCGGCGCCGGCGCGGCGAAGCGGATCGACATCGGCGCGATGGCGCTGGGCAGCGGGCTGACGGTGCAGGAGCTGATCTTCCAGGACCTGGCCTACGCCCCGCCGTTCTCCCCGGTCTGGGACCCGGTCCTGGTGGCCGCCCGGAAGGCGGCCGCCAGGATCTGAGCCGGTCCGCGCCGAGCCACTGCTCGTCGCCCGGCGCGGACCGGCCCCGACCGGGCCGTTTCAGAACCGGTACTGCGTCAGTTGGTGTACACCGCGGGGCTGCCGCTCTTGCTGGTGTCCTGCACCGGGCCGTAGGCGGCGGTGAAGTAGCCGTCCGAGAAGCAGACCCCGGCGCCGCTGCTCAGGGTGAAGTGCTGGTTGGTGAAGCTGATGGACTGCGAGGCGTTGCTGGTGGTGCCGCTCAGGCTGGCCGGGGCCGCCTGGTAGGTGCAGGTCACCTGGCCCAGGAAGGTGTCCAGCACCATGGTGGTCTGGATCGGACCGGAGTTCGGCGACAGGGTGACCGGGTTGCCGGAGCTGTCACCGACGTTGTTGGTGTAGCTCAGGTTGTCCACGCTGATGCTGTTCACATCGAGGACACCGGGGATGTTGAGGGCGCTGCAGTTGCCGAAGGTCTGGCTGTTGAGCGTCTCCACGGCGGTGCCGGGGGCGGCCGGGTTGCTGGTCACCGTCGCGCTGAACGAGGAGGACGCACAGCTCACGCCGGTGCCGCCGGTGGAGTCGGAGTAGAAGTTGGCGGCGCCGCCGCTGGGCAGCGAGGCGGTGAGCACGTCGCCGACGGCGACCGCGCTGCCGCCGGCGCTGCCGTAGGTCAGCACGTTGCCGCTGGCCGAGGCGGGCAGGGCGGGCAGGATGGCGAGCCCGGCGGCGGCCAGCGCCGCGCCGAGGTAGAGGCTTTTGCGCATGAGGGATCCTCTGTCTGTTCCGGTGGGTGGACGTGCACGGATGACGCACCGCGCACGGGTCTTGAGGGGGTGCCGCTACTGACCGGCCGAGGCGTTCAGCGCACCGGTGAGGTCGCTCAGGCTGCCGTCCAGGGCGAGCGAGGTGTTGGTCTGCTGGAAGGTCACCGAGCCCTGCCCCGCGCCGGAGGGGATGCCCATGGTCCAGTCGATGATCGGGTCCAGGATGCCGCCGAGGCCGCAGCCCGAGGCACCGGGGACGCTGAAGGTGTTGTCGACCAGCTTGGCGCCGGTGAACGAGGCGATCAGCGCGTGGTGGCCGTTCGGGTCGCCCTTCAGCGCGATGGTGCCCGGGCTGCCGGTCATCGGCTGGGCGGGTGCGGGCGGGGCGGTGGTGCCGGTGGTCGGCTGCAGCACGATCGGCGAGCTGTCCGAGCCGATGTAGCAGTCGTCGCCGAAGAAGGCGTTGAAGAGGTGGAGCTTGACCGGCAGCTTGAAGACCGGGTAGGACTCGCCGGCCGCCAGCGGGGTGAAGTCGGTTACCGGACCGGCGAGTTCGACCTGTGCGAAGACACTGGTCACGCCGGGCAGGAAGTTGATGATCCCGGGAATGGTGATCTGGGCCGGCTGGCCGGTCAGCAGTTGGGCGCCGGTGGGGGCGACGGTCGCGTACTGGTTGGCCTTGCTGCCGTCGGGGAAGGTGACAACCGGGGCGGACTTGCCCCAGTAGACCCCGAACTGCAGCGTGATCGGGGAGGTGAGCGGCACGGTCGTGGAGCCGATGGTGAAGCTTCCGCTGTTGGTGACCGACACCACGCAGCCCACCTGGAGGTTGGTGGGATCGCTCAACGCGGCTGAGCTGACAGGGCAGTTGCCCATCCCGGTGTACGGGCCGCCGGGGGCGGCGGCGGGTGCCGCCTGGACCGGGGCGGCGGTGGCCAGCAGTGCGGCGCTCGCCGCGGCCGCCAGGGCGGGCAGCAGTCGCTTGGCGGACAGGGCAGTTCGAAGCATGGCGGGACTCCTCGTGACACGGCGGGTGGACGGGAGTGCGGACGCGGCCATGGGGCCGACCATGGGGCCGGGGCCCGCGCGGACAGCCGAAGGGCAGGCCCTGGCCGCCGAACCGCTCGGCGCCACGAGCGAGTTCGGCGGTCCGGTGCCCAGGACCGGTACGACCTGGCCGGCGGCTGCCACCGCCGGTCTCCGGAGCCCGGGCCGCGCATCAACATGGACGCCCGGTGGGGGGCGTCGCGAGCGGGCCGATCGATCCGTGGCACGGGCCGCTCGCCGGCGTCGCCGTGAGCGGATCGCAACAGCGCCGCAATATTGGAAACCTGGGAAGGTTCTAAACCCGGCTCAGGCCAACGTCAAGGGATGGTGCGTAAGTTGCAGATAAATCTTGAAGCAGGTGACGTTCCGGAAGACGCCGTGCTCCCCGGTACCCGCAGTGGTCGCGACCCGGCCCGCTCCATCCGGCGCGGCCCCAGCCGGGTGCCGCCGGAGGTGGTGGCGGCCACCCAGCGCGACCGGCTGCTGGACGGCGTGGTGCACACGGTGGCCGCCTACGGCTACGCCGGTGCCCGGGTGAGCGACATCTGCCAGGCCGCCGGGGTGACCAGGCCGGTCTTCTACGAGCAGTTCAGCGGCAAGGAGGAGGCGTTCCTGGCCGCCCACCGGCACGGCACCGCCGTGGTGATCCGGCGGATGGAGGAGGCCGTCGGGGCGTGCGGCGACTGGTGCGAGGGGGTGTACGCGGCGCTGCGGGTGGTGCTGGCGATCCTCGCCGAGGTGCCCGCCTTCGCGACCCTGGCCGTGGTGGAGGTGGACGCGGTGGGGCCGGCGGGACGCCTGGTGCGCGAGCAACTGCGGGTGCGGCTGAGGCGGTTGTTCGCCGAGTGCCCCGCGCCGCCGGCCCCGGTCTCCGGTGAACTGCTGGTGGACAGCGTGGTGGGCGGGATCTACGCCAACCTCTACCGCTACATCGCCGCCGGCCGGCACGCCGAACTCCCCGGCCTGCTCCCCACCCTGGCGCACTTCGCGATCGCGGCCTTCGTCGGCCCCGTCGAGGCGACGCGGCGGCTGGCGCGGGCCGAGGCGGCCGGGGCGGGCTGGAGAAAACCCGTTCTTCCGTGCGTGCTCGACGGCCCCGGAGGATCGATTCGTGTCGGGTCGGTGAGTGGTTCGGCCGCGACGCGCGCGAAGTCTTGACCCTCTGCTTACCCCGAGGTAACTTCCAGGCACTACCACGTCAACGGCCAAGATCACCAAATCCTCTGCCAGGGACGGAAACTGATCGGCAATCAGGCCACTCGCCGTGGGAGTCGTCCGCGCCAGGACGCCGTGCAAAGCGATCACAGGTCTCCCACTCGTCTCCCTGGAGTATTCATGGTCCCGTCCGCAGAGATACCCGACGAGGCGTCCGGCGCCGTCGCCGCGACACCCGCCCCGCGCGGCCGGGTCCGGCTGCGCCGCGCGGCCCTGATGGCGATACCGGCCTGCGTGGCCGGCGGCGTGCTGATGGCGCTGACCGCCCAGGGCGTGCTCGCCGCCCAGTTCCAGATCTCCGGTATGGCCTTCACCGTCACCGCCACCTCGCTGGACGGCAACGGCTTCGAGCAGTTCGGCGGCCTCGACACGATGCTCAAGGGCAATCCGGCCGGCAAGGCGAACGGCGGCCAGCAGGTGGTGGCGGTCTCCGTGATCCAGGACGGGAAGCTGACCAACCTGTGCCAGAGCGTCAACCTGGGCGGCACCAACCTGAAGATCACGGCCGGTGACAACGGCACCCCGGTCTCGGCCGAGAACCTGACCACCGACTCCGACACGATGAGCGGTGACGCGAACTTCTCGAACATCGAGGTCGGCGGTGACGCCAGCACCTTCACCGACGCAGGCGTCAAGGGCCCGATGTACTCCTTCGGCCAGCAGGCGACCCACGTGACCATCAACAACCTGCGGCAGCACAACTACGCCACCACGGCGGGCTCGTTCACCCTGCCCAACCTGCACCTGAGCTTCAGCTCGCAGGGTTGCTGAGATGACGGACGACCTTCCGGCGGGGGCCTCCACGCCCCCGCCGGCGGTTCCGCACCCGCAGCCGTCGCCCGAGGAGAGACCGCTGGACGCCGAGCCGCCGACCACCGAGGCGCCGACCACCGAGCTGCCCGTGGCCGCCGCTGAGGCGGCACCGCCACCTGCCGTCGAGCCGCCCGCTGCCGCGCCGCAGCGCCCGCGCCGCTCCTTCAAGGCCTGGCGCGGCCGCCGCCCGTTCTGGGGCGGGCTGCTGACCACGCTGGCGGGAGCCGAGATCCTGGTCACCGAGAAGGCGCCGCTGCCGGTCGTCCTGCACGTCGGCATGATGGGGCTGGCGGCCTACCTGGTCCCGAGCGTCCTCGTGCTCTGCGGCCTGCTGCTGCTCTTCAACCCGTCCCAGCGGCTCTTCTACTCGATCCTGGCGATCCTGGCCACCCTGGCCACCTGGGTCACCTCCAACCTGGGCGGCTTCCTGATCGGCATGCTGCTGGGCCTGATCGGCAGCAGTCTGGCCTTCGGCTGGGCGCCCGAGCAGCCGGCCCGCCGCAAACTGTTCCGCCGCGACCACTCGGTCTCCGCGTAGCCCCGCCCGGTGCGCCCTGGCCGCCGCTCACCCGGCTGACACCCAGGTTTCGACCGGAAAGCTGAGAATCCTGCCCGCTATCGGGCAGGATTCTTTGTTTTTTCAGCCGGTCCACCTAGGCTCACGCTCCGTGCCCACTTCACCGCAGCCAACCCAGCCGCTCTTCGCCGACCTGCTGGCGCACCTCACCCGGACCAGCGTGCTGGGCCCGGCCGAGGCCGCGCGGGTGGTCGCGGAGGTGCTGGCGTACTTCTCCGAGACCACGCCCGAGTTCGTCCAGCGCCGGCACGGGGAGCTGCAGTCCCGTGGGCTGACCAACGACCAGAGCTTCGCCCGGATCGCCGAGGAGCTGGCCGCCCGCCGGGTGGTCGCCCCGGAGCTCTCGGCCCGCCAGCTGCGCCGCCTCGTCTACGGCTGACCCGCAGGCGCCGCGCCGCCGGGTCCACCCTCACCCGCGCGGCCCGCGGCCCGGCCCGCGTCTCGTCCCACCCGTCCCTCCACCCTCAGGAGCCATGTCCCCATGTGCGGAATCGTTGCCTACATCGGCCCCAAAGACGCCACCCCGTTCCTGCTCGAAGGTCTGCAGCGGCTGGAGTACCGCGGCTACGACTCGGCCGGCGTCGCCGTCACCGGCAAGGGCGGCGGCCTGAAGGTGCGCAAGACCAAGGGCCGGGTCGCCGACCTCGCCGCCGCCGTGCCGGCCCGGTTCAAGGGCAGCACCGGCATCGGCCACACCCGCTGGGCCACCCACGGCGAGCCGAGCGACACCAACGCCCACCCGCACCTGGACAACGCGGGCCGGATCGCCGTGGTGCACAACGGGATCATCGAGAACGCCGACCAGCTGCGCGAGAAGCTGATCGCCGACGGCGCGGTCTTCGCCTCGGAGACCGACACCGAGGTGCTGGTCCACCTGATCGCCGCGCACGCCGCCGCGGGCGCCGAGCTGGAGGAGGCGGTGCGCGCCGCGCTCGCCCTGGTGGTCGGCACCTACGGCATCGCGGTGGTCGACGCCGAGCAGCCCGACCGGATCGTGGTGGCCCGCAACGGCAGCCCGATCGTGCTCGGCATCGGCGAGAAGGAGATGTTCGTCGCCTCCGACGTGTCCGCCCTGGTCCGCTACACCCGCCAGGTGGTGCACCTGGAGGACGGCGAGCTGGCGGTGATCCGCGCCGACGGCTTCCGCACCTTCACCGAGGACGCGCGCCCGACGAACCGTCAGCCCTCCACCGTGGACTGGGAGATCGACTCCTACGACACCGCCGGGCACTCGCACTTCCTGATCAAGGAGATCCACGAGCAGCCCGCCGCCGTCGAGCGCACCCTCAGCGGCCGGCTGAACGAGCGCTTCGCCACCGCGCACCTGGGCGGCCTCAACATGGACGCCCGCGAGCTGCGCGACATCCGCCGGGTGAAGATCATCGGCTGCGGCTCCGCCTACTACGCGGGGCAGATGGGTGCCCAGCTGATCGAGGAGCTGGCCCGGATCCCCGCCGACAGCGAGCCCGCCTCCGAGTTCCGCTACCGCAACCCGGTGATCGAGGCCGACACCCTCTACGTCGCGGTCAGCCAGTCCGGCGAGACCTACGACACGCTGGCCGCCGTCCAGGAGGTCAAGCGCAAGGGCGGCCGGGTGCTCGGCGTGGTCAACACCGTCGGCAGCGCCATCGCCCGTGCCTGCGACGGCGGCATCTACCTGCACGCGGGCCCGGAGATCTCGGTGGCCTCCACCAAGGCCTTCACTTCCACGGTGGTCGCCTTCGCCCTGCTGGCCCTGCACTTCGGCCGGATCAACGACCTCTCGCCGGCCGACGGGCGCCGGATCGTCGAGGGGCTCAAGGCGCTGCCCGGGCAGATCCGCGAGATCCTCGAGCACGAGAAGGAGATCGCCGACCTGGCGGCCGAGTACGCCGACTGCCAGGGCATGATGTTCATCGGCCGGGTGCGCGGCTACCCGGTGGCCCGCGAGGGCGCGCAGAAGCTCAAGGAGATCAGCTACGTGCACGCCGAGGCCTACCCGGCCTCCGAGCTCAAGCACGGCCCGCTGGCCCTGATCAGCCCCGACCTGCCCACCGTGGCGCTGCTGCCGGACGACGAGCTGCTCGACAAGAACCTCACCACGCTGGGGGAGATCCGGGCCCGGGCCGGGCGGGTGCTGGCCGTCGCGCACCGGACCCCGGACGCCAAGTTCGCCAACCACACGGTGCTGGTCCCCAGGAACGAGCCCGAGCTGGACCCGCTGCTGCTCAACATCCCGCTCCAGCTGCTCGCCTACCACGCGGCCGTGGCGCTGGAGCGCGACGTCGACAAGCCGCGCAACCTGGCCAAGTCGGTCACCGTCGAGTAGTCCCCGGAGCAGCCCGCAGCTCCCCGCCGGACCCCTGCCGTCGACCGACGGCAGGGGTCCGGCCTGCTGTTGCGGGGCCCCGCGGGGGTGGCCGTACGGTTGCGGTAGGCCCTGGGTTCATAGGATGATCTTTGTGCCTCTTGTCTATTTCTGTGTCGAAAGGGGTCCCTGATGCGGCGACCACCGTGGGTGCCCGAGGACATGGATCTTGACCGGCCCGCCGCGGCCCGCGTCTACGACTACTACCTGGGGGGCTCGCACAACTTCGCGGCGGACCGCGAGATGGCCCGCAAGGCGATCACCATGTGGCCGGACCTGCCGCTGATCATGCGCGCCAACCGGGCCTTCCTGCGCCGTTCCGTCACGTTTCTGGCCGAACGCGGCTTCACCCGTTTCCTGGACATCGGCTCCGGCATCCCGACCTTCGGCGCGGTGCACGAGGTGGCCCGGGAGATCCAGCCGGACAGCCGGGTGGTCTACGTCGACAAGGACCCGGTGGCCGTCGCGCACAGCCGCCTGCTGCTCCAGGACGACCCGCTGAGCACCGTGGTCGACGCCGACCTCACCGACCCCGCGGGCCTGCTCGCCCGCCCCGAGGTGGCCGAGCTGCTGGGCGCGGGCGAGCCCGTCGCGCTGCTGCTGGTCGCGGTGCTGCACTTCGTCACCGACGAGCAGGACCCCGAGGGCATCCTGGCCACCCTGCGCGCCGCGCTGCCGCCGGGCAGCGCGCTGGCCATCTGCCACGCCTCGCTGGAGGGCGCCCAGGACCAGGCCGCCACCCACCAGGACCTCTACAACCGCACGCCCACCCCGCTGACCATGCGCTCGCTGGACCGGATCACCGGCTTCTTCGACGGCTTCGAGCTGCTCGACCCCGGCGTGGTCTACCTGCCGCAGTGGCACCCGGACGAGCCGACGGCGGTCGGCGAGAACCCGGAGCGGATGGTCGGTCTGGCGGGCGTGGGGCTCTTGAAGTGACCGCGCCGCCGCCGGAGGGCGACAGAGCAGCCGCCGCCGGGACCACCGACCCGGAGCAGTGGGCGCGGCTGCTCAACAGCAGCCAGGGCGCGGCGATGCACCCGGGCGCCCTGAACCGGCTGGTCGCCGAGGTGATCGAGCTGCTGCTGGACTCCCAGCGCGCCGAGCCGCTGGACCCGGGCCCGGCCGCCGAGGCCGGCGCGCTGCTGGTCGAGTCGCACTTCACCGACCCCGAGCTGCTGGCCAAGGCGATCGTGCTGCTGGCCGACGGCCAGGCGCACCCGCGCGGCGCCGAGCTCTCCGGCGCCTTCGCGGCCGGCTGGGCCGCGGCGCTGCGCGAGCGCACCCTGCACGAGCAGGAGGCGATCCGGCTGGCCGCCGACGCCGCCCGCCGGGAGGCCGAGCGGGCGCTGCGCGAGTCGGAGGCCCGGTTCCGGGCACTCTTCGAGAGCGCCGCGATCGGCATCGGCATCGGCGACGTCGAGGGAACCATCCTGGCGGCCAACAAGGCGCTGCAGAACCTCTTCGGCGCCCGCCCCGAGGACATCCAGGGCCGGCGGGTCAACGACCTGGTGCACCCGGAGGACACCCCGGGGGTCTGGGAGGCCTACGAGGAGCTGGTCAGCGGCAAGATCGAGCACTTCTCGATCGACAAGCCGTACTACCGCCAGGACGGCGAGGTGATCTGGACCCACCTGACCGTCTCGCTGATCCGCGACGACGACGGCGCCCCGGTCTACCAGGTGGCGATGCTGGAGGACATCACCGACCGCTACCGCCTGCAGGAGCGGCTGCGCCACCAGGCCACCCACGACCCGCTGACCGGCCTGCCCAACCGCTCGGCCTTCTTCGAGCGGCTGGAGGCGCTGTTCGACACGCCCGAGCCCGGCGCCAGGTTCGGCCTGTGCTACGTCGACCTCGACGGCTTCAAGGTGGTCAACGACTCGCTGGGCCACGAGATGGGCGACCAGCTGCTGGCCGCGGTGGCGCTGCGCCTGGAGGCGGCGCTGCGCCCGCTGGGCCACCTGGTGGCGCGGCTGGGCGGCGACGAGTTCGTGGTGCTGCTGGAGGACTGCCGGGGCGAGCAGGAGGCGGTGGCCGCCGCCAAGACGGTGCTGGCCGCGCTCGCCAAGCCGGTGCCGATCGACGGGCACCGGCTGGCGATCGGCGCCAGCGTCGGCGTGCTGGAGCGGCCGGTGGCGGCGACCACGCCGATGGCCGCGGTGCGGGCCGCCGACCTGACCCTGTACCGGGCCAAGGAGGAGGGCCGCGGGCGCTGGACGCTCTTCGACCCGCAGCGCAACGCCCGCGCGGTGAGCCGCTACGCGGTCTCGGTGCGGATGCCGGTCGCCCTCGACCGCGGCGAGTTCTTCATCGACTACCAGCCGCTGTGCCTGCTGGCCGACGGCTCGCTCTCGGCGGTGGAGGCGCTGGTGCGCTGGCGCCACCCGCAGCTGGGGGTGCTCGGCCCGGACGAGTTCATCGGCACCGCGGAGGAGACCGGCCTGATCATGCCGCTGGGCCGCTGGGTGCTGGAGCAGGCCTGCGGCCAGGGCGCCGACTGGGTACGGCAGTTCGGTGACCGGGCGCCGCAGGTCAACGTCAACCTGGCGGTGCGCCAGGTGCGCAACGCCGGGCTGGTCACGGACATCGACCGGATCCTGCGGGACACCGGCCTGGACCCCAAGCAGCTGCAGCTGGAGATCACCGAGAGCGCCGTGGTCGGCCCGGAGGACTCCTCGCTGCGGGCGCTGCACTCGCTGGTGGACATGGGCGTCTCGCTGGCGGTGGACGACTTCGGCACCGGCTGGTCCAACCTCGCCTACCTGCGTGATCTGCCGGTCTCCGGGCTGAAGATCGCCGGCTCCTTCGTCCAGGACCTCAAGGACTCCGGGCGCGAGCAGGTGCTGGGCTGGCGGATCGTGGGCGGGCTGGTCTCGCTGGCGCACACGCTGGGGCTGTCGGTCACCGCCGAGGGCGTGGAGAACGCCGACCACGCGGAGCGGCTGCGCTCGATGGGCTGCGACCGGGCGCAGGGCTGGCACTTCGGGCGGCCGATGCGGCCCGAGGAGGTCGCGCGCCGGATCATCGACCCGGCCTGAGGCCCGACCCGCCGGCCCCAACTCACCTGCGCCCAAGGGAATCCGGGGCACGGCGGGGTGCCGGATCCCTTGACAACTGTCATGTCCAGGCCAAATTTGCGGGACCCCCACAGCTGAGGAGTCCCGCCGTGCAGATCTCCCGCGCCCTGCCCAAACCCCTGGCCGCCGCGGCGGTCGCCGCCCTGCTCGGCGGCGCGAGCGCGCTGGCCGGCGCGGCGCCCGCCGGTGCTGCCACCCCGGCCCACGCCCCCGCGGTGACCGTGAGCTTCGCCGGCACCGTCGCGCTGGACGACTGCTCCGGCTCGGTGGTCCGACTGCCCAACTCCCAGGCCGGCGACCCCGCGTTGGTGCTCACCAACGGCCACTGCCTGGAGACCGGCATGCCGGATCCCGGTCAGGTGATCGTCAACCAGCCGTCGAGTCGCACGTTCACCCTGCTGAACGCCTCGGGCCGGGGCGTCGCCACGCTGCGCGCGAGCAAGGTCGTCTACTCCACCATGACCGACACCGATGTGACGCTCTATCAGCTGGGCACCAGCTACGCGTCGATCCAGCAGCGCTACGGCATCAGCCCGTTGACCATATCGCCGGACCACCCGACGGCCGGCGCCTCGATCAAGGTGGTCTCCGGCTACTGGAAGACCACCTACTCGTGCTCGATCGACGGCTTCGTCTACCAGCTCCACGAGGGCGACTGGGTCTGGAAGGACTCGGTCCGCTACACCTCCACCTGCAACACCATCGGCGGCACCTCGGGCTCGCCGGTGATCGACACCAGTACCGGTCTGCTGGTCGCGGTCAACAACACCGGCAACGAGGACGGCGAGACCTGCACCGTCGACAACCCCTGCGAGGTCGACCAGAACGGCAATGTGACGGTCCATCAGGGCACCAACTACGCCGAGGAGACCTACCTGCTGGACGCCTGCTTCGATCCCGGCAACAAGCTCGACCTCGGCCTGCCCGGCTGCGTGCTGCCCCAGCCGCAGTAGCTGCGGTGCGCCGGGCCCGGCTCAGGCCCCGGTCGGGATGCCCTCGTCCGGGCGGACCAGCTTGAGCGGCAGGTGCGAGTTGACCTGGGCGATCCCCGGCAGCCCGCAGAGCACCTCGGTGTGGAAGCGCTCGTAGGCGGCCAGGTCGGCCACGGCGACCCGGAGCAGGTAGTCCGGGTCGCCGAACAACCGGTGCGCCTCCACCACCTCGGGCAGCGCCGCCACCTGCCGCTCGAACTCGGTGACCGTCGGCTTGTCCTCCTGGCGCATCACCACGGTCACGAAGGCCTGGAGGCCGAGGCCGAGCGAGGCTCCGTCCAGCAGTGCGCGGTAGCCGCGGATCACCCCGTCCTGCTCCAGCTGGCGCACCCGGCGCAGGCAGGGTGAGGGGGTCAGCCCCACCCGATCGGCCAGCTCGGCGTTGCTGAGACGCCCGTCCTGCTGGAGTTCGCGCAAGATTCTGCGGTCGATGCGGTCCATGGCGCACTATCCTGCCATGCTCGCCGGTGGAGCCGCATGAACGGGGCATCGGCTGCTAGCGCCACTCCGCTAGCGTCGCCCCCATCATGGACACGCACCTGCTCCTGCTCTTCCTCGGCGTCGACCTGCTGCTGGTCTGCACCCCCGGTCCCGACTGGCTCTACGTGGTCGCCCGCAGCCTCGGCCAGGGCCGCCGCACCGGTCTGACCGCGGTCGCCGGCATCTGCGCCGGCTACGCCGTGCACACCCTGCTCGCGGCTGCCGGCCTGGCCGCCGCGCTGCGCGCGATACCCGCGGCGCTGCCCGCGCTGCGCTACGTCGGCGCCGCCTACCTGGTGCTGATCGCGGTCAACATGCTGCGTGCCGCCCGCCGCGGCACCCCCGCCCTGGCCGCCTCCGCCGCCGGCCGCTCGACCGCCGCCGTGCTGCGGCAGAGCCTGCTGACCGCACTGCTCAACCCCAAGGGCCTGCTGCTCTACCTCTCCCTCATCCCGCAGTTCATCTCCCCGCACGCCGCGCTGCCGATCGGCGGCCAGGTGGCCGTGCTCGGCGCCTTCAACATCCTGGCCTGCGCGGGCATATACGGCGCGGTGGCACTGCTCGCCGGCCGCGCCGGCGGCTCGCTGGCAGGCTCCGAACAGGGCGCCCGCCGCGTCTCCACCGCCTCGGCCGTCCTGCTGCTCGCCGTGGCCGCGGTGACCGCCACGACGTAGGGCTTGCCGGACAAGCCCTGGCAACCTGGTCAAGTCCCGGTGCTTCCAGGCGGATTACTGGTCGGGCGGTCCGTGTCCTGACAGACTCTGCTCGCGTGGACACCAGTACCTACCGGATGGTCGTCACCAGCGGACTCGACCACCTCGGCAGCTGCGCCGTCGCCGACGAGCGGCTGCGCGGCTGGCTGGGCGAGGCCGGCTACGACACCGGCGCCGCGGCGGACGGGCCCGGGCGGGTCCGCCTCGCGCCGGGGGCCTGGCTGGACGCCGATGCCGAGGCCGACCGCACCGGCGCGTACACCCGTTGGCGCCTGCGGGAGAGCGGTCCCGAGGGGCTGCGGCAGACCACGCTGCTGGTCCGGGCCAGGCCAGGGGCGGCCACGCCCCGGGTGTGCCTGACGGCCGAGCAGCTGCCCGCCGCGCCCGGTGCCCGTCCCGGCTGGTCCGAGGCGCCGACGCTGGTTGGCCCGCTGCTGGCGGGGTTGGCGGCCCGCGACGGCCGGGTGGCGGTCACCGCGGGGCCGCGCCCGCTCGGGCCGGCGGACCTCGACCGGTTGCTGGCCGAACTGCGCGACCCGGAGCGGCGGTTGCCGATCGTGCTGCTCGCCACCGCGCCCCCGGCGGCCGAGGCGCTGACCCGCCACCTGCCGGGCCTGGCGGTCTGCTACCTGCTGACCCCCGAGGCCCGGGCCGCCGTCAACCAGGCGCTCGCCCACCACCAGGTGCCCAGCGGCGGAGCCCGCAGCTACCTGCCCGGCGTCGAGCCGGACCAGGCGGCCGACGGGTTCCGGCACCCCGCAATGCCGCGCCCCGGACTCGGCGAGGACCTGGAGCGGGTCGGCCGCCTGCTGGCCCGGCTGCCCAGGCGGCTGGCCGCCCGTGCCCCGCTGCCCGCCGAGCTGGCCACCGTCCCCGCGCTGCACGGCCGCCCGCAGCCGCCCGCCGTCGCGAGCCGGGCCGAGCTGGAGCGGCTGCGCGAGGAGAACGCGCTGCTGAACGGGCTGCTGGAGGAGGCCGGCCACGAGGAGAGCGCGCGGCGCGGGGAGATCGGCGAGCTGCGCCAGGAGCTGCGCGCCCAGGAGGAGCACGCCTTCGAGCTGAGCGTCGAGCTCGCCGAGCAGGCCGAGGAGCTGCGGCGCACCAGCGCCCAGCTGCGCGACCTGCGGCGCGGGCCGGCCGATCCGCACCAGGCCGATCCGCACCAGGCCCGCCCGGCCCCGTGCGCCCACCCGGCCCCGTACGCCGACCCCGCCCCGCACCCCGCGCACGGCAACCCGGGCGGCTTCGCGGCGCTGCTGGAGCGGATCGCCGAACTGTCCGAGCTGCGCTTCACCGGCAGCCGCCGGATCACCGTGGAGCTGGACGCCCAGGTGCTCGGCCCGCACTGGGCCGCCACCGCCTGGGACGCGCTGCTGGCCCTGCAGGACTACGCGCGGGCCCGCCGCGAGGGGGCGCCGGTGCGCGACTTCCTGCACTGGTGCCGGGAGACCCCGGCGGGCGGCCACCGGTTCCCGCCCGGCAAGGTGGTGCGCGACGAGTCGCCGCAGACCGCCGGGCGCCGCAGCTGGCGCCGGCAGCGCACCTTCCCGGTGCCGGTGGCGGTGGACCCGAGCGGCGCCGCCTTCATGGGCGCCCACCTGCGGATCGGCGCGGGCAACAGCAAGGCGCCGCGGCTGCACTTCCTGGACGACAGCCCGCACGGCGGCCGGATCTACCTCGGCTACCTCGGCCCGCACCTCGCCAACACGCTCAGCGCCGGGATCTGAGGACCTGGGCGGCGGGTCAGTCGAGCCGAGCGCCCAGCATCCGCAGCACCAGGTCGCCGTAGCGGGTGCCCAGCTCCTCGGGGCTCTCGCTGCTGCGCTCGTTGTACCAGCGGGCGACGTCGATGCCGAGCGAGGTGACGGCGCGGGCCGCGGTGCGGGTCTCGACGACGCTGAAGTGGCCGGCCGCCACGCCCTCCTCGATCAGCTGCTTGACCGACTCCTCGATCCGCCGGCGCAGCTCGGCGACCTCGGCGAAGTCCGCCTCGGGCAGCGCGCGCAGCTCGTAGTTGACGATCCGGCCCACCGTGTGGCCGCGCGCGTGCCAGGCGGTGAACTCCTCGACCAGCTGCCGCATCCGGGAGCGCGGGTCGCCCTCGCCCGCCACCGCCTGCTCCACCAGGGCCAGGGTGGCCGCGTGTCCGTGCCGGCTGATCTCGGCGAGCAGCGCGGCCTTGGAGGGGTAGTGGATGTAGAGCGCGGCCGGGCTCATCCCGGCGGCGGTGGCGATGTCGCGGGTGGTGGTGGCGTGGAAGCCGCGGGAAGCGAAGGAGTCGACGGCGGCGAGCAGCAGTCGGCGCGCGGCCTCGGGGCGCTCCCCGGGCCACAGCTCGGCCAGGTGCTGCGCGGTGGTCATGGGCGACATCCTCGCACGGGCGGCGCGCTGTTCCCGGCGCCGGAGTGTTGACAGTGTGCCCCGGGGCCCAGATGCTAAGCAAGCGCTTAGTTACTAGTTGAGGACGGCCATGACGCTTTCGTTCAAGGGACAGGTGGCCGTGGTCACCGGTGCGAGCCGGGGCATCGGCCTGGCAATCGCGCGCGAGCTCGTCGCCCACGGGGCCCGGGTCTGCATCACCGCCCGCAACCCCGAGCCGCTCGCCGAGGCGGTCAAGGACCTCGGCGGTCCCGAGCACGCCATCGCGGTGGCCGGCAAGGCGGACGACCCCGAGCACCAGCAGGCCACGGTGGACCAGGTGATGGCGGCCTTCGGCCGGCTCGACCTGCTGGTCAACAACACCGGGATCAATCCGATCTTCGGCCCGGTGCTGGAGACCGATCCGGCCGCCGCCGCCAAGATCCTGGCCGTCAACGTGCTCGCACCGCTCGCCTGGACCAGGCTCGCCCACCGGGCCTGGATGGGCGAGCACGGCGGCGCGGTGGTCAACGTCTCCTCCATCGCGGGCCTGCGCACCTCGCCGGGCATCGGGATGTACGGGGTCAGCAAGGCCGCGCTCTCCCGGCTCACCATGGAGCTGGCCGGCGAACTCGGACCGGACATCCGGGTCAACGCGGTGGCGCCCGCCGTGGTCAAGACGAAGTTCGCCGAGGCGCTGTTCAGCGGGCGCGAGGAGGAGGCGGCGGCGCCCTACCCGCTCAAGCGGCTCGGCGTGCCGCAGGACGTGGCGGGTGCGGTGGCCTTCCTGCTCTCCGAGGACGCGGCCTGGATCACCGGGCAGACCCTGGTGCTGGACGGCGGCGTGACCCTGGGCGGCGGGCTGTGACGGCGCGGCCCGGTGGCCCGCTGAGCGGCCGGCGCTGCGTGGTGACCGGCGCCGGGCGCGGGATCGGCGCGGCGCTGGCCGAGGCCTTCGTGGCCGAGGGGGCCCAGGTGGTGGTCAACGACCTGGACGCCGAGGCGGCCCGGGCGACCGCCGCCCGGCTGGGCGCGGTGGCCGTGCCCGGCGACGCGGCGAGCCGCGAGGGCGTGGCGGCGCTGATCACGGCGGCCCGCGCCGAGCTCGGCGGCATCGACGTGTACTGCGCGAACGCCGGGGTCGGCACCAGCGGGGGCGCGGACGCGCCCGAGTCCGCCTGGAGCGCGGCCTGGGAGGTCAACGTGATGGCCCACGTCCGGGCCGCCGAGCTGCTGCTGCCCGAGTGGCTGGAGCGCGGCGAGGGCCGCTTCCTCGCCACCGTCTCGGCCGCCGGCCTGCTCACCATGCTCGGCTCGGCGCCCTACTCGGTCAGCAAGCACGCCGCGCTCGCCTTCGCCGAGTGGCTCTCCGCCACCTACCGGCACCGCGGCGTGCGGGTGCACGCGCTCTGTCCGCAGGGCGTGCGCACCAAGATCCTCGAGGAGGCGGGCGCGGTGGGCGAGGCGCTGATGGGCGCCACCGCCCTGGAGCCCGCGGCGGTGGCCCAGGACGTGCTGCGGGCGATCGCCGAGGAGCGGTTCCTGATCCTGCCGCACCCCGAGGTGGCCGCCTACTACGCCAACCGCGCCACCGATCCGGACGGCTGGCTGGGCGCGATGAACCACCTGCAGCGCAAGATCGTGGAGGGGCAGGCATGAGGGCGTGGCAGGTGGGCGAGTTGGGGCTGCCGCGCGAGGTGATGCGGCTGGTCGAGGACGCGCCGGTGCCCGTCCCGGGTGAGCACCAGGTGCTGGTGAAGGTGCGGGCGGCGGCGGTCAACTTCCCGGATGCGCTGATGTGCCTGGGGATGTACCAGGTGAAGCCGCCGCTGCCGTTCACCCCGGGCGTCGAGCTCTGCGGCGAACTGCCCTCCGGCGAGCTGGTGATCGGCAATCCGGTGGCCGGCACGGGCGCGTTCGCCGAGTACGCGCTGCTGGACGAGCGCGCGCTCTTCGCGGCACCCGCGGCGCTGGACGAGGCGCAGGCCGCCGCGCTGCACATCGGCTACCAGACGGCCTGGTTCGCGCTGCACCGCCGGGCCGCGCTGCGGGCGGGGGAGACCCTGCTGGTGCACGCGGCGGCCGGTGGCGTCGGCAGCGCGGCCGTGCAGCTGGGCAGGGCGGCCGGGGCCCGGGTGATCGGCGTGGTCGGTGGTGCCGAGAAGGCCGCCGTGGCCAAGGAGTTGGGCTGCGACCTGGTCGTCGACCGGACGGCCGAGGACTTCGTGGCCGCCGTCAAGGAGGCCACCGGCGGGCGCGGCGCGGACGTGGTCTTCGACCCGGTGGGCGGCGACGCCTACACCGGCTCGACCCGGTGCGTCGCCTTCGAGGGCCGCATCGTGGTGGTCGGCTTCGCCAGCGGCAGCATCCCGACGCCCGCGCTCGGGCACCCGCTGGTGAAGAACTACTCGGTGCTCGGGCTGCACTGGGGCCTCTACGCCACCAAGGACCCGGCGGCGGTGCGGGCCGCCCACCAGGAGCTGACCGAGCTGGCGCAGGCCGGCCTGGTGCGCCCGCTGGTGAGCGAGCGGCTGGCCTTCGAGCAGGCGGCGGACGGCGTGCAGCGGGTCGCCGAGGGACGGACCACCGGGCGCGTGGTGATCCTGGTCTGAAGACCGGCGATGGACCGTCGATGCCCCGGGGAGCAGCTCCCCGGGGCATCGCCGTGCTCACCGTGCTCAACGCACGTGTCAGCCAGGCAGGTCCGCCAGCTCGGCCAGCCTGGCGCGGTGGTGGCCCGGCGTGCCGAGCGCCAGTTGGTCGGCCTTGGCCCGCTTGAGGTAGAGGTGGGCCGGGTGCTCCCAGGTCATCCCGATCCCGCCGTGCAGCTGGATGCACTCCTCGGCGGCCCGCACCGCGACCGTGCCGCAGTGCGAGGCGGCCACCGCGACCAGCAGCGGCGCGTCCGCCGCCCCGCTCGCCAGCGCGTCGGCTGCCGCCCGGGCGGCGGCGCGGGCGCCGACCACCTCCAGCCAGAGGTCCGCCAGACGGTGCTTGAGCGCCTGGAACGAGCCCAGCGGGCGGTTGAACTGCCGCCGCTCGCGCAGGTATGCGACCGTGCTGCTCAGGCACCACTCGGCGATCCCCAGCTGCTCGGAGGCGAGCAGCCCGGCCCCGGTGAGCAGCGCCCGCTCCAGCACCGTCGGGTCCTCGGTGACCAACTCGCCCGGGGCGTCGTCGAGGACGACGTCCGCCAGCGGCCGGGTCAGGTCCAGTGAGGTGCGCGGCACGACGGTGAAGCCGCGCTCCACCACCCACAGCGATCCGCCCGCCGCCGGCACCACCAGCAGGTCGGCGGTGAGCGCGTCGGCCACCGAGGTGACCCGCCCGGTCAGCCGGCCGCCCGTCGCCCGCACGCTCGGTGCCCCGCCCGAGAACGGCACCACCAAGGTCCCGGTCCGCTCGCCCGAGGCCAGTCGCCCGTCCTCGGCGCCGAGCGCCGCCGTCGCCAGCACCGCGCTGCCCAGGAACGCCGTGGGCGCCACCGAGCGACCCAACTCCTCCATCACCACAGCGACTTCGCGCAGCGAGCCGCCGGCCTGCGGATCCTGCAGCCCGGCCGCGCCCAGCTCCACCGCCAACGCCCGCCACAGCGCCGGGTCGTAGCCCTGGCCGGCCGAGACCCGGGCCAGCACCGCCTCGGCCGGGCTGCGGTCGTGCAGCAGGTCGCGCACGCTGGCCCGCAGCTCCTCCTCGATCTCCGAGTACAGCAGGTTCACCGGGACAGCTCCTTCCACGGGACGTCCTTGTCGGTGCGCGGCTCGGGCGGCAGGCCGAGCACCCGCTCGGCGATGATGGTGCGCAGGATCTCGCTGGTCCCGCCCTCGATCGAGTTGCCCTTGGCCCGCAGGTAGCGGTAGCCGGCCTCGCGGCCGTTGAAGTCCACGAGTTCGGGGCGGCGCAGCGTCCAGTCGTCGTAGCCCAGGCCCTCCTCGCCGAGCAGTTCGACCTCGAAGGCGGTCAATTGCTGGGCCAGCCGGGCGAAGCCGAGCTTGCCGCCGGCGCCCTCGGGCCCGGGCTGGCCGGCCGCCAGCTGCTGGCGCAGCCGCTCGCCGGTCAGCCGGAGCACCTCGGCGTCCACCCAGTGCTGCAGCAGCCGCTGGTGCAGCTCGGCGGTGCGCAACTCGGGCCGCTCGCGCCAGGTTTCGGCGACGATGCCGATCAGGCCGCCCTCCCGCGGGGTGCGCTGGCCGCCGATCGCCACCCGTTCGTTGTTCAGCGTGGTCGTGGCCACTCGCCAGCCCTCGCCGACGGCGCCGAGCCGGTCGGTGTCGGGGATCCGCACGTCGGTCAGGAAGACCTCGTTGAACTCCGCCTCGCCGGTGATCTGCCGCAGCGGGCGGACCTCCACACCGGGGTCGGTCATGTCGCAGACGAAGTAGGTGATGCCCTGGTGCTTGGGCACCGCCGGATCGGTGCGGGCGATCAGGATCGCCCAGCGCGCGGTGTGCGCGGAGGAGGTCCACACCTTCTGGCCGTTGACCAGCCAGCTGCCGTCGGCGTCGGGCACCGCGCGGGTGGCCAGCGCGGCCAGGTCGGAGCCGGCGCCGGGCTCGCTGAAGAGCTGGCACCAGACCTCCTCGCCGGTCCACAGCGGCCGCAGCCAGCGGTGCTGCTGCTCGGCGGTGCCGTAGCGCAGGATGGTGGGCGCCGCCATGCCCAGGCCGATGCCGATCCGGCGCGGGTCGTTGTCCGGCGCACCGGCGGCGGCCAGCTCGGCGTCCACCACGGCCTGCGACGCGCGCGGCGCGCCGAGGCCGCCCAGCCCGACGGGGAAGTGGACCCAGGCGAGGCCGGCATCGAACCGTGCGCGCAGGAAGTCGAGCCGGTCGACCTCCTGCGGCGGGTAGGCGGCCAGCAACTCCTGGACCCGCGCCCGCAGATCGTCCTCGCTCACCCCTGGTACCTCCTCAGCTCGCGGCGCGCCAGCGAGCGCCGGTGCACCTCGTCCGGTCCGTCGGCCAGCCGCAGTGTGCGGTTGCCCGCCCAGAGCTGGGCCAGCGGGGTGTCCTGGCTGACCCCCGCCGCGCCGTGCGCCTGCACGGCCTTGTCCAGGATCCACTCGACGGTCTGCGGGACCGCGATCTTGATCGCCTGGATCTCGGTGTGCGCGCCCTTGTTGCCCACGGTGTCCATCAGCCAGGCCGTCTTGAGCACCAGCAGCCGGGCCTGCTCGATCCGCACCCGGGACTCCGCGATCCAGTCCTGCACCACGCCCTGCGCGGCCAGCGGCTTGCCGAAGGCGACCCGCTCGGTGACCCGGCGGCACATCAGCTCCAGGGCCCGCTCGGCGATCCCGATCGCCCGCATGCAGTGGTGGATCCGCCCCGGGCCGAGCCGGGCCTGGGCGATCGCGAAGCCCGAGCCCGGCTCGCCGATCAGGTTGGCGGCCGGCACCCGGACGTCCTCGAAGAGCACCTCGGCGTGGCCGCCGTGGTCGCGGTCCTCGTAGCCGAAGACCGTCATCGCCCGCTTGACGGTGACGCCCGGGGTGTCGCGCGGCACCAGGATCATCGACTGCTGGCGGCGCGGGTCGCCGTGCGGGTCGGTCTTGCCCATCACGATGAAGATCCGGCAGTCGGGGTTCATCGCCCCGGTGATGTACCACTTGCGGCCGTTGACCACGTAGTCGCCGCCGTGCCGCTCGATCCGGGTCTCGATGTTGGAGGCGTCCGAGGAAGCCACCTCCGGCTCGGTCATCGCGAAGGCGGAGCGGATCTCGCCGTTGAGCAGCGGCTCCAGCCACTGCTTGCGCTGCGCCTCGTCGCCGAACTGCGCCAGCAGCTCCATGTTCCCGGTGTCGGGGGCCGCGCAGTTGACCGCGGCGGGCGCCAGCAGGATGCTGCGGCCGGTGAGTTCGGCGAGCGGCGCGTACTGCAGGTTGGGCAGCTCGCAGAAGAGGTTCCACAGGCCCTGCGCCCGTGCCTCCTGCTGGAGTTCGCGGACGACCGCCGGCGTCGACCAGTCCTCGTTGACGACCAGGCGCGACTCGGCGGGGTAGACGTGTTCGGTGAGGAAGGCCGAGAGCTGTTCGCGCAGCTCCTCGGTGCGGGCGTCGAAGGCGAAGTCCATGCGGGTCAGCGCTCCTTGAGTGCGGTCAGGCCGTGCGCGACGAAGAGCGGGACCAGCTCGCCGACCCGGTCGAAGCCGGCCCCGACGGTGCGCCCCTGGCCGTAGCGGAAGTGGATGCCCTCCAGCACCACGGCGAGCTTGAACGAAGCGAAGGCCACGTACCAGTCGACGGCGGCCACGTCCCGCCCGGAGCGGCCGGCGTAGCGGTCGATCAGCTCGGCGCCGGACGGGAAGCCGGGTGCCAGCGCGACGCCCGGGATCACCCCGGCGAACTCGGCGGCCAGTTCGGTGTACATCACCAGCAGCCCGAGGTCGGTGAGCGGGTCGCCGAGGGTGGACATCTCCCAGTCCAGCACGGCGGTGATCCGGTCGTCCGGGCCGACCAGCACGTTGTCCAGCCGGTAGTCACCGTGCAGCAGGGTGGGCGCGGGGGAGGGCGGCAGGGTCGCGTCGAGCTTGGTGGCCAGCTCGTCGATGCCGGCCACCTCGCGGCTGCGGGAGGCCGCCAGCTGCTTGCCCCAGCGCTGCACCTGCCGGGCCAGGAAGCCCTCCGGTCGTCCGAAGTCGGCCAGCCCGACTTCCTGCAGATCGACGCCGTGCAGCGCGACCAGCGTGTCCACCAGGTGGTCGGCCAGCGCGCGCACCCGGGCCGGGCCGAGCGCGGCCAGCGCCGCACTGTCGCGGTGCGCGGTGCCCTCGACGAACTCCATCAGGTAGAACGGCGCGCCGATCACCGACGGGTCCTCGGTCAGCCGCACCGCGCGCGGCACCGGGACGGGCGAGTCGGCGAGCGCGCCGATCACCCGGTACTCGCGGGCCATGTCGTGCGCGGTGGCCAGCACGTGCCCCAGCGGCGGGCGGCGCAGCACCCAGCGCCGCTCGCCGTCGGTCAGCCGGTAGGTCAGGTTGGAACGGCCGCCCTCGATCAGCTCGGCGCTCAGCGCTCCGGTGCCCAGGTGGGCCCGGAGGGCGGCGAGGTCGAGTCCGGGGGGATTGTCGGTCATGGCATCCTCGGCGAGAGTGGGACTGACTAAGCGCTTGCTTAGCCTCTCGCTCCTGGCGGGGGATGTCAACGAAAACAGCGGGGCCGCGCCCACCCGTGGTGGACGCGGCCCCTGGCTCCGCCGGACTTCTCAGTGCCCGTCGGAGCGCTTGCGGTGCAGCACGAAGCTCTCCATCGGGCTGATCGACCCGTCCGGCTGGGCCACCCGGTAGTAGGTGACGTGGATGCTGGTGGTGCCGCCCGGCTTGGTGCCCGGGTCCACGGTGAAGGCGGCGAAGCCGTAGGCGTGGTCCAGGTCCCGCACGCCGATCCACGGTGCGTCCTCGTGCACGTACACCGGTGTGCGCTTGCCGTTGGCGCCCACCGCGCCGACCCCGGTGATCACCTTGGCCTGGGCGGGCTTGAAGAACTGGCTGTTGCTCGGCGAGGAGTTGCCGCCGCCGCCCAGCACCATGTGCACGGTGCCCTGCGAGGTGTCCATCACGTCGGTGGCGGTGGAGACCGGGTTCGGCGTCAGCGTCTCCGAGCCGGAGACGGTGCCGCGCACCGGCAGCGAGCGCTCGTAGTCGTGCTCGTGGCCGCAGACCACCAGGTCCACCTGGTAGCGGTCGAAGAGCGGCCCCCACTGCTCGCGTACGCCGCGGTCGGCGCCGTTGGCGTCCGAGGAGCTGATGACGACCTGGTGCATGCAGACCACCACCCAGTCGATCGAGCGGTCGGCCCGGGCCTTGGCCAGGTCCTTCTCCAGCCAGGCGCGCTGGGCGCCGCCGCTGTAGCCGTGCACGTAGGCGTCGCCGGCGTCCTGGTAGGCCACGTCGTCGTTCTGCAGCACCACCACGTGCACCGAGCCGACCGTGAAGGAGTACCACAGGCCCTTGGTCTCGTCGTCCCCGCCGTTGTCCGGCAGGTCGAAGCGGGTCTGGAAGGCGGTGAAGCCGATCGGCCCGTTGGACTTCTCGTTCTCGTGGTTGCCGGCCGCCGGCATCCACGGGCGGTAGCGCGCCGAGCGGGTGTTGTTGGCGAAGAAGCCCTGCCAGGTGCGCAGCCGGTCCGGCGAGATGTTGGCGTAGCACAGGTCGCCGTTGAGCAGGTGGAAGAGCGGGTCGACCTGCTCGATGCCGGCCACGATGTCCGCCGAGGCGGGCGAGGCTATGCCGCTGGGCACCGAGGTGTAGCCGCCCTTGCCGTCCGGCTGCCAGGTGGTGTTCGGCACCGCCTGGTCGCCGAAGCTGGTGAAGGTGAACGGCTGCCGGCCGCGCGCGGCGGTGCGGAAGGTGCCGGCGTCCGGACGGCCGCCGTCGTGCAGGGCGACGTAGGTGTAGTAGGTGCCGGGCTTGAGGTTGGTCAGCCGCGCGTGGTGGGTGTGGACGACCCGGTTGCTGATGCCGTCGGTGTAGGTCCGGGTGTCGGCGGCCACGGTGTGGCCGAAGCCGCCCTCCAGCGTGCCGAAGCGCACCCGGGGGTTGCGGACCTGCCCGTCGGTGGTCCAGGAGACGCTCATCTGGCGGGTCGGGTCGGCGCCGAAGGTCAGGTGCAGCCCCTCGACCGCCGGTGCGCCGAGCGACTCGGGCCGGGTGAGCAGCAGCGGGGAGCCCTGGCCCTGATCGGGCGCGGCGCCCGCGCCCGACCCGTCGTCGGCCGACGCCTGCGTCGCACCGAGCAACGGCCCGGCGGTCAGCGCGGCACCGCCCACCCCGGCCGTCAGTCGCAGCGCGGCCCGCCGGCTCACGCTGCCGGCGCCACTGTGCTGCTCGGGGGCGTCATGGGACTGCTCCACGGAAACTCCTCGTCTGGGGGGTCGTTGACGGCCGTTCACGCTAGCGGCCGCCTACACCGCCCCGGTGAACGGAGTTCGGCGCCGCCCTGAACGCTTGGAGGGTCTGTCGGCGGGGGTTACAGTGGTTCCCATGCGCACGCCGATGCTCCCGATCAGCTGGTGGCCGTCCTAGGACGGCCGCGCATCCCGCATGCCCTGGGCCGTCCGGACGGACGGCCCTTCTGCTTGCTCCACCGCACGGGCCCACGCCGGACGGCCAACCCCGTGCCACCCCACAGGAGAAGCAGATGACCATCCAGCCCCGCCCGCGCGTGCTGACCGGCGACCGTCCCACCGGCCCGCTCCACCTGGGCCACTACTTCGGCTCGTTGCAGAACCGGGTCCGCCTGCAGGCCGAGGGCGCCGAGCTGTTCGTGGTGATCCCCGACTACCAGGTGCTCACCGACCGCGACGTGGCGGACCGACTCGCCGAGTACGTCGAGGAGTTGCTGCTCGACTACCTGGCGGTGGGGATCGACGGCGAGCGCGCGGTGATCTTCACACACAGCTCGGTGCCCGCCCTCAACCAACTGCTGCTGCCCTTCCTCTCGTTGATCAGCGCCGCCGAACTGCACCGCAACCCCACGGTCAAGGACGAGATCGCGCACTCGCGCCAGTCCCAGGTCAGCGGCCTGATGCTGACCTATCCGGTGCACCAGGCCGCCGACATCCTGTTCTGCAAGGCCGCCCTGGTCCCGGTCGGCCAGGACCAGCTGCCCCACCTGGAGGTCGCCCGCACCGTCGCCCGCCGCTTCAACGCCCGCTATCCACATGGTGGTTCGCCGCTCTTCCCGGAGCCACAGGCCCTGCTGTCGGCGCTGCCGCTGCTGCTCGGCACCGACGGCGGCAAGATGAGCAAGAGCCGCGGCAACGCGATCGCCCTGGGGGCCAGCGCGGACGAGACGGCCCGCCTGCTGCGCGGCGCCAGGACCGACACCGACCGCCGGATCGGGTACGACCCGCTGCGCCGCCCCGAGGTGGCCAGCCTGCTGCAACTGGCCGCCCTCTGCCAGGGCCGCGACCCGCAGTCGGTCGCCGAGGAGATCGGCGACGGCGGTGCGAGCGCCCTCAAGGCCGTGGTCATCGAGGCGGTCAACGAGTACCTGCGCCCGATCCGCGAACGCCGTGCCGCCCTCGAAGGCGACCGCGGCCACCTGCGCACGGTCCTGGCTCGCGGCAACGCCCGCGCCAACGAGGTCGCCGAGGCGACGCTGGCCGAGGTGACGCGGGCGATGGGGATGCGGTACTGAGCGCGCTTGGAGGAAGGTCCAAGAGTCCGGCTGGTCGTTGCCGATCCTGCAGGAGCTATTGACGAGCCGGGCCGGGCTTCCTAGATTCACTGCATCGCGGAAGTCGGCTTCCGCATCATGGAATTACGGAGCTCCTGAAACCTCTGGAGTTCCTGGAATTTCGCTCTGCTCGCCTGGGCCGGTCCTGTTCGCCGCAGGTACCGGTGGGCGGACGGCCGTCCCGCCGTCCGCCAGGGTCGTCCCAGCGTCACCGTGCTCCGTCCCGCACTTCGGTCGTCGTTCCCGGACCCGAAGCCACCATCGGTCAGATGTGGAGGGACCACAGTCATGGGCCGTCAGGACCTGGTGTCGCACCCGGACACCGCCGTCGCAGAACCGGACGTCGCCGCGCCGCCCGCCGTGCACCCCGTGGACGAAGTGCTGCCGCTCGGGCGGATGTCGGCGGTCGCGCTGCAGCACGTGGCCAGCATGTACGCGGGGGTCGCCGCGCCGCCGCTGATCATCGGTGGCGCGGTCGGCCTGACGCCGTCCCAGCTGACCACGCTGCTGGCCGCGAACCTCTTCGTCGCCGGCCTCGCGACCCTGCTGCAGACGCTCGGGGTGTGGCGGATCGGCTCGCGGCTGCCGTTCGTCAACGGCGTCTCGTTCGCCACCGTCTCGCCGGTGCTGGCCGTGGTGGCGGCGAAGCAGGGGGCCGCACTGCCGTTGATCTTCGGCTCCACCCTGGTCGCGGGGGTGGCCTGCTTCCTGCTGGCGCCGCTGCTCTGCCGACTGGTCCGCTTCTTCCCGCCGGTGGTCAGCGGCACCGTGATCACCCTGATCGGGGTCTCGCTGCTGCCGGTGGCCGGCAACTGGGCACAGGGCGGCGACTCGCACGCGCGGGGCTACGGCTCGCTGGGCAACCTCGGCCTCGCAGGGGTCACGCTGCTCGCCGTGCTGTTGCTCAACCGCTTCCTGCGGGGCTTCCTGCAGCGGATCGCGATCCTGTTCGGCCTGCTGATCGGCACCCTGGTGGCGATCCCGTTCGGCAGGGTGGACCTGCACGCGCTCGCCTCGCTGCCGTTCTTCGAGCTGCCGCACCCCTTCGCCTTCGGTGCGCCGCGCTTCGAGACCGCCTCGATCGTCTCGATGCTGGTGGTGATGCTGGTCGCGATGACCGAGTCCACCGCCGACATGATCGCGCTCGGCGAGGTGGTGGAGCGCCCCGCCGACGACCGCACGATCGCGGCCGGACTGCGCGCGGACGGGCTGGCCACCGCGCTCGGCGGGGCGCTCAACGGCTTCATCTGCTCGGCCTTCGCGCAGAACATCGGCCTGGTGGCGCTGACCAGGATCCGCAGCCGGTTCGTGGTGGCGCTCGGCGGCGCCTTCCTGATCGTGATGGGCCTGATGCCGGTGGTCGGCGGGCTGGTCTCGCTGGTCCCGCAGCCGGTGCTGGGCGGGGCCGGAGTGGTGCTCTTCGGCTCGGTGGCGGTGGCCGGACTGCGGACGCTGGGCAAGGCCGACCTGGCGGCCGGCTCCAACGCGCTGATCGTGGCGGTGAGTCTGGCGCTCGGGATCTTCCCGATCGCCTACCCGGACTTCTACCACGCCTTCCCGCAGCAGATCGCCACGATCCTGAGCTCGGGCATCTCGGCGGGCTGCCTGGCGGCGATCACGCTGAACCTGCTCTTCAACCACCTGGGGCGCCGGGCCGATCCCGCCTGAGGCCCGCCGTTCCGGTCAGCCGCCGTCGTAGGCCTTCTGCAGGGCGGCGATGTCGAGCTTGCCCATCTTGTACATCGCCTCGGTGGTCCGCACGGCCTTCACCGGGTCCGGGTCGCTGACCAGTTCGAGCAGCAGGGTCGGCACCACCTGCCAGGAGACGCCGTACTTGTCCTTCAGCCAGCCGCAGGGGCCCTCCTGGCCGCCGTTCTCACTCAGCCTGGTCCAGTAGTAGTCCACCTCGGCCTGGTCCGCGCAGCCGATCTGGAACGAGATGGCCTCGCTGAAGGTGAACTGCGGCCCGCCGTTGAGTCCCACGAAGCGCTGGCCGTTGATCTCGAACTCGACCGCCAGCACACTGCCGGCCGGCCCCGGTCCCGCCTCGGTGTACCGGCCGATCCGGCCCAGCTTCCCGCCCTTGAAGATCGACACGTAGTAGTTCGCCGCCTCCTCCGCCTGCCCGTCGAACCACAGGCACGTGGTGAATCCGTCGGTCGTCATGCCTACCTCCTCGCGTCCGGCCGTCTCCCCATCCTCGCGCGCACCGACGGGCGTCGCGACCGCGTCACTCCCGCGCGGGGCGGGACCGACCTGTCCGCCCCCGCAGCCGGGCCACCCCGTCGCGCTCCCGTACGCCCCTGGTCGCGGTCGCCGTCCCGCCGGCCCTTCGCCGACGGCACCCACGGCAGCCAGTCGCCCACCGGATCACCGAGCGAGGGACTGGGTTGTGGGGCATCGGGAGGCTTCTGCACGGATGGTGACGTGGGCTTCGCGATACGAAGAAGCCGCCTAGCGCAGAGGCGGCAGGCGGCTTCTGGATCCTCGGCTCAGGAGGCAAGCATCTCGATCTCTTTCTGGTGGTACTCCCCGGCGGTGTGTCGTGGAACCACAGCGGGCTCACCACCAGGTGAGAACGGCTCATTGGGCCAGTCCGGAGTTGCGTCTCCAGCAGCGTGAATAGCCGCGCGGATCGCTGTTTGAGCGTGCTCCAGGTTCCCAGGAGCGGTTGGACCTGTAACAGTCAGCTCCACGTCAACCGTCATGGCGTCTGCGTCCATGGCCACGCCGGCGTCACAGAGTCGCGGGTCGCACGCTTCAAGATCGAGTAGAGCATCCATCACGCGCTCAGCACTGTCAGAAAGCTCGTCGGCGCTCTCTGGTCCGACGACCTTGAAGGTCCAACGCACACTCGCTCGGAGATTCTCGTTCACGGGATCCCCTTCCAACATGGCTGACGCTTCCCCCAGCTAACCACGTTCTTCGCGTAGTCTGCCCCGCTAGGAGTCAAGTGATACCACCGCTTGTGTACTCCGCAGGGGCACTTCAGGGTGTAGTACTTCGGCGGGTCCTCGACTGTCCACCCATTCCGGTGAAAAAGCTCCAGAACCTGCTGATGATCTTTGGTGTGCTTCTTCCAGTACCCCACACGACCCTCGGCTCACTCTTGGCGGGCCCGCAAAGTCTACGGAGCCGTGACCCGGATCACCAGCGGCTTGTGTGAGATACGCCCGATGATAACCGGGTGCGTCAAGAGACGCCGGTCACAGCCTGCGTACGCAGCAGCGCTGGCCCCGGGGTCTGGCGTGGACTCTCCACGCTTCCCCCTGCCGCTTTCCGCGGCACCGCCGGGCGCGTGTGCCTGCCGACGTCATCACCATCACGCCCCTGGAAGTCAGTCCAACGCGTACTCCAGGACGTAGGAGTGGCTGCTGTCCCCGGACTGGATGATCTCGAAGCTGCCCGTGATCCCCACGAGCTCCCCGGCCCCCGTCCCAGGAACGACCTGGATCGCCAGCCGCTCCCCATGGCTGCCGGGCGCGCTGTGCTGCAGGACGAAGGAGCCCACCCGGCCGTCCACTTCTCCCGTGAACCGCTCCACGGCCACGTAGGCGGCGGGATTGCCCTCGACGTCGGCCACCGACAGCATCGCCACCGTGCTCGTCCCGTTCAGGCTGCCCTGGAACGACTTGCTGATCCGCACCCGCCCAAGCGCGGCCCCGGGCCCCTCGTCGAGCACCTCCGGCTCGAACGAGGTGAGCTCGAACGTCCCCTTGGCCTGCATGCCCATCGCACATCCTCCGCATCGTGATCGCTGCACTCGCGCGGGAGTCTCCCACGCGGCACCGACACGTCAGGCGAGCGGAAGAGCGCCAGCCCTGACGCACGCGACGAAGGCCGACCAGGCGTCGGCGGTGAAGACGAGCGCCGGGTCCTGGGGGTTCTTCGAGTCGCGGACGGGCATGATGTCCCGGAAACCGTCGGCAACCTCGATGCAGTTGCCCTGGTCAGCGCTGAACTTGCTCTTCCGCCACACGGCATAGCGCAGATCCTGGCTGCCTTGTGCACTGTGCTTCACTCGGACTCCTTTGCAAGAGGGCCGAGAGGGCGGGGCCGGTGGTCTCGGCCGAGCACCCCGCCATTCGGGATGGGGGACCGTAGGGTCGGACTCTGAGCTGGGCCAGGCTCGCGGGCTCCTCCCGTGCGGGGTGCGGGAGGAGCCCGTTTTGCGTCACATCCAGAACACTGTTTCCTGGGTGCGCATCCGTGTCACGCCAACGGCGGCAGACAGATCAGCTGCTGGCGGCTGATGTGCGAGTGTGACCGCCATGGGGTGCGTGATGGTGCTCGCGGCTCCCAGTGGTGCAGTGCTGATGGTACCCACAGTCACTACCCCGAGTATGAGGGCAGTGCTGACAAAGAGTCTCAACTGGCTTGCTCCATATGCACGTATCCATCTCATCATCCTGACTGATCGTCAGAACGTTGGGATTAACGTACAGAGCTGTCACCCCCTGGGGCAAATGGGGATATGGTGAAGCACGACCCGGGTGAGGCGGCTGGGAAAGTAATATAAAGCTATCGCTGTTTGGCATGCTCAGAGCGCCCGATGCTGCTCGCCCTTGGGATTTCCGTTGCTGTGGTCACGAAGTTCGGCCAACGCGGTGCGCGCCTGGGCCTCCTCCACCGGCGCCTGGATCCGTGCGGCAAGATCAGCGGCTGCCAGGAGGTGCCGCCGCGCGGACTCATCGTGACCCAGCTGTGCCTCGGCAAGTCCGAGGCCCAGAAGTGCGGCTGCCTGCTTGTGGTCGGCACCGATGCGGCTGGCCAGGGTCAATGCTTCGCTGTGCAGCGCTGCGGCCATCCGCGGGTGCTCGGCCCGCTGGTGGAGGTTGCCGAGGGTGATCATCCCCTCGGCTTGGTTCCAACGGTCACCCGCGCTTCGAAACGTCGTCAGTGCCGACTCCTGAAGCGTGCGCGCTTGATCAAGGTCAGCAGGCAGTCGGGTGGTTGCCACCAGGTTGTTCTGGATCATGGCGATCTCCAGCTCGGAAAGCACACCGGTGCCGGTGGACAAGGAACGCTTGAAGGTCGCATGTGCTGTCGCGGTGTCACCGGATTTCGACTGGGCATAGCCAAGGTTGTTGAGCAGCTGTGCGGAAAGCCGTGAGTTCCCGGCTGCATGGAATCCGGCCAACGCGTCGTCGAGAGCGGCGATCGCCCGCTCCTGCTGACCCATGTGCATGAAGGAGATGCCGATGTTGTTGATGATCCGATCACGTTGCCGCTGGTTTCCGGTGCGCTGGTTGGCGGCGAGCGCCTCGTGTTGGAGTTCCAGCGCGATCAACTGGTCACCCTCTCGGGCATGCCGCATCCCGCGCTGATTGAGTGCCTCCGCCACACCCTCCACGTCATGCGCCGCTCTCGCGAGTCTCAGTGCTCTTGCCGTGATCGCATCCGCCTGCGGGTACTGCGTGCCGCGCTGGTGGGCATAGGCCAGATCCAGCAGGGCCCGCACCTCGGCCTGCTGCTCGCCCGTCGCGTGCCAGAACTCGGCAGCGGCCTGGTGGAGGCGTACGGAGTCGACCCAGAAGCATTCGGCGTCAAGGAAGCCGGCCAGTAGGTGGGTGAGGCGGAACGCGTCGGCTCGGTTGTCATCGTTCACGGCACGTTGCTGGATCGCCAGCAGACTTGCCTGCTCGTTGAGAAGCCAACGGCGCGCCTGTGCAGGCGAGTTCCACGACAGGCCCGTCGCCGGACCGGGTGGCAGGTCGGCGAAGTGGAGCCGCAGCCGGTGCGGATAGAGCAGCCGGTCGGCATGGTCCGTCGCGCACAGGGCGTACGCGGTGAGCCGGTTCGCTGCCGAGGCCCGCTCCTCGGTCGAACTCTCCGACTCGGCCAGGCTCGCTGCGAAGGCGCCCAACAGGTCGTGAAAGGCGTAGGACTCGAAGCTGGGCTCCTGGATCAGATGGGAGTCGAGAAGTGCTTCGAGCGCACGCTCGGACTGCCGCAGCGGGGAGCCCAGCAGCGCTGCCGCGGCGAACTGGTCGAACCGCGGGCCGGGATGGAGTCCGAGGAGCCGGAAGGCGCGCTGGTGATCGGTACTGAGGGCGCGATAGGAGAGAGCGAGATGGATCGTCAGATCATTTTCCTTGTAGTGGAATTCATCGATCAGTGAGGAGGTGGTGGACAGGCGTTGCGCGAGGTGTTGGAGGGTCCAGGCCGCCCGAGACCGGAAGCGGGTCGCAAGGATTTCGACTGCCAGAGGCAGGTAGCCGGTGCGGGCGACAATCTCCCGGACGATCTCCTGGTCGGCTGCCCGTTCGCCCACCAGCCGCTGGAAGAGCTCGACCGCGCTCGCAATCGTCAGAAGGCCCACGCCGTGCTGGTGGACTGCGGGGAGTTCACTGAGATTCACTCGACTGGTGAGGATCAGCAGCGAGTTCGCGTCCGCTGGGATCAACTGTCGTACCTGGTCCGCGTGGGCGACGTTGTCCAGCACGATCACATAGCGGCGCTCCGCCAGCATCCGCAGCCAGAGGTCGACGCGCTGCTCATGGTCGGCGGGCAGCCTCGTCAGCGGCACCCCGATGGCCCGTAGCACCTCCATTACCGCGCCCTCGGCGGTCAGCGGCTGCCGGGTGGCGGAGAAGCCGTGCAGCGAGACCAGGAACTGCCCCTCGGGGAAGAGATCGCGTAGCCGCTCGGCGAGATGGCGGGCCAGCATGGACTTCCCCACTCCGCCGGTGCCCGTGATGGCGACGGTTCGCGTGTGGCTGGAACCTGTGACCGCGCGGACCAGGTCCGCCAGGTCCTGTTCGCGCCCGACGAGGGGTTGTAACTGCGGTAGCCGCGACGGTGTGGGGGCCGGTGCCGGCGCTTTCGCGGCCAGGTTCCGTGCCCTCGGCACCAGCCGCTCCGCTGGTGTTCCGTCCAGGATTTGCGCGTGCAGCTCGGTCAGCTCATGCCCGGGGGCGGTGCCCAGGTGTTGGTCGAGGGTCCGGCGGGTGGCCCGGTACCGGGCCAGCGCTTCGCCCTGGCGGCCGGCGCCGTGCAGGGCGAGCATCAACCGGGCCACCAGGGTCTGGTGGGTCGGATGTGCGGCGACCAGCGGGGCAAGATCCGTCACGAGCTCGGCGAAGTGGCCCATCCGCATGCCGACTTCGGCATGGGTGACCGCAGCGGCCAGGTGCTCGTCCGTGAGGGTGGCGCGGGCGGCGCTGGCCCACTCGCCGCGCAGGCCGGCCAGGGGATCGCCGGCCCACAGGGTGGCGGCTTGGGTCAGGAGCGTCAAAGCGGTGACGTCGTCGCCGTGTTCGGCGGCGTCGCGGGCGCGCTGGGTCAGGCGGCGGAAGCGGTGGTAGTCGACGATGCCGGGGTCGACTTCGAGGGTGTAGGCATGGCCGCGGGAGAGGATCAGCGGCGCGGGGCAGCCGCCCCCACCCTTCGCGGCATTGTTCAGGAGCCTGCGGAGCTTGGAGATGTTGGAGTGCACGCCGCCTGCCGGGTCGGTGGGCAGGTGGGAGTCCCAGAGCCGGTCGGCCAAGGTGTCCAGGGACAGCGGACGTCCGGCGTCCCAGGCGAGCGCTGCCAGCAGGCAGCGCACCTTTTCCGGGCTGACCGCGAACGCCGCGCGGCCGACCAGGAGTTCGACCGTTCCCAGGAGTCGTACTTCCAGCAAGATGCTCCTCCTCTGGTCGGTTGCCGCCCGTGCCCCGCATGTGCTCATGACAGATTGGAGGGCGGCCAGGGCAATAGCACGAGTGGTAGCGGGGTAGAGGACACTGCATCACCTCTTTCGAGTTGAGAAAAGCATTAGGCCGGAATCGACTGAACGGAGCAGTAACTGATGAACGGTTGATCGGCAAATGAGTGATCTGGGGGGTAACTCATGGGAACAATCGAAGACGAGAGCGCGACCCGCAACCTCATCACCGGCGCCGCCCGCATCAGCGGCGGGGTGATCCAGGCCGGCGCCATCCACGGCACGGTCCACCTGCACGGCGCCGGGCCTGCCGCCGCACCGCCGCCGGTGCCACAACAACTGCCGCCGCCCACTGGCCCCTTCGTCGGCCGCCGGGCCGAATTGGCGGCCCTGGGGGAGCTGCGCGGCGGGCCGGCCGACTGCCGCCGGCTGATCGTGGTGAACGGCCCCGCGGGGGTCGGCAAGACGGCGCTGGTCCTCGCATGGGTGCGCTCGCTGGCCGCCGACTGTCCGGACGGCCTCCTCTACGCCGACCTGCGCGGCCACGCACCCGGCGGTCCGGCGCCGACCGGGGAGACGCTCGGGGCGCTCCTGCGCGCGTTCGGGGTCGAGCGGGTGCCCGGGGCGCCGGCCGAGGCCGCCGCGCTGTGGCGGTCCGTCAGTGCCGGTCGGCGGATCGCCCTGGTGCTCGACAACGCACTCACCGCCGCCCAGGTGCGCCAGCTGCTGCCCGGTTCGCAGAGCGCGCTGGTGGTGGTCGCCAGCCGCAACCGGCTCTCCGGGCTGGGGGTGGACGGCGCGGTGTTCCAGCCGCTGGGGCTGCTGGACGAGTCGGCCGCCGCCGAGATCCTGACCCGTCGGATCGGTCCGGCACGGGCCGGGCGCGAGCCCGAGGCGGTGCGCGAGGTGGCGGCGCACTGCGGGGGACTGGCGCTCGCCGTCTCGCTGGTCGCCGCCCGGGTGGCCGCCCGGCCCCGGCTCACCCTGGCGGCCACCGCCGCCTCCCTCGCGAGTGACAGCGAGCGGCTGACCGCCCTGCGGGTGGACGGGGAACCCGCGGTGCGCAGTGCGCTGGACGCCTCCTGCGGCGGCCTGGTGCCCGGGGTCCGTCGGCTCTACCAACTGCTCGGCCTGCTCCCGTTCACCGATTTCAGCACCGACGACGCGGCGGTGCTCACCGGAGCCGCCTTCGCGGACGCGGACGCCCTGCTCGACGAACTGGCCGAGGCGAACCTGATCGAGGACCTGGGGACCGGCCGCTTCCGCTTCCACGACCTGGTCCGGCTGCACGCGCGGGACCAGGTGCGAGGAGAGCTGGCGAAGGACGAGCAGGACGCGGTCCTGCGCCGGATACTCGAGTGGTACCTCGCCACTGCCACCGCGGCCGAGCGGCTGCTCACGCCCAACCACGCCACCCTGAGGCGCGATCACACCTGCCCGCCCGCTGCCCCGCCGTTCGGGGCGGCGGACTCCCAGGCCGCACTGCGCTGGCTGGACCTGGAGCGCGGCCACCTGCTGGAAGGCGTCCGGGCAGCGGCGGCGCACGGCTGGTTCCCGCTCGGTTGGCAGCTGGTCGACGCGATGTATCCCCTCTTCCACCGCCTGCGGGCCTTCGAACTCCAGGACGAGGCGCACCGGTTGGGGCTGGCGGCAGCCCGCAGGGCGGATGATCCGGCGGCGCTGGCGAGGATGCTGACCGATGGTGGCGGCCGGTTGCGCAACCTCGGCCGGCCCGAGGAGGCGATCCGCCGCTACCAGGAGGCGCTGGAGCTGGCCCAGGCGGACGGTGACGCCAAGGCCGAGGCGCAGGCGCTGCACGGGATCGGCCAGGCGCACCTGCTCGCCGGGCGGCTCGCCGAGGCGACCCGGTGCTTCCGTGAGGATCTGGCGCTGCGGCTGTCCGTCGGCTACGCCCGCGGTGCCGCGCTGACCCGGGTGGTGCTCGGCGATGTCGCGCTCGCCCAGCGCCGACCCGACCTCGCGCTGCCCGAACTCACGGTCGCGTACCAGACGTTGATGGACATCGGTGAACCCTACGAGGCCGCCCGGGCGCTGGCCCACCTGGGCCGGGCGCACACCGCGCTCGGCGACCACCAGGCGGCCGAGCGGGTGCTCGACCAGGCCGCCGACCTGTTCCGCAGCACCGGATCGCCGACCTGGGAGGCCAGGACCCTGGAACTGCACGGAGAGCTGGCCGAGGCGCGCGAGGCCTCGCAGCAGGCCCTGGACTGCTACGAGGCCTCCCTGGCGCGCTACCAGGCGCTGGGCGCCCCCGACGTCCAGCGCCTGACGGCGAAGCTCGACCGCCTGCGCGAGGCGCCCCCCGCACCCGCGCCCGCACCCGAGCCCGCACCCGCGCCCGCGTCCGAGCCCGCCTCCGCACCCGACTGAGCGTTCATCCGCAGCGCGCCCCCGGGGGTGAGCAGCGCCACCGAGTGCAGCGCCCCCGGCGCCAGGCCGGCGACCAGCCAGGTGTGCAGCAGGGAGCCGAGCAGCGCGGCGGGCACCGGGCGATCACCGGGGCCGGGCAGCCAGCACAGGCTGGTCCCGGCCAGCCGGGTGCGCACCGCCCCGTCCGGCTGCCTGACCGCCACCACCAGGCAGCCGGGGTGGGCGGTCAGCAGCTCCGCCTCGCAGCCGGCGAAGCGGGGGCCGCCGTGCAGCACATCGGCCGGCTCGCGGCTGCCGGGGCCCGCCAGGTCGACGCTGAGGTGCTCGTCGACCACCCGGGGGCCCCGGTACGGCGCCGCGGCCGTCAACTGGGCCAGCAGCGGCGCCGCGTCGGCCCCCGCGGGCGGCTCCAGCTGGGCCAGCAGGCTGCTGCGGTCCGGACCGGCAGGGGTGAGGGCCACCCTCACCTGGCCGTCCAACACGCCGTTCATCGGGCCTCCTTCGAGTCGAGCCTCTTGGGCGGCTCCAGCGGCTCGGTCTCCGGCCGGTGCGCGGGTTCGCCCAACTCCAGGATCCGGTAGAGCAGTCGGCGCATGTTGGGATTGAAGGCGCCGGGTTCGGAGGAGATCCGGGCCGCGATCGCCGCGTACTCCTCGGGGCGGTACTGCTCGGCAGCGTACGCCAGTTGCTCGGTCAGCGGCCGGGTCGGGGACAGGGACGGCGCGGTGCGGGCGAGTTGCGCGCCAGGGGAGTTCTGGTTGACGGTGCGGAACGGGTACTGCGAGATCAGGATCGGCGCGCCGGTCATCGTCCCGTAGAGCGTGACCGAACCGTGGTCGCCGAGGATGTAGTCGGCCGCGATCAGCAGCGGTCGCCAGTCGGACTCCGGTGCCAGCAGCGGCAGCCGCCCGCCCGCGCCGTCGGCCAGCCATGACCTGACCTGCCAACCCCCGTGGCCGGACCAGACATTGGGGTGGACGAGCAGTGCGGCCCGGCAGCCCTCGGGCAGTTCGGTGAGCAGCCGGGGCAGCAGCGAGTCGAGCCGGTGGAACGCCGAGCCCAGGCCCCAGGTGGAGCAGACCAGGACGAACCGCTCGTCCTCGCGCAGCCCGAGCGCCCGGCGGTAGGCGGCCCGGTGCGGCAGGCCGGCCGCCAGCCGGTCGTAACTGGCGTCGCCCACCACCTCGGTGATCGGCAGCGCCTCGGGGCAGGAGTGCGCCAGGGTGTCCAGGTCCTCGCTGTGCGCGACGGCGAAGGCCCGGGGCACCACCTTGCCGTCCCAGGTCAGGTAGCCGCGGCCGAGGCCCCCGATGCTGCCCTCGGCGGCGTCGCCGCGCCGGGACATCTTGATGTGGCCCGCGCCGTGCGGCAGTCGGACCAGCGGCCCGCGCAGCTGCTCCATGCCCTGCGAGCCGGCGGTCAGGATCAGGTCGAACTCGGTCGCGACGGCGCGCTCCCAGGGGAGCACGGTGCCGCCCAGCTCGGCGAGCACCCGTTCGGTGCCGTCGTTGAAGGCGTGCGGGGCGACGGTGAAGACCACGCTGACCCGCAGATCGGCGCGGAAGAGCACGAGCAGGTCTTTGATCCGCATCCCGTAGACCAGGGTGTGGATGACGACCAGGACCTTCTTGCAGTCGGGTACGGTCGCCCACTGGCCGGGATCGCGGTGCACCGGGCGGGACGGCGTCTGAACCGACGACATGGTCAATTCCCCCTTGAAGCATGGAAGTTCAGCCGCTGTGCGGCGGCCGAAGGAGGCCTTCCTGGGTGGGCTGGCGAAAGCCCTGCCGGACCCTTGCAGAATTCCTGCACCGCAGGTGCGGTGCGGGCGCGAACCGGTGCGCGGGGGAGGCGAAAGGGTGGTCGGGGAGGCGAAACGGCGGTCGGTCAGCGCGCCGGTGGGGCGCCGGCTGCCGCGCGCAGCTCCTTGAGCCGGGCCACGTCGGCGGCGTGGCCGAAGCCGGGGGCGGCGCTGCGGTCGGGCGTCTCCAGGATCAGCGGGACCCCGGCGGTGTCCGGGTGCGCGAGCAGCTCGCGGAAGGCGCCTGTGCCGATGTGCCCGTCGCCGATGTTGGCGTGCTGGTCCTTGCGGGCGCCCACCACGTCCTTGGAGTCGTTGGCGTGGATCAGCCGCAGCCGCCCGGGGCCGATCGCGGCGGTCAGCGCGTCCAGTGCCTGCCCGACGCCGCCGGGGGCCGCCAGGTCGTGCCCGGCGGCGAAGGCGTGGCAGGTGTCCAGGCAGACCCCGACCCGGGGGTGGTGGTCCAGCGCCTCGGCGTACTCGGCCAGCTCCTCCAGCCGGGAGCAGAGCGAGCGGCCCTGTCCGGCGGTGGGTTCCAGCAGCAGCCAGGGCGCGTCCTCGCCGAGGCGGTCCAGCTCGGCCAGCAGCGGGCGCAGGTCGTCGCGGACCTGGGCCATCGCCTCGGCGCGCCGCGAGGAGCCGTCGGCGGCGGTGCCGACCGCCGAGCCGGTGTGCACGACCACGCCGAGCGCGCCGATCGCCCGGCCGCGCAGCAGCGAGTGGCGCAGCGAGGCGGTGGAGCGCTCGCGGGTGGCGGGGCTGTCCGAGCCGAAGTTGATCAGGTAGGGGGCGTGCACGTAGGCGGGGATGCCGCGCTCGGCGCAGGCCGCCCTGAAGGCCTCGTCCTGCGCGGGGTCGCCGGCCGGGGTGGCCCAGCCGCGCGGGTTGGCGACGAAGACCTGCACGGCCTCGCCCCCGATCTGCTCCAGGTAGGCGAGCCCGGTGCCGACCAGCCCGCGCCCGGCCACCGGCACGTGCGCGCCGATCGGGTTGCGGAGGAGGGCCTGGACGCCTGCCGGGGCACCGGTCTGAGCTGGGGGATTCACCCCACGAGGGTGCCACACCCGCCGCGGGACGAACGACCGAGGCCGCCCCCGCAGCAGCGGGGACGGCCTCGGCCTCTACCGATCAGGCGTCATCGACGCCCGGCATCAGTTGACGGTGTAGCTGTACGGGATCTGGGCCAGGACCGACCCGGTGATGCTGAGCGCGCTGTTCGCGACCGGGTTGGAGGCCGGGCCGGAGACCAGGTAGAGCACGCCGTGCACCTGGGTGCCCTTGGCGCCCTTGGGCGTCAGGGTGATCTGCAGGTTGCCGGTCGCACCGGGCTGGACGGCCACCGGGGTGACGGCCGGCGCGGTGGCGTTGAAGGCGGCGGCGTACGGGTCACCGGTGCTGGAGGTCAGCGCCGGGTCGAACGCCAGGGTGTGCGCGGAGGCGGACACCGTGGAGCTGCCCGCGGGGGCGCCGGTGGTCGGGAACGGGCCGATCTGCTGGACGTAGGTGCCCCACAGACCCGGGACGATCGGCTGCGAGGCGCTGCCGCTGTCCTGGACGACCGAGACGGTCGAGCCGTTCTGCGCCCGCTTCAGGTCGCCGAACAGGTCGGGCGAGGCGGTCGGGCCGCTGAACTCGAGCTGCGCCGGCGTGGTGGAGGCGGCCACCGTGGTCACCTTGTCGGTGCCCGGGGGAACCATGAAGGTGGGGGTCACGGTGCTGGTGCTCTGCGGCAGCGCGATCGTGGCCGAGGCGCCGATCGGGAGCAGCGGCAGGTCGACGCGGTTGTTCAGACGACCGTCGGCCTGCAGCTGCTGCACGGCGGCGGTGTTGTTGGTGTACTGCACGTTGACGGTGACCGGCTTGCCGGCCGCCAGCTTGGTCTTGGTGTTGTTCGGCAGGCCGGGCGCGGTGGCCTGGTCCTGGTCGAAGGCGACCTGGCCGTTGAAGGTCTGGCCGAGCTCGGCACCGCTGACCGGGTTGAGCACGTTGAGCACGAACCGCCAGCGGCCGGCGGCCGGGTTGACGGTGGTGGCCGAGACGCCGGCCGCGTAGGAGGCGATGTTGCCGGAACCGTCGAAGGCGACGTTGGTCTCGGCGTCGATCGGGGTGCCGTTGGGGCTGATCAGCACGCCCTGCATCACCAGGTTCGGGTCCTTGGCGACGGTCACGCCGACGCGCAGGTCCTTCTTGCCCGCCGGGACGTCGAAGGCCCAGGAGTTGGACTGTGCCGGCGAGGAGCTACGGGCGTTGCCACCGGTGATGGTGCCGGTGAAGGTGCCGCTGTTGCCGTTGAGCGGGACCAGGCTGCGCAGCACGACCGGGACGCTGGTGGTGGCGCCGTTGGAGCTGGCGACCACGACGTTCTCGGTGGTGTCGCCGCCGGTGGCCGGGGTGGTCACCTGCACGTGCAGCTTCTTGGTCTCACCGGGCTTGAGGTCGGTGACCTGCGGGCTGACCGAGCCGGCCGGGACCGCGCGCTGGGTGTAGGTGTCCAGCTGGACCGGGCCGGTGAAGCCGTTGGCGCCGACCGGGGTGTAGAGGATGCCGGTCCAGGTGCCCGCGGCCGGGTGCGGGACGTCCACGAAGCCGAAGTTGGCCGAGGTGGCGCCGCCCTGCGGACGGGTGTTGGTCTCGTAGCGGCCGGACGGGTCCAGCAGCGTCAGACGGACGACCGGGGTCACCACGTTGTTGCCGGACTTCTGCGCCGCGCCCTGCCACGCTATTGACGCGCCCAGGCGGTCGGCACCGGTCGGCACGTTGAAGGTGACCTTGTGCGCGACCCAGGGAGCGCCGTTGGTGGCGTACGGGAACTGCGGGTCGGTCGAGGAGTTGAGCGCGACCGTCTGCTTCGCGTCGCTCTGCGGCGCGAAGACGCGGGTCGAGGCGCTCACGGTCTGCGGCTTGGAGCTGGTGTTCACCACGGTGACGTCGGTGGTGTGGTCCGAGCCGGCCTGGCCGGTCACGGTGACCTGGCCGCTGGTGACCGCGACGGTGCTGCTGTCCTGCGAACCGGCCGGGCTCTGGTAGCCGCGGGCGGCCTCGACGGCGGCACGCACGTTCAGCAGACCGGCGCCCTGCTCCTCGGCCGGCAGGCCGAGGTCCGCGGCGGTGCCGGTGAGGAACTGCTTGACCAGCGCGGGCTTCGGGGAGGCGCCGTTGTGGCTGTCCCGGTAGGCCTGGATGACGTCGGCGGCAGCGCCGGCGGTCATCGGGGCGGCCTGGCTGGTGCCGCCGAAGGGCTGGATGCCCGATCCCTGGCCGTTGAAGTTGGTGCAGTCGGCGTAGGTGTTGTTGTCGGGGGAGCAGAGCGCCCAGTCCGACTCACCCGGGGCGACCAGGTCGATGGTGCGCCCGGCCTGGGTGACACCGCCCGAGGACAGCGCCGAGATGCGGTTGTCGGCCCAGGTCCCGTTGGAGAACTGGAAGGCGCCGTAACCGGTCTGCGCGTAGTTCTGGTTGTCCGTCGAGGCACCGGCCGAGATGACGTTCGGGTCGGTCGCCGGGGTGCCGACGGTGCCGTTGACACCCGCGTCACCGCTGGAGACGGCGACGGTGACGCCCGCGGCGACGGCCATGTCGTTGAAGAGCGAGATGGTGTCGTGCGCGCCGCTGTCCGGGGTGATGTTGCTGCCGAACGACTCGTTGAGCACGTCGACGTGCGCGACCGAGACCGCGTAGTCGATCGACTGCAGGATCGCGGAGTTCGGGAGCAGCTCGCCACCGGCCTTGAGGGCGACCAGCGAGGCGCCCGGGGCGATGCCCTCGACGCGGATGTTGCAGCCGGCCGGCAGCGGGTGGCTCGGGTTCACGAACTTCGACAGGTCGTAGGTCTGGCGGCCCTGGGCGATCATCGCCGAGGCGTCGCCGAAGGCCTCGCCGCCACCGGAGGGGGCGAAGAAGCCGTCACCCGAGAAGTCCTTGTAGTCCACCACGGCGTGCGAGCCGTCGGGGCGGATGAAGTCCGGGTTGTTGGGGTCCAGACCGTCGGCGATGTAGGCGACCTTGACGCCCTTGCCGTCGGCGATCTCGTGCGCGCCGGGCTGACCGGGGGTGCTCTCGGCGTGCGTCGAGTACAGCGCCTCGGGCTCGAGCAGCGGCTTGGACGGGTCGCTCGGGCAGACCGCGTTCGGGTCGTACGAGTCGCCCTTGGTGTCCGGGGCGGCGACCTTCGCGTTCGACGTGCCGCCGGTGGGGGCGGTGGTGCCGGCGGTGTCCTGGTCGGCACCGGGCTTGGGCGCCGGCGGGGCGACCTTGATGGTCTGGTCGTCGACGACCGAGGCGACGGCCGGGTTGGCGGCCAGCTGCGCCCGCAGGGCGGGGCTGACGGTGGCCGAGAAGGCGTTGCCGACCACGAAGCTCTTGACGTCGGTGCCGCCGGACTTCTTCACCTGGTCCAGCAGCGGGGCCTGGGCCTTGGCGGCGTCCTGCTTGCGCGCGTCCAGGTGACCGGCGTCGGCCGGGGTGCTGGAGAGCTGGTCCTTCAGAATCACGATCACCGGAGCCGGCGCGCCGCTCTCCGAAGCCGCTTGGGCGTTCGGGGCGGGAACTGCCGGGGCGCCCATGGCGTTGGTCCCAAAAGCGAGGACCACGGATGCGGCGGTGAGGGTGACGGCTGCGAGCTGCGACTTGCGCCAGCCGATCATGAACATCCCTTCGTCTGATAAGACGTCAGGGGGCGCGGCCAGACCGCGCGTACCGGGGTCGGACGCACGCGTGCTTCTGGAACGCCCGTCCCGACAAGCTCACGCATTTCATCGTGTCGAAGCCCGCCACGACAAGGGGTTGACACCTGGTGTGGGTTTCGTTAATCGGGGAGTGATGTCCGATAGACGGACAATCGCAGATAGGAGGCCCTGTCACGGCTCGACGCGCCGTGAGTTTTTTATGAAGATCACAAGATTGTGATGTTTGAACCTCGATGTACGCTGACCGAATGTCAGGTCAAGCAAGAGTAAAGGACGGCCTGACGTGGCGTCACGCACAGCTCGCCAGGACATACCCACCGGCATGAACCTGACTCATCCGAGTACCGTTCCGGACGTTTTGCGCCGCTCTGCGGCCCGGGTGCCCGAGCGGATCGCACTGCACTTCGCGGACCGCCGCTGGAGCTACCGGGAGCTGGACGCCGCCGTCACCCGGGCCGCCGCCGCACTGCTGGACCGCGGCCTGCGCGCGGGCGACCGGGTGGCCGCGCTCGGCCGCAACTCCGACGCCTACCTGATCCTCTTCCTCGCCTGCGGCCGGGCCGGGCTGGTGCACGTACCGGTCAACTACAACGCCACGACGGAGGAATTGCGGTATTTCGTCACCCAGTCCGGCAGCGCCCTGCTGCTGCACGACGCCGACTACACCGCCGCGGCGGCCGCGCTGGACCCGCTGCCCCGCGCGACCCTGGAGGAGCTGCGCGAGGCGGCCGCCGCGGGGCCGGTCCCCGCGCTCGACGTCCAGGTGCGGGACACCGACCTGGCCCAGCTGCTCTACACCTCCGGCACCACGGCTGCCCCCAAGGGCGCGATGATGACCCATCGGGCGCTGCTGCACGAGTACCTCTCCGCGATCACCGGCCTCGACCTGACCGAGCGGGACCGCCCGCTGCACGCGCTGCCGCTCTACCACTCCGCTCAGCTGCACGTCTTCCTGATGCCCCATCTGCTGCTCGGCGCGGAGAACCACCTGGTCGCCGCCCCCGACCCGGGCGAGCTGCTGGCCCTGCTCGCGGGGGAGCGGCTGACCAGCTTCTTCGCCCCGCCCACCGTCTGGGGCGCCGTCGCCGCCCACCCCGACTTCGCCGGCAGCGACCTCGGCGCACTGACCAAGGCCTACTACGGGGCCTCGGTCATGCCCGCCCCCGTGCTCGCGAAGCTCCGTCGGGCGCTGCCCGGAACCGGCTTCTACAACGCTTTCGGGCAGTCCGAGGCCGGCCCGCTGACCACGGTGCTGCGCCCGGAGGAGCACGCCGAGCGGCCCGACTCGGCCGGCCGCCCGGTGCTCTTCGTCAAGGTCAAGGTGGTGGACGAGAGCGGCGCCGAGGTCGGCCCGGACGTGGTCGGCGAGGTGCTCTACCGCTCCCCGCAGCTGTGCACCGGCTACTGGGGCAAGCCCGCCGAGACCGAAGCCGCCTTCCAGGGCGGCTGGTTCCACTCCGGCGACCTGGTGCGGCGCGACGCGCAGGGCTACCTCTTCGTGGTGGACCGGGTCAAGGACGTGATCAACACCGGTGGTGTGCTGGTCGCCTCCCGACAGGTGGAGGACGTGCTCTACGGGCACCCCGCGGTGGCCGAGGCGGCCGTGATCGGCGTGCCGCACCCGCGCTGGATCGAGGCGGTGACGGCCGTGGTGGTGCTCCGCGAGCCGGTCGGACCCGAGCACGAGCCGGCCCTCGCACAGGAGTTGATCGCCTTCGCACGCGAGCGGCTGCCCGCCTACAAGACGCCCAAGACGGTGCATTTCGTGGCAGGCCTGCCGAAGAACGCCTCCGGCAAGCTGCTCAAGCGCGAACTGCGCCAGCGCCTGACCGGATCGGCGGCGGGCTGGACGCGGTAGGAGAATCCGCCGGCAGGGCCCGCCCGCCCTCAGCCGGCGGTGCCGATCGGCAGCTCCAGCTCGAACCAGACCGCCTTGCCGAGCCGGGTGCTGCGGCTGCCCCAGCGGTGCGCCAGTTCGTTGACCAGGTGCATCCCGCGCCCGCCCTCGTCGTCGGAACGGGCCCGGCGAAGCCGCGGCGCGTGGCTGTCCACGTCGGAGACCTCCACGGTGAGCACGTGGTCGCGGAAGAGCCGCAGCTGGGTCGGCGCCCCGGCGTGCACCAGGGCGTTGGTGATCAGCTCGCTGGTCAGCAGCTCGGCCTGGTCGGTCAGCGCGGACAGCCCCCACGCGGACAGCGTGCGCCGGGCGAACCGCCGGGCGTGGCCGACCATCGCACGATCCCCGGTCAACGACAGGATGGCGAGCTGGTCCGGGCCGATCGGGTGCGAGCGGGCCATGATCACCGCGATGTCGTCCTCCCGGGAGCCGGTGACCAGCGAGGCGAGCACCGCGTCGCAGGAGCGCTCCAGCCCGCCGTGCTGCGCGGCCACCGTGGCGCGCAGCAGCTCGATGCCCTCGTCCAGGTCGCGGTCCCGCCGCTCGATCAGGCCGTCGGTGCAGAGCACCACCAGGCCCTGCGGGGGCAGTTCGAACTCCACGCTCTCGAACGGCACCCCGCCCACGCCCAGCGGCGCCCCGGTGGGCAGCTCGAGCACCCGCAGCGAACCGTCCGCCGCCGTCACCAGCGGCGGGACGTGGCCCGCGCAGGCGGCCGTGCAGGCCCGGTCCACCGGGTCGAGCACCACGCAGACGCAGGTCGCGTACTGGCCCTCGTCCGACCCGTCGCCGGCGGTGGTCGCCGCCTCGTCCAGGCGTCGCAGCACCCGGGCCGGGTCCATGTCCTGGGTGATCAACGTGCGGGCCGCGGTGCGCAACTGGCCCATGGTGGCAGCCGCGCGCAGCCCGTGCCCGGTGACGTCGCCGACCACCAGCGCCACCCGGCCGCAGGACAGCGGCACCACGTCGAACCAGTCGCCGCCCACCTCGTTGAGCTGGCTGGCCGGCAGGTAGCGGTAGGCGATCTCCAGGCCCGGCGGGTTGTGCACCCGCTGCGGCAGCAGGCTGCGCTGCAGGGTCAGCGCGGTGTCCCGCTCGCGCCGGTAGAGCCGGGCGTTGTCGATGCAGACCGCGGCCCGCGCGGCCAGCTCCTCGGCCAGCGCCACGTCCGCGGGGGTGAACGGCTCGGGGTTGCCCAGGCGCATGAACTCCGCGCCGCCCAGCACCCGCCCGCGGGCCAGCAGCGGGACCATCACGTAGGAGTGCAGGCCCGAGTCGAGGGCCGGCTGGATCCGGTCGGGGGAGGCCACGATCAGCGCCAGGTTCTCCTCGTTCACCTCCGCCACCAGGATCGAGCGCCCGGTGCGCAGGCTCTGCGCGTACAGCTTGGCCGACTCGGAGGTGCCGCCGACCGGATCGGCCGCCCCGGTCAGCAGGCCGTCGGGACCGAGTTCGCCGACCGCCACCGCCCGCATGGTGGCCGAGCCGGAGGGCGGCACGGTCGGCGTCTCGTCGCCGGCCAGCACCGCGTCCAGCAGGTCCACCGTGACGAAGTCGGCGAACCGGGGTATCACCACCTCCACCAACTCCTCGGCCGTGCGCGGCAGATCGAGCGTGGTGCCGATCCGCGAGCTGGCCTCGTTGAGCAGCGCCAGGCGCTGGGTGGCGCTGCGCACCTCGTCCAGCGCCCGGCGGCGGTCCTCGGCGGCCTCCCGCTCGCGGGTGAACAGCCGGGCGTTGTCGATCGCCACCGCCGCCCGGGAGGCCAGCTCGTCGCCCAGCGTGATGTCCGCCTCGGCGAACGACTCGCGCTCGCCGCGCCGGGAGTAGACCACCATGCCGAGCACCGTGCCGCGGGCGGTCAGCGGGGTGATCCGCACCGACCGCGAGCGGCGGCCGAGGAAGGCCCGCAGCGCGTCGCCGCGCAGCCGGGTGGTCAGCGGCGGCAGGTCCCAGGAGGGCACCACCACGGTGCGTCCGCCGTCCATCGCCCGGGCGTAGGGGGAGCTGGCGGCGATGGTGTAGACCTCGTCCACCGGCAGGATCTCGATCGGGTAGGACGGGTCGGCGCTGGCGATGGCGAGGCGGCGCACCCGGGGCGCGACCTGGTCCTCGTCCTCCGGTACGCCGCTGACCAGGTGCTCCAGCACGAAGACCCCGCTCAGGTCGGCCACCCGGGGCACCATCGCCTCGGCCAGCTCCCGGGCGGTGCGGCGCAGGTCCAGCGTGGTGCCGATCGAGGCGGTCGCGTCCACCAGCAGGGCCAGCCGCTCCTGCGCCTTGGCGGCGCGCGACTCCGCGAGGTAGCGCCCGGTGACGTCGACCACGGTCGAGCTGACCCCGAGCACCTCGCCCGGCGGTCCCTCGAGCCGGAAGTACGAGGCGGACCAGGCGTGTTCGTGTCCGGGATCGCCGGGCGTGCTGCCGTGCGAGCGGGCGTCCAGGACCGGCTCGCCGGTGGTCAGCACGTGGCGCATCACCGTCTCGATCTCGTCGGCGTTGAGTCCGGGCAGCAGCTCGGTGATCCGCCGGCCCAGGTGGTCGGCCACCGGCAGCCCGTTGATGGCGGCCAGTGCCTCGTTGAGCCGCACGAAGCGCAGTCGGTCGTCGTAGACCGCCATGCCCACCGGGGACTGGGTGAAGAACCCGTTCAGGATGGCGAGATCGCTCTGGATCCGGCGCAGCGAGGTGACGTCGGCGGCCAGCGCCAGCACCAGCGGCTGACCGTCGGGGGCGGTCAGCAGGTGGGTGCGGAACTCCAGGGTGATCAGGTGGCCGTCGCGGTGGCGCACCGGGGAGACCCCGGCCCAGTCGTGCCCGGCCAGGATGTGGGCGAAGAGCGCGAGCACCCGGGGGCGCAGCTCCTCGGGCACCAGCAGCTGGGCGGCGGGGGCGCCGATCGCCTCCTTCGCGGAGTAGCCGAGCAGTTCCTCGGCGTCGTGGCTCCAGTGCAGGATCCGGCCGTCGCTCTGCACCAGGGCGGTGGCGATCGGGAGCATCAGCAGGGCCTCGGGGCGGGTCGGGGCAGCACCGGCACCACCCCAGGGGTCGGGGTTCCGGCCCTGCCCACTGCCGTGCTCGACTTCGCCCATGGTCGACCATCCGCTCCGCGGCGCTGCCCGCCTGGCCATTTTCGCACCCCCGGCCGTGCCCAGCCTGGGCTCCGGTGGGGCCGGGCGGGCTCGGGTGCCAGGAGTGGACAGGCGATACTGAGGCCATGTCCGCGCCTGAGAACCTCTTCGAAATCGGCACCGACGGCCCGACCACCATCGTCGCGGCGGTGGACGGCTCGGTGACCTCGCTGCGTGCCTGCGCCTACGCGGCCGGGATGGCCCGGCGCCAGCACGCCCAGCTGCTGGCGGTCTACGTCCCGGTGATCGGCGCGCTCGCCGGCACCAGTGCGGAGGCGGCGCTGGCGCTGCGGCAGGGCGCCGAGGAGACCGCCAAGCTGCTGCAGGAGCTGGCCGACCAGGCGGCCCGCGACCGCGGGGTGGCGATCCGCTTCTGCACCCGCACCGGGGACCCGTACACCGAGATCACCCGGTTCGCGGACGAGGTGCGGGCGGACGCGCTGGTGGTGGGGGCCTCCGAGCACCTCGGGCACCGGCTGATCGGGTCGCTGGCGGTGCGGCTGGTGCGGGCCGGACGCTGGCCGGTCACCGTGGTGCCGTAGCCGCCGGACGCCGGACGCCGGACGCCGGACGCCGCACGCCGCACGCCGCACGCCGGCCGCCGCACGCGTGGCCGCAGGGTGGGCGAGGAATAGGCTCGTCGAGTGTTTGGTTGTAAAGTGCATCAAGATGAGTTGTAAAAACCAACGGCTCATGCGGACTATCGGTTGCATTTACCACCTAGCTTTCTCGCCAGAAGGGTTGCTCACCGTCATGACCAGCACACCCGACCTGCGGCACACGCTGCGCCACCTCGCCACCCACCTGCTCACCCCGCTGCTGATGTGCCTGGGCATGGCGCTCGCCTACCAGGGCGCCTTCCACCAGCCCACCCCGCACCACCTCAAGGTCGCGGTGGTCGGCCAGTCGCCGCAGGCCCTCGCCCTGACCCGGGGCATCCAGGCCAAGGCGGGCCCGGCGCTGGACGTCAGCAGCGTGCCGACCCGGGCGGCGGCCGAGCAGCAGCTGCGCGACCGGGACCTGGTCGGTGCCTTCCTGCCGGACCAGAAGAGCCCGCAACTGCTGGTCGCCACCGCCGGCTCGGACACCTCCGCGACCGCGGCCGAGCAGGTGTTCCGCCAGGTCACGGCCGCCCAGGGCAGCCCGCTCCAGGTCACCGACCTGGTGCCGACCGCGCCGGGCGACCCGACCGGGCAGGGGGTCTTCTTCCTGCTGGTGGCGCTGAGCATCGGCTCCTACGGCAGCGTGGCGGTGATCGGCGCGGCCGGGGCCGCGCTGAGCGTGCGGCTGCGGGCGGCGGTCGGGGTGGTCACCGCACTGGTGGTCAGCGTGATCGGGATCGTCACCGCCGGGCCGGTCTTCCATGTGGTGGACCACGACTACGCGGCCGTCTGGGCACTGGCCTGGCTCTACTCGGCGGGCATCGTGCTGCTCGGGATCGGCCTGCACACCTTCCTGCGGCGCTGGACCACGCTGACCCTGATGGTGCTCTTCGTGATGCTCAACTTCACCAGCTCCGGCGGCATCTTCCGCCCCGACCTGCAGCCCGGGATGTTCGGCGTGCTGCACCACTTCTGGAACGGCGCCGGGTTCGTGGAGGGGGTGCGCAGCGTCCTGTACTTCGACGGCGGCGCGGGCCTGGGCGGCCGGGTGCTCTCGCTGGTGCTCTGGCTGGCGGCCGGACTGCTCGCGCTGGCCGGTGCGGCCCGCTTCGAGCGGCGGCACCCGGCGGCGGCGCCGGCCACCCCGGCCGCGGTGTCGGCCGCGGCGGTCGAGGAGGAGATCGAGGAAGAGGAGGAGGCGGCGGTCGGCGTCTGAGGCCTTCGGCAGGCGAAGCGCCCGGTGACGGACGCGCCCGGTGACGGGCGCGTCCGTTGCGTCACCGGGCGGCTACCGCTGCGCCGCCGGGCCCCTACTGCGCGGTGGGCAGCGGGAGCAGGTGGCGGCCGGCCAGGTGGCCGAGCCAGTGCCGGTGGCACTCGGGGCAGGCGGGCGCGCCGTCCGTCGAATAGGGGGAGTCGGCCGGGATGCCGGCGCGGGAGAAGCTCTCCCAGTCGGCTCCGCTCTCGTCACGGTAGTGCTGGACGTCGTAGTCGGCGCTCCACTGGTGCCAGCAGTGTCCGCAGGTGAACTCGACGTGCTCCACAGCCAGTTCAGTGATCATGGCGACACTCCTCGGGCCCGGGGCAGGCGCCGGTCGGAGCAATCGGCGCAACTGACCCGATACCGGTCATCCAACTCCCATCGGTGGCCGCTGGCAAGGGTGGCGGGCGGTCGACCCGGCGGACCCGCGGGCCGGCACAGGCCCTGGGTGGATGACCGATCAACTTCTTTGTCCCGCAGCCGGTCGGCGGGCAGCGCTCTGGATCGGATGCGAAGCGGTGCGCTGACAGCGGGTCACGGCGTGAACTAGGATGAACGCCACTGATGTCGGGTCCGCGCGCGCCGGGCGGACCGGGAGGTGTGGGATGACGGAAGCCGAGGGTGCGGCACCGGGTGCCGTGATCGGGGCTACGACGCTGGCCGACAAGATCGACGGCCTCTTCCGCGTCGTCCGCCGGTCCAACCGCGAGCAGTACAGCCACGAGGAGGTCGCCAAGGCCTGTCGGGAGGCGACCGGCGAGAGCTTCTCGGCCACCTATCTCTGGCAGCTGCGCACCGGGCGCCGGGACAACCCGACCAAGCGCCACCTGGAGGCGCTGGCCCAGTTCTTCCAGGTCCCGGTGGCCTACTTCTTCGACGACGACCAGGGTGCAGCCATCGCCCAGGAGCTCGAACTGCTCGGCGCGCTGCGCGACGCCGGGGTCCGCAGCATGGCGCTGCGGGCGGTCAACCTCTCGCCGGAGGGCGTGGGGACGATCAACGACCTGATCGACGTGATCGCCCGGCGCGAGGGCGGCGGGAGAGGGTGAGACGGTCCCCGCCGGCCGACCGCGCCGGGGGGACCGGACCTGCACGGGCCTGCGCGGGTCCGGCGGCTCCAAGAGAGGATGCGCGGTGCGGATCGGGTGGCGGACGCGGCGTGGCAGGACCTGGCAGCGATGTCAGCAGACGGTCGACGCGCTGGAGCTACCCGCTCCGTTCGACGCCGTGCGGTTCATCGCCGGGCTGGCCGAGCAGCGGGGGCGGCCGATCGAGCTGATCCCGGTCAGCGGGCGGCCGAACCTGCCGTGCGGCCTGCTGGTCACCACCGACGAGGCCGACTGCATCCTGTACGCCGCCGACACCACGCCGCTGCACCAGCAGCACATCCTGCTGCACGAGGCCGCGCACCTGATCTGCCGTCACCACGAGAGCGCGCCCGCCACCCAGACCCTGCTGCCGCACCTGAACGGCAGCCTGGTGCAGCGGGTGCTGGGGCGCACGGTCTACTCCGAACCGCAGGAGCGCGAGGCGGAGCTGGTCGCCTCGCTGATCCTGCACCGCGCGGTGCTCGACGCCGGCGGCACGCCCGGCTCCTGGTCGGACTCCGTCTTCGGCGCGGGCGGCCCGGAGCCGACGGCCGGCCGGCCGGCCGGTCCGGGGGCGGGCCGTGGCTGAGCTCGGTCCGGCCGACCTCGCGGCGTACAGCGCCGCCGCGCTGCTGCTCGGCTTCGCGGGCCAGCGCCTGGCCGCCGTCCGCGCCAACCGTGGCGACCTGGTGCAGCGCTACGCCTGCGGCTTCGCGTTCTGCATGGGCGTGGCGCTGGTGACCCGGGCACCCGGCCTGGTGGCCGCCACCGGCCCCACCGGCATCGGCTCCGGACTGCTGCTGCTGGTCGGCGACGTGATGAAGATCGGCGCGGTGAGCCTGCTGGTGCTGGTCGCGCTGCTGCTCCAGGCCCGCGGCAGCGACCCGCTGGTGGTGCGGGCCCGGCTGCGCCGCTGGTCGGTGCCGGCCACGGTGGTGCCGCTCTGCCTGGTGCTGCTCTTCTGCGGTGCCGATGCCTCCCACCACGGTGGGCAGTTGATGGTGCACGGCGACGGCCGCTGGTTCCTGGTCGGCTACAACCTGCTGTTCGCGGGCTACTCGGTGAGCTGCCTGCTGGTGCTCGGCGGCGTGCTGACCCACCAGACCCGGCTGGCGGCCGGCAACCTGCTGCGCACCGGCCTGCGGCTGATGACGCTGGCGGCGGCGGTCGGTGCGCTGTGGAGCCTGTGGGCGCTGGACGACGCGGTGCGGCTGATCGTCCACGGCAGCCAGAGCGACAGCGAGGACACCCTCTCCAACATCCTCGGCGCGCTCTGCACCGGACTGACCGTCAGCGGCGCCACCGCCACCGTCTGGGGCGGCACCCGCTGGGGTGCGCGGATCACCGCCCCCGCCCGCTGGCTGCGGGCCCGCCGCCGCTACACCGCGCTGGAGCCGCTCTGGTCGGCGCTGCACTCGGCGGTGCCCGGCATCGCGCTGGGCGAGGGAGCCGGCGCCGGGCGGCGGCCCGCGCTGCGGGACGCGGAGTTCGCGCTCTACCGGCGGATCATCGAGATCCGCGACGGGCAGCTGGCGCTGCGCCCCTACGTCCACCCCGAGGTGGCGGGCTGGGTGACCCAGGCGGTCGGCGGCCCGCCGCACGGTGCGCTGGTGGAGGCGGCCACCCTGGCGGCGGCACTGGAGGCGGGGCGGGCGGGCCGCCGGGCCCGCGACACCACGGCGGCCGCGGCCTGCGTGACCCAGCCGGTGCCCGGTGCGGGCACGGTGGACGCCGAGGCGGACTGGCTGATCCAGGTGACCGAGGCCTTCGGCGGCGCCGCCGCGGTGGCCGAGGTCCGGCGGCGGGCGGTGGCGGAGCTGGCCGGCCGGGACTGAGCCGCCGGGGGAGTCGGTCAGTCCGTGGCGCTCGCCGGCGTCCTCGGCAGCCGCAGGGTGAAGACCGCGCCTTCGCCGGGCCGGCTGGTCGCGGTCACCGTGCCGCCGTGGGCGTGTGCGAGCTGGCGCACGATGGCCAGCCCCAGGCCGCTGCCGCCGGTCTGCCGGCTGCGGGACTTCTCGGCCCGCCAGAACCGGTCGAAGACGTGCGGCAGTTCCGCCGCGGCGATGCCCGTGCCGGTGTCCGCCACCTCGATGAGCAGCTCATCGCCCGCCGGGCGGGCGCCCACCGTGACGCTCCCGCCGCGCGGGGTGTGCCGCACGGCGTTGTCCACCAGGTTGCCGACGGCTTGGCGCAGCCGCACCGGATCGGCCACCAGCTCGGTCCCGCCGTCCGCGGGCGGCACGCTCAGCAGCACGCCGGCGGCCTCGGCCCGGGCCCGGTGGGCCTCGGCGACCTGGTCGAGGAGTTCGGCGATCCGGACCGGCTCGCGGTGCAGGCGGAAGCTGCCCGCGTCGGCCGCCGCCAGGTCCCGCAGATCGTCGATGATGTGCTGCAGCAGCAGGGCCTCCTCCAGCAGCGAGGCGATCAACGCCTGGTCCGGGACGGCCACGCCGTCCTGGGTGGCCTCCAGCCAGCCCCGGATGTTGCTGAGCGGGGTGCGCAGTTCGTGCGCGACGTCGCTGACCATCGCTTTGCGCTGCTCCTCGATCCGCTCGCGGCGTTCGGAGAGGTCGTTGAACGCGGCGGCCAGGTAGCCGATCTCGTCGTCGCCGGTCACCGGGACGCGGGCGTGCGGCTCGGTGGGGTGCTGGGCGGCGTCGGTCAGCGCGCGCAGCGGCCGGACCAGCCGGGTGGCGAGGAGGACCGAGAGCGCCACGGTCAGGGCCAGGACCAGGCCGCTGACACCGGCGATGCGCAGCGTGCCGGCCCGGGTCAGGTGGAAGGCGGGGGCGGTGGTTCCGCTGCTGTCGCTGATGAACAGCAGTGCGGCGGGGGCGACATAGGGAGCGAGCTGCTGGCGGCGGCTGGAGTCGACACAGGCCGCCACGGCCTGGTCGTCCCGCTCGGCGCTCGGGTTCGGCCGGGGCGCGGGCGTGGCGGCCGGGGCGCTGGGGGCGGCGGGGGAGACGACCGGGCCGGGCGGGATGACGCTGCTCGCCGGGGGCCGACCGGCGCCCTGCACCTGGGGGCCCGGCACGACTCCGCTGGGGTCGATGCCGAGCTTGACCGGCCCCAGCCCCTCGGGCGACAGACAGGCGTCGACCAGCTCGCCGAGCCTGCTCAGGGCCTGCTGCTCGGTCGGGGTGGGTGCGGACAGCTGGGGGAGGGCACAGGCGGCGGCGGTCCCGTCGTCCGGGGTCGGTCCGGCGACGGTCACGTTCGGTCGGCCGCTCGGGTCGGTGCCGGTCTCGGCGGCGAATCCGCGGGTGCGCAGGCAGTCCGCGGTCGCGCCGGCCTGGGCGCGCAGCTGGGCGCGTTCGTCCGGGGTGAGGGCGAACGGCCCGACGGCGCGCGGGTCGATGCGGGTGGTGGTGCCGCCCGGTGCCAGCGTCTGGTCCACGTCGAGCGGGTCGATCACCGCCGACGCCTTGGACGGGACCGGCGAGGCGGGCGGGGCGGCGGAGTCGCCGATGGGCTGGCGGCTCTGGCCGGTCAGGGCGATGTGACGGCCGGTGCGCCTGGCCAGGTCCGCCAGCACGGGGCCGGCGCCGTCCCAGTTCTGGTGGGTCGCCGCGTAGCCGAGCAGGGTCTCGTAGATGCCGGCGTCGTCGGACAGGGTCTGGACCTGTTCCTGCTGGATCTCGTGCGAGGTGGTGTTCACCGCCAGCCAGGCGGTGGCCGCCACCGAGCAGACGGCGACCAGGATCGAGGCGGCCAGCAGCCGGACCAGCAGGCTCTTGCGCAGCGGCACCCTACGGCGCATGGCGGCGCCCTCCCGTGCCGTCGGTGAGCTTGTAGCCGACGCCGAAGACGGTCAGCAGGCGCACCGGGTGCCGGGGATCGGGTTCGATCTTCCGCCGCAGGTTCATGATGTGCACGTCGACGGTGCGCTCGGAGGTGTAGGAGCCGAACCCGCTGGCGCCGCCGAGGAGTTGCGCCCGGCTGAAGACCTGCTCGGGGTGCGGGGCCAGGGTGGCGAGCAGGTCGAACTCCCCTGGTGTGCACGGGACGAGGGTGCCGGCGACGCGGACCTCGTGGCGGTCGGGGTCCACCGTGAGGTCGCCGACCCGCAGCACCCGGTCGTCCGTGCCGCGGACCTGCGCCCGCTGCGTGCGCCGCAGCAGGACCCGCACCCGGGCCATGAGTTCACGGGGGCTGAACGGCTTGGTCATGTAGTCGTCGGCGCCCAGGTCGAGCCCGAGCAGCAGGTCGTCCTCGGCGGAACGGGCGGTCAGCACCAGGATCGGGAGCTCGGACTCGCGGCGCAGGATGCGGCACACGTCGAGGCCGTCGACCCGGGGCATCATCACATCGACGATCAGCAGGTCCGGTTCGCGTCGCCGCACCTCGTCGAGGGCCGCGCGTCCGTCGTGGACGACGGCGGCGGTGTGACCCTCCAGCTCCAGGTAACGGCGGACCAGCTCGGCCTGCTTCGGGTCGTCCTCGGCCACCAGCACATATGCGCTCACGCGTTCGATCATAGGTGGGCCGCTGTGGTGCCCCGTGCCGTGACCTCGCGTCAGGTCACGGCACCGGAATCGAAAGACATCCTGACAGGTTCCACACATCCGTTGGCGATCATCGCAGCCATGCCGAAGCCAACTGATGATCGTTCCCGGCGCGCGGAGCGCCGGCTGCTGCGGACCGCGGTGCTCGCCGCCGCGACTCTGCTCCCGCTGGCCGCGTTGACGGCGTGCGGGTCCGGCTCGGGTGCGCGGAGCAGCGCACAGGGCGCCGCCGTGGCCTCGCTGCCGAGTGCCGCGGCGCCGAGCCGGCCCGCCGCGGGCGCGGACCCCGCCGCGGGCGCGGACCCTGTCGCGGGTGCCTCCCCCACCGCGGGCGCGTCCCCCGCGACGGGGGCGGCCTCCGGTGCGCCGTCCCCCGCGTCCAGCGCCGACCGCCCCCAGGAGCGGCTGGACGACACTCCCGAGCACGACGTGCAGCTCTGGACGGGCTACTACAACTGCCTGGGCGACAACGGAGTCCCGCTGACCGGCGGGATCGGCTACCCCGGACAGCCCGTCCAGAAGCAGCCGCCCCCGGGCACCTCGATCCCCCAGTCCGCCCTCACCGCCTGCCAGTCCAGGATGCCGCTGATGCCGCCGGAGACGGATCCGAAGCTCAACCCGAACTACAGCGCCGACTTCAGCGCCTGGGTCAACTGCATCAACAGCAAGGGGCTGAAGGTCAAGGCCTACGGCACGCCCGGCAGCGGGGACAGCGGCTGGAGCTTCGACGGGCAGCCCACGATGCCCCAGGCGCAGCAGACCCAGGTGATCTCGGCCTGCAAGATGGAGGCGTTCAGTGGCAGCGGGCACTGACGCCGCTCGCGCCGGCACCGAGGACGCCACCGCCGCCGATCCGCCCGCGCGGCGCAGCCGCAGGCGGCGCGTGGTCGTCACCGTCGCCCTCGTCGTGACGGTCTGCGGCATCGGGGCGGGCGCGGTGGGGCTGCGCGGCCATGCCAGGCCGGCCAAGGCCGCGAGCAGCAGCGCGCAGGTGCAGACGGTCGCCGTGGTCAGGACGGACCTGTCGAACTCCCAGACCCTGAGCGGCACCCTGGGATTCGGCACGCCCCAGACCCTGATGGGCGCCAAGCAGGGCATCATCACCGCGCTGCCCGCCGCGGGCACCACCGTGACCAGGGGGCAGCAGCTGTACCGGGTGAACGACCAGCCGGTGCCGCTCTTCTACGGCGGCACCCCGCTCTTCCGCACCCTCGACAAGCCCGGCCTGGTGGGCCGCGACGTCCAAGTGGTCGCGAGCAACCTGCAGGCGCTCGGCTACGACGTGGGGACGCAGCCGAAGGTCGGCACCGTGATCACCCAGCCCGCGGCCGACCCGGGATCCGGCGGCGGTGCACCCTCGCCGAAGGGCGGCGGAGCACCGGCGGCCCCTGCCGCCGGGAGCAGCACGAGCCCCTCCGGCGGGCCGAGTGCACCTGCGACCGCGGGCAGCACGGGAGCGCCCGCCGGCGGGCCGACGGCCCCGGCCACCGCCCCGGCCGCGGGCAGCAGCACGCCCGCGGCGCCGACCCAGGTCACGGTGGGGACGGGCGACGGGGTCGTCACCACCTCCCTGATCGCCGCGGTCAAGCACTGGCAGAAGGACGCCGGCCTGCAGCCGACCGGAAGTCTCGGGATCGGCGACGTGGTGGTCCTGCCGGGCGCGATCCGGGTCGGCTCCCTGCAGACGCAGCTCGGCGAGCAGGGGGCCGAGGCACTGATGTCGGTCACGCCGACCGACAAGGTGGTGACCGTGCCGGTGGACCCGGCCAACGTCGGTTCGATCAAGCAGGGCGACAAGGTCACCGTCAGCCTGCCCGACAGCTCGACGACACCGGGCACGGTCAGCGGCATCGGCACCGCCGTCCAGGGGAGCGCCAAGGGCACCTCCGGTACGGGCGCCGGACTCAACACCCCGCCCACCGTCGACGTGACCGTGGCCGTCGACGACCCCTCGAAGGTGAAGAACTTCGACTCGGCCACCGTCCAGGTGGCCTTCGTCTCCGCGACCGCGACCGGGGTGCTGGCCGTTCCGGTCGGCTCGCTGCTCGCGCTCAGCGGCGGCGGCTACGCCGTGCAGCTGAAGGGCGGCGGGCTGGTGGCGGTCCAGACCGGCATGTTCGCCAAGGGCATGGTGGCGATCACCGGGAACGGCATCGCGGCGGGCACCGAGGTGGTGACCACCTCATGACCGCGGTGCTTGCGGTGCGCGGGGCCGGAATGGCCTATCCGGGCGGCGTCAAGGCCCTGGACGACGTCTCGCTGACCATCGACGAGGGTGAACTGCTGGCCATCGTCGGACCGTCCGGCTCGGGCAAGTCCACCCTGCTCAACATCATGGGCACCCTGGACCGGCCGACCAGCGGCACGGTGGAGATCGGCGGCCACGACATCGCCCGGCTCTCCGACCGCCGGCTGTCCGCGCTGCGCGGACGCTGGCTGGGATTCGTGTTCCAGCAGTTCCACCTCACGGACGGACTCAGCGCCGCGGAGAACGTCGCCACCGGGCTGCTCTACGCCGGAGTGCCGCGCCGCCGGCGGGGCCCGCTGGCCCTGGACGCACTGGGCCGGGTCGGACTGGCCCACCGCGTCGGACACCTGCCGCACCAGCTCTCCGGTGGCGAGCGACAGCGGGTGGCGATCGCCCGCGCGCTGGTCAACGAACCCGCCCTGGTGCTCGCGGACGAGCCCACCGGCGCCCTGGACACGGCCAACGGCCGAGCGGTCCTGACGCTGCTGACCAAGCTGAACGACGAGGGAACCACCATCGCGATCATCACCCACGACCGGGGCATCGCCGAACTGATGCCACGTCAGATCGAGATCCTGGACGGGCACCTGGTGTCCGACCGCCGCACCGGGGTCGGCGCATGAGCAACGGCGGCACTCACCGGTCCGTCGCGGACCGGACCAAGCCGGTGCGGCTGGCCCCGGCCGACGTCCTCGGCCTCGGACTGCTGGGCATCCGCACCCGCAAGGCGCGGGCGGCGCTGTCGGCCCTGGGCATCTCCATCGGGATCGCCACGATGATCATCGTCATGGGCATCCCGGCGTCCAGCCAGAAGGCCCTGCTGGTGCGGCTGTCGGCGCTGGGCACCAACATGCTGCAGGCCACGGCCAATCCCGGCCAGAACCCGCCGGTGGTCTTCCCGCCCGAATCGCCGGACATGGTCGCCCGGATCGGCCCGGTGACCATCGCCAGCGCGGTCGCCAACACCCAGACCACCGTCGCCCGCTCCGACCGGATCGACCCCGACCACGACACCGGCCTCGCCGTCCTGGCCAGCAGGCTGAACCTGCTGCAGGCGGTCAACGGCACGGTCCGGACGGGCCGTTTCCTGGACGCGGCCACCGAGAAGTTCCCCACCACGGTGCTGGGTGCCGCCGCTGCGACCCGGCTCGGCATCACCGCGCTGCCGCCCGGCGGGCCCGGCCCGCAGGTCTACCTCGGCAACCGCTGGTTCACCGTCATCGGGATCCTCGCCCCGGTGCCGCTGGCGCCGGACATCGACCACTCGGTCCTGGTCGGCTGGGACGCGGCCAAGGCCCAGCTGGGCTTCGACGGCAACCCCACGGTGATCTACGTCCAGTCCCAGGAGTCGCAGATCGAAGCGGTCCGCGCGGTGATGCCCGCCACCATCGATCCACAGCAGCCGGGACTGGTGCAGGTCAGCCGGCCCTCCGACGCGCTGGCCGCGAAACGGGAGACCCAGACCGCCTTCTCCGCCCTGTTCCTCGGCCTCGCGGGCGTGGCCCTGCTGGTCGGGGGGATCGGCGTCGCCAACACCATGGTCATCTCGGTGCTGGAGCGACGCAAGGAGATCGGACTGCGCCGGGCCCTGGGCGCCAACCGGGGGCAGATCCGCGGCCAGTTCCTCACCGAGTCGGTGGCGCTGTCGGGGCTCGGTGGCATCGCCGGCACCGCCATCGGCGCCCTGGCGACCTTCGGCTACACCGCCTCCCAGGGCTGGCCGCTGGTCATCCCGCTCCCGGTGCTGTTCGGCGGCATCGGCGGGGCGGTCCTGGTCGGCGTGGTGGCAGGCGTCTACCCCTCGATCCGCGCCTCACGACTGACCCCCACCGAGGCGCTGGCCTCGACCTGAGCGGTACTCCTCGGCGGTCAGCGCCAGCACCTTCACCGCACCACCGTGGCTCGGCACGGTGGTGCGGCGGTCGAGGGTCAGGCCGAGCTTGGTCATCACGTTGGCCGAGGCGTGGTTGTCCACGTGGCAGATGCTCACGATCCGCTCCAGCCCCAGCTCGTCGAAGGCACGGGCGAGCACGGCCTGCGCGGCCTCGGTCGCGTAGCCGTGGCCCCAGGCCGGCCGGGCCAGGCGCCAGCCGATCTCCACGGCGGGCAGGATCTCCGGCAGGAACGCGGGGACGGCCAGCCCGACCCAGCCCAGGAACTCCCCGCTCTCCCGCAGCTCCACCGGGTGGATCCCGAACCCCCGCTCGTCCCAGAGCCGTTGGATGCGCAGCCACTGCTGCTCGCTCTGCTCCGGGGTGAACACCGAGCCGTCGCCGATGAAGCGCATCACCTCCGGATCGGCGTTGAGGGCGGTCAGCAGGGTCAGATCGGAGGGCTGCCAGGAGCGCAACCGCAGGCGCGGGGTGAGGAGTTCGGTCATGGCGGCGAGCCTAGGGGGTGCCCGGCCCCGGCCCCGGCCCAGGGGTGTCCGGGCCCGGCCCCGGCCCAGTGGTGTCCGGTCCAGGCGTCGGTGCCGTTGTGCGGTTCGTCAGCGGGTGAGGCTCAGCTGCGGGCCGGCGCCGCCCCGGGGGCTCGGTGCCGGGGCAGTGGGAGCGGCGCAGAAGGTCTGGCCGACCAGTGCGTTGATGGCCTGGGCGACCGCGGTGAACCGGGCCGGGTCGTCCGGGGTCACCGAGAGGGCGATCTGGCGGGTGCCGCTGCGGTCGCCGACCAGGTAGGTGAGGTAGCCGTAGATCCCTCCGGTGTGGCCCCAGACCTCGCCGCAGGGCAGCGTGGCGCGCATCAGACCGAGACCGTAGTCCATGCCCTGGCCGGCCGGGACGGTGCTGGTCATCTCGGCCAGCTGGGCCGGGGCCAGCAGCCGGCCGCCGAGCAGCGCGGCGTTGAAGCGGGCCAGGTCGTCGGTGGTGGAGATCATCTCGCCGGCCGAGCCGGCCACCGAGGGGTTGAGGTCGGTGATGTCGGCGGGGCCGGTGGCCAGCGGGAGGTAGCCGTGGGCGTGCGGGCCGGGGATCCGGGTGGCGGTGCCGGGCAGGTAGGTGTGGCGCAGGTCGAGCGGGCGCAGGATCCGCTGCTGGACCTCGGTGCGCCAGGAGTGGCCGGTGACCTTGTCGATCAGCTCGCCGACCAGCTGGTAGTCGGTGTTGGAGTAGTGCCAGCCCTGCCCGGGGGCGAAGTACGGCGGGTGGCTGGTGGCGACGGAGATCAGCTGCTCGGGGGTGTAGGTCGTCCAGCGGCCGGTGGTGGCCAGCTGCTCCTGCTCGGCCTCGGTGTCCTCGGCGAACCGGGGGTCGTCGGTGTAGTCGTAGATCCCGGCGGTGTGGCTGAGCACCTGGCGCACGGTGATCGCCCCGCCGTTCGGGACGACGCCGGGCAGGTAGCGCTCGATCGGGTCGTCCAGGCCCACCCTGCCCTCGGCGGAGAGCTGGAGCACCACCGTGGCCAGGAAGGTCTTGGTCACGCTGCCGACCCGGAACCGCCCGTCCAGCGGCGCGGGGGCGCTGCTGCCGAGCCGGGCGACTCCGGCGGAGCCGCGCCAGGCGACCTGGCCGTTCTCGCGGATCTCGGCGATCGCGCTGGTGGCGCCGCCCTGGGCGAGGATCGCGGTCAGCTCCTGCTGGAGCGCGGCGGTGTCGGGCCGGGTGTCCGGCCGGCCCTGGACCGGTGCGAGCGAGAGTGCGGCGGTCGGCGGCACGGTGGCGCCGGCCGCCGGGGCGAACGCGAGGACGGTGGTGGCCGCGAGCAGCCCGGCGGCCAGCGGCAGGCCGCGGCGGCGGCGCTTGGGGGTGGGCGAGCGGTACGGCATGCTGCTCCCTCTCGGTGGGCGCCGGGGGCCCGGCGCCTGCCCAGCATCACAGCTTCGCCGAGCCGGTGGCATCGATCCCCGGATGGAGAAGGACGGCCGTCTCTCCTCCCTGGGACGGAAGTTGACGCTGACTCAGGTCCTACTCGGGCAGCTGCGGCGGCTCCGGCAGGTTCGGCGGTTCGGGGAGGTCGGGCGGCTCCGGGAGGTCGGGGATGTCGGGCAGCTCGCCGGGCACCGGCAGCTGCGGCGCTTCGGGCAGGTCGGGGATGTCGGGCAGGTCCGGGATGTCCGGCAGCTCGGGCGGCTCGGGCAGCTCGGGAGGCTCAGGCAGCTCGGGCGGTTCGGGCAGGGTCGGCATGGCGGCTCCTCGGGGGGCGTCCGGAACGGACGTACCGTCAGATCATCCGCAGTCGGGCCGGTGCGGACAAGGGGGACGGGTGCTGGGCGCGTCGGCCGGGGCGGGGGCCCGCCGGGGGCGGCCGATCATGGTCGGTGGCCGCTTGCCGGGGGCGGGGCGGCGGGTTCAGGCTGGTAGGGAGCAGGAGGCGCGTCATGCGAAACAACTGGGATGTCGAGCTGAGCTTCGAGGAAGACGGCGTGAACACGCGGTGTGACGCCAGGCTGGTCGGGAGCAGGGCCCCGGGGCTGGCGGGCCACGGCGAGGCGGTCCGCAGTTCGGTGGACCGGCCACTGGCCAGGATCGGTGAGGAGGTGGCCGCCTGGCGGGCGCTGGACGACCTGTCGCACAAGCTGCGGGCACAGGCGGCCGGCGAGATCGACGACGAGGGCCGGCGCCCGGCCTACCTGGTGTACTGACCGGCAGGTCCGGCAGTGCGGGCGCCCCGCCCCGCCGCCGGTGTCGCGCCGCGGTGATCGGGTAGCGTGCACGCGGGGAGCGCCCCGACCCGGGGCCCTCAGCCATGCCCGCACCCGAGCACCGGAGTTGACAGAAGATGAAGGCGATCGTCTACACCGCCGGCGGCGGCCCCGAGGTCCTCGCCCTGGTCGAGCGGCCGTTGCCGGAGCCCGGCCCCGGGCAGGTGCGGGTCCGGGTGCACGTCTCCGGGGTCAACCCGACCGACTGGAAGAGCCGCACCGCGGGCCTGGCCCCCGGGATCACCGCGCAGGTGCCGAACCAGGACGGCGCGGGGGTGATCGACGCCATCGGGGCCGGTGTGGCGGAGGGCCGGATCGGTGAGCGGGTCTGGATCTGGGAGGCTGCCCGGCTGCGCGCCGACGGCACCGCGCAGGAGTACACGGTGGTGCCGCAGCAGCAGGCCGTGGCGCTCCCGGCGGCGGCCTCCTTCGAGCTGGGTGCCGCGCTCGGCATCCCGGCGATCACCGCGCACCGCGCCCTGACGGTGGCCGACCGGGGCCCCGAGCGGCTGGCGCCCGGCGCGCTGGACGGCCGCACCGTGCTGGTGGCGGGCGGGGCCGGCGCGGTGGGCAATGCGGCGATCCAGCTGGCCCGCTGGGCCGGGGCCACCGTGCTGACCACCGTGAGCAGCCCGGCCAAGGCCGCGCTGGCCCGCGCGGCGGGTGCGCACCACGTGGTCGACTACCGGGCCGAGGACGCCGCCACCGCGATCCGCGCACTGGCGCCCGGCGGGGTGGACGTCATCGTGGAGGTCGCGGCCGAGCAGAACGCCGTGCTCGACCACGCGGTGGCCGCGCCGGACGCCGTGATCGCCTGCTACGCGGCGAACCCCGGCGCCGAGGTGCGCGTCCCGGTCCGCGAGATCATGGACGCCAACCTGCGTTGGCAGGGCGTGCTGGTCTACACGATGCCCGTCGAAGCGAAGGCGCACGCCGTGGCGGCGGTCTCGGCCGCACTGGCCGACGGCGCGCTGCGGGTCGGCGAGGCGGCCGGGCTGCCGCTGCACCGCTTCCCGCTGGAGAAGACGGCCGACGCGCACGCGGCGGTCGAGGGCGCGGTGGTGGGGAAGGTCCTGGTGACCGTCGCCCCGGAGGCCTGACGCCCGGAGCTGACGCTGCGTCAGGCGGACTGGAGCGTGCCGGTGGTGAGCAGGCGCAGCGCCTCGGCCGAGGGCGAACCGGGCTCGGCGTGATAGGTGCAGAGCGTCTGGTCCGGGTCGCCCGGCAGCCGGAACGCCTCGTGCTGCAGGGTCAGCGGGCCGGCCACCGGGTGCCGCAGCTCCTTGGCGCAGTGGCCCTTCTCCGACACGTTGTGGGTGTCCCACAGCCGCCGGAAGTCCTCGCTGGACTCGCAGAGTTCGTCGTAGAGCGCACCGAGGCGCGGGTCGTTCGGGTAGCGCCCGGCGCTCAGCCGCAGCGAGGCGACGATGTCGGCGGCCTTGCCCGGCCAGTCGGCGTAGACCTCCTGCAGGGCCGGGTTGCGGAAGGTCTGCCAGGCCAGGTTGCGCTGCTCGGCCGGCATCGCGCCGAAGTCGCCGAACAGCGCCGCCGCCGCCCGGTTCCAGCCGAGCACGTCCAGCCAGCGGCCCACCACGTAGGCGGGCACGGTCTCCATCGTGTCCATCAGGTTCTGCAGCTCGGGCCGCAGCACCTGCGGTTTGGTGGCGGTGTAGCCGCGCCGGCGCACCGGGCGGACGAGCCGGGCCAGGTGCTCGCGCTCGGCCTGCCCCAGTCTCAGCGCGCCGGAGATCGCGTCCAGCACGGCGGTCGACACGTTCTCGCCGTGGCCCTGCTCGAGGCGGGTGTAGTACGCCGCGCTGACCCCGGCCAGCTGGGCCAGCTCCTCCCGGCGCAGCCCGGGTACCCGGCGGCGGCCGCCGTAGTGGGCGAGCCCGACGTCCTCGGGGCGAAGCCGGGCCCGGCGGGAACGGAGGAACTCACTCAGTTCGGTGCGCTGGTCCATGACGTCAAGTATGGACGAGGGTGATACTGCCAGTGGTACGCACAGCGATCGTAGGCGGAGGACGGCCTGGTTCGGCCCCTCGGTGCTTGGCAGACTTCTGGTCATGACCCACACCACTGTCGCTGCTTATGCCTCCCCCGCCCCGAAGGCCCCGCTCGCCAAGACCACCATCCCGCGCCGCGCGGTGGGTGAGCACGATGTCCTGATCGAGATCAAGTTCGCCGGCATCTGCCACTCCGACATCCACCAGGTCAACGCCGACTGGGGCGTGGGCACCTACCCGATGGTGCCGGGTCACGAGATCGCCGGTGTGGTGACCGAGGTCGGTTCGGCGGTCGGCAAGTATGCGGTGGGCGACCGGGTCGGCGTCGGGTGCTTCATCGACTCCTGCCGCGAGTGCGAGAACTGCAAGGCCGGTGAGGAGCAGTACTGCACCGGTTCCGGCGGGCAGTTCAGCACCTACAACAGCCGCGGTCGCGACGGCGAGCCCACCTACGGCGGCTACTCGACGCACATCGTGGTGGACGAGAACTACGTGCTGCGGATCCCCGAGGGCATCGAGCTGGACGAGGCCGCCCCGCTGCTGTGCGCCGGCATCACCCTCTACTCGCCGCTCGCGCACTGGAACGCCGGACCGGGCACCAAGCTCGCCATCATCGGCCTGGGCGGCCTCGGGCACATGGGCGTCAAGATCGCCCACGCGCTCGGCGCCGAGGTCACCGTGCTCAGCCAGACCCTGAGCAAGCGCGAGGACGGCCTGCGGCTGGGCGCGGACCACTACTACGCGACCAGCGACCCGGCCACCTTCGAGCAGCTGGCGGGCAGCTTCGACCTGATCCTCAACACCGTCTCCGCCAACCTCGACCTCAACGCCTACCTGAGCCTGCTGCGCACCGGCGGCACCCTGGTGCAGATCGGCGGCCCCGAGCACCCGATGGAGGTGGCGCCGTTCGCGCTGATCCCCGGGCGCAAGTCGCTCTCCGGCTCGATGATCGGCGGCATCCGCGAGACCCAGGAGATGCTGGACTTCTGCGCGCAGCACGGCATCGGCTCGGAGATCGAGGTGATCGGGGCGGCGCAGATCAACGAGGCCTACGAGCGCGTGCTGAAGAGCGACGTGCGCTACCGCTTCGTGATCGACACGGCCACCATCTGACGGCTCGTCCGCCGGTGACCACATGAAGGTACCCCTGCCCGGACGCCGGGCAGGGGTACCTTCATGTGCTCTGTGCTCTGTGCTCTGTGCTCTGTGCTCTGTGTGCTGCGCGTGCTGTGTGTGCTCGGTGCTGTACGAAGGCCACCGCCGGGCCGGTCGGGCCCGGGAGGTGTCCGGCAGACTGCTGCTCAGGCTGCCGGGTCGATCAGCCAGCCGTTGTCGTCCGCCCAGGGGCGCGGGACGGGACGGGACAGCCTGAGGGCGGCGCTCGGCGAGGGGACGAGGGTCACCGGGATACTCCTTGAGAGTGGTGCGCGGACGGGCCGGTCGGGGAACCGGTCAGTTCAGGACGGGCTTCGGCTTGTACTCGTCGCCCCAGCTGGTGTCGGGGAGGGCGACGGTCCGGCCGTGGTTGGTCGTCGCCTTGGCGGGCAGACCGAGGTGGGCAGCGGCGCCGACGGGGATCAGAACGGCGGCGGCGAGCAGCACCGAGGTGCCGCAGCGGCGGAGGATCGAGGCCACGGGCCAGCTCCTGTGAGTCGGAGTCGTCAAGGTCGCGTCGGCGGCGCAACTGGCCGGTCGAGCGTTGGATGCCGGGTGGTGGGAGCGTTGCCCGGACCCGGGAGACCAGTCCACCCTGCCGGGGGTGCGCTTTTCCAGCTGGGCAGGATGGCAATAGCGTGCATGGCAGAGAGTTTCGGGGGTCGCAAACAGGGGTGAATCGTGCAAAACGGTACAGAGTTCGAGCAGCTGCCGGAGCTCGACATGACGGCCCTCGCGCTGTTCGATCACGTACTCACCCACGGGGGCCTCGACGAGGGCCTCGCTGGGGGCTCGCCCGGGAGCTCCGCCGGGGGCCGTTCCGGGACCGCGGGCGAGGGTGCGGGCGAGGCCGTGGGCGAGGGTGCGGACGAGGGCGCGGGCGCGTCGGGCAGTGCGGCCGGTGGTGTGCCGGGCGGTGCCTCCGGCGACGGCGGGACGGCGGCGTGGCCGGCCGGCCTGACCCCCGAGCAGGTCCGCCACGCCCGGCACACGCTGCTCGCGCTGCGCCTGCTCCGCCCGGCGCCGGGCCGCCCCGAGCTGCTCATCCCCACCAGCCCCGAGGCCGCCGCCGCCGAGGCGCTCGGCCCGCTGGAGGCGCGGATCGCCGAGGCCAGCTCGCACGCGCAGGCCATCCGCGACGAGCTGCACGCGCTGATGCCGCGCTACCGCTCCTCGCTGCGCGAGCGCGGCCGGCAGGTCGGCACCGACCGGCTGCCGGACCTGCGCACCGTCTCCGCGATGCTCACCGAGGAGTCCGCCCGGTGCCGCGAGGAGGTGTTCACCATCCAGCCCGGCGGCGGCCGGCAGCCCGGCCGGCTGGCGGAGGCGGTCAGCCGTGACCTGGCGATGCTGGGGCGGGGCGTGCGGATGCGGACCCTCTACCAGCACTCGGCCCGCGCCAACCTCGCTACCCAGAGCTACGTGGAGACCCTGACCGCCTCCGGCGCCCAGTACCGCACCGCGCCCGAGCTGCCCGACCGGGCGGTGGTCTTCGACCGTTCGGTGGCCTTCCTGCCGGCCCGCGCCGAGGGCGGCTCGGGAGAGGGGGCGGTGCTGGTCCGCGACCCGGACATCGTCGGCTACCTGTGCCGGGTCTTCGACCAGCTCTGGGCCACCGCCACGCCGTTCCACGGCGCCAGCGAGGCCGCCTACCGCGAGGTCGGCGACAGCCTGCGGCGCGCGCTGGTGGGGATGCTCGCCGAGGGGGTCAAGGACGAGGTGATCGCGCGCCGGCTCGGCATGTCGCTGCGCACCTGCCGGCGGCACATCGCCGACGTGCTGCTCACCCTGGGCGCGGAGAGCCGGTTCCAGGGCGGAGTGCTCGCGGAGCGCAGCGGGCTCACCGAGCCGGAGCGCGCGGGCGAGGTGCCCGGCGAGGCGTCCGGCGAGGGCGACGGTCCGGGCCAGGGCCAGGGCCAGGGCCGGGAGGGGCGGGGCTGATCAGGCGGTGCGCACGCCCACCGCGAAGATCCGGCGGAACGGGAAGACCGTGCCGTGCGGTCCGGCCGGGTAGGCCTCGCGCAGCAGGGCGGCGTACTCGGCCAGGAAGGCGGCGCGCTCGGCCGGATCGGTGAGCCGGGCCAGGACCGGGCGCAGCGCGGTGCCCTTGGTCCATTCGAGGACGGGGTCGGGTCCGGTCAGCAGGGTGCTGTAGGTGGTCTCCCAGACATCGGGCGTGCAGCCCGCGGCGAGCAGCGCCTCCAGATAGGCGCCGGGCTCGTGCACCCCGGCGCGGACGGCCTCGGTGCCGAGCCGGTCGCGCCAGCGCGCACTGCTGCGCAGCTCGCCCAGCAGCACGTGGCTGGGCGCCTCGAAGTTGCCCGGGACCTGGAAGGCGAGCACGCCGCCCGGCTTGAGCGCGGCGGCCCAGCGGGGCAGCAGGCCGAGGTGGCCGTCGACCCACTGCAGCGTGGCGTTGGAGACGATCAGGTCGGGCGCCGCCGGTGCGGGGTCGTAGGTCCCGGCGTCGGCGAGCAGGTAGTCGGCGCTCGGCTCGCCCTGCGCGGAGCGGGCGGTGGCGAGCATCTCGGCGGAGTTGTCGATGCCGGTGATCTTCGCGGCCGGCCACCGGTGGCGGATGCCCGCCGTCGAGTTGCCCGGTCCGCAGCCGATGTCGAGCACGACCGGGTCGGCGGGCAGCTCCGGTACCCGGCCGAGCAGCTCGCGCAGCGGGCGGGTGCGCTCGTCGGCGAACCGGAGGTACTGCTGGGGGTCCCAGGCGGGGGCGTTGGCCGAGGGGTTGGCGGGGGCGTTGGCGGGCGTGGCGTCGGCAGCGGACATGGCGGGCTCCCAAGTATCTCGACATCAAGATATCTACAGGGAGAGCTTGCTCCCTGATTTATCTTGATGTCAAGAGATCGGGGGTCCGGGCGGCGTGTCGCCCGGCCGGTCGCCGCCCGGCCGCCCGGCCCGTCACGGCAGGGTCAGGATGCGCGGGCCCTCGTCGGTGATCGCGACCGTGTGCTCGGCGTGGGCGGCGCGGCTGCCGTCGGTGGTGACCAGGGTCCAGCCGTCCGGGGCGGTGTCGTAGTCGCCGCGGCCCCCGGCCAGGAACATCGGCTCGATCGCCAGCACCATGCCGTGCTGCAGCCGCATGCCGCGTCCGGGGCGGCCGTCGTTGGGCAGGTGCGGGTCCTCGTGCATGCGGCGGCCGATGCCGTGGCCGCCGAAGTCGGCCGGGATCCCGTAGCCGGCGGCCCGGCCGACGCTGCCGATCGCGTGCGAGATGTCGCCGAGCCGGGCGCCGACCACCGCGGCGGCGATGCCCGCGGCCAGCGCGCGCTCGGTGGTCTCGATCAGGGCCAGGTCGGCCGGGCGCGGGGTGCCGACGGTGAAACTGACGGCCGCGTCGCCCGCCCAGCCGCCGAGCAGGGCGCCGCAGTCGATGCTCACCAGGTCGCCGTCCCGCAGCCGGTAGTCCGTCGGGATGCCGTGCACGATCGCGTCGTTGACGGAGGCGCAGATCACCGCCGGGAACGGGGTGTCGGCGAAGCTCGGGCGGTAGTTCAGGAACGGCGAGTCGGCGCCCGCCTCGCGCAGGACCTCGCGCGCCACCTCGTCCAGCTCCCTGAGCGAGACTCGCACGTCCGCCGCTCGGCGCACGGCCGCGAGGGCCTCGCCCACGACTCGGCCGGCCGCGCGCATCGCGTCCAGCGACGCATCCGACTTGATCTCCACCATCTCCGGTCGCCTCCATCGGGCCAGGTCGGGCCAGGTGCGGACATGTCGCGGCACCGGCCCTGCCAATTCTTATACCGGTATTTGTATCACGGCATTAGAATAACGGCCATGGTGCGTACTCCTCTCACTCCGCAGGAACGCGAACGCGGCGAACGGCTCGGCGCTCTGCTGCGTCGGGCCCGCGGCGACCGCAGCATGGTCGAGGTCGCGGCGCAGGCCGGGCTGTCGGCCGAGACGCTGCGCAAGATCGAGACCGGCCGGGCGCCGACCCCGGCGTTCTTCACGGTGGTCGCGCTGGCCGCGGCGCTGGGGCTGCGACTGGACGAGGTCGCCACGCACTGCGCGATCGTGGAGCCGGTGGGGCAGGCGCTGCTCTCCGCCTGATCGTTCGGCTCGGGCGCGCCGGCGGCGGGTGCGCTCGCGGTTCGGGCGTCCGCGGTTCGGATGCTCGCGGTTCGGGCGCCTGCGATTCGGGCGCCTGCGGTTCAGGCGTCCGCGGCGAGTTCGGCCCGCAGGCCGCCGATGATCAGTGCGAGGCCGGCGGTGAACGCCGCGTCCTTCTCGGCCGGCTTCTCGGCGGCCCAGGCCGCCATGTGCGGATAGCGCTCCGGCTCGATCGCCGGCAGGTCGGGCGCCGGGGTGGGCGCGGCCTGCTCCTGGAGGGCGAAGCCGGTGACGTAGCTGGCGACGGTGTGGCCGAAGTACGCCGCCTGTGCGAGCGGCAGGCCGGTGGCGCGCAGCAGGGCCAGGCCCGCCTCGCTGGCGTCCAGTGCGGCGGCCGTCAGCGGGAGGTGGCCGGCCACCACCCGGGCGCCGTCGCGGCGGGCCAGCATCGCGCGGCGGGTGCGGTGCGCGAAGGCGGTGGTCTGCTCGACCCAGTCGCCCGGGGCGTCGTCCGTTGCGTTGCCCGGGGTTCCGTAGGCCTCGCGCATGATCCGGTCCGCGATCGCGGACAGCAGCTCCGCCTTGCTCTTCACGTGCCAGTAGAGCGCACCGGGCGCCACGCCGAGCCGGGTGGTCAGCGCCCGGGTGGTGAGCTTGTCGAGCCCGACCTCGTCCAGCAGATCGAGCGCGGCCTCGATGACGTCCTCGCGGTGCAGCGCCATGAGCCTTGGCCCGATTCCTCTCCTGTCGACCGGTCGATCTACTTGAGCTTAGCTCAAGCGGTGTGCCTATGATGCTCCTGAGCAATGCTCAAGTCGCCTGAGGGGGAGAGATCATGGGTGAGTACCTGACGACCGGTGGCCTGCGGACCTACTACGAGGTGCAGGGGGAGGGCGAGCCGGTGGTGCTGCTGCACGGCGGGGGCGTCACCGCCGACAGCTGGTGGGCCCAAGTGTCCGCGCTGGCCGAGCGCTACCGGGTCTACGCGCCGGAGCGCCGCGGACACGGGCGGACCCACGACCTGCCCGGCCCGGTGACCAGCGAGCTGATGGCCGAGGACACCGCGGCCTTCCTGGACGAGCTGGGGACCGGGCCGGTGCACCTGGTCGGCTGGAGCGCCGGCGGCCAGGTCGCGCTCTGGCTCGCGCTGCGGCGGCCCGACCTGGTCCGCAAGCTGGTCCTGATCAGCTCGGGGGTCCGGCGTGACGGCGGAACGGAGGCCGATCAGGCGCTGCTGAGCGCGGCCGGGACCGTGCTGCTCGACTCGATGCTCCGCCCGCAGTACGAGCCGCTCTCGCCGGACGGGCCCGAGCACTTCCCGGTCGTCTTCGAGAAGTGGCTGCAGATGTGGCGCGAGGAGCCGGACTTCGGCTTCGAGCGGCTGGCGCAGCTGTCGATGCCGGTGCTGGTGATGCAGGGCGACGACGACGGCGTGCGGGTGGAGCACAGCGCTGCGGTCGCCACCGCACTGCCGGACGCCCAGCTCGCGGTGGTCCCGGGCACTTCGCATGTGGCGCCGCTGGAGAAGCCGGCACTGGTGAACCAGCTGCTGCTGGACTTCCTGGCGGAGGAGCAGGCGGCGAAGTTCATGCCCCTGGGGGCGCTGGAGGCCTGACGGCCGGGGCCGTCAGGCCGTGCGGGGTGGCTCAGTGGGGCAGCGCCCAGTTCTGGTTGGCCGCGCCGTTGCAGTCCCAGATGCCGAGCTGGTTGCCGTTGTTGGTGCCGAAGCCCAGGTCGTCCAGGCAGCGGCCGGACTGCGGGTTGAGCAGCGAGCCGTTGGGCTGCGGCTTCCACTGCTGCGAGCCGGTGCCGTTGCAGTCGTAGAGCTGCACCATGGTGTGGTTGGCGGTGCCGCCGCCCGTCACGTCCATGCACTTGCCGAGCACGCGCAGTGTCCCGTCGACCCCGACCGTCCAGTGCTGGGCGTTGCTGCCGTTGCAGTCGTAGATCTGGATCGGGTTGCCGTTGTTGGTCTTCGCGCCCGCGTCGTCGATGCACTTGCCGACATACCCGGTGATCTGGCCCTGCGGCCCGGCCACCGGCGGGGGCGGCGGGGTCACCACGCCGGTGAAGACGACCTGCGGGAACGAGATCGTCTTGTCGATGCCGCAGAACGCGATGCTCTGGCCGGTGCCGACGATCGTGGCGCCCTGGGCGATCATCACGTACGGGCCCGTGCCGTTGACGTACCACGTGCACGTCGCCTGCACGTGCCAGGACTGCAGGGGGTTGATGCCCGTACAGATCCCGATGGCCGAGCCGCCACCGTTGTTGAAGGCGCTGCACCCGCCGTCCTGGGCAGTGGCCGGCGCCGCCTTGGTGCTCGTCGGGGCCGCCGCCTGGGCAGCGGCGGGGAGGGTGAGGGCCGCGGCGGAGGCCAGCAGCGTTGTCATCATGACAGCAGCGGTACGGCGCATGAGAGTTGAGCCCTTTCCGTGGTGATCGGGTGAGGGGGTGCTGCTCAGACGTTCATATGTGCTGCCCAGAGCATCGCAGTGCCACGGAGATGGCGTCAACGGATGTGAGGCTACAAGAACTTGCCATTCATTTCAGCTGATGCGTCGGTCGGTTCGCCCACCGGGGCGGGGGCGGTCGTGTAGCGCGAGCTGACTCGGGTCCAGTTGGCGAGGGCGTGACGGAAGTGGTCGAGCGCTCGGGCGAAGTGGTGGGTGGTGGTGTGGAGTTCGTCGTCGCGGACGGCCATGTAGAGCCACCAGAAGCGGCGCTCTTCGGCGTCCAGTACGTCCCGCACCTGCTTCTGCGCCTGGGCTGGTGGCAGTCTCTGGCTGGCGCACAGGGCGCCCGCGGCGGTGAAGGAGTCGGCGTTGCCGGCGGCGAGGTCGTTGATCAGGCATCCGACGGTGGAGAAGCTGCGCAGGAGGGACTGCACGAGGGCGTCGTTCCAGTCGGGTGTGACGCACCGTTCGGCCAGTTCGCACCACATAGCGGCGAGGAGCATGCCACCGTCGACTGGACGGATCGTCAGATACTGGCGGAGGGTGGGCGTGCGCTGGGGCTGGACGAAGTCGAGCAGCTTGGCGGAGGCGGCGTGGACCCAGCTCTCCAGGTGGGCCAGGTAGCGCTGCCACCAGTGGGCGGGCATCGTCGCGCGAGTGTCGGCGGCGAGGCCGGCGAGCGCGTGGACGGCGGGGTGGTCGCCGTGCCCGGGGCGAGTGCTGCCACCGGCGACCAGGAGGAGGGAGAGGGCGAACTCGCCCACCACCTGCCGCGATTCGCTCAGCAGCTCTGCGTCGAAGACGTCGTCGACGATCCACGTCCACAGCGCCCACCGGGTGGCGAGGTCGAGTTCGGCAGCGGACGCGGTCGGCCAGGCGGACAGGCACAGGTCCACGTACCCGTGCGTGAGGTAGGCGGCGGGGTCGGGGTGGAGGCCGTACTCGGTGAGGAAGGTGGCGGCGCTGACGTAGAGGTCGGTGTGGCAGGCGTCGATCGGGGGACTGGGCCTCAGGGGCATCACTGGGCCACCTCGGCTTCGCGAAGGTGCTCAGGGCACGCCACGACCGGCCATCCCAGTCGTGCCTTGCCGGACTGCGTGTGGACGTAGCCGACGAAGGCGAGAGGGCCCTCTGTGCGGCCGCAGGTGATGCACGCTTGGCCGTGCAGGCGCACGGGGATGATGGCTTCGACTGGAGCTGCTGCTGCTGTGGTCACGTGGGGATCATCGACCGCCGTCAAGGGGCCAAGTGCCACAATCGGTGGCACATCGTCAGGCCGCGTGTGCCCACTGACAGAACGCCCGCAGCTCCTCGTTCCGCCCCCGGGAAAGTCGGAGCAGGGTGGCCAGTTCCGAGCGGACCTGCCCGTGCTCTCGGACGTGCTGAGGCGCAATCCGGCGGGCGACCTGCAGCGACTCAAGGGCGTGCTCACGCTGGCCAAGTTGCACCTGCGCCCGACCGAGGTCGATGTAGTAGTGACTTCGACGCTCAGCCGGTAGATCGCGCGGGGGTGCCCAGCGACTCGCCTCGGAGACGGCATGGCTGAGGTCTGCAGAATCATTGAGTTCGACCGCGACGGACAGGCGGTGGATCTGCAGTGAGTCCGGACCGATCGCGGTCCCGTCGTACAGTTGCTCCGGGAGCTGCCGCGCGAGAAGTTCGGCGCTGGCCAGATGCTCTCGGGCTTGCCCGGCGTCCCGCATCCGGCCGGCCACGACAGCTGCCCGCATGTGCAGCGCCGCAGCAGCAGCCGAGAGCGCGACCGTCCCCGGTGTGGAGACCCGATCGACAGCCCCCTGGAGTGCCTTAAGACCCGCACTGAGGCGATTGGAGGCGAAGAAGACCTCGGTGCGCACATAGGCTGCGACCGCATCAAGGACGGCGTCCTCGGTGATTCCGGCTGCCCACCGCATGAGCTCGATGAGCCGTGCGGAGAGGTCCACGTACCCGTACTTGTATGCGACAGCGTCGGCTGAGCGAAGCGCAAGGACGGCCAGCCGGGCCGCCCGCCGCCGCTCAACGCCAGCAGCCTGGTCGATGGCACGGAAGAGCTCTCCGAGTAGCGCAGGGGCCAGCTCGATCAGCTGCCCATAGCGGGAGTTGACGCGGTGCTCGGTCATCTCATCCACCGTGATCGCCAGTTGTTCGATCGGCCGTACCGGGCCGTCGTCCGGCGAGTCGTAGGATGCGAGTGTGCCCCGGAGGTCGGGGATCATCCGGTGGACGCGACTGTCCGTCCGGCCGGGTCCTCCCAGAAGCTCATCGGCCGTTGTCCCCAGGGCCTCGGCGAGCGCGTCGAGCAGCGCGTCGCTGGGGGCGCGCTCGCCGCCCTCGATCTTCCGCAGCATGCTGACCGAAACGCCTGACACTTGGCTCACTTGGCTGCGAGTCAGGCCTGTCATCGCGCGAGCTGAAGCGATCCGGTACCCGAGAAGGACAGTACTGGGCATATCGGTCTCCGTTCCGTGCGACCACTCGGAACGGTACCCAGGTCTCACGGCCCGGGCACCAGAACTGTCCCATCACGCAGTGCTGGGGCGATTATTCATACTCGGGCCAGCAAGGCAGCCAGTTCAGTGAGGGAGTCGACCGTCCAGTCGGCATCAGCGGCGGTGATGGTGAGACCGATTGGGCCGCGACGAAGGTGTGCTGCGCGAAGGCCGGCCGCGCGAGCCGGGGTGATGTCATTGGCCGGGTGATCGCCGACGTAGACGATCTCCCCTGGCTTTGCGGGCACCCAGTCGATGATGCGCTCGAAGAAGGCGCTGCTGGGCTTCGCGACGCCCCATTCGGCTGAGGTCGCGATGCCGTCGACGGGCAGCATCAGCCTGCGGAGCGACTGGCCGGCCTGCTGGTTCTGGTTGCCGGCGACACCGACCCACAGCCCGCTCTCCTTCAGTTGCTGGAGGGCGGGGCGAACGTCGGGGTACAGGTCCGTCTCGTCGAGGTGCTCGTCGTGGCCTGCGGCCCGCCGGGCCTCCCACTCCGTTGGCACGTCGCAGCCAGGCTTGAGGATCCGGATCGCCTCGGCGTTGTCGAGGCCCCGCGCGAGGACGCCACCGACCAGCGCGGACATGGTGTGTGGCGGGATGCCCAGCCAGCTGGCCCAGTCCGCCCAGTACCGGGTGTCGCTGGTCAGGGTCTCCCCTACGTCGAACACGACAGCCTTGATCGCCATGAGGGCAGCGTAGCGGGGGAGCGGCGCTGGTGGAGGACGATGTTGGACCGTTCTCGCTGGAGTCGACGGCTGTCGCGTGGCTGACCCGAGAAGAGGCGGCTGAGCGGATGGGCGTGCTCTACGCGGTGCGCGTGCTCGATGCCCTCCAAGGGTGGGGCGTCGTTCACTGATCCTCCTGTGCGCCGCTCCCGGGCCGTCAGGTCACCCGCGACCGGATACGGTTGGTTGACCCGTGGCCAACATCGCGGTAGAAGTACCCCGTTCGCACTCGCTGGCCCGACTCCGGCGTGGCGACTCGTGAGACATCGGGGGGTGTTGCATGAGGCTGGACGCGGAACCTGGGGCCGTCATCGCCGAACGCTACCGGCTGGTCAAGGTGCTGGGGGCCGGCGGAGCCGGGCGGGTCTGGCTGGCCCATGACCTGAGACTCGGCGACGCGTCCGTGGCCATGAAGGAGATCCGGCTCCCGTTCGCTTCCAGTGAGGCTGAGTACGAGCGCCACCTCGAACGGGCCCAGCGCGAAGCGCGCAACGCCCAGAAGTTGCGCGACCACCCGAACATCGTCACTGTCTACGACTTCCTGATCGAGCACGAAGTCCCGTGGATCGTCATGCAGTTCATCGACGGCCGCTCGCTCCATGAGGTGCTGGCCGACGGCCCGCTGCCGGTGGCCACCGTCAAGCGGATCGCCACCGCACTGCTCGATGCGCTCGAAGCCGCGCACGGCAAGCGGATCGTGCACCGGGACATCAAGCCCGCCAACGTCATGTTCGCCGACGACGGGGCCGTTCTGCTCACCGATTTCGGGATCGCGCACTTCCAGCCCGACAGTGGCTTGACCACAACCGGCATGATCATCGGCTCGGCTGAATATCTGGCCCCCGAACGAGCCCGCGGCGAGGAGGGCGGCACCGCGGGCGACCTCTTTTCGCTCGGGGTGACGCTCTATCACGCACTGGAGGGAATCTCGCCGTTCCGGCGCGAGACCCTTCTCGGTTCACTCCATGCGGTGCTCAGCGAGGAGGCTCCACCGCCACGGCGCGCCGAGTGGATGGCACCGCTGATCACCCAGCTGATCGCGAAGAACCCCGCTGATCGGCCGACCATCGCCAAGGCGCGCGTCCTGCTCAACGAGCCGACCACCGTGGTCCTGCCGCCGTCCCCTCCCACCAAGGTCTTCCCGGGGGAGGGGTTCAGGGGCGAGGGCCTCAAGGGGGAGGGGCTCAAGGGGGACGGACGCACGAGGGTGCCGCCTCCCCAGAGACCGGCGCGGCCGGCGCGGCCCGCTCCTCGTTCCGAGGCCCGGGCCGGCCTCCTGCTCAGCCTGGCCGTCATCGTGGGCATCCTTGCCTGGCTCTACCACGGGAATCAGGGCTTCGCCGCCTTCGTGACCGACACGATGGGCCTGTCCGGCGACGCTGCCTCCGCGCATCAGGGCGACTGCCTGCACCAGGATCCCCAGCACGGCTGGGCGGAGGTTCCCTGCTTCTCCGCAGCCGCCGACCGGAAGGTGCTCCAGCAGCTCTCCGCCGCCACCGGGCAGACCAACGCCTGCGCCGGCCTCGCCGGGTGGGACGGCTCGACCGACAGCACCATCCTCGTCGGCCCCGCCGGCCAGGAGGTGCGGCTCTGCACGGCGCCCAGGAGTCAGGCCAACGCCGCCCCGGGCCCCACGCCGACCGCACCGCCCACCTCGTACGCCCCGCCGACCTATGCCCCGCCGACGTACGCCCCGCCGACGTACGCCCCGCCGACGTACGTCGCGCCGACCTATGCCCCGCCGACGTACGCCCCGCCGACGTACGTCGCGCCGACCTACGCTCCGCCCACGTTGGCCCCCACCACCCCGTCCTTCGATCCGGCTTCGCTCGACAGCTCCCGGATCGATCAGACCCCGCTGACCAGCGAGGCGCTGCTGCCCGACTCGTTCACGGACTCGAAAGGCGTGGTCTACACCAGGAACAGCGGATCGTCCCAGAGCTGCCTGACCAGCCACGAGAGCCAAGCCGTACAGACCGTGCTGCGCAATGGCAGCTGCGTCAACCAGATCGTCGGGACCTACACCGACTCACAGTCACACATCATGGTGGACGTCGAAGTGGAGCCGATGGCGGATACCCAGACCGCCACGGCAAGCCACAACTCCCTCTCTCACGCGTACGACGGTGACTGGGGCCTCTGGTGTCCGGATACCGGAGCGGGCTCCCAGATCTGCAACGATCGTGAGAACACCGACCAGGCCACCCAGTCCGGCTATGTCACCAACCATCACCGCTATCTGATCCACTCGCTGGCCATCTACATCAGCCTGGGCACCGACAAGAGCGCTGCGCCATGGACGGACGCCGCAGCGTACGCCGCAGTCGATGCGGCGGGCCCGCAGAACTACTCGGGCAACCAGTGACCGTTCCCCCGGCGACCGGGGGGCGATGACGGTGCATCGAGCCGGCCGACCCGCCGGCCGGGGCAGCGCAGCGCCCCCGCTGCGGCGCGGGCCGGAGCGGGGGCCGGGGGACGGTGTGGGCGGTCAGCTGGCCGCGGCTGCGGCGCCGGCTTCGGCGATGGGCTGGTCTTCGCCGCGGGTGCCGCCCGCGACGCCGATGGCGCCGGCGATCGCGCCGTTGACGAAGATCGGGATGCCGCCGGGGAGGAGGGCGAAGCCGGGCTGGGCTGCCATGGTGGCGAGCAGGACCGGGTCGCCACCGGCGACCTTGCCGAAGTCGGCGGTGGGGACGCCGAGTCCGGCGGCGGTGACCGCCTTGTGGGTGGCCACGGTGGTGGCCCAGAAGGTCGCGCTGTCCATCCGGGCCAGGGTCTGCTGGTTGCCGCCGGCATCCACCACGACGACCGCGACGGCGACCTTGAGGGCGGCCGCCTCGGTCAGGGCGGCGTCCAGGATCTTGCGGGCCTGGGCGGCGGAGATGATCGGTGCGGTGGTCATCTGTCCATACTCCTGAGGTAGGTGACGATGTGTCATATAGCTTGAGGGGGTGGGAGGATAGGAGTCAGTCAGGCGCGCCGGGGGCGGGGTGGTTCAGCGGAGCGCGAAGCGGAACATCGCCTCGGGCGGCGGGCCGCCGACCGGTCCGGGCCGGCAGGGGTCCTTGTCGACGATCCGCTTGAGGTAGCCGGCGCCCTCGGTGCCGCCGGAGCCCTTCAACTGGCGGGGCAGGTAGCGGGCGCCGAAGCCGTAGTGGCGGCCCCGCCAGGTCAGCAGGGCGCGCTCGACCGCCTCGAAGGCGGCCGTCAGCTCCGGCGCGTCGGTGGCGCGCACGGCCGAGCGCAGCGGCCACAGATCGCGGTAGGGGCGGCTGTTGAGCTCGTGCAGGTGGGCGATGCCAAGGAAGACCTCCGCCTTGCGCGGGTCGTACCCGTACACCGCGAGCTCCACCAGGTGGTAGTTGAGCGACTGTACGGCGCTGGCCGCGCCGGTGGCCGCGCGGAAGGTCATGAACTGCTCGGGGGAGAGCGTGCGCAGCACGTGCAGGATGCCGTTCAGCAGCTCGGCGCAGGACGCCGTCTGCCGGGTGCGCAGTATCGCCCGGTCGAGATCGTCCGCGAGCACCGCGGCTATCGCCTGGCAGGCCGTCCACCTGGCCAGGTAGAAGACCACCTCGCAGGCGTGGACCGAGCGCAGGAAGAGGTGCTCGTGGTGCTCCGGCGACTGCGGGAACCCGGTGCAGCCGGTCAGCACGCTCAGCCGGCGCCGCAGCCCGGGAGTCGGCGAGCCGGGCCAGGGCGCCTCGCTCCGTGCCACGGTCTGCGCCAGCAGCTCGTCCAACTCGCTGATCAGCGCGGCCAGTCGTGATCGCCGCTCGGTCGACTCGGCCGTCCCGAAGGCGGGCAGCTCCGGTGGCGGTTCGGCCTCCTTGGCGGCGAGGTCGAGCAGGGTGGCCCGCAGCGCGGTGATGCCGGCCGGCAGCGGATCGGCCTGGTAGGGGCGCAGGAACCAGTCGTAGACGTGCAGGCTGGTGTACCGGTAGTACTCGGGGATCTCCTCGCGGCTGAACGGGCGGGTGAGCAGCGCGATCACGGTGCGCTCCTCCTCCTCGCCCGCCGGGCCGCGTTCCCCGCCTGCGGAGCCCGCTGAGCCTGCCGAGCCCGCTGAGCCCACCGAACCTGCTGAGCCCGCCGGGCCTGCCGGGCCCGTCTGCTCGTACCAGTCGGCCAGCAGCGCCCGCTCGGTCGCGGTCAGCGCCGCGCGGCCGCGGGCCTGCTGGAGCCGGACGATCTCCGCCACCCGGCCGGGGCGGTCCGGTGCGAGACCCGGGCCGAAGTTCTGGCAGTCCATCGCTCACCGCTCCGCTCCGCCGGGTCCGGCCGCCCGCCGGCCCAGCACCAGGTGTTTCTCCCGGCTGGTGTGGCGCACTTCGCACCCGGTGAAGCCGGCCGCCCGGAGCAGTTCGAGGTAGTGCGCCCCGGTGCGGTGCCGCCCCTGGGTCTCCACGTGCATGGCCAGGTTCATCGCGGCGGTGGCCGGCGGCAGGTAGCCGCTCTCGTCGAAGAGGCGGTCCATCACCAGCACCACGCCGCCGGGCGCGCAGGCCCGGTAGGCCTTGCGCAGCAGGTCGAGACAGGTGTCGTCGGCCCAGTCCGAGAGGATGTAGCCGAATGCCAGGCAGTCGCCCGCCGGCAGCTCGGCGCGGTGGAAGTCGCCCGCGCTGAAGGACAGTCGCTCGCCGAGCCGGTAGGCCGCGCCGGTCTCGGCGAGCTTGGGCCCCACCTGCGGCAGGTCGAAGACGGTGGCCCGCAGCCCCGGGTGGCGCAGCAGCGCGGCGACCGCGAACGGGCCGCCCGCGCCGCCGACGTCGACCAGGTGGCGGGCGCCCTCCAGCTGGGCGAGCTCCACCAGCTCGGCCGAGACGTCGAAGCTGAGCTGCCACATCGCGTCCAGGAACCGGTCGGTGGACTCGGCGTCCCGGTAGAGGTCGGCGAACGGCTCGTCCAGCGGCTCGGCGAGCGCGGCCTCGGCGCCGGCCTTGCCGAGCGTCAGGCAGGCGTCCAGCCGGCGCAGCCGCTCGGTGGTGCTCTCCATCAGGTGGCGCAGGAAGCCGCCCAGGTAGCGGGACTCGCGCGGATCGAGGAAGGGGAGCGAGGCGGCGGGCACGCTGTAGCGGCCCCGCGGGTCCGCGGTCAGCACGCCGAAGGCGCGCAGCACGGTGAGCAGTCGGCCCAGCGTGTCCTCGTCCAGGCCGAGGGCGCAGGCCAGTTCGGCGGTACCGCTCGGGCCGTGCTCGGCGAGCCGGGCGAACACGCCGTGCCGGGCCGCCAGATCCAGCGAGCTGCTGACGAACAGGCCGTAGACCGCGCGCTCCAACGGGCCGGGCATGAGGCCCGATCCGCCCGGCCCGCCCTCGGGAACCGGGGCACCGGGAACGTGAGCGTCGGCCGCCGTGCGTTCCATCGCGAACTCCCTTCGACGGCCTCCAGCATGGCCGTCCGGGCGGGGTGGTTCGGGGCGGGCCGCCAAAAACCATCCGTTCGTGTGGGGTGGCGACCCGACCGGCGCCCCAGGACCGCCCGCCCGTCCCTCGGATGCCGTCAACCCGCCGTCAGTCTCGGGGATGTGGCCGCGCCCCGGCAGTCCCGACACTGGGGCGGTCCGCTCAAGGTAGGGGGAAGAGCATGTCGCCTGACTCTCCGGCCCAACAGGTGAGGCCGCCCGGACCGTGGCAGCCGCGCAAGCGCGTCACCGTCATCGGCGCGGGGGTGGCCGGCCTGGTGGCGGCCTACGAACTGGAGCGGCTCGGCCACAGCGTCGAGATCCTGGAGGGGCACCTCCAGGTCGGCGGCCGGGTCCGCACCCACCGCTTCGTGCCGGGCCGCGAGGGCCCGCTGGTGGAGCTCGGCGCGATGCGGGTGCCGACCACCCACCGGCGCACCATGCGCTACCTGCGCAAGCTCGGACTCGCCGACCAGCTGCGCGAGTTCACCACGCTCTTCCAGGACGACGCGGCCTACGTCCAGACCAGCCAGGGCCACCGGCGGATCCGCGAGGCCTCCGAGATCCTGGTCGAGGAGCTGCGCGGTCGGCTGCCCGCAGGCCGCTTCGAGGAGTACGACGAGCAGACCCTGCTCTTCGGTGCCTGGATGGCGGTACGCGTCAACGCCCTTGCCCCCAGCGACTTCCGGGACAGCATCCGGCGCGGCCTGGACGGCGAGCTGATGGGCCTGGTCGCCGGGATCGACCTGACCGACTACGTGCGGGCGCCCGGGGCCGGCGGCGAACTGATAGACCTGCGCGCCCTGTTCGCCGACCACCCGGGGATCAGAGCCGGCTGCCGCGGCCGGCTCTACCGCTTCGTGGACGACATCGTCAACGAGACCAGTTCGACCCTGATGCGGCTCAGTGGCGGCATGGACCAGCTGGTCCACCGGCTGCGCGAGCGGATCAGCGGTCCGGTGCGCTGCGGCAAGGAGGTCACCGGGCTGGCGGTGGCCGAGCACGGGGTCCAGGTGCACACCAGGCACGGCTTCGGGTCCGCCGGGCGGCTCTGCGACTACGTGCTGTGCACCATACCGTTCTCGGTGCTGCGCGGCCTGGAGCTGGCCGGGTTGGACGAGGAGAAGCTGGCCGCGATCCACGGCCAGCGCTACTGGGCGGCCACCAAGGTGGCCTTCCACTGCCGGGAGGCGTTCTGGGAGCGGGACGGCATCACCGGCGGCGCCTCCTTCACCGGCGGGCTGAGCCGGCAGACCTACTACCCGCCGGTGGAGGGCGACCCGAAGCTCGGCGCCGCGCTGCTCGCCAGCTACACCATCGGCCAGGACGCCGACCGGCTCTGCCGGCTGGGCCGCCGGGCCCGGCTCGCGGCGGTGCTGGACGAGGTCGCCGCCGTGCACCCGGAGCTGCGCCGGCCGGGCATGCTGCTGGGCGTGGCCGACCAGGTCTGGGGCACCGAACCCTCCTCGCTGGGGGCGGCGGCGGTCCGCTGGGGCAAGGACGCCGACTCCTGCGAGGCCGAGCGGGAGATGGTGGCAAGGCCCCAGGGGCGGCTCTTCTTCGCCGGCGAGCACTGCTCCAGCCACCCCGCCTGGATCGAGGGGGCGATCGAGTCGGCGCAGCACGCGGTGCGGCTGATCGACGGCCACCAGCAGGGCGAGGCGGCCGAGGGCGCCTGTGCCGCCGTGGTCGAGGAGCCGGCGTGACGCGGCGTGCGGGGAGCGGCCGATGAGCGTGTTCGACCTGCCGCGCCTGCACTTCGCCGGCACGGCCACCACCCAGCTGCCGACCGGCGCGCGCAGCGGTCTGGTCGACCTGACGGACAACACCGCGCTCACCGGGGAGCGCCGGCCGTTCCCGGTGACCCGCCCGGCCGCGGAGTACCACCGTGAACTGGCCGGGCTCGGGCTGCTGGACGCCCCCGGCGCGCACCTGGCGGGCAACGGCCACTTCGCCGTCGCCGCCACCGTGGTCGGCGCCGAGCGCACCCCGGGCGAGCAGGTCGCGGCCGACCCGGTGCTCGGCCGCAGCGTGGACCTGTGGGGCCACTACAACGAGTACTTCGCCACCACGGTGAACCGCGCCCGGGTCTTCGACGTCGATCCGGCCTCCTCGTGGACCACCACGCTGATGGTCGGCCGGCTCTGCTTCGGCCGCAGCGGGCGCTCGCACGACATCGGCTACCTCTGCACCGGCGAGGTCGAGGGCTTCCAGCCGCCGCGCTGGCACCGCTTCGGCCCGGAGCCGGGCGGTGCCCGGCCGCGCCTGCCGCGCCAGACGGTCCACCAGTTCACCGTCGAGAACGCGGTGCTGCAGTGGCCGCCGGCCGCGCCCGAGCACCGGTCGCCGCTGGTCGACGAGCTGCGTGCGGCGCTTGCCCAGCCCGGGGTGGCGGGGCTCGTCGTCCAGTTCGCGCTCGCCGCGCCGCCCGGGCCGCTGCCGACCGGACGCCCCGTCGAGTGGACGCTGACCGGCACCATCGCCCCCTGGCGCCACGGCGAGCCGCGCAGCCACCCGGCGGGCCGGCTGCTCACCGCGCCGCCGGGGCGGCCCGACCCGCTCGCCCCGCTGCCCCGCCAGCTCACCGTGCAGGTGGGCGAGCGGCTGGTCGGCGTCAACCTGATCGGCGCGGATCCGCACGCCCTGGCGGAGCAGCACGAGAACCCCGGCCGCTGGGAGCTGCGCACCGCGGACGGGGCGCAGCTGGTGGCCGTCCTGCCGGGCGGGCTCGGTGCGCCGCCCGGCCGGCTGCTCACCGTCGCCCGGCAGGACGGGCCGGCGGTGGAGGACCAGGCGCTGCGCCTGGACTGGGTGCCGGGCGACGGCTCGCGGAGCACGGTGCTGCGCGAGCGGGAGATCAATGTTCAGGCCGACCAGGCCGCGCTGATCGTCGAACACCCCCGGCACGCCCGGGACGGCGAGCACGATCTGACCGTCACCGTCCGCTCGCTGGTCCGCGGCCGGCCCGCACCGGTGACGGGCATCCGGGTGCGCCAGTACGCCAACCCGGCCGCGCTGCCGCTGCTCGGGCCCGCCGAACTGGCCGGGCTGCGGGTCGCGCGGCTGCGCGCCGGGGCCACCGCGGAGCGCGGGCCGGCAGAGCAGGAGCAGGAGCAGGAGCAGGAGCCGGCGGAGACGGATGAGGCGGACGCGTGGGCGGCCGACTGCCTGCTCGACACCGGCCCCGACGGCGCGGGCCACCTCGTGCTGCGCGGGGCCCGGGCCGGCTGCGCGCGGCTGCTCCTCGCGGCCCCGGGCGAGCCGCTGCCGCAGGAGCTGACCGCCGCCGGTGCCCAACTGCCGGATGCCGCAGCGCACTACGACGACGCCGACGCGCTGCGCTACTGGTCGGGCACCGGCACGCTCGCGCTGCGGGTGCTGCCGGACGACTGGCACCTGGACGAGCTGCCGCCCGAGCGGATCACCTTCGAGCTGCTGCACCGCGAGGTCCTCGCCTACTACGAGCTGACCTCCACCTTCATGAAGGAGGAGGTCTTCAGCCTGGCCGACGAGGCCCGGGTGGAGACCTACGCCCGGCTCTGCTGGCAGATGTCCGATCCGGCCAACAGGTCCAGGACCTACTACATGCCGCCCACCCGCGACCTCTCCGCGCCCAGGGCCCGCCTGCTGCTCGGCCACCTGCGGGCCCGCAGCGCCCCGCGCCGGCTGCTGACCTGCGGAGCGAGGCCCGCGCCGCGGCGGGCCGGCCCCGAGCTGAGCCGCCGCGAGGACCTGGTCGCGGCGGTGCGCGACGCTGTCACGATCGAACTGGCCGTCACCCTGCAGTACCTGTACGCCGCCTACTCGCTGCCCACCCACGGCGCGGGGCTGGTCTACCAGCGGCGCGGCCACTGGAGCGCCCACCGGCTCGCCGTGGTCTGCGGGGACGGCGGCGAGACGCTGGAGGACTCGATCCGCAGCACGCTGCTGCGGGTGGCCCGCGAGGAGATGACCCACTTCCTGGTCGTCAACAACCTGCTGATCGCCCTGGGGGAGCCCTTCGCCTTCCCGGTGATCGACTTCGGCACGCTCAACCACCGGTTGCCGATCCCGCTCGACTTCGCCCTGGAGGGCCTCGGTCCCGCCGCCGTGCACCGGTTCGTCGAACTGGAGCAGCCGGACCGGCTGCTGGCCGACCCCCGCTACGGCGACCGGCCGCACCGCGGCATCACCGGACACGACCCCGCCACCGGGCACGACCCCGCCACCGGGCACGGCCCCGCCGCCGGACAGCGCACGACCTACCACTCGATCAGCGAGCTCTACGCCGCGATCCGGCACGGCCTGCGGACCATCCCCGACCTCTTCCCGGCGAAGGCGGGACCCGGCGGCGGTGAGCACCACGTCTTCCTGCGCCGCTCGGTCAACGCCCGCCACCCCGACTACCAGCTCCAGGTCGACGACCTGGCCAGCGCGCTGTTCGCCGTCGACTTCGTGACCGAGCAGGGCGAGGGCGGCGTGCTGGCGCCGGACCGTCCGCCGGGGGAGGAGTCGCACCACGACTCCTTCCGCCGGCTCGCCGGCCTGCTCACCGCCCTCGATCCGGACCACGGGGCCGCCCAGCCGGGCCCGGCGCCCCGCCTGGCCTACCCGGTGCTGCGCAACCCCACTCTGCGGCCCGGCAGCGCGGCCCAGCAGCTGATCACCGATCCGGTGGCCCGGCAGGTGGCCGAGCTGGGCAACGAGGCCTACGCGCTGATGGCCCAGCTGATGGTCCAGCACTTCGCCGAGCTGCCCGCCGCCAGCCTGCGCCGCTCGCCACTGATGAACGCCTCGATCGAGGTGATGAACGGCCTGGTGCGTCCGCTCGCCGAACTGCTGGTCAACCTGCCCTCCGGGGTGCCGGGCCGGACCGCCGGGCCGCCCTTCGAACCGGGTGGCGCCCCGCACCCGTTAGCCGGGCCGCCGGCCGCCACCCGGCGCGAACTGGTCGCCCGGCTGGAGCGGTTGGCGCACGCGGCCCGCAGCTGTCCGCTCGTCCCCGACCAGGTCCTCGGGACCCTGGCCTACCTGGTCGAGCTGTTCCGGAAGGACACGACACACCCATGAGCGACGCACCCCTGCACGAAGCGACCCCCCACTCACCGACCGCGCCATCGACCGGGCCGGAGCAGGAGACCGAGGTGCTGATCGTCGGCGGCGGCCCGGTCGGCCTGACCCTGGCGCTGGACCTGCGTGCCCACGGCGTGGCCTGCGTGGTGCTCGAAGCGGGCGACGGCTCGGTCAGCCACCCCAAGGTCAGCAACATCGGCCCGCGCTCGATGGAGTACTACCGGCGCTGGGGCCTGGCGGACCGGATCCGGTCGGCCGGCTGGCCGCCCGAGCACACCCTGGACAGTGCCTGGGTCACCCGGGTCGGCGGCCACGAGGTCTACCGGCTGCGGTTCGGCAGCGCGCTGACCCGCCCGCCGTTCCGGCACACCCCCGAGCCGGACGCGATCTGCCCGCAGCACTGGCTCTCGCCGCTGCTCGCCGACGCGGTCGGCCACCACCCCCACGGGCCGCTGCGGCTGCGCTGCCGGCTGGACGGCTTCACCCAGGACCAGGACGGCGTCACCGCCACCGCCACCGACCTGGCCCGGCAGCGGAGCACCACCCTGCGGGCCCGCTACCTGATCGCCTGCGACGGCGCCGCCTCGCCGGTCCGCAAGGCCTGTGCGATCCCGGCGCCCGCCCGCTTCCCCACCCAGGTGTTCCGCAACATCCTGTTCCGGGCTCCCGAACTGCGCGCCCAACTCGGCGAGCGCAACGCGCTCTTCTACTTCCTGCTGCTCTCGGACACGCTGCGCTTCCCGATGCGCGCGATGGACGGCGACGGGCTGTTCCGGCTCTCGGTGCGGGTCGACGGCAGCGCGCAGGCGGCGGCTCCCGCGATCGAGCTGCTGCGCCGGGCGATCGCCCTGGACACCCCGATCGAGGTGCTCTCCGACCACGAGTGGCACCTCACCCACCGGGTGGCCGAGGAGTTCCGGCACGGGCGGGTGCTGCTGGTGGGCGACAGCGCCCACACCCTGTCGCCCTCCGGCGGCTTCGGGTTGAACACCGGGCTGGCCGCCGCCGCCAACCTGGGCTGGAAGGTGGCCGCTGCGCTGGCCGGCTGGGCCGGCCCTGGGCTGCTGGACAGCTACCGCGCCGAGCGCCGGCCGGTGGCCGTCGAGGCGGTCGAGGAGGCCAACCGCAACCTGGCCCGCACCATGGGCCGCGAGCTGCCGGCCGCTCTGCACGAGGACGGGCCGCGCGGCGAGCTGGCCCGCGCGGAGCTGGCCCGGCGGCTCGAAGAGAGCGCGGTGCGGCGGGAGTTCGACGCCCCGATGATCCACATGGGCTACCGGTACGAGTCGGCGATCGTGCTGCCGGACCGGGTGCCGGCCGACCCGGACGAGCCGCTGGACCGGCCCAACAGCCGCCCGGGCTCCCGCGCACCGCACGCCTGGCTGGCCCCAGGGCACTCCGTCCTGGACCTGTTCGGCCGGGGCTTCCAGCTGCTCGACTTCACCGCGCAGGGCCGCGAACCGGCGCAACTGGACGGAGTGGTGCGGGCGTTCGCCGACCGAAGGGTCCCGCTGACGGTCACCGGCTGCGCCGACAAGGAGATGGCCGACCTCTACCGGCGCCGCTTCGTGCTGGTCCGCCCCGACGGCCACGTCGCCTGGCGCGACGACGAGGCGCCGCGCGACCCGGGCGTACTGGCGGACGCGGTACGGGGTGCCCGGTGACGGCCCCCGCGGCGCTGCCCCCCTTCACGCTGGCCGGCTGGCCGGCCGAGCGGATAGCCGATCCCTACCCGCTCTACCGCAGCTATCGCGAGGCCGCCACCGTGCACCGGGTGCCGGGGGAGGGGAGCGGACCGGACAGCTACTACGTCTTCGGGTACGCCCCGGCCGCCCGCGCACTGAGCAGTCCCCGGCTGGGCCGCCGGATCCCCGGCGGCAACACCCCGCTCACCCACCGGGCGATCGCGGACACGGCCGTGCGGGAGATGGTGGAGGACTGGCTGGTCTTCCTGGACCCGCCCCGCCACACCAGGCTGCGCGCCATCCTCAGCCGGGAGTTCACCCCGCGGATGGTGGCCGGCCTGCGGCCCAGACTGGCGGCGATCGCACGCCATCTGCTGATGAACCGTCAAGAACTCGACCTGGTCGAGGACTTCGCCGCACCCTTCCCGGTGCTGGTGATCTCCGAGCTGCTCGGGCTGCCCGCCGGGGACGGCAGCTGGCTGCGCGCCGCCTCGCTGCGCCTCCAGCAGGGCAGCAGCTCGCGGGCCGGACAGGCGCCCGAGGGGGCGGCGCAGGCCGACGCCGCCGCCCGGGAGCTGACCTGGTACTTCCGCGAGCAGATCGGCTCGCGGCGAGCGCGGCCGGGGCGCGACCTGATCAGCCTGCTGCTCGGCCACGAGGGCCTGGCCGAGACGGAGATCGCCGCCACCTGCGTCCACCTGCTGACGGCCGGGCACGAGACCACCACCCACCTGATCAGCAAGTCGGTGCTGGCGCTGCTGCGGAACCCGGAGCTGCTGGCCCACCTGCGGGCCGACCCCGCGCTGCTGGCGGAGGCGGTGGAGGAACTGGCCCGCTACGACCCGCCGGTCCAGGCCGTCACCCGCTGGGCGCAGCGCGACGAGCGGCTCGGGGACCACCTGGTGCCGCGCGGCTCCAAGGTCACCGTGCTGCTCGGTGCGGCCAACCGCGATCCGGGCCAGTTCGCCGATCCGGACACGCCACGCCTGCACCGCCGCCAGATCGGACCGCAACTCGCCTTCGGCCTCGGCATCCACTACTGCCTGGGCGCAGCGCTGGCGCGCGCGGAGGTGGAGCTGGCGCTGGCCGAGCTGCTGGGGCGGCTGGCCGGCGCGCAGCTGCTGGAGCAGCCGGTGCGCTACGCCCAGGACCTGCTCTTCCACGGGCCGGAGCGGCTGCCGCTGCGCTGGTGAGGCGTGCTAAGGCTGGTCTGACAGGCCCTGGCGGGCCGGTCGTCACTCGGCCGGCGCGCGCAGGGCCAGCTCCAGCCGGGAGTGGATGCCCAGCTTGCGGAAGATCTGCCGCAGGTGGAAGGCGACGGTGTGCGGCGAGAGGAACATCCGGGCGGCGATCTGCCGGTTCGTCAGCCCGGCGGCGGCATGCCCCGCCACCGTGCGCTCGGTCCGGGTCAGGCTCGCCCACCCGGTGGCCGGGCTCGGCTCGGCCCGGGTCCAGTGCCGCCGCCGCACGCCGAGGGCGCGCAGCCGCCGCCGGGCCCGAGCCGCATCCCGTTCGGCGCCAAGACGCTGGTAGGCCTCCAACGCCTGGCCCAGGCTGCGCACCGCCCGGGGGCGGTCCGCCGGGCCGAGCAGGACGCCGAGGTCCTCGGCCGCCGAGGCGCGGGCCCAGGCGTCCCGGTGGTCGCGGGCGGCGACCGCCAGCGCCCGCGGGTCGTGCTCCAGCAGCCCGCGCGCGTGCTCCGCGGCGGGCCGCAGAGCGGGCACCGCCGGGTTGGCCTCGGCCAGCCGCCGCACCGCGGCCAGCACCGCGGCGGCCCGCTCCGGCTCACCGGCGGCCAGCGCCGCGCGCACCAGCCAGGGCACGCAGGCCGGTTCGTCCAGGGTCAGCCGGCCGAGGGCGGCCTCGTCGGCGGCCAGCTCCTTGAGCGCGTGGCCCACCGGGCCGAGGTCGCCGTCGGCCGCCAGCAGCTGGGCCTCGAACCAGGCCGCCGCGGTCGCGGGGTCGGCGCCGAGGCCCGGAGCGGGCGTCTGCGGCGGGACGGGCCGCTGGGCCGCCGCCGTGGCGCGCAGCGCGGCGGTGTGCTCGACGGCGGCCGGGTGGTCGCCGCGGTGGACCGCCACCGTGGCCAGCACCCGCCGGGCCAGCGCCGCGCAGTGCGGGGTGGCCGCTCGCTCGGCCAGCCGCAGCGCGGCATGGGCCTCGGCGTCCGCCCGCTGCAGGGCGCCCTCGGCCAGCGCCAGCCGGGCCAGCACGATCCGCCGGATCAGCTCCGGGACGAACGGGCCGACCGTCACCGGCCGGCGCGCCGCAACCGGGCCGCTCGACGCTGCCGGGCCACTCGACGCCGACCCGTCGGCCGCCGTCGGGTCGATCGCCGCCGCGGCCTCGTCCGGGCAGCCGGCCTGGACCAGCAGCAGCGCCCGGATCGGCTCGGCCGGGGTGTGCCAGGCGGTCGCGCAGCCCTGCGCGGCCAGCGCCACCGCCTCCTGCCCGAGCTGCAGCGCCGCCTCGGGCCGCCCCGCCCGCCAGGCGAGGACCCCGTCGGCGAGCCGGACCGCCGCCCGCAGGTCGAGCCCCTGGGTGTGTGCCCGGCGCAGCAGCCGGGCCAGCTCCCGGTGCGGCTCGCCGGGCCCCTGGGCGAGCGCCGCGGCCTGGGTGAGCAGCGCCTCCTGGCGCACCGTCGAGGGGATGCCCCGATCACCGGCCGCCCGTTCCGCCAGGGCCAGCGCCCCGGCGGGCCGGTCGAGCAGCATCAGCGCGTCGGCCAGCGCGATCCGCAGCCGGGCGGCGGCGGCCACCGGCACGGCGGGGCGGGCCAGCGCGGCCTCGGCCAGCGAACGGCCCCGGTCCAGCGCGCCGGAGCGTACGCAGGCCTCGGCGGCGAGCGCGGACAGCTCCGCCGCCGCGAGCGCCCCGTCGCCCGCCGCGTCCGGCGCACCCGCCGCGCCCGGGCCCGCACCCGCCTCAGGTTCTGCGAGCAGCCTCTCGCCCAGCCCCTCGTCCAGCCCTTCGCCCACCCCGAGCACGTCCAGCCCGCGCAGCGCCAGCTCGGCCGCCGTCGCCGGGTCGCGGGCCAGTGACTGGGCCGCCGCCAGCCGCAGCAGCGGACCGGTGACGGGGTCGCCGCGGTAGGCCCCGTGCAGCAGGTGCGGAGCGACGGCGACGGCCGAGCGCCCGCCGGCCAGTTGGACGGCCAGCGCCTGACGGTGCATGGCGGCCCGCACCGCCGGCGGCAGCCCGGCCAGCAGGGCACTTCGCACCAGCTCGTGCCGGAACGTCAGGTACTCGCTCTCGCAGTGCGCCAGCCCCGTGCGGGCCGCCTCGCGGAAGACCGGGACCAGCGCGCTCACCGGCTCGTCCAGCATCTGCGCCACCTCGTCCGGCAGGCTCGCCGGACCGAGCACGGCGGCGGCCTCCAACAGCAGCCGCACCCGGCCCGGCGCCGCGCAGAGCCGACGCGCGATCAGCTCGCCGAGACGGCGCGGCGGGCCGCCGTCCGCCGGGCCGCCGTCCGCTGCGCCGGCGGACAGCTGGAGCGGGTCCGCGCCGGGCCGCAGCGCGCCGTCCCGCTCCAGCGCCCCGAGCAGTTCGAACACCTCGCCCGGCCGGCCCCGGGCCAGGCCGAGCAGCGCTGCCAGGCCGCTGTCCGGGGGTGCGCCCAGCAGGTCGGCGCAGAGCTGCCCGACGGCCACCGCCGACAGCGGCCCGAGCACCAGCCGCAGCAGCTGTCCGTCCTCCGGACCGGACCGCTCTCCCGGCCCCGGCCCCGGCCCCGGCCACTGCCGCAGGCCCGGCGGGTGGCCCTCGTGCCCGGTGGTCAGCAGTAGCAGGGGAGCACCGCGCCGGGCCGCCACCAGCTGCCCGAGCAGCGCCGGCCAGCCCGCCCCGCCGTCACAGCTCAGCAGCAGCGGGCCCTGCTGGAGCCGGCCGTCCAGCAGCCCGAGCAGCGCCCGGCCGGCCTGCGGCTCGTCCCACTCCTCGGCGCCCGAGGGCACCCGGACCTCCAGCGCCCGGGCGAGCACGGGCACCAGCGCCGCCAGCGGCCCGGCGGCGCCGAGCGGGACCGACCGCCAGGCGGACTGCGTCCACCCGGGGGCGGTCAGGGGTGCGGGAGGCGGCGCGGTGAGCCGGGCGATCCGGAAGCCGCGGGCGGCGGCCAGCAGTTCGCCCTCGCGCAGCAACCGGGACCTGCCCGCCCCGCCGGGCCCGCTGATCCGGGCGACGGCGGCGCGGCAGCTGCTCAGGGTGCGCTCCACCAGCCGGTCGAGCAGGGCCAGTTCTTCGGCCCGCCCGCGCAGCGGCGGTCCGGCCTGCTCACCGCGAACCGGCTCGGGGTGGACGGCGCCGGCCGCGCGCGCCTGGTCGCGGTGCTCCGTGGCCACCGTCCGTCCCTGGTCCGGTACTCCGGCCGCCCGGGCCGTGCAGCCGCACATCGAGCCTCAACCGCCCACGCTCGGCACCCGGTCCACGTCCGTGTCCTGGCCGTCGGCGGCCCCGGCGCCGGTGGCGGTGCGGGCCGGCCAGCCGGGCAGCAGCGTGGCCAGCACCGCGCAACAGAGCGCCAGCACCATGGCCAGCGTGTAGCCCGCGGCCACCCCGGTGGCGAAGTGCGCGCGGTAGCCGGGGCTGTCCGCGCGGGCGCTGCCCAGGCCGCTCACCGCGCGCGCCACGATGGTGGCCAGCACCGCCACGCTGAGCGCCTGGCAGACCCGCTGGGTGGCCTGGAGCAGGGAAATTCCGCGGGCGACGGCCGCACGCGGGACCTCGCCCAGCGCCGTGACCTGGGTCAGCGGCGGGATCACCCCGGCGCCGGCGCCGGCCAGCACCAGCGGTCCGATCAGCGCGGCGGGGGCGGGGTCGGCGGCGTACGTGCGCAGCAGCGCGATGCCGCCGGCCAGCAGCAGGAAGCCGAGGGTCATCGGCAGCCGGGGGCCGAGCCGGTCGCGGATCCGCCCGCCGAGCAGCCCGGTGGCACCGGAGCTGATCGCCAGTGGCAGCAGGGCCAGCCCCGCGTCCAGCGCGCTCGACCCGTGCACCACCTGGATGCTCAGCGGGAGCAGGAACTGCGTGCCGAAGAACGGCACTTGGCTGAGCGCGTTGATCGCGCTGCCGATCCCGTAGGTGCGCACCCGGTAGAGCCGGAAGTCGAACAGGCCGGGGCCCGAACCGCGCAGTTGGTGCAGCACCAGGAAGCCGAGCGCCAAGGCGCCCACGCCGAAGGCGACCAGCGCACCGCGCCCGTTGCCGGAGCCGAGCAGCGAGGCGCCCAGCAGCAGCCCGCCGAAGCCCGGGCAGACGGCGGCCACGCTCGCCCGGTCCACCCGGGGCGGGGTGGTCGGGCGTGGCTCGTCCGGGGCCAGGAACCGGCTGCCGAGCAGGACGCCGAGCAGGCCGATCGGCACGTTGATGAAGAAGATCCAGCTGATCAGACCGGCGTCCACGAAGACGCCGCCGACCAGCGGCCCGATCATCGGGGCGAAGACCAGCACCAGCCCGAAGGCGCCGAAGGCCACGCCCCGTCGCTCGGGCGGGAACGCGGTGAAGAGCCGGGCCGAGCCGAGCGGCAGGGCGAAGCCGCCCGCCAGGCCCTGGAGCACCCGGGCCGCGATCAGCAGGCCCAGGGTCGGCGCCAGCCCGCAGAGCAGCGAGGCGAACGCGAAGGCGAACAGCGAGGCGAGGAAGACCCGTTTGGCGCCGAAGCGCTCGCCCAGCTCGCCGGCCAGCGGGGTGGCGATGCCGAGCGCGAGCGCGTAGCCGCTGACCACCCACTGCACCTCGGCGGTCGGCGCCGCGTAGGTCTCCTGGAGCGCGTGGACGGCGACGTTGACCACCGTGGCGTCCAGGATGGTCATGAAGGAGCCCACCGAGACCGCGACCAGCGTCTTCCAGGGCGAGCCGCCGGCGGGGCGCTCGTCGGCGCGGGGCGCGGGGGAGCCCATCAGCCGGCCGGCCGGAATGGGGCGGCGTGGTCGGCGGAGGCGGCCTGGCGCGGCACCTCGGGGGCGCCGGCGCGGTGGACGATACGGCCGTCCTTGACGATCAGCCGCAGGTCGTCCAGCGCCGCGAGGTCGGTGCTCGGATCGCCGCCGACCACGAGCAGGTCGGCCCGCCTTCCGGGGGCCAGCACGCCGAGGGTCTCGCGCTGCCCGCAGACCGCGGCGGCGTGCCGGGTGGCGGACTCGATCACCTGGAGCGGGGACAGGCCGGCGGCCAGCAGGTACCGCAGCTCGCCGCGCGGCAGCCCGGGCGGCACCCCGGGCAGGCCGACCCAGTCGCTGCCGAGTGCCACGGTGCCGCCGGCGGCGACGAAGCGGGCGAGCACCGCGACCATGAACGCCTCGATCTCGCGCAGGGCTGCCTCGCCCAGCTCCGGCAGACCCATCCGGATGCCGGCCAGTTCGTTGCCGATGGTCGGCACCAGGTAGATGCCCTGCTCGACCATCGCGTCCAGCTGCCGGGCGAGATCGGGCAGCGCGCTCAGGTGCAGGGCGCCGGTGCGCTGGAGCTCGACATGGCCGACGTCCGGCGGCAGCGGGAAGAGCAGGTGCTCGACGCTGGTCACCCCGGCGGCCAGCGCCACCTCCAGCTGGTCGGCGTGGTGCACGTGCGAGCGCACCGGCAGACCGTGCTCGGCGGCGCGCCGGGCCACCGCCTTGATCAACTCGGGCTCCAGCACCGGGAGATGCCCGGGGTGGCGGAAGTCGAAGTCGAACGGCTCCTGGGTGATCTTGATGAAGTCCACGCCCAGTGCAGCCAGTTCGTCCACGGCGGCGACCGCCTGCGGGAGCGAGTCGACGCCGCGCGCCGCCGAGCCGTCGCCGCGGATCACCGGGTAGCCGCCGGGCGCGGTGATCGCCGGCCCGGCCAGGAACGTCCGGGCGGCGCCCGGTTCGCGTCCGGCGGCCCGCAGCTGCGGGACCAGCTGCGGACCGCTGCCCGTGTTGCCGATGCTGGTCACCCCGTCGCGCAGGAAGGCGCCCAGGACGTCGGGAATGTCGCGTTCGACATGGGTGTGGGAATCGATCAATCCCGGCAGGATGCTCTGCCCCTCGCAGTGCACGATCTCGGCACCGGGCGGGATTTCGGTGGCGCCGTCGGGCGCCAGCCTGGTCAGGACGCCGTGTTCGATCAGAATGACGCCACTGGCGCTGGGCGGCGCGCCCGTGCCGTCCACCAGGCGGCCGCCGATTAGGGCGATGACCTGCGGTGATGCTCCGGTGTCGGAAGCCTGCTGCTGGTGGTTCAACGAGGACCCCCTGCCGATCGCAAGGCTGAACGTTAAATATGAAGAATGCGCTTTCCGGCATTCTGAATTGATCGGCCACAAACGAGATTAAAGGGCTGTCTGACGGAGTGTCAAGGTCTTTCGAGGCGTACTGGAAAGGGGGGTTGGGCAGCTGTTCCGGTGCGGCTCGGCGCGGGCCCGGCCCAGCCCCGGGGTCCCGGCGGAAGGCTGCAGGGTGCCCAATATTTCAGGATCTCATAGGTCATCAGGTATCCGATACTGCTTCGCCGAGTGTTCATGACATGGACATCCGGGGTATGTCTACGCGCGTTTCACTCTTGGCCGTTGAGCAGGAACGAAGACAAAGAGAAGGTGCGATGGCGCAGTTGAGCAAGCGGTCCCGCCGGATCAACCGGCCGCGTGAGGGGTGGGCCGGCTGGTTGTACACGGCGCCGGCGCTGTTGATCTTCTCGGTCTTCATCATCGGACCGACCGCCTACACGCTGTACATCAGCACCTTCCACTGGAACACCCTCAACCCCTCGATGTCGACCTTCATCGGGACGGACAACTACCGGCAGCTCTTCCAGTCCACCTCGCCCAGCTTCCTGACCAGCGCCTGGAACTCGCTCTACTACTGCGGCGCGATGGTGATCGGCGGCACCGCGATATCCCTGGCGCTGGCCCTGCTGCTGCAGCGCGGCGGGCGGGCGCTGACCGCCGCCCGGATCGCCGTCTTCGCACCGCACGCGACGCCGATCGTGGCCACCTCGCTCGCCTGGGTCTGGCTCTTCAACCCGCAGTTCGGCCTGGTGGACATGGTCCTCAAGGACCTGCACCTGCCGGTCTCGCAGTTCCTCTTCTCCAGCACCTGGGCGATGCCCTCGGTGATCGTCTACAGCCTCTGGCACGAGGTGGGCTTCACCGTCGTGCTCTTCCTCGGCGGCCTGGCCGTGGTCTCCTCCGAACTCAGCGAGGCCGCCCGGATGGACGGCGCCAGCGCCCGCCAGGAGTTCTGGTACGTCACCTGGCCGCAGCTGCGCCCCGTGACGCTCTTCTCGATCGTGATCACCAGCATCAGCTCGCTGCAGGCCTTCACCCAGTTCTACGAGATGAGCCACGGCGGCCCGGCCTACGCCACCACCACCCTCAGCTACCTCCTCTACCAGGAGGCGTTCGTGCTGTTCGACACCGGCTACGGCGCCGCCCTCGCGGTGGTGCTGTTCATCGTGACCGCCGCCTTCACGGTGCTCCAGCGCCGGATCGGCGGCCGCCTGGCCGCGGACTTCTGAACCGTGCCTGCCCGCCCTGACTTCCCTGCCCCGTCCGTCCCCTCCGTAGGTAAGGAAACCCTCGTGATCTCCTCCAGCCCCAGACTGCGCCGGACCGCCGCCAGTGTGCTCGCCGCCGCCACCGTGCTCGGCGCGCTGAGCGCCTGCTCCTCCAGCTCCAAGAGCTCCGACGCGGGTTCGGGCGGCACGACCACGATCTCCTTCATGCAGATCATGATCAGCGGCACCCAGAAGAGCACCCTCACCTCGCTGACCAACGCCTTCCAGCAGGCCAACCCGAACATCAAGGTCAACCTGGAGTTCCAGCCCGACTACGGCACCCTGCACGCCAAGGAGACGGCCGGCGTCGCGGCCCACAACCCGCCCACCATCGGCCAGGTCTACGAGAGCTGGGCCGCCGACTTCGCCAAGAGCCAGGTGATCCTGCCCGTCGCGCAGTTCGCGGGCAGCGACAACCCGGCCGGCCTCACCGACTTCTACCAGGGCGTGCAGAAGGACCTGCGGCTGCCCGACGGCAAGCTGTGGATGTGGCCGTTCAACAAGAGCGTCCAGGTGCTCTTCTACAACCAGGACATGCTGCAGGCCAAGGGCCAGAGCGCACCCACCACCTGGGACCAGTTCGCCACCGCCGCCAAGGCGGTGAGCACCGACGGGGTGACCGGCATCAGCGTCGACCCGGGCACCACCGCCGCGCCCGGCGGCGGCACCAACATGTTCCAGGCGCTCTGCGCCGCCAACGGCACCCCGGACTTCGCCCCCGACGGCACCCCGCAGCTCAACAGCCCGGCCGCCGTGCAGGCGCTGACCTACCTGGCGGACCTGAAGAAGTCGGGCGCGCTCGCGGTGGGCACCAACTACCCGGGCGAGACCGCGCTCGGCGCCAAGAAGGGCGCCTTCGACCTGTCCAGCGCGGCGGGCTACTACTTCGAGAACCAGGCCGTGGGCGGCAAGTTCACCCTGGGCACCGAGGTGCTGCCGGCGGGCTCCACCGGCAAGCCGAGCAACATCATCTCCGGCACCAACATCGCGATGTTCGCCTCGGCCAGCAAGGCCCAGCAGGCGGCGGCCTGGAAGTACATGCAGTTCCTGGCCTCCGCGAGCAGCCAGGCGCAGTGGTCCAGCACCACGGGCTACCTGCCGGTCACCCCGAAGGCGCTCGACCAGATGGGCGACTTCCTGGCGAAGAACCCCTACATGAAGACCGCCGCCGCGGCGCTGGACTACGCGATCGCGCAGCCCGCCTACCCGTGGGTCGCCAAGGCGGAGGGCGAGGAGGTCGTCGCGCTGCAGAAGGTGCTGGAGCAGGGCGCCGACCCGCAGTCCGCGGCCAACGCCGCCCAGCAGGCCGCCGTCGCCGACCAGAAGGCGAACCAGTGACCGTCCCGTCCACGGCGGTGCCGCGCGGCCGGAGCCCCCTCGGGCCGCGCGGCGTACTGCGCCGCAGCGCGGCCGTGCTGATCGGCCTCTGCTTCCTGTTCCCCTTCTACTACGTGCTGGCCACCTCGCTGAACTCGGCCTCGCAGTCCAGCAGCATCGCCGACCTGCTGCTGCCGCACTGGCACTGGGAGAACTACTCCCGGGCCTGGGCCGCCGCGCCCTGGGTGCGGCTGTTCCTGAACACCCTGCTGATCGGCTCCTGCACCGTGGTGCTGGCGCTGGCCACCTCGCTGCTGGCCGGCTTCGCCTTCGGGGTGATGAAGTTCCGCGGCCGGGGCGTGCTGTTCACCCTGGTGATGGCGGTGATGATGGTGCCGAGCACGGTGCTGATCATCCCCGACTACGTCATCGCCAGTGACATCAACTGGCTGAACACGTACTGGATCCAGATCGTGCCCTGGGGCGCGAGCGTCTTCGGGATCTTCCTGGTCCGGCAGTTCTTCCTGGGCCTGCCCGGCGAGCTGTTCGACGCCGCCGAGCTGGACGGCGCCGGGCGGCTGCGGATGCTCTGGTCGGTGGGCATGCCGCTGGTGCGCCCGGCCATGCTGATCATCGCCCTGCAGGTCTTCCTGGGCTGCTGGAACTCCTTCCTGTGGCCGTTCATCATGACCCAGGACACCAGCGTGCAGCCGGTCGAGGTGGGCCTGGCGGCCTTCGCCGGCGCCGACGGCACCGACTACCCGGGCCTGGCCGCGGCGGTCGTCTTCACCACCGTGCCGGTGCTGGCCTTCTTCCTCGCGCTGCAGCGGCACTTCGTCACCGGCGCCATGTCGACGGCAGGTGGTGTCCGTGGCTGAGACAGCGTCACATCCCGTACTGATCACGGACTTCGACGGCACCCTGTACCGCGGCGACGCGCCGATCCGGCACTACGCCGAGCAGGCCGCTCGCCCGCTCGCGAGTGCCGCCCGCGCCGAACTTCTCGGCGGGGTGGAGGAGTTCCTGGAGATCGGCGCCAAGGCCGCAGGCGGGGCCCTGGCCGGGGCCATCGACGGCTGGGAGGCCGTCGCGGTGCTCGGCCGCCGGGCGGGCCTGGCCACCGAGGAGCTGAACCGGGCCTTCGCCGCGACCCGCGAGCTGATGCTGGACGCCGTCCGCTGTCCGCTCGAAGTCCCCGCCGGCTACGCCGAGCTGATCACCGAGCTGCGCGCCTCGGGGGTGCGGGTGGTGCTCGCCACCAACAGCCCGGCCGCGGGCCTGCAGGCGCTGCTGGACCGGCTCGAACTGCCGCCGCTGCTGGACGCCGTGGTCTCCGGCACCGGCAAGCCCGAGGGCCTGCGCCGGCTGCTGCACGAGGAGCGGGCCGGCGCCGAGGCCGGCCGCCTGTGCGTGATCGGCGACCACTGGCGCAACGACATCGAGCCGGGCCGCGAGATCGGCGCGCACAGCGCCTACATCGACCGCTTCGGCCGGGCCGACGGCCCCGCCGACGCGATCGCCCCCACCGTCGAGGGGTTGCTCGACTCCATCCGGACCTGGGCCGCGTCCCGGGCTCCGATCGAAAGGAACTGATCCCCCCGTATGGCCACCATCGAATTCTGGGGCGGCGTCGGCGTCATCGGCGGCAGCAAGGTCCTGGTCCAGCAGGACGGGCACCGGGTGCTGCTGGACATCGGCATGGACATCCCCTCCGGCGGCGACCTGTTCCGGCGGCCGGTGCGCGAGCGCCCGGGCCGGGAGCTGGCCGACCGGCTGCGGCTGGGCGCCGCGCCCGCGCTGCCCGGCCTGTTCGCGCCCGAGGCGCTGGGCCCGGGCTCCCCGCTGGCCGAACCGACCGGTGAGACCGCGGTCTTCGTCAGCCACCCGCACATCGACCACGTGGGCCTGGCCGGCTTCGTGCGCCCCGAGGTCCCGGTGTACGCGCACACCGAGGCGGTCGACGTGCTCACCGCGCTGGCCGCCACCGGGCAGGGCCTGACCCACGCCGAGCCCGACTGGCAGCGCCTGACGTGCAATCAGAAAGTCACCGTGGGCCCGCTGGAGGTGGAGTGCGTGCCGGTCGACCACGACGTCCCCGGCGCCAGCGGCTACCTGGTGCACACCCCGGACGGCACCCTGGCCTTCACCGGCGACTACCGCTTCCACGGCCACCACCCGCAGCGCTCCTGGGACTTCGTCGACCGGGCGGCCGACAGCGCCGTGCTGGTCACCGAGGGCACCACGCTCGGCTGGGACAGCCCCGAGCGCCCGCGTGACGAGCAGGACGTGGCCCGCGACTTCGCCGCCGCGCTGGAGCGCACCCCGGGCCTGGTGCTGCTCTCGCTCTACCCGCGCGACATCGACCGGGTGCGGGCCTTCCTGGAGATCGCCGAGGCGGCCGGGCGGCGGATCGTCTGGACCGAGCAGATCGCGGCCTTCCTGCGCCTGGTCGGCGTCCCGCAGGCGCTCTCGCCGGCCGAGGTGCCGCTGACCGAGGTGCACGCCGAGCCGGGCCGCTACGTGCTGATGCCGGACCCGAACGACCTGCCCTCGCTGCTCGACCTGCCGGTCGGCGACGGCTACCCGCCGGCCTGCCTGGTGCACGCCAACGGCGAGCCGCTGGGCCCCTTCGAGCCGCGCTGGGCGCCGTTCGCCGACTGGCTGACCGCACTGGGCATCCCGCTGCGCCAGATCGGCTGCTCGGGCCACGCGAGCCAGGACGACCTGCACCGGATGCTGGAGCGGCTGCGCCCCGGTACGGTCTTTCCGATCCACACCACCGCGCCCACCCGGCTGCACCCGCCGCGCGGGGTGCGCCGGGTGCTCGCGGCCTACGGGAGCTCCTACACCTTCGGTGGCGACAAGCTCTGACCTGCTCGTTCTCCGCTGCCCGGCGCTGTGACGGGATCAGGACGCGGGCGTGACGGAGCCGTACCGGGAACGCTCAGCCGGATGCGTTATCGTTCACGCCTGTCGGCACGTCAGCAACAAGAAACCGGGCAGGGGAGACACCGTGCGGGAGTACTACGAGCGCGAGGAAATCATCGAGCGCGACGGGTTCTTCGGGGGCGAGGAGATCATCGAGCGCGAGGAGATCGTGCGTCGGGGCGCCTTCGGCCGGGAGGAGATCATCGAGCGCGAGACCATCGTCGAGCGCCCCGGTTTCCTGGGCGGCTTCTTCGGCGGCGAGGAGATCGTCGAGCGCGAGGAGATCATCGAGCGGGACTCCTTCTTCTAGGACTCCGGGCTTCTGGGACTCCGGGGCCGTGGGCCCCGTTGACCGGCTGACGGGCCGGTGGCGACCGAACGGGTCGCCACCGGCCCGTCGTGCGTCCGGCGACGCGCGGGTGCCCACCCGGTCGGCCCAGTGCGGCTGCCGCTGTTCGGGGTACCGCCGCGGCCGTTCACCCGTACGAAGAGCTCCGGGGGCTGCTAAGAAGGGGAGCGAGACCGTTTTGTCGGCCTCGTCCCGTTTCTTGAGGAGGCATCCTCATGGGTGCGACAGCAACCACCGCGGCTGAGGCAGGCCGCGGCGACCCCCAGGGCGCCGAGCAGCCGCCGGTGCACATTCTCTGGATCAACGCCGGCCTGAGCTGCGACGGCGACTCCGTGGCGCTGACCGCCGCGATGCAGCCGAGCATCGAGGAGATCGTCACCGGCGCGCTGCCCGGACTGCCGAAGATCGCCGTCCACTGGCCGCTGATCGACTTCGAGTGCGGTCCGGTGCAGGGCGCGGACAACTTCGTCGAGTGGTTCTTCAAGGCCGACCGCGGCGAACTCGACCCCTTCGTGCTGGTCGTCGAGGGCTCGATCCCCAACGAGGCGATCAAGCCGGAGGGCTACTGGTGCGGCTTCGGCGACGATCCCGCCACCGGCCAGCCGATCACCACCAGTGAGTGGCTCGACCGGCTGGCCCCCAAGGCCACCGCCGTGGTCGCCATCGGCACCTGTGCCACGTACGGCGGTATCCACGCGATGGCGGGCAACCCGACCGGCGCGATGGGCGTGCCGGACTACCTCGGCTGGGACTGGAAGTCCAAGGCCGGCCTGCCGATCGTCTGCGTGCCCGGCTGCCCGATCCAGCCGGACAACTTCGCCGAGACGCTGACCTACCTGCTCTACCAGTTGGCCGGCTCCGCGCCGATGATCCCGCTGGACGACAAGCTCCGCCCCACCTGGCTCTTCGGTGCCACGGTGCACGAGGGCTGTGACCGCGGCGGCTACTACGAGCAGGGCCAGTTCGCCACCGAGTACGGCCGCCCCGAGTGCCTGGTGCGGCTGGGCTGCTGGGGGCCGGTGGTCAAGTGCAACGTCCCCAAGCGCGGCTGGATCAACGGCGTCGGCGGCTGCCCCAACGTCGGCGGCATCTGCATCGCCTGCACGATGCCGGGCTTCCCGGACAAGTTCATGCCGTTCATGGACCCGCCGCCCGGCTCGCACGTCTCCAGCAACGCCAGCTCGGCGTACGGCCAGGTGATCCGCCGCCTGCGCTCGATCACCACGAAGACGGTGGACAAGGAGCCCAAGTGGCGCCAGACCGGTCGCAAGCTGACGACCGGCTACCGCCCGCCCTGGTGACGCGGGGATCCAGGTAGGCCGCACGCCGTGCGCGTGCGGCCTACCTGCGCACCCGCCCGCTTCGACCCGACACCCCGCTTTTCCGCTTTTCCGATGAACCGCTCGACCCCCCCAGTGCGCAGAAGGGCAGCGACAAGACGATGACAGCGACGACGAAGCCGGCCGGCGACGGCAGCGGCCTGGTGGAGATGTCCTGGGATCCGATCACCCGGATCGTGGGCAGTCTCGGCATCCACACGAAGATCGACTTCAAGCAGAAGCGGGTCGCGGAGTGCTACAGCACCTCCTCGGTCTTCCGCGGCTACAGCGTCTTCATGCGCGGCAAGGACCCGCGTGACGCGCACTTCATCACCAGCCGGATCTGCGGCATCTGCGGCGACAACCACGCCACCTGTTCGGTCTACGCCCAGAACATGGCCTACGGGGTGAAGCCGCCGCACCTGGGCGAGTGGATCATCAACCTCGGCGAGGCGGCCGAGTACATGTTCGACCACAACATCTTCCAGGAGAACCTGGTCGGGGTCGACTACTGCGAGAAGATGGTCCGCGAGACCAACCCCGGCGTGCTGGAGCTGGCCGAGCGCACCGAGGCGCCGCACGCCGGCGACCACGGGTACAAGACGATCGCCGACATCATGCGCTCGCTCAACCCCATCGAGGGCGAGTTCTACCGCGAGGCGCTGCAGGTCAGCCGCTACACCCGGGAGATGTTCTGCCTGATGGAGGGCCGCCATGTGCACCCCTCCACGCTCTACCCGGGCGGCGTCGGCACGGTGGCCACCGTCCAGCTCTTCACCGACTACCTGACCCGGCTGATGCGCTACGTGGAGTTCATGAAGAAGGTCGTGCCGCTGCACGACGACCTCTTCGACTTCTTCTACCAGGCGCTGCCCGGCTACGAGGAGGTCGGCCGCCGCCGGGTGCTGCTCGGCTGCTGGGGCAGCCTCAACGACCCCGACCACTGCGACTTCACCTACCGGAACATGACCGACTGGGGCCGGCGGATGTTCGTCACCCCGGGCGTGGTGGTGGACGGCAAGCTGGTCACCAACGACCTGACCGAGATCAACCTCGGCATCCGGATCCTGCTCGGCAGCTCGTACTACGAGGACTGGCAGGGCCAGGAGCTGTTCGTCACCCACGACCCGCTCGGCAACCCGGTCGACCCGCGCCATCCGTGGAACCAGCACACCATCCCGCAGCCGCAGAAGCGCAACTTCGACGACAAGTACAGCTGGGTCATGTCGCCGCGCTGGTTCGACGGCAAGGAGCACCTGGCGCTGGACACCGGCGGCGGCCCGCTCGCCCGGCTCTGGTCCACCGCGCTCTCCGGACTGGTCGACATCGGCTACGTCAAGGCCACCGGGCACAGCGTGGTGATCAACCTGCCGAAGTCGATGACCAAGCCGGAGACCACCTTCGAGTGGAAGATCCCGCAGTGGAGCAACGCGATCGAGCGCAACCGCGCCCGCACCTACTTCCAGGCCTACGCGGCGGCTGCCGCCCTGCACTTCACCGAGAAGGCACTCGCCGAGGTGCGCGCGGGCAAGACCCAGACCTGGGAGAAGTTCGAGGTGCCCGACGAGGGCCTCGGCTGCGGCTTCACCGAGGCGGTGCGCGGGGTGCTCTCGCACCACATGGTGATCCGGGACGGCAAGATCGCCAACTACCACCCGTACCCGCCCACCCCGTGGAACGCCAGCGTCCGGGACAGCTACGGCACCCCCGGGCCGTACGAGGACGCGGTGCAGAACACGCCGATCTTCGAGGAGAACTCCCCGGAGAACTTCAAGGGCATCGACATCATGCGGGCGGTGCGCAGCTTCGACCCCTGTCTGCCCTGCGGGGTGCACATGTACGTCGGCGGCGGGAAGACCGTGCAGACCATGCACGTGCCCACCGGGTTGAGCGGGCTGGGCGGATGACCGCCGAGCAGGTGGGCCTGCGGGTCCAGCAGGTGCTCGACCAGCTGGCCGAGGCCGGACAGGGCGAGGCGGCCGAGGAACTGGTGCGCACCCTGATGGAGTTCTACGGCGCGGGGCTGGCCCGGATGGCGGCCCTGCTGCCCGCCGAGGCGCTCGGCGACGAGCTGGCGGCCGGGCTGCTGGTGCTGCACGACCTGCACCCGGAGGACGTGCCCACCCGGATCGGGCGGGCGCTGGCGGCGGCGCCCGGCTGGGTGGTGCGCGACTTCGACGCCGCCACCGGCGTGCTGACGCTGCGTCAGGACGAGGGCGAGGGCGGCGGCGGATGCGGCTGCGGTGCCGCCCAGGGCGAGGAGCGGGTCGAGCAGGCGCTGGCCTGCTTCGCGCCCGAGGTCAGCGCGGTCGAACTGGCCAAGCAGCCGGTGCTGTTGCAGATCGGCCCGCGTCCCACGGTGGAGGCCAGGTGAGCATGCGTCAGCTCGTGGGCCCCGGCACCGCGCTGCTGCGCCGGCTGCGTGAACCGGCGCCCCCGCAGCCCGAGCGGTGCGAGTTCTGCGACGTGCGGCTGCCCGGCGAGCACCGGCACCTGGCCGACCGCGACGAGCGCTCGCTGGTCTGCGTCTGCACGGCCTGCGCGCTGCTGCTGCGCCAGCCGGGCGCCGCCGAGGGTCGCTACCGGGGCCTGTCGGAGCGCTACCTCGCCGACTCGGAGCACCGGTTGACCGAGCAGGACTGGCAGGCGCTGCGGATCCCGGTCAGCTGCGCCTTCCTGTTCAAGGACACCGCGCTGGACCGGCTGGTCACCCTCTATCCGAGCCCGGCCGGCGCCGCCGAGAGCGAACTCGACGAGGCCGCCTCGCAGGCGCTGCTCGACGGCAGCCGGCTGGCCGCCGAGCTGGTCCCGGACACCGAGGCGCTGCTGCTGCGCCGCACGGCGGAGGGGATCCACTGCTACCTGGTCCCGATCGACGTCTGCTACGAGCTGGTGGGGCGGCTGCGGCTGTGCTGGCACGGCTTCGACGGCGGCTCGCAGGCCCGGGCCGAGCTGGACGGCTTCTTCGCCCGGCTGGCCGAACGCACGGCGACGGCACCGGCGGAGGTCCTGTCATGACCGAACTCGCCTTCTCGTGCGCCGGGGTTCGCGCCGATGCGTATGCGGCCGTGCCGACGCTGGTGTTCCGCCTGCGGATCACCGCGGCCCCGGGCGTGCGGGTGCACGCGCTCGCGCTGCGCTGCCAGTTGCGCATCGAACCGGCCCGCCGCCCCTACGGCGAGGCCGAGGGCGAGAAGCTCGCCGACCTGTTCGGCGAGCGCTCGCGCTGGGGCGAGACGCTCAATCCGATCCAGTTCGCCCAGGTCTCGCTGATGGTCCCCGGCTTCGAGGGCGAGACCGAGACGGACCTGGTGGTGCCGTGCAGCTACGACCTGGAGGTGGCCGCCGGCCGCTACCTGCGGGCCCTTGCGAGCGGCGAGGTGCCGCTGCTGCTGCTCTTCTCCGGCACCGCCTTCGCCGGACCCGGCGGGTTCCAGGTCTCTCCGGTGCCCTGGGACAAGGAGGCGGTGGTGCGGATGCCGGTGCGGGTCTGGCAGGAGGCGATCGAGCAGCACTTCCCGGGGTGCGGCTGGCTGCGGCTGCCCGGCGACCTGATCGACGAGCTGCTCGCCTACCGCTCCCGGCGGGCGTTGCCGTCCTGGGAGGCCACCGTGCGCGAACTGCTGAGCCTGGCACCGGCGGTGGCACCGGACCTGATCGAGGAGGTGGCGCTGTGACCACGCTGCCGGCGGAGGTCGACGCACGGTTCGCGGTGGCCCGGCAGATCGCCGACGCGGTTCTCTTCGAGGGCTACGTGCTCTACCCCTACCGGGCCTCGGCGGCCAAGAACCGGCTGCGCTGGCAGTTCGGCGTCCTGGTGCCGCCCGGCTACGGGCAGGACAGTGCCGAGCACAGCGGCCAGCGCACCGAGTGCGTGATGGAGCCCAAGCGCGGGGCGCAGCTCGCGGTCCAGCTGCGGTTCCTGCGGGCCCAGCAGCGCACCGTGCAACGCGCCCTGCCCGACGGCCGGTTCGAGACCGTCCAGGAGCTGGAGCTGGCCGACCGGGTGCTCCAGCCCTGGCACGAGGGGGTCGAAGAGCGGATCGAACTGCTGGTGCCGGTCGAGCAGTTGGCCGGGGAGGGCGTGCTGCACCCGTTCCGGCTGGCGGCCGGGGAGGAGCAGGAGCTGCTGCACGACGGAGGCGCGCCGGACTCGGCCCCCGTCGGGCGGCTGCTGCGCCGGCGCGAACAACTCGACGGCGTCCTGCGGTTGCGCACCCAGGAGATCCCGGGGCCCTACCGGGCGCTGCGGCTGACCGCGGAGGTGGCGAACACCTGCGAGTGGCTGCCGCCGGCGGGCGGGCGGCGCGAGGAGGCGCTGCCGTACTCGCTGGTCTCCGCGCACCTGCTGCTCGGCCTGGACCACGGCGCCTTCCTGTCCGCCACCGATCCGCCGCAGTGGGCCCGGGCGGCGGTGGCCGAGTGCCGCAACGAGCACACCTGGCCGGTGCTGGTCGGCGGCGCGGGGCGCGAGGACGTGGTGCTCTCCTCGCCGATCATCCTGGAGGACCATCCGCAGGTGGCCCCCGAGAGCCCGGGCGTGCTCTACGACGCCACCGAGATCGACGAGATCCTCGCGCTGCGCACGGCCGCGCTCACCGACCGGGAGAAGCGCGAGGCGCGCGGCACCGACGAGCGGGCCGGCGCGGTGATCGACCTGGCCGACTCGATGCCCGCCGAGGTGCTGGAGCGGCTGCACGGCGCGGTGCGCGCGCTGCGCGAGGTCACCGGGCCCACCGCTGCCGCGGCCGACCAGGACCAGCCGTGGTGGGACCCGGGCAACGACCGGGAGGTCGATCCGGACCGGGACCGGGTGGTGGTGGACGGCCGCTCGGTGGGTGCGGGCAGCCGGGTGCTGCTCAAGCCGGGGCGGCGGCGCACCGATGCGCAGGACCTGTTCCTGCACGGGCGCACCGCGCTGGTGGAGGCGGTGCTGCACGACGTGGACGGCTCGGTGCACCTCGCGGTGACCGTCGACGGTGACCCGGGGGCCGACCTGTGGCGGGCCCAGGGGCGGTTCCGGTACTTCCAGCCGGACGAGGTCGCCCCGCTGGAGGAGAAATGACGGAGCATCAGTCAGGATCTGCGGACCGGGTGCTGGTCGCGGGGGTGGGCAACATCTTCCTCGGTGACGACGGCTTCGGTGTCGAGGCCGTGCGCCGGCTGGGGGAGCACCCGCTGCCCGCCGGGGTCGAGCTGGTCGACTTCGGGGTGCGCGGGGTCCACCTCGCCTACCAACTCCTGGACGGCTACCGGATGCTGGTGCTGCTGGACGCCACCTCACGGGGCGGGGCGCCGGGCACGGTCTACCTGATCGAGGCCGGCGAGCAGCCGGTGGAGCAGGCCGGGCCCGCGCTGCTGGACGGCCACCGGATGGGGCCGGACGCGGTGCTCGCCCTGCTGGCCACCCTCAGCGCCGGCACCGGCGGCACACCGCCCGCGCGGGTGCTGGTGGTCGGCTGCGAGCCCGCCTCGCTGGCGGAGGGCATCGGGCTGAGCGCGCCGGTGGCGGCCGCGGTGGACGAGGCGGTGACGGTGGTCCGGGACCTGCTGGCACCGGCCGCGGCCGACCGGGCACCGGCCGGCCGGTGAAGAGTTGAGAAGAGCGAAGAGAGAAGCGAAGAGAGAGGCGTCATCCATGCTGAAAGTCCTGCTCCGCGGTGCCCTGCTGGCCGCGCTCGGCACGCTGGTCTGGCAGAACCTGCCCGACCTCAAGCGCTATCTGCGGATGCTGCGCATGTGAGACACCCTCTCGCCTGCCGGTACTGCTGCGAATGGCGTACCTCCCGGGCGCGGTGGCGGCGCGGCTTCGAGCCGCTGCCGCCACCGCGCTCTGTAATGGAGCCGCCCGCCGTCCGGCCACCGCGCCGGTCCGTTTCCCGGGCCATCAAGCCAACCGCCTTGCCGGACAACGGGGGAGAGGGTCGATGCACGAGATGTCCATCGCGCTGGCCGTCATCGAGCAGGTGGAGCAGGCGGCCGCCGAGCACGGTGCGCAGGCCGTCGAGGAGGTCCTGCTCCAGGTCGGCGAACTGGCCGGCGTGGTGCCGCAGGCGCTCGACTTCTGCTACGAACTCGCCTGCGCCGACACCGTGCTGGCGGGTTCGACGCTGACCGTCGAGCCGGTCGCGGCCCGGGCCCGCTGCGTCGACTGCGGGCGTGAATGGGCGGTGGGCATGCCGCCCGACCTGGCTTGTCCGGGGTGCGGGGGCGCCCGCACCGAGCTGCTGGCCGGGCGGGAGTTGCAGATCCTTCAGGTGCGCTGGGCCGCGGACCCGGTGCTCGCCCGAGCCGACCAGGAAGGCTGAACCCGATGTGCCGTACGGTTGACCTGCAGCAGGCGGTCCTCGCCCGGAACGACGACAGCGCCCAGGAGTTGCGCACCGCACTGGCCGCCCGCGGCACGATCGCGGTCAATCTGCTCTCCAGTCCCGGCAGCGGCAAGACCGAGCTGCTGGAGCGCGAACTGGGGCTGGCCCGGGAGCGGGGCGTGCCGGTCGCGGCGCTCACCGCGGACCTCGCCACCGAGAACGACGCGCTGCGGCTGGGCCGTTCGGGCGTGCCGGTCAAGCAGGTGCTGACCGACGGGCTCTGCCACCTGGAGGCGGTGATGCTCCGCGGCCACCTGGACGGCTGGTTGCCGCAGGCCACCCGGCTGCTCTTCGTGGAGAACGTCGGCAACCTGGTCTGCCCGGCCTCCTACGACCTCGGCGAGTCGCTGCGGGTGGCACTCGCCTCGGTCACCGAGGGCGAGGACAAGCCGCTCAAGTACCCGACGGCCTTCGGGCTCGCCCACCTGGTGCTGGTCACCAAGACCGACCTGGCGGCGGCCGTCGGCTTCGACGAGGCTGCTTTCCTGGCCAACGTCCGGCGGGTCAACCCCGGGGTCGAGGTGGTGCTCACCTCCGCACGGACCGGGCAGGGAGTGGGCACGCTGCTGGACCGGGCGCTGGCGGTGCTGGCGGGTGAGCCGGTGCACCGCCCGGTGATGGGCCGCCCGGCCGGACACGCGCACGGCGCGCCCTTGGCGGACCACTCTTGACGGACACGAGGCAGGCCGAGCGGCGGCGGGTCCTGGTGCGGGGGATCGTGCAGGGGGTGGGGTTCCGGCCGTTCGTCTACGGGCTGGCCACCGAGTTGGGCCTCAGCGGACAGGTGACCAACACCGGCGAGGGCGTGCTCGCCGAGGTGGAGGGGCTGCCGGCGGCGCTGGAGGCGTTCTGCCACCGGATCGGGGCGGATGCCCCGCCGCTGGCCGAGGTGGCCGCGGTGGCGCAGGAGAGCATCGCGGTCACCGGTGGCACCGGCTTCGCCATCGTGCCCTCCCAGGCCACCGGCGGGGTCCGCACGCTGATCCCGCCGGACACCGCGACCTGCGCGGACTGCCTGGCCGAACTCGCCGACCCGGCCGACCGCCGCCACCGCCACCCGTTCATCACCTGCACCAACTGCGGCCCGCGCTTCACCATCATCACCGGGCTGCCCTACGACCGGGCCGCCACCACGATGGCCGGCTTCCCGATGTGCCCGCGCTGCGCCGCCGAGTACACCGACCCCGGGAACCGGCGCTTCCACGCCCAGCCGATCTCCTGCCACGACTGCGGGCCGCAGCTGGCCCTGGTCCGGCCGGGGCGGGCGCTGCACCGCGGGCCCGGCGTGGTGCAGCGGGCCCGCGACCTGCTGGCCGCCGGGGCGATCCTGGCGGTCAAGGGCATCGGCGGCTACCACCTGGCCTGCGACGCGGCCGACGCCGAGGCCGTGGCCCGGTTGCGGCGGCGCAAGAACCGCGGCGACAAGCCGTTCGCGGTGCTGGCCCGCTCCCTGGCCGAGCTCGACCCCCTGGTCGGACTCGACGCGGCGGAGCGGGAGTTGCTCACCGGGCCGCAGCGCCCGATCGTGCTGCTGCGCCGCCGGCCCGGGGCGGGCGCGCTCGCCGAGGCCGTCGCACCGCGCTCGGCCGACCTGGGCGTGATGCTGCCCTACGCCCCGCTGCACCACCTGCTGCTCGGGCTGCCCGGCGACCCGCCGGGCCCCGCACTGCTCGTGCTGACCAGCGCCAACCTGGCCGGGGAGCCGATCGTCACCGACGACGCGGAGGCCCGCGCCAAGCTGGCCCCGCTGGTGGACGGCTGGGTGATGCACGACCGGCCGATCCAGGTGCCCTGCGACGACTCGGTGCTGCGGGTGGTGGACGGCGAGGTGCTGCCGCTGCGCCGCTCGCGCGGCTGGGCCCCGCTGCCGGTGCAACTGCCGGTGCCGGTGCGGCCGGTGCTCGCGGTCGGCGGCGATCTGAAGAACACCTTCGCGCTGGCCCGGGGCGAGTCGGCCTGGCTCTCCGCCCACATCGGCGACATGGACGACCTGGCCACCCTGCGGGCCTTCGACCGCGCCGTCGCCCACCTGACGGCCGTCACCGGGGTCGTGCCCGAGCTGCTGGCCGCCGACCGGCATCCGGGCTACCGCTCGGTCCGGCAGGCCGGGCGCGCCGCGCGCGGGCGGCCGTTGGTGCGGGTGCAGCACCACCACGCCCATGTCGCGGCGGTGATGGCCGAGCACGGGCTCACCGGCAACGAGCCGGTGATCGGCGTCGCCTTCGACGGGACCGGCTACGGCGAGGACGGCGCGATCTGGGGCGGCGAGGTGCTGCTGGCCGACTACGACGGATTCCGGCGGCTGGCGCACCTGGGGTACGTGCCGCTGCCGGGCGGCGATGCGGCGGTGGCCCGTCCGTACCGGTCGGCGCTGGCCCAGCTGCACGCCGCGGGACTGCCGTGGGAGGCGGACCTGCCCTGTGTGCGGGCCTGTTCCGAGGAGGAACGCCGCGTGCTGGAACAGCAGTTGGCGCGCTCACTGAACTGCCTGCCGACCTCCAGTATGGGGCGGCTCTTCGATGCGGTGGCCGCGCTGGCGGGCGTCTGCCAGCGGGCCGGCTACGAGGCGCAGGCGGCGCTGGAGCTGGAGGCGGCGGCGGTAGCGCACGGCCCGGCGCAGCCGTACGCCTTCGGTCTGCGCGCGGGCGACGACGCCTCGGACCTGCTGCTGGTGGCCGAGCCGGCTCCGGTGCTGGCCGCCGTGCTGGCCGACCTGCGGGCCGGCGCGTCGGCCGGGCTGATCGCCGCGCGCTTCCACGCCGGCGTGGCCGCGCTGGTCCGTGCGCTCTGCGCGGCGGCCCGTGAGCGGCACGGAGCGGACCAGGTGGCGCTGAGCGGCGGGGTGTTCGCCAACGCCGTGCTCTCCTCGGCCTGCGCGCGCGGCCTGCGCGAGGACGGTTTCACGGTGCTGCGGCACCACCGGGTGCCGCCGAACGACGGCGGGTTGGCGCTCGGCCAGCTGATCATTGCGGCGCGAGCCGCCGGTTGAGAGGAGATGGTCCCATGTGTCTTGCGGTGCCCGGCAGAGTGCTGGAGATCGAGGAACGCGACGGCGCGAGGATGGCCGTGGTGGACTTCGGCGGTGTGGTGAAGGACGTCTGCCTGGAGTACCTGCCCGACCTGCAGGTCGGCGAGTACGCCATCGTGCACGTCGGGTTCGCGTTGCAGCGCCTGGACGAGGAGTCGGCCTGCCGCACGCTGGAGCTCTTCGCCGAAATCGGCCTGCTGCAGGAGGAGTTCGGTGATCCCTGGGAGGCAGCGGCGGCTGCCGGGGCGAGTGCGGAGGTGCAGCGGTGAAGTATCTGGAGGAGTTCCAGGACCCTGAGCTGGCCCGCGTCCTGCTGGAGGACATCAGGGCGACGGTGACCAGGCCCTGGGCGGTGATGGAGGTCTGCGGCGGCCAGACGCACAGCATCATCCGCCACGGCATCGACCAGCTGCTGCCGGACGAGGTGGAGCTGATCCACGGACCGGGCTGCCCGGTCTGCGTCACCCCGCTGGAGGTGATCGACAAGGCGCTGGAGATCGCCGGCCGGCCGGAGGTGATCTTCTGCTCCTTCGGCGACATGCTGCGGGTGCCGGGCACCGACCGCGACCTGTTCCGGGTCCGCGGCGAGGGCGGCGACGTGCGGGTGGTGTACTCGCCGCTGGACGCGCTGCGGATCGCCCGGGAGAACCCGCACCGCGAGGTGGTCTTCTTCGGCATCGGCTTCGAGACCACCGCGCCGCCCAACGCGATGACGGTGCACCAGGCCCGCAAGCAGGGCATCACCAACTTCAGCATGCTGGTCTCGCACGTGCTGGTGCCACCCGCCATCGAGGCGATCATGACCTCGCCGGACTGCCGGGTGCAGGGCTTCCTGGCCGCGGGCCACGTGTGCAGCGTGATGGGCACCGAGGAGTACCCGCAGCTGGCCGAGCGGCACAAGGTGCCGATCGTGGTGACCGGTTTCGAACCGCTCGACATCCTGGAGGGGATCCGGCGCACGGTACGGCAGTTGGAGCGCGGCGAGCACACCGTGGAGAACGCCTACCAGCGCGCGGTGCGGCCCGAGGGCAACCCGGCGGCCCGCGCGATGCTCCAGGACGTCTTCGAGGTCGCCGACCGCGCCTGGCGCGGCATCGGGGTGATCCCGGGCAGCGGCTGGCGGCTGAGCGAGCGCTACCGCGAGTTCGACGCCGAGCACCGGTTCGACGTCACCGGGATCACCACCCGCGAGTCCGAACTCTGCCGCAGCGGCGAGGTGTTGCAGGGTCTGATCAAGCCGCACCAGTGCGAGGCGTTCGGCACCGTCTGCACGCCGCGCAATCCGCTGGGCGCCACCATGGTCTCCACCGAGGGCGCCTGCGCCGCGTACTACCTCTACCGGCGGCTGGGCGCGCCGGCCGCTGCGACTGCGACCGCCGCTGCGACCGCGGCTGGGGCTGTGCCTCCGACCGCGCTGGAGGCGAGCCCCGTTGGCTGAGACCCGGACCCTGGCCGCGCCCGACTTCGCCGGCTGGACCTGCCCGCTGCCGCTGCGCGACCACCCGAGGGTGGTGATGGGGCACGGCGGCGGTGGGGCGATGTCGGCCGAACTGGTGGAGAACATCTTCGCCCCGGCCTTCGGCGGTGCCCAGGCCGCACTGCGCGACTCGGCCGAGCTCACCCTGGGCGGGGCCCGACTCGCGTTCTCCACCGACTCGTTCGTGGTGCGACCGCTCTTCTTCCCCGGCGGCAGCATCGGCGACCTGGCGGTCAACGGGACCGTCAACGACCTGGCCATGAGCGGGGCGAGCGCGACCTACCTCTCCTGCGGGGTGATCCTGGAGGAGGGCGTCGAGATGGCCCTGGTGGGCCGGGTGGCGCAGGCGATGGGGGCGGCCGCCCGGGCGGCCGGGGTCGCGGTGGTCACCGGCGACACCAAGGTGGTGGAGGCAGGGCACGGCGACGGCATCTACCTCAACACCGCCGGCATCGGCCTGATCCCACCGGGCGTCGACCTGCACCCGCAGCGCGCGGTGCCGGGTGACGTGGTGATCGTCAGCGGCGAGATCGGGCTGCACGGCGTGGCGATCATGAGCGTCCGGGAGGGGCTGGAGTTCGGCGTCGGGATCAGCAGCGACTGTGCCGCGCTGGGCGGCCTGGTGACCGCGATGCTCGCCGTCACCCCGGACCTGCACGTGCTGCGCGACCCCACCCGGGGCGGGGTGGCCGCCGCGCTGAACGAGATCGCGGCGGCGGCGGGAGTCGGCGTGGTGCTGACCGAGCGCTCGATCCCGGTGCCGCCCGAGGTCGCCAACGCCTGCGCGATCCTCGGGCTGGACCCGATGTACGTGGCCAACGAGGGCAAGCTGGTGGCCTTCGTGCCGCGCGAGCACGCCGAGGCCGTGCTGGCCGCGATGCGGGCCCACCCGCTGGGCGCGCGGGCGGCGGTGATCGGCGAGTGCGTGGCCGAGCACCCGGGCATGGTGGTGGCCCGCACCGCACTCGGCGGCACCCGGGTGGTCGACCTGCCGCTCGGTGAGCAACTGCCGCGGATCTGTTAGGGATCCAGGCTGTGGCCCGGGCCGGCGGGGCGGGCGACCGTCCCGCCGGCCGTTCTCGATCCGGACGTCCCCGAGGACGAACCCGCTTGCGAGGGCGATCGGTCGCGTGCTCGGGGAGACCAGGCTCGGTCCGGCACGGTCAGCCGGTGAGCAGGGGCGAGCTGCTGCCCTCCAGGATCACCCGGGCCACCAGGGCGGGGTTGTCGCCCATCGGCACGTGGCCGCAGCCGGGCAGCGGGATGAACCGTGCGGCGGGCAGGAGTTGGCGGGCCCGGCGGCCCTGGCCGTTCAGCAGCAGCCGGTCCTCGGTGCCCCAGGCGATGGTGAGCGGGATGTCGGCGGGGATGCCCACGGGGAAGCGCGCGACGTGCTCGCCGAGCCCGGCGCGCAGGGTCTGATGGAAGCCGCGGGCCTCCAGCATCGCCCGGGTGTCCAGCATCAGTTCGTCGGGGTCGAGCCGTTCGGGGCGGCCGTAGATCACGCCGAACATCAGCTTGCGGGCCTGGGGGCGCTGGGCCAGCGAGGCGCGGACCGACTCGGGGGTGCGGGCGGCGAAGCGGTGCAGGCTGAGCATGCCGGCCGCGTAGAGGAAGCCGGGCCTTCGGTAGAAGCCGGCGGGGGAGAGCGCGGTGACCGAGGAGGCCAGCGAGTGCCGGGCGGCGTGCAGGGCGAACAGGCCGCCCAGCGAGTTCCCGGCCACGTGCGGGCGTTCGACACCGATCGAGTTCAGGAAGTCGCCCAGTACCGTGATGGCGCTGTCGATGGAGTAGGGCATCCCGGCGGGCAGGGTGGGCGAGGCGCCGAAGCCGGGCAGGTCGACGGCGATCACCTCGCGTTCGGTGGCGAGCAGGTCGAGGACGGGCTTCCAGCCCTGCCAGCGGTGTCCGATGCCGTGCAGCAGAAGCAGGGGCGGGCCGTCGCCCCGGCGCTCGTGTACGAGGTCCATGGCCGTGAGGATAGGCCCAAGTTACCGGCTAGTCACTGACTTGTGAGAATCCGTGTCAATAGTCTGAAAATCAACGCCCGGCCGGGGTGGCCGGCCTCCGCCGGCCGGGCGCTGCGCGGGACCTCAGGCCCGGGCGCTGCCGAGGTTCCGGTCGGCCTCGCCGCCGGACAGCAGCAGCGTGGTCTCCTCGATCCGGACGAACCGGCCGTCGGGCGCGAACTCGCCGAAGAGGTAGACCTCCATGCGGACCGTGGAGCCGTCCTTCTTGGTGACGGTGACGGCGTGCCGGTCGGCGTAGAGATGGCCGTTGGCCAGCTCCTCGTACACGTCGACCGAGCCGGAGGCGACCACGGCACGCAGGTGGGCGATGTGCTCCAGGAACTCGGTGCGGTCGGCCCAGCTGCCGTCGGTGCGCTGGCGGTACTCGGGGGCGAAGTGGCGGTCGGCGGCCTCGTCCAGGGGCAGCTCCGGGTTGAAGAGCAGGTCGGTCAGGGCGCTGGTGATGTCGGTGCGGGTCATGGCGAGCTCCGGGGAGTCAGGGGTTTTGCGTGCGCTGCGCACGCTTCTCCTGAACTGTAGCGCATCTGCGTGCGGCGCGCACGCTTCTTCTGTGAGGGGCGAAACGGCGAGCGCGGACCACGATGATGCCGTGGTCCGCGCTCGCCGTTCGGGGGCGCCCCCGAACGGCCCCGGGGGTCAGTGGCCGTTGAGGCTCTCGCCGAGGGCGGCGGTCAGGCTGCCGTCCGCGGTGTCGCCGTCCAGCGACCAGACGAAGGTGCCGCGCAGCCCCTGCTGGCGGATGTACTGGCCCTTGATCCGGACCGAGGTCGGGTCGTCGTAGCTGGCGAAGGTGCCGGTGGCCGGGTCGTACTTGTAGGGCTCGTCCGCCGCCGGGTCCCAGTAGGTCTGCCCCGGGGCGGTGAGCACCTGGTTGTAGTCCGGCGTCGTGGCCACCCCCGCCGTGGCGGGCTGGAACAGGCCGTCGCCGTTGGGGCCCGGGGCGACGCCGGTCCACTCGTGGGCGTAGTAGGGGATCGCCAGGCCGATCTGGCCCGCTCGCACGCCCTGGCTCTCGTAGTACTTCACCGCCTGGTCCACGGTGAACCGGTTGTTCGCCGGGTTCGGGTCCGCCGGGTCCTGGTGGAGGGCGGAGGAGAAGTCGGTCGGGCCGGTGTTCTCCCAGCTGCCGTGGTAGTCGAAGGTCATCACGTTGAACCAGTCGACCACCTTGGCCACCTTGCGCAGCTCCAGCTTGGCGGCGAAGGCGGGGTTGGCGGAGGTGTTCGCGGTGAGCAGGTAGTGCCCGGCGCCGGCCTGCCGGCTCAGCCCGGACAGCTGGTGGCGGAACTCCGTCATCAGCGCGGTGTAGTCGGGGGTGTCCTGCGGGCCGTACGGGTTGCCGTTGCCGGGCTCGCCCGGGTACTCCCAGTCGACCGCGAAGCCGTCGAAGATGCCGGCCGCGGCGCCCGCCGGCAGGCCCGGGATGTCGCCCTTGAGGTACTGGTCGACGCAGGAGGAGACGAACTTCTGCCGGCCGGCCGCGGTGGCGGCCAGCTGGGAGAACTGGCCCGACCAGGACCAGCCGCCGATCGACATCACGATCTTCAGCTTCGGGTAGGCGGCCTTGAGTTCGCGCAGCTGGTTGAGGTTGCCCTTCAGCGCCTGGTCGGGCTGGTCGGCCTGGCCGTTCACCGACTCGTCGGCGGTGAAGGGGCGCTGGTAGTCGGCCCAGGTGTCGGCGCTGGCGCACTGGCCGTCCGGCGAGACGGTGCTGAACGCGTAGTCCAGCTCGGTGAGGTGCTTGATGTCGCCGCTGGTGATCAGGTTCTTCTCGAAGAAGCCGGAGTAGATGCCCCACTGGGTGAAGTAGCCGGTCAGTGCCTTCTGGTCGCCATCGCGGTGGTGGTCGCCTGCCTGGCTGCCCGTCCGGGCGAATGCCGTGGCACCGGCGGGGGCGGCGCCCAGCAGGGCGACGGCGCAGGCCGCGGCCGCGGCGCTGACGGCGGCTCTGCGGATCGCGGAAGGGCGGGTGGCAAAACGGCGGAGCGCTGGCATGGACTCTCCTCGGCGGGATGCCTCAAGCAGGAGCAACGGTGGGGGAATTGGCGATGCCAAGGGCGCGCGCCGGCGGTGCTGGGTGCGGGCAGCGGGAAGCGGCATTGGCATAGACCAATGAGAGGGAAGGTATAGTCCGCCGCCCGCCGGGTCAATGGCCCTCCCACGCCGAACCGCACGCCGAACGGCGCGGGAAAACCAGGTGCTTGGCACGGTGCGCCCCGATAAGGTCCGGTCTGTTCGGCCCCCGTCGTCGCCACCGCTGAGGAGAGCGTCATGTCCCGAAAGATCCGTGTTGCTCCGGTGATGGAACTGACGACCGAACAGCGTGGAGAAGCACGTCATGACAAGCGTGAACATCGGGATCCTGGCCCATGTCGATGCCGGTAAGACCAGCCTGACCGAACGGCTGCTGCACACCGCCGGGGTGATCGACCGGATCGGCAGCGTCGACCGCGGGGACACCCAGACCGACTCGCACGAGCTCGAACGCCGGCGCGGCATCACGATCCGGTCGGCGGTGGTCTCCTTCACCGTCGGCGAGGTGAAGGTCAACCTCATCGACACCCCCGGTCACCCGGACTTCATCGCGGAGGTCGAGCGGGCCCTTGGCGTGCTCGACGGCGTGGTCCTGGTCGTCTCGGCGGTCGAGGGCGTGCAGGCGCAGACCCGCCTGCTGATGCGCACGCTGGCCAGGCTGCGGATGCCCGTGCTCGTCTTCGTGAACAAGATCGACCGCCGGGGTGCCCGGGAGTCGGAGCTGCTGGCCGAGATCCGCGCCGAACTCACGCCCGCCACCGTCCTGATGAGCCGGGTGACGGGGCTCGGCACGCCGCTGGCGCGGGCGAGCGCCCGGCAGCTTGCGCAGCAGGACTTCGCCGGGGAGCTGGCGGAGCTGCTCGGTGACCACGACGACGCCTTCCTCGCGCGTTACCTCGGTGAGGGGCCGGAGCCGACCGCCGCCGACTACGAGGACGCCCTCGCCCGCTGCGTCCGGGCCGGCGAGGTCCACCCGGTCTTCTTCGGCTCGGCGCTGGCCGGGACCGGGGTCGCCGAACTGGCCGACGCGATCGCGCGGCTGCTGCCGCAGTGCTCGGGGAGCGGGGACGGTGCGCTGCGCGGGACGGTGTTCAAGATCGAACGCGGCTGGGCCGGCGAGCGGACCGCCTATGTCCGGCTGCACTCGGGAACCCTGGCCGCGCGCGCCGACGTCGCCTTCCACCGGCCCGAGCGCCAGGGCGCGGTCACCGGACTGACCGGCCGCTGCACGGCGGTGGAGGTCTTCGAGCGGGGTGCCGCGCTGGTCGAGCGGACGGCGGTGGCGGGCGACATCGCCAAGCTGCGCGGGCTCAAGGGGATCCGGATCGGCGACCGGATCGGCGACCGGCCGGGCGAGGGGGCGGGCCCGGGCGGACCCCAGCTGTTCGCGCCGCCCACGCTGGAGACCGTCATCCGGCCGACCAGGCCCGGGGATGCTCCCCAACTCTACGAGGCCCTGCAGCAGTTGGCCGACCAGGACCCGCTCATCGATGTGCGGGTCGACCGGACGCAGGCGGAGCCCCGGGTGTCGGTCTCGCTCTACGGCGAGGTGCAGAAGGAGGTCATCAAGGCCACGCTCGCCGAGGAGCACCAACTGGACGTGGTCTTCGAGGACACCCGGATCATCTGCGTGGAGCGGCCGATCGGGATCGGCGCGGCGGTGGAGGAGATCGGCTCGCAGAGCCGGACGCTCTTCTGGGCCACCGTGGGTCTGCGGGTGGAGCCCGGCGAGCCGGGCTCGGGGACGGTCTTCCGGCGCGCGGTCGAACCGGGCTCACTGCCGGCCGCCTTCCACAAGGGGATCGAGGAGGCGGTGCGGGCCACCCTCCAGCAGGGTCTGCACGGTTGGGAGGTGCTCGACGTCATGGTGACGCTGACCCGCACCGGCTTCGCCAGCCCGATCAGCACGGCCGGAGACTTCCGCAGGCTGACCCCGCTGGTGCTGATGAACGCGCTGCGGCAGGCCGGCACCCAGGTGCTGGAGCCGGTGAACGGCTTCGAGCTGGAGGTGCCGGCCGAGCACGTCAGCACCGTGCTGCTCACCCTGGCCGAGTGCGGGGCCACGGTGGCCACGACCGTGCTCCGGGGTGGCAGCTACCTGGTCGAGGGGCAGCTGCCGGCCCGTACGGCGCGGGAGTTCGAGCAGCAGCTGCCGGGGCTGAGCGCGGGGGAGGGCGTGCTGCTCACGCGCTTCCACGGCTTCACCCCGGTGGTGGGGGCGGTACCGACCCGGCAGCGGACGGACAGCAACCCGCTGGACCGCAAGGAGTACCTGCTGAGGACCTTCGGGCGGCTGTGAAGGGGAGTTGGAGCCGGCGCTCCGCCCGCGGGCGGAGCGCCACGGCTGCCGTGCCGGCCAGCGCGGAGAATGCCCGACGAAGCCGTAGGGTGACGTCCTCTCGGAGATGATTCGTCTCCATACTGCTGAATCCGGTGGGCTGTTGGCGATCGATCGATCGGGTGACGCCAACTCCGGTGTCCGGCCCCCGTGGTGCGCCCCGGGATCAGTACGCGCTGTCGTAGGTGTAGAAGACGGTGTGGTCGAGCAGGGCCGCCGGGGCGGTGTCGTTCCACGGCTTCATCGGGTCGCCCAGGGCGACCACGTCCTGGGTCGTGGCGGTGGGCAGGTAGCCCTGGTCGGGGTGGCGGCTCTGCCAGGCCGACCAGAGCCGGTCGATCATGCAGTGGTGCAGCCAGAAGACCGGGTCGTTGGGCGACATGCCGGTGCTCATCGCGCCGCCCACCCAGACGTGCACCCGGTTGTGCAGATTGACGCCCCGCCAGCCCTCCAGGTTGTTGCGGAAGCCGTCGGAGTCGCTGTTCCACGGTGCGGCGTCGTACGGGGTGATGGCCAGCACGCTGTCCACGTCGGCCCGGGTGGGCAGGTTCGGGGTGTCGCCGCCGAGCCTGCGGACCAGGTAGGGGCGGCTGTCCGGGCGTACGGTCAGCGGCCAGTTCCCGGCGGCGTAGGCGAAGGGGCCGGTGGTCACCCGGCCGCCGGAGCCCGTGCCGTCGCCGCCCAGCAGGTCCGGGCCCCAGAGCGAGGCGTTCGGGGTGCGGTCCGTGGTCCAGTCCCAATAGGGCAGCGAGACAGCCGGGTTGACGGCCTGCAGGGCCTTCTCGAACTCCAGCAGGAACTTGCGGTGCCAGGGCAGGAAGGACGGCGAGCGGTGGCCGGTGCGCTCGGTGTCGTCCTGGTCGCTCATGATGAACTGGTTGTGCGTGGTGACGAAGGCGTCGTAACCGCCCTGCTTCTTGAGCGCCAGGACGGCGTTGACGAAGTCGCGCTTCTCCTGGGCCGTCAGGGTCGCCTGGTTCTTGCGGACTGCCATGGGTGCTCCTTGTGACGTGTTCGGGGTGCGGAGTCGGACGTGCGGTGGCAGGCCGGGCTCAGAGGTCGATCGGGGTGAGGGTGGCGCCCTGCAGCTCGTTCACGGCGGCGCGGGCGAGGGCGCGCGGCGTGCTGAAGGTCTGGTAGTGGTTGATGACGCTGATCCAGGTGCCGTCGGCGTTGCGCATCACGTGCAGTTCCTGACCGTCGATCAGCACCATGTAGCCGGAGCCGTGGTGCATGCCGGCCATGCCGGCCATGCCGCCGCTCATCGGCATGCCCTGGATGTGGCGGCCCTGGAAGACCTCGTCGAAGGTGGCACTGCCGCCGTCGGCCGCAGCGGCCTTCGCGGCGGGCTTGGACAGGCCCAGCAGGGCCGTGCCGGCGGTGGCGGTCAGGGCGACGGCGGCGCCCTGGAGCATGCGGCGGCGGGTGAGTTCGGTCGTACTCGTCTTGTCGGACATGGCTGTGTCCCCCCATTGCTGAGTGCGCGTGACTGGAATGGCTGAATCGGCCCCCCGATTTGATGACGGACCGTCAAGAAAGGGCGTCGGCACCACCGTTGTGCTGCCTCGCGATGACGCATGGGTCGCGATCGGTCCGTCCGGCTCATTCCTATCAGGGCGTGGAGGGGGCTTGGCGAGTGAGGTCGTCCGGAGTTGGCGGGGTGACCGTTTCTGGACATCGTGTGGAGAAAGTTGCATCTTTTACCAAAGTGAGAACTTCCTTTTACTGGGTGGTTCCACGCGGGAGCGTGGAAGATCTTGCGTCGAAGATGCTCTGTGGCAGGAAGGTCTGCGGTCTTGACGGATCCTTTGTGACCGTCCTTACGTCGCCAGGATGGCGTGATGGCAGGGGTGTTGCTGCCCGACCGCGCTTCCCGATGGGGCACCGGGGGCAGCTGGGGCGCAGCCGCGGACCGGCGGCCGGGGTCCCGTCGGCGTCGAGCGGGCACGTCGGCGGGTGATCAACAAGACTTGATCGGTCACGACCCCTGGGCCATAGTGGAGCCGCGGTGGAACGGGGGTTCCCCAGAGCGGATGTGGCTGCCACCGACCGCGATCCACACTGTGCTTCCGAACAATGTGCTTCCGAGAAGGGCGACGCGGTGACGAATCCGTTTGAAGATCCCGATGCCGACTACCTGGTGCTCGTCAACGGCGAGGGACAGCACTCGCTGTGGCCGGCCTTCGCCGAGGTGCCCGACGGCTGGAACCAGGTCTTCGGGGCGGCCAAGCGCCAGGAGTGCCTGGACTACGTCGAGAAGAACTGGACCGACATGCGGCCCGCGAGCCTGATCGAGGCCATGGAGGCCGCCGAGTAGTGCGCGCCGGCCGGCCTGCCGGGCCGGCCGCGGGTGCCGGGCGGCGCGTCCCACCGACGCGCCGCCCGGCACCGCGAGCGCTGACCGACACCGCAGCCCCGCCGCCATGCCTCGGCCGGGCCGGTTCGTGCTGCCCCGGGTCGGGGCACTGCCCCCGCGCCGGCCGCGCGCGGGGGCAAAGGCTGCTGGGCAGCCAAGAACAAGCAGGGGGACGGGCGTTGAACGGGGAACACTATGCCGTCGTCTGCGTCGAGTGCGGGACGCGCTCCGCGGACGACGGACTGATCACGAGCTGCCGCGGCTGCGCGGACGCCGCGCTGCTGCGCACCGACTACCGGGCCGCCGCGCTGCCGGTCTCGGCCGGGGCGTCGGGCATCTTCCGGTACCGGGAGTGGCTGCCGGTCGCCCGGGAGATCCCGGGTTCGAGCCTGCCGTCCGTGCACCGATGTCAGAACCTGGGAGCGGCACTGGGTCTGACCGATCTCTGGGTGGCGTTCAACGGCTACTGGCCGGAACGGGGCAGCCACCTGGTGTCCGGGACGTTCAAGGAGCTGGAAGCCTTCACCGTCCTGGCCCGCACCCCCGAGGACGCCGGGGTCATGGTGGTCGCGTCCGCCGGCAACACCGCGGCCTCCTTCGCGCTGGCCGCCGACCAGGTCGACCTCCCCTGTGTGCTCGTGGTGCCCGACCGGGCGCTGCCCGACCTGGGCGTGATCGACGCCCTGCACGGCATCGGCAGGCGGGTTCGGATCGTCGCCGTCAAGGGCGGCACCTACAACGACGCGATCGCCTACAGCCAGGGCCTGCTGGCCGCCGATCCGGTGTTCTTCCCCGAGGGCGGGGTGCGCAACGTCGCCAGGCGCGACGGACTCGCCGTCGTCATGCTCGCCGGGTACGAGGCGATGGGCCGGCTGCCCGACTACTACGTCCAGGCGGTGGGCAGCGGCACCGGGGCGGTGGCCGCCCACGAGGCCTCGCGCCGGATCGCCGCGCAGCCCGGCGGCGGGAGCGTGCCGCGCATGCTGCTCTGCCAGAACAGCGAGTTCGCGCCGCTGCACCGGCTCTGGCGCCACTGGGAGGCCACCGGCGGTGCGGTCGCGGCGGGTCCGGGCGACGGCGGGGCCGCCGGGCAGCGCGGGACGGCGGGGCAGGAAGACGTCCACGCGCCCGAACTCGTCAACGCCGCACCGCCGTTCGCGGTCCGTGGCGGCGTGCGCGACATCCTCGCCGACAGTGCGGGCGACGTGCTGGTCGCCGACGGCGCCGCGGCCCGGGCGGCCGGCGCGCTCTTCGAGGAGACCGAGGGCATCGACATCGAGCCGGCCGCGGCGGTGGCGGTGGCCTGCCTGCGCGAGGCCGTCGCGGCCGGCCGGGTGCCCCGCGACGCGCGGGTGCTGCTGAACATCACCGGCGGAGGCCGGCGCCGGACCCGGGAACTCGTCGGCCGGCACGGCCCGGAACCGGACGCGTGGCTGGTCGGAACCGCCGGCGAACCGGCGGCCACGGCCGCCATGGTGCTGGACTCACTGGCCCTGTGACGCTCCGTCGCGCGCCCGGCAAGATCCGCCGGACGGGCTCTGGCCGCTACGGGCGTGCCTGCTTGCGGCCGTCGACCCAGAGGTCGACCCGCTCGTTGTAGAACGCGACCAGGCCGGCGATCGGCGCGAGCTGATGGGTGGGGAAGTCGTAGCACCAGGCGAGGTCCGGGTGCAGCCGCCCGCCGATCCGGGCCGACCAGTACCCGGTGGTGGTGCCCTTGTAGGGGCACGCGGTGACGGTGTCGCTGGGGACCAGGGAGCGGAAGTCCACGTCGGTGCGGTCGAGGTAGTACCGGGTCGGCAGGCCGGTCTCGAAGACCAGCACCGGCGAGGACGACTCGGCGAGCACCGTGCCGTTGCGCTCGACCCGCACCGTGCGGGTCGAGCGCAACGCGTCCACCCGGACGTACGGGCTGCGCGGGTGCACGAAGACCTGCTCGTCCTCCTCGAACCACGCGTCCAGCGCGCCCCACTCGAAGCGCGCGGTGCCGCCGAGCCCGGGGACCGGCGACTGCGGCAGCACCTTGGCCGCGCCGGGCCGCCACTCGTCGCCGAGGCGCAGCCCGTGCCGCTGGGCGGTGCCGCGCGAGCTCTCTTCGAAGGCCGCGTCCCCCTCCTCCGGCACCAGCAGCCCGGCGCGGACGTCGGCCAGCGGGATGTAGTACTGCGGGTAGTACGGCACCTCCCAGACGTAGTGGGCCCGGGTGGTGTCGAGAACGGTCTCGCCGGCCAGCACCGCGCGGATCCGCCGGGGCACCGGTTCGACCTGGTCGACCTGGACGTTGACCTGCGGATAGGCCGCAGGCTCGGGTTGGTCGTTCACCGCGGGCTCCCTTGCTTCGGGCGGGGCGTGGTCCGTCTCCCAGCCTAGGCCGTGTCTCACAATTCCCGTCAGGCGCGCGACGCCGGGCGCCCGACGCCGCGCGCTGATCCGACGCGAATTGTGAGACACGGCCCAGGTCCCCCGGTGGGGTCGGGGGTGGCCTTCATCCGGGGGCGCGCGGCCGCGATGGCGCGCCCCCGGGAACCAGGCCCGAGGCGCGGCAGCCGGGGGCGGCAAGCGGACGGCAAGTTTTTGTCGATCCGGGTCGGCGATCATGCGGCTCGTCGCCTCCGCACCGATCCTCTGGAGCCAGCACCGATGTCCCTGCTCAGGGCCGCCCCCGCCGCGCCCGCCCGGCGCACCCTGCTGCGAAACCCGGCGTCCTGGTACGTGGCGGCGCTGGCCCTCGGGTGGCCGGTCGAGGCGCTGCTGTCGCCCGGCCGGCTGAACCACCTGCAGGAGTGGTCGTCGGCCAACCTGGCGAACCTGCACCCGTGGCCCGCGGGCCATCCGGTCGGGGCGCTGGTGGTCTCGGCCTTCGTCCCGCCGGACTCCGCCTGGGTGTGGCCGCTCTTCGCGCTCGCCACCTTCACGGTGGTGGAGCTGCTGGGCCCGGCCCGAGCCGTGGTGTCGCTGGTGCTCGTGCACGTGGGTGTCACGGCGCTGACCGAGGCGCTGGTGTGGTGGCGGATCCACCACGACGCGCTGCCGGCCGTGGCGGCGCACGAGCTCGACACCGGCCCCTCCTACCTGGTGGTCACGGCGATGACGGTGGCGCTCTGCCGCGCCCGGCCGGTGTGGCTGCGGGCCGGCTGGCTGCTGCTGCTGGCCCTGGCCTGGCCGGACCTGCTGGACGGGATCGGGGACGGCGACTGCGCCGCCGTCGGCCGTCTGCTCGCGCTCGCCGCGGGCCTGGCCCTCTCCGGCGCGCTCGCGTGCGCCGAGCGGCGCCGCCGGGGCCCGGCGGGCCGGGAGGGCGACCCCTGAAGCCGGCCGACCCCGACCCGGCACCCGCCGGCCCGACCACCAGCCCGACCATCAGCCCACCCGATCACGGAGCACCTGTGTCCCGCATCATCACCGTCGCCATGCCCGCGCACGGCCACACCGGTCCACTGCTGGCCATCACGGCCGATCTGGTCGCCCGCGGCCACGAGGTGGCCTTCCTCGGCGGCAGCCGGTTCGCCGAGGCGGCCGGGGCCACCGGCGCGCGGTTCGTCGCGCTGCCGCCCGTGGCCGACTTCGACGACCGCGACATCAACGCGGCCTTCCCCGGGCGGGCGGAGCTGCCGGCCGGTCCCGAGCGCGCCCTCTTCGACGTCCGGCACATCTTCATCGACCCGATACCCGCTCAGTACCAGGCGCTGCAGGCGCTGTTGGCGGAGTTCCCGGCGACGGCGGTGATCGGCGACAGCCTCTTCCAAGGCATGCTGGGGCTGGCCCTGGCGCGGCCGAAGGGCGAGCGGCCGGCCGTCGTCAGCATCGGCACCGCCCCGCCCACCCTGCAGAGCGTGGACACCGCGCCGTTCGGCCCCGGGCTGCCGCCGCTGGCGGGGGAGCAGGGGCGGCAGCGCAACCTGGCGCTGAACGCGGAGGCGACCAGGCGCGGCGAACCGCTGCGGCAGTATGCCGCCGCGCTCTTCGCCAGCGTGGGGGTCGCCCTCCCCGAGGGGCCCCGGACCGACACGATCGTCCGGGCGCCGGACCACTACCTCCAGCTCACCGTGCCGGGCTTCGAGTACCCGCGCAGCGACGCCCCGGCGTCCTTCCGGTGCATCGGCGCGCTGCCGCCGCTCGCTGCCGCCGAGTTCGAAACCCCCTCCTGGTGGCACGAGTTGACGGACGACCGGCCGTTGGTGGTGGTCACCCAGGGGAGCCTGGCCCACGACGACCTGACCGAGCTGCTGGTCCCCGCGGTGCGGGCGCTGGCGGACCACGAGGCGCTGGTGGTCGCGGTCACCGCCCGCCCGGACGGTCCGCAGGCCCTGGCCGAGCGGCTGGGCACGCTGCCCGGCAACGTCCGGGTGGCCGGCTACCTGCCCTTCGAGCGGCTGCTGCCGCACGCGGACGTGCTGGTCAGCAACGGCGGCTACGGCGGCGTGCACACGGCGCTGCGGCACGGCGTGCCGCTGGTGGTCGCGGGCGCCGGCGAGGACAAGCCCGAGGTCGCCGCCCGGGTCCAGTGGAGCGGCGCCGGGTTGGACCTGCGCACCGGACGCCCGGCGGAGGCCGACCTCGCGGACGCCGTCGGCCAGGTGCTCGGCAAGCCGGCGTTCCGGGAGCGGGCCCGGGCGCTGAGCGCCGAACTCGCCGCGCACCGGCCGCTCGACGCGATCGCCGAGCTGGTGGCCGCCCTGGGGTGACGCCGGGCCCGCTGCACCGGGCGGGCCTGCCGGGCCGGGCGGGCGTGCTGCGCCGGGCGGGCCCGGGCGGGCCTCGGCCGGCGGGGCTGTCGTGTCGGGCGGTCCCGCCGTGCCAGGGCGGGTCAGGGTCCGCCCGACCCGGCCCCGTCGGCCCGGCAGGTCACCGCCAGCAGCGCCATGTCGTCGTCCCGGGGGCCGCCGGTCCACCGCTCGACGTCCCGGGTCACGGCCGCCACCAGCTCCCGCGGCGCGTCCCGGTGTCCCAGCCCGGCCAGCTGCTGCAGGGGGTCGTAGAACTCCCCGGCGCCGTTCCTGGCCTCGGTCACCCCGTCGGTGACCAGCAGCAGCGTGTCGCCCACGGCGAACGGCCAGTGGTCGGGCCGCGGGCGGGGGCCGCCGAGGGCGGCCATCCCGAGCGGCACCCCCGGATCGCCGGCGTCGAGCCGGCGCACCCGGCCCCCGCCCGCGGGCAGCAGGTAGGGGCCGGGGTGGCCGCAGTCGAGCAGCCGCAGCTCGCCCCGGAGCGGATCGAACTCGCCGAGCAGCGCGGTGATGAAGCCCTCCATCCGCAGCTCCTCGTCGCTGTGCGCGACCTCCCGCAGCAGGGCGTGCTCCACGCTGTCGGCCAGGGTGACCAGATCGGGCGCCCGCTCGGCGTTCTCCCGGAAGGCGCCGAGCAGCACCGAGACGGCGGTCACCGCCTTGAGGCCCTTGCCCCGCACGTCCGCGATCAGCAGCCGCACCCCGAACGGGGTCTGCTGCACGGCGTAGGCGTCCCCGCCGATCAGCGCCTCGGTCTGGGCCGCGGTGTAGCCGGTGGCCACCCGCAGCGGCCCGACCTCGGGCGGTGGCGAAGGCAGCACGGCCAGTTGGGCCGCGCGGGCCACCGACTGCAGCAGGTCGAGCCGCCGCCCGTGCCGGGCCACCACCTGGTTGAGCCAGAACCCGACGGACACCGCCAGCAGCGTGTTGGCCAGTTCGAGGTAGCCGGAGTCGTTGCCGACCGAACCGTCATGGGCGAGCAGCACCAGGATCCCGACGACGATCGCGAAGCTGACGAGCACCGTCTCGCGGAACGACAGCAGCGTCCCGGCCGTCACGGCCGCCGCGGCCAGCATGGGATCACCCCAGTACTCGACGGGGGCCAGGGCGTTCCAGGTCAGCCCGGCGGCGATCAGCGCCCACGGCGCCAGCCGCACGTAGCGGGGCAGCCGTTCGGAGATCGATGTCATGGGCGACCACGCATCCCGGGAGAGGTGGGGCTCTATCGATCGTATCCGCCGCCCCGCCCCGCGGCCAGGCACGCCCGCCCCTCCCGGACACCGCCCGTCAACGGGCGGTCACGGCCCACCGGCTCACCCGCCGGTGGCGTCAGGTCGTCGCGCGGGCGAGGCTCGCGGGGCGCATGTCGGTCCAGTTGGCCTCCACGTACTCCACGCAGTCCTGGCGGACGGCCGGGCCGTGCACCACGGTCCAGCCGCGCGGCACCTCGGTTCGGGCGGGCCACAGCGAGTGCCGCCCCTCGTCGTTCACCAGCACCAGGTAGCTGCCGTCGACATCCTCGAACGGGTTCGTCATCGCTCTGTCCTCATCGTCAGGTGCGCTCGGGCGTGTGGACTTCCGGGTGCGTCCACCGAGGGGCGGGCATGGTGCTCGGGCCGGGGCCGAGTGTGGCCACCGGCCCGGAACGGAAGACCGCGACGACGCGAACTGGGGATGAATTCGCCGAGCGTTGCCGGTGCATCCCCTCGGATCAGCGGCCCTCGGCGAGGGTGTGGGCGACGAGGGCGTTGGCATGGCCGTGGCCGAGGCCGTGCTCGGTCTTCAGCCAGGCGACGAGTTCCATGTGCCTGCGAAGGGGCGAACTGCGGATGAGCTCCTGCCAGTGCGCGACCGGATGGCCGTACTTCTGCTCGATCGAGGGGAAGTAGCTGGCGGGGCCCTTCACCGGTGCCGTCATGAGCGGGTTCCTTCCGGGGAGCGGGGTCCGTGAGGACGATGCGCCCAGGCTAGGGGCCGGCGCTGACAACGGCGCCCGGGCTCCGCGGGGGAGTACCCCGCGGAGCCCGGCGCGCACCGGCGGCCGGCGTCCGGTCAGGCGGCCTGCTCCTCCGCCCGGCGGCGCAGCAGCTTCTTGTCCGGCTTGCCGACGTCCGTGAGCGGCAGCGCCTCGGCGAAGGTGATCCGGGCCGGCTCGTACATCGCGCCGCGCTCCTCGCGCACCATCGCACGCAGCTCGGCCTCGTCCACCGTGGCCTCGGGCGCGAGCACGATCACGGCGTGCACCTGCTCCATCCGGTCGGCGTCGGGGACGCCGAAGACGGCGCTCTGCAGGACCTGGGGGTGGGCGTTGAGCACCTCCTCCAGCTCGGTGGTGTAGACGTGGCCGCCCACCACGATGATCATGTCCTTCAGCCGGTCGAGGATGTAGAGGTAGCCCTCCTCGTCGAAGCGGCCGAGGTCACCGGTGTGCAGCCAGCCGCCGCGCAGCACCTCCGCGGTCAGCTCGGGCTGCTTCCAGTAGCCCTCCATGACGGCGTCGGAGCGCACGCAGATCTCGCCGAGCTCGCCGGTCGGCAGCGCGCGGCCCTCGGGGTCGCGGATCTCCACCTCGACGCCGGGCAGCACCTTGCCGGCCGAGCGCAGCAGTTCGGGGCGCTCGGGGTCGTGGTCGGCGGTGCCCAGCGTGCTGATCCCGCCGACCTCGTTCTGACCGTAGAACTGGAAGAGCACCGGGCCGAACCGCCGCAGGGCGTCGAGCAGCCGGGCGGGGGAGGCGGGGCAGCCGCCGTAGACCACGCTGCGCAGGCTGGAGGTGTCGGTGGTGGCCGCGTCCGGGTGGTCGAGCACCTGGTAGAGCAGCGGCGGCAGGACGAACAGCTGGGTGATCCGCTCCCGCTCGACGGTGGCGAGCACCTCGGCGGCGTCGAAGTCCTCCAGCAGCACGACGGTGCCGCCGCCGCCCAGGGTCCGGTCGGCCAGGTGGCCGGCCACGTGGGCCAGGGTGGTGCAGACGAGCTGGCGCTCCACCTCCGCCAGCTCCTCCAGCTTCCGCTGGAACGCCTCGGCCTGCCGGAAGGTGGTGCAGATCCCCTTGGGGTGGCCGGTGGTGCCGCCGGTGTGGCGGATGCTCATGATGTCGGTGGGCTTGGCCCGCGCGGCCAGCGGCTCGGCCGACTGGCCGGCGGCCAGCTCCAGCAGGTCCTTGCCGACCCCGGCCGGGCCCAGCGTCAGGACGGTGGACACCGGTGCGAGGTCGAGCAGCTCGGTGGCGCGGTCGGCCAGTCGCGGGTCCACGATCAGCGCGGTGGTCTCGATGTCGCGCACGATGGCCGCCTGCACGTCCGCCGAGAGCTTGTTGTAGAGGTGGTTGACCGTGCAGCCGATCAGGTTGGCCGCGTAGCGCACCGCTATCGTCTCGGGCAGGTTGCCGCTCAGCAGGGTGATGGTCGTTCCGCTCCCGAGTCCCTGGTCGAGCAGCGCGCGGGCCATCCGGTAGATCAGCTCGCGCAGCTCGCCCGCGCTGATCCGCCGCTCCCCGTGGACCACCGCCTCCCGTTCGGGCCAGCGCGCGAGCGCGTTGAGATTTTCCTCCACGTACATGCCAAATGCTTGGTCGTCGCCAGACATGGCGGCCGGTCCCTTCTGCGGTCGGCGCGCGCTCCCCCTGCGCATCGTCGGCCCTTCGTCATATCCCTTGGTGTCAGCCTGTGGTGACGGACCAGCAGATCTGCTCGGGCCCGGGCATGCCCCGTCTCCGTACGGCTGGTTGCTTAAGGCAACCATACGTACGGTAATCGTATCCACACGCAAGATCAAGCGCCATGGTGACGGCGTGGTGACCCCGGGTAGGCGTGCGGGCGGGCGGGCCGGCCCGGCGTCACGCCCCGCGCAGGTCCCTGACCCGGCGGATCTTGCCGACCGAGCGCTCCAGGGTCTCCGGGTCGACGACCGCCACCGCCACGCTCACCCCGATCCCGTCCTTGACCGCCCTGGCGATCGCCCGGGCGGCGGTCTCGCGCTGCTCGGCGCCGGTGGCGGGCGATGCCGCCTCCACCTGGACGGTCAGCTGGTCGAGCCGTCCCTGCCGGGTCAGTCGGAGCTGGAAGTGCGGGGCCACGCCGGGGGTGCGCAGCACGATCTCCTCGATCTGGCTGGGGAAGAGGTTGACCCCGCGCAGGATGATCATGTCGTCGCAGCGGCCGGTGATCTTCTCGATCCGGCGGAAGGCAGGTCGGGCGGTGCCGGGCAGCAGGCGGGTCAGGTCGCGGGTGCGGTAGCGGATGACCGGCAGCGCCTCCTTGGTGAGCGAGGTGAGCACCAGTTCGCCGTGCTCGCCGTCCGGCAGCGCCCGGTCGGTGAGCGGGTCGACCACCTCGGGGTAGAAGTGGTCCTCCCAGACGTGCAGGCCGTCCTTGGTCTCCACGCACTCCTGGGCCACCCCGGGGCCGATCACCTCGGACAGGCCGTAGATGTCCACGGCGTGGATGTCCATCCGCGCCTCGATCTCGCGGCGCATCTCCTCGGTCCACGGCTCGGCGCCGAAGATGCCCACCCGCAGCGAGGTGGCGCGCGGGTCCAGGCCCTGGCGCTCGAACTCGTCGAGCAGGGTGAGCAGATAGGAGGGGGTGACCATGATGATCTCGGGTCGGAAGTCCTGGATCAGCTGGACCTGACGGGCCGTCATGCCGCCGGAGGCGGGGATCACCGTGCAGCCGGCCCGCTCGGCGCCGTAGTGGGCGCCGAGGCCGCCGGTGAAGAGCCCGTAGCCGTAGGCGATGTGCACCTTGTGTCCGGGGCGGCCGCCGGCGGCGCGGATCGAACGGGCCATCACCCGGGCCCACATGTCCAGGTCGCGCTCGGTGTAACCGACCACCACCGGGCGTCCGGTGGTGCCGCTGGAGGCGTGCAGCCGGCGCACCTGGTCCATCGGCACTGCGAACATACCGAAGGGGTAGGTGTCGCGCAGGTCGGCCTTGGTGGTGAACGGGAATCTGGCCAGGTCCGCCAGGCTGCGGCAGTCCTCCGGGCCGACCCCGGCCGCGTCGAACTTGCGGCGGTAGAGCTCGACATGATCGTAAGCATGCCGCAAGGTGGCCTGCAGCCGGGTGAGTTGGATGGCTCGCAGCTCCTCGGGCGGCAACTTCTCGGCCTCGTCGAGCAGTTCGGCGGGCAGCGGCTCGCCCAGGCGTCGCACCGGCCCGGCCGACGCTCCGGTCGGCTCTCCGCCCGTCACTGCCCCGCCTCCCCGTCCTGCCCGGTCGCCGGACCGCCTGCCGGTGGGTACGGGGCCGCGGCGGGTGGGGCCGGGGTGCGCAGGTCCCGGCTGCGGCCGCGGAACTCCGCGATCACCTCGTCGCCGCGCAGCACGGTGACGTCGTAGACGCCGTTGCGCCCGTAGCGCACCCGCTCGCGCGCGGTGGCCACCAGCACGTCCCCCAGGTGGGCGGGGGCGACGAACTCGATGTCCGCGCCGGCCGCCACGGTGACCGGCCCGTGGCTGTTGCAGGCACAGGCGAACGCGGTGTCGGCGAGCAGGAAGAGGAAGCCGCCGTGGGCGATCCGGTGCCCGTTGACCATCGCCGCGGTCACCGTCATCCGCACCACGGCCCGTCCGGTGCCGTGCTCCAGCAGCTCGATGCCGAGCCCGCGCGAGGCCTGGTCGGCGGCCAGCATCGTCTCCACCGGCCCGAGCGCCCGGTCGGGGCCCTGTGTCACGGACGTCTGTGTCATGCGATCCACCACCCTGGTACCGACCGACCATTCGGTCTGTCTGCGGCACGGCCTAGTAATCCAGCATCCCCACGGCATGTCAAGGGTCGCCACTCCGGCCGCACGGACGGTCGCCGCCCGGCCCCGGCCTGTGATCTGCGTCATGATCGACTGCTGCCCGGCCTGGTGCGTACAGCGAGCATCCGCACCTCGCTGCAGACCCCGCCGCCCGCGGCCGCCGCGGCCCCGCCGACCCGTCGGCCGTTGTCCGTGTCGGGCGCTAGCTTTCCCCCATCACCGCGAAACGGGTGTCCGGACCCCCGTTCAGCTGCGGGGTTTCTGACGACGTGTCGAACACGAGGTGGGTCCGTTATGGGTTGGCTGGCGGCGGGCGACGGGTATGAGGTCGCCCTGGTGGAGGGCAGGGTGACGGCGCGCTCGACGCGCGGTCGCTCCGGTGGCAGGGTGCTGAAGTCGCTGCCGAAGGCGGTCCGGGAGCACCCCGAGACGGACCGGCTGCGCCGCTTCGCGACCTGGCTGGAGCGCCACGCCGTCTCCTGCCGCGAGCAGGTGGACGCCTGGATGGTCTCCTCGCTGCCGGTGCCGACCGGGCTGCTGGCGCGGGTGTGGCCGGACGAGGCCTGGCAGGCGGCGCTGCGCGACCTCGCGGTGGTGGGGGAGGGGGCCGAGGAGGTCGGGTTCCTGCGGGACGCGACGCCCGAGGGCGAGCTGCGGCTGGTCGACCTGGACGGCGAGACGGTGCGCATCGCGCCCGCCACGGTGACGCTGCCGCACCCCGTGCTGCTGGCCGACCTGGACGAGCTGCGCGAGTTCGCCGCCGAGCTGGGGGTGGTCCAGGGGGTCGAGCAGATCCACCGGGCGACCTGGCGCAAGCCGGCCGAGCAGCCGGAGAAGGCCACCGAGGTACGGGAGTTCGCCGGTGGCCGGTTCTCCTCGCGGTTCGGCCTGGCGGCCCGCGCCACCTCGCTCGGCTACCGGGTCTCGGGCGGCTACGCGACCGGGCGGGTGCGGGATGCCGGGCAGACGGTCGAGCCGGCGGTGTGGATCGGCGAGCCGTACTGGGACGGCGTCGCCGAGACCGGCGCGCTGAGCTGGCGGGACGCGGACGGCCGGGCGCTGACGCTGCGCGAGGTCGGCCCGGTCGCCTGGTCGGAGGGGATGCGGATGGCCGCCGCGCTGTACGCGGGCCGCACCGTCGAGGAGGTCAAGCAGGCATGAGCACCCCCGCCGACACACCCACCACGACACCCACCACGACACCCACGAACGCCCGGGGGAACAGCACTGTGACGACGACCGAGGCGCGGGCCGCCGAACTGCTGCGGGCCGGCGCGGTCCTGCCGCCGGGCACCGAGGGCGCCGGCGAGCGCGCCGTGCCGCTGACCACCCGCGGCTACCGCCACCCCGGCCTGGACGGACGGGTCGTGGTGCGGCTGGTGCCGGCCGAACTGGGCGCGGCGGAGGACCTGGTCGCCGGGTTCCTCGGGCTGGAGCCGGACGGCGCCCCGGCCGAGGTGGGCCTCGGCCTGCGCCAGGCGCTGGGCTTCCCCGAGTGGGTGCTCGCGCACCACCCGCAGGACGGGCACCACGCGCTGGGCGTGGTCCCCGAGGTGGAGCGGCTCGCCCGGCAGGCCGCCGGCCGGCCCAAGGCCGCCCTGGACGGCTACCTGGCACTGGGCGAGCGGCTGGCCGCGGCCGTGCCGCACTTCCTGCCGACCTTCTACGAGCAGGCGGGCCGGGTCTTCCTCGGCGCCGAGAACCCGCAGTACGCCGCCCAGTTGTTCACCCGGGCCCGCAAGGCCGAGGCCCAGCACGGCCTGCCGGTGGACGAACAGCGCCTGGACGCGGTCTTCCTGGAGTTCGCGCTGGCCGGCGCGCTGCCCGTCAAGGTGCTGTCCGGGTACGCCAAGGAGCTCGGTGCCCGGGTGCCGGCCGCCGAGGCCTTCGAGCGGTTCCGGCACCTGTGCCTGCGCCGCACCGCCGGCGGCCTGGAGCCGTCCGCGGTGATGGCCACCGACCTGCGCCGGCTGGCCCGGGCGGCCGCGCTGGACCCGGAGGCCGCCGAGGGCGCGTACCTCGCCGAACTGCTGGAGCTGCCCGCCACCCTGCGTGCCGCCACCGGCTGGTGGCAGCGCCACCGCGCGGCCCTGGTGTCCCTGGGCCGGCGCGACCCGGCCGTCCGCGGCCGGCTGCTCGACCTGATGCCGAGCGCCCACGACGACGAGTCGGGCACGCTCTGGCTGGACATCCTCGCCGAGACCGGGGCGGTGGCGGGCCTGTGCGACGGCACCCTGCCGGCCGGGCAGCGCCCGTGCGACGGCACCGCCGGATGGTTCGGCCGCTTCCTCGAACGGCACGGCAGCCGCTGGGGCGGCCGGGCCCGGATCCCTGCGCTCTATCCGCTGGTCGACCGGTTGGTCGACCAGCTGCGGGCCGAACTCGCGGCGGCGGGCACGGCCCTGCGGATCCCCGAGACCGACCTCGACCTGCTGGACCAACTGCTGGCCCTCGGCGTGCCGGTGGCCGATCCGACCGAGCGCACCAGCCTGCGGCTGGACAACTGGGCGCAGGAGGAGCACCGGCGCGACCTGCTTGCGCTGGCCGCCGACCCGCGCTTCCACGCCGCCTTCCGCAGCGGCGCCGACCGGCTCGGCAACGGCCCGGCCGGACGCCAGGCCCTGGGTCTGCTGGCCCGCTCGCCCGGTGGCCGCCCGCTGCTGGCCGCCTGGATGGCCGAGGTCGCCCGCGGCTCCACCGCGGTGGGCCTGCCCGGGCTGGCCAACGCCTTCGACCGGCTGGGCTGGCTGCCGGGCGAGGTCCTGGCGCTCGCGGAGGAGGAGGTCCGGGCGGTGGCCGGCACCGACCTGGGCGCCCTGCTGGCCGGCTGCCTGCGGGCCGGGCTGCTCGACGAACTCGGCTGGCCCGCCTGGGACCAGGCCGCCGCCGAGCTGGTCCCGCGCAAGGACATCGACGAGATCGTGGTCGCCGACGCCTGGCCGCACCTGATCGCCTCCGGCGCCTCCCAGGCCCGGGTGCTCGACGCCGAGGGCACCGTGCTCACCCACGACCTGCGGTTCCCGGCCGGCGACCCGGCCGAGCGCGGCTTCCACTACGTGGACGGCTCGCTGCTGGTCCAGTGGCGCTCGAAGGCCAACAACCGCCAGGTGCTCGGCTACTGGCACACCGCCGCCGACCAGGTGTTCACCATGCCCGAGGGCACCGGCTGCCGCGGGATGCGCACCTACTGGCTCGGCTCGCTGGACACCCACGGCCTGCCGCTGCCCGGCGGTGGCCGCACCACCGGCCACGGCGTGGTGCGGGCCGGGGACACCGCGTTGCCCGCCGAGCGCGCCGTCATCGGCGACGGACGGTCCTGCTGGGTGTGGGCCGACCCGGAGGGCACCCGGCAGTCGGCCTGGCACGAGTACGACCCGGTCACCGACACCGTCGGCCGGGCGAGCGCGCCCGCCTTCCTCGCGGACGCGCTGCGCGGGGCGCCTTCGGGGAGCGTGCTGGAGTCCGGCTGGGTCAAGCCCGCGCCCACCGGGGACGGCGGCCTGCTCGGCTGGCGGACGATCCACCTGCCGGACGGCTCGCACCGCGGCGAGGACCTGGCCGGCGGTGCCGTCACCCTGGCGCCGCACCGGGGCACGCCGCTGCGTCTGGTGCACTTCCCGGGCGCCGCACGGCCGCAGGCCGTGGTCCGCGACGGCAGCTACGGCATCCGGCTGGTCGACGCGGACGGCGTCACCACCGCCACCGCCCGTACCGACGCCGCCCCCGGCGCCTACGCCCAGGGCACCCTGATCCTGCCCCCGCTGCGCTACTGGCACTACCTGCGCCCGCGCGACCCGCAGGGCTCGGCCGCGCTGCGCCAGGTGTCCGACGAGACGGCCGCCGCCCTGCTCGAGGCCGCCGGCGCGGCCGACCCGGAGCGCCCGGCCGAGCTGGCCGCCGAGATCCGCGCGCTGCTGCCCGAGGTCACCGACGAGGCGCTGATCGCGGGCATCGCGGGCGTGGTGCGCAGCGCGGTGGGCCCGCGGCAGCGGCTGGCCGCCGTCGCCGAGCGGCTGGAGCTGGAGCTCGCCGGCGGCGCGGCCCCGGCCGAGGAGGCGCCCGGGCCCGACGACGCGTCGCTCGGGCTTGCGCTCGACGGTCTCGGCGCGCTCGGCGGCTGGTACGGGGGCCAGGACTCGCGCGGCGGCGCCGAGCAGCTCTGGTTCCTCACCCGGGCGGCCCGCCCCGGGGCCCCGGCCGCGACGCCGGGCACCCTGCACCTGGACGCCCCGCAGGCGCCCTACCAGCGGCTGCTCTGGGCCGAGCTGCCCGCGCTGGCCGAGGCCGTCGCGCTGCGCGCGGTCACGGCGTCCTCCACCGCCGAGGACCGGACGGCGCTGCGCGGCTTCGTCGAGGTGCTGGCCGGCCTCGGCCTCACCAGCCCGGCGGGCGCCGCCCGCTGGCGCAGCGTCCGGCTGCGGCTGCCCGCGGCGCGGACGGCCGGCCGCGCCACCGGCGGGCGGCACGGCAACCCGGTGCGGCTGCTGCCGCTGGGCGACGGCGCCTTCCTGCTCGTCACCCAGAACAGCACCCAGGTCAACGGGGACATCGAGTGCGCCGCGCTGTTCCACGACCCGGCCGAGCGGTTCGCGGTGCCCGCCCCGTACGAACTGCTCGCCGACGCAGCGCCGGTGGCCACCGCGCCGGACGGGCGCGCCGAGGCCGTGCTCGCCGTCGCGGCCGAGCGCGGGCCGGCCCCGTGGTTCCCCGAGGCCGCCGCGCGGTTCGCCGAACTCACCGGCGTCACCGGCACGCTGGCCGCGCTGGTGGTGGCCGGCCTGCCCCGGCTGGAGGGCTGGCACCGCAACTTCCTGCCCCCCGGGACCCGCGCCCTGCTCGGGCTGAAGGTCGCGGACGCGGCCGTGGCCCGCGACGAGCTGCGCGCCCTGCCCCCGCTCACCCGCCGCCGGCTGCTCGCCGCCCTGCTGCCCGCCGACCCGGAGCAGCTGTGGACCGGCGGACCGGACGCCGAGGCGGCTGCCCGGGTGTGGAACGAGCTGATCGGCCGCCGGGTCGCCGTCCCCGAGGCGCTGCTGGCCGAGGCCGGCCGCGCCGTGCGCACCGAATTCTCCGCCCGCCAGGCGCTCGCCGCGGTGCTCGACCCGGCCACCACCCGGGAGTTGACCGAGGACCTGGTCTGGGCCGTCAAGGGCGACCGGGCGCACCCGACCGACCCCACCCGCACCGGGTTCACCGCGGCCACCCTGGTCGCCGTGGTCACCATGGCCGGCTGGCTGGCCCACCGGCTGCCCGCCGGCGACCCGCTGCGCAGCACGCTGCCGGCCGCGCTCGACGCCGTCCGGGCCCGACTGGCCAACCCCGACCTGCTGCTGGACCTCGGCCGGTACGTCAGCCTGTCCGGCTTCCGCAGGATCGCGGGCGCCCCGACCGAGACCGGCCAGGGCTACGAGCGCTACGGCGCGGTGCTGCTGTCCACCCACGACGACCAGCCCGCCCCCGCGATCCGCACCGCCCTGCTGGACGCGGCCGGCGAGGACCCGTACCTGCCGGTGCTGCGGGCCGACGGGGCCCAGCCCTTCCCGGCCGAGACCGCCCTCAAGGCGGTGGGCTCGGCGGACTTCGCGGCCCTGCTCGCCGACCCCGGGGACCCGGCCGCGGGCGAACGCGGCGCGGACGGCACCTGGTGGCCGCAGGACCCGTCCCGCTCGGTGCCCGACCTGGTCGCGGCCGTCACCGAACGGCACGGCCTGGGCGCGGACGCCGCCGTGCTGTACCTGATGCTGCTGGCCATGCCCGACCCCACCGACCGCAACACCGCCCGCTGGACGGGCTGGAAGCCGGCCCGGCTGAAGGCGGCCCGGGCCGAGCTGGCCGCGAGCGACCTGGTCGTGCAGGCCACCCGGACCCGCGCCGGTCGCACGCTCTTCCTGCCCGGCGGCTGGAGCGAGCAGAGCAGCCCGCGCCTGCCGCTGGAGACCTGGAAGCTGCCGATGTTCGACAGCACCCCGTCGAGCGCCCAGGTGCCCGGCGAGCCGGCGGCGGCGCTGTACCGCCGGGCCTGGCAGCGGCTGCTCGACGGGGACCTGCCGCGCTTCGAGGAGCTGCGCACGCCCCGCGCCCGCCGCGGCCGACGGCGCTGACCGCCCGGCTCCCGCCACGACCTGCCAACCCTGCGACCCGAGGACCGAGGACCACACCCATGCCCCCGACCGCCACCCCCGCCACGACCGACCCCGCGGCCGTCCCGACCACCGATCCCGCCACCGACCCCGCGGCCGTCCCGACGACCGCTCCCGGCACCGAGGCGGCGCCGGCCCGCCAGGTCCTGCCCGCCGAGGAGCGCCACGCCGCCGAACTCGCCTTCCTCGCCGCCCACGACGAGGGCCCGCGCCCGCCCGGCTGGGCCCTGACCCCGAGCGCGGTGGTGACCTTCGTCTGCGGCAGCGAGGGCCGGGCGCTCACCCTGGCGCCCAAGCGCCGCAAGGACGGTGCGCTGCCCGCGAAGCTGGTGGTCGCCCCGAAGTTCATCGGCGAGCGGGCCCTGGTGGAGCGGTGCGTGGTCACCCTGGCCGGTGAGCGCGGGCTGCTGCTGGTCGGCGAGCCCGGCACCGCCAAGTCGATGCTCTCCGAGCTGCTGTCGGCCGCCGTCAGCGGCAGCAGCGAACTGACCGTCCAGGGCACCGCCGGCACCACCGAGGACGCCTTCCGCTACGGCTGGAACTACGCGCTGCTGCTCGCCCAGGGCCCCACCCCGCAGGCCCTGGTCGCCTCGCCGGTGCTGACCGCGATGCGCACCGGAAAGGTCGCCCGGATCGAGGAGGTCACCCGCTGCCTGCCCGAGGTGCAGGACGCGCTGGTGTCGATCCTCTCCGACCGCCGGGTGAGCGTCCCGGAGCTGGCCGGCACCCCGCACGCCACGGTCGCCGCCGCCCCCGGCTTCACCGTGATCGCCACCGCGAACCTGCGCGACCGCGGCGTCTCGGAGATGTCCGCCGCGCTCAAGCGGCGCTTCAACTTCGAGACGGTGCACCCGATTGCCGACCCGGCCCGGGAGACCGAGCTGGTCCGCACCCAGGCCACCGCCGCCGTGCGGCGGGCCGGCGCGGCCTTCGGCGTGGACGACGCCGTGCTCGACGTCCTGGTCACCGTCTTCCGCGACCTGCGCACCGGCCGCTCCGCCGAGGGCTGGGACGTCGAGCGCCCCAGCACCGTGCTCTCCACCGCCGAGGCCGTGCAGGTCGCCGCCTCCCTCGGCCTGGCCCGCGCCTACCTCCCCGCCGGCGACGTCCTCGACCTCGTCCCCGGCCACCTGCTGGGCGCCGTCCGCAAGGACGACCCGGCCGACCACACCCGCCTCCTCGGCTACTGGGACGGCCCGGTCCGCCGCCGCGCCGAGGACGGCTCCGCCCTCTGGCGCCGCCTGTGGGACCTCCGGGAGAACCTGCGGTGACCAACCCCAGCCCCGTACCCCTGACGACCCCGGTGGACGGCGCCGACCCGCGGGCGGCCGTCGCGGCGCTCGCCGCCTGCACCCGGCCCTATCTGATCGGTGTCCGGCACCACAGCCCCGCGCTGGCCGCGGTGGTGCCGGCGCTGCTGGCGCAGGCCGACCCGCAGGTGCTCTGCGTCGAGCTGCCGACCGACTTCCAGCACTGGCTCCCGCACCTGGCCGACCCCGGCACCGTCGCCCCGGTGGCGCTGGCCGGGGCGCGCGAGGGCGGACCGCTCGGCTTCTACCCGTTCGCCGACTTCTCGCCGGAGCTCGCCGCGATCCGCTGGGCGCGCGAGCACGGTGTCGAGGTGCTCTGCTGCGACCTCCCGTTGGCCGACCCCGGCTGGTCGGCGGAGGCCCCGGACACCCGGCCCGGCCCCGCGGAGCCCACCGCCCCCACCGGCCCCGCCGCCCCCCGCTACGCCGACGCGCTGGACGCCGCCGGCACCGGCCGCGCGGGCGACGACCTGTGGGACCGCTCCGTCGAGGTCCGCGCTCCGGGCAGCGACCCGGCCGAGGTGCGGCGCGCGGCGCTGGCCGTCGGCTGGGCGCTGCGCCGCGACGCCGCCGAGCACGGCGGGGTGGCGGTCCACGACCTCGCCCGCGAGGCGCACATGCGCCGGGTGATCGCCCGCGCGGGCGCGGACGGCCGCCGGGTCGCGGCGGTGGTCGGAGCCTTCCACGGCCCCGCACTCACCGCCGCCGACCAGCCCGATGAACCCGTACCCGTACCTGTCCCCGTACCCGCACCCCGGTCCGAGCCCGCCACCTCGACCACCTCGCTCGTCCCGTACACCTTCGACCTGCTCGACGCCCGCTCCGGCTACCCGGCGGGCATCCGCGACCCGCGCTGGCAGCAGGCCGTGCTGGCGGCGCAGGGCGACCCCGGGCGGGTGCAGGACGCGGCGGCCCGCGCGATCACCGAGGTGTGCCGCGAGCTGCGCGCCGCCGGCCACCCGGCCGGCACCGGCGAGGCCGCCGAGGCGCTGCGGCTGGCCGGTGACCTGGCCCGGCTGCGCGACCTGCCGGCTCCCGGCCGCGGTGAGCTGCTGGAGGCGGTGACCGCCGTCCTCGGCCAGGGCGAACTGCTGGGCCGCGGACGGGCGTTGGCCAAGGCGCTGGAGGCGGTGCTGGTCGGCGCCGACCGCGGCCGGCTCGCCCCCGGCACCCCGCGCTCGGGCCTCGGCCCCTCCGTGGAGGCCGAGTTGGCCGAGCTGCGGCTGCCCGGTCCGGACGACCCCGAGGCCCGCGAGCTGCGCCTGGAGCCGCTGCGCTCCCCGCTGGACCGGCGCCGCGAGGTGCTGCTGCAGCGCCTGGCGGTCTGCGGCATCGACTACGGCAAGCCGCTCGCGGTGGCGGGCACGGGGGACAGCGCCGCACTCTCCACCCGCTGGCAGCTGGCCTGGACGCCGTCCACCGCCGCCCGTCTCGATCTGACCGGCGTGCGCGGGGTCACCGCCGAACTCGCGGCGGCGGGCACCCTGCGCAAGGCCGCGCGCACGGCGGTGGCGGACGGCGGACCGACCGCGCAGCAGGTCCTGGCCGGACTGCGCGCCGCGGCGAGCTGCGACCTGCCCGCGCTGGTCGCCGAACGGCTCACGGAGGCGGCGCAAGTGCTGCCGACGGCCGCAACGCTGCCCGAACTCCTCGACGCGCTCGACCTGTTGGAGGCGCTGCGGCTGGGCCATCTGCCCGGCGCCGGCGCACCGGCCAGGGCCGAGGCCGCCGAACTCGCCGCCACGCTGCTGGATGCGGCCGTCAGCGGCCTGCCCGGTCTGGCCGGCAGCGACGATCCCGCGGACGCGGTCGCGCTGGTGGCGCTGGCCACCCGGGCCGGCGACCACCGGCTCGGCCTGAGCCTGGACGAGGCGCTGGACACGCTCGCCGCCGGCGGCTCGCCGCTGCTCCAGGGCGCGGCGCTCGCCGCCCGGGTGCTGCTCGACCTGGATCCGGCCGCCCGGCTGGGTGCCCGCGCCGCGGGCTGGCTCGACACGGCCGGCGACCCCGCCGGACGGCGCCGGCTGGCCCGGCAGCTGACCGGTCTGCTGACGGCCGGTGGTCCGCTGCTGCAGTACGCGCCGGACGCCCTCGGCCCGCTGCTGGGCCGGATCGACGGCCTGTCGGACGAGGGCTTCCTGACCCGGCTGCCCGCCCTGCGGGCCGGCTTCGACGCGCTCAGCCCGGCCGCGCGCACCCGCCTGCTGGAGACCGTCACCGAACGCCTGGGTGAGCGCCCGGACCTGACGCTCGCGGCCCCGGCCGAGCTGCTCGCCCTCTGGGCGGCAGCGGACACCGCCGCCGCCGGCGCCCTCACCGCCCTCGGCCTGCCGCTGCCGGCCGTCACCGGCTCACCTGACGTGCCGTCAACTCTGGTTCTATCAGAGGCGAACGAGTCGCCCGATCGAATCCCGCCCGCCGACCGCTGGCGGCTGCTGCTCGGCCGCGAACCCGAGCGGCTGCCCCAGGGCGCCCGCCGCTACGCGCACGCCCTGGACGAGCTGTACGGCGCGGGCCGCGGCGAGGGAGCCGCCGACCTCGACCGCGGCAACGGCGGCAGCGGCAACGGCGGCGGCCGGGAGGCCTCCTTCCCCACCGCTCGCGAGTGGTCCGAGGAGCTGGCGGCGCTGTTCGGTCCCGAGGTCCGTGAGGAGGTGCTCGCCGCCGCGGCCGACGCGGGTCGCACCGATGTGCTGACCCAGCTCGACCCCGCGGCCGTCCGCCCCTCGATGGAGCTGCTGACCTCGGTGCTCAACCTCGCCGGAGGCATGCCCGAGCACCTGCTCGCCCGGCTGCGCCCGTTGGTGCGCCGACTGGTCGACGAGCTGTCCCGGGAGCTGGCCACCCGGCTGCGCCCCACGCTCACCGGCCTGGCCACCCCGCGCCCGACCCGCCGTCCGGGCGGCCGGATCGACCTGCCGCGCACCCTGCGCGCCAACCTCGCGCACACCCGCAGGCTGCCGGACGGCCGCACGGTCGTGGTGCCCGAGCGGCCGGTGTTCAGCACCCGCTCCCGGCGGGAGGCGGACTGGCGGCTGATCCTGGTGGTCGACGTCTCCGGCTCGATGGAGGCCTCGGTGATCTGGTCCGCGCTGACCGCCGCCGTGCTGGGCGGGGTGCCGACGCTCTCCACCCACTTCCTGGCCTTCTCCACCCAGGTGGCCGACCTCACCGACCGGGTGAGCGACCCGCTCTCGCTGCTGCTGGAGGTCCGGGTCGGCGGCGGTACGCACATCGCCGGCGCGCTGGCCCACGCCCGCTCCCTGGTGACCGTGCCCAGCCGCACCCTGGTGGTGGTCGTCAGCGACTTCGAGGAGGGCGGTCCGCTGGGCGGCCTGCTCGGCGAGGTCCGCTCGCTGGCGTCCTCCGGGGTGCACCTGCTGGGCTGCGCGGCCCTGGACGACACCGGCACCCCGCGCTACTCGGTCCCCGTCGCGCGGCAACTCGTCGCCGCCGGCATGCCGGTGGCCGCCCTCAGCCCCCTCGCCCTGGCCCGCTGGGTCGGCGAACGCCTCCGTGGCGACACCCGATGACCGGAGACGCAGTGACCACCGCCCCCGCCCCGGCGACCCCACCCGCCGCCGACGACCTCCGCCTGCCGCCCGTCGCCCCCGAGGTGCTGGCCGCCGCGGTGGAGGCGCTCACCACCCGGCTGCGCAAGCGGCTCGACGCCGCCGTCGAGCAGTACGCCGCCCGCACGCCGCGGCCCGCACCGGACGCGGGCGCCCCGGGTGCGGTCGTCGTCCACTGCGGCGAGGACGCCCTGGTGACCCTGGCCCCGGGCCCCGGCGGTGCGGTCACCGAGCCGGAGCAGGCCCGGTGCAGCTGCCTGCTCGCGCCGCGCTGCCTGCACCGGGCGGCGGTGCTGAGCTGCTGCCCGCTCGCTGCGTCCCAGGCCCCGGAGGCGGCGGGGGAGCCCGAACACCCCGCCCCCGCCGAGGAGTCCACGCTGCTCACGGCATCCCCGCGCACCCCCGTCGAGCCGACCCCGGCGCAGCGCGGCGCGGCCGAGGTGCTCTGGGCGGCGGCTGCCGCCGTGCTCGGCGCGGGCGTGCCCGCGGCCGGGGCCGTCCCGCAGGCCGAGCTGCTGCGGGCCGCGCACACCGCCCGGCTGGCCGACCTGTACCGCGCCGAGGCCGCCGCGCTGCGGGTGGTCCGCGGCCTGCGCAGCGCCCGGGCCGGCCACCGCGGCCATCGCACCGCCGACCTGGCCGCCGCGCTGCGCGAACTGCTGCTCAGCACGGCCCTGGTGCGCTCCGGCCCGGTCGATCCGGGGGTGCTCGGCAGCGCCCGCCGCGCCTACCGCCCTGGCGGTGCGCTGCGGGTGTACGGGGCCTGCCGCGAACCGGTGCTGACCGCCACGGGGTACGGCGGCGTGGTCACCCATCTGGTCACCGACGACGGCCGGTGGCTGTCGGTCGCCGACGTCAAGCCCGGCGGCGCGGCCCGCGCCCGTGGGGCCGGCGCGGCGCCCCTCGCGCTGGGGGCGGTCGGGCTCGACCACGCCCGGCTCTCCCGCGGCGGCCTGCTGATCTCGGGGGCGACCGTCTCGGGCGACGGCCGGCTCGGGGCCGGCCGCGGGGTGCGGGCCACCCCGGTGGCGGCGCCGCCCTGGGGCGAGGGCCCGGTGGCCGCGCTGTTCGCCCGGCCGCTGGCGCTGGCCGCCGCCGAACGGCTCGCCGAGGACCCGCTCGGCGACCCGGAGCAGACCGAGCTGCTGCGCCGGCCGGTCGGCTGCGACCTGGTGCTGCTCGGCGCCGCCGGTGACGCCGTGCTGGCCCGCGAGCTGGACCCGGCGAGCGGTGCGCCGCACGGTCCGCTGGTCCGCCTGGTGGCCGCCAACGGGCACCCGGAGCTCGCGCACACCGCCAACCTCGCGCGACTGGCCGGCCGACCCGGCCTGCGGGTCCGGGTGCTGGCCCGGGTCGACCCGGACCGGGCCGCCACCCTGCGTCCGCTGGCCGTGGCCCCGGTGCCGGGCACCGAGGCCACCCTCATCCTGCCGCCGCGCTGGCAGGGGCGCGCCGACCTCGGCTACGACCTGCTGCAGGGCGCCCAGTTGCCGGGCGCCGAGGTGTGCGCCGCCCCGGCCGCGCCGCCGCCGGCCGACCCGCCGGCTGCTGACCTGCCGCCGGACGACTCCCCGCTGTGGCGGGTCCGCCGCCAGGTGGAGCTGGCGATCACCGGCGGCCGGCGCGCCGTCGTCGAGTCCGCCCGCAACGGCAGCGCGGCCACCGACGCCGCCGCGCTGCGCCGCACCGGCTTCCGCACCGCCGCGGACCTCACCACCACCCTGGCGGCCGCCGCCGACCGGCGCGGGCGCGACGTCTTCGGCCGTCTCGGCGACCCGGACGAGGACCACTACGCGCAGGCCTGGTTGGCGGCGGCGGTCCACCTCACCGCGGCCGAACGCGAACTCGTCCGCGCCACCTGGCAGTCCGCCTGAGGCCGCTGCTGCTGCCGCTGCCCCGGGCTCCCTTCCTCCGCGGAAGGGAGCCCGGGGCGGGCGGGCCGGTGTCGGTCCGCCCGTCAGGCCGGCTGCCAGGAGCGCCACAGCGCCGCGTAGCTGCCGCCCTGCGCGATCAGCTCGTCGTGGGTGCCCAGCTCGGTGAGCCGGCCCTCCTCCATCACCGCCACCCGGTCGGCGTCCCTGGCCGTGTGCAGGCGGTGGGCGATCGCGATCACCGTGCGGCCCTCGAGCACCGCGGCGAGCGCCCGTTCGGTGTGCCGCGCCGTGGCCGGATCGAGCAGCGCCGTCGCCTCGTCGAGGATCAGGGTGTGCGGATCGGCGAGCACCACCCGGGCCAGCGAGAGCTGCTGGCTCTGCCCGGCGTCCAGCCGGTGGCCGCCGGTGCCGAGGTCCGTGTCGAGGCCGTCGGGCAGTTCGTGCAGCCAGTCGGCGTCGACGACCTCCAGCGCCTCGCGCAGCTCCGCGTCCGTGGCGTCGGGTGCGGCCAGCCTGAGGTTGTCGCGCACCGTGCCGAGGAAGACGTGGTGCTCCTGGGTGACGAGCACGACCTGGTTGCGCAGGCGCTGCGGATCCAGCTCCGCGAGCGGCACTCCGCCGACCGCGACCGAGCCCGAGCGAGGGGAGTCGGCCCCGGAGAGCAGCCGCCCCAGCGTGGACTTGCCCGCGCCCGAGGGGCCGACCACCGCCAGCCGCTCGCCGGGCCGGACGGTCAGGGTGATGCCGCGCAGCACGTCGCGCCCGCCGTGGTAGGCGTAGTGGGCGTCCACCACGGTGATCCGGTCGCCGGCGGGCTCGGCTCCGGTCGACTCCCGGGCGGCGGGCGCCGCATCGAGCCCTTCGATCCGGGCGAACGAGGCGGCGCCGCGCTGGATCTGGTCCGCCCACATCAGGATCTTGTCCAGCGGATCGACCAACTGCCAGAGGTAGAGCACCGCGGAGATCACCGCACCGATGGTCACCGTTCCGCGGTCGCTCAGCGCGATGCCGAGCAGCAGGATGCCCGCCACCGGGATGACGTAGGAGACGTCCACGACCGGGAACAGGACGCTGCGCAGCGCGAGCGTTCCCCGGCGGGCACCGCGCGCGGCGCCGATCGCCTCCTCGCAGGCCGCCAGGCGGCGCGCCTGCAGTCCGAGCGCCTCGACGCTGCGGGCGGCGGTGACGGTGGTGCCGAGCACCTCGATGAGCGCCGAGTTGGCGCTGCCCTCCGCCAGGTAGGCCGGGTGGGCGCGGCGCAGGTACCAGCGCGACGCGACCAGGATGCCGGACAGGCCGACCACACCGCAGGCCCCGAGCAGTGGATCGACCGCGAAGACGGCGCCGACGATCAACAGCGCCTGGACCGCGGCCACCAGGACCTCGGGCCCGGCGTCGCGCAGCGTGGTGCCGACCGCCGCGACGTCGCCGGTGCCACGGGCCATCAGGTCGCCGAGGCCGACCCGGTCGACCAGCGTGGCGGGCATCGCGAGGGTGCGCTCCACCACCTGCTCCCGGATCCGGGCCAGTACCCGCTCGCCCAGCCGGTGGCTGGTGTACTTGGCGAACCGGGTGAGCAGGATCTGCGCCACGGCGAAGCCGAGGATCGCGAGCGCGAGCCGGTCGATCCGGGCCACCCCGTGGCCGGCCTTGACCTGGTCGACGATCCGGCCGAGCAGCCAGGGCGCACCGAGCCCGGCCGCGGCGGCGAGCAGGTTCAGCGCCAGGACGACCGCGAAGGTCCGGCCGTCCTGGCGGACCAGGCGCAGCGCGGCGCGGCGGAACTGCGCGGGCCCGGCAACCGGGAGCTGCCCGGCGGGCACCGTGGGTCCGGCGCTCACCGCGCGGCCTCCGCGCGCACGCCGTCCGCCGCGTGCACCCCGCCGTCCGTACCAAGGACCTCGCCGCCGTCCTCGCGGGAGACCAGGGCCCGGTACCCGCCCGGCCCGTCCAGCAGTTCGCGATGGCTGCCCACCGCGGCCACCTGGCCGTCGACCAGGTGGTACACGACGTCGGCCTGCTCCAGCAGCAGCGGCGAGGTGGTGACCACCACCGTGGTGCGACCGCTGCGCGCCGCCCGCAGGCGCGCCGCGATGGCGGCCTCGGTGTGCGCGTCCACCGCCGAGGTCGGCTCCACCAGCAGCAGCACCTCCGGATCCGCCAGCAGGCTGCGGGCCAGGCGCAGGCGCTGGCGCTGCCCGCCGGAGAGATTGGCGCCCTGGGACCGGATCCCGGAGTCGAGCCCCTGCGGCAGGCCCAGCAGGATGTCGTCCGCGACCGCCTGGTGCAGTGCCCGGGTGATCCGGTCGTCGTCCGGGCTCCCGGCCCCGGACACCACCTCGCGCAGCGTGCCGGCGAAGATCTCGGCATCGTTGTCGGCGACCATGATGCGGTGCCGCACCTCGGTCAGCGCCGCGTCCCGCAGCCCGGTCGGGCCCCAGGTCACCGCTCCGTCGGCGAACCGGCCGAGCCGGTCGACGACGGCGACCAGGTCCCTGGGCCGGCTGCCGGCCAGCGCGGTCAGCCGGCCGGGGGAGACCACCACCCCCGATGCGGGGTCGCTGAGCGTCGCGGACGCGTCGGGCAGCTCCGCAGGGTGCGGGCCGTCCGCCTGCTCGGGCTCGATCGTCAGGATCCGGACCACGCGTGCGGCGGCGACCAGGCCGCGGCTGAGGCCGTAGCCGCCCTCGATCAGGAACGACACCGGCCCGGCGAGGACCGCGACATAGCCGTAGACGGCGACCAGTTGGCCCACGGTGATCGAGCCGGTCGCGGCCATCCGCGCCGCCAGCCAGGTGACCAGGGCCAGGAAGAGCGCGGGCAGGCCGGCCCCCAGGGCCTGCACCCAGCTGGTCACCGCCCCGACCCGGTAGCCCTCCTGGCGCAGCTCGGCCGAGTGCCGCCGGTACCGGTCGGCGAACAGCTGCTTGCCACCGATGCCGTTGAGGATCTGCAGGCCCTTGACCAGATCGCCCACCCGGGCGGTCAGTTCGCCCTGCTGCCCGCGGTAGACGGATTCGGCCTTCTGCAGCCGGCCGAGCAACGGGCCGATGATCAGGGCCAGGACCGGGACGCCGAGCAGGACCACGGCCGCCAGGACCGGCGAGACCGAGAGCAGCAGCACCGCCACCCCGACGTAGGCGATCACCGAGCCGAGCCCCAGCCCGGTCACGGTCAGGGCCTGGCCGATCTCCCCCACGTCGCCCGCCCCGATCGTGACCACCTCCCCGACCGAGACCCGGCGGCCGAGCGTCGCGCCCAGCACGGCGGCCCGGGCGACCACGGCCCTGGTGGTCTCGAAGGCCGTCTCCATCCGGATCATCGTCATGGTGCGATGACGGATGCGCCCCAGCCACGCGTTGACGATCCCCACCCCGACCAGCAGGGCGACCCAGCGCGCCAGCGCCCCGGAGTCGTGCCGCTGGAGCCCTTCGTCGATGGCCCTGGATATCAGGTACGGCGGCAGCATGAGGGAGCACATCCAGGTCGTGCTCACCACTGCTCCCACCACGATCCGACGCCGCTGACGCATGGTCAGCCACGCGAGGAACCGGGCGGCACTGCGACTGTCCGGGACGGGACCGGCGGGTACGTAGGTCACGGTTCGCACCCTAGCAATCCGGTGCAAGCACATCATTGGCGTGTTTCTTAGCATGAACACTTCACGGAATGCGCGTACCGGGCCTCCCGGCGGGACAGGGATCCGGGACAGCGTCAACCGACGACCGAACCGGAGGATTCCCGTGCGCAAGAAGCTGCTCGTCTCGGCTGCGGCTGCGGCCACCCTGATGCTGACCGTCCCGGCCTCGGCGGCCACCCCGACCCCGGGGGCACCAGGAGCCGGTGACCCGTACTACCCGACCTACGGGAACGGCGGCTACCGCGTCTCGCACTACGACCTGCGGCTCAAGTACCAGCCTGCCACGGACCAGTTGGAGGGCACCGCGACGCTGCTGGCCACCGCCACCCAGGACCTCTCCCGCTTCGACCTGGACTTCGCGCTGGACGTCAGCCAGGTGCTGGTCAACGGCCATCCGGCGAAGTTCACGAACACCGGGGTCCAGGAGCTGCAGATCACGCCCGACGCGCCGCTCGCCAAGGGGAGTTCGGCCACCATCGTGGTCCGGTACTCCGGCGTGCCGTCCAAGGTCGACCGGTACGGGTTCGACGCCTGGCTGCGCACGCCGGACGGCGCGGTGATCGCCGACGAGCCGGAGGCCGCCTGGTGGTGGTTCCCCAGCAACGACCACCCCTCGGACAAGGCCACCTTCGACGTCTCCGTCCTGGTCCCCGACGGCACCCAGGCGATCAGCAACGGCGTCCTCACCTCGCAGAGCTCCGCACTCGGCTGGACCCGCTACAACTGGCGCGAGAACAAGCCACAGGCGACCTACCTCGCCACCCTGGCCATCGGGAAGTTCGACATCACCACCGGCACCAGCCCCAGCGGCATCCCCGTCGTCAACGCCTACAGCCCCGACCTCGGCGACAACGCCGACGCCGCGCGGGCCAGCGTCGAGCGCACCGGCGAGCTGGTCGACTGGCTCAGCGGCTACTTCGGCCCGTACCCGTTCAGCTCGGCCGGCGGCTACGTCCCCGACGTCTCCACCCACTACGCGCTGGAGACCCAGACCCGGGTCTTCTACAGCCCGGCGCAGTTCGCCAACGGCGCCAACCCCTCGGTGGTCGTCCACGAGCTGGCGCACCAGTGGTACGGCGACAGCGTCTCGCTGGAGCGCTGGAGCGACATCTGGCTCAACGAGGGCTTCGCCACCTACGCCCAGTGGCTCTGGTCGGAGCACGAGGACGAGGGCACCGCCCAGCAGCTCGCCGACTACGTCTACGCCTCGCACCCGGCCGACGACCCCTTCTGGACCGTCAAGCCCGGCGACCCCGGCGCGGCGAACCAGTTCGCCGACCCGGTGTACGACCGGGGTGCGCTCGCCATCCAGGTGCTGCGCAACACCATCGGCGACGACGCGTTCTTCAAGCTCCTCAAGGCCTGGCCCGCCGAGCACGCCTACGGCAACGGCACGATCGCCCAGTTCCAGGCGCTCGCCGAGAAGGTCTCCGGCAAGAAGCTCGGCGACCTGTTCCAGGCCTGGCTCTACACCCCGTCCAAGCCCGCCCTCCCGACGGCCGCCAAGGCCCGCCTGTCCACCGCCGCCCCCGCCGCCGAGCCCCGCTCCTGGCAGCAGATCAAGTCCGCCCAGCAGCAGCACTGACCCGCGCCCCGCCATCGGGGCCGGCCGACTGCAGTCGGCCGGCCCCGATGGCGGGCGGGCACCCGCTCGGGTCAGCCCGGCAGGACGGTGAAGTCGCGCTCCGTCAGGTTGAGCCGCTCGCCGCCCTCCGGCGTGCAGACCACGATGTCCTCGATCCGCGCGCCGTAGCGCCCGGCCAGGTAGATGCCGGGCTCCACCGAGAAGGCCATGCCCGGCTCCAGGGGCCGCGCGGACCCGGCCACGATGTAGGGCTCCTCGTGGGTCTCCAGGCCGATGCCGTGGCCGGTGCGGTGCAGGAACTCCGCGCCGAAGCCGGCCTCGGTGATGATCCGCCGGCCCACCGCGTCGAGCTCCTCGGCGGTGATGCCGGGCCGTACGGCCGCGGTCTGCGCCCGCTGGGCGCGCAGCAGCACCTCGTACAGGCGGCGGTACTCGGCCGGGGGCTCGCCGAGGGTGTAGCAGCGGGTGGAGTCGGAGCAGTAGCCGGCCGCGGTGGTGCCGCCGATGTCGACGACCACCGGGTCCCCGGCGCACAGCACCCGGTCCGACAGCTCGTGGTGCGGGCTCGCGCCGTTGGGCCCCGAGCCGACGATCACGAAGTCGGCCCGGACGTGGCCCTCGGCGACGATCGCCTCCGCGATGTCCCGGCCCACCTCGCGCTCGGTGCGGCCCACCCGCAGCCACTCGCCCATCCGGGCGTGCACCCGGTCGATCGCCGCGCCCGCCTCGCGCAGCGCCGCGATCTCCGCCGGGCTCTTGCGCATCCGCAGCTCGCTCAGCACCGGCCCGGCGAGCGTCTGGCGCCCGCCGGGCAGGGCGGCCTGGAAGGCGAAGGCCTTCTCCGCCCACATGTGGTTGTCCACGGCGACGGCGGCGCGCGCGGGCAGGCGCCCGGCGGCGATCGCGTACGGGTCCTCGGTCTCCTGCCAGCCGACGATCTCCAGGCCGAGGCCGGGGGCGGGCGAGGCCTTGGCGGCGGGCTCCTCCAGGGCCGGCACGAGCAGGAACGGCTCGCCCGCGACCGGCAGGACCAGGCAGGTGAGGCGTTCCAGCGGCGCGGCGTGATAGCCCGTCAGGTACTGCAGGTCCGCGCCCGGCGACACCACCAGGGCGTCGAGGCCGGCCCGGGCGACGAGCTCGCGGGCCTGCCGCAGCCGGTCGGCCGAGAGCGTGGTGGGGGAGGTGCGGTCCGGGTCGGGCATGCGAGCGTCTCCTGTGGGCCGGTGCGGTGGGCGGCAGCGCCGTCACTCTACATACCAAACGTTTGTTACGCACTCCTCCGCGCGGGCGCCGACCCGCCGCGCGCCGCCCCCGCGGGCGCCGTATCCGCCGGGGCCGCACCTGCTGCCGCCGTCCCGGCCGGCACCAGCCGGTAGCGGCTCCCGGTGTGCGCCTCGACCGCCGCGCGGCTGTAGAGCAGCGGGAACGCCCCGCCCTCGGCCCACCGGTCGTACAGGTCGGCCCAGTGCGGCGACTCCGGGCGGCCGGACTGGCCGGGGGCGTTCATGGCCAGCGAGCGGTCCCAGTCCCCGACGTCGATGGCGATCCGGAAGGTCGCGCCGTCCGTCTGCCGGAAGTCGGCGTCGTAGTAGGTGCACTGGACGGTCTCGCCGCTGCCGGGCCGCTCGCGCTCGGGCAGCCGCACCCACGGGCGCTCCAACAGCGGGGCCAGCACGTGTTCCGGTGCGGCGTGGTGCAGGCGGCCCCAGCGCCAGCGCCCGGGGTCCGCGCCGAGCAGTTCGCGGCACTCGGCCCAGGCGGCGGCCAGTGAGCAGGTCAGCACGCGCACAAGGGCCGCGCGGTCGGTGGCGAGGCGGTCCAGCAGCAGCAGGTCGGTGCGGATGTCGACGCCGAGGGTCTCGTCGGCGGCCAGCAGGCGCACCAGGCCGGGCAGCGCGTCGGGGGCCACCGCGTCGGAGAGCGTGTGGCGCAGCAGGTCCGGGCGCAGGTGCCGGCGCAGCCAGACCTGGAAGAGCGCCGCGGCGGCCGACTCCCGGGTCTCGTCGCAGTCCCAGGCCCGCAGCAGCCCGACCGCGCGCGCGGGGTCCGGCCCGAGCTCAGGGGCGGGGGTGAGGCCGTCCAGGTGGGTGAGCAGGCGGCGGGCGGCCAGGTTGACGGTGTCGGCCTGCAGCCGGACGCAGTCCGCCACCCGCAGGCCCGCCGCACCGCGCAGCACCTCGGCGATCCGGTCCCGGCGGAACCGCGGCTCCCACTCGTAGGAGACGGGCGGCTCCCGGCGCAGGAAGCCGGGCGGCAGGTTCATCTCGTTCGCCGTCGCGATCCAGTCCTCGGGCGGGTCGGTCAGGCCCGGCAGGCGATCGGCGTCGTGGAAGCCCGCCCACTCGTAGCATCCGTCGCCCGGGACGGGCAGGGTGCCGTCCCAGTTGGGGCGGATCGGGACCAGGCCGGCGGGGCGCCACCCGATGCTGCCGTCCGGGGTGGCGTAGACCTGGTTCTCGCCCGGGGAGCCCCAGCGGTTCAGCGCGTCGACGAACTCCTGCGCGCTGCGGGCCCGCAGGTACTCCATGCTGCCGAGGTAGGGGGCCATGCCGGCCTCCAGCCAGGCGGCGCGGACCGCGAACGCCGTGTGCTCCCGCGGGCATTCGCGCACGACGGGCCCGTGCCGGGTGAACCGCAGCTCCACCTCGGCCTCCTCCCCGCCGCGCACCCGGACCTTCTCGCGCACCACCCGCATCGGCTCCCAGCGGCCCGCGTACCAGTACTCGTGCGGCGCCTCGGGGTTGGTCCGGTAGACGTAGAGGTCCTCCTGGTCGATCGCGAAGACGGTCAGGCCGAAGGCGACGTGCCCGTTGTGGCCGATCGAGACGCCGGGCAGCGCGGGCTCGCCGCCGCCGATGACGTCCAGCCCGGGGGCGGACAGGTGCGCGAGGTAGCGCAGCGAGGGCAGCTCCAGGGCGCGGTGCGGGTCGTTGGCCAGCAGCGGGCGGCCGGTCGCGGTGTGGCGGGCGCCGACCACCCAGTTGTTGCTGCCCTCGGCGTGGGTGCGCGGGCCGGGCAGGTCCTCCTCGCCCAGCACCGGCATCGAGGTGGCCAGCCGGTAGACGTCGAGCACGTCGTCCGGGATCGCCGCGAGGTCCAGCCCGTCCGGGACGGTCGCGGTGTGCGCGGGCTCCAGGACCTGGCGCAACTCCTCCACCGCGGGGCCGAAGTCCCGCAGCATCCGCGCCCTGGCGACCTCCTGCTCGACGTTGGCGAACATGCCGTGGCTGCGGATCACCACCACGTCCTCGGGCCGCCAGCGGGCGGGGGCGCAGCCGAGTTCGCGGAACTCCACCGGGAGCAGGCCGGGTTGCTCGCGGCACCGGTCGACGAAGGCGTTGATCCCCGCGACGAAGGCGGTCACCACCCGCTTGGTGCTGGACCCGTACGCCAGCCACTCGCCGCGCAGGTCGCCGCGGTAGAGGAAGAGCCGGGCGGCCCGGTCCCTGGCCAGGTAGGACGGGCCGAACACCTCGGCCAGCCGGCCCAGCCCGCGCCGGCGCCACAGGTCGAGCTGGAAGAGCCGCTCGCGGGCGACGTTGAAGCCCTGGGCGCGGAAGAGGTCGTCCTCGCCGGCGGCGTAGATGTGCGGGACCCCGAAGGTGTCGGTCAGCACCTCCACGGGCTCCTGCAGGCCGGGCAGCGGGTACTGCGGCCCGCCGTCCGCGACGCCCGGATCAGCCATCGGTGTCCGCCTCGCTGAACAGGAAGATGCCCGCCAGGACGAGCGCCGCCCCGACGTACTGCCACGCGCCGATGCGCTCGCCCAGGAAGACCACCGCGGAGACGATCCCGAACACCGGGATGCTGTTGAGCAGGACCCCCGCCGTGGTCACCGGGGTGCGGGTCACCGCGTAGTTGTACATCAGGAACGCGCTCGCCAGCCCTGCGCCGCAGACCGCCGCCGCGACCAGCCAGTGCTGCGGGCCGGCCTGCGGCGTGGTCAGGCGGCCGTCCACGATCCACTGGCCCACCAGCAGCGGCACGGTGAAGAGCAGGCCGAAGGTGAACTGGTAGGCGGTGGCGACCAGCGGGTCGGTGTCCCGGACCACCCGGTCGGTGATCAGGGTGGCCGTCGCGGCCGCGAACGCGCCGAGCAGCACCAGCAGATCGCCGGCCCGCAGGCCCAGCAGGGCGCTGCTGCCGCCGAGGGCGGCGACGCCGACCAGGCCGAGCAGCACGCCGCCGACCCCGCGCAGGGTGGGCGGCCGCCGGCTGACCAGCGCGACCAGCGCGACCACGAAGCACGCCTCGGTGCCGTCCAGGATCGACGCCTCGGTCGCCTGGATCCGGGACAGGCCGAGGCCGATGGCGCCGTACCCGAGCATCGGCTCGAACAGGCCCAGCAGGGCGAGGCGGCGCAGCTGGTCGCGGGGCGGGCGCCGGTGCCCGCGGCGCAGCAGGACGAGCCAGAGCAGCGCCGTCGCGGTGCCCAGCGAGACGGCGAGCACCGTCATGACCGGGAGCCCCCGCAGGGAGTACTTCTCGGCGGTGGTCCACAGCCCCCAGATCGCCGAGGCGCCGATCAGCGTCAGCGTCCCGCCCGAGCGGCGCAGGAAGGAGCCGGGCCGCGCGCTCTTGGTCTGAGTATCCGTCAGGACCAGTGTCCGGCCCGGGGGCTGGGTGGTTTCAGGCGACATGGGGTTCCGCACCTTCCCTTCGGGGGTTTCGGGCTCAGAGCTCCAGGGCCAGCTCGACGGTGCGTTCCGCCTCGGCGACCACCTCCGCATTCTCGCCCACCACCAGGTAGCGCCACTTGCCGTCGAGGTGGTGCGTGTCGGTGCTGAGCACCGCGCGTACGGCGGTCGAACTCCCGTGCAGGCCCTCGGACTCCAGCCGGCGCACCGCGGTGGGGAAGTCCAGTCGGGAGTCCGGGACCCGGCGCCCGTCGGCCCGCCAGTGCACCGGGGCCTCGCCGGGACGCAGCAGCCGGGCCAGCTTCTCCAGGTAAGTGCCGCCGGTGACCCGCACGTTGGACTCGGTCAGGACGACCCCCTGGGTGGTCACCCCGTCGCTGCCGCCGTCGTACACCCCGCCGTCCACGTCGAAGACGCCCCGGTAGCCCTGGCCGTGCAGCCAGTCGGCGAAGACGGTGGCCGCCTTGTGCAGCTCCTGGTAGGCGGCGTCCTCGCGGGCGGGGGTGACCATGCCGGTCCAGGCGTTGTTCACCGTGCGCTGGTCGCAGCTGTAGTAGTCGCGGACGCCGGCCTCCTCGGCGATCAGCTCGGCGCTCGGGGAGGCGGTCAGCGGCAGGAACTCCTCGTAGACCCAGCCGCATTCGCCCTGCTCCGCGACGGCGGCCAGCAGCCGCTCCGCCAGCGACGCCCGCGGCTCGGCCCGGACCACCACATTGCCGAAGCCGGTGGACGAGCGGTCGGGCTTGATGATCACCGCGTCCTGGCCGGCCAGGAACGCACCGGCCCGGTCGAGGAGTTCGGCGCGGGTGGCCGCGTGGCCACCCGCGGCGAGCGGCAGGCCGAGCCGCTGCGCCGCCGCCCGGAACCCGGACTTGGTGTTGAGCAGCCGCACCGTGGCGAGCACCTCGTCGGCCGGGGGTTCGGCGTACGGGTGCAGCCGCAGGCCGTGCCGCCGGACGAAGTCCAGCACCCGCCGGTCCAGCGCGAAGCAGTCGAGTTCGCCGCGGGCGACGATCCCGGGGACGGCGCCGCGCTGCTCGGCGACGTCCAGCGCGTGCGCCGAGGTGATCTCCTGCGGTTCGACGATCTCGACCTGCCCGGTCGGCACCCCGGTGATGCCGGCGACGTACTCGCGGAAGCGCTGCCCGCACGGGGCGAGCAGCACCACGCAGTCGCCGGGCCGCGCCTCCCACAGCGTCCGGGGGCTGACCACGGCCATCGCCCGCAGGTACGCGGCGCCGGGGTGGTCCGCCATGGTGTCGCTGTTGATGTTCGCCAGGATCGTCCTGCTCATGGGCGTGCCTGCCTTTCCGTAGCGCCCTCGGTCGGCCGTGCCGGTCGGTCCTCCTACTCTTGTGGGGCCTTGGGCGGGTAGGCGTGCGCCACGCCCCACGGGTCGGTGACCGAGGCGCCGTCCTCGCCGAGGTAGCGCGGGCCGATGGGCACCTTGCCGTGGCCGCCGGGGATGTCCAGCACGTAGGTGGGCTGGCAGACGCCCGAGACCCGGCCGCGCAGCCGGCGCACGAGCTCCTGCCCCTCCTCGATCGTGGTGCGGAAGTGGCTGGTGCCCACGGCCAGGTCGCCGTGGTGCAGGTAGTACGGCTTGACCCGGTTCATGATGAGGGTGCGGAAGAGGTCCTCCAGCGCCTCGGGCGTGTCGTTGACCCCCTTGAGCAGCACCGTCTGGCTGAGCAGCGGGATGCCGGAGCCGGCCAGCAGCCGCAGCGCCCGGCGCGCCTCCTGGCCGATCTCCTGGCTGTGGTTGGTGTGCACCACGACCCAGACCGGGGTGTCCAGCGTGAGTGCCGCCACCAGCTCCGGCGTCACCCGGTCCGGATCGACGACCGGCACCCGGGTGTGGAAGCGGATCACCTTGACGTGCTCGATCGCGTCGAGCTCGCGCAGGATCGGCTCCAGGCGGCCGGGCGACATGATGAGCGGGTCGCCGCCGGTGAAGATCACCTCCCAGATCTCCGGCCGGGCGCGGATGTAGTCCAGCGCGGCCTTGAGCTGGTCCTCTTTCAGCAGCGAGTCGCCCGGGCCCACCACCTCCCGGCGGAAGCAGAAGCGGCAGTACACCGGGCAGACCAGCACGGGCTTGAGCAGCACCCGGTCCGGGTAGCGGTGGGTGATCCCCGGCACCGGTGTGAACGGGTCGTCGCCGATCGGGTCCTCGCGCTCCTCCGGGGTGGTGACCAGTTCGGCGCTGCTGGGGACGAACTGCCGGGCCACCGGATCGTCCAGGTCCACGATCCGGCTGTGCATGGCCGGCGTGATGCTCACCGCGTACTGCTTCGCGACGTCGGCGATCGTCGCGAGCTGCTCCTCCTCGATCAGTTGCTGTGCCAGCAGCTCCTTGGCCGTGCGGATGGGGCGCGAGGCAACCATGGGTTCAGCTCCTTCGGTCGTCGGCGAACGCCGCCAGGCGCCGCGGGTGGTAGAGCGCGTGCATGGGGTGGTGCTCGCCGCGCAGGGTGGCCAGCACGGCGCCGGCGACCGCGGGCGACTGCGCGAACCCGCCGGTGTTGTGGCCGCCGTTGATGACGAACTCGCTTCCCCAGGCAGTGGCTTCGGCGTGGTAGAGGCCGAGCGAGGTGGCGGTCCACGGGCGTACGCAGTACTTGAAGCCGTAGTTGTCCGCCGGGTCCGCGGACGCCGGCAGCGGGCCGTGCCCGGGGAAGAGCCGGGTGATCGTGTCGGCGATGCCGAGCCGGATCGTGTCGAGCTGCGCCTGGTCGGGCTCCTCGACGGCCTCCCCGAGGTAGCCGTAGCCCGAACCGACGATCAGCACGTCGCGGCCGTCGCCGTCCACCGCGACGGTGATGTTCGCGTCCTCGGTCACGTGCCCCTTGCGGGCCACCTTGAGCGACTGGGACAGCCCCACCGAGGCGTTGCTGATCCGGCTCCAGCCGCCCAGCACGCCGTGGATCTTCGCCTCGCAGGCCGAGCCGGCCAGCACGGCGTGACCGTAGGCGCCGGGGGAGGCCACGACATGGGCGCCGGGCGGCAGTTCGCGGCCGGCGTCGAGGCCGGTGACGGTGCCGCGGGCGTCCCGCTGCACGCCCGCGACCGTGGTGTCCCACTGGAAGACGGCCCCCAGCGACTCCAGCCGTTCGATGAGCGCCCGGCAGAACTTGTGGACGTTCACGGTGAAGCCCAACGCCAGGAAGCCGCCTGCCAGTTCGCCCTCGCCGATGGCGTGTGCGAGGCCGGGGTACTCGGCGACGAGCTGATGGTTCGTCAGCTCCCGCTGCAGCGCGCCGATCCGCCGGTGCCGTTCCAGGGAGGCCGCCAGGTGGTCCCGGTCGCCGTACAGCCGCAGGATGCCGTGCGTCAGCGCCGACTCGGCGAACAGCTCCGGGTGTTCGCGCTGCAGGGTGCGCCAGCCGTCCAGCGCCTCGGCCGCGAAGCCGAAGATGTCGTCGTTGTAGCCGCGGGCGAGCCAGGAGGGGATCCGCTCGTAGTCGCGCAGGAAGTCCTGCTCGGCGGGGGAGAGCGGCCGGTCGCCGTACGCCCGCCAGCCGCACCGGTCGACCGGGACCCGGAAGAGGTCCAGTGGCCGGCCGAAGGGGTCCTGGTTGCTGTAGTCGTCCATCTCGGTGAGCGTGAACATCCGTGCGTCGTCGCCCGCGTGGGTGCAGCCGTAGGCCTGCCAGTCCTTCTCGCTGGGGGCCGGCGAGCCGTCCAGGACGGTGATCCGGAAGCCGTCCTCCAGCAGGGCGAGCGCGGTGATCAGGTTGACGATCCCCGCCCCGATCAGCACCACGTCCCGCGATCGCGGCGGGTCGACCGGGCGGCTTCCGTGCGGTGGGTGGGGCAGCCGGCCGAGGGTGCTCTGCCGCTCGATCCAGCGCAGGGCGTCCCCGACGGCCGCCAAGTCTCCCCCGGTGAGCTGGAGTTCGGCCAGGTCGTCCGGGGCGTCGCGGGGTGGGATGCCGATCGTGTAGGCGAGGAACCGCCGCCCCGGGCCGCTTCGCCGCCAGGCGGCCAGCGTCTCCGGCGCCGGCCGCCTGGCGGTGATCAGCCCGTCGGCGCCGTGGGCGGCGAGCTCTTCCAGCAGGTGCTCCTCCGACCGGCCGGCGAGATCGGGGCGGTGGACGATGTTCCCGAGCCGGAGGAAATCCGACTTCGTCATGTCGGCGACCGGCAAGGTGATCATGATTTTCATGGCGCGCCCGTCTCCTCGGCGAAGATGTGGGTGGTGGCCGCCGTCCGGCCTGCGGGAAACGGCCGGACGCAGCGGAAACCCAGCCCCTTTCCCGAATTCGCGGGTGATGCGGATCGCCCACGAATCGGTGCGGATGGGCGGTCCCCTGCCGTGGGGATCGCCCGAGGGGCTGGTCGCGAAGGAACGGCCGGCATCCGTGCCCGTCGGATCCCGGCCTGTTCGGTCGTTCAGCGTGCCTGGTGAACGCAGGGCAGTGCCCTGGAAAAGCCTTCGGTGGTAGAGGAAGTGCGCATGGCTCGCCCTCCGTCAGGAGAGTGCGATGCCGGCCGTGGAGCGGCACAACTGGGCCGGGTGGTTCGTCGGCGGAACAGTTGGTCCCGTCACCAACGCCAACACGAAGTGACTCTACTGTAATCACATGGACACGACAAGAGCGGTTTTCCTGCCGGTGCGGCAGTCACGGAAGTCCGGCTTCGGGTGATATATCCGACGTCGACTCCGGTCGGCTGCGGGTGCCCTGACTCGCCATCAGGCACTCCTACCCATCGGGCGCTCCGGCGCCGTGGTGAAACTTGTCACGGCTCCGCCTCCTTAGCCCGCCGGTCCCGGGCGTGTAGGTTCCTGCGGCCAAGGGGAGGTCCCTCCCCTGATCGCAGATCCCCGGCAACAGCTCCTGTGACGAGAGAGAGCCACGAGATGTCTGCAGACGGCTCCACGCACCACCCCCCGCAGCGCATCGGTGTGGTCGCCGAGTCCGCCCCTGGCGAGACCCGTGTCGCGGCCACCCCGTCGACCGTGCGCGGGTTGCTCGCGCTCGGCTACGAGGTCGTCGTCGAACCCGGGGCCGGCGCCGGCTCGGGCTTCACCGACGAGGCCTACGCCGAGGCCGGCGCGAGCACCGGCGACGCCTGGGCGGCCGACGCCGTCCTGAAGGTCAACGCCCCGTCGACCGAGGAGATCGCCCGGCTGGGTGACGGCGCGACCCTGGTCGGCCTGCTCGCCCCGGCCCAGCGGCCCGACCTGCTGGCGGCGCTGACCGCGCGCCAGGTCACCGCGCTGTCGCTGGACGCGGTGCCGCGGATCTCGCGGGCGCAGTCGATGGACGTGCTCAGCTCGATGGCGAACATCGCCGGGTACCGCGCGGTGATCGAGGCCGCGCACGTGTTCGGGCGCTTCTTCACCGGTCAGGTGACGGCCGCCGGCAAGGTCCCCCCGGCGAAGGTCCTGGTGGCCGGGGCGGGGGTGGCGGGCCTGGCCGCCATCGGCGCGGCCTCCAGCCTGGGCGCGATCGTGCGCGCCACCGACCCGCGTCCGGAAGTCGCCGACCAGGTCAAGTCGTTGGGCGGCGAGTACCTCGCCGTCCAGGTCGCCCAGGAGGCGAGCACCGACGGCTACGCCAAGGCCACCTCCGCCGACTACGACCGCGCCGCCGCCGAGCTCTACCACGAGCAGGCGCGCGAGGTGGACATCGTCATCACCACCGCGCTGATCCCCGGCCGCCCCGCTCCGCGGTTGCTCACCGCCGCGGACGTGGCGGTGATGAAGCCCGGCAGCGTCATCGTCGACATGGCCGCCGTGCAGGGCGGCAACGTCGAGGGCACCGTGCCGGGCCGCGTGGTGGTGACCGACAACGGCGTCACGATCATCGGCTACACCGACCTCGCCGCCCGGCTGCCCGCCCAGGCCTCGCAGCTGTTCGGCACCAACCTGGTCAACCTGTTGAAGCTGCTGACGCCCGGCAAGGACGGGCGCCTGGTCATCGACTTCGACGACGTGGTCCAGCGCGCGGTGACCGTGGTGCGGGCGGGGGAGACCACCTGGCCGCCGCCGCCCGTGGCCGTCTCGGCGGCCCCCGCCGCGCAGCCGACCGTCGCCGTTCCGGCCCCCGCGGCGCCGAAGCCGCCGCGGCTCACCCCCGCGGCCCGCTTCGGCCTGATCGGCGCCGGGATGCTGGCACTGTTCGCCGTCGTCGCCTGGGCACCGGCCCAACTCGCGGAGAACTTCACGGTGTTCGCCCTCGCGGTGGTCATCGGCTACTACGTCATCGGCAAGGTGCACCACGCCCTGCACACCCCGTTGATGTCGGTGACCAATGCGATCTCCGGGATCGTGGTGATCGGCGCCCTGCTGCAGATCGGGCACGAGAGCGTGCTCGTCACCGTGCTGTCCTGCGTGGCGATCCTGCTGACCAGTGTGAACATCTTCGGTGGCTTCGCCGTCACCCGCCGCATGCTGAACATGTTCTCGACGTTCTCGACGGACCCGGAAAGGCGCTGAGTCCCGATGACCGCCACGACAGCCTCGCACGCCGCGGACCTGGTCGCCGCCCTGTTGTTCATCCTCAGCCTGGCCGGGCTCTCCCAGCACCGCACCTCGCGGGCCGGGGTCGGCTACGGCATCGCCGGCATGGCCCTGGCCCTGGTCGCCACCGTCGTGGTGGCCGCCCAGAGCATCACGGCCGGTGCGGTCGTGCTGATCGTCCTCGCGATGGCCCTGGGCGGCGCGCTCGGCCTGTGGCGGGCGCGCCAGGTCGAGATGACGCAGATGCCCGAACTCATCGCCGTCCTGCACAGTTTCGTCGGCCTGGCCGCGGTGCTGGTCGGCTGGGACAGCTACCTGGAGGTCGAGTCGCACGGGTCGGCACAGACCCGCATCGCCGCCGACCTGCTGGGCATCCACCACGCCGAGGTGTTCATCGGCATCTTCATCGGCGCCGTCACCTTCACCGGCTCCATCGTCGCCTTCCTCAAGCTCTCCGCCAGGATCGCCTCGCGCCCCCTGACGCTGCCCGGCAAGAACGCGCTCAACGCCGGTGCGCTCGTCGCCTTCGCGGCGCTGACGATCTGGTTCACCGTCAGCCCCGGCCTCGGCCTGATGATCATGGTCACCCTGCTCGCGCTCGCCCTGGGCTGGCACCTGGTCGCCTCGATCGGCGGCGGGGACATGCCCGTGGTCGTCTCGATGCTCAACAGCTACTCCGGCTGGGCGGCGGCTGCCGCCGGGTTCCTGCTCGACAACAACCTGCTCATCGTCACCGGCGCGCTGGTCGGCTCCTCGGGTGCCTACCTCTCCTACATCATGTGCAAGGCGATGAACCGCTCCTTCCTGTCCGTCATCGCGGGCGGCTTCGGCATCGAGGCCCCCTCGACCGGCGACGCCGAACAGGGCGAGCACCGCGAGATCCGCGCCCAGGAGGCGGCCGAACTGCTCGCCCGGGCAAGCTCGGTGGTCATCACCCCGGGCTACGGCATGGCGGTGGCGCAGGCCCAGCACCCGGTCGCCGAGCTGACCCGCCGGCTGCGCGAGCGCGGCGTCGCGGTCCGCTTCGGCGTCCACCCCGTCGCCGGCCGGCTGCCCGGGCACATGAACGTGCTGCTGGCCGAGGCGAAGGTGCCCTATGACATCGTGCTGGAGATGGACGAGATCAACGACGACCTCGCCGCCACCTCGGTCGTCCTGGTCATCGGCGCCAACGACACCGTCAACCCCGCCGCCACCGACGACCCGTCCAGCCCGATCGCCGGCATGCCGGTGCTGCGCGTCTGGGAGGCCGAACAGGTCGTCGTCTTCAAGCGGTCGATGGCCTCCGGCTACGCGGGAGTCCAGAACCCGCTGTTCTTCCGGGAGAACAGCAGCATGCTCTTCGGCGACGCGAAGCAGAGCGTCGAGGACATCCTCCAGGCCCTGGCCGCCGTCCCGGAGCCGGTCGCGGCGCGGTAGGGCCTGCCCGGCCGGTCCTGCCGACCGGACAGGCCCTTGGGCCTCGCAGCGCGTCAGGTGCCAGGTGTCAGGTCCGCAGCGCCGCTGTCCTCGCGCCGGCCTCGGCCGGCCGGGGCGAGGGCACGGCCTCCGCCGAGGCCTGCAGCCCCACGCCCTTGGTCTCCTCCGCCCACCGCACGCTGACCAGCAGGCCGACCGCGGTGAGGGCGGCGGCCATCAGCATGGTCGGGCCGATGCCGACCCCGGTCAGCGCGATCGGCAGCAGATAGGTGCCGACCGCCGCACCGATCCGGCTCGCCGAGGTGGCGAAGCCCACGGCGGTGGCCCGCACCGAGGTCGGGAAGAGCTCATTGGGGTAGGTCCAGTCGAGCACGTTCGGCCCGCCGCACAGGAACGCGTAGGCGCAGAGCGCGAAGAGCGCCAGCAGGGCCGGAGCCGTCGGCCAGACCCCGAGGAAGACCAGCGGCACCATCATCAGGGCGAACGACCAGATGATGGTCGGCCGGCGCCCGTGCCGGTCGATGGCGCGCAGCGCCGGGTAGCAGCCGAGCAGGAAGACCAGGCTGATCACTCCGGTGCCCAGGGTGTCCATCACGGTGCCGCCCGGCATGCCGAAGGAGCCCAGGATGGCCGGACCGAAGGTCAGCATCGCGAAGAGCGGCGCCACCTGGCACAGGAAGAAGAGGCAGCAGAAGAGCGTCCGGCGCCGGTAGGCGGGGCTGAACAGCACCCGCAGCGACCCCGGGTCCAGCCGCTCGCCGCCGTCGGCCGGCGTCCCCCGCAGCTCCTCGGCCGTCACCTCGCGTCCCAGATGACGGCGCACCAGCGCGACGGCCTCCTGCTCCCGGCCGTGCTGGGCCAGCCACAGCGGCGACTCCGGCGAGCCGCGCCGCACCACCAGGAAGAACGCGCAGAGCACCGCCGAACTGGCCAGCATCCAGCGCCAGCTGCCGTTCCCGCCCAGCTGCAGGAAGAGGTAGCCGACCACGTAGGCGAGCACCGAACCGGCGTACCAGGCGATGATCTGCTTGCCCAGCAGCCGGCCCCGGTCCTTGATCGGCAGCCACTCCGCGAGCAGCGAGGTGGCGATCGGATAGTCGGCGGCGACCGCCATCCCCAGCACGAACCGCAGCGCGACGATCGCCCACACGTCGGTCACCCAGAACGAGCCCACCGAGCAGGCGGCGATCACCAGCAGGTCGGCGGTGTACATCACCTCGCGCCCGATCCGGTCCGTCAGCATCCCGAACAGCGCACCGCCGACGAACATCCCGATCAGCGCGGCGGCCCCGATCAGGCTCACCTCCGCGGTGCTCAGCCCCAACTCCGGCTTCATGCCGATCAGGGCCACTCCGACGATGCTCAGGATGTACCCGTCCAGCAACGGCCCGCCCGAGCAGGCCAGCGCCAATCGGCGGTGGAACGACGTATAAGGGGCATGATCAATGGTCGCGGACATTCACCCTATGCTGCGCCGCCCCCCATGCCCCGCCCAGAGGCGAAGGTCCCGGACGGCCCGGGACCCTCGGCCCACCGCGCCCGGCCCAGCGCGGCGCGGTGCGCGGAGGGCGTGGTGCCGTACCGGGCCTGGAACGCCTGGCGCAGCGTCTCGGTGGAGCGGAACCCGCAGCGCCGGGCGATCGCGGTCAGCGGCAGCGCGGTGCTCGTCAGCAGCGTGGCCGCGGCCTCGGTCCGCGCGGCGCGGACGTAGCGGGCGGGCGGTTCGCCGAGCTCGTCGAGGAACAGGCGCGACAGGTGCCGCTCGCTGACGCCGCTGCGGGCGGCGAGCGCGGCGGTGGACAGGTCGGCGTCCAGCTGGCCGGCGATGTGGCGCACCACCTGGCGCAACAGCCGGTGGGCCGGCGGGGCGTCCTGCACATGGGGCGACACCTGGGCCTGGTTGCCCGGCCGCTGCATGTAGGTGACCAGCCAGCGGGCGACCGAGCGGGCCAGCTCGGGGCCGTGGTCGTCCTCCACCAGGGCCAGCGTCAGGTCCAGGGCACTGGTCACCCCGGCCGAGGTGCAGATCTCGCCGTCGACGACGTACAGCGGACGCGGGTCCACCGTGACCTTCGGGTGCCGCTCGGCCAGCCCCCGCGCGTACGCCCAGTGCGTGGTGGCCCGTCGCCCGTCCAGCAGCCCCGCCGCGGCCAGCACGCTCGCCCCCGTGCACACCGAGGCCACCCGCCGGCTGCCCGCCGCCAGCCGGCGCACCTGCTGCAGCAGCAGCGGATCCCCGGCCGCCTCCGCATGGCCCAGGCCACCGGCGACCACCAGCGTGTCCAGCGGCCCGCGCACCTGCTCGACCGCGGCCTGACTCACCAGCGCCAGCCCGCTCGCCGACCGCACCGGCCGCCCCTGCACCGATGCCAGCCGCACCCGGTAGCCGGGCTCGGCCCCCAGCCGGTTGGCGGCGTCCAGCGTGTCGCTGACACAGGCGATGTCGAGCAGTTCGGCCTGGTCGTAGCCGATGATCACGACCTGTCGCAGCGGAGCGGGCATGTCGGTCACCCTACGCCTGCCCGTCCGGCTGCCAGGCATCACAGGATTCCGGACATGATCCCGGCGCCCCGCCGCCGGCCGGTCTCCCGCCCCGCCCGTACCACCGCGCCGCCGGCCGGTTCCCCCCGGTTCCCCACCGGTCAGCCCACCGGTCCGCCCCGCCGAGGCGGGGCCGGTTCGTGGTCGGGAGGTAAAGGGAGATAGCGTCGCCAGGTGCTGTTCCGAATCCTCATGACCCGACGCTGGGTGATCCTGACCCTCGTCTTCTTCGCGATCATCCCGGCGATGGTCCTGCTCGGACGATGGCAGTACCACCGCTACGAGCAGACCAACCGGCAGAACGTCGTGACCGCCGCCGCCATGAAGGCGCCGCCGGTCGCGATGGACGTCGTCTCGCACCCCGGTGGGACGGTGCCCGCCTCGGAGACGTACCGCCAGGTCACCGCGACGGGGCACTACGACCCGGCGCACGAGTTCGTGATCCGCCAGCGCACCGCGGCCGACGGCGACACGATGGGCTACTACGTGGTCACGCCGCTGGTCACCGACGCGGGTGACACGGTGCTGGTCAACCGCGGCTGGGTCGCCCTGGGGACGGACGCCACCAGCTACCCGACGGTGCCGCCGGCCCCCTCGGGCGAGCTGACCGTGACCGGCCGGCTGCGTCCCGACGAGACCTTCCGGCGCGAGCTCAGCGGACTGCCGGACCGGATGTTCATGCGGATCAACAGCAGCGACCAGGCCGCGCGCCTGAAGCAGCCGGTGGTCGCGGGCTACCTGGAGCTGGTCTCCACCAACCCCAACCCGCCGGCCGCCGACGAGGCCGAGCTGGTGCCGGCCCCCAACGTCACCACCACCAACGACGACGCGGTGGTCGGCCAGGGCGTCCACCTGCCGTACGCGATCCAGTGGTGGCTGTTCGCCGCGCTGATCCCGACCGGCTGGGTCGTGCTGCTGCGCCGCGACATCCGCGAGGCCCGCGAGAAGCAGGCCGCCGACGAAGCCGCCGCGGCCGGCCCGGCCCCCGACCCGGATGCGGCCCCCGAGGCTGCCTCCGTCCCGGCCGCCGAGCCCGACCCCGCTCCGCGTTAGGCCCTGGCTCCGTCCCCCAGGCCCTGTGCCGGCGCCCCGCCCCGCCGCCACAGGGCCTCGGCGTGTCCACCCCGCCCGGGGTGCCCTCACCCCTCCCGGAAGTGCACCAGCACCCGACCCGGATTCCGCGGGTCCAGCTCGCGCCGCACGTACAGCTTGCGGATGTGCTTCTGGTCCAGGAACGCCAGCACCCGCCGCATCAGCTGCCCCGAGCCCTTCCCGGGGATGAGCTCGGCGACCGGGTCGCCCGACTGGGCGGCAGCGAAGAGGAACTGACGCATCGCCAGTTCGATGTCACGGTTGTTCCGGAAGATCGGGTGCAGATCGAGGCTCCGCATCCGCGATCACCCGCGCCGGTTCGGCAGCACGGGGCAGGGCGCTTGGGGCTTCTCATCGGTGATCACGGCCGTACCCTAACCGGCCCGGGCGCCGCCGCCACCGGCCCGGCGCCCGCGGATTTCGCCGTACCCCCGGATTCTGCGACCGTGTCACCAGTCCCTCGAACAGGAGAAATGCCCCGTGGCCAGTGCAGCCGTCCCCACCGAGCAGATCCGGGCCCGTATCGCCGGACACGGGCAGCGGTTCGACGCGCTTTTCGAGGAGTACTTCCAGCGCCTGGACACCACCCTGGACGCGCCGTCGTTCAGCCGGTTCACGCCCGACTGCGTGCGGCTGCTGCGGGACCTGTCCCTGCGCGGGGGCAAGCGGATGCGCGTCGTGCTCCTGCACGAGGCGGCCCGCCTGGTGACCGACGAGCCCGTCGAGGGGCTGGACGCCGCGGCGCTGAGCATCGAGCTGCTGCAGACCCACGGGCTGATCCACGACGACATCATCGACAACAGCCCCACCCGGCGGGGCGGCCCGTCGACCTACTACGCCTACCGCGAGCGGTTCCCCGACCAGCCGCAGGCCGCGCTGGGGCTCGCCCTGCTGGCCGGCGACCTCGCGCTCGCCCTCTCGCTGCAGGTGCTCCTCGACTCCACGGCCCCGCTCGCGGTGCGCCAGGCCACGGTGGAGGCGCAGACGCGGGCGATGACGGCCACCTTCGTGGGCCAGATCGCCGACATGGAGCGGGACTTCACCACGATCCCGGACGAGGACGTGCTGCACGGCGTGGCGGACTACAAGACCGCGCGCTACTCGGTCCTGGCCCCCCTGCAGCTGGGACTGCTCGCCGCCGGCGGGCAGCCGGCCCACCACGACGCGGAACTGCGGCGCTACGCCCGGCTGCTGGGGATCGCCGGGCAGATGCGCGACGACTACCTCGACCTCTTCGGGGACGCGGCGACCATGGGCAAGCCCACCGGGACCGACATCCGTGACGGGCGCCGCAACTACACCGTGGCCGCCATCCTGCGGGCGGCCACCGACACCGAGCGGGCCGTCGTGGAATCCGCACTCGGGGACGAGGCCTGCCCCGAGGAGACCATCGCCGCCGTCCGCGACATCGCCCACCGCCACGAGGTCCCCGCGGCCCTGCGTGCGGCCATGCGCCGCCACGCGGAGCAGGCCTCCGCCGGGGCCGCCCGCTGGCGGCCCCGCTGGCGCGACGAGGCGGTCACCGTCTTCGAGTACCTGCCGCTGTGGAGCGTCGACCGGGTCCGGTGAGCGGTCGAGGCCCGGCCCTGCCGTCGGGACTCGGAACGGCTCGGCCGCCGTGCTTGCGGCGCTGGCCGGCCGGCACGCCACCCCCGCAGGAGCAGCAGGGACTCCGTGCGAAGTGGGGTCCCTGCTGGTGTCCTGGGGGAGGCCGTAGCGGTTCGGGTGTTCAGCGCCCGGCTTTGAAGCGGTGGGGGTTGGCAGCGGGCTGGCCGCCCCCGAATCCGCGCGGGGAGAGGCGGGTTCGCCGGCCCGGCGGGGGCATCCGGGCTACGGAAGGGCGTGGGAGGTGAGGGTCGCGGAGAAGACCGTCCGGTCGTGCTGGCGGGCGGTGACCAGGGTGTGGGACTGGTCGGGGGACTCGGCGGTGATCCAGCAGGGGGAGTCGAGTTCGACGTAGCGGAAGAACGCGGCGTCCATGCCGGTGGGCAGGGTGGGGTGGTCGGCGGTGACGGCCTGGGCCGCCTGCCGGGCGGCTTCCAGCAGCAGCATCCCGGGGGCGTGGTCGACCGGGTGGTCGAACAGCACGGGGTGGGTGAGTTCGGCGCGCAGCTCCCACTGTCCGGGCCGGTCGGTGGCGCCGAGGACCACGTCGCCGGCGCGGTCCCGGCCGACCAGGCTCGCCTCGACGGCGGGGGCGAGCGGCAGGAGAGGGTGCAGGAGCGGGCCGTGGTCGGCACGGCCCTCGCGCAGTCTGCGGTAGACAGCGGGGGAGTGGCAGGCGAATCTGGTGGTGGCGGTGGCCAGTTGGGTGCCGTCCAGGAAGACCTGGAAGTGCATCGAGGTGGCCGCCAGCCGGTTGCCGCGGCGGGTGAGGTCGAAGCACTTGATCCGCAGTTCGACCTCGGCGGGGGCACGGTCGACCCGCAGGACGTCCGGGCGGAGCGTGTAGCGCAGGTAGTCCCAGCTGAGGTGGTGGTCGAAGGGCACGTGGTAGGCCGCGTGGGAGAGAAGCGGGAACGTCTGACGGATCGTCTCGCAGAGCAGCAGTGGGTCGTACAGGCCGTGCTGGGTGCCGTAGAAGGCGTGTGCCCGGGGCCACTGGGCGGTGACCCGGAACTCGTCCGGGCCGGTGGGTTGCCAGCCGGTGAGGAACACCTCGGCCACGGCGGTGCGGTGGACGTACTCGCGGGGCACCGTCGAGGTCAGGGTGACGGGTTGGGCGGGGACGGCTAGTTGTGTGGTGCCGGACATGACGATCTACCCCCGGTCGATTCGCGCACGAGCCCGGTTCGGCCCGAACTCTGGCGGCGTGTGCCGCCGTCTGTAAAATAAAGGATGTTCGTTTTGTTTGTCGATGAGTTTCGGTAGGTCGAGGCATGGCAGAACCCAAGCAGGAGCGGGCGGTCCGCACCCGGGCCCAGATCATCGAGGCCGCCGCGGAGGTGTTCGACGAGTCGGGCTTCCACGGTGCGAGCATCAGTCGGATCATGAAGCGTGCGCAGGTCACGGCGGGGAGCATGTACTTCCACTTCGCCTCCAAGGAGGCGTTGGCCCAGGCGGTGATGCTCGGTCAGGGCTCCGGCCTCGAGCTGCCGGAGGCCGAGCCGGGGCTGCAGCAGTTGATCGACATCACGCTGTACCTGGCGAACCAGCTGCAGCACAACGTCCTGCTCCGGGCGGGTGTTCGGCTGGCGGTCGAGCAGGGCGAGTTCGGGATGCGCGACGACGCCCCCTACCAGCTGTGGGTCGAGCGGTTCCGCCAGGAGCTCAGCGCCGCGCGGGAGTCGGGCGATCTGCTGCCCGAGGTGGAGGAGCTGACGCTCGCCCAGGTGCTGGTGGGGGCCTACAGCGGCACCCAGCTCTTCTCGCAGATCGCCACCGGCCGGGCCGACCTGCCCGAGCGGGTCGAGGCGATGTGGCGCTACCTGCTGCCCGGGGTGGCGCTGCCCGCGGCACGGGAGCGGCTCTGTTTCGACGCCGGGCGATGTCGGAGCCTGGCGTGAGGCCGCGGCGGATCGTCCTCACCGGGGCGACCGGATTCATCGGCTCCGCCGTACTGGCCGAGCTGACGAGATATCAGAGCGCGGACCCGGCCGGTGCACCGCTGCAGGTGCGGGTGCTCGGGCGGACCCGGCCCGGGCCGGTGCCGGGTGCCGAGGTGGAGTGGGTCCGGGCCGACCTGGCCAGTCCCGACTCGCTGCGCGGCGTCTGCGAGGGTGCGGACGCACTCCTCCACCTCGCCTCGTACATCGGTCCTGACGCGGCCGTCGGCGAGGCGGTGAACCGGCACGGCAGCGCGGCGCTGCTGGCCGAGGCGCGGCTGAGCGCGGTGCGCCGGATCGTGCAGCTGTCCACCGCGGCCGTCTACGGGGCCGGGCCGCACCGTGGGATCGCGGTGGGCGAGGTGGAGCCGGCGCCGGTCTCCGCGGCGAGCCGGTCCCGGCTGGCTGGCGAGGAGTTCGCGCTGGCGGCCGGTGGCATCGTCCTGCGTCCGGGCCTGATCCTGGGTGCGGGCGACCGCTGGGTGGTGCCGGCGCTGGCCGATGCGGTGGCCCGGGTCCCGGCCCGGTGGGACGGCGGCCGGGCGCTGCTGTCGCTGGTCGGAGTGGGCAGCCTGGCCCGCCTGCTGGTGGCCCTGCTGACCGCCCACGGTCGGCCGGCGCCCGAAGCCGGCCGGGGCGTGGTCCGGCACGCCGGCCATCCGGTGCCGGTACGGCTCGGCGACCTGCTGGCGCGGCTGGCCGAGGCCGGCGTGCTGCCGGCGGTCCAGGAGGACTGGAGCTGGTCGCGCTCGGTGGAGCGGCTGCGCGCCACCGAGGGGTGGGTGAGTGAACGTCAGTTCTCGCTGCTGGGCCAGGACCACTGGTACCGCTCCGAGGAGGTGTGGCGGGCGGCCGGCTGCGCACCGGACCCGGACCCGCTGGACGTGATCGGCGAGGCGGCCGCCTGGTACCGCGCGCACCTCGGGGTCGGTTAGGCCGTGTCCCACAAGATCCGCCGGACCGGCCCTGCGCCCGCAGCGGGCGGCGGCGCCCCGGTCGGCCCGCGCCGTCCGGGTGCCACCGCTCACGCGCTGCGCCGCTGCAACGGCACCCGCGACGGTGACGGCGGCTGGACGCCGGGGGCCCGGTCGCGCCACCCGAGTCGGTGGTGCGCGTACGCGGCCGAGACCAGGGTCAGGTGGCGGTGCCAGCCGGGGAACGAGCGCCCCTCGAAGTCCAGTAGTCCGAAGTCGTCCTCCAGGGCTCGGACGGCGCACGCGGTCCCGGCGGCCAGGTGGGCCAGGGTCAGCAGCTCGTCCACCCGGCGGTGCACCAGATTGCTGATCCACACCTTGGCCGGCCACGGCTCCCCGGGCTCGCGCGCGGCGAAGAGACGGTAGGTGCGCTGGGTCGACCCGGTGCCGGGCCGGTCCTGGGGCAGACGGACCAGGGCGGAGCGGACGCACAGCTGGCGCCGCCCGCCGTCCGGGGTGGCCACCGTGATCGGGAGCGGCTCGCGGGTGCGTCCGATGCCCAGCACGTGGTGGGCGCGGCTGACGACGGTGGGTCCCGGGTCGCCGGGGCCGCCGAGCCGGCCGCCGGACGCGAGCACCGGAAGGTCCGTCGGCGCGCTGAGCACGAAGTCCCGCTCCCGGGCGTCGAGTGCGTCGAGCAGTTGGGTCGGGCTGAGGAAGCCGACGAGGTCGGCAACCACCGGCACCGGCGGGAGAGGGGTGCGCGCGGCGAGCGTGTCGACCAGGTCGACGGCCTGCGCCCAGAGCGGCTCGTGCCGGGTGGCGTCCGGGATCCGGGCGCCCTCGCGCAGGGCCGGCTCCTCGCTCCAGTGGGCCGGCAGGAAGAGCCGCCACTCGACCGGGATGCTGTGCCGGCCGCCGGCCAGGAACAGGCCCAGTCCGAGCTGACAGTTGACGGTCCGTCCGAGGGCGGGATCGAAGCGGCGGTGCACGCCCACCGAGCGGTCGCCGCGTTTGGGCAGCACCGCCGCGCCCAGGCTCCAGGCGCGCAGCGGCAGCCGGCGCGCGCTCCAGTGGGTGAGGCCGGCTCGTGCCGGTTCCCACGGCCAGGGACTGGAGTTGACGAACTGGTGGAGGGACTGGGAGGCCGTCGGGGAGTCGAAGACCGTGGCGGCCAGCCGCCGGACGGTCTTCTTGCCCGGGGTCCGGAGCAGCCCTTGGAGATAGCCGTTCGCCCACTTGCGCTGGTCCGCGCGGGGCAGATGGCCGAAGAGCTCCTCGGTGAAGGTGCTGAACGAGTCGGCCGAGCCGAGTGTACCGACCGCACCGGCCGAGCCGGGTGTGCCGACCGCGTCGGATGGGCTCAGTGTGCTGAACGTGTCGAACGGTCTGCCGAGTTGTCCTGGGGCGGTGTTCCGTAGCGGGCTTGCGCCGAGTGCCATCAGTCCTGCTCTCCCTCCCGAGTCGCCGGGGCACGGCGGGTGGCGACGTAGAAACCATATAGAACGTTCGCTTTTTTATCCAGAGTGGCGACCCGGCCTGCGTGCGACGTCGCGGCGTCGTCACCGAGTTGCCCAAGTCGCGCTGCGATCGGGCGCGGTGGCCCCAGGAGGCCTGCCGGATTGGGTGTGCTGGCCGGAGCGGGTCGCCGTCCGGGCGCCGCAGGAGTGGAAGAGGCAGAGGCTTGGCCATGCAGAACAGGGCCGTGCGTACCAGGGGGGCCGTCCTGGTGGCCGCCGCCGAGCAGTTCGACCGGCACGGCTACGGAGGCACCTCGCTCTCCCGGATCAGCACCGCGGCCGACCTGTCGACGGGTGCGCTGACCTTCCACTTTCCGACCAAGGACGCCTTGGCCGACGCCGTCCAGTGGCACGGCCGGCACACCACCCAGCTGGTCGTGGACGGGCTGACGGAGCTGCGTCCGCCCCCGCTGCGGGGGGTGGTGGACCTGACGCTGGCCCTGGCCGGACTGCTGGAGCGCGACGTCACGGTACGCGCCGCGGCCAGGCTCAGCCGGGAGCGGCCCGGCTGTCCGGCCGTCTGGTGCACGGCCTGGAACCCCGCGCTCGGCAGGCTGGCGGCCAGGGTGACGGGCGGGCCGTCGCCCGCGGGAGCGGCCGGGCCGCTCGTGGCGCTCGCCCGGCACCTGGTGGCCGGTGTCGAGGTGCACCTGCGGTGTGCGGCCGGGCAGGAGGGCGGTCTGGGTGCCTCGCCGGGCGTCCAGGCCGAAATCGAACAGATCTGGAGTCTGCTGCTGCACGGTATGGATCTGCTCAAGTAGCACTGCTGGAAAGAAAGTTGGCTTCTGGCTCGGAAGTCGCCCCGGCTAGCTTGGCGGGCATGAACTCATCCGCTGGTGTTCGACTGACCAAGGCGGTCATCCCCGCCGCGGGGCTCGGTACCCGCTTCCTGCCCGCCACCAAGGCCACCCCCAAGGAGATGCTCCCGGTGGTCGACAAGCCGGCCATCCAGTACGTGGTGGAGGAGGCGGTGGCCGCCGGGCTGTCCGACGTCCTGATGGTGACCGGCCGCAACAAGCGTCCGCTGGAGGACCACTTCGACCGCAACTACGAGCTGGAGGAGACCCTGCAGCGCAAGGGCGACCTGGACCGGCTGGCCCGGGTCTGCGCCCCCACGGAACTGGCCGACATCCACTACGTGCGCCAGCGCGACCCGCGCGGACTGGGCCACGCCGTCCTGTGTGCCGCCCCGCACGTGGGCCGCGAGCCGTTCGCCGTCCTGCTCGGTGACGACCTGATCGACCCGCGCGACCCGCTGCTGAGCCGGATGGCGCAGGTGCGCGAACGCCACGGCGGCAGCGTGGTGGCCCTGATGCGGGTGGACCGGCGGCTGATCCACCAGTACGGTTGCGCGGCGGTGGCGGCCACCGGTGAGGACGACGTGGTCCGAGTGGTCGACCTGGTGGAGAAGCCGGACCCGGGCTCGGCGCCCAGCGACCTCGCGGTGATCGGACGCTACGTGCTCGATGCGGAGATCTTCGACGTGCTGCGCCGCACCGCCCCCGGCCGTGGTGGCGAGGTTCAACTGACCGATGCGCTGGCCGAACTGGCCCGCACGCCGGGCGCGGGGCCGGTGCACGGTGTGGTGTTCACCGGGCGCCGCTACGACACCGGCGACCGCTCGGACTACCTGCGCGCCACGGTCCGGATGGCCTGGGAGCGCGCCGACCTGGGGCCCGAGTTCCGCTCCTGGCTACGGGAGTTCGTCGAGCAGGCGACTCCGGTGCCGGTGGGATGAGCAACTGCGGTCGGTGGCACGGTTGCACAGCGCCGTCGGCGGTGCCGGCGCCGGCGCGGCGTTCCGGCCGTCGTCCTCGACAACGGCGCTGGTGGGCGGGCGAGTTGCCAAGGTCGTCCGGGGGCGCGGCTCGAAACCGGATAACCGAACGGTAGTTACGTATTCTCCTGATGCCGGAGACCGGCCGACCACCGAGCGGCCCTTGCCGCCGGCGTCCAGCCAACCCACGGGGGTGTGTTGCGCATGACCACGCATCGGACAGTTCAGCAGCCGTACGAACAGGACACGCCGTACCGGCTGTGGCGGCACCGGGACCACCAGGTCCACCGGGTCCCGCTCGACCGGCTGCACACCGACGACTCTCCCCGGGCCTCCGGCGAGGTCGCGGCGCACGTCCTCGCCCTGGCCGGTGCCGGCACACCGCTCCCACCGGTCCTGGTGCACCGCGCCACCATGCGAGTGATCGACGGCGTCCACCGGGTGCGGGCCGCCGAGTTGCGCGGCCAGGCAGTCGTCGAGGTGCTGTTCTTCGACGGCACCGCCGAGGACGCCTTCGTCCTCGCGGTCGAGGCCAACATCGGTCACGGCCTGCCGCTGCGCGGGGCGGACCGCCGCGCGGCGGCGGGCCGGATCCTGCTCAGTCACCCCCAGTGGTCGGACCGGGCGATCGCCGCCCGCACCGGTCTGGCGGCCAAGACCGTCGCGGTGCTGCGCCGCCGCGTCCGCACCGGGCAGACCGGATACGAGGTGCCGGCCAGGCCGGAGTCCGTCCCGGTCCGGCTCGGCCGGGACGGCGTCGTGCGGCCGCTGAACACCGCCGAAGGACGTCGGCAGGCGGCGCGGCTGCTGGCCGCCAACCCGCGGGCCTCGCTGCGTGAGGTGGCACGGCAGGCCCGGATCTCGCCGGGCACCGTGCGCGACGTGCGGCGGCGCACCGACCGGGGCGAGGACCCGGTGCCCCCGCGTTTGCGGCCCGTCGAGCGGCGCGGGCCGGTGGTACAGGACCTCGGCGACGAAGGCGTCGTGGTCGCGTTCGACCCCGGGGCCGACCAGGCGCTGGAGAGACTGGTGCGCAACCTCTGCCAGGATCCGGCGCTGCGCCTGACCGAGGCCGGGCGGCTGCTGCTGCGCATGCTCGACCTCCAGCTCGGCGGCGCGCGGCGGCGGCAGGAACTGGTCCGCACGGTGCCTTCGCACCGCGCCGCCACGGTCGCCGAGGCCGCCCGACTGAGCGCCCGCTCCTGGCAGGAGCTGGCCGACCGGCTGGCCGAGCGGGCCGACGACGCGGACGGCGCGGCCTGAACCGCCCACGGCGCCGTCCACGCACCACGCACGAACCCCCGTACGCACGCACGCACCCACCCATGCACGCACCCACGCACGCACCCATGCACGTACACACGCACGCACACACACCCGAAGACTACGAAGGAGGCGGCGTGCCTCTCGCCCTGCTCGCCCTGGCCCTGGGGGCCTTCGGCATCGGCACCACCGAGTTCGTCATCGTCGGGCTGTTGCCGCAGATCGCCGGCGACTTCTCGGTCTCGATCCCCAGCGCCGGTCTGCTCATCACCGGATACGCCCTGGGCGTCGTGGTCGGAGCGCCGTTGATGACGGCCGCCGGGGCCCGGTTGCCGCGCAAGACCATGCTGGCCGTCCTGATGGGCGTGTTCATCGTGGGCAACCTGATCTGCGCACTGGCGCCCTCCTACGGGGTGCTGATGGCGGGTCGGCTGGTGGCCGCGCTGACCCACGGCGCGTTCTTCGGCATCGGCTCGGTGGTCGCCGCCCAACTGGTGGCGCCGGAACGCAAGGCGCGGGCGATCGCCCTGATGTTCACCGGCCTGACCGTCGCCAACGTGGCCGGCGTCCCGGTCGGCACCCTGGTCGGCCAGCACTTCGGCTGGCGCGCCACGTTCTGGGGCGTCACCGCCTTCGGCCTGGTGGGCCTGCTGGGCGTCCTGGTCCTGGTTCCGGCGCTGCCGCCGGAGCCTTCCGGCGGGCTCCGCGGCGAACTGCGGGTCTTCGCGCGTCCGCAGGTGTGGCTGGCGCTGGCGATGACCACGCTCGGCTTCGGCGGGGTGTTCGCCTCCTTCACCTACCTGGCGCCGATGATGACCACGCTGGCCGGCTTCTCCGATCCGGCGGTGGCCTGGCTGCTGGTGCTGTTCGGTGTCGGCCTGTGCGTGGGCAACCTGCTGGGCGGTCGGGCGGCCGACTGGCGGTTGATGCCCAGCCTGTACGTCGTGCTGGGCTCCCTGGCGCTGGTCCTGGTGGTCTTCGTCGCCACCGCGCACGCGGAGCTGCCCGCCGCGGTCACCATCGCCGTCTTCGGTGCCGTGGGCTTCGCCACCGTCCCGCTGCTGCAGATGCGGGTGATGCAGCAGGCCGAGGGAGCGCCCGCGCTCGCCTCGGCCGCCAACATCGCCGCGTTCAACCTCGGCAACGCCATCGGCGCCTGGCTGAGCGGCCTGGCCATCGGCCACGGCCTCGGCTACACCGCGCCGAACTGGATCGGCGCGGTGCTGGCCGCCGCCGGCCTGGGCGCCGCGGCCTGCTCGGGGCTGCTGGAACGGCGGACCCGCGCTGCCGCGAGTCCCGCCGAGCAGCCCGCAGCCCCCGCCTACCACGTCGTCTGACCCCTGGGACGTTCTGCGGCATCCCCCGCAGACCTCCTGTGCACGTCACCCGTTTCCGTTCTGACGAGAGGTGAACCACCATGACTGGTGTCGACCGCCGGACCCTGATCGCCCGCGGCGCCGCCGCGGTGGGCGGTGCGGCCGTGGCCGTCGGCCTGCCCGGCGCAGCCTTCGCCGATCCGGCTCCCGCAGCCGGAGCCGCAGCCGCTCCTGCCGCCGCCGCACCACGGGGCGGGGTGACGATCCGGCCCGACGACCCCCGCTACCCACTGCTGACCACGGGCAACAACCAGCGCTTCGTCGCCCGTCCGGACTACGTGCGGATGATCCGCTCCGCCGCCGACGCCGAACAGGCGCTGAGCGAGGCCGTGCAGGCCGGCAAGCGGGTGTCGGTGCGCAGCGGCGGCCACTGCTTCGCCGACTTCACCTGCAACCCGGAGATCGAGGTCATCCTGGACCTCTCCGAGATGACCGGGGTGGACTACGACCCGCGGTTCCGCGCCTTCACCGTCGAGCCCGGCTGCCGGCTGCTGAACGTCTACGAGGCGCTGTACAAGGGCTGGGGCGTCACCATCCCCGGTGGCATCTGCTACAGCGTCGGGGCCGGCGGCCACATCGCCGGCGGCGGCTACGGGCTGCTCTCCCGGGCGCACGGCCTGGTCGCCGACCACCTGTACGCGGTGCAGGTGGTGGTCGTGGACGAGCGCGGGAAGGTGCGGACGGTGGTGGCCACCCGTGAGGCGAACGACCCCAACCGCGACCTCTGGTGGGCGCACACCGGTGGCGGTGGGGGCAACTTCGGGATCGTGACCAAGTACTGGTTCCGCTCGCCGGACGCCACCGGGACCGACCCCGGGCAGCAGTTGATCGCGCCGCCGTCCGAGGTCCTGGTCAGCGCGGTCGACATCCCCTGGGACCAGCTGACCCAGGCGAGCTTCGCCCGGCTGCTGCAGAACTTCGGTGCCTGGCACGAGAAGAACAGTGCGCCCGACTCGCCCTACCGCCACCTCAGCAGCCTGTTCAACGTCAGCTCCAAGGCCCATGGCAGCCTCGGCATGTTCACCCAGGTCGACGCCACCGTGCCCGGAGCCGGACAACTGCTGGACGACTATCTGACGGCGATCACCGCCGGCACCGGCGTCACCCCGCAGGCGCTCACCCGGCCCACCGGGGAGCTGCCCGCGATGCCGCAGCTGGCCGCGCCGCAGCGGCTGCCCTGGCTCCAGGCCACCCGCCTGGTCGGCACCAACAACCCGGTGATCACCAACCCGACCTCGCGCGGCGGGCACAAGTCCGCCTACATGCGCCGCAACTTCACCGACCAGCAGGTCGCCACCCTCTACCGGCACCTGAGCGATCCCGGCTTCACGAACCCGGACACCATGCTGGTGCTGTTCTCCTTCGGCGGCCAGGTGAACGCGGTGGCCCAGGACGCGACCGCGAACGCGCAGCGCGGTTCGGTCTTCAAGATGTGCTTCCAGACCTTCTGGGCGGACGAGAGCCAGGACGACTTCTACCTCGGCTGGCTGCGCGACCTGTACGAGGACTTCTTCGTCAGCACCGGCGGCGTGCCCAGGCCCGGCGCGGACACCCAGGGCTGCTACATCAACTATCCCGACCGGGACATGGACGATCCGCGCTACAACCGCTCGGGCGTGCCGTGGTCCACGCTCTACTACCAGGACAACTATCCCCGGCTGCAGCAGGTGAAGCGGCGCTGGGACCCGAGCGACCACTTCCGCCACTCGCTCTCCGTCAAGCTGCCCTAGCGTCTGCCCCAGCCGCCCGCCACCCGCCGCCCAGCCGGCGGCGCACCCTCGCCACCCCGAAGAGCCCCGGTCCCCGCAGCACGCGGGAACCGGGGCTCTTCGTCGTCCGCGCACGGGTGTTCAGGCAGCCCGGACAGTCGGTTGACGCTCACCGGGGCTGCCCGGAAAGCTGTTTCCCGGCCGGTTCCCCAGCGAACGGCCCCGCCGGTCGCACGTCTCGTCCCGGCGTGTCTCCGCGTCCCACCGCGCTTCCCGCCGCCGCCCCCACGGGGGTGCCCCCTGCCCGCGTTCCGCGGCCTGCGGACGGTGCTCCCGAAGCGCGACTGCCGCCCTTCCGTTCCAAGATCGAAGGAAAGAGATTCCATGCGGTCGATAGCCATCGTTCTCGGCACCCGCCCGGAAGCGATCAAGTTCGCTCCGGTGATCCGGGCTCTCAAGGACGACCCACGCTTCCTTCCCACCGTCGTGTCGACCGGGCAGCACCGCCAGATGCTGGACGAGACCCTGCAGGCCTTCGGTCTGCGGGCCGACGTCGACCTCGGGATCATGGCGCCCCGGCAGACCCTGTCCCAGGTCACCTACCGCTCGCTGGCGGGTCTGGAGGAGCTGTTCCGCACGCACCCCGCCGAGGCGGTGCTGGTGCACGGCGACACCGCCACCACGGTGGCCGGCGCGCTGGCCGCCTTCCACCACGGGATCCCGCTGGTGCACGTCGAGGCCGGCCTGCGCAGCGGCCGGCTGTCCTCCCCGTTCCCGGAGGAGGGCAACCGGCGCCTGGTCGCCCAGCTCGCTGCCCTGCACCTCGCGCCGACCCCCGGCAACCGGGTCAACCTGCTGCGCGAAGGCGTCGACCCGAGCACGGTGGTGGTCACCGGCAACACGGTGATCGACGCCCTGCGGTGGGCCGGCGGCCAGGCCCGCTCGTACGGCCACCCGGCCATCGAGGACCTGGACAGCGACCCGCGCCGGGTCGTCCTGGCCTCCGCGCACCGTCGTGACGCCTGGCCTCAACTTCCCGAGATAGCAGCGGCGTTGGCGCAGATCGCGAACGAGCCCGGGGTGCGGGTCGTGGTGCCGCTGCACCGCAACCCGGCGGTCCGCGAGGCGATGCTGGGCGGCATCGGCGGCCACCCGAACATCACCGTCGTCGACCCGCTGCCCTACCTGGGCTTCTGCAAGCTGATGCGGCGTGCCGACGTGATCGTCTCGGACAGCAGCGGCTCCCAGGAGGAGGGGCCGGCGCTGGGCAAGCCCACCCTGGTGCTCGCCGACGTCACCGAGCGCTCCGAGGCGGTGGTGGCCGGCACCGCCCGGCTGGTCGGCAAGACCACCGAGCGGATCGTGGCCGAGACGCTGCGGCTGCTGCGCAGCGAGCAGGAGTACGCGCGGATGGCGAGCGCGGCCAACCCGTACGGTGACGGCCGGGCCACCGAGCGGACCGTGGCCGCGCTCGCGCACTTCTTCGGCGAGGGGCCGGCGGTGACGCCGTTCGTCCCGGCGGTCCAGGTGGACGAACTCGCCACGGAGCTGGCCCGTTCCGCCGACTACGTCCCGGCGTGAGCGCCATGACCACCACGAACGCCATGACCACCACGAACGCCATGACCACCACGAACGCCATGATCACCACGAACGCCGTGACCGCCACGACAGCCTTGACCACCACGCCCGCCGCGGCCGCGCCCGCCCGGACCGCCAACCGCATCCGCCCGCTCGCCCTCGGCGGAGCGCAGGTCGAGGCGCTGGTGGTCCGGGACGCCGAGGACTTCCCGGTCGAGGGCCGCACGATCGTGGTCAACGCCGGGGCCCACCCGGCCCTGCTCGCCGGGACACCGCGCACCGTGATCCCGCCGCTCGCCTCCACCGTCCTGGTCGACGCCACCGTCGCCCGCGCCGAGCTGCTGGTGCTGGTGCGGGTCCGTGAGCAGCGGCCCGCCGCCGTGATCCTCGCGGAGCCCGGCTGGGCCCGGCTGGCGGACCTGCTGCCGGGCTTCCCCCGCGACACCCCGCTGTGGCGCGGCCCGCAGGACGACCTCGGTGCCGTCGAGCTGGACCCGGCGCGACTGCTCGGCGGGAGCCGGAGCACCGAGCGGCCACGGGAGTTCGGAGTCCGTGTGAACCTCTGGTTCGCGCCGGCGGGCACCGACTGCGGGCTGCACGACCGGCACCCGTTCCTGGAGGTGCACACCCAGGTCCAGGGCACCGGCCGGATGCAGACGTTCCGGGCCGAGGACCACGCCACGCTCCGCCAGGACGTCCTGATGAGCCCCGGCCACACGCACGACCCGTTCTGCGACCTCGGCCCGGACGGTGCCTTCCGCTACCCCTGGCACCAGTACCGCGCCGACACCGACAGCCTCTGGCTGGCCGTCGAGTACCACGCCCGACAGTCCTGATCCCTCGTCAATCCCTCCCAGGAGCAAGCACCATGACCGACAAGGACACCCCCGCCATCCGTGCCCCCAGATTCACCCCGGAGATCGTCGCCGACCAACTGCGGGACGGCTATTGGCTGGAGGCGCCCGACCTCGACCAGGACGGCCGCCCCGACCTGTTCGGCTACGGCCTGCGGCTCGGTGAGATCTACTGGTACCAGAACGACGGCCAGTGGACCCGCCGGCTGATCGCCGACCGGATCCCGATGCCGGTCGGTTCCGACTACGCCGACATCACCGGCAACGGCGAGCCCGACGTCATCGTCTGCTACGACCTCTACGGCCCGATCGGCACCATCCACGACGCCAACACCACGGGTGGGAAGATCGACTGGCTGGAGAACCCGGGCAGCCCGGACAAGGACGAGTCGCGCTGGCAGCGGCACTACGTCGGCCGGGCGACCGGGATGCACCGGCTGCGCGTCGGCCACTTCACCCAGACCGAGCGGCTGGAGATCATCGGCCTGCCGATCGTCGCCAAGGAGGACGTGCACGCGGTGCTGCCGGTGGTGCTCTTCACCCAGCCCGACGACGTCCGCAACGCCGCCGAGTGGCCGATGACCGTCATCGACGACACCCACTTCCGCATGATCCACGGCGCCGAGAAGAAGGCCGGCCTGATCCCGGGATCGGACCTCGACTCGCTGCTGCTCGCCTCCGACGAGGGCGTCACCTGGCTGCACTACGACACCGCGGTCGGCGAGTGGGTGCGCACCCTGATCGGCACCGGCGAGCTCACCCAGTTCCCGCAGACCGGCTTCCGGGGCAGCGGCGACCTCAACGCCGGCCGGATCGGCGACGACCCGATGGCGTACGTGGCCGCGATCGAGCCCTTCCACGGCAATACGGTGGCCGTCTACACCAAGGCCGAGGAGGGGCCGGCCGACCAGGTGCCCTGGCGCCGCGTGCTGCTCGACGTGTACGGCGACCCCAACGAGAACGGCGAGGGTCCGGGCCACCAGATCGTCTGCGCCGACTTCGACGGGGACGGCGAGGAGGAGTTCCTGGTCGCGCTGCGCGGCCCCTGGCCCTGGCAGGGCGTCATGTACTACAAGGCCGTGGACCTGGCGAACGGCGTCTGGGCCAAGTGGCGGGTCAGCGACGAGTCGGTGGCCCGGATCGCGACCGCCGACTTCAACGGCGACGGCCGGCTCGACTTCGCCACCATCGCCTACTCGGTGCAGAACTACTACGTCGCCCAGGACGCCAAGGTCATGCTCTACCGCAACGAGATCGGCACCGACTGACGCACGGCTCGGGCGGGGCGGCCACGGCAGCCGCCCCGCCCTGCCGTGGGCGCGCCCTCGGGACGCCCCCGCACGCCGTTCATGTGCCCCCTCACCTCCGACCGCCAGAAAGGCGCCCATCGCCATGCCCCGAACCGCGGTGAGCGGCCCCGACACCGGGCCGGCCCCCACCACCCGACCGCCCCTGCTCTCCCTGACCGGGTTGCGCTTCCTCGCCGCCCTGCTGGTCTTCTGCTTCCACTCCTCGCTGTTCAACTCCCCGATCCCGCCGAACGGTCCGATCAACCCGTTCGCCGACCACGGGGTCGCGAACGCGGTCGAGACGCTCTTCAGCAAGGCCGGCTACGTGGGGGTGTCGTTCTTCTTCGTGCTCAGCGGTTTCCTGCTCGCCTGGTCGCACCGGCCCGGCGGGCGGATGACCGCCTTCTGGCGGCGCCGGCTGGTGAAGATCTTCCCCAACCACCTCGCGGTCTTCGCCGTCGCGATGCTGCTCTTCGCGGGCAAGGCCGTGCACGGGGTTCTCGACTGGCTGCCGAACCTCTTCCTGGTGCACACCTTCTTCCCCCAGGCGTCCGTCAACCTCAGTGTCAGCCCGCCCAGTTGGTCGCTCGGCAGTGAGCTGCTGTTCTACCTGCTCTTCCCGCTGCTCATCGGGCCGGTGCGCCGGATCGCCGAGCGGCGGCTGTACTGGTGGGCCGCGGTGATGGTCGCCGGGACGGTCGGCGTCCAGCTGGTCACCCAGTTCCTGATCCCCGACACCCCGAAGTCGGCCATCACACCCGTCTCGGACCTCCAGTTCTGGTTCGGCTACCTCTTCCCGCCCGGCCGTCTCTTCGAGTTCGTGCTCGGCATGCTGCTCGCCCGGATCGTCGCCGCCGGCCGCTGGCCGCGCCCGCTGGGCGTGCGGGTCAGCGTGCTGCTGCTGGCCGCCGGTTACGGCGCCGCGCTGCTGGTGCCCTTCCAGTACAGCTTCGTGGTCGCCACCATCGTGCCGATCGGCGCGCTGATCAGCGCGGTGGCCGCCGCCGACCAGGCGGGCCGGCGCACCGGGCTGAACGGCCGGGTCATGGTGCGCCTGGGGGAGATCTCCTTCGGCTTCTACCTGGTGCAGGGCGTCACCATCTTCTGGCTGCGCCTGCAGTTGGGGTCCGGCTCGCACAGCGTGCCGGTCGGGCTGGGCATGCTCGCGCTGTTCCTCGCGGTCACCCTGGCCGGTGGCTGGGCGCTGTGGCGCTTCGTCGAGATGCCGGCCATGCGCCGCTTCAGCCGCGCCCGCCGGCGTTCGACGGCGGTGACACCGACGGCTGGTGCCGGAGCCGCCGCCGGAGCCGGAGCCGGTGCGGACGCTGCCGCCACCGCGCTGCCGGTCGGGTCGTCCCCGGCACCTTCCTGAGCACCGGCTCGCCGCGGCACGCAGAAGCCGGCTGCCGCCGCCCCCGTTCGGGGCGGCGGCAGCCGGCTTCGTCAGCTGTCAGCAGGCCCGCAGCACTGGGCCCGCGTCCGGCGTCGGCGCCGGTGCGCCGTCCAGCGCGAACACCTCGGCGAGCAGCTCGTAGGAGCGCAGCCGGTCCGCCGGATCCGCGGTGAGGGTGTTGACGATGAGCTCGTCCACCTGGTGCTCGGCCGCCAGCGCGGTGAGCTGCCGGTGCACCTGCTCCGGCGTCCCCGACACCAGGGCCGCACTGTTGGCCAGCGCCCGCTCGGTCTCCGCCCCCGTCCAGCGGTGGTGACGCGTGGTGTGGGCGGAGGGCAGCGGCAGGTCGTGGCCGAGGTCCTTGCGGCTGCGCCACAGCAGCATCGCCTGCGCCAGCAGCTCGGCCCTGGCCGCGGTGTCCGCGGTGACCACCCGCACGGCCAGCGCGGCCGTCGGCCGCGCCGTGCCGGCGGCCGGGCGGGTGAGGGCCGGGCCGGCGAGGGCGGCCACCTCCGCCGGCCGCGCCGCGAGGCCGTGCCGGTAGGTCTCGAACGCGGCGCGCCCGGTACGCGGGTTGAGGAAGTGCGCGAAGGCGAAGTCGCTGCCCGCTTCGCCGGCCAGCTCGGCCGAGCCGGTGCCGGCCCCCAGCAGCCACAGCCTGGGCGGCAGCACCCCGCGCGGCACCGTCGGCTCGAAGGGCTCCACCAGGCCCAGGTGGTCCCGCAGTTCGGCGAGCTGCCGGGGGAACTGGTGCGCGGGACCGCCCGCGCGGCCGATGCCCAGGTCCACCCGCCCCGGGTACAACGCGGACAGCACGCCGAAGACCTCCGCCACCTTCAGCGCGGGGTAGCGCGGCAGCAGGACCCCGCCGGTGCCGATCCGCATCCGCTCGGTGGCGCCCAGCAGCGCGGTGGCCAGGATTTCCGGGGCGGTGCCGGCGAAGCCCGGCGAACCGTGGTGCTCGGCCGTCCAGTAGCGGGTGAAGCCCAGCGGGTCGAGGGCGCGTGCCAGCTCCACCGAGGAGCGCAGCGCCAGGTCCCCGGAGGAGTGCTCGCCGACCGGCGTCTGGTCGAGGACCGACAGGCGCAGCGTCATGCCCGCTCCTCCTCGGCCGGGGCGGACGCGGCATCGGCCATGGTGGCCGGCACGATCCGGTAGTCCCGCTCGAACACCAGGTTGTGCAGGTCGGCGGCGGCGATCGCGCGCAGCGTGGGCAGCTCGGCGGCGGCCTGCTCGTCGGTGAACACGTTCAGCGGCCACTCGCCGACCGTGGCGCCGCGCACGTGCGGGTGATGGAATCCGGTGCCGTAGTGCGCGAGCAGGGTGATCGGATCGATCCCCGTCTCGCGCTGCTCGGCCCAGGACAGCCGCCAGGCGGCGTAGACGCCGCCGTCCGGTCCGCGGCGGACACCGGTCGCGGTCAGCTCGCCGCGGCCCAGCAGCAGCCGCTCGTCGAGCTCGCGCAGCGCCTGGCGGGCGTACGGGTCGAGCAGGGCGACGGCGGCCTCGAAGAGCCGCTCCTTGCCGCCGCGGGAGACGGCGTCGCCGTGGGTGCCGTCCCGCAGGTCGGCGAAGTGCCTCAGCAGGCCGTCGAGTTCGGCCGGGGACGAGGTCCGGGCAGGGAAGTTCATCGGGTCTCCGTATGGTGTCGGGCAGCCCGGGAGAGCCGGGCGCGATTGATCGGGGCTCGCGGTGCGGGGCACGGCGGAACGCGGCTCGCCGGGCGGGGCAGGGTGAAGGCGAAGCGGGGCATTGGGACGGGGCGGTGGGTCGGCGACGGGCCGGCTCAGCGGGCGCCGCGGGCGAGCCGGGCTCGCAACGCGGTGCCCAGCCAGGGCCGCAGGCCGGGTTCCTCGGCGGTCGAGGGCGGCTGCTGCCCCGGGTCCAGGAAGGCGCCGTGGAAGGTCTGCGGGAACTCCCGCAGCTCGGCCCGCACGCCCGCCGCCAGCAGGAGTTCCCGGTAGCGGCGCACGTCGTCGGCCACCGGGTCGAACTCGCCGACGGCGAGCAGGGCCGGGGCCAGGCCGCGCAGGTCGGCGGCCTCGAACGGCGTGCTGTACAGCCGGGTGCCGTCCTCGGCCACCGGGCGGCCCGGGGCACGGTAGTCCTGCCAGGCGGCGACCATCGCCTGCGGGGTGGGGAAGTTGCCCTGGTAGCGGGTGTAGGAGTCGGCGTCGCACACGGGGTCGAGCGGCGGGTAGGCGAGCACCTGCGCGGCCAGTGGCCGTGCCCGGTCGCGGCAGGCCAGGGCCGCCGCGGCGGCGAGCGTGCCGCCGGCGCTGTCGCCGCCGACCGCCACCGCGCCCGCCGCCCCGGCCTGCTCGAACGCCCAGTCCACCGCGGTCAGCACGTCCGCCAGGGCGGCCGGGTGGCGGTGGCCGGGGCTCAGCCGGTACTCGACGCTGACCACGGCGCAGCCGGAGTGCCGTGCGAGGTCGGCGGTGGCGCCGTGCCAGCCCGCCACCGAGCCGGCCCGCCAACTGCCGCCGTGCGCCCACACCAGCCAGCCCTCCGGCGGGGTCGCGGGGGTGAAGACCCGAGCCCCCACCAGGTGCCGGCCGGCCGGCAGCCGGACGCTGTGCCAGCGGACGGTGCCCGGCCGCATGTGATCGTGGATCGCCATCGCTGTACTCCTCCTGACGGCCTGTTGGGACCAACCCTGCCGTGGTCCGCCGGGCCCAGCCAGGCCCCTGCGCCGGGTAGCACCGGTGTGGCTAGCACTGCCAGGGACAGGCAGCACCGGGCCCGGCACGGCACGGAAAACGGCACGGAAAGCGGCACGGAAAGCGGCACGGAAAACGAGGGGAGCGGGACGGCCCGGTGGCCGTCCCGCTCCCCTCGGGCGCGCCGCAGGGGTCGGCGCGCGATTCCCGTCCTACCCCGCGGCGCCGCTGTGCTGCTCCTTGCGGCGGCGGAGGAAGACGGTGGTCAGGACGCCGACCAGCACCAGCAGCGCGTTCACCAGCACCGCCAGGCCCACGCCGTCCAGCACGCTGTGGGCGTTGGTGTGCGCGGTGGTCTGGGTGGCGACGATGGAGCTCATGATCGGGGTGCCCATGGTGATCCCGATCTGCTGGGTCATGGTGGCCAGGCCGGTGGCCATGCCCTGCTCGTGGTCCGGCAGACCGGAGGTGGCGGTGACCATGAACCCGACGATCACGAACATGTTGCCCACGCCGCCGATGAAGGTGGCCGGCAGCAGCAGGCCGAGCCAGGAGTGGCTCTGGCCGAGGGCGAGCAGCGAAGCGGTCGCGGCAGCCTGCAGCAGTCCGCCGATCACCAGGGTGCTGCGGGTGCTGGTGCGGGCGATCATCTTGGCGGCGGTGGATCCGCCGATGACGGTGCCCAGGCCCAGGACGCCGAAGGAGAGACCGGCGGCGAGCGCCGAGAAGTTGAGGACGTCCTGCAGGTAGAGGGTCATCAGGAAGACCAGCGAGGTCTCGGTGAGGAAGGCGATCAGGCCGGCGATGTTGCCCCAGATGACGGTGGGGCGCTTGAGGATGGAGACCGGCACCAGCGGTGCTGCGGCCCGCTTCTCGACGGCGTAGAAGGCCACCAGCAGGACGATGCCCAGGACCAGGGTGACCAGCGCGGTCGGGTTGCCCCAGCCGTGCTGACCGGCCTGGGTCAGGCCGTAGACCAGCGAGAGCAGGCCGAGGGTGACGGTCGCGGCACCGGGCAGGTCGAGCTTGGGCCGGGTCTGCGGGCGGCTCTCCTTGATCACGCTCGGCGCGATCAGCAGGACCGCCAGGGCGACCGGCACGTTGATGAAGAACGCCCAGCGCCAGGAGAGCAGGTCGGTGAGCACCCCGCCGAGGATCGCGCCGGTGGTGAAGCCGGCCGACATCAGCGCGCCGTTGAGGCCCAGCGCCTTGTCGCGCAGCGGGCCCTCGGGGAAGGAGGTGGTCAGCAGGGACAGGCCGGCCGGCGTCACGGCGGCGGTGGCCAGACCCTGGGCGACACGGGCGATCAGCAGGATGGTCGGGCTGGTGGCCAGACCGCCGGCGAGCGAGGCGGCGCCGAGCAGCGCCAGGCCCAGCAGGAACAGCCTGCGGCGGCCGAAGAGGTCGGCCACCCGGCCGAACAGGAGGGTGAAGCCGGCCGCGGACAGCGCGAACGCGGTGCCGATCCACTGCAGGTTGCCGAGCGAGAAGCCGAGGCCCTTGCCGATCACCGGCAGTGCCACGTTCAGGATGGAGAAGTCGACCGCGAGCATGAACTGGGCGACCAGCAGGACGATCAGCACCAGCAGCAGTCGCCCCGACAACCGGGATTCATCGGTCTTGGGGGCCGGCGCCGCCAGGCGCTGCTCCCGCACGTTCAGATCGTCAACCGCCGACATGGCAAGGAACCCTTCGTTCGTCGTCTTGGGTACGAGAACGAGCCTGCACTGCCGCGGCGGGGCTACCCAGACCCCTGGGAAAGGTAGCCAGCGGCTGGGTACGACTGCCGAAAGTAGCACTCGCAGGGACAGCTTGAGCCACCCGCGCGAGCCACCCCGCGGGCAGACTTGGACGCATGGAGACATCAACCGCACTGGGAGATTTCCTGCGCAACCGGCGTGCCCAACTGCGTCCGGAGGACGTGGGCCTGAACCCGCACGGCAACCGCAGGCGGGTCCCCGGGCTGCGCCGCGAGGAACTGGCCATGCTGGCCGGCGTCAGCGTGACCTACTACACCCGCCTGGAGCAGGGGCAGAGCGCCAACGCCTCGGACGGCGTGCTCGACGCCGTCGCGCGCGCGCTGCGACTGAGCCCGGACGAGCACGCGCACCTGCGCAACCTGGCCCGTCCCGAGCGGGCCGCGAAGGCGCCGGTGGTGCGTCCGGAGCGGGTGCGCGCCGCCACCCGCAACCTGATCAACGCGATGGCCCAGGTCCCCGCGGTGGTGCTCGACCGGCGCAACGACGTCCTGGCCTGGAACCCGCTGGGCCACGCCCTGCTGGCCGGCCACCTCGACCTGGACAGCCCCGACCGCCCGGCCGAGCGCCCCAACCTCACCCGGCTGCTCTTCCTCGACCCGCACACCCGGGAGCTGTACACCCACTGGGAGGAGGAGACCCGGGTCGCCCTGGCCGCCCTGCGACTGGTCGTCGGCCGCCACCCGGAGGACCAGCGACTGGCCCAGTTGGTCGGTCAACTCGCCATCCAGAGCCCGACGTTCGGGGCTCTGTGGTCGCGTCACCCGGTCCGCAACTGCACCGTGGGCACCAAGTCCTTCCACCACCCGCTGGTCGGCGAGATGGAGCTCTCCTTCGAGAGCATGCGCTTCTCGGACGAGAGCGGCCACCGCGTCCTGCTCTACAGCGCCGAGCCCGACACCGCCTCGGCCGCCGCCCTCGACCTGCTGGCCGCCACCGTCGCCGCCGGCCCGGTCCGCCACCACCCCGCCCCCGCCGAACACCGGGCCCACTCCGCCTGACCACCGCCTCACCGGCCCCACCGCACCCGGCCCCCGCACCGTCGTCCCACGGCGTTCGGGGGCCGGGTGCGGTGGGGGCGTCGTGCTCGAGGCCGGCCAGGTCGGCGGTGTCCGTCTCGACCGCCATGCGCAGGTGCGGGAGGGCGAGAAGGATGCGGAGATCCTTGCCCTGCGCCATCAGCTCCGGTCGATCTCGGCGCGCACGGTGTTGTAGTCGGCGAACGCCGCCTCGACGGCGGCGCGGGTCAGGCCGTAGCGCGCCAGGTCGTAGCTGTGCGGGCGGGTGCCCTTCGGGCGAGCGGTGATCTCGGGAAGCCGGGCCGCGGTGGCGCTCGTCCAGCGGGCGCCGATGGATTCGTAGAGTCTGGGGGCGCCGGTGGCGGGGTGGGACCCGAGCCAGGAGTAGGGGACGTCCACCAGCGCCTCGGCGGGGATCGAGGCACGGGCCGCCAGGCCCCGTGTCATGGCGCGGCTCAGTACGTCGAGCCAGGTGGCGCCGATTCCGTGCAGGTCGAGGGGGCGGACGGTGATGGCCATCCCGTGCTCGACCAGGCTGCAGAAGGACGCCACGACGGCGACCGGGTCGCGGTGCGTCCACACGATGGTGGCATCCGGGAAGACGGTGCGCAGTGCGTCGAGGTTCTCCAGGTGCATGGGTGACTTCAGCACCCATCGGCGGCGCGGGCGACCGTACTGGAGTACCTGGAAAATCTGCTTGAGGTAGCGGTAGTCGGGGATGAAGTCCCGTTCGTAGTGCCGGACCGTGTAGTTGGGGATGCGGGCCTGGGACAGTGGCATGACGGTGTGCGGGAGGGCGAAGGTGCACTCGTCGGGGCCCTCGGCGTCGAGCGGATGGATGTCGCGGAACCGCGGGGCGAAGAGGTCGATCGCGCCGACCATCCGACGCGCGGCGGTGATCGCCCTTCTGCGCTGATCGGGCGTCGGCTCCATATCGGGCGTGAGCAGTTCCCACAGCAGGGGGCAGCGGTGCTCGGCCGAGAGCGACAGGACGCTGTGGGTCAGGGTGGTGGCTGTGCGCGGCAGGCCCACCACGAACACCGGTTGCTCGATGGGCTCGCGCTCGATCGCGGGGTGCTGGGAGATCAGCCGGCGGATCCGGGCCCGGTTGCCGAGCTGTCTGCGGACGTGGGCCTGCGCGGAGGCCCAGCCGACCGGGGTGAGGCTGTCGTCCCTCGACCAGTTGCGCAGCAGCAGCCGGAAGTCGTCCGCGAACGGCTGGTCTCCGTCCGCCTGCGCGGTCGTGGCGATGAGCCGGTCGAAGGCCCGGTCGGGGTTGCGACGCGTGCCGAAGCCCGGCCGGAGCAGCAGATTGGCCAGGGTGAGGGCGATCGGGGTGGCAGACAAGGGGCGTGTTCCTTCGGCAGCGGGGTGGGAGGGGAACACGGGCCGCGTCGGATCCTGGTGCAACTGGGGCATGAGCAAGTGCGGAAGGGCGCGACGCGCCCTTCCGCGACGCGAACTTCGCTGCTCGGGGGCGCCGTTGCGCCATCCCGCGATCCGGTCCAACCTGGGACTACTGGGCAGTAACGCCGTTAGGTTAAACCCAAGTTGCGAGTACATGTCAATGGATCGGCGAGGTGAATCACTCGGAATCCCACCGTGCCCGGCAGTCGGCCGACCGTCTCTCCGGAGGCCGCTCCGGCCGCGCCCGCGCCCTCTTGGCCCCGATCGTACGATCGGGTAGCGTGCCCTCCTGGCATACGAGGAGGGCTTGTCGCCACCGATCCACCCTCACCACAGTGAACTGGCAGTGACACGGCGATGGTTCACCTCGGCTCGGTGTCGTGGCCTCGCTTGGCCGCCCCCACGACGAACCCTGATCCCTGGCGTCCGAACCCTCGCGGGCCGGACCAGGGCGACCGCAGCCTCAAGAGCGGTGCGTGCGGACGGCCGCGGTCGTCACGGCTTGGGACGGCTCGAACCGGATGGAGCGCATGCGCCAGATCTGCGGGCGGGGATTCCTCGTGCACGGCCGAAGACGTCGTGGGGGGCGGTGGCAGCGGCTCGCCGCGCCCGCGGTCCGCAGCCGGCTCGCCCACGGACCCCAAGGAAGCTTTCCCCCTTTGGAGTTGATCGTGATCACAGTCGACATCCCGGTCGTCGGGGGAGCCGCGGAGGCGGTCCCCGCGGCAGCCCGCCGCGAGCGCGGGGCCACGGTGTGGCTGACCGGGCTGCCCAGTGCCGGCAAGACCACGCTCGCCCTCGCCGTGGCCGAGCGGCTGCGGGCGGAGGGCCGTCGGGTGGAGGTGCTGGACGGGGACGAGATCCGCGAATTCCTCTCCAAGGGCCTGGGGTTCACCCGTGAGGACCGGCACACCAACGTCACCCGGATCGGCTTCGTCGCCGAGAAGCTGGCCTCGCACGGCGTCACCGTGCTCGCCCCGGTGATCGCCCCGTACGCCGACTCCCGGGCCGCGGTCCGCGAGCTGCACGTGGCCAAGGGCACCGAACTCCTGGAGATCCACGTCGCCACTCCGGTGGAGCTCTGCGCCGAGCGGGACGTCAAGGGCCTCTACGCCAAGCAGGCGGCCGGCGAGCTGACCGGCCTGACCGGGGTCGACGACCCGTACGAGGTGCCGGCCGCACCGGAGTTGCGCCTGCAGACGCAGGGCCGCTCGGTGGCCGAGTCGGCGGCGGAGCTGCACGCCTTCCTGGCCGAGAGGGGCCTGGCATGACGACCGCGCCCCACCCGCTGCCGCCGACCGCGGAGTACCCGGCGTCCGGCCCCGGACGCCCCCACCCGCTCTCCCACCTGGATGTGCTCGAAGCGGAGTCGGTGCACATCTTCCGTGAGGTGGCGGGTGAGTTCGAGCGGCCGGTGATCCTGTTCTCCGGTGGCAAGGACTCGATCGTCATGCTGCACCTGGCGTTGAAGGCCTTCGCTCCCGCGCCGGTCCCGTTCTCGCTGCTGCACGTGGACACCGGCCACAACTTCCCCGAGGTGATCGCCTACCGCGACCGCGTGGTGGCCGAACACGGCCTTCGCCTGCACGTGGCCTCGGTGCAGCGGTTCATCGACGAGGGCCGGCTGCGCGAGCGCCCCGACGGCACCCGCAACCCGCTGCAGACCGTGCCGCTGCTGGACGCCATCGAGACGGGCAGGTTCGACGCCGTCTTCGGCGGCGGGCGCCGCGACGAGGAGAAGGCCCGCGCCAAGGAACGCGTCTTCTCGCTGCGCGACGAGTTCGGCGCCTGGGACCCGCGCCGCCAACGCCCCGAACTCTGGTCGCTCTACAACGGGCGGCACGCCGTGGGCGAACACGTCCGCGTCTTCCCGCTCTCCAACTGGACCGAGCTGGACGTCTGGCAGTACATCGAGCGCGAGTCGATCGACCTGCCGGAGATCTACTACGCCCACGAGCGCGACGTCTTCGCCCGCGACGGCATGTGGCTGACCGCCGGCGACTGGGGCGGCCCCAGGGAAGGCGAAACGGTCCAGCGCCGCCTGATCCGCTACCGCACCGTGGGCGACATGTCCTGCACCGGCGCCGTCGACTCCGACGCCGCCACCATCGACCAGGTGATCACCGAGATCGCCGCCAGCCGCCTGACCGAGCGCGGAGCCACCCGGGCCGACGACAAGCTCTCCGAGGCCGCGATGGAAGACCGCAAGCGCGAAGGGTACTTCTAGAGATGGTCAGCATCACCACCGGCGACCAGCCCCCCGACGCCCAAGTCCTCGGCGCCACCTCGCTGCTGCGCTTCGCCACCGCCGGCTCCGTCGACGACGGCAAGTCCACCCTGGTCGGCCGCCTGCTCCACGACTCCAAGTCGGTGCTCACCGACCAGCTGGAAGCCGTCGAGCACGCCTCGCGCAAGCGCGGCCAGCAGGCACCGGACCTGGCGCTGCTCACCGACGGCCTGCGCGCCGAACGCGAGCAGGGCATCACCATCGACGTCGCCTACCGCTACTTCGCCACCGCCCGGCGCCGCTTCATCCTGGCCGACACCCCCGGCCACGTGCAGTACACCCGCAACATGGTCACCGGCGCCTCCACCGCCGAACTCGCCGTCGTCCTGGTCGACGCCCGCAACGGCGTCGTCGAACAGACCCGCCGCCACGCCGCCGTCGCCGCCCTGCTACGCGTCCCCCACGTCGTACTCGCCGTCAACAAGATGGACCTGGCCCACTACGCCGAACCCGTCTTCGCCGCCATCGCCGCCGAATTCACCGCCTACGCCGCCTCCCTCGGAATCGGTGACATCATCGCCATCCCGATCTCCGCACTCGCCGGCGACAACGTCGTCGAACCCTCCGCCCACATGGACTGGTACGGCGGCCCCACCCTCCTCGAACACCTGGAAACCGTCCAGACCGGCACCGACCCCGTCGCCGACCCGGCCCGCTTCCCGGTCCAGTACGTCATCCGCCCGCAGTCGGAGGAACACCACGACTACCGCGGCTACGCCGGCCAGCTGGCCTCCGGCGTGCTGCGCACCGGCGACACCGTCACCGTCCTCCCCTCCGGCCACACCACCACCATCGCCGGCATCGACGCCCTCGGCACCGAGACCGACATCGCCTGGGCCCCGCAGTCGATCACCGTGCGCCTCACCGACGACCTCGACATCTCCCGCGGCGACCTCATCGCCGCAGGCCCCACCCCTCGCCCCACCAAGGACGTCGAGGCCACCGTCTGCCACCTGCACGAGCGTCCGCTGCGCGCCGGCGACAAGGTGCTGCTCAAGCACACCACCCGCACCGTGCGCGCACTGGTCAAGGAGATCAGCTACCGGATCGACATCGACACCCTCGAACAGCTCGGCGACACCCAGGAGTTGAAGGTCAACGACATCGGCCACGTCCTCCTGCGCACCGCCGAGCCACTCGCCCTGGACCCCTACACCGACAACCGCCGGACCGGCTCGTTCCTCCTGATCGACCCGGCCGACGGCAGCACCCTGACCGCCGCCATGACCGGCGAGTCCTTCACCCGCGCGGCAGCCGATCCCGTGCCCGCCCCAGCAGAGCACCCCTCCGACGGCCCACCCCCAGCCCGTCACCCATAACGGCCGTCGCCCCACTGCCGGTCGCGCTGGACCCGTCGAGTGCGTCGCGGTAGCCGTGCCGAGCTCGATCACCCGGTCCACCAGGCTGTGCTGGTCGAGATGAATCCCAACCAGCACTTGAATGATCCCCAAGGGGTACCAGTCGGTGCCTGAGGTTCCCCCAAGGTGCGGAAGGTTACCGGACACGACCTGATGGGTCGTGAGAAGGGAGCCGCTGTCATGGCTGCACCGATGAAGTACCCGCCCGAGTTGCGGTAACGGCCCGTTGCCGCGTACCTGGCCGCCGACCATAAGCCGGTGATCCGGCAGATGGCCCGTGACCTGCACGTGCACCACGAGGCCCTGCGCAACTGGATCCGTCCAGCGCCCGTCACTGGGAAGCGTGGCGATCCTTGGCGTCGAACGCTGCCAGGGCGTGGGCTCCGGGCCATAGTGCTTGCTCCAGGGCGTGCAGGAGCTCATCCTCGAGTCCTCCCAGGGCTTCGGCGAGTTCCTCCGTTACGTCCTGGGTGATCTCCCTCGCGACGGCGTTCGTGGGAGTGCGGGGTCCGAGCTTGCTGACCGCGGCGGCCGCGCGGGTGGGGGTGAGGAGCGCCGATGCCTGGACCAGGAGCCAGGCGGGGATCCCGGCCGCGCCTTGCGATGGGGGCAGGTAGGGACGTGCGCCGTCGAAGCGTGCGTCCTCCGCGAAGGCCTTCTGCTTCACCTTCACCATTGGCCGCAGGTCGGTGCCTGCGGGATCGGCCTCCTGCCATTCGCCGGCCGGTTTGAGGATGTAGCCCTCGGCGAGGTTGTCCATCAGTTCCGGAAGCCCGAAAAGGATTGGGACTCTGGTGGGGAAGGCGCTGGGCAACTCCTGAAGCCTGTTCAGCGCGCCGTACCCGAGCGCCGGAACGCAGTTGAGCCCGGCGGGGGTTGCGGCTTCACGCAGCGCACGGTCGGAGAGCCACCACCGGCCGTCAGCCCGCTCGACCGAGGCGTCGAACGGCAGCCACTGCAGGCCCGGTGCGTACCACACGCCGGTCTGCACCGGCTCGACTCCGGCAACGACGCGAACATCCGGATGCGGGTAGCAGCCGCCTGCCAGTTCGCCGTAAACCGTCACTGCGGCAGTGTTGCCCCAGCTGCTGCGCACTGACGAGGCGAAGCGAGCTGCCGCCACCGAGAGCGCCGACCAGACCCTGCTGACGCCGAAGAAGTCGTCCAGGGCATCGTCACCCAGCAGCTCGCGCCGTTTCGCCGGACGAACTCCGGATCCGTCGCAGACCACCGCGAAGTGCGCCCCGTGCACCTTCTCCACCGCGACCCACTCCCGGCTCCCGGATCCGGCAGGCCGCTGCCTGGCAGAGACCTTGGGATAGGGCCGCCACGTGGGACTCGCGGAGGTGGTGTCGGACATGCAGGGATCATCGCCGTGCAACCCGATGACGGGCAACAGAGATTCACCGCCCCGCGCAGACTGCCCAGCAGCCCCAAAAAGCAGATGACCTGATCAAGTACCGGATCAGGTCATCTGACATATGTGTCCGAGGGGGGACATGCACTGTGGGCCTACTGCGGTCGGGGGTGGTGGGGGAACTGGATTTGGATGCTCTCCGGTGATCGCCGGGCGCCGCTGGGCAAGGTCCCCTGGCCGTCCATCTGCCGATCCGGTCGACGGGGCCCCAGGATGGCCCTCGCCTTCTCCGTGGCGCTGCCGCCTACCACTGCCGCTTCTGGGGGTGCGGCCCGGCCTGTTCCGGGGAGGCGAGGTGTCTTGGCGTGAGCTCCGTGAGTCATTGTGTCACTACTGTTCGATAATCTGGTGAGCGTTGAGGCGGTTGCTGAGAGTAGTTGGGGGGGCTCATGGTGGGGCGGGGGTTGGCTGGGCGTTTGGCCGGGCTGCATGCGGGGTTGGTGGACGCTCCGCGGGTTGCGGTGGAGTTCCGTCGGAGTGTGGTGCTGGTGCCGACGGTGGGCGGGGAGCCGTTGGCGGGTGATCTGGGTGGCATCACGTGGTTGTACGCGTTCAGTGGTGAGGATGCGCTGGGCCGGTTCGCGGTGGCGCGTGGGTTGGGGGCCGCGGCGCCGTACCTGACGGTGTCGGGGGCGCGGTTGTTGGATGTGGCCGTTCCGGCGATGGGGGTTGCCGCGGGGGTGGCGGTGGATGTGGCGGGGCCGGCGCCGTTCCTGCTGCCGCCGGTGCACGGGATCGTGCCGGATGCGGTGGCGGTGGATCGTGGCTGACTCCTACCAGGTCGACCCGGATGCGCTGAACAACACGGCGAAAGGGATCAAGGACGCGATCGCGGAGCTGCAGAAGCTCGGGATCAGCGAGAGCGGTGAGGTAGGGCGCGGTTTCTCCAACGTCTCGCTGACGGGTATGCAGGTCGGCAACCCGGGGCTGCAGGGCGCGTTGGACGGCTTCTGCGAACGGTGGAGCTGGGGGTGCGGCGCCTGGTCCACGACGGCGACGAGATAGCGCTGCGCCTGGGACTGTCGGCGGGGATGTACTACGACCAGGAGCAGTACGCCTCGGGCATGCTCAAGGACGTGGTGAACGCGGCCATGGGCAACCCGGACCTGACGCAGGACCAGGTCGAGGCGCAGTCGTGGGACACGACGTTGAAGGACAACGAGGTCACGCAGATCGGCCACGCGGACTACTCGGCCGCCTCGTTCCAGAAGGCGATGCTGGACTCGGCCGCGACCTGGGACGCCGAGGGGGCCGACGTGCTGGGGAGCGACCCGCAGGCGCAGGCGCTCGCCGCGCTGACCGGGACCACGGGCGCCGACACGGCGGAGCAGCAGCGCCTGTTGGCGGAGTCGAAGCGGCTGCGGGCGATGGCCGATCCGCAGGGTGGCCAGGGCTGACGGGGGAGGGGTACTGATGGGGTTGTTGGATTCGGTCGGAGACGGCCTGGAGGGGCTGTACAAGGACGGCAAGAAGGCGGTCGGGAAGGTCGTCGACGGCAACGCTCACACGGTCGGCGGGGTGCTGGACTTCGTCGGCCTGCACGACGTTGCGCACGCGGTCGACAGGTTCGGCGATCAGGTGGCCGACGACATGGGTGCCCAGGTCGGGGAGGTGCAGCTCGGTGACTCCGACGATCCGAAGGACCTGGTGCACGGTGACGTGAAGGCGATCGCCGAGTCGGCGAAGCATCTGCTGGCCTTCCATGACGCGTTCGAGGAGACCGGCAGCGGTCTGCGCTCGATGGACGCCGATCACTGGCGGGGCCAGGCCGCGGAGGCGTTCCGTGCCACGTTCGCCCCGCACCCGGCGCAGTGGCTGACGGCGGCGGACGCGTGCGCGGCGGCGGCCAAGGCGCTGGACGACTTCTCGCACACCGTCAGCTGGGCGCAGGACCAGGCCAAGCAGGCGATCGACGCCTACAACGCCGCCAAGAAGGCCCACCAACAGGCCCAGGACGCGTACAACGCGGATGTCGACAGCTACAACAAGGCCCTCAAGACCTGGACCGACAGCGCCAAGAGCAACCTCGACCCGGGTCCCGAGCCCACCGACCCCGGTGACTTCCACGACCCGTCCACCGGCCAGCTCGCCCACGCCCGCGACCTGCTGCGCGGTGCACGCTCGGCCCGCGACACGGCCGCCGATGCCGCGGCGAAGGCGCTGAAGGCCGCCACGGACGCGGCGCCGGCGGAGCCGAGCTTCACGCAGCGGATGAAGCTGGACGCGGTCGACCTCGGCGAGGGCGGCTGGGACGGCTACCAGCACCTGACCGGCGGGATCGTCAAGGGTGCGGCTGACATCGTCAAGTTCGGCCGCGGCATCAACCCGATGGACCCCTACAACCTCACCCACCCGGCCACCTACCTCGACCACGTCAACCAGGTCGCCGCCGGCCTGATCCACGCCTCCGACCACCCCACCCAGCTGGTCTCCTCGCTGGTCGGCTCGGGCTGGGGCTCGGATCCGTTCGAGGCCGGCGGCAAGCTGTTCACCAACATCGCCTTCGGCATCGCCACCGGCGGCAGCGGCGACGCGGCCGCCGCCGGCACCGACATCGCCGCGAACACCGCCCGGGACACGGCCGAGAACGCCGCCAGGGACGGGGCGGAGAACGCGGGCGGCACCGCGGGCCGCGATGCCGTCAAGGACCCCGAAGTCCCCGGCCGCGGCAAGGACGACCGGGTCTGCGAGAACGACCCGATCGACATGGCCACCGGCCACATGACGCTCACCCAGACCGACGCCCACCTCGCCGGCGTCCTCCCGCTGCTCTTCACCCGCACCCACGACTCGCACTACCGGGCCGGGCGCTGGATGGGTCCGACCTGGGCCTGCACGCTGGACGAACGCCTGGAGATCGACGACGAGGGTGTCGTCCTCCTGCTCGGCGACGGCATCGCCCTGGCCTACCCGCACCCCGCGCCCGGTCTGCCCACCCTTCCGAGTACAGGCGCCCGCTGGCCCCTGGCCCTGGACGGCGAGGGGCGCTACACGGTCACCGACCCGGTCACCGGCCACATACGCACCTTCCTCCCGGACCCCGCCAACCCCGCCCTCGCCCCGATCGACTCCCTCACCGACCGTGCCGGCCACCAGCTGGTCTTCGAGTACGACCACGACGGCGGCCCGATGGGCGTCCGGCACACCGCCGGCTACCACCTGGAAATCGACACCGTCGACTCCCGCATCACCGCCCTGCGCGTCGGCGGGCTCGACCTCGTCCGCTACGGCTACACCGACGGCCACCTCGCCGAGGTCGTCAACTCCTCCGGCCTCCCGTTGCGCTTCGAGTACGACCACGCAGGTCGGATGACCGCCTGGATCGACCGCAACAACTCCCGTTACGACTACGTCTACGACGACCAGGACCGCTGCATATCCCAGGGCGGCTCGGGCGGCCACCTGCGCTGGCGCTACGAGTACCGTCCGGGCCGCACGATCGCCACCAACTCCCTGGGCACGGTGGAGCAGTACGACGTCAACGAGCGTCACCAGATCACCGCCCACACCAACGCGCTCGGCCACACCACCCGCTTCACCCGCGACCGCCACCACCGCCTGCTGTCCGTCACCGACCCCCTGGGCCGCACCACGGCCTACGAGTACGACGCGGTCGGCAACGTCATCACCGTGACCCGCCCGGACGGCACACGGTCCTGCGCCCGGTACGACGCGAGCAACCTGCCCACCACGGTCGTCGACCCCGACGGCTCCCGCTGGCAGCAGACCTACGACAGCAGCGGAAACCGCACCTCCCTGACCGACCCCGCCGGCGCCACCACCCGCTTCAGCTACGGCCCGAGCGGTCACCTCGCCGCCGTCACCGACGCGCTCGGCCACACCACCACCGTGGAGTGCGACGCGGCCGGCCTCGTCCTCGCCGCCACCGACCCGCTCGGCGGGGTGACCCGCTACCAGCGGGATTCCTTCGGCCGCCCGGTCACCGTCACCGATCCCCTGGGCAACGCCACCCACCTCACCTGGACCCCCGAGGGCCTGATCGCCTCCCGCACCACTCCCGACGGTGCCACCGAGACCTGGACCTACGACGGGCAACACCCTCACCCACACCAACCCCCTCGGCGCGGTCACCGCGATGGAGTACACCGACTTCGACCTCCTCACCGCCCGCACCGACCCCGACGGCACCCGCTACACCTTCGCCTACGACGACGAACTACGCCTCACCCAGGTCACCAACCCCCAGGGCCTGACCTGGGCCTACCAGTACGACGCCGCCGGCCGCGTCATCGCCGAAACCGACTTCGACAACCGCACCGTCACCTACACCCACGACGCTGCAGGGCAACTCACCGCCCGCACCAACGGCCTGGGCCAGCAGATCAGCTACAGCTACGACCCGCTCGGCAATCTCACCGGCAAGGACGCCGACGGCGCGCGCACCAGCTACACCTACGACCTCGCGGGCCGGCTCCTCACCGCCACCAGCCCCACCACCCACCTCACCCGCACCCTCGACACCTGCGGCCGACTCCTCACCGAAACCGTCAACGGCCGCACCCTCACCGCCACCTACGATCTCCTCGGTCGACGCACCACCCGCACCACCCCCACCGGCACCGCCAGTAGCTGGACCTACGACCCGACCGGCAACCCGCTCGCACTCACCACCGCTGGACACACCCTCACCTTCGACCGTGACGCCGCCGGCCGCGAGACCACCCGCCACCTCACCGAAGCCCTCCGCCTCACCACCACCTGGGACGCCGCCCACCGCCGCAGCACCCAGACCCTCACCGCCGGCACCCGCACCCTCCAGGACCGCGCCTACCACTACCGCGCCGACGGCAACCTGACCGCCCTCGACGACCAGCACACCGGCACCCGCCGCTTCGACCTCGACATCCAGGGCCGCGTCACCGCCGTCCACGCCGCGACCTGGACCGAGCGCTACGCCTACGACCCGGCCGGCAACCTCACCGACGCCGCGTGGCCCACCCACGACGACAGCGCCCTCGGCGCCCGCACCTACAGCGGCACCCGGATCACCACCGCCGGCCGCATCCGCTACGAGCACGACACCCAAGGTCGCGTCGCCACCCGCCGCCAGACCACCCTCTCCGGCCGCACCGACACCTGGCGCTACACCTGGGACCCCGAGGACCGCCTCACCGCCGTCACCACCCCCGACGGCACCCGGTGGCACTACCTCTACGACCCCTTCGGCCGCCGCATCGCCAAGCACTGTCCGGCCACCGGTGAACGGACCCTCTTCACCTGGGACGGCCCCACCCTCGCCGAACAGACCGCCCAGGGTCCCAGCCTCCCCGGCCCCTACACCTTCACCTGGGACCACGACGGCCTCCACCCCCTCACCCAGACCGAACACCTCGACACTCCTGAAGCGGTCGACCGCCGCTTCTTCGCCATCATCACCGACCTGATCGGCACCCCCACCCACCTCCTCAACCCAGACGGCACCACCGCCTGGCAAGCCCGCACCACCCTCTGGGGCACCACCACCCACCCCAGAACCAGCACCACCACAACCCCTCTCCGCTTCCCCGGCCAGTACCACGACCCCGAAACCCGCCTCCACTACAACCACCACCGCCACTACGACCCCACCACCGCCCGCTATCTCAGCCCAGACCCCCTCGGCCTCACCCCGGCGCCCAACCCGGCCACGTACGTGCACAACCCGCACACCTGGAGCGACCCGCTCGGGCTGGCGCCATATGCTGCCAAGCAGGTGCCCGCTGGGCGGCTTTCCGACCGGCTGCCCCAGGGGATGAGTAAGAGAATCGCCTCTGCGTACGACGACTACAAGGCGGGGCGGCTCACATCGCACAACATCTACCAGGGACACGAGCATCCTTGGTGGGCGGGTGCCGAGGAGTTCAGGGTGCCAGGGGGGCCGGACACTGAGAGGATCTTGGTTAAGGCGCTCCCCAACGGGGTCAAGGCAATAGGATGGACCGCCACTCACTACAACAAGATCCAGCGGTTCGGCGCCCCACACTTCCCCGACTGGGGGTGGTAAATAGCGTCCGCCGCCCCTGCATGATTGGTCTGAATTGATTTCTTTCAAGAGAGCCGGAGTGCCGTTGTACAGGCTCGTGGATGCGGAATCTCAAAGTGTTCTCGTAGTAGCCGAAGATATCCGTGGATTCTTCGTCGGACCTGATCGGCAGCCCGATGGGCTGATCACTTTTACGGGGCTATGTCAGGCCCCGCTGGTGAAACAGAAAATCGAAGAGGCGCAACTGGAGGTACTGAATCATCGTCAGGAGCGGATCGGAAGCTACGATGCTGGACCTGTCCTTCTGACGCCAGGGCATGGCGCGGTCGGCGGCGAGCGGGGCGATCTCGAATGCTCGTATCTTGGGTACACCTGTGAGTATGAGAGTGCTGGAGAGATATGGCGGCGATGGGCGCAGGAGATCCCTCTCGAACAGCGTGAGTGGGCCCGCTGGCCTGCCGGGTCTCATTGGAGCTGGCTTCACGTGGCCCAGGTGGCCTGGTTTACTGGCAGGCGGAGGGCAATGAACTATGGAACAGCTTCAGAGGCCTCGATCGATGGCGGAGTGATCTATAACAAGGCGAGCTTCTATTGTGCGTTGGGCGAAGCTGTGAACGGCCCGGGGGGATACTTCGGATCAAATATCGACGCTGTCGCCGACTGCCTCTCGGCCAGTCGGGAATCGATGGCCAACTTTCAGCTTACCTGGGACAGGTCAGCTCTCTCGCGAGAGCTTCTAGGAGAAGGTTTCATGGCCTCGGTGGCGAGAGTGATGCGAGATTTTGGTGTCGACATTATTCATCGCTAAGAGGGGGCTGTGGTACCCAGGCGATCTGATTGAAATGCCTGCTTGAAGGGCGTCACTCCTGCCCCTGGAGTTGCGGATCTGCGAAATTTGCGCGCGGGTGGGTTCTGGGAATTGCGCCTGCTGAGAATGCCACCCGTGCATTGATGGCGTGCTTCATGGCTGCGACAGGATGATCAATCGTGTTTCTTTGCCTGGCATAGCTGACTGTCACCAATGTGCTCGCGGCCCCGAGGCCGCTGCCGTTGAGCGACCCTGCTAAGAATGTGGAGATCCTCGCCCTGCGTCATCAGCTCGCCGTCCTTGAGCGGCAGCTCGGTGAGGGCCGGGTGAGGTTCGCTCCGGCGGGCCGGGCTTTCCTCGCGGCGCTCTTCGCCCCGCTGTCGCGCGCGGTCCGGCGTCGCCTGCGGCTGCTGGTCCGACCGGACACCGTGCTGCGCTGGCATCGCGACCTGATGAAGCAGCGTCACGCCCGCGCCTGCCGGCCGAAGTGACCAGGTCACCCGCCCACGGTCCGCTCGATCCGCGTTCTGATCCTGCGCCTGATGCGGGAGAACCCGTCGTGTGGGTACAGGCGCGTGCACGGTCAACTCGCCGCCCTCGGCATCAAGATCGCTGCCTCCACCGTATGGGAGGTTCTCAAGGCCGAGGGCCTCGCCCCCGCGCCCGACCGCAGCGCCACCACCTGTGCCGACTTCCTGCGATTCCACGCCGGAGCGCTTCTTGCGTGCGACTTCATCGAGACCCTCACCCTGACCGGCCAACGGCAGTACATCCTCGCGGTCATCGAGCACGCCTCCCGCCGTGTCCGCGTCCTGGGCGCTACAGTGCATACCACTGCTCACTGAGTGGGCCAAGCCGCCCGGAACCTCGTCATGGACATTGAGGATGCCGGAGCCGCCGGCAGTTACCTGATGCGCGACCGGGGTGCGAAGTTCCCGGCGATCTTCGACCAGATCCTGGGCGACGCCTGAATCAAAGTCGTGCTCTCTGGCATCCGCATGCCGCGGATGAACTCCATCATGGAGCGCTGGGTGCAGACATGCCGCCACGAACTCCTGGATCGGACCTTGATCTGGAACGAGCGCCACCTACGAACTCGTAACACGATCACTGGCCGTGGGTGTTGAGTTGTCGCCAGCAGATGAGGCTGCAGGCGAGTGAGACGAAGGCGTTGTGGAGGTCGAGGCGGCGTTCCCAGCGGACGGCGAGGCGCTTGAACTGGTGGAGTTGGGCGAAGGTCTGCTCGACGACGTAGCGGAGCTTGCCGAGGCCGATGATGTCGCGTTCGCTCTTGCGGGAGATGACCGGCAGGATGCCTCGTTTGCGCAGCTCGCGGCGGTTGGGGTTGCTGTCGTAGCCCTTGCCGCTGAGCAGGGCGTCCGGGCGTTTGCGGGGGTGTCCGATGCGGCCGGCGACCGGCGGGATGCCGTCGACCAGGGCGAAGGTCTGGGTGACGTCGTTGACGTTGGCCGCGGTGGTGATCATGTGGAAGGGGATGCCGCCTCCGTCGCTGCTGGGGTGGTGCTTGCTGCTGGTCTTGCGTCGGTCGACCGGCGATGGGCCGGTCGCCTCGCCCCTCTTTTCGCGCGCACGTGGGAGGCGTCCACGCAGGCGCGCGTCCAGTCGATCTGCCCGGCCGCGTTCAACTCGGCCAGGAGTATGCGGTGCAGGGCCTCGAACACCCCGGCCTCCTGCCACCGCCCCAAACGCCGCCAGCAGGCCTGCCCCGAGCCGAAGTCCAGCTCCATGGGCAGTTGCTGCCAGGTGATTCCGGTGTACAGCACGAACAGGATGAATCGCTGCGGGTTTGACCGAGACTCCTTCTCTTGGAAGGATCGATTCCGTTATGAGGAAGCCATACCCCAGTGAGGTCCGGGAGCGGGCGGTACGCCTGGTGCTGGAGACCCGCGATCAGTACGAGACCGAGTACCAGTGCATCCGGTCGATCGGCGCCAAGCTCGACGTGGGCCCGGAAAGCCTGCGCAAGTGGGTCCGCCAGGCCCAGACCGACGCCGGCGCCCGGCCGGGCACGACGACGGAGGAATCCGCGGCGATGAAGGCGCTCAAGCGGGAGAACGCCGAGCTGAAGCGCGCCAACGAGATCCTCAAGGCCGCGGCGTCTTTCTTCGCGGCCGAGCTCGACCGGCCACACACACGCTCGTAGCGTTCATCGACGAGCACCGGGACCGCTTCGGCGGAGTCGAGCCGATCTGCAGGACGCTCACCGCGAACGACTGCGGCATCCACCCCAGCACCTACTACGCCCACAAGAGCGGCACCACCTCCGCCCGCGCCCGCCGCGACGCCGAAATCGTCCCGATCATCAAGGAGATCCACGAGAGCAACTACGGCGTCTACGGCTACCGCAAGGTCTGGGCCGAACTCAACCGGCGCGGCCACACGGTCGCCCAGTGCACGGTCTCCCGCCTGATGAAGGCAGAAGGACTGTCAGGAGCGGTGCGCGGCAAGAAGATCGTCACCACCGTCTCGGACAAGAGCGTCGACCGGGCGCCCGACCTGCTCCAGCGCAACTTCGTCGCGAGCGCACCGAACCGCGTCTGGGTGGCGGACTTCACGCACGTGGCGGCGTGGGCCGGCACCGTCTACGTCGCCTTCGTCGTCGACACCTTCTCACGGCGGATCGTCGGCTGGTCGGCGGCCACCAACAAGCAGACCCCACTGATCCTCTCAGCCCTCGAGATGGGCCTGTGGCAGCGGGACCGCTCCGGATTCCCGGTAATGCCAAGGGAGTTGATACACCACTCCGATGCCGGCTCGCAGTACACGTCGTTCCGCCTGGCAACCCACCTGGCCAAGGAGAAGATCGCCGCGTCCATCGGATCGGTCGGAGACGCCCTGGACAACGCCCTGATGGAATCGACCATCGGGCTGTACAAAACCGAGCTCATCAAGCGTCAGGGCCCCTGGCGCACCCTTGCCGACGTTGAGATCGCCACCGCAGAGTATGTCGACTGGTTCAACTCCACCCGGCTCCATAGTGAACTCGGCCACACCCCACCCGCCGAATACGAAGCCAAGTACTACAGCCAACAGCCAAACCTGCAGGTCACAGCCACAATCTAGAGCCTCTGAAGAACCCGCAGCGATTCACCCACGAAGATCAAGGAGTTCCTGGCCGTGCTGGCGGCGAAGGCGCGCCGCAAGCTCGACAACGGCGCCAGGCGTCTACGCGAGGCGGACCGGCATCTCAAGCGGCCGGACTCCAAGTACTCCTCGAAGCTCTCCTATCGGATCAACACCCGAGACCGGCAGCCGACACGGCGCGTCACACCCAAGGTCATCACCCTGCAACCAGCGATAGTTCACTGAGTCAAGCAACGGCATTGTGTTCCGGGAGGAAGGTGGCAGACGGTGATCGCCAGGCCGGACTCGGCGGCGAACCGCGCGAGTTCGGTCTTCCAGGTGCGGGTGCGGTAGCCGTTGGAGCCGCCTGCGTCGGCGGTGATCAGTAGTCGATCGGCCCTGGGGTAGGCAGCTTGTCCAGCGTTGGTCCACCAGCGGCGGATCGACTCGACTGCGAACGCGGCGGTGTCGTGGTCGGTGCCCACGTTGACCCAGCCCGTGTTCGCGGCAACGTCGTAGATGCCGTAGGGCACCACCTTGCCCAGCTCGCGGTCGGGGAAGTCGTGGGTGTCGACCCGCACCGGCTCGCCCTTCGGTTCCCACTCGCGGCCGTTGTTCTTGTAGGGGCCGACCAGTTCCTTCTTCTTGGTGTCCACGCTGATCACCGGATCGCCGATGCCTTGGTGGGTGTGGGCCCGCTGGTTGAGGTAGTGGAACTGGGCTTCCCTGTCGGGGTGTTGTCTGCCCTCCAGGGTCTTGGCATTGCTCTGCAGGCTGAAGCCCTCCTCGCGCAGGAGATCGCCCACTGTGTCTGCGGAGATCCGGTGGCCCTGGCGGGTCAGTTCCCCGCCGAGGTTCCGCGTCGATTTGGTGGTCCAGCGCAGCGGTGGCATCGGGTCTCCGCGCATGTCCGGCTCGACCAGTGCGAGCAGCGCGGTTCGAAGGGTAGGGTCCAGATCCACGATCCGCTTACGGCCGCCTCCTGCTCTGCGTACTCGCCCCAGCGGACCCTGGCCAGAGTCGAGTTCCCGCACTCCGAGCGACACAGTGGCCTCCCGGACGCCGGCGGCACGGGCGACCGTCGTGATCCCACCGTGACCGAGCGACCGGGCCTCCGCCCCCATCAGCAGACGCCGCTGCCGTTCATCGAGATGCGGCAGGATCGCCGCGAACTTGGCTGCCAACACGGCCCGTTGCACATCCAACTCGCTCATACCAGATCAACGATCCACCGGGTGGGAAGCCACGGGTTATAGATCTGCACGCCCTAAGCCACTGAGGGTTTTCGCAACGGTAATCACTTCCAGATTCCGTTGAGGGCGCGGGCGGCGCGGGCGTTGTCGCCAATACGGCTGGGGCTGAGCGTGACGTACTGCAGGGTGCGCCAGCGCTGTTTGAGCTCGGTGGCGGTCCGTTCCCCCAAAGGCCCGCACGTGCCGTAGCAGGGTGTTGAACATGCGTGTGCCGACGTGAAGTGCCTGTTCGGACTGGCCTTTTGGGCGTCGGGCCGGGAAGCGGATGCCGATGCCCGCGCCGATGTAGCCCTTGTCCGCCAGGGGCGGCAGGCCCTCGGCCGCCGCTTTGTAGAGGGTGGGCAGGGCGTGGATGCGGGCGGTGGTGATGTCGGGGGTCGGGCCGGGTTCCACGTCGGAGGCCCATAGCGGGGTGCCGTCCGGGGCGGACAGGAACTGGATGTTCCCGCCGAACGCCTTGTGCTTGTGGCTGAACCACAGGTCGTTGCCGTTCTCACGCGGACGCCGGCGAGCCGGTCCGATTCGATCAGCGTGCCGTCCAGGATCACGTGGGTCGAGCTTTGTCCTATTTCGTGGACACTCGCCTGTTATGCCACCAGGTCCAGCATAGTGATGCTGCTGGCGTGCTGTCGTTCGTAGTCGACGGGGCTTTGGTAGCCGAGGGCGGAGTGTCGCCGACGGCGGTTGTACCAGGCGATCCAGGTGAAGACCGCCAGGCGGGCCTGGGTCCGCGTCAGCCAGCGCGCACCGTAGAGCAGTTCGCGCTTGAGGGCGGCGAAGAAGGACTCCGCGAGGGCGTTGTCGTAGCTGGACCCGACCTGGCCCATCGAGCGGCGTATCCCGTGTGCCCGGCAGGCCTTGGCGAACGCCGCAGACGTGTACTGGGCGCCCCTGTCGGAGTGGAAGACCACGCCGCGCACCTCGCCGCCCCGGGCGTCGACCGCGGCCCGTACGGCTTCGACGACCAGGTCGGCGCGCATGTGCTCGGCCAGCGACCAACCCACGACCCGCCGCGAGTGCATGTCGATGACCGTGGCCAGGTACATCCACGCCCCGCCGACCGGCAGGTACGTGATGTCACCGCACCAGCGCACGTCCGGCGCCGGGGCCGCGAACACCCGCCCGACCAGGTCCGGCGCCGGCGGCACATTGCGGTCCGCCACCGTCGTGCGCACGCTGCGGCGCAGGTGGCGGCCGGCAAGCCCGCGCTCGCGCATCAGGCGGGCGACCCGCTTGTGGTTCACCACCCCGTGCCGGTCCCGCAGCTCCCGGGTGATCCGGGGCACCCCGTAGGCGCCGTTCGACTCCTCGTGGATCTCCTCGATCCGCGCAGCCAGACCCTCGTCGGCCTCCCGTCGCACCGTCCGGACGGCCGCCGCGGCGATCCACCGGTAGAATCCGGACGCCGACACACTCAGCACCCGGCAAAGCCGCTGTACTCCGTACAGGTCACGGAACTCGGAGACGAACCGCCAGCGGCCGGTCATCGACCCATCTCCTTGGCAAAATACGCGGCCGCCTTGCGCAGGATCTCCTTCTCCAGTTCCAGCTCGCGGACCTGCTTGCGCAGACTGCGCAGTTCCTCGCGCTCGGCCGGGCTCAACGGGCCCTCACCGCCCGCACCCGAGCTGCCCGCCGCAGCGCGTGAGTGCGCGACCCACTGGCGCAGCGATTCCGGATGGACGCCCAGCTCGCGCGCCACCGACGGGATCCGCCGCCCGCTGGACTCCACCAGCGCCACCGCGTCCCGCTTGAACTCCCCCGAGTACCTCGCAGTACCCATGAGGACATCCTCTCCACGGACCCGAAGATCCGCTTCTCAGAAGTGTCCACAATCCGGGGTAAAGCCCATCGCCACCCTTGCCCGCGGTCACAGTGACCTGGTCAGAGTCCTCGCCGAGGCCGAGCCAGTGCACCGGGCTACGCTCTACCAGCAGCTGGGCCTGATCCTCACCTACGACTCCGGAAAGCAAAAAGTGCTGGTTGAGATGAATCTCAACCAGCACTTTCCCGAAAGCCGTGGGCTTACGGTCGGTGTCCGAGGGGGGACTTGAACCCCCACGCCCGATAAAGGGCACTAGCACCTCAAGCTAGCGCGTCTGCCATTCCGCCACCCGGACTAGGTGGTGTCTGCGTGGCCCTGCGGTCTCGCTGACATGCATAACTGTAGCAAAGATCGGCTCAGGGGCCCAAAAGCCTGGGGGAGTGGGGGTGGCCGGGCGGTGGACGGGAGGGTTCGGAGAGGTTCTGGGGGGATTTCCTTGGGGTGGGGCAGGGCGTGGGGGAGGATGAGCGGGAGGGTGCTCGACGGTTCCCGGCGAGGTCGGGGCGGTCGGACGTGTGCCCGGGTCGAGCGGACGACGAGGAGTGGGTGTGGGCGAGTCGCAGGCGCAGCAGGCGGGTGGGTCGCGGGTGACCGGGGAGTCGGAGGTTGCCGATATCTGCCGCGATCTGATCCGGATCGACACCAGCAACTACGGCGACGGGTCGGGCCCGGGGGAACGGGCGGCGGCCGAGTACGTGGCGGAGCAGCTGGCCGAGTTCGGGCTGGAGCCGCAGATCATCGAGTCGGCCAAGGGGCGGGCCTCGACCGTGGTGCGGATCGAGGGCGAGGACCGGTCGCGGCCGGGGCTGCTGATCCACGGGCACACCGATGTGGTGCCGGCCAACGCGGACGACTGGACGCACCACCCGTTCTCCGGCGAGATCGCGGACGGGTGTGTCTGGGGCCGGGGCGCGGTGGACATGAAGGACATGGACGCGATGACCCTGGCGGTCGTCCGGGACCGGCTGCGGACGGGGCGCAAGCCCCCGCGTGACCTGGTGCTCGCGTTCCTGGCCGACGAGGAGGCCGGTGGCACCTACGGCGCGCGGTACCTGGTGGACAAGCACCCGGGGCTGTTCGAGGGCGTGACCGAGGCGATCGGGGAGGTCGGCGGGTTCTCGTTCACCGTGGACGACAAGACCCGGCTCTACCTGATCGAGACGGCCGAGAAGGGCATGCACTGGATGCGGCTCACGGTCGAGGGCCGGGCCGGGCACGGGTCGATGATGAACGACGACAACGCCATCACGGAGCTGTGCGAGGCGGTGGCCCGGCTCGGGCGGCACGAGTTCCCGCTGCGGATCACCAAGACGGTCCGCGCCTTCCTGGACGAGCTGTCGGACGCGCTGGGGGTGCCGCTCGACCCGGAGAACATGGATGAGACGCTGCGGATCCTCGGCGGGGTCGCGAAGATGATCGGCACCACGCTGCGCAACACCGCGCAGCCGACCATGCTGGGCGCCGGCTACAAGGTGAACGTGATCCCCGGCCAGGCCACGGCGCACGTGGACGGGCGCTTCCTGCCGGGCTACGAGGAGGAGTTCCTCGCCGAGCTGGACAGTGTGCTCGGCCCGCGGGTGAAGCGCGAGAGCGTGCACTCGGACAAGGCGATCGAGACCAGCTTCGACGGCCCGCTGGTGGAGGCGATGCAGCTGGCGCTGCGCGCCGAGGACCCGATCGCCCGGGCGGTGCCGTACTGCCTGTCGGGCGGCACCGACGCCAAGTCGTTCCAGGACCTGGGCATCCGCTGCTTCGGGTTCGCGCCGCTCCAGCTGCCGCCGGAGCTGGACTTCGCGGGGATGTTCCACGGCGTGGACGAGCGGGTGCCGGTCGAGGGGCTGAAGTTCGGCGTGCGGGTGCTCGACCGCTTCATCGACGCGTGCTGATCAATCGACGCGTGTTGATCGTGGGCGTGCGTCGGACCGGCTGAGCGGTAGGTCGGCAGAACACGAACGGCCTGGCGATGGGCCCGCTCCGGGAGGATGGAAAGCCTCCGGAGCGGGCCCGTTTTATGTGAGGGGATGATGAGCCACCGCCGGAAATCGCCGCTGCCGAATCGTTTCTTCCACTTTCTCCATGGTCGATCATCCGAGCGAGACTTCACCGCTGCGAGTGAATGCCGATCGGGTGGCGTACCCCATTCGGCAGAGCCCTCGTTCACTCCTATGGCGGCTCGGGGACCGGGCTGCTCAGATGATCAGGAGGAAAAGATGAACGCGAAGAAGATTGCCGTCGTCTCGGCTGCCGCCGGTGGGCTGATGCTGGCCGGCGCGGGTGTCGCGGCCGCGCACGGCGGGGCCGGCGCCGAGGGTGCCGCAGTCCACTCGCCCGGCGTCGTGGCCGGCAATGTCGTCCAGGTTCCGGTGCACGTTCCGGTGAACGTCTGCGGCAACACGATCAGCGTGATCGGCGTGCTGAACCCGGCCTTCGGCAACGGCTGCCAGAACGTCTGACCATAGGCCAGTCGGCCAGTCGGCCAGTCGGCTTGACAGCTTGACGGTGCACGAAAGAGGGGCGTCCCGGTCGGGGCGCCCTTTTTCGCGGTTTAATCCACCTGATCGAGTGAGGCAGGTCCGCCCGGGTCAACCTTTTCGGGGCCGGCTCGTTAGGCAGTGGGCGGGAATGGATTTCGTCGGAAATACCGACCATCACATGTCAGGGGTACCTATGCGACAGGTTGCCAGGAAAGGGATCCTTACGGCGGTGGCCACCGGCAGCGTGCTGGCCTCCACGGCGGGTTATGCGTACGCGAGTGCGGATGCGAGCGGCGCGGCGGTCGGCTCTCCGGGGGTCGGCTCGGGCAACACCGTGCAGGTGCCGGTCGACGCGCCGGTCAACGTCTGCGGGAACACGGTCGATGTGGTCGGGCTGCTGAACCCGGCCTATGGGAACCAGTGCGGGAACAGCTCCCCGCACGGCGGATCCGTGCACGGCGGCCAGCACGGTGGCACCCAGAACGGCGGCGGCCAGAACAGTGGCACCCAGAACAGCGGGGGCCAGAACAGCGGCGGTCAGCAGGGCGGCGGCAGCCAGAACGGCCCGGGCGGCGGCCCCCAGCAGGGCAACTGGCCCGGCACCCCGAGCATGCCCGGAGTGCCGGGGACGCCCGCCATGCCCGGCGGCGACAGCTCGGGCCCCCAGAGCGGGCCGGTCTCCCACACACCGACCGCCGGCAGCTCGACCAGCGGCGGCAGCTCCGCCTCCGGGGTCGGCTCGCACTCGCCCGGCGTCGCCTCGGGCAATACGGGCCAGCTCCCGGTGGACGTGCCGGTCAACCTCTGCGGCAACTCGATCAACGTGATCGGCGCGCTCAACCCGGTGATGGGCAACGACTGCGCCAACCACGAGAGCGCCCCGGTCACCCCGGCCCCCATCGCGACGCCGGTCAACACGCCGCCCGTGCAGGCCCCGCCGGCCCAGACGCAGCCCAACGGCTCCACCCGCGCGCCTGCCACGCCGCCCGCCGCGGCGCCCGTGGTGGCTCCGGCCGCCGCTCCGGCAGTGGCCCCCCAGGCCGCGGCGCCGGCTGCCAAGCAGCTCGCGTTCACGGGCTCCCAGGGGCTCGACGTGATCGCGCCGGCCGGTCTGGCGCTGCTGATCGCGGGCGGGGTGCTGTACCGCCGCTCCCGCACGGCCGCCTGAGTCAGGCACGTTCCACGTGGGCCGGTGCTCTCCAGGGGGCACCGGCCCACGTCGTCCCCGGCCCCGCCACCAGCTTCCCCAGCCGCGCCGCCGGCTTCCCCGGCCCTGCTACCGGCTTGCCCAGCCCCGCCGTCGGCTTCCCCGGCCGCGCTCCTACCGGCTGCCGCGCTCCTACCAGCTGCTGCGCACCTGCCGGATGATCCGGCGCCGCAGCAACACCGTGCGGCTGCCGTCGGGGAAGAGCCGTAGCCTGTCCAGCTCCCAGTGTCCGTACTCGGCGTGCTCGGTGAGGAGCTGCCGGGCCGCGTTGCGCGTCGTGCCACGCGGCATGCGCAGCGACTGGTACTCGTACTCGGGCTGTCGGACCAGTTTCGGTGGGGTCAAGATTCGCCTCCTGCGCGACGTCTTCAGGCAAGCCTACGACTTGCCTCCGACGGTGAGACCAGCGCCGGTTCTCGGCCCGGACCGGCCTCACGCCGGGCTCCGGGGAAACGCCGGCTGATGCTCGGTCAATTCCCCCCGAACGACGGCTTCCGCCCTCTGTCAGGAAGTCTCTACCCGCGCCGACGGCCACGAAAGCGCCGCACACGAGGCGCGCGGGGGCGGGCGCACCACCCCCGCGCGAGTTCTCGCAGGAGCCCGGAGGCGGCGTGGTGAGGGGTGTGCAGGGCGGGCGCAGAAGCACATGGTTCGGACATCACGGGTCAAGTTGCCGGGGTTTCGCAAACTGAGAGCGGAACCCCTGTGCGCCCCGGGCCCCGGTACGGATAGCGTCTGACCCATGTCTGATGCCGCGCAGCTCACCCGCACCGAGGTACGCGAAGCCGCCGAGGCGGTCAAGGCCGCCATCGACCGCCATTTGGAAGCGGTGTCCAGCACCACCGCTGACGACGATCCGGCGGTGTTCGCCGCGTACGAGGAGTTGGCCGCGGCGGCCATCCACTACGACCAGCTGCTGTACGAGGTCTATGACGAGGTCACCCCCTTCGAGGTCCCCGGCGACGGTGGGCCCGGCAGTTACCAGGGACCGGAGGAGCCGGAGGCGATCAGCGTGCTGATCCGCCGCGACTACCGGATCGCCGACCCCCGGCGGCTGCGCGTCCAGGCGGAGCGCCTGGACGACTCGCTGCCCGCCGTGGCGGACGCGGCGGAGGGCGTGACGGCCGCGGTCGGGATCGTCTTCGGCGAGTACGACCCGGACGAGATCGCCGCCCGCGCGGAGGAGTTCGGCCTCGAGGAGGGCGACTCGACGCTCTGGGTGACGGTGGCCGAGCCGACCGAGCCCGGGGAGTGGCTGGCCGAGCCGTTCGACAGCCCGGACCCGCAGCTGCTGCTCTGCCGGTTCGACGTCAGCGAGGTCTACGACGAGGACGAGATCGAGTAGGGCTCGTCGGACAAGCCGTACGGCCCACCCGGCCTACCCGCCCACCCGGCCTACCCGCCCACCCGGCCCACACGGCCTGTCCGGCCGCCGGGCCGAGGGGTGTACTCCGCAGCACCGCACCCCTCGGCCCGGCCCGCAGCCGTCAGTACGCCTGTTCCGTGTGCTCCGCCAGGATCGCGCGCAGCCGGGTGGTGCGGGCGGCGGCCGGGCGCTCGGCGACGGCCTGGGCCAGCGCGGGGCCGGCGGCGTGCACCACGGACAGGTGGCGCTCGGCCCGGCTGAACGCCGTGTACACCCACTGACGGGTCAGCGCGGCGGCGGCGTCCTCGGGCAGCACCACGACCACGCCCGGCCAGCGCCGCCCGACGGCCTGATGGGCCGTCAGTGCCCAGCCGTGGCGCAGCCGGTCGACCTGGGCGGGCGGCAGCAGCAGTTCCTCGCCGTCGGCCAGGGCCAGCCGCAGCCCGGTGGCCTCGCCGCCGAGCACGGAGCCTGGGCGGTTCACCCCGGGCAGCGGGGAGTAGACCACCCGGTCCCCGGGGTCGAAACCGGCGAACCGCCCGGGACCGGGGTTCAACTGGGCCTTGGCGGCGCTGTTGAGCGCGCGGGTGCCCGCCTCGCCGCCGTGGCCGGGGGTCAGCAGCACGGTCTGCTCGGCGGGAATGCCGAGCGCGCGCGGGATCGAGTCGGTGAGCAGCTGGACGGCGCGGTGGACGGCCTCGCCTGCGCCGCGCGCGGTGAGGATCACCACCTCCTTGTCCGGTGCCTCGACACTCTGCAGCTCACCGATGCCGATCCCGGAGACCAGCTCGCCGATCGGGCTCAGGTCAGGGGTGCGGGAGGCGACCACGGGGCAGGCCTTGGCGGCGAGCAGGTCGGCGAAGAGCCGGCCGGGACCGGCCGACCAGAGCTGGCCCGGGTCGCCGGACAGCACCAGCCGGGTGCCGTCCGCCAGCGCCTCCACCAGGGTGGCGGCCAGTTCGAGGTCGAGCAGCGGTGCGTCCTGGACGATCAACAGGTCGACGGCGAGCGAGCCGTCGTCGGCCCGGCCGGGAGCGTTGCCGACGGGGACGGCAGGGCCGGCGCCGCCCAGCAGTTCGGCCAGCGTCAGCGAAGGGGCGCTGCCGGTGGCCGTCCCGGCGGGCAGCAGCTCGGTCAGCGCGTCCCGGCCGTGCTCGCTCCAGGCGGCGGCCCAGGCCCGCAGCCCCAGGCCGCGCGCGGCGGCGAGCAGGGCGGCGAGTTCGGCGCGGGCGGCGGCGTCGCCGGTGTGCAGCACGAGCGGGTTCGCGGCGACGGCCCGTAGCAGGGCGGCCGCGGAGGACGACGGCGCGGCAGCGGCAGCAGCCTCCCACGCTTCGGCGGAGGGCCGCGCCGGGACGAGCTCACCAGCCGCGCCCTCGTCGACCGGCTCCTCGCCGGTCGCCCCTTCGCCGGCCGCCCCCTCGCCGGCTGCCTCTTCGCCGGTCGCCCCCTCGGCAGCGTCATCCCCACCAGCAGCCTCCGGCACGGGCGGCTCGAAGGTCGACATGATCCGGACCAGGCCGTCCGCCGCGCTGTCCTCGGCGAGCGCCAGGCGCTCCAGCGCGAGCAGCATTCGCACCGGAGGCTCCGCGTCCTCGGCGGCGGAGTGCGCGCCGGGGCCGGTCTCCTCCTCCTGAAAGGGCATCACCCGGCCGTCCAGCACGGCCTCCTGGAGCGCCTGCTCGGGTTCGGGCAGGCCGAGCTTGGCCAGCCCGGCCTGCAGTTCGCCCGCCTCCAGCGCGGAGTGGCCGCGGACGGCGGCCTGCTCCAGCAGCCAGACGGCCAGCGCCTGCCCCCGCCGCGGGTCGCCGGGGCCGGCCTGCTGGCCGAGCAGCGCGCGGGCGAAGCCGTCCGCCTGCTCGGGGCGTACCCCGGGAAGCGCGAGCAGCGCCCACGGGTCGGCGCGCAGGGCCTCGCCGGCGCCCTCGCCGAACGCGGTCAGGGCGGCCGACGCCAGCGCGGCGACGGCGGGCGCGGGAGCGCCGCCGGCCGTCAGCACCTCGCCGACGGCCCGCAGGGCAGCCGCCCGCGCCTCGTCGGAGGCAGCGACGGGAGCGGAACCGGCACCACCGGCGGCCCCGGACCCGGCGCCACCACCGGAACCGGCCCCGTCACCGCTGCCGGCCCTGCCAGCACTCCCAGCTCCGCCGGCACCGCCCCCGATCGTCCGGATCGCCTCGGCCAGCGCGGCCACCTCCGCCGCCCGCCGCGCACCGCCGTCGGCCGCACCACCGTCGGCCCCGCCCCCCGCCTCAGCGCCCCCCGCCTCGGCGCCCGCCGCAGCCGGCACCGCCTCCGAACGCGGCTCGGGCACCGCCTCCACGCGCCCCTCGGCCCCCGCCACCGCGTCAGCCCGCGTCACCGCCCCGGCACCGGCCGGCTCGGCTCCCGCCGCTCCGGCCGCCTCGGCCCCCGCCACCCCGGGTGCCACCTCGGGCGCTGCCTCAGGTGCCGCCCCGGGCGCCGCCTCAGCTGCCGTCCGAGCCTCGGGCTCCGTCTCCTGCGGGCCCTCGCCCGGGTCCTGCGTCTGACTCACAGTTCGTTCCAGTCCTGATCAGGGTAGCGACGCACCGGCGCCGAGATGTCGTCGAGCGCACCGCGGATCTCATCCGGAAGCGTAAGCGCCTCCACCGACAGCGCCGCCTGCAGCTGTGCCGCCGTGCGCGCGCCGACGATCGCGCTCGCGGTGCCGGGGCGATCGCGCACCCACGAGAGTGCCACCGCCAGCGGGCTGCTCGCCAGGCCGTCGGCCGCGGTGGCCACGGCGTCCACGATGCGCCGGCTGCGATCGCCGAGGTAGGGCTGCACGAAGCCGGCCAGGTAGGGCGAGGCACCCCGGGACTCCTGCGGGATGCCGTGCCGGTACTTGCCGGTCAGCACCCCGCGCCCCAGCGGCGAGGAGGCGAGCAGTCCGACGCCGGCGTCCATCGCGGCCGGCAGCACCTCGCGCTCGACGCCGCGCTGCAGCAGCGAGTACTCCATCTGGGTGCTGGCCAGCGGCACCCGGCCCACGGCGCAGCGCTGCCAGGTCGCCGCCTTGGCGAGCTGCCAGCCGCTGTAGTTGCAGACGCCGACGTAGCGGGCCCGGCCGGAGCAGACGGCCAGGTCCAGTGCGTGCAGAGTCTCCTCGGCCGGGGTGCCCGGGTCGAACGCGTGCACCTGCCACAGGTCCACGTGATCGGTGCCCAGCCGGCGCAGCGAGGCGTCCAGCCCGGCGAGCAGCTGTCCGCGCGAGGCGTCGAAGCGGCGCGTGGCGTCCGGCGCGCTGCCGGACTTGGTGGCGATCACCAGTTCGGAGCGCGGGATCAGACTGTCCGTCAGGCGGGAGAGCAGGTACTCGGCGCCGCCGTCGGCGTAGACGTCCGCGGTGTCGACGAGGGTGCCGCCGGCGTCCACGAACTCCTTCAACTGCTCGGCGGCCTCGTGCTCGTCGGTGTCCCGGCCCCAGGTCATGGTGCCCAGGCCCAGCCGCGAGACGCGCAGACCGGTGCGGCCGAGATGACGCTGCTCCATGGCAGGGTGACCCCCTCGATCGTGGTGTGAACGCCGCCGCCGCGCGCCGGTCCGCGGCGCTGGAAGCGCCTGCTCAAGGCGGCGGAAAGGACGGCGGACGGCGGCGGAAGGGACGGCGGAAGGCCGGCACTGCCGAGCGTAGTGGGCGGCCCGCGGCCCGCCGCGCAGACCTGCCGGGCAACGCTCCCGGACCTGCAGAAACGGTGCGCCCAGGCCGGTGGCGCACGGCGCGCGCGATGTGACCCGCGCCACTACTACCGGTCAGTAGCAGGCCCTCGCCCACCCGGCTACCCTCGGCTCCAAACCCCCTCCCGAAAGGCGTGGCAGCTATGCGACTTGGCATCAACCTCGGTTACTGGGGACTCGGTCTGGACGCCGACAACATCGCCGTCGCCCAGGAGGCGGACCGCCTGGGCTACGCGGTCTGCTGGGCCGCCGAGGCGTACGGCTCGGACGCGGCCACCGTGCTCTCCTACGTCGCGGCGAAGACCGAGCGGATCGACGTCGGCTCGGCGATCTTCCAGATCCCGGCCCGCACCCCGGCGATGACCGCGATGACGGCCGCGACCCTGGACACCCTGTCCGGCGGGCGGTTCCGGCTCGGGCTCGGGGTCTCGGGGCCGCAGGTCTCCGAGGGCTGGTACGGCGTCAAGTTCGACAAGCCGCTCGCCCGCACCCGGGAGTACGTCGAGATCATCCGCAAGGCGATGGCGCGCGAGCGGCTCACCCACGAGGGCGCCAACTGGACGCTGCCGCTGCCCGGTGGCCCGGGCAAGGCGCTCAAGCTCACGGTGGTGCCGGTGCGCGAGCACATCCCGCTCTACATCGCGGCGATCGGCCCGAAGAACCTGGAGCTGACGGGCGAGATCGCCGACGGCTGGCTCGGCATCTTCTTCTCGCCCGAGCACGCCGCGGCCTCGCTCGACCCGTTGGCGGCGGGCCGGGCCAAGGCCGGGCTGACCCTGGAGGGCTTCGACCTCTGCCCCACGGTGCCGATCTCGGTCGGCGAGGACATCGCGGCGGCCGCCGACACCCAGCGCGACTACACCGCGCTCTACATCGGCGGCATGGGCAGCAAGGACAAGAACTTCTACAACCAGCAGGCGCGGCGGATGGGCTTCGAGCAGGCCGCCGAGGAGATCCAGCGGCGCTATCTGACCGGTGACAAGGCGGGTGCCGCGGCGGCCGTGCCGCAGGAGCTGATCGACGCGACGGCGCTGCTGGGCACCAAGGAGCGGATCGCGGACCGGATGCAGGCCTACGCCGCGGCCGGTGTCACCACCCTCACCCTGTCCCCGGCGGGTTGGACGCTCGAGGAGCGGGTCGCGGCGCTGCGCACCGGCGTCGAGGCGCTGGAACTGGCCGGCCTCGCCTGATTCCTCCCGCCCGGCAGCGCCCCGTCGGGTACCCCTCGGCCTACGGACCGCCGCGCCCGGACCCGTAGGCTTGGGGCATGCCCACTCTCCTGTTGGTACGCCATGGCAGGTCGACCGCGAACTCCGCCGGGATCCTCGCCGGTTGGACACCCGGTGTGGACCTGGACGAGAACGGCCGGGCGCAGGCCGACGCACTGGTCGAACGGCTGGCCGGCGTGCCGCTGGCCGCGGCGGTGAGCAGTCCGCTGGAGCGCTGCCGGCAGACCCTGGCCCCGCTGCTGGCGGCCCGCCCCGAGCTGGGCGAGCCGACGCTCGACGAGCGGTTCGGCGAGTGCCACTACGGCGAGTGGACCGGGCGCCCGCTGGCCGAACTGGCGCTGGAGCCGCTCTGGCGCACGGTGCAGGACCACGCCTCGGCGGCTGCCTTCCCGGGCGGCGAGACGCTGCGGGCGCTGAGCCACCGCACGGTGGCCGCGGCCCGCGAGTGGGACGAGAAGATCGCCGCCGAGCACGGACCGGACGCGGTCTGGGTCGCCTGCACCCACGGCGACGTGATCAAGGCGGTGGTGGCCGACGCGCTCGGTCTGCACCTGGACCACTTCCAGCGGATCAACGTCGACCCGTGCACGGTCACCGCGATCCGCTACACCCCGCTGCGCCCGTTCCTGCTGCGCATGGGCGACACCGGCAACCTGCGCGGCCTGGCCCCGAGGCCGCACGCCAAGAAGGACGGGAACGCCGACGGCGCGAGCGGCGACGCGGTGGTCGGCGGCTCCACCGGCACCGACTGACCGGGGCGCCGAAGCCGTAGGGTGAAAAGGCGCGCCCGTCCCCACCCGCCCCAGAATTCCTGACCCCCGACCCGTTACACACCCCGGAGCGAGAGAGTGCCCCGACAGGTCTTCTTCTATGACCAGCCCGAGCGGTTCGTGGCCGGCACCGTCGGCCAGCCCGGCTCGCGGGCGTTCTTCCTGCAGGCCAGCGCGCGCGGCCGGATCACCAGCGTGCTGCTGGAGAAGACGCAGGTCGCGGCGCTCGCCGAGCGGGTCGAGGAGGTGCTGGACGAGGCGCTGCGGCGCAGCGGCGGGCAGGCGCCGATTCCGGCCATGGCGCCGACGGAGCTGGTCGACACCGCGCCGCTCGACCTGCCGCTGGAGCAGGAGTTCCGGGTCGGCACCATGGCGCTGGCCTGGGACAGCACCGAGGGGTACCTGGTGGTCGAGGCGCAGGCGGTGATCGAGGGCCCCGAGGACGCCGACGACGAGGAGGCCGAGCTGGCCTTCGAGGACGACGAGAACGGCCCGGACATGCTGCGGGTGCGGCTGACCGGTGCGATGGCCCGGGTCTTCGCCAAGCGGGCGCTCGACCTGGTGGCGGCCGGCCGCAAGCCGTGCCCGTTCTGCAACCTGCCGCTGGACCCGGAGGGCCACCTGTGCCCGCGTCAGAACGGTTACAAGCGCTGAACACCGACCAGGATCCGACGGACCAGGCCGCCCCCGCCGCCGAGGAGGGCCCGCGGCCGGACGGCGCGCCGGCCGAGGACGGCCCGGACATACCGGAGGCCGACCCCGCCACCGGCGCCGCCCTGGCCGCCGACGTCCCGGCCGCGCTGGAGCTGCTGCGCGACGGCGAGCTCACCGTGCACGGCCGGATCACCGACGCCTCCAACGCGGCGCTCTACTGCTCCCTCACCCTCGACGGCCTCTCGGCTCCGTGCGTCTACAAGCCGGTGGCCGGCGAGCGCCCGCTGTGGGACTTCCCCGACGGCACCCTGGCCGGGCGCGAGGTGGCGGCCTACGAGCTGGCCGCGGCCACCGGCTGGGCGCCGATCCCGCCGACCGTGCTGCGCGAGGGCCCGTACGGCTCCGGCATGGTGCAGATCTGGGTCGAGCCCGACCCCGGGGCGGCCCCGCTGCTGGCCCTGCAGGATCCGGCCGGGCCCGAGCAGGGCTGGCTGCCGATCATCGAGGCCCAGGTCGGCGAGGGCCGCACCGCGCTGCTGGTGCACCTGGACGACCAGCGGCTGCGCCGGCTCGCGGTGGTCGACGCGGTGCTCAACAACGCCGACCGCAAGGGCGGCCACCTGCTGTCGGCCGCCGACGGCCGGATCTACGGGATCGACCACGGCGTCACCTTCGCGGCGACCGGCAAGCTGCGCACGCTGCTCTGGGGGTGGGCCGAGCAGCCGCTGACCGAGGAGGCGGTGGAGATGCTGGACCGCCTGCGGGCCGAGCTGGCGGGCGGCCTGGGGGAGCGGCTGCGTCCCCACCTGACGCAGGTCGAGCTGGCGGCCACCCGTGAGCGGGTGGCGGACCTGCTGCGTGCCGGACGGCACCCGGTGCCCTCGCAGGAGTGGCCCTCGATCCCCTGGCCGCCGGTCTGAGCACCGGCTGCCGGCCGGCACGCCGACTGGCGGCGCGAGCTCCGGCCCGCCTGAGCGACCGCTTGTTTCAGCCGATTCCGCATACTGGTTAGCCTTTCAAATGATCGCAAGGTTAGAGTCATTTTCATGCATGCCTGGCCCGCCTCCGAGGTTCCCGCCCTGCCTGGTCAGGGACTCCCCCTGCGTATCCACGACACCGCCGCGGGCACGATCCGAGAGGTCGTGCCGAGCGGCCCGACCGCCCGCCTCTACGTCTGTGGCATCACCCCGTACGACGCCACCCACCTGGGCCACGCCGCCACGTACAACACCTTCGACCTGATCCAGCGGGTCTGGAAGGACGCCGGCCACGACGTCCACTACGTCCAGAACGTGACGGACGTGGACGACCCGCTGCTGGAGCGCGCGGTCGCCACCGGCCAGGACTGGACCGAGCTCGCCGAGCGCGAGACGGCCCTCTTCCGCGAGGACATGACGGCGCTGCGGATCCTGCCGCCGGCCCACTACATCGGCGCGGTCGAGTCGATCCCGTGGATCGTGCCGCTGGTCCAGAAGCTGCTGGAGAGCGGCGCCGCCTACCGGCTGGACGGCGACATCTACTTCTCGGTCGAGGCCGACCCCCGGTTCGGCGAGGTCTCCGGGCTGAGCCGCGAGGAGATGCTGCCGGTCTTCGGCGAGCGCGGTGGCGACCCGGACCGCCCCGGCAAGCGCCACCCGCTGGACGCGCTGCTCTGGCTGGCCGCCCGCGAGGGCGAGCCGGCCTGGGACACCGAGCTGGGCCACGGCCGCCCCGGGTGGCACATCGAGTGCGTGGCGATCGCGCTGGAGTACCTGGACATGTCCTTCGACATCCAGGGCGGCGGCAGTGACCTCGTCTTCCCGCACCATGAGATGGGTGCCGCCCACGCCCAGGCGGCCACCGGTGTCCACCCCTTCGCGCGGGCCTACGTGCACGCGGGCATGGTCGGCCTGGACGGCCACAAGATGTCCAAGTCGCGCGGCAACCTGGTCTTCGTCTCCGCCCTGCGCCGCGACGGGGTGGACCCGGCCGCGATCCGCCTGGCGCTGCTCGCGCACCACTACCGGTCCGACTGGGAGTGGACCAAGACCACGCTGGACGAGGCGCTGGAGCGCCTCGCCCGCTGGCGTGCCGCCGTCTCGCGCCCGGACGGGCCGTCGGCCGAGCAGCTGCTCGCCGAGGTGCGGGCCGCGCTCGCCGACGACCTGGACGCGCCCGCTGCGCTGGCCGCCGTGGACCGCTGGGCCGAGCAGCAGGCCGCCACCGGAGGCGAGGACACCGGCGCGCCCGGCCTGGTCTCGCGCACGGTGGACGCGCTGCTGGGCGTGGCGCTCTGACACGAGGGCGCTGACGCGAGAGCGCTGATGCGAGGGCGCTGACGCACCCGTCCCGACCCACCGGCTGTGACGCTGACCTTCGGCGCCGCGGCCCGGCACCGCGGTGGTCTACCTACCGCCCGGTGTCCGGGCCCGCGGCGCCGCTGCCGTTGGGCGCGCCGGGCCCCCGGGCCGGACGGTGGCCGTTCGAGCCCGGGACGGTGAGCGCACCGAACTCCAGCGCCTCCTGACCGGGCACCTCCACCGACGCCACCGGCACCGGCGGCACGGATGGCACGGGCGGCACCTGCACGGGGGGCACCTCCACCGGTGGCACCTCCACCGGCGGCACTTCCACGGCCGCCGCGGGCGGCACCTCCACCGGTGGCAGATCCGCAGGCTCGGGGGAATCCGGCGCGGCCGGAGCAGTGGCCGGCTCGGCGGTCCGCTCGCGCTGGGCCTCCTGGTTCTTCGTCGAGCTGTCCAGGAACCGCAGTAGCTCGACCGGGAACGGCAGCACCAGCGTCGAGTTCTTCTCGGCGGCCACCTCCACCACGGTCTGCAGCAGCCGCAGCTGGAGCGCGGCCGGGGTGGCGCTCATGATCGCGGCCGCCTCGGAGAGCTGCTTGGAGGCCTGGAACTCGCCGTCCGCCGTGATGATCCGGGCCCGCCGCTCGCGGTCGGCCTCGGCCTGCCGGGCCATCGAGCGCTTCATCGACTCGGGCAGCGCGACGTCCTTGATCTCCACCCGGTCGATCTCGATGCCCCAGCCGAGTGCGGGGCTGTCCAGCATCAGTTCCAGGCCCTGGTTGATCGGCTCGCGGTTGGCCAGCAGGTCGTCGAGCTCGCTCTTGCCGATGATCGAACGCAGCGAGGTCTGGGCGACCTGGGAGATGGCGAACTGGTAGTCCTGCACGTTGACGGTGGCGCGCACCGGGTCGACCACCCGGAAGTAGACGACCGCATCCACCCGGACCGTCACGTTGTCGCGGGTGATGCCCTCCTGCCCCGGGATCGGCATGGTGACGATCTGGACATTCACCCGGCGGATCCGGTCGGCCACCGGCAGCAGCATCACCAGGCCGGGATCACGGATCTGGGAGCGGACCTTGCCGAAGCGGAACACCACACCGCGCTGGAACTGCTGCACCACCCGGATGCTCAGTGCCCCCCAGGCCGCGCCCAGCACGACGAGTACGCCGATCGCCCCCAGGATCGCATCCAGGATCAACATGGCTGATCACCTCGGCCCGCACCGGTTCGGACCTCCACGGTACTCCGCAGGTGGGACGGACGAGGCGGGCCCGAACCCTCCGCCAGGCCCCGCCGGACCAGCCGCCGCCCCGCCGCCCAGGCCCCGCACCGCCGGCGCCGCCCCCCGGGCCGACCCGCCGTCCCGGCCGTCCCGGCCCGGCCGACCGGCACGCCGCCCATGGCGGAAAATGGTCTAGACCCTTGACAGGTATCGGTCCTGACGGGTGGACTGGTCGCGGTCGATGACCGGCGGCTGCCCGACGCCGGTCATCGACCGCAAGCAGCCGGCTGCTGACCCGTGCTCAGCGGGTGCTGCCCTTGCCGTCGGCCCCGTCCGCCCCCGCGCCGTTGGTGTCCGCGCCGTCCGCGCCGGCGCCGTCCGGATCCGCACCGTCGGTGCCTCTGCCGTCCGGCCCGTCGCTCGCGCCGCCCTCGGCCCCCTCGTCGCCGGCCTCGCCGTCGCCCGCGCGGTGCTCGCCGCCGTGCTGCTCATCCGCGTCCGCGTCCGGCTCGGTGCCGCCGGTGCTCGGGCCGCTGGGGCCGTCGGCCCCGCGTTCCGCGATCGCCCGCCCGGCCACCGGCTTCTCGCCCGCCGGGCCCTGGTTGTCCCGGCGGCGCAGATAGCGCTCGAACTCCCGCGCGATCGCCTCGCCGCTGGCCTCCGGCAGCTCGGCGGTGTCCTGCGCCTCCTCCAGCTGCTGCACGTACTCGGCCACCTCGCTGTCCTCGGCGGCCAGTTGGTCCACGCCCAGCTGCCAGGCCCGGGCGTCCTCGGGCAGTTCACCCGGCGGGATCCGCAGGTCGAGCAGGTCCTCCAGCTTGTTCAGCAGCGCCAGCGTCGCCTTCGGGTTCGGCGGCTGCGCCACGTAGTGCGGCACCGCGGCCCAGAGCGTCACCGCGGGCACGCCCGCGTGCGCGCACGCTTCCTGGAGCACGCCGACGATGCCGGTCGGCCCCTCGTAGCGGCTCTCCTCCAGGTCCAGCCGCCGGGCCAGGTCCGCGTCCGAGGTGACACCGCTGACCGGCACCGGGCGGGTGTGCGGGGTGTCCCCGAGCAGGGCGCCGAGGATCACCACCAGCTCCACTCCCAGCTCGTGCGCGAAGGCCAGCAACTCGTTGCAGAACGAGCGCCAGCGCATGCTCGGCTCGATCCCGCGCACCAGGACCAGGTCCCGCGGGGTGGGGTCGGTCAGCCGGACCACCGAGAGCCGGGTGGTCGGCCAGGTGATCCGGCGCACGCCGCCGTCCAACCAGACCGTGGGCCGGTTGACCTGGAAGTCGTAGTAGTCCTCCGCGTCCAGGGCGGCGAACACCTTGCCGCCCCAGGTCTCGTCCAGTTGTCCGACCGCCGTGGAGGCGGCGTCGCCCGCGTCGTTCCAGCCTTCGAAGGCACAGACCATGACCGGGGCGATCAACTCGGGAACATCTTCCAGCTCGATCACCCAGCGTCTCCCTCCGGCCGGCGCGACCGCCTCTGCCGCCCCGGGGCCGGTTCACGGCGACCCTGCGGGCAGTTGCGGACGACCGGCTGCCGACTGCTCTCCTCACGTGGAACGCTCCGTTCCACGGACCCTACCTGCCCAGCCTACGGGCTTTGAAGCGCGCCGATCCCGACGGGCCGCCGGCCTGCGGGGGCCGTGGGGACAGGCGTGCGGACAGTCTCGGCCGCCCGTCCCACGAGTGCCACTGGTTATCGCGCGCGGGTCACCCCGCGCCGTCCGCCCGCGGCAGCCCCGGGTCGGCCCCGCCGCGCGGGCCGTCAGCCGCCCAAGGCGTCCGACACTGCCGGCAGGTAGCCGTGCGCCTGGCCCTCGGAGGTGGGGTGGAAGGACTCCCACAGGTGCAGCAGCACGATGCCGGTGATCCACTCGGAGCCGCCCGGCGCGCACACGCCGTGCCCGTCGAAGGCGGCCCGCGGGTCGGCGAACCGCGCGTGGTGCGCGCCGGCCTGCTGCTGGATCAGCTCGTCGAGCCGGTCGGTCAGCTGGTTGAAGCGCGCCCGGCGCGATTCGGTGCCCGCCCAGCAGGTGCCGGCCGCCTTGGCCTGGAGCAGGTGCGGATAGCCGGTGACCACCACCCGGGCGCCCGGCGCCGCCTGCGCGATCGCACCGAGCAGCTGGTCGTACTTGCCCGGCAGGGTGTCGCGCAGCAGCTGCGCGCTGTGGTCCAGTGCGCCGTTGCAGGCGCTCTCGGTGGTCAGCGGCTGCAGGCAGTGGACCACCGCGTCGCTGAAGTCGAGGTCGTTGCCGCCCACGGTCAGCGTCACCTCGCCGGTGCCGGCGGGCAGTTGGGGGAGCTGGCCGGTGCGGACGTCGTCGGTGGTCGCCGAACTGCAGGCGCGGTCGGTGAACGCGCCGCCCGGGTGGGCCGCGGCCCACAGCGCCGGGTACGCCCGGGTGCTGCGGTGGCAGTCGCCGCTGGCCGGGTCGTAGGAGCCGGCGGCGACGCCGGCGGCGTAGGAGTCGCCGAGCGCCACATAGCCGGTGGGCGCGGCCGCGGCGCGTGGTGCGACGGCCAGGAACAGCAGGGGGAGTGCGGCGAGAGCAGCCAGTCCGCGGCGGCTCGTGCGGTGGCACGGAGAGCTCATGGCCACGCATCGTAGTGGTTCGACCGCGATGCGTGTCCGAGGCTCACGGCTGTCGGCGAGGCCTCACGGCTGACAGATGAAGGGTGTGGTGACGCTGAGCGCGGTGAAGCCGAGCCGGGCCAGGATCGGGCGGCTCTGGTCGGAGGCGTCCACCTGGAGGTAGCGGTAGCCGCGCTCGACCGCCAGCCGCGCGCGGTGGGCCACCAGCGCCCGGTAGATGCCGCGCCCGCGCCACTCGGGCGCGGTCCCGCCGCCCCACAGGCCGGCGAACGAGCTGCCCGGCAGCATCTCCAGCCGGGCGCCGCAGACCGGCTCGTCGCCGGCCAGCGCGACCACCACGGCGAGCGTCTGCGGGGCCTCGGCCAGTTGGTCGAGCAGTCGCCGGGTGAGGTGCGAGCCGTCGCTCTCGAAGGCCTGCTCGTGGGCCCGGGCCAGCAGGTCGATGCCCGTCCGGTCGGTCTCGGTGCGCAGCCGGATCCCCTGCGGCAGCTCGACCTCGCCGGTCAGGGCAGCGGCCTCGGCCACCATCAGCGTCTCGGCCGGCTCGGGGACCAGGCCGGCCGCGCGCAGCCGGTCGGCCAGGTCGGCGGGGCGGTCGTGGCTGTAGTGCTTCCACTCGAACTCCCGGCCCAGCGCGCCGAAGTAGGCCACCTGCTCGGCGATCGCCGCGTCGGCACCGGCCTCGTCCAGGTCCGACCAGAGGACGGCGGACCAGCCGTGCTCCCCGCCGTCCTGGCGCACCACGCCACCGACCCGCTCGACCACGGCGCCCGGCCCGTCCGGCGGCATCTCCTGACGGGCCTCACGGTCGAATCTGGCCAGCACGTGCGCAGCATCCATGCGGTCAGCAGAACAGCACGGGCGCTCGGTGGCAACTGGTTTTCCCCGTGCCCCGTCGCCGTGGTCACGGGTCCGGCCCGAGGCCGGGGCACCCACCGAACGCAGTGCGCGGCGGCTGCCCGTCGGCCGGTGGCCGAAAATCGACGGCCGGTGCCGGACGTCGGACCAGCGTCCTATCGTTGGGCCCATGACGACTTCCGACCAGAGCCCGACGACCAAGGTCGACTTCTACTTCGACCCGATCTGCCCCTTCGCCTGGATCTCCTCCCGCTGGATCCTGGAGGTGGAGAAGCACCGCGACCTGGACCTCAACTTCCGGGTGATGAGCCTGTCCGTGCTGAACGACGGCCGCGAGGACCTGTCCGAGCAGTACAAGGAGCTGCTGGGCCGCGGCTGGGGCCCGGTCCGGGTCTGCATCGCCGCCGCCGAGCAGCACGGCCCGAAGGTGCTGCGCGACCTCTACACCGCGCTGGGCACCCGGATCCACAACGGGGACAACAAGGACTACTCCGAGGTCATCCCGCAGGCGCTGGCCGAGGTCGGCCTGCCGGCCGAGCTGGCCGCCGCCGCGAACAGCACCGAGTGGGACGAGGCGCTCAAGCGCAGCCACCACGAGGGCATGGACGCGGTCGGCGAGGACGTCGGCACCCCGACCATCCACATCGACGGGGTGGCCTTCTTCGGCCCGGTGCTGACCGCGATCCCGCGCGGCGAGGAGGCCGTCAAGGTCTTCGACGGCGCCCGCCTGCTGGCCGGTTTCCCGAAGTTCTTCGAGCTGAAGCGCACCCGCACGGGCGAGCTCGACTTCAGCTGAGCCCGGACGCCGCCGGGGCCCGACGGCCACTGCCGACGGGCCCGGCGGCGTGCTCGGCCCCGGCGTGCTCGGCCCTCGACCCGCGGTGCGCTCGGTCCCCCGGAGCGGTCAGCACCCCAGTTCGCGGGCCAGGAACCGCACCGAGGCGGTCACCAGCGCCGGTACGTCCGGACAGCCCGCGAAGATGTGCGCCGCACCCGGCACCAGGCGCAGTTCGGCGCGCCCGCCCGCCTTGAGCAACTCCTCGTGCAGCCGCTCGCTGTGCGCGCTCGGCACCGTCACGTCGGCCAGGCCGTGGATCAGCAGCGCCGGCGGCGGGTCGGCCGGCACCTGCGCCACCGGGCTTGCCTGCGCGGCGAGTCGGGCCAGCTCGCGCGGTGCGCCGCCGAGCAGCCGCCCCTCGCTGGAGTCCGGGTCCAGGGGTGAGCGGACCGACAGGTCGGTGATCGGGTACCACAGCACCAGGGCGGCCACGCCCCTCGCGCCGTCCGCCCCCTCGGCCGAGCGTTCGCCGGCGCCGCGCGCATCGGCGAACGCCGCCAGCGCCGCGAGCGCCGCCCCCGCCGACTCGCCCCACAGCGCGATCCGCCCGCCGTCCAGCCCGAGCGTCGCCGCGTTGCGCCGCAGGAAAGCCAACGCCGCTGTCAGGTCGGCCAGTTGTGCCGGGAACCGGGCCTCGCCGGAGAGCCGGTAGTCGACCGTGGCGACCGCGATCCCGGCCCCGGTCAGCGCCGCCCACAGCGCCCCGGGCGGCACCGTCTCCGGCGGGTGGCGGCGGTCGCCGGAGTGGAAGCCGCCACCGTGCACCCAGACCACCAGCGGCACCGCGGCGCCGTCGGCCGGGGCCGGTGGCAGGTGCAGATCGAGCAGCAGCGGCCGGAACCCGGGCTCCACCGCGTAGGTGAGCCCTTCGAAGACGAGTCCGCCCGCAGCGGACTGACGCGGTATCACCATCGGAGGATCAGCAGACATGCCGGCCACGCTACCCGGCTGCCGCGCCGACCCCGCCGGACCGGCCCTCGGCCGTGCGACCTGCCGTGCGACCAGCCGTGCGACCGGCCTCCGGCCGCCCCGGCGACCCCTGTCGGCCAGGCCGGCGCGGACCTGCCACAGCCCGTCCGCCGTCCTCACGCGAACCGTCGCCGCGGTTCCCGGACTCACCCCGATGGCCCACGATTCGGAATGCCCGCGATGGACGGTGCCCGAGCCGGATACGCTGACGGGGTGCGTCCCCGTTCGGAGGGGACCGCATAGCCGACAGCCGTCGCACCCAGGGAGTAGCCCCATGGCCACCAGTGTCCCCTCAGCTGCCCAGTCAGCCGCCCAGCAAGCCCGCGCCACCGCGCTGCGCGAAGCCCTCGCCAGCCGGGTCGTCGTCGCCGACGGCGCGATGGGCACGATGCTGCAGGCGCAGAATCCGACCCTCGCGGATTTCCAGGACCTGGAGGGCTGCAACGAGATCCTGAACGTCACCCGGCCCGACATCGTGCGCGGGGTGCACGAGGCGTACTTCTCGGTCGGCGTGGACTGCGTGGAGACGAACACCTTCGGCACCAACTACGCGGCGCTGGGGGAGTACGACATCCCCGAGCGGATCTTCGAGCTGGCCGAGGCCGGTGCCCGGATCGCGCGCGAGGTGGCGGACTCCTTCAGCACCGAGGACCACCCGCGCTGGGTGCTCGGCTCGATCGGCCCCGGCACCAAGCTGCCGACCCTGGGGCACACCACCTTCGAGCTGGTCCGCGAGGGATTCCAGCAGAACGCGGCCGGCCTGCTGGCCGGCGGTGCGGACGCGCTGCTGGTGGAGACCAGCCAGGACCTGCTGCAGACCAAGGCGGCCATCCTGGGCTGCAAGGCGGCGCTCGCCGAGGCCGGCCTGGACGTGCCGGTGATCTGCTCGGTGACGGTGGAGACCACCGGCACCATGCTGCTCGGCTCCGAGATCGGCGCCGCGCTGACCGCGCTGGAGCCGCTGGGCATCGACTACATCGGCCTGAACTGCGCCACCGGCCCGGCCGAGATGAGCGAGCACCTGCGCTACCTGGCCAAGAACGCCCGGATCGGGCTCTCCTGCATGCCGAACGCGGGCCTGCCGGTGCTCGGCAAGGACGGCGCGCACTACCCGCTGACCCCCGCCGAGCTGGCCGACGCGCACGACACCTTCACCCGCGAGTACGGCCTCGCGCTGGTCGGCGGCTGCTGCGGCACCACCCCCGAGCACCTGCGCCAGGTGGTCGAGCGGGTGCGCGGCCGGGAGGTCGTCCGGCGCGACCCGCGCCCCGAGCCGGCCGCCGCCTCGCTCTACCAGTCCGTCCCGTTCCGCCAGGACACCTCCTACCTGGCGATCGGCGAGCGCACCAACGCCAACGGCTCCAAGAAGTTCCGCGACTCGATGCTGGCCGGCGACTGGCAGGCCTGCGTGGAGATCGCGCGCGGCCAGATCCGCGACGGCTCGCACCTGCTGGACCTGTGCGTCGACTACGTCGGGCGCGACGGGGTGGCCGACATGCGCGAGATCGCCGGCCGGCTGGCCACCGCCTCCACCCTGCCGATCGTGCTGGACTCCACCGAGCCGGCCGTGCTGCGCGCCGGGCTGGAGCAGCTGGGCGGCCGGGCCGTGCTCAACTCGGTCAACTTCGAGGACGGCAACGCCCCCGACTCCCGCTTCGGCCGGATCGCCTCGCTGGCCCGCGAGCACGGTGCCGGCGTGATCGCGCTGACCATCGACGAGGAGGGGCAGGCGCGCACCGCCGAGACCAAGGTGGCGATCGCCGAGCGGCTGATCGAGGAGCTGACCCGCGACTACGGGATCGAGGAGGGCTCGATCCTGGTCGACTGCCTGACCTTCACCCTCGGCACCGGTCAGGAGGAGTCGCGCCGCGACGGCATCGAGACCATCGAGGCGATCCGCGAGCTCAAGCGCCGCCACCCGGGCGTGCAGACCACGCTCGGCCTGTCCAACATCTCCTTCGGCCTGTCGCCCGCGGCCCGCCAGGTGCTGAACTCGGTCTTCCTGCACGAGTGCGTGCAGGCCGGCCTGGACTCGGCGATCGTGCACGCCTCCAAGATCCTGCCGATCGCCCGGATCCCCGAGGAGCAGCGCGAGGTCGCCCTAGACCTGGTCTACGACCGCCGCCGTGACGGCTACGACCCGCTGCAGAAGCTGCTCCAGCTCTTCGAGGGCGTCTCCTCCGCCTCCAGCGCGGCCTCCCGGGCCGAGGAGCTGGCGGCGCTGCCGCTGGAGGAGCGGCTCAAGCGCCGGATCATCGACGGCGAGCGCGAGGGCCTGGAGGCCGACCTGGACGAGGCGCTGACCCAGCGTCCGGCCCTGGAGATCGTCAACCAGACGCTGCTGGACGGCATGAAGACGGTCGGTGAGCTGTTCGGCTCGGGCCAGATGCAGCTGCCCTTCGTGCTGCAGTCCGCCGAGGTGATGAAGAACGCGGTGGCCCACCTGGAGCCGCACATGGAGAAGTCCGACGACGAGGGCAAGGGCACCATCGTGCTGGCCACCGTCAAGGGCGACGTCCACGACATCGGCAAGAACCTGGTGGACATCATCCTGTCCAACAACGGCTACACCGTGGTCAACCTCGGCATCAAGCAGCCGGTCTCGGCGATCCTGGAGGCCGCCCAGGAGCACCAGGCCGATGTGATCGGGATGTCCGGACTGCTCGTCAAGTCCACCGTGATCATGAAGGAGAACCTGGAGGAGCTCAACCAGCGCAAGCTGGCCGCCCAGTACCCCGTGATCCTGGGCGGGGCCGCGCTCACCCGCGCCTACGTCGAGCAGGACCTGCACGCCATCTACGAGGGCGAGGTCCGCTACGCCCGGGACGCCTTCGAGGGCCTGCGGCTGATGGACGCGCTGATCGCGGTCAAGCGCGGGGTGCCGGGGGCCGCGCTGCCCGAGCTGCGCCAGCGCCGCCACGCCCGGGTGGAGGTGACGGAGCCGGAGGAGGTCAACCTCGGCCAGGTCCGCTCCGACGTCTCGGTGGACAACCGGCTGCCCACGCCGCCGTTCTGGGGCGACCGGATCGTCAAGGGCATCCCGTTCGCCGACTACGCCTCCTGGCTGGACGAGGACGCGCTCTTCAAGGGCCAGTGGGGCCTGAAGGCCGCGCGCAGCGGCGAGGGGCCCTCCTACGAGGAGCTGGTGGAGACCGAGGGGCGCCCGCGGCTGCGGATGTGGCTGGACCGGCTGCAGACCGAGGGCTGGCTGGAGCCGGCCGTGATCTACGGCTACTACCCCGCCAACTCCAAGGGCGACGACCTGATCGTCTACCACGAGGACGGCACCGAGCGGACCCGCTTCACCTTCCCGCGCCAGCGGCGCGGGCGGCGGCTGTGCCTGGCGGACTACTTCCGCCCCGAGGAGTCCGGCGAGCGCGACGTGGTGGGCCTGCAGGTGGTCACCATGGGCAACCGGGTCTCCGAGGCGGCCAACGAGCTGTTCGCCGCCAACGCCTACCGCGACTACCTCGAACTGCACGGCCTGTCCGTCCAACTCGCCGAGGCGCTGGCCGAGTTCTGGCACGCCCGGGTCCGCTTCGAGCTGGGCTTCGGCGACGAGGACCCGCAGGACATCCGCGACATGTTCCAGCTCAAGTACCGCGGTGCCCGCTTCTCGCTCGGCTACGGGGCCTGCCCCGAGCTGGAGGACCGGGCGAAGATCGCCGAGCTGCTGAAGCCGGAGCGGATCGGCGTGGTGCTCTCCGAGGAGTTCCAGCTGCACCCCGAGCAGTCCACCGACGCGATCGTCATCCACCACCCGGAGGCGACGTACTTCAACGCGCGGTAATCCACCGGTCGCGCGCCGTTCGCCAGGGTGCGCGTATCCTGGACGACCCCGTGACACCGGCGGGGCCCAGCAGCGAAGGGGCGTGCCCGCATGACGACCGTCGACACCAGCATCCCGAACCTCGGTGCCCCGGGCGCCAAGGGCCCGCAGGCGGTGCTGGTGGACATGGACGGCACGCTGGTGGACACCGAGCACTTCTGGTGGGAGGCCGAGGCTTCGCTCTTCGCGGACCTCGGCCACCCGCTGGACGACACCCACCGGGTGCAGCTGGTCGGCGGCCCGATGAGCCGGGTGATCGACATCCTGCTCACGGCCACCGGGCTCGAACTGGACCCGGCCGAGGTCGCCGCCGGGATCAACCGGCGCTTCGTCGAGCTGCTGGACGGCGGGGCGCCGCTGATGCCCGGGGCCGCCGAGCTGCTCGCGCTGCTGGTCGAGCACCGGATCCCGGCGGCACTGGTCTCCGCCTCGCACCGGCCGATCATCGACCTGGTGCTGAAGAACCTCGGCGACCACCCGTTCGCCTTCTCGGTGGCGGGCGACGAGGTGGCCCGCACCAAGCCGGACCCGGAGCCGTACCTGACGGCGGTGCGCCGTTTCGGCGCCGAGCCCGGTCGCTGCGTGGTGATCGAGGACGCCCCGCTGGGCGTGGCGGCCGGCGAGGCGGCCGGCTGCCCGGTGATCGCGGTGCCCTCGGTGGCGCCGATCGCCGCCGCGCCCGGTCGCATCGTGCTGCGCTCGCTGGCCGACCTCGACCTCGCCCTGCTGCGCTCGGCGGTCACCGCCCGCGTGTGACGCTGATCACCTCGCAACCCTGAGCCCGCATCCCACTGGGCCGATCGGTTCGGGTCGAAACAGGACATCGGCGACAAGTCGCTGAAACTCCCAGCGATTTCTCATACTCCGTATGCGCTCTGCGGTCAAACGACCGGCCGGTCGTGTGGCAGGCTGCTGCGATCTATCCCGACACGCTTGGGCAGAGCGTGTGGGGCGATCCCTGATCCGGGGCTGCCCTTCGGCCTGCCCGCCGGCTCCATCCCGACCGGCCCGCACGGAGAAGGAACGCATGAGTTCAGCCATACGACGCGCGCCCGGACGCCTGGTGACCCTGGGCTGCGCGGCCCTGGTGGCCACCAGCCTGGCCGGCTGCGGTTCGGTCAAGTCACTGGCCGGCGGCGGCAGCAGTGCCATCACCCTGGGCACCGTGAACACCACCAGCGTGCTCGACCCGGCCGGCGCGTACGACAACGGTTCCTGGCTGATCCTGGAGAACACCTTCCAGGGGCTGCTCCGGCTCCCGGTCGGCGCCACCACACCGGAGCCGGACGCGGCGCAGTCCTGCTCGTTCAGCGCCGACGCGATGACCTACCACTGCACGCTGCGCCCGAACCTGACCTTCTCCAACGGCCACCCGCTCACCGCGCAGGACGTGGTGTTCTCGATGGACCGGATGAAGAAGATCAACGACCCGAGCGGTCCGGCCGTGCTGTTCTCCACCGTCAAGTCGGTCGAGGCGCAGGGCGACAGCGACGTGGTCTTCCACCTCTCCGAGCCCGACGCCGTGCTGCCCGACAAGCTGGCCAGCGCCGCCGGCTCGATCGTCGACCACAGCGTCTTCCCGGCCGACAAGGAGTTGCCCAACAACCAGCTGGTCGGCTCGGGCCCGTACAAGATCGACTCGGTGGACGAGACCACCAGCGCGGGCGGCGGCAAGGCGCCCAGCAAGATCAGCCTGTCGGCCAACACGAAGTACCAGGGCGACGAGAAGCCGACCACCTCGAAGATCGACGTCCGCTACTTCACCGATCCGGGCCAGCTGAAGAGCGCCCTGGACAGCGGCGCGGTCGACCTGACCGACAACAGCCTCGACCCGAAGGTGGCCGCCCAGCTGCAGGCCGACCAGCTGGCCGGCAAGGGCACCCTCAACGTCACCCCGGTGGACAGCAGCGACAGCGGCTTCATGGTCTTCAACACCAAGGACCAGACCATGGGGCAGCAGGCGGTGCGTCAGGCCATCGCCCAGCTGGTCGACCGCGAGGCGCTCGCCAACGGCGTCTTCGCGAACACCGTCCAGCCGCTCTACTCGCTCGTCCCGCAGGGCATCGCCGGCCACACCACCGCCTTCTTCGACAAGTACGGCCAGCCCGACGTGGCCAAGGCCAAGGTGATCCTGGCCGCCGCGAAGATCCCCACCCCGGTCAGCTTCACCCTCAGCTGGACCGGCTCCGGCGCCGCGGGTGACGAACCGGCCGCGCTGAAGAAGCAGTTGGAGTCGAGCGGGCTGTTCCAGGTGAACACCCAGCAGGTCGCCGACTGGGCGACCTACCAGAAGGGCTGGCAGCAGGGCAGCTACCAGGCCTACACCACCGCCTGGAGCGCCGACTACCCGGACTCCGAGGACTTCGTGGCGCCGCTGGTGGTCGACGGCGGGGCGTTCCACAACGGCTTCGACGACCCGCTGATCAGCCAGCAGCTGCTGCCGCAGAGCCAGCGCCAGGCCGACCGCGCCCAGGCGGCCGGTACCTTCGCCAGCATCCAGAACCAGCTGGCCGTCGACGTGCCGATGCTGCCGCTGGAGCAGAGCAAGGCGCTCTACGTCTCGCGGCAGAACATCACCGGCGTGGAGACCGCGGTGGACTCGACCTCCATCGTCCGGTTCGCCGAGCTCGGCCGCAGCTGACCTGCGCGCAACGGCGCGCAACAGCGCGGAGAAACGTATCGGCGGGGCCGTCCGCAGGAGCGGAGGGCCCCGCCGGTACGGGCCGGAGCAGCGGTCAGGCGGCGCCGGGCCGCACCAGTCCGCTCTCGTAGGCGAAGACCGCGGCCTGTACCCGGTCGCGCAGGCCCAACTTGGTCAGCACATGGCCGACATGGGTCTTGACCGTGGTCTCGCTGACGAACAGCTCGGCGGCGATCTCCGCGTTGGACAGGCCCTTGGCCACCAGCCGCAGCACCTCCATCTCCCGCTCGGTCAGCGTGGTGAGTGCCGGTGAGGGCGCCTCGTCGCCGGAGGGCAGGCGGGTGGCGTACATGTCCAGCAGGCGGCGGGTGATCGAGGGCGCCAGCATCGCGGCGCCGTCGGCCACCACCCGGATCGCCTGCACCAGTTCCTCGGCGGGCACGTCCTTGAGCAGGAACCCGCTGGCGCCGGCCCGCAGTGCCTCCACCACGTACTCGTCCAGGTCGAAGGTGGTCAGCACGAGCACCTTCACCGGGCCGTCGCGGCCGGGCCCCACGATCCGGCGGGTCGCCTCCACCCCGTCCATCCGGGGCATCCGGATATCCATCAGCACCACGTCGGGCTGCAGCGCCCGCACCTGTTCCAGCGCCTGCTGGCCGTCCCCCGCCTCGCCCACCACCACGAGGTCGGCCTCGGCCTCCAGGATCATCCGGAAGCCGGTGCGCAGCAGCGGCTGGTCGTCGACCAGCAGCACACGGATCGTCACCCTAGGACTCCTTGCTCATCGTGCTCATCCGAGCATCCCCCGTGGGATCCTCGACGGTTCGGGCCGCGGGCACCAAGGGCAGCGGCAGGATCGGCAGCGGGTACGGCGGGGGAGTCCCGCCGAACTCCGGGCAGCTGGCCTGATGATCGCACCAGTCGCAGAGCCGGTTGCGGGTGGCCGGGAACTCGCCGGTGGCCACCGCCCGGCTGATCGTCTCCCACAGCGCCAGCAGCTTGCGCTCCACCGAGCGCAGGTCCGCCTCGTCCGGGTCGTAGCTGACCACGTCGCCGCCCCCGCCGAGGTAGACCAGCTGCAGCCGCTTGGGGATCACGCCCTTCCAGCGCCACACCACCAGGGCGTAGAACTTCATCTGGAACATCGCCTTGCCCTCGAAGTCCCGCGAGGGCGCCCGGCCGGTCTTGTAGTCCACCAGCCGCACCTCGCCGGTGGGGGCCACGTCGACCCGGTCGATGTAGCCGCGCAGCTTCAGCCCGGAGTCGAGCACGGTCTCCACGTAGAGCTCGCGCTCCACCGGCTCCAGCCGGGTGGGGTCCTCCAGCCGGAACCACTGGCCCAGCAACTTCTCGGCCTCCGCCAGCCAGCGGGCCAGCTGCTCGCCGACCGCCTCGGTGTCCACCGTCCCGTCGCCGGACGCCGGCGGGAACAGCTCGCCCAGCTCGGGCCGTTCGCCCAGCAGGCGCTCCCACTGCGGGCGCAGCAGCGCCAGCGCCCGCTCGGGGGTGCGCTCGGCGGCCGGGTGGTCGAAGAGCCGCTCCAGCACCGCGTGCACCAGGGTGCCCTTGGTGGCGGCCGGGCTCGGCGGCTCCGGCAGCTTGTCGATCACCCGCAGCCGGTAGAGCAGTGGGCAGGTCAGGAAATCCCCGGCACGGGAGGGGGAGAGGCCACTCGGCGGAACGGCCGGGCGGGCGGTCTCGGTCTGCTGCATACCCAAGACCCTATGGGGTCGGGCCCGCATCCGGGGGCCACGAGCGGGCGGAGCTCCGGAACGCGGTGCCGCGGACCGAAAGGCCGGAAAGCGGGTACAAGGATGACAAGGGGGCAGTCAGGCCATCGTGGTTCGAGATCACGTAGCGTGGGCAGCCTCCCGTCCGCTGTGGCCGGGGGCACGGCGGGGACGACGACCTGAAGGGGTCACGGTGAGCGACACCACGGGGCAGCAGACCTCCCAGCAGCCACAGCAGCCGGCCGGCCCGGACGGGCCGAAGAAGGCCAAGCAGCCGGACCGGCCGACCGGCGCCATCCTGGTGGGCCGCCCCTTCGGCGTGCCGATCTACGTCACCCCCACCTGGTTCCTGATCGCCGCCCTGATCACCTGGCTCTTCGGCGACCAGCTCAGCAACGTGCTGCCGGACCTCGGCTTCACCCGCTACCTGATCGCGCTCTCCTTCGCGATCGCCTTCTACGCCTCCGTCCTGGTCCACGAGCTCGCCCACACCGTGGTGGCGCTGCGCTACAAGCTCGGCGTGCGCCGGATCCAGTTGCAGTTCTTCGGCGGCGTCTCCGAGATCGAGAAGGAGGCCGAGACCCCGGGCCGCGAGTTCTGGCTGGCCTTCGTCGGTCCACTGCTCTCGCTGGTGCTCGGCGGGATCTGCTGGCTCTTCCTGGACCTGGTCGAGCTGGAGACCGTGCCCGGCGTGCTGCTGGCCGGCCTGATGGTCGCCAACCTGGTGGTCGCCGTCTTCAACCTGCTGCCCGGCCTGCCGCTGGACGGCGGGCGGATGCTGCGCGCCGTGGTCTGGGGCATCACCGGGCGCCCGATGACCGGCACCATCGCCGCCGCCTGGGCCGGGCGGGTGCTCGCGCTGGCCGTGCTGTTCGGCCTGCCCGCCATCGCCGCGGCCCAGGACCACGGCCAGCGCAGCGGTGGCCAGTCGCTGCTCGACTCCGCGCTGGCCGCGGTGCTGGCCGTGGTGATCTGGAACGGGGCGGGCGGCGCGGTGCGCAACGCCCGGCTCAAGGAGGCGCTGCCGGGCCTGGCGGTGCGCGGCCTGACCCGCCGGGCCGTCTCGGTGCCCGCCGACACCCCGCTCGCCGAGGCGCTGCGCCGGGCCCGCGAGGCGCAGGCCGGGGCCGTGGTGGTGGCCGACGGGCACGGCGACCCGATCGCGCTGGTCAAGGAGGCCGCGGTGCTCCAGGTCCCCGAGCACCGCAGGCCTTGGGTTGCGGTGGGGCCGCTGGCCCGCTCGCTGGAACCCGGCCTGCGGATCTCGGCCGACCTGGACGGCGAGGAGCTGCTCACCGCGCTGCGCAGCGTGCCCGCCAGCGAGTACCTGGTGGTGGAGGCGGACGGCGCGGTCTACGGGGTGCTGGCCGTCTCCGACGTCGAGCGGCGCCTGAGCGCGGTGCTCACCGGCCGCTGACCGTCCACCGGCCGGCCGCCGGGGTGCGCCGACGGGCGGCGCGGAGCGGTGCGCGGGTCGGGATAGGATTGTCCGCATGTCCGAACCGACCGGTGCCACCCGCAGGCGGGGGCCATTCACGGTCGGGGACCAGGTACAGCTGACCGACCCCAAGGGCCGTCACTACACGTTCACGCTCGAAGCCGGGAAGAACTTCCACACCCACAAGGGTGCGTTCCCCCACGACGAGCTGATCGGTGCCCCCGAGGGCACTGTCGTGCGCACCACGGGGAACGTTCCCTATCTCGCGCTGCGCCCCCTGCTCCCCGACTACGTCCTGTCCATGCCGCGTGGTGCGGCCGTGATCTACCCGAAGGACGCGGGGCAGATCCTGGCCATGGCCGACATCTTCGCCGGCGCCAGGGTGGTGGAGGCGGGTGTCGGCTCCGGTGCGCTGAGCACCTACCTGCTGCGCGCGGTCGGCGACACCGGCATGCTCGCCTCCTACGAGCGCCGCGAGGACTTCGCGGACATCGCCCGCAAGAACGTCGAGCGCTACTTCGGCGGCCCGCACCCGGCCTGGAAGCTCACGGTCGGGGACCTCCAGGACAACCTGGTGGAGTCCGAGGTCGACCGGATCATCCTGGACATGCTGGCGCCCTGGGAGTGCCTGGACGTCGCCGCCAAGGCGCTCGTCCCCGGCGGCCTGATCTGCTGCTACGTGGCCACCACCACGCAGCTCTCGCGCACCGTCGAGGCGCTGCGCGAGCACGGCAACTTCACCGAGCCGCAGTCCTGGGAGACCATGGTCCGCACCTGGCACGTGGAGGGCCTGGCGGTCCGCCCGGACCACCGGATGATCGGCCACACCGGCTTCCTGCTCACCTCCCGTCGGCTCGCCGACGGCGTCGAGCCGCCGCTGCGCCGCCGCCGCCCCGCCAAGGGCGCCTACGGCGAGGACTACGACAACGGGGCACCCGAGCCCACCCTGGCCGAGCGGGCCGCCGCCCGCGCCGCCGCCCGGGAAGCCACCCCGGTGATCGACCAGGACTGACACACCGTCCGCCCGCGGGGCGGCGCTGCCCACCTGTGTGTGGGGAGCGCCGCCCCGCCGGTTTTTGCGGGCGGCCCCGGGCAGCCCCCCGTGCGGGCCCTGGCCCGGTGATGTGCGACGATGCTGCCCACACACGTTCACCCCGGTTGGTGGAGGGGACCTCTTGGCGGACGCAGCGGACGCGGCGCTCGATCTGGCACACACGACCCAGTCGCCCGCGGGCCGGCCGGAACCCGGCGCGGCCGCCCGCTCGGGCCCCTGGAGATGGGGCGCGGTGGCCGCCGCGTGCGCCGCCCTGGTGGCCGGCACGATGGCCGCCGCCCCCGGCGTCGCCCCCACGGCCCGGAGCGCCGCAGGCAGCGCCAGCGGTCGGCCGCACGCCCTGCCGGCCGGCCAGGCGCCGGACGCCGCGCAGGCCCAGCTCCCGTTGGACTGCGGCCCGCTGCCCACCGCGGTCTCGGTCAGCTTCGCCGCCGACCTCGGCGACGGCATCCCGGTCACGGTGGCCGCCGCGCACTGCCAGGCCGGCGGCGGCTCCGCCCCCGACGGTGTCTTCATCCTCGTGGCTGGCCCCGACGGGCACCCCGTCGTGCACGACACCCTGCTGCGCTGGCAGGAGGGCTTCACCGTCACCCGCCTCGCGCTGCGCTCCGACGGCGCCGTCACGGCCCTCGCCAAGGGCTACTCCACGAACGACGTACCGCGCTGCTGCCCGGATCTGAACGTGCAGTTCGACTGGACCCGGCAGGGCGCCGGCTACCAGCGGACCCAGCACGACACCCCGTCGGCCGCAGCCTGACGGGGTGTCAGAAGACTCTTCGGGACGCCCTGTGGGACGCCCTGCGGGCCGGAGCACCGGCGCCGACCTCACGTTCGAACGGCGCCGACCCGACCGAGTGCGCTCCGGCGGGCCGGTGCCCGGCCGGCGGGCCCGCCACCGGCCGGCCCGTTCACTTCACTCCGCGTCCGGGCCGTAGACCTCGACGCGGTCCGCGGCCCGGCGGACGTGGATGCAGTCGCCCGGGCAGTCGCGCACCGAGTCGACCACGTCCTGAAGCAGCGTCAGCGGCACCGGGACGCTCTGACCCGGCTGCTGGCGCAACTCGTCGTCCTCGCCCTTCACATAGGCCAGCCCGTCGATGTCCAGCTCGAAGACCTCCGGTGCGTACTGGACGCAGATCCCGTCACCGGTGCAGAGGTCCTGATCGATCCACACCTCGAGCTGCTCGGCAGCGCCGGTCCCACTGGTCACTGACATCCCACTTCCTGCCGTTCTGATCCGCTGTCCGACGATCCGTCCAGGAGGAACGGTCACGATCGGGTATTGACTCGCTCGACCATACATCCGGCCGCTTTCCCGAGGGGTGCGGTGGGTATCTGGTTGGCAGAGGGGAAGCACACACGGGTGAAGATCGGACACACCCCTTCCGTCTTTCTTGATCTAGGGGTTTACACGACCCCTGGTGCAGGTAGGGTCTGGAAGCATCCCGCTCCCCGGAGGAGGTGAGGACCGTGGCAGCCCACGAAGACGACTACAACCGCAGTGCCGGAAAGCCCGCCCGTGGTTCCGACGAGGCCGCACAGGTCTCGTACCTGGAGCAGGAGATCGCCGTGCTGCGTCGCAAGCTGGCCGACTCTCCGCGCTCTTCGAGGGTTCTCGAAGACCGGATCGTCGAGCTCCAGACCAACCTGGCCGGGGTGACCGCGCAGAACGAGCGGCTCGCCGCCACGCTGCGCGAAGCCCGCGACCAGATCGTCGCCCTGAAGGAGGAGGTCGACCGGCTCGCTCAGCCGCCGGCCGGCTTCGGTACCTTCCTCGCCCAGAACGAGGACGGTACCGCCGACATCTTCACCGGCGGTCGCAAGCTGCGGGTCAACGTCAGCCCCACCATCGAGCTGGACGAGCTGCGCCGTGGGCAGGAGGTCCTGCTCAACGAGGCGCTCAACGTCGTCGACGCCTTCGCCTTCGAGTCGATCGGCGACCTGGTCACCCTCAAGGAGGTGCTGGAGGACGGCGAACGCGCGCTGGTCGTCGGGCACACCGACGAGGAGCGGGTGGTGCGGCTGGCCGAGCCGCTGCGCGAGATCACCCTGCGCCCGGGCGACGCCCTGTTGATGGAGCCGCGCTCCGGCTACGTCTACGAGGTGGTCCCCAAGTCCGAGGTCGAGGAGCTGGTCCTCGAAGAGGTCCCGGACATCGACTACCGGCAGATCGGCGGCCTGAGCAACCAGATCGAGCAGATCCGCGACGCGGTCGAGCTGCCCTACCTGCACGCCGACCTCTTCAAGGAGTACGAGCTGCGCCCGCCCAAGGGGGTGCTGCTCTACGGCCCGCCCGGCTGCGGCAAGACGCTGATCGCCAAGGCGGTGGCCAACTCGCTGGCGAAGAAGGTGGCCGAGGTCACCGGGCGGCCCCAGGGCAAGAGCTACTTCCTCAACATCAAGGGCCCCGAGCTGCTCAACAAGTACGTCGGCGAGACCGAGCGGCAGATCCGCCTGGTCTTCCAGCGGGCTCGGGAGAAGGCCAGCGAGGGCACACCCGTCATCGTCTTCTTCGACGAGATGGAGTCGCTCTTCCGCACCCGTGGCTCCGGCGTCAGCTCGGACGTGGAGAACACCATCGTCCCCCAGCTGCTCGCCGAGATCGACGGCGTGGAGGGCCTGGAGAACGTCATCGTGATCGGCGCCTCCAACCGCGAGGACATGATCGACCCGGCGATCCTGCGCCCGGGCCGGCTCGACGTCAAGATCAAGATCGAGCGTCCGGACGCCGAGGCCGCCAAGGACATCTTCTCCAAGTACCTCAAGAACTCGCTGCCGTTCCACCCCGACGACCTCAAGGAGCACGACGGCTCGGTGGACAGCACCGTCGCCGCCATGATCCAGTCCGTGGTCGAGCGGATGTACGGCGAGACCGAGGAGAACCGCTTCCTGGAGGTCACCTACGCCAACGGTGACAAGGAGGTCCTGTACTTCAAGGACTTCAACTCCGGCGCCATGATCCAGAACATCGTGGACCGGGCCAAGAAGATGGCGATCAAGGACTTCCTCGACCACGGCCAGCGCGGCCTGCGCGTCTCCCACCTGCTCGCCGCCTGCGTGGACGAGTTCAAGGAGAACGAGGACCTCCCGAACACCACCAACCCGGACGACTGGGCCCGGATCTCCGGCAAGAAGGGCGAGCGGATCGTGTTCATCCGCACCCTGGTCACCGGCAAGCAGGGCGCCGAGTCCGGCCGTTCGATCGACACCGTCGCCAACACCGGACAGTACCTCTGACAACGCCAGGCACGACCCGCGGCTGACGGATCCAACGGACCGTCAGCCGCGGTGCACAGCAGGGACGTCGGTGTCCCGCCCGCTAGGGGCGGGGCGACGGGCAAGGAGGGCCGCATGACCGTAAGGCGCGTGATGGGCATCGAGACCGAGTACGGGATCTCCGTACCCGGACACCCCAACGCCAACGCCATGCTCACCTCGTCCCAGATCGTCAACGCCTACGCGGCGGCGATGCACCGGGCGCGCCGCGCCCGCTGGGACTTCGAGGAGGAGAACCCGCTGCGGGACGCGAGGGGATTCGACCTCGCCCGGGAGGTGGCCGACGCGAGCCAGCTCACCGACGAGGACATCGGTCTGGCCAACATCATCCTGACCAACGGGGCCCGCTTCTACGTCGACCACGCCCACCCCGAGTACAGCTCGCCGGAGGTCACCAACCCGCGCGACGCCGTGCTGTGGGACAAGGCCGGCGAGCGCATCATGGCCGAGGCCGCCGCCCGCGCGCTGGAGCTGCCCAACGGGCAGAACATCCTGCTGTACAAGAACAACACGGACAACAAGGGCGCCTCCTACGGCACCCACGAGAACTACCTGATGCAGCGGGCCACCCCGTTCGCCGACATCGTGCGCCACCTCACCCCGTTCTTCGTCTGCCGCCAGGTGGTCACCGGCGCCGGCCGGGTCGGCATCGGCCAGGACGGCTCCGCGAACGGCTTCCAGATCAGCCAGCGCGCCGACTACTTCGAGGTCGAGGTCGGCCTGGAGACCACCCTCAAGCGCCCGATCATCAACACCCGCGACGAACCGCACGCGGACGCCGAGAAGTACCGCCGGCTGCACGTGATCATCGGCGACGCCAACCTCTCGGAGATCTCCACCTACCTCAAGCTCGGCACCACCTCGCTGGTGCTGTCGATGATCGAGGACGGCTTCATCGCCGTCGACCTCGCCGTCGACCAGCCGGTGCGCACCCTGCACCGGGTCTCCCACGACCCCTCGCTGCAGTACCTCATCACACTGCGCAACGGCCGCAAACTCACCGCGGTCCAGTTGCAGATGGAGTACTACGAGCTGGCCCGCAAGTACGTCGAGGACCGCTACGGACACGACGCCGACGAGCAGACCAAGGACGTGCTCTCCCGCTGGGAGGACGTGCTGGGCCGGCTGGAACGCGATCCGATGAGCCTGTCGAAGCAGCTCGACTGGATCGCCAAGAAGGAGCTCCTGGAGGGCTACCGGCAGCGCGACGGGCTCGACTGGGACAACCCCCGGCTGCACCTGGTCGACCTCCAGTACAGCGACGTCCGCGAGGCCAAGGGCCTCTACAACCGCCTGGTCGCCCGGGGCCGCTTCGAGCGCCTGCTGACCGAGGAGGACGTGCTGCGCGCCGTCCACCAGCCCCCCGAGGACACCCGGGCCTACTTCCGCGGCCGCTGCCTGGACCAGTACGCCGAGCACGTCGCCGCGGCCTCCTGGGACTCCGTGATCTTCGACCTGCCGGGGCGCGACTCGCTCCAGCGGGTGCCCACCCTGGAGCCGCTGCGCGGCACCCGCAACCACGTCAAGGAGCTGCTGGACCGCTGCCGCACCGCGGAGGAGCTGGTCCGCTTCCTTTCCGGTGGGTGACTGATCGCTGACGTGGGGTGAAACAGTCCCGGCGGGGAATCATCCAGGTGCGGTCCGAGCGTTCATCAAGGAGCAGGACCGAACGGCGATCCGGCCGTGTCCGCGGCACCCGTGGACACGATCCAAACGGGCAGCGCTAGTCGCCACCCGGTGTATAGGGTCTGAGCAGCAAGCCCGGACCAACGTGCCAGACGAATGCGAGCGGGGTGAGGGACATGGCGACCAAGGACACCGGCGGCGGCCAGCAGCGGGCCAACCGCTCCTCGGACGAGGTCGAGGAGCAGGCCGCGGAGGCGCAGCAGTCCGAGGAGCTCAAGGAGCGCCAGGAGAAGCTGGGCGAGGACGTCGATTCCGTACTGGACGAAATCGACGAAGTACTCGAGTCGAACGCCGAGGACTTTGTCCGGGGATTTGTCCAGAAGGGCGGCGAGTAGTCCGTATCCGAATCGCATTTCGCGGAGCAGTGCCGAAATGCGGTCGGGTATCGGTGAGCGCTGATGCCGTAAAAGAACCGATCGGATGGAACGCGCTGCAGGCGCCCTGTCGTGCCTGCAGCGCGTCCCGTTCTGCCCGCGCCGGCGCCGGGTGCCGGTCTCTTGCGACCGAGCCCGCCGAGCATGTGGATCACGACCACGAAACGGGTAGGGTCCGTGGCATCCTCTGCTTCGCGCGCGGCGCGGCGCTGGGACAGCAATGCGGGACCGGCTCGACGCCCCTCGCCGGGCCGCTGACTACCTGGAAGGAATCGTGTGGAAGCCAACATGAGTGGCACCGGGCGTCTACCGGCTGCCTTCCTGACGCCCGGGTCCTCCTCCTTCGTGGACTTCCTGGCGGCCCACTCGCCCGAGCTGCTGCCCGGACGGCGGGTCCTGCCGGAGGGACTGACGATCGAGGCGCCGCACGGGACGACCATCGTCTCGGCGGTCTTCGAGGGCGGGGTGGTGATCGCCGGTGACCGTCGGGCCACCATGGGCAACGTGATCGCCCAGCGCGACATCGAGAAGGTCTTCCCGGCCGACGAGTACAGCGCGGTCGGCATCGCCGGCACCGCGGGCCTCGCGGTCGAGATGGTCCGGCTGTTCCAGCTGGAACTGGAGCACTACGAGAAGATCGAGGGCACCGTGCTCTCGCTGGAGGGCAAGGCCAACCGGCTGACCTCCATGATCCGGGGCAACCTGGGCATGGCGATGCAGGGCCTGGCCGTGGTGCCGATGTTCGCCGGCTACGACCTGGACCTCGGGCGCGGGCGGATCTTCACCTACGACGTCACCGGCGGCCGCTCGGAGGAGCGCGGCTTCGCCGCGACCGGCTCCGGCTCGGTCTTCGCCCGTGGCTCGCTGAAGAAGCTCTACCGCACCGGGCTGACCGAGGACCAGGCCGCCACCCTGGTGGTCCAGGCCCTCTACGACGCGGCCGACGACGACTCCGCCACCGGCGGGCCCGACCTGGCGCGAGGGATCTTCCCGATCGTCACCCTGATCACCGAGGACGGACTGCGCCGGCTCTCCGAGGACGAGGTGTCCGCGGTCGCGGTCTCCGTCACCGAGCACCGCCGCAGCCAGCCCGACGGCCCGCAGGCCCCGCTCCTCTAGTCCGCCACCCTCCCTCCTTGCCCGCCGTCGGGCGGGAGAGGCCCATCCAGAAGGGGATGACCAGCCGGTGTCCACACCGTTCTACGTCTCGCCGCAGCAGGCCATGGCGGACCGCGCGGAGTACGCCCGCAAGGGCATCGCGCGCGGTCGCAGCGTGGTCGTGCTCACCTACGCCGACGGCATCGTCTTCGTGGCGGAGAACACCTCCCGGGCGCTGCACAAGGTGTCCGAGATCTACGACAAGATCGCCTTCGCCGCGGTCGGTCGCTACAACGAGTTCGAGAACCTGCGGATCGGCGGCGTGCGCTACGCCGATCTGCGCGGCTACTCCTACGACCGGGCCGATGTGACGGCCCGTGGGCTGGCCAACGTCTACGCCCAGACGCTGGGCACCATCTTCTCCTCGACCGGTGAGAAGCCGTACGAGGTGGAGCTGATCGTCGCCGAGGTCGGCCGGGGCGCCGAGGACGACCAGATCTACCGGCTCACCCCCGACGGCTCGGTGGTGGACGAGCGGAACACCGTGGTGGTCGGCGGCAACGCCGACTCGATCGGCACCTACCTGAGCCAGCGTCACCAGGAGGGCCTGGGGCTGGCCGAGGCGCTCAAGCTGGCCGTCGAGTCGCTGGCGCGTGACCCCAACGGCGGCACGCCGCGCATCCTGACCGCCGAGCAGCTGGAGGTGGCGGTGCTGGACCGCAACCGGCCCCAGCAGCGCAAGTTCAAGCGGGTCCTGGGCGCCCAGCTCAGCCGGCTGCTCAGCGGCGACGCGAGCGCCGAGGGCGCGGAAGGCGCGGAAGGCGCGGAAGGCGCCGAGGGGGAGACGGCCGCGGAGGCCTCCTCCGAGGAGTGAGGGCGGCCCCCGCGGTGGGGTGCGGAGCCGATGGCGCCGCACCCCACCGGCGTGCCCGGGTGTGACGGCGCCGGCACGGATCGTGATCCGATTGGCGTGTCCGAAACGGTTTCAGGACCCCGGCAAAAGCGTAAAGTCCAGGCATGGACCGCCGAATTTTCGGGCTGGAGAACGAGTACGGCGTCACGTGTACGTTCCGGGGACAACGGCGTCTGTCTCCGGACGAGGTGGCCAGGTACCTCTTCCGCCGCGTAGTTTCCTGGGGCCGCAGCAGCAATGTCTTCCTGCGCAATGGCGCCCGCCTCTATCTTGACGTCGGTTCGCACCCCGAGTACGCCACCCCGGAGTGTGATGATGTCACCGAGCTGGTGACCCACGACAAGGCGGGCGAGCGGATCCTCGAAGGTCTCCTGGTGGACGCCGAACGGCGGCTGCACGAGGAGGGCATCGCCGGGGACGTCTACCTCTTCAAGAACAACACCGACTCGGCCGGCAACTCCTACGGCTGCCACGAGAACTACCTGGTGGCCCGCCACGGGGAGTTCTCCCGGCTCGCGGACGTGCTGATCCCCTTCCTGGTCACCCGGCAGCTGATCTGCGGTGCCGGCAAGGTCCTGCAGACCCCGCGCGGTGCCGTCTTCTGCGTGAGCCAGCGCGCGGAGCACATCTGGGAGGGCGTCAGCTCGGCCACCACCCGCTCGCGCCCGATCATCAACACCCGTGACGAGCCGCACGCGGACGCCGAGCGGTACCGCCGGCTGCACGTGATCGTCGGTGACTCCAACATGTCGGAGACCACCACGCTGCTCAAGGTGGGCGCCACCGACCTGGTGCTGCGCCTGATCGAGGCCGGTGTGGTGATGCGCGACCTCACCCTGGAGAACCCGATCCGGGCGATCCGCGAGGTCAGCCACGACCTCACCGGGCGCCACCAGGTGCGCCTGGCCAACGGGCGGGAGGCGAGCGCCCTGGAGATCCAGGAGGAGTACTACACCAAGGCGCTGGACTTCGCCGACCGCAAGGGCCTGAACACCGGCACGGTGGCCCGGGTGCTCGAGCTGTGGGGCCGCACGCTGGAGGCGGTGCGCACCGAGGACCTGGCCAAGGCCGGCACCGAGATCGACTGGATCATGAAGTACCAGCTGATCGAGCGCTACCGCGAGAAGCACCAGATGAGCATGTCCAACCCGCGGATCGCCCAGATCGACCTCGCCTACCACGACATCCACCGTCGGCGCGGGCTCTTCTACCTGCTGCAGAACAAGGGCCAGGCGCAGCGGGTGACCACCGACCTGAAGACCTTCGAGGCCAAGTCGGTGCCGCCGCAGACCACCCGGGCCCGGCTGCGCGGCGACTTCATCCGCAAGGCGCAGGAGCAGCGCCGCGACTTCACGGTGGACTGGGTGCACCTGAAGCTGAACGACCAGGCGCAGCGCACGGTCCTGTGCAAGGACCCGTTCCGTTCGGTGGACGAGCGGGTGGAGAAGCTGATCGCGGGCATGTGACGGCTGCTCGGCGGCGGGGAGGTGATCAGGTCGGATGACTGATCACCTCCCCGCCGCATGTCGTCGGCCCGCCTTGCTCCGGTGACGGGGATTCACGGCCTAGGGTGGTCGAGTCCACCGATCCGTAGATGATGTGACCGACAGTGAGGACCACCGTGCGCCGCAGAGCCGGGTTGCTCGTACTGCTGCCGATGCTGGTGCTTGCCGCGTGCAGCAGCGGCACGCCTGCGAAGAGCGGGCCGTCCCCGGCTCCGACCAGCGCCTCGCCGAGTGTGCCGGCCCCGGTGGGCTCGGCCTCGCCGATGCCGATGGTGAGCGGGGAGTTCGGCAAGAAGGCGACCATCACGCTGCCGAGCGGCCAGCCGAGCGGCCAGTTCGTGGTGAGCACGGTGATCGAGGGCGACGGCGCCACGGTCAACAAGGGCGACTGGGTGACGGTGAACTACACCGCCAAGGACTGGACCACCGGCAAGGACGTGCCCAGCTCCTACGACGCGGGTTCCAAGCCGCAGCTCTACCAGGCGGGGCTGGGCCAGCTGGTGCCGGCCTTCGACCAGAGCGTGGTGGGCAAGAAGGTGGGCAGCCGGGTGCTGGTGGTCGCGCCGCCCGCGACGGCCTTCGCCGACAACGGCAACCAGCAGCTCGGGGTCGGCAAGAACGAGACCGTGGTCTTCGCGCTGGACATCACCCAGGCCGTGCCGCAGGACTCGGTGGTCACCGGCACGCCCACCGCGCCGCCCGCGAACATGCCGCAGGTCAAGGACAACGGCAAGGCCGCGCCGACGATCACCATCCCGCCCGGCGAGCCGGCCCCGACCCAGCTGCAGACCTCGGTGCTGATCACCGGGGACGGCAAGCCGGTGCAGTCGGGCCAGACGCTGCTGGTGCAGTACACCGGGGTGCTGTGGAGCAACGGCCAGCAGTTCGACTCGTCCTGGAGCCACGGCGGCGCGCAGGCGCTGCAGATCGGCAACGGCAGTGTGATCGCGGGCTGGGACCAGGGGCTGGTCGGCAAGCCGGTGGGCAGCCGGGTGGAGCTGGTGATCCCGCCCGCGCTCGGCTACAAGGACCAAGCGCAGAACGGCATTCCGGCCAACTCCACGCTGGTCTTCGTGATCGACATCCTGGCGGCCGTCTGACCGGCGGCGGGACCAGGCGGGCGCCGGTCCACCGGGCGGGCGGGAAATTCCGGTGTGTCATGCACACTCGATGAGTGCCCGTGCTCAGGGCGAACTGACATACTGCTGCCGATTCGCACAGCGGCGAGCGACCTGATGGCGAGGATGGGGAGAAATGGCTGAGAATCCACCGGACCCGAGCGAGACCGACGACGGCGTGAGCGGCGCGGTCACCGGCCCGGCGGCGTCGCGGCCGGGTGGCCCGGTGTCGGGAGACGGCGAATCGATCGTCATCCCGCCCTCGGTGCTCAAGCAGCAGGCCGGCTGGACGGCGCCCGGCGAGCGCGTGGCCGCTCCGTCGGCCGGTGCCCAGCCGGAGGAGCCGCAGGTTTTCGCCTCCACGGTGCGCAAGCAGCAGATCTCCGAGGCCGACTACGAGAACGTGGGCGGCGGCGGACGGCTGGGCGCCGTGCTGGGCGTGGTGCTGGCGGTGCTGCTGGTCGGCAGCGGCATCGGCATCTACGTCGTCAACCAGCACAACGACAAGAGCAGCGCCGCGGACTCCGCCACCAGTGCGCCGAGCACCCCGCCCTCGCCCAGCCAGGCGCCGGTGCCGCCGATCAAGGACACCGCCAAGGTGCTGCCGACGGTCTCCGGCGACTTCGGCAAGAAGGCGACCATCACGGTGCCCTCCGAGGCGCCCGACGGCACCTTCGTGGTCAAGCCGATCTCCGAGGGCGACGGCGCCAAGATCAACAAGGGTGACTGGGTCTCCGTCGACTACACCCTGAAGGACTGGCAGAGCGGCAAGGACCTGCAGGGCTCCTACGACCTGGGCAAGCCGCTGCTGCTGCAGCCCGGCACCGGCGGTGTGATCCCGGCCCTGGACTCCAGCCTGGTGGGTCAGAAGGCGGGCAGCCGGGTGCTGATCGTCGCTCCGCCGGCAGCCGCCTTCGGCGACCAGGGCAACCAGGGCATGGGTCTGGCCCCGAAGGACACCCTGGTGCTGGTGGCCGACATCCAGCGGGTGAACGCGCCCGACGCGCGGGTCAGCGGTGACATGACGCCGCCGCCGGCCGACTTCCCGCAGGTGAAGGTGAACGGCGACAAGAAAGCCGACACCATCACCCCGCCGGCCAACGTGACCGACCCGACCGACCTCAAGACCGCCGTGCTGATCCAGGGCAAGGGCCCGAAGATCGCCAACGGCGACCAGGTGCTGGTCCAGTACACCGGCGTGACCCTCAAGGACGGCAAGAAGTTCGACTCCTCGCTCGACAAGGGCCAGGCGTTCAGCTTCGCGGTCGGCGGCGGCAACGTCATCGAGGGCTGGGACAAGGGCGTGGTGGGCCAGAACGTCGGCAGCCGGATCGAGTTGGTGATCCCGGCGTCGATGGCCTACAAGGACCAGCCGCCGGCCGGCAGCGGCATTCCGGCCAACGCCTCGCTCGTCTTCGTGGTCGACATCCTGGACGCGGGGCAGGGTTCCGGCCAGAGCGGATGACAAGATGGGGGCTTCCGGTCCGCGGGGTGACCCGCGGCCGGGCCTGAACTGCACGGGCGGCGGATGCCCGTACGGTGGCTTGTGACCAAGCCGTCGTGCGGCGGATCCGCCGCCGTGCTGTGTGGACGTGACGTGGGGCCGCCGACGGCGGCCGATGAAAAGAGGCAGTTGTGACGCAGAAGACGAAGCCGGAGATCGACTTCCCGGGTGGCGAGGCTCCGGCCGAGCTGCTGATCGAGGACATCGAGGTCGGCACCGGAGCCGAGGCCAAGGCCGGCGCCAACGTCGAGGTGCACTACGTCGGTGTCACCTTCGAGACCGGCGAGGAGTTCGACGCCAGCTGGAACCGTAACTCGACCTTCCGCTTCCCGCTGGGCGGCGGCCGGGTCATCAAGGGCTGGGACCAGGGCGTGCAGGGCATGAAGGTCGGTGGCCGCCGCAAGCTGACCATCCCGGCCCACCTGGGCTACGGGAAGCAGTCGCCGACCCCGCTGATCCCGCCGAACTCGACGCTGATCTTCGTGGTCGACCTCATCTCGGTCTGATCCCGTTCCGGCGCCGGCCGCACCCTGCCACCAGCAGGCGCGGCCGGCGCCGTTCGCTTCTCCTGACGCGCCGCGCGATCTCGGCTTTCGCCGCAGGTCCCGCACCCGGTACGGTCAGGGTCGCCGGGCCCGGAAGATCGGGGCTGGCCCCGCGCTCGGCGCGGCCGACAGCGGATATCGGAAGGGTCAGCGATGGCGATCGCCAAGGCAGAGCGGCTGATGAATCTCGCCCTGTGCCTGATGAACACCAGAAGGCCGCTCTCCAAGCGGGAACTGCGGGAGTCCGTCGAGGCCTATCGGGAGGCCTGGCAGTCCGGCAGCGAGGACGCCTTCAACCGGATGTTCGAGCGGGACAAGGACGACCTGCGCGAGCTGGGCCTGGTGATCGACGTCGACGAGAACACCCTGGACGGCGAGGCCGGCTACCTGGCCCGGCGCGACCGCAACCGGCTGCCGGAGATCGCGCTGGACGCCGAGGAGGCCGCCGCGCTGAGCCTGGCGGCCCGGGTCTGGCAGCAGGCCAGGCTCTCCGGTGCGGCCAGCGGCGCGTTGCAGAAGCTGCGCGCGGCCGGCGTGCCGTTCACCGAGGACGCCGCCGAGGGCCGCACCGCGCTGGAGCCCACCATCCCGGCGCGCGAGGCCGCCTTCGAGCCGCTGCTGCTCGCCGCCCGCGACCGGCGCCCGGTCGCCTTCGACTACCGCAAGGCCGGCGCCGCCGTCACCGAGCCGCGCTCGGTGGAGCCCTGGGCGCTGGAGTGCTGGCGCGGCCACTGGTACCTGGCCGGCTGGGACCGCGACCGCGGCGCGGTGCGGGTCTTCCGGCTCAGCCGGATCACCGGCAAGGTCCGCTCCCGGGCGGCGGCCTTCACCGCGCCGGTGCCCGAGCACGTGGACGTCCGTGCCTACGTGGCCACCTTCGCCGGCGAGGGCGCCACCGCCTCGGCCACCGTGCGGCTGCGCCGCGGGGCGGGCTTCCCGCTGCGCACCAAGGCGCTGGCCACCCGTCAGCTGGACGCCGACTGGGACGAGTTGGAGATCCCCTACGGCCACGGGCTGGGTGCCAACCTGGCCGAGTACGGGCCCGACCTGGTGGTGCTGGCGCCCGAGGAGTTGCGTGCCGAGGTCGTCGACCGGCTGCGCGCGGTGGCGGGGCTGCCGCCGCTCGCCCCGCCCGGTCGCACCGGTGCCGGTGCGTCCGCCGTTTCCGCTGTCGACACCGTCGAAGGAGCCTGAGGGTGAGCAACGCCATCGACCAGACCCGGCGGATGCTCTCGCTGGTCACCTACCTGCGCGAGCGCCCCGGTGCGGAGGTCGCCGAGGTGGCCCGGGCCTTCGGGATCACCGAGCGCGAGCTGATCGCCGACCTGAACGTGCTGCCGATGTGCGGCACCAGCTTCCGCGGCGGCGACCTGCTGGACATCGACACCGACGGTGAGCGGATCTGGTGGCACAACGTCGACGACGTGGCCCAGCCGCTGCGGCTGGCCGCCGACGAGGCCACCGCGCTGCTGGTGGCCGCCCGGGCGGTGGCCGGTCTGCCGGGCCTGCGCGAGCGGGACCGCCAGGCGCTCACCCGGGCCGTCGCCAAGATCGAGAACGCGGCGGGGGAGAGCGCCGAGGGCAGCGCCCGGGTCGGGGTGACCTTCGAGGCCGAGGGCCAGGTCTTCGCCGACATCGACCGCGCGCTCAGCGAGGGCCGGCGGATCTGGCTGCGCTACTACTCGCACGGGCGCGGCGGCATGACCGAGCGTGAGGTCGACCCGATCCGGCTGCTGACGGAGGGTCACACCTACCTGGACGGCTGGTGCCGCACCTCCGAGGACCGCCGGCTCTTCCGGCTGGACCGGGTCGCCGAGATCAGGATCCTCGACGAGCCGGCCGATCCGCCCCGGCTGGAGCCGCGCGACCTCTCCCAGGGCCTGGTCAACCCGGCCGCCGACGACCCCGAGGTGGTGGTCGAGGTCGGCCCCGGCGGGCGCTGGGTGGCCGAGTACTACACGCACGACCTGGCCGAGGAACTGCCGGACGGCGGCCTGCGGATCACCCTGCGCAGCTCGGACCCCTCGGGCCTGCGCACGCTGGCGCTGCGACTGGGCCGCGACGGGCGGATCGTGGCACCCGGGCCGCTGGCCGAGCAGGCCAGGGCCGCCGCGCTCGCGGCGCTGGCCGGGTACCCGGAGCAGCCGTGAGCGCCGACACCGCTGCGACGGCCGACACCGCTGCGACCGCCGACGCCGCGGAGACGACGGCCGACACCCGGTTCAAGGTCTACTGCTCGCAGTGCCGGGAGAAGGTGGAACTGGCCGCGGCCGAGTTCCGCCTGGCGCTCGGGCGGACCAAGGAGCGCACCTTCTACAGCTTCACCTGCCCCGCCTGCGGGGCTGCGGTGCGCAAGCCGGCCGGGGAGAAGATCGTGGCGGCGCTGACCGGTGCGGGGGTCTCCACCATCCGCCTGCTCCAGGCGGTGGACGGATGACCGGGACCTGGGTGCTGATGGGCGCGGTGGGTCTGGCCACCGCCGGGCTGCTGGTGCTGGGGGTGCTCGGGATGCGGCTGTGGCTGGATGTCCGGAGCCTGGCCAAGCAGGTCGACGGCGCCGCGCAGGCGCTGACCGGCGCGGCCGAGGAACTGGGCGAGAGCGTCGAGAGCGTGCGCCGCTGAGGCCGCGGCCGGTGCCGACCACCTCGCGGGTGCCCCGCGGCCGCCCAAACTTCACCCGTGGGTGAGCCGGGGGTCTCCTGCCGCCGCAGCGCGCGGGTTAGGCTCTCACCGTGGCGCCGGGTGTACCCGCGGGCCGCGTCGTCCCGTCCAGCAGCGGCCGGGGTCCAGTCGGGCCCGGACAACCGCGCCGAGTCAGAAGGTAGTCGTCCATGGGCAGGATCCTGGCGTTCCTGGTGATCATCCTGATGGCGGCGGTCTTCTTCGGCGGCAAGCGGCTGCCCGATCTGGCCCGCGCCCTGGGACGGTCACTGCGGATCCTGAAGAGCGAGACCGCCGCCCTGCGCGAGGAGTTCGACAAGGAAGCGAAGCCGCCGGTCGCGCCGCCGCAGGCCGACCCGGCACTGACCATCAAGGCCGCACCCGGTGATTCCTCCACCGCGCGGCCGGCCACCGAGCAGCGAACCGGCCGCACGCGTTGAGCGGGCGACCGGTCCACCCAGTGGCCGCCGCCCGGCGCGCCATGACGCACGAGTTTGAGGACCGGGGTTGAGCAAGTCTTCCAAGCCGCCCAAGCACGATGACGGACGGATGTCCCTGGGCGACCACCTGCGTGAGCTGCGCAACCGGCTGGTCAAGTCGGTCCTGGCGATCGTGCTCTGCACGATCGTGGCGGCGTACTTCAAGAACGAGCTGCTGCACTTCCTGATGCGGCCGCTGCCGGAGTGCGGGCCCGACGGCAAGCCGCTGCCCGGGATCAAGCACTGCGCCAAGGTGGCGGTGATCGGTGTCACCCAGCCCTTCAACCTCACCCTGAAGGTCTGTCTGCTGGCCGGCCTGGTGGCCACTGTCCCGATCTGGCTCTACCAGGCCTGGGCCTTCATCTCGCCCGGCCTGCACCGGCACGAGAAGCGCTACACGCTGACCTTCCTGGGGCTGGGCACCCCGCTCTTCCTCGGCGGCGTCGCCTGCGGCTACCTGCTGATGCCGACCACCATCGAGGTGCTGGGCTCGTTCACCCCGATCGGCGCGGAGCAGATCCTGCCGGTCGAGGACTACCTCAACATCGCCACCCGGATGCTGCTGGTCTTCGGCTTGGCCTTCGAGTTCCCGCTGCTGCTGGTGATGCTCAACCTGGGCGGAGTGCTCTCCGGCAAGCGGATGCTCGGCTGGTGGCGCGCCATGGTCATGGCGATCACGGTCTTCGCCGCCGTCGCCACGCCCAGCGCCGACCCGGTCAGCATGCTGGCGCTGGCCTCGCCGATCTGGGTGCTCTACTTCGTGGCGGTGGGCTTCGCCCTGCTCAACGACCGCCGCCGGCTGCGCCGCAACCCGGATGCCGCCCTGTCGGACGAGGAGGCCTCGCACCTGGACCTGTCGGTCGAGGGCGTCGAGGGCGCGGAGTCGGTCGCCGCCTCGGCCCCCGCCGTCGCCTCGGCTGCGCCGGTGGCCTCCGTCCCGCCCGCGCGCGGCGAGCAGGTGGACGACGACATCACCTGACGGACGCCCGGCCCTCGCTGTGCCGCATGCCCCGGACCGCTGCCGCGGACCGGGGCATGCGCATGTCCGGACCCCGGAGGACCTTGGCACGGTGAAGGCAATGTGACATATTACTGGTGTGCTCACGAGACCATCCCATGACGTCGTGGTGATCGGTGCCGGCATCGTCGGCGCCGCCTGCGCGTACTACGCGGCCCGCGCCGGCCTGTCCGTCGGCGTGGTCGACCGCGGACCGGTCGCGGGCGGGACCACCGGTGCGGGCGAGGGCAATCTGCTCCTCTCCGACAAGGCGCCGGGCCCCGAGCTCGACCTCGCCCGGCTCTCCGCCCGACTCTGGCGCGAGTTGGCCGAGGAGCTGCCCGCAGCGATCGAGTACGAGGCCAAGGGCGGCCTGGTGGTGGCCGCCGAGCCGGCCGGGCAGCAGGCGCTGCGCGCCTTCGCGGCCAGGCAGGCAGCGGCCGGGGTGCGGGCCGAGGAGGTCGCCGCCGATCGGCTGGCCGACCACGAGCCGCACCTGGCCCCGGGGCTGGCCGGTGGCTTCCACTACCCCGAGGACGCCCAGGTGCAGCCCGCCCTGGCCGCGGCGCACCTGCTGCGCGAGGCACGCCGGGCCGGTGCCGTCTTCTACCCCGGCGAGCGGGTGACGGCCCTGCTGCTCGACCCGGCGGCCGGTCGGTCCGGCACGCCGGGTGTGCGTGGCGTGCGCACCGCCCGGCGCGAGCTGGCGGCGGGCGCGGTGGTCAATGCGGCGGGCACCTGGGGCGGGGAGGTGGCCGCGCTGGCCGGGGTGCGCCTGCCGGTGCTGCCCCGGCGCGGCTTCGTCCTGGTCACCGAGCCGCTGCCGCGGGTGGTGCGGCACAAGGTCTACGCCGCCGACTACGTGGCGGACGTGGCCAGTGGGTCGGCCGCGCTGCAGAGCTCCGCCGTGGTGGAGGGCACCCCGGGCGGCCCGGTCCTGATCGGCGCCACCCGGGAGCGGGTCGGCTTCGACCGGACGGTCTCCGTCGAGGCGCTGCAGCGGCTGGCCGCCCAGGCCACCGCGCTCTTCCCGGTGCTGGCCGGGGTGCGGGTGCTGCGCGCCTACCGGGGGTTCCGCCCCTACCTGCCGGACCACCTGCCCGCGATCGGCGCGGACCCCCGGGCGCCCGGCCTCTACCACGCCTGCGGTCACGAGGGCGCTGGCATCGGCCTGGCGCCGGCCACCGGGCTACTGATCGCCGACCAGCTGACCGGGCGGCGGGCGGTGGATCGCGCGGGGGTCGACCTTGCGGCGCTCCGGCCCGAGCGCTTCGACGACTGACCGCCGACCGCCTGCCCTGCCCTGCTCGCCTGCCCTGCCCGTCCCGTTCCCGTCCGCCCTGATCCTGTCCGCCGCTCCTGTCCGCCCCCTGCGCAGAACGGACCCCGCCCATGCGCCGTCCCCGCCCTGGTCCCCGCACTCCCGCCGCGCTGGTCGCGGCGACCCCGGGGCCGGCCCACACCATCGAGTTCGACGGCCGGACGATCCCCGCGCTGCCGGGCCAGAGCATCGCCGCCGCACTCTGGGCGCAGGGCATCGTGGCCTGGCGCACCACCCGGGTGGGCGGCCGGCCGCGCGGGGCCTTCTGCGGGATCGGCGCCTGCTACGACTGCCTGGCCACTGTCAACGGCCGGCCCAACCAGCGCACCTGTCTGCTCCCGGCCGCGCCCGGCGACACCGTCACGACGCAGGAAGGGCACGGCCATGCCGAACTCGCCGTCTGAGCCGTCTGAGCCGTCCGGGTCGACGGGTGTCGCGGCCGGCGGCGCCGGCTACGACCTCGCCGTCGTCGGCGCCGGCCCCGCGGGGCTCGCCGGGGTGGTGGCCGCCGCCGACCGGGGCCTGCGCTGCGTGCTGCTGGACGCGGGCGGCGGTCTCGGTGGCCAGTACTACCGTCACCCCGCCGCCGAGCTGCGGGCCGCCCGCCCCGACCGGCTGCACCACCACTGGTCGACCTTCACGGCGCTGTCCCGGCGGCTGGCGGAGCACCGCGAAGCCGGGCGGGTCGAGGTCCGGTTGCGGCACCACGTCGTGCTGGTGCAAGGAGTGCCGCTGCCGGGAGCGCCGCCGGTGTCCGGGGCGTCGACGGGGTGGCGCCTGCACACGAGTTCCGGTGTCGAGTCCGGGGCCGGGAGCACCGGCCGGGTCGACGCCCGTGCGGTGCTGCTGGCCACCGGAGCCTACGAGCGCCAGCTGCCCTTCCCCGGCTGGACGCTGCCCGGGGTGGTCACCGCCGGCGGGGCGCAGGCGATGCTCAAGGCCGGCCTGGTGCTGCCGGGCCGGCGCATCGTGGTGGCCGGCAGCGGGCCGCTGCTGCTCGCGGTGGCCGCCTCGCTGGCCGCCGCCGGGGCCGAGGTGCCCGCGCTGCTGGAGGCGGGCGGTTACCTCGGGTACGCCCGGAGCCCCGGCACGCTCGCCGCGGTCCCCGGCAAGCTGGCCGAGGGCGTCGTGCACGGTGCCGCGCTGGCCCGGCACGCCGTGCGTCCGCGCACCGCCCACGCCGTGATCGAGGCGCACGGCACCGACCGGGTGCGCGCCGTCACGGTGGCCAGGCTGGACCGTACCTGGCGTCCGCTGCCCGGCACCGAGCGGCGGATCGCCTGCGACGCGCTGGCCGTCGGGCACGGTCTGGTGCCGCAGCTGGAGCTGGCCACCGAGCTGGGCGCGGCCACCAGGACCGTGCCGGACGGCACCCTGGCGCTGCGGGTCGACGCCGGCCAGCGCACCACCGTGCCCGGCCTCTGGGCGGCGGGGGAGACCTGCGGGGTGGGCGGCGCGGAACTCGCGCTGGCCGAGGGCGAACTGGCTGCGGCGACGATCGCCGGCCAGCAGCCGCCCGCCGCGCTGCTGGCCCGGCGCCGGCGACTGCGCGCCTTCGCCGAGCTGATGGCGGCCGTCCACCGGCCCGGGCCCGGCTGGACGGGCTGGCTCTCCCCGGAGACCGAGGTCTGCCGCTGCGAGGAGGTGCCGCTGGCCCGGATCACCGAGGCGGTCCAGGAGCTGGGCGCCGGTGACGCCCGCACCGTCAAGCTGCTCACCAGGGCCGGGATGGGCTGGTGCCAGGGCCGGATGTGCGGTCCGGCCGTCGCCTGCCTGGCCGGTGCCGGTGCCGGTGCCGGTGCTGGTGCCGGGGCTGAGGAGCCGGCTGCCGACCGTCGGCCGTTCTCCTGTCCGGTGCGGCTCGGTGACCTGGCGGAGCTGCCGTCGGACTGATCCACCGGGGACGCGAACACCGGGAGCGCCCCCTTGCACGATCTCGTTCCCCCTTCATAAAATGTCACACCTCACCAAGGAGTCGCTCGTGACCCACCCCCAGCACGATCGCACCCGTCCGTGGCGCGGCATCATGGTCGCCACCGCGCTGCCACTGCGCCCGGACCTTTCCGTCGACTACGACGCCTTCGCCGAGCACGTCCAGCGCCTGATCGCGGCCGGCTGCGACGGCGTGGTCCCCAACGGCTCGCTCGGCGAGTACCAGACGCTCACCGCCGAGGAGCGCGCCAGAGTCGTCACCACCGCCGTCGAGGCGGCGGGCGACGGCGCCCGGGTGATGCCGGGCGTGGCGGCGTACGGCGGCGCGGAGTCCCGGCGCTGGACCGAGCAGGCCGCCGAGGCCGGCGCCGGGTCGGTGCTGCTGCTGCCGCCCAACGCCTACCGGGCCGACGCCGCCGCCGTGCGCGCGCACTACGCCGAGGTGGCCAAGGTCGGCCTGCCGGTGGTGGCGTACAACAACCCGTACGACACCAAGGTCGACCTCACTCCCGAGCTGCTGGCCGAACTGCACGGCGAGGGCAGCATCGTGGCCGTCAAGGAGTTCAGCGGCGATGTCCGGCGGGCCTACGAGATCGCCGAGCTGGCGCCGGGGCTGGACCTGCTGATCGGCGCGGACGACGTGCTGCTCGAACTCGCGCTGGCCGGGGCGGTGGGCTGGATCGCCGGCTACCCGAACGCGCTGCCCGAGGCCTCGGTCGCGCTCTACCGGGCCGCCGTCGCCCACGACCTGGCCACCGCGCTGCCGCTCTACCGGGCGCTGCACCCGCTGCTGCGCTGGGACTCCAAGACCGAGTTCGTCCAGGCGATCAAGCTCTCGATGGACATCGCCGGGCTGCCCGGCGGGCCCACCAGGCCGCCGCGCGGACCGCTGCCCGCGCAGGTCGAGGCCGCCGTCCGGGCTGCGACCGAGAAGGCGCTCGCGGAGGGCCTGAGCTAGGGCCTGCCGTCAACCCCCCCTCATATCAGCTGACGAAGGGTCACCCATGCGCACCCGCCACGTCTTCCACGCCGTCGACTCGCACACCGAAGGCATGCCCACTCGGGTGATCACGGGTGGGGTCGGCGTCATCCCCGGTGCCACCATGGCCGAGCGGCGCGTCCACTTCCAGCAGCACCTGGACCACCTGCGCACCCTGCTGATGTACGAGCCGCGCGGCCACGCCTCGATGAGCGGCGCGATCCTGCAGCCGCCGACCCGGCCGGACGCCGACTACGGCGTGCTGTTCATCGAGGTCTCCGGGCTGCTGCCGATGTGCGGGCACGGCACCATCGGGGTGGCCACCGTGCTGGTGGAGACCGGCATGGTGCCGGTGGTCGAGCCGGTCACCACCGTCCGCCTGGACACCCCGGCCGGGCTGGTCACCGCCGAGGTGCGGGTGACGGACGGCGCCGCCACCGCCGTCACCATCCGCAACGTCGCCTCGTTCGCGGTCGCGCTGGACCGGAAGATCGAGGTGCCCGGCTGGGGCGCCGTCAGCTACGACCTGGCGTACGGGGGCAACTTCTACGCGATCCTGCCGGCAGCCGAGTTCGGGCTGCCCTTCGAGCGGGCGCGCAAGCAGGAGCTGCTGGCGGCGGGCCTGGCCCTGATGGAGGCGATCAACGCCTCCGCCGAGCGCCCGGTGCACCCCGAGGACCCGTCCTTCCACAGCGTCCACCACGTCAACCTGCTGGCCCCCGGCTCCACCGCCGAGCACACCCGCCACGCGATGGCGATCCACCCCGGCTGGTTCGACCGCTCGCCCTGCGGCACCGGCACCTCGGCCCGGATGGCCCAGCTGCACGCGCGCGGTGAGCTGGCGATCGGTCAGGACTTCGTCAACGAGTCCTTCATCGGCACCCGGTTCACCGGCCGACTGGTCGAGTCGACCGAGGTGGCCGGGCGGCCCGCGGTGGTCCCGACCGTCACCGGGCGGGCCTGGCTGACCGGCACCGCCCAGTACTTCCTCGACCCGAGTGACCCCTTCCCCGGAGGCTTCCTGCTGTGAGCGCCACTGTCAGCTCCTACAACCCCGCCGACCCGGCCGACCTGGTCGCCGAGGTCCCGGCCCCCGGCGCCTTCGGCACCACCGCGGCCGTCGAGCGGGCCCGGGCCGCGCAGCCGGGCTGGCTGGCGCTCGGCGCCGCCGCTCGCTCGGCCGCGCTGGGGCGGGCCGCCGACGCGGTCGAGGCACACGCCGCGGAGATGACCGCGCTCGCGGTGCGCGAGGTGGGCAAGCCGGTCGCCGAGGCGCAGGGGGAGGTGGCCAGGACCGTCGCCATCCTGCGCTACTACGCACAGGCGCCCTTCGCACCCTCCGGCGCCGTGCACGAGACCGCCGCGGGGCCGGGGCTGCTGCTCACCCGCCGTCGCCCGCACGGCGTGGCCGGGCTCATCACGCCGTGGAACTTCCCGTACGCCATTCCGCTCTGGAAGGCCGCGCCCGCGCTGGCAGTCGGCAACACCGTGGTGCTCAAGCCCGCGCCGGAGGCGAGCGCCTGCGCACTGCGGCTGGCCGAGCTGCTCGCGCTGCCCGCGGACGTGCTGACCGTGGTGCCGGGCGGCGCGGCGGAGGGGGCGGCGCTGGTCTCCGCGGCGGACGTCATCTCCTTCACCGGCTCCACCGGCACCGGGCAGGCCGTGATCCGCGCGGCCACCGAGCGCTCGGTGCCGGTGCAGGCCGAGCTGGGCGGGGTGAACGCGGCCATCGTGCTGCCGACGGCCGACGTCGAGCAGGCGGCCGCCCAGCTGGCCTTCGCCATCGCGGGGTACGCGGGCCAGAAGTGCACCGCCACCAGCCGGGTGATCGCGGTGGGCGCGGCGCTCGAACCGCTGCGCGCGGCGCTGGTCAAGGCGCTGGCGGAGGTGGAGTGCGGGCCGGTGATCTCCGAGGCGGCGCGGGAGCGGCTGACCGGCGCGGTCTCCTCGGCGGTGGCGGGCGGGGCGCAGCTGCTGACGGGCGGGCGGGTGCCCGAGCGGGCGGGCTGGTTCGTCGAACCGACGCTGCTGGAGCAGGTGCCGGACGGGGATCCGCTGCTGACCGAGGAGTTCTTCGGGCCGGTCGCGGTGCTGCTGGCCGCCGCCGATCTGGACGAGGCGGTCGCGCTGGCCAACGCCACCCGGCACAGCCTGGCGGCCTCGGTGCACACCCGGGACCTGGACGTCGCGCTCGCGGCGGCCGACCGGCTGGCGGCCGGGATGATCCGGATCAACGCGCCGTCCAGCGGGGTCGACTTCCACCTGCCGTTCGGCGGCACCCAGCAGGCCTCCTACGGCGCCCGCGAGCAGGGGGCAGCGGCGCTGGACTTCTACACCGCGAGCCGCACGATCTCGCTGCTGCCGGCGGGGGAGGTGCGGTGAGCGGGCCCGGGTCGGAGCCGTTGCCACCGGCGGGACTCGAAGTCCGGACGGTGGACTACCACACCGCCGGTGAGCCGTTCCGGATCGTCACCGCCGGTCTGCCGCCCGTTCCGGGCGGGAGCGTGGCCGAGCGCCGGGCCATCGCGCTGCGGCCGGCCGCCGGTTCGGTTGTCGGTGTCGGTGGCGCGCGGGTGCCGCGGCCCGGCCCGCTGGAGACCGTGCGGCAGCTGCTGACCCGGGAACCGCGCGGACACGCGGGGATGTACGGCGGGTTCCTGGTGCCGCCGGACGACGACGAGGCGCAGCTGGGCGTGCTCTTCTTCCACAAGGACGGCTACTCCACCGCCTGCGGTCACGGCACCATGGCGCTGGGTGCCTGGGCCGTGGACAGCGGGCTGGTCGCCGCGCCGGACGACGGCACCGCCCGGGTCTGGATCGACGTCCCGTCCGGACGGGTCGCCGCGCTGGTGCACCGCAGTGCCGGGCGCACCACGGCGGTGACCTTCCGCAACGTCCCGACCCGGGTCCTGGCCCGCAAGCTGCCGGTGGCGACCTCGGTGGGGACACTGGAGGTCGACGTGGCCGACTCCGGGGCCCGCTACGCCTCGTTGGCGGTGCCGGGCGGCGGGCCGTTCGCGGCGGCGGGCTCCGGTGCGCGGGTGGCCCCGGGCGCGCTGGCGGCGCTGGTCCCGCTCGGGCGGGAGATCCGGGCCGCGCTGCTCGACACGTACGACCTGTACGGGGTGATCTTCCATGAGGAGCTGCCCGACACCGAGGCCGGCCCGAACCAGCGCAGCGTCACCGTCTTCACGGACGGTCAGATCGACCGCTCGCCCTGCGGCTCCGGCACCTCGGCGCGGCTGGCCCTGCTCGCGGCCGACGGGCGGCTGGGCCCCGGACAGGAGTTGCGCCACGAGTCGGTGATCGGCACCGTCTTCACCGGCCGGGTCCTCGGCCACGGGCCGGGCGGTGTGCTGACCGAGGTCACCGGGCAGGCCCATCGCACCGGCGAGCACACGTTCGTGCTGGACCCGGCCGACCTGCTCGGCACCGGATTCCTGCTGTGATCACCGAGCTGGCGGTCGATCTGACGATGCGTCAGGCCATCGACGCGATCGCCGAGGTGCTGCGGGCCGGACTCGATGTGGAGGCCTGCCCGGGCCGCAGCAACGTGGCCGTACCGAGCGGCGAGCTGCTGCTGATGCCGGCCGCCGCCGACGGGTACGCGGGTGTCAAGATCGCGGGCGTGGCCCCGGCCAACCCGGCGCTCGGCCTGCCCAGGATCACCGGCAGCTATCTGCTGCTGGACGGCGCCACCCTGCTGCCGCTCGCGCTGTTGGACGGTGCGGCACTCACGGCGCTGCGCACGCCTGCCGTGACCGCTGTCGCCGTGGACCGGCTGGCCGCTGCCGATGCCGAGCACCTGGTGCTCTTCGGCGCCGGGCCGCAGGCCTACGGGCACCTCGATGCGCTGTGCGCCGTCCGGCCGCTGGGACGGGTCACGGTGGTGGCGCGCCGGGCCGAACCGGCTGCGGGGCTGGTCCGGTACGCCCAAGAGCTGGGGCTTTCGGCGCTGGCGGGGGAGCCGGACGCGGTCGCCGGGGCCGACCTGGTGGTCTGCTGCACCACCGCGACCACGCCGCTCTTCGACGGCGCGCTCGTCCGCGAGCACGCGGTGGTGGCGGCGGTCGGCTCGCACAGCCCGCGGGCGCGGGAGGTGGACGGCGTCCTGGTGGCCCGGGCCGCCTGCTACGTGGAGGCCCGGGCGGCGGCCCGGCTGGAGGCGGGGGACCTGCTGCTCGCGGACGGCGGGGCCGGGCCCGAGGCGCCGAAGGCGTGGGCCAACCTCACCGAGCTGGTGAACGGGAGGGCCGCCGTCCCGACGGACCGGCCGCGCTTCTTCAAGAGCGTCGGCATGGCCTGGCAGGACCTCGCCCTCGCCGCGGAACTTCACCGTCGCCGACGTTGACGGCTGACCCGGCGTCAAAGGGATTGCGGGGGCGTGCCGGACGGCGGGCGTGCCCGCAAGGTGGCCGGCCGGGCGGTCCGGGGGCCGTCCGTGGATCACCCGTGGGTCATCCGTGCGGCATGCGCGGACCATCCGTGGAGCATCCGTGGACCGTCTGTGGGGTGTTCGCGGTTCGCCGGCCGGGCGATTCGGCGCCGATCCGTCGCTCAGCCGTGCTGACCAGTCGAAACGTGACATTGTACGCTGGGGGCTCCGCACTCTCCGGAGGACCGCAGTGACCGAGTCAAAGCCCCGCCCCCTCATCTCCGTTCAGGAGCGTCTGCGCGACCAGGTCGCCCACGCCCTGCGGGCCGCGCTGATCTCCGGTGAGCTGCGCCCGGGTGTGGTCTACTCCGCGCCCGCGCTGGCCGCCGACTTCGGCGTCTCGGCCACCCCGGTCCGCGAGGCGATGCTTGACCTGGCCCGTGAGGGCCTGGTCGAGGCCGTGCGCAACAAGGGTTTCCGGGTCACCGAGATGACCGAGCGGGACCTGGACGACTTCACCGAGATCCGTGAGCTGATCGAGGTCCCGACGGTCGGTCGGGTCGCCCGCGGCGCCACGGCCGAGCAGTTGGAGGCGCTGCGGCCGGTCGCCGAGGAGATCGTGGCCGCCGCCCGCCAGCACGACCTGATCGGGTACCTGGAGGCCGACCGCCAGTTCCACCTGACCCTGCTGGGCCTGGCCGGCAACGCCCGCCTGGTCGAGGTGGTCGGTGACCTGCGCAAGCGCTCCCGCCTCTACGGCCTGACCCGCCTCGACCAGCGCGGCGAGCTGGTCTCCTCCGCCGAGGAGCACCTGGAACTGCTGGACCTGATGATCTCCGGCGACGCCGAGGCCGCCGAGGCCTGCATGGCCCGCCACCTCAGCCACGTCCGCTCCCTGTGGGCGGCCGGCCGCGAGGAGGCCGCGGCGGAGAAGCCGGCCCTGCGCCTGGGGACGCGGTAGCGCTCGCGGTCGACCGTCACCCGCGCAGACGTCCGTCCGCCATTTCCAGCACCCGGTCCACCTCCCTCAGGAGCGCCCGGTCGTGGGTGACCATCACCGTGGCCGTGCCGTGCTCGCGGGTGGCCTCGGCCAGCAGCCGCACGATCTGGGCCCCGCGCTCGTGATCCAGCGCGGACGTGGGCTCGTCGACCAGCAGCACCGAGGGCCGGCCGAAGAGTGCCCGGGCGATGTTGACCCGCTGGCGTTCACCACCCGAGAGCTGGTGGGGGCGGCGGCGCTGCTTGGCCTCGTCCAGCCCGACCGAGGCGAGCAACTGCTCGGCCCGGGAGCGGACCCGGCCGGGACGCTCGCCCCGCAGGTCCGCCAGGACCAGCAACTGCTCCACTGCGGTGAGCGAGGCGAGCAGATTGGACTGCTGGAAGACGATGCCCAACCGCTCGCGACGCAGCGCGGTGCGGGCCTTGGCGGACAGCGCGCCCGCGTCCTGACCGTCTATCAGCACCTGGCCGCGGTCGGGCCGCAGCAGGGTCGCGGCCACGGCCAGCAGGCTGGACTTGCCGGAACCCGAGGGCCCCACCACCGCCGTGAACTCGCCGGGCGCGACCTCCAGGTTGACCTCGTCCAGCGCGGTGAGCCGCTGCTCGCCGTCGGGGTAGGTGAGGGTCACCTCACGCAGCGCCAGGCCTGTGCGGGTGCGCGGCGTGGTCAGGGTACTGGTCATCGGGCGGCTCCCAGGGCGGTGATCGGGTCGACGGCGGTGATCCGGCGCACGGCCAGCACGGCGCCGAGCAGGCCGAGCAGCACCATGGCGGCCACCGGTACGGCCACGCTGGTCGCGCTCAGGTCGAAGGGGACGTCGGTGGCGGCGATCGCCCCGCCGGCCGCACCCGCCGCCCCGCCGAGCAGGGCGCCGGCCAGCAGCACCGCGGTGGCCTGGGCGAGTGCGTCCCGCACCAGGTAGGCGCTGCTCGCGCCGACCGCCTTGAGGACGGCGATATCGGGTTTGCGCTGGATCGTCCAGACGGTGAAGAAGGCGCCGACCACCAGCGCACTGACCGCGAAGAGGAAGGCCTGGATCAGTTGCAGGCTGCCTTGCTCGGCCGCGTAGCCGTCGATGCCGGCCAGGGCGCCGTCCAGCGTGGCGGCCTTCGTGTTCTGGGATCGATCGAGGGAGCCGAGGTCGGCGGCGCGGCCCGCGGTGATCGCCAGGGCGGTCGGGCGGGTCTGGCCGCTGAGCGCCTGCCAGGTGGGCAGCGTGGTCCAGACGGTGGGGGCGTGTGCATAGGAGCGCTGGTCCGTGATCGCGCTGACGGTCAGCGTCCGGGGCCCCAGCCGGACCTGCTGGCCGACCGCCAGGTGGCTGTCGGCGGCGGTGTCGGCGCCCACCGCGACCTGACCGTCGCCCGGGGCGGCTCCCGAGCGCAGCGGCGGCAGCAGCGGGCCGCCGGCGCCCAGCACGCTGACCGAGGTGGCGCCCCCGCCGGCGGTCAGCCTGGTCATCGAGACCCCGAGGGGCTCGACCGAAGAGATCCCGGGCGCACTCGTCCACCCCGCCTGCTGCTCGGACGAGATGGAGCTGGAGCTGAAGGAGACGGTCGGCGCGGCGCCGGCGGGCGCGCCGAAGACGATCCGGTCGGCCGGCAGCCCGGCGATGGTGGAGGAGGCCGCCGAGGCCAGCCCGCCGGTCAGCCCGTAGAGGAAGACCACCAGGGTGCTGATCAAGGTGACCACCGCGCCCATCAGGGCGAAGCGGCCCCTGGCGAAGCGGAGGTCACGCAGAGCGACGAACACGGGAACCTACTTGGTCGAGGGCGGGCGGGCGGATGGTCGTGGTCGTGTCGTGGTTGGGGGAGAGGTTGTGGCTCCACTCTGTCGGCCGGCGGGCTGCCTGCCATCGCCGAGAGGAGCGGCTCGCAAGCCGCTCGTCTGGTGGAGCCCGGAATCCATCGAACGGTTGATGCCGAGAGGTGCGGCGATGCCGTGCCCGGCCCGTACCCTCGGAAGGCGTGAGCCGCCTCAACCGTGCCGACCGGGCCGATCACCCCGGTCGTCCCACCCCTGCCCCCGTCCCTGCCCTCGCCCTCGCCGGACATTCTGTGAGCACCCCCGCCCTGCGGGTGATGAACCTCGCCCTGCACGGGCTGTTCTTCACCCTCCTGGCGGTGCTGGTGCTGCGCGGTCTGCTGGACGGCCAGCTCGGGGCGGCCGGGCTGGCCGCGGCGCTGGCGCTCGGCGCCGCCTACGCCGTCGGCGGGCTGGTGCGGCGGATCCGGTTCGACCGGCGCTGGGCCGGTGCCTGGCTCGGCGTGGTGGTGCTCCTCTGGGCGGCGCTCACGCTCGGCCACCCGGAGTTCTGCTACCTCGCCTTCCCGCTCTACTTCATCTGCCTGCACCTGCTCCCGGTGCGCTGGGCAGTGCCCGCCGTGCTGGGCCTGACCGGCCTGGTGGTAGCGGCCCAGGCCGGCACGGCGGGCGGGCTGAGCACGGCGAAGGTGCTCGGCCCGCTGGCCGGGGCCGCGGTCGCGCTGCTCACCGCCTACGGCTACGCGGCCCTCTACCGGGAGAACCGCCAGCGGCAGCACCTGATCGAGGACCTGGTACGCACCGAGGGCAAGCTGGTCGCCAGCCAGCGCGAGGCGGGGCGGCTGGCGGAGCGTCAGCGCCTGGCCCGGGAGATCCACGACACGCTCGCCCAGGGGCTCTCCAGCATCGTCATGCTGGCCCGCTCCGCCGAGGCGGCCCTGCCCGCCGACCCGCAGGCCGCCGCCGACTGGATCCGCGAAGTGGGCCGCACCGCCGCCGAGAACCTGGCCGAGGCCCGCCGCTTCGTGCAGGCGCTCACCCCGCCCGCGCTGGACGACGCCACGCTGGCCGAGGCGCTGCGCCGGCTGGCGGCCGGGCGCGGGGCGGTCTTCCACCTGGACGGCGAACCGTACCCGCTCCCGGTGGAGGCCGAGGTGGCCCTGCTCCGGCTGACCCAGGAGGCGCTGGCCAACGCCGAGCGGCATGCGGCGGCCGAGCGGATCGCGGTGACCCTCAGCTACCTGGACGACGAGGTGACGCTCGACGTGTTCGACGACGGGGTGGGCTTCGACCCCCGAGCGGTGGCCGACCCGGCGGTCGGGAGCGGCTTCGGCCTGCACGGGATGCACGAGCGGATCGCGGCGCTCGGCGGCAGTCTCACCGTCGAGTCGGCCCCGGGCGAGGGCACGGTGGTCGCGGCCTCCCTGCGGCTCGTCGCTCTCACGGGCCCGATCGGGCTGGACGAGCCGGACGGGCCGGATGGGCTGGACGAGCCTGAGCCGGACGAGCCGGGCACGCTGGGCGGCCCACCCGGGCCGGACGGCTCGGACGAGCCGTCCGGCCCGGTGCGGCCCCTGTCGTTCGACGGGTTGAGCGCGCAGGACGGCCACGAGGGGCTCGACGCCTTGGCCGCGCGCCTGCTCGGTCCCCGGGCCGCGAGCTCGGGCGAGAGTCTGGCGGCCCCGCGATGATCCAGGTGCTGCTGGTCGATGACCACCCGGTGGTGCGGCGGGGCCTGCGCGCCATGGTCGACGAGCTGCCCGAGCTGGAGGCCGTCGGCGAGGCCGGCGACGGAGCGGAGGCGCTGCGCCTGCTCGACGCCCTGCCCCGGCGGCCCGACGTGGTCCTGATGGACCTGCAGATGGGCTCCGGCATGCACGGCGTGGAGGCCACGCGGCGGATCACCGCCCTGCCCGACCCGCCCGCGGTGCTCATCCTGACCACCTACAGCACCGACGCCGACATCCTGGCCGCCGTTGAGGCCGGTGCGACCGGGTACCTGCTCAAGGACGCCCCGCCACCGGAGCTGGTCGCCGCGGTCCAGGCCGCCGCCCGGGGCGAGACGGTGCTGGCACCGCCGGTGGCGGCGCGCCTGCTCGGGCGGGTACGGGCCGGCCGGCCCACGCTGTCGCCCCGCGAGTCCGAGATCCTCCAACTGCTCGCATCGGGGCTGGCGAACCGTCAGATCTCCAAGCGCCTCTTCATCAGCGAGGCCACCGTCAAGACCCACCTGGTGCACATCTACGAGAAGCTCGGCGTGGACAGCCGCACCGCCGCGATCGCCGCCGGGCTGAGCAGCGGCCTGATCCGCGCCGGCTGACACCGCGCCGGCTGAACGGAGGGCGTCCGGAGCCGCTGGAGGTCTCCGAGGGCACCCGGAGACCGGTTGTGGCCGGGCGGCTCGGCCTGACCGCACGTCAAGGCCGGGCCGCCCGGGAACCGGGGGCGTCGCGGGGCTCAGCCCTGCTGTACGCGGGTACCAGTCATACGGCGGCACGGCCTGCCGATGGCGATGGGCACCGAGGAAGCGCGGGGCGCATGGGGGTGACACGCCCTACCCAAGCAGCCCGGCCCTGGGAGCGTCCATACCTCGGACATGACAAGGCAAAAGATTTTACGGCTTCCGGGGTGGCAAAGCGGACGATCCGCTGACGAAACGGCCTGCATCAGGAGAATCTGATGCAACCCGGCTGTGGGAGGATCGCGCCATGCCCCCCGCCTCACCGTCCCCCGCCGCCGCTGCCTCCAACTCCAGCCCCACCGCCGCGGTCGCGCGCGGTACCGCCGGCCGCGCCCAGGTCCTCGCGGCCGCCGCCGAGTTGTTCACCCGGGACGGCTACGCGGCCACCACCACCCGTGCGGTCGCCGAACGCGCCGGACTGCGCCAGTCCACCCTGTACCACCACTTCGCGAGCAAGGACGCCATCCTCGCCACCCTGCTCGAAGGCACCGTCACCCCCGCCCTCGCCCACGCCAACCGCCTGCTGGAGACCGCCGAACCGGTGCCTGGTGCCCGGCTCTGGTCGATGGTCCACTTCGACACCGCTCTGCTGCTCGGCGGCTTCTCCAACCTGGGCGCGCTCTACCTGCTGCCCGAGGTGCGAGGCGAGCGGTTCGCCGACTTCCGCCGGCTCCGCTGCGAACTCGGCGCTGCCTACCGCACCCTGCTGGCCGGGCTGGACGGTCTGCCCGCGTCGGAGCTGACCCTGCGGGCCGAGCTGGTGCTCGGCCTGGTGGAGGGCACCGTGGCCGTCTCGCGACAGTGCGCCGAGCACGCGACGGAGACGGTCTGCGTCGCGGTGGCCGATGCCGCGGTGCGCCTGGCCTGCGGGGCCGGCTGCCCGCCCGAGCGGCTCACGGCCATCCGGACGGCGGCGCACGGGCTGCCCGGCTGACCCGTGGCCCGCACACCCGACGGTCACCTGGCCCGCGATCACGCGCGGCCCGGCCCGCCCGTCCCACCCGCAGCGTCGTACAGTGGGGCGCGTGTCCACTCTTCCCGAGCCGACCCTGCCGATCATCGCCGCCCCCATGGCCGGTGGCGCCTCAACTCCCGCGCTGGTCGCGGCCGTCAGTGAGGCGGGCGGCCTCGGCTACCTCGCCGCCGGATACAGACGAGCCGACGCGATGAGCGAGCAGATCGCCCGGACACGCGAACTGACGGACCGTCCGTTCGGCGTCAACCTCTTCGTCCCCGCCGCCACCGACCCCGCCGCGCTGGCCGGCGTTCCCGCCTACCGGGCGGAGCTGCTCCCCGAGGCGGAGCGCCGGGGCGTCGCCCTGCCGGAGCGGATCGCCCCGGACGACGAGGACTGGAACGCCAAGATCGCCGCACTGCTCGCCGATCCGGTGCCCGTGGTCTCCTACACCTTCGGCCTGCCGACCCGTCAGGAGGCCGACGCACTGCGGGCGGCCGGCACCGCCCAGGTGGCCACCGTGACCAGCGTGGCCGAGGCCCGCGCGGCGGTGGCGCTGGGAGTGGACGCGCTCTGCGTCCAGGGCCCGGAGGCGGGCGGTCACCGGGGCACCCACCAGGCCGGCCCCGAACCGGGCGGTGAACCCCTGCTGGAGCTGCTCGCCCTGGTCCGCGCCGCCGTCGACCTGCCGCTGATCGCGGCCGGCGGGCTCGGCGACGGCGCCGCGATCGCCGCGGCGCTGCGGGCCGGGGCCAGGGCCGTCCAACTCGGCACCGCCTACCTGCTCGCCGAGGAGGCCGGCACCTCCGCACCGCACCGCGCGGCACTGGCCGACCCGGCCTTCACCGAGACCGTCGGCACCCGTGCCTTCACCGGCCGGGTCGCCCGCGGCCTGCGCAACGCCTTCATCGACGAGCACGCCGGGCACGCCCCCCACGCCTACCCCGAGGTGCACCACCTGACCGCCCCGCTGCGCGCCGCGGCCACCGCCCGCGCCGACACCCAGCAGATGCACCTGTGGGCGGGCACCGCCTTCGCCAAGGCCCGGCCGGGGACGGCGGGCGAGATCACCGCGCGGCTGTGGCACGAGGCGCAGCGGCAGGACACTCCCTGGCGGACGGGCACGGCACAGGAGCGGGAGCCGCGGTGAGGCCGCTGCGCGCCGCCGGGGAGCTTCAGAGCCAGCCGTCGAACCAGATCCGTGCCCGCCAGGCCGCCGTCGGGATCGGGTGGGCCGTGTAGAGCGGCAGGAACCAGACGAAGTTGGTGGCGATCGCGGTCAGCGCCAGACCGGCGACGAGGATGCGCGGGCGGGTCGGGGTGCGCAGCAGGTCCTGTGCCAGGACGGCGACGGCCAGGCAGAGGAAGGGCACGAAGGCGACCGCGTAGAAGGAGGGTGCGGCCCTGGTAGAGGAACCACGGGAGGTAGCCCGGCCGCGACCGCACCCAGCACGGCGGCGGCACGGGGGTCGCGGTGGCGTAGCAGGAGGTGGCCGAGGTAGGCCAGGGCGAGCAGGGCGGTCCACCAGAGCAGCGAGGGCATCCCGGGCGAGCAGCAGGCAGCCGAACGCGGCCAGCACCCAGAACATCAGCACGATGTCGAGCAGCGCCGTGCGGCTCATCACCAGGTGCAGCCCGTCCAGCGAGAGCAGCAGGCCGGCCAGGCAGCCCAGCGCGGTGGAGCGCAGCAGACGGCGGGCGGCCCGGCAGAGCAGCAGCACGGAGAGGGTGCCGAGCAGCGCGGGGACGAACCGCCAGCCGAACGGCGTCATGCCGAAGAGCCCCTCGCCGAGCGCGATCAGCCACTTGCCGACCGGCGGATGCGCGACGAACTCCGGTGCACGGCTGAGCCTGATCGTGGCCGGATGGGTGAGGAGCTGGGCGTCGGCCTGGTCCGGCCAGCTGCCCTCGTAGCCGTACTGCAGCAGGGACCAGGCGTCCTTGGCGTAGTAGGTCTCGCGAAGACCACCGCGCGCGGGCTACCCAGGTACCAGAACCGGAGCAGCCCGGCGAGCAGGGTGACCAGGAGCGGGCCGGTCCAGCTGCTGCTGATGGCCGCGCGCAGGGCAACGGAGGGTCGGCGGGCCGGCATGGCGCCATCCTTGGGCGGTGCCCTGCCCGGTGCGCCGATCCGCGCCGGGCCGGGGGAACGCGATCCGCCCGTTCGCCGTAGGAGCGCGGCGTACGGGCGGATCGGTTCACTCCCGGTCGGTGACCTGCGGTCAGCGGCGGCTGCGGCGGATGATCAGCATGCCACCGCCGACGCCCAGCAGGAGCGTGGCCACCAGGGCCGCCAGAGCGACGTCCCGCAGACCGGTCCCGGGCAGCGGGCCCGGCCTCCCGCCGGGGGACGGCTCCGAGGTGGGCCTCGGGCGGTGGGTGTGCGTGGGGTGCGGGGACGGGGACGGGGACGGGCTGGACGGGGTCACCGTGATGTCGGTGCTGCAGGAGCCGGACGTGTCCGTGGCGCGAAGGTTGGTACCGGCGGGGCAGTTGGTGCCGTCGCCGAGCGAGACGATCACGTTCTGCAGCTGCTTGCCACCGGCGTCGCGCCGCACCGTGAAGCTGTAGACGAGCGTCTCGGTGGCACCCGGACGGATGTCGAGGGTCCAGGTCAGCCTGGGCTCGACGTAGGAGGTCTGGCCGGTGCTGGCCTTGGCGTCGCTCTCGTACACGGCCGCAGCGAGCACGCCGGTGAAGTCGTCGACGATGGTGGCGCCGAAGTACGTCCCGGTCGCGTTGTTGGTCGCGGTCACGGTGTAGGTGACCCGGTCGCCGGGCTTGGGGTGGGCGGGGCTGACCTGCTTGTCGAGCCGCAGGTCAGGGCGGAGCGTGATCGGCTCGGTCGGCGTGGCCACCGCGGTGTGCGCGGAGGCGGACGGGTCGGGGCCACCGGTGACCACCGCGGTGTTCACCGGGACGCTGGTGGCATCCGGCGACAGTGTGCCGGTGAGCGTGTAGCTGATCGTCCGACCGGGTGCCAGCTCCACGGCGGGGCAAGTGGCGGTGCCGTTGGCGATCGGGCACGGGGTGCCGTCGGCGTCCGCGCTCATCGCCGCGCCGTCGACCTGCTCGGGGACCTGATCGGTGACCTGGACGTCACGGGCGAGCGAGGGACCGTTGTTGGTGACCGTCACCCGCCAGGCGATCGGCTGCCCGGCGATCACCGGGGAGGTGAGCAGCACCTTGGCGATGTCGAGGTGGGCCTGTCGCTCCGGCGACCCGGTCGGGGTGGCGACGGCGGTGTGGGTGGGGGTGGCCGGGTCGGGGCCGCCGGTGACGGTGGCGGTGTTGGTGGGGGTGGTGGTGGCCTCGGGGGCGAGGGTGCCGGTGATGGTCCAGGTGAGGGTGGTGCTGGCGGGGATTTCGGTGGCGGGGCAGGTGGCGGTGTTGTTGGTGATGGGGCAGGGGGTGTTGTCGGTGTCAGCGGTCATGGTGGCGTTGGTGACGCCGGTGGGGATCTGGTCGGTGACGATGACGTTGCGGGCGCGGGAGGGTCCGTTGTTGGTGACGGTGATGCGCCATTGGATCTGCTGGCCGGGGATCACGGGGTTGGTGAGCAGGGCCTTGGAGATGGTCAGGTTGGCCTGCGGGGTGGGGGAGTTGGTGGGCGAGACGACGGCGGTGTGGGCGCTGGCGGAGGGGTCGGGGCCGCCGGTGACGACTGCCGTGTTACCGGGCGTTCCGGTCGCGTTGGGGTCGAGCACACCGCTGACCGTGTAGCTGTGGGACTGGCCCGCCGCCAGCTCGATCGCCGGGCAGGTGGCGGTGCCGTTGGCGATCGGGCATGGGGTCGCGTCGGTGTCGGAGGCCATGGCCGCACCCGACACACTGTCGGGGATGCGGTCGGTGACCACGACGTCGCGGGCGAGCGAGGGGCCGTGGTTGGTCACCGTGACCCGCCACTGGATCTGGCGGCCCGGGACGACCGGGTCGGTGAGCAGGATCTTGGAGATGCTGAGCGCGGCCTGCGGTGCGGGCGAGTCGGTGGGCGAGGCGACGGCGGTGTGCGCACTGGCCGACGGGTCGGGGCCGCCGGTGACCACGGCGATGTTGGTCGGCGTAGCGGTCGCGTCCTGGGCGAGGGTGCCGCTGAGCGTGAAGGACGCGGTGGCGCCGGGCGCGATCTGCACCGGCGGGCAGGTCGCGGTGGTGCCCGTGATCGGGCACGCGGCCCCGGTCTCGTCGACCGTCATGGTGGCGCCGACCACCTCGTTCGGCACGGTGTCGGTGACCACGACGTCGCGGGCCAGCGAGGGGCCGTGGTTGGTGACGGCGACCCGCCATTGGATCTGCTGGCCGGGTACCACCGGGTTGGTCAGCAGCACCTTGGAGATGCTGAGCGCGGCCTGCGGCCGGGTGCTCTCGGAGGGCTGGGCGGTGGCGGTGTTGTTGGACGGGTCGGGGTCGGGGCCGCCGCTGACGGAGGCGACGTTGACCGGTGTGCTCGTCGCGCTCGGGTCGAGCGTGCCGGTGACTGTGTAGGAGACCGATGCCTCGGCGGCCAGCTCGATGGCCGGGCAGGTCGCGACACCGCTGCTGACCGGGCACGGTGTGTTGTCGGTGTCGGCGGTCATGGTGGCGTTGGTGACGCCGGCCGGGATCTGGTCGGTGACGACGACGTTGCGGGCGCGGGAGGGTCCGTTGTTGGTGACGGTGACGCGCCATTGGATCTGCTGGCCAGGAACCACCGGGCTGGTGAGCAGCACCTTGCCGATCTCGAGATCCGCCCGCAGGTCCGGGAGGCCGGTGGGGCTGGCGACGGCGGTGTGGGCGCTGGCCGAGGGGTCGGGGCCGCCGGTGACCACGGCGATGTTGGTCGGTGCGGTGGTGGCGTTCGGGTCGAGCACGCCCGTCACGGTGTACGAGGCCGACTGGCCGACGGTGAGTTCGATCGCCGGGCAGGTGGCGATGCCGCCGGTGATCGGGCAGCTGCGGTCGTCGACGTTCGCCTGCATGGTCGCATGGGTGACGCCGGCCGGAATCCGGTCGGTGACCACGACGTTGCGGGCGAGCGAGGGGCCGTTGTTGGTCACCGTGACCAGCCACTGGATCGGCCCGCCGGGCACCACCGGATTGGTGAGCAGGGCCTTGGCGATGGTCAGGTTCGCCTGTGGGGTGAGCAGGCCACTCGGCGAGGCGACGGCGGTGTACGCGCTCACGGACGGGTTCGGCCCGCCGGTGACGACGGCGATGTTGGTCGGCGTGGCGGTCGCGTCCTGGGCGAGCGTGCCGGTGAGCGTGTAGGACTGCACCTGGCCCACGGCCAGCTCGAGGGGCGCGCAGGTCGCGGTGCCGTTGGTGATCGGGCAGACCGTGCTGTCGGAGTCGGACTGCAGCACGGCGTCCGCCACACCGTCGGGGATGCGGTCGGTGACGACGACGTTCCGCGCGCGGCTGGGGCCGTTGTTGGTGACGCTGACGCGCCACTGGACCTGCTGGCCGGGGATCACCGGGTTGGTGAGCAGGACCTTCGAGACGGCCAGGTTCGCATGGGCCACGGGGGAGCCGGTGGGGCTGGCGACGGCGGTGTGGGCGAAGACCGAGGGGTCGGGGCCGCCGGTGACGACCGCGGTGTTGGTGGGCGTTGTCGTGGCGTCGGCGGCCAGGGTGCCGCTGACCGTCCAGGAGAGCGTGCCGCCGGTGGGGATTTCGACGGCGGGGCAGGTGGCGGTGCCGTTGGTGATCGGGCAGGTGCTGTCATCGGCATCGGCGGTCATCGTGGCGTTGTTCACGCCGGCCGGGAGCTGGTCGGTGACCACGACGTTCCGAGCCCGGGACGGCCCGTTGTTGGTGACGGTGACGCGCCATTGGATCTGCTGGCCGGGAACGACGGGGTTGGTGAGCAGGGCCTTGGAGATGGTCAGGCTCGCCTGGAGCGCGGGCGAACTCGTCGGCGAGGCGACGGCGGTGTGGGCGCTGGCCGAGGGGTCGGGGCCGCCGGTGACGGCGGCGGTGTTGGTGGGTGTGGCGGTGGCGTTGGGGTCGAGCGTGCCGCGCACCGTCCAGGAGAGCGAGCCGCCTGCGGGGATCTCGACGGCGGGGCAGGTGGCGGTGCCGTTGGTGATCGGGCAGGTGCTGTCATCGGCGTCGGCGGTCATCGTGGCGTTGTTGATGCCGGTGGGGATCTGGTCGGTGACGATGACGTTGCGGGCGCGACTGGGGCCCTTGTTGGTGACGGTGACGCGCCATTGGATCTGCTGGCCGGGGACGACCGGGGTGGTGAGCAGCACCTTGGAGATCGCAAGCTTCGCCTGGAGCGAGGGCGAGGTCGACGGTGTTGCGACGGCAGTGTGAGCCGATGCCGAGGGGTCAGGGCCGCCCGTGACGACGACGGTGTTGTCGGGCGCGGTGGTGGCGTTGGGGTCGAGTACGCCGCTGACCGTCCAGGTCGCGGAACCGCCTGCGGGGATTTCGGTGGCTGGGCAGGTGGCGGTGCCGTTGGTGACAGAGCAGGGGGTGCTGTCGGCGTCGGCCGTCATCGTCGCCTCGGTCAGGCTGGCGGGGATCTGGTCGGTGACGACGACGTTGCGGGCGCGGCTGGGTCCGTCGTTCGTGACGGTGACGCGCCATTGGATCTGCTGACCGGGGATGACCGGGTTGGTCAACAGGGTCTTGGTCACTGCCAGGTTCGCCTGGGGGGACGGCGAGTTGGAGGGCGAGGCGATGGCGGTGTGGGCGGAGGCCGAGGGGTCGGGGCCGCCGGTGACGACCGCGGTGTTGGTGGGCGTTGTCGTGGCGTCGGCGGCCAGGGTGCCGGTCACGGTCCAGGTGGCAGAGCCGCCTGCGGGGATCTCGGTGGCGGGGCAGGTGGCGGTGGTGCCGCTGATCGGGCAGGGGGTGCCGTCGGCGTCGGTGGTCATGGTGGCGCCGGTGATGCCGGTGGGGATCTGGTCGGTGAGGACGACGTTACGTGCCCGGGAGGGTCCGTTGTTGGTGACGGTGACGTGCCATTGGATCTGCTGGCCGGGGACGACCGGGTTGGTGAGCAGCACCTTCGAGATGGTCAGGTTCGCCTGCGGTGTGGGCGAGTTGGAGGGCGAGGCCATGGCGGTGTGGGCCGATGCCGAGGGGTCGGGTCCGCCGGTGACCACCGCGGTGTTGGTGGGTGTCGTTGTGGCGTCAGCCGCCAGGGTGCCGCTGACCGTCCAGGAGAGCGAACCGCCTGCGGGGATTTCGACGGCCGGGCAGGTGGCGGTGCCGTTGGCGATCGGGCAGGCGCTGTCGTCAGCCTCGGCGATCATGGTGGCGCCGGTGATGCCGGTGGGGATCTGGTCGGTGAGGACGACGTTACGGGCGCGGGAGGGTCCGTTGTTGGTGACGGTGACGTGCCACTGGATCTGCTGGCCGGGGACCACCGGGTCGGTGAGCAGCACCTTCGAGATGGTCAGGTTCGCCTGCGGTGTGGGCGAGTTGGAGGGCGAGGCGATGGCGGTGTGAGCCGATGCCGAGGGGTCAGGTCCGCCGGTGACCACCGCGGTGTTGGTGGGTGCGATGGTGGCGTTGGGGTCGAGCGTGCCACTGACCGCCCACGTCAGCGAACCGCCGGCGGGAATCTCGACAGCGGGGCACGTCGCGGTGGTGCCGCTGATGGGGCAGGGGGTGCCGTCGGCGTCGGCGGTCATGGTGGTGCCGGTGACGCCTGTGGGGATCTGGTCGGTGACGACGACGTTCCGTGCCCGTGAGGGTCCGTTGTTGGTGACAGTGACGCGCCACTGGATCTGCTGCCCCGGCACGACGGGGCTCGTGAGCAGCGCCTTGGAGATCGCCAGGTTCGCCTGGACCGACGGTGAGGTGGACGGTGAGGCGATGGCGGTGCGGACCGAGGCGGAGGGGTCGGGTCCGCCGGTGACGGTGGCGGTGTTCACCGGCGTTGCTGTCGCGTCGGGCGGCAGGGTGCCGGTGAGCGTCCACGTCAGCGAGGCACCGACGGGGATCTCGACGGCCGGGCAGGTGGCGGTGCCGCCGCTGATCGGGCAGGGCGTGCCGTCGGCGTCGGCGGTCATCGTGGCGCCGGTGACGCCGACCGGGACCCGGTCCCGGACGACCACGTTGCGCGCCAGCGAGGGTCCGTTGTTGGTGACCCGGACCTGCCACTGGATCTGCTGCCCGGCCACCACGGGGTTGGTCTGCAGCACCTTGGAGATCACCAGGTTCGCCTGCCCGTCGGGCGGCAGCGGGTTGGCGGTGCTGGTGCAGTTCGGCGAGCAGTTCGGGTCGGTGGCGCCGCTGGGCGGTGTGACGGTGGCGCGGTTGTCGAGCGAGCCGGTGGCGGTCGAGGGGACGGTGCCGGTCACGGTGTAGGTGACCTGGCCGCCGGCCGGGATGTTGACCGTGGTGTTGATGTTCCCCGTCCCGCTGCTGGTGCTGCCGCAGCTGCTGCCGCCGGTCGCCGTGCAGGACCAGGTGAAGCCCTGGATCGCGGCGGGCAGCGTGTCCTGCACGGTCACACCGGTCGCGTCGGAGGGGCCGGCGTTGCGCACCACGATGGTGTAGGTCAGCGACTGGCCCGGGACGTACCGGTTCTTGTCCGGCGTCTTGGTGACGGACAGGCCGGTCCTGGGCAGTGCGGGGGTGTTGAGCGTGCTGGAGCAGGTCGGGCCGCAGTTGTCGTCGGCGGTGGCCGCGGGACGGGTGACGGTGGCCGTGTTGGCGAGGGTGCCGGTGGTGTTCGCGGGGACGGTGCCGGTGACGGTGTAGCTGACCGTGCCGTTCACCGCGATGTCCGCGGTGGTGTCGATGGTACCGGTGCCGCTGGTCGGACTGTTGCAGGTGCTGGGCGCGGTCGCCGAACAGGTCCAGGTGAACCCGGCGAGCGCGGACGGCAGGGTGTCGCGGATGGCTGCCCCGAGCGCCGGGGCCGGGCCCGCGTTGGTGGCGGTGATCGTGTAGGTGAGGCTCTCGCCGGGGGTGTAGCTCGCCTTGTCCGCGGTCTTGTTGATCGCCAGGGCGACCTGGGTGACCCACTCGATGGTCACCTCGCCGTTGCCGCCGTTGGAGTTGGCCCCGCCGGCACCGACACCGCTGCTGTACAGCGGGTCGTTGCTGCCGCCCGCGGTGCCGCCGACCTGGTTCTGCGTGCTCATCCCGCCGTTGGCGGTCTGCGCGCCGCTGACGCCGCTGCCGCCGGTGTAGCCGGAGCCGCCGCCGCCCATGCCGTTGGCCTCGGGCCCGCCGGAGCGCTGGCACTCGCCGCCGCCACCGCCGAACAGACCGCTGCCGCCACCGCCACCGCCCTCGTAGCCGGTGTCGCCGGCGCCCGCACCGCCCAGGTACCGGCCGCCCGCGGTGGCCGGGGCGCCGGCGCCGCAGCGGGTGTCGGTGGCCGCGGCGCCGCCGGCGCTCTGGGTGCCGCCCCGGCCGGAGACCGTCGGCTGGCTGTCCTGGCCGCCGGTGCTGCCGCCGCCGCTGCCGCCGGCGGGGTTGAGGGTGTCGGCGCCCGGTGAGGAGCCGCCACCGCCGCCGGCGATCAGCAGTGGGGTGGAGGCGTAGGCACCGTTCCACAGCGCGCTCAGGCCACCGCCGCTGCCGCCGGAGGCGAGGCTCTTGCCGACACCGCCCGCCCCGCCGCCGCCGTAGGTGCGGCTGGTGCCGTTCTGGACGCCGCCCTGGCCACTGGTGACGGTGAAGCTCTGACCGGGCGTCACCGCGACGGTGCCGGTGGTGTAGCCGCCGCCACCGCCGCCGCGCTGGCCGGTGTAGTACGCGCTCGGCGAGCCGCCGCCACCACCGCCCCAGAGGCGGACGAAGACGCTGCTCACGCCGGGTGGCACGGTGAAGGACTGGTCGGCGCCGCTGTAGGTGAACCGGGAGCAGTTGGTGAAGCTGCCGGTGGGCGTGCAGGAGACCACGGCACGCTGCTGCTCGCCGGGGTCGGCGGAGCCCGCCTGTTCGGGGGCGGCCTGCGCGGGGGCGTCGGTCGCGGCCTGCGCGGTCGACTCGCCTGTGTCGGCCGACGTGCCGGTCGACGTGCCGGTCGATGTGCCGGTCGGCGTGGCCGTCGGCTCGGGCGCGGAGGCCGAGGGGGACGCTGCCGTCGGTGTGGACGAGGCCGCCGGTGCGCTCCCGGGGACGGAGGCGGACGCCGACGCAGCAGACGGGGCCGCGGATGTCGCCGCCGGTGTGGCCGCCGGCGCGGTGGCGCGCGTCGGGGCGGCCGCCGACAGGCGCACGGGGGTGGCTGCGAGGGCGAAACCGCCTTGCGGGATCAGGCAGAGGAGTGCGAGGACGCACCGCACCACCGTGGAGAGCCGACCCTCGAAGCCAGCCCTGGACCGCACCGGACGCACCGGCGTCTCCTCTCGCGACCCCCGCGAACACACATGCGCGTCAAGGAGTAGCCGGAGAAGAGATTAAAAAATGATCAGCTGACGTCGTGTCATCGTGCTTTGAATATGATTCCCCGCTTTCGGCCTAGCGTTCGGCGCCGTTCGGTGCAGTCGCGCCGCAACACGTCCGAGCAAGGCGGGGCGGCGCCGACGGCGACCGTACCGTCGCGTGCATGACCGACTTCGCACTCCAGCCGCGCCCCGCGCCGCCCGACCCCGAGGACGGGCGGCCGACCGGCGCCACCGCGGGGCCGGTCTCGGGCGACGCCCCGGGGTTGGTGACCCTCGCGCCCGGTGCGTGCCGCGGCCCGCAAGCCCGCCCGGCCCGCCGCCTGGCGCTGGACTGGGGGCCGCCGCTGCTGCTCTACGGTGTGGCCTGCGCGCTCCAGCTCGGCCTGCTCGCGCTGCTGCGCCAGCCCGGCTCGCCCGAGCTCGGCCGGGTGCTGCTGGGCTGGGACGCGCGGCTCTTCCTGGACGTGGCCCAGCACGGCTACCCCGCCCCCGGCGCGCCGCGTGATCTGAGCGGCGCCTGGCTCGGCAGCAATCTCGCCTTCTTCCCGGTCTTCCCGGCCGCGATCCGCCTGGTGCACCTGGCCACCGGCGCGAGCTTCGGGGACGCGGCGCTGGCGGTCTCCCGGGTGGCGGGGGCGGTCGCGGTGGTGCTGCTCTACCAGCTCTTCGGGCGGTTGTACGACCGTCGGACCGGGCTCTTCATGGTGCTGCTGACGGTCGCGCAGCCGATGGCCGTGGTGCTCGGCATGGGGTACAGCGAGGCCGTCTTCCTGGCCTGCGCGGTGGGCGCGCTGCTGGCCGCCCACCGCGAACGGTGGCCGGCGGCTGCGGCCTGGGGGGTGCTGGCCGGGCTGACCCGTCCCAGCGGGCTCGCGGTCGGCGCGGCGGTCGCCCTGGCGGCCTGGCTGACGATCCATCAGAGAAAGCCGTGGGTGCGGCCGTTGGTCTCCGCCCTGGTGGCCTGCTCGGCCACGCCGGGCTACCTGCTCTGGGTGGGGTTGCGGACCGGCCGGGCCGACGGGTGGTTCCGGATCCAGCAGGCGGGGTGGGGCACCGCGCTGGACTGGGGCGCGCACAGCTGGGACTACGTGACCGACCAGCTGACCGGCGGCACCGGCTGGGTGGACGTCAGCATCGCGCTGCTGGTGCTGGCGGCGCTCGGCGGCAGCCTGCTGGCGCTGCTCTGGCGGCCCTGGCCGCCGCTGGCGCTCTACGGGCTGCTGGTGACGGCCCTCGCGATCGGCCAGAGCGACTACTCCTCCTGCAAGCCGCGCCTGCTGGTGCCGGCGCTGCTCTTCCTGCTGCCCGGCGCCGTCGCGCTGGCCAGGGCCCGCGGGCGGGTGGCCTGGCCGGTCGCGGGGGCGGCGCTGCTGGCCGGGAGCTGGTACGGGGCGTACCTGCTGGGGGTCTGGCAGTCGGTGATCTAGTGCCGCGTCAGGCAGCCTTCGCCCCGTCGGGCAAAGGCTGCCTGACGCGGCACCAGGACGTCCTTGGGGCCTGCCCGGTTCACACCGCTGGGCGCCGCCTCCGCAGGGGAGGCGGCGCCCAGCGGTGGGTGGTTCAGCCGCCGAAGGCCGGTACCTGGTCGAGCGTCGCGAGGCGGGCGTTGGAGGTGCGGATGCTGCCGCAGAGCACCCGCGCGCCGCCGATCCGGTAGTCGTCCCCGGTGCCGGTCGCCTTCAGTACCGCGCCCTGGAGCGAGGTGTAGGACTTGTCGGTGAGGTCGTTCTTCTTCAGGTCGCGCACCACGATGAGCTTGCGCAGCAGCTCGCCGGCGCCCGGCTGGGTGTCCAGCGCCTTGCGCTGGTCGTCGGGGAGCTTGGCGAAGGCGGCGTCGTCGGGGGCGAAGACGGTGACGTTGTCCATCGAGTCGAAGACGTCCTTGGCCTTGGCCGTCTTGACCAGCTTGGCCAGCGTGGTCAGGTCCTTGGACTGCTCGATCGCCGACAGCACGGGGATGCCGCCCATCGAGTCCAGACTGCCCGGGCCGTCCGCGGGCAGTGCGGCGCAGCTCTGGCCGAAGGGCTTCTCCGGCGGCGGGGGGCCGCCGGCCGCGACGGGGCTCTCGTCGGCGCCGGCGCAACCGGCCAGGGAGAGCAGGGCAAGGGCGAGGCCCGCCAGCAGTGCGGGTCGGGTGGTGGGGCGGGGCATCGTGCAGGTCCTCCTCGGGCGGAAAATCCGGCGATAACATCTCGGATACGCCCGCATAGTGACACCTCGTCAGCCCGCCGACCGGGAGGCGGACGGCGGGCTGACGGCACCGTCACCCGAGCAGCGTCCCCATCCACTCCTCGATCCCGGCCACCGTGCGCGGCAGCGCACCGGACATCAGTCGCGCACCGTCCTCGGTGATCACCAGGTCGTCCTCGATCCGCACCCCGATCCCGCGCAGCTCGGGCGGCAGCGTCAGGTCGTCCGGCTGCAGGTAGAGCCCGGGCTCGACGGTCAGCACCTGACCGGCCTCCAGCACTCCGTCCAGGTAGGCCTCCGCCCGGGCCTTCGCGCAGTCGTGCACGTCCAGGCCCAGCATGTGCCCGCTGCCGCACAGGGTGTAGCGGCGGTACAGGCCGCTCTCCTCCCGCAGCGCCTGCTCGGCCGGGACCGGCAGCACGCCCCAGTCGGCCAGCCCCTCGGCGATCACCCGCATCGCCGCGCGGTGGAAGTCGCGGAAGGCGGCGCCGGGGCGCAGTGCGGCGATGCCCGCGTCCTGGGCGGCCAGCACGAGCTCGTAGACCTGCCGTTGGACGGGGGAGAAGGTGCCGCTCAGCGGCAGGGTACGGGTGATGTCGGCGGTGTAGCGGGTGTCGGTCTCCACCCCGGCGTCGAGCAGCAGCAGTTGGGCGGGGTCGAGCGCGCCGTCGTTGCGGATCCAGTGCAGCACACCGGCGTGGGCGCCCGAGGCCGCGATGGTCTCGTAGCCGGTGCCGGCGCCCTCGGCCCGGGCGCGCAGGTTGAACACGCCCTCGATCCAGCGCTCGCCGCGCGGGTGGCGCAGCGCGGTGGGCAGCGCGCGGACCACGTCCTCGAAGCCGGCGGTGGTGTGGTCGACGGCCAGTTGCAGTTGCTCGACCTCCCAGGCGTCCTTCACCAGCCGCAACTCGCTGAGGACGGTGGCGAGTCGGGCGTCGCCGCCGGAGTCGGACCGGTCGCCGAGCAGCGCGTCGAGCACCGGGTCCACCCCGCCCAGCAGCCGGGTCACGACCTGAGGCCCGGCCAGCAGCTTCTCCAGGCCGTCCAGGTGTTCCGCCCGCAGGCCGGTCAGCTGGGTGGTCTCGGCCAGGTCGGGGCGCCGGCCGACCCAGAACTCGCCGTAGCGGCGGTCGCGGTAGAACTCCTCGCTGACGCCGTCGCGCGGCGAGCGCGGTCGCAGGTGGAGCACCGCCTCGTGGCCCGCGTCGCCGTCCGGCTCCAGCACCAGGACGCTGCCGGCCTGTTCCTCGCCGGTCAGGCCGGTGAGCCAGCTGAAGGCGGTGTGCGGACGGAAGCGGTAGTCGCAGTCGTTGCTGCGCACCTTGAGCTGCCCGGCCGGCACCACCAGGCGCTCGCCCGGGAAACGCGCGGAGAGGCGGGCCCGGCGGGCGGGCATGACCTGGTGGCCGGGAACGCGCTCGGCGGCGGGCAGCGGGGTGGCGGCCCAGTCGGTGGCCATGAAGGCGGCGAGGGCGGGGGAGACGGGGAGGTCATGGCTCCCGGTGTTGGCGGACGGGAGGGGCTGGGTCACGGGAGGGCTCCAGAGGGTCCGGGCTCACACTGCTGAGCTGTGCTGATATCCGTGTGGTGCACAGGAGTTGACTGACCGTTTGGACACAGCTGGGTAACGGGTCAGACAGCCTCTTGCTTGTACAATTTCACATTACTATGTTACGGGTCACACCTCGGATGAGCCAGTCCCATGACAGCGGAGTGCACATGACCAGACGTATCCATGCCGCCCTCGCGGCAGCGCTCGCGGCGACCCTGACCCTCGGTCTCGGGGCGTGCACCAGCCACGAGAGCAGCGGTGGCGGCAGCACCGACGACGGCGCCGGCATCACCACCGCGGGCGACGGCATCGTCGGGGGCACCCCGGTCAAAGGCGGAACCCTGCACATCCTGTCCAACCAGGACTTCTCGCAGCTCGATCCGACCCGCAACTGGGTCGAGCCGGAGATGGACTTCGGCATCCGCACGCTCTACCGCACGCTGACCACCTTCAAGTCCGCGCCCGGCGCGCAGGGCCTGCAGATCGTGCCGGACCTGGCCACCGACCTGGGCGAGCCGAGCGACGGCGCGAAGACCTGGACCTTCCACCTCAAGGACGGCCTGAAGTACGAGGACGGATCGCCGATCGTCGCCGACGACATCAAGTACAACGTCGAGCGCTCGTTCTCCCCCGACCTGCCCGGCGGCCCGAACTACGCCAAGCAGTACCTGAACGCCCCGGCCGACTACGCCGGTCCGCTGCACGGCCAGCGACTGGGTCCGGAGGCGATCGAGGTCCCCGACGCGAAGACGATCATCTTCCATCTCAAGCGCCCGGTGGCCGAGTTCGGCTACACGGTCACGCTGCCGACCTTCGCGCCGGTGCCGATCGCCAAGGAGGCCGGCGCCAACTACAGCAACCACCCCTTCTCCTCAGGGCCGTACAAGATCCAGACGTACGACCGCGGCAAGCAGCTGGTGCTGGTCCGCAATCCCTACTGGGACCAGGCCACCGACCCGGTCCGCAAGGCCTATCCGGACAAGATCGTGGTGGACCAGACGCTCGGCTCGGCCGGCATCGCCGACCGTCTGATCGCCTCGCAGGGCGACGACCAGGACGCCATCGCGTACACCGACCTCACGCCGGCCAAGATCCCCGACGTGATCACCAATCCGGACGTCAAGTCCCGCCTGGTCAGCGAGAACGAGAACTGCACGACGATGCTGACGATGGACAACAGCAAGCCGCCGTTCGACAACAAGAACCTGCGGCTGGCGGTCGAGTACGCGATCGACAAGCAGGCGTTCCAGTCCTCGGTCGGCGGCCCGGCGCTCGCCGACATCGCGACCACCTACCTGCCGCCGGAGCTGACCGGCGGCAAGGCGGTCGACCACTTCGGCATCCCGGTCGGCGGCGACCTCGACAAGGCCAAGCAGTACCTGGCGCAGGCCGGGGTCAGTGGCCCGATCTCCACCGAGATCACCGTCTCCACCGGCCAGCGCCAGCAGGCGGAGGCGATCCAGGCCGCGCTGAAGAAGATCGACATCAACGTCACGATCGACGCGCTGGACGCCAGCGTGGTCAACTCGGTGGTCGGCGACAAGACCAAGCAGACCGGCCTCGCGATCACCGGCTGGTGCCCCGACTACCCCTCGGCCGCCACCTTCCTGCCGATGCTCTTCGACAGCCGGGTGATCGTCGACACCGGCAACCAGGGCAACATGTCCCGCTTCAAGGACCCGTCGGTGGACGCCGAGATGGACCGGATCGCCGGACTGAGCGACGTGAACGCCGCCAACGCGGCCTGGCTGGCGCTGGACGCCAAGCTCATGGACGAGGCGCCCACCGTGCCGCTCACCTGGCAGAAGAAGCCGCTGCTGGTCGGCACCAACATCGCCGGAGCCTTCGCGAGTCCGGTCTGGTCGGGGCAGATCGACTACGCCAACGTCGGCCTGAAGTCCGTCAAATGACGGTCGAATCGCCGCCCGCCACCGTCATGGTGACGGAGTATCAGGACACGGGATCGCCCTGGCGGTCGGCCTGGCGCCGGCTGCGCCGCCGGCCGGCGGCGATGGTGGGCCTGGGCATCATCGCCTTCTTCGTGCTGGCCGCGCTGCTCGCCCCGGTGCTCACCGCGATCTGCGGCCACGGCCCCGCCGACACCGACAAGTACGCCATCGACCCCTACCTCGGCGGGCTGCCGCGCGGCGCCCTGGGCGGGATCAGTCCGCAGCACTGGCTCGGCGTCGAGCCGATGCTGGGGCGCGACATCTTCGCCCGGCTGCTCTACGGCGCCCGGATCAGTCTGCTGGTCTCGTTCAGCGCCGCGCTGCTGATCACGCTGATCGGCGTGGCGCTCGGCGTCACCGCCGGCTACTTCGGCGGCCGCACCGACGCGGTGATCAGCCGGTTCATGGACGTCATGATGTCCTTCCCGAGCCTGATCTTCATGATCGCGCTGCTCTCGGTGGTGCAGAACGCCAACCGGGTGCTGCTGCTGGTCGCCGTGATGAGCCTGTTCACCTGGCCGTACATCGCCCGGGTGATCCGGGGGCAGACCATCTCGCTCAAGCGCCGCGAGTACATCGAGGCGGCCCGGGCCAGCGGCACGCCGAGCCTGCGGATCGTGCTCACCGAGATCCTGCCGAACCTGACCAGCACCGTGATCGTCTACGTCACGCTGGCCATCCCCGGCCTGATCGGCTCGGAGGCCGGCCTGACCTACCTCGGGGTCGGGGTCCGCCCGCCCACCCCGTCCTGGGGCCAGATGATCACCGATGCCCAGCTGTACTACAAGGTCGACCCGATGTTCTTCGTCCTGCCCTGCGCCTGCCTGTTCCTGGTGGTGCTGGCCTTCACCCTGCTCGGCGACGCGCTGCGCGACGCCCTCGATCCGAAGGGCGGCCGGGAATGACCGCCTTCCTGATCCGCCGGCTGCTCGGCATCGCCGGTACCCTGCTGGTGATCTGCGCGGTCACCTTCACCATCTTCTACCTGCTGCCGAGCGATCCGGCCGTGCAGTTCTGCGGCAAGGACTGCGCGCCCGACCAGATCGCGCTGGTCCGCAAGCAGATGGGCCTGGACGCGCCGCTGATCGTCCAGTTCGGCCGGTACGTGCTGGCGATCTTCGCCGGCCGCACGATGGGCACCGGGCAGTACGCGGTGCACTGCGGCTTCCCCTGCTTCGGCTACTCCTTCCAGAGCGGCCGGCCGGTCTGGGACCTGATGATGGACCGGCTCCCGACCAGCTTCTCGCTGGCCATCGGCGCGGCGGCCTGCTGGCTGCTGCTGGGGCTGGGCGCGGGCGTCGTCTCGGCGCTGCGCAAGAACACCTGGGTGGACCGCACGGTGATGGTCGCCACCATCGGCGCAGCCGCCGTGCCGGTGTACTTCACCGCGATGATCCTGCTCTACGTGGTGGTCACGGTGCTCGGCCTGATCCCGTACCCGCGCTACGTCGACTTCACGGACGACCCGGTCGGCTGGGCGCAGAACCTGCTGCTGCCGTGGATCACGCTGGCGCTCGCGACGGCCGCCATGTACGCCCGGATGACGCGCAGTTCGGTGATCGAGACGCTGGCCGAGCCGTACGTCCGCACCGCGCGGGCCAAGGGGCTGCGCGAGCGCAGAGTGGTCGGCAAGCACGGGCTGCGCCCGGCCCTGACGGCGGTGGCCACCATGCTCGGGATGGACCTGGGCAGCCTGCTGGCCGGCGCGATGATCACCGAGTCGCTCTTCGGACTGCCGGGCGTCGGCAAGCTGTTCGCCGACTCGCTCAACAAGTCCGACCAGCCGGTGGTGATGGGCATCACGCTGCTGGCCTCCTTCTTCATCGTCACCTCCAACCTGGTCGTGGACCTGCTCTACGCCTGGATCGACCCGAGAGCGAGACTTTCGTGACGCTGCTTCAGGTCCGCGACCTCGCGGTCGAGTTCACCACCGGCGAGGGGCCGGTGAAGGTGGTCAAGGGCGTCGACTTCGACGTCGAGCGCGGCCGCACGCTGGGGATCGTCGGGGAGTCCGGCTCCGGCAAGTCGGTCACCTCGCTGGCCGTGATGGGCCTGCACCCGGGGGCCAGGGTCACCGGCTCGGTCGACTTCGACGGCACCGAGCTGATCGGCGCGCCCGCCGAGACGGTCCGCCGGCTGCGCGGGCGGCGGATGGCGATGGTCTTCCAGGACGCCCTCACCGCGCTGCACCCGTACTTCACCATCGGCGACCAGATCGCCGAGGCGCACCGCGAGCACTTCGGCTCCAGCCGCCGGGCCGCCTGGGCGCGGGCGGTGGAGGTGCTCGGCGACGTCGGCATCCCCGAACCGGCCCGGCGCGCGGGGGAGTACCCGCACCAGTTCTCCGGCGGCATGCGCCAGCGCGCGATGATCGCGCTCGCGCTCTCCTGCGAGCCCGAGCTGATCATCGCGGACGAGCCGACCACGGCGCTGGACGTCACCGTGCAGGCCCAGGTGCTCGACCTGCTGATGCGGCTCAAGGAGGAACGGGGGCTGGGGATCATCATGATCACCCATGACCTGGGCGTGATCGCCCGGGTGGCCGACGAGGTGCTCGTGATGTACGGCGGCACGGCCGTCGAACAGGCGGACGCCGACGCGCTGTTCGGCGCGCCCCGGCACCCGTACACCCAGGGGCTGCTGGACTCGCTGCCGCGTCTGGACCCGGACCCGGGGCAGGGGCAGGAGCTGCGGGCGATCCCGGGCAGCCCGCCCTCGCTGCTGGCGCCGCCACCCGGCTGCGCCTTCCATCCGCGCTGCCCCGTCTACGCCGCCGCCCCGCAGCCGGCCTGCACCGGCACCCGGCCGCCGTTGCGGCAGCTGACGCCCGACGGGCACCGCAGTGCCTGCATCCACTCGGAGGTGACGGCATGACCGGTGCGCTGCTGACGGTGCGCGACCTCGGCAAGACCTTCCCCGGCGCCCGTGACGGGCTGCGGCGACGGCCCGGCGTCAAGGCGGTGGACGGGCTCAGCTTCGAGGTGCGGGCGGGCGAGACGCTCGGCCTGGTCGGCGAGTCCGGTTGCGGCAAGTCCACCACCGGGCGGCTGCTGGTGCGGCTGCTGGATCCCACCGCCGGCCGGGTCGACTTCCGCGGGCAGGACATCACCGGGCTGGGTCAGCGCGAACTGCGGCCGCTGCGCAGCGAGTTGCAGATCATCTTCCAGGACCCGTTCGCCTCGCTGAACCCGCGGCGGACGGTGGCCCAGATCATCTCGGCGCCGCTGCGCGCGCAGCGGGTGGCCGGGGAGCGGATCCGGCGCGAGGTGCGGGAGCTGGTCCAGTTGGTGGGCCTGGCGCCCGAGCACCTGGAGCGCTATCCGTACCAGTTCTCCGGCGGTCAGGCCCAGCGGATCGGCATCGCCCGGGCGCTGGCCACCCGGCCCGCGCTGGTGGTGGCCGACGAGCCGGTCTCGGCGCTGGACGTCTCCATCCAGGCGCAGATCGTCGGCCTGCTGGAGCGGCTGCAGCGCGAACTGGGCGTCGCCTACCTGTTCATCGCCCACGACCTGGCGGTGGTCCGGCACCTGAGCCACCGGGTGGCGGTGATGTACCTGGGCCGGATCGTGGAGATCGGCGAGAAGGAGCAGGTGTACGCGGCGCCCGCGCACCCGTACACCAAGGCGCTGCTCTCCGCGGTGCCGCTGCCCGATCCGGCGGCCGAGCGGGCCAGGGAGCGGATCGTGCTGCTCGGCGACCCGCCGAGCCCGGCCGACCCGCCCAGCGGCTGCACCTTCCACCCCAGGTGCGCCAAGGCGCAGCCGATCTGCCGCAGCCAGGCGCCGCAGCTGACGGACCACGGCCCGGGGCAGCGGCAGGTCGCCTGCCACTTCCCGGAAGCCTGACGCCGGAAGCCTGACGCCGGGAGCACGACGCCGGACATTTGACGCCCCCTTCGTACCCACAGGAAAGGCAGACCCACCGTGTCCCCTCTGAGCTGGGACGGCAGCGCGCCGCCCTCGGGCCGCAGCGAGTGCACCCGGGAGATCGCCACCGGGATCCCGGGCCTTGGCCTGCGGGCCACCGCGATCGGCGCGCACGCCCTGGACGTCAAGGTCACCGCCGGGGACCGGCGGCTGCTCGTCGAGGTCGTGCCGCTCGAACCGGAGAGCCCGGACGGGCCTCCGGTGCGACTGCGGGTGGAGTGGCGGCTGCCGTGCACCGGGGCCACCGCCCTGTGGACCCCGGCCACCGGCACCCGCTGGCTGCCGCCCGCCTGGCGCGCCCCGCGCACCGCCTCGCTGCCCGCGGGCGCGCCGGTGGGCTGCCTGGTGGGGGCCGGGGACGCGGCGCTGTGCACCTTCGCGGTGGGCGAGCTGGTCCGCCCGGTGAGCATCGGCGAGGGCGCGGTGGAGGAGAGCGGCGAGTTCGCCTGGTGGGTCGAGCACGAGGCGGGGGCGCCACTGCTCCTCCGCCTGGATCTGACGCACCGCCACTTCGCGCAGACCGTACAGGAGATGGCGCACTGGTGGGCCGGCCTGGTCGGGCCGGCGCAGGTGCCGGCGGCGGCCTTCGAGCCGGTCTTCTGCACCTGGTACGTCAGCCACCTGACGATCACCGCCGCGCAGGTCGAGCAGTTGGGTGCCCTCGCGGCCCAACTGGGCTTCACCGCCGTGCTGGTGGACGACGGCTGGCAGACCGAGGAGACCTCGCGGTCGTACGCCACCACCGGCGACTGGCAGCCGGCCGCCGGCCCGTTCCCGGACTTCGCCGAGCACGTCCGGCGGACCCGGGCGCTGGGGCTGCGCTACCTGCTCTGGGTCGCGCTGCCGTTCGCCGGCGACCGCAGTGCGGCGGGCGGCGGCCCGAGCGGGCGGCTCGCGCGGATACCGGAGTTGGAGACCTCCGTGCTGGACCCCGCGGACCCGCGGGTGCGCGCCGACCTGGTGGACCGGCTCGGCGAGCTCGTCGAGCGGCACGGGGTGGACGGCCTGAAGATCGACTTCATCGACACCTTCGCCCGGTACGCCACCGACCCGACCGCGGTGGCCGAGGGTGTGCACAGCCTGCTCGCCGAACTGGACGCCCGGCTGCGCGCGGCCCGCCCCGAGATGCTGGTCGAGCACCGCCAGCCCTATGCGGGACCGGGCCTGTGGCCGTACGCGACCATGGTGCGTGCCACCGACTGCCCGCACAGTGCCGCCGAGAACCGCCAGCGCACCACCGACCTGCGGCTCACCGCCGGTCCGCTCGCCGTCCACGCCGACCCGCTGACCTGGCACCCCGAGGAGGAGCCGGCCGGGATCGCGGTGCTGCTCCAGTCGGTGCTCTTCGCCACCGCGCAGGTCTCGGTCGACCTCGCCCGCCAGCGTCCCGACCAGCTGGCCGCGCTGCGCTTCTGGCTGGCCGTCATGCGCGAGCACGTCGACCTGCTGCAGCGCGGCGCCTTCCGCCCGCACCGCCCCGAACTCGGCTACCCGCTGCTGGAGGCCGAGCACGGCGCGGCCCGCGCCTTCGGGCGCTACGCGCCGCTGCCGCTGCGGGTGTCGGGCCGGTGGGACCTGCTGCTGGTGGCCAACGCCGACCCGGACACCCTGGTGCGGCTCGACTTCGACGCGCCGCCCGGACGCCTGGCCGTGCTGGTCCAGGACTGCCAGGGCGCCACCCGCGCCGCCGTCGAAGCCGAACCGGCGGACCGCGAGTTCGCCGTCCGGGTGCCGCGCGGGGGGCTGTTGACCCTGCGCCGGGCCCAGGAGGGCCGGGCGGCGTGACCCGGCATCCGACGGCAGCGCCCGAGCCGATCGCCGGCGCGGCCGAGCTCTTCACCCTGGACCCCGCGCTGGCCCACCTCAACCACGGCTCCTACGGCGCCGTCCCGATCGGGGTCCAGCGCGAGCAGGCCCGGCTGCGGGCCGAGCAGGAGGCCGACCCGGACGGCTTCCTGCGTGCGGCCCCCGAGCGGCTGGCCGAGGCCCGGGCCACCGTCGCCCGCTGGCTGGGCGCCGACGCGCAGGGCCTGGCACTGCTCAGCAACGTCACCGAGGCCGTCGCCGTGGTGCTGGACAGCATCCCGTTCCGGGCGGGCGAGGAGATCCTGGTGCTCGACCACGGCTACGGCGTGGTGAACCGAGCCGCCGAGCGCCGGGCCGCCGAGTGCGGCGCCCGGGTACGCACCGTGGAACTCCCGCTGGACGGGGCCGATCCGGCGCAGCTGGTGCTGGCCGCGGTCGGCCCGCACACCCGGCTGGCGGTGCTCGACCGGGTCACCTCGCCCACCGCCCGGGAGATCGCCACCGCACCGCTGCTGCGGGCGCTGGCCGAGCGCGGGGTGCTGACCGCGGTGGACGCGGCGCACGGTCCCGGCATGCTGGACGCCGACCTGGACGTCGGCCGGCCCGACTTCTGGTTCGGCAACCTGCACAAGTGGGCCTTCGCGCCCCGGCCCACCGCCGTGCTGGCGGTGCGCCCTGAGTGGCGCGAGCGGATCCGCCCGCTCACCTACTCCTGGGAGCACGGGCGCGGCTTCCCGTTGAACGTGGAGTGGCGCGGCACCGCCGACTACACCGGGTGGCTGGCCGCGCCCGGCGCGCTGGCCCTGCTGGACGGGCTGGGCCTGGCCCGGGTGCGGGAGCACAACGCCCGCCTGGCGGCCCACGGGCAGCGCGTGCTCGGCGAGGTCGCCGGGCTCGCGGCACTGCCGGCCTCGCCGGGGGTGGCGATGCGCGCGCTGCGGCTGCCGCCGCGGGTCGCCGAGACCGAGGAGCAGGCGCTCGCGCTGATGACGGCCGTCCACCGGCGGCTCGGCGCGCGGGTCGCGGTGCGGCCGTGGGCGGGCGGCGGGGTGCTGCGGATCAGCGCACAGGTCTACAACCGGGCCGAGGAGTACCACGCGCTGGCGGCCGGTCTGGCCGAACTGCTCAGGCGACCTCCAGAGACATTTCGATCAGCCTGAGCTGGTGCCGGGCCATGGCCAGGTTGGACTGGTTCCGGTTCAGCGCCAGGTAGAGGAAGAGGCCGCGTCCGCTGGGCGTGGTCAAGGGCCGGATCAGGTGGTACTGGTTGCTCAGCGTGATCAGGATGTCCTCGATCGCATTGTCGTGCAGTTTGAGCAACTCCATCGTGCGCATCTTGGCCCGTACCACGTCGGTGTTGCCGGCCGCCGCCACGTTCAGGTCCAGCTCGGGGTTGTCGCCCAGGGTGCCGAGCGCCATCCCGCTGCCGTAGTCGACCAGAGCCACACCGATCGCGCCCTCGATCCCGAACGCTTCCTTGAGTGCGGTGTCCAGATTCGCCATGTCTCTTCGCCTCTCGTCCGGTCTGGATTCTGGCGCCGACTCTAAGGAGGGCGACAACGCTGGGTTGACGAATGATCACACCTTGATCACACCTGATCGAAGACGCTCAGCGGGGATCGGTCGGGAGCGTGGGTGATCGGTACAGGTCGGGAAAACGGTGCGATCAATGTCAGCCCTGCCGGGTAATCTCAGGCTGAGATGCTGGAACACCACACCGACCACACCAGCTGCGCGCCCCCTTCGGCCCAGTCCGAGGAGCCGGCCCCGCAGCCGCAGGCGTCACCGTCTGCGACCCATCACCACGGGAAGAAGAAGGTGACGCCGATGAGCAGCGCCCTGCCCGACGACGACGCGCTGAGCCCCGCCGAGGCCTACGCCGCCGCCCGCCGCCGCAGCCAGGAGCAGGCCACCGCCCTGTACGAGTTCCGGGAGCTGTACGACTTCCCGCTCGACGTCTTCCAGCTGGAGGCCTGCGAGCGGCTGGAGGCCGGTGACGGCGTCCTGGTCGCCGCGCCCACCGGCTCCGGCAAGACCATCGTCGGCGAGTTCGCCGTCCACCTGGCCCTGCGCTCGGGCCGCAAGTGCTTCTACACCACCCCGATCAAGGCGCTGTCCAACCAGAAGTACGCCGACCTGGTCAAGCGCTACGGCGCCGCCAAGGTCGGTCTGCTCACCGGCGACAACTCCGTCAACGGCGACGCGCCCGTGGTGGTGATGACCACCGAGGTGCTGCGCAACATGCTCTACGCGAACTCGCGCGCCCTGGACGGCCTCGGCTACGTGGTGATGGACGAGGTGCACTACCTCGCCGACCGCTTCCGCGGCGCGGTCTGGGAGGAGGTGATCATCCACCTGCCGGAGTCCGTCACGCTGGTCTCGCTCTCGGCCACCGTCTCCAACGCCGAGGAGTTCGGCGACTGGCTGGACACCGTGCGCGGCGGCGTCAAGGTGATCGTCTCCGAGCACCGCCCTGTCCCGCTGTGGCAGCACGTGATGGCCGGCAACCGGATGTACGACCTGTTCTCCGACCCGGACGTGGACGGCCGCCCCAAGTTCAGCCAGAAGAACCCGGCCAAGGCGGTCAACCCCGAACTGGTCCGCCTGGCCCGCTCGGAGGCCGACCGCAACCCCCGCTTCGCCGGGCGCGGCCGTGGCCGCTCGATGGGAGGCGGCCGTCCGGGGCGGGTCTGGACCCCGGGCCGGGTCGACGTGATCGACCGGCTGGACGCCGAGGGCCTGCTGCCCGCGATCACCTTCATCTTCAGCCGGGCCGGCTGCGAGGCCGCCGTCCAGCAGGTGCTCACCTCCGGGCTGCGGCTCAACAACGAGCAGGAGCGGGCGCAGGTGCGCACCCTCGTGGAGGACCGCTGCGCGGCGATCCCCGACGAGGACCTGCACGTGCTCGGCTACTTCGAGTGGCTGGACGGCCTGGAGCGCGGGGTGGCCGCCCACCACGCCGGCATGCTGCCCCGGTTCAAGGAGGTGGTCGAGGAGCTCTTCCTGAAGGGCCTGGTCAAGGCCGTCTTCGCGACCGAGACGCTGGCGCTGGGCATCAACATGCCCGCCCGCTCGGTGGTCCTGGAGAAGCTGGTCAAGTGGAACGGCGAGATGCACGCCGACATCACCCCCGGCGAGTACACCCAGCTCACCGGGCGGGCCGGGCGGCGCGGCATCGACATCGAGGGCCACGCGGTGGTGCTCTGGCAGCGCGGCCTGGACCCGGAGGCGCTGGCCGGGCTGGCCGGCACCCGCACCTACCCGCTGCGCTCCTCCTTCAAGCCCTCCTACAACATGGCCGTCAACCTGGTCGGCCAGTTCGGGCGGCACCGCTCGCGCGAACTGCTGGAGACCTCCTTCGCCCAGTTCCAGGCGGACCGCTCGGTGGTGGGCATCTCCCGGCAGGTGCAGCGCAACGAGGAGGGCCTGGAGGGCTACCGCGAGGCGATGACCTGTCACCTCGGGGACTTCGAGCAGTACATGAGCCTGCGCCGGCAGCTGAAGGACCGGGAGAACGAGCTGGCCCGCGAGGGCGGCAGCCAGCGCCGGGCGGCGGCCATCGAGGCGGTCGAGGCGCTCAAGCCGGGCGACGTGATCCACGTGCCGACCGGCAAGTTCGCCGGGCTGGCGCTGGTCATCGACCCGGGCCTGCCGCCGGTCAGCCGCTCCCCGCGCACCACCCGCCACCCGGATTACCAGGACGGGCCGCGCCCGGTGGTGCTGACCGCCGAGCGGCAGGTCAAGCGGCTGGCGATGATCGACTTCCCGCACCCGGTGGTCGCCATCGAGCGGGTCAAGATCCCCAAGTCGTTCAACCCGCGCAGCCCGCAGTCCCGCCGCGACCTGGCCTCCGCGCTGCGCACCAAGGCCGGTCACCTGGAGCCCGAGCGCTACCGCAAGGGGCGCGCGGCCGCCGCCGACGACAGCGAGCTGGCCCGGCTGCGCACCGAGCTGCGCCAGCACCCCTGCCACGGCTGTGACGACCGGGAGAACCACGCCCGCTGGGCCGAGCGCTACCACCGCCTGCACCGCGACACCGAGGTGCTGGAGCGCAAGATGCGCTCGCGCACCCACACCATCGCCCGCACCTTCGACCGGGTCTGCGGCCTGCTCACCGACCTCGGCTACCTGGTCGGCGACAGCGTGACGCCCGAGGGCAAGCGGCTGGGCCGGCTCTACGGCGAGCTGGACCTGCTCGCCTCGGAGTGCATCCGCGAAGGGGTCTGGAAGGACCTGGCCGCCGCCGAGCTCGCCGCCTGCGCCTCGGCGCTGGTCTACGAGTCCCGGCAGGCCGACGACGCGGCGGCGCCCCGGCTCCCGGAGGGCGACGCCAAGCAGGCGCTGGGCCGGATGGTGCGGATCTGGGGCCACCTGGACGCGCTGGAGGAGCAGCACCGGATCAACACCAGCGAGGGCGTCGGCCAGCGCGAGCCCGACCTCGGTTTCGCCTGGGTCGCCTACCGCTGGGCGCTGGGGCACAGCCTGGACGCGGTGCTGCGCGACGCCGACATGCCGGCCGGCGACTTCGTGCGCTGGACCAAGCAGCTGATCGACGTGCTCGGCCAGATCCAGGACGCGGCCGGCGAGGACGCCCAGCTGCGCACCACCGCGCGCAAGGCGGTGGACGCGCTGCGGCGCGGGATCATCGCCTACTCGTCGGTGGGCTGACGACGGGTCGGCGGGGGCCGGTGATCCGGCCCCCGCCGACGGCTGGTGCGGCTGGCGCTCAGCCGAGCTGGAAGGTGGCCTGGACCGGGTAGTGGTCGCTGGGCGCGTTGGTGTCCAGCTGCCCGGCGCTCCAGCCGGCCTGCGGGTCGAAGTCGATCGCGACGGTGGGCAGCGCCAGCGGGACGGGGCGGCCCGGGGCGTTCAGGTAGCCGAGGTAGTCCAGGTCGTCGCGGTAGTCGACCGGGAAGGTCTCGACCCCGGACATGTACTGGCACCAGGCCGAGACCGTGCAGTCCATGGTGGCCAGGCTCTGGCTCGGGTCCAGCGCCGGCGAGCCGAGCACCCCGCCCACCGCCGCCTGGGCGTTGGCGTAGTCGCCGCGCGCCTGGCCGTTGTAGTACTCCACGTTCAGGTCGCCGCCGAAGAGCACCGGGGCGCCGGCCCCCACGATCCCGTTCACCCAGGACTTGATCTCGCCGAGCTGGGCGAGCCGGGTGGCCTGGGTGGTGTCGGTGGAGACGTCGGACTCGTCGGCCTGCAGGTGGGTGCCGGCCACCCAGGTCTTCACGCCGCCCTTGTCCACCTGCACCAGCGCCGCGCCCTTGTCGGCGTGGTAGTCCCAGGTGCCGGAGGTGGAGTTGGTGAAGACGTGCTGGTACTGGGCGGTGATCGGGTACTTCGACAGGATCATCGTCCCGCCGTTGATCACGAACGGGGAGCTGGAGCAGTTGCCGCTGGTCCCGGTCCAGCCGCCGCCCGAGCAGGTCCCGCCGACCACCGGGGTGCGGTAGGGGTAGAGGTCGGCGAGCTTGCTGTTGATGTCGCTGATCGAGGAGTTGTTGAACAGCTCGTCCAGGACCACCACGTCGGCGCTGTGCTGGCGGACGATCGACTCGATCACCGGGGTCCGGGTGCTGGCCTTCTCGTTCTGGCTCCAGTCGACCACGGCGGTGCCGAGGTCGACGTTCCAGGTGAGGACCGACAGCGTGCTGCCGGCCGGCGCGCCGGCCGCCGTGGCGGCCTGCGGCACGAAGCCGCCGAGCAGGGTGATCGCAGCGGCGGCCGAGCAGAGCGCGGCGGCGGTACGGCGCAGGGTCATGGGAGTACGGCTCCTGAGAAGGGGTCAGCTGTGCATGACAGCCGGAACCGTAGCTACCGGTGGGTACGACCGGAAGAACGCGGGTCGACCATTCTTCGGCAAAAAGATGTCTGCACAACGCCGCCGGAGCTGGCTGCACAACTCCGCCACCGGTTCAGCGCGTCAGCACCGCAAGCACCCGCTCCAGCGCACTGCCGAGGCCCCAGCGGGTGGCCAGCTCCTCCAGCGTCATCGGGTCCAGCGGCTCGCGCGGCAGCGCGGCGTCGAAGTCGGGCAGCGGGATGTCGGTGGCGACGCGGACGACGGTGGGCGCGACGTCGAGGTAGGGGGCGCCTTCGAGGATGTTCTTGCGGCGGGCCGGGGTGAGCTTGGAGAAGGGGTCGGCGGCGGCTGCGCGGATGCCGGCGAGGTCGCCGTACTCGCGGATGAGCTGGGTGGCGGTCTTCTCACCGATCCCCTTGACGCCCGGCAGGCCGTCGCTCGGGTCGCCGCGCAGCGCCGCCATGTCGGCGTACTCGCTGCCGGTGACGCCGTACTTCTCGCGCAGGGCGGCCTCGTCGATGATCTGGGCGGCGCCGACGCCCTTGACCGGGTAGACCACGGTGACCTGCCGGGCGTCGTCCACGAGCTGGAACAGGTCCCGGTCGCCGGTGACGATCCGCACCGGCCCAGCGGCCCGGGTGGCCAGGGTGCCGATCACGTCGTCGGCCTCGTAGCCGGGCGCGCCGACCCGGGCGATGCCGAGGGCGTCCAGCACCTGCTCGATCACCGGGACCTGGGGCGAGAGGGTGTCGGGCACCTCCTCGGCGCCCGCGCCGACCCCGGGGCCCTCGGCGGCCAGCCGGTGCGTCTTGTAGGTCGGGATCAGGTCCACCCGCCACTGCGGCCGCCAGTCGGCGTCCATGCAGGCCACCAGCTGGTCCGGGCGGTGGTCCTGGACCAGGCGGGCGATGAAGTCCAGCAGGCCCCGGACGGCGTTCACCGGAACGCCGTCGGGGGACTTCACGGACTCCGGGACGCCGAAGTACGCGCGGAAGTAGAGGCTGGCGGTGTCGAGGAGCATCAGGCGCGGTGCGGTCACGCCCCGATCATCGCGCACCGCGCCGACAACCCCCCAACCCGACACCGGGACTCAGCTCGCGGCCTCCGGCAGCGGCACCGCGGCGCCGGTCACCCGCACCCGCGAGTCGCCGGCCACCAGGCTCACCCGCAGCAGGCCGGGGCTGCCCAGGTCCTCGCCCTGGTGCAGGGTCAGCTCGGCCGACTCGCCGGCCCCGCCCAGCTCCCGCAGGTAGGCGCCGAACGCGGCGGCGGCCGCGCCGGTGGCCGGGTCCTCCACCACGCCGCCGACCGGGAACGGGTCGCGGACGTGGAAGACGGTCTCGGACTCGCGCCAGACCAGCTGCAGGGTGACCAGGTCACGAGCCGTCATGAAGGCCGCCAGCCCGTCGAAGTCGTAGGCCAGGTCGGCCAGCCGCTCGCGGGTGCGCACGGCGAGCACCAGGTGGTGGGCGCCCGCGTAGGCGATCCGCGGCGGCAGCTCCGGGTCGAGATCGGCAGCCGCCCAGCCGAGCGCGGCCAGCGCCTGCTCGACCTCCTCGGCCCCGATCGGCAGCACCTCGGGCTCGACGCTGGTCAGGGTCGCGTGCAGCACGCCGTCCTGCTCGGCGACCTGGACCGGCACGGTGCCGGCCTTCGTCTCGAAGACCAGCTCGCCGGGGCCCTCGGCGTGCGCCACCGCCACGGCGGCGGCGACGGTGGCGTGCCCGCAGAACGGGACCTCCAGGGTGGGGGCGAAGTACCGCACCTGGTAGCGGCGGTCGGCGGTGCCGGGGACGGCGGTGAGGAAGGCGGTCTCGGAGTAGCCCAGCTCGGCGGCGAGGGCCAGCATCTGCTGGTCCGTCAGGCCGGTGGCGTCCGGCACCACACCCGCCTTGTTGCCGCCGGCGGGGTCGGTGGTGAAAGCCGCGTAACGCAGAACAGTCGTCATGATCGGCGCAACGCGGGCGGTGTGCCGATCATTCCGGCCGGTCGCCGGGGCCCGCTCAGTGCGAATGCGGTCCGGCCCGGTGGACGGGGCCGTGCGAGTCGGCGCAGTGCTCGGCGGCCAGCGCCTCGGCGGAGTCGGTGATCTGCAGCAGCTGCTGGTCGTCGTCCTCGCCGAGGTGGTCCACCTGCAGGGTGGCGTGGGTGATCCGGTACTCCTCGCGCAGCCGGCGCTGCAGGTCGCGCCGCACGGCGTGGCAGTCGCCGCTGGGGGTGACCAGGATGTGCGCGGAGAGCGCCGGCTGCCCGGAGGTGATCTCCCAGACGTGCAGGTCGTGGATCTCCTCGACCAGGGGGGTGGTCACCAGGCTGTCGGCCAGCGCGTCGGGGTCGACGCCGGCCGGGGCGGCCTCCAGGAAGATCCGCCCGGAGTCGCGGACCAGGCCGATGCCGGCCCGCAGCATCAGCGCCACCACGATCAGCGAGGCGATCGCGTCCGCCCGCAGGAAGCCGGTGGTCAGCATGATCGCGCCGGCCACGGCGGTGGCGATGAAGGCGTAGAGGTCGGTCAGCACGTGCTGGAAGGCGCCCTCGACGTTGAGCGAGCTGCGGTTGGCCTTGGACATGCACCAGGCGGCGGCGATGTTGATGACCACCCCGACCAGTGCGGTGACCAGCACCAGACCGCCCTCGACCTGCGGCGGCGAGATCAGCCGGGTGACCGCCTCGTAGCCCAGCCAGGCGGAGAGCACCAGCAGGGTGACGCCGTTGGCCTGGGCGGAGAGGATCTCGGCGCGCTTGAGGCCGTAGGTATAGCCGCCGCGGGCCGGCTTGGCCGCCAGCCGCATGGCCACCAGGGCGAGCACGATCGAGGCCGCGTCGGTGAGCATGTGCGCGGCGTCCGAGATCAGCGCCAGCGAGCCGGCGGCGAAGCCGACCACGACCTCCGTGGCCATGAAGACGACGATCAGGGCCAGCGCGCTGGTCAGCCAGCGGCGGTCGGCGTCGGCCGCGACACCGTGCGAATGGCCGTGCCCGCCGTGCCCGTGCCCGCCGTGCCCGTGCCCGCCATGGCCGTGTCCGCCCTGTTCGCCGTGGTCGTGGGAGTGCTCGTGGTCGTCGTGCGTGTGGGTGTGCGGGTGCTCGGTGTGGCCGGCCATCGCGGTCGTCTCCTGAACGCGGGGAGTGATCGAGGGGGTGCCCTGCAGGGAAGTGAACCGCATATCGGACGGAGATCCAAAGGCTGCAGTGGTGACCGTTGTCGTTCCACTTTTCGGGGGTCCGATCAGCCCTCTCACCGTAATCTCATCCGAATCGACCCGATTGTGGCGTTCAGTTGATATCGCGTTTATCCGCCTGCCCATACATTTCCTGGTGTGAGCGATACGAAGATTCCGGCCGGGTGGTACCCGGACCCGCAGGACCCTGACGGTGACCCCAGGACCGAGCGCTGGTGGGACGGCACCGGCTGGACGGCCACCACCCGTCCAGGCGCCTCGGGCGCCTCCGACGGTGCGGGCGTCTCCGATGCCGAGACCGTCTCCGGGGTCGAGCCCGTCCCCGAGGGCGAGGGCATCGAGCAGACCGTCGTGCTCGACGGCGCCCGGGTGATCGAGGGCGAGGTGCTGGAGAACGGGACGGTGCGGTTCCCCGAGCCGCCCGCCGAGCCAGGCCCCAGCGGCGCCCTGTACGGCGAGCCGCTGCCCCGCAAGCCCTCCGTCTTCAAGCGGATGAGCCGCCCGGTGCTGGTCGCGGCGGCGGTGGCCGGCGTGCTCGGGCTCGCGGTGGGCTCCGGCGTCACCTACCTGGCCACGGACCACCACGACTCGTCCGCCCAGGTGCAGGCAGCCCCGCAGCAGCAGAACTCCCAGCCGAACGGCAACGGCAACGGCAACCACAACGGGACCGGGCGCCAGCGCGGCGGCGGTTCGGGCGGCAGCGGTGGCAGTGGCAGCGGCAGCGGTGGCAGCGGTGGCGGCGGCGGGCTGGGCGGCCTGCCCGGCTTCCCGGGCTTCCCGGGGCTGCCGGGCGGCGGCAGCGGCGGTGGCAGCGGGCAGGGCACCGTGGCCGCCGACCTGAACAGCAACATCCAGCTGCCGGTCCCGAGCGGCTGGCAGGGCGGCACCGCCAATGACGGCACCGCGTTCCTGACCGTCGGCCAGTACCAGTGCCCGGGTTCCAGCGGCAGCGGCTCCGGCGGCGGCAGCGGTGCGGACCAGGTCTGCTCGCTGGGCGGCGTCAACACCGCCGAACTCCAGGGCACCGACCCGCAGGCCGCCGCCGAGAAGGACATCCAGACCGCCGTGGACGCCTCCTACCCGGGCAGCAAGTCCCACCAGGAGCTCAAGTCCGGGGCGGTCACCGTGGACGGCCGCAAGGGCTACCTGGTCCGCTGGCAGGTCACCGCCGCCCAGGGCAACAACGGCACGGTGGAGTCGGTGGTCTTCCCCACCGCGGACGGCAAGAGCCTGATCGCGGTCCGGCTCGGCTTCGACATCGCCGACAAGGCCCCGGCCGTCTCGCAGATGGACACCATCGTCAGCGGGATCACCGACTACGCCGCCCCCGCGGGCAGCAGTGGCGGCGGCAACGCGGCGGGTGGCAGCAGCACCTGACGCCGGCTCGGCTCACCGATCGCGCGCCCCGCTGCCTCCCCCGGCCGCGGGGCGCGTCCGGTCACAGGAAGGTGCGCCCCTCGCCCCGGTAGGTCGGCACCGTGGCCACCAGCCGGTCGCCCGCCACCAGGTGCAACTCGGCGAAGCGCTCGCACAGTTCGCCGGCCTTCGCGTGCCGGAACCAGACCCGGTCGCCCACCAGCAGGTCGTCCGCCGCCGAGCCGAGCAGCGGCGTCTGCACCTCGCCGGCCCCCTCCTGGGGGTCGTAGCGCAGGCCGGTCGGCAGATAGGGCACGGGGGAGCGGTCGGCACCCGCCGGACCGGAGGCGGGGTAGCCCCCGCCGAGCACCGTCACCACGCCCACCCCCGGGCGCCGCACCACCGGCTGGGCGAAGAGCGCCGCCGGAGTGCCCCGGAACGCCTGGTAGTTGTCGAAGAGCCGGGGCAGGTAGAGCCCGGAGCCGGCCGCCACCTCGGTCACCGCGGCCTCGGCCGCCGTGCTCTGCACGCTGCCGGTGCCGCCCCCGTTGACGAACTCCAGCTCGGCCACCTGCCGCACCGCCCGCACCACAGCGGCGCGCCGCTCGGCGAGTTCGGCGCGCGCCCTGGCCTGCATGAGCCGTATCACCCGCGAGCGCACCGGCCGGCCAGCCACCGAGTCGCCCACCCCGGCGATGTGCCCCTCGTAGGCCATCAGCCCGACCACCGCGAACCCGGGCCGGCGGCGCACCAGTTCGGCCAGCGCCACCAGCTGCTCGGGCGTGCGCAGCGGCGAGCGCCGCGCGCCGACCCGCACCCGGCCGCCCAGCAGCTGCAGCGAGGTGTCCAGGTCCAGGCAGACCCGCACCCGCTCCTCGCCGCCGCGTGCGGCGTCGATCAGGCCCAGTTGCGCCGGATCGTCGACGAGCACGGTGATGTTGGCCGCCAGCTTCGGATCGGCGGTCAGCTCGGCGAAGGCCGCGCGGTCGGCCGAGGGGTAGGCGAGCAGCACGTCCTGGACCCCGGCCCGGGTCAGCCAGATCGACTCGGCGAGCGTGAAGCTCATCACCCCGGCGAAGCCGTCCCCGGCCAGCACGCGTTCCAGCAGGGCCCGGCAGCGCAGCGACTTGCTGGCCACCCGGACCGGTTTGCCCTGGGCCCGGCGCACCAGATCGGCGGCGTTGGCGTCGAAGGCGTCCAGGTCGACGATGGCCAGCGGGGCGGTCAACTGCGCGGTGGCCCGGTCGAAGCGTGCTCGGTCGGCGTCCGGTGAGCTCGTCATGGGCGCAGCGTGCCACAGCGGTGCTACCGCTGGGTATAGGTGTGCCGCAAAGAGGCTTCGCACGGCGCCGCACGGCACGGTTCGAGGGCGCTCGGCCAGCGGCTAGGCTCGCCGGGTGGACGGTAAGAACATTCCCAATCCCGGATTCGCCGCCGACGACGGCAGCGCCGATCCGGCCCTCGCCCGGGCGCTGGCCGACTGGTCGCAGCAGCAGGGCGCGGCCGAGCCGGCCCTGCTGGCCGCGCTGCGCCAGGCCCGCCTGATGGTGCCGATCGTCGCGCTGCTCGGCGAGGTGGAGACGGACGCGGCAGGCCTCAAGCACGAGAAGACCAGCGACATGGCGGTCCCGGTGATCGAGGCGGCCGACGGGCGCCGGGCGCTGCCCGCGTTCACCTCGCTGGCCTCGCTGGCCGCCTGGCAGGCCGACGCCCGCCCCGCGCCGGTGAACGCGCCGCAGGCGGTGATGACGGCCTACGCCGAGCGGGCCGACACCCTGCTGATCGACCCGGCCGGTCCGGTGACGTACCAGCTGACCGGTGCCCGGATGCGCGCGGTGGCCGAGAACCGGGTCTGGCTGCCGCCGGTGCAGGACCCCGAGGTGCTGGACGCGCTGCGCGCGCTGCTGGCCGGCGAGCCGCAGGTGCTCCGTGCCGAGCTGACCCCGGGCGGGACGACCGACGTGGTGCTCGGGCTCGAGCCGGCGGACGGCGCCGACGTGCCCGCGCTGGCCCAGCGGCTGGCCGCGGCGCTGGCGGCGGACCCGGTGCTGCGGGTGCGCCTGACCCGGGGCCTGGACCTCGCACTGCTGCCCGCCGGCGCACGGCCGACGGGCAGCGGTTTCTACCAGGCCGGATGACGGCCGCGGCGGTTCAGGAGTATCAGGAGTAGACGGGCCCGGTGAACTTCTCGCCCGGCCCGGTGCCCGGCGCGTCCGGCACCATCGAGGCCTCGCGGAAGGCCAGCTGGAGCGAGCGCAGGCCGTCGCGCAGCGGGGCGGCGTGGAAGTTGCTGATCTCCGGGGCGCCCGCGGTCACCAGGCCGGCCAGCGCGGTGATCAGCTTGCGGGCCTCGTCCAGGTCCTTGTCCTTCTCGCCGCCCTCGGCCAGACCGCACTTGACGGCCGCCGCGCTCATCAGGTGCACCGCCACGGTGGTGATCACCTCGACGGCCGGCACCTCGGCGATGTCGCGGGTCAGGTCGTCGTACCCGACGGTCTCGTCAAAGGACTCGGAAGCGTTGTCGGGCTGGCTGCTCAAGGAAGGCTCATTCCCTCGGGGTGGATCCGTACCCCTGGGAGGGTACCGGCAGACAGTGCTCTCGCCCGTAGTGTAAAGTGGCTTAACGACCGGCTGAGCGCTTCACCGTGCCCGGCCAGCAAGTGGAGGCTCCACCCAGGAGGCCCGAGAGGGCAACCGCGACAGTCTCCCACCTGATCGGCCTGCGGGTCGACGGGTCCCGGTCCGCGACAGCAGCTCTCAAGGCCGTGCGTCGCCGAGCAGCGTCCCTCACCGGACGCCGCCCCCGGATGTGTGGAGCCCCGCTTGTGACGAGCGGGGCTTTTTTCGTGCCGCGGTGCTTCGGAGTACCGGACGGCAGCGCAGCACGAATGAAGCCCCGCCCAGTGGTCGAAGTCCACTACGTGCGACCGCCTCCCTGACGGCCGCATCGCAGAAGGTGCAACCAAGGAGGCCCCATCAGCACCGAGCCCCGCATCAACGACCGGATTCGCGTCCCCGAGGTGCGACTCGTCGGTCCCAGTGGCGAGCAGGTCGGCATCGTGCCGCTTGCCAAGGCGCTGGAGCTTGCGCAGGAGTACGACCTCGACCTGGTCGAGGTCGCGGCGACCGCCCGGCCGCCGGTGTGCAAGCTCATGGACTACGGCAAGTTCAAGTACGAGTCGGCCATGAAGGCCCGTGAGGCGCGCAAGAACCAGGCGCACACGGTCATCAAGGAGATGAAGCTCCGGCCGAAGATCGACCCGCACGACTATGACACCAAGAAGGGTCACGTCGTTCGGTTCCTCAAGCAGGGCGACAAGGTCAAGATCACGATCATGTTCCGTGGTCGCGAGCAGTCCCGCCCCGAGCTGGGCTTCCGACTGCTGCAGCGGCTCGCCAACGACGTCCAGGACCTGGGCTTCGTGGAGTCCTCGGCCAAGCAGGACGGCCGTAACATGATCATGGTTCTCGGCCCGCACAAGAAGAAGACCGAGGCGATGGCCGAGGCCCGTGCGGCGCAGGACGCCCGCAAGGCCGAGCGCCTGGGCCGTGGCGCCCAGGCCGACGAGGCCGAGGACGCTGAGGACGCTGAGGCGACGTCCGCCGACGATGTCGAGCTGACCGACGCCGAGCAGAACGACGACGCAGACCAGGCCGCCGAGGCGGTCCAGGACCAGGCGGAGGCCGGCGACACCGCTGCCACCGCCGAGCAGCCGGCCGAGGTCGCTCAGGACGCCTGAGCCTTCGGGTTTGGGCTCGGGTGATCCGGCCACCGCGGTCCCGGGGCTCCCGTCCCGGTGACCGGAGAACACCAAGCGCTCGGGCCCGCGTGGCAACACGCGGGCCAGAGCGGACCGACGAGGAGATACGGCGACATGCCGAAGCAGAAGACGCACAGTGGCGCCAGCAAGCGCTTCAAGATCACGGGCTCTGGCAAGGTGCTCCGCGAGCGCGCTGGCAAGCGCCACCTCCTGGAGCACAAGTCCTCCAGGGTGACCCGCCGTCTGACCGGCACCGCCGAGATGGCCCCCGGCGACACCAAGACGATCAAGAAGCTTCTCGGTAAGTGATCGCCCGCCGCGGCCCTGCCGGCCGCGGAGCCCGGCTGATCCTTTCCGACCGATTCGATTGACGGACCACGTGAAGTAGTCCGTGGTCCAACCCCTAGGAGTAATGAAGTGGCACGCGTCAAGCGGGCAGTGAACGCCCACAAGAAGCGCCGGGTCATCCTTGAGCGGGCCAGCGGTTACCGCGGCCAGCGGTCGCGCCTGTACCGCAAGGCCAAGGAGCAGGTCACCCACTCGCTCGTTTACAACTACAACGACCGCAAGAAGCGCAAGGGCGACTTCCGTCAGCTCTGGATCCAGCGCATCAACGCTGCGGCCCGTGCCAACGGCATGACCTACAACCGCTTCGTGCAGGGCCTCAAGGCCGCCAGCATCGAGATCGACCGCAAGATGCTGGCCGAGCTCGCCGTGAACGACGCCAACGCGTTCGCCGCGCTGGTCGAGGCCGCCCAGAAGGCGCTGCCGACCGACGTCAACGCGCCGAAGGTCGCCGCTGACGCCGCCTGATCCACCGCAGTACCCGGACCCGCAGGCTCCTCGCGAGCCTGCGGGTCTTTTTGAAGGTCCCCGCGGACCCGCTTGCCCACCCCGTCGAAAGTGACCATGGCCAGCACCGACACTCCCCAGCTCAGCTCGCTCCGCTCGCCGCGGGTGATCGCCGCCCGCAAGCTGGCGCGGCGCGCCCAGCGCGGCAAGGACCGCCGCTTCCTGGCCGAGGGCCCGCAGGCGGTCCGCGAGGCGATCGCCTACGGGCTGCTGCCGGGCGGGCGGGAGCACGCGGTGGTGGAGATCTACCTCACGCCGGAGGCCGCCGAGCGGCACGGCGAGATCGTCGCTGCCGCCCGGGCGGCGGACCTGCCGGTGCTGACCGCCACCGACGAGGTGATCGCCGACATCTGCGACACCGTCACCCCGCAGGGCATCGTGGCGCTCTGCCGCTTCCTGGACACCCCCTTCGCCGAGGTGCTGAAGGCTCGTCCCAAGCTCGTCGCGGTGCTGGCCAACGTCCGCGACCCCGGCAACGCCGGGACCGTGCTGCGCACCGCGGACGCGGCCGGTGCGGACGCCGTGGTGCTGACCGACGCCTCGGTCGACCTCTACAACCCCAAGGCCGTGCGCGCCTCGGTCGGCAGCCTCTTCCACCTGCCGGTCGCCGTCGGGGTGCCGATCGAGCAAGTGGTGGCCGAGCTCAAGGCCGACGGCGTGCGGGTGCTGGCCGCCGACGGGGCGGGGGAGCGGGACCTGGACCAGGAGCTGGACGAGGGCACGCTGGGTGCCCCGAGCGCCTGGATCTTCGGCAACGAGGCCTGGGGGCTGCCGGAGCAGACCCGCGCGCTCGCCGACGAGGTGGTGCGCGTGCCCATCCACGGTCACGCCGAGAGCCTCAACCTCGCCACCGCCGCCGCCGTGTGCCTCTACGCCTCCGCTCGCGCACAGCGTTCGCCCGCAGGCTGTCGCGAGCCGGGTACGGAGCGCTAGGGTCAGTCTGACAACACGGTCCTCCTGACGGGGGCCGGGCCGGGCGGGGGCCGGGCTGGGCCAGGGGTCCGGTCGGGTGTGCGGTCCGCCAAGGGGGCGCGGCGCACGGATCGGCGGATCGGGAGGGCTCTCATGGTCGGCGGCGAGGACTGGCGGCTGGCCGTGCCGGCTGCCCCACCGCTGGACCCGGACGAGCTGCCGGACGGCCTGGTGATCGCCGACCGGGCCGGCCTGGTGGTCTGCTTCAACCGCGCCGCCGCCCGGCTGACCGGCATCAGCGGGCCCGCCGCGCTCGGCCGCCCGCTGGCCGAGGCGCTGCCGCTGGAGGACTTGGACGGCCGCCGCTGGTGGCAGCTGACCGACCCGTACGGCGGGCTGGCCATCCGCACCCGCCAGCCCGAGCGCAACCTGCTGCTGGCCGGTGCCAACCGCGAGCTGCTGGTCTCCGCCTCCTACCTGCGCGAGCGCCCGCGCGGCCCGCTGCGCCAGCTGGTGGTCGCGCTGCGCGGCACCGAGGCCCGTCGGCGCACCGAGCGCGCGCACGCCGAGCTGATCGCCACCGTGGCGCACGAGCTGCGCTCCCCGCTGACCAGCGTCAAGGGTTTCACCGCGACCCTGCTGAACAAGTGGGAGCGGTTCACCGACGGGCAGAAGCGGCTGATGCTGGAGACGGTGAACTCGGACGCCGACCGGGTCACCCGGCTGATCGCCGAGCTGCTGGACATCTCCCGGATCGACGCGGGCCGGCTGGAGGTGCGCAAGCAGGTGGTGGACCTGGCGGCAGCGGTGCGCCGGCACGTGGAGGGCAAGGTGGCCGCCGGGATCGCGCCCGAGCGCTTCGACATCAGGCTCGCCGAGGACCTGCCGCAGCAGTGGGCGGACCCGGACAAGATCGACCAGGTGCTCGCCAACCTGCTGGAAAACGCGGTGCGGCACGGCGAGGGAACTGTCACCATCGAGGTGGCGCCCGCGAAGGAGATCGTCGAGGCCGCCAGTTGGGAGCACCCGGGCACCCCGCCCCGGATCGTGGAAGGAACGGCGGTCACCGTGAGCGACGAGGGCAGCGGCATCCCGGAGGAGTCGATGCCGCGCGTCTTCACCCGCTTCTGGCGCGGCAGCAAGCGCGGCGGCACCGGCCTGGGCCTCTACATCGTCAAGGGCATCGTCGAGGCGCACGGCGGGACGATCCGGATCGACCGCGCGCCCGGTGGCGGCGCCCGGTTCCGATTTATCCTGCCCGCCGGGGTGCCCGACTTCATGGTCTGACCACAGACCTGCCAGGGGCCCGGCGGGCTGTTGCGACCGGCCGAAAACCAGGCGGTGTGCGCCCTGCGACTACACTCGACCTGGTGTAACGCCCCGTGCGGCCGAGCCGCGGACACCCTCCCCGCCCGAACCGGCGGGGTCTGCCTGCCCGCTGTCCGGCCACGCAGGGCGTGGCGGTTGCGTATCCGCGGTTGCATATCCGAGCACGGACGAGCAGGAGCACGGGAAAGATAGAGATGTCGGCACCCAACAAGTCCTACGACCCGGTAGAGGTTGAGGCATTGAAGCCGGAAGAGGTCGAGCGTGCCCGGGACGAGGCCGTCGCGGCCTTCGCCGCCGCCACCAGCCTGGAGGAGCTGAAGCAGGCCAAGGTCGCGCACACCGGCGACCGCTCCGCGCTCTCGCTGGCCAACCGCGAGATCGGCGCGCTGCCGCCGCAGGCCAAGGCCGCGGCCGGCAAGCTGATCGGCCAGGCCCGCGGCGCGGTCAACCAGGCGTTGGCGAAGCGTCAGACGGAGCTGGAGGCCGAGCGCGACGCGCGCGTGCTGGTCGAGGAGGCGGTGGACGTCACGCTGCCCTACGACCGCGCCCCGCGCGGTGCCCGGCACCCGCTGACCACGCTGGCCGAGCGGATCGAGGACACCTTCGTCGCGATGGGCTACAGCATCGCCTCGGGTCCCGAGGTCGAGGCCGAGTGGCTCAACTTCGACGCGCTCAACCTGGGCCCCGACCACCCCGCGCGCTCGATGCAGGACACCTTCTTCGTCGCCGCCGGCGACGGCTCGCCCGACTCGGGCATGGTGCTGCGCACCCAGACCTCGCCGGTGCAGATCCGCGCGATGCTCGACAAGCAGCCGCCGCTGTACGCCGTCTCGGTCGGCCGGGTCTACCGCACCGACGAGCTGGACGCGACCCACACCCCGGTCTTCCGCCAGGTCGAGGGCATCGCGGTTGACGAGGGCATCACCTTCGCCGACCTCAAGGGCACCATCGAGCTGCTGGTCAGCAAGCTGATCGGGGACGAGCTGGAGCTGCGCTGGCGGCCCTCGTACTTCCCGTTCACCGAGCCGAGCGCCGAGGTGGACCTGGAGTGCTTCGTCTGCCGGGGCGCCAGCGTGGGCAACCCGGACGCGCCGTGCCGCACCTGCTCCTCCGAGGGCTGGATCGAGCTGGGCGGCTGCGGCGTGGTCAACCCGCGGGTCCTCGTCGCCGCCGGGGTGGACCCCGAGCGCTACAGCGGATTCGCCTTCGGCCTGGGCCTGGAGCGGATCCTGATGAACCGTCACAACGTCGCGGACATGCGCGACATGGTCGAGGGTGACGTGCGTTTCACTCTCCCGTTCGGGATGGAGATCTGATGCGCGTCCCGCTTTCCTGGCTGCGCGAGTACGTCGACCTGCCCGCCGGTGTGACCGGTCGGGAGCTGGCCGAGAAGCTGATCCGGGCAGGCCTGGAGGTCGAGACCGTCGAGCAGCTCGGCGCCGACCTCAAGGGCCCGCTGGTGGTCGGCGAGGTGCTGTCGATCGAGGAGCTGACCGGCTTCAAGAAGCCGATCCGGCACTGCTTCGTCAACGTCGGCGACGCCAACGGCACCGGTGAGCCGCAGGAGATTGTCTGCGGCGCCCGCAACTTCAAGGTCGGCGACAAGGTCGTCGTGGTGCTGCCCGGTGCCGTGCTGCCCGGCCCGTTCCCGATCGCGGCCCGCCAGACCTACGGCCAGACCTCGGCCGGCATGATCTGCTCGGCCCGCGAGCTCGGCATGGGCGACGATCACGACGGCATCATCGTGCTGCCCGAGCACTACGAGCCCGGCACCGACGCCATCGAGCTGCTGGAGCTGGTCGACGAGGTGCTCGACATCGCGGTCACCCCCGACCGCGGCTACTGCCTGTCGATGCGCGGCGTGGCCCGCGAGGCCGCCGCCGCGTACGGGCTGCCGCTGGCCGACCCGGCGCTGCTGGACGTGCCGCCGGCCAACTCCTTCGGCTACCTGGTCAAGGTCGCCGACCCGGCCGGCTGCGACCGCTTCGTGGCCCGCACCGTGACCGGCATCGACCCGGGCGCCAAGTCGCCGATCTGGCTGCAGCGCCGCCTGCAGAAGATGCACGTCCGTCCGATCTCGCTGACCGTCGACATCACCAACTACGTGATGCTGGAGGTCGGCCAGCCGCTGCACGCCTACGACCGCGGCCGGGTGGACGGCCCGATCCAGGTGCGCCGCGCGCTCGCCGGGGAGCGGCTGACCACGCTGGACGGCGCCAAGCGCGAGCTGTCCACCGAGGACCTGCTGATCTGCGACAACTCCGGGCCGATCGGCCTGGCCGGGGTCATGGGCGGCGCCTCCACCGAGATCATCGACCCGGTGACGGACCCGGAGACCGGCGAGGTCACCGGCTCCACCGAGGTGATCATCGAGGCGGCGCACTTCGACCCGGTCTCCATCGCCCGCACCGCCAAGCGGCACAAGCTGCCCTCCGAGGCCTCCAAGCGCTTCGAGCGCGGCGTGGACCCCGAGGCCGCCCGGGCCGCCGCGCAGCGCGCCGTCGACCTGCTGGTGCTGATCGCCGGTGGCACCGCCGAGGCCGGGGTGACCGACATCGCCGCCCCGCACCCGGTGCGCACCATCACCATCGCCGCCGACCTGCCGGACAAGGTGGCGGGCATGGTGTACGGCCGCGAGACCGTCACCCGCCGGCTGCAGGAGGTGGGCTGCTCGGTGGCGGGCGCCGACCTGCTGGAGGTCACCCCGCCGACCTGGCGCCCCGACCTGACCGACCCCAACGACCTGGCGGAGGAGGTGATCCGGCTGGAGGGCTACGACAACGTCCCCGTCCGGATGCCCACCGTGCCGCCGGGCCAGGGGCTCACCGCCGCCCAGCGCCGGCACCGCCGGGTGGGCGTGGCGCTGGCCGGCGCCGGCTACGCCGAGGTGCACAACTACCCGTTCCTCGGCGCGGCGGCCTTCGACGGCCTCGGCCTGGACGAGGACGACGTGCGCCGGCGCACCGTCAAGCTGGTCAACCCGCTGAACGACGAGGAGCCGGCGCTGCGCACCACGCTGCTGCCGGGCCTGCTCGGCGCGCTGCGGCGCAACATCGGGCGCGGCAACACCGACCTGGCGATCTTCGAGACCGGTCTGGTCTTCCTGCCCGAGGCCGAGCAGCAGGTCGCCCCCCGGCCTGCGGTCGACCACCGGCCGAGCGACGAGGAGATCGCCGCGCTGAACGCCGCGCTGCCGCGCCAGCCGCTGCGGGTGGCCGTCGCGCTGGCCGGGGAGCGGCTGCCCTCCGGCTGGTGGGGCAAGGGCGCGCAGGCGAGCTGGGCGGACGCCGTCGAGGCGGCCCGCACGGTGGCGCGCGCGGCCGGTGTGGAGCTGACGGTCCGTCAGGGCCAGTACGCGCCCTGGCACCCGGGCCGCTGCGCCGAGCTGCTGGTGGCCGGCACCGACCGGGTGGTCGGCCACGCCGGCGAGCTGCACCCGCGGGTGATCAAGGCGCTGCACCTGCCCGAGCGCACCGCGGTCGCCGAGATCGACCTCGACCTGCTGAGCGCCGACGGTGAGCGGACGGTCGAGGGCCCGGCGGTCTCCGGCTACCCGGTCGCCACCCAGGACGTGGCGCTGATCGTGGACGCCGCGGTGCCGGCCGCCGAGGTGGAGGCCGCGCTGCGCGAGGGCGCGGGCGAACTCCTGGAGGCGATCCGGCTGTTCGACGTCTTCACCGGCGAGCAGGTGGGCGAGGGCAAGAAGTCGCTGGCCTACGCGCTGCGCTTCCGTGCCACCGACCGCACGCTGACGGCCGACGAGGCCTCGGCGGCGCGCGAGAGCGCGGTGGCCGCCGCGCTGGCGCGCACCGGCGCGGTGCTGCGCGGGGCGTAGCCGGGAGCTGGTGCGGCGGGAGCCGGTGGCCGTGCGGCCACCGGCTCCCGCCGTCCGCGTCTCAGCCCACCAGCCGGCGCAGGCGCTCGGCGGCTCCGGTGACCATCGCCTCGCCGTGCCCGAAGCAGGCCGTCTCCGTGTCCAACTCGGCCTGCCGGGCCAGGGATTCGGCGGCGCGTTCGGGATCGGTGTTGAACACGCCCAGCCGGGCGTCGTTCCCGACGTTGGCGATGGTGTCCCCGGTGAAGAGCACCCGCGGGCCGGGCAGGTAGATCGCGATGCTGCCGTCGGTGTGGCCGGGGACGGCGAATACCTGGGCGCCGCCGCCGAAGTCGACGGTGTCCCCCTCGTGCAGCTCGCGGTCGACCCGCACCGGGTCGACCGCGGGCAGCGGCGGCAGGCTCGCCCGCAGCTCGCGCTCCCAGTCGGCGACGAACACCGGCTCCGCGGCCGGGCGTTCACCCCGGATCACGGCCGCGTCCGCGGCGCCGGCCAGCACCAGCGCGTCACCCCAGCCGGCCGCCTCGGCGGCGCCGCCGACGTGGTCCTCGTGGCCGTGGGTGATGATGATCCGCTGGATGTCGCCGGGCCGGCGCCCGAGGGAGCGCACCGCCTCGGCGATCGCGGGGGCCGAGCCGCCCGGCCCCGCGTCGATCAGGGTGAGCGCGTCGGCGTCACTCCACAGGTAGGCCTGGCCGACGTCGAAGCGGAGCAGGTGCAGCTGGGGGAGTACCTCCACGAGATCCATGTCCGCAGCCTAGATCGGCGCGGTCCGCGCCGGGTGCTTCGTTCACCGAGGGCTGACGGGCTGACGGGCCGAGGCGTTGCGGGAGCGGGCCGGTCGGCTCAGACGGCGGCCGAGTAGTCGTAGAAGCCGCGGCCGGACTTGCGGCCGAGCAGGCCCGCGTCGACCATCCGGGAGAGGACCGGCGGGGCCGCGTAGAGGGGCTCCTTGTACTCGGCGTACATCGACTCCGCGATCGAGGCGATGGTGTCCAGGCCGATCAGGTCGCACAGGCGCAGCGGGCCCATCGGGTGGGCGCAGCCGGCCTCCATGCCCTTGTCGATGTCGGCGGCGGTGGCCACGCCGGTCTCGAACATCCGCACCGCCGAGAGCAGGTAGGGGACGAGCAGGGCGTTGACCACGAAGCCGGCCCGGTCGCGGGCGCGGATCGGCTCCTTGTCCAGGACCTGGATGGCGAAGGTCTCCACCCGGGTGGTGGTCTCGGCGGAGGTGGTCAGGGTGGGGATCACCTCGACCAGGCGCTGCACGGGGGCGGGGTTGAAGAAGTGCAGGCCGATCACCTGCTCGGGGCGGGAGGTGGCCGCGGCCAGCTTGACGATCGGGATCGAGGAGGTGTTGGAGGCGAGGATCGCGTCGCGCCGGCGCACCACCTGGTCCAGGGTCTGGAAGATCTGGATCTTGATGTCCTCGCGCTCCGCGACCGCCTCGACCACCAGGTCGCGGTCCGCGAAGTCGGCCAGGTCGGTGGTGAAGTTCAGCCGGGCCAGGGCCTGCTCGCGCTGCTCCTCGGTGAGCTTGCCGCGCTTGACGGCGGTCTCCAGCGAGTTGGTCAGCCGGGTGCGGCCCAGCTCCAGGGCCTCGCCGGTGGCCTCCGAGACCAGCACGTCCAGCCCTGCCCGGGCGAAGACCTCGGCGATCCCCGATCCCATGAGTCCGCAGCCGACCACTCCGACGCGCGCGATGTCGCTCACTGAACTTGCCTTTCCCGGGTTACCAGCCGGGCGGGGTCGCCGCCCATGTCGCTCGACGTTACTACTTGCCGGTAGATCAAGGCTCGGGGGCCCCGCGAAACCGGCTACGCCGTTCGCATGAGCCGTGTCCTCCCGCCGTGTGGCCGAGGCGGTCCGGGCGGGTGCAGCCAGCATGCTGTCCGACAGGGCCGGGCCGGACGGCTCAGGCGGATGACGGGGCAGAGGGAGCTGTGATGCGCGGCGGTTCGCTGGCGGGACAGGTGGCGCTGGTCACCGGCGCGGGGCGAGGGCTCGGCCGGGCGATCGCGCTCGGCCTGGCGGCCGAGGGCATGGCGGTGGGGCTGGTCGGCCGCACCCGGGACACGCTCACCGACACGCTCAAGGCCTGCGTGCGGATCGGCGCCAAGGGCGTGGCGGTGCCGGCGGACGTGGCGCGGCCCGGCGCGGTGCGCGAGGCGGTGCGCAGCGTCGAGCGGGACCTGGGCCCGGTGGATCTGCTGGTCAACAACGCCGGGCAGATCGACCAGGCCGAGGTGCCGTTCTGGGAGGCGGACCTCGGGCAGTGGTGGCAGGTGGTGGAGGTCAACCTGCGCGGCCCGGCCAACCTGCTGCGCTGCGTGCTGCCCGGCATGGTGGCGCGCCGGCGCGGGCGGGTGCTCAACCTCAACTCCGGCCTGGCGGTGGGCCGGGACAGCAACTACACCGCCTACGCCACCTCCAAGGGCGCGCTGCTGCAGCTCTCCGGCAACATCGCCGACTCGCTCTCGGCGCACGGTGTGGTGGTGCTCGACATCAGCCCGGGGCCCTCGCCCACCGACATGACCGCCAGGATGCCGCGGTTCGCCGGGATGAAGGAGTGGAACAGCCTGCCCTACCTGGCCGCCATCGCGGTCGACACCGCGCGCGGGCGGTTCGACGCCCTGCACGGTCGGTTCCTGCACGCCGGACAGGACAACCTGGAGAACCTGGTGGCGCAGGCCGCCGAGATCCGGGCGGCCGACGCCCGGACCCTGCGGCTGCGGCCGTACGGCCCGGGCGATCCGCTGGCCTGAGGGCCGGCCCGGGCAGCGGGGCAGCGGGGCAGCCGGGCGGTGGAACCTACCGTAGTAGTGGCCGGCGTGCCGCCGGCTCCGGTCAAGTCACCTGTGGCTGAAGCTGCCTGATACTTGGTCAACTCTTGACCCGGTGCGGCCCCGGTGCGCCCCGTTCGCCGTCGCGTACAGGTCAACTGGGCAGGCAACTCGCCCTGAAAGGGCCGTCCCGCGGCGCTTGGAACCGACTGGGCGTGCTCCGCTTCTTCGGTCAACTTCCGCTGATGGTGGGTGGTTTGGCGTCCTTGACAGTTCGTCGAGCGTCTTGCCTATGCTGACGTTCCCCGGCCGGCGGGTGAGGTGCCAGCGGCCCGGTCGCTCTCACCAGCCCGCCCTGTGAAGGAGAGTTCCGTGGCAGACCGTACCGAGCTTGAGAAGATCGTCTTTACCGGTTCCGGCGGTGAACTCGTCGGCAACCTCTTCCATCCGGCCGCCGAGCGCAGTGCCCGGCCAGGGCCGGCCGTGGTGGTCTCGGGATCTTGGACGACGGTCAAGGAGCAGATGGCGGGAGGCTACGCCGAGCGGCTCGCCGAGGCCGGATTCCGGGCGCTCGCCTTCGACTTCCACGGCTTCGGCGAGTCGGGCGGCGCCCCGCGCGAACTCGAGGAGCCCGAGCGCAAGAGCATCGACATCGCCGCCGCCGTCGACTACCTGCGTTCGCGCGCGGACGTGGCCGCCGACCGGGTCGGCGCGCTCGGCATCTGTGCCGGTGCCGGGTACAGCGCCGCGGCCGCCGCCCGCGGCGCGGGCCTGCGCTCGCTGGCGATGGTCGCGCCCTGGCTGCACGACGACGAGCTGCTGCTGGAGCTCTACGGCGGGGCCGAGCAGGTCGCGGCGCGGCGCGAGCGGGGCGCCGAGGCCGCGGTGCGGTACCGGGAGAGCGGCGAGGTGCGCTATGTGCCCGCGGTCAGCCGGGACGACCAACGGGCGGCCATGGTCGGCGCGTTCGACTACTACCTGGACGAGTCCAGGGGCGGCCTCCCGCAGTGGACCAACCGGTTCGCCGAAATGGGTTGGCTGGGCTGGCTCGGCTTCGACGCGTTCGCGGCCGTCCCGGGCGTCACGGTGCCGACCGTCCTGGTGCACAGCCGCGACGCCGCGATCCCGGCCGGCGCCGAGCGGTTCCACGCGGAGTTGGGTGCGCCCAAGGAACTGCACTGGCTGCCGGGCACGCAGTTCGACTTCTACGACGACGAGGCCACCGTGACAGCCGCGCTGGACCGGGTGCTGGCCCACTTCCGGGCCACGCTCTGAGCGCGACCAGCGGAACCGGAGCGGGTCACGAGCAGAGCTGACTGGCCGTCACCGCGCTCAGGCCGCGCTGCTGGAGCGCCTCCAGAACGGCCGGCAGCGCGTCCACCGTGCCCTGGTGGCCCATGTGCAGGGCGACGATCGAACCGGGCTTGATCGAGCCGAGCATCCGGCGCTGGATCACCTCTGCCCCCGGGTCGGCGTAGTCGCGCGGGTCCAGGTCGTAGGAGAGGCAGTGCTCGTAGCCCGCCTTGCGGGCCTGGGCCTTCACCCGGGCGGTGGCGAACTGCGCGGCCGAGGGGCGGAACCACCGTCCGATCGAGCCGGTCAGCTCCTTGAGCCGGTCCGCGCAGCCGGCGATCTCGGCGTAGGCCTGGTCCGCGGAGAGCGAGCAGATGTCCAGGTGGTTGAGGGTGTGGTTGCCCAGCTCGTGGCCGCCGTCCAGGATCCGCTTGGCCATCTGCGGCTGCTGGTCCAGCCAGCTGCCGACCACCAGCACGGTGACCTTGGCGCCGTGCTGCTCGGCCGCCGTCAGCAGGGCGGTGGCCAGCTCCGGGTCGCCCTGCCCGTGGAAGGTCAGCGCGACCTGCGGGCGGTCGGGCGGCCCGCTGATCACCTCGGCCGGGGTGCCTGCGGCCAGCGGCGGCTGGTCCGGCGGACCGGGCGAGGCACCGGCGGCCGCCGGTGAGCCGCTCACGGCGGCGCTGGGCGTCGCGGCCGGGATCCGGTTGGGCGTCAGCACCGTCGGGGCGCCCGGCGCGGGGCTCGGGTGCTCCGGGTGGCCCGCGCCGGCGGCCCCGCCACCGGTGGCGGCCTCCTGGCCGCAGCCGGTGAGCAGGCCGCCGGCCGCGGTCAGAGTGGCCAGCTGGGCAGTGGTCCGCAGGATGCTGCGGCGGTTCACACTCATCGCGAACCAGCATAAAGACGGACGAATCACCGTGCGAGCCGAAGTGGGCCCTTCGGTGGTGACCCGAGCGGATGGTGACGCCGGGTCAGAGGCGGAAGACCCCGTACGCGAACCCCTCGGCACGCACCCGATCGCCCTCGGCCGTCACCCCGTGGACCAGCAGCGGCTCGGCCGTACGCCCCGCGAGCTGCGGCAGGGCCAGTGCGGCCGGGGCGCGGCGCGGGTTGACCACCACCAGGTGGCGCTCGCCGCGCAGATAGGCGAACGGGTAGCCGTCGCTGAGCGCGGTCACCGTGCAGTCCGTGCCGAGCTCGGGCGTGTCGCGGCGCAACCGGATCAGCCGCCGGACGTGGCTCAGCGGCGAGTCGGGATCCGGCCGCTGGGCGGCGACGCTCGGGCGCTGCGGGTCCGGGTCCAGCGGCAGGTAGAAGTCGGCGGGCGGGGCGCCCGAGAAGCCGGCGCCCGGGCTGTCGTCCCACTGCATCGGGGTGCGCGAGCCCTGGCGCGCCTCGGTGCCGAACTGACTGCCCTCCTTGTCGGGCAGGCCGGGCACGTAGCGCATGCCGATCTCGTCGCCGTAGTAGATCACCGGCAGGCCGGGCCAGGTCAGCAGGAAGGCGAAGGCGCAGGCCAGCTGCTCACGGGTGCGCGGGCCGCAGGACAGCCGGGAGAAGTCGTGGTTGGCGGTGGGCAGGGCCACCAGTCCCCGGCCGTCGATCGCGGCCTCGGCGTCCCGCCAGGCGGTCAGGAACTCGGCCATCGAGCCGCCGCCCTCCGGGTCGAAGTAGCAGGGCTCCCCGTGCGCCCAGCTGCCCTGGCTGCCGGTGCCGTTGTCCCACAGCGAGCGCAGCCCGCGCCCGTTGAAGTGCAGGAAGAAGTCCGCGTGCAGCCCGGCGGGGACCGAGCGGGCCGGGTCGCCCCACTCGGCGATCAGCACCCGGTCGGGGTGCTCGCGGTCCAGCCAGCCGCGCATCTCGCCCCAGAGCTTGGCGGTCTCCAGGTGCCCGGGGTCGTCCTTGACCAGCGAGGCGGCCATGTCCACCCGGAAGCCGGCCACCCCGAGCGCGAACCAGTGCGCCATGATCTCGCGCAGCGCGGCCCGGTTGGCCCGCGGGCCCGGCGCGTCCACCGGGCTGCGCCAGGGCTCGGCCGGGTCGGGGCGGGCGTAGCCGAAGTTGAGGGCGGGCTGGATCGGATAGAAGTTGGCCCGGTAGAAGCCGCCGCGCCGGCCCTGGTTGGGGATCCACTCGTGCACCGGGGCGGCGATCCGCTCGGACCAGATGTAGCGGTCGTCGGCGGGGTCGTGCGCGGCCTGCCGGAACCACGGGTGGCGGTGCGAGGTGTGGCCGGGCACCAGGTCGAGCAGCACCCGGATGCCGCGCTCGCCGGCCGCCCGGACCAGCTCGGCGAGGTCCTGGTTGCTGCCGTAGCGCGGGGCGATGGTCAGGTAGTCGGCCACGTCGTAGCCCGCGTCGCCGAACTCGGAGCTGAAGCACGGGCTGAGCCACAGGGCCGTCACCCCGAGGGCGGCCAGGTGGTCCAGGCGGGCGGTGACGCCCGGCAGGTCGCCGATGCCGTCACCGTTCGAGTCGGCGAAGGACTGCGGGTAGATCTGGTAGAGGACGGCGTCGGCGAGCCAGCTGGGGACGGCGGGCTGGCGGGCGCTCAGGGGGTCCATGGGCCTGCTCCTCCTCGGTGGGGGGACCGCGAGAAGCCGCCAGACTATGGGGCGACGGTGGCGGCTGTCCGCCGATCCGATCAGGATTCCCGCAAGCCGGTGAGGTGGGCGAAGACCACCACGTTGGCGGTGTAGTCGGCGCGCTTGCGGTCGTAGACGCCGCCGCAGGTGATCAGGCGCAGCTGTGCGTTGGGGGACTTGCCGTAGACCCGGTCGTCCGGGAACTGGTCCTTGGGGAAGACCTCCACGCTGTCCACCGTGAAGGTGGCGGTCACCTTGTCGTCCCGGGCCACGTCGACGGTGGCGCCCTTGGTGAGCGCGCTCAGGCTCCAGAAGACGGCGGGCGCCGTCTTGGTGTCGACGTGGCCCAGCACGATCGCCGTGCCCTTGTTGCCGGGCACCGTGCCGGCCTGGTACCAGCCGACCAGGTTGGTGTCGTTCGGCGGCGGCGGGTTGAGCACGCCGTTCGCGCCCAGGCCGAGGCCGGTGAAGGGCGCGTTGACGCCGATGGCCGGGATGGTCAGCCGGACGGGGTGCGCGTCGGGGACGACACGGACGGGGGCGCGCTGCACGGGGGTGGCGCTGGCGCTGGGCGAGGCGGCCACGACGGCCCTGGTCTGCGGCGGGAGCGGGGGCGGCGAGCCGGCGTGGCGGATCATCACCAGGCCGAGCACGCAGGCGCCCACGGCGGCGAACAGCACGCTGCGACGCTGGCGGCCGAGCGATTCGGTGGTGGGCGGGTCACCGTTCGGATCGGCGTGGTTGCCCATGGCGGGGAGCCTTTCTGCGGGGCGGGGCGAGCGGGGGGAGGCGGTACCGGGCCGGACGGCGCTGCGCTGCGGCCGGTACGCCCTGCGCGCCGTGCCACCGCCGGGGACAGGGCGGTGGCACGGCGCGCGCGGGAAGCGGTGGCTCAGTACTCGCTCGGACGGCGGCGGCGCAGCGCGAGCGCCCCCACGCCGAGGCCGCCGACCAGCAGCGCCGCGCCGGTGACCGCGCTGCCGCTGTTCAGCGCCGCGAAGCCGCCGCCGGTGTGCACACCACCGTGCGGGCGGCGGCCGTCCTCGTCGCGGCCCTTGTCCTGGTCCTTGTCCTTGTCCCTGCCGTCGTCCCAGCGCTTGTCGCGGTCCTTGTCGCGGTCGTCGCCGCGCTTGTCGTCGCCCTTCTTGTCATCGCCCTTCTGGTAGCCGTCCTGCGCCTTCTTCGCGTCATCGGTGGTGGAGGTCGACGAGGTCGCCGGCCGGCTGCCGTGGCCGGCGGGGTCGGCGAAGGCGACGGCGGGGGCGGCCAGGCTCAGCGCGGCGGCGGAGAGGGTGGCAGCGGCCAGGTGACATACACGACGCATGGTTGAGTTCCCTTCGCACACGACGGACGGGCCGACAGGCCGTCGACCAGGGGAACATCCGGGGGTGCATGCTCCACCGTCCGCTGCGCCCGGTGACCGTGCCACCACACAGCGTGCGAACGTGTGACGGTCGGTTCGCAGCGTCGGTTCGCCGCTCACTGTGGGTGAGGCCGGGCGGGTGCATCCTGGAGGTGAGTGCTGGAGGTGACGGTGATGACACACACGCTGGTCGGTTGGCACATCGAGCTGGAGTTCACCGAGCAGGAGAGCCACACCAGGGCGGCCGCCCTGGTCAGACTGCCGGACGGACGGGAGCTGCGGGCGCACGGCGACACCAGTCGCCACCCCGCCGACCCGGAGCAGTTGCGGGTGGGTGAGGAGGTGGCCGCCGCCCGGGCCTTGCAGGACCTGGCCCGGCAGCTGCTGGAGAAGGCGCACGGGGAGATCGACGAACTCGGGCCGGTGCCGAGCTATCCGCTGATGTGAGGCGGGGTGCGGCAGCCGGGGTGAGGGGCGGGCGCGGCGGCGCGGCTCTGTTCTGTACCTGACGAATCAACATGGACATGACGGGGTACGGTCTCCGCTTGTGAGATCTCACCGCATCCGTCCGGTGGCGGCCCTCGCCACCGTGTTGCTCGCATTCGCCGCCGCGCTGCTCGCCCCTGCCGGCGCGGCCTGGGCCGGCACCGTCCACAACGGTGCCAGCCAGCCCGTCTACTCCTACGCCAACGCCGTCCGGGAGACCGTCTGGGTCGACACCGGTCTGGACGGGGAGGGCGACGGCCACCGGGACCGGGTGGCCGCCGACATCATCCGCCCCAAGGAGCCGGCGGCGGCCGGCCAGAAGATACCCGTGATCATGGATGCCAGCCCGTACTACAAATGCTGCGGGCGCGGCAACGAGGACCAGGTCAAGACCTATGACGCGCAGGGCCGTCCGGTCCAGTTCCCGCTCTACTACGACAACTACTTCGTCCCGCGCGGCTACGCGGTGGTGCTGGTCGACCTGGCGGGCACCAACCGCTCGGACGGCTGCGTGGACGTCGGCGGCACCTCGGACGTGACCAGCGCGAAGGCCGTGATCGACTGGCTGAACGGGCGGGCCACCGGCTACAGCGCCCGCACCGGCGGCAGCGCGGTCAAGGCCGGCTGGGCCAACGGCTCGGTCGGCATGATCGGCAAGTCCTGGGACGGAACCATCGCCAACGGCGTGGCGGCCACCGGGGTCGCCGGCCTCAAGACGATCGTGCCGATCTCCGCGATCAGCTCGTGGTACGACTACTACCGCTCCCAGGGCGCCCCGCTCTACGGCGGCACCCCCGCGGACCTGTCCAGCCTGGTCGAGGATCCGGGGACCACCAGCACCTGTGCCGCCGAGCAGTCCACGCTCGCCGACGGCGCCCCCTACGACGGCGACTGGACGCCGCTGTGGCAGCAGCGCGACTACGTGGCCGACGCGGCCAAGGTGAAGGCCAGCGTCTTCGTGGTGCACGGGATGCAGGACCTCAACGTACGGACCGTCAACTTCGGGCAGTGGTGGGACGCGCTGGCCGCGAACGGGGTGCAGCGCAAGATCTGGCTCTCCCAGACCGGGCACGTCGACCCGTTCGACTACCGGCGCAGCGCCTGGGTGGACACCCTGCACAGCTGGTTCGACCACTACCTGATGGGCGTGGACAACGGGATCCAGAACGCGCCGATGGCCGACGTCGAGCGGGCCCCCGACCAGTGGTCCACCGATGCGACCTGGCCCGCGCCCGGCACCGTGCAGAGCACCGTGCACCTCAACCCCGGCACGCTGGGCGGCTCCTCGAACAGCGGGACGGTCTCCTTCACCGACGACCCGAGTCAGGACGAGAACGCCTGGGCGGCCCAGGTCGACCAGGTCACCCCGGACAAGACGGCCTTCACCACCGGGGCGCTCACCAAGGACCTGCGGCTGTCGGGCAGCGGCTCGGTGAGCCTGACGGTGACGTCGAGCACCAGCAGTGCCCATCTCAGCGCGGTGCTGGTGGACCTCGGTCCGGCCACCATCCGCAACTACCAGGCCGACGGGGCGGGCATCAAGACGCTGACCACCCGCTCCTGCTGGGGCCAGAGCACGGCCGGTGACAGCGCCTGCTTCCTGGACACGGCCGCGGACACCAGCCAGGTCGACGCGACCGTCTTCAGCCGGGGTTGGGCGGACCTGGGGCACTACGCGGGGCTGGACCACACGGTCGCGCTCACGCCCGGCACGCCGTACCGGATGACCGTGCAACTGGCGGCCACCGACCACGTGGTGCCGGCCGGGCACCGGCTGGCGCTGATCGTGGCGGGCACCGACAACGGGCTGATCGACCCGCCGGACACCCAGCCGACCCTGAGCGTCGACCTGGCCGACTCCTCGCTGCAGCTGCCGCTGGTCGGCGGCGCCGCGCACCTGCCGGTCGGCAAGGCGCCGACGGTCCGTGCCGCGGTCGTGCCGCCGGCGCAGCGTCAGGCGCCGCACGCAAGGGCGGACTTCCGCTAGCTGCCCGGTGGGCGGCGCCCTGAACCACAGGGCGCCGCCCACCGGTTCACCAGAGCGGGGCGACCCGTTCGCCGGTGCCGGCCCGATGGACGGCGATCGCCTCCATCGGGCACAGCTCGGCGGCGTCGGTGACCTCCGCCAGCGCGTCGGAGCGCGGCCGGCGCGGGCGGGCCCGGCCGTCCGGGCCGAGTTCGAGGTCGGCGGGGGCGGTGGCGGCGCACAGTCCGGTGCCCACGCAGCGGGCCCGGTCCACCGAGACCACCACCTCCTGCCCGGCGCTCACCAGGTCACCGGCAGGGACTGCGGGCTGCGGGTGAGCAGGCCGGTGCGCCAGGCGAGCTGCTCGACCGGCACCGCCAGCCGCAGTCCGGGCAGCCGCCGGGCCAGGCGGTGCAGGGCCAGCTCCAGCTCCATCCGGGCCAGCCAGGCGCCCAGGCAGTGGTGCGGCCCGGCGCCGAAGGTCAGGTGCGGCGTGGCCGGCGGCTCGAACAGGCTCGTGCGCCAGTCGCCGGGATAGGTCTCGGGGTCGTGATTGGCGGCGAAGGTGTCGGCGGCCACCACGTCGCCGGCCGAGATCAGCACCCCGCCGATCTCGACGTCCGCGACCGCCCGGCGCAGCAGGCCCGGCGTGACGTTGCGGTCGCCGAGCGGCACCGCGCGCAGCAGTTGTTCGGCCACCGCGCCGGCCCGCTCCTCGCTGTCCGCCAGTGCGTGCCAGGCCGTGCGGTTCTCGTCGAGCAGGTACACCAGCGCGTTGCCGAGCGAGGTGATGGTGGTCTCGTGACCGGCCACCACCAGTCCGACGACCAGGGTGACGATCTGCGGCTCCGTCACCTCGCCGTCCTGGTCGGCCGCCTGGACCAGCGAACTCACCAGGTCGTCGGTCGGCTTGCCGCGGCGCTCGGCCACCAGCTGCCCGGCGAACTCGCCGAACTCCCGCATCGCCGTCATGACCTCCTGCGGGGTGTAGGCGCTGGTCGACAGGGCCTGGTCGCTCCAGCGGGAGAGCCGCTCGAAGTCGACCCCGTCCAGGCCCATCAGGCGGCTGATCACCGCGACCGGCAGCGGCCTGCCGACGGCGGCGACCAGGTCCACCGGGCGCTCGGCGGTGCTCAGCGCGTCGAGCAGTTCCTCCACCACCGAGGCCACCCAGGGCCGCCACCGGGCGATCGCCCGGGGCGTGAAGGCCCGCTGCACGGTGCGGCGCAGGCGCTGGTGCTCGGGGCCGTCCAGGTTGAGCAGGCCGTCCGGGGCGTCCGTCAGGTTCGGGTACGGGGTCAGCAGGGGTGCGTTCGGGGCGTAGAGCTCGGCACGGCCCAGCCGCGGGTCGGTGAGCACCTGGCGGACGTCGGCGTGCCGGCGCACCATCCAGACCGGGGTGCCGGTGAGCAGTTCGGTGCGGGTGGGCGGTCCGGGTTCCATGGCGCGCAGGCAGTGCAGGGGGACCAGCGGGAGGGCGGCGGGCGTGTCACGGTGGTCGGGAGTCACGGCAACCTCCAGGCGTCAGCGGCTCGCTACCGACGGTAAGGGGTCGTGCTCGGGTCAACCAGGGGGCGTGCAAGCCCACTTAGGGCGCACTGCGGTGTGTGCAGGGGCGCGGACCGGGCGCGCGCCCGCGGGCCTCCTGCTTGCCGGGTCCCCCGGCCGGGCGCATCGTGGAGGAAGGGCTCAGGAACGAGGTGTCCAGTGGCCTGGAAGCAGGCTGGCGCGCCGGACGGGCGTCCCGGGCCGGACGAGGCGGCGGGCGCGGTGATCCGGACGGCGGCGCTGACCAAGGTCTACCCCAAGAGCGAGGTCGCCGCCGTGGACCGGCTCGACCTGGTGGTGAACCGGGGTGAGCTGTTCGGCCTGCTCGGCCCCAACGGCGCGGGCAAGACCACCACCGTCGGCATGCTCACCACCCGGGTGGTCCCGACCTCGGGCGGGGCCTGGATCGGCGGGATCGACGTGATCGGCCGCCCGACGCTGGTCAAGCAGGTCATCGCGGTCGTCTCACAGCAGAACACGCTGGACCGCTCGCTGACCGTGCGGGAGAACCTCGTCTTCCACGGGCTGCTCTTCGGCCTGGCGGGCCGCGCTGCCCGGCGCACCGCGGACGAGCTGCTGGAGCGCTTCCACCTCGGCCGCTGGGCCGACGCCTCGGTCTTCGCGCTCTCCGGCGGCATGGCCCAGCGGCTGATGGTGGCCCGGGCGATCTACCACCGCCCCGCCGTGCTCTTCCTGGACGAGCCGACCGCCGGGCTGGACCCGCAGAGCCGGCTCGCGCTCTGGGAGATCCTGGCCGAGCTGATCGCCGAGGGCCAGACCATCCTGCTCACCACCCACAACATGGACGAGGCCGACCAGCTCTGCGACCGGGTGGCGATCATCGACCACGGCCGGGTGCTGGCCCTGGACACCCCGGCCGCGCTCAAGCAGGCGGTGGACGCCGACACCGTGGTCACCGTGTCGGCCGCGGGGGAGCCGGCCGCGCTGGCCGAGCTGCTCAGTCGCGAGGTGGGCGGGGTCAACCGGGCCCGGCTGCTGCCCGGCGGGGTGGAGCTCCAGGTCAAGGGCGGCGCCAACCGGCTGCTGCCCCGGGTGCTGGGCGCGGCCGAGGCCGGCGGCTTCGAGGTGGCCGACCTGTCGGTGGCCGAGCCCACGCTGGAGACCGTCTTCATCAGCCTGACCGGGAAGGAACTGCGGGACTGATGACCACCACGACCCTGCCCATGATCAGCGTCCGTCCGCCGCGCTCGGCCTTCGCCGCCTCCCGGGCGGCGCTCGGTGCCCTGATCAAACGCGACCTGCTGGTGCTGCGCAAGAACTTCGGCGAGTTCGCCGGCCGGACCGTCATGCAGCCGCTGCTGCTGGTCTTCGTCTTCCTGTACGTCTTCCCGACCATCGGACAGGGAGTGGGCTCGGGCGGTGGCCGCAGCGGGGAGTCCGACTTCGCCACCGTGCTGGTGCCCGGGGTGGTCGCGGTGACCATCATGTTCCAGGGCATCCAGTCGGTGGCGATCCAGCTCTCCCAGGAGTTCGGCTACACCCGGGAGATCGAGGACCGGGTGCAGGCACCCTGCCCGCTCTGGCTGGTCGCGGTGGCCCGGGTGCTCTCCGGCTCGGCCCAGGGGCTGATCTCGGCGGTGCTGGTCTTCCCGATCGCGGCCGTGGTGCACGCGCCGGGGGTGCACGCGCACCTGTCGGTGCACTGGTGGGTGGTGATCACCCTGATCCCGCTGGCCTGCCTGGCGATGACCTCGCTCGGGCTGGTGCTCGGCACCACCTTCGAACCGCGCAACATCGGTCTGATGTTCGGCTTCATCGTGCTGCCGCTGGTCTTCCTCGGCGGCACCTACTACCAGTGGACCAAGCTGGGGGCCGTGCAGGTCGGCGGGTTCCCCTGGCTGCAGACCCTGGTGCTGGTCAACCCGCTGATCTACATCGCCGAGGGCATGCGGGCGGGGCTGACCGACGCCTCGCACCTGCAGCTGTACGTGGTCTACCCGGTGCTGATCGCGTTCTGCGTGATCTTCCTGAGCCTGGGGCTGCGCAACTTCCGGCGCCGGGTGCTCTCCTGAAGCGCCGGGGCCCGGCCACCGTGCGGTGGCCGGGCCCCGGGGAAACGGCTCCGGGCGGGCTACTGCGCGCCGAACCGCTCGCGCCAGGCCGCCAGGTCCTCGTCCGTGATCTTGGCGAAGAGCACCGGCGGGATGGTGAAGCCGGTTCCGGCCGCGACGAAGTCCAGCTCGGCGGCCTGCTCGGCCGTCACCCACAGCGGGTCGCCGGCCTCGGCACCTGCGAAGGCCGAGCGCATCACGGCGCTGGTGCCCGGGATGAAGGGCGCCGAGATGACCCCGTACAGGTGGATCAGGTTCATCGCGGTGCGCAGCGTGAGCGCGGCGCCGGCCTCGTTGGTCTTGATCTCCAGCCAGGGGGCCTTGGTCTCCAGGTAGACGTTGCCCGCGCTCCACAGCGCACGCAGCGCCTGGGACGCCTTGCGGAACTGCAGGGTGTCCAGGTGGTTCTGGTACTCGGCCAGCAGACCCGCGATCTCCGCACCCAGCGCCCGCTCGGCCTCGCCCGGCGCCTCGCCCGCCGGGACGGTGTCGCCGAAGCGCTTGAGCGAGAAGGAGAGCACCCGGTTGACGAAGTTGCCCAGGGTGTCGGCCAGGTCCTTGTTGACCGTGGCGGCGAAGATCTCCCAGCTGAAGCTGGTGTCGTCGGACTCCGGGGCGTTGGCCATCAGGAAGTAGCGCCAGTAGTCGGCCGGCAGCAGTTCGAGCGCGGCGTTGGTGAAGATGCCGTGCTGCTGGCTGGTGGAGAACTTGCCGCCGTAGTAGTTCAGCCAGTTGAAGGCCTTGACGTAGTCGACCTTCTTCCACGGCGCCCGGGTGCCGATGATGGTGGCCGGGAACATCACGGTGTGGAACGGGACGTTGTCCTTGGCCATGAACTCGGTGTAGCGCACGTCGTCGGCCTCGTACCACCAGGACTTCCAGTCGCGGTTGGCCGGGTCGGCGTCGGACCACTCCTTGGTGGCGCCGATGTACTCGATCGGGGCGTCGAACCAGACGTAGAAGACCTTGCCCTCGGCGGCGAGCGCGGGCCAGGTGTCGGCCGGCACCGGCACGCCCCAGTCCAGGTCGCGGGTGATGGCCCGGTCGTTGAGGCCCTCGGTCAGCCACTTGCGGGCGATCGAGGAGGCCAGCGTCGGCCAGTCCTTGCCGTGCTCGTCGATCCAGGCCTCGACCTCGCCGGCCAGCTTGGACTGCAGCAGGAAGAGGTGGGTGGTCTCGCGGACCTCCAGCTCGGTGGAGCCGCTGACCGCCGAGCGCGGGTTGATCAGGTCGGTCGGGTCCAGCAGGCGGGTGCAGTTCTCGCACTGGTCGCCGCGGGCCTTGTCGTAGCCGCAGTGCGGGCAGGTGCCCTCGATGTAGCGGTCCGGCAGGAAGCGGCCGTCGGCGATCGAGTAGACCTGCCGGATCGCGCGCTCCTCGATGAAGCCGTTGGCCTTCAGCTCGCGGGCGAACTCCTGGGTGATCTCCCGGTTCTGCTGCGAGGAGCTGCGGCCGAAGTAGTCGAAGGAGAGCTCGAATCCGTCGTAGATCGCCTTCTGCGCGTCGTGCTGGGCGGCGCAGAAGTCCGCCACCGACTGGCCGGCGGCCTTGGCGGCCAGCTCGGCCGGCGTGCCGTGCTCGTCGGTCGCGCAGATGTAGAGCACCTCGTGGCCGCGCTGGCGCAGGTACCGGGAGTAGACGTCCGCCGGGAGCATGGACCCCACCATGTTCCCCAGGTGCTTGATCCCGTTGATATAGGGAAGCGCGCTGGTGATCAGGTGTCGAGCCATCCTGGGATGCTCCCGTTCATGTTGGTGGTAGAGCGAAACTGTGCTGCCAGTCTATCGGCCCGCAACGGGCCGCCCGTACTGCTTTACGGCCGGTCCGGTGGATCGCCGGGCGGCTGCCGGACCGCTTCAGGCGGCGTCGGGCGGCCCGGCGTAGCCGTGCTCCAGGGCGAGCGAGACCAGCGCCGCGGCGTCCTCGCGGTCGAGGCCGGCGGCGCGGGCCCGGCGGACCCAGGCGGTGAGGTCGGCGCTCAGCGCGGAGTCGGCGGTGCGGCGCGGGTCCGGCAGCGAGCGGCGGATGAAGGTGCCCACCCCGCGGCGCCCCTCGGCCAGTCCCTCGCGTTCGAGTTCGCGGTAGGCCTTGAGGACGGTGTTCGGGTTGATCGCGGTGGCCTCGACCACCTCGCGCGCGGTGGGCAGTTTGTCGCCCGCGTGCAGCAGCCCCAGCCGCAGGGCCCGCTTGGTCTGCTGCACGATCTGCAGGTAGGCGGCCACGCCGCTGCGCCGGTCGATGAGGTACTCGATCATCGGATCGCCAAATCACTAGGAATATAGTGAAAGTCTGCCCCGCCGCGCGGACGACCGTCAAACGCGTCGGGGCGGGGCGGACCCGGCGGCCTCAGGGCTGCGGCACGTTCGGCGCGTTCGGACCGGTCCAGCTGTAGATGTAGTGCGACTGGCCGTCCTTGAACGAGTGGTACGGCGACGGGTTGACGTCCATGCACTGGTTGGCGTCGTCCTGCGCGTTCTGCGCCACCGCGGCGGTCGGCATCGCGGTGGGTGCGGGCGGCGCGGCGGCCGGGCTCGCCGCGTTGCCGCCGCCGGGCGCGCCGCTCGGCCAACTGGTGCCGCTGGTCCAGTCGGTGCCGACCAGCAGGGTCAGATGGGCCGACGCGGTGGACTCGCTCAGCACGCTGTCGGGCAGGCCGAGGGAGGCTGCCACGGCCTTGGCCTGTGCCTGCTCGGCGGCCGGATAGAGCAGCTTGGTGGGCGACTTGGGTGCGGTCCTGGGGTCCAGCGTGGCGTGCGTGTAGCCCTGCGCGGTGAGCGCGTCGCTGATCGCGGTGCTGCGGCCGGAGGCGCCGCTGGCGTTCTGCACCGTGACCCGCACGGCGGACTTCTCCACCGGCGCGGCCGGCGCGGAGGGCGACGGGGCGGGCGCGCTGGTCGCCGCCACCGGCGCGCTGCTGGTGGCGGGGTCGGCCGGCGCCGCGGTGGGCGGCGGGGCGTTGCGGTCGAGCGGGACGTCGGCCGCGATCATCTGGAAGAGCTTGAACGAGTCGGGCGTGGTCACCACGAAGGCGGCGTCGGGGTTGGCCGGGTTGTCCTGGTAGACGGTCGGCGCCGTCACCGTGGTGATCCGGTTGGTGGGCACCTTGTTGAGATCCAGCGCCAGCGAGGCCAGCGCGTTCACCGAACCGAGGCCGTTGTCGACGGTCAGCGCCTTGGTGGCCGCCTGGGCGAGGTCGTTGAGCTTCAGCGGGTTGGCGAGGGTCTTGGCCGACTTCAGCTCGCGGATCATCGAGTTGATGTAGAGGTGCTGGGCCTGGGCGCGTCCGAGGTCGGTGCCGTCGCCGAAGGCGTGCCGGGTGCGCAGCCACTCCAGCGCCTGCTCGCCCTTGATCGAGTGGGTGCCGGCCGGCAGCTCCAGGTGGGAGCCGACCTGGTGGAAGACGCCCTCCTTGTCCGTGGAGGGCTGGTAGTCCATCACGTTCTCTTTGGTGCAGACGTCGACGCCGCCGATGGCGTCGGCCATGTTCACCACGCCCGCGAAGTCGACCATCATGTAGTGGTCGATGTGGATCTTGGTGAGCTTCTCCCAGGTGTCCACCACGCAGCCCGCGTCCCCGACGTTGAGGCTGTCGGTGATGATGTCGTGCTTGGCCTTGGTGACCGCTTTGGTGGTCGGATTGGTGCAGGCCGGGATGTCCGCCTGGGTGTCGCGCGGGATGCTCATGATGGAGGCGTTGCTGCGGTCGGCCGACAGGTGGACCAGCATCTCCGTGTCGGCGTGCGGGGCGCTGCCGTCGCAGGAGCCGCCGAGCTTGCAGTCGTCCGCGCTGGTCCGGCCGTCCGAGCCGATCATCAGGATGTTGAGCGGGGTCTGGCCGGCCGCGTTCGGCTTGGACTCGGGGGCGAGCGCCGAGCCGCCGTTGTTGAGCGCGCCCTTGCGGATGTTGGAGTTGAGCTCCTGGACGTAGAGGTAGCCGCCGCCGACACTGGCCACCACCACGAAGCCCACGCCCATCGCCGTGTACTTGAGGATCCGCTTGCGCTTGGCGGCCTTGGTGAGCTTGCCGCCGGCCGCGCCGCGGCGCGCGGCGGCCCGGCCGCCCGCCGGCGGGGTGCCGGGGGCGCCGGCGTCCGGGCCGGCCGCGCTCTGGGTTCCGGTGCGGCGGCCCGGGCCCGCTTTCGCGGCCTTGCGGGCGGCGGCGCGGCCACCGGCGGGCTGGGGAGCTCCGGCAGGGCTTCCCGTCGGACCAGGACCACCGTCCGGCCCGAACTGCCCCTCGCCCGGATTTCCGCCCTCGGTAGGGCCGTTGCCGTCGAACGTCATGCGGTTGACCACCAAGCTCTGGCTGTGCCAGGTCCTCCCCCTGGGCGCTTGGCGGGAGACTATATCAATTTGAGATCATCGGTTTAATGCGGGCCGAGTGTGGTGAAGGCGGCCGCTGCTGAGCGGTCATCAGTGGTGACTCAGAGAACTCGGAGCACGGCCTTGCCCGGGATGCCGTGCTGTTTGGCCGCGAACGCCTCCCGCGCCTGCGCCAGCGGGAAGACCGCTCCGACCTGGGGCTTGAGCAGCCCGGCGGCGGTCTGACGGGCCAGCTCGGCGAGTTGGCCGCGGTCGGGCTCGACGATGAAGAAGGCGCTGCGGCCGGCCTCGGGCGCGACCGGCGGCGGGGCGGTGACCGAGACCAGTACGCCGCCGGGCCGCACCAGCTGGGCGGAGGCGGCCAGCAGCTCGCCGCCGATGGTGTCGAAGACCAGGTCCACCTGGCCCGCCGTGGCGGCCAGCGGGTCCTGCTCCAGGTCGACGAACTGCTCCGCGCCCAGCTCCTTGGCCAGCGCCGCCGCCTTGCCGCGGCCGGAGGCGATCACCTGGGCGCCCGCCCGGTGGGCGAGCTGGACGGCCAGGCTCCCGGTGCCGCCGGCCGCGCCGTGCACCAGGACCCGCTGCCCGGCCGCCAGCCCGCCGTGGGTGAACAGGCCCTGCCAGGCCGTCAGTCCGGCCAGCGGCAGGGCGGCGGCCGTGCTGAAGTCGACCGCATCGGGCAGCGCAGCCAGGCTGCGGGCCTCGATCGCGATGAACTCCGCCGCCGCCCCGTCGCGGTGCCAGTCGCCGAGCCCGTAGACGCGCTCGCCGACGGAGAAGCCGGTGCTGCCGTAACGGACTTCGGCGACGACCCCGGCCACCTCGTGGGCCGGCACGGTGGGGGTGCGGTCGCGCCCGGCACGGTCCACCCAGCTGCCCGGCCAGTGCAGCTCGTCCGGGACGAAGCTGGCCGCGTGCACCCGCACCAGCACATCGCCGGTGGCGGGTACGGGGGTTGGGGCGTCCTCCAGGACGAGGGAGTCGTGGTCGCCGGGCTGGTGGATCCGTACTGCCTTCATGGGCGGCGGTCCTTTCCGCTACTGCGTGGTCAGTTGGGAAGCCGTGCCCAACTTCTCATCCGCGCCGAATGAAATCAAACCTGACGGTCTGTTATCTGAACGGTGTATCGGCGCGAATGTGACGCAGTGTCAGAAAGCTTGCGGGTGAAGGCGTTCGCGGTCAGGAGCCGAGCGCGGTGAGCACCGTGTCGGTGCTGCCGATCTCGCCGAGCCGCGGGAAGATCCGGGTGAAGCTGTGCAGGTGCGACTCGGCGCTCATGTCGGTGGTGGCGTCCTCGACGAAGGTCAGGTGGTAGCCGTGCTCCCAGGCCGCCCGCGCGGTGGACTCCACGCCGATGCTGGTGGCGATGCCGGCCAGCACGACCTGGGTCACCCCGCGCCGGCGCAGCTGGAGGTCCAGCTCGGTGCCGGTGAAGGCGCCCCACTGGCGCTTGGTGATGACGATGTCGTGCTCGCCGGTGGTCAGCTCGGCCGGGAACTCGGCGAAGTTCGTGGGCCAGGAGCCGCCGCGCGGGGTGGCCTGCAGGGTGCGCTGCGGCGGCAGGTCGCCGCCGTCGGCGGAGAAGGTGACCCGGACCAGGACCACGGGCAGGCCCTTGGCGCGGAAGGCGTCGGCCAGCCGGACGCCGCGGGCCAGGATCTCCGGGCCCGGGGTGACGGTGGGTGCGCCGAGGATGCCCTGCTGGAGGTCGATCAGCACCAGCGCGGTGCTGGGGTCGATGGTCAGTTCGGGTGAGAAGGCGATCTCGGACATGGGAGCGGGTTCCTTTGTTCTGGGGGGGAGGGCTGCCTGTGTTCTGGGGGGAGGGCTGCCTGATGGAGGGCGTGGCGCTCAGTCGGTCGCCAGGCGGCGCAGCAGGCCGGCGGCCTCGTGCAGGGTCTGCTGCTCGGCCGGGTCGAGCCGGGTGGCGATCAGCTCCACCAGCCGGCCGCGGCCGGCGGCCCGGCGCTCGCGCAGCAGCGTCCGGGCCGGCTCGGTGAGCGAGATCAGCAGCTGCCGGCCGTCCTCGGGGTGCGGGGTGCGCTCGATCAGCCCCTCGGCGAGCAGGGCGCCGACGGTGGCCAGCATGGACTGCGGCCGGACCTGCTCGGCCCGGGCCAGCTCGGCCGCCGTCCGGGGCCCCTCGCGCTCCAGCCGCTTGAGAGCGGCCTCCTGGGAGAGCGTGAGGCCGCTCGTCGAGGCCTCCGCGCGCAGCCGGCGCACCAGCAGGCCCAGGGAGAGGGCCAGCTCCTCGGCGGTCTCCTGCAGCTGCTGCGGTGCGCCCTGCTGGCCCTGCTGGTGCTGCTGCTGGTCCTGCGCGTCATCCGGCACAGCGGTACTCCCTGGATCGACAGGCAGACTGATGAGGAAAGCTTAGCAGTCTGCCTGTCGATCCAGGGGGCGATCCGCCAGTGGTCCGGTCGGCGGCCCTGCCGGTGGCCCGGTCAGCCGGGGAGTCCGGTCTCCAGTGCGAGCAGCTCGGCGACGCTCTGGCGGCGGCGGATCAGCCGGGTCTCGGCCCCGTCGACCAGCACCTCCGGGATCAGCGGGCGCGAGTTGTAGGTGGAGGACATGCTCGCGCCGTACGCCCCGGTGTCGTGGAAGACCACCAGGTCGCCGATCTCGGCGCGCGGCAGCAGCACCGACTCGACCTCACCGCCCGCGGTCTGGGTGAACACGTCGCCGGACTCGCAGAGCGGCCCGGCCAGCACCGTCTCGCGGGCCGGCGCGATCCGCGGCGTGCCGTCCGGCGCCAGCACCGAGATGCGGTGGCTGCTGCCGTACATGGCGGGCCGCATCAGGTCGTTGAAGCCGGCGTCGACCAGCACGAAGTGGTTGCTGCCGACCGGCTTCTGTGCCCGCACCTCGCTGAGCAGCACCCCGGCGCGGGCCACCAGGAAGCGGCCCGGCTCGATCTCCAGCCGCACGGGGTGGCCCAGTTCGCGCACCAGCTCCTGGCGGGCCGCGTCCCAGATCCGGAAGTACCGCTCGGTGTCGACCTCCGGCTGCCCGGGCGCGTAGGGCACCGAGAGGCCGCCGCCGGCCGAGATCGCCCGCACGTCCCGCCCGCAGAGCCGGACCTGCTTGACCATCGTCTCGCAGACCGCCTCCAGGTGGCCGTAGTCCACGCCCGAGCCGATGTGCATGTGCAGGCCGACCAGGTCGAGGCCGTGACGGTCGACCAACTCCAGGCTCTCGGCGAGGTGTTCGTGCCAGATGCCGTGCTTGCTGTGCTCGCCGCCGGTGTTGGTCTTGCGGCTGTGGCCGTGCCCGAAGCCCGGGTTGATCCGGATCCAGACCCGGTGGCCCGGGCTGGCCGCACCCAGCTGGTCGAGCATCTGCGGCGAGCCGGCGTTGACCGGGACGCCCAGTTCGACCACCCGGCGCAGCGTGGGCCGGTCCAGCAGGTCGGCGGTCAGGACGACCGGCTCGTCCGGGCCCGCGACCTCGTACCCCGCGGCCAGTGCCCGCTCCAACTCGCCCTGGGAGACGGCGTCCACCAGGACGCCCTCGGCCCGCATCAGCCGCAGGACGTGCGTGTTGGAGCAGGCCTTCTGGGCGAACCGGATCACGTCGAAGCTGCGCAGCCGGGCGATCTGGGCGCGGATGTGCCCGGCGTCGTAGACCCAGGCCGGGGTGCCGTGCTCGGCGGCGGTGCGGGCCAGCCGGGCGCCGTCGAGGGCGGGGGAGGTGGTCACTCGGTGTCCTTCGCACAATTCGTGGCGCGGGCTGGTGAATTTCGGATCCGGAAAATGTCCGCGGATCCGAAAACCCTACTGCGGGCGGGCCTTGGAGGGAAAAGCGCAAAAGAAATTCCCGAGTGGCGCGGAATCGGCGGACAAATGCGGTCGCGGGCTTCGGGGGCCGAGAAATATTGCGGCGGGTGGGGCGGGGCGGGCGGCTGACGTGGACGGGATCTGCGTGGCTGGTGAGGGTGTTGTGAGCATGACTGGCGGAACGTGCGATATGCCGGATTAGTCACCTCATGGGCCTTGCTGCGTTCCTGACATCGGCTTACCTTCTGGCGCATGCCCGCACCCCTCATCTCCATCGTCCTGCCCGCCTATGACCTGCAAGGACAGCTCGCCGACTGCCTGGACTCGATCCTCGAGCAGTCCTTCGGCGGCTTCGAGGTCATCGTGGTGACGGACCCCTCGCCCGACTGCCCGAGCCGGGTCCCGCACGCGGCGCAGGACGGGCGGGTGTCGGTGCTGCGGCTGAACGCCACGGTGGGCGTGGGCCGCAGCCGCAATGCGGGGGCGGCGCGCGCCACCGGGCGTTATCTGCTCTTCCTGGACAGCGACCACGTGCTCGATCCCGGGGCACTGCTGGCCCTGGCCGAAAAGGTGAGCGCGGCGGATCCGCAGGTGCTGCTCTTCGGCCACACCCGGCTGCACGCCGGGCAGGTCTGGCCGGGCGGCGCCGCCGCCCTGCTGGGCTCGGTCCAGGAAGCGGCCGGGGCAGGCTGCTTCCGGGTGGCCGACCACCCCGAACTGCTCGGCGCGCCCGCCCAGGTCTGGGACCGGCTGATCAGCCGCCGGCTCTGGGAGGACGAGGAGCTGGCCTTCCCCGAGGGCGAGTACGAGGAGGTGCCGGTGGCCTACCAGGCGCTGCTGGCGGCCGAGCGGGTCGCGGTGCTGGACCGGGACCTGGTGCAGATCCGGCGCCGCCACACCGTGCACCCCACCGGGTCGCCCGGCAGCAGCACCTTCGACCTCTTCGACCAGTACGAGCGCAGCTTCGAACTGCTCGACCGGCGCCCGGAGCACGAGGTGCTGCGGCCCCACCTGTTCGGCCGGATGATCCGGCACTACCTCTTCGTCTTCGACCTGGCGGGCTGTGTCACCCGGGCGGCCCGGCCGCGGTTCTTCCACCGGGCCGCCGAGCACTACCAGCGCTACCTGCCGGCGGGCTTCAAGCGCCCGGGCGGGCGCGCGGGGCTGAAGTTCTCGTTGCTGGCGGGCGGCGTGTACAGCGCGTTCGAGGTGGCGAAGCTGTCGCAGATCGCGCGAACGGCGGTCACAGGGAAGGGCGGGCGGGGGTAGCGCTGCGAAGGGCGGGCGGGGGTAGCGCTGCGAAGGGCGGCTGGGGGTAGTTCCGCGAAGGGCGGCCGGGGCAGCCGCTCAGGGGGGAGCAGCGCCCGGGCTCAGTCGAAGGTCCAGCGGGTCGGCGAGCCGGTGAAGTCGGCGTCGGTCAGGCCGAAGACCGAGCCCGGCCGGACCCGGATGGTCGCGTTCACCGCCGGGTCCAGGAACTCCGGGCCGTAGCTGGTCCGGTACTTCGCGTTGAGCGCGGCCAGGAACGCGGCGACGTCGACCGGCGCTGCCATCACCTCCGCGACCCCGTCGAGCACCACCGGCTGGTGGGGGTTGTCGGTGGTGAGCACGCAGTCGGGGCGGTCGGCCAGGTTGCGGTACTTGCGCGAGCGCCGGCTGCTGCTGAACCAGAGCGCGCCCCGCAGCCAGACGCCCCACACCGGCATGCTGTGCGGGCGGCCGTCCGGGCGCACCGTGCAGACCCAGTAGTCGTGCGAGTCGGTCAGCCGCCGCTCGGCCCAGGACCAGGGCAGCAGGCCGCTGCCCTGGTCCGCGCCCAGGATGCCGTAGCCCGGCATGTGCGGCCGGGCCGCGTGCGGCGGCCTCGCCGCCGAGTCGTCGGACACCGCGGTCAGCTGTCGCCCATCGCGGCGGCGGCCCGCTGGGCCATCTCCTGCGGCGGGACGTCCTCGATGTGGGTGGCCACGTTCCAGCGGTGGCCGAAGGGGTCCTCGAAGGTGCCGGCGCGGTCGCCGTAGAACTGGTCGGTGACCGGCCGCAGCTCGACGGCGCCGGCCTCCAGCGCCTTGGCGAAGACGGCGTCCACGTCCTCGACGTACACGTGGAGCGTGACCGGCGAGCCGCCGATCCTCTTCGGCCCGCGCGAGCCGACCTCCGGGTACTCGTCGGAGAGCATGATCACCGAGTCGCCGAGCGCGAGTTCGGCGTGGCCGACCCGTCCGTCGGGGCCGGTCAGCACGCCGCCGCGCTTCTGGGCGCCGAGCACCGAGACGTAGAACTCGATCGCCGCCGCGGCGCCGTCGACGCTCAGGTAGGGCACAACGCGCGGGTAGTCGTCCGGCACGGGCTTCACGGTGGTCATCGGCGGCCTCCGGCTGAGGTGGTGGGGTGCTGGCGGTCAGCCTGGCACGGGGTGCCCGGCCGCCGGGGCAGCCGCGCGGCCGGGCGGCGGGGGCGTCCACCGGGTGGGTCAGGGCCGTGCCCGCGCGCGTCGTGGCGCGGGCGGCTCTTTCCGGTGGCGGGCTCGTTAGATTGGAGAGCAGGGGTCCCCATGGCCGGGGCCCGCGGACCGGCGCCGGAGAGCGGGTGGACCTGATGGCGGTGCCTGACGACGCCGAGCAGAGCCCGGTCGGAGCGGTCGGCTGGGTCACCGTCTCGATCCCGGCGGACGGGCCGGGCGAGGTGCTGCTGCCGGTGCGCGGGGGCAGCGAGGCGTTCGCGGCCTGGGCCGATGTGCCGATCGCGCGGAACACGCAGGTCATGGTCGTGGAGCGGATATCGGCGAGGTCGGTACTGGTGGTGCTGTTCCCTCGTACATAGGACGTTCGTGAGGAGTTCGCGATGTTGTTCTGGCACGTGCCGGCGCCCAACGAGGCGCTGTTGATCTCCGGTTCCAAGCGCCAGGCCCAGGACACCCAGTTCCGGATCGTCACCGGGCACGGCAGCTTCGTGATGCCGATCAAGCAGAAGGCCAGGATCCTCTCGCTGGCGCTGCGCGAGGCGGAGATCGCCGAGGACTGCGTGACCCAGCAGGGCATCCGGCTCACCGTCCGGGCCGTCACCGTCTTCAAGGTCGGCGACGACTCGGTCTCGATCGCGAACGCGGCCCGCCGGTTCCTGGCCGAGCAGGCGCGGATGGAGGAGCTGGTCGGGCGGATCTTCGCGGGCCATCTGCGGTCCATCATCGGCGGCCTGACGGTGGAACAGATCATCCGCGAGCGCGACCGGGTGGCCCAGGAGGTCAAGGCCGGCAGCCACAACGAGATGGAGAAGCTCGGCATCGTGGTCGACGCCCTGCAGATCCAGGAGATCGAGGACGCCACCGGCTACGTGACCAACCTGGCCGCCCCGCACGCCGCCGCCGTCGCCAGTCAGGCCCGGATCGCGCAGGCCAGGGCCGACCAGGAGGCCGCCGAGCGCGAGCAGGAGGCGATGGCCCTCAAGGCGCAGTACGAGCGGGACACCGCGATCAAGCGGGCCGGCTTCGTGGCCGAGACCGAGCAGGCCAACGCCCGCGCCGCGCAGGCCGGACCGCTGGCCCAGGCGAAGGCCTCGCAGGAGGTCATCGCCGAGCAGACCGCACTGGCGCAGCGCCAGGCGGAGCTGGCCGCCCAGCGCCTGGAGGCCGAGGTGCGCCGCCCGGCCGACGCGGAGGCCTACCGGCTGCGCGCGCTGGCCGAGGCGCAGCGCGACCGGGCGAAGTTCGAGGCCGAGGGCGAGGCCTACCGGCGCACCACGCTGGCCACCGCCGAGGCCCAGGCGGCGCGGGTGCAGGCGGACGGCGCCGCGTACGCGGAGCGGACCACCGCCGAGGCGCAGGCCGCCGCCAACTCCGTGCGGGCCGACTCGCTGCGCGACGGCGCGCAGGAGCTGATCGCGGCCAACCGGGTGGTGGAGAACCTGCCGGCGCTGGTGGAGGCGGCGGCCCAGGGCATCTCGGGCTCGAACCTGACCATCCTCAACGGCAGCGAGGGCGTCAGCCAGGTCGCCGCCGGGATCGTGGGGCAGGGGCTGGCGATCCTGGACGTGCTGAAGCGCGCGACGCCCAAGGGGTCGCCGGAGCCCCAGGCAGCGCAGCCGTCGCAGCCGTCGCAGGCATCCCAGGCGTCCCAGGCCTCGCAGGTGGTGGAGGTCCGCGAGGAGGGCCGGCCGGGGGCGGTGGAGCGGCCGTCGCAGGGCTGAGCCGTTGCCGTTGCCGGTCGGGCGCGGGCCGGAGCACGCTGGTGGTGGGCACCGCCGTCGGGTGGTGCCCGGCCAGGGAGGTGCCAGATGCGCAACTACCGGCTGGACAACCAGTGGGACATCGAGCTGAGCTTCGAGGAGGACGGCACCAGGACGGCCTGCTCGGCCCGGCTGGCCGGTGAGCGCGCCCCCGCCCTGCACGGCCAGGGTGCGGCACTACGCCAGACGAGTGATAGGCCCGACTACCGGATCGGCGAGGAGCTCGCCGCCTCCCGCGCGCTGCACGCGCTGGCCCGGCAGCTGCGGGCCCGGGCCGACGGCGAGATCGGCGCGGCGGACCACTGGCCCGCCGACGCGGGCCACTGACCAGCACGGCAGCGGGTGATCTGCACCGATGCGCGAACGAACGGGGCTCAGACGCGGCCCGACCCCCGACGGGCCGGTGCCGCGCGCGGCCACCGGGCTGGGCGGCGGGTCCGTCCGGCAGGACCTCAGCGGCCCGCTGCGCGGGTTGATCGGCGGACAGTGCCTGGGCCAGGCGGGCGACGGGCTGGCCCAGATCGCCTTCGCCCAGTTCGTCCTCTTCGACGTGGGCCGCGGCGCCACGCCCGGCCGGATCGCCCTCGTGCTGGCGGTGACGCTGCTGCCGTTCAGCCTGCTGGGGCCGTTCGCCGGGGTGCTGCTGGACCGGTTCGACCGGCGCCGCACGCTGGTCGTGGTCTCGGTGCTGCGCGCGGTGCTGGTGCTGGCCGGCGCGGTGATCGTGGCGCAGCGGTGGACCCCGGCGGCGTACGTGGCGACCCTGCTGCTGCTCTCCTCCTCCCGCCTCGTGCTCACCGCCAAGGGGGCCGCGCTGCCGCGCACCGTGCCCCGGGAGCGGCTGGTGCCGGCCAACGCGCTCTCCGCGCTGGCCGGATCGGCCTCGGCGTTCCTCGGCGCGGTCGGCGGTTCGCAGTTCGTGGGGTGGTCGGCGGCGGCCGGGTTCATGGCGGCGGGCCTGCTGTACGTGGCGGCCGCCCTGGTCTTCGCGCCGCTGCCCTACCTGGGCGGGCGGGGCGCCGGCGCCGGGGCGGAGCGCGTGCTGGTGCGGCTGCGCCGGGTGGCGGTGGACCTCTGGGACGGCGTGAAGGTGGCCGGCGGCAGCACCGCGATCCGGCGGCCCCTGCTGGCGGTGGCCACCCACCGGCTGCTGCTCGGGGCCGGCTTCGTGCTGCTGGTGCTGGTCGCCGACTCGCAGTACGGGCTGAAGGCCTCCGGGTACGGGATCGCGCTGGCCGTCACCGGGGTCGCCACCTTCGCGGCGAGCGCGGCGGCGCCGCCGCTGGCCGCCCGCTACGGGGCCCGCGCGCTGCTGCCGGCGGCCTTCCTGCCGGCCGCCGCGGCGGCCTACGTCGGTGGGCTGCTGCCCTCGATCTGGGTGCTGGTGCCGTGCGTGGGGGTGGCGGCCTTCGCCTTCCAGGTGCTCAAGGTCTGCACCGACGCGCTGGTCGGCGGTGCGACGCCCGATGCGGCGCGCGGCCGGGTCTTCGCGATCTACGACATGCTCTACAACGTCTCGTTCGTGCTCGCCGGCCTGGTGATGGTGCCCTGGTGGCAGTCCGGGCACCAGCGGGCGCTGCTCTGGTGGGTGGCGGCCGGCTTCACCGCCGGGTGGGTGGTGTTCGGGGCGGTCGAACAGGGCTGGCGGCCCCGTGAGCGGCTGGCGCACCGGCTGACCGGCGGACGGCAGCGGCGGGCGAAGCCGCCGGGCCGCTACCGGGGACGGCTCGGCGCCCTCGCCGTCGGCATGCTGCCCGCGCTCGCCTTTCCCGCGCCCGCCTGGTGGTGGCTGGCCTGGTTCGCGCTGGTGCCGCTGACCCTGGTGGTCCGTGCCGCGCCGACCCGGCGCGAGGGCGTGCTGCGGGCCTGGTGGGGCCTGGCGGGCTTCGAGATGGCCACCCAGTACTGGCTGGTGCCCGACATCGGCCCCGCGCTCGCGCTGGCGGGCGTGCTGCTCGGTGCCCTCTGGCTGCCCTGGGGCTGGGCCGTGCACCGGCTGCTGGCCGCTCCGCTGACCGGCCGGCGCACGGTGGCGGCGCTGGTGGTGGTCCCCAGTGCCTGGCTCTGCGCGGAGGGCGCGCGGTCCTGGCAGAGCCTGGGCGGGCCGTGGGCGCTGCTGGGGGCCACCCAATGGAACCAGCCCGAGATGCTCTCCACCGCGGCGCTGGGCGGGGTCTGGCTCACCGGGTTCCTGGTGGCCGTGGTGAACACGGCGCTGGCGGTGGTGCTGATCCAGCGTCGGCTGCGGCTGCGGGTCGCGGCGTTGATCACGGCCGCCGGGTGCCTGGCGGCCGGGCCGCTCTGGTCGGCGGTGCGCCCGGGGCTGCCGGTGACCGGCAGCGTGCCGGTGGCCGTGGTGCAGCCCGGGGTGGCCACCCCCGCCGAGCAGCAGGCCTTCGAGGTCGCGGCGACCGGCCGGCTCGCCGCGCAGCACCCGGCCCTGGTGGTGTGGGGGGAGAGCTCGCTGGCGGACAACGTGAACAGCGGCGTGTCCTCGAACGCTTCGCTCGCCGCGCTCGCCCGTACCGTGGGCGGCGACCTGCTGGTCAACGGCGACGCGCCGGCGGCCGACGGCTCGGGCTTCTACAAGCAGTCGCTGCTCATCGGCCCCGGCGGCGTGCTGGGCACGTACGCGAAGATCCGGCTGGTCCCGTTCGGCGAGTACATCCCGTTCCGGTCGGCGCTGGGCTGGCTGACCGGCATCAGCAAGGCGGCGCCGACCAACGTGCTGCGCGGCGACCGGACGGTGGTCATGCAGGCCGGGCCGGTCGGCTTCGGACCGCTGATCTGCTACGAGTCGACCTTCCCCGACATGGCCAGGACCGAGGTCGCGCACGGCGCCCGGCTGCTGGTGTACCAGACCAGCACGTCCACCTTCCAGGGCAGTTGGGCCCAGCCCCAGCACGCCTCACTGGCCGCGGTGCGCGCCGTGGAGACCGGCCGCCCCGCGGTCCAGGTCGGCCTGACCGGCGACAGCGCGGTCTTCGACGCGCACGGCCACCTGCTGGCCTGGCACGGCGACGGCTACCGCGGCGCCTTCGTGACCCAGGTCCCGCTGGTCTCGGGCACCACCCCGTACCAGCGCACGGGCGACTGGATGCTCGCCGTGGCCTTCACGGTGCTGGCGGGCGCGGTGACGGCGGCGGGCCTGGGGCGGGGGCGGCCGTGACGCAGGCGCCCCACGCCCGTGGCTCCCTGCCTACTCCCCGGGGTGCTGGAAGGCGGCGAGGAGTTGCTGGGCCGCCAGGGTCGCGGTGAGGGTGCCTTCGCGGACCTGGCGTTCCAGCGCGGGGGTCAGGCGGCGGACCCCGGGGTGTTCGTGGAGCTGGGCGTAGAGCTGGTCGTGCACCATGGCCCAGGTCCAGGCGACCTGCTGGTCGCGCCGCTTGGCGGTGAGCGCGCCGGTGGCCTCCAGCAGCTCGCGGTGCTGGGTGAGGCGCTCCCAGAGTTCGTCCAGGCCGGTGCCGTCCAGGCCGCTGCAGGTGAGCACCGGGGGCGTCCAGACGGCGTCCGGGGCCTGGAGCAGGCGCAGGGCGCCGGCCAGTTCGCGGGCGGCGGCCCTGGCGTCGCGGTCGTGCGGGCCGTCGGCCTTGTTGACCGCGATCAGGTCGGCCAGCTCCAGCACGCCCTTCTTTATGCCCTGGAGCTGGTCGCCGGTGCGGGCCAGGGTGAGCAGCAGGAAGGAGTCGACCATGCCCGCCACCGTGGTCTCGGACTGGCCGACGCCGACCGTCTCGACCAGCACCACGTCGTAGCCGGCCGCCTCCATCACCACCATCGACTCGCGGGTGGCGCGGGCCACCCCGCCGAGCGTGCCGGAGGTGGGGGAGGGGCGGACGAAGGCGTTCGGGTCGGCGGAGAGTTTCTCCATCCGGGTCTTGTCGCCCAGGATCGAGCCGCCGGTCCTGCTGGAGGTCGGGTCGACGGCGAGCACCGCCACCTTGTGGCCGCGCCCGGTCAGCCGGGTGCCGAGACCCTCGATGAAGGTCGACTTGCCGACACCGGGCACGCCGGTGATGCCGACCCGCACCGCCCTGCCGGAGTGCGGCAGCAGGTCGACCAGCAGGCGCTGGGCGAGCTCGCGGTGGTCGGGCCGGGTGGATTCGACCAGGGTGATGGCCCGCGCGATCCAGGCGCGCGAGCCGTCGAGCACACCCTGCCGGTACTGGTCGAGGTCGATCGTGCGGGCCATCGGTCAGCGGCTCACAGCTCGTGGCCGAGTTCGGCGCCGAGCGAGACCAGCAGCTCGTACGCGGCGTCCGGGATCACCGTGCCGGGCCCGAAGACCGCCGCGGCACCGGCCGCGTACAGCGCCTCGAAGTCCTGCGGCGGGATCACGCCGCCGACCACGATGGTGATGTCCTCCCGGCCGGCCGCGGCCAGTTCGGCGCGCAGCGCCGGGACCAGGGTCAGGTGCCCGGCCGCCAGCGAGGAGACGCCGACGATGTGCACGTCGGCCTCCACCGCCTGGCGGGCCACCTCGGCCGGGGTCTGGAAGAGCGGGCCGACGTCCACCGTGAAGCCGAGGTCGGCGAAGGCGGTGGCGATCACCTTCTGGCCGCGGTCGTGGCCGTCCTGGCCCATCTTGGCGACCAGGATGCGCGGGCGGCGTCCCTCGGCGGCCTCGAACTTCTCGACCAGGTCACGGGTGCGCTGCACGGCGGTGGAGGAGGCTCCGGCTTCGTCACGGTACACACCCGAGATGGTACGGATCTGGCCGGAGTGCCGCCCGTACACCTTCTCCAGGGCGTCCGAGATCTCGCCGACGGTGGCCTTGGCCCGGGCCGCGTTCACGGCCAGCGCCAGCAGGTTGCCCTCCAGCGAGCTGCTCGACCCCGCCTCGGCGGCGCGGGTCAGCGCGTGCAGCGCGTCCTGGCAGGCGGCCTCGTCGCGCTCGGCGCGCAGCCGGCGCAGCTTCTCGATCTGCTGGGTGCGCACCGAGGAGTTGTCGACCTTGAGCACGTCGATCTGCTCGTCGTTGGCCACCCGGTACTTGTTGACACCGATCACCGGCTGGCGGCCCGAGTCGATCCGCGCCTGGGTGCGGGCGGCGGCCTCCTCGACGCGCAGCTTGGGGATGCCGGCGTCGATCGCCTTGGCCATGCCGCCGGCCGCCTCGACCTCCTGGATGTGCTGCCAGGCGCGCCGGGCCAGGTCGTGGGTGAGCTTCTCGACGTAGGCGCTGCCGCCCCACGGGTCGATCACCCGGCAGGTGCCCGACTCCTGCTGGAGCATCAGCTGGGTGTTGCGCGCGATCCGGGCCGAGAAGTCGGTGGGCAGCGCGAGCGCCTCGTCCAGTGCGTTGGTGTGCAGCGACTGGGTGTGGCCCTGGGTGGCGGCCATCGCCTCCACACAGGTGCGGGTGACGTTGTTGAACACGTCCTGGGCGGTCAACGACCAGCCCGAGGTCTGCGAATGGGTGCGCAGCGACAGCGACTTGGGGCTCGACGGGGCGAACTGCTTGACCAGCTTGGCCCAGAGCAGCCGGGCCGCGCGCAGCTTGGCGACCTCCATGAAGAAGTTCATCCCGATCGCCCAGAAGAACGACAGCCGCGGCGCGAAGGCGTCCACGTCCAGCCCGGCGCCCAGCCCGGCCCGCAGGTACTCCACGCCGTCGGCCAGCGTGTAGGCGAGCTCCAGGTCGGCCGTCGCACCGGCCTCCTGGATGTGGTAGCCGGAGATGGAGATCGAGTTGTAGCGCGGCATCTTCTGCGAGGTGTACGCGAAGATGTCGGAGATGATCCGCATCGAGGGCTGCGGCGGGTAGATGTAGGTGTTGCGGACCATGAACTCCTTGAGGATGTCGTTCTGGATGGTCCCCGCCAGCTTCTCGGGCGGCACCCCCTGCTCCTCGGCCGCCACGATGTAGAGCGCCAGCACCGGCAGCACGGCGCCGTTCATGGTCATCGACACCGACATCCTGTCGAGCGGGATGCCGTCGAAGAGCTGGCGCATGTCGTAGATCGAGTCGATCGCCACGCCCGCCATGCCGACGTCGCCGGTCACCCGCGGGTGGTCGCTGTCGTAGCCGCGGTGGGTGGGCAGGTCGAAGGCGACCGACAGGCCCTTCTGCCCGGCCGCCAGGTTGCGGCGGTAGAAGGCGTTCGACTCCTCCGCGGTGGAGAAGCCCGCGTACTGGCGCACCGTCCAGGGCTGGTTGACGTACATCGTCGGGTACGGGCCGCGCAGGAAGGGCGCGATGCCCGGGTAGGTGCCCAGGAAGTCCAGGCCCGCCAGGTCCTCGGCGGTGTAGAGCGGCTTGACGCCGATGCCCTCCGGGGTCTCCCAGAGCTGCTCGCCCACGTCCTTGCCGGTGGCCTCGCGCCAGGCGTCCTGCCACTGCTCGGCGGTGGCCGCGGCGGCCTGCTCCCCGTCGAGCCCGATGGTGGTGAAGTCGGGGATCATCGCGCCACTCCGATCTGGTCGAGGAGCGAGGTCAGGACCGCGACCGCGTCGCCGCCCGCGGAGACGAACCCGTCCACCCCGGCTCGTTGGTAGGCCTCGCGCTGCTCGCCGGGCCGTCCGGCCAGCAGTACGGTGCCGGCACCGGCCGCCTTCAGCGCGCCGGCCACCGCCTCGCCCAGTTCAGCGTAGAGCGTGTCGCTGGAGCACAGGCAGGCCGTGGTCGCACCGCTCGCGGTGAACTCCGCGGCCAGCGCGGCCGGCTCGGTGCCCGCGGCGAGCACCGTCTCGATGCCGCCGGCCTGGAACAGGTTGGCGGCGAAGGTGGCCCGCGCGGTGTGCACGGCCGCCGGGCCGAGCGCGGCCAGGAAGAGCTTGGGCCGGCTGCCGGTGGCCGCCAGGTGCGCGTCCGAGCGGTCCCGCAGCGCCTCGAAGGCCTGGGCCCGGCGCACCCGGGGCAGGCCGCCGCCGGGCGGGGCCGGAGCCGGCTCGCGGACCAGCGGCTGCTCGCCGAGGTTGGGGAACTCGCTGACGCCGGTGACCGGCTCGCGCCGCTTGGCGATCCTGGCCGAGCGCTCGGCCCAAGTGGCGGCGATCGTCCCGCCGACCAGCCCGGAGTCCAGCGCGGCCCGCAGGCCGCCGGCCCGCTCGATCTCCTGGAACCAGCTCCAGGCGGCCTGCGCCAGCTCCTCGGTCAGCTGCTCCACGTACCAGGAGCCGCCGGCCGGGTCGATCACCCGGCCCAGGTGCGACTCCTCCAGCAGGATCGCCTGGGTGTTGCAGGCGATCCGGCGGGCGAAGGTGTCGGGCAGCCCGAGCGCGCTGTCGAACGGCAGCACGGTCACCGCGTCGGCGCCGCCGACCCCGGCGGCCAGCGTGGCCACGGTGGTGCGCAGCATGTTCACCCACGGGTCGCGCGCGGTCATCATCACGGACGAGGTGACGGCGTGCTGGCGCTGGGCCGCGGCCTCCGGCGAGACGCCGCTGACCTCGGCGACCCGGGCCCACAGGCGGCGCGCGGCGCGGAACTTGGCGATGGTGAGGAACTGGTCCTCGGTCGCGGCGAAGCGGAACTCCAGCTGGCCGGCGGCCGCGTCCACGGACAGCCCGGCGGCGGTCAGCTCGCGCAGGTAGGCGACGCCGGTGGCGAGCGCGGCGCCCAGCTCCTGGGCGGGGGAGGCGCCGGCGTCGTGGTAGGCCAGGGCGTCGACGGTCAGGGCGCGCAGGCCCGGGTAGTCGCGGTGGCAGCGTGCGGCCAGCTCGGCGGCCTCGGCGAGGCGGGCGGTGGTGGCATCGGTGCCGGCGCCTTGGGCGTCGGTGCCGTCGGCAGCGCCGCCGGTGCGGGCGAGCAGGCCCAGCGGGTCGGCGCCGAGGTTGCCGGAGGCCGCCGCGTTCGGCACCGCGCGCTCGGTCAGGAGCTCGAAGAACCGCTCGGCCGCCGCCTTGGTCTGCTCCCCGGCGTCCAGCACCACGGCCGCGAGGTCCAGGTAGACGTCCCGCAGAGCCGTCGGCAGCGCCGGGACCGGCAGGCCGGCCGGGCCGAGCGCGAGCCAGACCGAGCCGCCGCCGTGCTCCAGGTCGGCCAGCACGGCCTCGGCGGCGCGCGCCGGGTCCGGGTCGGCGTGGTACTGGCGGACCTCCCAGCCCGCCACCGCCGGACCCTGCGGGCGACCGCCGCGCACGAACGGCGGGAAGCCGGGGTAGCCGGCCGCGGCCGGGGCCGGGGCGTCCTCGGCGGTGTACAGCGGACGGGCGCGCAGCCCGTCCTGAAGCGTGCTGGCCAGCGCGTCCTCGGCCGGCGAACCGGGGGCGGCTTGCGTACCTGACTTGCTCAGGACGCCTTCGACCAGGCGCCGCCACTGCTCACGGCTTGCATCCGGGAACTCGGCGGCCAGGGGGAGCCCTTCGGGCGGGACCGTCATGTGGGCAGGTTAGTGCCCGCGCCCGAAGCCGCAGCAGGGTCACCGGGTGTGATGTTGCACTCGCTGGTCCACCTGGCGGGCCTGCGGGTGCACCCGGGGGATTCGTCGTACCGGTCTCGCGCCGGGCGGGGCGCGGGCGGGTGCGGCGCGCCGCGGTTGACGCCCGCTCAGCAGCTGCGCATCGCCGCCGCCGTGCGCGGCTGCGGCCGTTCGGCCGAGCTCATGCCCGGGTCCTGGTGAACCCGCAGGTCGGATGGTCCGTGACAGCTGATGGGGCCGTACCGCCGGTGCGGCCCACGGACGGGCCGAGGAGGCGGGAATGTCACGGTCTTCGGCCGGCGGCCGGGCGGGTGGGGCCACGGTCGCCACCACCGGGCCGGCATGTCGCTTTGTCGACCCGGAGCTGTTCTTCGCCTGCGGGCGCGGCGCCGAGGCCGGGCAGGTCATGGACAACGGCGCCCGGGTGGCGGCGGCCAAGGGCGTCTGCCGGTGCTGCCCGGTGCGCCAGGCCTGCCTGCGGCAGGCGGTGGCGGACGGGGAGGGCGACGGCATCTGGGGCGGGCTGACGCCGATGGAGCGCCTGGTGCTGCGCCGCCAGAGCAGTGCGCTGCTGGCCCTGGGCGAGGGCGCGGTGCGCCTGGTGGAGGGGCTCCTCGCGGCGGGCCTGCCGCCGACCGAGCGCGACCGCCCCGGGGTCGTGCTGCTGCTGCTCAACCACGGGTGGACCGAGCGGGAGATCTCCGCGGCTCTCCACCTGCCGGACGCCACCGTCCGCGCGGCGCGGGCGACGGCCTGGCGGGTGCTCGATTACTGCCGTGCGCTGGGCCTGGCGCTGCCGGGCTGGGTCACCCGCAGGGCGGGGCAGGGGTGACCGGGCACCGTTCGGCGCGGACTGCCGGGCGCCGCGGGCGTGTCAAGGGACAAGTGCGCCCTCCCGGCCATTCTTTGGCCGGAACCCGCCCCCAGCGGCCTCACCCAGTGGATTCGTTCATGCGCATGGTGTAGCCATAGTCGTGACATGTTCGCGATGAAAGGAGGTTACGATGCTCAAGAAGCTGTTCGCCTGGCTCGTCCCCCCAAGAGGCGAGCGTTCGGTCCGACCGGACCAGCTCCCCGCTCTCTGGCGCCCGGCCCGCTAGGCCGGCCGCCGTTCGCCACAGCCCCGGCCACCACAAGAGGCCGGGGCCGTGGCGTTTCCCGGGGCGTTTATCCGATGTCCGGCCGAGGGGGCCGCTGTTACGCTGGCAGACATGAACTTCCCGAAGCACGCAGTCGCGACGACGACGCCGGAGACCGTCCCGGTGCGCTGACAGCTGCTTCACGTCGACCAGGCCCCGGGGCGAGTGCCCCGGGGCTTCGCCATGTGGGTACTCGCTCCGCACCATGCGAGGAGTACCCATGCCCGACCAATCCGCCCAACCCGCCCCCGACCACCGCAGGCTGGGCCGTGCGCTCGACCTCTTCGACACCGACCCGCTGATCGGCGCCGGCCTGCCGTACTGGCTGCCGGCCGGCGCTGCGGTGCGGCACGCGGTGGAGGAGTACGTCCGCGAGATGGAGCGCCGGGCCGGCTACCGGCACGTCTGCTCGCCGGTGCTGGGCAAACGCGAGCTGTACGAGATCTCGGGGCACTGGGCGCACTACCGCGAGGACATGTTCCCGCCGATGGACCTGGGCGGCGAGCAGCTGGTGCTGCGGCCCAGCCTCTGCCCGCACCACGCGGTGATCTTCCGCTCCCGGGCCCGCAGTTACCGCGAACTGCCGCTGCGGATGGCCGAGCTGGGCGGGATGTACCGCGCCGAGCGCTCCGGGGTGCTGGGTGGGCTGACCAGGGTCCGCTCGATCCAGCTCAACGACGCGCACATCTTCTGCACCCTGGACCAGGTGGCCCAGGAGGTGCGTGCCGCCCTGGAGTTGATCCGCGAGGCCTACCGGGTGCTGGGCATCGAGGCCGCCCGCTACCGGCTCTCGCTGCCCGGCGAGGGCGGCAAGTACGTTGCCGATCCGGCGATGTGGCGCCGGGCCGGGGAACTGCTGGCCGGCGTGCTCGCGGCGGCCGGGATCGACTACGAGAGCGTGGCGGGAGAGGCGGCCTTCTACGGCCCCAAGATCGATGTGCAGGTCGCCGACGGCGCCGGGCGCGAGGCCACCCTGTCCACCATCCAGGTCGACTTCCACCAGCCCGAGCGGTTCGACCTGCGCTACGTCGGCCCGGACGGCGCCCGCCACCGCCCGGTGATGGTGCACCGCGCGGTGATCGGCAGCGTGGAGCGGGTGGTGGCCCAGCTGATCGAGCGGCACGCGGGCGCCTTCCCCGGCTGGCTGGCGCCGGTGCAGCTGGTCGCGCTGCCGGTGAGCGACGCCGAGGTGCCGGCCGCCGCCGCGCTCGTCGAGCGGTGCGTGGCCGAGGGGCTGCGGGCGGAGCTGGTGCTGCCCGAGGAGGGCGGCCTGGGGGCGCGGATCCGCACCGCGCGGCTGGTGCCGTACCAGGCGGTGATCGGCCCCCGGGAGGCGGCCGGGGAGGCGGTGGCGCTGCGGTTGCGCGACGGCCGGCGGCTCGAACCGCTGCCGGTCGCCGAGGCGGTGGCCCGCATCCGGGCCCAGCTCGCCGCCCGCCGCGCCGAGCTGTGGGCCGCCTCCTGACGCGGCACGGCACGGCAAGGCCCCCGGGTCCGCAGCGGCGGACCCGGGGGCCGAGGAAGGTGACCTGATCAGCCGAGGGTGGCGAGAGCCTCGTTGAGGGTCTTCGAGGGGCGCATGGCCGCCGCGGCCTTGGCCGGGTCGGGCTGGTAGTAGCCGCCCAGCTCGACCGGCGAGCCCTGCACGGCGATCAGCTCGTCGACGATGGTCTGCTCCTGCTCGGCCAGCGTCCGGGCCAGCGGGCCGAACGCCGCGGCGAGCTTGGCGTCGCCGGTCTGGTTGGCCAGCTCCTGGGCCCAGTAGAGCGCCAGGTAGAAGTGGCTGCCGCGGTTGTCGATGCCACCGAGGCGACGGCTGGGCGACTTGTCCTCGTTGAGGAAGGTGCCGGTGGCCCGGTCCAGGGTGTCGGCCAGCACCTGGGCGTCGGCGTTGCCGGTGGTCTGCGCCAGGTGCTCGAAGCTGGCCGCCAGCGCGAAGAACTCGCCCAGGCTGTCCCAGCGCAGGTAGTTCTCCTTGACCAGCTGCTGGACGTGCTTCGGGGCGGAGCCGCCGGCGCCCGTCTCGAACAGGCCGCCGCCGTTGATCAGCGGGACGATCGAGAGCATCTTGGCGCTGGTGCCCAGCTCCAGGATCGGGAACAGGTCGGTCAGGTAGTCGCGCAGCACGTTGCCGGTGACCGAGATGGTGTCCTCGCCGCGGCGGATCCGCTCCAGCGAGAAGGCGGTGGCCTGCTCGGGGGCGAGGATCTCGATCTGCAGGCCCTCGGTGTCGTGCTCCGGCAGGTACGCCTTGACCTTGGCGATCAGGTTGGCGTCGTGCGCACGGGTCTCGTCCAGCCAGAAGACGGCCGGGTTGCCGGTGGCGCGGGCGCGGTTGACGGCCAGCTTGACCCAGTCGCGGATCGGCACGTCCTTGGTCTGGCAGGCGCGGAACACGTCGCCGGCGCTGACCGGCTGCTCGATGACCGCGTTGCCGGCCGCGTCGACCAGGCGCACGGTGCCGTCGGCCGGGATCTCGAAGGTCTTGTCGTGGCTGCCGTACTCCTCGGCCGCCTGCGCCATCAGGCCGACGTTCGGCACCGAGCCCATGGTGGTCGGGTCGAAGGCGCCGTGCTCGCGGCAGTTGTCGATGACGACCTGGTAGACGCCCGCGTAGCTGCTGTCCGGCAGCACGGCCAGGGTGTCGGCCTCCTTGCCGTCCGGGCCCCACATGTGGCCGGAGGTGCGGATCATGGCCGGCATCGAGGCGTCGACGATGACGTCGCTCGGCACGTGCAGGTTGGTGATGCCGCGGTCGGAGTCGACCATGGCCAGCGCCGGGCCCTCGGCGAGCTCGGCCTCGAAGGAGGCCTTGATCTCGGCGCCCTGCGGCAGCGCGTCCAGGCCGCCGAGGATGCCGCCCAGGCCGTTGTTCGGGTTCAGGCCGGCACCGGCCAGCACCTCGCCGAACTGCGCGAAGGTCTTGGGGAAGAAGGCGCGCACCACGTGGCCGAAGATGATCGGGTCGGAGACCTTCATCATGGTGGCCTTCAGGTGCACCGAGAACAGCACGCCCTCGGCCTTGGCCCGGGCCACCTGGGCGGCCAGGAACTCGCGCAGCGCGGCGACGTGCATCACGGAGGCGTCGACGACCTCACCGGCCTGCACCGGGACCGACTCGCGCAGCACGGTGGTGGTGCCGTCGGCGGTCGCCAGCTCGATCCGCAGGGTGCCGGCCTCGGCGATGACCGCGGACTTCTCGGTGTGGCGGAAGTCGTCGACGCCCATGGTGGCGACGTTGGTCTTGGAGTCCGAGCTCCAGGCGCCCATCCGGTGCGGGTGGGTCTTGGCGTAGTTCTTGACCGAGGCGGGCGCCCGGCGGTCGGAGTTGCCCTCGCGCAGGACGGGGTTGACGGCGCTGCCCTTGATCTTGTCGTACCGGGCGCGCTCCTCCCGCTCCTTGTCGGTCTTCGGGTCGTCCGGGTAGTCCGGCAGGGCGTAGCCCTGGCTCTGCAGCTCGGCGACGGCCGCCTTGAGCTGCGGGATCGAGGCCGAGACGTTCGGCAGCTTGATGATGTTGGCCTCGGGGGTCTTGGCCAGCTCACCGAGCTCGGCGAGCGCGTCGGCGATCCGCTGGCCCTCCTCCAGGTACTCCGGGAAGCTGGCGATGATGCGCCCGGCCAGCGAGATGTCGCGCGTCTCCACCTTGACGCCCGCTGTCGAGGCGTAGGCCTGGATCACCGGCAGGAACGAATACGTTGCCAGGGCCGGGGCCTCGTCAGTGTGCGTATAGATGATGGTCGAGTCAGTCATCAGTGCTCCGCTTCACGGCTACAACGTCTTGATATCAAGATATCCCGTGACGGACCCCTGTCGACACCAACCCCACCCCGGTGGACGTCCTGATTTGCCTTCTAGACTTACTAGGACGTCCAACTATATGGTCGGTTCGCAGGTCCGCGGTGTCGGGAAGTCGGGCAGATCCGGCACGGTCCCGCCGCCGTGTCGCTTCATGAGGACGGCACCGGCAGCACCGCGCCACCAGCGCATTCGGCCGGGGCGCGCAGCGCCCGTCCTCCTCTCACCACCCCACGAGAGAGCAGGAACCGATGGTCCGTGAACTGACGCATTTCATCGGGGGCAAGCACGTCCCGGGTACCTCGGGTGCCTTCGGAGACGTCTACGACCCCAACACCGGCCAGGTCCAGGCCCGGGTGCCGCTGGCCAATCGTGCCGAGGTCGAGGCCGCCATCGTGGACGCCGAGCGCGCCCAGCGCGAGTGGGCCGCCTTCAACCCGCAGCGCCGGGCCCGGGTCCTGATGCGATTCCTGCAGCTGGTCGAGGGCGAGCGCGATGCGCTGGCCCGGATGCTCTCCGCCGAGCACGGCAAGACCATCGCCGACGCCGACGGCGACGTGCAGCGCGGCCTGGAGGTCGTGGAGTTCGCCGCCGGCATCCCGCACCTGCTCAAGGGCGAGTTCACCGACAACGCCGGCACCGGCATCGACGTCTACTCGATGCGCCAGCCGCTGGGCGTGGTGGCCGGCATCACGCCGTTCAACTTCCCCGCGATGATCCCGCTCTGGAAGGCCGCGCCTGCCATCGCCTGCGGCAACGCCTTCATCCTCAAGCCCTCCGAGCGCGACCCCTCGGTGCCGCTGCGGCTGGCCGAGCTGTTCCTGGAGGCCGGGCTGCCGGCCGGCGTGCTCAACGTCGTCAACGGCGGCAAGGAGGCGGTGGACACCCTGCTGGAGGACCCGCGGGTGCAGGCCCTCGGCTTCGTCGGCTCCACCCCGATCGCCGCCCACGTCTACGCCACCGCCGCGGCCCACGGCAAGCGCGCCCAGTGCTTCGGCGGCGCCAAGAACCACATGATCATCATGCCGGACGCCGACCTCGACCAGGCCGTGGAGGCACTGGTGGGCGCCGGCTACGGCTCGGCGGGCGAGCGCTGCATGGCGATCTCGGTGGCCGTCCCGGTGGGCGAGGAGACCGCCGACAAGCTGGTCGCCAAGCTCCGGGAGCGGATCGCCACCCTGAAGGTGGGCCGCTCCGACGACCCGAAGGCCGACTTCGGCCCGCTGGTCGGGCGCGACGCGCTGGACCGGGTCCGCGACTACATCGGCATCGGCGTCGAGGAGGGTGCCGAACTGCTGGTGGACGGCCGCGACTTCAAGCTCGCCGGCCACGAGGAGGGCTACTTCCTGGGCGCCTCGCTCTTCGACCGCGTCACCACCGACATGCGGATCTACCGCGAGGAGATCTTCGGCCCGGTGCTCACCGTGGTCCGCGCCGCGGACTACGAGGAGGCGCTGCGGCTGCCCAGCGAGCACGAGTTCGGCAACGGCGTGGCGATCTTCACCCGCGACGGCGACACCGCCCGCGACTTCTCCCGCCGGGTCAACACCGGCATGGTCGGCGTCAACGTGCCGATCCCGGTGCCGATCGCCTACCACACCTTCGGCGGCTGGAAGCGCTCCGGCTTCGGCGACCTCAACCAGCACGGCCCGGACTCGATCCGCTTCTACACCCGCACCCGCACCGTCACCTCGCGCTGGCCCTCCGGGGTCAAGGAGAGCGCGAGCTTCAGCATCCCCACGATGGACTGAGCGCCGTGCACGACCTGAGCGAGGACCAGCTCGCCATCGCGGAGACCACGCGGGAGTTCGCCCGCGAGCACCTGGCTCCGCACGCGGTGGAGTGGGACCAGAAGAAGCACTTCCCGGTGGACGTGCTGCGCAAGGCGGCGGGCCTGGGCCTGGGCGGGGTGTACGTCGGCGAGAAGTTCGGCGGCTCCGCGCTCACCCGGCAGGACGGGGTGCTGATCTTCGAGGCGCTCTCCACCGGCTGCCCCTCGATCGCCGCCTACCTCTCGATCCACAACATGGTCGCCTGGATGGTCGACCAGTACGGCAGCGAGCAGCAGCGCGAGCGGTGGCTGCCCGGGCTCTGCTCGATGGAGCACCTGGCCAGCTACTGCCTCACCGAGCCCGGCGCCGGCTCGGACGCCGCCGCGCTGAGCACCCGCGCGGTGCGCGACGGCGACGGCTGGGTGCTGGACGGCGTCAAGCAGTTCATCTCCGGCGCCGGCGCCTCGCAGGTGTACGTCGTGATGGCGCGCACCGGCGGGCCCGGCCCCGGCGGGATCTCCGCGTTCCTGGTGGACCGCGAGGACGCGGGCCTGTCGTTCGGGCCCAACGAGCACAAGATGGGCTGGAACGCCCAGCCCACCCGCCAGGTCGTCCTGGAGGGCGTCCGGCTGCCCGCCGACCGGCTGCTCGGCGAGGAGGGCGGCGGCTTCCGGATCGCGATGAGCGGGCTCAACGGCGGACGCCTCGGCATCGCCTCCTGCTCGCTGGGCGGCGCCCAGGAGGCCCTGGAACGGGCCACCCGGTACCTCAAGGACCGCCAGGCCTTCGGGGCACGGCTGCTGGACGCGCAGGCGCTGCAGTTCCGGCTGGCCGACATGGCCATCGAGCTGGAGGCCGCCCGGGCGCTGCTCTGGCGCGCGGCGGGGGCGCTGGACCACAAGGACCCGCGCGCACCGCAGCTGTGCGCCATGGCCAAGCGCCATGTCACCGACACCGGCTTCGAGGTGGCCAACGCCGCTCTGCAACTGCACGGCGGATACGGCTACCTGGCCGAGTACGGTCTGGAGAAGATCGTCCGCGACCTGCGGGTGCATCAGATCCTGGAAGGGACCAACGAGATCATGCGTGTCATCGTGGCCCGCGGCCTGATCGGGGCCGCCTGATGAGCCAGTCCGACCTGAACGCGAACGTGGCGGCCGTCTCGGACGAGGAGCAGGAGGTCCTGCTGCGCCGCGAGGGGCGCCTGGGCCACATCGTCCTCAACCGGCCCAGGGCGCTCAACGCCCTCACCCATGACATGGTGCGGCGGATCGCCGGGGCACTGGACGCCTGGGAGCTCGACGACCGGGTGTCCGCGGTGCTGATCACCGGGGCGGGCGAGCGCGGGCTGTGCGCCGGCGGCGACATCCGTGCCATCCGGCAGGCCGCGGTGAGCGGCGAGCCGCAGCTGGCCGAGGACTTCTGGCGCGACGAGTACCACCTCAACGCCCGGATCGCCCGCTACCCCAAGCCGTACGTCGCCGTGATGGACGGCATCGTGATGGGCGGCGGGGTCGGGGTCTCCGCGCACGGCAGCGTGCGCATCGTCACCGAGCGGACCAAGGTGGCGATGCCGGAGACCGGGATCGGCTTCGTGCCGGACGTCGGCGGGATCTACCTGCTGTCCCGCTCCCGCGGCGAGCTCGGCACCCACATCGCCCTCACCGCGGGCACGGTGGGCGCCGGTGACGCGCTGCTGTGCGGGCTGGCCGACCACTACCTGCCCGCCGAGCGGCTGCCGCTGCTGATCGCCGACCTGGCCGAGCTGCCGGTACCGCAGGCGCTGGCCAAGCACACCGGCACCGCGCCGCAGGGCGTGCTCGCCGAGCAGCTCGACTGGATCGACGCGTGCTACGCCGCCGACACCGTCGAGGAGATCCTGCGGCGGCTGGCCGCCGACGGCCGCCAGGCGGCCAAGGAGGCCGCCGAGCAGATCGCCGCCAAGTCGCCGACCGCCGTCAAGGCCACGCTGGCGGCGCTGCGCCGGGCCCGCTCGCTGGACACCCTGGAGGAGGTGCTGGACCAGGAGTTCCGCACCTCCTGCGCCGCGCTGGCCGGGCCCGACCTGGCCGAGGGCATCCGGGCCCAGGTGATCGACAAGGACCGCAACCCCCGCTGGGACCCGCCGACCCTGGCGGACGTCACCGACGAGGCCGTGGCGCGCTTCTTCGCCCCGCTCGGCGAGCGCGAGCTCGGCCTTGCCACCACTACACCCCAGGAGCGCTGATGACCCTCGCGATCGGATTCGTCGGGCTGGGCAACATGGGTGGGCCGATGGCCGCCAACCTGGTCAAGGCCGGACACCGGGTGACCGGTTTCGACCTGGCTCCGCAGGCGCTGGAGGCGGCGGCCGCCGCCGGGGTGCTGACGGCGGCCTCGGCCGCCGAGGCGGTGGCCGAGGCCGACCTGGTGATCACCATGCTGCCGGCCGGCCGGCACGTGCTGGCCGCCTACGACGGCGGCCTGCTGGCCGCGGCCCGCCCCGGCACCCTCTTCGTGGACTGCTCCACCATCGACGTCGCCGACGCCCGGGCCGCGAACGCCCTGGCGGTGGCGGCCGGCCACCGCGCGGTGGACGCGCCGGTCTCCGGCGGCGTGGTCGGCGCCACCGGTGCCACGCTGACCTTCATGGTCGGCGCGGGCGAGGACGACTTCGCCACCGTGCAGCCGGTGCTGGCGGCGATGGGCCGCAAGGTGGTCCACTGCGGTCCGGCCGGCTCCGGGCAGGCCGCGAAGATCTGCAACAACATGATCCTCGGCATCTCGATGATCGCGGTCAGCGAGGCCTTCGTGCTGGGCGAGAGCCTGGGCCTGAGCAACCAGGCGCTGTTCGACGTGGCCTCCACCGCCTCCGGCCAGTGCTGGGCGCTGACCACCAACTGCCCGGTCCCCGGCCCGGTCCCGGCCAGCCCGGCCAACCGCGACTACGCGGCGGGCTTCGCCGCCGCGCTGATGGCCAAGGACCTGGGGCTGGCCGCCAACGCCGCCCGGGCCGGCGGCGTGCCGGCCGAACTCGGCCTGAAGGCCGCCGAGCTGTTCGCCCAGTTCGCCGAGGGCCAGGGCGCCGCCCTGGACTTCTCGGCGATCGTCACCACCCTTCGGAAGGACGGTCAGTGACCGAGTACGAGACCATCCTGGTCGAGCGCAAGGGCCGGGTCGGTCTGATCACGCTCAACCGGCCCAAGGCGCTCAACGCGCTCAACACCCAGCTGATGAACGAGTTCGTCGCGGCGGCCAAGGAGTTCGACCGCGACCCGGAGATCGGCTGCCTGCTGGTCACCGGCTCGGCCAAGGCCTTCGCGGCCGGCGCCGACATCAAGGAGATGCAGGCGCTGGAGTTCGCCGAGGCCTACCTGAGCGACTGGTTCACCGCCTGGGACGAGCTGGGCCGGGTGCGCAAGCCGATCGTCGCGGCGGTGGCCGGCTACGCGCTGGGCGGCGGCTGCGAGCTGGCGATGCTCTGCGACGTCCTGCTCGCCGCGGACACCGCGAAGTTCGGCCAGCCGGAGATCAAGCTCGGCGTGATCCCGGGCATCGGCGGCTCGCAGCGGCTGACCCGGGCGATCGGCAAGGCCAAGGCGATGGACCTGTGCCTGACCGGGCGGATGATGGACGCCGAGGAGGCCGAGCGCTCCGGCCTGGTCTCCCGGGTGGTGCCCGCCGGCGACCTGCTCGGCGAGGCGCTGGCCGTGGCCGAGACGGTGGCCGGGATGTCGGCGCCGGCCGTGCTGATGCTGAAGGAGAGCGTCAACCGGGCCTTCGAGACCACGCTCGCCGAGGGCGTCCGGTTCGAGCGCCGGCTCTTCCACGCCACCTTCGCCACGGCGGACCAGAAGGAGGGGATGGCGGCCTTCGTCGAGAAGCGGCCGGCGTCCTTCACCCACCGCTGATCTCTGGTGCACCCCGTGCGGGTCGGCCGCCCTCCGCTCCGGAGGGCGGCCGACCCGTTTCGTGGTCCCGCTGTCAGTCGGTGCTGCGGCGCAGCAGGTAGCTGTCCATGATCCAGCCCTTGCGCTGCCGGGCCTCGTCGCGCACCTCGCGGATGCGCTCGGCGGTCTCGGCGAGCGGGCCCGCGGCGAGGATCTCGTCGGGCGTGCCCAGGTAGGCGCCGTAGAAGATCTCCAGGCCCTGCGGATCGATCTCGGTGAACGCGGCGCGTCCGTCCAGCATCACCACCACGTCGTCCACCCCCTCGGGGAACCCCTGGGCGAGCCGACGCCCGGTGGTGACCTGCACCGCGCGGCCGACCCGGGTCAGGGTGGTGCGGTGGCGGGCGGCCAGCACCGAGATGCTGCTGATGCCGGGGATCACCTCGTAGTCGAAGTCCGCCCCGGCCCGCTCGCGCACCTGCTCGACCACCGCGATCACGCTGTCGTACAGGCTCGGGTCGCCCCAGACCAGGAACGCGCCGGTCTGCTCCGGGCCCAGGTGCTCGGCCATCAACTCCTCGACCAGGTCGGCCCGGCGCCGGCGCCAGTCGTCCACCGCCTCGGTGTAGGCGGGCGTGCGGCGGTCGCGCTCGGCGTCCGGCACCTCGACCACCCGGTGGCCGGGCCGCGCGTGGTCGGCGAGCAGTTGGCGCCGCAGCTGGATGAGGTCCTGGCGCTGCTCGTTCTTGTCCAGGATGAAGAAGACGTCGGTGCGGGCGATGGCCTTGACCGCCTGCAGCGTCAGGTGGTCGGGGTCGCCCGCGCCGATGCCGATGATGAGGATGTGCCGCATACCGGTGATTGTGCCCGTCAGGCCGCCGGGCGCCGACGGCGGGTCACCGGTCGGCCGCTTCGGTGCGGGCGGCCGCATCGGTGTGGTCGGCCGCTTCGGTGCGGGCGGCCGGCGCGACGCGGGCGCCGGTCAGGTCGGCGAGCAGGGCCAGCGCCGGGCGCAGGTCCGGCTCGGTGGTCAGGGCGCGGCGGAGCAGGACCTGCGCCGCCGGGGCGTCACCGCCGCGCAGCTGCGCGAGGGCCTCGTTGTAGTCGATCCGGCCGGCGTAGCGCAGCCGGACCAGGACGGCCAGGTCCTCGCGGCAGGACGGGCAGCGCAGGCTCTCCTGGTCCGCCGGGACCGCGCACTGCGGGCAGGGCACCTCGATGGGCGGCAGGTCCGGCGGGTTGGCGGCGGTGCTCATCGGGGGCCGGCCTCCTCGGGGCGGACCGGGCCGAGCGACTCCGGTGCCGGCTCGTCGCCCAACTCCCGCTGCGCCTCGGTGTAGAGCAGCAGCAGGGCCGAGTTGTGCCGGTTGGCAGCGGCCATGTTGGCCGACTCGACCGCCTCGTCCAGCCCGCGCAGCTCGGCCAGGATCCGCTGGGCCAGAGCGGGGGAGACCAGGCTCTGGCTGACGTAGACATTGCACATGGTCAGCATCCGGAAGGTGTGCCCGAGCGAGGCGCACAGCTCGTCCGCCTCCGAGGCCGCGGCCACCGCGCCCTCCCAGTCCGCTGCCTCGCGCCGGTCGCGCAGCCGCGCGGCCACCGCGCGCAGCCGCACCAGGTCACTGGGGTCCAGGTGCTTCTCGCAGTAGTGGATGAACAGGCTCAGGTACGCCTCCGAGCCGCGCACCCAGCGCTGCGCCTGGAGCTGGAACTGGGCCCGCTCCAGTGCCGCGTCCACCGACCGGCCCCTGGTCTGGCCCGCGGCCATGTCGTCCAGCGTGTCCATCAGCTGCCTGGCCTCGCGCAGTTCGGCCTCGGTGAGCTCCTCGCCCCAGCGGTCGGTGAAGCTCTCGATCTGCCGCTGCTGGTCCTCCACCTGCACCTTGAGCTCGGGGTCGAGGGTGACCCGCTCCAGCTTGACGGTCTTCTGCTCGCCGCCCTGGATCCGCACCGAGAGGGTGATGGTGCGGTCCCGGTCCAGGCCGAAGGAGACGTCCACCGGGGTGCGTCCGCCCAGGCCGCCGGGCAGCCGCAGGGAGAGGTGGCCGATCAACTCGTTCTGCTGGGCGGTCTCGTGCTCGCCCTCGTAGACCGCGACCTCCAGGCGCTGGCGGCCACTGCCGGAGACCACGAACTCGCGGCTGACCGGCGAGGTGGTCGGATAGCTGGTGTTCTTGGGGATGATGACGGCCAGCCGGCCGTCGTTGAGCTCGATGCCCAGGTTCTTCGGGGTGATGTCGAAGGGGTCGGTGACCTGCATCAACTCGCCGCAGGAGGAGCAGACTTCGGTGCCGGGAGGGTTGACGGTGCCGCAGCTCGCGCAGCGCAGTCCCACGTCCTCGGCCGCGCTGGTGCCACCGGCGGCGCCGGTCAGCGACATCCCGCACAGCTCGCAGCTGGTGGCGCCGGGGGCGGCCGGGGTGCCGCAGCGCGGGCAGCCGTGGGCCGGTGCGGCGGGGGCGGGGGCAGCCGTCGTCGCGGTCGGTGCGCTGGTGGCGCCGGCGGATCCGCCGGCAGGGGTGGTCCCGGCGTCGGCGGCCTCGGCGACCGGCCGGTGGCCGCACTTGGGGCAGGCCTCGGCCGCGGCGTCCACCGGAAGACGGCACCCCGGGCAGGAGAGGCGGGGGCCGCCGAGCAGCGAGGCGGCGCAGTTGGCACAGGCCGAGGCGGCCAGGTCGCCCGGGGCGCGGCACTCCGCGCACTCCACCTCGGCGACCAGCGCGGACTGCACGGCCGCGCCCAGTGCCACGCACTGCATCGGGTTGACCCCGCGGCGGATCCGCTGGTGGCCGAAGACCTCGCCCAACCGCCGTGCCACCAGCGGGATCGAGGTCGAGCCGCCGACCAGCAGTACCTCGTCGATGTCCCCGACGGTGAGGTTGGCCTGCATGATGGCCTTCCGGGTCAGCTCGATCGTGCGCTCGATCCGGCCCCTGATCAACTCCTCGAAGCGGGAGCGCTCGAAGACCGTCTCCAGGACCAACTGGCCCGCGCCGAGGCCGGGCAGGACCACCTCCGAGGCTTCCTGGTCGGACAGCTCGATCTTGACCACCTCGGCGGCGGCGGCGATCCGGGGCCGGTCCCGGCGGTCGGGCTGGTAGTCGCTGCCGTGCTCGGCGCGGATGTCCGCCAGCAGCGCGCTGGTGATGGCGCGGTCGAAGTCGTCACCGCCGAGCAGGTTGTCGCCCTCGATGCCGAGCACCGAGACCGAGCCGGGCACCAGCAGCAGGATGGAGATGTCGAAGGTGCCGCCGCCCAGGTCGTAGACGAGCACGGTACGGGCCTCGTCCCCGGCCTCGCCGGTCATCCCGTAGGCGAGGGCGGCCGCGGTGGGCTCGTTGATGACCCGCAGCACGTGCAGGCCCGCCAGCCGGCCGGCCTCCTGGGTGGCGGCGACCTGACGCTCGCCGAAGTAGGCGGGGACGGTGATGACGGCCCGGTGGAACGGTTCGCCGAGGCGCTGCTCGGCGTCCTCCTTGAGCCGGCGCAGGATGATCGCGGAGATCTCGATCGGGGTGTAGGAACGGCCGTCGAACCAGACGTTGACGTCGCCGTCGGTGCCGGCGGTGACCTTGTAGTCCAACTCGTCGAGGGCTGCCTGCACTTGTGGGTCGCGGAACTTGCGGCCCATGAAGCGCTTGACCGAGCGGATCACGTTCTCGCCGTCCAGCGCCAGACGCCCGCGGGCGGTGGAGCCGACCAGCAGCTCGCCGCGCCGGCCCCGGCCGACCACGGAGGGGGTGGCCTCCTGGTTCTGCCGGTTGAAGAGGATCTCCGGTTCGCCACGGCGGAGATGGGCCACCACGGAGTTGGTGGTCCCCAGGTCGATCCCGAGCGTGCGGTACATGTCGTTCCCCTCTGACTATCGCTTGCGTCGCCCGCGCCGGGCCTTGGCCTTACGAGTCCCGCGGGCTTGCGTCCGGGCCTTGCGGGGAGCGCTCTTCGGGGGGCCGGCCGTGGGGAGCGCGGGCGGCTCGGTGTCCGTGGGCGGGGCGGCGTCCGTGAGCGGTTCCGTGGGCGGTGCGGCTTCGGGGGCCGGCCCAGCCCAGGGGGCCGCGGTCGCGTCGGTGGTGTCGGGGACGGTCTCGGGGGTGGTGGCGGGGGTGGTGGCGACCACCACCTGCGCCCGGCGGAGCACCTCGTCCTGCCAGAAGAAGCCGGTGACCACCGTCTGGACCACCGTCTCCGGTGGCACGTCGGCCCGCGGCTCGCCGCCCACGATCTCGGCCAGCGCCGGGTCCGCCGCCAGCCCGTCCAGCCGCATCGGGCGCACGCCCGCCTTGGCCAGCTTCCCCAGCAGCCGGCGGCGGGTGGCGTCGATCCCCGCGCGCCGCCCCGGCAGCACCGACTCCCGGTCTTGCGACAGCGCCACCAGCGCGTCGTCCACCTCGACCAGCAGCCCGAGCAGCTCCTGTTGCGCCTCCCGGGCGGCCCGCGCCTCCTCACCCCGCAGCCGTTGCAGCAGCGAGCAGCGGTAGAGCAACTGGCTGAACGCCTGGGCCAGATCGACCTCCAGCGCCCGCTGCGGCACCGCCAGGGGCTCGCCCGGCACAGGCGTCAGTGGCGGCTCGTGCGGCTCGTGCGTCTGTGGCATCTGTGGCGTCTGTGGCGTCTTGTGAGTCTCGTGCGTCTGGGGCGTCGTCATGCCGCTCACTCCGGGATCTCGATCGGCGGCAGCACCGACAGGTCGGCGGCGAAGCGCGCGGGGACGGGCGGCTCCGGGTCCACGCCGGCCGGCGGCGGCTCCGCGAAGTCCGCCGCCAACTCCGCACGGTGCAGCACCAGAAGCGACTCGGCGCTCGGCAGTGGCGGCCGGTCGATCACCAGCAGCGGCTCGGCCAGGGCCGGGGCCAGCAACTCGGCGACGCCCGACACCGGGTCGGGCGGCAGCACCTGCTGGACGTCCAACTCCAGCCGCCGGTCCGGGTTGCGCAGCAGGGCCGCCGCCTCCTGGATCTGCTGGCGGGTGAAGCGGCCCCGCTTGACCGCCGGTCCCACGGCGAGGTTGATCTCGCGTACGCCGGCGCTGAGCGGGACACCCAGGACCTCGTACGGCGACGGTTCGTGCAGCGGCATGGTGGCGGTCTCGTCTCCCTGGTGTGGACGGGCCTTGCGGGTGGATGCGGGAACGGGCGGATCAGCGCAGCGAGTTGATCCGCCGCTGGAGGTTGCGCAGGTTCCGGTCTTTTGGGTCGTACTGCACGGCCTGTGCGATCAGGCTTCTGGCCTGCCGGAGTTGGCGCATGTTCGCCTGGCGGACGGCGTGCGCGCCGCAGACGATGCCCAGCTCCTCGCGCACCTTGCCGGCCGCCACCGGGTTGGGCGCCAGCTTCAGTGCCTCCTCCAGCAGCGTGGTGGCGTCCTGGAAGCGCTTGGCGCCGAAGTGGTCCGCCGCCTCGCTGCGCCAGACGGCGAGCATCAACCCGCGCAGCTCGACCGAGTCGTCGTAGGAACGGGCCAGCTGCAGCAGCGCGGACCGCTCCCGGAACGGGCGGTCCCGGTACTCCTCCAGGGTGTTGGCCAGCAGCACCGCGAGCCGGCGCGGGGCCTCCCGGGCGGTGTTGCCGTTCCAGTCCGGATCGGCCTGCAGCGCGGCGGTCATCCGGCCGACGGCCTGCACGCGGTCCTCGGCCAGCGCGGCGGTACGGGCCAGCAGCCCCAGCACGTGGGCGAGGCCGAGCCGGTGCTCCTTCTCCTGCGGCTCCAGGGCGATCAGCTCCTGCCACAGCCCCACCGCCGTCACCAGGCTCTGCTCCGGCCCGGGGGCGCTGAGTTCACGGGCCCGGTTGCCCAGCGCAGCTGCCAGGAAGTGCCGGGCGGTCGGATCCTGCGGAGCCAGCTCGATCGCCTGGCGCAGCAGGGCCAGCGCGCGGGTGAACTCCTTGTCCTCGTTGCTGATCTTCCGGGCCAGCTGGGCGTAGGCGGCACCCAGGTTGCTGCGCACCTCCGCGTGCTCGGGGGCCAGCGCCCGGGCCTGCTCCAGCAGGGCCACCGCGCCCGCCTGGTCGTCGCCGGTCTCCTTGAGCAGGGCGCGAGCGGCGCGCAGGCCGCAGTCGGCGGCGATCTCGGCCAGGGCCGGCGGGGTGGGGGCGTCGTCCAGCTGCCGCGCCCGGGTCAGGCAGGCCAGCGCCTCGCGCCAGTCCTGCTGGCGGTGGTGCTCGGTGGCCTGGCTGGTCAGCGCCTCCCGGAGCAGCTCGCGCCAGGCCTCGTCCCGCTCGGGCCCGGGTATCGCGTCGAGCGCGGCGACGGCTGCCGCGTGCCGCCCCTGGAGCAGCAGGTAGCGGTGCGGGCCGAGGGCGCCGAAGAGTCCGAGCGCCTGGGTCACCGGGTGCACGCCGAACGGACCCGGCCGCCGCCAGGGCTGCACAGCGCGTGCGAACCCCCGCTGCCAGTCGAGGAGTTCGGGGCCCGTCGAAGCGCCCTCCAGCAGCCCGGCCAGCGTCGGGCCGAGGATCAGCCGGCGGCTGTCGCCGCTCGGTGCGGATATCCGCAGTTCCTCCTCCTGGGCGAAGGCCTCGGCGCTGTGGGCCTCCATGCCGAGCCGGACGGTCCACGCGGCCACCTCGTCGCCGCTGCGGCCGTGCGCGCGGTCGAGCAGGCGCAGGTCCTCGCGGAGCCGGTCGATGAGTGCGGCGCGGGCGGCGGCCGTGCGCTCGGCCTCGGCCGCCCGCCCGGTGCTGCGGGCGGCCTCGTGCCACAGCTCGGGCTGGTGGAGCGCGGCGGTCAGCGAGCCGATGGTCCACTGCCAGAGCGACTCGTCCTGCTCGACCGCCGTGCCGTCCGGGCCGGCGTCGCTGCCCGTGCCGCCACCACCGGCACCCGCGGTGGCCAGGCGGTAGCCGATCAGCCCGAGGGCGTGCTGCAGCCGCGGGTGCGTCGGGTCCTTGAGCAGCAGCGCGCGGTAGCCCTCCCAGGCCTGCTGGTAGCGGCCCTCGACGGCGTGCAGGTGGGTCTCGTGCTCGGCCAGCAGCGCGAGGGCGGCGCCGGCCTGCGGATGCTCCGGCATCAGGTCGACGACCTGGCGCAGCTCGCCGGCCGCGCGGGCGCTCTGCCCGGCCGCCAGCGCCGCGGCGGCACTGCGCACCAGCACGGCACCGCGCTCGCGGGCCGCACCGGCCGGGAGCGTGGCCAGGGCACCCGCCAGGTCGCCCCGCTCGGCGCGGAGCAGCGCGAGGTCGCGGCGGACCGGATCGGCGCTGCCCTCGCCGAGCACGGCGGCCCAGGCGGACAGGGCGCTCTCGGCCTGCTCCACGAGCCCGGCGCGGCGGGCGCAGTCCAGCAGCGCGCGCAGCGCCGGGCCGACGCAGCCGGCGCAGCGCGGCGACCCGGCGCCGGCCTGCTCGGGGCGGTACAGGTGGTCGGCGCAGCCCTCCCGGCCGCAGCTGCCACAGGCGCCGGTGGCCGTGCGGGCGCAGGAGGTGTCGACGGCGGCGCCGCACGGCGAATGCGGCGCCGCGGAGCTTGGCACGACGCCAGGCGCGGGGCCGGTGGCGGGGGAGTGCCCCGCCGGGCTGTCCAGGAAGCGCTGGTGCCACTCCAGCGCCGCGGGCCAGTTGCCGGCCCGTTCGGCGAGCAGCGCGCGCAGCCGGGCGGTACCGGGGTCGCCCGTCGGTGCGGGCTCCAGCGGTGCGAGCAGCGCCACGGTCTGCACCGGGCGGCCCGTCACCAGGGCGGCGGCGGCCAGGTGGTAGCGCTCGCGCGGGCCGTCGACCGGGCTGAGCAGGGCGGCCACGCCGTCCGCCGCGCCCTGGGCCAGCGCGAGCGCTGCGCGCAGCCGCGCTGTCCGCCGGTCTGCCGTCCGCCGGTCTGCCGTCCGCCGGGCCGCCGTCGCGGGGACCGGCGCCGGGTGCGGTGTGCCTGCCACGCTCGGTCCGGCCGTCCCCGGTGGTGGCGGGGCGGCCACCGCGAGCGCCGCGGCGGCCTGCGTCAGGTCGCGCCGCCCGATCAGCAGCTGCGCCGCCTCGCGCAGTGCGGCCTCCCGCAGCGCCGACCGGTAGCCGGGCGCGGCCGGTGCGTCGGTGACCGCCTGCTGCCAGAGCGCGCGGGCCGCCGCCGGGTCCGCCGCGAGCTGACGGCGGGCCAGCTGGTCCCGGGCCAGGGCGAGCCGGTCCAGCAGGTCCACCCCGCGCAGCGGCTCCCAGCGGGCCAGCGCCCCCGCCGGGTCGCCCGCCCGGGACAGCGCCAGACCGTGGTGGAAGGCGGCGGTCCTGCGCCAGCCGTCCGCCCCTGCGCCCGCCCCGTCACCCATGTCACCCGCGTCACCCGTGTCACCCGGCGCCCGGTCCGCGGCTTCGGCGCGCAGCAGCGGTTCCGCCTCCGCGCCCCGGCCGGCCGCCAGCAGCGCGGCGCCGAGCCGCACCCGGGCCGGCCGCCAGTGCGGCGAAAGGGCCAGCGCCGCCTGGTAGTCGGCCGCCGCATCGGCCGGCCTGGACGCCCGCTCGTGCAGCAGGGCCAGGCCCAACCGAGCAGGTGCATACGTGTGTTGAGTGCCCAGCGCGGCTGTGAACTGCTCCCGCGCCTGCTCGTCCTCGCCACGCAGCAGGGCCAGTCGCCCCAGCGCGTAGCGTGGCCGCGGATCGCGCGGCGCCTCGGCGACCGCGGCCCGCAGGTCGGCCTCGGCGGCCTCCAACGCGCCGAGCTGCTGCTGGGCCAGACCGCGGAAGAGCAGGGACTCCGCGCGCAGCAGCGGCCCCCGGGACCACGGACTGGGCTCGCCCGGCCCGCGGCGCAGCGCCTCCTCGAAGGCCGCCACCGCCGCGGCGTCCTGCTGACGCGCGCTGAGCTGGGCACCCCGGCGGAACCAGAGCTCGCCGCCGCCGCCGGGCGCGGCAGCGGCCAGCAGCGCCTCGGCCTCCTGCGGGCGGCCGGCGCCGTGCAGCAGCGCCGTCCGGGCGAGCACCGGCCAGTCCCGTCCCGGCAGTGCGGCCAGGGCGGCCGTCGTCGCGTGCTCGCGCTGTGCGTCCGGGCCCTCCCGGCAGCGGCGCTGCAGCCAGTCCAGCGCCTCGGCCGCCGCCTCGGCCTCGGCCCCCGGCTCGGCGCCCTGCGCCGTCGCCTGGAGGAAGGCGAGCACCGGCGGCAGGCCGTCATCGGCGGCCGGACCACCGGCGGACCGGACCGCCTCCCCGGCGAGTTGGCGCAGGCTCCACCTGGGCAACTGCCAGGCCGGCTCCGGCAGGAGCGGGAAGGCCTCGCGGTAGAGCGGCAGTGCCGCGGGGGCATCGCCCAGCGCGGCCGTGGCGTCCGCCTGCCCGAGCAGGGCCAGGCCGCGCTGGGCCCGCAGCCCTTCCGGTGCCGCCGCCAGCCGCCGGACCAGCCGGGCATACCGCCGCCGGGCCTGCTCCCGTTGCCCGGCCCTGGCCTGTGCCGCCGCCTTGGCGAGCGCGCGGCCCACCGCGGCCGGGTCCAAGGCGCGTCTGTGCCGAACCAGCGCGGCGCCGCCCGCACCGACCAGCACCACCACGAGCAGCAGCAGTGCGAGCTGCGCCATGCACCGTCCCCTTGCCGTCGAGCTCCGCCGGTTCGCCAGTCACGGCCGGATCCGCGCAGGTCAGACCAACGACCGTGGGCGAAAGGCGATCTGACGCTCCATCATGATGTTGCCAGTGGCATCAGGATAGGCGGCCCCGAGCGAGTGGACCAGCACAATGGCACGATCCAAAGACCGTGCGAGGTGGCCGGGTTCGGCGCTTCGCACCCCTGGCGGCACGGGCGCCGGCGGCGCTCGCCGACCCGCTGCCCCGGCCGGCCGTCGGACGAAAGTATTTTTGATTACTACGTCATGGCGTACGAATAACGCCACGGCACGGATGAATCTGGTGTCATTCGGCGGGCGTGCGCCATCAGCGCGCGCCTATGCGCTGGGTGGGATGCGATTGACGCCTGCGCTCGCGGTCCAGTTATCTGGAAGAGTCGGCAGCTCTGATCTAGGAGTAGTCAATGCCCCGCACAGGATTCCCCGGTGAATTGCGGTCAGGCCGCTTCGCCCATTCCACGAGGTTTTCCCAGCCCGTCCCTCCGTTGCCCGAGGCCACCGCATGCCAACCGCAACCGCGGTCGCGCACCGGTGAGTTCGCGCTGGTGCGGTCGTGAATTCCAGCCCCCTGGAACGGATTCTGCGCGGCCCCAGCGGAATCGGTACAGCAAGTCTGCAACCGCTCCAGCGGACCGCCTCCGCGTCGGCCGCGACGCTGCCGGAATTCGCGCTCCCGGCCGCGGGCGCACCGGCCGACGGCCTCTCCTCGCCGACCCCGTCCGCAGCGCAGAGCCCGTCCGCAGCTCAGGCCCCGTCCGCGGCGCAGAGCCCGCAGGCACCCCAGCGCGAGGGACCGCCCCAGCCGGGCGACCCGATTCCCGGGCTCTACTACCACCCGATCGCCGAGCCCGACCCCGAGCGGGTGGCCGAGGTGAGCCGGCGGATCAAGTCCTGGGCCCTGGACGAGGTCCAGCTCTACCCGCCCGAGTGGGAGGACCAGTTCGACGGCTTCTCGCTCGGCCGGTACATGGTCGCCTGCCACCCGGACGCCCCGACCGTCGACCACCTGATGATCGCCACCCGGCTCATGGCGGCCGAGAACGCACTGGACGACTGCTACTGCGAGGACCACGGCGGCTCGCCGATCGGCCTCGGCGGCCGGCTGCTGCTCGCGCACACGGCACTCGATCCGTTGCACACCACGCAGGAGTACCACCCCCAGTGGGAGGAGTCGCTGAGCTCGGACGCCCCGCGGCGCGGCTACCGCTCCGCCATGGACTACTTCACCCGGTCCGCGACACCCGCCCAGTCGGACCGCTTCCGGCACGACATGGCCCGCCTGCACATGGGCTACCTCGCCGAGGCCGCCTGGGCCGAGACGGGCTACACCCCGCAGACGTGGGAGTACCTGTCGATGCGGCAGTTCAACAACTTCCGCCCCTGCCCCACCATCACCGACACCGTCGGCGGCTACGAACTCCCGGCCCACCTGCACGCCCTGCCCGCCGTGCAGCGGGTCATCGCGCTCGGTTCCAACGCCACCACGATCGTCAACGACCTGTACTCGTACACCAAGGAGCTCGCCTCTCCCGGCAAGCACCTGAACCTGCCGGTGGTGATCGCGGAGCAGGAGAGCTGCTCGGAGCGCGAGGCCTACCTGAAGGCGGTCGACGTGCACAACGACCTGATGCAGACCTTCGAGGCCACCGCGGCGGCGCTGGCTGCCACGCATCCCGATCCGACGCTGCTGCGCTTCCTGCGCGGCGTGGCGACCTGGATCGACGGAAACCACCACTGGCACCAGACCAACACCTACCGCTACAGCCTGCCCGATTTCTGGTAACGATGGAGCTGATGAAGTGACCACGATGGATCTCACCCCCGCCACCGAGACCGCAGCCGCGATCCCCGGTCCCGCGACGGCATATCAGGACGACATCGCCCGCTACTGGGACCAGGAGGCCCGCCCCGTCAACCTGAAGCTCGGCGACGTGGACGGCCTCTACCACCACCACTACGGGATCGGGGACGTCGACGTCGCCGCGCTGGGTGCCGCCGACGACAGCGAGCGCGAGAAGAAGGTGATCGCCGAGCTGCACCGGCTGGAGTCCGCGCAGGCCGACGTGCTGCTCGACAACCTGGGCGCGATCACCCGCGACAGCATGCTGGTGGACGCCGGCTGCGGGCGCGGCGGCTCGATGGTGATGGCGCACCAGCGCTTCGGCTGCCGGGTCGAGGGCCTGACCCTCTCGGCCAAGCAGGCGGACTTCGCCAACCAGCGGGTCCGGCAGCTCGGCATCGAGTCCTATGTCCGGTCCCAGGTCTGCAACATGCTGGACATGCCGTTCGAGACCGGCCAGGCGGCCGCCTCGTGGAACAACGAGTCCAGTATGTACGTCGACCTGCACGACCTGTTCGCCGAGCACGCGCGCATCCTCTCGGTCGGTGGCCGCTACGTGACCATCACCGGCTGCTGGAACCCGGTCTACGGGCAGCCCTCCAAGTGGGTCTCGCAGATCAACGCCCACTTCGAGTGCAACATCCACTCCCGCCGCGAGTACCTGCGCGCGATGGCCGACAACCGCCTCGTCCCGAACGCCGTGATCGACCTCACCGCGGCCACGCTGCCGTACTGGGAGCTGCGGGCCACCTCCTCGCTGGTCACCGGCATCGAGGAGGCGTTCCTCTCGTCCTACAGGGACGGTTCCTTCCAGTACCTGCTGATCGCCGCCGACCGGGTCTGACCGACCCTGCCCGGCCCGCAGCCCAGGGGCACCCCGCGACCGGGGTGCCCCTGGGCCGTGTCAGCCGGTCGGCGGGATGTCGTAGATGTTGCCCGGAGTCGCGATGCCGGTGATGGCCTTTGCGATCACCGTGCTCGGTTCGTACCCCTGGTACGTGATGTCGGAGTTGATCAGCACGACCAGCGTGGCCTGCTGCGACGGCAGGTAGACGGCGACGCTCTCGTAGCCCGGGAGCGAGCCGTTGTGTCCGATCCAGCCGCTGATGTCGACCAGGCCCAGCCCGTAACCAGCCTGCGGATTGGCGGAGTTGACGGGAATGAAGTTGGTCCGCTGAGCCTGGACCGCATTGCCGAGCAGGGTGCCGGTGGCGACGTCGACGGCCCACTTGTGCAGGTCGTTCAGCGTCGAGACCTCAGCGCCGGCCGCCCAGGCCCAACTGGGGTCCCAGTTCGTGGAGATGGCCTCCTGGCCGGTCGGGGTCTGGACGGTGTAGCCCTGGGCGTGCGGGTCGGCGAGCGCGGTGCCGCTGGCCAGGTAGGTGTTGCTGAGCCCGGCCGGGCCGGTCACGTGGTCGTGCAGGTAGCCGGCGAGGTCCTGGCCGGACACCTTCTCGACCACCAGGCCGAGCAGGATGTAGTTGGAGTTGTCGTACAGGAACTGGCTGCCGGGTGCGAACAGGTTCGGATGGGCGAACCCGAGCGCGACCAACTGCTCCGGCGTCCACGGCGCGGTCGGGTTCGCGAGGAACTTGTTGATGAAGGTCGAGTCGGAGGTGTACGGGAACAGCCCGCTGCGCATCTCCAGCAGCTGACGCAGCGTGATGTTGTCGCCGTTCGGGACCCCGGAGACGTACTTCGAGATCGGATCGTCCAGCCCGACCTTGCCCTGGTCGACGAGCTGGAGCACGGCCGTGGCGGTGAAGGTCTTGGTCTCGCTGCCGAGCCGCATGTGGAGGTCGGTGCTCATCGGCGTCTTGGTCGCGGAGTCGGCATAGCCGAACGTACGCACGTAGTCGGGCTGCCCCGGCTGCCACAACCCGACGATGGCGCCCGGTACACCGGTCTGCTGCAACGCCTGCTGGATGGCACTGTCGAGCCTGCCCGCCTCCGTGCCGGGCTGGTCCTGCTGCACCATCCGGGCGGGGGCGGCGGCCTGAGCCGGTACGGCCGCCACCTGCAGCAGCCCGGCAAGGGCCAGCGCGGCAGCCGCGATTGCTTTGCGGGTGGGTAGGGCTCTCATAGGTCGATCGTCAACCTTCCACGCCCCCCGCGCGATTCGACCGGCCACCCCACCCCGCTCGGCCACCCTCCGCGCATCCCCGCCCACGGAACGTCGCCCTCGGCCGGTGTGGGGCTCGGAAAGTCATCGCTGCAGGTGGCAGCAGTAGGGCGATCTCGGCTGGCACTATCTCCGGGTGATCGTCTCGCTGTTGTACACGGTGACCCGCAAGCTGTTGTCCGCCCCGGGGGTGCTGCTGCGCCGCGACACCGCGAAGGATGCCGAGTTGCTCGTGCTTCGGCACGGGAACGCGGTGCTGCGTCGCCAGATCGCCGGGCCGGTCCGCTACGAGCCGACGGACCGGCTCTGGCTGGCAGCGCTGGCGGGACTGATACCCCGTCACCGGTGGCGCGAGGTCTTCCCGGTCGCTCCCGGCACGCTGCTGGCTGGCATCGTAGGTTCATTGCGGCGAAGTGGGACTACAGCGCGCGGCGAACCCGGACCGGGCGCCCGCCGACCCGAACGGCGATCAAGAAACTGATCCTGCAGCTCGCTCGGGAGATCACGAGGTGGGGACACCGGCGGATCCAGGGCGAGCTGGCCCGACTCGGGCATCCGATCGCCGCCTCCACGCTATGGGAAGTCCTCCACGCCGCAGGCATGGACCCGGCCCCATGCCGCATTGGCCCGACCTGGCGCGAGTTCCTCACGAACCAGGCCGAGGGCATCATCGCCGTCGACTACTTCCATCTCGACACTGTGCTGGGACGCCGGCTGTACGCGCTGGCATTCATCGAGCACGGCACCCGGCGTCTGCACATCACCGGCGTCACCGCCCATCCAACGCGGGACTGGGCCGTGCAGCAGGCGCGGAACGTCGCTGCCGACCTGGGCACGCGTATCGAGTCGCTGCGCTTCTTGCTGCGCGACCGCGATGGCAAGTACGGACCGTCCTTCGACGCTGTCTTCGAAGCTGACGACATAGACGTGATCAAGAGCGCGCCGCGAGCTCCCCGGATGAATGCCCACTGTGAACGGGTGATCGGCAGCATCCGGCGCGAGGCTCTCGACCACGTTCTGATCGTGAACGAGGCTCATGCTCGGCAGGTTCTGGGTGCCTATCAACGGCACTACAACGAGCACCGGCCGCACCGTGCCCGCAACCAGCTACCGCCCGCCGCCCACGAGCAGACCACCGTCGTAGACGACCTCGAAGGCCGCAGACTCCTGCGCACTCGCGTCCTCGGCGGCGTCATCAACGAGTACCGGTACGCGGCCTGACCAGCGGCGATGACTTTCCGAGCCCGACAGGACCCCGGTGCGACCGCCCCCATCACCCGCTGGATCGCCGAGGCCGAGGCTCAACGCGTCCGGGCCGAAGCACGCCTGCGGTCCGTCGCCAGTACCCGACGTCCCCCGAGCCTGACCGAACAGCAGATCGCCGGCCTCGTGAACCGGGCTGGCAGCATGGTCGACGTCCTGCAGGATGCCAACCCCGAGACCAAGCGGCAGACCTACGCCGCCCTCGGCCTGCACTGTCAGTACAATCACCCGCAACACAAAATGCAGGTCAGGATCGCTCCTGACCTGCATTCCCTGGCCAACCATGTTGGCCAATGGGTCGTGTCCGAGGGGGGACTTGAACCCCCACGCCCGATAAAGGGCACTAGCACCTCAAGCTAGCGCGTCTGCCATTCCGCCACCCGGACAGGGTGTGTGCCTCGGGGTTCTTCGTGCTGTCCCCCGCGGCGACAGAGAGAACACTATCAGGCTTTCGGGGTACCTCCGACCCACCCGTCCCCGCCGCCCACCTGCGGTTCTCGCTCCCCGTGGGCGTCCGGGTGGCTGCCCACGTCCCGGGCGCGGGGGCGGCTGCGACCGGCGACGACGGCGGGTCGGGGTGGATGAACGGTCGTGGGCCGGAGGCGCAGGGAAAGTCGGCCAGGAAGTGGGCTGTTGTGGTCATGGTCGGTCGGAAACGGTCTGCCAGGGGCAAGTTCCTCGACCGGGCGCGGGGATTCCGGTCGCTCTCCTAGCCTCGGACATGAAGGGGAGCCCTGAACGGAACACCCCGTTCCCGGATGGTCGGCCGGTGCCGGCGGTGCCTCCCGAGGCCCGACGAAGGGTGGCTGGACGTGGAGCGGACGACGACGGGGACTTCGACGGTGGTGGCGCCGGTCCAGGTGCCGGACGGGGTCGAGGTGGAGCGGGCCGCCGACGGGCTGTGGCGGATCGTCGCCGGGGCGCGGGAGTCCTCGGTGCCGCGGGTCCGGCACGCGGTGCGTGACCTGCTACGGGCCCGCGGGCTGGCCGGGGAGTGCTACGAGGACCTCACCGACGGCCTGCTGCTGATCGTCTCGGAACTGGTCACCAACGCCGTCACGCATGCCGCGGTGCTCTCGCCCCGGGTGACCACGGAGGTGTCGATCGGCCGCGGCCAGGTGCGGGTGGCGGTGGAGGACGGGCACCCGCACCGGCCCAAGGCCGTGCAGAGCGATCCCGAGCAGACCGGCGGGCGCGGGCTGCTGCTGGTCAAGAGCATCGCGCTGGCGGCCGGCGGCGCCTGCGACGTGGAGCGGACCGGCGACGGCGGCAAGGTGATCTGGGCCTCGCTGCCGCTCCCCGCCGCCGAGCGGGCGGGGAGCGGCGCGAGCAGCCGTTGAACGGCCCCACGAGGGCGCCGATCGGCCCGGACCTACCAGCTCGGTCCGGCGATCTCCCGGATCCCCGGCAGGGCGGCCTCGAAGACCGTGTTGAACCAGACCGAGAACGGCCGCTCCTGCTGGAGCTCCTTCAGTTCCCGGGCCGTCACGAAGCGGGTGTCGTCGACCTCCTCCGGGTCGGGCCGCAGCTCGTCGGTGAGCAGGCCGACGAAGAGGTGGTTCCACTCCCGCTCGATCAGCCCGGAGGCCTCGTCCGGCAGGTCGTAGCGCACGGTGCCCGCCGCGCCGAGCAGGCTGGGGGCGGCGCCGAGCTCCTCGGCGGTGCGCCGGGCGGCGGCCACGAACGGCGGCTCGCCGGGGTAGGGGTGGCCGCAGCAGGTGTTGGACCAGACGCCGGGGGAGTGGTACTTGCTCAGCGCGCGGCGCTGCAGCAGCAGCCGGCCCTGCTGGTCGAAGAGGAAGACCGAGAACGCCCGGTGCAGGTGGCCGGGCTGCTGGTGGGCCCAGAGCTTCTCGGCGGTGCCGATGGTGGCACCCTCGTCGTCCACCAGCTCGAGCAGGATCTCGGGAGCGGCCGCGGGCTCCGCGACCCCGCCGGCCGGGTCGGTGGCAAGGCTGGTCGATGAACTCTCGGGCATAGCGCCTCTTTCGGCACGGGGACCGGCGCCGCCACCCGGATACGCCACCCGGGCGAGCCCCCCCGGTCCAGCGGACGGCAGCACACCCCCGGGCGCGAACAGTGCCGTGTCGCGTACGGAGGGCATCGGTGCCAGTCTGCCGTATGCCCGAGGTGCTGGGACGGATTCGACGCACCATCCCCGGGATCACCGGTGCGGGGGAGCCGGGGAGCAGCATCGACCAGAACGGATGTCCGAGTGGGTCGATATTTTCGTACACCAGTCCGACACGTGACCGCCACGCAACCGTCCGAGCACCCTCACCGGAGGGCCGGATCCGCCTCCCGCGGCGCACCTGCGGGGGCCGGGCGGCGTTCGGGCCGGTGGTGCCGGTCGCCTACCATCACTAACGACACGGTGCACCGCCGAGCGGCGGGACCGGGGCGTCGTTCCGTGGGCGGGCACATGCGGGTACGGATGTGCACCGGCAGGCCCGCGGACGGTCGAGGGGAACCCCAGGGCGGCACTGCGCACCCGGTACCGACGAAACAGGAGACCCCGCATGATCGGCCTCGTTCTGGCGGCCGGAGCCGGCCGCCGGCTCCGCCCGTACACCGACACCCTGCCCAAGGCGCTGGTGCCGGTCGACGGCGAGAAGACCGTGCTGGATCTCACCCTCGGCAACTTCGCCGAGGTCGGCCTGCGCGAGGCCGCGATCGTGGTCGGCTACCGCAAGGAGGCCGTGTACGAGCGCCAGGAGGCACTGGAGCAGAAGTACGGCGTCAAGCTCACCCTGGTCGAGAACGACAAGGCCGAGGAGTGGAACAACGCCTACTCCCTCTGGTGCGCCCGTGAGCTGTTCGCCGAGGGCCTGCTGCTGGCCAACGGCGACACCGTGCACCCGGCCTCGGTGCAGCGCACCATGCTGGACGGCAACGACCGCCTGATCGCCGAGGGCCGCACCCCGGGCATCCTGCTCGCGCTGGACACCCACAAGAAGCTGGCCGACGAGGAGATGAAGGTCGTCGTCGACCCGGTCAAGGGCGTGCAAAGGATCACCAAGCTGATGGACCCGGCCGAGGCGACCGGCGAGTACATCGGCGTCACCGTGATCAACCCGTCCGCCGCCGCAGACCTGGCCGACGCGCTGCGCACCACCTACGAGCGCGACCCGCAGCTCTACTACGAGGACGGCTACCAGGAGATGACCGACCGCGGCCTGCGGATCGACGTGCAGCCGATCGGCGAGGTCTCCTGGGTCGAGGTCGACAACCACGAGGACCTGGCCAAGGCCCGGGAGATCGCGTGCCAGTACTGACCCGGCTGATTCCCTCGCCGGTCTTCGTCGAGATCCGCCCGGGTGCCCTGGACTCGCTGGCCGGCATCCTCGCCGACCAGCGGCTGTCGACCGCCGGGCGGGTCGCGGTGGCGATCAGCAACGGCTCGGGGGCCCGGCTGCGCGACCGCCTGCTGCCGATGCTGCCGAACGCCGACTGGTTCGAGGCCGGGGACGGCACCCTGGACGGCGCGGTGCGGCTGGCGGACGAGGTCAAGAGCGGCCACTACGACGTCCTGGTGGGCCTCGGGGGCGGTAAGATCATCGACGCCGCCAAGTACGCCGCCGCGCGGGTCGGGCTGCCCCTGGTCGCCGTCGCCACCAACCTGGCGCACGACGGCATCTGCTCGCCGGTCTCGACCCTCGACAACGACGCGGGGCGGGGCTCCTACGGGGTGCCCGGACCGATCGGCATCGTGGTCGACCTGGACGTGATCCAGCAGGCCCCGCAGCGCTTCGTGGCGGCCGGCATCGGTGACGTCCTGTCCAACATCTCGGCCTGTGCCGACTGGGAACTCTCCCAGCGCGAAACGGGCGAGAAGGTGGACGGACTGGCGGTGGCGATGGCCCGCTCGGCGGGCGAGAACCTGCTGCACCACCCGGGCGCCCTGGAGGACGCGGACCTCCTTACGGCGCTCGCGGAAGCACTGGTACTGTCCGGCATCGCGATGAGCATCGCGGGCAGCACCCGGCCTTCCTCGGGTGCCTGTCACGAGATCTCGCACGCCTTGGACGTGCTCTATCCCAAGCGTTCGGCTCAGCACGGCGAACAGGTCGGCCTCGGCGCGGCCTTCGCGAGCTTCCTGCGGGGCGAGCACGAGCTGACCGGGCTGATCGTCGACCGTCTGCGGGCCCACGGCCTGCCGGTGACTGCCGATCAGATCGGTTTCACCGAGGCGGAGTTCATCGAAGCGGTGCACTACGCTCCGAATACCCGCCCGGGGCGCTTCACGATTCTTGAGTACCTCGACCTCTCCCCAGCAGCGATCAGGGACGCGTACGCCGACTATGTCCAAGCCGTCAACAGCTGAGCCCCGAGCCTCGGCCGCCGCCGCGCCCCCGGTCGCCGGCCGCGCCGTGGTCGACCTCGCGGTTCGCCCCTCGATCGAGGAGCTGCGCGCGGTGATCCACCCGGCGGGCATGCTCCAGCGCCGCAGCGCCGAGCACTGGGCGGGCCGGCTCTACATGCGCGGCATCTCGCTGCGGATCACCCGGGTGCTGTCGACGGTCACCGCGATCACGCCCAACGGCCTGACCTACGCGATGATGTGCACCGGCGTCCTGGCCGGTGCGGGGCTGCTCCTCCCGGGCCTCGCCGGTGCGGTCGTCGGCGCGCTGCTGATCCAGCTCTACCTGCTGCTCGACTGCGTGGACGGCGAGGTGGCCCGCTGGCGCCGGCAGACCTCGCTGACCGGCGTCTACCTGGACCGGGTCGGCCACTACATGTCGGAGGCCGCGCTGCTCACCGGCCTCGGCCTGCGCGGCGCCGACCTGCTGCACCGCAGCGGCGGCGCCACCCACTGGGAGTGGGCCTTCCTCGGCACCCTGGCCGCGCTCGGCGCGATCCTGATCAAGTCCGAGACCGACCTGGTCGACGTCGCCCGGGCCCGCAGCGGAATGACGGCGGTGGCCGACAGCGCCTCGGTGCCGCGCTCCGCCGGCGTGGCCAGGGCCCGCCAGGTCGCCTCGCTGCTGAAGTTCCACCGGCTGGTCGGTGCGGTCGAGGCCTCGCTCCTCATCCTGGCCGCCGGGATCGCCGACGCGGTGCACGGCGGGCTCCTCTTCACCCGTCTCGCGGTGGTCGTGCTGGCCGCGATCGCCATGCTGCAGACCGTTCTCCACCTGCTCAGCATCGTCCTCTCCAGTCGGCTGCGGTGAAAGCTTCGATGAACAACACCACGAACAACACCACGACGAACACCACGCCCGCGGGCACCAGGGCCGACGACTTCCGTCTCGGCGCCGTGATCATCACCATGGGCAACCGCCCGGCCGAACTGAACGCGCTGATCGAGTCGGTCCAGCGCCAGCAGGGCCCGGCCGTCGAGCTGGCCGTGGTCGGCAACGGCGCCCCGCTGCCGCCGCTGCCCGCCGGCGTGCGCGCCGTCGAGCTGCCCGAGAACCTCGGGATCCCCGGCGGTCGCAACGTGGGGATCGAGCTGTTCGGCCCCGACGGCCGCGACGTCGACGCGGTGCTCTTCCTGGACGACGACGGCTCGCTGCCCAACCCGGACTCGGCCCGCCTGCTGCGCGAGGCCTTCACCGCCGACCCGGGGCTCGGCATCGTCAGCTTCCGGATCGCCGACCCCGACACCGGCGTCACCCAGCGCCGGCACGTCCCGCGGCTGCGCGCCGCCGACCCGCTGCGCTCCTCGCGGGTCACCACCTTCCTCGGCGGCGCCAGCGCGGTCCGCTCGACGGTGTTCGAGCAGGCCGGGCAGCTGCCCGCCGACTTCTTCTACGCCCACGAGGAGACCGACCTCGCGTGGCGGGCGCTGGACGCAGGGTGGTCGATCGACTACCGCGCGGACATCGTGCTGCACCATCCCACCACCTCGCCCGCCCGGCACGCCTCGTACTTCCACAACGTGGCGCGCAACCGGGTGTGGCTGGCCCGACGGAACCTCCCGGCCCCGTTGGTGCCTCTCTACCTGTGCACCTGGCTGCTGCTCACCCTGGCCCGCCGCCCCTCCGGGGAGGCGATGAAGGCCTGGTGGGGCGGCTTCCGGGAAGGCTGGCGCAAGCCGTGCGGCGAGCGACGGCCGATGCGATGGCGTACTGTATGGCGATTGACCAGGTTGGGCAGACCGCCGGTCATCTGATCACCCGGTCAGCGGACCACCACACCGCCACCCGGACCCCCGTGATCCCCCATGGATCTCCCCGCCGAGAGCCCGGCGACTGCCCCCGGCCAGCAGCCGGACTTCCGAGCCCGTGAAGGACGAATGTGTCGACAGTGACTGAACCGATCAACCTCTCACTACCAGGGGGTGTTGACACCGGACTGACCCCGAAGCAGCTCGCCGACAAGTACGGTCTGAGCATCAGCGGCGCCCGGCCAGGGCTCTTCGCCTACAGCAAGCAGTTGTGGGGACGCCGCCACTTCATTTTCGCCTTCGCGACCGCCCGGCTGGTGGCGCAGTACACCACGGCGAAGATGGGCCAGGTCTGGCAGGTTGTCACGCCACTGCTGAACTGTGCGGTCTTCTACCTGGTCTTCGGCGTCATCCTGAGCGGTAACAACACTCCGAAGTACATTCCGTGGCTCTGCGTCGGCGTCTTCATCTTCCAGTTCATCCAGAGCGCCATCCAGTCCGGCACCGGAGCGATCTCCTACAACCTCGGGCTGATCCGGGCGCTGCACTTCCCGCGCGCCTGCATGCCGATCGCCTTCACCGTGATCCAGCTCCAGCAGCTGCTGATCTCGATGGTCGTGCTGGTCGCCATCATCCTCTCGAACAACCTGATGCCGGGGATGACCTGGCTCCAGGTGATCCCGGCACTGATCCTGCTGTCCTTCTTCAACACCGGTCTGGCGCTGATCATGGCCCGCATCGGTGCGAAGACGAGTGACGTCTCCCAGCTGATGCCGTTCCTGCTGCGCACCTGGATGTACCTGTCCGGCGTCATGTACACCATCTCGGACCACGTCAAGAGCTGGCCGCACTGGGTGCAGGTGATCACTCAGGCGAACCCGGCGTCCGTGTACATGGAGCTCGTTCGGCACGCGATGATCCCGAGCATCTACAGCAAGCACAAGTACCCCGCGCACTACCTGACCATGCCGCACCACATCTGGGAGATGGCCGTCGGCTGGGCGCTGGTGGCCTTCGTGATCGGTTACGTCTTCTTCTGGAAGGCAGAGGAGGAGTACGGCCGTGGCTGACACTGTTACCACCGAGGAGGAGCGCGAGCTCACCGGCGAGGAGCGCGCCGCCCTCCGCCGCGAGCGCGACGCCAAGGCCGTCGCCGCCGCCAAGGAGACCCGCACCCCCACCGTCGTCGTCGACGACGTGCACATCGTCTACAAGGTGCACGGCGCCTCGGCGGGCAAGGGCAGCGCCACCTCGGCGCTCAGCCGCCTGATCTCCCGCAAGCGCTCGCCCGCGATCACCGAGGTGCACGCGGTGCGCGGCGTCAGCTTCACCGCGTACAAGGGTGAGGCGGTCGGCCTGATCGGCTCGAACGGCTCGGGCAAGTCGACCCTGCTGTCGGCCATCGCCGGCCTGCTGCCGACCGAGAAGGGCGGCATCTACACCAACGGCCAGCCCTCGCTGCTCGGCGTGAACGCGGCCCTGATGGACGACCTGACCGGCGAGCGCAACGTGGTCCTCGGCTGCCTGGCGATGGGCATGAGCCCGGAGCAGGTCAAGGCCCGCTACCAGTCGATCGTGGACTTCTCGGGCATCAACGAGAAGGGCGAGTTCATCAACCTGCCCATGCGCACGTACTCCTCGGGCATGGCGGCCCGCCTGCGGTTCTCCATCGCGGCGGCCAAGACCCACGACGTGCTGCTGATCGACGAGGCGCTCTCCACCGGTGACCAGGCCTTCCAGCGCCGCAGCGAGGCCCGCATCCGCGAGCTGCGCAAGGAGGCCGGTACGGTCTTCCTGGTCAGCCACAACAACAACGCGATCCGTGACACCTGCGAGCGGACGGTCTGGATCGAGACCGGCAAGCTGATCATGGACGGCCCGACCGAAGAGGTCGTCGGCATGTACGAACGCGGCGAGCGCCCCTGAGGCGCCCGTAGTCGGTCATCAGGGGCCGGTGCTGGAAACGCGGAGGCGTTCTCGGCACCGGCCCCTGGCGTTCAATCCGTGTGCGCAACGGCGTCCGTTCCGGTTACCCTCGGCGCGCGACCCGGGCGCACCTCCTCTTTTCGCGCCCCCGCGTGTGCGCCGGGCGGGTGAGGGGGGTCGGCGCGCCGGGGGGTGGTCTTTTCGACTCGTGACCGGAAGTGAAAGGGTGGGGGTCCGGGAGCGGTCCAGCCTGCGCGGGGGAAGCGTGTCCGAGTCGGGTCCATGGTCAACACCGGTGTAGAACGGGGGAGTGACGGCAGTGACGACTTCGGCTCAGTTCTCGGCGCGGCCGGGGAGCGGTGGGGTGGGCGGTCCCTCTGAGGAGGAGACGCTGGCCAAGGCGGCGCGGGAGAACTTCCCGGTCGCCCCCGGCTTCCTGCCGGCCGCCTGGCGCGACGACCTGATGGCGGTCTACGGCTTCGCCCGCCTGGTGGACGACGCCGGCGACGGCGATCTCGCGGACCCCGCGGGGACGGCCGCGGTGCTGGGAGCGCCCGCGCACGCCGGCGACGAGACGGTGTTCCGGCTGGGGCTGCTCGACGGCCTGGAGCGCGATCTGGACCGGGCCTTCGAGGCCGCGCTGCCCGGGACCGTCAGCGAGCCGCCGCGGCATCCGCTGATGGGCGCCCTGGTGCCGCTGATCGGCCGCCACGCGGTGACGCCGGAGCCGTTCCGCCGTCTGATCGAGGCGAACCGGGTGGACCAGACCACCACCCGATACCCGACCTTCGAAAGTCTGGTCGGCTACTGCACGCTGTCCGCGGACCCGGTGGGCCGCCTGGTGCTCGCGCTCGCCGACGTCGCGACCCCGGAACGGATCGAGCGTTCGGATGCGATCTGCACCGCGCTCCAGGTCATCGAGCACCTCCAGGACGTGGCCGAGGACCTCGCCCGCGGGCGGATCTACCTGCCCACCGAGGATATGGCCCGCCACGGCGTCACCGAGGCCGACCTCGCCGCCCCCAGCGCCGACGCGAGGGTGCGCGAACTCGTGGCGTTCGAGGCGGCTCGGGCACGGACCCTGCTCGATCACGGCGCCCCGCTGGTGGGTACGGTTCGGGGGAGGCTTCGACTTCTCCTGGCGGGATTCACCGCGGGCGGGTACGCGGCCCTGGCGGCAGTCGAGGCCGCCGGGTACGACGTGCTGGCCCAGCAGCCGAAGCCCGACAAGCGCCGCCTGGCGATGAAGGCGGCGGCCATCTTCGCGAAGGGAAGGTGAACGCCCGAGTGGCGGCATCACCACTGGCGTCGGCACCGGTCATGGCGGCCTATCGGTACTGCGAGGCGGTCACCGCCCTGCAGGCCCGCAACTTCAGCTACGGGATCCGGCTGCTGCCGGAGCCCAAGCGGCTGGCCATGTCCGCTCTCTACGCGCTCGCCCGCCGGGTCGACGACATCGGCGACGGCGAGCTGTCCGAGCAGCGCAAGACCGAGCAGCTGCTCGCCACCCGCGCCCTGCTGGACGAGGTGCGGGCGGGCGAGGTCACCGAGGAGGACACCGATCCGATCAAGGTGGCACTGGCGGACGCCGCCCGGCGCTTCCCGATCCCGCTGGACGCCTTCGACGAGCTGATCGACGGCGTCGAGATGGACCTGCGCGGCGCCGAGTACCAGACCTTCGAGGACCTCAAGGTCTACTGCCGCTGCGTGGCCGGCTCGATCGGCCGGCTCTCGCTCGGTGTGTACGGCTGCGCGGACCCCAAGCGCGGCGCCGAGTACGCGGACACCCTGGGCCTGGCCCTGCAGCTCACCAACATCCTGCGCGACCTGCGCGAGGACGCGGTCAACGGACGCACCTACCTGCCGGCCGAGGACCTGGCCCGGTTCGGCTGCGAGCAGGGCTTCGCGCTGCCCACGCCGCCGGTCGGCGCCGACTTCACCGGCCTGGTCGCCTTCCAGGCCGAGCGGGCCCAGGGCTACTTCGAGGAGGGCCTGCGGCTGCTGCCGATGCTGGACCGGCGCAGCCGGGCCTGCACCGCAGCGATGGCCGGGATCTACCACCGCCTCCTGGGGCGGATCGCCGCCGAGCCGGAGTCGGTGCTGCGCGGCCGGGTCTCGCTGCCGGGCTGGGAGAAGGCCTATGTCGCGCTCTCCGGCCTGGCCGGAGGACGTTCTTGAACCCGTCCGACCCTCCGTCAGCCGTCATCGACGGGGAATCATCGCAAGCACCGGCACTGTTGTGGCGAATGCTGCGCGTGGGACGGGTGCGCATCGAGGCGCGCGAACCGAACAGCGGGGAGGTGTGATGAGCGGGCAAGCCCAGCGGACTGCCGTCGTGGTGGGCGGCGGGCTGGCCGGACTGACCGCCGCGCTGCGGCTGGCCGAGGCCGGCCACCGGGTCACCCTGCTGGAGGCCCGCCCGAGGCTGGGCGGCCTGGCCTTCTCGTTCCGCCGCGGCGAGCTGACCGTGGACAACGGCCAGCACGTCTTCCTGCGCTGCTGCACCGCCTACCGCGGCCTGATCGAGCGCCTGGGCGCCGGCGGCCAGGTCGAGATCCAGCCCCGGCTGGACGTCCCGGTGCTCGCCGTGCGCGGCGACCGGCACCGGCTCGGCCGGCTGCGCCGGGCCGGCCTGCCGGTCCCGCTGCACCTGGCCGCCAGCCTGGCGAGCTACCCGCACCTGCGGCCGCTGGACCGGCTGCGGGTGGTGCGCGGCGCGCTCGCGCTGCAGCGGCTGGACCTCGCCGACCCGGCGCTCGACCGGCTCTCCTTCGGCGAGTGGCTGCGCTCGCACGGCCAGAACGACCGCACCATCGCCGCGCTCTGGGACCTGGTCGGGGTCGCCACCCTGAACGCCAAGGCCGCGGAGGTCTCGCTGGCGCTGGCCGCGATGGTCTTCAAGACCGGTCTGCTCACCGATCCGGGCGCCAGCGACATCGGCGTCGCGGCGGTCCCGCTCGGCGTCCTGCACCATGACGCGGCGCTGGCCGAGCTGGCCCGGGCCGAGGTCACGGTGCGGCTGCGCACCAAGGTCGTCGAGCTGAAGTCCGTCTCGACCACCGCCGGGCCGCCGCACGCCGTGCGGCTGGAGAACGGCGAGCTGCTCAGCGCCGACGTGGTGGTGCTGGCCGGCGCCCAGGACTCGGCGGCCGCGCTGCTGCCGGAGGGCGCGATCGCCGAGCAGCACCGGCTGGCGGAGCTCGGCACCGCGCCGATCCTCAACGTGCACGTGGTCTACGACCGCCAGGTGCTGCGCCGGCCGTTCTTCGCCGCGCTGGACTCCCCGGTCCAGTGGGTCTTCGACCGCACCCCGCACTCCGGGGTCACCACCGGGCACCCCGGCGCGCAGTACCTGGCGCTCTCCCAGTCCGCCGTGCGGGACGAGATCGACCTGCCGGTCGCCGAGCTGAGGGCCCGCTACCTGCCGGAGCTGGAGCGCCTGCTGCCGGCCGCCCGCAACGCCGAGGTGCTCGACTTCTTCGTCACCCGCGAGCGCACCGCCACCTTCGATCCGGCCCCGGGCACCGCCGCGCTGCGTCCGGTGGCCGCGACCCGGATCCCCGGCCTGCTGCTGGCCGGCTCCTGGACGGCCACCGGGTGGCCCGCGACCATGGAGAGCGCCGTGCGCAGCGGCCACGCCGCCGCCGACGCCGCGCTGCGCGCCGCGGGCGAGCGGGTGCCGGTGGACCACGGGGACGGGCGGTGGCCCCGATGAGCGGACCCCGGCGCCCGATGGCGACCACTCAAGCGGCGCCCACGCCGAGGGCGAGCAGGCCGGCCGCCGTGGCCGGGTCGGCCGCGCCCACCACCACCGACACCAGCACACCGGCCCAGGGAGAGGGAACACACGTGGAGGCACGCCCGAGCACGGCCGCGGGAGCGACGGCCCAGGCCGAGCCCGTCTCGGTACCCGAGCTGCTGGCCAGGGGCCGCACGCTCTGTACCCCGCCGCTGCGCGCGGCCGTCGCCCGGTTGGCCCCTCCGATGGACGCGGTCGCCGCCTACCACTTCGGCTGGACCGACCAGGCCGGAAACCCGACGGCGAGCGACGGCGGCAAGGCGATCCGCCCGGCGCTCGCGCTGCTCTCGGCGGAGGCCGCCGGCGCCGAGGCACCTGCCGGAGTACCTGGTGGGGTGGCCGTTGAGCTGGTGCACAACTTTTCGCTGCTGCATGATGATCTGATGGACGGTGACGAGACCCGTAGGCACCGGGCCACCGCCTGGACGGTCTTCGGCCCGGCGCAGGCGATCCTGGTCGGCGACGCGTTGGCCACCCTCGGAACCGAGGTCCTGCTGGACGCCGGCCAGGGCGCCGCGACCCCGGCCGACGCCGCCCGCGCCGTGCGCCTGCTCACCACCGCGACCCGCAAGCTGATCGACGGCCAGGCCCAGGACCTCTCCTTCGAGCACCGCGACGCGGTCACCGTCGAGGAGTGCCTGGCGATGGAGGGCGGCAAGACCGGCGCGCTGCTGGCCGCCGCCTCCGCCATCGGCGCGGTCCTGGCCGGTGCCGACGACCGCACGGCCGACGCGCTGGAGCGGTACGGCCACCACCTGGGCCTGGCCTTCCAGGCCGTGGACGACCTGCTCGGCATCTGGGGTGCCACCGAGGTGACCGGCAAGCCGCACTGGGGCGACCTGCGCCAGCGCAAGAAGTCGCTGCCGGTGGCCGCCGCCCTCGCCGAGGGCGGCGCGGCCTCCCGCCGGCTGGCCGAACTGCTCGCCGACCCGCAGGGGCGCGGCGAGGAGTCCGAGGAGGTGCTGGCCGGGCGGGCCGCGCTGATCGAGCAGGCGGGCGGCCGTGCCTGGACCCAGGAGGAGGCGCGCCGCCAGCACACGACCGCCCTCGCCGCACTGGACGAGGTCCCGATGGCCGACGAGGTGCGCGAGCGCTTCGTCGCGCTCGCCGAATTCGTGGTGGTACGAGAGAGGTGACATCAAGTTGACAGCAACCGCGGACGGCCGGCTCGACCCTGAGTACGATTCCGAGCCGGTCGCGGTGGACGAGCGGCCACCGGCCCCGTTGGCCGGTCCGGCCGACGCCGGCCCGTGGCAGGTGGCCGGGCACGGCACCGAAGCTCTGGAGGAGCTGATCGCGCCGGCGCCCGTGGACCGCGCGGCGATCGAGCAGAGCTTGCACCGGGCCACCACCCACCTGCTGTCCCTGCAGGACACCGAAGGCTGGTGGAAGGGGGACCTGGAGACCAACGTCACCATGGACGCGGAGGACCTGTTACTCCGTCAGTTCCTGGGAATCCGCACGGTGGAGCAGACCGCGGCCACCGCCGAGTGGATCCGCTCGCAGCAGCGCGCGGACGGCACCTGGGGGACCTTCCACGGAGGTCCGCCGGAGATTTCCACCACGGTCGAGGCCTATGTCGCGCTGCGCCTGGCCGGAGACCAACCGGACGCCCCGCACATGCGGGCCGCGGCCGAGTACGTCCGGGGCGCCGGCGGCATCGCGGCGACCCGGGTCTTCACCAGGATCTGGCTCGCGCTCTTCGGCTGGTGGCCGTGGGAGCGTTTGCCGGAGATGCCGCCCGAGATCATGTTCCTGCCCAAGTGGCTGCCGCTGAACATCTACGCGTTCGGCTGCTGGGCCCGTCAGACCATCGTGCCGCTCACCGTGGTCTCCGCGCACCGCCCGGTCAGACCGGGTCCGTTCGAGCTCACCGAGTTGCACACCGACCCGGCCAACCCCTTCCCGCTGCGCCCGCTCGCCCCGCCCGCCAGCTGGGACGGACTCTTCGAGCGGCTCGACCTGGTGCTGCACGCCTACCACAAGCGCGCGGTGCGACCGCTGCGCCGGCTGGCACTGAGCCAGGCCGGACGCTGGATCGTCGAGCGCCAGGAGGCGGACGGCTGCTGGGGCGGCATCCAGCCGCCCGCCGTCTACTCACTGATCGCGCTGCACCTGCTCGGCTACGAGCTGGACCACCCGGTGATGCGTTCCGGGCTGGCCGCCTTCGAGCGCTTCACCGTGCACACCGAGGACGGCAAGCGCTGGCTGGAGGCCTGTCAGTCCCCGGTCTGGGACACCTGCCTGGCCACCATCGCGCTGGTCGACGCGGGTCTGCCGGCCGACCACCCGGCGCTGGTCCGGGCGACCGACTGGATGCTCGCGGAGGAGATCACCACCAAGGGCGACTGGTCGGTGCAGCGGCCCCAGCTGGCCCCGGGCGGCTGGGCCTTCGAGTTCCACAACGACACCTATCCCGACATCGACGACACCGCCGAGGTGGTGCTGGCGCTGCGCCGGGTGGACCACCCGGAGCCGGAGCGGGTGGCCGGCGCCGTGCACCGCGGCGTCGAGTGGAACCTCGGCATGCAGTCCAAGAACGGCGCCTGGGGCGCCTTCGACGTGGACAACACCAGCACGCTGCCGAACAAGCTGCCGTTCTGCGACTTCGGCGAGGTGGTCGACCCGCCGTCGGCCGACGTCACCGCCCACGTGGTGGAGATGCTGGCCGAGGTCGGCAAGGCGGACGACCCGCGCACCAGGCGGGGCGTGGAGTGGCTGCTGCGCAACCAGGAGGCCGAGGGCTCCTGGTTCGGCCGCTGGGGCACCAACTACATCTACGGCACCGGGTCGGTCCTGCCGGCCCTGGTGGCGGCAGGGGTGCCCGAGTCCGATCCGGCGATCCGGCGTGCGGTGCGCTGGCTGGAGGAGCGGCAGAACCCGGACGGCGGCTGGGGCGAGGACATGCGCTCCTACGAGGACCCGGAGAACTGGTCGGGGCGCGGTGAGTCCACCGCCTCGCAGACCGCCTGGGCGCTGATGGCGCTGCTGTCGGCCGGCGAAGGGCCCGGCGGCCGGTTCGCTCCCGGACCGGAGCGGGGCAGCGCCGCGGTGGAACGCGGCGTGCGCTGGCTGGCGGCCACCCAGTTGGCCGAAGGCAGCTGGGACGAGCCGCAGTTCACCGGGACCGGGTTCCCGTGGGACTTCTCGATCAACTACCACCTCTACCGGCTGGTCTTCCCGGTCACCGCGCTGGGCCGCTACCTGCACGGCAATCCGGTGCTGGGGAGGCTGACATGAGTGCACCGCTCCTGGTGCTGTGCGCACTGCCCGCTGAGGAGTGGGCGCTGCGCCGCGGCGACTGGGCGCAGGCCCTCGGTGGCCCGCCGGTGCTGGCCCGTACCGGCATGGGCCCGGCGCGGGCCGGACGGACGGCGGGCACCCTGCTGTCGGCCGCCCCGCAGGGCTACGGCGCGGTGCTGATGACCGGATTCTGCGCCGCGGCCGTGTCGGGGACAAGACCGGGTGAAGTGATCGTTTCCGACCGGGTGCACTGCCCGGCCGGCCGGGTGCGGACGACCGACCAGCCGGCGCCGCTCGCCCGGGCGCTGACCGGCCTCGGACTCAGCGTCCGCACCGGAACCCTGCACTCCGCCGACCACGTGGTGAGCGGCCACGAGCGCCGCGTGCTCAGCCGGCAGGGGATCCTGGCCGTGGACATGGAGTCCGCGGCCGTGTTCGACAGCGTGCTCGACCAGGTACCGGACGGTCTGCCGATGGCGGCGGTCCGGGTGGTGGTCGACACGCCCGAGCGCGAGCTGTTCCGGCCCGGCACCGTGCCGGCCGGCCTGCGCGCGTTCCGTACCCTGCGGGCCCTGGTGCCCGCACTGCTCGGCTGGCACCGCGCCGTGGTCGGCGCCGGGGCCGGTGCACAGCACCTCCGTTCGATACCGGAGCCGGCAGATCCTGCCCTGTTGACCCACTCTTCCCTGCCGACGCTCCCTCAGGAGGCGAGCTAGCCATGGCCATGCCGCTGCGCCAGACCATGCGGGTTGGTACGTACCTCATGCAGCAGAAGCTCAAGCGCCGCGAGAAGTTCCCGCTGATCGTCGAGCTGGAGCCGCTCTTCGCGTGCAACCTCGCCTGCGAGGGCTGTGGCAAGATCCAGCACCCGGCCGGGGTGCTGAAGCAGCGGATGCCGGTCGCCCAGGCGGTCGGCGCGGTGCTGGAGTCCGGTGCTCCGATGGTCTCCATCGCCGGCGGCGAGCCGCTGATGCACCCGCAGATCGACGAGATCGTCCGTCAGCTGGTGGCGAAGCGGAAGTACGTCTTCCTGTGCACGAACGCCATGCTGCTGCGCAAGAAGTTGGACAAGTTCACTCCTTCGCCGTACTTCACCTTTACGGTCCACATCGACGGCATGCGCGAGCGGCACGATGAGTCGGTGGCCAAGGAGGGGGTGTTCGACGAGGCGGTGGCGGCCATCAAGGAGGCCAAGCGACGCGGCTTCCGGGTGACCACCAACAGCACCTTCTTCAACACGGACACCCCGCAGACCATCATCGAGGTGCTCGACTACCTCAACGACGAGCTCAAGGTCGACGAGATGATGCTCTCCCCGGCCTACGCCTACGAGAAGGCTCCCGACCAGGAGCACTTCCTGGGCGTGGAGCAGACCCGGGAGCTCTTCCGCAAGACCTTCGCCGGCGGCAACCGCCGCCGCTGGCGGCTGAACCACAGCCCGCTCTTCCTGGACTTCCTGGAGGGCAAGGTCGACTTCGAGTGCACCGCCTGGGGCATCCCGAACTACTCGCTCTTCGGGTGGCAGCGCCCCTGCTACCTGATGTCCGACGGGTACGTGCCCACCTACCGGGAGCTCATCGAGAAGACCGACTGGTCGAAGTACGGCCGTGGCAAGGACCCGCGCTGCGAGAACTGCATGGCGCACTGCGGTTACGAGCCCACGGCGGTGCTCGCCACCATGGGCTCGCTCAAGGAGTCGCTGCGCGCGATGCGGGAGACCGTGGCCGGTACCCGCTGAGCGCCGGGCCCGGCGCGCGTGCGAGAGCGCGCGCCGGGCCCGACCATGACATCAAGACCATCACAGCAAGGATGTGCGTACAGCCATGACCGCGATCTCGCTCGGTGTTCCGTCCCTGCCGCTCAAGCCGCTCGCCACCCGCCGCGTCTCGCGTCAGATCATGGTCGGCAACGTTCCGGTCGGTGGTGACGCGCCGGTGTCGGTGCAGTCGATGACCACGACGCTGACCTCGGACGTGAACGCGACGCTGCAGCAGATCGCGCAGCTGACCGCTTCGGGGTGTCAGATCGTGCGGGTGGCGGTGCCCTCGCAGGACGACGCGGACGCGCTGCCGATCATCGCGAGGAAGTCGCAGATCCCGGTGATCGCGGACATCCACTTCCAGCCGAAGTACGTGTTCGCGGCGATCGATGCGGGTTGTGCGGCGGTGCGGGTGAACCCGGGCAACATCAAGGCTTTCGACGACAAGGTCGGTGAGATCGCGCGGGCGGCGAAGTCGGCGGGTGTGCCGATCCGGATCGGTGTGAACGCGGGTTCGCTGGACAAGCGGCTGCTGGAGAAGTACGGCAAGGCGACGCCGGAGGCGTTGGTGGAGTCGGCGTTGTGGGAGTGCTCGCTGTTCGAGGAGCACGACTTCCGGGACATCAAGATCTCGGTGAAGCACAACGACCCGGTGGTGATGATCAATGCGTACCGGCAGTTGGCGGCGGCGTGCGACTATCCGCTGCACCTGGGTGTGACGGAGGCGGGTCCGGCGTTCCAGGGGACGATCAAGTCGGCGGTGGCGTTCGGTGCGCTGCTGGCGGAGGGGATCGGGGACACGATCCGGGTCTCGCTGTCGGCGCCGCCGGTGGAGGAGATCAAGGTCGGGATCCAGATCCTGGAGTCGTTGAACCTGCGTCAGCGCGGGTTGGAGATCGTTTCGTGTCCGTCGTGCGGTCGGGCGCAGGTGGATGTGTACAAGCTCGCGGAGGAGGTCACCGCCGGGCTCGAGGGCATGGAGGTGCCGCTGCGGGTGGCGGTGATGGGCTGTGTGGTGAACGGTCCGGGTGAGGCGCGCGAGGCGGATCTGGGGGTGGCCTCGGGCAACGGCAAGGGGCAGATCTTCGTGAAGGGCGAGGTGATCAAGACCGTGCCCGAGTCGAAGATCGTCGAGACCCTGATCGAGGAGGCCCTGCAACTCGCCGAGCGGTACCAGGCCGACGGCGGCCCAGCGGGCGTACCGGCGGTGATCGCGGCAGGCTGAGAGATCCGAAGTTCCGCCCCCAGCCAGCGGCCGGGCCCCTGTAGAGCAAACCGAGCTGTAGACCAAGCCGAGAGGTGGAGCCATGTCACTCCTGTCCTCCGTTCACGGACCAGCCGACCTGAAGCGACTGCCGGCCAACCGGATGCCGCAACTGGCCCAGGAGATCCGCGACTTCCTGATCGAGGCGGTCAGCCGCACCGGGGGCCACCTCGGACCCAACCTCGGGGTGGTGGAGCTGACCATCGCGCTGCACCGGGTCTTCGACTCGCCGCGCGACCGGATCCTGTGGGACACCGGCCACCAGGCCTACGTGCACAAGCTGTTGACCGGCCGGCAGGACTTCAGCCGGCTGCGGGCCAAGGGCGGGCTCTCCGGCTACCCCTCGCGGGCCGAGTCCGAGCACGACGTGATCGAGAACTCGCACGCCTCCACCGTGCTCGGCTACGCCGACGGGATCGCCAAGGCGCACCAGATCCAGGGACGCAGCGACCGGCAGACCGTCGCGGTGATCGGCGACGGCGCGCTCACCGGCGGGCTGGCCTGGGAGGCGCTCAACAACATCGCCGAGGCCCAGGACCGGCCGCTGGTCATCGTGGTCAACGACAACGAGCGCTCCTACGCCAAGACCATCGGGGGCCTGGCCAACCACCTGGCCACGCTGCGCACCACCCAGGGCTACGAGCGCTTCCTGGCCTGGGGGAAGGAGGCGCTGCAGCGCACTCCGGTGGTCGGCCAGCCGATCTTCGAGGCGCTGCACGGCGCGAAGAAGGGCTTCAAGGACTCCTTCGCCCCGCAGGGCATGTTCGAGGACCTGGGCCTGAAGTACCTCGGCCCGATCGACGGCCACGACATCGCCGCGGTGGAGTCCGCGCTGCGCAAGGCGCGCGGCTTCGGCGGCCCGGTGATCGTGCACTGCCTGACCGTCAAGGGCCGCGGCTACCGTCCCGCCGAGCTCGACGAGGCGGACCGCTTCCACGCGGTGGGGGCCATGGACCCCTACACCTGCCTGCCGATCTCGCCCTCCGGCGGCACCTCCTGGACCTCGGTCTTCGGCGAGGAGATGCTGGCCGTCGGCGCCCAGCGCCCGGACGTGGTGGCGATCACCGCCGCGATGCTCCAGCCGGTGGGCCTGGCCGACTTCGCCAAGGCCTTCCCCAAGCGCACCTTCGACGTCGGCATCGCCGAGCAGCACGCGGTCACCAGCGCCGCGGGCCTGGCCACCGCCGGACTGCACCCGGTGGTCGCGGTCTACGCGACCTTCCTCAACCGGGCCTTCGACCAGGTCCTGATGGACGTCGCGCTGCACAAGCTGGGTGTCACCTTCGTGCTGGACCGGGCCGGGGTGACCGGCAACGACGGCGCCTCGCACAACGGCATGTGGGACATGTCGATCCTCCAGGTGGTGCCCGGGCTGCGGCTGGCCGCCCCGCGCGACGCCGCGCAGCTGCGCGCCCAGCTGCGCGAGGCGCTGGAGGTCACGGACGCGCCGACCGTGGTGCGCTTCCCCAAGGGCGAGGTCGGACCGGACCTCCCGGCCGTCGAGCACCTGGGCGGGGTGGACGTGCTGCAGCGCACCCGGGTGCCGGGCCGGGCCGGCCAGGACGTGCTGCTGGTCTCGGTCGGCTCGATGGCCTGCGCCTGCCTGGACGCCGCCGCGCTGCTCACCGCCGACGGCCTGGCCACCACCGTGGTCGACCCGCGCTGGGTCAAGCCGGTCGACCCGGCGCTCGTCCAACTCGCGGCCGCGCACAAGCTGGTGGTCACCGTCGAGGACAACGGCCGGGCCGGCGGCGTCGGTGCCGCCATCGCCCAGGCGCTGCGGGACGCCGAGGTGGCCACCCCGCTGCGCGACCTGGGCATCCCGCAGGAGTTCCTCCAGCACGCCGGGCGCGGCGAGATCATGGAGGAGGCCGGGCTGACCGGCACCGGGATCGCCGCCCAGACCGCCGCCTTCGCCAAGTACCTGCTGCCGAACCGAGGAGTGAACGAACCCCGTGCCAGCTGACCGACCTGAAGGTGCCCTCGACCTCGCCGCCCTGCTCGCCGAGCGCGGCGGCGAGCGGTACGAGCTGCACGGCCGCTACCTCAACCCGCAGCTGCCGCGGATGCTGCACACGATCGGCTTCGACAAGACCTACGACCACGCCCGCGGCCCCTTCTTCTACGACGCCGAGGGCAACGAGTACCTGGACATGCTGGCCGGCTTCGGTATCTTCGCGCTCGGCCGGCACCACCCGGTGGTGCGCGACGCGATCCAGCAGGTGATGGACCTCGACCTGCCCGACCTGACCCGCTTCGACTGCCCGCCGCTGCCCGGTCTGCTGGCCGAGCGGCTGCTCGCCGAGGCGCCCGGCCTGGACCGGGTCTTCTTCGGCAACAGCGGCACCGAGGCGGTGGAGACGGCGATCAAGTTCGCCCGCTACGCCACCGGGCGCGGCCGGATCCTCTACTGCGACCACGCGTTCCACGGCCTGACCACCGGATCGCTGTCGATCAACGGCGAGGGCGGCTTCCGCAAGGGCTTCGGCCCGCTGCTGCCGGACACCGCGATCCCGCTCGGCGACCTCGGCGCGCTCCAGCGCGAACTGCGCAAGGGCGACGTGGCCGCGCTGATCGTCGAGCCGATCCAGGGCAAGGGGGTGCACGCCGCCCCGCCCGGCTGGCTGCGCGCCGCCCAGGAGCTGCTGCACGAGAACAAGGCGCTGCTCATCTGCGACGAGGTGCAGACCGGCATCGGGCGCACCGGGGCCTTCTTCGCCTACCAGGGCGAGGAGGGCGTGCAGCCCGACCTGGTCTGCGCGGCCAAGGCGCTCTCCGGCGGCTACGTGCCGATCGGCGCCACGCTGGGCAAGGGCTGGATCTTCGAGAAGGTCTACTCCTCGATGGACCGGGTGCTGGTGCACTCGGCCAGCTACGGCTCCAACGCCCAGGCGATGGCGGCGGGCCTGGCCACCCTGCAGGTGATGCGCGACGAGCAGGTGGTGGCCAATGCCCGCCGGGTCGGCGACCTGCTGCGCACCCGGTTGGCCGCGCTCACCGCGAAGTACGAGATGCTGGCCGAGGTCCGCGGGCGCGGTCTGATGATCGGCATCGAGTTCGGCCGACCCCGCTCGCTCAAGCTGCGCACCGGGTGGACCGCGCTGCAGGCCGCCCGCAAGGGGCTCTTCGCGCAGATGGTGGTGGTGCCGCTGCTGCAGCGGCACCGGATCCTCACCCAGGTCTCGGGCGACCACCTGGAGGTGATCAAGCTGATCCCGCCGCTGATCATCACCGAGCGTGAGGTGGACCGGTTCGTGGACGCGTTCAGCGAGGTGATGGACGACGCGCACAGCGGCGGCGGGCTGATGTGGGACTTCGGCAAGACCCTGGTCAAGCAGGCGGTGGGCAACCGGTAGCGCCGGCCCGGCCGGGCCGTGCTGTCCGGTTCACAGCTCGACCCGGCGTCTCCTGATCACCACGTAGAGATCGACGACGGCGACGACGGTCAGCACGAAGCAGACGACGGCGAAGCCGGTCAGCGCGCCCCGGGAGGGCACACCGGTCGGCTTCGCCATCGCCGCGACGACGGCGAAGGCGGCCGTCATCAGGGCGAAGACCGGTATGAAGATCACTGAGAGCAGGAAGCGCAGTCTGAGGGCACTGCGTGCGGTGGCCGGCTCGGTCCCGCTGCGCCAGCGGCGCGGTGTGGTCGCATAGCGCATGCTGTCCACCTCCGTCCGGATCGGGGTACCCCGGCCGCTCCGGGTTATTCCGGCGGTAGGCTCGGCGTCGTGGCGTTTCGCCCCCTGGCGGGAGCGCGAGGAACGGAGGATCCGGCGTGAGCATCGCGGTGTGCACCATCTGCACCGGGACCGGACGGCTGGCCGGTCTGCAGTGCCGGACCTGCAAGGGCACGGGCACCACCGAGCGGGACGGCGGCGGCAACTGCTTCCTGTGCAGCGGGACCGGCACCTACACCCGCTATCGTGTTTCGGCCGACGGCAGCAAGCAGGCTTACCGCGAGGAACCGTGCCGGACCTGCGACGGAACGGGGTCGATCACCGGGAGCCACCCCGTCGACGCTTGATCGACCATCAGTTCGCTCTTTCTGGGCCCGCGTCAAGCGGCTACCGTGGACGTACTCTTCGTAGTCGATGCGAGGTCGTCATGGTCGCCACCGTCACCTACTCCCGGTACTGCGCCCACTGCGGCACCCCGGTCTCCGAGGGGCCGGAGGGTGGCTACGTCTGCGGTGCATGTTTCCACGTGGTCGAGCCGCTCGGCGCGGACGAGGCGCGCAAGGCCCGCCGGATCGAGCGGGCCGCGATGGTCGTGGAGGCAGCCCGGTTACGCGCGATGCGCGAGCGCTGATCGCTCGGTCGAGCAGGCGTCCGGGCTGCGCCCTCTCCGGAGCTGCGAACGTGCTGCGACGTGTTCGAACGCATGGTTCGGCGCGGCCGGCCGCGCCCGGCGCACAGTCGTGTCCGGCGGTGCCGCCCGGCGTGCGCCGTTGTGCACCGGGCCGCATCCCCGGCGGGGATCCGTCTGTCCGTGCGCCTCGGCGGCGCCCGGTTCCGGACCGGAAAAAGACGTAGCGCCTTTGGTCATCTTCTGCCCGCGATGACCAGAGGCGCTACGACGGACGGACTAGTCGAGCGGACCACCGGCTACGTAAATCACCTGTCCGCTGACGAAGCCCGCGCCCTCGCTGGCGAGGAACGAGATGGTGTGCGCGATGTCCTCGGGCGCACCCACCCGCTGGACCGGGATCTGGGTGGCCGCGGCCTCCTTGAAGGCCTCGAACTCCATGCCGACCCGGGCCGCGGTGGCGGCGGTCATGTCGGTGGCGATGAACCCGGGGGCCACCGCGTTGGCGGTGATGCCGAACTTGCCCAGCTCGATGGCCAGGGTCTTGGTGAAGCCCTGCAGGCCCGCCTTGGCGGCCGAGTAGTTGGCCTGGCCGCGGTTGCCCTGCGCCGAGGAGGAGGAGAGGTTGACGATGCGACCGAAGCCGGCGTCGACCATGTGCTTCTGCACCGCACGGGTCATCAGGAACGCGCCGCGCAGGTGCACGCTCATCACGGTGTCCCAGTCGGCGGCCGACATCTTGAAGAGCAGGTTGTCGCGGAGCACCCCCGCGTTGTTCACCAGCACCACCGGCGTGCCGAGTTGGGCCGCGATCCGGTCCACGGCGGCCTGCACCTGGGCCTCGTCCGAGACGTCCGCGCCGACGGCCAGGGCCTGCCCGCCGGCGGCGATGATCTTCTCGACGGTGTCCTTGCCGGCCGACTCCTCCAGGTCCACCACCGCGACGGCGTAGCCGTCGGCGGCCAGTCGCTGGGCGGTGGCGGCACCGATGCCGCGGGCGGCGCCGGTGACGATCGCGACCCGGGGCGTGCTGCTCTGTTCCGTCATGCGTCGTACTCATCTCTCTTGGTTCGGAAGGGCCGGTCGGGCCGAGTGGGCCGGAGGTGGCCGCGGTCCCGCTGGTGCCGGAGCGCCCCGGAGTTGGGGGCGAGAGCGTTGTGCGGTCACCCTACCGGCGGGTAGTTGAGGGGACCAGAGCGCCTTGCCGGGCTGTTCCTGACCGAACGCTGGGGGAGAAATACCACAAGTCCGCCGAACATCCGTCTACTATCTGCCCCTGCCTGCCGCTGGGCGGACTCCGTTTGTATAGTGTGCGCCAGCAGCCGTCGGCTGCACGGCGGAGCTCCCCTCGATTCGGGTCGAAATCAGTGCGGTTGATCTCGATTCGGGCCGGGGGAGGCCAGCACGCCGCTACTGCCCCGCCCGGGTGTCCCACAGCACGCCGGGTGTGACATCAGGACGGATTCATGGTGCTGGGGGAGATCCCGACGACCCGTGTGCCCGGACGGCTTCAGCAGTCGCCCGGTCACCTCATCCGCGTGGCCCAGCAGGTGCACACCCGGCTGTGGTCCGAACACGTGGGAGCCGAACTGACGGCTCCTCAATTCGCGGTCCTGCTCGCGCTCGCTCTCGAACCGGGCGCCGACCAGCGCACCGTGGGCGAACGAGCCTCGCTGGACAAGGCGACGATGGCCGAGATGGTCGCTCGGCTGGTACGGCGTGGCCTGGTGCTGCGCCGCCGCGATCCGGCGGACGGCCGGCGCAAGTTGCTCGCGCTCTCGCAGAACGGCGCCCAGGCGGTCCGTGAGGCCACCGGCGGCGTGGTGCGCGTTCAGCGCACCCTGTTCGAGCCGCTGACCAGCGACGAGCAGCTCGATCTTGTTCGATTCCTGGCCAAGATAGCCAAGTTGGAGCCGGCCGCGGTGGCCGCGCTGACCGACACCAGGCCGCTGCTGGACGCGCAGCGGGCGGTCGGCTACCTGATCAGGGTCGGCCAGCAGGTGCACACCAAGCTCTGGTCCGAGCACGTCGGATCGGAGCTGACGGCACCTCAGTTCGCCGTGCTGGACGCCCTGGAGAGCGAACCAGGGGCTGACCAGCGCACCGTCGGCGAGCTGGCCTCGCTGGACAAGGCGACGATGGCCGAGATGGTCAGCCGACTGGTACGGCGCGGTCTGGTGCTGCGTCGGCGCGATCCCTCGGACGGGCGGCGCAACCTGCTCTCGCTCTCGCCGACCGGTCAGGAGCTGCTGCACAGCGCCGCGGCCGGAGTGGCGGAAGTGGAGCGGCTGCTGCTCGAACCGCTGGATCCGGCCGAGCACCAGCCGGCCATTGCCCTGCTGGCAAAGGCGGCTCGACTCGCACCGGTGGCGTAACGATTCGCCCGGAAATTCCTGGGAATTGTCTGGGAATTACCTGAAGTTACGCATAGGTGTGGGCGCCCGTCGACTGACGGGAGCCCACACCTGAAAAAACGGACCCGGACTGAGCGCGGTTCAACTATCCGCACTCAGTTAGTCCCGGAAGCATCAGTGCTCCGGGAGAGGCCGGATCGGCCGATCCCATGAGCCGGTGACTCAGTTCCAGTCGAAGGTGGTCGGCTCGGGGCCCAGGCGCTTGCCGGTCTCGATGCCGGCGATCGCGGCGAGGTCCTCGGCGTCCAGCTCGAAGCCGGTCACCGCCAGGTTCTCCTTGATCCGCGAGGGGGTGACCGACTTCGGGATCGCGATCAGACCGCTCTGCAGGTGCCAGCGGAGCACCACCTGGGCGGTGGTCCGACCGTGCTTGGCGGCGATCTCGGTCAGGACCGGCTCGGTGAGCAGGTCCTTGCCCTGGCCCAGCGGGCTCCAGGCCTCGGTGGCGATGCCGTGCTCGGCGTGGAAGGCGCGCAGCTCGTGCTGCGGGAAGTGCGGGTGCAGCTCGACCTGGTTGAGCGCCGGCACCACCGAGGTGGTCTCGAACAGGTGGGTCAGCTCGGCCCGGCCGAAGTTGGAGACACCGATCGCCCTGGTGCGACCCGAGGCGAGCAGCTCCTCCAGGCCCTGCCAGACGTTGGCGTAGCTGCCGTGCATCGGGCGCGGCCAGTGGATCAGGTAGAGGTCGACGTACTCCAGGCCGAGCTTGGCCAGCGAGGCGTCGAACTCGCTGAGCACGGCCTCCCGGCCGGCCTGGCCGCTCCAGTCGCGGGTGCCGCTGTTCCACAGCTTGGTGGTGATGAACAGCTCGTCGCGGGGGACGCCGGCCTGTCGGATGCCGAGGCCGGTGCCGGTCTCGTTCTCGTAGATGGCGGCGGTGTCGATGCTGCGGTAGCCCGCCTCGATGGCGGTCCGCACGGCGGCGGTCGCCTCGTCGTCGGGAACCTGCCAGACGCCGAAACCGAGCTGCGGGATCGCGACGCCGTTGTTCAGGGTGATCGTGGGGATGGTGCTCACGAGCTGTGGTGGCCCTTCGGGGTTGTCGAATTCTGCCGTCGGGTCAACAAGCGGCAGCTTCCGGGTGTTCCCGGCGCGGCGGATTGTGCCTGGTCCGGGCCGTCGGCCACCCGCTTGGGCGCCCCGCGCTACTCCGTTCGGGGCAGCTGGCGGCGGATCGCACGATCAGTCGGGGCCGCGGGGCGCAGACTGCCCGGGTGACCAGAAAATCGGACCCGTTCGCAGGACAGAAGCGGCAGGGCGACATCGCCGGCATCCCTACCAGGCTGATCGCCGGGGTGGTGCTCTTCGCGCTCGCGCTGTGGTTCCTGCTGGCCAATCTCAACAACGTCAAGATCCAGTTCTGGGTGTTCACCGTGACGGCACCGCTCTGGATCGCGCTCGCCGCGACACTGCTGATCGGTGGGGTGATCGGCTACCTGTTCAAGGGCCGACGCGAGGGGCGGTAGCCCGCGCCACCAGCCGGGATCCGGCGTCAGTGATCACTGCAAGTAGGCCTTGGTGAGCGATTGCCAACTTCTGCTTATGATTCAGGGATGCTGGACTCCCGACACATCCGGACCTTCCACGAGGTGGTCAGCACCGGCTCGTACACCGCCGCCGCCCGCTCGCTCGGCTACACCCAACCGGCCGTCACCCAGCAGATCCGTGCGCTGGAACGGGAGACCGGGGTCCCGCTCTTCACCCGGGACGGCCGCCGGATGCGGCTGACCGAGGCCGGCGAGACGCTGGCCCGGCACGCCGCGGTGATCCTCGGCAACCTCGGCGCCGCGCAGCAGCAGCTCCAGGCGCTGGCCCGGCTGCGGGCCGGACGGGTGCGGGTCTGCGCCTTCCCCAGCGCCAACGCCACCCTGATCCCCGCGGCGATGGCCCGGCTGCTGGCCGACCACCCGGCGGTGCGGGTCGAACTGCTGGAGGCCGAGCCGCCCGAGTCGCTGAACAAGCTGCTGGCCGGCGAGTGCGACATCGCGCTCTCCTTCAGCTACCCGGGGATGCGCGCCGAGCTGCCGGGCGAGCTGGTGGAGATTCCGCTGATGGAGGACCTGCTGACGGTGCTGCTGCCGGTCGGCCATCCGCTGGGCCGCCGGCACGCCGTGCGGCTGGCCGAGCTGGCCCAGGCCCGGTGGATCGCCGGGTGCGCGCGCTGCCGGGCGAACTTCCTGCACATCTGCACGGAGGCGGGCTTCGAACCCGACATCGTCTTCACCACGGACGACAACCTGGCACTGCAGAGCCTGGTGGCGGCCGGGGTGGGGCTGGCGGTGGCGCCCTCGCTGGTCCTGTCCTTCCTGTGCCACCGCAAGGTCACCGGGCGGGCGCTGGAGCCGCACGTCCGCCGCCAGGTCTGCGCCTACGTGCTGCGCGAGCACCTGCTGCTGCCCGCCACCGAGCTGGTGCTGGACGGACTGCGCTCGGCCGCCGCGGCCCGGCTCGGCTGCTGAGTCGCCGTCAGGCAGGTTCTCGGGCAGTGATGCTGAGGAGCCGTCACCCCGAGGACCGGGGCGGATCGATAAGCGGGCGTAGGGGAACGCCAAGAAACGCTGCTTGGACGCGGCCGAGGGCCGGGGCGGAAGCTGCTGGCATGACAGCGACCACCACGGCCCGTCCGGCCGCTCGCATCACACCGTTGGCCGAGGCACTGGTGGCGCGGATCCGCGCCGTGGTGAGCCGAGGTCTGACCCCCGCGCTGACCGCCGGGCTGGCGGCCGAGGAGCTGCGCGGCTTCCTCGGCGACCCCGAACTGCTCACCGCCGAGCAGCAGCTCGGCGACCCGGACCACTACCGCCAGCACGTGCTGCACGCCGAGGTGGACGGCAGCTTCTCGGTGGTCGCGCTGGTCTGGCTCCCCGGGCAGCAGACCGCGATCCACGACCACGTCTCCTGGTGCGTGGCCGGGGTGCACCAGGGCCAGGAGAGCGAGCGCCGCTACCGGCTGGTCCCCGAGGGCACCGGTACGGCGCGGCTGGTCGCCACCGAGGACGTGGTCAACCCGCTCGGCTCGGTCGCCGGTTTCGCGCCGCCCGGGGACATCCACCTGGTGCGCAACTCCTGTAGCGGCACCGCGATCTCGATCCACCTCTACGGCGCGGACGTGCTGCGCCTGGGCAGCAGCGTCCGCCGCGTCTACCAGTGCCCGGAGGGCGAGCAGGACCAGGGGGTGTCCGGCCGGGCAGCTTGCTGACGGGGCGCCGGTGTGGGGGACCTGCCGGGACGGGCCGGTGGGGGCGGCCCCAGGGGAGCCCGGCGGATGGCGCCCCGTCAGCTGCTGCTGCGGCTAGGAGAACGGATCGGGCTTGAGCGGCGCTGACGATTCGCTTGCGTTGCTGGTCACCGGTGCGGGCGCGACGTGGTTGTCGGGCGCGAACGGGTCGAAGTCCGGCGGTGGGACGTTCACCCGGGTGCCCTTGGAGGCTGCGGCCGGCTCGGGTGCGCTCTGGGGTTCGGTCTGCGGCGCGAAGGGGTCGAAGTCCGGCGGTGGGACGTTGACCGGGGTGCCCTTGGGGGCCTGCGCCTCGGCCGGCTCGGCGGCGGGTGCGCTCGGGGGCTCGGTCTGCGGGGCGAACGGGTCGAAGTCCGGCGGCGGGACGTTGACGCGGGTGCCCTTGCCGGGTGCGGGGGCGGGCGCGGCGGTGGTGGCCGGTGCGGCGGTGGGGGCCGTGGTGGGCTTGGCCGGCGCGCTGGGCGAGTTGCGGGTGACGGTGCCGAAGGGGTCGAGCGGCTCGTTCTTCACCACCGTGCCGAACGGGTCGAGCGCCGACGGGGCGGGCTCGGGCTGCGGTTCGGGCGCGGCGGCGGCCACCGGGGCCGCGGTGGGAGCTGCGGCCGGCTCGGGTGCGCTCTGGGGTTCGGTCTGCGGCGCGAAGGGGTCGAAGTCCGGCGGGGGGACGTTGACCGGGGTGCCCTTCCTGGCGGGCTCGGGCTGCGGCTCGGGCGCGGGGGTGGGTGCGGGCGCGACGACGGGCGGCGCGGGCGGGGCCGCAGGCGCGGTCGGGGGCATCGGGGGTGGCGGCGGTGCGGCGACCGGGGGAGCGGGCTGCGCGGGCAGCGGCGCGGGTGCAGGTACGGGTGCGGGCGCCGGAGCAGGTGCCGGAGCGGGTGCCGGCTGTGGAGCCGGAGCCGGGGCTGGTGCCGGGGCGGGCGGCTGGGCCACCGGCGTCACCGTCGCCGGCGCGAACGCAGCGGCGCCGGAGCCCGGGTCGAGCCGCCCGTCCACCCCGTCCCAGCCGAACTCCACGCTCTGCAGCAGCTCCGCGAAGACGGTCGCGTACAGCTCCCAGTCCTCGCCGTGCGCGGTCCCCAGCTGCACGGTCAGCAGCGAGACGCCGTCCGGCAGCGGCAGGAACGCCTGGACCACCGAGGAGACCACCCAGCGCCGGGTGCCGTCGGCGGCCAGCGCGGCCGGGATCGCCCCGGTCCGGCCCTGGACCAGCACCACGGCGGGACCGGACGGCAGGATCACCGTCCACACCTCCGCCTGGGGGCGGGAGGTGGCCAGTTCGGCGGCGAGCTCGGCGATCGGTGTCCGGTCCCGGTGCAGCGCGACGACCAGCGAGGCGTTGCTCGGCCGCCCCTCGATCCGCACCGCCGCGATCGCGCTGAACCGCACGTCGGCAGCCGCGTTCTCGTCCAGCAGCGCGGCGTTGAGCACGGCCCAGTCCCGGCGGGCGGACGGACCCTCGGCGGCGAACAGCTCCTCCGCCACCTCGCCGAGCTGCTCGGCCGAGGCCTGGTCGCCGCCGCGCGCGGTCAGCGCGTGGAAGGCGGGCGGCACGCTCAGCCGCACCTCCACCCCGCTGCCGGTGGGCAGTTCGGCGGGAAACAGGGTCTGCCGGCCGGCGGCGAGCTCGGCCAGCGGTGCGGCGAAGGGTGGCCGCAGCCGGGCGGCCGAGGGCTCGGCGGTGACCGGCAGCTGGAAGGCGGCCAGCGTGGTCGCCGCCACCCCGCGCACCGGCTCGCGGCCGTAGCGGACCAGCAACTGCTCGACGGTGCCGGCGGCCGAGCCGGTGGGCGGCTGCGTGGCGCAGGAGACCAGGGTGCCGCGGCCGGGGCGGGCCAGCCGGCCGTGGCCGCTCTGGTGGAGCCAGGTGTCGAAGAGGGCGGGGCCCGGCGACTGCTCCGCGCCGGCCGCGCGCGGGCCGGCGAAGAGGGCCTCGGGCGCCTGCCGGCTGACGTCGGGACCGAGCAGCGCCTCGGCCAGCGAGTCGAGCGTCGCGGAGATCCGTTCGGCGGGGGCCACCACGGCCGCTCCCGCCAGGCCCACCGCCGCCTGACCGCCTGCTCCCGCCAGGCCCATGGGCGCGCCCCCGTGGCCGTCCTGCGTCATGCTCCGCAGCCCCCGATCGCTCTCTGTCGTGCTGTTCCGTCCGCTCCGCTGTTGTATCAGACCGGCCGGACGGCCCTGGCTACGTGCCCGCCTGCTCGGGATCCGGCGCCGGGGCGACCAGGGCACCGAGGGCCTCGGGCAGGCCGGGCACGGTCAGCAGGCCGCTGAGGTCGCGCACCAGCGCGCCGGTCGGGGTGCCCGGGTGCTCGGCGGCCAGGAAGCCGGGCAGCGCGGCGGCCAGCTCCGGCTCGCGCGCGGCCGTCACCACCAGGGCGGCCACGAAGTCCTGCACCAGCCGCTGGCGGACCTGCCCGCGGGGCGGCTGCTGCCGGTCGGCCAGCCAGGCGAGCGAGCTGATCTCGGCGTTGGCGATCCAGGTCCGCACCGCCAGCCGCAGCCCGGGGCTCGGATCCGCCAGTGCGAGGTGGGCCAGGATCTGGTCCTGGGCGGCCTGCCGGACCTCGTCGATCACCGCGTTGGTGCCGGGGCTGGCCGCCACCGAGCCGCCGCGCAGCAGGGCCGCGAAGCCGGGGCCGTGGCCGGCCACGAAGTCCAGGTAGCGGTCCATCACTCGGGCCAGCCGCTCGGAGAGCGGGCCGGTGTGCGGCTCCTCGAAGCGGCCGGCCAGCTCCTGCCCGGCCCGGCGCAGCGACTCCTCGTAGATCGCCTGCTTGCCGGGGAAGTAGTGGTAGACCAGCGGCCGGGAGGCGCCCGCCGCCGCCGCGATGTCGTCGATCGACACCTCTTCCGGCGGCCGGGCGCTGAACAGTTCCAGGGCGACGGCGATCAGCTGCTCACGCCGCTCGTCGACGCTCAACCGCCGTCGCGGCTGGGCTCTGGCCGCGGGCTGGGACGCCGCGTGCGGCGTGCGGGGGGACATGGGCGTCACCCTATCCAGCCCTGCGATCCGGCCCCACCCCTGTCAGGGGGCCGGAGGTCCGCTCGCGGATGTGACGAAAGTCTGACGTCCCGGCCGCGAGCGGCCCGGCCCTCATCAACGGCGGTGACAATGGCGGACGTGAACGACGATGCACCGACCCGAGGCACTCCGGTCGGCCGACGTGTCCTGCTCGGGATGCTCGGCCTGGGCGTGGCCGGGGTCGCCGCGGGCCCGACCCTGTCCAACGCCGTGAACTCGGCGCTGGCCGGGATAGCGCAGAAGGACCCGACCGGGCTGACCGGCCTGCTGCCCGACTCCGGCGGTTTCCGCTACTACTCGGTCACCGGCCCGGTTCCGGTCAGGACGGCTGCCGACTACCGGCTCTCCATCGGTGGCCTGGTGGACCGGCCGCGCAGCTACACGCTGGCCGACCTCCAGGCGCTGCCGCAGACCCGGTTGGTGCACGACGTGCAGTGCGTGACCGGCTGGCGGGTGCCCGGCACGCCGTTCGAAGGGGTCAGGCTCGCGGACCTGTTGACGGCGGCCGGAGTCCAGGCGGGCGGCACCGCCGTGCACTTCACCTGCTTCGACGGCAGTTACACCGAGAGCCTCACGCTGGACCAGGCACGCCGGGATGACGTGCTGGTGGCGCTGAAGATGCAGGACAAACCGGTCACCCACGACCACGGCGGCCCGGTGCGGCTCTACGTGGCGCCGATGTACTTCTACAAGTCGGCGAAGTGGCTCTCCGGCATCACCGTCACACCCAAGGTCGAGACCGGTTACTGGGAGAACTACGGCTATGACGTCGACGCCTGGGTCGGGAAGTCGAACGGGCGCGACGATGCCCCGACCAGCTGACATGGACGGGGACCGGCCGCTGCCCCGGTTCACCCGCGCCGAGCGCTGGGTGCACCGCTGCACGGCGACGCTGATGCTGATCTGCATCGCCACCGCCGCCTGCCTCTACCTGCCGCAGCTGGCCGAGCTGGTGGGCCGCCGGCGCCTGGTGGAGACGGTGCACGAGTGGTCGGGGCTGGCGCTGCCGGTGCCACTGCTGCTTGGCCTCGGCTCCCGGGCGCTGCGCCGGGACCTGGGCCGGCTGAACCGCTTCGCGCCCTACGACCGGGAGTGGCTGAAGGCGGCGCTGTGGCGCTCCTACCGGCGCAGCGCCGGGAAGTTCAACGCGGGGCAGAAGCTCTGGGCGAGCTGGATCGCGGGCGCCACGCTGGTGATGCTCGGCACCGGGCTGCTGATGTGGTTCACCGGCCTGGCCCCGCTGAGCTGGCGCACCGGGGCGACCTTCGTGCACGACTGGCTGGCGCTCGCGGTGGGCGTGGTGGTCGGCGGCCACCTGTGGATGGCGCTGCGCGACCCGCAGGCCCGGCGCGGGATGCGCACCGGGTGGGTGGAGCGTGACTGGGCGGTGCGCGAGCACCCGCAGTGGGAGCCCACCGAGGAGGAGGGCGACCGGACGAGCGGTCCGGGCCGCGCCCCCGCGCGGCTGCCGGATCAGCCGCGGGCCAGGTAGCGCCGGTAGGCCTCGCGCCCGTCGGGGACGAACTCCCAGCGGGTCAGCCGGTCGGCGACCTCGGCGTCGGTGAGCCAGCCGTGCCAGTCGATCTCCTCGGCCTGCGGCGCCACCGGTCCGGTCCAGCGGGCCTCGTGCACGTCGCAGAACCAGGAGTGGCCGGGCTCCTCGAAGAGGAAGCGGAACAGCGGCTCGGTGCTGATGCCGGTCACGCCCAGCTCCTCCTCGGCCTCCCGGACGGCGGCCTCGGCGTAGCTCTCGCCGGTGCCGACCACCCCGCCGACGAAGACGTCGTGGGCGCCCGGCGCGAAGAGCTTGTCGGCCGAGCGGCGGTGCACGAAGATCCGCCCCTCGGCGTCGCGGACCAGGATCATCACGCAGCGGTGGGTCAGGTTGCGCCGGTAGACCTCGCCGCGCGGCTCGGTGCCGATCACCCGGTCGTGCTCGTCGACCACGTCCAGCAGTTCATCCCGAGGATCACTCATGATGATCAGACTAGGCTGCTGAGGGAATCGGCGGGGCGAAGACGGCGGGATGGACGCGCGGTGGTGGAGATCTGGGGCGAGACGGCGCCGGGGTACGAGCCGGTGCGGGCGGCCTTCGAGCGGAACTTCCGCGACTACGGCGAGCTCGGTGCGGCCGTGGCGCTCTATGTCCGCGGGCACAAGGTGGTGGACCTGTGGGGAGGCGACGCGCGGCCCGAGGTCGGCGGCCGGCCGGCGCCCGCGGTGGCCTGGACGGCGGACACCGCCCAGGTGCTGCGCTCGGTGACCAAGGGCTGCACGGCCGCCGTCGCGCTGCTGCTGGCCCAGCGCGGCCTGCTCGACCTGGACGCGCCGGTGGCCGGGTACTGGCCGGAGTTCAAGGCGGCCGGCAAGGAGCGGATCCCGGTGCGCTGGCTGCTCTCGCACCGCGCCGGGCTGCCCGCGCTGGACACCCCGCTGCGGGTGGAGGACGTGCTGGCCTGGGAGCCCGCGGTGGCCGCCGTCGCCGCGCAGGCGCCGGCCTGGGAGCCGGGCAGCGCGCACGGCTACCACCCCTACACCTTCGGCTGGCTGGTCGGCGAGGTGGTGCGGCGGGTGAGCGGACGCACGGTGGGGCGGTACTTCGCCGAGGAGATCGCCCGGCCGCTCGGCCTGGACCTGTGGATCGGGCTGCCGGGCGGAGCCGCGCCCCGGGTGGGCCGGCTGGTGGACCTGCCCGCGCCGCCGGTCGCCGTCGGTGAGGGGTCGGGCGGGCTGCGACTGCGGCCCAAGCGCTCGGTGGTGGCCGCCTACCAGGACCCGGCCTCGCTGACCGCCCGCGCCTTCGGGGCCGTCGAACCGCGGCTGGACCTGAACGACCCGGCCGTGCAGGCCGCCGAGATCCCCGGCGCCAACGGGGTCGGCACGGCCCGCGCGGTGGCCCGCTTCTACGCGGCGCTGATCGGTGCGGCCGACCGGCCCGGTGGCCCGCCCGGGCAGCCGCTGCCCGCGCTCTTCTCGCCCGCGACGCTGGCCGAGGCGGTGGGGCCGGCCGCCGATGGGCCCGACCGGGTGCTGATCGTCAACTCGCGCTTCGGGCACGGTTACTTCCGGCACAGTTCGACCTCGCCGATGACCTCGCCCGCGGCCTTCGGACACCCGGGGCGCGGCGGAGCGCTGGGGTTCGCCGATCCGGAGCTCGGGCTGGGCTTCGGCTACGTCACCTGCGGGATGCAGCCGGGGGTGACCGGCGACATCCGCTCGCGGGGGCTGATCGCGGCCGTGCGGTCCTGCCTCGCCGCCTGAGGGCGCTCCCTCCGGGGGTCCCTCCGGGAGGCCCGACGGTGGGCCGCCCGACGCGAGGCCGGGCGGCCCACCGGTTCAGCCGAGTTCCGCCGTCTCCTGGTCGGTCAGCAGCCGCGAGCGGGTCAGGAACCGCTGCCCGGTCGGCGTCTCCAGCGAGAAGCCGCTGCCGCGCCCGGGCACCACGTCGATGGTCAGGTGGGTGTGCGACCAGTAGGCGAACTGGTCGCGGGCCATCCAGACACCGACCGGGTCGCGCAGCCCGGTCACCGTCAGCTCGCCGAGCAGCACATCGCTCTCGGAGGTGCGGAACTCCCCGGCGGGGTAGCACATCGGCGCCGACCCGTCGCAGCAGCCGCCGGACTGATGGAACATCAGCGGCCCGTGCTCCAGCGCGAGTTCGCGCAGCAGCTCGGCCGCCGCCGCCGTGATCGCCACCCGTGCCATCAGCGGGTCCCGCCCGTCGCAAGCCCGTTCATCAGAAGAAGCCCAGTGCCTGCGGCGAGTAGCTGACCAGCAGGTTCTTGGTCTGCTGGTAGTGGTCCAGCATCATCTTGTGGGTCTCGCGGCCGATCCCGGAGTTCTTGTAGCCGCCGAAGGCCGCGTGCGCCGGGTACAGGTGGTACGAATTGGTCCACACCCGCCCGGCCTGGATCGCCCGCCCGGCCCGGTAGGCGGTCGAGCCGTCCCGGCTCCAGACGCCCGCGCCCAGCCCGTAGAGCGTGTCGTTGGCCTGCGCGATGCCGTCCTCGAAGTCCTCGAAGCGGGCCACCGCGACCACCGGTCCGAAGATCTCCTCCTGGAAGATCCGCATCCCGTTGTGGCCCTCGAAGACGGTCGGCGCCACGTAGTAGCCGCCCGCCAGATCGCCGCCGAGCTCGACCCGTTCGCCGCCGGCCAGCACCTTGGCGCCCTCGGCCTGGCCGATCTCGATGTAGGAGAGGATCTTCTCCAGCTGGTCGTTGCTGGCCTGGGCGCCGACCATGGTCTCGGTGTCCAGCGGGTTGCCCTGCTTGATGGCCCGCACCCGCTCCAGGCCGTCGCCGAGGAACCGGTCGTAGACCGACGACTGGATCAGCGCCCGGCTGGGACAGGTGCAGACCTCGCCCTGGTTGAGGGCGAACATGGTGAAGCCCTCCAACGCCTTGTCGTAGAAGGCGTCCTGCTCGGCCGCGACGTCCGCGAAGAACAGGTTGGGGCTCTTGCCGCCCAGCTCCAGGGAGACCGGGATCAGGTTGGCGCTGGCGTACTGCATGATCAGCCGGCCCGTGGTGGTCTCGCCGGTGAAGGCGATCTTGCGGATCCGGCTGCTGGAGGCCAGCGGCTTGCCCGCCTCCACGCCGAAGCCGTTGACCACGTTGACCACCCCGGCCGGCAGCAGGTCGGCGATCAGCTCGATCAGGACCAGGATCGAGGCGGGGGTCTGCTCGGCGGGCTTGAGCACGACCGCGTTGCCCGCGGCCAGGGCCGGGGCGAGCTTCCAGATCGCCATCAGGATCGGGAAGTTCCACGGGATGATCTGGCCGACCACGCCCAGCGGCTCGTGGAAGTGGTAGGCGACGGTCTCCTCGTCGATCTGCGAGAGCGAGCCCTCCTGGGCCCGGATCGCGCCGGCGAAGTAGCGCAGGTGGTCGATGGCCAGCGGGATGTCCGCGGCCAGCGTCTCGCGCACCGGCTTGCCGTTCTCCCAACTCTCCGCGACGGCGAGCAGTTCGAGGTTGCTCTCCATCCGGTCGGCTATCCGGTTCAGCAGCAGCGCCCGCTCGGCGGGGGAGGTGCGGCCGAAGGCGGGCGCGGCGGCGTGCGCCGCGTCCAGGGCCAACTCGACGTCGGCGGCGCTGGATCGGGCGACCTCGCAGAAGACCTGACCGGTGACCGGGGTCGGGTTCTGGAAGTACTGGCCGCGGACCGGCGGCACCCAGGCGCCGCCGATCCAGTTCTCGTAGCGGGACTTGAAGCTGGTGGGCGGCTGAAAGATCGTCAAGTCCGGTTTCTCCTCGCCAGGCGGTGGCCGACTGTGGCGTGCTCTGGGCACCCTAGCCGGGCGCGGGCTGATCGGCTACGGTGTGTACCGAAGTGCTCACTAGGGCTGGTAGCGGCCGGTGCCGCTCTCCCAGCTCAGGTAGCCCGAGAGCCAGGCGGTCAGGCCGTCCGCGTAGCGCTGCGCGGTCTGGCTCTGGTCCGGTCCCAGTTCCAGTTCCCGGTAGGTGCGCGGCAGTTCGTCCACCAAGTGGGTGTAGCGGTCCACCATCAGCTGGGCCTCGGCCAGCACCACCGAACCGGCCTCCTCCAGCGAGCAGCCGCGTTCCTGCTGCACGATCATCACCAGGTTGTTCACGTCGCCGCGGGGTGCCTCCTGCGGGTAGGAACGGATGTCGTTGCTCAGCGAGGGGATGTCGGCCACGAGTTGGCGCAGCTGCTTGAGCGGGGGGCTGTGGAAGGCGGCCGGCGCCACCTCGAAGCGGCCCAGTCGCTCGACCATGTCCAGCACCGACTCCATCGCCGCGGTGCCCCGGCGCAGGATCAGGTAGGCCTCGCGGTCGGGCAGCCGCCCGGCCCGCCGGCCCGCCGCCTCGGCCGGGTGACTGGCGAAGTAGGACTCCCAGTTGTAGGTGGCGCGGGCCCGCCAGCGCGGGGACATGCCGCGGCTGATCCGCTGCCAGAGGTCCTCGAAGGCGCGGGCGCAGGGGGTGTCCTCGGGGGCGGGCGTGCCGTGCAGCACGCCGATCAGCCGGTCGCAGAGCTGGGCGACCGCGGCGGGCTGGTAGCCGAGCGGTCCGTCGAACTGGTCGTCGAAGAGGAAGTAGAACCCCATCAGGTCGGTGGCCAGCGCCAGCTCCTCGGCCGTGCAGTCGGGGTAGCTGAGGGCGGCCAGGTCGGGCACGTCCCAGCGGTCGTACGCCTCGGGTGTCAGCGCACTGCCGAGCATCCGGTGCTCGGCCAGCCAGGCCCGGTGATGGGTCTCGGCGTCAACCCGGTGAGGGTTGCGGCGGTAGGGGTAGGGGACGTCAAGGGTGGTTGCATCGGACATCGGACTCCCGGGAGGTGAGGGCCGGTCGTACGGGTGACGCCTGCTTTGGGTGGCGCCGTGAGTCGTGCCATGATCCCTGGGTCGCCCGGGCCGCAGGGTAGCCGATCACACCATCGGATGGCCTGACTGTCGCAGCAATTGCCCGCGGCACCTGCAGTTGAACCATCATCAGAGGCGCTACCTGCGCGAAGAGACGGCGTCGGGCCCGTAACGGCGCTAGCCTCACGGAAAGAGCTCGTGGCATCGGCAGGAGTGCGCGAAATCCGGCAGCGCGCGACTCGACGCGCAAGCTGGGGCAGGCCCGGGAGAGGCGGAGGGGACCGACGGTGAGCGAACGGGAGAACGGGCAGGAAGCGGACGAGGCGCCGGCGCTCCCGCGACTCTATGAGCGCGAGGCCGCGATCGGCGCGGCCAAGGCGGCGATCGACACCCTGGGGCGGCAGTTCGCGGCCGGCGGCATCGAGCTCGGCTCGCTGCTGCTCTACAGCGGCAAGCCGGGCCTGGGCAAGACGAGCATGCTGCGCCAGGTCAGGATGCTGGCCGGACGCGAGGGCCTGACCGTGCTCAGCGGCCGGGCCGGTGAGCAGCGCGGCAACGAACCGTACTACCTGCTGCGCCAGTTGCTGCTGCCCGAGCTGCTGCGGCTGGACCCCGAGCAGCGCCGCGAGGTGCTCGGTCCCTGGCACGAGGTCGCCGGGCCGGCGATCGGCCTGGCGGTCCCCAGTGGTGAGGCGGCCGACCCGCAGAGCGTGCGGGTCGGCCTGGACTACGTGATGACCCAGCTGGCCCGCCTCAGGGCGCCGTTGGTGATGCTGGTGGACGACCTGCAGTGGGCGGACCTGGAGTCGCTGGGCTGGCTGGAGTCCTTCGCGCAGCGCTGTCCCGAGCTGCCCGTGCTGCTGGCCGTCGCCTGGCGCTCGGGCGAACTGCCCGAGCAGGCCCAGGCCTTCCGCGCCCTGGTGGCCGGCAACTCGCACCAGCACCAGGAGTTCCAGGGACTGCAGCCCAAGGCCACCGAGAAGCTGGTCCGCGAGGTCTTCCCCGAGACCGCCGAGGACTCCTTCTGCCGCCAGGTCTGGGCGGTCACCGACGGAAACCCGTTCCTGGTCAACGCCCTGCTGGCCAAGGTCCGCGAGAGCGGCATCGAGCCGGTGCACGAGAACGTGCTGCTGCTGCACGACCTGGCCGCCGAGGCGCAGGGCATGGACCGCGAGTACTGGCTGGGCAAACTCGGGGTGAACACCTTCAACTTCGCCCAGGCCGCGGCGATGCTCAACACCCAGATCGCGATCCCGGTGGCGACCAGGATCGCCGGGATGACCCCGGCCGCCGCGGCCGAGGCGATCGCCGAACTGCGCCGCCAGCAGGTGCTCTACGGTCCGGCCGACGGCCCCTTGGAGTTCGTCCACCCGCTGCTGGCCACCTCGCTCTACAAGTCCATCCGGCTGGGCATGCGCACCGCGATGCACGGCAAGGCGGCGCAGGAGTTGGAGCACGCCGGGCGCCCGTTGATGGAGTCCTCCCGCCATCTGCTGGAGACCCACCCGGAGGGCGATCCCGAGGTGGTCGCCAAGCTGCGCCGGGCCGCCCGCGAGCACCTGGCGGTCGGCGCCCCGGACGCCGCGGTGCGCTGCCTGGACCGGGCGCTGGCCGAGCCGCCGGAGGACGAGGACCGGGCCGAGGTGATCTACGAGCTGGGCTGCGCCACGCTGCTCACCGACCCGGTCAGCACGGTCAACCAGCTGCGGCTCGCGCTGGACGACCCCGGCCTGAGCAGCGGGCTGCGGGTGGACGCGACCTTCCGGCTCTCCGAGGTGCTCGCGCACAGCGGCCAGCTGGTGGCGGCGGCCGAGGTCACGTTGGCGGAGGCCGAGCGCACCGCGCCGGGGCCGGGACGGACCAGGCTGCAGGTGGCCCACTTCATCTGGGCGGCCTTCCAGCGCGAGGAGGCGGACGGCCCGGCCCGCTCCGCACGGCTCGCGCAGCTCAGCGCCGAGCTGACCGCCGCCGACCCGGCGGGTGACGACCTGTACGCGCGCGCCGCCCGGGCGCTGCGCGCCTGGGACCTGACGCTGCAGGGCGCCGACGTGACCCAGGTGCTGGCCCTGGTGGACTCGGCGCTGCTGCCGGACGGCCGGCTGCCCGAGGGGCTGGGCTGGACCAGCAGCGTCTGGGGCCTGGAGCTGCCCGGGATCATCGGCCTGACCTACATCTACACCGACCGGCTGGACCGCGCCGAGAAGCTCTTCGAGGAGGCGATCCGGGCCTTCGAGGTGGCGGGCTGGGGCGGCGGCCACCTCGGCTTCGCCTATTTCCTGATGGGTCTGGTGCGGTTCCGCCGCGGTGCGCTGGCCGAGGCGGAGGAGTTCCTGCGCAGCGCGCTGCGGATCGCCCGCCGGCTGGGCCCCGGCCTGCCGCTGCAGTGGGACGCGGTCGGCGTGCTGGCGGACACCCTGCTGGCCCGCGGCCGGGTCGAGGAGGCCTGGAAGCTGGCCGCCGACCACGACTTCGCGCCGCCCTACCACCCCACCGCGATGGTGCTGCCGGACGCGGCCACCCTCTACGGCAAGCTGCTGCTGGCCCAGCGCGACCTGCGCCCCGCGGCGGAGGTCTTCACCGAGGTCGGCGGGCGGCTGGCCGAACGCGGCTGGCACAACACCATCTGGGCGCCGTGGATCGGTCACCTGGCTCAGGCCGTGCTGCCCGAGGAGCCGGACCGGGCCCGTGAACTGGCCGCGCAGGGGGCGCGCCGGGCCAGGGAGTTCGGCGCCTCCTCGGCGGTCGGCAGCGCACTGCGGATGAGCGCGGCGGTGGCGGACGGCCAGCAGGCCGTGGAACTGCTCGGCGAGGCGGTGCGGGTGCTCGGCCGCTCCCCGGCGGGCTACGAGCACGCCTTCGCCCTGGTCGACCTCGGTGCGGCGCTGCGCCGGGTGGGTCGGCTCGACGAGGCCACCGAGCAGTTGCACCAGGGCATGGAGCTGGCCGTGGAGTGCAACGCCGACGGGCTGGTGTCCCGGGCCCGCGAGGAGCTCAAGGCCTCCGGGCTGCGCCCCAACCGGCTGCGCAGCACAGGGCGGGACGCGCTCAGCATGGCCGAGTGGCGGGTCGCCGAGCTGACCGTGGAGGGGCTCTCGCCGGTACAGATCGCCGAGCGGCTGAATGTCGCGGTGAGCCTGATCAACCGTCGGCTGGCGGCCGTGCACCGCAAGACCGGCAGCACCAGGGAGGGGCTGGCCGCGGCCCTCGGCATCCCGGGCCGGGACGCCGAGAAGCCGGGGCAGGACACCGAGGGGCCCTGAGCCGGACACCGGGAAGCCGTGACCTGGACACCGGGAAGCCAGGCCAGGACACCGAGAAGCCGTGACCTGGACCGGACCTGACAACATTTAGGGTGGCTGCCAGCACAAGCCCGGTTCCCCAGGCCCGAGGAGCAGCAGATGGCGCCGAATCCCGCGCACCCGGTGACGGTCTCGCACGCCCCGCTGGCGCCCGGGGGTGCCGGCGCCGCCATCGAGCGCTGGACGCTGCGGGCCGGGCCCGTCGAGGTGACGGTGCTGACCCTGGGTGCCACCCTGCACGGGGTGCGGATCCCGGACCGCACCGGAGCGGTGGCCCAGGTCCTGCTCGGCACCGACGACCTGGGCCAGATCCTCGGCCCGGCCCGGCACTTCGGGGCCACCGTCGGGCGCTACGCCAACCGGATCGCGGACAGCGCGGTCACCCTGGACGGGGTGGCCCACCCGCTCGCGCCCACCGGCGGCGGGGTCACCCTGCACGGCGGCCCGGACGGCTTCGCCAACCGGATCTGGACCGCCGAGGCGCTGCCGGCGGAGGGGACGGCCGAGGGGCAGCTGCCCGGGCCTGCGGCGGGCGGCCCGCGCGCCGGCGTGCGGCTGCACCTGCACAGCCCGGACGGTGACCAGGGGTTCCCGGGCGCGCTGGACGTCTGGGTGAGCTACCTGCTCTCGCCCACCGGTGAGCTGGCCATCGAGTACCGGGCCGTCACCACCCGTGCCACCGTCGTCAACCTGACCAACCACGCCTACCTGAACCTGGCCGGCGAGGGCAGCGGCGACGTGCTCGGGCACCTGCTCACCCTGGACGCCGACGCGTACGCCCCCGTCGACGCGCGGCAGATCCCCTACGGTCCGTACGAGCCGGTGGCCGGCACCCCCTTCGACTTCCGCACCGCCCGGCCGATCGGCGAGGCGATCCACCAGGACCACCCGCAGCTGACCGCAGCCGGCGGCTACGACCACAACTGGGTGCTGCGCGCCCGCCCGCAGGACGGCCCGCCGGCGCGCGCGGCGCTGCTCCAGGACCCGGGATCCGGGCGCTCGGTCGAGGTGCTCACCACCGAACCGGGCGTGCAGGTCTACACGGCCAACGCCTTCCGGGGCGAGGTGCGCGGCGTGAGCGGGAGCGCCTACGGGCCGTACGCCGGGGTGGCGCTGGAGACCCAGCACCATCCGGACTCGCCGCACCACCCGGACTACCCGTCCACCGAGCTGAGGCCCGGCCAGGAGTTTCACTCGGTAACGATCCTGCGGTTTGCCTGGGACTTTCCCACTAGTCACATGAGATGACTAGTATCACTGCGTCAAAGTTCGTACCACAGACGGCGAGTCGTCCCTCAGCGCCGCCTTTCCCGAGGAGAATGCCCTGCGCGCGCGTCCCTCCAGAGCCAGGCGCACCCGCCTGAGCTTGCGAACCGCCCTGCTGGTCCTGGCGATCGTCCCCAGCCTCGCGCTCGCCGCGCTCTGGGCCGTCACCACCGGGCAGACCTTCTCCGACTTCCAGCGGCAGGCCGCGCAGGGGCTGCTCGCCCAGAAGGCCGGCCAGCCCTCCAACATCGTGTACTACAACCTGCAGGAGGAGCGTCGGCTCAGCGCCGAGCAGCTGGCCCAGCCCGGCAGCGTGACCGACGCGCTGACCCGCCAGCGCGCGGCCACCGACGAGGCGGTGCACACCTTCCAGCAGCTCTCCAGGGTCTCGGAGAACCACGCCCCGGCCGAGGTGCGCGACGCGGTCCGAACGGCCCAGCAGGCGATGACCCAGCTGCCGCAGCGCCGCGCGGCGGTCGACCACGGCGCCGACCAGGAGAGCACCTACTCCTTCTACACCAACCTGATCAGCGTCGACCTCAAGCTCTTCACCGCGCTGAGCCACGTCGACAACGGTGAGGTCGGCTACATCTCGCGGATCCTGGTCGACGAGTTCTGGACCAAGGAGCTCATCTCCCGCGAGGACGCGATCCTGGCCCGCAGCTGGCCCTCCGGACGGATCCCGGTGGCGGACCTGCAGACCGTTCAGCAGCTGATCGGCGCGGAGGGCTTCCTCTACAGCAGCAAGATCGCGCCCTACCTGCCGGCCGCCGAGAGCGCCGCGGCGCAGCGGATGACCAGGGGCTCGGCCTGGCAGAGCATGGCCGGCGTCGAGCAGGACCTGCTGAAGCCCGCCGCGGCCGGCCCCGACGCCACCATCGCGCTGCCGCCCGACCAGTCGCAGTGGCGCGAGTCCGTCGACCTGGTCACTCCGCAGCTGGTCTCGCTGCTGGAGGCCCGCACCGACGCGGTGGTCAGCACCGGCAAGAACAGCATCTTCTCGCTCTTCCTGCGGGTGGTGCTGACCAGCGTGATCGGCCTGCTCGCCGTGATCGCCGTGATCATCACCTCCTGGCGGCTCACCCGCTCGCTGCGGCGGCGGATCGTCGACCTGCAGGACCAGGCCGGCGAGCTCGAACGCACGCTGCCCGAGGTGGTGGAGCGGCTCGGCCGCGGCGAGCAACTGGAGCCGGCCGAGGAGAGCCGGACGATCAGCACCGAGCCGCAGGGCGGCGACGAGCTGACCAGGCTCGGCCAGGCGCTCAACGCGGCCCGGCACAGTGCGCTGACGGCCGCCGTCGCCCAGGCCGAGCAGCACCGTGGCTTCGAACGCCTGCTGCAGCGCATCGCCCGCCGCACCCAGCTGCTGATCGGCCTCCAGCTCAAGACGCTGGACGAGATGGAGCGCCGGCACGAGGACCCCGAGGTGCTGGAAGGCCTCTTCGACCTCGACCACCTGACGGCGCGCCTGCGCCGCTACGAGGAGAACCTGGTCATCCTGGCCGGCGGCCAGCCGCAGCGGCGGTGGCGCAAGCCGGTGCCGCTGCTGGACGTGCTGCGCGCGGCCCAGGGCGAGGTGCAGGACTACCGGCGGATCCTGATCGACGTCGAGGGCAGCCCGTGGCTCTCCGAGCGCGCGGTCGGCCCGGTGGTGCACGTGCTGGCCGAGCTGATGGAGAACGCCGCGGCCTTCTCCAAGCCGCCCACGCCGGTCGAGGTGCGTGCGGCCATGGTCGGGCGGGGCCTGGCGGTGGAGATCGAGGACCGGGGCCTGGGCATGGAGCCCGAACAGTACGAGGCCGCCAACACCCTGATGCGCCGTCCGCCCCGGATGGACGTGCTGGCCCAGGCCGACGACATCCGCCTCGGCCTCTACGTGGTGGCCCGGCTGGCGGACACCCTCGGGCTGCGGGTGGAGTTCCGCCCCTCCGCCTTCGGCGGCACCCGTGCGGTGGTGCTGATCCCCGATGAGCTGGTCAGCGACGACTCCGCGGTCCCCGCGCCGACCGTGCTGGCCGCCGCCCCCGAGCCCGGCGCGCTGCCGGCCCGGGTGCGCGGGCGGGCGCTGGCCGGGGCCACCGCCGCGGTGAGCGCAGCGCCCGTGGCGGCACCGGCACCAGCACCGGCCGCCGACCCGTTGCCCGTACGCGCAGCGGAGCCGGTACCCGAACCTGCAGCGGAGCCCGAGACCGCGGCCGCACCCGAGGCCGATACCGAGCCCGCCCCCGGGCCCGCCCCCGAGCCCGCGGAGCTCCCCGCCGCGCGGCCGTCCTGGGCCGAGCGCCGCGCCGACCACGAGCGGACCGCCGAGACCGTCCAGCCCCCACTGCCGCAGCGGGTCCGCCAGGCCAGCCTGGTCGCCGAGCTGCGCCTGCCACAGACACCGCCGGACGGCGCCGAACCGGTCGAACCGGCCCCGGCGGCCGAGTCGCCCAGCGACGCACCGGCCCGCTCCGGCGCCGCCATCGGCGCCTTCCAGCGGCGTTCGCGCGCCGCCCGACTCGGTGACGAGACCACCGAACTGACCCCCATCCCCACCCCAAAGGACCCGTCATGACGCGCACCACCGCCACCCACCAGGACCTGGACTGGCTGCTGGACGGGTTGGTCGATTCGGTGGCCGGGACCAGACACGCCGTGCTGCTCTCGGACGACGGCCTGGTGGTCAGCCAGTCCCGTGGCATCGACCGGGCGGACGCCGAGCGGCTGGCCGCCGTCGCCACCGGGCAGCAGAGCCTGGCCCGGGGCGTGGGCACGCTGTTCGGCGGCGGCGGAGTGCGCCAGGTGATCGTGGAGCTGGCCGAGCTGTGGCTCTTCATCACCGCCGCCGGGCAGGGCACCCACCTGGCCGTGATCGCCTCCCAGGAGGTGGACGCCGAGGTGATGTCGCTGGCCATGCACACCCTGGTGCAGCAGGTCGGGCAGAAGCTCAGCACCCCGATCCGGAGCGCGGGGTGAGCCCGCACTGGAGCGAGGCGGAGCGCGAAGTCGGCGACGACGGAGCGGACTCGATGGTGCGCCCCTACACCATCACCCGGGGCCGCACCGCGCCCGAGCGCGACGACCTGACCCTGATCACCGTGCTGACGGCCGTCCCGCAGGCCGCCGAGCAGGCCGGGCGGCGGCTGCAGCCCGAGCACCGCACCATCCTGGCCCGCTGCCTGCGCCAGCCGGCGGCGGTCGCCGAGCTGGCGGCCGACCTGGACCTGCCGGTCTCGGTGACCAAGATCCTGCTGGGCGACCTGATCGCCCAGGGCCTGCTGGTCGCCCGCGCCCCGATCGCGGTGGCCCGGGCGAGCGGTGGGGTGGACCTCGGCCTGCTGACCGCCGTACGCGACGGACTCCGGAGACTCTGACATGACAGACACCCAGGCGGCCCCCGCCGCCGTCAAGATCCTGATCGCGGGCGGCTTCGGCGTCGGCAAGACCACCCTGGTGGGCTCGGTCAGCGAGGTCACCCCGCTGCGCACCGAGGAGTACCTGACCCGGGCCAGTGTCGGGGTGGACTTCCTGGACGGCGTGGACGCCAAGGACACCACCACCGTGGCGCTCGACTTCGGCCGCATCAGCATCGGCACCGACCTGGTGGTCTACCTGTTCGGCACCCCGGGCCAGGAACGCTTCTGGTTCATGTGGAACGACCTGGTCAACGGCGTGCTGGGCGGCGTGGTGGTGGCCGACACCCGGCGGCTGGACACCAGCTTCGCCTCGATCGACTTCTACGAGAGCCGCGGCATCCCCTTCGTGGTGGCGATCAACTGCTTCGACGGCGTGGACGACCGCTCCGCCGACGAGATCCGCAGCGCCCTCGACCTGGACCCGCAGGTGCCGCTGCTGATCGGGGACGTGCGCTCGCGCCCGTTCGGGCGGGACGTGCTGCTCGCCCTGGTCGACCACCTGATCAACCAGCCCGCCCTCGTCTGAGCCTCTCCCAAGGGACCACCACTGATGACCACTTCACCCCTTCGCGTGCTGATCCACGGCGGCGGCATCGGCGGCCTCACGCTGGCCACCGCGCTGGCCCGCCGCGGCCACCGGGTCGACGTCGCCGAGCTGCGCGCGGAGCTGGAGGCGCTCGGGGTCGGCATCATCCAGCCCTCCAACGCCCTGCACGTGATGCGCGAGATCGGGGTGCTCGAGGAGTGCCTGGCGGCCGGCTTCGCGTGGGAGGTGCTGACCATCTGCGACCCGGCCGGCGCCACCCTGGCCAGGATCCCGCAGCCGCGGATGGGTGACGTGCCGTCGAACAACGGCATACCCCGCCCGGCGCTGGCCCGGGTGCTGGGCGCCGCCGCGAGCGCGGCCGGAGCCCGGATCCGCTTCGGCACCACGATCGACGAGCTGCACGAGGACGCCGCCGGCGTCGAGGCCACCCTCTCCGACGGCACGACGGGGCGCTACGACCTGGTGGTCGGCTTCGACGGGATCGGCTCCCCGCTGCGCACCCGGATGTACGGCGAGCGCTTCACCCCCGAGTACACCGGCTTCGCCAACTGGCGCGTCATGCTGCCGCGGGACCCCGAGGTGGTGGGCGTGCTGATGAGCGCCGGCGACCGGAACGCCAAGGCGCTGCTCACGCCGGTCACCGAGGACCTGATGTACCTCGGCGCGGTCTTCGCGGAGGCCGCCGACTTCCGCCCCGACCCGCTGCGCGCGCACGAGCAGCTCGCCGAGCGGCTGGCGGGCTTCGGCGGTCCGGTCGCCGCCGCGCTGGCGCAGGTCACCGACCCGGCCGCGGTGGTCTACTCGCGGATCTCCCAGGTCACCGTGGAGGCGCCGTGGCACGTGGGCCGGCTGGTGCTGGCCGGGGACGCGGCGCATGCCAGCACCCCGCACCTGGCGCAGGGCGCGGCGATGGCGGTCGAGGACGCGCTGGTGCTGGCGCAGTCGCTGGACGCGCACGCGCAGCTGCCGCAGGGGCTGGCCGCCTGGGAGGAGCGGCGCCGGCCGCGGGCCATGTGGGTGCAGGCGCTGTCCCGGGCGGTCCTGCGGCAGGAGACCGGCGGGGCGACCACGCCGGCCGAGGACGAGCTGCTGAAGATCGGCATCCCCGGCGCGGCGCACGTGCTGGTCGAGCCCTACTGACCAGGGGTCAGTTGCTGCTCTTCCAGGTCACCGAGAAGGCGTTACCCGCGCTGAGCGGGGACGTGGCGGCCAGCGTTCTGCCCTGACGGGCCATGGTGACGTTCTCCGGGTTGAAGGCGCCGATCGGCTGGCCGTTGGCGGTGGCCGAACTGAAGTCGACGGTGCCGAAGTTGCTCAGCGGCAGTGGGCCGCTCGTGGTGGAGGGTGCCTCGGCGATCACCTCGGCGGAGGACAGCTCGGCGTTGAGCAGGGTCTTGTTGACCGTGTGGGTCCAGTGCTGCGTGGTGTCGGAGAGCTTGAGGGTGAAGGAGCCCTTGCCGTTGGTGGTCACCGAGGCGGTGAACTGGTCCCCGGGGGCTACGGCGTTGTAGAAGTTGACCGGGTAGGCCGGGTACATCTCGTACCAGGAGTAGTAGACCGGCTGGCCGCTGGAGCAGTCCGCCGAACTGCCGGTCTGCTCCACGGTCTTGCTGACCGCGCCGTCCAGGCCCACCCAGAAGCTGGAGTAGGTGTCCTGGTCGGTGCAGGTGACCGCCGGCTGGGTCCAGTGCGAGGTGACGCTGGTGAACTTGGTGCCGTTGGTACTGGTGGCGATGTAGCCGGACCAGTTGGTGCTGGTGCCGTGCCGCAGACCGTCCTGCGCGTTGGCCAGCACGGGCGAGGTGGCGATCAGTGGTGCGTTCGACGGCGCCGGCAGCGCGGTGGCCAGGGCGGGGACGGCGTTCGCGAGCACCGCCGCCAGGGCGGCGGTGCAGGCGAGGGCGCGGCGACGGGGGACGGGCATGGCGACTCCACCGGAAGGTTGTGTACGGACGGGGGTTGGCGTTGAGAAGCCTTATGCCCGTCTTACGGTCCGGTGATGTGACACATACTCAGAACGACCTCGTGTTTCACCCGTTCGGGTGCGCCGCCGCGCCCGACATCACCTCAGCTCTCGTTCTGCCAGGTCACCGAGAAGGCGTTGCCGCCGCTCAGCGCGGAGGTGCTGGCCAGGGTGGTGCCGTTGCTGGCCATGGTGATGTTGTCCGGGTTGAAGCTGCCGATCGACTTGCCGTTGGCGGTGGCCGAGGTGAAGTTGACCTGGCCGAAGTCGGTCAGCGGCAGCGCGCCGCTGCTGTCGGACGGCGCCTCGGCGATGATCTCCGCGGAGGCCAGTGCGGCGTTGCGCAGGGTCTTGTTCTCGGTCTTGCTCCAGCCCTGCGTGGTGTCGGAGAGCTTGAGCGTGAAGGAGCCGCTGCCGTTGGTGGTCACCGAAGCGGTGAAGTGGTCCCCGGGGGCCACGTAGTTGCTGAAGTTGACCGGGTAGGCCGGGTACATCTCGTACCAGGCGTAGTACTGCGGCGAGCCGCCGGAGCAGTCCACCTCGCTGCCGGTCTGCTCGACCGAGTTGCTGCCGTCGCCGTCCAGGCCGACCCAGAAGCTGGAGTACGTGTCGTCGCCGTTGCAGCTGGCCGCGGGCTGGACCCAACTCGCGCTGACGCTGGTGAACTTGCTGCCGGTGGCGGCGTAGCCGGACCAGTTGCTGCTGGTGCTGTGCAGGATCCCGCCGTGGGCCGTGAGGTGGTTGGGGCCCACCGCCATCGGCGCGTTGACCAGGGTGGGGGCACCTGCGGCGAGGGCGGGGGCGGCGTTGGCGAGGACCGCGGCGAGTGCGGCGGCGATGGCCAGGCTGCGGCGAGGAGTTGCGGACATGGCTGCTCCCTGTGGGGGTGAGAGGAGGGTGTGGCTGTCGCGCGAACTTCAGTGAGGGACCACCGTTTTGACGGTGCGGCGACAACTGTAGGGCAGTCCGTCCGGCAGTTGGTATTACGAGTGTGCAAATCTTCCTGTGTGAAGCATGAGAAATGGCCGGCCACCCCAGAGGGGGTGACCGGCCACCGGCCCGACCGGGAGGCGCGGATGCGCCGCCCGGCGGGGCGTCAGCTGGTGATCGTGCCGGAGACCTCGCCGAAGCCGATCCGCACGCCGTCCAGGCCGGGCGCCGAGGCGGACATCGTCACGGTGTCGCCGTCCTGCAGGAAGGTGCGGGTCGTGCCGTCCGGCAGGGTCAGCGGGTCCCGGCCGTTCCAGGTCAGCTCGATCAGCGAACCGCGCTGGCCGGCCTCGGGACCGGAGATGGTCCCGGAGCCGTAGAGGTCGCCGGTGCGCAGCGAGGCGCCGTTGGCGGTGGTGTGGGCGAGCATCTGGGCCGGGGACCAGTACATCCCGCCGTACGGCGGCCGGGAGACCACCGCGCCGTTCAGCTTGACCTCGAGGCTGAGGTCAAGACCCCACGGCTCCTTCTCCAGCAGGTACGGCAGCGGCTGCGGCTGCTGCGCCGGGGTGGCCACCCGGGCCGCCTCCAGTGCCGCCAGCGGTACCACCCAGGGGGAGATGGAGGTGGCGAAGGACTTGCCGAGGAACGGGCCGAGCGGCACGTACTCCCAGGCCTGGATGTCGCGCGCGCTCCAGTCGTTGAGCAGCACCGCGCCGAAGACGTGCTGCGCGAAGTCGTCCACGCTCACCGGCTCGCCCAGGGTCGAGCCCGCGCCGACCACGAAGCCCAGCTCGGCCTCGATGTCCAGCTTCACGGTGGGGCCGAACACCGGCGCCGGGTCACCGGGGCCCTTGCGCTGTCCGCTGGGGCGGCGGATCCCGGTCTCGGAGGCCACCACCGTGCCGGCCCGGCCGTGGTAGCCGACCGGCAGGTGCTTCCAGTTGGGCAGCAGCGCCTCGCCGTCGGGGCGGAAGATGTGGCCCAGGTTGGTGGCGTGCTGCTCCGAAGCGTAGAAGTCGACGTAGTCGGCCACCTCCACCGGAAGGTGGAGGCGCACCTCGTCGATCCGGTGCAGGTTGGCCTCCACCAGCCGTCGTTCGCCCTCGGTGGTGAGCAGGTCGGTGACCCGCTCGCGGACGTAGGCCCACTCGCCCGGGCCGCGTCGCATGAAGAGGTTGAGCGAGCCGGTCGCCAGGTCGGCGCCGAGCGGGGTGCCGGCCCAGACCGCCGACAGGTCCAGCACGGACTCGCCGATCGCCACGCCCACCCGGGCCTGGCTGGAGCCGCGCGGGGTGAAGACGCCGTAGGGCAGGTTCTGCACCGGGAAGTCGGAGCCCTCCGGCACCGGCACCCAGGTCTGAAGGGAGGTCACTGCTGCTTGCCACCGTCCTGCGGGCCGCGCCCGCTCCAGCTCCACGCGTACGTGCCGTCGTCGCTCGCCCGGCCGCCCTCGGCGACCTCCAGCGGGCGGAAGGTGTCCACCATCACCGCGAGCTCGTCGAAGAACTCGGCGCCGATCGAGCGCTCGTAGGCGCCCGGCTGCGGGCCGTGGGTGTGGCCGCCGGGGTGCAGCGAGACCGAGCCCTGGCCGATGCCGGAGCCCTTGCGGGCCTCGTAGTCACCGCCGCAGTAGAACATCACCTCGTCGCTGTCCACGTTGGAGTGGTAGTACGGCACGGGGATGGAGAGCGGGTGGTAGTCCACCTTGCGCGGCACGAAGTTGCAGATCACGAAGTTGTTGCCCTCGAAGACCTGGTGCGCCGGCGGCGGCTGGTGGATCCGGCCGGTGATCGGCTCGTAGTCGCGGATGTTGAAGACGTACGGGTACAGGCAGCCGTCCCAGCCCACCACGTCGAAGGGGTGCGTGGGGGTGACGAAGACGGTGCCGGCGATCCCGGAGGAGCCGTTGCCGCGGTGCTTGACGTAGATCTCGGTGTCCTGGTCGCGCTCGTCCTCCCCGGCCAGCAGCGGCCCCACCGGCCCGCGCAGGTCGCGCTCGCAGAACGGTGCGTGCTCCAGCAACTGGCCGTACTTGGAGAGGTAGCGCCGGGCCGGGGTGATGTGGCTGTTGGCCTCGATCGCGTACAGCCGCAGCGGCTTCTCGCCGGCGGGCAGCCAGCGGTGGGTGGTGGCGCGGGGCAGCACCACGTAGTCGCCCTGGCCCACCTCCAGCGAGCCGAAGACCGTCTCGACCGTGCCGCTGCCGGACTCGACGTAGACGCACTCGTCGCCTATGGCGTTGCGGTAGAGCGGCGAGGGCCGGCCGCAGGCGACGTAGGCGATCCGCACGTCGGCGTTGGCGAGCACCACCCGGCGTCCGCGCACGGCATCGGTCTGGCGCCACTCCTCGCCCGGGAAGAGGTCGTGCAGCTTGAAGTGGAAGGGCTTGAGCGGGTGGTTCGGCTCGGGTTTGCCCTCCGGCAGGGCCCAGATCCGGCTGTCGACCAGGGCGGAGGGGATGGCGCGGTGGTAGAGGAGGGAGGAGTCGGAGGAGAAACCCTCCTCGCCCATCAGCTCCTCGTAGTAGAGGCCGCCGGCCTCGTTGCGGTGCTGGGTGTGCCTCTTCGGCGGCACCGTGCCGACGGTGCGGTAGTACGCCATCTGCGCCTCCTGAGCGACTGACCACCCTGGACTGCGCCGGCCAGGGCGTCCACCCGGGGGTGGGGGTGGACAAGACCAATCCCACGGCCAGCGGCCAGGTGCTGTCAAGGACCGACCTGGTGGGCCCATGGCCCAGCAGGAGGAACCGAGATGAATCCGGGCGAACCGTCAAGACGCACCGCGGCAACTCTCCGGACACGCGGATGTAACGATCCCCGACTTCTTGCAGAAACTTGCTGCAAGAACTTTCAAACCGGCTTGCAGCGCTGTTACGTTCCTGCTCACAGCCCGGCGTCGACACCCAGTGCGGTCGGTGTCAGGGGGCCAGTATGCGCTCCCGCCGTCCTGACCGGGCACCCACCCCCACCACCCTTTTCCTCCTAGGAGTTCTCATGCGGCGTGGCAGCGCGGCCTTCGCCCTGGTAGCGGCCCTCACGGTGTCGCTCGCGGCCTGCGGCAGCAGCGGCTCCGGCTCGTCCGGCGCGGCGTCCGGCCCGGTGACCATCACCTACTGGGACACCTCCAACGCGACCAACGAGGCCCCGAACTACCAGGCCGTGGTCACGAAGTTCGAGGCCGCCAACCCGGACATCAAGGTCAACTTCGTCAACGTGCCGTTCGACCAGGCGCAGGACAAGCTGCAGACCGCGATGGGCAGCAAGGGTGCCCCCGACGTCTTCCGCTCCGACGTGGGCTGGACCGCGGCCTTCGCCAAGTCCGGCTTCCTGACCCCGCTGGACGGCACCCCCGCGCTGCCGCAGCCCTCGGACTACCAGCCCAGCCTGATCAAGCAGGCCCAGTACCAGGGCAAGACCTACGGCGTGCCGCTGGTCACCGACACCCTGGGCCTGCTCTACAACAAGGCGCTGTTCACCCAGGCCGGCATCACCAGCGCGCCCACCACCTGGGACGAGCTGAAGGCGGACGCCGCCACCATCAAGGCCAAGACCGGCGTCGACGGCTTCGAGCTGCACGCCGGCGACGCCTACGACGCGCTGCCGCTCTTCTTCGGCGAGGGCACCGACCTGGTCGACACCGCCAACAAGAAGATCACCGTCAACTCGCCGACCGCCGTCAAGGCGGTGACCACCTACCAGTCGCTGTTCACCTCGCCCGGCACCGTCAAGGCCGACGTGACCACCGACTCGTACGCGCACATGATGGACGCGTTCAACAACGGCAAGGTCGCCGCGATCATCAACGGCCCCTGGGAGATCACCAACATCTACAAGGGCTCGGCCTTCACCGACCACGGGAACCTCGGTATCGCCGCGGTGCCGGCCGGCTCCACCGGCAAGCCCGGCGCCCCGACCGGCGGCCAGAACATCGCCGTCTTCGCCGGTTCGGACGCCGCCCACCAGGCCGCCGCCGAGAAGTTCGCCGCCTTCATGACCTCCGCGGACAGCGAGGTCTTCATCGCGGAGAAGAACTCCACGCTGCCCACCCGCCCCGACGCCTTCACCGCGGACGTCAAGTCCAACGCGGGCATCGCCGGCTTCCAGCAGATCCTGAACGTGGCCCAGCCGCGCCCGGCGCTGCCCGAGTACTCCTCGCTCTTCACCTCGCTGAGCACCAACCTCGGCAAGATCGCGCAGGGCCAGCAGGGCATCCAGTCCGGCCTGGACGCCAGCGCCCAGGACTACACCAAGCTGCTGCCGGACTTCAGCAAGTAAGGCTGCCAAGCCCCCGCACTCGTCCGGCCCGCCGAGGGGGCGGGCCGGACGAGTGCGCCGTCAGGTACCGACCCGGAGAAGGTGTTCCACCCCCATGACAGCCTTGGTGCAGCGCCTGAAGCGCTCGTACAGCACGTACTGGTACGCCTACGCGATGGCCGCGCCCGTGGTGATCGTGCTGGGCCTGCTGGTGGCCTATCCGCTCGGCCGCGGCATCTACCTGACGCTGACCGACGCGACCAGCCTCAACGTGGGGCACACGATCGGGGTCAACCACATCCCCGACACCTTCAAGTTCGTCGGCCTGCACAACTACCAGGACGTGCTCTTCGGCGAGGGCGCCTACGACCGGTTCTGGTCGCACTTCATCTGGACCATGACCTGGACCGTGCTCTGCGTCGGCCTGCACTTCAGCCTGGGCCTGAGCCTGGCGATGATGCTCAACCAGAAGCTGCGCGGGCGCACCTTCTACCGGCTGCTGCTGATCGTGCCGTGGGCGGTGCCGAGTTTCGTGACCGTCTTCTCCTGGCGGCTGATGCTGGCCGACGGCGGCCTGGTCAACATGCTGCTCGGCTCGCTGCACCTGCCGCAGCCCAGCTGGCTGGAGGACCCGATGGCCCAGAAGGCCGCGGCGATCCTGGTCAACACCTGGTGCGGGGTGCCGTTCATGATGGTCTCGCTGCTCGGCGGCCTCCAGGCGATCCCGGGGGAGCTGTACGAGGCGGCCGAGATGGACGGCGCGAGCGCCTGGCAGCGGTTCCGCTACGTCACGCTGCCCGGCCTGCGCCCGGTCACCAGCACCGTGGTGCTGCTCGGGGTGATCTGGACCTTCAACCAGTTCACCATCATCTTCCTGCTGTTCGGCAAGACCAACGCGCCCGACGCGCAGATCCTGGTCACCTGGGCCTACCAGCTGGGCTTCGGCCAACTGCCGCGCGACTACGCGCAGTCGGCCACCTACGGGATCATCCTGCTCTCCATCCTGATCGTCTTCACCGGCTTCTACCAGCGCTGGCTCAAGCGCAACGACCAGACGGCGATCTGACCCGCCATGGGATCCCCGACCGCCCCGCGCCCCGAGCAGCCCGCCGAGCAGGCCCAGCAGACCCCCAGGAACGGAAAGGCCACCCGATGAGCACCACCACCGACCGGCCCGCCGCGGCCCGCCCGGCCGCGCCCGCCACCCCGGCGCGGCCCCGCAAGGTGCGCGCCCGCGGTGAGCGCAGCGCCGGTGCCACCGCCCTGCTGCACACGGCCCTGGGCCTGGCCGCGCTGGTCGCGGTCTTCCCGGTGCTGTGGATCTTCTACATCGCGCTCGGCCCGGACGAGACGGACTACCTGCACCCCGGGAAGATCCTCGGCAAGGCCACCTTCGCCAACTTCACCACGGTGCTGAACCACACCGACTTCCTGACCTGGTTCGGCAACTCGCTGATCGTGGCCGGCGGCACCGCCCTGTTCGGCGTGCTGATCGCCGCCAGCACCGGCTACGCCGTCTCGCGGATGAAGTTCCCGGGCCTGCGCCCGCTGATGTGGTCGCTGCTGGTGACCCAGATGTTCCCGATCTCCGTGCTGATCGTGCCGATGTACTACATCATGGCCAACCTCGGCCTGCTGGACAGCTACGGCGGCCTGATCCTGGTCTACGCCAGCACCACGGTGCCGTACTGCGCCTGGCTGCTGAAGGGCTACTTCGACACCATCCCCGCGGAGATCGACGAGGCCGGCCGGGTCGACGGGCTCAGCCCGTTCGGCACCTTCTGGCGGCTGATCCTGCCGCTGGCCCGCCCGGGTCTGGCGGTCGCCGTCTTCTACTCCTTCCTGACCGCCTGGGCCGAGGTGCCGTTCGCCTCCACCTTCATGCTCAGCTCGGACAAGTACACCCTCGCGGTGGGTCTGAGCAGCTTCGTCAGCGAGCACGACAGCCAGTGGAACCTGATGGCCGCCACCGCCGTGCTGATCGCGATTCCGGTCACGGCGCTGTTCTACCTGGTCCAGAAGAATCTGGTCACCGGGCTGACCGCGGGTGCCGCGAAGTCCTGACGGACGGTCAACTCCTACCAGTATTCTGCCTGTTGCTCGTGCGTCGATCGCACACTCGAGTGAGTGCGCGAAACGATACCTAGTTCCCAAGGGATCCGCCTGATGACCCAGAACCTGGCCGACACCCCCCGGCCGCTGTCCGCCGTCGCCACCCCTGCCGGCGAACCCAGTCGCTGGTGGCGCGACGCGGTCATCTACCAGGTGTACCCGCGCAGTTTCGCCGATGCCAACGGCGACGGCATGGGCGACCTGCCGGGCGTCCGCAGCCGGCTGCCCTACCTGCGCGACCTCGGCGTCGACGCGGTCTGGCTCTCCCCGTTCTACGCCTCCCCGCAGGCCGACGCCGGCTACGACGTGGCCGACTACCGTGCGGTGGACCCGATGTTCGGCACCCTGCTGGACGCCGACGCGCTGATCCGCGACGCCCACGAACTGGGCCTGCGGATCATCGTGGACCTGGTCCCCAACCACTCCTCCGACCAGCACGAGTGGTTCCAGCGGGCGCTGCGCGAGGGCCCCGCCTCGCCGCTGCGCGAGCGCTACCACTTCCGCCCCGGCAAGGGCGAGGACGGCGAACTGCCGCCCAACGACTGGGAGTCCATCTTCGGCGGCCCGGCCTGGACCCGCACCACCGACCCCGACGGCACCCCGGGCGACTGGTACCTGCACCTGTTCGCTCCCGAGCAGCCCGACTTCAACTGGGACAGCCCCGCGGTCGCCGACGAGTTCCGCTCGATCCTGCGCTTCTGGCTGGACATGGGCGTCGACGGCTTCCGGGTCGACGTCGCGCACGGCCTGGTCAAGGCTCCCGGCCTGCCCGACCTCGGCGGCCACGACCAGCTCAAGCTGCTCGGCAACGACGTCATGCCGTTCTTCGACCAGGACGGCGTGCACGAGATCTACCGCACCTGGCGCCGGATCCTCGACGAGTACCCGGGCGAGCGGATCGCGGTGGCCGAGGCCTGGACCCCCACCGTGGAGCGCACCGCGAACTACGTGCGCCCCGACGAACTGCACCAGGCGTTCAACTTCCAGTACCTGGGCACCGCCTGGGACGCCACCGAGCTGCGCGCCGTGATCGACTCCTCGCTGGCCGCGATGCGCCCGGTCGGCGCCCCCGCCACCTGGGTGCTCTCCAACCACGACGTCACCCGGCACGCCACCCGCTTCGCCAACCCGCCCGGCGGCACCCAGATCCGCGAGCGCGGCGACCGCGGACTCGGCCTGCGCCGGGCCCGCGCGGCCACCCTGCTGATGCTCGCGCTGCCGGGCTCGGCCTACCTCTACCAGGGCGAGGAACTCGGCCTGCCGGACGTCACCGACCTGCCCGACGAGGTCCGCCAGGACCCCTCGTTCTTCCGCGCCAGCGGTCAGGACGGCTTCCGCGACGGCTGCCGGGTGCCGATCCCGTGGTCCGGCGAGGCCGCGCCCTACGGCTTCGGCCCCGTCGAGGGCGGCCCCAGCTGGCTGCCGCAGCCCGCCGAGTGGGCCGGACTCAGCGTCGAGGCGCAGACCGGCGACCCGACCTCCACCCTGGAGCTCTACCGCGGCGCGCTCGCCATCCGCCGCAGCGACCCGGCGCTCGGCGCGGGCGCCGGGCTGACCTGGCTGCCGGCCCCCGAGGGCGTGCTCGCCTTCCGCCGCGACTCCTTCGTCTGCCTGGTCAACACCACCGCCGAGGCGGTGCCGTTCGCCACCGAGGGCCGACTGCTGCTCAGCTCCACCGACCGGATCGAGCCGGGACTGCTCGCGCCCGACAGCACCAGCTGGTGGGCGGTCTGACATGGTTGCAATAGGCTCTGGGCTCGTGACTACGGCGCGACTCTCGGACATCGCGGCGCAGGCGGGGGTCAGCGAGGCCACCGTCAGCCGCGTCCTCAACGGCAAGGCGGGCGTCTCCGCCGCGACCCGGCAGACCGTGCTGGCCGCCCTCGACGTGCTCGGCTACGAACGGCCGACCCGGCTGCGCCAGCGCAGCGCGGGCCTGATCGGGCTGATCACCCCGGAGCTGAGCAACCCGATCTTCCCCGCGCTGGCCCAGGTCATCGAGCAGCAGCTCAGCCGGCACGGCTACACCCCGGTGCTCTGCACCCAGACGCCGGGCGGATCGACCGAGGACGAACTGGTCGAGATGCTGGTCGAGCGGGGGGTCGCCGGCATCGTCTTCGTCTCCGGCCTGCACGCCGATTCGACCGCCGACCACGACCGGTACGCCAAGCTGACCGGACGTCAGGTCCCGTTCGTGCTGATCAACGGCTTCAGCGAGAAGATCGCCGCGCCGTTCATCTCGCCCGACGACCGGGCGGCGATGTGGATGGCGGTCCAGCACCTGGCCGAGCTCGGGCACGAGCGGATCGGCCTGGCGGTCGGTCAGCGCCGCTACGTGCCGGTGCTGCGCAAGATCGAGGGGTTCACCGCGGCCATGCGCTCGGTGCTCGGCGCCGGCGACCAGGAGATCGAGGAGCTGGTGCACCACACGCTGTTCAGCGTGGAGGGCGGCCACGCGGCGGCCGGCGTGCTGCTCGACCGCGGCTGCACCGCGATCATCTGCGGCAGCGATCTGATGGCGCTGGGCGCGATCCGCGCGGTGCGCCAGCGCGGGCTGAGCGTGCCCGGCGACGTCTCGGTGGTCGGCTTCGACGACTCGCCGCTGATCGCCTTCACCGAGCCCCCGCTCACCACGATCCGTCAGCCGGTGGAGGCGATGGCCACCGCAGCCGTCGACGCGCTGCTGGAGGAGGTCGGCGGCGAGTCGGCCCAGCGGGTGGAGTACATGTTCCAGCCGGAGCTGGTGATGCGCGGCTCCACCGGGGCCAGGCCGCACCGCGGGGAGTAGCCGCCACGGCGAGCGGCAGCCGCGGGGAGTCGTCGGCCCCGTCCCGACGGGCGCCGAAGATCCACCGGTGCCGGCATCGAGGCATGGGAGCCACCGCACCGCGACCCGACGACACGGCGCCGTCGGTCCACCCGGACCGGCGGCGCCGACTGCTGCTCGGCGGCTGCTCGCTGGCCGCGCTGATCGGCCTCTCCTTCCTGTGGGCCGCCACGATCCCGCGCTGGTGGGCCCAGCAGGTGGGCGACAGCGTGCACGGCCGGCTCTCCAGCGGACTGCTCTTCGGCCTGCTCACCGGCGTCACCTGCACCCTGCTGCCGCTCCTGGTGGCCTGGTTCGGGCTGCGCCGGAGCCGGTCCTGGAAGGTCTCGGTGGCCTGGGTGGCCTGGGTGGCGGTCGCCCTGGTCCTCGCGCTGCCGAAGCTGTGGACGCTGGGCGTGGTGGTCGGCGACGGCAGCGGCGCGCACGCGGGACAGCGGACGATGGACGTGAACGCGCCCTGGTTCCGCGGGGCCAGCCTGATCGGCGCGCTGATCGGCGCGGCGATCTTCGTCGCGCTGCTCCGGTTCACCCGGCGCCGGCAGCCGAAGGCGCAGTGACGCCGGTTCACCGCACGGCCGAGGGCCGCCTCCCGGAGAGTGGAGAGGCGGCCCTCGGTGCTGTCCAGCGGCTGCTCAGCGCTGTGTCACCAGGTTCAGACCCGGCCGGCGAAGTCCGGGGCGTAGTTGGCGATGGTCTCGTACTTCACGCCCGCGCTCGGGTTGGCGGCCTCGACGAACTGGCCGTTGCCGACGTAGATGGCGACGTGGTAGACGCCCGAGTTCTGGCCGTTGTTCGACCAGAACAGCAGGTCGCCCGGCTGCAGGCTGTTCATCGACACCGGGGTGCTGGCGGCGGCCTGGTCGGCGGCCACCCGCGGGATGGAGATGCCCGCCGAGGCCATCGCGGCCTGGGTCAGGCCGGAGCAGTCCCAGCCACCGTTGCCGGTGCCGCCGTAGATGTAGGCCTGACCGACCTTCGACTCCGCGAAGGCGACGGCGGTGGCCATCGCGCCGGAGGCGGGCGCCGGGGTGGCGGCGGTGGTGGAGGCGGTGGTCTGGGCGTTGACGGCCGGCGCCGGGGTGCTGGCGGCCGGGGCGCTGTCGCTGCTCGGGGCGGCGCTGGCCGAGCCGCCCAGGCTCAGCTGCTGGCCCGGGTAGAGCGTGTCAGGACCGGCGGTCAGGACCGACTTGTTGAGCTCGTACAGCTTCTGCCAGCCGCCGGCCACGTGGTGGCTCTGCGCGATGGTGGAGAGCCAGTCGCCGCGCGCCACGGTGTAGGTCTGGCCGCCGGAGTTCTTGGTGCCGTTCCACTGGTGGTTCCAGTGGCCCTGGCTGCCGCTCTGCGAGGACTGCGAGGACTGCGGGGCGCTCTGGGCCGGGGCGCTCGGCTGGGCCGGGGCGCTGGTGGCGGGGGCGCCGGGGTTCACGGCGGCGGGGGCGCCGCCCTGGGTCAGGCCCGCCTGGACGGAGCAGACCGGCCAGGCGCCGGGGCCCTGGTCGGCGAGGACCTTCTCGGCGACGGCGATCTGCTGGTCCTTGGTGGCCTGGTCGGCCTGCGGGGCGTACTGGGTGCCGCCGTAGGCGGCCCAGGTGGAGGCGCTGAACTGCAGGCCGCCGTAGTAGCCGTTGCCGGTGTTGATGCTCCAGTCGCCGCTGCTCTCGCACTGGGCGACCTTGTCCCAGGTGGAGACGGGCGCCGCGGAGGCGGTGGTGGCCGTGATGCACGGCAGGGCGAGGCCGAGACCGAGCAGGCCGGTGGCGGCGATCGCTCGGCGAGCGGTGCGGGACGGACGGGTCGTGCCAGTGGTGGGCAGCATGAAGACGCGTTCCTCTCCTACGCCTACGAGGTGAGCTGTCGGATTCGGACTGGAGTTGCCCGGCCGCGCTGCTGCGCGGCTTCACCCCTAGCTCCGGTCACTCGGTCCGAAGACCGGGTGCCGGGGCGGCTTACCTGGTTCCCCCGCTCCTGCCGTGGTGCGTTTTCGCGCTGCCAGCGCATCCGGTGGCAGGACTCGGCGTCCGGCTGTGCTGGGTCCGTGTGACCACGAACGGGGAGCACGTTAGACAGAGATAAGTTGAATCCGCAAACAGCTGTGATGGCCGTCACAGGCCCACCATGGAACCTTCAAGATCGCCCCGGCGGCGGACCTGAGAGGGCGTCGGGGGAGGGGTCCGGCCGGGGCGTGCAATGTGCCTGCGGGAAACGGGATGTGCCGTGGGCTCAGGGTTGGTGATGCTGATGGGCTGTCCGTTTTCGGCCTTGGTGATCAAGGGGGTGGCCGATCGGACCGGAGCGCCCTGACCGGCTGTCGGCGGGGCGAACGGCCCGGTCCGGCGCACTGGTCGACATCGACCGAATGTCCGATTTACCCCTTCTGTCATCGCGTCAGCTCGCGACGCCGACCAATCGGTCGGCGGGGTGGTCCTGTCCACCACTTCCCGACTGGACACTGAATCGTCACCAATTCACCACATGTGCGCCATCGGCCCGTCAACGGACCTCCGGGGCGCCCTGACCGACCGGCCGACGAACCGTGCTCCGGACATGCCGATGGCCCCGCTCCTGGGCGGGAGCGGGGCCATCAGCGGGCCGGCAGGGCCGTTGGTCAGGGGGTCACTCGCCGGCGACGGGCTCCTCGGTGAGCAGCTCCTCGGTCGGCAGCGGCTCGGCCACCGGCTCGGGCAGCGCGGCCAGGTAGGCCGAGGCGATCAGCTGACCGAGGGTCGGGTAGGCGCCGAGTGCGGCCGCGCTCGGACAGCCGGTCTCCTCGCACGCCGCGAGCAGCAGGTCCTCGGGGGCCTCGGGGCCGATCACCAGCGGGGCCAGCGCCGGGCGCTGGGAGCCGGTGGCCCGCAGGTGCTCGACGGCACCGGCCACCGCGCCGGGCACGTCCAGGGCCGCGGCCACCACGGGCACCGCCAGGCGGGCGGCGAGCAGCACGCCGGTGATCCCGGCCGCCGCCGCGGCGTCCTCGCCGCCGACCGTGGTGAGCACCACGCCGTCGGCGGCGGTGGCGATCGCGAACAGCCGCGCGCGGTCGGCGCGGGCCAGGCCGGCCTCGGAGAGGCGCACGTGGACGGCCTCGGCGAGCAGCGGGTGGGGGCCGAGCACGTCGGTCACCTGGGCGCCGGTCCGCGCGGCCAGGGCGTGCAGCTCCGTCAGGTAGCCGTGCGGGCCGGGCAGCAGCGGCACCAGCACCGGGGCCGGCATTCCGGCCGCCAGTGCGCCGGCGACCAGGCTCTCGACCGTGTCGACCTGCTGGACCGCCGGGGCCGGGCTCGCCTCGGCCGCCTGCTCGGCGGCCTCGGCCTCGGTGCCGGCCGCCGCGCCGGTGTCGGCGGCGCCGGAGTCGACGTCAGCATCGGCCGCGGCGGAGGCGGTGGCGCCGGCCTCGGGCGCCGGGGACGGCGCGGTGGGCAGCCAGCCGGCCGCCGCCAGGATTCCGGGCTGCTCGCCGCGGAGGATCGAGAGCAGTTCGTCCACCACCGCGACCGCCTGCGGCGTCGCCTCGGCCGGGACGGCGAGCACGAGGGCCGGGGCGCCGACCGGCAGCTCAGGCCGTTCGGGTCGACGATGGCGCCCCCGCGCGCGGGAGCCTGGCGTGCGGACGGGTAGTGGCGCGCCCGGGATGGCTGCAGTGCTCATGGCGGAGATCGTAGGACATGCGCCGGACCATCCGGCATTCGGCTGCCGTTACCGCACGTCTGTCGCATATCCACCGGAATATCAGCAGCCGCCGCCTGGCCGGTGCGCCCGGTCGGCGGGCGGGCATTTCCGGGTAATCACTGACAAATCGCCAGCCCACTTCGATCAATGTGACGGAGTGTGAGGAATCGGCTGCGAAGTTGATCAATCGAACCCCCGTGTCAATGGTCGAACCGGTCAGCCTCTCCGGCCGTCCTTCAGACGCGGGGTCACGGTCAGTCTGCTGATTTGCTGTCATATGTCCGGATCGGGACATCCGATGGGCCCGCCAGGAGGCGGTTTGGTCACCTCCCGTACAGGCGGCTGCACGCGCAAAATCACATGCCGATGCACGTGCATTAGCGTTATCATTACGAGTAGTAAGGCATCCGCCCTGCCCGTACGAGCCGGAGGCGGCCGGCGGCCGGATCGGTTGGGCGCCGAGCAGTACGAGCACTCCAGGCTCTTGGGAGATTTCTATGCACCACACGTACAACGGCATGGCTGCTGCGGACCTCGATGGCGTGGTCTGGCAGAAGAGTCAGCACAGCAACTCCAAGGGGAACTGCGTGGAGTTCGCCGCCCTTCCGGACGGCGCGGTCGCGATGCGCAACTCACGCTTCCCGGACGGCCCGGCGCTCATCTACACCCGCGACGAGATAGCGGCGATGCTGCTGGGTGCCAAGGACGGGGAGTTCGACCACCTGGTGGCCTGAGTGGCCGATCGGGCCGGGTGGGGCAGGCTGGTTCGCGCCGTCGTGGGAGCAGGGGCCGCGACGGCGTTCGGCGTTGCGCTGCTGGGGAGTTGGCGCACGGCTGAAGGCGTGCGGCCGCAGTGGTGCCGAGGGGGAGCCGGTGTGGTGATCCGTTCCGGCGGGGCGTCGTGGACAGGCGGGACCCCGGGGCGGTGTTCGACCCCGGGGCGGCCGGTCGGCGCGTCCTGCGGGGTCCTAGGCGGAGCGGCGGTGGCGTCCGGCCGTCGTGGCCGGGGCTGATATGGAGTCAGCGATCGCGCTGGCGAGGTCGACTGACGGTCCGTCGGCCTGGAAGACCGCCCAGACCACCTTGCCGGAGCCGGAGGCCAGCGGGTGCCAGCCCCAGGAGTGGCTGAAGGAGTCCACCAGGTGCAGCCCGCGCCCCGACTCGGCGACGAAGTCCGCCTCCCGGGTGACCGGTCCGGCGATGCTCGGATCACTGACGGCACACACCAGTTGGGAACCCCGGTGGACCAGGCTGATCCGGATCGGCAGCCGTCCCTCGGCCGGCTGTCCCTCGGTGCAGCGTCCGGCGCCCGGCTGGGCCGGGATCGCGGAGAGGCCACCGGGACAGCCCTTGGCGCCCGGCAGGCTCGCCGCGGTGGGCTCGCCGATCGCGTGCCGGAGTGCGTTGGTCACCAACTCCGAGGCCACCAGGGCCACATCGTCGAAGAGATCGCCGAGTCCCCAGCGCTGCAGAGTGGTTCTGGTGAAGTCGCGGGCAGTCTTCACCGCGTCATAGCGGGGAGCGAGGGTACACGTCACGACGTCAGGATCGACGGCCAGGGCCGCACCGGTGCCCATGAAGAGCTCCTCCCATAAGGGGGCAGACACGGCTGGACCCGGCGGGGTCATGCCGGTCACCTCCGACTCGCTCGGCCGCTTCGTCCTCGCCCCGACCCGGCGTGCACGGTCGACAACGAAGCCCGCGGGGAATGTCCAGGGGCGTGCAACTGCACGTGCACCATCGTGCTCTGCGCTCACGGCAGATGCAAGAGTCGATTCACGTGCAGTCGCACTATTGGCATATGCAGACACCGGATGCACGTGCAGCGGAACGTGCCAATGGACGTGCTGATGGACGTGCCGATGCAAAATTGATAGATCCTTCTGCCACTACAGGCACTGTGAGCGGCCAAGTGATGGCAGACTGTGCGCTGTTTTCCCGACGCGGAGGTTCCCACGGCATGACCACAGTGCAGCCAGGCGGCGGATCCATGGTGCGCCGGATCCTCCTGGGCTCCCAGCTGCGCCGACTGCGCGAGAGCCGCAACATCACGCGCGAGGACGCGGGCTACGCCATCCGCGCCTCCGAGTCCAAGATCAGTCGCATGGAGCTGGGTCGGGTCAGCTTCAAGGAGCGCGACGTCGCGGATCTGCTGAGCCTCTACGGGGTGACCGACGGGGAGGAGCGCGAGTCGCTGCTCGGCCTGGTCCGGGAGGCCAACAAGTCCGGCTGGTGGCACAGTTTCAGCGACGTGCTGCCGGGCTGGTTCCAGACCTACGTGGGCCTGGAGGAGGCCGCCTCGCTCATCCGCACCTACGAGGTGCAGTTCATCCCCGGCCTGCTGCAGTCCGAGGAGTACGCCAGGGCGGTCTTCGGGCAGAGCCGGCCAGTGCTGAGCGACGAGGAGATCGAGCGCCTGGTCGGCCTGCGGCTGCGCCGCCAGAAGCTCCTGACGGAGGGTCAGGGGCCGCGCCTGTGGGCCGTGATCGACGAGGCGGCGCTGCGCCGTCCGGTCGGCGGCCCCAAGGTGATGCGCGGTCAGCTGCAGTACCTGATCGACGTCGCCGAGCAGCCCAACGTGGTGATCCAGGTGATGCCGTTCCGGTTCGGCGCGCACGCCGGCGAGAGCGGCGCCTTCAGCATCCTGCGCTTTCCTGAACAGGACCTGGCCGACGTGGTCTACCTGGAGCAACTGACCAGCGCGCTCTACCTGGACAAGCGCGACGACGTCGACGCCTACGTGCAGGTGATGGAGCGGCTGTGCGTGGACAGTCTCACCCCCGAGAAGACGGTCGAGCTGCTCGCCTCGATCCTCGCCGAGAACTAGTGCCGCGTCAGGCAACCTTCGCCCCGTCGCGACGCCCGGCACGCACTCTCGCCGCACCGGCCGAAAGCCCAAGTACGTCCAGTACGAGGACTTCCGGCCGGCACGCCGACAGCACGCACCGGACGCCGCTCCTTGACGGGCAAAGGCTGCCTGACGCGGCACCAGGGTCCGTCTGACAAGCCCCGGGGCCTGTTCGGCCGCTCCTGCCGGGCGCTACTCCGAGGCCTCGTGCGGCTGCCAGTGCGGCTGCGCGGGTGCCTGCGGCTGCGGCGGGCAGCCCAGCTCCCAGGCCAGCGAGTAGCGGGCGAACAGGGCGGCCCGGATCGGCGGCAGCGGGGTCTGCGCCCCGGGCAGCAGGACGCCGATGCAGCCGCCCATCAACGCGCTGCGCAGGACGGCGTGTTCGGCGATCGGATCGCCCGCCCCCCAGTCCGCCAGCACCTCGCGCAGGATGGTGCCCAGCTGCTGCTGCTCGGGGTCCTGCACGAAGCCGCCGATGTCCGGGTCGAGGATCAGCGCCAGGTGCGAGCGCATCACCCGCGGGTGGTTCAGGGCGAGGTGGAGCACCGCGTCGATCGCCGTGGCCAGCCGGTGCTGCGGTGAGGCGCCGGACGGCAGTGCCTCCAGCGCGGCGGCCAGCTCCAGGTGCATCAGGCGGTGGGTGGCCGACTGCATCAGGAGTCGTTTGCCGTCGAAGTAGTACGACACCAGGCCGCGGGCGAGCCCGGCCCGCTCGGCGATGTCGGCCAGCGTGGTGGCGGCGTATCCGTGCTGGTCGACCAGTTCCACGGTGGCTCGCATCAGCCGTCGCCGGGAGCGCAGCCGCATCTCCTCGTTGACCGATTCCCCGCGAGGTGCCATCGTGTCAGCTCCGTACTTTGGTTGGCTCTCGGTCAATATACGTGGCCAGGAGCGGCCCAGGCATACGTCCGAGGCGAAGGCGGACGTCGGCCGGGGTACGGAAACCCAGGTGCGGGTCTCACCAGAACGGGGGACTGGTGAGACCGGCACCACCGCGCGGCGAGGGCTCGGCGCGCGGTGGCTGGTCAGCAGGCTGCCGACCGGTGGAGACCGGTCGGCAGCCGCCGCATGTCCAGGTCTTGGTGATCAGACCTTCTCGGTCAGCGTCCGGCCAGCGCCCGCCTCGGCGTTGACCCGACCGTAATCGTAGTCCGGCACGGCGGGCGGGGTGACGGTGCGTCGGCGGTCCAGCACCGCGCCGCTCGCGGTGACCACCAGGCTGATCAGTGCGACCCCGGTGACCAGCAGCAATCCCGGTCGGTAGCCGTCCAGTTGGGCCTGCGGGCTGGTCCCGCCGTGGCTGCCCGCGGTGATCACCGCGGTGGTGACGGCCAGCACCAGCGCGTTGCCGATCTGCATGGCGGTGTTGACCAGGCCGGAGGCCAGCCCCTGCTCCTCGTCGGCCACGCCGTTGGTGGCGGCGATGTTGGCGGAGGGGTAGAAGAGCGCGAAGCCGATGCCCAGCAGCACCATGGTCGGCAGCACCAGGGCGGCGAAGGTGCTGTGGGTGTCCAGCCGCAGGAAGAGCGCGTAGCCGATCACCATCGCCAGGCTGCCGAGCGGCAGCAGCCGGCCGGTGCCGTAGCGGTCCACGATGGCGCCCATCCTGGTGGAGGAGAGGGCGACCAGCGCGCCGGCCGGCAGCAGTGCGAAGCCCATCTCCAGAGCCGACCAGCCGAGCAGTCGCTGCAGGTAGAGCGCCACGATGAACTGGAAGCCCGCGTAGGAGCCCATCAGCACGAAGGCCGCCACATTGGCCCGTGCGACGTTGCCGTTGCGGAAGATCCCGAGCCGTACCAGCGGGTGCGCGGCGCGCTGCTCGATCAGCAGGAAGGCCGCGCCGAGCACGACCACCGCGAGCAGCGAGCCGATGGTGCGCAGGCTCGCCCAGCCGGCCCCCTGGGCCTCGGTGACGGTGAAGACCAGCAGCAGCAGCGAAGCGGTGCCGGTGATCGCGCCGGCCACGTCGTAGCCGCCCTCGGAGCGCTCGTGCGGGTGCTTGGGCAGCAGCTTCAGCGCGAACACCAGCGCGATCAGTGCGACCGGGACGGGCATCAGGAAGGTCCAGCGCCAGCCCACCGAGGTGAGCAGGCCGCTGATCACCAGGCCGAGCGAGTAGCCGCTGGCCCCGCAGGTGGTGAAGATCGACAGCGCCTTGTTGCGGGCCGGGCCCTCGGGGAAGGTGGTGGTGATGATCGACAGGGCGGCGGGCGCGGTGAACGCGGCGCTGGCGCCCTTAAGGAAGCGGGCGGCGATCAGCAGCCCGCCGTCGCTGACCACGCCGCCCAGCAGCGAGGCGGCGGCGAAGACCGCGAGCGCGATCAGGAAGACCCGGCGGCGGCCCAGCAGGTCGGCGGCCCGGCCGCCGAGCAGCAACAGACCGCCGTAGCCCAGCACGTAGCCGGAGACCACCCACTGCAGTGCCGACGTGGAGAGCTTGAGGCTGGAGCCGATGGACGGCAGGGCGACGCCGACCATCGAGACGTCCAGGGCGTCCAGGAAGAGGGCGGCACAGAGAACGATCAGGGCGCCCCAGAGCTGGGGGCTCCATTGGAGCTGGTCGGACGGACGGTCAGATGTCTGGACAGTGCTGGCTGTTGGCGCACGGTGGCCTGCGGAGGTCATGGCCCAAACAGTACATGCATGTGCATTCAATGCAAGTAAATATAATGTGAACTCATATAGTGCTCATGCATGTGGTAGCATGCGGGTGTGTCAGTACAAGACCCGGCCGAGACGGCCGCCCTGGTCTCCGAGTGGCGTGACCTGCTGGCCCGTCATGCGGCGACAGCCTGTGCCCTGGACCGTGAGCTGGGCGAGCACTTCGGGCTCTGCATGAGCGACTTCGAGGTGCTGGAGCGCCTGGCCGAGGCCGCCGACCTGCTGCGGGTGCAGGAGCTGGCCGAGAAGGTCCATCTGAGCCAGAGTGCGCTCTCCCGCCTCATCGGCCGCCTGGAGAAGGCCGGCCTGGTCGAGCGGACCATGTGCGACCTGGACCGGCGCGGCATCTACGTCCGGCTCGCGCCGCTGGGCCAGGAGCGCTACGAGGCGGCCCGGCCGCTGCACCGCGAGGTGCTGGAGCGGATGCTGCTCAAGCGCCAACAGCCCAGCTGCGGCTGACTCCCGAGCCGCGCCGACCGCTGCTCCGCCACCTCCCGATCCGTACGAAGCCGCCCCGGTGGCGCGCCTCAGTGCAGCGCGCTGAGGCCCGGCAGCACCGCGAGCAGCAGCACGCTGCCCGGCGCCGCGAGTGCCGCCGCGGTCAGCCGCAGCCGGGTGAGCACGGGCAGCCGCGGCCGGCCGGCCAGCAGCCGGTCCACCCGGCGCGGCGCCTGGGCCAGCTGACCGGGGACCGGGCCGCCGGGGCAGGACGCGAAGACGCCGCGCCCCGCATTGATCTCGACCATCGCGTGCGCCGTGATCAGTCGCCCGTGCCGGCGGGCGGCCCGGTCGTCCGCGGCCAGCTCCACCAACTCGCCCACCTGGTCCCGGAACGCGCTGAACACCCCGACCCCGGGGAAGCCCGCCGCGAGCGCCTGCGCGCACTGCGCCAGCCAGTGGTGCCGGGCCCGGACGTGGCTGCGCTCGTGGCTCAGCACCGCCGCCAGCTCCCGGTCGGTCAGCCGGCTCAGCGCCCCGGTGGTGACCACCAGGCGGGACTGCGGTCCGGGCAGCGACCAGGCCTGCGGCTGGACGTTCTCCAGCACTACCAGGCGCTCGCGGCGGGCCGGAAGATCTCCGGCGGCGGCCGGCAACTCGGGTGCGCGGGTCGCGAGTTCGGCGTGCCGGTGGCCGCGCTCGGCGCGCGCCGAGCGGATCTCACGGGCCAGCGAGAGCGCGGTGCGCAGCCCGCCCAGCGCCAGCAGCGCCGCGCAGAACCGGCCCCAGCCTTCGGCCTCGCCCAGTCCGTACGCCGCCTCCACGCCGCGCGGCGCCCCGGCGAAGAGCAGGGTGCGCACCTCGGGCAGCGCGGCCGAGACGGCCAGCAGCAGGCTCAGCAGGCAGCAGAGCAGGACGGCGATCACCAGGCACTGCCACACCAGCAGCGCGAGCACCGGTTCACGCTCGGCCCAGCCGGCCCGGGTCAGCAGGAGTGGCCCGGCGGTGGCGAGCAGCACGCCGAGCAGCAGCAGGCCGAGCAGGGCCGTCATGGCAGTGGGTCCCCCCAGATGAAGGTGTGACCGGACACTGCGGCTCAATCTAGGCGCTCGGTGGACGGCGTGGAACGGCCGCTCCCCGGCAGTGACCAACGCCACGCGGGCGTACTGGTGAACGCCGGGCAACGCCGCCGGGTTCCCGCGCGGAGCAAGATTTCGGGCGCTCGCCGAGCACTCGCCGAGCACTCTCCAGGCGCTCGCCGAGCACTCGTCGGGTACTCAGAGCACCAGCAGCATCGCGAACATGCCCACGCCCATCGCGAGCCGGCAGGCCTGGGGCAGCGGGCCGCCGAGCACCACCCGCCCCGTCGTTCCGGTGGCGCCCGGCCGGACCGGCACCGTCAGCAGCCGGCTGCCCGCCCAGAGCGCGTAACAGCCGAAGTAGACCAGCAGCAGCCCGGTGACCGCGGGTCGGCCCATCGGCATCACCATCCCCGCGTGCTGCTGCGGTGCGCCGCCCATCGCCAGTGCCATGTAGGCCATCGCCGCCGCGCCGACCGCGTGGTGCAGTCGGTGGGCCCGCCGTCCGCCCGCCCCGCGGCCCGCCGCCGCGCCGAGCGAGCCCGCGCAGAGCAGGCCGAAGAGCGCGACCCAGAGCGCGGCCGGCAGCCGGTCGCCGAGCGCGATCATCGCGGCGGTGCCCAGGCCCATCGCGGCCTCCACCGCGTCCGAGCCGCGCCCGCCGCCAGGCGCGGTGCGGGGGGTGAGGTGCAGCCGGATCAGACAGATCCCGCCGGTGCCGGCGGTCAGCAGCGCCAGCAGCCAGCTGAGCACAGCCGGTCCGTACATGCCTCCCCCTCCGTCCCCGCCGCGTGCGCGCGCCAAGCGGAACGGGGGTACCGACCACGATCACCCACGGCCACGGGTGCGGAGCAGGGCGTGCACAGGGGCGCACTGAGGTGCGCCGGTGGCACTGGGTGGAGCCGCGCGCCGGGGGCGGGGCCGGGCAGGTCGGCGGGGCGGGCCGACGGTCGGACCCGGGCGGTCGGCACGGCCGACTGGACCTGTGCGCTGGCGATCGCGTCACAGGAGCGGAGAGAGTCGTTCCGGTCGGGCGCCCGCCCCCGGCGGGCCAATCCGGGCGTCCGGCCTGGGCGTTCAGCGGCCCGTCACCGGAAGGAAATCGGGCATCTACCCCATCGAGTGGAGATTCTCTCATCGAACCCCCCTTGAACAGGAGAACCTTTCGTCCTTATCGTGTCCTTGATTCAATAACTTCTGTCGAAGCAGGTCCCCGATGCAGAATCTCTCGTCGAAGCTCGCGGTGGCGGCCGACCGTCCGGCGGCGCCCCTCTCCGACCACCCCGCCTGGCAGCGGCTGAAGCAGACCGTCGAGGAGCTGCGCCCGCTGCAGTCCAAGGACGGCTCGATCGACCTGGCCGCGGTCCAGCGGCAGACCGTCGACCCGCTGCTGGCCACCGTGCTCGACGCGATCGCGGAGCTGGCACCGCTCTTCCCGCACGACGCGGCCTACCTGGAGGCCGTCCAGGCCGACCTGCGCAAGTGGGCCGACACCGGCTACCGCGAGCCCGACTTCCTGGACTCGCTGCTCGCCTTCCAGCCCGCCGCCGAGCGGGTGGACGGCCTGCAGCACCTGGTCGTGTTCCCGATGTACACCCAGAACGGCAACCCGGACCGCAACCTGGAGGCCGTCCTCCTCGAGGTGGTCTGGCCCGACTGGCTGGCCGAGCTGGAGCGCACCCGCTTCGACAACCCGATGTTCGTGCCGATCACCTTCGTCGACTTCACGGCGGGCTACGACACGAACTCCGCGGTGCTCTTCCCGGAGACCGTGGCCGTCCGCAAGGCCCCCGAGCGGTTCACCTGGGGCGGCATCTTCTGCGACCGCGAGGCCGCCCGGTTCCGCGCCGTGTCCACCTCGGCCGTGCGGCTGCTCGGCCTGGACATCCCCGCCGACGCCGCCGAGCTGATCGCCGACCAGGCCCGCTCGCAGCAGACCTTCGTCCTGTGGGACCTGGTGCACGACCGCACCCACAGCCACGGCGACCTGCCGTTCGACCCCTTCATGATCAAGCAGCGCAGCCCGTTCTGGATGTACGGGCTGGAGGAGCTGCGCTGCGACCTGACCGCCTTCAAGGAGGCCGTCCGGCTGGAGGCCGAGGGCTACCCGCAGGGCCGCGACGTCCAGTACGCGATCCTCTTCGACCGGATGTTCCGCTTCCCCGTCACCGGTGGCCGGGTCCGCAACTACGACGGCATGGGCGGCCAGCTGCTCTTCGCCTACCTGCACAAGCACGACGCGCTGCGCTGGCGCGACAACCGGCTGAGCATCGACTGGGACCGGGTCGCCGAGGTCACCAACGCCCTCTGCGGCGAGATCGAGGCGCTCTACCGGGCCGGCATCGACCGCCCCAAGACCGCCCACTGGATCGCCGCCTACGAGCTGGTCTCCCGCTACCTGACCCCGCACCCGGCCTCCACCTGGGCCAAGGGCCCCGAGGCGCTGCCGCTGGACCTGGACGGCAAGGCGCTGAACAAGGCGCTGTGCGACGCCGTCCACCCCGACGAGTTCCCGCTCAGCATGTTCTACGAGGCCCTGTCGAAGAAGCTCAGCGGCGTGATCGCCGCGACCACCGGCATCACCGGTGCCGGCGTGACGGAGGTGGCCGCGTGAGCGCCCTGCAGGACAAGGTGATCGCGGTCGCCGGTGCCAGCGGCCCGGCCGGCCAGGCGACCATGCGCCGGCTCGCGGCCGGCGGCGCCGTGGTGATCGGCGCGGACATCGACCAGCAGCGCCTCGACGGTGCGCTCGCCAAGGTGCGCGAATCCGTGCCCGGGGCGCGGGTCAGCGGCCAGGTCATCGACCTGCTCGACCCGCAGGAGGTGCACGACTGGGCCGACCACCTGGAGGCCGAGCACGGCCACGTCGACGGCCTGTTCCACCTGGTCGGCGGCTGGCGCGGCAGCAAGAGCTTCCACGACACCCGGATCGACGACTGGGACTTCCTGCACAACACGGTGGTCCGCACCCTGCAGCACACCTCGCTCGCCTTCCAGCCCGCGCTGCTTCGCAGCGAGGCCGGCCGGTACGCGATCGTCTCGGCCGCCGCCGCGCACAAGCCCACCGGTGGCGGCGCCGCCTACGCGGCGGCCAAGGCCGCCAGCGAGGCCTGGACGCTCGCCATGGCGCACTCCTTCCAGAAGGAGACCACCGCCGAGGACGGCGTGCCGACCGCCGCGGCTGTCATCCTGGTGATCAAGGCCCTGGTCAGCCCCGAGATGCGGGCCGAGAAGCCGGAGGCGAAGTTCGCCGGCTTCACCGACACCGCCGACCTGGCCGACAACCTCGCGGACCTCTGGGCCCGCCCCGCAGCAGAACTGAACGGACAGCACCTGTGGCTGACAGCCCGATGAGCACCACCCCGTCCGGGACCGACGCGATCCGCCGCCACGACCCCGCCGTGCGCGGGTTCGCCAGCGACAACTACGCCGGTGTCCACCCGGAGATCCTGGCCGCACTGGCGGTCGCCAACGGCGGCCACCAGGTCGCGTACGGCGAGGACCAGTACACCGAGCACCTGCAGACGGTCTTCAAGAAGCACTTCGGCGAGCAGACCGAGGCCTACCCGGTCTTCAACGGCACCGGCGCCAACGTGGTCGCGCTCCAGGCGCTGCTGCCGCGCTGGGGCGCGGTGATCGCCGCCGAGAGCGCGCACATCAACGTCGACGAGTGCGGCGCCCCGGAGAAGATGGCCGGGATCAAGCTGCACATCGTCCCCACTCCGGACGGCAAGCTCACCCCCGAGCTGATCGACCGGCAGGCCTACGGCTGGGACGACGAGCACCGGGCGGCCCCGCTCGCGGTCTCCATCACCCAGAGCACCGAGCTCGGCACCCTGTACACCGCCGAGGAGGTCCGGGCGATCTGCGAGCACGCGCACGAGCGCGGCATGCTCGTCCACATGGACGGCTCCCGGCTGGCCAACGCCGCCGCCTCGCTGGGCCGGCCCTTCCGCGAGTTCACCACCGACGCCGGGGTGGACGTGCTCTCCTTCGGCGGCACCAAGAACGGCCTGCTGCTCGGCGAGGCCGTGGTGGTGCTCAACCCGGAGAAGGTCCGGAACCTGAAGTACCTGCGCAAGATGTCGATGCAGCTCGCCTCGAAGATGCGCTTCGTCTCGGTGCAGTTCGAGGCGCTGCTCACCGGCGACCTCTGGCTGCGCAACGCCGGGCACGCCAACGCGATGGCCCAGCGCCTGGCCACGGCGGTCGGCGCGATCGACGGCGTCACCCTGGTCCGCCCGGTGCAGGCCAACGCCGTCTTCGCGATCCTGCCGCGCGAGGTCAGCGAGCGGCTGCAGAAGCGTTACCGCTTCTACTTCTGGGACGAGCAGACCGGCGAGGTGCGCTGGATGACCGCCTTCGACACCACCGAGGCGGACATCGACGCCTTCGCGGCGGCGATAGCGGAGGAGCTGGGCCGGGGCCTCTGAGTCCTTCCGCCCGCTGCTCGACTCCAGCCTTCGGCCGGCCGGGACACTGTCCCGGCCGGCCGAAGGCCTTTTCGTGCTGCCCGACCGCCGCTCGCGGCTCAGCGCGCGGGCAGCAGCGGCCAGACGTCCCGCTCGGCATCGGGCGCCCACACCACGTCCGCGTGGCCGTAGCCCGGCACCACCCGGTAGTCGACCCGCGCCCCGCCCGCGCGGATCAGCCGTGCGCCGAGGTCGTGATCGCCGCGCCCGAGTTCGGTGTTGATCCACACCACCTCGGCGCGGATCGCCGCCCAATCGATCCGGTACACCTCCTCGCGGCCACCCCACACGGCGGCGAGATCGCGCAGCAGGGCGGTCGGCTGCTCCCCGCTGCCGAGCCGGCCGACCGCCTCGGACCAGACGGCCAGCGGCGTGCGGTCCAGGGTGAAGCGGTCCTGCACCGCGGTGGCGCCGAACTCGAAGGAGCCGCTGCTGTGGCCGCGGTGGTAGATCCAGTTCGCCGGTCCCGGCAGCAGGTGGGTGCGGGTCAGCGCGTAGTGCAGCAGGGCGAGGTTGCCGAAGGCCGTGCCGGGGTGGCCCGGGCGGGGGAGCGGGCTGTCACCCGCGGGGTCGGCGGCGGCGCGGGCGAACAGGCCCTTGAGGCCGGGGTCGACCGTCCAGTGGCCCGCGGCGAGCTGCTCCTGGAGCGCATCGGTGAGCGCGCCGGCGCGGGCGGCGAGCTCGGGTTCGGTGGCCGGGTCGTAGGGCCCGGTGGTGTCGAGGACGAGGACGCGTCGGGGGTGGGCGTCGGGCTGGGCCGCCGTGTCCAGCGCCAGGGCGGCGCCGGCCGAGTGTCCGAGCAGGTCGTAGGGGAGGCCGAGCGCCTCGTCGACGGCGGCGAGCACCTGCCGCACGTCGCGGCGGTGGGCGGCGAGGCCCCACTCGGCACAGTGCGGGCCGGTGCTCTCCGTGGTCAGCGCGTCCTCGCGGGGCGTGATGCCGAGGACGAGGTGGCCGCGGGCGGCGAGGAATCCGGCCAGACCGCCGCCGTCCTGCGCGGTGCAGTAGCTCGCCCGGACATTGAGACCGCCGCCGGGGAGCAGGACGGCGACGCTGTGCGGTACCGCCGTCGCCGGATCGGTCACCAGGTCGACCACCAAGGGCGCGGTCGAGTCCGGCAGGACGAGCTGCCAGTGGCTGCTCCGGTTCGGTGTCGCCGCCCCGTCGATCGGGACCGCTTCGGCACCCAGCGCCGCACTCAACCTCTTGACCATGTCCATGGCCATTCCTCCCTCGGGTCGGCCCCCAGAATGCCGGACGAGGCGATTTGCTTGTGGCGGGCTGCTGCCCGTACAGTTCCGGAGTCGCGCCGAGAGGGGCGGCAGAGTGAAGTCGGGAAGATGAACTTCGGTAAATCGGAGTGAAACTGATCTGATAAGCTCGAAACACGAAAGAACGAAGCGCCCGGAGAGCTTGCGAGAGCGGCTTGAAGGAAGCGTCCGTTCCTTGAGAACTCAACAGCGTGCCAAAAGTCAACGCCAGATATGTTGACATCCCCGGCCTCGATCGCTTGATCGGGGTTGGAGATTCCTTTTGAAGTAAAACACTAGCGAGGACGCAGTGCGCGAGGCCACCCTATTCCGGTGGTTGTCGTGCCGCTCAACGCGGGTGTCGACCCGATTACGGGTAAACATTCACGGAGAGTTTGATCCTGGCTCAGGACGAACGCTGGCGGCGTGCTTAACACATGCAAGTCGAACGGTGAAGCCCTTCGGGGTGGATCAGTGGCGAACGGGTGAGTAACACGTGGGCAATCTGCCCTGCACTCTGGGACAAGCCCTGGAAACGGGGTCTAATACCGGATACGACCTTCCTCTGCATGGGGGTTGGTGGAAAGCTCCGGCGGTGCAGGATGAGCCCGCGGCCTATCAGCTTGTTGGTGGGGTAATGGCCTACCAAGGCGACGACGGGTAGCCGGCCTGAGAGGGCGACCGGCCACACTGGGACTGAGACACGGCCCAGACTCCTACGGGAGGCAGCAGTGGGGAATATTGCACAATGGGCGAAAGCCTGATGCAGCGACGCCGCGTGAGGGATGACGGCCTTCGGGTTGTAAACCTCTTTCAGCAGGGAAGAAGCGCAAGTGACGGTACCTGCAGAAGAAGCACCGGCTAACTACGTGCCAGCAGCCGCGGTAATACGTAGGGTGCGAGCGTTGTCCGGAATTATTGGGCGTAAAGAGCTCGTAGGCGGCCTGTCGCGTCGGATGTGAAAGCCCGGGGCTTAACCCCGGGTCTGCATTCGATACGGGCAGGCTAGAGTGTGGTAGGGGAGATCGGAATTCCTGGTGTAGCGGTGAAATGCGCAGATATCAGGAGGAACACCGGTGGCGAAGGCGGATCTCTGGGCCATTACTGACGCTGAGGAGCGAAAGCGTGGGGAGCGAACAGGATTAGATACCCTGGTAGTCCACGCCGTAAACGTTGGGAACTAGGTGTTGGCGACATTCCACGTCGTCGGTGCCGCAGCTAACGCATTAAGTTCCCCGCCTGGGGAGTACGGCCGCAAGGCTAAAACTCAAAGGAATTGACGGGGGCCCGCACAAGCAGCGGAGCATGTGGCTTAATTCGACGCAACGCGAAGAACCTTACCAAGGCTTGACATATACCGGAAACGGCTAGAGATAGTCGCCCCCTTGTGGTCGGTATACAGGTGGTGCATGGTTGTCGTCAGCTCGTGTCGTGAGATGTTGGGTTAAGTCCCGCAACGAGCGCAACCCTTGTTCTGTGTTGCCAGCATGCCTTTCGGGGTGATGGGGACTCACAGGAGACTGCCGGGGTCAACTCGGAGGAAGGTGGGGACGACGTCAAATCATCATGCCCCTTATGTCTTGGGCTGCACACGTGCTACAATGGTCGGTACAAAGGGCTGCGATACCGTGAGGTGGAGCGAATCCCAAAAAGCCGGCCTCAGTTCGGATTGGGGTCTGCAACTCGACCCCATGAAGTTGGAGTTGCTAGTAATCGCAGATCAGCATGCTGCGGTGAATACGTTCCCGGGCCTTGTACACACCGCCCGTCACGTCACGAAAGTCGGTAACACCCGAAGCCGGTGGCCTAACCCTTGGGAGGGAGCCGTCGAAGGTGGGACCAGCGATTGGGACGAAGTCGTAACAAGGTAGCCGTACCGGAAGGTGCGGCTGGATCACCTCCTTTCTAAGGAGCACATGGCAGCTTCGGGCGAATGTCCTGGAGTGCTTGCTCATGGGTGGAACGTTGACTATTCGGCACACAGGGTTGGTTGTTTCCTAGTACTGCTTCGGCGTGGAACGGTTTCAGGTGATCTGGTGTGTCGGGCACGTTGTTGGGTCCTGAGGGAACGAGTAATCGTTGTCTCAGTGCCGGTCCCACGGACACGCCGGGTTTTTGCTTGGTTGTGTAGGTGGGTGTCTGGTCGTTGTTTGAGAACTGCACAGTGGACGCGAGCATCTGTGGCCAAGTTTTTAAGGGCGCACGGTGGATGCCTTGGCACTAGGAACCGATGAAGGACGTGGGAGGCCGCGATAGGCCCCGGGGAGCTGTCAACCGAGCTTTGATCCGGGGGTGTCCGAATGGGGAAACCCGGCAGTCGTCATGGGCTGTCACCCATACCTGAACACATAGGGTATGTGGAGGGAACGCGGGGAAGTGAAACATCTCAGTACCCGCAGGAAGAGAAAACAACCGTGATTCCGGGAGTAGTGGCGAGCGAAACCGGATGAGGCTAAACCGTTGTGGTGTGAGACCCGGCAGGGGTTGCCACTTCGGGGTCGTGGGAAAGTTCTTCGGTCGTCTGCCGGCGATCGGGTGAGTCAGAAACCGTATGGGTAGTCGAAGGACATGCGAAAGGTCCGGCGTAGAGGGTAAGACCCCCGTAGACGAAACTTGTACGGCTCACTTGAGCTTCTCCCAAGTAGCACGGAGCCCGAGAAATTCCGTGTGAATCTGGCGGGACCACCCGCTAAGCCTAAATATTCCCTAGTGACCGATAGCGGATAGTACCGTGAGGGAATGGTGAAAAGTACCGCGGGAGCGGAGTGAAATAGTACCTGAAACCGTGTGCCTACAAGCCGTGGGAGCGTCGTTGGTCAGCTTGCTGATCAGCCGTGACTGCGTGCCTTTTGAAGAATGAGCCTGCGAGTTTGCGGTGTGTAGCGAGGTTAACCCGTGTGGGGTAGCCGTAGCGAAAGCGAGTCCGAATAGGGCGGTTGAGTTGCATGCCCAAGACCCGAAGCGGAGTGATCTAGCCATGGGCAGGTTGAAGCGCGGGTAAGACCGCGTGGAGGACCGAACCCACCAGGGTTGAAAACCTGGGGGATGACCTGTGGTTAGGGGTGAAAGGCCAATCAAACTCCGTGATAGCTGGTTCTCCCCGAAATGCATTTAGGTGCAGCGTCACGTGTTTCTTGCCGGAGGTAGAGCACTGGATAGGCGATGGGCCTTACCGGGTTACTGACCTTAGCCAAACTCCGAATGCCGGTAAGTGAGAGCGTGGCAGTGAGACTGTGGGGGATAAGCTCCATGGTCGAGAGGGAAACAGCCCAGAACACCGACTAAGGTCCCTAAGCGTGTGCTAAGTGGGAAAGGATGTGGAGTCGCAGAGACAACCAGGAGGTTGGCTTAGAAGCAGCCACCCTTGAAAGAGTGCGTAATAGCTCACTGGTCAAGTGATTCCGCGCCGACAATGTAGCGGGGCTCAAGCACACCACCGAAGTCGTGTCATTCACAGAATACGCCCAACGGCGCTGTGGATGGGTAGGGGAGCGTCGTGTGCCGGGTGAAGCGGCGGAGGAATCCAGTCGTGGACGGTATACGAGTGAGAATGCAGGCATGAGTAGCGATACAAGAGTGGGAAACTCTTGCGCCGATTGACCAAGGGTTCCTGGGTCAAGCTGATCTGCCCAGGGTAAGTCGGGACCTAAGGCGAGGCCGACAGGCGTAGTCGATGGACAACGGGTTGATATTCCCGTACCCGCTTTGAAGCGCCAACGCTGAACCTCTGAATGCTAAAGCCGTGAAGCCGGCCCGGAGTCTTCGGACAATGGGACGTGGTGGAGCCGCTGATCCAACAGGGTATTAGGTGAGCGATGGGGTGACGCAGGAAGGTAGTCCAGCCCGGGCGGTGGTTGTCCCGGGGTAAGGGTGTAGGCCGAGTGATAGGCAAATCCGTCACTCATTAAGGCTGAGACCTGATGCCGAGCCGATTGTGGTGAAGTGGATGATCCTATGCTGTCGAGAAAAGCCTCTAGCGAGTTTCATGGCGGCCCGTACCCCAAACCGACTCAGGTGGTCAGGTAGAGAATACCGAGGCGTTCGGGTGAACTATGGTTAAGGAACTCGGCAAAATGCCCCCGTAACTTCGGGAGAAGGGGGGCCGGAACTGGTGGAGGCACTTGCTGCCCGAGCTGGGGCCGGCCGCAGAGACCAGCGAGAAGCGACTGTTTACTAAAAACACAGGTCCGTGCGAAGCCGTAAGGCGATGTATACGGACTGACGCCTGCCCGGTGCTGGAACGTTAAGGGGACCGGTTAGCTCTGATTCGTCGGGGCAAAGCTGAGAACTTAAGCGCCAGTAAACGGCGGTGGTAACTATAACCATCCTAAGGTAGCGAAATTCCTTGTCGGGTAAGTTCCGACCTGCACGAATGGCGTAACGACTTCTCGACTGTCTCAACCATAGGCCCGGTGAAATTGCATTACGAGTAAAGATGCTCGTTTCGCGCAGCAGGACGGAAAGACCCCGGGACCTTTACTATAGCTTGATATTGGTGTTCGGTTCGGCTTGTGTAGGATAGGTGGGAGACTTTGAAGCGGCAACGCCAGTTGTTGTGGAGTCGACGTTGAAATACCACTCTGGTCGTGCTGGATGTCTAACCTGGGTCCGTGATCCGGATCAGGGACAGTGTCTGGTGGGTAGTTTAACTGGGGCGGTTGCCTCCTAAAGAGTAACGGAGGCGCCCAAAGGTTCCCTCAGCCTGGTTGGCAATCAGGTGTTGAGTGTAAGTGCACAAGGGAGCTTGACTGTGAGACCGACGGGTCGAGCAGGTGCGAAAGCAGGGACTAGTGATCCGGCGGTGGCTTGTGGAAGCGCCGTCGCTCAACGGATAAAAGGTACCCCGGGGATAACAGGCTGATCTTCCCCAAGAGTCCATATCGACGGGATGGTTTGGCACCTCGATGTCGGCTCGTCGCATCCTGGGGCTGGAGTAGGTCCCAAGGGTTGGGCTGTTCGCCCATTAAAGCGGTACGCGAGCTGGGTTTAGAACGTCGTGAGACAGTTCGGTCCCTATCCGCTGTGCGCGTAGGAGTGTTGAGAAGGGCTGTCCCTAGTACGAGAGGACCGGGACGGACGAACCTCTGGTGTGCCAGTTGTCCTGCCAAGGGCATGGCTGGTTGGCTACGTTCGGGAGGGATAACCGCTGAAAGCATCTAAGCGGGAAGCCTGCTTCGAGATGAGCACTCCCACCTCCTTGAGAGGGTAAGGCTCCCAGTAGACGACTGGGTTGATAGGCCGGATGTGGAAGCCCTGTAAGGGGTGGAGCTGACCGGTACTAATAGGCCGAGGGCTTGTCCTCAGTTGCTCGCGTCCACTGTGTTGTTCTGAAACAACGACCTCCGCCAGGGAAAGAACGGGCGGGTTGCGGTCGACAGTTTCATAGTGTTTCGGTGGTCATAGCGTGAGGGAAACGCCCGGTTACATTCCGAACCCGGAAGCTAAGCCTCACAGCGCCGATGGTACTGCAGGGGGGACCCTGTGGGAGAGTAGGACGCCGCCGAACAATCATTCAGAGAAAGCCCCGCCCCGGGAGACCGGGTGCGGGGCTTTTTCGCGTTTGTGTCCGACTCCGGCGCACGACTGATTCGCGGCGGACCGCGTGGTGAGCCGGCGGCCGTTCCCGCTCGAAGGAGACAGGGAGACCAACCGGCGCCTCGCCGCCGCACTCGCGGCCGACCGCTGAGCACCGCTCGGCCCGAGCCGACGTCAGACGGCGCGCCTCCCGGTCGGGTGACGCGCCGTCGACAGTCGGACCGGCAGGGCTGCTCAGGCCCCCGCTGCCGCCCGCTTGGCGGCCTTCGCGGCCGCCTCCTGCTCGTCCTCGGCCTCCGCGACCTCCAGGGTCGGCGCGGTGCCGCCGAGGCTGGCGGGGAGCCACCAGGAGTCGTCCGGGCCGGTCGGCTTGGCGGGGTACTCGCGCTGGGCCCGGTCGAGCATCTCGCTCATCGCCGCCCGCAGCCGCCGCGTCACCATCACCGGCTTGTCCGTGGGCTCCAGGTGAATCGGTTCGCCAATCATGATGGTGACCGGGACGTGCCGCTTGGTCAGCGTCTTCGGGCGGCCCTTGGTCCACAGCTGCTGGGTGCCCCAGAGGATCACCGGCAGCAGCGGGGCACCGGAGTCGGCCGCCATCCGGGCCGCTCCGGTCTTGAACTTCTTCAGCATGAAGGAGCGGCTGATGGTGGCCTCGGGGAAGACCCCCACCACCTCGCCCGCGCGCAGCGCGCGCACGGCCGCGTCGTAGGCGGGCTGGCCGTCGGTGCGGTCGACCGGGATGTGCTTCATGCCGCGCATCAGCGGGCCGGAGATCCGGTGCCGGAAGACCTCGTCCTTCGCCATGAAGCGGGTCTTGCGGTCCCCGCCGCGGTAGGCGCCCAGGCCCGCGAAGAGGAAGTCCAGGTAGCTGATGTGATTGCTCACCAGCACCGCGCCCCCGGTCGCCGGGACGTGCTCGGCACCCGCGATGCTGATCCGGCAATCGAGCGCCTTGAAGACGGTCAGTGCCGTGCGGATCACTGGCGGGTAGACGAACTCTGCCACGGTCAGCCCTACTTCTGCTTACGGGCCCTGGCCCGGTGCGACGGCACCCGGGTCCGACCGCGTGGACCGGGCCTCCGAGGCGCGGCACGCCGCGGCTGACACGGGTGATTCTGGTGATGATGGTCCCCCGAAGGGGTGCCTTCTGTCATCTGGGCGTGCCCGGCGGGCGGGAGATTGTCATCACATCACTGATCGGCGTGGCCGGGAACTCCGCGGCGCCGCGGTCGGTAGCAGTCGAACATCCCGGCGCGCCGTGCCGCAGGACGGTGCGGCGCGGTGGCGGCCGTGGCGCCCGGAGCGCGGTGGCGCACACTGGGGCGCGTGACGGGACTGCTGATGCGCGCCACGGCGGCGTGCGGGAGGGACGAGACCGTGCTGCTGTCCGCCGCCGACCTGGGCGAGGGCGTGACGCTGGGGGAGCGGGCGACCCTGGTGCAGTTCTCCACCGCCTTCTGCCAGCCCTGCCGGGCCACCCGCCGGGTGCTCGCCGAGGTCGCCGGGCTGGTGGCCGGCGTGGCGCACGTGGAGATCGACGCCGAGCAGAACCTGGAGCTGGTGCGCCGGCTGGAGATCCGGCGCACCCCCACCGTGCTGGTGCTGGACGCCGCCGGTCGGGTGGTGCGGCGCGCCGCCGGCCAGCCGCGCCGGGCGGACGTGATCGCCGCGCTCGGCCGGGCGCTGTGACGGCCCGGACAGGCCCCGGACAGGACCCCGGGCCGGGCCTCGGGCCGGGCCCGGCGATCGTGCCGAGTCGCCCCCGTTGAGCTGGGCAGTTCGCGCCCGCGGGGACCGGTGGGGCGCGTACTGTCCAGGTCGAGAGCTTCGTCACAATGATCAGGGGGGATAACGCCCTGACATTGCGGCAAGATGTGGGCGACCGGTATTTAGATACTGACGAGTAACCAGAGCGGGATGCTGCCGAGTATGCTGCCGGAAGTGCCGGTCGGGGCAGCAGGAATGCGCTGTCCGTAGCGGGTGCCGCCCAGTGCGCACCCGTCCGTTGCACCGCCGCAGCCGCCGGACAAGACCAGTACAGGAGACAGGCCGTGAGCTTGAGGATCGTTGTCTGTGTGAAGTACGTGCCCGACGCGACCGGTGACCGTCGCTTCGCGGACGACACCACCACCGACCGGGACGCCGTGGACGGCCTCCTGTCGGAGCTCGACGAGTACGGCGTCGAGCAGGCGCTGCGGATCAAGGAGGCGGCCGGTGACGACGCCGAGGTGACCGTGCTGACCGTCGGCGGCGACGACGCCCGGGACGCGCTGAAGAAGGCCCTGTCCATGGGGGCCGACAAGGGTGTCCACGTCAACGACGACGACATCCACGGCTCGGACGTGATCGCCACCTCCGCGATCGTCGCCAAGGCGCTCGAGAAGACCGGCTACGACCTGGTGATCTGCGGCATGGCCTCGACCGACGGCACCATGGGCGTGCTGCCCGCGCTGCTCGCCGAGCGCCTGGGCCTGCCGCAGGTGACCCTGCTGTCCGAGGTCTCGGTCGAGGGCGGCACCGTCAAGGGCCGCCGCGACGGCGACGCCGCCACCGAGCTGGTCGAGGCCGCGCTGCCGGCCGTCGTCTCGGTCACCGACCAGTCGGGCGAGGCCCGCTACCCGTCCTTCAAGGGCATCATGGCCGCCAAGAAGAAGCCGGTCGAGGACCTGGACCTGGACGACCTGGGCATCGATGCGGACGAGGTCGGCCTGGCCGGCGCCTGGACCGCGGTCGAGACCGTCACCGAGCGTCCGGCCCGTACCGCCGGGACGATCGTCAAGGACGAGGGCGAGGGCGGCAAGCAGCTCGCCGGCTTCCTCGCCGCGCAGAAGTTCATCTGATCCCGCCGTCCGGACCCACGTTCCATCAGGAGATAAAGAATCATGGCTGAGATCCTGGTCCTCGTGGACCACGCCGACGGCGCCGTCCGCAAGCCCGCCCTGGAGCTGCTCACCCTGGCCCGCCGCATCGGCGAGCCCTCCGCGGTCGTCCTCGGTGCCGGCGCCGCTGCCGCCGACATCGCCGCCAAGGCCGCCGAGTTCGGTGCCGCGAAGGTGTACGTCGCCGACGCCGCCGAGTTCGCCGACTACCTGGTCGTCCCGAAGGTCGACGCGCTCACCCAGATCGCCAAGGCCTCCGGTGCCGCCGCCGTCCTGGTGACCTCCTCCGGTGAGGGCAAGGAGATCGCGGCCCGCGTCGCGCTGCGCCTGGAGTCGGGTGTCATCACCGACGCCGTCGACCTGGAGGCCGGGGCCGACGGCCCGGTCGCCACCCAGTCCGTCTTCGCGGCCTCCTTCCAGGTCAAGTCGAAGATCACCCGTGGCACCCCGGTCATCACCGTGAAGCCGAACGCCGTCGGCCCCGAGGCCGCCCCGGCCGCAGGTGCGGTCGAGAACGTCACCGTCGAGTTCACCGGCAAGGCCGCCAAGGTCACCTCGCGCACCCCGCGGGTCTCCTCGGGCCGCCCCGAGCTGACCGAGGCCGCGATCGTGGTCTCCGGCGGCCGTGGTGTCGGTGCCGCCGAGGGCTTCGGAGTGGTCGAGGAGCTCGCGGACGCGCTCGGCGCGGCCGTCGGTGCCTCGCGCGCCGCCGTGGACGCCGGCTGGTACCCGCACAGCAACCAGGTCGGCCAGACCGGCAAGCAGGTCTCCCCGCAGCTGTACGTCGCGGCGGGCATCTCCGGCGCGATCCAGCACCGCGCCGGCATGCAGACCTCGAAGACCATCGTGGCGATCAACAAGGACGCCGAGGCGCCGATCTTCGAGCTGGTCGACTACGGCGTGGTCGGCGACCTGTTCGACGTGCTGCCGCAGCTGACCGGCGAGGTCAAGGCCCGCAAGGGCTGAGTACGCGGGAGCCTGCGGCCCCCGAGGGGCCCGGGCCGATCCGGCACCGGTGCCGGCACAGGGCGTGATCCACCCAGTGGTGTGGATCACGCCCTGTGGCGTCCGACAGGACCGTAGAGTGCCGACGTGACTCTCTTGACGGCACTTCAGGACGGGCGCGGGGATTCGGCCGACGCGCTGCGGATCGACGGCCGGGAGCTCTCCCGCGAAGGACTGCTGGGGGCCGCCGGGGCGGTGGCCGCCCGGGCCGCGGGCGCCCGGGCGCTGGCCGTGCTGGCCCGGCCCTCGGCGGAGACGGTGACGGCGGTGGTGGGCGGTCTGCTGGCGGGCGTGCCGGTGGTCCCGGTGCCGCCGGACGCCGGGCCGATGGAGCGTTCGCACATCCTGCGCGACAGCGGTGCCGAGCTGATCGCCGGTGCGGGGGCGGCGATCCGCGAGGTGGCGGCCGAGGACGGCATCGAGGCGCTCCCGGTCGACCTCGCCGAGCGGCACGACTTCGGCCGCGGCGAGGCCGAGCCCACGGGCCCGGCCTTCGTGCTCTACACCTCCGGGACCACCGGGCCGCCGAAGGGCGCGATCCTCTCCCGGCGGGCGGTGGCCGCCGACCTGGACGCGCTGGCCGAGGCCTGGGCCTGGACCGCCGAGGACACCCTGGTGCACGGCCTGCCGCTGTTCCACGTGCACGGCCTGGTGCTCGGCGTGCTCGGCGCGCTGCGCACCGGCTGCCGCCTGGTGCACACCGGGCGCCCGACTCCGGCGGCGTACGCCGAGGCGGGCGGCACGCTCTACTTCGGGGTGCCCACGGTCTGGTCCCGGGTGGCCGCCGACGAGGCCGCGGCCCGGGCGCTGAGCGGTGCCCGGCTGCTGGTCTCGGGCAGCGCCCCGCTGCCGGTGCCGGTCTTCGACCGGCTGGCCGCGCTCACCGGCCACCAGCCGGTCGAGCGCTACGGCATGACCGAGACGCTGATCACGCTGAGCACCCGGGCCGGCGGCGAGCGCCGCCCCGGCAGCGTCGGGCTGCCGCTGACCGGTGTGGCCACCCGGCTGGTCGGCGAGGACGGACGACCGGTGCCCGCCGACGGCGAGAGCGTGGGCGACCTGGAGGTCAGCGGCCCGGTGCTGTTCGACGGCTACCTGAACCGCCCGGACGCCGAGGCCGAGGTGCGCACCGCCGACGGCTGGTTCCGCACCGGCGACGTGGCCACCGTCGGCCCCGACGGCTTCCACCGGATCGTCGGCCGGGCCTCGGTGGACCTGATCAAGAGCGGCGGCTTCAAGATCGGCGCCGGCGAGGTGGAGGCCGCGCTGCGCGACCACCCCGCCGTGGCGGACGCGGCCGTGGTCGGCACACCCGATCCCGACCTCGGGCAGGCGGTGGTGGCGTTCGTGATCCCGGCGGGGCCGGTGACGGGCGACCAGCTCACCGAGTTCGTCGCCACCCGGCTGTCGGCGCACAAGCGCCCGCGCCGGGTCGTGCTGGTCCAGGAGCTGCCGCGGAACGCGATGGGCAAGGTGCTGAAGAAGAAGCTGCTGGAGGGCTGACCGGCCGTCAGGGCCTGTCCGGGGCGGGGCGTCAGGTGGTCGCGAGGCGGAACGCCAGGCTGCCGAACGCCACCTGGTCGCCCGGCTTGACCCGCACCCCGCCGGTCACCCGGTGGCCGTTGACCAGGGTGCCGTTGGTCGAGCCGAGGTCGTACAGCACCCAGCCGTCCGCACCCAGGCGCAGCTCGGCGTGCTGACGGGAGACCGAGTGGTCGCTCAGCCGCAGGCCGCAACCGGGTGCGCGGCCGATCCGGACGGCCGGCTGACCCTGCTGGGGCAGTGTCAGGCCGGGCAGCCGCTCGGTCCGCCAGGCCTCGCGCAGCCGCACGGTGAACGCCGACAGGCGCCCCACGGTGCGCAGCGCCAGCTGGGCCAGGCGCCCGTCGGCACGCAGGTCGGCGAGCACCGCGTCCAGCTCGGCCGAGCTGCGCGCGGTCAGCACCAGCTCCATCCGGCGCATGAAGGTGTCGTGGGACAGTCGGCCCTGCCCCGCGCCCTCGCGCAGCAGCCCGAGGGCGTGCTCGCGGTCGGCCTCCGAGGGGCGGGCCGAGGCGTCGGCGGAGACCGCGCCGGTGCAGGGCTCGAGAGCGCTCATGAGGTCGATTCTCGGGCCCGGTGGGCGGCGGTGTCCAGAAAGCGGGGGACGGGAACCGCGGGGCCCGGTACGGCAGTCCAGCAGGTGGGGGCGGAGGGTCGGGGCCGCCACCGGGCGGTGGTCGGCTCGGACCTGACGGGGGCGTGCCGGGAGGGTCGCACGGCGCGCGCGGCGCCTGTGCGCGGGGGCGGGGGTACGCCGCCGCGGTGTGTGCGCGGGATCAAGCGGGTGCGAAGTGACGTGACGTCAGATCTTGAGGAATGAGGGGTCGGGCCCGGGGGGTACCACCTCGGATGGTGCCGGGGCGCTCGGTGCGTCGGGGTGCGTCGGCGAGCCGGCCGCCCCCGTGCGGGGGCGGCCGGCACCGTCCGGCGCGGACGCTGCCGGGTTCGCCCCAGGGTCGGACAAGCCCTAGGTCAGGGGGAATCGTGATCATCTGGGTCAACGGGACATTCGGCGCGGGCAAGAGCAGCGCCTGTCGCGAGCTGGTCGAGCTGCTGCCCGGCAGTACGCTCTTCGATCCGGAGCAGGTCGGCGACGCGCTGCGCCGGATCCTGCCGGCCCACCGGCTGGCCGAGGTCAGGGACTTCCAGGACCTGCCGGCCTGGCGCCGGCTGGTCCCGGAGGTGGCGGCGGCCGTGCTGGCCGAGGTGCCGGGCACCCTGGTGGTGCCGATGACGCTGCTGCGCGAGGACTACCGGGACGAGATCTTCGGCGCGCTGGCGGCCCGCGGCCTGACCGTGCACCACTTCGTGCTGCACGCTGAGGAAACGATCCTGCGCGAGCGGATAGCGCACAGCGAGGAGTATCCCGGCGACCCCGAGGCGAGCGAGCAGTGCCGCCGCTGGCGCTTCGCCAAGCTGCCCGCCTACCAGCGGGCGCAGTCCTGGCTGCACCGCGACGCCCGGGTGCTGGAGACCGGCGGGCTGACGCCCCTCCAGGTCGCCCGCACGCTGGCCGCCCTGGTCAAGGAGGGCGCCGGGCACTGCCCGATCGTGCGGGCCGCGGACTCGGCGGACGACACCGTGGCCGCGGCCGTGCTCTTCTTCGACGAGGACGACCGGGTGCTGCTGGTCGACCCGGTCTACAAGCCGGACTGGGAGTTTCCCGGCGGCGTGGTCGAACGCGGCGAGGCGCCGACCCTGGCGGCCGTCCGGGAGGCGGCCGAGGAGCTGGGCCTGAACCTGGCCCCGGAGGCGCTGCGCCTGCTGGCCGTCGACTGGGAGCCGCGCTCCGGGGTGCGCCGCGGCGGGATGCGCCTGGTCTACGACGGCGGACACCTGACGGCCGGCCAGCGGGCGGCGCTGCGGCTGCCGCCGGACGAGCTGCGGGACTGGCGCTTCGTGACCCTGGGGGAGTCGCGCGAACTGCTCTCGGCGGGCCGCTACCGCCGCCTCGCGGTGGCCCTGGAGGCACGCGGGGTCGGTGCCCCGCGCTACCTGGAGGCGGGCCGGCCGGCGGCGCAGGGGTAGGGCCCCGGACCCGGGCGGGCCGGCGGCGCGCGGTGGCGGCAGGATGGGGGCATGCCGTTCACCTTCAGCCACCCCGCCGCCGTGCTTCCGCTGCTGCGCGGGCTGCGCGCCCGCGGCCCGCTGGTCGCCTCGGCGCTGGTGGCCGGGTCGATGGCGCCGGACCTGCCGTTCTTCGCCGCCTCCGTGCGCCCCGGGCTCTACGCGGCGGGCGGGCTGACGCACCGTTGGTGGGCGGTGCCCACCCTCGACGTCGCGCTCGCGGCCGGTCTGGTGGGCGGTTGGCACGCGGTGCTGCGCCGACCGCTGCTCGACCTGCTGCCGCCGCCCTGGGCCCGGACCGCCGATGCCGCCACCGCGTGGCGCCCGGCGGCGGGCGGGGTCCGTGGCCGGGCGGGGTGGTTCGCGCTCTCGGCCGCGCTGGGCGCGGCCAGCCACGTCGGCTGGGACGCCTTCACCCACCCGGGCCGGGCGGGGGTGCGGCTGCTCCCGGTGCTGGAGCGGCGGGTGGCCGGGGTGCCGCTCTGCACGGTGGCCCAGTACGGCGGTTCGGCGCTCGCGCTGGCGGCCCTGGGCGGTTACCTGGCCCGCGAGCTGCGCCCGGCGGAGACGGCTCCGGCCGCCGTGGCGGCCGCGCCCGCCGTGACTGCCACGACCGTCACGCCCGCCGCGACCGCCGGGTCGGCCCGGCGCCGCGCGCTGGTCGCCGTCGCCGGGGTGGTCGGGGCGGCGCACCGGGTGCGCCACGCGCGTCGGGTGCGCGGCCCGGGCGGCCGGCCCGATCTGATCGCCGACCTCTGCTTCGGCGCCGGCGCGGGCGTCCTGGCCGCCGCGGCCGCTCTCGGCGCGGCCCAGCGCCTGGGCCTGGCCGGCGACCCCGCCCCGGCTGCGGGCCCGGCGGCCGCCGGGGCGGGGTGAGGGCCGGTCAGCCCTGCCAGGCCTGCGCGTAGCGCTGCAGGAACAGGGCCTCGGAGAGCGCCATCCGCTCCAGCTCCTGCGGGTCCAGGCTCTCGTTGACCGCGTGGATCTGGGTGGTCGGCTCCTCCACGCCGATCAGCACGATCTCCGCCTGCGGGTAGAGCGTGCGCAGCGTGTTGCAGAGCGGGATCGAGCCGCCCTCGCCGGCCACCACCATGTCCACCCCGTACGCCTCCCGCATCGCCTCGCCCAGCGCCTCGTAGGCCGGGCCCGAGGTCTCGGCGAGGAACGGGGAACCGCTGTGCAGCCGGGTGACGGTGAGCTGGACCTGCCACGGGGCGGCCTGCTCCAGGTGGGCGACCAGGGCGTCCTGCGCCGTCCCGGTCGACATGCCGGGCGGCACCCGCAGGCTGACCTTGGCCTTCGCCGCGGCCTGCACCGAGGAGGTCGAGCCGATCACCGAAGGCACGTCGATGCCGACCACGGTGACGGCCGGGCGGGCCCAGAGCCGGTCGGCGACGTCGCCGGTGCCGACCAGCTGCACGCCCTCCAGGACCTGGGCGTCGGCGCGGAAGCGGTCCTCCGGGTAGCTGACGCCGGGCCAGCTCTGGTCGGCGGGCAGCCCGTCGATCGCGGTGGCGCCGTGCTCGTCGTAGAGCGAGGCGAGGATCTTCAGCAGCGCGGCCAGCGCGTCGGGGGCGGCGCCGCCGAAGGCGCCCGAGTGCAGGTTGCCGGCCAGCGTGCGGACCTCCACCGACACCTCGGTGATCCCGCGCAGCGAGGCGGTGGCGGTCGGCAGACCGGCCGCGAAGTTGCCCACGTCGCCGATCACGATCGCGTCCGCGGTGAGCAGATCGGGGTGGGCCAGCGCGTACTGCTCCATCCCGCCGGTGCCCTGCTCCTCGGAGCCCTCCACGATCACCTTCAGGTTGACCGGCAGCTGCGGGCCGCCGCTGGCGCGCAGCGCCCGAAGGGCCGTCAGGTGCATCAGGATGTTGCCCTTGCAGTCCGCCGCGCCGCGTCCGTACCAGCGGCCGTCGCGCTCGGTGAGCTGGAACGGCGGGGTGGTCCAGGCGTTCTCGTCCAGCGACGGCTGCACGTCGTAGTGCGAGTAGAGCAGCACGGTCGGCGCGCCGGGCACCCCGGTCAGCTCGCCGTACACGGACTGCGTGCCGTCGGGGGTGTCGATCAGCCGGACGCCGGTCAGGCCCTCGGCGCGCAGCGCCTCGGCCACCCAGTGGGCGGCCGCCTGGCACTCCTGCTCCAGCCCGAGCTCGGGGTCGGCGATCGAGGGGAAGGCCACCAGCTCGGCCAGCTCGTCGTGGGCACGGGGCATCAGGGCGCGGACGGCGGTGGCGAGATCGGACGAGGGCTGGGTCATAACGGGCTCCGGAAGCGTCGGCTGGTCGGTCTGTCGGTCGGTCTGCGGGTCGGACAGGCTGGTCGGTCTGTCGGTCGGACGGGCTCGTGGTCGGGCTGGTCGGTGGGGCTGGTCGGTCGGCTGGAGCACCGGTCGGATGCCGGTGCTCAGTGCGCGATCGAGCATAGGCGCAGCCCCGGGCGGCGATGCCGCGCCGGGCTGTCGCTGGTGGCGAGGGCGGTGCGCCGGGCCGCGCCGCATAGGATGACTCGACGTGAGAGACTCCGGTACCGCGCCCGAATCGAGCCTGCCCAGCGACCTGACGACCGTCGAACCCGACGCCCGGGCCGAGCCGGTGGCGGCTGAACCCGAAGCCGACCCCGAAGCCGAGAACACCGCCCCCGACCCGCTCGACGGCGTCTGGGACGTCGTCGTGGTCGGGGCCGGCCCGGCCGGCGCCTCGGCGGCGCAGGCCGCCGCCGCGCAGGGCCGCCGGGTGCTGCTGCTGGACAAGGCCGAGCACCCGCGCTACAAGACCTGCGGCGGCGGCATCATCGGGCCGTCCCGGGACAGCCTGCCGCCCGACTTCAAGCTGCCGCTCCAGGACCGGGTGCATGCCGTCACCTTCGCGCTGAACGGCCGGTTCACCCGCACCCGCCGCTCCCGGCGGATGCTCTTCGGCCTGGTCAACCGGAGCGAGTTCGACCTGCGCCTGGTCGAGTCGGCCCAGCAGTCCGGCGCGGTGCTGGTGACCGGGGTGACCGTCACCGGCGTGGAGCAGCAGGGCGGTGCGGACCGCCGCACGGTGGCCGTGACCCTGGCCGACGGGCGCGCGGTGCAGGCGCGCGCGGTGGTCGGTGCGGACGGCAGCGCCAGCCGGATCGGGCGGCACGTCGGGGTGACCTTCGACCAGATCGACCTGGGGCTGGAGGCCGAGATCCCGGTGCCCGAGCGGGTGGTGCGGGCCTGGGAGGGCCGGATCCACCTGGACTGGGGCCCGCTGCCCGGCAGTTACGGCTGGGTCTTCCCGAAGACCGACTCCGGCACGCTGACCGTCGGGGTGATCTCGGCACGCGGCGACGGCGAACTGACCAAGCAGTACCTGGCGGACTACATCCGCCGGCTCGGCCTGGCCGGCTTCACCCCGGCCGTCGAGTCCGGCCACCTGACCCGCTGCCGGGCCGAGGACTCGCCGCTCTCCCGCGGCCGGGTGCTGGTGGCCGGCGACGCGGCCGGGCTGCTGGAGCCGTGGACCCGCGAGGGCATCTCGTACGCGCTGCGCTCGGGCCGGCTGGCCGGGGAGTGGGCCGTCCAGGTGGCCGAGGCCGACGGCCCCGGCGAGGTGCGCCGCCAGGCCCTGAACTACGCCTTCGCGGTCAAGGCGGGCCTGGGCGTGGAGATGCGGGCCGGCAAGGTGATGCTGGCGGCCTTCGAGCGCCGGCCGCACCTGTTCCACCTGGCGGTCTGCACGATCAAGCCGGCCTGGGGGGCGTTCGCCCAGACCACCCAGGGACACACCACCTTCGCCCAGATCCTGCGGCAGTACCGGGCCGCCCGGCGGCTGGCCGCGATGGCCGCGCGGTAGGCAGTGCCCGCCGCGTACTCCCGGGGGAGTACGGGTGACCACCCCGGTCGGCTGACGTGCGCCGGGGCCCGCCTCGCCTAGCCTTCCGGCATGAGCCCTACCGGCAGCAGCGAGCGCGGTACCCGGGGCCTCTTCGGGGGGCTCTCCGGCGGACCGCCGTGGGCCCGCGGCCCCGGCGGTGGCCCGGGCGGCGGTCTGCCGGTCCGGTCCTCGGCGCTGGTCGCCCTGCTCCAGCTGGTGGGCACCGCCGGCGAGTGGCGGCACCAGGCCTCCGGGCGGGTGCCGCTGGATGCGTTCGGCTACCTGCTGCTGGTGGCCGGCCCGGTGCTGCTGGTGCTGCGCCGGCGGCGGCCGGTGGCGGTGGTGGCCGGCACCGCCGCGGTGACGCTGGTCTACCTGGCGGCCGGCTACCCCTACGGTCCGGTCTTCGCCAGCTTCGTGGTCGCCTACTGCGTGGCGGTGTGGAGCGGGCACCGGCGGGCGGCCGTGCTGAGCCTGCTCGCCCTCTACGGCGGCCACCTGCTGCTCGCCTTCGCGGTGCCGCACGGCTGGCTGCGCGGGGCGGGCGCCGGGGGCGGCGGCTGGCCGGAGTTCGGGCTCGGCCTGGTCGCGCTGCTGCTGGCCGCCGTCGCCGAGCTGCTGCGGATCCGCCACGAGCAGGCCGCCGCGCGCCACGCCGCCCGGCAGGCCGCTGCCCGGCGCCGGGCGGACGAGGAACGCCTGCGGATGGCCCGCGAGCTGCACGACATCCTGGCGCACAGCATTTCGCTGATCCATCTCCAGGCCGGGGTGGCGCTGGAGCTGATCGACGACCGGCCCGAGCAGGCCAGGGCCGCGCTGGTCACCATCAAGGCGGCCAGCAAGGAGGCGCTGGGCGAGGTCCGCCAGGTGCTCGGCACGCTGCGCGGGCCCGGCGACGCGGCGCCGCGCCGACCGGCCCCGGGCCTGGACCGGCTGACCGAGCTGACCGAGCAGGCCGCGCACGCCGGGCTGACCGTCACCGTGCGCACGGTGGGCGGGCCCCGGGAGCTGCCCGCCGGGGTGGGGCTGGCCGCCTTCCGGGTCGTCCAGGAGGCGCTGACCAACGTGATCCGGCACTCGGCCGCGCGCCGGGCCGAGGTGCTGCTGGACTGGAGCGAGCCCGACGCGCTGACCGTGCAGGTGGACGACCCGGGCCCGGCCGCCGCGCCCGAGGCCGGGGAGCCGGCCGGCGGCGGCAGCGGGCTGGCCGGGATGCGCGAGCGGGCCGCCGCCCTCGGTGGCACGCTCACGGCGGGGCCGCGCGAGGGCGGGTTCCGGGTGCGGGCCCTGCTCCCGACGCGCGGCGAGGGCTCGGCCGCAACGAGTGCGCGGGAGGCGCGATGATTCGGGTGCTGCTGGCGGACGACCAGGTGCTGGTCCGGGCGGGCTTTCGGGCGCTGCTGGACGCGCAGGGCGACATCGAGGTGGTGGGCGAGGCGGACGACGGCGCGGCGGCGGTGGCGCTGGCCGCCGAACTGCGCCCCGACGTGGTGCTGATGGACATCCGGATGCCCGGCCTGGACGGGCTGGAGGCCACCCGGCAGATCTGCGCCAGGCCCGACCTGGCCGGGGTCAGGGTGGTGGTGCTGACCACCTTCGAGCTGGACGAGTACGTCTTCGAGGCGCTGCGCGGCGGGGCGGCCGGGTTCCTGGTCAAGGACACCGAGCCGGCCGATCTGCTGCGCGCGGTGCGGGTGGTGGCGGGCGGCGACGCGCTGCTCTCGCCCGGGGTGACCCGCCGGCTGATCGGCGAGTTCGCGGCCCGCTCCAAGGCACCCGGGCGGCCGGGCGCACCCGGGCTCGCGCTGCTGACGGAGCGCGAGCGGGAGGTGCTGACGCTGGTCGGGATGGGGCTCTCCAACGACGAGATCGCCCGCCGCCTGGTGGTCAGCCCGCTCACCGCCAAGACCCATGTGAGCCGGGCGATGGTCAAGTCGGGGGTGCGCGACCGGGCGCAGCTGGTGGTGCTGGCCTATGAGAGCGGGCTGGTCCGGCCGGGCTGGCTGGGCTAGGCCGTGTCCGGTGGACCGGTCAGCCGGCCAGTTCGTCGCCCAGCGCGGTGCGCAGGTAGAGCACCGAGCGGCCGTGCCGGGCCCGGCTGACCAGCCGGGTGGCCAGCAGCACCGCCAGGTGCTGGCTGACCGCGCCCGGGGTGACGCCCAGTCGCAGCGCCAACTCGGTGGTGGAGACGGGCTCGTGCAGCAGGGCGAGCAGGCGGGCCTTGGGCGCGCCGAGCAGCTGCTCCAGCGCGCGCGAGGTGCTCGGCCGGTCCAGCGCGCCTGCCATCGAGCCCTGGCCGCGGGCGGGGTAGGCGATGGCGGGCGGGTACTGGTCGCTGATGAAGGTGTTGGCCGAGCGGATGAAGCAGCTCGGGGTGAAGACCAGGCCGCGCCGGTCGACCCGGATGTCCCGGCCGGCGACGTCCCGCCCGCGGCCCCAGCCGCGGTCGATCGTCAGCACCCCGTCCCCCCAGCGCAGCCGCTGGTCCAGCTCGCTCAGCAGCACGCCCACGCCGTGCTGGGCCAGGGTCCGGGCACGGTGCACGATGTCGGCCTCCAGCACCGAGCGGGCGCGCGGCCACCAGTGCGGGGCCAGGCAGTTCTCCCAGTACTCCTCCAGCGCCGGGCAGATCTCCTCCAGCAGCCGGGCGGGCTCGGCCAGCCGCTCGGCCAGCGGCGTCGGCAGCCGGCCGTCGTGCGGCAGGAAGGCGCGCTCCAGCTCGACCCGCAGGGTGGCCGGGTCGGTGGCCCGCAGCACGCCCAGCTCGGACCGGAAGCTGGGGGCGGGGCCGGCCGGCCGCGGGGTCAGGAAGTCGGCGACGTACCGGTTGCCCGCGATCAGCGAGCACAGCAGCCGGCGGCTCTCCAACTGCTCGAAGTCCGGCCGCAGCCGGCGGAACCACGCCTGCTGCGCCGGGTAGCTCGCCGGGTGCGTCCACATCCGCAGGCTCAGCACCGTCTCCTGGAGCGGTGAGCAGGCGAAGGAGACCGCGGCCAGATCCGCCAGGCCGAGGTGGAACCGGTACATAGCGACCCTTCGCTTCAGGCTGGAGCTAAATCAATACCGAAGAGTACGGACCGTGGGCTGAGATCGTGTCATGACGACGACAACCTCGGCCGCCGCGCCGGCGAGCACCATCCGCCCCCGTGGCCGCCTGTTGCCGGGCGATCCGGTCATGCGGCTGCTGAGCTGGACCACGCTGGTCAACGCGTTCGGCAACGGCCTGTTCTACACGGTCAGCGCGCTCTACTTCACCCGGATCCTCGGCTACGGCGTCGGCCAGGTCGGCGTGGTGCTGACGGTGGCCGGGCTGTGCGGGGTGGCGGCCAGCATCCCGGCCGGGCGGGCCGCCGACCGCTGGGGCAGCAAGCGGGTGCTGATCGCGCTGGTGGCCGCCGAGGGAGTGGGGACCATCGGCTACACCCTGGTGCACGGCCTGGCCGCCTTCGCGCTGCTCGCCTGCGTGGTGACCGCGGTCGACCGGGGTACCACCACCACCCGCAGCGCGCTCTACGCCGAGGTGCTGACCGCCGATCAGCGGGTGGCCGGGCGCGCCTACCTGCGGGCGGTCACCAACGTGGCGATGGGCCTGGGCTCGGTGCTGGCCGGCGTGACGCTGCAGCTCGACAGCCGGGCCGCCTACCAGGCGACGGTGCTCGCCGACGCGCTCAGCTTCGTGCTGGTGGCGCTCGTCCTGCGGCGGCTGCCCGGGCGCTCGGCCGCCGCCGCGGCCGCGGCCGACGAGGCCGCCGCCGCACCCAGGGCCGAGCGCCGCAACCCCGCGCTGCGCGACCTGCCGTTCCTCGCCCTCACCGGCCTGAACGCCGTGCTCACCCTGCAGTTCGCGATGCTGGAGATCGGCATCCCGCTGTGGGTCGTGCGCGACACCCACGCGCCGCGCTTCCTCGTCGCTGCCGTCATGATCGTCAACACCGTGCTGGTGGTGCTCTTCCAGGTCCGCGCGACCAAGGGCACCGAGGAGCCGCGTCTTGCGGCCCGGGCCTGCCTGCGCGGCGGGCTGCTGCTGGGCGCGGGCTGTGCGGTGGTCGGGCTGGCGCACGGGCTGCCGGCGGTGCTCGCCTCGGTGGTGCTGGTGCTCGGCGTGGTGATCGAGGGCGGCGGCGAGGTGCTCACCCAGGCCGGCGGCTGGGCGCTCAGCTACGACCTGGCGGGGGACCGCGCGGCCGGCGCCTACCAGGGCGTCTACAACGCCGGCATGGCCGCCGCCCTGATGGCCGGACCCGCGCTGATCACCCTGGGCGTGGTCGGCCACGGGCCGCTCGGCTGGCTCGCCTTCGGTGCCCTCTTCGCCGCCGCGGGGGCGGCGATGGGGCCGGTCACCCGCTGGTCGCAGCGCGTCGCCGGGTGAGAGCCGGCGAGCGGGCCGCCGGGTGACCCGATCGAGCGCGGTGGGCCGGGGCGGGTCTGGTGATCGCCGGGTCCGGCGTGCCAGAGTCTTCCCAGCCCGAGCGATCCACCCTCAGATCGCCTGTCGGATACCGGAAAGCAGGTCCCACCCGATGACCAGCGCAGCACCCTTCGTCCGCGTCAGCACGGCCGGTGCCGTCACCACCCTGGAGCTCGACTCCCCGCACAACCGCAACGCGCTGTCCACCCGGCTGATGGCCGAGCTGGCGCAGGGGCTGGAGCAGGCCGCCGCCGACCCGGCGGTGCGGGCCGTGGTGCTCGGCCACACCGGCACGGTGTTCTGCGCGGGCGCGGACCTGTCCGAGGCCACCGGCGCCGACCCCACGGTCGGTCCGCGCGGGCTGGTGGACATCCAGCGCGCCATCGTGGACTGCCCCAAGCCGGTGATCGCCTACGTCAACGGCCACGTCAGGGCGGGCGGGCTGGGCCTGCTCGGCGCCGCGGACCTGGTGATCGCCGGGCCCGCGACCACCTTCGCCTTCACCGAGGTGCGCCTCGGGCTGGCCCCCGCCGTCATCTCGCTGCCGCTGCGCCCCAAGCTGGAGCCGCGTGCGGCCGCCCGCTACTACCTGACCGGCGAGACCTTCGGCCCCGTCGAGGCGGCCCGGATCGGCCTGGTCACGGTGGCCGCCGCCGAGGTCGACGAGGCCGCCAAGGCGCTGGCCGAGGTGCTGGCGGCGCTGCGGCTGGCCTCCCCGCAGGGGCTCGCGGAGTCCAAGCGGCTGGTCAACGCCGAGGTGGTGCGCTCCTTCGAGCAGGACGCGGACGCCCGGGTCGAGCAGTCCGCCCGGCTGTTCGGCTCCGCCGAGGCGCAGCAGGGCATGAAGGCCTTCCTGGAGCGCCGCCCGGCGCCGTGGGCGGTCGACGCGCCGTAGGGCGGCTCCGGTCCGTGTGACCTTGATCGCCCCGGCGGTCCGCGGCCGGTGGGCGGCGGCTACGGTGTGCGCATGCCGAACGCCGCCGCCCTGCTCGCCTCCGTCCGCTCCCGGGCCCGCCGCGCCGCCGGGCGGGCCGTGCACCAGGGCTGGCGCTGGGTGCAGGAGTGCGGCGCGGTCTCCAACCAGAACCCCGGGCCCTACCGGTTCCACACCCTCGGCGACGGCAGCAAGCTGGCCTTCCCGCTCGGCACCGTCTTCAACGAGCAGTCGATAGCGATCGGGCCGTTCTGCATCATCGGCGAGCGGGTCACCATGTCGGCGGGCTTCCTGCCCGGGCTCGACCTCGGCCCCGAGCCGGTGATCACCATCGGCGGCGGCTGCGTGATCGGCCGCGGCAGCCACCTGGTGGGGCACCAGTCGATCGTGCTCGGCGACGACGTGTGGACCGGACCGAACGTCTACATCAGCGACCAGGCCCACGAGTACCGCGACACCACGCTGCCGATCGGCAAGCAGTGGCCGCGCAACGAGCCGGTGGAGATCGGCTCGGGCAGCTGGATCGGCACCGGCGCGGTGATCCTGCCGGGTGCCCGGCTGGGACGCAACGTGGTGGTCGCGGCGGGCTCGGTGGTGCGCGGCGAGGTGCCCGACCACAGCGTGGTGGCCGGCGCGCCCGCCCGCGTGGTGCGCAGCTTCAGCGAGGTGGAGGGCTGGCAGCCGCCGTTCCGCAACGACCCGCCGAGGCCGCTGCCGGACGGCGTGACCGCCGAGCAGCTGCGGGCGCTGGTGGGCTGGGACCTGCGTCCGCCGACCGAAGGCTGAGGACTCCTGCGATGACGGCAGCCGACACCGTGAGCCGGCCCTCGGCAGGCCTTCGCCTGCGTCCCGCCACCGCCGACGACCTCGAACCGCTCGTCGAGCTGCGCGCGGTGGTGATGCGCGCCGACCTGGAGCGCCTCGGCCGCTACGACCCCGAGCGGGTCCGCCAGCGCCTGCGGGACGCCTACCAGCCCGAGCACACCTCGGTGGTGCTGGCCGCCGGCGCCTTCGCCGGGTGCGTGGCGCTGCGCCCGGCGGCGGACGGTCACTGGCTGGAGCACTTCTACCTGGACCCGGCCGTCCAGGGCCGCGGGCTGGGCAGCGCGGTGCTGCGCACCCTGCTCGCGCGGGCGGACGAGCGCGGCTGGACGGTGCGGCTCAACGTGCTCCGGGGCAGCCCCGCCCGGCGGCTCTACGAGCGCTTCGGCTTCGTGGCGGAGCGCGCGGACGAGGTCGACGTCTTCATGGCACGGCGGCCGGGGCCGGGGCCGGGGGCTGGGGCTGGTGTTGGGGCGTCGGAAGTCGGCCTGGTCGACCTTGAGCGTGCCGGCACGACGGCGCCGGTGCGGCTCGCCCCGCCCGGGGGTCTCAGAGCGTGATCAGCACGCCGGGACCGGCCGGGCCCGGGGCCGTCGAGGGATGCGTGACCAGCACCGCGTCCTGGCCGGCCAGGGTCAGCGCCAGCACCGCGGTGCCCGGTGCGGGCCGCAGCTCGCCGCCGCCGGGGGTCGCGGTGACGGTGGCGCCGGGCCGACGGGTCATCAGGTTGAGCGCGGTGACCGGGCCGCCCAGCAGGCGGGCGGTGGTGGGCAGCGCGCCGGAGAAGGCGAAGGGCCGCAGCGGGCCGACGGTGACCGGTGCGGCGTCGCCCACCGTCAGTTCGAGCCCGGGGCCCTCGACCACCGTCAGCACCCGGTCGAACTCCGGGAAGAGCGAGAACGCCCCGTCCGCCGCCACCAGCGCCAGGCTCACCCGCCAGGCGCCCGCCGGGTCGGCCGCGACCTCCCGGGTGACACCGCCGCCGTTGCGCCAGGGGCTGGGGGTGCGGTCGGCGGCGGGCAGTTGCTGGACGGTCATCCGGGCAGCGTACCCGCCCGGCCGCGGGCCTGGCGGCCGGGGCGGTGCACCACCACGGCGAGCGCGGCGGCCCCGGCGCCGGCCGCCGCGACCGTGGTGAGCGCGATCGGCAGGCTCGCCGCGTCGGCCAGGAAGCCGATCACCGGCGGGCCGATCAGCATGCCCGCGTAGCCCAGCGTGGAGGCGGTGGCCACGCCCTGCGGCCCACCGGTCTCGCCGGCCTTGGCGATGGCGAGCGGGAACAGGTTGGACAGGCCCAGCCCGACCAGCACGAAGCCGCCCAGCACCGCCGGCACGGAGGGGACCAGCGCGGCGATCAGCATCCCGACGCCGGCGGTCAGCCCGCCCGCGGTCATCAGCCGTGCGGGGCCGAGCCTGATCGCCAGCCAGGTGCCGGCCAGCCGCCCGGCGGTCATCGCGAAGGCGTAGGCGGCGTACCCGAAGGCGGCCAGCGCGGCGCTCGCATGCACGTCGTCGGTCAGGTGCAGGGTGGCCCAGTCGGCCAGCGAGCCCTCGCCGTAGGAGCTGCACAGCGCGGTGCAGCCGACCAGCAGCACCAGGAGCCGGGCCTGCGGCAGCAGCCGCCCGCTCGGCGCGGCCCCGGCCCGGCGCTCGGCCCGATGCGGGGCGCTCGGCGCCGCGCGCAGCAGCACCGCGCCCGCGCCGGCGGTGACCAGCGCCCCGAGCACCCCGCTGCAGGCCAGTGCCCAGCTCGCCGTCAGCTGCCCGGCCAGCAGCCCGCCGATGGCCGCGCCGAGCAGGCCGCCCAGGCTGTAGCCGGCGTGGAAACTGGGCATGACGGGGCGTCGCAGCTCGCTCACCAGCTCGACGGCGGCGCTGTTCATCGCGACGTTGGCCGCGCCGTAACCCGCGCCGAAGAGCAGCAGCGCCGCGCCCAGGGTGAGCACGGAGTGCGCGTGCGACGGCAGCAGCACCGCGCCGCTCAGCACCGTGAGCGCGACCACGGTGACCGGGCGGCTGCCGAAGCGCAGGCAGAGCCGGCCGATCACCGGCATGGTGGCCACCGCCCCGGCCGACAGGCAGAGCAGCGCGAGGCCGAGGGCGGTGTGCGAGGCGTGCACCTGGGCGCGGATGTCGGGGATCCGGACCACCCAGGCGGCGAAGAGGAAGCCGTCGACGGCGAAGATCGCGGTGAGTGCCAGCCGGGCGGAGGACCAGCCGCGACCGGTCGGCCGGTCGAGGGGGGAGGCGGCAGGGGAGGCGGTGGAGCGGGGTGAGGAGGTGGTGGGGCGACTTATTTTGTTTAGGAGCGGCACAAAGTCAGAATAGAGGAGTGCAGCACACTCCGACAAGACTCGGCGAACCCGCCCACCGCCGCGCCCCCGACCGGGGCCGCAACCTGCTCGGCCCGGCCCTGGAGCTCATCCACACCGGCCGCGCGCCCACCCGCTCCGCACTGACCAGCGCCCTCGGCGTCACCCGGGCCACGGCCGGCGCCGTCGCCGGCGAGCTGGCCGCGCTCGGCCTGGTGACCGTCGACCAGCACCCGATCGGCAGCAGCCGCGGGCGGCCCTCGCACCGGCTCGGCCCGGCCGCCGACGGACCGGTGGTGCTCGCCGCCCAACTGCACGCCGACCGCCTGTCGGTGGCGCTGGTCGGACTCGGCGGCGCGCTGGGCGAGCGGGCGCACCACCCGGTGCCCGACCGCACCGATCCGGCCACACTGCTGACCGCCATCGCCACCGCCGGCGCCGCGCTGGTCCGTGCCGACCGCCGCCGCTGCCTGGGCGCCGCGCTCGCGCTGCCCAACCCGGTGCGCGAGCCGCGGGGGACCGCGCCGGCCGCGCTGATCTTCGGCTGGCCCGGCGACACCCCGGCGGCGGAGCTGTTCGCCGACGCGATCGCCGCCCAGGACCTGGGCCCCTCGGCCCGCCGCCCGTTGCCCACCGCGGTCGGCAACGACGCCAACCTCGTCGCCCTTGCCGAGCACCGCCACGGCGCCGGTCGCGACGCCCGGCACCTGCTGCTGGTCACCTCCGGCCACCTGGGCGTCGGCGGCGCGCTGGTGGTGGACGGCCGGCTGCACACCGGTAGCGCCGGGCTCGCCCTGGAGGTCGGCCATCTGACGGTGGATCCGCAGGGCCGCCCGTGCCCCTGCGGCAACCGCGGCTGCCTCAATGTGGAGGCCGACCCCCAGGCGCTGCTCGCCGCCGCCGGCCGCACCCCGGACCCGGCCCGCCCGTTGCTCGACCAGGCCCAGGAGCTCGCGCGGGCCGCCGCGCACGACCCCCTCGCCCGCGCGGCCGTGGACAAGGTGGTGGACCGGCTCGCCCTGGGGCTGGCGGGCCTGGCCAACATCCTCAACCCCGACCGGATCGTGCTCGGCGGCCTGCACGGCGACCTGCTCGCCGCCGCGCCCGAGCGGCTCCCGGCGGCGGTCACCCGGCACAGCCTGTGGGGGCGGTGCGACCAGGTCCCGATCGTCGCCTCGGCCTTGCGGGGGGCGGGGTTGGTGGGCGCCGGGGAGCTGGCCTGGGGGCCGTACCTGGCGGACCCCCAGCTGGTGGCCGACGCGTCCTATGGATAAGTCATTCTGACTGAATCTCAGAAAAGAGTGACGGTGGCTTGATTGTGTGCACACCGTCCCCTTCTTCTTACTGTCACTCTATTTTCGAACCCCTTGCTCGGAGCTCTTCGCATTCCCTGTAATGGCGTACACGGAGCAAGACCTGCGACGAATCCGAGGACAGTACATGCGTATCAACCGGTTCATGCTCGCGCTCACCGTCGGGACGAGCATCCTCGCGCTCGGTGCCACTGCCCACGCCGCCGTCCCGCACGCCTCCAGCGTCCCGGCGGTGCGCGACGCCGCCGGGCCGGCCTCCGGCAAGCACGTCGTCGAGCTCGGCTCGCAGACGCAAGCGCTCCCGGCGGTCGGCGACGCCCGGCCGGACGACGCCATGACGCCCGACGTCACCTACCACACCACCGCGTTCACCAACAACGACGGTGGCGAGTGTCTGGATGGTGACACCAACACCATCGGCAACAACGGTGCGAAGGTCCAGCTCTGGGGCTGCAACGGCTGGAGCAACCAGAACTGGTACTGGACCCCCGCGCCGGGCCAGCCCACCGGCTACTACACCATCCAGAACGGCGACCAATGGCAGTGTCTGGATGGTGACACCAACACCATCGGCAACAACGGTGCGAAGGTCCAGCTCTGGGGCTGCAACGGCTGGAGCAACCAGACCTGGATCTGGAACGGCAGCACGCTGAGGAACGCGGACAAGGGCCAGTGCCTGGACGGCGACACCAACACCATTCCCGCCAATGGTGCGAAGGTCCAGCTGTGGTCCTGCAACGGCTGGACCAACCAGAGCTGGACCTGGCACTGAGCGCTCGAACCACTGAGCTCGAACCCCTGAGCACCTGAACCCTGAGCACCTGAAGAGCTGAGCACCTGAAGAGCTGAGCCCTCCCGCCGCCGCGGCCGCCGTTCCTCGTCCGAGGACCGGCGGCCGTGCCGCATCCCCATCGCCGTGGAGTAGTCGCCGCGCCGCCGGCTACTCCACGGGCGGTAGGCAGGGTGCCGCCGCCGGCAGGACGCGCCGGGGACCGGTGCGCGGGAGGCTCACAGGGACGGACCCGGTGACGCCCGGGTCGCACCCGAGGAGATGGATCCTGATGCACACCTTCGCGACCGGCCTGCTGGCCGGTGACCACTGGCACGCGGGCCCGTGGTTCGTGATCTTCCCACTGCTCTGGCTGGCCTTCCTGGTGCTGGTCTTCGTGACGCTGCGTCGCACCCTCTGGCGGCGCGGCTGCTACGGCGGCCCGGTCGGCTCCTTCGGCCCCGCCGGTCGTTTCGGCGCCGCGGGCCCCCTGCAGTCGCCGCTGGCCGTGCTCGGTGAGCGCTATGCGCGCGGCGAGATCGACGAGGACGAATACCGCGCCCGGCGTGCGGTGTTGATCGAACGCGGGCCGGGCGACACCGGGTCCGACCACACCTGAGACGTCCGCCAGCCGGGCCCCCGGACCACTCCGGGGGCCCGATAAGCGGAACCTGGACCTCTCAAAATGATTACTTTCCGTTACAATCGATGCATGGCAGTGACACTCACCAGCACCGTGGACGTGGACCGCTCCGACGCCGACTACCGCGGCTGGCTCAAGGAGGCGGTCCGTCGGGTGCAGGCCGACGCCAACCGCTCGGCCGACACCCACCTGCTGCGCTTCCCGCTGCCGCCGCAGTGGGGCATCGACCTCTACCTCAAGGACGAGTCGACCCACCCCACCGGCAGCCTCAAGCACCGGCTGGCCCGCTCGCTCTTCCTCTACGGGCTGTGCAACGGCTGGATCCGGCCCGGCAAGCCGGTGATCGAGGCCTCCAGCGGCTCCACCGCGGTCTCGGAGGCCTACTTCGCCAAGCTGATCGGCGTGCCGTTCATCGCGGTGATGGCCAAGACCACCAGCCAGGCCAAGATCGACCTGATCCAGCTGCACGGCGGCAGCTGCCACCTGGTGGACGACCCGAGCGAGGTCTACGAGGTCTCCGCCCGGCTCGCGGCCGAGACCGGCGGCCACTACATGGACCAGTTCACCTACGCCGAGCGGGCCACCGACTGGCGCGGCAACAACAACATCGCCGAGTCGGTCTTCGCCCAGCTGCGCCTGGAGCCGCACCCCGAACCGGCCTGGATCGTGGCCACCGCCGGTACCGGCGGCACCTCGGCCACCATCGCCCGGTACGTGCGCTACCAGCAGTACGACACCCGGATCTGCGTCGCCGACCCGGAGAACTCCTGCTTCTTCGACGGCTGGCTCGACCACGACGCCGGGGCCACCTGCGAGAGCGGCTCGCGGATCGAGGGGATCGGCCGCCAGCGGATGGAGCCCAGCTTCGTACCCGGCGCGATCGACCGGATGATGAAGGTCCCCGACGCCGCGTCCATCGCGGGGATCCGGGTGCTGGAGCGGGTGCTCGGCAAGCGGGCGGGCGCCTCCAGCGGGACCGGGCTGTGGAGCGCGCTGCGGATCGTGGCCGAGATGCGCGAGCGCGGCGAGCGCGGCAGCGTGGTCACGCTCATCTGCGACCCGGGCGACCGCTACCTGGACAAGTACTACGCGGACTCCTGGCTGGCCGCGCAGGGGCTGGACATCGCCCCCTACCAGCGCGCGCTGGAGGCGTTCCTGGCGGGAAACCCCTGGTCGGAGCAGAGCGCGGTGTGATATTCACCGGACATGAATGATCTGCTGACCGACCGTCTGATCCTGCACCCCTTCACCGTCGCCGAGGCCGAGCGGGTGGCAGCGGGCCAGGCGGAGCCCGGCGACAACTGGGCCGCCGACTACCCGAGCGCGGGCGAGCGGGTGGGCGCCGGCATGTTCGCCAAGCGGGCCGCGAACCACGGCGCCCGCCAGCCGTTCGGCGGCTGGGAGATCCGTCGGCGCTCGGACGGCGCGGCGATCGGCGGCATCGGTTTCCACGGGGCGCCCGACGAGCACGGCACCGCCACCATCGGCTACGGCCTGTCCGAGTCGGTGCGCGGCCAGGGCTACGCGAGCGAGGCGCTGCGCGGCATCCTGGCGGCCGCGCCCGGCTGGGGCGTCAAGCGCCTGATCGGCGACACCGACCTCGGCAACACCCCGTCCCAGCGGGTGATGGAGGCCTGCGGCCTGACCTTCACCCACCAGGACGAGGAGCTGAAGTACTACGGGATCGACCTGGCCTGACCAGCCCGGTCGGGACGGTCGCCGGCCGGGGCCAGGAGCAGCTCGCGCACGTGCTCCCGCGCCGCCTCGGCCGCCTCGGCGGGCAGCGCCGCGTCGGTCACCCAGGTGTCCACCTCGGCCAGTTCGGCGAAGGTCGACAGGCCGACCACGCCCCACTTGGTGTGGTCGGCCACCGCCACCACCCGGCGGGCCGAGGCCACGAAGTTCCGGTTGGTCTCCGCCTCGGCCAGGTTCGGGGTGGACAGGCCCGCCTCCGGGGAGAGGCCGTGGGTGCCGAGGAAGAGCAGGTCGAAGTGGAGCGAGCGGATCGCCCGGTCGGCCACCGGGCCGACCAGCGAGTCCGAGGGGGTGCGCACCCCGCCGGTCAGCACCACGGTGGTGCCCACCGCCTCGCCCTGCCGCTGGGCCCGCTCGAACACGTCGGCCACCCGCACCGAGTTGGTCACCACCGTCAACTGCCCGACCGACGTGAGGTGCTGGGCGAGCGCGAAGGTGGTGGTGCCGCCGGAGAGCGCGATCGCGCTGCCGGGCGCCACCAGGCAGGACGCCGCCCGGGCGATCTCCTCCTTGGCGGACAGCTCCAGCGCCGACTTCGCCTCGAAGCCCGGCTCGTGGGTGCGGGCCTCCTCGACCGGCACCGCGCCGCCGTGCACCTTCTCGATCGCGCCGAGCTTGGCGAGCGCGTCCAGGTCACGGCGGATCGTCATGTCGGAGACGTTCAGCCGCCGGGTCAGCTCGTTGACCCGCACACCGCCGCGCCGCCGGACCTCGTCGAGGATCAGCGCCCGGCGCTGCTCGGCGAGCAGGTTGCTGTTGTCGGCCACGTGCGCTGTCCCGCCTCTCGGTGCTCCTTCAATGGGATTATCCTGCCACGTCAGCCCGGCCGGACGGGGAGCAGCGGCCCGGGGGTCACCCGCGGGGCAGCGGGAGGTCGGCGGGCACCAGGAGCTGGAGGTCCTCGGTGGAGGGGTCCGGCAGCTGGGCGACCCGCATCGCGTGCCGCTCGACCATGGTCTCGAAGACCTGCCGGGCGGTGCGTCCGTTGCCGAAGGACGGCCCGCGGTGCAGCGTGCCGAAGTGGTCGAGCAGCGCGCCGGCGGTGGCCTCGGCGAGCTCGTACTCGTGCTCCGCGCACTGGGTGCGGGCGATCTCCAGCAGTTCGGCGTCGGTGTAGTCGGGGAAGGTGATGGTGCGCGAGAACCGGGAGGAGACCCCGGGGTTGGAGCCCAGGAAGCGCTCCATCTCGGCGGTGTAGCCGGCCACGATCACCACCACCGCGTCGCGGTGGTCCTCCATCAGCTTCACCAGGGTGTCGATCGCCTCCCGGCCGAAGTCGCGGGCGCCGTCCTCGGGGGAGAGCGTGTACGCCTCGTCGATGAACAGCACCCCGCCCCGGGCCTGTTCGAAGGCGGCCTGGGTGCGGATCGCGGTGGAGCCGATGTGCTCGCCCACCAGGTCCACCCGGGCCACCTCGACCAGGTGCCCGCGCTGCAGCACCCCGAGCGAGGCCAGGATCTCGCCGTAGAGCCGGGCCACCGTGGTCTTGCCGGTCCCGGGGGAGCCGGTGAAGACCAGGTGCCGGCGGAGCGAGGGCGCCTTCAGCCCGGCCTGCTGGCGGCGGCGCCCCACCGAGATCAGGTCGATCAGGGTGCGCACCTCCTGCTTCACGGTGGCCAGCCCGATCAGCGCGTCCAGTTCGGCCAGCGCCTCGTCCGCGGGGCGGCAGTCCGGGATCGGCGCGATCTGGGGCGGGGCGACCAGCGCCGGACCCGCCGTCAGCTGCGCGGTGCGCGGCGCGGGGACGGTCTCGGCGGGGGCCTTGGCACTGGGCACGTCGTCCGAGGTGCAGGCCTCCACCACCGGGCCCGGCTCGGCGAACTCGAAGCCGGCCCGGCCGTTCTGCTCGGCCCGGCAGCGGGTCAGCACGGTGCGGCAGCCGTCGATCACATGGAAGCCGAAGCCCTTGCCCTGCACCGCCCGGCAGTTCTCGAAACTGCCCCTGCCCTGCGCCGAGACGTAGACCGCCGCCTCCGCGCTGCCCCGCACCACGCAGTCGCGCAGCACCGGGTCGGCCCCCTTGGTGACGATCACCCCGGTGGCCACCTCGGCGATCTCGCACTCCGTCAGCAGACCGCCGCTGCCGTGGTCGCGGAACCACAGGCCGGTGCCCGCCTCGCGCACCCGGCAGCGCTCCAGCGCCACCGTGGCGCCGGAGCTGACCGAGATCGCGGAGCTGCGGATCCGGCTGAACGAGGTGTCGGTGACGGTGGCCCGGGAGTCGCGGTCGAGCACGAAGAGCGCGTCCGGCAGGTCGTGCAGGGTGCAGTCGGCCAGGGTGAGCTGGGCGCCGTCGCTGACCCAGATCGCCGGGTAGTCGCCGGTGCTGTCCTCGATCACGCAGCCGGTGGCCTCGGCCCTGGTGCCCGGGTCCCAGACCGAGAGCGCGCCGCGGCCGAACGCCCGCACCGTGCAGCGCTCGAGCGTCAGCGTGGAGTGGCCGCGCAGGTCGGCGGCGTTCTCCGGCAGCTCGTGCAGCCGGCACTCCACCAGGTGCAGCTCGGCCTCGGTGTCCAGGGTCAGGCCGTTGCCGGTCACCCGGTGCACCGCGCAGTCGGTCAGCCGGCCCACCGCCTTGGCCTCGGCCTGCACCCCGCTGCCGCGGATCTCGTACAGCTCGCAGCCGGTCAGCTCGGCCAGGCTGCCGGCGTCGGTGAGCAGCACCCCGGCGCCCGCCGCGTGGTGCAGCCGGCAGCGGTCCAGCCTGGCCTCGGCCCCCTCCAGCACCGCCAGGCCGGCCTGTCCGGCCGCGGCGACCTCGCACTCCTCGATCTGCGCGGTGGCCGCGCCGCGCAGCCGCAGGCCCAGTCCGGCGGGGTTGCTGACGGTGCATCCGGTCAGCCGGGCGGTGGCCCGCTCGGTCACCTCGATGCCGACCGCGGAGTGGGTGTCCACCCGGCAGCCGATCAGCGTGGCCGCCGCCTCGGGGCCGGTGACCAGCACGGCGGCGGCGGAGCTGTCGAAGCCCTCGACGACCAGGTCGCGCACAGTGGCGGCGGCGGTGATGGTGAGCGCCACGCCCGAGGACGGGTCGATCCGCACCGTGCCGGGGCCCTCGGCGGGCACCACCGTGACCGCCTTGTCGAGCAGCACGTTCTCCCGGAAGACGCCGGGCCGCACGGTGACGGTGTCGCCGGGCTCGGCGGCGGCCAGCGCCTCGGCCAGTGTCTGGTACTCCCCGGCACGGCGCCGCCAGCGCGAGCCGCTGTCCTGCGTGACCCGGACCCTGTGCTCAGTCATGACGCTCCGTCGTCCGCCTTCCGCTGGTCGTGCTGTGCCGCCGGTCGCCCGCGCCGGGGCTCGTCCGAGCCGTCCGGTGCACCGTTGCCACACCGTAGCGCGTCCCGGGTGGCCTCGATCGCGTCAAGCGGCCGGCAGCCGTTCACCACGGGCCAGCACGGTCACCTCGTCGCCCAGGCGCACCGTGCCCAGTTCGGGGCCGCCCAGCTGCTCGGGGCGTTCGGGAACCAGGTTGACGCCGAAGACGGATTTCTTCTCGAAACGTCGGCGCTTGGCCAGGGTGCGCAGCGGCTCGGCCCCCGCCCGCTCGCCGCTCTCCTGGTCGGTGGTGGTCACCACGCAGCGCCCGCAGAGCTTGACCGCCCGGAAGGTCACCTCGCCGACCCTGACGCGTCGCCAGTGGTCCTCCTCCCAGGCCTCGGTGTCCTCGATCACCAGGTTGGGCCGGAACCGCTCCATCGGGACGGCGGGCGAACCGCCGGTCACCAGCCACTCGCCCAGCGCGGCCAGCGAGGCGGTGGTGACGGCCAGCAGCGGGAAGCCGTCGGCCATGCTCACGGTCTCACCGGGGTTGCCGAAGCCGGGCACGATCGCGCGGGCCCGCGGGTCCGCCAGGTGCAGCAGCCGGATCTCGCCCAACGTGTGCGGACCGAGCCGTTCGGCGAGCCAGAGATGCGCCTTCGGGTCGGCCTCCAGGGCGGCGAACCGGGTGCCGAACACGTCGGCCTCGGTGGGCCGGGCGCCCTCGGCGGCTCGGGGCACGGGTATCCGCAGCCGGTCGCCCTCGGGGGAGGTGAGCCACAGCGTGCCGTCCTCCTGCGGTTCCGCCCGGTAGCCGGCGAGTTGCGGAAGGTCCCGCTGGGTGACGGCCAGGCCGCTGGGGCGGGCCAGCATCCACCGCCGGTCCCCGCGCAGTCCCCACGGCTCCACCACGGCGTGCTCCAGGCTCTGCCGGTGGAACGACTTCACGGGGTAGCGGTGCAGGCCGGTGAGGAGTGGCATATGACCATCCTGCCAGGTCGCGAGGCCTGCGCCGGCCACGGGGCGGGCCGTCGGCGGTCGCCCCTGGGCGGATGCGCGCGGGCCGCCGGGTCCGCCGTCGAACGGCGGTCCCAGCGGCCCGTGGATGACCGATCCCCCTCGGTTGTCGCCCGGTCGGGACGACCGGCCTGCCTTCGGTCAGAAGGCCTGCCCCTGGCCCGGCTGCGGCGGCTGCGGTGCCTGGCCGAACTGGGACTGGCCGAACTGCGACTGGCCCATCGGCTGCTGGCCGAACTGCGGCTGACCGAAGGGCTGCTGACCCATCGGCTGCTGGCCCGCATAGCCCTGCGGCTGCTGCTGGCCGGTCTGCGGCGCTCCCGTGAACTGCTGCCCGGGGAACTGCTGCCCGGGCTGCTGGAAGAACTGCTGGGGCGGCATCGGCCGCATCGGGGCGCCCGGCGCGGGCGCCATCGGTCCGGCCGGCCGGAAGGCGCCGGGCTGCTGGTCCCAGGCCTGCGGCGCGGACGGCTGCGGGTAGCCCGGCTGCATCGGCCCGGGTACCCGAGGACCGGGCACGTACGGCTGGCCGCCGGGACCGGGAACCGGTTGCACGTTCTGGTAGCCGGGGCCGGAACTCGGGCCGGGGCCCAGTGCCAGGCGGGCCGGCGGCAGGGCCGGGAGCAGGCTGGTCGACTCCATCGCCGAACCGTAGCCGGGCACCGGGGTGGGGGCCGGCGGGAGCGCGGCCGGCACGTTGATCGGCGCGATCTGGGGGACTCCACGTTCTGCGACCAAGCTGTCGTAGATGGGCGTGCCCGACGAGAAGGACGGAGGGTAGTAGCCGACTCCGTCGTAGGAGCGGGGCGAGGTCATGGGGCATACCGTAAGCCCAGAATGCGCCCCTGAGGAGCCTGGGAGGGGTGGCAGTTCGAGTGTTTACGCAACCTTCGCCAACGCAAAGCGGATGAATGGTCAGACTTCGGACATTCTGCCGACACATTCCGGTCAATCTTGCTCATCGTCGACGCGTGAGCCTCCCGGATCGGGGGGCTCACGCCGGCACACCCGCAGGCCCGCGCCACGCGGCCGAACTGGCGTCTGATCAGCCGCGCTGCATCGCCTGGGCCGGGAACCCGGGCAGCTCGGCCACCTCGGCGGTGCAGAAGGCGCAGCGCACGGCCGCGGCCGGAATCCGGCTCAGGCACTGCGGGCAGTCCACCTTGGCCGGTTCAGCCGCCTTCGGCTTCTCCAGCCGTGCCTGCAGGCGCCCGACCGGCACCACCACGGCGACGTAGATCACCGCGCTGACCAGCACAAAGCTGATCAGCGCGTTCAGGAAGGCGCCGTAGGGGAAGGTGGTGGCGCCGATCGTGAAGCTCTGCTTGCTGAAGTCCCCGACCGCACCGGCCGCGACCCCGATCAGCGGGGTCAGGAACGCCGTGACGAAGCCGGTGACGACGGCGGTGAAGGCCGCGCCGATGACGATGCCGACGGCCAGGTCGACCACGTTTCCACGCAGCAGGAAGCTGCGGAAGCCCTTGAACACGGCTCTGACTCCAGGGGGGTTCACGCGGGGCGACGGCCGGCCCCGCTCACGGCGCCATCCTGTCCGGGCGCGGGTGCCGCGGTCCAACCGCATTCACCCGCTCTGCCTAACGGGTGCACAGAATTGACGGTTCATCAGATGTGACGTGCACGCACCGGCCGGGTGGCTGCGCCGGAGGTGCTGCACGCCCCCTGTGCGGCGGCCGCCGGCGGGCGCATACTGGCCCGGCGTGGTCCGCGCCGTACGAGGGGGACGAGACATGCCGATCGTCGTCGTGCTGGTCGTCGTGTTGCTGCTCTGGCTGGTCACCAGTGTCCGGGTGGTCCAGCAGTACGAGCGCGGGGTGGTGTTCCGGCTCGGGCGGGTGCGCAGCGCCGTGCGGGAGCCGGGGCTCGCGCTGCTGTTGCCGGTGGTGGACCGGATGCGCAAGGTCAACGTGCAGGTGGTGACCATGCCGGTGCCGGCCCAGGAGGGGATCACCAAGGACAACGTCACCGTGCGGGTGGACGCGGTGCTCTACTTCCGGGTGGTCGAGCCGGTGCGGGCCACCGTGGACGTGCAGAACTACTCCTTCGCAATGCTCCAGGTCGCGCAGACCTCGCTGCGCTCGATCATCGGCAAGAGCGAGCTGGACGATCTGCTCACCGGGCGCGAACAGCTCCACCGCGGGCTGGAGTTGATGCTGGAGAGCCCGGCGGTCGGCTGGGGCGTGCACATCGACCGGGTGGAGATCAAGGACGTCGCGCTGCCCGACTCGATGAAGCGCTCGATGGCCCGGCAGGCCGAGGCCGACCGCGAGCGGCGGGCCCGGATCATCACCGCGGACGGCGAGTTCCAGGCCGCCGCCAAGCTCGCCGAGGCGGCGGACCGGATGGCCGAGACGCCGGCCGCGATGCAGTTGCGCCTGCTGCAGACCGTGGTGGAGGTGGCGGCGGAGAAGAACTCCACGCTGGTGCTGCCGTTTCCGGTCGAGCTGCTGCGCTTCTTCGAGTCCGCGGCGGACGCGGCGAAGGCCCGCCCGGAAGCCCGCCCGGAGTAGCCGGAACCGCCCGATCGGGGGAACTGCGGCGTTCCAACTGGCTTGGCCCGGTGCCGAGCTGGCACGGTGGCGGGCATGAAGCCCGTCACCCGTACCCTCGTCCTGCTGGTCTCCGTCGCCTGTGCGCTCGGCGGCACCGCGCCGAGCGGCTCCGCCGCGACCCGCACGAGCCGCGCGAACGAGCCGTATGTGAGCCTGCGTCACCCGCAGGAGGTGCACGGGACCAAGGGCCGCGAGGTGCTGGAGGTCTTCTGGTACGGCTGCCAGCACTCCCAGCTGCTCGAAGCGCCGCTGGAGGAGTGGGCGGCCCGGCAGCCCGCCGACGTGGTGCTGCGCCGGCTGCCCGCCGTGTGGCCCGGCACCTCGGACCAGACGGTCGAACGCGCGCACGCCCGGCTCTACTACACGCTGGACCAGCTCGGCGAGGTCGACCGCCTGCAGCGGGCCGTCTTCCACGCCGTGCGCGACCAGGACCGCGATCTGACCAGCGAGGAGACGGCCGCCGACTGGGCCGAGACGCAGGGCGTGGACCGCGCGCGGTTCACCCGGGCCTACGAGTCCGAGCAGGTGCGCGGCGAGGTCGACCAGGCGCCCCGCGACCTGGCCCGGTACGAGGTCGACGAGCTGCCCAGCGTGGTGGTCCAGGGACGCTACCGGACCTCGCCGACCAAGGCCGGCGGCGTGGACGCGATCCCGGGGGCGCTGGACCGGATGCTCGGCCAGGTGCGCTCCGCCCGTACCGCCTGACCCGAGCCGCCTGACCCGTACCGCCCGACCCCCCGTCCGTACGTCCGGCCCGTCAGTATGTGCGGCCCTTCCAGGCCGCGCCCCGGCCGCGGTAGTGCTGCACCGCCGAGTCCACGGTCATCAGCAGGTAGAGCAGAGCGGTGAACGGCAGCAGCAGCGCGGCCGGGGCCGGGCGGTCGTAGTAGCGGATCATCGGCAGGTAGGTCGCCGTCAGCAGGGCCCAGGCCGCGGCGCCGGTGGCCACCAGCTCCCAGTGGCCGGTCAGCAGCCCGGCCACCGTCGCGACCGGGGGCAGCAGGTAGACCAGCCCCAGCCCGAGCACCGTTCCGAGCAGCAGCGGCGGCGAGTGCCGCAGCTGGGCGTAGGCACTGCGCGAGACCATCCGCCACAGCGGGCCGAGCCCGGGGTAGGGGCGCACGCTCAGCACCCGCAGCTCCTCGGGACGCTCGGCCAGCCCGAGCCAGGTCCGGCCGCCGCTGCGCTTGACGGCCCGGGCCAGCGAGACGTCGTCGATCACCGCGCCCCGGATCGCGGCCACCCCGCCCGCCCGCTCCAGCGCCTCGCGCCGCACCAGCGAGCAGCCGCCGGCAGCCGCGGCCGTGCGGGCGCCGGGGCGGTTGCTCCAGCGGAACGGGTAGAGCTGGGCGAAGAAGTAGACGAAGGCCGGCACGATCAGCCGCTCCCAGCGGGTCTCGGTGCGCAGCCGGGCCATCTGCGAGACCAGGTCGAGCCGCCCGGCCTGGGCACCGGCGACCAGTGCCGCCAGGGTTCCCGGGCCGTGCGCGATGTCGGCGTCGGTGAGCAGCAGCCACTCGACCCCGCCCGCCAGCTCCACCCCGTGCCGCACCGCCCAGAGCTTCCCGGTCCAGCCGGCCGGCAGCGCGGGCGGGGTGGTCACGGTGAGCGGCAGACCCTCCGGGCACTGGTCGGCCAGGGCCCGGGCGACCTGTGCGGTGCCGTCAGAGCTGTGGTCGTCCACCAGGATCACCCGGGCCCGCCCCGGGTACTTCTGGGCCAGCAGCCCCGGCAGGCTCGACGGCAGCACCGCGGCCTCGTCCCGGGCCGGCACCACGACCGCGACCGCGGGCCAGAGCACCGGCTCGGGCCGGTGCGGCGGCATCCGCAGGTCGGTGCGCCAGAAGAAACCCTGGCAGCAGGCCAGCCAGAGCCAGCAGAGCAGCGACAGTCCGGTCACACCGGTCACCCACGGCAGCAGCGTCACGGTGGCAGTCTGCCGCAGCGGCATCGCTTCAGGCGGCCGCCCGGCCGGATCCGCTAGGGTCGTACCCTGTGAAGATCGCACTGATGGACTCCGGAATTGGATTGCTTCCGGCCGCGGCCGCTCTGCGGAACCTGCGCCCGGACGTCGATCTCGTCCTTTCCAGCGACCCCGAGAGCATGCCCTGGGGACTGCGTGCCACCGAGGACCTCGTCGAGCACGCGCTGGGCTGCGCCCGGGCGGCGGCCGCGCAGCGTCCGGACGCGCTGGTGGTGGCCTGCAACACCGCCACCGTGCACGCGCTGGCCGCGATCCGTGCCGAGTTGGAGCCCGAGCTGCCGGTGATCGGCACCGTGCCGGCGATCAAGCCGGCCGCCCGCGGCGGCGGCCCGGTGGCGATCTGGGCCACCCCGGCCACCACCGGCAGCCCCTACCAGCGCGCGCTGATCGCGGACTTCGCGGGTGACGCGCAGGTGACCGAAGTCCCGTGCCCCGGACTGGCCGACGCGGTGGAGCACGCCGACGAGGCGGGCCGGGCGGCGGCGATCGAGGCCGCCGCCGCGCTCACCCCGCCGGGCACGGTGGCCGTGGTGCTCGGCTGCACGCACTACGAGCTGGTCGCCGAGTCGATCCGCACGGCGCTGGCGCCGACCGCGCACCCGGAGCTGGTGCTGCACGGCTCCGCCGACGCGGTGGTCGCCCAGGTGCTGCGCCGGCTGCCCGCCGAGGCCCTGGCCCGCCGGGGGAGCGGCACCCTGACGGTGCTGCACGCCGGCCGGCCGCACCCGCTGCCCGCGGCGGCGGCCTGCTACCCGCAGGGGCGGGCGCTCGGCCAGCCGCAGAGCGTGGCGGCCGGCGCGCACTGACGCGACGGACCCGGGCGGCGCGCGTCGATGACGTGCGCTGCCCGGCGGTCAGCTGCCGACCAGGCGCTGCGCCCCGCGCCAGCGGCTGACCGCCGGGTGCAGCCCGGACAGGACCGCCTCGAACTGGTCCCCGTCGCAGCCCGGGTCCACGGTCAGGCGGCTGACCCGCAGCGCCTCGCGCGGCAGCCGCGGATTGAGCCGGTGGTCGGCCAGGAAGGCGCTGCGGTAGCCGAGTTCGGCGAGCAGCCGGGCCGCGCGCACGTCGTGGCCGCCGCCAGGGTAGGCGAAGGCGGTGGGGGCGGTGCCGAGCCAGCCGGTCAGGGTCCGGTGCGCGGTGCGGATCTCGGCCTGCACGGTGTCGTCGTCGCAGTGCCGCAGCTCCGGATCCCCGAGGGTCTGGCTGCCGATCGCCACCTGTCCGGCTGCCAGCTGGCGCAGCTGCTCGGGCGTCAGCCGCTGCCGGTGCGGCGGGCGGACCGGCGAGCTGACCCGCAGTTCGTGCAGGCTGCGGCGGCGGTCCGGGTCGGGCAGCGCGGCCAGCTGCGCCAGCCGGGCGGGCAGCCCGTCGGCGGTGACGGCGCGCGCGTAGCCGCCGTTGGCCAGCAGGAAGGCGGCCTCCTGGCGCCAGGACGGGCGGTCGGTGCCGACCAGCTCGGTCACCACGAAGGCGACCGCGGGCAGCCGGCGGGCGGTCAGCGCGGGCAACGCGTGGTCCAGCACGCCGCGGTCGGCGTCGTCGAAGGTGATCAGCACACTGCGCGGCGGCAGCGGCCGGCCCTCGCGCAGCGCCTGCTCCAGGGCGGGCAGCGACACCGGGACGGCGACCCGGCACAGCCGGTCCAGCTGCGCACCGAAGGCGCGCCGGTCGGTCACCCGGCGGTAGGCCAGCACCGCCAGCCGGCGGGCCGCGCAGGCGCGGAAGAGCGGCTGCGCGGGGGAGTGGCGCAGCCAGTGCACCAGACGGTCGGTGCCGGCCGGCGCCGGCTGCTCGGGGGCGAGGGCCGGTGCCGGGCGCGACCTGGGCCCGACGAGCCCGGGCGTGATCGCCCGCCACGCGGCCGACCACAGGTCGGGCGTGGTCATCTGGTCCGGCGTACTGGCATCCGGTCGCGGCACAGTGCCCCCAAGGCGCGGCCGGGCGGACCCGGCAAGGAGATCGCTCTACGTACTACCGACTCGTACGTAATCCGGATGGTTGTACGCGATGGGTACGACACCTTGAACCGGTTTGCGCGGGGGCGGCGGATCCAGGGGAGAGGGGTGGCGCGCGGGCGGCGGGATCAGGCGGCCGGCCGGGTGCGGAACCACTCGACCGTCCGCTCCAGCCCCACCCGCAGCGGCACCGGCGCGAGGCCGGGGAAGAGGGAGCGCAGCAGGGCGTCGTCGGCCACCGAGTCACGCACGTCACCGGCCCGGGGCCCGGAGTGCGTCACCTCCAGCGGTCGCCCGAGGACGGCGGCGAGCTCGTCGACCAGCTCCAGCAGGGTGGTCCGGGTGCCGAGGGCGACGTTGACCGGCGCCGGATGGACCACCCGGCGCACCACCGCCTCGGTGAACACCCGCGCCACCGTGCCGACATAGGTGAAGTCGCGGCTCTGGCGGCCGTCGCCGTGCACGGTCAGCGGCCGGCCGGCCAGTGCGGCGGCCACGAAGGACGGGACCACCGCGGCGTACGCGTGCCCGGCCGGCTGCAGCGGACCGAAGACGTTGAACAGCCGCAGCGGCAGCACGTCCAGCCCGTAGCAGTGGTGGTAGGCCGCCAGGTAGCCCTCGGCGGCCAGCTTGCTCACCGCGTAGGGGCTCAGCGGCTCGGCCCGCATGGTCTCGCGCTTGGGCAGTTCGCGGTTGGCCCCGTAGACCGAGGACGAGGAGGCCGCCGCGACGTAGAGGCCGCCGGCCCGCCGGGCCGCCTCCAGCACCTGCAGGGTGCCGGTGGTGTTGACCTCGTGGCTGGCCAGCGGGTCGGCCACCGAGCGCGGCACCGAGGGCAGCGCGGCCAGGTGGACCACCGCGTCGGCCCCGGCGAAGGCCGCGTCGAGCAGGCCGGGATCGAGGATCGAGCCGTCGTACAGCGTGGCGTCGCAGCCGGCCAGGTCGGCCTTGGCGCCGCCGGTGAGGTCGTCGACCACCCGGACCTCGGTGACCTCGGGACGCTCCAGCAGCGCCGCCACCAGGTTGGCGCCGATGAAACCGGCTCCGCCGGTGACGACCACGCGCATCGCGGGGCCTCCTCCCGGAAGTACGAGGGCTCGTCGGTCCGGGCCGGGGGCGGCCGGGACGCGCAGCCGATCGTAGCCGACCGGACACGGTCCGTGTAGACCCCGTCGGCGGATGAGAGCGGACTCATAGCCTCCGCCGCCGCCGCCCGGCGGTGGCGGCCATCGGTGGCGTCCGGTGGGCCGGCGGACCGCCGTGCGGGCTCAGAGCTTGCGCTGCCGGTAGGTCTCCTCCGCGGCCTCCACCACCGCGGCCAGGTCGCCGCCGGCCGAGGCGGTCAGCACGGCCACCACCGCGCCCTCCACGAACGGGGCGTCGGCGAACCGCACCGGGAACGGCAGACCGTGCTCGTCGGCGGCCGCCAGCACCGCGGCCACCGTCTGGACGGCCGAGGGCAGGTCGGCCAGCACCGCCACGCCGTGGCCCTGGTCCACCCGCCGGGCCGCCGCCGCGATCAGCAGCGCGCTGCTGCCCAGGCCGTCGCCCGGCTGTCCGCCGGTCGCCGCGACGGGGGCCGGGTCATCGGTCCCCGACATCGCGCGGGCCAGGTCGGCGGTGTCCTGCGCCAGCTCCCCGCTGTGCGAGACCAGCACGACGCCGACCCGGCCCAGCGCGGCCGAGCGGAGCGGGGCCTGGCTCGGCACCCGGGCGGCCGAGGGCGCCTCCCCGATCGGGATGACGTCCGCCCCGTTCCCGCCCCGCGGGCTGATCTGCCCCATCGGCTGCTCCCAGCTCTCCCGGCCTCTCCCGCCGCCCGCGTGCGGGGGCCGCGCCCGACCGGCGCCGGCCGTGCCCACTCTCGCAAACGCGGCTCGCCGCCCGGGCCCCGCCGCGCCGGTCGGGCCCGGCCCGGGCAGGATCCGCCGATAGCACGACCGCTGCCCGTGCGGGGCCCGCTCCCGCCGATGCCCGCCGCCGGGGGTGGAGTTCGTGCACAGGCCGCCCCGGCCGGGTCGTCGGCCGTTACGCTGACCCCCCTGAAGGACGTTCGGGAGGAGCACGACCAGTGACAACCGAGACCGCCGGGGCCGGCCAGAGCGCCCAGGGCACGGAGAGCGTGCCCGCGGCGCGCAAGCCCAAGTTGGACACCACCGGCGCGGAGTGGCTCTCCGCGAAGCAGGAGGACGGCTCTCCGGGTGACGTGCAGATCGCCTTCGTCGACGGCTACATCGCCATGCGCGACGGGCGCTTTCCCGACGGCCCGGTGCTGGTCTTCACGCCGGAGGAGTGGCGGGCCTTCGTGCTCGGCGCCCAGGACGGCGAGTTCGACCTGACCTGAGCCGCGGAGTTCCGGCCCGAGGGCCGTCGGTCCACCGACCGGCGGCCCTTCGCGTGTCCGGGCCCGGGGGTATCGGCGGGCGCCGCAGGCGGCGCGCACAACAGGCAGGCGCCGTGCCGACCGCCCCCACGCGGTCGTGCACGGCGCCTGCTGTACGACCCGGTTCGCGAAACCGGGTTTCCCTCCCGAGGTTCCCCGGGGCCGGCCCGAGTGGACCGGTCCCGTCGCCGGGAGGCTGGCGGCGGGACCCTGAGGGTCCAGGCCGCCGGTGCCCGGGATCCGAACGCCCCCACGCGTCGGTGTCCCGAGCGCGGTTCACGAGCGCGACGAAGTCGGGGAACCCGTGAACCAGGCTTTGGGTGAAAGAGTGACAGACTCGGGCAAACTCACTAGCGCAACAGCCGCAGTCGCCGCACGACGGTGTGCCAACGGAGGATGGGCGCACACGAATGCGCCACAGCAGGCCACCCCCACGTGGACGGACCACAGCAGCTGCCGTACATCCGCGACCGTAGCCCGGACGGTTGCTCAGCGTCAACATTCGTCTCGGAGCGTGGAGCTCGCGCACGTGTGAACGTCTGGCAAACGCGCCTCGGCGCCGCCCCGTGCGGTCGCGCGCCCCCGGGCACGTACGATGGCGACATGTCATTTCTCCGCCGCCGCTCCGGCACCCCCGCGGGCCCGGACTTCGACGTCCTCGCGATGGACCCGGGCGACTGGCCAGGCCTCTTCGGCGCCGCGGTGATGACCGGCCCGGACGGCTCCTGCCAGGGGATCTTCCTGCGCTACGACCTGTTCGGCGGTCGCGGCCCGGCGATGTTCATCGGCAACCTGCCCGAGGGCTCGCCCGCGCGCGACACCGCGGACGGCGTCCCGTTCGAGGTCAGACAACTGCTGGCGGCGCTGGAGCTGGACGAGCCGGTCGAGTTCGTCTCGGCCGAGGACTTCCCGGTGATGCTCGGCGACGATCTGCTGATCGTGAAGAAGGTCAAGGTCTCCGAGGAGCGGGTGTTCTGCGCCCAGTTCGACCGGAGCGACCAGGTGCAGGTCACCATCGCCTCCTGGGACCGGCCGATCGCGGACGACCTCTACCAGCTGCTCAAGCCGCTGCCGGCGGACCTCTTCCAGCAGGGCTGACCGACCGGCGCGTTCGGATGCGCCGGCGCGACGGGCGTTGCGTCAGGTGTTCGACCATTGCTTGACGTGCTCGATCAACACTTCGTACAGTCACGGCATGCCGTCCCGCCGCCCGCTGCTGACCAGGCGCAGCTATCTGGACCTGCGGCGGACCGCCAGCGCGATCTGTCGCTAGGAAGCGTCGGCCTCAGGGCCTGTTCGGCGGAGCCTGCCGGACAGGCCCTGAGGCCGTGTCTCGCCATTTCCCGCCGGGCGCGCGACGCCGGGCATCCCTCCCCGGCCCTCGGCCGGGGGACCCCCACGGACGCACCGGAGGCAGCAGCGCCATGACCACCCGTTCCGAACGCCCGCCAGTCGATCAGTCATCGGTCGAGCACCCGTCAGCGGCCGGGCAGCGGGCCGAGGTTGCCGAGGCGCTGGCCGGACTGCCCCGGGTGGTCGACCTGCTGGCCGCCCGCGCCGAGGAGCACGACCGTGACGCGACCTTCCCCTACCAGGGCGTCGAGGCGGTGCACGAGGCCGGCCTGCTCACCCTGACGGTCGGTCAGCGCTTCGGCGGACCGGGCGGCACGCTCGCCGACACCGTCCAGGTGCTGGCCGAACTCGGCCGCGGCGACGCCTCGGTGGCCCTGGTCACCGCCTGCACCCTGCTGCTCCACGCCGAGCAGACGCGTGCCGCGTACTGGCCGGCCGCCGCCTACCGCCGGCTGCTGACCGAGTCCCGCCGCGGACCCGCGCTGGTGAACACGTTGGAGGTGGAGCCGGGCCGGACCGCGCCGCTGACCGCCCGGCGCAACGGCACGGGCTGGCTGCTGACCGGCCGGTGGAGCGGCTGCACCGGCGCCGAGGCGCTGGCCTGGCTGGTGGTGCGGGCCGAGACCGACGAGCCGCACCCGCGCGGTGGACTCTTCCTGGTCCGGGGCGAGAGCCCGGGAGTCGAGGTCGATCCGGTCTGGGACCAGCTGGGTCTGCGGGCCAGTGCGGGGCACGACGTGGTCCTGACCGAGGTCGAGGTGCCGGCCGAGGCGGCTCTCGGGCTGCGGCCGGTGCCGGGCGACCCGGGCGCGGCGGGGACCGGGGCCGATCCGGTGGCCGCGGCGGCCACCGCCTGGCGGGACCTGGCGCTGGCGGCGGTGCAGCTGGGCATCGGCCGGGCGGCCCGGGACTGGTTGGTGCGCTTCCTCAACCAGCGCACTCCGGCCAATCTGGCCGAGCCGCTGGGGACCCTGCCGCGCTACCAGGCGGCGCTCGGCGAGGTGGAGAGCGCGCTGATCGGGGCGCAGGAGCTGGTGGCGGGCCTGGCGGCGCGGATCGACGCGGGGGAGACCGGGGCCCTGGAGCGCACCGGCCCGGCCCAACTGGTGGTCACCCGCGCGGTGGTGGACGCGGTGCAGCGGGCGGTGGCGCTCACCGGCAGCCCGGGGCTGAGCCGGCGCCACCCGCTGGAGCGCTACCTGCGCGACGCGCTCAGCGCCCGGCAGCACGGGCGCTGCGAGGAGACGATGCTGGCGCAGACGGGGCGGGCCGCCCTGGCCCGGGCCGGCCGCTCGCGCGGGGTCTGACCGGCCGTCGGACGACGGCCCGGCCCCGGCCGACCGGGGCCGGCCGAATCCCGTCGTCCCGACCGCCCCATGCGCACCGGCCCCACCGGTGGAACCGGCAGCACCGCCAGGAGCTGCAGCACCGGCAGCACCGGTTCTGCCCGTCCCACTCAGCGCGTCCCCACCGCGGCCCGCACCGCGCGGCGGGCGAGGGCCGCGTCGTCGTAGAGCCGACGGATCATCAGCCGCTGCTCCTCGCCCGCCCCCGGCACGTCGTAGATCCGCAGCTCGCGCATCAGCACCAGCACCAGGTTGACCAGGAAGGCGTCCCGCGCCACCGTGCCGCCGAGCTGGGCGAGCTGGGCGATCTGCCGTCGCGCCGCGGTGTCCCCGGAGAGCACGCTCCACAGCACCGCCAGGTCGTAGCCGGGCAGGTACCAGCCGGCCTGCTCCCAGTCGAGCAGCACCGGGCCCGAGGGCGCCAGCATGATGTTGCTGAGCAGCGCGTCGCCGTGGCACAGCTGCCAGCCGGTGTGCGTCAGGCCGTGCAGCAGTTGCCGCAGGTCGCCGGCGTCGCGGTCGGTCAGCTGGCCCACCGAGTGGTAGCGGCCGATCTCGAAGTGGTAGTCGAGCGGCTGCTGGAAGACGTCGGTGGGCGGGCGCCAGAGGTTCAGCGCGCGGACCGAGCCGAGCACGGCCCGCACCTCGCCCGGCGTCGGGGCGTTGGCCGGGTGGCGCTCGACGGCGGCCGGGCGGCCCGGGATCCGTTCCATCACCAGCACGCAGCGGTCGTGGTCGGCCGCCACCAGCCGCGGCATCCGCACCGGCGGCCGGTGCCGGACGAAGGCGCGGTAGATCGCCACCTCGCGACGGAACCGCTCCACCAGCAGAGCCCGCTGGTCGCCCTGCACCGCCTGCGGGGAGAGGCACTTGGCGACCACGGCGGTGCGGCCGATCAGCCCGGTGATCAGGATGTGCGCCCCGTCCTCGCGCAGCACCTGACGCGCCGAGAAGGCGGGACATATCCGCGTGATGTGGGCGAGCGCGGCCCGCACGGCCGGGGTGGCGAGCGCGGCGGTGTCGACCCGCTCGACCAGGGGGGCGGCCGGCTGGGGTGCGCGGGGGCGCAGCAGGCGCTCGCCGGCGCGCGGCAGGAACCCGGGTGCCTCGATGCGCCCGGCAGGGCGGGCGGGCAGAGCTGGCTTCGGCCCGGGCCGGCGGACCGCCACGGAGGACGGCGGCCGTTGAACGGTCCCGGTCCGGGGCGCGGTGGGGGAAGTCGCGGAGGAGTACATGAGGGGGAGGGAGTCCCTTCCTTGCCGACGGCATATGTCAGGTCAGCCAGCTGCGGCTGTCCGGCGGGGCTGGACGGCGGCGCCCTGGCGCGTCAACCGGTGCTGCTGGGCGTCACCACTCGCTGGTGCGTGCGACGGCGCACGGGGGGTGTGCTCCGGCGTACCCGGCGCGGTGGCCGCCCGGGGTGGGTGGGACCGGATGGCTGGCCGGGTCGGATGGGACGCCGGACCGGGTCCGGCCGCCTTGCCGGACCCGCGCACCCTGGGGAAATGCGCTGGTCCGCCCTGGCGGCCGGGCCCGGCGCCGACGCGCCACCCGGTCGCGCCACCCCCCTCGCCAGGCCGCCGGGGCGGTCCGTCAGCCTGTGCGCTCGGACCGGTTCGGACCGCCGAGCCCAGTGCTGCCAAGGCCCGGAAGGATCCGGAGCCCCGGGGTGGGGTTGCGCATTCATAGCTGACACCTTGAGTGCACTGGCTCACCAGTTGGCGTGCCCTGGCGAAGCCTGGCGAATGCTCGCGTGGCACATGACAGCGCATTAGGCTCGAACCAGCCGAGGAGCCTGGGGGCTTGATGTGAGCAGCGGACCCAACACCAGACTCGCCGATCTGTTCGCCCTGACCGGTTGGTCGAAGGGTGAGCTGGCCCGGCTGGTCAACCGGCGTGGTGCGGCGATGGGGCAGCAGCAGCTCTCCACCGACACCTCGCGGGTGCGGCGTTGGATCGAGCGCGGGGAGGTGCCGCGCGATCCGGTGCCGCGGGTGCTGGCCGCGGTGTTCACCGAGCGGCTCGGCCGTGTCGTCTCCATCGAGGACCTCGGTCTGGCGCGACATCGGCGATCAAGTACGGCCGGGGCGGGTGGCGCCACGGCCGAAGAGCCGGAGCGGACGGCCGAGATCCTCACCGAGTTCACGGGAATGGATCTCATGCTCAACCGACGTCAACAGGCCGATACGGCCCCGGTACTGCCGGGCCTCTCAGCAATCCCCGACTCCCTGCACCGCTGGCTCTCCGGCGAGAGCGTCAGTTACGCCGCCGACCGTCCCGGTGCCCGCCGGGTGATCACCGGGCAACTGCCCGGGAGTTCGGGCAAGCCGATCGTGGACGTCTACGAGTCGGGGCCGGCCGGCGTGGAGGAGGTCGCGGCCCTGGAGCGCTCGTTCGAGGTCTTCCGGGCCTGGGACGCCTCCCGCGGCGGCGGCCTGCAGCGCAAGGCGGTGATCGGCCAGCTCAACGAGGTGGGCGGTCTGCTGACCCACCGCCATCCGCCGGAGCTGGCGCGCAGACTGTGGCTGGTGGCGGCCAACCTGGCCGCGCTGGCCGGCTGGATGTCGCACGACATCGGCCTGGAGGTCACCGGGCAGCGCTACTTCGTGATCGCCGCGCAGGCCGCCCGGGAGGCGGGCGACCGGCCCAGGGCGGGGGAGGCGATCTCGCGCTGCGCCCGCCAATTGCTGCACTACGGCCGGGCCGACGAGGCGCTCGACCTGATGCGGATGGCCCGTTCCGGTGCCGGGCCGGACACCTCGCCGCTGACCCGGGCGATGTTCAACACGGTCGAGGCCTGGGCGCAGGCCTCACTGGGCCGCTCCCAGGAGGTGGTGCGGCTGCTCGGGGAGGCCGAGGAGCTGTACGTGCGGGGGGTGGGCGAGCCGCAGCCGAGCTGGATGCAGACCTTCAACGAGGCCGAGCTGCGCGGTATGCAGTCGCTGGTCTACCGCACCCTGGCGGAGCACGATCCGGCGGCGGCGCCGCGGGCGGTGGCCCAGGTGGCGGACGCGATCCGGCTGCGCGAGGGGCAGGGACAGGAGCGGTCCGGCATCTTCGACCTGATCTCGTACGCCGCGGTGCACTGGATCACCGGGGAGCCGGAGCAGGGCGAGCTGCAGACCCGGGCGGTGCTGGCGAGGATCGGTGACACCTCCTCGCACCGCACCTGGGACCGGCTGCGGCGGATGGACGAGCTGGCCGCGCGCTACCAGGGGCTGCCCGCGGTGGCCGAGCTGCGGGCCGAGATCAGGGCGGCGGTGCCACCGGCCCGCCGCCCTGCCGGCTGAGGCCGACCGGTTCCCACCGCTCGGCGCGGATCCCTGGTCAGGGGGTCTCGACTCAGAGGGTGTCGACGGCCGCGCTGTGGACCTGGTCCCAGGCCTCCTGGACGTAGCGCTCGCGCTCGACCAGGCTCAGGGCCGGGAAGTACTCCTTGAGCCGCTCCACCACGGTCTGCTCGGGCTCGTGGCACTCGTGCAGCAGGAACGCGGCCTTGTGAAGAATCTGGCTGTCCATGATCGGTCCTCCCTCGGTGCAGGCCCGCCCTGTGCCGACGCTGCGGCCGACAGCATATGTGCGCTCGGCGGCAACTGATCGCCGGGGGCGCCGTGACACGGTGCCCGGGGCGGCGGTACAGAGAGAGGGGAGGCACGCGCGCGGCGTGGCCCGCGGCTCAGCCCGCGGTGCGCAGCACCATGCGCAGCGAGACCACCTGGCCGTCGGGGCCGAGCACCGGGCGGCCCGAGCAGTGCACGGCGGGGCCCCGGTCGCCGGGCGCCAGCAGGTGGACCACGCCGTCCAGCGGCCGGCCGTGGACCAGGGCCGCGGTCACCATCCGGCAGAGCGCCGGGCGGTCCTGCGGCACCAGTTGGCCCGGCAGCTGGTCGAGCGTGAGGGGGCCGAGGCCGGGATCGCGGGCGAGCACCTGGTAGGCGTCCGCCTCCCAGCGCACGGTGTCGCGGAGCAGGTCCCACTCGACGGCCGCCGTGGTCGGGGCCGGGGGAGCGCTGGGCAGGTGGAGACTCATCGACGTGTCCCACGGGGGTGAGGGTGACGGGCGGTGGGATGGTGTGGGACGACTGTCGCACACCATCACCCTCCGTGTGGGGGTAATGGCAGAAACAGCGGGACTTTTCATCTGGCATATGCCGGAAGCGTCTGCCGGCCGGGGTGGGCGAGGGCGGGCCGGCCGGACCGGGGCGCCGCCGCCGGATCGGCCCGCCCTGGTGGCCCAGTGGCCGGTGGGTCGGCCGGGCTCCCGGCAAAACCACTGGTCAGGGCCGGTTCTGCCGAGGCGGGTGCGTCCAGGGCGGCCAGGCGGTAACCTACGGTGATTCCGGCGCCCGGGCGCCCGCCCAGCGTGACCATCAGACCCCCGGCGACGGAAATCCCGTTGCCATGACGACCGCCGCAACGGATGCTGACCTCATGTTCGAGCCCGTGATAGCCCCAAGCGCCAGCCTCCTCGGCCTGCTCCAGCGAGGACGCGGTGACGGGCAGTTGCATGCGCTCGCAGCCGACCGTGACGAGGCGATCGCCGCCCTGGAGGAGTGCGTCACCAGCGACCCGCGCGCCGACTGGCAGGTCGAGAACCGCTCCCTCTACTACGCCCGCGTCTACATGGACCTGGAAGCCCCGCTCGGCGGCATCGAGCAGCACCTGAGCCACCCCGACGACCTGCTCGACCCCGACGAGCAGCGCACGGGCCTGGCGCTGGCGGTCCTGGGCCACCTGGCGGGCTACGGCCGGCGCGACGCGCTGCTGCTGCTGCGCCAGTACGCCGCCACCGGCAGCAACTGGGCCTGGGCGCTGGACGAGCTGGCGCTGCGCGACGAGGACGAGGCGCTGCTGGCGCTGGCCCCCGCCGTGCTGGGCCGCTTCCCGGCCACCGAGCAGGGCGAGGCGGACCTGCGCGCGGCGATCCGCGCCGCCTACGAACCACGCGCCTGGCGCCTGTGGGCCGAGCACCACCCGCGGGTGGCCGCCGCCAGCGAGCAGTCCCCCTTCGACCTGTGGCAACGGCAGCTGAACCGGGGCGGGGTGACCCCGGGCTGGAGCGTGGCCGACGTGCTCGCCTGGGCCGACCAGGCCGACACCGCGGCCCGCCCCGAGCCGGAGGCGGTCGAGCGCCGCGCCGCGGCTGCCGCGCGCTGCCTGGCCGCCGTGGCCCGGCCCGAGGACCGCGACACCCTGTTCGCCGCCGCCCGCGACGGTGCCGAGGGCGCCCGCCGGGCCGCGCTGCGGCACCTGGTCGACCAGGACGATCCGGCGCTCACCGAGCTGATCGAGGCCGCTGCCGCCGACGCCGACGAGCGGGTGGTGCGCGCCGCGCTCGAGGTGCTGGCCCGGATGCGCGGCCCGCGTGCCCTGGCCCGGGCCCGCCGTTGGGCCGACCCGGCCACCGGCGGCGCGGACAGCGCGCTCGGCGAGGCCGCGGTGCTGCTGCTCGCCGACATCGGCGAGCCGTCGGACGCCCCCGCGGTGGTGGCGGGCCTGCGGCGGTGGGTGCTGGTGCACGGCGTGCGCGGCGCCCAACTGGGCGGCCTGGTGGACGGTGTGGGGCGGCTGGCCGCCGCCGGCGCCGCTCCGATCCTGCGCCACATCTACGGTGAGGCGGCCTCCTCCGACCTGCGCGGCCGGGCCGCGCAGGCGCTGGCCGCCACCGACCGCTACTTCGCCTGCGGCACCGCGGTCGAGTGCCTGTGGGACTGTGAGGAGTCCACCCGGGAACTCGCCGCCCGCCATGTGGTGACCACCGGCGACGCCCGGGTGCTGGAGCGGCTGCGCAGGCTGGCCGCCGATCCCGCCGAGGAGGCCGAGGTGCACGCCGCGGTGCGTGGCCGGCTGACCTCACGCGGCCCGGCCGGGGCTTAGCTCCCAGGCTCGCGCCGCCACCGGGCCTGCCACCGCGCTCGCTGCCGACGGGCCTGCGGCCGCCGCGCTCGCCGGCACCGGGCCGGCCGCCGCCTGGGAGCTCGGTGGCGCGCTGCCCGCCGATGCCGGGGCGCGGTAGCGCCAGAGGGCCGGACAGGCCGCCGCGGTGGTCAGCATCACCAGCACGCCGCCGCCGCCGATCGCCCAGCTCGTCCCGTACGCCGCACCCGCCGCGCCGTGCGCCAGGCCCGCCAGCCGTGGCCCGCCGGCGGCGATCACGGTGTCGGCGCCCTGCAGCCGCCCGCGCATCGCGTCCGTCACGGCGTCCTGCAGGATCGTCTTGCGGAAGGCGCTCAGCACCACCAGCGCCCCGCCGCCCGCCGCCAGCAGCGCCGCCGCCGGCCAGAGCGAGCGGACCAGGCCGAAGCCGGCCATCGCCAGCCCCCAGGCGCAGACCGCGCCCACCACCATCGCGCCGTGCCGCCGGATCCGGCTGAAGCTGCCCGAGCAGCCGCCCGCGAGCAGCGCGCCGACCGAGAGCGCGGCCGACAGCACACCGATCACCGGCCCGCCGGCCGGCTCGCCGAACACCTCGCGGGCCCGCTGCGGGAAGAGCGCCACCGGCATGCCGAAGAACATCGCGGTGAAGTCGGCGAGGTAGGCGGCCAACAGGATCCGACAGCCGACCAGGTGGCGCAGACCGGCGCCGATCGAGCGCGCTGCGGGCCGGGGCGCAGCGCCCCCGGCGGGCGGCATCGCGGGCAGCCGCCGCACGCCGAGCAGCGCGCCCAGCAGGGCGAGGGCGTCCAGCAGGTAGAGCGGGGCCAGGCCGCCCGCCGCGAGCAGCGCACCGGCCAGCAGTGGTCCGCCGATGCCGCCGAGCCAGCTCACCGTGGACTGCAGCGCGTTGGCGGCGGGCAGCAGCTCGGCGGGCACCAGGCGGGGCACCACCGCGCCGCGGACGGCGGTGTTGGCCCCGAAGCAGGCCTGCTGGGCGGCGATCAGGAGCAGCAGGACGAGCGGGTCGGCGCCGCCGGCGGCGGCCTGGGCCCAGAGCAGCAGCGAGCAGAGCGCGATGCCCGCGTTGCCGAGCAGCAGCACCCGGCGCCGGTCGGTGCTGTCGGCCAGCGCGCCGCCCCAGAGCGCGGCGAGCACCAGCGGCAGCAGTCCGGCCGCACTGCCCAGACCCACCCAGAGCGAGGAGCCGGTCCGGTGGAAGAGCTGGAGCGGCACCGCGAAGGCGGTGAGCTGCCCGCCCACGGCGGTGACGGCGGAGCCGAGCCAGAGCCGGCGGAAGGCGGGCAGTCGCAGCGGCCGGGCGTCGAGGAAGGCGGTGCGCAGCGGCATCGCCTCAGCCCGCCTCGGTGCCGGCCGGCTCGGCGACCACGTCGGCCACCGCGCAGGCGATGTTGTCCGGGCCGCCCGCCCGGTTGGCCAGCGCGATCAGCTGCTGCACCAGCTGCTCGGGCTCGGCGATCGTGCTCAGTGCAGTGTGCAGCCGGGACTCGGGCACCACCGCGCTCAGCCCGTCCGAGCAGAGCAGGTAGCGGTCCCCGGCCCTGGCGGTGTGCAGCGACAGGTCGGGCCGGGCGTCGCCGACCGGCCCGCTCAGCGCGCGCAGCAGCAGCGCGCGCTGCGGGTGCGAGGCGGCCTCCGCGGCGGTGATCCGGCCCTCGTCCACCATCGCCTGCACGAGCGTGTGGTCGTGGGTGATCTGGAACAGCTCGCCCTCCCGCAGCAGGTAGGCCCGGGAGTCCCCGATGTGCACCAGGGCCAGGCGGGAGCCGGTCAGCAGCAGCGCGGTGAGCGTGGTGCCCGCCTCGCCCGGCACCGACCCGACGCCGGTGCGCACCGCCTCGGCCAGCGCGTTCAGCAGGTCGCCCGGGCCCACGGCGGCCGCGTCGAAGCTCTTCAGGGCCGCCACCGCGGCCCCGGCCGCCTGCGGGCCGCCGAAGCCGTCCGCGACGGCCACCAGCGCGCCGCCCGCGTAGGCGGCGTCCTCGTTGCGGGCCCGGACCAGGCCCTGGTCGGTGCGGGCGGCGTAGCGCAGCCCGAGCGTGGTGGTCATGGTGGTCCTCCCAGTGAGGTGGTCGACGAGGAGGGCGACCAGGTCCTGCCGGGCGGCGGTGTCGGCCAGCACGGTGTCCCAGTAGGCGGTCAGCTCGCGGGCCGCCTGCTCGGGCGCCAGCTCGCAGAGCCGGCCGATCCGGGCCAGCGGCAGGCCGATCCGGCGCAGGTGGGCGACCAGCCGGGCGCGCTCCAGCTGCTCGCGGCGGTAGAAGCGGTAGCCGGAGACCGGGTCCACCTCGGCCGGGCGCAGCAGGCCGAGCTCGTCGTAGAGCCGCAGCGCTTTCGGCGTCAGCCCGCAGGTCCGGGCGAAGGCGCCGATGGTGAGCCGGTCCATCCGTGGGTCCTCCTCGTACCGGGCGTTCGGCCCGGTGGGAAGGATGCTGGGCCTTCCCCCAGGGGGAAGGTCAACGGGGACGGACGATCACCGCCGGGGCCGGCACGAAACGTACCGGAGCGCCCGGGCACGGCCACCGCTCAGCCCGTCACCGGGCCGGGGACCGGGACGAACCGCACCCGCGCGCCCGGGCGCAGCAGCGCGGGCGGCTCCCGGTCGGCGTCCCAGAGCACCAGGTCGGTGCGGCCCAGCAGCTGCCAGCCGCCGGGGGAGGAGCGCGGATAGACCCCGGTGTACTCGCCGGCCACCGCCACCGCGCCGGGCGGCACGGCGGCGCGCGGGGTGGCCCGGCGGGGCACGGCCCGGTCGGCGGGCAGGCCGGTCAGGTAGCCGAAGCCGGGCGCGAAGCCGCAGAACGCCACCCGGTACTCGATCCCGCTGTGCAGCGCCACCGCCTGCGCGGGCGTGACCCCCCAGTGCGCGGCCACCGCCGCCAGGTCGGCGCCGTCGTAGACGGTCGGGACCTCGATCAGCGGCCCCTCGGGCGGGGCGTCCCCGGCCACCCGCCAGCTGCCGAGCCGCCCGGCCAGCTCGGCGGGCCTGGGCAGGCCGTCCAGCAGCACGGTGCGCGCGGCCGGGACGATCTCGGTGGCCCCGCCGAGCCCGCCGCGCGCCCGTTCGGCCAGCAGCCGGGCGTAGAGCGCGGCCACCTGCGGCCCCGAGTCGACCTCCAGGAGCAGCGCGTGGTCGCCCACCGCCCGGACCGTCACGGTGCCCTGGCGGTCCATCAGGTGAACGCCTCGACCCGGATCCCGGCCGAGGCCAGCGCCCCGCGCACCCGCCAGGCCAGCTGGGTGGCGCCCGGGGTGTCGCCGTGGACGCAGAGCGAGCGGGCGTCGACGGCCACCGGCTCGCCGCCGATCGCCGTCACCAGGCCGTCCCTGGCCATCCCGACCGCGCGCGCGATCACCGTCTCGGGATCGTGCACCACGGCGTCCGCGTCGGTGCGCGGGACGAGCGTGCCGGCCCAGGTGTAGGCCCGGTCGGCGAAGGCCTCGGTCACCGCGGGCAGGCCCACCCCCTCGGCCACCGCCAGCAGCTTGGAGCCCGGCAGCCCGAGCACCGGCAGCGGCCCGTCGCAGACCGCGCCGGCCCGCAGCACGCCCGCGACCACCGCCTCGGCCTGCTCGCTGTCGGCCACCACCCGGTTGTAGAGCGCGCCGTGCGGCTTGACGTAGCTCACCCGGGAGCCGGCCGCGCGGGCGAACACCTGCAGGGCGCCGATCTGGTAGGCCACCTCGTCGGCCAGCTCGTCGGGCGGCACGTCCATCGCCCGGCGGCCGAAACCGGCCAGGTCCCGGTAGGAGACCTGGGCGCCGATCCGCACGCCGCGCTCGGCGGCCAGCGCGCAGACCCGGCGCATCGTGGCGGGGTCGCCCGCGTGGAACCCGCAGGCCACGTTGGCGCTGGTCACGACCGAGAGCAGGGCTTCGTCATCGGTCAGTGTCCAGCGTCCGAACCCCTCGCCGAGGTCCGCGTTGAGATCGATCACCGCACCGGTCACGAGCGATTGCCTCCCAGAGCTGCTGCGGATGCCCAAGGGGGATGGTAGGGCCTCTCGGTTGGCCGGAGCCGCCCCGGTCACCCCGTTGGCTGTGCGGGGCGTGCGCCTGATTGCGCAGCGGACGGTTCGACGGGCTCGGGGCGGCCGATCGGCCGGGCCTTTGGGTACGAGTGCGCCGGTACCGGGAGAAAGGGGTACAGCCACCCCGTTTCGGACCATGTCCCTGTGGGGCCCTAATCTTGTCCACCGTGACCGTCATCGCAGATCAACCCGCCGAGCGTGAGCTCCGCCCGCCCGCCGGCGGCACCCGCCCCGCGCCCGGGCCGGCGGCCGACGAGGGCCTGGCCCGTCGGCTGAAGGCGCTGGCCTGCACCGCGCCGCTGCACGACCTGGACAACCGCAAGGTGAACCTGGCCGGCGAGTACGGCGGTTACGCGATGGCCGAGGTCGGCCTGGCGGCGATCGACCTGGTCACCCTGCACATGGACTTCGACACCGGCGCGGACCGCGAGATAGTGCTCGCCCGCCTGCTGCCCAGGGTCGCCGCCCAGCACCCCGAGCGCTCGGGCACCGAGCACCAGCGGGTGGCCCGCTGGGTGCTGGAGTCGCTGATCAACGTCGGCAGCGTGGACCGCGGCTTCCGCGCGGTCTACGGCACCTTCGCCGCCGACGGCGGCTACGTCCGGCGCGACTACGACTTCAAGCTGATCGAGGAGGTCCCCGGGCCGGACGGCGGGGTCTACCTGCGCACCACCGACGAGGCGGTCAACGTCCTGGTCGGCGCGCTGGACACCGACGTCACCTCCGCCCAGATCGCCGCCGAGGTCAAGCTGGAGGTGCTGATCCGCCGCGGCCGGCTGGCCGACGCGCAGCTCGCCGCCGAGCAGGCCCGCTACCGCACCGTCCAGTACGCCGAGACGCTGCGCCGCGCGCTGGACGCCACCCGGCGCAACGTGCGCGCCGTCGACTGGATGCGGGCCGTCCCCGACCTGATCGACGAGGCGCTCGACCACATCGCCGACCGCTACCGGCACGAGAACGCGATCCTCACCAACATCCGCCGGGCCCGCGACGAGGCCGAGAGCGCGGAGCACAAGCGGCAGGCCGCCGAGCTGGTCGACATCGTCAAGGACTGCATCCGCCGGCACACCCAGCTGCAGACCAGGCTGCTGGAGGCCGGGCCGCTGTTCCGCGCCGAACAGGACCGCCAGGCCTTCGCCGCGCCCACCGCCCGCTCCGGCATCGACCTCTACGGGCACCTGCTGGCGCCCGTGCTGCGGCTGCCGATAGACCAGGCGATCCGGCCCACCGACGCGTTCTTCGCCCGCGGCACCGGGCTGCGCACGCCCACCGCCACCCGGCTGGCCGACCTGGTCGACCTGCTGCTCACCCCGCCGGTGGAGCGCGAGCACCTGGGCGCCGAGCTGCCGGACCCCGACCTGGTGGCCACCCCCGACGACAGCCGCTTCTCCGAGGCCCAGCTGGAGGCCGCCCTGGTGCTGCTCGACCTGCCCGCGGACGCGCCGCGCCGGCTCTCCGGCCTGCTCGCCGACGCCCGCCGGCAGGACCCGGAACTGCCGTACCTGGTCGCGCTGCTGGCGGTGCACGCGGCCAGCCCGCCGGTCGGCACCGCCTACCGCCAGGGCGAGGAGCGGCTGCTCTTCGCGGTCGACGACGGCAGCACGCTCGCCGACCCCGAGTTCGGCGGCGCCGACCTGATCGTCGGCAGCGCGCTGCTGGACGCGGTCGGCATGGCGGCGGACCGGCAGGACGCCCAGTGACCAGCACCCATCAGCCCCAGGCCCTCACCCGTACCCAGGAGCACCTCTCGTGACGACGCCGCACGACGACGCCCAGCCGCGCGAGAGCGCGGTCACCCCCGCGGACGTCGCCGACGCCGCCCGGCTGGTCTCGTTCGGTCTGCAGGCCAAGCTGCTGCCCGCGCGCGACGCCGAGTACACCGAGCTGGTCCGCCGCCACCGCGAGGACCCGCCGTTCGCCCGGCTGGCCGACGCGGTGGCCACCGGGCTCGGCCTGGTGGTGCTGGAGGTCTCGGTGCGGGCCGGCATGGCGCTGGCCGCCGCCGAGGACTCGGTCTTCGCGGTCAAGATGGGCGACTACTCGCGCCGCGCCGCCTCCGAGACCACCGACCGCTTCCTGCACGGCCTGGCACACCTGGCCGTCGCCGCCCTGGCCTTCCCCCGCCCCGAGGACCTGGCCGACGAGGGCTACCTGGGCCGGGTGACCGTCAACGGCGTGGACGCCTTCGTCCGCCAGGCCTGCCGCCGGCTGGAGGAGCAGGCCGAGCAGGCCGGCGACAACACCGACCCGGCCAGCGACGCGCCGGGCCTGGAGGCGGCCTGGCGGGTCTGGGCCCGCCGCTCCACCACCGGCGCCACCAAGGACGCCCGCCGGCTGGCCGGCTCCACCATCGGGATCACCGGCAAGGCGGTGGCCTTCCTGGTCGACTCCGGCTTCCTGCAGAAGACTTCGGACGATGCCGGCGGCACCTACCGCACCACCGCCCGCTACCAGCTCCAGGTGCGCGACCTGGCGGGCAGCGCCGCGATGGCCGAGCTGCTCGACCTGGGGGTGGTCCTGGTGACCGACGGCACGGCCACCCTGCTGCCCGCCGACCAGAGCGAGGAACTGGTGGCCGACGCCGGCCTGCCGTTCCACTCGCTCTGAGTCCGGGCGCTCCGAGTCCGCCCGCCCGGGCGGACAGCCGCTCGGAGTCCGTGAGTCCGTCGCCGTGAGTCCCCGAGACCTCCCTAGCTGAAAGTCGGTTCATGTACGAGCTCAACCGGGTCCGCCTCTACTCCATCGGCCCGGCCGGCGCCCGCTATGCCGACACCGTGCTGGACCTGCGCGGTGTCGGTGAGCCGGTGGCCAACCCCGCCCCGCAGCAGCCGGGCCTGTTCGGCGAGGAGCCGCAGGGTCCGCCGCGCCGCCCGGCCCCGGCCGGTGTGCTCTTCCTGGAGAACGGCGGCGGCAAGTCGGTCCTGCTCAAGCTGATCTTCTCGGTGATGCTGCCGGGCCACCGCAACACGCTCGGCGGCGCCAGCTCCGGCGTGCTGCGCAAGTTCCTGCTGGCCGACGACTGCGGCCACGTGGCGCTGGAGTGGCAGCACACCGTGACCGGCGAGCTGATCGTGGTCGGCAAGGTCAGCGAGTGGCGCGGGCGTCAGGTCTCCTCCGACCCGCGCAAGTTCGCCGAGACCTGGTACTCCTTCCGGCCCGGCCCCGGCCTGAGCCTGGACGCGCTGCCGGTCGCCGAGCGGGCCCCCCTCGGCGACCCCAGCGCCCGCCCGCGCGGCCGGCGCCGCACCATGAAGGGCTTCCGCGACGCCCTCACCGAGGCCGGCAAGGCCTACCCGTACCTCGACCTCACCTTCGAGGACGGCCACGACCGCTGGACCGAGCACCTCGGTGACCTCGGCCTGGACCCCGAACTCTTCCGCTACCAGCGCGAGATGAACGCCGACGAGGGCGAGGCGGCCGGTCTCTTCGCGGTCAAGCACGACGCCGACTTCACCGACCTGCTGCTGCGCGCGGTCACCGACACCCGGGACACCGACGGCCTGGCCGACCTGGTGCACGGCTTCGCCGCCAAGCTCGGCCGGCGCGGCGAACTGACCGCCGAGCGCGACTTCACCGGCGGCTCGCTCGACCTGCTGGAGCGGATCGTCACGGCCACCACCGCCCGCGAGACGGTCCGCGAGGCGCACCGCGGCGCCGAGCGCCGCACCCGCCGCCTCGCCCAGGCGCTCGCCGCCCGGGCCGGCGCCGAGCGGGACCGGGCCCAGGACCTCGCCATCGAGGTGGCCGCCGCCGCGAGCGCGGTCACCGCCGCCGAGGGCGACCGGACCCGGCACGCGCTGATCACCGCCGAGCTGACCCACCGGCACGCCACCCTGAGCCTGGCCGCCGCCACCACCGAGGCCGCCGGGCTGCGCCGCGAACTGCTCGACGCCCGCACGCTGTACTCCGCCTGGCAGGCCGCCGAGGCCGTGCTGCGCCAGCGCGCCGCCGCCGACCGGGCGGCCCGGGTGGCCGTCGCGATCCGGGAGGCCGAGCTGGACGCCGCCCCGGCGCTGGCCGCCCGCGCCCAGGCCGCCGGTGCGCTCGCCCACGCGCTGGAGGCCGCCGCCGGCACCGCCGAGGAGCGGGCCGAGGCCGAGGAGGCCCGCTCCGCCGAGCTGCAGGAGGACGGCGCCCGCGCCCAGGCCGACTCGCTGGCCGCCGCCACCGCCGCACAGAAGGCCCGTTCGGACGCCGAGCACCTGCGCCAGCGCCTGGCCGAGGTCGAGCAGGAGACCCAGGCCGCGGTGGCCGCCGGCTGGATCGACCCGACCACCGAGGAGCCCGACCCGGCCCGCGCCGCGCTGCACGCCGCCGACGCCGAACAGGCCGCCACCGCCGGCCTGGAGCAGGCCCGCGCCGCCGCCGAGCAGGCCACCGCCCGCACCCGCGAGGCCGCCGCCGCCGAGGGCCGCGCCGAGCTCGCCGCCGCGCGGGCCAGCGACGCCCGCAGCGCCACCCAGCGCGCGCTGGCCGCCGAGCGGCGCACCGCCGTGCAGCTGGCCGCCGAGCCCCGGCTGGCCGAGCTGCTGGGGCTGGATCCCTACTACGACGGCGAGGGTGACGACGCCTCGGGTGCCCTCACCCCCGACGTGCTGGACCGCGCCGCCGAGGACCTCGCGGAGCTGCTCGAAGGCGCGGTGAGCAGCGCCGAGCGGACCCTGTTCGACCTGCGCACCGCTGCCGCCGACGACTCCCGGATCCTGGCCGCGCTCGGCGACGGCGGTCTGCTGCCGCCCGGCCCCGACGTGCTCGCCACCGTGGAGTTCCTCGGCGAGCAGGGCGTGCCCGCGCTGCCCGGCTGGCGCTACCTGGCCCAGTCGGTCGACCCGCTGGACCACGAGGCGATCCTGGCCGCCCGCCCCGAACTGGTCGACGGCGTGGTGGTCACCGACCCGTCCTCGCTCGAGCGGGCCCGGGAGGCGCTGCAGGCCGCCGCGCTGCTGCCGCGCTCCACCGTCGCGGTCGGCACCGCCGCCGCACTGATCGCCCCGATCACCGACGAACCGACGTTCTTCCTGGTGCCGCCGAACCCGGCCATGCACGACGAGTCCGCCGCCGACACCGAGCGCCGCGAGCTGCGCGCGCGGGCCGGCGCCCGTGACGAGCAGATCCGCACGCTCGCCGCCCGGCTCGGCGCCGACCGCGCGCTCGCCGCCCGGCTCGCCTCCTGGCAGGCCAGCTGCCCGCCCGGCACCCTGGCCGAACTGGCCGAGGCCACCAGCGCCGCCGCCGAGCAGGCCGAGCTCGCCGCCGCCCAGCTCGCCGCCGCCCGGGCCGACCACACCGAGGCCGAGGCCGACCGGGTGGCCGCCGTCGCCGTCCACGAGGAGCGCCGGGAGGCCGCCCAGCAGACCCGCCGCCGCGCGGACGCGCTGGCCGGCCTCGCCTTCCGGCTGCGCGAGCGGCCCAGCTGGACCCGCTCGCTGCGCGAACTGGCCGAGGACGCCGCCGAGTGCGAGCGCCGCCAGGCGGCCTGCGCCGAGCGCGCCCAGGCCTGCGACGAGGACCGCCGCGCCGCCCAGCGCGCCGCCGACGACGCCCGCCGCACCGCGCGCACGCTGCGCGCCGAACGCGCCGAGCTGTCCGGCATCGTCACCCCCGCCGAGGAGCTGCCCACCGCCTCGCTGCCCGCGCTGCGCGAGGCCTACCGGGCCGCCGCCCAGCTCTACGAGAAGGTCGGTGTGGGCGCCGACCTGCGCGCCGAGCAGGCCCGCGCGGAGAGCGACGAGACCGCCGCGCAGGCCGAGCTGGACCGGCTGACCAACAAGGTCCGCACCCGTGCCGAGGAGCTGCTGAACAGCCCCGACGGCGCCGACGGCCCGGCCCGGCAGGCCGCCGCCGGCCGCGCCGAGGAGCTGGTCGCCACCATCGAGGCGCGCTCGGCCGTCGCCAGCGAGCAGCTCGGCCGGCTGCGCGGCGAGGTCGAGCGCTCGGCCCCGGCCGGCGGCGAGGAGGCGCACACCGAGCTGCCCGCGGAGCTCGTCCCCACCGACCCCGAGCACGCCCAGCAGCTGCTGCGCGTGGCCACCGGCGAACTGGCCGAGCGGCGCGAGGCGTTGGAGAGCGCCCGGATCGAGCACGGCGAGCTGCTGCGCACCCTGCAGTCCGCGCAGTCGGCCGCCGCCGACTTCGACGAGGCGGCCGCCCAGCTGCGCGACGGTCTGCGCGACCACGCCCCCGACGAGGGCGAGGCGCCCACCGAGCCGTACCTGGACTCGCTCGCCGAGGCCCGCAGCGCGGCCACCGAGACCCGCCGCGCGCTGCGCACCGCCTCCGCCGAGCTGACCGCCGCCGACCTCGCGGTGCGCGACGCGAGCGACGCGCTGGTCCGGCACGCCAACGCGGCCCGCTACGAGGCCGTGCGCACCCCCGCCCGCCAGCAGATCCGCGAACTGCCGGCCGCCGCGCTGCCCGAGCACGCCGCCGCCTGGGCCGCCGCCTTCGCCCCCCGGCTGCGGGTGCTCACCGACGAGCTGACCCAGCTGGAGCGCAACCGCGGCTCCATCGTGGACCGGCTGCGTGGACTGGTGGAGAGCTCGCTGGCCACGCTGCGCGCCGCCCAGCGGCTCTCCCGGCTGCCCGAGGGGCTGGGGGAGTGGTCGGGCCAGGAGTTCCTGCGGATCCGCTTCGAGGACCCGGACCAGACGGTGCTCGCCGAACGGCTCGGCGAGGTGATCGACGAGGCGACCATGGCCGCCGTGCGCAAGAACTCCGACCTGCGGCGCGACGGCATGTCCCTGCTGCTGCGCGCGGTGGCCGCCGCGATCGGGCCCAAGGGCGTCTCGGTGGAGATCCTCAAGCCCGACGCGGTGCTGCGCGCCGAGCGGGTGAGCGTGGGTCAGATGTCCGACGTCTTCTCCGGCGGCCAGCTGCTGACGGCGGCCATCGCGCTCTACTGCACGATGGCCGCGCTGCGGGCCAACGACCGCGGCCAGTCACAGCTGCGGCACGCGGGCACGCTCTTCCTGGACAACCCGATCGGGCGCGCCAACGCCACGTACCTGCTGGAGCTGCAGCGCGCGGTGGCCGACGCGCTGGGCGTCCAGCTGATCTACACCACCGGGCTGTTCGACACCACCGCGCTGGCCGAGTTCCCGCTGGTCATCCGGCTGCGCAACGACGCCGACCTGCGGGCCGGGCTCAAGTACATCTCGGTCGAGGAGCACCTGCGCCCCGGCCTGCCGGCCCCGCAGGACCCGGACGGCCCGGTGATCCACGGCGAGATCACGGCCACCCGGATGTTCAAGCGCCCGGCGGAGGCGGCGGTTGCGACGGACTGAGGCCCCCGGCCTCAGGAGTTGGACCAGCCGCGGCTGCAGAGCACCAGCCGGTAGCCGTCCGGGTCCTCGACGGTTGTGCCCCACGCGTTCCAGTACGGGTTGGGCGAGGGGACCGGTCGGCCGCCGTGCTCCGCCAAGGTGGCGACCAGCGCCTCGGAGACCGGCTCGTCCAGGTAGACCACGAGCAGGTCCTCGGCGGTCGGGCGCGGTTCCAGGGGCGCCTGCCCGGACCCGGCGACCAGCTCCAGGTGCCAGGGCGCGTCGGGCAGGCCGAGCATCAGCAGGTCGTGCTCGCCCGCCGCGTGGTCGCCCTCGCCGCGGTGGAGCACGCTCAGCCCGAGCCCCAGGACCCAGAACCGCTCGGCCGCGGCGAGATCGCGCGACGGTCGGGCGATCCGGATGTGGCTCTGTCCGGTCAACGGCATGTCGGTCTCCTGGGCTGCCGGGGCTCGCGGGCGGCGAGCGGTGGGCCACGACCGTACCCGGAAGTCGATCTTGCGGGCATCGGGCCGCGGTCGCCCGCCCGGCGGCGGGCGGGCTGCGTCGCTGGTCCTAGGACCACCGCCGCCGAGGCTCGTGCGGCTCAGCCCAGTTCGGCCAGCAGTGCCCGGGCCTCCGCGGCCTCCGCGCTCACCCCGAGGCCCTCGAAGAGGCGCACCGCCTCGCCCAGGCAGGCCCGCGCCCGGGCCGGCTGGGCGAGGCGTCCCAGGCTGTGGCCGAGCGAGCGCAGCAGACCGGCGGCCAGCATCTCGCTGGTGCGCCGGGCCAGCGGCAGCGCGCTCTCCGCGGCGTGCACCGCCTGCTCGTGGTGCCCGGTCTCGACGTGGACCTGCGCGATCAGGTTGCCGGTCGCCGCCTCGAAGGCCGGCACGCCCAGCGAGCGGAAGAGCGGCAGCGCGCGCTCGGCGCTCGCCAGCGCGGCGGTCGGCTCGCCGCACATCCGCAGCACCCGGGCCAGCGAGTACCAACCGGTGGCCCGGCCCATCGACTCGGTGCCACCGCTCAGTTCGACGCCCCGCTCGGCCGCCGCCCGCGCCTCGGCGCAGCGGCCCAGCTTGGCCAGACTGAAGGCCAGTTCGCCCAGTGACGCGCCCTCGGAGTGGGTGTCGCGCAGCTCGCGGAAGAGCTCGATCGACTCCTCGCAGTACGTCACCGCCTCGGCGAACCGCCCGTACACCCGGGCGTTGGAGCCGAGGGAGAGCAGGGCGCAGCCGCGCAGCCGCGGGGCCGAGCCGTCGGCGCAGAGTGCGACCGCCGCGGTGAGTTCGGCCCCGGCCGCGGTGAAGTCGCTGGTGTGCCAGAGCAGGTTGCCGCGCACGTACCGGGCCAGGGCTTCGCACCGGTTCTCGCCGCGCTCGGCGGCGACGGCGGCGATGCGGGCCGCGAGTTCCGCGACGGTGTCCATGTAGCCGCGGTCGAAGAGCACCGCGCCCATCTTGTCGATCAGGCTGGCAGCCTGCACGAGCGGCAGTTCGGGGTCCGCGCAGCAGCGCTCGACCAGCGCCCGGTGCACGGCGGCCTCGGAGCGCATCCAGTCCGTCGCCCGCTCGGCGCTCTGGAAGTGCGCACCGGTGGTGCCCGGTTCGACCTCGACCAGGTCGCGCCGCTCCTGCTCCACCGCGTGCGCCGCGGCCTCCGCGTTGCGCGCACTCGCCAGGCAGAAGGCAAGCAGCCCGGCCAGCGCCCGACGCGTCGTCGGCCCGCTCTCCTCCTGTGCGCAGCGGCTTCGCGCGTAGACCCGGACCAGGTCGTGGAACCGGTAGCGCTCGAACGCGCGCGACTCCAGGAGGTTGAGGTCGACCAGCGACTCCAGCAGGTCCTCGGCGGCGTCCGGCGCCAGGCCGAGCAGCGCGGCGGCGCAGCTCAGGTTCAGGTCCGGTGCCTCGGGCAGCGACAGCAGGCGGAAGGCGCGGGCCTGCTCCGGGGTCAGACCCGCGTAGGAGAGTGCGAAGGTCGCCTCCACCGCGATGTCGCCGGTGCTCAGTTCGGCCAGCCGGTGCTGCTCGTCGGCCAGCCGCTCGGCCAGCGAGGCGAGCGACCAGTCGAGGCGGGCGACCAGCCGGGAGGCGGCGATCCGGATCGCCAGCGGGAGGTGCCCGCAGGCCGCGACCACGGCGGCCAGGTGCGCTGGCTCGGCCGCGGCCCGCTCGGTGCCCACGATCCGCACCAGGAGCGCGACGGCCTCCTCCTCGCCCAGCACGTCGAGCCGCAGTTGGTGGGCCCCGGCGGGCCCGCTCAGTCGGCCGCGGCTGGTGATCAGCACCGCGCAACCGGGCGAGCCGGGCAGCAGGGGTGCCACCTGTGCCGCGTCGGCGGCGTTGTCCAGCACCACCAGGACGCGGGAGCCGGCGAGCGCCGAGCGGTAGAGGGCGGCGCGTTCGGCGAGGTCGCCGGCGATCGCGGCGTCGTCGAGGCCGAGCGCGCGCAGGAAGCCGGTGAGCACGGCCAGCGGCTCGGCGGGCGCCCGGTCGGGGCCGCGCAGGTCGGCGTAGAGCTGGCCGTCGGGGTAGTGGCCGCGCAGTCGGTGGGCGGCCTGGACGGCCAGGGCCGTCTTCCCGACGCCGCCGATGCCGTCGATCGCGGAGATCACCACGGTCGGGTTGACCGCGGTGGGGGCGGGGCCGGCGGTGGGGGCGGGGCCGGCGGTGGGCGTCGCGAGCACCTCGGCGAGCCGGGCCAGCTCCGCCTCCCGGCCGGTGAAATCGGTGATCCGGGGCGGCAGTCCGGCGGGTCTGGTCCGCTCGGCCGGGGCCGCCTGGGACGGGGCCGGGCAGAGCTCCGGGTCGGCGCGCAGGATCCGGGCCTGGAGTTCGCTCAGCGCTCGGTCCGGGCAGACCCCGGCCAGCGAGCGGCGCACGTCCTCGTGGACGGCGAGTGCCTCGGCGGTGCGCCCGGCCCGGTGCAGGGCCAGCATCTGCACGGCCCGCAGCCGCTGCCGTTCCGGGTGTTCCAGAACCAGGTCGCCGACCTCGGCGGCGAGGTCGGGGCGGTCGCCCAACTCCGCGTCCAGCTCCAGCTTGGCTTCCAGGACGGCCAGACGGCGCTCGGTCAGGGCCAGCCGCACGGCCTCGGCGTGCGGTCCGGCCAGCCCGGTCAGCGGCTCGGCGGTCCACAGCTGGAGGGCGCCGGTCAGGACGGCCCGGACCTCGCCGGGCGGGGCCCCCTCGTGGCGGGCCTGCGCGGCCTGCGGCAGGGCGAGCTCGAAGGCGGTGGTGTCCAGCGCGTCGGGAGCCAGCCGCAGGGCGTACCCGTCACCGACGGTGACCAAGCAGGAGGCGGCCGCATGCTGCTTGAGCAGGGCGCGCAGCCGGTAGACGTGGGTGCGCAGCACCTGGACCGGGTTGCCGGGCCAGGCGCGCCCGCCCCAGACGCCCTCGGCGAGCAGCTCGACGGAGACCGTGCGGCCCGCGGCGGTGAGCAGCATCGCCAGTACCTCCTGCTGCTGCGGACGGCCCAGGTCGAGTTCCACCTCGCCCGCCCAGCCGCGCAGCGGGCCGAGCAGGGCGAAGCGCAGCCTGGTCGCGTCCCCCTCCTGGCGGTCCGTCCGGCGGATAGCGGCGCGCTGCCCGGCGCCGTCCTTCGCCGCCGGTACCGTCGTGACCAGCGCGGATCGCGCTTCCTGCATGCTCGTACTCCATCGCCCCGGGGACCGAGCGGTCAGTATGGCGAGGACGGATAAACGTCTGATGTCACCAGCCGGAGGCGGCTCGTCCATTTGTCCCCGGGGGCCGCGCTGCCACTACGGTGACCCACGAACGATCGGGGACGGGACGAGGGGAAGGGGACCCCGGGGTGCTCAGCTTCACACTGCTCGGCGCGGTCACCGCCACGCGGGCGGGGCGGGCGCTGGAGGTGGGGCGGCCGCAGCAGCAGGCGGTGCTCTCGGTGCTGCTGCTGGCGCCGGGGCGGCCTGTCACGGACCGTCAGCTGATCGAGGCGGTCTGGGGTGAGGACGAGGAGGGCTGGCCGCGCGATCCGACGGGCGCCCTGCGCACCCACATCAGCCGGATCCGCCGGGGGTTGGCCGAGCCGGCGGCCGGCCGGGACTCGGTCCTGGCCTCCATCACCCGCGGCTACCGGCTGGAGCTGTCGCCCGACCGGATCGACGCGCACCGCTTCGAGCGGGCGCTGGCCGACGCCACCGCCTGCCGGGTGGACGACCCGGCCGCCGGCTGGGCGCTGCTCGGCACCGCTCTGGAGCTGTGGACCGGACCGGCGCTGACGGGCGTGCCCGGGGCCTGGGCGGAACGCCACCGGGCCCGGTTGGCCGAACGCCGGCTGGCCGCCCTGGAGTTGCGCTTCGAGCTGGGCCTGCGGCTCGGCCGGCACGCGGAGGTCCTGGATCAGGTGTCGGAGTTGGCCGAGCGGTTCCCGCTGCGCGAGCGGCTGCACCTGCTGCGGATGCGGGCGCTGGAAGCCTGCGGGCGCCCGGCCGAGGCGCTGGAGGTCTTCCGGCGGACGCGGCGGACCCTGGACGAGGAACTGGGCCTGGCTCCCGGTGCGGCCTTGACCGAGCTGTACCAGCGGATCCGGCGGCCCGACGGGCGGCCTGCCACTCGGCCGACGCCCGGTCAGCTCCCGTCGGACGCCGCCGACTTCACCGGCCGCGGTGCGGAGCTCGCGCTCCTGCTGGACGGGCTGGGCGGGCTGGACGGGCTGGGCGGAACCCCTCGCAGCGCCGCCGCACTGCTGGTGGTCGGCGGTCCGGCGGGCACCGGCAAGTCGGCGCTCGCCGTCCGGGCGGCCCAGCAGGCCCGCGCCGGCTACCCCGACGGCCAGCTCTACGCGGACCTGCGCGCGAGCCAGGACCCCCCGGCCGGCGCCGCCGAGGTGTTGCCGGCCTTCCTGCGCGCGCTGGGCGCCGATCCGCACGGGCCCGCCGACCTGTTGGCGGCCCGCTACCAGCAGGCGCTGGCCGGGCGGCGGGTGCTGGTGCTGCTGGACGACGCCGCCGACCAGGCGCAGGTCGGACCGCTGCTGCCCCGGGCGGCGGGCTGCGCGGCGCTGGTCACCAGCCGGTCGCCGACGGCGGCGGCCGCCGGGGGCCGAGCCGCCCAGGACCCATGGCCCGACGCGGTGCGGCTGGTGCTCGGCCCGTTGGACCTCGCCCAGGGCTGCGCACTGGTGGCCGCCATCATCGGCGCGGCCCGCGCCGCCGCCGAGCCGGACGCCGTCGGCCGGCTGGTCACGGTCTGCGCGGGCCTGCCGTCGGCGATCCGGGCGGCGGCGGGCAGGCTGGCCGCCCGGCCGCGCTGGGCGGTGGCGGAGCTGGCCGAGCGGCTGGCCCGGGCGGAGCGGGTCTGACCTGGGCGCCGCCGGGGCGGTTCAGAGGGTCTTGACCGGTGTGCCCCCGTCGCCGATCAGCCCGCCGTAGGGCACCATGCCGTTCGTCCCGTTGCGCACGGGGCCGGCCCAGATGTCCAGGTGGCCGTCCGGTTCCACCGTCAGGTAGTTGGTCGGGTGGATCCCGTCCGTGAACGTGTAGCTCGCCCAGCAGGCGTGTCCGTCGGCCGCGTAGACCACGAGGTTGCCGTCGGACTGCATGACCGCCTTGGCGCCGCAGCCCACGGTGTTGCTCGCCCACACGGGCCGCACGTCGTTCCAGTTGTTGTCCGACGTCGTGTAGCTGACCAGGTTGCCGTCCGACTGCATGATCAGCCGGCCGGCGCCGGTGGGGCCGTAGCGGTCGACGTGCCAGCCCGGGTAGAGCGGCTCGTCGTTCCAGATGGTCCCGGAGCCGGGGTCGTAGGCGGCCTGGGCGGTGCCGCCGGTGGCCAGGACCCCGGTGGCGGCGATGATGCCCGCCGAGGCCAGCCCGAGGATCCTGCGGACGGCCCGTCCGGTGCGCTGAGTCATGCCAACTGCCTTTCACTGTTTCCACTGCCGAGTGGTGACGCGCCGGAACGGCGGCTGGTCACCCGGGATGAAGCTAGGGGTCACGAATAAACAGCTGATCATCAGATGATCAAGGGATGACCAGGTGTTCTGCCGGCCTCAGGCCGCGAAGTCCTGCGCCCACCAGTAGGTGCCGTTGGCCACGGTCAGGCCGACTCCGGTGTAGGTGTAGTCGCCGAGGATGTTGTTCCGGTGCAGCGCGTCACCGGTCCAGGCCTGGACCACCGACTGCGCGTCGGTCCAGAAGCCGGGTGCGCCCGCCGCGTTCTCCGCGAGCGCGCCGATGGGGTGCGCGTAGCCGTAGGCGCGCAGCGAGTTGGACATGTCGCCGAACGCGAAGTGGCCCTGCTGGCCGTGCGCGGACTCGGCGTTGGCCTCGTCCTGCGCCGTCCGGGCGAGGGCCGGATCGGCCTGCAGCGCCGGCTTGCCGTTCTGCGCGCGGTAGGTGTTGACCAGGTCGAGCACCTGCTGCTGCATGCTCGGCCCGGGCTGCGTCGGCTGGAACTGGGGTACCGGCTGCGACCACTGCTGGGCCGCGCTGTAGTTGCAGGTGTAGATCTGCAGCTGGGTGCCGTTGACGGCGTTGCCGCCCGGCACGTCGAGGCACTTGCCCGACTGCGGGTTGACCAGCACGCCGTCCCCTGGCTGCGGGCTGCCCAGCGAGCCGCCGGCGGGGTACGTCCACTGCTGCGCACCGGTGCCGTTGCAGTCGTAGAGCTGGACCGGCGTGCGGTCGGCCGTCCCGCCCGAGGTGACGTCCAGGCACTTGCCGAGCGCCGACAGCGTGCCGCCGCTGTACGTCCAGGTCTGCGCGCCGGTTCCGTTGCAGTCGTAGAGCTGCACGGCCGTCCCGTTGGCGGTGCCGGCCGCCCGGACGTCCAGGCACTTGCCCCCGTCGCCGTTGACCGAGCCCGACAGGCCGGTGTCGGCCTGGGCCCCGGTCGTGAAGCCTGCGGTCGCCGCCAGGACGGTGGCCGCGGTGAGCGCCACCTTGGTCAGCGTGCGGATGGTCATGCGTGTCCCTCCCCTTCGGTCGGTGCCGGGCCGGAAGGCCCGCACCGCTTGGGGAGGACGTTAGAAAGCCCCGATCAACGCCGTCTTGACAGGGCACTTCCGCCGCCTTTGAGGGCCGCAGGCAGGGCTGGGCGGTCGGATGTACGAAAATGCCTGCGCGCACGAATCATCTGATCCGATAATTGGCTCACTTGCTTCGCGGTGCTGTCGCCGCGTCAGGTCCAGCCCGCTGTCACGAAGGAATTCCGATGCGTTCCAAGCGTTTTCTGCTCCCGGCTGCCCTGGGCGTGTCCGTCCTGTTGGGTGCCACCGCCTGTGGAGCGGGTGACGGTGCGTCGGCCGCGGGGGCGCAGGCGAGTACGAGTCCCAGCCCGGGGCCGAGCCGGGGCGCCGGTTCCGGCCTCGCCTCGCTCAGTGGCCAGGAGATCCTCCGGCAGGCCGCGAGCGCACTGGAATCGGCGGAGTCGGTGCGTGTGTCGGGGACCGTCGTCTCGGGCGGCCGGACGTCCAGCGTGAACCTTCAGACCACCCTTGGAGGCGACTGCCAGGGCACCGTCGGCATCTCCGGCGCGGGCGAGCTGGAGATCCGGCACTCCGGTGACCGGACCTGGGTGAAGCCGGACGCCGCCTTCTGGAAGTACCTCGCCGGGCAGCAGGGCCACCCGGAGACCGGGGACCAGGTCGCGCGCCGGTTGGCGAACCGCTACCTCACCGGGGTCGGCATCGCCGCTGTCACGAAGCAGGTGACAGCGGCGTGTGACATCGCCAACCAGCTCGGTAGCGAGCTCGACCAAGGGTCCTCGGCCACGGTGGGGGGCACCGGTACCGTCAACGGTGTCGACGCCCTCACGGTGACCTCGGTGGACGGTGACGCGACCGGAACGATCTCAGTGGCGACTTCCGCCAAGCCGTACCCGGTCCGGATCGTGCAGGTGGGCGGCGACTCGCCGGGCACGGTGGACTTCTCCGACTACGACAAGCCGCTCACCGTCCAGGCCCCGCCCGCCGATCAGGTCATCGACGTCAGCCAGTTCCAGCAGGAGCTGCAGTCGGTCTGAACGCCCCCTGACGATGACGGCCCCCGCGGCTCAGGAGGGCTTGCCGCGGGCGTAGTGCCGTGAGGCCTTGGCGCGGTTGCCGCAGGAGGCCATCGAGCACCAGCGGCGGGTGCCGTTCTTCGAGATGTCGTGGAAGTGCAGCACGCAGTCGGGGTGCGCGCAGGAGCGGATCCGCTCGGGTGCCTCGGCGAGCAGGCGCAGGTAGTCGGCGGCGGCCTGCCAGGCCGGCAGCCACCCGGGGTCGTCGGTGCGGACCTGGTCGACCGGGCCGTCCGGGCCGAGCCTGCGGTCGATCCAGCCGTGCGCGAGAACGGCGTTGAGCGCCGTGCGGGCCTGTGGATCGTCCCTGTCGTCCACCAGTCGGCCGATCGCCGCGCGGGCGGTGAGCAGCGCGTCGAGCGTGGCCCGGTCGGCGCCGGCCCGGTCGGCCAGGCCGTTGAACTCCAGCCAGGCCGCCAGCCCGGCCACCGAGTCCAGCAGGTCACGGGGACTGCCGCCGCTGTTCCAGCGGGTGTTGAGCAGGTCCAGGCTGAGCGGCTCGCCGGGCAGCGGACGCGGGTCCCGCGGTGGCACCTGCAGGGACATCGGACTCCTCTCCTCGACTGACCCTTGATTCTAACCACCGTACGGCGCCAATGGTGGTTGACGCTCCTTCTCTCTAACCTCCATACTCGATCACAGAGGTTAGTCGGAGATCGTCCCCCGCCTGCCGCCCGTTCCGCATCCCGCGAGGAGCCACCGCCATGACGAGCCTGAAGACCGGCCACATCGGCCTCAACGTCACCGACCTCGACCGGTCCAGCGCCTTCTACCAGCAGGTGTTCGGCTTCGAGGTGGTCGACCGCAGCGCCGACCCCGAGCACCCGTGGCACTTCCTGGGCCGGGACGGTCAACTGGTGATCACCCTCTGGCAGCAGAGCGAGGGCCGCTTCTCCACCGCCGCGCCCGGCCTGCACCACCTCTCCTTCGAGGTGCCGGACCTCGTGGACGTGCTGCGGGCCGAGCAGGTGCTGCGCGCGCTGGGCGCCGAGTTCGAGCGCGAGGGCGTGGTGCCGCACGGGGAGGGCGCGGCCTCGGGCGGGATCTTCTTCACCGACCCGGACGGCACCCGCCTGGAGATCTGCACCGCGTCCATCGCCGGGGCCGGCGCCGCCCCCAGCGGCACCGCCCCGACCTGCGGCTTCTTCTGAGCCCGCCCCCGTACCGCCCGCCCCACGCCCCCGGAGGCAGCCGTGAACGCCCGCTCCGACCACCCCGCCGCCGTCCCCGCCGCCCCCGCCGCCTCCGGCGAGGAGCTGGTCCGCCACCGCGCCGGGTTCGCCCGCGCCGGCTACGCGGGCCCGACCAGGTACCGGCGGATGCCCGCCGTCGCCGCACAGTTCCTCACCGCCCAGCCGATGCTCGTGGTCGGCGCGGCCGATGCCGAGGGCCGGGTCTGGGCGGGCCTGCTGACCGGCCGGCCCGGGTTCCTGCAGGCGGAGCCGGCGGGCGGCTCCCCGGACGACGACGCACCGGACACCGTCGCGATCCAGGCGCGCCCGGTGCCCGGCGACCCGCTGGCGGAGGTCCTGGCGGCACCGGCCGAGGTCGGCAGCATCGCCGTCGAACCGGCCCGCCGCCGCCGGATGCGGATGAACGGCCGCGCCGCTCCCACCGACGCGGGCCTGCGCCTGACCCTCGCGCAGGTCTTCTCCAACTGCCCCAAGTACATCCAGACCCGGGACTTCACGTTCGCGCAGCCACCCGCCGCGGGCAGCGTGACGGCCTTGCGCGGCAGTGCCCTGACCCTCGGGCAGCAGCTCGACATCGGCACCGCCGACACGTTCTTCATCGCCACCGCCGACCGCGGCGGGCAGCCGGACGCCTCGCACCGTGGCGGCAACCCCGGCTTCGTCCGGGTGCTCGGCCCCGACCGGATCCTCTTTCCGGACTACCGCGGCAACGCGATGTTCAGCACGCTCGGCAACCTCCAGGAGAACCCCGCCGCCGGCCTGCTCTTCGTCGACTGGGAGACCGGCACCACCCTCCAGCTCACCGGCACCGCCCGCACCGACTGGGACCCCGCGCACATCGCCGAAGTCCCGGGCGCCGAACGGCTGGTGGAGTTCACCGTGCTCCAGGTCGTGGAACTGCGCGGCGCCCACCCGCTGCGCTGGACCGAACCCGGCTACTCGCGCTTCAACCCGCCGGCCGCCTGACCGCGCGAGCGGCACGCCCGGCGGCCGGACCGGTCAGTTTTCGAGAAGCGCGGGCCGTCGGGCCAGACCTAGCATGGCGGCCATGGACATCACCATTCACACCAGCGCCCTCCCGCACGTCGACCCGGACGCGTCCGTGGCCTTCTACCGCGACGCCCTCGGCTTCGAGGTACGCAGCGACGTCGGCCAGGGCAAGATGCGCTGGATCACGGTCGGCCCCGTCGGCCAGCCCGACACCTCCATCCTGCTGGCGCCGCCCGCCATCGACCCCGGGATCACCGAGGACGAGCGCCGCACCATCTCCGAGATGATGGCCAAGGGCACCTACGGCTGGATCCTGCTGGCCACCCGGGACCTCGACGCCACCTTCGAGAAGGTGCAGGGGGCCGACGCCGAGGTGGTCCAGGAGCCGACCGAGCAGCCGTACGGCATCCGGGACTGCGCCTTCCGCGACCCCGCGGGCAACCTGATCCGGATCCAGGAACTGCGCTGAGCCATGCGCACCCGAGCGCCCGCCGAGCTCGACGAGGGGAGTACTCGCATGTGCCACCCCGCCTGGGGCCGCGCCCGCGCCGAGGCGCAGCGCCTGGCCGACCTGGCCCGGCTGCGCCGGGTCCGCGACCGGATCGACCGGGAGTACGCGCAGCCGCTGAACGTCGAGGCGCTGGCCCGCGGCGCGAACATGTCGGCCGGGCACCTCAGCCGCCAGTTCCGGCTCGCGTACGGCGAATCCCCGTACGCGTACCTGATGACGCGTCGCATCGAGCGCGCGGCGGCGTTCCTGCGGCGCGGCGACCTGAGCGTCACCGAGGCCTGCTTCGCGGTCGGCTGCGCCTCGCTGGGCACCTTCAGCACCCGCTTCACCGAGCTGATCGGCATGCCGCCCAGCGCCTACCGCCGCAGCGCGGGCACCGCGGCGGGGCTGCCGCCGTGCGTGGCCAAGCAGGTGGCCCGACCGGTCCGAAGCCGTCCGGCACGGCCCGTCGAGCCGCAGCCGGCCTGACGAAGCGGGGCAGCAGCAGGCGTCAGCCCAGCACCGGCAGCGGCGGCAGCGCCCCCGCGAACAGCCAGGCGTCGAACAGCCCCACCACCGGTTCGGCCGCGTACCGCTGCACGTGCGCCATGAAGTCCGCCGTGGTCACCACGCCGTGCCGCCGCCCGGTCGTCCAGTCGCGCAGCATCCGGTGGAACGCCTCCTCGCCGAGCGCGCAGCGCAGCGCGTGCACGGTCAGGCCGCCGCGCTCGTAGAGGCGGTCGTCGAACATCAGCGCCCGGCCCGGATCGGCCAGGCACAGGTCCTGGGGGAGCGCGGCGAGCAGCCGGTGCGCGTCGGCGGCGTGCGCCTGGGCGCTGCGGCCGCCCGCGTGCTCGGCCCAGAGCCACTCGGTGTACTTCGCGAAGCCCTCGTTGAGCCAGATGTGCCGCCAGTCGGCGATGGTGACGCTGTTGCCGAACCACTGGTGCGCCAGCTCGTGCGCCACCAGCCGCTCGGCGCCGCGCACCCCGTCCACGTGGTTGGTGCCGAAGCAGGCCATGCCCTGCGCCTCGACCGGGACGTCGAGCTCCTCGTCGGCGACCACCACCACGTACGCGTCGAACGGGTAGGGCCCGAACAGCTCGGCGAAGTACCGCATCATCCGCGGCTGCCGCCCGAAGTCGGCGGCGAACCGCGAGACCTGCGCCAAGGGCACGTAGCCGGCCTGCGGCACCGCGCCGGGCTCGGCGTCCACCAGCAGGACCCGCTCGAAGGCGCCGATCGCTATCCCGACCAGGTAGCTCGCGGTGGGCGCGGCCTGCTCGTAGACCCAGGTGGTGCTGCTGGCCTTGGTGGTGCGGGCGAGCAGCCGCCCGCCGGTGACCACCGCGTACGACGAGGGCGTGGTGATCGAGATCAGGTACGAGGCCTTGTCGGCGGGCCGGTCGTTGCACGGGAACCAGGACGGCGCGCCGACCGGCTGGCTGGCCACCAGGGCGCCGTCCGTCAGCTCCTCCCAGCCGAGCCCGCCCCAGTCGCTGCGCACCGGCCTCGGGTTGCCGCTGTAGTGCACCTCCACGGTGAACGCGGCGCCCGCGGCCGGCGTCCGGGCCGGCCGGATCCGCAGCTTGCCGCCCCGGTGGGCGTAGTGCGCGGCCTTGCCGTCCACCAGCACCCGCCCGATCCGGAAGTCGGCCAGGTCCAGCGTGAACTCGCGCAGCGGCTCGGGCCCGGCCAGCGCGCTGAGCCGGGCGGCCCCGGCCAGCCGGTTGGGGCCGGGGCGGTAGTCCAGGGTCAGCTCGTAGCGGTGCACCCGGTAGCGGGGGTCGCCGTTGTTCGGGAAATAGGGATCGACCTGCTTGCCACCCACCGCTGCGACCGCTCCCTGTTCTGTGCCGTTCACCGTGTTACGCCCTGCGCCGCGTCACGCCTGCCAGGCCTCGATCGGGTTGCCCAGCCAGCGGCTGTCCGCCGGGACGGACTCCGCGCGCATCACCAGGGAGGCCGGACCCAGCGTGCTGCGGGCGCCGACGGTGCTGCCGGGCAGCACGATCCCGCCCGGGCCCAGGGTGGCGCCCGCACGCAGCACCACAGTATCCATGCGCATGATCCGGTCGTGGAAGAGGTGGGTCTGCAGCACGCAGCCGCGGTTGATGCTGACCCCCTCGCCCAGGGTGACCAGGTCGGCCTCGGGCAGCCAGTAGCTCTCGCACCACACCCCGGCGCCGATCCGGGCGCCCAGGCCGCGCAGCCACAGCGGCATGACTGGGGTGCCGGGCACCGCGCCGATCAGCCACGGCACGGCCAGCACCTCGGTGAAGGTGTCGGCCAGCTCGTTGCGCCAGACGAACGAGCTCCACAGCGGGTGCTCGACCGCCCGGAACCGGCCGACCAGCAGCCACTTGGCGGCGAGCGAGACCAGGCAGGCCAGCGCCCCGGCCGCCAGCAGCACCAGGCCGCAGAGCAGCGCGATCAGCCACGGCGAGCCCAGCGCGCAGAGCGCGGCGGCGGTCAGCACGCCGAGCGCGGCCGAGCAGAGCACCGGGACCAGCCGGCAGAGCTCGACGAGGCCGCGGGCCCAGAGCAGCCGGGCCGGCGGGTCGTAGGTCAGGCTCTGGTCGCCCGTGTCGGCGGCGCGCGGCAGCTTCACCGGCGGCATGCCGAGGTAGGAGCTGCCCTTCTTGGCCTTCTTCGGGGTCGCGGACAGCACGCCGACCAGGCCCCGGTCCGGCACGGCGCGCCCGGGCGCGGTCATCCCGGAGTTGCCCAGGAAGGCCCGGCGGCCGATCTCGGCCCGGCCGATCCGCAGCCAGCCGCCGCCCAGCTCGTAGGGGGCGATCAGGGTGTCGTCGGCGAGGAAGGCGCCGTCGCCGACGGTGGTCAGGCTGGGCAGCGCGAGCACGGTGGAGACCTCGGCGCGCCGGCCGACCTTCATGCCCAGCAGGCGCAGCCAGACGGGGGTGGCCAGGCCCGCGTAGAGCGGGAAGAGGGTCTCCCGGGCCAGGTCCATCAGCTGGCTGACCGTCCAGGCCTGCCAGCCGACCCGCCCGTGCAGCGGGTGGTGCCCGGTGCTCAGACCCAGGCTCAGCAGCCGCACGGCGGCCAGCACCAGCAGCGCGTAGCAGAGCCCGTAGGCCAGCGTGGCCGGCAGCACGGCCGCCAGCGCGCCGCCCAGCGCCGTGCCCAGCCCTGCGGTGGACGGGACGAACCGCACGGCCACCAGCAGCGCGGGCACCGCGGCCAGCAGCGGCAGCAGGCTCAGGCCGAACCCGGTCAGCCCGTACACCACGGACCAGCGCCGCAGGTGCGGCGGGCGCTGCTTGGGCCAGGCACGCTCGGCCTTGCCGAGCTTGGCGGCGGGCGCGCCCGCCCAGCGCTGCCCGGTGGGGATCTGTCCGGTGACGCTGGAGCCCGGGGCCACCTCGGCCCGCTTGCCGACCCGTGCGCCGGGCAGCAGCGTGCTGCGGGTGCCGATCACGGCGCCCGAGCCGACCCGCAGCGCGCCGATCTCCAGCCGGTCGCCGTCCAGCCAGTGGCCGGACAGGTCCACCTCGGCCTCCACCGCGCAGCCCTTGCCGAGCCGCAGCATGCCGGTGACCGGCGGCAGCGAGTGCAGGTCGACGTCCTCGGCGATCCGGGCGCCCAGCGCCCGCCCGTAGCGGTTCAGCCAGGAGCCGGAGAGCTGGGTGGCACCGCTGTACTCGGCCAGCCGCTCGGCCGTCCACAGCCGCAGGTGCACGCTGCCGCCGCGCGGGTAGCTGCCGGGCCGCAGCCCGCGCAGCAGCAGCCGCGCCCCGCCCGCCGCGATCGCGAGCCGGCCCGGTGCGCTGAACAGCAGCAGGCCGGCCGCGCCCAGCAGCCACCACGAGGCGGTCGGCGCCCAGGGGTAGGGGCCGAACCAGTGCAGCACGTTGCCGAGCGCCAGCAGCGCGGTGGTCCAGCGCAGGCCGACCAGGGTGAAGAGCGGGACGAGCAGCAGCAGCTGCACCAGCCCGGCACGCCGCGGGGTGGGCGCGATCTCGCGCTTGGCGCCGTCGCCCTGGCCCGAGCGCTCCAGGTGGCGGGCCAGCTTGCGCAGCACCGGCTGCTGGTAGATGTCCAGCACGGCGGCGGACGGGTAGCGGGTGCGCAGCAGCGTGGTGAGCCGGGCCGCGGCCAGGCTGCCGCCGCCGATCGCGAAGAAGTCGTCGCGCGCGCTGGTCACCGGCACGCCGAGGATCTCGCTCCACTGCTCGGCCAGCCAGGCCTCGGTGCCGTAGAGCTGTTCGACGGGACCGGTGTCGCCCAGGTCCAGCGGCCAGGGCAGCGCGTCGCGGTCGACCTTGCCGGAGGTGCGGGTGGGCAGTTCGGCGACCGGCGCGAGCAGCGGCACCAGCGCGGCCGGCAGCTCGGCGCGCAGCTTCGCCACCGCTGTCTCGCGGTCGAAGCCCTCCTGGGTGACCAGGTAGCCCACCAGCAGCTGGTTGCCGCCGCGCGCCGTGCGCACGGCCGCCGCGGCGCCCGCCACGCCCGGCAGCGCCTGCAGCGCCGAGTCCACCTCGCCCAGCTCGATCCGCCGTCCGCCGAGCTTGATCTGCTCGTCCGCGCGGCCGAGGAAGACCAGGCCCTCGGGCTCGGCGCGCACCAGGTCGCCGCTGCGGTAGGCGCGCTGCCAGCCGAGCGACTCCAGCGGCGCGTACTTCTCGGCGTCCTTGGCCGGGTCCAGGTAGCGGGCCAGGCCCACCCCGCCGATCACCAGCTGGCCGCTCCCGCCCATCGGCACCGGCCGGCCGGCCTCGTCGACCACGGCCAGCTCCCAGCCGTCCAGCGGCAGGCCGATCCGCACCGGCCCCTCGCCGGTCAGCAGGGCGCCGCAGGCCACCACGGTGGCCTCGGTCGGGCCGTAGGTGTTCCACACCTCGCGGCCCTCGGTGACCAGGCGCTCGACCAGCTCGGGCGGGCAGGCCTCGCCGCCGAAGATCAGCAGCCGGACGTCGCCCAGCGACTCGGCGGGCCACAGCGCGGCCAGTGTCGGCACGGTGGAGACCACGGTGATCTCCTGCTCGGCCAGCCAGGGGCCCAGGTCGGCGCCGCCGCGCACCTGGGAGCGCGGTACCGGCACCAGGCAGGCGCCGTGCCGCCAGGCCAGCCACATCTCCTCGCAGGAGGCGTCGAAGGCGACCGAGAGCCCGGCCATCACCCGGTCGCCGGGCGCGATCGGCTCCTCCTGCAGGAAGAGCGCGGCCTCGGCGTCCACGAAGGCGGCGGCATTGCGGTGGGTGACGGCCACGCCCTTGGGCTTGCCGGTGGAGCCGGAGGTGAAGATGATCCAGGCGTCGTGCTCGGGGCCCGGGCGCTGGTCGATGCCGCTGCCGGGCCGCAGCACGGTCAGCTCGCCGCCCGCGCCCAGCACGGCGGTCACCTCGGCCTCGCCGAAGACCAGGTCGGCGCGCTCCTGCGGGTCCTCGGCGTCCACCGGCACGTAGGCGGCGCCGGCCGCGAGCACCGCCAGGATCCCGACGTAGAGGTCGTTGGTGCCGGACGGGACCCGGATCCCCACCCGGTCGCCGAGCCCGACACCGGCGGCGGTCAGCCGGCGGCGCAGCGCGGCCACCTCGGCGGCCAGCGCGCGGTAGCTGAGCTGGGTGCGCCCGTCGTCGAGCGCGGGCTCCTGGGGGTGGGCGCGCACGGTGGCGTCCAGCAGGTCGACCAGGGTGCGCGGCGCGGGGGCCGGCCGGGTGCCGAAGCGCGCGGGCTCGCCACCGGGGGCGGCCGGCTCCTGCCGGTCACCCTGGGTGCTGATCTGCGTCATGACAGCCATCGGTCCTCATCCCTCGTCCCCCACCAGGCTCTCACCAGACCCGGGCCGACCTGCGCGAATGCCGCCCGCACGGGTGATACGGAGCTGGTGGTGAGCACAACAACCCATCGATGGTAGTCCGGTCCGCCGCCGTGCGCCGGGTGGCCGAAGCGGCCAACTGGCCGTGATTGGCTCGGAACTGACGAACCATCAGCTCCCATCCCGATTGCTGGGCAAGGAGGGTGACGGTTCGTCAGCCGAATTGACGGACCGTCAGATCGAAATCCGGAATGTGACCCAGGCGACACCGGCCGGGTGTGTCGGTCGGCGCCGGTCGGGCGGGCCGGTCGACATCGGCCCGTGCGCACGGATGGGTCGATCGGCTTACTGTACGAGTAGTCTCGTACAAAGTCGGATCCCGTAGTACGATCATTCCCGTACTAACCGGTCCGACCTGCTAGGAGCTGTGCGTGTCTGCCCTGTTCGAGCCCATCACGCTGCGCGGACTGACCGTCCCCAACCGGGTCTGGATGGCCCCGATGTGCATGTACTCGGCCGCCGCCGAGGGTCCGGAGACCGGGGTGGCCACCGACTTCCACCTCACCCACCTGGCCAGCCGGGCCGCCGGCGGCGCCGGCCTGGTGATCGTCGAGGCGACCGCGGTGCTGCCGGAGGGCCGGATCAGCCCCTTCGACCTCGGCCTGTGGAACGAGCGCCAGCAGCAGGAGCTCGCCCGGGTGACCGCCGCGATCCGCGGCTACGGCTCGGTGCCCGCGATCCAGCTCGCGCACGCCGGGCGCAAGGCCTCCTCGCAGTCGCCGTGGGTCGGCGGCCGGGCGATCCCCGAGGGCGAGGGCGGCTGGCGCACCGTGGCGCCCAGCCCGCAGGCGTTCGAGGGCCACCCGGAGCCGGACGAGCTCGGCGTCGAGCAGATCGGCGAGATCGTGCGCGCCTTCGCGGCCGCGGCCGAGCGGGCGCTGGCGGCCGGCTTCCAGGCGGTGGAGGTGCACGGTGCGCACGGCTACCTCACCCACTCCTTCCTCTCTCCGAACTCCAACCACCGCACCGACGCCTACGGCGGCTCCTTCGAGAACCGGATCAGGTTCGCGCTGGAGGTCTCGGCCGCGGTCCGCGCCGTCTGGCCCGCCGACCTGCCGGTCTTCTTCCGCACCTCGGCCACCGACTGGCTGACCGAGAACCCCGAGGACGAGCGGGAGGGCTGGACCGGCGAGGACACCGTGCGGCTGGCCAAGGAGCTGCAGGCCATCGGCATCGACCTGCTGGACGTCTCCACCGGCGGCCTGGTGCCGGGCGCGCGGATCCCGGTCGAGCCCGGCTACCAGGTGCCGTTCGCCGAGCAGGTGCGCGGCTCCACCGGGCTGCCGGTCGGCGCCGTCGGGCTGATCACCGAGGCCGCGCAGGCCGAGCAGATCATCGCCGACGGGCGCGCGGACGTCGTGCTGCTCGGCCGCGAGCTGCTGCGCAACCCGTACTGGGCGCAGCACGCCGCGCGCGAACTGGGTGCCGAGCGCCGCTGGCCCTCGCAGTACGCCGTCGCCGTCGGCGCCCAGGGCTGAGCACCCGCCGTCCGCCCCGCGGTGTGGGTCAGCGGGGCGGACGGCTGCCGGTGAGGGGTGAGTCGCGCCCGGGGCCGCGGCGGCGCTGGGCGGCGATCTGACGCGCGATCACGACCTCCAGCAGGCACCAGAGGATCCCGAACACGCCCACCCCGCTGATCAGCAGCGCCACCGCCATGGTCCGCCGGGCGTGGGCGAGCGAGGCGAGCGTGGCGACGGTCAGGCCGACCTGCGTGAAGGCCACGAAGAGCACGGTGCGCACGGCTGCCGCGCGCACCTCGTCCGGCATCCGTCGGCGTGCAGCGGACATCGGTGGCAACCCCCGGGTGAGCGAACTGGGCGGTCTGGCGCGCCCTTATGTACCGATTGCCCGCCGCGCCCGGCGCGAAACCGTGCGGCAGGCGCACGCCCCCCGCGTGCGTCAGAGCTGTTCCCCCGGCTGTTCCCCCGGCTGGGCAGCCGGTCGGGCGAGCGGCTGGGCAGCCGGTCGGGCGTCCAACTCGGTGGCCAGTTCCGCCAGCGCACCCGTGACGATGGTGCGCATCGCCTGCTCCGCCCGGTCGGGCGCGCCCGCGCAGATCGCCTCCGCCACCTCCCGGTGCAACTGCACGGCGTAGGCCCGCGGCTGGTGCGGCATCAGATTGTGCTCGGTCCGGCCGGTGAGCACCGCGCCCACCGTGTCGCCCAGGTGCGCGAACATCTCGTTGCCGGAGGCGCGCAGCACGGTGGCGTGGAACGCGATGTCGTGCCGCAGGAACGAGACCAGGTCGGCAGCCCGTGCGGTGACCGTCAACTCGACTGCCAGGGCGCTCAGTTCGCGGCACTGGTCGGCGGTGGCGCACTGCGCTGCCAGCGCCGCGGCGGCCGGCTCGACGGCCACCCGCAGCGAGCCGAGCGAGCGCAGCTGGGCCGCCCGGTCGGCGCCGGCCAGCCGCCAGCGGATCACCAGCGGATCGAAGACGTCCCAGTCCCGCCGGGGCTGCACGGTGATGCCGATCCGCCGCTTGGAGGCCACCAGGCGCATCGACTCCAGGATCCGCACCGCCTCGCGGACCACCGTGCGCGACACCCCGAACCGCGCCTCCAGCTCCTCGATCCGCAGCACCGCCCCCTCGGGGATCTCGCCCGCCGCGATCGCCGGCCCGAGCTCGGCGAGCAGTTTGCCGGGCAGTCCCTGGATCTCCATCCGCTCAGCCTAGAGGACCCGCGTCAGCCCGGAGGACCCGCACGGGCGCGCCGACAAGTATGACGATTTGATGTCGGCCTCTTGAATAGGTCATACCTTTGGGTTGATAGTGACGTCATCGCAGGCGCCGCGCGGGGAGAACCAGACCGCCGGGTCCGCCCCGAACGTGTCAGGAGCAGAACCCATGGCTCTCAGCGCCGAGAACCAGCCGACCGGCCCGTCGACCGACCGGCCGACCGGAGCGCCGGACCCCGCACCGCTGATCGTGGTGATGGGCGTCTCCGGCGTCGGCAAGACCACCGTCGCCCGGCTGCTCGCCGACCGCCTCGGCCTGCCGTACGCGGAGGCCGACGACTTCCACCCGGCCGCCAACATCGCCAAGATGACCGCCGGCATCCCGCTGGACGACGCCGACCGCGCCCCGTGGCTGCGCGCCCTGGCCGGCTGGCTGCACGAGCGCGGCGAGGCCGGCACCGGGGGAGTGGTCACCTGCTCCGCGCTCAAGCGCCACTACCGCGACACCCTGCGCGCCGGCTGCCCGGCGGCGTACTTCCTGCACCTGGACGGCAGCCGCGGCCTGGTCGCCGGCCGACTCGCGCTGCGCACCGGCCACTTCATGCCGCCCTCGCTGCTCGACTCCCAGTACGCCCTGCTCGAACCGCTCCAGCCGGACGAGCACGGCGCGGTGCTGGAACTCGGCGCGCACACCCCCCACGAACTCGTCGAGCTGGCCGTCGCGTTGCTGCGGCCCGTCAATGGAGACCTCGATTGAACCCCCACCTCCTCGCCGCGGGTCTGCCGCACGCCCACAGTGACGGGCGACTGCTGCTCGCCACCCTGCTCAGCATCGGCGTCGTCGTGCTGGCGATCAGCCGGCTGAAGCTGCACCCCTTCCTCGCCCTCACGGTCGGCTCCGGCCTGCTCGCGGCCGTCGCGGGCGCGCCGTTCGACCAGCTGATGACGAGCTTCTCCACCGGCTTCGGCGCCACCGTGACCAGCGTGGGCCTGCTGATCGGGCTGGGCGCGATGCTCGGCAAGCTGCTCGCCGACTCGGGCGGGGCGAACATCATCGCGGACACCGTGCTGGCCCGCTCCAGCAAGCGGATGCTGCCCTGGGCGATGGCGCTGACAGCCGCGGTGCTGGGGCTGCCGCTCTTCTTCGAGATCGGCGTGGTGCTGCTGATCCCGATCGTGCTGCTGGTCGCCCGGCGCGGGAACCTGAGCGTGATCCGGGTCGGCATCCCGGCACTGGCCGGCCTCTCCGTGCTGCACGGGCTCATCCCGCCGCACCCCGGCCCGCTGGTCGCGGTCGACGCGCTGAAGGCCGACCTGGGCACCACCCTGGCCCTCGGCCTGCTGATCGCGGTGCCCACCCTGGTCATCGCCGGCCCGCTCTTCGCCCGCCTCGCCGAGCGCTGGGTCGGCCCGCTGACGCCGCCGCAGGCCGTCGCCGCCGAACAGCCCGAACGCTCCGGCCCCGCGCCCTCGTTCGGCGCCGTCCTCGCCACCATCCTGCTGCCCGTCGTGCTGATGCTCGCCAAGGCACTGGCGGACGTGGTGATCGACAACCCCAAGGACCACGCCCAGCGCATCCTCGACTTCATCGGCTCCCCGCTGATCGCGCTGCTGCTGGCCGTCCTGCTGGCCATGCTCACCCTGGGCCGGGCAGCCGGGTTCACCAAGGCACGGATCTCGGAGACGGTGGCCTCCTCGCTCGGCCCGATCGCCGGCATCGTCTTCATCGTCGGCGCGGGCGGCGGCTTCAAGCAGACCCTGGTCGACGTGGGCGTCGGCGACGCGGTCAGCCACTGGGCGACCAGGCTGCACATCTCCGCCCTCCTCCTCGGCTGGCTGATCGCCGTCCTGATCCGCCTCGCCACCGGCTCGGCCACGGTGGCCACCATCACCGCGGCGGGCATCGTCTCCCCGCTGGCCACCGGGATGTCCAGCACCCACACCGCGCTCCTGGTGCTGGCGGTCGGCGCGGGCTCGCTCTTCTTCTCGCACGTGAACGACGCGGGCTTCTGGCTGGTCAAGGAGTACTTCGGGATGAGCGTCGGACAGACGCTGAAGAGCTGGTCGGTGATGGAGACGGTGATCTCGGTGGTGGCGATCGCGCTGATCCTGCCGCTGAGCCTGATCATCTGACGCCGACGAAGACGCTCCACCGCGGGCGGCGGCTCGGACCACCGAGCCGCCGCCCTTTCGTCAAGACGGTTCGTGCCCGTTGCACGCATTCCCTCGTTCCCCATACGACCTGTAACAATGGACGGCGCTCTGGAACGGGTAGATCTCCAGGGCGTTGTGGAAGTAAAGGGGGGTACATGAACGACATTAGCGTCCACCCGGCTACGTTGCGGAGCTCGGCGAACGGTGTGCAGGGCGCCACGGGGCAGGTCGGGGCGGCCAGCGGGCACTGGCTCGACGCCAGTTCCACCGCCGCGGCCGCGCTGACCGGCTGGCAGTCCGGATCCACCCTCAAGGGCTGCACCGACGCCTGGCAGACTCACATCGCGTCGATTGTCGATCAACTCAACGTTTATGCCGGACAGTTGAGCGATTCGGCGCAGTCCTACGACGCGGCCGAGCAGGAGGCCCATCGGCGTATCGCTGCCGCTCTGACCGACCTGAACGCGACGGAGAGCTGATCGTGGACATCCCAACCCTCAAAGCCGCGCGGAGCGGTGACGTCAATGCCGCCGCCGGCAGCTGGATGTCCCTCTCCAAGGAGTGCTGGCAGGCCGTCAATGACATCCACGCCAACGGCGTGGACCCGCTCAAGGCGAACTGGAAGGACCGCGTCGGTGATGCGGCCGGTCGCAAACTCGAGGCGCAGGCAAACGCATTGGAGGCCGGCGCCGACATCATGCGCGGCGTGGCCATGGTTCTCGACGGGCTCGGTGCCGAGATCAACCGGGCCCAGCTCCTGCTCGACTCCGCACTCGGCATGGCCCATGACTACGGGCTGACCGTCGACGAGGCGTCCGGAACGGTCACTGCTCCCGGTGGTGCGGCCTCCTCCCTGGACTCCGTCGTCCAGGAGGTCGGCGCCATGGTCCGGGAGGCACTGCGCGAGGCCGCGCAGGCCGACCAGCAGGCGGCTGCCGAACTCGCCAAGCTCGGCGCAGCCACCTGCGAGACGGACCCGAACAAGGCGCTGAACGTCCTTCAGAACGAGGCTTCCCAGGTCGAGCTGACCATGTACCAGGGCGGCATCCCCGACGGTCAGGACCCGCGTCTGGTCGCCGACTGGTGGAAGGCGCTGCCCGACGACCAGCGCCGGCAGTTGATGCTCTCCGACCCGGTGACGCTGGCCAACCTCCCGGGCATCCCGGACGACGTGAAGCTGGAACTCCGCGGTGGCCCCGGCGCCAAGTACGACCGCGTCAAGATGGTGCAGTGGGCGCTCGACCACTGGAACGACGACAGCGTCGACCGGTTCGACGACAACTGCACCGACTTCGCCTCCGAGGCACTGCTGCAAGGCGGCCTCACACCCAAGTGGGACTCCTGGTGGGGCTGGCGGGGCGACGACACCTGGGGCCGCAGCGACGACCCGGGCGACGACTGGCTGTCCCAACGGACCGACTACTCGAAGACCTGGGCCGGCGCGCAGAACATGCACGACTTCATGATGCGCCACGGCGGCCAGGAGGTGGCGCCGGACCAGGTGAAGCCCGGAGACCTCGTCTACTACGAGGAGGACTCCGACCAGGACGCGCAGGACGGAAAGGGCGTCATCCACCACACGGCGGTCGTCACGGCCGTGACCCCGGACGGCGACATCCGCTACACCCAGCACAGCGGCGACCAGAAGGACGTCAGCATCGGCGGTCGCATGGACGGCTTCCAGGAGCAACGCGGGCACCAGAAGCTGCACTTCGTCCGCGTGAATCCGGATTGGTGACAGGCCGTGCTCGAACTCAAGCGGACTCCCGGGGCTCCCGGGTGGCTCAAGGCCCGGTACTCGCTGGCTCTCGTCGTCGCAGCCTGGGCGTGCTCCGTCCCCACGATCCTGGCCGACGACGACATGGGCGCGCTGTTGCGCACGTGCCGCGACAGCCCCGGCGCTCCGGCCTACGTCCTGCCCCTCGCCTGGGCCGGCCTGCTGCTGGGCGTCGCCGCCGCCGGTTGGAGCGCCTGGCAGTTGGCCACCGTCCTGCGTGGCAAGTCCCGCCGGCTCAGCACCGGTCACGCCCTCCTCCACGCCGTCCTGCCCCTGGCGGTCATCGGCGTGCTGCTCCAAGCCGCCGTGCTGCAGACCGCGGTCAAGGACTCCCACCCGCGACCGAGCCCCTGTTTCGGCAGCGCGCGACTCGCGACCGAAGTCCGCTGAGACCGCAGAGCCGTACGTGCTTCGTTTCCGGCGACGCGACCACGTCGCCGGCCGCGATGGACCGACAGCAGGGGAGGACGGAGGGCCCGGGCCTGCTCAGCGCCCGGTGGGTCGAGCGGCCGCGCTCCGCAGCGCGTCGAGCAGTCTGTGCAGCGCGGGCTGGGCGGGTGACGACTCCCGTACCGCTGCGTAGATCGCCCGCACCGGCTCCGGGTTGCGGACCTCGCGTACGACGACGTCGGGATGGCGGTTGCCCAGCCCCATCGTCGGAATCAGGCTCACCCCGAGCCCGGCGGCGACGAATCCCTGCGCGGTGGCGTAGTCCCCGCTCTCGACGACGAAGTCCGGGCTGAAGCCGGCCGAGGCACAGGCGTCGAGGACGGGGTCCAGGCACGGGCCGGGCTGGTCGCTGCCGACCCACGCCTCGTCGGCGAGGTCGGTCAGGTCGAGCGCCTGCTTCGCGGCGAGGTGGTGTCCCCGGGGCAGCACCGCGACGTACCTGTCGTCGGCCAGGTGCACGAACCGGAGGCCGTCCACGGAGGCCTTGTCCCGTGGCCGGACCACGAGGGCCACGTCGGCCCGGCGCTCCTGCACCTCCAGCAGGGAATCCTCGGGATCGCTCAGTCTGAGTTCGACCTGGACACCCGGCTGCTCTCGGCGGAGCGCCGCCACGGCGGGGGCCACCATCGTGGCGCCCGCCGTGGCGAAGTACCGGACCACCACCCGGCCCGTCCGTCCGGCCCGCAGTTCGGCGAGCGCGGTCTCCGCCTCGGCGACGTGTCGGCCGATGACAGCCGCGTACTCGGTGAGCAGCCTCCCGGCCTCGGTGGGCCGCACGCCCCGCCCGGTCCGCTCCAGCAGCCCGATCCCGGCCTCCTTCTCCAGTGCCGCCATCTGCTGGCTGACGGCGGAAGGCGTGTAGCCCAGGTTCCGTGCTGCCGCGGTGACCGAACCGCTGGTGACCACGGCCCTCAGCACCTGCATACGCCGCATATCAAGCATGTAGAACAGCTTAACCCTCCCTCAAGATCTTTTCGCTTGTCTTACGACGGCCTGCGAGGCACCGTACGTGGAAGGAAGAACCCACCAGGAGGCGGACAGTGCTCAGCGGCCCACGCGGAACCCTCATGCGGATGTCCGTCCTCGCCCTGCTGTGGGGATCGGGCTTCCTCTGGATCAAACTCGCCCTGGACGGCGGTCTGTCCCCGCTCCACATCACCGTCATCCGCTGTGTGCTGGGAGCGGGCGTTCTGCTGCTCCTGGCCCGCTCCGGCGGCCAGCGCCTGCCACGTGACCGCAGGACCTGGGGCCACCTCGTGGTGGCCGCCTTCTTCTGCAACGCCCTGCCGTTCTTCCTCTTCGGCATCGGCGAACAGAGCGTCGACTCAGGCGTGGCCGGCGTCCTGAACGCCACAACTCCGCTGTGGTCCTTGGCCATCGGAGCCGCTCTGGGCACGGAGCGCGGTATCCGTCCGGTCCGCCTGGCCGGCCTGCTGCTCGGCTTCGCAGGGACGGTGCTCATCTTCGCCCCGTGGCAGCGTGGCGGCCTGACCGGCTGGGGCGTGTCGGCCCTGCTCGCCGCAGCCGTCAGCTACGCGGTGGCCTTCGCCTACATGGCGCGGCACCTCATCGGCCGCCGGACCGCCCCGCTCGCCCTCTCGGCGGCCCAACTCCTCGCCGCCACAGGCCTGACCACCCTTGCCCTGCCCGCAGGTAGCACGACCCCGTCCGCTCCCACCCTCACCGCGGTGGCCGCCGTCGTCGTCCTGGGCGTCTTCGGCACGGGTGTCACGTTCCACCTCAACTCCCGGCTCATTGCCGACGAGGGCCCCACCACTGCTGCGAGCGTCGGCTACCTGCTGCCGGTGGTCTCGGTGGCGCTGGGCGCGATGGTCCTCGACGAACGGGTGGGCCCTCGGGTCATCGCGGGCATGGCCCTGGTGCTCGTCGGCGTCGGACTGACGCGCAGCCCGACCAGCGGCCTCGCCCGGTCCGGCGCCGCCGCGCCGCTGCGAAGCTCTGGATCGAGCACCGGATGAAACCGATGACGCAGGAAGAATCCCCTTGGCGGGAGGCCGACTTCCGCACCCTGTTCGGTGCGACGACACTCAGCCAGCTCGGCACCAACATCGGCTACGTCGCCATCCCGTTCATCGCGGTGTCCGCCCTCGACGCGAGTCCCGGCCAGGTCGGGGCACTGGCCGCCCTGAGCACGGCCGCCTTTCTCCTCGTCGGCCTGCCGGCCGGAGCATGGGTGGACCGGATGCGGCATCGGCGCGTGCTGATCGCCGCCGATCTGATGCGGGCAACCCTCCTCGCCACCGTCCCGTCGACCTGGTGGCTCGGCTCCCTCACGCTCGGCCAGTTGTACGTGACCGTCCTGCTGAACGGCTGCGCCACCGTCTTCTTCGACGTCGGTTCACAGAGCGTGCTGCCGCAACTGGTCGGCCGTGACGGTCTCGTCCGGGCGAACGCCGCCGTGGTGAGCCTGACAGCCGTCGCCAACGTGGCGGGCCGGGGCGTGGGCGGAGGACTCGTCCAACTGCTCACGGCCCCCGTGGCCGTGGCCTGCGCGGCCGTGGGCTACCTGGCCTCGGCCCTGCGCCTCACCGCGATCAGCCGCGCACCCCTGCCGGCCTCACCGCCGTCCGGGAGGCCCACGCAGCTGAGGGCACAGATCGCCGAAGGTCTGCGGCACGTCCTCGGCAACCGGGAGCTACGAGCCCTCGCGCTCACCGCGGCCCTGAGCAACCTCGGCTCCCAGATCATCAACACCATGCTCCCGGTGCTGTTCGTCCGAGAACTCCATTTCCCGGCCGAGGTGCTGGGCCTGTTCTGGGCGATGGGCGGAGTCGGCCTCCTGCTCGGAGCACGCTGCGCCCGGCCCATCGCCGGGCGCCTCGGCCACGGCCGCACCCTCGGCCTGCTCGGCCTGTGGCTGGCGCCCGCCGGACTCCTTGTCCCGCTGGTGGGTCGTGGCCCCTGGCTCTGGCTGGCCGGGACCGGCTGGCTGCTGGCCATGTTCAAGACGGGTATGGACAACGTGCTGGGCGTCAGCCTGCGGCAACGTGCGACGCCGGATGTACTCCTCGGCCGGATGAACGCCACCTTCCGCTTCCTGCTCACCGGTGCACTCGCCGTCGGCTCTGCCGTGGCAGGCGTGATCGGTGAGCTGGCCACCGTCCACACCACGCTCTGGGTGGGCGCCGCCTTCCTGGCGACGGCCTTCCTCCCCGTCTTCCTCTCGCCCCTCCGAACGCGACGCGAACTGCCGAAGCAGCACGAAAGTCCGGCCTGCGAGGACCCCGGCGCGGAAGTCCTGGTCGACCGGGCGGGCGCCTCGCGGGCAAGGCCGACACGGGGGACGATGGAGGCGGTGAAGACCCGCCCGGCTGCATGATCGCCGGGCGCCGGAGTCGCGCGTCCGGCCGCTCGAGCAGGTCTCCGATCTCCGGACGGACGTCGCCGGAAGGAGGGAGCATGAGCGCGCCCAGGGAAGGTCCGTCCTGGTGGCCACCGCGGTGAAGCAGTCGCATCGGCGGGCCTTCAAGGTGCCGGCCTCATGAACGGCAGCACCAGGTCGGGGCACGGCCTCCAGGCCATGAACCGGCTCTCGCCCGGCGCGGTCACCCGGATCGTGCTGCGGGTGGTCGGGTCGGTCGCCGCGCTGGTGGCCCTGTACTACGTGCTGCCGCTGGACCGCTCCTCCCTCGCAGCCACCGTCACGATGCTGGTCACGGGGCTTGTGGCCTCCGTCGTCCTGGTCACCTTCCAGGTGCGCCAGATCGTCCGGTCGCCGTTACCGGTCGTGTGCGCGGTCGAGGCGATGGCCATCAGCGTGCCGTTCTTCCTGCTGCTGTTCGCCGGCAGCTACGTGGCCCTGGCCGGGCTGTCCCCCGGCAACTTCAGCGGGCACCTCTCGCACACCGACGGTCTGTACTTCGCTGTCACCGTGTTCTCCACGGTCGGCTTCGGGGACATCACCGCGAAGTCCGAGACCGCCCGGCTTGTGGTCACCGCGCAGATGATCAGCGACCTCGTCATCCTCGGCCTCGGGATCAGGGTCATCGTGAGTGCCGTCCGGCGCAGCCAACAGCGGAAGGCTCCGCGGCAGCACCGGGAGGGACGATGAGCCGAGCCGACAGGACACCCGGACGGAGCCCCGCCGGCCACCGCCCGCACCCAAGGAGCTCGGCGACGTTCGTCGACCACGTGGGCGCGGACGGGGTCGTCGTCCGCCTGGAGTCGCGCCGTCACCGCAAGCACCAGCGACCGGCCACCGGATCGACCTGGTGGGCCCCTGCGGCCCGTGGCTGGTGGATCGCGGTCCTGTTCGCCATCGGATCACTGCTGTTCGCGCTCGGGTCGATACCCGGCTACGCCGACGCCGTCGGAGCCCGAACGGACACGATCACCTACTTCACCGGCTCGCTCTTCTTCACCTCGGCCTCGTTCCTCTGCTACCGCGAGACGGTCGACGCCGCCTCACCAGCGCAGAACCCCCACCACCGGCGCTTCCTCACCTGCCAGCCCCGCCGGATCGACTGGTGGGCCACCGCGGTCCAACTGGTCGGAACCGTCTACTTCAACGTCAGCACCGGGCTCGCCATGGCCGACAACCTCTCCGCCCGCGCCGCCCACCAGCACGTGTGGCGCCCCGACGCGATCGGCTCCGTCTGCTTCCTGGTGGCCAGCATGCTGGCCTGGTACGAGGCCTGCCACGGCTGGCTCGCCTGGCACCCCCGGTCCTGGGCCTGGTGGATCACCCTGGCCAACCTGATCGGGTCCATCGCCTTCGGCATCTCGGCGGTGGCCGGCTACATCAACCCGGCCACCGGCCAGGTGCACAACATCGACCGAGCCAACACGCAAACCCTGATCGGCGCGGTGTGCTTCCTCGCCGGCGCCGTACTGCTGCTCCCCGAACGCACCGAGGAACCGCGCAACTGAGCGACAGGGGGCGTGCCGTGACCTCCGCCGGTGTTGCAGCTCGCTGGTGTTCCCCCGCGCTGCGCGTCCCGTCGTCCGGATCGATCACGCTCCGGCTCGTGCGGCCCGCCTCCGGCTGCTGCGCCAGGACCTGTCCGGCACGATCCACCGGACACGTCCTAGGAGGCTCGTGAAGATCTTGTTGAGGGGCTGTCCGGCCGTAGGCCGGGCTGCCCCTCTGGTTATGCGTTGGTTGCCGGGGTGAGTTGCCAGGTGCTGCCGGTGTGGGTGAGTCCGAGGTTGATCAGGCGGCGGAGGTTGAGGGCGGCGGCTCGGGTGTGGAGCCAGGTGTCGTTCTTGATGGTGCCGCGGTAGCGGAGTCTGCGGTTGCCCCGGTGGACGATCCAGGCGACTGCGCGTTCGACGGGTGGTCGCCAGCGGCGGTAGTCGGCTTGCCAGTCGGGGTCGGTGGCGGCCTGGCGGCGGGCGGCGGTGAGGAGGTCGTGGTGCGGGCGGATGGTCAGGGTGCGTCCGGCCCTGGCCTTGGTGCACCGCTCGCGCAGGGGGCACCCGGTGCACAGGCCGGCGAAGGTGGCCTTGCGCTGCTGGTGGCGGCCGCCGGGGTCGGAGAGCGGGACGGTGTGTCCGGCGGGGCAGGTCACGGTGGCGGCGGTGGTGTCGATGGTGAAGTCGTCGAGGGTGAAGCCGCCGGGGACGGCTGCCCGCAGTGGGGCGGGTTTGAGGAACAGTCGGTGCCCTTGCTGTTCCAGGGCCTGGCGGGCGTCGCCGGTGGAGTAGGCGGTGTCTGCGAAGGCGTCCACCGGGGCGTCCTCGTCGGCGAGCAGGTCGAGTCCGACGGCGGCCTCGTGGTGTTCTGCTCCGGCGCCGGGCCGCAGGGCGACCGCGGTGTATAACCCTGTCTCGGGCTCGATGGCGAGGTGGGCCTTGAAGCCGTCCTGCCGGTGGGTGCGGGTCTTGTGCACGTGCCGGGCCTCGGGGTCGACGGTGGAGACCATCCGGTCGTGGGCGGTGCCCCGGGTGATGCGCCAGCGTCCGTCGCGTCCGTCGGAGTCCTCGGCGGGCTCGACGTCCTGCCCGGCGACCAGGGCCAGCAGGCCGACCGCGTTCGCGGCCTTCTCGCCGAGCTGTTGCTCGGGCAGGTGCCCGAGCAGCCGCAGCGCGTCGCCGACCAGGGCGTCGACGAGGTCGGCTCGGGCCTGCTCGTCGTTCCACGCGATGCGGGGTTTGCCCGGGTCGGTGTAGTCGTGGGCGGTGCAGTGCACGGCCGCGACCGCATCCGCGCCGGGGACTTCGCGGATCACCGCCCGGACGGAGGCGATGATCTGGGTGACGGTGTCCTGGGTGGCCACCGCGTCGTCCAGCACGGTGGAGTCCAGCGCCCGCCGGTGCTTGCCCTTGAGGACACCGGTGGCCCGCACGACCTCCCGCACGGCCTCGAAGATCCGGTTGGGCCGGGGAGAGCGGGCCAGCCGGCGGCGGAAGTAGGCCAGCAGCGACGGGTCGAACGCGGTGTCGTTCAGGCCCAGTCCGCACGCGGCCTTCCACCGCAGGTCGCACCGCAGTTCCTGGACCGTCTCGAAGTCCGACAGGCCGTGCAGGGCCTGCAGCGCGATCGCCGCGGCCAGGATCTGCGGCGGCATGCTCGGCCGCCCGTTCGCCGACGGGTACATGTCCGCGAACATCACCGCCGGGAACAACTCACCACGGTGCTCGGCCAGGAACGCGAACACGCTGCCCACCGGGATCAACCCCCGGCACGTCTCCCAGACATCCGGCCCGACCGTCTCCCCGGACCACTCACCCATCGCCACAAGAAACAGTCTGGCCCCGCCGCTCGCGCGGCGAGGCCAGAACCCAAGATCTTCACGAGCCTCCTAGGCGGGCATCACCCCGTGGATGCGGGAGAGGGTGAACGCGCGTTCGTCGTTTCGCAGGTGGCACCAGGCGTGCAGGTAGGGCGGATCGAGATCGAGTCGGCTGAGCGTGCGGACGGTCGTGGCGCCCGAAGCGGCGACGTACTCGATCGTGATCGCCGCGCCGCCGTCGACGGCGTGAGCCAGCTGGCGGACGTCGGTGGAGGACAGGTTGCGCGCGTGCCCGGCGATGGTCTTCTCCGTGTCGCCGGCGTCGGGAGGGCGGTGCCCCGGGTCGGGTTCGGGGACGCCCTGCGAGGCGGCCAGCAGCCGGGCGGCGAGCGCGCTCAGGTCGACGGCCGACCGCGCGTCGGGAGTGTCGGCCTCCGTCCGTCGCGGCCGGGACCGGCCGGCGGGAAGGCGCGGTGACGGGACCGGACTCGCCGCGCGGGGACGCTGGGCCCGCTCGATGCGAACGGACCCGTCGGGCTTCTCGGAGACGGGGGCGTAGCCCGCGGACCGAAGTGCCGCGAGCGTCTTGTCCGGTGAGGCCCGGCCGATCAGAACCGTCGGGGCCACTTGTCGCAGACCCAGTGGGGTGAGCTTGCGGTGGGCGGCCAGCTCGGCCAGGAGGGCCGGCTCCTCGCCGTGGATCACACAGGCTGCGGAGGCCACGCGGACCCGGCCGTGGCCGCGCGCGGCGTCGTGGAGCAGGTACGCGAGCGGTTGGGGAAGCGGTTCGACGGCGACGGCGGTCAGGTCGGCCGTCAGGACCTCGGGGGTCAGGCCCGCATCGAGGGCGCGGCGGACGCTTCCCGGGCTGAACCGCCATACGGATGCGGCACCGCCGGCCTCCCGGTCCGCGACGGAGTCCAGCAGCGTGCCGAGGGCCGTCGACGGCGTGCCTGCGACCACGGCCGTGAGGTCGCTGCCGAATCGGGCGGTCGCGCTGGAGGCGGGCAGCAACTGCCGGCCGGCCTCCGCCAGCGCCTGGACGTCACCGGCGAGCAGCGCGGCCCCGAGCGGGGACAGGGCGCCGAGGGCGAGTGCGCCGAGCAGTTCCGCTTCCCGGATCAGGGTGGCGAACGGCGTTTCGTCCTGCGGGAGTTCATCGACAAGCGGACGGTTCCACCGGATCAGCGGCCCCAGTTCCGCCGGGTCCGCCGCGCCTTCGCCCGGCGGGAGCTGCGACACCGCTGTGAGCAGTCCCTGCCGGGCCTGTACGCAGCCTTCGCACGGCGGTGCACCGACGAGGGCCGGCAGCGCTTTCCCGTTCTCGTCGCGGCTCCCGCCGGGGGTCATCGGCAGTGTCCACCACGCCCGGAGAAGCGCGACGATTTGGTCGGCCGGTTCCTCCTCGGCCCAGCTGTCGTAGGCGTCGCTCGCCGCCACCCGGTCGCCGTCCCGGGCGAGCAGCCCGGCAGCGCTCGCCGTCTCCAACGCGAGGCGGACCACGATCTCCTCACACTGCGCAGCCTTGCCGATCCGGGACAGTTCGCGGGCACCGATCCCGCCGGCCTTCAGCCGGGCCGGGGGAGCGGTCGCGCACACCCGGAGAACGGAGGCGGCGTGGGTGGCGAAGGCCATCGAGGCGGCTGCGGCCTCCTGCCCGATCCTCGAAGCGCTGACGGACACCGACCGCGGGACGGGCGGGACGGGCGTGAACGGAGCTCTCCAGCCAGGGCCGCGCAGCGCGAGCGCCACCTCCGCGGGCATGCGGGCCGGGCCGTACCGGTGCCGTTCCCGGACCAGCAGTCCCCGCTCCAGCGCCCACCGTTCGCCCGGCCCGGAGTCGGGCGGCGGAGCTCCGAACAGGATGAACCCCGATCGCTCCGGAGCCCGACTCGCATGCCGCTCGAGGAGCTTCCGCGCGGCGGCGGGAGCCTTGGCCACCAACGCGGCGACCCGCTCCGGATCGCCGTGATGGTCGATCAGCGCCGCCAGCCGCTTCTGCTTGGTGTGGCCGGAGGGTTTGATACGGAGGGCCGCCACCATGCGCCCCAGTTCATCGGAGTTGGTGCCCGCCAGGAGCCGCGCCAGGGGCGCGTCCAGTCCCAGCGGCGTGTCCCATGCCTGCCGCAGCGGTGCCACCATGTGCAGCAGCCCGTTGCCGTCCGGCCACACCAGAGCGCGATCGGCCAGCCCTTCCAGGGCGGCCTCGAGCGCGCGAGCGCGTTCCCCGTCGTCCGCGTCCAGAAGGCTCCCCAGGGAGTCCCGCGAGGCAGGTGCCAGCGCGGCGAGGGCCTCCGCCACCTGCAGGTGCGGGAGCACGAGCCGGGGCAGCGCCAGCGCCACCGACGCCGGGCGCTGGAGGCGGTCCGCCAGTTCACCGGCGGATCGGGGCTCCGGGGCCGACGCCGCATCCGGGCGCGCCGCCAGGACCCGTTCCAACGCAGCTGGGTCGAGATCCCGAAGCCATGCGGCCAGCGTCGATCCGCTCTTCTTGGTGATGGGGAACACCTCGCCAGGTTGGGGCCGTTCTGTCCCGACAACAGCCGGGGAACTCCATCATGGCGCACCGGGCGGGCATCGCGATCAGGGAACAGCACTCCTCCTTCTCCGAAGGTTTCTCCAAGCTGCTCGACGACCGCGAGCCCGCCAAGCTGGAGCCGTGAAATGACGAGGCTCCGACTGAGATGCAGCCGGAGCCTTCGGTACAGCCGGCGGAGGATACGAGATCCGAATTCGTGAGGGGTTGCCCCCAGCCCGCGCCACCGCGTTGACTCGGTGCAGGCCCACCGCTCGGGTGGCCGTGCACCGAGAGAACAAGGAGGCTGGCCATGCATGCCGAGATCACTGCAGACCGGACCAACCACCAGGACCAGGACACCTTCCTGATCGAGGTCATCGACACCGACGACGAGGTCCTCCTGGCGCTGAACAAGAACAACGCCTGCTGACCGACCGTCATCAAAACCGCGGCGCGGGGCTGCTACCGGCCCCGCGCCGCCCTGATCCGCAGACCTGGTGGGAGCCCCGGTGACAGCCGAAGCATGCGTGCCGTCGCCCTTCCCCCAGTCGACAATGGAGCTCCGAATGCTGGTTCGCGCGGTAGACCCGCTGTTCATCCAACCCGATGCCAGCGGGATCCAGGTATCGAGCCCGCTGGTGCCCGCCCGGCTCCGGGTAGGGCCCGAGACCGCCCAGCTCCTGATCAGTGCGCGGACCCCGCTGTCCGTCCCCGAGGCTGAGCCCGGCACCACGTCCTCCCTCCTGGCAGCGGTGGAACAGCTGCTCGCGCTGGGCTTTCTGGTCAAGGCGGACGACGAACCCGTTCCGGCGGCCCCGAGCCCGTGGGATGCCTGGGGGCCCGTCGCTTGGTGGTTCCACCAGCGCACCAGGAACGTGGCCTTCCTCCCGGAGGAGGAGGTCGGGGCCTTCCGGAGCGAGTTGCTCACCCGGCCTCGCCCGAGCGGTTACGCCCACCCCGGCCCGGAGACCCCGGTGCTCCTGCTTCCCCGGGTTCGCCAGCCGATGACCATGTCCTTCCAGGACGTGCTCGAACAGCGGCGCACCCATCGCACTTTCACGGATCAGCCGGTGTCGCTCGACGCCCTCGCGACACTGCTCCACTACTCCTTCGCCCCGCTCCGCTTCTCCGACTGCGGCGATCTGGGCGTCACCCAGCTGCGGGCCGCGGCCACGGGCGGTGCCCGGCACGAGACCGACGCCTACGTGGCCGTCTTCAACGTCCGCGACGTCTCACCCGGCCTGTACCGGTACGACGCGATCCGCCACGGCCTCCTCCCCGTCGATGCCCGAGTCGACCGGGAATCCTGGGAAGAGCTGACGTCGCGGCAGGGATTCTTCACCACCGGCAGCTTTGCCCTGATCACCGTCGCCGTGGCTGAACGGATGTCCTGGAAGTACCGGCACGCACGGGCCTATCGCTTCCTCATGCAGGATGTCGGCCACGTGGCACAGGTGGTGTCCATGACGGCTACCGCACTCGGTCTGGGCGCTGCTATCACCGGCGCCTTCCAGGACGACCTGGTCGATCAGGCGCTCGGGCTCGACCCAGGCTCAGAGTTCGCGACCTTCGTCATGGTCTGCGGCACTCCTCGGACCAGGCCCGACGGCATGCCGCTCGACTCCGATTTCCCCACCGAGCCCTGGGCGCTGAGCTGACCGCACCGACTGCTCCGCGCCCCCTGGCGTTCCTCATCGACGACAGCCGGGTTCCGGAGGACGAACTCGCCCTGGCGCGGCGCGGTCAAGCCCCTGCCCGCCGATCCGGACGCCGCGCCCGTGGATCTCCCATGGGCAGCCAACCTCCTTGCCCTCGCACTCTTCCGGCCCGGGGAGGCTGGTGAGGCCCGTCAGCTCTGCCGCGCCGAGCTCGCGTTCCCTCCGGCAGCGAGCGTCGGCCGGGCGCCACGACGCCCCTTCTGCCCGACCAGGCGGAGGCACTCTGCCTCGCCCGGGCCACCGCGGAACGCATCATGGCCAGGCTCGACGTCCGGGTGACAGTCTGGCGCACGACTCAGGAGATCGCTCAAGGACTGCTCGTGTGTTCTACGCCTCCGCCGGCGCCCGCCGGACGATGGAGGAAAGCGTGCCCCGATACGTCGTGCCAAGCGCAGTGACCACACCAATCACCGGTCCTGGGCCGTTCTTCATACGGCTCACGTAGTTCTCCGGGAGCAGTACCCGGTCGCCCACTTCGAGGTGATCACCGCCTCGCCACCGGTATGCGTACCCACCGACATCTACGATCTGATCGCCGCCGAGTTCATAGATGCGAGTGGCCTCGTCGATCCGTTGCTCGAGTTCCTTGACCCGCCGCTCCAGCCACTCGATCTTCAGCTTGGATGCCCTGGCTCCAGACTCGCAGCCAACCGTGTACCCCTCGCTCCAGCCCTGTCGATGCGCCTTCGCTACTGCGCGATCTTCGTCCGTCGCGTGCGTACCGCAGGCGACATCCGAGCCGGTTATGCGAACACGGCACGGCTTGCCGGCGCGCGTCGGCCGCCCGCACGTTCGCTCCTGGTTTTCGACCATGTTGCCCCTCCAGTAGTCGAGCGGACAACCATAATCCCAAGAGAATCCGGGTAGACGTACTCGATCCAGACCTCCTCGCCTGGGTAGAGCGGGAAGTGGCCGTGCTCGTTCTCGAGGCTGGACCTCCACAAGATCGGCGGCCTGCGGTGGGGGACAGGCGCGGGCGGCTGAGATCGGCCGACGGGCGCCCCGATCACCTTCGTGGTCGGGGCGCTTCGGGTCGTATGACCGAGCGGTGCCGTTTGCGAGGTGGTGGCTTACCAGTAGGCGCGGTCGTCCCACGGTTCGAAGCCGGCGAACTCGATGGGGTCGTCGTCCTCGTCCAGCGCGGCCAGCCCTGCGGTACTGAAGGTGCCGCGCTGCCAGGCCAGGAGAGTGTCGATCAGCCCCTGCTCCAGGGGCGGTCCCTGGTCTGCGTGGCGTGGCCAGACGATCAGGGGCCAGTTGTCGGGGTCGTCTCCTTCGGTGAGCCAGCCGAGTTGGTCGCCGTCGATGGAGTTGGCGAACGGGAGGAACCCGCCGAGCTCGGGCCAGGTAGCGAGCGGATACCACTGGGGGTGGCTGCCCTTGAGCTGCCGGTACCCGTCGGTGGTCGACTCGATGTGCTGAAGGTAGCGCCGTTCGCCAGTGCGCAGCGGGGTGAAGAACCGCAGCCAGTTGCTCCAGCAGCCGGCGCCGTACAGGTCCATGAGGGTCACGTACTCGCGCGGCAGCGTCGTGCTCAACTCGTCGAAGAGTCCTGCCCAGGTGCCGCCGCCGAGGTAGGGATTCCCCGGTGGTGGAGACAGCAGGCGCAGGGCGCCCAGGCCGGTACCGGTTTCCAGGGCGATGCGGCGCTCGGCGTCAGTGAGCCGAGGAGTGGTGGGCTCGGGCAGGGTCCAGGCCCGGGCGGTCGGCAGGAAGGCTGTGCGGGCGATGGCGCCGGGGAGGGGACCGATCAGCGGTCCGGGTGGGGACGGCAGCTCCCATTCGGCTCGAACGGTGTGCCGGAGATAGCCGCTGAGGGTGAGGCCGTAGCGGTGCCAGGGCTCCAGGCCGTTGCCAGGGATGCCGCCCGAGTGGCTGACGACCACCGTCCACTCGTTGGGGTTTTCGGAGACGGAGGTGTCCCAGAACAGGACATCATTGCCCCGGGTTTCGCCCCAGGCGAGCAGCCCGCCTGGCTCGGGGTGGATGGCGGGCCGCTTGTGCTCCGGTAGTTCACGGGCCTCGATGCGAGCCTCGCGGTGAGTTTCGCGGAGCCAGTCACCGTAGTCGAAGCGGCCCTCCTGGACGCAGGGGATGTGTATCCACAGGTACTCGCCGAAGTCCAGCGGGCCGTGGGCGTTGGCCAGCTGCTTGTAGTCGTCCGGCAGCCTGAGTCCCAGCCACTCCTCGACCCCTGTCCAGTCGACCACGACCGGCATTGGTGGACGCTCCGGGTGAGGTGTGGTGAAGGCGGCTACGTCCAAGCTCACGTGGTTTCCTCCGCGTCGGGTAGCTCAAGTGTGTAGCGGCGAGACTATGCGAGCTTGATCACGTGAGGTCGGCCTGGTCACGTTGATCCGGCGTCCGGCGTCCGGCGTCCGGCGGGTGGAGGTCAGAGGTGAGCCCGGACCTGGCGGACGGGGTGCCCGAGCACCTCCGCGGGCCTGGTCAACTCCTCGTCAGTGAACCAAGTGCGATCGGGGTTCCAGCCGGCGATCTCGAAGCGGGCGAATCCGCAAGGCCAGTCGTAGTCCAGCGCGTCCAGTGACGACTCGGTGCCGCAACACGGGACCACACGGGACCCTGATCGCCAGGGGGCGAAGCCGTCCTCGCAGTTGCTTCCGGGGTTGCCAGTACGAATCGGTCGGGATGACCGACAGGACGTCGTCGCTGTGCGATCACTCGATTCCCCAGTCAGAGGCCCTCAGCCTGGGGCCGGTGGAGGCTGGCCACGGCAATTGCAACCAGAACTGCAACCACGGAACGACGAAGGCCCCGACCGCAGTGCGGTCGGGGCCTTCGTTATGGCTGGTCAGCCATGGCGGAGGAGACGAGATCCGGACTCGTGAGGGGTTGCCCCCAACACGCTTTCCAATTCTGCTGAACGGTGTTCGCTGGGGTCTGTGGCCGTTCTGACCTGCGGTGGCGCGAGCTGCTGGGCGGCGGTTGGACCCGGCTGGACGGGGGTGAACGAGACCAGAACTGAGACCAGGGTGGGCGTCGCCTACGGGGCCCCACGGCGCTTCGCGGGCGTCAGCAAAGGAAGGACGTCAGCTGCCACGTCGCCTTTCGCCCAGGCCCTGACCTCCCGGCTCTTGCCCACCCGATTGAGCCCGTGGTGTGCCTGGTCGAGCACCGAAGTGCCCCAGTCGTCCTTGTCCCACGCGCCGACGGCCCGGAAGACTTCCACATCGAACAGAACCTCCCGCCGCACGTCGGCCTCCTCGCGCAGGCCAATGATCCGCAGCTTGGAGAGCGAGGGCGCCGCCGCCCAAGCACCGCGACATGCCGACAGGAGATACGCTCCGAGCAGCCCGGCATACGCCTGATTCAGCTCCGTCTTCGGCCAGGCCTTGATCGACAGCCGGCCTGTGGGCGTGACGTGCGGCATCTTCTCAGGGAGCACGTGTGGTCCCGGCAACAGGACAGCAACCGTTGCTACAGCCCCGCCGGCGTTCAGCACGATGGCCGGTGTCGGGGTGCCGTGGAAAACGCCCCTGATAGCCGTCATGACGGCGGAGTGCTCGCCACGGCAGAGGGCGCTCCAGGCGGCGTCGGCCGCCCCCTGGCGCACCTGTTGGTCACGTCGGGCCTGTGCGAAGGCCTCCACTGCTTGTCTCTCCCCGTAGGCACGTGCTTCCGTACGGATCTGCTTTCGACGGCCGCGCTGCCACCATGACGCCTCGCCCTTGCGGCGCTCCCATTCGCGCGCTACGAACGGCTTCGGATCAACCGCGGTGGCCTCAGGGATCAGCGGAGGCCGGACATCAGCGAACCGTTGGCGTCCGATAGCCATCAGCCGATTCATCCGCTCCAGAACAGCGGCCGCCTCGTTGGCACGAATCCCACCACCCACGGCGCCATTGGCTTCGGCAGGCTGGCGAGCACCAGACGAGAACGAGCGGCCGGCACCTGAGGTGCGCCGCCCGCCCCCGCCAAGGGCTGCACCGATGACCTCGTTCTCGGCTGCCCCGATGGGATGCGTGACCACATACGCGGCACGACTCACTTGTTTCACTGGCCGCGGGGTCACCGCGTTCTTGACTGTCCGCGCGGGATGCATGGCGCGGCGCACGGGCCGAGGCGTCGCCTTGCGTATCGACTTGCGGACCACACGCCGAGCGAAGCCCATGGAACGCCTCCTCTGAAACCCCAGAACCACATCTAAGGGCGGGCCCCCAGCGCCGCGGAGCATCTGGCAAATTCAGGAAATCCCAGGCCGTTCAGCGCGAGGTACAGGCGTCGGCCAGGGTCTTTGCGACGCGGGTTCGGAGGGCAGGTCCGGCATCAAGGAAGCGCAAGATCGCCGGCTCTGGCTGGCCGGTCGGGGCTTCAACAGGACTGATCCCTTGAAGGTCGGTCTGGCCTTGCTCGCCAGACGGTAGCCCGTCACACGGACAGGTGGGGCAGCAAGTCGCCTTCAAGGGCCGGCTGCCGCCGAGAGCATGCCCGGATGAGAGGAGAACCTGCGCCGCACTGTTCGTTTGCTGAGCCCGGGAAAACCGTTGGACCCGCTGGCGGGGGCGCGTCGTATGGTTCGGGGCGCGGAGACGTGGTCGGCGGAGAGGGAACGGTGGATGGCTGGACTGTACGAGATCTGGCAGCGGGCGGAGGTGTCGCGCAGGCTCGACGTGCTGTCGGGCTTCATCGCGATGTGCGTGGCGGGAGAAGACGACGCGCGACGCCGTCTCGCCCAGCTGGTTGCCGGTGCGGACGCGGCCCTCTCCGCCTTGCCCCCGGATCTGGTGGTCGCCTCGGAGTACCTGGATGAACTCGTCTGGTGGGCTGACACGGAGTGGGCCGATCACCCCTTTCGCCCCGTGGAAGCCCGGCCTGACGAGGCCGACCGGCAGATGCGTGACCACGCCAAGGATCTCCGGTATGCCTCACTCCCGGTCCGCGTTCGGGACGAGATGGGCCGCATCGAACTCAGTCTTGAAGTGCGGCTCCTGGCATTGTGCCGTCAACCGGGGTTGGGCTGTCGAATCCGCCAGGACGTCTACTACATCGCCGGGCGTGCGGCGATGGCCCTCGACCTCGGGCACTTGGAAGCTGCAGAGCGCGAGATCCGGCGAATGGAGCAGGTGGGTTCCATGGAGCCACGGCAGAGCCGCTGCGGCTGATTCGCGACTTTCCGAGATCTACAGTTTTCCCTGTAGGCCGGCGAAGAGGCAGGATTCTACTGCTACCCGAATCGCGCGTACGACCGCCCATTGGCCTGATGAAAGCGTCTGGTCATGACCCCTGCTCGTGATTTCAAGTTCAACTGCCGCGTGGCGAGCGGTCGGAGTAGCGCCAGCTGGAAGCTCCCAGCTTCCTCGATGTGCTACTGCGTTTCGAACTGAAACCCAGATGTCCAATTCATCCCAGAGCTCCATGGTGCTTCCGGCATACTTCTGGGCTAGAAAATTCGATTCGGCCTGGTTTGTCACTGCGGCAACCAGCTGCAGAAGATCGTAGGCTTTCCCGCGGGCCTCTGCAGTGGTGTAGGGTTTCCCGTCGCTCTTGAGTCGGGGAGTACCAGCGGAATCGACAATGGTCTTCTTCTTGGGGACTGCTTGAGTCGCGATACCCTCCAGCAGATTAAAGCACCGGAAGAGTCGATACTCCCAGCGCTCATCCGCCAGGGCGTCCGCGTAAAGTGATAGCCAGAGTTTAAGTCTCGCATCCGACTGCATGCCTTGCCAATGGTTGAGTAGGGCGCGCGGCTCTTCGCCTGCCAGAAAGCCGCCCATGAGATTTCCCGTGTATCCAGCCCCTTCAACCCAGGAGCCGAGAAACTGAAGAAGCCCATTATCATCGGCTGCCCCTATGGCGCCCCCAATGATTCGTGGAGTCGCTCCACGCTTCAAAGCCATCAGGTCGAGTAGCTGATGGCTGGTGTGCTGAGCAACGAGATGCGCCGATTTGGGGCTGTCGACTTGAATGCTCCGCATATGCAAGATGGCGGCGGGGCGCCGTCGTCGCATCTCGCTAAGCCATGCGTCAGGGTGAATCCCAGTCGAAAATCCGAGCTGGGAAAGCACGGAATTGAGCACCTCAACACCGTCCATTCCGACAGTGGACTCGTTGAGTGGCATAATGTCGACGCCTGGGATGCGATTGACTGCGGTGACGTGCAGATTGTCTACCAGTACGACTGATGTAAAGATTGGATCAGTCGAAGTGGCAGCCTCGGACGTCAGGGGTGGCCTCAAATCGCTTAACCCGGTTCGCTTCGACTCGTTTCAATTCACACTCTGCTGCACTTCCCGTGCTCCAGGCTCCGTCAGAGTCTGGTTCGAGAAATAGTTGCCGCCCGGGAATTTCGACTGCGGAATTATCGGAGTCGAAAATTCTGACCATTTCTACCAGGCGTCGCTCCGTAGATGGCTCGATATTTATCCGGGCTTCCCCAGCTGGATCCAGCTCGATGGCAAGGGGGTGCGGCGAAGAATCCAACGGAGAAGTCATCGTGAGCGGCGAGGTTCAGATGCAGTGGGGCGGAGAGTTCATCGTCCTGGCTCACTTCGAATGTCACCACCAAGGATGACCCGTCAGTCCTCAGGGTGCTCTTGATAATGGAAGGCACGTTCCACCTCGGCTGGAAAAAGCATTTCTCGGTAATACTGGACTGGGGCCTGTTCAACTGGATCGACGGGACGTCCCTCCTGCTACTACTCCTTATACGTCCAAGTCTGGCCTGTCTGTCGGTATTGCTCGACGGGGATGGGGTCGACGCCGGACCTCATCCGAGCGGTGTACAGCAAGCCATCGAGGTGGTCGATCTCGTGGTGGATCAGGCGGGCGAGTCCGCGTTCGTAGATGGCGGTGGCCACCTGGCCGTCCAGGGTGGTGGTCTCCACGGTGATCCGCAGCGGCCGGGGGACCAAGCCACGGACGTCGAAGAACGACAGGCAGCCCTCGAACTGCTCGTCCGTCTCGTCGGAGCGGTTGGTGATCCGCGGGTTCAGCAGGACGATCGCCGCAGCCTCCGGAGAAGCGGGCTGGACGATGGCGGCGGCCCGGCCGATCCCGATCTGCGGTGCCGCGATGCCCATGCCCTTGGCGAAGGGGTGGACCTGGCCGATGCGCTCCATCGCAGTGAACAGCTGCTCGATGACCTGCTCTGCGGCCCCGCGCTCGGTGGGCAGGTCGAACGGGCGGGCGGGCTCGGCGAGGATGGGCGCGCCCTCCTGGACGACGCCGAGGTCGCGCATCTGCTCGCTGGGCCGCACCTGGATCACCTGAACTCCCCTTGGGTCGTGTCGCGTTCGGGTCGGGCCCGGAACCGCCATTCGAGACGGTACCGGGCGTGGAGGGCCGGTGTGGAGGTGCTCCAGGAGAAGACGCGCATGCCGCCCTCCTCGCGCCGGATCGGGGCGGTCCGAAGCGGTGCCGCCTCGGCCGTCATGGAGGTTTCCATGCCCCACACTGCTGGGTCGAGGTCGGCGGGGAAGGCGAGTTCGACTTCCAGGTGCTCGGTGGGCAGGCGGACCGCGCGCTGGAACCAGCGGCCCCACTTCTCCTCGCCGACCGAGTAGGCGTACTCGATCCAGACCTCCTCGCTCGGGTAGAGCGGGAAGCGGCCGTGCTCGTTCTCGAACAGCAGCCACACTTCCTTGAACGCGTCGCGGTCGTGCTTGGTCTGCCAGTTCATCGCCTCGCCGCGGCAGGTCGCGGTCAGTGCGAGTTCGTCCCAGGTCAGTGGGTGTTCGCGGTAGTGGGCGTTGGAGCGCTCAGGCTCGCCGGGGTAGCGGTCGACGCTGATACGGATCAGGTAGCGGGTGATCGGCTCGCTGCCGGTGTTCCGCAACAGCCGGCGCATCGTCAGCCGGTAGTGGGAGCCGTCGAAGTCCAGGCGGGCACCGTCGTGCGCCACGATGATCGCTGAGCCCGTCGCGTACGGCTGTTCGGGGCGGCGCGGGGCTGGCGGAGCTGCAGCCGGGGCCGCTCGGTTCTTGGCGGCCTCGAAGTCCAGCCAGCGCTTCCAGACGGCCTTGCCCGCGTTGAGGGTCTCCTCCGAGCGACGCGCGAAGTCCTCGGTCGGCTTGTGCCGGCCGGATTCCACGTGGCTCACGTACGACGGGTCGAAGCCCATTTTGAGGGCGAGCCCCCGCTTGGACAGGCCGCGCACCTCGCGCCAGTACGAGACCTCCGCTGCGAACGCCTCGGCGGCTTGCTCAACGGTCGGGCTGTCGTCGCGCTCGTCCATCAAGGCCCCCGCCCTGGCTGCTGGATGAGATGAATGAACCGTGAGTGATCTCGATTCATCATTCTGTCACGGTCCTGGTCGCCGGTTTCCTTCTTTTGCCAGCCCGGGTCGAGACCCGGGCCGAGAGAGGGAGGGCTCAAGCGATGCGCCTGCTGTACCTGCTCAACGTCTCCAACTCCAGCCAGCTGACTGCCGATTCCGGCTACACCTTCGCCGATATGCTCACCCCGGCCCTGGCCGATGCCGGGGTCGAGGTCACCGTGGCCGCTCCCGTCCCGGCCGGCGACGACCGCGTGCAGTTCGTGCGGACCGCCTCGCCGTCGACCAAATACCGGGCCCGCTTCACCCCGGGCGTGGGCGCCCTGGTGCGGCTGTTCCGCCGCCAGCAGCCCGAAGTGGTCGTGGCCAACCAGATCGAGGCCGCCCCCGCGATCCGCGCCGCGCTCGTGGAAGCCGGAGTGGACGCGCGGATCGTCGGCTACTGCCACTACCTGCCGTTCTCCTTCACCGACACTGGCCAGCTGGAGCTGGACCCCGCGATGGACGACGGCGGGCTGGGCCGCAGCGTCCTGCTGGCCTTCGCCGCCGGCCTCGCGGCCTGCGACCGTGTTCTGGTTCACTCCGGCACCGCCGCTTCGTGGACCGCCGCTGCCGCCGCCCGCACCGGCGTCGAGCTCACCGAGAAGTTGCACGTGGTCCCCGCCCCCAGGGATGTGCGCCTGGTCCGCGACCTTGCCGAGATCACCCCGCCGGAGGGCCGGGCGGTCGGCATCTACAACCACCGCCTGTACGCCCACTACGGCACCGCCCGCTTCACCCAGCTCGCCCGCCACCTCGTTGCCGAGGCCCCGGTGCGGCTGACCGTGATGGACCTGTTCGGCACCCGCAGCGCCGAGCGGATCCGCCTGGATCCCAGCCCCGAGCGGAACCTGGAGGATCTGGCGGCCGTGGACGGCGTCGCCATCGCCTCCGACCGCGGTGACCGCGTCCGCTACCGCAACATGCTGGCCGCCGCCCACTTCGGCATCGCGCCGTTCCGGCCCGGCTGCCCCTGGTCCATGTCGGTCATCGACTGCCAGGCCATGGGCCTGCCGGTGATCGGCCCTCGCATCGGCTGGCTGGCCGAGCACCTCGACCCGGAGCTGCTGTTCGACACTGACGATCAGGCCGTCCGAATCGCCGAACGCCTCGCCACCGACCCCGAGTTCTACCTGGTGCAGGCCAAGCGCGCGCACGCCTCCACCACGGACCTGACGCCCGCTGCGGTGGCCGCACGCTACCTGGAGGCGATCAAGTGACCGGCTTCGACGCGGTCCTGCTCTCCTACGACGAGCCGCTGGCCGACTCCCTGCACACCCGCCTTGCTCGCGTGCTGGGCGGAACCGTCAAGCGTCTGCACGGGGTGCGCGGGATGCGCCGCGCCTACCGGCTCACGGCCGAACTCGTCGACACCGACCAGTTCTTCCTCGCTGACGGCGACTTCGCCATCGACCCCGCCTTCCCCGCTAGCGCGGTGGAGCCGCTGGAATCGGGCGTGTCGATGCGGGTCTGGCGGGCCGTCAACCCGGTCAACGGGCTCACCTACGGGTACGGCGGCCTCAAGCTGATCCGCACCAGCGCACTGCGGGAGATGGGCCAGGCCGTCGATGTGCTGGCCGCGCTGCCCGGCCGGGTCGAGTTCAGCCCGCACACAGCCGGGACCACCCTGTTCAACCAGACCCCGTTCCACGCCTGGAAAGCGGGCTTCCGGGAGTGCGCGATGCTCGCGCGCGGCAGCGAGTACGGCATGACCGACGCCTCCGCCCAGGAACGCATCGACGCCTGGACGGCCAGCAAGGACGGCGACTTCGCCGACTACGCGGCAGCCGGGGCCCGCGACGGCCTTGAGTTCGCCCGCACTGCAGCCCGCGACCCCAAGCGCTTCGAGGCGCTCAACGACCCGCCCTGGCTGCACCGGCACTTCATCACGCTGCACGGCGAGCAGGCGGTCGCCGGATGAGCACCCGCTGCGGGCCACTGGTCCTGATCGAGCCGCAGGCGCACCTCGGCGGCGGGCACCACCAGCGCACGCTGACGGCGCTCGCCGCCGCCCGCCCGGGTGCCGTGGTCATCACCCCGCAGGGGATCGCAGACGGGCCCGGTCCGCTGCTGCGGGCCGGCTCCTGCATCGCCGCCGGACCGGTGGGTCCGGCGGCGAAGGCCCTGCTGGCCGCGGCACGCGCGGCGGAACGCGTTTCAACCGCTGGCAAGCGGGCCTTCCGCTCACGGCGCTGGCCGTTGCCGCTCCGCCGGCTGCCGCACCAGGTCACCCTGATCGCCCGCTGCCTGACCGAAGCCGGATGCCTGCGTACCGCCCGTCGCCTCGCCCCTCAGCCGACGGCCGTGGTGATCCTCAGTGCGAGCGAAGCCCTGCACGGCATGGCCGCCCTGCTCGGCGGTACCCCGCACCTGCGGTTCATCCACGAGCTGGTCACCACCGAAGACTCGCCGGTCCGGCTGCTGGGTCGGCTCGCCCGGCGGAGCGAGAAGCAGGCGGTCGCCCTCTATCCGACCACCGCGGTCCGCGACCGGCTCTCCACGGCCTTCCCCCACCTCCCAGGGCGGGTGCGGGCGTTCGCGGTCGACGACGGTCGGCCTCTCACCGCCGCCGAGCGCGACGGTGCCCGCGCCGCCTTCACCATCCCCGACTCGGCGACGGCGGTCTGCCTGGTCGGCGGCTGGTGGCCCTACAAGGACATCGCCACCGTCGACGCGGCCCTGGCCCGCCTCACCAAGCCGCTATACGTCCTGGTCTGCGGCACTCCGCTGGACGACGCGGTACTCGAACGCTGGCACCGCCTGCCCCTCGTCCGGGTCCACACCGTGCCTGGCCCGGTCGGCGAGGACGTCCTTCGGCTCGTCTACGCTGCCGCCGATGCCGCCCTGGTGGCACGGCGTCCCGGGACCGGCAAGGAGTCCGGGCTGGTCATGGACGCCGCCCGGCTCGGCGTCCCCCTGGTCGTCTCCGACCACGACCCGGACCTGACCGAGCGGCTGGCCGGACAGCCCTGGGCCCAGCTCTTCCCGGCCGGCGACCCGGGCGCCCTCGCCAAGACCCTGGACCAGCTGGCGGACGGGCCGACCGCCCGGCCGGGGACGCGGGCCCCTGCGGTGCTGGACATGCTCCCGGCCTCCGAGCAGGCCGCCTACCTCACCGAGACGTACACCGACCTGGTCAAGGAGTACCGATGACGCCCGCTTCTCCCACCTTGGTCGCCGTGATCGGCCCGGTCGAACCGGCCCTGCTGACCGCCTGGACCGCCCACTACCGCGCGCTCGGCATCGAGCGCTTCCACCTCGCCTTCCACTTCGCCGAGCACGTCCCCGACGCCTGGCGCCGCCAGCTACTGGACACCGCCCAGAGCCTCGGCCTCCCCACCGGCCAGGTCAGCATCGGAGCGTGGCACGAGCACACCAACACCGAACTGCGCGACGCGCTGCGGGAGCAGGCCGGCCCCGGCTGGCACCTGCTCGCCGACTCCGACGAGTTCCACACTTATCCGGCCCCACTGAGCGAGGTCACCGAGGCAGCCGAAGAGAACGGCTGGGCGGTGGTGGGCGGCTTGATGCTCGACCGCGTGGCCGCTGACGGCCGAATCGCCCTCTGGCGCCCTGAGACCGGACTCGACCGCGCCTTCCCGCTCGGCGGCCACCTCACCCACCGCCTCCTCCAGGGCGACCCCCGCAAGATCGTCCTCGCGCTCTCGGACGTCGCCGTGGCCTCGGGCAACCACCGCGCGCCCGGCCGCAGGCCCGATCCGCTCACGCTCGCATGCGTCCACCACTTCAAGTGGCGCGCCGGCGTCCTGGACGACCTGCGCCGCCGTGTCGACCGCTTCACTTCCGGCGCCTGGACCGAGCACACCCCGGCAGTCCGGACCGAGGCCACCCGCCTGCTGCAGCACATCGACCGCCACCACGGCCGCATCGACGTCTCCGACCCCCGCCTGGCCTTCCGCCACGTCACCCTCGACCGCCTGCCCGACGACTGGGCCACCGAAGCCGCCCAGATCCACGCCGCCTGGCGCCCTCCCCTTCAGAGTCAGCCCGGCTCCACGATCTCCTCGCCCTCGTCCTGAGGCGCCTCGAACCGCGCGAAGAAGTCGTCCAGAGCCTCAGGGGTCACGATCAGCGCGTTCGCGTCCCCCCGCTGGTTGCGCTCGGCCAACCTGCGCAGCAGCTCGTCCCGATCGACGGGGAAGTACAGCAGCCGCCACCTGCCGCCGGCCGACTCCACCAGCTCCTTCATCGCGTCGCGGTCCTTGCGCGGCCACAACCCGTGGTCCCACACCACGTCCCGGCCCTCGGAGACCAGCTCGACCAGCCGGGAGTGCAGCTCGGCGGCGACCGGGGCCTCCTTCTCGAAGTAGGTGTTCTCCGGATAGTCGACGCCGTACCGGCCATGCCGCTCGTGGACGACCTCGTCCACCGACAGCCGCACCGCACCCTGCGGCTCCAGCTCCCGCTGGGCGTAGGTCGTCTTCCCCGAACCGGTGAGCCCCACCAGCAGGAACACCACCGGACCACTCTCGGCCACCGACAACTCCCCTCACCGCCACCAGCGTTCACCGGCAAGTCTGCCACCACGGCCAGCACCGGGAACGGCGTTCCGCACTCTCCGCCACCTAAAGGAGTACACGCGTGCCCGCCTCCGCCCTCGCCCGCCTGCTGCGGGCCTACGTCCGCCACGCGCCCGGAACAGTCGGCAAGGCCGAGCTCGTCGACCGTTTCCTCGACGACCACCTGCGAACCCGTCCCCTCCACACAACCGCCCGGTTGCGCTCGGGTGACCTGGTCACCGTCACCACCAGCGACGTCATCCAGCGCTACCAGTACCTCTTCGGCGAGTGGGAGCCGAACCTGAGCGCCTTCCTGCGCGACCGCCTGCGGCCCGGGGACACCTTCATTGACGTCGGAGCCCACCGCGGCGCGTTCAGCCTCCTGGCCTCCCACGCAGTCGGACCGACCGGCCGAGTCATCGCCATCGAGCCCACCCCGCGGTTCCACGACGACCTCACCATCGCGGCCACCACCAACCACTGAATCGCTGCGGGTTTGACCGAGACTCCTTCTCTTGGAAGGATCGATTCCGTTATGAGGAAGCCATACCCCAGTGAGGTCCGGGAGCGGGCGGTACGCCTGGTGCTGGAGACCCGCGATCAGTACGAGACCGAGTACCAGTGCATCCGGTCGATCGGCGCCAAGCTCGACGTGGGCCCGGAAAGCCTGCGCAAGTGGGTCCGCCAGGCCCAGACCGACGCCGGCGCCCGGCCGGGCACGACGACGGAGGAATCCGCGGCGATGAAGGCGCTCAAGCGGGAGAACGCCGAGCTGAAGCGCGCCAACGAGATCCTCAAGGCCGCGGCGTCTTTCTTCGCGGCCGAGCTCGACCGGCCACACACACGCTCGTAGCGTTCATCGACGAGCACCGGGACCGCTTCGGCGGAGTCGAGCCGATCTGCAGGACGCTCACCGCGAACGACTGCGGCATCCACCCCAGCACCTACTACGCCCACAAGAGCGGCACCACCTCCGCCCGCGCCCGCCGCGACGCCGAAATCGTCCCGATCATCAAGGAGATCCACGAGAGCAACTACGGCGTCTACGGCTACCGCAAGGTCTGGGCCGAACTCAACCGGCGCGGCCACACGGTCGCCCAGTGCACGGTCTCCCGCCTGATGAAGGCAGAAGGACTGTCAGGAGCGGTGCGCGGCAAGAAGATCGTCACCACCGTCTCGGACAAGAGCGTCGACCGGGCGCCCGACCTGCTCCAGCGCAACTTCGTCGCGAGCGCACCGAACCGCGTCTGGGTGGCGGACTTCACGCACGTGGCGGCGTGGGCCGGCACCGTCTACGTCGCCTTCGTCGTCGACACCTTCTCACGGCGGATCGTCGGCTGGTCGGCGGCCACCAACAAGCAGACCCCACTGATCCTCTCAGCCCTCGAGATGGGCCTGTGGCAGCGGGACCGCTCCGGATTCCCGGTAATGCCAAGGGAGTTGATACACCACTCCGATGCCGGCTCGCAGTACACGTCGTTCCGCCTGGCAACCCACCTGGCCAAGGAGAAGATCGCCGCGTCCATCGGATCGGTCGGAGACGCCCTGGACAACGCCCTGATGGAATCGACCATCGGGCTGTACAAAACCGAGCTCATCAAGCGTCAGGGCCCCTGGCGCACCCTTGCCGACGTTGAGATCGCCACCGCAGAGTATGTCGACTGGTTCAACTCCACCCGGCTCCATAGTGAACTCGGCCACACCCCACCCGCCGAATACGAAGCCAAGTACTACAGCCAACAGCCAAACCTGCAGGTCACAGCCACAATCTAGAGCCTCTGAAGAACCCGCAGCGATTCACTCGTGAGGGGTTGCCCCCAACACGCTCTCCAAGCGTGCGCCCGCCCCCCAGCCGGACGCCGCGTCAGCGCGAGCGCTGCCGATCGTCCGCACCGATGACCGACAGCAGGACGTCCACCAGCCGCTCCGCGGCGTCCGGGCGGCCCTGGGCGCGGGCGCGCTGGGCCATTGCCGTGCGGCGGGCCGGGTCGGTCAGGAGGGGGGCGACCGCCTCGCGCAGCGTGTCCGGGGTCGGCTGGCCGAGGAGGGCGACGGCGGCACCGGCGTCCTGGAGGTGGCGGGCGTTGTGCTCCTGCTCATTGCCGGCCGAGGTGGCCAGCGGGATCAGGACGGCTGCCCGGCCCAGGGCTGTCAGCTCGGCGATCGTTCCCGCCCCGCTCCGCGAGACCACGACGTCCGCCAGGTCGAGGACGTCCGGCAGTTCGGGGCCGACGAAGCCGGAGACCAGGTAGCGGCCGGCCAGGTCTCCGGGGAGTGCGGCGGCGGCCTGGCGCAGGGCCGCCTCGTGGCTCGGTCCGCACTGGTGGATCACGTTGGCCCGCTCCAGCAGCCAGGGCAGGATCCCGCGCACCAGGTCGTTGATCTGCTGGCTTCCCTGCGCGCCACCGGTCACGTAGACAGTCGGACGGGCACGGTCGAACGACCACAGGCCCAGTGCCGCGACCGCCTTGTCTGCCTGCCCGGCCAGGACCTCGGGGCGCACCGGATTGCCCGTCACCACCGCGGCCCCGCGCACCGAATCGGCCAGCAGCGGCAGGGTCGACTCGGAGGAGACGGCGATGCGTGTCGCCCGGCGGGCGAGTGAGCGGTTGGCGAGTCCGAGGCGGACCGTCTGCTCGTGGATCACCAGGGGACGGCGGCACATCTTCGCGGCCACACCCACCGGAACGGCCACGTAGCCGCCGGTGGCCAGCACCACGTCAGGAGCGAAGCCGTTGATCCGTGACCGGGCCTGGAGGATCCCGAGCGGTACCCGCGCCATGTCCCGGATGTTCGCTGGGGAGAGCATCTTCAGGGGGTTGGCGCTGCGGCGGATCTTGCCCGTCGCGACGGTGGCGAACGCGATCCCCTCGCTGGCCGCGACCCGGGCCTCCAGGCCGTCGGCGGTGCCGACCCACAGGACGTCCACGGTCTGGCCGACGGCTGCCAGCCGGGCTCGCAGCGTTCGGATGGTGGTGAGCGCGGGGTAGGTGTGGCCACCCGTGCCACCACCGGTCACCATCAGCCGCAGGGCCCCGGCAGAAGCGACGGCATCGTTGTTCACAGGGGTAACTCCCAATCTGGCCAAGCCACATGCATCCGGTACCGGAGGGTAGTCGAACGATAGCAGGCCATGATCACACTCGTTCGACGCCGCCCGGCCCTGGCCGGTGCCGCCCGGGCGGCGGATTCTCGCCATTACCCGTCCGGTGATGCGCCCGTGCCCCCGGCCGGGCACGTGCCCGGGGCATGCCCGTGACCACAGATGACCGGAGCATGACCACCCGGTTGTGGACCTGGCGCATCGGCCGGGTGTGGCGGTGCGGGTGAGGGAATCGGCCAGCACTTCGGGTGCGGGCCGGTTCGGCCGTCTGTCGGCGGATCGGCCGGTGGGCTAGGTTCATCGCGTTGCCGAGGCGGGGCGGGGGCCCTGGATCCTCGCCCTCCGCGATGCCCGCAGCTCGGCTCCATGCAACGTTGCGCAACTCCACCCAGCTCCTTCCAGCTCGTTCCACCCGCACAAGCGCGAGCCGCGCGCGGGCAGACCCGTGTCCGCGGCCGGTCACTTCGAGGTGTGTGCGAGGGCGCACGCCTTTTCCCGGGAGGAAATCCATGGCTCTGACACGACGATGGTCGGCCGCGTTGGCCACGGCCGCTCTGCTGGCGATCGCCTCGCCGGCGGTGGCGGCGCACGCGGACACCGCGCCGGCCGTCCGGACGGACCTGCGCGTGCTGCTGCTCGACGACGGCAGCAGCTCGGTGGCGGCCGTCCGTGCCGAACTGGTCGGCGAGGGCGTGCCGTTCACCACGGTGACCCTCTCCGACCCGAACCGCCCGGTGATCAACGCCGCCTACCTCGCCGGCACGCTGCCCGACGGCACGATCGAGGCCAAGTTCCAGTCGGTGGTGCTCCCCACCCTCGGCGCGCTGGGCGCCGGCAGTGCCGAGACCACCGCGCTGACCAGCTACGAGACCTCGTACAGCATCCCTGAGGTGGACCTCAACACCTACGCGCAGCCCGCGATCGGCCTGAACTGGGCCCAGGACCCGGGCTACATCGGCGCGTTGGACGGCATGACCGCCAGTACCACCACCGCCGACGCGACCGGGCCCTTCAACTACCTCAAGGGCACCTTCCAGTTCGAGAACAACGACCCCAACGTGGTGGAGAGTTACGGCTATCTGGCGACGCCGGGCAGCACTAACTTCACCCCGATCCTGACCACCCCGATCCCGGGCACCACCACGCCCGGTGTGCTGGTGGGCCAGTACACCAACGCCGGGCGCCAGCAGCTGGTCTTCACCTTCGCCTTCAACCAGTACCAGGAGCAGTGGCGGGCGCTGGCCCGCGGGGTGGTCGACTGGATGACCGGGGGCGTCCACCTCGGCTTCGGCCGCTACTACTTCGGCGTCCAGGTCGACAACACCCTGCTCTCCGACAACCGGTGGAGCACCACCTTGAAGTGCACCGCGCAGAGCGCGGGTTGCAACACCGTCGCGGGCAGCCAGGACAACGTCCCGATCCGGATGACCGCCGCCGACGTCGACTACGCCAAGCAGTGGGAGGCGGCCAACAACGTCACCCTGGACCTGGCCGTCGACGGCAGCGGCAGCGACAGCGCCGCCCCGGCCGGCGGCACCGACGCCACCGAGACCGAGTTCGCGGCCAACGCGGCCTCCTTCCGGTTCGTCAACGCCACCTACGGCCAGCCGTTCCTGGGCTGCACCCGCAACGTCGGCGTGGTGCCGTGGGTCTGCCTCACCGACAACACCGGCGCCACCGAGTGGACCAGTCAGGCCGCCATCACCTCGGCGATCCAGGCCAACCTCACCTGGGCCCAGGCCAAGGGCCTGCCGCTCAACGCGAATGAGCTGGTGACCTCCCAGAACTCCGGTCTGGCGCTGGCCCCGCAGCAGTCGCTGGACAACCCCAACCTCGGGTCGGCGCTCACCGCGCTCGGCATCACCGCGCTCGCCTCCAACGCCGGCACCGACCCCGCCGGCCACGCGGTCGGCTCGGCGTACACGGTGCCCTCGCACCAGCTCAGCGTCTACGGCAACGCCGCCACCGCGGCGGAGGAGACCGACGAGTACAACTGGCTCTACACCGCCACCGCGCAGGGCGGCAGCGGCACTTGCACCGGTTCGACGACCTCCACCTGCCTGGCCGCGCCGCTGGACGAGACCACCGGCTACACGAGCACCATCGTGCCGAGCCTGGCGAGGCAGGCGTTCGCCCGGGTGCTCGTGGGCGACCCGACCCCGAACGTGGTCTCCCAGTCCGCCCTGGCCGAGGAGCGGATCGGCTACCCGGTGTTCAACCAGGTGCTGGCCAGCTACAGCGCGCTCTTCAACGCCAACGCCCCGCTGGTCGACCTGCGCACCGCCGACGTCGCCACCCAACTGCGCAACGAGGCCGCCTGGAACGCCGCGCTCGCGGCCGGCACGGTGACCGCCTACCGCAGCGGCTCGACGGTGACCGTCACGGCCCCCGCCGGGGTCCAGGTGCCGGTGACCGCGCCGTCCACCGCCGTCCAGGTGCTGGCGACCGGCACCGCCCCCGCCGGGACCGCCTACGCCCAGGAGCTGTCCGGCTGGCTCACCCCCGCCGCCGGCCAGAGCGCGGTGACCATCCAGACCACCACCACCGCCCCGGCCGCCAAGGCGCAGCTGCGGTCCGCCGCCGCGGCCGGCCAGGCGGTCACCGCCCACCCGCCGGTGCCCGCCAGCGTCGCGATGCCGGTCCCGTTCGGCCCGCAGGACACCACCCGGCTGCAGGCGGCCCGTTCCGCCCGCCGCTGAAGCCCGCCGCTGACCGCACATCCGGCTCGGCTGGTGAATGATGGGCAGTAGCAGAACCAACCAAAGGATGGGACTGAACACCATGCCTCTCACCGGCGAATACCAGCCGAGCACGGATCAGTGGGTGCGTGACCAGGTCGCGTTGTACGAGGGCTCCGGTGGCACCGAGGGAACGACCCTGCAGGGCGTGCCGGTTGTCATCCTCACCAGTCTGGGGGCCAAGAGCGGCAAGATCCGCAAGAACGGGCTGATGCGGGTCGAGCACGACGGTCAGTACGCCGTGGTGGCCTCGCAGGGTGGCGCTCCCAAGCACCCCTCCTGGTACCACAACCTGGTAGCCCACCCGCTGGTCGAGCTCCAGGACGGCGCCGTACGCCAGGACATGACGGCTCGTGAGGTCACCGGCGCGGAGCGTGAGTTGTGGCTGGAGCGCGCCATCGCGGTCTGGCCGGACTTCGCCGAATACCAGAAGAAGACCGATCGTGTGATCCCGGTCTTCGTCCTGGAGCCGGTCGCGGACGCCGCCTGACTCGAACGGATCCGGGGGTCCGCCATTCCTGGCGGACCCCCACATGCTGTCAACTATCCAGAATGGACGGTCACTTGTTCTCGTAGGTGGCCACGATGACGGCCCGCGCCACGGCCTGGAACCCGAGGGTCGCGCCGATCGCCGCCGGCGACGTGTCGGCGTCCAGGCCGAGCTTCTCCTCGCCCACCGCGGTCACCGAGAAGACGTAGCGGTGCGGGCCGTGCCCGGCCGGCGGGGCGGCACCGCCGAAGTTCTTCGTGCCGTAGTCGTTGCGCGCCTGGATTGCGCCGGCCGGCAGCCCCGGGAAGTCGCCGCTGCCGGCACCCGTCGGCAGCGAGGTCACGTCCGCCGGGATGTCGAACAGCACCCAGTGCCACCAGCCGCTGCCGCTCGGCGCGTCGGGGTCGAAGCAGGTGACCGCGAAGCTCTTGGTCCCGGCCGGGAAGCCGGACCAGCTCAGCTGCGGCGACAGGTCGCCGCCGGCCAGCACCTGGGCCTCGGGCAGCACGCCGCCGTCGGTCACATCGGTGCTGGTCAGCGTGAAGCCGGGAACCGGACGCTGGAAGTCGTGCGGAAGCGGTGGCCTGGTCACGTCGGGGATGCCTCCAGTAGCGGGGAATCAGGTCACTCCTGAGCGTAGACGAAGGGCGGCCACCCCAGCCGGGTGGCCGCCCTTCGCCCGATCAGGCATCAGCCCTGGCTGACCAGCGTGTCAGCCCTGGTGACCAGGCATCAGCCCTGGTGACCAGGTGTCAGCCCTGGGCCCGCTTGCTCAGGAACTCGGTGACCCGCTCCTGGATCTCCGGGGTGTCCAGCCCGCGCACTGTCATCGTGGTGCGGCGGCGCAGCACGTCGTCCGCGGTGTACGCCCACTCGTTGTCGGCCGCGAAGGCGACCTGCGCCCACACGTCCGGCCCGTCCGCGTGGATCGGCTCGCCCAGCGCGGGGTCCTCGTCGATCATGCGGGCGATCTCGAAGGAGAGCGTGCCGTAGTGGCTGGCCAGGTGCTTGGCCACCAGCGGCTCCATCCGCGAGCCGGGCTCACGGTCGATCAGCAGCCGGTGCGCGACCGCGTTCGGCGCGCCGACGCCCGGCAGCGGGACGGTGGCCGCGATCGGCGATATGTCCTCGCCGATCCCGGTGCCGCGCACGTGCGAGAGCTTCTCCAGCACGGTGCGGCCGATGTGCCGGTAGGTGGTCCACTTGCCGCCGGCCACCGAGAGCATGCCGCCCTTGCCCTCGGTCACCACGGTCTCGCGCTTGGCGGCGGCGGTGTCGCCGGGGCCGCCGGGCAGCACCCGCAGGCCCGCGAAGGCGTAGGTGATCAGGTCGCGGTCGAGGTGCTCGTCCTTGATCGCGTGGCCGGCCTCGTCCATGATCTGGTCGATGTCGGCGTCGGTGGCCCGCACGTCCTGCGGGTCGCCGGTGTACTCCTCGTCGGTGGTCCCGAGCAGGACGTGGTCCTCCCACGGGATGGCGAAGGAGACGCGGTACTTGTCGATCGGGATGGTCAGCGCGGCGCGCCACGGCGAGCGGCGCTTGACCACCACGTGCGCGCCCTTGGACAGGCGGATCGACGGCGCGGCGCCGGCGTCCTCCATCGCGCGCAGGTGGTCGACCCAGGGGCCGGTGGCGTTGAGCACCAGGCGGGCGTTGACGCCGAACTCGGCGCCGTCGAGGCGGTCCTTCAGCTCGGCCCCGGTCACCCGGCCGCCGGTGAAGCGCAGGCCGGTCACCTCGGCGTGGTTGAGCACCACGGCGCCGGCCTCGACGGCCGCACGGACCGTCATGACGGCGACCCGCGAGTCGTTCATCTGGTGGTCGCCGTAGACCGCGACCGAGCGCAGGCCCTCGGTGCGCAGCGCCGGCACCTGCTGGGCGGCGTGGGCGGCGGTGGAGACCCGGCCCATGCCGTCACGGAAGGCGGACAGCGCCGAGTAGAGGAAGACGCCGGCGCCGAGCTTGGGGGCGCTGTGCGGGCCGCCCTTGTAGACCGGCACGAAGAAGGTCAGCGGGTTGACCAGGTGCGGGGCCACGTCGGTGGCCAGCGCCCGGCGCTCCTTGTGGTTCTCCGCCACCAGCTTGACCGCGCCGGTCTGCAGGTAGCGCAGACCGCCGTGGACCAGCTTGGAGGAGGCGCTGGAGGTGGCGCCCGCGAAGTCGCCCGCGTCCACCATGGCGACCTTCAGGCCCGCCTGGGAGGCGGTCCAGGCGACGGCCGTGCCGAGGATGCCGCCCCCGATCACCAGCAGGTCGTAGGTGGCCTTGCCCAGCAGCTCACGGGTCTCGGCGCGGGAAGCGGTGCGGCCGGGGGTGCGCTCGGCGCCCAGGGTCGGGATGGTTGCCATGGTGTGTGTTCCGGCTCCGCGGTGCGGGCGGCGCCGGAGTCTCCTCTCACAGTGCGTTCCGGCCTCAGCTGAGGCCGGGGAAACGAAGCTGCCGGCCGGGGCGGCGCTGCCCCGGCCGGCGGTCTGCTCAGCTCTCCTGGTCGTCCTCTTCGACCCAGCCCATGGTGCGCTCCACGGCCTTGAGCCACTTCTTGTACTCGCGCTCCCGGGTGGCCTCGTCCATCCGCGGGGTCCACTCGGCGGCGCGGTGCCAGTTGGCCCGCAGGGTGTCGAGGTCGTTCCAGAAGCCGACGGCCAGGCCGGCCGCGTAGGCGGCGCCCAGCGCCGTGGTCTCGGCCACGAACGGGCGCTCGACCGGGGCGTTCAGCACATCGGCGATGTTCTGCATCAGCAGGTTGTTGGAGGTCATGCCGCCGTCGACCTTGAGGGCGGTCAGGGTGACCCCGGAGTCCTTCTCCATCGCGTCGACGACCTCGCGGGTCTGCCAGGCGGTGGCCTCCAGCACGGCGCGGGCCAGGTGACCCTTGGTCACGTACCGGGTCAGGCCGGCGATCACACCGCGGGCGTCGGAGCGCCAGTACGGGGCGAACAGGCCGGAGAAGGCCGGGACGAAGTAGGCGCCGCCGTTGTCCTCGACCGTGTTGGCCAGGGTCTCGATCTCGGCCGCCGTCGAGATGATGCCGAGCTGGTCGCGCAGCCACTGCACGAGCGAGCCGGTGACCGCGATCGAGCCCTCCAGGGCGTAGACCGGCTTCTGGTCGCCGATCCGGTAGCCGACCGTGGTCAGCAGGCCGTGGTACGAGTTGACGATCTTCTCGCCGGTGTTCAGCAGCAGGAAGGTGCCGGTGCCGTAGGTCGACTTGGCCTCGCCCTCGCTGAAGCAGGTCTGGCCGAACAGCGCGGCCTGCTGGTCACCGAGCGCGGAGGCGACCGGGACGCCCTCCAGGTCGCCGACCGCGTGGCCGTAGACCTCGGCGGAGGAGCGGATCTCGGGGAGCACGCTCAGCGGCACGCCCATCGAGTCGGCGATCTTCTCGTCCCAGGCCAGCGTGGACAGGTTCATCAGCATGGTGCGCGAGGCGTTGGTGACATCGGTGATGTGCTTGCCGCCGTTGACGCCACCGGTGAGGTTCCAGATGACCCAGGTGTCCATGGTGCCGAAGAGGATGTCGCCGGCCTCGGCGCGCTCACGCAGGCCCTCGACGTTGTCCAGCAGCCAGCGGATCTTCGGGCCGGCGAAGTAGCTGGCCAGCGGCAGGCCGGTCTCGCGGCGGAAGCGGTCCTGGCCCACGTTGCGGCCCAGCTCGCGGCAGAGCGCCTCGGTGCGGGTGTCCTGCCAGACGAGCGCGTTGTAGACCGGCTCGCCGGTGTTCTTGTCCCACAGCACGGTGGTCTCGCGCTGGTTGGTGATGCCGATCGCGCGGATGTCGTCCCGGGTCAGGCCGGCCTTCTCCAGCGCGCCGCGGACCACGGACTGCACCCGGGTCCAGATCTCGGCGGCGTCGTGCTCGACGTAGCCGGGCTGGGGGAAGATCTGGCGGTGCTCCTGCTGGTCGACGGCGACGATCCGGCCGTCCGCGCCGAAGATGATGCAGCGGCTGGAGGTGGTGCCCTGGTCGATCGCGGCGATGTAGTTCCCGGTCGACACGGTGTTGGCAGTCATGTGATGGGTCCTCGGCTCTGAGGTGGGGTGGGGGACTGGCAGTTGGCTGGTTGCTGCTGCCCTGGGCCGCGGTGCCCGGCCGGCAGACCGGGCACCGCGGCGTGAAAGGCCTTAGAACAAACCCTTGTACAGCAGACCGGAGAGCAGACCGCCGATGACCGGGCCGACGACCGGGACCCAGGCGTAGCTCCAGTCCGAGCTGCCCTTGTTCGGGATGGGCAGCAGCGAGTGCACGATGCGCGGGCCGAGGTCGCGGACCGGGTTGATGGCGTAGCCGGTCGGGCCGCCGAGCGAGAGGCCGATGCCGACCACGGTGAAGGCGGTGATCAGCACGCCGATCCCGGACAGGCTGCCGTTGACGGTCAGGCCCTGGGTCAGGATCGCCATGCAGAGCACCATGGTGGCGATGATCTCGGTGAGCAGGTTCTGGATCGGGTTCCGGATCTCGGGCCCGGTCGAGAAGATGCCCAGGGTGGGCTCCTTGTTGGCCTGGAACTGGCCGAGGTAGGTCAGCCAGACGAGTACGGCGCCGATCATCGCGCCGAGCAGCTGGGAGCCGAGGTAGAGCGGCACGTGGCTCCAGTCGCCGCTCTTGACGGCGAGGGCCAGGGTGACCGCCGGGTTGAGGTGGGCACCCGACTTCGGGGCGACCATGTAGGCGGCGATCATGACCGCGAAGCCCCAGCCGAAGGTGATGGCCACCCAGCCGGCGTTCTGGGCCTTGGACTTCTTGAGCGTGACGGCGGCGCAGACGCCACCGCCGAGGAGTATCAGCGCGGCGGTGCCGAGCGTTTCGCCGACGAAGATGTCGCCGTTGGTGAAGGCGGACACAAAGACTCCTTTGTCCATATGGCCGGCGCCTGGTGGGTCGACCCCGTGGCAGGCGGGTGGGGGAGAGCGCCACGGCGGGGGAGACCGTGACGGGCGGGCGTCCCGTCCCCGGGAGGCGGCCCTGCGGCGAGGCGACGACCGGTGCGTGGAGAACCGGGCTTGCCAGGCGCTTCCGGCGGCCACCGTTCGACAATGTCGACCGCTATGCGGGAGTTTTCCCCCTGGTGGGCGGCTACGTCAAGGTGGGTGACCGGGCTGTGACCTGGCCCTCGTCGGCCCGGCCGGTGGCCCGGGGCCACGAAGGGGCCGCGAAGGGGCCACGAGAGAGCTGCGACGGGGCCGTGCCGGGGCCGGGCGGGGCGCCGAACGGACGGAAATCCGGACAGAACAGCGGAGGGTGGACAGGAATCCCGTCCACCCTCCGCGGTCCTGCGACGAGGCGTGTTCCAGCAGGTCGGAGGCCGGGTCAGAACCGCCCGGCGCCCAGGTCCCGGGAGATCGCCCGTGCTGCGTCGCGCACCGAGGCGACCAGCTGCGGACGCACGAAGCCGTCCTCGCAGACCCGCTCCACCGCCCCGTTCACGCAGACCGCGCCGACCGGGTTGCGCCGCCGGTCCTGGATCAGCGCGCCGATCGAGGCCACCCCGGTCCAGGTCTCCTCGATCGCGTCCGCCCAGCCGCGCTCGCGGATCAGCGCGCACTCGGCGTCGACGTCGTCCAGCTCGGTGAGCGTGCGTGGGGTGTACGCCTCCAGCGGGCCCTCGCCCAGCTCGCCGCGCGCCACCGGGTCGAAGGCGAGCAGCACCTTGCCCAGCGCGGTGCTGTGCAGCGGGTGCATCGAGCCGACCTCCAGCACCTGGCGGGTGTCGTCGGGGCGGAAGACGTGGTGCACGATCAGCACTCCGCGCTGGTGCAGCACGCCCAGGTAGACCGTCTCGCCGCTGGCCCTGGCCAGGTCGTCGGCCCACACCAGCGCGCGGGCCCGCAGCTCGTGCACGTCCAGGTAGCTCTGGCCCAGGCGCAGCAGCTCGGCGCCCAGCTGGTACTTGCCGCTCTCCGGATCCTGCTCGACGAAGCCCTCCTGCTGCAGGGTGCGCAGGATGCCGTGCGCGGTGCCCTTGGCGAGGTCGAGCGAGGTGGCGACCTCGGACAGGCCCAGCCGGCGCTCGCCGCCGGCCAGCAGGCGCATGATCGCGGCGGCTCGGGAGAGCGACTGGATCGGGCCGGGCATGGGGGACCTCCACTGGCAAACTGGCTTACGGTCGACAATGTCGTACGGTTCGTGGTCATGTCGACTGCGGGGGTATCGTCCCGAGTCTGCCAGGCGGACCCCTGGAGATGCACATCAGTGCGCGACAAAACACCTGATCGGATCGGGGCGCCACCCTTTCCGGGTGCTTTCGACCCGTCAGTTCCGGGCCACCGCGCCGCCGCTACCCGGACGGCCGAGCGCGTTCGGCGCAGCCGCCGGGCGCCCGCGCAGCCGCCCGGCGCGCCGTCAACCGGGCGGCCGACCCGGCGATCTCAGCCGCGCGGCCAACGCGGCGATCTCGGCCGGGCCCACCCGGCAGCAGCCACCCACCAGGCGCGCGCCGTCCGCGACCCAGCCGGGCGCCCACTCCGCCGGCCCCCGCGCCGTGCCGTGCCAGCTCCGGTCGGCCGCCGCCCAGCGCTCGCCGCTGTTCGGATAGGCCACCACCGGTTTGCCGGTCACCCGCGCGGCCAGCCGCACCGCTTCGCCCACCTCCTCGGGCGCGCAGCAGTTGACCCCCACCGCCACCACCTCCGGCACCTCGGCGGCCAGCGCGAAGGCCCGCTCCAGCGGCTGCCCGGCCCGGGTGCGGCCACCGGCCACCGTGTAGCTGAGCCAGGCCGGCACCCCCAGCCCGCGCACCGCCGTCAGCAGCGCCCGCGCCTCGTCCGCGTCCGGCACCGTCTCCAGCGCCAGCACGTCGGGACCGGCCGCCGCCAGTGCCGCCAGCCGCGGCCGGTGGAACCGGGTCAGCTCCGCGACGCTCAGGCCGTAGCGCCCGCGGTACTCCGACCCGTCCGCCAGCACCGCGCCGTACGGCCCCACCGAGGCGGCCACCCAGCGCCGCCGCCCGCCCGGCGCGGGAGCGGCCTCCTCGCCCGCCCGCCGGGCCAGCGCCACGCTGAACGCCAGCAGCCGCTCCGCCGCCCGCCGCCCGATCCCGCGCCGGGCGAACCCCGCGAAGCCCGCCTGGTAGCTGGCCGTGATCACCACGTCGGCGCCGGCCTCGTAGTAGGCCCGGTGCGCCGCCACCAGCGCCTCGGGCGCGTCCAGCAGCAGCCGCGCGGACCACAGCTCGTCCGACAGGTCGTGGCCGGCGGCGGCCAGCGCGTTCGACAGCCCGCCGTCCAGCACCAGCGGCCCCGCCGCGAGCGCCCGCCCGAAGTCCTCCATCGCCACCTCCACAGCCCCCGTCCCGAACGGTAGACCCCCGCATGTCCCGCACTCCGGACCTACCCGGGCCCCGCTCCTGCCGTTCGGACTACCATCCACCCCATGACCACTGATCAGGCTGCCCGGCCCGCCACCTTCGGCCCGTGGGCGCACTGCCACTGGTGCGGCACCGCCTACCCGGCCGGCACCTCCGGCTGGCCGCGCACCTGCCCGGGCTGCGGCGAGATCAGCTACCGCAACCCGCTGCCGGTGGCCGTCTCCCTGCTCCCGGTCAACCGCCCCGACGGCGGCCAGAGCCTGGTGGTGATCCGCCGCACCATCGAGCCCGGCTACGGCGAGCTGGCGCTGCCCGGCGGCTACGTCGACTACGGCGAGAGCTGGCAGCAGGCGGCGGTGCGCGAGCTGCGCGAGGAGACCGGGATCCACGCCGACGTCTCCGGCGTCACCCTGATCGCCACCACCTCGGACCCCGGCGGCAGCTTCATCGGCCTGTTCGCCCTGCTGCCCGCCCAGGACCTCGCCGACCTGCCGCCGTCCGTCCCCACCGAGGAGACCGAGGGCTGGCAGCTGATCGACGAACCGACCCGGCTCGCCTTCCCCTTCCACACCAGGATCACCAACGCCTGGTTCGCCGGCGAGTACCCGCCGGTCAAGGGCTGAGCGCGACTGCTCAGGCAGGCTCGGCCGACACCCCGAGCCGCTCGCGCAGCACCTCACGCCCGGCCGCCGTGACCGCCACCGCCCGGCTGCTGCCGATCCGGGTCACCCAGCCGGCCTCCAGCGCCCGGTGGCAGAACGCCGCACCGACGGCGCCCGCCAGGTGCGGGCGCCGCTCGGTCCAGTCCAGGCAGGCCAGCACGGCCGGCCGCCGCCCCCCGGACGGCACGGTGACGCCCAGCCCGGCCAGCCAGGCATCGCCCTCCCCGGTCAGCCGCAGGCCGCCGTGCCGGTCCAGCAGCCCGCGCTCGGTCATCGCGTCGTAGATCGCCACCCCCACCGTGCCCGCCAGGTGGTCGTAGCAGGTCCGCGCCCGGGCCAGGGCGCTGCGCCGCCCGGCCGCCGACAGCGAGCGCGGCGGCGCCGGGACCGTCCCGGGCGGTGCCAGCGCGGCCAGTTGCTCGATCAGTTCGGCGACCTGCGGGTCGGCCAGCCGCACGTACCGGTGCCGACCCTGCCGCTGCTCGGCCAGCAGCCGGCCGCCCACCAGCAGGTTCAGGTGCTCGGTCGCGGTGGCCGGTGCCACCCCCGCGTGCCGGGCCAGCTCGCCCGCCGTCCAGGCCCGGCCGTCCAGCAGCGCCAGGCAGAACGTTGCCCGGGTGCCGTCGGCCAGCAGCCCGGCCACCGCCGCCAGTTCCGCCGCGCCCTCCGCCGTGTCACGTTTCGCCATAGGACCCATTGTCGTTCCGGACGGTTCGGCCGGCGCCGAAACGACGGCCCCTACCGGTCGGCCGGCAGCCCCACCGCAGCCCGCAGCCGCGCCACCTCGGCCGGCGGTCCGGTCACGGTGACCTCGGCCTGCGCCCCGCGCCCGAAGGCGAAGAGCAGCAACTCGGCCGGCTCACCGGTGACCCGCACCGAACCGGGCCGCCGCTGACCCACCGTGAGGTTGCGTCCGTCCGGCCGGCAGAGCAGCAGCCGCACCGGTGTCCGGCGTCCCAGCTCGAACCGGCTGAGCATCGGCAGCCGCCGCCACAGCAGCTCCGCGAGCGCGGGACCGACCGCCTGCGGCTGCCACTCGCCGGCCCGCCGCACGTCCTCGGCGTGCACGAAGTACTCCACGGTGTTCGCCGCCTCGTCCGCACCCGGCAGCGCGAAGAGCGAGCCGCGCGGCGGCCCCGCCCGGAACCGCCGCACCAACTCGGCGTACGGGCGCCGCGCGTAGCCGTCCTGCACCCGCCTGGTCCAGCCGGCCAGCCACGGCAGCTGGATGCCCGGGGCCGCGTCCGGCCGCCCCTCGCGCACCACCAGGTGCGCGGCCAGGTCACGGGTCAGCCAGCCGGCGCAGAGCGTGGGCGCCTCGGGCCCCGCCGCCGCCAGGAGGTCGGCCAACCGCTGCCGCTCGCCGCGCGCGTGATTCGACATGCCGTCAGGGTAGCGGCGGCCCGGGGGACCTGGCGCATGCGTGCACCGAACCCGGCCGCCTGTGCGAGACCGTGCAAAGCGCCCCGCCCGCGCCCCTCCTGCGGGCACCATGATCCCAGCCCCATCCCCCACGAGGAGGCCCACATGCCCGTCGACCCCGCCGACCTGCGCGCGTCCGCCGCCAGGCTCCAGCCCGAGCTGACCGCGCTGCGCCGCGCGCTGCACCAGGAGCCCGAGATCGGCATGGAGCTGCCGCGCACCCAGGCCAGGCTGCTCGCCGCACTGGACGGCCTGCCGCTGGAGGTGACCCTGGGCCGGCGGCTCAGCTCGGTCACCGCGGTGCTGCGCGGCGCTCGCCCGGGCCCGGTGGTGCTGCTCCGTGCCGACCTGGACGCGCTCCCGGTCCAGGAGGCCACCGAACTCCCGTACGCCTCCGCCGTCCCCGGCGCGATGCACGCCTGCGGCCACGACCTGCACACCGCCGCCCTGGTCGGCGCCGTCCGGCTGCTGGCCGAGCGGCGGGCCGAGCTGGCCGGCTCGGTGGTCTTCATGTTCCAGCCCGGCGAGGAGGGCGGCGGCGGCGCCGGGATCATGATCGAGGAGGGCGTGCTGACCGCCGCGGGCGAGCCCCCGGTGGCCGCCTACGCACTGCACGTGGCCGCCGCCGTGCTGCCGCTGGGCCTGGTCGCCACCCGCCCGGGGCCGATCATGGCCAGCTCGGACACCCTGAGCATCACCGTGCGCGGGCGCGGCGGCCACGGCTCCAGCCCGCACTACGCGCTGGACCCGATCCCGGTCGCCTGCGAGGCGGTGCTGGCTCTGCAGACCATGGCCACCCGCCGCTTCGACGTCCAGGACCCGGTGGTGCTGACCGTCGGCAGCTTCCACGCGGGCACCGCCGAGAACGTGATCCCCGACCAGGCGGTGCTCGGCGCCACCGTCCGCGCCTTCTCGCCCGAAGCCCGCGAGCGCGCCCTGACCGAGGCCGCCACGGTGGTGCGCGGCATCGCGGCGGCGCACGGCCTGAGCGCCGAGGTCGAGCACCGCGAGGGCTACCCGGTCACCGTCAACCACGCGGCGGAGACCGCCTTCGCCATCCGCACGGCGGGCCGGCTGCTCGGCACCGAACGCCTCGTCGAGATGCCCCGCCCGGTCACCGGCTCCGAGGACTTCGGCATGGTCGCCGAACGGGTCCCCAGCGCCTACCTGATGGTCGGCGCCTGCCCGCCCGACCGCGACCCGGCCAAGGCCCCCTACAACCACGCGCCGCAGGCCGCCTTCGACGACTCGGTCCTCGGCGACGCGGCGGCCCTGCTCGCCGCCCTCGCCCTCGACCGCCTCGACCAGCAGGCGGCGGGTGCCACCTCACCCGGCGCCGCCTGACCGCACCCCCATATCGCCTCCCACCTCGCCTCTGGCGCGGCGAACGATCACATGGCAGGGTCTGGACCGTCCGTACGCACGGGACGGGAGCCGCCACCAGCGCCACCCCCGCCCCCACCTTCCGGCCGGGAGACCACCACCGTGAGCACCCCATCCCAGGACCAGGCCGCCGCCGGCGCGCCCGCCGACCAGCCGCTCTGGCGTCCCCGCCCCGAGGCGGCAGCGGCGACCCGCCTGGTCGCCTTCCAGGCCTGGGCCGCCGAGCACCACGACGCCCCCGCCGCCCCGCTGGCCCCCGCCCCGGACGACGCCACCGCCGCCGCCCGCTACGCCGCGCTGCACGCCTGGTCCACCGCCGATCTGGCGCGCTTCTGGACCGCGGTCACCGAGTACTTCGACGTCCGTTTCGGCACCCCGCCGCAGGCCGTGCTCGCCGACGCCACGATGCCCGGCACCCGCTGGTTCCCCGGTGCCACCCTCAACTACGCGGAGCACGCGCTGCGCTTCGGCGCCGACCCCGCGCACACCGAGCTGCCCGCGATCCTGCACCTGGACGAGACCACCGCCGAGCCGATCGCGCTGAGCTGGGCCGAGCTGCGCCGCCAGGTCGGCTCGCTGGCCGCCGAGCTGCGCGCGCTCGGCGTGCGCCCCGGCGACCGGGTCGGCGCCTACCTGCCCAACATCCCGCAGGCCGTCGTCGCGCTGCTCGCCACCGCCTCGATCGGCGCGATCTGGACCTCCTGCGCCCCCGACTTCGGCGCCCGCAGCGTGCTGGACCGCCTGCAGCAGATCGAACCCGTGGTGCTCTTCGCGGTCGACGGCTACCACTACGGCGGCAAGAACCACGACCGCACCGAGGTGGTCGCCGAGCTGCGCCGCGAGCTGCCCACCGTGCGTGCGCTGGTGCACGTGCCGCTGCTCGGCTCCCCGGCCCCCGAGGGCGCCCTCGACTGGGCCGACCTGACCGCCGCCGCCGTCGAGCCCGTCTTCGAGCAGCTCCCCTTCGACCACCCGCTCTGGGTGCTCTACTCCTCGGGCACCACCGGCCTGCCCAAGGCCATCGTGCAGAGCCAGGGCGGCATCCTGGTCGAGCACCTCAAGCAGGCCGCCCTCCAGCTCGACCTCGGCCCGAAGGACCGCTTCCTCTGGTACACCTCCACCGGCTGGATGATGTGGAACTTCCTGGTCGCCGGCCTGCTGGTGGGCGCCACCGTGGTCACCTACGACGGCAGCCCGGGCCACCCCACCACGGGCGCCCTGTGGGAGGTGGCCGCCCGCACCCGCGCCACCGTGCTCGGCACCTCGGCGGCCTACGTGATCGCCAGCCGCAAGGCCGAACTGCACCCCGGCCGCGACCTCGACCTCTCGGCCGTGCGCTGCATCGGCACCACCGGCTCCCCGCTGCCCCCCGACGGCTTCCGCTGGATCTACGACGAGGTCAAGACGGACGTCTGGCTCGCCTCGGTCAGCGGCGGCACCGACGTCTGCAGCTGCTTCGTCGGCGGCGTCCCCACCCTGCCGGTCCACCTGGGCGAGATCCAGGCCCCCTGCCTGGGCGCGGCCGTCGAGTCCTGGGACGTCAACGGCAAGCCGCACACCGACGAGGTCGGCGAGCTGGTCGTCACCCAGCCGATCCCCTCGATGCCCACCGGCTTCTGGAACGACCCCGACGGCACCCGCTACCGGGACAGCTACTTCGAGATGTTCCCCGGCACCTGGCGGCACGGCGACTGGATCACCGTCACCTCGCGCGGCACCGTGATCATCCACGGCCGCTCCGACTCCACCCTCAACCGCCAGGGCGTGCGGATGGGCTCCTCCGACATCTACGAGGTGGTCGAGCGCCTCCCCGAGATCGCCGAGTCCCTGGTGATCGGCCTGGAGGAGGAGAACGGCGGCTACTGGATGCCGCTCTTCGTCGTCCTCGCCCCCGGCGCCGAGCTGGACGACGAGCTGCGCGGACGGATCCGCACCGTGCTGCGCGAGCAGCTCTCGCCGCGCCACGTCCCCGACGAGGTCGTCGCCGTCACCGGCCTGCCGCACACCCTCACCGGCAAGCGGATCGAGGTCCCGGTCAAGCGCCTGCTCGCCGGCACCCCGCTCGACCAGGCGGTCAACCCCGGTTCGGTCGACAACCTGGAGCACCTGCGCTTCTTCGAGCGCCTGGGCCGCGAGCGCCGGGCCTGAGCACGCGAGCGGGGCCCCGCCACGACGGCGCGGCCCCGCTACCCGTACAGCTCCCGGCTCACTCGCCGGACAGCACCTGCTGCGCGGCGATCCGCGCCTCCTCGGCGCTGTCGGCGGCCCGCGCCGCCTCCGCCGCCCGCCGGCACTGGGCCAGCGTGTAGGTCGCCAGCGAGGCCCGCACGTACGGGATCGAGGCCGAGCCCATCGACAGGCTGGTCACCCCGAGGCCGGTCAGCACGCAGGCCAGCAGCGGGTCGGCAGCCGCCTCGCCGCAGACGCCGCAGCTCTTGCCCGCGGCCTTGGCCGCACCCGCGGCAGCCGCGATCAGGTCCAGCAGGGCCGGCTGCCAGGGGTCCTGCAGCCGGGCCAGCGCGCCGACCTGACGGTCCGCCGCGAAGGTGTACTGCGCGAGGTCGTTGGTGCCCAGCGAGAGGAACTCGACCTCCTCCAGGATCGAGCGGGCCCGCAGCGCGGCGGACGGGATCTCCACCATCGCCCCGTACTTCGCCTGCAGCCCGGCCTCGCGGCAGGCCTGCGCGAACGCCTTGGCGTCCGCCCGGTCGGCCACCATCGGGGCCATGACCTCCAGGTGCACCGGCAGGCCCTCGGCCGCGGCGGCCAGCGCGCGCAGCTGGGTCCGCAGCACCTCCGGGTGCTCCAGCAGGGTGCGCAGACCCCGCACCCCCAGCGCCGGGTTCGGCTCGTCGGCCGGGGTCAGGAACTCCAGCGGCTTGTCCGCGCCCGCGTCCAGCACGCGCACCACCACGCGGCCCTCCGGGAAGGCCTCCAGCACCTTGCGATAGGCCTCGACCTGGGACTGCTCGCTCGGCGCACGCTTCGAGTCGTCCAGGAAGAGGAACTCGGTGCGGAACAGCCCGACGCCCTCGGCGCCCGCCTCCAGCGCCGCGGCCACGTCGGCCGGGCCGCCGACGTTCGCCAGCAGCGGCACCAGGTGCCCGTCCGAGGTCCGCCCGGGGCCGGACGAGGCGGCCAGCGCGGCCTTGCGCTCGGCGGCCAGCCGGCGCAGCTCGTCCTGCTTCTCCCCGCTCGGGTCCAGCAGCACCTCACCGCTGCTGCCGTCCACCGCCACCACGACACCCTCGGCCACGTCGGTGGCGTTCGGCAGCGCCACCACGGCCGGCACGCCCAGCGCGCGGGCCAGGATCGCCGAGTGGCTGGTCGGGCCGCCCTCCTCGGTCACGAAGCCGAGCACCAGGGTCGGGTCCAGCAGCGCGGTGTCGGCCGGCGCCAGGTCGCGGGCGAACAGCACGTACGGCTCGTCGCTGTCCGGCACACCGGGCATCGGCACGCCCAGCAGCCGCGCCACGATCCGGTTGCGCACGTCGTCCAGGTCCGCCACCCGGCCCGCCAGGTACTCGCCGGCCGCGGCGAGCAGCGCCCGGTAGGCCGCGAACGCGTCGTAGACCGCGCGCTCGGCGCTGCTGCCCACGGTGATCCGCCGCTCCACGTCCGCGAGCAGCTCCGGGTCCTGCGCCATCAGCGCCTGGGCCTCCAGCACGGCCTGCGCCTCGCCGCCGGCCAGCGTGCCGCGTGCGATCAGGTCGGCGGCCACGGCGTCCACGGCCTGCTTGGCCCGGGCCTGCTCGCGCGGTGCGTCCTCGGTCGGAATCTGGTGGGCCGGGGGCTCCAGCACTGCGGTCCCCATGTGCCGCACCTGGCCGATGGCGACCCCGTGGCTGACACCTACGCCGCGCAGCGTCTTCTCCATGTACTTCTTTCCTTTCGCCCGCACTGCCGCCCCGTCCCACTCGAGCACGTGGAACGGGGCACTGTCCGGCGTTTCGTCGTCTTGGCGCCGGGAGTATCGGTGCCGGGGTGTCTCAGTTCCAGGTGAAGAGGTCGCCGCCGGTGGCGACCTCACCGGTCTCGGCCACTGCGCTGAGCGCCTCGGCCGTGGCCTCCAGCGCAACGATCGGGGAGATCGGCGACTTGCCGGCGGCCTCGACCGCGGCGGGGTTCCACGAGATGACCGGCTGACCGCGCTTGACCTGGTCACCCTTGCTGACCAGCAGCTCGAAGCCCTCACCGTTCAGCTGCACGGTGTCGATGCCGAGGTGGGTCAGCACACCGTGCCCGTCCGCGTCCATCACCACGAACGCGTGCGGGTGCATGGAGACGACCAGGCCGTCCACCGGCGCGACCGCGGTGGTGGGCTCGCGCACCGGGTCGATGGCGGTCCCGGGACCCACCATCGCGCCGGCGAAGACGGGGTCGGGCACGTTGGCGAGTCCAATGGCGCGGCCGGTCAGCGGCGACGTCACAGTGGTCATGGTGGGGGCCTCCCAGGTGCGGAGTACATGGCGTGCGGCCGCGGGGGAGCGGCGGGGGCGTATGTCGACTGAAGCCTAAATCATGCCAACTTTGGACATCTCGCCACATAAGAGACAGGCGGCCCGGCCGGTCACATGCGACACCCAGCGGTCATCCCACTGCCGGCCGCCGACCGGATCCCGGGCCGGTCAGGCCCCTGCGTGACCCAAGTGGTCTAGTCCTCTTGGTCGACGCGCCGCACTCTACGGCATCCGGGTGAGCTGGACGATCGGTGCGGCGCGCCAACCGACGGGGTGCTGGCCCTCCTTCCCTCGGCCGGTCACCATGCTCGATTAGGCGCACCGGCCGGGAGCGGCTATGGTTGGCCGAGTCGCCACGAGGCGATGTGAATCCAGCGAAACGCCTGAGTGAATGCCCGGTTAAATCGGCGCGAAACTCACGTGATAAGCTCGGAACACGAAAGAACGAAGCGCCTGGAGGGGCCACGGAAGTGGCTGCGAAGGAAGCGTCCGTTCCTTGAGAACTCAACAGCGTGCCAAAAGTCAACGCCAGATATGTTGACATCCCCGGCCTTGGTCTTCGGACTGGGGTTGGAGATTCCTTTTGAAGTAAAACACTAGCGAGGACGCAGTGCGCGAGGCCACCCTATTCCGGTGGTTGTCGTGCCGCTCGACGCGGGTGTCGACCCGATGACGGGTAAACATTCACGGAGAGTTTGATCCTGGCTCAGGACGAACGCTGGCGGCGTGCTTAACACATGCAAGTCGAACGGTGAAGCCCTTCGGGGTGGATCAGTGGCGAACGGGTGAGTAACACGTGGGCAATCTGCCCTGCACTCTGGGACAAGCCCTGGAAACGGGGTCTAATACCGGATACGACCTTCCTCTGCATGGGGGTTGGTGGAAAGCTCCGGCGGTGCAGGATGAGCCCGCGGCCTATCAGCTTGTTGGTGGGGTAATGGCCTACCAAGGCGACGACGGGTAGCCGGCCTGAGAGGGCGACCGGCCACACTGGGACTGAGACACGGCCCAGACTCCTACGGGAGGCAGCAGTGGGGAATATTGCACAATGGGCGAAAGCCTGATGCAGCGACGCCGCGTGAGGGATGACGGCCTTCGGGTTGTAAACCTCTTTCAGCAGGGAAGAAGCGCAAGTGACGGTACCTGCAGAAGAAGCACCGGCTAACTACGTGCCAGCAGCCGCGGTAATACGTAGGGTGCGAGCGTTGTCCGGAATTATTGGGCGTAAAGAGCTCGTAGGCGGCCTGTCGCGTCGGATGTGAAAGCCCGGGGCTTAACCCCGGGTCTGCATTCGATACGGGCAGGCTAGAGTGTGGTAGGGGAGATCGGAATTCCTGGTGTAGCGGTGAAATGCGCAGATATCAGGAGGAACACCGGTGGCGAAGGCGGATCTCTGGGCCATTACTGACGCTGAGGAGCGAAAGCGTGGGGAGCGAACAGGATTAGATACCCTGGTAGTCCACGCCGTAAACGTTGGGAACTAGGTGTTGGCGACATTCCACGTCGTCGGTGCCGCAGCTAACGCATTAAGTTCCCCGCCTGGGGAGTACGGCCGCAAGGCTAAAACTCAAAGGAATTGACGGGGGCCCGCACAAGCAGCGGAGCATGTGGCTTAATTCGACGCAACGCGAAGAACCTTACCAAGGCTTGACATATACCGGAAACGGCTAGAGATAGTCGCCCCCTTGTGGTCGGTATACAGGTGGTGCATGGTTGTCGTCAGCTCGTGTCGTGAGATGTTGGGTTAAGTCCCGCAACGAGCGCAACCCTTGTTCTGTGTTGCCAGCATGCCTTTCGGGGTGATGGGGACTCACAGGAGACTGCCGGGGTCAACTCGGAGGAAGGTGGGGACGACGTCAAATCATCATGCCCCTTATGTCTTGGGCTGCACACGTGCTACAATGGTCGGTACAAAGGGCTGCGATACCGTGAGGTGGAGCGAATCCCAAAAAGCCGGCCTCAGTTCGGATTGGGGTCTGCAACTCGACCCCATGAAGTTGGAGTTGCTAGTAATCGCAGATCAGCATGCTGCGGTGAATACGTTCCCGGGCCTTGTACACACCGCCCGTCACGTCACGAAAGTCGGTAACACCCGAAGCCGGTGGCCTAACCCTTGGGAGGGAGCCGTCGAAGGTGGGACCAGCGATTGGGACGAAGTCGTAACAAGGTAGCCGTACCGGAAGGTGCGGCTGGATCACCTCCTTTCTAAGGAGCACATGGCCGGATGCGAGCGAATGTCTCGCACGGTTGCTCATGGGTGGAACGTTGACTATTCGGCACACTGGGTGATGGTTCGTGAGTACTGCTTCGGCGTGGAAAGCGTTTCTTGAGTCTGGTGTGTCGGGCACGTTGTTGGGTCCTGAGGGAACGAGTAATCGTTGTCTCAGTGCCGGTCCCACGGACCGACCTGGTGTTTGCCGGGTTGTGTAGGTGGGTGTCTGGTCGTTGTTTGAGAACTGCACAGTGGACGCGAGCATCTGTGGCCAAGTTTTTAAGGGCGCACGGTGGATGCCTTGGCACTAGGAACCGATGAAGGACGTGGGAGGCCGCGATAGGCCCCGGGGAGCTGTCAACCGAGCTTTGATCCGGGGGTGTCCGAATGGGGAAACCCGGCAGTCGTCATGGGCTGTCACCCATACCTGAACACATAGGGTATGTGGAGGGAACGCGGGGAAGTGAAACATCTCAGTACCCGCAGGAAGAGAAAACAACCGTGATTCCGGGAGTAGTGGCGAGCGAAACCGGATGAGGCTAAACCGTTGTGGTGTGAGACCCGGCAGGGGTTGCCACTTCGGGGTCGTGGGAAAGTTCTTCGGTCGTCTGCCGGCGATCGGGTGAGTCAGAAACCGTATGGGTAGTCGAAGGACATGCGAAAGGTCCGGCGTAGAGGGTAAGACCCCCGTAGACGAAACTTGTACGGCTCACTTGAGCTTCTCCCAAGTAGCACGGAGCCCGAGAAATTCCGTGTGAATCTGGCGGGACCACCCGCTAAGCCTAAATATTCCCTAGTGACCGATAGCGGATAGTACCGTGAGGGAATGGTGAAAAGTACCGCGGGAGCGGAGTGAAATAGTACCTGAAACCGTGTGCCTACAAGCCGTGGGAGCGTCGTTGGTCAGCTTGCTGATCAGCCGTGACTGCGTGCCTTTTGAAGAATGAGCCTGCGAGTTTGCGGTGTGTAGCGAGGTTAACCCGTGTGGGGTAGCCGTAGCGAAAGCGAGTCCGAATAGGGCGGTTGAGTTGCATGCCCAAGACCCGAAGCGGAGTGATCTAGCCATGGGCAGGTTGAAGCGCGGGTAAGACCGCGTGGAGGACCGAACCCACCAGGGTTGAAAACCTGGGGGATGACCTGTGGTTAGGGGTGAAAGGCCAATCAAACTCCGTGATAGCTGGTTCTCCCCGAAATGCATTTAGGTGCAGCGTCACGTGTTTCTTGCCGGAGGTAGAGCACTGGATAGGCGATGGGCCTTACCGGGTTACTGACCTTAGCCAAACTCCGAATGCCGGTAAGTGAGAGCGTGGCAGTGAGACTGTGGGGGATAAGCTCCATGGTCGAGAGGGAAACAGCCCAGAACACCGACTAAGGTCCCTAAGCGTGTGCTAAGTGGGAAAGGATGTGGAGTCGCAGAGACAACCAGGAGGTTGGCTTAGAAGCAGCCACCCTTGAAAGAGTGCGTAATAGCTCACTGGTCAAGTGATTCCGCGCCGACAATGTAGCGGGGCTCAAGCACACCACCGAAGTCGTGTCATTCACAGAATACGCCCAACGGCGCTGTGGATGGGTAGGGGAGCGTCGTGTGCCGGGTGAAGCGGCGGAGGAATCCAGTCGTGGACGGTATACGAGTGAGAATGCAGGCATGAGTAGCGATACAAGAGTGGGAAACTCTTGCGCCGATTGACCAAGGGTTCCTGGGTCAAGCTGATCTGCCCAGGGTAAGTCGGGACCTAAGGCGAGGCCGACAGGCGTAGTCGATGGACAACGGGTTGATATTCCCGTACCCGCTTTGAAGCGCCAACGCTGAACCTCTGAATGCTAAAGCCGTGAAGCCGGCCCGGAGTCTTCGGACAATGGGACGTGGTGGAGCCGCTGATCCAACAGGGTATTAGGTGAGCGATGGGGTGACGCAGGAAGGTAGTCCAGCCCGGGCGGTGGTTGTCCCGGGGTAAGGGTGTAGGACGCAAGGTAGGCAAATCCGCCTTGCACATAGTCTGAGACCTGATGCCGAGCCGATTGTGGTGAAGTGGATGATCCTATGCTGTCGAGAAAAGCCTCTAGCGAGTTTCATGGCGGCCCGTACCCCAAACCGACTCAGGTGGTCAGGTAGAGAATACCGAGGCGTTCGGGTGAACTATGGTTAAGGAACTCGGCAAAATGCCCCCGTAACTTCGGGAGAAGGGGGCCGGAACTGGTGGAGGCACTTGCTGCCCGAGCTGGGGCCGGCCGCAGAGACCAGCGAGAAGCGACTGTTTACTAAAAACACAGGTCCGTGCGAAGCCGTAAGGCGATGTATACGGACTGACGCCTGCCCGGTGCTGGAACGTTAAGGGGACCGGTTAGCTCTGATTCGTCGGGGCGAAGCTGAGAACTTAAGCGCCAGTAAACGGCGGTGGTAACTATAACCATCCTAAGGTAGCGAAATTCCTTGTCGGGTAAGTTCCGACCTGCACGAATGGCGTAACGACTTCTCGACTGTCTCAACCATAGGCCCGGTGAAATTGCATTACGAGTAAAGATGCTCGTTTCGCGCAGCAGGACGGAAAGACCCCGGGACCTTTACTATAGCTTGATATTGGTGTTCGGTTCGGCTTGTGTAGGATAGGTGGGAGACTTTGAAGCGGCAACGCCAGTTGTTGTGGAGTCGACGTTGAAATACCACTCTGGTCGTGCTGGATGTCTAACCTGGGTCCGTGATCCGGATCAGGGACAGTGTCTGGTGGGTAGTTTAACTGGGGCGGTTGCCTCCTAAAGAGTAACGGAGGCGCCCAAAGGTTCCCTCAGCCTGGTTGGCAATCAGGTGTTGAGTGTAAGTGCACAAGGGAGCTTGACTGTGAGACCGACGGGTCGAGCAGGTGCGAAAGCAGGGACTAGTGATCCGGCGGTGGCTTGTGGAAGCGCCGTCGCTCAACGGATAAAAGGTACCCCGGGGATAACAGGCTGATCTTCCCCAAGAGTCCATATCGACGGGATGGTTTGGCACCTCGATGTCGGCTCGTCGCATCCTGGGGCTGGAGTAGGTCCCAAGGGTTGGGCTGTTCGCCCATTAAAGCGGTACGCGAGCTGGGTTTAGAACGTCGTGAGACAGTTCGGTCCCTATCCGCTGTGCGCGTAGGAGTGTTGAGAAGGGCTGTCCCTAGTACGAGAGGACCGGGACGGACGAACCTCTGGTGTGCCAGTTGTCCTGCCAAGGGCATGGCTGGTTGGCTACGTTCGGGAGGGATAACCGCTGAAAGCATCTAAGCGGGAAGCCTGCTTCGAGATGAGCACTCCCACCTCCTTGAGAGGGTAAGGCTCCCAGTAGACGACTGGGTTGATAGGCCGGATGTGGAAGCCCTGTAAGGGGTGGAGCTGACCGGTACTAATAGGCCGAGGGCTTGTCCTCAGTTGCTCGCGTCCACTGTGTTGTTCTGAAACAACGACCCCCGCCAGGGAAAGAACGGGCGGGTTGCGGTCGACAGTTTCATAGTGTTTCGGTGGTCATAGCGTGAGGGAAACGCCCGGTTACATTCCGAACCCGGAAGCTAAGCCTCACAGCGCCGATGGTACTGCAGGGGGGACCCTGTGGGAGAGTAGGACGCCGCCGAACAATCATTCAGAAGAAGCCCCCTTCCTTCGGGAAGGGGGCTTCTTCGCGTTTAGCGACGGTGCCGGGTAAAGTCTTGCCCGCAACGTCACCGTACGACAGGAGGCTCCGGGTGGAGGTCCAGGAGACGCGCGTCCAGACCGACCGCGTCCTCACCATCCCCAACCTGCTCAGCATGGCGAGGCTGGTCGGGGTCCCGGTCTTCCTCTGGCTCATCCTCTGGCCCGAGTTCGGTGGGCCGAACAACGACGGCTGGGCATTGGCGATCCTGATGTTCAGCGGTGTCAGCGACTACCTGGACGGGAAGCTGGCCCGCCGCTGGGGGCAGATCAGCCGGATCGGTCAGATCCTCGATCCGCTGGCGGACCGGCTGTTCGTGCTCTCCACCCTGCTCGGGCTGACCTGGCGCGGGATCCTGCCGTGGTGGCTGACCGGCATCCTGCTGGCCCGCGACCTCTTCATCACTTGCCTGCTGCCCGTTCTCAACCGTCACGGCTACGGCCCGCTGCAGGTGAGTTTTCTGGGCAAGGCGGCCACCTTCAATCTGATGTACGGCTTCCCGCTGCTGCTGCTGGGGCAGGGCGACGGCTGGTTCCACAGCACGGCGAACGCCGTCAGCTGGGCGTTCATCTGGTGGGGCACGGTGCTGTACTGGTGGGCCGGCATCCTCTATGCGATGCAGACCCGGCAGATCGCCAGGGCGGCGACCGGAGCGACCACCCTCTGAGACACGGTGCCCGACACGCTGTAATCGTGGCGCAGTTAACCCGCGCTCCCGCGCGTCGGATCATTTTTGCCGGGTAGAGGTGTCCTGGAACGGTTTGATGGACGGCGAGTCCATTGCCGCGAAGGAGGACGCACCCGCAATGAAAGCCGTTGTGATGGCAGGAGGCGAGGGAACTCGTCTCCGCCCGATGACTTCGAGTATGCCGAAGCCGCTTCTGCCGGTGGCCAATCGCCCGATCATGGAGCACGTGCTTCGGCTGCTCAAGCGGCACGGCCTCACCGATACGGTCGTCACCGTGCAGTTCCTCGCATCGCTGGTGAAGAACTACTTCGGCGATGGCGAGGAACTCGGTATGAGCCTCAGCTATGCGAACGAGGAGATTCCGCTCGGCACCGCGGGGAGCGTCAAGAACGCCGAGGACGCACTGCGGGACGACTCCTTTCTGGTGATCTCCGGAGACGCCCTCACCGATTTTGATCTTTCCGAGCTGATCGCTTTTCACCGGAGCAAGGGCGCCCTGGTCACCGTCTGCCTCACCCGGGTCCCCGACCCATTGGAATTCGGAATCACGATCGTCGACGACGAGGGCCGGGTCGAGCGGTTCCTGGAGAAGCCCACCTGGGGGCAGGTCTTCTCGGACACGGTGAACACCGGGATCTACGTCATGGAGCCCGAGGTCTTCGACTACGTCGCGGCGGGGCAGTCGGTGGACTGGTCGAGTGACGTCTTCCCCCAGTTGCTCAAGGAGGGCAAGCCGGTCTACGGGTACGTGGCCGAGGGCTACTGGGAGGACGTCGGCACGCACGAGAGCTACGGCAAGGCGCAGGCCGACGTCCTGGAGGGCAAGGTCGACGTCGAGCTGGACGGCTTCGAGATCTCGCCGGGCGTCTGGGTCGCGGAGGGCGCCGAGGTGGATCCGGAGGCGGTCCTGCGCGGCCCGCTCTACATCGGCGACTACGCCAAGGTGGAGGCCGGTGTGGAGCTGCGCGAGCACACGGTGCTCGGCAGCAACGTGGTGGTCAAGCGCGGCGCGTTCCTGCACAAGGCCGTGATCCACGACAACGTCTACATCGGACCCCAGACCAACCTGCGCGGCTGCGTGGTCGGCAAGAACACCGATGTGATGCGCGCGGCCCGGATCGAGGACGGCGCGGTCATCGGCGACGAGTGCCTGATCGGCGAGGAGTCGATCATCGCCGGCGGGGTGCGGGTCTACCCGTTCAAGACCATCGAGGCCGGCGCCTTCGTCAACACCTCGGTGATCTGGGAGTCGCGCGGCCAGGAGCACCTGTTCGGGGCCCGCGGCGTCTCCGGCATCCTCAACGTCGAGATCACCCCGGAGCTGGCCGTGCGGCTGGCCGGCGCGTACGCGACCACCCTGAAGAAGGGCGCGACCGTCACCATCGCGCGTGACCACTCGCGTGGTGCCCGTGCGCTCAAACGGGCGATGATCTCGGCACTGCAGACCAGCGCGATCGACGTCCGGGACCTGGAGAACGTGCCGATGCCGGTGGCCCGTCAGCACACCGCGCGCGGCAGTGCCGGCGGGATCTTCCTGCGCACCACGCCCGGTGTGCCGGACTCGCTGGACATCCTGTTCTTCGACGAGCGCGGTGCCGACCTTTCGCAGGCCGGCCAGCGCAAGCTGGACCGGGTCTACGCCCGCCAGGAGTACCGCCGGGCGTTCCCGGGCGAGATCGGCGACCTGACCTTCCCGTCCAGTGTCTTCGACTCCTACGCGGGCAACCTGCTGCGGGCGATCGACACCACGGGGGTGCGCGAGGCCGGGCTCAAGGTGGTGGTGGACACCGCGCACGGCAGCGCCGGTCTGGTCCTGCCCAGCATCCTGGGCCGGCTCGGGGTGGAGGCACTGAGCGTCAGCAGCGGTCTGGACGAGGCCAGGCCCACCGAGGACGCCGAGGAGCGCAGGGCGGGCCTGGCCCGGCTCGGTGCCCTGGTGGCCTCCTCCCGGGCGGCCTTCGGGGTGCGGTTCGACCCGGTGGGCGAGCGGGTCTCCTTCGTGGACGAGCTGGGCCGGGTGATCGAGGACGACCGGGCGCTGCTGGTGCTGCTCGACCTGGTCGCCGCCGAGCGGCGCAGCGGGCAGGCCGCGCTGCCGGTGACCACCACGCGGATCGCCGAGCAGGTCGCGGCGTACCACGGCACCCAGGTCACCTGGACCAGCACCTCACCCGACGACCTCGCCAAGGCGGCCGCCGCCGAGGGCACGATCTTCGGCGGTGACGGCCGGGGCGGCTTCGTGGTCCCCGAGTTCAGCGGGGTGCTCGACGGGGCTGCGGCGTTCGTCCGGCTGGTCGGCCTGGTGGCCCGCACCCAGCTGACGCTCAGTCAGATCGACGCGCGGATTCCGCAGGCCCACATGCAGCGCCGCGACGTGGCCACCCCGTGGGCGGCCAAGGGCATGGTGATGCGCTCGGTGGTGGAGGCGGCCGGCAACCGGCTGCTGGACACCACCGACGGTGTCCGGGTGGTCGAGCCGGACGGCCGCTGGACCCTGGTGCTGCCCGACCCGGCGGAGGCGGTCACCCACCTGTGGGCCGAGGGGCCGGACGACGAGGCGACCCAGAGCCTGCTGGAGGAGTGGGCGGCGGTGGTCGACAGCGCCGGACGCTGAGCCAGGCCTGACCGCGCGGCCCGTCACGGCCGGTCCCTGACGTCGGGGGCTGGTCGTCGCGGGCCGCGCGGTCATGGGACGATGTCCCGCATGTCAGCGACGCGGCCACCGACCAGGGGACACGGGCGGTTCTCCCGCCCTGACGCCTCGATGACGTTGCTGACCACCGTCATGGACCAGAGTCTGGACGAGGGCTACGCGGCTGCCGCCCGGGCCCGGGGCGAGGTGGGCCGCCGTCGGCTGCCCACCACCGCCAAGGGCCGGCTGGTGCTCGCGACAGGTCTGGCCCTGGCGGCCGCGGTGGTGACGGTCAGTGGGGTCAACGCGCACGAGGCCGAGCCCACCCTGGCCAAGCAGCACGACGCGCTGGTCCAGCGGGTCAACGACGGCACCGCGGCCGACGACAAGCTGCAGGCGCAGGTCGAGGCGGCGCGGACCCAGGTCGACCAGGAGCAGCGGCGCGCCCTGAAGGAGAACGGCGACGACGCCGCCCTCGCCGCGCTGACCTCCGCGGTGGGCACCGGCGCGGTCAAGGGCCCCGGTCTCAAGCTGGTCCTCGACGACGCCTCCGATACCGGCGGCGGCGGGGTCGACCCGCGCACCGCCGACAACTTCAGCGGCGAGCGGCTGCACGACCGGGACCTGCAACTGATCGTCAACGGCCTCTGGCAGGCCGGTGCGGAGGCGGTCGCGGTGAACGGACAGCGGCTCACCGCGCTCTCGGCGATCCGGGCCGCCGGTGACGCGATCCTGGTCGACAACCGGCCGCTGGTGCCGCCGTACACGGTGCTGGTGGTGGGCGACGAGAAGCGGCTGCCGGGCGCCTTCCAGGACAGCATGGGCGGTCAGTACCTCCGGCTTTTGGAGGACAGCTACGGGATCAGGGCGACCGTCAGCCCGCAGCACTCGTTGGACCTGCCGGGTGCGGTCGGCTTCACGCTGCGGCTCGCCACACCCGACGAGGGTTCGGCCGCTCCCGCACCGGTGTCCTCCGCAGGCCCGGCACCCGCTCCCGCCGGGAGTCCGGCAGCCAAGCCCTCTTCCACAGCCTCCATAGGCCCCTCGCCTTCAACGACAGGAGCATCCAAGCCGTGATCGCCGTACTGGGCCTGGTGGCCGGGGTCGTCGCCGGACTCTTCGTGCAGCCCTCGGTGCCGGCCGCCGTGGTCCCGTACCTGCCGATCGCGGTGGTGGCCGCGCTGGACGCCGTCTTCGGCGGGGTGCGGGCGATGCTGGACGGGATCTTCGACGACAAGGTCTTCGTGGTCTCCTTCCTGTCCAACGTGGTGGTGGCCGCGCTGATCGTCTTCCTCGGCGACCAGCTGGGCGTGGGGTCGCAGCTGTCCACCGGCGTGGTCGTGGTGCTGGGCATCCGGATCTTCTCGAACGCGGCCGCCATTCGGCGCCATGTGTTCCGGGCCTGAGGCCGGGGCGAGACGTGACACAGGACGAGACTGCGGACGAACCGCGCGAGCCGGGGGAGCGCCACGCGACGGCGCCCGAGACCGGCGCGCCCCCGATCGACGCACCTGACGGCGGCGAACCCGACACCGACGAGCCGGTCGGCGACGACCCCGGCACGGACGAACTCAGCACGGAGGACCCCGGCACGGACGGACTCGGCACGGACGAACCCGCCGAGGAGCAGGCCCCGGCTGCGGAGGGCGTCGCCGGGGACGAGAGGGCCGACGAGTCGTCCGCCCCCGCGCGGCCCCCGCTCGACGGCCGCGGACGCCTGCGCAAGGCCCTGTGGCCGCCGCGCCTGTCCCGTGGCCAGCTGGTGGTGGCCCTGCTGCTCTTCGCGCTGGGCCTGGGCCTGGCGATCCAGGTGCGCAGCACCAACGACCACAGCGCGCTGCGCGGCGCCCGTCAGGAGGACCTGGTCCGGATCCTGGACGAACTGGACAGCCGTCAGCAGCGTCTGCAACAGGAGAAGGGTCAACTGGACCAGTCCCTCACCCAGTTGGAGAACAGCTCGAACCAGGCCAAGGAGGCGCAGGAGCAGACCCGGCAGAAGGCGCTGGAGCTGGGCGTGCTGGCCGGCACGGTCAAGGCCAGCGGACCGGGGATCGTACTGACTGTCGATGACCCCCAGGGGCAGGTCAAGGCAGATATGCTGCTGGACACCCTGCAGGAACTCCGAGCTGCGGGGGCGGAGGCGATTCAGATCAACGATGTCCGAGTGGTGGCGCACACCTACTTCACCGACCTGCCCTCGGGCGGGGTGGCGATCGACGGGAAGAAGGTCGCGCAGCCGTACCGCTTCACGGTGATCGGCAGTCCGCAGGACCTGACGCCCGCTCTGAACATTCCGGGCGGCATCGTCCGTACTTTGGAGAAGGAGCAGGTGGGTACCAACATCTCGGAGCAGCAGAAGCTGACGGTGGACGCACTGGCCGCACCCGGATCGGCGCAGTTCGCCAAGCCGGCGGCGAAGTGAGGAACCATCCGATTCGCCTGACGCCCCGTCGGCTGGACCACTTCCCACCTGCGCGACTGAGCGCCCCCCGGTGCAGACCACCGGAACGGCGTCGGTCAGACTGTGCTGTACCACTCCCGAAGCCCCGGCCGAACGCCGGGCTCGCCGCCTGTCCGAGGTTCTCACCCTGCCCCGCGGGCGGGTCTGTTTCACGCAAGGGGATTCGCCCGTGAGTTTTTTCTCGAAGCTGTTCGGCCGCTCCAACCGCCGTCGCGCGGCGGTGGAAATGCCCACCGCGCGCCATCGGCGCGAGGAGGACGAGGCGGGCCAGGTCCCCGGGATGCGTGGCGCCCCGCAGGACGGCTACCAGCCGGCCGGTGAGCGCCCGCTCTTCCGCGACGCGGGCTACGGCGCGTCGGTTGACCCTTCGGGCGGCCCGCGCATAGGTTTCCCGTCAGGACCCTCAACCTCTGGTGGAGGGTTTGCCCCGGAGTCCTATGCCGGGCATGTCCCAGGGGGAGTACCGCGCCAGGAGGCTGCGAACATGACCGGCCCGATCGTCTGTCCCCGGTGCGGCAACCAGAACCCGGCCACCGCCAGGTTCTGCAACAACTGCGGCAGCCCGCTGCGCGGTGGTGCGCCGGAGATGCCGGCCGAGACCACCTCGACCATCTCGATCTCCGGCCTGGAGTCCTACGACCCCACGGCCACCGGCACCGGGGCCACCCCGGCGCTCTCGGCCGAGGTGCTGGCCGCGATCGACGCGCTGCCCCCGGGCTCCGCGCTGCTGATCGTCCAGCGCGGTCCGAACTCCGGCAGCCGCTTCCTGCTGGACGCGGACGTCACCACCGCCGGTCGGCACCCGCAGGGCGACATCTTCCTCGACGACGTCACCGTCTCGCGCCGGCACGTGGAGTTCCGCCGTCGCCCGGGTGGTTTCAGCGTCGCGGACGTCGGCAGCCTGAACGGGACGTACGTCAACCGTGAGCGGATCGACGAGGTCGGTCTGAACAACGGTGACGAGGTGCAGATCGGCAAGTACCGCCTGGTGTTCTTCGCGGGACCTCAGCGGTACTGAGGCACCGGGGGCGCCGGCGGGGCACGGGGCTGGGGCACGGGCGGACGGCGGGGGGATTCGGCACCACGACGGCGGCAGGAGAGCGCGAGTGACCTCGAATCAGACCGTGACCCCCCAGCGTCGCCCCGGCGGCCTCGTGCCCCGGGCGGCCGAACCACGCGGCGGCGAGCTGCTGAGCATCGGCGCGGTGCTCGCCTTCCTGCGCGAGGACTTCCCGGAAGTCACCATCTCCAAGATCCGCTTCCTGGAGGCGGAGGGCCTGGTCGAGCCGCAGCGCACGCCCTCGGGCTACCGCAAGTTCGGCCCCTCCGACGTCGAGCGGCTGGCCTACGTGCTGCGCATGCAGCGCGACCACTACCTGCCGCTGCGGGTGATCCGCGAGCACCTGGACGCGATCGAGCGCGGGGAGGCGCCGCCGGCCCTGCCGGCGGCGGACGCCCGCCCCGGCCCGCTGGAGGAGGCCGACCGCGAGCTGGTCGCAGCCGCGGGCCCGAGCTCGGGCGTGCGGCTGGGCCGGGCCGAGCTGCTGGCCGCCGCCGGGGCCGAGGAGCGGGACCTGGCCGCCTGGGAGTCCTACGGCCTGGTGGTGGCCGGACCGGACGGCGGGTACGACGCCGACACCCTGCAGATCGCCCGTCTGGTGGCAGAGCTCGGACGGTTCGGTCTCGAACCGCGCCACCTGCGCCAGGTGAAGGCCGCTGCCGAGCGGGAGATCGCGCTGGTGGACCAGGTGGTCGCCCCGTTGCGCCGCCACCGCAACCCGCAGACCAGGGCACACGCCGAGACCACCGCCCGCGAGCTGGCCACCCTGGCCGTGCGGCTGCACGCCACCATGGTCCAGGCCGGGCTGCGGCCCTAGGTGTTCTGACCCGCGAGGTCGGGTCGGGTGCGGCGCGCCCGTGCGCGGGGACCGGCCGCGCTTTCATATCTCGGAGCGGGGCCATAGGGTTGCCTTGTGAATGAGCTCGACGTCGTAGGTGTCCGGGTGGAGATGCCCTCCAACCAGCCGATCGTCCTGCTGCGCGAAGTGGGGGGTGATCGGTACTTGCCGATTTGGATCGGCCCAGGCGAGGCGACCGCGATCGCCTTCGCCCAGCAGGGCATGACGCCTGTGCGACCGCTGACCCACGACCTGTTCAAGGACGTGCTGGAGGCGCTGGGCCAGCAGCTCACCGAGGTGCGGATCACCGACCTGCGCGAGGGCGTCTTCTACGCCGAGCTGGTCTTCACCGGTGGTGTGGAGGTCAGTGCCCGGCCCTCCGACGCGATAGCGCTGGCGCTGCGCACCGGCACCCCGATCTTCGGTGCCGAGGAGGTGCTGGCAGAGGCCGGCATCGCGATCCCGGACGAGCAGGAGGACGAGGTCGAGAAGTTCCGCGAGTTCCTCGACCAGGTCTCGCCGGAGGACTTCGGCGGCAGCGCCCAGTAGCCGCGGATCCGGTCGGCGAGCGGCCCGCAGTGGGCCGCGCGGTCTGGCGTCCGAGCGGGAGTCGATCAGCTGTTTTGCCAAAGTGTTCGGTCGTACCCACACTGGGGGCACGCGAAACCACTCTCCGGAGTGATTCGGTTTCGCCAACCCGGCGTGGCGATCGTTGACGCGTCTTGGACGACTGCCTACCGTCAGGGGTGGCCGCCGGGTTGACCTGAACCGGGCGCCCGGCGCACGAGTGGACGGAGGTTGGCATGAGCAGCAGCGGCGACGAGGCGGCCCTGGGAGGCCCGTGCGCCCTCCATCCGCCACGTGGCAACCGGGCGATGATCGGCCGTTCCTGGGAGGCTCCGGCGGTCGAGACCATCGCCGACCTGCCCAGAGTCGGCCGCTTCCCCGCGGTCCAGCCCGGCCAGCCGGCCGTCGAGCGGATCACCCCGGCCCCCGGGGCGCTGGCCTATCGCGGGCCGACGGCCTGTGCGGCGGCGGGCATCACCTACCGTCAGCTCGACTACTGGGCCAGGACCGGCCTGCTCGAGCCGAGCGTGCGGGCCTCGTACCCGACCGGTGCGCAGCGGCTCTACAGCTTCCGGGACATCCTGATCCTCAAGATCGTCAAGCGGCTGCTGGACGCCGGCGTATCGCTGCAGAACATCCGGGTGGCCGTCACCCATCTGCAGTGCGCCGAGGTGGCCGCGCTCTCCGGGTTGACCCTGATGAGCGACGGGGCGACGGTCTACGAGTGCACCTCGCCGCAGCAGGTGGTCGACCTGCTGAAGGGCGGTCAGGGGATGTTCGGCATCGCGGTGGGTGCGGTGGCGCAGGAGCTGGAGGGCACCCTGTCCCGGCTGCACGCCGAGCGCACCGACACCGGCGAGACGTTGCTCGGACACGACCCGGCCGACGAACTGGCCCAGCGGCGCAACCGCGCGGTCTGAGCCCTGCACCGGCGGCCGTGACAGCGGGCGCCCCGCCGCGGAACCATCCGGGATCGGCCACTCGTCCGCGCTGGTGATGGATCATGGGTCGACCAGGGGCGGACTGATCGTGCGGGTGCGGATACGAGTGAGCGGGCTGCTGCGGGGGCGTCGGCGGCAGCGGCGGATCTTCCAGGGCCTGGTGCTGCTCGGCGCGGCCGCGCTGCTGCCCAGTGCCTGGCTGTTCTGCTCGCAGGACTCCCGGATCCGAACTGTGGCCGACGTGCCGGCCGAGCCGGTCGCGGTGGTCTTCGGCGCCGGGGTGGTGAACGGGCAGCCCTCGGACTACCTGGCGCACCGGCTGGACGCCGCCCTGCAGCTCTACCGGGCGCACAAGGTCCAGGCGATCCTGGTCACCGGGGACAACAGCCGGCCCGACTACAACGAGCCCGGCACGATGTACGACTACCTGGTCGCGCACGGGGTGCCGGCGGTGCGGGTGGTGCGCGACTACGCGGGCTTCGACACCTGGGACTCCTGCGACCGGGCCCGGCGGATCTTCGGCGTCGACCACGCGGTGCTGGTCAGCCAGGACTACCACGTGCGCCGGGCGCTGGCGCTCTGCCGGGCGGCGGGCATCGACTCCTACGCCGTCGGGGTGCCCGAGACACGTGACGCCACCTGGTACTACGGCGGCCTGCGGGAGCTGCCCGGGGCGGACAAGGCCGCCTTCAGCGCCCTCTTCCACCCGGACCCGACGGATCTCGGGCCCAAGGACCCGGGCGTGGCGCGGGCGCTGGCGGACGCGGTGCACCCGGCGGGCTAGGACAGGCCCTGGCGAGGGCCCGGCCGGCCCGTGCCTGCCGGACCCGCTCTGTCAGCCCCGCTCTGTCAGACCACTGCGCGATGATCGACTCGTGCGGACAGTGCCGAGCATCCTCCACCTCGACATGGACGCCTTCTTCGCCTCGGTGGAGCAGGCGGCCAAGCCGAGCCTGCGCGGCAAGCCGGTGGTCGTCGGCGGCCTCGGCGGCCGCGGCGTGGTCTCCACCGCCTCCTACGAGGCCCGGGTCTTCGGGGTGCACTCCGCGATGGCGATGGCCGTGGCCCGTCGGCTCTGCCCGAACGCCGCCTACCTGTGGCCGCGCTTCGTCGCCTACCGGGAGATCAGCGAGCAGGTGATGGCGATGATGCGCGAGCTGTCGCCCCTGGTCGAGCAGCTGAGCGTGGACGAGGCGTACGTGGACCTGGCCGCCGGCCCCTACGGTGCGGCGCTGGCCGCGGTGCCGCCGGGCGAGGGCAGCGCGCTCGTCGAGGCGATCGCCCAGGACCTGCGGGCCGACATCCGCCGCCGCACCGGACTGACCGCCTCGATCGGCGCAGCCGGCTCGAAGCTGATGGCCAAGATCGCCTCCGAGCAGGCCAAGCCGGACGGCCTGGTGCTGGTGGCCCCCGGCCAGGAGCGGGCGGTGCTCGGTCCGATGCCGGTGCGGGCGCTGCCGGGGGTGGGCCCCGCCACCGAGCAGGCGCTGCGCCGGGCCGGGCTGCTGACCGTGGCCGAGGTGGCGAAGCAGCCGGAGGACGAGCTGGTGCGGCTGCTCGGACGGGCGCACGGGGCGGGCGTGTCGCTGATGGCGCGGGGGCTGGACGAGCGCGCCGTGGTCCCGGACCGGGACGCCAAGTCGGTCTCCGTGGAGGACACCTACGAGGTCGACCTGGCCGATCGCGACCGGGTGCTGCACGAACTGGACGTGCTGGCCGCGCGCTGCGTGCGACGGCTGCGGGCGGCCGGCCGTTCCGGTCGGACGGTGGTGATCAAGGTGCGCCGGTTCGACTTCAGCACGCTGACCCGCTCCGAGACGCTGCGCGGACCCACCGACGACGAGCGGGTGATCGCCGCCACCGCCCGACGGCTGGCCGCCCAGGTCAACCTGACGGGCGGGATCCGGCTGCTCGGCGTCGGGGTCTCCCAGCTGGCCGAGTTCACCCAGGAGGACCTGTTCGCCCAGGCGGCGGCCGAGGCGGCCGAGGAGGCCGAAGCGCAGGCGGCGGCCGAGGCCGAGCAGGCGGACCGGACGGAGCCGGGCGAGCCCGCCACCGCCCCCACCCCGACGGCGGGGGCCGACCAGGCGCTGGGCACCCGGATCTGGATGCCGGGCCAGGACGTGCGGCACGAGGAGTTCGGCGCCGGCTGGGTGCAGGGCAGCGGGGTCGGCCGGGTCACGGTCCGCTTCGAGACGCCCGACTCGCCGCCGGGCCGGGTGCGCACCTTCCTGGTGGACGACCCGGCGCTGAGCCCGGCCGAGCCGCTGCCGCTGCGGCCGGTGGAGGAGTAGCCACCCGGCCAGGGCCGGTCGCCCCCAGGGCGCCACAGGGCCGGAAAGGGCGAACGCCCCGCCCGAGAAGCTCGGGCGGGGCGTTCGACGGTCCGGCGCCACCGATCCCTGGACGGCGCCGGGCGGGCTCCCGGCGGTCGTGCACCGGCGGGAGCCCCAGCGCGTCAGGCGCTGGTCTTGGTGGGCTGCGGCGCGTCGGCCGACTGGTCGACCGGGGCGGTGGCCTGCCGGGCCGTCCGGATCGCGAACGGGACCAGGGCGGCGATCAGGCAGATCACGGCGGTGATCCAGTAGGCGTGCTTGTAGGCGTCCAGGGTCGGCAGCTGCACCTTGACCATCGCCGCGATCTGCGGCGGGAACTTGATGGTGTCGCCGGTCAGGACTGCACCCAGCACGGCGGTGCCGATCGCGCCACCCACGGTGCGCAGCACCGCGTTCATGCCGTTGGCGATACCGCTCTGCTCGGCCGGGACGGCGCCGTTGATGAAGGCGGGCATGGCCGCGTAGGCCAGGCCGACGCCGAGGCCGAAGAGCCCGGCGGCGAAGTAGACGTCGCCCTCGGCGCTGTGCCGCAGGGCCAGGTAGGCCATCGAGACGGCACCGAACAGGCCGCCGAGCACCAGCGGCAGGCGCGGGCCGCTGCGGCCGATCAGCATCGCGCCGATCGGGGCGGCGACCATCGAGCCGGCCGCGGAGGGCAGCAGCAGCACACCGGCGTGCAGCACGGTGGCGGTGAAGCCGTAGTGGGCGAGCTGCGCGGGGGTCTGGGTGAAGTTGCTGATCACCAGGAAGGAGCCGTACATGCCGAAGCCGATGAGCAGGCCGGAGATGTTGGTGAAGGCGACGGCCGGGCGGGCCATCATCTTCATGTCGACCAGCGGGTGCTTGACCTTGACCTCGACGATGCCCCAGATCAGCGCGACCACGGCGGCGACGGCGAACAGGCCCAGCGTCTTGGTGGAGGTCCAGCCCCACTCGTTGCCGCGGCTGACCGCGATCAGCAGGGCGGAGAGCCAGCCGGCCAGGGCGATGGCGCCCAGCGGGTCGGCGCCGCCGTTCTTGTCGGTCACCGGGTCGTTCGGCACCCGCAGGACCACCAGGGCGATGGCGACGACGGCGGCGACCAGGCCCATCCAGAAGATGGACTTGTAGTCCCAGTGCTCCAGCAGCACGCCGGTGGCGACCAGGCCGAGACCGCTGCCGACGCCCATCGAGGCACTGATCGCGGCGACGCCGCCGGTGATCTTCTCGCGCGGCAGCTCGTCGCGGACGATGCTGATCGCCAGCGGCAGCACGCCACCGCCGGCGCCCTGCAGCACGCGGGCGACGATCAGCAGGGTGAAGGAGTGGGTCGCCACCGCGAGCCCGGAGCCGAGCACCAGCCCGCCCAGCGAGATCAGCAGCATCGGCTTGCGGCCCCGCAGGTCGCCGAAGCGGCCCAGCAGCGGGGTCAGGACGGCCGCCGAGAGCAGGTTGGCGGTCATCAGCCAGGTGATGTTGGAGCCCGAGACCTTCAGCTCCAGGGCCAGCGACGGCAGGATCGGCACGACCGCGGTCTGGATGACGCTGTAGGCCAGCATCGCCAGGATCAGGGCGGGCAGTACCCGGGCACTGCTCGGTTTCGCGGCCGAGGCGGTGGGCTTGACTGCCTCACTCACGGTGGCTCCTTCAGAAACGGGCTGAGCGGCTTTCCAGCTGCTTCAAGCCAGCGATAGTCAATGAACTGAAGTAACCATGCCGAAAGTGCTTCACTCTGTCAAATATCTACCGCTGAAGCTTTGTCGAGGCCGACGGCCCGGACCCGCGCGAGCGGGTCCGGGCCGTTCGATCGGGCCGGTTCGGCCGGGCCGCCGGGGGTCAGCCGACGAGGCCGGTGGGGGTGCCCGCCTGCTGCGGCGCGGGCATCGGGGTGTGCCCGGGGGTGGCGGCGGTGCTGTCGTGGATCTCCACCTGCTCACGGCGCAGCTCGTCGCGGATCACCTTCTCCTCGGTGTACCGCTCGACCACCAGGCGCACCCGTTCGAGCGGAGCCACGTACTTGCGCACCGTCGGACGCTCCTCGCGCAGCGTCACCTCCTCGACCGCCTCGGCGATCTCCTGCGCGGTGAGGGTGGCCCGCTCCGCATCGCTGACCGGTACCCGCTCCACCCGGACCCGTTCGCGCACCACCTCGATCCGGCGCTCCACCGGCTCGGCCACCACGTACTTGCGCAGACTGGCGGTGCCCAGCACGTGCCACTCGTTGACGATCTCCAGGCGCTCCTCGCGCAGCGTCAGCTCCACCGGCCCGGGCGGCGCGTTGGTGGCCGGGCCGTGGTCGGCGCCGGTCTTGGGCGCGGTGCGCACCGGGTCGGGGGTGGGGCTCGGCGGCGGCTCGACCGGCTTGTCCAGTCCGATGGTGGCCGGCGCCGACTGCGCGGCACCCTGGGCCCGGGGCAGCTGGGTGGTCGGCTGGCCCGCGCCCGCCTCGGCCGAGCCGTTGGTGCGGGCCGCAGCGGCTGCCACGGGGGCGGCGGCCACCCCGAAGTCCAGGTCCGGCGAGCCGTTCGTGGTGGTGGCGCGCTCGGTCGTGCGGCCGGTGCCGGGGGAGTCCAGGCCGTAGTAGCGGTAGAGCTGCAGCTCCTGGGCGGGCGAGAGGTGCTGACCGACGCCGAAGTCCGGCGACTCCTTGATCAGGGACTTGTCGTAGGGCACGCGCAGCTCCTCGCCGGAGAACTCGCTCGTGGTCAGCGGGACGAACGCGTCCCGGCCGAAGATCCCGGTGCGCACGGCGGCCCACTCGGGCTCGCCCGTGGCGTCGTCGAGGTAGACCTCGTCCACCGTGCCGATCTTGTCGCCGTTGCGGTCGACGGCCTTGTGCCCGATCAGGTCTCGGGGATCGATGTCGGTCTGCACGCTTTCCTCTTCCTCCTGTGGCTGCTGCCTGCGATTCACACCAAAAGGCACGGATCGGATGACGGCGAGCCAAGCGCCGCCGTCCGTGCGCGGACTGCGCCAAGTGGGCGAGCACATTCGCTCACCTGCACGGTCGTCCGACAGGCCCGCGCTGGTACCCTGGGCGCGACCGCCGAACCCGCTCGGGAGAGTCCCCACCCTTCGGAACAGAGGGGACTGGGGCGCCGAAGGAGCAAACCCTCCCCGGAATCTCTCAGGCATCCGTACCGTGTGGGATAGGTCACTCTGGAAAGCAGGGCAGGGCCGCGGGCGAGGGAGCCGGCGGGCACCACCCTCACCGACGGTGCAAGCCGGCGGGGCGTCAGCTCCGTGCGGGCGAAGCTCTCAGGTCCCGATGACAGAGGGGGAGGCCTGTCGGGCTCGCCCGTCCAGGTCCATCCGCTCTCCACAGCGGCGCGGGCCCGCGGCGTGCGTGCCCCCGCCGGTCCGTGACCAGGAGGCCTCGACCACCATGACTGCCCAGCCGACCGCCGGTCGCCCCCGCAGCTCCGCCACCCTCGCCGAGCTCGAAACCGCCAGCCCCTTCGAGTCCCGCCACATCGGCCCCGACGCCGCCGCCCAGGAGAAGATGCTGGCCCAGGTCGGCTACGGCTCGCTGGACGAGCTCTCCGCCGCCGCGGTCCCCGAGGCGATCCGCAGCATCACCGGCCTGGACCTGCCGGCCGGCCGCAGCGAGGCCCAGGTACTGGCCGAACTGCGCGAGCTGGCCCGGCAGAACCAGGTGCTCACCCCGATGATCGGGCTGGGCTACTACGGCACCTTCACCCCGCCGGTGATCCTGCGCAACGTCATGGAGAACCCGGCCTGGTACACCGCCTACACCCCGTACCAGCCGGAGATCTCGCAGGGCCGCCTGGAGGCGCTGCTCAACTTCCAGACCCTGGTCTCCGACCTGACCGGCCTGCCCACCTCCGGCTCCTCGCTGCTCGACGAGGGCACCGCGGCCGCCGAGGCGATGGCGCTGGCCCGCCGGGTCACCAAGGTCAAGGGCGGCGTCTTCCTGGTCGACGCCGACACCCTGCCGCAGACCCTCGCGGTGATCCGCACCCGCGCGCTGCCCACCGGCGTCGAGGTGGTCGTCGCCGACCTGTCCGAGGGCATCCCGGCCGACATCGCCGAGGGCGGCGTCTTCGGCGTGCTGCTGCAGTACCCCGGCGCCTCCGGCGCGGTGCGCGACCTGGCCGCCGTGATCGAGCAGGCGCACGGGCTCGGCGCGATCGTCGCGGTCGCCGCCGACCTGCTGGCGCTCACCCTGCTCAAGTCGCCCGGCGCGCTCGGCGCCGACATCGCCTGCGGCACCTCGCAGCGCTTCGGCGTCCCGATGGGCTTCGGCGGCCCGCACGCCGGCTACCTGTCGGTGCGCGCCGAGTACGCCCGCTCGCTGCCCGGCCGCCTGGTCGGCGTCTCGGTGGACGCCGACGGCCACCGCGCCTACCGGCTGGCGCTGCAGACCCGTGAGCAGCACATCCGCCGCGAGAAGGCCACCAGCAACATCTGCACCGCCCAGGTGCTGCTCGCCGTGATGGCCTCGATGTACGCCGTCTACCACGGCCCCGACGGCCTGGCCGACATCGCCCGCCGCACCCACCGCTACGCCGCCGCGCTGGCCGCGGGCCTGCGGGCCGGCGGCGTCGAGCTCGCCCACGAGGCGTTCTTCGACACCGTGACCGCCAAGGTCCCGGGCCGTGCCGCCGCGGTGCTCGCCACCGCGCGCGAGGCGGGCATCAACCTCTACCAGGTGGACGCCGACACCGTCTCGATCTCCTGCGACGAGACCACCACCCGCGAGCACCTGGCCGCCGTCTGGGCCGCCTTCGGCGTCGCGGGCGTGGACGCGGACTCGGTCGCCGAGACGCTCCCGGGCGACCTGCTGCGCGAGGACGAGTACCTCACCCACCCGGTCTTCCACAGCCACCGCTCGGAGACCGCGATGCTGCGCTACCTGCGCCGCCTCTCGGACCGGGACTACGCGCTGGACCGCGGCATGATCCCGCTGGGCTCCTGCACCATGAAGCTCAACGCCACCACCGAGATGGAGGCGGTCACCTGGCCGGAGTTCGGCCAGCTGCACCCCTTCGCCCCGATCGACCAGGCCCAGGGCTACCTGACCCTGATCCGCCAGCTGGAGCAGCAGCTGGTCGAGGTCACCGGCTACGACGCCGTCTCGATCCAGCCGAACGCCGGCTCCCAGGGCGAGCTGGCCGGTCTGCTCGCGGTGCGCGCCTACCACCACGCGAACGGCGACACCCAGCGCGACGTCTGCCTGATCCCGGCCTCGGCGCACGGCACCAACGCCGCCTCCGCCGTGATGGCCGGCATGCGGGTGGTCGTCGTCAAGACGCTGACCGACGGCGACGTGGACGTCGAGGACCTGAAGGCCAAGATCGAGCAGCACCGCGAGCAGCTCGCCGTGCTGATGGTCACCTACCCGTCCACCCACGGCGTCTTCGAGACCCAGATCACCGACATCTGCGCCCTGGTGCACGAGGCCGGCGGCCAGGTCTACGTGGACGGCGCCAACCTCAACGCGCTGGTCGGCCTGGCCAAGCCGGGCAAGTTCGGTGCGGACGTCTCGCACCTGAACCTGCACAAGACCTTCTGCATCCCGCACGGCGGCGGCGGCCCGGGCGTCGGCCCGGTCGCGGTGCGCGCGCACCTGGCGCCGTACCTGCCCAACCACCCGCTGCAGAGCGAGGCCGGTCCGGCCACCGGTGTCGGCCCGATCTCGGCCGCGCCGTGGGGCTCGGCGGCGATCCTGCCGATCTCCTGGGCGTACGTGCGGCTGATGGGCGGCGAGGGCCTCAAGCGCGCCACCCAGGTCGCGGTGCTGAACGCCAACTACATCGCCAAGCGGCTGGCCCCGCACTTCCCGGTGCTCTACACCGGCCCCGGCGGCCTGGTCGCGCACGAGTGCATCATCGACCTGCGCCCGCTCACCAAGGAGACGGGGGTGAGCGTGGACGACATCGCCAAGCGCCTGATCGACTACGGCTTCCACGCCCCGACCATGTCCTTCCCGGTGGCCGGCACGCTGATGATCGAGCCCACCGAGTCCGAGGACCTGCACGAGATCGACCGGTTCTGCGCCGCGATGATCGAGATCCGGGCCGAGATCGACAAGGTCGGCTCGGGCACCTGGGCCGCGGACGACAACCCGCTCCGCAACGCCCCGCACACCGCCGCCACGCTGGCCGGCGACTGGGCGCACGGCTACAGCCGCCAGGAGGCGGTCTTCCCGGCGGGCGTGAACCCGGCGGACAAGTACTGGCCGCCGGTGAGCCGGATCGACGGCGCCTACGGCGACCGGCACCTGGTCTGCTCCTGCCCGCCGCTGGACGAGTACGGCTCCTGAGCGGGATGAGCCGGCGGTCGGCCCCGGTGGGCCGGCCCCGGCCGCGCGCGTGACGAGGTCCCCTGCGGCAGGTTCCGCAGGGGACCTCGTCACGTCCGGGCCCCGGTGGGCCGGGGCCGCAACCCGTCCGGGTGGGCTGTCAGGCGGCGACCAGCCGCGAACGGTGCGGCGCGATCACCCGGCCGTCCGGCAGCAGCTCACCGGTGTCCTCGAACAGCAGGACCCCGTTGCAGAGCAGGCTCCAGCCCTGCTCGGGGTGGCGGGCGACCGGAACCGCCGCCTCACGGTCGGCCGACTCGGCCGACGGACACTCAGGTCGGTGCTGGCACATCGTTGTACCCCGCTTCACTCACGATCCCGCCCCCCTCAGCGGTGCCGGCCCGGGCCCTGAGGCCCCACGAACCCCGGAACGCCGTTGACGGTGGTCGGATCCTGTCCCGCCGGCCCAGGTGTGAGTCGGCGCTTCTGTGGGTAGGACAGGTGGTCCTTCCACGCAGTTCCCAGTGTCGGCATCCGGAGGCCGTCCCGCAGCTGTTTGGTGACATGCGCCACAACTCCAGGGCAGAGATCACCCATTCAGATGGTCGAACCGGGCGGCGGCGCAAAAACGGGCCACCCGGCCATGACTCGACCGGGTGGCTGCGAGGTAGTCCGAACGGGTGGGGTCAGAGGGCGGGCACCGCCGCGGCCAACGGAGCGGGCGCGGCCGGCCGCACCGGCGCCGCGGCACTCGGGCGGGCGAGCAGCGCGAGCAGGTCGCCCGCTGGATGGGCGCGGTGCGCGGCCACCCCGAGCGGGGCCGGGGCCAGCGGGATCAGCAGGTCCTCCTCCGGCGCGGCGTCGATGCCGTGCAGCCACAGTGCGGTGGCGTAGTGCCCGGGCATCGAGAGCAGCCGCGCCTGGTGGCTGGTGCGCAGCGACTGCACCAGGTGTCGGGCCTGAGCCAGTGCCCGCATGGTGGAGTCGAGATAGGGTCCCGCCGCGAAGTGCGCGAAGCTGTGGCCCTCGGCCGACTTCACCACCTCGGCCGCCGCCACCACTTGGCCGCCGTGCTCGATCAGGAACCGCCAACCCGTGCGCGGGGCCTCCGCCAGCGCGCGCGCCGTCGCCGTCGCGGGCGGCAGCTGGTGAACCGCCAGGGGATGGGAGGGCTGCAGCGGCCCGGTGGGACTGCGCAGCGCGGCGGCCCCGGCCTGCCGCAGGGCGGCTTGGGAGTTCAGGGCGGCCAGGACGGCGCGCAGGGCGCTCGGCGGGGGCTGGGGCGTTTGCAAGGTCATGGCGGGTCGCCTCTCCGTGCGAGATCGGCGTGCGAAAGCGGCATACCGGCGTGGCGCGACAGAGCCGGGTCCGGTTGGGCGTGATCGCGGGGCTGAGCGCGCGAGGGGGCCACGCGGCAAGCGAGGGAGCCGCCTCGGCCAAGGGTCGGGGCGGCGTGCAGCGCGAAGCCTACTCGAACAAGTGCGCAGGGTGACCTGTTTATCACCTTCTGTCGTGCCCGGCAAGTCGGGAAACACAGGTGAGAAGCCGTCAGCTCCCTTGTGGCGCAAGGCATAAGGGCGCATCGGGTATCGATCTTCCGGCTGGGCATGATGCTGGGCACCATGATGCTGGGCACGGTGACACCGGCCGAAGGGGGTATCCGTGGGGGAGAAGGTCATCGCGACCCGGGCCGACCTGGCGGACCGACAGCAGTACCGACGCAAACTGCAGTCCTGTCAGGAGGCGCTGGACCGGATGCTGCGCGAGGGCCGGTTCGACCGGCCCAGGGCCGTCCTGGGCCTCGAGATCGAGCTGAACCTGGCCGACGAGCAGGGCCTGCCGCTGATGAGCAACGAGCAGGTGCTCGCGGCGATCGGCTCCGCCGACTTCCAGACCGAGCTGGGCAAGTTCAACATCGAGGTCAACATCGCCCCGCACCGGCTCAGCGGCCACGTCTTCGAGGAGCTGCGCGAGGAGATCGACACCGGCCTGCGCTACGCCGACCGCCGGGCCGCCGAGGCCGGCGCCCGGATCATCATGGTCGGCGTGCTGCCGACCCTGGGGGTCGAGCACACCGGCCTGGACTCGATGTCGCACAACAACCGCTACACGCTGCTCAGCGACCAGATCATGGCGGCGCGCGGCGAGGACATCGCGCTGGACATCGAGGGGGTCGAGCACCTGGTGCTGGACTCGGTGACCATGGTGGCGGAGGCGGCGGCGACCTCGCTGCAGCTGCACCTGCAGGTCACCCCGGACCGCTTCGCCCCGGTCTGGAACGCGGCCCAGGCGATCGCCGCCGTCCAGGTGGCGCTGGGGGCCAACTCGCCCTTCCTGTTCGGACGCGAGCTGTGGCGCGAGACCCGTCCGGTCCTCTTCCAGCAGGCCTGCGACACCCGCTCGGCCGAGCTCAAGGCCCAGGGGGTGCGCCCGATCACCTGGTTCGGCGAGCGCTGGGTGGACTCGGCCGCGGAGCTCTTCGCCGAGAACCTGCGCTACTTCCCCGCCCTGCTGCCGATCTGCGACGACGAGGACCCGGCCAAGGTGCTCTCCTGCGGCGGTATCCCGCGGCTCGCCGAGATGCGGCTGCACAACGGCACCATCTACCGGTGGAACCGGCCGGTCTACGACGTGGCCGACGGCGTGCCGCACCTGCGGGTGGAGAACCGCTGCCTGCCGGCCGGTCCCACGGTCGCCGACACGCTGGCCAACGCCGCCTTCTACTACGGACTGGTCCGGGTGCTCGCCGAGCAGAGCCGGCCGATCTGGACCAGGCTGCCGTTCGACCGGGCCGACCGGAACTTCCACACCGCGGCGCGCTACGGCATCGACACCGCGCTGCACTGGCCGCGCCAGGGCCGCGGGGCGCGCGGCGCGCTCGCCGAGGTGCCGGTGGTCGACCTGGTGCTCGGCGAGCTGCTGCCGCTGGCCCACCAGGGCCTGGACGAGTGGGGCGTGCAGCCGGCCGACCGGGACCGCTACCTGGGCATCATCGAGCAGCGCTGCCTGCGCCGGACCAACGGTGCCGCCTGGCAGGCTGCCACCGTCCACCAACTGCGCGAGCGCTACGGGATGGACCAGGCGACCGCGCTGGCCACCATGACCAAGCGGTACATGGAGCTGATGCGCGGCGGGGAACCCGTGCACACCTGGCCGGTGGGGTGAGGGCCGGCCGGGTCGGCGCGGGGGTGAAAGCCGTGAAGGGCGTGCTCATGGCGGTGTGACAGGATGATCGGCCATGACGATCGCACCGCCCGCCTCTCCGGAGAACATCCTGCCGCCCGGCTCGCCCGGGCGGCGGCTGCTCGGCGCCGAGCTGCTGATCGTCCTGGGCCTGTCCCTGGGCGCCAGCGGGATCTACGCGGCGATCAGCTTCGCCGACTCGCTCACCCAGCACGCCGCGCTCAGCCAGCAGGTCGCGCCGCTGAACTCCTCGGCCGCCCCCGGGCGGCCCTGGATCGACCTGGCCTACCAGCTCTACTACATCGGCCGCGGCCTGATGCCGGTGGTGCTGGTCGGCTACCTGCTGATCCGCGAGGGCACCAGCCTGCGGGTGCTCGGCTTCGACCTGCGCCACAAGCTCGCCGACCTCGGACGCGGCGCGGCGGTGGCCGCCGTGATCGGCGGCAGCGGCCTGGCCCTCTACCTGGGTTCGCGGGCGGCCGGTGCCAACCTCACCGTGGTGCCCTCCGGCCTGCCCGACGTCTGGTGGCGGATCCCGGTGCTGATCGGCTCCGCCTGCCAGAACGCCGTGCTGGAGGAGGTGGTGGTGCTCGGCTACCTGATCCGCCGCCTCGAACAACGCGGGTGGGGCTGGCCGGCCGTGGTGCTGACCAGCTCGCTGGTGCGCGGTTCGTACCACCTCTACCAGGGCGTCGGCGGGCTGGTCGGCAACATGGTGATGGGCGCGATCTTCTGCCTGCTCTACCGGCGCTGGGGCCGGGTGATGCCGATGGCCATGGCGCACGCGCTGATCGACACGACGGCCTTCGTCGGGTACGCGCTGCTGGCCGGTCACGTCAGCTGGCTGCCGACGGGGTGAGCCGGCCGTCCAACACGGTGACGGCCCCGCCGGAGAGCAGCACCCGGTCCCAGCCGGTCCCGGCCGCACCGCGCAGTTCGCAGTGGACCAGGCCGCCGCGGGCCGAGGCCTGGTAGCCCCTCAGCACGGTGCGTCCCAGCCGCTCGGCCCAGAACGGCGCCAGCGCGGTGTGCGCGCTGCCGGTCACCGGGTCCTCGGGCACGCCGGCCGCCGGGGCGAAGTAGCGCGAGACGAAGTCGTAGCCGTCCGCCGGGTCCTCGGCGAGCGCGGTGACCGCCACGCCGCGGGCCTGCTGGCGGGTGACGGCCGCCAGGTCCGGGGCCAGGCCCCGGACGGTGTGCTCGCTGCGCAGCTCGACCAGCAGGACGTCGAGCTCACCGGTGGTCCAGCAGCCGACCACCGGTCGGCCGAGCGCCTGCGCCAGGCCGTCCGGCACCTCGGCCGGCTCCGGTCGCGCGGCCGGCAGGTCCAGGCTGATCGTCCCGTCGGCCTGCGGCACCGCGGTCAGCACCCCGCTCAGCGTTCCGAACCGGATCGGGCGGCTGTTGGTCAGACCCTGGGTGCGCAGCGCGTGGGTGGCGGCCAGGGTGGCGTGGCCGCAGAGCGGGACCTCGGTCATCGGGGTGAACCAGCGCAGCAGCCAGTCGACTTCGCCGTCCGAAGCGGTAGCGGCAGCCGTGCCGGTGGCCGCTTCGGCCGGGCTCGGCGGGCGGACGAAGGCCGTCTCGGAGAGGTTGAGCTCGCGGGCCACCTGGCGCATCCATTTCTCGTCCGGCCAGCTGGCCGTCTCCAACAGGCAGACGCCGGCCGGGTTGCCGGCGAACGGTCGGTCGGTGAAGGCGTCGATGATCGAGATGCGCATTCCCCGAGCGTACGGGTACCCAGGAACCGTCAACAGGGCCAATCCGGCGGGTCTGGCCCGGTCGGGCTGGGCAAAGCGGCGGGGAGCGGCCGACCGTGGCCGCTCCCCGCCGCGCCTTCGCGACCCGCGTCGCGACCCGCGTCGAGACCTGCTACGCCGGGCTCGCGCTAGCTTCGCGGACTTCCGCGTACGGCGCGAGCTTGCGGAGCGACTCGATGTTCTGCAGCAGCGATTCCTTGGTCTCGTGCGCGTCGCCGACCACGACGACCGAGCCGTTGCTGGCCTTGAGCCGGAACCGGTGCATGCCGCTCTCGTCGGTGAACAGTTCGAACTTCCCTGCCATGGATCTTCACCTCTCGGGTTGGACGCCCCCTCCTGACGCACCGTAGGGGGTCGATGGCGGGGTCGCACGCCGGACGGTCCGTCAGGGGGCGGGTGCCGGGAGGCGGTGTGCGGCAGCGTTCAACTGGCCTTCTACCGTTGAGAACGGTGAGGGCGTCGATGATCTCGTCGTCGGACGCTCCGGGCGCTGCGGGCGCTCCGGGTGGCCCTACAGGTGCTCGTTCAGTTGCTCGGCCGCCCAGTCCGCCCAGTCCCCGGCGGACTGCGAAGCGCGGATCCCGAACTCCAGGGCCAGCCATTCGCAGACCTGGACCGGGTCGCCGATCCACTCGGCCTCTTCACGCACGCGCGCAAGGACGGCGTTGCGCTCCTGGTTGCGGCGGGCGAACTCCTTGAGGTACGCGGCGCCCTCCTCGCGCGGGAGGGTCCAGAGGAAGAAGACGCGCAGGAGTGCGGCGCTGCGGTAGGCGGCGTCGGCGCCGGGGCCGGGGCCGGTCAGCCACTCCTTCAGTTCGGCGCGTCCGGCGTCGGTGATGCCGTACTCGGTGCGGTTGCGGGCGCCGGTGCCGGTGACCTCGATCAGGCCCGCCTCGCTGAGCTTGGCGAGCTCGCCGTAGACCTGGCTCTGCTTCGCGGGCCAGACGGCGGCGAGTGACGACTCGAAGCGCTTGAGCAGGTCGTATCCGCTGCTGGGGGTCTCGGCCAGCAGGCCCAGGACGGCGTGGCGCAGGCTCATGGGCTCACTCTACTACCGGGCTGACCTGTCAGGTCTGGACAGACCAAGACTGACCGGTCACACTGTGACCGTCCAATAGTGGAATGTCGCTCCGAAAGGAGATCATCGCGGTGAACTACGTCCGCGGATTCGCCCCCTGGCTCTGTTACGCGGTACTGGGCGCCTTCGACTGGCGCCTGGGCATGTGCACGGCCGCCACCGCCGCCGTGCTGCTGCTCCTCGGCGCGGTACGCCGGCAGGGAGCCGACCTGCTGTCCGCCGCCACCTGCGGTTTCTTCGTGGTGATGGCCGTGATCGCGGTGGCCGACCCGACTTCGGGCCTGCACCGGTGGACCTGCGCGCTGGCCAACGCGACCCTGGCCGCCGTGGCGCTCGGCTCGCTCGCCGTCGGCAAGCCCTTCACGCTCTCCTTCGCGCGTGCCGAGGTCCCCGAGGAGTTCTGGAACGCCCCGCGCTTCATCCACGTCAACAAGGTCCTCACCGGCATCTGGGCGGCCGGCTTCACCGGTGCGGCGATCGCCTGCGCCGCCATCGTCGGCTGCGCGCACTCCGCCGCCGCGGCGCTGGTCACCGTGCAGGTGCTCGGCTTCGTGGTTCCGTTCGTCCTCTCGGGCAAGTACGCCGCGCGCGCCCAGGCCGCCGCGGACCAGAGGGTGGATCCGGCCGTATAGGCCCGGGTGCCGGGCGACTCCGGCCGAACCCACGGGGCGGCTCGGAGCGCGGTGCCGGAAATCGGGAAGCCAGCGGTGGTGGAGGAGGTGCTCCGGTAACGTGATGGCCTGTCAGGCTGGCTCCAGGACAGGAGAGTGGATGGACCACGACCGCTTCGAGGAGCCGGCTGAGCGGACCTTCGTCCGCAACGTCCTGGACGGCACGGTCCACGGCAACGCCTTGCAGATCGGTCGGGTCCACGGCGGTATCACCGTCAACGTGCCCGTGGCCACGCCCTCCAGGAGCAGCAGCAGGCCTGACGACGTGCCGCAGCACCTGTCCCGGTTCATCAACCGGGTCAGTGAACTGGGCACCCTGAGCGCATGGTTGGATGACGACGCGGCCGATGCTGTCGCGTCGGCGGTGGTGAGCGGACTGCCGGGGGTCGGTCGGCGCGCGACGGTCCGCCGGCTCGCGTACGACTGCAGGCAGCGCTTCCCCGGTGGGCAGCTCTACGTCGACTTCGCGGCCTCGGACGGCGGCGTGAGCGGGAGCGTCGCCGAGGCGCTGGCGGTCTGCCTGAAGGCCCTCGGGCAGGCCGAGGAGTACCTGCCGAACAGTGTCGACGACCGGCTGCGCGAGTACCGTCGGCTGTCCGGCGCGCACCGCCTGCTGGTGGTGCTCGACAATGTGACCGAGCCGGCCCAGGTCCAGATGCTGACCCCCAAGGGAGCGGGCAGTGCGCTCCTGGCCACCAGTGACATCCTGCTGGGCGAGCTGAGGCTCGACGGCGTGCGACTGATGAAGCTGGACCCGCTGGACGAGTCGGCCGGCCTGGAGCTGCTGACCGCCCTGTGCGAACCGGAGCCGGTCCGCGCCGACCCGACGGCCGCGCGTCGGGTCGTGGCCCTGTGCGGCGGGCTTCCCGTCGCCCTGCACCTGGTGGCGGCCCGGCTGTCGATGCAACCGCACCTCACACTGGCGTCGGTGGCACGGGAACTCGAGGACGACGCGGCCCGGCTGTCGGTGATGACGCTACAGACCCCCGGAGGGGAGCGCAGTGTGTCCGGTGCCTTCGATCTCGCCTACCGGTCCCTGGCACCGGAGCAGGCCTGGCTCTACCGGTTGCTGGGGATCCTGCCCACGCCCAGCTTCGACGCCGGCGCGGTGGCCGCGGCCGGCGGGCTCGAAACGGCCGCCGTCCAGCGGCTCATGGCACAACTGGTCCGGGCGAGCCTGCTGGAGGCGACGGCCGACGGCCGCTACCACCTGAACGACCTGGTGCGCCTGCACGCACGTCACTGCGCCGAGCTGGAGACCCCCGAGGCTGAGCAGGCCACGGCTCTGTCCCGCCTCGTGACGCACTACCTGGCCCTCACCGCGCTGGCGGACCGGGCCGTCCAGGCCGACCGGCTGCGGATCGCCGACCTGCGAGACCTGCTCCGGGACGCTCCGGACCCCTTCGCGCAGGCCGGGCAGGAGGCCGGCCAACTGGCCCTGGCCTGGCTGGAGGCCGAGCGGGGCAACGTCCTCGCGGTGCTGCGGGCCGCCCGGCGGCAGGCGCTGGACCGGCAGGCCTGGCAGCTCGCCGAGGCGTTCACCGCGCTCTTCCTGCATCACCGGCACCTGGGCGACTGGTGCGACTCCCTGCGACTCGGCGTGGACGCCGCGATCGCCGACCGGGCGGTGGCGGCCGAAGCGCGTCTGCGCAGTCTGCTCTCCCGCCCCCTGCTCGATCTCGGGGAGGACGACCGGGCCAGTGCCGAACTGGAGACGGCCGTGGTGCGTGCGGAGGAGTCGGGGCACCCCCTGCTTCGTGCCTCGGTGCAGGAGTTCCTCGGCCGCTACTGGGAGCGGCACGACCCCGCTCGTGCGGTCACGGTCTTCGAGCTGTCGCTCCGACTCAACCACGAGGCCCAGGACCCGCGAGGGGTGGCCGTCGCCAGCTACTTCCTCGGCTGTGCGCAGGACGCCGCGGGCAGCCCCGAGGCGGCTTGCGTCACGTTGCGGCGGGTCATCACGCAGTTCGAGAGCCTCGGCCCGCCGGACCGCAGGATGGCGGCCCGGGCGCTGGCTGCCCTCGGTCGGGCTCGGGCGCGCCTGGGTGAGGTCGAGGGAGCCCGGGGCGACCTCGAACGGGCAGCGGAAGCCCTGCGGAACGCGGATGCCACGCACTACGAGGCACGGGCCCGCATCGCACTGGCCGACCTGATCGAGCGGACGACGGCGGACCGGGCCGGAGCCCGGCGTCATCGTGCCCGTGCCCTGGAGATCTTCGAGGCGGGAGGAAGCCCGGAGGCGGAGGACCTGCGGCGTCGGCTGGCGGAGGAGGACGGTCCTCAGGAGCGGTAGGACCGCCTCAACCTCTCCGGAGCTGACGCAGCTCCACGGTCCGTGTCCGCACGGCCGGTGTCCGCGCGAAACCGATCCGCACGGTCAGCCGGGCTCCGTCGAGGGGGATGTCCGCACGCAGGCAGGCGTAGACGGCGGCTGCTGCGAGATCGGGGTCCGCCGCCCCGTCGGCGGTGGTCACCCGGATCAGGCGGTGGTCCCGCAGCCCGACGAGGTGTTCGCCGGCGGTCTCCAGCGCCGTGGCCGCCGCGCGGCTTCCCGGACAGGCCCGGAGGATCTCGGCGATCCGGTGCGTGGCCGCGGTCGCGTCGAGTGGTGTCCGCTCGATCAGCACCGACGCGTTGAGCACCTGCTTCGGATCGGGCTCCGCCAGGTCGCAGGCCAGGTAGCGGAACTCGCCGGGGCCCTCGTCGGCCCGGCGCGCGACCGGAGCGGGATACCGTTCCACGGCCAGCGACCAGCCGTCGGCGTCCGCGGTGAGGTGGAGCGAGACCACCGCCGCGGTGACCGGGCCCGGTTGGACCTGCGGTACCGGGAACGCGTGCACGGGTGTCGGGCCGGTCGGCTCCGGCAGCCCGATCAAGTCGTAGACGGCGGAGCGCAGTCGCTCCATGGCCCGGCCCGGCTGGTCGAAGGCCCGCTGTGCGATGTCGGTCCACCGGTCGGGTTCCTGGCCGGCGATGGCCTGCTCGACCTGGGCGCGCAAGGGGGCCTGGAGGTCGAGCCGAGGAGCGCGTCGACCGAGCTCGGCCCCCGCGGTCCCGGGCACCGCGTCGTCGCCGAAGGCCGCGAGCAGCACGGGCCGCCCCAGCGACGCGCTGTACAGCGTCACCGAGCCGTGATCGCCCACGACCGCGGCGGCGGCGACGACGGCCGCCTGCCAGCCGCGCGTGGGCGGGATGATCAGCAGCCCGGCCTCCAACGCGGCGGCCTGGAGCGTGCGGATCTGCCAAGCCCCGTGCGTCGACCAGATATTGGGATGCAGGACGACCGCGACCCGGTACTCGTCGAGCGGGAGCTCGGCCAGCAGGCGGGCAGGGAGATCCGGGACCCGGGCGATCAGCGAGGTCGGTCCCCACGTCGAGCTGACCACCACCAGCCGCTGGCCGGGCTCCAGGCGCAGTGCCCGCAGGTACGTGTCGCGCTGCGGCACACTGGCCACCAGCCGGTCGTAGCAAGGATCGCCGATGAGAACGGTGCGTCCCTCGGTCTCCGGGTGCGCTGCCAGCAGCTGAGCCGCCTGGTCCGGGTGGGAGACGGCAAGCCGGGCCCGTTTCAGCAGCCTCTCGGACACCATGCCGGACAGTCGGCTGCCGGTGCTGCGGGAGTCGGGGACGAGCTTCTGGAAACCGACGCCGTGCGGGAGCACGAGCACCGGGCAGTCGCTGTCCGGCAGGTCGATGTTCTCACTGGCCGACAGGATGAGGTGCGGCGCGACATCGGACAGGTGGTCCCAGGGGACGAAGCGGCAATCCGCGCTGCGCAGCAGCTCCAGCACCCCGTCGCTGAACGCGGAGGTCGGATCGTAGGCGAACACGACGCAGACCCGGTCGTCGCCGCGCAGCAGGTCGGGAAGGACTTCGAGCACCCGCACCGTGGAGGTGACGGTGCGGGCGGGGACCACGAGGGTCCGGACGCTCTGGAAGGTACGCCAGCGCCAGGCGTCCGGGCCGACCGGGGCCCGCAGACTCGCCCTACCGTCCACGCTCGCCCCGCACCATTGGCTCAACCCTGATCTCTACGGCCTCGCGGCTCGCGGCTCGCGGCTCGCGGCTCGCGGCTCGCGGCTCGCGGCTCGCGGCTCGCGGCTCGCGGCTCGCGGCCACTTTGGATACCGCATGATCGGCTCCTGGACAACCCCTGGACCTCGATTCCCTGAGTCGGCGAAGCGGGCATCTTGACTGGCTGACCGCCCCGTTTGCTCAGAGCTGGCATCGTGAGCACATTTTATGTGACCAGTGGTGGCGCGGCAGAGCCGCCTGCGGCCGCCGCATGCGGGCACGCCCGGGACGGTCACTACCCAACCACTCCCGCTGTCTCTAGGGTGGTTGCCCGAGCCCGGTCGAAGGAGGGGCGCCATGGGGGCGGAACTGGTGGAGCTGGCGATGAGCGGCGCGGCGGTGTTCGTGAGCGCCGCGGCAACCGACCTGTGGGGGGAGGTGAAGGAGCGGGCGGGCCGGCTGCTGACCCACGGTCGTGCCGACCGGGCCGAGGCGGCGCGCTTGGAGGTCGCGTACGCGGAACTCGCGCTCGCCGAGGAGACCGGCGATGGTGCGGTCGTCCAGAGGATCCAGCAGGACTGGGAGTCACGCCTGCGCGAACTACTGGCGAGCGATCCGGCAGCAGCGGCTGAGCTGCGCTCGCTGCTCGACATCCTGGACCCTGGGAACGCGGCTCAGCCCTCGGTCGTCGTGCACAACCACAACGAGGGAACCGTGCACGGGACGGTGCTCCAGATCGGAACCGTCGGAAAGCTGACCTACGGCACCCAGTAGCCGGCCGGTCCCCGCACGGGCGCCGGTGGTGGTCGTGGACGAAGGGGTTGCCGGACAACGGGGCCTGCGGGGGCTACGGTTGGGGTGACGCAGGGTAGGAGCAGCAGTGCTGGTCGGCTGTGCCGACGGAGCAGGGGGTGGCGCGTGGTGGATCCGCTGTCGGTCTCGGCGGTCACGGGAGTCCTGAGCGCGATGAGCGCGAGCATGGCCACCGAGGCGGGCAAGGCGGTCTACGAATCCTTCGGCGGGGTGGTCCGGCGGGCGTTCGGCCGGGAGGTTCCGGCTCCCCGCGGGGCCCAGGAGCGGGCGGCGCTGGCTGCGCTGATCGTGGAGCGGCTTCGGCAGGAACCGGAGCAGGCCCAGGCGTTGGCCGTGTGGATGGGGGCCGCGGGAGCGATGGGGCGCTCGCCGGGCCACGGTGCGCCGGCGCTGCTGCCGCCGTCGACCCGTTTCTTCACCGACCGCGCGAAGCAACTGGCCGCCCTGCAGCGCGAGGCGGCGCGCAAGCCGGACGGACGGGCCCGGATCGCGATGCTGGTGGGGCCCGAGCTGATCGGGACCACGGCGCTGGCCGTCCACTTCGGGCACCGGGAGACCGAGCGCTTCCCCGACGGCCAGCTCTACGCCGACCTGCGCGGCGGAGCGCTCGGCTCGGCGCCCGAACCGGCCGTCGTCCTGCGGTACTTCCTGAGCCGACTGGGCGTGCCCGACGCACAGCTGCCGGCCACGCTGGAGGACCGGGTCGATCTCTACCGCACCCTGCTGGCCGACCGGAGCCTCCTGGTGGTGCTCGACCACGCCCAGTCCGCCGGCCAGGTCCAGCCGCTGATCACCACCGCTCCGGGGGTCTTCCTCGTGGTGATCGCCCGCCGTCCCCTGACGGGTCTGGACGCGGTGCCGATCGAGGTCGGGCCGTTGCCCGAGCGGGATGCCAAGCGCCTGCTCGTCGAGGTGGCGGGCAAGCAGGCCGTCGCGGCGGCGCGCGCCACCCTGCCCTCGGTCCTGGAGCGCTGCGCCGGCTCCCCGTTCGCGCTGCGTGCGGCGGCCCGGCACCTGACGGCGGTGCCCCCGCGGCACGGCGGCGGCAGCACCGCCGCGGATCCGGTGCGCACCGTCATCGCGGACCGGTACCGCGAGTTCGACCCGCAGCTCGCCGCCTTCTACCGGCGCAACGCGCTCCGCCCCTGGCCGTCCGTCAGCGCCGACAGCGCGGCCGTGGCCGCCGGCGTCCCGCACGCACAGGCGGCCCGGATGCTCGCCGAACTCACCGCGCTGGGCCTGCTCGAGGAGGCGGGCAGCGGCCGGTACCGCTACCGCCCGGCCGCGCGGAAGCACGCCGAGCAGGAGGCGCTGCGGACCGAGGGCGCGGCCGCCGGCGCCGCGGCCACCGCTGCGCTGGTCGAGTGGTACCTGCACGTCGCCGTCCGGGCGGACCACCGGGCGCTGCCGAAGCGCTGGCACGTCGGCCCCCTCTTCGAGCAGCTGGGCCAAGGTCCGTACGAGGACGAGGGCAAGGCGTTGGCAGCGCTGGGCGAGGAGATGGGCAACCTCCTCGAAGCCGTCCGTGCCGCGGAGGACCTCGGGGATCCGGACACCGTCTGCCAACTGGTGGAGGCGCTCTGGGCCTGGCAGCTGAAAGTCGGTCACGTCGACGTCCTGCTCCCCGCTCTGCGGGCCGGGGCGCGAGCCGCGGGCCGGCTGCGCGACCTCGATCCGCGCATGGTCGCGCGGATGCACACCCAGCTCGCCCACGGCTTGATGGAGTCCCAGCTCTACGAGGAGGCCGAGACCCAGCTGCGCGCGGCCGGCGACGCCGCCCGGGCCACCGGGCGGCCGCTGGGCCGGGCCACCGCGGTCGAGTCGCTGGGCCTGCTGCGCCTGCGGCAGTGGCGGTTCCAGGACGCGCTGTGCTGCTTCGAGGAGGCCGACCGGGTGCTCGACGGGATCGCCGAGGACGACCCGGACGCCAAGGAGCTGCCGCGCGCCCGCGCCCTGCTGGAACGCCACCGCGGCCGGGCCCGGCGCGGGCTCGGCGACCTGACCCACGCCGACGAGCTGCTCAGCGGCGCACTGGCGTTCTTCCGCAGCGCCGACGGCGGCGAGCAGTACAACGCCGCCCGGACGCTGACCGACCTCGCCGAGACCCGCCTGCTCGCCGGGCGGCCCGCCGAGGCGCTGGCCCTGATCGACGAGGCCGCGGTGATCCTCACCGAGGAGAAGGCGGAGACCCATCTCGTCCATCTCGAGGCGCTGCGCCGGCGCTGCCGGGAGCCACAGCGGTGACCTTCACCCGGTCGACGCCGGCCCCCGTGCGGACGGCGAGCTCCAGGCCGGGCGGGACGGCCCGGCCGGCGCCCAGCCAGGCGAGCAGGGCGGAGGCGTGTGCGGCCGGGTCGGCGCCGGCCGGAGCGGCGGTGAGGCGGAACAGCGTGCCGTCGCGGTGCAGTGCGGTGCAGCCGTCCGGCTCGGTGAGGTAGGCCGCGAGGGTGCAGGAGGGGTGCCGCTCCAGGACTTCGGCGGCCCATGCCTGCGGGGTGCCCAGGCGCGGGTCGTGGGCGGGGCCGTGGCGGAGGATCAGGTCGGCCAGCGCCAGGACGCCCGGGTCGAGCGTGTCCTCGGGAACGGCCAGCTGACCTTCGCCGGGGCCCTGGGGCTCGTGGCGCGGGTCGGCGTACCGGTGCAGGGCGATCTCGGGGCCCTCGGCCCCGTCGAGCAGCTGGGTCAGCACGCGCAGTGGTGCGCGGCGCGGCGCGGGTTCGTGGGGCGGCAGCGGGAGCGGCTCCAGCACGGCTCGTCCGGCGGGCTCCGGGGTGCCGATCAGGCGGTAGAAGAGCCCGCGCAGCAGCTCGGCCGACCGCCCGGGGGCCGAGCTGGTCAGTTCGGCCGGGCCGGGCAGCGGTTGATGCCCGTGGAGGAGGCGGTCGATCTGGGGGAGCAGTGGTGCGAACGGGTCCAGCCGGGGTGCTCGTCGCACGAAGTCGGCCACCGGGGAGGTGGGGCCGAGCAGGTCCAGCGGCGCCGCGCCGAGCAGGACGGGTGTGCCCAGGGCGGCCGCGTAGTAGGAGACCGAGCCGAAGTCGCCGAGGACGAGGTCCGAGGCGATGAGCGCCTGGCGCCAGCCGTCCAGCGGGTCGACGAGGGTCAGGCCGGCCCGGCGCGCCCGGTCCAGCCAGAGCCGGATCTGGCCGGCGCCGTGGCCGTGCCAGATGTTCGGGTGCAGGACGGCCGCGAGGCGGTAGTCGTCCAGCGGCAGCTCCTCGGTCAGCCGGGGGAGCAGCAGTGGCAGGACGTCCTCCTCGCCGCCGTCCCCGAAGAGCGAGGCGGGGTTCCAGGTGGAGTTGAGCAGCAGCAGGCGCTGTCCGGGGCGGACACCCAGCGCCCGCCGGTAGCGGTCACGGTGGTGACGGGCGGCCAGGATGCGGTCGAAGCACGGGTCCCCGCCGAGCACCGCCGTCGCCACTGCCTCGGGGCACGCCTCGCGCAGCCGGTCGAGCTGCTCGGGGTGGGAGAGCACCATCGCGTCGGCGACCGGAGCACCGTCGGCGAGGAGCCACTCGGGGGCGAGGCCGAAGACCGGATGTCCGGTGTCCGGTGTCCGGTGTCCGGTGTCCGGTGCTGCGAGCGTCTTATTGTATCCGACGCCATGCGACAGGACTACCAACTTCCCTCTGATCGCGTCGAGTTGGCCGCCGAAGCTGGCCGAGATCGCCAGGTCGACCGGTATCCGGGTGGCCTGCTCCCAGGGGAGGACCGGCACGCCGACCGACGCCAGCAGAGCCGTGACGCCCGCCCCGAACGGCGAGGACCCCGTGCAGGTGGCCAGCAGCTGGATCCGGAGGTCGTCACGGAAGAGGGGGATGACGTCGAGCAGGCGGGTGGCGGCCGTCACGTTGTGCACCACCAGCAGGACCCGTTTGCACCGCCCGCGGGTGGCCCATCGGTGCGCCTCATCGCCGACCGGAACACGGATCCAGTCGTCCGACCGCTCGCGCAATGCACCCTCCCTCGTCCGCTCACCGGGGCCGTCCGACGGCGTCCGGACGGTAAGTATGCACGTCGGATCGGCCCGGGAAAGATTCATCGAAATCGCCGCAACATCTTCCCGCGTCGGCGCGTCAGACTCACGGAACAGCGGTCAAGGCCGACGACAGGGGGAGCACGGAGATGGAACCCGAGGACGAACACCGGGCGGACGCGGGCCACGACGGACAGGACCCGCCCACCGCCCGCCGCACTCCCTCGCGCACGGCGGTGCGGATCGCCTGCGGGCTGGTCTTCGCCGGCCTGCTGACGGTCGGTGGCTGCGGCGCGTACAACCTGGCCTCCGCGGTGCTGGGCACCCGCTCCGCGCCCGGCGCCACCGCGCACACGGCGTCCGGCGCGACGGCCTCGCCCACCCCGCCCACCGCCGCCGAGGCCGCCGGCACGGTTGATGCCTTCCTGGCCGCCTGGGCCAAGGGCGACCTGACGAGCGCGGCCGGCCTGACCGACGACCCGGGCGACGCCGGTGACGCGCTCGGCGCCTTCCACCAGCAACTGGGCTTCAGCGCGCTGGCCCTCACCCCGGACAGCGCCTCGCCCGCCACGGGCGCCGGGTCGGGCGCATCGCCCCTCGCCGCGCCCGGCCGACTGACGCTGGGGTTCACGGCCACGGTCGGCTTCCCGGCCGCGGGCGCGCAGGCCTGGCAGTACCAGGGACAGCTGGGCGTGCTGCGCACCGCCGACGGTCGGGCCCTGGTGCACTGGGCGCCGAGCGTGCTCTACCCGCAGCTGACGAACGGACAGACGCTCGCCCTGCGCGCGATCGCCCCGCAGGCGGCCGCGGTGGTGACCGACCGCAAGGGCCGCTCGCTCGCCGGCTTTCCCTCGCTGGCCCCGCTGATCGCCGCGATCCAGAGCAACGCCGGCTCGTCCTCGGCCGCCCTCTCCCCGGCCGGCGCGTCGTCCGCGGCCCCACCCGACGGGGGCGCCGACCCGGACACCGGGAACGGTCAGGCCGTGGTGCTCCTGGACGACTCGGGCCGGAATCCGGCCCAGCAGCTCTTCGTGGTGACGCCGCCGTCGGCCGGCCGCCAGGTGCGGCTGACCCTGGACGCCGACGTGCAGCGGGCCGCCGAGCAGGCACTGCAGAGCCAGGCGGGCAGCAACGCCGCCGGCCTGGTCGCGGTGGAGCCGAGCACCGGCGACATCCTGGCTGTCGCGAACGCGCCCGCGGGCGGCTTCGACCAGGCGTTCCTGGCCGAACTCGCGCCCGGCTCGACGATGAAGGTGATCACCGCGGCGGCCCTGCTGGAGGCCGGTGACACGCCGAGCACCCCGGTGGCCTGCCCCGAGACCGCCAACTCGCCCCGGCTCTGGCACAACGACGAACAGGGTTCGTTCCCCGGCTACACGCTGGCCGACGACTTCGCCCAGTCCTGCAACACGGCCTTCATCAACGAGAGCGCCAAGCTTCCCTCCGGCACCCTGACCACGGTGGCGCGCGATCAGTTCGGCATCGGCCTCAGCTGGTCGACGGCCCCGGGCGTGCAGAGCTTCGACGCCAGGATCCCGGTGCCGGGCGACCCGGACGCCTCCGACCAGGCGGCGGCCGAGGCGATCGGGCAGGGCACCGTCCAGGCCAACGCGCTGACCATGGCCTCGGTCGCCGCGACCGTGCAGAACGGCACCTTCCGCCAGCCGGTCCTGCTGCCCGGCCAGCAGCAGGTGAAGGCTGCCGAGTCGCTGCCGGCCCCGGTGGCCAAGGGCCTGCGCGCGATGATGGCGCAGACCGCGGCCGCCGGCACCGCCCAGCAGGCGATGGCGGGCCTGAGCGGTGAGGTCGGCGCCAAGACCGGCACCGCGGACGTGGACGGCGCCCCGGCCCCCAACAGCTGGTTCACCGGCTACCGGGGCAACCTCGCGGTGGCCGCCGAGGTGGAGGGCGGCGGCCACGGCGCGGGCGCGGCGGGCAGCGCGGTGGCCCAGGTGCTGGCGGTCGGCAACGGATAGCACCGGGAACGCCACGCGGCGGAACCTGAGAAGATCCTGATATCTGAGCCCGGGTGAACCCTCTTCTCACCTGCGTCAAAGACTTGCCTGGCGCAATGGGCACATGACGTTCCTGCATCTGCCTGCCCTGGCCCCGGCCAACGTCACCGCGCGCGCGACCGGTCTGACCGGTCCTGGCGGGACCGTCGCGAGACGGCCCCGCCTTCTGACGCTCGATCTGATGCGCGGGTACTACGTGGGGGTGCTCGCCGCGGTCCACCTGGACTACGTCCCCTCGTTGCTGGGCCTCTTCGACGGTCGCGGCTCGTTGCTGGTCTCCGAGGCCGAGAACTTCTTCCTGATCTCCGGCCTGCTGGTGGGGATGCTGCGCCGCCGCGACCTGGAGCAGCACGGCCCGATGCGGATGGCGCGCAATGCCTGGAAGCGGGCCGGCCAGCTGTACGTGCTGGCCGTCACCCTCACCCTGCTGTTCACCGTGATCGGCCGTCTCGCGGTGGCGCACGGCATCTCGAACGTCAAGGACGGCCTCGACAGCGACTCCTCGCCGCTGGGCCTGGTCGCCAACACCCTGACCCTGCGCTACACCTACGGCTGGGCGGACTTCCTGACCTTCTACGTGCCGATGTTCCTGCTCGCGCCGCTGATGGTGTGGCTGCTCTCCCGCCGCCTGGCGCCGGTGGTCGTGCTGCTGGCCTACGCCGGCTTCCTGCTGCCCTCGCACTACGACACCAAGTTCTTCAGCCCGTTCCTGCAGTGGGGCGTGTACTTCTTCCTCGGCACCATCGCCGGCTACCACTGGGACGACCTGCGGCGGCTGGTGGGCCGGCTCTCGCCCACGGCGCGGCGCGTGCTGAGCACCGGGCTGGTCGTGGCGACCATCGCGCTCTACGTGGTCGGCATGATCCTGCTCTTCCACCCCGAACTGATCGTCGACCCGGCCACCTACAACCACCTGTTCCAGAACAACCGGCTGGGGCTGCTGCGCCCGTTCGCGGCCCCGATCAGCTTCGCGGGCACCTTCCTGCTGGTCCGCAGGTTCGAGGAGCCGATCGCGCGGACCGTGGGCCGGGTGCTGCTGCCGTTCGGCCGGAGCTCGCTGTACGTCTACGTCGCGCAGAGCTTCTTCGTCTTCCTGATCCCGTTCGTGATCGGGCCACGCGGTTTCTGGGGCAACACCCTCTTCGACGTCTCGGTGATCGCGGTGATCTACGTCGCGGTGCGCGCACGGTTCCTGACGTTCCTGATCCCCCGGTAGCGGCTGCGGGTGCCGCGGGCCGGACCGCGGCACCCGCAGCTGTCAGGGGCCCGGCCGTCAGCCCAGCAGGCGGATCAGCGCGCTGTCGAAGAGGTCGAGCGCACGCGGCAGCGGCCCCTCGTCGTGGTGGTGCAGGGCGGACCAGAACAGGTCGCCCGGCAGCGCGTGTTCGGAGGCGTAGACCCGGTAGGCGTACCGGCGGCCGTCCACGCCGGCCAGCTCGACCAGCCAGCAGCGGTCCTCCGGCCGGGCGGACGGCAGGTCGGAGACGAAGAGCTGCGGCGGCCGTGGCAACGGGTCTCCCTCCCGGGCGGCGGACCTCGAAGTCCTGTCGGGTGAGACCGCCGCCGGGGGTGAAAGGTTGTGCCGCGTCGGCGAGTTCAGCCGGACGAGCGGGAGCGGTCGAGCAGCCAGCCGTTCAGCATCAGCCTGATCTCGGCGAGGACCGCCTCGTCCCCCTCGGGCCGGTGGCGGAAGGCGGTGTCGAGCAGTTTGCCCGTGGTGGAGACGGCGAGAGCGGTGCGCAGCGCGAAGGCGGGGGTGTCGGGGTAGCCGTAGTCGCTCACCAGGACGGTGCGGATCGCGGCAGCCAGCCGGGCGTCGTTCTCCTCGTCGTAGGCGCGCAGGGCCGGCTGCGGGGGGCCGTTGAACCACAGTCCGCGAAAGCCCGGTTGCTCGCGTCGGAAGCGCACGTGCGCGTCGAGCACCCGGGAGGTCAGCTCGCCGGCCGTCGCGGGGCGCGGGCCGGCCAGGGCGCGCTCGGTCAGCTCCAGGAACTCGTCCAGCCAGCGCAGCGTCAGTGTGCCGGCGATCGCGTGCTTGTCCGGGAAGAAGCGGTACAGCACGCCGATCGAGACGCCGGCCTCGGCGGCGATCAGTTTGGTGCCGATCTCCTCGTACGCATGCTCCTCCAGCAGGCGGGTGGTGGCCGCCAGGATGCGGGCGACCTTCTCCCTGCTGCGTTGCTGCTGCGGCTCGCGCAGGATGCCGGCGGGCGGCGGGGGGACGTTCTCGGTCATCGCGCTCCTTGACAGCACCTCAAAGCTGAACCAGAGTCTAGTTCATGTTTCCCGCTGGGGGAGCGGCCGCCGAGCCGCTGGGATCCCGTTTTCGGCTGCTCTGGACCTCGGTCACCGTCTCCTCGCTCGGCGACGGCATGCGGTTCGTCGCGCTGCCGCTGCTGGCCGCCCGGATCTCCGGCGACCCGCGCGACCTCGCCCTGGTGACCGTCGCCGAGCAGCTGCCGTGGCTGCTGTTCGGCCTGCCGGCCGGGGCGTTGGCCGACCGGGTGGACCGGCGGCGCCTGCTCTGGACGGTGGACGCCTGCCGGGCGGTGCTGGTGGCAGGCTTCGCTGCCGCGGTGGCCTGCGGGATCGCCGGGATTCCGCTGATCGCGCTGGTCGGGTTCCTGCTGGGCTGCGGGCAGACGCTCTACAACGCGGGCTGGGCGGGGGTGGTGCCGGCCGTGGTGCGCCCGGCCGACCGGCCCCGGGCCAACGGGCGGCTGCAGGCGGGCGCGCTGGTGACGGACTCGCTGCTCGGCGCGCCCCTGGGCACCGTCTGCTTCGGGCTCGCGGCGCTGGCGCCGTTCGCGGTGGACGCGGTCTCCTTCGCGCTGGCGGCTCTGCTGGTCTTCCTGCTGCCGGGCACGCTGCGGGTCGAGCGGCCCGAGGCACCGGCGGACCGGCAGGCGCCGGCCGGCCTCTTCACCGAGGCGCTCCAGGGCGCGCGCTGGCTGGCCGCGCACCGGGTGCTGCGCACGCTCTGCCTGACGGCGGCCACGGCCAACCTGGTCTTCGGCGGTGTGCTCGCCGTGCTGGTGCTCTACGCCCGCCGGATCCTGCACCTGGGCCCGGTCGGCTACGGCCTGCTGAGCATGGCCTTCGCGGTCGGCGGCGTGCTCGGCTCGCTGGTCGCGCCCCGCCTCGGCCGGCGGCTGGGCATGCGCTGGACGCTGCTGGTCACCATGCTCGGTTCGGCGCTGGCGCTGACCACCGCCGGTCTGGCCGACGGCTGGCGCACGGCGGGCTGCGCCACGGTCGGCTACGGGGCGCTGAGCATGGCCTGGAACGTGCTGGCGGTCTCGCTGCGGCAGGACCTGGTGCCGGAGCAGCTGCTCGGCCGGGTCGGCATGGCCTACCAGATGGTGGCCAACGGTGGCATCGCGGTCGGCGCGGCGCTGGCCGGGGTCCTGGCCCACGGCTACGGGCTGCGCGCCCCTTTCCTGGTGGGCGCGGTGCTGATGGTGCTGGTCGCGCCGCTGGTGTTCCGGCTGCTGGGGAGCGGTCAGGCCGCCGCCTCCGCCGGGCCGGGAACGGTCTCCGGGCGGCCCGCGGCCGGGGCGGGCACCGGCGGGCGCGGTGCGGTCGAGGACGAGTCCGCCGTCACCCGGGCCAGCTGCCGCACCTCGGGGACCGCCAGCACCAGCAGCGACAGCAGCGTCATCCCGCCCGCGCAGGCCCACAGCGCCCCGTTCAGGCCGAGCCCGCCGGCCAGTGGCGCGGCTGCCATCGTGCCCACCGGGGCCAGCGCCACCGAGCCGCACCAGTCGTAGGCGGCGACCCGGGAGAAGCTGGCGGCCGGGATCTCCTGCTGCAGCGCGATCATCCAGCAGACCCCGTAGACCGTGCCGCCGATCCCGGAGGCGAACATCGCGCCGCCCAGCACGGCGAGCGGCGCGCCGGCCGCCAGGGTGGCGGCGGGCAGGGCGAAGAGCAGCACGCCCGCGGTGCCGGCCAGCAGCAGCCGGCGCGGTTGCCAACGGACCATCAGCAGGCCGCCGGCCACCAGCCCGGCGCCCATCGCCGCGTTGACCAGGCCCCACGGCCGGGGACCGCCGAGCCGCTGGTCGGCGACGAGCGGGCCGAGCACCGATTCGGCGGCGATCAGACAGGCGTTCACCACCCCGTACTGCACCACCACGGCCCACAGCCAGCGCCGGGAGGTGAACTCCCGCCAGCCCTCGCGCAGATCGGCGAGCATTCCGGGCCCGGCCCCACGCTCGGCGACGGCGTCCGCCGCGTGCCCGTCCGCCACGTGCCCGGTCGGCGCGGGCCCGCGCAGGAAGAGCCGCAGCGCGCCGGCCGCCGCCAGCGTGGTGGCGTCCAGGGCGAGCACCCAGCCCGGTCCGACCGCCGCGACCAGCGCGCCGCCGAGCGCGGCGCCGCCGATCTGTGCGGAGTTCAGCGCGGTGCGGAAGAGCGCGAAGGCCCGTGGGGCCTGCTCCTGGTCGACCGACTCCATGATCATGCCCTCGGCGGCGGGCGCGTAGAAGGCCTGGCCGATCCCGTTCGCCGCGGCCAGCAGGACCACCTGCCACAGCCGGGCCGACCCGGTCAGCACCAGGCCCGCCAGCGCCGCCTGGGAGAGCGCGTTGCCGATGTTGGCGGCGACCATCACCCGGTGCCGCGGCAGCCGGTCGGCCACCGCGCCGCCGATCAGCAGGAAGAGCACGGTGGCGGCCAGCCGCGCGCCGGTGACGTAGCCGATCGCGGCGGCGCCGCCGCCCATCCGCAGCAGCGCGAAGGCGGTGGCGATCGGTGCGCCGGCGTTGCCGAGGCCGCTGACCACGGTGGCGCCGGTCTGGATCAGGTACTCGCGGCCGGCCCAGGCGGGCGGACGGGTGTGGCCCTTGGTTCGGTTCGGCATTCGCCTGACTATGACGGTGGCATGGTTGCCTGTCCACGCTACGGACAGGTACGGACAGGTTGGGTGAGTTACCCGGCAGAAGCCGATCGAAAACAACTCGGCGCTGATCGAAAATCAACTGTGCCGAGGCCTCCGTGCTGGCACGATGCCCCGATGGACCAGATCCTCCGCACCGCGAGCGCCCTGCTGGGCCGTCAGCTGACCGACCCGGTGGACCTGGGCGGCAGCCGCCGCAGCACCGTCCTGCGCTGCCGCACGGATGCGGGCGGCACGGTGATCGTCAAGGCCTTCACCGCCGAGCCCGAGTCGCACCGGGCCTTCACCGCCGAGGCGGCCGGGCTCGCCCTCGGCCTGGGTGGGCCCGAACTGCTCGCAGTGGACCGGGAGTTCCCGCTGCTGGTGATGGCGGACCTGGGCACCGCGCCGACCCTGGCCGACCTGCTGCTCGGCAGCGACCCGAAGGCCGCCGAGCGCGGACTGCTGGCGTGGGCGCGCGGCCTGGGCCGGCTGGCCGCCGCCGGCACCACCCGGCGCGCGGAGTTCGAGCGGCTGTGGGCGCGCTACGACCAGGGCCTGCCGTCCTGGACGCACGAGCCGTGGATCGCGCAGAATGCTGCCGACCTGCCCGCCGTGCTCGCGGCGGCCGGTGTCGAGCCCGCCCCGGGGCTCGCGGCTGAGCTGGCCCGGATCGGCACGGCCGGTGGTGAGCGCTACCCCGGCTTCACACCCGGTGACACCTGCCCGGACAACAACCTGCTGACCGACGGGGGGCTGCGGTTGATCGACTTCGAGTCGGCCTGCTTCCAGTCGGTCTTCCTGACCGCCGCCTACTGCCGGATGCCCTTCGCCACCTGCTGGTGCGTCTTCGAGCCGCCGGCGGCGCTGGCGGACGAGGTCGAGCGCACCTTCCGCGCCGAGGTGGTGGCGAGCTGGCCCGAGCTGGCCGAGGACGCGTGCTGGGAGCAGGGCATGACCGAGGCGGTCGCGGTGTGGACGGTGGACCTGACGGTCGGCCTGCTGCCGCGCGCCCTGCCCGAGGACGCTCCGATGCACCGCACCCGGCGCCCGGTGCCCACCCGGCGCCAGCTGCTGGGCCACCGCTGGGCGAAGGCGGCGGCGCTGCCCGGACTGCCGGCGCTGAGCGGGACGATGGAGCGGCTCCTGACGACCGTGGCGTCGGGCTGGAGCGCTCCCACGCTGCCCGGCTACCCCGCCTTCGAAGCCCTCAGCCCAGGTGGCCGCGGAGGAAGCTGAGGGTGCGGCGCCAGGCGACCTTGGCCTGCAGGGGGTCGTAGGTGCCCAGCAGGTTCTCGTCGTTCATGAAGGCGTGGCCGGCCGGGTAGAAGTGGATCTCGGGGCGGCGGTCGGTGGCCTCGCCGATCAGGATGGCGGCCTCGTCGACCGCCTCGGTGGGCAGTCCCTTGTCGTACTCGGCGAAGTGGCCCAGGACGTGGGCGGTCAGGCCCCGGTAGTCGTAGCCCTGCTCGCGTGGCAGGCCGTAGAACGGGACCACGGCGGCCACCTTGTCACCCTCCTGCGCGGCCAGGCGCAGCGCGAAGCCGCCGCCCATGCAGAAGCCGACCACGGCGACCGCGTCGCCGACCAGGGCGGGGTGTTCGAGCAGGAAGTCGACGGCGCCGCGCAGGTCCTGCGCGGCGCGCTCGGCCGGGAGGGCGGCGAGCAGCTCGGCGGCCTCGGCGCGGTCGTGGGTGGTGGCGCCGCCGTACAGGTCAGGGGCCAGCGCCAGGAAGCCCTCGGCGGCGAACCGGTCGACCATCGAGGTCATGTGGGTGGTCAGCCCCCACCACTCCTGGACCACCAGCAGCCCGGGCCCGCGCCCGGCGGGTGGCAGCGCGAGGTAGCCGTGCGCCTGGTCCCCGTTGCTGGGGAAGGTGACGTTCTGCGCTCCAGAGGTGGGGTCGGCCATCGGGCATCTCCTGGTGAGCCGCGGACCGGGCCGGGCGGCCCGCGGGGATGATGGTATGCGGGCCGGGAGCCGAGCGGCAGTCAGTTCCCGGCCCATGATCGGCGTGTCGCGCGCCACCGGTGGGGCGTCAGCCCATCTCCTCCAGCGTCTTTCCGCGGGTCTCCTTGATGCAGAAGGCCACGAACGGGATGGAGAGCAGCGCGAAGCAGGCGTAGATCACGTAGGTGGCCGACAGGTTCCAGTCCGCCAGGTCGGGGAAGCTGACGGTGATCGCCCAGTTGGCGATCCACTGGGCCGAGGCGGCCACCGAGAGGGCCAGCGCGCGGATCCTGTTCGGGAACATCTCGCCGAGCAGCACCCAGACCACCACGCCCCAGGAGAAGGCGAAGCAGAGCACGAAGACGTGGGCGGCGACCAGTGCCACGGTGCCCTGCGCGCTCGGCAGGGTGGCGCTGGTGCCGGTGCCGTGGCGGTAGGAGAAGGCCCAGGCGGCGGTGCCCAGCGAGGCCGCCATGCCGATCGAGCCGGCCAGCGCCAGCGGCTTGCGGCCGATCCGGTCCACCAGCAGCATCGCGATCACCGTGCCGATGACGTTGACGATCGAGGTGGAGAGGCTGATCAGCAGCGAGTTGCTCTCGTTGATCCCGACAGACTGCCAGAGCAGCGAGGAGTAGTAGAAGATCACGTTGATGCCGACGAACTGCTGGAAGACCGAGGCACCGATGCCCACCCAGACGATCGGCAGCAGGCCGAGGCGCCCGCCGGTCAGGTCCGTGAGCCGGGGCTTGTGCTCGCTGCGCAGCACCGCGCGGATCTCCGCCGTCCGCTGGTCCAGGTCCGCCCCGGGCCCCTCGACCTCGCGCAGCACCTGACGGGCCTTCTCCTCCCGCCCGGTGGCGATCAGGTGACGCGGCGACTCGGGGATGCTGAGCGCCATCAGCCCGTAGACCAGCGCCGGCACCGTCTCCACGCCGAGCATCCACTGCCAGGCCTGGATCCCGGCCAGGTGGCCGGTGGACTCCCCGCCGGCCGCCGAGTTGAGCGCGTAGTTGGCCAGTTGGGAGATGGTGATGCCGAGCACGATCGCCATCTGCTGGAAGGAGGCCAGCCGGCCCCGGTAGGCCGGGGGCGCCACCTCGGCGATGTAGGTGGGCGCGATCACCGAGGCGAGGCCGATCGCGATGCCGCCCAGCACCCGCCAGGTGGCCAGCACCTGGATGCTCGGCGGGAACATCGAGCCGACGCCGCTGACCGCGAAGAGCACGGCGGCCAGCACCATGGTCCGCACCCGGCCGAAGTGGTCGGCCAGCCAGCCGGCCGCGACCGCGCCGGCTGCCGAGCCGAGCAGGGCGATGGCCACCACGAAGGCGGTCTCGCCGCTGCCCACCCGGAAGTGCTTCTGGATGCCGGTGACCGCGCCGTTGATGACCGCGCTGTCGTAGCCGAACAGGAAGCCGCCCATGGCGGCCGCCGCCGAGATGAAGACGACATGGCCCAGCGGGGCGAGCTCGGGGGAGGGGTGGGCCGAGGCGGTCCTGGACAGGGCGGGCTCCCGGGGGTGGGCGGAGGCGATCCGTTCCATCAGATCAGCTGAGCGCCCGTCTGCCCCGCAACGAGCCCGGTATGTCAGCCCTACGGCGGTCCGAGCGGGCAGCCGCCCCGCTGCGCGTTGCGCCGCAGCAGCTGCGCCCGGGCCCCTGCGTCCCCGGGGCCGGCGCGCTCGGCGAGCCGCTCGGCCATCGCCGCCTGCTGCTCGGCCGGCACCTTGTCGTCGTACTTGAACTTCGCCCGCACCTGGCGCACCGTCAGCCGCAGCGCGCGGATGCCCGACAGCTGCGGCCCGTAGGGCTCGGCGCCCGGGACCACCCGGACCTGCGGGGTCTCCGGCTGGAAGTGCGCCAGCTGCTGGTTGAGGATCGCGGCCTTGCCCGCCGCGTCGTCCACCGGCTCGGCCAGGCAGTCGAACTGCACCGAGGCGTAGTAGCTGGTGGGCACCTGACTGGGCCGCCAGTAGCCGGGCACGAAGGCGTAGTCGTCGGTCACCGCGAGGGTCACCTGCGGGTCGGCCTCGATCGCCGCGAAGAGCGGGTTGGGCTTGCCCAGGTGCAGCACGATCTCGCCCCGGTCGGCGTCCAGCACGAAGTGGGTGGGCACCAGCACCGGGCCGCTCCCGCCCGTGCCGTTGGCCGCCAGCACGCCGAAGTCGCGCCCGGCCAGCCACTGGCGCCACTCGGCCGGCTCGCCCCGGTCCCAGGAGCGGATCAGCACGGCGCACCGGGCGGCTGGAAGTCGCGCAGGTAGCCGGGCAGTTCGGGCTCGGTGCCCGGGAGCGGCACGGGCGTGCCGTAGACGGTGCTGACGGGCACGACGCCCGACCAGTACGGCAGGTCCATGTCCTCCGGATCGTCGTGGGCGCCGTCCGCGCGGCTCTTGGCCGAGACCTCGTCGAGCACCAGGCGGATCACCGCCGTCTTGGCCAGCTCCTTGGGGTTGGCGGGCCGGCAGTCCTTGGAGCGCCCCGGGATCGCGTGGTCGACCAGCGCGTCCAGCGCCAGCGTCAGCTCCTCGGGGTCGGTGACCTGCTCGGCGATGCCGTGGGCGACCACCGAGCGGAAGTTCACGGAGTGGTTGAAGGCGGACTTGGTCAGCACCAGGGCGTCCAGCTGGGTGACCGTGACGCAGACCGGCAGCCCGCCCTCGCCGCCGGCGGCGCGCAGCGGGCGGCTGCCGGTGGAGCCGTGGATGTAGAGCCGGTCGTCCACCCGGGCGAAGATCGTGGGCAGCACGACCGGACCGCCGGCCGCGACGAAGCCCAGGTGGCAGACCCAGGCGGTGTCCAGCACGGCGTGGATCTCGGCCCGCTCCCAGCTGGCCCGGTCCTTGTAGCGGGTGGGTGTGGTCCGCGTGGTGCGCGCGTAGGAGGTGCCCGTCTCCTCGCCCTGCTCCTCGCTCCGATCGGTCCGCCGCGCCTGCGGGTCCGACATGACAGCCCCCTATGTACTAGTGCATAATTGTCTTTGTGCTAGGAGACTATCGGATTCAAGGACGACGCGCCACGGAGATCGCGGCCGACGTCGAGCGCGCGGTCGGCTCCGGCGAGCTGGAGCCGGGCCAGGGGCTGCCCCCGCTGCGCGAGCTGGCCGAGGAACTGGGCGTCAACCCCAACACGGTGGCCGCGGCCTACCGCCTGCTGCGCGACCGCGGGGTGATCGAGACCGCCGGGCGTCGGGGCAGCCGGATCCGCCCCCGCCCGGTCACCAGCTACCGCGACCAGGTGCGGGTGGACGTCCCGTCCGGCACCCGGAACCTGACGGCCGGCAACCCCGACCCGCGCCTGCTGCCCGACCTCGGCCCGGCGCTCGCGGTGGCCGCCGCCGCGGCCGAGCGGGCCCCGGTGCTCTACGGCCACCCCGCCGCCGATCCCGACCTGGTCGAGCTCGCCACGGCGGGCTTCCTGGCCGACGGGGTGCCCGGAGCCGCCTTCGCGGTCACCGCGGGTGCGCTGGACGCGATCGACCGGGTGCTCGCCGCCTGCCTGCGGCCCGGCGACCTGGTCGCGGTGGAGGACCCGGGCTGGGGCAGCCTGCTCGACCTGCTGCCCGCCCACGGCCTGCGCACCCTGCCGGTCGCCCTGGACGACCAGGGCCCGCTGCCCGAGTCGGTGGCCGCGGCGCTCGCGGCCGGTGCCCGCGCGCTGGTCGTCACCAGCCGGGCGCAGAACCCGACCGGGGCCGCCGTCAGCACCGCCCGCGCCGCCGCGCTGCGCGCGGTGCTCGCCGGGCACCCCGAGGTGCTGCTGCTGGAGGACGACCACGGGCACGGCATCACCGACCTGCCCTTTGCCACCCTGGTCTGCGGGCCGGACCGGCGGCCGATCTGCTCGCGCTGGGTGGTGGTCCGCTCCGCCGCCAAGGCGTTCGGCCCGGACCTGCGGCTGGCCGTGCTGATGGGGGACCAGGACACCGTCGGACGGCTGCTGGGCCGCCAGCGGCTGGACACCGGCTGGGTCAGCCACCTGCTCCAGCGCGCGGTGGCCGAGCTGTGGCGCACCCACGGCGCGGGGCCGGCCGGCGTCGCGCAGGCGTACGGCGAGCGCCGCCAGGCGCTGCTCGCGGCGCTGGCCGGGCACGGCATCGCCGCGCACGGCGCCAGCGGGATCAACGTCTGGGTCGCGGTGCCGGAGGAGACCGCGGTCGTGGTCGGCCTGCTGCAGCGGAACTGGGCGGTCACGCCCGGGGCGGCGTTCCGGGTGCAGTCGCCGCCCGGGATCCGGATCACCGTCGCCCGGCTGGATCCGGCCGAGGCGCCGCGGCTGGCCGCCGATCTCGCGGCGGTCCTGGGCCGCACGGAGGCGGGTGCCCGGCAGATCTGAACAGCGGGCGCACCTGGGCCGCGGAGTCTGAACTCGCGGGTAACACGTCGGAAAAGATGGTGCAGCTACCTAGCGGTAACCGGCGCGGGCATGCCAGATTCCTCACGCCACCGGCCGGCGGCCCACCCTCACCCGCAGCGGCGCCCGACCCCACCTCGGGCAGCCGCCGTACGCAGGAGTTCCGCCGTGCCCGAAAGCTGGACCAGAACCACGCGCACCCGCAGGGCCACCCGGCCGCTGGCCGCCCTGCTCGCCCTCCCGCTCACCGCCACCGGCCTGCTCACGCTGGCCGCCCCGGCGCACGCCGTCGCCGGCCCCACCGCCGTGGTCACGCTCGGCGACAGCTACATCTCCGGGGAGGCCGGCCGCTGGATGGGCAACAGCGACGCCACCTCCGGCGGCTACGACGGCACCGACCGGGCCTGGAACGGCAGCACCGCCGACCCGAGCACGGTCTACGGCTCGACCTACGCCAGCGGGTGCGACCGCTCCGACGTGGCCGAGGCCGACAGCGCCGCCGGGATCGCCCAGCAGAGCATCAACCTGGCCTGCTCGGGCGCCACCAGCGCCAACGTCCTGCGGGCCGCGGACGGCGGCCAGAGCCTCAAGGGCGAGGCCCCGCAGGCCGACCAGCTGGCCACCGTGGCCGCCCGCAACGACGTCAAGCTGATCACGCTGTCGATCGGCGGCAACGACCTCGGCTTCTCGGACGTCATCAGCACCTGCGCCGAGGACTACCTGATCTGGGACTCGACCTGCGCGGACAGCCAGCAGTCCGCGATCGAGGCGAAGATGCCCGCCGCGATGGCCGGGGTCGGCAAGGCGATCGACGACATCCGCGCGGTGATGACCGGTGACGGCTACGCCGCCGGCTCCTACCGGATCGTGCTGCAGTCCTACCCCTCGCCGATCCCGCGCGCAGCCGAGAACCGCTACTCGGAGAGCGGCTGGTCCCGCGCCTCCACCGGTGGCTGCCCGTTCTGGAACGCCGACTCGGACTGGGCCAGGGACACCATGGTTCCCGAGGTCTCCGACCAGCTGGCGGCGGTGGCCGCCGCCAAGGGCGTGCAGTTCCTGGACCTGCGCGACCTGCTCCAGGGCCGTGAGGTGTGCTCCACCGCCACCCAGCAGGCCACCGCGGACAGCCCGCCCTCGGCGACCACCAGCGAGTGGGCCCGCTTCGTCGACTCCGGCCTCACCAGTGCCAGCCAGGGCACCACCCAGGAGTCGATGCACCCCGACTACTACGCCCAGCTCGCGCTCGGCCGCTGCCTGTCGCTGCTCTGGGCGCAGGGGAGCGGCAATGCCGCCTGCCGCAACACGCCGGGCCAGGACGCCTCGGGGATGTACCTGACCGGCTCCTGAGCCCTCGCGCGCAGCACGCAGCACGCCGCCGCCGGCCCGGGGAGGGCCGGCGGCGGCGTCCGGGTGCGGCGCGTCAGTGCTTGGCGTGCAGCGCCTGGGTGTGCTCGCGGATCTGTTCCTTGCTCAGATAGGCGTCGGTGTACTCGAAGTCGCGCAACGTGGCGGGCCGGCGGGAGAGGAAGCCCAGCCGCACGAAGTCGTCCCCGGCGGTGGCGTTCAGCAGCCAGCTGGCGCCCACCCGGAACTTCGCCACGTTGGTCCGCATCGCCATCAGGTGGTAGCCGCGGGCCACCAGTTGGGCCGGCACGCCGGTCATCTCCACCCCGAGCGGCTTGGAGACCGCGTCCTTGCCGCCCAGGTCGACCACCAGGCCCAGGTCCTTGTGGTAGTAGGGCTCCAGGGGCTGGTTGCGCAGCGCGGCGACCAGGTTGTCGGCGGCCCGGCGGCCCTGGCGGGCCGAGTGCTGGGCGGTGGGCGGGCAGACCGCGCCGTCGCCCTTGGCCAGGTCGGGCACCGCCGCCGCGTCGCCGAGCGCGAAGACGCCCTCGAACTGCGGCACCCGCAGCTCGGCGGTCACCGCGATCCGTCCGCGCACCGTCTCCGCGTCCAGCGTGCCGATCAGCGGACTGGCGGCCACCCCGGCGGTCCAGATCAGGGTGCGCGAGGGGATCACCCGGCCGTCGGTGAAGGTCACGGTGGTGTCGCCGACCTCGGCCACCGAGACCCCGAGCGAGACCTCGACGCCGCGCTCGCGCAGCACCTTCATCGCCCGGTTGCCCAGGTGCTCGCCCAGTTCGGGCATCAGCTTGGGCGCGATGTCGATCAGGTGCCACTTGATCAGCTGCGGGTCCAGCCGCGGGTAGCGGTTCAGCGCCGCGGTGGTCAGCCGCTGCAGGCAGGCGGCGGTCTCGGTGCCGGCGTAGCCGCCGCCGACCACCACGAACTGCAGCCGGGAGGCGCGCTCCTCCTGGTCCAGGGTGGCCGCGGCCAGGTCGAGCTGGGAGATCACGTGGTCGCGCACGTAGGCGGCCTCGGCGAGGGTCTTCATGCCGCGCGCGTGGTCGGTCAGGCCCGGGATGTCGAAGGTGCGGGTGACGCTGCCGGGGGCCAGCACCAGGTAGTCGTAGGGCTCGGTGATCACCTCGTCGGTGATCTTCCGGATGATGCAGACCTTGGCCTGCGGGTCCACCCCGATGGCGCCGCCCGGGATGATGTCGGTGCGGTGCAGCGAGCGGCGCAGCGAGACCGCGACCGACGACGGGGTGAGCACGCCGGCGGCCACGTGCGGCAGCAGGGGCAGGTAGAGCTGATAGCTGAACGGTGCGACGAGGGTGATCCGGGCCTCCGTCGCGGCGAGCTTGCGCTCCAGCCGACGGGCGCACTCCAGTCCGGCGAAGCCGCCGCCCACCACCAGGATCCGAGGACGTTCCATCTGACTTCCTTCGCTAGGCCCCTTCGGGGCGAAGGTTCCGGTGGGGCCCGGGTGACGGGGCGCCACATCCTGGCCACCCTCGCACGGCCCATGGGGGCGCGCCACCGCAACCGGTCGGATGGGTAGGGTTGGCGCGTGCTTCGTGAGGTGACGGCGGTCCGCTATGTGACGCCACTGCGAGAAGGCGGCTCGATGCCGGGCCTGGTGGAGGCCGACGACCACCGGCTGTACGCGCTGAAGTGGAGTGGCGCGGCACAGGGGCGCAAGGCGCTGGTGGCCGAGGTGCTGGCCGGTGAGCTGGCGCGCGGGCTCGGGCTGCCGGTGCCGGAGCTGGTCCGGGTCGACCTCGACCCGGTGCTCGCCCGCAGCGAGCCGGAGCAGCAGATCCAGGAGCAGATGCGGGCCAGCGGCGGGGTGAACGTGGGCCTGGCCTTCGTCAGCGGTGCGCTGAACTTCGACCCGCTCTGCTTCGAGGTGGACGCGGACCAGGCCGCCCGGGTGCTCTGGTTCGACGCGCTGATCGGCAACGTCGACCGGTCCTGGCGCAACCCGAACCTGCTGGTGGCCCAGGGGCGGCTGCACCTGATCGACCACGGCGCCAGCCTGATCTTCCACCACCACTGGCCCGGCGCGGCCGGCTGGACCCGGCGCCCGTACGACGCCGGCGACCACGCGCTGCGCCGGTTCTGCACCGGCCCGGGCGCACTGGCGGCGGCGGACGGTGCGCTCGCCGCCGCGGCCACCCCCGAGCTGCTGGCCCGCGCGGTGGCGGCGGTCCCGGTGGAGTTCCTGCTCGACGAGCCCGGCTTCGCGGACCCGGAGGCCGTCCGGGCCGCCTACATCGCCCAGTTGTCGGCGCGGCTGGCCGGGCCGCGCGACTGGTTGCCCGTGCTGACGGAGGTGAGTGCCTGATGGACCGCCATGACGTGGCGTATCACGACTACGAGTACGCGGTGGTCCGCGCCGTGCCCCGGGTGGAGCGCGGCGAGTGCGTCAACCTCGGGGTGCTCCTCTACTGCCGCGGTCAGGAGCGGCTGCTGGCCCGTACCCTGCTGCCCGAGGCGAAGCTGCTGGCGCTGGATCCGGCGGTCGACCTGGCCGGGCTGGCGCGGGCACTGCGCGGGATCGAGGGCGTCTGCGCCGGTGGTCCGGCGGCGGGGCCGGCGGCCGGGGACACCCCCGGGCAGCGGTTCCGCTGGCTCACCGCGCCGCGCAGCGCCGTCGTCCAGCCCGGCCCGGTGCACACCGGTCTGACCGGCGACGCGGAGCAGGAGCTGGCACGGCTGTTCGAGCAGCTGGTCGCGTGAGCGGGTCCGCCGGCGGGGGCGGCGCGTCGCTTGAGCAACTCAAAGCTCAAGCGAATGAAACTTTTATGCCTCCTGTGATCTCATAGTGCCCATGACGACCGCCGCATCACCTGTCACCACCGCCGCCCTGATGGAGGCGGTGGCAGCCGTGAGCGCCGCCTACTTCCAGGACTTCGCCGGCGCGGCGGGCCGGCACGGGCTCAGCTCCTCCCAGGCCAAGGCGCTCGGCGTGGTGCTGGAGCCGGTGCCGATGCGCGCCCTGGCCGGCCGCCTGGGCTGCGACGCCTCCAACGTCACCGGGATCGTGGACCGCCTGGAGTCGCTGGGCCTGGCCCGCCGCGAGGCGGCCGCCACCGACCGCCGGGTGAAGATCGTGACCATCACCGAGGCGGGTCGCGAGACCCTGCTCAAGATCCGCGCCGACATGACCCGGGCGCACCGTGCGCTGGACTCGCTCAGCGCCGAGCAGCGGGCCGGGCTGCTGGGCATGTGCGAGCAGCTGCTGCCGCTGCTGGCGAGCTGAGCGCCCCGACGGCTGCCGGGCGCCGGGCGGTCGCACCCGCTGCCGCCGCCCCGTCGTCCGGCCGCGCTGACCTCCACTGTTAGGCTTGCGAAGCGTGAGCGCCAAGCCCCAGATCCCCAATGTCCTGGCCGCCCGGTACGCTTCGGCGACCTTGGCCCAGCTGTGGTCCCCCGAGCACAAGGTGGTCCTCGAACGCCACCTGTGGCTCGCCGTCCTCAAGGCCCAGCGGGATCTGGGCATCGATGTGCCCGAGACCGCCGTCGCCGACTACGAGCGGGTCGTCGACAACGTCGATCTGGCCTCGATCGCCGCCCGCGAGCGGGTCACCCGGCATGACGTGAAGGCCCGGATCGAGGAGTTCAGCGAGCTCGCGGGCCACGAGCAGATCCACAAGGGGATGACCTCCCGGGACCTGACCGAGAACGTCGAGCAGCTGCAGATCCGTCAGTCGCTGGAGCACGTGCGCGACCGCGTGGTCGCCGTGCTGGTCCGCCTGGGCCGCCTCGCCGCCCAGCACTCCGAGCTGGTGATCGCCGGCCGCTCGCACAACGTGGCGGCCCAGGCCACCACGCTCGGCAAGCGGTTCGCCACCGTGGCCGACGAGGTGCTGGTCGCCTTCGTCCGGCTGGAGGAGCTGATCGCCCGCTACCCGCTGCGCGGGATCAAGGGCCCGGTCGGCACCGCGCAGGACATGCTCGACCTGTTGGGCGGCGACGAGGCCAAGCTGGCCGAGCTGGAGCTGCGGGTGGCCGGCCACCTCGGCTTCGACAACGTGCTGACCAGCGTCGGCCAGGTCTACCCGCGCTCGCTGGACTTCGAGGTGCTCAGCGCGCTGGTCCAGCTGGCCGCCGGCCCCTCCAGCCTGGCCAAGACGATCCGTCTGATGGCCGGGCACGAGCTGGTGACCGAGGGCTTCAAGGAGGGCCAGGTCGGCTCCTCGGCGATGCCGCACAAGATGAACACCCGCTCCTGCGAGCGGGTCAACGGCCTGGCCGTGATCCTGCGCGGCTACGCCTCGATGACCGCCGAGCTCGGCGGCGACCAGTGGAACGAGGGCGACGTCTCCTGCTCGGTGGTGCGCCGGGTGGCCCTGCCGGACGCGTTCTTCGCCTTCGACGGCCTGCTGGAGACCTTCCTGACGGTGCTGGACGAGTTCGGCGCCTTCCCGGCCGTGATCGAGGCCGAGCTGGACCGCTACCTGCCGTTCCTGGCCACCACCAAGGTGCTGATGGGCGCGGTGCGCGCGGGCGTGGGCCGCGAGGTCGGCCACGAGGTGATCAAGGAGCACGCGGTCGCCTCCGCCCTGGCGATGCGGGCCGGTGCGCGGGAGAACGAGCTGCTCGACCGGCTCGCCGCCGACGAGCGGATCCCGCTGGACCGGGCCGCGCTGGACGCACTGCTGGCCGACCGGCTCTCCTTCACCGGCGCCGCCGGGGCCCAGGTGGCCGAGATGGTGCGCCGGATCGAGGTCGTGGCCGACCGCTACCCGGCCGCCGCCAAGTACGCGCCCGGCGACATCCTGTAGGCAGCCGTCAGCCGGTGGACCCGGGGCACTCGTGGCCCGGGTCCACCGGCGGGGCCGTGGTGGAGCAGTACCAGGTGCTGTCCGGCTCGGTCGTGACCTCCGGCGCGGCCGGGGTGCGCCCCGGCACGGTGGCCAGCGCCAGCAGGCCCGCGCCCGCGAGCAGGCCGGCGCAGATCAGCACGGCGGTGCGGAACGCCGAGTCCACCGCCTCCGGCACCTGGTACTCGTCCCCGCTCAGGCCGGTCAGCAGGGGCAGCGCCGCCACCGCCAGCAGGCCCGCGGCCCGCGCCGCCGCGTTGTTCACCCCACTGGCGATACCGGCCCTGCGCACCTCCACCGCCGCCAGCACCGTCGAGGTCAGCGGCGCCACCAGCAGGGTCAGCCCGGTCCCGAAGACCACGGCGGCCGGCAGCACGTCCGTCCAGTACGAGGCGTGCCGGCCGATCCGCAGCATCAGCAGCACGCCGCCCGCGCTGATCAGCGGCCCCAGGGTCAGCGGCACCCGGGGTCCGATCCGGCCCGCCAGCCGGCCCGCCCGGGCGGAGAAGAGCAGCATCAGCAGCGTGACCGGCGCGAAGGCCACCCCGGAGACCAGCGGCGTGAAGCCGGACACCGTCTGCAGCTGGACCTGCAGGAAGAAGAACACCCCGCTCAGTGCGCCGTAGACCGCGAGGGTCAGCACGTTGATCACGCTGAACAGCCGTGATTCGAACAGCTCCAGCGGCAGCATCGGCCGCGGACTGCGCCGCTCGACGACCACGAAGGCGACGCCCAGCAGCACACCGGCGCAGGCCGCCAGCCAGACCGCCGGCGTCACCGCGCCCGCCGCCGCCGTCAGTGCGTAGGTGACCCCGCCCAGGGCGAGTGCGGCGAGCACCGCGCCGGGCACGTCGAAGCGGCCGGAGGCCTGCTCGTCGCGGCTCTCCGGCACGTGGCGCAGGGTCAGCACGGCCACCACGACGGCGATCGGCAGGTTGATCACGAAGATCCAGCGCCAGCCCGGGCCGCTCACCAGCCAGCCGCCGAGGAAGGGGCCCACCGCGGTGGCCACTCCGCCCAGGCCCGACCAGGCGCCGACCGCCGCCGAGCGGTCGTCCGGGTGGAAGGTGGCCTGCAGCAGCGCGAGCGAACCGGGCGTCAGCAGCGCGCCGCCGATCCCCTGCAGCGCGCGGGCGGCGATCAGCACGTCGACGTCGGGGGCCACCGCGCACAGCCCGGAGGCGCCGGCGAACCAGCAGACGCCGATCACGAAGACCCGTCGGCGCCCGTAGCGGTCGCCGAGCGCCCCGCCGAGCAGGATCAGGCCGGCCAGCGTCAGCAGGTAGGCGTTGACCGTCCACTGCAGCGCGGCCAGGTTCGCGCCGAGGTCGCGGCCGATGGTCGGCAGCGCCACGTTCACCACGGTGCCGTCCAGCATCGCCATGCCCGAGCCGAGCGCCGCAGCCAGCACCACCCAGCGGCCCTGGCGGGTGTTCAGCCGCAGCCCGCCGTCCTGAGGTGTCGTCGTCACTCCTCGATCCTGCCGTACCGGCCGCCCGGCGGCCTCCCGGTGGCGGTGCCTCAGCTGCCGGGAAAGGCTGGCAGACGATGACCGAACGACCGCACCCGCACGTCGACCCGGTGGAGGCGATCGCCGCCACCGGGCTCGGCTGCTTCGAGTGGGACCCCGACACCGGCCGCTTCACCCTGGACGAGGGCGGCCTTGCCGTCTTCGACCTGCGGCCCGAGGAGTACAGCGGCATGGTGGCCGGCCTGTCCCGGCGGATCCCGGTGGAGGAGGTGCTGCGGCTGGTCACCCTGGTGCAGGAGATCCGTACCGGGCGCACCGACTCGTACAGCAGCTACTTCCGGGTCCGCCACCGCGACGGTTCGGTGCACTGGGCCCACACCCAGGGGCAGGCGATCCGCGATCCGGGCCTGCGGGTGGTGGGGGTGGTCCGCGACGCCACCCAGGAGCTGGCCCACTCGGCGCTGCGCCTGATGGCCGAGGACGACCGCCAGCGCCAGGAGGAGGCGTTGCGCGAGGTGGCCCGGGCGCTCGGCGAGGCCTTCAGCGTGGAGGACGTGGTGACCGTGCTGACGGGGGACCAGAGCATGCGCCGGCTCGGCGCGCAGGGGATCACCCTCGGCGTGGTGGACCAGGGCCGGATCAGGCTGGTCGGCGCGGTGGGCGGGGTGAACGTGCGGCTGCGCGAGCTGCACCGGGCCCGGCTGACCGAGCCCCGGCCGCTCAACGACGTGGTGCGCACCGGAGAGGCCGCCTTCTTCACCTCGCGCGACGCCTTCGTGCGCCGCTACCCGGACCTGGCCGACCAGCTGACCGACAGCCTGGCCACCGCCGCCGCGTTCCTGCCGCTGACCGCCCAGGGTCGCCCGATCGGCGCACTCGCCCTGGTCTACGAGGGCAAGCGCAGCTTCAGCAGCCAGGACCGGACCCTGCTCACCACGCTGGCCAGCGCGATCGCGCAGTCGCTGCAACGGGCCATGCTGGTCGACCAGTCCCGGGAGATCGCCGCCGGTCTGCAGAACGCGATGCTGCCGCGCCGCCTGCCGGTGCTGGTCGGCGGCGCGCTGACGGTGCGCTACCGCACCGCGCGCGAGGGCATCTGGATCGGCGGGGACTGGTACGACGCGGTGGCGCTGGCCGAGGACGTGGTCGGGGTGGCGATCGGCGACGTGCAGGGCCACGACACCGAGGCGGCCGCGATCATGGGGCAGCTGCGGATCGCGATGACCGCCTACGCCGCCGAGGGGCACAGCAGCGGCGCCGTGCTGGCGCGGGCCTCGTCGTTCCTCGCGGAGCTGCACGCCGACCGGTTCGCCACCTGCCTGTACGCCCAGGTCGCGCTCGCCACCGGCTGGGTGCGGGCGGCCAACGCGGGGCACCTGCCGCCGCTGGTGCGGCACGCCGACGGCACGGTGACCCGGATCGAGGTGGCCACCGGGCTGCCGCTGGGCCTGCCCGTCGACTGGGCCCCGGCCGGCTACCCGCACACCGACTTCCGGCTCGCCCCCGGCGACACCATGGTGCTCTACACCGACGGCCTGGTCGAGCGGCCCGGCGAGGACCTGGAGGTCGGACTGGCCCGGCTGGCCCAGGTGTTCGGGAGCGGACCGGCGGCGCTGCCCGCGCTCGCCGACCACGTGCGCGACACCCTCGGCGAGCGGCTGGACGCCGAGGACGACGCCGCGCTGCTGCTCCTGCACCGCGCGGCGTCCTCGGACGTACGGGAACCGTCAAGGAGCGGACCCGCGGCGTAGGGCGCGCGTCAAGGGGCGGTGCCCGAGCGGGGTCCTGGGGCTCCAATGGATGGGGAGCCGGGTCCCGGGTGCGCCGAATGCGGTCGGCGCACAGGGCCGGCCCGCGGAGAGGAAGCGGTCGCCATGGTTGACCAGGGACGGGTCATCGTCGGGGTCAGCGGCTCGGTGAGCTCGCTGGCGGCCGTCCATCGCGCGGCCTGGGAGGCCGTGCACCGGGATGCGGAACTGGTGCCGGTGGCCGCCTGGCTGCCCACGGACGACCCGCTGCGCCCGCTGTCCGAGATCGAGCACGCGGCGCGGCGCCGACTGGACGTGATCTTCGAGCAGGCCTTCGGCGGCTACCCCGCCGGGCTGCTGCTGCGGCCACGGGTGGTGCGGGCGGAGGCCGGCGCGGCGCTGGTGGCGGCGGCCGACCGGCCGGACGACCTGCTGGTGGTGGGAGCGGGCCGCCCGGGCCGGGTGGCCCGGCTGCGGCACGGCTCGGTGGCCCGGCACTGCCACGCGCACGCGCACTGCGCGGTGCTGGTGGTGCCCGCGAGCGACCTGCTGGCCGGTCCGGAGCACGCGGTGCACGGATCGCGCCTGCCCTGGTCCTGGCCCGCGCCGGTGCGGCTGGGCTGAGACCGGGGCCCGCAGCGGGCCGCACGCCGCCGCGCCAGGCCGCACGCCACCGCGCCGGGTCGCTGACGGCTGGTCAGCGGCCCGGCGCGGCTTGGTGGCCCGGCGTGGTTCGCGGCCGGCTGCCGCGGGCGGCGGTCAGCCGACCGGCAGCGGCTCGCGATCGGCTGCGGCCTCGCTCGCCTCGACCGGCTCGGCCGTGGCCGGCCTGCGGTTCGGCAGCGCGAACATCAGCAGGAAGACCGCCAGCAGGCAGCCGACCAGCCACCAGAGCGAGTGGCTGAAGGCCTGGGTGAAGACGGCGCCCACCGTCCGCCCGGGCGCCGATCCGTCCACCACGCCGAAGAAGGCCACCGAGACCAGGCCCAGCCCGAGCGCGTTGCCCAGCTGCTGGGTGGTGTTGACCAGGCCGGAGGCGGAGCCGGCGTGCTCGCGCGGCACGTCGGCGAGCACGGCGTCGGTCAGCGGCGCGACGATCAGCCCCATCCCCAGGCCCATCACCACCAGCGGCAGCGCCATCTGCCACGAGTGGATCGCCGTGCCGTAGCGGTGCGCCTCCCAGAGGTAGAGCAGCACGCCGCCGGCCATCACCAGGGCGCCGGTCTGCAGCACCTTGCGGCCGAAGCGCGGCACCAGCTGCTGGACCGAGATCCCGGCCGCCGCCGAGACCGCGATCGAGAACGGGATCCCGGTGGTGCCGGCCCGCAGCGGGCTCCAGCCGAGGCCGATCTGCATCCACAGCGTCCAGACCAGGAAGAAGATGCCGCAGGTCACCCCGAAGACCAGCTGCACCCCGATGCCGCCGGCGAAGCTGCGCACCTTGAAGAGCGACAGCTCGACCAGCGGCGAGCCGTCCTTGCGGGCCTTGAACCGCTCGTAGCGGACGAACAGCGCCAGCATCGGCAGGCTCAGGCCCATCGAGACGAAGCCCCACAGCGGCCAGCCGGACTCCCGGCCCTGGGTGAGCGGGTAGAGCAGCATCAGCAGGCCGAGGGCGGCCAGCGCCATGCCCACCAGGTCCAGGCGCAGGCTCTGGGCCGAGCGCGACTCGTCGATGAAGCGCCGGCCCAGCAGCAGACCGGCCACGCCCACCGGCAGGTTGATCAGGAAGATCGGGCGCCATTCGAGCCCGCCCAGGTTCCACTCGGTCAGCAGTGCGCCGAGCAGCGGGCCGCTGACCGCACCCAGGCCCACCATCGCGCCGAACATCCCGAAGACCTTGCCGCGCTCGTGGGCCGGGAAGCTGGTGTGGATGATCGACAGCACCTGGGGCACCATCAGCGCGGCGGTCGCGCCCTGCAGGATCCGGGTGGCCACCAGCATCCCGGGGTCGACGGCCAGGCCGCAGAGCGCGGAGGCGAGGGTGAAGCCGCCGATGCCGATCAGGAAGACCCGCTTGCGGCCGTAGATGTCGCCCAGGCGCCCACCGGTGATCAGGCCCACCGCGAAGGCCAGCGCGTACCCCGCGGTCACCCACTGGATCGCGCTGAACGAGGCGCCCAGGTGCTCCTGGATGCTCGGGATCGCGACGTTGACGATGGTCACGTCGACCAGGTCCATGAACGAGGCCATCATCACGATCGCCAGCGCGATCCAGCGCCGCCGATCGTGGACGGCCGACAACTGGTCGGCTGCGGTCGGGGGTGTGCCGGTCATCAGGTGGGTGCCTTCCTGGCGGGTGGGGGGTCGACGGGAAGGACGGTAGACGCCATCTAGGCCAGTTCCTGTCCCAGATGACTGGCATCGTTGGGGGCATGACCGACACACCAGCCCGCCTGCTCAAGCTGCTCTCCCTGCTGCAGACCCCGCGCGAGTGGCCGGGCAGCGAACTGGCCGAACGGCTCGGGGTCAGCGCGCGCACCGTGCGGCGCGACGTGGAGCGGCTGCGCGAGCTGGGCTACCCGGTCCAGGCCAGCCTCGGCGCCGTCGGCGGCTACCGGCTGGCCGCCGGCAAGGCGATGCCGCCGCTGCTGCTGGACGACGAGGAGGCGGTGGCCATCGCGGTCGGGCTGCGGACGGCGGCCGGCAGCGCGATCAGCGGGATAGAGGAGGCCTCGGTGCGGGCGCTGGCCAAGCTGGTCCAGGTGCTCCCCACCCGGCTGCGGCACCGGGTCACCGCGCTCAACGCGGCCACCGTCCCGCTGCCCGGTGGCGGCCCGGCGATCGACCCCGAGCTGCTCGCGGCGCTGGCCGGCGCGGTGGCGGGGCCGCAGCGGCTGCGCTTCGCCTACCGCGCCGCGGACGGCGCCGAGAGCCGGCGCCAGGTGGAGCCGCACCGCCTGGTCGCCACGGGGCACCGCTGGTACCTGGTCGCCTTCGACAACGACCGCGACGACTGGCGGATCTTCCGGGTCGACCGGATCACGGCGGCACAGCCGACCGGGGTGCGGTGCCCGCCGCGCGAGCTGCCCGCGCCGGACGCGGCGGCGTACGTGGCGGGCAAGCTGCGCGAGCGGGCCCGGACCTACCGGGCGGTGGTGGTGCTGCCGCTGTCGGCGGCCGAGGTGGCGCGCCGGCTCGGCGGGGCGCCGGTCGAGCTGGAGGAGCTGGACGAACGGCGCTGCCGGCTGCGCTCCGGCGCGGACACGCTGGAGTGGCTGGCCTTCCGGCTGCTCACCCTCGGCTGCGACTTCGAGGTGGAGGAGCCGGCCGAGCTCGTCAGCCATTTGCGCGAGCTCGGCGGCCGGATCACCCGCGCCACCGGACCGGCCATCGGACCGGCCACCGGGCCGGTCGCCGGGCCCGGGGAAGGGCCGGAGGGAGGTGAAATCCATCGTCCGGGCGTGGCGCGCTGCCCGGCGGGGTCGGACGGTGGCCGCTAGAGTCCCGGCCAGGGCCTGTCCGAGGGAGCAATCAGGGTGAAGTACGACAAAGTGGTCACCGGCGGGCCGTGCTGGGTGGAGCTGGGCACGGCCGACCCGGAGGGCGCCAAGGAGTTCTACCGCGAGCTCTTCGACTGGCGCGCCGAGACCGACCCGCGGCCGGAGGCCGGCGGCTACACCATGCTGCTGCGCGGCGAGCAGCCGGTGGCCGCACTCAGCCCGCTCTACGCTCCCGGGCAGCCCACCGCCTGGGGCGTCTCGTTCGCGGTGCCCGACACCGACGCCGCCGTGGCGGCGGTGAGCAGGGCGGGCGGGCGGCTGGTGGTGGAGCCGGTGGACGTCTTCGACGCGGGCCGCTTCGCGGTGGCCGCCGACCCCACCGGCGCGGTCTTCGCGCTCTGGCAGGCGCGGGCCTTCCCCGGGGCGGCGGTGATCAACGAGGCGGTCTCGCTCGGCTGGGTCGAGCTGCACACCCGCGACGTGCCGGCGGCCACCGCCTTCTACCGCGAGGTCTTCGGCTGGAGCCTCAACGCCGGTACGGGCTACAGCCAGTGGGGGATCGACGGGGCGGACTTCGGCGGCATGGCGGCGCTGGGCGAGGAGTTTCCGCCCGAGGTCCCCTCGCACTGGCTGCCCTACTTCGCGGTGGCGGAGGTGGACGCCACGGTGCGGCGGGCCGAGGAGCTCGGCGGCCGGGCCCTGATGGGGCCGATGGACCTGGCGGGCGGGCGGCGGATCGCCGTGCTGGGCGACCGTCAGGGCGCCGCCTTCGGCCTCTGTCCGGCCGGCACCGACTGATGGTCCGCCCACCGCGGTCGCATGGATCCGCCCCGTCCTGACCCTTGCCGTCGGGGCCCTTGGCTGAGTTATCGTCAGATTGTCAGTGCGGCACGGGAGGGGAGGGATGACCGTGCGGCGCAACCCTGGAACCCACCCCCAGCCGGACCGGCGCGAGCCGCCGAACCGGCGGGTCCCGTCCGGACAGCGCATGCCCAACGCGACCTGGCAGCACCTGCGTTGCGCGCTGGGCGGTGACCTCGGCCCGCTCTGTCGCCCGCTGGACCGCGCCCGCAGCCGGGCGCTGCTGCTCCTCGTCCTCGGCCTGCTGGCCGCGCTGCTGCTCGGCGCCCTGCCGGCCGTCCGCGGCGTGCTCGCCGCCGATGCCCGGGCCGCCGACCGCACCGCCCGCCTGCACCGGATCGCGGCGGTGGTGACCGGTTCGGTGCGCCCCGACGCCACCTCGCCCGGCCACCGCTTCAAGGGCGGTGACGGGGTGGTCGTGACCTGGGACTATCCGGCCGGGTACGCCGTGACTGCCCGGATCGACCTGCCGCAGGCGGCCCTCCAGGGCGGCACGGTGCCGGTCTGGGTGACCGACGACGGCGCCCTCACCGACCCGCCGCCCTCCCGCCTGAGCCTGGCCCTGCTGGCGGTGGGCACGGGCACCGGTCTGTGGCTGCTGACGAGCGCGGCCGTGCTCGCCGCCTACGGGCTGCGCCGGCACGTGATCGAGCGCCGCAGCGGGCAGCGCTGGGCCAGCGGCTGGGCGGCGGTGGAGCCGCACTGGTCGGGACGGCTGGACGGTCACCCGGACAGCACCTCGCCCTGACGGTGGATCGCCCGGCCTGGACCGGTGAGCGGCCGGGGTCAGCCCAGCGGCGGCAGCTCGGCGCGGGCGTGGGTGCCCAGCCGGTCCAGCGCCGTCACCAGCCCGCTCGCCTCGTCGGCCGACAGGGCGCCGTGCATCAGCCGTTCGGCCTCGCGGGTGTGGGCCGCGGCGGCGGTCACCAGGGTCCGTTCGCCCTGGCGGGTCATGGTCACCAGCTGGACCCGCCGGTCGGCGGGGGAGGGCGACCTGGTGACCAGGCCGGCCTCCACCATGCGGTCGATCAGCCGGGTGGCGCCGCCGCTGGTGAGCACCAGGCCGCCGGAGAGGCGGCTCATCGGGGTGCCGTCGGGGTGGGCGGCCAGGATCAGCAGCACCTCGAACATCGAGTGGCTGATCCCCGCCGCGCGCTGGATCGCGCCGCCCAGCAGCCGTTCCATCAGTGCGGAGGTGTTGAAGAGCACGCCGATCGCCTGGATCCGCGGATCGGCGGCGACCTGCGCGGCGGTGCGGGGCTGCGGGGCGGTCTCCGGCACGGGTGGCACTCCCTGGGGTCCTGTCGGTCTGCTGGTCCGGTCGCTCTGTCACGGTCCGGCCGGCGGGCCGCCGCGGGCCGCGACGACCGGTGCCCCATCGTGGCCGGAGCGGGGCCGCTGGTCCAGTGGGTGGCCGGCGGCCCCGCCCCGGGGTCGTCCCGAGCGGCCTGTCTCAGTAGCCGACGGTGAAGCGCTCGCCCAGGTGCGCCGGCTGCTCGATCTCGTCGACCAGTGCGAAGGCGTAGTCCTCGGTGGAGATCCGGCTGGTGCCGTCCGCGCCGATCAGCAGGTCCTCCAGGCCGGTGCGGTAGGCGCCGGTCCGCTCGCCGGGCTCGATCGTCCCGGCCGGGCTGAAGCTGGTCCAGGTCACGTCGCTGACGGTGCGGTAGAAGTCCAGCGCGTCACCGTGCGCGTGCATGATCTGCAGCAGGAACTCCGGCAGCCCCTCCTTGTCCCAGACCTGCTTGCCGTCGGGGGTGCGCAGCGAGCCGGCGCCGCCGACCGCGATCAGCCGCGGCGCGCCGTCGCCCAGTGCCCGCAGGCCGGCCACCAGGGACTTGGCGGAGGGCTCGATGGTGGCCAGGTGGCCCGGGCCGTCCCCGCCGCCCACAGCGCTGACCAGCACGTCCTGGCCGGCGGCGACGGCGCTGACCGAGGCCGGGTCGAGCACGTCGCCCTGGGTGACGGTCAGCGACGGGTGCGTCTCGGTGATCTTGGCGGGGTCGCGGACCACGGCGGTGACCTGGTGGCCGCGGTTCAGTGCCTCGCGGACGATGCGGCTGCCGATGGTGCCGTTGGCGCCGAAGACGGTGATCTTGGACATGGTGGCTCTCCTTGCGGGGTTCGGTACGGCCTGTCGTCAGAGGGAACAGTACCTGACTAATCAGATATTTCCGGGGCGCCCGGATTCCTCAGACTTCTTCCGGAAGCAGCGCCCGCACCGCCTCGACCGTGTCCGCCTCGGCGGCCGGCTTGTCCTCGCGGTAGCGCAGCACCCGGGCGAAGCGCAGCGTGACCCCCTCGGGGTAGCGGGTCGAGCGCTGCACCCCGTCGAAGGCGATCTCCACCACCAGCTCGGGCCGCACCCGCACGCCCCAGGCCGGTCGCTCCACGGCGAGGCGGGCCAGCTGCTCGGTCTGCCAGTCGAGCAGCGCGTCGGTCAGTCCCTTGAAGGTCTTGCCGAGCATGGCGAAGGAACCGTCCGCCCGCCGTGCGCCCAGGTGCAGGTTGGACAGCCGCCCGGCCCGGCGCCCGTGCCCCCACTCGGCGGCCAGGACCACCAGGTCCAGCGTGTGCACCGGCTTCACCTTGAGCCAGGACGCCTGGCGCCGGCCCGCCGTGTACGGGGCGTCCAGCGCCTTGACCACCACGCCCTCCTGCCCGCCGGCCAGCGCCGCGGCGGCGAAGGCCTCGGCCGCCTGCCGGGTGGCCGGGTCCGCCGGGTCGGCCGCCACCAGTCGGCGCACCCGCAGCGGTTGCGGCACCAGACGGGCCAGCTCGGCGTGCCGCCGTTCGGCGGGCAGGTCCAGCAGGTCCCGGTCGTCCAGGGTCAGCAGGTCGAAGAAGGCGGGGGAGAGCGGCACCGACTCGGTGGCGCCGGCGACGTCCAGCCGGGAGCCGACCCGACCCGCGATCTGCTGGAACGGACGCGGCCGGCCACGGGCGTCCAGCGCGATCACCTCGCCGTCCAGCACCACGCGCGTCGCGGGCAGTGCGAGCACCGCGGCCACCACCTCGGGCAGCCGGTCGGTGATCTCCTCCAGCGTCCTGGTGTAGACGTGCACCGCCCGCCCGTCGCGGTGCACCTGGATCCGGATGCCGTCCAGCTTCTCCTCCACCGCGCACGGGCCCAGCCGCCCCAGCGCCTCGTCGACGCTCTTCGCGCTCTGCGCCAGCATCGGCAGCACCGGGCGGCCGACCGTCAGCCGGAACTCCGCCAGCGCCGCCGGGCCCTCGGTCAGCAGCCGCTCGGCCACCGCGCCCAGCGTGCCGCCGAGCATCACCGCCCGGCGCACCTGTTCGGCGGGTGCGCCGGCCGCCGCCGCGAGCGCCTCCACCGCCAGTGCGTCCAGGGCGCCCTGGCGCACCTCGCCGCCGATCAGCCGGATCAGGAACTCCTGCTCGGGCGCGGTGGCGGCGGCCAGCAGCCCGGCCAGCAGGCGGCGCCGCTCGGCCTGGGCGCCGGCGCCGCGCACGGCGGCGAGCCGGTCCAGTGCGGCGGACACCTGGCGGACCGTCAAGGTGGCGTCGGTGGCCGGGGGAACGGGCTCGGCGAGCAGCTTCCAGCCCACGCCGAGCCGGCCCTGCGGCAGGCGGCCGGCCAGGTAGGTGATCACGGTGGGGGCCTCGGCCGGTTCGCCGGCCCGGAACAGCTCGGCCAGCAGCGCGGTCTTGCGGGAACGGGCCGAGGTGGCGGCGACCTCCTGCGAGGTCCGGGCGAGGTCGGCCAGCAGCATGCCCTCATGCTCGCCCGCTGCCCCGGGCGGCGCTACTCCTGGCCGGCGACGGGAGCAGGCCGGCGTGGCGCGGGGGTGCGCGGGGACGAGGAGCAGACTGGAGGCATGTGCCGAAGCATCAAGACCCTCCGCCCGCCCGTCTCGCCCGAGGTCACCGAGGCCGACATCCACGCGGCGGCTCTGCAGTACGTCCGCAAGGTGTCCGGGTTCCGGGCGCCGGCCGCACACAACCGGGTGGTGTTCGACCAGGCCGTCGCGGACATCGCCGCGGCCACCGGTCAGCTGCTGGCCGGTCTGGAGGTGCGGGGCGCCGCGGCCCGGGCCCACTGAACCCGGGCCGACAGACGCATGCGCCCGTGTCACCGGCCGAGCAGGCCGGTGACACGGGCGCGGGTGGGTCAGCGCTGGGCGCTGCGGCGGCGGGCGAAGTACACCGCGCCGGCGCCGATCACCAGCAGCGCCGCGCCGCCGCCCGCGAAGGCGGTCAGCTGCGTGCCGTTGGTGCCGGTGAAGGCCAGGCCGGTGGGCGTGGCCGAGACCGGCTTGACCGACGGCGTGCCGACCGGCTCACCGGTGGCGTCGGCCGAGGCGGTGGGCGCCGGCGAGGACGGGCTCGCGACGGCGACCGCGGAGGCCGGGGCCGAGCTGGTGGGCTGCACCGTGGCCGAGGCGCTCGGCCTGGTGCTCGGGCCCGCCGGGGCCGAGGCACTGGGCGAGGCCGGGTGCGAGGCGCTGGGCGTGCCCGTGCCGGGGGCCGAGGCGCTCGGCGACGGCACACCGGCCGAGGGGCTCGGCGAGGTGGGCGCCGACGGCGAGGGCGACGGGACGCCGGGGACGCTCGCGCCGGCCGACGGGGTCGGGGCCGGGACGCTGGGCGACGGGGTGGGCGTCGGGGCCTGGCACGCCTTGCCGCCGTTCCAGGCGCTGATCAGGTCGCCGTTGTAGACGGCGGTCGGGTAGTGCGGCAGCGGGGCGCTGACCCCGTCGTGCTTGGCCGAACCGCTGTACAGGTCGATCTGGCCGTAGCACTGCGGCAGGTGGGCGCTGATGTCCAGCGTCGCCTGCGGCTTCGCGCTGGTCAGCGTCGTGGTCGCCCAGCCGAGGAAGGTCTGGGTGCCGGAGCTGGCCCAGGTGGGCCCCTGGGTGCTGTACGAGGCCAGCGAGACCTGGTACGAGCAGCCCTTGCTGGCGCCGTCGACCTTGACCTGGACGCTGCCGGTGGTGCCCGACAGGCCGCCGCTGGTGACCCAGTGCGTGCCGTCGGTCGAGTAGCTGAGACCGGCGTCGTCGCAGCGCGCGCCTTCGTGGGCCTGGGCGGGCCCGGCGGCGAGGAGGGGGGCGGTCACGGCTATGCCGAGCGCCGCCAGAGCCGGAAGAGTCCGGCGCAGAGGGTGGTGCACTGAGATTGCTCCCTGGGAACGTAGGCGCACTGTGGTGAGAGCGCACCGCCCCGGCGGGCCGGGCGGCCGGCCGGGGGCATTGCGTCTTGAGAGCGGGACGATACCGGACGATCCGCCCAGGTCGATGACCAGGGCGGAGCTGTCCCTGACCGATCGTCGGGCCGGCGTGACGCGCGTTCAAGCGCGCGGGCGGGCCGGTCCGGCCGGGTCCCTCGGGCCCGGTCTGGCGGACGATCAGGTCAGTCGGTGAGTTCGGGGTCGAACGGTGGTTGCGGCGCGCAGCGGCGGCCGACCAGGCCGAGCATCCTGGTCTGCGGATCGGCGTGCGGCACGGTCGGCACCGCGGGCGCGAAGCACCCGACCGCGACCGCCGGCCCCGGGCGTGGCGCGAGCTCGTGCAGGGCGAACTCCACCAGCTCGGGTGCCAGGTGCGGGTCCTGGCCGGTGGCTCGGGCCAGGTCCCAGGTGTGCACGGTCAGATCGACGGTCAGCTGCGCGCAGAACTCCAGCGCGGGGCGCTCACCGGTGGACAGGCGGACCGCCAGCTCCAGCGCCCCCGGCGCACCGAACGCCTCCCGGGCGGCGGTGGCCGCGGCGCTCCAGCTGGCGGCCGGGTCGGCGCCCAGCACGTCACCCGCGAACCGGCCGCCCACCTGGCAGGGGGTGGCGCCGCGCAGCAGCTCGGGCACCCAGAGCTGCTCGGCCGTCAGGTGGTTGACCAGTTCGCGGACCGACCGCGCCGAGCACGGGCTGGCGGTCTGCCACTGGTTGGCGGCCACGCCCTGGACCCGGCGCCCCACCGAGGCCAGCGCCTCGGCGTACAGGCGCAGCACCTCGCGCCGGCGCCGGTCGGCGCCCTCCTGGCTCATCGGGCCCTCCTCACTGCGCGGTGCCACGGCGGTCGGCGTGCTGACGGGTCGGCTCACTGCGGGGTGGCCTCGATGTGCGCGGCCGTCTCCCTGGCCCGGGCGCCGGAGCGGGTGCGTCCCGCGGTGACCAGGCGGTCCGGGAAGCGCCGCAGGTACTCCGCCTCCAGTTCGGCGGTGCGCTCGTTGTGGTGCCGCAGCGCGTCGTCGGACCCGTAGAGGAAGGTCTCGTGCCTGGTCCGGTGGAGCTGTTCCAGCTCGTGCAGCAGTCGCTCGTCGAGCAGGTTGCGGGCGGCGACGCCCCCGGGGTCGCCGTCCGGGGTGGCGGTCGGTTGCATAGCGGGTGCCTCCTGGCTGTCGTGCTGGCGGATGGTGCTCGGTGCCCCCGTGCTCTTCAGGTACCCGTCCCGGGCTCGTCACGCCCCCGTCTGGCCCGGTGCCCCGGACGGGGTCCCGGAAACCGGTGGGTGGTGGCGCGGTGCGGTCTCGCGCACGGCCAGCAGCCGGGTGCCGATCTGCTGCAGGTCGGTGCGGCGCAGCGCGGCCCGCAGCTGCGGGAACCACTCGCGCTCCTCCCGGCTCATCTGCTGGGCGGCGGCCGACAGCAGGGCGTCCATCTGGCCGGTGAAGCCCGGCTCGGTGGGCGAGCGCGCCGCCACCTCCTCGCACAGCCGGTCGATCACCCGGTGGTCCCGGTAGCCGCGCAGCGCCTCGTGGGCCGGATCCCGGAGCACGGCGCTGACCTGCGGATACAGCACCTCGTCGACCAGGTAGGAGTGGACGGTGAGGTCGTGCACGATGTGCAGCGCGAGATCGCCGCGGGCAGCCGACTGGTCGGCGCCGAGCGCGCGGTACTCCTTGAAGAGCCGCTGCAGCTCCTTGTGTTCCTGCTTCAGCAGCACGATCGCGTCACTGGACATCCGCTCTCACCTTCTCGGCCTCGCGTGTCCCCTGAGTCGATGGTGCCAAAACGAACGGTCCGCCGGGCGGCGCGGGCGCGCGGGTGCGCCCGATCGGGGGATCCGGTGGCCCGGGGGAGAGGCTCTAGGGGAGCGGGATCCGGCCGCGCAGCAGCTCGTGCCACAGGCGCCGCAGCCGGGTGGCGGAGTCGTCCAGCGGGTTCTCCACGCCGCGCCCGGTGGCCAGGGCGGCGGCCTCCGCGACTCGCTCGCGGCTGCGGCGCCACTGTTCGAAGCGGCGGGCCAGCTGTGGGTCCTCGGCCGTCAGCCGCGCCTCGATCCGCCGGCTCTCCCGAGCCTCGTGCCGTGACAGGACCATGATCCTCACCTGCTGTCCCTTCGGGTGCCGCGCCAGGTGGTACGTCCTCGCGCGTCACCGGTCCGGCGACCTGCCGTCGTCCAGCAGCTGCGCCAGGTGGTAGCCGACCGGCTCCTCCAGCTGGCCGTAGTCGCAGCTTCGCGGGGTCCGGTCGGGGCGCCAGCGCTGGAAGCGGGTGGTGTGCCGGAACCGGGTCCCTTCCATGTGATCGTACGCGACCTCGCAGACCCGCTCAGGGCGGAGCGCGACCCAGGTGGCGTCCTTGGCGGCCTGGCCGGCCTTGCCGCTGCTCCACCGGCTGGGGGCACCGGGCATCCGGCTCGCCTCGTGCGCGCTCTCCTCGGTCCAGGCGGCCCACGGGTGCCCGGCGGGATCGGTCAGCCGCAGCGGGGCCAGTTCGGCGGCCAGCTCGCGGCGGCGGGCGGCGGTGAAGGAGGCGCAGACGCCGACGTGCTGGAGCGTGCCCGCCGCGTCGTACAGGCCCAGCAGCAGGGAGCCGACGCCCTGGCCGTCCTTGTGCTCGCGGTAGCCGGCCACCACGCAGTCGGCGGTGCGGCCGTGCTTGATCTTGAACATCGAACGGACCCCCGGGCGGTACGGCTCCGCCAGCGGCTTGGCCACGATGCCGTCCAGCCCCGCGCCCTCGAACCGGGTGAACCAGGTGCCGGCCAGCTCGCGGTCCCGGGTGGCCGGCGCGACGTGCACCCAGGGCCCGGCGTCCGCGAGGGCGCGCACCAGCGCGGGGCGGCGCACGGAGAGCGGCTGCTCGGTCAGCGCCTGGTCGTCCAGTGCGAGCAGGTCGAAGGCGATGAAGGTGACCGGGTGCTCGGCGGCGAGCTTGCGCACCCGGGAGGCCGCGGGGTGGATCCGCTCCTGCAGCTCCTCGAAGTGCAGCCGGCCGTCGTGCGCCAGCACGATCTCGCCGTCCAGCACGCAGCGGGCCGGCAGCTCGGCGCGGCAGGCCTCCAGCAGCTCGGGGAAGTAGCGGGCCAGCGACTTGCCCGTGCGGCTGAGCACCTCCACCTCGTCGCCGTCCCGGAAGACGATCGCCCGGAAGCCGTCCCACTTGGCCTCGTAGTGCATGCCGGCGGGGATCTCGTCGACCGCCTTGGCGAGCATCGGCTGCACGGGCGGCATCACGGGAAGGTCCATGCACTGATCCTGCGTCACCCCCGCGCGCCCCGCAGCGCGTGCACCTAGCGTGGAGACATGGGCGAATCGGTGCAGCTGGAGGTCGGGGGGCGGAGCGTCAAGCTGTCCAACCCCGGCAAGGTCTACTACCCGGGCCCCGGGTACACCAAGCTGGACGTCGCGCAGTACTACCAGGCGGTCGGCGAGGCGGTGCTGCGCGGGCTGCGGGACCGGCCGACCACGCTGCAGCGGTTCCCGGACGGGGTGGAGGGCGAGTTCTTCTACCAGAAGCGGGCCCCGAAGAACACGCCCGACTGGCTGCCCACGGCGCGGATCGCGTTCCCCAGCGGGCGGTTCGCGGACGAGATCTGCCCGGGCGAGCCGGCCGCCGTGCTCTGGGCGGCCAACCTCGGCTGCCTGACCTTCCACCCCTGGCCGGTGCGCCGCCCCGACACCGACCGGCCCGACGAGCTGCGCCTGGACCTCGACCCGCAGCCCGGCACCGACTTCACGGACGCGGTGCGCGCCGCGCACCAGCTGCGCGAGGTGCTGGCGGAGTGCGGGCTGACCGGCTGGCCCAAGACCTCCGGCGGGCGCGGCCTGCACGTCTACGTGCCGATCCGCCCCGAGTGGACCTTCGCCGAGGTGCGGCGCTGCGCGATCGCGCTCGGTCGGGCGCTGGAGCGGCGGATGCCGGACCAGGTCACCACGCACTGGTGGAAGGAGGAGCGGGGCCGGCGGGTCTTCGTCGACTACAACCAGATGGCCCGCGACCGCACCATCGCCTCGCCCTACTCGCTGCGCCCGCGGCCCGAGGCGACCGTCTCGACCCCGCTGCACTGGACGGAGCTGGACGCGGCGGCGCCCGGCGACTTCACGCTGCGCACGGTGCCCGCGCGGCTGGCCGAGCTGGGCGATCCGTACGCCGAACTGGACGAGCACGCCTTCGGGTTGGAGGCGGTGCTGGAGCTGGCGGAGCGTCAGGAACGGGACGAGGGGCTGGGCGAGATGCCCTACCCGCCCGACCACCCGAAGGCGCCGGGCGAGCCGCCGCGGGTGCAGCCGAGCCGGGCCCGGCACGATCCGCCGGACACGCCGCCGGACACGCCGTAGACGGGGCTAGGTGCGGCTCGCGGTGGCGGGCTGCTCGGCGCCCTCGCCGGCCGGGGCGGTGGCGGCGCGGCGCGGGCGGCCCGGGCGCAGGGCACAGCCGGCCGCGCCGAGGCTGAGCGCCACCGCCGACCAGGGCACCACGTCGCCGATCCGGTCGTAGACGGTGCGCACCCGCGGGTCGGGCAGGCCGAGCTGGACGGTGAGCGTGCCGCGCTGCCCGGTGCCGTACCTGGCCAGCTCGCGGCCCTGCGGGTCGAAGGCCACCGATACGCCGGTGAGCGCGGCCTGCACCACCGGGCGACCGGTCTCGGCGGCGCGCAGTGCGGCCAGGGAGGCGTGCTGCTCCGGGGCCCAGGTGTGCTGGAAGGTGGAGGTGGCCGACTGGTAGACGAGCAGCTGCGCGCCCTGCAGGGTGGCGGTCCTGGACAGGTCGGGGAAGGCCGACTCGAAGCAGATCAGCACCCCGGTGGGCAGCGGGCGCCCGGAGCGGTCGACGGGTTCGAAGAGGTGGAAGCTGTGGCCGGGGGTGCGGTTCTCGGCGGCTGCCTTGCTGATCCCCGTCAGCCAGCCGAGCGCCGCGCGGAACGGGATGTACTCGCCGAACGGGACCAGGCGCATCTTGGCGTACCGGGCCTGGATGCCGGTCGCGTCCAGCAGTACGGCGTCCTTGGAGATGTGTCCGTCGGCCTTCCGGGCGTCCTCGTTGACCAGGAGCTCGGTGTGGCCGGCCGCCGCCAGCGCGCGCAGCCGCGAGAGTGCGGCGGTGTCCCGGGACAGGTCGGTGGTGACGCTGCTCTCGCCCCAGACCACCAGGTCGGGCTGGTCGGTGAGGGCGCTGGTGAGTGCGGCCGAGGCACCGAGGCGGGAGGCGCCGTCGGGGCTGGTGCCCGGCTGGACCAGCGCCAGGGTGGCGGTGCGCACCGCGACCGGGGCCGGGGTCAGCGCGAAGGCGGCGGGGCCGGCGAGCAGCAGGGCCGCCGCAGCGCCTGCGCCCAGCGCACGCAGCGCCGTGCGCTCGGCCACCAGCACCAGCAGCACGGCGGTGTTGACCGCCACCACCGCGGCGCTGACCAGCCAGATGCCGCCGATCGAGGCCAGCGCCAGCACGGTGGGGTGCTGCCACTGGGTGGCGCCGAGCAGCGCCCAGGGGCCGCCGAGCGCCTGCCAGGAGCGGGCGAACTCCGCCACCACCCAGACGGCCGGTAGCAGAACCAGTGCGGCCAGCGCTCGACGCGCCGTCAGCGCCGGTCGCAGCAGCGCCCGGGCGGCCACGCCGAAGCCGCTCTGCAGCACGCCGAAGACCACCGCGATCAGCGGCAGCGCCGGGCCCACGCTGGGCAGCAGCCAGTACATCGCGGCCAGCACGAAGCCGGTGCCGAACCACCAGCCGCGCACCGCCGCCTCCCGGGCGCTGGGCGCGGCGCGCAGCAGGAGCAGGCCGGGGACCAGGGCGACCCAGGCCAGCGGCTCCAGGTCGAGCGAGGGGAAGGCGAGCACCGGGAACATGCCCGCGACGAGGCAGCCGTAGCGGGCGGGGACGCTGAGCGCGGCACGGAGCGACATGCGCTGATTGTCCGCGCACACACCCCTCGGCACTACCACGGCGGCCCCTTGGGTCGCGCGTGTCGCACCGCGCCCCGCCCGGGCGCGGCGCTTAGGGTCTGTCCAGCCGATCTTGCCGAGCAGGATCGACCGGACAGACCCCAGCGTGCGCGGTACGGCTCCCGTGCGCCGCACAGCTCCGGAGAGGACGACCCCATGTCGGACGACGCCCACACCATGCTCTTCGTCACCTTCGCCGACCCGGCCGCCGCGCTGGCCGCCTTCGCCGAGGCGAAGGAACTGCCCGGGGCGCGGCAGGCGGCCGTGCTGCGGCGCTCGGCCGAGGGACTGCTCGACACGCCGGAGAGCTGGGTGCGCGGGGCCGGGACGCCGACGGTCGCCACCGGGATCGTCGGCGGGCTGCTCGGTCTGCTGGGCGGGCCGGTGGGGGTGCTGCTCGGCTGGACGGCCGGCACGGTGCTCGGCGGGGCCGCCGAGCTGAAGCAGTTCCAGGAGGGGGCCGAGGGCCTGCTGGTCTACAGCCGCGACCTGGCGGAGGGGCACGCGATGCTGATCGTCGAGCTGCACGAGCACGACCAGCGGCCCGCGGACGAGCTCGCCGAGCGGCACGGCGGTCAGCTGGTGCGCCGGCCGGCCGAGGAGGTGGCGGCCGAGGTACGGGCCGCCGAGCAGGCGGCGGACGAGGCCCAGGGCGGGAAGAACTGACGACTCGTCAGATGTATGGGGCGTGGTCGGGCGTGGATCAGGCGTAGCGCACCGGTAGTTCGCCGGAGCCGCGCGGGATCAGTCGGGTCGGCAGCTCGATCCGCTGCGCCGGGCCGTGCTCGCCGGCCAGTCGGGCGAAGAGCAACTCGGCGGCGGTGCGCCCGAGTCGGGCCGGGTCCTGGGCCACCACGGTGACCGGCACGGTGAGCAGGTCGGCGAGCTCGAAGTCGTCGAAGCCGACCAGGGCGGGCCGGTGCGGCAGCCCGGCCAGCTCGCGCAGCACGGCGACGGTGATCCGGTTGTTGCCGCACAGCAGGGCGCTGACCGGCCAGCGGCCCGCGAGCATCCGCTGGAGCGCCAGGCGGATCCGGGCCGGTTCGGGCGCGCTCATCGACACCCAGCTCTCGCGGGCCGGCAGCCGGGCCGCGGCCAGCGCCGCGCGGTAGCCGCGCAGCCGTTCGGTGGCGGTGTGGATCTCGGGGGCGTCGCCCAGGAAGCCGATCCGGCGGTGCCCCTGGCGCAGCAGGTGCTCGATGCCCTCGCGGGCGCCGCGCGCGTTGGCACTCAGCACGGTGTCGGCCACCAGGCCGCAGGCCGGTCGGTCGACGCAGACGATCGGGGTGCCAGCCGCCTGCTCGGGCAGCAGGTAGCCCTGGTCGGTGCCGGTCGGCACCAGGATCAGCCCGTCCACCCGGCGGGCGCAGAAGGCGAGCGCGAGGTCGCGTTCGCGCTGCGGCTGCTGGGCGGAGGAGCCGGAGAAGAGCAACGAGCCGTGCCGGCGGGCGACTTCCTCCACCGCCCGGCACAGCGGCGCGTAGAACGGGTCGGCGAGGTCCTCCAGCACCAGGCCGACGCTGCCGGTGCGCAGCCCCTGACGCAGCAGCCGGGCCCCGTCGTTGCGCCGGTAGCCGAGTGCCTCGATGGCCTCGCGGACCCGGGCCGCGGTGGCCGCGGTGACCCCGGACTCCTCGTTCACCACCCGGGAGACGGTCTTGACGCCGACGCCCGCCGCGGCGGCGACGTCCTTCATGGTGGACCGCCCGGCCGGCTCCGCGGCGGGGCGCGCCTGACGTGCAGGCATGGAGCTGCCGCCTTCCGAGTGCGGTGGACATGACGGCTCTGACAACGTTGCCAGCGCAGTATAGGTAGTGCCCAGGCGGACGGTAAGTTGCTGAACTCGCGTGTTACGAAGCGATATTGACGGCCGTTTCTTCGGTTCGGAGTCTTGACGGTGATCGACCGCCATGAGTTCATGCCAGAGGCGACAACGTTGTCAGGGCGGAGGTAGGAATGACCGAACCGCTACTCGACGCACGAGGCCTGTGGAAGACCTACGGCCAGGTGGAAGCACTGCGCGGAGCGGGTTTCACCGTGTACCCGGGCGAGGTGGTCGCGCTCATCGGTGACAACGGTGCGGGCAAGTCCACCCTGGTCAAGACCCTGGTGGGCGCGGTGGCTCCGGACGAGGGCGAGATCCTGCTGGACGGCCGCCCGGTCTCCTTCGCCGGCCCGCGGGACGCCCAGCGCCTGGGCATCGAGACGGTCTACCAGGACCTGGCGCTGGCCGCCGACCTGGATGCCGCCGCCAACCTCTTCCTCGGCCGCGAGCGCCTGCGCCCCGGGCTGCTGGGCGCGTTCGGGGTGCTGGACAAGCGCGGGATGCGCGAGCACTCGGTGGCCGCCTTCGCCGAACTCGGCGTCGAGCTCAAGGACATCGACGCGCCGGTGGCCACCCTCTCGGGGGGCCAGCGGCAGAGCGTGGCGATCGCCCGCTCGGTGGCCTGGGCCTCCCGGGTGGTCTTCATGGACGAGCCGACCGCCGCGCTCGGCGTGCTCCAGCGCGGGCGGGTGCTCGACCTGATCCGGCGGGTCCGCGACCGGGGCGTGTCCACGGTGCTGATCAGCCACAACATGCCCGAGGTGCTCTCGGTCGCCGACCGGGTCGAAGTGCTGCGGCTGGGGCGGCGGGTGGCGCGCTTCCAGGCGGCGGAGACCACGCTGGACGAACTGGTGGCCGCGATGACCGGGGCGCTGGCGACCGAGGAGGAGGAGACATGAGCAAAGGCCCGGCGCCGGTGGACCATGCCCTCGCGCTGCTCTGGCAGCGGGCCAGGGGCCAGAACACCCTGTGGACCTTCCTGGTCCTGCTCGTCCTGGTGGCGGTGTTCTCGGCGCTGCGCCCGAACGCCTTCGCCACCACCTTCGAGTTCAAGTCCATCGCCGTCGAGTCGGCCATCCTGGTGGTGCTCGCGGTCGGCCAGACCTTCGTGATCGTCACCTCCGGCATCGACCTGTCGGTCGGCTCGGTGCTCATCTTCTCCGGCGTCGTCGCGGTCCGGACGATGAACGGGCTGGACGCGGGGCCGAACCCGGGCATCGGGGTCGTGCTGGCCGGCGTGGCCGCGGGGCTGCTCGCCGGGCTGGTCTGGGGAGTCTTCAACGGCTTCTGGGTGGCCAAGGCGAAGGTTCCGCCGCTGATCGTCACGCTGGGCACGCTGGGCATCGCGCTCGGCCTGGCGCAGATCCTCACGCACGGTGTGGACGTCGGCAACGTGCCGGCCTCGCTAGCCAATTCGGTGGGCAGCGGCAGTGTGTTCGGCATCCCCTGGCTGATCGTGGTGGCGGTGCTGGTGGTCGCGCTGGCGACGCTCGCGCTGAACACCACCCGGTTCGGCCGCTACACCCGGGCGGTGGGCTCCAACGAGGAGGCGGCCGGCCGGGTCGGCATCCGGGTGGACCGGCACCTGATCAAGGTCTACGCGCTGTCCGGCCTGCTCTCCGGGCTGGCGGGCGTGCTCAACCTCGCGCACTACAGCAGCACCACGCTGACCAGCGGCGCCCAGGACAACCTGAACGCCATCGCCGCCGTGGTGCTCGGCGGTACCAGCCTGTTCGGCGGTGTCGGCACGGTGATCGGCACCGTCATCGGCGTCTTCATCCCCGCGGTGCTGCAGAGCGGCTTCACCATTCTCCAGGTGCAGTCCTTCTGGCAGACCGTGGCGGTCGGCGCGGTGCTGATCCTGGCCGTCTACTTCGACCAGTTGCGCCGGCGCAGACGCAGCAACCGATGATCCCAGAAAGGTGGAACTCACGGTGCAGAGAAGGATTCTGGCGGTAGGCGCGGTCGCCCTGCTGGCGCTGGTGGCGGGCTGTGGCAGCTCGGGCGGCTCCGGCGGGGGCGCGGGCGGCAAGTCCATCGCCTTCGTGGCTGGCAACACCGGCGACCCGTTCTACATCACCATGAAGTGCGGCGCCCAGGCGGAGGCGGGCAAGCTCGGCGAGAAGTTCACCGCCACCGGCTCGGCCGAGTGGAGCGTGCCGGAGCAGGTCAGCTCGGTGACCAGCGTGACCGCCACCCGGCCGGCCGGGGTGCTGATCTCGCCGGTGGACCCGAACTCGCTGCAGGGGCCGATCCGGACCCTGCAGAACAACGGGACCAAGGTGGCGATCGTCGACACCACGCTGACCGACGGCTCGATCGGCGTCACCCGGATCTCCTCCAACAACCTCCAGGGCGGCCAGAAGGCGGCCGACACCATGGCCCAGCTGGTCAACGGAACCGGAGAGGTGGTGGTGCTCACGCCCGACCTGACCACGACCACCACCAATGCCCGGATCCAGGGCTTCAAGCAGGAACTCGCCGCCAAGTACCCCGGGTTGAAGATCGACGACGTCCGCCAGGTGGGGGACACCGCGCAGGGTGCCGCCTCCGCGGTGGGTGACGAACTCGCCGCCCACCCGAACCTGGTGGGCATCTTCACGGCCAACTCGCAGACCGGCGAGGGGGTCGGCACCGGCCTGAAGAACGCGGGCAAGCAGGGCAGCATCAAGGTGGTCTCCTTCGACGCCGGCCCGCAGCAGGTCGCCGCGCTCAAGAGCGGCGCGGTGGACGCCCTGATCTCGCAGGACCCCTACGGGATCGGGCAGCAGGCGGTCGACCAGCTGGTCGACGCGCTCACCAAGAAGCCGGTCACCCCCTCGATCCAGACCGACCTGGCCAGCATCACCCGGGACAACGTGGGCGACCCCAGCGTGGCCCGGTTCCTCTACAAGAGCGACTGCAGCTCCTGACCGTGCCTTTCCAGGTCCCTCTGGCGGCTCCCCGCCAGGACGAACCGCGGTGGCTGTCGCACGCTGGTGCTATGGACACACATGGAAGTCACGACCCGCTGGTCGAGGTCGCCCCGCTCGGCAGCGACAACCGCTACCGCCTGGTCCGGTTCAAGGGCCACGACTGGGAGCCGGTCGACCGGCAGGAGTTCCGAGCGGAGGCGGCCCGGCTCTTCCCGGGCCTGGACCTGGAGGATTCCGAGCAGGTGGAGTGGCAGGACCACCCGTGGGAGTGGCCGAACTGGCACCCGGGCGAGGCCTGAGCCCGGTCAGCGGCCCGGTGGCGGCCGGCCGTCCGCCACCCGGGCGGCCAGCACCGCCACGTCGTCCTCGCCGTGCCCGGCGCCCAGCCCGGTCAGCGCGGTGTCGATCAGGTGCTCCAGCGGCGCGGTCGGGTCCAGGGCGAGCGCGGCCAGCGCGTCGAGCGACTGCTCGATGTCGCGGTCGCGCCGCTCCACCAGGCCGTCGGTGTAGAGCAGCAGCGTGGCACCGGGGGCGAACGGCAGGATGAGCTGCTGGTGGCCGCCCACGTCCACGCCCAGCGGCGGGGCGACCGGCAGCCGCAGCAGCCGGGCCCGGTCGCCCGGGGCCAGCAGCAGCGGCGGCAGGTGGCCGGCGCTGGCGTAGGTGCAGGACCGCGCGGCCGGGTCGAGCAGCGCCAGCACGCAGGTCGCCACCCGCTCCTGGCCCTGCGCCGCGACGATGCGCTCGGCCTCCCGCAGGATCCCGGCCGGCGAGCGGCGCTGCAGCGCCAGCGCGCGCACCAGGGTGCGGTACTCGCTCATGGTCGCGGCGGCGTCCAGGCCGTGGCCCATCACGTCGCCGACCACCAGCAGGGTCCGGCCGCCCGGTAGCGCCACCGTGTCGTACCAGTCGCCGCCCACCTCGGCGCTGGCCCCGGCCGGCAGGTAGCGGCCGCAGCTCTCGACGTCGGGGTGCGGGCGCATCGGCTCGGCCAGCAGCGCCCGTTGCAGGGCCAGCGTGGAGGCGTGCTCGTGCGAGTAGCGCTGGGCGTTGCTGATGCTGGAGCCGGCCCGGCTGGCCAGTTCGACCATCAGCGCGACCTCGTCCGGGCTGAAGCCGGGCGAGCGGCCGGCGCGGGCCAGCAGCACCACGCCGATCACCGTGCCGCTCGCGGTGAGCGGCACGTAGACCGCCGAGTGCAGGCCCAGCCGCCGGTAGAGGGCGACCCGTTCGGCGTTGGTGGCGGAGGTGCGGATCTCCTCGTCGGTCGGGAAGTTGAGCACGACCGGTGCCCGGTCGAGCACGCAGCGGGCGGCCGCGGAGCCCGCCTGGGGCTCGATCAGCGCGCCCGCGCCGCCGACCGTGGCGCCGGTGCCGACCAGCTCGGGGGTGCTGCTCAGCGCGAGCCGGCGCATGGCCAGCGCGCCGGGCTCCGGGAAGTCGGCGAAGCGGCGGCCGGGCTCCAGGACGTCGACCAGTGCGACGTCCGCCAGCTGCGGGACCAGCAGTCGGGTGAGCTCCTTGGAGGCCTGCTCGACGTCGAGCGTGGTGCCGATCCGGGTGGCCGCCTCGTCCAGCAGCGCCAGCCGGGTGCGGGCCCGGTCCAGCGCCTGGCGGATCCGGCGGTCCTCGGTGATCTCCAGCACCATGGCCACCGCGCCCAGCGGTGTCCCGGCCTCGCTGTCCAGGCGGTGGTAGGCGTTGTGCCACCAGCGCGGCTCGGTGGGCGGCCCCGAGGGGGTGGTGCCCTCCACGATGTGGGTGCGCGGCTCGCCGTCGGCCAGCACCGCCAGGAGCGCGCTCTCGGCGGCGTCGACGTTGATCCCCGGGATCACCTCGGCCATCCGGCGCCCGGTGTGCTCCTCGGCGGGGACCCCGTTGATCTCCGCCAAGGTCCGGTTGACGTAGCGGTAGCGCAGCTCGGTGTCGAAGACGGCGATGCCCACCATGGCCCCGTCCAGGACCTGGCGGGCGAGGTGGTAGTCGGTGAGCAGGACGTCGAACTCGTCGCGGTGGTCGTCGCAGCCGCAGGCCAGTTCGGCCAGCAGCCGCCGGGCCTGGTCGTCGTCGAGGAAGGCGATCGGGGGGTCGCGGCCGGTCTGCCCGGGCCCGTCGAAGGAGCGTGGCTGGCGGTCGGCCATGGTCCTCCTGCCGGCTCGGCGGCGCGGGGTGCGCCGGGTGTGGCTGCCAGGGTGGGGGCGGCGTCTGGGACGTTCCTCAGTCCGATCATCCCATCGATAGCAGCGTGCCGCCGGGCACCCCACGGGGTGGTGCCCGGCGGCACGGGGACAGTGCGGCGGGGTCAGCCGGCCAGGCCGCCCGCGCCCGCCAGCAGCAGCGAGAACGAGCCGCTGGTCGACTCCTTCGGCGTGGTCACGTGCACCACGCCCGCCGTCGCGTCGTAGCTCCAGCTGCTGCCGTCCGCCGCCCCGGAGCGGGCCAGCGGACGGCCGTCCAGCAGCACCACGGCGGGCGCGGCGCCCACGTGCACGCTGAAGTCGTAGGAGCGCGCCGCCGGCTTGCCGGTGTAGCTGCCCACGCTCGGGCCGACGTTCACCTCGGTCACGCCGCGGCCCTGGCCCAGCGCGTGGACGGTGACGTGCTGGGTGGCGCTGGCGCCCTGCTGGTAGGCCCGGGTGGTGCCGTCGTCCTCGTAGAGGGTGTAGTCGGACTGGCCCTGGGCGTAGATGTCGTAGCCCAGCCTTCCGGTGTCCCGGGTCTGCCAGGAGAGCGTGCCCTTGGGCCACATCGGCACGACGGAGCCCGCCTTGACGAAGAGCGGCAGGGTGTCCAGCGGCGCCTGGTAGTCGTTGATCGTGGTGGGGCCCTGATAGGTCCTGCCGGACCAGTAGTCCACCCAGGTGCCCTTGGGCAGATAGATCCCGCTGCGGGTCTGCGAGCCGTCGTAGACCGGCGCGACCAGGAAGTCGTCACCGGACAGGAACTCGTACGTGGCCGCGTCGCCCCAGGTGTTCGGGTCGTTCGGGTAGTCGAGCACCAGCGGGCGCACCGGCCCCACGCCGCTCTGGTGCGCCTGGGCGGCCAGCGTGTAGAAGTACGGCAGCAGTTGCTCCTTGAGCTGCAGGTAGCGGTTGTTGATCGCGGTGTACGGCGCCCCGAACTGCCAGGGCTGCTTGTCGCTGGCGGCCCACCCGTCCATGGTCATGATGGTCGGGATGAAGGTCTTCCACTCCAGGTCGCGGGTCTCGACCTGGGGATCGCTGCCGAAGATGCCGCCCACGTCACCGGTGTCGTAGGCGATGCCGGACATGGTGGCGCCCGCGTAGGTGGGGATCTGCCACTTCAGGTAGTCGTCGTTGCCGGTCTGGTCACCGCTCCAGACCACGCCGCAGCGCTGCACGCCGGCCCAGGAGACCGGCAGCCAGACGAAGCCGCGCGCGTCGCTGTTCTGCTCGATCCCGTCCTTGGCGCTCTGGCAGCCGTCCAGCGCGAACTGGTAGCCGGGGCCGACCCAGCCGACGTCCAGCTTGCGGACCCGTACGCCCGCCTTCACCTCCTCGCCCTGGTTGGGCAGGCCGGTGGAGGTCCACAGGCCCAGCTGCATGTGGTGGTCGCGCAGGCCCTGGCCGGTCTGCGCGAGGTCCTCGTAGCCGCAGCCGTAGCCGTCGTTGACCAGCATCCAGCCGAGCGGGGTCTGGTTCTGGGTGTAGCCGTCGGCGACCTTGAGCGCGTCCAGGGTGTGCCGGTCGCCGCGGTTGGCGTTGTGCAGGTAGCAGTCCGAGTCGCCCGGCTCCAGGCCGTAGACCGGGGGCATGAAGGGCTTGCCGACCAGGTCGGTGTACTGGCCGATGATCTTCTTGAGGTCCGGGCCGTAGAAGAAGTAGCCGTCGAAGCGGCGCTCCTGGGCGGAGGTGGTCACCGGGTCGGCGAAGTCGTACAGGCCCGGGGCGAAGGTGTCGCGGAAGACGCCGTAGCCGGCGCTGGAGAGGTAGAACGGCTGGGAGTTGTTGTAGCCGCCCTCGTTCCAGTTGAAGCTGTTGGCCACGTGCACCTGCTGGTCGCGGTGCGAGAAGCTGCCGTTCTGCTCGCCGGCGCCGTAGAACTGCTCCTGCGGGCCGCGGGCCAGGGTCTGCTGCATCGCGTCCTGGGTCCACGTCAGGCCGCGGGTCTCCTGCCAGACGACGGTGCGGTTGTCGGACTTGTAGAGGGCGAAGCGCAGCGGGCTCTTGTAGGCCCGCAGCACCAGGTCCTTGGAGGCGATCCCCCAGTAGGTGCCGGCGTCGAACTCGTGGGTGCCGGCGATCGCGGCCGGCGGGTCGGGCACCATCTCCTTGCCCGGCGGGTCGGTGAAGGTGCCGTCCGGGGCCAGCTGGAGGCGGAAGACGTCCTCGGCGGTGAAGTCCACCCGGGCGCGGGCGGCGCCGGCCTGGATCAGGTAGCCGTTGCCGTCGTGCTTCAGCGCGGTGGCGGCGCCCACCGTGGTGGCCTGCGGGATGCTCGCGGTCAGCGTGAAGCCGGAGTCGGTCACCGCGTACGGGACCACCAGCACGTGGTAGGTGCCGGAGGCGTTCGGGATCACCGTCGCCTCCGGGTCGGCGGAGCTGGCGCTCTCGGCGACCTCGTGGCCGGTGGAGTCGTAGACGTAGAGGTCGAAGTCGTTGTTCTGGTCGGGCCATTGGACGGAGAGCGGGACGCCGCCGTCCGGGTTGCCCGACCAGTAGGAGGCGGGGACGTCGACGGTCAGGTCGTAGCGGCCGCAGGTCAGGCCCTGCGGGTCCTGCGCCTGGCTCGGGCAGTGCGCCGGGTCGGCGACCGAGCCCTTGGCGAAGACCGGGCTCTGCCAGCTGAGGGTGTGCGAGCCGCTCAGGGCGAGGGTGCCGCCGGAGGTGGTGTCCGCGTGGGCGGCGACCTGGCCGCCGAGCAGTGCGCAGAGCACGCCGAGCACGGCGGCCAGCGAGGCGGTGCGGGCCCGGCGGAGTCTGCGGGGAGGGGTGCGGTGGGGTGTTCGGCGCGATCGCATACAGCCGTCCAGAGGAGTGGAGGGATGGGCGCTGGTGCGGGAGCCAGGTGGCGCGGCCATGACACGGCTGTGGGCGGTGTGCTGGGCGAGCCACCGGCCGTGGGCTGACCCTAGCAGTGCGTTTCTGCGCGCTCAATGGCGTAGTGAGCAGAAACGCGCAGCTTTCTGAGAGGGAATCTCATGGAGCAGGAGCACACTGGAAGCGTTTCGACCAGCGGGGGGTGCGGCGCGGACGGCCTCGGGAGCGAGGTCGGAGAGGTGGCGCGTGATGTTCTTCCACCGCTATCACCACGGGGGAATCGGCGGCTGGCACGCCGGTTTCTGGATCTTCTCGATCGGCGGGTTCGTGCTGCTGGTACTGCTCGTCGTGCTGATCGTGATGCTGTACCGGACCATCGCGACCCACCGGCACCACGTGTCCGGTGCCGGGGCGGGCGCCGCGGTCGGCGGCCCCTGGCCGGGCCGGGCGGGCGGCGGCGAGGCGGAGCGCATCCTGGGGGAGCGGTATGCGCGCGGCGAGATCGACGAGGAGGAGTACCTGCGACGGCTGGGCACGCTGCGCGGGCCCGGCGCGGGTGGGGGCAGGGGTGACGGCGCGGGCGGGGCCGGGGGCGCGGGTGACGGCGCGGGCGGCCCGGGTGGGCCCGGGGGCGCGGCGCCGACGGGCTGACGCCGAGGCGCAGCCGGCGCTCAGGGGCGGCTGCGGCGGTGGGCCGCGACGCGTTCGCGGGTCGCGCAGCGGCGCGAGCAGTAGCGGCGGGTCTGGCCGCTGCCCTGGGTGAGGTAGACGTTGCCGCAGCCGGGCGAGGAGCACAGGCCGCCGGGCGGCCGCTGGCGGTCCCAGACCAGGACGGTCAGCGCCAGGCAGCCGGAGGTCAGCAGCCAGGCGCCCCACGGTCCGTCGTCCGAGCCGTCGACGTGCGGGTGCCAGGGGGTGCCGCCGTCGTGCGAGGTGAGCCGCAGGCGCCCGGTGTGGGCGGCCAGCAGGCGGTTGAGGGCGGTGGCGGCACCGTCCACGTCCGCGGCGGCGAAGACCTCGCGGAGCAGCAGTGCGGCGGCGCGCAGCTCGTCCAGGTCGGCGGCGGTGAGCTCGACGGGCTCGGGTTCGCCGTGCTCCCGCAGCACCGCGGCGACCTGGGCGGCCGAGCTCGTGGGCTCGCCGGTCAGCGCGTTGACCAGCGCGACGGTGCGGCGGGCGACGGCGGTCACGGAGTGCCGGGCGGACCAGTCGGCGGGGGTGGGGAGCATCGGGTCAATGTAACGCAGGTGGCGAAGTTTTGCGTTACCTGCGTACCGTGCCGCGCATGGAGAAGCGCGATGTGCCCCGTGCCCGCCTCGGTACTCCCGGCTATCTCGTCGGTGCGGCGCTGGCCAGGACCGGTGACGAGATGTCAGGACCGGCCCTGCTGCTCGCGGGCCTGGCCGCCACCAGGTCGGCCGGCGCGGCCTCGGCGCTGCTGGCCGCCCTCACGGTCGCCGCGGCGGTCGGCGGGCCGGTCCTCGGGGTGCTGCTCGACCGCGCGGCCCGCCCGGGCCGGCTGCTGGCCGGGGCCCTCGCGCTCTACGCGGGCGCGCTGGCGGCCGCGTTGCTGAGCCTGGGACGGCTGCCGCTGCTGGTCACCGCGCTGATCGCGGTGCCGGCCGGGCTGCTGGGGCCGGCACTGTCCGGCGGCTGGACGGCGCAGCTGCCGGGCGTGGTCGCGGCGGCCGGGCTGTCGCGGGCGACCGCGCTGGACGCGATGACCTTCGACGTCGCGAGCCTGGCCGGCCCTGTGCTGCCCGGGACGGTGGCGGGGGTGTGCGGCGCGCCGCTGGCCGGGGCGGTGGCGGTCGCGCTGATCTGCCTGGCGGTGCCCGCGGCGTGGGGGCTGCCGGCGGCGCGGCGGGCGGCCGCTGGGACCGGCTCGACGGGCTTGGCGGACTTGACGCGCTTGGCGAGTTCGACCGGCTCGACGGGTTCGCTGGTGGGCGAGCTTGCCGCCGGGGTCCGGGCGATCACGCACAGCCGGGTGCTGGCCCGTGCGACGCTCGGCTCGGTGGTCTCCTGTGCCGGGCAGGGGGTGCTGGTGGCCTGTGTGCCGTTGCTGGGCGAGCGGGTGCTGGGCGGGGCCGGCGACGGAGCGGTGCTGCTCTCCGGTATCGCGGTGGCGGCGCTGGCCGCCAACGCCCTGCTCGCGCGGGTGCCCGGGGCGCGCTGGGCCCCGGCTCCGGAGACGGTGCTGCGGCTCGCCCCCGTGCTCCAGGCCGGGGCGCTGCTGCTGGCGGCGACCGGCTCGGCGGTGGCGCTGGTGGCCGCCGTGGTGCTCGTCGGTGCGGCGGAGGGGCCGCAGCTCACCGCGCTCTTCGCGATCCGGCACCGGGAGGCGCCCGAGGCGCTGCGGGGGCGGCTCTTCACCACCGGCGCCAGCCTGAAGCTCACCGGCTTCGCGCTCGGCGCGGGCCTGGCCGGACCCCTCGCCGCCCGTTCGCCGACCGCCGCGCTGCTGGCCGGTGCCGGCCTCCACCTGCTCGCGGCCCGCTGCGGCGCCGTCGGGGGTCCGAACGGCGGCAGCGGGCCGTGGGGGGCGTCCGGTCGTCAGGCGACGCGGGCGGCGAGCGGGCGGGACTCGGTGCGGGCGGTCAGGGCGCGCACCCGGATCGTCACCAGGCGGGCGACGGCCTCGCCCAGCGCCATCAGCACGAACGCGCAGACCCAGGCCTGCTGGCCGGTGATGTGCTGGTCGATGCTGAACCGGGTCACCTGGTCGCCGAAGCCGGTGTGCTCGCTGCACAGCACGAAGGCGATCCGGGCGCCGATGCCGCCGACCCACAGGATCGCCGCCCACAGGCCCGCCTTGGCGAAGACGCCCTCCTGGGTGCGCCAGACCCGGGTGGCCAGCCCGGCCAGCGTGCCGAGCAGCACCCCCGTGCCCCCGAGGACGAGCTCGAGGGTGAGGTCGCCGCCGGCGGTCGGGAACGGGCGCAGGTAGAAGACGGCGGTGGCGCCGACCATCACGACCGGCAGTACCAGACCCGCCAGGTCGAGCTTGCCGCCGCGCATCTGCCGCAGGACCAGCAGGATCAGGGCGATTTGGATGCAGTACTCAGTGGTGGACATACCAGTAAGACTGGCCCGGCGGGTGACCCCGCGGCGTCAGCCCCCGGGTGGGGCACGGGTTGACCCGCGGCCTCCACCCAGGGGTGGAGAGCCCTATTCCAGCAGGTGGAAGCCGGGCTGTGGGTGCATCAGGAACGCGTGGTGGGAGATGTTCCAGGCGTAGGCGCCGGCCATCGCGAAGGCCACCCGGTCCTCGGCGCGCAGGGCGGGTACGGCGGCCCGGTGCGCCAGCACGTCCTTGGGGGTGCAGAGTTGTCCGGCCAGGGTCACCCGGCCGCTGGTGAGTGCCGGGCGGGGCCACGGGTGCGGCCAGGCGTCGACGGGCAGGACGGCGAAGGGCTGGGCGTGTCCGCGGGCGGCGGGGGTGCGCAGGTGGTGGGTGCCGCCGCGGACCACGGCGAACTCCTCACCGTGGCTGCGCTTGACCTCCAGCACCTCGGTCAGGTACCAGCCGCAGTAGGCGGTCACCGCACGGCCCGGCTCGATCCGCAGCCGCAGGCCCGGATGCCGGGTCAGCAGCCGGGCCAGGCCCTCGCCGTAGGCGGTCCAGTCGAAGCGGGCGGTGGGGTCGGCGTAGTCCACCGCCATGCCGCCGCCGACGTTGACCTCCTCGATCGCGCCCGCGAGCTGCGCGGGCAGCCGGTCCGAGAGGTCGGCGGCCCAGGCCACCACCTGCTCGGCGACGGCGAGTTGGCCCGCCGCATCGAGCCCGCTGGCCAGGTGGGCGTGGATGCCGCGCAGCCGCAGCCCGGCGCAGCGCGGTCCGGCCAGCAGGCGCAGGCACTGCGCCACCTGCTCCGGGTCCAGGCCGAACGGGGTGGGCCGCCCGCCCATGGCCAGCGGCACGCCGTCCAACGCGCCCGCGCCCAGCGGCAGGTTGACGCGCAGCAGCAGGTCGACCCGGTCGGCGCCGGTGCGGTGCGCGGTCGCCTCGGCCAGCCGGTGCAGCTCGGCCACGCTCTCCACGTGCCAGCGGTGCACCCCGGCGTCGAGCGCGGCGGCCAGCTCCTCGGCCGTCTTGCCCGGACCGCCGAAGGCCAGCGCCGCGCCGGGGACGGCGGCCCGCACATGAGCCAACTCGCCTCCGGAGGATACCTCGTAGCCGTCGACCGAGTCGCGCAGGGCGATCAGCAGGGCGGGGTCGGGGTTGGCCTTGGCGGCGTAGTACAGCTCCACCCGGTCGGGCAGGGCGGCCCGGATCGCCGCCGCGTGCGCGCGCAGGCCGGGCAGGTCGTAGAGGTAGGCGGGCAGCGCGGTGGCGGGCAGTTCACCGGCCTGGGCCGCGACGGCGGCCGGCAGGATGACCGGGGCGGTCGGGGCGGCCTGGGGGGTCAGGGTGGGCGTGGTGCTCATCGGGCGCTCCGGACCAGCTCGTCGGCCAGCGGCCGGGGGTCGGGCGGGCAGGCCGCCTGGGCCAGCACCGAGGCGGCCAAGGGGGACGGCAGCAGGACGTAGCCCGCCTCCCGGTCGGCCTTGCGCTGCCAGCGGGTCAGCAGGTTGGCCTTGGCCGGCAGCGGCACGCCGGCCAGCAGGGCGCGCAGCCGCGGCGGGCAGCCGTGGCCTTCGGCGTACTCGCCCAGTGCCGCCCGCACCCGCTCCCACAACCTCGGCTCCAGGGACGGGTCCTGGTCGGCGATGGCGGCGAGCAGCTCGGCCACGTGGTTGACCAGCAGGCAGTACACCACCCGGTCCCAGCCGCGCTGGGCGTCGTAGCTCATCGGGCCGGCCACCTGCGGCGGCAGCTCGGCCAGCAGCGCGGTGTTGTGCTCGGGCACCAGCTTGGTGCCCTCCAGGTCGCGGAAGAGCAACTGGGCGGGCAGCCCCGCCTCGTCCACCGCGATCAGCACGTTCTGCAGGTGCGGCTCCAGCACCACGCCGTGGTCGAAGTAGGCGGCGAGCACCGGTGGCAGCAGCAGCCGCAGGTAGCGGGTCCACCAGTCGAGCAGGCCGGCCGGGCCCGCGGCGCCGACCAGCTGGGCCAGCTGCGCCGAACTGGTGGGGTATTCGTCGGCGACCGCGCCGGCCAGCAGCGGGGTCAGGCCCGGGCGCAGCCGGGCGGCGAGGTCCTCGCGGACGATCAGGCCGAAGCCCTCGAAGAGTTCGGTGTCCACGGTGCCGTCCGGGCCGGGCAGCGCCAGGGTGCGGTAGGCGGGTTCGCGCAGCATGGCGGCGTCCGGGAACCGCTCGGCCAGGTCGTCCAGCGCGCCGTCCAGCAGCCGGGTCAGCGCGACCGCGCCGGTCAGCTCGTAGGCGGCGTTCTTGCGCAGGCAGTTGGTGATCCGCACGTTCAGGCTGAACTTGAGGAAGGCGCCGGCACCGTGCAGCGTGCGCACCGAGGCGGTGGCGGTGAACTCGGGCCCGCCGCAGCCCAGATCGAGCACGTCGCCGTCGGCCAGTGCGGCCCGCAGCCGGGGGTGCTCACGGAGCAGCTGGTACTGCCACGGGTGCGCGGGCAGCAGCCGGTAGCCGGCGGGCACCTCGTGCAGTCCGTCCAGCAGCGCGCTCGCCGCCGGGTCCACGCTCTCTTCGGCCAGCAGGTGTTCGCGCACCGCCAGGTAGCGCAGCGGGAAGGCGGCGCGGGCCTCGGGCGCGTACGCGGCCCAGGTCCCGGCGTCGGCGCCCTGCGCGGAACGGGACTTGGGCGCGGGGTGGAAGCGGTGGCCGAAGACCAGCGCCTGCTCGGACTCCAGGTAGCGGTCCGCACCGGCCGCCGGCCGGTCGGCCAGCGCGGCAGCCACGCCCTCGTGGCTGGAAGCCAGTTGGTCCAGGAACTCCTCGTTGGCGACCCCGGTGCGCAGCGTCAGTTCGGCCTGCACCAGCTCCGCCAGCTCCCGCCAGCCGAGGTCCGACCAGCCGTCGGGACCCTCCAGCTGCACGGGGCCGGTGAACCGGTGCGCGCCCAGCAGCGAGGTGCGGCGCAGCGCGACCCGCAGCAGCGCGCCGCGCCTGGGCAGGCGTAGCAGGAGTCGGCCCTCGTTCACCGCGGTCTGGTGCTCGGGTCCGGAGACCTCCCGCAGCAGGCAGTTGACCAGGGTGTGTGCCACCACGTCGGCCGCCACGGGCAGGGCGGTGGGCGCGAGCGAGGGCGAGGAGGTGTCGGTGGGCGGCATCAGTGGCTCCAACGGGTGCGGGAGAGAACGGAGGAGGCGGCGGCGACCAGCGCGGCTGCGGTGCCGACCAGCACCGTGGCGCCGGCGCCGAACGCCGAGTTGACCAGGGCGGCGATCGCGCCGGCGGCCACCGCGCCGCCCTTGGAGATGAGTTCGAGCGTGCCGAACATCCGGCCCGGCTGGCGGCCGCGGGCGGCGTCGGCGGCCAGCACCGAGAGACTGACCAGCCCCAGGGTCATGCCGGTGCCCAGCGTCAGGCGGGCCAGTGCGAAGGTGAGCGTGGAGTGCGCGGGAGCGTGTCCGGCCAGGCCCGCGGCGACCAGGGCGAAGCCGAGGGCGAGGGCGGCCCGGGGCCGGTCCAGGACGGCGGTGTGCACGCGGGAGGCGGTCAGCAGGTAGACCAGGTGCGGCAGGGCGAAGAGCGCGCCGGCCACTGTTCCGTTCAGGCCCGGCACCCGCTGCTCGACCAGGGCGATCAGATAGGGGAAGGAGATGATGGTGGCGAAGACGAAGGCGAACTCGTAGAGGTAGAGCGCCCGCAGGCCGGTGGGCGGCTGCTGCTCGGCCGGCCCGGTCCCGGCGTCGGCCGCGCCGGTGGTGACCGGCTCGGCCCGGCGCGGCTCCGGCAGCCGGGCCAGCAGCGCGGCTGCGGCCAGCGGCAGCACGGCCATCACCACGTACTGGCGGTGCGGCGAGAGCCACGGCGACAGCGCGCCGACCAGGATCGGCGCGGCCACCAGCGCGGCCCGCGCGGCGCCCTGCATCAGGGTCAGCGCGCGGGACAGGCCCGGACCCTCCAGGGCGGCGGCCAGGTAGCCGTTGGTGGCCGCGAAGGTTCCGCCGAGGAAGCCCTGCAGCACCAGCGCCAGCGCGAAGGCCGGCAGGCTGTTCGCCAGCCCGGCGAGCAGGAACGAGACGCTCAGGCCGAGTTGGGCCCGCAGCAGCAGGCGCTTGCGGCCGAAGCGGTCCGCCAGGCGCCCCCAGAGCGGGGCGCCGAGCGCGCTGAAGACGGTGGGGACGATGTAGAGCAGGCCGGCCCAGCGGCCGTGCGGGTCGCCCAGGCCCGGCAGGATCGCGGTGAGGTAGGGCGGCAGACCGAGCGCGGCGAAGGAGGCCACGAAGTAGCAGCCGGCCACCGCGTGCACCTGGCGCTTGGCCAGGCCCGCCGGAGCGGGGGCGGCCTGCGGGTCGGTCGGCCGGGTGTCCGGCCGGTCGGCCGGGTGGGCCTGGCGCCGCAGCTGCGTCCTCACCGGTCCGCCAGGTAGTTCGGCCCGCTGGTGTAGTGCTTGTTGATGTCCGCCGCGCCCGAGCGCTCCTTGCTGAGCAGCGTGCCGGCGCTCACCATCGCCTTGACCGGCAGCCGATCGGCGTCCAGCAGCGCGGCCCGCAGCGGGGCACCGGTGGCGCCGAGCCGCTCGATGGCCTCCGCCAGCCGCCGGCGCAGCAGCCCCAGGGTGACCGAGAGCGGTGCCCGGCCGCGCTCGGCGAGCCCGAAGGCGAGCGAGGCGGTGCACAGGTGGCCGGTGATGGTGGTGAACAGGTCGGTCAGCGCCCGGTCGTCGCCGAACACCCGCGCGTCGTCGAAGGCGTCCAGCAGTTCCTGACGGAACGTCAGTTCGGCGCGGCTGCGGTTGATCCGCGGTCCGTCGTTGTCCTTGTAGAGCAGTCGCAGCCGGGTGCGCCCGGCCACCTGGTCGAGCACCAGCGAGGTGTTCTGCTGGTGCGACTCCAGGGCTGTCCCGTACCCGAAGAGCGTGCACTGCCAGTCCAGCAGCAGCGTGAGCAGCTCGTCGTAGAGCGCGAGCGCGTCGCCGCCGTAGAAGCGGTCGGCGAGCGAGTCCAGCACCGGGCGCCCGTCCGGGGCGGTGGCCAGCAGGGCGGCCAGCGAGACGGTGACGGACCGGCCGGTGTCCGGCAGGCGGCGCAGCAGGACGGCGAGCAGCTCGTGCCCGGCGTGCGCGTAGCACTGCTCGTCGGCGAGCAGGATCCGTTCCGCCAGGCGCGGTTCGCGGGTCAGCACCTCGGCGAGCAGCCGCTGCCCGGCCGCGCCGTCCACCAGCGTGCCCGGCTTGATGGTGCGCCGGTTGCGCAGGCCCAGGGTCGCGGTGGCCAGCGGGAGTTTGACGTGCAGCGCGGGGTCGAGGGCCACCGCGACGGTGCGCATCGACAGCGTGGGGGTGACCTCCAGGTACGGGCGCTCGGCCAGCTGTGCCCGGCCCGCCAGGCCGCTGTCACGCAGGGCCTCGGTCAGCGGCTCGCCGAGCGACAACGGGTGCACCGGCATGGTGAGGTGACCACCGTTCAGCTCGGGCAGGCCGAGGGTGGCGGGCGTCGGCCACCAGGACGGCAGCGGGGCCTCGCCGTGCACGGTCAGCGCCTCGGCCGGTATCACCAGCCAGCGCAGCAGGAAGGCGGGGTGGCACTCCGGCGCGTACCGGCGCAGTGCCTCGACGTCCAGGCCGGAGCGTCCGCGCGCGGTGGGGTAGACCGGGTGGTCCAGGTAGGCGGCCAGCACGTCGAAGCCCAGGCTCGCCCGCGGTCCGCTCCAGTGGGCCGGGTCGGCGCCGCAGGACCGGGTCAACGCGCCCAGCACGGCGGGTGCTTCGGCCTCGTGCAGGCGCATGGTGGCCAGCGTCTGGGCGCACTCGGCGGCGAAGGCGGTGAAGCCGGCGCGGTCCGTCTCCTCGGCCTGCGCCCGCAGCGCCGCCAGGATCTCGGTCAGGTCGGTGAGCGCGCGGCCCGCCAGCTCCAGCAGCGGGAGCCGGGCGGCGAGTTCGCACTGGAAGCCGTCGGGGGCCACCGGCAGCGCCAGTCGGCCGTGCACCAGCCAGTCGCCGTCCGGGCGCCGCTCCGGGAGGGAGCGGGTGCGCAGCCCGAGCACGTCCTCGCGCAGCAGCGCGCTGAGCACCCGCAGGGTGAGCGCCTCGGCCAGCGGGTCGCCGGCGCCGGGGGCGGCGGTCACGGGGGCCGTCTCGGCGAGGGTCATGCGCTGATCTCCCAGCGGTTCGCGGCGATGAACCGGGCGACGGCGCTGTCCACGGCCTGCTGGTCGGGGCCGATCGCCCAGACCACGCCCAGGTAGTCGCGGTTGGTGCGGTAGTGCTCGTGGCGCTCGCCCAGGTCGCGCAGCGGCCGGTAGCTCAGTCGCACGCCGTCCGCCGTCTCGTCGTGCGGTCCCGGCGCAGCGGTCAGCGTGCCGGCGCGGTCGGCGCAGACCACCTCGTTGCGGCCCCGCAGGTCGTCACGGGCGCCGAGTTCGGCGGGCAGCGGGAGGCCGAGGTGCACCCGCAGCACGTGCTCGAAGTACGGGATCTCCAGCAGCTGGGCGAGCATCAGGTCGCACTGGTCGCCGATGGCGCGGTAGTTGACCTCGATGATCCGGGCCCGGCCGTCCGGCTGGACGACGAACTCGGTGTGGCAGGCGCCGAGCCCGACCCCCAGCGCGTCGAGCTGGGCGAGCACCTGGTCGAGCACCTCGCGCGGGTGTTCGGGCAGGAAGGTCAGCACCTCCTCGATGAAGTGCGGCGGCGGCGAGAGCCGGGTGTGGAACCCGCCCAGCACCTCGCGGCGCCGCCCGTCGCCCAGCGTCTCCACGGTGTACAGCTCGCCGGTCAGGAACTCCTCGATCACCAGGGTGGCGGCCGGGCGGCGGTGCTGGATCTCCGCGCAGCGGGCGGCCAGTTCGGCGTGGTCGGCGACCAGCACCACGTCCTCGCTGGCCACCCCCTCGCGCGGCTTGACCACGCACGGGAAGGGCGGCAGGTCGAGCTCGTCCAGCTGCTGACCGGGCGTCAGTTCGGCGCTGTGCACGGTGTCCAGGCCGGTGGCGGCCAGGTGGCGGCGCAGCTCGGCCTTGTTCTTGGCCCGCAGGGTGGCCCGCCAGTCCTTGGCCGGCAGCCCGAAGTAGGCGGCGGCCAGCGCGGCCGAGGTCTGCAGGTGGTCACTGTTGCTGAACACGGCGGCGGGCTGCTGCGGCTGGCGGGAGATCAGCCCGGCCACCTCGCGGAAGTCCGCCACCTCGCACGGCAGCACCACCAAGTCCTCCGGCAGGCCGCTGCGCCCCTCGTACGCCAGGCGGTGCGCCTCGGCGTGGTCGGTCAGCACGGTGACCGCCAGGCCCAGTCTGGCCGCGGCGGGCAGGAAGCCCTGGGTGACCGAGTCGGTGGGGTTGAGCGCGAGCAGGTAGAGCCGCATGGAGTCCTCGTCTTGGTGGAGCCGTCGGTGGAAACCCCTTGGTCGGATGGGAGACCGGGGGGATGACCCGAGCGGGAGGCGGGGCCGGGTGACCGGGGCGGGTGCGGGGAGGGAACCCGCCCCGGTGGTCCGTCAGTTGACCGGTGCGACGCCGGTCGCCTTGGCGATGTCGTTCAGCATCTGGTCGGCGGCCTGCACACCGATGCCCGACATCCAGGTCTCGTCCGGCACGTTGAAGACCTTGCCGCCCTTGACGGCCTTGAGGTTCTGCCAGACCGGGGTGGACTCGACCTGGCTCTGCTGGGTCTTGTTCGGGTCGTCCGCCACGGTCACGAAGACCAGGTCGGCGTCGGCCTTGTCGATCTGCTCGGGGCTCACGTCCATCATCGAGCCGTCGACGTCCTGCGAGGCCGGGCGGCCCAGGCCCACGTCCTGCAGCACGGTGCCGCTGAACGAGGCCTTCTGGTAGAGCCGGGTCGGGCCGGCGATGAAGCGCACCACCGAGGCGTTCGGCATGGTGCCGTTGTTCTTCTCCTTGATCTCGGTGCCCAGCTTGGCGGCCCGGGCCTGGTAGTCGGCCAGCGCCTTCTTGGCCTCGTCCTCCTTGCCCAGCGCCTTGGCGTACAGCGCGATGTTGTCCTTCCAGGTCACGCCGGTGGTCTGGGCGAAGACGGTGGGGGCGATCGCGCTGAGCTTGTCGTAGATCTTCTCGTGGCGGACCTTGGAGGAGAGGATCAGGTCGGGCTTGAGCGAGGCGATCAGCTCCAGGTTGGGCTCGGCCATCGGGCCGACGTCCTTGGTGCCCTGGATCTCGCCCTTGAGGTAGGTCGGGAAGCCGCCCTCGGTCTTCAGGTGCGGGGAGACCGCGCCCAGCGGGGTGATGCCGAGCAGCGTGACGTCGTCCAGCTCGCCGCTGTCGAGCACCACCACGCGCTTGGGCCGGCTCTTGATCTCGGTGGTCCCCATCGCCTGCGTGATGCTCCGCGGGAAGCCGGCCGCCGCGTCGCTGCCGGCGCTCGCGGCGGGCTTGGCGTCGGCGCTGCTCTTGTCGCCGCCGCAGCCGGCGAGCAGGGTGGTGCTGAGCGCGGCGGCCAGGACGGCGACGGGCAGACGGCGAAGACGGGTGGTGCGCTGGGACATGGGAGAGCTTTCTCTGCGAGGGGGAAGGGGCGGTCGGTCTTTGCGGGGGATCAGCCGGCGGTGACCCGGGCGCGCGGGATCACCAGCGGTGTCCCGGTCTCGGGGTCGGGAATGACCCGGCACGGCACCTGGAAGACGCGCTCCACCAGCTCGGCGTCGAGCACCTCGGCGGGCGGTCCGGCGGCGGCCAGGCGGCCGTCGTGCAGGACGACCAGGTGGTCGGCGTAGCGGGCGGCCTGGCCCAGGTCGTGCAGCACCATGACCACGGTGCGGCCGAGTTCCTCGTGCAGGCGGGCGACCAGGTCGAGCACGTCGAGCTGGTGGCGCAGGTCCAGGAAGGTGGTGGGCTCGTCCAGCAGCAGCAGCTCGGTGTCCTGGGCCAGCGTCAGGGCGATCCAGGCCCGCTGGCGCTGCCCGCCGGAGAGCTGGTCGACCGGCTGGTCGCGCAGCGCGGCGGTGCCGGTGCGCTCCAGCGCCGCCTCCACCGCCGCCTGGTCGGCGGCCGACCAGGGGCTGAGCAGCCGCTGGTGCGGGTAGCGCCCGAGCCGGACCAGCGCCTCGACGGTGATCGCCTCGGGGGTGACCGGCTGCTGGGGCAGCAGGCCCATCCGCTTGGCCAGCGCCCGGGCGGGCATCCGGTGCAGGTCCGAGCCGTCCAGCGTGACGGTGCCGCCCGCGGGGTCGAGCAGCCGGGCCAGGCCCCGCAGCAGGGTCGACTTGCCGCAGGCGTTGGGGCCGACCACGGCCGTCACCGCGCCGCCGGGCAGCGTCAGGTCCAGGCCGTCGACGATGGTGCGCGCTCCGTAGCGCAGGCTCAGGCCCTGCGCGGCGAGCTGGTTGGGGTGCTCCGTCGACGGCGGGGCGAGCAGGCTCATCGGGTACTCCGGTTCATCGGTCGGCCCTGACGGATCATCAGGACCAGCAGCCAGGGGGCGCCGAGGGTGGCGGTCATCGCGCCGACCGGCAGGCCGGCCACGGGCAGCAGGTGCAGCACCGTCAGGTCGGCGCCGAGCAGCAGGACGGCGCCGAGCAGCCCGCACAGCGCGAGCGTCGCGGGGGTGGGCGGGCCGGCCAGGAACCGCACCAGGTGCGGCACCGCGAGCGCCACGAACCCGACCGGGCCGGTGAGCGCGGCCGCCAGCGAGGCGAGGGTGATGGCGAGCAGCAGCAGCTGGAGCCGGGCCCGGTCGGGGCGCAGGCCGAGGCCGCCGGCCGAGTCGTCGCCCAGGTCCAGCACCGCCACCCGGCGATCCAGCAGCAGGACCGCTGTCAGTGCGATCGCGATCGCGCCGCCGCCGACCCAGATCTCCGTCCAGGTCCGCCCGTAGAGCGAACCGGTGGTCCACTGCAGCGCGGAGGAGGCCAGCTCGGCAGGGAAGCGGACGATCATCAGGTTCACCGCCGCCGCCAGCCCCGACTGCACCGCGAGCCCGACCAGCACCAGCCGCCCCACCGCGGCGCGCGAGCGCCAGGCGAAGGCGCCGAGCAGTGCGGCGGCGATCAGTCCACCGCCCAGCGCGGCCAGCGGCACGAGGAGTTGGGAGGCGCCCAAGGCGAGCAGCAGCACCGCGCCGAACGAGGCGCCGCCGGTGACCCCGACCACGTCGGGCGAGGCCAGCGGGTTGCGGAAGAGCCGCTGCAGCAGTGCGCCGGAGACGGCCAGTCCGGCGCCGGCGATCAGCGCGGCCAGCACCCGGGGTGCCCGGAACTGCTGGACCACCAGGACGTCGCCAGAGTCGCCGAAGCCGAACAGCGCGCGCAGCGCGGTCAGCGGCGGGATCGACACCTCGCCGGTGCTCAGGCCGACCGCGGTGAGCACCACCAGCAGGGCCAGCGCCAGCAGGCAGATCAGCAGGGTGCGCCGGCGCCGGCGGACCCGGGCGCCGCGCGGTGCGGGGCGGGTGGGCGAGGTCGGGGTCGTGGTCATCGGGCGGCCCGCCGGGCCAGCAGGGCGAGCAGCGGGGCGCCGAGGAAGGCGGTGACGATGCCGACCTCCAGCTCGGAGGGGCGGATCACCAGCCGCCCGAGCACATCGGCGGCCAGCAGCAGGATCGGACCGCCGATCAGGCAGCCGGGCAGCAGCAGCCGGTGGTCGTTGCCGAACACCTGGCGGCACAGGTGCGGGGCGGCCAGGCCGACGAAGGCGATCGGCCCCGCCACCGCCACCGCGCCGGCCGCCAGCAGCACCACGCTCAGCCCGGCGGTGCCGCGGATCCGGGCCACCGGCACGCCCAGCGCCTGGGCGGCCTCGTCGCCGAGCGCGAGCGCGTTGAGCGCCGGGGCGACGGCGATCGCCAGTACCAGGCCGAGGACCAGCAGCGGCAGCACCGGCGTCAGCACGTCGAGCCCGCGCCCGTCCAGCGAGCCGACCAGCCAGAACCGCGCCTCGTCCAGGGTCCGGCGGCTGAACAGCATCAGCGCGGAGGTCCAGGAGGTCAGCACCGCGGCCAGCACGGTACCGCCGAGCGCGAGCTTGGTCGGGTCGAGATCGCCGGTCTGCCGGGCCATCGCGTGCGCGGCCAGCGCGGCCACCGTCGCACCGGCCACGGCGAACCAGACGTACTGGACGGGCTGGTGGAGGTGCAGCGCGTAGATGGCGGTGACCACCGCGAAGCTCGCGCCGGCGTTGATGCCCAGGGTGGTGGGTGAGGCCAGCGGGTTGCGGGTGGCGCCCTGCGCGATGGCGCCGGCCGCGCCGAGCGCGGCGCCGACCACCAGCCCGAGCACCGTGCGCGGCACCCGAAGGCCCGTCACCACCTGGGCGCCGGTGTCGGTCGGCTTGGCCGAGCCGCTCAGCGCGTCGAGGACGGTGGACAGCGGGACCGAGCGCGAGCCCAGCGCCAGGCTCGCTGCCAGGCAGAGCAGCAGGACAGCGAGGCTCAGGGCGAACAGCAGGGTCTGCCGGGGTGCCGACGAGCGCTGGGCCGGGCCGGCGGGGGCCGGCAGGTCGATTCTCAACACGAGATCAATATTAGGTTAGGCAAACCTAAGAAAGTCAAGCTCGCCTTTAAGGTGAGCCTTACCTTACTCTGAAGATCCGAATCTGACGGGGAGTTCTCGCGATGGTCGAAACGCTGATGGTGCCCCCGGGGTTGACGCCCCGTACGGCCCCCGAGCTCCTCGCCGACGCCTGCCGGCAGCTGAACGCCGACTGTCCGGCGCTGCGGGTGCGGGTGTGCGAGGAGGGCGGGCCGGGGTCGGCGCCGGAGCCGACCGGCTGGGTCGCGGCCCGCGACTTCGCGCAGCGGATGGACGAGCTCGTCGCCGGCGAGGCCCGCCGGATTCGCGCCGACCACGGCTGCGCGGTGCCCCCGCACGTGTCGGCCGCCCGCCTGCTGCACCACTACCTCTGGTCGGTCTGCCTGCTCGCCGTCGGGCCCTGGTACCTGGAGCGCCGGGTCCCGGTGCTCGGCGCCGATCAGCTGTGGATCGCGCCGCACAGCGGTGAACTGGCCTTCCGGCCCGGCGGTTTCGCCTGTCTGTCCGACGATCCGGCGGCCCGGGGCGTGGCGGGCGTGCGGGTGGTGCCGGGCGGCTCCGAGCTGCGCGCGGAACTGCGCGCTGCGGTGGCGGAGCACGCCGAGCCGGTGCTGGAAGCCTTCCGTCCGGTCGCCAAGCGCGGCAGCCGTGCGCTGTGGGGGATGGTCACCGACGACCTGGTCTCCGCGCTCTGGTACCTGGGCCGCGAACTCGGCCGGGAGGAGGACGCGGTGGCGCGGGCCGCGGAGCTGCTGCCCGGCGGCACGGCGCCGATGGTCGGCTCGGCCGACTTCCGGCGCCTGGCGGGCAGCGGCGGCGCCGAGCACCTGACGCGCACCCGGCTGGGCTGCTGCCTCTACTACGTGGTGCGCCCGGCCGACACCTGCATCACCTGCCCGCGCACGGGGGACGGGGAACGGGTGCGCAGGTTGGAGGCCTGAACAGGTGGGCGTCGCCTCAGAGTTCCAGCCACCCGTTGCCGCCGTACCAGTGGCCGCCGGCGCGCAGGTGGTCGACCAGGGTACGCTCCAGGGTGGTGCCCGCGGGCAGTGCGTCGAGGGGCGGGTCGGGAGTGCCGAAGACGTACACGAGCGGCGCGGTGTCGTCCGGCTCGTAGCACGGGTGGAACCGGTCCTGGAAGCGGAGCAGGTTGGCGCCGGCCGGCAGGTAGCCGCGCAACTGCGGGTCGAGCAGCCAGGAGTGGCAGGTGGCGACGGTGAGCGGCTGCTCGGGGAAGTGCCGGGGGAAGAACGCGCGGGCCCGCGCCAGCGCGTCCTCGCAGGCGGTGGGCGTCAACGGGCCCAGGTGGTCCGGGATGTGGATCGCCAGGCTGGGGGTGCCCGGCCCGTGCGGCAGCCCCGCGGCCGCGACCGACTGCCCGCAGCGCCCGCCGAGCCGGGTGCGCTCGAACTGCAGCCGCCCCAGCTGGTAGAGCTCCCCGCGCACGTGGTGCGCGAACCAGTGCGGGTGCAGCAGGCCGCCGGTGCCGTGGCGGCGCCGGTGCAGGGCCATGGTGCGGCCGAGATCGGCGAGCGTGTGCCGGGAGACCTCCACGGGGATGCCGCGCTGCCGGTGGTAGGCGCGGGTGTGGGGGAGTGCGGTCAGATGGACCAGGACCGGGAACCAGCGGCCGAACGCCGCGAGCCCCGGCGGCAGCGGGGGCAGTGGCGGCGGCTCGGGCGCTGGCAGCCCCACCGTGCCGATCTCCCGGACGAGTCGTGCGGCGCAGTGCTCCACCAGCCGGCCGGCGACCGGCTCTGCGGCCGTGAGCGCGCAGGCGGCCAGCAACGGGTTGATGTCCTCGTGCGGCACCGTCAGGTCCAGCAGTCGCCCCGGCAGTTGGCCGGCCCCGGGCAGCCGCACCCCGGTCGGCCAGGCGTCCTGTGGCGCCTGCCGGTCCCACCAGCGGGTCAGGCCCTGGTCGGCTCGCAGCAGCTGGCCCAACGCACCCATCGGCGGTTCTCCCCTCCCGGCTCGCAACCGCGCCAGGCTACCTGCGCGGGACCCCGCGGGAGGGTCCGCCGACCGGGTCCGCTCGGCGGCATGCTTGATGATCCGGTGAAATACTTGGAGGCCCGGTGAAGGCAAGGAGGAGGTGGCGATGGCCAGGCCGATCTGGACGGGCACGCTGAGTTTTGGACTGGTCACCGTACCGGTCGGCCTGTACTCGGCGACCGAGGACCACTCCGTGCACTTCCGCCAGCTGCAGCGCGGGACCTCCGACCGGGTGCGCAACCAGCGGGTCAACGAGCGGACCGGTGAGGAGGTCGAGTTCCGCGAGGTGGTCAAGGGCTTCGAACTGGCCGAGGGCGAGTACGTGGTGCTGGAGCCCGCCGAGCTGGAGCAGATCTCGCCGGGACGGTCCAAGTCCATCGAGATCAGCGGTTTCGTGGACCTGGCCGAGGTGGACCCGATCTACTTCGACAGGACGTACTACCTCGGGCCGCGCGGCAAGGAGTACGCGCGGGTCTACGGGCTGCTGCACCGCGCGCTGGCGGACACCAACCGGGCGGGGCTGGCCACCTTCGTGATGCGCGGCAAGCAGTACCTGGCGGCGGTGCGGGTGGAGGGCGACGTGCTGGTGCTGCAGACCATGCACTACGCCGAGGAGGTGCGTGATCCGCACCAGGAGATCGACAACCTGCCCGAGACGGTGGCCGAGCCCTCCGAGAAGGAGCTGGCGGCGGCCCGCCAGCTGATCGAGATGCTCAGCGCCGAGTGGAATCCGGCCGACTACCACGACAGCTACACCGAGCAGGTGCGCGAGCTGGTCGAGGCGAAGCTGGCGGGCAAGGAGGTGGTCACCGCCGCACCCGCGCCGGAGTCCACCAATGTGGTCGACCTGATGGCGGTCCTGGAGCGCAGCCTGAAGCAGGCCGGCAGCGAGGAGCCGGAGCCGGCCGCCGCGCCCGCCGCCAAGAGCCCCACCCCCAGGAGCCCCGCCGCGAAGAGCCCCGCCGCGAAGAGCAAGGGCAAGGACAAGGCGGCGCAGGAGCCGGACGAGCCGTCGGCCGGGCCGGCCGGGCTGGACGGGCTGAGCAAGGCGCAGCTCTACCAGCTGGCGACCGAGCGCGACATCGCGGGCCGGTCCTCGATGACGCGGGACCAACTGCTCGAAGCCCTCCAGGGCGCGGGCAAGGGCGCGAAGAAGCGCAGGCTCCGCGCGGTCTCCTGACGCACGCCCCCGCCTGACGCACGCCCCCGTCCCTCACCCGTTCGGCGGCAGCTGGTGGGCCCGGGCGGGGTCGTTGAGGCCGGCGTGCGGGTCACCCGTCCCGGTCAGCCGCGCCACCACCTGGTCGGCGGTGAAGACCAGCTGCTCGGGGCGCCGGCACTCGGTCACCTCGCGCCAGTCGAGCGGCGCGGAGACGGTCGGCTCGGGGCGGGCACGCAGCGAGTAGGCGGCCACCGTGGTCTTGGCGCTGTTGTTCTGCGACCAGTCGACGAAGACCCGGCCCGTGCGCAGCCGCTTGGTCATCTGGTCGACCACCAGCTCCGGCAGCGCCCGGCGCAGGCGCCCGGCGAGGTCGCGGGCGTAGTGCCGCACCCGTTCGGCGGGCGCGGGCACCAGTGGCACGCTCAGGTGCAGGCCCTTGCTCCCGGTGGTCTTGGGCCAGCAGTCCAGCCCGTCCGCCGCGAGGAGCTCGCGCGCGGCGAGTGCGACCCGGCAGCACTCGACGACGCTCGTCCCCTCGCCGGGATCCAGGTCGATGATCAGCCGGTCGTGGGTGTCCGGTTCCGCGCGCCACTGCGGGACGTGGAACTCCAGGCACCCCAGGTTGGCCGCCCAGAGCAGCGTGGGCAGGTCGGCCACCACGGCCTGCCGCATGGTCTCCTGGCGGTGCCGCACCTCCAGGGCGGTCACCCAGGCCGGGGCGCCCGGTGGGACCCGTTTGGCCCAGAAGTGCTGCCCCTCGACCCCCTCCGGCAGGCGCAGGAAGCTGGCCGGGCGCCCGGCCAGCTGCGGCAGCATCGCGGGCGCCACCAGGGTGTAGTACCGCAGCACGGCGGCCTTGGTGTAGCCGGTGCGCGGATAGAGCACGCGGTCCAGATGGGTCAGCCGCAGTCGGCGGCCGGCCACCTCGGTCACGGTGGCGGTGGGGTCGGGCATGGCACCGATGGTGGCAGCCCGCGCCCACCGCGGCCCGGCGCGTCGTGGACGGCGCGCGGGAGGACCCGTCCGATGATGGGCGGATGACCGACCCGACGGACCCGATCGCGGCCCTGGAACGGATCGCCTTCCTGCTGGAGCGGGAGCACGCCTCCACCTACCGGGTCCAGGCCTTCCGCCGGGCGGCCGACACCCTGCGGTCCAGGACCGAGCTGCCCCGCACCACCGCCGGGCTGGCCGCACTGCCCGGGCTCGGGCCGGTCACCGCCGCCGTGGTCGGCCAGGCGCGCGACGGCCGCACCCCCGACTACCTGGCCGAGCTGGAGCAGCGGGCCGCCGCCCCGCTGGCCGAGCTCGACCCCGCGGCCGCCGCCCTGCGCGCCGCCCTGCGCGGCGACTGCCACCTGCACTCCGACTGGTCGGACGGCGGCAGCCCGATCGAGCTGATGGCCCGCACCGCCCGCGACCTCGGTCACGAGTGGGCGGTGCTCACCGACCACTCGCCCCGGCTCACCGTGGCCCGTGGCCTGAGCGCCGAGCGGCTGCGCCAACAGCTCGACGTGGTGGCCGAGGTGAACCGCGAACTGGCGCCGTTCCGGCTGCTCACCGGAATCGAGTGCGACATCCTGGACGACGGTTCGCTCGACCAGGAGGCCGAACTGCTGGCCGAGTTGGACGTGGTGGTCGCCTCCGTCCACTCCAAGCTGCGGATGGCGGCGGGGCCGATGACCCGGCGGCTGCTGGCCGCGGTCGCCAACCCGCTGGTCGACGTGCTCGGCCACTGCACCGGGCGGCTGCTCGGCGACAAGCCGCGCCCGGAGTCGGAGTTCGACGCGGCGCAGGTCTTCGCGGCCTGTGCCGAGCACGGCACGGCCGTGGAGATCAACTCCCGTCCCGAGCGGCTGGATCCGCCGCTGCGCCTGCTGCGCCAGGCCGAGGCGGCGGGCTGCCTCTTCTCGCTGGACACCGACGCGCACGCCCCCGGCCAGCTGACCTGGCAGGACCACGGGTGCGTGCGGGCCGCGCAGGCCGGGGTGCCCGCGGAACGGGTGGTCACCACCTGGCCGGTGGAGCGGCTGCTCGACTGGACGCGTTCCGGCCGGGGCCGCTCCGCCGGGGCCTGAACGGCGCATTGACACCCCGGCGGTACGGTCCCTAGCGTGAGCCGCTCGACTACCGGCCAGTAGGGATCAGTCATGGACTCCGATCGCCCCTATGATCTCGTCCTCTTCGGCGCCACCGGCTTCACCGGCCGGCTGACCGCCGAGTACCTCGCCCGCGCGGTGCCGGAGGGCTGCCGCTGGGCGCTGGCCGGCCGCGACCCGGCCAAGCTGCGCCAGGTTCGGGACCAACTCGCCGCCATCGAACCCGGGTTGGCCGAGTTGCCACTGCTCACCGCGGATGCCGCCGACCGGGCGGCGCTGCGCGAGGTGGCCGGCTCGGCCAGGGTGGTCGTCTCCACCGTCGGGCCCTACCTGCGCCACGGCGAGCCGCTGGTCGCCGCCTGCGCCGACGCCGGCACCGACTACCTCGACCTGACCGGCGAGTTCGAGTTCGTGGACCGGATGTACCTGCTGCACCACGAGCGGGCCAGGGCCACCGGTGCCCGGCTGGTGCACACCTGCGGCTTCGACTCGGTCCCGTACGACCTCGGGGTGCTCTTCACCCTCGGCCGGCTGCCCATCGCCACCAAGGACCTCCCGGTCTCGGTGAGCGGTTTCGTCCGCGCCGGCGGCAGCTTCTCGGGCGGCACCTTCGCCTCCGCGCTCGTCGCGATGTCCCGTCCGCGGGCGATGGCGCGGGCGGCCCGGGAGCGGCAGGCGGTGGAGGACCGCCCGGTGGGCCGGCGGATCCAGGTCGCTCCGGACCGGCCGCGCTGGTCGCCCGAGGCGCGGGCCTGGGCCTGGCCGTTGCCGACCATCGACGCGCAGGTCGTCGGCCGCTCGGCCGCCGCGCTGGACGACTACGGCCCGGACTTCCGCTACCGGCACTACGCCGCCGTCAAGCACCTGGCGGTCGCGCTCGGTGGCAGCGCGGGCATCGCGGTGGTGCTGGCGGCAGCCCAGCTCCCGTTCACCCGCAAGGCGTTGGGCGCGCTGCTCAAGCCCGGGCAGGGGCCGAGCGTCGCGCAGCGGGCGAAGTCCTGGTTCACCGTCAGGTTCGTCGCGGAGAGCGGCGGGGCCCGGGTCTGCACCGAGGTGAGCGGGGGCGACCCGGGCTACACCGAGACGGCGAAGATCCTGGGCGAGGCGGCGCTCTGCCTGGCCTTCGACGAACTGCCGGTGACGGCCGGCCAGGTGACGCCGGCGGCGGCGATGGGTACGGCGCTGATCGAGCGGCTGCGCACGGCCGGGATCCGGTTCACCGTGCTCGCCAAGCCGCCGGGTGCGGCGCCGCGCCGGATGGTGTGACCCCGGGCCGGCCGTGCCGGCCGTCCGGATCGACTGTCGAACGGATCGACTGTCGAACAGCTCGGGTGACCGGTATCCGGTCGGTGCTCTCCGCGATTGTCAGTGGCCGCTGCCAGGGTGGTCGGTGAACACTCGAACAAGGAGCGCAGTCATGGGTACCTGGGACGCCGGCCCGTTCGACAACGACACCGCCGCGGACTTCGCCGGCCGGCTGGACGCCGCCGTTCCCGAACGTCGCACCGGCCTGCTGCACGCGGCGCTGGAGCAGGCGCTGGTGCCGGGCTACCTGGAGAGCGACGAGGCGGCGGAGGCCGTGGCCGCCGCCGCCCTGGTGGCCGCGCAGTGTCCGGGCGGCGAGCCGGTGGATCCGGCGTACGGGCCGAAGTCGCCGATCCCGCTGGTCGGTGCGGAGCTGGCCGATCTGGCCGTCCGGGTGCTGGACCGGGTCGGCCTGCCGGAGTGCGAGCTCGCCGAACTGTGGGCGGACTCCGGCGAGGAGGAGCGCTGGCGCGAGCGGCTGGCGCGGCTGCGCGGCGTGCTCGCCGGGAGCGGCGGCTGACGGGGCGCCGGATCCTGACGCGATCGGAACGGGCCCTGGTGCGGGTGCCGGCGGGGCGTGGGACAGGTTGTCGAGACTTCCGCTGCCCGGCCCGGCCGCGTTGCGTGATGCCGTCGCGGCCGGTCAGCTCGGCGCGGTGCCCGGCAGTGGGCTGGGTGCGCTGGTGCGCAGCCCGTCGAGCAGGACCTGCAGCGTGCGCCGCCACTGGTCGCCGGTCGCCTGCAGGCCCAGGGTCCGCTCGCCGCCGGTCACCGAGGCGAGCAGGAACGGGACGTCCTGCCAGGCGATGTCCGCGCGCATCTCGCCGGCCCCCTGGGCGCGTTCCACCAGCAGGCGGAAGCGCTCGCGCAGCGCCGCCAGGGCCCGGGCGAGCTCCTCGGCGCGCGCTCCGCCGAGCGCCTCGCAGAGTCCGGTGCTCTCGGCCCGCAGCCCGACGTAGGCGAGGGCGAAGTCGGCCAGGCTCCGCCAGGGGTCGGGCTCGGCGAGCGCCCGGTCGCCGGCCTCGGCCATCGAGTCGAGCACCTCCTCCAGCACGGCGAGCAGCAGCGCCTCGCGGGAGGGGATCCGCCGGTAGAAGGTGCCGATGCCGACCCCGGCCCGGGCGGCGATCTCGTGCGCGGAGGCGTCCGCGCCGATCTCGGCGATCGCCGTCCGCGCGGCCACCACCAGGCGCTCCACGTTGCGCCGCGCGTCGGCGCGGGGCTGACGGCCCGCCGGGTCGGCGATCAGGCGTTCGACGGCGCTGCTGGACCTTGGCATGACCGGATTCTAGCAATAACTGGACCAGCTCTGTCCGGTTAGCTAGAGTCGGAGAAGCGGACAGCAGCTGTCCGTTTTGCTGTTCGAAGGGGAGCGACAGGCATGGTTGCGAAGCCGATCCGGGTCGGGATCATCGGTGTGAATCCGCAGCAGGGCTGGGCGACCCGGGCGCACATCCCCGCGCTGCGCGCGCTGCCCGACTACGAGATCACCGCGGTGGGCACCAGCCGGATCGAGAGCGCCCGGGCGGCTGCCGAGCACGTCGGGGTCCGGCACGCCTTCGCCGATCCGCGCGAGCTGGCCGAGCACCCCGAGGTCGACCTGGTCGTGGTCACCGTCCGGGTGCCCGCGCACCTGGCGCTGGTCTCGGCGGCGCTGGCCGCGGGCAAGCACGTCTACTGCGAGTGGCCGCTCGGCCGCACCACCGAGGAGGCCGAGCAACTGGCCAAGGCGGCCGCGGCGGCGGGGGTGCACGCCGCACTCGGGCTGCAGGCCCGGTCGGCGCCCGCGCTCGAGCACGCCCGCCGGCTGATCGCCGACGGCTACCTCGGCGAGCTCAAGGCGGTGACCGTCCACGCGACCAAGCCCAAGGGGGCGGGCGGCGAGCTGCCCGAGTGGGCGGTGTACACCCTGGACCGCGCCACGGCCGCCGGGACGCTGGAGGTGGCCGGCGGTCACACGCTGGACGCGGTGCAGCAGCTGGTCGGCGACATCGAGCGGGTCTCGGCCACCATGGCGGTGCGGCAGCCCGTCCTGCGGGTCGCGGAGACCGGTGCCGAGGCGGCCGTCACCAGCCCCGACGAGCTGGTGCTGCACGGCACGCTGGCCGGCGGCGGGCTGCTCAGCGCGCACATCCAGGAGGGCAGGATCGCCACCCCGCGCACCCGGATCGAGCTCTCCGGCACCCGGGGGGACCTGGCTCTGGTCACCACCGGTCCGGCCGGTCCGATGGGTCTGCAGATCGGCGAGCTGCGCCTGCTCGGGGCCACCGAGCCGGGCCGGGAGCTGGCCGAACTGCCCGTCCCCGAGCACTACTTCGCCCTCGACCCGGCGGCGGTCGGGCAGCAGGGCTTCCATGTGGCGCGGCAGTACGTGCAGCTCGCCGCCGACCTGCGCACGGGTGGGCGCACGGTGCCGGACTTCGAGGACGGCGTGCGTCTGCACCGGCTGCTGGACGCGATCCGGCGCTCGGACGAGACCGGAGCCCGGCAGAACGTCGGGTAGCCCGCCGCTCCCGGCCCGGCAAACGGTCTGCGGGCACTGCGCGGGGCGGTCGCGCGTTGATTCCACAGACGGGCGCAGCAGGGGAACGAGCACGGGTGGTGGGTCGATGAGCAACGGGGACGCGCCGTCCGAGGGGCCCGAGGACGGCACCGGACCGGCGGACGACTGGGACGCGGTGGAGCTGGACGAGGCGTTCGTCCGCTCGGCGCCGGTGGTCGAGCCGTCCGGGCGGGCCCGGATGCTCGCCGCGCGCTGGCGTCGCGAGCCGCCGCAGCCGGAGCCCTGGCGCTCCGACCGCCCGCCGGCGGGCTGGTTCTGGAGCCGGGTACGGAAGGGCCGCTGGCGGCGGGGCCAGGGCCTTTCTTGAGAAAGGCCCTGGGCCGGGGCTTGATCGACTCTGCCCCGGCTGGGGTACCGTGCCCGGGTGAGCAGGCGGCGAAGTGGTGCGGAGGGTGCGGCAGCAGGCCGCGGCGGGACGGGGCGCTGCACCGTCACGGTGTGCCGGGGGTGCTGCTGCGGCACGCCCGAGAAGGTGCCGGGTCTCGACCATGCGGCCCAGCTGACCGGGTTGCGCGCGGCGCTCGCCGGGGTGGCCGAGGTGCGTCCGGTCGGCTGCCTGGACGCCTGTGAGCGGGCGAACGTGATCGTCATACAGCCCTCGCCGCAGGGCCGGCGGGCCGGTGGGCGTCCGGTCTGGCTGGGGCAGGTCAACGATGAGGAGGCGGCCCGGGACATCGCCGCCTGGGTGGCGGCCGGCGGTCCCGGCGCGGTGGAGCCGCCGGGCGTCCTCGACCTCTACGCCTTCAGCCCCTCGCGGCGGATCCGTGAGTCACTGGAGGACTGAGCCGGTCGCGGTACGGGCCCCGCTCACGCGCCGGGTGCGCGCGAGCAGGGGCCCCGGGGTGGCGCCGTGGTACGCCTACTTGGTGATCTTGGTGACCTGGCCGGCGCCCACCGTGCGACCGCCCTCGCGGATGGTGAAGCGCAGGCCTTCCTCCATCGCGACCGGCTGGATGAGGCTGACATGCATCTCCACGTTGTCGCCCGGCATCACGAGTTCGGTGCCCTCCTTCAGGGTCACCACCCCGGTGACGTCCGTGGTGCGGAAGTAGAACTGCGGGCGGTAGTTGTTGAAGAACGGGGTGTGCCGGCCGCCCTCGTCCTTGGACAGGATGTAGGCGGTGGCCTCGAACTCGGTGTGCGGGGTGACCGATCCGGGCTTGATGATGCACTGCCCGCGCTCGACGTCCTCGCGCTTGATGCCGCGCAGCAGGAGGCCGACGTTCTCGCCGGCCTGGCCCTCGTCCAGCAGCTTGCGGAACATCTCGATGCCGGTGACCGTGGTGGTGGTCTTCTCGGTCTTGATCCCGATGATGTCCACCGTCTCGTTGACCTTGAGGACCCCGCGCTCGATCCGGCCGGTCACCACGGTGCCGCGGCCGGTGATCGTGAAGACGTCCTCGACGGGCATGAGGAAGGGCTTGTCGGTGTCGCGCTCGGGCTGGGGGATGTTCTCGTCCACGGCGTTCATCAGGTTCAGCACGCTCTGGCCCCACTCCTTGTCGCCCTCCAGGGCCTTGAGGGCGGACACCTTGACGACCGCGGTGTTGTCGCCGTCGAACTCGTACTCGTTGAGCAGTTCGCGGACCTCCAGCTCGACGAGCTCCATGATCTCCTCGTCGTCCACCATGTCGGCCTTGTTCAGCGCCACGACGATGTACGGGACGCCGGACTGGCGGGCCAGCAGGACGTGTTCCTTGGTCTGCGGCATCGGGCCGTCGGTCGCGGCCACCACCAGGATCGCGCCGTCCATCTGGGCCGCGCCGGTGATCATGTTCTTGATGTAGTCCGCATGGCCCGGGCAGTCGACGTGGGCGTAGTGCCGGGCGTCCGTCTGGTACTCGACGTGTGCGATGGAGATGGTGATACCGCGCTGCCGCTCCTCGGGCGCCTTGTCGATCTCGTCGAACGGTGTGAACGGGTTCAGGTCCGGATGGGCGTCGTGGAGCACCTTGGTGATCGCCGCGGTCAGTGTGGTCTTGCCGTGGTCGACGTGACCGATGGTGCCGATATTGACGTGCGGCTTGGTCCGCTCGAACTTCGCCTTCGCCATGTGACGCCTCCTCAGTACCCGGAACAGGACAGCGCACGGGCGCAGTCGTCGCGCAGCCGGAACCCGTTCCGACTCTTCTGGCGACCAGGAGTGACTGAACCCGTGCTGACTGTCACCATAGCGGGACCGGTGAGCTGTTCGCCGTTAGCCGGTCAGCCTGCCGCGTCTGCCGTCGGGTGTGCGTGGCTGTGCAGGAAGGCGGTCAGGGCGAGGTTCACGGGCTCCGGGTGGGTGAGCGGCGGGGTGTGGCCCGCGCCCGGGATCGTCACCAACGGCCGGGCGCCGGGCAGGACTTCGCTCATCATTACGCCGAGGTCGAGCGGTACCGGCTGGTCGGCCTCGCCGTGGATCACCAGGGCGGGCGCGCTGATCTCCGACAGCCGGGCGGCCAGGTCGTCCACGCCCATCAGTACGCCGACCGCCGCGGCCAGCCGCTCGCGCGGCTGGCGCTGCCAGCCGGCCAGCCAGGTGCGGTGCAGATCGGGGTGCCGGTCGCGCGGTCCGAGCAGCAGACCCAGCAGCTCGGGAGCGACCGCCTCGGGGCCGCCGGCCCGGAAGCCCTCGGCCACCAGTGCCATCTGGGCCAGCGCCGGGGTCGGCCAGGCCACGGCCGCGCTGTCCACCAGGACCAGGGCCCGCACCCGGCCGGGCGCCAGCAGCGCGGCCCGCAGCGAGAGGAAGCCGCCCTGGGAGTGGCCGACCAGGGCGGCCTGCTCGACGCCGAGGTGGTCGAGCAGGGCGAGCAGGTCGCGCGCCGAGTCCCAGTAGTCGTGCGGCGCGCCGTCGTCCTCGGTGCGCCCGTGCAGTCGCCCGTCCCAGCTGATGCAGCGGAACTCATCGCGCAGGGCGGCGATTTGGGCCTGCCACATGGAGTGGTCCATCAGGTTGCCGTGGCTCAGGACGACGACCGGGCCGGGGCCGCCGGTGTCCTGGTAGTGGAAGCGTCGGCGGTCGATCGCGGCGAAGGGCATGGTGCGGTCGCCTTCCTGTTCTGGTGCGTGGGTGGTCCGGCGGCGAGGTGTTCTCGTCGCCACCCGAGCCTCGGCCGCCGGGGGTGCTGCGGGCGAGGTAGGGTGAGGCCTCATCATGGTCAGAACTGGACAAGCCGCCGATGTCGTCGAGATCGGCTACGACAACCCCCGCCGCCCCCGACTGGGTCTCGAGGCGCTGAGCTATGCCGAGCTCTCCGGCCGTCTGCAGCCGGGACGGTTCCGGCCGGTCAGCCGGCTCGATTTCCACCAGCTGATCCTGGTGACCGGGGGCGAGGGCATGGCGATGGTCGATTTCGTCGCCCACCCGTGCCAGGCCGGCACCGTGCTGTGGGTGCGCCCGGGGCAGTTGCAGCGCCTGCCGACCGCGCGGGACGGTGCGCCGGCCAGGCTGGACGCGACGGTGCTGCTCTTCACCCCGGCCTTCGTCCCGGCCTTCGGTGCGTCGGGCGCGGCCGGGCAGGTCGACGCGCTGCTCCAGGCGCCGGCCGCCGCTCTCTGGTCGCTCGCCCCGGCCGAGTACGCGCCGCTCGCCGGTGCCGCCGCCGAGGTGCTTGCCGAGTACGAACGCCTGCCGTCCGGCGGTGAGTTGACCGTCGAGCTGCTGCGGCTGCTGCTCGCCGGGCTGCTGGTCCGGCTGGCCAGGTGCACCCCGGCCGCGGGCCCGGGCCTGCCGGCGGACTCCGTGCTGCGCCGGTTCCAGGCGGAGTTGGAGCGCTCCTTCGCCGAGACGCGCCGGGCCCAGGACTACGCCGACCGGCTCGGCTGGGCGCCGCGCACCCTGAACCGCGCCTGCCAGGCGGCCACCGGGCGCAGTGCCAAGCAACTCATCGAGGAGCGCGTGGTGTTGGAGGCCAGCCGACTGCTGGTCCACACCGATCTGCCGGTCGCGGCGGTCGGCCGGCGGGTGGGCTTCGGCGAGCCGACCAACTTCGGCAAGTTCTTCCTGCGCGAGACCGGCCGCACGCCGGGGGAGTTCCGCTCCACGGAACGGATGTCCTGGATCGGCGAGCCGAAGTGATGGACCGTCAGGACTGCTCGCCGAGCCACAGGTCGGGGCCGAAGACCTCGTCGTGGATGTCGGCCGCGGGGACCTTTGCGGCGAGCAACTGCGCGCGGGCGGCACGCAGGAACGGCAGCGGGCCGCAGAGGTAGGCGGTCAGGCCGGTGGGCAGCGCGAGGGTGCTCAGGTCGATCCGCCCGGTGCGCTCGGCGGGCCACGCGCCGACGGGCTGCTCGTACCAGACCTCCGCGCTGGCGTTGGCGAGCTTCCCGGTGAGCTGCCGCAGCGTCTCGCGGAAGGCGTGGGTCTGTTCGCTGCGGTCGGCGTGCACCGCGATCACCTGGCGGGTGGCGCCGGTGGCGGCCAGGTGGTCGAGCATGCCGATCATCGGCGTGCAGCCGATCCCGGCGGAGACGAGCAGCACCGGCCCCTCGCCGTCCTCGTCCAGCTGGACATCGCCGAACGGCGGGCTCAGCCGCATCACCCGGGCCGGCCTGGACGTGGTCGTGCAGGTGGTTCGACACCTCCCCGGCCGGGCCCTCGGGGCTCGCGGCGGCGACCCGCTTGACGCTGAAGCAGAGCGCGTCGTCGGTGCGCCCCGAGATGCTGTACTGGCGTATCTGGCGTGCGCCGTCCGGCAGCACCACCTGCACCGAGACGTACTGTCCGGGCCGCAGCGCGGGCAGCGGGCCGCCGTCCAGCGGACGCACCACGAAGGTGACCACCTCGGCGGTCTCCTGGCGGCGGCCGGCCACCAGGCAGTCGCGCCAGAGCCGGTTGCCGGCGGCGTCGGCCTGCTCGCGCAGCCGGCCCTCGACGGCGATCAGCGCGTTGGCCATCAGCCAGAAATGAGGCCCGCTGGGTGAAGCCCGAGGGCTGCGTGCGCCGCGCCCGCCGCGGGCACCCCGTCCGGCGCCGTGGAGATGCCGGACGGTGGCCCGGCTGCCAGGGTGCTGAGGAGGAGTCAGCCGCGAATCGAAGGAGCACGCGATGGCCCAGACGCCTGGCCAGGGTGGTTGGACGATGCCGGTGGCGCCCGGCCCGCCGGAGTTCCTGCCGATCCTGGACATCCCGGAGCCCGGGCGGCAGCGTCGGCTCACCATCCTCTTCCGCTGGCTCCTGCTGGTGCCGCAGGCGATCGTGCTGTGGGTGCTGTCGGTGATCGCCTTCTTCGCGGCCGTGATCGGCTGGTTCGCCGCGCTCGTCACCGCCGAGCTGCCCGCTCCGATCGCCCGGTACCTGACCGGCTACCTGGGCTACGACACCCGGGTGACGGCCAGCGGGACCCTGCTGATCGACCGGTATCCGCCGTTCTCGTTGCGGCAGCGCCCCGACTTCCCGGTGCTGGTGCAGGTGCGGCCGGGACGGTTGAACCGGCTGGCCGTCCTCTTCCGGCTGATCCTGATGATCCCGGCGGCCGTCATCAACAGTCTGCTGGGCGCCGGCTGGGTGGTGCTCTCCTTCTTCATCTGGCTGCTGGCGCTGGTCCTGGGGCGGCTGCCGCGGCCGGTCTTCGAGGCCACGGCGGCCTTCGTGCGCTACCGCTTCCGGTTCAACGCCTACGTGCTGATGCTCACCTCCGCCTACCCGAAGTACCTCTTCGGCGAGGAGTGGCCGGCGCCGGGGGAGGAGCCGCCGGTCTCGGCCACCCGGCCGCTGGTGCTGGGCGGGCCGGGCAAGGCGCTGCTGGTGGCCTTCCTGGTGCTGGGGCTGGCCGGCCATGTCACCGCCGACTTCGCACAGAGCGGGAACGACTCCGACAAGACGGTCAACACCGCGCCCGCGCCGTAGTCCGTGCCCGGTCCGGCCGCCGGGGCCCGCCACTGGGGCCCGCTGCCGGGGCCCGAGGTCGGCGTCCGCGTCTGCGTCCACGTCCGCCGTCTGCGTCCACGTCCGCCGTCTGCGTCCACGTCCGCGTCGGCGGCGGCGTCAGCCGAGGAAGCCGCGCAGCAGTGCGGCGGTGCCCGCCAGGTGCTCCTCGGTCGAGCGGCGCGCCCCCGCGACGTCACCGGCCAGGATCGCCTCCACCATCGCGCGGTGCTGCACGCTGGCGTGCTCGATGTTGCGTTCCAGCACGGGTATCGCGTTCAGCAGGTCGTTGAGCCGCATCCGGCTCTCGGCCACCCCGGCGGCCAGCGAGGGCGAGCCGGTCAGCTCGGCGATCGCCAGGTGGAAGCGGGAGTCGAGGCGGCGGTACTCCTCGATGTCGGCGCCCTCCAGCTCGGCCAGCCGCAGCTCCAGGTAGGCGCACTGGTCCGCGCTCAGCCCGCGCCGGGCGGCCTGCTCGGCGGCGCCGGTCTCCAGTACCATCCGGAAGGTCAGGGCGTCCTCCAGCTCAGTACCCATGTCCTGGACGGCGCGGCGCAGTTGGCCGAGGTCCGGGGCGGGCAGCCGGTAGGTGACGAAGGTGCCGCCGTAGCGGCCCCGCCGGGACTCCACGCAGCCCGCCTCCTGCAGCGAGCGGATCGCCTCGCGCAGCGTCTCGCGGCTGATGCCGAGGCGCACGGCCAGCTCGCGCTCGGCGGGCAGGCGGTCGCCGTAGCCGAAGACGCCGAGCTTCACCGCCTCCAGGATCCGCTCGACGGTCTCCTCGAAGGCGTTGCCGGTCCTGACGGGGCGGAAGATCGCGCCGCCCTGCCAGTCCATCCGCGGATCGCGGTCGCCTGCAAGCTCCACCCGGAAATCGTACCGAGGTGCGAGCCGTGATGATCGGCGGATGCCCAGGCCCGCTGCCCGGCGGGGGTGGCGGTCCACAATGCGGCGGTCCCTCTTGACGCGGTGACGGCGGAGTCGGAATCATGCGCGGTACGCCAATGGTCTGGTTCCGGGCCATTGACGACCACAGTGCCGTGGGCGCACGTTTCGGATCCCCCACCGAACCCCCAAGGGGCGCGCATGACCTCCGAGCAGTCACCCGTCAACCAGGTTCCCCCACCTGTGTTGCACGCGCTTTCCTCCGATGTTTCCACCGTCGTTTCCACCGAAGCCACTGCCGAATCCTCCGGCGCCGCGATTTCCGAGGACGAACAACGGCTGCGCGAGCTGGGCTACACCCAGGAGCTGGCCCGCTCGCTCTCCGGATTCTCGAACTTCGCCGTCTCCTTCTCGATCGTCTCGATCCTGTCCGGCTGCCTGACCCTCTACGGCTTCGGCATGGTCACCGGCGGCCCCGCGCTGATCACCTGGGGCTGGCCGGTGGTCGGTGCCATGACGCTCTGCGTGGGCCTGGCGATGGCCGAGATCTGCTCCGCCTACCCGACCGCCGGAGGCCTGTACTACTGGGCGGCCAAACTGGCGCGCGGCAACGCGCCCGCGGCGAGCTGGTTCACCGGATGGTGCAACTTCATGGGCCAGGTCGCGGTCACCGCGAGCGTCGACTACGGCGCGGCCACCTTCACCAACGCGCTGCTCGACCTGCGGTTCGGCCTCAGCGCCACGCCGGAGCACACGATCGAGATCTTCGCGGTGATCCTGTTGCTGCACGGGCTGTTGAACAGCTTCGGCGTCCGGCTGGTCGCGATCTTCAACACGGTCAGCGTCTGGTGGCACCTGCTGGGCGTGCTGCTGATCGTCGGCATGCTGGCGCTGCTGCCGCAGCACCACGCCTCGGTCTCCTTCGTCTTCGGGCACTTCGTCAACCAGACCGGCTTCCAGAGCTCCTTCTACGTGGTCATGCTCGGCCTGCTGCTCGCCCAGTACACGCTCACCGGCTACGACGCCTCCGCGCACATGACCGAGGAGACCAGGGACGCGGCCCGCTCCGGGCCGCGCGGCATCGTCAACTCGATCCTGGTCTCGCTGGTGGCCGGCTGGATCCTGCTGATCGGCCTGACCTTCGCGATCCAGGACTACAACGGCGAGGTGAACAGCCCCACCGGCGAGCCGCCCGCGCAGATCTTCCTGGACGCCATCGGCCGCAACGGGGCCGAGTTCCTGCTGGTGATCGTGATCGGCGCCCAGTTCTTCTGCGGGATGGCCTCGGTCACCGCCAACTCCCGTATGGTGTACGCATTCTCGCGCGACGGTGCGCTGCCTGGCTCGCGGCTCTGGCACCGGATCGACCCGCGCACCCAGACCCCCAACAACGCGATCTGGCTGGGCACCGGCGGCGCCTTCCTGCTCGGGCTGCCCGCGCTGTGGAACACCACCGCGTTCGCCGCCGTCACCTCGGTCTCGGTGATCGGGCTCTACCTCGCCTATGTGATCCCGGTCTACCTGCGGCTGCGCCAGGGCGAGGCGTTCCAGCGCGGCCCCTGGCACCTGGGCCGCTGGAGCCGGCCGATCGGGATCGCCGCGGTCGGCTGGACCGCGCTGATCACCGTGCTCTTCATGCTCCCCACGCTCAGCCCGATCACCGTCAAGAACTTCAACTACACCAGCGTCGCCATCGCGGTGGTGCTCGGGTTCGCGGCCGTCTGGTGGTTCGCCTCGGCGCGCCGCTGGTTCACCGGTCCGCGCATCCACGACGCGCCCGCCGCCGGCGACCCGACCGAAGCGGTTCCCGACCCGAGCACCACCCCAACTCCCCAGGAGGAGACCGGATGACGAGCAGCACCAGGCTGACGCTGGATCAGCTCCGGGCCCGCGTCGCGGACGGAAGCATCGACACCGTCGTGCTGGCCATCACCGACATGCAGGGCCGGCTGCAGGGCAAGCGGCTGGACGCCGAGTACTTCCTCACCGACGTGCTCGGGCAGGCCGCCGAGGGCTGCGGCTACCTGCTCGCGGTGGACGTCGAGATGAACACCGTCGACGGCTACGAGGTCTCCTCCTGGGAGGACGGCTACGGCGACCTGACCATGGTGCCCGACCTCGGGACGCTGCGGATGGTCCCTTGGCACCCGGGCACCGCGATGGTGCAGTGCGACCTGGCGCGGCACGACGGCACCCCGGTCTCCGTCTCGCCCCGGCAGATCCTGCAGCGGCAGCTGGACCGGCTCGCCGGGTACGGCTGGCAGGCCTACGTGGGAACCGAGTTGGAGTTCATCGTGTTCCGGGACAGCTACGAGCAGGCCTGGGACAAGGACTACCGGCAGCTCACCCCGGTCAACCAGTACAACGTGGACTACTCGATCCTGGGCACCGCGCGGATCGAGCCGCTGCTGCGCCGGCTGCGCCGGGAGATGTCCGGCGCCGGGCTCACGGTGGAGTCGGCCAAGGGCGAGTGCAACCTCGGGCAGCACGAGATCGCCTTCAAGTACGATGCCGCGCTGCGGACCTGCGACGACCACGTGGTCTACAAGACCGGCTCCAAGGAGATCGCCGCGCAGGAGGGGGTGAGCCTGACCTTCATGGCCAAGTACAACGAGCGCGAGGGCAACTCCTGCCACATCCACCTGAGTCTGCGCGACGAGGCGGGTGCCCCGGTGATGGCGGGGGAGGGGGCGCACGGCTTCTCCCCGCTGATGGAGCACTTCCTGGCCGGCCAACTGGCCTGTCTGGCGGACTTCGCGCTGCTGCTCGCGCCGACCGTCAACTCCTACAAGCGCTACGTGCCCGGCAGCTTCGCGCCCACCGCGATCGCCTGGGGGCGCGACAACCGCTCCTGCGCGCTGCGGGTGGTCGGCCACGGCTCCTCGCTGCGCTTCGAGAACCGGGTGCCGGGCGGCGACGTCAACCCCTATCTGGCGGTCGCCGCACTGATCGCGGCAGGCCTGCACGGCGTGGAGCAACAGCTCGCACTAGAGTCGGAGTTCACCGGAAACGCCTACGTCTCCGACGCGCCCAGGGTGCCCGCCACGCTGCGCGAGGCGGTGGCCGCCTTCGAGGCCAGCGAGGTCGCCGCGCTGGCCTTCGGCAAGGACGTGGTGCGCCACTACACGCACGCCGGGCGGGTGGAGCTGGCCGCCTTCGAGTCGGCGGTGACCGACTGGGAGCGCCGGCGCGGATTCGAGCGGCTGTGAGCGGTGCGCCGCTGGTAGGGATCACCAGCTACCTGGAGCAGGCCGCCTGGGGCGTCTGGCAGCAACCGGCCGCGCTGATACCGCAGTTGTACGTCGACGCGGTCACCGCCGCCGGTGCCGTGCCGGTGCTGCTGCCGCCGCAGCCCGTGCGGGGCCTCGCCTGCGGCCTGCTCGACCGGCTGGACGGGCTGGTCCTGGCGGGCGGCCCCGATGTGGCGCCCGACCGCTACGACACCGAGCCCGACCCGCACACCGGCGCGCCGCACCGGGAGCGGGACGCCTGGGAGTTCGAGCTGCTGCGGGCCGCGCTGGCGGCGGACCTGCCGGTGCTCGGTGTCTGCCGGGGCATGCAGGTGCTCAATGTGGCGCTCGGCGGCGACCTCGTCCAGCACCTGCCGGACCGGATCGGTGAGCAGGGCCACCAGGTGGCGCCCGCCACCTTCAACCGCCGCCCGGTGCGGGTCTCCCGGGGCAGTCGGCTCGGCGCGATCCTCGGCGAGCGCACCGAGGTGCTCTGCTACCACCACCAGGCGGTCGACCGGATCGGCGCGGGCCTGCGCCCGGTGGCCTGGAGTGCGGACGGCACCGTGGAGGCCCTCGAACTGCCCGGCGCCCGCTTCGCGTTGGGCGTGCAGTGGCATCCCGAGGCGGATCCGGCGGACCCCCGGCTGTTCCGCTCCTTCGTCGACACCCTGACCGGGACCTCCGGGCTCCGGGGGACGTCAACCAACACCCTTGAGGAGAAGAGCGCGTGACCACTGCCCAGCTCGCCGACCGCTTCGAGGTGGTCAACCCGGCCACCGAGGAGGTGATCGAGACGGTGGCGATGGCCGGAGTACCCGAGACGGACGCCGCCATCGCCCGGGCCAAGGCCGCCTTCGAGAGCTGGCGCCGCGTCGCCCCGGCCGACCGGGCCCGGCTGCTGCGGGCCTTCGCCGCCGCCGTGGACGCCGACCGCGAGAACCTGGCCCAGCTGGAGGTGGCCAACGCCGGTCACACCATCGGCAACGCCCGCTGGGAGGCGGGCAACGCCCGTGACGTGATCGAGTACTACGCCGCCGCGCCCGAACGGCTCTTCGGCCGGCAGATCCCGGTGGCCGGCGGCATCGACGTCACCTTCCAGGAACCGCTCGGCGTGGTCGGCGTCATCGTGCCGTGGAACTTCCCGATGCCCATCGCGGCCTGGGCGCTGGCCCCGGCGCTGGCGGCGGGCAACACGGTGGTGCTCAAGCCCGCCGAGCTGACCCCGCTCACCGCGCTGCGGCTGGCCGAACTCGCGCTGGCCGCAGGCCTGCCCGAGGGCGTGTTCCAGGTGCTGCCGGGGCACGGCCCGGTGGTCGGCCGGCGCTTCGTGACCCACCCCGACGTCCGCAAGGTGGTCTTCACCGGCTCGACCAGGGTCGGCAAGGAGATCGCGGCCGGCTGCGCCGAACAGGTCAAGCCCGTCACGCTGGAACTCGGCGGCAAGAGCGCCAACATCGTCTTCGCCGACGCCGACCTCGCCAAGGCGGCGGCCAGCGCGCCGTACGCCGTCTTCGACAACGCGGGCCAGGACTGCTGCGCGCGCTCCCGGATCCTGGTCCAGCGCGAGGTGCTGGAGGAGTTCCTGGCGCTGCTGGAGCCGGCCGTGCGCGGCGTGAAGGTGGGCGACCCGCGGTTGCCCGAGACCGAGATGGGACCGCTGATCTCGGCCGCGCACCACGCCAGGGTCTCCTCCTACCTGACTGACGATGTGTCAGTTCATTTGCAGGGCACGGTTCCCGACGGCAAGGGCTTCTGGTTCCCGCCCACCGTGCTGGCGCCGGTGGACGAGCGCTCCCGGGTCTTCACCGAGGAGGTGTTCGGCCCGGTGGTCGCCGTGCTGCCGTTCACCGACGAGGCGGACGCGCTGCGGATCGCCAACGCCACCGAGTACGGCCTGTCCGGCTCGATCTGGACCCGCGACCTGGGCCGGGCGCTGCGGGTGGCCCAGGGGGTGGAGGCCGGCAACCTGTCGGTCAACTCGCACTCCTCGGTGCGCTACTCGACCCCGTTCGGCGGGTTCAAGCAGTCGGGCCTGGGCCGTGAGCTCGGCCCCGACGCGCTCAACGCCTTCACCGAAACCAAGAACGTCTTCATCTCCACGGAGGAGTAAACAGATGACCAACCGTCTCGACGGCCGCGTGGCCGTGATCACCGGCGCCGGCAGCGGCATCGGCTTGGCCAGCGCCCGGCGCCTGGCGAGCGAGGGAGCGAAGGTCGTCTGCGTCGACCTCGACGAGAACAGCGGCAAGGCCGCCGCCGCGGAGGTCGGCGGGCTCTTCGTGCGGGCCGACGTCACCGACGAGGAGGCGGTGAAGGCGATGTACGAGGCGGCGGTGGCCGAGTACGGCCGCCTGGACATCGCCTTCAACAACGCCGGCATCTCCCCGCCCGAGGACGACTCGATCCTCACCACCGGGCTGGACGCCTGGAAGCGGGTCCAGGACGTCAACCTGACCAGCGTCTACCTGTGCTGCAAGTACGCGATCCCGCACATGCAGCGCCAGGGCAAGGGCTCGATCATCAACACCGCCTCCTTCGTCGCGGTGATGGGCGCGGCCACCTCGCAGATCTCCTACAGCGCCTCCAAGGGCGGGGTGCTGTCGATGTCGCGCGAACTGGGCGTGCAGTTCGCCCGGGAGGGGATCCGGGTCAACGCGCTGTGCCCCGGCCCGGTCAACACCCCGCTGCTGCAGGAGCTGTTCGCCAAGGACCCGGAGCGGGCGGCGCGGCGCCTGGTGCACATCCCGCTGGGCCGGTTCGCCGAGCCGAGCGAGATCGCGGCGGCGGTGGCCTTCCTGGCCAGTGACGACTCCTCGTTCATGACCGCGAACACCTTCCTCGTGGACGGCGGGATCTCCGGCGCCTACGTGACCCCGCAGTAGCCGCGCACCGGCCCGCGGCGCCGTGCCGCACTCCTGGTCCGGGGTGCGGCACGGCGCCGCGGCATGCTTGCGCGGTGCGGGCGGTACGGCGTTGACTGGGGCCGGTCAGGCAGCGCCGGCAGTTGAACGGCCGGCCGCGTGAGGAGAGGACCAGCTGTGCAGCAGTACACGGACCAGTACATCGACGGAGCGTGGCGGCCCAGCCTCGGCGGCACGCCGCTGGAGGTGGTCGACCCCGCCACCGAGCAGGTGATCGCCACCGTCCCGGCCGGTACCGCCGCCGACGTCGACGCCGCCGTGGCCGCCGCCCGCGCCGCCGCCCGGGCCTGGGGCACCACCGGCCGCGAGGAGCGGCTGGCACCTTTGACCCGGCTGCGGGACGGCCTGGTCGCCCGCCAGCAGGAGATCGCCGAGACGGTGCTGGCCGAGCAGGGCAGCCCGATCGGCTTCGCCACCACCGTCCAGGCCGGACTGCCGCTCGCGGTGGCCTCCTCCTACCTGGAGCTGCTGGCCGGGTACGCGTTCGAGGAGCGGGTGGGCAACTCCACCGTGTTCGCCGAGCCGGCCGGGGTGGTCGCCGCGATCACGCCGTGGAACTACCCGCTGCACCAGATCGTCGCCAAGGTCGTCCCGGCGCTCGCGGCCGGCTGCACCGTGGTGCTCAAGCCCGCGGAGGACACCCCGCTGGTGGCCCGGCTCTTCGCCGGGATCGTCGACGGGGCCGGCTTCCCGGCCGGGGTCTTCAACCTGGTCACCGGCGTCGGCATGGTGGCGGGCGCGGCGCTGGTGGCCCACCCCGAGGTGGACCTGGTCTCGTTCACCGGCTCCACCGCGGTGGGCCGGGCGATCGGCGAGGTGGCCGGGGGCGGCATCAAGCGGGTGGCCCTGGAGCTCGGCGGCAAGTCGGCCAGTGTGGTGCTGCCGGACGCCGACCTGGGGCGTGCGGTCAACGTCAGCGCCGCCAACGTCTTCGCCAACTCCGGCCAGACCTGCACCGCGTGGACCAGGCTGCTGGTCCACCAGGACCAGTACGAGGAGGCCGTCGCGCTGGCTGCCAAGGCCGCCGCCAAGTACCGCCCCGGCGACCCGGCCTCGCCCGGGACCCGGATGGGCCCGGTGGTCAGCGCCAAGCAGCGCGACCGGGTGCGCGGCTACATCGAGGCCGGCCTGGCGCAGGGCGCGCGACTGGTGGCGGGCGGCGCCGAGGCCCCCGCGGACCTGCCGACCGGCTACTACGTGCAGCCGACCGTGCTGGCCGACGTCACGCCCGCGATGACGGTGGCGCAGGAGGAGATCTTCGGCCCGGTGCTGTCGATCCTCGCCTACCGCGACGAGGAGCACGCCGTCGAGATCGCCAACGGTACCGAGTACGGCCTGTCCGGCGCGGTCTGGGCGGCGGACGAGGAGCGCGCCGTGGCCTTCGCCCGCCGCCTGGATGCCGGGCAACTGCACATCAACGGTGGGCAGTTCAACCCGATCGCGCCGTTCGGCGGCTACAAGGCCTCGGGTGTGGGGCGGGAGCTCGGGCGGTACGGCCTGGAGGAGTTCCTGCAGACCAAGTCGCTGCAGTTCTGAGGCCTGCCGCAGTCCTCAGGCCCGCTGCAGTTCTCCGGCCGTTGTCCTTCGGGGTTCTGCCGCACCTGGCGTTGCCGAGAGTCCGACTACCGAAGAGGAACACCATGGTTCGTGCCGCCCTGCTCACCGCCGTAGGCGCTCCGCTGGAGCTGGCCGAGATCGAGTTGCCCGAACCCGGGCCGGGCCAGGTCCGGGTCAGGCTGGCCGCCGCGGGCGTCTGCCACTCCGACCTCTCGCTCGCCACCGGTGTGCTGCGCGCGCCCACCCCCGTGGTGCTCGGCCACGAGGGCGCGGGCACCGTGGCCGCCGTCGGCGACGGCGTCACCAGTGTCCGGGTGGGCGACCCGGTGGTGCTCAACTGGGCGCCGGCCTGCGGCACCTGCCACCTGTGCGGACTGGGCGAGCCGTGGCTGTGCGAGCGCGCGGGTGATGCCTACGGCCAGACCTACGGAGCGCTCGCGGACGGCACCGCCGTCTACCCGGGCCTCGGGGTCGCCGCCTTCGCCGAGGAGACGGTGGTCGGCGAGCGGGCTCTGCTGCCGCTGCCCGCCGGTGTGCCGCTCACCTCGGCCGCGCTGCTCGGCTGCGCCGTGCTCACCGGCTACGGGGCGGTGCACAACGCCGCCCGGGTCGGGGCGGGCGAGTCGGTGGTGGTCTTCGGGCTGGGCGGGGTCGGTCTGGCCGTCCTGCAGGCGGCCCGGATCGCCGGTGCGGGAGTGATCATCGCCGTCGACGTCAACCCGGCGAAGGAGGAGCTGGCGCGTCGCCACGGGGCCACCGACTTCCTCCTCGCGGACGACCAGATCGCCCGCAGTGTACGGAAACTGACGGATGGTCACGGCGCGGACCAGGCCTTCGAGTGCGCCGGCCGGGGCAGCGCCGTGCGGGCCGCCTGGTCCACCACCCGGCGCGGCGGGCGCACCACGGTGGTCGGCATCGGTGGCAAGGACGACCTGGTCTCCTTCAACTCCCTGGAGCTGTTCCACTTCGCCCGCACGCTGAGCGCCTGCGTGTACGGCAACAGCGACCCGGCCCGGGACGTCCCGCTGCTCGCCGAGCACGTGCGTGCCGGGCGCCTCGACCTGGAGGCGCTGATCACCGACCGGATCACGCTGGACGAGATCCCGGCCGCCTTCGAGCGGATGCGGGCGGGGCAGGGCGGGCGGTCGTTGGTGGTCTTCTGAGCGGTCCGCCGAGTGCTCCTCTGAGCGCTTCTCCGAGTGGCCTTCTGCGTGGTCCGCTGAAGCGGAGCGCAGGCTTCCAGGGCGGTGCCCCGGGGCGGTGCGCCGAGTCGAACTGGTGCGCACGATCCATCTTGGACCATGGCGAGGGCTCTGGCACACTGTCGCTGTCGGCTGACGAACTGTCACGCCGAGCCTGACAGGGGAGCGCAGGATGTGGGGTCGGGGGACCGAGCTCGGGGGGCGTTACACGCTTGCCGAGCGGCTCGGCGGCGGGGCCATGGGCGAGGTCTGGTGTGCGGAGGACGGTGTCCTCGGACGCCAGGTCGCCGTCAAGATCCTGCTGCCGGCCCTGCTGGCCGACGCGACGTTCATGGAGCGGTTCCGGCGCGAGGCCAGGCTGCTCGCCTCGATCAACCACCCGGGCATCGTCGAGGTCCACGACTACGGCGAGAGCGAGGCCGGCGCCGGGAGCCCGGTCGCGTACATCGTCATGGAGCTGATCACCGGCCGGCCGCTGGACGAGGCGCTCGCCGAGAGCGGTCCGATGCCGGCCGAGCGGGCGCTGGGCATCGTCGCCCAGGCGCTGGACGCGCTGCACGCCGCGCACAAGCGGGGCATCGTGCACCGGGACATCAAGCCGTCCAACCTGATGCTGCGCGACGACGGCCGGGTGGCGGTGACCGACTTCGGCATCGCCAGCGCGATGGCGGGGACCCGGATCACCTCCACGCAGGCGGTGCTGGGCACGGCGCTGTACGTGGCCCCCGAGCGGGCGGAGGGTGCGTCGTCCGACCCGGCCTCCGACCTCTACTCGATGGGCGTGCTCTGCTACGAAATGCTGGTCGGGACACCGCCGTTCACGGGCGAGACGGCGCTGGAGATCGTGCTCAAGCACGTGCGGGAGCCGGCCCCGGAACTGCCCGGCGGGTTCGCGCAGCCGGTCCGGGACCTGGTGGCCATCGCGCTCGCCAAGACGCCCGAGGAGCGGTTCGCCGATGCCGCGGTGATGGCGGCCGCGGCGCGCGGTGCGGCCGAGGGGGTGCCGGTCGCGGAGGCGGTCGGGCGGACGGTGCCGCTGGGGGGCAAGGGCCGCCCGGGGGCGGTCGTGGTGGCGGCGGAGGCAGTGGAAGGGGCAGCGGGTGCTGCCGAGCCGGCGGCTGCGGTCGTGGCCGAAAGTGCTGCCGGGCCGGCGGCCGGGGTCGCGGTCGAGAAGGGTGCCGGGCCGGCGGCCGGGGTCGCGGAGGGTGCCGGGCCTGCTGCCGAGGTTGAGGCGGGCGGTGCAGCCGCTGCCGCCGACCCCGCAGCCACGTCGAACACCGCGACCGCCGGGAAGCAGACGCAGCCCGTGGTGGCCGCGCGCTCCCCGTGGTACCGGCGCCGCTTGGTGCTGCCGGTGCTGATCCCGTTCGGTGTCACGGCGGTGGTGGGGTCGGCGGTGCTCATCGACCGGACGCCGTTCAGCTCCGACGCGGCGGTGCCGGACGCGCGCCCGGCCGTGACGGCCTCCGCCGGGCAGTCGGGCAGCGCCTCGGCGTCGGGCGCGGGCTCGGCCTCGGCGTCCGCGTCGACGTCCGCCGGCGGCTCCGCCTCGCCCAGCGCGTCGGCCTCGGGGGCCTCACCCTCGCCCTCGGGTTCGGCGTCGCCGAGCGGCTCGGCGTCCCCGACCGCGGCCGGCGGCACGCCGTCCGGCGCGGGGCAGCCCGGGACGGGTGCCGGTGCGGGCGCGCGGACCGGGGGAGGCGGCGGCCAGCAGGGCGGTGGCGCGGCGAACGGCGGCGGCTCGGGCACCAGCGGTTCCGGTAGCGGTGGTTCGGCTAGCGGTGGCGGTGCGGGCAGCGGCGGCTCGGGCGGCGGTGCCGCCACGGGCGGTGGTGGCACCGGGAGCGGTGGGAGCGCGCCCGGTGGGTCCGCGGGCGGTGGCGGTGCGCAGAGCGGCGGCGGGTCGTCGGGCGGCGGCAGCACCGCGGGCGGCGGTGGTTCGGCGTCGGGCAGCCAGCCGAATCCGCCCGCGTCCAACAACCCGCCCGCCCCCGACCCGCCCGCCCCCAACCCGCAGCCCAGCTCCGCCGCGCCGGCCTCGGGTTGCGGCGGGGCGAACTGGGGCGCGATCGTCAATGTGGGGGACGGGCTCAAGGTCGGTCTGGCCGACGGCAACCCGTCGGGGAGCGGCGCGGTGATCATGGGTGGCAACACCGGCTACGGCTGGATCCACACGACGGGCCAGTGGGACACCTTCAGCGCCTGCACCATGAACGACAGTCTGCTGGGCATGCAGTACTACGGCGGGAGCGGCACTCAGCTCATCGCCGCCTCCGCCGGCATGGCCTCCTGGCGGATCGTGTCCGCTTCGTCCGGCGTGAACATCAGGGACTACCTGGGGCAGAACTGCCTGACCGACAACGGCGCGGGCAAGCAGCTCACCATGGGCACCTGCACGCCGGGCAACGCCTCCCAGGAGTGGCAGATCCCCTGACCCGAGTCCCCTGACCCGAGCGCGCGGCGCCGGTGGCCCTCCCCCTTGGGGGCGCGGCCACCGGCGCTTCGGCGTCTGCGCGGCTCAGGCGGCCAGCGCGGCCTTGCCGGCCAGCTGGATCCTGGTCTGCTCGGCGACGCGGCGGCCCAGGTGCTCGGCGGTGGCGATGTCCGCCTTGTGCACGCCCTCGGGGCCCTGGTCGTTGTTGGACTGGGCGGCGGCACCGAGGAAGAAGCCCAGGCGGTTGAGGTCGTTCGCCGAGGCGGTGCTGGAGTTCCAGCCCGGGTGCAGGCCCAGGCTCACCCAGCTCATGCCGTGCTGGGCGGCGAAGATGCTCAGGAACTGCAGGGTGGCGAGCTTGTCGCCGCTCTTCGAGGCGGAGTTGGTGAAGCCGGCCGCCAGCTTGTCGCGCCAGGCGGAGGCGAACCAGCGCTTGGCGCTGGCCTCGGCGAAGGTGTGGAAGGCGCCCGAGGCGCCGCCCATGTAGGTGGGCGAGCCGAAGACGATGGCGTCGGAGCCGTCCAGCAGCTCCCACTCGGCCTCGGTGATCGCGTCGACCTTGATCAGGTGGACGGTGGCGCCGGCCTCGGCGGCACCGGCGCGGACCGCCTCGGCGATGACGGCGGTGTGGCCGTAGCCGGAGTGGACGGCGATCGAGATGACGGGGCTGGTCACAGCGGTGCTCCTGGCTTTGGTGTGGATTCGCAAGTGCTAACGAAAGATAAGCACTGTGATTTAGAAAGCGCAACCCCAGGGTTAGCGCAGTGCCCGCGTACACTCCTGCTATGGCGACTGAGAGCTCCGCCGGGACCGTGGCCGGCGATGGTGTGGACGGGCTGCCCTACAACGTGTTCGGGCGCGCCTGCCCGTCGCGGCACGTCCTGAAGGACGTCACGCACGCCTGGGGCAGCCTCACGCTGGCCGCGCTGGCCGACGGCACCTTCCGCTTCAACGAGCTGCGCCGCCGGGTGGACGGCGTGAGCGAGAAGATGCTGTCGCAGACCCTGCAGGCGCTGGAGCGGGACGGCCTGGTGCACCGCGATGCGCAGCTGACCAATCCGCCGCGGGTCGACTACGGACTCACGGGGCTGGGGCGCGAGGTGGCGGACCGGCTGCTCGCGCTGATCGCGCTGGTCGAGTCGCGGATGCCCGAGGTGGCGGCGGCGCAGCAGCGGTACGACGAAGGTCGTGACCGACAGCCGTCCGGGCTGTGACGAGCCCCGCTCCCCGGGCTTTATGAAACTAGTTGCATAGAGGTCGTCCTCGCCCCTACCGTGGAGTAACCACAGTCGCGAGGAGAGTCCGGATGACCGCCTACCCCCACCTGCTGCGCCCGCTCGACCTGGGATTCACCACGTTGCCCAACCGGGTGCTGATGGGTTCGATGCACGTGGGCCTGGAGGAGGCGCCCGACGGCTTCGAGCGGATGGCCGAGTTCTACGCCACCCGGGCCCGCGGCGGGGTCGGCCTGATCGTCACCGGCGGCATCGCGCCGAACGAGGCCGGTCGGCCGTGGGGCGGCGGCGCCAAGCTCAGCACCCCCGAGGAGGCGGCCGAGCACCGCGTGGTGACCGAGGCCGTGCACGCCGCCGGTGGGCGGATCGCCATGCAGATCCTGCACTTCGGCCGCTACGCCTACCACGAGGACCTGGTGGCGCCGAGCGCGATCCAGGCCCCGATCAGCCCCTTCGTGCCGAACGCCCTCACCGAGGAGCAGATCGAGCAGACCATCGAGGACTTCGCGCGCACCGCCGAGCTGGCCCAGCAGGCCGGCTACGACGGCGTGGAGATCATGGGCTCCGAGGGCTACCTGATCAACGAGTTCATCGCCGCGCCCACCAACCAGCGCGAGGACGCCTGGGGTGGCAGCTACCAGAACCGGATGCGGTTCCCGGTGGAGATCGTCCGCCGGGTGCGCGAGCGGGTCGGCCCCGAGTTCATCCTGATCTACCGGCTCTCCATGCTCGACCTGATCCCCGGCGGCTCCACGCTGGCCGAGGTGATCGAGCTGGCCCAGGCGGTGGAGGCGGCGGGCGCCACCATCATCAACACCGGCATCGGCTGGCACGAGGCGCGCATCCCCACCATCGCCACCTCGGTGCCGCGCGGCGCCTTCGCCTGGGTCACCAAGAAGGTGATGGGCTCGGTGGGCATCCCGCTGGTCACCACCAACCGGATCAACACCCCTGAGCTGGCCGAGCAGTTGCTCGCCGACGGCTGCGCCGACCTGGTCTCGATGGCCCGCCCGCTGCTCGCCGACCCGGACTTCGTCGCCAAGGCCGCGGCCGGCACCCCCGAGGCGGTCAACACCTGCATCGGCTGCAACCAGGCCTGCCTGGACCACACCTTCAGCATGAAGATCACCTCCTGCCTGGTCAACCCGCGGGCCTGCCACGAGACCGAGCTGGTGCTCTCGCCGACCAAGCTGCGCAAGCGTGTCGGCATCGTCGGCGCCGGCCCCGCCGGACTCGCCTGCGCGGTCTCCGCCGCCGAACGCGGCCACGCCGTCACGCTCTTCGACGCCGCCGAGACCATCGGCGGGCAGCTCAACATCGCCCGCCAGATCCCCGGCAAGGAGGAGTTCAACGAGACCCTGCGCTACTACCGCCACCAGCTGACGCAGCATCAGGTCGAGCTGCGGCTGGGTGCGTTGGTCACGGCCGAGACGCTGGCGGCGGAGGGCTTCGACGAGGTCGTGCTGGCCACCGGCGTCACCCCGCGCACGCCCGAGATCCCCGGCAGCGACCACCCGAGCGTGCTCAGCTACCTGGACGTGCTGCGCGACAAGGCGCCGGTCGGCGACCGGGTCGCGATCATCGGCGCGGGCGGGATCGGCTTCGACGTCGCCGAGTACCTCACCGACCCGGGCACCTCGGCCAGCCAGGACCCGGCCGCGTTCTTCGCGCAGTGGGGTGTGGACACCGAGCACAGCGGCGCCGGCGGCCTGCGGCCCGCGGTCCGGCCTGAGGTGAAGCGCCAGGTGCACCTGCTGCAGCGCAAGACCACCAAGGTCGGTGCCGGGCTCGGCAAGACCACCGGCTGGATCCACCGCACCGAACTCAAGCACCGCGGCGTGGTGATGGCGGCGGGCGTCGGCTACGAGCGGATCGACGACGCCGGGCTGCACGTTACGGTGGACGGCCAGCCGCAGCTGCTCCCGGTGGACACCGTGGTGCTCTGCGCCGGGCAGGAGCCGCGTCGCGAGCTGGTGGAGCGGCTGCAGGAGCTGGGGATCGAGCCGCACCTGATCGGCGGGGCGGACGTGGCGGCGGAGCTCGACGCCAAGCGCGCCATCGACCAGGGCACCAGGCTCGCGGCCTCGCTCTGATCCGAGTGCGCTGATCCCGAGTGCGCTGATCCCGAGTGCGCCGGGCCAGAGCGCTCGGGGCCACGCGTATCGGTCGTGGTCGGACCGGCTCGCCTGGAAACTAGGATGCTGTCGCAGTACCGTCGCGCAGTCCAGGAGAGCCGGTCCGCCATGTCGCTTCCGCACGCCATCCTCACCGCCCTGCTGGAGAAGCCCTCCTCCGGGCTGGAGTTGACGCGACGTTTCGACAAGTCGATCGGCTTCTTCTGGTCCGCCACGCACCAGCAGATCTACCGGGAGCTGGGCAAGCTGGAGCAGTCCGGACTGATCCGCTCACTGCCCCAGCCGCCCAGCCGGGGCCAGCGCAAGGCCTACGAGGTGCTGCCGGAGGGCCGGGCAGCGCTGGTCGACTGGGTCGCCGAGAGCCAGGACCCCAAGGCGGTCCGGGAGCCGCTGCTGCTGCGCCTGCGGGCGGCCGCGGTGGTCGGGGCGCCCGGCCTGCGGGGCGAGCTCGAACGCCATCTCGACCTGCACGAGCGGCAGTTGGCGGAGTACCTGGAGATCGAGCAGCACGACTTCCCGGCCGAGCAGGCGGCTGACGAGAACCGCCTGCAGCACCTGGTGCTCCGCGCGGGGATCGGTCTGGAGACCTTCTGGATCCAGTGGCTCACCGAGGCGCTGTCCGACACGGCGGGTTGAGTCCCCCGGGACCGTCGGGTGCGGCGGCCTGCCTGCACGAGGCCGTCGCCGCTGACGGGCCGGCGGGGGCGTCAGCGCATGCCGCCGGAAGCGAGGATGACGTCCCCGGTGATCCAGCGTGCGTCGTCGGAAGCCAGGAAGGCCACGAGCGGGCCGTAGTCGTCGGGGACGCCCGTACGGCCCAGCGGGGTGGCGGCGATCGCCTGCGCTTCCTGGGCCGACCCGGCGTATCCCATGGCCCTGGTGCCCTCGGTGTCCGACGGGCCGGGCATGATCGCGTTGACGCGGATGCCGCGCGGGCCCAGTTCCTTGGCCGCGACGATGGTGAACGCGTTGACGGCGCTCTTGGACGCGACGTAGAGCGAGGCGTAGGGAGGGTGGCTGACCGTACCGGCCGTCGAGACGTTGATGATCGACGCGGCGTCGATGTCGTCCTGCGCGGCCAGGGCCTGCGTGGTCAGGATCGTGCCCAGGAGGTTCGTGGTCATCTCGCGCTGGAACTCGTCCTCGGTGATGCCCGACAGCGGCGCGAACGTGGCGACGGCCGCGTTGTTCACGAGCACGTCGACCGGGCCGAACGCCTCGCGCGCCCGGTCGAAGAGAGCGCGCACGTCGTCGCGGCTGGCCACGTCCGCCTGGACCGCGATCGCCCGGCCGCCCTTGGCGGTGATGCCCGCGACGACCCGCTCGGCGCCCTCCGCGTCCCCCCGGTAGTTCACCACGACGGCCGCGCCGGTCTCGGCCAGAGCCTTGGCGATCCCCGCGCCCAGACCCTTTGATGCGCCGGTGACGATCGCCGTACGTGCGTTGTTGCTGCTCACAGTGGCTCCTTGAACATGAGTGCTTGTGGAAGTCACCGTAGGAAAGCCGCTTACTGTTGGGAAGTACATACTTTTTTGTAAGCTGCTGTCATGATGGAGACGGAGCAGGTCGCGACAGCCGCCAGGCTGCTGGCCCATGACACCTTCGACAACAAGTGCGCACTACGGCCGATCATGGATCAGACGACAAGCCGCTGGGCGACTCTGATCATCTCGGCCCTCGTCGCCGGCCCGCACCGCTTCGCGCGGCTGCACGCACGAGTGGGTGGCATCAGCCAGAAGATGCTGTCGCAGAACCTCAAGGCACTGGCCCGGGCCGGGCTTGTCGCCCGGCATGTCGCGCCCACCAACCCGCCCCAGGTCACGTACAGCCTGACGGAACTCGGCGTCAGCCTGGCCGGACCGCTGACCGATCTCATCCGGTGGTTCGGCCAGCACGGAGACGAGCTCCTCGCGGCCCAGCAGCACTACGACGGCCAGCAGGCGTGCTGAACCGCAGGTGGGTCGGGATGAGCGGGCAGTTCGCCGAGGCGTGACGCTGGATGCTTTAATAAATGAACAGCCATTTACAAACGGGATCGACCAAGGGAGCCGCCGCGTGGCCCGTCCCAGAACCATTGATGACGCGGCGATCCTGCAGGCCGCGGCCGAGGTGATCGGACGGGTGGGGCCCGCTGGACTGACCCTGGCGGCGGTGGCGCGCGAGGTCGGCATGGTCCCCGGCACCCTGGTGCAGCGCTTCGGCTCGAAGCGCGGCCTGCTGCTCGCGATGGCCGCCCGGTCCGCTGTGGACGCGGAGCGGCTCGCGGCCCGGGCGCGGGAACGGTACGCCTCCCCGCTCGACGCGCTGGCCGAACTGATCGTCACGTCCATGGCGCCGATGTCCACGCCCGAGACCTACGCCAACCACCTCGCCGCGCTCTGCATCGACCTGGCGGACGCGCAGTTCCGCGAGCAGGCCCTGCTGGTCCACCAAGCGCAGGGCCGGGCCATGGTCGCGCTGCTCGCCGAGGCGCTGGACGACGGCGTGCTCAAACCCGGCACCGACCTCGCCGCGCTGACCGCATCCTTGCAGGCGGTGGTCGCCGGTACCGGTCTGACCTGGGCGCTCGACCGGCACGGCACCCTGAACCAGCGGCTGCGCCACGAGGTCGGCCGGGCGCTGGCCCCGTACGTCCGGACCGTGCCGGGGTAGGTGGGCCCGGGGCCGGAAACGGGGCGGCACGCCCGCTGGTAGCACGACCGCACTGACGGCACTTCGCCGACACTGCTGACAGCACTTCGCCGACAGCATCGACAGCACCGGGGGACTTGGAGGACTCATGGGAAACCAGGCCGTTGTACGTCGGCCCGACCAGCCCGCCCGCCCGCTCGCCGGGCAGGTGGCGCTGGTCGCCGGTGCCACCCGGGGCGGTGGGCGCGGCATCGCGGTCGAGTTGGGCGCCGCCGGAGCGACCGTCTACGTCACCGGTCGCAGCAGCGCGGCGGGCCGTTCCGAGCTGGACCGGCCGGAGACGATCGAGGAGACGGCCGCGCGGGTGACCGCCGCCGGCGGGCTGGGCATCGCGGTGCGGGTCGACCACAGCCGACCCGAGCAGGTCCGGGCGCTCGCCGAGCGGATCGCGGCCGAGCAGGACGGACGGCTGGACCTGCTGGTCAACTCGATCTGGGGCGGCGACCCGCTGACCGACTGGGAACACCCGCTCTGGGAGCAGGACTTGGAGGTCGGTTTCCGGCTGCTGCGGCAGGCGGTGGACACCCATGTGATCACCAGTCGCCATGTCCTCCCGCTGCTGGTCGCGCGCGGGCGCGGGCTGGTGGTGGAGGTCACCGACGGCAACACCGCCCGCTACCGGGGCAGTGTCTTCTACGACTTGGCGAAGTCCTCGGTGATCCGCCTGGCCGTCGCGCAGGCCGCCGAGCTGAGGCCGCACGGTGTCGCGGCCCTCGCGCTCACGCCGGGCTTCCTGCGCTCGGAGGAGGTGCTGGATCACTTCGGCGTCACCGAGCGGAACTGGCGGGACGCCGTGGCCAAGGACCCGGACTTCGCCTACTCGGAGACCCCGGCCTATCTGGGCCGGGCGGTCGTCGCGCTGGCCGCCGACCCCGAGGTCATGGCCAAGTCCGGTCGTGCGCTCGCCACATGGGGCCTGTACCGGGAGTACGGCTTCACCGACACGGACGGCAGCACGCCGGACTGGGCCGCGCACTGGGCCGAGAGCCTGGAGTCCGCGCACGGTCCGCTGGGCGACCCGCTCTGAAGCGCTGAGCAGCCGGGCCCGGTGGAGCCGTCACCGGGTCCGGCCGCCCAGCGAGGCGAGGGTCTCCTCTAACCAGCGTCCGGGCCCGGGCCACCACCGCCGCCGGCCCGGCCGGTTCGCCCGGGGTTTGTCTGACAAGCCCTCGGACGGCGAGGCCCAGCTCGCCGCAGGCAGAGGCCGAGATCCCAGCTCGGCGCATCGCCCACCTCCCCACGTACGGGCCCAAGGTCGCGGTGGGGCGTCAACTTCCCTCGGGCAGTGCGTCGATGGCATGGCGGCGAGCTGCGTCGGCGTACCAGGCGGCGCTGGACTTCGGGGTCCGGCGCTGGGTCGGGTAGTCGACGTGGACCAGGCCGAAACGCTTGCTGTAGCCGTAGGACCACTCGAAGTTGTCCAGCAGTGACCAGACGAAGTAGCCCCGCACCGGCGCGCCGTCGGCGATCGCGCGGTGGACGGCGGCCAGGTGTCCGTGCAGGTAGGCGATGCGCTGCGGGTCGTGGACCGCGCCGGTCGGTGCGGGACGGTCGTCGTAGGCGGCGCCGTTCTCGGTGATCAGCAGGGGCAGGCCGGGGTGGGCGCGCGACACCTCGGTGATCAACTCGTGCAGTCCGGTGGGGTCGACGGCCCAGCCCATCTCCGTCGTCTCGCCGGGCGGACGGTGGAAGAGGACCCGGTCGGCGCCGGGCCAGGGCGAGTGCTCGCCGCCGCCGTGGCCGTCGGTACCCCTGTCGCCCCCGGTGTTCGGCTCGGTGGGAACGACGCCCGAAACCAGCGTCGGCGTGTAGTAGTTGAGGCCCAGCAGGTCGATCGGGCCGGCGATGGTCCGCTCGTCGCCGGGGCGGACCAGGGTGCCCCAGTCGACCAGGGCCGCGGTGTCCAGCAGCAGGTCTTCGGGGTAACGCCCTTGCAGAATAGGGCCGGTGAAGATCCGGTTGCCGACGGCGTCGATCCGCCGTGCGGCCTCCAGGTCGGCGGGTGCGTCGGTGAGCGGGCGGACCTGGTGGAGATTCAAGCAGATGCTGGCCTGTGCGGTGGTGGGGAGCGTGGCGCGCAGTGCGCTCAGGGCCAGGCCGTGGCCGAGGTTGAGGTGGTGGGCGGCGCGCAGCGCGTCGCCGGGGGCGGTGCGGCCCGGGGCGTGGACCCCCGAACCGTAGCCGAGGAAGGCGGCGCACCAGGGCTCGTTGAGGGTGGCCCAGATACCGGCCCGGTCGCCGATGGCGCCGGCCACGAGTGCGGCGAACTCGCCGAAGCGCTCGGCGGTGTCCCGCGCCGGCCAGCCGCCCTGGTCCTCCAACTCCTGGGGCAGGTCCCAGTGGTAGAGGCTGACCACGGGCCGGATGCCGGCGGCGAGGAGTTCGTCGGTCAGCCGACGGTAGAAGTCCAGTCCGCGCTGGGCGGCCGGTCCCCGGCCGGTGGGCTGGACCCGGGGCCAGGAGACGGAGAACCGGTAGGCGCCGAGGTTGAGGCGGGACAGCAGGGCGACGTCCTCGCGGTAGCGGTGATAGTGGTCGGCGGCGCGGTCGCCGCTCTCACCGCCCAGGACCTTGCCGGGCGTTCGGCAGAAGGTGTCCCAGATCGACGGGGTCCGACCGTCCTCCTGGGCGGCGCCCTCGATCTGGTAGGCCGAGGTGGCCGCACCCCACAGGAAGTCAGACGGGAAGGCGAGTTGGGCGGCGGGTCCATCGGTGGGCGGCAGCAGGGGCATGACGCACGCTCGCAGGGGGTGGGAGGGCCGACGGGTGGCTGGGGTGGTGCTGGGTGCTGGGGTTCTGCGGCCTGGGGCGGTGTGAGCAAGGGGAGGTGGGAGCGCTCCCAGAAATCGTTCCGGCAGACTCCCGCCCGCCGAGGTGGGCTGTCAAGGGGACGGGTCAGGGGATCGAGGTCGGGGTGGCCGATGGCAGAGGTCAACTGGCAGCTGTCAGCGTCCTGTTGCCGGATGACGGTCAACGGATGACAGCGCCTGACCGACAGAGAACAGAGAACAGCTGACAGATAATGAAATCTGTCAGTCCCCTCGACAATCCACGGCTAACCCACAGGATTGCCTGCCACAATGTCCCCTTGCCCCAGGTCAAGACCGTCGTACGAGGTGACAGATGAGCAGCTCAACCGCACAGCGCCCCGCCGGGCCCTCGGCCGGCACTGCGGGCGGGCGCGGGCTGCGGCGGCCCACGCTGGAGGAGGTGGCGTCGCTGGCCGGGGTCGGGCGCGGCACCGTCTCCCGCGTGATCAACGGCTCGCCCCGGGTCAGCGACCGGACCAGGGCGGCGGTCGAGCAGGCGGTGGCCGAACTCGGCTACGTGCCCAACCGGGCGGCCCGCACCCTGGTCACCTCGCGCACCGACGCGATCGCGCTGGTGGTCCCGGAGGCCGAGACCCGGCTCTTCTCGGAGCCGTACTTCTCCGGCATCATCAGCGGAGTCTGCGCGGAACTCGCCGAGACCGACATGCAGTTGCTGCTCGTCCTGGTGCGCAACCAGCGTGAGCGCGAACGGCTCTCCGCCTACCTGCGCGCCCAGCGGGTGGACGGTGTGCTGCTGGTGGCCGTGCACTGCGACGATCCGCTGCCGGCCGTGCTGGAGGACCTGCGGATCCCCACCGTGCTGGCCGGGCGGCGCGGGGACCAGGAGTCGCTCGGCTACGTCGCCGCCGACAACGCGGGCGGTGCCCGGAGCGCGGTGCGCCATCTGGTGGCGCAGGGCCGGGAGCGGATCGCCACCGTCACCGGTCCGCTGGACATGGATGCCGCCCGGGCCCGCCTCGCCGGCTACCGCGACGCCCTGGCGGAGGCCGGCCAGGACTGCCGGGAGGAGCTGGTGGGCCTCGGCGACTTCACCGAACAGGGCGGCCGGGCGGCGATGCGCGAGCTGCTGGACCGCGTCCCGGACCTGGACGCCGTCTTCTGCGCCTCGGACGTGCTCGCCGCCGGCGCGCTCCAGGTGCTGCGGGCGGCCGGCCGCCGGGTGCCGGAGGACGTGGCGCTGGTCGGCTTCGACGACTCGATCGTGGCCCGGCACACCGACCCCGCGCTGACCAGCGTGCGGCAGCCGATCGAGCTGATGGGCCGCACGATGACCCGGTTGCTGCTGGACGAGATCGCCGACCTCGGGCGACCCGGCCGTCAACTGGTGATGCCCACCGAGCTGGTGGTCCGCGACTCGGCCTGACGGACCGTCAGACGATGCCGGAGGGGGCCGGTCGCCGCGGGCCCTACTGGTCGGTGTCCTGCCCGGTGCTGAACTGCCCGTTGAGGTCCGGGACGGTGCTCAGGATGGCCGGGGAGACCACGCCGAGCGCGTCCGTCGGGTAGGTCACGGCCTTGGCGGGCACGCTCACCTCGACGTAGGTGGCGCGCAGCGTGGTGGTGAAGCGGTAGCCGCCGTGGCCGTCGTTCTCCAGGTACCACTGGAGGCCGTCGACGTTCGGGCCGGTCGACTCCTGGTTCGCCAGGATGTTGAGCGAGGCCGGCCGGGGCACCCCGCAGCGCAGCACGGTGCGGGGCGAGGTCTGCCAGACGGCCACGTAGCGGGAGCCCGCCGGGTCGGCGCGCGGGTGGTCGACCATCGTGCTCGGCAGTGCCTTCATCAGCGCGGTGCAGTAGCCGGCCGACGTGGCGTCGGGTGTCGGTGCGGTGAGCGGCGGCTGGTAGGTACCGCCGCTCATCAGTACCGCTCCGGTGCAGCCGATCAGCACCACCGGAGCGGCCAGCCAGCGCACCGGCGCGGGCAGGGCCTGCAGAGCGCGCAACGGGCGCTGGAATCGAGACACCGATCGATCGTAACCGGCCTCCATGAGCGCCGGCCGGGGCCCCTGCCCTGCGGTCCGCGTCCTGCGGTCCGCCCGGTCGGCGCGGGGGCTCGGCCGGTGCGGGTCGGTCGGCGCGGGGGCCGGCCGGTGCGCGGCAGCAGGCGTGGTCAGCCCTGGCGGATCGCCGAGACGTCGAACTCGAGCACGACCTTGTCGCCGACCAGCACGCCGCCGCCCTCCAGCGGGGCGTTCCAGGTGATGCCGTAGTCCTTGCGGCTGATCGTGGTGGAGCCCTCGAAGCCGAGCCGCAGGTTGCCGTAGGGGTCGCGGGCGCTGCCGTCGAACTCCACGTCCAGGCTGACGGGCCGGGTGACGTCCTTGATCGTCAGGTTGCCGGTCAGGCGGTAGCGGTCCCCGTCGAGTGCCTCGATGCCGGTGGAGGCGAAGACGATCTCGGGGAAGTTCGGCGCGTCCAGGAAGTCGTTGGTGCGCAGGTGGCCGTCACGCTGCTCGTTGCCGGTGTCGATGCTGCCGGTCTTGATCGTCACGGTGGCAGTCGACTTGGCCGGGTCCGACCCGTCCAGGTGCGCGCTGCCCTCGAACTCCTTGAAATGGCCGCGGACCTTGGTGACCATCGCGTGCCGGGCCACGAACCCGATCCTGGTGTGGGCCGGGTCCAGCTGGTAGTCACCGGTCAGCTCGGTGAGCGGGGTGCTGCTCATGCGTCCTCCAGAGACGTCCGAATCATGGTGGGGCCGGAGTGCGGGCGGGGCGATCGCGGGGGCGGCCCGGCCCTGGTGTCCACCGTGACACGGCGGCGGGCGCGTCGGGGGCTGCGACCCGCGGGACCCGGGGCACCGCTGGTCACGCCTCGCCGGTGCTCAGGCCGCGCCGGTGCTCACGTGAGTGGTCATGCCTCGCCGGGCTCCGGCTCCACGGGCGGGGGACCGCCGGGCTGCGGCTCCCGGGGCTCGGGTCCTCCTGGCTCCGGCTGCCCGGGCTCGGGGCCGGGGACCGGTGGCCAGGGAGCGGGCGGTGCCGGGGCCGGCGGCCGGGGCTCCGGCGCGTACGGGGGAGCGGCGTCCGGATCCGAGGGGAAGGGGATGGACATGATCCTCACCTCGTCGGTCGCGTACCCGGTCGTGACCGCCTCAATCACCTCAGCCGCCTGGGCCCGCCTGGGGCGCCCGCGTTCCCTGGCCCTGGCCCCGGCCCCGGTCCGCCCGCGGTGCTTCGCGGGCGGACCACTAGAGTCCGTCCCGGCCGGTTGATCAAGGCCGGCCGGTCGGGCAAACGGGAGGGTGACCATGCTGGACGGTTTGACGGATTTCTGCACCGAGGTGCTGGCGGAACACGACTGCCCGTCGGTCTCGGTGGCGGTGGCCGAGCACGGTGAGCCGGTGCTGGCCGAGGCGTACGGCTGGGCGGACCTCGCGGCCCGGCGCCCGGCCACGCCGCAGACCGCGTATTCGCTCAACTCCATCACCAAGACGTTCACCGCGATCGGCTGCTGCCTGGCGGCGGACGCGGGTCTGCTCGACCTGGACACCCCGGTGCCCGGCCCGTACGCCCGGCCGTACGCCTGGGCCGCGCCGTGGCCGGACCCGACGCTGCGCCAGCTGCTCCAGCACCGCGGTGGCCTGGGCGGCTACTACAACTTCGAGTACGCGGACGGGCCGCTGATCGACCCGGCCGGCTATCTGACGCTGCTGCGCGAGCCCGGCAGCGGCTTCGAGTACTCCAACCTCGGCTACCTGCAGGTGGGACGCCTGCTGGAGTCGGTCACCGGGCAGGCGCTGCCCGACTTCCTGCGCGAGCGCCTCTTCGAGCCGCTCGGCCTGCCCGGTCTGCGGCTCGGCGTCGACTGCCCGGGGCCCAGGGCCGAGCGCTACACCGCGGACCGGCGCGCCTACCCCCTGTACCGCAGCGGCACGCCGGTCGCCTCGGCCGGCTGGGGGACGGCCGAGAACCTGGTGGTCCTCGCCCAGCGCTACCCGGAGCTGCTGCGGCCCGGGACGCTGGCCGCGATGCACGCGGGGCAGCCGGTCAACGAGCACGTCGCCTACGGGCTGGGCTGGAACCTCGCGCGCGGGGCCGGTCCGGTGATCCACAGCCACGGCGGCGGAGGTGCCGGGGTGGCGGCGATGCTGTTGGCGGTGCCCGAGCTCGGGCTCTCGGTGGCGGTGCTCTGCAACAGCACCGACAAGACCGCGCGGGACAAGGTGATCGACCATGTGATGGGCGAGCTGGTCCCGGGGTACCGGCCGGAGCTGATCGCGCCGATGACGCCCGAGCCGGTGCTGGCGATGGAACTGCCCGCGGGCCGGTGGGCGGGCACGGTCGCGGTGCCCGGCGGTGCGCTGCCGGTGGAGCTGGGGATCCTGGCGGACGGCCGGATCGAGGTCGGGCTGCCCGGCGCCGGCCGGGCGACGGTGCCCGCGGTGGCCTCGCGGAGCTGGGCGCTGCGGGCCGCCGTTCCGCTCCAGCTGCCCACGCCGGACGCGCGGTTGAACACCCCGGCGATGGTGCTCGAACTGCGGGCCGCGCAGGAGCGGTTGACCGGGGTGCTGCGCACGTACAAGGACGGCGACCGCGAGGGCTGGTACGGCAACTACCTGACCCACCCGGTGGAGCTGGTCGAGCACTCCTGAAACGGCCTGTGGCGAGAGGGGGTGACGATGCATCAGATAAGATCGGCGCGGGAGGGCGACGCTGCCGAACTCGGACGGGTTCAGCTCGCGGCCTGGTTGGCGGCCTGTCCCAAGCCGGCGGCCGGCGAACGCGAGCTGTGGAAGGGCCGGTTGCCCAACGTGCGGATGCGTCGCGCCGCTGATGGCGCAGTGCCCGCCGATGCTGGTGGCGGTGCGCTGTGACGGTCTAGCGTCAGGGCCCCCGACCAAAGGAAGTGGGCCGCCATGGAGTTGACCGCCGACCCCACCCCGCTGGAGCTCTACCGCGCCTGGAACGATCGCCTGCTGGCCGGTGACATCAAGGGTGCCGCCGAACTGATCGACGCCGAGCACTGGTTGGAGAAGTGTCTCGGACTGACCGAGTGGCTCACCGACTTCGAGGTCGCCGTGGGCCACTACGTCAGGAACATGGTCACGCCCTGGGCCGACCTGTCGATGACGGAGGAGGAGCTGGTGGAGGGCGCCGACGCCGTCACGGTGCGCTTCCGGGTGGAGGCCACCCATGTCGGCGAGTTCCTCGGCCTCCCCGCGACCGGGCGCCGGGTCGCCTTCCAGGTCATCCGGATCGTGCGGGTGGCCGGCGGCCGGGTGACCGGGCAGTGGGCCCAGTTGGACCTGTGGGGCATCCACCAGTAGCTCACGCAGTAGCGTAAGGGAAGGGACCGGACGGAAGGCGGGGTGGCGCGGGTGCGCAGGTACGGGCGAGCGGTGGCGGGGGTGGCCGCCGTGCTGGCGTTGGGGTTCATGGTCCACGGCGTGCGCGGCGGTGACCACGGCAGCGCCGGCGCGGGCCCGGCCGCCGGCTCGCCCGCCCCGGGATCCTCCACCGCGCCGGGCGGCAGCGCAGCGGGCGCGGGCACCGCCGTCCCCGTGCCCAGCGCCTCCAGCTACGACCCCGCCCAGTACGCCGCCCAGGTCAAGGCCCGGGCCGGGCAGGCCGGGATCGATCCGCAGCTGCTGATGGCGATCCTCTACAACGAGTCCTACAAGCCGCACGACCCGGCCGCGGAACGCGCCTGGCAGGCGCTCAAGCCCGACGCCGCCTTCGGGATCGCCAACATGCACCGGGCCGCCTTCGACGACACCAAGGCCGGCCGGGACTTCGCCGGCCGGCAGTGGGAGCAGCTGCCCGACGACCCGGACCTCGCGATCGAGGCGGCGGCCTGGTTCCTGCACGACCTGGGCACCCAGCTGCCCGCGCACCCGGCCACCTCGCTCGACCGGGACGAGCTGCTGGCGCTGGGCTACAACGCCGGGGCCGGCAACATGCTGGCCTTCGCCCGCGGCACCTCGCCCGGCCCGGCGGCCCGCACCTACCTGGACCAGCTGCACGCCAACTGGGACAAGGCGGCGGCGGCCCTCAAGCAGTAGCCGGCCCGGCGGCCCGGTGCGGTGGCCGAACCGCTGAGGCCTCCTCACCCCGGCCCCGGCGGGCCCCGGCGGTGGAACCTGACCTGCCATCATCGGAGGGATGCCGCTCCTCGTTCGGCGCAGCCCGGCTCGTGCCGTCGGTGCCCTGTTCGCAGACTCGGTCACGGGGGAGACCGGGACCACGAGAGGCATCCGATGAAGATCGTTCTGCGCCGGGCGGCCGTTGCCACCACCATCCTCGGTCTGGCCGTCGGCGCGAGCGCCTGCGGCAGCGCCAAGAAGTCCACCAGCAGCGCGGGTGCGAGCAGCTCGACGGCCGCGCTGAAGATCGGGCTGCTGCTGCCGGAGTCCAAGACGACCCGCTACGAGCAGTTCGACAAGCCGCTGATCGAGGCCCGGATCAAGCAGCTGGCCCCGAACGCGACGGTCGACTACTACAACGCCAACCAGGACGCCACGGTCCAGCAGACCCAGGTGGACACCGCCCTCACCAAGGGCGACCAGGTGCTGATCCTGGACGCGGTGGACGCCAAGGCGATCCAGTCCTCGGTGCAGAAGGCCCACGACGCGGGGGTCAAGGTGGTCGCCTACGACCGGCTGGCGCAGGGGCCGGTCGATGCCTACGTCTCCTTCGACAACACCAAGGTGGGCCAGCTCCAGGGGCAGGCGCTGGTCGCCGCGGTGGGCGGCAAGTCGGGCAGCGGCGAGATCATCATGATCAACGGCTCGCCCACCGACCCGAACGCCGCGCAGTTCAAGGCCGGTGCGCACAGCGCGATCGACGGCAAGCTGAAGATCGGCAAGGAGTACGACACGCCGAACTGGGACCCGAACAACGCCAACCAGGAGGCCGCCGCCGCGATCACCGCGCTGGGCGCGCAGAACGTGGTCGGCGTCTACTCCGCCAACGACGGCATGGCCGCGGGTATCGCCACCGCGCTCAAGGCCGCCAACCTGAGCGTGCCGCTGACCGGTCAGGACGCCCAGTTGGACGCGGTGCAGCGGATCCTGGCCGGCACCCAGACGATGTCGATCTACAAGCCCTACAAGCCGGAGGCGGACACCGCCGGCACCATGGCGGTCGACCTCGCCACCGGCACCGCGATCGCCGCCTCGGTGGCCCCGACCACCGCGACCAGCGGCAGCGGCACCAAGGTGAAGTCCGAGCTGATCACCCCGACCGTGCTGACCAAGGACAACATCAAGACCACCGTGGTGGCCGACGGCCTCTACACGGTGCCGCAGATCTGCACCCCCGACTTCGCCGCCGACTGCACCGCGGCCGGGCTGCAGTAGCCGCGCACGCGGGTGTGGCGACCCGGCGGCTCCCTGGTGGGCCGCTCGGGGCAAGGGCGGCGGGCCGGGTGGCAGAGGGCGGAAGGGAGCGGCTGCGATGGCAGGCGAAGGTCGACCGGTGCTGGCCCTGCGCGGGGTCTCCAAGCGGTTCGGTGCGGTGCAGGCACTGACCGACATCGAGCTGGAGGTACGCACGGGGGAAGTGCTCGCGCTGGTCGGTGACAACGGCGCGGGCAAGTCGACCCTGGTCAAGGCGATCGCCGGGGTCAACCAGCCGGACGAGGGCGTGATCGAGTGGCAGGGCCGCCCGGTCTCCGTCCACCGGCCGCAGGACGCCCAGCACCTGGGGATCGCCACCGTCTACCAGGACCTCGCGCTCTGCGACAACCTGGACGTGGTCGGCAACCTCTTCCTCGGGCGCGAGCTGAAGCGGTTCGGGGTGCTGGACGAGGTCGCGATGGAGCAGCGCTCGCGCGCGCTGCTGGACACCCTGTCGATCCGGATCCCCAGTGTCCGGATCCCGATCGCCTCGCTCTCCGGCGGTCAGCGCCAGGTGGTCGCGATCGCCCGCTCGCTGATCGGTTCGCCCAAGGTGGTCATCCTGGACGAGCCGACCGCGGCGCTCGGCGTCGAGCAGACCGCGCAGGTCCTGGACCTGGTCGAGCGGCTGCGCGAGCAGGGCCTCGGGGTGATCCTGATCAGTCACAACATGGCCGATGTGATGGCCGTCGCGGACCGCGTCGCGGTCCTGCGGCTGGGCCGCAACAACGGGGTCTTCGACCGGCGCTCGACCAGCCAGGAACAGATCATCTCGGCCATCACCGGCGCCACGGACAACGCCGTGACCCGCCGCCAGGCCCGCGGGACGGAGGGCACCCAGTGAGCGACGACCCCAGCACCCCGCCCGAGGGCGGGCGCTTCGAGGAGGGCCGTTTCGAGGAGGGCCGCCACGAGGAGCGGCGCCACCAGCTGCCCGAGGACGCGATGCCCACCGGCGGGGTCAACGCGCCGGTCCCGGTGGCCGCCGAGGCGATCCCGGCGGTGGACCCGCGGCTGATCGTCCGCCAGGAGGGCCTCAAGGGCTACCTCGGTGAGTTCCGCCGCCGGATCAGCAGCGGTGAACTCGGTTCGCTGCCGGTGGTGCTGGCGCTGGTCGTGATCTGGGCCGTGTTCGGCAGCCTGAACAGCAGCTTCCTGTCCGCGCAGAACCTCTCCAACCTCTCCCAGCAGATCGTCGGCACGGGGATGATCGCGATCGGCGTGGTCTTCGTGCTGCTGCTCGGCGAGATCGACCTGTCGGTCGGTTCGGTCAGCGGCCTGTGCGCGGCGATCTACGCGGTGCTGGAGGTCACCCACGGGGTGAACCAGTGGGTGGCGCTCATCGTGGCGCTCGCGGGCGGCGCGGTGGTCGGCTTCATCCAGGGCACCTTCTTCGCCCGGATCGGGGTGCCCGCCTTCGTGGTCACCCTGGCCGGCAACCTGGGCTGGAACGGGCTGATGCTCCAGGTGCTCGGCGCCAACGGCACGGTCAACCTCTCCGGCCGCGACGTCGTCTCGCGGCTCTACAGCACCATCTACGGGCAGCAGATCGCCGCCTACGGGCTGGCCACGGCCGGCGTGGTGCTCTTCCTGGCCGCCTCGCTGCTGGACTCCGCCCGGCGCCGCAAGGCCGGCGTGCCGTCCCGGCCGGTCGCCGAGATCGCGCTGCGCACCGTCGCGCTCGCCGTGGTCAGCTACCTCGCCGCCTACACCCTGAACCAGTACAAGGGCCTGCCGCTGGCGCTGCTGGTCTTCCTGGTCTTCATCGTGGCGCTGGACTTCGTGCTGCGCCGCACCGGTTACGGGCGCAAGGTCTTCGCGCTCGGCGGCAACATCGAGGGTGCCCGCCGGGCGGGCATCAACGTGGTCTGGACCCGGATCTCGGTCTTCACCATCTGCTCGACCATGGCGGCCGTCGGCGGCCTCTTCCTGGCCGCGCAGATCCAGTCCGCGAGCCAGACCTCGGGCGGCGGCAACCTGCTGATGAACGCGATCGCGGCGGCCGTCATCGGCGGCACCAGCCTCTTCGGCGGGCGCGGCACGACCTGGTCGGCGCTGCTGGGCGCGCTGGTGATCGGCTCGATCCAGTCGGGGATGAACATCGAGGGGCTGAGCAACGCCATCCAGTTCATGATCACCGGTGCCGTGCTGCTCGCCGCGGTGGTCATCGACTCGCTGGCCCGGCGCACCCAGAAGGCGGCGGGACGCGCCTGAGCGCCCGTCATGGTCCGGCTTTCGGACGGGTGGTAACCGTTCCGCTTCCGAAGGATCACGGATCGGTGTAACCAAACCTCGGTGTCGACGCGTTCTTAGGTGTGAGCGGCGCGAGAGCCGCCGGCCCGCCTCCTCGCGAGGCGGGCCCGCCCAGCGACGGAGTGTGAGACCTTGCCCCAGCAGGCCCCTTCCCGACCTGTCCGACGGCCCCGAGCCGGCGTACGGGCGGCGCGCTCGTGCGGTTCAGCTCCGGAACGCCTTTTTCCCGCAGTCCGGTTGTCGAGAGCGGGCCTGTCCGGGTGTGCTCCCGGAGTCGCCCGCGGCAGATTCTTTTCATGATCCTTCGCGCGTTGACAGCTCCGTCACCGAGCTCCTAGGTTGAAAGCGCCGCACGGCACCTGATGCAGCGTCACATACCGGACCGCTGCTGGGTCGTGGGCATGCCACGGGGGTGCGACAGGCCGGCGCCGTGCGCACCGCGCAGGCCGGCTCCGTCCGGCTCCACACACTCTTCCCGCCGCCGAACGCGCGGCTGAACACACGGCTGAACGCGCCCGCGCCGCCGTCCTCCCGACAGGGGCCGGCCGGTGCGCGCTGCTCCGTTCCCGCCTGCAGAGATCGAGAAGGTGAAGCATGGCCAATCCATTCGAGAACGACGACGCCCAGTACCAGGTCCTGGTCAACGACGAGGGGCAGCACTCGCTCTGGCCCGTGGCGATCGAGGTGCCGGCCGGCTGGACGGCGCGGTTCGGCCCGGCGGCGCGCGAGGCGTGCCTCGCCCATGTCGAGGAGCACTGGACCGACATGCGTCCGCTCAGCCTGGTCCGCGAGATGGACGCGTCGTCCTGACGGACGCGCGTCGTCGCCGATTCGCCGAACCGATGGGGTGAGAGAAAAAAGCCATGCCTGCGCACGAGTCGGCCCTGGTGCCGCTTTCCCGAGCACAGCACGGAATCTGGTTGGCTCAACAGCTGGATCCGACGAGCAACGCCTACAACCTGGCTCAGTTCACCGACATCCGGGGGCCGTTGGCGCTCCCGGTGCTGGACCGGGCGGTGCGGCGACTGGTCGGTGAGGTGGAGACCGCGCACGTGCGGCTACGGCCGGACGGGGCAAGCGCGCTGCAACTGCTGCAGCCCAACGGACCGGGCCGGCCCCTGGAGGTGGTCGACCTGAGCGGTGACCGGCTGCCGCGGGAGGCCGCCGAGCGCTGGATGCGCGAGGCGGTCGAGCGGCCGGTCGACCTGCTGGCCGGACCGCTGTTCAGCACCGCCGTGCTCAGGCTCGCGCCCGACTGGCACTTCCTCTACGTGGGCGGCCACCACATCATCACCGACGGGTTCAGCGGCTCGCTGGTGAGCGCCCGGATCGCGGAGCTCTACACCGCGCTGGAACGCGAGGAGGAGCCCGCCGCCCACTCCTTCGGCACCCTCACCCAACTGCTGGAGCAGGACGCCGCCTACCGGGCCTCGGAGCGGTTCGCGCAGGACCGGGCCTACTGGCAGGAGCACCTGCGCGACCTGCCCCGGCCCGCCACGCTCTCCGGCCGTCCGGCCGGCTCGATCCACGCCGGTGCGGCGGCCGGCGCGACGCGGCGCACGGGGCGGATCGGCGCGGCGCAGACGGCCGCCGTGCGCGCTGCGGCCCGCCGGGCCGGGACCGCCCTGCCCGTGCTCGCGGTCGCCGCGGTCGCCGCCTACACCCAGCGGATGACCGGCGAGTCGAGTGTGGTGCTCGGCCTGCCGGTGACCGCGCGGAGCAACGCGGTGCTGCGCGGCATCCCCGGCATGGTGTCCAACATCGTGCCGCTGCGCCTGGAGGTCGACGCGCGGATGCGCTGGACGGACCTGGCGCAGCAGGCCGCGGCCGAGATGAAGCAGGCGCTGCGCCACCAGCGCTACCTCCACCAGGACATGCGCGCCGATCTGGGCCGCACCGAGGGCCTGTTCGCGACCCAGGTCAACCTCCTGCCGGCCGGCAGCGGACTGCGCTTCGGCGCCGCCACCGGTACCCAGATCTACCTGGCCGGGCCGGTCGACGACCTGTCCGTGGTGCTTCAGGACCACGGCACTGAGGGACTGATGCTGGAGGTCGAGGCCGATGCGTCGCGCTACCCGGCCGACGAGGTGGCCGGGCACCGGCAGCGGCTCTCCGCCTTCCTGTGCACGGCCGCGGCGGACCCCGAACGGACGGTCGGCCACACCGAGTTGCTCACCCAGGCCGAGCGCCGCTGGGTGCTGGTCCAGGGCAGGGCCACCCCGCACCGCGAGGACCCGACGGCGACCACGCTCACCGAGCGGTTCGCCGCCCAGGTGGCGCGCACGCCGCAGGCGACCGCGCTGAGCGCGGACGGGGTGCGGTACAGCTACCGGGAGTTGGACCGGCGGGCCGATCAACTGGCGCACCGGCTGCTCGCGTCGGGGGTGCTCGCCGAGACACCCGTGGTGCTGCTGCAGGAACGCACCCCGGACCTGGTGGTCTCGATGCTGGCCGTGGTGAAGGCGGGCGGCGTCTACCTGCCGCTGGACACCCGGCACCCGGTGCAGCGGCTGCGGGCCACGGCGAGCGACAGCGGTGCGCCGCTGGTGCTCTGCGACGCCGCCACCTCGGAGCTCGCCGGGCAACTGGAGCTGCCCGCGATCGCGGTCGACGCGCCGGGGACCTGGCAGGACCTGCCCGTCACCGCGACGGCCGTGACCTGCCGGCCGGCGCAACTGGCGTACGTGATGTACACCTCCGGCTCCACCGGCACGCCCAAGGGCGTCGCCATCACGCACGAGGACATCCTGGGCCTGGCGCTGGACAACGTCTGGGACGGCGAGGCGCACCGGCGGGTGCTGTTCCACTCGCCCGCGGCCTTCGACCTGGCCACCTACGAGGTGTGGGTGCCGCTGCTGAACGGCGGCGAGGTCGTCGTGGCGCCGCCCGGCGAACTGGACATCCCCACCCTCGGGGCGGTGCTCGCGCGGCACCGGGTGACCGCGCTCTGGCTCACCGCCGGGCTGCTGCGGCTGGTCGCCGAGGAGGACCCGGGGTGCCTGGCCTCGCTCAAGGAGCTCTGGGCGGGCGGCGACGTGGTGCCCGCCCAGGCGGTGCGCCGGCTGCGCGCGGCCTGCCCGGGGCTGGTGATCGTCGACGGCTACGGCCCGACCGAGGCGACCACCTTCATCACCTACCACCGGCCGGCCATGACCGACCCGGTGCCCGACCCGATACCGATCGGCCGGCCGTTCCAGGGGATGCGCTGCTACGTGCTGGACGAGGGGCTGCGACCGGTCCCGGCGGGCAGCGTCGGCGAGTTGTACGCCGGCGGCATCGGACTGGCGCGCGGCTACGTCCGCCACCCGGGCCGGACGGCCGAGCGCTTCGTGGCGGACCCGTTCGCCGGTGACGGATCGCGGATGTACCGCACCGGGGACCTGGTGCGCTGGAACGGCGCCGGCGAGCTGGAGTTCGTCGGGCGCTGCGACGACCAGGTGAAGATCCGCGGCTTCAGGATCGAGCCGGGCGAGATCGAGTCCGCGCTGGCAAAGGGCCCCGGCGTGGGCCAGGTGGCGGTGGACATCCGCACCGCGCCGCGCGGCGACAAGCGCATCGTCGCCTACCTGGTGGCGCAGACGGCCGGACCGGAGGTGGACCTCGCGCAGGTGCGGGCCCACGCGGCGGCCGCCCTGCCCTCCTACATGGTGCCCGCGGCCTTCGTGCGGCTCGACGCGCTGCCGCTGACCGGCAACGGGAAGGTGGACCGCCGGGCGCTGCCCGCACCGGACTTCGGCGCACCCGGGGCGACCGGGCAGGCGGCCCCGGCCGGCGCGACCGAGGCGACGCTGTGCGCACTGTTCGCCGAGGTCCTCGGCCTCGCCTCGGTGGGTGCGGACGCCGGCTTCTTCGAGCTCGGCGGGGACAGCATCATGGCGATCCAGCTGGCCGGGCGGGCCCGGCGGGTGGGCCTGGTGTTCACACCCCGGGAGGTCTTCGACCACCGCACGCCGGCCGCGCTGGCCCGGGTCTGCCGCACCGAGCAGGCGGAGCCGGCCCAGGAGCGGGACCCGGACGCCGGCATCGGCCCGGTTCCGGCCACCCCGATCGTCCACCGACTGCGCGCCCTCGGCGGGCCGATCGACGGCTACCACCAGTCCGTGGTGCTGCGCAGCCCGGCCGGCCTGGACGAGCCGACGCTGCACCGGGCGGTGCAGCACCTGCTGGACCGGCACGACGCGCTGCGGCTGCGGCTGGCCGACCGGGACGGCTCCTGGCAGCTGTCGGTGGCCCCGCGCGGCGAGGTGTCCGGCAAGGCGTGCGTGACCCGGATCGACGTCGAGCACGTCGGTGGCGGTGAGCCCGGTGAGCCCGGTGAGCCCGGTGAGCACAGCGAGCACAGCGAGCACGGTGAGGTCGCGATGGCCGCTCTGGTGCGCGAGGCCCGGCTGGCAGCCGCACGCGAACTGGCGCCGCAGGAAGGCACGTTGGTGCGGGTGGTGTGGCTGGACCGCGGGCCCGACCTGCCCGGCCGGCTGGTGCTGGTGCTGCACCACCTGTGCGTGGACGGCGTCTCCTGGCGGATCCTGGTGCCCGAACTCGTCGCCGCCTACCACGCGGAGAGCACCGGCGCCGTGCCTCACCCTGACCCGGTCGGCACCCCGCTCAAGGAGTGGGCCGAGCAACTGGTGGCCGCCGCCCACGAGTCCGAGACGGTGGCCGAACTCGCCTACTGGCAGCAGGTGCAGGCCGGTGACGAGCCGCTGCTGGGCCGCGGCCGGCCCGACCCGGCGCGCGACGTGGTGGCCACCGAGGCGCGGCTGACCCGCACCCTGGCGCCCGAGCTGGTCGAGCCGCTGCTGACCACCGTGCCGGCCGCCTTCTACACCGGCACCACCGAGGTGCTGCTCGCCGGCCTGGCGCTGGCGGTGACCGACTGGCGCGAGCGGCGGGGCCGGACGGACGGTCCGGTCCGGGTGGATCTGGAAGGCCATGGCCGTGCGGGTGAGCGGTTCGGCGCCGACCTGACCCGTACCGTCGGCTGGTTCACGGCGGTGTATCCGGTGCAGCTGGTCGCCGGTGCCGCGCAGACGGCCGGCGCCTGGGCGGCGGGCCCGGCGGCCGGCACGCTGATCAAGCAGGTCAAGGAGCAGCTGCGCGCGGTGCCCGGACAGGGACTGGGCCACGGCCTGCTGCGCCACCTCAACCCGCGGACCGCGCCGCTGCTGGCCGCGGTGCCGGCCCCGCAGATCTGCTTCAACTACCTCGGCCGCACCGCCGGTCTCGGCCGCACGCCCGAGGGGCCGGACGGCCGGCTGCCCGAGGCCGACTGGTCGCCGGCCGTCGAGGACGGCGCGTTCGCCGGCGGCGGTGATCCGCTGATGCCGCTCGGCCACCTGCTGGAGATCGACGCGGTCGCCCAGCAGGGGCCGCACGGCGATGAGTTGAGCGTGAGCTGGCGCTGGGCGAGCGGGCTGCTCGACGAGCACGAGGTGGCGGACCTGGCCGACACCTGGCAGCGGGCGCTCCAGGTGCTGGTGCGCCACGGGCAGTCGCCGCAGGCGGGCGGGCACACCCCGTCCGACCTGGCGCTGATCGAGATGGCGCAGGAGGAGATCGAAGGCTTCGAGGCGGACTTCGCCGCCGAGGGGGACGAGGACGGGGACGCATGGGGGACCGGCCGGTGAGCACGAACGCGATCGAGGACATCCTGCCGGTCACACCCGTACAGGAGGGGATGCTCTTCCACGCGCTGTACGACGAGGGCGCGAGGGACGTCTACACCGCGCAGTTCGTCTTCGAGCTGCACGGACCGTTGGACGCCGCGGTGCTGCGCAGCGCCGCCGAGACCGTGCTGCGCCGCCACCCGGCGCTGCGCAGCGCGTTCCGCCAGCGCGCCAACGGCGAGTGGGTGCAGGTGGTGGCGGCGAACGCGCCGCTGCTCTGGCGCGAGCTGGACCTGAGCACGCTGCCCGCGGCGGAGCGCGGTGCGCGGCTGGAGCGCCTGCTGGCCGAGGACCGCGCCCACCGCTTCGAGCTCGGCCGGCCACGGCTGGTGCGGTTCAGCCTGCTGCGGCTGGAGCAGGAGCGGCACGTGCTGGTCCTGATGAACCACCACCTGGTGCTGGACGGCTGGTCCACCGCGCAGCTGATGGGCGAGCTGTTCACCCGCTACGCGGGCGGCGGTGCGGGCGGTGCGCTGCCCGCGGTCCGCCCGTACCGGGACTTCCTGCGCTGGCTCGGCGAGCAGGACCGGCAGCAGGCGCTCGACGCCTGGCGCTCGGCGCTCGCCGGGGTCGAGGAGCCCACCCTGCTGGCCGGGCAGCAGCACGCCGCGGTGGCCGAGCGGCCCGAGCGGGTCGAACTGGAGTTCGCCGAGCGGCAGACCCAGGCGCTGCTCGACACCGCCCGCAGTCACGGGCTGACCCTCAACTCGCTGCTGCAGGGCGCCTGGGGCATCCTGCTGGGCACCCTCACCGGTCGCTCGGACGTGCTCTTCGGCACCGCCGTCTCCGGCCGCCCTGCGGAGCTCGCAGGGGCCGAGGAGATCGTCGGGCTGCTGATCAACACCGTCCCGGTCCGGGTGCGGCTGGACCGGGGGGAGACGGTGGCCGAGCTGCTCGCCACCGTGCAGGCCGAGCAGGCGGCGCTGACCCCGTACCACCACACCGCCCTCACCGACCTGCACGCCGTCACCGGTCTGGGCGCCCTCTTCGACACCCTCCTGGTCTTCGAGAACTACCCCGTGGACCTGGCGGCGATGGACCTGCCCGGCGGTCCGGCCGTGGCCGACGTCCAGGTCTGGGACGCCGCCCACTACCCGCTGCGCCTGGTCGTGGTGCCGGGGACCCGGCTGCGGATCACCCTCGACCACCGGCCCGACCTGCTCGACCGCCCGGCGGTGGAGCGGATCGCGCAGCGCCTGCACCGCCTGCTGCCCGCGATGGCGGCGGATCCGCAGCGCCCCGTCGCCCGGCTGGACCTGCTGACGACCGACGAGCGCGAGCGGGTGCTGACGACCTGGAACGGCACCGCGCACCCGGTGCCCGACACCACGCTGCCCGCACTGATCGAGCGACAGGCCGCCCGCACCCCCGAGGCCACGGCCCTGGAGGGCCAGGACGGCAGCCGGACGTACGCGGAACTCAACGCCGACGCCAACCGGTTGGCGCACCTGCTGGCCGAGCTGGGCGCGGGGCCGCAGACGACGGTCGGTGTCGCCCTGCCCCGCTCGCCGGAGCTCGTGGTCGCGCTGCTGGCCGTGCTGAAGAGTGGTGCGGCCTACCTGCCGCTCGACCCCGACCACCCGCCCGCGCGCACCGCCGACATCCTCGCCGACGCGGCTCCGCACCTCGTGCTGACCAGCGGGGCGACGGCCGCCGCGGTGCCCGCCCGGCTGCCGGTGCTGGCCCTCACCGACGAGCAGGTCCGGGCCCGGCTGCGGGCGCAGCCGTCGACCGACCCGGCCGCCGGACAGGGCCTGGGGCACGGCGGCTCGCCGGCGTACGTCATCTACACCTCCGGCTCCACCGGCCGGCCCAAGGGCGTCGTGGTCGAGCACCGCGCGATCGTGAACCGGCTGCTGTGGATGCAGGACCGCTACCGGCTGGACACCACCGACCGGGTGCTCCAGAAGACCCCGGCCGGCTTCGACGTGTCGGTGTGGGAGTTCTTCTGGCCGCTGATCAGCGGCGCGGCCGTGGTGGTCGCCCCGCCGGGCGTGCACCGCGAGCCCGACCGGCTGGCCCGGCTGATCCAGGACACCGGCGTGACCACCGCGCACTTCGTGCCCTCGATGCTGCGCGCCTTCGTGGACGAGCCGGCCGCCAAGGCCTGCACCAGCCTGCGCCGGGTCTTCTGCAGCGGCGAGGCGCTGCCCGCCGAGCTGGTCGGCGACTTCCACGCCGTGTGCGAGGCGCCGCTGCACAACCTCTACGGGCCCACCGAGGCGGCGGTCGACGTCACCCACTGGACCTGCCCCGCGCAGGGCACGCCCGCGGCGGTGCCGATCGGGCGTCCGGTCTGGAACACCCGGATCCACGTGCTGGACGCAGCGCTGCGCCCGGTGCCGCCGGGCGTCACCGGCGAGGTCTACCTGGCCGGCGTCCAGCTCGCCCGCGGCTACCTGGGGCGGCGCGGCCTCACGGCGGAACGTTTCGTCGCCGACCCGTACGGCCCGCCCGGCACCCGGATGTACCGCACCGGTGACCTCGGCGCCTGGGACCAGGACGGCTGCCTGCGCTACGCCGGCCGGACCGACCACCAGGTCAAGATCCGCGGGCAGCGGATCGAGCTGGGCGAGATCGAGGCGGTGCTGGGCCGCCACCCCGACGTCGCCCAGGCGGCCGTGACCGCGCTGGAGGACCGGCTGACGGCGTACGTACGGCCCGCGCGGCCCGCGAGGCCCGCGGGCCAGGACGAGTCGGCCGAGCCGGCTGAGCCCGCCGAGCCGGCTGAGCCCGCTGAGCCCGCTGAGCCCGCTGAGCCCGCCGAGCCCGCCGAGCCGGTCGCGTCCGCCGAGGCGCTTGGTTCGGCGCTCACCCGGTACCTCGCCGAGCAGCTGCCGGCCGGCTGGGTGCCGTCCGCCTTCGTGCTGCTGGAGCAGTGGCCGCTGACGCCCAGCGGCAAGCTGGACCGCAAGGCGCTGCCGCGCCCCGAGTTCACCGGATCCGCCGCCGGCCGTGCGCCGCGCAACCCGCAGGAGGAGCTGCTCTGCGGGCTGTTCGCCGAGGTGCTCGGCGTCGACCGGATCGGGATCGACGACGACTTCTTCCACCTGGGCGGGCACTCCCTGCTCGCGGCCCGGGTGATCAGTCGCATCCGCACCGCGCTGGACGTGGACCTGCCGCTCAGCGCCCTGTTCGAACACCCCACCGTGGCGCGCCTCGCCGAGGCCGCCGCCGCACAGTCCGGCATCCCGAAGCGCCCCGTTCTGCGCCGGATGCCGCGTCCCGAGGAGGACGAGTGATTCCGCTTTCGTACGGGCAGCGCCGGCTCTGGTTCCTGAACCGCCTGGAGGGCGGGGGTGCGCACTACAACATGCCGTTGGCGCTGCGGCTGACCGGAAAGCTGGACCGCTCCGCGCTCGTCGCGGCACTGGACGACGTGGTGGAGCGGCACGAGAGCCTGCGCACGGTCTTCCCCGAGCGGGACGGTGAGCCGCGTCAGCGGATCGTGCCGATGGCGCGGGTGGCGCTCTCACTGGACGAGCAGGAGTGCACCGAGGCGGAGTTGGCCGCACGGCTGGCCGCCGAGGCGGCGTACTCCTTCGACCTCACCAGTGAACTGCCGCTGCGGCCCGTGCTGTTCTCGGTCGCGGCGGACGTCTCCGTGCTGCTGCTGGTGCTGCACCACGTGGCGGGTGACGGCTGGTCGTTGGCGCCGTTGGCGCGGGACGTGTCGGTGGCGTACGCGGCGCGGGTGGCGGGCGAGGAGCCCGCCTGGGAGCCGCTGCCGGTGCAGTACGCGGACTACACGCTGTGGCAGCGTGAGCTGCTGGGCGACGAGGGCGACCCGCAGAGTCTGATGGCACGTCAGATCGATTTCTGGCGTGGTGCGTTGGCCGGTCTGCCGGAGGAGGTGTCGTTGCCGGGGGACCGGTTGCGCTCTGCGGTGGCCGGCGGTGCGGGCGGGTGTGTGCCGTTCGTGGTTCCCGCCGAGGTGCATGCGGCCGTGGTGCGGCTGGCCCGGGATTGCGGGGCGAGTGTGTTCATGGTGGTGCAGGCGGCGTTGGCCGGTCTGCTGGCCCGGCTCGGTGCGGGGGACGACATCCCGATCGGTGCTCCGCTGGCGGGGCGCAGCGAGGAGGAGCTGGAGGACGCGGTCGGGTTCTTCGTCAACACGGTGGTGCTGCGCACCGATGTCTCGGGCGACCCGACCTTCCGTGAACTCGTGGCCCGGGTGCGACAGTGCGACCTGGCGGCGTTCGCGCACCAGGACGTGCCGTTCGAGCGGCTGGTGGAGGAGTTGAACCCGCCGCGGTCGATGGGGCGGCATCCGCTGTTCCAGGTGATGCTGGCGTTCCAGAACACCGCACTGCCCGAACTCGACCTGGCGGACCTGCGGGTGGCCGTCGAGCCGGTGGAGCGTTCGGCGGCGAAGTTCGACCTGTCGGTCGATGTCGCGGAGCGCTTCGAGGCCGGCGTGCCGACCGGGATCGAGGGGGGCATCGACTATGCCGGTGAGCTGTACGACCGGGAGACGGCCGCTGCGTTCGCCGGTCGGCTGGCCGCCTTCCTGGCGGCGGTGACCGCCCGACCGGACGACCGGATCGGTCATGTCGAGTTGGTGTCGGTGGATGAGCGTGCGTTGGTGCTGGAGCGGTGGAACGACACGGCGCGGGTGGTGCCGGAGGGTTTGATTCATGAGCATTTCGAGCGGCAGGTTGGTGTGGCGCCGGGTGCGGTGGCTGTGGCGTGTGAGGGGGTGGAGTTGTCGTATGCGGAGTTGAATGCGCGGGCGAATCGGTTGGCGCGGTTGTTGATCGCGTGTGGTGCGGGGCCGGAGCGGTTTGTGGCGTTGGCGTTGCCGCGTAGTGAGTTGATGGTGGTGGCGTTGCTGGCGGTGTTGAAGTCGGGTGCGGCGTATCTGCCGGTGGATCCGGAGTATCCGGCGGACCGGATCGCCTACGTGTTGGGGGATGCGGCGCCGGCGTTGGTGGTGACGGTCGGGGCGGTGGCGGACCGGTTGCCGTCGGGCGGGCGGACGGTCCTGGTGCTGGATGAGGCGGGCGTCGAGGCGGAGTTGGCGCACTGGTCGGATTCCGATGTCGAGGACATCGAGCGGGCTGTGCCGTTGTTGCCTGATCATCCTGCGTATCTGATTTATACGTCGGGTTCGACGGGGCGTCCGAAGGGTGTGGTGATTGCGCATCGTGGTATTCCGGGGTTGGCGCATGCGAAGGTGGAGTGGTATGTGACGACGTCGGAGAGTCGGGTGTTGCAGTTTTCGTCGTTGAGTTTTGACAGTCATGTTTCTGAGGTGTGGTCGGCGTTGTTGGGGGGTGGTCGGTTGGTGGTTGCTCCGTTGGAGCGGATGATGCCGGGTGAGCCGTTGGTGGAGTTGGTGGCGGAGCAGGGGATTACGCATATTGATTTGCCGCCGGCGGGTTTGGCGGTGATGCCGGAGGGGTCGTTGCCGTTGGGTGGGACGTTGATTGTTGGTGGTGAGGCGAGTTCTCCGGGGTTGGTGGAGCGGTGGTTCCGGGGTCGGCGGATGATCAATTCGTATGGGCCGACCGAGGTGACGGTGTGCGCGAGTATGAGTGATCCGATGTCGGGTGCGGCGGTTCCGCCGATTGGTCGGCCGGTGTGGAACAAGCGGGTGTTTGTGTTGGACGGGGGGTTGCGGTTGGTGCCGCCGGGTGTGGTGGGTGAGTTGTATGTGGCGGGTGAGGGGTTGGCGCGTGGGTATTTGGGGCGGGCTGGTCTGTCGGCGGAGCGTTTTGTGGCGTGTCCGTTCGGTGTGGGTGAGCGGATGTATCGGACGGGGGATTTGGTGCGGTGGGGTGGGGATGGGCAGTTGGTGTTTTTGGGTCGGGCGGACAGTCAGGTGAAGGTGCGTGGTTTCCGGATTGAGTTGGGGGAGGTGGAGGCGGCGATTGACGGGTTGCCGGGGGTGGCGCAGGCGGTGGTGGTGTTGCATGAGGGTGTGGGGGGTGAGCGGCGTCTGGTGGCGTATGTGGTGAGTGGGTCGCAGACGGTTGTGGGGTTGCGGGAGGGGTTGGGGCGGTGTCTGCCGGATTACATGGTGCCGTCGGCGTTCGTGTTGGTGGAGGCGTTGCCGTTGATGCCGAACGGGAAGGTGGATCGGCGGGCGTTGCCGGAGCCGGAGTTCGTGGTGGTGGGGGTGGGTCGGGGTCCGCGGTCGCCGCGGGAGGAGATTCTGTGCGGGTTGTTCGCCGAGGTGTTGGGTGTTGAGCGGGTGGGGGTCGATGAGGGGTTCTTCGAGTTGGGTGGGCATTCGTTGTTGGCGACTCGGTTGGCGAGTCGGGTGCGGTCGGTGCTCGGGGTGGAGGTGCCGTTGCGTACGTTGTTCGAGGCGCCGACGGTGGCCGGGCTGGCGGCGGTGTTGGAGGGTGGGGAGGTCGGTGTGCGGCCGGGGTTGCGGCCGGTGGTGCGGCCGGAGCGGTTGCCGGTGTCGTTCGCTCAGCGGCGGTTGTGGTTCCTGAACCGGTTGGAGCCGGGCAGTGGTGCTTACAACATGCCGTTGGTGCTGCGGCTGACGGGTGTGTTGGACTCGGCGGCGTTGGCTGCCGCGCTGCATGACGTGGTGGGGCGGCACGAGAGTCTGCGCACGGTCTTCCCCGAGCGGGACGGTGAGCCGGAGCAGCGGATCCTGCCGATGGCCCAGGTGGTGCTCTCGTTGGACGAGCGGGAGTGCACCGAGGAGGAGCTGGCCGCGCGCCTGGCCGCCGAAGCGGGGTACGCCTTCGACCTCACCAGTGAACTGCCCCTGCGTCCGGTGCTGTTCGCACTGGCCCCCGAGGTGCACGTGCTGGTGCTGGTGCTGCACCACGTGGCTGGTGACGGCTGGTCCTTGGCGCCGTTGGCGCGGGACGTGTCGGTGGCGTACGCGGCGCGGGTGGCCGGCGAGGTGCCGGACTGGGAGCCGTTGCCGGTGCAGTACGCGGACTACACGCTGTGGCAGCGCGAGCTGCTGGGCGAGGAGAGCGACGCACAGAGCCTGATGGCGGGTCAGGTCAACTTCTGGCGTGGTGCGTTGGCTGGTCTGCCGGAGGAGGTGTCGTTGCCGGGGGACCGGTCGCGGCCTGCGGTGGCCGGGGGAGCGGGCGGGAGTGTGCCGTTCGTGGTTCCCGCCGAGGTGCATGCGGCCGTGGTGCGGCTGGCCCGGGAGTGCGGGGTGAGCGTCTTCATGGTGGTGCAGGCGGCGCTGGCCGGTCTGCTGGCCCGGCTCGGTGCGGGCGAGGACGTGCCGATCGGCGCTCCGGTGGCCGGGCGCACCGACGAGGCGTTGGAGGACGCGGTCGGGTTCTTCGTCAACACGCTGGTGCTGCGCACCGACGTCTCGGGCGACCCGACCTTCCGGGAGCTGCTCGGCCGGGTGCGGCAGGGCGACCTGGCGGCGTTCGCGCACCAGGACGTGCCGTTCGAGCGGCTGGTGGAGGAGTTGAACCCGCCGCGGTCGATGGGGCGGCATCCGCTGTTCCAGGTGATGCTGGCGTTCCAGAACACCGCACTGCCCGAACTCGGCCTGGCGGACCTGCGGGTGGCCGAGGAGCCGATGGCGCGCTCGGCGGCGAAGTTCGACCTGTCGGTCGACGTGGCGGAGCGCTTCGAAGCCGGCAGGCCCGCGGGGATCGAGGGCTGCGTCGAATACACCGACGACCTGTACGACCCGCGGACGGCGGCTGCCTTCGCCGAACGGCTGGCCGCCTTCCTGGCCGCGGTGACGGCCGAACCCGACCACACCGTCGGCCGGTTCGACCTCGCGGGGGAAGCCGAACGCCGGCTCGTCCGCCACGCGTGGAACGACACCGCACACCCCGTCCCGGCCGCCACCCTGCCCTCCGTCATCGAGGCCCAGGGCGACCGCACCCCCGACGCGCCGGCCCTGCTGTTCGGCGACACGGTGCTCAGCCACCGGGAGCTCGCCGCGCGGGCGAACCGCCTGGCGCGCCGCTTGGTCGGCCTCGGCGCCGGTCCGGAGGGCGTCGTGGCCGTCGCGCTGCCCCGCTCGCCCGAGCTGGTGATCGCGCTGCTCGCGGTGCTGAAGTCGGGCGCGGCCTATCTGCCGGTCGACCCGGACTACCCGGCCGACCGGATCGCCTACATGCTCCAGGACGCCGCGCCGGTGGCCGTCCTCACCTGCCGCGAGCTGGCCGGCGTGCTGCCGGCCGGCGCCCGCGCCCTGGTGCTGGACGACCCGGACGAGGCCGCCGCCTCCGCGCACCACCAGGACCACCACCTCGGCGACCAGGAGCGGACCGCGCCGCTGCTGCCCGCGCACCCCGCCTACCTGATCTACACCTCCGGCTCCACCGGCCGCCCCAAGGGCGTCGCCGTCCCGCACGCCGCGATCGTCAACCGCCTGCTCTGGATGCGCGACCAGTACGGCATCGGCCCCGCCGACCGGGTGCTGCAGAAGACCCCGTCGAGCTTCGACGTCTCGGTCTGGGAGTTCTTCCTGCCGCTGCTCTCCGGCGCGGCCCTGGTGGTGGCCCCGCCCGGCGCCCACCGCGAGCCGGCCCGGCTCGCCGCGGAGATCCGGCGCCACGGCGTCACCGTCACCCACTTCGTGCCGTCGATGCTGCACGCCTTCGTCACGGAGCCCGCCGCCGCTGGCTGCACCAGCCTGCGGCACGTGGTGTGCAGCGGCGAGGCGCTCTCCACCGACCTGCTGGCCCGCTACCGCCAGGTCCTGGCGGCCGACCTCCACAACCTCTACGGTCCGACCGAGGCGGCCGTCGACGTCACCTACCACCGCTCGGCGGACCGCGAGAGCGGCAGCACCGTGCCGATCGGGCGTCCGGTCTGGAACACCCGGGTCTTCGTCCTGGACCGCGAGCTCCGGCCGCTGCCGCCCGGCGTGGCCGGCGAGCTCTACCTGGCCGGCGACCAGCTCGCGCGCGGCTACGCCGGCCGGCCCGCGTTGACCGCCGAGCGGTTCGTCGCCTGTCCGTTCACCCCCGGCACCCGGATGTACCGCACCGGCGACATCGTGCGCTGGAACCGGGACGGCACCCTGGTCTTCCTCGGCCGCGCCGACCACCAGGTGAAGCTGCGCGGCCTGCGCATCGAGCTGGACGAGATCGCGACCGTGCTCGCCGGCGCCCCCGGCGTCTCCTGGGCGACCGCGCTGGTGCACGAGCGCGCCGAGGGCGACCAGTTCCTCGCCGCGTACCTGGTCTCCGACGGCAGCTGCTGTGAGGAGGAGCTCCGGGCGCACTTGGCCGCCGCGCTGCCGGAGTACATGGTGCCGTCGGTCCTCGTGCCGATCGACGCCGTGCCGCTGTCGCCCAGCGGCAAGCTGGACCGCACGGCGCTGCCCGTCCCCGTTCCGGTGACCGGAACCCCGCACCGGGCGCCCACCGGCGCGACGGAGGAGATCCTCTGCGGCGTCTTCGCCGACCTGCTCGGACTCGACAGCGTGGGCGTGGACGACAGCTTCTTCGCGCTGGGCGGGCACTCGCTGCTGGCGACCCGCCTGATCACCCGGGCGCGCACGCTGCTCGGGGCCGAACTCCCGCTGCGCGCGGTCTTCGAGGCGCCGACGGTGGCCGGCCTGGCGGCGCTGGTGGCCCGCAGCGCCACCGCGACCCGGCCTGCCATCGAGCCGGTGACGCCGCGCCCCGTCCGGGTGCCGCTCTCGCTCGAACAGCGGCGGCTCTGGTTCCTGAACCGCCTCGACCCCGACAGCAGCGCCTACCACATGCCGCTGGCGCTGCGCCTGACCGGAGCGCTGGACCGTGCCGCGCTGACCGCGGCGCTGGCCGATGTGGTGGAGCGGCACGAGAGCCTGCGCACCGTCTTCCCCGAGCAGGACGGCGAGCCGTGGCAGCAGGTCCTGCCGGTGGACGGCCTGCAGGGGCCGGTGGCCGAGCTGCGCGAGTGCGCCGAGGCGTCGCTGGCCGGCGAACTGGCCGCGGTGGCGGGGCAGCCGTTCGACCTGACGGCGCAACTCCCGCTGCGGGCGGTGCTGTTCGCTATCGCACCCGAGGCGCATGTGCTGCTGCTGGTGCTGCACCACGTGGCCGGTGACGGCTGGTCGATGGTGCCGCTGGCGCAGGACGTGTCGCGGGCCTATGCGGCACGGGTGGCCGGCGAGGCTCCGGCCTGGCAGCCACTGCCGATCCAGTACGCGGACTACGCGCTGTGGCAGGGCGCGGTGCTCGGCGACGTCGCCGACCCCGCGAGCCGCCTGGGTGAGCAACTGGCCTACTGGCGGAAGGCGTTGGGCGACCTGCCGGAGGAGCTCACGCTGCCCGCCGACCGCCCCCGTCCGGCGGTCGCCACCCATCGGGGCGTTGCCGTCCCGGTCGTCATCCCCGCCGCCACCCACCAGCGGCTGGTCCGGCTCACCGGCGCCCACGGCGCCACCCTCTTCATGGGGCTGAACGCCGCGCTCGCCACGCTGCTGTCCCGGCTCGGTGCCGGTACCGACATCCCCATCGGCACCCCTATCGCCGGACGCACCGACGAGGCCACCAACGACCTCGTCGGGTTCTTCGTCAACACCCTGGTGACCCGCACCGACCTGAGCGGGGACCCGACCTTCGGCGACCTGCTGCAGCGGACCCGCGACAGCCTGCTGACCGCCTACAGTCACCAGGACCTCCCCTTCGACCACCTCGTCGAAGCCCTCAACCCCGCGCGCTCCCTGGCCCGCCACCCGCTCTTCCAGACCCTCCTCACCCTGCAGAACACCACCGCCCCGAGCCTGGAGCTCACCGGGCTGGCGGTCCGGCCCGAGGCCGTCGGCACCGTGACCGCCAAGTTCGACCTCGCCCTCGACCTCTCGGAACAGTTCGACCCCGGGACCGGCCCCGCCGGGATCACCGGCACCCTCACCTGTGCCGGTGACCTCTTCGACCCCGAGACCGCCGAGGCGATCGCCCGACGCTTCGCCGACCTGCTGGACACCCTCACCAGCGCCCCCGGCCGCCCGGTCACCCGCGCCGACATCCTCACCGAGGACGAGCGCCGCACGCTGCTGGCGAGGTGGAACGAGACCGCCCGCGAGCTGCCCGGGGCCACGCTGCCCGAGCTGTTCCAGGCGCAGGCCGCCCGCACCCCCGACGCGGTCGCCGTGGCTTTCGGCGAGACGGAACTGACGTACCGTCAGCTCAACGCCCGTGCCAACCGGCTCGCGCGGGTGCTGGTGCACCGTGGCGTGCGGCCGGAGTCGCTGGTCGCGGTCGTGCTGGACCGGTCCGTCGAGCTGGTGGTCGCGCTGCTGGCCGTGCTGAAGGCCGGCGGGGCGTATCTGCCGATCGACCCCGGCTACCCGGCCGAGCGGATCGCGTACACCCTCGGCGACGCCGCACCCGCCCTCGTCCTCACGGACGGCCGGAGCGACCTCCCGGCGGGCACCCCGGCCCTGGCCGTCGACGACCCGCAGGTCGCCGCGCAGCCGGAGCACGACCTCGGCACGGCGCTGCGGCCCACGCACCCTGCGTACGTCATCTACACCTCGGGATCCACCGGTCGCCCCAAGGGCGTTGTCGTGCCGCACCACGCCCTGGCGAACTTCCTGACCGACATGGGTGCCCGGTTCCCCCTCACCGGGCAGGACCGCTGGGTGGCGGTGACCACCATCGCGTTCGACATCGCCGCGCTGGAGCTCTACCTGCCGCTGATCAGCGGGGCCCGCGTCGTCCTGGCCGACCGCCCGACCGTGCTCGATCCCGCTGCGCTGACCGCGCTGCTGCACGACTGCGGCGCCACCATCATGCAGGCCACCCCCTCGCTCTGGCAGGCGCTGCTCGCCCACTCGGCCACCGGCTCGACCAGCCTTCCCGCCCTGCGCGTCCTGGTCGGCGGCGAGGCCCTGCCCACCCCGCTGGCCACCGCTCTGCGTTCGATCGGCGAGAGCACCAATCTCTACGGCCCCACCGAGACCACCATCTGGTCCACGGCCCACCGGCTCGACCGGCCGCCGGCCGCGGGCAATCCGCTGATCGGCCGCCCGATCGCCAACACCCGCGGCTACGTGCTGGACGGCTCGCTCAACCCCGTCCCCGCCGGTGTCGCCGGCGACCTCTACCTCGCCGGTGACGGCCTGGCCCGCGGTTACCTCAACCGCCCCGCCCTCACCGCCGAACGCTTCACCGCCTGCCCCTTCGGCGCACCGGGCGAGCGCATGTACCGCACCGGCGACCTCGCCCGCTGGCGGGCGGACGGCACGCTCGACTACCTCGGACGCACCGACCACCAGATCAAGATCCGCGGCTTCCGCGTCGAACTCGGCGACATCGAAGCCGCGTTGACCAGCCACCCGAGCATCGCGCAGGCGACCGTCGTGCTGCGCGAGGACAGCCCCGGGGACACCCGACTGGTCGGCTACGTCACCGGCACCGCGGAGGCCGACGCCGCCGAACTGCGCGCGCACGTCCAGCGGCTGCTGCCCGACTACATGGTCCCCTCGGCCGTCGTCGCGCTGGTCGCCTTCCCGCTGACCGACAACGGCAAGCTCGACCGCAAGGCCCTCCCCGTGCCGCACTACGCCGCCGGTGGCGGGCGCGCTCCCGCCACCGCGCAGCAGGAGATCCTCTGCGGGGTCTTCGCCGAGGTGCTCGGCCTGGACTCGGTCGGGATCGACGACAGCTTCTTCGAGCTGGGCGGGCACTCGCTGCTGGCGACCCGTCTGGTGAGCCGGGTGCGCGCGGTGTTCGGGGTCGAACTGCCGCTGCGCGCGCTCTTCGAGGCGCCCACCGTCGCCGCCCTGGCCGCAGCCCTGGAGGGCGAGCAGGCCGGTGCACGGACCGCCCTGCGGCCGGCCGTGCGTCCCGAACACCTGCCGGTCTCCTTCGCCCAGCGCCGGCTCTGGTTCCTCAACCGGCTCGCCCCGGAGAGCGGTGCCTACAACATGCCGCTGGCGCTGCGGCTGACCGGTGAGCTGGACCGCGCCGCGCTCGTCGCGGCGCTGGCGGACGTGGTGGAGCGGCACGAGAGCCTGCGTACGGTCTTCCCCGAGCACGACGGCGAGCCGGAGCAGGCGGTCCGGACCGCCGCCACGGCCATCGTCCCGCTGGAGGTCCGGGAGACCGGTGCGGCCCAGCTGCCGGCCGCGCTGCAGGCAGCCGTCCGCCAGGGCTTCGACCTCGCGGCCGAACTCCCGCTGCGAGTGCATCTGTTCGACCTCGGGGCGGACGTCAACGTGCTGCTGCTGGTGCTGCACCACGTGGCGGGTGACGGCTGGTCGTTGGCGCCGTTGGCGCGGGACGTGTCGGTGGCGTACGCGGCGCGGGTGGCCGGCGAGGTGCCGGACTGGGAGCCGTTGCCGGTGCAGTACGCGGACTACGCCCTGTGGCAGCGCGAGCTGCTGGGCGACGAGAGCGATCCGGACAGCCTGCTGTCCCGCCAGACCGACTACTGGCGCCAGGCCCTGGCCGGACTGCCCGAAGAGGTGACCCTGCCCGGCGACCGTCTGCGCACCGCCACCGCGGGCGGCGGTGCGAGTGTGCCGTTCACCCTGCCCGCCCCGGCACACGCGAACCTGGTGCGGCTGGCCCGGGAGTGCGGGGTGAGCGTCTTCATGGTGGTGCAGGCGGCGCTGGCCGGCCTGCTGGCCCGGCTCGGCGCCGGTGAGGACATCCCGATCGGCTCCCCGATCGCGGGCCGCACCGACCAAGCGCTCGAGGACGCGGTCGGGTTCTTCGTCAATACCCTGGTGCTGCGCACCGACGCCTCGGGCGACCCGACCTTCCGCGAACTCCTGGCCCGGGTACGGGAGACCGACCTGGCGGCGTTCGCGCACCAGGACGTGCCGTTCGAGCGGCTGGTCGAGGTGCTGAACCCGCCGCGGTCGATGGGGCGGCATCCGCTGTTCCAGGTGATGCTGGCGTTCCAGAACACCGCACTGCCCGAACTCGGCCTGCCGGGCCTCCAGGTGGCGGCGGAGCCGCTGAGCCGCGCCGCCGCGAAGTTCGACCTCTCGCTCGACGTCACCGAAGGCTTCGAGGGCGGCGCCCCCGCCGGCCTCGACGGTGTCCTCGACTACTCCACCGACCTCTACGACCACGCGACGGTCACGGCCTTCGTCGGTCGACTGGCCGCCTTCCTCACCGCCGTCGGCAGCGAACCCGACGACCGGATCGGTCATGTCGAGTTGGTGTCGGCGGATGAGCGTGCGTTGGTGCTGGAGCGGTGGAACGACACGGCGCGGGTGGTGCCGGAGGGTTTGATTCATGAGCATTTCGAGCGGCAGGTTGGTGTGGCGCCGGGTGCGGTGGCTGTGGCGTGTGAGGAGGTGGAGTTGTCGTATGCGGAGTTGAATGCGCGGGCGAATCGGTTGGCGCGGTTGTTGATCGCGTGTGGTGCGGGGCCGGAGGGGTTTGTGGCGTTGGCGTTGCCGCGTAGTGAGTTGATGGTGGTGGCGTTGCTGGCGGTGTTGAAGTCGGGTGCGGCGTATCTGCCGGTGGATCCGGAGTATCCGGCGGACCGGATCGCCTACATGTTGGGGGATGCGGCGCCGGCGTTGGTGGTGACGGTCGGGGCGGTGGCGGACCGGTTGCCGTCGGGCGGGCGGACGGTCCTGGTACTGGACCGGGCCGATGTCGTGGCCGATCTGGCCGCGCAGAGCCCCACCGATGTCGTGGACGCCGATCGGAATGCGTCGTTGTTGCCTGATCATCCTGCGTATCTGATTTATACGTCGGGTTCGACGGGGCGTCCGAAGGGTGTGGTGATTGCGCATCGTGGTATTCCGGGGTTGGCGCATGCGAAGGTGGAGTGGTATGTGACGACGTCGGAGAGTCGGGTGTTGCAGTTTTCGTCGTTGAGTTTTGACAGTCATGTTTCTGAGGTGTGGTCGGCGTTGTTGGGGGGTGGGCGGTTGGTGGTTGCTCCGTTGGAGCGGATGATGCCGGGTGAGCCGTTGGTGGAGTTGGTGGCGGAGCAGGGGATTACGCATATTGATTTGCCGCCGGCGGGTTTGGCGGTGATGCCGGAGGGGTCGTTGCCGTTGGGTGGGACGTTGATTGTTGGTGGTGAGGCGAGTTCTCCGGGGTTGGTGGAGCGGTGGTTCCGGGGTCGGCGGATGATCAATTCGTATGGGCCGACCGAGGTGACGGTGTGCGCGAGTATGAGTGATCCGATGTCGGGTGCGGCGGTTCCGCCGATTGGTCGGCCGGTGTGGAACAAGCGGGTGTTTGTGTTGGACGGGGGGTTGCGGTTGGTGCCGCCGGGTGTGGTGGGTGAGTTGTATGTGGCGGGTGAGGGGTTGGCGCGTGGGTATTTGGGGCGGGCTGGTCTGTCGGCGGAGCGTTTTGTGGCGTGTCCGTTCGGTGTGGGTGAGCGGATGTATCGGACGGGGGATCTGGTGCGGTGGGGTGGGGATGGGCAGTTGGTGTTTTTGGGTCGGGCGGACAGTCAGGTGAAGGTGCGTGGTTTCCGGATTGAGTTGGGGGAGGTGGAGGCGGCGATTGACGGGTTGCCGGGGGTGGCGCAGGCGGTGGTGGTGTTGCATGAGGGTGTGGGGGGTGAGCGGCGTCTGGTGGCGTATGTGGTGAGTGGGTCGCAGACGGTTGTGGGGTTGCGGGAGGGGTTGGGGCGGTGTCTGCCGGATTACATGGTGCCGTCGGCGTTCGTGTTGGTGGAGGCGTTGCCGTTGATGCCGAACGGGAAGGTGGATCGGCGGGCGTTGCCGGAGCCGGAGTTCGTGGTGGTGGGGGTGGGTCGGGGTCCGCGGTCGCCGCGGGAGGAGATTCTGTGCGGGTTGTTCGCCGAGGTGTTGGGTGTTGAGCGGGTGGGGGTCGATGAGGGGTTCTTCGAGTTGGGTGGGCATTCGTTGTTGGCGACTCGGTTGGCGAGTCGGGTGCGGTCGGTGCTCGGGGTGGAGGTGCCGTTGCGTACGTTGTTCGAGGCGCCGACGGTGGCCGGGCTGGCGGCGGTGCTGGAGGGTGGGGAGGTCGGTTTGCGGCCGGGGTTGCGGCCGGTGGTGCGGCCGGAGCGGTTGCCGGTGTCGTTCGCTCAGCGGCGGTTGTGGTTCCTGAACCGGTTGGAGCCGGGCAGTGGTGCTTACAACATGCCGTTGGTGCTGCGGCTGACGGGTGTGTTGGACACGGCGGCGTTGGCTGCCGCGCTGCATGACGTGGTGGGGCGGCACGAGAGTCTGCGCACGGTCTTCCCCGAGCGGGACGGTGAGCCGGAGCAGCGGATCGTGCCGATGGCCCAGGTGGTGCTCTCGTTGGACGAGCGGGAGTGCACCGAGGAGGAGCTGGCCGCGCGCCTGGCCGCCGAAGCGGGGTACGCCTTCGACCTCACCAGTGAACTGCCCCTGCGCGCCACGGTGTTCCGGACCGCCGACGATGAGCACGTGCTGCTCCTGGCGGCCCACCACATCGTCTCCGACGGCTGGTCGACCGCACCGCTGGTGCGCGACCTCACCACCGCTTACACGGCCCGCCGCGCGGGGACCGCCCCGCAGTGGGAGGAACTCCCCGTGCAGTACGCGGACTACACGCTGTGGCAGCGCGAGCTGCTCGGTGACGAGTCCGCTCCCGGGAGCCTGCTGGCACAGCAACTCGCTTACTGGCAGCAGGAGCTCGACGGCCTGCCGGACGAGCTCCCGCTGCCGGTGGACCGCCCGCGCCCCGCGTACCCGAGCGGCGAGGGCGGCACGGTGCCGGTGCGGATCGGGGCCGAACTGCACGCGCGGGTCGCCGACCTGGCCCGCCGGACGCACACCACCGTCTTCATGGTCCTGCAGGCCGCGATGGCCGGTTGGCTGAGCGCGCTGGGCGGCGGCGAGGACGTCCCGATCGGTACCCCGGTGGCCGGCCGCACCGACGAGGCGGTCCACGACCTGGTGGGGTTCTTCGTCAACACGCTGGTGCTGCGCACCGACGTCTCGGGCGACCCGACCTTCCGGGAGCTGCTCGGCCGGGTGCGGGAGGCCGACCTGTCGGCCTTCGCGCACCAGGACCTCCCGTTCGAGCGGCTGGTGGAGGAGCTGAACCCGCCGCGCGCCATGGCACGGCACCCGCTCTTCCAGGTGATGCTCGCGCTGCAGAACACCGCGTCGGCTCGGATCGAGCTCGACGGCCTGACGGCCCGGCCGGTCGAGGTGACCGGCGCGGCGGCGAAGTTCGACCTGTCGCTGACCCTCGCCGAGCGCTTCGGCGAGGAGCGCGACCTCCGCGGCCTCGACGGTGAACTCGACTACGCGGCAGACCTGTTCGACCGCGAGTCGGTGGAGTTCCTGGCGCTCTCGTTCGTGCGGTTCCTGGACTCGGCGGTGGCCGGGCCGGACCTGCGGGTCGGTGCGGTGGAGCTGCTGTCGGAGCGCGGCCGGGCCGAGGTGCTTCGACAGGGTGCGGGCGCGGTGCTGGCGCTGCCGGTCGGCGGGTCGCTGGGCTCGCTGTTCGCGGCCCGCGCGGCGCAGGCACCGGCCGCGGTGGCGGTCGTCGCTGCGGGCGCCGAGCTGTCCTACGGCGAACTGATGAGCCTGGCCGCTGAGTTGGCGGACCGGCTGGCGGCGATGGGGGTGCGGCCCGGGGCGTTGGTCGGCCTGCTGCTGCCGCGGTCGGCGGACTGGGTGGTGGCTCAGGTGGCCGTGGCCCTGGCGGGGGCGGCCTGGTTGCCGCTGGACCCGGGGCTGCCCGCGGGGCGCATCGCGGGCGTGCTGGAGGAGGCGGCCACGGCGGTGGTCCTCGCGGTGCGGGGGACGGCCGGGCTGGTGCCGTCGGGCACCCGGTGCGTGGTGCTCGACCAGGAGGCCGGGGCGCGGTCGGCGGAGCCCGGTCCGGCGCTGTCGCTGCCGGTCCCGGTGCCCGGTGCGGAGGCGGCGTATGTGATCTACACGTCGGGTTCGACCGGTCGGCCGAAGGGGGTGGTGGTGTCGCAGCGTGCAGTGGTCAACCAGCTGCTCTGGATGGGCGATCGCTTCTCCGTCGCAGTGGGGGACCGGGTGCTGGCCCGTACCTCGCCCGGGTTCGACGCGGGCGTGTGGGAGGTCTGGCTCCCGCTGTTGTCGGGGGCCGCGGTGGCGGTCGTCGGCGACGAGGTGGCGAAGGACCCCGGGCTGCTGATAGGGGAGTTGGCCGTGCTCGGGGTGACGGTGGCGCAGTTCGTGCCCACCTTGCTGGCCGCGCTGGTGGCAGCCCCGGGGGCCGGGGCGGTGGCCGGTCTGCGGCAGGTGTTCGTGGGCGGCGAGGCGTTCGGCGCCCAACTGGCCGAGCGGGTGCGGGCGGTGTGGGGTGTCGAACCGGTGAACCTGTACGGGCCCACCGAGACGACGATCCAGGTCACCGCCGGCACGCCGGCCGGGGACGGCGCGGGCCCGTTGGTGCCGATCGGCCGGCCGGTCCGGAACACCGGCCTGTACGTCCTGGATGCCGGTCTGCGGCTGGTGCCGCCGGGCGTGGTCGGTGAGCTCTACGTGGCGGGCGAGGCTCTGGCGCGCGGGTACCTCGGCCGGCCCGGCCTGACGGCGGAGCGCTTCGTGGCCTCTCCGTTCGGCAAGGGCGAGAGGATGTACCGCACCGGCGACCTGGTGCGGTGGGGCGCCGACGGGCAGTTGGTCTTCGTCGGCCGGGCCGATCAGCAGGTGAAGGTGCGCGGCTACCGGATCGAACTCGGCGAGATCGAGAACGTGCTGGCCGGACACGCGGACGTCGCTCGGGTCGCCGTCGTGGTGCGGGAGGCCGCCGAGGGGGATCAGCGGCTGGTCGCCTACGTCGTGCCCGCGGGCGAGAGCTTCGACCCGGATCGGCTGCGGGCCCACGCCGGCGCGCTGCTGCCCGGCTACATGCTCCCCTCGGCCTTCGTCCGGCTCGAGACCCTGCCCGTCACCCGCAACGGCAAGCTCGACGCCCGGGCCCTGCCCGCCCCGGGCATCGACCGGGCGGCCCCGGCCAGGGTGCCGGGCGACCCGCGGGAGGTGGTGCTCTGCGCCCTCTTCGCCGACGTGCTCGGCCTGCCGGAGGTCGGTCCGGACGACGACTTCTTCGCGCTCGGCGGCCACTCCCTGCTGGCGGTGCGGCTGATGAGCGCCGTCCAGGAGACCTTCGGTGCCCGGCTCGACCTGCGCGCGCTCTTCGAGACGCCGACCGCGGCGGGCCTCGCCGCCCGGCTCGGTGAGCAGTCGGACGGTGAGCAGTCCGCCGGCGCGCAGTCGGCCGGCGATCCGCTCGATGTGCTGCTGCCGCTGCGCGCCCGTGGCAGCGAGGCACCGCTGTTCTGCGTGCACCCGGTGATGGGCCTGAGCTGGGGCTACGCGGCCCTGCTGCGCCGGCTGGACCCGCAGCGACCGCTGTACGGGCTCCAGGCGAGCGGCATCCGCCGGCCGGACGCCCGCCCGGCGTCGATCACGGCGATGGCGCGGGAGTACGTCGCGCGGATCCGCGAGGTGCAGCCCGCGGGGCCGTACCACCTGCTCGGCTGGTCGCTGGGCGGCACGATCGCGCACGCCATGGCCGAGCTGCTCCAGCGCGACGGCGAGCAGGTGGCCTTCCTGGCACTGCTCGACTCCTACCCGGCCGCCGCCGCGCAGGAGTCGCAGCCCCTGCACCCGGCGGTCCTCGATGCGGAGGCGGAGCAGGAGGTGCTCTCCGCGCTGCTGCCCGGCGCGGGGCCCGCCGTGCGCGAGCTGGTGGCGCAGGGCGCCGACCGGCAGCGGATCCTGGCCCTGCTGCGCGAGGAGCACGCACAACGGCTGCAGGTGGACGAGGAGGTGGTGACCGCCTTGCTGGACACGGCCGTGCACAGCAGCCGCCTGGTGCTCGACCACGTGCCCGGCACGGTGGAGGGCGATCTCGTGTTCGTCACCGCGACCGGCGGTCGTGCCGCCGACGCGCCGACCGCGCGCGCTGCCTGGCAGCTGCACCTGACCGGCGAGGTCCACGAGTACCACGTCGACTGCCGGCACGCCGAACTGCTCGGCCCGGAAGGCCTGGCCGAGCTCGGCCGCATTCTCACCGAGAGGCTCGGCCATGACGCATGACCTGACGGCGCAGGACAGGGCCGACGTGACGGACCAGCACCCCGCGGACCAGCACCCCGCGGACCAGCACCCCGCGGCCCCGGCGGCCGGCGAGGGCAGGGGCGACGGCCGCCGGGGCCTGCGGCGGCTGCTGGCCGACCGGAACGTCCGCTGGTTCCTGCTGGGGCAGATCGTCTCCGTGCTCGGCGACACGATGCTCTGGCTGGTGGCCGGGATCTGGGTCAAGGAGCTGACCGGGAGCAACTCGGCGGCCGCGCTCACCTTCTTCCTGGTGATCGTCGGCACGCTCTGCGCCCCGCTCGGCGGCATGGTCGCCGACCGCTACCGCCGGCGCCCGCTGCTCCTGGTGCTCAACCTGGCGACCGCCGCCGTGCTGCCGGTGCTGCTGCTGGTGCACAGCGGCGGCCAGGTCTGGCTGGTCTACCTGGTGATGGTGGTCTACGGCCTGTCCAACAGCTTCCTCGATCCGGCGCAGGCGGGTCTGCTGCGGGTGCTGGTCCCCGAGGAGCAGGTGGGCGAGGTCAATGGCCTGCTGCAGACCGCCAAGCAGTCGCTGCGGCTGGTCTCGCCGCTGGCCGGGGCCGGGCTGTTCGCCGCGGTGGGGGCCCATGCCGTGGTGCTGGTGGACACCGCCACCTTCCTGGTCGCCGTGGCCACCCTGCTGGCGGTGCGGCTGGACGAGGCCGCGCCGTCGTCCAGCGGCAGCGGGTGGCGCACCGACATCACCGAGGGCCTCCGGCACCTGGCGAACACCGTCGTGCTCCGGCAGCTCACCATCGGCTGCGCGCTGACCATGGTGGGGATGGGGCTGGCCGAGACGGTCGGGCTCGCCGTGGTCGGTGACGGTCTGGGGCGCCCGCCGGCCTTCCTCGGCGTGCTGCTGGTCGGCCAGGGGATCGGCGCCGTGCTGGCCGGGCTGACCGCGGCCCGGCTCGCCCGGCGGATCGGGGACGGCCTGCTGGTCGCCGCCGGCATGGCGTCCTTCGGGCTCGGCGCGCTGCTGCAGACCGTGCCCTCGGTGGCGGTGGTGGCGACCGGGATGGTGCTCTGCGGCGCCAGCATGCCGTGGATCGCCATCGGGCTGACCACGATCGGATTCCGCCACACGCCGCCGGAGCTGGTCGGGCGGGTCTACGCCGGGTTCACCGTCGTCATGACGGTGCCGCAGCTGATCGCGATGGCCGCGGGCGCCGCGCTCATCGCGGTGGTGGACTTCCGGGTGGTGCTGCTGACCATGGCGCTCACGGTGGCCGCAGCCGCCGGCTACCTCTTCACCCACGAGGCGGGCCGGCGACCCGGGCGGTGAGAGGCCGGTGGTGCAGGGTCCGGCGCCGTCCAACCCTGTCCAGCCCCGTCCATCCCCGTCCGGGGGTGTCCAGGGGTGTCCGGGGGTGTCCGGACCCTGCTCGACCGGTTGATTTCCGTTCCACCGGGCGCTGAGCTTCGGGGTGTGCCCCGGCACCGGCTCGGGGGCGGAATCGACGTACCGGAGGGTTCCATGCGATTCACCAGGACCAGGAAGCGTGCCTCGGCCGCCGCGCTCGCCGTGGTGGCGATGGGCGTGATCGGGGTGGGCAGCGCGACCTCGGCCCAGGCCGCCGAGGGCAGTTGGCAGATCCGCAGCGGCGGCTGCGTCGCCCTGGAGCTGGTCGAACTCCAGGGCGGCCACGACCACATGGCGATCGATCCGACAGCCGCCCCCACCGGCTGTGAGTTCGGCATCCAGAACGTGGGCACCGGCCAGTGGATCTACGGCCCGACCACCGACCCCCGCGAGTCGGGGTGGTACTACGACGGCCCGGGCACGAGCCTGCAGGCGTGTACCTGGGGGCCGCGCAGCGCGGAGGTGTGCGGCCCGGTCAACTGACCTGCCACGGTGGGCGGCCCGGGTCAACCGACACCGAACGCTCCGGGACGAGGTGCCGGTCCCTGGGTGAGCGAGTCGAGCAGGGCCCGGGCCTCGTCCGCCTCGGGGATGTTCAGCGAGCTGTGGATCTCGACGGCCTGTTCGGCGTGCGCCCGAGCGGTGCCGAGGTCTCCCAGACGCTGGTGCGTGCGCGCCAGCCCGACGTGGATGCGCCCGAGGTTGTACCGCTCGCCGGTGTGCGGGAGGAAGTCGATCGCGGCCCGGTAGTGCTGGAGGGCGCTCGCCGGAGCGTCCATGGCCAGCAGGGCGTCGCCGAGCAGGGTGTGCGACTCGGCCTGGCCGAAGGTGTCGCCGAGGTCGCGGTGCAGGTCCAGCGCCTCCTGGTACAGGTCGAGCGCCTGCGGATGGTGGTGCAGCCGCTGCTGGTACTCGCCGAACTGGTTGAGCACGATGGCCTGGCCGAGACGGTTGCCGCCGCGTCGGTGGAACTTCAGCGCCGCCCGGTGGTACTCCAGGGCCTCCGGCAGCCGTCCGAGCCTGGTCAGCGTGGGCCCCAGGTTGGTCAGGGCGATCGACTCGACGGCCGGCTCGGGGAGGTCCCGGCTGAGCTGCAGCGCCTGCTGCAGGTGGTCGAGCGCCTCCTCCAGGCGTCCCATCCGGGTCTGGGTGAGGCCCAGGTTGGCCAGCACGTGGGCCTCACCGGCGCGGTTGCCGATCGCGCGCTGGATCGTCAGGGCCTGATGGAGCAGGTCGAGTGCCTGCGGGAAGTCGCCGAGCTGGTACTGGACCAGCCCCAGGTGCCGCAGCGCGGCGGCCTCACCGGCGGGATCGCCCAGCTGCCGGGTGGCTCGCAGGGCACGGGTACCCAGCACCAGCGCCTCCTGGGCCGGCATGTGGCGTTTGAGGTGGCGCCACAGGATGGCCGGCAGGTCCGCCGCGTAGCGGGGCAGCGCGGCGTCGGTGGCGTGGTGGGAGAGGACCAGCAGGTTGGCCTGTTCCCGCGCCAGCCAGTCGGTCGCGTCCACCTGGTCGGCGAACACCACCGGTGTGCCTCCCGGCGCGGGAGCCTGCGGCCGGTGGTGGCGTTCCAGCGGGGCCAGCTGGTCCATCGCAGCGGCGGCGGTGTGACGGTAGTGGTCGAAGAGCCGGACGAGCGCGGCGCGGCGGACGGGTTCGGGTTCCTCGCGGGCGAGCAGCTCGTCGGCGAAGGTGCGCAGCAGGTCGTGGAAGGTGTACCGGAGGGCGGTGTGCTCGATCAGCAGGTGGTGGTCGTGCAGCGACTCCAGGAGTTCCTCGGTCTCGGCCGGCGGTGCGTCGAGCAGCGCGGCGAGGGCGGGCGGCGCGAAGTCCTCGCCGGGGTGGAGCGCGGCCAGCCGGAACGCGCGCCGCTGGGCGGGGGTGAGGGCGTGGTAGGAGTCCACGAAGGCGGCCGCGACGCTCCGGTCCCGGTCGGAGAGTTCGGTCAATAACTTCTGCGGGCGCCGGATCCGCTCCAGCACCTGGACGGGTGTCCAGGTGGGATGGTGGGCCAGCCTCGCGCCGGCGATCCGCAGCGCCAGCGGCAGCCTGCCGCACAGCGCGACGATCTCCTCCACCGTGGCGGCGTGGCCCGCGACCCGCTCCGGGCCGGCGACCCGGGCGAACAGCTCCACGGCCTCGTCATGGCTCAGCACGTCCAGCGGCACGCTGACCGCCCCGTCCAGCGCGAGCATCCGCCGCCGGGACGTCACCAGCGTGAGGCAGCGCGGGCTGCCGGGGATCAGCGGGCGGACCTGCTCGGCGTCGACGGCGTTGTCCAGCACGATCAGGTACCGCCGGCCCGCGGCCCGGCTGCGCCACAGCTGGGCGCGCTCCTCGGTGCGCGAGGGCAGTGCGGTCCGGCTGACACCCACCGCGCAGAGCAGGCTCTCCAGCGCCGCACCCGGGTCGAGCGGCCGCCGGCCCGGAGTGAAACCGTGCAGGTCCACGAAGAGCTGACCGTCGGGGTAGCGGCCGGTGAGACTGTGCCCGGTGTGAACGGCCAGGGCGGTCTTGCCGACACCGGCCATGCCGTCGATGGCCGAGATCACCAGCGGACGGCCCTGGCTGCCGTCCGGGCCGCCGGCCAGCGCCAGCAGCCGTTCCACCTCGCTGTGCCGTCCGGTGAAGTCCGGTACGGCGTAGGGCAGCAGACGGGGCACCACGTGTTCGACCGGTGCCAGGCCGGTCCGCGGCTCCGGCTCCCCGCGCGCCGCGGCGAGCAACTGGTCACGGCTCGCGGAGTCCACGCCCAGGGCCGTGGCCAGCCGGGCCACCGACGACAGCCGCGGCCGCCGCCGCCCGGACTCCAGCACGCTGATCGCATGCGTCGAGACCCCCGAGCGTTCCGCGAGCTCCTCCTGCGTCCACCCGGCCGTCAGCCGGTACTGCCGCAGGAGCGTTCCGAAATCCCCCAGCATGATCGATCGCCTCCGAAGGGTGAGCACCCTGCGGGAACGACGACGGCGGGAACGGCCCAGCGCCCCGGACCCCGTTCCACCGTCAGCGGCCCCCCGACTCTGCGGCCCTGACGGGCGCCCGAGAACAAAGCATCATGCTAACGCCAGGAAAACGCCATGGAGTGGAAAGTCGGCAGTGAAGAGACTGGTCCCGGCCACATGCGCCGTGCTCGACCGATCGAGCCGGGGCCCAAGGGGGGATACATGACTGGGTACATGACTGGGCGGAACATGAACGGGGATCCGAGCCGGTCACCGCAACGGGCGCTGGCGGCGAGGCCCGATCCGGGCGACGCCGCCACCCCGCAGGAGTTGGTCCGCCGGCTCCGGGCGCTCAAGGCGTGGTCGGGCAACCCGTCGCTGCGCGAGCTGGAGCGCCGCACCGGCGTTCCGCGGAGCACGATCTCGGGTGACCTGAGCCCTCGCCGGGACCGCCTGCCGCCGCTGCAACGGGTGTCGACGCTGGTCACCGCCTTCGGCGCGTCCGCCGAGGAGCTCGCCCGCTGGCGGTGCGCCTGGCAGCGCATCGAGATGCGGCAGCAGGCGGCGGAACCACCCGTGCCGGCTCCGCACGCCGCCGTCGCACCGCCCGCCTCCGACCTCGCCCCGGCCGCGCCCGGGGCACCACCGCAGGCGCGGGCGATCGGCGGCCTGCTCGCCGCCGTCCTGGCCCTGCCCCTGCACGCCTGGCGGTTGATCGACCACTCGGCGCTTCTTCAGACGAAGAAGGCGTTCATCCCGGGCACGTCGGAGAGGTAGGTCTCGATCGAGCGGATCCGGCCCTCGTGCAGGAAGCAGACGGTGGACAGGTACTCGTCCAGCACCCGGCCGTCCCGCTCGGCGGTGTTGTGCAGCGACAGCGCCACGTTGTCGCGGCTGTACAACGGGCGCAGGAACTCGAAGTTCACCCCGTAGCTCGCGATCAGCCGGACCCGCTCGACCACGGCGTCGACGCCCTCGGCGGTTCCGGAGATCGTGTTGTCGCCGGGCAGCGTCCAGCTGGCGTCCTCGGTCAGCAGCGAGCGCAGCCGCGCCCAGTCGCCGGTCTGCAGGCTGAGGCGGAAGTCCTCGACCAGGCGGAACTTGGCCTCGTCGCTCATGGGGGTGGTGGGCTGGTCGGACATGGCGGATCCCTCCGAAGCGGTCGGTCTCGGTGTTGTCCCTCAGCTTTCCCCGGGCGGGCGGCGAACGGAAATACCGTCCTGACCTGCGGATCATTCCCGGTGTGCATAATGCCGGGATGACCATCGAAGAGCTGCGCTGGTTCCTGGCCGTCGCGGAGACCGAGCACGTCACCGACGCCGCCGCGCTCGTCGGCACCTCGCAGCCGACGCTGTCGCGGGCGATCGCCCGGCTGGAACGCGGGCTCGGCACCCCGCTGTTCGACCGTGACCGGCACCGGCTGCGGCTCAACGACTGCGGCAAGGTCTACCGGCGCCACGCCCGGCGGGCGCTGGCGGAGCTGGAGGCGGCCGAGGACCGGATCGCCGCGCTGCTGCGCCCGGCCGAGGACACGCTGCGGCTGGCCTTCGTGCACTCGCTCGGCGGCTGGCTGGTGCCCGAACTGCTCGGCGCCTACCAGCGCGAGTCGCCGGGCACCGGGTTCGCGCTGCACCAGGAGTCGGCGGCGGGGGTGCTCGAACTCGTCCAGGACGGCTCGGCGGAGCTGGCCGTCACCGCGCCGCGGCCCGCCGGCGCGGGCTGGGGCTGGCTGCCGCTGCGCGAGGAGCGGCTGGCGCTCTCGGTGCCCGAGGGGCACCGGCTGGCCGACCGCGACGCGGTGCGGCTGACCGACCTGAACAACGAGCGGTTCATCATCATGCGCGACGCGGCCGGGCTGCGGCAGATCACCTGCCGGATCTTCCACGAGGCGGGCGTGACGCCCTCGGTGGTGCTGGAGGCCGGTGAGGTGGCCACCATCCGCGGCATGGTCGGCGCCGGGCTCGGGGTGGCCGTGCTGCCCGCCGGGGACGGCCGCGCGGCGCCGCAGCCCGGGGTGCGGGTGGTGCCGCTCGCCGACCGGGACGCCCGGCGCGGCATCGGGCTGGCCTGGCGCGAGGACCGCCCGGCCACGGCGCCCTGCCGGCGGTTCCGGGCCTTCGCGGCGGAGCTGGCGGGCCGACCGGTCAGACCGGCAGCAGACGGGTGATCAACTCGCCCAGCTGGCGGGCGTTCCGGCAGGGGTGCATGGCCACCAGGCCCGCGTAGTCGAGGGCCGCGGAGTCGCCGGTGGACCACAGGGCGGGCTGTTCGGGGTTGAGCCAGTGCACCCGGCGGGCCCGCCCGGCGAGCTGGGCGAGGGCGGGCAGGTTGGGGTCGCGGCGGTTGTTGCGGGCGTCGCCCAGGATCAGCACCGAGGTGCGCGGGGTCACCGCCTCCTGGTAGCGGTCGGCGAACTCGCCGAGCGCCGAACCGTAGTCGCTGTAGGGGTGGTGGCCGATCACCGCGGCCTCGGTCGTGATCCGCCGGGCCAGCCCGCCCGGGTCCGCGGTGCCGGTGGTGACCAGCTGGGTCACCTCGTCCACCCGGTTGACGAAGGCGAACACCCGTACCCGGCTGAACTCCTCGCGCAGCGCCTGGACCAGCAGCATGGTGAAGTCGGAGAACCCGGCCACCGAGCTGGACACGTCGCAGAGCAGCAGCAGGTCGGGACGCTGCGGCCGGCGCTGGCGGTAGGCGGGCCGCAGCGGTACGCCGCCGGTGCCCAGCGAGCGGCGCACGGTGCGGCGCAGGTCGATCCGGCCCCGGGCGGCGCGGCGGCGCCGGGCGGCCAGGTGGGTGGCGAGCTTGCGGGCGAGCGGGCGCACCGAGCGGCGCAGCTCGGCCAGTTGGTCGCGCCCGGCGAACAGGAAGTCGATCTGGTCGACGCTGGGCGCAACTGCCCGGCGGGCGATCTCCGCGGTGCCCTGCTCCTCGGCGGTGCGGCGGCGGGCCTCGGTGGCCACCAGGCCGCGGAACGCCTCGATCCGGCGGCGGATCTCGTCCGGCTCGATCCGGTCGGTGAGCGCGTCGGGTGCGTCGGCGGGCGCGCCGGGGCGGCCGGCGCGCAGCGCGGCGAGCACCCGGGCCAGCAGGATCTGCGGGCGCAGCCGCTCCAGCGTCTGGTGGGCCGACCAGCCGCCCGAGCCGGGGGTGGCACTGGGCGTAGCCCCGGCTCCCGCGCCCGGTGCGCTGCCGAACCGGCCCAGCGCCTGCACCGCGAGGCCGGCCAGCCGCGCCATCGCCGCCGAGTCGCCCGCGGCCAGCGCCTCGGCCAGCCGCTCCCGCAGCTCCTCGACGGAGGTGGCGGCGCCGGCCGCGGCCGGCCGGGCGGTGCTCGGATCACCGACCGAGCGGGGGAAGTACAGGTCGAAGGTGGCGTCGAAGACCGGGCGCTGGCCCTGCCCGCGCAGCAGTGCCGCCGCCAGTCCCTCGCGCAGCCGCTCCCGGTCGGCCAGCCCGAGCACCGCCAGCACCGCGGCGGCGTCGACCGTCTCGCCGGGTCCGACCCGCACGTGGTGTCCGCGCAGCGCGTGCACGAAGCCGGTCAGCCGCTCGGGCAGCGCGCGCTGCGCGGCCCCGGTCACGCCGAGGCCAGGGTCAGCTTCTCGACCGCCCGGCGCAGGTCCTCCTGGTGCTTGAGGACCACGCCCAGGCTGTCGCGGACCACCGCGTCGTCCAGCGAGTCGGCGCCCAGCGCCAGCAGGGTCCGGGCCCAGTCGATGGTCTCGGCGACCGAGGGCGCCTTGCGCAGCTCCATCGCCCGCAGCGCACCGATCACCTTGACCACCGACTCGGCCAGCGCCTGGTCCAGCTGCGGCACCCGGGACCTGACGATCCGGCACTCCAGCTCCTCGTCCGGGAAGTCGAGGTGCAGGAAGAGGCAGCGGCGGCGCAGCGCCTCGGAGAGCTCGCGGGTCGCGTTGGAGGTGAGCACCACGAACGGGCGGCGCTCGGCCGTGATGGTGCCCAGCTCCGGGACGGTCACCTGGAAGTCGCTCAGCACCTCCAGGAGCAGGCCCTCCACCTCGACGTCGGCCTTGTCGGTCTCGTCGACGAGCAGCACGGTGGGCTCGCTGCCGCGGATCGCGGTGAGCAGCGGGCGCGGCAGCAGGAACTCCTCGGAGAAGATGTCGGCCTTGGCCTCCTGCCAGCTCTCCTCGCGCCCGGCCGTGATCCGCAGCAGCTGCTTGGCGTGGTTCCACTCGTAGAGCGCGCGGGACTCGTCCACGCCCTCGTAGCACTGCAGCCGCACCAGGCGGGCGCCGGCCACGGCGGCCACCGCCTTGGCCAGTTCGGTCTTGCCCACCCCGGCCGGGCCCTCCACCAGCAGCGGCTTGCCCAGCCGGTCGGCGAGGAAGATCGTGGTGGCGACGGCTGTGGAGGCCAGGTAGCCCACCTCGGCCAACCGCGCCGACACCTCCTCGACGGAGGCGAAGAAGCCCGTGTGCTGTTCACCGGTCATTGCTGTCGAACTCCCGCCTGTGGCGCGCCGCGCGGGCGCCTCGTCCTCGCACTGTAGCGGCTGGGCGGGCCGGTGCACGAGGATCGGTTACCGGTGGGTAGCCGGCCGGTGAGCAGGAAGGCGGTGAACGGACCGGCCACCTTCGGGTCGGCGAAGTCCACGCCGTGGCCGGTGGCCTCCAGGGTGACCATGGCGGCCCGGTGGCCGAAGGCGCTCAGCGTCTGGCGGGCCCCGGCGTAGGCGGTGTCCGGGTCCTTGAGGTTCTGCAGCATCAGGATGTTGCGCGGCCCGATCGGGTCGGCCCGCACCGGCGGTTCGGTGGGGCCGTAGTGCCAGTAGGCGCACGGCCAGACGTTGCCCGGCATGCCGTTGCTGAGCGGGTAGCGGATCCGGTCGGCGGCCGTTTGGGCGGCGTAGTAGCCCGGATCGCGTGGCCAGGGCGTGTCGTTGCAGATCACGGCATCCTGGGCGGCGACGAAGTTGTCCGGGATCACCGTCGGCAGCGTGCTGCCGCCACCCGGACCGGGCGGCGGCAGCACCCCGGTGTCGGCGGCCTGCCAGGCGCGGGCGGCCAGCGGGTAGTAGGCGGCGTTGGTCAGCACCGAGAAGGTCAGCGCCCGGAACCCGTTGCCGTCCAGCACCCGCCCGTCGCCCAGCCGCAGCGGCGTGCGGTCCAGCTTGGCGGCCAGCCGGAAGTAGCCGGCGCGGACCGCCGTCTGGGTGGCGCCCAGGTGCAGGGTGGCGTCCTGCTGGGCCAGGTAGGCCGCCAGCGCCGGGAACGCCTGCTCGGTGCCCAGCCCGTACAGGCTCATGCCCTGCTCCACGCCGCCGGGGGCGACCGTGCTGTCCAGCACCACCTTGTCGGTGTGCGGGGCGAACATCGTGGCGTAGATCTGGCCCAGGTAGGTGCCGTAGGAGCTGCCCAGGTAGGAGATCTTCGGCACGCCCAGGGCGGTGCGGATCCGGTCCAGGTCGCGGGCGGAGTCGGCGGTGCTGATGTCGCCGAGGTAGTCGCCGGCGGTTGCCGCGCAGGTGTCCGCGACCCGCTTGGCGAAGGCCAGGTTGCCGGAGATGTCGCCGTCGGGCGCCGGGTAGGGGTAGTTGAGCTCGGCGGCCCGGTCGGCGGCGCTCAGGCCGCAGGCGACCGGGGTGCTGTTGCCCACGCCGCGCTCGTCGAAGCCGATCAGGTCGTAGGAGGCCGGCACGGCGGCGGGCAGGATGCCGAGCAGCTGGCTGGGGTAGTCCAGGCCCGAGCCGCCGGGCCCGCCGGGGACCACGACCAGGTCGCCGAGCCGGTGGGCGGGGTCGGCGGTGCGGATCCGGGAGACGGTCAGGGTGATGCTGCCGGCGCCGGGCTGCCGGTAGTCGCGGGGGACCCGCAGGGTGGCGCACTGCTCGCGGGGGTCGCGCGGGTAGTAGCTGCCGTTGGCGTTCGGGGTCGGCGCGGGGCAGGCGCCCCAGTCGAGCGCGGACCGGCTGAGCCCGCTGGCGGGCTGACCGGCGGTGGCGGCGGCGGGCTCGGCGAGTGCGGCGCCGAGCAGCAGGGCGGCGGCCAGCAGTGCGCCGCCGGCCGGCACGCGGCCGGCCCGGTGGGCGGAGTGCGGTCGCGCTGGACGGTACGGAGAGGTCATGGGCGCGACGGTAGGAGAGTTGACGGTCCGTCACCTGGTCCCCGGGGTGGAGATGCGGGTTTATTCCGTTCTCCACCCTGGGGTGGTTCCGCTACGGTGACGCGGTGAAGACGGACGTGATCATCCTCAACGGCGGCTCCAGCTCGGGCAAGTCCGGCATCGTCCGGTGCCTGCAGGCGGTGTTGCCGGATCCGTGGCTGGCCCTCGGAGTCGACACCTTCGTCGACTCGCTGCCCGCGGCCATGCGCTCCTCGCAGGCCGGGATCGAGTTCGCCCCGGACGGCGAGGTGCAGGTCGGCGCGGTGTTCCGGGAGTTGGAGGCCGCGTGGATCGAGGGGGTGGCCGCGATGGCCCGCGCGGGTGCCCGGGTGATCGTGGACGAGGTGTTCCTCGGCGGCGCGCAGTCCCAGCAGCGGTGGCTGCGGGCGCTCCAGGGGCTCGGGGTGCTCTGGGTCGGGGTGCGGTGCGAGAGCGCGGTGGCGGCGGGGCGCGAGCTGGCGCGCGGCGACCGGACGGTGGGGATGGCCCGGGCGCAGGCGGAGCTGGTGCACCGGGGGGTGCGCTACGACCTGGAGGTGGACAGCACCCGGCGCGAGTCGCTGGAGTGCGCGCGGCTCGTCGCGGCGCGGGTCGCCTGACCGGGCCGGGCGAGGGGACCGGCTGGCCGGACCGGGCGAGCGGACCGGGGGGATCCGCCGAACGTCGGTCCCACCAAGGGCTGACTCCGGCGCGGCGGGCGTGACCCGGGGCGCCCGCGCGGGGTTGGGGTGGGCGTGAACGACTGCGAACATACCGGTCGGCTGCCGGCCACCCGGACCACCTGGGCCCTGCTCCACCCGCTCCTCACCGCGATCTCGCAGGCCGGGGTCCCGTTCGGGGCGGGCGACCTGGAGCGCCTGCACGACGCGGCGGCGCTGGGGCCGGACTTCGTCCAGGCCCTGACCCGCTGGATCATCGCCGCCCATCGGGCGGCACCGCCGAGCGGGCCCACGGTCTGGGTCGCGGGGCACACTCCGCGGGTCCAGCTCACCCCGGTACCGGCGCCGCTGCCCGCGCCGCTGCCGCTGCCGCTGCCCGCCCCGCTGCCGCCGCCCGCGGCGTTGCCGCTGTCCGCACCGACGGGGGTGCCGGGGAGCCGGTCGGGGAACGAGCGCCGGTCGGGGGGCGACCGCAGGGCCGAGGTCGACCGCAGGGCGGAGGGCGACCGCAGGGCCTCCTGAGCCGGCGTCGGCCCGGGTTGCCGGGCGGGAGTCCGGGACGGGTGTGGCGGATGGGCAACCAGAGTCGGCCGTCGGCCCGTAGTAAGGGTGGTACGTGCTGAACCAGCCGTGCGCTCCGAGCTGGACGAGGACTCCAGGAAGGCAGGTGGCCGGTGTCCGCCGTAGCGGTTCTGACCAAGGCACCCGATCCGATCTCCCGTGCCGGACTGGACAGTTATCTGCGGGCCGTGCCGGGGGTGACCCTGGTGGCGGACCGGCCGGCCGACCAGCGCTGCACGGTGGTCCAGCTGGCCGACGCGGTCAGCAGCGACCTGCTGCGCGAGGCCCGCGAACTGGTGCTCGACCCGCGGATCCGGCTGGTGCTGATCGTCGAGCGGCTGCGCGAGGACGAGCTGATCGACGTGGCGGCCAGCGGGATCTCGCACCTCCTGCTGCGGCACGAGGTGACCCCGGCGCGGCTGCTGCGCGCCGTGCACGGGGCGCACAGCGGCAGCAGCTCGCTGCCGCCCGGCCTGCTGAACCAACTGCTCGACCGGATCGGCAGGGTGCAGCAGGGCGCGGAGAACGCGGAGAGCGCGCCGAGGCGCGGGCAGCCGCTCGAGGAGCGGGAGATCGCGGTCCTGCGACTGGTGGCCGAGGGCTGCGACACCGCGGAGATAGGCGCCAGGCTCGGGTACTCCGAGCGCTGGGTGAAGAACGTCCTGCACCGGCTCACCAGCCGGCTGAACCTGCGCAACCGCACGCACGCACTGGCGTACGCGATGCGCCGGGGGCTGCTCTGAGGTGAGGCCGCCGACTGCCGGCTGCCGGCCGGCGGTGGGCCGCCGGGTCAGCCGAGTCCGTCGGCCGCCCGGTAGGTGCCGGGGGCCAGGTAGATGGAGAACCGTGCGGCGTCGCCGCCCCGGTAGGACATGAAGTTCTGGGTGAGCGAGCGGGACAGCGGGCGGTCGGCGAGGTCGTCGAGCAGGGCGACATAGGGGTCGGCCGACGGCGCGCCCTCGGCGCGCAGGAAGGCCGCCACCCGGTCGCGGGCCGCCGCGTCGCTGTCGTGCACCGGGATCAGCGGGACGTAGAGGGTGGCGCTCGGCCGGTCGTGGCGGGTGTCCAGGGTGAAGGTGGTGACCGGGGGCTTGCGCTGCCAGGCGGCCGCGTCGTGCGGGCCGTTGATCTGCTGCAGCGCGCGGGCGAACAGGCCGGGGACGTGGTCGTGGGCGACGGCGGACTTGGCGTCGATCTCGGCGGCGCTCACCCCGGAGTGCGCCAGGTACAGCTGGGCCCGGAAGTCGTCCCCGCCGACCAGGTCCACGGCGATGGCGACGGGCTCGTGGGCGGGGGTGAAGGCGCCGCCGAGGTGCTCGACCAGGGCGCGCCAGGGGCGCTCCAGGCCGAGGCGGAGCATGGCCTGCTCGGTGCGGTCGGCGGACTGCTCCCGGCCGGCCACCGCAGGATTGAGGAAGATCTTGTACTCGGGGTGGGCCCCGGGGCGCCAGGCGACCGCGTGGGCCATGGTGAAGAAGCCCTGCGGATCGTCCTCGACGAAGAGGTCCTCGATCTCCAGCAGGCGGTCGACGAAGACGCCGGGCCGGCCGGCCAGCCGGCGGGTCAGGGCCATCGCCGCGCGCATCCGGGAGACCGCGGTGCCGTCGCCCGGGGGCTCCAGCGAGAGCCGCACGCCGGCGGTGCCGTTCACCCAGGCGACCGAGGGCTCGAAGGGCATGCCGTCGATGGCCACCCAGCAGGCGCGCTCGGGGGGTGTGCCGACCGGCAGCCGGCCCCAGGGCTCGGTCAGCTCCTGGAGCAGGGCCAGGATCGAGGCGCGGGTCTCGCCGGTGAGCCCCAGGCTCTGGTGGGCGCGCCAGACGCGGTCGGTGGCGACCTCGGCGTAGCTGTCCGTCGGCAGGTAGCGGGTGGAGTCGAAGCGCAGCGGGCGTCCGACCATCTCGGCGATGACGCCGGTGTCCGGGCTGAAGCCGGCCTCCGGGCCGGCGGCGGCGGTTGCGTGGGCGTCCATCGGGTCTCCCTGTCTCCCCGGGGTGGCCGGGGCGTGCCTGAGATGCGGGTGGGGTGAACGAGGCGTGTGTGCTGTCCGGTGCTTGCGGGGCGTGCCGGCGGACCTGGGACGAGCCGGGACGGGAGTGGCGCGCCGGGCCGGAGCGAGCGCGATCGTCTCATCGGGTGGCGGTTCGGGTCCGCGTTTTGCCCAAGCTTGTCTGCTCCGGATCGTGAACGGGCATCTGTTCCGGCCAATATGACTGACCATGCGTAGCCGGTCGGCTACGCGTTCCGGGGGCGGGCGGCGGTCGCCGGGTGCGGTGGAGATTGCCTGGCCGGACGTGCCGCGGCCATATGCGCCCGGGGTTTGCCCGCGGTGACGTGCGGTTGGCGGACTGTGCGCAAGAAGAGCCGAAAACATGAACATGTCGTTCCGCATCGTGGCGGAGTTTGGCATGATCGCTACACGACGTCGAACAGTGCCCGCACCAGGCTGCCTGGTGCCCTTCCGTGTGCCTTCGAACCGGACGCCGTTGTCGCGTTCCGGGGTCCCGCGCAGAGGAGTTCGTGACACGTGTCCGTCCAGCGCCCCTCCTGTCAGTCCCTTTCACTGCCGGCGGCCTTCGCCCGGCAGGTCGAGCGCACCCCCGCCGCGACCGCGGTGGTCAGCGGCGACACGGTGTTGACGTACCGTCAGCTCGATGCCCGTGTCCGGCTGTTGGCCCAGCGGCTGGTGGCCGAGGGGGTGGGGCCGGAGGAGCCCGTCGCGGTCCTGGCCGACCGGTCGGCCGAACTCGTGGTGGCACTGCTCGCGGTCGCCGCCTCCGGTGGCTGCTATCTGCCGCTGGACCCCGGCCAGCCCGCCGCCCGGCTGGACGGCATGCTGGCGCGGAGCGGCGCCCGGCTGCTGCTGACCGCCGACCGGAGCGCACCGCCGCGGATCGGCGAGGGGCTGCGGGTCCTCCCCGTGGCCGCGGCGGCGCCCGCCGCGGGCGGTCCGGGGGAGCCGGCCCCCGCCCTCGGGCCGGTCGAGCCGGACCAGTTGGCCTACCTGATGTTCACCTCCGGCTCCACCGGCGCCCCCAAGGGCGTCGCGGTCAGCCACCGCAACGTGGTCGCGCTGGCCCAGGACCCGGCCTTCCACGGCGGCGCGCAGCAGCGCGTCCTGCTGCACTCGCCGCACGCCTTCGACGCCTCGACCTACGAGCTGTGGGTGCCGCTGCTCTCCGGCGGCACGGTGGTGGTCGCACCGCCCGGCGCCCTGGACGCGCGGGCGGTCGCGGACGCCGTCGGCACGGCGGGCGTCACCGCGCTCTGGGTGACGGCCGGGCTCTTCGCCGTGCTGGCGGAGGAGGACCCCGGGTGCTTCCGCGGCGCGCGCGAGGTGTGGACCGGCGGCGACGCCGTTCCGGCGGCCGCGGTGCGCCGGGTGCTGGCCGCCTGCCCCGGCCTCGCCGTGGTCAACGGCTACGGGCCCACCGAGACGACCACCTTCGCCACCTGCCACCGGGTGACCGGGGCCGCCGGGCTCGGCGCCGTGACACCGATCGGCGCCGCGATGGCCGGCATGCGCACCCTGGTCCTGGACCCACGGCTGCGCCCGGTCGCACCCGGTGAGGTGGGCGAACTCTACTTGGGCGGCACCGGGTTGGCCCGCGGCTACTGGTGCAGCCCCGGCCTGAGCGCCGAGCGCTTCGTCGCCGATCCGCAGGGCGGCCCCGGCGCGCGGCTCTTCCGCACCGGCGACCTGGTGCGCCAGGACGTCCAGGGCAGGCTGGAGTTCGTCGGCCGCGGCGACGACCAGGTGAAGATCCGCGGCTTCCGGGTGGAGCCCGGCGAGGTGGCGGCGGTGCTCGGCGGGCACCCCGAGGTGGCCCAGGCCGCGGTGGTGGTCCGCCCGGACGCGGCCGGCCAGAAGCGGCTGGTCGGCTATGTGGTGCCGGCCGAGCGGAGCGGGCCCGGGGCCGGCCGGGCGGACCCGGACGGCGGCGCGGACTCGGTGGCCGAGTGGCGCGAGATCTACGACGCGCTCTACCGGCGCGCCGCCGAGGCACGCCTCGGCGAGGACTTCTCCGGCTGGAACAGCAGCTACGACGGCCTGCCGATCCCGGCCGAGCAGATGCGCGAATGGCGGGACGCCACGGTGGCCCGGATCCGCGAGCTCCAGCCGCGCCGGGTGCTGGAGATCGGCGTGGGCACCGGGCTGCTGCTCGCCCGGCTGGCCCCGCACTGCGAGTCCTACTGGGGCACCGACCTGTCCGGACAGGTGGTCCGGGCGCTCGGTTCGCTGGTCGCGGCGGATCCGGCGCTGGCCGGGCGGGTCGAGCTGCGGGCCCGGGCCGCCGACGACACCGAGGGCCTGCCGGCCGGCTTCTTCGACACGGTCGTGATCAACTCGGTCAGCCAGTACTTCCCCGACGGCCGCTACCTCGCCGAGGTGCTGACCAAGGCGGTGGCGCTGCTCGCCCCCGGCGGCGCCGTCTTCGTCGGTGACGTACGGCAGTTGCGGCTGTTGCGCGCCTTCCACACCGACGTGCGGCTGCGCCGGGACCCGCTGCCCGAGGACCCCGAGGCCCTTGGCGCCGCCGTCGAGCAGGCCGTGGTGCGGGAGAAGGAGCTGCTGGTCGACCCGGCGTTCTTCGCCGAACTCGCGCGCACCCTGCCCGAGGTGGCGGGCAGCGAGGTGCGGGTCAAGCGCGGCCGGTACGTCAACGAGCTGACCCGCTACCGCTATGACGCGGTGCTGCGCAAGGCCGCCGCGGCACCGGTCGAACCGGCGCCGCCGACCGTTGAACTGACGTGGGGTCAGGACATCACCGAAGCCGCCCGGTTGGCCACCGTGCGCGGCAGCGAGCTGCGGGTGACCGGGGTGCCGGACGCGAGGCTTGCGCCCGTCGCCCGGGCCCTCGCGGCCCTGGAGGCGGCCCGCCCCGGCGACCGGCTGCCGCTGCTGGGCGCCGCGGACGACGCCGAGAGCGCGGACCTGGAGGAGTTCCACGAGGTGGCCGAGCGCCTGGGCCTGCGTGCCTCGGTGAGCTGGTCGGCCACCGCCCCCCACACGCTGGACGTGACGCTGACCGCGCGCCGCCCGGGCGAACCGGGCCTGCAGGTGCCGCCGCCCGCCGGGGTGCCGCTGACCGCGCTGGTCAACGCCCCCGCGGCCGCCCGCGACACCGGCGCGCTGCTCTCCTCGATCCGCGCCTACCTGCGCGACCGGCTGCCCGCCTACCTGCTGCCCGCGGCCACCGTGGTGCTGGAGGCGCTGCCGCTGACACCCAACGGCAAGGTGGACCGCCACCGGCTGCCCGAGCCGGACACCGGATCCACCCCCGGCGGGCGGGCGCCGCGCGACCCGATGGAGCGGCTGCTCTGCGAGCTGTTCGCCGACATCCTGGGCGTCTCCCGGGTCACCATCGACGACAGCTTCTTCGCGCTCGGCGGCCACTCGCTCTCCGCCACCCGGCTCAGTGCCCGGCTGCGCTCGGTGCTGGGCCTGGAGGTGCCGGTGCGCACGGTCTTCGAGATCCCCACCGTGGCCGGCCTGGCCGAGGCGGTGCAGCTGGCCTCGGCCGGCGAGCGGCCGGCGCTGACCGCCGCGCCGCGGCCCGGGACCGTCCCGCTCTCCTACGCCCAGCGCCGGCTCTGGTTCCTCGACCAGTTGCACGGCCAGGGTGCCGCCTACCACGTGCCGCTGGTGCTCGACCTGGACGGCGAGCTGGACGAGCCGGCGCTGGCCGCGGCGCTGGCCGACCTGCTGACCCGCCACGAGAGCCTGCGCACCGTCTTCCCCGCCGTCGCCGGGGTGCCGCGCCAGCTGGTGCTGGAGGGCGCCGCCGCCCGGCTCCGGCTGGCGACCACCGATGTCGCGCCCGGCGAGCTGGACGCGGCGGTGGACGCGGTGGTCCGGGAGCCCTTCGACCTGGCGGGCCGGCTGCCGGTGCGGGCCGGCCTGCTGCGCACCGCGCCCGACCGGCACGTGCTGGTCCTGGTGATCCACCACATCGCCTGCGACGGCTGGTCGTTGGCGCCGCTCTGGCGCGACCTGGCCGCCGCCTACACCGCGCGCCGCGCGGGCCGGGCGCCGGACGCCGAGCCGCTGCCCGTGCAGTACGCCGACTACACCCTGTGGCAGCAGCGGCTGCTGGGCGAGGAGGGCGACGAACAGAGTCTGATGAGCCGTCAGCTCGCCTACTGGAGCGGTGCCCTGGCCCAGCTGCCGGAGTGCATCGAGCTGCCCGCCGACCGGCCCCGGCCGCCGGTGGCGAGCCAGCAGGGCGACACCGTGCAGTTCACCCTCGACGCCGAGCTGCACCGGCGGATCACCGAGCTGGCCGAAGCAGCCGGCGCCAGCCCGTTCATGGTGCTGCACGCCGCGCTGGCGGCGCTGCTCACCAAGCTCGGCGCGGGCACCGACATCGCGATCGGCACCCCCGTCGCCGGGCGCACCGACCACGCGCTCGACGCGCTCGTCGGGTTCTTCGTCAACACGCTGGTGCTGCGCACCGACACCGGCGGCAACCCCGCCTTCCGCGACCTGCTGGCCCGGGTCCGGGAGGGCGACCTGGCCGCCTACGCCCACCAGGACGTGCCGTTCGAGCGCCTGGTGGACACCCTCGCCCCGAGCCGCGGCCTGGCCCACCACCCGCTCTTCCAGGTGCTGCTGGCCCTGCAGAACGCCCCGCAGGGCGCACCGCGGCTGCCGGGGCTCGGCGTGACGCCGCGCGAGGCGGGCACCGGGGCCTGCCGGTTCGACCTGTCGATCAGCCTGCAGGAGCGGCACGGGGAGGACCGGCAGCCGCAGGGCATGACCGGGGTGGCGGAATTCAGCACCGATCTCTTCGAGCGGGCCGGCATCGAGCTGCTGCTGCGCCGCTTCACCCGGCTGCTGACCGAGGTCACCGCCGACCCCACCCGCCGCCTGGGCACCCTGGACGTGGTGCTGCCCGCCGAACGCGAGCAGCTGCTGGCGCACAGCGGGGACCGCAGCCACGACGTGCCGCCGCGCACCCTGCCCGAGCTGTTCGAGGCGCAGGTGCGGCGCACCCCGCGGGCCACCGCCCTGGTCCACGACGACGGCACCGGCGAGGTGCGCACGCTCAGCTTCCGCGAGCTGGATCTGCGCTCCAACCGGCTGGCCCGGCACCTGATCGCCCACGGGGTGGGCCCGGAGCGGTTCGTGGGCATCGCGCTGCCGCGCACCATCGACGCGGTGGTGGCGACCCTCGCGGTGCTCAAGGCCGGCGGTGCCTACCTGCCGCTGGACGCCGGCTACCCGGCCGCGCGGCTGGCCTTCATGGCCGAGGACGCCCGGCCCGCGGTGCTGCTCACCGACTCGGCCACCGAACTGCCGCTGCCCGCCCTGGCGCGGGTGCCGCGCCTGGTGCTGGACGCGCCCGGGACCCGGCGGGCGGTGGCCGAGCGGCCGCTGACCCGGATCACCGACGCCGACCGCATCCGGCCGCTGAGCTGCGGGCACCCGGCCTACGTCGTCTACACCTCGGGCTCCACCGGCCGCCCCAAGGGCGTGGTGGTGACCCACTCGGGGATCGCCGGGGTGGCCGAGGCCCAGGTGCGGCGCTTCGGGGTGACCACCGCCAGCCGGATCCTGCAGTTCGCCTCGCACAGCTTCGACGGCGCGGTCTGGGAGCTGTGCGGCGCGCTGCTGACCGGGGCGACGCTGGTGATGGCGCCGGCCGACGTCGCGGCGCCCGGGCCGGCGCTGACCGCGCTGGTGGAGCGGCACCGGATCAGCCACGCGACCCTGCCGCCGGCCGCGCTCAGCGTGCTGGAACCGGCGCAGCTGCCCTCGCTGACCTCGATGATCGTCTCCGGTGAGGCCTCCTCGGGCGAGACGGTGCGCCGCTGGTCGGCCGGGCGCCGGTTCCTCAACGGCTACGGCCCCACCGAGACCACCGTGTGCGCCACGCTCAGCGCCCCGCTCGAGGGCGGTGCCACCCCGCCGATCGGCCGGGCCACCGTCAACGCCCGGGTCTACGTGCTGGACCGGGACCTGACCCTGGTGCCGCCCGGTGTGGTGGGGGAGCTGCACGTCTCCGGGGCCGGGGTGGCGCGCGGCTACCTGCACCGGCCCGCGCTGACCGCCGACCGCTTCGTCGCCGATCCGTTCGGCGCGCCGGGCAGCCGGATGTACCGCACCGGCGACCTGGTGCGCTGGAACGAGGGCGGCGAGCTCGAGTTCGTCGGCCGCGCCGACGGGCAGGTCAAGATCCGCGGCTTCCGGATCGAGCCCGGCGAGGTGGCCGCCGCCCTGGGCACCCACCCGGGCGTCGCGCAGGCGGTGGTGGTGCCGCGCGCGGACCAGCGCGGCGGCACCTTCCTGACGGCGTACGCGGTGCTGGCCGACACGGCGCCGTCGGACGGCGCCGCGCCGTCGGACGGCCGCGAGCTGCGTGCCCACCTGGCCGGTCTGCTGCCCGACTACCTGGTGCCGGCCGTGGTGCTGGTGCTGGACGCGCTGCCCCTGGCGGCCACCGGCAAGGTCGACCGGGCCGCGCTGCCGGTGCCCGACTTCGCGGCGCTCTCGGCCGGCCGGGAGCCGCGCAACCCGCGCGAGCGGATCCTGTGCGAGCTGTTCGCCGAGGTGCTGGGGGTGCCGCGGGTCACCATCGACGACAGCTTCTTCGCCCTGGGCGGGCACTCGCTGCTGGTGCCCCGGGTGATCAGCGGGATCCGCCGCCGGCTGGGCGTGGAGCTCGCGGTGCGCACGCTCTTCGAGCGGCAGTCGGTGGCCGCGCTGCTCGCGGCGGTGGACGGTACCGCCGAGGACGGCCCCGCCGGCGGCCCGACGCCGGCGCAGCTGGCCGCGGACGCCGTGCTCGACCCCGCGATCACCGTGCGCCCCCCGGCCGCAGCCGCAGCCGCAGCCGAGGGGCGCCGCCCTGGGCCCGCCCGGCGGCCGGCCGGCGGGCGGGAGAACCTGCTGCTGACCGGCGCGACCGGCTTCCTCGGCGCCTTCCTGCTGCGCGAACTGCTCGACCGCACCGGCGCCGACATCCACTGCCTGGTGCGTGCCGAGGACGAGGCGGCGGCCCTGCGGCGGATCCGGCGCAACCTGACCGAGTACGGGCTGTGGAACGAGTTCTCCCGTCGCCGGATCGTGCCCGTCCCCGGTGATCTGGCGCAGCCGCTGCTCGGCCTCGGACGTGAGCGGTTCGAGCAACTGGCCCGCCTGGTCGACGCGGTGTACCACAACGGCGCCCGGGTCAGCGCGGTCGACCCCTACCGCCGGTTGCGCGAGGCCAATGTGACGGGTACTCAGGAAGTGCTGCGGCTGGCGGCGCTGGGCGAGCCGGTGCCCGTGCACCACATCTCCACGGCCGCGGTGGCCGTGGCCGCGGACGAGCGGCGCGCCACCGTGCCCGAGTCGGGCCGGCTCGGCCCGCACCAGGTGATGGCGGGCGGCTACCCGGAGAGCAAGTGGGTGGCCGAGGAGCTGGTCTGGGCGGCCGGCGAGCGCGGCCTGCCGGTCAGCGTCTACCGGTGCGGTCGGGTGAGCGGCCACACGGTCAGCGGCGCCGGCTCGCACCGGGACGTGTTCTGGCAATTGGTGCGCGCCATGCTGGTGATCGGCGCCGCCCCGCTGCCCGCCGCCGGCCAGGACGCGCCGCCGGTGGTCGACCTGGTGCCGGTGGACTGGACCGCGGCCGCCATCGTGCGGCTCTCCCGCCGCCCCGCCACCACCGGCCTGGCGCACCACCTGGTCTGCCCCGAGCCGCTGCCGGTGGCCGAGGTCCTGGACCGGCTGCGGCGCTACGGCTACCGGCTGGAGCCGATGGCGGCCGACGCCTGGGTGCGCACCCTGCACGAGCGCGCGGAGGCGGACGCCCGCACCGGGACCGGCACGCTGGACGGCGCGGTGCTGCTCGCCGACACCCTGCCCGCACTGGGCCGACTCGGCCAGGTGCGCCTGGATGCGACCAACACGCAGGCGGGGCTGGCCGGTTCGGAGCTGGCCTTCCCCCGGCTGGACGACGCGCTGCTGCGCGCCTACGCCGACTACTTCGTCACCTCGGGCTTCTTCCCGCCCCCGCCGGCCTAGGGCCTGCCTTCCGTAGGACAGGCCCCGGCCGCCCCACAGACCCCCGGCGCACCACCAACTCCCTTACCCTGCACGGAGGAAAGACAGTGAGCGATCCCTGGGACGACACCGCCGGCACCTTCCTGGTCCTGGTCAACGACGAGGGCCAGCACTCGCTGTGGCCCGCCTTCACCGCCGTCCCGGCCGGCTGGACCACGGTGTGCGGACCGGTCACCCGGGACGAGTGCCTGGCGTACGTCGAGGAGAACTGGACCGACATGCGGCCCAAGAGCCTTGTCGACCACCCCACTGATCTCTCGGAGGCCCGATCCGCATGAGCGACATGGTGAACGAGTACCTGGACGACGCGACGACCGGCAAGCGCCCGCCGCGTCCCTACCCCTTCAGCGAGGCCGTGGCGCTGGACCTCGACCCGCTGTACGAGAAGCTGCGCGCCGAGGAGCCCGTGACGCGGGTCTCCTGCCCCTACGGCGAGGACGCCTGGCTGGTGACCACGCACGCGGACATGAAGACGATCCTCGGCGATCCCCGCTTCAGCCGCGCGCTGGCCGCCGAGCACGACGAGTCGCGGCTGACCCCGCTGCCGATCAACACCAGCATCCTGGGCATGGACTCGCCCGACCACCCCCGGCTGCGCCGCCTGCTCTCCAAGACGTTCACCATGCGCCGGGTCGAGCTGCTGCGCCCGCGGATCGAGCAGGAGGCGCACCGGCTGATCGACGAGCTGGTGGCCGCGGGCGCGCCGGGCGACCTGATGGAGGGCTTCGCGGTGCCGTTCGCCGGCACCGTGGTCTGCGACCTGCTGGGCGTGCCGTTCGAGGACCGCGAGCAGTTCCGCGGCTGGCTGGACGCCTTCTCCGCGACGACCGTGATGTCCGAGCAGGAGATCGAGGAGGACACCCAGCGGCTGTACGACTACATCGGCAAGCTGATGGTGCGCCGGCGCGAGGAGCCGCAGGACGACCTGATCAGCGCCATGGTCAAGGCCAGCGACGAGGAGGACAAGCTCTCCGAGAAGGAGCTGGTGGAGCTGGCCAGCGTGCTGCTGATCGCCGGCCACGAGACGGTCTCCTCCCAGCTCATCGACTCGCTGCACGTGCTGTTCGGCCATCCCGAGCAGCTGGCGGCGCTCGGGCGGGAGCCGGAGCTGCTGCCGGGCGCGGTGGAGGAGCTGCTGCGCTACGTGCCGCTCATCTCCCACGTCACCTTCGCGCGCTACGCCACCGAGGACGTCGAGCTGAGCGGCACGCTGGTGCGGGCCGGGGAGTCCGTGCTGCCCGCGATTCCCTCGGCCAACCGCGACGAGTCGGTCTTCGAGAATGCGGACCGGTTCGACGTCCGCCGCACGCCCAATCCGCACCTGGGATTCGGGTACGGAATCCACCGCTGCCTGGGCGCGCCGCTCGCGCGGCTGGAGTTGCAGGTGGCACTCGAAACGCTCTTCGCCCGGCTGCCCGGACTGCACTGCGCGGTCCCGGCGGCGGAGCTGGAATGGAAGGACGGCATGCAGGTGCGCAGCCTGCTGCATTTGCCGGTGAACTGGGCGGGCTGACAAGGCGAGGGCCTTTCCGGGGAAACGATCGGTTTCCCCGGAAAGGCCCTCGCGGCTGTTGGTCAGCCCACCCGCCAGGCGGGATCGGTGGGGCTGCTGTCGGTGGTCGCGGCCGGGTCGCGGCTGACCACCGGGTCGAGCACCGCGTCGATCGCGCTGAGCACCTCGGCGTCGAGCGTGACGCCGGCCGCCTTGGCGTTGTCGGTGATCTGCTCGGGCCGGGAGGCGCCGATCACGGCGGCCGAGACATTGGGGTGCTGGAGCACCCAGGCCAGCGAGAGCTGGGCCAGGGTCAGCCCGAGGTCGGCGGCGATCGGGTGCAGCCGCTGGACCCGGTGCAGGACCTCGTCGGTCAGCCAGGGCGCCAGCACCTCCGACCCGTCGTTGGAGTCGGTGGCCCGGGAGCCCTCGGGCCACTGCCCGCCCGGCAGGTACTTGCCGGTCAGCACGCCCTGGGCCAGCGGTGACCAGACGATCTGCCCCATCCCCAGCTCCTCGCAGAGCGGCATCACCTCGACCTCGGGCACCCGCCACAGGGCGCTGTACTGCGGCTGGTTGGAGATGAACGGGATCCGCAGCTCACCCGCGAGGGCATGGCCGCGCCGGATCTGCTCGGCGGTCCACTCGGAGACCCCGATGTAGTGCGCCTTGCCCGCGTGCACCACGTCGGCCAGCGCCGCCATGGTCTCCTCCAGCGGGGTGGAGGGGTCGAACCGGTGCGCCTGGTAGACGTCCACGTGGTCCATGCCCAGGCGGCGCAGCGAGTTGTCGATGGATTCCCGGATGTGCTTGCGGGAAAGGCCCATGTCGTTGCGCCCGGGACCGGTGGGCGCGAAGACCTTGGTGAGGATCTCCAGGCCCTCCCGGCGCTCGCCCTTCAGCGCCCGGCCGAGGGATTCCTCGGCCTGCGAGCCGGCATACACATCGGCGGTGTCGAAGGTGGTGATTCCGGCGTCGAGTGCGGCCCGCACACAGGCCAGCTCGGTTTCCTCACTCCTCGAAGAACTCCGGGTCAGCCAGTTGCCGTAAGCGAGCCGACTGACAATCAGGCCACTGCGTCCAAGGTGACGGAAATTCATATCACCACGCTAGCAACCGAGTTCCTCCCCCGGAGAGGAATGTGGAAATCGGAACCGCCGCCACGGGCACGGGGATCGACGGCCCGGCCGTCGTCGAGCCCTGCCGTCAGACGGCCTCGGCGCCGATGGCGCGCAGGACGTCGGCGAGCCAGACGAAGCCGTGGCCGATGACCCGGCCCTCGTCCGTGAGCATCGCTTCGAGGCCGTGCCACGACTCCGACACCATGCCGATCGTCGGCTCGGGCGGCTCGGCGCAGATGTCGGTCAGCGACGCGGTCGGGATCGACCAGAACGCGTCGGCGGGGAGCGCCAGTCGGCCACCGGGCGCCTGGGCCGAGACGTGGCGCACCAGCAGGTCGAGCACCTCGCGCAGCCGGTCGAGCGGGATCTCGGTGGCGGGGTCGGTCACGGTTGCCTCCGGTGGCGCAGGAGCGGCGCGGGAAGGGAAAGCACAGTGGCCCGGCACACTGGGTGTGCCGGGCCACTGCGTGCTACTGAGTAGCGGGGACAGGATTTGAACCTGCGACCTCTGGGTTATGAGCCCAGCGAGCTACCGAGCTGCTCCACCCCGCGTCGGTGAACACGACTCTACGGCATGGCGGCGGTGAGGGGAAATCGGTTTCGCCGGGCCGCGCCTCACGGTCTGACCAGGGTGAGGGCCGCGGCGCCGATCAGGCCTGCGTCGGGGCCGAGTTCGGTGAGCCGCACCTCGAAGGGGCGGACGAAGGAGAGGGCGGCGTAGGTGTCCAGGTGGCGGCGGAGCGGGGCGAGCAGCAGGTCGCCCGCCCCGGCCACGCCGCCGCCGATGACGGCCAGCCGCAGGTCCAGCAGGGTGGCGGTGGCAGCGATGCCCGCGGCCAGCGCCTGGCCCGCGCGTTCGTAGGCGGCCAGCGCGAGCGGGTCGCCCTGGCGCGCGGATTCGGCGACGGCCGCGGCGTCGGTGGCGGCGTCCCGGGCCGCCGGGCGCCAGCCGGAGCGCAGCGCGTGGCGGGCGATGGCGGTGCCGCTGGCCAGCACCTCGACGCAGCCGCGCGAGCCGCACGGGCAGACCTCGCCGTTCAGGTCCACACTCAGGTGGCCCAGGTGCCCGGCGTTGCCGCTGGGGCCGGGCCGCACGGCGCCGTCGAGCACCAGCCCGGCGCCGACCCCGGTGGAGACCACCAGGCAGAGCGCGTCGGCGCTGTCCCGGGCGGCCCCGCGCCAGTGCTCGCCGGCCGCCATCGCGACGCCGTCCCCGGCCAGCCGCACCGGCACGCCCTGCTCCGTCCCCGGCCCGGTCGCCCTGGCCAGCTTCAGCACCGCGGGGTCGGCGGCGACCCGTGCGACCAGCGGGAAGTCGCGCCAGCCGGCGATGTTGACGGGGCTGACCGTGCCGCGGGTGATGTCCACCGGCCCCGCGCAGCCGATCCCCACCGCCCGGACCTCGGACCAGCGCGGGTCCTCAGCCAGCTCGCCGAGGATCCGGTGGACCGTCAGCATGACCGCCTCGCCCGGGTCGTGGGCGTAGGTGGGCCGCTGGGCACGGTGCAGCAGGGTGCCCTGCTGGTCGACCAGCGCACCGGCGATCTTGGTGCCCCCGATGTCGAGGGCGGCGATCAGGCCGGTGGGTTGCTGTGCCGGGTGCGGGGCGGCGGGCTGCACGGCGGGCTGGGCGATGGACTCTTCGGTGGACATCGTGGGCCTCGGGAACTGGCGGGAGCCGGTGGACGACGGGACGGGTGGAGCGCGGCGCTACGCGGTGGCCCCGGTGCGGGTCAGGCGCAGCGTGACCAGCTCGAACGGGCGCAGGTGCAGCGCGATCCCATCCTCGCGCACCTGCGCCTCGGTGCCGAGCGGGCGCTCCAGCAGATCGCAGACCTGCACCGCGGTGTGCTCGAAGGAGGTGTGCAGCGTGGCCCTGGCCCGGCCGCCGTGCGCCTCGTAGAGCCGCACCACCACGTCGCCGCTCTCGTCGTCGGCCAGCTTGACGGCGCTGACCACCACCGCGTCGTTGTCCACGTGCACCAGTGGGGCGACCTCGGCGTCGCCGGGCACCCGCCGCTCGGGCAGGTTGATCCGGTAGCCCTCGCGCACCGCGTCACCGATCGTGGCGCCGGCCACCAGCGCGTGCCGGAAGCGGTGCAGGCCCTGGTCGGTGTGCGGGTCGGGGAAGCGCGGGGCGCGCAGCAGCGAGACGCGCACCGTGGTGGTGGTGCCGTGGTCCTCGGGGCGCACCGTGCGGGTCACGTCGTGGCCGTAGGTGGAGGCGGTGACCAGGGCCACGCCCCAGTCGGGCTCGGCGAAGTGCACGAAGCGGTGGTTGCAGGCCTCGAACTTGGCCGACTCCCAGCTGGTGTTGGTGTGGGTGGCGCGGTGCTGGTGGCCGAACTGGGTCTCGGAGGCGTAGCGCTCGGTGTGCAGGTCCAGCGGGAAGGCGGCCTTGAGGAACTTCTCCGTCTCGTGCCAGTCCACCTCGGTGTCCAGGTCGAGCCGCTTGGTGCCGGCCGTCAGGGTCAGGGTCTGCACCACCTTCGAGGCGCCGAAGGAGCGGGTCACCCGCACCGCGACCGCCTCCGGCTGCTCGGCGGCCACCGTCAGCTCGTCCAGGCCGGTCAGGTCGGTGACGGTGTTGCGGTAGAACTGGTCGACGTCCCAGGCGTCCCACATGTTGGGGAAGTCCGGGTGGATCTGTAGCAGGTTGGCGGCGGTGCCGGGGGCGATGGTCTCGCGCTCCTGGGCCAGGTCGTAGACCGAGACGACCAGGCCGCGCCCGTCCACCGCGACCCGCAGCAGGCCGTTGTCCAGCAGGTAGCCGCCCTCGGGGCGCTGCTGGAGCGAGCAACTGCCGCGCCGGCCCCGGGTCGTCGGGCGCCCGCCGGCGGCCGGTACCCCGCCCCGCTCGTGCGGGGTCGCGTTGAAGACCACCTCGGTTCCTGACGTGGCGTCACCGGCCAGTGCCTGCTGGGCGCCCGCGATGATCCCGGTCAGCTCCTCGGCGACGGCGGCGTACGTCCGCTCCGCCTCGCGGTGCACCCAGGCGATCGAGGAGCCGGGCAGGATGTCGTGGAACTGGTGCAGCAGTACGGTCTTCCAGATCCGGTCCAACTCCTGGTAGGGGTAGGGGAGTCCGGCCTGAACGGCGGCAGTGGCCGCCCACAGCTCGGCCTCGCGCAGCAGGTTCTCGCTGGCCCGGTTGCCCTGCTTGGTCTTCGCCTGGCTGGTCAGGGTGGCGCGGTGCAGTTCGAGGTAGAGCTCGCCGACCCAGACCGGCGGTTCGGGGTACTCGGCCTGCGCCTTGGCGAAGAAGTCGGCGGGCTTCTCCCAGGTGACGGTGGCCGAGCCCTCCAGGTTCCGCATCCGGGCCGCCTTGGCGATCATCTCGCGGGTGGTCCCGCCGCCGCCGTCGCCCCAGCCGGTGGGCGCCAGCGAGTGGCTGGCCCGGCCCTTGTCCTTGAAGTTCCTTGCCGCGTGCGCGATTTCACTGCCCTTCATGGAGCAGTTGTAGGTGTCGATCGGCGGGAAGTGGGTGAAGATCCGGGTCCCGTCGATGCCCTCCCACCAGAAGGTGTGGTGCGGGAAGCTGTTGACCTGGCTCCAGGAGATCTTCTGGGTCAGCAGCCACTTGGAGCCGGCCGCCTTGATGATCTGCGGCAGGCCGCCGGTGAAGCCGAAGGTGTCGGGCAGCCAGGCCTCCTGGTTCTCGACGCCGAACTCCTCCAGGAAGAACCGCTTCCCGTGCACGAACTGACGGGCCATCGCCTCCGAGCCCGGCATGTTGGTGTCCGACTCCACCCACATCCCGCCGGCCGGCACGAAGCGGCCCTCGGCCACCGCCTGCTTGACCCGGTCGTACACCTCCGGCCGGTGCTCCTTGATCCAGGCGTACTGCTGGGCCTGGGACATGGTGTAGACGAAGTCCGGCTCGTCCTCCAGCAGAGCCGTCATGTTGGCGGTGGTCCTGGCCACCTTGCGGACCGTCTCGCGCAGCGGCCACAGCCAGGCGGAGTCGATGTGCGCGTGGCCCACCGCGCTGAGCCTGTGCGCGGACGGCACGGCGGGGGCGGCCAGCACCCCGGCCAGCTCGGCGCGGGCGGCGGCGGCCGTCGCTCCCACGTCCTGCAGGTCGACGGCGTCCAGCGCCCGCTCCACGGCGCGCAGGATCTCCCAGCGGCGCGGGCCGTCCACCGGCAGCTCGGCCATCAGCTCGCCCAGCACCTCCAGGTCCGCCACCAGGTGCCAGACGGTCTCGTCGAAGACCGCCAGGTCCATCCGGGCCAGCGTGTACTGCGGCTGGTCGCCGGCGGTCTCCTTGTCACCCAACTCGGTGGGCAGGAAGGGGTGGTAGTCCAGGATGACCGGGTTGGAGGCGGCCTCCACGTGCAGCAGCACCTGCTCGCCGCCGGCTGCCGGTGCGGCCACCCGCACCCACTGGTTGCACGGGTTCAGGCCCTTCACCGGCGTGCCGTCGGGGCGGTAGACCAGGCCCTCGCACTGGAAGCCGGGCATGTTCTTGTCGAAGCCCAGGTCGATCAGGGCCTCCACGGTCCGCCCGGCCCAGGCCTCGGGCACCGTCCCCGAGACGGTCAGCCAGCTGGTGCCCCAGGGCGCGCCCCACGCGTCGCCGACCGCGATCGGCCTGCGGGGGGCGGCCAGGCCCTCGGCGACCGGGACCGGCTCGTCGGGGGCGGTCCAGATGCCGACCTCCAGCGGGACGGACTCCGGATAGACCGCGGGGCGGATGCGCTCGTCGAGTACGCGCTTGAGACGGGACTCGACCAGGCTGCGGTCGTCGTGCATGTGGGCTCCAGGAGAGGGCGAGGGTGGGGTGTGCCGGGTCGGATGACTCGAGGGTAGGTCAGGTGCGGTCGACGTCCTCGACCGTGACGACCTCGGTGATGCCGCGGGCCGTCAGGTGCGCCTGGTCGGCGGCGTGTTCGGCGAGCAGCGCGGTGGGCCGCGCGCCGTCGGCGGCCAGCCGCATGAAGGCCTCGAAGAAGGCGCCGCCGGGGGCGCAGGTGGAGCGCTTGGGCGCGTCGAGAGGCAGGTCGAGCACCAGCGCGGTGGTGCGCGGCAGCGGCCTGCGGCCGTTCGCGCGGGCCTCGGCGACCGCCTCGGCCAGCGCGCGCCCGGCCGGCTTGACCTGCTGGTCGTTGGTGAGCAGGCCCAGGCTGTACTCGAGTTCGGGGAAGTCGGCGAGCGAGCGGTCCACGTCGTGCGAGCACCACCAGGTGACGCCCCACAGGTCGGGGCAGTCCAGCGCGGCGGCCACCGTGGTGGCGGTGAAGCGGCCCGCCGCCTCGGGGGCGATGTGCGGGGCCGGTGCGCCGACCTCCTGCAGCCAGACCGGGCGGTGCGGGTCCTCGGCCCAGGCCTTGGACAGCTCGACCATGTACGCGGCGTGCTGGTCGCAGGCGGTGGAGTCGGCGCCGTAGCGCTGCGCGGTGCCGTTGAAGACCCAGGAGTGCACGGCGGTGGCGGCGCCGATCCGGGCGGCCTGTGCCGGGGTGAACGGGTGGTCGTCCTGGTACCAGGCCGCGTCGTACTCCGCGTGCAGGTGCAGCCGGCCCGGCGCGCCCTGCTCGCAGGCGGCCAGCACCCGGCGCAGCCAGGCGGCGGCCTGCTCCGGGGTGATCCGGTCCGGGTCGGGGTGCGGATCGCCGGAGAACTGGTTGATCTCGTTGCCGATCGTCAGGCCCAGGAAGTTGGGCCGCTCGGCCAGCGCGCCGGCCAGGGTGCGCAGGTAGTCCTCCTGCCCCTCGACCACCTCGGGGTCGGTGAAGATGTTGCGCCGGTGCCAGGTGGCCGTCCACGAGGGCAGGAAGTCGAAGCTGGACAGGTGGCCCTGCAGGCCGTCCACCGCGACGTCCAGGCCGCGTTCGCCCGCCGCGTCCACCAGCGCGACCAACTGCTCGACGGCGCGCGGGCGGATCAGCGTGCGGTTGGGCTGGAAGAGCGGCCAGAGCGGGAAGACCCGCAGGTGGTCCAGGCCCAGCCCGGCGATCGAGTCCAGGTCGGTGCGCACCGCGTCGAGGTCGAAGTCGAGCCAGTGGTGGAACCATCCCTTGGCCGGGGTGTAGTTGACGCCGAACCTCGGCGCGTCGATCGCGTCACTCATGAGTAGTCTCAGTTCTCCGGTACGTGTCGGCTGGTCATCAGCCCTTCACCGCGCCCTCGCCGACGCCGCGGAAGAAGAACCGCTGCAGTGCCACGAAGAGCGCCAGGATCGGCAGCAGGGCGATCATCGCGCCGGCCGCCAGGGTGCGCGGATCGGCCGAGAAGACGTTCTGCAGGTAGGAGAGGCCGACGGTGAGGGTGAGCTTGTCGGGGCTCTGCAGGACCAGCAGCGGCCACAGGAAGTCGTCCCAGGCGCCGATGAAGGTCAGGATGGCGACCACGCTCAGCGTGCCCTTGACGCTGGGCAGCGCGATGTAGCGGATGCGCTGCCAGACGGTGGCCCCGTCGATCACCGCGGCCTCCTCCACGTCGGCGGGCAGGGCCAGGAAGGCGTTGCGCATCAGCAGCACGTTCAGCGCCCCGATCATGGCGGGCAGCGCCACGCCGATCAGCGAGTTGCCGAAGCCGAGCTTGGTCACCGTCTGGTACTGCGAGATGATGGTCACCTCGCCGGGCAGCACCAGGGTGGACAGGAACAGGCCCAGCACCAGCCGTTGGCCGCGGAACCTCAGCCGGGCCAGCGCGTAGCCGGCGGCGGTGGCGCCGAGCAGGTTGCCGCCCACGCAGAGCGCCGCCACGATGATCGAGTTGAGCGCGAAGTGCCCGATCGGCACGGCCCGCGCCACCTTGCCGTAGTTGGCGAAGGTCGGGTGGTGCGGCAGCAGTTGCGGGGTGGCGGTGTAGACGTCCTCGAAGGCGCTCTTCAGCGAGGTGGAGAGCTCCCAGAGCATCGGCCCGACCGTGACGGCCAGGATCACCAGCAGGGTGAGGTAGCGGGCGGTCAGGCCCAGCGGGGTCACCGCGTCGAAGACGGGGGAGCGGCGCCGCCCGGGCCCGCGCCTGGCGGCGGGGGCCGGTGCGGGGGCGGGCGGGGCGTCGACCCGGTCGGACAGGGCGGTCATCAGTCGGTCCTCCGGTTCCAGCGGGCCAGCAGCAGCAGCGGGCCGATGGTCAGCACGAAGAGCAGCACGCTGAGCGCGGAGGCGTAGCCGAGCCGGCCGTCGCTGCCCGAGGCGGCCTGCTGGATCAGCATCACCAGCGAGACGTCCTGGCCGCCGATGCCGCCGGTGCGTCCGCCGAGGATGTACAGCTCGGAGAAGGTGCGCATGGCGTTGACCGCGATCAGCACCGAGACCAGCGCCATGGTGCCGCGCACACCGGGCACCGTCACCGCCCAGAAGCGGCGCACCGTGCCGGCGCCGTCCACCGCGGCGGCCTCGTGCAGCTCTCGGCGCACGTTCCCGAGCGCCGAGAGGTAGAGCACCATGTAGTAGCCCAGGCCCTTCCAGACGGTGAGCGTGATGGCGCTGAAGAGCAGCAGCCACCGGTCGGTCAGGAAGGGCACGGTCGAGTGGATCAGGCCCATCTGCTTGCCGAGCCCGTTGACCAGGCCCCGGTCGTCCAGCAGCCACTGCCAGATCAGCGCCACCACCACGGCGGAGGCGATCACCGGGAAGTAGAAGACGGTCCGGAAGAAGCCCATGAACGGCAGGGTGCGCTGGACCAGCATGGCCAGCAGCAGCGGCAGGAAGGTCAGCAGCGGGACACAGACCGCCATGAAGATCAGCGTGTTGAGGATCGCGTCGCGCAGCAGCGGGTCGTGCCACATCAGGGCGTAGTTGTGCACGCCGATGAACTGCCCGCCGCTGAGGGTGTGCACGTTGGTGAACGAGAGCACACCGGTGTTGATCGCCGGCCAGAGGCTGAAGACGGCGAGCCAGATCAGCGCGGGGGCGATCAACAGCCAGGGGGTGTACCAGCGGTGGGCCTTCATCGGGTCCTCCAGGAAGCGTGGCGGATCACTGGCTCACTGACCGAGCAGCTGGTTCGCCCGGTTGGCGGCGTTGTCCAGGGCCTGCTTGGCCGACTCCTTCCCGGTCATCGCCAGGGCGACCTGCTGGTTGAGGTAGGTGTCCATGGCGTCGGTCCACTGCGGCGGGGTGAAGTTCACCGCCTTCTGCATGTCCTGGTAGGCGATCACCGAGGCGTCGCCCTGCGGGGTGCCGTCGCTCTTGCTGTAGGCCGGGTCGTTGGCCGAGGCGGCGCTGCCGGGCAGGTAGCCGGGGGCCAGCTTGACGAAGGCGACCTGGTTCTCGTTGTCGGTGACGAACTTGCCGAAGGCCAGCGCGAGCGGCAGGTTCTTGCTCTTGGCGGAGACCGACAGGCCCTGGACGTAGAGCGGGGCGGTGTCCAGCGCGGGGGAGGGGACGATCTGCGGGGCCAGGCTCGGGTTGCTCTGTCCGACGCTGGTGATGAAGTTGCCGCCGGCCACCGTCCAGCCCACCTGCTGCTTGTTGAACAGCGCGGAGTTGCCCTCGTAGGTGCTGGTGAGCACGTTGGAGGGCAGGTAGCCGGCCGCGTAGGCGGCGGTGTACTTGTCCAGCATGGCGGCTGCGCCGTCGGTGTTGAAGGTGAACTTCTTGCCGTCCGGGCTCATCAGCGGGGTGCCGGAGTTCACGATGTCCGACAGGCCGGGCGGGCGGCTCATCAGGTAGTCCTTGCCACCCGACCTGTCGTGCATGATCTTGGCCTGGGCGACCAGCTCGTCGAAGGTCTTCGGCAGGTTGTTCGGGTCCAGGCCGTCGCGCTGGAGCATCCCCTTGTTCCAGTAGCTGACGTCGGTGCCCAGGTACCAGGGCAGGCCGAAGCCGTCGGGGCCGATGTCGGAGTAGGTGTAGGCGGCCAGGCCGCTGTGCACGTAGTCCTGCGACAGGGTCGGCACGTTCTTGCTGAGGTCGAGCAGTGCGCCCACCTTGGCGACCGAGTGCGCGATGTCCGGCGGAAGGTTGATCACGTCTGGCAGGCTGTTGCTGGTCACCTGGCTGGTCACCTTGTCGGCGTAGCCGTCACCGGGCTGGTCGACCCAGGTGATCGTGGTGCCCGGGTGCTGGCTCTCGAAGTCCTTGATCAGGCCGTTGAAGTAGGGAGTGAACTTGTCGTTCTTCAGCGACCAGGTCTGGAAGGTGATCTCGCCCTTGATCGGGGCGTCCGCCGCGACGGTCTGCTTGGCGGCGCCCGAGTCGCTGCTGCTGCCGACGCCGCAGCCCGTGAGGGTGGCTGCGGTGAGGGCCGCGAGGGCTGCGAGGGCTGCGAGGGTGATGCCGGCCTGGATTCTTCGCATCGATAACTCCTGGTCCTGCCCGACGAGGTGAGGGAGGTTCGAGGGTGGGTGCGGGGGGAAAGCGGGGGCTGAGTGGGTGCTGAAGCGATTTACTAAACCGGTCCAGTTGATGGTGGACTATGCTCCAGCACGGCAAAGGTGTCAAGAGAGGAAACAGAACACGATGGGCAGACCGACGATCGCCGACATCGCCCGACAGGCGGGGGTGTCCAAGGGCGCGGTGTCGTTCGCTCTCAACGGACGCCCAGGGGTGAGCGAGGAGACCCGCACCCGGATCCTGCGCGTCGCGGAGGAGATGAAGTGGCGCCCGCACAGCGCGGCCAGGGCGCTCGGCGGGGCGCGCGCCGGCGCGGTCGGCCTGGTGCTGGCGCGCCCGGCGCGCACGCTGGGGCTCGAACCGTTCTTCGCCCAGCTGCTCTCCGGCCTGCAGGCCGGACTCTCGGTGCACTCCACCGCGCTGCAGCTGCTGGTGGTCGAGGACACCGCCGCCGAGATCGAGGTGTACCGGCGCTGGGCCTCCGAGCACCGGGTGGACGGCTTCGTCCTGGTCGACCTGCAGGTGCGCGACCCGCGGATCGAGGTGCTGGAGGAGCTCGGCATGCCCACCGTGGTGCTGGGCGGCCCCGGCAAGCACGGCAGGCTGCCCAGCGTCTGGGCCGACGACCGGGAGGCGATGCTCTCGATCGTGGAGTACCTGGCCGCGCTCGGGCACCGCAGGATCGCCCACCTGGCCGGCCTGCCCGCCTTCCAGCACACCCAGCGCCGGATCCGCGCGCTGCGCGACGCGGCCAAGCGGCTGGGCCTGACCGAGGCGCTCTCGCTGCCCACCGACTTCAGCGACGCCGAGGGGGCCGCCGCCACCCGGACCCTGCTGGCCCGCCGGGAGCGGCCGACGGCGATCATCTACGACAGCGACGTGATGGCGGTGGCGGGGCTCGGGGTGGCCACCGAGATGGGTGTGGCGGTGCCCGCCGAGCTCTCCGTCGTCTCCTTCGACGACTCGGTGCTGGCCAGGATCGTGCACCCGCCGCTGACGGCGCTCTCCCGGGACACCTTCACGCTCGGCGAGCAGGTGGCCAGGACGCTGCTCGCGGTGATCGACGACCCGGAGTCGGCGGCCGACCTCAAGACGCCCACCCCGCGGCTGACGGTGCGCGAGAGCACGGCGATGCCGCGGCGCTGAGGGCGCGGGCCGCGGCACCGAGGGCTCGGGCGGTGCGCCGAGGGCTCGGCGGGCGGTGCGCCGAGGGCGCCGGCGGTGGCCGAAAGGGCAGCGAAACCGGCCGAAGACACCGCAGGCGCCGTCGAGAACAGTCGATGGCATTGACGGGTGAGCTAAATCGCTTTAGCGTCCCGGGGCGGAGCGTCCGACGATCGGCGGACGCTCCGCGACCACCCTCATCCACCCCCACACCGGGAGGTAACCATGTCGGGTCGCCTCGCTCGTGCCTGCACGGCCCTGCTCGCGGTCGGCGCCCTCGCGCTCACCGCAGGCCAGGCCAGTGCCCACGCGCCCGCCGACAGCGGTACCCAGCACAACGCCACCGCGCTGCACCACCGCGGCACCCCCGCCCACCACGTCGTCGCCTACTACCAGACCCAGTACAGCAACGGGAGTTACGTCTCGCCGCTGCCGCTGAAGAACACCGCCACCGACATCGACGTGGCCGCCTTCCACCTCAACGCGGGCAAGAGCATCACGCTCAACGACGACCCGCCGTCCTCGTCGAAGTACACCCGGATGTGGCAGGACCTCGCCACCCTGCAGCAGTCCGGCGCGCACGTGGAGGCGATGCTCGGCGGCGCCGCCCAGGGCAGCTACGCCGACCTGCACAACGACTTCAACACCTACTACCCGCAGCTGCGCGACACGCTGCGCACCTACCACTTCGACGGGGTCGACCTCGACATGGAGGAGACCTTCTCGCTGGCCGACACCGAGCACCTGATCAACCAGCTGCGGACCGACTTCGGCAGCGGCTTCATCATCAACCTCGCGCCGGTGGCCAGCGACCTGTCCGGCGGCTCGAACTTCTCCGGCGGCTTCAGCTACAGCCAGCTCGACCAGGACATGGGCAGCAAGATCTCCTGGTACAACGCCCAGTTCTACTGCGGCTGGGGCGACCTGGGCGACACCTCCGCCTACGACGCCGTGATCCAGAACGGCTTCGACCCCTCCCGGGTGGTCGCCGGCACGGTGACCAACTCCGCCAACTGCTCGGGCTACATCGACCCGGGCCAGCTGGCCGGCACGCTGGGCTCGCTGGTCGGTGAGTACGCCAACTTCGGTGGCGTGGCGGGCTGGGAGTACTTCAACGCCGTTCCGGTCAACGGCACCGGCCCGGCCTCCTGGTACGCCGCGGCCAAGCGCGCGATGGGCTGAAGGCCGCCCAACTCGCTTGGTAGTCACACCGCATAGCCGTTCCACCGTCTGACTGTTCAGCAGAGAGGATCGACCCGTGCCGGTCGCCATCACCGCCGTCGAATGCACCGACCTGTTCGTCGGCACCGCACAGGCACCCCACCAGGTGCTGCGGGTGACCATCGAAGGCCCGCCCACCCCGATCGCGGTCCACGGACCGGGTGTGCGGGGCGCAGCGACCGGCACGGGCACAGTCGAGATCCCGCTCGACCTGCCCGCGGACGCCGCCCCGGGCGCCGAACTCCCGGTCACCGTCACGGCGGGGGAGGCGAGCGCCGAGGCCGTGGTCACGGTCGCCGAGCCGGGCTGGACCATGTACCTGGTCTCGCACTTCCACTACGACCCGGTGTGGTGGAACACCCAGGCCGCCTACACCTCCCCGTGGGAGCTGCTCTCCGGCGACGCCACCACCCGCCCGCTGTGGGAGCGCAACGGCTTCGCCCTGGTGGACGCCCACCTGGAGCTGGCGCTGCGCGACCCGGTCTACAAGTTCGTGCTCGCCGAAGTCGACTACCTCAAGCCCTACTTCGACCAGCACCCGGAGCGCCGCGCCGATCTGCGCCGGCTGCTGGAGCGCAGCCAGGTGGAGCTGGTCGGCGGCACCTACAACGAGCCCAACACCAATCTGACCGGTGCCGAGACCACCATCCGCAACCTGGTCTACGGCATCGGCTACCAGCGCGAGATCCTGGGCGGCGACCCGCAGACCGCCTGGCAGCTGGACGTCTTCGGCCACGATCCGCAGTTCCCCGGCTACCTGGCCGACGCGGGCCTGACCGGCAGCGCCTGGGCCCGCGGTCCCTTCCACCAGTGGGGCCCGATCCAGAAGAACTTCCAGGTGGCCAAGGACGACGCCACCGTGATGCAGTTCCCCAGCGAGTTCGAGTGGCTCTCGCCCTCGGGGCGCGGCGTGCTCACCCACTACATGCCCAACCACTACTCGGCCGGCTGGTGGATGGACTCCTCCGCCGACCTGGCCACCGCCGAGGCGGCCGTCTACGAGCTGTACCGCAAGCTCAAGCCGGTCGGGGCGACGAAGAACCTGCTGCTGCCGGTCGGCACCGACTACACCCCGCCGAACAAGTGGGTCACCGAGATCCACCGCTCCTGGGCCCAGAAGTACCTCTGGCCGCGGTTCGTCTGTGCGACCCCGCGCGACTTCCTCACCGCGGTGCGCGAGGAGTTCGCCGCGACCGGGCGCCGGCCCAGCCCGCAGACCCGCGACATGAACCCGGTCTACACCGGCAAGGACGTCTCCTACATCGACACCAAGCAGGCCCAGCGGGCCGGTGAGGTGGCGGCGTTGGACGCCGAGAAGCTCGCCACCCTGGCGGCGCTGCAGGGGCTGGGCGGCTACCCGCAGGCCGCGCTCGACAAGGTCTGGCGCCACCTGGCCTACGGCGCGCACCACGACGCGATCACCGGCTCGGAGTCCGACCAGGTCTACCTCGACCTGCTCGGCGGCTGGCGCGAGGCGCACGACCTGGCCGCCCAGGTGCGGGACACCGCGCTCGACGCGCTGGTCGCCCGGATCGACACCGCCGGCGAGGGCCGGCACGCCGTGGTGGTCACCAACACGCTCTCCTTCGACCGCTCGGGCACCGTCGCGGTGCAGCTGCCCGCGGGCCTGACCCAGGTGCGGGTGCTGGACGACAGCGGCACGCCGGTGGCCTGCGCCGTCGACCGGGGCACCCTGTACTTCCACGCCGGCCTGGTGCCCGCGCTCGGCTGGCGCACCTGGCGCCTGGTCGACGGACCGTCGGACGCCCTGTGGCAGGCCGCCGACGGCCTGACCGTCGAGAACGCGCGCTACCGGGTCACCGCCGACCCCGAGCGCGGCGGCGGGCTGAGCAGCGTCCACGACAAGGTGCACGGGCGGGAGTTGATCAGCCCCGAGCAGATCGGCAACGAACTGCGGATGTACGAGGAGTACCCGCAGCACCCGGACTTCGGCGAGGGCCCCTGGCACCTGGTCCCCAAGGGGCCGGTGGTGGGCTCGCGGGCCGGCGCTGCCGAGGTGCGGCGCGAGACCGGCCCGCTCGGCGAGCGGCTGGTGGTCACCGGCACCGTCGACGGCCTGGCCTACGAGCAGACCGTTACGCTGTGGCAGGGTGTGCCGCGGGTCGACTGCCGCACCCGGGTGATCGACCACACCAGCGCCGACCGCCTGCTGCGACTGCGTTTCCCGCTCGACCTGCCGGGCACCCTGCCGGTCAGCGAGGTGGCCGACGCCGTGGTCGGACGCGGCTTCGCGCTGCCCGACGTGGACGTGGCCGAGGCGCCCTGGACGCTCGACAACCCGGCCAACACCTGGTTCGGCCTCAGCGCCACCGCCCGCGTCACGCTCACCGGCCCGGGCGGCGAGGCGCTGGGCGAGCGCGCGCTGGGCGTCGCGGAGGTGATCGTCCCCGAGCTGGCGGCCGCCGCCGACGCCCGCGACCTGGTGGTCGCGCTCGCCGCGGCCGGGGTCACCGCGACCACCGCGAGCGCCGACTGGTCCAGGTACGGCTGGCTGGACGTCGACTCCAACCTGCCGGACTTCCGGATCGTCCTCGGCGGCCCCGAGACCAACGCCGCCGCGGCCGAGTTGCTGGAGCGGGCCGGCGCCGACCACGCGGCCGTGCTGGCCGAGCACGGCCGGGTCTGGGTGCCCGCCGACAAGCCGCTGACCGAGGTCTGGCAGCCGGGCGCCGACCTGCGCGACCTGCGCGCGCTGCCCGCCCTGGTGGTCCTCGACCCCGGGCCGCTGGCCGCCGACCTGGCCGACGCCCGGATCGAGGCGGTCTGCCCCGGTGAGCTGCCCGCCACCGAGCAGCTCACCGACCACACGGCGGCACTGCTCACCTACGGCCTGCCCGGCTTCGCGGTCGACCCCACCGGCGCGCTGCACCTGTCGCTGCTGCGCTCCTGCACCGGCTGGCCCTCCGGGGTCTGGATCGACCCGCCGCGGCGCACCGTGCCGGACGGCTCCTCCTTCCAACTCCAGCACTGGACGCATGACTTCAGCTATTCGCTGGTCTCCGGCGCGGGCGACTGGCGGGAGCTGACGCTGCCCGCGCAGGGCCAGGAGTTCAACCACGACCTGCTCGCCCGGGTGGTGCCGGCCAAGGACGGGGCGCTGCCCGCGACCCGGTCCTGGCTGCGGGTCGAGCCGGCCCGCGAGGTGCGGCTGAGCACCCTCAAGCCCACCGGCGACCCGATCGCCGCCGGGTCGGCCGCCGTGCTCGACCCGGCCGCCGGGATCACCCTGCGGCTGGTCGAGTCCACCGGCCTCGGCCGCACCGCGCGCCTCAGCGGCGCGCTGGAGTTCGACGGCCTGCACCGGGCGGACCTGCTGGAGCGCCCGCAGGCACCGGTGACGGGCGAGCTGGAGCTGACCGGGGCGCAGGTCGCCACCCTCACCGCCCGCCCGCTCGGCCCGGTGGGCGGCTCGGCGGGCGGTGCGGAGGGTGGCCCGGCGGGCGGCTCGGCCTGCGGTGAACCGCTCGGCCCGGTCGGTGAGATCGCCCAGCCCGTGCACGCCCGCTACTGGCTGCACAACCGCGGCCCGGCCCCGATGGGCTACCTGCCGGTCTCGGTGGGCGTCAGTCCCGGCCTGCTGACCTGCGGCGAGGCCGCGGGCGAGGCGCTGGAGCTCTCCGTGGTGCTCGCCTCGCACCTGCGGGACGCGGCGGTGGAGGGCACCGCGGAGGTGATCGCGCCGGACGGCTGGCAGGTCGACCTGCGCCGCCGCCCCTACCGCCTGGACGCCGCCGGGCACCTGCGCTTCCCGGTCACCGTGACCCCGCCCGCCGGCACGCCGGCCGGCCTGTACTTCGTCGCGGTGCGCACCGAGCACGCGGGCCAGCGGATCGAGGACGTGGCCACCGTCGCGGTCGGCGACCTGCCCGAGCTGCTGCCGGCGCCCGGCGAGCCGCTGGACGACTGGGGCAAGGCGCAGGGCACCGGTTCGGAGATCGGGCGCGACACCGGGCTGCTGGTGGAGTCCGCCGCCACCGAGCTGCGGGTGGCGCCCGGCGGGCGGGGCTGGCTGGAGGTGGTCCTCACCAACCGCACCCGGGGTGAGATCCGCGGCGAGCTGCAGACCGTCTCGCCGTGGGGCACCTGGACGGCACTCGGCGCGCCCGTGGCCGGCTTCAGCCTGGCGCCGGGGGAGCGGCAGACCTTCGGCTTCGAGGTCGCGCCGCCACTGGACATGGACCCGGGCTCCTACTGGGCGGTCACCAAGGTGATGTGGTTCGGCCGCTGCCAGTACGCGCCCACCGTCGCGCTGGTGGTGGCGCCGTGACGGCCGTGCCGGTGCTGGCCGAACCGGTCGACCTGATCGGCCTGTTGGACGGACGTCCGCTGCCGCGCACCGAACTCGACCGCCGGCTTTCCGCGTTGCGCGAGGGCCCGCGTGCTTCGGCGCTGCCCGCACCCGGCAGCGCCGAGGACCGGCAACTGACCCGCTGGGTGGCCCAGGTGGTGCTCACCGAGCAGCTCTGCCGGGCCGAGGCCCTCGCGCGCGGCCTGGACTGCTCCGCCACCGAGCCGGTGCGCCTGGACCAGCGGGCCGCGGTCGAGCTGGGCTCGATCGCGGCGGCGGCCTACGAGGGCAGCGCCGCCGTCCGCGCGGTCTTCGCCGCCGTGACCGCCGACGTCGACGCCACGCCGGCCGAGGTCGCCGCCTACCGCGCCGCTGTCGCGGGCAGCCGCGCCCCGGTCGCCGAGCGCTGGCAACTGACCACCCCTGATGGCGACTTCGAGGCCGACCCGGCGAGCCTGCCGGCCGGCCTGGTCGCCGCCCTGCGCAGCGCCCCGGCGGGGGAGACGGTCACCGTGGGAGCCTGGACGGCGGCCCTGACCGGCCGGACGGCCGAGCAGGCGACGGAGCAGGCGGCCGCTGGGGCGAGCGCCCGGGCGGCCGACCGGGCGAGTGACCAGGCGGCCGAGCAACTGCGCGACTGCGCGCGGCGGATCGCCTTCGTCCGCTGGCTCGACCGGGCTCGCGCCGAACGCCTCACCCTGGTCCCGGGGCTCGAACACCCGGGCGACCCGGCCCAGCCGGACAACCACCACCGGCACTGACCAGGCCCCGCCCGGTTCTGTGCACCGAAAAGTCGTCGGAACCACCTGATCAAGGAAGCCCGAGCCGGTTAGCGTGGGGCAAGGTCGAATCCCTTGATCAGGAGGTCCTGACGGTATGACATCCGAGGAGACGGCGCAGCGGGCGCAGTACGACGCGATAGCGCGGCGCTATGACCGGCACAGTGCGGTCAGCCCGTACAACACGTTGCTGGAGCGGCCGGCCATGCTGGCCGCCTGTCCGCCGCTGGCCGGCCGCAGAGTCCTCGAAGTGGGCTGCGCGGGCGGCCGGTTGACCGAACTGCTGCTGGCGCGGGGCGCCTCGGTGGTCGGCTTCGACGCCAGTGCCGCCATGGTCGACCTCGCCCGGCAGCGGGTCGGCGGCGCGGCACGCCTGGTCGTCCACGACCTGCGTGAGCCGCTCGACTTCGCGAGGGACGCCTCCTTCGACGTGGTGGTGGTCTCGCTCTGCCTGCACTATCTGCGGGACTGGGTACCGGCGTTGACCGAGCTGCGCCGGGTGCTGGCGCCGGGCGGGGTCGTGCTGGTCTCCACCGGCCACCCGATGGCCGAGCAGCGCCTGTCGCCCAGCGGCGACTACCACGCCGTGGAGGAGGTGCACGACGAGTGGCCCACCGAGGAGGGCCCGCCGCTCGCCGTCCACTTCTTCCGCCGCCCGCTGAGCGCCTCGCTGGACAGCGCGCGACAGGCGGGCCTGGTGCTGCTCGACCTGATCGAGCCGCGTCCCGACCCCGCGCACCGCGAGGCGTACGGCGTGGCCTTCGACGCCGTGTACCGGACGCCGGTCTTCCTGCTCCTGGTGCTGGGCCGGCCGCTGGACTGAACCGGCGCTGTCACCGGCCTTCCGAGGCGGCACCGGGGCGTACCGAGAGTGACGGCCTCCCTGGGAGTCGGCTGAAAGGCCGGGGCAGATGCCCGGATGAGAGCGGGGTCAGCGCGTGGATGCGGCCCGGCCGACCACCAAAAGTCCGTCAGGCCAGGGGACTGACCTCCCGTCAGGCATGTTTCGCGGCACAGCCCATCGTCAGCCCAAGCGATGGTGACGACCGCGCGGAGATGATGGAGACGGCGGGCCTGGCGAGGGGATCGTGTGCCGACCCTGCCGCACCCGTTGTCTGACGAGTTCATGCAAATCTAAGGTCATCCCCAGCCGCAACCAAGGCGCGTCACGGCGGGATGAACCACCGTCAGTGTTCGCGTGCGGCCGGAGCTCTCGGCACCCCACGCCCAGGGCCGACCCCCACATTCCGGTTCACCAGAACAGAGGAGCACGTTACCTTGCGTACCTCCGTCACGCCCGCCGTCCGGCGCGCCGTCCTCGCGGTCACCGCCGCCGCCGGCCTCGCCGTCTCCGGTTTCGCCGCGATACCCGCGTCGGCCGCACCGGCGAGCACCGCTCCCCAAGGGGTGAGCTTCGCGCGGTCCTGTGCCGACCCGCTGCCCGGTTTCCTGGCCTGTAACGCGCTGCGCGTCACCGGCGGCACCGTCAAGGCGCACGCCAAGGGCCTGCACGCCAACGCCCGGTCCGCCAAGGCCGACGGCTCGGTCTCCGGCTTCGGCCCCACCGACATCCAGAGCGCGTACAACCTCACCTCGGCCGCCGCCTCCAACGGCGCGGGCGAGACGGTCGCGATCGTCGACGCCCAGGACGACCCGAACGCCGAGTCCGACCTGGCCGCCTACCGCAGCCAGTTCGGCCTGCCCGCCTGCACCTCGGCCGGCGGCTGCTTCACCAAAGTCGACGAGAACGGCGGCACCAACTACCCGTCGCCGGACCAGGGCTGGGCCGGCGAGATCTCGCTGGACCTGGACATGGTCAGCGCCACCTGCCCGAACTGCAACATCCTGCTGGTGGAGGCCGCCTCGGCCAGCACCCAGGACCTGGGCACCGCGGTGAACCAGGCGGTCTCCATGGGCGCCAAGTTCGTCTCCAACAGCTACGGCGGTTCGGAGACCTCGGACGAGGCGTCCTCGGCCGACCAGTACTACAACCACCCGGGTGTCGCCATCACCGCCTCCGCCGGTGACAGCGGCTACGGCGTCGAGTACCCGGCCGCCTCCCCGTACGTCACCGCGGTGGGCGGCACCTCGCTGACCGCGGACTCCAGCTCCCGCGGCTGGAGCGAGTCGGTCTGGGGCACCAGCGCCGGCGGCGAGGGCACCGGCTCCGGCTGCTCCGCGTACGAGGCCAAGCCGAGCTGGCAGACCGACAGCGACTGCGCCAACCGCACCGTCGCCGACGTCTCCGCGGTCGCCGACCCGGCCACCGGTGTCGCGGTCTACGACACCTACGGCGCCACCGGCTGGAACGTCTACGGCGGCACCAGCGCTTCCTCGCCGATCATCGCCTCGGTGTACGCGCTGGCCGGCAACCCGAGCGCGGCGGTCCCGGCGGCCGACGCCTACGCCAACACCTCGGCGCTGAACGACGTCACCAGCGGCACCAACGGTGACTGCGGCGGCTCGTACCTGTGCACCGCGGGCGCCGGTTACGACGGCCCCACCGGCCTCGGCACCCCGAACGGCCTGGCGGCCTTCACCGGCTGAGTCCGGCCGGCCGACTGGCCGTCGACCCAGTTGAACCGCTGCCGCGAAGCGCCCTGCCTGGCGCTCCGCGGCAGCGGGCTGTCCGGGCCCGACGCGCCGTGCCGGCCCGACGTGCGGGCCTGACGTGCGTACTACGCAGCCGACTTCGCGGGCGACTTCGCGGTCGGCCGGGCCTGGGGCGCGACCCGGTCACCGGCGGCGGCGCGGCGCACCAGCGAGTCGATCGCGAAGCTGCCGGGGCCGACCGTGGCGACGGTCAGGAAGATCCAGCAGAACAGCACCGAGAGCTCGCCGCCGTTCTGGATCGGCCACAGCGCGTGCTCCTGGTGGACCGTGAAGTACGCGTAGGCCATCGAGCCGGAGCAGAGCAGCGCGGTCGGCCGGGTGCCCAGGCCCAGCAGGACCAGGGCGCCGCCCACCAGTTGGATGAGCGCGGCCCACCAGCCGGGCCACTGCCCGACCGGCAGGCTGTGGCCGCCGTGGGCGCCGAGGATGCCGAAGATCGAGGAGGCGCCGTGGCAGGCGAAGAGCAGGGCGGTGACGATCCGGAACAGCCCTAACACGTGGGGCGTCGCCTGCTCGGTCAGCGGGCGGGGAGTGGCTGCCATCGAAGGGGCTCCTTGGGTGACGTGGGGACAGGCCGCGGCGTGGCGCGCGGAGTCCGCTGCCCAGGACCCCGCCGCCCGACCGCGGCGGGAGGGCCGCGGCATGCCGAGGACCGGCCGGACCGACCGCGCGCCGATGATCATCATTGACGCGATTGCGTCAAGTCTGACGGTCCGTCGGCTCTCCTGGCCACCCCTCAGCGCTCTGAGAATTTTCTGTACGGCTGCTGCAGAACCGCTGCAACACCGCTGAAACACCAGGGGAGGCCCCGCGCCCCCAACACCGTTCCACTGCCACCTGGTTCAGCTCAGGTCCTCGGGGACCAGCGTGGCGTGCACCGCGTCGTGCAGGCGGTGGCTGCTCGAGCTGCGGAACAGCGCCGGCCGGTAGCCCGCCCGGCGGAAGCCGATCCAGGCGCCCATCACCTGGCTCGGCATGTTGTCGGCCGCCGCATAGGCGTCGATCCGTGCCAGACCCAGCTGCTCGAAGCCGAACCGGCAGATCAGGCGCAGCGCCCTGGTCGCCGTGCGCAGGCTGCGGGCTTCCGGCAGTAGCCACACGACGACCTCGGCACTCTGCGTCCCGGCCCGGAAGTCGACGAGTTCGGCCCACCCCACCGCCGGCCCCGCGCCGAGGGCCACCACGAAGTAGGCGGCCCGGTCCTCGGCCCACAGCCGCGGCGGGACCCGGTCGAGCCACTCGGCGGCGGCCGACCGGTCCCGGTGCGGGACGACGCCCTGCAGAAACTCGCGCACGATCGGGTCCCGGGTGCCGGCCAGCACGGTGTCGGCGTCCTGCTCGGCACTGGGCGGCCGGAGCAGGACGTCACCGTCGACCAGGGTCGGCACGCCGGGCAGCGAACTGAGCGGTCGCATCGCGGTCACGGCTTGAACTTCTTCTGGGCCTGGACGATCTCGCCGTCGCTGTCGTCCGAGCTCCCGATGTCGCCCTCGTCGCCGCTGCTCTCGTCTTCGCTCTCCTCCCAGTCCTGGCGCTTCCCGCCGAGACCAGGACCGTGGACCTCGTAGTGGCCGTCCTCCAGGTCCAGCTCGATGATCCTGGTCGGGCCGGGTTGGACCGTCAGCGGTGCGAGGAGATGCTCGGTGCCGTCCGGCAGGTGGACGCGGATCGACGCGCCGAGCGCGGTGGCGACGATCTGGGGAGCGAGGTCGCCGGCGTTCCCCGCCCAGTTGCCGCTGGTCGACAGTGTCTCGATGAGGTCGTCCATGCCCACCCCGTACTGGGTTGCGTGCTGCCGGACCGTCTCCAGGTTCCCGTCCTGGAGCACCCAGTCGGTGACCCGGCTGCGGAGGTCGAGCGCGGCGTGATGGGAGGGCGGGGCGCCGGTCAGGGCCACGCCGACGGCGTGGTAGAGGCAGTCGCCGTCACGCGGGATGGTGTTGCCGAGCATCGCGGTTCCGAGTCGGAGCGAGATCTCGTCATGGCTCGGCGGGGTGGTCGCGGGGGTCTCCTTGAACGTCTTCTCCGCCTCCGCGAAGGCTTCCAGCTCGGCCGCCTTCGCCTGTGACCGGGTGGACGGCGCGTTCACGAGGCCGTGGTAGTACCGGGTCAGCGCCGCCAACTCCTGCGGCCGGTCCGTCGGCCGGTCGGCGCTGGTGACCGCGCCCAGCCACTTGCCGAGCTGCGTGATGTGATCCGGCGGCGCCGAGAACGTACCGAGGGCCTTCAGCCCGAACTCGCCGCGGTGCTCGGCCCATGCTCCCTTCACCGCCTGCTCGCCCTCCTTCCCGAAGGCGAGTGACATGCCGCGGTCCCAGTTCCCCAGGCCCTTCAGGTACTGCTCGGCCCCGAGTGCGGTCTTGGCAGCGGAACTGGCCTTCAGGCCCTCGAGGTTCTTCGGGGTGAACGTGCGGCCTGCGAGTTGGTTGATCGCCTCCTGGTCGACCGGCCCCAGGACCTCGGCGTGCGCCTTCCAGTCCTGGTACGAGTGCGCCAGGTCCTTCAGCCCCATGCCGTACGGCGCCGCCCCGTCGAAGTGGCTCGCCAGCGCCCTGGGCCCGACGGGGGCCCCGTCGTGCCCGCCCTTGGTGACCGGCAGATCGATCTCGCCGCTGCTGCTGGCGGTGCCGCCCTGCAGGTGGTCGGGGAAGCTCGCGAACGGCATCTTCTGGTGGACCGTCACGAAGGTCTCCAGGAGGCCGCCCAGCTTCCGGGACGCTTCGTGGTCGCTCGCGGAGTCCAGTGTGCCGAGCTGCTTCTGGGCCTCCTTGATGGCCTTGAGGTCGTCGGCGTGGCCCGGCATGTCGCGGACGACGGTCTCCATACCGCTGAACCGGTCGCCGAGCCAGTTGCCCAGCTCCCTGGTGCCCCGCCCCTCGAAGGAGAGCAGCGTTCCGCGCAGCAGCGACCACGACCCCGTGTGGGAGAGCTGTCCGCCACCGCCGAACTGCGTGGGGGGACGGTCCTTTTCGCTCAGCATGATGCGGCCGACCCGGGGCCCGTCCGCTCCGCCCGGCTTGACCGAGACGTCCGCGAGGAAGCCCTGCTTCGGAAGCTTCCCGGAGCCGTAGGTCTCCGGCGGTGGGTTGGTCTTGTCGAAGCCGAGTTCCTTGAGGATCGCCGGGCCCTCCTTGCCTTCCATCAGCTTGGGGAAGGAGCGCAGCAGGCCACGGGCCAGGTGCCGCTTCGCGGCGACCACGTCCTCCGGCGTCAGCGACTTGTTCTCCTTGAGGTCGAGCAGCTTGTTGCGGACGACGTCCCCGATGGTGTTCTCCCCCACCGGCTCCTCGTCGCTCTCGTCACCCGTGCCCTCGTCCTCCTGGGGCTTCGGCTTCTTCGCCGCGTTCTGCTCGGCCTGGTCGAGCCCCTTCATGGTGGAGTGCTCACCGCGGCCGACGGCCCGGCCGTCGGCGAACGAGGCGAAGCTGGTCAGCTGCGACAGCTCGACGTAACCCGAGAGCAGGTCGCCCAACTGCTCGTGCCACTCGTGCAGCTGCTGGTCGTGCGGCGGGGTGTCCGGGAGGCGGTCGAGCCGGTCGAGGATGTCGTCCCAGCGGGTCGCCACCTTCGCCGAGTCCTTGGCCTCGGCCCCGGTGCCGCGCGGCTTGTACTCCCGCAGCTCCTTGACCTCGGTCTTGAGCTCGGTCCACAGCTCGTGGGCATTGCGCCCCGCCAGTCCGCCGACCGCGCGGCGGGTCAGCGTCCAGGGCACCGTGTGCGAGCGCTGCTTGCCTCCGTAGCGGGTCATCGGGCGGTCGGCGGAGATGGAGATCTCGCTCACCCTCACCTCGTGGCCGGCGAGCTTGTCCGTCCGGCCCTCCGGTACGTCCAGGTGCACCCCCACCGGCAGCGGGCGGCGCTGCTCGACCGGCGGGCGCGGCGGGCCGGTCCGGGAATCCTGCGAGCCACTGCGCATCGACTCGTCGGAGTCGCTCTCGGACTCGGTTTCGGAGTGCCGGCCCATGGAGGCATCGGAGTCCCGGCCCATGGACGTGTCGGACACCCGGCCCATCGACGCGTCGTCGTCGCTCTCGCGCTCGGACCCGGAACCCATGGAGACGTCGGAGCCGTCGCGCTTCAACGGCGCCACCGGCGGTGCCGGCGGCGGGTCGTGGCGCACCGAGGAGCCGGGACGGGCCGCGGGCTCCTGCTGCTTCGGCAGGGGCGGTGCCGGCGGCGCGAGCGGGGGCTCGTGCTGCAGGGGCACGGTGGCCTCGGGCTGCTGGTGGTCCAGGCCGGTGTCCGCCGGCTGGTGCTGCTCCTGGTTGGTGGTCGGGGGTTCGTGCTGTTCCTGGACGGTGGTGGGGTCGTGGTGCTCCAGCACGGTGGGCGCCGGCTCGTGGTGCTGCGTGGGTGCGGCGGGGGGCACGTGCTGTCCGGGCACGGCGGGGGGCTCGTGCTGCAGGGGCACGGTGGCCTCGGGCTGCTGGTGGTCCAGGCCGGTGTCCGCCGGCTGGTGCTGCGCCTGGTTGGTGGTGGGGTCGTGGTGCTCCAGCACGGTGGGCGCCGGTTCGTGGTGCTGCGTGGGTGCGGCGGGGGGCACGTGCTGCCCGGGCACGGCGGGGGCCTGGCGCTGCGGTGGCACGTGCTGTCCCGGTACGGCCGGCGGCTGGTGCTGCGGGGGCACGGGTGCGTGCCCCACCGGCGCGGGCGGGAGCGTGCCGTCGCCGAGCAGGTTGCGGACGGCCTCGTGCAGGTCGTGGTCCTCCTGCACCGCGTTGACCGGGTTGGCGGGCTCCGGGTGGATCGCCTGCGGGTCCTTGCCGTACAGCCGCTCCATCAGCGGGAGCAGGTCCGGCTCGTTCTCCTTCACCCAGTCGGGGCCGTTGTTGCGCGCCTCGCCGGTGTAGAGGTCGGTGCCGTGGTTGGTGCCGAGGTAGGCGTTGCTGACCTGGGCGAAGTACTCCAGCTCGTCGCGCGAGGCGTAGTTGTCGTTGTCGGTGTCGTGCAGGTTCCGGGCACCGTCGGACCAGGTGATCGGCGTCTCCTCGCCGAACATCCTGGTCATGTCGTCGGTGTTGATCTTGCCCTGGTACGCCTCGGTGATGGTCCGTCGGTCGTCGGGCGACAGGCCGTACTGGTGGATGTTGTGGGCGAACTCGTGCGTGGAGGTGGAGTAGCCGTCCGCGTAGTCCCCGGCACCCGGCACGGTGGTGTGCCCACCGAGCAGGTTCTCCTCGGCGAAGGCCGTGTGCAGTCCACCCGAACCGCGGATGGTGTCCCACCCGCGGCCGCCGCCGGAGGCCCCGCCCGCCTGGGCGCCGGCCAGGCGCTGGAACGCGGGCACGTCGGTCATTTTGACGCCCTTGGGCACCACCGTCACGGCGGCGCCGCGCTTGAGCAACTCGGCTGCCACGTGCGGGTCCTGGAGCATCCGCGCGACCTGGGCCTGCGCGGCCTCGCGGGCCGAGACCGGCTGCTCGCTGCGCGGGTCGACGTTCACCATGAAGTGTGCGGCGGTACGCGCGAACTCGTCCGGCGGCAGCTCGTCGCGCAGGCGGTCGACCAGCTCCGGGTTCCGGGCGAGCCAGTGCCGCCCGTTCGCGTCCAGGCTGCCGATGGCCTTGGCCCGGTCGGCCGGTGTCATCCCCGGCAGCTTGTCGACGAGTTCGGTGGCGTGATCGAGGTCCGTCGTGCGGAAGACGTCGCGGCTGTGACCCTCCGCCATCCACTTGGTGTGGGAGGTCAGCACGGGCGGCCGGTTGTCCACGGGCTTGGTGTTCGCCTGCCGCGTACCGCCCCCGGCCGACCGGCCGGTGCCGGTGCCGCTGCTGGTGCCGGGTGGCGGCGCGGGCCGGTCCGAGTCGGGTCGCGGCCCGGCCGGGCGCTCCGGAGCCGGACGCAGCCCCCCGAGCGAGGTGGTCGGGCGGGGGGCGCCGGGCGCCGGTGGCGGCGGAGCGACGTCCGATGTGTCGTGACGGGGCACGGGGGTGGGTGTGGGTGTGGCGAAGGCGGAGCCCTCGGCCCGGCCACCACCGCCCGCCCCCGCGCCCGCCGGAACGCTCACGGGCGGCGCGCCGGCCATGACCGGCTGCTGCTGGGCCTCGTGGTCGCCGCCGCCGTGCGAGGAGGCGGGCGCGGCCGACGGGGACGGCACGTGGTCGCCGAACCGCATGGCGGACGGGTCGACGGCGACCGCACTGTGGACGGGCGCGGGCATGCTCGTGTCGTCGAGGTGCACGCCGGACAGGACCGGGTGCGGGACGTCGGACGACTGGAAGGCCGGAGCCTCCACCCGGGTCGGGGCGTCGGTGCGGATCGGGGTGGTCTCGACCGGGGCCGGGGCCGGGGCGTCGGTGCGGATCTGCGTCATCTCGACCGGGGCCGGAGCCTCGGTGCGGATCTGCGTCATCTCGACGGGGGCCGGGGCCTCGGGCCGGATCTGGGTGGTTTCCACCGGGGTTGGCGCTTCGGTGCGGATCTGGGTGGTCTCGACCGGGGTCGGAGCCTCGGGCCGGATCTGGTTGGTCTCCACCGGGGTTGGCGCGTCGGTGCGGATCTGCGTCGTCTCCACCGGCGTCGGGGCAGGGGCCTCCCGCGGGGTCTCGACGGTGGGCGTCGGGCGGACAGTCTCCTCCGGCGCCGGGGCGTCGGTACGGATCTGGGTGGTCTCCACCGGCGTCGGGGCCTCGGGCCGGATCTGGGTGCTCTCGACGGGGGTTGGGGCTTCGGGCCGGATCTGGGTCGTCTCGACCGGCGTCGGGGCAGGGGCCTCCCGCGGGGTCTCGACGGTGGGCGCCACGGGCTCGGGCTCGTGCACGGCCGACCGGTTCTCGGCCGGCAGGTCCGTCGGCGCGGGCGAGCGGTCCGCGTTCAACTGCACGGGAGCAGCGGGCTGCGGCTCGGGCTCGGGCTCGACGCGCGAGGATCCCGTCGTCCGCCCGCCGGTCGACCCGGTCGAGCCGGTCGACCCGATCGGTTCGTTCGAGCCGCTGCGGTCGGCGCCGCTGCCGGTCGGCGAGGGGGTGTCGCGATCCAGGGTGAAGGGTGACAGGCCGTGCGGAGCGGTACCGCCGTCGTCCTGCGACGACGTGTCCTTGACGCCGCGGAACGTCGAGCCGGAGCCCGAGCCCGTGCCGTCGAGCCCGGCTCCTGCGTCGTCGCCGAGGTTCGGGTTGCCGCTCTTGGTGAAGACGGGGTTGCCGGTCGAGTCGAGGTGCGTCTGACCCGTGGGCAGGTCGTGGTGCGGGATCTCCGGTGACGGCGGCCCGGAGTGCCCCCGGAACGCACCGGCGGCCGCGTGCGCACCGGCGGCCCCGGCACCGCCGAGCCCCGAGCCGAGCAGGGTGCTGCCGTCGACGTGCCCGGTGGTGATCGCCTGCGTGGTCGCGTCGGTGGCGACGCCGACCGCGGCTCCGGTGGCCATCTTGCCGGGGACGGTCCCCATCGCGCCCCTGAGACCGAGTGCGGCCCCGCCCTCGCCGACGCCCTTGCCGATCAGGTGCCCGGCCGCACCGGCGACCGCTCCGCCCTCCGCGGCCTGCCCGACCTCCTTGAAGTCGATGCTCTTGCGGTGGCCCTGGGCCACCTCGATGCCCTGAGCCATCAGGTTGATGGCCGCCATCTGGGCCGCCTGCTTGGCCGCCATCGTGACGACCTCCTTCAGGAAGGCCTTCAGCAGCGCCTGCACGGCCGCACGGCCGGCCGCGATGGCGATCGGGATCTGCGCGAGCGAGATGCCCAGGGTCTCGGGTGCCTCGGCCTCCGCCGTCGCGATGTCGAAGGCCAGGATGGCGAGTGACGCGATGATCTGGATCTTGGCGGTCTCGGCGGAGTTGGCCATCTCCTCCAGCATGTCGCCCATGCTGTTGCAGGAGTCGACCAGCCCGGGGAAGTAGCCGGGCTGGTCCGCGGTGCCCTTGCCGACCGTGTACTGCGCCCAGAAGGTGTTCAACGACTCGGCCGCGGAGCCCTGTTGCCCGTCCAGCGCCTGCTTGACGGCGTTGTCGGCGGCGTGTCCGGCGTCCTCCACGCTCTTCGCCGTCTTGCGCCAGCGGTCCGCCATCTCCCGCAGCGCGTCCTCGTCGGCCTCGGGCCAACGGGTGCCGGCGAGCAGCATCAGGACCCACTGCAGGGGTTCGGGCAACTCGACTGCCATGGTTCTCAGCCCTTCCCGTTCACGGGGGTGCGGTCCTGGGCGGGGGCGCCCCGGTACATCGGCTCACGGGGCAGGATCGGGCTGACCGTCGTCTCCATCGGCTGCAGCGGCGCGCTCTGCTGAGCCGGAGTGTCCGCGTTGTTCAGGTCGCCCTGGACGGAGCCGTCGGCCCCCTCGTAGCCGTCGGCCATCGCCTTGAGGCCGTCGGCGACGTACTTCAGGCCGTCCGGCATGCCGTTGAGGGTCTTCATGGTGTCGGCGCTGTACTTCAGGTAGCCCTTGTCGCCCTCGGCGAACTTCTTGCCCGACTCGTCGTTGCCCCACGGCGCCTGGCCCTCCATGGTGGAGAGGAAGGCGGTCATGCCGGTGCTGAGCTCGGTGAGTTGTTCGACAGCGGCGAGCAGGGGCGAGACCGCGGCGCGGTAGCGCGACGGGTCGACCGCGAAGCCGCTGCCGGCCGCTCCACCGGATGTGCCACCGGATGTGCCACCGGTCGGGCCGCTGGTCGCAGTGCTGGAGTAGGGCGTCGTGCTGGCGAGGCGGGGGGTCGCGTCGACGGCGGAGAGGGGCACCCCGATGGTGAGGTTGCGGGGGGTGGCGTCGACGGCGGAGAGGGGTGTCTCGGTGGTGAGGTTGCGGGGGGTGGCGTCGACGGCGGAGAGGGGTGTCTCGGTGGTGAGGTTGCGGGGGGTGGCGTCGACGGCGGAGAGGGGTGTCTCGGTGGTGAGGTTGCGGGGGGTGGCGTCGGTCAGGAAGGGGGTGACGCTGGTCGGGGTGGCGTCGTCGGGCGAGAGGGGCCTCCCGATGGTGAGGTCGCGGGGGGTGGCGTCGTCGGGCGAGAGGGGCCTCCCGATGGTGAGGTCGCGGGGGGTGGCGTCGACCGGCGAGAGGGGCCTCCCGATGGTGAGGTCATGAGGGGTGGCGTCGACCGGCGAAAGGGGCCTCCCGATGGTGAGGTCACGAGGGGTGGCGTCGACCGGCGAAAGGGGCACCTCGGTGGTGAGGTTGCGGGGTGTCTCGGTCAGGTACGGCGTCGTGCTGGTCCCACCGCCGGATGCGTCGGCGGAGTACGGCGTCATGGTGTCCGCGACGGTGCGGGAGTCGTCATCCATGGGGCTTCCGAATCATTTGGTCAACGTGGTCGGTGGGTCCGTCCGGTGCCTGCGAGCCCCGCCCCATGAAGCGGGCGGGGCTCGCAGGCACCTAAGCCGCTCCGGCGCCTTCGAGCGCCCCGGCGTCGGCGAGCTTGGCGAGCGCCGCCCGCAGGAAGGGGCTGGGCACCTGGTAGCCGCCCTCCTCCAGCAGCGGGGCCTTCTTGGGGGCTGCGGCCGGCGCGGCGGACTCGGGAGCGTCCGGGTGGCCGCGACGGGTGGCGGCACTCTTGGCCCGGTCGAGGTAGGAGTCCGGCTCCGAGGGTGCCGCCTCGGCCGCCGGCCGATCCGCCGCCTCCCCGTGGACCCGCGCCTCGTGTGCCGACGCCTCGTGGGCCGGCGCCGCGCCGCCCACCAGGGCCGCACCGTCCCCGCCCACCGGGGCCGCGTCGGGGTCGGTGCCCAGGATCGCGCTGGTCAACTGCGTGGCCAGGGTGTGCTTTTCCTCGCTGGTCTGCGGCCCGGCGGTCGGCTCCACGGCGCCGTCCTCGACCGTCGCACCGCCTTCGGTGCGGGCGCCGTCGAGCCAGTTGCGGCGCAGGCGCTGCCAGGAACGGTCGCCCTGCCGCCCCTCGCCGGCCACCCCGACGATGCCCCGGTCGGTCAGCGCTGCCTCGTCCTCCTCGTCCGCGATCTCGGCACCGAAGCGGGTCGGTCGGACGTACTTGGACTTGCCCTTGCGCTCCGCCCTGCCCGCGCCACCGCCGCCACGGCCCCCGAGCGCGCCGGCCCCGCCCGCGACGGGCGTCGCGCTGCGGCTGGTGCTGCCGGCCCCGCCGACCCCGCCGGCGGCCCGTGCCGCCTGTGAGCCGAGGGAGGCGGCGGTGGACTCGGCCGTGCCGAGCTCACTCGCGACGGAGCTGCCCAGGGCCGCGCTGCCGGCCGCCCCCGCGAGGTTGGCCCCGCCCACGCCGCTGCCACTCACGTCGCCCAGGTTCAGGCCGCTGCCACTGCCACTGCCGCCACTCCCACCGAGGCCCGAACCGCCGAGCCCCAGGCTGCCGACCCCGCCGCCTGCGCCGCCACCGCCACCGCCGCCGAAACCGCCCCCGCCGCCCCCGCTGCCCGTGCCGTCGCCCAGTCCGGCGAGCGAGAGCGAGCCGAGCTTGTCGGTGCCGTCGGGCGTGGGGAGGCTGAAGGGGATCTTCGTCCCGCTGACACCGTCGGGACCGCCGGTCGTGCTGATCGGCGCGGGGAAGTCGAGACCGGTCAACGGCCCGCCGGTGGAGCCGGAGTTACCGGTGTTGGCGGCGTCGCGCCCGGTGAACGAGGGCAGCGTGGGCGACCCGCCCTGCCAGGGGCTCAGCCCCGAGGTGCCGGTGCTTCCGGTGGAGTAGATCTTGGGGGTGGTGCACGGCGATCCGTCCAGCCCGGCCAGGTCCAGCTTCGGGGCACTGGTCGACAGCGGCTGGAAGACCGGCATGCCGTCCTTGCTCATGGGCGAGGTGGGGGCGGTGCTGGTGTCCGTCATGAACGGCTTCAGCTGTCCGGTGCCCGGCAGGCTGAACGACGGTGAGGTGCCGTCCTTCGACTGCAGGGACGGCATCGTGGCGTCGGGCATCTGGAACGGCAGCGGCGCCTGCGTCGAGCCGGGGCCGCCGGAGGTGCCGCTGCCGCCCGGACCGCCGGTGGGGAGACTGAACGGAGTGACCCCTGTGCCCCCCGTGCCGTCCGGGCCGCCGGGGGACGTGCCGTCCGGCAGCTTCAGCGCGTCGACCTGGGTGGGCAGCAACTGGCCGTCGGGCCCCAGCGCGTCGACGCCGGTGGGCAGCGGCGGGCCCGAGGTCGTCCCGTCCGGCAGGCCGGTGACGGGGTTGATCCCCGAACCGCCGGAGGTGCCGCTGCCGCCGGGCAGCTTGCAGACCGCGCCCGCACCGGTCATCGCCTCCACGAAGCCGCTGTTCTGACGCAGCATCGTGTTGACGTTGGTGCCGACCTGGCCGATGTAGGAGTTGTAGAGGTCGGCGGCCTTCTTGACGCCGTCCGACTGCGCGATGTCGTCGTGCTTCCCGGCCGGGTTGTTGGCGATCCACTCCTTGGTGTACTGGAGTTCGCGGATCATCTCGGTCTTGGTGTGCGCGACGGCGGTGCTCGCCGAGTGCAGCGAGTCGCCGATCGCCCGGCCGGCCGCCAGGGTGGTCGCCGCGTGCGAGTCCTCGCCGCTGCCGTACTTGCGCAGGTAGTCCTGGAAGGTGTCCGCCGCCTCGCCCGACATCGCCGAGGAGGCCTGCGCGGCGCTGCTGACGATGGCCGGGATGTGGCTCTCGGCCACGGACTTCCAGGTGTCCCAGGCCTGCGCGAGCTGGCCGATCAGGTCCTCGTCCGCGTCCGGGAAGACGATGCTCGAACCGTCCTTGTTGCTCTGGACGGTCTTCAGGACCTCGGCGAGATCATCGGGCAGTTCGATCACGGCGACGCACTCTCCTCGACGGGACGGTCGGGCTTGGCAGGACGGGTGAAAGCCAGGACGGGTGAACGGGCGTGCGGCGGCGAGCCACGGTGGCACCGGGCCGGGGCACGCCCGGCTCGGCTGGTGGTCCTGCTCAGATCAGCTGGTGCCCGCCGGCACCAGGGTGGGCGCCGACGTTGTTGACGGGGTACTTCTTCGTCGTGCTGTCGTCGGGCAGGGTCGGCGCGGTCGGATCCTTGTACGTCGGATCCTTGGTCGGGTCGTCCTGGTAGGCCGTGCCCTGGGACGGGTCGTCCGTGGGGGTCGGCGTCGGGTCGGTCGTGTCCGGACCCCGGTCCGGCAGCGTGGGCGAGGTGGTGTCGCCGTTGGTGCCGATGCCCTTCAGGTTGGCGGCCTGCTCGCCGTCGTTCGTGCGGTGGCGCTGGCACATCAGGGTGAGGTTCTGCGCCATCGAGGTGGAGTTCGTCAGGTAGTCCTGGATACCGGCCAGCACCTGCTTCTGGTGGTCGGCGAGGCCGCCGACCGAGGAACTGCCGCCGGTCAGCGCCTTGCCGAGCGCGTCGGTGCCGTACACCGACGGCTGGACCTGCTGGATCACCGCATTCAGCTTCGCCGTGGCCGTGGTCAGCTCGTCCAGCAGGCCGTGGATCTTCTTCGCGGTCGCCTCGACCGTGTCCAGGTCGATCTGTACGCCGGTACCAGCCATCGATTCCCCCGCGGGTTTTCCTAGAGTCGGCTGCGGACAGCCGGGACGACAGAGATGACGGAGCGGACCTCCGGGTGCCGACGCGCCGCGCCGGCCCGGAGGTCAGAGCGTGGTGACCCCGCCCGGGCCGACCACCGTGAGACCGGTGTCCGCGAAGCTGATGGCGAGCGCGGCCTGGGCCAGGCCCGCCTCGTTGAGCAGGGTGCCGCTCGGCAGGTGCCAGAGCCGCAGCGTGCCCTGCTCGTCGCCGGCCGCCAGCAGCGTCTCACCGTCGAGGTCCTGCGCGACCAGCGTGCGCACCGAGGACGCACCGCCGGTGAGCGAGGCGATCCGGCTCCCGTCGTGCACCGCCCAGACCAGCACCGACCCGTCGGCACCGCCCGCGATCACCACCGGACGCCCGCCGAAGACCCCGAATGTGACGGTCTCGGCGGCTGCGCCCAGGCCCTCGCAGACCGGGCCCGCCTGCCCGCTGACGCCGTGCCAGAGCCGCACCGTCCGGTCCCGGCCCGCGGTCGCCAGCAGCAGGTGGCCGTCGGCCTCTCCGGCGGCCAGCGCGGTGATGCCGTCCTGGCCGGTGGCCACCTGGAGCAGTGGCGTCCCGTCGAGCGCCGACCGGACCCGCAGGGTGCCGTCGGCGCCCGCCGAGACCAGCGCCGTGGCTTCGCCGCCGCCGGTGCGGAAGGCGAGCCCGGTGACGGGGCCCGCGTGCGGCGCGGGCACGGGGAGCGGTGCGCCGTTGGTCAGCGCGTGGCTGCGGACGGCGCCGGCGGCCGTGCCGCAGACCAGCACCGCTCCGTCGGGGCCGTCCTGACCGATCGCCAGCGAGGTGATCGGGCCGCCGTCCGGGGCGAGCGCGTAGAGCTCCACGCCGATCCCCGCCTCCCACAGCCGCAGCGTGCCGTCGCCGTACCCCACCGCCAGCACCGGACGGCCGGTCAGCTCACCACCCGCCAGCGCGGTGACCGGGTGGGCCGCCGCGCCCGGGACGGTGAACTCGCCCAGCGTCGAGCCGGTCGCCGCGACCCAGCGCGAGAGCCGGCCGTTCTGCTGCCCGACCACCAGCACCGGGCCGGCGCCCGAGGCGACGGCGACGATGCCGGTCAGCCACTCCTCGCCCACCGGCCAGCCGTGCAGGGCTTCGGCCCGGCGCACGTCCCAGGTGCGGACCGTGCCGTCCAGCGCGCAGGAGGCCAGCACCGGACGGTCCGCCAGCTCGGTGAAGGCGAGCCCGGTGACGGTCGCGGTGTGGCCGTCGAGCTCGGCCACCGGCTCGCCGGTCGCCAGGTCCCAGAGCCGGATCCGCCGGTCCGCCCCGCCCGAGGCCAGCACCGCCTGGTCGCCCAGGCTCAGCACCGCGAGCGCGGCCACCGGTCCGACGTGTCCGACCAGCAGGTGCAGTTGCGTCCCGGAGGCCACGTTCCAGACCCGGATCACGCCGTCCTGGCCCGCCGCCGCCAGCAGGTCGAGGTCGGCGCAGCGGGCGGCGCACAGCACGTCGGCGCCGTTCCCGTTGACCGAGAGGGTGCCGAGCGCCTGGCCGGTGTCGGCGCGCATCGCCCGCACGTCACCCCCGTCGGCGCCGCCGGAGAAGGCCAGCGGCACGTCCTGGACCAGGCCCACCGCCACGGCCTGCGCGCCCTCGCCGCCCGAAGTCCCGTGCAGCACCGCGCCCGAGACGGCGTCCCAGACCTGCACCGCGCCGTCCGCACCGCCGACCGCGAACAGCTCGCGGCCGGCCGTGGCACCGAGCGCCACCGCGGTCGGCAGCAGCCCCGCATCCGGGCCCGAGCCGCCCAGCGGCTGGGCGTCGTCCAGGGCGGTGAGGCCGAACGAACCGTCCTGCTCGGCCAGCGCGTAGGCCGCGCGACCGCGCACGACGCCGATCGCGGCCACCGCCCGGCCGGCGTCGGCCGACGCCCCGACCGGGTCGAGGCGCAGCAGGGCGGCGGGCAGCGCCGCCGGGTCGGCCGGCCGCAGCACCCGGGCGGCCAGCGCGTCGAGCAGCGCGGCGAACGCGGGCACCGGGTGGGCGGTGCCGTCGCGCCACACCGCGTCGGCGTTCCCGGGGATGCCGGTGGTGGTCAGGCCGCGTGCCGCGGCACCGGCCGGGGCCGCACCCGCCGGTGCGCCGGCGGGTGCGGCGCGCAGCTCGGTGGCGACCCGGCGCAGGAACGCGGTGTCGGTGGTGCCCGTGCGGACCAGGGCCCCGGCGGTCACGCGGAACGCGCCGTCCAGGCCGAGGAACACCTCGGTGGCGCCACCCGGCAGGTGGTCGGCGCCTGCGCCGGTCAGCCGAAGGCCGGCATCGACCGTGCCGACCGCTCCGGTGCCGACCGATCCGGCGTCGGCTGTGCCGGTGCTGGCTGATCCGTCGATCTCCGACATGCGGATCCTCTCCTGTCACTCACCTGGTTGGGCTGACCAGCGGTCAGCGGGGCCTTCGGGGTCGGGGCTCGACGTGCGTGGGCCGGGGTGGGCCGACGCCGCCGGCGCCACGGGGTCAGGGCTGCGTCGTCGTCTCCCGCACCGGGCGGGACCTACGGGCGTAGACCTGACGTCACGTCAAGCATTCTGGCGGTAGGACGACGACGACCCGCGAGCGGTTCCCCACGAAATTCAAGACAAAGGCGGGAGTGGCGGGGCGGCTCCCGCAGCTGGCTGGACGTCAAGGCCCGTGACCTCCGAGGGTGTGGAGTTCGCGCTCTGAGCAGCGCCCCCGGCCCGATCCGCGCACCTGCGCAGGATGTCCGTTTCCCCCACGGCCACGGTTGGCGGCACGACTGGAGACGATGCGGACAGGCTCATCGAATCCCCCTCGTGGCGCCTGGCGGGGTTATCAGATCACGTTGTTGGTGGTTGTTCAAATTTGACGAGTATGAGGAGTGCCCGAAAGGGCACGTGCGGGGGGAGGGGCTCCCGTCCGTTGCGACACCGGGTCGATGCGATCCGCGACACCTGCCGTCCGCCCTGAACCGGTTGCTGTCACGCAGTCGGCGGCGGACACTGTCGCCATGTTCTCGGATGCCGAAGTCGCCGCGCTGTACGACCTGTTGAACCCCTGGGATCCGGACCGGCGGCCCGGGGACCGCTTCTACTTCCCGCTGATCATGGCCGCGGACTCGGTCCTGGACGTCGGCTGCGGCACCGGCGCGATGCTGCACGTCGCCCGCGACCACGGCCACCGCGGCCGCCTCGTCGGCCTCGACCCGGACCGCGCCGCGCTGGACCGCGCCCGCCGCCGCGGCGACATCGAGTGGGTCGAGGGCACCGCGGCCGAGGCGAGCAGCGGCACCGGTTTCGACCTCGCCGTGATGACCGGCCACGCCTTCCAGAACCTGCTCACCGACGACGAGCTGCGCACCTCGCTCGCCGCGATCCACGCCGCCCTGCGCCCTGACGGCTGCTTCGCCTTCGAGACCCGGCACCCGCAGGCCCGGGCCTGGGAGGGCTGGACCTCGGCAAACCCGGAGGACATCGCCGACGTCGTCACCGAGAGCGGCCGGCACCTGCGCTACTGGCACGACGTCGACTCGGTGACCGGGGACGTGGTCGCCTTCCACGGAACGGTGGCCGAACCGGACGGCACGGTGCTGCGCGAACTGCACGATAGCCTGCGGTTCCTCGACGTCGAAGCGCTGGGCGGGTTCCTGACCGAGGCCGGCTTCGCGATCGAGGCGCAGTACGGGGACTGGGAGGGCGGGCCGATCGACGCAGCCAGCCGGGAGATCATCACCCTGGCCCGCCGGGGGTGACGCGCGGCCGGTCCGTCACACCTGCCGGTCCGGTCACAGGTCCAGCACCAGGTCCGAGGCGGGACGCGAACAGCAGATGAGCAGGGTGCCGGTGGCCGGGAGCTCCAGCGGCTCGGGCCGGTAGGCGCTCCGACCGGACAGCACCTCGGTGACGCAGGTGTGGCAGACACCGGTGCGGCAGGACCAGCGGGTCGGCACGTCGCACGCCTCCGCGAGTTCGAGCAGGGAGGTCGTCGTGGCCGGGTTCCACCGCGCGCTCAGGCCGCTGCGGGCGAAGGTGACCAGCGGCCCGGTGCCGGGCTCGCCGGCCGGCGGGTGCGGCGGGACCTGCGCGGCCGGACGCATGCCCGGGTTGACGGGAGCGAGCGTGCCGAACAGCTCGGTGTGCACGCGGCGCGCGTCGAGACCGAGGTCGACCAGCGCCTTGGTGGTGTCGGCCATGAACCGCTCGGGCCCGCAGAGGTAGGCCGAGGCCCCGCTCGGCAGGCCGAGCTCCGCGAGGACCCGCGCGGTGAGGCGGGCGTGGCTGACCGGGACCGGTGAGGGCTCGGCCGGGTCCGCCGGTGCGGTGTGGAAGACGAGTTCGCGCGCAGCCGGCATCCCGTTCAGCAGCGCGTGCGCCTCGCGCGCGAACGCCTGCTGCGCCGCGTCACGTGCGGTGTGCAGCCACCAGACCTCGCGCCCGCCGGATCCGCCGCCGCCGTGTTCGGCGGCGAGCTGGTGGAGCATCGCGAGCACCGGTGTGACGCCGACGCCCGCGGAGATCAGCAGCACCGGCCCCGTGCCGGGCGCGAGCACGAACTCGCCGCGTGGTGCGGCGACTTCGATGCTCATGCCCGCGCGTACCCGGGTGCTCAGAAAGGCGCTGACCGCGCCCTCGCGCTTGACGCTGATGCGGTACCGGTCGCTGCCGGGCGCCGAGGAGAGCGAGTAGCTGCGGACCGCCGGCGCACCGTCCGGCCCGGGGACGCGCACGGTGAGGTACTGGCCGGGCAGCGCGGGCGGCAGCGCCGCCCGGTCGGGCGCCGCGAGGTGGAGGGAGGTGATGGTCGAGCTCTCGGGAACCACGGCCGCCACGCACAGCGGGCGGAAGCCGCTCCAGGCCGGCGCGGCCCCGGTCGCCCCGGTTGTGCCGGTGCTCCCCGCCAGCAGGTCCTGGAACGACTGGCGCCAGCCGGGGCTGAGCGCCGGGATGTCCACGGCCGCTTCGAGCAGGCGGCGGTCGCGGTTCGGTAGGTACAGCAGCGCGTCGATCCGGGCGACGGTCAACGCGTGCGGGCCGCGCCGGGTGCGGGTGATCGCGTCCCCCGCCCGCACCTGCCCCTCGGTGATCACGCGCAGGTAGAACCCGGGCCGGCCGTGCTCGACGAGCAGGGCGGGCAGGGTCGGGGCGTCGAGGCGCAGACCGAGCCGGTAACAGGTCACCCGGGGCTGGGTGACCTCGAACTCGGCCTGGCCGATGCGGTACCGGTCGCCGATGCAGACCTCGTCGTCGGGGAGGCCGTCGACGGTGAAGTTCTCGCCGAAGACACCGAAGCCGAAGTCCTGGGCCGCACCGCCCGCCCCCGATCCGTCGCTGCCCAGCTGCTCGCGCCAGTACGCGATGGATTCGGCCTGGTAGACCAGCACGGCGCGCTGTTCGCCCCCGTGACCGGCGAGGTCGCCCTGGCCGTCGCCGTCGAGGTTGAGCCGGCGGGCCGTCACCGGTCCGTCGACCGGGGTCTTCCAGATGCCGGTGTGCACGGTCCGGTCATGCCAGGAGACGTCCTTCGGCATGCCGACGTTGACGGAGAGCAACTGGGCCATCGTCCACGGCCTCCTTCCCCGGGGCCCGCGCACCGGCGGCGCGCCCGCCCGGACCTGTGCGTGCGGCACCGAGTCTGTCAGTCCGTGCGCCGCGCACCGTGGACCGACGGGCCGATGGCCCGACGCGGTGCGGCCGGGCCGGCGACCAGGTCCGCCCGTGCGGGTGCGTCCGGCCGGCAAAACCAGGTGCCCCGGTGCGCCGCTCCTCCTACGCTTCCCGCCATGGACAGCATCGGCGCCGCGCGCCTCCTGAACGTCGTGGACGTCGAAGCGACCTGCTGGGACGGCGACCAACCGCCGGGCGCGGTCAGCGAGATCATCGAGATCGGGCTGACCGTCGTCGACCTGGACGCCGGCGAGCGCCTCGCCCGCCACCGGATCCTGGTGCGTCCAGCCCGGTCCACGGTCAGCGAGTTCTGCACGGAGCTGACCGGCCTCACCCAGCACGAGGTCGACGGCGGGGTCGCCTTCGCCGAGGCGTGCCGCCTGCTGGCGGCCGATCACCATGCCGGGGCCTGCCCGTGGGCCAGTTGGGGCGACTACGACCGCCACCAGTTCACCCGGCAGTGCGAGTCCACCGGCACGCCCTATCCCTTCGGTCGGCACCACACCAACGCCAAGGCCGCCTTCACCGAGGCACACGGCCTGCGCAAGCGCCCCGGCATGGCGCACGCCCTGAACCTCGCGGGGCTGCGCCTCGAAGGCCGCCACCACCGCGGCGAGGACGACGCCTGGAACATCGCCGCCCTCGTGCTCCACCTCTCCGAACGGGGAGCCTGGCCGCGGTCCGCCGCGTCCTGACGCGCCGGGGCCTGCTCCTGGTGCGGGGTCGAGCTCGCCATCACCCCGCGGCGCAGAACTCGTTGCCCTCCGGGTCGAGCATGATCCACCAGTGGCCGGCCGGGCCCCGGTCGACCTCGCGGAGGCGGGTGGCGCCGAGGGACTCCAGGCGGGCCGCCAGGGGCTCCAGGCCGCCGGGGCCGGCGTGGATGTCGAGGTGGAGGCGGTTCTTGCCGGGCTTGGGCTCGGGGACGTCCTGGAAGAGCAGGCGACGGCCGTGGCCGGTGCCGCTCAGGTCGTCGAACGGGTCCGCGGGGTGGCGGATGGCGGCGTGGCCGCGGAAGATGCGGCGGCCGTGGTGCTCGGCGACCGCGTCGTCGCCGATCTGCCCGGCGGCGAGCAGGCGCTCGACGAGCGGGCTCGGGTCCTCCACGGTGTATTCCAGGGCGGCGGCCCAGAAGTCCGCGAGCGCCGGGGCGTTCTGAGTGTCGATGACCAGCTTCCAGTGGAGTGCCATGCGGCAGTTGTACCGGCCGGCACTGACACTGCCGACGACGACGGGGCGCAGCGGCGGTGGGTACCGCCGCTGCGCCCCGCGCGGCTGTTACTGCCAGCCCGTGCCGTAGGTGTTGGAGCTCCACAGCGCGCCGGCCGGGTCGTTGCGGCCCTGGCTGTAGACGACGAAGTTGCCGTCGGACTGCACCTTCGCGTAGGCGCCGGGGTTGTTCCAGGTCCCGTTGTTCCACAGGACCTGGTTGTTGTCCGCCACGGCCAGCACACCGTTGGTGGCCATCACGGTGACCAGGCCCGGGTGGTTCCAGGTGCCGCTGCTCCACAGGGCGGCACCGTCGTGCTTGCGGTAGAGCACCAGGTTGCCGTCGGGCTGCATGAACAGCCAGGTGCTGGCCGACTCCACCCAGGTGTTGGCCGCCAGGCCCTGGCCGGAGGCGAGGGTGTCCGACGGGGTGTCGGTGTAGGAGCCGTTCACCTGGGTCGGGATGAAGCCGGTGCTGGTCTGCCAGAGCGGCTGGTCGGCGGAGTCGGTGCCGAGCATCAGGTCGCCGTCCACCAGGACGGTGTACGCGCCGTTGTGACCCCAGGTCCAGGAGCTCCACAGGGCGTCGGCCGTGTCGGTCTTGCCCTGGCGGTAGACGACCAGGTTGCCGTCCGTCTGCATGAGCGCGTAAGCGCCGTTGTTGCCCCAGGTCTTGGAGGACCAGAGCGCCGCCTGCTGGCGACCGTTCGGGGCGACCAGGTAGAGCACCAGGTTGCCGTCGGGCTGCATCACCAGGGTGGTGTCGTTGTCGGTCAGGCTCTGGCCCGGCTCCAGCGTCTGGCCCGGCTGCAGCACGTTGGGCGCTGCGGCCGCGGCCGACTGCGCCGACTGCGCGGACTTCGCCAACCGGGAGACCGCGTGCGAGTGCGGCATCGTCCGGTGGATCGGGGCGGGCGCGGAGACGGTCGGCTGCTGCGGCGCGTCCGCGAAGGCGGCGGGCGCCGTGCCGACGACTGCGGCCGTACCGATCAGGAGCGCGGCGGCGCGCTTGAGCATGCTGTTGCGCATGTCAGGAATTCCCCCTCGTGTGAATGTGACGTGACTTTCATACACCCCAGCAGCGACACGCGATGATGGGGGTCAGTCGTGCGAAGACTCTGTCTGTCAGTCCCAGGTCAGATGGATCTCGCGCTCGTAGTTGGCGTACCCGGCGCGCAGGAAGGCCTCGGCCATCGGCTGGTTGCCGACGTCCGTGGTGGCCCGGATGCGGGGAGCGTCGGCGGCGGCCAGGACGCGGGTGCCCTCGGCCAGCAGCTCGTCGATGCAGCCGCGGCCGCGGTGGGCGGGGCGGACGCCGACGTAGGCGATGATCGGGTGGTAGCCGCCCTGGGAGGGGAGCACGAAGCCGACGGGCTCGCCGTCCGCGAGCGTGGCCAGGCGCCACCACTCGCGCGGGCTGGTGTACCGGGCCAGCTCGTCCTCGTAGTGGGCCTCGGCCGCCTGGCGGGGTGTCATGGTCCTCAGGTCCAGCAGGCTGTACGCGTCCAGGGTGCCCGCCAGCACCTCGGTCATCACCGTGAGGAGTTCCTCGGTGTCCTCGAACGGACGGAAGGACAGCCGCCCACTGGGGGCGGGCACCGGTGTGCCGGGACGCCACTCGAAGCGCAGCCGCTCGACGAAGGGCCTCGCGCCGCCGCCCGCCACGATCGCCGTCCGGCCCTCGACGACGCGTCGGGCCACCGGGTCGGTGCGCCAGTCGGCGGGGGCGAAGCGGGTGTAGTTGACCTGGGCGGTGCCCTCGGGGAGGACGGCGGCCCGGGCGGTCTCGAACAGCAGCCGGCCGGTGTCCTGCTCGCCTTCGGCGTAGTCGAGGATGTCGAGCAGGAACGGCGCGTCGTCCTGGCTGCCGCGGCACCACCAGCCGATGCGGGCGAGCACCTGCCCGCCCCGCAGGGCGACCCACAGCCATTCACGGCGGCGGTGGCCGTCGGCGAGGTCCTGGGCGATCTCGTGGTTGAAGACATAGGGGAGCCGGTTGAACAGCTCGACCTCCTGCGGCCCGGCGATCGGGCGCAGGATCAGGTCCTGGGGAACGGGAACCCTCCTCGGGTGGGGGATGCAGGTCGCCTGTTCTACCAGCGGCTTCGAGCGGCGTGCAACGCTATTTACGCCCCGCCGACCAGCAGCACCTCCAGGGTGCGGGGGCCGTGGACGCCCTCCACGCGGTCGAGTTCGATGTCGCTGGTGGCCGAGGGGCCGGAGACGAAGGTCAACGGGCGCCCGGGGTCCAGCCGTTCGAGTGCCTCGGGCAGGTCGCCGGCGATCTGTTCGGCGCGCAGCACGCACAGGTGGTAGTCGGGCACCAGGGTCAGCGCGCGCCGGCCCTGGCCGGGGCCGCCGTCCAGGACCAGGGTGCCGGTCTCCGCGATGCCGACGGCCGCGGTGGAGAGGACGGCGTCGGCGGCGTCGAGTTGACGCAGCGTCAGCTCGGGCGGGTCGAAGAGCACGGCGAACGCACCGGCCGGCCGCCAGTGCGCCGGGAAGCCCGCCGGGATCACCACGTTCGCCGCGCCCCGGGCGGTCAGCGCCTCGGCCAGCGCGGCCGGTACCTCGCGCTCGGTGTCCACCCGCCGCACCGTCGCCCGGTAGTCGGCCACCCGCTCGGCGAACCGGCCGACCACATCCGCTCCGGCGTGGCTGCGCCGGTACCCGCGCGGGACGGGGACGTCCTCGGGCCGCTCCTCGGCGGGCACGTCCGCGAGGGCGGCGCGGATCCGGGCCAGGACGGTCTCTCGGCTGCTCACTGAGCGCTCTCCTCCTCCGGTCGGGTCCGCTGCCACCAGGCGCGGAAGGACTCGGCCGGCGGCACCGGCAGGTCGCGGGTGTCGGACCAGGCGTGCAGCGGTCCGGGCAGGCGGCCGATCCGGCCCCGCCGCCCGAGCAGCCGTCCGCCCGCCGCACCGGCCTTCTGGGCCAGGCTCAGGCGTTCGGGGGAGGAGAGCACCTCGGTGGCCGCGCGCATCAGCAGCGACTCCATGGTCGGCACCGTCCGTCCGCGTTCGGCGTCCACCACCCTGGCCCGCAGGTGGACCAGCACCTCGGGGATGTCGATCTTCACGGGGCAGGCGTCGTAGCAGGCGCCGCACAGGGTGGAGGCGAAGGGCAGCGAGTCCGCGTGGCCGGGGCCGGCCAGCTGCGGGGTCAGGATGGCGCCGATCGGCCCGGGGTAGACCGAGCCGTAGGCGTGGCCGCCGGTGCGCTCGTAGACCGGGCAGACGTTGAGGCAGGCCGAGCAGCGGATGCAGCCGAGCGCCTGGCGGCCCACCTGGTCGGCCAGCGTGGCGGTGCGGCCGTTGTCCAGCAGCACCAGGTGGAACGCCGACGGTCCGTCACCCTCGTGCACGCCGGTCCAGGCCGAGGTGTAGGGGTTCATCCGCTCGCCGGTCGCGGAGCGGGGCAGCAGTTGGAGGAAGACCTCCAGGTCGCCGAAGGCGGGCACCACCTTCTCGATGCCCATCACGGTGATCAGCGTCTCGGGCAGCGTCAGGCACATCCGTCCGTTGCCCTCGGACTCCACCACCAGCACCGTGCCGGTCTCGGCCACCGCGAAGTTGGCGCCCGAGACGGCGACCTTGGCGCGCAGGAACCGTTCGCGCAGGTGCCGGCGGGCGGCTTCGGCGAGCGCGCGGGGGTCGTCGGTCAGGTCGGCGGGTGCGTCCGGCATCCTGGTGCGGAAGACCTCGCGGATCTCGGCGCGGCCCAGGTGGATCGCGGGCACCAGGATGTGCGAGGGCCGGTCGTCGGCCAACTGGACGATCAGCTCGGCGAGATCGGTCTCGTGCGCGGTGATGCCCCGGGCGGCGAGCGCCTCGTTGAGGCCGATCTCCTGGGTGGCCATCGACTTGACCTTGACCACCTCGCGCTCGCCGGTGGCCAGGACCAGTTCGGTGACGATCCGGTTGGCCTCGGCGGCGTCGGCCGCCCAGTGCACGGTGCCGCCGGCGGCGCTGACCGATGCCTCCAACTGTTCGAGGTAGCGGGGGAGATGGCGCAGCGTGCGGAGCTTGAGCGCGGCGGCGCTGTCCCGCAGCTGCTCCCAGTCGTCGAGTTCGGCGGCCACCCGCAGGCGCTTGTCGCGGATGGTGCCGGTGGCCTTGCGCAGGTTGCGCCGCATCCGGGTGTCGGCGAGCGCCGTCCGGGCCGCCCGGGGGAAGGCGGGGGTGCCGAGCCAGACCAGTCCTGATCCCCCGCTCATCGCGGATCCTCCTCGGTGGCGGCCAGGATCTCGGCCAGGTGCACGGTGCGCACGCCCGTGCGCAGCCGGCCCAGGCCGCCGCCGATGTGCAGCAGGCAGGAGTTGTCGCCGGCGGTCAGCACCTCGGCCCGGGTGTCCAGCACGTGACGCATCTTGTCGGCCAGCATCGCGGCGGAGACGTCGGGGTTCTTCACCGCGAAGGTGCCGCCGAAACCGCAGCACTCCGTGGCGGCGGGCAGTTCCACCAGCTCGATGCCCTTGACCGCGCGCAGCAGCCGCAGCGGACGCTCGCCGACCCGCAGCAGCCGCAGCGAGTGGCAGGTGGGGTGGTAGGTGACCCGGTGCGGGTAGGAGGCGCCGACGTCGGTGACGCCGAGCACGTCCACCAGGAACTCCGACAGCTCGTGGACCTTCGGCGCCACCTGTGCCACCGCCCGGCGCAGGCCCGGGTCGTCGGCGGCGAGCAGCGGGTGGTGCTCGCGCACCATCGCGGCGCAGGAGCCGGACGGCGTGACCACGGCCTCGTAGCCGGCGAAGGCCTCGGCGAAGCGGCGGACCAGTGGTCGTGCCTCGGCGCGGTAGCCGGTGTTGAACTGCGGCTGCCCGCAACAGGTCTGGCCGAGCGGGAAGTCCACCTGGTGGCCGAGCCGCTCCAGCAGCCGCAGCACGGCCTTGCCGGTCTCGGGGAAGAGCGTGTCGTTGAAGCAGGTGATGAACAGGGCTACCCGCATGGACCCTCCAACCGCATGGGCTCTCCGTTCCCGGGACGGGTGCGGCCCGGGGGCGGTGGGCCCGTGGCGCGCAGCGCAGATCCTTCCACAGCGCGCGGGCGGCGGCAGGCCGAACGGGTGACAGGCGTCCTCGGGGGCCGGGTGACGGGCGTCCTCGGGAGCCCGAGTGACGGCGTCCTTGGGAGGGGCCCTGCGGTGCTGCGCGGGCGGGCCCTACAGCACGCTGTCGCTCTCCTCCGCGATGACGTGCATCGCGGCCTCCTCCGCCGAGGCCGCCGCCCCGTCGATCCCCACGTCCTGGGCGAGCAGGTGGTTCACGCCCAGCTCCGACGTGACCAGCCGCCCGGCCCGCAGGTCGCCGACTTCGCCGTCCACCGGCTCACCGTCGGTGTCGGAGGCGTCACCGATGCCGTCCGTCTCCTCACCGGGCGGCTGCAGGGCCGGGTCGGGCAGCTCCTTGGCCAGGCGCTGGTCCAGTGACTCGCCGTCCACCTGTTCCTGGGCCGTGGTGCCGATCTGCTCGACGGCCAGGGGCCGCTCGGGCGGCGACCAGCCCTCGTCGTACGGATCGGCCTCGCGGGCACTGAGGGTGTCCTCGGGGTCGAGAATGCCCGTGTCGTCGGTCACCTCGCTGCCATCGGGCTGGTACACGTCATCGCCCATGGCGCGGTCGTCCTCGCGTCCCATCTGTGCACCACTCCCTCCGGCGCCGGCCGGATTCCTGTTCTGCCTGCCTGTTCCAGGCTGGAACACCTGACCCGTCCCGGCACGCCGAGAGCCGGGACGGGCGGGGCAGCGGGCAAAATACCGGTGTCCGTGCGGCGAAACGTCACGGACTGTGCGCGACCGGTCGCCGGGGGCGACCGTCAGCGTCCTGCCAGCAGCGCGATGACCGGCGCGAAGGCGGCCATGTCGCGCTCCTGCACGCTGACGTAGGAGAAGCCGTAGCGCTCGCGGCGGGCCAGCAGGTCGGCCGCGATCTCCTCCGCGGTGCCGATCAGCAGCGTGGGGGCCCGCAGGATCTGCTCGGTGCCGAGGTACGGCAGGCGGCGGCGGGCGGTCGTCGCGGCGGCGCGGCGGTCGTCGGTCACCAGGACGGTCTGGACGAAGACGTTGCGCTCCACCTGCGCGTCGCGCGGACCGGCAGCCGCAGCGAAGAACGCCACCCGCTCGTCCATCGCCTCGGCGTCGATCATCTGCAGGGTGCCGCGGTTCGAACCGGTGGCCAGCACGGCGCCGCTGAACGAGACGATGTCCGCCTGCCGGGCGGCCAGCCGCAGCACCCGGTCGCCGTTGCCGCCGATCAGCAGTGGCGGCGCCTGGGCGGGCCGGGCGAAGCCGATCGCGCGCGGCTCCGCCAGCAGGCCGCGCAGTGCGGCGGCGGTCTCGGCCAGCTGCCCGACGCGGCTGCCCGCGGTGCCCCAGTCCAGGCCGGCCAGCTCGAACTCGGCCTTCACGTAGCCGGTGCCGAGCCCGGCCTCCACCCGGCCCCCGGTCAGCTCGTGCGCGGTCAGCAGGTCGCGGGCCAGCAGCACCGGGTTCCAGAAGGCGCTGTTGAGCACGAAGGTGGTCAGCCGTACCCGCTCAGTGGCCGCGGCCGCCGCCACCATGGCGAGGAACGGGGACTGCACGCCGAGGTGGTCGGGGACGGCGATCACGTCGTAGCCGAGGCGCTCGGCGGTGCGGCAGCTCTCCGACCACTGGCCGGCCCCGCCCGAGGGGACCAGGTTGACGCCGAAGCGGAAGTTTCGCATGGGGGATTCAGCTCGTTTCGGTGGTCTTGGTCGGGCCGGTGTTCCCGGTCGGGTCGAGGGAGAGGACCGGTTGGTCGGCGAGCTGCTGGAAGTGGTTCAGCAGGCCGGCCACCTCTGCGGCCAGCTGCCCCGCGGCCTCGGCCGCGAGGATGCCGCTGCGGTAGGCGAGGGTGCCCAGCAGCCGCCCCTCCTCGCGTGCGTTGAAGGTCACGGTCAGCCCGAACTTGTTGGTCGTCTCGTCCTGCAGGTCGTGATCGAGCGAGGTCAGCCGGGCCGCCCCGAGCGTGCCGGACCAGTCGGCGATGCTGACGTTGTTGAGCATGCAGTCGACGTACGGGGTGCGGCCGGCGGAGCGGGCGGGGCGCAGCCGGCGGACCACCTCGTCGAAGGGCGCGCTCTGGTGCTCGAAGGCCTCGATCGCGCTCTCGCGGGTGGCCCGCAGCAGCTCGGCGAGGGTGGTGCCGGGGGTGCAACGCGAGCGCAGGACGACGGTGTTGAGGCACGGGCCGAGCACCTCGTCGAAGGCACCGCCCGCGCGGTTGGCCACCGGCACGCCGAAGGTGAGGTCGTGCTGCCCCGACCAGCGGTGCAGGGCGGCGGCCAGCGCGGTCGCCTTGACCATGAACTGCGATGCCCGCCAGTGCTGTTGCACCGGGAGCAGTCGCTGTGCCAGGTCGCTCGCGAGCGGCAGGGCGGTGCTGCCCGGAGGGAGGGTGGCGGCCCCGTTCAGCCCGAGCGTGCTGGGGGCGCCTGCCAACTGGTCGGCCCAGTACGCCAGGTCCGCCGTCGCCTGCACCCGTCCCGCGCCGACCTGCTGGGCGCGGACCAACTCCCGGTACTGGCGCCGCTGCACGGGCTCGGCGGGCTGCGCCCGGTCCTCGCCCGCCTGCTGGTAGCAGCTGGTCAGTTCGCGCAGCAGCAGCGGGACCGATTCGCCGTCGAGCACCAGATGGTGGACGCACAGGGCGAGCAGCCGCTCGCCGGAGGGCAGCGTGAACAGGCCCGCCGCGAGCAGCCGTCCGGCGGCCGCATCGAAGCGGTCGGCGGCGCCGTCGCACCACCCGCGCAGCCACTTCCGCTGCTCGGCCGCGGTCGTCGTGCTCGACTCCACCTCCTCCACCTCGGGTTCCCAGGCCGGGCCGACCTCCTGGAAGAGGCGGCCGTCATGGTCGACGAAGCGGGTGCGCAGGATCTCGTGCCGGGTGACCAACAGGGCGAGGGCGGCACGCAGCCGCTCCGGGTCCAACTCGCCGTCCACGCGCCAGGTGAGCGGGATGTGGTAGCGCGCGTGCTTCGGGTCCAGCCGCTGGGCCAGCCAGATGCCCTCCTGGAAGCCGGCGGCCGGGAACACCTCGCCCCACTCCTCGCCTTCGCTCCCGCTCTCGTCCTCGCCCTGCGTGGGTTCCACCACGGTGACCAAGGGCGCGGCGCCGCGCTGCCGGTCGACGAGTCCGGCGATGTCGACGAGCCTGGGGTGGCTGAACAGGTCGCGGATCGAGATCTCCACGCCCAGGCGCTCGTTGATCCGGGCCAGCAGGGTGGCGGCGATCAGCGAGTGGCCGCCCAGCTCGAAGAACGAGTCCGCGGGCAGCAGGTCCGGCACCCGCAGCACCTCGGTCCAGATCGCGCCGACCTCCGCAATGGTCGCCGCCGCGACGGTGACCGTCGCGAGCTGCTCCGGATCGGCCGGTGCGGCGAGGGCCGGGGCGACGCCCGGGTGGCTGACGGCGGGCAGCAGGGCCAGCGCCTCGGCCAGCGTGCGGTTCGGTGCGGCCACCAGGTCGGCGATCACGGTCAGGTAGTCGCGGGCCAGCGTGTCGGTGGTGGTGCGGCCGACCGAGCCGTCCGAGTTCATCCAGTGCATCCGGAGGCCGCCGCTGCCCTCGGTCATCAGCACGGTGAGACGGAAGTTGGTCACCGTCGTCGGGTCGAGCATCGACACCGAGCAGCGGGTCCCGTCACCCACGAGTTCGAAGGCGCTGACGTCGAATCCGTCCTCGGCGAGGGTGTTCCAGTGCCGGAAGACGACCTGCCGGTTCTGCTCCCGGCGGGCCGGACCGAGCAGGTTCGCGCTGCGCAGGATGGCGGGCAGCGGCAGCGCTCCGTGGCGCAGGCCCGCGCGGATGGTCGCGCGCAGCTCGCGCAGCAGGTCCGCATAGCTGTCCTCGGGGCGGATGCGCTGCCGGAGCGGCAGCGTGTTGACGAAGTAGCCGACCCGCCCCTTCAACTCCGCGTCCGGACGGCCGTGGTAGGGCGTGGAGACGATCAGGTCGGCGCTGCCGGTGTGGTGGTGCAGGGTCACGAAGAAGGCGCCGAGCAGCACGGTGAAGGTGGAGACGCCCAGCTCCACGGCCAGTTCACGCACCCGCTCGGCCAACTCCGGTTCGACGGGGACGGGCCACTTGCTGGCCTCCTCCGCGCTGTCCGCCGCGTCCGCCGCGTCCGCCGCGTCCATCGCATCCGCCGCGTCCGCCGCATCCGCCGGGTCCGTCGCATCCGGCAGCAGCCGGGGCGCCGACAGCTCGGCCAGCGCCTCGCGCCAGTACGACCGCAGCGGCTCGCCGCTCGCCCCGTCGGCCGCGGCCCGGGAGCGCCGGGCGTGCTCGATCAGCGGCGTGAGGTCGTCCGGCGGCGCCAACTGCTCGCCCGCGTAGGCCCGGCGCAGCTCGTCCAGCAGGACGGTGACCGAGGTGCCGTCCACGGTGATGTGGTGCACCGCGATCAGCAGCACCGTCCAGTCGGGCCCGGTCAGCAGCTCGACCCGGGACAGCGGGCCGGCGGCCAGGTCGAACGGGACGCGGGCCGCTGCCAGGGCCGCCGTGCGCGTGGTGTCCACCTCGCGCACGGTGACCGGCACGGTCTCCTCGGTGGTGCCGGACCAGTCCAGGCACATCATCCCTTCGGCACCGCGCGCCACCCGGGACCGCAACTCGGGGTGGCGTCGCATCAGTTGGGCGACGGCCCGGCGCAGGCGGGGCAGCTCCAACTCGCCGTCGACCACCAGGGCGAGCGAGACGGTGTGCTCCCAGCGGGCGGGGGCTAGCTGCCAGGTCACCCACATCGCCTCCTGGTTGACCGACAGCGGGAGCTGGGTCGCAGGGATCGCCGGGGTCGGCACGGACTGGTCCATCGGGTCCTCCTGGGGGCCGTGGGTTAGCGCAGCCGCGCGGCGAGCGCGCGCTTGTCGGTCTTGCCGGCGGGGCTCAGCGGCAGCTCGGGCACGTGGACGAACCGTCCGGGCACCATGAAGGCGGGCAGCGCGGCCCGGGCGTGGCCGGTCAGCCGCTCGGCCAGGCCGGCATCCGGCGCGCCGCCGTCGGGGGCGGTGTAGAAGGCCACCAGCATCTTCTCGCCGACCCGGCTGGTGGTCGGCACCACGACCAGGTCGCCGATGCCGGGGGTGGCGCGCAGCGCCGTCTCGACCTCGCCGATCTCGATCCGGTAGCCGTTGATCTTCACCTGGTCGTCCGCACGGCCGGCGTACTCCAAGGCGCCGTCGGCCCGGAGCATGACCAGGTCGCCGCTGCGGTAGTAGCGGCGGGGCTCCTGGCCCGGCAGTGCGAGGACCGGGTAGCGCTCGGCGTCGAGCTCCGGCCGGTTCAGGTAGCCGATCGCCAACTGCGGTCCGGCCAGGTAGATCTCGCCGATCTCGCCGGGCTCGGTGAGATCGCCTTCGGGCGTAAGGACGGCCAGCTCGAAGCCGTCCAGCGGCGGGCCGATGTTGAGTGCGGGGTCGGCGGACCCCGCGGGGGCGGGGGAGCCGATCGGCACGTCGATCTCGGCGGGCAGCAGCTGCCGGCCGGTGGCGAAGACGGTGGTCTCGGTGATCCCGTACACGTTGACGAACGCGGTGTTCGTGCCCAGGACCTGGCGCCACTCGCGGACGGCGTCGATGTCCGCCACCTCGCCGCCGAAGATCACGTAGCGCAGCGCCTGGGCCGCCTTGGCACCGGCGGTCGAGCCCGGGGCGGTGGCTGCCCGGGAGAGGTAGCGGAAGGCCGAGGTGACCTGGTTGAGCACGGTCACCTGCTCGGCGGCGAGCAGGTCCAGCATCGCCTCGGGGGAGCGGGCCGCCTGGGCGGGGACCACCACGAGCTTGGCGCCGTGGGCGAGGGCGCCCCACAACTCCCCGACGGAGAAGTCGAAGCAGTAGGAGTGGAAGAGCGTCCACACGTCGCTGCTGTCGGTCTCCAGCAACTGGTCGAAGGCGGCCAGCAGGGCGGTCACGTTGGCGTGCGAGACCTCGACGCCCTTGGGGGTGCCGCTGGAGCCCGAGGTGTAGATGACGTAGGCCGGCGCCTGCGGGGACACCTCGACCTCGTCGGCCCGCGGTGCGTCGTCCGCCCAGAGGCCCGGGTCGATCGTGACGACCCGCTTCGCCGCCGGGACGGTGGTGCCGTCGGCGCCGGGGTCCGCGTCGGTCAGCACCAGGTCGACCGAGGCGTCGTCGGCCATGTACTGCACCCGCTCGGCCGGGTAGGCCGGGTCGAGCGGCACATAGGCGCAGCCCGCCTTCAAGGTGGCCAGGATCGCGACCACCACCGCGTTGCCGCGGGCCAGGTGCAGGCCGACCCGGGCGCCGGGGCCGGCCACCTCGCGCAGGATCACCGCCGCCAGCCTGGCGGCCCGCTCGTCGAGCTGACGGTACGTCAACTCCTCGACGGTGTCGCAGACCGCCGGGGCGCCCGGCCGCAGCGCGGCCTGCTGGGCGAATATCTGGTGAAGGCAGAGTTCTGACTGCATGGAACTTTTCCCACTCCTCGTCGGGGCTGACAGCGTCGGACCGGCCGGGGCTCAGCGCAGGCTGAGCGGACGCAGATCGGTCCAGATCTCCTTGATGCGGGCCAGGCACGCGGCCTTGTCGCCCGTCACGCCGACGCCCTGCCAGCCGGCCGGCAGCTCCCGGCCCTCGGGCCAGAGGGAGTACTGCTCCTCGTGGTTGCGCACCACGAGGTACTGGCGGTCGTCGCCATCCTCGAACATCTCGAGTCCTTACCTGTACGGGGTCGGTGAACGGTCGGGTCCGGTCAGACCTGCTGGAGCAGGTCCGCCGTCAGCAGGCCGAGCAGCTCGGGGCCGCTCGGACCGGTGGGGAAGAAGTGGTCGCCCGGGAGCATCCGCAGGCTGAACGCGCCATTGGTGTGGCTGCGCCAGGCGTCGAGCTCGGACTCCGCGACCGTGGTGTCGGCCAGGCCGCCGTAGACGCTGATCGGGATCGACAGCGCCGGGCGCTCCCGGTAGCGGTAGGTGAAGTCGAGCTGGAAGTCGGCCCGGATCGAGGGCAGTGCCAGGCGCAGCACCTCGGGGCGGGCCAGCACCTCCTCGGGCGTGCCGCCGAGCGCGACCATGATCTCGGCCAACTCCCGGTCACCCAGCCGGTGGTAGGGCAGCGCGGCGCTGCCGAGCCGGGGTGCCCGGTGGCCGGCCGCCACCAGGGCGAGCGGCGCGTGGCCGGCCGAGTCCCGCAGTCGGTCGGCCAGTTCGAAGCCGATCACCGAGCCGAGACTGTGCCCGAAGATCACCGTGGGCAGCGCGGGCTCGGCCAGCACCGCCTCGGCCAGGTCCTCGGCCAGCGGGTCCATCAGGGTGTACAGCGGCTCCCGCAGCCGGCCGCCGCGGCCGGGCAGTTGGACGGCGCAGACCTCCACCTCGCTCGGCAGCAGCTCGCCCCAGGAGCGGTACATCGCGGCGGCGGCACCGGCCCCGGGCAGGCAGAGCAGGCGGATCCGGGCCCCGGGGCGCGGCGGGAAGCGCAGCAGCCAGCGGTTCCTCACGGCGTTCCCCCCTGTCGCAGCCGATCGGCCAGCTCCCCGATGGTGGGGTGGTGGAAGAGCTGGCTGACGCTGATGGCCAGCCCGGCCTCGCGGGCGCGGTGGACCACCCGGATGCTCTTCAGCGAGTCGCCGCCGATCTCGAAGAAGTCCTCGTCCACGCCGGTCTGCGGGCGGCCCAGCACCTCCGCCCAGATCTCCGCCAGGGTGCGCTCCAGCTCGTCGCGCGGCCCCGTCGGTTCGCCGCAGCGGTGCCGGTCGGGCAGCGGCAGCGCCGCGCGGTCCACCTTGCCGCTGGAGTTGAGCGGGAAGCGGGGCAGCACGACCAGGTGGCCGGGGACCATGTAGCGCGGCAGCTGGTCGCGCAGCCGTTCGCGCAGGACCGCCGTGAACCCGTCGGCCGTCCCGGCACCGGCGGTGAGCACCAGGTAGGCGGTGAGCGCCGGTTCGCCGCCGGGGGTGGCGGCGGGGGTGGTGGTGACCAGCGCGTCCTGCACCTCGGCCTGGTCGCGCAGCACGTTCTCGATCTCGCCGGGCTCGATCCGGAAGCCGCGGACCTTCAGCTGGTGGTCGTTGCGGCTCAGGAACTCGATGGTGGCGTCCGCCCGCCAGCGCACCAGGTCGCCGGTGCGGTAGAGCCGGGCACCGGGGGTGTCGCCGTAGGGGTGCGGCACGAAGCGGTCGGCGGTCAGCTCGGGCCGGCCCAGGTAGCCGCGGGCCAGCGCCACCCCGCCGAGGAACAGCTCGCCGGGAACGCCGACCGGAACGGGCCGCAACTGCCCGTCCAGCACGTACACTTCGACGCCCGCGATGGGGCGTCCGATCGGCACCCGGGCCTCGCGCAGGGCACCGGAGCCGGCCGGTGGCGGCGGGCACTGCCACTCGGTGACCTCGATGGAGGCCTCGGTGGGCCCGTAGAAGTTGGTCAGCCGCACCGGCAGCCGGTCCAGGCAGCGCTGCGTCAGCTGGGCCGGCAGCGCCTGCCCGCTGCAGAAGACCCGCTGCAGCGACTTGCACCGCTCCAGGTCCGGCTCCTCCAGGAAGGCCTCCAGCATCGGCGGCACGAAGTGCACCGTGGTGACGGCCTCGCGCTCGATCAGGTCGACCAGGTAGCCGGGGTCGCGGTGCCCGTCCGGCGCCGCCATCACCAGCGTCGCGCCGGCGGTCAGCGGCCAGAGCAGCTCCTGGACCGACACGTCGAAGGTGTACGGGGTCTTCTGCATCACCCGGTCCGCCGGGGTCAGGCGCTGGGAGTCCTGCAGGGCGTGGATCCGGTTGGCCAGCCCCCGGTGCGGCACGCCCACCCCTTTGGGCTCGCCGGTGGAGCCGGAGGTGTAGATGACGTAGGCCAGGTCGTCCGGGTCGACGCGGGCCGCCGCGGGCGCCGTGGCGGGCCCGGTGAGGGTGTCGACCGCCAGCACCGGCACCCCAGCCCCGGCGAAGGAGTCGGCCAGCTCGGCCGTGGTCAGCACCTGGGCGGCGCCCGACAGGCGGACCAGCTTGGCCAGCCGCCCGGCCGGGTCCTCGGTGGACAGCGGCAGGTAGGCGCCGCCGCCGCGCAGCACGGCCAGGATCGCGGGCACCAGCTCCAGCCCGCGCGGCAGGCAGAGCGCCACCACCTGGCCCGGGCGCGCGCCCTGCTCGGCCAGGCGGGCGGCGATCAGCCGGGCCCGCTCGGTCAGTTCGGCATAGCTCAGCCCGGTGCCCTCGAAGGCCACCGCGCCGCGCTCGGGCGTGGCCTCGGCCTGGCGCTCGATCAGCTGGTGCACCGGCAGGTCCCAGGCGTGCGGTTCGGCGCTGCGGCTCCACTCCCGCAGGATCTGCTCGGCCTGCGCCGGGCTGAGCAGCGAGAGTTCGGCGGCCTTCGCCTCCGGCCGCTCCAGCGCGTCGTCCAGCAGGTTGCGGTACTGCTCGGCCATCCGTGCCACGCTCGGCGCGTCGAACAGCTCGGTCCGGTACCGGATGACCGCCAGCGCGCCGTCCCCGCGCGGGGTGATCTCCAGCCAGAGGTCGCTGAAGGTGGTGGCCGGCCGCGCCGGCAGCACGTCCACCTCGACCCCGGCCAGCTCCGGGAACGAGTTCGGCTGCTGGAGCGCGAACATGTGCTGGAACAGCGGGTCGTGGCTGGCCGTGCGGTCCAGCCGCAGCGCGGTCACCAGCTGCTCCAGCGGCACGCCCTGGTCGCCGATCGCGGCCAGCGTGGTGCGCCGGGCGCGCTGCAGCAGTTCGGCGAAGCTCGGGTCGCCGGTCAGGTCCATCCGCAGCGGCAGGGTGTTGACGAACATGCCGATCAGCGACTGGGCCGCGGAGCTCGTGCGCCCGGCCGAGGGACTGCCGATCACCAGGTCCTGCGCGCCGGAGAGCCGGGAGAGCAGCAGGGCGTAGGCGGTCAGCAGGGTCATGAACGGGGTGACCCGGTGCCGGCGCGAGGTGAGCAGCACGCGCTGCCACAACTCGGGCTCCAGGGTGAACGCGTGGACGGCGCCCTCGTAGCCCTGGACGGCCGGGCGGGTGTAGGTGGTGGGGAGTTCGAGCACGGCCGGCGCCCCGGCCAGCCGCTCGCAGAGCCGCGCCAGCGCCTGCTGGGCCGGTTCGCCGAGCAGCTCCGTCCGCTCCAGCTCCGCGTAGTCGGCGAACTGCATCGGCAACGGGTCGAGCCGGGGCGTCTCACCGGCCCGGTAGGCCGCGTAGAGGGTGGACAGCTCCAGGTGGAAGCGGGCCATCGACCAGGCGTCGCCGATCGCGTGGTGGCAGATCACCGCCAGCCCGTGGTCCTCGGCGCCCAGCCGCAGCAGGCTGGTGCGGATCAGCGGGCCGGTGGCGAGGTCGAACTCGCGCAGGGCCTCCTCGGCCACCAGGATGCTGGCCCGCTCGGTCTGCTCGGCGGCCGGGACGCCGGTCAGGTCGATGACGGGCAGGGGGAGTCGCAGCTCGGCGGCGATCAGCTGGTGCGGCTCGCCGGACTCGGCCGCGAAGGTGGTGCGCAGGATCTCGTGCCGGTCCACCAGGTGCTGGAGCGAGCGGTGCAGCGCGGCGGTGTCCAGCGGGCCGCGCAGGCGCAGGGCCGAGACCAGGTTGTAGGCGGCGTTGCCGCCGGTGAAGTGGTCCAGGAACCAGAGCCGCCGCTGGGCGAAGGAGGCCGGCGCGGTCCTGGCCGGCGACCGTCCGGCGCCCGGCAGGCCGCCGGTCGGGTCGGTGTCGGTCACGAGGTCCCCCGGGTGTCGTCGGCGGCCTCGGAGGCCTGCAGGGTGGTGAGCAACTCCTGGATCACGACCGCGAATTCGGTGACGGTGGGTGCGTCGAAGATCGCCTCCAGCGGCGGCGCGACCCCGAAGTCGTCCTCGACCAGCGAGAACAGCTGCACGGCGGTGAGCGAGTCGCCGCCCAGCTCGAAGAAGTCGCGCTCCGCCAGGTCCTCGGTCTCGCCCAGCACCTTGGCGAAGAGCACCGCGAGCCGCTCCTCGATGGACGCGCTGTCCTGCGCACCCCCGGCCGGCTGCTCCGCCGGGGCGCCGGTGACGGCGTCGGCAGCAGCAACGGTGGCGGTGACGGCGGTGACGGCCGACGCGTCCGTGTCCGGTGCGGTGAACGGCTCGGGCCGGATCAGGTGGTGCCGGCGCTCGAACGGGTAACTGGGCAGCGGCACCCGGTGGGGGAGCGCGCCCTCGTGCAGGCGGGCCCAGTCGACCGGGCTGCCGTCCTGCCAGAGCCGTCCCAACGCGCCCAGCAGGGAGGCGCGTTCAGCCGTGGGAAGCTCCAGCGCCAGCCGGTCGAGCAGCTCGCCCGGCGTGGCGCTCCCGGGGGCCTGGGAGACCGGCGCCGTCGCGGTGGCCGACAGCGCCGCGATCGCCTCGGCGCGGTCGGCGCAGACCACGTGGCGGCGGTGCGCGAAGGCGCGCCGGCCGCTCTGCAGCGTCCAGGCGACGTCCGCCAGCGGCTGCTCGGGGTGCTGCTCCAGGTGCCGGGCCAGCCGCTCGGCCATCGCGACCAGCGCGGCCGGGGTCCGGGCGGAGAGCACCAGCAGCTGGGCGCCCTCGTCCCGCGCGGCCCGCTCGGCCGCGCGCGGCGCCTCCTCCAGCACCACGTGCGCATTGGTGCCGCCGATGCCGAAGGAGCTGACGCCGGCCCGGCGTGGCCCGGCCGAATCCCAGGCGCGGTGCTCGGTGTTCACCGTGAAGGGGGTCTTGGCGAAGTCGATCACGGGGTTGGGACGGTCGAAGTGCAGGGTGGCGGGGATCGCCCGGTGTTCCAGCGCCAGCGCGGTCTTGATCAGCCCGGCCACGCCGGCGGCGGTGTCGGTGTGCCCGATGTTGGTCTTGGCCGAGCCGAGCAGCACGGAACCGGCCGGCACCTCCTCCTCGGCGCGGAAGGCCTGGGTCAGCGCGGAGACCTCGATCGGGTCGCCGACCGGGGTCCCGGTGCCGTGCGCCTCGACGTAGGAGATCGAGGCGGCGCTCACCTCGGCCGCCGCGTGCGCGAGCCGGATCACCTCGCTCTGGCCCTGCACCCCGGGCGCGGTGAAGCCGGCCCGCTCGTGCCCGTCGTTGTTGACCGCGGAGCCGCGGATCACGGCGTGCACGTGGTCGCCGTCGTCCAGCGCGTCCTGCAGCCGGCGCAGCACCACCACGCCCGCGCCGTCGCCGCCCACGATGCCCTTGGCGCCCGCGGAGAAGGTGCGGCAGCGGCCGTCGGGCGACATCGTGCCGCCCTCCACGTAGCGGTAGCCCGAGCGCGGCAGCCGCAGCGTGATCCCGCCGGCCAGCGCCATGTCGCAGTCGCCGGCCAGCAGTGCCCGGCCGGCCTCGTGGACGGCGACCAGCGAGGACGAACAGGCCGTCAGCACCGCCATGCTGGGCCCGGTCAGGCCGAGCTTGTAGGAGATGCGGGTGGCCAGGTGCTCGGGCTCGTTGGAGATGGTCAGCGTCAGGGCGTCGACGCCGGGGAACCGCTCGGCCTGGGCCTGGGTCAGCGCGGCGTAGCCGTTGCGGCCGGTGCCGGCGTAGACGCCCACCGTGCCGGGCGTGGCGCGCGGGTCGTAGCCCGCCCGCTCCAGGGCCTCCCAGGCGCACTCCAGGAACATCTGGTGCTGCGGGTTGAGCAGGGTGGCGTCGCGGGAGGAGAACTGGAAGAAGTCCGCGTCGAACTCGCCCACGCCGTCCACGATGCCGTGCATCGGCACGTAGCGCGGGTCCTCCAGGGCCGCCGGGTCGTGGCCCCAGGCGCGCAGCTCCTCGGCGGAGAAGGCGCGCACCGAGTCCACCCCGGCCGTCAGGTTCGCCCAGTACTCCTCGGGCGTCGCGGCGCCGGGGAACCGGCACGCCATGCCCACGATGGCGATGTGCGTGTCGTTCTCGGCGGCGTAGTCGTCGCTGCCGTAGTCCTCGCCGGTCATCAGATCGTGTCCTTCGGTGTGCTGTCGGCGAGCTGTGAGGTCTCGTCGGGGGTACGGGCAGGGGTGGGGCGCCGGTTCTGGGCGCGCAGCGACTTCAGTCGGCTGCTGCCGCGCCGCAGGCGGTCGGCGGCGGGGGCGGGGTCGGCGGCCGTCGGGGCGGCATCGCCGGTCGCGGCGGCGGGTGTGGCGGCGGGTACGGCGGGCTGGGCGTCGAGCCGGCGGGCCAGGGCGGCGATGGTGGGGTGCTCGAAGACGGTGAGGATGCTCAGCTCCTGGTCCAACTCCGCGGCCAGCGCCTCGCGGACGGTGGCCAGCAGCAGCGAGTGGCCGCCGATGTCGAAGAAGTTGTCCTGGGTGCCGAAGTTCTCGTGCCCCAGCGCCTTCGCCCACACGGCGGCGATCCGCTGCTCCAGCGGGGTGCGCGCGGCGCCCTGCGGCACGGTCCGGCCGGCCAGTGGCACCGCCTGTCCGGCCAGCGCGTCGCGGTCGACCTTGCCGTTGGCGGTCAGCGGCAGCGCGTCCAGCACCTGGTAGTCGTGCGGGCGCATGTAGCCCGGGAGTTGGCGGCCGACCTGCTCGTGCAGCTCGGCCCGGTCGGGCGGGCTCGCGGGGTCGGCGAGCACCAGGTAGGCGGTGAGGACCGGTTCGGCCGTCCCGTCGGGCCCGGCCGGATCCGCTGCGACCAGCGCGACGATGGCGTCCCGCACGCCGGGGTGGGCGCGCAGGATGTTCTCGATCTCGCCGGCCTCGATCCGGAAGCCGCGGATCTTCAACTGTTGGTCGTTGCGGCCCAGGAAGTCGAGAGTGCCCTCGGGCCGCCGGCGCACCAGGTCGCCGGTGCGGTAGAGCCGGGCGCCGGGGGTGCTGCTGAAGGGGTGCGGGACGAAGCGGTCGGCGGTCAGCTCGGGCCGGCCCAGGTAGCCGCGGGCCAGCGCCACTCCGCCCAGGTACAGCTCGCCCGGCAGCCCGATCGGCACCGGGTTCAGCTCCTGGTCCAGCACGAGGGCCTCGACGCCCGCGATCGGCCGGCCGATGTCCGGCAGGGCGCCGCGGCCGTGCGTGTCGGGCGCCACCGGGCCGGAGGTGGCGACCACCGTGCCCTCGGTCGGACCGTAGTTGTTGACCAGCTGGAACGGAAGCTCCCGGGACCCGATGCCGCGCAGCCGGTCGCCGCCGGTCAGCACCGAGCGCGGGGCGCCGCCGGCCGGCCAGGGCGCGGCGGCGATCCGCTCGACCAGCGGAGTGGGCACGAAGCAGCTGGTCACCTCGCGGTCGACCAGCCAGTCGGTCAGCTCGCCCGGGGACAGCACGGTTGCGGCGTCCGGCACTTCGAGGGTGGCACCGGCGGCCAGCGCCGGCCAGATCTCCCAGACCGAGGCGTCGAAGCCCGGAGCGGCGATCAGCGTGCTGCGGTCGCCCGCGGTCAGGCCGAAGGTGCGGTGGTGCCAGGCGACCAGGTTGGCCAGCGCCCGGTGCTCGATCATCACGCCCTTGGGCAGGCCGGTCGAGCCCGAGGTGTAGATCACGTAGGCGAGGTCGGTGAGCCGGGCGCGCGGCACCGCCTCGGCGGCCGGAGCCTCGGCGGCCAGCGCCTGGGCGAGCGTCAGCACCGTCACGGTGTCCGGCAGTTCAATGTCCTGATGGTCCGTCAGGACCAGCAGCGGGCGTGCCTCGGAGAGCACTGCGGCCAGCCGGCCCGGCGGGTTGGCCGGGTCCAGCGGCAGGTAGGCGGCACCGCTCTTCAGCACGCCGAGCACGGCGACGACCAGCTCCGGTCCGCGCGGCAGGCAGGTCGCCACCAGGGCGCCGGGCCGGGCGCCCGCCGCACGCAGCCGGGCCGCCACCAGCTCGGCCCGGCGGTCGAGTTCGGCGTAGCTCAGCGACCGGTCGGCGGTGCGCACCGCGATGGCCTCGGGCCGTTCGCGGGCCTGCCGCTCGACCAGCGTGTCCACGCACTCGGCGCCGGGCGCCGGCGGCGCCTCGGCACCGGCCAGCACGGTGCGCTCCTCCTGGACGCCGAGCAGCGGCAGCCGGGCCAGCGGCGCCTCCGGTGCGGCCAGCGCCGCGGTCAGCAGTCGCTGGAACCGCTCGCCGAGCAGTCCTGCGGTGCCCGCCTCGTACACGTCGCTCTGGTAGCTCACGTAGCCGCCGGACTGCTCCGGGCCGAGGGCCACCTGCAGGGTCAGCTCGAACTTGGCGGTGCTGATCCGGATCGGCACCGGGCTCGCGGTCAGGCCGCGCGGACCGGTTACCGCCGTGGTGGCGCTCTCATAGCTGAAGGCGTGCTGGAAGATCGGGTGCCGCGAGGTGGTCCGCTCGGGCTGGAGCTCCTCCACCACCTGCTGGAAGGGCAGATCCTGGTACTCGTGACCGGCCAGGAAGGTGTCGCGGACCTGCGGCAGCAGCTCGGCGAAGGTCATCCCCGGGCGCAGCCGCACCCGCAGCGGCAGCACGTTGACGAAGAGTCCGACGACCCTTTCGGTCTCCAGCCTGGTGCGGCCGCTGACCGGCACGCCGATCACCACCTCCGCGGTGCCGGCCAGCCGGGCCAGCAGCACGGCGTACGCGCTGAGCAGCACGGTGAACTTGGTGACCCGGTACCGGGTGGCCAGGGTCCCCAGCTGCTGGGCGAGTTGCGGGGAGAACTGGAAGGGCCGGGAGGCCCCGGCGCCGCTCGGCACCGCCGGGTGCGGCCAGTCGGTCGGCAGCGAGAACTGCTCGGGCGCACCGGCCAACTGCTCCCGCCAGTAGGCCATGGCCTCGGCGCGGCGCGGTCCGGCCAGCATCTGGCGCTCGGCGGCGGCGTAGTCCCGGTAGTCGTACGCCTCGACAGCCGGTTCGGCGCCCTGTTCGGGGGCGCCGTCGAGCGCGGCGGCGTACTCCTCGTTCAGGTCGCGCTGCAGGAGGCCGATCGACCAGCCGTCGACCACGATGTGGTGGAAGGCGAGCACCAGCACGTGCTCCTCGGCCGCGAGCCTGATCAGCCCGGCCCGGAAGAGCGGGCCGCCCACCAGGTCGAAGGTGCTCAGGGCGAGGCGGTCCACCGCCTCGCCCAGTGCCCGCTCGCGGGCGGGCGCGGGCAGGTCGGTGAGGTCGGTGACGGGCAGCTCCACGGTCAGCCGCGGCGCGATCCGCATCATCGGCACGCCGTCCACCAAGGGGATGGTGGCGCGCAGCAGGCTGTGCCGCTCGGCCAGCCGGGCCACCGCCCGGGTCATGGCGGGCAGGTCGAGCGGGCCGCGCAGCCTGGTGGCCTGCGGCACGTTGTACTCGCTGCTGTCCGGGCGCAGTTGCCAGAAGAACCAGAGCCGCTGCTGGGCCGAGGAGAGCGGCGAGAGCGGCTGGTGCGCGTCACCGCTCACCGGTGGCCACCTCTCCGGCGAGCAGGGGTGCCGTGTAGCCGGCGAGTTCGGCAAGCGTGGGGTGGTCGAAGAAGGCCGCCAGCGGTATCTCCACCCCGAGCGTCCGGCGGGCCCGGGAGATCACCTGCGAGGCGGTGAGCGAATGGCCGCCCAGCTCGAAGAAGTTGTCGTCGGCGGTCAGGTCGTCGAGGCGCAGCACGTCCTGCCAGATGAGGGTGAGCGCGTTCTGCAGTTCGTCCAGCGAACCAACGCTGGCCGGTGATTCCGGCACCTGCTGTGCGGTGCTGTCCGTCGATTGCCCGTGGAGGGTCATGGCCGCAGGCTTCCTCTCTGTCCGAAGCGTTGTGGGAAGGGGTCAATTCGGGCCTGCTGCAAAGACCTTCACACAGGTTGCGGGGCCTGGCACTGATCCAAAGATTCCCGGCCGGGCAGAGGGAATGCAACCCGTCCTACCCCTTGGGGCGAGGACGGTCGCACTTAGGGGCAACGGAAGTCCAAATTCCGTTTTTCCCGGCCGGTGATCACGGGAAGGTTTCGGTGGTCGTGGCCCGATGGGCGGCCGGGCTGTGCGAGATGCCCCTTCGGGCAGTTCGGGTGCGCCTCATGGTGCAGCCGGGCGCTTGCACGGTCGAGCGGTTCGCGGACGCCCGACAGGGCCGAGTTCCAGCCACTCGGGCAGGGGTGCGATGCTGCTCGGTGGGGGCGATAGGGCCGCTCCTGTCCGGACTGTCCGGTTCTGTGCCCAGGAATCCGGGGAGTTCCGAGAACGGCGCATAATGACGGGGTTCAAGTCGCCGAAGCGGGTTGAACTTGCACCGACAACCGTGATCGATCTAGCCTCTTCCGGTCGTCCGGGGCCGCTTTGTCAGCGCAGGGCCGGGCGGTCCGACGAGGCTCGCGAGTACCTGTGGTGCACCTCGGCAGGCCCTTGCGGAATACCCGCCCAGGGAATTCGGTCCAACGCGTAGCCGGGGGGCTAATCATGAGTGAAAAATCCGTGAAATCCGTCACGGTGGCTGTTCTTGCGAACGACCCGGTGACGGGCGAGGGGGCGGTCTGGTGGCTCTCCTCCTGCAAGGAGATCACCGCCAGCTACTGGACCTGGCGCCACCCGGCCGACGTCCTGCTGGTGCTGGCCACCGAGGTCACCGCGGACACCCTCGCGCGGGTGGAGCGGGTCCAGCACGAGACACCGGACAGCGTCCTGCCGATGGTGCTGGTGGCCCAGGAGTTTCCCGAGCACCACATGCTGCGGGCCATCGACCTCGGTCTGGTGAGCTATCTGCACCGGCAGGAGAGCGGCTTCGACGACATCAAGCGGGCCGTCCACGAGGCCGCCGCCGGCGGCCGCGACCCCTCGGTGCAGCAGGCGCTGATCGGCCACATCCGGGCGCTGCGGGACACGGCGCTGGCGCCGGCCGGCCTCAACCTCGCGGGTCTGGCCGACCGCGAGGTCGAGGTGCTGCGGTTCCTGGCCGAGGGCCTGAGCACCAAGCAGATCTCGGCGAAGCTCAGCTACTCGGAGCGCACCGTGAAGAGCATCGTGCACGGCGTGGTCACCCGGCTCAACCTGCGCAACCGCACCCACGCCGTGGTCTACGCGCTGCGCACCGGGATCATCTGACGCCCCGGCGTCAGCCGGCGGAGCCGGCCGTCACCAGTCCGCTCTCGTAGGCCGCGATCACCGCCTGCGCGCGGTCGCGCACATCGAGCTTGCCGAAGATGCTGGTGATGTGGTTCTTCACGGTGGAGACGCTGATCTCCAGCTCGCCCGCGATGGCGGCGTTGTCCAGACCGCCGGCCATCAGCCGCCACACCTCGACCTCACGCGGCGTCAGCTCGCCCAGCTCCGGCGCCGGTGCGGGCGGCTGCGGGCGCCGGGGCGTGGTGACGAAGGTGGAGATCAGCCGGGTGAGCAGGCGCGGTGCCACCGCGGCCTCGCCGCCGTGCACGGTACGCAGCGCCGCGAGCAGCTCCTCCGGCGAGACGTCCTTGGGCAGGAACCCGGAGGCGCCCGCGCGCAGTGCGGCCACCACGTACTCGTCCATGTCGAAGGTGCTCAGGGCCAGCACCCGGCACTCGGGCAGCTCCCGGACGAGCCGCTCGGTGGCCTGGACCCCGTCCAGCACCGGCATCCGGATGTCCATCACCACCACGTCGGGCCGGTGCAGCCGGGCGAGCTCGACCGCCTGCTCGCCGTTCTCGGCCTCCGCCACCACCGCGACGGCCGGGTCGGGGGCCAGGATCAGCGCCAGCCCGCGCCGCACCAGCGGCTGGTCGTCCGCGATCAACACCCTGATCCGCTGCGGCGATTCACTCATCCCAGCAGCTCCTCTCGCTCGCCCGGCGCCACCGGCAGGCTGGCCGCCACCCGGAAGCCGCCGTGCTCCAGCGGTCCGGCCACCATGGTGCCGCCCTGCAGGGCGACGCGTTCCTGCATTCCGATCAGACCGTACCCGCTGCGCCCCGGCCCCGGGCCCGCCGCCCCGGCGCGGCCTGCCCCGACCCCGGTCGGCACCCCGGGGCCGGTGTCGCGCACCTCCACGGTGATCCGGTCCTGGCGGTAGGTCAGCTGGACATAGGCCTGCGCCTGGCCGCCGGCGTGCTTGCGGGCGTTGGTCAGCGCCTCCTGGACGATCCGGAAGACGGTCAGGCCCAGGGTCGGCGCCAGCGCGCGCTGCTCGCCGCGCACCGTGAACTCCACGGGCAGGCCCCCGAGTCGGGACTCCTGGACGATCCGCTCCAGGTCCCCGGTGCCCGGCTGCGGCGCGTTCGGCGCCTCCTCGGCCTCGTCACCGGCCCGCAGCACGTCGAGCAGCTGGCGCATCTCGCGCAGCGCCAGGCGCCCCGAGCCCTCCAGGGTGACCAGTGCCTCGCGCACCACCTCGGTGTCGCCCCCGAGGTTGGCCCGCGCGCCGCCGGCCATCAGCTGCATGGTGGTGATGTGGTGCGCCACGATGTCGTGCAACTCCCGGGCGATGCGGCGGCGTTCCCGGGCCACCGCACGGTCGGCCAGCAGCTTGCGCTTGGTGGCCTGCTCGCGCTGGACGTAGTTGACCACGGCGGCCGTGCCGACGACCAGCGCGGCGGCGACCACGGCGCTCGACGCGTCCCCGAGGGTGGGCGGGAACGGCTGCCCCCGGCCGATCAGCGTCACGGCGGCCGTGGCCGGGGCGGCCGCCAGGGTCACCGCGATGCGTCCGGCCCGCGCGACGAAGAACAGCGCCAGCGCGAGGGAGGCACCGAAGTGGTGCGGCGCCGCCGAGGCGCCCTGATTGAGCAGGAGGTTGACGGCCAGCACCGCCGCCGGCGCGGCCAGCGGCCAGCGGCGCCGGGCGAGCAGCGGCAGGACGGCGAGCACGGTCAGCACCAGGCCGGCCGCCTGGACCGGTCGGCCGTCCGCCGAACCGCCGAGCGTGTAGCCGAGCAGGTCCAGACAGGCCGCTCCGGCGCACAGCAGCGCGTCGTTGCGGGTCCAGAGCAGGGTGTCGGCCTGCAACGCCTGCCGCACCCGTGTGCCCAGCGCGCTCGGCGCCCGGCGCGTGGCCATGTGGTGTCCCTCCCGCAGCGGCACCCGGGACTTCACCGGTACGCCATGACAGCTGTTCGGCGCCCATTCTCGCACCGCGGGCGGAGCCTGCCCCGGGCCCCCGCGGTGACCGTGACCAGGACCAGGGTCCTGGTCACGGGCCCTTCCCCGGCCCCCGGTCCCGGTGGCGTTCTCCTCCTGTGCCCCGAGGTGGCGGGGGTCGGGCCGTGATGGTCTGGAGATCAGCCGGGAGCCCCCGGCACCTGCACCACTGCCGGAGGACCGCGTGACACGGGTCGGGCCCCACCGTTCGTCGCGGTGGGGCCGACCCGCGGGGTACCCGCCCTCAGTAGCGCTGCGCCGTCGTGACCTTCGCGCTCAGCGCGACGTCCGTGTCCTTGGTGCTGAACGCCACCGGCTGCGCCTTCTGACCGGCGGCCAGGTGCTGGACGCCCACCACGGTGCTGTCCACCTTGGCGCCCGAGGCGTCCAGGAAGTCGATCCGCACGGCGTAGTTCGCCGCGCTGGAAGTGCTGTTGGTGATGGTCACGACCACCGCGTTCAGCCCGCCCGAGGTGGCCTTGGGCACCCCCGTCAGGGTCACGTCGCCCACCGCGTTGCCGGTGCCCGTGACGTCGGCGAGCGCGGCCGAGGCCGAGGCCTGCGCCTTGGCCCCGGCCGCGGAGACCGAGGCCTCGAAGGAGGCGGCGGCGGCCGAGACCGAGGAGACCGCGGCCTGTGCGGAGGAGGCGAGCGAGGAGACCCCGGAGGGCACCGAGCCGGAGAAGGAGGCCGTCGCCGGGGAGAACGGGGTGGCGCTGGTGGCGCCGCCGGAGGAGGTCTTGGAGGAGCTGCTGCACGCCGCCAGCCCGGCGACGGCGCCGGCCGTCAGCACCAGCGCCGTCGCGGCCGTCAGGCGGCCGGCCGTCGTGTGGCGTGTGGAGTTCCCTGCGTGGCTTCTGTTCAAGGTTCCGCCCTACTCACTGGCCGGGAACCGCTCCCGCGCCGTCATGACCCACCGTCACCCGTGGCCCGAGCAGGCGGCCACCCGCGCTGCTCCAACCGGCGCCCGGCCGGACCCGGGCGTCGGCGTCCGGTCGGCGCTCAGGGGCCGGCGGCCGGCGGTCCGGCCGGTCGGGTCGCCTCCTCCTCGACCACGTCCAGCAGCTCGATCAGGGTGAGCACGAAGACCACCGCGAGCCCCAGCACCACCACGACCCAGCCGGTGGGGTAGGGCCAGAGCACCAGGGTGAGCCCGGCCGCGCCGACCACCGCCCACTCCAGCACCCGCTTGGACCGGTGCACCCAGGGCCCGACCGGCCCGGTGTGCAGCCCGGCCCGCCCGGCCGCCGCGCGTGCCGCGTGCGGACCGGCCCGCCAGATCTCGCGCAGCTGCCGGGCCCGGCGGTTCGGGCCGCTCAGCCAGGCCCCGAGGGCCACCGCGAGCCCGAGCACCACGTACGTCCGTACGCTCACCCGCAGCAGTCGCACCAGCGCGTCGTAGACCGCGCCCGCCGCGGGCTGGGAGACGGAGGCGGGCAGCGCGTCCAGGTAGAGCACCCGGAAGACGCTCAGGCCGATCCCGAGCGCGACGGTGGCCGCGGTGGCGCCGAGCGCGAGGGCGATCAGCGCCGTGCGCCGGTGCCGGGCGAGCAGCAGGCCGACGACGGCGAACAGCACCGCGGCCACCGGCAGCCAGGTGCCCGCCAGCTCCAGCAGGCGGATCCCGGTGCGGACCGACCCGACCTGGGAGGAGTCGAGCACGGTGTACTGGACGTGGATGGTGGGGATCGCGTTCGCCACGCTCGCCCCGGAGTCCACCAGCTGCTGCTTGAGCTGGCCGATGAGCGGGGCCAGGTCGATGGTCACCGCGTTGTCGGTCAGCTGCACCGCGCCGCCGCCCTGGCCGGTGAGCGCCTTGGTGAACTGGTCGTGCACCGTGCGGTTGGCCTGCACCCAGAAGCTCGCGAAGGCGGGGCTGGAGACCACGTTCTGGGCCGCGCCGCGCACCAGGCTCTGCAGCGCGCTGTCGATCGAGCCGCTCAGCTGCCCGAGCAGCCCGCCCAGCACGGACTGGTCGGAGGGCGCCACCTGCTGGATCAGCGAGTTGACGCTCAGGTTCTGGGTGACGGCGGTGGCGATCCGGTCGGCCACCGCGTTCTGCACCGCCGGGTCGCCGGCCAGCGGTGCGACGGTGGCCACGTAGCGGTCGGTGTCCTCGGCCAGGCTCGCGGCCCAGACCGCGACCACGCTCAGCGGGGTCAGCAGCGCCGCGAGCACCAGCAGCAGCCCGGCGAAGGCCGCCCGGGTGCGCCGCGCCGCCGGCCCGGCCCGCTCGGCGTCGGTGCGCTCGCCGTCGGCGGGCTCGCCCCCGGGGGGATTGCCGTCGGTGGGATCGGCTGTCGCCATCTCAGGTCTCCGTTCCTCCCCCCTCGGATGGGCCGGCTACTCGTCCGCCGGGTCCACCGGCGGTGGCCGCTCCCGCGGGTCGTCCTCGGGGGTGCCGAGGTAGCGCGCCAGGAAGGTCTCCTTGGCGAGGGTGGCGCCGATGGTCAGCGCGCCCGTGAGCACGGCGCAGACGGCGACCAGCCAGGACAGCAGGGTGAAGATCGACCCGAGCGCCCCGTACGCGGCCAGGCTCCGGTTGAGCGCGCGCGGGATGTAGAGGTGGGCGGTGATCGACAGCGCGGCGGTCGCCGCCGCGGTGAGCACCGCCGCGGGCAGCAGGGGCAGCCAGGGCACCCGGCCGGCCAGCAGCAGGCGCTGGGTCCACCACCAGAGGCACACGCTGCTCAGGAAGCTCAGCGGCACCCCCACCCAGAGCCCGGCCCCGAAGCCGTTGCGCACCGGACCCTGCAGGACCAGGACCACGAGCCAGGTGATGATCCAGGCGAACCACCGCCAGATCGCGACCCGGGTGGGCGACGGCCCCAGGTCCCAGGCACGCTGGCAGATCCGCGCCAGCGCGCGGCTGGAGCCGGTCGCGGAGAGCAGCACCATGATGGTGCCGATCACGCTGGTGGTCTCGCGCAGGTTGCCGCCCTCGGTCGCGTAGAGCGCCTGGAGCTGTTCGGCGCCCGCGCCGGTGAGGCCGAAGACGGTGCGCACGGAGTGCACCAGGTTGGTGCGCACGGTGTTGGGCGCCGTGGCGGCGACGACGAAGAGCAGCGGGACGGCGGTCAGGAAGATCTGCGCGGCCAGCCGGGTGCCGGACTCCATGATGCGGGCGGCGATCAGACGCCCCGTCAGGGTGGTCAGCACCGGCATCCGCCGTTCGGCATCGCTGATCGTGCGCCCGCAGTAGTCACGCGTCGACCGTGACCAGGAGGAGACCCGCGCGCGCACACCGTGCCGATCGGGCGCCATCGAGGGGGCTGCTCCTTCGGGCTGCGGGCGGCTGCGGGGGAACTCGCCAGGTGTTCCCCCGCAGCGCGGCCCGGGTACCGCGACGGGCGGGCGACCAGCCGGACGGAGCAGCACGTCCGTCCGTTCGAGGAGTGTGCTGGAATGCTGCACTGCGCCGGGAATGCCGGAGAACGACCCGAGGGGGATCTGTCAGCGTGAAGCAGCGCTCGTGGAACGAACTGACCGCCTACCGTGCGCGGCTGCGTGGCTGCCTGCTCGGCGGCGCGATCGGGGACGCCCTGGGCAACCCGATCGAGTTCCTGTCCCTGCCGGAGATCCGGGCCAAGTACGGCGAGCACGGCGTCACCGGTCCGGTCGCCGACGGCGAGGGGGTGATCGGCCGGGTCACCGACGACACCCAGATGACGCTCTTCACCGCCTCCGGCTGGCTGAGCGGCTACGCCCGCGCCAAGGCGAAGGGCATCGGCGGCGCGGAGACGACGATCCTGCGCGACGCCTACCTGTGCTGGCTGGAGACCCAGACCGAGCCGTCGCCGCCGCCGCACCAGGGGCTGCGCCACCGCACCGGATGGCTGCGCGAGGAGCAGTGGCTGTACGCCCGTCGGGCGCCCGGCAACGCCTGCCTGTCCGGCCTGCGGCAGACCCACGTCCCCCGCCTGGGCGATCCGCTCGACGGGCGGCCCGGACCGGTGAACCCGCACTCCAAGGGCTGCGGCACGGTCATGCGCTCCGCCCCCTTCGGCTTCACCGACCGGGACGCCAAGGCCGCCTTCGAAGCCGCGGCGCACTGCGCCCAGATCACCCACGGCCACCCCACCGGCTACTACGCCGCCGGCGCCTTCGCCGCCCTGATCCACCACCTGCTCGACGGTGTGCCGCTGGCCGCCGCCGTGCTGCTCGCCCTGGACCTGCTCGCCCGCTATCCCGGCCACCAGGAGACCACCGCCGCCCTGCGCGCGGCCTACGAGCTGGCCACCGAGGGCGGCGAGGCGACCGCGGAGAAGCTGCAGACGCTGGGCGCCGGCTGGGTCGCCGAGGAGGCCCTGGCCATCGCGGTCTACGCCGCGCTCGCGCCGACCCGGCATCAGACCTTCTACGTCGACCAGCAGGGCACCCACTGCCACCCGAGCCCGCCGCGCACCCCGATCGAGGCGGCCTTCCTGCTCTCGGTCAACCACTCGGGCGACAGCGACTCCACCGGCTCGATCTGCGGCAACCTGCTCGGCGCCCAGTACGGCGACGTGTGCCTGCCGCCGGACTGGCTGCGCCGGATCGAGGGCCGGCGGGCGATCGCCGTGCTCGCGGACGACATCGCCGCCGAGGTGGCCCCGGGCGAGCAGCGCAGCTGGATCTACTGACACCCCGCCGGCCCCGGCCCGGCGCCGTGCCGTGCGCCCCTCCGGGTGGATGGCGCGATTCGTGGGATGCGTGTCGTTGACGCCACGATCGGCGCGGGCGCAGGCTGAGGGCGTGGCCAAATCCCGCATCGTCTTCGTGATCTTCGACGGCTTCCAGCCGCTCGACCTGGTCGGTCCGTACGAGGTGTTCCAGCACGCGGGCCGCCAGTCGGGCGGCTTCGAGTGCCAGGTGGTGGCGCCCGCCGCCGGGCCGGTGCGCTCGGCCGGCGGCCTGCCGGTGCACGCCGAGTACGGCGTGGCGGACCTCGATCCGCGGGGCACCGACACCCTGGTGGCGGTGGGCGGCGCGGGCGTCGACCGGGCCCGGCACCAGCGGGCGCTGGTCGACTGGGTCGCCGCCGCCGGCGCGGACGCCCGCCGGGTGACGTCCGTCTGCAGCGGGGTCTTCCTGCTGGCCGCCGCCGGCCTGGTCGACGACGGCTGCCGGGTCACCACGCACTGGTCGCGCGGTGAGCAACTCGCCCGCGAGCACCCCGGGTTGCAGGTGGACTGCGATCCGATCTTCGTGCGGGACGGGCGGGTGTGGACCTCGGCCGGGGTGACCGCCGGGATGGACCTGGCGCTCGCCCTGGTGGAGGACGACCTCGGCCGGGCGGTGGCCCACGCCGTCGCCCAGGAGCTGGTGCTCTTCCTGCGCCGCCCCGGCAGCCAGTCGCAGTTCAGCGTGCCGCTCTGGTCCCGTCAGCCGTCCAGCGATCCGATCCGCACCGCGGTGGCCGCGATCCACGCCGACCCCGGCGCCCGGCACGCCGTCGCCGACCTGGCCGCCCAGGCCGGGCTGAGCCCCCGTCACCTGCAGCGCCGCTTCACCGCCGAGCTCGGCGCCCCGCCGGCCGGCTACGTGGAGCGGGTGCGGGTGGAGGCGGCCCGCCGGGCGCTCGCCGAGGGCGACGACCCGCTGGAGGCGATCGCCCGCCGGTACGGCTTCGGCACCGCGGAGACGCTGCGCCGCTCCTTCCACCGGCAGGTCGGCGTGACGCCCTCCGACTACCGCGACCGCTTCCGCACCATCAACCCCGACCCCGTGCCCGTCCCCGGCCCGGTGCCCGTCCCCGATCCAGCCCCCGTCCCCGAGCTTCGAGGGAGCGCGACATGACGACCTATGGACTGCTGCTGTTCGACCGTGCCGAGGAGCTCGACTTCGTCGGCCCCTGGGAGGTGTTCACCGCCTCCGCCATGCTCCGCGCCGAGGCCGGGCACACCGACCGGGCCGTGCTGATCGCCGAGCGCCCCGGCCCGGTGCGCTGCAGCAAGGGCATGCGGGTACTGCCCGACCACACCTTCGACGACCACCCGCCGCTGGACCTGCTGCTGGTCCCCGGCGGCCAGGGCACCCGCACCGAGGTGGCCAACCCGGTGCTCCTCGAGTGGATCCGCAAGGCCGACGCCCAGGCCGCCTGGACCGCCGGCGTCTGCACCGGCGCGCTGCTGCTGCACGAGGCCGGCCCGGCCCGGGGCCGCCGGGTGGCCACCCACCACGCCTTCGAGGACACCCTCCAGGCGCGCGGCGACATCACGGTGGTGCGCGACGCCCGGTACGTGATCGACGGTCGGCTCGCCACCAGCCAGGGCGTCTCGGCGGGCATCGACCTCGCGCTGTGGCTGATCGGCCGCCTGCACGGCCGCGACCACGCCCGCGCCGTGCGCCGCTACATCCAGTACGAGCCGGCCCCGCCGTACCTGGCCGACGAGCCGCTGGCGGACTGACACGCGCCTCGGCGCCCGGCCGCGGGTCTGTCGTGGCCGGGCGCCGAAGCGCGTGGGGTCGGCGTGGGGCTGCCGCGCCTCAGAGCGCGCAGTAGGCGTTCATCAGGGCCGTGCCGGTGTCGCGCTGGCCGGTGGTGCCCTGGGCCAGGTGGTACTCGTTGTTGACGAGCACCACCTGCTTGGTGCCGTCGTCGTTGCTGGCCCAGGTACTGAAGTAGCCGAGGACGGAGCCGTTGTGCGACCAGGCCCATGTGCCGCAGGGCATCTGGCTGTGGACGATGCCGAGGCCGTAGTAGGAGGTGCCGGTGTTGTCGGTGGGCACCCCGGTCTTGAGCTCGGCCTCCTGGGCGGGCGGCAGCAGCTTGCCGGTGAGCAGCGCCCGGCTGAAGGCGGCCAGGTCGTCCATGTTGGACACCATCGCCCCGGCCGTGCCGGTGATCTGCACGTCGGAGACCGTGGAATCGAGGAGGAGGAAGTCCGAGACGTACTGGTAGCCGTGCAGGTAGGTGCCGGACATGCCCGGGCCGCTGGGGAACGAGGTGTGGGTGAGGTCGAGCGGCGTGATGATCCGGTTCTGGATCTCGTCGGCCGGGCTGTTCCCGGTGACGGCGGTGATCACCATGCCCGCGAGCAGGTAGCCGGTGTTGGAGTAGGCCCACTGCTGGCCCGGTGCCGTGGTCGGCTTGCGGGAGTTCAGGGCGAGGTTCACCAGGTCCTGCGGCGCGAAGGACTGGTTCGGGTTGAGATTGGCACGCCAGGTGAGGGCGACCAGCGGCAGGTAGTCGGGCAGCCCGGAGGTGTGGTTGAGCAGCTCCCGGACGGTGATCTTCGAACCGTCGTAGCCGTTGGCAGTGACCGCGTTCGGCAGCCACTTGGCGACGGAGTCGTCCAGCGACAGCCGGCCCTCGGCCTCCAGCTGGAGCAGCACGGTCGAGACGAACGCCTTGGTGTTGCTGCCGATCCGGAACAGTGCCTGCGGGTCGGCGGGGACGCTGCCGGTGACCGTGCCGTTGCCCTCGTGGATGTAGGTGGTGCTGTCGCCCTGGCGGACCAGACCGATCTCGCCGGGGTACCCGTCGAGGACGCCCTGCTTGGCGCCGGCCTGCAGGATGGCGACCGCGCTCGGCACGTCGGCGCTCGCCGGGCCGATGCCGGCCAGCGCGGCCAGGGTCAGGCTCGCGGCGGCGGCGATCAGACGTACGGACCTCATGGGACTCCCTGATGGACGGACGGATGTGGTCCACCGCCGCGGCGCGCGACGGTGGACCGGACACCTCCGATGCTGCTGCCCGGGCGGGAAGTCCGAACAGGCCATCCGGCCGGTCATGCCACCGGCCATCCGTGACCGGTGGCCCAGGGCCCCTCTGACGGATCCTGCCGGGCGCGCAGCGCCGGGAAGCCCGTCTGCCGCATCACGAACGCCAGCCGCTGCCCACCAGGTGCACACCGGTGCCGGCGAGCCCGACTGCGCAACCCGCTGTGCACGCCCGCCGGGAGCGCTGCGGTCACCTGTCGCGCGGCCGGTCAGAGCACGGGGACCAGGGTGAGGTAGGCCAGGCCCAGCACTCCTCGGTAGCCGCGCAGCCAGCTCGCCCGGTGACGGTCCAGCCGCTCCCGGGTCTCGGCGGCGAGCGGGTGGCCGGTGCGGCCGGCCAGCCACTCCTCCACGTCGCACTGGTAGCCCGACTCGAACTCCTCCCACTCATCGGCATCGGCCGTCTCGATCCACGAGGGCCGGAACCCGGCGGCGACGGCGAGGTCGACCAGGCCGGCCAGGTCGTGGTGCTCGGAAGCTGCGGCGCCCGGCCACATGGCGGCGAGTTCGGCCTCGGTCGGCGGGCGCTGCCAGAAGCCCTCGCCGAGCACCACCCGCCCGCCCGGCCTGACCAGCCGGCGCAGTGCGTGCAGCGCCGCGACGGTGTGGTGCGGCGCTTCGGCGTCGCTGAGCGCCTGGCTCGCGCCCAGGCAGAGCACCAGGTCGGCGGGCTCGCGCGCGGTGCCGATCGCCGACTCCTCGGCGAACTCGACGCGGTCGGCCAGCCCGCGGGCCCGGGCGTTGTCGCGTCCCCGGGCGAGGTCCACGGCGTTGAGATCGACGCCGAGGCCGGTGGCACCGGGGGTCGCTTCGAGGACACGGAGCATCAGTTCGCCCCAGCCGCAGCCGATGTCCAGCACGGTGGTGGGCGTGGCCCGGCTGAGCCTGCCGGTCAGCCGGGCGGCGCGGGCCTCGGAGAGCGGGCCGTGGAAGGTGAGCCGGGTCAGCCGCGGCGGAAGGTCGGTGTCGTCCATGACGCGCACGGTAGACCGGCGCGGGCCGGACGGGCACCGATTTAGGGCCGTTCAGGCCCGTTCCTCGCACCGGGTCGCCGTCGGGGGTTCCGCAGTTCGCAGGTTTCGCCCTCGCGAACGGATGGATCGTCAGATCGGTTCACGCTCTTTGGTAACAATCGCCGGCGCGGGGAGTGGGGAGTCGACTTCGAGGGTGGGTCGTCCGCTCGAATACAAGGCATGGCAGGGGTCGTTGGGGTGAATATCCGGTCTTGAACTCTACGCGCGTGGAACTTAGTCTCTGGACATGTCAGACCGTTTGCGCCGACCGTCCGGGTGGGCAGCTCCGATCCGCCCTCCCTCGCCGTGCGGGGAGCGCGCGCGACCCGGCCGAGGGCAGGCGGAGCCCGGTCGGGGCAGGGGGAAGGCGGTGCGGCGGCGGCACGCACCGCAGCGGCCCGCGGCGGGACCGCCCAGGTCCGATGCGGCGTCAACTCGCCTGCTGTGCGGGTTCGTCCACCATCGACCCAGATTTTCCTGATCGTCTTGACGGCTCCTGATCGGACTGAAGCGGTGCCCCCGGCTCCAGGAAGATCGTGGACGCCCGCTACGCACTGAAGAGGTGACCCCATCACCCAGGAAACGGCGCACGATGTGAGCAGCGTCGCTCACATCGTCACAGTACGAAGCACGGAGTACCTGCCCGTCGGGGCGCTCCGGCCGGGACTCTCGCCCCGGCTCGCCGGGGAGGACGAGGCCCACGTCCGCATGCTCGCGGAGTGCGGGGCCCGGTTGCCCCCGATCCTCGTCCAGCGGAGCACCCTGGTGGTCGTGGACGGCATGCACCGGTTGCGTGCGGCCGAGTTGCGGGGCGACACCCGGATCGAGGTGAGCTACGTCGACGGCCCGGACGACGAGATCTTCGTGCGGGCCGTCGAGGAGAACATCGCGCACGGCCTGCCGTTGTCGCTGAGCGACCGCAAGGCCGCTGCGGCCCGGATCCTGGCGGTGCACCCGGAGTGGTCGGACCGCATGGTCGCCAAGACCGTGGGCCTCTCGCCGAAGACGGCCGGTGTGGTCAGGCGGCGTGCAGCCGAGGAGATTCCACAGTTGCACACGCGGATCGGCCAGGACGGGCGCAGTCGCCCGCTGCGCTCGGTCGAGCCGCGGCGGGTGGCCGCCGAACTCATCGCGAGCCATCCGGAGACCTCCCTGCGGGAGGTCGCCCGCCGCACCGGTGTCTCGATGGGGACGGCCCGTCGGGTGCGCCAGGAGCTGGCCGCCGGCGGCTCCGCGGGGCAGGAGCGGGTGGCGTCGACGCAGCGGGACGGGCGGACCATCGTCCAGGCGCTGGCGAACGATCCGTCGCTGAGGTTCTCCGAGGCCGGCCGGGGACTGCTCCGGCGGCTGACCGCGAACGCCATCGAACCGGCCGAGTGGGAGGAACTGCTCGCGGCGGTTCCGCCGCACTGCGTCGACCTGGTGGCGGAAATCGCCGCGGATTACGGCCGCGCCTGGAATCAGTTCGCCAAGAGCCTGCGGAGTGCCGAAAAGCGTCCGGCCATGGGCGCCTGACACCGGAACACCTGTTGCTCCCCTGCGGATCCGGATAACTTATTCGAACCGGCCCGGCGGGCGATCGGAAAATCCCGGAAGGGGACAACTCCGGCCCGCCTTCTGGAGAGGGAAAGAGGTGAGGTGACATGGGTATCAAGCTTGCGATGGTCAAGGCTCAGGCCGCTCACGGCGTGTCCTGACGATATGAACCGGTGCGGGTGCGGTGGCTGGCCACCGCACCCGCACCGATCGACGCGCGCGCGGTGGCCACCGGGATGCCGAGTGTCCCAAGAAGGCCGTGCGAAGAATTCTGTGCACGATGTGCAGAATCCGAAGGAACCGCCAGGACAAGGACGGCGAAGATGCTGAAGGAATTCCTCCCCCGATATCCCGAGGAGCTGGACCGGGCCCGCGAGGCCGTTCTCTCCCTGGCCCGGGCGGAGGGTGTCGAAGCCGCCTACATCGGCGGTGCCCTCGCCGCCGGACTGGGTACCCCGATGTCGGATGTGGACGTCTACTTCGTCGTCGCGGACGGTACGCCCTCCGCCGCCAGGCAGTTGTTCGTCGACGGACGGCGCTTCGACGTCGCGTACCAGAGCGTCGGATCGCTGCGGGCCCTCATCGCCGAGACCTCCCACTACCGCGCGGACCGCGACGACCTCGGCGTCCTGAACACGATGGGGCGCAAGTCGCTGGCGCCGCTGGTGCGCTTCCTGCTGGGCGAGGTGGTCCTGGACGACGGCTCGATCGCGGCGCTCGCGTCCCTGGCCCGGCAGTCGCTCCCGGAGTTGGTGCGGACCGTCGTCGGGGTGATGTCCTTCGAGGTCCACAACGCCCTGGAGGACGCGCACGGGTTCCACGCGGTCGGCGACCTCGAAGCCGCCTCCTGGGCCGGTCAACTCGCCTTCCTCTCCGCGGCCGAGGCGCTCCTCGCCGCGCACGGGGACCTCTACCTCGGGCAGAAGTGGGTCTGGGCCCGCTGGGCGCGGACCTTCGGTGCGGACCTCGCGCTGCCGTCGCCGGCGGCGGCGACCGCCGACCCGGTGGCCTTCGGGGACGCGGTCGCGGTCTGCCAGGACCTGCTGATCCAGGCGATCACCGGGCGGACGTATCCGCTGCGGCGGGGGGTGGCCGCCGGCGAGCTGGGCCGTGAGGCGACGGCCTGCGCGGTCCCGCTGCGCGACTCCGTGCTCGTCTACCTGCGCGGCGGCGACGCGGCCGAGATCAGCCGGGAGGGTCTCCTGCTCCTCGGGCTGGCCCACGGTCGCACCCGCGAGGAGGCCGTGCGGCTGACCCTGGAGCACCTGCGCGCGGGCGGCGGACAGGTCACCGAGGCCGAAGCGGCCGAGTACCTCGACGACTTCGTCGCGGCCGGCCTGCTCACGGTCAGGCGCTAGGCGCCCGCCATGACACGGACGGCTTCCCCCGTCGCCCCGCCGTCGCAGGAGCGGCGGGTGGCCCTGCGGGCCCTGTGGATCGCGACCTTCGCGTCCGCGGCGGGCACGGGCCTGGTCTACCCGGTCACCGCGATCCACATCGCCACGGACCTGCGGCTCGGGGTCCCGGCGGTGGCACTCTTCTACGGCACGCTGGCGGTGGCCGCCAGTGCCTGCGGCCCGGTCGGGGGCGCGCTGACCGCCCGCTTCGGCGCGCCGGTGACGGCGCTCGCCGGTGGCTCGTGCCAGATCGCGGGCTGGGCGGCGATGGCGTTCGCCTCCTCCGTGGCGCAGGTCATGGTGGTGGCGGTGCTGTGCGGTGTGGGCGGATCGCTCTTCTTCCCCGCCCTGTTCGGCACGATCGTGGCGGGCATCCCGGAGGAGCGGCGGAAGCGGACCTTCGGCTTCCGGTACACCGTGCTCAACCTCGGGATCGCCGCCGGGGCGGCGCTGTCCGGGCTCCTCGTCGTGCGCGTGGCGCCCGCCGTCCTCTTCCTGGCCAACTCCGCGAGCTACCTCCCGCTGATCCTCTGGGTCCGGCGCAACGGCGGCGGGACCCGGGAGCAGCACCCCGAGAACGGCGGCGCCGGCGCGGGGCGGCCGCGCGTGTGGTCGCGCGCCTTCGGCATCGCGCTGGTCGTGACCTTCCTGATGTCGGCCTTCGGCGCGGTGCAACTGGAGTCCACCGTTCCGCTCGTCCTGCGGCGGCTCGCCGGGCAGAGCCTGTCCATGGTCACGACGGTGACCGTGGTGAACGCCGTCGCCGTCGTCGTGCTGCAGCGCGTGCTGCGGTCGCGGGTGGACCGGTTCAGCGACGCCGGTGCGGTCGCCGCGGGGGCCGGGTGCTGGACGGCCGCCTACGCGCTGGGCCTGGCAGCGGCCGGCCTCGGTGACGGTCGGCCGCTGCTCGGCAAGGCCGTGCTGGTCTGCTTCGCGGTGGTCTTCGCCGCGGGGGAGGTGGTGGCCGCCTCCGCCCTGACCCCCATGATCGTCGGGCTGGTCGCCCAGGGGGCGGCCGCCCGGGCCACCGGGACCTCGGGCTCCGCCTGGAGCCTGGGCACCCTGGCCGGACCGGCGATGGGTGCCGCAGCGGTCGCCAGGGCCGGGCCCGAGGGAAGTTGGGGAGTCCTGGCGGCCGGGGGAACCTGCGCGCTGCTCCTCTGCCTGATGCTGCGCTCACACACCGCCGGTCGGCCGGAAAGGAACTGACATGGGAACAGAGCGGGAGCGGAAGTTCCTGGTGACCGGGGAGGACTGGCGGGCCGAAGCCGTGTCGGCCCACCGGATCCGCCAGGGCTTCCTGTCGAGGGACCTCGAACGGGTCGTCCGGATCCGGGTGGTCGACGACCGCGCCGGGTACCTGACGGTCAAGGGGGCCCGCAGCGGCATCAGCCGCCCGGAGTACGAGTACCCCATCCCGGTGGCCGACGCGATCGAGATGCTCGACCGGATGTGCCTGCCGGGCCGGATCGACAAGGTGCGGCACGTCTGCGGAGCGGACGGCTACCAGCTGACGGTCGACGAGTTCGGCGGTGTCCACCAGGGCCTGCTCCTCGCCGAGGTCGAGTACGACGAGGGGGTCACCGACGCCGTGCTCCCCGGCTGGCTCGGCACCGAGGTCACCGACGACGACCGCTACTCCAACGCCGTGCTGGCCGCCGGGGCCGTGCCGGGCGCCGCGGGCGCACCGGAGCCGACCCGCGGGAGCCGGTCGTGAGCGGGCAGCGCGTCGCCCTGGTCACCGGCGCCAACCGCGGCGCGGGGCGCGGCATCGCGCTCGCGCTGCACGCGGCCGGGTACCGCGTCATCGCCTTGAACCGCACGCCCGGTGACGCCCCGGAGGTCGAGGAGGTCGCCTGCGACCTGTCGGACCCGGCGGCGCTGGCCGAGGCCGTCGCCGAGGTGCACCGGCGCACCGACCGGCTCGACGTCTGCGTCTGGAACGCGGCGGTCCGCCGGCTCGGGGCCGTCGCGGACCTCGACGAGGAGTCCTGGTCGGCGAGCGTGGCCACCAACCTCCTCGCCCCCGCGCTGCTGACCCGGGCCACGCTGCCCCTGCTGCGCCGCTCGGGCGGCAGGTACGTCTTCATCGGCAGCCACGCCGGGACCCGGTACTTCGAGGGCGGGGCGGCATACTGCTCGACCAAGGCGGCGCTCAAGGCGCTGGTCGAGGTGCTGCTGCTGGAGGAGCGGGCGAACGGCGTGCGCGCGGTGCTCGTCTCGCCGGGAGCCATCGCCAACCGGGACTGGGACGCCTCGCCGAGCAAGATCTCCACCGCCTCGTTCGGCTCGCTCGTGGTCGACCTGGTCGACCGGATGCCGGCGGACCTCGCGGTGGGCGAGATCGAGGTGCGCCCCGCCGTGCTGGAGCAGGGGCCGGAGAGCGGACTGGCGCGGCTGCAGCGCGTTTGACCGACCTTCACCCGAACGGCCGGCGTTGACACGAAGGAGAAGAGACATGATCACGGGACGCCGCTACGCCGCCCTGGACGGCCACGACGGCTGCGGGAAGTCGACCCTGGCGCAGGCTGTCGCCGAACGCGTCGGAGCGCAGGTCCTCAAGCCCTATCCGGACAGCCTCGGCGACCACATCGCCTGGCTGTGGGGAGGCGAGCGGTTCGCGGAGGCCGACGCGCTCGCCAGGTCGAGCATCGAGCGCGTGCTGGAGAAGTCCGACCCGGCGCGCCCGGTCCTGTTCGACCGGTGCTGGAGCACGATGTTCACGGTGCTGCCCGAGAGCTACTGGCAGGCCTGGTACCCGCTGTGCCCGACCGTGCTGTGCCACGCGGACACCAAGGTCGTCATGGACCGTCTCGCCGAGCGCGGCGAGGACCCGGGCGACTTCGAGGAGCACGAGTACTACCAGCGGCTGTACCGGTCCCACGCGGCCCTGTCGCCCGACACGCTCCTCCTCGACACGAGCGAGCGGCCGTTCGAGGCGTGCGTGACGGACATCGTGGAGTTCCTGTCATGGTAGGGGGCGGCGGCGCCCGGGGCGCCGTGACCGCGCCGGTGCGCTGGGACGCCGCGCGGTCGTCCCTCTCGGTGGGGGAGGTCGGCGACGAACAGGCCGACGGCGTCGACCTGCTGGCCTTCAGCGGGCTCGCCTGGCTGACCCTGGACAGCGACGGAGGGGTCATGGCGGTCGACCTCCACGACGTGCCCGACGCACTGGCCGTGGTCGTCCCGCGGGCCGCCCGGCCGCGCTACTCCTGGAACAGCACGGAGAGCGAGGGCGCGGGCTCCTGGCTGCTGGACGCCGACAGCGGGTGGGTCTGGATCCGGCTCAGGCCGGGCATGGCCCACCGCCGGCTGGTCGGCACGGCCCAGGTGTCGGTGTGGCTGCGGGACGGCGTCGTGCTGGCGCTGCGCCTGGTGCTCGACGACAGCGCTGCCACGGGCGGCTGACGGCCGCAGCACGAGAGGGCAGGCCCCCGGGGCCCGCGGGATCGACGCCCGCGGGCCCCGAGGGCTGTCGTGACCTGCGTCAACCGCCTTCGTGCGGTGTGCCGTTGATCCGCGGACCACCCTTGATGTCTACGCGCGTCGAACCTAGGCTCTCGTCATGTCACTTACGAACTCGCGTGTCAGCCGGTCGCTTTCGTCGCAGCTGCGCCGCGCACCGAAGGTGCTGCTGCACGACCACCTGGACGGCGGCCTGCGCCCGCTGACCGTGGTCGAGCTGGCGAAGCAGTCGGGGTACGGCCACCTGCCGACGACCGACCCCGAGGAACTGGGTTCCTGGTTCCGGGCCGCGGCGGACTCCGGTTCGCTGGAGCGCTACCTGGAGACCTTCCGGCACACCGTCGGCGTCACCCAGAGCCGGGACGCCCTGTTCCGCGTCGCGATGGAGTGCGCCGAGGACCTGGCGGCCGACGGCGTCGTCTACGCCGAGGTCAAGTTCGCCCCCGAGCTGCACGTCGAGGCCGGCCTCGAGCCCGCGCAGGTGGTGGAGGCGGTGCTCGGGGGATTCCGGGAGGGCGAGCGCCGGGCCGCCGAGGCCGGACACCCGATCAGGGTCGGGGCCCTGCTCACCGCGATGCGCCATGCGGCCCGCTCGCAGGAGATCGCCGAACTGACGGTGCGTTACCGTCACGAGGGCGTGGTCGGGTTCGACATCGCGGGCGCCGAGGCCGGCTTCCCGCCCACCCGCCACCAGGCCGCGTTCGACTACCTGAAGCGGGAGAACGCCCACTTCACCATCCACGCCGGCGAGGCGTTCGGCCTGCCCTCGATCTGGGAGGCCCTGCAGTGGTGCGGCGCCGAGCGGCTCGGCCACGGCGTGCGCATCATCGACGACGTCAAGGTGGCCGAGGACGGCACCGCGGCGCTCGGCGAACTCGCCTCCTACGTCCGCGACCGGCGGATCCCGCTGGAGCTGTGCCCCACCTCGAACCTGCAGACCGGCGCCGCCGCCTCGTACGGCGAGCACCCCGTCGGGAAGCTGCGCGAGCTCGGCTTCCGGGTGACGGTCAACACCGACAACCGGCTGATGAGCGGGACCAGCCTGAGCCGTGAGTTCGAGGAGCTGAGCGCCGCCTTCGGCTACACCCTCGACGACGTGCAGTGGTTCACCGTCAACGCGATGAAGTCCGCGTTCCTGCCCTTCACCGAGCGGCTGGCCCTGATCAACGACGTGATCAAGCCGGGATTCGCCGCACTGAAGGCGGAGCCGCCGGTGCAGGAGCCGCCCGTGCCCGCCGACGGCGAGGGCGCCCCGGACATCGTCGGGCGCAGCAAGCGGCTGTGGCGCAGGGCGGACGGCACCTGCGACATCGAGATCATCCCCAGCCTGCGCAGCTACACCTACGACCGCGACGAGCTCATCCCGGCCACCGCCAAGCTGCGCCTGGACTTCTACCAGGCCGCCGCCGCCCGGCTCGCCGAGCGGGGGATCCGGACGGTCTTCCGGGAGCGCCTGAGCGACACCTCCTACCGCGCCGACTTCGTGCCCGGTCCGCCGTTCGAGGTCATCGTCAAGAACCTCGCGACGGGCTCCACCACCGTCAAGTACCCCGGCCTGTTCCCCGAGGGGCACCGCTTCGAGCCGCCGGTGGTGAAGTTCGACTTCCGCATCGACCCGGAGGACCAGCCCATCGGCGAGGACTACCTGCGGGCCGCCGGGGTCGACACCGAGGCGTACCGCCGCACGGCGCTGGCCTGCAACGCCGCGCTGCGCGACTGGCTCGCCCCGCTCGACCTGTGGGACTTCTGCCTGGTCATCGGCGACGGCCCGGACGGGCAGCCGGTCATCAACTCCGAGATCTCCCCCGACTGCATGCGGCTGCGCGACCCGCAGGGCCGCCCGTTGGACAAGGACCTGTTCCGGCAGGGCGCCGCCGCCGAGGAGATCGTGGCGGCCTGGACCGACCTGGTGCGCAGGATCACCGGGTGACCGCAGCAGCCGACCGGCCGCCCCACGGCGTGGAGACCGCGCGTGGACCGGGTTGAACTCCTCTGCACGGATCTGGACGGCACGCTGCTCGACTCCCGGGGGCAGCTGAGCCCCGGGAGTCTCGCGGCCCTCGCCGACGCCCGGCAGGCGGGGCTCGCGGTGGTCTGCGTCACCGGGCGACCGGTGCGCGACGCGCTGGGGTTCACCCGCCGCCACGGGCTGACCGGACCGCTGGTGTGCAGCAACGGCGCGGTGACCGTGGACGCGCAGAGCGGGGCCCTGCTGCTGTGCCGGGGCTTCGGGGCGGCGGAGTGCACCGAGGTGGTCCGCGCGCTGCAGACCGCGGTCCCCGGCCTGGTGCTGGGCCTGGAGTCGATCGGCGGGCTGGTGCTGGAGGAGGGGTTCGAGCGGCTCGTCCCGGACTGCTGGCCGCACCGCCCGGTCCGCACGGTGCGGACCGCGATCCGCCCGGACGACCCGGTGGTCAAGATCCTGGCGATCCACGCCGATCTGACGACGGGCGCGCTCGAACAGCAGGTCGCGGATCTGGTCGGCGACCGCCTGGAGGTCACCCGCTCGACCGGTCGCTTCGTGGAGCTCTCCGCACGGGGGGTGGACAAGGGCCGGGCCCTGCACTGGCTCGGCCGGCACCTGTCGGTGGCCACCGCGCGGACCGCGGCGGTCGGCGACATGCCGAACGACCTCCCGATGCTGCGCGCGGCGGGCCTGGCCGCCGCCGTGGCCAACGCGGACCCGCGGGTGCGGCAGGCCGCGCGGATCATGCTGCCGAGCAACGACCACGACGGAGTCGCCGACCTGATCCACCAGCTGCTGGACTGACCCGGTGGGCCGGTGCCGCCTGACCGCCTGACCGCCTGACCGCTGGGCTGCCTGACCGCCTGACTGCCGGGCTGCTCGGGCCCGCCGGACCGACGGGCCGATCCGCGGGTCGGCCCCCCGAACCCACCGTGCCCCGTGGGCACACCGAAGGAGAGTGCATGCCGTACCTGGCCCTGCTGCGAAGGCCGCACGTCGTGAGGCTGCTGGCCAGTTCCCTGGTCGGGCGGCTGCCCGGGGCGATGGCCGCCCTCGGCATCGCGCTGACGCTGCGCCACGAGGGCTACGGCTACCAGCTGGTGGGGTTGACCACGGGCGTGTTCGCGGCGGCGGGCGCGGTCGGCGGGCCGGTCCTGGGGCGGCTGGTGGACCGCACCGGCCAGCCCAGGACCTTGCTGGCATCCGCCTGCCTGGCGGCGGCGGGCTTCGCCCTGCTGGCCGCCGTCCCCGGCACGCCCTGGGCGGCCGTGGCCGGTGCGGCGGTGGCCGGCGCCGCCGCACCGCCGCTGGAGCCGTGCCTGCGGACCCTGTGGCCGGCCCTGGTCGAGGCCGAGGAGGTCGAGTCGGCCTACGCGGTCGACGCCGGCGCGCAGGAACTCCTCTTCATCGCCGGTCCGTTGGTCGTGGCGGGGATGGCCGCGTGCGCCCCGGCCAGGTTCACCCTGTGGGCCGCGGCGCTGCTCGGACTGCTCGGCTCCGCGGGGATGGCCACCGCGGCCCCCTCGCGGAACTGGGCGCCGGCCGCGCTGCCCGCCGCACCGCACTGGCTCGGCCCGCTGCGCAGCAAGGGCCTGCTGCTCCTGCTGGTCGCGCTCGGCGGGTCCGGCGTGGCGGTCGGCACGTTCAACGTCTTCGCGGTGGCCTACGCGGAGCGGTACCGACCGGCCGGCGGCGCGGGCACCCTGCTGGCGCTGTCGGCGCTCGGGGCGCTCGTCGGGGCGCTCGGCTACGGCGCGCTGGGCACGGCCCGCTGGACGGCGCCGGCCCCGGCCAAGGCGGTGCTGCTCGCCACCGGCATGGCCGGGGCGTACTGGCTGGTGGCGCTGGTCCCCGGGCCGGCCGGCGCCGGCCTGATCGCGGTGCTCACCGGTGTGTTCTTCGCACCCCTGCTGACCGTCTCCTTCGGCCTGGTCGGCGAGCTGGCACCGGCGGGAACCGCCACCGAGGCCTTCGCCTGGCTGGTCACCTTCATCGGCGTCGGCATCGCGCTGGGCGCGGCCGTGGGCGGGGTGGCCCTGGCCGACGGGACACTGCGCTCCGCGGCGGCCTGCGGCGCCGCCGGGGCGACCCTGGGCGCGGCCGTGCTCGCGGTCGCCAGGGGCCGCCTGGCGGTGCCGGCACCGGTCGACCCGCCGGCGGCGGCGCCACTGGCGGAGGCCGACGCCGGCTCGACGGGCAGGTCCTAGCGGATCGGCGGGTCAGCGGGTCAGCGGATCCAGCGGGTCTAGCGGAGCAGCTGGAAGGCGCCGCCGCCCACGATCGCCCCGACGAAGGTGCCGACCACGACCTGGGCGAGGGTGTGGTCGCGCAGCTTCACGCGCGACCAGCCGACGACGGGGATCAGCGGGCACAGCAGCACGGCCCAGGGTCCGTAGGCCAGGACGAGGATGGCGGTGGCCCCGGCGGACACCGCGGTGTGCACGGAGACCTTCCACCACACCGTGATGGCGAGGACGGCGACGAGCGAGACGAGCATCGCGACGACGAGCGCCGTCAGCTCCCTGGGCCCGCCGAGGCAGGACGTGAGGGTCAGGCCGACCGCGACGGAGACCAGGATCCCGGGGATGACGTAGAGGCGGTCCTGGCGGCGGCGCACGTGGCGGTCGCCCCAGTGGCCCTTCCGCTCGCCCCACTTGATGAACAGGATCGGTATCACGGCGCTGAACAGCGCGGCGACCAGGCCCCAGCCGATCCCGGCGAGGCGGTCGGCGTGCCAGCCCACGAGCAGGGTGACCAGGATGATCCAGTTCTTCGGCTCCAACCGGTCGGTGACGAGCCGGGCGTAGTCGGGGGCGGCCTGGACGGGCGTGCTGGTCATGCGGCGTACTCCTGGGCGAAGGCTGCGGCGGCGGGGGAGTGGTAGGCGGTGTCGAGAAGGCTCGCGGCGTCGGCGCACACGTCGAGGCTCGCGGCGTCGGCGCACACGCCAGGGCGCGAGCGCTTCCACCGACCCACCGCTTCACTCCTCGGTCCGCTGCGCCGCCACTGTCAGGGGCAGCTTAGAGGGGCGGGATGATCATGCGAAAAGCGCTCAGACGATCGTGGGGACCATCCGGTGCAGGCCCTTGCGGTCGTAGTAGCGGGTGACGGCCAGCCCGAAGGCCAGCGCCAGCACCACGGCGATGGCGATCATCACCCAGGCACGGACGAGTCCGGCATCGGCCCGGGCGTCGAAGTAGAGGATCGCCCGGGTGCCGTCGCTGAGCTGGCGCATCGGCTCGAAGACGGCCAGCCAGCGGTAGAAGGTGGGCAGCGCCTGCAGCGGGATCGTCGCCCCCGAGGAGGGCAGCGCGACCGCGACGAAGACGAACATGCTGACGAGCTGTCCGATGCCGCCGAACGCCGCGTTGATGGCCTGCACGCCGAGGCCCACCGCCGAGGTCGCGCAGAACGAGAAGACCCAGAGCAGCGGGATGTGCGAGGCGTCGATGCCGATGATCGCGATGCCGCCGACCATCACCAGCGAGGTGGTCACCACGGCGAGCCCCACCGACATGCCCCACTTGGCGAGCAGCGTCTGGGTGCGGTTGATCGGCACCACGGGACGGCGGGTGTGCCAGGGGCCGATCTCGCTGTCGGCGTAGCCGAGGCCGACGTCGACGCCGTTGCTGATGATGTTGGCGCCCAGGAAGCCGGAGAGCACCAGCAGCAGGGTGTAGTAGAACGCGGTCAGCCCCAGCCCGCTGTGGGAGCCGATCGGATGGCCGACCTGGACCGAGACGGCGATCGGGTCGGCGAGCAGCAGGCGGGCCGCGCCGCTCTGCGTTCCGCCCGGTGCGCCGCTCTGCGGCGAGGCGGCCGCGGCGGAGGTCAGCGACCCGCCGAGCTGCAGCGAGGCCTGGTGGGCGGCCGTCTGGGCGATCGAGCTGGCCAGCGAGGAGGCCAGGCTGCCCACCCCGGGGTTGGTCAGCACGTTCACGGTGGGGTGCGCGGGCGGCTGGGGGCCAGTGGCGCCGAGCCCTTCGACCGCCGCGGTGAAGCCGTCGGGGACCTCCAGGACACCGTCCAGCCGTCCCGAGGCCAGCTGGTCCTGGGCGCCGGCCGGGTCCAGCACCCGCCAGGAGACCTGCTCCTTCGGGTCGGGGGCGCCGGCGATCCCGGCGGTGATCCGGGCACCGAGGTTCGCCGGGTGGCCGGCCACGGTGGCGCCGCGGTCGGCGTTGACCAGGCCGATCGGCAGCCGGTGCAGGTTGCCATTCGGGTCCGCCACACCGCCCAGGTAGAGCAGCGACAGCAGCAGCGCCAGCAGGGCGACGATGCCGCCGGGGAAGTACCACGCCTTCGGGTTGCGCAGGACCTGTCCGGCGCGCACCTGCGCCGGTGCGGGGTGGGGCGGAGTGGTCATGGCGCTGCTCCCGGTGGCATCGGTGCGATCCACCGGCAAGCTAGCCGCCCCCGGCGCCCGCCGCCCCGTGACCCGCCCGCCGGCCGGTCGCGGTGCCCCGGGTGGCTGAGCGCGGGGCCGGGGTGTTGCGGTGGCGGGCGGCGGGTCGCCGGGGTGTTGCAGTGGCGGGCGGCGGGGTGTTGCGGCAGCGGGCTGCAGGGTGTTGCGGTGCCGGGGGCCTTGGCGGGCGCCGGGTCAGCCGGTCTGCTCCTGCTCCGCCTCCACCTGGGCGTTCCACTCCCGCTTGGCCGCACGCCAGGCCTCGTCGCTCTGGCCGTACCGCCAGTAGCCCGAGATCGACAGCCGCTCGCGCGGGACGCCGTGCTCCACCCGCAGCTGGCGTCGCAGCTCCTTCACGAAGCCGGCCTCGCCGTGCACGAAGGCCGACACCGTGCCGGCCGGGAACTCCAGCGCGCGCACGGCCTCGACGAGCGCCTCGCCCACCGGGCGCCGGCCGCGGTGCAGCCAGGTGAGCTCGACCGCTGCCGGCGAGACGATCTTCTGCTCCTCCGCCGCGTCCGGGACCTCGACGAAGGCGTGCACCACGGCGCCGGCCGGCATCCGCTCCAGTGCCGCCGCGATCGCGGGCAGGGCGCTCTCGTCGCCCGCGAGCAGGTGCCAGTCGGCGTCGGCCTCCGGCGCGTAGCCGCCGCCGGGGCCCTGGAACCGCACCGTCTCGCCGGGCTGCGCGCCGGCCGCCCACGGGCCGGCCAGGCCCTCGTCACCGTGCACCACGAAGTCCACGGTCAGCTCGCGCAGCGCCGGGTCCCAGGCCCGCACCGTGTAGGTCCGGGTGACCGGCCACTGCTCGCGCGCGAACTCCTCGCGGATCCGCGCCAGGTCGAAGGGCTCGGGGTAGCTGACGCCGGCGGGCGCGAAGAGCACCTTGATGTAGTGGTCGGTGAACTCCGAGGCGTCGAAGTCGTCCAGTCCCGCACCGCCGAGGACCAGGCGCACCATGTGCGGCGTGATCCGCTCGTTGCGCAGGACCTGTGCCTCGCGGGCCCTCGGCGCTCTGCGGGTCGGCTGCTCTGTCATGGGGTCCCCCCAGGGAAATCGTGCAGGTCTGCAAGTAGTTAGGTATGCCTAAGTTAGCACTTCGCCGGGGGGAGTGCGCGAGTGGTGGAGTGCGTGGGTGATGGAGCGCGCGAGTGGGGCGTGCGCGAGTGGGGAGTGCGCGGGAGGTTGGGTGCGCGGGAGGTTGGGTGTGCGGGCTACCGCCCCGCCGCGTAGCCCTGCATGCCGCGCGGGTTCGCGGCGGCGGACAGGATCCCGGTCCGCGGATCGCGGGCCACCGCGCAGAGCCGGCCCTCGCTCCACGCCCCGGCGACCCGGACCCGGTGCCGGCGGCGGCGCAGCTCGGCGAGGACGTCGTCGCCGACCCGGGCCTCGACGGTGACCTGGGCGGGGTGCATGGCGTGCGGGTGGAAGGAGGACGGGAAGCTCTCCTGGTGCCAGTTCGGGGCGTCGATCGCGCCCTGCAGGTCGAGCCCGCCGCGCACCGGGGCGCGCAGGGCGACGGCGAGGAAGAAGTGCAGGCTCCACTGGTCCTGGGCGTCGCCCCCCGGGGTGCCGAACGCCAGCACCGGCTCGCCGTCGCGCAGGGCCAGCGAGGGCGACAGCGTGGTGCGCGGACGGCGGCCGGGGGCGAGGGAGTTGGGCAGTCCCGGTTCGAGCTGGGCCATCTGCAGGCGGGTCCCGAGCGGGAAGCCGAGCCGCGGGACGACCGGGCTCGACTGCAGCCAGCCGCCGCTGGGCGTGGCGGAGACCAGGTTGCCCCAGCGGTCGACCACGTCCAGGTGGCAGGTGTCGCCCTTGGTGGCGCCGTCGGGGGTGATGCCCGGTTCGGTGAGGGTCGGTTCGGCGGTGTTCGGTTCGGCGAGGGTCGGTTCACCGAGGCCGGGCGCTGTCGTCGCGCCGAGGCGGGGTGCGTCGAGGGCTCGCCGGCCGAGCCGGGGCAGCCGGCCGCCGGGGCGGCCCGGGCGCAGCTCGGCCGAGGCGAACTCGCCGACCAGTGACCGGCGTTCGACGCTGTAGGCGGGGTCGAGCAGGTCGGCCACCGTCACCTCGGCGTGCTCGGTGTTGTCGCCGTACCAGGCCTCCCGGTCGGCCATCGCCAGCTTGCCGCCCTCGATCAGGGTGTGCAGGTACGCGGGGGTGCCGTAGGCCGTGGCGCCCTGGCCGAAGTCCTCGGGCAGCAGTGCGAGTTGCTGGAGGAAGACCGGCCCCTGGCTCCACAGCCCCGGCTTGCAGACCGTCCAGTCGCGCCACGAGTGGCAGACCGGCTCCTCGTACGTCGCCTCGAAGGCGGCGAGGTCGGCGCCGGTGAGCACCCCCGCATGCGGTTCGCCGGAGGTGTCCATCGCCGGCCGTGCGGCGAACTCGGCCAGCGCCGCCGCGATGAACCCCTGCCCCCAGACCCGCCGGGCCGCGTCGATCTGCTGCTCGCGCCCGGCCCCGGCAGCCTCCGCCTCGGCCAGCAGCCGCCGCCAGGTGGCGGCGAGCGCGGGGTTGCGCAGCAGCGCCCCGGGCGCGGGCGGGCGGCCGTGCGGCAGGTAGAGCGCGGCGGAGCTGGGCCAGTGCGTCTCGAACTGCTCGCGCACCGCCGCGACCGCCGCCCCGACGGCCGGCACCGCCGGATGCCCGTCCGCCGCGTACCCGATGGCGTACCGCAGCACCTCGGACAGGCGCTTGGTCCCGTGGTCGCGGAGCAGCAGCAGCCAGGCGTCGACCGCGCCGGGGACGGCGGCGGCCAGCGGCCCGGTGCCGGGCACCTCGGCGAGCCCGAGCGAGGCGTAGTGCTCGATGGTGGCCCCGGCCGGCGCCCCGCCCTGCCCGCACAGCACCTGCGGGCGTCCCCCGGCCGGGGCGAGGATGATCGGCACCTCGCCGGCCGGGCCGTTCAGGTGAGGTTCGACCACCTGGAGGGTGAAGCCCGCGGCCACGGCGGCGTCGAAGGCGTTGCCGCCATCCTCCAGCACCGCCATCGCCGTGGCCGTGGCGAGCCAGTGGGACGAGGCCGCCATGCCGAAGGTGCCCTGCAGGGTGGGTCGGGTGGTGAACACTGCGACTCCTCGTGGTCGGTTCCGGCCCCCGTGTCCGGAGATGACTACCCAGCGGCGCGCCGCCCTGCGCGTGCGGGAACCTGCCGTCCGGTGCGGGCGTTGAGCGTGGTGCGGGGGCGGTGGGCCGAGCGACGGCGGGGCGGGAAGCGGCAGCGGGGCCGCCGAGGGTGCGTGACCTGGTGCTTTGGGACAGAACCGGGACACCGTCACGGCTCTGTCCCGGCGGCCGTTCGCGGCTGGACGGTCTCTGACGGCGCGTGGAAGTCTTCTTCTTGTTCGCGGCGGGGAGCTGCGGTCCACCACTCACGGGAGATCTTCAGATGCGTGTTCAGCGTGCCCTGGCGGCAAGTGCGGTCGTGGTCGTGGCGGGGCTCGGCATGACGGCCTGTCAGGACGACGTGACCGTCTCCGCCAGTACGAACGGCGGGCAGACGGCGTCGGCGGCGAGCACGGGCAAGGCGTCGGGCGGCACCGGCACCACGGGCTCGTCCTCGGGCGGCGCCGGCGCCAAGACTCCGGCCACGGGCGGCGCGGCCGCCAAGGACGCCGCCTGCACCACGAGCAACCTGATCCCCGACGTCTCGGCGGGCAGCCCCACGCCGGGGGCGGACGGCAACCTGACGGTCACCGTCTCGCTCGTCAACAAGGGCGACACCTGCTCCCTGTACGGCTTCGCCGGGGTCGACCTGACCCTCCCCAACGAGACCACCCAGGTGCCGCGCGGCTTCAAGACGCCGGGCACCGTCACCCTCGCCAAGGGGGAGGGCGGCATGTTCACCATCTCGTACCGCCCCAGCCCCAAGGGCCACTCCGGCACCAAGGTGACCACCATGACGATCACCCCGCCCGGGGAGACCCACTCGGTCAAGATGAACTGGCCGGGCGATGAGCTCGCCGCAGGTGCGGACGCCGGCGGCACGGACACGCTCTACCTGGAGCCGGTCGTCAAGCACTGACCGGTCGTGGATCATTGACCCGTCGTGGAGCACTGACCCGTCGTCAGGTGGTGACGGCTCGGCGGCAGGCCCCGCAGCGGTCGATCGTGTCCCATCTGGCAGGATCGACGCCATGCTGACTCCTGAAACCCGCCGATCGGCCAGTGCGGCTCGGCCGTTGATGCTGACCGCGCTCACCTCCCTCGCCGCGCTCACCGCGCTCGTGCTGGCGGGCTGCGGGACGACGCGGGTGACCACGACGGCGGGCACGGACACGCCCGCTGCGTCCGCTGTGAGCGGTGCGTCCACGGCATCGGCGAAGGCGTCCGCGTCAGGTGGGCCGGCCGATGTGCGGTGCCCCGGCGAGACGCCATCGCCCTCCGCCGCGGCCACGGGCGCGGCCACGGGCGCGGCCACGGGCGCGGCCGACCGGCCGGGCCAGGACGCGCCGCCCGACTATGCGGACAACCACGCCTACCAGGATGCCTTCCCGCTGCTCGGCCAGGACCGCTGCAAGGGCGTGGCCGAGGTCAAGCGGATCGCGGCGGCGCTCGAACCGCTGCGCACCGGCAGGGACTTCGTCCCCGGTGACGTTCAGGGACGACTCGCCGGGCTCGGCTACGCCCCGGCAAAGCTCCGCGTCTACCAGAACGGCTCGACCGGGGTCGGCTACACCGTCGACCTCGCGCCGGTCTGCCTGGAGGGGACGATGAGCCTGACCGAGGTCCGGACCGTGGCGCACGGCGGCTACCCGGACGGTACCGGCTGCTCGATGCCGCGGGGCGGCCACTGACGGCTGCCGTCGCCTGATTCCCACGGGCGGCGGTGAGACCCGCCGCCGATTTCACCGAGGGCCTCGGACTGCTGCGACCTCCTGTTGGATAGCCTGGGGCGGTGACTTTCGAAGGCTGGCAGGACGAGGCGCTGGAGTTCTACGAGCGCCTGGAGACCGACAACTCGAAGACCTTCTGGGCGGAGCACCGGGAGGTCTACGAGCGCGCGGTGCGCCAACCGATGGCGGAGCTGCTCGACCGGCTGGAGCCGGAGTTCGGCCCCGGCAAGATCTTCCGCCCCAACCGGGACATCCGGTTCAGCGCCGACAAGACCCCGTACAAGACGCACATCGGCGCCTTCCTGGAGGTCGGCGGCTACATCCAGCTCTCCGCCGACGGACTGGCCTGCGGCAACGGGATGTACCATCTGGCCACCGACCAACTGGAGCGCTACCGCGCCGCGGTGGCCGAGGACGTGACCGGCGCGGAGCTGGAGCGGGTGATCGCCCGGGTCACCAAGGCCGGCCCCGTGGTCACCGGACGCGACCCGTTGAAGACCGCGCCCCGCGGCTACCCCAAGGACCACCCGCGGATCGCGCTGCTGCGCAACAAGGGCCTGATCGCCTGGCAGGAGTGGGAGCCCGCCGACTGGCTCGGCACTCCCGAGGCCTACCGTCGGGTCACCGCCTTCCTGCGCGCCTCGCAGCCGCTGAAGGACTGGCTGGACGGCCACGTCGGGCCCAGCGAACTCCCGCCGCGCTGAGCCTTCCGGCCCGCCGGGCGGTCACGCGCCGCCCTGAGCCTTCCGGCCCGCGCTGAGTCTCCTGGCCTGCGCTGAGCCTTCCGGCCCGCCGGGCGACCGCGGTCACGCGCCGCGCTGGTGCACAGTCTCCAGGGCGGCCAGTTCCGCTCCGTCGAGGCGCAGCGCCCCGGTGGCCACGTTGGCGGCCAGGTGGTCCGGGTCGCCGGTGCCGGGGATGGCCAGCACGTGCGGGCCGCGGTGCAGCGTCCACGCGAGCCGGAGCTGCGCCGCACTGACCCCGCGCTCCCGGGCGATGGCCAGCACCTCCTCGTCGGCTTCGCCCCGCACGCCCGCCTGGCCGCCGGTGCCGGCGATCGAGTAGAACGGCACGAAGGCGATGCCCTGTCGGCCGCAGTCGCGCAGGAACGCGTCGTGGTCGGGCCGGATGCCCAGTCCGTACCGGTTCTGTACGCAGACCACGGGCGCGATGGCCCGGGCCTCGGCGAGCTGGTGCGGGTGGATGTTGGAGAGCCCGAGATGGCGGATCAGCCCGGCCGTGCGCAGCTCGGCCAGTGCCCCGAAGCGCTCGGCGACCGAGTCGGTGCCGACGATCCGCAGGTTCACCAGATCGAGGTGGTCGCGGCCGAGTTGGCGCAGGTTCTCCTCCACCTGGCCGCGCAACCGGTCGGGGGTCGCGTGCGGGAGGAACTCGCCCGAAGGGCTCCGGCTCGGCCCGACCTTCGTGGCGATGACGAGGTCATCGGGGTAGGGCGCCAGCGCCCGGCTGATCAACTCGTTGGCGGAGCGCAGCGGCGAGAAGTAGAAGGACGCCGTGTCGATGTGGTTCACGCCGAGCTCGACCGCGCGGCGCAGCACCCGGATCGCTCGGCCGCGATCGCTCGGCACGGCATCCTCGGCGAGGGCCTCGCCGTACTGCGTCAGGCGCATGGCGCCGAAGCCGATCCGGTTGACGGAGCGGTCGCCGAGCTGCCACGTGCCTGCCGATGCTGCGGTGATGGTGGTGGTGGTCTGTGGGGTCATGATCGGATGATGTGCGAGGGGTAGGGTGGACAGCTATTGATTAAGCAATGACAGAATCCAGAATCTGTCAGCTGTTCCCTGTTCCCTGTTCCCTGTTCCCTGTTCCCTGTTCCCTGATCGCTGATCGCTGTTTGTCGATCGCTGATCCCTGTCCGCTGCCCGCTGCTCTCACGTCTCCTGAGGAGTGATCGTCGTGCCCGCGGAGCTGACGTTCTCGGCGAACGACCTGGCGCAGATGCGCTTCGCCGTCTCGCCCATGTGGGAGCTCGGGACCAGCTTCAAGCTGCTGAACTCGGGGGCCGCGCACCCCGTGCACCAACGCTGGATCGACCAGGTGCGGCCCCGGGCGGTGGCCGCCGGGCTGGACCGGGGGTGGCTCGCCGAACTGATCCGGCCCGACGCGTACGTCCCCGACTTCCTCAACCCGGCACCGGCGGGACCGGCGCCGACCCTGGCCGCCGAGCTCGCCGCGATCCTCGCCGCCCCCGCCGAGCGGGTCCGCCAGGACCTCGACCGCCTGCGGCAGGAGCAGGGCCCGCTCGGCCCGCGCCTGCGCTCCCTGCGCGCCGAGCCGTCCGCCCACCTCCGCAGGCTCGCCGAGGAGATCGAGACCTACTGGGAGCTCGCGCTGGCACCCTACTGGGCGCGGATCCGGGCCGTGCTGGATGCGGAGGTCTTCCAACGGGCCCGGCAGGTCGCCGAGCACGGTGCGGTCCATCTCCTCAACGACCTGCACACCTCGGTGGGTTGGGACGACAACGTGCTGCGCCTGAGTCGTCGCAGCAACCCGATCTCACGGACGACGGCCGGTGCCGGGCTGCTGCTGATCCCCTCGGCCTTCACCGGATCGGTCCCGCTCACCCGGGTCACGCCGCCGGAGCCACCCCAACTCGCCTACCCCGCACGGGGTGTGGGCTCTCTCTGGGAGGCGCGGCCGGTCACCGGCAGCGCCGCGATCGCCGCCGTGCTCGGCCGCTCCAAGGCCCTGCTGCTCACCGAACTCGACACGCCGGCCTCCACCACCGAACTGGCCCGCCGTACCGGCCTCTCCGCCCCGGCCGTCTCCCAACACCTCACCGCCCTGCGCGACGCGGGCCTGACCAGCGCCCACCGCGCGGGCCGCTCGGTGCTCTACGCCCGCACCGCGGTGGCCGAGTCCGTGCTCGCCGCGACGGCCGCGCGAGGGGCCGGGTAAGTGGTGGACCACGGCCGACACCCGTCGCCGTTCAGCGGGTCTTGACGTCCAAGGTCCGGTCACCGGCGGGGTTCCAGCCCTTTCGGGTCGTCTCCCGGCCGTTCTCGTCCAGGACGACCAGCTCCGAGAGCCGGCCGTCGGCGTGCCAGTACCGCCACGCTCCCATGGCGTGGGGTCAGAACCAGTGCAGGCAGTGCGGGTGCCGCTCGGCGTGGAAGAGGATGTCGGCGCGGGTGGCCGCGTCCGGGCGGTGGGCGCGGATGTGTCCGGCGCGGACGAGTGTGCTGGGCGCGGTGCCGCCGAGGTAGATCGAGCCGAGGTCGTTCACGTTCAGGGAGAGGTCGGGGTCCCGATCCGTGCGGACGCAGTCGGCCTTGCCGTCCCGGACGGTCAGTAGGTAGCGGTGGTGCTCGCCGAGGAACGGGTCGTCGACGTCGAGGACGAGCTCGCCGTCCGTGAACCAGCCGCGTGCGGTCAACGCCTGCGGTATGTCCAGGAGCCGTACCCAGAGCCAGTCGGAGTCGTTGCTCACCTGGGCGGCACGGAAGTCCGCCAGTTGCCAGCGCAGCGGGTGCCCGGGCGGGAAGTGCTTGAACGCGACCTGGGAGACGAGGTCGTGGCCGAGCAGGAACTCGATCAGGGCGGTGCAGACGGCGTCGTCGGCGGCGATGGTCTCGTCGACCGTCAGAGTGCCTTCGCTGAGCACATAGCTGGCGTACCCGTCCGGGACGCCGTCGGTGTCGCGGTGGACGGCGACGTAGCGCGGCGCCGGAGCGATCGGGGGCTGCCCCGCGCCGCGGGTCCACCAGCGGTGCGGCCGGGACAGGGCGCCGGGCTGGGCGCGGCGGTACCGGTCGTAGACCTCTTCGAGGATCGCGCCGCACTCGGTACGCCGCATCACCTCGACCGAGCCGGTGGTCGAGCCGCTGGTCGAACCGGCAGCCGGGTCGGTGGCCGGGGCGTCTGCCCGTCCGTGCGCCCGCAGCGGGGCGAGGGCGCCCTGGTGGCGTGCCACCGTGAGCCGTCCCGTGTAGGTCGCCGGTCCGTAGCCGAACCTGCCGTAGATCGGGGCCTCTGCGGCCAGCAGGACGGAGAGGAACTCCCCGCGTGCCCGCAGCTCGGTGAGCTGGTGCCGCATCATCGCGGTGAGCACGCCCCGGCGCCGGTGCGAGGGCAGGACGCCGACGGCGGTGACTCCGGCGGCCGGGGCGATGGTCCCGCCGGGCAGGGTGAGTTCGAACGAGTACGCGGCGGCGGTCCCGACGGGCCGCCCGTCCGCGGTCAGGGCCAGCAGCCCGCGGTCCATCTCGAACGCCGACCACCAGACGCCGCCGCCATCGTCGTTCGGGGTGTCCGGGTGGAGCCCGAACGCGGTGTGGAGTGTGCTGACGAAGACGTCGAGGTCCTGGTCGGTCGTGGGACGGATGTCCATCGGTGCTGCTGCCTCCCCTGGGATTCGGGCACCACGGCTGCTGGTGTCCGGCCCACAGTGCAGCGTCGACCTGCGGCCGGGTCAAGTCAATTTCGCGGATCCGACGGACCTGGCCGCCCAGGACGGGCAAGCTCTAGGGTGGACGCATGGACGAGTACGCGGTGCCGATCCTGCCCAGCCGCGACCTGGGCGAGACGCTCACCTTCTATGCCCGGCTGGGCTTTGAGCAGCGCGGGGTGTCAACCGAGCAGGACGACTACCTGATCCTGGTGCGCGGCACCGTGGAGCTGCACTTCTGGCACCACCCCGAGGTGGATCCGCTGGCCACGGCGGGCAGTTGCTACCTGCAGGTCAGGGATGCGGATACGCTCCACCGCAGTTGGGCCGAGATCGGGGTGCCCAGCGACCGGGCCACCGGGAGCCGTCTGGAGCCGCCCACCGACACCGCTTACCGGATGCGCGAGTTCGCCCTCGTCGACCGCAGCGGCAACCTGCTGCGCGTCGGCAGCCCGGTGCGTCCTCGCCCCTGAGACCGGGAGCCTTGCAGCGCAGGCCGTCAGGGTGGTCGTCGTCACCGGAGCCGGACTGATCCGGTCGGGGCAGGTCGAGAAGGCCGAGTAGCCTCGCCCTATGGTGGATCAAGAGCGGTACGCCCTGTATCGGGAAGAGTCGAAGTTGCTGGCAGCGATCGGCGCGCACGTCGACGCCCAGGTCGGCAGTGTCACGGTGCGACTGCCCAGGGCGGTGGCCGAGGCCGCGGTGGCCGCTTGGGAGCGTGACGATCCGGACGGTGACTTCGACGAGGAGACCCATGAGCAGTACGCGCTGCGTACCCAGGCCGGTGATCTGGCACTGATCGGCCTTGCGATCTCGGACGATGGCCACTGGGAGGGCGAGGAGGTCGTCGTCGACCTGCATGTCCACTCCGCGGGGGCGGCCTGGCTCCAGGCTGCCGAGCTGGGACTGACCGGCCGGTCCTGAGAGGCGTCCAGGAGGTCAGGAGCCGGAGGCCCGGGTGGCCGCGCTGCAGGCCGACCTGGCGCTGCTATGCGCCGGCGGGGCAGCCCCCAGCCGTGACCGGCGACTGAGGGGCTCTTCCCGTACCGGAGTCGAGGATCCGACGGGACGTCAGTCGATCCCGATGACCTTGCCGTCGACCGTCGCCTTGACCTGCTTGGTGGCGCGAGTGCCCTGGACGTCGACGATGATCTGGATGTCGCTCGAGAACGGCAGCATGCGCTTGACGGCGGCGCTGGAGGCCTTGGCGCCCTCGATGTTCGCCGCGGCCGGTGAGTCGGCGAGCAGCTTGGCGAGTACCTCGGGCTTGACCGAGGTGCTGTCGAAGATGTTCTGCTCGAGGGCGCCGGGGTCGCTGTCGCTGATGTCGACGGGCCGTGGGTCCTGGACCTGCCCGTCGCGGTAGGTGAACCTGTTGACCTCGGTGGGCTTTGCGGGGTCGACGGCATCGACCTGCACGTAGTCCGCGTACACGTCGAGCTCGAGGACCTTCATCGGCGATGCGCCCACCTTTTTGGCTATCGCCTGGACGGCCTGGTCCATGGCCGGTGCGGCGAACAGGTCCGCCGTGGCTGCGGTGCTCGCGGCGGGCCCCGGCTTCGTCGCGGCGCCGATGGCCGAGCAGCCGGTGAGCGTCACGGTGACGGCGAGGGAGAGCGTGAGCGTGGCGATGGCGGAACGGCGGGGCATGTGAGCGTTCTCCAGTGGTGAGTAGTGCCGACCGGTCGGGGGAGGCCGGGTGTACCGCTCCGCCGATGGTCAGGTCTGCGGCTTCGCCGTGCCCCGCGATGGGCGGGCGGCTCGTGACCACGCAGGCGCGACGCTGGGCGAACCGGCGTTCCATTTCGTCGCGCTGCACAGGGTAGGGCACCGCATGTGGGTATCGAACTCGATGGCTTCCTGGCGGCCGATCATCGAACGTCACGTCATGTCCGTTCAGGTCATGACGTTTCGCGTCCGGACTCGCGCACGGCCTCCTCCACGATCGTGGCGCGGCGGGCGGTCAGCGGCATCGGTAGAACTACGCGGGTGCGCTACTGAAATTGAATGCGCGACCGGCGACCGGATGCCCTCCTGCGGGTTCAGGTCCGGAGCGCACAGGTGGGCAGCTGGAACACGGCCGGCCGGTCGGCGTTCGCCTCGATGAACTCCCGCAGTGGCTTGGCCAGGTGGAGGCGGACGTCGTCCCACACGAGGACGACCGGGCCGACGAGCCGGGTTCGGGCGGACGGGCGGCTGCATCGCCCAGCAGGCCGACCGTGCTCGCGCTCGTGCTCGCGCTCGAGCCCGGAATCAGAAGCTGCGCGGGCAGCCGACTGTTAACGGTCAATGCCTGCAACGCAGTTGTCAGATGGCGGTTCGAGCGTTGATGTCCGTTTCAAAGTGAGGCTCGGACGGTGCCGCCTGCGTGTTCGGCGACTCGGTCCAGCAGGGCGATGCCCGCGGCGTTGTCGTGCGTGTTCGCGGCCAGGACGATGACGGCGATGACCAGGCCCAGCACGTCGACGGCCGGGGCCCGTTTGCGACCGGGAGCCCGTTTCGCCGGATCTCGGCCGGTCGTGGTGGCGGGGCCCCGGAGGCCGCGCGGCCGCTCTGCGTGTTCAGTACCACCAGGGCCGGGTCCTCTGATCGCCGGGCCGGCTCGCGGACCTGGCAGCGCAGGAGCTCGTGGATGACCTGATCGGTCCCGTCGTCGCGCCAGGCGGCGAAGTAGTAGTCGCGCTCCACGGCGGCAGATCGTGCGGGAGGTGGGCCCACTGGCAACCGGTCCTGCCCTGATAGAGGATCGAGTTCACGATCTCCCGGGCGTCGGACCTTGATCAGCAGTCAGGGGGACAACTGCACCACACGCGTTTGCCGACCCCTTCGCGTGGTCCCCATCCCCACTTCTCGGAGAGCGTCTCCACGAGCAGCAGTCCGCGGCCCGAGCAGCCGTCAGGAGACTCCCGCAGGACGGGGTGCGTGCTGGAGGCGTCCTCCACCGCGATCCACAGGCGGTCCGGGTCCACCTCCAGTTCGAGGTGGACCCGCTGGCCGGGCCTGGTGCCGTGGAGCACGGCATTGGTCACCAGTTCGGTCACCAACAACTCGCCGTTGTCGACAAACCGTTCGCCTCCGTCGACGCGGGACAGGAAGTCGCGGAGCAGCTGGCGGGCGGCGGCCGGGGAGTGGTGGCTCTTCTGGAGCCAGCGGTGGTCGCGGGCGATCGGCATCGGTGCCCGGTCGATCGGTTCGTGCATGGTGGATTCCCCTTGTGTAGTAACGCCTGTTGTGCGGGTCGGGGGTGAACGGAGGGTGCCCCGACGACGGTCGGACGCGAGCACGGGGATGCCCGGTGATGAACCGTCATGATCACTTTGTGTCGTGATGTCCTCCACTGTGAGTAGCATGCTCTCCGATGGTGGCAATCTGCAAGACTTCATTCGGGGTCTTCGAATTGACCTATTCGAACAAATGACGCTCGTTGCGAATCGGGTCCACCAATGCTTTCATTTCGGATGCCAGGAGTGCCTCAACTGGCAACAGGGAAGGGAACAGTCATGGACAACGGCCCCACCGGTTCGACGGTGCCGCGCAGGCAGCTCGGGCGGAATCTGCGCGACCTCCGCAACCAGGCGCGGATGACGGTGCGGGCGGCCGCACGCCGGCTGGAGTGGTCCGAGGCGAAGATGTGGCGGATCGAGACCGGCCAGACCTCGCTGCGCAGCCTCGACGTCGAAGCGATGTGCAAGGTCTACGGCGCCCCGGGCCAGTTGACCGAGGCTCTGATGGCCCTCGCGAAGGAGACGAAGGCCCGCGGGTGGTGGCACGCCTATGGCGACGTGATCCCCGAGGGGTTCGACCTGTTCATCGGACTGGAGGAGGCTGCGTCACGGATCGACTGGTACGAAAGCGAGTTGGTTCCCGGCCTGCTCCAGACCGAGGAGTACGCGCGGACCGTCATCCGGGCCGGGAAGCCGGACGAGGACGACGAAGAGGTGGAGCGGCGCGTTCGCTTGCGGACGGCACGTCAGGTGCTGCTCACCAGGGTCACCGAGCCGCTGACCTTCGATGCGGTGATCAATGAGGCTGTACTGCGGCGCCCGATCGGTGGTCCGTCCGTCATGTCCGGCCAACTCGAACGCCTCCTGATCGTCAGTGAGTTGCCCAACGTGACGATCAAGGTTGTCCCCTTCAGTGCGGGTTTTCACCTCGGCGTGCTGTCGGGGTCGTTCGGAGTCCTGCGCTTCCCGCTCGATGGAAACGGGGCTGAGACCGAGCCTCCGACCGTCTATGCGGATGGCTTTACTGGTGACCTGTACTTGGACAAGCCTCATGAAGTCGAACGCTATGACGCCGCCTTCAAGAGCATTCGAGCAGCAGCGCTCGATGAGCAGGCGTCACGGCACCTGATCTCCGAAGTGGCAGGGAGTTATGGACAGGATTGATCTGACGCCGACACGGTGGTTCAAGTCCAGCCGCAGTAACGCGCAGTCCGCTTGCGTCGAGGTCGGCGCAGGCCTCCCCGGTGCGGTGCCTGTGCGGGACAGCAAGGATCCGCAGGGGCCCGCGTTGGTCTTCGGGCCCGCGGCCTGGCGGACGTTCGTGACGGCGCTGCACGGTGGGGGGCTCTCCGGCGACTGCTGAGCCGTTCCGTGAACACCGATGGCTCCTGGGCCCGTTCGGGCCGAGGGGCCATCATCTTTTGGCGTCCATAACGGAGTTCTCGGCTTGCTCGCGATCTGTTCTCGGTCTGTTCTGAATCATCGAGTCCCGGATCGGCTGCTAGAAATTGGGTCTCGCCCCGGTTCCTGTCCCCACTGTCGGCCGCTTGACCGGCCTTTGCGGGCCGAGTGCTGGGCCTTTCCAAGTGAGCAAGGCGGGAGCCGTGGTCCAGAACGACTTGTAGCCGTCGCGGGGTCGCTCTATTTACGGCCGCTTCGCGAATACCTGCTCGTACAGCGGTGCGATCTCCACCAATGCCTGGGCGCTGTTGGTTCCGAAGGCGGGTGTCTGCGAGGTCAACCGAGGTAGACCTTCTGCCACTCCAGTGATGTCATCGTCAGCGCGGCCTCGGCGAGGGTGCGCGCCGACTCGGTCTTGAGGCTGCCCAAACTACTGTCGATCCACGGCTGGACATTCTGGTATCCCTGCTCACGGTACTCCACGGCCTGGATCAGACACTCCAGCTTGTCCGCGTCGTGGGCGACCGTGACTTCCGGGCTCTCGGAGTTCGCGTACTCCTCCACGATGGCCTGCACACCGGCGGTCACGGCAGGGTGAGCGGCGCTCACCTGGTCGGCCGTTACCCGCTCGTTGGAGGCAGCAGAAAGGTAGCGCCGGCCGATGTGCGGGATATCGCTGATCCGCGTCTCCTGGGTGTCGTGGAAGAGGCACAGCAGCGCCACCTTGGCCGGGTCGGCACCCTCCATCATCGCGAGCACCGCGCCCACGACGCCGGTCCGGAACGAGTGCTCGGCGATCGTCTCGGGGTCCTTGACTCCAGCGATCCACCAGCCGGAGCGCTTCGCCCGCTTGAGCATGCCCGCCTCGAACAGGTAACCCGCAGTGCCCTTCGCCTGCCTGTCGTCCGTCATGGCCGTCCTTTGCCGTTGGATCGGTTGTCGTGGAAACCCCCCCACTCGCAGACCGTAGTGCAAAGACTCCAGCTCGTGGCGGGACTGTTGCGAAAGGCCGTCACCATCGAGCAACACGCTGCGGCCGGTCGTCATCGGGCAGTACAAGGGGGCTGTGAACAAGGTTGATCCGACGCCGGCATGGTGGTTCAAGTCGATCCGCAGGGGCCCGCGTTGGTCTTCGGGCCCGCGGCCTGGCGGACGTTCGTGACGGCGCTGCACGGTGGGGGGGCTCTCCGGCGACTGCTGAGCCGTTCCGTGAACACCGATGGCTCCTCGGCCCGTTCGGGCCGAGGAGCCATCGTGGTGTCCGGCCCGGAACGGAGTTCTCGGCTTGCTCGCGGTCTGTTCTCAGTCTGTTCTGGATCACCGGATTGGGCTGGATCGGGTGCTAGAAATTGGCCTCGCCCCGGTTCCCGCTGCCGGTCGGGTGGTCGAGCGGCGTCGCGGGAGGAGTGCCGGGTCATTCCAAGTCGAGGGAGGTGGACCAGATGAAGAAGATCGCCATCCGGAAGGCCGGATCCGTGCGTCTCACCAGCGCGGTTGGCGCGCTGTACGGCGGCTGCGGCTGTCCTGCCTGATAGTTCGTCAGCTATCTGTGCCGGCGACGGGTCCGCGCTCTGTGCGGACCCGTCGCCGGTGGCCCACTGTCCTTCTTCCGCGCGGAGGAGCCATGCCAGACAGGCCTGCGGCGGTGGACCCCGGCGAGGTCCGGGGACCGGGAGCGCCGGAGCGGCCGCTCGCCTTCCACCCGCTCACCTTCCTGCCCGAGGGCGACGACGTGACCGTCGGGCGGCCGGACGAGGGGGAGTTCGTCGTGCTGCCGGCCGACGGCGCCGCGCTGCTGCGCCGGCTGGTCGACGGGCAGACCTGCTCGCAGGCCGCCCAGTGGTACCAGGAGACCTACGGGGAGTCGGTCGACATCGCGGACTTCGTCGCGGATCTCGGCGAGTTGGGCTTCCTGCGCGGGGCGGACGAGCCCGTCGCCCCGCCGCCCGCGCCGGTGCGCTGGAGCCGGCTGGGCCGGGCGGTCTTCTCCCCGGTCGGCGCGGTCGTCTACCTGGCCCTGATCGCGGGCTGGCTGGCCGCCATGGTGCGCACGCCCGCACTCGTGCCGAGCTACCACCACCTCTTCTTCACCCACTACATGTCGGTGCTGATGGTGACGATGTACCTCAGCCAGATGCCGCTGGTGCTGCTGCACGAGGCCGCGCACGCGCTGGCCGGCCGCAGGCTGGGGCTGCGCTCCCGGCTCTCGGTGGGGCGGCGGCTGTACTATCTCGTGTTCCTGACCGCACTGGACGGCCTGGTGGGGGTGCCGCGCCGCAAGCGCTTCCTGCCCATCCTGGCGGGCATCCTCACCGACATCGCCGTCCTCGCCGGGCTCACCCTGCTGGCCGCCGTGACCCGGCGCGGCGACGGTTCGTTCCCGCTCGTGGGCGCCTTCGCGCTCGCCCTGGCCTACCTGACGGTGCTGCGGCTGCTCTGGCAGTGCTGGTTCTTCCTGCAGACCGACGTGTACTACCTGGTGGTCACCGTCCTCGGCTGCGTCGACCTGCAGACGACCGCCAAGCAGCTGCTCGCCAACCGCTGGTGCGCGCTGCTCGGGCGCCCCGCCCGCTTCGACCCGGAGGTCTGGCACCCGCGCGACCGGTCGGTGGCCCGCTGGTACTCGGTGCTGATGGTGGCCGGTTACGCCTTCTGCCTGGGCACCCTGGCGTTCGGCCTGCTGCCCAGCGCCGTCCGGGTGTTCGCCACGGTGCTGGCCCGGCTCTCCGCGCACGGCTCGCACAGCGCCGCCGGGCTGACCGACAGCGTGCTGTTCCTGCTGCTGAGCGTCGGCGAAGTCGTGGTGGCAGGCGGCCTGTTCCTGCGCGAACGGCGGAGTCGGCGAGCTGCTTCGGCCGCGGCCACCGCCTCGTCCCCGTCCTGACGCTCCTGGAGGAGAACATGTCCGCCACTCGGCCCGCCGCACCGGACGCCGATCGACACCTGGCCCTGGTCGGAGCACGGCGACGCGACCGTGAGGCGTGCCGCGCCGCCCTCGCGCTGCCGCCGCTGCTGCTGCCCGTGATCGCGGCGCACCGCAGGCTGCGCGGCCCCTACACGGTGGCCGGCACCCTGCTGCGGGCCGTCGTCCCCGACGCGCTGGAGCGCCACCCGGAGCTGGTCGCCGCGCACGAGGTCGAACTCCTCACCGTCGCACCGGAACTGCGCGACCTGGTCCCCGCCACGCGCGAGACGCTGACCTCGCTGGCCGTGCCCGAGGAGCGCACCCGGTTCTACTCGCGCTGGCGGACCCTGCGGATCGCGCACGGGCTCATGGAGTTCCTGCGCGACCTGCTGGCCGTCGACGGGTTCGGTCCCCGCACGCTCGTCGTCGACGACCTGGACCGTGCCGACCCCACCGACCAGGAGTTCATGGCCGTCCTGCTGCGGCGGATGGATCCCGCGGTGCTGACCGTGGTGGTGCAGAGCACGGCCCGGCTGCTCGAACCGGTGCCCCGCGACCCGTGGGTGGAGCCGGGCACGCCCGCGGGCGAGGACCTGCCCGCGCTGCTGCGCGGCTGCCGGCGCGTCGAGGCGGTGCCGACGGAGCCGGCGTCGAGCGAGGCGGTGCCGACGGAGCCGGCGTCGAGCGAGGCGGTGCCGACGGAGCCGGCGTCGAGCGAGGCGGCGTCGAGCGAGGCGGTGCCGGACGAGGCAGCGGCGGACGCTGCGGCGCTGCGAGCCCGTGCCGCACGCTACGTGACCGGGGACGCGACCGACGACGACCCCGGCGCACTCGACGCCTACCAGCGCCTCCCGCTGGACGAGCGCCGACGCCTGCACGACCAGCGCGCCGACGAGCTGGTCGCCGCCGCCGAGCCGTCGCTGGCGCTCGGCGCGATCCCGTACCACCGGGAGCACGGGAGCGACCCGGTCGGAACCGGCGCACCGGCGCTGGCGCACGCCATGGACACCTGCATGCTCCTCGGCTTCTACGACGCCACCATCGACTTCTGCGAGCGCGGTCGCGCGCTCGTCGACTGGGAGCAACGCCCGGACTTGTGGTGGCAGTTCACCAGCAAGATGCCCACCTCGCTGTCCGCGCTGGGGCGCGCCGAGGAGGCCGAGGCGATCTGCGACGAGGCCCGTGCGCAGACCACCAAGCCGGTGATCCACATCCAGTGCGCCTACGCGACCTCGATGCTCTACACCCGGCACCGCGAGCCCACCCGACGCGACCACCAGCGTGCCCTGGCCTGGATCAACGAGGCCATCGCGATGGCCTCGCTGCTGCCCGACCCCAGGCTGCGCGCCTTCAACACGGTCTTCCACCACAACGGGCTCGCGCTGATCGAGGGCCACCGCGGCCGGCCGCACGCCGCGCTGGAGCTCGTCACGGCGGGCCTGGCCGAGCTGGACCGCGAACTCGGCCCCGACGAGCACAACTTGCACCGCTCCGTGCTGCGGCACAACCGGGCGCAGGTGCTGACCGGGCTGGGCCGGCTGGACGAGGCGCTGGAGGAGTACCGGGCGGTGCTCGCCGTCGATCCGTCCTACCCGGAGTACCACTTCGACCTGGGCAACCTGCTGCGCCGGATGGGCCGGGAGCAGGAGGCGCTGGAGGCCTACGAACGGGCACTGCGGCTGGGGCCGCCGTTCCCGGAGGTCTTCTACAACCGCGGTGACGTCAGGAACGCCGCGGGGGATGTCGAGGGCGCCCTCGCCGACTTCGGCTACGTCCTCGAACTGGACCCCGGCTTCGTGGACGCCTACGTCAACCGGGCCGGTATCCGGTTGGACCTGGAGGACGTGGACGGTGCCGAGCGCGACGCGCTGGCGGGCCTGAAGCGCGAGCCGGGCAACGCGTACCTGCGGGCCGTGCTCGGTCACGTGCACGCCGCCCGCGAGGAGCACTCGGCGGCCCGGGAGGCGTTCGACCGGGCGCTCGCGGCCGACCCCGACCTGGTCGCGGCGCTCTGCGGCCGGGCCGCCGTGGCACACCAGCTGGGTGACGCCGACACCGCGCTCGCCGATCTGCGGCACGCGGTGGAGCTGGCGCCGGACGATCCCGGCGTGCGTTACAACCACGCGTTCGCGCTGCGCAGCGCCGGCCACTGGGACGCCGCGCTCGCCGAGCTGGACATCGCCGCCGAACTGCTGCCCGACGATCCGGACGTGCTCGCGGCCCGCGAGGAGTGCCGGGCCGAGGCCGCGGCCGGACGATGACCCGTCGGCGGCGCGGGAGCGATGCTCCGGTGCCGCCGACGCCACCGTGCGGCCGGGCTCTGCCGGGCCCGGCCGCACGGGCCAACGGTCCCCGGGGATGTGCGGGGATGTGCGGGGACGTACAGGAACGTGCGGGGACGTGCGAGGACGTACGGGACCTGCAGCGACCCGCGGGGACGTCCGGCGAGGTCAGCGGGGGCGGCGCGGCCAGGACCGGCCCGCGCGCAGGGTGCGCGCCAGACATCGCCCGGTTCTTCTCAGGTACGGGAGCAGGCCGTGGACGGCGGCGCCGAAGCGAGTGCCGCCGGTCGGCAACGGCCGCGCAGGCGCCACCACCGGCGCCACGGCCAGCGCCGGTGACGGCGACGGTGAGGCCGACGGCGACGGCGATGGCGTCGGCGAGGGCCCGGCCGAGCTGGCGGCGGCGAACCGCGCGGTGAGCCGCACGGCCCGCTCGCGCAGCGCCCGCCGGCGCAGGGCCATCAAGGAGTCCGGCGGCACGTCGAAGTGCTCCTCGTAGCAGCGGATCAGCGACTCGGAGGGAAACCGCCGGGCCTTCTCCACGTCGGCGAACACGCTGTGCGCGCTGTACCCCATCAGCTTCGCCAGGGCTCTGAGGGACAGTCCGCCCTCCGCCCGTAACCGGTACAGTGCCAGACCCAACTCACGCTCCGCGTCGGTCAGTTCCGTGATCGCCTGCACGCTGCACGAGCCGGCCCGGTCGACCGTCTCCGGCGCCGGCCGGTGGTTCGTCCGCACGGCCACCGCGCCGTCCGTCCAGGCGAGCGCACCATCCACTCGGGTGTTCCTCGGGTTCCACGCCATCGAGTCGATCACTCCTTGCGGCCCGGTCCCGCACGCTGTGTGCAGGGGTAGCTCATGATGGGCCAACAACCGGCAGCGGAACACCTCTTGGACGATGAGTTCGCCATGATTGCCCGCATCGCTGCCGGTCCTTCTCGCCGCTCGCGAACGCACGAGCCCGTGCCGGGCCGCCGGACGGCCGTTCGGGTGGCTGGAGCCGTCGGCGCTACCGGGGGGCGTGCATGAGGGAGTTGAGGTCGTGGTAGGCGATCGGCTCGGCGAGCGCGGTGTAGGTGCCCGCGCCGAACAGCTCCTCGGCGGCGCGGCGGGCGACCGCGTAGGCGGCCTCGGCGACCGAGGAGCCGAGGCTGACCCGGGCCGCGCCGAGCCGGCCGAGCTCGGCGACGGTGGGGGCTCCCGGGCCGGCCAGCACGTTGAGCGGGACCGCCAGGCCGCCGGCCAGGGCCGTGACGGTCCGCGGGTCGGTGACGCCGGGGACGAAGACGCCGTCGGCGCCCGCCGCGACATAGGCCGTGGCCCGGTCCAGGGTCTCGCGCAGCCGGGTGGCGGGGTCGCCGACGGCGCACAGGTAGGTGTCGACGCGCGCGTTGACGAAGAGCGGGATCCCGGCCGCGTCGGCGGCGGCCCGGGCGGCGGCGATCCGCTCGCACTGGTCGGCGACGGCGCGCAGCGGGCTGTCGCCGAAGTGGTGGGCGTCCTCCAGGTTGACGCCCACGGCCCCGGCGGCCAGTACGCCGGCGACGGTCTCGGCCACGCCGTCCGCGGTGTCCGCGTAGCCGTTCTCGATGTCGGCCGTCACCGGGACCCGGACCGCGGACGTGACCCGGGCGATCAGGTCGAGGGCCTGGTCGCGGCCGAGCCGGCCGCCGTCGGCGGCGCCCAGCCCCCAGCAGACCCCGGCGCTGGTGGTGGCGATCGCGCGGGCTCCGGCGGCTTCGACCAGCCGGGCGCTGGCCGCGTCCCAGACGTTGGCGAGGGCCAGCACCTGGTCACCGGCGTGCAGGGAGCGGAAGAGGACGGCCTTGTCGTGCAGGTTTGTCATGACGCCAGTTCAGCAGGTCGGGGCGGAGGCTGTCCGGCGGTTTTCCGACCCGACCGTGTGATGTGCGGGGGCGCTGCGCTGACCCGCCTACTCACCTACCCGCCCACCCGCCCACGGCGGCGGCCAGCCGGGCGGCGGCTTCGGTGAGGTCGGCGGGTTCGGCCGCGGCGGCGAAGCCGAGGCGCAGATGCGCGGCGGGTGGCTCGGCCGGGAAGTACTGGTGGCCGGGGTTGACGGTGATCCGGTGCGCCGGCGCCGCGTCCGCGACCTCCGCCTCCGTGAGGCCCGGCGGAAGGCGCAGCCACAGGTGCAGGCCGCCCTCGGGCAGGCGCAGGAGCGTCCAGTCGGGCAGCTCGCGGGCCAGGGCGTCGGCCAGGACGGTGCAGCGGTGCTGCAGCGCGGTGGCGACCTCGGCGCCGTCTTCGCGACCGCCTCCGTCGGCGGCCTGATCGGCGCGCTGATCTCGCGGAAGGTCATCGCGCGGTTCCCGCTCGGGCGGGTCTACCTGGTCGCCCAGGCCGCCCTGCTGCTCGGCCCCGCCCTGATCCCCGCCGCCACCGGGCCACGACCGGTGATGACCGGGATCTTCGTGCTGTCCTTCTTCACCACCTACCTGGGCCTCGGCGTGGCCGGGGTCGTCATCGTCAGCCTGCGCCAGGCCGTGACGCCGCAGTCGATGATGGGACGGATGACGGCGGCGTTCCGGACCCTGCTGTTCGGCGGCGGCGCGCTGGGCGGTCTGTCCTGCGGCCCACCGGATGCCCCCGGACAGGCCCTGAAACCCGACCGTCGAATCGGTGCGGGCCTCAGGGCGGCACGGCCGGGCGTCAGAAGGTCGGCGCGTACGGGCGCATCATCTCGTTGCCCTCGTGGTCGATGATGTGGCTGGGCCAGACCTGGCCCGGACCCTCGGTGGGGTCGAACGGGAAGTTCAGGAGAAGGACAGCGACAGGAGGACGACTCAGGAGGCGAACGGCTCGATCTCGCCCGCAAAGACGATGACCTGGTCGATGAGGCTCCGCCGCAGATGGACGACATCCGTTCCCGCCAGGCGGGGGCCTCCATCCGGCATGGTGAAGACCCACCGGTACCGGGCCCACTCGTCAGGCATGTCCACCTCTGAGCAGCGCACCATCCTGCCGGTCCCCGCCGGGTGGTGCCGGATGTCCAGCACGAACCGCTCGACCGCCGCGATGCCTTCGCTGCGGCCCAACGGCCCCCAGAAGACCACGTCCGAGGTCAGGGCCTGGGAGAGCAGGGCAGTCACATAGCTGTCGTCCGAGGCGTTGAACGCGGAGATGAACGTGTCGATCGCGGAGCGAGCGGTCTCTTCCTGCATGCCCCAGCGTAACAGCCGTTTCGCGTGCGCTCGTCCCGCGGGCCGCCTTCCGATCACGGTGGACCATCCCGGTCACAGCACCAGCAGTCCGCCGTCGGTGCCGATCTGCCGGAACGCCACGACGCAGGGGGCAGGGGGTCAGGGGCTCGGGGCGCTCAGGGCCGTGACGAGTTCGGGGACGAAGGGGGCGGCGACGCCGACGTCGGTGGCGCGGGGGTAGGCGGGATGGGCGGCGTGGGCGGGGAGTTCGCACAGGGACCTGCGGCCGTAGTAGGCGCCGGGGAGGGGGGTGCGGGGCAGCGGCGGCTCGGGCGGGTGGCCGGCGGCGATGGCGGGCAGGGTGCGCTGGAAGAGCTGGTGGCAGGCCTGGATGCCGCGGAGCAGGACCTGGTGGTAGCGGGCGTCGGGGGCGATCGGGAAGGGCTGCTCGGCCAGTACCTGGCCGGTGTCGATGCCCGCGTCGACCTGGTGGAGGGTGGCGCCGTACTCGGCGTGGCCCTGCAGCAGGGCGTAGGCGATGGCGGCCGAGGGCAGGCCGCGGTGCTGCGGGAGCAGGCCGTTGTGGATGTTGTAGATCCGCAGGCCGGAGTCGAGCACGGGCGCGCGGAAGATCATCCAGTTGTTGATCGACCAGACCACGCCGTCGGTGCAGCGGGCGGTCAGTTGCTCCGCTTCGGTGTTGACGTCGGTGGTCACCAGGTGGGGGACCCCGCCCGCGGGGGCGTCGGCCGGGTCGTTGGTGACCACCAGGTCGACCCGGTGGCCGGTGGCCAGCGCATGGGTGGTGGCCCGCTTGAGCAGCGCGCCGCTTCCGACGAGGATCACGCCGACGCTCCGGTGGCCTGGCGCGGGGCGGTCCGCCGGGCGCGGTGGATCGCATCACCGACCCGCTGGATGGTCAACTCGGCGAGGTGGTCGCGCAGGTCGGTGGTGAACAGGCTCGCCTGCGGGGCGGTGAGCAGCTCGTCGGCGATGGTGGAGAGCATCTCCAGGACCGCGAGCGAATCGCCGCCCAGCTCCTGGAAGTCGGAGTCGGGGCCGAGCCGGGCCCGGTCGGTGCCGAGCATCCGGGACCACAGTGCGGTCAACCGGTCCGTGACGTCCGACTGCTCCGGTTCGGCGGCCTCGGCGGGCCCGGCGGCTTCGGCGGTGGGCGGGGTTGAGTCGGAGGGCTCGTCGGCGGAGGCGTCGGCGGACGGATCGGCCTCCCCGGCGAACGGATCCGGCAGGGCGGCGAAGTCCGTCTTCCCGCTGACCGTGCTGGGGAGTTCGGCGACCACCAGCACGACCGCGGGCACCAGGTGGGCGGGCAGCAGCTCGGCGGTGAACTCGCGCAGGATGGCGGGGAGTTCGGCCTCGCTGTGGGCCTCGCTCTGGTCCGTGGCGGGCAGTACGTACGCGCACAGTGCCACCGAGCCACCGGAGCGGGTGCGGGCCACCACGCCGGCCCGGCGCACGGCCGGGTGGCGCTCCAGGACGGCCTGGACCTCGGCGGGTTCGATCCGGTGGCCGGCGATCTTCACCTGGTCGTCGTTGCGGCCGATGAACTCCAGTGCGCCGCCCGGCAGTCGGCGGGCCAGGTCGCCCGTGCGGTAGCGGCGCAGCTGGTCGGCGCCGACCGGGAACCGCTCGGCGTCCAGGTCCGGACGGCCGAGGTAGCCGCGCGCCAACTGGAGCCCGGAGACCAGGATCTCGCCCACCGCGCCGGTGCGCTCGGGGCCGATCGGCTGCTCCTCGCCGTCGACCAGCTCGACGAGCTCGACCTGCGCGAACGGGCCGGGGAGCCCGATCGGCACGACCGGTCCGCTCTCGCTGCCGTCGAGGACGTGGGCCAGGCAGATCACCGTCGCCTCGGTGGGGCCGTACCCGTTGATGATCCGGGTGTCGGGTCCGACCCGGCGCCGGGCCCGGTCGGCGGCGGCCCGGGTGAACTGCTCGCCGACGGCCATCAGGGTGCGCACACCGGTGAGTTCGAGGTCGTAGTGCTCGATCAGCTCCAGGTGGGAGGGGGTGATCGCGAACGTGTCGGGCCGGTGCCGGGTCACCAGCTCGTGCAGCGCGGGGCGGCTCGGCTCGTCGGGGACGAGCACGATCGTGCCGCCGTGCAGCAGCGGCAGGAAGATCGGGAAGGCGGAGACGTCGAAGGAGTACGAGCCGAGGAAGGCGAACCGGGTGTCCGCGTCGATCCCGCACAGCTCGGTGGCCCACTGGGCGAAGGCGGCCAGACTGCGGTGCTCGATCTGGACGCCCTTGGGGCGACCGGTGGAGCCCGAGGTGTAGATCACGTAGGCGAGCTGCGCCGGATCGATCGCGGGGGCGGTGGTGGGGGCAGCGGCCTCGGTCGCGGCCGTCAGGATGGACTCGACGGCCAGGACGTGGGTGTCGGTGGCGGCGGTGAGCCGGTGCTCAAGATGACGCTCCGTCAGGCAGGCGACTGCACCCGCCTCCTGGAGCACCTCGGCGATCCGGGCGTCCGGGTGTCGCGGGTCCAGCGGGAGGTAGCAGGCCCCGGCCTTGAGGATGCCCCAGAGTGCGGCCAGGCCGGCCGGGGAGCGCTCGACGAGCAGCCCGACCACGGCCGCCCGCGCGGTGCCGCGGCGCAGCAGCTCCGCGGCCACCGCGTCCGAGCGGCGGTCCAGCTCGGCGTAGCTGACCGGGCCGGCGGGGCCGTCGAGCGCGACGGCCTGCGGCGTCCGGGCCGCCTGCGCGCGGAACAGCTCGACCACGGTGGCGTCGGGTGCGGTGCGTTCGGGTGCGGCGGCGGGGGGAGTGGCGGTCCTGGCTGCGGGCGTGGCGGCTTCAGGTGCGGTGGCGTCGGGAGCGGTGCGGCGGGCGGCCGCGGCGGGCGCCGACCCGGTGATCGTCGCGGCCAGCCGGTCCATCAGCTCGTCGGCGCGCTCGCCGAGGTCGCGGTCGGGCCCCTGGCAGCTCACGGTGACTTCGGTGCGGTCCGCCAGCTCGACCGCCGCGCAGGAGACCGGCACCAGTGGCGCGTGCACCGGCAGCAGGTAGAGCGAGCGCGCGGTGAAGCCGCCGCCCGAGTAGTGCGACAGCTCGGCCCGGCCCAGGTGGGAGACGATCGCCGAGGCCATGTGCCGGTCCCGGCGCGACGCCACCGCCTGGCCCGCGCGCAGCAGTTCGGTGGCCACCGGCAACGGCAGCCGGGCCAGGCCGCTCTCGAAGCCGCCGGACAGCTCGCGGTGCTCGGCGAGGGCGCCGAGCAGCTCCGCGTGGGCGGTGCGCCAGTCACCGCCGCGGGGCAGGTCCAGGAAGACGGGCAGGCTCAGGTTGCCGGTGGCCGCGGCTCCGGTGGCGATGTGGCGGCGCAGGTCGACCGGCACCATCAGCCGGGCCCGGGGCGCGCCCGTGGCATCGGCGAACGCCTGGGCCAGCCGGGCGGTGAGCGAGCGGTGCCGGCCGGGCAGCGTGCGCCGCCGCCACACCGCGCCGGGGCGCCCGGCGGCGGCCCCCTGGAGGGGCCCCAGCGGTGAGGGCTGGTCGAGCAGCAGGGCGGGGCGCCGCCCGGTGGCGCCGACCTCCGCGAGCAGCCGCTGGTCGGTCAGCGGCGAGCGGGCGGGCCTGGGCTGCTCGCCGCGCAGCGCCCGGAACACCTCCTGCACCCACAGCTGCGCGCCGTGCCCGTCCATCACGGCATGGCTGACCCGGAAGAGCAGCGCACTGGGCCGATCCGCCGCGCCGGGCAGCAGCACGACCTCGCAGCCGACCCCTGCCTCCGCGTCCAGCGGCTCGGCCAGGACCGCGGTGCCGGTGCGCAGTTCGGCATCCGGCGCGCTGCCGGGCGCGGCCACCAGGACCTGCGGCGGGCGGCCGGAGTCGACCCAGTGGCGGCCCCGGCGCACCAGCCGCGAGCCGGGGCAGGCCACGGCGGCCTGCGCCACCGCCGCACGCAGTGCCTGCGGGGTCGGCTCGCTTCCGGGGTCTCCCTCGACGACCAACTGCTGCACCATGGCCCGACCCAGCCGCTGGGCGGCGAGGTAGAACCACTCGGGCGGCGACACCGGACGCCGGAAGACCGCCTCCCGCTGCGAACGGCCGCTCGGTGTCGTGTCGTTGGAAGCCATCAGAGCCTTTCCGGCCGTTCTCGCCGGCCACGGGATGTCGTGCGGTGCCACCGGGTGTTCCGGGTGTTGCGGGAGTTTCAGCCGCTCAGCCGCTCAGCCGCTCAGCCGCTCAGTGGCCCGGCCGGGCGAACTCCTCGGCGCCGCCGATCGATTGGACCCACTCCAGCAGCCGGGCCAGACCGGTCTCCTGGTCCGTCACGGGAACGTAGCCGAAGTCCCGTTCGGCCGCCGCCGTGCGGTAGGTGGTGGAGCGGGTGAGCAGCGCCACCGTGTAGCGGCTCAGCGGACGCTGCCGGCTCGCCGCCAACGGCGGGATCAGCCAGAGCAGTTCGATCGCCTCCACCAGGGCGTCGCGGACCAGCGGCGGGATCCGCCGGGTCGGCGGCCGGCCGCCGAACAGGCCGGCCAGTGTGGCCAGGAAGGCCCACAGGTCGGTCTGCTCCTGGTCGGCGATGAAGTACGCCCGTCCGCCGACCCGTTCGGCCGGGGCCTCGGCGGCCCGCAGCGCGGCCTCGACCGCGTTGTCGCAGTGGCACAGCGACACCAGCACCCGCTTGCCGCCGGACAGGTCGGGCAGGTTGCCGGTGAGCATCTTGCCCACCATCCGCGGCACGAAGCCGGAGTGGTCGCGCGGACCCCAGATGCCGCGCGGGCGCAGCGAGAGGGTGGTGAAGCCGGGCCGGTCGGCGGCCAGCACCCGCCGCTCGGCGATGGCCTTGGTCTCCGAGTAGAGGTTGTGCCAGCGGTCGGGGTAGGGGGTGGACTCGTCGATGTCCAGCCGGTCCCCGTCGGAGCGTCCCATCAGTGCGCTGGGGCTGCTGATGAAGACGAACCGCTGCGCGCCGGCCTCCCGGGCCGCCGTCAGCAGCCGGGTGGTGCCGCCGATGTTCTCCTCGGTGAACTGGGCCCGGGTGCCGTGCTCCTCCACCCGCGCGGCACTGTGGTGCACCACGTCCACGCCCTTGACCGCCTCGCGCAGCGAGTCGGCGTCGCCCAGGTCGCCGTAGGTGAGTTCCACGTCGGGCAGGGTGGCGAGGTAGGAGAGGTCGCTGGTCGGGCGGACCAGGGCACGCACCTCGTGCCCGGCCCGCAGCGCGCCGTCGACCAGGTGGCCACCGAGGAAGCCGGAGGCACCGGTCACCAGGACCTTCATCGGGCCGCCCCCCTCGTGCCGACGGGCGTCGCGGGCGTGCCGCCGGGTGTCGCGGGCGACCGGCCGCGTCGGCCCTGGCGCGGGGTGCCCGGTGCCGGCAGCTGCTTCCACCAGGTGGCGCCGTAGAGCATGGTGAGCGCCCCGGTGGCCCACGGCCCGTATCCGGCCGCCCGTCCCTTGGGCAGCGCCGGCGGGATCTGGGCGGCGTGCACCACCACGCTCAGGAAGGCGTCGGTCCACCACAGGGCCTTCAGGGCCGTCCGGTCGACCGGGTGGACCACCCCGGCCGCCAGGTAGGCCCAGCCGGCCAGCGGGACGGCCCGCAGGGCCCAGATCCGGGCGCGGTCGGGGTGCAACTGCCGTCCGGCCCAGCGGGCCAGCTGCTCGCGCCCGATCTTGGCGTTGTGCCGGATGTCCACCGGGAAGCCGGGGTGGCGCAGGAAGACGTCCAGCGCGGCCGTCTGCGGCACGCCCTCGGCCAGCGAGCGCAACTCCGGTACCAGCGCGATCCACTGGTCGTCGGTGACGCCGTCCTCGGTCTCCACACAGACCACCGGCCGCTGCGCGCCCGGCTCGCCGACGCCGACCAGCGCGGTGCGCCGCACCAGTGGATGGGCGTTGAACACGCCCTCGCAGCGCACGGTGTGCAGGTCGCCGGTGGCGGTGCGGACCCGCTGGGCCTTGCGCCCGCCGAACCACAGGCGGCCCTCGTCGTCCAGGTGGCCGAGGTCGCCGGTGCGGTGCCAGACCAGGCCGGTGGCCTCGTCGCGGATCTTGTGCGAGGCGTCCGCCTTCGGGGCCGCGTGGTAGCCGGCGCTGACGGAGGCGCCGGCCACCACGATCTCGCCGACCGTCCCGTCCGCGACCTCGAGCTCCGCGTGCCACTCCGGCAGCGGTTCGTCCGATACCCGGACGATCCGCACCTCGGTCCCGGGCACCGGGCGCCCCACGCAGGTCCCGGCGCCGAGCTGGGCCCGGGCGGCGGTCTCGCCCAGGATCTCGGCGGACTCGATCGAGGTGATCGGCAGCGCCTCGGTGGCGCCGTAGGTCACGTGGATCGCGCTCTTCTCGTCGAGCACCTGCCGCAGTTCGGCGACCACCTGCGGCGGCACCGGGGCGCCGCCGGAGACCACGCTGCGCAGGTCGGGCAGCTCCGTTGCGCCACCCGGCTGCTGACGCTTCATCAGATAGCCGCCGAGCAGCCGCAGCAGGGCGGGCGAGGCGAACATGGTGGAGGTGCGGTGCTCGGTCATCGCCGCCACCAGCAGGGCCGGGTCGGCCTTGCCGACCTTGGCCGGCCCCACCGGCGCCAGCACCAGGGTGGAGCCGAAGAGCAGGTCGAGGACGCCGTAGAGCGGCAGCGTGACGAACGAGACCTCCTCGCGGTGGCGCCCGTGCGCGCTCTGCACCGCGCGGGCCATCGCCGCCATCATCTCGTGGGTGTACTCCACGCCCTTGGCGGGCCCGGTGCTGCCGGTGGTGAACCCGATCATCATCAGGTCCTCGCCGTGCACCGCGGGAGCCGCGGCGGGAGTCGCGGAGCGGCTCGTGAGCCGTCGGCCGCCGGTGCGCAGTTCGGTCAGGGTGCGGCCGCCCCAGCCCCACCGGCGGCCCAGCGTGACGTTGGTGCGGACCTGGGCGAAGGCGCGCCGGCCCAGCACCCGCACCGCGTGGGCCAGCGGCGGCCCGATGAACGCCTCGGCGCCCACCGCCCGGTAGCAGTGCAGCATCCGCCGGATGCCCATGCCGGGGTCCACCACGACCGGCACCGCGCCGTTGCGCAGCAGTGCGAAGAGCAGCGCGAACAGGTCCGGGCCGGGCTGGGCCATCAGCACCGTCTTGGTGCCGTGCTCGATCCCGAGCGCGGTGAAGGCGGCCGACAAGCGCTCGACGTCGGACTGCAGTTGACGGTAGGTCAGATGGCGGTAGCGGACGCTGCCGTCGGACTCGCGGCCGTCCGGGTAGCTGATCGCGGTCTTCTCGGGGAACGCCCGGGCGTTGCGCGCCAGTTGCTCGGCGAGGCCGAGGTCGGCGCTGACCGACTCCTGGGTGGTGCTCAACTGGCGTCCTGCGGGCGGTAGCTGACGCAGGCGACGCTCGGTCCGGCGCCCGCGGCCAGGAACAGGAACTGGTCCACGCCGGCCGGCAGCCCCTGCTCGACGGCCTGCAGGTAGCCCAGGATCGGGGCGGCGGTGTGCGGCAGGCCGGTGGTGCCCTGCGGCAGCTCGGGGGTCAGCACCAGCGTGGCGGGCAGGCCCAGCCGTTCGGCGAGCAGGGCGCCGAAGTCCGCGGTGGGCCGGGAGGCGACCACCAGGGTGCGGTGCAGGTCGATCCCCTCGGCCCGCGCGTAGTCGGTCGCGGTCTCGGCGGCCAGGTCGAGCAGCTGGTCGGCGAAGCCCTCGTCGCGCCGGACGGCTATCCGGCCGCGCCCGGTGCTGCCCATGCCGGCGGTCGGCAGGTAGCCGGCGATGGCCGACGGCTGCTCGGAGCCGGCGAGCTGGACCCGTCCGAAGCCGCCCTCGGCCTGCGCCGAGCGCTCCAGCAGCAGCGCGGCGCCGAGGTCGGCGTACGGGTAGTCGGCGTCCAGCGCGGCGCGCCCGCCGGGGTGCACGTCGGCGGCGGTCACCAGGACCCGCTCGGTGCTGCCGGTGCTGAGCAGCGCCTGGGCGACCTGGATCGCGTTGAGCACGCCGCAGGCGCCGTTCATCAGGTCGAAGGAGAAGGCGGCGGCTCCCGGCACCCGGTGGGCCAGGTAGTCCAGGTTCATGCCCACCTCCTTCTGCACCAGGGCGGCGATGGCGGGTTCGAAGGTGTTGTTCTCGCGGTACACGCCGACGTTGATCAGCACGCCCACCGTGTCGGGGGACAACTGGGCCTCGGTCAGGCAGTCCTGGGCGGCGCGCCCGGCCAGGAGCACCGCGGAGGCGGCCTCGTCGGCCGGTGCGGTGGTGGTCGTGGCGGCCTTGATGACGGTGGTCATACGGGTCACACCCCCAGGTTGGTGATGGTTGCGGACAGGGCGCCGACGACGATTCCGGAGGCGGCCGGGACCATCAGGAACTTGGCCCCCTGGCGGGCGGTGCCCTCGGTCAGGTGCTTGTGCAGGACCAGGAAGTGCGAGGTGGTGGCGGTGTTGCCGAACACCTCGCAGCCGGTGAGGGATTCGGGGGTGTCGGTGCCGAACTCCTTGGCCCCGGTGGCGTTCATGAACTCCACGAAGCGGGTGCCGACCTGGTGCTGGATCACGTAGTCGAACGCCTCGTCGGCGAACGTACGGCTCTGCTTGGCGAGTTGGTCCCCGTGGAAGGACGGCCACAGGCGCAGCCGGTCCTCCTTGTGCATCTTCTTGTTGTCGGTGTAGAGGGCGATGCCCTCGCTCCGGTCGCTGGGCATGCCCAGGCACAGGTGGGAGAACTCGGAGGAGGTCGTCAGGTCCACGTAGTGGATCCGGTCGGCCTCGTCCACCGAGCGGTCGAGCACCACGGCGACCGCCGAGTCGCCGACCGACAGCGAGGCGAACTGCGCGTCGTAGGAGTCGGCCATCTCGCGGGCGGCGGTCTGGGCGACCCGGGTGCACTGCTCGCCGCTGACCACCAGGCCGGTGCGCACCATCCCGGCCCGGATCATCCGGTCCAGCAGGTAGACGCCGGACATCATGCCGGCGCAGGCGTTGGACAGGTCGAAGTGGATCGCCCGCCGGGCGCCCAGCTCCTTGGCCAGCAGCCCGGCGAAGGAGGGCTCGAAGTAGAAGTCGTCGCCGTCCTTGAAACGGGTGATCGAGACCGAGATCACCACGTCCAGATCGGCCCCGTCGTAGCGGGAGTTGGTCAGCGCGTTGCGCGCCGCCCTGAGCGCCAGTCCGTAGGAGTCCTCGCCCGCCTCCGGGCGGGGGTCGTACACCCGCCGCTCGCGCACACCCGTGATCCGCTCCAGCGGCACGTCGGGGACGTTCACCACGGTGGCGACCAGCTCGGGTGTGGACTGGATCGTCGGTGGCAGGTACGCGCCAAGCGCTTCGAACCGGCTGTGCCCCGCGTCGGACGTCATGGTCCCCTCCGTCTGTTGTCCGGGCTCGTCTGGTGATCGGGCCGGTCCGCATGCCGGTCCCGTTCGCTGGCCGGCCCCCGCGCATCCCGGCTCATGGCACGCCGAGGGCGGCCCCCCGACAGTCGATCACTCGGCGCGACCATCAAGCTACCCAGACGTGGACAAGGAAAGCGCTAATCCTTCACCGAAGTGACGCACCTCACGTGACTCGCGCGACTCACATGCCCCATCGTGCACATGAGGCGGCGTCAGTGATGGTCGACTGCCCCTGCTGCATCGTCTGATGCGTCGTCAGTCCGGAGCAGGTGGGCCGCGAGCTCGCGGGGCCGGCTGAGCGCGGCCAGGTGGCCGCCGGGGATCTCCTCGACGGTCAGGCCCAGCCGTTCGCGCGCCACCCGGCGTTGGAACGCCAGGGGCAGGAAGCGGTCCTCCCGGCCCTGGAGCACGCGGGTGGGCACCTCGGGCCAGCCGTCCAGCGGCCAGGGCTGGGCGAACAGCGCGGCCGGGGGCCCGCCGACCTCGTGCGCCAGGGCGTACTCGGTCAGCTCGTCCGGCACGTCGTGGAAGAAGTCGACCCGCAGGTCGAACTCCGCCTGCGGATCCCGGCCGGTGGTGGTGGCGTAGGCGGCCCTGGCCTGCGGCTGGCCGGTTCGCTCCCACCACTGCCCCGCCGTCTCGCCCGGCGCCGGGACCATGGCGTTCAGCAGGACCAACTCGGCGACGGGGAGCCGCTCGCAGACCAGCGGCGCGGAGAAGCCGGCGAGCGACTGGGCCACCACGACCAGCGGGTCACAGCTCTGCTCTCCTCGCGACCGGTGGATCGCCGCGGTGATCGCGTCGGCGAAGGTGTCGAGGTCGGCGGCGGGGTCGGCGGGCAGGTCGAGGGTGACCACCTGGTGCCCCCGCGCGCGCAGTTCGGGCACCAGCCGGTGCCAGTACCAGGCCCGGCCGTCGGCACCCGGCACGAGAACGTAGCTGGTCATCGTCGCCTCCGTGGCCCTGCGCGGCACCTGCCCGGTATCTGCGTGGTCGACTGCCACCGTACTCGGCGCCACCGACAGCGGGCCGGTGACACGTCGGGGCCGGCCGGTGCCCGGCGGGTCCGGTGCGGCGGGGCCGGCGGGGTGAACGGCGGCAGCGGTCACGGCTCGCCGCGATGGCGGCCGGCGCGGCCGGCGGGCAGGATGCCCGGTATGGAGAACAACGCCCGCGCCGCGGCCCCCGTGGCCCTCGACCAGTGCCCGCACCCGGACGACCAGCCCGGCGCCGCGGTGCCCGGCACCGACGTCCGTCCGTCCGCCGGCACCCTCGTGCGGCTGGACGGCACCATCGCGGACCGCACCCGACCCGCCCTGCGCGCCGACGACTTGGCCGCGCTGCGCGGCGACGGCGTGTTCGAGGCGCTGCTGGTCGCCGACGGCCGCCCCGTCCACCTCGACGCGCACCTCGACCGGCTGGCCCGGTCGGCCGCCGCGCTCGGCCTGCGCGCACCCGACCGGGCCGACTGGCGGCGCGCGTTGGCCGTCGGCACCGCCCACCACGGCACGGCCGGCGAGTCCTACGCCCGGCTGGTGCTGACCCGGGGCCCGGAGGGCACCGACCGGGAGACCGCGTACGTGCTCGTCGATCCCGTCCCGGACAGCACCCTGCGCGCGCGCCGCGACGGCGTCCGGGCACTGACCCTCACCCGCGGGACGGTGGTCGCCCCGCCCGGCCAGGCGCCCTGGCTGCTGAACGGCGCCAAGACGCTCTCCTACGCGGTCAACATGGCCGCCCAGCGCTGGGCCCGCGAGCACGAGGCGGACGACGCGATCTTCCTCGCCGAGGACGGCACCGTGCTGGAGGCGCCGACCGCCGCCGTCCTGCTGGTCAGCGGCGGCCGGCTGGTCAGCCCCGCGCCCGAACTCGGCATCCTGCCCAGCATCACGCTCCAGGCCTTCTTCGCGGCGGCCGCCGCGGCGGGCTGGGCGTGCGAGTACGCCCGGCTGTCCGCCGGGGAGTTGCGCGCGGCCGAGGGCATCTGGCTGCTCTCCAGCGTCCGCCTCGCGGCCCGGGTGCGCAGTCTCGACGGTGTGCCGTGCCCGCCGAGCCCGCACGAGGCGCGGATCGCGGACCTGGTGCGGGCGGTGGTGGCACCGGCCGCCGCCGGCTGACCGGGCGCTCGTCCCGCCGTCACTCGAAGGCGGTCTCCACCTGGTCGGCCGTCAGGGCCGCGCTGACCCGGCCGGCCAGCTGGGCCAGCGGCTCGCGACAGGACGGGGTCTGGCGCAGCAGCGCCGCGAGCTCCTGGGCCCAGAAGCCGAACAGCGCCCGCCGCACCGTGTCCGGGCTGGCGGCGGCCCGGACCAGCGCGGCGTTGCGGTCCAGCCGGTCCTCGAACGCACAGCGCTGCCCGCGCTCGGACCGGTGGAAGAGCCCGAGCGCGGCCTCTCTGGTGCCCTGCCACAGGTCGGTGGCCATCGCGGTGACCAGTGCCGCGGCGCCCGCCTCCGCCAGCAGGGTCAGTTCCTCCGTCATCAATGCTCCTAGGACTTGTCCGACAGTTCCCGCCGGACGAGCGTCCGGTGGCGCCCGTGTCGAGGACAAGCATCCGGCCGCGCACCGCCGGGCAACAGTCCCGGGCGCCCGCGACTCCACGGTGTCCGAAAATCACGGTGGACATCTCGTCGCATTACCAGACCCGTCGGATGTTCCGGGATCGCAACGAGCAGCTGTCACCCCAGCAGCGCCCGCAGTTCGGCCGGTCCGATCAGCCCGACCCCGTGTCCGTCGTGCACCACGACGGCCGGTCCCGCGCCCCGCTCGGCGAGCGCCGTGAGCGCCGCCGCCGCGCTCTCACCGGTGCCGAACAGCGGCAGCGCCGCCCCGAGATGGCCGCTGATCGGATCGCTCGACGCGGCGCTGCCCTCGGCCAGGGCCGCCGCGAGCTGCTCCAACGACACCGCGCCCGCCAGCTCGGCGGTGGTGGGCTGGCGGCCGGGGGCGACCGGCGCCGGGCCGGCCGGCAGCACCGGCTCGGCCCCCGCGTCCCGGCGGGCCCGCAGCACCTCCAGCGCCTGGCCGACCGTGCTGTGGTGGTGCAGGTACGGCAGCGGGTGCTCGCGCAGCGCCTGCGGCACCGCGTCGCCGACCCGCGGGGCGGTCGGGTCGCCGTCCAGGAAGCCCTGGCGCAGCATCCACTCGTCGTTGAAGTACTTGGACAGGTACTGCCGTCCGGAGTCCGGCAGGATCACCACCACCAGCTCCTGCGGCCCGAGACCGGCCGCCACCCGCAGCGCGGCCGTGACCGCCGTGCCGGCCGAGCCGCCGACCAGCAGCCCCTCCTCGCGGGCGAGCCGGCGGATCGTCAGCAGCGAGTCGCGGTCCGGGACCGGCAGGATCTCGTCCACCACCTCCTGGTGGTAGGAGTCCGGCCAGAGGTCCTCGGTCGTCTCGGGGTGGCGGAACCGCCCGGCGGCCTCGACGAAGTACGGCCGCCCGTCGCCGCCGGAGTAGACCGAGGAGGCCGGGTCGGCGCCGATCACCCGCACCGTGCCGCCGCTGGCCTCCTTGAGGAAGCGCCCGGTGCCGCTGATGGTGCCGCCGGTGCCCACGCAGGAGACCAGGTGGGTGATCCGTCCGTCGGTCTGCCGCCAGATCTCCGGCCCGGTGGTCCGGTAGTGGGCCTCCGGGTTGGCCGGATTGCCGTACTGTCCGGCGAACCAGCCGCCCGGCGTCTGCTCGGCGATCCTGGTGGCCACGTTCAGGATGTGCTCGGGATCCTGCAGCGGCAGCCCGCCGGGCCGGACCACCACCTCGGCGCCGTAGGCCCGCAGGGTGGCGATCTTCTCGCCGCTCGTCTTGTCCGGCAGGACCACGATCGCCCGGTAGCCCTTGGCCGCCGCCACCATGGCGAGCCCCGCACCCGTGTTGCCCGAACTGGCCTCCACCACCGTGCCGCCCGGGCGCAGCGCCCCGGACCGCTCGGCCTCCTCGATCATCCGCAGGCCGATCCGGTCCTTGACGCTGCCGCCCGCGCTCAGGTACTCCAGCTTGGCGTAGACCGCGGCGCTGGTGTCGGGCGTGCGCAGGCGCACCAGTGGTGTGTTGCCGATCAGTTCGAGCAGCGATTCGTGGGTGTCCATGGCGCGCAGACTATCCGCAGACCAACGGCGGCCGACGGAGGGACAACCGGTGCTCAGACCCGGCGTGCCAGGTGCACCACGTCCGGCACGCCGCGTGCCACGGTGACCTCCAGGGTGTGCACCTCGGCGAAGCCGGCCGCGCGCAGCGCCTGCTCGAAGGCGGCGGAGGGCTGGGCGCTCCAGACGGCCAGCACACCGCCCGGGTTGAGCCGGCGCTGGATCGCGGCCAGCCCGTCCGGCCGGTAGAGGCCGGAGTTGGACTCGGTGACCGTCCAGTCCGGGCCGTTGTCGATGTCGAGGCAGAGCGCGTCGTAGGTCGCGGTGTCCGTCCCGGGACCGTCCAGGTAGGCCAGCAGGTCGGTGTGCAGCACCGCCACCCGCGGGTCGTCCAGCGCCCCGGCGGAGAAGGCGCCCAGCGGCCCGGTGCGGTGCCAGTCGATGATCGCCTCCTCGCGCTCCACCACGGCGATGCGCCCCCAGCGCGGCTCGGCGGCGGCGTGGGCGAGCGAGAAGCCGACGCCGAGGCCGCCGATCAGGACGGCGGGGCGCTCCGCCGTGAGCCGGTCCAGCGCGGCCTGGATCAGCAGGCGCTCGGAGCGGCCGTCGGCGGTGTCCATCAGGAAGCAGCCGTTGGCGATGATCTCCAGGTCCCCGCCCCGCCGGCGGAGCACCACCTCGCCGTGCGGCCCGTCGCGCCGGTCGAGCGTGACCGGGGGCTGCTGCTGGTCGCGGTCGGGCAGGTCGGAGACGTCGGGCAGCAGAGACATGCGTGGTACCTCGGGTGCGTGCGGGTGGTCGGTGTCGTCGCTCCGGCCGACTCTAGCCGCGCCCGGGGGCGGGCAGCACCCCCGTATCGGGAACGCCGAACGCCCCGACCAGCCGGTCGGGGCGTTCGGCGTCCGGTGTCCGCGCCGCAGGGCGTCAGACGGTGACCGGCTGCTCGGTGCTCTCGGCCTGCTCGGCCTTCGCGTCGGCGCTCACCTCGGCGGTGCCCGAGGTGTTCTCGCGCGGCGCCGGGAGCACGGCCATGATCGCGGCGGAGATCACGATGGTCGCCGCCCAGGCCAGCCCGTACTTGCCGATCGGGGTGCTGGAGAACGGGCCGGCGAACCAGTCGCACTTGGTGAAGGCGAGCCCGAGGGCCAGCGCGAGCACCCAGGAGACCATGGCCTGCCAGCAGTAACCGCCCTTGTACCAGTAGCGGCTGGTGCGGGTGGTGTCCATCAGCGCGGCGGCGTCGTAGCGCACCGCCCGCGTCCGGCGCCGGAACATGTCCACGGCGTAGACGCCGATCCAGGCCGAGAAGGAGACGGCCAGCAGGATCAGGAAGGTGATGAAGGAGCCGAGGAAGCTCTTCGCGACCAGCATCAGCATCAGACCGCCGACCAGCGAGATCACGGCGTTGATGCTCACGGCCATGGCACGCGGCAGCTTGACGCCCATCGTCTGGGCGGTGAAGCCGGCCGAGTACATCGAGAGGCTGTTGATCAGCAGCATGCCGACGATCGCGGTCAGCAGGTACGGCACGGCCAGCCAGGTCGGCAGCAGGTCACCGAGGAAGGAGACCGGGTCCGAGGCCTGGGCCAGGCCGGGGGAGGCCACCGCCATCACGGCGCCCATCAGCACCATCGGCACCATCACCAGGCCGGCACCGGAGACCGTCACACCGGCGATCTTCTTGCCGGAGGTGGCGTGCGGCAGGTAGCGGGCGAAGTCCGGGCCGGTGGGCACCCAGCTGATGCCGCCGGCGGCGATCGTCCCGACACCGGCGATCATCATCGCGGTGGTGCCCGCGTGCTTGGAGAAGACCTCGCTCCAGTGGATGTGCACGATCAGGTAGCCCAGCACCAGGACGCTGAAGATCCCGAAGAGGTACGTCGACCAGGTGTTGCAGACGTTCAGCGCCTTGCGGCCCATGCCGGAGACGAGGAACGTGCAGGCGACGAAGAGGAACAGCGTGACGACGATCAGCGCGGTGTTGCTCTTGATGCCGAAGAGCAGGTCGAGCACGGTCAGCACGGCGTAGGCGCCGGTGACCGCGTTGATCGTCTCCCAGCCGAACCGGGCGATCCACAGGATCGCGCCCGGGAAGAGGTTGCCGCGCACCCCGAAGGTGGCCCGCGAGAGCGTGGCACCCGGGGCCCCGCCCCACTTACCGGAGACCGAGATGACGCCGACCATGCCGAAGGAGATGGCCGCGGCGCAGGCCGCGACGATCAGCACCTGCCAGAAGTTCAGCTGGTTGAACACCACCAGGGCCGCACCCATGGTGAGAAGCAGAACGCTGATGTTCGCCGCGACCCAGGTGGGGAAGAGCTCGCGGACTCTGCCGTGACGCTCGTGGTCCGGGACGGGTTCGATACCGCGGGTCTCTATCGCGCCGTCAACGGTGTCGGCGGTGGACAGGTTGTCCATGAGGGTGGCTCCGTGCGTGTGAAGCGGGGAGTAAAACGGACAAGTGGAACATTTATGGAACTCTTCGCGCGTAGCACGCGAGTTAAGCCATCGTACTTTGTTCCAGATGTCACCCGATTGATGCCGTTACTCCCTGGGGGTACCGGAAGATACGAAAAGCGCCGCCTTTGGGGCGGGCGGGGGCGGCGGGGCTTGGCCATTTCGTCCTGTTGTGACCGTGGTCACAGTCGCCGGTGGATTGACGAACGAATGTCCCATGCGCCCCGAACCGGTGACGGAGCCCGACCGCGGATCGCGACCTGTGCATACTGAGGCCGACCAGTCGCTCACAGTAGCCAAGGGGTGCGTGCCATGGGGGCCGAGAACCGGGCCACGGAGAACCCGGAGACCGCCGCGACCAGCGGCCGGACCAGGCGCCAGTTCCTCCACCGGGCGGCTGCGGTGGGTGGCGCGCTGGCCCTCGCGCCGTCGGTCGCCGCGCCGTCGCCCGCCGTGGCGGCCACTGCGGTGCCGGGCGGCGGTGGGGCCGACCGCTCGGGGCGCAGCGTGGCCGTGCTCGGCGGCGGGGTCTCCGGACTGAGCGCCGCGCACGAACTCGCCGAGCGCGGCTACCGGGTGACCGTGTACGAGTACTACGCCGCGCTCGGGGGCAAGGCCCGGAGCATGGACGTGCCCGGCAGCGCGGCCGGTGGCCGACGGCCGCTGCCCGGCGAACACGGGTTCCGTTTCTTCCCCGGCTTCTACCGCAACCTCCCCGACACCCTGCGCCGCATCCCGTACCCCGGCAACCCCGGTGGCGTCCACGACAACCTGCGCGACGGCACCCAGACGCTGCTCGCCTACGACGCCCCGCGCCCCGGCCTGCTGCTCCCGTTCCAGACCCTCACCCGCCCGCTCGACCCGCGCGATCTCGCCCCGGACGCGCTGCGCCGCACGCTGACCGGCGTGCTCGACGAGGTGCTGCACCTGCCCGCCGACGAGCTCGCCTACTTCGTCGACCGGGTCCTGGTCCACCTGACCAGCTGCGACCTGCGCCGCGAGCAGCAGTGGGAGCGGGTGCCCTGGTGGGACTTCATCAAGGCCGGCCGGATGTCCCACGACTACCAGCGCCTGCTCGGGGTGGGGCTGACCCGCGACCTGGTCGCGACCAAGGCCGAGCAGGCCAGCACCCGCACCGTGGCCCGCACGATCATCGAGGCCTTCCTGCTGAACGGGCTGCTCGGGCGCGGCGTCGACGGGCAGCCCGACCGGGTGCTCAACGCCCCGACCAGCGAAGCCTGGATCGATCCGTGGACGGCCCACCTGGCCTCGCTCGGCGTCGAGTTCCGCACCGGGACGGAGGTCCAGGAGGTCCTCTGCGCCGACGGGCGGATCACCGGGGTGCGCGTCGCGCCGACGGGCGGCGGCACGCCCTGGACGGTGACCGCCGACTACTACCTCTCCGCCCTGCCGGTGGAGCACGCCCGCCTCACCTGGGGCCCGCAGTTGCGCGCCGCCGACCCCCAACTCGCACGCTGCGACGCGATCCGGACGGACTGGATGACGGGCGTCCAGTACTACCTGCGCCGGCCCGTGCGGCTGGTGCACGGACACGCCGCCTGCCTCGACTCCCCGTGGTCCCTGACCACCGTCAACCAGGCGCAGTTCTGGGACCGGAACCTCCCGGCCGCCTACGGCGACGGAACGGTCACCGACTGCCTGTCGGTCTGCGTCTCGGAGTGGGACGAGCCCGGGATCCTGTACGGCAGGACCGCCAAGGAGTGCACCCGCGAGGAGGTGGTCCAGGAGGTCTGGGCCCAGGCCAAGCGGGCCTTCAACCGGCCGGGCGCCACCTGGCTGGTGGACGCCGACGTGCACTCGTGGTTCATGGACCCGGCCGTCACGGGCCTCGGCGGCCCCGCCCCGGCCAACCGCGAGCAACTGCTGATCCACCCCGCGGGAACGTTCTACAACCGACCCTCCGCCGCGACCGCGGTCGGCAACTTCTTCCTGGCCGGCGACTACGTCCGCACCGACGTCGACCTCGCCACCATGGAGGGCGCCAACGAGTCCGCCCGCCGCGCCGTCAACGCCCTCCTGGACGCCGACCGCTCCACCGCCGAGCGCTGCCCGATCTGGCTGCTCTTCCGTCCCCCGGAGCTGGAGCCGCTCAAGCTGGTCGACGAGACCCGCTACCGGCTCGGCCTGCCGAACACCTTCGACCTGGGGTGAGCCGGTCATCCACTACGATGATCGTTTGCTTGAGCCGGCCGACCGTTCCAGGGGGAGACATGTCGATATCGCTCCATCCGCCGGCGCTCAACAGGGCTGCCATCCAGGTCGGTTCGAGCGCCGACGGTTCCCGGTGAACAGGTCGGGCCCCACCGCACGCCGCGCCGCCTCGGCCGTCCTCGCCTCGGCAGTGCTCAGCCTGGCCGGCCTGGGCGCCGGGCTGCTCGCGCACCTCGGCTACGAAGCCCACCGGCCGGACTATGGGCGGGACATCCACTGCACCCCGCTCGCGCTGCCGCCCGGCCTCACGGCGTACACCTGGCTCGCGGCCGGCCTGGTGCTGGCCGGCCTGCCGCCGCTCGTGTGGATCGCCGCGCGCCGCCCGTGGCGCACCGCGCGACCGCGCCGCGGAGCACTGCCGGCGGCCGTGCTGCTCTGGGGCGTCGCCGTGGTCGGCGGGGTCGCGCCCGGCTGGGCCGACATCAGCTACATGCACCGCATGAACGCGGGCATGTTCGCGGGCTCGGACCTGTGCGGTGGCTGACCGCACCAGGCATCCGCCGGGAGATCCGCGACGACATCCACGAAGCCTTCCTCAGCCCGGCCTGCAGCATCATCTGCCGGCCTCGACCGAGGAGCCTCGCACCCTTGTCCGGAGTTCTCACTGACGTCGTCCGTAGAGCTGTTCCCGACCGGGTCGTCTGATCAGAGCCAGCCGCGCTGGGCCGCCTTGAGCCCTGCTTCGAACCGGCTGGATGCGTCGAGGCGTTCCATGAGTGCTGCCATGAGGCGTCGGACTGTGCGGACGGACACTCCGAGCCGCTTGGCGGCCGCGTCGTCGGTCAGTCCGGCAGCGAGCAGCTTCAGCAGTTCCCGCTCGCCCGAGGTGAGACCGGAGCCGGACTCCTGCGGCTGGTCGGCGCCCAGCGGGACGCCCGTCTGCCAGGTCTGATCGAAGAGGGCGACCAGGGACGTCACTATTCCCGGCTCGCGGGTGCACAGCGCGCCCAGTCGGGTGTTGGCCGGGTCGATGGGCACGACCGCAACTTCGCGGTCGAAGATCAGCATGCGCGGCGGCAGCGTCGGGCAGGTGCGTACCTCGCCGCCGTGCTCTGCCATCCAGTGGGCGTACTCGAACGTCGGAGCATCGTTCCTGACGCTGTCCTGGTACAACGTCAACAGGTCGACACCACGGGCCATCGCGTCGGCGTCCAGTGCCCGCGAGGCGTCGAGGCTGGCCTGGGACTGGGCGCCGCCGGGCATCACCGACAGGCATTCCCGGGCGACCTCTTGCGCGAGGACCTCCAGCTTGGCCTGGATGGCGTCGAGACCCAGCAGGCGCTCGGCGCCGTCGGCTGCCGTGTTCGGTACCAGCGCGGCGTACTCGGAGACCGCGAGTGCGGCGGCGGCCTTGCTCAGGGCGAGTTCCTGCTGGCGGCGCCGGAGATCCTCCTCCTGGCGTCGCAGGATCAGTTCCAGTCCCAGTGCGGGGCTGACCGGCCGCAGCGCGCCGGCCACATCCCGGGAGACCCGCAGCAACTGCAGGTCGGCAAGCTTGTCGAGGGCCTCGCGTACGGACATCTCGGGAAGCGCGAGTCGCCGGCACAGATCCTCCACGCCGCCGGTGGGGTCCGCGAGCATCCCCGCGTACACCGCCTCGCTCGTGGTGTCCAAACCCAGCACAGAAAGCACGTAACCCGCCCCCGACAGACGCACATCAACCCCAGTTCGATCACGATCTTGGCAGGGAGCCCGTCTCCTTGGCAACCGACTACCTCGAGTCGGCAGGGCTTGTCCGCATGCTGCCTGTCCGCATGCTGCCCGCCCTGGACTCTTTCGCGGGGCATCCCGGCCAACCAGGATGGTGCTCACCGGAACGGCAGCAAGGCCAAGCAGGGCAACGGTTCCACTGCCCGCGATCCGGTCCTCACCAGCATCCGCTCTACCTACTTCGGGGGCACAGCCATGTCCAGCACCACCCGCCGTCTGTCGGTCACGCTCGCCGCGCTCCTGCTGTCCGGTCTGGCAGTGACGTCAGCGGCACAAAGCGGCGTGGCGTCCGCGGCGACGGCCTCCGCCCCCGTCGCCAACGGCATCGGCTGGGACTGACCGGCATGCTCCTCGTCCACCTGGCACTCGCCGGCTCGCCGAGAGTGCCCGGGACGCGCGAGGAGGCTGCCGCCCTCGAAGACGCACTGTGGGCACACGCGGCCCCGTACCACGCAGTTGAACACGTACGCGTGCAGTGCGCGCCCCACGGGTTGGGTGCCGCCCTGTTCATCCGCGCCTCGTCCGACACCGCCGCGCGACAGCAGGCGTCAGACCTCCTCACGCACGTCCTCGGCACCATGCCGGCCGCGCGTCGATACTCCGTCATCTCCGGTCCAGCAGTGAGCACCTAGCCGAGCAGGCAGCCGAGCTCCTGGCCCCATCGCGCGCCACCGCACCGACCGACCATCATCCGAAGAGCAGGAGACTGTCATGCCCTCACGCAACCGAGTGCGGCCCGCGCTGGCCGCTGCCGCCACGTCCCTTCTTGTCGCTGCCCTGCCCATGGCCTGTGCGGGATCGGCTTCGGCTGCGTCCGTGAGCACCTGGGAGAAGGTCGCCCAGTGCGAGAGCAGCGGCAACTGGAGCATCAACACCGGCAACGGCTACTACGGGGGTCTCCAGTTCGCGGAGAGCACCTGGCTGGCCTACCACGGCGACATGTATGCCCAGTACCCCTACCAGGCCACCGAGCAGCAGCAGATCCTCATAGCCGAACAGGTGCTCCGCAGCGCCGGGCCGAGCCAGTGGAGCTGCGCGGCGCAGGCCGGACTCACCAATGACGGCGTGGACCCCTACCCGGCGCCCACGGTGCCGTCTGCGGCGGTGAACACGGTGCACCTGGTGGACCTCACCCCGGACGGTGGGCTGCACAACACTGAGGGCAACTACTCCGGCGGCGGCTGGACCAGTTGGAACGACATGGGCGCCAGCAGCATCAAGGACGTCACCAGCGCCTCCACCGGATCCACCAACCGGGTCTTCGCGATCAGCAGCACCAACCAGATCTGGGAGAAGGACGGCAACTACGCCACCGGCCAGTGGTCCGGCTGGTTCCAGCCCATCAGCGACGGCCACACCTTCACCGCCATCTCCGCCTCCTCCAGCGGCAACACCGTCCACCTCGCGGCGATCGGCACCGACGGCCAGATGTACAACGCCGACGGCGCCTTCCCCAACGGCGGCTGGACCAGCTGGAGCGCACACGGCGGCACCAACCTGAAGCACATCGCCAGCGCTTCCACCTCCGACAACGTCAACCACATCTTCGTCGTCGACTCCGGCAACCAGCTCCGCGAGATCGACGCCAGCTACGCCACCGGCAGTTGGGGCAGCTGGGGCACACCCGCGGGCGGCTTCACCGGCCAGGACGTCACGGCCGCCGCCTTCGGCAACACCGTCCACCTCGACACCATCGGCATGGACGGCAACCTCTACAACACCGAAGGCAACTACGGCGGATCCGGCTGGGGCACCTGGTCCAACATGGGCGGCAGCGGCCTCAAGCGCCTCACCAGCGCGACCTCAGCCGCGACCAACGTGAACCACATCTTCGCGATCAACAGCAACAACCGCCTCACCGAGATCGACGCCGACTACAACACCCACAGCTGGAACACCTGGGCCGAACCCGCCGGCGGCGCCGACTCCATCGGCCTCACCGCCGACTTCACCAGCTGACGTCCGATCACGCCTTCTTCGTCCTTCCGACTCCAGGGGTTCCTTCACCATGCCTTCTCGCGCCTCCAAGATCACCCGTGTCGCCCTCGCCACCGCGATCGCGCTCGGCGGTGCCGTCAGCACCGCGGTGATCGCCCAGCCCGCCGCCTACGCTGCCACGACCTCCTCGGTCGACGGCCAGATCACCCGCTCCGAGGTGCTCAGCCGCGCCCAGTACTGGGTCAACCAGGGCGTCCCGTACAGCCAGTCGGTCTACAGTTCCGACGGCTCCGGATCGACCTACCGTTCCGACTGTTCCGGCTACGTCTCGATGGCCTGGCACCTGAGCAGCAGCCTCACGACCCAGACCCTGCGCAGTGTCTCGACCCAGCTGAGTGGCTTCGACGCTCTCAAGCCCGGCGACATGCTCGACCGCTACGACAACGGCAACTACAACATCCACGTCGTGTTGTTCGCCGGCTGGACCGACAGCACTCACACCTCCGCCAACGTCTACACGGAGTCGACGCCCGGGACCCAGGCACACCTGGACACCTACACGCTCGACTACCTCAACAGCAACGGCTACGTGCCCTGGCGCTACAACAACATCGTCGACGACCCCACGGTGCCGTCTGCGGCGGTGAACACGGTGCACCTGGTGGACCTGACGCCGGACGGTGGGCTGCACAACACCGAGGGCAACTACTCCGGCGGCGGCTGGACCAGTTGGAACGACATGGGCGCCAGCAGCATCAAGGACGTCACCAGCGCCTCCACCGGATCCACCAACCGGGTCTTCGCGATCAGCAGCACCAACCAGATCTGGGAGAAGGACGGCAACTACGCCACCGGCCAGTGGTCCGGCTGGTTCCAGCCCATCAGCGACGGCCACACCTTCACCGCCATCTCCGCCTCCTCCAGCGGCAACACCGTCCACCTCGCGGCGATCGGCACCGACGGCCAGATGTACAACGCCGACGGCGCCTTCCCCAACGGCGGCTGGACCAGCTGGAGCGCACACGGCGGCACCAACCTGAAGCACATCGCCAGCGCTTCCACCTCCGACAACGTCAACCACATCTTCGTCGTCGACTCCGGCAACCAGCTCCGCGAGATCGACGCCAGCTACGCCACCGGCAGTTGGGGCAGCTGGGGCACACCCGCGGGCGGCTTCACCGGCCAGGACGTCACGGCCGCCGCCTTCGGCAACACCGTCCACCTCGACACCATCGGCATGGACGGCAACCTCTACAACACCGAAGGCAACTACGGCGGATCCGGCTGGGGCACCTGGTCCAACATGGGCGGCAGCGGCCTCAAGCGCCTCACCAGCGCGACCTCAGCCGCGACCAACGTGAACCACATCTTCGCGATCAACAGCAACAACCGCCTCACCGAGATCGACGCCGACTACAACACCCACAGCTGGAACACCTGGGCCGAACCCGCCGGCGGCGCCGACTCCATCGGCCTCACCGCCGACTTCACCAACTGACTCATCACCAACCGACCCGAACAACCGTCCCCTCCGGTCGCCCGATGCCCACCCGCCGGGCGACCGGCCGCCCACGCCTGCCTGGAGACTCGATGAAACGCCTGGCCACCTTGACCGCTGCCGCCGCTCTCCTCGCAGCGGGCGCCGTCGCCACCCCGGCCACCGCCTCAGCGGCTGCCCAGCCGCCGTCCGTCCGCGTCATGCCGCTCGGTGACTCGATCACCTACGGTCAGGGCAGCTGCACCGGTGGGGGTTACCGGCTGCCCCTGGCGAACCTGGTCGCGGGCCAGTCGCGGTACTCCGTGGACTTCGTCGGCTCGCAGCAGCACGGTGCGATGGCGGACCCGGACCACGAGGGACACCCGGGCTACCGGACCGACCAGATCCTCGGCGGGGTCGACGGCTGGCTGGCCGCCGCCCACCCCGACGTCGTGCTGCTGCACATCGGCATCAACGACCTGAACCAGGGGGTCGACCAGAACACCGCAGCCAACACCGCGCACCAGCTGATCGACCGGATCTTCGCCGACCAGCCGGGGGTGACGGTCATCATGCAGGGCCTCATCCCGACCACGCCGGGGTGGAACTACCAGGGCCTCTCCCAGCCCATCGCCCAGTACAACACCCAGCTCAAGCAGGTGGAGTCGGCCGAGCAGGCGGCGGGCAAGCACTTCACGTTCGTCGACGCGCCCGCGCTGACCGCGACCAACCAGGCGGACTCCTCGCACCCGGCGCAGATGGCCGACGGCCTGCACCCCAACGACTCCGGGTACGCGCTGCTGGCACAGAACTTCTACACTTCGCTCGACCAGGCCTACACCGCGGGATGGTTCACCGGCGGCGCTCCGCAGGCGAGTTCGACGTCGTCCAACACCGTCCATCTGGTCGACCTGACCCCCGACGGTGGGCTGCACAACACCGAGGGCAACTACTCGGCCGGCGCGTGGAACGGCTGGAGCGACATGGGCGCCAGTGGCATCAAGGAGGCGGCCAGCGCGGCCACCTACTCGGTCAACCACGTCTTCGCCATCGGCAACGACGGCTACGTGTACGAGAAGGACGGCAACTACGCCACCGGCCAGTGGTCCGGCTGGAACCAGGTCCCCGGAAGCGCGAACTCCAAGGCCGTCACCGCCTCCTCCTACGGTGACATGGTTCACCTGGCCACCATCGGCACCGACGGCCACCTCCACAACTCCGACGGCATCTTCCCCAACGGTGGCTGGAACGCCTGGACGGACCACGGCGGCACCGGCCTCAAGCACCTCGCCAGCGCCACCACCGACGGCGTCAACCACATCTTCGCCATCGACAGCAACAACCAGCTCCAGGAACTCGACGCCGACTACTGCGCCGGGGCGTGGGGCAGCTGGGCGGTGTCCGCGGGCGGCTTCACCGGCCAGGACGTCACGGCCGCCGCCTTCGGCAACACCGTCCACCTCGATGCCATCGGCATGGACGGCAGCCTCTACAACACCGAAGGCAACTACGGCGGATCCGGCTGGAGCGGCTGGTCGAACATGGGCGGCAGCGGCCTCAAGCGCCTCACCAGCGCCACCTCCAGCGCCACCAACGTCAACCACATCTTCGCCATCAACAGCAACAACCGCCTCACCGAGATCGACGCCGACTACAACACCCACAGCTGGAACACCTGGGCCGAACCCGCCGGCGGCGCCGACTCCATCGGCCTCACCGCCGACTTCACCAACTGACGATACGTCAGACCAAGAACTGCACGGTCCCGTTCGAGACGTCACTGGTCCAGGAGATCAGTGACGTCTCGTCTGCGCTACCGAGTCACCCAACCTGCCAACCCCGAAAGCCACGCCGTCACCGAGAACGGTGGTCCGCATTCCAGCCGCCCGGCCGCCAGTTGTGCAGAACGGCCGCCGCACCAGCACGGCGAACCCTTCCCCTTCCCGATTGCTCAGACAACGATCTTTTGCGGACAAGGACTTGCCTCATCGGGGCAATGTGTTAGCTCCTCACCTGCACGTCGAGGCTGGGCGCGGCGGCGATCGCGGTACGGAAGGCGGTCGACCGGTCGTCGATCAGCCGCAGCAGGTCGGGGAACTCGATGATCTTCTGCACGCCGGATGTCTATCACTGCGCTTCGGCAGCCGGACAGCGATTGATCGTGCCGCCGACGGTGGCGGTGGCGGTGGCCACGTCGTGGTCGTGTCCAGGCCGCCTGACCGGATCACCACAGGTTCCGGACAAGTTCCCAACATCCGTCGGTCAGGATGCGGCGTCAGCGGCAGCGGTGGTGCTGCCGACCTGCCGAGGAGGAGAATTGCGTTCTCACCGGGGAACACTCAGGCGCTCACGTGGTCTCGTGCTGGCCTGTGCGCTGCCGGTCGTGGCGACGATGGCGTTGACGACCGGGGTGGCCCAGGCCACCCCGGCCCAGGCCTCGTCGGACGTCGCCAGCCTGCAACTCCAGGTCCACGAGGGCACGTTGCTCAGCAGCCACGGGGTGCGGACGATGTGCGCGTCGGGCTGTCACGCGGACGTCGTGACCACGAGCCCGGGTTCGGACACCGTGCTGTCGACCGACACCCCGGTCGGGCTCGGTGCGACGGACCTCGCCAAGGCGTACTCGCTGCCGCGGGCCTCGGTCGGGCACAAGGGCACCATCGCGCTCATCAGCACCGGCGCGAACACGCACCTGGAGTCCGATCTCGCCACCTACCGCAAGCAGTACGGGCTGCCCGCGTGCACCACGGCCAGCGGGTGTCTCACCGTCACCGACTTCCACGGCGGGCCTCCGGTTGTGCCCGGGACGACCACGGAGTTCAAGGCGGCCGAGGAGGAAGCGGCCGTCGAGACCTCGCTGGACGTCGACATGGCCTCGGCGGCCTGCCCGGACTGCCACATCATGGTGGTGCAGACGCCCGACATCGACGCGACCGGTGAGCTGCTGCCCGCGGAGAAGGCGGCCGACTACGCCGTCGCCTACCAGACCGCGGTCCGGTTGGGCGCCAACGCGGTCAGCCTCAGCGACGTCGAGTTCCTCGACGCCTCGACGGCGGACGCGGACTACAGCAAGGCCGTGCGCCATCCCGGGGTGCCGCTGTTCGCCTCCAGCGGCGACATCAGCAGTCCCGGCACGACCGCCGCCGGCTCCGACGCGGCCGCCAAGGCCGGGACCGTCGTCGACACGAGCTACACCTGGCCGGCGGAGCTGCCCTGGGCGGTCGCGGTCGGGGGTACCTCGCTGAAGCCCGTCGACGCCTCCCGGACGCAGTTCACCGAGACGGCGTGGCACGACCTGACCGGTGGCTGCGCCCTGACCCTGCCCCCCGCGGCCGGTCAGCCCGCCTCGGTCGCCGCCAACTGCGGTGGCCACCGGGCCGCCACCGACCTGTCCGCCGTCGCCGACCCGGCGAGCGGCCCCGCTGTCTACGACACCTACGCGCCCTCCACCGGGAAGCCGAACAACTGGCTCGTCAGCGGCGGCACCAGCGCCTCCTCGCCGTTCGTCGCCGCCTGGTACGTCCGCAGCAGCGGGCACTCGACCGGCACCGTCGGCCCCGGCGCGCTCTACCGGGCCCCGGCCTCGGTCTTCCACGACGTCACCACCGACGGCGGATCGCCGGCCATCTGCCAGCGGCTCGGCTGGGGCGAGAAGATCTGCCAGTCCGGCCCCGGCTGGGACGGCCCCACCGGCCTCGGCTCACCGCACGGCCTCGGCAGGTTCTGAACGGCACGTTCTGATCCGAGCAGCCCACTCGGGCCGGTGCCGAGGTGTGTGTACGGACTCGGGAGTGGACCCCGGCGGGCCGGGGTCCATGCGGCCAGTCAGACCTTGATGACCGTGAGGCGCTTGCCGCACAGCGTGCTCAAGTCATCCGGGTCGGAGGTGAGAACCGTCACCGGTCCCGGAGCGGCGAGTGCCGTAGCGGTCAGTATCGCGTCGATGGCGTACTTGTGGCCGTGCAACGCGGCGTCGGCGAGGAGGGCTGCCGCGTGGCGGGCGATCGCCTCCGTCACCGGCTCGACCACCAGGCGGGAGAGCGTCCACTCCAGGGCCGGACGGTTGATCCGGGGGTGGACGACCTCCACCAGAGTGGCGGCGCTGGTGATCACGCGCATGTCGTCCGCCCGGGCCAGCGCGAGCCAGCCGGTGACCTCGCGATCCCGCAGTACGGCCTTGGCGAGCCCTTCGCTGTCCAGGACGAGGGTGCCCGCGGGCACAGCGGCCTCGCGCGTCATGCCGCGCTCGCCGCGTCGCCGTGCTGCTCCTCGCGGGCGCGCCGCAGCAGGTCGCGCTTCTGCTGGATCTCCTCGGCGGTGATGGGGCCGTGTTCGGCCTCGGCAACGGCGATCAGTTCGTTGAGGTTGTCCCGCTCGATCTGCCGGGCGACCGCCGCGGCGACATAGGCGGACAGGCCGGAGGGGCCGCTGCGGACGCGGGCGGCTTCGGCGATGTCGCGGGGCATGGTGATCGAGTACTTCTGGGTAGGCTCGCTCATGCTCCTTATGCTACCTCGCATGCTACTCCGCTGTCGGGGTTCGCTCAGCCGACAGGTGCTCTCATGGGGCCTTCGGCGGACGGGCCTGTTTGCGCGAGACGAGAGCGACTGCCGTCCATAGCGGCAGTTGTGCGGAGGTCGAACTGCCGCTCTTCTGCCTCGTGCACTGCCCTTGGCGGCAGGCTCCGGGCGGTTGGCTTGGGGCATGGCCGAGTTGAAGAGTTCGCCGCCGAGTCCAGTGAGTCCGCTGAGTTCAGCGAGCCCAGTGAGTCCACCGTCGCTGCCGGGGCCCGTCGCCGGGGCGCCCGGGTGTCTGGAGCTGATCGCTGCCGTTGCCCGGCATGCGCCCTCGCGGGCTGCGATCCGAGTGGGGGGTCGGGTCGTCGACTACGCCGAGCTGGAGGGGCGCAGTGCGGCGCTGGCCGGGCGGCTGGCGCGGTCGGTGCCCGGGTCCGGTGGGGTGGTCGGGGTGCGGGCGGCGGACCGGGTGGAGTACGTCGTCGCGCTGCTGGCCGCGCTGAAGGCCGGCGTCGCGTTCCTGCCGCTGGACCCCGAGGCGCCGCAGGCGCGGGTGGCGGCGATCCTCGCGGACAGCGGGGCGGTGCTGCTGGCGCCGGACGACGAGCGCGGTGGTGACGCGGCCCGGACGGTCGCGGGGCCGGGGGAGACCGCCTACATCATCTACACCTCCGGGACGACCGGGACGCCCAAGGGCGTGGCCGTCGCCCGGGGGACGCTGGACGGGCATCTCGCCACCGTGCGGGAGCGGTTCGGGATCACGGCGGACGACGTGGTGCTGCAGTTCAGCGCGCCGTACGTGGACGTCTGGGTCGAGCAGGTGCTCACCGCGCTGACCGCCGGGGCCTGCCTGGCGATGACCGGGGCGCGGGTGACCGCGCCGGCGGAGCTGGCAGCGTTGATCCGGCGCGAGGGCGTCACGGTGGCGAACCTGCCGGCCGGGTACTGGCAGGAGTTCACCGCGCTGCTCGACCACTGCGCGGGCGACTTGGCGAGCCTGCGGCTGATGGTCTGCGGCAGCGACACGATGCCCGCGGCCTCGGCCGAGCGGTGGCTGCGCGAGACCGGGATCCCGCTGCTCAACGCCTACGGGCCGACCGAGGCGGTGATCACCAGCCTGGTGCACGAGGTGCGCGAGGCCGGGGCGGGCCGGTCCGTGCCGATCGGACGGGCCATCGGCCAGCGTGAACTGTACGTGCTGGACGAGGAGATGCACGAAGCAGCGGCCGGTGAGCTGTGCATCGGCGGCACGGCGCTGGCGCTCGGCTATCTGAACCGGCCCGGCCTCACCGCTCAGCGTTTCGTGCCCGACCCGTTCAGCCCGGTGCCGGGTGCGCGGATGTACCGCACCGGTGACCTGGTGCGCCGACTGGCCGACGGCACCGTGGAGTTCGGTGGGCGCCGGGACGACCAGGTGAAGGTGCGCGGCTACCGGATCGAGCTGGGCGAGATCGAGCGCGCGCTGGCCGCGCACCCGCAGGTGGCGACCTGCGCGGTGAGCGTGTACGAGCCGGCGCCGGGGGACCGGCGCCTCGCGGGGTACGTCACGGCCGAGGGAGACGGCCTCCCGCGGGCGGACGAGCTGCAGGAGCACCTGCGGGCGACGCTGCCCGCGTACATGGTCCCGGCCACGATCACCGTGCTGCCCGCGCTCCCGCTCACCGCGAACGGCAAGATCGACCGCCGTGCGCTGCCCGCTCCGGCGGAGGATCGAGGGCAGGCGGGGCACGCAGGGCACACGGGGCACGCAGCGCACGAGGAGCCGGGCAGCGAGCTGGAGCGGCTGATCGCCGGTGTCTGGTCCGAGATCCTCGGCGTGCAGGGCATCGGCCTGGACGAGAACTTCTTCAACCTCGGCGGGGACTCGCTGACCGCGCTGCGGGTCGCGGGCCGGATGCTGGAGACCCCGTACGCGGACGTCTCCCACGTCACCGTCTTCGAGGCGCAGACCGTCCGCGAGCTGGCGGCGGCGATGGCCGCGGCCGGTGCGCCCGCGGCCGGGCCGGAGCTGACCCGGCGCAGGGCCGCGACCGCTCCGCTGTCCGGCCTGCAGCGCGGCCTGTGGACGCACGCGCAGTTCAACCCGGACTCGACGGCCTACAACATCCCGTGGGTGTTCGAGCTGGCCGGACCGGTGGACCCGAAGGCGCTGCAGGTGGCGCTGGAGGGGCTGGTGGCGCGGCACGAGGCGCTGCGCACCACCTTCGCCACCGAGCGCGGCGAGCCGCGCCAGGTGATCCACGCCGAGCGGCCGGTGCCGATCGCCGTCAGCGACCTGACGGGCGCCGCGGAGGAGGAGCGCGAGGCCGCCACGACGACGGCGATCGAGCAGGACGCGCGGGCGCCCTTCAACCTGGCCGAGGGACCGCTCTTCCGGGTGCGGCTGATCCGGCACGGAGTCGAACGCAGCACCCTGGTCGCGGTCTTCCACCACATCATCTGGGACGAGGCCTCGCTGGGCGTCTTCGAACGCGAGCTGGGCGAGCTGTACGCCGCCGCGGTGCGCGGCGAGGAGCGGGATCTGGCCGAACTTCCCGTGCAGTACGCCGACTACAGCAGCTGGCAGCAAGAGACCCCGCAGCAGCGGCATCTCGACTACTGGGCCGAGCAGTTGCGCGGCGCCCCGGCGGTCACCGTGCTGCCCGCCGACCGGCCGCGCACCGAGCAGGACGCTCCGCGCGGGGACAGCCTGCGCTTCGAGATCCCGGCCGGGACCGCGAGGCGGATCCGCGAACTGGCCCGCGCCGAGGACGCCACGCCGTTCACCGTGCTGCTGGCCGCCTTCGCCGCCCTGGTGCACCGGCACACCCGGGACCAGGACCTGGTGGTCGGCACCCCGGTCACCACCCGCAGCCGTCCCGAACTCGACGCGCTGATCGGCTACTTCGTCACCATGCTGCCGCTGCGGGTGCGCGTCGGCGCGGACCTCGGCTTCCGTGACCTGGTCCGGCGCGTCCGCGACACCTCGTTCGACGCCCACGCGCACCGGGACACGCCGCTGGACAGCATCGTCAACGCGGTGCTGGACGACCGCCGGCTCGACGTCAGCCCGCTCTTCCAGACCGCCTTCGAGCTGCACCCCGCCAGTGGATCGGCCGTCCGGCTGGGCGAGTTGACCGGGGCCAGGCGGCTGCACGCGCACCAGGTGGCCAAGTTCGAGCAGGTCTGGATGATCGAGGACCCCGGCACGGCACTGCGCGGCTGGATCGAGTTCGACGCCCGGCTGTACGACCGGGCGACCATCGCCGCATTCTGCCGCGAGTGGATCGACTCGCTCGCCCGCTACGCCGCGGACCCAGCGGCGCCGGTCGGCGAGCCGGTGGCCGGTGCCGCGACGGTGGTCGCGCGCTTCGAGGAGCAGGTGCGGGCGTGTCCGCAGGCGGTGGCGCTGAGTGGGCCGGGTGCGGGTGAGTGGTCGTACGGGGAGCTGAACGCGCGGGCGAACCAGGTGGCCTGGTGGTTGCGTGGTCACGGGGTGGGCGTGGGTGACCGGGTGGGGTTGCACGTGGCGCGGTCGCTGGAGTGCGTGGCGGGGATGCTGGGTGTGCTGAAGGCTGGTGCGGCGTATGTGCCGCTGGAGCCGGGGGTGCCGTTCGAGCGGCTGGCGCACTTCGTGCGGGACGCGGCGCCGGTGCTGGTGGTGAGCGCCGACCCGGTGGCGGCGGCGGGCTTCGGGGTGCGGGTGCTGGACCTCGCGGACCGGGAGCTGGCTGCCCAGCAGCGCGGCAATCCCGTGGTCGAGCTGTCGCCCGAGGACGCGTTCTACGTGCCGTACACCTCCGGCTCCACCGGGGTCCCCAAGGGCACGCTGGTGCCGCACCGGGCGGTGCCGGGGTTCTTCGCGGGGCAGGGGTACGCCTCCTGGGGGCCGGGGTCGACGGCGGTGCTGCACTCGGCGCTGAGCTGGGACGGCCATGTGCTGGACCTGTACCCGGCGCTGCTCTCCGGCGGGCGGGTGCTGATCCCGCAGGCGGGCGACACCAGCGACCCGATCGGCGTCGCGCAGTTCGCGGCCGAGCACGGTGCCACCGTCCTGCTGCTCAGCGCGGCGGCCTTCGGCGCCGTGGTCACGGCCGATCCTGGCCTGCTGAAGAACCTGCGGGACCTGCTGCTCGGCGGCGACCGGATTCCCGCCGACCACTTCCGCCGGATGCTCACCGAGCTGCCCGACGTCAATGTGGTGCACCTCTACGGCCCGTCCGAGGCGACGGTGGCCGCCACCATGCACCAGGTGCGGCCGGCGGATCTGGAGCGGCCGGCGGTGCCGATCGGCCGTGCGCTGGGCGACCGGAGCGTCCATGTGCTGGACGAGCGGCTGCGGCCGAGTGCGACCGGCGAGGAGGGCGAACTCTACATCGCCGGACCGGCTTTGGGTCACGGCTACCTGAACCGAACCGCGCTGACGGCCCGCAGCTTCCTGCCCGACCCGTTCGACGCCGAACCGGGCGCGCGGCTCTACCGGACCGGTGACCTGGTGCGCCGACTGCCGGACGGAACCCTGGAGTTCATCGGCCGCCGGGACGGTCAGGTGAAGCTGCGCGGCTACCGGATCGAGCTGGGCGAGATCGAGAGCGCGCTCGCCGCCCACCCGCAGGTCGCCACCTGCGCGGTGACCGTGTACGAGCCGACGCCGGGCGAGAAGCGGCTGGCGGCGTACGTCACGGCCGAGCCGGGCGCGCTGCCGCAGGCCGCCGAGCTGCGCGGCCACCTGCTGGCGCGGCTGCCGGAGTACATGGTGCCCGCCGGCTTCACCCTGCTGCCCGAACTCCCGCTGACCGCCCACGGGAAGATCGACCGCAAGGCGCTCCCCGTGCCCGATCCCGCCGCCGGGCCACCGGTGGACCCGGCAGCCGGCCGCCGGGCCCCAGCCGGCGAGCTGGAGCGGTGCATCGCCGAGGCCTGGTCCGAGGTGCTGGGCCTGCCGGAGATCGGCGCCGACGACAACTTCTTCCAGCTCGGCGGGGATTCGCTGCGCGCGGTGCGGGTCGCGGTGCTGCTGGCCGAGACGCTGGACCGGGAGGTCCCGCCCCGGCTGGTCTTCAGCTGCAAGACCGTCTCGGCCCTCGCCGCCCAGCTGGCCTGAGGCCGGCCCACAGAATTGGAGTGATCATGGGCAACTACCATGCCCTGAACCGGCGGAACGCCGACCGGGCACCGGTGTCCGGCCTGCAGCGCGGGCTGTGGTTCCTCGACCAGCTCACCCCGGGCAGCCCCGCCTACAACATCCCCTGGGTGCTCGACCTCGACGGGCCGGTCGAACTCGCCATCCTGCAGCAGGCGCTGGACACCATCCTCGCGCGGCACGAAGCGCTGCGCACCACCTTCGCCACCGACCGGGACGAGCCGTGCCAGCTGGTCCACGCCGAACTGCCGGTGCGGATCGCGCTGACCGATCTGACTGCGCTGCCCGCCGAGCAGCGCACGGCTGCGGCTGCGGCGGCCGTGGCGCAGGACGCCGGGGAGCCGTTCAGCCTCGCCGAGGGCCCGCTGCTGCGCGTCCGGCTGATCCGGCACGGCGCCGCGGACGGCGAGCGGAGCACCGTCGTCGCGGTCTTCCACCACATCGTCTGGGACGAGTGGTCGATGGGCCTGTTCGAGCGGGAGCTGACCGAGGCCTACGACGCCGCGCTGACCGGCCGCACCCCGCAGCTGCCCGAACTGCCCGTGCAGTACGGCGACTACAGCGCCTGGGAGCGGTCCACTCCGCGCGAGCGGGATCTGGCCTACTGGCGGCAGCAGCTGGACGGTGCCCCGGCCGTCACCACGCTGCCCGCGGACCGCCCCCGCCCGGCCCGGGCCAGCGCACGCGGCGACACCTACCACTACCCGTTGACGCCCGGCACCGCCGCCCGGGTGGGCGAGCTGGCCCGCGAGTCGGGGGCCACCCCGTTCACCGTGCTGCTGGCCGCCTTCGCCACCCTCGTCCACCGGTACACCCGGGAGCAGGACCTGGTGATCGGCACTCCGGTGTCCACCCGCAGCCGTCCCGAACTCGACCACCTGATGGGCTACTTCGTCAACGTGCTGCCGCTGCGCCTGCGGGCCGGGGCGCAGACCACCTTCCGCGAGCTGGTCGAGCAGGCCCGGGACACCGCGTTCGACGCCTACGGTCACCTGGACACCCCGTTCGACAGCATCGTCAACGAGGTGGCGGTGGACCGGTCGGGCAGCCAACCTCCGCTGGTGCAGCTGCTGTTCGGCGCGCACACCCAGGACCCGGCCGGGCTGCGGCTCGGCTCCGCCACCGGCCGCGGCCGGTCGCAGCCCAACGGCACCACCAAGTTCGACCTGATCTGGTCCACCTACGACGACGGCGAGCTGCACGGCGAGGTGGAGTTCGCCACCGAGCTGTTCGACCGGGCCACCATCGCCCGACTGGCCGAAGCCTGGAGGGAGTTGCTCGACCAGGCGATCGGCGCACCGGACACCCCGCTCGGCGTGCTCGGCCTGGTGCCGCCGGCCGGACTCCCGGCCCTGCTGCCCCGGCCCGCCGAGCCGGCCGGCGCCGACCTCCCGCTGCACCGCGGCTTCGAGCGACGGGTCGACCGCGCACCCGCCGCCCCGGCGCTCACCGACGCCGCCCGCTCGCTCAGCTACGCCGAGCTGGACCAGGAGGCCAACCGGCTGGCCCACCACCTGTACGCGGCGGGGGTGCGGCGCGGCGACCGGGTGGGCCTCTACCTGGACCGCACCGCGCAGGCGGTGGTGGCGATCCTCGCCGTGCTCAAGACCGGCGCTGCCTACGTCCCGGTCGACCTCACCGCGCCGAGCGAGCGGCGGGCCTTCGCGTTCGCCGACGCCCGGGTGCGGGTGGTGGTGACCGACCAGCCGGACGGCGCGGCCGACGGCCCCTGGCGCACCGTGCACCTGCAGCGGGAGGCCGAGGCGATCGCCCGGCGCCCCGCGCACCGGCCCGAGGCGGGGGCCACCGCCGACGACGTCGCCTACCTCATCTTCACCTCCGGCTCCACCGGCCGGCCCAAGGGGGTGCAGATCGCCCACCGCAGCGTCGGCGAGCTGATGGCCGACACCGCGCGGCGGCTGGAGATCGGCGCCACCGACGTGGCCACGCTCTTCCACTCCTACGCCTTCGACGTCTCCGTTTGGGAGATCTGGAGCGCGCTGCTGCACGGCGGCACCCTGGTCGTCGTCCCCTACCTGACCTGCCGCGAGCCGCAGGAGTTCGCCGCGCTGCTGGCCCGTGAGCAGGTCACCCTGCTCTCCCAGACCCCCTCCGCCTTCCGGCAGTTGACCACCGCGCTGGAGGAGCGCCCACGTCCGCTGCCCCGGCTGCGCCGGGTCCTGCTGGCCGGCGAGGCGCTGGACCCGCCCGCGGTGCGCCGCTGGTTCGGCCTGCCGCAGCCGCCGCCCGCGGTGCTGTGCAACCTGTACGGGACGACGGAGACCACGGTGCACGCCACCGCCTTCGACATCGGCGCGGACACGGCGCAGGCCTTCGACCGCAGCCAGGTCGGTTCGGTGCTCGGGCACCTGACCCAGGCGGTGCTCGACGACCGGCTGCGACCGGTGCCGCTCGGGGTGCCGGGTGAACTCTTCATCGGCGGCGAGGCGTTGGCGCACGGCTACCTCAACAGGCCGGGCCTCACCGCGCAGCGCTTCCTGGTCGACCCGTTCAGTCCGGTGCCAGGCGCGCGGATGTACCGCACCGGCGACCTGGTGCGCCGGCTGCCCGGCGGCGGCCTCGAGTACCTGGGCCGGCGGGACGGCCAGGTGAAGGTCCGGGGCTACCGGATCGAGCTGGGCGAGATCGAGAGCGCGCTCGCCGCCCACCCGTCCGTGGCCAGCTGTGCGGTCACCGTGCACGAACCCGCGCCGGGGGACCGCAGGCTGGCCGCCTACCTGACCAGCGCAGCCGAGGGCGGACCGGACCTCGCCGAGCTGCGGCGCCACCTGCGCACCACGCTGCCCGAGTACATGGTCCCGGCCAGCTTCACCGTGCTGCCCGTGCTGCCGCTGACCACCAACGGCAAGATCGACCGGGCCGCGCTGCCGGAGCCCTCGGGCGCCCTGGTGGTCCACGCCGAGGGCGAGCGGGTGGCGCCGAGCGGTGAACTGGAGGTGCTGGTGGCCAAGATCTGGTCCCAGGTGCTGGACGTGGCCGCGGCGGAGCTGGGCGCCCACGACAACTTCTTCCACCTGGGCGGGGATTCGCTGCGCGCGGTGCGGGTGGCGAGCGCGCTGCGGGCGGCGGGCTGGAGCGTGCGGCTGCAGGACTTCTTCGCGGGGCCGACGGTCGCCGCCCTCGCGGCGGCGGCCACCCCGGACCTGGCGAGCGGTGAAGAGCCGCTGGAGCAACCGCCGTTCGCACTGATCACGGCGGCCGACCGGGCCGCCCTGCCGGACGGCGTGGTGGACGCCTACCCGACCGCGACCATGCAGCTGGCCATGGCCTACCACATGGAGCTGTCCGGGGGCACCGACAGCTACCACAACGTCAACAGCTACCTGGTGACCGGCGCCTTCGACCGGGCGCTCTTCGAGCAGGCCGTCACCGAGGCGATGGAGCGCCACCCGGTGCTGCGCACCTCGATCGACCTGATGTCCTTCGGTGAACCGCTCCAGCTGGTGCACGGCACGCTCCCGGCCCCGGTCCGGGTCGCCGATCTGCGGCAGCTGCCGGAGCAGCAGCGGCAGGCGGCGGTGCGCGAGGAGTTCGAGCGGCTGCGGAGCACCGGCTTCGCGCTCGCCGAGGCCCCGCTCTTCGCGGCCAGCGTGCACCTGCTCGCCGAGGACGCCTTCCAGCTGACCATCGCCGAGCACCACGCGATCCTGGACGGCTGGAGCTTCACCTCGCTGCTGTCGGAACTGCTGCGCCGCCACGCCGAGTTGCTGGCCGACCCGGACCGTCCGCCGCTGGCCGCGCCGAAGTCCGGCTTCGGGGAGTTCGTCGCCACCGAGCGCGCGGCGGCGGATGACCGGGCCGCGCTGGAGTTCTGGCGCGACCGGCTGGCGGGCGTCGACGGAACCCTGCACCCGCGCGCCGATCTCGCCCCGGTGGCCGGGGAGTTGGGCGTGCGCAGCACCGAGCGGCTGCTGCCCGGGATCGGCGCGGTGCTGCGGCTGGCCGCGGCGACCAGCGGCGGGACGCCCAAGAGCGCCGCGTTCGCCGCCCACCTGGTGGCACTGGGCCGGATCACCGGCGCACCGCGGGTGACCAGCGGTCTCTCGGTCAACGGCCGGCTGGCCAAGGACGGCGGCACCGAGGCGCTCGGTCTCTTCCTCAACACCGTGCCGGTGAGCGCGGCGGTGGACGGCGACCCCGGCGCGCTGGCCCGGCTGCTGCACGAGCAGGAGACGGCGATGCTGCCGTACCGGCGGATGCCGTTCGCGACCCTGGCCCGGTTGATGGCCGGCACCGCGCTGGACAGCAACTTCGGCTTCCTGCGCTTCCACGCGCTGGGCCGGCTCGCCGAGGGCAGCGCCCAGATCGTCAGCGACAGCCTGCGCTTCGAGCCGACCATGCGGCACGAGCCGACCAACTTCGCGCTCAGCGCGGCGGTGGTGCTGGACCCGACCTCGGACGACGGCCTGCTGCTGGTCGACCACGACCGGGCCAGGCTGCCCGAGCGGGCGGCGGCCGAGTACGCGGCCGCCTACCTGGCGGCGCTGGACGCCATCGCCGCGGGCCGGTGAACCCGCCGGACCCACGCGTGCTCACCACACCTGACGAACCATCAGCAGAGGAGTAGCCGTCATGGACGCTTTCACCGAGTTCAACGTCGTGGTCAACGAGGAGGAGCAGTACTCCCTCTGGCCGATCGAGCTGGAGCTCCCGCTCGGCTGGCGGGCCGAGGGGACCAGCGGCAGCGAGGCCGACTGCCTGGCCCGGGTCGAGCAGGTGTGGTCGGACATCCGTCCCAAGAGCCTGCGGGACTCCGTCGAGCGGCGCCGGGCCGAGGAGTCCGTGCGATGACCATCGGACTGGAGATCGGGCCCGGCGCGGGCCTGGGCACCACGGGGACGGGTCTGGCCACCACGGGGGCGGGTCCGGGCACCACGGGCACGGTCGTGGGGCTCTTCGAGGAGCAGGTGCGGGCGTGCCCGCAGGCGGTGGCGCTGAGTGCGCCGGGTGCGGGTGAGTGGTCGTACGGGGAGCTGAACGCGCGGGCGAACCAGGTGGCCTGGTGGTTGCGTGGTCACGGAGTCGGCGTGGGTGACCGGGTGGGGTTGCACGTGGCGCGGTCGCTGGAGTGCGTGGCGGCGATGCTGGGTGTGCTGAAGGCCGGTGCGGCGTACGTGCCGCTGGAGCCGGGAGTGCCGGGCGAGCGGCTGGCGCACTTCGTGCGGGACGCGGCGCCGGTGGTGCTGGTGAGCGCGGATCCGGCGGCGGCGCCCCGGCTGGGTGTGCGGGTGCTGGACCTGGCGGACCCGGAGCTGGCCGGGCAGGACACCCGGGACCTGGGGCTGGCGCTCTCCGCCGAGGACGTGGTGTACGTGCCGTACACCTCGGGCTCCACCGGCCTGCCGAAGGGCACGCTGGTGCCGCACCGCGCGGTGCCGGGCTTCTTCGCCGGCGAGCGGTACGCCTACTGGGGCCCCGGGGCGACGGCGGTGCTGCACGCGGCGCTCTCCTGGGACGGCCACATCCTGGACCTCTACCCGGCGCTGCTCTCCGGCGGCCGGGTGCTGATCCCCGGCCACGGCAACTCCGACCCCATCGCCACCGCCCACACCGCGGCCGAGCACGGCGCCAGCGTGCTCTTCCTCACCACGGCCGCCTTCAACCTGCTCGCCCTCACCCAGGGCGGCCCGGCCACCGCCCCGCGGCACCTGCTGTTCGGCGGCGAGAGCGCCAGCGTCGAGTACACCCGGCAGATCGCGCGCCGCTACCCGGACACCCACCTGGTGCACTGCTACGGCCCCTCCGAGGCCACCGTCTTCACCACCGTGCAGCCGCTCGGGCCCGCCGACCTGGCCGGGGAGTCGCTGCCGATCGGGCGGGCGGTCGGCGACCGGACCGTCCACCTGCTGGACGAGCGGCTGCGGCCCACCCCGGACGGCGAGACGGGCGAACTGTACGTCGCAGGAGCCGCATTGGGCCACGGCTACCTCAACCGGCCCACCCTGACGGCCGGCAGGTTCCTGCCCGACCCGTTCAGTGCCGAACCCGGCGCGCGGATGTACCGCACCGGCGACCTGGTGCGCCGACTGCCGGACGGCAGGCTGGAGTTCGTCGGACGGCGGGACGGCCAGGTGAAGATCCGGGGCTACCGGATCGAGCTGGGCGAGATCGAGACCGTGCTCGCCGCGCTCCCGGCGGTGGCCACCTGCGCGGTCACCGTGCACGAGCCCACGCCGGGGGACAAGCGGCTGGCCGCCTACCTCACGGCCGCCGAGGGCAGCGCGCCCGACCCCGAGGGCATCCGGGAGCAGCTGCGGGCGAAGCTGCCCGAGTACCTGGTGCCGGGCACCGTCGCCGTACTGCCCGCGCTGCCGATGACCGTCAACGGGAAGATCGACCGCCGGGCACTGCCGGCGCCGGACCCCGGCGCGGACACGCCGGCGGCGCTGGAGCGGCAGCAGCCGGACGAGGACCCGCTGCAGCGGCTCATCGGCCTCGCCTGGTCCCGGCTGCTGGGCGTCGGACAGGTGACGGGAAGCGACAACTTCCTGACCCTGGGCGGGCATTCCCTGCTCGCGGTGCGACTGGTGCACGTGCTGCGCGCGGCCCTGGGGGTGGAGGTCACCCTCGGCAGCCTGCTCGCCGCCGCCGACCTGGCGGAGTTCACGGCCGGCGTGCGGGGCGATCTCGACCGCGCGGGCGCCGAACCCGACCTGCCCAAGCTGCTCGCCAGGCTGGCGTCATGAGCACCACCCCGCTGCAGGCCGGCCCGGACGACGTGATGCGCGAGCTGCTGGCCGCCCTGCTCGACCCGGACGCCGCGCCCGCCAGCCCGCTGCCGCGGGGCACCGGGCAGGACGGCGAAGTCCCGCTCACCGAGGGGCAGCGGCAGCTCTGGTTCCTCCAGCAGCTGTGGCCCGACGCCACCACCTACCACGTGTGCACCGCGCTGCGGCTGCGCGGCGCGCTGCAGGCCCCGGCGCTGGAGCAGGCGCTGGCGGACCTGGTGGCCCGCCACCCGGCGCTGCGCACGACCATCCGCACCGGGCGGCGCGGGCGCCCTCAGGGTGTGCTGCACCCGCCCGGAGGCGCCACGGCCGTCCTGGTGGCGCAGGAGCTGCCCGGCCACACGCCCGAGGAGCGCGAGGCGCAGGTCCAGCAGGCGGCGCGGGCCGAGTTGGCGGTGCCGTTCGACCTCGCGACCGGCCCGCTGATCCGGGCCCGGCTGCTCCGGTTCGCACGGGAGGACCACGCGCTGGTGCTGACCTTCCACCACCTCGTGGTCGACGGCTGGTCGATGCGGATCGTGTTGCGAGACCTGGCCGCGCACTACTCGGCCAGGGTCGGCGTCCGGCCCGCCGGACTCCCGGAACTCCACTACCAGTACGCCGACTTCGCCGCCTGGCAGCAGGACGGGCTGAGCTCGTCGGCGCGCTACGCCGGCGCGCTCGACCACTGGCGGCGCACCCTGGCGCAGGCGCCGCAGGAGTCGACCCCACCGCCGGACCGGGCAGCCGGCCAAGCAGCCGACCAGGCGGTGGACCGCAGCGGCCGGCGCACCGGCCGCTCGCTCCACTTCGACCTGCCGGCCGCCACCGTGCGCGGCGTACGGGCCCTGGCCGCCCGCGAGGCCAGCACCCCGTTCGCCGTCTGCCACGCGGCGTTCACCCTCTGGCTGGCTCGGGCCACCGGGCGCACCGACCTGGTCACCGGCGTACCCAGCTGCGGTCGTCCGTTTCCCGAACTCGACGACGTGGTCGGCTACTTCGTCAACCTGCTGCCGCTGCGCAGTCGGCTGCGGACCGAGGCGACCTTCGCCGAGACGGTGCGCGCGGCCCACGCCGGGGTCGCGGCGGCGCTCGACCACGACCTGCTGCCGTTCGACCGGATCGTCGGCGCGCTCGGTGTGCCCCGGCGCCCCGGCGTGCAGCCGCTGGCCCAGGTGATGTGCCAGCTGGTCGGTGACCGCAGCGTGGGCGGCGACGCCGACGACTGGCACGGACTGGCCGTCACGGAGGTCCGGATCCTGCACGACGACGAGGCCCGCTTCGATCTCGAACTCGACCTGCGCGAGGAGGGGCCCGACCGGATCCAGGGCTGCCTGACCGTCGACGCCCGCCGCTACGGCGAGGCGCGCGCCGAGCGGATCCGTGACGAGTACGCCGCGCTGCTGGGCCTGCTCGGCCGCCACCCCGACACCGTGCTCGGCCCGCTGCTGGACGGCGCGACGCCGCTGCCCGGCCTTGACGACGTCCCTGATGACGTACCTGCCGCAGTACATGACGACGTGTGTGACGCGGAACGTCACGACGTGCGTGACGACGTGCGTGACGACGCATCGGAGAGGAAGGCAACGCGATGACCACCGTGCTGAGCCCGACGGACCGGCCCCAGGTGGTCGACGACTGGTTCCTGCTGCCGGCCCCGGCCCCGGCGGCCCGCACCCGGCTCTTCTGCCTGCCGCACGCGGGCGGCGACGCCACCGCCTTCGCCCCGCTGGCCCGCGAGCTGGCCCCGGGGATCGAGGTCTGGGGGCTGCGGCTGCCGGGCCGGGGCGCCCGGCTGCGCGACCCGCTGCCCGCCGACTTCGATGAGCTGGTCCGCCAGGTGGTGGGCGCACTGCTGCCGCACACCCACCCGGGCATCGCCTTCGGGCTCTACGGGCAGAGCTTCGGCGCCCTGCTCGGCTACGAGGTGGCCAGGGCGCTGCCGCCGGGGCACCGGCCCCGGTTCTTCGTCCCGGCCTCCGCCCACGCCCCGCAGCGCTGGGCCGCCGAGCTGCCCGAGCAGATCGACGCCGCCGCCCTGTTGTCCGCCACCGACGCCGACCGGGTGATCGAGCAGAACGCCGAACTCAAGGCGCTCACCCTGGCCGTCACCGGCGCCGATCTGGCGCTGTGCCGCGGCTACCGGTACCGCCCCGGCCAACTGCCGCCCGAGGTGCGGCTGCACGCGGTGGTCGGGGCCGGCGATCCGCTGGTGGCGGGACCGGACCTGGCGGCCTGGGGCGCGGTGAGCGAGCGCCCGGTGGCGACCACGGTGGTGGCCGGCGGCCACCTGCTCGCGGTGCCCACCGAACCCGGGCCGGTCGCACTGCTGCGCTCGGTCGCCGATGCGGCGAACGCCGAGCCGGCGCACCCGGTGCGGCCCGCCTCCGTCCCCACCCGCCCGGAGCAGGCACCGGACCCGGACCCGGACCCGGACCCGGACCCGGACCCGGATCTGGACCCGGATCTGGACCTGGACCTGACCGACACCACCTTCTGGGCGGGCCCCGACGTGGCGGCCCGGATCGACGCGCTGCGCGCGGCGGGCCCGGTGCGGCGGATGACGGTCGCGGGGGACGGGCCCACCTGGGCGGTCCTCTCCTACCAGCACGCGGCCCAAGTGCTCGGTGACGCCGAGAACTTCAGCTCGCTCGGTGGCTCGCTGCTGGGCACCTCCCCGGACGGCACGCCGCCGGCCGGCTCCGGCACGATGATGGCGTTCACCGATCCGCCGGTGCACCGCACCATCCGCAACCCGCTGACACCGTTCTTCAACGCACGCAACACCGCCGGCTACGCGCCGCGGCTGGCCGAGATCGCCGGGCAGGCGGTCCGCGCGGGGCTGGCCCGGGGCGAGGTCAACTTCGTCGACACGATCGCCCCGGTGCCGCTGGCGGTGATGTGCGACCTGCTGGACATCCCGGAGGCCGACCGCGCCAAGGTGGTCGCGCTCTCCGACCGCGCCTTCCTCGGCGACACGCCCCAGGAGCGCCGCTCCGGCCACCAGGACCTGATCCGCTACCTGTTCATGCACACCATCGCCCACCGGGCCCGCCCGGCCGACGACCTGGTCAGCGTGCTGGCCACGCACCGGGTGGACGGCGGCCTGCTGCCGATCGAGGACGTGGTGCTGAATCTGGACAACATCCTGGTCGGTGGCGTCCAGACGGTGCGGCACACCGCCGCGATGGGCATGCTGGCGCTGCTGCGCAACCCCCGCCAGCTCCGGGCACTGTGGGAGGGGGAGGTCGAACCGGCCGACGCGGTGGACGAGTTGCTGCGCTGGACCTCCTCGGGGCTGCACGTGCTGCGCACCGCGGCCCGGGACGTGCGCCTCGGTGCGGCCGAGATCAAGGCGGGGGAGAAGGTGGTGGTGTGGACCTGGGCGGCCAACCACGACCCGGCCCAGTTCGACCGGCCCGAGGACCTGCTGCTGGACCGGGCGGCCAACCGGCACCTGGGCCTGGGCTGGGGCCCGCACTTCTGCCTCGGCGCGGCCCTGGCGAAGGCCGAACTCGCCGCGATCTTCACGGCCCTGCGGGACCAGGTGCGCGAGGTGGAGCTGATCGGCCGCCCCCGGCACAACAAGTCGATCATCAATTTCGGCCTGGATGAGCTGCCGGTGCGGCTGGTTGCCCGATGACCGGCGTCACCCGGGTGGGCCCGGGAACAACGGAAGGAGAAGCCATGAGGACGGGCATGAACACGGACGCGGGTGCGGGCATGGACGCGGGCATGGACACCGGAACGGGCACGGATACGGACGCCGGCGCGGCGGCGGAGCTGCTGGCGGCCGTCTGGTCGGAGGTGCTGGACGGCGTGCCGGTCGGGCCGTCGGACAACTTCTTCGACCTGGGCGGCGACTCGCTGCTGATCATCGAGGCGGTGGCGCTGGCCCGCGAGGAGGGGCTGGAGTTCACCCCGCTGGAGCTGATCGAGTACCAGACGGTCACCGAACTGGCGGCGCGCATCGCGGACCGGGGCCGGACCGCCGTCGCCGCCACGGCGGCCGCCCCGCCGGCCTCTCCCGCCGAGTTTCCGCTCACCGCCGCCCAGGTGCGGTTCTGCCTGGCCCAGCCGCACCCGCAGTACGTCACCCAGTCGGTCCTGTGGCGCGCCGACGGCCTGGACCCCGCGCTGCTCGACACCGCGCTGACCGCCGTGCTGGACCACCACGACTCCTTCCGGCTGCGCCTGCACCGCACCCCGGAGGGCAGCCGGCTGCGCCTGGCCGGCAGCGTGGGCCTCGCCCTGGAGCGGCACGACCTGTCCGCCGAGCCGGAGGACCGGCGGGCTGCGGCGCTCCTGGCGACGACCACCCGGCTGCAGCGCTCCCTCGACCCGGTGACCGGGCCGCTGGTGCGGGCCGCGTTCTTCGACCTGGGGGCCGCCGGGCAGCGGCTCTTCGTCACGGCGCACCACCTGGCGGTGGACAGCGCCTCCTGGCGGATCCTGCGCGGCGACCTCGCCAGGAGCGTGCGCCGCCTGGAGCGGGGCGAGCCGCTCGACCTGCCGGCCGCCACCAGCCCGTACGGCGCCTGGGCCCGGCAGCTCACCGCGCTCCCGGAGACGGAACTGACGCATCGTCAACTCGCGCACGCATCAGCCTCCCGGGCCACCACCGCCACCGTGCGCACCGACGCACGGACGACCGAGACCCTGCTGCGCCGTGCCCGCTCCGAGCTGGGGGTGGGCCTGGACGCGGTGGTGGTGGCGGCCGCGGCGCAGGCGGTCGCCCAGGCCCACGGCATCGAGCAGGTGGCCGTCGACATCGAGCGGCACGGCCGGGACGCCGGCCCCGCAGCGCGGCTCGACCTCAGCCGGACCACCGGCTGGTTCACCCGCCTGCAGACCATCCGGCTCACCCCGGACGGCGCCGCGCCGCACACCCTGGTCAAGTCCGCCGACCAGGAACTGCACGGTAGGGCAGCCGAGTTCGATCCGTCGGCGGAGGCCGCCGTGCTGGTCAACTACCTGGGCCGGTTCACCGAGCGGGCCGAGGAGCTGTTCGGCGAGGCCGGCGAGGCGATCGGGGCCGACCGTCACCCGGACAACCTGCTCTCCCACCCGGTCGAGGTGAACGCCGCCGTCGACGGCGCCCACCTGGTGACCGTCCTCAGCTGCGCCGGGACGGCCCCGGCAGCCGCCGGTGCCCAGGCGCTGGCCACCGGCTACGCCGCGCTGCTGACGGGGCTGGCCGCCGCACTGGACGGGGCGGCCCGGTGATCCGCCTCCAGCCCCTGCCGCCCGCCGGCGGCCCGGCGGTGCTGCTGATCCCGGGCATCGGCGCCACGGCCCGCAGCGCCCGGCCGCTGACCCAGGCGCTCTGCGGGTTCCCGGTCTCGGTGGCGCTGCGCCGCCCGGGCGCCGCCGGGGAGAGCGGGCAGGCGCCCGCGATCCCGGACCGGGCCCGGGCACTGGCCCGGCAGCTGGCCGAAGGGCCGTGTCCCGAGGGACTGGTGGTGGTCGGGCACAGTCTGGGCGCCTACATCGCACTCGAACTCGTCCGCGAGCTGGCGCCGTTGCGGCCCGGGGTGGTCCGCGCGCTGGTGGTGGCCGGGCAGTTGCCGCCGCACCGCCAGCCGTGCCACGCCGACGACGGCTTCGCCGACGAGACGCTGCTGCGCAAGGTGACCGGCGGTGCGCTGCCCGAAGGGCTGGCCGCCGAACCCGAGTTGCTGCGCCGCCTGGTCGACCAGTGGCGCGGCGACTACCAGGCCATCGACGCCTACACGGCCGCCGGGACCGCCCGCCCGCAGGCCCCGCTCGCCGTCCCGCTGCACGTATGGCACGCGAGCGGGGACCCGGCCGCGCCGGGCGGCACCGCGCTGCGCGCCTGGCGCGAGTACACCAGCGCCCCGACCGCCTTCGCGGTGTTCGAGGGCGGCCACGACTTCCTGTTCACCTGCGCCGAGTCCGCCGCCGCCCGGCTGCGGTGGCTGGCCGCTCCCCGAGCCGAGGTGCTCCATGCCTGACCCGTCCGCACCCGCCGCCACCCTCTACGAGTGGTTCGCCCGCACCGTCGCCCGCCAGCCGCACGCGCCGGCCCTGGAGGTGGGCGGGAGCGCCTACAGCTACCAGGAGTTGAGCCGGATCACCGACCAGCTGGCCGGGCGGATCCTGGCACGGCACGGCGGCCCGCCGCAGCGGGTCGCGCTGCTCGCCTCGCGCAGCCTGGTCGCCTACGCCGGCTACCTGGCCGCGCAGCGCCTGGGGGCCGCCGTCACCCCGCTCAACCCCGAGCACCCCGCCGTGCGCAACCGGGCGGTCTGCGCCCTGGCCGGGACGCAGCTGCTGATCGCCGACCGGGCGGGCGCCGAGCGCTGGCAGTCGGCGGACGCGGAGCCGGGACCACCGCTCCTGGCGCTCGGCGACGAGGAGTTGACCGGCGAGCCGGTGGCCGCACTGCCGCCGTACCGGACGACCGGGGACGACCTGGCCTATGTGCTCTTCACCTCCGGGTCGACCGGCCGGCCCAAGGGCGTGCCGATCCGGCACCGCAACATCGCCCCCTACATCGCCCACAACATCGCCCGCTTCGAACTCGCCCCCGGGGACAGGGCCTCCCAGACCTTCGACCTCACCTTCGACCCCTCGCTCTTCGACCTCTTCGTCACCTGGGGCGCGGGCGCCACCCTGGTCGTCCCGCAGCGCAGCGACCTGCTCACCCCGGTGACCTATCTGGTCGAGCGCGGCATCACCCACTGGTTCTCGGTCCCCTCACTGGTCTCGGTCAGTGCGGCGCTCGGCAATCTGCCGACCGGGCTGGTGCACGCGCTGCGCTACAGCATCTTCGCCGGCGAGCAGCTGACGTACCGTCAGGCCGAGGCCTGGCACGCGGTGGCACCCGGCAGCGTGATCGCCAACATCTACGGGCCGACCGAACTGACCGTCACCGTCACCGAGTACCGCCTCCCCGCCGAGCGGGAGCGCTGGCCGCAGACCTCCAACGACTCGGTGCCCATCGGGCCGGTGCACGCGCACCTGGACCACCTGGTGCTGGACGAGCAGGGGCGCGAGGCGGCCGAGGGCGAGCTGTGCGTGCGCGGCAGCCAGCGCTTCGACGGCTACCTCGACCCGGCCGACAACCGCGGCCGGTTCCTGAGCGGGCCCGGCCCCGCCGCGGCAACCGCCACCCCAACCGCAACTGCCACCACCACCGCAACCGCCGCGGCACCTGCCGACGGCCCCGCCGATGACGCCGACGAGCCCGCCGCCGACCGCTACTACCGCACCGGCGACCGGGTGCGCTGGGAGCACGGCACCCTGGTCCACCTCGGGCGGCTCGACAACCAGGTGAAGGTCCGTGGCTACCGGGTCGAACTGGGCGAGATCGAGACCGCGTTGCGCCGTCACCCCGGCGTGGCCGAGGCCGTGGTGCTGGCGGTGCCCGCGGCGGGCGGCCCCGAGCTGGTGGCCTGCCACACCGGCGAGCCGCTGCCCCGCGCCGGGGTCAAGGCCTGGCTGCGGCAGCGGATCCCGGCCCACATGGTGCCGCGCCGCTTCGTCCACCTGGCCGCGCTGCCGCTGAACGCCAACGGCAAGATCGACCGCCCCGCACTGCTGCGCACGCTGAGCCCGGAGCCGGTCGCCGAGCGGCGCGAGGCCGCCGGGATCGGCGCGCGGTGCTGACCGCCCGGTCGGGCCGGGGGCGGGGCGCCGCTGAAATCGCCCCGGCCGCCGCTGTTGCCCCCGCCCCCGCACCTGCTCCTGTTGCCGCCCCCGCCCCCGCACCCGCCCCTGCTCCCGCTGCCGCCCCCGCCCCGGTTCCCGTCCCCGCGCGGCGTGGCGGCCTGGCGGCCAACCGCAGCTTCCGGTTGCTCTGGATCGGCGAGTCCGCCGGCAAGTTCGGCACCGCGATCACCAGCGTGGCCCTCCCGCTGCTGGCCACCGTCACGCTGCACGCCACCGCCTTCCAGGTCGGGCTGATCACCGCCGTCCAGTGGGTGCCCTGGTTGCTGGTCGGCCTGCCCGCCGGGGTCTGGGTCGACCGGTACAGCCCCAGGCGGCTGATGATCTGCTGCAACACCGCCTCCGCCGCCGCCCTGCTGAGCATCCCGCTCGCCTCGGTCGCCCATGTGCTGACGATCAGTCAGATCTTTGCGACAGCCGTGGTGCTGGGCCTGGCCAACGTCTTCTTCAGCACCGCCTACCTGGTCTATCTGCCGCTCATCGTGCCGCCCGAGGACCTGGTGGCCGCGAACAGCAGGCTGCAGGGCAGTGAGTCCTCGGCGCAGATCGCCGGGCCGGGCCTGGGCGGCGCCCTGGCCCAACTGCTCGGCGCCGCCGTCGGGCCGCTGGTCAACGCCGGCTCGTTCGTGGCCTCCACCGTCTGCCTGCTGCTCGCCCCGGAGCCCGCAGCGGGCACCCGCAGCGGTCCGGCCGCCTCGGTCTGGCGGGAGATCGGCGAGGGGCTGGGCTTCGTGCGGCGGGACCGCGTGCTGCGGCTGCTGACGGTCGTCGCCGCGCTGGCCAACCTGGCCATGACCGCCTACGAGGCGATCCTGGTGGTCTTCCTGGTCCGCACCGTCCACCTGGCGCCCGCCGCCGTGGGGCTGCTGATGGCCGCCACCGGTGTCGGCGGGATCGCCGGCGCCTTCGCCGCCGCCCCGCTGGCCCGGCGGCTGGGCGAGCCGCGCGCCATCGTCTACAGCCTGACCGCCACCGCCCCGTTCGGCCTGCTGCTGCCGCTCACCGGATCCGGCCCGGCCACCGCGTACTTCCTGCCCGGCGCCATCGTGCCGATGGCGGGGCTGGTCGTCTACAACGTGGTGGTCAGCAGCTTCCGTCAGCGGCACACACCGCGCCGCCTGCTCGGCCGGATCTCGGCGACCATGCGCTTCCTGGTCTTCGGGGCGATCCCGCTGGGTGCCCTGGCCGGCGGCACACTCGGCTCGCTGCTCGGTCCGCGCGGCGCCCTGTGGTGCGTCATGACCGCCGCCCTGCTGCCCGCCCTGCTGCTCGGCTGCTCGCCGCTGCGCCGCCGGAGCGCGCTCGACTCCGTTGTCACCCCTGCTGATTGCGCCGTCCCGGAAGGAACCCCATGTCCCGGCTAGTCTCCCTGCTCACGCCCGCCACGGCCCCCGTGCCCGCCCCCGTGCCCGCCGCCGACGGTGCGCCGCCGGTGCGCCGAGCCCGTCCCCGCCGGCTGCTGATGTGCCGCCCGACCACCTTCGAGGTCAGCTACGCGATCAACCCGTGGATGGACCCGAGCGTGCCGGTGGACGCCGCACGGGCCACCGCCCAGTGGGAGCAGCTGTACCGGCTCTACCTCGCCCTCGGGCACAGCGTCGAGCTGATCGAGGCGCGCCCGGGGCTGCCCGACATGGTGTACGCGGCCAACGGGGCCACGGTGGTGGACGGCAAGGTGCTCGGCGCCCGGTTCCGCAACGCCGAGCGGGCCGCCGAGGGCGAGGCCTACCTGGACTGGTTCCGGGAGCGCGGCTTCACCGAGATCCACCGGCCGCGCCACATCAACGAGGGCGAGGGCGACCTGCTGGCCTGCGGCGACTCCATCCTGGCCGGTTACGGCTTCCGCACCGCGCCCGAGGCGCACCGCGAGGCCGAGGAGGTGTTCGGCCGCCCGGTGATCGGCCTGGAGCTGGTGGACCCCCGCTTCTACCACCTCGACACGGCGCTCGCGGTGCTGGACGGAAAGGAGATCATGTACCACCCCGAGGCGTTCGCGCCGCACAGCCGCGCCCTGCTCCGGCGCCTGTTCCCCGATGCCGTGCTGGTCGAGCGGGCGGACGCCGAGGCGTTCGGGCTCAACGCGATGAGCGACGGGTACAACGTGGTGCTGCCGCAGGCGGCCCGCGGGGTCGCCCGGCAGCTGGCGGAGCGCGGCTTCCACCCGATCGGCGTGGACCTGAGCGAACTGCTCAAGGGCGGCGGCAGCGTCAAGTGCTGCACGCTGGAGCTGCGGCCCGCCGATGCCGCTCGGTGACCGGCTGCCGCGGGAGGCTGCAGCCGCCTCAGTCGCCTCAGTCGCCTCAGCCGCCTCAGCCGCCTCACCTGCCTTACCCGCCTCACCCCCGTCACGGCCTCATCAGCGTTACCCGGGCACCCCGGCCAGCGCCGGCGACGGCTCGACGACGGCCGTCGCCACCGCCGTCGCCACGGCCGCCCGCGCCGACGGCGTGCAGGACGCCGACGGTGTGCCGGGCGCCGTCGGCTGCGCCGCGCCCAACTGCCGGACCAGGTTGAGCACACTGAACCGGGCCGGCCCGCCCGGCACGGCCGGCAGCTGCCGCAGCAGGCCGTGCAGCAGCAGTGCGTGCACGTCCCTGGCCACCGCCGTCGGCGTGCTGCCGAGCGCCCGGGCGGCGGCCTCCACCGTCCACGGGCAGGACAGCGGTGCCACCGCGCGCAGCAGCGCCGCCAGCCGCGGGCTCAGTCCGCGCAGCGTGTCGGCCAGCAGCCCGCTCAGCCCGGGGCCCCCGCCGGGCACCGCCGGGGCGGCGCCGTCGATGAGTGCCAGCGGTGTGCTGCGGACGATCTCCAGCAACTGCTCGGGGGAGTACAGCAGCAGCCAGGAGCCGGCCGCCTCCAGGGCCTGCGGCAGTCCGTCCAGCGCGTGGCAGATCCGGGCCACGGTGGCGACCACCGACTCGGTCGGCAGCAGGTCCGGGCGCAGGTGGCCGACGTACGAGAGCATCAGCTCCACGGCCGGCCCACCCGGCCCGGCGGGGGAGGCCGCTCCGGGCCGGCCGGGGTGCGCCGGATCCGGCGGCCCGGCCGGCAGCGGCAGCGGGGCCAGCGGCAGCACCCGGCCGTCCAGCGCCCGCTCCGGGCGGCGGGTGGTGATCAGCACCTTCAGCCGCTCGCAGGAGTTCAGCAGGCCCAGCAGCCCGGGCCCCCACGCGTCGACACCCCACGCGTCGACACCCCACGCGTCGACACCCCACGCGTCGACACCCCCGACGTCGCCACCGCGGACCTCGGTGCCCCGGCCGCCCGGCGCCGCGTCACAGCCGTCCAGCACCAGCAGGGTCGGCCGGTCCCGGATCACGTCCGCCAGTTCGTCCAGGCTGCCGCCGTGCCCGCCCTGTCCGAGGAGCGTTCTGACCCGGCCGACGAGCGCCGACTGCGGCCGCCGCGGCGTGGCCGGCTCCTCGGCGGTGCGGTCCATCGGCACCCACAGCACCGGTGCCTGGGCCTGGGCGTGGAAGCACAGCGCCGCCTCCTGCGCCAGCCGTGACTTGCCGACACCGGGCAGGCCCACCACGGTGAGCAGCCGCTCGTGCTCGGCGCCGAGCAGTCCGGTCAGCGCCCGCAGCTCCGCCCCGCGCCCGGCCAGCGGACGCAGCGGGGCGGGCGGCGGGGCCGGCTCGACGCCGTAGAGCCCGCCCAGGGTGCTGCCGGCCGAGGCGCTCGCGGCCGCGAGCTGGAGGGCGGCCCGGCGGGGCCCGCTGAGCCGCATGGTGTCGGCGAGCAGCCGGATGGTGTCCTTGCGCGGATGCTGGACCCGGCCCTGTTCGAGGTCCCGGATGGCCCGGACGCTGACCGTCGAGAGGCCGGCCAGCTGCTCCTGGGTGAGGCCGGCGCCGCGGCGTGCGCTGCGCAGCAGAGCACCGAGAGCGGCCGGAGCGGCCGTAGCCGGAGCTTGAGCCGAGGCCGGGGCCGGAGCCTGGGCCTGGGCGGGAGCCTGAGCGTGCATCAGATGACCTCCGTGGTTGGTGAGATCCTGGGGCCGGTCCGGGCCCGGTCCGGGCGGGGCGTCCGATGGCAGCAGCTTCGGTGAGGCGCTTCCCGATCTTTTCCCGGTGCGGTACCGCCGTCCGCTGCGGCTTCCCACTGGCATCCCTTGGCACCCGTTGGCATCCCGTGGCCTCCCCGGGCATTCCCTGGCATCCGCGGGCGCCGCTCGGCCCTTCCCGGCACCCTCGGCATCCCCAGCCAGTACCGCGTGATCAGTGCGCGGCTTATCATCCAGCGGGGGCCAGTTCAGTTCGATGATCGGATGTTGGGCCGCGGCGATATTCGACTGCGGCGATCTTTGCGGGGTGAGAAGGGGTAGGGGGAACTATGCCTGCGGGCGCTCGGAGCGGGCTGCGCTTCAACATCCTGGGCCCGCTGGAGGGCTGGGAGGACGGACGCAGGCTCCGGCTCGGCGGGACGATCCGGGAGCGGGTGCTGGTCACCCTGCTGCTGGAGCCCGGCAAGGTGCTGCCGGTCTCCCGGCTGGTGGCCGCGGTCTGGTCCGAGGACCCGCCCGCCACCGCCTCCCACCAGGTCCGCAAGGCCGTCGCCGAGCTGCGCCGGAGCATGCTGGACGGGGGCGAGATCCTGGTCACCGAGGGCCCCGGCTACCGGGCCCAGATCGCCGACGGGCAGCTGGACCTGACCGAGTTCGCCGCCCTGGTCCGCACCGCCCGGCAGGCCGCGGCGGCGGGTCGGCCCACCGAGGCGGTCGAGGCGCTGCGCGGCGCGCTCGCGCTCTGGCGCGGACCCGTCCTCTCGGGCGCCGGCGGCCCGGTGATCCAGGCCGCGGCCACCGCGCTGGAGGAGCGCCGACTGGCCGCCGCCGAGCAGCTCTTCGAGCTGCGGCTGGGCCTGGGCGAGAGCGCCGAGCTGGTGGTCGACCTGCGCCAGCTCGTCCACCAGCACCCGCTGCGCGAGACCCTGCGCGGCCAACTGATGCTCGCGCTCTACCGCTCGGGGCGGCAGGCCGAGGCGCTGGAGGAGTACAGCCGGGTGCGCGAACTGCTGGTCGAGGAGCTCGGCATCGACCCCGGGCCCGGCCTGGCCCGGATCCACCAGGGCATCCTGCGCGACAGCCCCGAACCGCAGGCCCTCACTCCGCCGCCGCCCCCGGCGCCGGCCGAAGCACCGTCAGCAGCGGCCCACCCGGCCCCGGCGGCCCCGCTGCTCCCGCCCGGCCCCGACTCGCCCAGCACCCTGCCCTATGACCTCGCCGACTTCACCGGCCGCGAGCGCGAACTCGCCGAACTGGTCGCCTGCGCCCGGCAGGAGGGCGGGCCGCGCACCCCGATCGTGGCCATCGACGGCATGGGCGGCAGCGGCAAGACCTCGCTGGCCGTGCGGGCCGCGCACCGGCTGGCCGCCGCCTATCCGGACGGTCAGCTCCACATCGACCTGCGCGGCCACGCCCCCGGCGAGCCGCCGGTCGGCGCCGGCACCGCGCTGCACACCCTGCTGCGGGCGCTCGGTCTGCCCGGCGACCGGATCCCGGACGACGTGGCCGGGCGCACCGCGCTGTGGCGGGCCACCCTGGTCGGCCGGCGGCTGCTCCTGCTGCTCGACAACGCCGTCGACGCCGCCGCGGTGCGCCCGCTGCTGCCCACCTCGCCCGGCTGCCTGGTGCTGGTCACCAGCCGGGCCCGCCTGGTGGACCTGGACGGCGCGCGGTGGATCTCCATCGACGTGCTGGCGCCCGAGGAGAGCGCGAGCCTGGTCACCGAGATCCTCGGCGCGGCCCGGATCGCCGCCGAGCCGCAGGCCGCCGCCGAACTGGCCCGGCTCTGCGGCCACCTCCCGCTGGCCCTGCGGATCGCCACCGCCCGGCTGCGCAACCGCCCGCGCTGGACCCTGCGCTACCTGGCCGACCGGCTGCGCGACGAGACCCGGCGACTGGACGAACTCAGCTCCGGCGAACGCAGCGTGGCCGCCACGCTGCGGCTGTCCTACCAGACCCTGGACGAGCAGAGTCGCGCGGCGTTCCGGCTGCTCGCCCTGCACCCCGGCGGCGAGATCGACGTCTACTCGGCCGCCGCGCTGCTGGGCACCGGGACCCGGGCGGCCGAGTCGGTGCTGGAGCTGCTGCTCGACGTCCACCTGCTGCAGCAGCCGGAGGTCGACCTCTACACCTTCCACGACCTGGTGCGCAGCTTCGCCCAGAGCCTGCGCGGCGCCCCGACCGGGGCGGCGGACGCGGACGCGGTGGAGCGGCTGCTCGACTACTACCTGACGGCCACCGAGGCGGCCTGCGAGCAACTGTTCCCCGGTCGGCGCAGCAGCCTGGCCGGGATGCCCCGGGCCGGCGCCGAACTGCCGGACCTGGCCGACACCGCCCGGGCCCAGGCCTGGTTCACCCGGGAGCACACCGCGCTGCGCTCGGCCGTCGCGCTGGCCGAGCGGCACGGCCACGACCGGCACACCGTCTGCCTGGCCCGCAACGTGATGTTCCAACTGCACGCCCGCGGCCACCTGGACGAGTTCCAGGCGCTGGGCCGGATCGCGGTCACCGCCGCGCGCCGGCTCGGCGATCTGGCGCTGCTCGGGGTGAGCCTGGCCAACCTCGGCGTCGCCTGCTGGAAGCTGGGGCACTTCGCCGAGGGCGTCGAGGTCGCCCAGGAGGCCCGCGACGTGGCCGCCAGACTCGGCGACCGGCAGACCGAGGCGCACAGCGAGAGCACCCTCGGCCTCTACAAGAGCCTGCTCGGCCGGTTCCCCGAGGCGCTCGCCCACCTGACCCAGGCGATCGCCCACGAACGGGAGTTGGGATCGGTGCGGGCCGAGGCCGAGAGCCTGACGCTGCTCAGCGCGCTGTACGAGCAGTGGGGGCGCTACGAGGAGTCCGCCGAGGCGGCCCGCCGCGCGGTCGAACTGGGCCGGCGGCTGGACCGCCACGAGAACGAGCTGGTGGCGCTGACCGATCTGGCCGCCGCGCTGCTGGGCCTGCGGGCCGACGAGGAGGCCGAGCAGCACCTGCGCCAGGCCCGGGACCTGTGCGACGAGACCAAGGAGCCCGGCCAGGTCGCGCTGGCGCTGGCCCTGTCGGCCGACGTCGCGCACCGGCTCGGGCGGCCGGAACGGGCCGCGGACCACCTCGCGCAGGCGTTGGCGCTGGTGGAGTCGAGCTCCTCGCCGCTGCGCCGGGCCAAGGTGGCGAACACGGCGGGGCGGCTGCTGCACCGCCGTGGCGAGCACGCCGCGGCGCTGGACCTGCACACCCGGGCGTACCGCCTCGCCGCGGCCATCGACTACCGCACCGAGGAGGCCTACGCGCTGGCCGGCCTGGCCCGGGCGGCCGAGGCACTGGGCCGGTCGGGCGCGGCCGGCCACCAGGCGCAGGCCGAGCGGCTGTTCGCGGCGCTGGGGGTGCCGGCGGAGCGCCGGCGCGAGTGACGCGCCGCGGGGGCGGCGGGTCGGGGCGGGGTGAGGCGGGGTGGCGGGTGGTGCGGGTGGGGCCGGGGGCGCTCAGGGCATGAGCGGGGCGTTCGGGGTGATGCTCGTCGGGCCCTTGTCCTCGGCCACCACCCGTTGCCCGCCCGCCTGGTGCGGGTGGAGCGTTCCGGCGGCGGTGCCGAGGCCGAGGGCCAGCGAGGCGACGACGATCCCGAACAGTGCGGCCAGCTTGCGTCCCATGTCACGTCCCTTGATGAGGTGCTGCGCTCCTGACACCACCCATGGTGGCCACGGCACTTCCCGAACCGTTCCCACCGGGTTACCGCCCGGACACCGGGGACCCTAGGCCGTGTCTCACAATTCGCGTCGCGCGCCTGGCGGGAATTGTGAGACACGCTAGGGCGTGTGCGGCCCGGCGGACCCGCCGAGCCGGCAGGCCACGATCCGTGGGCCGTCCGCGGTGAGCGCGACCTCGGTACAGGCGGACCCCTCCTGATGGCCCGCCAGATCGAGCAGCGCCCGCACCACCGAGCGCACCGCGGCGAGCTGCTCCTCGCCGCGCTGCGCCGCGGGGCTGATCGCGACCACCCGGTGCATCCCGCCCCCGGTCGTCGTCTCCACCCGCACCACCGATCCCACTGATCCCACTGGTCCCACAGATCTCACCAGTCCCGCCGGCTCCTCGCGCACCGCACCGCCACCGTCCCGCACCCGCCGGGCCCACTCCTCCACGGCGGCCAGCTCGTCGAGCGCGGCGTGCAGTCGGGCCGCGCCGGGCTGGTCGGGGGGATCTGTCACTGCAGCCTCCTACGGCAGGGAACCGGTCAGCCTGACCGTCCCACCGCCCGATCCCGATCGCCTCCCCGTCCGTTCCCGCACGATCGTGTGCCGGGGGAACTCTCGGTCGGTGCGGCGGGTTGAGGTGATGGCGCACGGTCAGATTCGTTCACTGGTACGAGCGGAGGAGTACAGGTGGGGGAGACGACGGGCAGCGGGGGAGCCTCGGCGCAGGAGGACCGGACGCCGCCGCCGGAAGCGGACTTGGAGCCTGAACCGGGGACGGAGCCTGAGTCGGAGCCGGAGCCGGAGCCGGAGCCGGTGGTCGAAGCGGCGCCGGCGGCGAAGCGTCGCACGTCGCGCCCGTTCTGGCAGGAGTTGCCGCTCCTGGTGGGCATCGCCCTGGTGCTGGCGCTGGTGATCAAGACCTTCTTCGTGCAGGCGTTCTCCATCCCCTCGGAGTCGATGCAGAACACCCTGCAGCCGGGGGACCGGATCCTGGTGGACAAGCTGACGCCCTGGTTCGGCGCCGAGCCGCAGCGCGGCGAGGTGGTGGTCTTCCACGATCCGGGCGGCTGGTTGCGCAACGAGAAGGCCAAGAAGCAGAACGTCGTGCAGCAGGCGCTCAGCTTCGTCGGGCTGATGCCCTCGGGGGACGAGAAGGACCTGGTCAAGCGGGTCATCGCGGTCGGCGGGGACACCGTCGAGTGCCACGCGGGCGGGCCGGTGCTGGTCAACGGCAAGCCACTGGACGACAACTACATCTATGCCGGGAACACGCCCTGCGACGACATGCCGTTTGGTCCCATCAAGGTGCCCAAGGGTCGGCTCTGGGTGATGGGCGACCACCGTCAGGACTCCGGCGACTCGCGCTACAACCAGAACGTCGACGGGGGCACCGTCGGGGTGAACCAGGTGGTGGGCCGGGCGTTCGTGGTGGCCTGGCCGGTCGGCCGCTGGGCCACCCTCCCCGTCCCGGCCACCTATCACCAGACGTTCACCACCGCCGCGGCCGACGCCGCGCCGCCCGTGCTCGCCGCCGTGGGCGTACTGCCGATCGCCCTGGTCCGCCGGCGTCGGCGCCAGGGCGCGGAGCAGGGAGACTAGTCAGACGGAATTCCTGCTCGGAGTGCCGCACGGTCGACCTTGCCGTTGGGGGTGAAGGGCAGCGCGTCGAGCAGGGAGATCCACTTGGGGACCATCGCCGCGGGCAGCCGCAGCTCCAGCTCGGCACGGAGTGCCTGCGCCAGCCCGGTTGCCCCCGGCGGGGCCTCGGCGATCAGGTGCAGGGCGTTGCCCGCGGCGGTGTCGATCACCAGGGCCACCGCCGCCGCGACGCCGGGGACGGCGGTCGCCACCGACTCCACCTCACCCAGCTCGACCCGGATGCCGTTGATCTTCACCTGGGTGTCCTTGCGGTGCGAGAACTCCAGCGAGCCCGCGACCAGACGCACGATGTCCCCGGTGGCGTACATCCGGGCGCCTGGCTCGGGGCTCCACGGATCGGGCAGGAACCGCTCGCTGGTGAGCCGGGGCTTGCCGCGGTAGCCGGCGCTGACGCAGGGGCCGGCGACGAAGGCCTCGCCCAGGGCGCCGGGCGCCACCGGTTCGAGGTCGCCGTCCAGGACGTACACCCGGGCGTGCGGCAGCGCCCGGCCGATGCTGGCCCCCGGTGCCCCGGCAGGTGCCCCGGCAGGCGCCTCGGCGTCGATCGGCCCGGCGGTCGCCCAGACGGTCGACTCGGTGGGCCCGTAGACGTTGAACGCGGTCGCGGGCAGTGCCGCCAGCCGCGCTGCCAGGGTGGTCGGCAGCACGTCGCCCCCGCACAGCAGGGTCTGCTCCGCGTCGAACCGGGCGCCGGCGTCCAGCAGCAGCCGCCAGCCGACCGGCGTCGCCTGGACCAGGGAGGGCCGGACCCCGTTGACGAGGGCGGCGAGCGCGCGCGGCCGGGGCAGCCACAGGTCGGGTGCGATCACGCAGCGCCCGCCGCGGGTCAGCGGCAGGAACAGCTCCAGTCCCGCGACGTCGAAGGAGAGCCGGCTGCTGAACAGCACGCGCTCGGCGGCGCCCGCGGGCAGCAACGTGCCGATCCCGTCCAGGAAGTGGAGGAAGTTGCGGTGCGTGACCTCGACGGCCTTGGGACGGCCGGTCGAGCCGGAGGTGTAGAGCACATAGGCGAGGTCGTCGGGTTGGCTCGCGCTCTCCTGGCCGGCGGTGTCCGTGCCGGTCAGGTCGGTCCGGTCGGCCGGCTCGGTCCGGTCGGTCAGGTCGGCCGGGCCGATGACCGGCACCGCGAGTTCGCAGAGCGCCTCGTTGTACGCCGGATCGGCCACCACGCAGGTCACCTGGGCGTCCTCGGCCATGAACGCCAGCCGCGCCGCGGGGTAGCGCCCGTCGAGCGGGACGTAGGCGGCCCCGGTGCCCAGCACGCCGAGGACGACGGCGATCAGGTCGACGCCGCGGTCCAGGCAGACCCCGACGGCGGTGCCGCGGCCGATGCCCAGCCGGGTCAGGCCCGCGCCCACCCCGGCCGCGCGCGCCGCCAGGCCCCGGTAGCTCAGCTGCGCGGCGCCGTGGGTGACCGCGGACCGCTCCGGGTGGCGCCGGGCGGTGGCGGCGAACCGGCGGTCGATCGTCGACCGGGGCCCGGCGGCAGTCGCGTCGCGGGCCCCCGCATCGGGTGCCGGGACGTCGGCCGCCGCCACATCGAGCGCCGCCACGTCGAGCGCCGCCGCGCGGTCGCCCGGTGGGCCGCAGGGGTGCCAGCCCGGCGGCAGCGCCCGGCCGGTGCGCCAGATCGAGCGCTGGCCGCGGTCGTTGGCGACCGGCAGCCACCTGGCCGCGGGCCGGTGCGGTGTCGGGTCAGCCGGCACCCGGTTCGGCATCGTCGGGACCTCCTTCGGGTCGCGCACGGTAGGCCGCCTGCTGGAGGCCGTACATCCGGGCGTACTCGCCGCCCGCGGTGATCAGCTGCTCGTGGCTGCCCTGCTCCACCACGGCGCCCTCGGCCAGCACGAGGATGGTGTCGGCGGCCCGCACCGTGGAGAACCGGTGCGAGATGATCAGCGTCACCGTGCCGCTGCGCCCGGCCAGTTCGCGGGCCAGCCGGATCTGCTGCCGGAAGACCTCGTACTCGCTGCGCGGGTCCAGCGCGGCGGTCGGCTCGTCCAGCACCACCAGCAGCGGGTCCTGCCGCATGCAGGTGCGGGCGAGGGCGAGCTTCTGCCACTGGCCGCCGGAGAGTTCCACGCCGTCGAAGAGGGTGCCGAGCCGGGTGTCGAGGCCCTGCTCCAGCCGCTCGACCACGGCCTGCGCGCCGCCCTGCCGGACGGCCCGGGACACCTCGCCGAGGTCGTCGATCCGCGGCAGGTCGCCGGTGCCCACGGCCTCCCGGGCCGGCGTCTGGAACCGGACGAAGTCCTGGAAGCCGCAGGCGATCCGGGACCGCCAGGCCTGGTGGTCATGCCGGTCCAGCGGCTGCCCGTCGAGCCTGATGACGCCGGACTGCGGCCGGTACATCGCGGTGAGCAGCTTGACGACGGAGGTCTTCCCCGAGCCGTGCGCCCCGACCAGGGCGACCACCGACCCGGGCGGGAAGGCGGCGCTGACCTCGTGCAGCACGGTGCGCTCGGTGCCCGGGTAGCGGAAGCTCACCGCGTCGAGGGTGATGCCGCTCGCCAGGCGCGCGGGGACGGCGAGCGTGGGTTCGGCGGCCGTGGGTCGCGCAGGCGCAGGGGCAGGAGCAGGCACAGGCGCGGGCCCGGTGGCCGCGGCCCGGTCCCGCAGCCAGCGCTCCGCCCGGGCCGCGTGCAGGCCGTCGGCCGTCCGGGTGAAGCCGGCGACGGTCGCCTGCACCAGGCCCTGCTGCTGGCTGGTCACCGCGAGCAACAGCACCAGGTCGCCGACGCCGGCCTGGCCACGGCTCATCCGCCAGGCCAGGTAGCCCAGCGCGGCGGCGGTGCCGAGGACGAAGACCAGGTGCCCGACCAGCAGCAGCACGGCGGCCTGGGCGCGGGCCCGCACCCGGATCCGGCTGGACTGCTCCCAGCGCTCCTGGTAGACGTCGAGCAGCAGCTCCCCGGCGCCGGTGACCCGGACCTCGGTCGCCGTGGCGGGATCGAGCAGCGTGGCGAGCAACTGGTCGGCGGTGCGCTGCGGTTCGGCGGCCCGGTCGGCGGCCCGGCGCAGCCTGGCCTGGCCGAGGCGGTTGAACCACAGGGTGGGCAGCGCCAGCGGCAGGGTGGCGAGCAGCAGCGGCGACACGGTGGCCAGCGCGGCCAGGGTGGCACCGATCCCGAGCACCGAGCCGGCCGTCTCCACCGCCGCGGCCAGCGCGTCCACCACCACGACGCCCTTGATGACGCCGATCCGGTCCAGGCTCTGCGCGTCCTCCAGGTGCCCGATGCCGGGGATGTCCGAGGTGAGGCGCAGCACCTCCTCGTCGATCCGCAGCCCCGCCAGCGCGCGCACGTCGTTGAGCAGCAGGTTGCGCACGTCCTGGACCTGGTTGGCCAGGGCCCAGACGACCGCGGTCAGGGCGGCGGCCAGCAGCGCGGAGCGGCGGTGCCCGGCGAGCACGTCCTCGGTGACCTCGCGCAGCAGCAGGCCCACCACCGGCTGGCCGGCCGCGCCGATCAGCACCGTGAGCAGGATCAGGCAGCAGCGGGCCCGGCTGACCTGCCAGCAGAGCCGGGCGAGGCGGGCGGGAACACCCGGTCGCGCGCTCACCGGGGGACCCCCGGCGTCGGCGCGTCGGCTCCCGGCGGCGGCGTGTCGTCTGCGGGCAGCTGCGGGTCGGCTCCCGGCGGCGGCGTGTCGTCTCCGGGCAGTGCGGCGTCGGTGAACTGCTGGCCCTGCAGGGCGAACAGCTGCGCGTAGTCGCCTCCCTCGGCCACCAGCTCGTCGTGGGTGCCCAGTTCGGTGATCCGGCCATCGCTCAGCACGGCGATCCGGTCGGCCAGCCGCACGGTGGACAGCCGGTGCGAGATGAGGATGACCGTCGCGCCGCGGGCCGCGGTGATCAGGCGCTCGAAGACCTCGAACTCGGCCTGTGCGTCCAGGTGCGCGGTCGGCTCGTCCAGCATCAGGACGCCGCGGCCCGCGCGCAGCGCGAAGATCGCGCGTGCCAGGGCTATCCGCTGCCACTGGCCGCCGGACAGGTCGGTGCCCCCGGTGCGGGAGCGGGACAGCGGGGTGCGCCAGCCGTCCGGCAGCGCGGCCACGATGTCGTCCAGGTCGAGCTCGCCCGCCACGGCGGCGAAGAAGGCGTCGTCGCCGCGCCGCTCCGGCGCGCCGATCTCGACGTTCTCCCGGACCGACAGGTCCAGCCGCAGGAACGCCTGGCTCACCAGGGCGAGCGAGCGGCGCCACTGGTCGACCGGCCAGTGGGTGATGTCCGTCCCGTCGGCGGTGATCCGCCCGGCATCCGGTTCCAGCGAGCGGGCGAGCAGCCTGGTCAGCGTGGTCTTGCCGGCGCCGTTCAGTCCGACGACCGCCAGCACCTCCCCGGAGCGCACCTCCAGGCTGAGGCCTTGGAGCACGGGCCGGGCGGCGTTCGGGTAGCCGAAGCCCAGCTGCTCGAAGCGGAGCAGCGGCGAGGGTGGCAGCGGTGGCCGGGGCCCGGGGTCGTGGTCGGGGCCGCGGTCGGGGCGTGCCGCCCGGGGGCCGGGGGCGAGCTCGCGGCGGAGTTCGGCGGCGGTCTGCACGATCGGCCGGCCGTGCTCGACGGAGAAGCCGCCGGTGCCGATCTGGCCCAGCGCGAGCGCCGCGATCAGCGCGGTCACGTTCTGCGCGATGACCCCCGCCTGCTGCCCGCTGCTGGAGACGATGCCCGCGAGCCCGAGGAACAGCGCGGCGGCCGCGGCCAGCAGCGGCTGCCAGGTGGAGCCCAGCGCCCGCCACCGCGCCTGCAGGATCGGTCCTTCCTGCGCCATGGCCGCCGCGTGGAAGTGCGCCACCAGCCAGCCGGTCAGGCCGTAGACGCGGATCTCCTTCGCGTTCTGCACGCTGCGGCCGAACTGCGCCCAGTACTGCGTGCGCTTGCTCAGCCCGGCCGTGCGCACCCACATCCAGTTGATCCCCACGTAGATCCGGGTGGTGGTCCACCGGCACAAAACCAGCGCCACCAGGCAGCCCAGCGCGAACCAGGGCGCCGAGAGCGCGACCAGCGCCAGGCAGACCGCCCCGCCCAGGGTCTGGCAGAACTGCGCGACATGGCCCACGGCCGCCCAGCCGGCGGTGAAGATCTGCAGCTCGGTGCTGGCCATGGTCAGCCGCCCGGCCGTGTCGGCGTCGTCCAGGTGGGCGGTGCCGCTCGGGGCCAGCGCCAACTCGCCGATGCAGCGCCGGAACCGGCCGTCGATGAGGCGGGCCGCGTGCATCCGCAGCGGCTCCAGCAGCAGGATCACCGCCTGCTGGGCGAGCAGCAGCACGCAGAACAGCACCAGCGCCGCCACCGCCGCACTCCACCGGGTGCCGCTGTGCTGAAGCCGCAGGACCAGCTCCCGGGAGACCACGCTGGAGGCCGCCGGCAGTGCGCTGATCCCCGCGGACACCGCGACCAGCGTGACCAGCACGGGTGTGGGCAGCAGGCGCAGCAGCGGCAGGGCGGCGTATCTGGTGCGCAGGCGGCTGCGCAGGCGGTCGGCGAGGCTCTCGATGGCGGTCACTCCGGGTGCGGGGTGCAGAGGGCGGCGAGCGAGCGCAGCGGCCACGGGCCGAGCAGATCGTCCGGGGTGGGGCCGGCGCACCCCAGCTGCTCCAGCCGCTCGATCACCGCCGCCGCCAGGACGGCCCGGCCGCCCTGCTCGGCGTAGCAGGCGTCCAGGTCGACCGGGCCGGGGCCGAGCGCGGCGGCGAGCGCGGTGACGAACCGCTGCTCGGGCGAACCGGGCTCGCCCGAAGGGGCGTTGACGAGGGGCCGGGCGTTGTCGGTTGCCGGGCGGTGGGCGGTGGCGATGGGCGCGGGGGACTGCGGGAGCCGCTCGCACCAGACGAACTCGTGGGGGCAGACGACGTCCCGCCGCCTCCGCAGGGCGGTCAGCAGCGCCGCCCGGAGGTCCGGCCGCAGCTCCGGGCGGCGCGCGCCCGGACCGGTCACCTGGGCGACCAGGACCGGCGCGTGCCCCGGCCGTTCCCGGACCACCAGCGCGGCGGCCGTGACCCCGTCGACCGCGCAGAGCAGTCGTGCCAGCGCGGCGGCGTCGACCCAGCAGTGGTCGACCAGGACCCAGCCGTCGCCGTACCGGGTGACGGGCAGCGCGAAGCGCTCGACGGCCTCGGTGACGGTTGCCGCCGCCAGCCGCGGGTCCTCGGCCCAGGCGATCAGGAACCGCTCCATCCCGTGCAGCAGCCGACCGGTCTCCGCCCGCCCGGCGACCGAGGTGTGGACGACGAGATCCAGTACCGCCGCGTCGTCCTGGGGGTAGCTGCGGAAGAAGAGGTCGTTGTAGTCGTCCTGCCACTCGCAGGTCCGCCGGCTGAGCGAACTCTCCTCCTCGGAAGCTGGGTTGGCGATGCCGTCGACCGTCGCGGGCCGCTGGTCCCAGCCGTCGGCGCAGTCGAAGGAGGTGGCCAGGCGGAACGAGAGCCCACGGGCGGCCTCCACCCGCGCCCTGGTGTCCCGGCAGTCCAGGTAGGAGTACCGGGCGTGGCGGCTGCCCGCCAGCAGCCGTTGCTGGGTGCGCGCCGCCAACTCGCCGACGGTGGCCCGGCCCGGCGCCTCGACGTGCACCAGCGCCTCCTGGAAGAAGCAGCCGACGGACTGCCTGACCTCGGGGAACCGGTTGGAGAAGTTCATCTTGAACGCCACCCGGCTGTTGCCCGAGAGCGCGGACAGGGCCAGGCAGAAGGCCGTGGCGAGCAGGTCGCAGGCGCTGCTGCGCTCGCGTCGGCCCAGCCGGTGCAGGGCGGTGAGCAACGGGCGCGAGCGCAGCACGGCCTGGTGGTAGTGCTCTGCGCCGGCGGCCGGGGCGGACCAGGGGAACGGTGCGGCCGGCAGCTCGCGCAGCACCTCCTCCCAGTACCGCAACGCCCGTGCGCCCAGAACGGTTTGGCTGCCCAGCGCCTGGCGCCTGGCCTGCTCGGCCGGCTGCAGCCCGCGCGGCGCCTCGGCCGGGCAGGGCGCCGGGCGAACCGCGGCCTCGGCGCAGGTCGCGGGGGCGTCCAGCAGCCGTGTCAGGTCTTCGGTGAGGATCGGGGCGCTGGCCTTGTCCACCGCTATGTGGTTCAACAGCAGCACGACGGTCGCGACTTGGTCGCCGTGCAGGGTGAGGCCGACCCGCAGCGGGAGGTCCACCGCCTGGTCCAGGCGCGGCCCGGCCAGCTCGTCGATGACCGCGCGGATGTCGGCGGGGTCGTCGCCCTGGCGCCGGAGGGGCACGGGCACCTCGAACTCGGTGCGCACCGACTGGAACGGGATCCCGTGTGCGTCCGTCGGGCAGAGCGTGCGCAGCGCCTCGTGCCGCAGCATCAGGGACCGGACCGCCGCGAGCGCCGTGGCCTGCGAGACCCCGGGGTGCGGGGCCGGGACGCACAGCGCGGTCTTCACGCTGTCGACCTCGGGCAGCGGCATCCGGTAGATGTACCAGTACATCTCCTGGGACCACATCAGCGGTGCCGGTGGGGCCGGCGGTGCGCCGGGCGGCGGCTCGGCTTCGGCACTCATGCGACTCTCCATCTGCGCTGAGCTGCGGCGGATCGGCCGGACCGACTGAACCACTTGAGCGGTTTAGCTGTCAAGGGAATTGCACCTGGTGCTGACGGTGCATCAGGTACGGAGAATCACTCGTGTCAACACCCTTGACCGCTTAACCGCTTTAGTGCTGACATGAAGGCTCCGACCTCGCGGACCGCCAGGGAGTGCGCCCATGAAGGACCTGCCCGACACGGCCAACCAGTACGACTTCGACTTCAGCAGCCGGCTCATCGCGCAGCAGCCCGCCGAGGTGCGCGGCGGTGCGCGCAGCGCCGCGAAACTGCTGGTCCTGGAGCGCGCTGCGGGCAAGGTGCACCACCGGCGCTTCGACGAGCTGGGCGAGTTCCTCTCGCCGGACGACGTGCTGGTGGTCAACAACGCGCGGGTGGTCCCCTCGCTGCTGCGCGGCCGGGACGCGCACGGCTCGCCCGTCGTGGTCAATGTCTTCTCCCCGATGGACGACGGCAGTTGGCACTGCCTGGTGCTGCCCGCCTCGACTGCCGAGGTGGGCGCCGCGCTGCGCTTCGGCGAGGAGCGCGAGGTGGTCGGCACCCTGCTGCGCGACGAGGGCGCCGGAGTCTGGCGGATCGCCTTCGAGCCCGGCGGCACCGAGGTGCTGGACGAGATCGGCGAGATCGCCTACCCCGACTACCTGGTGGAGCGCCCGATCGACCCCGCGCACTACCAGACCTCGTTCGCCAGCCGGCCCGGTGCGACCCTCTTCCCCTCTGCCGCACGCCACTTCACCCCTGAGCTGATCGAGGCGCTCAAGGGGCGGGGCACCGCGGTGGTCGAGGTCACCCACCACATCGCGGCCCGCTGGCAGCACGGCTACCTGCGCGACTGGTTCGGCGCCGACGTCGCCTGGGCCGAGGGGGCGGACGTCGAGGTGCCGGCCGGTGCGAGCGGTCCCAGCCTGCCCTTCCCGCGCCCCGAGCGCTACGAGGTGTCCACCGCCGCCGCCGACGAGATCAACGACCGGCGCCGGGCCGGCGGGCGGATCGTGGTCTGCGGCACCTCGGCGCTGCGCGCGCTGGAGACCGTGGCGGACCAGCGCAGCGGACGCGTCTGGCCGGGGACGGGCTGGACCAACCTGATCCTCGGCCCGGGCCACCGCTTCAAGGCCTGCGACGCCTTCCTGACCAACCTGCACATGCCCCGCAGCTCGGAGCTCCGGCTGACCTCGGCCTTCACCGGCCGCCAGGAGCTGCTCGACCTCTACCGCGACGAGGTCGTCCCGAACGGCTACCTCTTCAACGAGTTCGGGGACTCCATGCTGATTGCCTGACAAGCAGCGGGGAACGGCCGGAACAACGACGACACCGAAGCAGACGAGAGGGACCCATGGGTTTCCCGAACAGCACCTTCGAGGCGGTCATCAGGGCCAGCCTCGGCGTGCCCGGCACCACCGAGCTGCCGTTCGACGCGCCGCTGACCGACTTCGGACTCGACTCGCTCGGGTCGGTGAACCTCGTCCTGGACCTCGAGCTGGGCTTCGACGCGGTGATCCCGGACACCGCGCTGCTGCGGCCGAACTTCTACTCGGCCGAGACCCTCTGGCAGGCCCTGGCGGAGATCCTCACCGGGGCGGGCCCCGCATGACCGGGCGGCCCGGCGGCGAGGAGCCGGTGGCGGAGGGCGAGCGCTGGTCCGGCTACGACAGCGCCTACCTCGGCGACGTGGTGCACGCGGAGCCGCTGAGCGGCGGCGCCGCCCACGACGTGCGGCGGGTGACCCTGAAGGACGGCACCCGGCTCGTCGTCAAGGCCTCGGACCGGGTGCCGCCCGACATGTTCCCGATCGAGGCCGAGGGCCTGGCCGCGCTGCGCGAGCAGGGCGGGCTGCGCACCCCGGACGTGATCGAGGTGGGCCCGCGCCACCTGCTGCTGGAGGAGGTGGCGCCGACCGCCCCGCACGCCCCCGCCGTCTGGGAGGAGGCGGGCCGGGCGCTGGCCCGCCTGCACGCGATCTCCGGCACCCGGTTCGGCTGGCACCGCAACGGCTGGCTCGGCCTGCTGCGGCAGCGCAACGACTGGTCCGAGGACGGCTGCGCGTTCTTCGCCGAACAGCGCATCCTGCGCTACCTCGCCGAGCCGGAGGCCGAGCGCGCGCTGGACCCCGCCGACCGGGCGGGTCTGACCCGGCTCTGCGAGCGGCTGCCCGACCTGGTCCCGCCCGCCCCCGCCGTGCTGAACCACGGCGACCTGTGGCACGGCAACCTGCTCGCGACCGCGCAGGGCGAGCCGGTCTTCATCGACCCCGCGGTCTGCTGGCTGTGGGCCGAGTCCGAGCTGAGCATGGCGTACTGCGTGGGCGGGATCCCGGAAGGCTTCTTCGCCGCCTACCAGGAGCTGCAGCCGTTGTCCGACGGCTGGCAGGACCGGATGCCGCTCTACCATCTGCGCGAACACCTCAGCGTGCTGGCGCACTTCGGCCCGAACGAGTACCACGTGACGCAGATCCGCCGCACCGTGCGCCGGTTCGCGGGGTGAACCCGTCCGACGTCACATCGGACGGCCTGCCAGGCCCAGCTCCGCGGCCAGCAGCCGGTAGGAGTCGAGGAGCGCGGCGCGGTCGTAGGTGCTGGTGGTGACCAGGAACTCGTCGGCCCCGGTGCGCTCCATCAGGGCGGCGAGCCGGGCCGCGGCCTCGGGCGGCGTCCCGGCGATGTGCCCGTCGAGCGCCTGCTCGTAGGCGGTGCGCTCGCGCGGGCTCATCGTGCGCGCCAGGATCTCCGCCGCCGGGGCCAGCGGCGGGAACTCCCCGTGGGTGCGCGACCAGGCGCTCGACCAGGCCTCGGGGACGAGCAGCTCCCGCGCCGCCACTGCCGTCCCGGCCACCGCCACCGTGCCGGAGACGACCACGTACGGTGCCGCCGCCCGCGCCGAGGGGCGGAACCGCTCGCGGTAGCGGTCGACGGCGGCCAGCATCGCCTCCTCACCGCGCACACCGCCGATGACCAGCGGCAGGCCGGCCTCGGCGGCGATGTCCGCGCCCGCGCCGGTGGCCAGCACGAAGGCCGGCACCGCCAGACCCTCGGCGGGCCGGGCGTGCACCTCGGGGGCGCTCCGGGTGGCGTCGAAGTAGCCGAGCAGCTCGGTGAGTTGCTCGGCGAAGTGGTCGGCGGCGTCCTTGCCCTGGCCCAGCGCCCGGCGCACCCCGTCGGTGAAGCCCACCGAGCGGCCGAGCCCCATGTCGATCCGGCCGGGGAAGAGCGAGGCGAGCACCCCGAACTGCTCGGCGACGACCATCGGCCGGTGGTTGGGCAGCATCACGCCCCCGGTGCCGACCCGGATCCGGCTGGTCGCCGCCGCGACCGCCGCGGCCAGCACGGTCGGTGCCGAGCCCGCCACCCCCGGCACGCCGTGGTGCTCGGAGACCCAGAAGCGGTGGTAGCCGAAGCGCTCCGCCTGCTGGGCGAAGGCCACCGTGTCGCGCAGCGCCTGGGCCGGCGGCTGCCCCTGCCGGATCCGGGAGCGGTCCAGCACCGAGAGCCGGTAGCCCGGGGCGGGGCCGCTCCCGGAGGTCGCCGCCGTGCTCCCCGAGGTCGCTGTCGTCACGGTGGGGTGAACACCGCAGGCCGCCGACCGCATTCCCGCGCCGGACACGGCCAGGGGCCCACCGCGGCTGCGGCGGGCCCCGGCGCGGGCGGTGCTTGCGGTCAGTCGACCGGGCGCACCCGGATCCAGGTCTCCAGGTAGTTGGCGCTCTCGTTCTCGATCTCGATGCTGGTGCCGGTGTCCGGCACGATCACGCTGCTGTTCGGGTCGGAGGCGTCCCAGTACGTCCGCTCGTGGTCGTTGAACTCGTCCACCCCGCGCGAGCGCGGGACCGTGGTGAGCGCGTCGGCCTTGTGCAGCTTGAGGCCGTCGGTGCGCCGCGAGCCAAAGGTGGAGTCGTAGCCCTGCATGCGCGGGCGCATCAGGGTGCCGTCGGCCCACTTGAGCGGGGCGGGGTGCGCGTCGATCGGCAGGATCAGGCCGTGGCCCGGGTGGCTGCTGACGTTGTTGTCGCTCTGCGAGGTGTCCCAGAGCCAGATCAGCAGTCCGGGCTGGTAGGCGTAGTGCTCCACCCAGCCGGGCTTGGCGGCGGAGCCGAAGTTGTACGGGCCGGTGCGCAGGGTCTCGTCGTAGGAGACGTACTGGCGGTTCTCGGCCAGGTAGTACTGGTCGTAGTCCTTGACGAAGGTGCCGCCGATCCGGGAGAAGCCGTTGGCCGTCCAGCCGGCGTCCCCGTTCTCCGCGCCGTCGCTGAAGACGGTCGCGCCGTCCGCCGTCACGGCGATGTCGTCCAGCGCCAGGCCCCGCAGGTGCAGGCCGCCGTCGGTGGTGTTGTGGAAGCGGATCTTCACCGCCCTGCCGGCGTACGCGTCGAGCGGGAAGGACAGCCGGCCCCAGGCGTTGTTCGTGCTGCCGGTCAGCGCGGCCTTGCCGGCGGCGTTCTTCGGCAGCGCGGTGCCGTTGAAGGTGCCCGCCAGCACCTGCCAGTTGGCGCCGCCGTCGGTGGAGACCTCGGCGTAGCCGTAGTCGAAGTCCTGCTCCAGCTCCCACCAGGCCTGGGCCGTCAGGGTGGCCGAGGTGCGGCCGGTCAGGTCGAGGTCGCGGGTCAGCGCGACGTCCAGGTTGTCGGCGCTGCCGCTCCACCACTCGCTCTTGCCCGCGTACGGGGTGTTGATCGTCGTGGTGACGCTCTTCTTCGGCAGGTCGACCACCAGGGCCTGCGGGAGCCTGTTGTTGTACTCCACCGGGCCTATGTGGTGGGTGGACTCCTTGCCCGCGGCGGCCTTGTCGTAGCGCAGCCAGCCGAGCTTCAGCTTGCTCCAGACGTCGAGGTCGTCCGGCTTGTCGCCGATGTTGTCCTTGCCCTCGCCGAGCCAGGAGCCCGACGACATCAGCGACCAGAAGCCGACCGAGTTGTCACCCGGGCCCACCGTGTCGTAGAGGTCGGGCAGACCGAGGTCGTGCCCGTACTCGTGGGCGAAGACGCCCAGCCCGCCGTTCTCCGGCTGCATGGTGTAGTCGCCCACCCAGTAGCCGCTGTCGCCGATCTGCACGCCGCCGAGCTTGTTGCCCGCCGGGCCGGTCTGACCGTTCTCCGAGCCGTGCACGTAACTGCGGTGCGCCCACAGCGCGTCGGCGCCCTGCGCGCCGCCGCCGGCCGACTCGTCCTCGCCGGCGTGCACGATCTGGAAGTGGTCGATGTAGCCGTCGGGCTGGTTGAAGTTGCCGTCGTGGTGGGAGCCGTAGCGGTCCCACTGGTCGTACTCGGCGAGGTTGGCCTTGATGTCGGCGTCGCTGCGGCCCTTGGCCTTCTGGTCGGCGACCCAGGCGTTCAGCGCGTCGACGATCAGGTCCTGGGCGTTGCTGCAGATGTGCGCGCCGCAGAAGTTGGAGCCGTACCTGGCCTCGTTCCAGGGCACCCGGACCCAGTCGCTGACCTGGCCGTCCACCGAGTAGCGGCCCGAGGACTGCTTCTCGTAGTAGGTCTTCAGCGAGGGCTTGTCCTTGGCGAAGTACAGGTCCTGGTAGTGCTGCTGGTTGTAGTCGGCCTGCCAGGCCGTGGAGTTGTTGACGGCGCGGTCGGGCTGCTGGATCTTGTTGTGCGCGGGCCCCGGGGTGCCGCCGTACTTGGCGCTGCCGTCGGGCAGCTTGGTGGTGCTGTCCACCTGGTCGCCGAAGTCCACCAGGATGGTGAAGATCTTGTCGGTGCGCTCGCGGGCCAGCTCGACGTACTTGTCACGGCCCAGCTTCACGCTGCTGCTGCCGCCATGCTGCTCGACCTTCGCGGTGCCGGCGAGCAACTGCTCGGTGGCGGCCTTCTGTTCGGCCGCCACCTTCTCGGTGAACGGTCCCGGCAGGTCGTGCTCGACCCGGGCGGCCTGGGCGGCGTCGGCGGGGTCGGTGACGGCGACCGGAGCGGCGGGAGCCGCTGCCGCGGTGGCCGGCAGCAGGCTCAGGCCGAGGGTGGCCAGCAGCGCGGTACTGGTGACCGCGGCGGCTGTCCGCCTGGTCGGATGCGACTTCAAGGTCCTGTGCGGCTTCAACGTGGTTGACGTCCTCCCCTTGCCGGGCCTGGCCATGAGCCGACCGGTGAACTGAAACTGCCAAGTTGAGGACATATTTCACCCAAGGAATGGCAAAAATGAAAGCCCTTGATCCGGGCATGGCAGGGCGCTACAGTGCGTGGGCTCGCCGGGCGACCGGACCCCTGCGGCTGCCGCGGTGTCCCCGGGCGTACGGTGAATGCCGTCCGATCTCCCGGTGGCTGAGTCGGGCTCAGCTGCCGCACCCGGCGAGGAGTCCGATGAAGATCCTGTTCCTGGCGGGCGGATCACAGGGCGACGTGGCGCCCTTCACCGGCCTCGGGGTGCAGCTGCGTCAGGCCGGACACGAGGTGGCGATCGCCACCCAGCCGCGCTTCGCCGAGCTGGTGGGTGCCGGCGGCCTGGAGTTCCGGGCGCTGCCCGGCGAACTGCGGCGGGAGCTGTCGCCGCTGCGGCAGGCCACCGACTTCGTCCGGCAGCTGGGGGAGGGCGTGGCCGCCACCGTCGCACCCGGCGACGACCTGCTGCTGCTCGCCCCCACCACCGCGCCGCTCGGCTGGTCGCTCGCCGAGGCCCACGGCATCCCGAGTATCGGCGTGTACCTGCAACCGGTCCATCCCACAGCGGAGTTCGCCCCGGCCGTCGGCGCCGGACGCTCGCTGGGCCGGTGGGGCAACCGCGCCGCCGGGCACGTCTCGCTGCGCCTGGTGGACCGGGTCTACGGCCCGACGGTCACCAGGCTGCGGGCCGGGCTCGGCCTGCCGCCGATGACCGCCGGAGCCACCCGGCGGCGCCAGGAGGCAGCCGGCTGGCCGGTCCTGTACGGCTACAGCCCGAGCGTGCTGCCCCGGCCCGCGGACTGGCGCTCGGGGCTCGACGTGGTGGGCAACTGGTGGCCCTTCGATGCGCAACTGACGGATCATCAACTGCCGGCCGAACTGGCGGACTTCCTGCAGGCCGGCCCGCCGCCGGTGTTCATCGGCTTCGGCAGCATGGGCGGCGGCGAGGGCGAACGGCTGAGCGAGCTGGCCGTGCGGGCGCTGCGCCGGGCCAGGGTGCGCGGCGTCGTCCAGGCGGGCTGGGCGGGCCTGTCCGGCACGGGCGAGGACGTCATCACCGTCGGCGAGCTCCCGCACCTGGCGCTCTTCCCCCGGATGGCCGCCGTGGTCCACCACGCGGGCGCGGGCACCACGGCGGCGGCGCTGCGCGCGGGCGTCCCCGCGGTGCCGGTCCCGGTCCTCGGCGACCAGCCCTTCTGGGCCAACCTGCTCGCCCGGCTGGGCGCCGGCACCGCCCCGATCCCCTTCAAGTCGCTGACCGCCGACCGCCTCGCCGCCGCGATCACCCGTGCCACCGGCGACCCCGTCCACCGGACCCGGGCCACCGCACTGGCCGGGCGGCTGGCGGCGGAGGACGGGGCAGGGCGCGCGGTCGAGCTGATCGAGCGGACGGCGACGGAGGCGGGGTGGGGATAGGGCCCGGCCGGGGCGGCCCGGGGAGCGGAGGGCTGCCGCTCCCCGGGCCGCCGCACGGCGGGCCGGCTGTCGGGCGCCGCTACCGGGTACCGGCGCCGGGCCGTCGGCGTCGGCCCCAGAGCAGCAGGCCGGCCCCGGCGATCAGCAGGGTGCCGCCCACCACGGCGAACCGCGCCACGTCAGCGCCGGTGAAGGCGAGCGCCCGCGCCGGGGGAGCCGCGCCCGGCCCGGTGGACGGCCGGGTCGGCGGGGCGCTGGGCGCGCTCCACACCGCTCCCGCGGGGGTGGGCGTCGGGCTCTGCCCGGACCCGCCGGTCGGTCCGGCCGTCGGTCCGCTCGGCCCCGCGCTCGGGCTCGGCGCACCGCTCGTCGGCCCGCTCGTGGGCGGTGCGGTCGGTGGCTGGGTGGGCTGCTGCGTGGGCGGCTGGGTCGGCTGCTGGGTGGGTGGCCCGGTCGGTGGCCCGGTGGGTGGTCCCGTCGGTGGCTGCGTGGGCGGCTGGGTCGGGGGCGGCGTGGGTGTCGTGGCGACGCTGCCGCCGCCCAGCCAGCTGACCGGCGTGTCCTCGTAGTGCACCGGCGCCTGCTGCGACTGGGTGACCGTGACCGGCAGCGTCCTGTACGTGGTCTGGAAGGTCTGCTCCGGGATCGGCTGGTGCGGCGCCTGCCCGAAGTCGACCCCGCCGACGGCGTACTTGAACTGCTCCGGCACGCCGTTGACCGGGTAGGTGATCGAGAACGACGCGTCGCCGTCCTTGTACGACTTCAGGTAGTCGGCGTAGACGTCCGCCGGGTTCCACGGCGTGCGCGCGGGCCACCGGCTCACGTCGTCGCTGTTGATGATCGAGTGGAAGGGACCGGGCGTGACGGCGTCCCGCTCGCGGATCCACTCGGCGATCACCCGGCTGTAGTACACCCGCCGCAGGTCGGCGAAGCCCGGGTCGGTGTTCACCAGCTTCTCCGCCTGGGGGACGACCACCTTCTGCAGCACCGAGAGGTTGTAGTCCTGCAGACTCTGGGGCAGTGTGCAGGGGCGGCCGGGGCCCGGGGTGGTGATCTGCAGGCGCTGCGCCTCGACCTTCAACGGGGCGTCCAGCACGTACAGCTGACTGCCCGTGTCGCGGACGGTGGCGGTGTCCGGTTCGATCCACACCCGGTAGCTGCCCGTGCACGGGGGCGTGTCGGCGGTGCCCTTCAGCTCCTTCCAGTACTCGGTGCCGGTGGGGTTGCCGGCGCCGGGCACCTGCAGGGCGGCGACGGTGTGCTTGAGCTCCAGGTCGGAGGAGAGCAGGATCCGTCCGGCGTCGGTGCTCGCCAGCCGGGGGTCGACGATCTTGTCGGGCTGGTCCGGGTTGAGGTTGACCCAGAAGGTCGAGGGGTCCAGCGCCAGCCAGGTGAACATGGCGTCGGAGGTGAGCTGGGCGTCCTGCAGACCGCCGAACGAGGGGGTGTCGCTGGGGTTGTCGTCGGTCTGGAACGAGTACTGGAGACCGGCGTTGTCCGGCGCCAGCGACACGTAGCGCAGCTGCATGGTGGAGAAGTCGATGCCGCCGGGCCGGATCGCCGCCTGGTCGGCCGCGCCGGACAGGTCCTCGAGGTCCTGGTCGGCGTCCTCGATCGCGTTGGCCTGGTCCTGGCTGTCGCCGGACCCGCCGGTCAGGTCGTTGAAGGCACCCGACGAGGGGTCGGCCGCGGGATCGGGCTCCATGAGCTGGGAGGCCGGCGAACCCGGCGCGACCGTCCCCGGATCGGACTGCACCGGAGTCGCCTCGACGGTGTACGGATCGCTCAACCCGTTGGACGTCAGGGCCTTGACCGCGCTGGGCCGCGGCTTGCTGCCGAAGACGTACTCGATCTTGTAGCCGGTCTCCGCCTCGATCTGTGCGTCCTTCTGCACCTGGGCCTTGACGACCGTGTTGCCGGACTTGAACTCGTAGGCGATCTTCTCGTCGTGGTTCACCGCGTCGAATATGCGGTCCTGGGGGCCGCCGGGGATCCGCTCCTGGCAGAGCCAGTCGTCGCCCAGCCCGATGGTCTGCACCGCGTACTGCTCAAAGGCCTTGCCGCGGTTGTTGTTTCCCATGTTGGGCACGTACTGGCCGAGCCACTTGCTCCACGGCAGCGGCGACTTGCCCTCCTTCGCCTTGCGCGCCAGGTACCGGTTCCACGCCGCGTACACGTGGTCGGGGGTGCCGGGCGTCTTGCCGTTGGTGTCGGTGCCGTACTCCTTGAGGATGTTCGGGTCCGTGATGGCCGGCAGTGCCCGGGCGTTCTCACCGGGGTTGTCGTACGGGTAGCTGCCCAGCGGATAGCTCGGCGGAGTGGAGCCGGCGGGGGTGAACCCGGGCAGCTGATCCCGTGGCGGGGTCGGCTTGGTGATGCTGTACAGGTCCGCGCACCGGTTGGACGCGGCGGCGACGGCGGACCGCACCGGCCAGCCGATCAGCACGGCGAGCAAGGCCGTCACCATGACGACCACGGCGAACCGTGCTCCCGGCAGTGCCCCCGAGCGTAATAAGCGTCTCACGTTGCCTCTCCTCGGCCGTGAGCGCCGCCGCCCCTGCTCCCGTCGGCAACGCCCGGCCCTGGTGGGTGCTTTCCGAAGTCGGCACCGTACCAAGGGGGATGACGTCTTGTCGGGCGTGTTGCCAGGTGGTGCTGTGAATCCTCGGTGGAGGCGCCCGCACGACTCGGCCCGCGCGGGGAGGGCGTCGGGTAGGTTCGGAGCCGCTGTGCTGGACCGGATGCGAATGCGGATGCGGAGGCGAGCCGATGGCGGACGATCAGCTGGACGACTGGCTGGAGTCGCTCAACCCGGTGCTGGAGCGCCTGGGCTGGTTCCTGCCGAGCGGCTTCGTGCAGGACTTCTCGCCCGGGTCCTTGGACGGGCTGGAGGCGGTCCTGCTGGCGAACGTCCCGCCCGGCGGCGCGCCGCCGACCGACAGCGGCCTGGTGGACTCCGCGCTCGGCTACCTGGGCGAGGCGCTGCTGCGGGTCGGCGGCGGACACTGGGCGTGGGACCACGACCCCGACAGCCCCGACCACGACCTGCCGTTGGTCTGCCCGGACCCGGCGCTCGGCCTGCCCCCGGTCTCCCCGATGGAGCTGCTGCGCCGGGCCAGGCGCTCCGGCGGCAGTGGTGAACTGCGCCGCGCGCACGCGGCGTTGGCGGCGGCGGTGGCCGACCACCAGGCCGCGCACCCGGGTTGGAGGCCGACCAAGCGGCACACCCCGGGCGTCGACGAGGCCGACCCCGCCACCGAGGCCCAGGACCCTTGGCTCACCGGCTGGTTGGCGCAGCGCGCGGCGGCCTTCGCCGACTGGGCGGCCGACTGCGGTGGTTCAGCCGCCTGGGACTTCAGCCGCGACTCGATCGACGCACTGGAGCAGCTGCTGCTCGGGCGGATCGCCACGGCCGAGGCGTTCGAGGCGCCCGAACAGCGGGAGTTCGTCGCGGGTGCCGCCTGGTACCTGGGCGAGGCGGTCCGCCGCTCCGCGGGCGGCGTGCGCTGGCAGTACCGCCCCGTGCCGCCCGGATACCCCGACGCCCGCGCGTACTTCGAGGCCACCAACGACGCGTGGGCGGGCGCGCCCTACCTCGCGCAGTACCCCGACGGCGACTCGGCCGACCCGCGCAGCTCGCTCCACCTCGCCGTCGTGCGACGTGAGCCGGGGCGGCTGCGCAGGCGCTTCGACGCGTTCCGGTGAGCGGGCGGGCGCACCTCGGCGCGCGCCCGCCCGCCAGGAAGGCTCAGGGCCTCTCCACGGCTCAGAACGCGGAGTTGGCGAACCAGTGCGCCAGCAGCTCCTCGTCCCCCTGGACCTCGAACCGCTCGTCCGCCCGGTCCAGCCGGCCGTAGGCGAGCAGCAGCAGGTCCGCGGCGCTCCCGCGCACGGTGGCGTCGGCGGGCACGTCCGTGGCGCCGGTGCCGTCCAGGCCGAAGCCGTCGGGGCGCAGCCGGACCAGCCAGTCGCGGTCCGCGTCGGTGCAGCTGAACCGGATGGACCTGTCCTCGCCGCGCAGCTTGGCCGTCCCGGGCGCGAAGAAGCTCGCGAAGGGCAGGTTGACGAGGAACTCGTCCACGCCGTCCACCGCGAGTTCGGTGTCGATCGCCGACGGGATCCCCAGCGCCACCTCGGCGTCGACCCGGTGCACGAGGGTCTCGAAGAGCATCCGGCGGGCCCAGAACCGGGCGTGCTGGTCGGCGCCCCACGCCCACATCGGCAGGTCGGCGGGGGTGGCGGCGAAGGCCTCCGCGGCCACCTGCGCGCTCGCGGACAGCCAGTCGGCCAGGCCCTGCGGCCCCGCCGGCAGGCGCAGGTCCACCTCCCGGCTGGTGGGCCGCTCCTGGATCTGCCCGTTCAGCAGCACGGCGAACCACCGCTGCACGCTGCCCGCGTGCTGGAGCAGGTCGGCCAGCGTCCAGCCGGGGCAGGACGGGACGGGGGTCGTCAGGTCGGCGCCCTTGACCGCCTCGACGAAGCGGGCGGTCTGCGCGGCGACGGCCGCGCGGTGGTCGACGGCGGCCGGCGTGCGGTCCGAGCCGTGCGGAGTGCTCATCTGCTTGTCCTTACAGGAGGGTGGTGGTCCCCGGCCGATCGCTCGACCGGGGACCGGTATCTTCTCGCAGCCGCTGCGGCGGCCGGTGCGCAGCCGCGGTCGGCCGAGCGGGTCGGCCGGGTGGCTCAGCCGAGCGGATCAGCCGAGCGGCTTGTCCAGCACGGCCTTCGCGTGGCTGAACGTGTCGATCGAGTACTCGCCGTGGTAGCGCCCCATGCCGCTCTCGCCCACGCCGCCGAACGGCAGCTCGGGCACCGCGAGGTGGGAGACGGTCAGGCCGAAGACCAGCCCGCCGGAGGAGGTCTCCACCGCCAGCCGCTGCTTGGTCTGCTCCGAGTCGGTGAAGGCGTAGAGCGCGAGCGGCTTGTCGCGCTCGTTGATGAAGGCGATCGCGGCGTCCAGGTCGGGCACGGCGATGACCGGCAGGATCGGGCCGAAGATCTCGCCCTGCATCACGGGCGCCTCGGGGGAGACGTCGGCCAGCACGGTCGGCGCGAGGTAGCGCGTGGCGCGGTCGTGGCCGCCGCCGGTGACGATCCGGCCCTCGGCGAGCAGTGCGGTGAGCCGGTCGTGGTGGCGCTCGTTGACGATCCGTCCGTACTCCGGGTTGCCGGCCGGGTCCGCCCCGTACAGCGCCTGCACGGCCTCGCGCAGGTGCGCCTCCAGGGCACCTGCGGTCTCGCCGATGGCGAGCACGTAGTCCGGGGCCACGCAGGTCTGCCCGGCGTTCTGGAACTTGCCGCGCGCCACCCGCTGGGCGGTGACCGCGAGGTCGGCGCCGGGCTCGACCACCACGGGGCTCTTGCCGCCGAGTTCCAGGGTGACCGGGGTCAGGTGCTTGGCGGCGGCCGTCATGACGATCCGGCCGACCTGGCCGTTGCCGGTGTAGAAGATGTGGTCGAAGCGCTGCTCCAGCAGGGCCGTGGTCTCCGGCACGCCGCCCTCCAGCACGGCCACCGCCTCCCGGTCCAGGTAGCGCGGCAGCAGCCTGGCCAGCGCCGCGGAGGTGGCCGGGGTCAGCTCGCTGGGCTTGACCACGGCGGTGTTGCCCGCCGCCAGGGCGCCCACCAGCGGGGCGAGGGCCAGCTGCAGCGGGTAGTTCCACGGCGCGATGATCAGCACCACGCCGAGCGGGTCGCGCACCACCTGGGCTCCGGCGGGCCGGAAGCCGTCCGGGACGGTGGCCGGCCGCGGGCGCAGCCAGTCGGCCAAGTGCTCGACCGTGTGGTCGAGTTCGTTCAGCGTGAAGCCGATCTCGCTGCGGTGGGCCTCGGTCGCGCTCTTGCCGAGGTCGGCCTTGAGCGCGGCCAGGAAGGCCTCGGACTGCTCGGTGAGCAGGGCGCGCAGCGCGCGCAGCTGGGCGAGCCGCCAGTCGATCGGCCTGGTGCGGCCGGTGGTGAAGGCGCCGCGCAGCCGCGCCACCACGGTGGCCGGGTCGGTGGAGACGGCGGCGACCAGGGTGTGGGCCAGCCCGGCGGAGGAGCCCGGGTTCTGGCCGGTGTAGAGGTTGCGGTCGGTCACCGTGTGCGGGGTGAACGGCGCGGCCTCGACGAACTCGGCGCCCAGCTCGACCAGGCGGTCCTGGACCAGCCACGGGGCGCGGTCGGCCAGGCCCACCGCCGTCTCCTCGGCGTTGCTGAAGGCGGTCATCCGGTAGCCGGCGAAGGGCCAGCTGCCGTCCTCGCGGCGAGCGGCGAGCAGCGCGGCCGGCGCGTGGCAGACCACGCCCAGCGGCTTGCCCGAGTCGAGCGCCCGGGTCAGCAGCCGCCCGGAGGCCTCGTCCACCGCGAGGTCCTCCATCGGGCCGTGGCCGCCGGGGTAGAAGACCAGGTCGTAGGCGTCCGGGTCGACCTCGGCGAGCTCGGCGGGGTGCGCCAGCTGCGCCCCGATGGCGTCGAGGTAGGTGGCGAGCCACGCGGCCTTCTCCCGGCCGCCGCCCGCGGCGCCGCCGTTGGCCTCGGCGCTCAGGCTGCCCGGGTCGGCGGTGGCGGGGACCCCGCCGGGGGTGGCGATGGTGATCTCGAAGCCCGCCTCGGTGAAGATCCGGTGCGGCTCGGCGAGCTCCTCGGCCCAGAAGCCGGTGGGGTGCGGGGTGCCGTCGGCCAGCGTCCACGCGGTGGCGCCGGTGACGACGAAGAGGGCGGAAGTCATGGTGCTGCTCCAGTGCGGAAGTTGCTGAAGTGCGGGATTGCGGTGCGAGCGGTTGTGGGGGGTCAGGAGGTGCTGGTGGCGGTGGCGGGAGCAGGGGTGGGCTGCTCGCGCCGCTCGTCGTCCGCCACCAGGGCGAGGTGCGGCCGGTGGTGCTTGCTGAGCCCCGCCAGCGCGACCACGACGGCCAGCAGCAGCGCCCCGGCGGCGATCACGAAGCTGAGCGTGAACTGGCTCTCCGCGGGCAGCGCGGCCCCGCCGAGCGCGGCGTAGCTCACCGTCTTGGAGGCGAGCAGCGAGGTCACCACCGCGCTGGCGATCGAGCTGCCGACCGAGCGCGAGATGGAGTTGATGCCGTTGGCGATGCCAGTCTGCTGCAGCGGCACGCTGGCCGCGATCAGGGCGGGCATCGCGGCGTAGCCGAAGGAGATCGCGATGCCGGTGAGCATGCCCGCCACGATCACCGAGCCCTCGGCGCCGTGGCCGAAGGCCAGCCAGGCGAAGCCCGCCACGCCGATCAGCGCGCCCACCGCGAGGGTGTGCCTGGCACCGATCCGCCGCACCAGCCGGCCGCCGACCGGCGCCGCGGCCAGCGCGATCAGCGCGCTGGGCAGCAGGTACTCGACGGAGGCGCGCAGCACCGAGGCGGTGAAGCCGTAGCCGGTCAGCCGGCCCGGCATCTGCACCAGGTAGGAGATGCCGATGAACTGGGCGAACGAGGCGAAGCCGACGAAGAGCCCGGCCAGGTTGGTGAAGAGCACCTGGCGGTGGACGAACATCCGCATGTCCACCAGCGGTTCGCGCACCCGCCGTTCGATCAGCACCCAGAGCGCGGCGACCACCGCGGAGCCGGCCAGCGAGCCGAGCGTGCGGACCGAGGACCAGCCCCACTCGTGGCCCTGCGAGATGCCGAGCAGCAGCAGGACCAGGAAGACGGCCAGGCTCAGCGCGCCCAGCACGTCGATCCGGCCCCCGGTGGGCGAGCCGCCGTGCGGGACGACGACGGCGACGGCGGCCAGTGCGAGCACGGTCAGCGCGGTGGAGAACCAGAAGACCAGGTGGTAGTTGGGGTGCGCACCCTGGGTGAGCAGCCCGGTGGCCACCAGCGAGAGCCCGCTGCCGAACGCCAGCGTGCCGCTGACCAGCGCCATCGCCCCGTGCAGCTTCTCCTGCGGCACCTCGTCGCGGATCACCGAGAGGGCCAGCGGGAAGATCGCGGTGGCGGAGCCCTGGAGCACCCGGCCGACGATCAGCAGGGTCAGCGAGGTGGTGGTCGCGGCGATCACCGAGCCGACCACCATCACCGCGAGCACGGCGAGCAGCGTGCGCTTCTTGCCGTACTGGTCGCCGACCCGGCCCAGCAGCGGGGTGAAGACGGCGGCCGAGAGCAGCGCGGCGGTGGTCACCCAGCTGACGCCGGCGGCGCCGGTGTGCAGTTGCTTCTGCAGCAGGGCGAGGATCGGGACGACCTGGGTCTGCGCCATGGCCACGACCATCGCGGCCAGGCCGAGGGCCAGGATCAGGGGGGTGCTGCCGCGCTGTCTGGTGGCGGCGATGGCGTGGCTCATGGGGGGTCCTCTGCGAACGGTGCACGGCGAACGGTGGCGGTCGGGGGGAACCTGGACCATTGCCGTTTGAAAGGTTGATGTCCTCAACCAATGAGATGACGGTAGACCTGAAAGATTGAGGATGTCAACCAATCTCGCCTACACTCGACCCATGACGCAGTCCGCCACCCCGCCCGCCGCCGCCCCCGCGGCTGCCGTCGCCGCGCCCACCCCGGTCGAGCTGATGGACCAGGTCGCCCGGGCCGCGGCTGCCTACTACCGGCACTTCGCCACGCTCGCGGCCGACCGGGGCCTCACCCTCATGCAGGGCAAGACGCTCAGCCTGCTCCGCGAGCCCCGCCCGATGCGCACCCTGGCCGACCTGCTGGCCTGCGACGCCTCCAACGTCACCGGCATCGTCGACCGCCTGGAGGCGCGCGGACTGGTCCGCCGCGAGGTCGATCCCGCCGACCGGCGGATCAAGAACGTGCTGCTCACCGAGGAGGGCGAGCAGGCCGTCCGCGAGATCCGCGCCGAGCTGGTGTCCGGCCTCACCGGCCTGGAGCAGCTCGACGAGGCGGACCGGCACGCCCTCCAGCGCCTGCTGGGACTGGTCTTCCCCGGGTGATCCGGACCCTGTCCGGCCCACCGGTCCGTGACCCCGGCGGGCCGCCCCGCGTTGAGGGGGTGTGCCCAACCACACCTCCCGCCGCTCCCTGCTGGCCGCCGCCTCCGTCGCCGTCACCGCAGCCGCCGTCTCGCCCCGCGCGTCGGCCGCGACCGCCCCGAGCCGTCCGGCGCCGGACGCCGGCCCCGCCGAGGTGACCCCCGCCGTCGAGTTCCGGGCCTGGACCACCGCCGCCGACTGGGGCGCCGGCGCCGCCCAGGGCACCGTGGTCGAGGACCTCCCGGGCGGCTCGGGCGACGGCCCCCAGGGCCTGCGGATCGAGACGGCCGCCGGCGCCGTCGACCTCACCGACCCGCACACCGGCGCGACCGCGAGCTGGGAGTGGGCGAGCTGGACCTCGCCTGCGCAGCCGCTCGCCGTCCCGGCGGCGCAGGCCGTGGTCTCCTGGAACGCCCACACCCCCGCCGGCACGTGGCTCGCCGTCGAGCTGCGCGGCAGCTACACCGACGGCACGAGCACGCCCTGGTACGTGATGGGCCACTGGGCCGCGGGCGACCAGGACATCCGCCGCACCAGCGTCGACGCCCAGCAGGACGGGCGCAGCAGCATCCGCACCGACACCTTCGCCATCGACACCCCCGCGAGCGGGCTGCGCCTGGCCGGCTGCGAGCTGCGGCTCACCCTCTACCGCACGCCCGGCACCGCCCTCACCCCCACCGTCCGGCGCCTGGGCCTGCTCGCCTCCGACCTGCCCGAACGCACCGAGGTGCCGCCCGCCGCGCCCGGCCTGCCCGCCGCCCGCGAACTGCCCGTGCCGCGCTACTCGCAGGAGATCCACCGGGGCCAGTACCCGCAGTACGACAGCGGCGGCGAGGCCTGGTGCAGCCCCACCTCCTCGCAGATGGTCATCGCCTACTGGGGCCAGGCGCCGACCCCCGCCGACCTCGCCTGGGTCAGCCCCGACTACGCCGACCCCCAGGTCTGCCAGGCCGCCCGCGGCACCTACGACTACCAGTACCAGGGCTGCGGCAACTGGCCGTTCAACGCCGCCTACGCGGCGACCTACCCCGGCCTGCAGGCCGTCGTCACCCGGCTGCGCTCGCTCACCGACGCCGAGCAGCTGATCCAGGCGGGCATCCCGGTGATCACCTCCGTCTCGTTCCGCAGCGGCGAACTGGACGGCGCGGGCTACGACACCGCAGGCCACCTGATGGTGCTCGTCGGCTTCACCGCCCAGGGCGACGTGATCGCCAACGACCCCGCCTCACCCTCCGACGACGCCGTTCGACGCGTCTACCAGCGGCGCCAGTTCGAGAACGTCTGGCTGCGCACCAAATGGACGAACGCGGCAGGCACCGTGGCGGACGGCAGCGGCGGCATCTGCTACCTCTACTTCCCGACCGACCCCGACCCGACCCAGACCCAGGCCCTCGCCTCCTGCGGAGTGCGCTGAGCCCCGAGCCGAGCTGACGCTTGATCAGCGATGCTGCGTTGCCGCGACGTTGCCGCTCACCCCACGAAGCCCCTGCACCTCCTCCGGTACCCGCGCGGCAGCTCCTCACCGCCCCGGACCGCGTGCCCGGCCGGGAAATGCGGGTGCACCCTGTCTGTCCCTCTGTCATGATCACCGGCCATGAGCGCAGCACGGGCAACCGCCCTCTTCGACCAAGTGGCCTCGGTGTACGACGAGGTACTGCCGTTCTTCGCCGGGTTCGGCCGACAGCACATGGAGTGGCTCGCCCCCGTCCCCGGCACCCGTGTCCTGGACCTGGGCGCCGGTCGCGGCGCCCTGACCGCCGTCGCGCTCGCCCGCGGCTGCCGGGTGACAGCGGTGGACTGCGCCCCTGGCATGGTCGAGCGGATCTCGGTCCAGTACCCGCACGTCCACGAGGCGCGGGTGATGGATGCCCACCAGCTGGACTTCCCGGACGGCTCCTTCGACCTGGTCTGTGCAGGATTCGTCGTCCACCTGCTCGATGATCCGGCTGCGGCAGCCCGGGAGATCCGTCGAGTCCTCACCTCCGGCGGGGTCTTCTCCTTCTCCGTCCCCGGCGCGGTCGAGGACGCGCCGGAGTGGGAGTTCTACAGCGCCCTCTTCCGCGAGTTCCAGCCGCTGATACCCGTCGGCGAGGGACGGCTCAGCCGACCCTTGGACGAGGAGCGGCTTCTCGCGACGGCGGGCTTCACCAACGTGAGCGGGACCGCCATCGAGCAGCGTCTTCCCGTCCCCGACGCCGACACGTTCTGGAACTGGGCGCTCTCGCACGGCTCCCGGGCCTTCATCGACGCACTCCCAGCGGATTCCCGAGCCGGGTTCGAAGCCCGAGTACGAGCGGAGCTGACCACCATGGACCCGATCGTTCTCGCCTCCGGCGCCAACCTCTGGCGCGGCACCTCACCAGCCTGACCCCGCACGGTCGACAGACTGCCCGTGAAGCCCACCGCTGTCGTCTACCTCTGCACGGCCCAGGGTGAGCCAGTGGTGACCCGCCAGCCGATGTGCGAGCGGGTCGCCCGCGAAGCGGGGCTGCCCGTTGCCGGGGTGATCCACGGCGATGAGGGTGCTACCGAGCCCCGGGAACGGCCGGACGGGTGCACTGGAAGTGTGAGCCGCTGGTGCGGTATGCCGCCGGCCGGCCGTTTGCCTGGGTGGACGACGAGCAGGGGGCGGCGGATCACGCCTATGTGGCAGCCGAGCACGGCGGGCGGGCGCTGCTGCATCACGTCAACCCGCGGGCCGGGCTGCGGGAGGCGGACTTCGCCGGGCTCGCGGGGTTCGCGCGGTCGCTGGGGGCGGGTGGCGGCGGTTGGGGTGTGCGGGGCCGGGGGTGACCGAGGGGGTGGGGGGAGCGGGGCGGAGGGGCATCTGGGCAGTGTGGCACTGGTCGTACAAGTCGGCAACGGCGCCCGGTGGTTGGGGAGCGCTACCGTTCGTGCACCGGCGGGTCGGGCATGTGCGCAGCGTATTGACATGAGCGCGCAATGTGGGCTTAACCTGGCTGGCACTACCCGCCGGTAGCGTCAATCTACAACCGGACAGCGGAATCGCGCGAGGGTGCCCTGGCTTGTGGGTCGGGGTGCTTCGCGACGTGCTGTGCCGGTCGGAGTCGCCCGCACGTGCCCGCACCGCGCCGCAAGACTCACACTTTCGGAGAGCCCATGAGGCCCGCGCCCCCGCGCACAGGACTTCCGCACGACCTCGTCATCGGGATCACCCCCTTCTGTCAGCCGGATGTCGGGCTCGCCGAGGCCGTCTGCCGGGCCGGCGGGCTCGGGGTGTTGGACCTGGGGACGGGGGACCGGCGGGCACGGGAGGCGGTGGCCGCGCTCAGGGAGCGGTTGGGCGGCGGGTTCGGGGTGCGGGTCGGGCCCGGATGCGGGCTCCTGCCGGAGGAGTTGGGGGTGTCCGGCGGGGCGAGACCGGAGACGGTGGTGCTCGCCGGGGAGGTGCCCGGCTGGGAGGCGGCGGACGTCGCGGGCCAGTTCCGGCTGCTGGTCGAGGTGACCGAGCTCGGGCAGGCGGTGGCCGCGGTGCGGGCGGGAGCCCGGGGGCTGATCGCTCGGGGCAGTGAAAGCGGTGGCCGGGTCGGCGAGTTGAGCACCTTCGTCCTGCTGCAGCAGCTGCTGGCGGCACCCGAGGTGGACGTGCCGGTGTGGGCCTGCGGCGGGATCGGCCTGCGTACGGCGGTGGCGGCGGTGGCCGGCGGGGCGGCCGGGGTGGTGCTGGACAGCCAGCTCGCGCTGCTGGACGAGTCAGGGGTGTCGCCCGAGGATGCGGCGGCGGTGCGCGGCATGGACGGCTCCGAGACGCTGGTCGTCGACGGCCGGCGGGTGCTGCGGAGAAGAAAGGAGTTGATGGTTGGTCAGGACGGTTTCCTGGCGAAGGTGTTCGCGGAGCGGTGGGGGACGGTCCGGCGGGCATTGCGGGCCATCGGCGAAGCCGTCCGGGGGGCCGAGGCAGGCGCCGCGCTGTTGCGGCCCGGGGCACCGCTGAGCGTGGCGTTCGGTACCGAACTCCCGGTGGCGCAGGGGCCGATGACCAGGGTCAGTGACCAGCCCGGGTTCGCGGCGGCGGTCGCCGAGGCGGGCGCGCTGCCGTTCGTGGCGCTCGCGTTGGCGGGTGCGGAGCAGAGCCGCGAGCTGCTGGGGCGGACGGCGGTGGCCCTGGAGGGACGCCCCTGGGGCGTGGGCGTGTTGGGGTTCGCGTCGGAGGAGGTGAGGGGCGCGCAGCTGGCCGAGGTGCTGGCGGCGCGGCCGACCCATGCGGTGATCGCCGGCGGACGTCCCGCGCAGGCGCGGGTATTGGAGACGGCGGGTATCCGGACCTTCCTGCATGTGCCTTCGCCGGGGCTGCTGCGGCAGTTCCTGGACGACGGGGCGCGCCGGTTCGTCTTCGAGGGGTCGGAGTGCGGCGGGCACGTCGGGCCCCGGTGCAGCTTCCCGCTCTGGGAGGCGCAGCTGGCGGTGCTGGAGGACTTCCTGGACGAGGCGAAGGAGGCTCAAGGCACGCAGCTGGAGGTGCTGTTCGCGGGCGGCGTGCATGACGAGCGCTCGGCGGCGATGGTGGCGGCGATGGCCGCACCGCTGGCGGAGCGTGGTGTGGCGGCGGGCGTGCTGATGGGAACGGCCTATCTCTGCACCGAGGAGGCGGTGGCGCACGGCGCGGTGCAGGAGCAGTTCCAGCGCCAGGTGCTGGCCGCGCGGGCGACGGAGCTGCTGCAGACGGCACCCGGGCACGCCACACGCTGCCTGCCGAGCCCGTTCACGGTGGAGTTCGGGCAGGCCAGGGAGCGGCTGCGGACCGAGGGCGTGCCGGACCGGGAGGCCTGGGAGCACCTGGAGCGGCTGAACGTCGGGCGGCTGCGGATCGCCAGCAAGGGCGTCGACCGGGTGTCGGGCGAGCTGGTCGAGGTCGACGAGCAGAAGCAGTTGGCGCGCGGGATGTTCATGGCGGGGCAGGTCGCCGTGCTGCGCTCGGCGACCACGACGCTCGCCGGGCTGCATGCCGCGGTGACGACCGGCGCGGCGGAGTTCCTGGCTGGCAGGACAGACAAACTGACGGAGCATCAAGCGGAGGAAGCGGCGGTGGAGCCGCTGGACATCGCCGTGATCGGCATGGCCGGCATGTTCCCGCAGGCGCCCGACCTGCCCGCCTTCTGGGCCAACATCGTGGCAGGCGTGGACGCGGTCACCGAGGTGCCGGTCGAGCGGTGGGACCCGGCGCTCTACTACTCGGCGGACGGCGACGTGGGCAGGACGCCGTCCAAGTGGGGCGGTTTTCTGCCGCCGATCCCCTTCGACCCGCTGAGCTACGGCATCCCGCCCGCCGCGCTGGGCAGCATCGAGCCGGTGCAGTTGCTGGCCCTGGAGGCGGCGCGGCGCGCGCTGGTGGACGCGGGGTACGACGCGGGCGGGGAGCGCCAGGGCAGCAGCGGGCGGAGCTTCGACCGGTCCCGCACCAGCGTGGTGTTCGGCGCCGAGGCGGGCAGCGACCTGTCGAACGCGGGCGTGCTGGGCGCGGTGCTGCCGGCCTACCTGGGCGAGGTCCCGCCGGCGATCGCCGAGCAACTGCCCGCGCTCACCGAGGACTCCTTCCCCGGCATGCTCTCCAATGTCATCGCGGGTCGGATCGCCAACCGGCTGGACCTGGGCGGCGCCAACTTCACGGTGGACGCGGCCTGCGCCTCCTCGCTGGCGGCGCTGGACGTGGCCTGCAAGGAACTGGCGGCGGGCGCGGCCGACTTGGCGCTCTGCGGCGGTGCGGACCTGCACAACGGGATCAATGACTTCCTGCTCTTCGCCTCGGTGCACGCGCTCTCGCCGACCGGCCGCTCCCGTCCCTTCGACGCCTCGGCGGACGGCATCGCGCTCGGCGAAGGCGTCGGCTGCCTGGTGCTGAAGCGCCTGGCGGACGCGGAGCGGGACGGCGACCGGGTGTACGCGGTGGTCCAGGGCATCGGCAGTGCGAGCGACGGGCGTTCGCTGGGTCTGACCGCGCCCCGGCCCGAGGGGCAGCGGCTGGCGCTGGAACGGGCCTACCGCGGGGCGGGGGTCGCGCCGGCGCAGGTCGGGTTGCTGGAGGCGCACGGGACCGGGACGGTGGTCGGCGACCGGACCGAACTCGCCGTCCTGGGCGCGGTGTTCGCGCAGGACGGCGCGGCGCCCGGGAGTTGCGCGCTCGGGTCGGTGAAGTCCCAGATCGGCCACACCAAGTGCGCGGCGGGCCTGGCGGGCCTGATCAAGGTCTCGCTCGCGCTGCACACCGGGATCAAACCGCCCACCCTGCACCTGGAGAAGCCGAACCCGGCCTGGCAGAAGGACAGCAGCCCGTTCGCCTTCCACGCCGAGGCCCGGCCGTGGGCGGCGGCACCGGCCGAACGGGTGGCGGGGGTGAGCGCCTTCGGCTTCGGCGGCACCAACTTCCATGCGGTGCTGCGTGGTTACGACGGTCCGACGCCCGTGCACGGCCTGCAGGAGTGGCCCGCCGAACTGTTCACCTTCCGTGGCACCGACCGGGAGCGGGCGCTGCGCGGCGCGGCGGAGCTGCTGCGGCTGGCCGAGGCGGACGGCGCGCCCTGGCGGCTGCGGGACCTGGCGCTGGCGGCCTCGCGACGCGCGGAGGCGGGACACGGGCCGGTGCAGGTCGCGGTGGTGGCCTCGGACCTGGCCGAACTCACGGCGCTGCTGCGGCGAGCGGCGAACGGCGAGCACAGCCCGGACCACGGCCTCTACATGGCGCAACGCAGCCAGGCGCCGCAGGACAGTGGCACACCGGAGGGGAGTGGCACCGGCGCGGTCGCGTTCCTCTTCCCCGGGCAGGGCAGCCAGCGGCCGGGGATGTTCGCGGAGCTGTTCGCCGCCTTCCCCGGTGTGCAGCGGCACTTGCGGCTCGGCGGGGCCTGTGCGGAAGCGCTCTACCCGCCGCTGGCCTTCACCCCCGAGGCGCGCGCGGCGCAGCGCGACGCGGTGACCGACACCCGGGTGGCGCAGCCCGCGCTGGGGATGGCGGGGCTGGTGGCGTACGAGCTGCTGGCGCTGGCAGGGGTGCGGCCACAGCTGGCCGGCGGGCACAGCTACGGCGAGTTGGTCGCGCTGTGCGCGGCGGGGGCACTGTCGGCCGAGGAGCTGCCGGGGCTCGGCACCGAGCGGGCGCGGGCCATGCTGGAGGCGGTCGGCGAGGGCGCGGACCCCGGGTCGATGGCGGCGGTGACCGCCGGGGTCGCGGCGGTCGACGAGGTGCTGACGGCGGCTGGGCTGGCCGGAAAGGTGGTCGCGGCCAACCACAACGGACCCAAGCAGACGGTCATTTCGGGTCCGACGCCCGAGGTGGCCACGGCCGGCCGGCTGCTGCGCGAAGCCGGGCACGGGGTGACCAGGCTGCGCGTGGCCTGTGCCTTCCACAGCCCGCTGCTGGCGGGCGCGGGCGAGCGCTTCGCCCGGGCGCTGGCCGAGCGCACCGTGCGGGCCCCGGAGTTCCCGGTCTTCGCGAACCGGACGGCGGCCGGCTACCCCGCCGACCCGGCCGGGGTCCGGGCCGAACTCGCGGCGCAGATCGGCGCGCCGGTGCGGTTCGCCGAGCAGATCGAGGCCATGTACGCGGCAGGTGCCCGGGTGTTCGTCGAGGCCGGTCCGGGGTCGGTGCTGTGCCGGCTGGTCTCGTCGGTCCTGGGCGAGCGGCCGCACCGCGTGGTGCCGGTCGAGGGGCGCCGCCGCGGCCTGCCCGGATTCCTCGACGCGCTGGCCGAACTGGCCGTCGCGGGCGTGCCGGTGCGCACCGACCGGCTGCTGCGCGGGCGCGATGCGGTGGACGCGGGCCGGGCGCGGGCTGCGCGCAGGCCCGGCTGGACGGTGGACGGGCAGCTGGTGCGCACCGCTGCCGGAGAACTGCTGCCCGGTGCGCTCGCACCGGCCCGACCCGTACCGGAGGCGCTGATGACGACGCACAGACCAGAGACGAACGGCGATGCGCTGATCGCGGAGTTCCTGCGCAGCAGCCGGGAGTTGATCGCCGCGCAGCGCGACGTGCTGATGACCTACCTCGGTGGGACGGGCGAGCTGCCGGCACCGGTGGCGCCCCCGGCGGTGGCGTCCGCCCCGGCGGCGGCCACGGCGGCGCTCACGGCGGCACTACCGGCCGGAGTGCCGGCAGCGGTACCCGCGCTGCGCGCGGCTCTGCCGGCCGTCGCCGAAGCACCAGCGCCGGCAACGGAGCTCGGCGAGGAGGAGCTGCAGCGCGTGGTGGTGGAGGTGATCAGCGAGCGCACCGGCTACCCGGCCGACATGATCGAACCCGAGCTGGACCTCGAAGCCGACCTCAGCATCGACTCGATCAAGCGCACCGAGATCATCGGCCAACTCGCCCGCCGCCTCGGCGGCGCGGACCAGCTCGGCGGCCTGGCCGACGAGCAGGTGGAGGAGCTCTCCCGGGCCCGCACCACCGCCGCCATCACCGCCTGGCTGGCCGCCCGGCTCGGCGGGCCCAAGCCCGAGTCAACGGCCAGGCCCGAGTCGACGCCGACGCGCGAGTCAACGCCCGCATCCACGCCCGTGTCTGCGCCCCTGCCCGCGACGGAGCCGGCGGTGCCCCAAGCGCCGGAGGAGCCCGTCACCGGTGCCGAGCCCGCGCGCCTGGAGTTCGCGCCCGTCCCGCTCGCCGCGGCCTTCGCCGCGCCCGAGGCACTGGCCGGCCGGCGCTTCGCCCTGCTGGGGAGCGACGGCCACGGCCTCGCCGAGGCGTTGGCCGCGCGGCTCACCGCAGCGGGTGCGCAGGCGCTCGCCCTGGCCGCGACGCATGAACTCACGCCCGCCGACGGCCCGGTGGACGGCGTGCTGCTGCTCGACCCGCTCGCCGAGCACGGCGCACCGGTGCTGCCGGGCTGCGTCCCGGCGCTGCAGGCCGCTCTGGCCTGCTCGCCGCGCCAGCTGCTCGCCGCCCGGATCACGGGAGGCACCACCGACGGCGCGAAGGAGGAGGCGGCCGGCCGGGCGGACGGTCTGCGCGGCCTGTTCCGCACCCTGGCCCGCGAGTACCCGGACACCACCGCCCGCCTGGTCGAACTGGACGCGCCGCACCCGAGCGACCCGACGGCCGCCGTCGACCCGACACGCGCCGCCGACCGGACCAACGGTGCCGACCCGACACGCGCCGCCGATGCGCTGCTCGGCGAGCTGCTGGCCGCCGACCGTGAGCCCGTGGTGCTGCGCGGCGCGGCCGGACGGCACGGCCTGGCGCTGGTCGAACGCGGCCTCGGGCTGCTGGGCAGCACGGGGGCGGGGCCCGCCGGTGACGGGGTGGCCGAGGCGGCCGCGCTCGGGCTCGACCAGGACGCCGTGGTGCTGCTGGTCGGCGGGGCGCGCGGGATCACCGCGCGGTTCGCGGCGGCCCTCGCCGCGGCGAGCCGCTGCCGCCTGGAGCTGCTCGGCCGCACCCCGCAGCCCGAGGGCCCCGAGGACCCGCTGACGGCCGCTGCGCGCGACCGGTCCGCGCTGCGTGCGGTGCTCGCCCGGCACGGTGTGCCGCTGCCCGAGGTCGACGCGACGGCGGCCCGGCTGCTGGCCGGGCGCGAGGTCGCCGCGACGCTCGACGAGCTGGCGGCGCTCGGCTCGCCGGCCCGCTACCGGACGGTGGACGCGGCCGATCCTGCGGCGCTGCGGCAGGCGGTCAAGGAGGCGTACGCCGAGTACGGCCGGCTGGACGGCGTCGTCTACGCGGCCGGTGTGATCGAGGACAAGGTGTTGGCCGAGAAGGACCCGGAGTCCTTCCGGCGGGTCTTCGCGACCAAGGCCGACGGAGCCAGGGCGCTGCTCGACGCGCTGGCCGAACTGCCCGCCGGTCCCCGCTTCACCGTCCTGTTCGGCAGCATCGCCGCCGCGCTGGGCAACCGCGGCCAGGCCGACTACGCCGCGGCCAACGACGCGCTGGAGGAGCTGGGCGCCCGCTGGTCGGTGCGCACCGGGCGCCGGGCGCTGACGGTGCACTGGGGGCCGTGGGCGCCCTCCGAGACCCACGGTGGCATGGTCTCCGCCGAGTTGGCCCGGGAGTACGCCCGGCGCGGGGTCCGGCTCATCGACCCGACCGCCGGCACGCTCGCGCTGCTGCGCGAACTGGCCTGGGGCGAGCCGTCGGTGCGCTCCGTCGTCTACACCGCCTCGGGCTGGTGACCGCGCCGGTGGCGGATCGAGCGGACGAGCACGGTCTGACGAGCCGTCAGGCACCGGTGGCCATCGTGGGTATGGCGGTGCTGCTGCCCGGCGCCCCGGACCTGGCGGCCTACTGGGAGAACCTGCGCACCGGCGTGGATGCGATCACCGAGGTCCCGGCGGGCCGCTGGGACGCGGACTACTACGACCCGGCGGCGGCCGGCGGCGGACCGGCCGTGCCGGACCGGCTCTACTGCCGACGCGGCGGCTTCGTGGACGGCCTGGCGCAGGTGCAGCCGACCCGGTTCGGACTGATGCCGAACTCGGTGCCCGGCACCGAGCCCGACCAGCTGATCGCGCTCCAGGTGGCCGCCGCGGCCCTCGCCGACGCGGGTGGCGTCGAGCGGCTGCCGGACCGCGACCGGGTGGGCGTGGTGCTGGGCCGGGGCGGCTACCTGACGCCGGGGCTGGTCCGGCTGGACCAGCGGGTGCGCGGCGCCCAGCAGCTGGTGCGCACTCTGGGTGAGCTGGTCCCTGATCTGACGTCACATCAGCTCGCGACCGTGAAGGCGGCGTTCGCCGAGCAGCTCGGCGAGGACCGGCCGGAGTCGGCGATCGGCCTGGTGCCCAACCTGGCCGCCTCGCGGCTGGCCAACCGGCTGGACCTGCGCGGCCCGGCCTACACGGTGGACGCCGCCTGCGCCTCCTCGCTGGTCGCCGTCGACCAGGCGGTGGGCGAGCTGGCGACCGGGCGCTGCGACGTGGTGCTCGCCGGCGGGGTGCACCACTGCCACGACGTCACCCTGTGGAGCGTGTTCGCGCAACTGCGGGCGCTCTCGCCGAGCCAGCGGATCCGCCCGTTCCACCGGGGAGCGGACGGCCTGTTGGTCGGCGAGGGCACCGGCGTGGTGGTGCTCAAGCGCCTCGCCGACGCGCAGCGTGACGGCGACCGGGTGTATGCCGTGATCCGTGGCACCGGGGTGGCCAGCGACGGCCGCACGGCGGGGTTGGCCAATCCCGACCCGGGCGGCCAGAGCCGAGCGGTGCGGGCCGCCTGGCGGACGGCCGGGCTGGACCCGGCGGCGCCCGGCGCGCTCGGCCTGCTGGAGGCTCACGGCACCGCGACCCCGGCTGGTGATGCGGCCGAACTCGCCACCCTGGCCGCGGTGTTCGGGCCGTCGACCGGCGAAGAGGCGGCCCCGGTGCTGGGCTCGGTGAAGTCGATGATCGGCCACACCATGCCGGCCGCGGGTGTGGCCGGGCTGGTCAAGGCGGCGCTGGCCGTGCACCACGGTGTGCTGCTGCCCACGCTGCACTGCGAGGAGCCGCACCCGGCGCTGGCCGCCACCCGGTTCCGCACCATCGACGCCGCCCGGCCCTGGGAGACGGACCCCGGCGGGGCGCCGCGCCGGGCGGGCGTGAACGCCTTCGGGTTCGGCGGCATCAACGCCCACGTGCTGCTCGAAGAGGCGCCCGACTCCCGGGCACCGGCACGGCGGCCGGGAGCGACCGCAACCGCAACCGCGACTCGGACCGCAACCGCGACCGCAACCGCAACCGCGACCGCGACGTCCACCGCGACCGCGACGTCCACCGCGACCGCGACCGCGACCGCCACCGTCACCGAGCCCGAGCGCGTACTCCGGCTGGCCGCCGACAGCCCCGAGCAACTGGCCGAGCTGCTGGCCGCCGACGACCGCGACCTGCTGTCCGCCGCCGCGGCGGACAGCATCGGCGCGCTCGCCACTGCCGCGCCCGCCACCGCCGCGCCGCCCTGCCGGGTGGCGATCGCCGACCCGACCGCGAAGCGGCTGGCGCTGGCGCGCCGGGCGGTGGCCCGCGGCCGGGCCTGGCGCGGGCGCAGCGACGTGTGGTTCGCGCCGCGCCCGCTGCTGGGCGCGGACCGGGCCGACCCCGCCGCCGGCCGGATCGCCTTCCTCTTCCCGGGGCTGGAGAGCGAGTTCGCCCCTCGGGTGGACGATGTCGCCGACCACCTCGGCCTGCCGCGCCCGTCGGCCTCGGCCGACCCCGGGACGGCGCAGGATCCCCAGGCCGCCCGGGTGGGCGACATCGGACGGCACGGCGTGGGTGTGGTCGCCGTCGGGCGGCTGCTGGAGACGGCGCTGCGCCGGATGGGCGTGCACCCGGATGCCATGGCCGGACACAGCGTCGGCGAGTGGACCGCCATGATCGCCAGCGGCGTGTACGCGGGCGCCTCGGTGGACGCCTTCCTGGAGTCCTTCGACCCGGATGCGCTGCGCGTCCCGGGGCTGGCCTTCGCCGCGCTCGGCGCCGCCGCCGACCGCGTGCTCGACGCGCTGGCCACGGTCGAGGGGATGTCCGAAGTCGTCCTCTCCCACGACAACGCGCCGCAGCAGTCGATCGTCTGCGGTCCGCGCCGGCCGGTCACGGAGCTGGTGCAGTGGTTCCGCGCCCAGGGTGTGCTCGGCCAGCTGCTGCCGTTCCAGTCCGGCTTCCACACCCCGATGCTGGCCCCCTACCTGGGGCCGATCCGGCAGGCGGCCGAGCGCTTCGAGCTGCACCGGCCGGCCGTGCCGCTCTGGTCCGGGACGACCGCCGCGCCGTTCCCGCAGGACGAGGCGGCGGTGCGCGCGCTGTTCATCCGGCACCTGCTGGAGCCGGTGCGGTTCCGGCCGCTGGTGGAGGCCCTGTACGCGGCGGGGTTCCGGGCGTTCGTCCAGGTCGGCACCGGGCAACTGGCCTCGCTGGTGGGCGACACGCTGGGGGACCGGGAGCATCTGGCGATCGCGGCGAACTCCCCGCAGCGCGACGGGCTGGCGCAGCTGCGCCGGGTGGCCGCCGCGCTCTGGGTGGACGGCGCCGACCTGGACCCGACCGCCCTGCGCCCCGCCGCCGTCGCCCAGTCCCGGCCGGAACGTCCGCACCCCGCCGTCCCGTTGGACCTCGGCGGCGCGCTCGTCTCGCTGGACCCGGCCGCGCTCGCCACGCTCCGCGCGGACCTGGCCGAGGCCGTGGCGGCATCCCTGCCGCAGCCGCCCGCGCCCACCAGCACGCCCACCAGCACGCCGACCGCGCCGGTCGCACCCGGCCTCGCCTCGCTCGCCGACCGGTTCCCGCTCGCCGCCGAACTGGACGCTCTGCTGCGCGACACCGAGCGGGCGGCGACCGAACTGATCGGCGCGGCCCGGCCGTCGGCCATGCGCACGGCGCCGCCGCAGTACCCCCATCCGCGAACCCGCGCGGGCGCACCTGCCGATGCCCCCGCTGCCGCCCGTCCCGCGCCCCCCGGCAGCGGACTGCACATCTCGCTGGACGCCATGCCCTACCTGCTCGACCACTGCTTCTTCCGCCAGCGCGCGGGCTGGCCCGACCCGGTGGACCGCTGGCCGGTCGTGCCGGCCACCACCATCGTGCAGCACTTGATGGACGCCGCCGAACGGGCCAACCCCGGCCAACTGGCCTGCGGGGTCAGTGATCTGCGGTTCGGGCAGTGGGTGCCGGCCGCGACACCGCTGGACGTCGAGATCGGCCTCCGGGAGACGGAGCCCGGTCGGCTGGTCGCTGACTTCGGCGGATTCGCCCGCGGTGTGGTCGAACTGACGGAGCGTCATGGAAAGCCACCCGCTCCCTGGTCGCCGGACCCGTCGGCGGAGCGGCGGCCGGAGCTGACGGCCGCCGGGCTCTACGCCGAGCGGTGGATGTTCCACGGTCCGGCGTTCCAGGGGCTGACCGAGCTGACCGCCCTCGGCGCGACGCACGTCCGTGGCGTGATCACCGCCCCGGCCGCGCCCGGTGCGCTGCTGGACAACGTCGGCCAGCTGCTCGGCTACTGGATCATGGCGACCCGCACCGAGCGCAGCGTCGTCTTCCCGGTCGGCATCCGGCAGTTGCGCTTCTACGGGCCGCCGGTGCCACCGGGGACCGAACTTCACTGCCACATCCGGATCACCGCCCTGACCGACACCACGCTCGAAGCCGATGCGCAACTGCTCGTCGACGGCGCGGTGTGGGCCGAGGCGCGCGGCTGGCAGGACCGCCGCTTCGACAGCCACCCGGACACCCGGCCCGTCGAACACTTCGTCGAGCGCCACACCATCTCGGTGCCACAGCCCGGTGGTTGGGTCCTGCTGCACGAGCGCTGGCCCGATCTCGCCTCGCGCGACCTGATCATGCGCAACCACCTGGGTGCCGCCGAACGGGCGCAGTACGAGCAGCAGTCCCCGCGTGCCCGCCGGGCCTGGTTGCTGGGCCGGATCGCGCTGAAGGACGCGGTGCGGCAGTGGCTCCGGACACAGGGCGAGGCCGGGGTGTTCCCGGCCGAGATCGGAGTCCGCAACGAACCCTCGGGCCGGCCACGGGTGTTCGGCGTGCACGGCCGGGTGCTCCCGGAGCTGGAGGTGTCGATCGCGCACCGGGCCGAGGTGGCGGTGGCCCTGGTCCGGCCGTCCCGCCCGGGCGCCGCTACCGGGGTCGGCATCGACCTGGAGGAGATCGTGGAGCGTCCGGCCGGGACCCTGCCGGTCGCGCTCGGCCCGGGGGAACTGGTCCTGCTGGCGAACTGCCGGCGGGCGTACGGCGGTTCCGAGGCGCTCTGGTTCACCCGGTTCTGGGCCGCGAAGGAGGCGGCGGCCAAGAGCGAGGGCACCGGCCTGCGGGGCCGGCCCCACGACTTCATGGTGACGGCCGCCGAACCGTCCGCCCTGACGGTGGTGGTCGCCGGCCCGGGAGCGGCGGACCCGTCCCGGGCCCACCAGGTGTGCTGCGCCGGACTGAGCAGTCCGCCCGACCTGCCGGAGCGCGCGTACGTCGTGGCCTGGACCACCGGAGAGGCCGACACCGCCGACCCGAACGCCGCCGACCCGAACACCGGCAGCCCGAACACCGCCGCCCCGAGCGGCAGCAACCCGAACGACGACGACCACCCGAACCACGTCAGCAACCCGAGCGACCAGAGCACCGAGAGGACGACGGCGAAGTGACCATCAGCGAGCCGACCGCGCACCTGCACCCGCCCACCGCCACCGAGCAGGAGGTCCTCACCGAGATCACCGCGATGCTGGCCACCGTGCTGGCGGAGTTCGGCCTGGACGATGCCGAGGTCACCATGGAGTCCCGGTTCACCGAGGACCTCGAACTGGAGAGCATCGACCTGGTCACCCTGGCCGGGCAGCTCCAGGAGCGCTGGGGCGACCGGATCAACTTCGCCGAGTTCCTCGCGGGCATGGAGCTGGACGAGATCATCGGCCTGACGGTCGGCCGACTGGTCCGCCACGTGGTGGAGCGGCTGCACTCCGCGGAGCGGGGCTGACATGGCCTTCCTCGAACTCGACGGGCTGCGCTGCCACGTGCAGCGGCTCGGGCCGCAGGACGGCCGCCCGCCCGCGGCGACCGCCGTGCTGCTGCACGGGCTGCTCACCGACAGCCTCGCCAGCTACTACTTCACCCTGGCCCCCGCGCTCGCCGCCGCCGGGGTGGAGGTGGTGATGTACGACCAGCGCGGCCACGGCCGCACCGCACGGCCGCCGACCGACTACCGCCTGGAGCACTTCGTCGACGACCTGGAGCTGCTGCTCGACCGGCTGGCGCCGACCGCCCCGGTCCAGCTGCTCGGCAACTCCTTCGGCGGCACGGTGGCCTTCGGCTTCGCCGCCAGACGGCCGGAGCAGGTCGCCGGCATCCTGGCCATCGAGTCCGAACCGGCCTCCCCGGCCTGGGCCGTCAAGCTGGACGGGATCCTGCGGCAGGCCGAGCACCACCTGGCCGAGGAGGAGACGCTGGCCTGGGTCGCCCGGCAGCGCGGCGCGCACACCGCGCGGCTGGCCCGCTCGGCCGGCCGGCTGCTGGCCGCCACCTCGCTGGCCCGGGACATCCCGGTCAGCCGGCTGCCCACCGGGGCCCAGCTGCGCGCGATCCGCTGCCCGGTGCTGACGGTCTACGGCACCGAGTCGGACCTGGCTCCCCAGGCGGCGCAGCTGGACGCGCTGCTGGCCGACTGCCGCAGCGTCTTCGTCCCCGGGCAGGAGCACTCCGTCCTGGTCGAGGCACCGGATGTGGTGCGGGAACTCGCCCTCGGCTGGCTGCACGACCAGGGCGCCGAGCTGCGCGGACCGGGCGTGCGGTCCGCCGCCCCGCAGAGCCCCGCCACCCCGCACAGCCCCGCCACGCCGCACGCAACCCCGCACCCACCCCCGCACGGCCCCGCGACCCCGCACGCCACCCCGCACGGCCCCGCGACCCCGCACGCCACCCCGCACGGACCCGCCACCCCGCGCGGCGGCGGCTCGCGCGGTCCTGGTGCGCGCGGGACGGTGCTGGTCGGCGAGGTGCTGCCCGCACACGCCGGACGGAGCCCGCGGTGACCGGGGCCCGGTTCCTGTTCGTCGTCCCGCCGCTGGTCGGCCATGTGAACCCGGCCGTCGGTGTCGCCGCCGAGCTGGCCGCGCGCGGGCACGCGGTCGCCTGGGCGGGCGTGCCGGAGCTGATCGGCCACCTCGCGGGCCCAGATGCCGAGGTCTTCCCGTGTGCCGTCCCCAGCGCGGGGCCGGGCTCGGGCGGGACGGTGCGGCGGCCACCGGAGCTGCGCGGACCGGCGGCGCTGAGGTTCCTCTGGGCCGACTTCCTGGTCCCGCTCGCCGAGGCGATGGCCCCCGGCGTGCACGCGGCGGTGGAGCGCTTCGCCCCCGACGTCCTGGTGGTGGACCAGCAGGCGGTGGCCGGGGCGCTGGTCGCCGAGCAGCTGGGCCTGCCCTGGGCCACCTCCGCGACCACCTCGGCGGAGTTCACCGGTGCGCTGGAGGGCATGCCGCTGGTGGAGGGCTGGATCGCCGGCCTGCTCGCCGAGCTGCGCAAGAGCATCGGCGATCCGGCGGGCCGCGCCGACCCGCGCTTCTCGCCGCACCTGATCCTCGCCTTCACCACCCCCGAGCTGGCCGGGCCGGTCGCCGAGCCGACCGGGCCGATCCGCTTCGTCGGCCCGGCGCTGGCGAGCCGCCCGGCCGAACCGCCGTTCCCGTGGGAGTGGCTGGACCCGGCGCGCGCCCTGGTGCTGGTCACCCTCGGCACCGCCAACGGTGATGCGGGCAAGGGCTTTCTGACCGTCTGCCAGCAGGCGCTGCGGGCGCGGGCATCGCGGGTGCAGGCGGTACTGGCCGACCCCGGCGGCGTGCTGGGGCCCTCCGGGGGCACCTCCGAGGGCACTCCGGGCGCCGTCCGGGGCACCGCCCCAGGCGCTGACCCGCTCACCGCCCCGGGCGCCGACCCGCTCACCGCCCCATTCACCGCCCCGGGCGCCGACCCGGACGTCCTGGTGCTGCCGAGCGTCCCGCAGCTGCACCTGCTCGAACGGGCCAGCGCGGTGATCTGCCACGCCGGCCACAACACGGTCTGCGAGGCGCTGTGGCACGGCGTGCCGCTGGTCGTCGCCCCGATCCGGGACGACCAGCCGGTGGTGGCCGCCCAGGTGGTGGCCGCCGGCGCCGGTCTGCGGGTGCGGTTCGGGCGGACCAGCGCGGACCGCCTCGGTCAGGCACTGGACGCGCTGCTGGACGACCCCGCCCACCAGGCCGGGGCCCGGCGGGTGGGCGTCTCCTTCCGGACGGCGGGCGGCGCTGCCCGTGCGGCGAGCCACCTCGAAGAGCTGACCCAGAAGAGCTGACCCAGGGGAGTGCGCGTTGACCACCACCGAAACCGGCGCGGCCGACCGGGAGACGACCACCCGCGGCCCCGTCCGCACCCGCCGGGTCGCCGCCCTGCGGCCCGGCTACCTCGCCGACCTGGCCGACGGCACCGACCGGTTCTTCGAACCGCGCCGCACCGACTGCCCGTGGTGCGGCTCCGCGCGCCTGCGCCTGCGGCTGCGCACCAGCGACCTGCTCCAGCACAAGCCCGGGACGTTCACCCTGGACGAGTGCCAGGACTGCGCGCACGTCTTCCAGAACCCCCGACTGACCGGTCCGGGGCTGGAGTTCTACTACCGCGACTTCTACGACGGCCTGGGGGAGGAGCGCCTCGGCGGCGTCTTCGGCACCCGCAGCGCGGTCTACCGCGGCCGCGCGCGCTCGGTGGTCCCGTTCGCCGAGGCGCCGGGCCGCTGGCTGGACGTCGGTACCGGGCACGGCCACTTCTGTGCGAGCGCCCGCGAGCTCTTCCCGCAGACCTCGTTCGACGGTCTGGACCTCAGCGAGGGCGTCGAGCTGGCCGAGCGGCACGGCCGGCTCGACCGCGGCCTGCGCGGCTCGTTCCCCGAACTCGCGCCCCGGCTGGCCGGGCAGTACGACGTGGTGAGCATGTTCCACTACCTGGAGCACAGCACCGAGCCGAACCGGGAGCTGACCGCCGCCCGCCAGGCGCTGCGCCCCGGCGGGCTGCTGCTGATCGAGGTCCCCGACCCGGGCTCCCGCCTCGCCCGGCTGTTGGGGCGCTGGTGGCTGCCCTGGCTGCAGCCGCAGCACCTGCACCTGATGCCGGCGGCCAATCTGCGCGGCCGGCTCGGCGAGTTGGGCTTCAGCGTGGTGCTGGAGCAGCACGGTGAGCCGCACGATCCGGTCGACCTGCTGGCCGCCTGCTGGCTGCTGCTGGACGCCCTCGCGCCGCGCGAGGACCTGCCGTGGGCGCCGGGCGACCCGCCGGGACGGCTGTGGCGGGCGCTGCGCGGGGCGCTCTTCGTCGCGGGCGCGCCGGTGCTGCTGGGAGCGACGGTGCTGGACCGGCTGATCGCCCGCTTCGCCGGCCGGGCGGGCCTGTCCAACGCCTACCGCCTGCTCGCCCGCCGGGACGACTGACGCGGGCGCCCAGACTGACCGGCACGCCCCGGTGCGCCGGCTCCGTCGAACGGAGCGGGCGCACCGGGGCGTACCGGGCCACGAGGAGCTGGATCAGACCTGCGGGCCCGCCGGGTCGTGGCGGGTGAGCAGCGGGGCAGTGGACTTCGGCGCGGCCTTGGGCGCGGCCTTCGGGGCCACCATCAGGGACCGCGGCGCGGCCGCGGCGGCGTTGAGGCTCGGGTCGGCGGTGGCGCCGAAGCCGGTCAGCAGCCCGAGCGGCTCGATCCGGATCAGGTGCGACGGCGCGTAGAAGTGGTAGCCGTAGTGGTTGCGGGCACGGTTGTGCGCGTCCACGGTGGCCTCCGTGGTGCCGTCGGCGGCGGTCGCGACCAGGCCGGTGTGGGTCTTGGCGCCGTTCGGGCCGGCGTAGGTGACCACGACGTCGCCCGGGCGGGCCAGCTCGGGGTGGTCGCCCACGTCGGTGCCCATGCCGCTGTCCATCAGGTAGTCGTACAGGTTGTGGTACTGCGGCAGGTCGGTGATCAGCAGCAGGTCGTAGGTCTTGCCGTTCGGCGCGGTGTAGTGGAAGTAGTCGTCCTGCGGGTCGTCCGGGCCCAGGCCCGGGACCAGGCCGGCCGCCGCGAGGGAGCGGGCGACGAACTCCGCGCACTGGTAGTTGTCCTGGTCGGCGCCGAAGGCGACCGGGGTGCTGTCGTTCCAGGCCGTCCAGTTCCAGTGGGCCTCGGCGTAGTCGACCGTGATGCCGCGCAGCAGGTCGCTGAACGAGGGCAGTGCGGCGGGGGCCGTGGCGGTGGTGCCCGTGGCGGGCGCGTCGGCGAAGGCGGGCCCGGCCAGGGCGGGGGCCCCGGCGCCGACCAGGCCCATGATCAGGGCCGCGCCGGCGATGCGTCGACGGATTGCATGCTGCACTGTCAAGCTCCCGTTAAAACGTGCCGAGTGACCTGCGGGTCAGCACGGTCGAAGAAGTGATCTGAATGTGTGATCGAGGTGTAGATGATCATCTGATCGACCGTTCTGTCCAGTCGCCTGCGGGCTGAACCGCCGGGCCGGACCGCCCCGTTGACGAAGAGGGGGATCAGGCGGAGACCGCCGGCCCGCCCGTCCCGCCACCCGCCCGTGTGGCTGACCGCTCACCCGTTCGGAATCGACTCGGGCGACCTCTCTGTGGTCCGGTCCGGAGTTCCGCATAAGGTGCCTTGTCGGACCTCGCCGGGGGCCTCCGACCGCAACGGCCGGACCGGCTGGACAGAACGGGTGTGAACGCATGACGGAGTCGTGGAGCGGGTCGGGTCTGCCGCCCACCGCCGCGGCGCGGGTCGCCAGGGAACGGGCCGGCGGCACGTGGTCGTCGGCGCTGTCGACCGGCGAGTTCGCCGCGATCAGGTCGGTCGGGTTCGAGCCGGTCGGCCAGGTGATGGGATCGGCGGTCTACCACGTCGGCCGCAGCGGCCAGTACTGGGGCTACCACGCCTGCGGCTACGTCGGCCGGGGCTGGGCGCGCAGCGTGTACGGACCGGCCGGCGTCATCCTGTCCGGCAACGGCGGGCCCTCCGAGGCGCTGGTGCGGGTGATGGACTCGGCGCGGGGCGCCGCGCTGGGCCGGATGACCGCGGAGTGCACGGCCCTGGGCGGCGACGGGGTGGTGGCGGCGCAGCTGACCATGGCGCCCTTCCCGGCGGCGCCGGACTGCCTGGAGTTCAAGGTGATCGGCACCGCCGTGCGGGCCACCGGCCCGGTGCGCCCGCGCCGCCCGTTCACCTCGCACCTGGACGGGCAGGGCTTCGCCAAGCTGATCACCGCCGGCTGGGTGCCGGTGGAGCTGCTGGTCGGGATGTCGATCGGGGTGCGCCACGACGACTTCCGGACCGGGCAGCAGCGGTACTCCTGGAACAACCAGGAGATGGAGGGCTGGACCGCCCTGGTCCACCTGGTCCGGGCCGACGCCCGCACGCAGCTGCACCGCCAGGGGGCGGGGCAGGGCGGCGACGGGGTGATCCTGGCCGACGGCGACCTCAGGGTCTGGGAGGAGCGCTGCATGGGCAGCTCCCAGAACAGCGAGCAGACCGACCACATCGCGGAGAGCACCCTCATCGGCACCGCGATCGCCCGCTTCGCCGCCAAGCCGTCCGCGCCGCGCACCCTGACGGTCCTGCCGCTCAACAGCGGCGGTGACCGGCTGCGCAGGCGCCTGGCCCAGGCCGCGCGTCCCGGCGCCCGCGGCTGACCCTCCGCACGCCTCGCACGCCTCGCACGGCAGCAGGCCCTGCACGGCACCACCCACCACCCAGCACGCAGCTCTCAGCCCTCACGACACTCAGGGGAGAACGACCCACATGAGCACCTTCGATCCCACCGCGCAGGGTGTGCCCGCCGACGCGATGCGACGGCTGGCCGAGCTGGAGCCCGGCAAGCCCGGCTCCATCTTCACCAGTGACCTCTCGGTCAACGAGTTCCTGCTGGTCCGTGAGGCCGGGTTCCAGCCGATCGGCCTGGTCCTGGGCAGCTCGATCTACCACGTCGGGATCCAGCTCGGGCGCTGGGGCAAGAACCAGGAGCTGGAGACGCTCAGCCAGGCGATGTACCACGCGCGCGAGCTGGCGATGACCCGGATGGAGGCCGAGGCCGCAGCGCTGGGCGCCGACGGCATCGTCGGGGTCCGGCTGACCGTGGAGGCCCGCGAGTTCGGCACCGACGTCGCCGAGTTCATCGCGATCGGCACCGCCGTCAAGGCGGACCACCCCGCGCCCGGCAGCGGCAGCTGGCGCAACAACAAGGGCCAGCCGTTCACCTCCGACCTCTCGGGCCAGGACTTCTGGACGCTGATCCGGGCCGGCTACGCGCCGCTCGGCATGACCATGGGCACCTGCGTCTACCACATCGCGCACCAGAAGCTCGGCTCGGTCTTCTCCAACATCGGCAAGAACGTGGAGATCGAGCAGTACACCCAGGCGCTCTACGACGCGCGCGAGCTGGCGATGGCCCGCATGCAGGCGGAGGCGGAGGAGCTGCAGGCGGAGGGCATCGTCGGCGTCCAGCTGAACGCCCACAACCACCGCTGGGGCGGGCACACCACCGAGTTCTTCGCGATCGGCACCGCGGTGCGCCCGCTGCGCCCCGACCACGAGATCGAGCGGCCGACCATGGTGCTGAGCCTGGACGGCTGACCCGTAGGCTGCCAGCTCTGGGGCCTGTCCGGCCCCAGCACTGTCTGAACAACCATCACGTGATCGCATCGAGGAGCGACATGACCGACCACGGCGAGATCGAACCGGCCGCGGAGGGCGCGGGTTCGATCGACCTGCTCGCCGCCGCCCTGCGCCGGGACGCGGCCGACCTGGAGGTGTACACCCAGGTGCTCACCGGTGCGCTCGCGGACGCACTGCCGGCCGACGCGGTGGTGGTCGAGCGCAAGCGCAGCATGGGCGACCGGATGTCCGGACGCCCCGGCCGGATCGAGCGGGTCGAGGTCTCCATGGAGGACCAGCGGCTGATCCTCACCGTGGCCCAGGGCCGCCCGGCCGGCGAGGTGTGCCGGGTGGTCCGCGGCGTGGTGCTCTCCCGGCGCCCGGTCCCGCTGGACGAGTGGGCCCGCGAACTCGCGGCGGCCGTGACCGCCCGCGCCAAGTCGGACGCCCGCGCCCGCGCGGCCCTGGAACGGCTGCTCATGGGCGAGTGAGGCGTGCTGCGGGTGATCGCTTTCGGTGATCGCTCCGCTCGCCCGAACGTGGGACGGCGCGCCGGGCGTCCAGCGTGTGCCCGAGCCGCCGGGGAGCGCGGGCTGCGATCCTCGGCGGATGGCGAGCGGGCAGGCGGTTGCGGGCATGACCGACTCGGGGCGGGTGGAGGCGTTCAGCGACGGGGTGTTCGCCATCGCGATCACCCTGCTGGTCCTGGAGATCCAGGTGCCGCAGGCGCGCACCGGGCACGCGTTGTGGCACGCGCTCGGTGCCGAGTGGCCCTCGTACTGCGCCTACGTGGTCAGCTTCCTGGTGATCGGGGTGATGTGGGTCAACCATCACACCGTGTTCAGCTACATCGCGCGGGTCGACCGCACCCTGGTCTTCCTCAACCTGCTGCTGTTGCTGGTGGTTGCCGCGCTCCCCTTCCCCACCGCACTGGTCGCGGAGAACCTGCGCACCGCGCCCTCCGCCCACCTGGCGGTCGCGGTCTACGGGGCCACGATGGCCGCGCACGCCGTCGCCTTCGTGCTGTTCTGGTTCCACGTCACCCGTGACGGCCACTGCTTCGACGACCGGGTCGACCGGGTGGCGGCCCGTGCGACGCGGGCCCGCTTCAGCCTGGGCCTGGTGATCTATCCGCTGACCGTGGCGCTCGCCTTCGTCTCGGCCCCGCTGGCGCTGGCCGTCCACGGCCTGCTGGCGGTCTACTACGCGTTCAACCAGACCCCGATCCCGACGGTGGCCGAAGGGTCCCACGCCGCCTGACCGCCGCTGCCCGACGGTCAGGGCCCGTCCGGGCGGCACACCAGGGGCAGCACGACCTCGTCGACGATCTCGTCGATCACCGCCCCGGGCACCGGCGTTCCGTTGACCAGCACCTCGTTGCGCAGCAGGTCCAGCGGCAGTCGCAGGGCGCGGCGGGTCAGCCGGCGCGGGTCCACCTCGCCGCGTTCGGCCGCGCGCTCCAGCACCGTGGTCAGGCCGGACTGCGGGGCGATCTCCTCCAGCTGCTGCCAGGCCAGCGCGGCGAGTTCGGGGTCGCGGGGCGTCTCGCCCAGCAGCCCGCGCAGTACTTCGCCGTCCACGCCGTCGAAGCGCCGGGCGAGTCGATGGAGCAGGGCGAGCAGGTCGCCGCGCACGCTGCCGGTGTCCGGCGGGGTGCCGCCCGCGGGCCGGCCCTTGCTCGTCGCCTCCAGCACCAGGGCGGCCCGGTTGGGCCAGCGTTGCGTTTCTTGGGCAGCTCACGCTCGCCTTCCTGCCCGGCCGCGTCGGGCCGGACGCGGCCAGGTCGGGCGTGCCCGGGCCCGCCGCGCCGGGTTCTCCCGACAATGTGGTCAGCATCGACCTCCGACCCGCCCCGGGCCCAGCGGCCTGCGTCTGCCGCCGGACAGCACCGGACGGGTGGCGCTCAGCGCCGTGGCCGGCGCGGCAGGAAGCCGCTGGTGCGCGTCACATAGGCGTCCCAGCCGGCCTTGGTGGAACCGAGTTGGCGCTCCAGCAGCGGTTTGCCGCTGCCGAAGGCCAGCAGGTAGGTCATCAGCAGCGGGCTGGCCACGAAGGCCCAGCCGATCGGCGCGTCGGCGGCCAGCAGGAACAGGCCCCACCACAGGCAGGCGTCGCCGAAGTAGTTGGGGTGGCGGGTGTAGCGCCACAGACCGCGGTCCAGGACCCGGCCGTGGTTGGCCGGGTCGGCCCGGAACCGGGCCAACTGCCGGTCGCCGACCGCCTCGAAGGAGAGGCCGACCGCCCACAGGCCCAGCGCCGCCCAGCGCAGTGGCCCGAGCGGTCCGGGCAGGAACTGCGCCGCCTGCACCGGCAGCGAGACGAACCAGAGGAGCGCGGCCTGCGCCAGGTAGACCCGGCGCAGCGCGTAGCCGGTGCGGTGTCCTGCCGGCGCCCGGGCCAGCATCCGGGCGTAGCGCGGGTCCTCGGCCCGGCCGCGCGAGCGCCACCAGATGTGCCCGGCCAGCCGCAGCCCCCACACCGTCACCAGGACGGTGGCCAGCAGCCGCCGGCCCGGATCGCCGTACCCCGCCGACAGGCCGTAGCCGGTCAGCGCGACGGCGGTGAACCCGAGCCCCCAGGCGACGTCGACACCCCGGTGCCGGCCCGAGCGCACCCCGACCGCGAACGCGAGCAGCATCACCACGAGCGCCGTGCCCAGCGTGGCGGCCAGGCACACCCCGAAGGCGGCGGCGTTCACCGCCCCTCCAGCGGCAGGGCCATGGTGTCGGTGGCGGTCATCGGGCCAACCCCTCCCGGGTGAGCAGGAATTGCTGGACGTCGAGGTAGCCGGTGCGGAACCCGGCCTCGGAGTAGGCCAGATAGAACTCCCACATGCGCCGGAAGGCCTGGTCGAAGCCGAGTTCGGCCACCTCGGCGGCCCGCTCGGTGAAGCGCTCGCGCCACAGCCGCAGGGTCTCGGCGTAGTGCGCCCCGTAGCCGCAGCGGGCCGTGACGCGCAGCCGGGTGGCGCGGGCCGCGGTCTCCTCGATGGCCTGGACGGAGGGGATCTGACCGCCGGGGAAGACGTACTTGAGGATCCAGGTGTAGGTGCCGCTGCTGGCCAGCATCCGCTGGTGCGGCATGGTGATCGCCTGCAGCGCCACCCGCCCGCCGGGCCCCAGTACCCGGTCGATGGTGCGCAGGTACGCGGGCCAGAACGGCCGGCCGACCGCCTCGATCATCTCCACGCTGACCACCGCGTCGAACTCACCCTCGGCCGCACGGTAGTCGCACAGCCGCACCTCGGCGCGGTCCGCCTGCCCGGCGGCCCGGATCCGGTGGCGGGCCAGCAGCAACTGCTCCTCGGACAGGGTCAGGCTGACCACCCGTGCGCCGCGCGCCGCGGCGCGCAGGGCGAGTTCGCCCCAGCCGGTGCCGATCTCCAGCACCCGGCTGCCGGGGCCGACGTGGGCCAGGTCGAGCAGCCGGTCGATCTTGCGCCGCTGGGCCTCGGCCAGGTTCGCCGGGCCGGCGAGCGGCGCGTGCGCGCGGTCGGTGGGGAAGACCGCCGCGGAGTAGGTCATCGTGGGGTCGAGGAAGAGCGCGAACAGCTCGTTGGACAGGTCGTAGTGGCGGCGGATGTTGCCGCGCGCGTTCTCGGCGGTGCTCAACTCGGCGGCGGGCGTCCGCCGTAGGCACAGGCGGCGCAGCCAGTGCGTGCCGGTGGGCACCAGGGCCTCGGGGTCGGCGGCCAGCGTGGCGAGCAGTGCGACGAGGTCGGGGGAGTCCCAGTCGCCGGCCTGGTAGGACTCGCCGAAGCCGATCAGCCCCCCGGCGCCGATCCGGTGGAAGAAGGCCTGCGGCCGGCGCAGCCGCAGCACCGGCGCGCCGGCCGGAGCGGGTACCAGCGCCCGCCCGTCGGGCAGTTCGACGCGCAGCCCGCGCTGTCCGGCGATCCGGCCCAGCAGCCGCCGGGCCACCGCCGCACGGGCCGGGGCGTTGGGCTGCCGGGCCACGTCGGGCCAGCGCAGCGGGTCGACCGGCGGGTCGACCGGCGGGGCCGGTGGACCCGCCGGCGGTTCGACGGACAGGTGAGCGGGCAGATCGGCGGGCAGAGTCACGGTGCTGGGGCTTTCTGCGAGGAGGGCCGCGGTGGACGGGGGTGGACGGGCAGGCCGCGCAGCCACAGCCGGACGCCCTGCAGCCGGATGCGCACGCTGACGGCCAGGGTCGAGAACGGATGCCGGACCGCCTCCCGCAGCAGCCCGGTCGTGCTCGCCGGCAGCCGGGTGCCGCGCAGCGTTGCGGTGAACACCCGCACGCCCGCCTGTTCCAGGTGGATGGTCAGCGCGAGTCGGCTGCCGGGCTCGGGCAGCGCCATCAGGTAGCGGCCGTCCACCGCGAAGAACGGCGAGACGTAGAACTCCTTGGCGGCGCGGGCGAATCCGTGCTCGTCGGGGCGCAGCAGGTAGCGGTGGTGGCAGCCGTAGGTGTTGTGGACCTCGGCGACCGTGCAGACCGGGCGGCCCGCGCGATCGTGGCACCAGTAGACGGTGAGCGGATTGAAGACGTGGCCGAGCGAGCGCGCCTGGGCCAGCATCAGGACCCGCCCGTCGGGCGGCTCGACGCCCTGCGCGGCCAGGTACCGGTCCAGGTTCTGACGCAGTGTCAGCCCGGCCGGGCCCGGGTGGTCCGTGGCGCGGAAGCGGGCCAGCGGGCGCAGCGGCCACGGCACCGGCGGCAGCCGGTCCAGGTCCACCAGCCACAGGTAGGTCCGGTACCGGAACGCGTGCCGCAGCGGGCTGCGCCGCACATGGGTGGTCCGGCAGTCGTAGAGCGCCGCACCCCAGGGGCCGGGCAACGCGCTTGTGGGCTGGGTGAATTCGGGCCAGGCAGGTTCGGCCTGGACGGGTTCGGGCGGGGCGAGTCCGGGCCGAGCCGGTTCCGGCGTCATGGCGCGCTCACCCCGAGCAGTGCGTGCGCGGCCGCCAGGCCGGCCCGGCAGCCGTCCTCGTGGAAGCCCCAGCCGTGGTAGGCGCCCGCGAACGCGGTGCGCCCGGTGGTCAGTTCGGGCAGCCGGCGCTGGGCGGCCACGCTCTGCCGGGTGTAGATCGGGTGCTCGTAGACGGTGCGGGAGACGACGTGCTCGGCCGGGACGGGGTGCCGCGGGTCCTCGTTCAGGGTGACCAGGTAGTCCTCGGCGGTGTCCAGCCCGAGCAGCCGGTTGAGGTGGTAGCTGACCCGCACCTGCTCGGCGCCGTCCGCACAGTGCGCCATCCGGTAGTTCCAGGAGGCCCGGGCCCTTGGGGCGCTGGGCAGTTGGGAGGTGTCGCGGTGCAGCACGGTCGGGTTGCGCGAGTAGCGGAAGGCGCCCAGGACCTCGCGCTCGGCGCGGCCGGGGTCGGCCAGCAGGCGCAGCGCCTGGTCCGCGTGGGTGGCGATCACCACGCCGTCGGCCTGGTGCCGCCGGCCGTCCGCGGTGGTCAGCGCCACCGCGTCGGCGTGCCGCCGCACCGACCGCACCGGCGCCCCACGGTGGACGGCGCTCAGCCGCTCGGCGATCCGCTCCACGTAGGTCCGTGAGCCGCCCACCACGGTCCGCCAGGGCGGCGAGCCGGTCACGCTCAGCAGGCCGTGGTTGTGCAGGAAGGCGAAGAGGTAGCGGGCCGGGTAGTCCCCGGCCAGATCCGGCGCGCACGACCACACCGCGGCGACCAGCGGGTTGACGAAGTGGCCGGCGAAGTAGCGGGAGAAGCCGCCGGCCGCCAGGAACTCGCGCAGCGTCGGATCGCCGGACCTGGGATCCGCCAGCAGCCGCCGGGCCCGGCGGTGGAACCGCGGCACCTCGCCGAGCAGCCACAGGTAGCGCCCGCGCAGCAGGGCGCTCGGCCGGGCGAGCAGGCCCGCCGCTCCGCGCGCGCCCGCGTACTCCAGCCCGCACCCCTCGCACCGCACCGACATGCTCATGTCGCTGGGCCTGGTCGCCACGCCGAGCTCACCGAAGAGGGCGACCAGGTGCGGGTAGGTGCGCTCGTTGTGCACCAGGAACCCGGTGTCCAGGGCGACCGCCCGGCCGTCGGCCCCGACCGCCCGTTGGGTGTGGGCATGGCCGCCGAGCCGGTCCTCGCCCTCGAACAGGTCCACGGCCACCCCCGCGCGCTGCAGCCGGAAGGCGGCGGTCAGACCGGCCACGCCCGAGCCCACCACGGCCACCCGGCGAGGCCCGCCGGCCGGTCGGCGGACGGGCTCCGCCGGTGCCTCCCACGCTGCTGCGGACACGGTCACGGGTGCTCCTTCACTCCTCGCGCGGGCCGGTCCGACGACCCGGACCCGCCCTGGCGGCGCTCACCTTCTCTTCGGAGCGGCGCACCGGACGGATTGCTCCGAACGGGGCACCCGCGGCCGCCCCGGCAGCCGACCGCCGGTCCAGCACCCGACGCCGGTCCGGCGGCCGAGAACAGCGCGGCGGCCGAGGACCGCGCAGCGCCCGAGGACAGTCCGGCGCCCGAGGACAGCGCGGCGCCCGAGAAGAGCGAGGCGCCCGAAAACAGCCCGGCACAGCGGAACGGGCCGCGTCCCGGCGAGGGGAGGGACCCGGCCCGCGATCGGGGGAGGGTGACCGGCGGCGGCAGCCGAACGGGAGTCGCGTCAGCCGAACGCCAACAACAGCACCGGCTGCCCGCTGGGGTGCGCCGACCCGCCGGCCGGCTCGACCGTCACGCCGACCCCCGCCGCGTGCCCGACCGGCCCACTGAGCAGCAGCGAGCCGGAGGAGGCCGCCAGCAGGCCCGCCGGGCGCATGGTTCCGGCGTCGTCGAACCACAGTTCGTAGGTCGTGCCGTGCACCAGCGCCGGCAGCCCCTGGGCGAGGAAGCCCGCCTGGTCCAGCTGCTGCGACCACACCACGGTGCCCGCGCCGGAGCCCGTGTGCGCGGTCGCGGTGCGCGCATCCGGCGCGGTGAGCAGCCCGGCCAGCCGGGCCTGCTGCTCCTGCAGCGCATCCGCCCGCACCGCGGCCTGCCGCGCGTCCTGGTGCTGCTGGAACGCGATGCCGCCCAGTGCCGCCGTCCCGGCCAGCGAGGCCGCGAGGGCGAGCTTGGCCCACTGCCGCGCCAGCCGGCCGCGCCGGGCCGATCCCGCACCGGGCGCCGAGGTCAGCGGCGCCAACTGGCGGACGGCGGCGGTGGCCGCCAGCACCCGCGCCCGCAGCTCCGGCGGCGGCGGGACGGCCTCGGCCAGGCCGAACCGGGCCAGCGTGGTGCGGAACTCCCGCACCTCCAGCGCGCACGGCTCGCACTGGGCCAGGTGCCGCTCGAAGGCATCGCGCTCTGCCTCGTCCAGCGCGTGGGCCGCGTAGGCACCGGTCAGCGTGTGCAGGTCCGCCGCGATCGTCATGACTCCACCCCCAGGCAGTCCCGCAGCCGGATCAGCCCGTCGCGCATCCGGGTCTTGATGGTGCCCAGCGGCGCGCCGAGCATGTCGGCCACCTCCCGGTAGGAGTAGCCGCGGTAGTAGGCCAGGGTGACCGACTCGCGCTGCAGCTCGGTCAGCGACCGCAGGCAGCGCCGCACCTGCTCGCGCTCCAGCCGGCCCTCCACCTGTTCGGCGACCTCGTCGAAGACCGGGGTGTGCGACCGGGCGGCCACCCGCTGCTCGCGGTCGCTGGCCGCCTGCGCCGAGCGCACCCGGTCCACCGCGCGCCGGTGCGCCATGGTCAGCACCCAGGGCATCACCTCGCCGCGCTCCGGCCGGTAGCGCGCGGCGGTGCGCCAGACCTCCAGCATCACCTCCTGCGTCACCTCCTCCGACTGCGCCGGATCCCGCAGCACCTGCCGGACCAGCCCGAACACCGGCCCGGCCACCGCGTCGTACAGGCGCCCGAAGGCGTCCTGGTCACCGAAGGCGACCCTGGCCACCAGCTCCGGCAGATCCGGCCCCCGGCGCTGCGGGTTGGAGAGCTGGACGACCCTGTTCACCCCGCCACCTTTCCGGATGCGATTCCCCTCACGCCCCCACTTCGGAGCCGCGCGCCCCGCGGATTGCCCGCCGGCCCAGGAAAGCCGCCGAACCGGCGAACCGGCGGTGGAGCCCGGGCAGCGCAGCGGCGCCCGCCCCGACCGGCCGGCCGGGACGGGCGCCACCGGGCGCCGTCGCTACCTGCGCACCGCCGCCGCGATCCGGTCGCCGATCGACTTGTCGATGTGCCGCCAGTACTGGAACGCCCGCTCCAGCACCGGCTCCGAGACCCCGTTCAGCAGGTGCCCGGCCACGTTCGACACCAGCCGCTCACGCGCCGCGTCGTCCAGCACGTGGCGCACCATGGTGCCCGCCTGGCCCCAGTCGTCGTCCTCCGCGTGCGGCGGGTACGCCTCCCGGATCATCTTGCCGGCCACCTCCCAGCCCAGCGGATCGCCCCAGATCGAGGGGTCCGCGGCCGGCCCGCCGTAGGAGTTGGGCGCGTACGGCGTCTCGGCGCGCGAGGCGTCGAAGCGCATCGGCCCGTCCTTGGCGTAGGAGTGCACCGGCACGTGCGCCCGGTTCGGCGGCAGCTGCGCGTAGTTCGGGCCGATCCGGTACCGGTGGGTGTCGGGGTAGGAGAAGATCCGCCCGAGCAGCATCTTGTCCGGCGAGACGCCGATGCCCGGCACCAGGTTGGACGGCTCGAACGCGGCCTGCTCGATGTGGACGTGGTAGTTCTCCGGGTTGCGGTTGAGCGTCATCCGCCCGACCTCGATCAGCGGGTAGTCGCCGTGCGGCCACACCTTGGTCAGGTCGAAGGGGTTGAAGCGGTAGTTCCACGCCTCGTCGAACGGCATCACCTGGACGTGCAGCGTCCAGGACGGGAACTCACCGCGCTCGATCGCGCCGTACAGGTCGCGCAGGTGCGCGTCCGGGTCCTTCCCGGCCAGCAGGTCGGCGTCCTCCTGGGTGAGGAAGTCGACGCCCTGGTCGGTCTTGAAGTGGTACTTGATCCAGAACTTCTCGCCGCCCGCGTTGGCCCACAGGAAGGTGTGCGAGCCGTAGCCGTTCATGTTCCGCCAGGTCTTCGGGATGCCCCGGTCGCCCATCAGCCAGGTGACCATGTGTGCGGACTCGGGGCTCAGCGTCCAGAAGTCCCACTGCATGTCGTTGTCGCGCAGGTGGGTGTCCGGGCGGCGCTTCTGCGAGCGGATGAAGTCCTGGAACTTCATCGGGTCGCGGACGAAGAAGATCGGCGTGTTGTTCCCGACCAGGTCGTAGTTCCCCTGTTCGGTGTAGAACTTCACCGCGAAGCCGCGCGGGTCGCGCCAGGTGTCGGGGGTCCCGAGTTCACCGGCGACGGTGGAGAACCGGATCAGCAGCTCGGTCTTCTTGCCGGGCTGGAACAGGTCGGCCTTGGTGTACCGGCTGACGTCGTTGGTCACCTGGAAGACGCCGTAGGCGCCGCCGCCCTTGGCGTGCACCACCCGCTCGGGCACCCGTTCGCGGTTGAACTGGGCCATCTTCTCGATCAGGTAGTGGTCGTGCAGCAGGATCGGGCCCACCGGGCCCGCGGTGAGGGAGTCGGCGTCGCTCTCGACCGGGACGCCCGCGTTGTTCGTGGTGGGTGGGACCGCTGACTCGGACATGGAAAACGACCTCCTTGCCGTGCGCGGTTACCAGCGCTCCGCGGTACCCGCGCGAACCGCGCGTGGCCCTGTGGCCCGCGCGTAGGGCCGCCTACCGCGGCCGTCTAGACTCAAACACCGGTGCGGGCGCTCCACAACCGCTGGCCTCACCGGTGTCGCTACCCAGCGTCACCGGCGGCCTGCTCCAGCAGCCGGCGCACCTCCTCGTCGCTGGTCTGGTCGAAGTCGAGGTAGTACTGGCCGACCGCCTGGAACGAGGGCGGCGCGGTCAGGCAGACCAGGTCGTCCACCAGCGGCCCGAGCAGTCGCAAGGCCTCGGGCGCGGTCACCGGCACGGCCAGCAGCAGCTCGCTCACCTCCCGGCGGCGCAGCACCGCGAGCGCGGCGCGCACCGTGGCGCCGGTGGCGATCCCGTCGTCCACCACCACGACCGCCCGCCCGGCCGGGTCCAGCGGCGGCAGCGGCCCGCGCAGCCGCTCGGTGCGCTCGGCGACCTCGGCGGCGGTCGCCCCGGCCAGCTGCTCCAGGCGGGCGGGGCCGATCCCCAGCGCCGCGACGATGTCGTGGTTGAAGAGCCGGATGCCGCCCTCGCCGACCGCGCCCAGCGCCAGTTCCGGCTGTCCGGGCGCGCCGATCTTGCGGACCACCAGGATGTCGAGCGGCGCGCCGAGTGCCTTGGCCACCTGGTGGGCGACCGGCACCCCGCCCCGGGGCAGCCCGACCACGATCGGGTCGTCCGCCCCCCAGGCCCGCACCCGCTCGCCGAGCAGCCGCCCGGCCTCGGCCCGGTCCCGGAAGGTCCGCCCGTGCTGCCTGCTGCCGTAGAAGACCGTCATCTGCGATCACCACCTGCCCAAGCCCCTTCCAGCGTGCCACCAAGCGCGGCAGCGGGCCCGGGGGAGCACGGAGCCCCGTCCGCCACGGCGGCGGACGGGGCTCCCGGGTCCTGGTGGGGGGCGGTCAGCCCGCCTGGGCCGGCCGGTTGCCGCGCTTGTCGAGCGAGGCCAGGTAGGCGTTGTAGGCCACCAGCTCGGCGTCGCCGTCCCGCTCGGCGGCCCGGTCCTTGCGGGTGGCCTGGCGCTGCTCGGACTTGGCCCACTGGAACACCAGCGCGATCAGCACCACGGCGGTGGGGATCTCGCCGAAGGCCCAGGTGATCCCGCCGGCCAGCTTCTGGTCCGCCATCAGGTCGGTGCCGGGCGGTGCCATGCCCGCGCTGAAGGTGGTCACCAGCGGGGTGGTGGCCATCATCACGGCGACGCCGAAGAAGGCGTGGAACGGCATCCCCATGAACAGCTCGATGATCCGCATCACATGGCCGGGCCGGTGCGGGCCCGGGTCCACGCCCATGATCGGCCAGAAGAAGAGCAGGCCGACCCCGAGGAAGTGGACCATCATCCCCAGATGCCCGATCCGCGACTGCATCAGGGTGTCGAACAGCGGGGTGAAGTAGAGCCCGTACAGGCTCGCGATGAAGAGCGGGATGGTGAAGGCCGGGTGCGAGATCACCCGGACGTACCGGCTGTGCAGCAGCGCCACCAGCAGCTCGCGCGCCCCGCGCGGTCGCCCCTTGCCCGCCGGGCGCAGCGAGCGCAGCGCGAGCGTGATCGGCGCGCCGAGCAGCAGCAGGATCGGCGACAGCATGCTGAGCACCATGTGCTGGATCATGTGTGCGCTGAACAGCACCATGCCGTAGTCGTTCAGCCCAGAGCAGGTGATCGCGACGATGGTCAGCACGCCGAAGGTGAAGGCCACCAGCCGCCCGATCGGCCACCGGTCGCCGCGCCGCAGCAGCCGGACCACCCCGGTCAGGTACAGGCCGAACGCCAGCAGGCTGCCGAGCAGGAACGGCCAGTCCGGGGACCAGGTGAGCACCGCGTGGAGCGAGAACGGCCCGAGCTCCATGTGGTGGTGCATCCCTGTCATACCGTCCATCGGCGGTCCCGCTTTCCTTCGTGCCCCGCGGACGGCTGGCGCCGCCTCAGGTCCGGTTCGTCCGTATTTTCGTCGGGTCCACCCTACGGGCGCCCCGCCCGCGGACTGCGACCGCCCCCTGGTTCGGACCTTCTCACCGCCCCCGCGGGCGCAGGCCCTCCACGAGCATGGCGGCGACCTGGGCGCCGACCTGCGCGGCGGTCAGCCGGGTGCCGGGCGGACTGGTGCGGGTCAGCTTCAGGCCAGCGGCGAGGGCACCCAGCAGCGAGTGCCGCAGGATCTCCGGGGCGAGGTCGGCGCGCACCGTGCCCTCGCGCCGGCCGCGCAGGATCAGGGCGTTGAACTGCTCGACGATGGCGGTGGTGTCGGGGCGCCCGGGTCCGGCTCCCGCCGCTGATCCGGCGGAGGCCTGCGCACCCGGGTGCCCGGCCGCCCGGTGCGCGGTGTCGGCGTCCTGGAACAGGATCGGGTACTTGGCGCCGATCTCGGCCAGCGAGTGGACCAGCAGCCCGATGGCCTCGGCGGCGTCGCCGAGCCGCAGGGTCGCCTGCTCCATCGAGCGGCCGAACTCGGCGACGGCCTCGCTCTGGATCGCCTCCACCAGGGCCTCCCGGGTCGGGTAGCGCCGGTACACCGTGGGGCGGGCCACCCGGGCCTCGTCGGCGATCCGCTGGATGCTCGCCGCGGGGTCGTCGGCCAGCAGCCGCGCCGCCGCGAGCAGGATCCGCTGCTGGTTGCGCCGTGCGTCGACCCGCAGCTCGGACGGCCGGGCCTCGGGACGCTCACCCTCGTTCGCCGGCACCGGAGCTCCTCTCCCTCACGTGTTCCCTCGCCGTACCGGACACCGCGCCGTACCGGACACTGCCTCGCCAGGGCCGTGGGACGAGCGTGTTCTCGTTGGTCCGCCCCGCCGCGAAGTCGTCCACGTTGCGCAGGGTGGCCTCGATGATCTGGCCGACCGCGGTGTGCGTGAAGTACGCCTGGTGGGAGGTCACCAGCACCTGCGGGAAGTCCAGCCCGACCCCGGCGAGCCGGCCCGCTCGGCGTTGACGCTGCTGCACACCACGGGGTAGCCGGCGGCCAGCGGCGCGGTGTCGTGGTCGAGGAAGACGGCCAGGGTGCGCAGTTCGTGCCGGTCGTCGAAGGCCGCCCGCAGCAGCGGTTGCTCGTCGGCCTGCACGCCGTAGGCGATGATCTCCATCCGGCCACCGTAATCGGGCGAAAGCCGCGAAACGTTGATGCCCCGCCGGGTGGGCGGGGCATCAACGGGGGTGGTGCACAGAGCCGATGGCTCGTCAGATGACCATCTCGGCCTCGACGTAGCGCTCGGCCGGCACGGTCTTCAGGTCCGCGACCGCCTCGGCCAGCGGCACCAGGTTGATCTGGGTGCCGTGCAGCGCGGTGATGTGGCCGAAGGCGCCCTTGTGCGCGGCCTCCACCGCGTGCCAGCCGAACCGGGTGGCGAGCACCCGGTCGTACGCGGTGGGGGTGCCGCCGCGCTGGGTGTGGCCGAGGATCACCGGTCGGGCCTCCTTGCCCAGCCGGTGCTCCAGCTCGCCGGAGAGCTGGGTGGCGATGCCGGTGAAGCGCTCGTGGCCGTAGATGTCCTTGCTGCCCTCTTCCCAGTGCATGGTGCCGGGCTCGGGCTTGGCGCCCTCGGCGCAGACCACGATGGCGAACTTCTTGCCCCGCTCGAAGCGTTCGCGCACCACCTCGGTGAGCTTGTCGATGTGGAACGGGCGCTCCGGCACCACGATGGCGTGCGCGCCGGCCGCCATGCCCGCGTTGAGCGCGATCCAGCCGGTGTGCCGGCCCATCACCTCGACCACCATCACGCGTTGGTGCGACTCGGCGGTGGTCTTCAGCCGGTCCAGCGCCTCGGTGGCCACCGAGACGGCGGTGTCGAAGCCGAAGGTGACGTCGGTGCAGGCGATGTCGTTGTCGATGGTCTTCGGGACGCCGATCACCGGCAGCCCGGCGTCGCTCATCAGCTTGGCCGCCTTGAGCGTGCCCTCACCGCCGATCGGGATCACCGCGTCGATCCCGAGGTCCGCGCAGTAGCGCTTGGCCCGCTCCACGCCGTCGCGCAGATGACTGGGCTGGACCCGGGAGGACCCCAGGATCGTGCCGCCCTGGGCGAGGATGCCGCCGACCGAGTCCAGCGTCAGCGGGCGGTGGACGCCTTCGAGGAGGCCGCGCCACCCGTCCTGGAAGCCGATGATCTCGTCGCCGTGGTCGACCACCCCCCGGTGGACCACGGAGCGGATCACCGCGTTCAGGCCGGGGCAGTCGCCGCCGCTGGTCAGCACACCAATACGCATGTCTTTCGCAACTCCTGGGGGCACCCCCCAGCCGCGAGGCTGGGGGAAGAACCGGGCGGCCGGACTACCACCTTGTGGAAAGGGCGGGGTCAGAATCGGACATTATGCCCTGAAACTGATCATAGCGGCCCCCACCTCCGGCCGGGCGGGAGCAGGCACGGGGGCGGCGTCGTCGGCGCGCCCGCGCAGGTGTGCAGCCGGCTGCCGAGGAGGGTTGCATCCGACAATGCTTATTGTCGCAATTTCGCGACGCGGAAGCTCGGTTCGCCGGATGCTGGACACCCGGCGGCCCGGAAACGTTCACCTGGGGCCTCTCCTGCGAGAGGCCCCGCCCCGCTGACTCGTCGTCAGTGGGGCGAGGACCGGTGCTGCGCGGCGGTGGTCAGGCGGGCTGGCGGGCGGCGGCGATCCGCTCGGCCCGCAGCGCGTCGTACCAGGTGGTGTCGGCCGGCGGGAGGGCGTTGACGTCCAGCGCCAGCTTGATCAGCATGTCCGCGACCGCGGGGTTGCGGGCCATCACGGGACCGTGCAGGTAGGTGCCGAAGACGGTGTCCCGCCAGGCGCCCTCGGTGCCGTTCCCGTCGCCGTTGCCACCGCCGGCGGTGACCTGGGCGAGCGGGCTGACGCCCTGGCCCAGGTGCGTGACGCCCTGGTGGTTCTCGAATCCGGTCAGGGTGGGCAGGCCCAGCCGCTGGTCCGGCTCGGCGAGCACGTCGCCGACGCTGCGGGCGCCCTCGCCACGGGTGGACCAGATGTCCAGCAGGCCCAGACCCGGCTCGCGCTGGCCCAGGTCGTTGATGAACTCGTGGCCGATGATCTGGTAGCCCGCGCAGACCGCGAAGACGATCGCACCGTTGTCCACCGCGCGCGGCAGCCCCGAGTCCTGGCGCAGCCGCTCGGCCGCGAGCCGCTGCGGGCGGTCCTCGCCGCCGCCCAGCAGGTAGATGTCCCCGCTGGTCGGGATCGGCTGGTCGGAGCGGACGTCGATGCGCTCGACGTTCAGCCCGCGCTGGCGGGCCCGGCGCTCGACGACGAGCGCGTTGCCGCGGTCGCCGTAGGTGCTGAGCAGGTCCGGGTAGACCCAGACCAGCCGCAGGCTGCTGTCGCTCATCCTCGAAGGCCTTCCATGGTGCTGCTGGTCGGGCCGCTGCTGCCCGGGCTGCCCGGGGTGCTGCGGCTGTCCGGTCGGCTGCCCGGCCTGCGGCGCGGGCCGGCCCGGCTGCTGCTGGGCGGGGTACCCGGGCGGCGGCTGGTGACCGGCCTGCTGGTGGCCACCGGGCTGCGGGTACCCGGGGTGCTGCGGCTGCCCCGGGTGCTGCGGCGGGCCGGCCGGCGGGTAGCCGGGCGCGGGCTGCTGCCCCTGCCCCGGGTAGCCGGGCTGCGGTGCCTGCCCCGGTCCGGGCTGTCCCGGGTAGCCGGGGTGCTGCGGCTGGCCCGGGTGCTGCGGCTGCCCGGGGTGCTGCGGCTGCACCGGCGGGTAGCCGGGCTGCGGTGCCTGCCCCGGTCCGGGCTGTCCCGGGTAGCCGGGGTGCTGCGGCTGGCCCGGGTGCTGCGGCTGCCCGGGGTAGGGCTGCTGTCCGGGGTACTGCGGCGGGGTGCTCACGAGCCGGCCACCACCTTGCGCAGCTGCTGGAACGCCGTGTAGTTGGCGATCGCCTCGATCCGGCCGGGCGGCGCCATCCGGACCGCCTCCTCGAGCGACTCCACCACGTGGAACTGCAGGCCGGCCACCTCCAGGCGGACGGCGAGGTCGAGCCGGCGCTGGCCCATCACGAAGACCGGGTGGCCGTGCAGCCGCTCGTAGTCCACGTCCCACAGCCAGGAGGTGTCGGTGCCGTCCGCGTCCATCGCGTTCACCGAGAGGATCACCGGCGCGGGCGGGCCGTCGATCAGCGAGAAGGTCTCCAGCCAGCCCGCCGGGTTCTTGGCGAGCAGCAGGCGCACGTCGCGGCCCTGGTAGTTGACCACGTCGTAGCGGCCCGCCACGGCGGCCACCGACTGCATCCGCTCCAGCGCGGTCTGCGGCGGGACGCCGAAGACCGCGGCCACCGCCGCCGAGCTGGTGGCGTTGGCCAGGTTCGCGCGTCCGGGCAGCTGCAGCTGGATCGGCCAGGCGGCACCGTTCGGGTCGATCACGTGGCTGCCCTGCAGCGCCCAGTGCGGCTGCGGGCGGCGGAAGCCGCACTCCTGGCAGTACCAGTCGTCGCCGGGGCGCTGCATCACGCCACCGCAGGACGGGCAGGACCAGGCGTCCTCCTTCCAGGCCTGACCGGCGGCCACCCAGACCACCCGCTGGCAGGAGGAGGCGGCCCAGGTCACCAGCGGGTCGTCCGCGTTGGCGATGATCACGGCCTCGGTGCCCTGCAGGCCCTCGCGCCACTTCTCGGCCAGCATGCGGGTCTCCGCGGCGCGGTCCAGCTGGTCGCGCGAGAGGTTCAGCAGCGCTATGGCCTTGGGGCTGGTGTCCCTGGCGACGCCCGCCAGGTACTTCTCGTCGACCTCGATCACGCCGTAGCGGGCGTCGGAGCCGCCGGCCAGCGCGGCGGTGATGCCGGCGGGCATGTTGGCGCCCAGCGCGTTGGAGACCACCGGGCCCGCGGCGCGCAGCGCCTCGGCGATCAGCCGGGTCGTGGTGGTCTTGCCGTTGGTGGCGGAGACCAGTACCACGTCCAGGTGGTCCGCGAGCCGGGCCAGCAGGTCAGGGTCCAGCTTGAGGGCGACCTTGCCGCCGATCACCGAACCGCTGCCGCGGCCGGCCGCGCGGGAGACGGCGCCCGCCATCTTGCCCGCGGTGACGGCGAACTTGGAGCGGGCGGGCAGTGAGGAGTCGCGCGCGCCGGTGGCCGCGGCCTCCGATCCGGTGCCTGACATGCTCAGGGGTTCCTCCTCTTGGCTGACGACCCCCCTCTGACCTCGTACGGGCCCCAGGGCGGTGGGGACGGAGTCAGCCTAACGGCTCCCCGGGAGCGGACCCAGCCACGGGGCCCATCAAGACGTGCGAGGTCCGGCTCCTGACGGGCCCTCGACCGGCGTAAACGCCGCCCCCGCCAGCCCGGTGGGACCTCGCGCCCCTCCTGGAACGCTCCCGCGGTTCCTCCGCCGGGCCCGGCGGAGGGCCGGTTCCGGCTGGTCAGTGCCCGCCCGGCGCCGCGGGCCACGGGCTCGGCAGCCGCTGCGCCGCCCCCGCCAGGTGGGCGGTGATCACCAGGGTGCCCTCCGAGACCTGGTAGTCGAGCGGGAGTGCGAGCCGCTGCATCGCGCCGATCAGCGCGGTGTTGCCGGCCTGGGCGACCGCGTAGACGGTGGCCACCCCGGCCTCGGCGGCCAGCGCCGCCATCCGGCGCAGCAGGTCCAGGCCCAGGCCGCGGCGCTGCCACTGGTCCTCCACCAGCACGGCCAGCTCCGCGCTGTCGTCGTCCCACATCAGGTGGGCGAGCGCCACCAGGCTGCCGTCCGGGGCCTGCACGGTCAGCATCTGGCCGTGCCGCGGGTCGAGCAGGTGGTTGAGGTAGCGGTCGGCGTCGCTCACCGGGCCGTGGTACCGCTGGCGCAGGGTGGCCGGCGAGCAGCGCCGGTGCAGGGCGAGGGCCGCGGCCTTGTCGTCGGGGGTGGCGCGACGCACCGTCAGCTCGGGGCCGGCCGAGGGGCTGAGGTGGTCCTCGACCTTGGGCACCCGGGGGCCGAGCCGGGTGTCCAGTTCGACCAGCGCCTTGGCCCTGGCGAACTCGGTGGGCGTGAACGGCAGGTGCGGGCGGGAGAGCTCGATCAGTCCGCCGCTGGGCGTGGCCAGCCGCATCAGCGGGCCCGCCAGGCTCGGCGCGGCCGGTTCGCCGCCCTTGGCCGGGGTCTGCCGGATGGTGATCTGCCCGAACAGCTGGCGCAGCGCGACCGGCAGCTCGGCGGTGTCCAGCGCCGTCCTGGTGGCCAGCGCCAGCATCTGGGTCGGCAGGTCCACCAGGTCGTGGGCGTCGGCCGGCTCGGTCCAGATCTCCCGGCCGCCGGCGCGGGCCACCGCCTCGGTCAGCACCGGGCGCGGCAGCGAGCGCGGGGCGCGCAGCAGGAACTCGTCCACGGTCGCCTCCGGCAGCGGGTGGGTCTGCAGCGAGATGATGCTGATCCGCAGCTCGGCCAGCGCCGCGCAGAGGGTGGCCAGGGTGCCCGGCGCCTCCGAGACGGTGGTGCGCAGCCGCCACAGCGTGGTCGCCCCCGCCGCCCGCTCGTCCGGCGCGCCCGCGTCGGGCGACGGGGCGGCGAGCGGGTCGGTACCGGGCGACCCCGGGCCCGGTGGCCCGTGCGGATGGCGCTGTGCCCACCAGCTGTGGAACACGGCCGTGGCCAGCAGTGCCACGGCCGAGGCGGCCAGCAGCACCGGGCCGTCGTGGCCGTGCACCACCACGTTGGCGACCAGGTCGGCGGTGGCCACCGCGACGAAGACCGCCGCGAGCTCCACGGTCTGGCGGCGCCAGCGCTCGGCACCGGCCCGGCGGCGCCGGCGTCGCGAGAGCCGCACCGCGGCGGTCTGGTCGGGCTGGGCAGGAATCGGCGATTGAGTCATGTTCCCCACCATGACGGGCTGGTGTTTCGCGATCACGAATCTGTTATGACCGCGCGGTAAATGTCTACCGGGTCGCTCCGACAACCGCCCGGTTACCGCCGGGTAGTGGGCCGTTTCGCGACGGGTTCTTGTCACATCCGGCCGTCATATCGTCAGCTCGTCGCCGAATCCGACAGCTGTTGACCCGTCAGCTCGCCCACCGCCGTGCGGACTTCGTCCAGCAGCACCGCGAGGTCCGCCTCCGTCGTCGTGGCGTTCAGCAGGCACGCGCGCAGCGCCTCCCGGCCGCCCAGCACGGTGCCGGTGACGAAGGCCCGCCCGCCGCGCTGCACCGCGAGCGGCAGCGCCTGGTTGAGCGCGTTCAGCCCGCTCGGCGACAGGCCGGCGGGACGGGCCCGGAAGGCCACGATCGAGGTCTCCACCGGCGCGAGCAGCTCCAGGCCCGGGTCCGCCTCGATGAGCTCGCCCAGCCGGCGGGCCAGCCGGGTGCAGTGCGCGATGTCGGCGGCCAGACCGTCCCGGCCGCGGTGCGCGATGGTGGCCCAGACCTTGAGCGAGCGGAACGGTCGGGTCTGCTCGGTGCCGTACTCGGAGAACCAGCCGAGCCCGCCGGCCTCCTCGTCGCGCAGGTAGGAGGGCACCAGGCTGAAGGTCTCGCGCAGCTGGCCGGCGTCGCGCACCAGCGCGCAGCCGCAGTCCACCGGCACGCCCAGCCACTTGTGCGGGTCCAGGGCGAGCGAGTCGGCCCGGTCCATTCCGGCGAAGCGGTGCGCGATCGCCGGGTCGAGCACCCCGAAGGCCCCGTACGCGCCGTCGATGTGCAGCCACAGGTCCTGCTCCGCGCAGAGGTCGGCGATCGGCTCGAAGCGGTCGACGGCGCCGGTGTTGACCGTTCCGCAGGAGGCCGCCACCAGGAACGGCAGCCGCCCGGCGGCCCGGTCCTCCGCCACGGCCGTGCGCAGCGCCGTCACGTCCAGCCGGCCCTCGGCGTCCGAGGCCACCACCCGCAGCTGTCGGCTGCCCAGTCCCAGCAGCTCGGCGGCCTTGCGCACGCAGGAGTGGGTCTCGCCGCTGACGTAGCCGACCAGCGGCGGCAGGCCGGACAGTCCCTCGGCCCGCACGTCGTGGCCGATCCTGGCGGCGGCCCGGCCGCGCGCGGCGGCCAGGCAGACGATGGTGGCCATCGAGGTGCCGGAGGTGAGCAGACCGGCGCCGGGGGTGTGCGGGAAGCCCACCAGCTCGGCTGTCCAGCGCACCACCGCGCGCTCCAGGTGCACGTCCGCGTGGTCGCCCCCGGCCGAGCTCGGGTTCATCGCGGCGGCCGCCAGGGCGGCCAGCACCCCGGCCGGGGCCGGCGCGGAGTTGACCCAGCCGAAGAAGCGTGGATGCCCGTTGCCCATCGGCGCCGGCATCACCTCGGTGGCGACGGCCGCCAGCAGCTCCTCCAGCGGGCGCCCGGTGCGCGGCAGCGGGGCGTCCAGCAGGCGGGCCCGGGCGGCGGGGTCCATCGGCTGCCAGACCGGGCCCTGCGGCACCGCGGCCAGGTAGTCGGCGACCAGGTCGGCGGTGGCGCGGGCGGCTTCGCGAAAGGGCAGCTCGGACATGGTGCCGATGCTACGGCGGCCCCCCGGGCAGCTGGCTCGGGGGGCCGCAGGGAGAGGGAGCCGGGGCTCAGTCCAGCGAGCCGGAGAGCCGGGCCGAGGAGCGGCAGTCCCGGGCGATCTCCTCGTTGGTCAGCTTGGCGCAGAGCCGGCCCGCCGCCCCGGCGTCGGTGTAGTTGACCGTGTAGTAGCTGACCATGCCGTCCACGCAGGACTTGCGCTGCCAGGCGTCGGCCGCGCTCGCGCACTGCTGGCCGACCCAGTCCTCGCGGTCCAGGTTGTACTTCATGGTCCGCGAGCCGACGCCCCGGCTGCAGTCGCCGGCCCCGCCGGTGGCCTGCGCGTTCAGGCACCACTTGAGCGCTTGGGCGTAGACCTCGGGGTGGTCGGGGTAGTCGTGCGAGGAGAGGAAGTAGGTCGGCGCGTAGAAGTAGCAGGCCGACTGGAAGAGCGCCGGCTGCTCGGGGCAGGGGTAGAGCGGCTCACTGGCCAGCTTGTCGGCGGGCAGGTTGGCCTTGGCGTTCTCGTCCTCCTCGTCGGGGCCGAAGAGCTGCATGAACAGGCCCTCGGAGCAGGTGATGATCCGGCTCTGCGAGGCGTACTTGCTGCACAGGTCGCGGGCGGCGGCCACGTTCTGCTTGGTCACGAACATCGTGCCGTGGCCGGTGCCGTGCACGCACGGCCCGCTCATCTGCGGCTGGCAGAGCTTGAGCAGGTCGGTGCCCGGATCGCTGGAGGCCGCCAGCATCTCCTCGACCGCGCCGTGCAGGTATCCGGAGGCGCAGGTGTCGTGCGGGAACGAGAGCACCTTGGCGAAGTCGTAGTTGTACCGCTTGACGGCCGTGTGGCCCAGCTCGTGCGCGATCGGGTGGCAGAACCGGACGGTGTAGGGCTTCGCCTTGGTGATCTTGTCCAGGTCGGCCAGTGCCACGCCAGGATCGGTGGCGGCCATCTCGGTCATCAGCTTGTTGCGCAGTGTGCTGCGGGTCCACACGGCCGGGTCGCCGGTGGGGGAGGCCGAGGCGCCCGCCCCGCCGGCCACCACCGCACCGGCCACCGCGGGCGCGACCCGGCCGCCGGCCGTGGCGGCGCCGGGCACCCAGTCCGTCACGGCCAGGGCGCCGAGGCCCAGCGCCCCGAGCAGGAACGCGGTGACGATGGCGAAGACGCGTGCGTGCATACGTTCAGCGCTCCAGGTGACCGGAGGGACACGGACCGTCTCATCCTCACCCCTGGTCGACCGAACCAGGTGCTCCACTGGCCCGTCCGGGGTGTCGTCGTGGCACCATGCCAGGACGCCCCTCTGCCGTTTGGAGTAGATGTGTCCACTGCTGCCGAGCTGGTCTTCCGCACCGCGACCGAGCGCGACATCTCCGCGCTGGTCGAGCTGGTGGAGTCCGCCTACCGGGGCGAGGCCAGCCGGTCCGGCTGGACCACCGAGGCGGACCTGCTGGACGGGCGGCGCACCGACGAGGCGGCGGTCGCCGAGACGCTGGCCCGCCCCGGCACCCGGGTGCTGCTGGCCGAGCGCTCCGGCGACGGCGAGCTGCTCGCCTGCTGCACGGTCGAGCGCCGGCCGGGCGGCGCCTACTTCGGCATGTTCTCGGTCCGCCCGGCCCGGCAGGGCGGCGGCGTGGGCCGGGCGGTGCTGGCCGAGGCCGAGCGGTTCGCGCGCGAGGAGTGGGGTGCGGGCGAGCTGGAGATGACGGTGATCGTGCAGCGCGCCGACCTGATCGCCTGGTACGAGCGGCGGGGCTACACCCGCACCGGCGAACTCTCGCCGTTCCCCTACGGCGAGGAGCGCTTCGGGGTGCCCAAGCGCCCCGACCTCGCCTTCGAGCGGCTGGTCAAGGCGCTCTGAGCCACGCCCTCAGGAGGAGGCGGCGGCCGGCTGCGGAACGCCGACCGGGGTGAACGGCCGGCCGTCCAGCGTCCAGTGCGGGTCGGGGACGATCGAGAGCGCCGCGTAGACGTGCGCGGCCACGTCCACGTGGCGCACCGGCAGCACCTCACCGCCGGGCGCCAGGCCCGGACCGCAGGCGGCCACCCAGGCGGTGCGCTCCAGCGTGCTGCGCCCGCCGTGGCCGCCCTGCTCGACGTGGCCGTGGTCGGTAACCACGATCACGGTCCACTCCTCCTCGGCGTGGCCGGGCCGGGCCCGCAGCGCGGCCAGCAGCCGGCCGAGCCGGGCGTCGGCGGTCTCGATCGAGCGCCGGTACTCCTCGCCGCAGCCCAGGAAGTGCGCGGTCTCGTCCACCGCGCCCAGGTAGACGAAGCTCGCCTGCGGGTCGTCGTCGCCGGTCAGCACGGTGACGGCCTCGGCGGTGGCCCGCTCGTCGCAGACCTCCCAGTCCTCGGGGGTGTCGGCCAGCGGGGCGATGTAGGCGAGCCGGCCCGGGGCGGCGAACAGCGGACCGCCCTGGCGGGCCAGGAAGAGCGGCTCCCAGCCGCCCACCGCGAAGGTCCGGCGCCGGTGCACGGCGGCCAGCCGGGTGGTGAAGTCCGGGAAGACGTCCAGCCGGTTGCCGCCGAGGTGGTTGCCGAACACGCCGTGCTTGGCCACCGTGACGCCGGTGGCGATGGTCGCCCAGCACGGCCCGGACATCGTGGGCGTGGCCTCGTCGACCTCGACGGGGGCCAGGAACCCGGCCGCCGCGACCGCGTCCAGGTGCGGGGTGTGCAGCTCCGGCAGCAGGTCGAGGCGGACGCCGTCGATGCCGACGACCAGGACGCGGCGCGGGCCGGCGGGCCAGAGGCTGGACACGTGGGGGACTCCGTTCGATCAGCGTGCGATTAGCCCGCACCTTATGCGCCCCCGCACCGCCCCCGGCACCCGCGGCCTGCCATGGTCCAGGCGGCCCAAGCACGGCGCCATCGGATGTTCGCCGAGAGTTCGCCGCCGGGTCACGGTCGGCCCGTGCCGGGCCCGCGCCGGGCCCGGCACGGGCCCCGGGCCCGCGCCGGGCCCGGCTGTCGCGGCTGCCGTGATGGTGGACGACCTGGCGGCGGTGCGGGCCACCCTGGCGAGCCACGGCGCCTTCGAGCTGACCAGCGTCACCGGCCGCTACCTCTTCGTCCGGCACGCGGACGGCAGCGAGGTGGAGTACGTCGACTGGACGCCCGGGATCAGCGTCAGGATGCTGGGCTGATCCTGGTGCCGCCGGCCGGGCCTACTCCTCGGCGGCGAGGACCCCGGTGGCGGCGAGCTTGTCGGCGAAGGTCTGGCGCCGGCGGTCCCAGAGCGGCCAGAACCAGCCCAGGTAGCAGGGGATCGAGTCCAGCAGGTGCGCCAGGTCGCGCAGGAAGGCGCGCAGCACGCCGACCGGCTCGGTGCCGTCCAGCCGGATCAGCCGCAGGTCCATCAGGCGCTTGCCCCAGCTCTGGCCGGTGCGCCCGGCCAGGTACCAGCGGTCGTAGGCGAACAGCAGCAGCGAGAGCACACCGAGCCCGATCTGGAGGCCGGCATGGCCGGGGTCGAACACCCCGGCGATGATGTTCGGCGCCCCGCAGGCCAGGACGTCGATCAGGAAGGCCACCACTCGCATCGACCAGTGGGCGTAGCTCACCGCGTTCTCCTCGCCGCCGACCGGACCTCCAGCCTGCCAGCCACCGCAGGGCCCGCAAGCGCTGCTGCGCCAGCGGGCTGAGGGGGCGTCGCGGCTCGCAGGGCCGCTCTCGTTAGCCGGTCAGCTGGCCGCCGCGCTGGCCGGGCGGCTGTCGGCCAGGGCCGCCTCGATCCCGGCCGCCTCCGGCACGCCCAGGCGGCGGGCCAGCGTCAGCGCCTGGCAGAGCCGGGCCAGCCCCTCGGTGGTCCGCCCGGCCCGCAGGTCGCCGCTGCCCAGGCCGGTCAGCGCGCGGGTCTCCTCCAGCGGGGAGCCGGCGCTGCGTGCCAGCGGCAGCGCGGTGGCGAACTCGCCCTGTGCCTGGTCGTCCTCGCCGGTCCAGGTCAGCAGGCGGCCGAGCAGGTTGTGCACCTCCGCCTGGCCGGCCTGGTCGCCGCGCTCCTGGCACAGCGCCAGCGCCCGGCGCAGGTGCTGGGCCGCGGCCACCGGGTCGCCGGTGGAGAGCAGCGCGTCGCCCAGGTAGGCGAGCACCCGGGACTCGCCCAGCAGGTCGCCCTGGTCCTGGTAGAGCCCGAGCGCCCGGCGCAGGTTCACCGCGGCCGCCTCGTGCCGGCCGGTGGCCTGCTGCAGGACGCCGAGGTAGGCGATGGTGTTCATCCGCCCGCGTGCCTCGTCCAGCTCGTGGTACATCAGGCTGGCCCGCTGGAGGTCCTGCTCGGCCGCCTGGTACTGGCCGGTCACCAGCCGCACCGCGCCCAGCGCCATCAGCGCGTTGGCGTGCCCGATCCGGTTGCCCAGGCCCTGGTAGAGGGTCAGCGCCTGCCGGTGGGTCCGCTCGGCCTCCTGGTAACGGCCGGTCAGCTGCTGCAGCGAGCCCAGGCTGGCCAGCGCGTAGGCCTCACCGGGCCGGTCGTCGCGGGCCCGGCACAGCTCCAGCGCCTCGCGCAGGCTGTCCTCGGCGGCGGCCAGGTCGCCGGTCAGCTGCTGGATCAGGCTCAGCTCGCTGAGCGCGGCGGTCTGCCCGGTGCGGTTGCCCAGCTCGCGGAAGAGCGCCAGTGCCCGGCTCGCCTGCTCGGTGGCCTCGGCGTACCCGCCGGTGATCCGGCCCAGGATGCCCAGCTGGCTGAGCGCCTCCGCCTCACCGGGCCGGTCGCCCACCCCCTGGGCCAGCGCCAGCGCCTGGGCGAAGTACTCCCGGGCGCGGAGGTTGTCGCCGAAGGTGCGCTCCATCGCGCCCAGCTGGATCAGGGCGGCGGCCTGCCCGCTCGGCGCACCGAGCGCCCGGTACAGCTCCAGCGCCTGGCGCAGGTGCTCGGCGCCCGCCTCGTGCTCGCCGGTCAGCCGCTGGAAGGTGCCCAGGTGGGTCAGGGCCGCGGCCTCGCCGAGCCGGTCGCCGGTGCGCCGCGCGGCCTCCAGCGCGATCCGGTGCAGCACCCGGGCCTGGCTCCACTGGCCCTGCGAGCGCAGGAAGTCGTGCAGCGCGGCCGGCAGCTGCACCGCGTGCTGCGGGTGGCCGTGGGCCGCCGCGTACTCGACCGCGGCCCCCAGGTTGCCGCGCTCGTTGCGCAGCCAGGCGCGGGCCTCCTCCTCGGTGGCCGGCTCGACGCCGCCGGGGCCGGCCAGGTGGCGGACCGCCGGGTGCCGCGCGGCCGCGGTGGCGATCGCCAGGTAGGAGTCCAGCAGCCGGGCCACCGCGGCGTGCCGCACCGCCGCGTCGTCCTCGGCGCTCAGCGCCCTGGCGTGCTCGCGGATCAGGTCGTGCATCCGGTACCGGCCGCGCACCGGCTCGTCCACCAGGTGGTGGTCCTCCAGCTCCTCCAGCAGGCGGCGGGTGGTGGGCGGATCGCTGTCGTCGAGCGCGGCGGCGGCCCGGGCGTCGAAGTCGTCGCCCGGGTAGAGGCCGAGCCGGCGGAAGAGCCGACGCTGGCGGTGCGTCAGGTCGCGGTAGGAGAGGTCGAAGGCGGCGGCCACCGAGACGTCCTCGGCGCTCAGCGCGCCCAGTCGCCCGGCCGCCGCGGCCAGGTCCGGCACCAGGTCGTCCACCGACCAGGCGGGGCGGTGGCGCAGCCGGGCGGCGGTCAGGTGGATGGCCAGCGGCAGGTAGCCGCAGAGCCGGACCAGCTCGATCACCGCCGGCTGGTCCGGGGCCAGGTCGGCCCGCCCCGCGGTGGCGGTGAAGAGCGCGGCGGCCTCCCGCGGTGAGAGCACGTTCAGGGTCACCGGCACCGCGTCGCCGAGCGCGGGCAGCCGGCGCCGGCTGGTGACCAGCACCAGGCTGCCCGGGGTGCCGGGCATCAGCGGGCGGATCTGCTCGCTGCTGCGGGCGTCGTCCAGCAGCAGCAGCATCCGCCGCCCGGCCAGCCGGCTGCGCCACAGGTTGGCCCGGGCGTCCAGGGCCGGCGGGATCTGCTGGGGCGAGACGCCGATGGTGAGCAGCAGCGCGGCGAGCGCGTCGGCGGGCTCCACGGCGGGGGTGCCGGGGGTGTGGGCGTGCAGCGGCAGGAAGATCTGCCCGTCGGGGAAGTCGGCGGCCAGCCGGTGCGCGGCGTGGATCGCCAGCGCGCTCTTGCCCACCCCCGGCATGCCGTCCACCGCGTGGATGCCGACCACCTGGCCGTCCGCGTTGCCCGCCCGGCAGGCGTCGAGCAGCCGCTCCAGCTCCTCGGCGCGCCCGGTGAAGCCGGCCACGTCGCGCGGCAGGCCCGCGCCGGCGGCCACCGTCGGCGGTGCGTCGGGAGTGTCCGCCGCGGCGGCCTCGCCGCCCGGCGCCGTGCCGCCCGGGGCCGGCGGCCGGTGCACGCGGTGCTGTGCGCCGGTCTCGGCCCGCAGCACCTCCTGGTGCGCGGCCCGCACACTGGGCCCCGGCTCGATGCCCAGCTCCTCGATCAGGGTGCGGCGCAGCCGCCGGTACACCGCCAGGGCCTCGGCGCGCTGGTCGGTGCGGTGCAGCGCCAGCATCAGCTGACGGTGGAAGGACTCGCGCAGCGGGTGGCCGGCGGTCAGCCGGTTCAGCTCCGGGATCAGCCCGTGCGGGTGGCCGAGTTCCAACTCGGCGTCCATGAACCACTCCAGCCCCTGGAGCCGCAGCTCCTGGAGCCGCTGGGTATAGGGGAGGACCTCCTCGGCCAGATTCGGCAGGTCGGTCAGCGGAGCGCCGCGCCACAGCGCGAGCGCGGCACCGGCGCGGTAGCTGACGCTCTGCCAGTCACCGCCTTGGTGGGCGGCCCTGGCCGCCTCCAGGTGGGCGGTGAACAGCTCGCTGTCCAGCTCCTCGCAGTCGACCTGGAGCAGGTAGCCGGGGGCAACGGTGCGCAGCCTGCCCTGGCCGCCGGTGCCGAGCAGCCGGCGCAGCTGGACCACGTGGTTGTTGAGCGAGGTGGGCGCGGTGGCCGGCGGGTGTTCGCCCCACAGCGCGGCCGTCAGCCGGTCGCGGGAGACGGCCTGGTTCGGCTCCAGCAGCAGCATCGCCAGCAGCGCCCGGGCCTTGGGGGAGCTGAGCGGCAGCGCGCTGCCCGCCGCGTCCTGGATCATCAGCGGCCCCAGCAGGCCGAACCGCAGGCGGGATCCCGGCTGTGCCGGAACGGGCGCACGGCCGTCGAGGGTCCCTTGTTGATGGTCCATTATCCGGATATTACCCGGCCGTGAGCGGCCTCCGGCAGGCTCAGGACAACCGAGCCCGGCCGGGCTGGTGCCTGACAGGGGAGGGCACCAGCCCAGCCGGTCTGCGCGGGCGTACGCCCGCCGTACCAGGGAAGGAACCGCCGATGGCCACCCAGCCGTCCTCCGCCACGCCGTCCACCGATCGCTCCACCGCCGCGGGGCTCGCCTTGCACGGTCGTGACACCACCTGGATCCGGTAGCCGCTCGGGAGCAGCGCCGGGTGACCGGCGCCGCTCCCGGTCACCCGGCGCCTCGGCCGACCTCGCCGGAGGCGGGCCGAGGAAGGTGCGGGACCGGCTCGGGGGGCCGGTCCCGCAACACGCCGACCCGTGCGGCGGGTGCCGAGTGGGAGGCCGCCGGTCGGGTAAGTGTTGGAGACAGCAGGGGCCGCCGGCGCCCCGCAGCAGCAAGGGGTGAGGTCATGACCGACAACGCCGCCGAATTCGCCGTCGAGTCGCTGGACCCGGAGGACCCGGAGTCCGAGACCGACGAGGAGCTGCCCTCGCCCGCCGAGCTGCCGCTGAACGCCGCCGCCGACGAGGGCGACGCCGTCGAGCAGCGCCGTCCCGTCCCGGTCGACGAGGACGAGTACCCCCGCTGAGCGGGGGCGCACCGGCTCACAGCCGCAGCGAGACCGGGTAGGCGCGCAGCCACCCGTCCAGCGTCAGCAGTACCTCGGTGGCCGGCCGGGCCGCCTGCGGATCGCGCTCCGGGGAGAGCGCCGCCGCCACCGCCGCCGGATCGGCCAGCGCCTGTCCCGGCGCCTTGGGGTCACCGGCCAGCTCGGTCAGCGCCGCCCGCAGCGCCAGCGGGTAGTTCGGGTCCTGGGTGCTCGGGTAGGGGCTCTTCACCCGGTCCACGATCTCCTTCGGCAGCACGTCCCGGGCGGCCGCCCGCAGCAGGCTCTTCTCCCGGCCGTCGAAGGTCTTCATCGCCCACGGGGTGTTGAAGACTTAGCTCACCAGGCGGTGGTCGCAGAACGGCACCCGCACCTCCAGGCCGCTGGCCATGCTCATCCGGTCCTTGCGGTCCAGCAGGATCCGTACGAACCGGGTCAGGTGCAGGTGGCAGACCTCGCGCATCCGTCGCTCGTGCGGATCGGCCGCGGGCAGGTGCGGCACCTCGGCGAGCGCGGTCGCGTAGCTGTCGGCCACGTAGGCCGCCAGGTCCAGCCGGGCGATCAGGTCCGGGTCGAGCAGGCTCTCGCGCGCGGCGGTGCCGCGCCCGCCGAGCCGGCGGGCCACCCCGGCCGCGTGCCAGGGGAAGGTGTCGCCGTACACCGCCTCCCGCTCGTGGAACCACGGGTAGCCGCCGAACACCTCGTCCGCGGACTCACCGGACAGCGCCACCGTGGAGTGCCGGCGGATCGCCCGGAAGAGCAGGTAGAGCGAGGTGTCCATGTCGCCGAAGCCGGTCGGCAGGTCGCTCGCGCGCAGCACCGCGGCCCGGTGCACGGGGTCGATCAGCGCGGCGGCGTCCAGCACGATGTCACTGTGGTCGGCCTGCACGTGCCGGGCCAGCAGGTGCGCGAAGGGGGTGTCGGGGGTGGCCCGCAGGTCGTCCGGCAGGAAGTTCTCCGCCTGCCCCGTGAAGTCCACCGAGAACGAGCGCACCGGCCCCGCACCGGTGTCCGCCAGGCCGCGCGCGGCCAGCGCCGTGATGGTGCTGGAGTCCAGGCCGCCGGAGAGCAGCGAGCAGAGCGGCACGTCCGAGATCAGCTGGCGGCGCACGATGTCGTCCAGCAGGTCGCGCACGGTGGCGATGGTGGTGGGCAGGTCGTCGGTGTGCTCCTGGGCCTCCAGCGCCCAGTACTGACGGTCGCTCAGGCCCTCGCGGCGGATCCGCAGGACGTGGCCGGGGCGCACCTCGGCCATGCCCCGGTAGATCGCCTGCCCCGGCGTCTTGACCATGGCGAGCACCTCGCGCAGCCCGTCCAGGCCGACCACCGGTTCCACCCACGGGTGGGCCAGGATCGCCTTCGGCTCGGAGCCGAACAGCACGCCGTCGTCGGTGCGGTAGTAGTAGAGCGGCTTGACGCCCATCCGGTCGCGGACCAGCAGCAGCTCCTCGGTGCGGGCGTCCCAGAGCGCGAAGGCGAACATGCCGTTGAGCCGCTCGACGAAGCCGGGCCCCCAGCGCAGGTAGGCCTGCAGCACCACCTCGGTGTCGCTGCGGGTGCGGAACCGGTGGCCGTGCGACTCCAGCTCGGCGCGCAGTTCCACGTGGTTGTAGACCTCGCCGCTGTAGGTGAGGGAGGCCAGCAGCCGCCCCTCCCGCTCCACCGTCATCGGCTGCGCGCCGCCCTCGATGTCGATCACCGCGAGCCGGCGGTGGCCGAGCGCGGCGTGCGCGGTCAGCTGCACCCCGCCCGCGTCGGGGCCGCGGCAGGCCATCGTCCCGGTCATCGCCGCCAGCACCTCGCGCTGCTCCGTCAGGTCCTGGTCGAATGCCACCCAGCCGGCTATGCCGCACATATGCAGTGCCCTCCAGTCGTCGGACCCCGGCGGCCGGGCTGCGGCGGCCGGAGCGGGAGCCAGGCGGCGCTCTGCCGGGTACGAGGACGGGCAGGGTGGTGCGCCGCGTCGTTCCGTGTGCAGTTGGTGACGCTACGCCTACCTGGTGCCGATGGCGCTGCTGCGGAGCGGAATTGGCCGAAGCATGCCAGGAAGGGCCCGTGCTGCGTCGGGTGTCGGGGGTGCGGCCGGGCTCCGGAGTGCGGACGGGCGGGGGTGGCCCCGGTGGGCGTACCGTGGACCGGTAGTGCACAACGGACCGGTCGTGCACGACGGGCCCTCTCGTCCGCTCCGCTCCCACGTGGAGGTTGCCATGAGACTGAAGGACGAACTCCCCACCGACCACCGGCTCGCCCAGGTCTACCGCTACGGTGCGGGCCTCTGCGGTCTGCTCCTGTTGATCTGGGGCTGCTTCGGGTTGGCCGGTGACCCCGGTTACCTCTCCACCCACGGCACGAACGTCGCCGGCATGTCCAGCAACGGCGCGCTCGGTGTGCTCTCGATCGTGTTCGGCGCGATCCTGATGATCGGTGCCGTGGTCGGCGGCAACTTCGCCTCCTGGCTCAACATGATCGTCGGCGCGATCTTCGTCATCGCCGGCTTCGTCGGGCTGATGGCGCTCGACAGCAGCTGGAACCACCTGGCCTTCCGGATGGCCAACGTGCTGTTCAGCTTCGTCTTCGGCTTCGTGATCGCGACCTTCGGCATGTACGGCAGGGTCAGCGGCCACCTGCCGCACGACAACCCGTACTGGCAGCAGCGCCACAGCGGCGAGCGGGAACCCGAGGAGGACGTGGCCGGGCGCTGGCACGTGCCCGCCTTCAAGCAGGTGCTGCGGCCCACCGTGCACCACTGACCGGCGCAAGCCCCCGACGTGCAGGGTGCCGGCGAGCGGATCGCTCGCCGGCACCCTGCACGTCGTCCGGGGTCAGGCGGCGGGCTCCTCCAGCCGGAAGCCGATCTTGACGGTGACCTGGTAGTGCTGGATCCGGTCCTCCGCGACGTGACCGCGTACCTGCACCACCTCGAACCAGTCGATGTTGCGCAGGGTCTGTGACGCGCGGGTCAGCGCGTTGCGGATCGCGGCGTCGGTCCCCTCGTGCGAGGAGCCGACGATTTCGGTCACGCGGTAGATGTGCTCGGACATCACGGCCTCCAGGGGCGTGGTCGGGCTCGGCGGTGAGCTGGGGCAGGTTTCCTTCCACCGTGGCGCATCGGGCGGCGGCGCGCGCGGTGGGCCGCCCCAGGGGTGAGGCGGCGGATGTTACGGAAGTCGTACGGCGGCGGCGGGCGCGAGCCGCGGCGGCCGGGCGGTCCCTATCCTCGGTGGGGTGACAGTGACGCCCCCGCCCGCCGCATCGGCCCCCTCGCCCCGGATCCTGGTGGTCGACGACGACCCGACCGTCGCCGAGGTGGTCACCGGCTATCTGCGGCGGGCCGGCTGCACGGTCGTGCGGGCCGCCGACGGGCGCGCCGCGCTGGCCCAGGCCGCGCTGTTCCGTCCCGAGCTGGTGGTGCTCGACCTGATGCTGCCCGAGCTCGACGGCCTGGAGGTCTGCCGCCGGCTGCGCGCGGACGGCGCCGACCGGCCGGCGGTGGTGATGCTCACCGCACGGGGCGAGGAGTCCGAGCGGATCCTGGGCCTGGAGCTGGGGGCCGACGACTACGTCACCAAGCCGTTCAGCCCGCGCGAACTGGTGCTGCGGGTGCAGGCCGTGCTGCGCCGGCAGGCCGTCCCGCTCGGGGCGGCGAGCCGGGAGCCGCTGCGGGCCGGCGACCTGCGGCTCGACCAGCAGGCCCGCCGGGCCTTTCGCGGGGAGTGCGAACTGGCACTCACCCAGCGCGAGTTCGACCTGCTGACGTTCTTCGTCCGGCACCCGGGGACGGCGTTCGGGCGCGAGGAGCTGATGCACCGGGTCTGGGGGTGGGAGTTCGGCGACCTGTCCACCGTCACGGTGCACGTGCGCCGGCTGCGCGAGAAGGTCGAGGACGACCCTGCGGCACCGGCGCTGATCAGCACGGTGTGGGGCGTCGGCTACCGGTTCGACCCGGTGGCGGCCGGTGCGGCCGAGGGCGGTGCGGCGTGAAGGACCTGCTGCTGATCGCCCTGTTCGCCGCGCTCGGGGCGGGCGTGGCCGGACTGCTGGGCTGGCCGGCGGTGCGGCTGCTGCGCCGCCGCTCGGTGGCGCTCTCGCTCTTCGCCGTCGCCGTGGTCACCGTGCTGGCGATGACCGCCGGCACCCTGGCGGTGGCCCAGGCGATGTTCCTCTCGCACCACGACCTCGGTGTGGTCATCACCGTGACCTGCATGGCCGCGGTGGTCTCGCTGGTGACCGCCGCGCTGCTGGGACGCCAGGTGGTGGCCGGCAGCCGGGCCCTGGCGCTGGCCGCCCGCACGGTGGGCAGTGCCGCCGGATTCACCGCCCCCGCCGAGCCGCTCGGCTCCGAACTGGCCGATCTGAGTGCCGAGTTGGCCGCCACCAGCGCGCGTCTGGCCGAGTCCCGGCAGCGCGAGCAGGCACTGGAGGCCTCCCGGCGCGAGCTGATCGCCTGGATCTCGCACGACCTGCGCACCCCGCTGGCCGGCCTGCGGGCGATGGCCGAGGCACTGGAGGACGGCGTGGCCGAGGAGCCGACCCGCTACCACCGGCAGATCCGCACCGAGGTGGACCGGCTGACCGGCATGGTGGACGACCTCTTCGAGCTGTCCCGGATCCAGGCCGGTGCGCTGACCCTGTCGCTGGCCCGGGTCTCGGCCTACGACCTGGTCGGCGACGCGATAGCGGGCGCCTACCCGCTGGCCCACGAGCGCGGTGTGCAGCTGCGCGGGGAGCGGATCGAGCCGGCCCCGGTGCAGGTGGACGGACGGGAGATCACCCGGGTGCTCGGCAACCTGCTGGTCAACGCGATCCGCTCGACCCCGGCCGAGGGCGTGGTGGCGGTGGCCGCCCGGCAACGGGAGGGCGAGGTGGTGCTCTCGGTGACCGACGGGTGCGGCGGTATCCCGGAGGCGGACCTGGCCCGGGTCTTCGAGACCGGCTGGCGCGGCGGCAGCGCCCGTACCCCGCGCCAGGTGCGCGGGGCGGCGGCCGAGGGCGGTGCGGTGCAGCACCATGGGGACACCGGCGCGGGGCTCGGGCTGGCGATCGTGCGCGGCATCGTGGAGGCGCACGCGGGGCGGGCCTCGGTGCGCAACGTCCAGGGCGGCTGCTGCTTCGAGATCGCGCTGCCCGCCGCGCCCGCACCGCTGTCCTGAGCGACAGGCAGGGCGGGTGCCCGGAAAGTTCCCGGAGGCGATGGGTTCACTCGAACTAGTGATTGGCCAGAGGCGTTCGGACGGGTGCGCTCCGTTTTCTCCTAGGGTCGGCCCTGCTCATCGAACCGACAGGGGAGGGCTCCCATGGCACCTGACGCACCTGACGCACCCGGCGCATCCGACGCACCTGACGCAGCCGACGACCGTGCTCCCGGCCGCGGACCCGCCGGCCTGACCCGGCGCCGCCTGCTGGCCGGCTCCGCCGCGCTGGGCTCCGCGGCCTGGCTGCTGCGCGGCATCATCACCCCCGACGATGCCGAGGCCGCTCCCGCCGGGACACCCGCAGTGCCGGTGCCGCCCGCGTTCCCCGCCGGCATCGAGCTCTACCGGCAGACCTACGAGAACTGGGCCGGCGAGATCCACGCCGACCAGCTGTGGACCTGCACCCCGCACACCCCCGAGGACGTGGTCACCCTGGCCAACTGGGCCCACGCCCAGGGCTGGCGGCTGCGCGCCCAGGGACACCGGCACACCTGGGCCCCGCTCACCGTGGCCAACGGCACCCCGGCCGCCACCGCGGTGCTGCTGGTGGACACCACCCGCCACCTGACCGCGATCAGCGCCGCCGGCACCGCGGCCGCGCCCGCGGTGCGGGCCCAGGCGGGCACGGACATGGAGACCCTGCTGGCCCACCTGGCCGGGCGCGGCCTCGGGGTCACCCACTGCCCGGCCCCGGGGGACATCACCCTGGGCGGGGTGCTCGCGATCGGCGGGCACGGCACCGCGGTCCCGGTCGCGGGCGAGAGCAGCGGGCCCGGCCACGGGTTCGGTTCGATCAGCAACCTGGTCACCCAACTCACCGCTGTGGTCTGGGACCAGGGCGCCGACCGGTACGTGCTGCGCACCTTCGACCGGGCCGAGGCCGACACCGCCGCCTTCCTGGTCAACCTCGGCCGGTCCTTCGTCACCGAGGCCGTGCTGCGGGCCGGCGCCGACCGGAACATGCGCTGCCTCAGCCGGATCGACGTCCCCGCGAGCGAGCTCTTCGCCGCGCCGGGCGGCGGCAACGGCCGCAGCCTGGCCGACTTCCTGGAGCAGAGCGGCCGGGTGGAGGCGATCTGGTTCGCCTTCACCGAATTCCCCTGGCTCAAGTCCTGGAGCGTCGCCCCCGAGCGGCCCTTCTCGTCCCGCGCCGTCAGCCAGCCCTACAACTACCCGTTCTCCGACAACATCCCGACGCCGGTGGCCGACCTGGCCGGCAGACTGGTCAGCGGCTCCTGGGCGCTGGCGCCGACCTTCGGCCAGCTGCAGTACCTGATCGCCGCGATCGGTCTGACCGGCGACCTCACCGACGTCCTGCTCTCCGGCACCCTGCTGGAGGACCTGCTCAGCCTGGACGTGGTCACCCACCTGCTGGCCGGCGGCCTGCGCTCCGACCTGTGGGGCCCCTCCCGGACGCTGCTGCAGTACGTGCGCCCCACCACCCTGCGGATGGCCGCCAACGGCTACGCGGTGCTGGCCCGCCGGGCGGACGTGCAGTGGGTGGTCAACCAGGTCACCAGCGGCTACCAGCGCCTGCTGACCCAGTACCAGGCGCGCGGGCAGTTCCCGGTCAACGGTGCCGTGGAGATCCGGGTCACCGGCCTGGAGGACCCGGCGGCCAGCGGCGTCCCGGGGGCCCGGCCGCCGTTGCTCTCCGCGATCCGGGCCCGCCCGGACCACCCCGAGTGGGACGTCGCGGTCTGGTTCGACGTGCTGACCCTGCCCGGCACCCCGGGGATGTACCAGTTCGGACGCGACCTCGAACAGCTCCTGCTGGCCGCCTTCGACGGCACCCGGGCGGCGCTGCGCGTCGAGTGGTCCAAGGGCTGGGCCTACACCGCGGATGCCGCCTGGGCCGACCCGGACGTGCTGGACCGGGTGATCCCGGACAGCTACCGGGCGGGCGGCGGCCCGGGCTGGGACGAGGCGGTGGCGGTGCTCGACCGCTACGACCCCGACCGGGTCTTCGGCAACCCGTTCCTGGACCGGCTGCTGCGCTGAGGCTCCGGCGAGGTCCGCCGGACAGGCCCTGGGGTCCGCCGCGGCGCACCCGGCGGCGCACCCAGCAGAATGGCCGCCATGAGCGCAGACCAGCACCCCAGTGATCCGCCGCCGAACGACGGCGCCCCGCCCGGCGGCCCGCTCCCGTCCGCGCCGGAGCCGGGAGCCTCCGAGCCCGGTGCGGTCGCGCACGAGCCGACCGAGCTGCTGCACCACCGGCTCGACCGGATCGAGCGGCTCCTCACCGAGCCCGCCGGGCGCGGTGGGCCCGGCGGGGGCGGCGGCGCGGCGGAGCCGTCGGCCGCGGCCAAGCCGGTCTGGCGCACCGAGACCGAGGCGGAGCAGCGCTGGACGGTGACCGCGGTGATCCTCATCGCGGTCGCGCTGCAGCTGGCGATGCCCGACCGGCTCAGCATCCACCCGCGCTGGATGCTGCCGGCCCTGGAACTCGGCCTGCTGGTCGCGCTGGTGGTGCTCAATCCGCACCCGCGCCTGGGCACCAGCAGCCGGGCGCTGCGTGCGCTGAGCCTGGCGCTGGTCGCGGCGATCAGCCTGGCCAACGGGTGGGCGGCGGTGAAGCTGGTGCGCGACCTGGTGCACGGCAGCGGCGCCTCCAGCGCGCTGCCGCTGCTCGGGACCGGCGGTGCGGTCTGGGCGACCAACGTGATCGCCTTCGCGCTCTGGTACTGGGAGTGGGACCGCGGCGGACCGGCCGCCCGGGCCCGCGGCACCGCCGACTATCCGGACTTCCTCTTCCCGCAGATGCAGCAGCAGGGGCTGGCGCCCGAGGAGTGGGAGCCGGGCTTCCTGGACTACCTCTACGTGGCCTACACCAACGCCACCGCCTTCAGCCCGACCGACACCATGCCGCTCTCGCTCTGGGCCAAGCTGCTGATGATGCTGCAGTCGGCGGTCTCGCTGCTGACCGTGCTGCTGGTGGTCGCCCGCGCGGTCAACATCCTGCAGTGAGGAGGGTGTTGCCGCTGACGGCCCCCGGACGCCGAGAGCGTCCGGGGGCCGTCTGGTCAGCTCACCGTGCCGGGGGAGTTCACCACCAGCGCGACCAGGACCAGCCGTGGCCGTGGTGGGACGGCTGCTGGCCGGTGCCGCCGGTGCCGCCGGTGCCGCCGGTGGTCGGAGCGGGGGCGGGGGCCGGAGCCGGAGCCGGAGTGGGCGCGGGGGCCGGGGTGGGCGTGGTGGTGGCCGTTCCGGTGATCTGGTTGTAGCGCAGCGGGGTGTAGTAGCTGGTCGGCCAGCCCGCCAGCGAGCTGGCGTTGAGGTCGCCCTGGTACTCGTTGGTGAGGACCCGCGAGTTCTGCTCCGAGTAGTAGTTGAAGGTCCCCGCGGACTGGTCGATCCAGTTGCCGAAGAGGATGACGTGCTCGTCGGTGTAGTCGAGCGCGTCGCCGGGCTGCAGGTCGGAGCTGCTGATCTGGGTGGACACGCTGGGCAGGGTCTGGGTGACCAGGCTGTCCGACAGGTGCCAGGCCATCGACACGTAGCCGGAGCAGTCCTCGCGGTAACTGCCGTTGCTGTCGGAGTAGTTGGCGCCCTGGTTGTAGGGCACTCCCTCACTCACCCAGCTCTGGGCCCGCTGGATGACCTCGTCGCGCGAGATGCTGCCGTCGACCGACGAGGCGGCGTGCGCGGGGGTGACGAGCAGGAGCGAGGCGGCGCCGGCGCCGAGGAGCCCGGCGGACCAGCGAGTGAGGCGGTGCGAAGGCATGGCTGTCTCCAGGGAGAGGGGAGAGGGCTGGGGAGAGGGGGGAGAACGGGGTGTGGCTCAGCCGAGCTTGAGGGCGACCGAGGTGAGCAGGTCGCCGTCGGCCCGGGTGCTGTAGGGGGCGGCGTGGGTGCCGGCCCATTCGTCGAAGTGGACGACGGCCAGGGTGCTGCCCTGCTGGACGGCGTAGAGGTGGTCCGTCTGCGGACCGGCGGCGGAGATCCCCTCCACACCGGTCCACTGGCGCGACCAGGCGGTGCCCTGGCCGGTCGTGGCGGTCCGGGTCACCAGCGCGTCGCTGGAGCCGAGCTCCTTGGTCTGCAGGGCGCGTGACTGGGACTGGCAACTACCCATCTGGGTCAGCAGGTTCTGGTAGGCGGAGCGGGCGGATGGGCCGTCCTGGAAGCTGAACAGGTCCTGCTCGGCCGGCGTCCGGTAGCTGCTGACGTACGCCTGCTGCTGCCAGGCGAGGGCGCCGCTGACCGAGGCGCACTCGTTGAGCCGGACGGCACTGGTCACCTGCTGGGTGCGCGGCGCGGCCAGCGGCTGCCAGTGCTCGGCGGCGTCGGCGGGGAGCTGGTCCGCGGAGAGCCGGGTGCCCACCGCGGGGACCACCGCCCCCGCTGCGGGCGGCGGTGCGACGGCGACGGAGTGCTGCGTGGAGCCGCCGCACGCGCCGACCGCGGCCAGCACGGCCAGTGCACCCACGGCGGCGAGGGCCGCCGTGCGGCGGCGCAGGACGGCTCTGGCAAGCCGCGAGGGACGTCTGTGGCCAGGCATCGGGGGCTCCCTAGCAAGGTCGGCAGGGCAGGGCAGGGCAGGACGGGGCAGGGCAGGACGGGGTAGGGCAAGGCAGAGCACGGCAAGGCAGGGCAAGGCGGTGTGAAGCAGGGCGGAGCGGCGCCGGCCATGGCGCGGCGGAGCCGCGGGAACGGGTCAGCGAGGGCACTCAGCGCTTGGCCAGGACGGCGAGCGGTGAGCAGTGGACGGCACCGGCCGCACGGGCGGTCCTGGCCGTCACTCCCGGGGTCGGCCACTGGGGGGAGCGCCGCCGGGTGCCCGGATTCTTGCCCGATCGTTCGAGTACTGTCAATGTCGCGGCGCACCAGCCCGGGTGTGTTCAGGAACACGGCCGAGCCGGGCTCGAATGAGGGTAGTTTGACTCTTCGCCGCCGCGGGAAGCCCCGCTCGCGGTGCCGTCGCACGCCTGTCGTGACGATGGCCGGACGCCTGTCGTGCCGCCTGTCGCGACGCCTCGTCGTGACGGCTGTCGTGACGACTGCCGTGCGGGCGCCCCGACGGGCCTGCGCGCGGGAGAATGGACGGGTGACCAGCGCCGCGATGCCCCTGCCGGAGCCGGCACCCGTCCCGGTGGACGAGGCGCTCCGGGCCCGCCCGGCGCCGGCGTTGCGCCCTTATGTGGCCTGGTACTCGGGCTACCGCCAGCGCGGCGTCGCGCCGATGGTGCACCGCGGCCTGCCCTCGCCGTACCTGACGCTGATCCTCACCCTGGACGAGCCGCTCACGCTGGCCGCCCACCCGGACCCGCGCCAGCCGCCCGGCAGCTATCGCACGCTGCTCGGCGGGCTGCACACCGGCCCGGCGCTGATCACCCATGCCGGGCGGCAGTCCGGCGTGCAGATCGCCCTCAGTCCGCTGGGCGCGCGGGTCCTGCTCGGGCTGCCGGCGGGCGAGCTGGCGGAGCTGGACTTCACGGCGGAGGAGGTGCTGGGCGGCTGGGCGGCGGAGGGCCGGGAGCGCCTGCTGTCCGCGACCGACTGGCCGGGTCGGTTCGCCGCCGTCGACCAGTGGCTGGGCGGGCGCCTGGGGCAGCGGTCGGATCAGCGGGCGGTCGAGCCCGCGCCCGAGGTGGTGCAGGCCTGGCAGCTGCTGCTGGCGGGCGGCGGGCAGCCGTCGGCCGCCGCGTTGGCGGACCGGATCGGCTGGAGCGGGCGCCACCTGGCGGACCGGTTCCGTACCGAGATCGGCCTCACCCCCAAGGCGGCGGCCCGGGTAATCCGGTTCGACCGCGCCCGGCGCCTGCTCAGCGCCCGTGCGGGGCAGCCGCGTGCGGGTGACGGTCTGGGCCTGGCCGCCCTGGCGGCCCACTGCGGCTACTTCGACCAGGCGCACCTGGCCCGCGAGTTCCGCGCGCTGGCCGGCTGCGCGCCGAGCCGCTGGGTGGCCGAGGAGACGGGGACGGCGGCGAAGCGGGTGGCCGAGGAGCGGGCCGCGCTGGGTTCCGAAACGTCCAAGGCGGGGCCGGGGCGGCCGGTGCAGGCTGGAGCCACCCCGGGATGACCGGGGGCCCGCAACCGAGGAGGTCCGGTCACCATGGCCGATCGCACCGACACGTCCGACACGTCCGACACCGCGCGCACCGCTGACACCGCGGGCGCTGCCGCCCCCGCGGCCACCCCGCCGGCGCCCGGCATCGCGCCGCCCGCGCCCGGCGCCCCCGCCCCGCAGGTCTGGCCCACCCTTCGGGCCGGTGACGCGCGGGGCCTGATCCGCTTCCTGACCGAGGCGTTCGGCTTCGAGGAGGTCTTCGTCTACGGCGAGGGCGAGGTGGTCGAGCACGCCGAGCTGGCCTGGCCGCTGGGCGGCGGTGTGATGCTCGGCTCGGTCCGCGAGGGCGCACCCTGCCAGGGGGCACCGGGTTCGTTCAGCGCCTACGTGGTGACCGACGACCCGGACGCGCTGCACGCACGGGCCGTCGCCGCCGGCGCGGACGTCGTCAGCCCGCTGCACGTCACCGACTACGGCTCGCGCGACTTCGCGGTCCAGGACCCGGAGGGCAACCGCTGGTCCTTCGGCACCTACCGGGGCGAGCCGCCTCACTCCCAGGGGTGAATCGGGGCCGACCGGAAATACCGCGCCGTCCGGGAGAGCTGTGCATCGTGGAACCCGATGGAGGTGGGAGTGCGATGAGCGCACAGCAGATCGGAAGCGATGCCACTGCGCCGGACGGCGGCCAGGGCGGCGAGGCCGCCGAGTACCGGATCGAGCACGACTCGATGGGGGAGGTCAAGGTCCCGGCCCGGGCCAAGTGGCAGGCGCAGACCCAGCGCGCGGTGGAGAACTTCCCGGTCTCCGGCCAGCGCCTGGGCCGCGCCCACATCGCCGCGCTGGCCCGGATCAAGGCTGCCGCCGCCAAGGTCAACGCCGAGCTGGGGATCGTGGCGGCGCCGGTGGCCGAGGCGATCGTGCAGGCCGCCGCCGAGGTGGCCGAGGGCCGGTGGGACGCGCAGTTCCCGATCGACGTCTTCCAGACCGGCTCGGGCACCTCCTCCAACATGAACACCAACGAGGTGCTGGCCACCCTGGCGGGTGAGCGCCTGGGCAGCCCGGTGCACCCGAACGACCAGGTGAACGCCAGCCAGTCGTCCAACGACGTGTTCCCGTCCTCGATCCACATCGCCGCCACCGCCGCCGTCAGCGACGAGCTGCTGCCGGCGCTGGGCCACCTGGCCGGTGCGCTGGAGGCCAAGGCGGCGGAGTTCGAGACGGTGGTCAAGGCCGGGCGCACCCACCTGATGGACGCCACCCCGGTGACCCTGGGTCAGGAGTTCGGCGGCTACGCGGCCCAGGTCCGCTACGGCCAGGAGCGGCTGCGCGCCACCCTGCCCCGGGTCGCCGAGCTGCCGCTGGGCGGTACCGCGGTGGGCACCGGCATCAACACCCCGCCCGGCTTCGCCGCCGCCGTCATCGCCGAGCTGGCGCGCACGACCGGTCTGCCGCTGACCGAGGCCCGCAACCACTTCGAGGCGCAGGGCGCCCGGGACGCCCTGGTCGAGCTCAGCGGGCAGCTGCGGACCATCGCGGTCGGGCTGACCAAGATCGTCAACGACCTGCGCTGGATGTCCTCGGGGCCGCGCACCGGGCTGGCCGAGATCAACCTGCCCGACCTCCAGCCGGGTTCCTCGATCATGCCGGGCAAGGTCAACCCGGTGATCCCCGAGGTGGTGGCGATGGTCGCCGCCCAGGTGGTCGGCAACGACGCCACGGTGGCGATGGCCGGCGCCAGCGGCGCCTTCGAGCTCAACGTGATGCTGCCGGTGATCGCCCGCAACCTGCTGGAGTCGATCGCGCTGCTGTCCAGTGCCGCCCGGCTGCTGGCCGACCGCACCGTGGCCGGCATCACCGCCAATGTCGAGCGGGCCCGCCGGTACGCCGAGTCCTCGCCCTCGGTGGTCACCCCGCTCAACCGCTACATCGGCTACGAGGAGGCCGCCAAGGTGGCCAAGCAGTCGCTCGCCGAGTCCAAGACGATCCGTCAGGTGGTGCTGGAGCGGGGCTACGTGGAGCGCGGCCTGCTCACCGAGGAGCAGCTCGACCAGGCCCTGGACGTGCTGCGGATGACGCGCCCGTAGGCCGGCCCGCAGGCCCCCGACGCCGGGGCGGCGGCCGTGTGGTGCGCTGCCGCGCCGGATCCAAGGTCCGTGCCTGGCGCGCGTGGTGCGGGTACGGTCGGACCCAGACCGGCCGGGCCGGCACGGTCGGGACAGCGAGGAGGCGCAGCGATGACCGAGCCAGCGGCGACCGAAACGGCGGCAAGGGGGGCGTCGGTGCGGTGTGCGCCCGCGCTGCCGAGCTGGGTGAGCCTGACGGCCACCGACCTGGACGCCGCGCAGGCCTTCTACGGTGAGCTGCTCGGCTGGTCGTTCCGCAGCAGGCCCGACCGCTGGGGCCCCTACGTGACCGCGATGGTGGACGGCGTCGCGGTGGCCGGCCTCGGCACCCTGGGCGCCCTCCAACTGCCGGTCGCCTGGACCACCTTCTTCGGGACCGAGGACGCCGACGTGGTCGCCGAGCGGATCAGGGCCCGCGGCGGCACGGTCGCCGTGGGCCCGCTGGGTTTCGACGCGGGGCGGATGGCGATCTCCTCCGACCCGGCGGGTGCCCCGTTCGGCGTCTGGGAGGGCGGCCCCGACACCGGCCGGGTGCTGAGCATGATCCCCGGTGCGCCGGTATGGATCGAGCTGCGCACCACCGACGCCTTCGCCGCCGCGCTCTTCTACGGCGAGGTCTTCACCTGGGACGGCCGCGACCCCGAGCAACTCGCGGTCCGCTGGGAGAACGACCGGGTGGTGCTACGCACGGCCGGGCGCAGCGTGGCCGCGCTCGCGGTGGCCACCGACCCGGAGGCCAGGCCGAGTTGGAACGTGTACTTCGCGGTCGACGACGCGGACGAGCGGGTGCTGGTGGCCGAGCGGCTCGGCGCCGACGTGCTGGGCGAGGTGCTGGAGACCCCGTACGGCCGGGTGGGGCACCTGCGTGACCCGCAGGGCGGCCGGTTCTCGCTGATCGGCCCGTCACCGGCCCGCTAGGCCGTGTCTCACAATTCCCGCCAGGCGCGCATTGTGAGACACGGCCTAGTGCCGCCCGGGAGGCTCACCGCGGTGCTCACTGCCGTTCGATGACGGTGCCGCACCGCCAACAGGCGGTCGGCGGCGGCCGGTCCGCGAGCGCGCCGCAGTCGGTGCAGAGCAGCGCCAGCAGACAGGCGCTCTCGCCACCGGCCGGCTCGTCCTGCGGCGGCTCGGTCGGCATCGGCTCGGGCTGCGCGGGTTCTGAGGATGCCGTCTGCTCCACCATTCCTCCATCGTCGGCGCGAGCTGCGGGCCTACGATCGCGTCCGTCCGAGTGAACCGCCCCGGCGTGTCGTTTGCTTGCGATCAGTTCGGGTACCGCTCGGCTCAATATCCCGAAGATCATCGAGCGGAGGAGCAGCATGGAACGCGAGCCCACCAGCCCGGCAGACCCGAGCGCCCGGGCGGAGCAGCTGGCACAGCGGGCGGTCGTCGAGGAAGTGGAGGCCACCGACCCGTACGACCGCGGCGACGTCGAGTGGTACGCGGTCCTCGGCGAGGACTGACCACCACCCGACGCCCTCGGTCGTACGAGGGACGCTACGCCTCGGCGGCGACCCACACCGTGGTCGTGTTGCAGAACTCCCGGATCCCGTGCCCGGACAGCTCGCGTCCGTAGCCGGAGCGCCGCACACCGCCGAACGGCAGCGCCGGGTGCGAGGCGGTCATGCCGTTGAAGAAGACCCCGCCGGCCTGGATGTCGCGCACGAAGCGCTCCTGCTCGGCGGGGTCGGTGGTCCAGACGTTGGAGCTGAGCCCGAAGGGCGTGTCGTTGGCCAGGCGCACGGCCTCCGCCAGGTCCTCGGCCCGGTAGAGCGTGGCGACCGGGCCGAACGCCTCCTCGTGGTGGATCCGCATCCGCTCGGTGATGCCGCTGAGCACGGTCGGCGGGTAGTACCACCCCTCGCCCAGCTCCGCCGGCACCTTCGCCTGGGCCTCCACCCGCGCCCCCTGCGCCAGCGCGTCCTCGACCAGCTCGGCCAGTTCGTCGCGGCCCTGCCGGGTGGCCAGCGGCCCGACCTCGGTCGCCTCCGCCATCGGGTCGCCGACCCGCAGCGCAGCCATCCGCGCGCTGAAGGCGGCCGTGAACTCCTCGTAGACGGCGGTGTGCACGATGAACCGCTTGGCCGCGATGCAGGACTGCCCGTTGTTCTGCACCCGGGCGGTGACCGCCTTGGCAGCCGCTGCCGCGACGTCCGCCGAGGGCATGACCACGAAGGGGTCGCTGCCGCCCAGCTCCAGCACGGTCTTCTTCACCTCGTCGCCCGCCACCGAGGCCACCGAGCGCCCGGCGCCCTCGCTGCCGGTCAGGGTGGCCGCGGCCACCCGGGGGTCGCGCAGCACGCCTTCGACCGCGCGCGAGTCGATCAGCAGCGTCTGGAAGCAGCCCTCGGGGAAGCCGGCGCCGCGGAACAGGTCCTCCAGGTAGAGCGCGGTCTGCGGGACGTTGGAGGCGTGCTTGAGCAGCCCGACGTTGCCCGCCATCAGCGCGGGCGCGGCGAACCGGATCACCTGCCAGAGCGGGAAGTTCCAGGGCATCACGGCCAGCACCACCCCGAGCGGGCGGTAGCGCACCCAGGCCCGGGCGGCGCCGGAGTCCGTCACGTCCTCGGGCGCCGGGTGCTCGTCCGCCAGCAGGCCCGGCGCCCGGTCGGCGTACCAGCGCATCGCCTTCGCGCACTTGGCGGCCTCGGCGCGGGCGGCGGCCAGCGGCTTGCCCATCTCGGCGGTCATCAGCGCGGCAATGGTCTCCTGATCGGCGTCGAGCAGCTCGGCGGCCCGGTGCATCAGTCGCGCCCGGTGCGCGAAGTCGGTCAACCGGTACTCGGCGAAGGTCGCCTCGGCCCGTGCCAGGCGCTGCTCGACGGCGGCGGCCGGGTAGGGCTCGAAGGTCCGCAGGGTCTGTCCGGTCGCCGGGTTCACGGTCGCGATCGCCATCGCTGGTCTCCTTGGCTGGATCTCGGGCTGGATCTCCGGACGCGCCGGCGCGTGGGCACGGCGGCCCGCCGACGCGTGACGCGGGCACGCCTACCCACGTGCGGACGAGCCTAGTCACGGACCGTGCTGCGAGAGAGGGAGGCGCGGCATGGGGGATGCTGGAGGCATGCCCGAGGGTGACACCGTCTTCCGCACCGCCGCCCAGTTGCACCGGGCGCTGGCCGGGCAGCGCCTGACCACCGCCGAGCTGCGGGTCCCCGCGCACGCCACCGCCGCGTTGACGGGGCTCCAGGTCCTGGAGGTGGCACCGCGCGGCAAGCACCTGCTCGCCCGGCTGGAGGGCGGCCTGACCCTGCACACCCATCTGCGGATGGACGGCCGCTGGCAGGTCTACCGGGCGGGGGAGCGCTGGACGGGCGGGCCTGGGCACCAGATCCGGGCCGTCCTCGGGACCACCGAGCAGACCGCCGTCGGCTACCGGCTGCCGGTGGTGCAACTGCTGCGGACGGCCGACGAGGCACAGGCGGTCGGCCACCTCGGCCCGGACCTGCTGGGCCCCGACTGGCCGGCGGGCGGGGCCGAGGAGGCGCTGCGCCGCCTGGCCGCCGCGCCCGGGCGGCCCACCGGCGAGGCGCTGCTCGACCAGCGCAACCTGGCCGGGATCGGCAATGTCTACGCCAACGAGCTGTGCTTCCTGGCCGGGGTCACGCCGTGGACCCCGTTCGGCGAGCTGCCCGCGCCCGAGCGGCTGGTCGCGTTGGCCCACCGGCTGCTCCGGGCCAACCGGCTGCGCCCGGGGCACCCGACGACCGGCGAGACGAGGCCCGACCGCAACCACTGGGTCTACCGCCGCACGGGCCGGCCCTGCCGCCGCTGCGGCACCCCGGTGCGCGGCGCGACGCAGGGCACCGCGCCGAACGAGCGGGTGGCCTTCTGGTGCCCGGTCTGTCAGCGGGGGCCGGTGCCGCCGGGGTGAGCGGGCGGCACCGGCCGGCGAGCCTGCCGCCGCGCCGCCGGGCTCCGGCCCGTCCGCTTCAGGACCGGCGCGTGCGGTGGCTCAGGTGACTCACGTGGCTCAGGCGGCTCAGGTCGCGGAGCCGGCGGCGGCGCCGGTGGCCAGGTCGGCGCCCCAGCGGTCGATGGCGGCCTGCAGGTCCAGCGCACGCATGCCGTGCTCGTCGCCGGTCGGCCAGTCCGCGCGCGGCACCCGCCACATCACCTCGAACTCGTTGCCGTCGGGGTCCTTGGCGTAGAAGGACTTGGAGACCAGATGGTCGGTCGCGCCGACCAGGGCGCCGCGCTCGCGCAGCAGCTGCCCGGTCTCGGCCAGCTCGCCGAGCGTGCCGACCTCCCAGGCCAGGTGGTAGAGCCCGACCCGGCCCGGCTGCGGGCCCGGGGCCTCGGCGCCGATGGCGAACAGGCCGAGGTCGTGGTCGTTCAGGGTCTCCTTGGCACTGAGGAAGGCGGCGCGTCCAGGGATCTCGACGTCCACCTTGAAGCCGAGCACCTCGGTGTAGAAGGCGACGGAGCGGGCCACGTCGCGGATGTAGAGCACCGCGTGGTTGAGACGGCGGACGGGCATGGTGGGTTCCTGCCTTTCGACGGGTGGGGGCTGTCGGTCAGGGGCGGCTGGGGGGCTCAACTGCCCTGCGGCTGGAGGCGGATGCCGTGGCCGAGGGTCACTGCCGTGCCCTGCGCCTTGGTGCGCAGGTAGTGCAGGTTGCTGGGGGAGGCGTGGACGCCGGTCGGCACCCGGCGGGTGACGGTCACCCCGAGCGCACCGAGCTGGGCGGCCTTGGCGGGGTTGTTGCTCAACAGTTCGATCCTCGGTGCCTGCAGGGTGTGCAGCATCTGGGCGGCCGCGGTGTAGTCGCGGGCGTCCTCCGGCAGGCCGAGGGCGGCGTTGGCGGCGTAGGTGTCGAGTCCGCCGTCCTGCTGCAGGGCGTAGGCGTCGAGCTTGTTGTACAGCCCGATGCCGCGGCCCTCCTGGCGCAGGTAGAGCAGGTAGCCGCCCTGCTCGGCGATCCGCTCGACGGACTCGCGCAGCTGCGGGCCGCAGTCGCAGCGCGCGGAGCCGAAGACGTCACCGGTCAGGCACTCGGAGTGCAGCCGGACCAGCGGGGTGCCGGTCGCGTGCGGGGTGCCGAGACCGAGTGCGAGGTGTTCCTGGCCGTCGGCGAGCCCGTGGAAGGTCGTCATCTCGGCGTCGACCTGGAAGCCGTCGCCGAAGTGCAGCGGCACCCGCACCCTGGTGCGCACCCGGGCGGGCGGCAGCTGCGGCGGAACGGCGGACGGGACGGCGCTGGTCATGGGGTCTCCGGTCGGGTCCGGGGATGTTCCGGGATGGTCGGAAAAGTTGTTCAAATTTGAAGCTGAGGTCGACAGTACACCGATCTTCAAATTTGAACAACAGCGCTAGGCTCTTCCCATGGCAGAGACCCGGTGGCTGGACGAGCAGGAGATGGCGGCGTGGCGAGGATTCCTCGCGGCGAGCAATCTGGTGGCGCGCCGGCTGGAGCAGCAGTTGAAGGACGAGGCCGGGCTGTCGCACACCCAGTACGAGATCCTGGTCCACCTCTCCGCCATGCCCGAGGGGGCGCTGCGGATGACCGAGCTGGCCGAGCGCCTGATCACCTCCAAGAGCGGGCTGACCTACCAGGTCGCCCAGCTGGAGAAGGCGGGGCTGGTCCGGCGGCGCTCCTGTGCCAGCGACGTGCGCGGGGTGGTCGCGTTCCTGACCGAGGAGGGCCATGAGGCGCTGCGGGCGGCGGCGCCCGGGCACGTGGCCGCGGTGCGGGCGGCGCTGATCGACGTGCTGGACCGGGAGCAGCTGGTGGCGGTGGCCGAGGCGCTGGGTGAGGTCGCGCGGCGGCTGCGGGAGTGAGGGTGGCCTCCGGCCCGGGTGCGGATGAACGCCCGGTGGCGGGATCGGGTCTACGCGGGTCCTGGTGGGCTTCTTCCTGCTGAGGTGGCCTCAGTTGTCTAGCGGGGCGCACGGATTGGCCGCTACGCTCGCCGGGCGCAGCCATGCCAATCATTGGTATGGCTGCAGCGGCACTCGCGTTCTCGCAACTGTGGCACCTCTCCCACCAGCCCATCAGGAGCGACCATGTCCCGCACTGCCCGCTACTCCCGCCTGCCCAGATCCGCCCGTCTCGGGTCCGTGCTCGCCGCCCTGCTGGTCGCCGCCGGCCTCGGCCTCGCCGCCCCGGCGCAGGCCGACACCGCCGGGCGCGGCTTCCAGCCCAGCCACCCGGACCAGGACCACGCCGGCTCCACCATCGCGGCCCACGAGGCTGTGGGCACCGGCGGTGCGCGACCGCTGGTCACCCAGACCGGCGGCATGGACGTCGCCAGCTACCAGGGCACCGTCGACTGGAGCACGGCCGCCGCCAACGGCGCAGGCTTCGCCTACGTCAAGGCCACCGAGGGCACTGGCTACACCAATCCGTACTTCGCCCAGCAGTACGACGGCTCGTACCAGGCCGGACTGATCCGCGGCGCCTACCACTTCGCGCTGCCGAACGCCTCCAGCGGTTCGGCGCAGGCCAGTTGGTTCGTCGGCCACGGCGGCGGCTGGTCCGCCGACGGCCTGACCCTGCCGCCCGCGCTGGACATCGAGTACAACCCCTACGGCGCCAGCTGCTACGGCCTCGGCCAGAGCGCCATGGTGAGCTGGATCCGGGACTTCAGCAACACCGTCGACAGCCTGACCGGCCGGTATCCCACCATTTACACCACAACCGACTGGTGGAGTTCCTGCACCGGCAACTACGGCGGCTTCGGCGCCACCAACCCGCTCTGGATCGCGCGTTACTCCAGCTCACCCGGCACGCTGCCGAACGGCTGGGCGTACCAGACCTTCTGGCAGTACGCGGACTCCGGCACCTTCCCGGGCGACCAGGACACCTTCAACGGCGCCTACAGCCGCCTGCAGGCGCTGGCCACCGGCTGACAAGCCTGCCCCCGGGCATCGCTCGTGCGGGTGAGTCCGGGGGCGTGCCAGTTTCCCGACCGGGCGCGGCGGCGTTTGACGGTGCGTCAGGTCTGCGGAACGGGCTGAGGAGCGGTCGAGTGTCGGACCAACTGCGCACGCAGGCGCTGCCGCCCGTGGCGGACGCGGCCTTCGACCTCGCGGACCCGGCCTTCTGGCGGCTGCCCGCCGAGCAGCAGGCCGCCGCCTTCCGCCGGCTGCGCTCGCTCGGCGGGCCGGTCTGGTTCGTCGAGCGGCCGGGCGGTCTGCTGCGCCGTGAGCGCGGCTTCCACGCGCTGGTGCGGCACGCCGACGTGGTCGCGGCCAGCCGCCGCCCCGAGGCGTTCCGCAGCGCGCCCGGCGTCACCACGCCGGAGCCGGCCCGCTGGGTGCGGCTGCTCTTCGGCGACTCGATGGTCAATCTGGACGACCCGCAGCACGCACAGCTGCGCCGGATCGTCGCGCGCGCCTTCACCCCGCGGCTGCTCGGCCGGGTGGAGGCGGAGATCGGCGCGATCGCCACCCGGATCGTCGACGAGGTGATCGCCGAGCGGCCCACCGACTTCGTCCCGGCCGTCGCCGCCCAGCTGCCGTTCCAGGTCATCTGCCGCATGATGGGCATCCCCGAGGAGCACTGGCCGCTGATCCTGCGTCAGATCGACCAGGCCACCGAGCACACCGGGGTGCGACGGCCGCTGCGGGAGCGGATCCGGGTTCCCGGGCAGGGGCTGCGGGCGCTGGCGCGGCTGCAGCGGGTGGTGGCCGAGGTGGGCCGGGAGCGGCGTCGGAACCCCACCGAGGACCTGATCTCCGCGCTGGTCGGCGCCGACCTGGACGGCCGCGGCTTGACCGGCCGTGAACTGGGCGCGTTCTTCTCGCTGTTGCTCGTCGCGGGGGTGGAGACCACCCGCAATGCGCTCGCCCACGGGCTGCACCTGCTCAGCACCCACCCCGAGCAGCGAGCCCTGCTGCTGGCCGACCCGGAGCGGCACCTGGACGGCGCGGTGGAGGAGATCCTGCGGCACGCCACGCCGATCATCCAGTTCCGCCGGACCGTGGCCGTCGACCAGGAGCTGAACGGCACCAGGCTGGCCCGGGGCGAGAAGGTGGTGCTCTTCTACGGCTCGGCCGGGCGCGACGAGGCGGTCTTCGCCGACCCCGACGCCTTCGACATCACCCGCGACCCCAACCCGCACCTGGCCTTCGGGGGCGGTGGGCCGCACTACTGCCTCGGCGCCCACCTGGCCCGGCAGGAGATGAAGGCGCTGTACCGGGAGCTGTTCACCCGGCTGCCGGAGGTCCGCTCGGTCGCAGCGCCGGAGTTGATCCCCTCCAGCTTCGACCACCGGGTGCGCTCGCTGGCCTTCACCCTCGGCTGAGCCGGCCGCTCGCGCCACGGGAGCCCGGCCGCGAAACGGGAGCCTGCCGACGAATCGGGAACCTGGTCACGAACCAGGAAAAGCAGGACGTCCCCGTACTTATGCGGCAAACCTGACGCAGTCCCGGGAGGGACTGCGGACAGTGCCCCGCCCGCCCGCTCGGGGCTCTGATCAGGGCCTCACCAGTCGCTAGCGTGGTTCGTGGTCAGTGGAGTGCCAGGGAATTTCCGTACCGGGCTTGTGACTTGCTTCGCTCCAGCTGGCCTGCTTCCTCTTCGGCAACTAAGGCTGGTGCATATGAGTACGACCGTGCAATCGGGACGGGACGGGACCCGTGGCAACCTTGCGCTGGGAGCACTCGGGCTTGGCGCTTTCGTGGTCGGTACGGCCGAACTGGTGATCGTCGGGATCCTGGACCTGGTGGCGAAGGATCTGAAGGTCTCGGTCGGTACGGCCGGCCTGCTGGTGACCGCGTACGCGCTGGGCATCTGCATCGGCGGTCCGCTGCTGACGGTGCTGACCGTGCGGCTCGGCCGCCGGGTCCTGCTCGGGATCACCCTGGCCGCCTTCATCGTCGGGAACGTGCTGGCGCTGAGTGCGGTCAACTTCGGCATGCTCGTGGCGGCCCGGGTGCTCACCGGGTCGGTGCACGGGCTCTTCGTCGGGGTGGCCTCGATGGTCGCCTCCAGCCTGGTGCCGCCGGAGCGGCGCGGCCAGGCGGTGGCGATGGTCTTCGGCGGCATCGCGGTCTCGACCGTGGTGGGTGTGCCGCTGGGCACCCTGATCGGACAGTCCATCAGCTGGCAGGCGGCGTTCGTGGGGATCGTGATCCTGGCGGCGATCGCCCTGGTGGCGGTGGTGATGCTGGTGCCCCCGGTGTCGGCGGCCACCGATTCGGGCCTTCGAGCGCAGGCGAAATTCGCCTTCGCCCCAAGGGTGTTGGGGATGCTGTTGGTCGGTCTGCTGCTGCTGGGCGGCGAGTTCGCGGCCTTCACCTACATTTCGAGCTTCCTGCAGGACGTGACCAAGGTCTCCGGTGGTGCGGTCAGTGGCTTCGTGCTCGCCTTCGGCGTCGCAAGTGCGGTGGGTGCCATTGTCGGTGGCCGGTTCGCCGACCGCAATGCCTCCAACACGCTGCTGGTCTGCAACGTCGGCCTGGTGGTGGCGCTGGTGCTGCTCAAGCTGGTCGGTGCCAGTCCCATCCCGGTGATCATCGTGCTGGCCCTGTGGGGCCTGGTCGGCTTCGGCCTGACGCCGGCCTTCCAGCTGCGGGTGATCGGTCTGGCCGGCCCTGGTGGCGGCCTGGCGGCGACCCTGGGCGCCTCGGCGGTCAACGCCGGTATCGCGGTGGGCGCGGCCGTCGGCGGCTGGGCCGAGGGCGGCCACGGCGCGGGCGCCGTGGTGGTGACCGGCGCGATCATCTGCGCGGTCGGTCTGCCGGTCACCTGGGCCTCGCGGTTCCTGACCCCGCCCGCCGCGGAGCCGCTCGCCGGGTCCTCGTCCGGTGTGACGGTCGCGGCGGCGGACGAGGGCGCGGCCGGGTTGGCCGCCGACTCCGCGGTGCTCCAGGCCGACTGACCCCTGAAGCAACCCGTAGCGGACTGACGCGGCACCGCCGCTCGGCGGTGCCGCCCGTTTGAGAGAGGGGATGTCCATGAAGGTCATATCGAAGGCCGGCCTGCCCAGCATCGTGATCAACGGGGAGACCGCCGCGCACATCTTCCAGGGGGTCGCGGCGGGGACCACCGTCTCGGCGTTCATCGTGGACGTGAGCGGTGAGGTGGGTCCGGACCGGCACACCCACCCGTACGACGAGGTGTTCGTGATCGTCGAGGGCCGGGTCAGAATCCAGGCCGGCGACGAGACGATCGACGGGACCCCGGACTCCATCGTGGTGGTGGAGGCGGAGGTCCCGCACACCTTCTACAACCTGGGCCCGGGCCCGGCCCGGATGGTGAACATCCACGCGGCCGAGCGGGCGGTGACCAACTTCACCACCGACGCGCACGGCCACAACGACAGCTACGAGTACGCCCACGAGAACTGACGCTTCGTCAGGCCGTGCACTCTTCGAAAGGTCGCCTTGATGGACATCGGCATTCTGGGCAGCGGGATGATCGGCTCGGCGGTCGGCCGGCTGCTGGTGGACGCGGGCCACAAGGTGGCGATCGCGAACTCGCGGGGCCCCGAGTCGCTGGAGCAACTCGTCAGTGAGCTCGGTCCGTTGGCGACCGCCGCCAGCATCCCGCAGGCCATCGCCTTCGGTGACCCCGTGGTGGTGCTGGCGATTCCGTTCGGCCGCTACCAGGACCTGCCCGCCGCCGAGCTGGCGGGCAGGATCGCGGTGGACACCACGAACTACACCCCCGCGCGGGACGGGCGGATCGGCGAACTGGCCTCGGGCTCGGTGACCTCGAGTGAGCTGATCGCCGGTCACCTGCCCGGCACCCGACTGGTGAAGTCGCTGAACACGCTCTACTACCGCACGATGCTGGAGCGGGCCAGGCCCGGCGCTCCGCGGGCCGAGCGCACCGCCTTCTTCGTGGCCGGTGACGACGCGGAGGCGAACGCGCTGGTCGCCCGCCTGGTCGAGGAGATCGGCTTCGCGGCCGTGGCCACCGGTTCGCTGCGCGAGGGCGACGCCCGGCAGGGCACCGGCTCCGCGGTCTTCAACGTGCCGCTGCTGGTGGACCAGGTGCGGCGCGAGGGCTGGTAGGCCCATAGCGGTCCGGTCCCGGGGGCGAGCAGTGCCCCCGGGGCCCGGGCGATGACGGACGACAGGATCAACTGGCATGGGGAGTGGATGACATGAGCGTGCTGGAGACGATCAGGTTCCACCTGCGCGAGGGCGTCTCGGACGAGGACTTCCTGGGACGCAACCAGACGGTGGAGCGCGAGTACATGGCCAAGCGCCCGGGCTTCTCAGCCCGTTGGACCTCGAAGTCGGCCACCGGCGAGTGGCTGGTGGTGGTGCGCTGGAACAGCGTCGCGGAGGCCGAGGCGACCATCAACGAGTTCCTGAAGGCGCCCCAGACACAGGAGTTCCTGGCCGTGGTCGATCCGTCCACGGTGTCGTCGGGGCACTACGAGCTGGTCGAGGACTGATGTCGGATCGGCAGGCCGCCGAGGCCTGGGCTGGAAGGAAGTGGACAACCGGTGAGTGAGAACGCGCATGACTTCCGCACCGTACGCGAGGCAACGCTGGAGATACTCCGGCAGCTGGGGCTGACGACGATCTTCAGCAACCCGAGCCACACGGAGATGAAGCTCTTCGAGGACTGGCCGGACGACTTCCGGTTCGTGATGGGCCTGCAGGAGGCGTCCGTCGTCGGTATGGCGGACGGCTACGCCCAGGCCACCGGGCAGGCCTCGCTGGTGATCATCAACGGCGGGCCGGGGCTGGGCAACGCGATGGGGTCGGTCTACACGGCGGCCACCGCCCACACGCCGATGGTGATCCTGGGCGGCCAGCAGGCCCGCAAGATGGTGGCCGGCGAGCCCTTCCTCAACGCGCGGCACGCCACCCAGCTGCCGCAGCCGTACATCAAGTGGGCCGGTGAGCCGGCCCGCCCGCAGGACGTTCCGGCGCTGCTGGTCAAGGCGTTCCACATCGCCAACCAGGCGCCCCAGGGCCCGGTCTTCGTCGCGGTGCCGGAGGACGACTGGGTGCGCCCGGCCTCGCCCGACCCGCTGCCCAAGGTGGTCAGGAGCGCCGTGGTGCCCGACCCGGCCGCGCTGCGCGAGCTGGCGGACGTGCTGAACCGCGCCGAGCGGCCCGGCCTGGTGGCGGGCCCGACGATCGACGCGCAGGGCGCCCGGGGCGACCTGATCGCGCTGGCCGAGAAGCTCAACGCGCGGGTCTGGGGCGCGCCGGTCTGGCCGCGCTCCAGCTTCCCGGAGAACCACCCGCTCTTCGGCGGTGTGCTGCCGCCGATCCCCGAGCTGATCTCCGCCAAGCTGGAGCAGCACGACGTGGTGGTGGTGCTCGGTTCGCCCACCTTCACGCTCTTCACCTGTGCGGACCTGTTCTCCACCGAGCCCGCCGGGCCGGACCTCTCGGACCAGCCCCGGCTGCCGGCGGGCACCGAGTTCTACCACCTGACCGACAACCCGGAGGCGGCGGCCTGGTCGATGGCCGGCACCAGCTACGTGCTGCCCCCCGGCCCGGCGGTCACCGGCCTGATCCCGCTGGTGCAGGAGCGGCCCAAGGTCGCGCTGCCGCCCACCCGCGAGCCGATCCCGGTGCCGCAGCCCTCCGAACCGCTCACCCAGGCCTACCTGTTCCACCTGGTGGCGCAGGAACTCCCCGAGGACGCGGTGCTCTTCGAAGAGCTGCCGATCGCCCGCGCGGACTTCCACGAGCAGATCCCGCTGGGCGCGGACAACGGCTACTTCGCCACCGCCTCGGGCGCGCTCGGCTTCCCGTTCGCGGGCGCGGTGGGCTACGCGCTGGCCCGTCCCGAGCGGCGCGCGGTCGCGGTGATGGGCGAGGGATCGGCGCAGTACACGCTGCACGCGCTCTGGACGGCGGCGCAGCACCGGCTGCCGGTGACCTACATCATCCCGAACAACTCCGGCTACCTGTCGCTGAAGTACTACCTGCAGGAGCAGGAGTCCTGGCGGGTGGGCTGGGACCTGCCGGACCTGGACATGGCGGCGCTGGCGCGCGGCTTCGGGGTCCCCTCGGAGCGGATCGAGACGCCGGAGCAGCTGCGCGAGGCGCTGAAGTCGGCGTTCACGGTGGACGGCCCGGTGCTGCTGGACGTCGTGGTGGCCGACCCGGGGCTCTTCCGGCTCTGAGCGGCGCGTGGCGGGGCCGGCGCCGTCCCGGGGTTTCCCGGGGCGGCGCCGCGCCGTGCCCGTCGTGGCGGCTTCAGCCCCGGGCCGGGGCTCAGGGCCTGTCCGGCTCTAGCTCCAGGTGACCGCGGGCAGTGGCCAGGCGGGCGGGGCGGGCAGCGGGGCGCCGTCGACGCCGAGCGCTGCGGCGTCAGGGGTGGCGCGACCGCTGAGCCAGCCGAGCAGGGTGTGGCCCGGGCCGGTCGCGGTGGGGCCGACTGCGGCGATGTTCCAGGAGCGGTCCAGGTCCGTGGCCTCGATCCGGGCGAGCGGGAAGGCGCGGGCGGCGAGCGCGGTGGCGGTGTCGTCCAGTGCCCAGGCCACGTACGCGGCGGGCCAGTCGGCGGGCCGGTAGCCGAGGTCCAGGTCGACGTGGTGGGTCTCGAGTTCGCGCCAGCAGCGGTTGAGGGTGTACCAGGCCGGGTGCCGCCAGCCGGCCAGTGCGCTGACCAGCACCTCCCACCGGTCGGCCGGCAGCGCGGCGGCGTCGGCGGTCAGCCGGGCGAGCTGCTCGCGCAGTTCCGCGGCCAGCTCGGCGGCCGGGCGCCCGGCGCCGGCCTCGGTGGCGTGGGCGAGTTCGGCGCTGCCGGGACGCGGACCGGGCTCGGTTCCGGTGTGTGCCACCGCCAGCATCCAGCGGTAGGCGTCGATACTGCGGGACAGGTGGCTGATCACGTGGCCCCGGCTCCACCCCGGCAGCGCGGACGGCCCGCGCACCTCGGCATCGGTCAGGGCGGCGAGGCCGGTGGCGAGTCGGGCGCCGGAGCGGTCGAGTTCCTCGATGATCGTGATCATTTTTGTACCGTAGTACAGGCTGTCTGGCGTCGTCGATGCCGGTTCTTCGGGGCTATCAGGGGGTTGTCACCGGCGCGTTCCGTGCTGATTAAAGTTTTTGCAAGGAGCGGGCGGACTTCTGCCGCGGGGGAGCGGCCGTGGTGCGGCCCTCGTCCAGGTCCATGAAGACCACCGGCACCTGGTTGTCCCGCAGGACGCGGCTGAGCAGGTCGGCGAGCAGGGCCCGTTCGTCCTCGCCGAGACTGGTCGGCAGCTGGTCGACCCGGCGGCAGGTCTCGGCGTAGAACTCCTCGGCGAGTCTGCCGCCCGCCGGAGTGAGCGCGACCCAGACGGCGCGGCCGTCCCGTGGGTCGGGCACCCGCTGGACCAGGCCACGCTGGGCGGTGCGGTCCACCAGGCCGGTGAGGCTCGACTTCGCCAGCCCGAGCACCGTGCCCAACTCGCTCATGCCGTACGGATGCGCCATCAGCACGCAGAGCAGTTGCCCCTGCTGCGGCGTCAGCCCATAGGCCCGGCTCGACTCGGCGTAGGCCGAGTTCACCAGGAAGGAGGAACGCACCAGTGCGGTGACGACTCCCAGTCGTTCATTCACGTGCTCGCTCTGCTCGCTCGCGGCCTTTCCCACACGGTCAGCGTACGGCAGGCGGTGGGGTCCCGGCAGCGGTTTTGGTGGTTCGGGGCCGGTCGATCCTGGGGGTGTGCTGGGACCGAGCTGATAGTTCGTTGAGCGAATCAGTTTGGTGCATGGCCGGGTTCCGCTTCGTCGCCGGGCCCCGGTCGCAGGTCCGGCTCCGGCAGGCTGATCGGGCGCCAGCGGGCCCAGCCGGCGAAGGCCGCGGCCATCACCAGCATGCCGATGCCCACCCAGAGGTTGACGTTCACCCCGCCCGCCAGCGCCCGGTCCGCCGCGGAGGTGAACGCGGCGCCCAGCACGGTCAGCACCGCGCCGTAGCAGGTGAAGAGCGCCGCGAGGATCCAGCGCAGGTCGAGCAGGCCCGCCCTGCCGGTGCTGCCGGTGGTGGTGGCCTGTGGCGGGAGGCCGTGGCCATGGCCGTGATCGTGGCCGTCGGGCGAAGTCATCGCGTGCTGCCCCTTGGTGGAAGCTCGGGTGTCACCAGAAGATGATGTTGAGAACGGTGGCGAGCAGCAGGGCGCCGGCGCCGAGGAGGGCCGGGCTGCGGTACCAGCCCGCGTCCTGCGGCGAGGTCCGCTTCTTCAGCTCGTCGCGCGGTGTCAACGCCCAGACCAGGCCGACCAGTTCGCTGTCCGGCTTGGGTGTGGTGACCAGTGTGACGGCCACGCTCACCAGGATGTCCATGACGAAGGCGGCGCTCGCCGCCACGAAGCTCGGCCCCTGCCCCGACATGTGCAGCACGTGGTGCCGGTTCAGCTGGTCGATCGTCAGCGCCGAGGCGGTGCCCACGATCAGGCCGACCCCGCCGGCCACCGGGGTGGTCCGCTTCCAGAACATGCCGAGCACGAAGGTGGCGAAGAGCGGGGCGTTGAAGAAGGAGAAGAGCGTCTGCAGGTAGTCCATGATGTTGTTGTAGCCACGGGCGATGAAGGCCGTACCGATCGCGAAGGCGCAGCCCAGCACGGTCACCGTGCGCCCCACCCGCAGGTAGTACGCGTCCGGCCGGTCCTTCACCACGTAGGCCTGCCAGAGGTCGTACGTGAAGACCGTGTTGAACGAGCTGACGTTCGCCGCCATCCCCGCCATGAACGCGGCCAGCAGTCCGGTGATCGCCACACCCAGCATCCCGGACGGCAGCAGGTCGCGGATCAGCAGCTCGATCGCGTTGTTGTAGGTGACCCCGTTGTCGAGCGTGCCGCCGCTCGCCTTGTACCGCGCCAACTCGGGGGAGAGCACGGCCGCGAGCATCCCGGGGATCACGATCACCAGGGCGAGCAGCGCCTTCGGATAGGCGCCGATCAGCGGGGTGCGGCGGGCGGCGGACATGTCGCGCGCGGCCAACGCCCGCTGCACCTCGGCGAAGTTGGTGGTCCAGTAGCCGAAGGAGAGCACGAAGCCGAGGCCGAAGACGATGCCGATCACGGAGAGCGTGGCGTTGGAGATCCCGGTCAGGTTGCTGCCCGGCCAGGCGTGCAACTGGGCGGCGGAGTCGCTGTTCGCCGCCTTGATCCGGTCGGTCAGCCCGTGCCAGCCGCCCACCTTGTGCAGCCCGACCAGGGTGAGCGGCACCAGCATCGCCACGATCACGAAGAACTGCATCACCTCGTTGTAGACCGCGGCGGACAGCCCGCCCAGCGTGGTGTAGGCGAGCACGATCACCGCGGCGATGATGATGGACACCCAGATCGGCCAGCCCAGCAGCAGGTTGACCACGGTTGCCAGCGCGTAGAGGTTGACCCCGGCGATCAGCACCTGCGCGATCGCGAAGCTGAGCCCGTTCACCAGGTGGGCGAACGAGCCGAAGCGGCGCAGCAGGAACTCGGGCACGCTGCGCACTTGCGAACCGTAGTAGAACGGCATCATCACCAGGCCGAGCACCACCATCGCCGGCACCGCGCCGATCCAGTAGTAGTGCACGGTCGGGATGCCGAACTGGGCGCCGTTGGCGGTCATCCCGAAGATCTCGACCGCGCCCAGGTTGGCGGAGATGAACGCCAGCCCCGTCACCCAGGCGGGCAGCGAACGCCCGGAGAGGAAGAAGTCGAGGCTGGAGGCGACCGATCGCCGGGCCAGCGCGCCGATACCGAGCACCACCGCGAAGTAGACGGCGAGCAGCGCGTAGTCGATCGGCCTGGCGTTCAGCCGCAGCACGGCGGTGGCCAGCGTGGTCATGCGGTGCGGCCGGTGCTGCTCGTGATCGGCAGCAGCGTGCTCAGGGTCATCGGGATCCTCCCCCTCGGCGCCGGACAGGGCCGTCCCGTTCTAGCAACGCCCGGACCACGCGGGCGCGCCGGTCACCCGTTGGTGGGCGCGTCGCTGGGCCGGGTGGGGCGCCTGGCCGCGTGATGGCGGGCCGGTGCGCGGTACGGCGCGGTTGCGCCGGTCACGCTCGGAGCTGGGCGTCCAGGTCAGCGCGGGCGGCACGCTCGAAGGGGATGACGGGGTGCAGCCACTCGATCATGAGGGAGAGATAGATCCCGGGCGTCATGGCGGCCACCACCAGCAGGTAGGCCGCCACCGCCAGTCTGTAGGGGACGCGGACGGCCGGACGCGGGTCGGCCCACAGCCGGAAGAACGGGATTCCCTCCTTGAACAGGTACATTCGCACACCCTCGAACGTGCCCAGCACACCGAACGCCACGAGCAGCCATGCGGAGCCGTCGAGGTGCCCACCCCGGTGGTCGTCCTCCAGGAGGCCCCGCCAGAGGCCGACCTGGAACGCGGGCACCACGGCGAAGAGCGCCAGCGCCCAGCCCCGGCGCCACCAGTACCGCAGGCCGCGCCGGACCCAGCTGGTGCCGAGCAAGGGCAAGGACAGGGCGGTCACCCCGGGTGGCTGGTCGGCCAGTTGGACGCGCGGCCAGGTGCGGGGGACGGCAGGAGTGGTCGGCTCGGGCATACCCGGAATTGTCACCCACCGGCAGCGCCCCCAAGCTCCGGGGCGCCGCTCCCGACTGAGCCGGCCTGCTCACCCGGCGGCGCGACAGGGGAGCTACTCAGCGGGCCTGTCCGCCTCCACCGGGGCGGAGCCAACGGTCGTGCGGTAGAACACCTTGCTCTGTTCCGGCTCGACGCCCAGCGCGGCGTACAGCTCCAGCGCGGGCGGATTATCACGGTCGGCGGTCCACTCGACGCGCGCACAGCCCGCGGCGCGGGCCTCATCGCGCACGGCTGTCATCAGCGCCCTGGCCACTCCTCGGCGACGTGCCGCCGAGCGGACGAAGAGTTCCTTGAGGTACAGGCTGGTGTCCGCGCCGGCTGCCGGCCACAGTCGGCAGACTGCGGCGAGTCCGACGACCTGGTCGCCCTGGCGTGCGAGCAGTACCCGGGCGGCGGGCTGCCCTCCGAAGAGTGCGGCTGCCACGTCGGCGACCGGAGGAGCGATGAGCTCACCACCGTAGTACTCCTCCACTTCGCCGAGGATGGTGGCGATCACCTCGGCGTCGGCGGCGGTCGCCTGTGCGATGTCGAGTCCCATGGGCTGCCTCTCATTCGGCGGAGGGGAGCGCCAGCAGATCGCGCAGCGCCCGCACCTCCGGCAGTCGTCGGTCGGTCGTCGGCACGCTATCCGCAAGATCCCGGGCGCGGTAGAGCAGCAGAGCGGACCGGTGCTCCACGGGCACGGCCTCGATCGTCTCGACGGCCAGGCTTGCCCCTTCGGCAGGTCGTCCGTCGTGAGAGAGGCATTGGGCGCGGTCGAGTGCTACCAGCACCCGGTCGAGTCGCTGCTCCACCGGATACAGCTCCAGCGCGCGCTGCTGCTGTTCCCAGGCCCGTGCCGTGTCGTGCAACAGTGTCCATGCACTGCCACTGTGGAAGGCGAGTTGGGCAGCGTCGTAGCCGAGGGCACTTGACTGCTGATCCTCGGGGGCGAGCCGGGAGAGTGCTCGCTCGGCCCGGCGCAGCGCGTCATCGGTCTCGTCATGGCGGCCGGCGCGCGCGTGCACGCGTGCCTCCAGTGGTGCGGCCAACGCATCAGCGACACAGGGCAGGCCACCGGCCAACTGCTGAGCCCGGACCGCAAGCTCGATTGCTCCTGCGAAATCACTGCTGTAGTAGAGCTGGTAGGACTCCTGGGCGTAGATCCAGGCGAGCACCTGCCGGTCCTCGGCCTGGGTGGCTGCGGCGCGACCCGTTCGCCACCAGTCCCGGGCGCCGGGGTCGCCGAGTCGGAGCAGGGTGAGCGCGAGCAGGCCGGACAGGGACGCACACGCGGCGAGCAGGCGCCGACGGATCTGCGGCGGATGGCGGTGCGCGAGGAGCGCTCGAAGGTCCACGAAGGCGGTCAGGAGATCGTCCAGTAGCTCGCCTTCGGGCCGGTATCTGGTGGCTCGGCCGTGCCGTGCGATGGTGAACTCCCACTCCTCAAGGCTGACTGTCGTGATGTCGTCGGCGGCGAGTAGCTCGGCGAAGCCGGCTTGAACCCGGGCGGCGCGGGCAGCGCCCGGCATGCCAGGAGGACCGGCAGCGAGTGAGATCAGCAGGCCGCCGGCGTCGAGCGCAGCGTCCAATGCCTGTGCCATCGAAGTCGTGGGCTGTCGGCGCCCCGTCTCCAGGTCGCTCACGACTGTCTTCCCGCAGGCGGCGATCCGTGCAACGTCGCGCACGGATCGGGTTCCACGCAGGCGCCGCAGCGCTTCGGCGAAGGTCTCGGCCATCGGTGCCCCCGCAGGGTCCGCAGTGTCCGCAGAGATGCGGACAGGTGCGGACACTCTGTTCATCGTCACGGAGTGTGTCTGCGTCGAGACTACTCCTGTAGCCCGAAATGGGGTGCTGGTCCAGCTGAAAGCAAGGCAATATGACGATCACTCAGGTGAAGGCGAAGGTCGCCATGGAGATGTCGCGACCGGTCGCGACGCGCGCTCTGGCCTATGACCAGTTGCACGAGCGGGCATGCGTCATCTGCGGCGATGCAGACGGGCCGCTGGCCCCGGCCGTGGTCACGCGTGCCGACCATGCCGGTGGGGTGCACCGGTGACCATCACCGACCGTAGGCACGCCGACCTCTACATCAGTGCCGCGACGTTCCTCACCCAGTACCGCCTGCACCCGGACCCCGCCGGCTACCTGGCGCACGGCTACGTGGACCTCTGCCTCGCCGCGTGGCCGACCGCGAGTGGCGCGGAGTTGGACCTGGCGACGAGGTGGGCGCTGTGGACCTGGGCGGTGGATGACGTGTTCGACAGCGAGTTGGTCGGCGAATCGCCCCAGACCGTGGGCGAGTTTACCCTCTCCCTCCTGCTGGTTGCCGGTGGGAGTGCACGGCCCTCGCCGGTCGACCATCCCACGGTGCACGCGCTGGCGGAGCTGCTCGGGACTACCCGGGAGCTGATGCCGACCGGCTGGTGGCAACGCTACGTCGCCCACTTGGAAGGCTGGGTGCACGCGGCCTCCGCCAAGCTGACCGACTTCGTACAGCCGGTGCGGACCCCGACGCTGCGCGAGTACCTGACGCTCCGGCCTGCGGACGGTGCGATGCTGCTCGCCGCGATGTGGTGCGAGCTGGCCGAGCAGTGCATCACTCCCGACTGGGATGATGCCCTGGTGCAGTCACTCCTCCGCAGCTTCTCCACGGTCGGGTTCCTGACCAACGACCTCGCTGCCGACATGGCGGACAGCTTCACTGCGACGAGCGCCCTGATGGTTGGTCAAGGACTGTCCCGCTCTGAGGCGCAGGAGCGGGTACGGGTGCTTCTGGACGCCGAGGAGTGCCGGTTCTGGTGGCTGTACACGGCGGTCCGGGATGACGACCTCGACGCAGCGACAAGTCGTTTCGCGCTGAGTCTGGACCGGTTCCGTCGGGCGCTGACGGAGTGGACCGCCGCCAGCGCCCGCTACGTGATGGCAGGGTCGAAGACATCCCGTCGCACTGAGGAGCAGTCATGCATGGCAACCCCCTTGCTTCCATGACCGGCCGCCCTGCGCCGCCGGGCCGCGGTTGCCAAGCGTGGGGGCCGGTCAGCTTGCGCGGACCGGTGCTGCCCGCTGCACGTCCACCGTCACCGCTGCCGGGGTGTCGGCCCGCACTGTGCCGTCGGGGGTGGCGTGGACGGTGAGGGGTGCGCCGGCCACCCGCAGGCCTGTGACGGTGAGGGGGAGCAGGGTGGTGCCGGTGGCGGGGCGGAGGGTGAGGCGCCCGGCGGGGACGTCCGCCTCCAGGCCGAGCAGGGCTTGGAGGAGGGCGACGGCGGCGGCTGCCGACCAGCCCTGGGGGCGGCAGGAGGCGGGGTAGGGGGCGGGGCGGCGGGAGGCGTGGCGGGGGGTGCCGGCGAAGAGTTCGGGCAGTCGGGAGTCGAAGGCGGGTGCGGCGGCGATCAGGGGCTCGGCCAGTCGGCGGGCGTGGTCGGGGAAGCCGGCCCGGGCCAGGCCGTGCACGGCGATCGCGGTGTCGTGCGGCCAGATGCTGCCGACGTGGTAGCCGAGCGGGTTGTAGCCGCCGTTCCCGGTGGCGTAGGTGCGCAGGCCGTAGCCGTCCGCCAGCCCCGGGTGCAGCAGGCGGTCGGCGACCAGGCGGCTCTCGGCGGCGTCGAGCAGGCCGGTGCCCAGCAGGTGGCCCATGCCCGAAGTGACCGAGTCCACCGGGCGCTTGTCGGCGTCGAGTGCGATGGCGGGGTAGCGGCCGTGCTCGTCGGCCACCCAGAAGCTGCGGCGGAACGCCTGCTGGAGGTGGGCGGCCCAGTCGCGGTAGCGGGGGGCGCCGGGGCGGCCGAAGGCGTCCAGCAGGTCGGCGCCGGCGAGTGCCGCCTGGTGGGCGTAGGCCTGGACCTCGCAGAGTGCGATGGGGGCCTTGGCCTGGGAGCCGTCGCGGAAGCGGATCGAGTCGCCGGAGTCCTTCCAGCCCTGGTTGGCCAGGCCGGTGCCGGTGGCGTCGATGTACTCCAGCAGGCCGTCGCCGTCCGGATCGCCGTACTCCGTCAGCCAGCTGAGGGCGGCTTCGAGGTTCGGCAGCAGTGCGGCGACCTCGGCGTCCGGCAGGCCCCAGCGCCAGGCGTCGTGCAGCAGCGAGATCCACAGCGGGGTGGCGTCGATGGTGCCGAAGTAGCGCGGGGGCAGCCGGGTGCCGCCTGCCAACGCCTGCTGCTCGGCGCGGACTTCGTGCAGGATCTTGCCGGGCTGCTCCTCGGTGGCGGCGACGGTGGCCCGGCCCTGGCGGCGGGCCAGGGTGCGCAGGGTGCCCGCGGCGAGGCCGGTGCCGAGGGGGAGCAGCATCCGGGCCGTCCACAGCGAGTCGCGGCCGAACAGGGTGAGGAACCAGGGGGCGCCGGCCGCTGCGAACAGGTCGCCGGGGGCCTCGGGGTCGGCCAGCAGCAGGCGGCTCAGGTCCTGCTCGGACTGGCTCAGCAGGCGGGCGAAGTCGGCGTCGGCGCAGCTGACTTCGAGCGTGTCCCAGGGGCGCTCGGTGGCCGCGACGGGGGCGAAGGGGGTGGGGGTGCCGCTCTCGGCACGGGCGGTGAGCACCCGGCGCCAGGTCTGGCCGGGGGCCAGGGAGAGCGGGAAGAGCAGGGTGCCCTCGTCGCCGTCGGCACCGATGGTCGCGTCGTCGCTCGTGGCGCCGTCGGCGGTGGCATCGCCAGCGGTCAGGGTGAGCCGGTCGCCGCCCGCCGTCCAGGCCAGCCCCGACCCCTCGCAGGCGGCCGGGACCGTGGCGGGTCGCGCGCCCGCCTTGACGGCGTCCATCGCGGCGAAGTCCGCCCGCGCGGAGACCCGCAGCGTGCACGCCACCTGCTGGGAGCCGTGGTTGGTCACCTCGATCAGCTCGGTGAAGCGGGCCGGCGCCACCGAGCGCTCCCGGCGCAGCGTGACGGCGGGGTCGGCCGTGCTCTGCCCGACCTGGCGCAGCACTGCCTCGAAGAGGGCGCGATCGGCCGCCTCGGTCACCGCGTTGGTCGCCGCGAGCCGCACCCCGTCGACCGTGACGTGCAGCGAGCGCAGGTAGCGCCGGTCACCGTGGTAGAAGCCGTCGACGGCCGACTCGAGGTCGCCGTCGGACCGCGAGGCCACGAAGGAGGGCGCCCACAGGACGATCCTGGCGTCGTGGACGAACGGCTGACCTTCCGTCTGCGACGTGGCAGCGGAGGAGGATTGGGCGGTGAGGTGCTCAGCGGCCGGCGGGGTGGGGCGAGAGCTGTCGTGCGTCATCTTCTGAGGACCTCGACCTTCTTGATTTCCCGGGAGCGGCGTGTACAGTCAGCGTCGATCGGAGAGTTGGAACGATCCAATCGATCCGACCAACACCGTACCCGAAACATCGGATGGCGCAGGAGATGGACAAAGACGTTCCCTCGCACGGGGTTTCCCAGTCCCCGTCGGCCTCCCGGTCACGGACCGCGCCGCAACCCCGGTCCCGTCCCGCGACCATGGCCGAGGTCGCGGCCCACGCGCAGGTCGGCCGGCAGACGGTCTCGAACGCGATCAACAGCCCCGAGCTGCTGCGCCCCGAGACCCTCGCCCGGGTCCGGGCGGCGATCGACGAGCTGGGCTACCGGCCGCACGCCGCCGCCCGCTCGCTGCGCCGCCGCGAGTCGCGCACCCTGGGCTACGCGTTGGAGCCCAGCATCGCGGGCCGCTCCAACGCGGTGCACGACCGCTTCCTGCACGCGCTGACCGAGGCGGCCGACGCGGTGGGCCACCGGCTGCTGGTCTTCCCGGCCGCCGATGCCGAGCAGGAGATCGAGCGCTACGACCAACTCCTGCGCGAGCAGGCGGTGGACGCGTTCGTGCTGGACCGCACCCGCACTGCCGACCCCCGGCACCGCTGGCTGCACGACAACGGCGTGCCGTTCGTCGCCTTCGGCCGCTCCTGGGGCAAGGAGGGCTTCGGCGACTGGGTGGACGTGGACGGTGCGGCGGGCACCGAGGCCGCCGCCGAGCATCTGGCAGCCGCCGGGCACGAGTTGATCGGCCTGCTCGGCTGGCCGCAGGACAGCGACGCGGGCGAGGACCGGGCCGAGGGCTGGCGCCGGGCGCTGGAGCGGCGCGGCCTGTCGCTCACCGGGCTGCGGGCCGCCGCGGTGAACTCCGCCGAGGACGCCCGCCGCGCTGCCCGGGTGCTGCTGGAGCGCGAGGTGACCGCGATCGTGGCGCTCAGCGACACGCTGGCGCTCGGCTGCTACGACGTGCTGCGCGAACGGGGGTTGCGTCCCGGGCAGGACGTGGCCGTCACCGGGTTCGACGACTCGCCGATCGCGGCCCTGCTCGACCCGGCCCTCAGCTCGGTGGAGCAGCCACTGGAGCAGGTCGCCCAGGACTGCGTGCGGCTGCTGCTGGCCCGGCTGGCCGACCCTGGACGGGAGAGCGAGCAACTGCTCCTGGCACCCCGTCTGATCGTGCGGCAGAGCTCACGGCCGGGTGCCCGGCCGGGTGGCATCCTCCGCTAGACCTTCCCCGCGGGCCCGTCCGGAGCACCGCCCCCATCCCTCGCACCACCGGATCTGACGCTCGGAGGACGACCATGCGCCGCATAGCCCTTCTTCCCCTCGCGGTCGGCGGACTGACGCTCACCATGCTCGCCACGGCCTGCTCCTCGGGCTTCGGCAAGACCGCTGCCAGTCAGCAGAGTTCGGGCAAACAGCAGCTCACCGTGCTGATCGCCACCTCCGGCGCCGCGGAGACCGACGCGGTGAAGGCGGCCACCGCTGCCTGGGCGAAGTCGACCGGCAACGGTGTCACGGTGGACGTCGCGCAGAACATGGACCAGCAGCTGGGCCAGGCCTTCGCCGGTGACAACCCGCCCGACGTCTTCTACGTCTCCTCCGACCAGTTCTCCACCTACGCCGAGCGCGGTGCCCTCTACGCCTACGGCGACCAGCTCAAGGAACGCGACTCCTTCAGCCCCACCCTGCTCGGCGCGTTCAGCTACGGCGGCAAGCTCTACTGCGCGCCCAAGGACCAGTCGACGCTCGCGCTGGCGATCAACACCGACCTGTGGCACAAGGCCGGGCTGACCGACGCCGACTACCCCAAGACCTGGGACCAGTTGGCGGCGGTTGCCGGCAAGCTCACCGGCAACGGTGTCACGGGCCTGTCGGTGAACGCCGACTACAACGAGCTCGGCGGCTTCTTCAAGCAGGCGGGCGGCTGGCTGACCAACGCCGACCAGACCAAGATGACGGCGAGCGACCAGAGCAATGTCCAGGCCCTGGGCTACGTCAAGAAGTTGCTGACCGACGGGGTGCTGAAGTTCCCCAAGGACCTGGACGCGGGCTGGGGCGGCGAGGCCTTCGGCAAGGGCAGGGCCGCGATGACCATCGAGGGCAACTGGCTGGCCGGCGCGATGGCCAAGGACTACCCGAACACCCCGTACACGCTCGTCCCGCTGCCCGAGGGGCCGGCCGGCAAGGGCACGATGGACTTCACCGACTGCTGGGGCGTGGCCGCCAAGAGCCGGCACCAGGCGGCGGCGGTCGCACTGATCAACGAACTCACCAGCGACAGCAACCAGTTGACCTTTGCCAGGACGGTCGGCGTGATGCCCTCCAAGCAGACGCTGCTGACCACCTTCAAGCAGCAGGACCCGAAGTCCACCGCCTGGGCCGACGGCACCTCCTACGCCCAACTCCCGGTGAACGCGCCCAATATGCGCCAGGTGATGGCCCAGTTCAACTCCTCGCTCGCGCAGTTGGCGACCAGCGACCCAGCCAAGCTGCTGGCCGACCTGCAGAAGAACGGCGAGAGCGCGCTGAGCGGAAGCGTCCGGTGAGAGCGCCTGCCGCCACCCGCGGCCAGGGCCCGTGGGGCTGGCTCTTCGTCAGCCCGATGGTGGTGATCCTCGGACTCTTCCTGGTGCTGCCCGTCGTGATGGCGCTCTGGGTCAGCCTGTTGAACTGGGACGGCCAGTCCAACCCGTTCTCCGGCGCCGCCGACTTCGTGGGCCTGCGCAACTACCAGGACCTTTTCACGCACGACGGCCTGACCCGCACGCTCTTCATGACCTCGCTGCGCAACAACCTCTACTACGTGCTGCTGGTCGTCCCGCTGCAGACCGGCCTCGCCCTCCTGCTGGCGCTGGCCGTCAACCAGCGGCGGCTGCGCGGCAAGGGCCTGTTCCGCACCGCGTTCTACTTCCCGTCGGTGACCAGCTCGATCGCGGTCTCCACCGTGTTCCTCTTCCTCTTCCAGAGCAGCGGTGCGGTCAACAGCCTGCTCAAGTGGGTCGGCATCAAGGGGCCGAACTGGTTCACCGACGCGCGCGGCCTGGTCTGGGTGGTGCTCGGCGGCCTCGGCGTGGTCGACCCGGCCGCCCCGCCCGCCGCGCTGGCCGACCACGGCATGCTCGGACTCTCCTGGTGGGACTGGCTCTCCGGGCCGTCGATCGCGATGTGCACCATCATCTTCCTGGTCGTCTGGACCACCTCGGGCACCTTCATGCTGATGTTCCTCGCGGCCCTGCAGGACATCCCCGAGGCGCAGTTGGAGTCGGCCAGGCTGGACGGCGCCAACCGGCGCCAGGTGCTGCGCCATGTCATCGTGCCGGCCCTGCGACCGGTCCTCTTCCTGGTCGTCACCCTTGGCCTGATCGGGACTTGGCAGGTCTTCGACCAGGTGTACGTGATGAGCCAGGGCGCACCCGCCAACACCACGCTGACCCCGGCCTACCTCTCCTACAGCGTGAGCTTCAAGGACGCGCAGTACGGCACGGGCGCGGCGATCTCCTTCGTGCTGCTGGCGATCATCCTGCTGATGACCGGGCTGCAACGCCTGGTGCTGCGCGAACGCGACGGGCGCGGCACCGGCAGGAGCCGGGTCCGGAGGGCAGGCCGATGAGCGCGCCGACCGACCGGCGGGGCACACCGGCCGGCCCGCCCCGGCGCACCCGCTCCGGCACGCCGCCGCTGCTCGGCACACTCCTGCTGTCGCTGCTGGCGCTGGTCTTCCTGCTGCCCTTCGTGCTCCAGCTGGCCACCACCTTCAAGACCGACCCGCAGGCCGCCTCCGCGCCGCTGAGCCTGATCCCGCACCCGTTCACGCTGGCCAGCTACAAGCAGCTGTTCGGCGGTGGCGGCTCGGACGCCGTCCCGTTCACCACCTGGCTGGGCAACTCGGTGCTGGTCACCACGGTGGTCACGCTCGGGCGGGTGTTCCTCGACTCGCTGGCCGGCTACGCGCTGGCCCGGCTGCGCTTCCCGGGCCGGGGCCTGCTGACGGTGGCGCTGATCTCGGTGATGGCCGTGCCGGGCGTGGTGCTGATGATCCCCAAGTTCCTGGTGGTGCAGTACCTCGGGATCTACGACAGCTACACCGCGATGATCGTGCCGCTGCTGGTGGACGCGGTCGGCGTCTTCATCATGAAGCAGTTCTTCGAGTCGGTCCCGCGCGAGATCGAGGAGGCCGCCCGGGTGGACGGTGCGGGCGTCTGGCGCACCTACTGGTCGGTGATCCTGCCGATGGCCAGGCCCGCGCTGATCACCCTCACCGTCCTGTCGTTCCAGGGCTCCTGGAACGAGTTCACCCACTTCGTGGTCACCACCCAGTCGGCCGGCCACGCCACCCTGACCACCGGCCTGGTGCAGTTCGTCTCCGGCGGCCTGGGGTCGGGCACCCAGTACCCGCTCAAGCTGACCGCCGCGCTGCTGGCCACCATTCCGGTGGCGGTCGTCTTCTTCGTCTTCCAGCGCCACTTCGTGCGGGGCGGCAGTTCGGGGGCGGTCAAGGAGTGAGGCGCCGCACCGCAGGGACCGGTCAGGCCGCCGAGCCGCTGTCGATCACCAGGTCGGTGCCGACGACCGCACCGGCCGCGTCCGAGGCCAGGTAGAGGACGGCCGCCGCCACCTCGGCCACCTGCGCGACCCGGCCCAGCGGCGTCTCGGCCTTCATCCGGTCCGCCCGCTGCGCCTCGCTCTCGCCCGGGCGCAGCGACATGCTGGTGGCGGACGCACCGGGGCTGACGGCGTTGATCCGCACGCCGTCGCCGATGTGGTCGAGCGCGGCGCCCCTGGTCAGCGCCGAGACGGCGGCCTTGCTGGTCGCGTAGGCGACCACGTTGGGGATCCGCCGGTGGGCGCCGAGGTTGGAGGCGATGTTGACGATCGCGCCGCCGCCGTGCGCCTTCATGTGGGCGATCTCGTGCTTCATGGCCAGCCAGACGCCGGTGACGTTGGTCTCCAGCAGCTCCTGCCAGTCCGCGTGCGCGACCTCGGCCACCGGGCCGACGCCGCGCAGGATCCCGGCGTTGTTGACGGCCACGTCGAGTCCGCCGAACGTCTCGACCGTCCGCCGCACCAGCGCCTCGACCTCGGCGGGACGCGTGGTGTCGGCCACCACCGCCAGGCCCCGGCCGCCCGCGGCCTCGATCAGCCCGACCGTCTCGTCCAGGCTGTGCGCGGTGCGGCCGGCGACGGCGACCTTGGCGCCCTCGGCGGCGAAGGCGAGCGCGATGGCCCGGCCGAGGCCGGAACCGCCACCGGTGACGAGGACGGTCCGGCCGGTGAAGCGGGCGGTGCTGGTCGTGCTCATGGTGGTGGTTCCGTTTCTGTGGGTCTGACGGGATGAGCTATCTGGAATGATCGTTCCTGAATGAGTGCATGCGCCGGGGCGGGCAGGCGCGAACCGCCGGGCTCAGCCGAGCAGCGACTCCGCCTGGGCGATCGCGTCCCTGATCCGGCCGTCGTCGCCGGTGGCCTTGCCGATCACCCGCACGCCCTGCAACAGGACCAGCAGCAGCCTTGCCAGGGCTCGCGGATCCTTGCCCGCCCCCAGCTCGCCCTGGGCCCTGGCCCGGGTCAGCGCCGAGGCCAGCAGGGTCTCCAGCTGGTCCCAGCTGGCCAGCACCCGGCGCGCCGACTCGCTGTCGTGGGAGGCGAGTTCGGCCGCCGTGTTGACGACGAAGCAGCCGCGTTCGCGCTGCTCGCCGACCGCCTCCAGGGCGAAGCGCCGCAGCAGCGCGCGCACCGCCGGCAGTGCCGGGCCCGGCTGCGAGAGCTCGGCCAGCAGGCGTGGGCCGACCAGCTCCTCGTACCGGTCGAGCGCCGCGAGGTAGAGGTCGTGCTTGCTGCCGAAGGTGGCGTACAGGCTCGCCCGGCCGACCCCGAGGCGCTCCACCAGGTCGGCCATCGAGGTGGCCTCGTAGCCGCGCTCCCAGAACAGCTCCAGGGCGGACTGCAGCGCGGCGGCGGGATCGAACTCCTTGGTCCTGGCCATGTCGGGAGCGTAGATCAATCAAGAACGTACGGTCAAGAAAGGGGGGCGGCGCCGCGCGGTCCTGGGGTTGCCTGGTCCGGAGCTGCCCGGTCCGGGGGCGGCGGCGCTGCGGAGCCGCGGCTCAGAGCTTCCCTTGAGGCTTCCCGGGCCCCGGCGGTGCGACTCTGGGGGCAAGATGCCTTTGCTACGGAGGTTCTGATGGACGGTCACAGCGGTGGTGGCGACTTCGGCGGCGGACACCACGGGGGACATTTCGGCGGTGGGCACCACCACGGCGGGCACCACCACGGGGGCGGACACCATCACCGGCACCACGACGGGGACGTCTCGCAGCCCCTGGTGCCGGTGAGCCGGTGGGGCTCCGGCGGGCGCGGTGGGCGCGGCGGTCGGGTGCCGAGCGGGGTCGGCCTGCTGATCGGCATCGCGGCCATCCTGGTCGTCTTCGCGATCGCGACCTTCTTCCACTGACTGCCGGCTTCCGCTGACCGCCGGCTTCCGGCGACCGCCGGGCCCACCGCCCCGGGCGCTCTCGGGCGGGCTCCGGGGCCGCTGCACCGCTCGCCTATGCTGAGGCCGTGCGCCTACTGATGGTCGAGGACGAGGAACGGCTCGCGCAGTCGCTCAGCCGGGGACTGCGAGCCGAGGGCTATGTGGTGGACGTCGTCGGCGACGGTCTGAGCGGGCTCGAACAGGCCCGCGGCGGGCAGTACGCGGCGATCGTGCTCGACCTGATGCTGCCCGGGATGAACGGCTTCCGGATCTGCCAGGAGCTGCGCCGGGACGAGAACCCGGTGCCGATCCTGATGCTCACCGCGAAGAACGGCGAGTACGACGAGGCGGAGGCGCTGGACTGCGGGGCCGACGACTTCCTCAGCAAGCCGTTCTCCTACGTGGTGCTGACCGCCCGGCTGCGGGCGCTGCTGCGGCGCGGCGCCGGCGCCCGCCCGGCCGTGCTGGAGGTGGGCGGTCTGCGGGTCGACCCGGCCGCCCGCGCCTGCACGGTGAACGGGGAGGTGCTGCGGCTGACGCCCAAGGAGTTCGGCGTCCTGGAGTGCCTGATCCGGCGCCCGGGCCAGGCGCTGTCCAAGACCGAGATCCTGGACAGCGTCTGGGACAGCGCCTTCCGCGGTGACGTCAACATCGTCGAGGTCTACGTCGCCGCGCTGCGCCGCAAGCTGGACGAGGCGGGCGCGCACTGCCTGATCGAGACCGTCCGGGGCCACGGCTACCGGCTGGTGGCCGTGGCGGGCTGAGCAGGACTCCACGCGCGGCGGGGCTCAGCGAGCGGCCCGGTTCAGCACGCAGCCCGGCTCAGCGTGCGGCCCGGTTCAGCGCGTGGCCGGGTTCAGCGCGTGGCCGGGGCCAGCGACGCCGGCGGCTCGGCGGCGGTCAGCGTGGTCAGCACGGCGTCGGCCACCTCGGCGGCCTGGCCGCGGATCTCCGGCATCGCGGTGGACTCCAGCAACTCGCCCCGGCGCAGCAGCCCCAGCGTCCACAGCGGCGCCGGTGCCTGCGGCGCGGCCGGTCGCAGCCGCCCGTCCGCCGCGGTGGCCAGCCCCAGGCCGATGGGCCCCTCGGTGGCCAGGCCGCGCTGGAACAGGGCGCGGTGCAGCGCATCGTCACTGCTGGTCAACTCGGCCGGTGCGCCGGTGCAGTTGACCACGGCGCGGGCCGTGAGCTGCCGTCCGTCGCTCAACCGCACCCGCACCGCCCCTCCCTCGGCGGGTTCGGCGTCCGCGACCTCGGCGGCGGCGATGGTCAGCCGGCCCTGGTCGAGCAGCTCCGCGAGGGCGGCGGCGGTGGCGGGGGCCAGGCGGTGGCGGTGCACCTCCCACTGGCGCAGGTCCTCGCGCAGGAACCGGCGGCGGTCGGCCTCGGACAGGCGCTGCCACAGGGCGCTGGTGTGCGGGCGCAGGCCGTCGATGCCGGGGCGCCAGTCGCCGTGGTCGCGGCGGGCGCGGGCCAGGTGGTGGCGGATCACGCGGCGCAGCCCGGTCAGGCCGGCCGCCGTCGCGAGGCCGTCCGGAGCGCTCAACGCCGGTGCGGGGGTGGCATGGTGGCCGTGCGGGGCCAGACCGTGGCGGGACACCGCGTGCACCACCCGGCCGGGGCGGGCCAGGGAGACGGCGGTGTCGGCCATGGTCAGCCCGGTGCCGACCAGCAGTACCTCGCCGTCCGCCGGCACCGCCGCGAGCGCCCCCGGTGCCCAGGGATCGGCGACGAAGGCGGGGTGTTCGCGCAGCGCCGCCGGTGCCCAGTGCCGGCCCGGCGGGCGCAGGCCGAGCGCCAGCACGGCGGCCTGCACGCTCACCCGCTCCCCGTCGGCCAGCGTCAGCTCGACGCCCTCCGGCAGCGCGGCGGCGTCCACCACCCGCCGGCGCACGTGGTGCAGCCGGCCGTAGCCGCCGGCCGCCGCGAGGGCCTGGTGCAGCACGTGGGTGAGGTAGCGGCCGTAGGTGTGCCGGGGCAGGAAGTCGTACGGCTGGTAGCCGTCGGCCGAAGCCGGACAGGGCTCCCAGGCGGCCAGCCAGCGCAGGAAGTGGTCGGGGTCGTCGGGGAAGGCGCTCATCCCGCAGGCGGGGACGTTCAACAGGTGGCGCAGGTCCTCGGTGCCGTAGGCGACGCCGGGGCCGGTGGTCTCGGCGGGATCGATCAGCCAGACCTCCAGCGGAAGTTGGCGCTCGGTCGCGCCGAGGAGCAGCTGCGCGGCGGTCAGCGTGCCCGCCGCGCCGGCACCCACCACCGCGACCCGGCGAACGGCCGGGCCCGGCCGCGGGGCCGAGGGCGGCGCGGGATCGGGCGCGGGGCCGGCCACGGGGTCGGCGACCTGCTGCGACGTGCTGGCGTTCATGGGAGGGAGCCCCTTTCGGAAGCGGACCGTCCGACAACTGCGGGGCACCCACCGAACGTTCGGTCCGCGACTGGCAGACGGGTGCCCGCACTCATCATGCTCGTGTCACCGGGCAAAATCAGCGGAATGTGCCATCCCCACCCGGCCGGGTGCCGCGCCCCGCCGGCGGCCGCCGCCATCAGGCACGTCGCGAGCTGGCACGTCGCGAGCAGGCCCACCGCGAGCAGGCTCTCCGCAGCCAGCCCGCCGCAGTCGGCCCGTCGCCATCAGGGCCGCCGCAAATATGGGGGCCGACCCCCCATGTCGCCCCACCGGTGCAATGGCATGCTCGGTGGCATGACCGAGGCGGGGACGGCCGACAGCACGGCGCAACAGGAGACACCCTGGTGGGTGCGGGGTGTGGCTCTCACCGAACGGCTGCGCTGCGGGCCGCCGTCCGGGCAGCACGGCGGGTCGCCCGACCCGGCGGAACGGGCGAACCGGCGGCTGAGCCGGTGGCGTGCGGACTTCGCCCAACCGGGCCTGTTCGCCGCCCGGCTGGGCGAGGTGGGCCTCGACGAGGAGGGACTTCGCACCCTGCTCGCCGAGGCCCCCGAGACCCTGGCCGCCCGTCTGGAGCGCCCCGACTGGGCCGAGACGGTGGAACGGGTGCTCGCCGCGGCCCCGCCCCGACTGCCCGCCGGCGGCCGCGCGTTCACCTGGGACGAGGGTTTCAGCGCGATCCTCGCCCCCTTCACCGAGGATGCCACCGATCAGCTGCTCGCCGCCGCCCGCGCGGCGGGCCTCGCGTCGGTCGCCGATCTGCGGGCCCTGGGGGACTGCTTCCGCGGCCAGCTGAGCAGCCGGCTGGTCCACCTGGCCCGGCGCACCCTGGTGCTGGAGCTCAACGTGCTGCGGGTCAGCGAGCGCCTGGTCGGCGAGACCCCGGAGCGCCGCTTCGCCGACTTCGTGCACCGCACCGGCGAGCGTGCCGGGCTGGCCGCACTGCTCACCGAGTACCCGGTGCTGGCCCGCCTGCTGGCGCAGCGCGCCGGACACGCCGTCGCGGCCTGGCGCGAGCTGCTGGAGCGGTTCCGGGCCGACCGCGCCGAGCTGGTGGCCACCCTGCTCGGCGGTCGCAACCCCGGTGCGCTGACCGAGATCGACCTGAGCGCCGGCGACAGCCACGACGGGGGCCGGGCGGTGGCGCTGCTGCGCTTCGCCTCCGGCGACCGACTGGTCTACAAGCCCCGGCCGCAGGCCGTGCACGGGCACTTCAACTCCGCGCTGCGCTGGCTCAACACCCGGCTGCCCAACGTCGATCTGCGGGTGCTGCGGCTGCTGGAGCGGCCCGGCTACGGCTGGCTGGAGTACGCCGCCGCCGCGCCGTGCACCTGGGCCGCCCAACTGGACAGCTTCTACTACCGCACCGGCGCGCTGCTCGCGCTGCTGCACGCGCTGGGCGGCACCGACGTCCACTACGAGAACCTGATCGCCTGCGCGGACCAGCCGGTGCTGGTCGACCTGGAGACGCTCTTCCACCCCGCGCTGACCCCGCCCGGCGCCACCGGCGGCGACCCGGCGCTGCACGCCCTGCACCGCTCGGTCTACCGGATCGCGCTGCTGCCGCACCTGCGGGTGGGCGAACGCGGCTCGCTGGACGTCTCCGGGCTCGGCGGCGACAAGGGCCGCCCGCTGCCCGGCGACGCGGTGGGCTGGCAGGCGCCCGGCACCGACGAGATGCTGCTGGTCCGGGCCCCGTCGGTGTTCCGCGGCGCCGACAACCGGCCCAGCTGGAACGGTACCGACGCCGACCCCGGCACCTTCACCGAGCCGCTGCTGGCCGGGTTCCGGGCCGGCTACGAGACGATCAGCGCCCACCGCGGCGAACTGACCGGCCCCGGCGGCCTGCTGGCGCGCTTCGCCGAGGACCGCACCCGGGTGGTGGTCCGCGACACCCAGCGCTACGCCACCCTGCTCGACGAGTCGACCCACCCCGACGTGCTGCGCGACGCGCTGGACCGGGACCGGCTGCTCGACCTGCTGTGGCGGGAGTCGGCCGGGGACCAGGCCCGCTGGCCGCTGGTCGGCGCCGAGCTGGCCGAGCTGTGGGCGGGCGACATCCCGCTGCTGACCTGCCGCCCCACCGCGGCGCGGCCCGCGATCGGCGGGGCCACCACCGCCGCCGCGTTCGCCGAGAGCGGCCTGGACCGGGTGACCGACCAGCTGCACGCGATGAGCCGGACCGACCGCTACGACCAGGAGTGGATCATCCGCGCCTCGCTCGCCACCCGCTGGGAGGGCGACGCCCACCAGGTGGGCACGCCGCTGACCGGCCGCCAGGAGGGCACCGTCCCCGACCCCGAGCGGCTGCTGGCCGCCGCGTGCGGCATCGCCGACCAGATCCTGACCGGGGCGCACGACGACGGCAGCCGGGTCAACTGGCTGACGCTGGAGCCGATCGAGGACCGGCACTGGGCGGTGATGCCGCAGGGCGCGGGCCTGGCCAACGGCTACTGCGGCACGGCGCTCTTCCTGGCCCAGCTCGCCGACCTGACCGGGATCGAGCGGTACGCCGCCGTCGCCCGGCGGGCGCTGCGCCCGGTGCCCGAGGTGCTGGCCGCGCTGGCCGCCGACCCGGAGCAGCTGGCGGCGGTCGGCTGCGGCGGCTTCGAGGGGCTGGGCGGCATCTCCTACGCCCTCAGCCAGCTGTCCGGTCTGCTGGACGACCCCGAGATCGCCGGCTGGACCGAGCAGGCGGTGCTGCTGACGGCCCGTTCGGTGGCGGCCGTTGCCGCCGACCTCGGCGGCCGGCCCGGGGAGTGCCGGGAGCACACGGGGGAGGGGGCCTGGCACGGCGACGAGTACGGCGTGCTGACCGGGCTGGCGGGCTGCCTGGCGGCGATGGTCGCGGTGCACCGCACCAGCGGGGTGGGGCTGGCGCTCGACACCGCGGAGCGCTGCGCCTGGCAGCTGGCCGGGCTGCCGGCCGCCGGCTGCGCCCCGAGCGGCTTCGCGAGCGGCCGGGCCGGCGTGGGCTGGTCGCTGCTGCGGTTCGCGGCGGCCGGCGGCGGCCAGGAGTACGCGGAGCTGGGCCAGCGGCAGTTGGAGCGGGCGATCGCGGCCCACTCGGTGGCCGGCCACGCGGCGGCCGGCCGGACCTCGCACCCGCCGTCCGGCCGGGCACCCGCGGGGCGCCCGCACACCGGCCCGTCGGCACCGGGGCGTGGCGCGGGCACCCGGGACCGGGGCGAGGAGCCGGGGGGACCGGCGGTCGCCGGCTGGTGCGGCGGTGTGGCGGGCCTTGCCCTGGCCGTGGCCGACAGCCGGGCCGTCGCCCCGCCGCCGGGCCTGGCCGCCTTCGTCGAGCGCACCGTCGCCGCGCTCGCGGACCAGGGACCGCTGCCCAACCACAGCCTGTGCCACGGCGAACTGGGCTCGCTCGAACTGCTGCTGACGGCGGGACCGGACGGCCGCACCATGGCCGGTCCCGCCGTCGCCCGGGCCGGGGCGCTGCTGACCTCGCTGGACCGGCTCGGTCCGCAGTGCGGCACGCCCAACCGGGTCAGCAGCCCCGGGCTGCTCAACGGACTGGCCGGAATCGGCCACGGGCTGCTTCGCCTCGGCTTCGGCACCCGGATACCCTCGGTGCTCCTGCTCCAGTCACCACCACGGTGAACCCGCTGCCGCGCCCGGCCGCCGCGCACCTTCGCGGTGAACCGTCACCACCGGTGCGGCCGTTGTCCCGTTGTCCCCCCGTCCGCCTACCCGACCGCCACCACACCTGAACCGGCCGTGCGTCACCACCACCACGTCGTACGGCCACCAGCGCGGCTCGACCCCGCCGCGCGGCTGCCCACGGGAAGGAAAGCCATGAACGTCGAAGAACTGGTCCGGTACTGGAAGGACCCGGATGCCCGGACGGGCGCCGCCCACGTCCACCCGGCCGGCGAGATCACCTTGGAGGACCGCCCCGGTACCGGCCGGCGGGCCGCCGTGCTGGCGGGCCTGACCGCTTCGGCGGCGCTCGGCCGTGGCAGCACCACCCTGATGCCGAACGGAACCAGCGTCTCCAGTCCCTGCTGACCGTTCTGTCGGCGACCGTCCCCTGCTGAGCATCCGCCACCCGGCAGCTGAGGTGCACTCTCCACCTCAGCTGTCGGGGTGGCCGGGACACCCACCATGGCGGATGACAGAGGCGGGCGATAGCCTCCGGCCATGCTGACCACATCGCCCGTGCTGGTCGGGCGGGACGAGGAACTCGCGCTCGTCGAAGCCTCCCTGCAGGCCGCCCGGCAGGGGGCGGGCCGCGCCGTCTTCCTGCTCGGCGACGCGGGAATAGGCAAGTCGCGGCTCGCCTCCGAGAGTGCGTTCCGCGCGGTGGCGAGCGGTCTGGCGGTGCTGCGCGGGCGCAGCAGTGCCACCGGTGCCGCCATGCCGTTCCGCCCGATCGCCGAGGCCCTGCTCTCCCTGTTCCGGATCGGCGGCCCGCCGCAGGACCCCGAACTGGCCCCCTACCGCTCGGCGCTGGGCGGCCTGGTGCCCGAGTGGCGCGGCGCCAACCCGCCGGACGGGACCACCTCGCTGGTCGAGACGGCCGAGGCGGTGCTGCGCCTGCTCGCCGCGGTCGGCCGCGATCCGAGCTCGGGCCAGGAACCGGGCTGCCTGCTGGTGATCGAGGACCTGCACGACGCGGACGCCGAGACCCTCTCGGTGATCGAGTACCTGGTCGACAACCTCGCCGGACTGCCGGTCTTCCTGCTGGTCACGCTGCGCCCGGGGGCCGGGGCGGCCGACGACCTGGCCCGCGCGGCCGGCCGGCGGCGCAGCGCCGTGCTGGCCGAGCTGCGAGCGCTGACGCCCGACCAGGTGCGGCTGGTGGCCGAGTCCTGCCTGGGCGCCGGGGCGGGACAGCTCCCGCAGCCGCTGACCGACAAGCTGGTCCAGGACTCCGAGGGCAATCCCTTCGTGGTCGAGGAGCTGCTCAGCGGCATGGTGGCGGCCAATGTGCTGCTCGGTGGCGCGGACGGCTGGCGGGTCAGCGGCGACCTGTCCATCGACGTGCCGGCCACCGTGGTGCACAGCGTGGCCCAGCGGGTGGGCCGGCTCAGCCCGGTCGGCCGCGAACTGCTGCACTCCGCGGCCGTGCTGGGCCGGCGCTTCGCCCTGCCGGTGCTCAAACTGGTGACCGGCCTGGACGACCGCAGCCTGCTGGTCCACCTGCGGGCCGGCATCGACGCCCAGCTGATCTCGCCCAGCGGTCCGGTGGCCGACTGGTACGAGTTCCGGCACGCCCTGACCACCGAGGCCCTGCTGGCCGACCTGCTGCCGGGCGAGCGCGCCGACATCGCGGTGCGCGCCGCCGCCGCGGTGGAGCAGGCCTACCCCGGCCTGCCCGGCGACTGGTGCCAGCAGGTCGCCGTACTGCGACTGACCGCCGGTGACACCCGCGGCGCCGCCCTGCTCTTCGCCCAGGCCGGCCAGGCAGCGCTCCGCGACGGCGCGGTGACCTCGGCGGTCTCGCTGCTGGAGCACGCCCACGCGCTGATCTCCGGTTCCGGGCCGAGCGACGAGGCCGGCACGGTCCTGGAGGCCCTGATCTACACCCTGGTGGAGACCGGCCGCCTGGACCGGGCCCTGGAACTGGCCGACACCCTTCCGCTGACCGGCCCCGGCGCGCTGGACGACGCCCGTGCCGCCGCGCTGCACACCCGCCTCGCCTGGGGCGCGGTCTCGGCGCTGCGCCACGAGGAGGCCGCCGCCCGGGTTGCGCTGGTGCGGCGCCTGCTCGGCCGGTTCGACAGCGGCTCGATCACCCCGGCGCTGGACGTGGTGGAGGCCAACCTGGTCCTCGCCGGCTTCGGTGAGGCGAGCAGGGCGGGTGGTGCGGGTGGTGTGAGTGCTGCTGACGGGACGGGCAGCGCTGTCGGGACGGCGGGTGCGGGTGCGGCAGCCGGGGAGGCCGGGGAGCACCGGACCAGCCAGGCCGAACGGCTGGCCCGCCGCGCGGCCGACGACGCCGAACGGGCCGGGCTGCCGGAAGTGGCCTGCCAGGCCCTGCAGTTCCTCGCGCTGCTGGAGCGACGGCACGGCTTCGACCGCGCGGACGCCTGCCTGGAGCGGCTGCTCGCGCTGGCCACCCGGCACGGCCTGACCACCTGGCGGCTGGACGCGCTGCTGCGGCTGGGTGCCAACGAGTTCATGCGCAACGGCACCAGCGAGCAACTGGCCCGCGCCCACCGCGCGGCGGTCGAGCTCGGCGCGATCGTGCTCGGGCACACCGCCGAGGCCACCATGGCCAGCCAGGCCGTCTTCCGCGGCGAGTACGCCACCGCCCGGGCGCTGACCGACCGCTGTGCCGAGGCCACCGCCCGGCTGGGCCACGTCGACAACCACCAGTACCTGCTGCTCACCCGGGCCGCCCTGGCCGCGCACCAGGGCCGGCGCCGCGAGATGGAGCAGCAACTGGCCGAGTTCCACCGCTGGGACGGCGACCGCTCGCTCAAGATGCCGCTGGTCTTCGGCAACTGCCGCGCGATGTGCTCGCTGCTGGAGGAGGACCGCGAGCAGGCGCTGACCGAGCTGGACAACGCCCGCGCCTGGGAGGACGAGAACCCGACCGTCTTCTACTTCAACGGCCGCTACGGACTGCGCCCGCTGCTGCGGGCGCTGACCGGGCGGGCCACCGAGGCCGAGCACGAGCTGGTGCGCCTCGACCCGGGCGCCGGGCTGCTCTGGAACCGGCAGTTCGAGCGGCTGGCCTACGCCGTGCACCAGGGCCGGGCGGGCCGGACCGAGGAGGCCGAGCGGGCGGTCGCCCAGGCCCGCGAGGCCTCCGCGCCCTTCCTGATGGCCCGCCACCTGGGCCTGCGGCTGGTCGCGGAGGCCGCGCTGGCCGACGGCTGGGGCGATCCGGTGCCCTGGCTGCGCACGGCGGAGGAGTACTTCCACGGCGCGGGCGTCCCCGCCGTCGCCAGCGCCTGCCGCGACCTGCTGCGCCGCGCCGGCGCGACCGTCCCGCAGCGCCGCTCGGGCTCCGACCGGGTACCGCCGGAGCTGCGCCGCCAGGGCCTGACGGCCCGTGAGTACGAGGTGCTGCTGCTGCTCGGGCCGCGCCTGGGCAACCAGGAGATCGCCGGGCGGCTGTACATCTCGCCGCGGACGGTGGAGAAGCACGTCGCGAGCCTGCTGACCAAGACCGGTCAGTCCCACCGCGCGGCGCTGTGCGACTACGCGGCGCGGTTCGGCCCGGTGGACGCCGACTCGTCGGACGAGCCGCTGGCGCGGTAGGGCGTCCCTTCGGCTTCGGCTCTCCTGTCCCGGGTGGTGGCCGGCGCCCTCACTTTCGCATACAGTGTTCGCGAATGCTGTTTGCGAACACCGTATGCGAATGCGGTTTGCGCATGGTGCCTGCGGATGCCGCTTGCGAAAGGGGACGAGCCATGACCTGCTTCACGCGCCACGGTGACATCGAGATCGCCTACCAGGACCTCGGCGGCGCGGGTGGCGACCCGCTGCTGCTGGTGATGGGCCTGGCGGCCTCGCGCTTCTGGTGGCCGCAGGGCCTGGTGGACGAGCTGCTGGGCCAGGGCTTCCACGTGGTGGCCTACGACCAGCGCGACGCGGGCCAGTCCACGCATCTGCCCGACCGGGCCGACGGGTCGGGCAGGCGCCCGATCGGCGCCCTGCTGCGGCGGCGGGCGCCGGCCTACACCGGCGAGGACCTGGCGGACGACGCGATCGCGGTGCTGGACGCCGTCGGCTGGTCCAGTGCCCACCTGTTCGGCCACTCGATGGGCGGCCTGCTGGCCCAGCGGATCGCGATCCGCCACCCCGACCGGGTCCGCAGCCTCACCTCCTCCTCCGCGGTGCCCAGCGACGTCAGCGGCCTCGCCGTGCTGCGCTACCTGCGCCTGGGCACGGTGGCCCGGTTCGCCCGGCTGCGCCTCCCCGAGGGGCCGGACGCCGACCTCGCCTTCGCCGAGCTGATCGGCCGCACCATGGCTCCGGCCGGCCAGGCCTTCGGGCCCGAGCAGGCGGCCGTCTTCCGCGAGCTGGCCGCCCGGGAGGCGGCCCACGGGGTGGTCAGCTTCCGTGACCCGAAGGCGCAGAGCCGCCAGATCGGCGCCACCTGGCACGGCGGCCGGCTCGCCGACATCACCGCCCCCGCCCTGATCCTGCACGGCGGCCTCGACCCCCTGGTCCGGGTCGCGGCAGCCCGCGCCCTCGCCGCCGCCATCCCCGGCGCCCGCCTGACCGCCTTCCCCACCGTCGGCCACTTCCTGCCCCCCGACAGCTGGCCCGCCTATGCCGCCGCCATCCGCACCCTCGCCAGCCGCGCCGACCTGGCGCGCCCGGCTGCCTGACGCGCGGCGGGTGCTACCCCAGCGCCTGCGTCGCCGCGGTCAGCAACTCCGGGAGTTTGCGCATGTCGTCGAAGACCACGGTGCCCGGCCCGGCCAGGCGGTCCGCGCGGCTCAGGCCGCCGCAGTAGCCGAAGGAGCGCATGCCGGCGGCGCGGGCGGCGGCGAGGCCGAAGCGGCTGTCCTCGACCACGACGCAGGCGCTCGGGTCCACGCCCATCCGGCGGGCCGCGTGGAGGAAGAGGTCGGGGGCGGGCTTGCCGTGGGTCACCTCCTCGGCGCTGAAGATCCGGCCGGCGAAGCGCTCGTGGAGGCCGGTCAGGCCCAGGGTGCGGCGCAGGCGGGCGTGGCTGCTGCTGGAGGCCACGCAGGTGGGCAGGTCGATGGCGTCCAGTGCCTCGACGATGCCGGTCACCGGCGTCAGCTCGCGCGCGAAGGCCTCGTCGTAGAGCGGCTTGAACTCCGCGTCCCAGTCGGGCGGCAGGGTCCGGCCCAGGTGTGCCTCGATGTCGGCGGTCATCGAGGAGTGCGAGCGGCCGACGAAGCGCTCGACGATCTCCTCCTCGCTCATCGGCCAGCCCAGTGCGGCGAGCACCACCGCGTCCACCCGGACCGCCAGCCGCTCGCTGTCGATGAGGACACCGTCACAGTCGAAGATCACCAGTTCGATCATGGGATCACCCTATCGGCGGCCGTGCGCGGGCCGGAAAACCGGTGGGGGCGGCGGAGGGACCGCACTAGGCTGCGCCCATGATCGAAGATGGCGAGTCGGTCCAGGGCGGGTTGTCGCTGGTGCGACGCGAGGGGGAGTCCATCCGGCGGCCGTGGCGTTCCTGGAGCGCCGCGGTGGGGGAACTGCTGCGGCACCTGGAACGGGTCGGCTTCACCGGCGCGCCCCGGGTGCTGGGCGGGGGCCCGCAGGAGGGCGAGGAGGTGCTCTCGCTGCTGCACGGTGAGGTCGGCGGCTCGCCGTGGCCGCCGGCGCTGCTCGCCGACGAGGGCGTGGTCGCGCTGGGCCGCTGGCTGCGCGACTACCACGAGGCCGTCCGCGACTTCTGCCCCTCGCCGCAGGCGCTGTGGGTCGGCGGCGACGTGCCGTGGCGACCGGGTCTGATCATGCGTCATGGCGATCTCGGCACCTGGAACTCGGTCTGGACGCCGGACGGGCTGGTCGGCGTCATCGACTGGGACCTCGCCGTCCCCGGTGAGCCGATCGACGACCTGGCCCAACTCGCCTGGTACAGCGTGCCGCTGCGCTCGCCCGAGCGCCAGCGCAGGGCCGGCTACGGCCCGGACGGCGCGCCGCTGGCCCGTCGGCTGCGCCTGCTCTGCGCCGCCTACGGCGGGGTCGACCCGGCCGAGGTGCTGGACGCGCTGGTCCGGCTGCAGCGTTGGGAGACCGAGCGGATCGCCAGGCTGGGCCCGCTCGGGGTGGAGCCCTGGTCGACCTTCCTGGAGCGGGAGTTCGTCCCGGACATCGAGGCGGAGCGCAGCTGGGCGCTGGCCCGCCGGGCCGAGCTGCTGGGCGAGGAGTAGGCCGCCCGACCCAGGACCCTACAGCTGCGCGAGCCAGCGGTGGCCCGGGTGCACGCGGGCGAGCAGGTCGGCCAGGGTCGCGCGCTGGGCCGGGGTCAGCTGTGGGACGGCCGCCTCGAAGTCCGCCTGGTCCTGCGGGCGGTCGCCCTTGGCCTTGAACAGCAGGACCAGCTCGGGGGCCAGGTACGGGACGCCGTCCGGGGTGCGGCGGATGACGTCGCGGTAGGGGAGCCGGATCGTCTCGTCGCGTCGGCAGATCCAGGTGTCGCCGTCGTGGGGCTCGCGGAACACGTCGAGCAGGTAGTCGCCGGTGGCCGGATCGCGCAGCCAGGTCTGATGGACGGCGGCCAGCGCCTGTGGCGGGGCGCCCGCCCAGATCCGGCCGCTGCCCACCGCGTCGAAGACGTGACCGGGGAACCGCTCCCGGACCTCGGCGAAGCCCGCGGCCGGAATCCCGATCTCGGTGTCGCCGTGCGCGCGGGTCTGCCTGCCGTGGAACAGGTCCAGCGCCCAGCCCCCGGCCACGTACCAGGGCGTGCCGATCCCGGCCAGCCGCCGGGCGACCTCGCTCGGGCTCCAGCAGGATGCCCACCTGGCGTCCAGGGCATCGATCTCCTCGGCCGTCAGCTCGACGGCGCCGCCGGGCAGTTGCTCGCTCACGGCACGAAGCTACCAGCGGGCCTGCAGCCCCGTGACCGGATCCGGCCGGTGGACCCGCCCGATCTCAGCGTGCCTGGAGCCGGGCCGAGCGCAGCCGTTCGAAGGTGGTGGGGGTGGGGCGGTGCGGCAGGAAGGCCTTGATCTGCTCGGCGCAGTCGCGGGGGCTGCTGATCCTGGTGTCGCACTCGACGTCGTAGCTGCCGTGGGCGTGGACCGGGCCGATCTGGCGGGCGGCCAGCCCGGACGGCCGGTCGCCGCGGGCCCGCTCGCGGCGTTCCAGCTCCTCCAGCGGGCAGTGCACGCCGACCAGGACGACATTCGCGGGATCGAAGACGTCGAGACAGTCGTCGAGCCGCCAGGGCTCGCTGAGGAGGTGGTCCACCACGACGTTGTTGCCCCCCGCGGCCATCCCGGCCACCGCGCGGTGGAAGCCCGTCCAGGTGTGCCGGAGGACGGTGCTCAGCTCGTCGGGGGTCCACTCCTTGCGGGCGCGCATCGCGTGGAAGGCGTCCACGGGGAAGTGGAAGAACGTTTCGTCCAGGACCGTGAGCAGTTCCTTCGCGATGCTCGACTTGCCGGAACTCGACGTTCCGTTCAAGAAGATGATCAGTCCGCCGGTCTGCGTGGCCGCCACGTCTCTCCCCCGCCTGGTCGGTTCTCGCTGCATGATCATGGTGCACCAGCGGCCGTCCGCCCGTTCGGTCGCCCCCGGAGCAACGGTGGCGGCTACCGAACGTGACGGGTGGCCCGGGGTGATGCGGTCCGGCGGTCGGCAGGCGCATCGTAGGCGTATGGCCACTGTGCACCGAGAGGACCAGTCCTTCTTCGAGGGCGCGGCCGGTCGCCGGCTGAGGCCGCGCGAGCTGCCCGGCGTCGCCGCCGTCGAGGCCGCGCCGCCGCAGCACCTGGTCGACGTCTACTACGACACCGCCGACCTGCGCCTGCTGCGCCGGGGCGGCACGCTGCGCTGTCGCACCAGCGGCGGCGAGCCGGGGTGGCGGCTGACGGTGCCGGGCGCGGACGGCGAGCCCCGGGAGATCACGGTGCCGCTGGACGCGGGCGCGCCGGGCGCCGTGCCCGCCCGGCTGGCGGTGCTGGTGCGGGCCCGCACCCGGGGGCGGGAGCTGGTCGCGGTGGCCCGGCTGCGGACCGTCCGCAGCCGGGTGCTGCTGCTCGACCGCCGTGGCCGCACGCTGGCCGAACTGCTCGGGGAGCGGGTGTCGGCCAAGGCCCTGCCCAAGGGGCGGCTGGCCGGGGGCAGGCGGACCTGGGCCCGGACCGGGCTCACGCTGGTGGCCGGGGGCGACGAGCTGCGGGCGGCGGTCGCGCGGGTGTTGCGCGGGCAGGGCCTGCGGCCCGCCGCGACCGGTGCCGAGGGCGCTGAGGGGGCTGGGGGCGCTGGGGGTGCCGAACGCGCCGGGCTCGCCGAACTCGCCCGGCTGTTGCGGGCGGAGAGCGGTGGCGAGGGCGAGGGCGGTGGCGGCGGTGGCGGTGGGGCGACCGCCGCGGCGCTGGCGGCGTACCTGCGCCGGCACACCGAGCGGCTGGTCGCCCTCGATCTGGCCGTCCGGCTCGACGAGCCGGATGCCGTGCACCAGATGCGGATCAGCCAGCGGCGGCTGCGCAGCGCCCTGACCGCCCACCGCGGACTGCTGCGCAGGCGGCGCACCGACCGGCTGGGCGAAGAGCTGCGCTGGCTCGGCGGCCTGCTCGGCCGGGCCCGGGACGCAGAGGTCACCGGTGCCCGACTGGCAGCTCAGGCCGCCGAGTTGACCGCGCCGGCGGACGACCAGGAGCTGCGCGCCCTGCTGGAACGCTGGTTCAGCCACCGCTACCGTCAGGCGCACACGGAGGTGCTCGCGGTGCTGGACGGCCCGCGTTACCGCCGCCTGCTGGACAGCCTGGAGCGCTTCGCCGAGCGGCCCCCGTTGCGCGAGCAAGCGGCGACCGGGCGTTCGGTGGCCCGGCGGACGCTGCGCCGCGAGTGCCGGCGCACCGGACGCCGGCTGCGCACCGCCTTCGCCCAGTCGCCCGGCGACCGGCGGGACGAGGCCGTGCACCAGGCCCGCAAGGCGGCCAAGCGGGCCCGGTACGCCGCCGAGTGCCTCTATCCCGCGCTCGGGGCTCGTGGACGGCGGCTGGCGGACGACCTGAAGGCGATCCAGCAGCCGCTGGGGCGCTACCAGGACGCGGTGGTCGCGGAGCAGACGATCCTGCTCGTCGCGGCCGAGGCCCGGCGGCTGGGCCGGGACACCTTCGGCTACGGCGTGCTGTACGGCGCCCAGCGCGACCACGCCGAGGCGGATCTGGCCGCGGCGCGCCGCGCCTGGGCGAGGGTCGAGCGCCGCTGACCCGGGCGCCCGGTGCCCGGTGCGTACGGGGAGGGAGCTGACCCCGTACCAGATGACCTGGCTTCAGGTGACCTGGTTTCAGGGGTGGCGGCCTTTGGCTGCGGCACGGCTCGGCGGGCTGAGATTATGGGGGTATGAGCATCGCAGAACCACAGACGGAAGCGCTCCGTCGGCGCAACGAGGTACAAGAACGTCACCGGCTCCAGCTCGCCGCCCTGGACGCCTACAACCACTCCCTGGAGCAGATGGCCCTGGCCCAGGCCGGGCTGAGCCGGGCCGTGGCCGGGGCGGTGGAGGCCTTCGGCGGCCTGGACATCACGGCCAATCTGCTGGACCTGACCCTCAAGGAGGTGCGCACGCACGTGGCCGCGTTCGAGGCGGCCGGCCAGGAGGCCCCGGCGGCGGACCCCGAGACGGTCCCCGCGCAGGCGGCGTCGGCCGAGAACACCGCGACGGACGGCAAGCCGGCGGATGCCGGGAAGCCGGCCGCGGAGAAGGCCGGGGCCGACCAGGCCGACGCCGGGAACGCGGACGGCGACGCGGCGGCGGCGGAGAAGGCCGGCGCCGACAAGCGAGGCTAGGGCCTCTCCGGTTCCGGTCCCTGGCTGGGGCCGGATACGCGGAACGGACTGTGCCCACCCCCGTGGAGCACGGTCCGTTCCGCGTGCGCGGCCCACCGCCGACCGGCCCGCTGAGCGGTGGTCAGCGGAGCACGCCGCGCAGCACGTGGGCGCAGGTGGCGTAGAGCCCGAGCGCGCTGCCGAGGCCGGGCAGCAGGGTCCACAGCACGTCGGAGCCGGTCAGCGGCGCCAGCAGCAGGGTGGCCAGGGCGATCAGGCACAGCACGGCGCCGGTGACGTCGTAGACCGGGACGCTGAACAGGCGGGCCAGCGGGAAGAAGTGGATGCCGACCCCGAGCGCGATCACGGCGGCGATCAGGTGCGGGTGACCGGTGGCGTCCAGGGCGCGGACGGCGGCGAAGATCCCGATCCACTCGGCGGTGACGATCAGTCCGAACCGGCGCCCGGCGGCCTTTCCGCGGGCCCGGTCCCCGCCCGCGGGAGTGTGCGCCGCCTGCCGGCCGGCCTGGACGGCGAACCCGAACACGGCGAGCGAGGCGAGGGCCGCGACGGTGAGCAGCGCGGCGGTGAGGGGGGAGGAGTGCAGGTCGGAGGTGCCGCAGACGGTCCAGCCGAAGGCGAAGAAGGCGAGGACGCTGCTGCCGATGGCGCGGCCGCGCAGTTCGGCGCGGTTGAGACCGCCGGCCCGGGTGCCGCTCGGGGCGGGACCGGCCGGGTGGGGGAGCGGGGATCCGCTGGCGGTGCTGCTCATGACTGGCGCTCCAGGCGAGGGATGGAAGGCTGGTGGGCGGCGTGCTCGCCGCCGGTCCGCGGATCGGCGGCGCCGGCCGGCTCAGGGGCCGAGCAGCGAGCGCAGCGTCGCGGTGTAGGTCTCGAAGGCCGTGCGACCGGTGGCGGTCAGGGCGACCTGGGTGACCGGGGTGCGGCGGGCGTGGGTCTTGGTGATCTCGACGTATCCGGCGTCTTCGAGCTTGCGCAGGTGGGTGGAGAGGTTGCCCGCGGTCATGGCCAGGAGTTGTTGCAGCCGCGGGAAGGTGATCCGGTCGTCGGGCGCGAGCGCGGCCAGCGCGACCGTGACGCGCAGGCGGGCCTGGGCGTGGATGACCGGATCCAGCTCGGGGATCACGGCCGCGACCGCCGCGCCGCGGCCCGCTGGTACCCGTGGTACCCGGCCAGCGCGAGGAAGCCGCCCCCGCCGGCCAGCGACTGGACCAGGAAGTTGCCCGGGACGCCGGCGAGCACCGCGCCCGCCGCGCACAGCATGGTCCACGCCCCCAGGCTGTAGCGGACCCTGTCCTGGTCGATCATGCCCCCGGCCAGGTAGAGCACTCCGGTGAGCAGCAGCGAGGAGGAGGACCAGAGCATCGCCGCGGTGTCGGAGCTCAGGCCGCGGCGGATCAGCGCCGTGTTGACCAGCGACAGGCAGCCGAACCCCAGGGACCAGCTCCACCCGTAGAGGGCGGCCACGGTGCGCGAGGGGCCGCTGACCCCGCGGCCGGTGCGCAGCGAGTAGCCGATCGACCAGATCAGTGCGGTGACGATCAGCACGGTGGGTACTGCGGCACCGAGCCAGCCGGGGAGCACCCGGTCGGGGCCGTAGGCCAGGTAGGTGGTGCCGAAGCCGACCAGCCAGGCGCCGCCCCACACCGTGAAGAGCAGCACGGGGTTGTTGCGCACCCGGCGCCGGACGTGCTCGTGTTCCGCGGCGATCAGGGAGAGCGCCTGGTTGACGTCCAGCAGTTGATCGGTCGGCTGATCGGTCGTCCGACCGCTTGCCGGGTCGTCCTGTTGCCCGTTCATCTGGCCCTCCCCCGTTGAGCCCGGCTGAGCTCGGCAAGAACTTTGTATCGCAAACCTCTTGGCGGCGACAAGTAGCGGGACGCTCGGTAGCCTGGGCCGATGGCTTCCTCGTGGCTCGACTTCACCCGCGGCGCTCCGGTCGCAGGGGCCCCGGAACCGGCGTGGATCCACGGCTCGCCCTCCGTGCGTCGCAACACCGACCCGCCGATCCAGGTCCACGCCCACGACCGGCACACCTATCTGCTCCGGCAGAACAAGGCCGTGCACTACGAGGCGCCGTTCCTCTACCTCTTCCTGGGCAACGAACGGGCGCTGCTGCTCGACACCGGGGCGACCGCCGATGCCGCCAGGTTCCCGCTGCGCGGCACGGTGGACGCCCTGTTGGCCGACTGGCTGGCCGAAAATCCGCGCGCGGACTACGCGTTGGTGGTCGCCCACACGCACGCCCACGGCGACCACACGGCCGGTGATCCGCAGTTCGCGGACCGGCCGCACACCACCGTGGCGGGTACCGGGGCCGACGAGGTGCGGGCCTTCTTCGGCTTCTCCGCCTGGCCCGAGCAGGTGGTCGAATTCGACCTGGGCGGACGGGTGTTGGAGGTCACCGGCTGTCCGGGGCACCATCCGTCCTCGATCGCGGTCTACGACCCGTGGAGCGGGTTCCTGCTCACCGGTGACACGGTCTACCCGGGGCGGCTGTACGTGCAGGACTTCCCCGCGTTCCTCGCCAGCCTCGACCGGCTCGTCGAGTTCGGCCGGCAGCGGCCGGTGACCCGGGTGCTCGGCTGCCACATCGAGATGACCCGGCGACCGGGCCGGGACTACCCGACCGGCTGCCGGTACCAGCCCGACGAGCCGCCGCTGGCGTTCACCATGGCCCAGTTGTCGGCGATCCGGGACGCCGCGCACGAGGTCGCCGACCGCCCGGGCACGCACCGTCGGGACGACTTCGTCCTCTGGCACGGTTCGCCGGCGAGCGCGCAGTACCGGCAACTGGCCAGGCTCCTGGGGGATCGGCTGCGCAACCGGGTGCGGACGCTCCGGGGGGTGCCGAGCGGTACCAGGTAAGATGCCCAGGGGCACTTTGCCTATTACTCTCTGGGGGAAGCATGACGGCCGTCGGCGTCAGTGGGCTCGTGCGGATGTGGATCGACGGCTGGGTGGTCTCGCGCGGCGCCTCGGATCCGGCCGTCGAGCCCTGGGGCTGGACCATCGACGTCGGGCTGACCGGGCACGTCGCGCGGCACGTGCTGCCGGAGCCGACCGCGGCCCAGGTCGGCGAGCTCGTGGCCGTGACCAGTGCCCCCGGCACCTGGCTCAAGCTCTTCGCCGACGACGACACCGTCCGGCCCTGGGTCACCCCGGACTGGCGGCTGGACGCCCCGGCCTTCCTGATGAGCTGTCCGCTCGGCGCCGAGCGGGTCCGGTTGCCGGCCGGCTACGTCCGCACCAGCTGGACGCGCGGGGATGTCGTCCGGGTGCTGATCCGCACCACCGACGGGCAGCTCGCCGCCCGCGGCCAACTCGCCGTGGCGGGCCGGGTCGGCGTGCCGGACCAGATCGAGACCGCGCCCGCCCATCGGCGCAGGGGGCTGGGCGCCGTGGTGATGCGCACCCTCCAGCACGCCGCCCACCAGGCCGGTGCTGAGACCGGCGTCCTGGTCGCCAGCTCGGCGGGCCGGGCGCTCTACACCACCCTCGGCTGGACCACCCGCGCCCCGATGGCGAGCCTCTGCTTCGCACCGCCGGCCGCCGCCGGTTGAGCCGGGTGCGGCCGGTCGTGGCCGGTCGTGCCGATCGTTCGGCCTGGCACCGTGCCCGTCCGGCCGCCCGTTCGTTGATCAACACGAGCGCGCTCGGACCGGCGCCGGACGGCATTGCCGGCTCCGGCCAGGAGGAGAGGAGCGAGTATGACGACCATGGCCATACGGCCCGAGGAGTTCGCCGCCACCCTGCCCCGGCACGTGGTGTCCGCCGGGGTGCTGCTCACCGATCCGGCCGGCCGGATCCTGATGCTCCATCAGGCCCACGCCTACCCGGGGCATCCGGCGTGGTGGCAGATCCCGGGCGGCCTGGCCGACGCGGGCGAGCAGCCCAACGTGACGGCGGTCCGCGAGACGTACGAGGAGACGGGCCTCCTGCTGCCGGGCACGTTGCCGCTGCTCGCCGTCGACTACCGTGCACCGGCGGATGGTTGGCCCGCGGTGGTGGACTTCTGCTTCGACGGCGGAACCGTGGGCGCGGGCGAGACGGCGGTCCCGGCCGTCGAACTGAGCGCCGAGCACGACGACTTCGCCTGGCGCGAGTTCGAGCAGTGGCAGCCCTGTCTCCAGCCCGAGCAGCGGCCCTGGTTCGCCGCCGTCTGGCGCGCCCGCACCCGTGGTGCGGTGCTCTTCCTCAACGACGGGCAGCAGCCCACGGCGTAGCGCCCTGACGGCCTGCCCGGAGCAAGGGGGCGCCGCGGCCGTTGCCGGTCCGAGTCGGCAACGACCGCGGCGCGGAGCCGAGTCGACGTCAGGTGTGCGCCGGGGCGTCCTGTTGCGTCGGCTCGGCGGCCGGGGGCGCGGCGGGGAACGGCGCCGGGCGCAGCAGGTACGCGACCACCAGGGTCGCGACCGCCAGCCCGGCGGCGCCGCAGCGCAGCGAGAGGTGGAGTGCCTCCACGAATCCGTTGTCGACCACCGTGTGGATCGCCGGCGGCAGGGCGGAGGCCTGGCCCGCACCGGAGTTGGTGACCGCGTTGGCGATGTCGTGCCGGGCACCGGAGGGCACCCCGAGCCGGCCCAGCGGTGCGGCCAGCACCGCGCTGAGGCGGCTGGTGAGGATGGCGCCCAGCACTGCGACGCCGACCACGCCGCCGAGTTCGCGCAGCGTGTTGACGGTCGCGGAGGCCATGCCCGCCTTGGTCGGGGGGACGCGCATCATGACCGCGATGGAGACCGGTGTGAAGGTCATGCCCATCCCGAAGCCCAGCACGAACAGCACCCACAGGTACGCGACGTAGTGGGCGTGGCCGTCGTAGAGCGACAGGCCGCCGAGCGCCACCGCGCACAGCGCGAGCCCGGCCACGATGGGGATCCGGGGGCCCTTGCGGGCCGTCATCCGGCCCGACAGCGGTGCGGCGACGATCAGCATCGCGGTCATCGGCAGGCCCGCCAGCCCAGCGCTCGACGGGGTCCAGCCCATGATGCCCTGCATGAGCAGCGGCAGGAAGAACGAGGTGCCGAAGACGCCGAAGCTGATCATGAAGCCACTGACCACCGCGCCGGTGAGCACCCGGTCCTTGAAGAAGTGCAGGTCGAGCATCGGGTCGGTGGTGCGCAGCTCGACCACGACGAAGGCCGTCAGGGCCACCACCGCGCCGGCCGCGCAGCCCAGCACGACGCCGTCGGTCCAGCCGCGGGCCGGGCCTTCGACCAGCGTGTAGACCAGGGCGCCGAGCCCCACCGCGGAGAGGGCCTGACCGGGCAGGTCCAGGCGCTTGGCCCAGGTCGCGAGCTCGGGCAGGACCCGGGAGGCCATCACCAGGCCCAGCACGCCGATCGGCACGTTGATCCAGAAGACGCTGGCCCAGCCGAGGTGCTGGACCATCGGCCCGCCGAGGACCGGGCCGACGGCCAGGCCCAGCGAGGAGAAGGCGGACCAGGTGCCGATCGCCTTGGCCCGCTCGGTGTCGTCGGTGAAGACGTGCCGCAGGATCGACAGGCTGCCCGGCGCGAGGAGCGCGGCGCCGACGCCCTGCAGCATCCGGGCCGCGACCAGCAGGCCGATCGAGTTGGAGAGCGCGGCCGCCGCCGAGCCGAGCGTGAACAGGGCCAGGCCGATCTTGAAGACCCGGGTACGGCCGTAGCGGTCGCCGAGCGAACCGCCGGTGAGCAGCAGGCCGGCGTAGATGAGGCTGTAGCCCTCGACCACCCATTGCAGGCCGCTGACGCCGGTGTGCAGTTGCTCCCCGATGCGGGGCAACGCGTTGTTGACGATGACGTTGTCGAGCATCGACATGAACATGGTGATGCACAGCGTGCCAAGGGCGAGCTTCTTACGCCGGGCAGCCGGGTCCATCATGGCATCCCTAACAGTGTTAGACGGGGCGTTGCTGTGGGCCAGAATGCCCCTAACGGTGTTAGATTGCAAGAACCTTTTCCGACGGAGGTTGCTGGTGGCGGGCGAAAGAACAGACGAACACCCCCCGCAGCCGGGGCTGACCCGGGATGCGCTGGCCCAGGCGGCCCTGTGCGTCCTGGAGCGCGAGGGCATCAACGGGCTGTCCATGCGCAAGGTCGCCACCGAGCTGGGGGTCAAGGCGGCCTCCCTCTACTGGCACGTCCGCAACAAGGAGGAGCTGCTCGACCTGCTCACCGACGCGCTGATGGCCGACGCCGAGCCGCCGCTGCGCCAGGGCGACTGGCGCGAGCAGCTGCGCGAGTACTGCCTGCGCCACCGCCGGCTGCTGCTCTCCCGGCGCGACGCCGCCAAGGTCGTGGCCGGCCGCTTCGCCCTGGGGCCGCACCTGCTGGGCCTGATGGAGGACCAGCTGGACCGGCTGCGGGCCGCCGGCTTCGCCGATGCCGACGCGGCGCTCTGCACCTACCTGCTGGGCGCCTACGTCCAGGGCTTCGTCCTCCAGGAGCAGACCCCGATCTCCGCCTCCGAGGCCATGGGCACCAGTCGCGCCGAGGTCGCCACCGCCGTCAGCGCACAGTTGCGCGGCCTGCCCGAGGAGACCTTCCCCAACCTGGTCGCCCTCGCCGACGACCTCACCACCCCGAACATGGACGAGCGCTTCGCCTTCGGCCTGGAACGCCTCATCGACGGACTGGCCGCCCTGCTCGCCCAGGCGCGCCCGAGCGAGGCCGTCCCCGAAGTGCCCGTCTGAGCCTGACCGCTGAGCCGATTCGCTTTGCCGGACCGCTGAACCGGAACCCTGAACCGGACTGCTGAGCCGAACCCCTGAGACCGGCCTCGGTCAGCCGGTAGGCTCTGGTGGTGGGGGAGTTGGGGCGGACGCGTACGGGGGAGGGCCCGCGGATGTGGCGGGGGTTTCGTGAGTGGTTGCTCGGCGCGGCCGACCAGGAGGTGCGGGCGCTCGACCAGGCACCCGGGATCGAGCCCGAACGGCTCCAGGAACTGCGGTACACCGAACCCGCGTTGATGCTCAGCGTCGAGCAGCTCTACGTCGCCGCGCAGCGCGCCTTCGAGCGCCGCACCCGCGAGGCCGTCGCCGAGGACCTGCTGCGCGCGCTGGCCGCCGTCGCCGGCGGGGCGGGCACCGACCGGCTGGACGCGGCGGCGGCCTCGGCCGACGCCCGTCTCGCGGTCGACAGCGCGATCGCCGGGGCGCGGGGCCTGAACACCGGGGTGGCCTGCGGGTTCATGATCAGCCCGGTGGTGCTGCTGGTGGTGCTGCTCCTCGGCCGGTGGGCGCCCCGGCTCTTCGGCGCCACCCTCGGCTGCCCCGAGCAGCAGGCGCTGCTGCACGCGCTGGTCTGCTTCGCGGGCGGGGCGATGGGCGCCGTCTTCAGCGTGATCATCCGGCTGCGCGACTCCGCCCACCTGAGCCGGCGCCGGCCCGGGCACGGCGATCTGCTGGCCGATCCGGTGCAGTGGTCCCGGACGCTGCGTCAGGAGGGCTGGTACCGGGTGGTGGTGGGCTGGTTCCTGGCCACCTCGCTCTTCCTGCTGATCAACGGCGGCATCCTCAGCATCCTGACCCCGCCCGCCGCCCCGGTCGACCTGTGCGCCCCCGGACCGCTCTCGGCGGCCGGGCACGACGCGCTGATCAAGGCGTGGTTCTACTGGGGCGGCATCGGTTTCCTGGCCGGGCTCAACGAGCGCTGGGCCCACGGCCTGCTGCGCCAGGCCGCGGCACCGCGCCCGGAGCCGGGGTCGCGCCGGGACGGCTGATCCGCTCCGCTGCGGCGGAGTCGGCCAGAGTCGCGGCCACCGTCCGGGCGAGCGCGACCGGGTCGCCGGTCGGCTCGGTGGCGGTCGGCTCGGTCGGCTCGGTGGTGCCGGTGCCGGTGCCGGTGCCGATGGTGGCGGTGGCGGTGGCGTCGTCCGTGCTCCGGTGCGCCCAGGCGTCGTCGAGCGCGTACCAGTCGAGCGCTGCCGGCTCGCCGCCGTTCGCCAACGCGGCGTCCAGGGAGGCGAAGTAGGCGCTCCAGCGCTGCGCGTAGAGGCCCGTGAGCAGTCCGGACCACTCGCGGTTGGCGTAGTCGTGCAACTGGCCGTCCTCGCTCGGGCCGTGGTCGCCCCAGGTGGTGAGGATCGACCGGGCGTCGTACTCCAGTTGCCCGCGCTCGCTGGCGTCGGCGCCCCAGGAGCGGGCCTCGGCCAGCCAGCGCCCGAGCAGGAAGCGGGCATCACTGGCGAGGAGTCGGTCCAGCAGGAGCTCGTCGTCGTGCCACCGCCCGGTCAGCGCCCCGAAGGCGGCCCGGTCCCCGGTCGCGTACGCCGCGGCGATCCGCGGCAGCAGCTCCCTGGCCTGGTTGCCGAGCGCCTGGCGGGCGACGTTCACCAGGTCGAACCGGTAGGCGTCGCAGCCCTGTTGGGCGGGCGCGACCTGGAGCAGCTGGTCCAGCGCCGCGCGCACCGAGTCGGCGGGGTAGCGCATCGCGGTGGGGCTCCAGGTCGCGGCGGTGGCGGCCGTCAGGCTCGGGCGGGCGGCGAACAGGCCGTCCTGCGGCTCGCTCCAACCGTCGGCGGGCATGCTGTACGGACCCTGGCGCAGCAGCTCCCAGGCCGCCGCGGCATGCGGATCCGGACCGCCGTAGCGCCGGGCGGCGTAGTCGGCGAACCAGGCGCGCTGGTCGATCGGCCCCTGCTGCCAGGCCAGTTCGGTGAAGAGCTCGAAGGCGGCCGGATCGCCGCCGGTGGCCTCGGGCAGGTAGGCGATGCCGCGCAGGGCGCTGCCGGCAGCGGTCAGCTGCTGCTGGAACCGGCTCACCCAGGCGGCGGTGTTGGCGCCGATGCTGGTGTGGCCGCCGAAGTTGTCGATCGTTCCGAAGGCGTACGGTGTGCCGCGCCACTGCCGGTCGCGGTCGAGCTGCCCCTGCGGGTAGCGGTCGGCCAGACCGTCCAGGATCAGCAGACCGCTCCGGTCGACGCCGTCCAGCAGGGCGGCACTCGGGTTGTCCTGCCAGCCGAGGATCACCCAGGTCGCGCCCGGGTGCGCCGCCCGCAGGGCGTCCTGCACCGCGCCGGCGGCCCGGCTCGCGTCGACCGGGCCGAGCACGCCGCCCTCGTGCAGCAGGTCCATCTTGTACATCGTGCTGTCGCCGAACCGCTCGCGCTGGGCGCGGTAGTAGGCCGCGGCGAGCCGGTCGAAGACCGGGCCGGTCGGGTCGAGCCAGTCGGCGCGCGCGAACCCCACCCACGAGCCCTGCGGTACCACCCGCGCCCCCGGATTGCGCTCGGCGAAGCCCGGCGGCACGGTGCCGAAGAAACCGGGCAGCACCGGCGTCATGCCCAACGCCCGCAACTGGTCCGCGATTTCGCGGCCAAGCGCGGCTCGGGCGTCGAGCAGCCGGGCCGACTCCGGACCGCCGAAGGCCGCCATGTTCTGCAACAGCCACCAGCTCTGGTGCGCGGGCGCCGGGATCCAGGCGCGCAACTCCTCCTCGCCGTAACCGAACTGCTGCAGCGCCCGGTGGTAGGCCCACTCCGCGCCGGTCTGCACGAACACCTCGTTGACCCCGTGCAGGGCCAGCAGGTCGATCTCGTGCTGGTAGGCGGCGAAGTCGCGATACGGGCCCGAATAGCCGGCGTCGGTGTCATTGAGCGCGTACCGGTGCGGCACCGTCGCCGCCCGGCTGACGGTGCCGCCCACGGCGGGCAGCGTGGCGGGCAGCCGGCCGAGACTGTCACCGGGCCAGCCGAGGTCCACCTTGGCGACCTGTTCCAGGTACCACCCGACGCCGCTCAGCAGGGTCGCCCCCGAGGTACCCCGGACCTCGACGGGCTCCGGGCCGCCGCCGCTGACCGCGAAGGAGTCGCCCGCGGTTCCCCTGGCCACGGGCACCAGCCGGAACCGGTCGGCCCGGCCGGGCAGCAGGCGTCGCAGACTCGCCTGGGCGGGCGCGGCGTCGAAGGGCACGACGGCTGCGGGCCCGGCGGTGACTGCGGCGGCCGGCGGCGCGGCGCCGGCCGCCGGGGGGAGGCAGCAGCCCAGCAGCGCCGCTGCCAGCAGGGCGGTGGCCCGACGTCGCATTGCACGCACCTCGTGTCGTGGATCAGTCACCGAACGTGATGGCGATCATGACACTGCGCACGCTCCGCCCGGCGCAGGCACAGCGGGACGCAACCGACCGGGACGCGGCCACCACGCCTGCTTCGCTGCGCTCGCCTGCCGCCGACGGCTGCCTCGCCAGGTCTCCGTGCGGCGGAGAGTGCGCCAGTACGAGTCCCGTGACCTGGATGAACTCGCCTCGTAATGCTCGTAGTTGAGTGACGGCCACGGCAGGTCGCTGCTCACCGGGGGCCTGGTTCGGCTACCGCTGGGACACCCGCCCTCGTAACCCCCGCATCCGTTGATCTACGCTGACCGCACATGGGAACCGTGACAACTTTCTGGTCCTTCGCCGTGGTCGTGGGTCTGCTGACCCTGACTCCCGGTCTCGATACCGCGCTGATCCTCCGCACAGCCGCGCTGGGGCGACGCCGTGAGGCATGGGGAGTCGTGCTCGGTATCCAGACGGGAACCCTGGCTTGGGGAACCTTGAGTTCCCTCGGCGTCACGGCCCTGCTCGCGGCCTCGCGCACCGCCTACGACGCCGTACGCCTGGCCGGTGCCGCGTACCTGCTGTGGATGGGCGCGCTGATGCTGTGGAACAGCCTGCGCCGACGCCATGGCGCGGTCGAGCCCGACCCCGCCGAGGAGAAGCCGGCGGGCCCGGCTGCCGGGCTGCTGTCGGGCTGGCGGCGCGGGGCACTGACAAACGTGCTCAACCCCAAGATGGGCGTGTTCTACGTCGCCGTCCTGCCGCAGTTCATCCCGGCCGGCGCGCCGCACCTGGCCATGGGCGTGGCCCTGACCTGCGTGCACGTCGCAGAGGGGCTGATCTGGTCGTCAGTCCTGGTGGCCTTCGCCCATGTGCTCCGCAGCTGGTTGAGGCGGCCGGTGGCGCAGCGGGTCCTCGACCGGCTCACCGGCACGGTCATCATTGGCTTCGGCGTGAAGCTGGCCATCGGGGACTGACCCTGGATGTCCAGCCGGAGGGTGGCCGGCCTTCGCCTGGATAGGAGCGGAGCAGATCCTGGCGAAGGACGGCCGACGCCATAGGGCCTCGTGCGGGTCGTGCCGGTCGGTCAGGCGAGCGCTGTCGCCGGCCGGCGTGGGGTGGCGGTGGCGGTGGCGAGGGACAGGAGTTGGTCGCGGGCGGCGGTCAGGGAGTCTGTCGCGAGGTCGGTGAACCGGGCGAGGTCGGGCATGGCTGCGGCGCGGGTGAGTTCGGCGTGGACGAAGTACAGGTTCTCCTCGCGGATGCCGAGGTCGCCGAAGTACATCCGCAGGTAGGGCGCCTGGTGGTCGAAGGGCTCGCGGGGGGTGCCGGGGCCGTAGCCGCCGCCGCGGGCGGTGGCGATGACCACGCGGGTGTCGCGCAGCAGGTGTTCGCCGGTCCGGGGGGCGGTGTAGGCGCCGGGGAAGGAGATCCGTTCGATCCAGGCCTTGAGGGCGGCGGGCACCGTGAAGTTGTACATCGGGACGCCGAGCAGCAGGGTGTCCGCGGCCAGCACCTCCTCGACGAGCGGCAGGGTCAGGGCCCACTCCTGCTGCTCCGAGGCGTCCTGGGCCTGCGCCGCCACCTCGGCCGGCGGCACGGTGCCCTGCTCGGCCAGGCGCCGGCCGAGGGTGACGAAGCCGGGGCCCAGCAGCGGCACGGGGTCCGCGGCCAGGTCGCGGTAGCGGTAGCCGGCCGTGCCGTGCTGCTCGCGCCAGGTGTCCGCGAACAACGAGGTCAGCTGTCGGCTGACCGAGGGGCCGTTGGGGCCGGCGGTTGCGTCCAGGTGCAGCAGGGACGGGGTGTGGTTCATGGCTCTCTCCTGTCACTTCGGCGCGATAGCGCACGTCATACGGGTAGACGGAGTGGGCCGAGGAAAGGTGACCGATGCACGGCACGCGTGGCGGGTACGGCGAGCACGAGGAGCTGGCCAGGCGGTTCGAGGAGCAGCGCGACCGGCTGCGTGCGGTCGCCCACCGGCTGCTGGGGTCGGCGAGCGAGGCGGAGGACGCCGTCCAGGAGGCCTGGCTGCGGCTGGGCCGGGTGGACGGGTCCCAGGTGGAGAACCTGCCTGCCTGGCTGCGGACGGTGGTCTCGCGGATCTGCCTGGACCTGCTGCGCTCGCGCGTGGCGCGCCGCGAGGAGCTGGTCGGGCAGCAGCCGCCGGACCAGCCCTGGGAGGACGGTGCCGGGCAGGCCGCGGACCCGGAGCAGGAGGCGCTGCTGGTGGAGTCGGTGGGCCGCGCCCTGCTCGTGGTGCTGGACCGGCTGGGCCCGGCCGAGCGGGTCGCCTTCGTGCTGCACGACATGTTCGCCGTCCCGTTCGAGCAGATCGCGCCGATCGTGGAGCGCACCCCGGTCGCCACCAAGAAGCTGGCCAGCCGGGCGCGCCACCGGGTGCACGGCGTGCCCGTGCGGCCCGCCGGGGAGCTGGCCGGGCACCGGCGGGTGGTCGAGGCGTTCCTGGCCGCCTCGCGCGGCGGCGACCTGGCGGGGCTGCTCGCGGTGCTGGCCCCCGATGTGGTGCGCCGGGCGGACCCGGCCGCCCTGCCGGCGGGAGTGGCGCTGCAGTCGCGCGGGGCGCGGGCGGTGGCCGCCGAGACGCTGGTCTTCGGGCGCCGGGCCCGGTGGGCCGCGCCGGCCCTGGTCGACGGGGCGGTGGGCGTGGTGGTCGCGCCGGGCGGCCGGCTGGTGCTCGCCCTCGCCGTCACGGTCGTGGGGGAGCGGATCGCGGCCTACGAGGTGATCGCGGACCCGGCGCGGCTGGCCCGGCTCGAGCTGGCCGTGCTCGGGGACTGATGGCTGGCGGGAGGCGGGAGGCGGGAGGCGAGGGACGGGAGGCGAGGGGCGGGAAGCGGGAGGCGGCGGACGGCCGGAGCGGCGGTTCGGTGCGGCCGGAGGCACGATGGAACGAGGCCGTCCGGCCGGCGGCCTGGTTCCAACAGGCACGGAGGTGGTTGCGGTGGCAGCGGGCACTGGTGAGTCGCCGAGGGCGTCGGGATCCTCGGCCGTGGTGCATCCGATACGTGATCTGCTGCACGGGCTGTACGAGATGCGCCCGATGACGGTCTGGATCCTGGTGGGTTTCTCGATGGGACTGGGCCTGGTCGGCGCGCAGGTGACCACCCCGTGGCTGCTGGCGCTCTTCTCCGTGTTCTGGGGTGTGACGGTGCTGGCGATCCTGCTCCTGGTGGCCCGCAGTCTGGTGGAGCGGGGGAGCCACCACGGGCCGCGTCGCATGGCGCACTGAGAACAGGAGGCCGGGAGTAGGTCACTGAGAGTGAGGGGCTGACCCGGCCGACGGTGGGCCGCGTGGGCCCGGGCGTTTCACGAGGAACGCCCGGGCCCCGCGGCCCACCGTCGTGCTGTCCGGAAGACGCTGTCCGGAGCACTCTCCCCGGAGCACGCTGTCCGGAACACTCCGTACCGTTCCTGTCCGGCCGGGCACCGGACGTTCGCAGCCTGTTCACCGTATGCCGGCGACGCAACGCCTGACATGTGCGGCAGAGTCGTCCCGGACCGGTCGAACCATCTTCCGTGGCACAGCGAGGAACTGACGGAGAGGCAGGAACCCCATGTCCGGATTGACCCGACGCAGGCTGCTCGGTGCGGCGGCCGGTGTGGCCGGGGGCGCGGCGGCGATGACGCTGCTGCCGCCGAGTGTGCAGCAGGCGGTGGCGGCCGGGGTGCCCCGGCGCGGCTCACTGCGCGACGTGGAGCACGTGGTCCTGCTGATGCAGGAGAACCGTTCGTTCGACCACTACTTCGGCACCCTGTCCGGTGTCCGCGGCTTCAACGACCGGAACGCGCTGCGCCTGGACAACGGCCGCTCGGTCTTCTACCAGCCGGACAGCGTCAACCCGGACGGCTACCTGCTGCCGTTCCACCTGGACACCCGCACCACCAGTGCCCAGGCGATCCCGTCCACCAGCCACGCCTGGGCGGTGCAGCACCAGGCCTGGAACGGCGGCAGGATGGACCAGTGGCTGCCGGCCCACCGGGCCGCGGACGGCGTCAACGGGCCCTACGTGATGGGCTATTACACCCGCGACGACATCCCGTTCCAGTTCGCGCTGGCGGAGTCCTTCACCATCTGCGACCACTACTTCTGCTCGGTGCAGGGCCCGACCTGGCCCAACCGCCTGTACTGGATGACGGGTTCGATCGACCCGGACGGCACCGGCGGCGGCCCGATCATCCAGAACTCCGCGCCCACGCCGCTGACCTGGACCACCTACGCCGAGCAACTGGAGGCGGCGGGGGTGAGCTGGAAGGTCTACCAGGAGGCCGACAACTACGGCACCGACGTGCTCTCGCTGTTCGCCAGCTTCCAGAACGCCAAGCCGGGCGACCCGCTGTACGACAAGGGCATGACGGCGCAGCCGACCGGGACCTTCGAGGACGACGCCCGCAACGGCCGGCTGCCGGCGGTCTCCTGGATCCTGCCGACCAGCTACCAGTCCGAGCACCCGGACTACCTGCCCGCCGCCGGCGCCGACTTCGTCGCCTCGAAGATCGAGGCGATCGCCAGCAACCCGGAGCTCTGGGCGAAGACCGTCTTCATCCTCAACTACGACGAGAACGACGGCCTGTTCGACCATGTGGCCCCGCCGGTGCCGGACGACCCGGACACCGAGGGCGAGTTCATCCAGGGGCTGCCGATCGGCGGCGGTTTCCGGGTCCCGTGCATCATCGTCTCGCCGTGGACGGTGGGCGGCTGGGTCGCCTCGGAGGCCTTCGACCACACCTCGGTGCTGCAGTTCCTGGAGCGGTTCACCGGGGTCACCGCGGCCAACGTCACCGACTGGCGGCGGCAGACCTTCGGCGACCTCACCTCCGCCTTCCAGTTCCGTACCGGCACCTCGCGGGCGCCCAAGCTGCCCGGCACCGCCGCCCAGCTCGCGCTGGCCGAGCAGGAGGTGGCCACCAACCCGAAGCCGACGCTGCCTGGTGCCGCCCAGCAGTTCCCGCGCCAGGAGCCCGGTCACCGCCACCACGTGCCGCCGCAGCGCGGCTGATCCCGATCCCCGGCAGCGTGGCCGCCCGGCATCGTGCCGGGGCGGCCACCGCACCTCACCGGCGCTCAGGCGCCGGGCTCGGCGGCGTCGGGGGGCGCCGTCCCGGGCAGCAGTTCGCTGCGCCACTTGCGTGCGTAGCGCTCCACCAGGTGCCGCAGCACGGTCACCGTGGTGGCCACGTCCGGCGCGGGGATGCCGTCGAGTGCGTTCACCAGGCTGGTGATGTTGGCCTGTTTCAGACGGTCGAGCATGTCCTGCCCCTCGTCCGTGAGGGCCACCTGGCGGGCCCGGCGGTCGAGCGCGTCGGGTGTGCGCTCCACCAGCCGCTGGGCCTGCAGCCGGTCGATCTGGCGGGTGACGTGGGAGGGCTCGACCATCATCCAGGCGGCCAGGTCACCCACCCGGCTGGCCTCGGTGGCCTCGGCGAGCGCGCGCAGCAGGTAGATGTCCGAGCGGGCGGCGGTGATGCCGGCCCGCGCGGTCTGGTGCTCGTGCGTCTGCGAACGGGTCAGCAGGTAGGCCATCGAGGCCAGCACCGCCTCCAGTTCCGAGGTGGCGGCCTGATTGTCTGTCGCGTCCGGCATGGGGGAACTTTAGCGAGCCCGCCCCGTGCCCGGTCGCCACTGGCCGGGTTCCGGCCCGGCGTGGGGGCTCAGGCGGGGGAGCCGGCGGTGAAGTCGACGTCGGCGGTGTTGACGGTGCCCGCGGTCCGGCCGGGGGCCGCGTGGTACTGCCAGTACAGGTTGGTGTGGGCGATGACCTGGTCGGGGGAGGGTGCGCCGAACCGCGTCAGGTCCTCGGTGGTGTGGGCGTCGCCGACCAGCGTCGCGTCGTAGCCGCGGGTGATCGCGCCGTGCAGCGTCGAGCGGATGCACGCGTCGGTCTGCGCCCCCGAGACGAAGAGCCGGCCGATGCCGCGGGCAGCGAGCACCGCCTCCAGGTCGGTCTCCTCGAAGGAGTCGCCGTAGGCCTTCTGCACCAGCGCCTCGGTGTCGAGTCGCACCAGCTCGGGCACGTACTGCCAGGTCTCACTGCCCGTCGGCAGCTCGTCGCTGGTGTGCTGGACCCAGACGACGTCGACACCGGCCGCGCGGGCCTTGTCGACCAGTGCGGCGATGTTGCCGATGACGCGGTCGCGGTCGTGCGCCTGGTCCACGACGCCGTTCTGCACGTCGATGACGATCACGGCGCTGTTCGGTCGGTCGGTGAGCGTGCTCATGCTTCCCCCAGATGCGGTTCGTACGGTCCGAACCAGCCTAGCTCTTGACCGGTTTTCGGACAGATTCCGGTCGCACTCGAATGGCTCTTTCGCCACCACGGACCGCGAGTTAGCGTGACGGTGGGTTAGTTGCTTAGGGCATGTAACTGTCCTGGGCGTTATCCGCTCCGAGAAGGGAGCCCACGATGGCCACCGCCGCCTCCACCCCCCACCTCACCGCCCCCGAACCCCGGGGAGCCTGTCCCTTCGCCCCGCCGCCCGCCTACCAGCAGGCCCACCGCGAGGAGCCGATCAGCCGCATCTCGCTCTGGGACGGCTCCACCCCCTGGCTGGTCACCCGCCACGAGGACATCAGGACGGCGCTCGGCGACACCCGCTTCAGCGCCGACGCCACCCGCCCCGGCTTCCCGTTCCTCAGCGCCGGCGCGAAGGAACTGAGCACCGGCCGGCCCACCCTGATCCGGATGGACGACCCGGAGCACTCCCGGCTGCGCCGGATGCTCACCGGCGACTTCATGATCAAGAAGGTCGAGACGCTCCGTCCCGAGATCCAGCGGATCACCGACGACCTGCTCGACCGGATGACCGCCGACCAGTCGACCGCCGACCTGGTGGCCGAGTTCGCGCTGCCGCTGCCGTCCCTGGTCATCTGCCTGCTGCTCGGCGTCCCCTACGAGGACCACGACTTCTTCCAGCAGCGCAGCCGGATCCTGCTGCGCCGCGACTCGGACCCCGGGCTGGTGCGCACCGCCCAGGACGAGCTGGCCGACTACCTGACCAAGCTCACCGAGACCAAGCGCACCGCGCCCGACGACGGCATCCTCAGCCGCCTGCTCGCCCGCGGCGAGCTGACGGTCGACGAGATCGCCACCACCGCACGCCTGTTGCTGATCGCCGGGCACGAGACCACGGCGAACATGACCGCGCTCTCGGTGCTGGCCCTGCTGCGCAACCCCGAGCAGCTGGCCCTGCTGCGCGACCACCCGGAGCAGGCCCCGCACGCGATCGAGGAGCTGCTGCGCTACCTGACCATCGTGCACTCCGGGCTGAGCCGGGTGGTCGCCGAGGACCTGACGCTCGGCGGCGTCGAGATGCGGGCCGGCGAGGGCGTGCTCCTGCTGCTGAACACGGCGAACCGGGACGAGCAGGAGTTCCCGGCGGGCGACGACCTGGACCTGACCCGCGACGCCCGCCGGCACGTGGCGTTCGGCTTCGGCGTCCACCAGTGCCTGGGCCAGCCGCTGGCCCGGCTGGAGCTGCAGGTCGCGCTCACCAGCATCCTGCGCCGGCTGCCCGAACTGCGGCTGGCGGTGCCCTTCGAGGAGCTGCGGTTCCGCCACGAGATGCTCGTCTACGGCCTGCACGAGCTGCCGCTCGCCTGGTGACGGGCCGTCAACAGCTCTGGATCTTCCCGGGGCCGCCTCAGTAGCATCATCAAGTACCAGCCGAAACAGTCAAGTTACGAACAACGTCACGTTCCGAAGGGAAAGCCATGCGCGTCCACATCGACCAGGACAAGTGCTGCGGAGCCGGACACTGCGTGCTCGCGGCGCCGGAGGTCTTCGACCAGCGGGACGAGGACGGCATCGTCGTCCTGCTCGACGCCGAGCCGCCGGCCGAACTCCACCAGGCCGTCCGCGAGGCCGCCGGTGTCTGCCCCGCCGCCGCGATCCGCCTGGAACTGGTGTGACCGCACTGCGCGAGGTGGCCGTGGTCGGCGCCGGCGCGGCGGGGCTGCACGCCGCCGAGGAGCTGCGCCGGGCCGGCTACGACGGCCGCCTCACCCTGATCGGCGCCGAGCCCGAGGCGCCCTACGACCGCCCGCCGCTCTCCAAGCACCTGCTGAGCGGCGCCTGGCAGCCGGACCGGCTGGCACTGCGCGGCCCGGAGGCACTGAGCGAGCTCGACCTCGACCTGCGCCTCGGGGCACGTGCCGAACGCCTGGACCGGCACGAGCGCACCGTGCACCTGGCGGACGGCGGGCGGGTGCGCGCCGAGGCCGTCATCCTGGCCACCGGGGTCAGGGCGCGGCGCCTGCCCGGCGCCACTGGGCCGCTGGCCGGCGCCCACGTGCTGCGCACCCTCGCCGACGCGCTCGCGCTGCGCGAGGAACTGCGGCCGGGGGTACGGCTGCTGGTGGTCGGCGGCGGACTGCTCGGGGCCGAGGCGGCGGCCACCGCGGTCGGCCTCGGCGCGGAGGTGACCTGGCTGGTCTCCACCGCCACGCCGCTGGCCGGCGTGCTGGGCACCGAGACGGCCGCGCTGCTGGCCGATCTGCACCGCGAACACGGGGTGCGGATCCGCCAGGGGGTCGCCGAGCAGGTCACCCGGCAGCAGGACCGGGCCACCGGGGTGCGCCTGGCCGACGGCTGCGAACTGGCGGCCGACGTCGTGCTGATGGCGATCGGCTCGGAACCGGAGACCGGCTGGCTGGCGGGCAGCGGCGTGCCGCTGGAGGACGGTGTGGCCTGCGACGCGTACTGCGCCGCCGGTCCCGGCGTCTGGGCGGCCGGCGACGCCGCCGCCTGGCCCGATCCGGGCAGCGGCCGGCGCCGGCGGGTCGAGCAGCGCACCAACGCCACCGAACAGGCCGTTGCCGCCGTCCACAACCTGCTGGCGGGCCCCGACGGTGACCGCCGGCCGTACGAGCCGGTCCCGTACCTGTGGACCGACCAGTACGGCCTGCGGGTGCAGGCCTTCGGCAGGCCGGCCGGCGCCGACAGCTTCGCGGTGGTCGACGGCAGCCTGGCGGAACGGAAGTTCGCCGCCGCCTGCGTGCGGGACGGGCTGGTCCGCGGGGCGGTCGGGATCGGTGCCGCGCGGGCGCTGCGCACCCTGCGCGCGCAGGTGGCCGCCGGGAGCCCGTGGCCGGCGGAGCAGTGAGGCGCCGGGTGCGCGGCCGGGCGTCATGAGCGTGCGGCAGGACGGTGCGGGTACCGTCCTGCCCCACGCTCACCCGCCGGCGGCCGGGCGCCGGTAGCTGCGGCCGTCCCGGGTGCGGGTGAGCCGGCCGCTCTCCACCAGGTAGCGGCGCAGCGCCGAGCAGTCGTCGTGCACGGTGCGCAGCGCCTCGTTGACCTCGGGCTCGCTGTACTCGCGCGACGGGTCGAAGAAGGTGCCGGCGAGGTGGTCGAGCAGCGCGTCGCGGCGGGCCGCCTTGCGCGGGATCGTCGTCAGCCGGCCGTGCTGGAAGAGGGGGGCCAGGCTCGCGGGCGGTTCGTACATCGGTCTCTCCCTGCACAGGACGGTGCCGTTCGGCGGTCTCCCGGTGAGGCTGCCAGAGCGCAGTGCCCCGGGGCATCCGGTTTTCCACCGCGAGCCGGTCAGGCGTCGATCCATCGGTAATGGGTGGTCAGCCGTCCCCCGTCGTCCAGGACGTGGAAGGCGAGCGCGGGCGGCTGGTCGAGGTGGACGTGGTCCTCGGCGTGGGCCCGGTGCTCCCAGGGGAGCCGGAGGGTGGACACCACGCCCGGTGCCACCAGCAGCGGGCGACCGGCGAAGGTGGTGGCCGCGGGGGTGTGGGCGTGTCCGCACAGGAAGGCCGTGAGGTCGGGGTGGCGCTCCACCAGTGCGCCGAGCCGTTCCGCGCCGAACTGGCGGATGCCGTCGACGAAGGGGGTGTTCAGCGCGGCCGGCGGGTGGTGGAAGCCGACCAGGACGGGCACCCCGGGCGGGGCCTGGGCCAGGACGGACTCCAGCCAGGCCAGCGTCCCGTCCTCCAGGTGACCCTCGTCCTTGCCCGGCACCGAGGAGTCGCACAGCGCGATGACGGCGCCGGCGGTGTGGCGGACCTGGTTGACCGGTGCCGTCGAACCCGGCAGGCCGAGCAGGTGCTGCCGGAAGGCGGTGCGCTCGTCGTGGTTGCCGGGGCAGACCATGACCGGGTGCCGGGAGGTGAGCAGCCGGCGGGCCCGCTCGTACTCGGCGGGCAGCGCGTGGTCGGCGATGTCCCCGGTGACCAGGACCGCGTCCAGGTCGTAGGGGAGGCCTTCGAGGTGGTCCATGACGGCCTTGGCGCGCTCGGTGCTGCGCTGCCCGCTGTCGATGTGGAGGTCGCTGAGGTGGGCGATCACGATCACGGCCGGGGTCCCTTCCGTTGCGGTTTCGACCTCGAACCTAGGGGCCCACCGGACCAGGAATAAGATCCAGTCGCATGCCGAATGATTGGTCCGGTTCCCGGGTCGACCTGCACATCGACCTCGACGCCACGGGCGGGCGGCGCGCCGGCCTGGAAGCCGCGCTCCGGGCGGCGATCCGGGAGGGACGCCTGCCGGCCGGAACGCTCCTGCCGTCCACCCGCGGGCTGGCCCGGGACCTCGGACTCTCGCGCGGCACGGTCACCGCCGCCTACGACCAACTGGTCGAGGAGGGGCACCTGACCACCCGGCCGGGATCGGGCACCACCGTGGCCGAGGTGCCGCAGCCCGCCCCGGTCCCCGCCCGCCCCGCACCCGCGCCGCCGGCTCCCCGCCACGACCTGCGCCCCGGGCTCCCCGACGTCAGCGCCTTCCCCTCCCGGGCCTGGCTCGCCGCCACGCGCAGGGTCCTGGACCGCGCCCGCCCCGAGGTCTTCGGCGCCGGGGACCCGCAGGGCCGGATCGAGCTGCGCAGCGCGCTCGCCGACTACCTGGGGCGTACCCGGGGCGTGCTCACGACCCCGGACCGCATCGTGATCACCTCCGGCTACTACCAGGGCCTGGGCCTGCTCAGCGGCGTGCTGGCCGCGGCCGGCACCGGCCGGGCAGCCGTGGAGGACCCGGGGCACAACGTCTTCCGCGCGGTGGTCCAGCGCGCCGGGCTCACCACCGTCGCCCTGCCCGTCGACGCCCTCGGCGCGCGGGTGGAGGCCCTGACCCGGGACACCGGTGCCGTGTTCCTCACCCCCTCGCACCAGTACCCGACCGGCGTCCCGCTGCATCCCGGCCGCCGCCGGACACTGCGCGGGTGGGCACGCGCCACGGGCGGCCTGATCGTCGAGGACGACTACGACGGCGAGTACCGCTACGACCGCCAACCCGTCGGCGCCCTCCAGGGCATCGCTCCCGACCGGACCGTCTACTGCGGCACCGCCTCCAAGACGCTCGGCCCCGCGCTGCGCCTGGCCTGGATGGCGCTGCCGCAGCACCTGGTGCGACCGGTGGTGCGGGCCAAGCAGGACGCCGACCTGTACACCGAGACCCTGGGCCAGCTCGTCCTCGCCGAGCTGATCACCACGCACGCCTACGACCGCCACATCCGCGCCGCCCGCCTGCGCTACCGCCGTCGCCGCCGGCTGCTGCTCGATCGGATCGCCGCCGTCCCCGGCCTCGACGCCCACGGTGTCCCGGCCGGCCTGCACACGCTGCTCACCCTGCCGCCCGAGGGCCCCACCGAGCGCCGGCTGCTGGCCGGGTGCGCCGATCACGGCCTCGCCCTGCGCGGCCTCACCGAACTCCACCACGACCCCACCGGCCGCCCGCAGGGCCTGCTGGTCGGCTTCGCCGCCCCGTCCGAACGCGCCTACCCGGCCGCCCTCGACACCTTGCTCGCGGTCCTGTCCTCGAACAGCTTCCAGGACAGGCCCGCGCCTGGCGGGAATTGTGAGACACGGCCTAGCAGGACGCGGGCAGCCGGGTGAGCAGGCGGAAGCGCTGGAGCACCACCAGGGTGTCGTCGGCCACGGTGAAGTGCGGGTCACCGAGCGCCTCGCGGACCTCCGCGCCGTGCCAGAACTCCTCGTGGACCGCCCGCCATTCGGCCACCGTGCGGCAGCCCTCGCCCTCGTCCAGCGCGTGCGCCAGGTCCACCTCGCGCAGCGGCACCACGCGCACCTCCGTCAGCTCGATGACGGCGACCGGGCGCGCGGCGGAGTCGATCACCACGGAGCGCTCGCCGACCTGCGGCAGCGCCTCGTTCTCGTGCTCGAAGTCGGCGACCAGGCCGGTGGTGGAGGTCTTGGAGCCGTCGAGGATCGCGGCGACGAGCTGGTCGCGCAGCGGTCCGGGGAAGGCGAACTCGGCCGTGGGCAGGCCCTCGTGGGCGGGAGCGGGAGCGGCGGTGGGGTCGTCGGTCATGGAGTGAGCCTAGGCGGTGCGGTACCCCGGGCGGGTGCCGCACCGCGCGCTCGGCGGCGGGCGCGCGGGATCAGTGGCCCGGCTTGGCCAGCAGCAGCTCGGTGTTGTGGTCCAGCGAGGTGCCGAGCTTGACCGAGGGCGTGGCGTAGGGGTCGTTGAAGGCCAGCTCGCGGTAGAGCGCGGCGAGGCCCTCGTCGGAGGTGTCCGAGAAGTCGGTGTCGTAGCGGGCGGCCGACTCGATCAGCGTGGTGAAGAGCGAGATGGTGCCGTCGCCGTTGTCGGTGAGCTCGATGATCCGGGCCTGCTGCGGGTAGTCGATGTGCGAGGCGGTGTTGACCTCCCAGAACGCGCGCTCGGGCACGGCGTGGCCGTGGGCGGTGATCCGGTTCTCGTGGCTGTGGCCGTTCACCCAGGCCACCACGTTCGGGTAGCGCTGGAGCAGCGCGACCAGCTCGTCGCCGTTGTGCCGCTTCTCGAAGAGGTGGCGGGGGTCGGGCAGCAGGTTGCCCATGGTGGTGCTGGTGTGGTGGCTGAAGACCACGACCAGGTCGTTGCCGTGGCCGCCGCGCACCGTGCTGCCGTCGGTGTTGTACCAGTGGTCGCTGTGCGCCTGCAGCTGCTGCTCGAGCCAGCTCAACTGCGCGGTGCCGATGGAGCCGTCGGCGAAGCCGGCGGCGTTGGTGGTGTCCAGGCTGATGCCGACCACGCCGTCGGCGATCCGGCAGGTGTAGTAGAGGTTGCCGCTGGCGGCGGCTGCCGCGGTGAAGCCGTGGCCGACCGGACCGGCGCCGGTGTAGGCGGGGTTGAGGTGCGCCTGCGCGAACTCCTTGGTGCTGAAGGGCTTCCGACGGCTGTCCGGGGTGATCTCGCGCACCGCGTCGGCGTCCGTCAGCAGGCGGCCCAGCAGCAGGACGGCCTGGGCCGGGTCGTGCTGGAGCAGGCCGGCCAGCTTGGCGGCGTCCGCGTCGTTGCAGCCCTCGATCTTGCGGTCGCCGGTGTAGAGGGAGTTGAGCAGGCCGAGGTCGGGCAGCGTGCCCTCGATGCTGTCGTCGTGGTTGCCTACCGTGGTGTACCACGGGACCTTCAGGCCGGGTGCCGAGAACGGCCGGCCCGCCGCACCGAGGAAGCCGGGGACCTCGGGGAAGCCGGCCGTCTTGTAGGAGTCCCGGTAGGAGAGTTCGGGGTTCCAGTAGATGCTGCTGCCGGAGTTCTGCACGCCTTCGTAGCGGGTCGGGTCACCGCTGTTGGGGGTCACCTGGCCGCCGCTCATGACCGAGAGGTACCAGTCGAGTTCGATCTGCTCGTGGTTGTCCGTGTTGTCACCGGTGGCCATCACCAGGCTGAACGGCAGGCCGGTGTACGGGCCCGTGCCGAGCGAGTTGACCCGCTCGACCAGCGAGGAGGCGCCGCGCACGGTGAGCGCCTCCTGCGGCCGGTAGGCGGCGTCGTTCCAACGGGCCAGGTACTCGAACCGCATCGGGGACTCGGTGTCCGCCAGGTGCAGGTCGGTGAACTGGACGAAGCTGGCCAGCGGAGTTCTCCGGTCGTCGCGCCCGCTCTGGGCGGCGGCGAGGTCGGCGCGCACGGCCAGCGGCCAGCCGGGGCCGGCCTGCAGGCGCCGGTAGCCGGTGCTGCCGTCGGGCGTGGCCACCTGCTCCAGGGTGGTGCCGGCCACGGTGACGGCACGGGCCGCGGTGCTCGCCAGTGCGCGGTCCACCTCGGCTGCCGAGGCGAAGGCTCCGCCGGCCAGCGAGAGCGCGGCTCCGGCGGTGGCGGCACCGGCACCGCTGATGAACCGGCGTCGACTGAACGGTGACATGAGAACCCCTCCTGACGGTGCGGCAGCCTCCGGGCGGCGACCGCGAGCGGATGCTACTCGCAGGTAGCGTGACCTGCGTAGGCCTGTGCCCGAACGGGATGCCAACAGTGGGAGACGGCTCGGTGGAGGCGGCGCCCGGTGGGTGGCGGGCGTTTCGGGTGAGCCGGCAGATGCGTGCAGATGTTCCCATGCGCCCTTCCTGTTCGATTGATTACGCACGGAGGCGCCGACGGAAGAGCGGTTAATCCTTTTCTCGCCTGTCACATGGGCCTCTTGAGTAACACGATGACCAGATCTTCAGGTAACGGTTCATCGGACTCAGAAAAACCCCGCGCGCCGGTTGTTTCAAAACGTCTATTCACGTCAACATACTTGTCCTGTCGCGCATTCGTCCCATGCTCCGAAAGGAAGACGCCCGTGGCAACCGAGCAGTCCGCCGCGTCCCCCGCCCCAGCCGAGATCGCCGACCCCGCCCCGCTGGGTCTGGCCGGCTTCGCCATGACGACCTTCGTCCTGAGCTGCTTCAACGCCAACCTGCTGGACGCGAAGGTGGGCGCCGTGGTGCTGCCGCTCGCCCTCGCCTACGGCGGCCTGGCCCAGCTGCTGGCCGGGATGTGGGAGTTCCGCAAGGGGAACACCTTCGGTGCCACCGCGTTCAGCTCCTTCGGCGCGTTCTGGCTCTCCTACTACTTCCTGGCGAAGGACGTCCTGCCGGGGCTCGACAGCAATCCGCATACGCACCAAGGGGTCGGGCTCTTCCTGCTCGGCTGGACGATCTTCACCGCCTATATGACGGTGGCGGCGCTGCGGGTCAACGGGGCCGTGCTGGCCGTCTTCGTCTCGCTGACCATCACCTTCGCGCTGCTCACGGCCGGTGCCTTCGGGCCGTACGAGAGCGTCACCAAGGCCGGCGGCTGGCTGGGCCTGCTCACCGCGGTGCTGGCCTGGTACGCCTCGTTCGCCGGCGTGACGGCCTATGCCTTCAAGCGGCCGGTCCTGCCCACCTGGCCGGCCCGCTGAGCGCGCGGGACTGACGACCGGTCCGGGCCGGGCACCGTGGGGCGGTGCCCGGCCCGGACGCGTCGGGCAGCCCTGGCGCCGCGCTGCGCCGCGGCGGCTCCGGCTGCTCGGGGCCGCGCCGCGCCGGGGGGTGTGCCGGGCCGACGGGCCGCGCGGCTCGTACGGTGGAGGGGAGGCCGCCGTCGCGGCCCGACCGGGGCGTCGAGAGGAGCCGTGATGTCCGAGCAGCCGCCGCCCACCGCACCGCGCTGTCTGGTGACCGGGGCCACCGGCTACCTCGGCGGCCGGCTGGTGCCCGAGCTGCTGGCCGCCGGCTACCCGGTCCGCTGCCTGGTCCGCGACCCCGGGCGGCTGCGCGACCACCCGTGGCGCGAGCGGGTCGAGATCGTCCGCGGGGACGTCACCAGGGCCGAGTCGCTGACCGACGCCTTCGACGGTGTCGAGGTCGCCTACTACCTGGTGCACGCGCTCGGCACCGGAGCCGGCTTCGAGGAGCGCGACCGCGCGGCGGCCCGCAACTTCGGCGCCGCGGCGGCCCGGGCGGGGGTGCGGCGGATCGTCTACCTCGGCGGGCTGATCCCGGCCGGGGTGCCCGACGACCGGCTCTCCGCGCACCTGCGCTCGCGCGCCGAGGTGGGGCGCGTCCTGCGCGAGAGCGGCGTCCCGACGATCGAACTGCGCGCCGCCGTGATCCTCGGCTCCGGCTCGGCCTCCTTCGAGATGCTCCGCTACCTCACCGAGCGCCTGCCCGTGATGGTCACTCCCAACTGGGTGGGCGTGCGGATCCAGCCGATCGCCGTCCGCGACGTGCTGCGCTACCTGATCGGCGCCGCGACCCTGCCGCCCGGGCTCAACCGGACCTTCGACATCGGTGGCCCCGAGATCCTGACGTACCGTCAGATGATGCGGCGCTACGCCCGGGTGGCCGGACTGCCGCACCGGCTGATCGTCCCGGTGCCGGTGCTCACGCCCCGGCTGTCCAGCCACTGGGTCGGGCTGGTCACACCGGTGCCCGGCTCCATCGCCCGGCCGCTGGTGGCCTCGCTGCGCCACGAGGTGGTCTGCGGCGAGCACGACATCGCCCGTTACCTGCCGGACCCGCCCGCGCTCTCGGCCGGCGGGTCGCGGGCCGCGGGCGCCGGACTGATCGGCTTCGACGAGGCCGTCCGGCTCGCCCTGCGGCGCACCCGCGACGCGGAGGTCAGCACCCGCTGGTCCTCCGCCTCGCTGCCCGGTGCGCCCAGCGACCCGCTGCCCACCGATCCGCAGTGGAGCGGCGGCAGCCTCTACCAGGACGTCAAGGAGCGGGACGTGGCCGCCACGCCGGAGGCCGTGTGGCGGGTGGTGGAGGGGATCGGCGGGGAGAACGGCTGGTACTCCTTCCCGCTCGCCTGGGCGGTGCGCGGCTGGCTGGACCGGCTGGCGGGCGGGGTGGGGCTGCGCCGGGGCCGCCGCGATCCGGCGCGGCTGCGGATCGGCGACTCGCTCGACTTCTGGCGGGTGGAGGAGATCGAGCCGGGCCGGCTGCTGCGCCTGCGCGCCGAGATGCGCCTGCCGGGGCTGGCCTGGCTGGAGCTGTCGGTCCGCGCGGACGGCCGCGGCGGCGCCTGCTACCGCCAGCGGGCCCTGTTCCAGCCGCACGGCCTGGCCGGACACGCGTACTGGTGGGCGGTGGCGCCCTTCCACGCGACGGTGTTCGGCGGGATGGCGCGCAACATCACCGAGCGGGCGCTCGCGGCGGGTTGAGCGGTCCCGGCGTCCGGCTCGGCGGCCGGTTCGGTGTGCAGGAGGCGCTTGCCCTCGTTGATCTCGCGGGCGGTCTCCGCGGACCAGAGGTGGACCTGGGTGGGGTGGAGGGCCATCGCGGTCAGCACGATCAGCGGGATGCCGGGCAGCGGCGAAGCCCGCCGCCGCTCGACTCGGCGACCCGGTCGTGCAGGTTGAGGTAGTCGAGGCTCACGGCCCCGGATCCGGCGAGGAAGACCACGGTGGGGCCGCCGCTGCCGGAGCGGTGCAGCAGCAGCTGCCGGCCCCCGGCCGTGAAGTGGCGTCCCCGCGGCGGGGTGTTCGGGAAGGCGTTGGTGTTCAGTCCGGCGGGTGACCGGTGTGGCACGGGTGCGCTCCCTCGGCGGTCCGACGACATATTCTCAACTTTGAGAAAGGTATGGGATGTGAGACCTTTTGTCCATGGACACCGTCGACCTGCTGCTGCACCCCGTGCGGCTGCGCATCGTGCACGCCATGTCGGGCGGACGGGCGCTGACCACCTCTCAGCTCTGCGCCCTGCTGCCGGATGTGTCGAAGGCGACCGTGTACCGGCACGTGGGTCTGCTCGCCGAGGGCGGGCTGCTCGACGTGGCGAGCGAGCAGCGGGTGCGCGGCGCCGTCGAGCGGTGCTACCGGCTGCAACGGGCGCGGGCGGTGATCGACGCGGACGCCGCTGCGGCCTCGCCGAACCTGCACCGCCGCGCGTTCGCGGCGGCGATGGCCGCGCTGCTGGCCGAGTTCAACGCCTACCTGGACCGCGAGGGAGCCGACCCCGGCACCGACCAGGTGGGCTACCGCCAGCATGCGATCTGGCTCAGCGAGGACGAACGCGCCGAACTGATCGACGACGTGCGCCGGGCGATCGTGTCCCGGATGGCGAACGGGCCGACGCCCGGGCGCACCCGGCACCTGATCAGCCCGGTCCTCTTCCCCGCCGAGGGTCCCGCATGAGCAACGCCACCGACGGGCGGCCCGCCGGCCGCCCGGATCGGCTCGGGCGCGCCCTGGCCGGCTTTCCGCAGCGGCTCGGGCGTGCCTTGACCGGCTGTCCGCGCCGCAGTCCGGCGACCTTCGGCTACCTCGTCCTGCTCCTGGTGGACACGCTGGTGGTCAAGCAGCTGCTGTCGGCCGCGACCGCCGACAAGGTGCTGCTCGCGATCAGCACCAATGTGGACAACATGGGCCGGCACCCGGTGGGTTCGCTGCTCGGCAGCATGCTGGTGGTCGACGACGGCAGCTGGCTGGACTACCTGCTGATCATCGGCGTCGGCCTGGCCGGCTGCCTGGCCCTGCTGGAGCGCCGGTTCGGCTCGCTGCGTGCGGTCGGCACGGTGCTGGCGGGCCACGTGGGCGCCACCCTGGTCACCACGGCCGTCATCACCGTGGCGACGCGCAACGGGACGTATCCGCAGGAGGTGCGGCACACCCTGGACTACGGCGTCAGTTACGTGTCGATCGCCGCCGTCGGTGCGGCCACCGTGCTGCTGCCGCGCTGGGCCCGGCCGTGGTGGGCGGCGGCTGCGGTGCTGTATCCGCTCAGCTCGGCCGACTGGTACGGGCGGCTGCCGGACTTCGTCGCCATCGGCCATGTCTCGGCCGCACTGATCGGCCTGGCCGTGGCCGTCGTCGGCACCGCCATCGGCCGTCGGCGCCAACGGCGTTGAGGCCGGGCTGCCGGGGCCGGGTGATCCGTCAGCGCCCGGCGGTCCGCGGGTCGGCGTCGCGCTCGGTGAAGACCTCGCGGGCCGCGGTGATGCCGTTGAGCGCGGCCGGGAAGCCCGCGTAGCCGGCCAGCTGCGTGATCGTCTCGACCGCCTCCTCCCGGCTGCCCCCGACGTTGAGCAGCCCGTGCAGGTGGACGCGCAGCTGCGGGGCCGCGGTGCCGAGCGCGGTGCAGGCCGCCACCGACGCCAACTCGCGCTCCTTGAGGCTGAGTCCGCTGCGGCTGTAGATGTCGCCGAAGCAGAACTCGACGGTGTAGCGGCCCAGATCGGGTGCGATGTGCTCAAGGGCGGCCACCACCTGCTCGCCCGCGTGGCCGTCGATCTCCTTGAGGGCCGCGAGGCCGCGCTGGTAGCGCTCGGAGGTCTCCGTCGGGCGGATCCGGCTCTGTGCGGGGTCGCCGAGTCCGGCCTGCTCGGGGTCGGGCCGGTCGGCGAAGGCCTGGCGGGCGACGGTCAGGCCGTTGAGCGCGGCGGGCAGGCCCGCGTAGACCAGCATGTGGATGATCGTCTCGACGATCTCGCGGTGCGTGACGCCGACGTTGAGCGCGCCGTCGATGTGGAAGCGCAGCTGCGGGGCGGCGGTGCCGAGCGCCGTGAGAGCGGCGATGTTGATCAACTGCCGCTGCCGGATGGTCAGTCCGGCGCGGTGGTAGATGTCGCCGTAGCCGAACTCGATGGTGTAGCGGGCCAGGTCGGGGGCGATGTCGGCAAGGCTGCTGAGCACGCCGGGCACGGGGGTGCCGCTGACCTCCTGGAGCAGGGCGAGGCCGCGGTCGTAGCGCGAGGTGGTGGCGGTGGCGGACATGGTGGTCGACCCTCCAGGCGACGGGGGAGGAGCGGCTTCCGGCGCGACTCCCCGAGTGACGGAACGTTCCGTAACGTACAACCAGTTCAAGCCGTCCTGCAAGGCTTTTTGAAACGAAACGTATCGTCACGTTGTGGGGGTAGAGTGAGGCCATGACTCCACAGCCCAGCCCCGCCCGCCGCAGCGCCCGCTCGCACCGCGCGATCCTCGACGCGACCTTCGAACTGGCCGTCCGCAACGGCTATCCGAAGCTCACCATCGAGGCCATCGCCGCTGCCGCGGGTGTCGGCAAGCCGACCATCTACCGCTGGTGGCCGTCCAAGGGCGCGGTGGCGCTGGAGAGCATCAACGAGCGGATGGGCGCCGCCACCGACTTCCCCGACACCGGCGACATCGTGGCCGACCTGGCCGGTCAGATCGAGAACGTGGTGCGGCTCTTCGGCAGCGACGTCGGCGCCGTCTACCGCGGGGTGATCGCCGAGGCCCAGGGGGACCCGCGGGTCGCTGCGGCCGTGCGCGAGACCATCACCGAGCCGCGCACCCGCCAGTGCCAGGCCCGCCTGGAGCGGGCCGTGGCGGCCGGGCAGTTGCGCGCGGACGTCCCCACCCGGTTGGTGGTCGAGCAGCTCTACGCGCCGGTCTACTACCGCTTCCTGCTCGGCACCGAGCCGCTCGACGGCTTCGACGCCCGCGCCACGGTCGAGCGCGTCCTGGAGGGGCTGCGCCCCAGGGTCTGACCGCCGGGGCCGTCGAGCGGGTCAAGTGGCGGCTCAGGCAGCGGGGGTGAGCGCGTCGGTGGCGAGCCGGGCGTGCAGGTGCGAGTCGTGCCGCAGGCCGGTGGTGTCCACGTAGTAGTCCCGCATGGTGCCCTCGGTGCGGAACCCGGCGCGGGTGGCGACGGCGCACGAGGCGGTGTTGAGCAGCGCGTGGTCCAGGGTGATCCGGTGCAGCCCGAGCCCGCCCTGCGCCACCCCGGTGAACGCCCAACCGGCCGCCGCCTCCAGCGCCTTGGCGGCGATGCCGCGTCCGCGGGCCGAGGGTGCCACCCAGTAGGTGACCACCGCCTGGTCGGGCAGCCGGTCCACCTCGCGAACGCTCAACGCGCCGAGCAGCAGGCCCTGTTCGGCCTCGGTGACGGCGAACCACGCGTTGCCCGACGCCCACCCCGCCAGCCGCGGCTCCAGCCAGCGCCGGCCCCGCTCGGCCTGCGGCGCCCCGGTGACGGCCCGGCCCGCGGCCCAGCGCAGGATCTCCGCATCCCGCAGCGCCTCGGCCACGGCGGGCTCGTCGCCCTCGGCAAGGGGCCGCAGCAGCAGCTCACCCGCCGTCAGGGTGCGGGGGGTCAGGGCCCGCGGCGCGGGAGCGGGGGAGGCCGGTGCGGCGGAGGTCGGTTGAGTGGTCATCGTGACGTTCTACCCGATCAAGGTGCCGCCGGGTAGCCGGATTTTCCGGGCCCGCTGGATGTCGGCTGTGGGCCCGACGACCGGTCATGGGCCCTGCGGCGAACGCCTGGTGAACATTGCCGCCATCCCCTGCCACCCGGCGCCGCGAGCGGCCAGGATCACGGCTGACCTCGTACGGCTTGCCCACCCCCGGGCCCGGCACGGGCGCAACCGGGAGGAACACCGATGCCTCGTCGCCAGGCCAGGACGGCCATCACCGTCGGCGCGACCGCCATTGCCGCACTCGCCGCCACCACCAGCCCCGCCCTGGCCGCCGGCCCGGACGACGGCTGGTGGGGCGGCCACCACCGGGGTCCGGTGAGCTACACCGTCGGCGCGCCGTCGGTCGACCGGGTCAAGGGCGGCCCCTGGACGCTCGCCCAGGGCGACCTCACGCTCGGCACCTCGTACAGCAACAGCCTGCCGGTCTACTCCGGCGGCGGCACCGGCACGGTGACCGCGGGCGGGGTGAGCTACCCCAACCTGGCCGTCGACCCGGCCGGCTCCGGCGCGGTGCCGGCCGCCAGCGGCGTGACCGGCAGCCCCGGCCCGCTGACCGGCTACTGCGCGAGCGGCGGATCGGCCCCCGAGACCGGCGCGGTGCTGCGCCAGCCCCAGGGCAGCACGCTGCCGATGCAGCCGTACTACTTCCCCTTCGTCACCAGCCAGGACGGCGGCCGCACCCTCGACGGCCTGTTCGACTACCGCCCCAAGGACGGTGACGAGGCGGTGGTCGCCGCCACCTCCACCGACCACGGCAAGACCTGGAAGTACGCCGGCGAGGCGCTGGAGCAGAACGCCGGGCTGTGCCCCGACGGCAACACCAACGACGACGGCCAGGGCCACGCCTTCGTGCTGAACGTGCCGGACTACGCCGGCACCGGCCACCGCGGCCAGGTGCTGTACACGCTCTCCCGCCCCTCGGGCGACACCCTGGGCACCAACCTGATCGTCCACCACCTCACGCCGAAGGACGGCGACCCGCTGGCCGGCCTGCCCGCCGCGGAGCCGGTCGGCATGGGCGGCGCCACCAGCGCCACGGCGGCCGTCAGCGTGCCGGCCGGCCCCGGCGGCGACGGTGTGACGATCGACGTCGGCAGCACCGCGGACTTCGAGCAGCCGGGTCACTTCTCGGTGGACGGGGTCACGGTCGACTGCAACGACAACGCGGCCACCGCCACCGCCTTCACCGGCTGCACCACCCGCACCCCGGGCGGCGTGCGCATCGCCGCCGGTGACGCGGTCAAGGCCGACGCGGTGATCCCGGCGACCGCGCAGCAGACCTCGGGCCTGATCGCCCCCGACGGCATCATCAGCACCCTGCCGCACTACCCGGGCGCGCCCAAGGGCAGCGTGGCGGTGCTGTACACCGAGAAGATCGTCGACTACTTCACGCCGACCACCACCACGGCCGCCGTCACGCTGCCCGCCGCCAGCATCCCGGTCGCCGACAGCTCGCAGTTGAAGCCCGCCGGCGGGTCGGTCACCGTGAGCCTGGGCACCGCCGCCGGCATCGTCCAGGTCACCTGCACCGGCACCGCGCCCACCGCGCTGACCGGCTGCACCGGCGGCAGCGGCGCGGTGGCCAAGGGCAGCAGCGTCGGGGCCCCCGGCGCGGCGACCGTGCCCTACGCGCAGCTCGCTGCGATCGGCGAGGGCAAGGACAAGCCCAAGTCGCTCTTCGGCAACAACGAGGACTACACCGTGGTGCGCGCCGCCTGGACCACCGACGGCCTGCACTTCACCGACCTCGGCCAGGTCGCCGGCCTGGGCGACCCGACCAGCACCAGCGACAGCGTGCTGCGCTGGATCGGCTCGCGCGGCACCGTGGTCACCAACCCGGACGGCAGCTACGGCCTCTTCCTGTCCGGTGCCTACGCCTCGGACGGCGACAGCGACGCGTTCAACCAGATCTTCTACTCCTCCTCCAAGGACGGGAAGAACTGGTCCGCGCCGCAGAAGCTGCTCGGCACCGACTACACCTTCGCCCCGCTGGCCCGGCAGGCGGCCACCGGCGGTGCCCTGGAGGTGGCCGGCTACTACGCGGGCCGGGTCTACGACCCGACCGTGGTGCAGAACGACAACGGGAGCCTGACCATGGTCTTCGCCGGCTACTCCACCCCCAAGCCGCTGCCCACCACCGGCAGCGTCTACGGCACCGATCCGGCGGCCCGCTACACCGTCGCGGCCGCGGCGCCCGCGGAGTACCGCACCATCCTCAGCGTCACCCTGCGCCCGCACCGCTCCTGAAACGCCACCGCGTGCGGTGCGGGCCCGGTCGGCGCCCGCACCGCACGCGGTGTCACGAGGGGTTCGGCAGCTCAGCGACGGGCCTCGCCGCGGCGGCCGGCGACGAACGGGACCAGGGCGAGGATCGCCACCGTCCAGCCCAGCGTCACCGGGCCGAGGCCCAGGTCCAGGCCGCCGCGGTCGTGCGAGACCGCCATCCAGTCCGCGAACGAGGCGCCCAGCGGTCGGGTCAGCACGTAGGCGATCCAGAAGGCCGGCACGGCGCCCAGGCCCACCAGCCGGTGCGCCAGCGCCGGCAGCGCGATCAGCACGGCGAAGGCGATGCCCGAGGTGAGGTAGCCCCAGCCGAAGGTGGTGGCGGTCAGGTCGCCGACGGCGGTGCCGAGCGCGAAGGTGGCCAGCACGGTGGCCCAGTAGAAGGTCTCCTGCCGCCGGGTGCGGATGCTGCGGATGGAGAGCGTGCCCTCGGTGCGGTACCAGGTGGCGAAGACGGCCACCAGGGCGATCAGGAAGGCCGGTGCCGAGGCGGCGTACGGCACGTGCAGCGCGACGTGCAGGGTGTCGGCCGCCATGGTGCCGAAGACGCTGACCATGACGACGGCGGCCCAGTACACCGCGGCGATGTAGCGCCGCACGGTGAACTGCAGCGCCAGGCAGATCAGCAGGCCGAGGCCGCCGATGCCGACGGCGATGATCGGGTTCAGCAGGTGGGCCAGGAAGTCGGAGGCGGTCTCGCCCATGCCCGTGGTCAGCACCTTGATGGTCCAGAAGGTCGCGGTCGCCTCTGGCACCTTGTTCATCACACGCAGGCCCGCCCCGGCCGGGGTGCTGACGTGCGGATGGGTGGTCGTCATGGGCGGCAGGATGGCACACCAAGGTGAGCGTCTACAAGTTTGTAGACATTGTGTGGACGCGAGTGCGACGATGCCCCGGCCGGGTGGGCGGGCGCTCACCGGACCGGGGCAGGGCGTTGTGCGGGCAGGTCAGTCCGCGGTGGCGATCAGCGGCTCCAGCAGCACGTCCGGCTTGGCCCGCTGGAAGGCGTTCAGGTGCCACTTGTCGCCGAACAGCGCGAGCAGCACGTTGTCCGAGCGGCGGGTGAGCACCTCGGCGTCGGTCAGCCGGGACTTGCCCACCTCGGCGGCGCCGGCCGGGTCGGTGACCCGGGCCAGCCGGTAGCTGAGGTGGTCCAGCGTGATGGGCGAGGAGAACTCGTGCTCCATCCGGTGCAGCACCACGTCGAACTGCATCGGGCCGACGGCGGCCATCACCGGCGCCTGGTCACCACGGCGGTCCGAGACCAGCACCTGGACCACGCCCTCCTCGTCCAGCTGCGAGACGCCGCGGCGGAACTGCTTGGAGCGGCTGATGTCCTTGGGCCGGGCCACCGCGAAGTACTCGGGAGCGAAGGCCGGCAGCGGCGGGAACTCCGCCTTCTTGCCGACGTAGAGGGTGTCGCCGACGCGCAGCGCGGCCGCGTTGATCAGGCCCACCACGTCACCGGGGAAGGCGGTGTCGACCACGGTGCGCTCGGCGCCGAAGACGGTGTGCGCGTACTTGGTGGTCAGCGAGCGGCCGCTGGCCGCGCGGGTGACGTTCATGCCGCGCTCGAAGACACCGGAGCAGACCCGGACGAAGGCGATCCGGTCGCGGTGCGCCGGGTCCATGTTGGCCTGGATCTTGAAGACCACGCCGGAGAAGTCCTCGGCCACCTCGCGCGCGCTGCCGTTGACCATCGGGCGCGGGCCCGGCGCCGGGGCCAGGTCGACCACGGCGTCCAGCAGCAGCTTGACGCCGATGTTGGTCAGCGCGGCGCCGAAGAAGACCGGGCTGATCTTGCCGCTCTCGAAGGCCTCCTGGTCGTAGCCGGGACCGGAGGAGAGCACCAGCTCCAGCTCCTCCAGGGCGTTCGTCCAGTCCTCGCCCTCCTCCGCCATCGCCTGCTCGGCGCTGAGCGTCTCCTCCAGGGCGGCGTGGGTGCCGGCCGGCACCTTGGTGTAGCGCAGCATCTCGTCGGTGTTGCCGGCCTCGACCAGGCCGCGCAGGTTGCCCGCGTCGCCGACCGGCCAGACCACCGGCACCGGGGTGATGCCCAGGACGGTCTCGATGTCCTCGAGGAGGGTGAGCGCGTTGCGACCGCGGCGGTCCCACTTGTTGATGAAGGTGATGACCGGGACACCGCGGTGGCGGCAGACCGCGAACAGCTTGCGGGTCTGCTCCTCCAGGCCCTTGGCCGCGTCGACCAGCATGATCGCGCAGTCGACGGCGGAGAGCACCCGGTAGGTGTCCTCGGAGAAGTCGGCGTGGCCGGGGGTGTCGACCAGGTTCATCATGTGGCCGCGGTGCTCGAACTGGAGCGCCGCCGAGGTCACCGAGATGCCGCGCTCGCGCTCCAGCTCCATCCAGTCACTGGTCACGCCGCGCCGGCCGCCCTTGGCGTGCACGGCGCCGGCCGAGGTGATCGCCCGCGCGTGCAGGGCCAGCGCCTCGGTGAGGGTGGACTTGCCCGCGTCCGGGTGACTGATCACGGCGAAGGTCCGGCGGCGGCCGGCCTCGTCCAGGACCTGACGGACGGAGATGGACTGTTCGTTGCTCAACGTGTTCCCTCGGACGCGGATAGGCAGCAGGCCCGGCGGAAGCCTCCCCGCACCTGTGAGCCCGACGTCTGGTCCGCAGGCCCAAGGGGCGAGTCTATTAGACCCAATGGTGGAGCGGGCTCTTCCGGTCGGCTTCGTCTCTCACGCGGTCGTTCACGCGATCCGGTGAACCGGCGGGCGCGGCGGGCCGGGCCGGGGTCGGGGCCGGTATACGGATGGCAGCCGTCCGTGCTGCCCGTGCCCCGTCCCCTCTCCCCGTACCCGGAGCGCCCGATGAACGCCACGAAGTACCTGACCACCCCGCTCGCCGCGGTGACCCTCGGCGCAGCGCTGGCGCTGAGCGCGGTCGCCCCCGCCGCGGTCGCCGCCCCCGCCGCCGTTCCCGGCGCGCTGCACGCCGCGCCGCAGGGCGTGACCGACGAGGTCGTGCTCACCAATGACAGCAACGGTCAGACCGTGCGGGTGGCGGTCGGGGACCGGATCGACGTCCGGCTCACCGGCTCCACCGCGGGCGAGGCCGCCCTGGCCTGGACCGAGCCGACCGCCGGTGACAGCGCCGTGCTGCAGCGCACCGCGGGCGGCACCGCACCGGACGGCAGCGCCTGGGCCGCGTTCACCGCGCAGGGCGGCGGCAGCGGCCAGATCACCGCCGAGCGCCGCTGCGTGCCCACCCCGGGCGTCGTCTGCTCACACGTCGTGGTCCGCTGGAAGGTCACCGTCGTGGTGGGCTGATCCGCCCGGTGTTTTGGTGTGCGCAGACCAGCCGTGTGAATGGCTGGTTTTCGCATGTCCGGCGGCGGTGCGCGTCCGGTATGCGGAGCGGGGGGCAAACCCAGTCAATGTGCGAACAGTCGGATATTGACAGATATGGAGCTGTGCTAGCGTTCGGCAAGTTCGCTCAAGGTGCACCTTGAAGACGGTGTACCCATTCTTTTCGAGCCGACAAAATGAATCGACTTTTCCAGGGGGAATCACTATGTTCAAGAAGCATGCCGTAAAGGCACTCGCGACGGCTGCTGCCGTTCCCGCCCTGCTGATCGGCTTCACCGGCGCCGCCCACGCGGACGGGACCATCACCTGGAAGAACGGCACGAACGATCAGTGCTGTTTCCTCGGCTCGCAGCCCGGTGGTGGTGCCGTGGGCGCCAGCACCGTGGGCTGGGAGTGGCACGACGTCCAGAACAGTGACGGCACCTGGAACGAGGTCGACCGGTTCGGGCGCTGCCTGACGGGCTACGGGAGCCAGGCGTACACGGAGAACTGCAACTCGGGCCGGGACGGCACGAACTCCTACGAGCGCTGGCGGGAGATCTACACCGGCTCCGGATTCAAGCTGCAGAACGTCCAGAGCGGCGGTTTCCTGGACTGGACCGGCGCGTACAGCCTGGGCAGCGTCTACGTGAACGGCACCGACTACAACAACCAGAATCAGCGCTGGTACTAGGAATACCGCGGTTTTCGCGTGACATGCCCGCCGGGCCGGCCCGGCGGGCATGTCCGCGGGCCGGGAGCCGGCCGGGCGGGCATGGTGGCTTTCTTCCGGGACCCGGCCTAGAAGTTCTTCGCACCGGCCGCGATCGCCTCGCGGATCCGCACGTAGGTGCCGCAGCGGCAGATGTTGCGGATCTCGTCGAAGTCGGCGTCACCGATCTCGCGGCCGGCCGCCCTGGCCTGCTGGACCTTGGCCACGGCGGCCATGATCTGTCCGGGCTGGCAGTAGCCGCACTGCGCCACGTCGAACTCCAGCCAGGCCTCCTGCATGGGGTGCAGGTCCTTGCCGACGGTGGCGGGCAGGCCCTCGATGGTGGTGATCCGGTCGGTCGGCTGCACCGCGCTGACCGGCACCGAGCACGGGTTGAACGCCTTGCCGTTGATGTGGCTGGTGCAGGCCTGGCACACGCCCAGCCCGCAGCCGTACTTGGGGCCGGTGACGCCGAGGACGTCGCGCAGCACCCAGAGCAGCCGGACGTCGTCCTCCACGTCCACCGTGACCGGCGCGCCGTTGAGGATGAAGGTGTGTTGGGGCACGGTTCTCGAAACTCCTAGTAGGCGCGGGACGGTACGCGTGGCTCAGTAGGCGCGGGTCAGGCCGTCGACGGGGGACTGCGGGACGGGCGGCGAGGTCGGCAGCGGATCGAAGGCGAGCGGTGCCGCGTGGTTGATCGGGAAGCTGGTCGGCATGGTCCCGGTGGCGCGGGCGTAGGCGCAGGCGACCGCGGCCATCGCCGAGCCGACCGCCAGTTCGCCGGCCCCGCCGGGGGTGTCGCTGCTCGGCGGCATCACCACGATCTCCAGGTCCGGCGGGGTGTTCCACTGCCTGGTGTAGAAGTAGTTGTCCCAACTGCCTTCCTGGAACACGCCGTTCTCCAGGTGCAGGCCGGAGGAGAGGGCGAGCGCGATGCCGTCCATGATGCCGCCCATCATCTGCGCCTTGAGCCCCAGCGGGTTGACCGCGATCCCGGCGTCCACCGCGCAGACCACCTTGGTGACCCGCGGCCCGGTCCAGGCGTCCGGGATCCGGCGCCCGGTGGTCTGCGGCGTGCAGTCGATCTCGACCAGGACGGCGGCGACGCTGTGGTACTCGGGGTGCAGCGCGATGCCCTGCGCCGTGCCGGGCGCCATCGTGCGGCCCCAGGAGCCGAGTTGGGCGACCTGGTCGAGCACCGCGACGGCCCGCTCGTCCTTCAGCGACTGGCGGCGGAACTGGTACGGGTCCTGCCCCAGCGCGGCGGCCAGCTGATCGACCATCAACTCCTGCGCACAGCGCACATTGGGGGAGTAGATGCCGCGCATGCTGCCGGTGTTGAAGCCCTTGTCCACTTCGCTGAGCAGCTGGGTGGTGAGGCCGAAGTTGTAGGGCGTCTCCTGGCTCAGCTCGAAGATGGTCTCGGAGAAGCCGATGTCGCCGACCGGCAGTTTGGCCACCAGTGCGGTGATGATCTCGCCGAGGCCGTGGCTGAAGTCGGTGGCCACCGAGGTGTGCCGCTGCTCGAAGCTGAGCACCTGGCCCAGCGCGTGCACCGCCCGCACCCGGGAGACGGACATCGGGTGGGTGCGGCCCTGGCGGAACTCGTCGGTACGGTGCCACATCAGCTTCACCGGCTTGCCCATCAGCTGCGAGATCTCGGCGGCCTCCAGAGCCGCGTCGAAGAACAGCTTGCGGCCGAAGGAGCCGCCGCCCTGGGTGACGTGGACGGTGACGGCGCTCGGCAGCAGCCCCAGCTTGGCGGCGATCGCGCCCTGCGCCACGATCGGCGACTTCAGCGAGCCCCACACCTCCGCCCGCCCCGGGCGCACGTCGGCGATCGCGCAGTTGGGCTCCAGTGCCGAGTTGCTGGCGAAGGCGAAGGTGAACTCGGCCTCGATGGTCTTCGCCAGCAGGTTCACCGGCGGGACGGCGAAGGGCAGTTCGGCCGCTCGGAGCTCCTGGAGCACGGTGCTGTCGGAGGAGTCGTCCTCGGTGCCCGGGCCCCAGGTCACCTGCAGGGCGCGGACCGCGTCGATGCACTGCCCGAAGGTCGTGGCGCGCACCGCCAGGCCGGTCGGGACGACGACCACGTCGGTGACGCCCGGCATCGCCTTCACCGCCGCCAGGTTCTGCACCGAGAGCGGGGTGCCGTTGACCGTCGGCGGCCGGCAGACCATGGTCGGCAGCGCGCCCGGCACCGCGAGGTCCATGGCGAACTGCTTGCGGCCGGTGACGATGTCCAGCGCGTCGATCCGCTGCTGATCGGTGCCGATCACCGTGAAGTCCGAGCGCTGCTTGAGCGGGACGCCGACCTGGATGGTGACCTCGCTGGCCGCCTGCACCGCCAGCGAGCCGTAGTCGGCGCGCTGCCCGCTCGGCGAGCTGACCACGCCGGCGGCCGTGGTCAGCGTCGTGGCGGGGACGCCGAACCGGTCGGCGGCGGCGGCCAGCAGCCGCTGGCGGGCGATCGCCGCGGCCACCCGGACCGGGGTGTAGGTGGAGACGGTGGTGTTCGAGGCCCCGGTGAGCTGGTTGAAGAGCAGCTCGGGGCGGGCGTCGGCGAGGGTGATCCGCACCTGGGAGAGCGGGATGTCCAGCTCCTCGGCGATCAGCATCGCGGTGGAGGTGGTGATGCCCTGGCCGACCTCGGCGCGGGGCAGGGCGAAGGTCGCGGTGCCGTCGGCGTTCAGCTGGATGCCGATCAGGCCGGAGGTCGGCAGCGCCGCGGTGGTGAGCAGGTCGGTGAGGTCGAGGATGTCGGCCGGCTCGGGCAGCGAGGGGACGGCCGCGGCGGCCGGCGTCGGCGCCAGCACCGCCTCCTCCAGCGGCGCGGCCACCAGCAGCGTCGGCGCCGCGACCACGTAGCCGAGGAAGCGCCGGCGGCGCAGCCCGCCCTCGGCGTCCCGGTCGGCGTCGGCCTGCGGGGGCTGCGAGCCCTGAGCGTGCATCAACTCTCCTTCTGACGTGGCTGCTGCCGACCGGCGGGCGGGGCATGATCGCGCCAAGCCTAGGGGCCCGCGGGTGGGGCTGCCGCGCCGGGGTGCCGATCGGCTACCCGCTGGTAGTACACCGCCTCCGAGGCGAGCGCATAAGGTACCTGCCATGACGGGTGAGATGTCGCCGGGCGGGCAGCGCCGGCCGGAACTGCGGGTGTCGTACGAGGAGCGCGACCGGGTGGCGGAGCTGCTGCGGGTCGCTGCCGGGGACGGTCGGCTGACGGCCGCGGAGCTGGACGAGCGACTGGAGCGCGCGCTGACCGCGCGTACCGGCAGCGAGCTCGCGGTGCTGGTCGACGACCTGCCCGTGGTGGTGGGTTCGACGGCGCCGGAGGTCAAGGACCTGGTGCGGATCGACTGCGACAGCGGCCACACCGAGCGGGTCGGCCGCTGGGTGGTGCCGCGGGCCTTCGACGTCACGGTGGCCAGCGGCAGCGTGAAGCTGGACTTCACCGAGGCGGTGATCACCCAGCCGGTGCTGCGGATCGAGGCCGAGGTGCGCAGCGGGTCGCTGGTCATCATCACCCGGCCCGGGATGATGGTGGACGTCGACGAGGTGAGCGTGGCCAGCGGCGCCGTCCAGGTCAAGCGCGCCCCGGGCGACCAGGGGCCCACCACCCTGCGGGTGGAGATCTCCGGGTCGGTGCGCAGCGGCCACATCGTGGCGCGGCCGGCGCGCCGCGGTTTCTGGGCCTGGCTGCTGCGCCGCCCGCACCCCGGCACGACCGCGCGCTGACGCAGCGTCAGCTCCCGCTCAGTCGCCCGGCCCCAGCGCGGCGGTGGCCGCGCTGACCAGGGCGGTGATGCCGGTCTGCAGGGTGAGCCGGACGCTGGGGCGGAACTCGGGGGAGTGGTTGGGCGGCAGGGCGGCCATCTTCTCCGCCGGGCCGCTGCCCGGGGCTTGGGCCCACTGGCGCGCGCCGACCATGCCGAGCATCCAGTAGGCGGTCCGGATGCCGCGCACCCCGTGCAGGTCGACGCCGGCCTCGCCGAAGAGCGGGAAGTCCTCGGTGGCCAGCGCCGGCGGCCACTGGGCCACCCGGGCGGTGCCGAAGGCGTTCTGGTGCGCGGCCCGCACCGCCTCGGTCAGAGCGGGGTCGGGCAGGTTGACCCCGGAGCGGGAGATCTCCTCGACGCTGGGCTCGCGCGGGCAGCCGGAGGCCGCCGCCTCGCCGCGCGCCACCCGGACCACGGCCGCGCCGACCCGGTCCAGCACCTGCTCGGAGAAGCCCCGCACGGTCACCGTCAGGGTGGCCCGGTCGGGGATCACGTTGCCCCCGCTGCCCGCCTCCAGCGAGCCGACCGTCACCACCACCTGCTCCGCGGGGCTGGTCTCCTGCGCCACGACGGCCTGCAGCCGCAGCACCACGGCGGCTGCCGCGACCACCGGGTCCACCGCCAGGTGCGGGGCGGCCGCGTGGCCGCCCCGGCCGTGGATCACCAGCCGCAGGGTCCGGCTGCCCGCCGTGACCGGGCCGAACGCGTGGGCCACCAGGCCGGCCGGCAGCGGGGCGGTGTGCTGGGCGAGGACCACCTGGGGCGGCTCGAAGCGCTGGTAGAGGCCGTCGCTCAGCATTGCCGCCGCGCCCCGCAGGGTCTCCTCGGCCGGCTGGCCGACCACCAGGACGGTGCCGCGCCACCGGTCGCGGGCCCGGGCCAGCGCGGCTGCCGCACCGGCCGCGCAGGCGAGGTGCACGTCATGGCCGCAGGCGTGCATCACCGGGACCGTGCGCCCGTCGGCGGTGCGGGCGGTGGCGGTGCTGGCGTACGGCAGGCCGGTGCGCTCCTCGACGGGCAGCGCGTCGAGTTCGGCGCGCAGCAGCACCACCGGGCCGGGGCCGTTGCGCAGGGCGGCGACCACGCCGTGGCCGCCGACCCCCTGGACGACCTGGTAGCCGGTGCCGGTCAGCCAGTCGGCGAACCGGGCGGCGGTGCGCTGCTCGGCGCCGGACAGCTCGGGATCGCGGTGCAGTTCGAGGTAGAGCTCGGCGGCCCGGGTGAGGGCGCTGGTCGTCGTCATGAGGTCTCTCCTGTCCTCGGGGTGAACGGGTCGGCGGTGGGTGGTCAGTGGAGTGCCAGCGGATGGCAGCCGGAGGTGCCAGCGGCGCGGCGTAGAAAGGGTGGTGCGGGATGGTGGGTACCTGTTCGAGGGGACCGCGATCCCGGCCCGTCCCAACTGCCGTACGAAGGAGTCCCCATGGCTGCCCCGCAGAAAAACTCCCTCGCCTCCCTGGCCGAGGAGATCCTGAACCTGGAGTCGGAGACCTTCGAGATCAGCGACTACTCGGACACCAGCGAGGTCATGCTCGGCTCGTCGACCAGCTGCTCCAGCACCAGCACCTGCTCCAGCACCACCAGCACCACCAGCTGCACCGCCTGATCCAGCGCCACCGCCCCGGCGGCCCCCCGGTACGAGCAGCGGCCGGGGGGCCGTCGGCGTCCGCGCACCCGCTCGTCATGGGAACGGGTGCGGCACCAGGCGCAGTTCGTCCTCGGTGAGGTCCCGCTCCCGCAGCCCGCCGCGCCGCAGCGCGGTGCGCAGCCGGGGCAGCCGCAGGGCGCGCTGGCGCGACCAGCCGAAGTCGATCGGCAGCAGGCCGGGCACCAGGGTGCAGACGGTGCGCAGGCCCAGCCGCCGCTGCTCGGGCGTGGTCTGGTCGACCGCGATCACGTCGAAGCCGGCCCGGACCAGTTCGTCGCGGCAGTGCAGCAGGTCGTCCAGCAGATCACCGGAGTCCGGGCGCTGCTTCAGCCAGCCCTGGTAGGTCTGTTCCGGGTCGAGCAGCGCGCTGGGGCGCAGGTAGCTCCCGGCGTGCTCGGCCATCTCGGGCAGCCCGAACAGGGCGGCGTGGTCGGGCAGTCGGCGCACCAGCTCGAAGTCCTCGGCCATCGCGGCGAGTTCCGCCGGCCGCGCGCTCACCTGGCCCGGCAGGTGCGGGATGTAGGTGAGGATCTCGCAGACGGCGGACTCCACGGTGGCCGCCGGGTCGAACCCGGCCGAGGCCGCGAACGCCAGCGTGCCGGGGCCGCCGTCCTCGCGGACCGCGAGTGCGGTGACCACCGGGACGCTCAGGTCCACCCGGTTGTCGAAGGCGCGCACCCGGTAGCCTTGCAGCGCGGCCCGGTCCACCATCGCCCGCAGCGTCGCGCCCGGGTGCCGGTCCAGGTCGATCTCGGGCAGCGCGGCGTTGCCGTACCAGCCGAGCAGGAAGGCGTCCCGCTCGACGAGTTCGAGCAGGCCGAAGAGGATCGCCTCCTCCAGGCAGCTGCCGATCGCGCAGCCGTTGGAGCACTCGAAGACGAAGTTGTCGGCGGCCACCCCGGCGCTGTAGTAGCAGAGCCGGGCCGGGACCAGGATCGGGCGCTCGTCGCGCAGTGAATAGCCCTGGACCCAGGGGATCGGCCGGTCGGGGTCGAAGGGGCTGAGCATCGGGTCGTCCCGGTAGGTCCGCTCGGCGTAGAGCCCGCAGTCGCGCGGGTCGAGCGCGGCGCCCACCAGGTTGCGGTAGGCCTCGGTCAGCGGCGGCGCGGTGCGGCGGCGATGGGTGCCCGCGTACCGCTCCAGGCCCTCCAGGAAGGCGAGGTCGCGGCTGGCGGCGAAGGAGTTGGCCTGGCCGCTCCAGGTGACGTCGGTGAGCCCGGCGTAGCCGCGCATGAAGACGCTGCCCGCCACCGGCGCGGTGGTCGGCGAGGTGACGTCGGACCAGGTGCCCGCGCCGAGCACGCCGCAGACCGGGTTGGCCAGCGCCAGGGCGGGCAGCGGGTAGCCGCCCGCCGGGCGCAGCCGGTACTCCTGCTGCGCAGGCTTGGGACGCGCGACCAGCGGCAGCACCGGCTCCTCCCCGGTCTGCCCGGCGCCGGTGGCCGCGCAGGCCGGGCAGAGCGGTTCGGCCAGCAGCGGCACCGTCTGCACCCGCAGGGTCTCCAGGTCGAGCCGGCTGACCTGCGGCAGCTCGCCGTCCGGACCGGTGCCCGGCGGCCGTGCGCCGTCCGTGAGCCGGTGGAGCGCCCAGACGGCGTCCAGCGCGTGCTCGGTCAGCCGCGGCCAGCCGGGGTCCACCACGGTGAGCGCCGATCCGCTCTCCAGCGCCTCCCGCTCGGTGCGGCTGCGCAGCCGCTGCCAGCGCATCGCCAGGCAGCAGCCGCAGGCGCTCGGTGCCGCGGGCGAGCCGCCCCAGGGCCCGATCAGCACGGCCCCCGAGCCCAGGTGCACGGTGGCGCCGGCCCAGTGCCGGGCCGCCTCGCCCGGCTCGGGGCGCAGCAGGTCGACGCCGCCCAGCGCGGCCACCCGCGGGGCGGGCCGGTCCTCGGCCGCGGCCCGCTCGGCCAGCCGGCGCTCCAGCAGGGCGCGGGCCGCCTCGAAGGGCAGGCCGTCGTGAGGCTGATGGATGGTCATGACTGGTTGCTCCAGCGGAAGAAGCGCCCGGCCGCCAGCGCGAAGAGCAGCGCGAAGCCCAGCAGCGCCAGGCAGTCCAGCGCCGGGACGCCCGACCCGCCGCGCCCGGCGAAGGCGTCGGTGACGCCCTCGTCGAAGTAGCGCAGCGGCAGCGCCCGGGAGAGCGTGCGCAGCCAGCTCGGCATCAGGTCGATCGGGTAGAACGCGCCGGACAGGAACGCCATCGGCACCATCACGCAGTTGGCGACCGCGGCCACCGCCTCCGGCGTGCTGGCGAGGGTGCCCACCACCAGGCCGAGCGCGGCGAAGGCCGTGATGCCGAAGAGCAGCACCGGCAGCGCCAGCGGCCAGTGGCCGGTGACGCGCAGGCCGAAGGCGGCCAGCGCGACGGCCGCGAACAGGGCCGCCTGGATCAGCCCGGTGCCCACCGCCACCAGGTAGCGGGCGCCGAGCACCGAGCCCAGCGGGGTGGGGGTGCGCCAGATCAGGCGCAGCAGGTCGTCGCGCCGCCAGTGCATCAGGGTGAAGGCGACGCCGAACAGGGCGGCGTTGCCGATCCCCCAGGAGAGCACCCCGGGCGCGATGTAGTTGATGTACGACAGGCCGCCGTTGACCGACTGCCCGTGGAAGATCAGCCCGAAGACGACCAGGAAGAGCAGCGGGAAGGCGAAGGTGAAGATCACCGAGGTGCGGTCCCGCAGGTAGGCCAGGTAGCTGGCCCGGGTGACGGCGAGGTAGGCGTTCACGCGCGGTGCTCCGATCCGGTCAGCTCCAGGTAGGCGTCCTCCAGGGTCGCGCTGCGGGTCTGGATCTCCTCCAGGTCGACCAGTTCGCCGAGCGCGACCAGCACCCGGTTGGCCGACCTGGTCCAGATCACCAGCTCGCCGCCCTCGACGGCGACCCGCTCCACCCCGGGCAGGCGCTCGGCCTCGGCGGCGGTCAGCCGGTGCAGCGGCAGGCTGAGCCGGGTGGGGGCGGCGAGCGAGCGGATCAGGTTGCCGGGGGTGTCCTGGGCCAGGATCGAGCCGTGCGCGATGATCGCCACCCGGTCGCACAGCGCCTGCGCCTCGTCCAGGTGGTGGGTGGTGCAGACGATGGTCCGACCGGCTCCGCGCAGCGTGCCCAGCACCTCCCAGAGCGAGCGCCGGGCGGCCGGGTCGAGCGCGGCGGTCGGCTCGTCCAGGAAGATCAGCTCGGGCTCGTGGACCAGCGCGGTGGCCAGCGCCAGGCGCTGGCGCTGGCCACCGGAGAGCTCGTGGACCCGGCTGTCGGCCTTCTCCCGCAGGTCGACCAGGTCGAGAGCGCGCAGCGCGGCGCCCCGGTCCAGGCGGTAGAGCGCCGCGACGGTCTCCAGGTGCTCGCGCGCGGTGAGCCGGGTGAAGAAGGCCGAGCTCTGGGTCTGGATGCCGAGGCGGCGCAGCAGCGCGGTGTTGCGCGGCCAGGGCTGCTCGCCGAGCACCGCCACCCGGCCCGCGTCCGGGGTGCGCAGGCCCTCCACGATCTCCACCAGGGTGGTCTTGCCGGCGCCGTTGGGGCCGAGCAGACCGAAGAACTCGCCGCGCGCCACGGTCAGCGAGACCCCGTCGAGCGCCTGCACGCTGCCGTACCGTTTGGTCACCCCGGCCAGTTCGACGGCGGGGGCCGAGGGGCTTGCGGCTGGACTCATCGTCACTCTCTCTGTTGCTCGCCGTGGTGCTGCTGCTCGCTGTCGTGCTGTCGCTTGCCGTCGTGCTGTCGCTCGCTGTCGTGCTTGCTCGTCCGCCGGCATCAGGTCGCCTGCCGCTTGCGGTGGGTGCGCAGGACCAGGCCGCCGGCCCACAGCGCCAGCGCGAGGGCCACCACCAGCAGCGGTGCGAGGCCGGCCACCGGCGCCCAGCCGGCCGGCAGCAGCCGGCGGGCCAGTGGCCCCAGCGCGGCGAGCGCGGTGGCCGCCAGCGCGGCGCAGCCGAGCGCGTAGCCGCCGTAGACCAGTCGCAGGCGCCGGGGGTAGCCGCTGGTCCCCGGACCGCGGCGCACCGCCGAGCGGGCCAGCAGGGCGACGAACCGGCGGCTCTCGGTGGCGAGTTGGAGGCAGTCCAGGGCGTAGCCGAGGGCCTGGTAGCCGTCCAGCGGCGGCAGCGGGACCAGGTTGGCGAAGGCCAGCACCGCGCCGAGCAGCAGCAGGCCGCCGATGAACGGCCGGGCCTGGGCGTGCGCGGGCAGCAGGTTCCAGGCGAGGTACCAGGGCAGCAGGAAGACCAGGTTGACCAGCGCGCCGGCGCAGGCGGTGGCGATCTGCTGGCGGCGCCGGGCGAAGAACTGGACGTCCTCCACCTCGCAGTACAGGTAGGTCGCCGGCAGCCGCCAGCGCAGGCCGATCTCGGTGATCCGGCCGCCGAACGCCCGGCCGACCAGGCCGTGCCCGAGCTCGTGCAGGGCCAGGCTCACCCAGAGCAGGGTGCCGACGGCGAACAGCGCCACCGGCTGGTGGAACAGCTGCCCGGTGTCCCGCAGCAGCGCGCCGGACTGTGCGGCCAGGCCGGTCAGCAGCGCGGCCACCAGGGTGAACAGGGCGGTTAGGAACCAGCGCCGGCGCAGCAGGCCGGTGGCCGCGTGCAGCCGGTCGAGCAGCGCAGGCGCGTCGGCGACCATCCGCACCCGGCCCGCCAGCACGGTGGAGCGGGCCGGCTCGGACGGCCGCCCGGCGGCCTCGGGGCCCGGCGCCGGGGCGGTGCCGAGCAGGCCGCGGCTGTGCAGCAGGCCCAGCAGCTGCTGCCACTGCGGCTCGCCGAGCCGCGCCCGGAACTGCCGCGCGTACTCCTCGCCGACCTCGGCCAGCGACCGGCTGCCGTCCAGCCGGCTGATGATGAAGTGCTCCTTGGTGCCGACCGTCAGACGACGGCCGCTGACCGGGTCCTTGAGCAGGTGCACCGGCGTGGTGCCGCGCAGCAGCGGGCGGCTGATCCGGATCTCCGGGCGGATCCGCGGTCGCAGGTCGAGCAGTTGACGCTCCGTCATGAACTCACCGCGGCCCGCGGTTCGCGCAGCGCGCGGGCCAGCACGTAGGAGAGGTAGGCCTCGTCGCGCACGGTCACCGAGAGCCGGTTGTTGGTCATGTGGGCGTAGGGGGAGAGCAGCATCGGCAGCGCCTGGGCGAGATCGGTCACCGGCAGGTCGCGGGTGCCGTCCCAGGAGCGGAAGACCAGCTCGCCGCGCTCGGCCAGGGCCGCGGCCCGGGCGCGCAGTTGGAGGCAGTGCTCCGCCCAGTCGCGCAGCAGGGTGGGCAGGCGCTCGGGCACGCCGGCGCCGATGGCCGCGCGGATGGTGTGGAACCGGTCCGCCAGCGCCTCGCCGGTGCTGCCGTAGGCGCGGTCGTAGCCCTGCTGCGCGGTGAAGTTGGTGCCCTCGAACGCCCCGTTCCAGAAGGCGTGGTAGCGGTCCAGGAAGGCCAGCAGCTGCTCCTGGTCGGGCAGGAAGCAGGCCGACATGGTCATCATCAGCTGCGCGGCCAGCCCCAGCACCACGGTGCGCAGGTGCAGGTTCATGGTGCGGGCGGCCTCGATGACCAGGTCGCTGGAGCGCTGGAAGTGCCACTCGGCGAGCGCCACTCCGGCCGGGCCGCCGTACTTGCCGTACTCCGGCTCGTACGGTTCGGCGCTGAAGGTGTTGTTCTCGCGCAGCCGCATCCGCCCGTCCGGACCGAGCAGGCGTTCGCGGTCCTCCTCGCGGTACTCCAGCTCGAAGAGGGTGTTGTAGAGCTCGGCGAAGAAGCTGTCCTTCACCTCGTAGAGGGCGGGGCGGCGGCGCAGGAAGGCTGCGATCGCCGCCTCGGCGCGCTCGGTCACCTCGCCGGCCGCCGCGGGGGTGGCAGGGCGCAGCCGCAGCCGCAGGTGCGGACCCTCCAGCCAGTAGTTGATGAAGAAGTACCCGGCGAGCAGGCCCTGTTCGGTCAGCTCCTCGACCAGCGGGCGCACGCACTGGAGCAGCAGCGGGCGCGGGCTGGCGGCGTAGAAGATGTGGAAGGCCTGCCAGTCGCCGGGGGCGCCTCCGGCGGGGTGGTCAGCCATGGCTGGGCTCTCCTTCCCGCTGCCCGGTGGCGGCGGCCGTGGTGCGGGGGACGATCTCCAGGGCCAGTTCGGCGACGTGCCGGCCCCGGGCGGAGCGCACGTGCAGCTCCTGTTCGCCGGGCAGCATCTCGGTCAGGACCAGCTCGGCCGGGCCGCCGGTGAGCAGGCCCTCCAGGGCGAGCAGCGAGAGCGGGCTGGCGAAGTCCAGGTACTGCGGCTTGACGGAGCCCAGCCGCGGGCCGGCGCCGCCCTGTGGATGCACCTGGACGAAGAGCTGCAGGGGGAGCCCGAGCCGGCGGCGCCAGCGCTGCCAGGCAAGGAACCGCCCGGCCTCGCCGCCGCCCGTCCGGGCGACCGGCAGCCCCTGTGCTGCCACCGTCCAACTAAGGCGCTGGAGAACCAGGTTGCCGTACCGCACCCGGGGGCGCCGGGTCACCCCGTCGGTGGCCGGGCCGGCGGGCACCCCGCGCCACAGCTGCGGGGTGACCCGTGAGGTGGGCGAGAAGAGCAGCAGGCTGCGCGGCACCTCGGGCAGCACCATCGGCACCAGGTAGCCCAGATAGAGCGGGATCACCTCCCGGCCCAGCCGGCGCGAGCGCAGGTGCAGCCGGTCGGCGACCGGGTCGTGCGCCACGGACAGGTCGTCGAGCCGCAGTTGGGCGGCCTCCGGGGCGGTGCTGCGCTCCCCGGGGCAGACGATCTCGTACTCCGTCAGCCGGGCGTGCAGGTTGAGGTTGGTGGTGGCCGATCCCGCGGTCACCTCGGCGAACACCGCGCCCTCGGGCTGGGCGGCCAGCAGTGCCTCGCGCAGTCGGGCGGGCAGGCCGGCGCCGTCCGGCTGGTCGAAGCAGTGGGTGAAGCGGGTGAAGGGGAAGGCCAGGCCGCCGTACGAGTGGTTGAGCACGGCCAGCGGCCCGCGTGCGCGGCGGGCCAGCTGGACGAAGTGGCTGTGCGGCGCGAACTCCTCGCCGAGCGGTGCGAGTTCGGCGGCGACGGCGGACAGGTCGGCGTCCTCCAACAGCAGCTCCTCGCTGCCGTCGGGCAGCTTGGCGAACAACTCGGCCATCCGCCGGGAGAGTTCGGTGCGGGCCCGGTCGAGGGCGGTGAGCTCGGGGCGGCCCAGCCAGTTCTCCTCGGGCAGGTAGCCGCCGTCCTCGCCCTGCTCCGGCTTGAGCGCGGTGAACTGCAGGTACTGGTTGAAGATGTCCTCGTGGAAGTCGTGCACCAGCTGGAGCAGGTCCGGGCAGCTGCCGCCGTGGCCGAAGCGGGCCAGGAAGAAGCCCTTCAGGGTGAGCCGGCGGGCCAGGCCCAGGTCGAAGACGGGCAGGATCCGGGCGAGTTCGCGCAGGCGGGCGGCGGGCTCGCGCCACTCGGCGCGGTCCGCGGCCACCTCGCCCGCCGCCACGTCCTCGTAGAGCAGGGTCTGGGGGAGTGCGGGCGCCTCTCCGCCCGCCAGCTCGCTCTGCAGGGCGGTGAGTTCCCGGCGCAGTTCGGTGAGCAGGGCGCGCCGGGTCGGCGGGTCCGCCGCCGGGTAGCGGTCGATCGCGGCGGCCGGGCCCGCCAGGCGTGCCGCGGCGGCCTCGGCCCACGGCCGGTCCAGCGAGTGCAGCGCCGCCTGGAAGGCGCGCAGCGGGTCGGCGGCGTGCACATCGGTTCCGAGCGCGGGCAGTTGGAGCATGCCGACGTCGAGCAGCGCGGTCAGGTAGCGCTCGGCGTCCACGGTGCTGCCGCCGGTGCGGGCGCTCAGCAGCGCGGCCAGCTCGCCGAAGCGGATCAGCGGGCGCTCGCCGAAGAACTCCAGCAGGTGCTCCAGTACGCCGCTCAGCCGCAGGAAGAAGAGCCGGTCGTGGGCGGCGTCGAAGCTCACCGCCGCGGCGGCGTCCCCGGCGGTGACCGAGCGGCGCACGTAGCGGACCCGGTCCTCGGTCAGCTCCCAGCCGGAGGCGGGCGTCAGGGGCAGGTCGCGACGGCGCCCGGGGTCGGCGGCGATCAGCTCGGCCAGCCGGGCGAGGACGACCACGTTCAGTCGGGGGTGGCTGGTCCGCCCGGGGCCGAGTTGCAGCTCCGCCTGCTCGGGAGTGGTGCCGGTCTGTTCCGCAGCGGTGCCCGTCGCGGCGGGGCTGAAGGTGCCCGCGGCGACCGCGGTGAAGGTGCTGAACGGGCTGGTCTTGCAGGCGGTCCGGTACAGGTAGGAGAGCAGCGATCGTTCCAGCTTGCGGGCGCGCTTGTCCAAGGGGGCGGCGGGGTCGGCGCGTTGCCGGCGGTCCAGCCCGTCCACCAGGGAGGGGGAGGCGAGCAGCAGGCCCAGGCGCAGCTCCTCGCTCCCGGCGATCCGGCGCAACTCTTCACGAGTGGACAGGAGTTCGGCGGCGAGCAGCGGTTCGCCGCGCTCGGCGAGCCGCGCCAGGTGGTGGCGGGCGCGCAGCCACTGGGCCAGCAGCTCGCCGGTGCTGCCGCCCAGTTCGGCCGCCAGCGCGCCGAGTTCGGCCGGCCGGTCGGGCAGCCGGTTGTTGAACACCTGCCGCCGCACCGCCAGCAGTTCGCGTCGCCGGCCGGCGTCCCCGGCCGTCCGCACCAGCGCGGAGAGCGGTTCGCTGAGCCGGGCACCCAGGTCGGCCAGTCGCTCCTCCTCGGCCAGCAACCGCTCGGCCCAGTCGAGGGATTCGGGTGCGCGCAGGGCGTGCACCGTCTCGACGGGAAGTCCGCCGACCCGCAGCATGAAGTGGTGTCCCAGGCTCTCGGGAGCCGGGTCCGGCGTTTCGGTGGTCAACTCGTCCCCCCGCACATCAGGCGATCCGGTGGTCGAAGTCGGCGGGGCTGCGGTGCTCCTGGCCGACCATCATGATCAGCATCGGCACCTCGCCGCGCTCCGTCAGCCCCAACTCCTCGGCGTAGGAGACGCAGTCGAAGCCCAGCGCCACGCCGCAGGCCAGCCGGGCCGCGGCGGTGGCGGTGTAGAGCGCCTGGGAGCAGGCGCCGACGGCCGCGTTGACCAGCCGCAGACCCCGGTCGCCCACCGCGTCCAGCACGGCGCCGGCCGGTGCCGCCACCGCGATCACCGCAGCGGCCTGCTCCAGGTTGTAGTTGGCCAGGAAGTAGGTGCGCTGCAGGAACGCGCCCGGTGCCCCGCTCCCGACCTGTCGCAGCGCGGCACGGTCGCCGCCCGGGAGGTAGGCGTAGGCGCCCGGCGCGATGCCGGTGACGTGATTGACGAAGACGTAGAGCCGGGTCAGCGGCGGTCCGTCGGGGCCCTGGGGCGTGCCGCCCTCCGCATCGGTGTCCAGGCGGGCGGCGGTCGCGGCGGCGGCCAGTGCGGTGGCCAGCTGGGCCGCGCTCATCGGCGGCTCGGCGGTGAACCGGCCGAAGCTGCTGCGCCGGGCCCGCAGGGCGGTGCGCACCCCGGCGGTGAGCGGCTGCGGGGCGGGCAGCCGGAGGTCGGCGCTACCCGCTGCCGCGTCCGGTGGGAATGGTGGGACACGGCCCAGTCCCTGCGCGAGCACGCCGGGAGCCGGTCGGTCGCTCGCACCCGCCAGGGTGGCGGCGTGCACGCGCCGCACGGTCTCGAAGTCCAGGACCGTGCGCGAGCGTTCCTGGTCCACGGCGTGCACCCGCACTTCGGCGGGGACGGCCCCGGCACGGGCCGCGGCGGCCGGCCGGCCGTGCTGCCAGCGCAGCGGAACGACGGCGAAGACGCCCTCCTCCTCGGGCGCCATGCCGAGCAGCCGGGTCAGCCTCGGCTCGTCGAACCAGAGTGCGGCACCGATGTGCAGGCCGTGCGCGCGGGCCCAGATCCGCCAGGTCTCCAGCAGCGCACCGATGTCCATGGCGACCACGTGGTACGAGAAGCTGTTGTACTTGAAGGCGTTCTGCCAGAACTTGACCCCGAGCACGAGGAACTGGTCGGTCTCCCAGCCGTCCCCCTCCTGGCTCGGCGCCCGGCCCAGCGCCGCGCGCACCTCGCCCGAGACGTCGCCGGTCAGCAGGCGCTCCATCGCGTGGTGGCCGGTGGCGTAGTGGTAGACGCCGGGCGTGAACGGGCCGCTGGGCCCGCAGACCCAGTGGATGCCGATCGGGTACAGCCCGCCGCCGGAGGCGGTGCCGCGGGAGAAGTTGGCGTGGGTGGCGAACGGCAGCGAGCCCAGGTCCGAGTTGGCCTGCACGGCCAGCCGCCGCCCGGTCAGGCCGTAGGAGTCGCGGAGCATCCCGCCGAGCAGCGGCAGGGTGAACCCGCCCTGCCCGCGCGGCCCGAACAGGCCGCGCTGGACGCTGGCGCCCGGTGCCGCCGGCCCGTCCGGCAGCGGCAGGCGCTCGGCGCCGGGGTAGTACTTGCCCTTGCGCGGCCGGTCGGCCCAGTCGGGCACGAAGTCGGCCGGCTCCATCGGCACCCGGCCGCGCCGCATCACCGCGGCGGCGTACTCGTGGGCGTAGCCCATGCTGACTCCTCTCTCAGGTCTCGCTGCTTCGTCTCTCGCTGCTTCGTCGGCGCCCGGGGCCCGGGGTCCGTGCTGCTGGTCGGCTGTCGGCTCAAGGGAAGGGGTGGGGTGCCCAGTTGAGGTCGGCGTCCGACAGCTCTCGGTCGCGCAGGCCGGCCCTGAGCGGCGCGGTGCGCAGCCGGGGCATGGTCAGGGCCCGTTGCCGGCGCCAGCCGAAGTCGATCGGCAGCAGGCCGGGGACCAGCACGCTCGCGGTGCACAGGCCCAACGCGCGCTGCTCGGGCATGGTCTGGTCGACCACGATGACGTCGAAGCCCGCTCCGGTCACCGCCGCCACGCACTGCTCCAGGTCCTCCCGCAGGTCGTCGCCCGGCCGGATCGCGCCCGGACCGCGGGCCAGCGAAGCGGGGTCGGCCAGCGGCGACGAAGCCCGTGGTGACGAAGCCGGTGGTGACGTAGTCGGTGGCGACGAAGCCCGTGGTGACGAAGCCGGTGGTGACGTAGTCGGTGGCGACGAAGCCCGTGGTGACGTAGTCGGTGGCGACGAAGCCCGTGGTGACGCTCCGTCAGATCTGAGCAGGAAGTCGGCGTGCCGGGCCATCTCGGGCAGCCCGTAGAGCAGCGGATGGTCGTGCAGCACCCGGACCTGGTCGAAGTCGGCGGCCATCGCCCGCAGTCGGTGCTCCTCGCGCACCGTGCGGCGGCGCAGGTTGACCGCGTCGGTGGCGATCTCGCACAGACCGGCCCAGAGCGCCGCCTCCGGATCGAGGCTCGCGCCCGCCCCGAAGGCGAGCCGGCCGAGCCCGCCGTCGATCCGTTCGGCGACCGCGGTCACCACCGGGATCGGGAAGCCCATCCGGGTGTCGAAGAAGCGCGCCCGGTAGCCGTACATCGCCAACCGGTCCACCATCGCCCGGGTTTCGGCCCGGGTGCTCCGCTGCGGATCGAGTTCGGGCAGTGCGATCCCGCCGTACCAGCTGAGCAGGAAGGCGTCGCGCTCCACCACCTCCATCAGCCCGAAGTAGACCGCCTCCTCCAGGCAACCGCCGGAGGCGCAGCCGTTGGAGCTCTCCTGGACGAAGCGGTTCCGCAGCCCGCCCGGCGCGTGGTAGTAGGTCAGCACCTCGGGAACCAGCACCGCCCGGTCCTCGCGCAGCGACCAGCCCCAGACCCAGGGGATCGCCCGGCTCGGCGAGAACGGCAGGACGTCCGGCTTGAGTTGGTGGAACTCGGGGCTGTAGAGGCCGCACTCCCTGGGATCGAGCGCCTGTTCGCCCAGCTCGTCGAGGGCCGCCAGCACGGTGCCGCGCCGGCCGCGCGGGCGCATCCCGGCGAACCGCTCCAGGCCTTCCAACAGGCCGACCTGGGTGCTGGTGCGGTAGGCGGCGGTGTGGCCGCCCCAGAACGACTCGCGCAGGTAGCTGCCGGAGCGCATGGTGAAGCAGCCGACGGTCGAGGAGGTGATGGCCGACACCAGGTCGGGAATCACCGAGGGGCCGAGCATCCCGGCCACCGGGTTCACCAGGGCGGGCAGCGACAGCCGGTACTCCTCGATCCCGCGCAGCCGGAAGTCGTCCGGTGCCGACTTCGGCCGGCTGGTCAGCGTGATCCGGGCCTGCTCGGCGCGGTCCTCGGTGCGCGGGTCGCAGTGCGGGCACTCGGCGTCGGGGAGCAGCGGGAAGCCGCTGACCCGCAGCGTCTCCAGATCCAGCAGGTGTACCAGAGCGGCCGGGGGCCGCTCGCGGCGGGCCGCCAGCAGCGCGGCCAGCGCGTCGGCGAGGAACGGCACCGCCCACGGCGGGGCGCCCACCGCCACGGTGTCGCCGCCGCGTTCGAGCGCCTCGCGCAGTGGCCCGGAGCGCACGGCCTGCCAGCGCCGGGCCAGGCAGCGCGGACAGGGCGAACCGGCGGGGGAGGGGCCGGGCCCGACGATCACGTGGTGGCCGTACAGGTGCACGGGATCGGCCGGTCCGGCGTCCGAGGCGGCCTCGGCGATGCCCAACTCGTCCTGCACGCCCAGCAGTCGCGGGGGTCTCTGCGGTGCGCCGAGGGCTTGCGTCAGCAACTCGGCCAGCGCCTCGCGGGTGCGCGCCCAGCAGCCGTCCGCCGGCTCGCACCGTGCATCCGCAGCCCCGCCGCGCGGTCGCTCGACGACCCCGGCGGCCTCAGTGCGCACCCGAAGTCCCGTGGGTCCCGTGGGTGAGAAGCACCTTGACCACCTCGATCCGGCCGGCCCGCAGATCGGGTGCGCCCGCCGGTGCGACCAGCACGTCGCGTCCGGCCTCCCGCAGCCGCTCCAGGACCTGCGCCCAGTCGAGCCGGTCGGCCGGCGCCCCCGGGCCGGCACCGGTCGCGTTGGCACCGGCGACCAGCACGGCCGGATCGAGGTCCCGCACCAGCGGGTCTCCGGCGTCGCCGGAGCCGGGCGCACCCAGGTCGCGTCCGAGCTGGACCAGGCCGAGCAGGTCCCGGGCCGCCGCCAGCACCGCCTCCCGCAGGCTCAGGGCGCCCCCCAGCGCCCAGCGCCCGCGCTCCGCCCCCGGTTCGGTGGCCCGGGCCAGCACCACCGGCAGCGGTTCACCCGGGTCGCCGCCCAGAAGCAGCAGCTCCAGCTCCAGGCCGAGGTTCTTGGCCGAGCGGGCCAGGAAGGTGAGCTCGACATCGGCTTCCAGCAGGTCCAGTGGGAGGGTCCGGACTGTGGCGGCGCCGCGCAGCGCCCGCCGCAGCGCGTCGTACGCCAGCGCCGAGCGCAGCGCCCGGGTGATCGCCCCGGCGAGCGTGCCGCCCGCGCCGGTGCCCGCGCTGGTGGCCTCGAAGACGTGGCCGGCGTTGTCGGCCGCCAGCGGACGCAGGGCGGCGGCCGGCACCAGCAGCCGCTCGCCGGTGAGCAGCGAGCGGGCCGGACGCCAGGGCCGCTCGCCGGTCGGCAGCACGCCGCTGGCGGTCGCCAGCCCGGCCGGGTCGATGCGCGCGCAGTCTTCCGTCGCCGCCCGGCCGTGCGGGTCCGCCGCCGGGATCACCCGGTCCGCGTAGACCTCGGCCGCGCGGTAGAGGGCGCGCAGCCGGGCGCCCGCCACGTGGTGCACGTCGAAGGCGGAGATCTCCCGGCGCGCTCCGGGGGCCAGGTTCAGGCGCACCGTGCCGACCTTGAGCGGCGTCTGCTGCCAGCTGTCGTCGGCGAACTCGGTGCAGAGCCCGGCGTGCGCTCGCACCAGCACGGCCCGCGCGTCGAGTTCGGCCAGCGCCTGCTGGGCCGCGGCCTCCTCGGCCGCACCGTCGGCCGGCTCGGTGCGCGGCCGGTCCGCCGCGTCCAGCTCGCCGGTGCTCGGCCACTGGCCCTCGGGCCGGCCCGCCGCCTGCTCGTCGAGCGTGGCGCAGCGCGGGCAGCGCGGATGCGGCAGCAGTGGTTCGGCGGCCACGTCCAGCGAGTCCAGGTGCTGCACGACAAACTGCCCGTCGGTCTCGGCCGGCAGCGCCTCGGTGGTGAGCCGGAACACCTCGTAGCCGAGCAGGTTGCCGAGCATCGCGGCCAGCGGCCCGCTCGGCTGCCGGTCCCCGGCCGAGAGCGGCGCGAGCGGCGCCACGCGGCTCCACAACTCGGCGCTGTCGGCGGGGTCGGCGCCCGCGCCCAGGCGCAGAGCGGCGCACACCCAGCAACCGGGGCGGCCCTCGGCCATCACCGGCCCGAGCACCGCGCGGTCGCCGATCGTCCAGGCCGGCAGCAGCCGCCGCCCCGCGGGGATGCCCGCCTCCAGCAGCCGCGCGGTCTGCCGGGCTCCCGCGGTGACCACGACGAGGTCGTAGCCGTCGAGCGCATCCCAGTCCACCGGGCCTTTGTCGTCGGCTATCTGATGGAGCGTCAGTTCACAGCCCGCCTCGGCGAGAGCGGCCGTCTCGGCGGCCAGCGCACCGGTCTCGTCCGCCAGGACGCCGGGCAGCAGGCCAAGGGTCGCGCAGCCGTTGCGGATCAGGCTCAGCGCACACCAGCGCGCGAGCTCGTTGTCGCCCAGGACGGCGACCCTGGTACGCCGGTAGCGGGCGAACCGCTCGGCGGCGCCGCCCACGTAGTGGTCGATGTACTCCAGCTGGGCGCCGAAGCGGGCGGCGACCTCGGGGGAGACGGCCTCCGCGTCCGCCTCCGGGGCCGGGCCGGCGTCGCGGGCGAAGCCGCGGCCGTACAGTGCGGCCACCAGCTGGGTGATCATGGCGCGCTGCTGGTCGCCGAGCCCGCTGCAGAGGTCGGCCACGCTGTGCCCGCCGTCCAGGTGCGGGACGAGCAGCGAGGCGAAGCGGTAGGCGTTCTTCGTGGTGAGGCTGAAGCCGCCGTGTGCGTTGTGGAAGAGCACACCGGTGGGCGTGCGGGTGTACAGCACGTCGCGCCGGATCCGCGGGCGCGTGTCGGCGATCTCCTCGTACCGGGCCATGTCCCTCACCCTTCAGGTTCTGCGCAGCGGGGCGGCCGGAAGCCGCGTGGGTCGGGGGTGCTCGGTGGCGCGCTCGGTGCGCCCCACGCCGTCGGCGGGCGGTCCGGTGGCCGGTGCGTGGGTCCAACTCCCGGTGGCGGCACGGGTGAAGGCCAAGAGGAGGTCGTGGACCTGGTAGCGGCCGGGCGGGCCTTCGCGCAGCAGTCCGGCCTGCACCAGCCCGGCCAGGACGAGTTCGCCGCTGACCGGGCCGCTCGGCGTGGCCAGGACGCCTGCCCGGTCCGCCGGACCGGGCTGTGGATCCGGGCCGGTCGCGGCGGCGGGTGCTGCGGGTATCGCGGGTATCGCGGTGCGGGCGGTCGCCGGGGCGGAGAGCGCCCGCTCGTCCGGTCCATGGAGCCCGTCAGGTGCGCCCGCTCGGGCCGTGGTCGCGGTAGTGGCCGCGCCGGTGGCCGTGGCGGTGGTCGCGGCGGTGGTCGTAGTGGTCACCGACTCGCCGCGCAGGATGGAGAGTTCGAGGCGCCGCAGGGCCGGCCCCGGATCGACGCCGAGCTCCTCCAGGAGGTGGTCGCGGACCCGGCGGTACTCGGCGAGTGCGTCCGCGCGGCGGCCGGTGCGGTAGAGCGCCTCGATCAGCTGCTCCCAGAACCGCTCGTGCACCGGGTGCGATCTGGCCGCCGACCAGAGTTCAGCGAGCACCTCGCGACATCGTCCGAGGGCGAGTTCGATGTCATAGGCCCGTTCGGCGGTCCGCAGCCACTCCTCGGTGAGCCGGGGGACCTCCTCGCGGTGCAGCGCGTCGGACGGCACATTGCCCAGCACCGGTAGTTGCCACAGTGCCAGCGCCTCCCGTAACAGGCCCAACTCGGCTTTCTGATCGGCTGCTTGGTCGGCCCGCCGGAGTAACTCGCGAAATTCGAGCAGGTCGAGGGTGCCGGTGTCGACGGCCATCCGGTAGCCGCCGGGCAGCGCCTCGATGGCGTGTCCGGCGATGCCGTACTTGGCGAACAGCCGGCGCAGGCGCAGCACGCAGGAGTGCAGGGCGGCCTTGGCGGTGGCCGGGGTCTCCTCGCCCCAGATCGCCCGTTGCAGCCACTCGACGGAGACCACCGCGTTCGGGCGGACCAGCAACGCGGCCAGCAGGGTGGCGGGTTTGGAGGGCTGGAGCACGGCGGTCTCCCGCCGGTCCGCGATGGCCAGCAGGCCGAGCACGGTGAACCGGGTGGCTCCGTCGCCGTCCTGCTGCGTTCCTGTGCTCCCGCTCACGGCTCACCCCCTGTGGTCACGGTCGTCGACCGGCCGGTGCCAGTTCTGCCCGTTTCCGTCCGCCGGAAGCTACTGGCCGAAAGTCGATCAAGTCAACGACTTCGACAGGCATTTGAGTGAACTTCCTGCCAATGCTCAGGCATGCCCCCAGGTCTGGACCTGCGCCGACGCCGGCGAAGGGGCAGCTCAGCGGCCGGGCGCCGTGCAGTCGGTGAACGGCGATTCCACCGGGCGGCGGAACAGGGCTGCCCAGAGGAACGGTTCGCCGAAGCAGGCGGACTCGGCCGGCTCGTCGCGCATCCGGCGCAGCGAGACTTCCGTCAGGCCGGCGAAGATCCAGCGCAGCGCCTGCGGGGTGTAACCGAGCCCGCCCTGCAGGCCGGCTTCGTGGTACAGGGCGGCATCCGGCAGCTCGGAGCCCATCGCCCCCGCCGCAAAGCAGGTGAGCGCCAGCCGGCCGCCGGGGGCCAGGACGCGATCGATCAGCGCGAGGTAGCTGATCCGGCGGTGCGGCGGCAGGTGGTGGAAGCAGCCCGAGTCGTAGACCAGGTCGTACGGGCCGGGCAACTCGCCCTCGGGCAGTGCGAACGCGTCACCTTGGACGAACCGGACGCGCTCCCCGCCGGGCGTCTCGCGGGCGCGTTCCTCGGCCCAGGCGATCGCTGTCGGTGAGAGGTCCACGGCGTCCACCCGGAACCCCAGCGCGGCCAGGTGCAGCGCGTTGCGCCCCGGACCGCACCCCAGCTCCAGCGCCCGCCCGGGGGTGAGCAGTCCGCGCTCCAGGTAGTCGACCAGCGTCTCGTCCGGCTTCGCCACGAAGAACGGCACCGCCCGGTCGCGGTCGGCGTAGAAGCGGTCCCACCAGTCGGCCGCCCCGCCCGTCCAGCGGTCGGCCCCCGGCGCGAACAGCCCGTCGAGCAGTTTCAGCACATCGTCCACGGTGCGGATGTTCCGGTCCATCAAATCCCCTTCCCTGAGGGGGAGATGCTAGGACCGGAACCCGCAGATGCCCAGCTCGGCGCAGGTGCCCGACGTGGCCGGAGCCATGACCGGGCCGCCGCCCCGACCTCGCCGGGCCCCTTACCCGCACCCGCCCGGGGCGGACCGGCCAGCCCCGGCCCGAAGGCCGTGAAGGGCACGTTCAGGGCTTCGCCCAGGCAGGTTTCTGAAATTCTTCTCCGGCCAGCCCGACAGGCTCCTAGCGGCTCACCTTGCGTCTGCTCCAGGCCGGGCTGACCAGGCCGACCAGCACGACCGCGAAGCCGATCTGCAGCAGGTGCCGGATCCAGTCGATCCCGGAGGTGTGCCGCACGCCGATCCAGCCGGCCACGGCGTTGCCGAGCAGGGCGCCCACGGCGCCGAGTACGACGGTGAGCCAGAGCGGGATGGCCTGCGGGCCGCGCAGCAGCAGCCGGGCCAGCAGGCCGAGGACGAGACCGATGATGAGGATCCACACGATCTGGAACATGACGCCTCCGGTGGAACAGCAGGCCCCTGGTGGAGCGCGGGCGCTCGGGCCGCGCCCGGACGGCGGTCGCCGCCGTGCGGGAACGCCTCTCAAAGGCTAAGCCGTCACCCACCGGCCCGGCATCCGCTGGGTCCGGGGCGGGCCGCCCGCCGCCTCAGGCGAGCGCCGCCGTCAAGCGGGCCGCGTGGCGGCGCAGGTGCGCCGCGTCGCGGCGGTACAGGGAGTCGTGGCCGGCGGCCAGGTGGCCGGCGAAGGCGGCGTTGCCCTGGGCGGCCTGCTGGTGGAGGTGCCGCACGAGCTGGTCCAGGCGCTCGGCGGCGGTGCGGACCAGGGCTGCGCGGTCGCCGGCGGCCAGGCGGTAGGCATCGGCGAACAGGCGCAGCCGGCGGGCCTGTTCGCCGACCGACAGGGTGAAGTCGGGGTTGTCCGGGGCGGTCAGCGGGACGAAGCGGTAGGCGGCGTAGCCGACGTCGTGGATCCGGGGGCCGGGGTGTGCGGTGTCGAAGTCGATGAACGCCACCGGCTCGCCGTCACGGAAGACGCAGTTGTACGGGGCGATGTCCCCGTGGCAGACCACCTCGGCCGGCTCGCTCGCCGGCCGGTACCAGCGGGCGTCGGCGGGCGGGGCGAACCCGGCCGTCGCGTCGTGGTACTCGCGCAGCAGCCTGCCCACGGCCCGCAGGGTGGCGTCCGAGCGGGCGTGGGCCGGCAGCGGGTACCCGGGCACCTGGCCGGGGAGGAAGTCGAGGATCTCCCGGCCCTCGGCGTCGAGGCCGTGGGCGCGGGGCGAGCCGGTGAAGCCGGCCGCCCGCAGGTGATCCAGCAGCGCGTGGACGGTGGGCGTCCAGTCGCCGGTGGGCCGCCGGACGGTCGAGCCGCTGCGGACCACGTGGTTGACGCCGCCACCGGTGAGGACCTGCTCGGTCGACGGGTGGTCGTCCGGCACGTTGCCCGCCCCCGTCCTCAGGTCGTCCGAGCCGGCAGGGCTCGGACGGCGGCCACCAGGGGGGCGAGTTCGGGGCGGGCGGCGGCGTCGGTGAGGGCCTCGGCGAGGGCGGTGTCGTTGGTCGGACGGGCTTCGGCGAGCAGGGACCGGCCCGCGTCGGTGACCTCGGTGTAGATGCCGCGCCGGTCGTCGGGGCAGAGGTAGCGGGAGAGCAGGCCGCGGTCCTCCAGCCGGGAGACCAGGCGGGTGGTGGCGCTCTGGCTGAGCAGCACCGACTCGGCGACCTGGCTCATCCGCAGGTGGCCGCCCTCGCCGGAGTGCTGGCCGCTCAGCACGTTCAGCAGGGAATACTCGCGCACGCTCAGCTCGTGGCCGGCCTGCAGGGCCCGCTCGATGTGGGCCTCGATCCGGCTGTGCAGGGCGGAGAGCGCACACCAGCCCTGTGCGAGGCCCTGTCCGACCTGCTCACTCACGTTCCGCTCCTCCGCGCCATGCCCCGCCACGCCTTGCCCTGCTGCGCCATGCGATGCCGTGCCGTCCTATGTCACGCCGTGCACCAGGATAGCTCCAGATCGAAATAGCCCGCGCTTGCAAGTATCCGGCGTCTGCAATTATTGTCGAAGCTTGTAATGCTCGAACGCAACAACCATGGAGGGTGGCTTCCCATGCCCCTCGCACTGCTGGCCCTGGCGATCGGCGCCTTCGGCATCGGCACCACCGAATTCGTCGCGGCGGGGCTGCTGCCCCAGGTGGCCGCGGACTTCGGCCTCTCGATCCCCACCGCGGGCTTCCTGGTCACCGGCTATGCGCTCGGGGTGGTGCTGGGCGCCCCGCTGCTGACCGCGCTGGGCACCCGGATCCCGCGCAAGCAGATGCTGATGCTGCTGATGGGCGTCTTCGTGCTGGGCAACGCGCTGAGCGCCGTCGCGCCGAACTTCACGCTGCTGCTGGTCGGCCGGGTCGTCGCCTCCCTCGCGCACGGTGCCTTCTTCGGCATCGGCTCGGTGGTCGTGGCCGGCCTGGTCGAGCCCCGGCGCCGGGCCGGGGCGATCGCATTGATGTTCACCGGCCTGACCGTGGCCAACGTGGTGGGCGTGCCGCTCGGCACCCTGATCGGCCAGCACTACGGCTGGCGGGCGACCTTCGCGGTGGTCACGGTGATCGGCCTGGTGGGCCTGGCCGGAGTCGCGGCGCTGGTCCCGCAGCTGCCGCGGCCGGCCGGTGGCGGCGGGCTGCGGCGCGAGCTGGCGGCCTTCCGCAACGTCCAGGTGGCGCTGGCGATGGCGATGACCGTGCTCGGCTTCGGCGGCGTGTTCGCCGCGATCACCTACATCACGCCGATGATGACCGGCCCGGCCGGATTCCCGCAGTCCGCCGTCGGCTGGCTGCTGGCGCTCTTCGGCGTGGGCATGGTGATTGGCAACCTGGTCGGCGGACGGTACGCCGACCGCGCGCTGATGCCGATGCTCTACGTCTCGCTCGGCGCGCTGGCGGTGACGCTGGCCCTCTTCACGGTCACCGCCCACCACCAGCTGGCCGCCGCGATCACGGTGCCGCTGCTCGGCGCGTTCGGCTTCGCCACGGTGCCGCCGCTGCAGAAGCGGGTGCTGGACCAGACCGCGCAGGCCCCGACGCTGGCCTCCGCCGTCAACATCGGCGCCTTCAACCTCGGCAACGCGCTGGCCGCGTGGCTCGGCGGGCTGGTCATCTCGGCGGGCCTCGGCTACACCGCGCCCAACTGGGTCGGCGCGCTGCTGACCGGCTCCGCCCTGCTGCTGGCGGTGCTCTCGGCCGCGCTGGAGCGCCGCACCGCACGGGCAGTGGCGCCCGGGGCAGCGGCGCACGAGGCGGCGGCGCCCGGGGCGACGGAGCAGCCGGTGAGCGGCTCCGTCCCCGCCCCGGTCCAGCTCGGCTAGCGCCGGTCCGGCTGGGCCGGCCGGTCCGGCCGGGCGGCGGGTCCAGCCGGTCCGGCGGGTGCGGCCGGCGCTCCGGGCAGCCGGATCGTCGCGACCGCCCCGTCGCCCGCCCCGGCCGTGGCCCCTTCCGCGGGACCCAGCGACACCTCGCCGCCCGCCTCCCGGATCGCCTGCGCCACGATCGCCAGCCCCAGGCCCGAACCCGGCATCTGCCGTGCCGAGGGGGAGCGCCAGAAGCGGTCGAAGACGTGCGGCAGGTCCTCGGCCGGTATCCCGGGACCGTGGTCGCGGACGGTCAGTGTCCCGGCCCGCAGCCGCACCTCGATCGCGCCCCCGGGCGGGCTGAACTTCACCGCATTGTCCAGCAGGTTGATCACGGCCCGCTCCATGGTGTGCGCGTCCGCCCGGACGTACCAGGGGTCGAGCTCCACGGTGAAGGTCAGCCCGGGGCCGCGCAGCCGGGCCCGGTCCAGGGCGCGCGCCGCGACCTCGTGCAGCGGCACCACGTCCAGTGGCTTGGTGCCCGCGGCATGGGTGGGGCGGGAGAGTTCCAGCAGGTCGTTGATGAGCGTGGACAGCTCCACCAGCTGTGCCTTCATGGCGGCGACCATGCGGGTGCGGGTCGGTTCCGGCAGTGCCCGGCCGGTCTCCTGGCTGCGCACGAGCAGGTCGACGTTGGTGCGCAGCGAGGTCAGCGGGGTGCGCAACTCGTGCCCGGCGTCGGCGATCAGCTGCGACTGGCGCTCCCGGGAGTGGGCCAGCGCGGTGCTCATCGCGTTGAACGACCCGCTCAGCCGGGCGATTTCGTCGTGGCCGAAGACGGTGATGGTGGTGCCGGGCTCCTGGGTGCGGGCGATCTGCTCGACGGCCTCGGTGAGCTGGTTCACCGGCCGCAGCGCGGTGCGGGCGATCCACCGGGCGCCCAGGGCGGTGCCGGTGATCACCACGGCGGCCAACGCGGCCAGGAAGAGGGCGAGTTCGCGCAGTGCCTGCTGGACCGGGGCGAGCGGCTGGGAGACGAGCACCGCCATCGGCAGGGTGGCGCCGCCGGGCTGGTTCACCGGCATGCTGATCACGTAGACCCGCACCGAGGTGCCGTCCTTGGTGCGGCCGGTCCGGATCCGGCTGTCCGCGTGGGCCCCCGAGGTCCGGCTGGCGGCGATGGCCACGTCACCCGGGGTCACGACGACCGTCTTGCCGCCGTCCGGCGGGCAGGCGTGGCCGTCGGCGAAGACCACGGTGGGGATGGCGAGCCCGGTGTCGTACTGCTCGGTGCCGCTGCACAGACCGGCCAGGTGGTGCACCGCGGTCTTGCTGACCGGCCCGACGGACTGCCGCAGCGTCTCGTCGACCTGACTGGTCATGCGGTCGCGGGCGAGGAACCAGCTCGCCGTCGAACAGACCACCACGGCCAGCGAGATCGCCACCACCGTCAGCAGCACCAGCCGCCCGCGCAGCGACACCCGGGCGAGCCGGCGCCCGGCCGCCCGGCGGTCAGCCGCCCGCTCCCGGCGGTCCGTCGCCTGCCCGCGGCCGTCCGTCGCCCGCTCCTGGTCGTTCGTCGCCGGCCCCTGTGCCGGCTGGACGCCTGCCCCTTGATCGACCATGCCACTCCCCGTCATCCTGCAGACTCGGACCTGATCGGCATCCGCCATGGCCCGACTGCTCCCCGGTCGGTCGCGCGTGCTGACCTGGAGTCAACCTCAGGGACTTTCCTGAGGGAAGACTGAGTGCATTCTGAGAGCGCGAACAGAATCGGATCGGACGGGAGGGGGAGAGGGCATGGGAAACCCGCGCCGGCTGCGCCGGCTCGTGGTCGGTGCGGTGACCTGGCGCTGGTCGGTGCACCATCGGCGCGGTGGTGGCGGCGAGGTGCTGACCCTGCACCGGGAGGCGGCCGGGGGGACCCTGCGCGTCGTCTTCCGGGCGGGTCCGGGCCGGCTCTTCTCCGACGCCCTGTGGCAGACGGGTGCCGTCGGCAGCAGCGACACCGGCGCCGTGCTCAACCTGCACCAGCCGGGCGTGGTCCGGGGCCTGCTGGACGCCGCGGCAGCCCGCGGCGCGCTGGCGGACCTGGCGACACGCGCCTCGCGGGAGATCGACGGCTGGCCGCTCTTCGCGGAGCTCACCAGCCGCTGACCGCCCGCCCGCTCGACCGGCCGCCCGCCCGCTCGACCGGCCGCCCGCCCGCTCGACCGGCCGCCCGCCCGCTCGACCGGCCGCCCGCCCGCTCGACCGCCCGCCCGCCCGCCCGACCGGCCGCCCGCCCGCCCGGCGCGGGCCTGGACTCAGCCTTCGTCCTGCTGCTCGGCGAGGGCTGCCCGGTGGGCCTTGGCGAGGTCGACGTAGAGCACGGCGTTGACGCTGATCGCCTCGCGCTCCTCGTCGCTGAGCGGGCGCTTGACCTTGGCGGGCACTCCGGCGACCAGGGAGCCCGGTGGGACCTGCATGCCCTGCGGCACCAGGGCCTGCGCCGCGACGATCGAACCGGCGCCGATCACCGCGCCGTTGAGCACGGTGGCGCCCATGCCGACCAGGCTGCCGTCCTCGATGGTGCAGCCGTGCAGCACGGCGTTGTGCCCGATCGAGACCCGCTCGCCGATCATCATCGGGAACCCGAAGTCGACGTGGACCGAGCAGTTGTCCTGCACGTTGCTGCCCGCGCCGACCACGATCGGCCCGCAGTCGGCCCGCAGCACCGCCCCGTACCAGACGCTCGCCCCGGGGTGCAGCGTCACCTCGCCGACCACCACCGCCATCGGCGCGACGAAGCACTCCTCGTCCACCACCGGCCGTTGGCCCCCCACCGCCGCGATCAGTGCGCGCTGCGCCATGAGCTCTCTCCCTCCTGGTAGTCCACCTTGTTAGTCCACCTTGGTAGTCCACGATCTCTTGGCAGTCCACGATCGGGTCGACCGACGACAGCCTGGCACAGGCCCGGTCAGGCGTTGGCGGTGTGCAGTTCGTTCTGTGCCGCGTTCAGGCCGCGGGTGACGAGGGTCTCGACGGAGTCCGCGCAGCGGTCCAGCAGCGCGGGCAGCTCGGCCTGCTCGGTGGGCGAGAACGCGCCCATCACGAACGAGCCGATCGACTGCCCTTTCGGCGGGCGGCCGAGGCCGAAGCGCAGCCGGACGTAGTCGCTGGTGTTCAGCGACTTGTTCACCGAGCGCGGCCCGTTGTGCCCGCCGGGGCTGCCGCCGCGCTTCAGCCGGATGACGCCGAACGGGAAGTCCAGCTCGTCCTGGAGGACCACCAGCCGCTCCACCGGGACGCCGTAGCCGCGCATGACCGTGGCGACGGGATTGCCGGACAGGTTGATGAACCACTGCGGCTTCGCCAGCACCACGCACCGGCCGTCGATCTCGATCTCGGCGACCCGGCAGCGGCCCTTGCGGAGCCGGAACCGCGCGCCGTGCCGCTCGGCCAGCCGGTCGACGGCCAGGAAGCCGGCGTTGTGCCGGGTGGCGCGGAACCACGGCCCCGGGTTGCCCAGGCCGACCACCAGCCAGCGCTCATCGGACGTCATCGGTGTGCAGCCTCCGCTCGGTGGGCCGTCCGCAAGGAGGGGACGGCCGGAGTGGAAGGCTACCCGCCGGTTCGCCGGCGTAGCTGGGCGCCCCTGGCGCGGCGTCAGACCTGCGGGCTCAGTGGGCCGCGTCGCCTGCCACCACCGCCCGCTGCCGCGCGAGGAAGGCGTGGAAGGTCTCGGCCTCGCGCCCGGCGAGCGGGGCGCCGTGGGCGAAGCCGACGGCTCGCACGTCCTCGGGGATCCGCGCCAGGCTGCCCGCGCGCAGGGCGGGGTCGGCGGCCAGGGCGGCGGGCCCGAGCGCGGGCCGGCCGCGGTTGAAGGCCGCGTCGCCGAGCAGCACGGTGTGCGTGGGCTCGTGCAGCAGGACGACGTGGCCGGGGGTGTGGCCGGGCGTGTGGAGGACGCGCAGACCGCCGGAGTTCTCCACGAGTTCGCCGTCGTCGAGCGTCGCGTCCGCATCGGTCGGGGTCCAGTGGAGCTTGGGCAGGCGGTCGATCAGGCGCCCGAACGCGCCGGAGCGTCCGGCCGCCGGGACCCGCCCGGCCGCCAGCCAGGGCTGGTCGGCCCGGTGGATGAGCAACTGGGCGCCGGTCAGGCGGCGCAGTGTGGCGGCGCCCTGGACGTGGTCGGGGTGGGCGTGGGTGAGGACCACGCGCTTGACGTCGCCGGGCTTGTGGCCGAGCTCGGCGACGGCCGCGAGCAGCGCGCCGGCCGCGCTCTCCCAGCCGACGTCGACCAGGGTGAGGCCGTCGTCGCCGGCGACGAGGAAGGCGTTGTCGCGCTTCGTGGTGGCGACACGGGTCACCCCGGGGGCGAGCTGGGTCATCATCGGGAGCTCCTCGGGGACGGCTGACGCGTATTTGCGAACGGTGTACGCGAATAACGGTAACGCCTCGCGTACACTGTTCGCAAACACGGGTCAGCAGGGCTTGAGCACGGAGGTACGGATGTCGACCGGGCGGACCGAGGACGTCATCTGGCTGCGCCCCGAGCAGGCGTCGGTCGGCCGGCCCGCCGAGCGCAGCCGTGCCGAGATCACCGCCGCCGCCGTCGCGCTGGCGGACCGGGAGGGCCTGGACGCCGTCTCGATGCGCCGCCTGGCGGGGGAGCTGGGCACCGGCGCGGCCTCGCTCTACCGCTACCTCGCCACCCGTGACGACCTGCTCGACCTGATGACCGACGCCACCGGCGCCGAGTACGCCCTGGCCCCGCCCAGCGGTGACTGGCTCGCCGACCTCGTGGCGGTCGGACGGCAGGCGCGCGCCATCATGCGGCGCCACCCCTGGCTGCCCGCCCTGGTGGCCACCCGGCCGACGCTGGGGCCCAACGGCGCCGCACTGCTGGAGCACGTCCTCGCGGTGCTCGCCGACCACCCGGCCGCGGCGGCCACCAAGCTGGAGGCGTTCGCCATGCTCAACGCCGTCACCACCGCGCTGGTGCAGCACGAGCTCGGCGGCGGCGAGGAGGCCCGGCGCCGCCAGGCCGGCTACCTGTGGCACCTGGCGCAGCAGGGCGAACACCCGCACCTGGCCGAGCTGTTGGGCCGGCTGGCCCCGGCGCCGCCAGGTGCCGACGACACGGCGGACGACATCCTCGCCCGCGTGCTCAGCGGCATCCTGGCGGCGGGGCCGGCCTAGGGCCGACCGGCCGGGGCTTGTCAGCCCTGACGCAGCGTCAGGCCGACGATCGCGCAGGCTGCTTGGCCTCGCTCGCCGCGGCCTGCCCGGTGCCCCCGGAGCGCCCGCGCAGCGCCGAGGCGAGCGCGCCGATCAGCGCCATCACCGCCGCCGCCCCGAAGACCGTGACGAGCCCGTGGTGGAACGGCCCGGAGACCAGCTCGGGGAAGAACCGCGTACCGGTCAGCACGTGTGCGTTCTGCGCCGGCAGCGTGTGCAGCACGCCGCTGGGGCCGAGCAGATGGCCCACCGGGTTGTTGCCCAGGAAGGTGGCGAACAGCGTGCTCACCGGCGGCAGTGCGGCCACCTGCTGTGCGGTGGCCGCGGGGACCTGCTGGGCCTGCAGGCCGGCGCTCAGCGTGTGCGGCAGCGTGCCGGCCAGGCCCACCACCATGAGCGAGAAGAAGAGCCCGATCGACAGCGCCGTCCCGGAGTTCTGGAAGGTCGAGCGCATGCCGGAGGCCACCCCGCGCTGCTCGGCCGGCACGCTGCCCATGATCGCGGAGGTGTTCGGCGCCGAGAACATGCCCTGGCCGAGCCCGCTGAGCAGCAGCAGGGCGGCGAAGGCGGGGTAGGAGAAGTTCACCGGCAGGGCGAGCAGGCCGAGGAACGAGGCCGCCACCAGCAGCAGCCCGGTGGTGGCGAAGAAGCGCGCGCCGAAGCGGTCCGAGAGGTAGCCGGAGGCCGGGCCGCCGATCAGGAACCCGACGGTCAGCGGCAGCATGAAGATGCCCGCCCACAGCGGGGTGCGCTCGAAGTCGTAGCCGTGCAGCGGGAGCCAGATGCCCTGCAGCCAGATGATCAGCATGAACTGCATGCCGCCGCGGGCGATCGCGATCAGCAGCGCGGCCAGGTTCCCGGCGGCGAAGGCGCGGATCCGGAACAGGCGCAGCTGGAACATCGGTTCGGCGATCCGGGTCTCCGCCACGCAGAACGTGAGGAGCAGCAGCACGCCGGTGCTCAGCCCGCCGATCACCCAGGGGTTGGTCCAGCCGGTGGAGTTGCCGCCGTAGGGCTGGATGCCGTAGGTGACGGCGGCCAGCAGGGTGCCGGCGCCGGCGGTGAAGGTGAGGTTGCCGACCCAGTCGATCCGCCCGGGCCTGCGGGTGCCGGTCTCGCGCAGGCTGCGGTAGGACCAGAAGGTGCCGATCACGCCGATCGGCACGCTGACCCAGAACACCGCGCGCCAGTCGATGGTGGCCAGCACGCCGCCCACGAGCAGGCCGAGGAACATGCCCGCCAGCGCGGTGATCTGGTTGATGCCCAGCGCCATCCCGCGCTGGCGGGCCGGGAAGGCGTCGGTGAGGATGGCGGCCGAGTTGGCGGTCAGCATCGACCCGCCGACGGCCTGCACCACCCGGAAGCCGATCAGCCACAGCGCGCCCGGGCCGCCCCGGAACGGGTCGAGCGAGAGGGCGAGCGAGGCGCAGGCGAAGATGGCGAAGCCGAGGTTGTACATCCGGACCCGGCCGAACATGTCGCCGAGCCGGCCGAGCACGACCACCAGCACGGCGGAGACCAGCGTGTAGCCGAGGATCATCCAGAGCAGGTAGCCGATGTTGGCGGGGGCCAGCGGGTCCAGGCCGATGCCGCGGAAGATCGCGGGCAGCGAGATGATCACGATCGAGCTGTCGATGGTCGCGATCATCACGCCCATGGTGGTGTTGGAGAGCGCCACCCACTTGTACCGCTCGCCCGCCTCCCGCCCCGCGCCGCTGGCGGTGCTGCCCTGCGCGGCCCCGCTCCCGGCTCCGGCCGCGCGGCCGGCGGGGCCCTTCACAACCGCTCCGCGAGGCGGTCGAGCAGCGGCAGCAGGCGCAGCAGCTCCTGCCGCTCGGCGGGGTCGAACTCCCGCTCGATGGCGCCGGCCAGCAGCTGGACGGACTCCGAGCGCCGGTCGGTCAGCAGCTCCCGGCCCGCCTCGGTGACGCTCAGCACCGAGCGGCGCCCGTCACCGGCGTCGGGACGGCGCAGCACCAGGCCGCGCTCCTCCAGCCCGGCCAGCGTGGTCGCCATGGCCTGCGGGCGCACCCGCTCCAGCTCGGCGAGCGAGCCGGGGGAGTCCGCGCCGTCCCGGTCCAGCCGGTTCAGCACCGAGACCTCGGAGTGGGTGAGGTCGCCCACGGTGTGGGCCTGCCGCACACGGCGCGCGATGCGGCCCACGACGAGCCGCAGAGCGGCTCCGGTCTCGACCGCCTCGTTCGAGGGGGGTGTCGTCTCGTCCATGTAGTAACAATAGATTAATCAATCAGATGTAACTACCCCTGCTGGTGAACTGCTGGGCGGAGCTCTCCGGCCGGTGCGCCGGGCTCAGTGCGTCGCGTTCAGTGCGCCGGGTTCAATGCGTCAGGGTCGCCTCGATGTCGGCCAGCTGTTCGGTGAGTGCGGTGGCGACGTGGCCGTGCAGTTGGTGCAGGTTGATCGCCATGCGCAGGTGCTCGGCGGCCTCGTCCAGGCGGCCCAGGTCCACCAGGAAGGAGGCGTACCACTTCTCCGCCACGGCCTGCAGGTGCAGGAAGCCGGACTCCCGGGTGGTGGACAGGATGGTGGCCCACAGGGGTTCGGTGGCGGCCGAGTCGCCCAGCAGGTGCAGGATCTGCGCCTCGTTCAGGGTGGCCAGCAGGTTGAGGGTGGCGGCCGGGTAGTCGGTGAGCAGCCGGCGGGCCTCGCGGGCGTGGGTCAGGGCGGCGACGGGGTCGCCCGTCATCAGCTTGATCGTGGCGGCGTAGCCCTCCGCGGCGCCCTGGTGCTCGGGTAGCGCGCCGACCTCGGCGGAGCGGCTCAGCTCGACCGCGCGGTCGGCCAGCTCCCGGCCCCGGGTCAGGTCGCCGCACTCGGTGCTGATCAGCCCCAGCGAGTAGACCGCGCGCAGATGGGTGTTCCCGTCCGCGGGCACGGTGCGCGCCACCGCCTGCTCGGCCAGGCCCAGCGCCTCGGCCTGGAAGGAGACGCCGAACAGTGCGTTGGCCAGGGCGCCTTCGAGGACGGCCACGGCCTGGGGCGACCCGGTGCGTTCGGCGGCCCGCAGGCCCGCGCGCAGGCAGACCAGCTCGTCGGTGAGGCGGCCCGTCCCGTAGTAGAGGCTCTCCGAGATGCGGGCCATCCGCCAGGCGTGCTCGTGGCGGCCGTCGGTGCTCGCGGCGGTGACCAGGGCGCGGATGGTCGGCTCCTCCGGGCGGAACCAGGCCAGCGCGGCGCGGGCGTCGGCCGGCTGCGGACACGACAGCGGCGGGTGGCTGCGCTCGCCGTAGCTCTCGATGCCCGGGTCCAGGTGGTCGGAGGCCAGTCGCAGGGCCGTCAGGTAGTAGTCGAGCAGGCGGTCGGAGCTGAGCCTGCGCTCCTCGGCCGGCTGCTCCGCGTACAGCTCCATGCTGAACAGGCGGATCAGGTCGTGCCGGGTGTAGCGGCCGGGGATGTTCTCGGTGAGCAGGTGGTAGGCGGCCAGCTCGCCCAGGGTGCGGCGCGCGTCGTGCAGTTGGCAGCCGAGCAGCGCCGCCGCCGCGTAGCCGTCCACCTCGCGCCCCGGGTGGGCCGCCAGCAGGGTCACCAATCTGGCTGCGGTGGACGAGAGGTGACGGTAGGTCAGGGTCAGTGCGGCCCGCACGCTGGTGGCGCCCTGGGTGTCCAGGGTGTTCAACCGGGTGCGTTCGTCGGTGAGTTCGGCGACCACGTCGCCGATCGCCCAGCTCGGCCGGGAGGCCAGCCGGGAGGCGGCGATCCGCAGCGCCAGCGGAAGGCGGTCGCACAGGGCGATCAGGCGCTGCGCGGCCTGCGGTTCGGCCTGGACCCGCAGGGGAGTGAGCACCCGCTCCAGCAGCACCAGCGCGTCGTCGTCGGGCAGTGCCTCCAGCCGCAGCAGCGCGGCGCCCTCGGTGACCACCAGGTCCTCCAGCGAGTTGCGGCTGGTGACCACCGTCGCGCAGGCCGGGCCGATCGGCAGCAGGCCCACCACGTCGGCCGCGCTGCGGGCGTTGTCGAGCACCACGAGCAGCCGGCGCCGCTCGGTCCGGGACCGGTAGAGGGCGCCGCGGGCGGCGGCACCCTCGGGAATGTCGCCCTCGGCCACGCCCAGCGCGATCAGGAACTGCCCGAGCACCTCGCTCTGGGCGACCGGGCCGGCCGGATCGAAGCCGCGCAGGTCCACGAAGAGCTGGCCGTCCGGGAAGGCCTCGGCGGCGCTGTGGGCCCAGCGGATGACGGTGGCGCTCTTGCCGACGCCGGCCGGGCCGACCACCACGGCCAGCCCGTCGCCGACCCGGTCCGCGCCGCACTCGCGGTCCAGCCAGTGCGACTCCAGGCTGCGCCCGACGAACCCGGCGATCTGGCGCGGCAGTTGCCTGCTGATGGTGGTGGGCGGTGTGGCCCCGGGGGCGGCGGGTTCGGCCGGGAGCCCGACGACGGGGCCGGCCTCGGCGGGGGCGTTGGCGTCACGCCGGGGCATGGGCGGCCCGGTGACGGCGCCCGCGGTCGGCGGCCCGCTCACGGTCGGCTGCTCGCCGGTGGCGGGCTGCTCCGTCACGGGCTGCTCGGTGGCGGGCCGGTGCGGCGGGCGGGGGGTGCGGTGGCTCTCCGGGGCCGGCAGCGCCTCGTCGCTCAGGGCGGCGGCGAAGGCGGCCCGGAGCACGGGGCCGGGGGCGACGCCCAGCTGGCTGTCCAGGCGCTCGCGGGCCTGGTGGTAGGCGCTCAGCGCGTCCGCGGTCCGGCCCGCCTGGTGGAGGCAGCGGATCAGCAGGGCGGCCACCGGTTCGCGCAGGCCGTCCGCGCGCACGCTCTGTTCCAGTGCGGGGACGGCGGCGGCCCCGGTGCCGAGGCGCAGCTGCAGTTCGGACCAGCTGATCAGCACCTGGGTCCAGGACTCCTGGAGCCGCCCGGCCAGTGCCCGGCGCAGCTCGGTGTCGGGCAGGTCGGCCAGCGGGGCGCCGTGCCACAGGTCCAGCGCCTGCTGGAGCAGCGTGGCGGCCTCGGTGTCGGGGACGGGGTCCCCGGAGGCCGGTGCTGCTTCGGCGCGGGCGACCAGATCGTCGAAGCCTCCGAGGTCCACCTGCTCCGGCGCGCCGGTCAGCAGGTAGCCGGGCGTCCGGGTGTGCAGCGTGAAGGTGCTGTCCACCAGCACCTTGCGCAGCGCCGCGATGTGTCCCTGCAGTGCGGCCCGGGCGTGGGCGGGCGGGTGGTCGCCCCAGAGCAGTTCGAAGAAGCGCTCGACTGCCACCGGACGGCCCAACTGCAGCGCGAGCAGGGCCAGAACCGCCCGCCGCTGGGAGCCGGCCACCTCCAGGAGCCTGCCGTCCTCGGCGCGCAGTTCCACCGGGCCCAGCAGCCGAATCCCCATGAGTCCCCTTAGCTCCGACCCGCACGCGCAACGGTTGGAGTTGCCAACCGGGCGAGCAGTCTAACCATGGCCGGAGAAGGAAAAAGACCGTGCTTGCTCGTCTTGTTGATGTCTTGTTACGCACTCTGATCGATGCTGAATGGCTGTGATCAGGAACTGTTGTGCCCCATCGGGCACTCGGCGATCTCCGCCGCCCGCCCCAGAGGGTTCAACGGATCGCTGTGATCTCTGTCATATCCTCCGTGTCCGTCCGGTATCCGCGCTGGTCAGGGCCGGGCCAGGACAGCGTCCGCACCGGTCGGGACGCGGTCCGGGGCGCGGTTGCGGCACGGTCGGCGTGCGGGTCGGGTCAGGGTGCGCCGGCGGCCTCCCAGTATCCCGGCGCGCGTGGTGCCCGGCCGCGCAGGTCGGCCCGGACCTGCTCGGCCAGGCGTCGGGTGTCGCGGCGGTTCAGCTGCGCGCCGAGCGCGGAGCCGATCAGCAGCGGCGTGAGCGAGGGCAGCTTGCGCAGCGAACCGCGGGTCAGCCGGCGGCTGACCTGTCTGCGCACCCGGGCACCCGCGCCCATGGCCAGCAGCCCGCTCGGCTGCAACAGGCGGATGCTGTCGATGCCGCGCCGGTCGGCCCAGGCGCCGAGGTAGGCGGTGGCCCGCTCGGTGCGGCTGCCGACGGCCGGCTGCCCGTAGGCCTCGTGCAGTTCGGCGATCAGCTTGACCTCCACGGCTGCCACCGCCAGCAGCTCCGCCGCCAGCTCGGCGGTGACCGCGACGGTCGGCACCACGGCTGCCGCGCCGACGCCCGCCCCGATCGCGGTGGTGGCACGGCAGGCGCCGGTGGCCAACCGGTCGGCCAGTTCCTCGGGGCTGTCGGCCCGCGGGTACTGGCGGCGCAGGGTGGCCAGGTCGCGGACCGGGATCCGCGGGGCGGTGGCGAGCAGGTGGCCGGCCAGTGACCGCCGGCCGGCGTTGGCCCGGCGGGAGGCGGTGCTGGTGCGGCCGGCTAGGGAACGGCTGATCCGGCCCAGTGCGACCCGGGCCCGCGCCGTGCGGTCGGGAGCCTGCGGCGCGGTGGCCGTGTCCAGTTCCGCCAGCTCGGCGGTCAGTTCGGCGAGCCGCCGCTCGGCCTCGGCGCCGTCGCCGGCGCTGGTGGGGCCGCTGGTGGGGCCGTGGGTCGGGCTGTGCGCGGGGCTGCCCGTGGAGCTCTCGGCGAGCCGGTCCGCGGCACCCTCGGTGCGGCCGGCGTGCGGACCGTGGCGGTGGTTCCTGCGAAGAATGCCCATGTCCCACGCGTACCCGTCCCGGCCCGCGCCACGCAACCGGGGAGCCCCGAGGGCGTCCCGGGGCAGGGGGCCGGCGACCGCCGTGGCGCCGGTCGCGAGGTGAACGCTGGGTTTCCGTCTCGTTGCCACCCGTGATGTCCGGTCCTTGATCACCGCATTTCGGCCCCGCAAGGGGGCCGTCTCGGCCGTTCGGGGGTGGCTTTGGTTCGGGGGGTGACGGTGCGCGTGCGGCCGACCGCACCGCAGGGGCCGGTGTCGGAGGGGGCTCGACGAGTCGGCCGTGGCGGCTGTGGCGACGAGTTTCGGTCGATCTGGTCAGGCGGGCACTGGCTGCCTCGTCATGATCGATTATGGGCATGTCAACTCCATGTGGTGATACTGCGGTCACTGTCCGTTCAGTCGACCAAGGGAGTTCGACATGCGTACCAAGAACGTCCTCGCCGCCGCCCTCGCGGCCACCGCCGCCCTCGTGCTGGGTGCGGCGACCGCCGCCCCCGCGACCGCGGCTCCCGCTGTTCGCGCCCAGGCGACATCGCCCGACGTCGCCACCCCCGCCCCCGATGCCCTGGTGCTCACCCTGACGGGTGCCAACGGGCAGAACGTGGCCCAGTGGGAGCGCACCGTGATGCTCAGCTGTCAGCCGACCACCGGTGGCGACCACCCCGACGCCGCCGCGGCCTGTGCCGGACTGGCCGGCGTCCAGGGCGACTTCGCCGCCCTCCCGGTCGCCCACATGGCGTGCCCGGACCTCTTCCTGCCGGTCACGGCCGCCGCCCAGGGCTTCTGGAACGGCCAACCGCTCTCCTACCAGCAGACGTTCACCAACCAGTGCGACCTGATCCGAGCCACCGGCCAGATATTCAACTTCTGACGGCCGAGACCAACTGCCGCACCACACACAGAGATCCGACGGCCCGTGGCCGACTCGCCGAACGAGTCGGACCCGGGCCGTCCGTCGCTTCCGGCGATCCCGCGCCGGGCGGCCCCTCAGCTTTCCTGTGCCCCCTGTGCCCCCTGTGCCCCCTGCACCTCCCGTGCCGGGGCCGGTGCGGGCAGCTCCCGGATGCCCGGGATCGGCGAGGCCAGCACCCACAACAGCGAGAGGCTGCCGCCCACCGCCGCGACGATCAGCGCCGCCCGGACGCCGACGGTGGTGGCCAACAGGCCGCCGAGCAGGGCGCCGAGCGGGCGGATGCCGTAGTTGACGGTGCTGAAGGCGCCCGAGACGCGGCTGCGCAGGCCGTCGGGGATGATGGCGGCCTGCAGGGAGTTGAGGTTGATGTCAAAGAGCATCAACCCCGCGCCGGAGAGGAACTCCGCCGCCGCCAGTGCGCCGGCCCGAGCCGTCGGCGGGCCGCTCGCGAGGGCCGCGAGGGCGATCGGCGCCGGGAACAGCACCGCGCCCAGGGCGACGCCGCGCCCCACGCCCAGCCGCCGCGAGAGCCGCGGGGCGAGCACCGCACCGAGCAGGCCACCGGTGGCGCCGACTCCGAGGGCCAGCCCGATCGTGCCGGCGGGGAGACCGAGGGTGCGGCCGGCGAACAGCACCAGCAGCCCGCTCGACACGAAAGTGAAGAAGTTGACGGTCGCACAGCAGCCGAGACAGGCGCGCAGCACGGGATGACGGGCGATGAAGAGCAGTCCCTGCCGGGCGCGTGCGAGCATCGACGGCTCCGCCGTCCCATCCGTCCGCCCGGCCCCGGTGGGCGCCTCCTCGACCGGGATCCGTCCGAGCAGGACGGCCGAGGCCAGGAACGACAGGGCGTCGGCGAGGACGGCGACCGGGGCGGTCAGGGCCTGGACCAGGGCGCCGCCGATCGCCGGGCCGGCGACGTAGGAGGCGGAACGGCTCGCGCTGAGCCTGCTGTTGGCGTCGAGATAGCGGGAGGGCGGCACCAGACGGGTGAAGAAGGGCGGGTAGGCGTTGTTGAAGAGCACGCCCGCGGCGCCGGTCAGCGCGGCCACCGCGTAGAGCTGAGCCATCGTCACATGACCTGCCAGGGAGGCGATCGGGAGCGTGGCCAGGGTCGCCGCGCGGATCAGGTCGGCCAGCACCAGCAGCCGGCGTTTGCGGCGCTGCTGGTCCACCCAGGCGCCCAGGAAGACCGCCAGCAGGTTCGGGGTCCAGATCACCGCGGTCAGCGCGGCGACCTGTCCGGCCGAGGCGTGCAGCGCACCGACGGCGATCAGCGGCAGCGCCAACTCCGATATCCGGTCCCCGAATTGCGAGATCGACTGGCCGGCCCAGAAGCGGCGGAAGCGTCGGTCGTGCCAGAGCGGGGCCGGTAACGGGGCCGTGGCGGTCTCCGGCGGTGCGGGGCGGGTGGCGCTGCTCACGAAGCGTCACCGCCGTCCGCCCGCTCGCCCGCGGCCGCACCGGGCTCGTCCGTGCCCTGCACCCGCTCGGCTGCGCCGTCCGCCCGCTCGTCCGAGCCCCGCACCTGCTCGTCCGCGTCCCGCGCCTGCTCGTCCGTGCCCCGCACCCGCTCGTCCGTGGCCTCCGGCAGGGCGTACCGCATCAACCGCACCCCGCGACTGCCCGCCGGCCGGTCGGCGGGCTCGCGCATCACGTACGGCGCGAGCAGCTGCTCGATCCCGTCCCAGAGCTCGGCGAGCTCCTCGGTGCTGAGCACCACGCGGGTGTTGGCCAGGCCGGCGTGCTTGCGCCACTCGGGGTCGAGCCCGGGCTCGACCTCGGCGAGCCAGCGGTTCGGCAGGTCGCCGGAGCGCAGGAACATCTGCCGGGACAGCGCGCGGGCCGCCGCCGTCCCCTCGCCGTCTCCGCCCACCTCGAAGCGGAAGCCGCGCGCCACCGCCTGCCAGCGCCGCTGCCTGCGGTCGGGACCGGGCTCGGCGTCGCGGACCAGGCCGAAGCCCGCCAGGTGGCGCAGGTGCCAGCTGGTCACCGTCGGGGTCGCGCCCACCTCGGGGGCCAGCTGGGTCGCGGTCGCCGGGCCGTGGCGCTGCAGGCGCTCCAGGATCGCCAGGCGCACGGGGTGTGCCAGCGCTCGCATGGTCTGCGGATCGGTGATCTCGAGGTCGCCCAGGTGGTTCGTGGGCCTGCCGTCTTCCATAATCTGAGAGCATCCTCTCAGGAATTGTGAGAGTCAAGCTTCATAACTCTGTGCAATCAAAGAGGTCGCCATCGTGGCCCCGGCGCCGCCCGTAGGGGGCGCAGGGCGGTGCCGGTCCGCACAGGCGACAAGAACCCGATAAGAACTCGTCAAGAACGGGCTGAGAGCGCTCCAGAGTTCGCCACGGCCGTCAAGAAGGCGCTAAGCAGTTCAGGTGCAAATTGACGATGTCACTACCGCGGCGCCGCAGCGCCCTGTCGGCGTGGCGGCTGGACCCGAGGTCCTGCCTCCCGAGGTCGACCTGCCCGAGACCCTTGGCTACCGGGTGAAGAAGGTCCTGCTGGGGCCGCCCCTGGTGACCTCGGAGCTGCACAACGAGAAGCTCTCGAAGCCGATCGCGCTCGGTGTGCTGGCCCCGGACTGCATCAGCTCCAGCGCCTACGGCACCGAGCAGATGCTCACCGTGCTGGTGCCCACCTTCGGCGTGCTGGGCTTCGCGCTGGTGATGCCGGTGACCGGCGTCATCCTCGCGCTGCTGCTCCTGCTCACGCTCTCCTACCGCGACGTCGTCATGACGTACACCCGGGCCGGCGGCTCCTACGTGGTGGCCCGGGAGAACTTCGGCCCGCGGGTGGCGCAGGTCGCCGCGGTGGCGCTGCTGATCGACTACATCGTCACGGTCGCCGTGCAGACGGCGGCCGGCACCGACGCGGTGGCCTCGCTGCTCCAGCTGCTGTTCCACACGGACATCAACGGCGAGAAGCTCTACATCACCCTCGGCGTGGTCTGCCTGCTCTGCTACGGCAACCTGCGCGGCATCCGCGAGGCGGGCAAGGCGTTCTCGCTGCCCACCTACCTGTTCATCCTGGCCACCGGCCTGACCGTGGTCTTCGGCCTCTTCCGGCTGTTCACCGGCACCCTGCCGCACCTGAGCGACGCCGACCTGCACGCCCCCGGCGTGATCGACATCGGCCACTCCTCCGGCAGCCTGATGACCTTCGCCTCGATGTTCGTCCTGGCGCGCGCCTTCGCCAACGGCGGCTCCTCGCTGACCGGTCTGGAGGCCATCTCCAACGGCGTCAGCGCCTTCCGCGAGCCGCAGGGCAACAACGCCCGCCGCACCCTGGTGATCATGAGCGCCACGCTCGGCGCCCTGGTGCTCGGCGTCTCCGTGCTGGCCTGGAAGACCCACGCCGTGCCGTTCAGCTCGGGGAGCCCGACCGTGCTCGCCCAGGAGGCGCACCTGGTGTTCGGGCAGAGCGGCTTCGGCTCGGTGATGTTCGCCTTCGTCCAGGTGGCCACCGCGCTGATCCTCTACACCGGCGGCAACACCTCGTTCAACGGCTTCCCGTTCCTGGCCAGCTTCGTCGCCGAGGACTCCTTCCTGCCCCGGCAGCTGACCATCCGCGGCCACCGCCTCGCCTTCTCCAACGGCATCATCGTGCTCACCGGCGTGTCGCTGATCCTGCTGCTGGTCACCGACGGCGACCTCAGCCGGCTGGTCTCGCTCTACGCGATCGGCGTCTTCACCGGCTTCGTGATGGCCGCGAGCGGCCTGGTGAAGTACCACTGGACCCGCCAGGAGAAGGGCCGCACGGCGAAGGTCGCGGTCAACGCCGCCGCGGCGGTGGCCTCCGCCGCGGTCGTGGTGATCTTCGCGGTCACCAAGTTCACCGAGGGCGCCTGGACGGTCGTGGTGATCTTCCCGATCGGCGTGTGGGCGCTGATCCGCACCAACTCCCGCTACCGCGCCGAGAGCTCCGCGCTGGCCGCCGCACCGGCCTCCGCCAGCCTGCCCAACCGCGACCGCAGCGCGGTCTTCGTGCTCGTCGACCGGCTCGACCTGGCCGCGATCCGGGCGCTGCACCACGGCCGCAGCCTGCGGCCCACCGAGCTGCGTGCGGTGCACTTCATGGTCGACGACCGGCACGCCGAGCGGCTGCGCACCGAGTGGGAGCAGAGCCGGGCCGCGGACGTCCCGCTGGAGATCGTCGACTGCCCGGACCGCCGGCTGCGCCGCTCCACCGCCGAACTGGCGGCCCGGGCCACCGCCGACGGCCGCACCCGGGTCACCCTGGTGATCCCGCGCCGCGCCTACGGCACCTTCATAGGCCGGCTGCTGCACGCCCGGGTCGGCGACCGGATCGCCGGCGCGGCCAGCCGCCTGCCCAACGTGGCCGCCACCATCGTGCCGTTCGACGTCAGCCAGGCCATCGACGACATGGGCACCGTGACCCGGGAGGGCTCCGCGGTGCCGGCCCAGGGCTCCGCCGCACCGCGCACCGGCAAGGGCGTCCAGGCGCCCGCCGAGTGCTCCTCGCCCGACCCGGCCACCGTGCCCGCGCCGCGCACCGACGGCCTCACCCACATGCGCGACCTGGTCTGGCGCGAGCGGGCCGGCGTCGAGGGCCAGGTGCGCTCGGTCAACCTCACCCCGGTCTCGGGCGTGCCGCGCCTGGAGTGCCGGCTCTACGACGAGACCGGCGGCATCACCCTGATCTTCTACGGCCGCCGCGACGTGCCGGGCATCAGCCCCGGTGTGCGGCTGCGCGCCGAAGGCATGGTGGGCAACACGGACGGCCGGCTGACCATCGCCAACCCCACCTACACCCTGCTCCCCAAGGCCGAAGTCCCGGCCGAGAGCTGAGCAGCGTGACGACTGCGGCGGTACCGAGGTCTCCCCGGTGCCGCCGCAGTCGTGTGCGCGGGGCCTTCCCTCCACTCCCGGGGGGTGGTTAACCCCACCCTGCGAGCGCGGTAACCCCCCTGCGGCTTCGGGTGGTGGCCGCATGGCCGCGGTGGGTGGCGGATCCGTACGTTTCATGGTGTCAGCGCAGGTCACTGCGGGGGCGGGGGCTCACCGGCGATCCAGCGCAGGGCCGTGGGTCCCGTCGACGACCCAGGGGAGACGCCATGCCACCGATCAGCACCACCCTCAGCGGCGCCACGGCCACGGCCACGGCCACGGCGACCGCGCCGCCGCGCGCCGGCAGCGAGTTCGCGCCGCTGCTGCGGGCGGTCCGGGGCGCGGGGCTGCTGGAGCGCCGGACCGGTTGGTACGCGCGCTGCATCGCTGTCAACGCGCTCACGCTGGCCGCCACCCTCACCGGCCTGCTGCTGGTCGGGAACAGCTGGTGGGGGCTGCTGCTGGCGCTGCCGCTCTCGCTCGTCTGGGCCCGCACCGCCTTCCTCGGCCACGACGCGGGCCACGCCCAGATCACCAGTGGCCGGCGGTCGGGGCGGGTGCTCGGCCTGGTGCACGCCAACCTGTTGCTCGGCATGAGCTACGGGTGGTGGAACGACAAGCACAACCGCCACCACGCCAATCCCAACCACCTCGACAAGGATCCGGACGTCGGCGTCGGCGCCATGGTCTGGACCCAGCGCCAGGCCGAGCAGCGGGTGGGCCTGGCCCGCTGGCTGACCCGCAACCAGGCCTGGCTCTTCCTGCCCATGCTGACGCTGGAGGGGATCGCGCTCAAGATCTCGGGCCTGCAGGACCTCAAGCGCCAGGCACCGCGCGAGCGCGCCGTCGAGGGCCTGCTCCTGCTGCTCCACCTGGCCGGCTACGCGGGCCTGCTGCTGACCGTCTTCTCCCCGGGCCGGGCGCTGGCCTTCGCGCTGCTCCACCACGCCCTGTTCGGCCTGCACCTCGGCCTGGCCTTCGCCCCCAACCACAAGGGGATGGAGATGCCCGACGGGCAGGACGCGGGCTGGGGCCACCTGCGCCGCCAGGTGCTCACCTCGCGCAATGTGCGCGGCGGCCTGCTCACCGACTGGATCCTCGGCGGTCTGAACTACCAGATCGAGCACCACCTGTTCCCCAACATGCCGCGCCCCCACCTGCGACGGGCCCAGCCGCTGGTGCGCGCGCACTGCGCGGCGGTGGGCATCGCCTACACCGAGACCTCGCTCGTCGACTCCTACCGCCAGGCGTTCCGCCACATGCACGGGGTCGGCGCCCCGCTGCGTGGCGGGGCCTGACCTGCGTGGCACTGACCTGCGCGGATCGCGGCCGCCGGCGGCTGGCAGACTGGCGGCATGAACGATGAGCACCGCGCCGGCAGCCCCGAGAGCCGCGTCAGCCAGGAGAGCCGCATCGACGACATCCGCTTCGGGATCGTCGAACTGACCGTGGACCCCGAGGCGGGCCACATCACGGTGACCGGCCCGAAGCTCCCGCCGGTCGCCCTGCGGCGCAGCCCCGGGACCGACTCCGACCGCCGCTCCCCGATCGGCACCCGGGCCCCCGCGCTGCTGGAGCTCGAGATCGACGGCACGGTGGTGGCGGTCGACCCCGGCCTCGGCTTCGTCAGCCGGCGCTCGCGCCGCGTCGACGTCCGCCACGACGGCCGGCACTACCGGCTCACCCCGACCGCGGACGACCGCAGCACGCTGCTCCGCGACGACCACCGGATCGGCGAGTTCGTCCTGTCGCCCGACGCGGTGGCCGGTGCGGACTGGGACGTCGAGTCGCAGATCGCCCCGCTGGAGGCGGCCCTCGGCTACCTGCTGGCCGCGGCCTTCGGCGTCGGGGCGCCGGGGTTCGTGAAGTCCGCGATCGGGGCGGGCACCGTCGCGTTCTGACCGGTGGCGCACCGCCGGGGGATCGCCAGGGGATCAGCTGGCCAGATGCGCGAGCTTGTCCGGGTTGACGATGCCGTAGACGTGGCTGATCAGCCCGTCGGCGGCGACGTCGAAGACGTAGAGCACCCTGCGGTGTCCGAGCTCGATCAGCAGCGCGGGCGCGTGGTTGAACCGGACGGCGCGGAAGTCGGCCCCCTGGTAGCGGCGGGCGAAGACCGCGGCGAACACCCGGGCGGACTTCACGGCGCCCAGCACCGGCCGCAACCCGGCGCTCACCTTGCCGCCGCCGTCGGTGGTCAGCACCACGTCCTCGCGCAGCACCGCCTTCAGCCGCTCCAGGTCACCGCTCTGCGCGGCGGACAGGAAGGACAGCACCAACTCCCGCCCCCGGGCCGGGTCCGGGGGCGGTGCCGGGCGCGGGGCGGCGGCCACGTGCAGCAGGGCGCGGCGGTGCAGCTGGCGGCAGGAGGCGGCCGGGCGCTCCAGGATCGCGGCGACCTCGTCGTAGGGCAGCGCGAAGGCCTCGCGCAGCACGAAGACGGCGCGCTCGGCCGGGCTGAGCTTCTCCAGCAGCACCAGCACCGCCATCGAGGCCGAGTCGCGCAGCGCCGCCGTCTCCGCCGGGTCCTGCGGGCCGAAGGTGGGCAGCGGCTCGGGCAGCCAGGCGCCGACGTAGCTCTCGCGGCGCACGGCGGCCGAGCGCAACCGGTCCAGGGCGAGACGGGTGACCGTGGTGGTCAGGAAGGCCGCCGGGTTGTCGACGTCCGCGCGGTCGGTCGCGGTCCAGCGCAGATAGGCGTCCTGCACGGTGTCCTCGGCGTCGTGCACCGAGCCCAGCAGTCGGTAGGCGAGGGACAGCAGCATCGGCCGGTGCGCGAGGAAGCTCTCCTCACGCACCGGCGGGGCCGCGGGTGCGGCGGTGCTCACCCGCGCGGGGCCACGACCGCGCGGGTGGAGACGGCGATCCGGTTCCACGCGTTGATCGTAACGATCGCCATCAGCAGGTGGATCAGCTCCTTCTCCGCGTACTGCTCGGCGGCCCGCGCCCACACCTCGTCCGGGACGCCGTGCTCGCCGAGCCGGGTGACGGCGTCGGTGAGCGCGAGGGCGGCCTGCTCGCGCTCGGTGAACAGGTGCGGGGCCTCCTGCCAGGCCGCGACGACCACCAGGCGCTGGGTGCTCTCGCCCAGCTTGAGGGCGTCGTGGACGTGCATGTCGAGGCAGAACGCACAGTTGTTGAGGTAGCTGGCGCGCATCTTCACGAGCTCGAAGAGCAGGGGGTCGAGCCGGGTGGCGGAGAACCTGTCGAGTTCGACCATGGCCTGGTAGGCGGCCGGTTCGAGCTGGGCCCAGGCGAGTCGCCGAGTCATCGTGGTGATCCCTTCGTCGTGTCCGATGCCAACTCGACGAGGTGGCGCCGCCGGATGTGACGGGCGGGGGAGTGATGCCGGTCACAGGGCGCCGGTCGGCCCGACAGTGCGCGGGCCCGTCCTAGGGCAGGCGCAGCGTGAAGGCCTCGGGCGTCTGGTTGGTGTCGCCCGGCAGCAGCGTGCTGCCGTCCGCACCGAAGAGCAGGGTGCTCCCGCAGGCGTCGGTGGCCGCGGGCAGGCCCTCGGGCAGGCCCGACGAGTCGGAGACCTGCAGCAGGCGCTCGGTGGCGTGGGTGCGCAGGTCGTAGCGGTAGTAGCCGTAGCTTCCCGGCGCGGCGCCGGGCAGCAGGTTGTCCGCGGTGGAGGTGAAGAGGACCCGGCGGTCGTCCGCGCTCATCCCGAGCATGGCGGAGTTCCGGTCGCCCTGGGCGCCGCCCGGGGCCGTGCTGACCACGGTGGTGGTGCCGTGGTCCAGGTCGCGCACCATCACCTGGCTCGGCGCGAGGTAGTCGTTGTCGAGCGAGGTGAACACCGCGTAGCGGCCGTCGGCGCTGATCGCTCCCTGGCCGACGGCGGCGGTGCTGCCGTCGGGCTCCACGCTGGCCACGCTGGTGCGTCCGGTGCGCAGGTCGTGCACGTAGAGCGGGTAGAACCGGGCGCGGTGCGGCACCAGGGCCCCGCCGGCGGGGTCGGCCAGGGTCGGGTCCAGCGAGATGAACGACACCCGGGAGCCGTCCGCGCTGATCGACGGTTCGACCGAGCCGTTGCCCGCCTGGCTGCCGTCGCTGTGCACCGAGACCCGCACGGTGCCGCCGGTCCGGCGGTCGAAGACGAAGACGTCGACGGCGTTGTCGGTGTCGCCGGGCACCAGGTCGGTGCGGGTCGAGCGGTAGGCGATGTAGCGCCCGTCCGCGCTGATGGTCGGCTGGTCGCTGTCGCCGACCTGCGGCAGCCGGCCGTCGCCCGTACTGACCAGCGTGGTGCGGTGGGTGCGCAGGTCGCGCAGGTAGACGTTGGCGACGCCCTTGGTGGCCCCCGGGGTCAGGTTGTCGGCCGTCGAGCTGAAGACGGCGTAGCGCCCGTCGGCGCTGATCCCCCCGCCGCTCCCGTAGGAGTCGGGCAGGCCGCCCGAGCTGCTCAGGTCGACCTCCTCGACCCGCCCGCTGCGCAGGTCGCAGACGAAGACGCCCTGGTTGCCGTTGCCGCCCAGGGGCGTGAGGTTGCCGGCGAGCGAGTCGACCAGCGCGTAGCGGCCGTCCGCGCTCAGTGCGTCCGGGTCGACGCGCTGGTCGGGCTGGGCGCCCCCGGGCGCCAGGCAGACCTGGGTGGGGGCGGGCGGCGCGGCGGCGACGGCGGGCGCGGCGCCGCCGGCCACGAGGACGGCCGCGGCGCCGCAGGCGCCCGCGGCGGTCAGGATTCCGGCACGACGCAGTCCGAGCATGGGGTCCCCTCCCGAAGCGGCCGTCCCCGCGGCCGGTGACCGGATCAGCCAATCGCTGTCGGCCTGCCCAGTCAACCGGTCAGGGGGACAATGTCCTTACTCCGCCAATGGCTTGACAGAGAGTCAGCCATCCGCTGCGGCAGCGGAGTTCGGCCGCTGGCCGGGAGGTCAGGTCACTGCAGGGTGACGATCGTGTGCATCCCCAGCACCGCGTGCGGGACGCCGGTGCGCTCGTCGGGCACCATGCAGAGCAGCACGTAGCGCCCGGGCTGCAGGCCGTGCGCCTGCACCGAGGCGGTGTGGTCGCTGGACAGGGCGCCGAGTCCGGTGGCCGGCCCGGTGAACGGCGACTGGGCCGGGCGGCCGAGCTGCACGTTCCGCAGGTACTGCCCGATCTGCTCCTCGGTGGTGTCCGCGCCGATCGGCCGCAGCTCCATCTCGTGGATCTGGTCGGACGCGTCGTGCACCAGGTAGGCCAGGTGGGCGTGGTCGACGTCCTCGGTCTGGAAGCGCTGATCGTGCTCGATCACGATGCCGTCGTCGAAGCGGGCCTGGTTGGCGCTCTGCCCGTTGGTGCCGGCCAGGGTCAGCAGCTTGGCGACCGGGTGCGCCGGGTCGTCGCGCAGCGCGGTGAGGTCGAGCAGGTAGACCGGGCCGGGTGCGATCTCCTCGGTGAACTGCTCGTGCACCTGCGGGGTGACCAGCGCTCCGCCCAGCAGGTCCGCCTCCTGGTTCACGGCCCGGATGCCCTGGGCCGCGGTGTGCGGTGCGGAGCTGACGGCCTTGGCGAGGTCCTGGTAGACCTGTTCGGGCGTCACGCCGTCGTGCGGGCGCAGCAGCTGGAGCTGCCGGCCGTTCGGGTCGTCCGTCTTGACCCGGAAGCTGACCAGGCCGCCCTTGGCGCTGTCCGGCGCCTGCAGGCCCGAGGCGCCGATGCTCACCTCGATGGGGTGGTCCTCGGGGGAGGCGGCGCCGGCCACCCCGCTCGCGCCGAGGCTGGCCGTCAGGGCGAGGGCCGAGACCGTCGCCGCCCGGGCCAGCCTTGTGAACACGTACTCCGACATGAAGATCCTTCCGACGGGTTGTCACCGGCGCGAAGCATCCCCCGCGGCGCTCGGCAGACCACCCGTGGCGCCAGAAGGCGACCGTTCGGACTATCGGTTCAGCGGATCGCCGGCTCAGCGGCGCGCCGGGCGCAGCGGCACACCGGTGGCGACCAGAGAGTCGTCCGCGGGCCGGTACGGCAGCGCCTGGTCGGCGGGGCGGAAGCCGGCCAGGTGCACGGCGAGGTAGCGGCGCCAGGCGTCGGGGGCCTGGCCGACGGTGTCCTCGATCAGGCTGCGCATCGACAGCACGCAGAGGTAGACGTCGGTCAGGGTCAGGTCGGTGCGGACGGTGCCGGCCTGCTGAGCCTGCTTCAGCAGCGCGTCGGCCGCCGCCCACAGCTCGGTGCGGCGGGTGTCGGCGGCCGGCGGGGCGATCTGCCACAGGCGTGAGAGGCAGCCGCAGTGTGCGGCCATCGCCCGGCCCATGTTCCACAGCGCGGCCTCCAGGGCCTGGCCGGGCGGTTCCTCGGCCAGCACCTGGCGGGTGCTGTCGAGCAGGTGGTCGAGGAACTCGTCGTTCAGCGCGGTGATCAGCGCGTCTTTGGTGGGGAAGCGCCGGTAGAGGGTGCCCATGCCGACCCCGGCCCGCCGGGCGATCTCCTCGACCCCGGCGTCGGGGCCGAGTTCGGCGAAGACCTCCCAGGCGGCCCGCAGCAGCCGCTCCCGGTTCTGCGCCGCGTCACGGCGCAGCGCCTTGGCGCCGGTCGGTGTGGTGCCGGCCGGTGCGGGTCCGGCTGCGGCGGGTCCGCCTGGGGGGCTGGTGGTCATGCGACGGTCGATTCCTCGGGTCCGGGTGCCTGGTTCGGTACGGCCCGGAGCTCCGGCCCGGCGTCCGCCGTGCCCGTGCGCCGGGTCGGGATGAGCAGCGCGGCGACCGCCGCGAGCACCGCGGCCCCGGTGAGGAACCAGAACGTGCCGGTGTATCCCGAGTCCGGGGGGAACGGGTGGGTGGCGGTCACCCCGGAGGCCAGGATACTGGCCGCCACGCTGCTGCCGATCGCGCCACCGATGGTGCGGATGTTGGCGTTCATGCCGCTGGCCACGCCGGTCTGCGCCGGCGGCACCGCCTCGACCACGATCGAGGACATCGAGGAGAAGGCCAGCCCCATGCCGATGCCCATCAGGCTGGAGGCCAGGTAGATCTGCCAGCCCCGGTCATGGGCCAGCGAGAGCAGCGCGAACGGCAGGATGGTGAACGTGCCGCCGACGACCAGCACCAGCTTGGAGCCGAACCGCGCGGCCAGCGGCCCGGTCAGCACGCCGAGCACGAACATGCCGATGGTCATCGGCAGCATGTAGACGCCCGACTGGGTGATGCTCGCGCTGAAGCCGTAGCCGGCCAGCTTGGCGGGGGTCTGCACCAGCTGCGGCAGGAAGGTCATCGCGGTGTACATCACGACGCCGAACAGCAGCGCGACCAGGTTCGCGGTCCAGACGGCGGGTATCCGCATCATCCGCATGTCGATCAGCGGTGCCTCGGAGCGCAGCTCGACCACGATCCAGAGCGCGGCGAAGACCACGGCGGCGGCGAACAGGCCGAGGATCCGGCCCGATCCCCAGCCCCAGCTCGGACCCTCGCTGACCGCGAGCAGCAGGGCGACCAGCCACACGGAGAGCAGCAGTGCCGCGCCCCAGCTGATCCGCCCGGGGGTGCGCACCGGGGACTCGGGGACGAACAGCAGGGTGGCGACGGTGGCGATGGCCGTCATGATCATCGGGAACCAGAAGAGCCAGTGGTAGTCCAGGTGGTCGACGATCGGACCGGCCAGCAGCAGGCCCAGGCCGCCGCCCACCGCGGTGAGCGCGGCGGTGACGCCCACCGCACCGCGCACCCGGGCAGCCGGGAACTCGTCGCGGATGATGCCGAAGGCCAGCGGCAGCACGCCGCCGCCCAGGCCCTGGATGACCCGGGCGACGATCATCAGGCCGATCGAGTTCGACAGGCCGGCCAGCGCGGAGCCCGCGGTCAGCGCCACCAGCGTGACCACGAGCATCCGCTCCTTGCCGGCCTTGTCGCCGATCCGGCCCAGGATCGGCGTGGCGACGGAGGCCGACAGCAGATAGCCGGTCATCAGCCAGGTGGCGGTGTCCTGGCTGGTGTGCAGGTGCTGCATCAGGGTCGCGAGCACCGGGATGATCAGCGACTGCAGCAGCGAGTAGGCCGCGACCCCGAGGAGCAGCACGGCGAAGGTGACGTTGTAGTGCGGGCGGGCCTTGGTCTGAGCCGTGGCCGCCGTGGAAGTCCGAGCCATAGGTGTGGGCCCCAGGTGGGTAGGAAGCGGAGATTCAACTCCGGATAAGCAGGCTCAAGGAAGCTAGCAGAACCGGAGAGAGGACTCCGCATCGGGGCCCACACCGTGTGGCGGCTCGGCCCGCCGGCTCAGCCGGCTGCCGGCCCCGGGTCGCTGGTGCTGTGGTCACCGTTCTCCAGGTGGCCGGCGTAGCGGCGCTCGAAGAGCGCGCCGTCCACCGCGCTCACCCGCACGTCGTACCAGTTGCCCTGGCCGCCGGTGTGCCAGCTGTACTCCAGGGTGTCGTGCGCCTTCAGCACCCGGGTGACCTGTGCCTTGCCGTCGCGCTGGTAGGAGTTGGCCACCCGTACCGTGCGCCGGTCCTTGCCGTGGTTGCGGATGCGCACCCGGACCTCGTCCCGGCCGCTCTCCGAGAACGTCACCGACAGGTCCTCGCCGCCCTGGCCCTGGAACTCGAAGAGGCTGCCGTTGGGTCCGTGGGCGGCCAGCTGGTAGGGCTCGCCGGCGGCCACCGTCCAGAAGTCCTGCAGCGTGTCGTGCGCGGCGACGGTGTAGCGCCGCGGCGCCGCGGTGGGGTGCTGCCGGTCCTGGACCTGGAAGGCGGCGCCGATCCTGCCGTGGTTGCGCAGCTTGAGCTGGACCTTGCCGCTCTCCCGCGGGCCCTCGTTGACCAGCGCCCGGTAGCCCAGCGGGCGGGCCGGGCGGGTGCCGGGCTCCTGGGCGGGCATCGTCTGCGGCACCGCCACGCTGTAGGGCTTGCCCTGGCCCGCGATCGGCGCCGGCACCTGGAAGTGCACCGGGGTCGGGTCGGCCTTGCCCTTGAAGTCGAACATCGAGGTGAGGTCGCCGCAGACGGCCCGGCGCCAGTCGCTGATGTACGGCGAGGCGATGCCGAAGCGCTGCTCCAGGAAGCGCAGCACCGAGGTGTGGTCGAAGGTCTCCGAGCAGACGTAACCACCGCGCGACCAGGGCGAGATGGCGATCATCGGCACCCGCGGGCCGAGGCCGATGGGCTGCAGCCCGGTGGGGCCCACGGTGCCGGCCGGGCTGGTCCACGGACGGCTCGTCATGTCCAGGAACTCGTCCTGCAGACTGGCCGCCAGGCTCTCGGAGACCATGCCCTCGCCGCCGGGCGCGCTGTGCAGTGGCGGCACCGGGGGCAGCACGTGGTCGAAGAGGCCGTCGTTCTCGTCGTAGTCGAGCAGCAGCACGGTGCTGCCCCACACCTCCGGGTCGGCGGTCAGCGCCTCCATCACCAGGTTGATGTAGTAGGCGCCGTCCGTGGGCGAGGAGGACGGGTGCTCGGAGTACTGGGCCGGCGGGACGATCCAGGTCACCTGGGGGAGCGTGCCGTTCTTCACGTCCTGGGCGAACTCGACCAGCGTGTGGTCGCTGGCGCCCTTCTGGACCAGCGGGCTGTTGGGATCGGCGCCGTCGGCGGGCTGGAAGTTGTGGAAGAACATCAGCGAGTTGTCGGTGAAGTTGTCCGTGGGCTGGCCGGGGATCCCGCTGCCGCCCTGGTACAGCTTCCAGCTGACGCCCGCCTGCTCCAGCAGCTCGGGGTAGGTGGTCCAGGTGTAGCCGTTGGTGTCGTCCCGCTCGCCGGTGGCCGGGCCGTTGAGCTTGGTCTTGCCGTAGACGTTGCGCGGGTCCATCGTGCCGGTCCACAGGTAGATCCGGTTGGGCGCGGTGTCGGCGTGCACGGAGCAGTGGTAGGCGTCGCCGATGGTGAACGCCTCGGCCAGCGCGTAGTGGTAGAGCAGGTCCTGCCGCTTGAGGTGGCCCATCGTCAGGACGTCCTGCTTCTGGGTGACCCAGGAGTCCCAGCGCCCCTCGTTCCAGGCCTGGTGGCCGCTGGGCCAGCCGTGGTCGGTGCCCGCGGTGTGCTCGGTGGTGCTGCGCGGGTCGATGTACCAGGGCAGCACCTCGCTCTCGCTCGCCGGCAGGTTGCGGCCCTGGTAGCGGGCGGTCCTGATGGTGCTGACCGGCTGGTGGAAGACCGGCTTGCCGTTGGGCAGCAGCGCCGGCCGCGGGTCGGCGAAGCCGCGCACGCCGCGCAGGGTGCCGAAGTAGTGGTCGAAGGAGCGGTTCTCCTGCATCAGGATCACCACGTGCTGGACGTCCTTGATGGACCTGGTGCGGGAGATGGCGGGCAGCGCCATCGCCTTGGCGATGGCCGGCGGGAACATCGACAGGCCGGCCGCGGCGGCACCCGCGCCGCCGAGCTGGAGGAACCTGCGACGGCCGAGCTGGGGGGAGGTCTCGGAGGAACCCATGGATCTGCCATTTCTGAGCGGACTTGGCTGGACAACTAAAACCCTTCAGTTGACGGGGGACCAGGAGGGGGCGGGCAGGGGGCGGCCACGTGAGCATCGGTACAACTTTGACTTCGTGCACGGCGCTTCCCTTTCGGGCACGGTGGCTTTCGTGCGGTGCCTGTCGCGCGGCACCTCGCCGTGTGGCGCCTGTCGCGCGGTGCCTGTCGTGTAGTGCCGCCCGGTGGAACCGGAGGTGCTGCTTCCGGCGTCCTTGTCCGCTGGTTGCTCGGTCGGTGGCCGCGTTCCCGGGTGGAGAGGGTGGACGGTGTGAGTGGCGGGCTGCGGGTGCTGGTCGTCGACGACGATCCCGAGGTGCGCGAGGCGGTGGAGACCGGCCTCGCGGTCGAGGGTTACCAGGTGCGCGGCGCCGCCGACGGGCTGACCGCGCTGACCGAGGTCGCCGCCTGGCAGCCGGACGCGCTGGTGCTGGACGTGATGATGCCGGTGCTGGACGGGCTGGCGGTCTGCCGCCGGCTGCGCGGGCTCGGGGACCAGCTGCCGATCATCGTGCTCACCGCGCGGGACTCGGTCAGCGACCGGGTGGACGGGCTGGACGCGGGGGCCGACGACTACCTGGTCAAGCCGTTCGCACTGGACGAACTCACCGCCCGGCTGCGCGCGGTGCTGCGCCGCACCGCGCCCGACGCAGGGGAGCGCGAGGGGCGGCACGGCCGGGACGGCGGGGGCTGCGAGGACCTGACGGTGGACCCCGTCGCCCGCACCGGCAGCCGCCGCGGGCGCCCGCTGTCCTTCTCGCGCACCGAGTTCGCCCTGCTGGAGCTGTTGCTGCGCCACCCCGGGCAGGTGCTCGCCCGGGAGACGATCATGGAGCGGGTCTGGGGCACCGACTTCGGCCCCGCCTCCAACTCGCTGGCGGTGTACATCGGTTACCTGCGCCGCAAGCTGGAGGCGGGGGGCGAGCCGCGCCTGGTGCACACCGTGCACGGGGTGGGGTACCGGCTGGACGTGCGCTGAGCCCGTGCCGCCGGAGTCCGCTGCCGCGGGGGCCCCTCGGGCCGCCGCCGTCCGTCCGCCGCCGTCCGTCCGCTGCCGTCCGTCCGGCGCCGCGCTACTTCAGCGGTGCCTGCGGCAGCGTGGTCGGGCAGAGCCGGCGCGGCTGCCGGTCGCCCTTGAGCTTGGCGTCCACGCAGCCGCCCGGCAGCGCGTCCGCGCCCGAACCGTACGCGCTGGTACCGAAGTTGGCGGTGACCTGGAGCACGCCGTCGCCGAAGGCGGTCTGCTGCACCTGGTGGTCGGCGCTCAGGTAGCGGAAGCCGGTCATCGGCTGCGTTCCGGCGGCTTCGTGCAGTGGTGCGAAGTACTGCTGCAGTGCGGCCAGTTGCTTGCCGTCGGTGTTCAGCGTCGGGCCGTTGAGGACCAGGTTGAGCGGGGTGTTCTGCAGGACCGCCTGGAGCGCCCGGGTGGTCTCCAGGGCGGGGAGCTTGGTGTAGGACAGCTCCCAGCGGTCCAGGTTGACCTGGACGTCGTGCAGCGCGGTCTCCAGCAGCGGGATCCGGTAGGCGGGGTCGAACATCTCCTTGGCCAGGTCGGCCGGCAGGTCGGCCGGCTTGAAGAAGATGCCCGGCCCGCCGGCCGGTGCGTAGCCGCCCCAGACGTCCTTGTTCTTCTCCAGCGGCCACAGCCCGTCCGCCGGCGGGGTCAGCGAGCCGTGGCTGAAGGCGATGACCGGGCTCGCCCAGCTGTGCGCGGCCTCCGAGCCGAGCACCAGCTTGTCCGGGCCGGACAGTTGGCGCATCCGGGCGATCCGGTTGGCCTCGTCCTGCTGCTGGTTCATCGGGTGGTCGGCGCTGTAGTCGTCGTACAGCTCGCCCGCCGCGTCGACGTCCAGGAAGTAGCTGTTCGACCCGTTGGCGGTCATCTGCGCGGTGCGCTGGGCGAGGACGTCACCGTGCTGCGCGAAGGCCTGCGAGCTGAGGTAGCAGCCGCGGTCGTGGAAGCCCGCGAGCACCGAGCCGTCCTGCTGGTGCACGCAGTAGTCCGGGTAGACCGGGGTCGGCCAGACGGAGGTGGGCGCGTCGGCGGTGCTCGGGTCCTGCCCGTTGGCGAACGAGTCGTAGGGGCCGACCAGATAGCCCGCCTGCTTGGCGGCGGCCACCGCGGCGGCGTCCATCGGCTGGTCGTCGGCGTCGTAGCCGAGCCAGAGCCGGGACAGGCCCAGCGCCTGCATCTGCTGCACGCCCTGCGCGGTGCGGGCGCTGCCCCAGGTGTAGGCGTGGAAGGCGCCGAGCAGCTTGCCGACCTCCGGGTTGGCGGCGATCTTGCTCTGCAGGGTGACCAGTTGGCCGTGCTCGTCCAGCCAGCGGCGGTAGTCCTGCGCGGGGGCGACGGGGGAGGGGTCGGTGAGGGCGAAGGTGACGGTGTAGTCCTGGGTGCCCGCGCGCCGGGAGAAGGTGTGCACGGCGGTGCCGCGCAGCCGGCCGTCCTGGGAGGCGAGGCCGAGCGAGGTGCCGATCGGCTGCGGGACCAGGTAGCTGACGCCCTGGCCGCCCAGCGTGTAGCCCCACAACGGCATGCTGAGGTCGGCTTCGAGGTCGTAGCTCTTTCCGGCCACCCCGGTGTCGGCGGAGTTCCAGAACGGGTCGCCGACCGGCAGGCCCAGCCCCTCGCCGCTCGGCAGCTGCAGCTGGGTGACGGCCGGATCGGTGCCGGTGACCGGCCAGGGCAGGGTGGCGCCGTCCTGCTCGTTGTGGACGGTCACCTGCAGCCGACCGCGCACCGCGGCGGCGGTGACGCTCAGGCCGTGCTCCGGCAGCGTCCAACTCGCGCTGCCGCCCCGCACGGTGACCCGGCCGGGCTGCCCCAGCGGCTGCGCCGCGGGGGCCGAGAGCGTCAGGGTGCGCCCGTCACGGCCGCGCGCGGTCAGCGCGAGCGTGTCGGTCCGCAACTGCGCGAGACCGCCGTTGACCGGGATCTCCAGCAGGGTGCCGTGCAGGCGGATCGCGGCGTCGCCGTGTGCCGCGCCCGCGGGCCGGGCACTCGCGCCGTAGGCGGTGGACCAGGTGGTGCCGGTCAGGGTGCAGGCGCTCACCAGGGCGAGCGCCGCCAGCGCGGCCCGGCGTCGGGTGCGGGTGGCCGGTCGGCGGGGGATCGTGGTTGTCATGCGGAGAAAGGATGCTGACTGGTCATAAGAGCTGCTCTTAGGAACATCTGTGGGCGGCACGGTGGGCGGCGTGGGAGCGGTACGGTGACGGGGTGACACCGGACGATACGCTGCGTGCGTTGGCCGCCCTGGAGGCCGCCTGGCGGCAGGACAGCCGCGCCCTGGAGGCGCTGGCGGAGTGCGGGCCGGGCGAGACGCGGCTGCCGGTCCTGGTCGCCGACTACGGTGACCTGGTCCTCGATTCCATGCTCTCGCTGGCCTGCGGCATCCACGGCGGGATGGACGAGGCGGAGTTCGACGCCGCGATGGAGCGCAAGGAGGCCGACGTGACCGTGCGGATGTGCGCGGCGCTCGGCCGGACGCTCAAGAGCTGGGCCGCCACCGCCCCCGACAGCGCCTCGGGCGACGTGGCCCGCGCGGTGGTGGACGCCGTGCACACCTTCACCGCGGCCGGCGAGGAGGACGTGCTGCGCCTGCTCGCGGCACTGCGGGCCGGCGTGCTGGGCGGCAGCTGACCGGTTGGCGGGCGCTCCGACCGGCCCCTGTTCGGGCCGGGCCCGACCGGATACCGTGTGATCGACCCGGAGGTGACCCGATGTCCGTCGACCCCACCGTGCTCGCCGCGCTGCCGACCGGCGACGACGCGCCACAGCCCGACCGGACCCTCTGCTACGGCCCGCATCCCGACCAGGTGATCGACCTGCGCCGCCCGCCCGGCCGGCCCCGCGCCCTGCTGGTGCTGCTGCACGGCGGCTTCTGGCGCCCCGCGATCGACCGCGCCCACGCGGCCCCGCTGGCCGCCGCGCTGGCCGCAGCCGGGTACCTGGTGGCGGTGCCCGAGTACCGGCGCGCCGGGTTCCCGGAGATCTTCGACGACATCGCCGCCGCCATCGACCTGCTGGCCACCGGCGCGGGCGAGCCGGCGCAGCCGGAGTGGGCGGGCCTGCCCGTCGTCCTGGTCGGCCACTCGGCCGGCGGCCACTTCGCGCTGTGGACCGCCGCCCGCCCGCACCTGCCCGCCGACTCCCCGTGGCACACCGACCGCACCCCGGACGCCGTCCTGGCACTGGCCGCCTGCTCCTGCCTGACCGAGTGCGACGCATGGAAGCTGGGCGAGGACGCCACCACCGCGATGATGGGCGGCCGGGCGGCCGAACTGCCCGGCCGCTACGCCCTCGCCGACCCCGCGCAGCTGCTCCCGCTCACCGTCCCGACCACCCTGCTCCACGGCGCCGCCGACGAGCGGGTCCCGGTCGAGCTGAGCCGGATCTTCGCCGAGCGCGCCCGGGCGGCCGGCCCGGCACCGACCCTGGTCGAGCTGCCCGGCGCCGGCCACTTCACCCTGATCGACCCGCACACCCCCGCCTGGCCCGCCCTGCTCGCGGCCCTGGACGGCCTGCGGGAGCAGCTGGGGTGATGCGCCGGAAGGCGCGGCCGGGTGGCTCAGTCGAGCCGGGAGACCTGGTAGTGGGCCAGGCGCCAGGTGCCGTCCTCCGCGCGCTGGGCCAGCACGCTGAGCCAGATGCCCAGGGTGGGGCGGTCGGTGAAGGCGAAGTCGACGCTCAGGTAGCCGAGTACGAGGTCCTCGGTGAGCTGCCTGGTCTCCAGGATCCGGTAGGCGGCCGTCATGCCGAGGGGCTGGGAGGCGTAGTACTCGGCGACGCCCTGTGGACCGACGCTGTAGGGGTGCAGGCCCTGGAAGACCGCGTCCGGGGTGAAGAGGGCGGCGACCTGGTGCGGTTCGTGCGCGTCGACGGCTGCCTTCCAGCGGTCGAGCACGCCGCGCAGGACCGCCTCGGCGGCCGGAGTGGTGGTCATCGGGGGCTCCCGTAGGAGGCGGCCGGGTCGCTCGGGTGCGGGGAGAGCGGCGTCACGGTGTCCTGGCGCCACACCCGCAGCGGCATCGAGGCGAGCAGCTCCTCCAGCCGCTCCTCGTCCGGCGCGCTGAACAGGCCCCAGGTGCGCCACTCGCCGGGGGCGAGCGGTGGCCGCCACAGCCGCAACAGGCTGCCCTGGGCGGCGAGTTCTTCTGACCGGGCGGACTCCTCGGCCCGGATCCGGGTCACCGTCTCCTCGGACGTCCCCGCGGGGACGGTGGTGACCATGTCGACCAGGAACTCCATGGGCGGCCCTCTCCTCGGTACGTCGGCACGTCGGTGCACGTCGGAACGTCGGCACGTCGGCACGTCAGAGAGCGCGTCCGGCCGGCACCGGACCACGGTAGGCCCTGGCCGGCGGTTCGTGTCGGATCAGCGCGCGGGGCCGGGCGCCGGGCTCACTGCCCGGGCGGCTCTTCGACGCCGAGGAGCCGGCGCAGCAGTGCCTCGTCGTCCGGTGACAGGTCGTCGACGAAGCGGCTGAGCACGGCCTTGCGGTCGGGGTCGGACTCCATGGCCCGGCGCATCCGGCGGGCGGTGAGGCCGTGGGTGTCGGTGACGGGGGCGTAGGCGTAGGCGCGGCCCTGCTTGGTGCGGGTGAGCAGCCCCTTGTCGCGCATCCTGGTCAGCACGGTGACCACGGTGGAGTACGCCAGGGCGCTGCCGAGGCGGGTCAGGACCTCGCCCGCGGTGAGCGGCGCACCGGCCGACTGGAGCTGGGCCAGGACCTCGGCCTCCAGGGCGCCCACCGGTCTTCGCTCGCCCGAAGCCCCCGCCGCTTGCCTGGAGTTCACCCGGTGGTCACCTTCTCGTATAGTGTCTACAGTCCTGTAGTACTTCTACGGCAGTGTAGAAGGAGGCTCGCTGCCGAGTCTGCCAGGCCAGCGGGCTCGGCGAATCCGACGGCGCGCCGCACCGACCCGGAGAGAGCCCCACCTTGACGACAGTCCACCCCGCGGCCCACCTCGCCTTCGACGGCTCCGGTATCGACGGCTCGCTGTTCACCTCCGTCACCGGCTTCGCGCGCGACACCAAGTGGCTCAACACCCCGCTCGACCTGTGGACCAACGCGGGCCTGGCAGTGTTCGCCGTCCTGATGCTGCTGGGCTGGTGGAACGCCCGCCGCCGGGACGACCGCACCATGACCCTCGCCCTGGCCGCGCCGATCGCGGTCGGCTTCGCCTTCGCGGTGGCCGAGGTGGCCAAGAAGCTGGTCGCCGAGGTGCGGCCGTGCTACTCGCTGCCGCACGCCTACTTCGTCGACTCCTGCCCGGTGCGCACCGACTACGCCTTCCCCAGCGGCCACAGCACCACCGCCTTCGCCACCGTCGCGGCCCTGTGGCTGCTCGACCGGCGGCTCGCGGCGATCGCCACCGGCTTCGCCTTCTTCGAGGGCTTCACCCGGGTCTACCTCGGCGACCACTACCCGCACGATGTCATCGGCGCGGCGCTGCTCGCCCTGCCGGTGGCCTTCCTGGCGAGCTGGTTCCTGGGGCGCGTCGCCGTTCCGCTGGTGGGGCGGCTGCGTGACGGGGCGCTGGCGCCGGTGCTGACCGCGGCCCGGCCCGCGCACGCGGCTCGCTGACGGCGGGCTCCGTCGTCGGCAGGCCTCGGCGACGGCGCGCGTTTGCCCGACGGGATACCGGAACCCCGCAGGGGTATCCTCGCGGCGAGCACCGATCGGGACCGCCGGGCAAATTGCACACAGCGGCGCTGACCCTGCGCGTCGGCTGACACGACGTGGTGGGCCCGTCGGTGCTGTCGCACCGGCGGGCCCCACGGTCGTGCGAGGCGGAGCGTAGAGCGGAGGAGAAGGCCATCGCGCCACCCGCGTTCGTCAAGCGCCTGCAGCGCGTGCAGCGCGCCGCTGGACGGGGGTGCACGCGGTTCTGCTGCCGCTTTTACATCCGGCGAAACGGGCATAAAGTGGCCAGACGAGGGCGCGCGCCGATGCCGGGCGCGACCGATGCGGCGGATGTGACGGAGGCGGCCGATGGCCGATCCGAAGGGCTTCCTGACCACCCCGCGCCAGACCTGGCCCCGTCGTTCGGCCGCCGAGCGGGTCGCCGACTGGAACGAGGTCAACGAGGTCTACGCGGGTCAGCGCCTGCTGCCGCTCGTCGGCCGCCAGGCCGGACGCTGCATGGACTGCGGCATCCCCTTCTGTCACGACGCCTGCCCGCTGGGCAACCTCATCCCGGACTGGAGCGACCTGGTCTACCGCGACAACTGGCAGGCCGCGGCGGAACGGCTGCTCGCGACCAACAACTTCCCGGAGTTCACCGGGCGCCTGTGTCCGGCGCCCTGCGAGAGCGCCTGCGTGCTGGCCATCGACTCCGAGCCGGTCACCATCAAGAGCATCGAGGCCGCCATCGCCGAGCAGGCCTGGCAGCTGGGTTGCGAGCGCCCGCTGGCCCCGCCCGGGCCCTCCGGCCGCAGCGTGGCGATCGTCGGCTCCGGGCCGGCCGGCCTCGCCTGCGCCCAGCAGCTGACCCGGGCCGGACACCGGGTGGCGGTGTACGAGCGGGCCGACCGGATCGGCGGACTGCTGCGCTACGGCATCCCCGGCTTCCGGCTGGAGAAGCGACTGCTGGACCGGCGGCTGAACCAAATGTGCCTGGAGGGAACCGAGTTCCACCCCGGCGTCACGGTCGGCGCCGACCTCTCGGCCGCCGAGCTGCGGGCCCGCCACGACGCTCTGGTGGTCGCGGTCGGTGCTACCTGCTGGCGCGAACTGGCGGTGCCTGGGCGCGAGTTGCGCGGCGTCCACCAGGCGATGGAGTACCTGCCGCTGGCCAACCGGGTGTTGGAGGGCGACTTCGCCGCCCCCGCGATCAGCGCCCGGGACAAGCGGGTCGTGATCGTCGGCGGCGGCGACACCGCCGCCGACTGCCTGGGCACCGCGCTGCGCCAGGGCGCCGCCGGGGTCACCCAGCTCGACATCAACCCGCGCCCGGGCGAGCGGCGCACCGCCGAGCAGCCCTGGCCCGTCCACCCCAAGACCTACCGGCTGACCGCCTCGCACGAGGAGGCCCAGGCCCTGACCTGCGGCTGCGACGGCTCCGACGGTCCTCGTGACAGCTCCCGCGACGGCTCCCGGCAGGCCTGGGACGCACCGGTGGCCGACGCGCCCGGAGCCTCGCCGGTGGCGGGGGCGGATGCGCGGATCTTCTCCGCCGCCACGCTGCGCCTGTCGGGCGACCCGCAGGGCCACGTCGCCGCACTGCACCTGGCCGAGGCCGAACCGGCCGACCGCCGGCCGCGCCCCGGCACCCACCAGGCGATCCCGGCCGACCTGGTGCTGATCGCGCTCGGCTTCTGCGGCCCGGAGCCGGACAGCCCGCTGCTCGGCGAACTGGCGCTGGACCTCACCCCCGAGGGGACCTTCGCCCGGGACCACGGGTTCGCCACCCAGGTGGACGGCGTCTTCGTGGCCGGTGACGCGGGGCGCGGACAGTCGCTGATCGTCTGGGCGATCGCCGAGGGCCGCGCGGCGGCAGCCGCCGTGGACCGCTACCTGACCGGTGCCACCGCCCTGCCGGCGCCGATCACGCCGGCGGACCGGCCGCTGGTGGTGTGAGGGCCGAAGTCCGTCACCCGCGCGCAGTGCGCCGGTGATGCTCTGGTGCAGCTCTAGTGCAGGAGTTCCTGCCAGTTGGCGGGGACCTTGCCGGCCGGGCCCGGGGTCGGCTGGGTGGCCGGGTGGGCGGTGGGGGAGGCGAGTGCCGGGCCCTCGTAGTACTCGTTGGTCTCCAGGTTCCAGAACCACTCCTCCCCGGGTTCGAAGCTGGCCAGGAACGGGTGGCCGGCCTGGCGCGCGTGCTTCGTCGCGTGCTGGGCGGGCGAGGAGTCGCAGCAGCCGATGTGGCCGCAGGCCGCGCACCGCCGCAGGTGGAACCACCAGCCGCCACCGGCCAGGCACTCCGCGCAGCCGTCGCCGCTGGGCACGGCGGTGGGGTCGATTCCCGGGATCGATGCGCCGGTCATGGCTGCCTCCTCGGCTCTGGCCTGTCCCCACCAGCCTGGCCCGGCCGTGGCGGTGCTGCCAGTCCGGCGGGCGGCCAGGGCCCCTCCCGCGGACTCTGCCGGGTGGGCGGCGGCCCGTGCGGACGACCGCGCGCCGGCTTCGTCCTAGGCTGGCTGAGGGGGACACCGGCACCGCTGTTCAGGGAGCTGCCATGGCCACCACGACCTGGTTCTTCGAGCCCAGCCACACCGGTGCGGAGTTCCGCGCCAGACACATGATGGTCACCTACGTACGCGGTCAGCTGAAGAACGTACGGGGTTTCCTGGAGGTCGACCCGGACGATCCGGAGCAGGCGCGGATCGAGGCGACGATCGACGCCACCCAGGTGTACACCGGCGCGCCCGAGCGGGACGCGCATCTGCGCAGCGCCGACTTCTTCGACGTCGAGCACTTCCCGACCTGGACCTTCGTCGGCTCGCGGGTCCACCAGGTGAGCGCGAGCGGGTTCGAGGTCACGGGCGAGCTCACCATCCGCGGGGTGACGCGTCCGGTCACCTTCGACGTGGCCTACCTGGGGCAGTGGGACACCCCGTGGTGGGAGGGCGGGCGCGACCTCGGCCCCCGGCGGCGCGCCGGATTCGCGGCCACCACCCGGATCAACCGCCAGGACTTCGGCGTGAGTTGGAACGACGTGGTGGACCGGGGCGGGGTGGTGGTGAGCAACCTGGTCGACGTCGAGGTCGATGTCGAGGCGGTCCTGGAGACCGTCCCCGACCCGGTCCCCGACCCGGTCCCCGACACCGGTGGCACGTCCGACTGACGGAGCCACCGGGCGCCCTATCGCTCCGGTCGCTCCTGGCGCTGCACGGCCTCGGCGGTGACGGGCGTGAAGAAGTTGATCAGGTTCCCGTCGGGGTCCCGGAAGAGCAGCGAACGGTTGCCCCAGGGCATCGTGGTCGGCTGCTGGACGAACGCGCAGTCCAGGCGCACCAGGCGTTCGTACTGCGCGTCGACGTCGGCGACGCGGAACTCGGTGATCACCGTGCGGTTGGCGGCGGGCTCGGCGGAGCCGGCGCCGAACAGGGCCACCGTGCGGTTGCTCGCGATCGCCAGGGTGCAGACCGGCGTGACGAGCTCCGCGAAGTCGGGGGTCGACCAGCGCGCCGGGACGGCGGTGACCTGTTCGTAGAACCCGACCAGGCGGGCGACGTCGTGGGTGATGATGCGGATCGAGACGAAGTTCATGACGGGCTTCCTGTCGCGGGACGCACGCCGGATGTCGGCGCCTTCCCCACGCTAGGAGCAATACCGGACAGGATCCGCCCGGTATCTGCGGCAGACTTTCCCGGGTGACCACCTCGACCGCCCGGGTGCTCGCCCTGCTGGAGATCCTGCAGGGCGGCGGCCTGCGCACCGTCCCCGACCTGGCCACGCGCCTGGGCGTGGACGAACGCACCGTGCGCCGCTACGTCGGCCACCTGCTGGACCTCGGCGTGCCCGTCGACTCGGTGCGCGGTCGGCACGGGGGCTACCGGCTCGCCGCCGGCTACCGGATGCCCCCGCTGATGCTCACCGACGAGGAGGCGCTGGCCGTGCTGCTCGGGCTGCTGGCCGGCGGCCGGGGGTCGTCGGTCGGGTCTGCCGCGGCGGGCGAGAGCGCCGCGGCGAAGCTGCGCCGGGTCCTGCCCAAGCCCCTGGCGCGGCGGCTGGACGCGCTGCTGGAGACGGTCGACTTCACGGCGCGGCCGGACACCCGCACCGCTCCCGAGGCGCGGGTGCTGCTCGAACTGGCCGAGGCGGCACGCGATCAGCGGCCGGTGGCGATCGGCTACACCGATCGGCAGGGGCGGGCCGGTGACCGCACGGTCCGGCCGTACGGCTTGGTCGCGCACGCCGGACGGTGGTACCTGACCGGCGCCGACTCGGTGAGCGGCGAGGTGCGCACCTTCCGGCTGGACCGGATCACCGCTCTGGCCGTGCAGCCGGGTGCGTTCGTCGTCCCGGCCGGGTTCGACCCGGTGGCCACCGTGCTGGAGGGCCTCGCACGGACACCCTGGACCCACGAGGTGTCTCTGCGGGTCCGCGCCGACCTCGCCCACCTGCGCACCCGGCTGCCGGCCGGCCTCGCCACCGTGACGCCGCTCGCTGATGGCGGCGGTGACGGGGACGGTGGCAGTGGCAGTGGCAGTGACGGGGACACCGGTTGGGTCCGGGTCCGGCTGCGGGCCGAGCGGCTGGACTGGATCCCACCGCTGCTCGCCGCCCTGGACCGCCCGTTCGTCGTCGAACACCCCGCCGCCCTGCGCGATCTGGTCCGCGCCCTGGCCCGCCGCCTCGACGAGTACGCGGCCGACGGCGGGCCGTGAGGCGGGGGGCAGTAGGGCGGGGGCCGTGAAACGGCAGCGGCCAGCGGCTAGCGGCTCGGGTCCAGCAGGAGCTTGCCGAAGGTGCGGCGGGCCCGCAGGTCGGTGTGGGCGCGGGCTGCCTCGGTCAGCGGGTAGACGCCGCCGACCTGCGGCTTGAGGCGGCCGTCGGCGGTCATCGCGAACAGCTCGGCCATCGGCTCGCGGAACATGCCGGGGCGCCCGACACAGTGCATCAGCCAGAAGCCGACCACCGCCCGGGAGCGGCCCATCAGCGCCGCCGCCGTCACCGGGGTGGGCGCCACCCGCGAGGCCATGCCGTAGCTGACCAGTCGGCCGAACGGGGCGAGCGCGGCGAGCGAGGCGTCGAAGACCGGGCCGCCGGTCATTTCGAGGACGATGTCGACCTTGGCGCCGCCGTTCGCCTCGATCAGCGCCTCCTTGAGGCCCGCTCCGTCGGAGGGGGCCTCGATCGCCACGTCGGCGCCCAACTCCAGCGCCAGCTCCCGCTTCTCCTTGGACGAGGCGGTGGCGATCACCCGCCCCGCACCGAACTCCTTGGCGAGCTGGACGGCCAGCGACCCGGTGCCGCCGGCGGCGGCGTGCACCACCACCGACTCGCCCGGCGCGATCCGGGCACTGGTCCGCAGCAGGTGCCAGGCGGTGAGTCCCTGCACCACCAGCGCCAGCGCCTGCCCGTCGGTGACCTCCTCGGGCACGTCGTGCGCCATCGCCTTCGCCACCAGCGCCCGCTGCGCGTACCCGCCGCCGTCGGCGAGCGCGACCACCCGCCGCCCCTCGGCGGTGCGCCCCACCACCTCGGCGCCGGGCACCATCGGCAGCGTGCTCCGGGACAGGTAGGAGTCCTCGACGGCGTGCGTGTCCGCGTAGTTCACCCCGGCCGCCGAGACGTCGAGCAGCAGGTGCCCCGGCTGTGCCCCGGGATCCGGCAGGTCGACGACCTGCAGGACCTCCGGGCCGCCGAACTCGGTGATCTGGATCGCGCGCACTCGCACTCCTTACTCGCGGGTAGCTCCTCGCCGCTCAGCCAACACCGCCGCGGGCCGCTTGTCCAGAGCTAAGCAAGCGCTTATTCACCATGCTCCTCCCGGGCCGGGATCCGCTCCAGCACGCCGCCCGCGAAGACGTCGTACAGCGGCAGCGACTCCAGGTGCACATAGCCGATGTGGCAGTCGCAGACCGCCAGCGGGCAGGGGCGGGGCCGCAGCGCGGTGCGGTAGGAGCCGTCGTAGAGGTTGCCCAGCTCCTCGCGGACGAAGTGGCAGCGCCGCACCGTGCCGTCACCGTCCACCGAGACCACCGAGGCGCCGGTGCGGCAGGGCAGGCCGGCGCTGGCGTGCGGCTCGCGGCTGTAGCCGAACAGCGGGTCCAGCTCCGTCCACTGCCCGGCCTCGGCGTCGGTGTAGGTGCGGCCCTCGGCGGCGTTGATCCACAGGTAGACCCCGCCCGGCAGCTCGGTGCGCAACCGCCGGGCCGCCGCGAGGTGTTCGGGCTCGCCGACCACGCCCACGCTGTACCGCACGCCGCGCGCGGTCAGCTCCCGGCACTTGGTCAGGAAGCGGTCGTGGTCGACCTGCCCCGGGTGGTAGGTGGTCCACAGTGCCAGGGTGTCCAGGTCGGCCTCGGCCAGCCAGTCGGTGCGGCAGCTCAGGTTGGTCTGGATGGCCACCCGCCGGATGTGCGGCAGCCGGCTCAGCCGGGCGAGCGTGTCGCGGTACCAGGAGCGCACCAGGCCCTCGCCCCAGGGGGTGAAGAGCAGGGCGAGGGTGTCGCCCTGCTGCCCGGCCGCGGCTGCCCAGCCGGCGAAGCGCGCCAGGGCCGCCCGGTCGGCGCGCAGCTGCTCGGGGGTGTCGCGCCGCTTGGCGAACGGGCAGTACGGGCAGTCGTAGTCGCAGGAGGCGAGCGGGCCGCGGTAGAGGATGGTCAGGTCCAGGGGCTCGACGGCCCCGGGGCGCCGGGGCAGGCCGAGGTCAATCGGCTGACGGCCCATCACTTCGCCTGGTACGAGGCCATGTCGGCGCGCACCTCGGCCGAGAAGAGCGCGGGGCCGATCGCGTCGGAGTGTGCCAGGCCCTCGGGGGTCAGCCGCAACCACCCCGGCACGTCGGCAAGGTGTCCGTGTCCGTCCAGGGCGGCCAGCTCGGCGGCGAAATCCTCGGCCGGAGTGCTGCCGAACCGGCGCCGGTAGTCGGCGATCTCCATGCCCTGGGCCTGCAGCAGCGACCGGATCAGATGGCGGCGCCGGGACTCGGCGAGGGTCATGGGCCGGCCTACCTCGGCGTGCGCGAAGTCGGTGGTCGACACGAAGTCGTCGATGATGCCGCGGACTTCGCTCGCCCCCACCGCGTAGTCGAAGGAGTAGTGCAGCTTCGAGGTGTAGGAGCGGGCGCCGCAGCCCAGGCCCACCATGCCGTCGGTCTGGCAGCTGTACTCGCTGCTGCCCGCGTCGGGCGAGTCCAGTCGGCGGAACATCCGCATCGAGACCTGCTGGTAGCCGTAGGCGAGCAGATGGTCGCGGCCGGCCCGGTAGAGCGCGAGCCGCTGGGCGTCCCAGCCGGCCGAGGTGGCGGCCTCGGCGGCGCGCCGTCCCAGGCCGGTCAGCGGGCGCACGTAGAGGGGGTAGAGGTAGAGCTCCTCCGGCTGCCAGGCCAGCGCGGCATCCAGCGAGCGCAGCCAACTGGCCGTCGTCTGACCGTCGATGCCGTAGATCAGGTCGATGTTCAGCACCGGGAAGCCCGCCGCGCGGATCCGCTCCAGTGCCGCCTCCACGGCGGCCCGCTTCTGCGGGCGGACGGCGGACTTCGCCTCCTCGTCCAGGAACGACTGCACGCCCAGGCTGAGCCGGGTGGTGCCGCGCGCGGCCAGCACGTCGAGGCGGTCGGCGGTCGCGGTGTCCGGCGAGGCCTCGACCGAGAGCGGCACCGCGCGCAGGTCCACGCCCATCCGCCGCTCGGTGAGGTCGAAGAGGCGCTCTAGCTCGGCAGCGGTGAGATAGGTGGGCGTGCCGCCGCCGAAGGCGGCCAGTGCGAAGTTCGCGTCGGCGTCCAGTGCTTCGCGCACGGTGGCGGCCTGCCGGTCCAGCGCGTCCAGGTAGGCGGTGGTCAGGCCGTCCGGGCTGCCGATCCGGGTGAACAGGTTGCAGAAGCCGCAGCGCACCTCGCAGAACGGGATGTGCAGGTAGAGCGAGAGCGCGTGCTGCGGTTCGCCGGCCCAGAGCTCGCGCAGCGCCGGGCGCGGGTCCAGCTTCCGGTAGGCGGTCTTGTGCGGGTAGGCGTAGACGTAGGACTGGTAGGGGGAATCGGCTGACGGAACGTCAGGAGTACTTGGCGGGAGGAGGGTGAGCGGTGTGGTCATCGGGCTGTGGCCTCCTGGGCGGCGGGGAGGGTGAAGTGCGCGTAGGGGACGGTCCAGACCACCTCGTGGCCGATCCGGTGGCCGGTGTAGCCGTCCTCGCCGTAGGCGGTGCCGTGGTCGGAGCAGACGATCGCGAAGCACGGCCGCTGCCGGCTCATCGCCGCGAACAGCCGCCCGATGTGCCGGTCGACGTACTCCAGCGCAGCCGCGTGGCTGGCCCGGCTGTCGCCGTGCTCGCGGGTGGCGCCGGGCAGGTGGAACCAGTTGGGCTGGTGCAGGGCCGAGACGTTGAGGAAGAGGAAGAGCGGCTGCCCGGAGGGCTGTTCGGCGCAGACCCGCTCGGCGCAGGCGACCTGGGCCTCGAAGGAGGTGGCCGACGGAACGCCGAACTCCGGCTCCCAGTAGGCCTCCTGGAACAGGTTCGGCAGCACCGAGCCGAGCGGCCCCTGCCGGTTGAAGAAGCCGACCCCGCCGATGCAGACCGTGCGGTAGCCGGCCCCGGCCAGTGCGGCGGGCAGGTCGGGCGCGTCGAAGACCCAGGTGCGCGACTCGGTGGTCTCCGAGCCGGCGAACCGGGCGGCGAACAGGCGCGGATGCGGGCCGTCGGGCGACGCCGGGGTGGGCAGGAAGCCGGCCAGGATGGCCTGGTGGGACGCGTAGGTGAAGCTGCCGGGGGAGTGTCGCTGTTCCCACCGGCCACCGGGCAGCACGGCGGCGAGATTGGGGATCCGGCCCGCGGCGGCCAACTCCTGCGCCACGTCGAAGCGCAGGGTGTCCAGGGTGACCAGGAGCAGGTCATGACCGGGCAGGACGGCGTTCATGTCGGGTATCTGATGGTGCATGGGGAGCTCCGGGGCCGGGACGTTCGATGGAAGGGGAGGACGGGCAGGGGAGTCAGCGGGCGAGCAGCGCGGCGACCTGGGCGCCGTAGGTGTCGAGCCCCACGGCGGGCCCCTCGGTCAGGCCGGTCAGCCGCGGCAGCAGGTCGCCGAAGGCGTTGACCTCGCCGACGAAGTGGCGCTGCCAGCCGGTGGCGGGCAGCAGGTCGACACCGACCATGGGGGCGTGCGGGAAGCAGGCGGCGGCGCGCTCGCAGACCGCTAGCAGCTCCGGCCAGCGGCGGCCGGCCGCCGCGCGGGCCTCCGGCAGGTCGCCGCGGGCGCCGCCTAGGTGGAGGTTGGTCATCGGGCTGCCGCTGGTGCGGACCACGGCGTGGGTGGCCCGCCCGGCGACCACCACCACCCGCAGGTCCGCCGCCCGGCCCCGCTGGGTCGCCTTGGGGATCCACCGCTCGACCTGCAGCCCGTCGGGGACCAGCAGGTCGACGACGGCGGCGATCTCCCGCTCGGCGGTGTAGCGGCGCACCCGCAGCGAGTTGTGCAGCTCGCCGTCGGCGAGCTGCGCCGAGGTGGTGGCCTGCAACCGCCCGCGCGGGCCGAACTCCAGGGCGAGCACCCCGGAGGCCGAGGAGGCGTGCGCGGGTTTGACGAACACCCGGCGCAGCCCGGCCGCCGCCAGCCGCTCCTTGAGGTCCGCCCAACCCTGCAGGGGCCCCGCCGACTGGTCCAGCGCGGCGGGGACCGGCACCCCGTGCGCTTCCAGCAGCCGGTGCGTGCGGCGCTTGTCGAACATCGTGGCGATCTCCTCCGGATCGCCCAGCAGGGCGGCGCCGGGCGTCCGTTGGACGGCCAGTGCCACCTGCTCCAGTGCGGCGGTGAACCCCCGGTACCAGGCCGCGGTGCCCTCCACCCGGGTGGCGGCGAAGCCGGGGCCGAGCGCCGGGCCGCGCAGCAGCCGGTCGACGGCCTCGTCCTCGCCGGGCGAGTCGATGCGCAGCAGCGTGCCCGGGGTGAGCCGGAACTCGCCGCGCAGCACGTCCGCCCAGGGCAGCACGGCGGGCTCGGGCAGGCCGGCGGCCAGGGCGGCGGTGCGGAACAGCTCGACGCGCCGGTGGCCGGGGACGCCCAGGACGGTCAGGTGCGGGGGTGCCATGGTCGCTTCCGTTACTCGGCGTTGGCGGTGTAGCGCCAGGTCTCGCCGTTGTACTCGTCCGGCGTCTCCTGCTCGGAGAGGTCGACGGCCACCCCGGCCGGCTCCAGTTCGGTGCGCAGCCGCTCGACCATCGCCTCCGTCAGGAAGTGGTGGTGCAGGTCGAGGGTGCTCAGGTGGGTGAGCGGCTGGCCTTCGAGCAGGGCGGTGGCACCTTCGTCGGTGAGCGTGCCCATCGCCAGGCTCAGCCCGTCGAGTTGGGCGACCACCGGTGCGCCGGCCACGGCGGCGGCGATCTCGTCCTGCAACTCGCTGTTCTCCAGGCCGAGATGGCGCAGCGCGGGCAGCCCGGCGCCGGCCAGCAGCGGTGCGAGGTCGGCGATGGTCGCGTCGCCGCCGTACTCTTCGACGCCGAGCCAGAGTTCGAGCCGCTCCAGGGCGGGGAACTCGCAGGCGGTCACGGAGCGGACCACCGAGCCGGGCAGGCCGCCGGCCTCGAAGCGCAGCGCGCGCAGTCGTTCGTGCCGCAGTGGGCGCAGCGACAGCGGCGGGTCCGAGGGGCCGTAGCCGGCCGAGGCGCCGCGCACCACCAGCTCCTCCAGCTGCGCGAAGGACTCCAGCACGGGCGTGATGTCGGTCATCTGCAGCCAGGACAGCTCGCACTCCTCGCCGACCACGTCGCCGATGAACAGCGCCTGGAGCGCGGGCAGTTGACCGGCGGCGGCCACGATGGCGGCGAGCGGGCGGGTGAGCGGGTCGTAGTCGTCGCCCCACCAGTTGCCGATCACGACGGCCCGCACCCCGGTGGTGTCGACGCTGTCCAGGAAGGCCTGCCAGGCCTCCTCGAAGGACAGCTCGGAGTCGTAGTCGAGCCCGATCTTCCAGGCCGCGTCCGCGGCGGCGGGCAGCTCGGCCGCCTCGGACTCCTCGGACAGGGTCGCGGTGTGGTCGAAGACGGGCAGGCCGTGGAAGGCGGTGAGGTGGCCGCTGATCGTGGACAAGGCACTTCTCCTGTCGGGTGGTTGAGGTACCAGGGCGACGGTGGGGTGCCGGACAGGGCCCTGCGCGTCCGTCGTCGTGATCGAGGGCATTCCTATCAGCAGCCCAGGACAGCCCGGTTGTCGGACCCCCGCCGTAGCGTCGGTGCGGTCGGTGCGACGGCGGGCGAGTGGCGTCCGTACGGCCGGCCGGGGAGGCGTGACATGTACCGACAGGGCGATGTGCTGCTCGTTCCGGTGGCCCCGGGCGCGGCACCGGCCGAGGCCGGGCGGGCGGAGCAGGTGGAGCGGGTGAGCCGGGCGGGGCTGACGAAGCAGCAGCGGGACGCGCGCGGCCGGCTGGTGCTCGCGCTCGGCGAGGTGACCGGCCACGCGCACGCGGTGGTCGGCCCGGGCGAGCTGCTGCGCGAGCCGGGGGCGTTCGGGGCCGCGTGGCTGCACCTGCCCGAGGGCGGCCGGGTGGTGCACGAGGAGCACGCGGCGATCGCCCTGCCCAGGGGCTGGTACCGGGTGGTGCGCCAGCGCGAGTACGCGCCGGGGGCCGTCCGCGTGGTGGCGGACTGACGCCGCGGCAGCCCGACCGGAGCGGCCGGCGACCAGTGACCGGCCGGACGCCGATCCGGCGGCCGACACGGCGACCGGCCGGAGACCGGTCCGGCGAATGCCCAGATACCGATCCGGTGACCGGCCGGAGACCGACCAGGGAGAAGAGCGATGACGACGGTTCAGCAGGGCACCGCCGAGACCGATCCGGCCGTGCTGACGGCCGGCTGGCGCGAGGTGGCCGCCCTTACCGGGCCGGCCGACCGGGCGGCGGCCGAGCAGGGGGTGCTGGCCGCCTACCGGGCGGCGGGCCTGGCCGCCCCGCGGGCCCTGCTGTGGTTCGACTCTCCGCTCCAGGCCACCACGGCCGCCCTGCTGCTCACCGGCGGCAGCGCGGCGGTGCGGGCCCGGCTGGGCGAGGAGCGGGCCGGGGTGCTCTTCGCCCCGGTCGCGGCGCGGCTCGCGGCGGCCGGCGTGCGTCCCGAGCCGGGCGGCGCGGGGGAGAGCGTGCGGGAGGCGGTGCGCACCCGGCCGTGGGAGCGCGGCCGGGCCCGGACGCACGAGCGGCTCGGCGGTCCGGGCTGGGCCTCGCTCTGGTCGCTGACCGGTGCTGAACTCTGGCCGCAGACGCAGGCGTTGACCGCACGGATCAAGGGCGCGGTGGCCGACCTGCTGGACGGATCCAGCGCGCAGGAGGCCGAGGACGAGGCGCTGCGCGCGGCGGGGGAGCACGACGCCGCCGAGCTGCTGCGCGAGCGGGTCCCGGCGGCCGTGGCGGCCGTCCGGCTCGCGCTGCTCGACGCGGTCCTCGGCCAGCACGACGCGGCCTGGCTGGCCGCCCAGGAGGCGGCCGGCCAGCTCGACGGCGAGCGTGACGGCGCCCTGTCCGCGCTGGCCGGGGTGGCCCGGGCCGCCGGCTGGTGGTGGCCCTACGCCCAGGTGGTGCTGCTCACCGAGCGCCCCACCGAGCTGCACCGCGACGAGGCCGGGCGGCTGGACCGCGTGGACGGCCCCGCGCTCGCCTATCCGGACGGCTTCGCCCTGCACGTCTGGCGGGGCATGCCGGTGCCCGCCGACTTCCTGGCCGGGCTCGGCGGGCTGACCCTCGCCCGGATCCAGGCCGAGGAGAACGCCGAGCTGCGCCGCGTGATGCTGGAGCACTACGGCTATGACCGCTACCTGGCCGAGACCGGCGCCGAGCCGCTGCACCGGGACGGGACCGGGGTGCTCTGGCGGATCCAACTGCCGGGCGACGAACCGGTGGTGATGGTGGAAGTGGTCAATTCGACGCCCGAGCCCGATGGCAGCAGCCGGACCTACTGGCTGCGGGTGCCGCCGCGCATCCGCACGGCGCGTGCCGGGGTGGCCTGGACCTTCGGGGTGACGGAGGAGGAGTACCGGCCGCTGCGCGAGACGTGACGCCCGGGGCTCCCCGGTACACCCGCCCGCGCCCCCCAATGGTGGCACCTGCGGTTTTCGCCGGTGTCGGCGTCGCTTCCCGGTGGAAGAAGGAGGGGATGCCCGGTGTGAGTGAGGAAGTGACAGGGATCGTCCGGCGCGGGCTGCGCGATCCGGCGGTGGTGCAGACGGTGCGTGCGACGGTGGCGGCGACCCTCGCCTATGTCGTCGCGCTGCAGGTGAGCAGCGAGCCGGCACCGCTGACCGCGCCGCTCACCGCCCTGCTCGTCGTGCAGGTCACCCTGTACGCCACCCTCACCACCGGCGTCCGCCGGGTGAACTCGGTCGTGGTGGGCGTGGTGATCGCCATCGGGTTCAGCTCGGTGATGGGGCTGAGCTGGTGGAGCCTGGGGCTGATCATCCTGGCCGCGCTGACCATCGGGCGTTTCGTGCGGGTGGACGAGTTCGTCAACGAGGTCGCGATCAGCGCGATGCTGGTGCTCGGGGTGACCAGGCTGGCCTCCCAGGCCTGGGACCGGGTGCTGGAGACGCTGGTCGGGGCGGTGGTCGGGCTGCTCTTCAACCTGGTGTTCGCCCCGCCGGTGTGGGTGGACACGGCCGGCGAGTCGATCGAGGACCTGGCCCGCCGCGCCCGCCACCTGCTGCTGCGGATCGGTGAGGAACTCGGCGAGCCGATCCCGGTCGCGCGCGCCGCCGAGCGGCTGCACGAGGCCCGCCGGCTCGACCAGGCGATCGCGGACGTGGACGCGGCGCTGCGCCAGGCCGAGGACAGCCTGCGGCTGAACCCGCGGATCACCGAGGGCCGGCTCTCGCGGATAGTGCTGCGCACCGGGCTGGACACCCTGGAGATCTGCGTGGTCGTGGTCCGGGTGCTGGCCCGCTCGCTGACCGACCTGGCCAAGCGGCGCGAGGTGGGCGAACGCCTCTTCCCGCCCGAGGTCGCCGTGGAGCTGGAGGAGCTGCTGGAGCACATCGGCAACGCCCTGGTCAGCTTCGCGGTCCTGGTGACCACGCAGGTCAGCAGTGACGCGCAGCAGGCCGAGAACCGGCTGGCCGAGGAGCTGACCGCGGCCTGGGCCAGCCGGGACCGGGTCGCCCAGCTGCTGCTGCGGCGCGTCCAGGAGCACCCCAAGGCCTGGCAGCTGCACGGCTCGCTGCTGGCCGAGGTCGACCGGATCCTCGACGAGCTGGACCTGGACCACCGCTCGCGGCGCCTGATGGAGGAGCTGGACCGGGCCTCGGCGGCCGACCGGGAGCGGTTCTCCCGGTTCGGCCGGCTGCGTCGGCTGATCCGCGGCGAGCGGGTGGGCCGGGACGGGCGTGCGCGGCGCCGTCGTGAGAAGGCGAAGCGCTCCGGTGACGAGCAGGTCAGCCGCGTTTGACGTCAGCCGCGTTTGACGTCAGCCGCGTTTGACGGCCACGCCGCCGTACATCGCGATGTCCTGGTCGCGCACCGGGGCCGCGCCCGGGTCCGGCCGCCACTGGTGGACCAGGGCCACCCCGGGGTCGAGCAGCTCGTAGCCGTCGAAGAAGGCGGTCGCCTCCGCCTTGTCCCGGACCTGGAGCGGGATGCCGCGCGCGTTGTACTCGCGGCTGACCCCGCCCACGCCCACCGGGTCGGTGTCGCCGGTGAAGACGGTCAGGGCGAGGAAGCTGCCCGGGGCGAGCTGGTCCATGAGCCGGCGCACGATGCCCTGCGGGTCGTCCCGGTCGAGCACGAAGTGCACGATCGCGATCAGTGACAGTGCCACCGGGCGGCTCAGGTCCAGCACCTCGCGCAGCTGCGCCGAGCCGATGATCGAGTCGACGTCGCGCAGGTCGGCGTCCAGGTAGCAGGTGCGGCCCTGCGGGGTGCTCGACATCAGGGCCCGCGCGTGGGTCAGCACGATCGGGTCGTTGTCGACGTAGGCGACCCGCGTCTCGGGGGCGATGGCCTGGGCGATCTCGTGCACGTTGGGCGAGGTGGGGATGCCGGTGCCGATGTCCAGGAACTGGCGGACCCCGTACTGCTCGGTCAGGTGGCGCACGGCGCGCTGCATGAAGGTGCGGGTGGTCCGCATCGAGACGGGCAGGGCCGGCCAGGCCTCGACCGAGGCGTGGGCGGCCACCCGGTCCGCCTCGAAGTTGGTCTTGCCGCCGATGAGGTAGTCGTAGACCCGGGCCGAATGCGGGACCTCCATCCGCAGATCGACGGCCGGTCGGTCGTCATCCTCCGGCTTGTGCCTCATCCAGTCCGTGTCCGACATCCTCGGCCTCTTCTCGTGGTCGTGTCGGGACAGAGTAACGGCCGTTCCGGCCTGCCGCGGCCTGAAGATGAAAGATCGTCATGGTGGTTCGTCGCCTCCGATTCATCTGCCGTACAGGGAAGTTGTCCAGCCAAGTTCCCTGCCGCTGCACGACCTTTCTCGGTAGTCCTCCACCGCGAAGAAAGGTCCCCGGATGTCCCCGATCTCCCGCCGCGCCCTGCTCGGTTCAGCCGCCGCCATCGGTGCGGGCAGCGCGCTCGGCGTGCTCCCAGGGTCGGTGCGCCGAGCCATGGCCGCGAGCACCGGGAGCGGTTCGCTCTCCTCGGTCAAGCACGTCGTGATCCTGATGCAGGAGAACCGCTCCTTCGACCACTACTACGGCACCCTGTCGGGGGTGCGCGGCTACGCCGACACCTCGCTGCTGCGTTTCCCGAAGGGCTCCAACGTCTGGAGCCAGAACACCAAGGGCTCGGCCGGCGGCGGCAGCATCCTGCTGCCCTGGCACCTGAACACCGCACTGACGGACGCCCAGCAGGTGGAGGACCTCGACCACTCGTGGAGCGGCACCCACGGTGCCTGGAACGGCGGTCTGAACAACAACTGGATCCCGGAGAAGACCGGGTACACCATGGGCTACTACACCCGCACCGACCTGCCGTACCACTACGCGCTGGCCGACGCCTTCACCATCTGCGACCAGTACTTCTGCTCGGTCCAGGGCCCGACCAACCCGAACCGGCTCTACCAGTGGACCGGCATGGTCGACCCGAACGGCACCGGCGGCGGGCCGGTCACCGACAACAGCGAGGCCGGCTACTCCTGGACCACCTACCCCGAGATGCTGCAGGACGCCGGCGTCTCCTGGCGGGTCTACCAGGAGGCCGACAACTACGACGACAACCCGCTCGCCTGGTTCACCCAGTTCAAGAACGCCGCGACCAACGACCCGCTGTACGTCAACGGCATGGCCCGGGTGGCGAACATCGCCTCGGCGATCAGTGCGGACATCGCGGCCGGCACCTTCCCGACCGTCTCGTGGGTGGTGGCGCCGACCGCGCAGTGCGAGCACCCGGCCAACCGCCCGGCCGACGGCGCGGACTTCGTCAACGGCGTGCTGTCGGCCATCGCGGGCGACCAGGCCACCTGGGACTCCACCGTCGTCTTCTACAACTTCGACGAGAACGACGGCTTCTTCGACCACGTCGCCCCGCCCACCGCGCCCTCCGGCACCGCCGACGAGTACATCAGCGGCCTGCCGATCGGCATGGGCCCGCGGGTGCCGATGACGGTGATCTCGCCCTGGTCCACCGGCGGACGGGTCTGCTCGCAGACCTTCGACCACACCTCGCCGCTGCGCTTCGCCGAGCTGGTCACGGGTGTGACCTGCAGCAACATCTCCGCCTGGCGGCGCTCGGTGAGCGGCGACCTGACCAGCGCGTTCAGCTTCGGGGCGAGCCCGGTCGCGTTTCCCACCAACCTGCCGAACACCGCCGCGCTGGTCACCGCCGCGAACAACGAGGAGAGCCTGCCCGCGCCCAAGGTGCCCAGCGCGGGCGCGCTGCCCGGCCAGGAGTCCGGCGACCGGCCCGCGCAGGCGCTCGGCTACGTCTTCGACACCACCTCCTGGACCGACACCTCGACCGGCCGGATCTGGTTCAAGACCGTCTCCGGCGGTCCGCTGGGCGGCGCCTTCACGGCCTACACCGTCAACGACCGGACCTACGCCGCCTGGCCCTACACCTGCGCGGCCGGCGGCTCGATCTCCGACTACTTCTCCGCCAAGACCTACGGCGGCGGCCCCTACGACATCGACCTGCACGGCCCCGACGGCTACCTGCGCGGCTTCCAGGGCAATGTGCTGACCTGGTCGAACAGTGCCAAGGCGCACCCCGAGGCGGCCGTGGTGGACGGGCGGGACGGCGCCACGCTGACCCTGACGCTGACCAACGCGGGCTCCGTCGCCGCCGTCTTCACCGTCAACGCCAACGCCGCCTACCTGGCCGGCTCCGGCTCGGCGACGCAGGTGACCGTCGCGGCGGGCGGCTCGGTGACCCGCACGCTGTCCGCCACCGCGGCGGGCCGTTACGACTACACGGTCACCGCCAACACCGGCGACGGCTTCGCCCGCCGCTTCGCCGGCCGGCTGTACGCGCAGTAGTCGCCGCCCGGCGGTCCATCACCGGCTGTGAGCCGACCGGGACTTCGCGCCCGGTCGGCTCGCGGTCTGCCCGTCTTCCCTGCTGAAGAGGGGTTTGCCCGACAACCCGTTCGTCTAAAGTACTCAGGTCAGATCCCGACACCAGGTGACCTGAGAAGGAATAACGGATATGCCGACTGAGACGTTCGAGTTTCAGGTGGAAGCGCGCCAGCTTCTGCAGATGATGATCCACTCGATCTACTCGAACAAGGACGTGTTCCTGCGTGAACTCGTCTCCAACTCCTCCGACGCGCTCGACAAGCTGCGGCTGGAGGCCCTGCGGGACGGCTCGCTCGACGCGGACGTGTCCGATCTGCACATCGAGATCGAGGCCGACAAGCAGGACCGGACGCTGACCGTGCGGGACAACGGCATCGGCATGTCGCACGATGAGGTGGTCCAGCTCATCGGCACGATCGCCAACTCCGGTACCGCGAAGTTCCTCAAGGAGCTCAAGGAGGCCGAGAACGCCGCCACCGCCGAGGGCCTGATCGGGCAGTTCGGCGTCGGCTTCTACTCCAGCTTCATGGTGGCCGACGAGGTCACGCTGGTGACCCGGCGCGCGGGCGAGGGCCAGGGCACCCGCTGGTCGTCGACCGGCGAGGGCACCTACACCGTCGAGACCGTCGAGGACGCCCCGCAGGGCACCTCGGTCACCCTGCGGCTCAAGCCGGAGGACACCGAGGACAAGCTCTACGACTACACCTCGCCCTGGAAGATCCGGGAACTCGTCAAGCGCTACTCGGACTTCATCACCTGGCCGATCCGGATGGCCGTGGAGCAGCCGGCGGCGCCCGCCGCCGACGCGCAGGGCGAGGACGGCGAGGCGTCGGCCGACCAGGCGCAGGCCCCGGCCGAGCCCGAGACGCTGAACTCGATGAAGGCGCTGTGGGCGCGTTCGCGCGACGAGGTCACCGACGACGAGTACCACGAGCTGTACAAGCACATCAGCCACGACTGGAACGACCCGCTGGAGGTCATCCGGCTCCAGGCCGAGGGCACCTTCGAGTACCAGGCGCTGCTGTTCATCCCGGCGCACGCGCCGCAGGACCTGTTCATGCAGGGCTACCAGCGCGGCATCCAGCTCTATGTGAAGCGCGTCTTCATCATGGACGACTGCGAGGCGCTGATGCCGCCCTACCTGCGCTTCGTCAAGGGCGTGGTGGACGCGCAGGACCTGTCGCTCAACGTCTCGCGCGAGATCCTGCAGCAGGACCGGCAGATCCAGCTGATGCACCGCCGCCTGGCCAAGAAGGTGCTCTCCACGGTCAAGGACCTGATGTCCGCCCACCCGGAGCGCTACGCCACCTTCTGGCAGGAGTTCGGCCGGGTCGTCAAGGAGGGCCTGCTCAGCGACTTCGACAACCGCGACGCGATCCTCGGCGTCTCCTCCTTCGCCACGACGCACGCCGCCGACGGCGAGGACGGCAAGGAGCAGCCCACCACGCTGGCCCAGTACGTCGAGCGGATGAAGGAGGGCCAGGAGCACATCTTCTACCTCACCGGCGAGTCCCGGCAGGCCATCGAGAACTCCCCGCACATGGAGGCGTTCCGGGCCAAGGGCATCGAGGTGCTGCTGCTCACCGACCCGGTCGACGAGGTGTGGGTCGAGGCGGTGCCGGCGTTCGACGGCAAGGAGTTCCGCTCGGTGGCCAAGGGCGAGGTCGACCTCGGCACCGAGGAGGAGAAGAAGGAGGCCGAGACCGAGCGCGGCAAGCAGCAGGAGGAGTACGCGGGTCTGCTCTCCTGGATGTCGCAGCAGCTGGGCGACACGGTCAAGGAGGTGCGCCTCTCCTCGCGCCTGACCGTCTCGCCGGCCTGCATCGTCTCGGACGCGGGCGACGTCGCCCCGGCGCTGGCGAACATGTACCGCGCGATGGGGCAGCCGATCCCCGAGAGCAAGCGGATCCTCGAACTCAACCCGACGCACGCGCTGGTCAGCGGCCTCAACCGGGCGCACGCCGGTCGCGCGGAGGGCACCGAGGAGGCTTCGCTCGCCGAGGCGGCCGAACTCGTCTACGGCATGGCCCTGCTGGCCGAGGGCGGCGAGCTGAGCGACCCGTCGCGGTTCGTCAAGCTGATGGCCGACCGCCTGGAGCGTACGCTCTAGTCCGGCGGCCGGCGTGGGCCACGGTCGCGCGATCGCGCGGTCGTGGCCCACGCGCGTAGCGGCGCCGTCCTTCCGCGCTGTCGCCCTGCGCTGTCGCCCTGCGCCGTCAGACCCAGTCGCGGCGCTTGAAGGTCACGTAGAGCACCACCGAGAGCACGATCATGATGACGGTGGAGGCCCAGAAGCCGGCCTGGGTGCCGAAGCCCGGGTAGGGGACGTTCTGGCCGTAGAAGCCGGTGACGGCGGTGGGCACGGCGATGATCGCGGCCCAGCTGGTGACCTTCTTCATGATCATGTTCATCCGGTTGCCCTGGACCGTCAGGTTGGTCTCCATCACCGTGGTGACCAGGTCGCGCAGGGACTCGGTCCACTCGGTGGCGCGCAGCACGTGGTCGTAGACGTCCTGGTAGTACGGCATCATCGGCTCGTTGACCACGTGGACGTCGCGCCGCAGCAGGGAGTTGACCACCTCGCGCATCGGCAGCACCACGCGGCGCAGCTTGACCAGGCTCTTGCGCAGCTCGTAGGAGGTGCGCTGGACCTCCTGGATCTGCTCGGGGCTGTCCTCGAAGAGCAGGTCCTCCAGGTTCTCGATCCGCTCGTCCAGCACCTGGACGGCCTTGAAGTGGCTGTCGACCAGGTAGTCCAGCAGCCCGTGCACCAGGAAGCCCACGCCGTGTTCGGCCAGCTCCGGGGTGTTGTCCCAGCGCTCGACGACGTGGTCCATGTCGCAGTGCCGACCCTTGCGGATGGTGATCAGGGCGTTGGGCGTGATGAAGGCGGCGACCTCGCCGACGCTGAAGGCGGCGGTGTCGGGGTCAAGGCAGACCGCGTAGGCGGAGAGGAAGAGGTGCGTGCGGTAGCGGTCGAGCTTGGGGCGCTGGTGGTCGTTGCGGGCGTCCTCGACGGCGAGGGCGTGCAGGCCGAACTCCTCGATGATCGTCTCGAAGTCGGCGGACTCCGGGTCGTGCACGTCCAGCCAGACCGTGGATTCGGGGTCCCCTATGTAGTCGGAGATCTCCTCGGCGGGGAAGCCCTCCAGTTTCAGGGTGCCGTTGCGGTACAGCCGGGTGCGCATCATGGCGGACACCCTAGCCGTGCTGCCAACACCGCTCGCACCGGCCCGGTGGGGCACCGTGGCCGCCCGGGATCTCGGGACACCGGGGGCGATTCGTATTAAAAACTGATGATCCATAAGATGCGCCCTGTGACGATCACCAAACGACGATGGCCGGCCCGTCCGGCCGCCCTGTCGGCAGCCCTGCTGACGGTGGCCTTCTCGGTCCTGGGCGGCGGCCTGCCCGCCCAGGCCGACGCCCCGACGCCCACCGCCAGTGCGCCGACCACCACCGAAGCGCCCAAGGTCGACCTCATCCTCGACGTCAGCGGCTCCATGGGGACCGCCGACATCGAGGGCCGGAGCCGGATCTCGGTGGCCCAGCAGTCCATCGACGAGGTGATCGACGCGCTGCCGCCCGAGGCCGAGTTCGGCATCCGGACGCTGGGCGCGACCTACCCGGTGAGCGACAAGACGGACGGCTGCAAGGACACCAAGGTCCTCTACCCGGTCGGCAGGACCGACAAGGTCGAGGCCAAGACCGCCGTCGCCACCCTGCGCCCCACCGGCTGGACCCCGATCGGCCTGGCCCTGCAGGGCGCGGCACAGGACCTGGGCACCGGGCAGGCCACCCGCCGCGTGGTGCTGATCACCGACGGCGAGGACGACTGCGCCCCGCCGGACCCGTGCGACGTGGCCCGCCAGCTGGCCGCCCAGGGCACCCACCTGGTGGTGGACACGCTGGGCCTGGCCCACGACGACCAGGTCCGCCAGCAGTTGCTCTGCATCGCCAACGCCACCGGCGGCACCTACACCGACGTGCGCACCCAGCAGCAGCTCACCCAGCGGGTCCAGCAACTGGTCCAGAAGTCGGACACCAGTTACCGGGCGACACCCGCCAACGTCTCGGGCTCCGACAGCTGCGCCGGCGCCCCGCTGCTCACCCCCGGCGTCTACGCCGACCGGGAGAAGTTCTCCGAGCACCGCTACTACCGCGTCTCGGTCAAGCCCGGCCAGGAGCTGCGCGCCTCGGTGAGCGTCACCCCCGACCGCGCGGTGGCCCGCGACTACGGCGTACTGCTGCAGGCCAGCGACGCCTCCGGCCAGGAACTCGTGCGCGGTTCGGACGCGGGCAGCGGGCGCACCGACGTCGCCTCCACCGGGGTGCGCTGGTCCGCCGGTGACTCGCCCAGCGCCACCGCCACGCCGACCGGCGGCTCCACGGGGAGCACGGGGAGCACGGCCGACGCGAGCGCCGGTCAGATCGTCTGCCTGACCGTGAGCAACTCCTTCGCCGCGCAGCCCGGCGTGCAGACCGACCCCGGTCTGCCGCTGGAGCTGACGGTGGACGTCGTGAAGGCCTCGCCCGCGCCGGCCGGCCCGGCACTGGGCCTGGGCCGCGGCTGGATCATGCTGCTGGTGCTCACCGGGGCGGGGCTGGTCACCGGCCTGCTCTGGGGCTGGATCGCCCGGTGGCGGATCTCTGTCTGGCGGGAGAACTGACGATGCGTGGCACCTACTTGACCACCCTGTCCGCTGCTCGGGTCGTTGCGCGGGGTACCGCGGTGGCCGCTGTCGCCGCCCTGGCACTCGGCGCGCCCGCGGCCCGGGCGGCCTCGCCCTCGGCGCAGCCGTCCTCCTCGGCGGGCGGTGCGGCGGCGGTGACCAGCTCCGGCACCTCCTTCCTGACCGCCACCACGCTGGCCGCGGGCCAGTCGGCCCAGGTCACCGCCTCCACCGGCGACTACCTGTACTGGGCGTTCGCCGCCTCGGCCGGCCAGACCGACACCGTCAAGGTCGACGTCACCCTGCCGCCGTCCGCCCAGCGGCACGGCTCGCAGACCTGGACGGTGGACCTCTTCGACGGCCTGCGCCGTCGCCAGGCCTGCACCGCCGGACCGCAGAACGGCACCGCTGACCAGAACACCGGCTCGGTCTCGATGAGTTGCACGCTGCGGCAGATCCGCTCCTGGGCCGAGCCCTGGTCCGGTGACCCGCTGCCCGGCACCTACTACGTCCGGCTCTCCGTCTCCGACGTGCAGCAGCCGGACCTCGGGCTGGCCGCCCAGGTGAACCTCCAGGTCGGCTCGGAAGGCGGGGCGGACGACGCCCAGCCGGAGGGCGGCGACCTGAAGGCACCGCTGGTGCCCCCGGTCAACCCCGGTGCGACCGCCGCCCCGGGCGCCACGAACGCCCCGAGCCCGACCCCGGCGGCCACCGCCGCCGCCACGCCCGGCGGCGCCCTGGTCGCGGCACCGACCGCGCCGAAGAGCCACTGGTACTCCGGCCTCTTCTCCGGCTGGAACACCCGCTGGTTCTGGACCCTGGGCGGCGCCGCCCTCGCCTCCCTGGCCGGCGTCGGCGGCTACACCCTCACCCGCCACCCCCGCGGCCGCCGCCCCTGGCCCCCGCGCCCGCCCCACCCCCACGGCGACCTCTCCTGACCCGCCCCACCCCCACCCCGGGCCCGGCGCGCCACGGCGCACCGGGCCCGGGGTCTTTCGTGCCCCAGAGCGGCCCAGAGCGGGGAACGCGGTGTCCGATTGCCGCCAGCGCCGGGGGTGGCGGTTCGCGGAGAGTGGGGTCGTTGGATCATCTCCGGTGGAAGGCAAGAGACATGCATGTGGTCCCAGGACTGAAGGTGCTGTACTTCGGGACTCCCGTGGTGCTGGTCGGTACCCGCAACGAGGACGGGTCGGCGAACCTCGCGCCGATCTCGTCCGCGTTCTGGCTGGGGCAGTCCGGCATGATCGGGATGGGCAACGGGAGCCAGACGGTGGCGAATCTGCTGCGCGAGCGCGAGTGCGTGCTCAACCTGCCGTCCGCTTCGATGGTCGACGCGGTCGACCGGATCGCGCTCACCACGGGGAACCCGGTGGTGGAGGAGTACCGGGTGCAGCAGGGCTACCGCCACGTGCGCGACAAGTTCGCACTGGCAGGCCTGACCGAGCAGGCGGCCGAGCTGGTACGGGCGCCACGGGTGGCGCAGTGCCCGATCCAACTGGAGTGCCGCGTCGTGGCCGTGCACCCCTTCGGCGAGGTCGGGCCCAACGTCTCCGCGTTCCAGGTGGAGGTCCTGCGCGCCCACGTCGAGGAGGAGTTGGTGATCCCGGGCACGCAGTACGTGGATCCGGTGGGCTGGGACCCGCTCATCATGAAGTTCTGCGAGTTCTTCGGCGGCGGAGCGAACCTGCGCCCCTCGCGCCTGGCGGAGGGCTGGCAGATGCCGCACCAGCTGGGGGAGCGTGCTGGACACATCCGGGTGTAGGGATCCTGCTGGCACGGTCGGATCAGGCGGACGGGTGAGTTGACCTGGATGGGTGGAGGCCTGGACCATCGGGCCGGCGGGTCGTCAGCTCCTTCGGCTGTTCGGAGCGCGCGCCACGCCCGCGGGGGCACCCCGTAGGCGGCGCGGAAGGCGCGGCTGAAGTGGGCCGGGTTGACGAACCCCCAGCGCTGGGCGACCGCTGACACCGTCGGTGCGGTGCGGCTGCGCCGGGCCAGGTCGCGGGCGCAGGCCTCCAAGCGGCGTTGCTGGATGAGCCGGCTCACCGTGGTGCTCTCGCCTTCGAAGAGGCGGTGCAGGTAGCGCACCGAGATGTGATGGGCGCCGGCGATGGTCTCCGGTGAGAGTTCCGGGTCGCCCAGGTGGTGGTCGATGTGCTCCTGTACCCGTTGGACGAGATGGCCGTCCCGGGTGTGCGGGTCGGTGGCCGCCCCGGTGAGCTGGGCGACGAGCGTGCCGAGCAGGTCGGTGACGCTGCCGGCCAGCCGATCGCCGACGGAGGCCGGGTAGGAGTGCGCGCAGGCGGCGAGGGTGTCGAGGAAGGGCAGCAGGACGGCTCCGAGCCCCTCGGCGGAGGTGACGGCCGTCCCCGCCACCTGCCGGATGTCCTGCTCCGCCACCCCCAGCAGCCTGCGCGGTACTTGGAGCAGGTGGGTGCTGAAGCGCTCCGGGTAGTCGAAGGCGTACGGCCGAGTGGTGTCGTACAGCACGAGACTGCCCGCCGGTACCGGTGCCCGGCGCCCTTCCTGCGCCAGTACGGCGCGGCCGGACACCTGTACCGCCACCCCGACCTGCGCCTCGGCCTGCGGGGACCGTGCGATCAACGAGGCGCTGCGGCTCACCCGGGTCGCGTCCGCTTCCAGCGTGGACACCCGCAGGTATCCCAGCCGGTGCGACACCAGGCGGCCCTCGAACGGCCGGTCGGCCAGCGGCACCACCTCCACCGGTACCAGCGTCCGCGACACCGCCGCTCCCCAGAACCCCGCCTTTTCCGCATCCGGGACCGCATCGGTCGTTACCAGCAAGCTCACCTGACTGCCCCTCTCGGCTGTACCCCTGCGGAGTCAGCCTGGTCTGCGGGTCGTCCGGCGCTCTAAGTCATCTGACTGTCGGTCGGCAGGATGAGGGCGGTGTGCGCTGTCGGACCGGACGCAGTGCACGGGCAGGACAGGAATCGCCGGCCGCCTTCGGTTTCAGCAGGCGTCGAGGGCATGGGCGACAGCAGCCCGCGAGGTGATGCCGAGCTTGGGGAAGATCTTGTAGAGGTGCGCCGCGACGGTGCGCGGCGACAGGCGGAGGGCTTGGCCGATCTCCTTGTTGCTCAGGCCGGTGGCGGCGAGCCTGGCGATGCGCAGCTCCTGGGCGGTCAGCTCCGCGGGCGAACTGCGCGGTGCCGGGGCCACCGGGTTTCCCGCGGCCCGCAGTTCCTCCTCGGCGCGCTGCGCCCAGGGGTCGGCCTGGAGCCCGCGGAAGGCGTGGTGCGCCGCACGCAGGAGGTCCCGGGCTTCGGCGCGATGCCGGCGGCGGAGCCACGAGCCGTGGGCCAGCCGCAGGCGCGCGAGTTCGAAGACCCACCGCTCGGCGCCCGGCACGGCGTACGCCGCGCGGTAGGCGGCATCGGCCTCGTCCTCGTCCGCGGTCAGGGCGGCGGCCGCGGCCAGCAGGAAGGCGTGGCGGCCGGATATCTCCGCGGACCCTTCGGCCCGTACGGCGGCGACGTGCGCCCGAGCCTCCCGGCACCGACCCGTGTGCACGGCGGCCTCGGCCAGGTCGAAGACCAGGGTGTGGAGCCAGGGAAGGCCCTTGGGCGGACGGCCGGGTGGTGTGATGTCGGCGAAGTGCGCGTATGCCTGCTCGTGGTGCCCGTGGGCCAGGGCGATCAGGCCCCGCAGATGGGTCAGCCGCTCCAGCACGAACCGCATCCGGGCCTGCGCGGCCACCGGCCTGATGAGCCGCTCTATCTCGCGGAACCGCGCCTCGTCGCCGCGGCCGGCCAGGAAGTGGGCGTAGTAGTGGCGGAAGACCAGCGCGTTGCAGTGGTAGCCGAGGTCCTCCGCGGTCTCGGCCTCCCGCAGGCAGACGGATGCCAGGTCCCAGCGGCCGCGGAGGAAGTCCTGATGGCACTTGGCCTTCGCCACCGAGCCCTGGGTGGCATAGCCGTGCAGCCCGGTGAAGCGTCGCCACAGGTCGTCGTCGGCACTGTCGATCGCCGAGGTGGTCCACAGCAGGAGCCAGGCAGCTCCCGCCTCCTGCTCCTCGTTCATCCCGTCGACCACGGCGCGCAGCTCCTCGGCCAGGCCGGCGGCCGGATCGGTCCAGGCCCGGTAGCAGAGCCGACCGGCGTCGGACGTGCGCTCCCGGTGCCGCTCCAGGGCCGCCCACGCACGGGGGTCGTCGGTGTAGGTGGCGGCGAGCAGGAGTTTGAAGTAGACCTGCTCGGCCAGTCCGCCGAAGGACGGGGCGCCGGGCGCTGTCAGGGCGTCGAGGGCCGCCGGCAGCAGCGTGGCCGAGGACTCGAAGCCGATCCGGTGGCTCTGGTCGACGTACACCACCGCGTACGCGAACAGCGGGGTGATGTCCGGCGGCACCGGGGAGCTCTTCAGCTCCTCCACCAAGGCCGCGGTGTGGCGCAGTTGGCCGCCGCGGGCCGCCATCACGGCGGCCCAGGTGAGCCTGCGGGCCCGCTCGGCGGGGTCGGCGCTGAGCGCGGCGGCCCGGTCGAGCAGGAGCGCTCCTTCCGCGTCGCCGCCACGCCGGGCGAGCCGGCTGCCGGCCTCCTGCAAGCGGCCCGCGAGCGCCTCGTCCAGCAGCAGCGCAGCCGATGCCTCATGGACCAGGCGACGGGCGTCGTCCGGTGCGAGGAACCCGGCCAGCACGCGGTGGGCCTCACGCCGCGCGGACTCCGACGCGCACGAGATCACGGCTGTGCGAACCAGCGGGTGCCGGAAGACCAGCCGTCCGGCCGGGTCCAGCCGGGCGAGGCCGTCGGCCTCGATCCTGTCCAGGGCCTCCTCCGCCCCATCGCCGACCGCTTCGCACAGCCATGCCCCGCTGCCGCCGTCGGTGCCCGTGGCGAGCGCCGCCAGAAGGAGGAGGCGACTGGCGGCGGGAGTCAGTGATTCCAGTCGTTCGGCGAACATCCGCTCCAACCGCCGCCCCAGCGGAAGCCGATCGGGCAGCGGGACGATGCCCCGCTGCTGCTCACCGGGCAGCTGGCGCGGCAGTTCCACGAGTGCCAGCGGGTTGCCCGCCGCCTCGTCGAGGAGCCGCTCCGCTGCCGTGGTGGCCAGCTCCGGGAAGCGGTGCAGCAACAGTGCCGCCGCGTCCGGGCGGGACAGTGCCTGTAGCTCGACAGGCTCCGTCGGCCACGCCTCTGCCGCCGCACCCTCCGGACGACTCGCGCCGATGATCACCAGCGGCAGCTCCGCGCAGCGCCGTCGGAGGAAGGCGAACACGGTTGCGCTCGACGAGTCGATCCAGTGCAGATCGTCCAGGACGAGCAGCAGCGGGCTGGTGCGCGCGGCCTCGGCGAGCAGCGCGAGCGAGGCGGCCCCGACGGCGAATCCGCTCGGCGGGGTTCCGGCGCGGCCGCCGAAAGCGCTCTCCAGCGCGTCCCGCTGGTGGGAGGTCAGGGCTGTGGAACGTTGCAGCAGCGGCCAGAGGGCCTGGTGCAGGGCGCCGAAGGCGAACTCCGTCTCCGCTTCGGCGCCGACCGCCCGCAGCACGGCGAAGCCGTGCTCGCGCGCCCGGTGCCCGGCCCACTCCAGCAGAGCGCTCTTGCCGATGCCGGCCTCGCCGCGCAACAGGACGGCCGAGCCGCCCCCGCCGTCGGCGGCCCGCTCGATGGCCGCCTCCAGCAGATCTGTCTCCCGCTGCCGCCCGAGCAGGGCCGACCCCTGCGTCTCGCGCTGCATCCTCGTCCTCCGGGTCAGCCACCTTCCCGGAAGCGGTCCGCACCCGCTCTCCGGACGCTGTCACACGGTGCTCGTCGGAGCTCGTTCGCCCAGCAATCGCCCGTCACCGGGCACCACGTAGGTTAGCGTCCGCCGGGACCGTGCGCCGCCGCCTTGGCCCGCAGGGTGGTGGCTTCGGGGTGGCCGAGGCCGGTCAGCAGGTCCGCGGCGCGCTGCCAGGCGGCTCGGGCGCCGGCCGGGTCGCCGAGGGCGAGCCGGGTGTCGGCGAGATGGTCGAGTACTTCGGCCTCGTTCACCTGGTCGCTCGCCTCGCGGTAGCCGTCGAGTGCGTGCTCGAAGCATTCGACGGCCCGCGGGAAGTGGCCGAGGTGGTGGTGCGCGTAGCCGATGCTGTCCCAGGTGGCGGCCTCGGCGCGGTGGTTGGCGGTCGCCTGGAGGAGTGGCAGGGCCTGCTCGCAGCTCTGGATGGCCTGCTCGTACTCGCCGAGCAGCGCGTGGTACCAGCCGACGGCGTTGAGTTCCCGGGCGATGTGGTTGTCGCTGCCCAGGACCCGGTAGACGGCCAGCGCCTGCTGGGCATACTCCAGGGCTTCCCGGTGGCGTCCCTGACGGCCCCGCACCCAGCCGGCGCTGCGCAGGACGGTGGCCCGCGGTGTCGCCGGAAGGGCGGGTACCTCGGCCAGGAGCGGGATCAGCAGCTCGTCGGCCTGGGCGAAGCGGCCGGTCTGGGCGTAGGCGCGGGCCAGGCCGAGCCGCCCCTCGAGGACCTCGCGGACCGGGCTCACGGTGGCGGGTGCGCCGAGAGCGATCCGCAGGATCTCGATCTCGTCCTGCGACCAGCCCTGCTGGTAGGTGTAGAGGTAGCTGGCGTACGCCAGGCTCCAGATCCGGCGCAGCTGACCCTCGTCGTGGACCGAGCGGAGCAGCGTCAGGATGGTGCGGTACTCGGCCGCGTACCAGGCCATGCCGGTCGGCCGGTCCGCGAACTCGAGCACCACGGCGCCCGGCAGTGCGGCCTGAAGCTCCCTGAGCTCAGGGCGAGTGGAGATCGCGCTGCCTGCGGCGACCGCGCAGTGTCCGAAGTGGTCGAGCAGCCGTCCCAGCGCCGAGGGGCGGTCGTCGTCGGGCTCGGCGGGCAGCCCGGCGGCGTAGGCGCGCAGCAGGTCGTGCAGGGTGTAGCAGTCGCGGGCGTGCTCGCTCAGCATGTTGGCCTCGCAGAGCTCCTGGGCCAACGTGCGTGTCCGGGCCACCGGAAGGCCCGCCACGCTCGCGGCGGAGGCGAGCGAGATCTCCGGGCCCGGATGGACGGCGAGCAGCCGGAAGAGCCGGGCCGACGAGGGGCTCAGCGCCCGGTAGGACCAGGCGAAGACCGACCGCAGGTCGGTGTCCGGGTCGCCCAGTTCCAGCGCGGCCAGCTGCCGGCCCGCGAGGTCGCCGGCCACGTCGGCCAGCGTCAGCCCCGGGCTGATGGCCAGTCGGGCCGCGGCTATCGACAGCGCCAGGGGCAGACCGCCGCAGGTCGCCAGGACGGATTCCACCGCCGCGGGTTCGGCCGCCAGCCGCTGCGGGCCGAGGCGGTTGGCCAGCAGCTCGCGGGCCTGAGCCGGTGCCAGCCGGTCCACGGAGACCACCCGGGCGCCTTCGCGCACCACCAGCGAGCTCAGCCGGTTGCGGCTGGTCACCAGCACCAGGCAGCCGGGGGCGCCCGGAAGAAGCCACCGGACCTGCTCCGCGTCGCGGGCGTTGTCCAGCACCAGCAGCAGTCGCCGCCCGGCCACCGCGGCGCGGAACCGGGCGGCCCGCAGGGGGAGATCCTCCGCCGACTCCTCGGCGGGTTCTCCGAGCGCGACCAGCAGCATCGCCAGCGCTTCGCCGGGATCCACGGGCCGAGCGCCCGGATCGAAGCCGCGCAGGTTCAGGTAGAGGCGCCCGTCCGGGAACTGCCGGGCCACCCGGCGCGCCCAGTGCACGGCCAGCGCGGTCTTGCCCACACCGCCCATCCCGGCCAGGGCCGTGAGCACCACCGTCGTGCCGGGGCCGACGTCGGCCATGGCCTGCTCCAACGCGTCGGTCAGTTCGGGGCGTTCGGTGAAGCCGGCGACCGGTAGCGGCAGGGTGTCGGGTCCATGGCCCGGCGCAGGGGGTGGCGGACCGGCGGGCCCGGTGCGGGGCGCGGACAAGGCCGGCTCGCGCAGCGCCCGCTCGTACGCGGCCCGGAGCACCTCGGAGGGGTCGACGCCCAGTTCCTCGGCCAGTCGGACGCGGATCTCCTCGAAGAGGGTGAGCGCCTCGGCCCGGCGCCCCGCCGCGACCAGTCCCCGGACCAGCGCCGCGTGCAGGGGCTCGTCCCAGGGGGCGTCCGCCGCGACCTCGCGGACGGCGGCCAGCACCGACGCGGCGTCACCCGCCTCGGTGGCCGCGGCCATCGCCTCCGCCGCGGCGGCGATCCGGGCCCGCTCCATGGCCGCGAAAGGGGGTCGCGTCAACGCCGCCGGATCCAACCCGGCCAGCAGCGGCCGCCGGACCAACTCCGCGAGCTCGCGCCAACAGGCGGGCGCCTGCGGCCCGCCGGCCCGGCCGCGCGCCAGGAGGTCGTCGAAGAACGCGGCCTCGCTTTCGGCGGCCGAGGTGTCGAGCCGGTAGCCGGAGGGAGCGGCCAGCAGCCGGCTTCCCGCTGTGCGCGGGGCCAGGGCAGGCTCCAGGAGCCGGCGCAGGTTGCCGATGTGGCGGTGCAGCTGGTTCACGGCGGTGGACGGCGGGTGTTCCCCCCACACGGCGTCGACCAGCGCGGACGTGCTGAGGGTGCCGCCCCGGGCCACCACGAGGGCCGCCAGCACCGTGTGCCGGTGCGGCGGGCCCACGGTCACCTCCGTGCCGTCCCGCCAGAGTCGAAGCCCCCCGAAGATCTGAAGCCGTACCTGCCCATCCATCGGACGTAGGCTATCCGGCGGGTCCGCCCGGGGCCAAAGGCGCCGGCGTCGGCCGGCTCGCGGCCCGTCAGGCCGCGGTCGCCATCAGTGAGGCGAGCTGCGCCCGGGAGGTGACCTCGAGCTTGGGGAACACGCGGTGGAGGTGCCAGCCGACGGTGCGTGGCGAGAGCACCAGCCGTTCGCCGATCTCACGGTTGGTCAGCCCGGTGGCGGCCAGCCGGGCGATCGTCAGTTCCTGGGCCGACAGCTGCTCGACCAGGTGACCGCTCGCGGTGCCCCGGTCGACCCCCGCAGCCCGCAGCTCCCGGTTGGTGATCTCCGCCCAGGCCGTGGCCCCGAGCAGCTCGAAGGTGTGCAGCGCCTCCCGCAGCGGCACCCGCGCCAGGCCCGGGCGGCGGTCGCGGCGCAGCCACATGCCGTACGCCAGCTCTGTCCGGGCGCGCGGCCACGGCCACTGCCGCGGAGTGAGGGCCAGGGCCTGGGCGAAGTGCTGCTCGGCGTCGGGGCCGTCCGCCAGCAGCGCCCTGGCGTGGGCGAGGTTGACGGCGGTCAGCAGTGGGAGCCAGTCGCCGTCGCCGAATCCCGCGATCAGCTGCCTCGCGTCCTCGACCTCGCCGGCGCGCAGCGCCGTTTCGGCCAGGAGGGTGAGGGTGCGGACCTGGGCCCCGCGGTGGTGGGGCAGCGCGCCGGGCGCGAAGAGCGGGCGCAGGGTCTGGTAGGCGGCGCTCGGGTCGTCCGAGCAGAACAGTGCCACGCTGCGGGCCAGGCGCAGCGCGGCATGCACCGGGCCGCTTCGACGGCCGGCGGCGTTCCGCTCCACCGAGGCGATGTCCGCGGCCGAGCCGGCCAGGTCGCCGCGGAACGCGCGGAGCAGCGCGCGGGTGGCCCGGGCCCGGATGGACCACAACTCCTGGCCGCCGGCGTCCGCCAGGCCGAGCGCCTCCTCGTTCGCCGCCTGGGCGAGGTCCCAGTCCCCGACGAGCACCCCGGCCTGCGCGTGCAGGGCCTGTACCTGGGCGAGCAGGCCGACCCGGCCGTCGGACCGTAGCAGTCGGGCGGCGCGTGCCAGCAGGTCGCCCGCTCGGCCCGGTTCGCCGACGGCCAGAGCGGCGGTGCCGAGCAGCCAGAGCTCCTCGGCCTCGGTGGCGTCCGTGCGGGCGATCACCGGTTGCGCCGCCTGCGGCGACACCGTCGCCTGGACGAGCACCCAGCGCGGATCGCTGCGCGCGTCGGCCAGTTCGGTGAGGCAGTCGGCCAGCGCCGCGCGGGCCTGCGGGTCGGGGTCGGTCCAGGTCGCCGCCTCGGCCGCGCCCACCAGGATGTCCAGCGCGGCCGAGCGACGGCCGGCCCGGGCCAGGCGCGAGGACAGCAGGCAGCGCTCGGTGACGGACGGGGAGCCGCGCTCGGGCCGGGCGGTGAACCGGCACCATGCGATGGCGCTGAGGGCCTGCTGCTCCTCGTCGAGGCCCAGCTGTTCGGCCTGGTCGAGGAGGTGCTCGGCGAGATCGGGACGGCCGAGCTCGAACGCCCCGCGGCCGGCCCGCACCAGGCGGCGGGCCCGCTCGCCGGCGGCCGGCGTCAGGTGGGCCGCACTCTCCCACCGGCGCAGCGCCTCGACGGGGTCGCGGCGGCGCTCCGCCTCGCTGGCCGAGGACTCCAGCCGGTCGGCCACCTGCTCGTCCCGGTGGACCGCTCCCTGCGCGGCGTGCCAGATCGAGCGGTACGGATCCTCGATGGCGCGCGCGAGTGCGGCATGCGCGGCGAGCAGCTCGGGCTCGCTCGCGTACTGCTGGACGGCGGCGCGTACCAGGACGGAGCGGAAGCGGATCCGTCCCTGGTCGAGTGTGAGCAGGCCGTGGGTGAGGGCCGGCTCCAAGGCGTCCACGGTGACCTGGCGGCCGGTCAGGAGGGCCGCCGACGCGAGAACGTCGCCGACGCACTCGCCCAGGTGCACCGCGGCGAGCAGCACGACAGTGCCGGTGTCCGCCGGCAGGTGCTCCAGACCCGGCGCGACCGAGCGGACCAGGCGTTCCGTCAGCGGTGGGCAGCGGAGCAGCAGATCGCTGCCGGGGAACTCTGCTGTGCGCCAGGAGATCGCGAGTTCCCGCAGGGCGAGCGGACTGCCGGCCGCGTCGCGGATGATCCGCAGGCGCAGGTCGGCGCTGCGGACGCCCGCGTCGTGCAGCAGGGTGTCGGCTTGCGCGTCGCCGATGGGCGGCGGGCTCGACTCCACTGCCAGGACCGCGGTGATGGCGTCCGACACGCTGTCCTGGCCGACGGCTGCACCCACGGTGACCTCCTAGTTCTTCCCCGAAAAGGGGAGTCTAGGAGGCCCTCGGTGACTTCTGAGTGACCGTCGCCGGCAGCACCTGACCCGGGGGCGTCAGAGCCAGTACTGCTCCAGCAGGCGGAGCCAGATCTCACTCATGGTGGGGAACGCCGGGACGGCGTGCCACAGGCGCTCCAGCGGGACTTCGCCCACGACGGCGACGGTCGCCGCGTGGATCAGTTCGCCGACCCCCGGGCCGACCAGGGTGCAGCCGACCACGACGGAGCGCTGCTCGTCCACGACCAGTTTGGCGTGCCCCTGGTAGCCGTCGGCGAAGAGCGAGGCTCCGGCGACGTCGCCGATCGGGTACTCCACCGCCCGGACCGGGAGGCCGGCCCGGCGGGCCTGCTCCTCGGTCAGGCCGACGGCAGCGGCCTCCGGACGGGTGAAGATCACCTGCGGTACGGCGTGGTGGTCGGCGGTTGCCGACCAGGGGGCCCAGGGGACGGGTCGCGCCGGGTGGCCGTCGGCGCGGGCGACGATCGCGGCCGCGCAGGTCCGTGCCTGGTACTTGCCCATATGGGTCAGCGGCGAGCGCTGGTTGACGTCGCCGGCCGCGTAGAGCCAGCCGTCGGGGACCGTGGTGACCCGGCAGCTGTCGTCCACGGGCAGCCGGCCGCCGGGCTCCAGACCGGCCGTCTCCAGGCCGAGCCCGGCGGTGCGCGGACTGCGGCCGGTCGCGACGAGGAGCTCCGCGGACTCCACCGTGGAGCCGTCGGCCAGGTAGGCCATGACCACGCCGGTCGAGTTCTCCCGTACCACGCGCTCGACCTCGACCCCGGTGCGTATCCCGACGCCGTCGCGGCGCAGCCCGTCGGCGACCTGCGCTGCGGCGAACGGCTCCCAGGAGGGCAGCAGCCCCTCGCTGCGCACCAGCATGGTCACCTGGGAACCCAACGCGCTCCAAGCGGCGGCCATTTCGCACCCCACCACGCCGCCCCCGAGGACCGTGAGCCGGTCCGGAGCGGCGCCCGCCGTGGTCGCCTCCCGGCTGGTCCAGGCTCCGATGCCGGCCAGGCCCGGCACGGTCGGCATGACAGCGCTCGACCCGGTGCACAGCACCACGGCGTGACGGGCCGCCAGCACCGTGGCTCCGTCGTCGCCGTCCACCTCCACTCGCCGCTCTCCCACCAGCCGACCCCAGCCACGCACCAGGTCGATGCCGGCCGACTTCAACCAGGCCACCTGGCCGTCGTCGCGCAGGTCGGAGACGAACGCCTCCCGCCGGGCCAGGACGGCCGGGACGTCCAGCAGTCCGGTCACCGCCTCGCGCGCACCGGCCACCGCGCGAGCCTCCGCCAGCGCCGCGGCCGGGCGCAGCAGGGCCTTGCTCGGAATGCAGGCGAAGTACGAGCACTCACCGCCCACCCGCTCGCTCTCGACGACCACTGCGCTCAGACCGGCCTTGACCACGCGGTCGGCGACGTTCTCACCGGTGGGACCGGCACCGATCACGATGACGTCGTACTCGGCCGCTGCCGGCAGGTTCGGCCCGTGCGCCGGGCCCGTTGGGTTCTGCATGGTTCCTCTGTTCCGTGTCGGCGGATCACTGGGTGCGGGGGAGGCGGTCAGACGGACGTGGCAGCGCGGACGACCGGACGGCCCAGGTGCAGCGTGTTCTCCACGGGGAAGGGCACCAGGTCGTGGTGCTGGTCCGGCAGCGCGATGACGAGCGCGCAGCGGGGCAGCGCCGCCCGGATCTCGCCCAGCAGCCGCACGGCTGTGGGCCGGTCGAGCCCGGCGGTGGGCTCGTCGAGGAGGAGCAGGGCGGGGTCGCGCAGTACGGCGCGGGCGATGGAGAGGCGGCGCCGCTGTCCCTGCGAGAGCTTGCCGCCCAAGGGGCCGGTGGGTGTGTCGAGGTCGAGGTCGGCCAGCGCCGCGGCGGTGAGCGCGGCGTGCAGCGCCTCGTCGTCGGCGTCGGGGGCGGCTTGGCGCAGGTTGTCGGCGATGGTGCTGTCCGCGAGCCAGTCCTCGGCCTCGACGAGGGTGGCCATGGTGGCCACCGACGCCGCGGAGAGTGTGGGCAGCGCGGAGCCACCGAGGAGGACGACACCGGGCGGCCGGCTGTCGATCCGTCCCGCGAGGATGTTGAGCAGGGTGCTCTTGCCGCTTCCGTTCGGCCCGGTGACCAGGGTGGCGCTGCCGGCGGTGAGGGTGCTCGACCAGCGGGTCCGGGCAGCTCCGAGGCCCGCCGGGAGATCGCGCACGACCAGTGGCGGGTCGGTGGGGGAGAGGAGGGCCGGCCCGGAAGGAAGGGCGCGGGCGCGGGCGAGCACGTCGGTCAGCCGTACGGCGGCATGTGCGGCCGAGCCGCGGTCGCGCAGCAGCTGCGGCAGGGTCTCGACCAGTTCGTAGCCGGCGGCGACCAGCAGCGCCTCGCCGATGGCGTCGGCGACCGGCTGCATCGTCGAGCGGCTGGAGAGGGCGAGCAGCAGGACCGCGACCTGTCCGAGCACGGCGAGCAGACGCAGCAGGAGACGGCTGTTGCGCAGGGCCGCCAGTGACGCGGCGTCAGCTCGCCGGGCCCGCTCCACCCGCTGGGCGACCTGGTCGCGGGCGTGCTCCACGGCGTCCAGACAGCGCAGTTCGGGGAGCGCGGACCGGGCGCTGAGCAGGGTGGACCGGGCGGCGGCCCGCTCGGCGGTGGCCTCGGCGCGGTGGCTGCCGGCCCGGGCGTTCATGCGCACGGCGACGGCCAGGGCCAGCGCGAGCAGCAGTGCCTCCACGGCCCCGGCCGTCGGGTTCGCCACGCAGATCAGCGCCACCACGACCACGGCGGTCGCCCCGACACCGGTCAGCGGCGCGGCGGTCCGGGCGGGTGCCGCGCCCACGGCGGCGACGTCGTCGGTGAGCTCGGCCAGCAGCGCGCCGTCGCGCCGCTCCCGCAACTGCCGTGGCGGGAGCGCGCCGGCGGTGCGCACCATCCGGGCCCTGAGCGCGACGGTCGCGCCGAGCAGGGCACGGTGGCTGGTGAGCCGTTCGGTGTAGCGCAGGCCGGTGCGGCCGAGGGCCAAGACCCGTACGGTCCCCGAGGGGTACATCCAGGACCAGGTGGTGTTCGCGCGAAGCGTGACCAGGGCACAGGAGGTGAGGAACCAGCCGGACACACCGAGCAGGCCGGCGGCGGCCACCTCGGCGCCGACGGCGAGCAGTGCGCCGAGCAGCAGGTCGCGCCGGGCGCGGCGGTCGGCCGAGGTCCACAGCAGGGTGAGGGCCCTCATGAAGCCACCCCGCATGACGTCGCTCCGAGGACACGGCCCCGGTCGATGTCGACCACGGCGTCAGCGATCTTGAGGAGTTCGGGACTGTGGGTGGCGAGCAGGACGGTCCTGTCCCGGGCCAGGGTGCGCACGGCGGCCATGACGCGTTCCTCAGCGTCGGGGTCCAGGTGGGCGGTCGGCTCGTCCAGGCAGAGCACGGGTGCGTCCCGCAACAGGGCGCGGACGAAGACCAGTTGCTGGATCTGGCCCGAGGAGAGCCCACTGCCGCGTTCGCCGATGACGGTGTCCAGGCCGTGCGGCAGCGCCGCCCGCAGGCCCGCGAAGCCGAGCGTCGCGAAGGCCGCGTCGAGCGCCGGGTCGTCCGCGTCCGGGCGGGCCAGCAGCAGGTTCTCCCGCACGGTGCCCGGCAGGAGGTGGCAGGGCTGGCCGATCCAGGACACCGCCCGGGGGTCGGCGGGCTGCCGCGCACCGCCGCTCTCGTGCGTGCTCGATCCGGAGTCGGGTGCGAGCAGCCCGGCGGCGACCGCCAGCAAGGTGGACTTCCCCGCTCCGCTGGCGCCGGTGAGGGCGAGCACCTGCCCCGGGCGCACGGTCAGGGTGACGTCGTGGAGGGCGGGCCGGTCGCGATCGGGGAAGGCGACGCCGACCGCGCACAGGTGCACGCTGCGCGGAGCGTCGGCGGGTCTTGGCGTCGTCCGCCCTGCTGGGGTCACGGACAGCAGGCCGTTGACGAGCTCGGCGGCGGCCGACGCCTCGGCACGGGCGTGGTAGCCGCGCGCCAGTTCCCGCACCGGCGCGAAGTAGGCGGGCGTGAGGACCAGGACGAAGAGCGCTGTGCCCAGGCCCATCGACGAGGGGACGCCGGGCAGGTGCAGGTAGTCGAGCAGGACCAGTCCGCAGTAGGTGGCGACCACGGCAAGGGTTCCGGTGACCAGCAGTTCCACCCAGGCGGTGGAGAGGAACGCCACGCGCAGCACCGCCTGGGTGCGGTGGGCCAGTTCACGGTCGTCCCGCTCCACGGCGAGGGCGGCGCGCTCGTCCGCGCCCAGGCCGACCAGTGTCGGCAGTCCGCGCAACTGGTCCAGCAGCCGGGCGCTGAGGGTCCGGGCGGCGGTCAGCTGTGCCTGGACGGCGGTGCGGGTGCCCATGCCGATGACCTTGAGATTGGCCGGCAGCAGCGGAGTCGCCAGCACCAGCAGCAGGGCCACCAGCCAGTTTCCCGCCGCGATCGCCGCCAGCACGACGCCGCTCGCGATCAGCATGGCCCGGCGCGCCGGGACATAGCCGGTCAGCCAGTCGGTGAGGCGGTCCACCTCCTCGTCGAGCGCCTGGACGAAGGCGGTGTCGGCCACCGCCGGCTCATCCGCGGGGGCCGCCCGCCGCCAGGCGGGCAGGGCGGCCTCCAGCAGCCGGGCGCGCAGTGTCTCCCGGACCGCGGCGGCCCCCTCGTCCGCGGCCCGGTCGCCGGCCGCGAGCAGCCAGGCCCGCAGCACGAGCCCGGCCGCGACCAGGCAGGCCGCCGGCAGCACCGACACCGGGGTGACCGTCGCCCGCTGGCCGTGCAGCGCCAGCCGGGCGGTCCAGCCGAGCCCGGCCGCCCACCCGACACTGCCGACGGCTGCCAGTCCGCGCAGCGTTCCGGCCCGCCGGAAGGCGGGCGCCTGCGCGTGCGCCCATGCGTGCAGGCGTTCCAGCGCCAGCTTCTGGTCCTGCTGTGCGTCGTCGTCGGCCAGGCGCGCCAGCAGGGCTGCGGTGTCGCTCACCGCTGCGCCGCCTGGTCGAGGTCGAACTCGCCGGCGGCGGCGGCCCGCCGGTCACCGACCAGCCAGGCGGTGAGCGCGACGGCGGCGAAGAGGATGAGCGCGAGGGGGGCGATCCATTCGCCATGACCGCCGAACACGTCCTGCGCGACCGCGCCCACCCCGAGGCCGAGCACGGTGGAACCGATCCGACGGACCACGGTCCCGACGACTCCGTCCGGGGCGACATCAGCGCCTGTCGGATCGGTGCCGGTGTCGGCGACGTTCTCCGCCGGCCGCTCCGGTTCGGCGGGGAGCGCAAGTGCGGTCGGTGTCGGTGGCCGGTACTTCCCGCGGAACACCCACCAGGCGTAGACGTTGTAGGCGAGCACGACGGGCATGCAGCAGCCGACGCCGATCAGCAGGAACACCTGCGACCCGAAGGGGCTGGCGGCCGCGTGCACGCTCAAGCCGGGCGGCACGACGACCGGGGCGGTCGCCGTCACCAGCGCCAGCAGTCCGGCCACCTGGGCGCAGACCACGGCGACGAACGGGCGGGCGTCGGGCGTTCGGCCGAAGCCGTACCAGGAGACCACGCCGCAGACGGCGGCGACGGTCACCGCGAGGCCGAACAGGACGGCGCGCAGCGGCTGGTCGAAGCGGAAGTGCTGCGGGTCGGCCACCTCCAGGCCCAGGCCCAGCACCAGGGCGGCCACGACCGTCACGGCGAGCAGCGGGCGCCCGAGCCGCGCGGCCCGACGGCGTGCGTCGCCCCGCGTCTTGGCCTGCAGCCAGGCGGCGCCGGCCAGCAGGTAGAGCGCGGTCACCCCGAGCGCGCACAGCACGCTGTAGGGAGTGAGCCAGCGCAGCGCGCTGCCGTCGAAGACGCCCCCGTGCTGCGGCAGGCCGCTGAGGACGGTGCCGACCACCAGGCCCTGGCAGAGCGTCACCACCAGCGAGGAGACGCCGAACAGCCGCCCCCAACCGGGTCGGTAGTCCGGTGCGGAGCTCTGCATCTCCAGTCCCAGCCCGCGCAGCACGAAGGCCAGCAGCATCACGACCAGCGGGAGGTAGACCCCGGGGAGCACGGTGGCGTAGACGCCGGGCAGCGCCGCCCAGAGGGTCACCCCGGCGAGGATGATCCAGCTCTCGTTGGCGTCCCAGGCCGTCGCGACCAGCTCGGTGTACTCCTTGCGCCGCTGGTCGCTGCGGTCGAAGAGGCCGAGGATCCCGATCCCGAGGTCGTAGCCGTCCAGCACGAGGTACGCGCCGAGTGCGAACAGGATCAGCGTGTAGGAAGCGTAGTCAGCCATGGATGGCCTCCGGCCCTGCCTTGACGGTTCGGACGATGTAGCGGACCCAGACCGCCACCAGCACGGCGTAGACCGTGACGAAGCCGGCCAGGCTCAGTGCGGCCTCGGCCGTGGACAGGTGGGAGACGGCGTCGGAGGTGCGGATCCGGCCGTAGACCACCCAGGGCTGGCGTCCGGTCTCCGCGGTGATCCAGCCCCCGGTGATCGCGACCAGGCCGGCGGGGGCCATCCACACCATCAGCCGGTGGAAGCGCCGGGCGGTGAACAGCCGCCCGCGCAGGCGAAGGACCAGTCCGGCGAAGGCCATCGCGAACATCGTGAGCGCGGTGAAGTACATCGCCCGGAAACCGTAGAAGGCGCTCCACATGTTCGGACGCTGGTCCGGCGGGGTTCGGAGCAGGCCGGGCACGTGCGCCTGGCCGGTCAGGTCCTTGCCGATCACCGCGCCCAGGTGCGGGATCTCGATGCGCAGGTTGTCCTTGCCCTTGCCGGGATCGGGGACGACGACCAGGTTGTAGCCGTTGTTGTCCGTCTTCCAGTTGCCCTCGAACGCCTCCAGCTTGGCGGGCTGGTGCTGCCCCATGAACCCCGCCGTCTCGTCACCCGCGTACAGCTGAACGGGCATCAGGACGGCCAGGACCCCGAGTGCGAGGGAGAGCGTGCGGCGGGCGAACGGGAGCGAGCGCTGCCTGACCAGGTACCAGGCGGCGATGGCGCCGACGAACCAGGCGGCGCTGATCAGCACCGCCAGCAGCATGTGCGGGAACCGGTAGGAGAACGCCGGGTTGAACAGCACCTGCCACCAGTCGCGGGCCTGGAACTGGCCCGCGACCTCGGTGTAGCCGGCCGGGTCCTGCATCCAGCTGTTGGCGGAGAGGATCCAGGTGGTGGAGAGCAGGGTGCCGAAGGCGACCATCCACGAGGCGAAGGCCATGGTGCGGGGCCGCACCCGTCCCTCGCCGTAGAGCATGATGCCGATGAAGCCGGCCTCCAGGAAGAAGGCGGTGATCACCTCCATGCCGATGGTGACACCGAGGATGGGGCCCACCGCGTGCGCGTAACTGCCCCAGTTCAGGCCGAACTCGAAGGTCATCACCGTTCCGGCGACCACGCCGAGGCCGAACCCGACCGCGAAGATCTTCCGCCAGAAGCGGAACATCTGCAGGTAGAGCGGATTGCGGGTGCGCAGGTAGGCCGTGTACACGACGGCGAGCAGGATCGACAGCCCGACGGTCAGGGCGGGAAAGGTCATGTGGAAGACGGCGGTGATGGCGAACTGCCAGCGGGACAGCTCCACCGTCGCGGGCGATGCCATGGCGACTCCTGTCAGTGCCGGCGGACGGGGTGCGGGTGGCGCAGGTGGGTCACAGCCGCACCAGCGGGGTGTCCACCAGGTGCTCGGCCAGGAACCACACCTGCGCCTCGCCGGTCCGCACGACCTGGGAGACCAGCAGGTCGTTGGTGCCGTCGTCGCCGAGGGCCGCCGCCCGGGACGCGGCGTCGCGGGCGGCGATGAGGATCGCCTCGTGCGCGGACAGGAGGCGCGACAGCATCGCCGGCACCTCCTCGACGCCGTCCGGCGGACGCGGGATCGAGGTGATCTCCGCGACGTGCCGCGGGTCGCCGACGGCGACTCCGCCAAGGGCCTGGACCCGCTCGGCGAGGACGTCGACCAGCGCCAGGAGCTCGTCCGCGTGCTTGTCCAGCATGAGGTGCAGCTGGTAGAAGGTCGCCCCGCGCATCAGCCAGTGGTGCTTCTTGTAGAGCGTGTAGAGGATCCGGGTGTCCGCGAGGACCTGGTTGAGGCGCTGGCAGGAGTAGAGCCGCGCATCGTGGGAGAGGCCGAGGGGAACCTGGTTGACGGTTCCGAACTCCTGTATCTCCTTTCCGTGTTGATGCAGCAGTGGCTGGCTGCTGGCGCTGACGCTGGGGTGGTCGGCGTGGTCGGAACGGCTCATGGGTACTCCCTGGGGTCTTCGCGGTCCACTGGCTCGACCCAAGCTATGGGCGCGCGGAGTACGGGTTTGTTCCCGAGCGCACTGACCGTTGCCCGTGCGCGCCCGGCCAGGGCGCGCGCCGTCACCGAGCCGGCGTGGCCGGGAGTTCGTTGCCGCCCGCGCGGGCGCGCCATTCGCGGGGGGTGACGCCGTAGGCGGCGCGGAAGACGCGGCTGAAGTGGGTCGGACTGACGAATCCCCAGCGGCGGGCCACGGATGACACGGTCGGCACGGCGAAGGCACGCCGGGACAGGTCGTGCGCACACATCTCCAGTCGGCGGCGCTGGATCCAGCGGGCCACCGTGGTCTCCTCGCCCTGGAAGAGCTTGTGGAGGTACCGGACGGAGACGTGGTGCGCGGTGGCGAGCTGCTCGGGGGAGAGCGAAGAGTCGCCGAGGTGGCACATCGCGTAGTCCTTGATCCGCGCGAGCATGGCCGGCGCGGTCTGCGGCGCCGCCGGGTTCAGGGTGCCGCTGTGCTCCTGGATGACCAGGGCGAGCAGATCGATGGCCGTGTCGGCGAGCCTTCGGCCCGTGCCGGGGTCGAGGTCCGCGGCTCCCGAGGCCAGCTTCCGCAGGTAGGTGCTGACGAGTCCGACTGATCCGGAGTCGGGCTCGAACACGGTGGCGGTGGCCGTCCTGAGATCCTCGTCGCGCACGTGCAGGGCACTCCGCGGCAGGTGGAACGCCGTGAAGTCGAACGCGGTGGGCAGTTCCTTGGCGAAGGGGCGACCGGAGTCGGAGATCGCGAACTCGCCCGGGCCGAAGACGACCTCCCGCCCGTCCTGGGTGAGCCGTGCGCAGCCCCGGTGCTGCATCGCGAGCGTGATCCATCCCTCGCCGTCGGCCGCGATCGCGCGCCTGGTGCGGGTGACCACCTGCGGTCCGGCTTCCACCCTGGAGATCTGCACGGCTCCCAACTGGTCACTGCTGATGACTCCGGCGGAGGGGCTCTCCTCCAGGAAGCCGACCTGAAGCGGTATGAAGGCATGGGAGACGGCCTCGTGCCAGCACTCGGCACGTTCGGCAGGGGAGAGCGATTCGGTGGACAGTGTGGTCGACACAAGGGTTCCCTTCGCCCGCGGCGAGGTCTGTTCTCGAACGTGCTGCCGTGCCCGCATCGGAGCGGGGGCACGGCCGGTCATCGGCCGGCCTGGATTCACCCCTGCTGACCTGGGACTATCTTGAGCTCGGCCCGGCTGATCTCGCTTCTGTCAGATGACCGGTCCCGTGCGTGGAACAGCGTTGGACAACGTCGGGCAGGGGTGGACATCGCCGACCTCGCCGCGGCGGCGGTACGCGCCGGCCAGAGCGAGGACGCCCGCGCCGTTGCGAGCGGGGCCGTGAGTGCGCGCAGAGAGCAGAGGAGAGGCGTCGTCGGGCAACGCGTCCCCGGCGAGCGGTCCTACGGTGACGCTCGTGCCTCGGAACGCCGGGGTCGGCCTGGGGACATCGGCCGGCCCCGCCGGGGCCAGACCACGCGCACTCTTGAGGAGACGACATGACGCATGACTTCCAGCCGGTCCGGCCCGTACTGGAGACGGCGGCAGCAGCGTTCGCGCAGGCCACCGCCGAGCCCCCGTACCTGTTCGACCTGCTCCCCGCGGAGGGCCGCAAGGCGGTCGACGAGGTCCAGTCGGGCGAGGTCGAGCTGCCGGCGGTCGACGAGGAGTGGATCACCGTCCCGGGCGGACCGACCGGCAGCGTCCGGGCCCGGATCGTGCGCCCGGCGGGCTCCACCGCGACCCTGCCGGTGACCCTCTACATCCACGGGGCGGGCTGGGTGTTCGGCAACGCACACACCCACGACCGCCTGGTGCGGGAGCTGGCGGTCGGGGCGGGCGTGGCGGTGGTCTTCCCCGAGTACGCCCTGTCGCCCGAGGCCCGCTACCCGGTCGCCATCGAGCAGAACTACGCCGTCGCCCAGTGGATCGTGCGGGAGGGCGCCACCAAGGCGCTGGACGGTACGCGGCTGGCCGTCGCGGGCGACTCGGTCGGCGGCAACATGAGCGCCGCGCTGACGCTGATGGCCAAGGAGCGCGGCGATGTCGCGCTCGTCCAGCAGGTGCTCTTCTACCCGGTCACCGACGCCTCGTTCGACACCGACTCCTACCACCAGTTCGCGACGGGCTACTTCCTGCGCCGCGACGGCATGCAGTGGTTCTGGGACCAGTACACGACCGACCCGGCCCAGCGCGCGGAGATCACCGCCTCCCCGCTGCGCGCCACCGCCGAGCAGCTCGCCGGCCTGCCCGCCGCCCTGGTCGTCACCGGTGAGGCCGACGTGCTGCGCGACGAGGGCGAGGCGTACGCGAGCAAGCTGCGTGCGGCCGGCGTCCCCGTCACCGCCGTCCGCTACCAGGGCGTCATCCACGACTTCGTGATGCTCAACGCCCTGCGCGAGACGCATGCGGCCCAGGCCGCGATCACCCTGGCGATCCAGACCCTGCGCGACGCGCTGCACACCGCCTGACCGGGCCGCCACCCGCTGCGCCCCGCTGCCGTCGGTCCTCGGGCCGACGGCAGCGGGGCGCTGGCACAAGCCGAACAGGCCGGCTGGGGGCGCGAGCATCCTGAGCCCACCTTCGTGTTCATCCACGGTGCGTTCGCGCCGCCGGCCCCACCGCTGATGCGGTGGGGCCGGCGGCAGTTGCTGTGGGGGCGGCCTCGGAGAGCATCTGGATCATCAGGCTCGGTGACCGGGCGGTGTTCTGGCGGTCGCCCGCGTCGGGGTTGCCCACGGTCGCGAGCTGCACGATGGCGGCCCGGCTGTCGTTCCGGCTGATCGGCCCGCCGCCCGCGTCAGGTGTCCATCGACGAGCCGGCTGCTCAAGGAAGCGCCGGCACGCTCACCGGCGGCCGATACCGAGCGCCGCCAGTTGCTCCTCGAACGGGACGACCGTGTCGGCCGCGGCGCGCTCGGGCACGGGCCGACTGGTCATGAGATCAGCCAACTCGCCTGCCGCACGGGCGATCCGGATGGCCAGGCCGCCGCTCGCGTCCCCGGTCGAGCCCCAGTCCTCGGTGGCCGCGAAGACGGCGGTGGGCGCCACCACGGCCCGCAGATGGGCGAAGAGCGGCCGCATGGCGTGCTCCAGGGCCAAGGAGTGCCGGGCCGTCCCGCCGGTGGCGGCGATGAGCACCGGGCAGCCGGTGAGCGCGTCCTTGTCGATCACGTCCATGAAGGACTTGAACAGCCCGCTGTACGAGGCACTGAAGATCGGCGTCACGGTGATCAGTCCGTCCGCTGCGGTGACCGCCTCGATCGCCTCGCGCAGCTCGGCCGCGGGGAAGCCGGTGACCAGGTTGTCGGCGATCTCCCTGGCCAGGTCCCGCAGTTCGATGATCCGCAGATCCACCTCCCGTCCGCTGTGGCGCAGTTGCCGAACGGTGGCGTCGGTGGCCCGATCGGCCAGCAGCCTGGTGGACGACGGGACGGAGAGCCCCGCTGCGACCACGACGAGACGCAGGGCGCTGTCGCTCACTTGGCGGCCTCCAGGGTCTCGGTGCCCGCCGCGGTGACCCGGGCGGCGTGGGTGGGACCGTCGGGGACGGTGGCGGGCCGGCCCGCGGCGAACTCCTTGCGCAGCACCGGGACGACCTCCTCGCCCAGCAGGTCGAGCTGCTCCAGGACGGTCTTCAGCGGCAGGCCGGCGTGGTCCATCAGGAAGAGCTGTCGCTGGTAGTCGCCGAAGGTCTCCCGGAAGGTCAGCGTCTTCTCGATGACCTCTTGCGGGCTGCCCACGGTCAGCGGGGTCTGCTCGGTGAACTCCTCCAGCGAGGGCCCGTGCCCGTACACCGGCGCATTGTCGAAGTACGGCCTGAACTCCCGCACGGCGTCCTGGGAGTTGCGGCGCATGAACACCTGCCCGCCGAGGCCGACGATCGCCTGCTCGGGGGTGCCGTGGCCGTAGTGGGCGTAGCGCTCGCGGTAGAGGTTGATCAGCTTCTGGAAGTGTTCCTTGGGCCAGAAGATGTGGTTGGCGAAGAAGCCGTCTCCGTAGAAGGCGGCCTGCTCGGCGATTTCGGGGCTGCGGATCGAGCCGTGCCAGACGAACGGCGGCGTGTCGTCCAGCGGGCGCGGGGTGGCGGTGAAGGACTGCAGCGGGCTGCGGAAGCGGCCCGACCAGTCCACCGTCCCCTCGCGCCAGAGCTCGTGCAGCAGCGCGTAGTTCTCGATGGCGAGCGGGATGCCCTGGCGGATGTCCTGACCGAACCACGGGTACACCGGCCCGGTGTTGCCCCGGCCGAGCATCAGGTCGACCCGGCCGTCGGCCAGGTGCTGGAGCATCGCGAAGTCCTCGGCGATCTTCACCGGGTCGTTGGTGGTGATCAGCGTGGTCGAGGTCGAGAGGACCAGGCGCTCGGTGCGGGCCGCGATGTAGCCGAGCATGGTGGTCGGCGAGGACGGGACGAACGGTGGGTTGTGGTGCTCGCCGGTCGCGAAGACGTCCAGGCCCACCTCCTCGGCTTTGAGCGCGATGGCGACGATGGCCTTGATCCGCTCGTGCTCGGTCGGCATCCGCCCGGTTGTGGGGTCCGTGGTCACGTCCCCGACGCTGAATATTCCGAACTGCACTTGCTATCACCCTCTGTGCTGTGTGTCTGCGTGCCCTGGCTCTTCGAGGGCTTGTCGCCGCCTGCAGGGCCGGCCCGAGCTGTCGTCGTGCCTGGTCGTGCACCCTTTCCGGTCCGTGAACGCCCTGCTCGCCGGTGGCTGGGCGCGCCGTCCCGAACCGGTCACGACCGGGGGCCGGCGTCGTGGATCTCGGCGATGTAGCCACCGGGGAACTGCACCATCGCGCTGTCGCGCCCGGCGGAGGCGGACGGCCCCCACAGCACGGTCGCGCCGGCGGACCGGGCCTTGGCGAGGGTCGCGGTGAGGTCGTTCACGGCGTAGCCGGTGCTCTCGCGTCCGAAGGGGTAGGGCAGGTGCCCGTCGGTGACCGCGACCGAGGTGTCGCCGAACGGCGAGCTGATCCGGATCCGTCGATAGGTGGTGCCGGGCAGGCCGAGTTCGGCGCCGGGTGCGTGCCGGTCGTCGGAGACCACCGTGCCGCCGGTGAAGGCCAGATAGCTGTGCAGGAAGGAGGCCGCCGCGCCGCTCGGCAGGTACAGCCGGTTCTCCGGGACGGACGCCAGCGCCGGATACGAGGGCGCCTTGGTGTGCCAGTACAGCTGTGCGTCGATGCCGCCGGGGAACTGCACGATCGCGTCGCGGCCGATCGGGTCGGCGAACGGCGTGACGACCGTGACCGCCCCGTCCGCCTCGGCCTTGTGGACACCGCGGTCCAGGTCCGTGACGAGCCAGCCGGTGCGCTCGACGCCGAACGGGTAGGGGACGGGCGTCTGGTAGTCGAAGACGGACAGCGTGCCGACCGGGGAGAGGACGAGTTCGGACTTGGTCAGGCTCGGTGTCGGGGTGACGTCGGCGAGGACCTGCGTGGTGTTGGTGCCGCCGAAGGTCGACTCCCAGCTGCTGATGAACGAGTCCATCGTGCCGGGTGCCACATAGACGTGTGTCGAGTCGTACTGGGGGCCGACGGCGATGCCGGGGCGTCCCGTGGCGGACGCCGCAGGGGCTGACGGTGCGGTGGCGAAGGCCAGCGCGGTCACGGCGGTGACCGCGGTCAGCAGGCGCAGGGACAGGCGGACGGGCATGGGAGGTTCCTCCTGGGGCTGGGGGACGGTCGAGTCCGTCACCGAACGGTAGGACCGGCGGGCGGGCGCGTGTTGACCGACCGTGCACGGCCTGGTGTCGACAGTGAACAGCCCGGGTGCGGTCCTGCATCGGCAGGACGGTGTGCACGCACGGAACACACAGCTCAGTCGCGCTCGCGGTAGCCGACCGTGATCGCGGCGACCAGGACCGTGCTGGCCAGCAGGGTCCACGCGAGGTGTCCGTGGATGACGAGCGCGGCGCCCGGGGCGGCGCCTGCGAGCATCGCCAGGACGGCGTAGAGGCGTCGGCCCAGCCGGGGGTTGTCGCCGCCGGCCAGTGAGGAGTCCGCGGCCAGGCCGGTCAGGGTGAGGGTGAGCACCGTCGTCGTCAGGTCCGGCACACCCAACTTGCGGACGGTGCCGTTGCGCAGGCCCATGGCGACGGCCAGCAGCGCGATCAGCGCCTCCTCGCGCGCCCGCCCGCCGCTGGAGGTGAACGCGACGGCGGTCGCCGCGCCTTGCAGCGCCGTCTCGGTCAGCAGCGCGGCGCGCAGCCAGCGCACCCGGCGGGCGTCGGGGTGCCTGAGCGCCAGGCGGCCGGCCAGCACCGAGCCCAGCAGGAAGGCCGCGAGCGAGGTCAGCGAGCCCGCGACGGAGAAGCCGGGCGTGCCCACCAGGGCGAACGCGATCACCACCACGTTCCCGGTCATGTTCGCGGTGAACACGTGGCCGAGACCCAGGTAGCTCACGGCATCGATCAGGCCGCTCACCGCGGTCAGCGCGAACAGGGCCAGGGCCAGCGGATGGCGGTCGCGGATCTGGGCGGTGCTCATGGTGCTCTCTGCCTGGGTGGGGGTCAACAAAGCTTCCCTTCAAGGTGGTCGGCGGTGACGGCTGATGGCGCCGTGCGCCGCCGGGCACAGTGCCCGGCGGCGCACGGCGGATTCGAGGGCGGCTCAGAAGAAGCACGGATCGTCGAGAGCCGGCCCGCTCCGCCCTGGAAGCAGTTGCCCGCGCGCCTGCCGCCAGTCGCGCTGCTCGTCGGAGGCGGCCGCCGCCTCGACCACCAGCCCGGCCTGCCGGACGCCGGTCAGGCTGGGCGCGGGGGTGGCCTGGTAGCCGCCGAAGCGCGCCACCGGGCTCCACAGCGGGACCACGGCCGGCAGCTCGGGGGCGATGCCCTCGTGCTCCTGCGCGCTGTGCACGATGCGGCCACCGACCACGGTGAGGACGGACTCGATGTGCGCGATGTCGGCCTCCTCCACCGTCAGGTAGTCGGCGCTGAGCACTGCGAGGTCGGCGTAACAGCCGACCCGCAGACGGCCCTTGACGTTCTGCTCGCCGGTGAGGCGGGCGCCGCCCAGGGTGTAGAGCTCCAGCGCCTCCTCGCGGCTGAGCCGGCCGGCCGCCGGTCGCAGCGTGCGTCCGCTGACGGCGCGCCCGGAGACCAGCCAGTGCAGCGCCACCCACGGGTTGTAGGAGGAGACCCGAGTCGCGTCGGTGCCCGCGCCGACCGTGAGCCCGCGTTCCAGCATCGCCCGCACCGGCGGCGCCTCGGCCGCCGCCGCGGCGCCGTAGCGGCGCACGAACGCCTCGCCCTGGAAGGACATCCGGTTCTGCACCGAGACGGCGCCGCCGAGCGCGGCGATCCGGTCCAGGCTCGCGGGGGAGACCGTCTCGGCATGGTCGAAGAGCCACCGGTTCCCGTCCGGGAAGAGGCCCTCGGCGGCGAGCTTCTCGAAGACCGCCAGGTCGCGGCGGATCGTCTCGTCGTAGCTGGCGTGCAGTCGAAATCCCCAGCCGTGCTCCATCAGCAGCCGCACGGCCTGCTCGAACCCGGCCTCGTACGGGCCGAGTTCGGGGCGCGGCTCGGTGAAGTTCTCGAAGTCCGCCGCCGCCCAGGTGAGGTTCTCCCCGGCGCCGTTGAGGCGCAGCCATGCGTCCCCGTCGCCGGGGCGGACGGTGGCCACCCAGCGGGCCAGGTCGTCCAGCTCCTGTCCGGCGGTCTGCGGGAAGAGGTGGTAGGCGATCCGCAGCGTCAACTCGCCCTGCTGCGCAAGCTGCATGACGGTGCCGTAGTTCTCCGGGAAGCTCTGGAAGCCGCCGGCCGCGTCGATCGCCGAGGTGAGCCCGAAGCGGTTGAGCTCACGCAGGAAGTGCCGGGTGGACGCGGCCTTCTCGGCCTCGTCCAAGGTCGGCGCCTTGGCCAGTGTGGAGTACAGCAGCAGGGCGCCGGGGGCGGCGAGCAGCATGCCGGTCGGCCGCCCGTCGTGGCCGCGGACGATCTGGCCGCCCGCCGGGTCGGGGGTGTTGCGGTCGAACCCGGCGGCCCGCAGTGCCGCCCGGTTCATCAGCGCCGACTGGTACAGGTGCAGGACGAAGACCGGGGTGTCGGGTGCGGCGGCGTTCAGCTCGGCCAGGGTGGGCAGTCGGCGCTCGGCGAACTGGTCGGCGGACCAGCCGCCGACCACCCGCACCCACTGGCCCGGCGGGGTGCGCTCGGCCTGGGACCGGAGCATGGCCAGCGCCTGCCGCAGCGTCGGCACGCCGTCCCAGCGCAGCTCCAGCACGTAGTTGAGACCGCCCCGGATGACGTGCAGGTGCGAGTCGTTGAGGCCGGGGACGGCGCGTCGCCCGAGCGCGTCGACCACCCGGGTCCCGGGGCCGATCCGGGGTATGACGTCGGCGTCGTTCCCGACGGCGGTGATCAGACCGGCGCGGATCGCGACCGCGCTCGCCCGTGGGCGCAGCGGGTCGCCGGTGTACACCTTGGCGTTGCGTACCACCAGGTCGGCGGCGTGGTCGGGGTGGCCGGGGCGGAGCCCGGCCACAGGCATGCTCGACATGGGTTCTCGCTCTCGAATGGCCGACCGGTCAGTCGCCGATGAAGGCGAGGAGTTCCTTGTTGACCTCGTCGGCGTGTGTCCAGATCAGCCCGTGGGGGGCGCCCTCCAGTACCACCAGGCGGGCGCCCGCGATGCTCCGGGAGAGCGGGATCGCGGTCGAGCGCAGCGGCAGGGTGCGGTCCGCGTCGCCGTGGATGATCAGTACGGGGACGTCGATCCTGGGCAGGTCGGCGCGGAAGTCGGTGAGCCAGGCCGGGACGCAGTCCAGGGTGGCCTTGGCGGACGCGGCGACGCCGACGTTCCAGCTGTACTGCACCACCTGGTCGCTCACCCGCTCGCCGCCGAGCACGTCCACGTTGTAGAAGTCGGCGAGGAAGCCCGCGAGGAAGGCCGGGCGGTCGGCGCGGATGGCGCCCTGGATCTCCTCGAAGACGATGCCGTCCACGCCGTCGGGGTTGTCGTCGGTCTTCAGCAGGAACGGCGGGACGACGCCCAGCATGACCGCCTTGGCGACGCGCTCGGACCCGTAGGCGCCGAGGTAGCGGGTGACCTCTCCGGTGCCCATGGAGAAGCCGACCAGGACGACGTCCCGCAGGTCGAGGTGGGTCAGTACGGCATCGAGATCACCCGCGAAGGTGTCGTAGTCGTAGCCGGAGGCCGGCTTGTCGGAGGCACCGAACCCGCGGCGGTCGTAGGTGATCACCCGGTTGCCGGCGGCGAGCAGCGCGGCCACCTGCTTCTCCCAGGACGCCCCGTTCAGCGGCCAGCCGTGGATGAGCACGACGGGCCGACCGGAGCCGTGATCCTCGAAATACAAATTGACGGGGTGGGAGTTCTCTTCGCCGACCGTGAGGAAGGGCATGGGGCAGTCCTTGTCGTTCAGGCTGAACAGCGCAAGCCGCACAGCTCGTTGAGCTCTGGCACGACTCAATCTAGGGAGGCGTCGAGCTGCGACTTCTCTCTGCACGCACCGGCTCTGACCTGTGCGGGCAGTGACACCGCGAGCAGCGCTGGGACCGGTGGTGCAGGGGAGTCGAGTGCAGTGCGGGAACAGCCTTGGGCACAGTGGGAGAAGAGATGTTCGAGCGTCGCGGATAGCGTCGTGGCTGTGCCGTCGTGTCCGCGGCACCGCTCGGGTTCCGAGCCTCCCAAGCCCTGCGACGTCCGCGCCGACGTCCCTGCGCCATACCCCCATCCGAAAGTGAGTACAGCCATGGTCGACTTCGACTACGTGCACGCCGCCCCCAGCTCGGACCTGCTGACGCCGGACAACTCGATGATGCTCTTCGTCGATCACCAGCCGCAGATGTTCTTCGGCACCGGCAGCGGCGACCGCTCGGCGATCATCAACGCCACCGTCGGCCTGGCCAAGGCCGCACGCGTCTTCGACGTCCCGGTGGTGCTGTCCACGGTGGCCGCCGAGTCCTTCTCCGGCCCGATCCTGCCGCAGCTGAAGGCGGTCTTCCCCGACCACGAGGTGGTCGACCGGACCTCGATGAACGCCTGGGAGGACGCGGCCCTGGTCGAGGCGGTCAAGGCCACCGGGCGCAGCAAGATCATCCTTTCCGGCCTGTGGACCGAGGTCTGCCTGGTGCTGCCTGCCCTGTCGGCGCTGGACCAGGGCTACGAGGTGTACGTGGTCTCGGACGCCTCGGGCGGGGTCAGCCCGCTGGCCCACGAGCACGCCGTGCAGCGGATGACGGCGGCCGGTGCGGTGCCGGTGACCTGGGTGCAGGTGCTGCTGGAACTGCAGCGCGACTGGGCCCGCACCGAGACGTACCTGCCGGTCATGGACGTGGTCAAGGAGCACGCCGGGGCCTACGGCCTGGGCGTCGTCTACGCGCAGTCCATGATCAACGAGCATGCGGCCGGCTGAACCGGCAACCAGGCACCCGAGAAAGAGAGTTCACCGGTGAACACAGGTCTCCTCCTGCTCCGACTGGTCGCCGGTCTGCTGGTCGCGGGTCATGGTGTGCAGAAGGTCAGCTTCCACCTGGGCGGTCGGGGGCTGGCCGGCGGCACCGCGGAGTTCCGTCAGGACGGCTTCCGTGGCGGGGTGTTCACGGCGCTCACCGCTGGGGGCAGCCAGATCGGGGCCGGTCTGCTGCTCGCGGCCGGCCTGCTCACGCCGCTGGCCGCCGCGGGGGCGATGGGTGTGATGACGGTCGCGCTGACCGTCAAGCGCCCGCACGGGCTATGGGTGCAGAACGACGGCTACGAGTACCCGCTCGTGCTGGTCGCGATCGGTGCCGCGCTGTCCGCAACGGGGCCCGGCGACTGGTCGCTCGACGCCCCGCTGGGTCTACTGCCCTGGCCCGCGTGGTGGCTGCCGCTGGCCATCCTGGCCGGCGTCGGCGGCGGCCTGGCCACCCGCCTTGCCCTGCACCGGCGTTGAGACCCACTGCCGGGTAGTGGCCCTGCCGTGACGGCGGCGCAGACGCCGACGGCCCACTCCTGATCGAGGCGATCAGGAGTGGGCTCACGGTTCGCCGATCAGGCGATGATCGGCACGAACCGGATGCCCCGGCCCAGTTCCCGCGCTCGACCTCACCCGGGCGCCGATCGCCGACAGTCGAGGGCGCGGCGTACTGCTGTTACCGGACACCGCCCCCGGACGATCGACCCCGAAAGATCGACCCCGGCCGAACCGGCGGAACTTCCGGCCCGGTGGATGTCCCGCTCAGATCAGCAGGTCGAAGAGCTCGAAGGCCTCGTCCCACTGGTCCGTGGAGGGGCGGCGGGTGTCGCGGGCGATGGTTTTGAGGGCGCGGGCGAGGGCGACGCTGAGGCCGCCGGCCAGGTCGGGCAGCCGCTGCTGGGTGTCCTCGGCGGCCTCCATGCCGAGGGCGGGGCGGGCTGCGAGCTGGTCGAGCAGCGGGCGCAGTTCTATGCCCTCCTCCAGCTTCCTGAAGGCGTGGATGCTCTCCTGCAGGCCTTTGGTGACGGGGAGGTCCTGCGGCTCGATGATGTCCCGCTCGTTGGCCTTGGCGTTGGCCGTGCCGATGAGGAAGAGGTCGTAGAGCTTGGCGTCCAGGAAGTCGTTGTAGCGCTTGAGGTCGTTCTTGTTGACGTCGAGGCCGGCGGCAGCGCGGAAGAAGCGCTCGAACTTGGAAACACCCATGACGGGCATGGCATTTCACCTTCTCGCGTCGATGGACGGGCTGAGGTCATGGAGTGGCGGGTGGTCTCACCTCCCCGAGGTGCTCGTGCGCCAGGCGGACGGCCATGGCGCCCTCGCCGACTGCGGAGGCCACCCGCTTGACCGAGCCGCTGCGGACGTCGCCGACGGCGAAGACCCCCGGCAGGCCGGTCTCCAGGGCGAGTGGGGCGCGGGCCAGGGGCTTCCAGAGGTCCGCTGCCACCTGGTCCACATGCTGCCCGGTCGGAATGAAGCCGCGCCTGTCCAGGGTGACGGCGGCTGCGAGCCAGGCGGTGGCGGGGCGCGCGCCGATGAAGACGAACAGGGCGCGGGCCGCCAGCACCTGCTGCTCGCGGGTGCGGTTGTCCTGGACGACGAGGGCTTCGACCCGGTCCTCGCCGGTGACTTCTTGGACCTCGGTATGCAGTCGGACATGGATCCGGGGGTGCCGCTCGATCCGGTCGATCAGATAGCGGGACATGCTGTGGCCCAGGTCTTCGCCGCGGACCAGCAGATGGACAGCGGGCGACTCGCGCGCCATGAACAGGGCTGCCTGGCCGGCGGAGTTGCCGCCGCCGACAACGGCCACCGCGTCAAGGCGGCAGGTCCGTGCCTCCCACAGGGTGGCGGCGTAGTGGACCCCGAGCCCCTCGAACCGTTCGACGCCGGGGACGGTCAGTCGCCGGTAGCGAGCGCCGGTGGCCACCACCACGCTGTGGGCGGCGACCGTGCCGCCCTCGGTGAGCCGCACCACGTTGGCCCCGTCGCGCTGTTCGAGTCCGGCGGCCTCGGCGGGGACGTCGATCCGGGCGCCGAACCGGGTGGCCTGTACGACGGCGCGTTCGGCGAGCTCCATGCCGGAGATCCCGGCAGGGAAACCGAGGTAGTTCTCGATCCGGGAGGACGTACCGGCCTGGCCGCCGGTCGCCACCGCGTCCAGGACGACGGTGGAGAGCCCCTCGGAGGCGCCGTACACCGCGGCGGCCAGGCCCCCAGGGCCGGCGCCGACCACGAGCAGGTCGCAGACGGCCTTCGCGGCGGTTCCGGTCCGCAGCCCGATCACCTGGGCGAGTTCGACGTTGGAGGGGTTGCGCAGCACCCGGTAGTCGTGCCACACAACGATCGGGGTCTCCTCCGGAGCGATCCCAAGACGCGTCAGCAGCGCCTCGGCGTGGGTGTCCTTCTCCACATCCGCCCAGCGGTGAGGGAGGCGGTTGCGGGCGGCGAACTCCAGCAGCCGCCGGGTGTCGGGGGAGAAGGCGGAGCCGATGATACGGAAGCCCGTCCCCGTGCCGGCCAGCATCGTGCGGCGCAGCAGGTACGCCCGCAGGATCACGTCGCCGAGCGCGGGTTCGCGGCTGAGCAGGTCGCGCAGAGCGGCCGAACCCACCGTCAGCACCTCGCCGGGTCTGTTCACCACTGCGCTGACGAAGGCGGTCTGGCCCTCCAGTACGCCGAGTTCGCCGAGGAAACTGTGCGGACCGTGCAACTGGATGACGTGCTGTTGGTCGTCCTGGCCTTCGACCACGGCCACCGTGCCGCTGAGGACGACGAAGAACTCCTCGCTGGGTTCGCCCGCCCGGAAGAGCTGTTCCCCCTCGCGGACTTGCCGTACCTGTCCGCACGGTCTCAGGATCGCTATCTGGTCGTCCGTCAGCTGCGGGTAGGCGCCGTGGACGTCGGCCGTCGGAGTCGGCATCGACACGGTTCACTCCCTTCGTCGGAAACAGCGGCCGAGGTGGAAAGCAGCGGCGGAGGACAGCAGCGGAAGCATGTGCGGAGGCAGCAGGCTGGAGGAAGCGTGGTCATCACGGCCTCCGGGAGGCGGGATCGGCCGGTCCGTGCGACGTCGACAGCGACTCGTCCACCCATCGGCGCAGCGCGTTCGCGGGCGCGGCGCCGGTCTGGCGGGCGATGGGCCTGCCGTGGTCGAGGATCAGCAGGGTGGGTACGGCTTGGACCTCGAACCGACGGGCCAGGGCGGGCGACGTGTCGATGTCGACCTTCACCAGCTTGATCCGGCCGGCCAGGTCCTTGGCGACCTGTTCGAGGGCGGGGCTCACCATGCGGCAGGGACCGCACCAGGTGGCCCAGAGGTCGACGAGCACCGGCAGGCTCGCCTGCTCGGCGACCTCCCCGAAGTCGGCGTCGCCCGCTTCGGCGATCCACGGCAGCGCAGCCCGGCAGTTCCCGCAGCGCGGGCTGCCCTGCGCCGCGGCGGGTACGCGATTGGTCCGGCCGCAGCTGGGGCAGGCGACCGTCCGCACCGAGGTCTCGGCGCCGTCGGCGGTGTCGTCACGGCCGTCGCGGTCGGGGCGGCCTTGGGGAGAAGCGCTCATCACGGATCCTGCGGCTCGTCCTGGAGGGTGACGGTCAGTTCGTCGTCCCTGGCGTCGACCAGGATGGTCACGCCGTCGCGTGCCTCTCCGCTGAGCAACGCGCGGCCGATCCTGGTCTCGACCTCGTGGGAGATGAAGCGGCGTAGCGGCCTGGCCCCGTAGACCGGGTCGTAGCCCTCGCTCGCGATCAGCCGGCGGCCCGGCTCGGTGAGGACGAGCGTGATGCGCTGCTCGGCGAGGCGGTCGCGCAGCTCGGCGAGGAGCAGATCGACGATGCGCTCGATCTGTGCGACGCCGAGCGGGTGGAAGAGGACGATGTCGTCGACCCGGTTGAGGAATTCGGGGCGGAAATGGCTGCTGAGTTCGGCCATCACCAGCGCCCGCACCTCGGGCTTGATCTCGCCGGCCTGGGTGGCGTCCTGGAGCAGGTACTGGGAGCCGAGGTTCGAGGTCATGATGACGACGGTGTTGCGGAAGTCGACGGTACGGCCCTGTGCATCGGTGATCCGGCCGTCGTCCAGCACCTGGAGCAGCGTGTTGAAGATATCGGCGTGCGCCTTCTCGATCTCGTCGAACAGGACGACCGAGTACGGCTTGCGGCGTACCGCCTCGGTGAGCTGGCCGCCTTCCTCGTAGCCGACGTAGCCGGGGGGCGCGCCGACCAGGCGGCTGACGGTGTGCCGCTCCTGGTACTCGCTCATGTCGAGCCGGATCATGTTGGTCTCGCTGTCGAACAGTGCGGCGGCCAGCGTCTTGGCCAGCTCGGTCTTCCCGACGCCGGTGGGGCCGAGGAAGATGAACGAGCCGATCGGCCGGCGCGGGTCGCGCACGCCGGAGCGGGCCCGGATCACCGCGTCGGCGACGAGCTGGACCGCCTCGTCCTGCCCGACCACCCGCTCGCGCAGGATCTCGTCCAGCTTGAGCAGCTTCTGCCGCTCGCCCTCCTGGAGCCGGGTGACGGGGATGCCGGTCCACGCGGAGACGATCTCGGCGATCTCCTCGGCGGTGACCACCTCGCGCAGCAACCGGGTCTCGCCCTGCTTGGTGGCGAGCTGCTCCTCCTCGGCGGCCAGGCGGCGCTCCAGTTCGCTGATGGTTCCGTAGCGTAGTTGGGCGGCCCGGTTGAGGTCGTAGGCACGTTCGGCCTGTTCGGCTTCCTGCCGGGCGCGCTCCAGTTCCTGGCGCAGTTCCTGGACCTTGCGGATGGCCTGGCGCTCGGCCTCCCACTGGGCGTGCTTGGCGTCCACCTCGCCCCGCAGGTCGGCCAGTTCACGCCTCAGGTCCTCCAGGCGGGCTCGGCTGGCCGGGTCGGTCTCCTGGTCCAGCGCGGCCTCCTCGATCTCCAGCCGGGTGGCCCGGCGGGTGAGTTCGTCGAGTTCGGCGGGCATGGAGTCGATCTCGGTGCGCAGTCGCGCGCAGGCCTCGTCGACCAGGTCGATGGCCTTGTCCGGGAGGAAGCGGTCGCTGATGTAGCGGTGGCTGAGGGTGGCCGCGGCTACCAGCGCGCCGTCCTGGATCTTGACGCCGTGGAAGACCTCCAGCCGCTCGCGGATGCCGCGCAGGATGGAGATCGCGTCCTCGACGGTCGGCTCGTCCACCAGCACGGTCTGGAAGCGGCGCTCCAGCGCGGCGTCGGACTCGATGTGCTTGCGGTACTCGTCCAGGGTGGTGGCGCCGATCATGTGCAGCTCACCGCGGGCCAGCATCGGTTTGAGCATGTTGCCCGCGTCCATGGCACCCTCGGCCGCGCCGGCTCCGACGACGGTGTGCAGCTCGTCCACGAACAGCAGGATGCGGCCCTCGGCGCCCTTGACCTCGGACAGAACGGCCTTGAGGCGCTCCTCGAACTCGCCGCGGTATTTGGCTCCGGCCACCAGCGATCCCATGTCGAGCGAGAACACCGTCTTGTCCCGAAGCCCTTCGGGCACGTCGCCGCGCACGATCCGCTGGGCCAGGCCCTCCACGATGGCGGTCTTGCCGACGCCCGGTTCGCCGATCAGCACCGGGTTGTTCTTGGTCTTGCGGCTGAGGATCTGGATGACCCGGCGGATCTCCGCGTCCCGGCCGATCACCGGGTCCAGGCGGCCGGCGCGCGCCTCCACCACCAGGTCGCGGCCGTACTTCTCCAGGGCCTCGTACGCTTCCTCGGGATTGGCGGAGGTGACCCGCTGGTTCCCGCGCACCGTGGTGAGGGCGGCGAGGAAGGAGTCCTTGCTCACGCGCTGTTCGCCGAGCCGACGGCCGGCCGCGGTGGTCGGCCCCTCGTCCACCAGGGCCAGCACCAGGTGCTCGGTGGAGACGTACTCGTCCTTGAGTCGCTTGGCCTCCTGTTCCGCGCTGTCCAGCAGCCGGGCCAGCCGCTGGGTCACCATCACCTGGCCCGGGGTGGCGCCCGGACCGGTCGTGCGCGGGCGCTTGGCGAGATCGGCCTCGACGGCGGCGCGCAGGGCGGCCGGGTCGGCGCCGGAATCGGCCAGTAGACGGGTCGTCAGGCCGTCCTGCTGATCGAGCAGGGCCAGCAGCAGGTGCTCCCCGTCGACCTCGGCCTGTCCCATCCGTACCGCGACGCTCTGCGCTTCCTGCAGTGCCTCCTGGGACTTCTGGGTGAGGCGGTTCATGTCCATGTCGTCGACTCCTTGGCGGCTCGTTCGCTGCGCCGCAGTGCGGTCTCCAGACGTTCGATGCGGTCGAGCAGGTCCAGGACGACGCCGATGGCCGCGTAGTTGAGGTGCAGTCCGGCCCGCAGCCGCTGAACGCGGGCGATGGCCGATGGCGCGCCGCCCCGGAACCACATCCGGCCCCGGGCGTCACGCTCGGCGTCCACCAGGCCGAGGGCGACGAAGCGGCTGACCAGTTCGGGCGGCAGTCCGCTGCGGGAGGCCACGTCGGCCATGGGGAGCCGATAGGGGCTGGGGCTGGTCCGGTAGACCCGCACCAGGGGATAGGCAGCCCTGGCGCCGGCCTGTCCGGCGCCTGCGGCGGGAGAACGGCGTTCGGCTCTCATGTCTGCTTCCTCGGGTCGAAGGAGGAGACTGCGGCCAGTTCCTCGAACAGCTCGCGCTCACGCGGGCCGGGCGAGGGCGGCACCATGACCTTGATCTCGGCATACAGGTCACCGGGGGAACCCCTGGGATGCGGCATCCCCTCGCCGCGCAGCCGCAGCCGGCGGCCGGTGGAGGTCCCGGGCGGCACGTGCACCTTGGCCGTCCCGCCCGGACCGGAGACCGGCACCGTCGCACCCAGTGCGGCCTCCCAGGCGGTGACCGGCAGATCGACGTGGATGTCGCGCCCGACGAGCCGGTAGCGGGGATGCGGAGCGATACGGACCACCAGGTAGAGGTCCCCGGCGGAACCCGGGCCGCGGCCCTGGCCGCCCTCCCCCGCGAGCCGGATGCGCTGTCCGTCGACGACGCCGGCCGGAACGGTGACGTCATAGGTGCGCTCCCCTCCGGGCCCGCCGAGGGTGATCTTCCGCCGGCCGCCGCGGTATGCGTCTTCGACGCTGAGGGCGAGTTCGGCTTCTTGGTCCGCGCCGGGGATCGGGCCGCCCCGCCCGGCGCGGCCGGCTCGGCCGCTGAACACGCCTCCGAAGAGGTCCTCGAAGTCCACGCCGGAGGTGTCGAAGTCGGTCTCCGTCCAGGTCCGTGCGCGCGCCCGGTCGGCGCCTCGGCCCCGCCCGAAGGGACTGCCGCGGTGAGCGCCGGCTCCACCGCCGAAGCCCTGGCCGGCCGCGACACGCTCGTCGAAGTCCTCCGGAATCTGCCGGAAGTCCGGGCCGAAGCGGTCGTAGCGCGACCGGGTGTCGGGGTCGGACAGCACGCTGTACGCCTCGTTGATCTGTTTGAAGCGCTCCTCGGCAGCCGGATCGCGGTTGATGTCCGGGTGGTAGCGGCGGGCCAAGGTGCGGAACGCCTGCTGGATCTCGGCCGCGTCGGCGGTGCGCGGGACGCCCAGCAGCTCGTAGTAGTCGCGTGCCATGGCGGCCTCAATCCTGCTTGCGGGTGACCACTACCGCGGCCGGCCGCAGCTGGCGGCCGGGTTCGCCGTAGCCGGGCCGCAGCACCTGGACGACGGTGCCCGCAGCGGTGTCCGGTGCATCCACCACGGAGACCACCTCGTGCTGCTCGGGCTGGAAGGGGACGCCGGTCTCCTCGTAGCGGGGGTAGCCGAGGCTTCGCAGCACCTCGACGGCCTGGTCGCGGACCGCCCGCACCCCGCTGACGATCGCGCCGTGGTCGTCGGCGCCCGCGTGGGCGAGGGCCAGTTCGAGGTTGTCGACGACCGGGAGGAAGGCCGCGGCCACCCTGGCCCGCTCGGCCTCCCGTTCCCGGGGGAGCTCACGGGCGTAGCGCTTGCGGAGGTTGTCGAGGTCGGCGAGGGCTCGCCGCCACCGGTCCTCCAGCTCCGCTACCTCCGGGCTGCGGGGTCCTGGCGCCTGTTCCCCGGCTTCGGGGGCAGGCGGGGGCGTCTGCAGTGGGGGCGTCCGCTCGGGCGAGGTCTGCTCGGGCGGGGGGCGGTCCTCGGCGGGACGCATCTGTTCCTGATCCGACATGTCGCCGCCTTCAGCTCTTGTCGAAATCGGCGTCGATGACGTCGTCGTCGCCCCCCGCGGATCGGCTCTGGGGGCCCTGGCCGGGCGCCGCGCCGGGCTGGGCGCCCGCCGGTCCGGTGGGGTGGGCGGCCAGCGCCGCGTGGATCTGCTGGAGTTCCGAGGTCAGGCTCCGGGCCCGGTCCGCCGGCGCCTCCTCCTTGACGGCGGTACGCGCCTCGTCGATCAGCAGTCGCGCGCGGGCCCGTTCGTGCTCCGGTGCGGCGTCGCCGAGGTCGTCCAGCCGGCGCTCCACCTGGTACGCGGAGGTGTCGAGCTCGTTGCGGGCGTCGATGGCCTCGCGCAGGGCCAAGTCGCTGGTGCGGTTGCTCTCGGCCTCGTTGATCATCCGCTCGACCTCGGACGGGTCGAGGTTGGAGCCTTCGCTGATGGTGATCGACTGCTCGGCGCCGGTGTCCCGGTCCTTGGCGCTGACCTTGAGGATGCCGTTGGCGTCGATGTCGAAGGTGACCTCGATCTGGGTCTCCCCGCGCCGGGCCGGCCGCAGGTTCTCCAGCCGGAAGCGGCCCAGCACCCGGTTGTCGGCGGCCAGTTCGCGCTCGCCCTGGAGCACCACGATGTCCACGGCCGGCTGGTTGTCCTCAGCCGTGGAGAAGGTCTCGGAGCGGCGGGCGGGGATGGTGGTGTTCCGTTCGATGATCTTGGTCATCACGCCGCCGGCCGTCTCGACGCCCAGCGAGAGCGGGGTGACGTCCAGCAGCAGGACGTCCTTGACCTCGCCCTTGAGCACTCCGGCCTGGACGGCGGCGCCCAGCGCCACGACCTCGTCGGGGTTCACGCTCATGTTCGGGTCCTTGCCGCCGGTCAGCCGACGGACCAGGTTCTGCACGGCCGGCATACGGGTCGAGCCGCCGACGAGGATGACCTCGTCGATGTCGTTGTCGGTGACCTTGGCGTCGCTCATCGCCGTCCGGACCGGTTCCAGGCAGCGCTCCACCAGGTCCGAGGTGATCTGCTCGAAGGTGGAGCGGCGGACCGTCTCGGTGAGGTGCTTCGGCCCGGAGGCGTCCGCCGTGATGAACGGCAGGCTCACCTGGGTCTGGCTGACCGAGCTCAGCTCGGTCTTCGCCTTCTCGGCCGCCTCGAACAGGCGTTGCAGCGCCTGCGGGTCCTTGCGCAGGTCGATGCCCTCGGCCTGCTGGAAGCCGTCCGCCAGGTGGTCCACCAGCCGGCGGTCGAAGTCGTCGCCGCCCAGGTGGGAGTCGCCTGCCGTGGCGCGGACCTCCACCACTCCGTCGCCGACGTCCAGCAGGCTGACGTCGAAGGTGCCGCCGCCGAGGTCGAAGACCATGACCGTCTCGTGGCCCTTCTTGTCCAGCCCGTAGGCCAGCGCCGCGGCGGTCGGCTCGTTGATGATCCGCAGGACTTCGAGACCGGCTATCTTCCCGGCGTCCTTGGTGGCCTGGCGCTGGGCGTCGTTGAAGTACGCCGGTACGGTGATGACCGCCTCGGTCACCTTCTCGCCGAGGGACTTGCCGGCGTCGTCGGCCAGCTTCCGCAGCACCTGCGCACTGATCTCCTCCGGCGCGTACTGCTTGCCTCTCACCTCGAAGCGGGCCACCCCGCCGGGCCCCTCGACCACGTCGAAGGAGACCGCCTTGGCCTCGTCGGAGATCTCGTCGTAGCGGCGCCCGATGAACCGCTTCGCCGAGGTGATGGTGCCTTTGGGGTTGAGGATCGACTGTCGGCGCGCGAGCTGTCCCACCAGCCGCTCGCCGTCATCGGAGAAACCGACCACCGACGGGGTCGTCCTGGCCCCCTCGGCATTCGGGACGACAGAGGGCTCACCGCCCTCCCAGACCGCGATGACCGAGTTGGTGGTACCGAGATCGATGCCTACTGCCTTCGCCATGGGAATCTCCTCCGCCGGGACACGGGACCGATCGGCGGGCTGCCAGGCATACGACGCCGCGCCCACCGCACCCTTGTGCAGCCTCGCGCGGTACGCGGCGCGCTTCCTGGCCCTGGCGTGACCAAACTGCGCCGTCCTTTCAGTCCGCGAGGACGGGGATCCGGCACAGCTCGCAGGTGAGCCCCCGTGCCGAGCGGCGTAGCGTCGACAGTGCGAAGCCGCTGTCGAGCCGCGAATGGACCCGCGATGGACGCTGTTCCGTTTCCGACCGCCCGGCCCCTCCACTCCAATCCGCACCTGGGGGCCGCGCGACACGCACTGCTACGGCTGGTGACGGTCATGCTCGACGGCGACGACGAGCGCGAGGTGCTGTGGGGGGCCATGGCGGCGATCGCCGCCGTGGGCCCGTTCACCGCCGAGGCGGCGTATGCCGTGCACCACGGTCTGGCGCGGCGCTGCCCACCGCGCCCGGCGACGGCCTCCACCGTCGCCAGGGCCGGGAGCGCGGCGGCGCGGGAGCCGGCGGTGGATCCCGACGGCAAGGCTCCCGCCGAAGCAGTGGCCGAAGCTGTGGACGCCGAGCGGCTCGACCGGCGGATCGGCGCTCTGGACGGCCGCAGCCAGAACCTTCACGAGCCGGGCGGGCCGTGGGCACGGGCCATCGCGCTGCGGTACCGGGAAATCTGCCTCGGCTATCTCGTCGTCCGATCCCTGACCACGCCCTCGGCCGAGGAGACCGCCCTGACCGATCTGCTCGCGCAGCAGACCGGGATGGTCCTCGCGCGCCTCACCGGGCGCCGGGGCCCACCGGCCGGCGGGTCGCAGGACGTGCCGGGGACCGGGGACCTGTCCGGCACCGGGAACCTGCCGGAGCCCGAGGACGGCTCACCCACCGCCGGCCTCGGCGACAGAACCGCCGCCGCCCTGGCCTCGCGGCTCGCCACCCACGAGGCGCTCTCCCGCGCCGGCGTCTCCGGCAGGGGCGAGGCGGGAATCCTCCAGACCCTGCACGAACACACGGGATTCGCGGCCCTCACCGAGGACCGCTTCGGCAACCCGCGGGCATGGGCGGGCCCCCGAGGGGGCGACCCCCGGAGCGGAACCGGCAGCGGAATGCGCCCCGAGCCGGAGAACCGGCGCCGGGACGCCCTGATGCACCGCGCGCGGCGCCGGCCCGGCGCCGTCCAGGACCGGGACCGGCTGGTCATGCCCGTAGCGATGGCGGGAGATCTGCTCGGTGTCGTCGCGCTGGTTGATCCGGACCAGCGGGCGGCGGAAGCGGACACCTCGGCGCTCGAACAGGCCGCTCTGGTGCTGGCTCCCCTGCTCTCCCACGAGCGCAGGCTGGCCGAGCTGGAGCCCCGGCTGCGCCGCGACCTGGTCGACCGGCTGGTCTCGGGTGAGTGGACCGAGGACGCCTTCACCCAGGCAGCAGCCCTGGGCCACGACCTGCACCGGCAGCACAGAGTCGCCGTACTGGAGTGGCTCGGGGCGGCCGAGGGCGCCGCGCTCGGCGACGCGGTGGCGCGGGCGGCCGAGCGGCTGCGCCGGGACGTGCTCGTCGGCTCGCGTGGCGCGAGCACGGTCGTCCTGGTGGCCGGTGAGGACCGGCGTGATCCGGGAGACGAGCTGTACAGGGCCGTCTCGGACGAACTCGGCACCGGCGCCGGCGCGATCGGGGTCGGCGGCCAGTGCGACGTCCTCGCCGATCTGCCGCACTCCTACGGCGAGGCCGTCCGTGCCCTCGCCGTCCGCCGCCGTTCCCAGGACCCGTACGGCAGCACCGGCTTCGACGAGCTGGGCCTGTGCCGCATGATCGGCACCGGCGAAGGCGAGCGGGAAGCCGACCGCTTCGTCCGGGTATGGCTGGGACGGCTGCTGGACTACGACGCCCACCACCACACCGAGCTGGTGATGACACTCTCGCGCTACCTGGAGAGCGGCTGCAGCTACGACGCGACCTCCGAGATGCTCCTCATCCACCGCAGCACCGTCCGCTACCGCCTCCAGCGCATCGGCGAGATCACCGGCCACGACCTGGGCGTCGCCGAGACGCGCCTCAATCTGCACATTGCCACCCACATCCGCAACGTGCTCGACCCACCGCGTTGAGTCGCGGACGAGCCCGTGGCGGTCACTGTGGGTGACGATCTTTGCCCTGTCCCTGGACGTAGGCGGCACCGGTCAGTGCGACGCCGACGGGGGGACCGTAGAACGCCTGGACTACCCCGAGCCGGTCCGCGAACCGTGGACGTCCGGGAGTATCAGGACACTCCAGCTGGGTCATGCGGTGGAGTTGGAGTTCTCCTGGTCCGGCCTGCGGTGGAGGGCTGCGAGGACGGATCGGTGGGTGAGCCACCCGGCGAGGCGGGTGCGGGTGGGGTCGAGGACGGGCAGTCCGGCTCCTTCGGTGGTCGCGAGGGCGTCGAGGGCCTGGGCCAGATCGGTGTCGGCGGCGACCTGGTGCGGCCGGTGGGTGATGGCGGCGAGGGTGGTGGTGCCGTGGGTGCCGTCGGCGAGGGTTTCGGTGGCGGCGCGGGCGGTGGCGGTGCCGAGGTAGCTGCCATCGGTGGCCAGGACGGGCAGGACGCCGTGCCGGGATGCAGCGAGGATGTCGGCGGCCGTGGTCAGCGGCATCGTCTCGCTGAGAGCCTCGGGCAGCGGCTCCATCACTTCGGCGGCGGTGAGGCCGGAGAAGGGTGAGATGGTCGGTTTCTCGTCGAGGTCGATGCCGCGGCGGCGCAGTTTGAGGCTGTAGATGGTGTCGCGGGACAGGGCGCGGCTGACCCCGGTGGCCAGCACGATGGCGGTCATCAGGGGCAGGATGATCGTGTATTCGCCGGTGAGTTCGAACAGGATGATGACGGCGGTGATGGGGGCGCGGGCAGCGCCGGCGAAGACGGCCCCCATGCCGATCAGGCCGTAGGCGCCGAGCGGGCCGGTGATGCCGGGGACGAGGTGCTGGGCGGTGGCGCCGAAGGCGGCGCCGAGCATGGCGCCCATGAAGAGGGAGGGGGCGAAGACGCCGCCGGAGCCGCCGATGCCGATGGTGAGGCTGGTTGCAGCGATCTTCCCCACCAGGAGCAGGAGGAGGAAGGCGATTACGTACTTGCCGTTGACGGCGTTCTCCAGTACCGGGTAGCCGACGCCGTACATCTGCGGCAGGACGAGCAGGAGCAGGCCGAGCAGGAGCCCGCCGACGGCGGGGCGGGCCCATTCGGGACCGCGCCACACATAGTCGCAGGCGTCCTCGATCCAGTAGAGGATCCGGGTGAAGCCGACGCCGACCGCCCCGGCGATCACGCCGAGGAGGGCGAAGAGCAGGTACTGGGCGAGGTGGTGGACGCCGAAGGCGGGCAACTGGAGGAACGGGGTGTTGCCGAAGGCGGCCCGGCCGATGACCGAGGAGGTCACGGAGGAGAGCACGACCATGCCGAAGGCTTCGGCGGTGAAGTCGCGCAGGATCAGCTCCATCGCGAAGAACACCCCGGCCAGCGGGGCGTTGAAGGTGGCGGCGATGCCGCCCGCCGCGCCGCAGGCGACCAGCACCTTCATCCGGTCCTCGGGCACCCTGACCACGCGGCCCAGGGTGGAGCCGAGCGCGGAGCCGATCTGGACGATCGGGCCCTCGCGGCCCACGGATCCGCCGCCGCCGATGGTCAGCGCGGAGGCCAGGGACTTGACCAGGGCGACCTGCGGGGCGATCCGTCCGCCGCGCCGGGCGACGGCGTACATGACCTCGGGTACGCCGTGGCCGCGGGCCTCGCGGGCGAAGCGCTGGACCAGCGGGCCGTACAGGAGTCCGGCCACCACCGGGGCGAGCAGGACGAACCAGCGGCCGAGCCAGGGGACGTGCGGGTTGGCGGCGTGCCCGGCGGCCGCGTAGTCGGGATGGCCGGACAGCGCCAGGGTGAACGTCTTGATCAGCCAGCGGAAGGCGATCGCCCCGAGGCCGGCTCCGGCGCCGACCAGCAGGGCCAGGACGAGCAGGCCGCCCTTGGATTCGCGCAGGGCGGTGGGGGCGGCGGCCAGGCCGCGTCGTACGACGGGGGTGCGGGAGTCGAGGGGCTGGGGGCTTGGGGGTATGGCTTCGGCTGCGGTCACTCTTGCATTATGCAAATAATATCTTTGCACTGCGCAAGGGTCTCTCGTTTCGAGATGGCCGATCCGCGATGCGGGACAGGCGGGGGCACGGCGGGCCCTGCGGAGCGCGTACGCCCCCGGAGCGGCGCACGCCACGGCGTGCGGGAGGTAGAAAGGAGGCATGTCGCACGACCGCGCCCAGCCGCCCGCCGCCGATCCGTCCCCGCTCAGCGCGGAGGAGGACCTCGTCACGGCGGTTCTCACCGCCTCGCGCGTCCTGGTCGCGATCTCCGCGAGGTCGCTGGGCGAGGTGGAGGAGTCGTTGACGCTGCCTCAGTTCCGGATGCTGGTCGTGCTGCAGAGCCGTGGTGCGATGAGCCTGTCCCGGCTGGCGGAGTTCCTGGCGGTCAACCCGTCCACGGCGATGCGGATGATCGAGCGTCTGGTCACGGCCGGCATGGTGGTGCGCGAGACGGGTCTGCCGGACCGGCGCGAGGTGCGGATCGTGCTCACCGAGGAGGGGGTTCGCACGGTGGTGGATGCCACCGACCGGCGCCGGGCCGAGATCGCCCAGGTGGTCGCGGCGATGCCGCCGGAGCAGCGCTCCGGCCTGGTCGCGGCGCTGCGGGCGTTCGCCGAGGCCGGCGGTGAACCGGCGGCGCCACTCAGGCAGTTGGACCTGCTCGGCTGGTGACCACCGCTGGTGCCCCTGGTCCCGGCGCCTCCCTGGCAGGTACGGCCCGTGCACTTCATGACGGTTCCGTGGAGTGCCGCGATGTCCGCTGTGGGGGCTCTCCTGGTCCGACGACCGCGGGGAGGGGGCGCTGTGGGTCCGGGTGAGGCGATCCGCCATTCCGACGTCCGTCACTTTCCGGTCATGCAACGTGCCCGAACATCACCACAGCCGGAAACCGGACCTCTCCTCTCCGCTGCGGGCGCCCTTCCCCCCGCGAGCGCCCCGGCGCATGCTGATGCCGGGCCGGACAACGGCGTCCTGCCCGCGGAGGGGGACCGGCATGGACTACGAGAACCTGTTCGAACGCATCAACCGCGCGGTCCACCCCGTCCTGGCCGAAGGAACCGTCGCCCAGTACATCCCGGCCCTCGCCGCCGTCGACCCCCACCGGTTCGGCCTCGCGATCGCGGACACCGGCACCCGCAAACCACGCGGCACCGGGGACTGGCAGGTCCCGTTCTCCATCCAGTCCATCTCCAAGGTGTTCACCCTCGCCCTGGTCCTGGCCGCCGACGGCGACTCGCTGTGGGCCCGGGTGGGCAAGGAGCCCTCCGGGTCACCCTTCAACTCCCTGGCCCAGCTGGAACGTGAGAACGCGATCCCGCGCAACCCCTTCGTCAACGCCGGCGCCCTGGTCATCACCGACCGGCTGCTCACCCTCACCGGCGACTCCCGGGGCACCCTGCGCGAGTTCCTCCGCACCGAGAGCGGCAACCCGCACATCGACTTCGACGCCCAGGTCGCCTGGAGCGAGAGCCACCACGGACACCGCAACGCCGCCCTCGGCCACCTGCTGGCCGACCACGGCCGCCTCGACAACCCCGTCCCGGACGTCCTCGACCACTACTTCTGGCAGTGCGCCCTCACCATGAGCTGCCGCGACCTCGCCCTCGCCGCAGGGTTCCTGGCCCGGCACGGCTTACGGGCCGACGGCACCCGGCTGCTCACCCGCAGCGAGGCCAAGCGCGTCAACGCCGTCATGCTGATCGGCGGCACCTACGACGCCGCGGGCGAGTTCGCCCACCGGGTCGGCCTGCCCGCCAAGAGCGGTGTCGGCGGGGGCATCCTGGCCGTCATCCCGGGGCGCGGGACGCTCTGCACCTGGGGGCCGGCTCTCGACAGCCACGGCAACTCGATCGCGGGCATCACCGCGCTCGACACCCTCACCACTCACACCGGCTGGTCCATCTTCTGACCGGCGGCGCACACACCCGGCCCGGACCGCCGGGTGCTGCCCGGTTCCACACGAAGGTGACGGTCTCGTCGACGCGTGCCGAGTGGATGCCGACGGAAGCCTCACGCATGTACTGCTCGCACAGCTCGTGGGCCTTCTTGTACGCGTCGGTCGAGAGCGCTCGGCCATGGCCTCCTGCGGCGTCGCAGCCGGTAGTGATCCCCGGCGAAGCCCTGCGTGACCGGTGGCCCGGACGGAACCGCCGCGTGACAATCAGGGGTCAACCCGAGGGTGTATGGGAGTTCTCCGCCAGTCGGCGCGTGTCGAGCACGACGACGGGCGCGTGACCGTGAACGAGTTCACTCCGGCACCTGCGGAACAGGTCCGGTGGCCCCGCTGAACCTAAAACGGGAGCAGACGTTTTCGTTTAGAGTGTGCGGTATGCCCAGGCTGAGTGAAGAGACCCGGGAGGAGCGGCGTCGCCACATCCTCACCAGCGCCTGGCGCTGCTTCTCCCGCGACGGATTCCACGCCACGTCGATGGACGACGTGATCACCGCGACCGGCATGTCCTCCAGCGCGGTGTACCGGTACTTCCGCAGCAAGGACGACCTCATCCTGGCCGCCGCGGACGAATCCCTGGCCCTGGTCCGCAACCTGTTCAGCGGTCTCCTGGAGCAGCGCCCCACCCCGTCACCGGCCCAGGTCGTGACCGCGATGGTGGCCGAGCTGCGCGACTGCGACCCGGGACAGGGTGACGACCTGCGGCGCATCGCCATCCAGGCGTGGGGGGAAGCGCTGCGCAGGCCGGAGCTGGCGGAGCGCACCCGCTCGTTCTACCTGGACGTGCGCGGCAGTCTCGCCGAGTTGGCCGGCCGGTGGCGGGAGGAGGGCCGGCTCGGGCCGCAGGCGGACCCGGAGGCGGTGGCGTCGGTGCTGATGTCCCTGATGCCGGGACTGCTGGTCGGGCGCTACCTGGTGGACCCGGTCTCGGTGGATCGCATGGTCGAGGGCCTGTCGGCCCTCGCCTCGGCGTTCCCTCCGGGGCAGGGCGGCGACGGGCTGTAGCAGTTCTGCGGAACCGTCAACTCCTGTTCGCGCCCACGGGCCGAGATGAGACCCGGGCCGTTCGCCGGTCCGATGGCGGGACTACCGGGTGCCGCACCCGCAGGCGCCCACCTCGGGCGGCGACAGCCACACCCTCTACCGATTCTGACGAACTCGCCGGCTTCTTCCGGGAGTTGCCGAGCACCAAGGAACGTAGCCCGGCCTTCCGCCCAGGTGTCCTCTCACCGCCTGCGGTCCCGACCGTCCGGTGGCTCGCCCCCCGGCCGCAGGTGCGACCGGGGCACGAGAGGTGGACCGGGTTCACGGGGCGGGAACCGTGTCCGGCGGGGCGGGGGCGAGCCAGGGCGAGTCGTACTCGATGTGCTCGGGGCCCAGGCCGTGGGGCGCGTTGGTGTAGAGGCGCAGGCGCAGCCCGTCGGGGTCGGGGACGACGAGGAGCCAGCCCGCCATGGCGACGACCGGCGGCGAGTGCGGGACGCCGAGCGCGTCGAGATGGACGGTCCACCCGTCGAGGGCGGTGCGGTCGTCGACGGCCAGGGTGAGGAAGTCGTAGCCGTTCAGGGCGGTGCAGGTCGCCGGGTCGAGGCGCAGTTCGAGCCGGGTGCCCAGCCCGGGGACATCGAGGATGACCGCGAACAGGGTGCCGTCGGGGCGGCGGTGGTCGAGCGCCTCGACCCGGCTGGCGCCGAGGACCGCGGTGTACCAACGGGCACTGCGCTCCAGGTCGGTGACGGGCAGTTTGAGGTGGTGGATTCCCGCGTGGGGCGGGGTGGCGGTGGGGTTCATGGTCAGCTCCGGATCTTGGCGGCGCTGGCGCCGGTGGTGGCGAGGGCGGGGCGGTCGACGGGGGTGCCGCGGCGCCACAGGTGGGTGATGGCGCGCAGGGCGGCGATGTCGTGGGTGGGGTCGCCTTCGACGAGGAGCAGGTCGGCGCGCAGTCCCGGGGCGATGCGGCCCCGGTCGGTGAGGGCGAAGGCGTCGGCGGGCGCGGCGGTGGCGGCGGTCAGTGCCTGGGTGGGGGTGAGTCCGGCGGCCACCAGCAGGGCGAGTTCGCCGTGGTAGCTGATGCCGTGGGTGGTGGGGTGGCCCATCCCGCCGGTGCCGTCGGTGCCGGCCAGCAGGGGGACGCCGAGCCGGAACATGCGCAGGGCGGCGTCGGCGGCGTGGGCCGGGTCCATGCGGATCGGGCCGACGCGCTCCGCGGGGTTCGTGGTGCGGATCCGGTCGAGTTCGTCGAGCCATCGCGGGTCGGCATAGGGGCGCAGCCGGGGGTCGTCGGCGAGTTCGTACTCGGCCGGGGTGGGGGTCATCCCGGTGAGTGCGGTCAGGGTGGGGACGACGAAGACGCCGTGTGCGGCGGCGGCTTCGATCAGGTCGTCGCTGCTGTGGCCGTCGGCGGGGGAGTGGGCGAGGCCGTCGATGCCGCAGTCGATCGCCTGGCGGGCGGCGGTGCGGGTGAGGGTGTGGGCGACGGTGCGCAGGCCGTGTTCGTGGGCGGCGTGCACCAGGGCGGTGACGGTCTGCGCCGACATCAGCGGCATCGGGTGGCCGATCGCCGTGCCGTCCTCGATGAAGATCTTGAGGTGGTCGGCGCCTTCGGTGACCCGGGCCGCGACGAAGGCGTCGGCGTCCTGCGGTCCGGCCACGGTGGGGAAGGGTTCGAGCAGGCCGGACTCGACCAGCTGGCCGGGGTGTCCGCCGGGGGCGGTGGCGCCGGTGGTGGCGACGCGCAGGTCGGCGAGGTCGTCCCGGTCGCCTGCGGCGGCCCGCAGTCGGCGGGCGGTGGCGGGTGCGCCGCCCATGTCGAGTTCGGTGGTGATGCCGAACAGGAGGGACTGGCGCAGCTGCCCGGTGTCGGTGGCGTGGGTGTGGGCGTCGATCAGGCCGGGGAGCAGAGTGCGGCCGGTCGCGTCGACGACCTGTGCGCCCTCGGGCAGGGGCAGGGCGTTGCCGACGGCGGTGATGAGCGGGCCCTCGATCAGGACGTCGCGGGCCGGGTGGAGGCGGGTGCCGTCGAAGACGGCGGCCCGGCGGATGAGGGTGGGGCGGGAGGCGGCAGTGGTCATGTCCGTGACTCCTTCGAACGTGCGGTTCAGGCCGCGGGCTCAAGGGGCAGGTGGTCGGCCAGGCGGTCGAGGACCTCGCCGGGCGTGGCCGGCAGGCCGTGGGCGGCGAGGTAGCCGTCCGGGCGGACCAGCAGGGTGCTGTCCAGCGCGGGGATGTGCCGGACCGTCAGGAGGCCGTGCAGTGCGGACGTGTCCGGGCCGGCGGTCGGTTCGGCGGGTGTGCCGGGCAGGGCCAGGGTCCAGTGCAGGCCGTCCGGAGGGACGAGCCGTGGGCTGACCCGCGTGCCGGGGCGCGGGGCGCCGAGGTCGGGCTGGTCGGTGTAGCCGATGTCGAGCTGGGCGAGCTTGGCGGCGATCCAGTCGGTGATCCCCGGGGTGTCGGCGGCGGCGGACAGCAGGGCGTTGCGCAGCTGGCAGGCGGTCGGGTCGGTCAGGGTGGCGGCCTCGGCGAAGCGGGCGGTGAAGGAGACGAGTGCGCGGGCGACGGGGTGCCGCTCGCGGTGGTAGCTGTCCAGCAGGGCGTCCGGTGCCATCCCGTTCAGGACGGCCTGCAGCTTCCAGGCCAGGTTCCCGGCGTCCTGGATGCCGGTGTTCATGCCCTGGCCGCCGGCCGGGCTGTGGGTGTGGGCGGGTCGCCGGCCAGCAGGACGGGCCCGGCGCGAAACGACTCGGCCACCCGTTCCTGCACCCGGTACGTCGAGGCGGCGACCACCTCGGAGACCCGCGCCGCCTCCCGCGCGGGACCGCGCTCGGACAGCAGCCGCTCGACGTCCGCCGCGCACGGGGCCACCGATCCGGGCGCGGTGGGGGCGACCAGCCGGTGCAGGCCGCCGGCGAGCGGGGAGAGCAGCAGCATGCCCGCCCCGGAGAGGAAGAACGTGGGGTCCTCGCAGGCCGTGGTCCGGGTGCCGGCCGTGAGACGGACGTCGGCGAGCGCGAACAGCTGCTCCCGCGCGGTGCCGGGGAAGGCGATGCCCGCCGCCGTGCGCACCGTACTGTGCAGGGCGTCGCAGCCGACCAGGTAGCGGGCGGACACGGCACGCACCACCCCGTCCGGCCCGGCGACCGTCGCCATCACGCCTGGGTGGTCGGGGGTGATGCCGAGGAGGCGGTGCTGGCGGTGCACGGTTCCGCCCAACTCCTCCAGCCGCGCCAGCAGTTGCTCCTCGGTGGTCTGCTGGGAGGCGAGCAGCATGTACGGATGGGGAGTGTCCAGCTGGTCGAAGCAGGCCCGCAGGAGCGTCCGGTCGCGGTCGTGGAGGCTGAACCCCCGCGCCTTCGTCCCGGCCCGGACGAGCGGGGCGCCGACCCCGATCCGGTCCAGGTACTCCAGGGTGCGAGGCTGTACGGCCGCCGCCCTGCTGCCGGGCCCGATCCCGGCACCCCGGTCGATCAGCACGTGGTCCACGCCCAGCTGACGGAGGCTCACCGCCAGCGCCAGGCCGGCGGGACCGGCCCCGACGATCAGCACAGCGGTCTGACAGGGAAGAGGCTCGACAAGCGGTAAGGCGGTCATGACACGCTCCTCGCCGTACAGGAGGGCGGCCGCCGGAGGGCTCCCCGCAGCAGCGCGCAACCAGCGAAAACGAACGTTTCCGTTTCACCTTGACGGTAGCAACCCCGATCCCATAGCGCAAACGATCGTTTCGCTTTGTTTGGGGATCCGCGCAGCGCGGGCGGTGTCCGGGGGCGCGTAGAGGAACTCCATGACGACGTCGTCCGCGAACAGGTCGAAGTAGTGCTCACCGTCGGTCAGCCCTGCCAGTGACTCCTCGACCAGTTCCATGAAGGGGCCCAGGGCCTTAAAGTGCGCGTAGTCGACCATCATCGCTCTCCTCGTGTGTTCCGACTCCGGGCGCGGCCGGTGGCCGTGCCGCTTGTTGTCCGCGCCGCGTCAGACCTGGTTGTTCCACATCCGGAACATCGCGCAGCTGCCCTGGTCGTCGAAGGTCACCGTCCACAGGTTGGCGAAGGTGCCGAGCTCCTCGTAGGCGCCGGTGCCCTTGATCGCGGCCGTGTCCCCGTTGATCATGAGGACGGACCACTCGAAGTCCCAGCCGCCCTGCTGCCACGCCTCCCGGGACCGCCAGCCCTTCACGATCTCCTCGCGGCCGATCCAGTCGGTCTCGTACGGCCACTCGTGGTACTCCGCCCCGGCGCAGAACAGGGCCGCGATGTCCTCGGGCGCATTGCTGCGCCAGGCCCGCACGTACGCCTGAACCCACTCGTTGACCTGCTGCTCGGTCGGCATCGCCGGCCTCTCCTTCGGTGTAGTCGATTCACGCTCGGGTCTCAGGCCGAGGCTGCGGGCGGGGCGGTGCGGCGGACCGTGACGGTCTGGGGCGCGGTGTATTCGAGCAGGCCCTCGGCGCCGCCCGAGACGACGTTCAGGACACCGGGCGGCAGGACCTCGCGCAGCAGCTCGCCGACCTTCAGCGTGACCAGCGGGGTGAACGGGGACGGCTTCCACACCACCGTGTTGCCCGCCAGCAGCGCCGGGGCGAGCTTGAACCCCGCGTTGCCCAGCGGGTAGTTCCACGGCACGATCGCGCCCACCACTCCCAGCGGCACCCGGCGGGTCACCGAGAGCCGCTCCGCGCTGTCCTCGTTCACCGTCTCCGGCAGCGACAGCGACGTCGTCCCGCGCAGCCAGTACCCGAACCCGAGGATCTCCGCGGCGGCGTCGTCCAACGACTTGCCCTGCTCCCGGGTCAGGAGCCGCTTGAGCGTATCGAGCTGCGCCTCGACGGTGTCGGCGACCGCCAGGACGAGCTTGCGCCGCTCCTCCAACGGCGTCGCGGACCAGCCGGGCAGGGCTGCCCGGGCCGCGGCGACCGCTTGGTCGAGCTGCTCGGGCGAGCAGACCGGCGCCCTGGCCGCTACCGTCTCGTCGGCCGGGTCGAGGACCTCGTAGGACGACGCACCCGCCACCGCCCGGCCGGCGATGGTCATGGTGAAGTCGGTGGCGGCACTGGTGTCCATGGCGGTTCTCCTGGCACGACGATCGGTGGTGTGTGCCCGCCTTCGGGGCGGACGTCCGGTCCGGTGCCCCAGGGCTGTGGGCCGGCACACCATCGACTATCGGCACCTGGCCGCCCGCCAGGAAGGCCCGGCCTGCCTAGGAGTGCCACACCCAGGAACAGCCGCCCGAACCACACCACGACCGTGCGAGCCGCGACCGGGGACCGGGTGGCTCGGGCGACGGGGAACTGACCCGGGGGCCAGAGGCGCACCGGCCGCCGGGCCCCGCGTGCACCACCGCTGGCAGCCCAGGCAGCGGCGTACGATGCGAGCATGAGTGGCCACGAGCTGGGCGCGTTCCTGCGGGCACGCCGCTCCCAGGTGACGCCCGCCGACGTGGGTTTGCCCACCTCCGGCTCCCGCCGGGTCGCGGGACTGCGACGCGAGGAGGTCGCCGTCCTGGCCGGGGTCAGCGCCGACTACTACGCCCGCCTGGAACAGGGCCGCGAGACCAACCCCTCCGGCCAAGTGATCGACGCCATCGCCGGCGCCCTGCGCCTTGGCATCGACGCCCGCTGGCACGCCTACCGCCTGGCCGGCCTGCTGCCCAAGTCAGCACCCGCCCACCCGCACGACCAGGTGCACCCCGCCCTCCTCCAGCTCATGGACGCCTTCCCCACCGCCGTGGCCTACGTCATCAACCGCCGCCTGGACGTCCTGGCCTCCAACGCGCTCGCCGACGCCCTGCTTTCACCCCTGGCCGACCCCCACCGCATGGTGCGCTCCCTCTTCCACGACCCGGCCGCCCGCGAACTCTTCGCCGACTGGCACAGCGTCGCCCGCGACACCGTCGAAGCACTGCGCCTGGCCGCCGGACACGACCGCCAGGACCCCGAGCTCGCCGCGATAGTGCACGAACTGATTGCCGAAAGCCCGGAGTTCGCCGCCCTGTGGCGAGACCACAGCGTCAGCGGCCTGGGCCGCAAGACCAAGGTCTTCAACCACCCCGACGTCGGCCGGATCACCCTCACCTACCAGGCGTTCGACGTGCAGGCCACCGACGGCCAGTACCTCCTGGTCGGCACCGCCGAGCCGGGCAGCACCGACGCCGACTCCCTGGCACTCCTCGGCTCCCTCCAGGCAGCAGGACGGCGGGACGGCGCACGGCCCGCCAGCGACTGACCCGCACCGGGACCCGCCCCCTTCGCGATCCCCGGCCGCAGCCGGCCTGACCACCTGGCGACGCACTCGTTGGCGCCCGGGCCCGGATGTCGAAGCACCGGTACTCGGGGCAATCCACGCCGAGCGGTCGGGGCGGTGTGCAGCGGCTTTGCGAGTGGGCGGCTCTCGGGGAGGATCGCTGACCGTGGCTCTTCGACTGCTTTACTTGATCTTCAAACGAGGGGGCGACTCATGCCGCAGCGCGTACCTGGTCGATGACCTGGGCGATGGCCCGGGACTGCGAGAGCGGGACCAGGTGGCCGTCCAGGCCCTGAAGCACACGGGTCACGTCGGCCACCATCAGCTGGTAGGGATCGACTGCGGCGTAGGAGCGTGAGAAACCAGCTGCGGAATCCCCGGAGATCTCAAGACGTGACGGCAGGGAACCGGCCGTGAACGCGGGGGCCGTGAGTCGGACAGCACCGGTACTCCCGTCGATCTCAAGGGTCTCGGTCCAGTCGCCGGTGAGCCCGCTGAAGACCTCCGCCGAACCGCCGCCCGGGAAGTCCAGCACGAAAGAGGTCAGGCGGTCGGCGGATTGCGCACTCCACCGCTCCTGCCGCACCTCGCGCACCTCCGGCTGCTGCCAGCCGAACGCGGCGAGCGTGGCGGAGACGGCGTAATAGCCGACGTCGTACAGCGCTCCGCCGCCCCGGGCGGGGTGGAGGCGGTAGTTGCCGGGCGTGGGAGCGATTCCGTCGAAGTACGCGGCGACGCGCCTGACCTCACCGATGGCGCCCTGTTCGAGCAGGGCCTCCATGGCGCGGGTCCGCGGGTGCCAGCGATTCCACGCGGCCTCCACCAGGAGTTTCCCCGAGGCATCGGCCGCGGCGGTCATCGAGTCGATCTCCGCGGTGGAGAGCGCGATCGGCTTCTCGCAGACCACGTTCTTCCCGGCCCGAAGCGCTGCCTCGACCCATTCGCGATGGGCGCTGTTGTGCAGCGCGATGTAGACGACCTCCACCTCGGGATCGCCGAGGAGCTCCTGATACGTGGCGTACGTCCTCCCTGGCCCGAGCGCGGCGGCGCGCTCCGGGTCCCTGGCCGCTACGGAGTGGAGCGAGGCGTCCGCGGTGGCGTGCACCGCCGGCGCCAGGCTCGACGAGGCGATCGATCCCGCTCCCAGAAATCCCCAGTTGATCACGACGGCCCCTCAGAGATTCTCGGCGTGGATGAGGTCGAGGACCAGGGAGCTCCAGCCGAAGGACCGGGCACCGTGTCCGGCCGCGTCGTGCGGCCCGTAGCACTCGCGCATGCCGGCATTCGCCACGAATTCGACGGTCTGCTCCGCCAGGGCGGTCGCAGCGGCTTCGTGGCCCCTGCCGCGCAGCCCCCAGTACAGGTACCAGTTGAGGTTCAGCCAGCTGGAACCCCTGAAGATGGCCCGGGTACTGAAGTCCGGGTCGAAGGAGGGTTCTGTCGCGGCCACACTGGAGACCGGGTACCGGTGCCAGAACTCCCGTTTATTGAGCAGGTGTTCCTTGATGAGGCGCTCGGCGTGGGAGTCGGGAACCGCATCCAGGACGAGCGGGAAGAGGGCGCTGGCGGTGAGGACGTCGACCCGCTTTCCGGCCACCAGATCCAGGTCGAAGAAGGCTCCTGCCGCATCGTCCCAGCAGTGGCGCAGCAGGGACTCGGCGATCCCCTTCGACCGCGCGCAGAGGGCGTCCGAGGTCTCGCGGGGAAGCCGGGCGGCGAGCGCCAGGCGTGACAGCGAAAGGAGCCCGTCGGCGTAGACGGTGTTGACCAGGACGTCGTTCCACACGAACGTGCGGTGCTCCCCGAGGCGGCTCTCCGGCGTCCGCTCATGCGCGTAGGAGGCGATCAGTCCACGCATCGCCTGGTGCCAGTCGTCTGCGATCCGGCCGGACGCCGACCCGTGGATGCCCAGCGCCCGGTCGTACTTGGGGCTCATGTCCAGCCCGGACTCGTCGGGCTGGTAGATCTCCAGCAGGCCCGTCTGCGGGCTCGTCCGGTTCTCCGCGAGCCAGGAGAAGAAGGCGAGCGCCGGCGGCAGGACCTCGGCGAGCCAGTCGGCGTCCCCGGTCGCCTCGAAGACCCGCTCGATTGCCCTGGCCAGCACGGGAGGAGCGATGGTGACGGACCGCCAGCCCTGCCACAGGTCGATCCGGAACTCCGCTGTCGCCTGCGCGCGCGAGTCGTCCTGCCACAGCACCATGTGGGGAAGGAAACCCGCAGGGGTTGTCGCCGAGACGAGTGAGCTGATCTCCGTACGGGACCTGTGGGTGTCCAGGTGGAGCAGCGCGATGGCGTGATAGCTGCTGTCCCAGGCCCATTGGAACGGATAGGTCTCCGGGGACGGGCAGGTGTAGTCGTACGGAAGGCCGGCTCCGGTGGAGTATCCCGACCGATGATTGCGTTTCAGTGTCTCCCGGGCAGCCTCGGCGGCCCGGGAGACGTGTTGGCTGTTCTTCATTGCTCCCCTGTGGATTTCTGTGACGTCGGCTGGAGTTCAGCCCGTGCGGGAGGGCCGCGACCGGGCGGCGGTTCCCAGGAGCAGCAGCGCGACGGCCGCCGTGAGCAGGACGCCCTCGACAGCGAAGGAACGGCCGACCCCGAAGTGGTCGGACAGCGCACCGAGGATCAACGGAGCCAGCATGATCGACACCGCGACGATGAGCTGCACCCGGGCGGTGGCCTGGTCGGTCCTGCCCCGTGCGGCCACCACCGCGAGCGAGAGCGTCAGCGGGAACAGGTTCGCGATGCCGAGCCCGGTCACCAGCAGCGCCAGGAGGCAGACCACCGTGCTGCTGCTGGTCCACAGCAGCAGGAAGCCCACCACGGTGACCCCGAGTGAGGCGAGCACGAGTTGCGTGGCGGTGGCCCGCGTCGCGGACAGCCGGCTGCCGGTGAGCCGCCCGATCAGTGAGCCGCCGTAGAAGAGGCTCATCGCCGTGGCAGCCTGTCCATCGGTGAGGCCGATGCTGCTGGTCAGCTGCGGGGAGCCGTAGAAGACCAGGCAGAACTCGGCTCCGACGACGACTCCGGCCAGTGCCGCCAGCAGCCAGTAGGCGGCCGACAGCGGTCCCGGCGGCGCGGCCTCGCCGGCCGACGCAAGGCGGGGCCGCAGGGTTTCGTGCCCGAGCGTCAGGTACAGGCCCCCGGCGATCACCAGGGGCAGCAGCATGCTCGGGCCCCAGCCGACACCGGCGGCCTGGCACGCTCCGATCACCAGGGGCGCCACCAGTGCGGCCGCGCTGGCACCCGCGTTGGCCTCGACGATGGCGCGCTCCCGCAGGGGGCCGTGGTGCTGTGCCAGAACGGCGAACACCGTGGTCTGCACCAACGCGCCGCTCACGCCCATCACAGCCGTAGCACTCAGCGTGACCGCCACGTTGGGGCCGACGGCGAGCAGCACCGCACCGAGCACCAGCGCGGCGAGGGACGTCCAGAAGACTCTGCGGTACCCGAACGTTCCGGTCAGCCGTTCGATCAGCGCGTTGGCGAGGATCGCCCCGGCGGCGAAAACCGTCGAATGCGCGCTCATCATCGAGTAGGACAGCCCGAAGTCGTGCCGCAGCAGGGGCAGCAGCGGACCCAGCGCGTAGAGCGCGTAGGCGTAGACCGAGAGTCCACCGTAGGCAAGGCGAGTCTTCCCGTCCCGGACGAACGGGGCCACCGTAACCGTCATATCCCGATCCCGACCGCTTCCGCGCGGATGCGGGCGGAAGCCGATTCGGCGGCCACCAGGATCTCCGGGGCGAGCATGGAGGTCTTCATGGACGCTCCCTGTCCGTACTCGCTGAACGCTCGCAGCACGCCGGACCCGTCATGGATCGAGACTCTGGCCGTCACCAGCGGACGGGCGTCCACGAGGCCGGTCTCGATGAGGCGCAGCGCGATGCCGCAGACATTGGCCGACCGGGTCATGGGGAACAGGCGGACGTCGAAGGGCGTGGCGCGGAGCTTCAGCCCCTTGGCCAGGATCATCCAGGTGTTGATCTGTTGGGGCACCGCGGTGGCGCCGTACAGGACGTACTCACCGCCCGGGCGCAGCAGCCCCATGGCCAGCTCGCGGATGTCCTTCTCGCCCGGCTTCGCGGCCCCGACGTGTGGCAGGGCGTCGAAGACGTAGTCGGCGTACTGGTCGTGGTGGTCGCGGACGAAGTCGTCGACCGCGCTGAGCTGTGTGTCCGTGTTGAAGGCCGGCCCGGCACCGTAGGCCTGGGCCAGGTCGAGCCGGGCCTGGTTCTGGTCGAGCACCATGACCGAGCCCACCCCCAGGTACCGGGTGAGGACCTGGACGGCGAGGAGCGCGCTGGGGCCGGCGCCGAGGACGACGCAGGTGTCGCCGGGCTTCGGCGGATTGAGGAGCAGGGACCGGAGCACCGAGGTGAGGGGCTCGATGATGGTGGCCAGATCGGACGGCACGGATTCGGGAAGGACCACGGCCGCGGCCTGGTCCGCATCGTAGAAATTGCGTTCGGTGTACCAGGTCGTCTCCATGTTCCGGGCGCCTGGGAAGATCGGACGCAGCGCCCGGTACTCGGCCATTCCGCCGAAGTCGGTCTGTCCCCAGTAGCAGACCCGGTCGCCCACCGCCACGGATCCCTGCAGTTTGCGTCCGACCTCCAGAACACGGCCGACATACTCGTGCCCGGGGATGATCGGCCATGATTCCGGAAAGAGGTGCCCGCGGAAGTAGGACACGTCGGTGGAGCAGATGGACACGGCCTCGGTGCTCAGCAGGATCTCGTCCGACTGGCACACCGGATCCGGTACTGTGGCACGTTCGATATGCCCGGGGGAGGTCATCAGGTACGCATACATCATGCCCCTAGAGGTTGATAGATCTTCCCGAAATCGACATAACTGTGCACCCGCCAAGGTGATTGGCGAGGGGGCCCTGCAAGGTTTTCTGTGCTTTGTCCAGCCGCTGCTCAAGACATGGCTCAAGACACGGCTCAAGACACGGCTCAAGGCGCTACTCGCCCGAAGCATCCACCTGGAAGGCGACGTCCAGCGCATACCGACTGCTGACATACCGGGACTCGGTCAGTTCGATGGGCCGGTCGTCCTGGTCCAGGATGAGGCGCTTCTCGATGAGCAGCGCGGATCCGGTGGGAATGCCCAGCAGATGGGATTCGAGGTCTCCGGAGATGTCCGCCCCGATGGACGAGTACCCCCGCTGGGGATATCTCCCGAGGCTGCCCAGCGCGTCGTGGATCGAGTGCGTGGCAGCGTCCACCTCCAGGAGGGCCGAAAGCTCTCCCGGGAAGACCGCCCGTTCCAGCGCCACCGGAACATCGTCCGCAAGGCGGATCCGGGTGACGGCGACGACGTGGGCGGGATCGGTCAGGCGGAGGCGATGAATCTCATCGTCCTGAGCCTTTCTGGATTCCGACGAAATGAGCTTCGAAGAAGGCACACGCCCTCTTCGGCGCATTTCCTCGCTGAAGCGGACCAAGTTCTCCGCACGCCGTCGGGCGGGGGGCTCGGAAACAAAAGTACCGCGGCCGGACACTCGGTAGATCAAGCCTTCTGCGACCAGGCCCTGAAGGGCCGCCCGGGCAGTCATGCGACTGACTCCGAACTCGGCGCAAAGATCGCTTTCCGAGGGCAACGGGTCATGTGCTCGCTGCTGTGCAATCCTCCCCCTAAGGATCTGCTCAATCTGGTGGTACCTGGGGGCAAAGTCCGCGGCCATGCGCCGTTCCCTTCTGGATCGAACCATCTGTCTAGCTGTCTAGTCAACCTGATGAAACAGGACTTTTCGGGACATTGACTCCCAAGGCGGCCGCCGGTGATGGTGACACCTGCGGCATCCGGCGCAGCGGATGGCCACCGCGCCGACTCCCACACTCCTTGGCTGTATAGACAGCTGGAGTGCGCCTGCTCTATGGTGCCAGGGATGCACTGAACCCGATCATGCCCCGCCGGGCCGCCCACCACTGCGGACGTCAGGCCGGCTGCCGCAGCGGCCCCGAGGGGGCCCGAAGGCCCGCACACAGCCCCGATCGCCCATCACCACGGAGGGACGAAGGCCCGTGACCACCACCCTCACCGTCGCCCGGGTCGCCAAGATGATCGACCACTCGCTGCTGCGCCCCGAACTGACCGTGCGGGACGTGCATGACGGCTGCGCACTGGCCGCTCGCTACAACGTCGCCTCGGTCTGCGTGAAGCCGGCCGACGTGAGGCTGGCCGCCGAGGAGCTGGGCGGCACGTCCGTCCTCGTCGGCACCGTGGTCGGCTTCCCGCACGGCGCCTCGGTGATCGCGGTCAAGGCCGCGGAGGCCCGGGCCGCACTGGAGGACGGTGCGCGCGAGCTGGACATGGTCCTCAACATCGGCCGACTGCTGAGCGGCGAGGACCAGGCGGTGGCGGACGACATCCGCGCCGTCGTCGAGGTCGCCCACGCCGGTGGAGCCCTGGTGAAGGTGATCCTCGAGAACGCCTACCTCACCGACGAGGCGAAGGTTCGCGCCTGCCGTCTCGCCGAGAGCGCCGGTGCCGACTACGTCAAGACCTCCACCGGCTTCGCCCCGGGCGGTGCCACGCTGGAGGACGTGCGACTGATGCGCTCCTCGGTCTCCGAGCGGGTCAAGGTCAAGGCCGCCGGGGGAGTGCGCACCCTCGACGTACTGTTCGACATGATCGACGCCGGAGCCGTGCGGTTCGGCGCCACCACCACCGCCGCCATGCTGGACGACCTCGCCTCCCGCCTGGCCCCCTGACTCCGTATCAGCCGGTGCCGTACCTGACAGTCGGCACCGGCTGGTACGGACCGCCCGGGGCTGCGCACGGGACGCAGTCCGCCTGGCTGTGATGTTCGTGCCGTGGATGTTCTCCATGGGCAGGAGCCGGGATGCCCCGGACAGGCCGCGGCCGCGCAGTCCCGGATGGAGCCGGTCGACGGCTGATGAGAGCCCCTTGAGGGGGCCGATGCCGTCCGGCCTTCACCGCCCCAGGAGTTCGGCGAAGCGGTCCAGCGCACGATCGGTGCGGTGGCGGTCGCCGGTGGTGGTGAGATCGAACAGCAGACCCCGGACGACGGCCATGACCAACGTGGGCGTGACGGTGTCCTCGGGGCCGGTGGAGACGTCGCGGAAGGTGGCACCGAGGGTGTCGAACCAGTCGGTGATCGCCTCGCCCTGATCGGGGTAGTTCTCGGGGTGGACCAGGCCGTCGGCGTGCACCTCGAAGAAGAGCCGGACGAACGGCGCACGTTCGTCCGCGCTGAGCCACGCCCAGATGTCGCGCAGCCGCTCCTGCACGGAGCCCGTCGCGGCCGGACGGTGCCCGGCCAGGCGCACCGCACCTCGGCGACGGGCCTCGGCCAGGACCGCGGCGACCAACTCCTGCTTGCTGCCGAAGTCGTAGAGCAGCATCCGCGGGCTGGTGTCGAGGGCCGCGGCCAGCGGCCGCAGGCTCAGCCCGGCCAACCCGTGCGCCAGCACGTAGTCGGTCGCCCGCGCCAGCGTGCGCTCGCGCCGGGCGGGATCTGCCGGTCGCCCCACGGTGGATCTCCTCTCGGTGGCTCGGAATTGGAACAGCGTCAGTGTGTGTCGAGTATATGGTACGACTGTTTCAACAACGAGGGGAGACCACTGTGCACACCTACGACCGAGTGCTCGTCCTGGGCCCGGGCAGTCACGTCGGCACGGCCTGGACGGCCGGGCTGGCCTACGGGTTGCGCCGCGACGGCGTGGATCTGGGCGAAGCCGACCTGATCGTCGGCACGTCGGCCGGCGCGATCGTCGGAGCACTGCTCGCCACCGGGCAGAACCCGGGGCGGCTCGCGACGTCGGCTCGCCCGGACGCCCACCGGCTCAAGGCGGACCCCGCGCGGATGGGCGAGGTGTTCGCCGTGCTGGGCGACCGCAGCCTGGAACCCGGCGAGGCCAGGCGTCGGGTCGGCCGGCTGGCGCTCGACGGCGCCGACCCCCGGGCCGAGGAGGCGCTGATCGCGGGGCGCGCCGCCCTGATCGGTGCGGACGCGTGGCCGGAGCGGCGACTCGTGCTCACCGCCGTGGACGCGACCACCGGTGAGCCCGTGGTGTGGGACCGCGACAGCGGCGTGCCACTGGTGTCCGCGGTGGCGGCGAGCAGCGCCTTCCCCGGGGCCGCGCCGCCGGTTGCCATCGACGGCCGGCGGTACATGGACGGTGCGCTGCGGTCGGGCACCAACGCCGACCTCGCGGCCGGCGCCCGCACGCTGGTCGTGGTCGAGCCGATGGCGCACCTGTTTCCCCGCGAGCCGCTCGACCGGCAGTTGGCGGCCGTGGCAGCGGACACCGTGGTGACCATCGGCCCCGATCCCGCCTCGGTGCGCGCTTTCGGCTCGAACCCGGGCGACTTGGCAGCTTGGGAACCGGCCTACCGGGCGGGCCTTCGCCAGGCCGGCGAGGTCGGCGCACAGCTCCGCTCCACCTGGAGGACAGCAGCCGCCGCGGGCTGACCGCCGATCAGGTCGGGTCGGCCACCTGGACCCGGGAGGTTGAGCCGCCAGGCGGGGCGCGGCGGCGGGAGCTGGTCGGTGCTGCTCCGGGCCTCGATGGCCGAGGCCAGGTCGTCGGCGATCACGGCGATGACCTGCGGCAGCTGGATCATGTACGCGAGGTGGTGAAGGTGTCGAGGGCGGTGGTGCTCCTTCGCCGTGTCCGAGGCCGCCGACTGACGCCATGTCAGCTTCATCATCAGTTAATCCGATGTTCGCCTGTAGGCTGGCTGTCATGCCCAGCCAGGATCACGCCACGCACTCCGTCCTGCACCATTCCGTGATCGACACCCTGCGGGCCGCCGGCTACCCATTTGCCGGGGGCGGCGGCGTCGGTGAAGGTGTGGCCGTCTCCTGCGGGAAGCACGGCGTGACGGTGTCCTGGAAGGCCGGCGCACGAGGGGGCCAACCGGGCCCGGGAGTGCGGGGCGGGGCGACCACCGGGCGCATCCGGGTCCACGGCAGTGCGGCCGTCCGCTCCGAGGGCTTCCTGCTCGCGCTGCGCCTCGCGACGACCCTGGCGGAGGCCGGCTACCAGAGTGACCACCTCGGGGACCGCGTCCTGGTGAGCGATGCCGCCCTCACGGCTCCCCGATAGCCGATAGCACCGGGCGTCGTCTGATCGCTGTGCCCAGCATCGGGCCCTGCACGAACGTCTGGAGGACGGCGGTCGGTTCGATCCCGGTAGCGGCGGCGAGGTCCCACGCGTCGCGCTCGGCGAGGATCTTGGAATCGGGGCACGCGCGAACCAGGGTGCCCGATGGCGTGGTCCACGTCGTCTCGGTCGCGGGTGTGTCCGGGGCGCCGGTGTCGGCCGTGACGCCGGACGAGGTGAACGCGGCGCGCCTCACCCCGGCGAGCGCGGCGGCGCCCAGGACGCGACGGGTGCCCTCACGGGCGGTGGTGATGAGGTCCACGCCCGAGCCGAAGGGCATCGGTGGTGGGCACGCCGCGGACGGGGTCGTGGCCCAGGTGCTCGGCGAGTTCGGAGTCCCGACCTCCGTCGCCGGCACGTTGTGGGCGCTTGCCCCGGGAACCGGACCCCCGACGATGCGGGATGTGGCAGGAGGCGCTCAGAACACGGCTGCACGCCTCCGGGCTGTTCGCCGGTCTCGACGCGCAGGAACAGGACACCCTGCTCGCGCTGCTGACGAAAATGCGACACCCGCAGCGCCCATGACGGACGGGAGCACATCGACCTGGCGAGCCACCTGCTGGGACACAAAGGGCAAAATGCTCTCGTCACATGCCCACTGAGTACTGACTGCTCCCCCCAGGCAACCTGATTCACGGAGTTCGTGGTCTGAACATCTGAGGGGGGTGATGCTGATGGGCAGCTACGACGAGGAGGCGGAGTTCAGTGACTTCGTACAGGGCAGGTGGAACGGGCTGGTCCGGACGGCGTACCTGCTGACCGGGAACCAGCACGACGCGGAGGATCTGGCGCAGACCGCGCTGGCCAAGGTGTACGCGTCCTGGCGACGAGTGAGCGGCAGCGACAGCCCGGACGCGTACGTGCGCCGCATCCTGGTGAACAGCAACTTCGACCGCTTCCGCAAGCACCGCCTGGCGGAGTACTCGACCGACGAACCGCTGGAGCCGAGCGGCCCGCACCCGACGGACGCCAGCGCGCAGGTCGACCAGCGCCAAGTGCTCTTCGCCGCTCTCGCCGCGCTGCCCGCGCGGCAGCGAGCCGTGGTGGTGCTGCGCTACTGGGAGGACCTCTCCGAAGCGCAGGTCGCCGCCGCGCTCGGCTGCTCCACCGGCACCGTCAAGAGCCAGGCCGCCAAGGGACTGGCCAAGCTGCGCGCCGACTCCGGCCTCACCGACCTCAGCACGCCGGCCACGACCGACTCCCGATGGAAGGTGTCCGCATGACCTGGCCTGACGAGAGCCACATCCCCACTGACGAACCAGGGCTGCGCCGCGCGCTCGCCCAGGGCGCGGCGGACATCGTCGTCTCCCCGGCGCCGTACACCGCGATCGTCCGTGACGGCCGGGGGCTGCGCCGGCGCCGGACGGCCGTGCGTACCGCGCTGGCCGTCACGATGGTCGTCCTGCCCGCCCTCACCCTCGCGCTGCTCCCGGGCCGCCATCCGGCTCCCCCGCCCGGCCGGGCTCCGGCGGCGGGCGGCGCGGCGCCTAAGGACTCCAGGGTCGTGATGCCGACGGGTCCGGCTGCCGACCTGAAGAAGGACCGTGACACCAAGGCCGGGCCGATCATGGTGACCACCCTGGCGGGCCGGAAGTCCGGCGTGTCGGGCCAGGTCTGGGTCTGGCTGCCGCCGCAGTACGACGACCCGAAGTACGCGAAGTTCGGCTTCCCCGTGCTCACCCTCTTCGGGGGCGGCCGGGGTGACGGCTACAACACCTGGGCGGACAACCAACTGCCGATCCAGGAGATCGATGCCCAGCTCGTCCAGGAGCAGAAGGCGCACCCCTTCATCATGATCATGCCGGTGCAGAACCTGACCGGTGACGAGCACCGGTCGCTGGACTGCTCCGACATCCCGGGCCAGCCGAAGATGGGCACCTGGCTGTCCCAGGACGTCCCGGACTTCGTCCGTGCCAACTTCCGCACCCTCAAGGGCCGCGACAGTTGGGGCCTGATGGGTGCCGCCAGCGGCGCCGACTGCAGCGCGAAGCTGGCCTTGCAGCACCCCGACATCTACGAGGCCGCTGTGCCGATCGACGGCTATTTCACGTCGGTCTCGACGCTCTGGACGGGTCACCAGGCCGAGCAGGACGCCAACAGCCCCGACAAGCTGATCTCCACCAGCAAGGCCGACGTCAAGATGCTCGCCACCGCCAGCGGCGGCAGTGCCTACGAGGTCAAGCTGGTCAAGGGCTGGGTGGCCAAGGCGGCCGCGCCCACCGAGGTCGACTACTACGAGCAGCCCGGCGGCGAGCACCGCATAACGGACTTCGAGAAGCTGATCCCGATGTCCCTGGAATGGCTCACCAAGAACCTCACCGGTCCCGAGAGCGACAGCTGACGACCGGCCCCGGCATCCGAGGGCCAGTGCAGGTCCACCTGAGAACCTCCAGGGGACCCGTCGGAGCGAACCTGTGCGACTCATGGGCATCAGTCCCTCACCTGCGAAAGTCCTCACTCACATGAAACTCACGGGCACTCCGTTCCTCGTCCTCTCCATCCTCCTGGTCCCGTTCTCCGTCGCGCTGTTGATGGCGTTGTGGGGCCGGATACGCGGGCCCCAGGCCGTCCGAGCGGCCGGGCGGCTCGGCCTGGTGCTGTTCGCCCAGGTGACCGCGGTGGCGATGGTGTTCGTGCTCGTGAACAACTCCAACCAGCTGTACAGCGACTGGGGCGACCTGCTGGGCACGGACAGCCACGTCCGTGCGGTGCCACCGCCGCCTCCCGTGGACGGCACGGCGGCGGCCAAGTCGCCGGACCAGCCGAAGGTGATCCAGAGTTTCACGGGGGTGGACGACCCGGCGGTGCCCGAGGATGTGAAGGAGACCCAGCTCAAGGGCCGCCTGTCCGGGGTGGACGGTGAGGTGCTGGTGTGGACCCCGCCGCAGTACGACGACCCGGCGTACAAGGACAAGACCTTCCCGGTGGTCGAGTTGCTCGCCGGCTTCCCCGGTTCGTCCAGCGCCTGGTTCGGCAGCATGGACGTGTCCAAGCAACTGGCACCGCTGATGAAGTCTGGTCAGGTCTCCCCGTTCATCCTGGTCTCTCCTCGCGTCGTCCTGCTTCCCGGGCACGTGGACACCGGGTGCGCGGACGTGCCGGGCAAGGTCGACGCGGAGACCTGGCTGTGGCGCGACGTGCCGCAGATGGTGCTGGACAACTTCCGGGTCGACCCGGCGGCCGACCACTGGGGCGTGGCCGGGTACTCGGCCGGCGCGCACTGCGCCACCCGCCTCGCGATCGCCCACCCGGACCGGTTCCGGGCGGCGATCGCGATGTCCGGCTACAACGACCCGAAGGGCGAGCCGGACTCGCTGACCGCCAAGGACCCGCACCTGGACGAGGTCGACAACCCGCTCTACATGCTGACCCACGCCCAGACCCCGCCGAACGTCGCGCTCTACCTCACCGGGGGCGCAAGGGCGGGCGAGGGGCTGGATGACGCAAAGGCACTGCAGAAGGCCGCCAAGGCACCGACCACGGTGAACCCGGTGGAGAGCGCCAGCCGGCATGCCACCGACACCTGGAAGCCGATGGTGCCGACCGCCTTCACCTGGCTCAGCCAGTACGTCAAGCCCTGACCGGCCCTCGGCCAAGGAGGCTGCCGGGCCCACGGAGTGAGTGGCTCTCAGGCTCACAACCGCACACGGAGCATCCTTCCGGACCGGGAACGACTGCGGAAAGGGCGGGAGCAGATCCGAAGGCGGTTTCCCGAACGGGGTGGCGAGACCAGGCAACGACCAAAGCCTGAAGCAGCGTCATAGATCAAGGAGGGCAGGCCACTCCATCCGGAGCAGGTGCGCTGTCCCGAGGCGGGGAGGAAGCACCCCCCCGGCGGCCCGCCACCGGCATGCCGGAACGCTGCCCACGACCTCCCCGGTGGCCTCACCCGGAGGCCGCCGCCCGGTTTCCGTCCGGCCGGGCCTGATATCGATCGGAGAGTCCTTCACCGTGCAACATCCGCAGTCGCAGTCCATACGCACCCGCGCCGTCCTGGCCGGTCTCACCGCGCTCGCACTGTCCGCCGCCCTGGCGGCCTGCAGCAGCGGCAGCAAGCCGGCCGCCGCGCCCAAGCCGGGCGGCAACGTGGCCACCCAGTCGGCCGCACCGACCACCTCGGCCGCCCCGGTGGGCAGCGCGCCGCCGGCGGACGGCAGGGTCGTGATGCCGACCGGTCCGGCCGCCGACCTGAAGAAGGCCCATGACACCAAGGCCGGCCCGATCATGGTGACCACCCTGGCGGGCCGGAAGTCCGGTGTCTCGGGCCAGGTCTGGGTCTGGCTGCCGCCGCAGTACGACGACCCGAAGTACGCGAAGTTCGGCTTCCCGGTGCTCACCCTCTTCGCGGGCGGCCAGAGCAACGGCTACAACACCTGGACGGACGAGAAGCAGCTGCCGATCGAGGAGATGGACGCCCAGCTCTCCCAGCAAGGGCAGGCGCACCCGTTCATCATGATCATGCCGGTGCAGAACCTGGTCTCCGACGAGCGCAAGTCCCTGGACTGCTCCGACATCCCGGGCCAGCCGAAGATGGGCACCTGGCTGTCCCAGGACATCCCGGACTTCGTGCGCGCCAACTTCCGCACTCTCAAGGGCCGCGACAGCTGGGGCCTGATGGGCGCCTCCAGCGGCGCCGACTGCAGCGCCAAGCTGGCCATGCAGCACCCCGACCTGTTCAAGGCCGCCGTGCCGATCGACGGCGACTTCAAGGCGGACTCCAGCCTCTGGAAGGGCCACCAGGCCGAGGACGACGCCAACAGCCCCGACAAGCTGATCTCCACCAGCAGGGCCGACGTCAAGATGCTCGCCACCGCCGGCGGCGGCGACGCCCACGAGGTCGGCGTGGTCAAGAAGTGGGTCGCCAGCGCCGCCGCCCCGACCACCGTCGAGTACTACGAGGAGCCCGGCGGCCAGCACCTCACCACGGACTTCGAGAAGCTGATCCCGATGTCCCTCCAGTGGCTCACCAAGAACCTCACCGGCCCGCAGAGCGACAGCTGACGACCCGCTCCCCTTGACCCGTTCCGTGGAGCAGCAGCTTGGGCTCGCTTGTGCAGCCCTTGCAAGCCGCCTGCAATCGATGCAGTTGCTTGCGCTGGCTGTCCGTCAGAACTGCTTGACTTTATGCTACTTGCGGCATTCGGAGTGCATGTCGGGGGCACCGCCCTGGTCCGGTGCGACGACCAGGAGTACGAACTCACCGCAGGCGGAACGGTGTTCCTGCCCAAGCAGATCCCGCACGGCACCGCACCGGCTTCCAGGAAGATCGACAGCGCCGGGCCTGCCTACGACTGCACCGACCAGGAGGGCAGCGGGTCTTGGCCCGCCAGCCGGTGGCCGCGGTCGGCCGAGTCGCGGACGGCGTCGAAGCCGTAGCCGGTCATCTCCTGCTCGTAGGCGCGCAGGGCCTCGGTGAGCGGCCGACCGCCGCCGGCCTGGGCGAGGCGGTCGGCCAGGGTCCGGGCGTCGCGCAGTGCGGTGTTGGCGCCGACGCCGATGGCGGGGCTCATGGCGTGGATGGCATCGCCGAGCAGGGTGACCGCGGTGGTCTCCCACGGGCTGATCGGCACGCTGGTGCGGACCGTGACCGGGAAGATCGAGGCGGGGTGCTGACGGGCCACGATCCGGACCAGCCGGGGGTGCCACCCTTCGACCAGGGACAGTGTCAGCGCTAGCAGTTGCGCGCCGTTCATGGCGAACAACTCGCCGTCGGTGCAGGGGAACTGCTCGCGACGGGCGCCGAAGACGCACGCGAGGTAGTCGCTGTCGTCGCTGAGCTCGAGCTCGGGGGCCAGGTGGGCCGTCACCTCGTGCATCGCCTCGCGGTACTGCACGGGGGCGAGTCCGACGAAGCGGTGCTGCGAGCCGACGACGGTGGTCCACAGTCCGAGCAGCTCGGGCGGGACCAGGGCCCGGGCCTCGTCCCCGGCGAGGGGGACCTTTCCGTACAGCAGCCGCAGGCCGGCGTCGACGACCTGCGCCTCGGGCAGGTACTGCTTGCGGACCGCCGAGTTGACCCCGTCGGCACCGATCAGCACGTCACCGGTCGCGCTGGTGCCGTCCGCGAAGTGCGCGGTCACCGAGCCCGACGGGTTGGTCTCGTAACGGGTGAGCCGGGCGCCGTAGCGCACGACCTCCTCCAGGCCGGCCAGCAGGATCTGACGCAGGGTCATGCGGTTGACTGCCAGGTTCCCGCCGCCGGGCAGGTTCGGGACGGGCGGGATTTCCTGGGCGTGCAGCAGGTTCAGCTGGTGGTCGAAGGTGTCCATGCGCGGCCCGGGGGTCCCGGCGGTGGCGGCGAACACCTCGTACGCCCGCGGGGTCAGCACCGCCTCGAGTGCGGTGATGCCGTCGGAGTTGATGCGGATGCGGTAGCCCTGGTTGCGGAAGCCCGCGGTGGGATCCTTCTCGTGGACGGAGACGCCGATGCCCGCCCGCTGAAGTCCTTGCGCGAGGGCCAGGCCGCCCAGGCCGCCCCCTGCGATGATGACGTGCAGATCCGACACAGTCGTGTCCCTTCTCGGTCGAATCGAAAAGGGACGCACCGGACGTGCCTCGACGGGCACTGTACGAGCGAGTGTTCGCCATCCGGACTACCTACCGGACCGTGACTTCTGTACGTCCGCCAAAGACGCTAGCACAGGTTCCCGGCGCGCCCCAGGGGTGCGCCAACACCCCCGTCGCCCGCGGGAAGTGAGCGGCACACTAGCCGAGGTCTGCGACCGCCGCGCGGAGTTCGTCGAACGCCGTTCGCGTGAGGGCTGCCAGTTCGCCGGGGTCCTCGTCGCGGGCGGGGTCCGCCCACCGTGCGTATCCCAGCCTGAACGCCAGCACGCCCAGTTCGGCGGCCACCTGGGCGGTGGGTTCCGCAACGCCGCGCCGCTTGAGCGCGTCGACCATCGCCGCGGCCATGCCGACGCTCTTCAGTGCCTCGCGACTGCGCAGTTCCTCGTTCGCCTCGATCGCCGCGTGCAGCAGTGGGCCGAGCGAGCGGTTGAACGCCGTCATCTCCCCCGACGCGCGCTCCAGGCCGGCCGCGACGGCCGTCATCGGCGTCGCCTCCTCGGGAGCGGCGTCGATGCCCTCTGCCAGCAGTCGGCTCAGGGCCTGCTGCCCCGCGGTGAGGATCTCGCGCTTGTCCGCGAAGTGGCGAAAGAACGTGCTGCGGGTCAGTTCGGCGCGCTCGGCGATCTGCGCGACCGTCGTCTCGTCGTAGCCCTGCTCGGCGAACAGCCCGAGCGCCGCCACGACCAGGCGCTGACGCGCGTCCGGTTTCCATCTCGGCATGTCGCCATCCTAGACGACGGGACACATGTCGCATCATGCGCTACGGTGATGGGACATCAGTCGCATCACTGCTTGGAGCTCGTCATGCGCGTCTTCATCACCGGCGGAACCGGCCTCATCGGCTCGGCCGTCGTCGCCGAACTGCTCTCCGCGGGACACTCGGTCACCGCCCTCGCCCGCTCCGACGCCTCCGCGGCGCAGGCCGAGGCCGCCGGCGCCGAGGTGCTCCGCGGCGCACTCGCCGACCTCGCCGTGCTGCGAGCCGGCGCCGAGCAGGCCGACGGCGTCATCCACCTCGCCTTCAGCAACGACTTCAGCTCGCCCGAGGCCCTGGCCCGGGGCATCGCCGAGGAGGCCGCCGCGCTCGCGACGCTCGGCGACGCCCTCGTCGGCACGGACCGCCCGCTCGTCACCGTGGCCGGCACGCCCCACCAGCCGGGGCGCGCCTCCACCGAGGACGACGCCCTGCCGACCGAGGGGCCGGTCGCCGGCCGCAGCCGGTCGGTGACCCGCGCGCTCGACCTCGCCTCCCGCGGCGTGCGCAGCTCGGCGGTACGGCTTCCGCGCACGGTCCACAACGAGGGCCGGGGCGGGTTCGCCGGGCTGCTCACCGACATCGCCCGCCGTACCGGCGTCGCCGGCTACCCCGGCGACGGCGCGCAGCGCTGGCCGGGCGTCCACGCGCTCGACGCCGCCGTGCTGTTCCGGCTCGCCCTGGAGCAGGCCCCGGCCGGAAGCTCCTGGCACGCCGTCGCCGACGAGGGCGACGCGGTCCGCGACATCGCCGCGGTCATCGGCCGACGGCTCGCCCTGCCCGTCGAGTCGGTACCGCAGGAGAACTTCGGTCCCCTCGGCCCGATCTTCGCCACCGACCAGCCCGCGTCCAGCGCCCGCACCCGCGCCACCCTCGGCTGGCAGCCGACCCACCCGAGCCTGCTCGCCGACCTGGAGAACATCGAACCCTGAGACGTGCCCGGACGGCCCTGACGCCCGGACGGCCCTGACGCCCGGACGGCCCTGACGCCTGGCCTGCGCCGACGGCCGGCGCCGGGCCCGGAGCCCGCGCGCCGAGCAGGAACCGTGCCCAGCCCCCTGTGAGAGGAACACGTTCCCATGACCTGCGGAACCTACGGACCGCACAACCCGGAGGCGACCTACGTCGCTCACGACTACCCCGAGCACGCCTTCGACACCGGTGAGGTCAGCCTCAACTACGCCACGACCGGATCGCCCGACAACCCCGCCCTGCTGCTCATCCCCGCGCAGGGCGAGTCCTGGTGGGGCTACGAGGCGGCGATGAAGCTGCTCGAAGACGACTTCGAGGTCTTCGCCGTCGACCTGCGCGGGCAGGGCCGCTCCACCCGCACCCCCGGCCGCTACACCCTCGACAACATGGGCAACGACCTGGTCCGGTTCGTCTCCGGACGCATCGCACGCCCCGTCATCGCCTGCGGCCTGTCCTCCGGCGGCGTCATCGCCGCATGGCTCTCCGCCTACGCGCCGCCCGGCATGCTGTGCGGCGCGTACTTCGAGGACGCGCCGCTGTTCTCCTCGGAGATCGCGCCCGCCTGCGGCCAGGGCATGAACCAGGTCATCGGCCCCTGGTTCGAGCTGATGCACAAGTACCTCGGCGATCAGTGGTCGGTCGGCGACTGGCCGGGCCTGAAACGAGCCATGGCCACCGACCTGCCGCCGGCACTCGCGCGAGGCCTGGCGGCGATGGGCGACTTCCTGGGCGGGGACGAACCACCCCAGACGTTCAAGGAGTACGACCCCGAGTGGGCCGGCGCCTTCGCCAGCGGCTCGGCCAGCGCCTCGGTCGACCATGCCCGGATGCTCGCGGCCGTGAAGGTCCCGGTGCTCTTCACCCACCACTTCCACCACGTCGACGAGGAGTCGGGCCGACTCCAGGGCGCCATCTCGGACCTGCAGGTCCGGCACGCACGCGAGCTGATCACCGGTGCCGGCCAGCGGTTCGACTACAGGACGTTCCCGAAGGCCGGCCACGTCATGCACGGCAGCGATCCGCAGCTCTACAGCCGGACCCTGCGCGAGTGGAGCCGCACACTCCACACCTGACACCGGATGGACGACCGGGCGCCGCGACGACACCGGGTGGCCCCTGGCGCACGGCGACCAGCCGGCCGACGGGCCGACCGATCGCGGCCGAGAGTGACCGGCCACCCTTCGCAACGGAATCGTGCTCGGACGGGACGGCACGGAGATCCCCGTGGCCTACGTCAACTTGACCCGGCCTGAAGGACCGGGCTTGGAGGTAGGGCGCGGCGGCTGTCGCGTGGCCTCCTCCGTCTGAGCGCCTACAGGGGCGCTGGGACGCGTGACTCACGCCCCGCGGTCCACACGGTCTCGCCCTTGCGGGCGATGTTGCGGCAGGCCGGGGGAGGGGGCAGGCGGGCTGAGCCGGGGCCGCCCCCATCGGGGGCGCCGTCGCTCAGCCGCCTTCACACAGGGTGACGGAGAGGCTACTGGGCCGCCTTCTTCTCCTGCTGCTCCTGCTTCTCCTTGATCCGCACCGCTTCCTTGCGGACCTCCGCCTGGGTGGTGCGCTCGCGCTGCAGCCAGTCGGGGTTGGCGGTCTTCAGCTCGTCGATCTCGGCGGTCGTCAGCGCCTCGGTGACCCCGCCGCGGGCGAGGCCGGAGACGGAGATGCCGAGCTTGGCGGCGATCACCGGACGCGGGTGGGGGCCGTTGCGACGCAGGTCCACCAGCCAGGCCGGCGGCTCGGCCTGCAGCTTGTTGAGCTCCTCGCGGGAGACGACGCCCTCCTGGAACTCGGCGGGCGTGGCGGAAAGGTACACGCCGAGCTTCTTCGCCGCGGTGGCGGGCTTCATGGTCTGGGTCGTCTTCGGCTTGAGCGATGTCATGGTCACCAGAATAAGCGAGATTCTCCCTGCTCCGGTCACGGACGGTAGCCTGGGCCCGTGACAGAGAACCAGGTGACCGACGGCTTCCGACTGGCGTACGTACCGGGAGTCACGCCCGGCAAGTGGATCCGGGTCTGGGAGGAGCGGCTGCCGCAGGTGCCGATCAGCCTGGTCCCGGTCGCTGCGCCCGAGGGCGGGCAGCTGCTCAAGGACGGTGCTGCCGATGCCGGACTGATCCGGCTGCCGGTGGACCGCACGGTGCTCAGCGCCATCCCGCTCTACACCGAGACCACGGTCGTCGTGCTGCCCAAGGAGCACCTGCTCACCGCCGCCGACGAGGTCCTGGTCGACGACCTGGCCGACGAGGTGATCTGGCACCCGCAGGACGAGACCATCGAGTGGCCGACCCGCCCCGGGCTGCCCGGCCTGGAGCGGCCCGCCAGCACGGCGGACGCCATCGAGGTGGTGGCGGCGGGCGTCGGCCTGCTGGTCCTCCCGCAGTCGCTGGCCCGGCTGCACCACCGCCGCGACCTCACCTTCCGCCCGATGCCCGATGCGCCGCAGTCCCAGGTCGCGCTCTGCTGGCCGGAGGCGAGGACCACCGACCTGGTGGAGGAGTTCATCGGCATCGTCCGCGGACGCACGGTGAACAGTTCGCGCGGCTCCGCCCAGACGGGGCAGCCGGACCGCAAGGGCGGCGCGGGGCGGGAGCCGGCCCGGACCGGCCAGCAGGCCAAGTCGGCCAAGCAGGCCAAGCAGGCCAAGTCGGCCAAGCGGACGGAGCAGCCGAAGAAGAAGCCCGCCGCCCCCGGGGCACGCGGCGCCCGCCCGCGCCCGGGCGGGTCCGGCTCGGGTGGCACGGCGAAGAAGGGCAAGCCGCGCCGCCGCTCCTGAGACCGCCGGGCTGCATGCGGCCGGGTCGCCGGCGGCTCAGCCGTAGATCGGCTGTGACCAGGCCCAAGGGGCTCCGACCCCGTCGTCGGCGACCCGTGCGATGCCCCATACGCCTTGGGAGCAGCTGATGTTGCTCTGGTAGCTGTAGAACCAGGCCGAGCCCGGGAAGATGTCGTTGGCGGGCGAGTCGCCTGGAATGCCGTACGTGACGCCGTTGCACTTGTCGTAGATGCCGGTGTAGATGCGCACGTCGGTGTCACCACCCGTCATGTGGACCCTGCTGTAGTACACGCCGGGGGCGACCTCGTCGACGCAGGGCTGCAGGCTCCAGCCGTACCAGGGGCCCTGGACGGGACCGCACTGCTCGCTGCTGGTCGCGTTGGCCGTGCCGGCGGTGGTGAGGGTGGCGCCGCCGGCGATGGTCAGCGTGGCGGCGGCCGCGGCCATGGTGCGGCGGAGCCTGGGTGTCTTCAAGAGCTTGAGCACGGTGTACCCCTGGGTCTCGTCCAGCCTCACGGGCTGGCAACGGTCATGCGCGGCCGGTGCGGCAACGCCCTTGCGGCATCCGGTCTCTGACGCGCCGGGGCGTTGCCGCGACGACCCTCGCACCGGGTACGGACGGTGGGCAACGGTCAGCCGGTTTCCCGGTCGTTCCCGGACGTTCCCGGACGTTCCCGGACGGGCCGCGTCGGATTCCAAGCGGCCAGGGGCTGTGCGGATCAATCGAGATCGATCATTTACGGTCGGAATCGATTGCCAACCGACACCCATGTGTACGAGTTCGCCTGGCGCAGCCCCGTCGCCGGGGATGCCCGGCGCACCGGGTGCGGTGGCAGCGGCGGGCGTTAGCCGGTTGTGCTCCGCGCGGGGCGCAGGCCGTCGCTGATGATCTGCGTGAGCCGGCCCGGGCGGGTGTCGGTTGCGCGGGCGCGTTCGGCTGCGACTGCGCCGGCGACGAGGGCGTGCAGGTCGGCGACGTCGATGTCGGTCCGGACCGCGTCGGCGGACTGGGCGCGGGTCAGCAGCTCGCCGAGGGTGGCGCGCAGGTCGCCGGCCGCGTCGAGGGTGGCTTGCTGGAGGTCGACCCCGGCGCCGACGAGTGCGTCGGCCAGGTCCATCTTCGATCCCGCGTCGGCCACCACCACGGCCAGCTGGCCGAAGAACGCCTCGCCCGGGTCCGCGCCGGCGTCGATCCGCGCCAGCGCCTCGTGCCCGGCCTTCGTCAGGGCCTTGATGCGGTCGGTGACCACCGCCTCGAACAGCGCTTCCTTGGTGGGGAAGTGGCGGTAGACCGTCCCCGCGCCGACCCCGGCGCGACGGGCGATCTCGTCGAGGGGGACCGCCAGGCCCTCGGCGGCGAAGACCTCGCGTGCGGCCTCCAGGACCCGGGCGCGGTTGCGGCGTGCGTCGGCACGCAGGCGCCGGCCTCCTCCTCGTCGGCGCCGTGCCGCCGAGCCTGCCGTCACGCCGATCCGAAGGACTCCTGATGCCCGCTCCCGTCTCCTCTCCCGGCACCCGCACCCCACGCGAGACCGTAGAACTGTTACTGCGCACCGTGGTCGAGGGCTCGCGGAGCCGCCTCGCCGACCTCTACGCCCCGGATGTCGTCATCGAGATGCCCTTCGTCCGGCCGGGCTTCCCGTCCCGGACCGAAGGCAACGGGGCGATGCGGGCACGGGCCGAGGCCGTCGAGGCGCTGTGGACGTACGACTCCGTGGACGGCGTCACCCTGCACGAGACCGTCGACCCGGAGGTCGTCGTCGTCGAGTTCCGCGTCCACGGGCGGCTGACCGCAAACCGGGAGCCGTTCACGCTCGGCTATATCAACGTCGTCCGCGTGGTCGACGGACTCATCGTGTCCTCGCGCGACTACGGCAACCCGCTGGAGAGCGAGGTGCTGGCCGCCGCGCTTCCCACCCCGCTCGACAGCTGACCGTCGGCGAGCTCCTGCGGGCCGGCTCGCCGGGCCGGGCGTAAACAGTTCACTGTAGGGCAGGGGCCGGGGGCGGCCCGGGTGCGGCGCGGCCGGGTCGCTCGATCGGGTCGCGGGTGGGGGTCCGGCTGCGCAGCGGAGCCGGGCGGGGGCATCCTGCCGGTATGGCTGACCTTGGTGAGGATGTCCCCGGTTACCGGACGATCCGGATGACCGCGCTGGAGGCTCCGGTTGCGGTGCTGGCCGATGTGGAGGCCTGGCAGGCGAGGGACGCCTATCCCGACCTGGTGTCCGGTGGCGGGCCGGTCTTCGGGGTGGCCCGTGAGCTGGAGGCGGGTGGCTGGCGGCTGCACCGGTTCTTCTGCAACGACACGCCCCAGGGCGCCCGCGAGAGCATGTCCGTGACGTTCCGGAAGCTCGCCCAGGCCGCGGAGCGGGAGGGGCGCACCGCCGACCACGAGGAGTGCATGGCGGCGGCGGTCAGGCTCGACTGGGAGAAGATCGACGAGATGACCGTGCTCGGCACCCGCTACCGGGTGGTGCGCGCCGAGCGGTTCATCCGCACCGGCCCCGACGGCCCCGAGCCCCCGCGGCCCAGCGACCCGGACCCGGCCGGGCTCGGCGAGGGCAGCGAGGCGCCGGATCCCGGCGACGGCCTGGTGATCGATCCGGTGACCCCCACCGGGATGTCCGAGGGGATTCTGAAGGCCGAACTCCTGGCGCTGGTCCGGGCCGAGGGCACCGTGCCGGCGGAGGTCCGGGACGACTCGCGGGTGGCCGCCCGCACGCACCCCGGCGGGGTGCTGTTGCCCGCCACCTTCATGAGCGCCGAGCGGACCGCCGGGCGCTGGGCACCGTTCTCCGGCGCCGACTCGACCAGCCCGCAGGGTGCCCGGGAGGTGCTGGCGGTCCACCTGCGGGTGATGGCGCCGATCATGCACCGGCTCGGCCCCAAGGAGCGTGCCGCCTACACCCGGGCCGCCGACCGGTTCGAGGAGGAGCGGGCGTCGGACCTGAAGCTGGCGGGGCGCCGCTGGCGGATCGTGCGGGTCGAACGCCTGGTCCGGTTCGGCCCGGACGGCCCGGAGATGTCGCGCCCCAGCGACCACGATCCCGAACTGCCCGTCCTGGAGCACGACCGCATCCTGCGCGAGGCGGGCGAGCTGCCCGACGAGGACGACGCGCCGATCGAGCTCGACGAGACGCAGGAGGAGATGCTGCGCGCTTTCCGGCACGAGCAGGAGCGCCGCCGGCAGCGCCGCAAGCGCTAGTGTCCTGCGCCTGAAATCCGCTTCATATCTGTAGCCTGTCTTCATGGCACGCATGGGTCGGCCGATGGCCGAGTTGACCTTGACCGACGACGAGCGGAAGACGCTGGTCCGCTGGTCGAGGCGGGCGAAGTCGTCACAGGCACTCGCCCAGCGGTGCCGGATCGTGCTCGGCTGCGCAGATGGGAAGACGAACCAGGAAGTCGCCGCCGAGCTCGGCATCTGGCCGCAGACGGTCGGCAAGTGGCGGCGGCGCTTCCTGGAGCGCCGGCTGGAGGGGCTCGCAGACGAGCAACGCCCCGGTGCTCCAAGGAAGATCAGCGACGAGCGGATCGAGGAACTCGTCGTCGCCACCCTGGAGCGGACCCCCAAGGACGCCACCCACTGGTCCCGGGCGTCGATGGCCGCCGAGACGGGACTGTCGAAGTCCACTGTCGGCCGGGTCTGGCGGGCCTTCGGCCTCAAGCCGCACCAGGTCGACACATTCAAGCTGTCGAAGGACCCGCAGTTCATCGACAAGGTCCGCGATGTCGTCGGGCTGTATCTGGACCCGCCGGAGCGGGCTCTGGTCCTGTGCGTCGACGAGAAGTCCCAGATCCAGGCACTCGACCGCTCCGCCCCGGTGCTACCGATGATGCCGGGCATGCCCGAACGCCGCACCCACGACTACCTGCGCAACGGCGTCACCACCCTGTTCGCGGCCCTCGACGTGGCCACCGGCGAGGTCATCGGCTCCCTCCACCGCCGGCACCGCTCGGCCGAGTTCAAGAAGTTCCTCGCCAAGCTCGACAAGGAGGTGCCGGCTGACCTGGACGTGCACCTGATCTGCGACAACTACGCCACTCACAAGACCCCGGCGATCCAGAAGTGGCTGGCCGGCCACCCCCGGTTCCACCTGCACTTCACCCCGACCAGCTCGTCCTGGCTCAACCAGGTCGAGCGATGGTTCGCACTGCTGACGGACAAGCAGCTCCGACGTGGAGTCCACAAGTCCGTCCAGGCCCTGGAGAAGGACATCCGGACCTGGATCAAGACCTGGAACGAGGACCCCCGCCCATTCACCTGGACCAAGACCGCCGACGAGATCCTCGAACGACTCGCCTCATATCTTGAACGAATTCCTGGCGCAGGACACTAGGAGGCTCGTGAAGATCTTGGGTTCTGGCCTCGCCGCGCGAGCGGCGGGGCCAGACTGTTTCTTGTGGCGATGGGTGAGTGGTCCGGGGAGACGGTCGGGCCGGATGTCTGGGAGACGTGCCGGGGGTTGATCCCGGTGGGCAGCGTGTTCGCGTTCCTGGCCGAGCACCGTGGTGAGTTGTTCCCGGCGGTGATGTTCGCGGACATGTACCCGTCGGCGAACGGGCGGCCGAGCATGCCGCCGCAGATCCTGGCCGCGGCGATCGCGCTGCAGGCCCTGCACGGCCTGTCGGACTTCGAGACGGTCCAGGAACTGCGGTGCGACCTGCGGTGGAAGGCCGCGTGCGGACTGGGCCTGAACGACACCGCGTTCGACCCGTCGCTGCTGGCCTACTTCCGCCGCCGGCTGGCCCGCTCTCCCCGGCCCAACCGGATCTTCGAGGCCGTGCGGGAGGTCGTGCGGGCCACCGGTGTCCTCAAGGGCAAGCACCGGCGGGCGCTGGACTCCACCGTGCTGGACGACGCGGTGGCCACCCAGGACACCGTCACCCAGATCATCGCCTCCGTCCGGGCGGTGATCCGCGAAGTCCCCGGCGCGGATGCGGTCGCGGCCGTGCACTGCACCGCCCACGACTACACCGACCCGGGCAAACCCCGCATCGCGTGGAACGACGAGCAGGCCCGAGCCGACCTCGTCGACGCCCTGGTCGGCGACGCGCTGCGGCTGCTCGGGCACCTGCCCGAGCAACAGCTCGGCGAGAAGGCCGCGAACGCGGTCGGCCTGCTGGCCCTGGTCGCCGGGCAGGACGTCGAGCCCGCCGAGGACTCCGACGGACGCGACGGACGCTGGCGCATCACCCGGGGCACCGCCCACGACCGGATGGTCTCCACCGTCGACCCCGAGGCCCGGCACGTGCACAAGACCCGCACCCACCGGCAGGACGGCTTCAAGGCCCACCTCGCCATCGAGCCCGAGACAGGGTTATACACCGCGGTCGCCCTGCGGCCCGGCGCCGGAGCAGAACACCACGAGGCCGCCGTCGGACTCGACCTGCTCGCCGACGAGGACGCCCCGGTGGACGCCTTCGCAGACACCGCCTACTCCACCGGCGACGCCCGCCAGGCCCTGGAACAGCAAGGGCACCGACTGTTCCTCAAACCCGCCCCACTGCGGGCAGCCGTCCCCGGCGGCTTCACCCTCGACGACTTCACCATCGACACCACCGCCGCCACCGTGACCTGCCCCGCCGGACACACCGTCCCGCTCTCCGACCCCGGCGGCCGCCACCAGCAGCGCAAGGCCACCTTCGCCGGCCTGTGCACCGGGTGCCCCCTGCGCGAGCGGTGCACCAAGGCCAGGGCCGGACGCACCCTGACCATCCGCCCGCACCACGACCTCCTCACCGCCGCCCGCCGCCAGGCCGCCACCGACCCCGACTGGCAAGCCGACTACCGCCGCTGGCGACCACCCGTCGAACGCGCAGTCGCCTGGATCGTCCACCGGGGCAACCGCAGACTCCGCTACCGCGGCACCATCAAGAACGACACCTGGCTCCACACCCGAGCCGCCGCCCTCAACCTCCGCCGCCTGATCAACCTCGGACTCACCCACACCGGCAGCACCTGGCAACTCACCCCGGCAACCAACGCATAACCAGAGGGGCAGCCCGGCCTACGGCCGGACAGCCCCTCAACAAGATCTTCACGAGCCTCCTAGTGTCATGAGTCTCAGAACGGCTGCATATCTAGGGGTTGGGGTTCGGCAGGCGGTTCAGATAGCCGGCGAGACGTTCGAAGATCTCGTCGGCGGACTTGGTCCAGGTGAACGGCTTGGGGTCTTCGTTCCAGTGGGCAATCCAGTCGCGGATGTCCTTCTCCAGCGCCTGGACGTTCTTGTGGACTCCGCGCCGTATCTGCTTGTCCGTCAGTAGGCCGAACCAGCGCTCGACTTGGTTGAGCCAGGACGAGCTGGTGGGAGTGAAGTGCATGTGGAAGCGCGGGTGCGCGAGTAGCCACTTCTTGATGGCGGGGGTCTTGTGGGTGGCGTAGTTGTCGCAGATCAGGTGGACGTCGAGTTCGGCGGGGACCTCCTTGTCGAGCTTGGCGAGGAACTTCTTGAACTCGACGGCGCGGTGGCGGCGGTGCAGGGAGCCGATGACCTCGCCGGTGGCGGTATTGAGCGCCGCGAACAGGGTGGTGACACCTCCTCGCAGGTAGTCGTGGGTGCGGCGCTCGGGCATGCCGGGCATCATCGGCAGCACCGGCGCGGAGCGGTCCAGTGCCTGTATCTGCGATTTCTCGTCGACGCAGAGCACGATGGCGCGCTCGGGCGGATCGAGGTAGAGGCCCACCACGTCGCGGACCTTCTCGATGAACTGCGGATCCTTGCTCAGCTTGAAGGTGTCGACCTGGTGCGGCTTGAGGCCGAAGGTGCGCCAGATCCGCGAGACCGTCGACTGGCTCAGCCCGCTCTGCTTCGACATCTCGCGGGTGGACCAGTGTGTGGCGCCCTTCGGCGTCGTCTCCAGAGTCCGCACGATCACGTCCTCGACCTGCTCGTCCGTCACCGTGCGGGCAGGGCCCGGCCGCTTTTCATCGGCCAGGCCCTCCAGTCGCTGGGCCGCGAACCGCTTGCGCCAGGTGGCCACGGTGGTCGGATGAATCCCGAGGTTCGCGCCGACCTGGGTGTTCGACAGTCCGTCGGCACACGCGAGGACGATCCTGCAGCGCAGCGCCAGCGCCTGCGCGGACGTCGCCCGCCGCGACCAACGCAGCAACGTCTCACGCTCGTCATCCGTCAGAACCACTTCGACCGTCGGCCGACCCATCCGCGCCATGAACCCAGCATACTTCTATAGCTTTCCTAAGACTCATGACACTAGGCCGTGTCTCACAATTCGCGTCGGATCAGCGCGCGGCGTTGGGCGCCCGGCTGGGCGTGCCGGCGAAGCGTCCTCGTACTGGGTCGTACTTGGATGATTCGCCGGTGCGTCCAGGCGGGATGCCCGGCGTCGCGCGCCTGGCGGGAATTGTGAGACACGGCCTAGCGCTGCGTCGGGCGACCTCTGCGCGACGGGGCGAAGGTCGCGCGCCCGGGCGAAGGTTGCCCGATGCTGCAATGGTCCTGATGCGGTGTCAGATCGGTGCTGTCAAGACCGGGTCCGGTTGTTCGGCCGGGGGCCTCGTCAGGTCGATGACGAACCGTCATCAGAGCTTCGCGAGCGGCGGGTTGCCGACGTGGTCGACGCGGTGATCTGTGCCTGTCAGGCACGCTCCGGGACAGTCCATGCCATCGTCGGCAGATGTCGCGGGCCCACAAATCTTTTCATTGCGCCGCGCCGGTGACTCCCGTTAGGCTCCAAGAAGCCGACTACCTGGGCGATGTGAAGCGGTTCCGCATCGTGGGGATCCGGGGTTACGGCGCGATGTCGATGCGAGTGCTGGGCGGGCGAGCTTGCGAGGGGGATCGCTATGAGGTTCTACACGTTCTAGCGGGGGGTTGCTTCCAATCCTTCGCCGCGGCGGCGTTGCCGGGCGCATTGTTCCTGGATGCGTTTGCGGTGCCGCCAGGGCACTGGGGTGCGTCCGAGCAGGCCTGACGCCGTCGACACTCGTCGAACCGGTGGAATTCACGCATGCCCTGAATAGGGATTGCCGACACAGCTCCCGGGTCTGTTCACCGCTGGTCCCGGCTATTTCTTGACCGCAGTTCTCCTCGTGTGCTCTGGAAGTTTCCTCCGGTGTCGCCCATGGCGGGCCGCCGCCGGTTCGACGCTGTTCTGGGATGGAAACCGATGACCGATTCGTCCATGTTCACCGAGACGTTCACCGAGACTCTGACCGTCACCGCGGACAACCCCCTGCTGGCGGGTCATGTCGTCTACGGGCGCACGCTGCTGCCCGGTGTCGGCTATGTGGACATGGTGCTGCAGGTCCTCGCCCGGCACGGAATGGCGATGCCCAACGTCGAGTTGCGCAACCTGACCATCCTCGCGCCCCTGGTGGCCGCGCCGGGTGAACGGGTGCTGACCACCGTGGCGGGACGGCCCGCGCCGGCGGGCGGCTGGCGGATCGAGGTCCGCAGCCGGCGGCAGCAGGACACCTCCGACGTCCTGCACGCGGTGGTGACCGCGCTCCACCGCCCGGCGGCCCCTTACCAGGAGCGGTTGGCGCTGCCGTTGGACGGTGTGCAGAAGCTCACGCCTCTCACCGAGATCTACGCCTGGTGCCGGCAGTACGAGCTGTTCCACTCGGGGCTGATGAAGATCGGCGGCGCGGTGCACCACCGCCCCGGCGACTGGATAGCCGAGCTCGAACTCGCCCCGGAGCACCAGGGCACCGCGGACGCCTTCCTCTTCCATCCTGCCCTGTTCGAGGCCGGGTTGCTCGGTGGCGGCGTCGGTACCAGCATGCTGCACCAGGGGCCGGCCGGTCCGGAGCTCTATCTGCCGTTGGTCTTCGAGTCGTTCCGGGCGGCGGCTCCGCTGGGCAGGCGCTGCTTCGTTCGGGTACCGGTCGATTCGGTGCGCCGGGACGACGAACTCATCAGGCTGGCCGTGGAGTTCTACGACGCCGAGGGCCAGAAGGTGGCCGAGGTGAGTCAGTTCGTGGCCAAGCGGGTGCGTGCCGCGGCGGCCCTGGACGTGCGCGGCGACGCCGCTCCGGCGCCCGCCGTGCCGGTGCCTGCTGTGCCGGTGGTGGTGTCGGGTGGGCGTGATGTGGTGGGTCTGGTGCGGGAGTTGGTGGCGGCTCGGTTGGGGGAGCCGGTGTCGGGGGTTGATGTGGGGAGTGGGTATTACGAGTTGGGGTTGGGTTCGGCTGATTTGTTGTCGGTGGTGGCTGATTTGGAGGGTCGGCTGGGGTTGTCGTTGTCGCCGACGGTGATGTTCGAGTACAAGACGGTTGCCGATCTGGCGGAGTGGCTGGAGACGCAGCTGCCCGAGGAGACGAACGTCCAGGCGGCGCCCGCCGTGCCGGTGCCTGCTGTGCCGGTGGTGGTGTCGGGTGGGCGTGATGTGGTGGGTCTGGTGCGGGAGTTGGTGGCGGCTCGGTTGGGGGAGCCGGTGTCGGGGGTTGATGTGGGGAGTGGGTACTACGAGTTGGGGTTGGGTTCGGCTGATTTGTTGTCGGTGGTGGCTGATTTGGAGGGTCGGCTGGGGTTGTCGTTGTCGCCGACGGTGATGTTCGAGTACAAGACGGTTGCCGATCTGGCGCAGTGGCTGGAGACGCAGCTGCCCGAGGAGACGAACGTCCAGGCGGCGCCCGCCGCGCCGGTGGTTGCCGTGCCGGTGGCGCCCGCCGTGCCGGTGGTGCAGCCCGACCGGCTCGCCACCGTCCGGGCCGCGCTGCTCGACGAGGTGGCCGCGCTGCTGGAGGTGCCGGTGGGGGAGGTGGACCCGGGCACCGAGCTGGCCGAGTTCGGGTTCGACTGGGCCGGCCTGGCCCAGCTCGCCGACCGCCTCAACTCCCGCTACGGCACGCAGCTCACCTCCGCCGTCTTCGCCGAGCACCGCACCGTGCAGGCCGTCGCGGCCCAGCTGGTCGACGCCGGACCGGACCGGTTCGCGGCCCTGGAATCCTCCGCCCCGGCATCCCCGGCCCCGGCGGCCGCCCCGGCAGCCCCCGAGGCCGTCCCGGCGGCCCCGGTGCGCCCGCATCCGATGCTGCACCGGGCCGTGCCGGACGCCGGGGGCATCACCTGCCACGCGCACTTCGACGGCAGCGAGCCGTACCTGAGCGACCACCGGGTGCGCGGCGGTCGCGTGCTGCCCGGTGTCGCGCACCTGGAGATGGCGCGTGCCGCGGTCGCGCTGGCGCTGGGCGCCGAGCGGCCCGACGGGGTCCGGCCGGAGGCCGTGCGGCTGGACGGCGTGGTGTGGCTGCGGCCGGCGGTCTGCGGACCGCGCGGGCTGGAGCTGCGGGTGGGCGTGCGCACGCTGCCCGGTGGCGGCTGCGACTTCACGATCGACAGCGTGGACGAGGACGGCACGGTCACCCTGTGCAGCCAGGGCCGGGCGAGCCTGGCGGGCCCCGCGGGCCCCGGCGCGCCGTCCCTGCACGAACTGCGCGCGGCCTGCGCCGAGGCGGTGTACGGCGCCGCGCACGTCTACGGCCGGTACGAGCGCATGGGCATGGACTACGGGCCCGCCCAGCGCACCCTGGTGGAGCTGCGGGTGGGCACGGACGGCGCGGGGCGGCGCCAGGTGCTGGCGGAGCTGAGCCTGCCGGCGGCGGCGGAGCTCGCGGCGGAGTGCCGGCTGAACCCGGCCGTCCTGGACGGTGCGCTGCAGGCCACCATCGGCCTGTGGCTGGCGGAGGCGGGCGCCGACGGCCGCCCGGCCGCGCTCGCCCTGCCGTTCGCCGTGCAGCGGGTCGAGACGCCGGGCGCCACACCCGCGCGTTCCTACGCCTGGATCCGGCACCAGCCGGGGAGCAGCACCGAGGCCGCCGCGGCCCGGCTCGACGTCACGGTGCTCGACGAGCACGGCCGGGTCTGCGTGGAGCTGACCGGACTGAGCACCCGTGCCCTGCCGGATCTGCCGCAGGCCGCCACCCCGGCGACAGCCGCCCTTCAGGCCGCCGCCCCGCAGGCCGTCGCCCCGCACGTGGCGCCCCCCGTCCCGTCCACCGCCCCCCGGCCCGCCCGCCCGCTGCCCCCGCGCCCCGGCGCCGACATCGCGATCGTCGGTGTCAGCGGCCGCTACCCGCAGGCGGCCGACCTGGACGAGTTCTGGCAGAACCTGCGCGCCGGCCGGGACTGCGTGCGCGAGGTCCCGGCGGAGCGCTGGGACCACCGCCGCTACGCCGACCCGAACGGCGCGAACACCAGCCGCTGGGGCGGATTCCTGGACGACATCGACCAGTTCGACCCGCTCTTCTTCCAGATCTCGCCGTTCGAGGCCGACTACCTCGATCCGCAGGAGCGCCTCTTCCTGCAGTGCGCCCACCACGCGCTGGAGGACGCCGGCTACACCGGCGAGAGCCTGGCCCGGTCGGCCGCCGAGCCCGCCGGGGACGCGGCCGTCGGCGCCCCGCCGAACCTGGTGGGCGTCTTCGTCGGCGTGATGTACCTGGAGTACCAGCTGCTCGGCGCGCAGGCGCAGGAGCGCGGCCGCGCGACCGCGCTGTGGGGCAGCGCCTCCACCATCGCCAACCGGGTGTCGTACGTCTACGACTTCCATGGGCCGAGCATGGCGGTGGACACCATGTGCTCGTCCTCGCTGACCGCCATTCACCTGGCCTGCGAGGCCATCCGGAGCGGCCAGTGCGACTCGGCGCTCGCGGGCGGGGTGAACCTCAGCCCGCACCCGAACAAGTACCTGATGCTCGGCCAGCGCCGGTTCCTGTCCAGCGACGGACGCTGCCGCAGCTTCGGCGAGGGTGGCGACGGCTACGTGCCCAGCGAGGGCGTCGGCGCCGTGCTGCTCAAGCCGCTGGAGCGGGCCGTCGCCGACGGTGACCACGTCTACGGCGTGATCAAGGGCACCGCGCTCAACCACGGCGGCCGGACCACGGGGTACTCGGTGCCGACCCCGGTGGCGCAGGGGCAGGTCATCGCCCGGGCGCTCACCGAGGCGGGCGTCGACCCGCGCGCGCTCAGCTACCTGGAGGCGCACGGCACCGGGACCTCGCTGGGCGACCCGATCGAGATCGACGGCCTGACCAAGGCCTTCGGCCACCTGGGCGGCGGGCCGCAGCAGTGCGCGATCGGCTCGGTGAAGTCGAACATCGGGCACGCCGAGAGCGCGGCCGGCATCGCCGCCGTCACCAAGGTGCTCCTCCAGCTGAAGCACGGGGAGCTGGTGCCGAGCCTGCACTCCGGTGCGCTCAACCCGCACATCGACTTCGCCCGCACGCCGTTCCGGGTCCAGCAGCGCCTGGAACCCTGGCAGCGGCCGGTGCTGCTGATCGACGGCGAGCAGCGCACCGTGCCGCGGCTCGCCGGCGTGTCCAGCTTCGGCGGCGGCGGTTCGAACGCCCACGTCGTCATCGCCGAGTACCAGGAGCCCGCCGGACGCCGCGCGACCGCCGCCGACGGGCGACCGGCGCTGCTGCTGCTCTCCGCCCAGAGCGAGGGCCAACTCGTCGAGCAGGCAAGGCGGCTGAGCGGGCGGCTGGCCGAGCTGGGCGAGGCCGACCTGCCGGACGTGGCCTGGACGCTGCAGACCGGACGGCTCGCGCTGCCCGAGCGGCTCGCCTTCGCCGCGACCTCGCCGGCCGAGGCCCGGGCGCAGCTGGCGGCGTTCGCCGCGGACCCGCAGCGGCCCGGCGCCTGGGCGCGCGGCACCGCCCGCACCGAGCGCGCGCCGGGCGGCGAGGCGCTGCGCGCGGCGCTCGCCGACTGGTCCGACCGTGCCGCGCACCAGCGCCTGCTGGCGCTGTGGGTGGAGGGGGCCGCCGTGGACTGGGCGGCGCTGCGTCCGGTCGGCGCGCCCGCCCGGCGGATCAGCCTGCCCGGCTACCCGTTCGCCCGCGAGCGGCACTGGGTGGACCCGGAGGCCGGCCCGGCGCTGACCGCCCCGCTCGCGAGCGGCGCGGCCGCCGTGCCCCTGGCCGGCCCCGCCGCGCCCGCCTCCACGCCCGCCGCGCCCCCGCTCCCGTACGAGGTCGACGAGGTGCTGCTGCGCCCGGTCTGGTCGGTGCGCGAGGCCGGGCCCGCCGACCGGCCGGGGCCGGCCTTCGCGGTGCACCACGTGGTGCTGCTCGGCCGGTTCACGGCCGGTGAGCGCGAGACCCTGCGGGCCGCGCTGCCCGCCGGCACCGATCCGCAGTTCGTGGAGCTCGCGGACGGCCCGCTCGACCGCCAGTACACCGAGGCGGTGCAGCGGCTCTTCGCGCTGACCCGCGGGATCCTCGAAGCGGGCGTACGGCAGCCGGTGCTGCTCCAGGTCGCCCTGGTGGGCGCCGCGCAGGGACCGGCCGAGCTCGACCGGCTGGCCTGTTTCGGCGCGCTGGCAGGCCTGCTGAAGACCGCCCAGCTGGAGCACCCGCTGCTGCACACCCAGTACCTGGAGTGCCTGGACGCCCCCTCGGCGGCCGCCCTCGCCGCCCGCCTGCTCGCCGAGGCGGCCGGCCGCCCCGACCCGGAGGTGCGCCACCGCGACGGCCGGCGGCAGGTCGCCGGGCTGGCCGAGCTGACCGGTGCCCGGCCCGCCGCCGCGCCCTGGCAGCAGGACGGCGTCTACCTCATCACCGGGGGCGCCGGGGGGCTGGGCCTGATCGTGGCGCGCGAGATCGCCGCCTCGGTCGGGCACGCCACCGTGGTGCTCGCCGGGCGCTCGCCGCTGGACGCGGCGCGGCGCGGCGAGCTGGCCGCCCTGCGGGCGGCGGGGCTGACGGTGGACTACCAGCGCGCCGATGTCGGCGACCGGGCGCAGGTGGCCCGGCTGCTGGCCCAGGTGGCCGACAACCACGGGCCGCTGACCGGCATCCTGCACAGCGCCGGGGTGATCGAGGACGGCTACCTGGTCCGCAAGACCCCCGAGGAGCTGGCCCGGGTGCTGGCGCCCAAGGTCGCCGGACTGGTCAACCTGGACGAGTTGAGCCAGGACCAGCCGCTCGCCCTCTTCGTCTGCTTCTCCTCGCTCAGCGGGGCGTTCGGCAACCCCGGGCAGGGCGACTACGCGGCGGCCAACGCCTTCCTGGACGCCTACGCGGGCTACCGCAACCGCCTGGTGGCGGCAGGGCTGCGCAGCGGGGCGACGGTCTCCGTCGGCTGGCCGCTGTGGGCCGAGGGCGGCATGGGCGACGCCGCCGCCCGCGAGCTGCTGAGCGGCGCGGGCCTGGCGCCGCTGGACACCGCCCGGGGGCTGGCGGCGCTGCGCTGCGCGCTGGCCGGGCGGGAGAACGGGCTGGACGACGGCAGGCTGCTGGTCGTCGCGCACCGGCGGGGCGCCGAGCTGCCCTGGCTCCCGGGGCAGGGCGGACCGGTGGCCGAGACACCGCGCCCCGAGCCGGCGACGGCTCCCGGCGTGGACCAGGCCCCGCAGGACCGGGCCCTGGAGGACCGGGCCTTGGAGGACCGGGCCGTGGGCCACCTGCGGCGCCTGCTGGCGACGGCCCTGGGTCTCGGCCCCGAGCGCCTGGACCCGGACGCGCCGCTGGAGCGCTACGGCATGGACTCCGTCCTCGCGGTGAACCTGGTCTCCCGGCTGGAGGAGACCTTCGGTCCGCTGTCGCGCACGCTGCTCTTCGAGGTGCAGTCGGTGCGCGGGCTGGCCCGGCACTTCGTGGCGGACCACCCGCAGGAGCTGCGGACGCTGGTGGGCGCACCCGCCGTGGCACCGCAAGCACCCCGCACCCCTGCCCCAACTCCTGCCCCCGTCGCACCGCAGCCGCAGGCCGCTGCACCGCAGCCGCAGGCCGCCGCGCCGGCCCCGCGCCCGGCCGACGGCGCGCACGCCTCCTGGCCGCGGCCGGCCGAGGACGCCATCGCCGTCATCGGCATCGGCGGGCGCTTCCCGCAGGCCGAGGACCTGGACGCGTTCTGGGACATCCTGCGCAGCGGCAAGGACTGCGTCACCGAGGTCCCGGCCGGCCGCTTCGCCGAGCAGCCCGGCGCCGACCCGGACGCCCCCGGCGCCGGCCGCGGGTGGTGGGGCGCGTTCCTGGACGGCGTCGACCGGTTCGACCCGCTGCACTTCGGCATCTCGCCGCGCGAGGCGGTGGCGATGGATCCGCAGCAACGGCTCTTCCTGGAGACCGTCTGGCACCTGCTGGAGCAGAGCGGGGTGACGCAGGAGGTCATCGAGCAGCGCTACCGGCGGCGGGTCGGCGTCTACGTCGGGTCGGCCTACCAGATGTACCGGGCCGACGAGTCGGACCCGATACTGGCGGCGCTCACCGCGGCGGCCTCGTTCAACCTGATCGCCAACCGGGTCTCGCACTTCTTCGGCCTGGAGGGCCCGAGCCTGGCGGTGGACAGCATGTGCACCTCCTCCACCATGGCCATCCACCTCGCCTGCGCCGACCTGCTGCGCGGCGAGAGCGAGCTGGCCGTCGCCGGTGGCGTGAACCTCACCGTCCACCCGGACAAGTACACGGCGCTGGCCGAGATGCAGCTGCTCGGCAGCCACCCGGGCAGCCGCAGCTTCCGGGACGGCGACGGCTACCTGCCCGCCGAGGTGGTCGGCGCGGTGCTGCTCAAGCCGCTGGCGGCGGCGCTGCGCGACGGCGACACCGTGCACGCCGTCATCAAGGGCACCGCCTCGATGCACGCCGGGCGGTCCAACGGCTTCATGACGCCCAGCCACCGCACCCAGGTGAAGGTGCTGCGCCAGGCGTTGGAGCGCGCGGGCGCCACCCCGGACTCGATCGGGTACGTGGAGGCCGCGGCCAGCGGCACGGCCTTCTCCGACGAGGTCGAACTGCGGGCGCTGCGCGAGGTGTTCGGCGCGGTGACCGAGCCGGTGGCGGTCGGCACGGTGAAGTCGAACCTCGGGCACCCCGAGGCGGCCTCCGGCATCGCGCAGCTCGCCAAGGTGGTCCTGCAGCTGCGGCACCAGGAGCTCGCGCCGCTGGTGGAGGTCGGCACCGCCAACCCCAACCTGGATCTCGACGGTTCGCCGCTGCGGCTCTGCGAGCGGCTGACCCCCTGGGAGCCGCGCGGTGCCAAGGACGCGCAGGGCCGGCCCGCGCCCCGCCGTGCGCTGATCAACTCGGTGGCGGCCGGCGGCAGTCACGTGACGCTGGTGGTGGAGGCCCCGCCGCCGGTCCAGGCCGCCTCGGCCGCCCCGGCGGACCCGGGGGAGGCCGGGCGCCAGCTGGTGGTGCTCTCCGCCCGCACCCCGGAGCGGCTGCGCACGGCGGCCCAGCGACTGCACGACTTCCTGGCGGCCCCGGGCGGCGGCGCGGACGAGGTGGGCCTCGCGGACCTCGCCTACACCGCGCAGCTGGGCCGGGAGGCGCTGCCCGAGCGGCTCGCCGTGGTGGCGGGCAGCCGGGAGGAGCTGACCAGGGCGCTCGCGGAGCACCTGACCACGGGCCCGGGCGCAACCGCGGCCGGGGCGGTCGTGCTCGGCAACGCGGAGGAGGACGCCGGTCCGCTGGGCAGCGTGCTGACCGGTGCCCGGGGCGAGGCCTTCCTGGCCGGTCTGGTCGCGGACGGCGATCTGGAGCACCTGGCGGAGCTGTGGGTGCGCGGCGCCCGGGTGCCGTGGGCCGGTCTCCACCAGGGCCCGCGCCGGCTGGTGCCGCTGCCGGCGACCGCCTTCGAGGCGGGCGCCTACTGGCTCGGCCGCCGCCCCGCCGGGCCCGTCACGGTACGACCCGACGGCGACGCCGACCCCGACATCGACGCCGGCCCCGGCGCCGCGCCGCAGGCGGCGGCCGCCGGTGACGCGCTGCGGACCATGACCGGTGCCTGGTCGGAGCTGCTGGGGATCGATGCCGACCGGCTCGGCGCGAGGAGCAACTTCTTCTCGCTCGGCGGCAATTCACTGCTCGCGACCCGCCTGATCAACCTGCTGGCCCGCCGCACCGGCGTGCAGCTGTCCGTCCAGGCCGTCTTCGACGCGCCCAAACTCGCGGCGATGGCAGGCGAGTTGGAGCGCCGGTTGCCGTCGGGCGGGGCGCTCGGGGTGCCCGAGGTGGACCGGATCCTGGCGAGCATCGGCCTGATCGAGAGCATGACCGACGAGGAGCTCGACGCCCTGGGCGTCGAGAGCGTCGAGAACTAGGCGGAGGGGACCACGATGAGCACCACCAGTCAGTCCACCGGGCCGGACCTGGTCCAGCGGATCCGCTCGCTGCCCGCCAAGCGCCGGCGCGCGCTGGTGGCGCTGCTCCGGCAGCAGGGCGTCGACCTCGCGGCGCTCGACCGGCTCGACGGCCTCGACGCGCCCGAGCGGCCCGGCCCGTTGGACGTGCTCGACGCGCTGGACACCATCCCGCGGCCGCCCCGCTCCGCCGAGGAGCCGGTGCGGCTCTCCTTCACCCAGCAGCGGCTCTGGTTCCTGGCACAGCTGGACGGCTCCAGCGCCGCCTACAACATCCCGATGGCGGTGCGGCTGCGCGGCAGCCTGGACCGCCCGGCGCTGCTGCGCGCGCTGGCGGCCGTGGTGCAGCGGCACGAGGCGCTGCGCACCCGCTTCGTGGAGCGCGACGGCGTGCCGTACCAGCGGATCGGCGACGGCGGCGGGATCACGGTCGCCGAGGAGGAGCTGGCCGACCCGGCCGAGCTGACGGAGCTCTGCCGGCAGGAGGCCGCCGCGCCGTTCGACCTGGAGCACGACCCGCTGATCCGGATCCGGCTGCTGCGACTGGCCGAGCAGGACCACGTGCTGCTGGTGACGATGCACCACGGCGTCTCGGACGGCTGGTCGGTGGGCGTGCTGATCCGGGACGTCACCGCCCTGTACGGCGCGTTTCACGCGGGGCTGCCCGACCCGCTCGCCCCGCTGCCCGTCCAGTACGCGGACTTCGCCCACTGGCAGCGCGGGCGGCTGGCCGAGGGTCTGCAGGAGCGCCAGGTCGCCTACTGGAAGCAGCAGTTGGCGGGCGTCGAGCCGCGGCTGTCGCTGCCCGCCGACCGGGAGCGCCCGGCGGTCAAGACCTACCGGGGGGCGCGCGAGAGCCTGCAGTGCCCGGCCGAGCTGCTGCAGCGGCTGCGCCGGGTCGCCGAGGAGCACGACGCCACCCTGTACATGACGCTGCTGGCGGCCTACAGCATCGTGCTGCACCGCTACACCGACCAGCCCGAGGTGGCGGTCGGCACCGTGGTGGCGGGCCGCAACCGGCTGGAGCTGGAGGGGCTGATCGGCTTCTTCGCCAACACCCTGGTGATGTGCGCCGACCTCTCCGGCGACCCGGCCTTCCCCGAGTTGCTCGCCCAGGTGAAGCGGACGGCGCTGGCCGCCTACGAGCACCAGGACGTGCCGTTCGAGGCCGTGGTGGACGCGCTCCAGCTGGAGCGCAGCCTCAGCCACTCGCCCGTCTTCCAGACCATGTTCGTGCTCCAGCAGGCGCAGACCGAGCGGGTGGCCCGGCTGGGCGGGCTGGAGCTGTCCGCGATCGAGTCGGACGCCGGCGTCACCAAGTTCGACCTCACGCTCGACCTGCGGGAGACACCCGACGGCCTGGTGGGCACCGTCGAGTACAACACCGACCTGTTCGACCGGTCCACCATCACCCGCTTCATCGGCCACTACACCGAGCTGCTGGCCGCCATCGCGGCCGACCCGACGGCGCGGCTGTCCCGGCTCGGCATGATCGGGGCGGCCGAGCGGCGCCAGGTCCTGGAGACCTGGAACGACACCGCGCGCCCGTTCTCGGCCGACCGCTGCCTGCACCAGCTCTTCGAGGACGCGGTGGCGCGCCACCCGGAGCGCATCGCGCTGGTCGAGGACGACCGCTCCTGGAGCTACGCCGAACTCAACGCCTGGGCCAACCGGATCGCCCACGCGCTGCGCGACCGCGGGATCGGGCCGGACGGGCTGGTCGGCCTGTGCGCGCGGCGCTCGGCCGAGATGGTGGCCGGCATCCTGGGCAGCCTCAAGGCCGGCGGCGCCTATCTGCCGATCGACCCCGCCCACCCGGCCGCCCGGATCGCCGAGCTGATCGCCGACTCGGGCACCCGGGTGGTGCTCACCCAGCCGGGGCTGGACACCGAGCCGCTGGCGGCGGCCTCGCTGGTCGTCCTGCACCCCGACGGCCGGATCCTGGGCGCCGACGGCGACGGTCCGTCTCCCGCCGCAGGCCGCGAGGAGAACCTCCCGGCGGCGGAGCTGGGCCTGACCTCGGAGCACCTGGCGTACGTCATCCACACCTCCGGCTCCACCGGGCGCCCCAAGGGCGTGATGATCGAGCACCGGGCGGCGGTCAACCGGATCGAGTGGATGCAGCACGAGTACCGCCTGACCGAGCACGACGTCGTGCTGCAGAAGACGCCGTTCAGCTTCGACGTCTCGGTCTGGGAGTTCTTCTGGCCGCTGCTGTCCGGCGCCCGGCTGGCCGTCGCCGAGCCGGGCGGCCACCAGGACCCCGGCTACCTGGTGGAGGCCGTCCAGCGGTTCGGCGTCACCACGCTGCACTTCGTGCCCTCGATGCTGCGCTCGATGGTGGCCGAGCCCGGCTGGTCCCGGTGCACCTCGGTGCGGCAGGTGTTCTGCAGCGGCGAGGCGCTGCCGCCGGATCTCTGCGCCCGGCACCACGAGCGCCACAGCGCGCCGCTGCACAACCTCTACGGCCCCACCGAGGCTGCCGTGGACGTCAGTTACTGGCCGGTGCCGGCCGGGCCGCAGCCGCGCCTGGTCCCGATCGGGCGGCCGATCCAGAACATCCGGCTGCACGTGCTGAACGAGGCGCTGGAGCCGCAGGGCATCGGGTGCGTCGGCCAGTTGTACATCGCGGGCGCCGGCCTGGCCCGCGGCTATCTGCACCAGCCGGAGCTGACCCGCGAGCGGTTCGTGCCCGACCCCTTCGGCGAGGGCCCGGACGCGCGGATGTACCGCACCGGCGACCTGGCACGGTGGCTGCCGGACGGCACCCTGGAGTACCTCGGCCGGGCCGACGACCAGGTCAAGCTGCGCGGCTTCCGGATCGAACTGGGCGAGATCGAGCACCGGTTGGCCGAGCACCCGGCGGTGGCCTCGTGCGCGGTGCTGGTGCGGGAGGACCAGCCGGGCAACCGCCGGCTGGTGGCGTACACCGTGCTGACCGACCACGGCGCCGCCGAGCCGGCCGCTTCCGATTCCGCCGCCGCCGGACTCCGGGCCGAGCTGGTGCGCCACCTGGAGCGCGCGCTGCCCGAGTACATGGTGCCCAGCGCCTTCGTGACGCTGCCCGAGCTGCCCGTCACCGCGCACGGCAAGCTCGACCGCAAGGCGCTGCCCGCCCCCGGCATCGACGCCTTCGCCCAGCGTGCCTACACCGCCCCGAGCACCCCGACCGAGCGGCTGCTGGCCGGTCTCTGGGCCGAGCTGCTGGGCTTCGACGAGGCCCGGATCGGCGCCGAGGACAACTTCTTCGCCCTGGGCGGCCACTCGCTGCTGATCACCGTGCTGCTGGCCAGGCTCGGTGAGCTCGGCCGGCGGACCACCGTGCGCGCCGTGTTCGGCGCCGGCACGCTCGCGGAGCTGGCGGCCCGGATCGACCAGGACGAGGCCGTGGCGCAGTACACCGCCCCGCCGAACCTGATCCCGCCGGGGTGCGAGGAGCTCACCCCCGAGCTGCTCCCGCTGATCGACCTGAGCCGGCAGCAGCTCGACGCGATCGTGGCCGCGGTGCCCGGCGGCGCGCCGAACATCCAGGACGTCTACCCCCTGGTCTCCACCCAGGAGGGCATCCTCTTCCACCACCTGATGGACCCGGACCAGGACCCGTACCTGGTCTCCACCCTCTACGTCGCCGAGGACGAGGCCGCCTGCACGGCGTTCACCCGGGCGCTGCAGGCGGTGATCGACCGGCACGACGTGATGCGCACCGCCGTGCTCACCAGCGGCCTGCCCGCACCCGTGCAGGTGGTGCACCGCACCGCCGAACTGCCCGTGCAGCGCGTGCTGCTGGAGCCCGGCGAGGACGCCGAGCAGCAGGCCCGCGCCCTGCTGAACGCCTTCGGCCGGATGCCGCTGGAGCGCGCCCCGCTGCTGCGGCTGCTGGTCGCCGAGGACCCGGGATCGCCGCGCCGCTACCTGCTGCTCAACGCCCACCACCTGATCGAGGACGCCACCTCGCTGCGGCTCACCCTCGAAGAGCTCGGCCTGCACCTGGCGGGCCGCACCGGGCTGCTGGCACCGCCCGCGCCCTACCGCGACTTCGTCGCGCACACCCTGCGGCACCAGGAGCCCGAGGCAGTCGCGGAGTACTTCCGCGGTGTGCTCGGCGACCTCACCGAGCCGACCACGCCGTTCGGCCTGACCGACGTGCGCGGCAACGGCAGCCGGGTGCGCCAGCTGCGCCGCACGCTGCCCGCCCCGCTCACCGAGGAGCTGCGCGCGCAGGGCCGGCGCCTGCGGCTGAGCCCGGCCTGCCTCTTCCACGCCGCCTGGGCGTGCGTGGTGGCCGCCGCCGCGGGGCGTGACGACGTGGTCTTCGGCGCCGTGCTCTCCGGCCGCCTGCAGGGCGTGCCCGGGGTGGAGCGGATGCTCGGCAACTTCATCAACACGCTGCCGCTGCGGGCCAGGCTGGCCGGCCGCACGGTGCGCGAGCTGATCGCCGAGGTGGACGCCGGGCTGCGCGACCTGATCGTCCACGAGCAGAGCCCGCTGAGCCTGGCGCAGCGCTGCAGCGGGATGGCGGGCGACGCGCCGCTGTTCAGCGCGGTGGTCAACTTCCGGCACTTCGAGCCCGGCGGCGGTGCCGAGCCCGCGCCCACCATCAACGACGCCGGGGTGCGCTTCCTGGCGGCCGGGGACGCGATCAACTACCCGGTCACCGTCTCGCTCGACGACTTCGGCAGCGAACTGTCGCTGGAGGTCCAGGTGGACGGCGCGGTGCTCCCCGAGGCGCTCGCCGACCACGTCGAGCGCGCGCTCGCCGGGATCGTCGCCGCGCTGGCCGAGGGCGACGGCGACCGCACCGCGGCGCTGGACATCGACGTGCTGCCCGCCGCCGAGCGCCACCGGCTGCTGACCGAGTGGCGGGGCGCCGCGCACCGGGCGGCCGAGCCGACCCTGACGGCCGCCTTCGAGGCGCAGGTGGCGCGCACCCCGGAGCGGACCGCGCTGGTCTTCGAGGACCAGGAGCTCAGCTACGCGGAGTTCAACGCGCGCGCCAACCGGCTCGCGCACTGGCTGATCGAGCAGGGCGCCGGCCCCGAGCAGCTGGTGGCGATAAGGCTGCCGCGCTCCGTCGAGCTGGTGACCGCCGTCTACGCGGTGCTCAAGACGGGGGCTGCGTACCTGCCGATCGAGCCCGACCTGCCGCAGGAGCGGGTGGACGGCATCTTCGCCGACTGCAAGCCGCTGCTCGTGCTGGACCAGGAGCTGCCGGACACCGCCGGGCGGCCCGGCACCGACCCCGGTGTCGCGGTGACCGGCGAGCACACCGCGTACGTGCTCTACACCTCCGGCTCCACCGGCCGGCCCAAGGGCGTGATGGTCCCGCACCGGTCCGGGACGAACTGGCTGGCCTGGAACCAGCGCCGCTACCGCCTGGGCGAACAGGGGCGACTGCTGCTGAAGACCTCGGTCGGCTTCGACATCTCGGTGCCGGAGCTGTTCTGGCCGCTCCAGGTCGGTGGCGCGCTGGTGATCGCCCGTCCGGACGGCCACCGGGACCCGGCCTACCTGGCCCGGCTGATCCGTGAACAGCGGGTCACCGACGTCTACTTCGCGCCGTCCATGCTCGCCGCCTTCCTCGCCGAGCCGGACGCGGCCCACTGCACCGAGCTGCGCCGGGTGGAGGCCGTGGGCGAGGCGCTGCCCGTGGAGCTGGCCGAACGGCTCGCGCGGGCCCTGCCCGCGGTGGAGCTGTTCAACGGCTACGGGCCCACCGAGGCCGGCGCCGTCACCGCCTGGCAGTACCGCGCGGAGCCGGAGGCCACCGGCGTGCCGATCGGCTCGGTGGTCGACAACACCCGGGTGTACGTGCTGGATCCGGCGCTGCGGCTGGCGCCGACGGGCGCGGCCGGCGAGCTGTACATCGCGGGCGAGGGCCTGGCCCGCGGCTACCTCGACCGCCCGGAGCTGACCGCCGAGCGCTTCGTGGCCGACCCCTTCACCCCCGGCGCGCGGATGTACCGCACCGGCGACCTGGTCAGGTGGCGCTCCGACGGCGTGCTCGACTACCTCGGCCGCGCGGACGACCAGGTCAAGGTGCGCGGCTTCCGGGTCGAGCCGGACGAGATCGCGAGTGCGCTGCTCGGTCACCCCGCGGTGGGCGCGGCCGTGGTGGTGCCGCGCGGGTCGGCGGAGGCCGTCTCGCTGGTCGGCTACCTGAGCCCCGCGCCGCAGTGGCTCGCGGAGCAGGACGGCGAGGACGGCGAGGACGGCAAGCACAGCGAGGACGGCGAAGGCAGCGCGGGCGGCGAAGGCGCCGCGGGCGGCCCGGAACTGGCCCGGCGGCTCAAGGAGTACCTGGCCGGGCGGCTGCCGCACTACATGGTCCCCGGCGTCCTCGTGGTGCTGGACGAGCTGCCGGTCACGCCCAACGGCAAGATCGACAAGCGGGCGCTACCCGCACCGGCCGAGAGCGACCTGGCCCAGCAGGTCTACCTCGCCCCGCGCACCGTGGCCGAGCGCACCCTGTGCCGGATCATCGCGGAACTGCTCGGGCTGAGCCGGGTCGGGGTGCGCGACAGCTTCCTCGACCTCGGCGGCCACTCGCTGCTGGCCACCAGGCTCACCCTGCGGGCCCGGCAGGAGACCGGCGCGGAGCTGCCGCTCCAACTGGTCCTCACCGGGGCCACGGTGGAGCGGATGGCCCGGGCGCTGGAGCAGGCGGCGCCCGCCGAGCGGGAGAGCGTGCCACTGCTGCCCGCCGCCGGACAGGCGGACGAGGAGGCGCCGCTGGCCCTGCAGCAGAGCGACCTGTGGTTCCTGAACCGGCCCGCCCACCTGGGTGCCGCGCACGACAACGTGCAGATGGCCTTCCGGATCGAGGGCCGACTGGACCGCGAGGCCTACGCGCGCGCCGTGCGGGCCCTGGTCGAACGCCACGCCGTGCTGCGCACCGGCTACCTGGTGCGCGCGTCGGGCGTCACCCAACGCGTGCACCCGGTCGACGGTTTCACGGTCGACGTCCTGCCGGTCGAGCCGGCGGCCGTGCAGCCGTGGCTGCGGGCCGAGCGGGCCCGCCCCTTCGCCCCGCAGGGCCACCACCAGCTCCGGGCCCACCTGCTGGCGCTGGGCGAGGAGGAGCACATCGCCGTGCTCAGCCGGCCCTGGGGTGTCTTCGACGGCTGGTCGGTCAACCTGGTGCTGAGCGAACTGCTCAGCCTCTACCAGGCGTTCAGCCAGAGCGAGGAGCCGGGCCTGGCACCGCTGCCGCTGCAGTACACCGACTTCGCCCGCTGGCAGCGCGGCGTCCTGGACGCGGCCGAGCTCGACCGCCAGCAGGACTACTGGCGGCGGCAGTTGGCCGGACTGCCGGGCTGCCTGGCACTGCGCACCGACTACCCGCGCCCCGAGGTGAAGTCCTACCAGGGCGCCTCGGTCGCCTTCGGGGTGCCGCTCGACCTGCTCGGCGGGCTCCGGCAGCTGGCCAAGGAGCACGGCGCCACGCTGTACCAGCTGCTGCTCTCGGCCTTCGCCGTGCTGCTCGGCGCGCACACCGAGCCGGGCCGGGGCAGCGAGCTGGCGATCGGCACCGCGGTCACCAACCGGCCGAGGGCCGAACTGGACCAGCTGGTGGGCTACTTCGTCAACACCCTGGTGCTGCGGCTGGACCCGGCCGGGCACCGCACCTTCACCGAGCTGCTGGCGCAGGTCAGGCAGGTGACGGCCGAGGCCCACGAGCACAAGGACCTGCCCTTCGCCGACCTGGTCCGGGAGTTGGCACCGGCACCCGACCCGGCCCACCCGCCGCTCTGCCAGGTGGTGTTCAACCTGCTGCCGGGCACCGCGGCGGCCACCGGCGGCGCCGGCGGGCCGGGTGCACTCGCGGTCCACCCGCTGGCCTTCGACTCCGGCACCACGCGCTACGACCTCAACCTGGTGGCCCAGGAGGGGGAGGAGGGCCTGCACGGCTACCTGGAGTACAGCACCGACCTCTTCGCGCCCGGCACGGCCGAGCGCCTGGCACGGGCCTACGAGCGGCTGCTGCGGGAGGTCGTGGCCACCCCGGACTCCGAGGTGGCCCTGCTGTCGCAGCAGGCCGGGTAGCCCGACCCGGCCGCGGTCCCGGGCCGCACCCGGACCGCGGCCGGCCGCAGCACCACCGTCACGGACACCACGACCGTCACGACCACCGTCACGACCCACGATCCACCGAGCAGCGATCCACTCGGATCAGCGAACCACCCAGAACCACCCGAAGGAGCCTCACATTGGCGAGTCAGGCGATCGATGCCGGGGAGCGCATCGCCCTGGTCATCAAGAAGACGATTCACCGCTACGGCATCGAGGGCATGCTCCGCTCGACCGTCCGCACCGCCTCGGTGCGCCATCTGGGCTTCGGCGGCGACTCCATCCACGGGTGCGAGGGGGAGCGGCTGGACCTCCTGCTCGCGGCGGCGGCCGACCTGGAGCCCGAGCACACCCGCGACGCGGTGCGCGGGCTCTGCGAGGACGGACCCGGCCTGCTGCTGCTGGTCGACGGGCCGGACGCGCTGGACGCGCCGTGGATGGCGGCCTGCGGCGCGCAGGGCTTCCTGGACTGGTCGGAGCTGGAGCCGCGGACCCTCGCGGACGCGGTCGGCGACGTCATGGCGGGCAAGTTCTACGTGTCGGCGAGCCTGGCCCAGCGGCTGGTCATGCGGGCGGCGCGGGTGCCGCAGGCCGGCCCGCCGCAGCCGGTCCCGGCCGGGGCCGCGCTGACGCCCCGGGAGCTGCAGGTGCTGCGGCTGGTCGCGGACGGCCTGAGCAACAAGCAGGTCTCCCGGCGGCTGCTGATCTCCGAGCACGGGGTGAAGCGGCTGGTGGGCAACATCCTGGCCAAGCTGAACTGCCCCAACCGCACGCTCGCCGCGGTCCGGGCCAGGGACGTGGGGCTGCTGCCGGTGTGAACCCGTTCAGCCGAGCAGAGCCGTCCGCAGCTCCCGCTTGAGGATCTTGCCGCTGGGACCGAGCGGGAAGGCGTCCACGAACTCGACCATCCGGGGGTACTTGTAGGCGGCCAGCCGCTCCTTGCTCCAGGCGATGAGCTCCGCGCCGAGCCCGGGTCCGGGCTCGGCGCCGGGCCGGGTGCGCACCACCGCGCAGACCTCCTCGCCGTGCCGCTCGTGCGGCACCCCGATCACCGCCACCTCGGCGACGGCGGGGTGGCGCACCAGCACCTCCTCGACCTCGCGCGGGTAGACGTTGTACCCGCCGCGCAGCACCATGTCCTTCTTGCGGTCGACGACCGACAGGCAGCCGTCCTTGTCCTTCACGCCCAGGTCGCCGGAGCGGAACCAGCCGTCCACCAGCACCTCGGCGGTGGCCTCGGGCCGGCCCAGGTAGCCGGCCATCACGTTGTGGCCGCGCACCACGATCTCGCCCACCTCGCCCGTGGGCAGCAGCTCGATCCGGCCCTCCAGCCCGGCCCGGGCGATCTCCACCTCGACCCCCCAGATCGGCCGCCCCACCGTGCCGGCCCGCCGTGGCCAGGCGGGCTGGTTGTAGGCGACCACGGGCGAGGTCTCGGTCAGGCCGTAGCCCTCGTAGATCCGGCAGCCGAAGACCTCCTCGAACCGCTCCAGGACCGGCACGGGCAGCGCCGAGCCGCCGCTGAAGACGCGGTCCAGCGGCGGGCGGCGGGCGTCCTGCTCCGCCGCGTCGAGCAGGCCCAGCAGCATCGTGGGCACGCCCATCAGCACGGTGCAGCCGTGCTCCGCCATGAGCGCCAGGGCGCGCGGCGCCTCGAAGCGCTCCATCAGCACCAGGGTGGCGCCGGCCCGGAAGCAGGTGGCCATGCCGCAGATCTGGCCGAAGGTGTGGAACAGCGGCAGGCAGCCCAGCAGCACGTCCCCGGCCCGCAGGTCGAAGGGGGACTCCATCCCGATGGTCACGTTCAGCGTGACGTTCAGGTGCGTCAGCATCGCGCCCTTGGGGTGCCCGGTGGTGCCGGAGGTGTACAGCACCAGCGCGAGGTCCCCCGGCTCGCGGGGCACCAGGCGCTCGACGGGCTCGCAGCGCTCGGCGAGCTCCGCGAGGCTGCTCGCGCCGGGCTCCGGGGCGGCGTCCACGGTCAGCAGGCGCACCCCGGCCGCCGCGGCCGCCGCCCGCCCCTCGGGCAGCAGCGGACCGGCGCAGACCAGCGCAGGGCAGCCGGCGTCGCGCAGCACGTACTCGATCTCGCGCGCCTTCAGCAGCGCGTTCACCGGCACCACCACGGCGCCGAGGGCGAGCGCGCCGAAGTAGGTGAGCGGGAACTCGACCTGGTTGCCGATCAGCAGCGCCACCCGGTCCCCGGGCCGCACGCCCTCGGCGGCCAGCGCCGCGGCGTACTGCCGCGCCCGGTGCCAGAGCGTGCGGTAGTCGTACGTCCGGTCGCCGCAGACGAGCGCGGGGTGCTCCGGACGCCGCGCCGCGGCCTCGGCCAGCACGGCCGCCAGGGACAGGGACATGCGCCTCTCCTTCGGTGGGTGAGGGCGCCGGCCGACCCGCGGGCCGGCCGGCCGGCCCGTCAGCGGGCGGTGACCGCCTCGCGCGGCAGCGCCAGCTCGTCCCAGATGCTGTCCAGCGCCTCGGCGAACTTCTCCACGTCGGTGGTGGTGTGGGTGGCCGACGGGGTGACCCGCAGGATCTCCTCACCGGTCCGCACGCTGGGCGCGTTGATCGACTGGACGTAGATGCCGTGCCGCTCCAGCAGCAGGGCGGAGGCCTGCTGGCAGAGCAGGTCCTCGCGGACCAGCACCGAGACGATGTGGGTGTCCGGCGAGACGAACGGGATGCCCCGCTCGTTCAGCAGCCGGTGCAGCAGCAGCGCGTTCTCCCGCAGCCGATCGCGCTCGACCTCGCTCGCGCGCAGGTGCTTGACCGCGGCGAGCGCACCGGCGGCCAGCGCCGGAGCCAGCGAGGTGGTGAAGATGAAGGGCCGCGAGAAGCTGCGGACCGCCTCCACCAGCACGGCGTTGCCGGCGATGTAGCCGCCCGCGGTGCCGTAGCCCTTGGCCACGGTGCCCATGATGACGTTGAAGCGGTCCGCGATGCCCTCCCGGGCGGCGATGCCGGCGCCCTCGGGCCCGTACATGCCCACCGCGTGCACCTCGTCCAGGAACGAGGTTGCCCCGTAGCGGGCGGCCAGCTCGGCGATCTCGGCCAGCGGGGCGATGTCGCCGGACATCGAGTAGACCGACTCGGTGACCACCAGCTTGGGCCGCTCGGGGTCGGCGGCGGCCAGCAGCTCCGCCAGGTGGGCGGTGTCGTTGTGCCGGAAGATCCGCTTCTCGGCGCCGCTGTGCCGCAGGCCGTCGATGATCGAGGCGTGGTTCAGCTCGTCCGAGAAGACCAGGGTGCCGGGCATCCGGCCGGCCAGCACGGTCAGCGCGCCGTCGTTCGCCGAGTAGCCCGAACTGAACAGCAGCGCCGCCTCCTTGCGGTGCAGCTCGGCCAACTCCTGCTCCAGCAGGACGTGGTAGTGGTTGGTCCCGCCGATGTTGCGCGAACCGCCGGAGCCGGCGCCGAAGGCGTCGACCGCGCCCTTGATGGCCTCCAGTACCGAGGGGTTCTGCCCCATGCCGAGGTAGTCGTTGCTGCACCAGACGCTGACCTCCTGGCCGGGGCCGAGCGATCCGGTGCGGGCCAGTGCGCTGGGGAACTGGCCGGCGCGCCGGCCGATCTCCAGGAAGGACCGGCGGTTGTCACCGAGCTTGTCCAACTCGTCGGCGAAGAAGTCCAGATGCTGGGTCATGTTCTCAACTCGCTCTCTGCCGGGTGCTCGCGAAGGGGGTGTCGTTCAGAGGGGCCGCCCATAGGGGCCGGCTCAGACGATCGGGTAGAGCTCACGCAGCAGTCGCTTGTCCGGCTTGCCGGAGACGCCGAGCGGAAGTTCGTCGAGGAAGCGGGTCTCCTCGGGGGCGTGGGCGGCGGAGAGCGCGGCGCCGACGTGCGCGCGGATCTCCTCGTGGCTCAGCCGCGCCTGCGGCTTCAGAGCCACTGCGGCGTGCACGTGCTCCAGGTTGTCCAGGTCCCGGACCCCGTAGACGGCCACGTTCGCGACGCCCGCCAGGGTGGCGATCTCGCGCTCCACCGCGGCCGGGTAGATCTTGACGCCGTCGATCTTCACCACGTCGGCGATCCGGTCGGCGAGCGAGAGCAGGCCCTCCTCGTCGAGCCGTCCGATGTCGCCGGTCAGGAACCAGCCGTCGCGCAGCGTCCGCGCGGTGAGCGCCGGGTCGCCCAGGTAGGCGTCCAGCAGGCTGCCGGAGCGCACCCACAGCTCGCCGGTCTCCCCGGCCGGCAGCTCCGCGCCCGACTCCGCGTCACGGACGCTGATCTCCACACCGGGCAGCGGGCGCCCCACGGTGGCCCGCAGCCGCGGGTCGTAGTGGCCGTCGGGCAGCAGGATGCTGACCGCGCCCGCCTCGGTGCTGCCGTACATCTGCACCAGCACCGGGCCGAAGACCTGGACCGCCTCCGCCAGCTTCGCGGGCGCCGCCGCGACGCCGGTGTAGATCAGCGCCTTGAGCGAGGCCAGGTCGGTGCCCTCGGCCTGCACGGCCGCCATGGTCTGGTAGACGTGCGGGGTGGCCATGAAGGTCAGGGTGATGCCGTGCTCCGCGATGGCCCGCGCCACCGCAACCGCCTCGAAGCCCTCGTGCAGCACGACGACTCCGTCGGCCAGCAGCACCGCGTCCGCGATCCCGCCGACCACGAAGGCCAGCGGGGTGGCGACCAGCAGGCGGGTGCCCGGCTCGGCCGGCAGGGCGCGGGCCCGGGCGTCGTTGACCGCCGTGGTGATGCAGACGCCCTTGGGCTTGCCGGTGCTGCCGCTGCTGAACGAGACCAGCGCGTACTGCCGCGGGTCGCGCACCGGCAGCTCGCCGAGCTCCGCGACCAGCTCGGCGGCCGAGGCGACGCCGCCCTCGTCCGTCAGCGCGCTGTCGCCCTCGGCCACCGTGAAGCGGCCCGGAGCGCGCTGCGCCAGCTCGGCCGCCCGGTCGGCGTTCTCCCCGTCGGTGAACAGCACCTGCGCGGTGGCGTCGAACAGGATCCGCAGCTGCTCGTCGGCGGAGAGCACGTAGGCGGTGGAGCCGGGGTTGGTGCCGCGCACGTACATCACCGCGCCGCCCAGCAGATGGGTGGCCCAGCGCACGGTGAGCATCAGCGGGCTGTTCGGCGCCACCAGGACGGCCACCGTGGTGCCGGGGCCGATGCCCAGCTTGCGCAGCGTCTGCACCGTGTCGACCACGGAGCGGGCGAGCGCGCCGGCCCGGACCTCCCGGCCGCGCCAGTGCACGGCCACCCGCTCGGGGGCGGCGCCGAGCGCGGACAGGATGTCCAAGGCGTAGCAGTCGGCCGCCGACGGCTGCTGCGCTGCGCTGCCCGTCTCTGTCATCTGGGTCTCCATCGTCGTGCCGTCGTCGTCGTGGTGCCGTCGTGGTGCCGAGGTCGTGCCGGGATGGTGCCGGGGTCACACCGAAGTCGCCATCGGCGCAGGGCCCTTGCCGGAACGCCGATCTTTCTCAGCCTCCCGCGGACCCGGCTCCGGCGGGAGGGGCGAACGACGTAGCCGAAGGTCGGAGCCCTGCCTCGACCGGCGGACCCGATCGGCCACCCCCCGGTGCCCCGATCGGCTACCCCGATCGGGGACCGCTGACTTCCCGGCGGCATTCTGCTTAGATGATTCGCGCGTAACTCCCCTGTCCTGCCGCCACCTTCCCGTCGCGGCGGCGCTCTGCCATCCGGCTCCCGCGCGCACCGCGGCCCGGCGACCGGCTGCCGGGCACTCCCTCGGCCGGCCGACCACCCGTCCGGGCAAGCAGGTCGGCCCGGCATCCGGGCCCGTCCCCAGCTGCGCGCCGATCAGGCTGCCGACCGGTCCACCCCGGCCGTCGGCGCCCCGAGATCACCGTTCCCGCTGTACCCGAACAACGCATCAGGAGACCGAAGATGGAAACAGCGCGCTGCCCCTACCGGTTGGACCCCAGTGGTCAGGACATCCACGGCGAGAACAGCCTCGTCTTCAAGGAGGGGCCGGTCGCCAAGGTCGAGCTGCCCGGCGGCGTGGAGGCCTGGGCGGTGGGCAGCCAGCAACTGGTCAAGCAGCTGCTCGGCGACCCGCTGGTCTCCCGCAGCGCCCGGCAGCACTGGGACGCCTTCAAGAACGGCGAGATCCCGCTGGACTGGTCGCTGATGGTCTGGGTGGCGGCCGAGAACATGTTCACCGCCTACGGCCCCGACCACCGCCGGCTGCGGCGGCTGGCCTCCGGCGCCTTCACCGCCCGCCGGATCGAGTCGTTGCGCCCGCGGGTCGAGGGCATCATCACCGAGCTGCTGGACGGGCTGGCGGCCAACCCGGCCGGTGCCGCCACCAACATGCGCGAGGGCTACGCCTATGCGATCCCGATCCAGGTGATCGGCAGCCTGCTCGGCGTTCCCGAGGAGCGGATGCCCGACCTGCGGGTCTGCGTGAAGACGATCTTCGACACCACCGTCACGCCGGAGGCCGCGCAGGCCAACGGCGAGCGGTTCTACGGGCTCCTGGTCGAGCTGGCCACGCTCAAGTTCAAGGAGCCGGGCGACGACCTGACCAGCGCGCTGATCGCGGTCCGCGACGAGGAGGACGGCAGCGCGCTCAGCCAGGAGGAGGTGGTGGAGACCCTGATGGCGCTGATCAGCGCGGGCCTGGAGACCACCGTCAACCTGCTGGACAACTCCATCCACCTGCTCCTGAGCCACCCCGAGCAGCTGGCGCTGGTCCGCTCCGGACAGGCCACCTGGAGCGACGTCGTCGAGGAGTCGCTGCGGCTCCAGGCCCCGGTGGCGAACATCCCGCTGCGCTTCGCGGTGGAGGACATCCAGGCCGGCGACGTGCTGATCCGCAAGGGCGAGGCGATCCTGGTCGGCTACGCGGCCGCCGGGCGCGATGCGACGGTGCACGGCGAGAGCGCCGCGCAGTTCGACGTCACCCGGGCCAACAAGGAGCACGTGTCCTTCGGTTACGGCGTGAAGTTCTGCCTGGGCGCGGCGCTGGCCCGCCTGGAGGCCACGGTGGCGCTGCCCGCGCTCTTCGAGCGGTTCCCGCAGATGGCGCTGGCCGACGAGGAGTTGATCCCGCTGGCCTCGTTCATCACCAACGGGCACCGGACCCTGCCGGTGATCCTGCGCCCGGCCGAGAGCTGACCTGGCGCCAGGAAGACCGCAGAACGGCGGCACACCCCGTGGGGTGTGCCGCCGACGGCGTTGCACAGGCTGCTACGGCCGGGGGAGCGCGGCGGTGAGGTTCTCCACCAGCTGGGCCTCGGCGCGCTTGATCGACTCGGTGGTGCGGGCCGCGTAGAGGTCGTGCACCTCGACCCCGGGCAGCCGCAGTGTCTCCTCGGCCGCTGCGTGGGCCGCGCAGAGGTCCAGCACGATGCGCCCGGCCCGCTGCGACTGCCACTGCCGCAGCGCGGGTTCGGCCATCGGCAGGCCCAGCGTGGTGACGACCACCAGGGCGGTGGCGGGCACCAGCGCCAGCTCCGTGGGGGTGACCACGTGCCGGTAGGCGGGGGAGTGGAAGGACAGGAAGTCCGAGCCGCCCAGCACCTCGGCCAGCGGCGCCCAGCGGGGCTCCGCCGCGCCCGTGCTGCGGGGGGTGGGCGTGTGGAAGGCCACCTCCATGCCCAGCGCCAGGCCGACCCGGCCCACGCTGCGGGCCACCGGGCCGTAGCCGACCAGCCCCAGCCGCTTGCCCGTCAGCTCGCCGGGGTGCGGGCCCTTCAGGCCGTGCCGGGCGTGCGCGAGCAGCTGCTCGACGACGAACTCCACCGTGCCGGCGTCGCCGTAGCCGTAGATCGGCGCCACCGTGATGCCGTGCCGCTCGGTGTACGCCAGGTCGACCCGGCCGGTGGTGGTGGCGCGCAGGCCGAGGTAGCGCAGCGCGGGCAGCCGGCCGAGGAGCTCGGCGTCCAGGACGTCCTTCCAGCCCGCCAGCAGGGCGTCCGTGCGGTGGAACGCCTGCTCCGCCGGCCCGGCCGGCGGCCACTCGGCCAGCGCCAGCGGCGGTGCCTGGCTCAGCGGTTCGAGCGCCGCGAGCAGGTCGGCCGAGGGCCAGACGCCGGGCAGGACGGAGATCTGACGGAAGGTGGGGCGCTGCGTCATGCTGCCTCCTCGGGGGGAAGGGTGCCGCCGGTCACGAGGAGACCGGGGGCACCACGGCGTCGATCAGGTGCGGCCCGGGTTCGGCCAGCGCCCGGCGGAGCTGGGCGGTGAACTCCTCGGCGGTGCGGGCCCGGGTGGCCGGCACGCCCATGCCGTTCGCGAGCGCGACGAAGTCGAGCCCGGGGATGTCGATCAGCGACCTGCTGCGCTGGACGTCGGCGCCCTGGAAGGCGCCCAGGCGCCGCAGTTCGCCGTCCAGGATCGCGTAGGAGGCGTTGTCGAAGATGACGGTGGTGACGTCCAGCGCCTCGCGGGACTGGGTCCACAGGGCCTGCGGGGTGTACATCGCGCTGCCGTCCGCCTCCAGGCTGATCACCGGCCGGTCGGGGCAGGCGACGGCCGCGCCGGTGGCGACCGGCAGCCCCATGCCGATCGAGCCGCCGGTGATGTTCAGCCAGTCGTGCACCGGCGCGCCCGCGGTGTACTCGGGCAGCCACTGGTCGGAGGTGATCGCCTCGTCCACCACGATCGCGCCCTCCGGCATCAGCGCCCCGAGCACGGCGGCGGCCTTCTCGGCGGTCAGCTCACCGCTGGGCAGGCCGGGGCGCTCGGCCTCGGCCACCACCGGGGCGGTGCGGGGGGCGACCAGCTCGGCCAGCCGGGCCAGCGCGGCGGGGTCGCTGCCCAGGTCGTGCACCTCACAGCCGTCCGGCAGCAGGGTGCTCGGCTGGCCGGGGTAGGCGAAGAACGCCACGGGGGAGCGCGCGCCGGCCAGCACCAGGTGCCGGGCGCCGGCCAGCCGGGCCGCGGCCAGGTCCCTCGGGTAGGGCAGGCGGTCGAGCCGCGGGATGCCCGCGCCGCGCTCGTGGCGGGCCGGGGACTTCTCGGCCAGCAGGTCGGCCCCGGTGGCGGCGGCGATCCGGCCGGCCGCGTTCAGCCCGGCGCGGCGCATGTTCGCACCGCCCACCAGCAGCACGCAGCCCTCGGTGCCGAGCAGCAGCTTGGCGACCCGCTCCACGGCCTGCTCGTCGAGCGGGGCGGGCGCGGGGGCGGGCACGGGGGCGGCTGCCCCGCCCGTCGACCAGCAGACGTCGGAGGGCAGGATCAGCGTGGCGACCCCGCCCGGCAGGTGGCCGACGGCCGAGGTGGCGGCGGCGATCGCCTCGGCGGTGTCGGCGCCGGCGCGCGCCGCGCTCTCCGGGCGGCCCACCCACTTCGACACCGCGCCGGCCAGCGCCGCGATGTCGGAGTTCAGCGGGGCGTCGAAGGCCCGGTGGTAGGTGGCGTGATCGCCCACGATGTTCACCAGCGCGGTGCCGGCGCGGCGGGCGTTGTGCAGGTTGGCCACCCCGTTGCCGAGCCCGGGGCCGAGGTGCAGCAGCGTGGCCGCGGGCTTCTCGGCCATCCGGCCGTAGCCGTCGGCCGCGCCGGTCGCCACCCCCTCGAAGAGGCAGAGCACGAGGCGCATCTCGGGTGTGGCCACCATCTCGGCCACCAGGTGCATCTCGGAGGTGCCCGGATTGCTGAAGCAGACGTCGATGCCGCCGTCCACGAGGGTCCGCAGGACGGCGTGCGCGCCGGTGGTGCCGCTCATTGTCACGTTCGTTTCCGTTCGGTGCGTTCGGTGCGTTCGGTGCGCTGCTCCCAGCGCCGTTCGTCGAGGGCTCAGCGCTCGATCAGGACCTTCAGGGCGGTGCGCTCGTCCATCGCCCGGTAGCCCTGCGGCAGCTGCGCCAGGCCGACCGTGAGGTCGAAGACCGGAGAGGGGTCGATCGTTCCGGCGAGGACGTCCGGCAGCAGCTGCGGGATGTAGGTCCGCACCGGGGCGACGCCGCCGCGCAGCGCGATGTTCCGGTCGAAGAGCAGCTCCAGGTCCAGGCCCGCGGTGCTGCCGTGCGGCACGCCCACGTAGCCGATCGAGCCGCCGGCCCGGGCGATGTGCACCGCCGTGGCCATGGACTGCTCGCTGCCCACGGCTTCCAGCACGGCGCAGGCGCCCTGGCCGCGGGTCAGTTCGCGCACCGCCTCGACGGCGGCCTCGCCGCGCTCGGGGACCACGTCGGTGGCGCCGAAGCGGCGGGCGATGTCGGTGCGCTGCTGGTGGCGGCCCAGCATGATGATCTGCTCGGCGCCCAGTCGCTTGGCGGCGAGCACGCCGCACAGGCCGACCGCGCCGTCGCCGACCACCGCCACCGTCGAGCCGGGGCGCACCCCGGCGCCGAGCGCGGCGTGGTGGCCGGTGCCCAGCACGTCGGACAGGGTGAGCAGCGCGGTGAGCAGCCGCCGGTCGGTGGCCGCCTCGGCCGGGAGGCGCACCAGCGTCCGCTCGGCGTACGGCACCCGCACCGCCTCGCCCTGCCCGCCGTCGGCGCCCGGTGCCCCCCAGTAGCCGCCCTGCTCGCACGAGGTGCTCAGGCCCTCGGCGCAGTAGTCGCACACCCCGTCCAGCCAGACGAAGGGTGCCACCACCAGGTCGCCGACGGCCAGGGCCGTCACCTCGGGGCCGATCTCCTCGACCACCCCGAGGAACTCGTGGCCGATCCGCTGGCCCGCCTGCCGGTCGGCCACGCCGCGGTAGGCCCACAGGTCGGTGCCGCAGATGCAGGACAGCAGGACCCGCACCACCGCGTCACCCGGCCGCCGGACCGCCGGGTCCGGCACCTCCTCGACGCGGATGTCGTGCGGGGCCTGGAAGACGGCGGCGCGCATCCGGACGCTCCTCTCCTCGGCTGCTCGTAGGTGTCACGGGTCACGGGTAGGGGAGCGGGTCGGCGACGCAGGCCGCGCCGACCTCGTGCAGGGTCAGGCCGACCCGCTCCTCGCAGGCGGTCACCTCCGCGCGGCGCAGCTCCTCGGGCAGCTCCCCGCCGCCGAGGCCGAGCGGGTAGAGGCCGTTGGCGGCGACGTCGAGGGCCACCGCCCGCAGTCTGCGGAGCAGTTGACTGGTGATGGCGTCCTCGTCCACCGGGGCGCGCAGCGTCATGAAGAAGTTGTCGTAGAGCAGTGCGGTGCGCTCCGAGGGGCGCACGGCCGGGCCCAGCATGGCCTGCTGCAGCAGCGACTTGCCGCCGGGCACCAGCCGGGCGGCGATGCCGTCGTGGATCACCTTGTTGGTCTCCACGGCCTGGGCCAGCCGGGCCGCCTGCGGGGTGCTGCCCCGGGCCAGGCCGCGGCCCCGGAACAGGCCGCGCACCGGGGCGTAGTCGGAGGCCCAGGCGCCGCTGAAGCTGCGGTGCTGGAGGAACATCCGCGGCCTGATCAGGTCCTGGTAGAGGTCGAGCGGGCAGGATCCGGTGTAGAGCAGCATCGCGCAGTAGCCGTAGGCGTAGGCCTCCAGCCGGGCGAACGCGGCCGGCTCCGGCTCCTGCTGCGGGCCGGCCTGCTCGATCAGACGGCCCATCAGGTGCCAGATGAGGAAGGTGACCTGGTGGCCGGTGATCCAGCGGAACCAGAAGAGCTGGTCGGCGGAGCGCTCCTGGGTGGACTCTGGCAGGTCCAGCGGGCGGCCGTCCGCCAGGAAGCGCAGCTGCAGCAGGGTCAGGTCGCGGTCGCAGGACAGGGTCGCGGGCGGGGTGGCGCCGGTGGCCCGCGAGTGGCCCGCCGCCGGCATCGCCAGCGGCTCCAGCCCGTAGGGGAAGTCGCCGAAGTCCCAGTCACCGATCCCGGTCTGCTCGGCGAGCAGGGAATCGCCCGAGCCGCTCACCGGTCGCCCTCCGGCACGAAGGTGAATTCGTACTCCAGGCCGTTCACGTCGAAGACGTAGAGGCTGTGGACCCCGTCGGAGTCGACGACGATCTCGGTGGGCAGGTCGGGCCGGGCGAAGGTGTAGCGGCCCGACTCGTACAGCTCGATCCAGCGCCGGCGCGCCGCTTCGAGGTCCTGCGGCTCGGCGACCTGCAGGCAGGCGTGCTGGAACTGGAAGCCGCGCTCGTCGGGCAGCACGCCGTCGTGGTCCGCGCGGTCGAAGAGGTGGAAGCGGAGGTCACCGGCGGCGACCTCGATCAGACGGCGGATCCCGGGCAGCCGGCTGAGGGTGAGCTCGGAGAACGTGTCCAGCTCCCACTTCTGCTCGGCGTCGAAGAACTCCAGGTACCAGGCAAGGCAGTTGTCGAGGTCCGCGGTCTGCACACCCAGGTGGTGGATGCGCGGGGTGACCAGCTGATTCATGGCAGAGTCTTCCTTCCGGGTGTCAGCGCGACTGGCCGGGGCCGGTCGTTGATGGCATGGCGGGTCCCGTCTGGTAAGCCGTTGGACTGCTCGGTCCGCGGGTGTGGCAGTCTCGGCGGTTGCCCGGCCGTAAGCGCCGAGCAACCCCACGGGCCCGCGCCGGCAATATCGAAGTCGCTTTCCCGGCGGACGCTGGTCCAGTCGGCGACGCCATCGTGGTGGTCGCCGATGACAGCGCCGAAGTGATTGGTATGTACCGCATCTGACGGATCGACAGATCGACGACTCGGGATGGCGGCCACGGGTCCGGGCACACGCATGGCGGGTCATCGGGATCCCCCGCGGCCATCATTGTCGGGTTGCCCGCTCGTCGCAAGCATTCCCTTGCGCGGGCTTGCCCACCAGGGCGGTCGGCGGCCGGGAGTCGATGCGTCCCACCTGGGGAGTGCGGGTCGCATCACTCATCAAGGCGTGTACGAAGGGGAGTTGGCGGGTACGAGGTCGGCTCCTCGCGGGGTGCGACGGGCGCCGGGTTACTGTCATGTGCCCGACCATGTGCCCGACTGGCAAGTATCGTCATCATGTTGATCACACGTCACCAGTTTTCATTGCATCTGGCCAGGTGCTCGGGCTAGGCTCGCTTTAGACGGGGAGCTTGTAAGGATTTGACTGCGGTGCGGCGGCTCGGGGATGGGGCCGCGGGGCAGCAGGCGCTTGTTCTGTCGGGCGGAAGTTGACAGGGGGGCCACGATGAAGTTCCGGACGTCGTAGCGGGATCTGCCCAGTCCGCTGGGGTGGGTGGCACTGCGGTCTCTTGCCGGTGCCACCGGTTTCCTGGGCACACTTCGAACGCCGCCGACCCGGTCGGCCAGGTGATTTCGAGGCATGCCCTGCAGGGGTCGGCAGGACACGTATTCCGGCAGCGTGCCGGAGCGTCTCCCACGGGTATTTCGTCCTGCCGCATTTTTCCGTGCCCGCTCCCGCTTGCCGGGATCAGCACACTTTGTCGCGCATTCTCGCACCCGGGACACCGCGGGTGATTCCGGCTGCCCCCGTGCGGTCGGGCGCACGGACCAGGACGAAGGAGAGTTGGGCCAGTGAGCAGCCCCGAGGTTCCTATCGCGGCCGAGACGGATGTGGCGATCATCGGCATGTCCGGGCGCTTTCCCGGCGCGGACGACCTGGACTCCTTCTGGCGACTGCTGAGCGAGGGGCGCGAGGGCATCACCCGGTTCAGCCGCGAGGAGCTGGCCGCGGCCGGCGTGCCCGCCCGGCTGCTGGACGACCCGGGCTACGTGCCGGCCCACGGGGTGCTCCCGGACGTGGACCTCTTCGACACCGGGTACTTCGAATTCACCCCGGCGGAAGCCGAGTTCACCGATCCACAGCACCGCATCCTGCTGACGGCCGGGCACGCCGCGCTGGAGCACGCCGGCTACGACCCGGCCCGCTACGACGGGCTGATCAGCGTCTGGGCCGGCGCCGCCATCAACACCTACCTGCAGCAGCAGGTGCTGCCCAACGTCGACCAGACCACCACCTCCAACCACTTCGCGGTGATGGTCGGCAACGACAAGGACTTCCTGGCCACCCGGCTCTCCTACAAGCTCGACCTCAAGGGCCCCAGCTACACGGTGCAGACGGCCTGCTCCACCTCGCTGGTCGCCATCCACCTGGCGTGCCAGGGGCTGATCAACGGCGAGTGCGACATGGCACTGGCCGGCGGCGTCACCGTCAAGCTGCCGCAGACCAAGGGCTACCTCTACGAGGAGGGCGCCATCCTGTCCGAGGACGGGCATGTGCGCACCTTCGACGCCGAGGCCAGCGGCACCGTGCTCGGCAACGGCGTGGGCGTCCTGGTACTCAAGCTGCTCAGCGACGCCATCGCCGACCGGGACACCGTCCACGCCGTCATCAAGGGCACGGCGACCAACAACGACGGCTCCGGCAAGGTGAGTTTCGCCGCGCCCGGCGCCGCCGGCCAGACCGCCGTGATCCGCGAGGCGCACGCGGTCTCCGGGGTGGACCCGCGCTCGATCAGCCATCTGGAGGCGCACGGCACCGCCACGCGGCTCGGCGATCCGGTCGAGGTCTCCGCGCTCACCAAGGCCTTCCGGGCACAGACCGAGGAGACCGGATTCTGCGCGATCGGCTCGGTGAAGTCCAACCTCGGCCACCTGGACGCCGCGGCGGGAGTCGCCGGCGTGATCAAGACCGCGCTGATGATGAAGCACCGCACGCTGGTGCCGACCCTCAACTACCGCACCGCCAACCCCGCGATCGACTTCGCCGCCGGCCCCTTCACGGTCAGCACCACCACCGCGCCCTGGCGGGCGGAGGGCCCGCTGCGCGCCGGGGTCAGCTCCTTCGGCATCGGCGGCACCAACGCCCACGCCGTCCTGGAGGAGGCGCCGCCGGCGCCGGTCGCCGAGGAGGCAGCCGGCCGACAGGTGCTGGTGCTCTCCGCGCGGACGTCGAGCGCCCTGCGCACGGCCGCCCACCACCTGGCCGACCACCTGGACGACAGCCTGGCCGACCGGCCGGACGGCGGACCGGCGGCCACCCTCGCCGACATCGGCTACACCCTGGCGGTGGGCCGCCGCGCGCACGAGTACCGGCTCGCCGTCTGCGGCACCGACCGCGCCGAACTCGCCCGTGCGCTGCGGGAGTCCACGATCCCGGCGGAGCCGGCGGGCGGTGAGCTCTCCTTCGTCCTCACCGAGCAGGTGACCGGCGCCGGCGACCTCGCCGAGCAGTGGTGCGCCACCGAACCGGTCTTCGCCGAGCATTACCGGGCCGCCCTCGCGGCCGGTGCGGGCGAGCACGGCGAGCGGGGGGCGGCGTTCGCGCTGCAGTACGCGCTCGGCCGGCTCTGGCTCGGCTGGGGCCTGCGCCCGGTCGCGGTGCACGGCGACGGCCTCGCGGCCCGCGCCGCCGCCTGCGTGATCGGGGCGCTCGACCTGGCCGACGGCGCCGCCGCAGCGGCCGGGACCGCCGCGGCACTGAGCACTGCGGCGTCAACTGCCGCCAAGGGAACGCGGATCGCGCTGCGCGGGGCGCAGGAGGAGGTGCGCGGCCTGGTGCTGAGCGTCGACTCGGTGCGCGCGGGCGGGCCGCGGGAGGCCGTGGCCCGGGCCTGGGAGGCCGGGGCGGGCATCGACTGGCAGGCCTGGTTCGCGGGGCAGCAGCGCGGCCGGGTGCCGCTGCCGACCTACCCCTTCGAGGGTCGGCGCTGCTGGATGACCGGCCCAAAGGCCCCCGCCGCGACCGTCTCCGGTCAGGGCCCGCACCCCATGCTGGACGAGAACGTCTCCACCCTGGACGCCTTGGCCTACCGCAGCACCCGCTCGGGCAGCGAGTTCTACCTGGCCGACCACGTCGTCGGCGGCGAGCCGGTGATGCCGGCGGTCGGCTACCTGGAGCTGGCCCGGGCGGCGGGCGAGCTCCAGAGCGGCGGCCCGGTCCAACTGCGCGGCGTCTCCTTCGACCAACTCCTCTCCTACGCCCGGGGACCGCGCACCGCGCTGGTCTCGCTCTGGCGGGTGCGCGATGCGGTCGGCTTCGAGATCACCGAGCAGGACGAGGTGTACGCGGCGGGGGAGATCCGCACCGGCGCCGTCGAACCGCCCGTCGCGGTCGACCTCGACGCGCTGAGCGCACGGTGCACCGAGGTGGTCCCGCACCAGGACTGCTACGCCGAACTGCGGTCCCACGGGCTGGAGTACGGCCCCCGGATGCGGGCGCTTGCGGAGGTGGCGCTCGGCGAGGGCGAGGCACTCGCCCTGCTCGAACCGCCCGCCGGGGCCGAGTTGGCCGGCGCGCTGCTCAACCCGGCACTGCTGGACGGCGCGCTGCACGCCCTGGTGGTGCTGCTCGCCCGCTGCTACGGATCGGCGGCCGAGGGCTTCCTGCCGCTGGCGCTCGGCGAGTTGAGCGTGCATGCACCCGTCGACGGGCCCTGCTGGGTGCGGGTGGCGCTCGGGCGGCTCGGCGAGCGCACCGCACACGCCGAGCTGACCGTGCTGGACTCGCACGGGCAGGTGCTGGCCGAGCTGCGCGATCTGACGGTCCGTGTCCTGGCCGGCTCGCACAACTCGGCGCTGCTGGAGCGCCGATGGACCTTGGCCGCGGCGCAGGCCTCGGCCGAGCCGGTCACGGCCCCCGGGCGGCGGATCGGCAGAGCGGTGGTGGTCGCCGCCGAGGCAGACCGTCGCACCGAACTCGCCGAGCTGCTGCGCTCCTTGGGGGCCGAGCAGGTCACCGCGCTCGCCCCCGGCGCGCAGCTCGCCGCGGCCCCGGACACCGTCCTGGCCGATGAGCCCGAGCCCGGCCAGGCGCTGGCCCTGGTGCGGCAGTTGCTCCGCGGCCGCCCGAAGGCGCCGGTCCGTGTAATGCTGACGCACCGTCATGATGCCGCTGGCGCGCGGCCGGAGTATGCCGCGCTGGCCGGCTTCGCCCGCGCCGTGCGGGCGGAGAACCCGCTGCTCGCGCTCCAGGTGGTCGGCCTGGCCGAGGGTGTGGACGGGGCGGCGGCGCTCCGCGCGGAGCTGGCCGGCCCGGGGCACGAAGCCGAACTGCGGTACACCGCCGCGGGGCGCGAGCTGCCGCACCATCTCCCGGCGGCGGACACCGGGCCGGTCGCCGTCCGCGACGGCGGCCTCTACCTGATCACCGGTGGCGCGGGCGGCCTCGGCCGGGCCGTGGCCGGCTTCCTGCTGGGCCGGGCCGATGCCCGGGTGGTGCTGCTGGGCCGCAGCGAGCTGTCCGGCGCGGAGCTCGACCCGCGGGCCGTCCACCGCCGCGTCGACGTCACCGACCCCGCCGCGCTCGCCGAGCAACTGGCGCAGATTCGCGAGGAGTTCGGCCCGATCAACGGAGTCGTGCACGCCGCGGGCGTGCTGCGCGACGGCTTCGCCCTCACCAAGACCGACGCCGACTTCGCCGCCGTGCTGGCCCCCAAGGTGGCCGGCCTGCGCGCGCTGGACGAGGCCACGGCGGACGATCCGCTCGACTTCTTCCTCGCCTTCTCCTCGATCGCCGCCCACATCGGCAGCGCCGGGCAGAGCGACTACGCCTACGCCAACGCCTTCCTGGAGGCCTACGCCGAGCGCAGCCCGCGGGTGACCGCGATCGCCTGGCCGATGTGGGCCGAGGGCGGGATGCGGCAGAGCGCGGAGGCGGCGGCGGAGATCGCCGGGCGGACGGGCTTCGGGGTGCTGCCCACCGCCACCGGGCTGGCCCTGCTGGAGCAGGCCCTCGGCGCCCGCGGTGCGCTGCTGGCGGCCTACGGCGACACCGGGCGGATCGCCGCGGCGCTCGCCCCGGCCGCCTCGCCCACCGCTGCCTCGCCCGCTGCCGCTTCGCCCACCGCTGCCTCGCCCACCCCGGCCGAGCGCGCCGCCGCCGAGCGCGCCGCGCAGACCGGTGCGGACGGCGGTGCGGACCCGCGGGCCGACGCCCTGCGCCTGCTGCGCGAGCTGATCGCCGCCGAGACCGGCCTGGACCCGGCGGAGCTCGCCGCCGCCGCGCCGTTCGACCGCTACGGCATCGACTCGCTGATGATCACCAAGCTCAACCGTCAGCTGGACCGCCGCTTCGCGGGCCTGTCCAAGACCCTCTTCTTCGAGTACGCGACCCTGGGCGAGCTGGCCGACTACTTCGCCGAGCAGCACGCCGCCGACCTGCGCGGCGCCTCCTCCGACCGGCCAACCCCGTCCACCACCGCGCTCCCGGCGCTCGCCGCCGCGCCGCGGCAGGCCCGGACCGCCCGCACCCGCCGCGGCATCGCCCCCGAGCCCGAGCCCGAGCCCGTCCCCGAGAACGAGCCCGCCCCCGAGAACGACGCGATCGCGATCATCGGCCTGGCCGGCCGATACCCGATGGCCGACGACCTCGACGAGTTCTGGACCAACCTGCTCCAGGGCCGCGACTGCATCAGCGAGATCCCCGAGGACCGCTGGGACCGCGACCGCTGGTACGACCCCGACCCGGCCGCACCCGGCCGCGCCCACACCCGCTGGGGCGGCTTCCTGCGCGACGTGGACCGCTTCGACCCGCTCTTCTTCGGCATCTCGCCCCGCCAGGCCGAGCTGATGGACCCCCAGGAGCGGCTCTTCCTGCAGAGCGCCTGGCACGTGCTGGAGGACGCCGGCTACCGGCGCGCCGAGCTGTCCGGCCGCCCGGTGGGCGTGTACGTCGGCGTGATGTACGGCGAGTACCAGTTCCACGGCGCGCTGGACGTGCTGGGCACCGGCGGCCCGCTGACCGGCTCCTCGTTCGCGACCATCGCCAACCGGGTCTCCTACACCCTCGGCCTGTCCGGCCCCAGCCTGGCGCTCGACACCATGTGCTCCTCCTCGCTGACCGCGATCCACCTGGCCTGCGAGAGCCTGCGCCGGGGCGAGAGCGAGCTGGCGATCGCCGGCGGCGTCAACGTCTCGGTCCACCCCTACAAGTACGCCTTCCTCAGCCAGGGCCGCTTCCTCTCCTCCGACGGCCGCTGCCGCGCCTTCGGCGAGGGCGGCGACGGCTACGTGCCGGGCGAGGGGGTCGGCGCCGTCCTGCTGAAGCCCTACCGGCAGGCGCTGGCCGACGGCGACCGGATCCACGGCGTCGTCCTGGGCAGCGCGATCAACCACGGCGGCCGGACCAACGGCTACACGGTGCCCAGCCCGCACGCCCAGCAGCGCGCGGTGAGCGCCGCGATGGCGCAGGCGGGCCTCGCCCCGGAGCAGATCGGCTACATCGAGGCCCATGGCACCGGCACCTCGCTGGGCGACCCGATCGAGCTGACCGGCCTGACCAACGCCTACCGCTCGGCCGGTGCCGAGCCGGGCCGCTGGCCGATCGGTTCGGTCAAGTCCAACGTCGGGCACCTGGAGTCCGCGGCCGGTATGGCCGGCCTGACCAAGGTGCTGCTCCAGTTCGCCCACCACACCCTGGTGCCCTCGCTGCACTCGGCCGAGCTCAACCCGAACATCGACTTCGACCGCTCGCCGTTCCGGGTGCAGCGCGAGGCGGCCGACTGGCCCGCGGGCGACCAGCCGCGCCGGGCCGGACTCAGCTCCTTCGGCGCGGGCGGCGCCAACGCGCACCTGGTGCTGGCCGAGTCGCCGCGCCTCGACCCGCGCGCCGACCGCCCGGCCGGCGAGCAGCGCACCGCCGAGCCCGTCCTCTTCCTGCTCTCGGCGCGTGACGAGGAGCGGCTGCGCGCCTACGCGGGGCAGGCGGCGCACTTCCTGGCCACCGAGCACGTCGAGCTGGCCGACCTGTGCTGGACCAGCCAGGTGGGCCGCGAGGCCATGGCGGCCCGGCTGGCCGTGCTCGCCACCGACGGCGCCAGCATCCTCGCCGCGCTGCGCGACTTCGCCGCCGGTGGCCCACTGCCCGAACTCACCGACGGCGGCGCGGCGTTCGCGCCAGGGCCTGTCCCGCCGATAGCCGAGCCGGCCAGGCGCTGGCTCGCCGGCGCCGAGGTGGACTGGGCCGCCCAGCACACCGACCGCCCCGGCCCGGCGCCGCGCCGGGTGCGCGCGCCGCGCTACCCGTTCGCCGCCGAGCGCTACTGGATCGAGCTGACCCCGCCCGCGCCCGGCGCCCAGGCGCTGCACCCGCTGGTGGACGCCAACGAGTCCACCGTGTCGGAGCTGCGGCTGCGCAAGACGCTGCGCGCGGGCGATCCGCTGCTGCGCGACCACGTGATCGAGGGCCGGGCGCTGCTCGCCGGCGCGGCCACCCTGGAGTTCGTCCGGGCCGCCGCCGCGCTGGTCGAGCCGGGCGTGGGGCACGCGCTGCACGAGGTGGTCTGGGGCCGCGCGATCGAGCTGCCGGCCGGCGAGCTGGCGCTCTACGCGGCCTTCCGGCCCGGCCCGCAGGCGCTGGACTTCGAGGTGTACAGCGAGGGCGCGCAGGGCCGGGTCACCCACGCCCGGGGCCGCGCCGTCCCCGGACCGGCCGCCGCGCCCGCCGCCACCGACCTGGCGGCGCTGCGCGCCCGGCTCGCCCCCGTGCGCGACCGGGCCGGCGCCTACGCCGACTACCGGGCCGCGGGCTTCGGCTACGGCCCCTCCTTCCAGGTCATCGACGAGATCCGCAGCGGCCCGGCCGAGGCGCTGCTGAAGCTGTCCGGCCCCGAGGCGGCGGCGGGCGTGGAGCCGGCGCCGGCGCTGCTCGACGGCGCGCTGCGGGCCTGCCACTGGGCCGGGCGGAGCACCGCGCCCCGCGCCGGCGAACTCGCCGTGCCGTTCAGCCTCGGCGCCGTCGAGCTGTTCGCCCCGCTGCCCGCCGTCGTCTACGCGCACGCCCGGCTGGTCTCGGAGACCGCCGGGGTGCGCCGCTTCGACCTCACCGTCCACGACGAGCAGGGCCAGGTGCTCGCCGAGCTGCGGGACTTCGCCGGCCGGATGCCGAACGCCCCGAGCCCCGGGAGCGGTTCACCGCGCGCCTACCAGCCCTACTGGCATGCCGCCGCCGAGCCGGAGCCCGGTGCGACGGCCGGCACCCTGCTGCTGGTCGGCGAACTGCCGGGCCTGGAGCCCGCCCTGGCCGCGACCGGAGCTTGGCAGCGGATCGTCACCATCGCCGAAGACCCCGACCGGATCGGCGCGTTGCTCCCCGAACTCGGTGAACTGCCGGGCCTGGACGTGGCGTTCGTCGCGGGCCTGGCCGACGCGCCCGCCCTCGGGCAGGACTCCACCGACGCCCTGGCGCTGGACGCCGAGCTGGACCAGGCCTGCTTCGCCGTGCTGGAGGTGCTGCGCGCCGCCGAGTCGGGCGCGCTCCGGGGCCGGGTGCGCTGCCTGCTCGCCCACCTGCAGGACGACGGGCAGGACCGCCCGGGCCGCGCCGCGCTGGCCGGGTTCGCCCGCTCCACCGGCGCGATCGCCCCGCGCTTCGAACTGCTCACCCTGGGCCTGCCCGCCAGCGCCCCCGCCGCCGAACTGGCCGCCGCGCTGGCCGTCGAGCTGCGCGCCGCGCCGCGCGCCGCCGGGCTGGAGGTGCGCCGCACCCCGGCCGGCGACCGCGAGCTGCGCGCGCTGCAACCGCTGCCGGACGGCGCCGCTGCCGACTCGCCGCTGCGCGAGCAGGGCGTCTACGTGATCACCGGCGGCAGCGGCGCGATCGGCCGCCTGCTGGCCGAGCACCTGGCGCGCAGTTGCCGGGCCCGCCTGGTGCTGATCGGCCGCTCCGCGCCGGACGCCGAGGCGGCGCGCTGGCAGCAGTCGCTGGCCGAGCGCGGCGCCGAGGTGCTCGCGCTGCGCGCCGACGTGGCCCGGGCCGAGGAGCTGGCCGCCGCGCTGGCCATGGCCAGGGAGCGCTTCGGTGCGCTGCACGGGGTGTTCCACCTGGCCGGGGTGGCCGACGACGGCCGGGCCACCGACGGCGGCCGGGAGCGCTTCGCTCGGGTGCTGGCGGCCAAGACCCGCGGCCTGGTCCAGCTGGACCAGCTGACCCGCGCGGACGCCCTCGACCTCTTCGCGGTCTTCTCCTCGGTCTCCTCGCTGGTCGGCGACTTCGGCGCGGCGAGCTACGCCACGGCGAACCGCTTCGCCGACCTCTACACCGCGCGCCGCCAGGCCTGGGTGCGCGAGGGCGCCCGCAGCGGGCGCAGCCTCGCGCTGGACTGGCCGCTCTGGTCGGTCGGCGGGGTCGATGCCCTGGTGCGCGAGGAGGAGCTGACCGCCTACACCCGGCGCAGCGGCATGCCCGCGCTCACCGCCGAACAGGGGCTGGGCGCCTTCGAGCACGCGCTGACGGCCGGCGACGCGCCCTGGCTGCTGCCCGCCTGGGGCGAGGCGGCGGCACTGGATGCTGCGCTGCTGGGCGAGCCGCCGCGGCCCGCGCCGCTCGCCACCCCCGCGCCCGTCTCCACCCCCGCGCCGGTGACCGCTCCGGCGAGCGAGGGCCGGCGCACCCGGGCCGCCGTGGTCGAGCACCTGCGCACGGTGCTGTCCGGGGTGCTCAAGCTGCCCGTGGGGCGGTTGGACAGCCGCGTCGCGCTCGACGACTACGGTCTGGACTCGGTGCTGGTCATGGAGTCCAACACCCTGCTCGGCAAGGACTTCCCGGGGCTGCGCGGCACCGTCTTCTTCGAGTGCCGCACCGTGGAGGAGCTGGCCGACCACCTGCTCGCCGAGCACCCGGAGGCGGTGGCCCGCAGGTTCCCCGAAACCGCTGCCCCCGCACCGACCCACCACCGGGCGGAGCCGGTTGCCGCCCCCGTCCCCGCCGTGAGCACCCCGGTGCGCCCGCAGCCGGCCACCGAGGAGCCGATCGCGATCATCGGGATCAGCGGGCGCTACCCGCAGGCCCGCGACCTGGACGAGTTCTGGCGCAACCTCGCGGCCGGCCGCGACTGCGTGACCGAGGTCCCCGCCGACCGCTGGGACGCCGAGGCGCTGTTCGACGCCGATCCCGCGGCGCCGGGCCGCAGTTACAGCCGCTGGGGCGGCTTCCTGTCCGACGTGGACTCCTTCGACTCGCTCTTCTTCCAGATCTCGCCGATGCAGGCCCGCTCGATGGACCCGCAGGAGCGCCTCTTCCTGGAGACGGCCTGGTCGGCGCTGGAGAACGCGGGCTACCCGCCCTCGCGCATCCCCGCACCCCGGTTCGGTGGCCAGGGGCACGACGTCGGCGTCTTCGTCGGCGTCATGTGGGACGACTACGCCATCCTCGCCGCCGCCGAGTCGGCACGCGGCAACCACCAGGTGGTCCTCGCCAACCGGTCCGCGATCGCCAACCAGGTCTCCTACTTCGGCGACTTCCGCGGGCCCAGCGTGGTGGTGGACACCGCCTGCTCGGCCTCGCTGGTGGCGCTGCACCAGGCCTGCGAGAGCATCCGCCGCGGCGAGTGCTCCTACGCCATCGCCGGTGGCGTCAACGTGGCCGTGCACCCGGACAAGTACGTGCACCTCAGCCGCAAGACGATGCTCTCCGCCGACGGCCGCTGCCGGGCCTTCGGCGCGGGCGGCAGCGGGTACGTGCCGGGCGAGGGCGTCGGCGCGGTGCTGCTCAAGCCGCTCTCGCGGGCGGTCGCGGACGGCGACACGATCCACGCCGTGATCCGCTCCACCGCCGTCAACCACGGCGGGCGCACCAGCGGCTTCACCGTCCCCAACCCGCACGCCCAGCAGGCCCTGGTCGAGCAGGCGTTGGCCGCCGCGGGCATCAGCGCCCGGTCGATCGGCTGCCTGGAGGCGCACGGCACCGGCACCGCGCTCGGCGACCCGATCGAACACACCGCGCTGGCGCAGGCGTTCGCCCGGCACACCACCGACACCGGGTTCTGCGCGCTGGGTTCGGTGAAGTCCGCGATCGGCCACCTGGAGGGCGCGGCCGGGATCGCGGGTGTCACCAAGGCGGTGCTCCAGCTGCGGCACGGCACGCTGCTGCCCACGCTGCACGCCGAGGAGCCCAACCCCGTCATCGACTTCGACCGCTCGCCGTTCACCGTGCAGCGGGAGACCGCACCCTGGCCGCAGCCGCGCGACGCCGACGGCCGGGTGCTGCCGCGCCGGGCCGCCGTCAGCTCCTTCGGGGCGGGCGGGACCAACGCGCACGTGATCCTGGAGGAGTACCTCGCCCCGCAGTGCTCGCAGCCCTCGCAGCTTCCGCAGCCTGTACAGCCTCCGCTGCCCGAGCTGATCGTGCTCTCGGCCCGCACCGAGGACCGACTGCGCGCCTACGCGGCCGAGTTGGGGCGCGCACTGAGCGCCCCGGCGCAGCCGGTGCGGCTCGCCGACCTCGCCTTCACCCTGCGGGTGGGCCGGGAGCCGATGGGCGAGCGGCTGGCCTTCGTCGCCGCCGACCTCGCCGAGGCGGCCGAGCGGTTCGCCGCCGTCGCACGCGGCGAGGTCGGCCAGTGGCTGCACCACGGGCAGGTGAAGCAACATCCGCCGCTGGAAGGCCTGTTCACCGAGGGCAGTGGCGGCGAGGAGTTCCTGGCGGCCCAGGTGCGGGCGGGCGAGGACGACCTGCTGGGCCGGCTCTGGGTCTCCGGCATCACCCTGGACTGGGACCTGGTGCACCGGCTGCGCCCGGCCGCCCGGCGCCGGGTGCCGCTGCCGAGCTACCCGTTCGAGCGGGTCCGGCACTGGCTGGACCTCACCGCACCGGTAACCACTGTACCCAGTAAGGCAGTTGACCGGACTTCCCGGACCTGGCGGCGGCTCCTCCCGGCCGGCGCACCGGTGCTGCGCGACCACGTGGTCGGCGGGCGCCCGATCCTGCCCGGCGTCGGGCACCTCGACCTGGTCGCCGAGGCCCGCGGCGGACTGACCGGCCAGGCCCTGGCGGACGTGCGCTGGCTGGCCCCGCTGGCCGTGGCCGGGGCCGAGGAGCAGGTCACCGTCCGCTTCGAGGACGAGCAGCACGAGCAGCACGGCGAGCGCTACGAGGTGCTGGGCGCCGACGGCGCCGTCCGCTCGCGCGGCCGGCTGGTGGCCGCGCCGCCCGCGCCCGAGGCGGTGGACATCGCCGTGCTGCGGGCGGGCCTGGCCGCCGGCCCCGAGCGGGACGCCTTCTACCGGCTGCTCGCGGGCCAGGGGCTGCCGTACGGGCCGTTCTTCCGCCGGGTCGAGCAGGTGTGGACCGGACCGGACCAGGTGCTCGGCCGGATCGGCGCGGCCACCGAGGAGGCGGCCCACCCGCTGCACCCCGGCGTGCTGGACGCCGCGCTGCACACCGTCGCGGCGCTGCTGGTACGGCGCCGGGGCGGGCAGGCCCGGCCGATGCTGCCCTTCGCGGTGGACCGGGTGGAGGTCTTCGGCCCGGTGCCGCCGACCGGCTGGTCGCACGTCCGGGAGACCGGGCCCGACCGCTGCGACGTGCTGGTGCTGGACGAGGCGGGTGCGGTGCGGGTGCGCTTCACCGGCCTGACCTACCGTGAGGCGAAGCCGCCCCTCCAGGTCGGCTACCGGCCCACCTGGACGCCTCGGGCCGCCGCAGGCGCTGCGGCGCCCGTCGACCGGGTGCTGCTGGTCGGCGCCCGGCTGGACGCCGCGGGGCCGGACGGGGCGCTCGCCGCGGGCCTCGCCGAGGCCCACCGGGGCGCGCGGCTGGTGCGGCTGCCGATCGGCCCCGGCGGCCTCACCGAGGCACAGCTGGACCGGGCGCTGACCGAGGCGGGCGGCCCCGAGCTGATCTACTTCCTCGGCGCCGAGCCGGACCGGGAGCCCGCCGACCGTGCGGGCGTGCGCGCGGCACTGGACGAGAGCGCGGTCTCGCTCTACCGCCTGGTGCGCGCACTGGACCGGCACCGCTTGCTGGAGCGCGAGGTGGGCCTGAAGGTCGTCACCACCGGCGTCCACCCGCTGGAGCCGGGCGACGACTCGCGGCCCTGGGCCGCCGGGCTGGCCGGGCTGGCGATGGTGGTCGGCAAGGAGTTCCCGAACCTGCGGGTCGCGCTGCTGGACCTGCGCGCGGCCGAGATCGCCACCGCGGTGGCCCAGGTGGTGGCCGAGCCGTTCGCGGCCAGGCCGGTGCCGGTCTCGGTGCGCGGCGGAGTGCGGCGGGTGCGGGAGCTGGAGCGCGTCGAACTCCCACTGGAGAGCAGCAGGTTGCGGCGCGGCGGGGTCTATCTGATCATCGGCGGCCTGGGTGCCGTGGGGCGGGACACCTGCCGGTACCTGGCCCGCGCCTACGGCGCCAAGCTGGTCGTGGTCGGCCGCTCCCCGCTGGACGACCAGCGGCGCGAGACGATCGCCGAGCTGACGGCGGCCGGGGCCGAGGTGCGCCACCTCGCGCTGGACGCCACCGACCCGGTCGCGCTGGGCGAGGCGATCGCCTTCGCCAAGCGGGAGTTCGGCGCCCTGCACGGTGTGGTCAACGCCGCGATGGTGCTGGTCAACCAGGTGGTGCGGGAACTGCCCGAGGCCGACCTGCGCGCGGCGCTGCAGTCCAAGACGGACGCCACCTGGAGCGTGCTGCGGGCAACCCGCCAGGAGCAGCTGGACTTCGTGCTCTTCTACTCCTCCGGCGTCGCCTTCGAGGGCAACCACGGCCAGGCGGGCTACGCGGCGGGCTGCACCTTCGCCGACGCCTACGCGCTGCACGCCGCCCGCACCCTGCCCTTCCCGGTGCGGGTGCTCAACCTGGGCTACTGGCACGCGGGTGGCGACGAGGCGCGCGAGCGGGTGCTGCGCCGCTTCGCGGCGGCCGGCATCCGGCCGATGACGGCGGAGCACGGCATGGCCGTGGTCGAGCGGCTACTGGGCGGCGAACTGCCCCAACTGCTGGCGCTCGACGCCGACCAGCGGATCCTGGACAACCTGGGTGTCGCACCGGACCGCACCCTGACCGTGCTGCCCGGCACCGCCCCAGCCGCGCTGCCCGTCGTCCGCTCCCGTCACACCGGCCTGCCCGACGGTGAGTTGATGGATCATCAGCTCGCAGTGGCGGAGCTGGAGGAGATCTCCCACCGCCTGCTGGCGGCGGCGCTGCACCGGGCCGGGCTGTTCGACGGGCCGGCCGGGCACGGCGAATCGCGCGCCGAAACGGCCGCCCGACTGGGCGTGGTGGCCGAGCACGCCGCGCTCTTCCAGGCGCAGCTCGACATGCTGGCCGCCGCCGGGTACCTCCGGATCGAGGGCGATCGGGTGCGCAGCGTTGGCCGTGCGGTCGAGCGGGAGGCCGACGTGGTCCGCGAGCTCGACGAGCTGATGGACCGTCAGAAGAGCGTGGCCCCGGTGGCCGAGCTGCTGCGGGACTGCCTGGCGGTGCTGCCCGAGGTGCTCACCGGGCGGATCGGCGCCATGGAGGTGCTCTTCCCCGACGGCTCGCCCGAGCGGGTGGCCGCCGTCTACCGGGGCGACCCGGTCACCGACCGCTGCAACGCGGAGGTGGGCCGGCTGATCGTCGAGCAGGTCGAGGCCCGGCTGGCCGCCGCCCCCGGCAGCACGGTGCGGGTGCTGGAGGTCGGTGCCGGGACCGGCGGGACCAGTGCGGCGGTGCTCGCCGCCCTTGCGCCGTACGCCGACTCGGTCGACTACCTCTTCACCGACGTCTCCCCGGCCTTCGTCCGCAAGGGGCGCCAGCGCTTCGGCGCGGAGCACCCCTTCGCACGGTTCGAGGTGCTGGACATCGAGGCGGAGCTGTCCGGCGGGCCGGTGGTGCTCGGCGAGCACGACGTGGTCTTCGGCACCAACGTCTTCCACGCCACCGGCCGGCTGGGCCACACCCTGGCGCAGACCAAGCGGCTGCTGCGGGCCGGCGGCGTGCTGCTGCTCGTCGAGGGCACCCGGGCCCAGCACCAGCTGGCGCTGATCTTCGGCCTGACCACCGGCTGGTGGCTCTTCGCCGACCCCGAGCAGCGGCTGCCCGGCTCCCCGCTGGCGAGCGAGCGGCAGTGGCGGGACGCGCTGGCGGCCTGCGGGTTCCGCCACCTGGACGCGGCCCCGCCCACCACGGAGGCGGGCCCGGCCTTCCAGAGCGTGATCGCCGCAGTCAGCGACGGCCTGGTGCCGGCCGCCGCGCCGATCGCGGACCACGCCCGACTCCAGCCGCAGCTCCAGCCCGTGACCCCGGCTCCAACCGGTCGGGACGACGCGCTGGAGCGGGTGACGGCGGTCTTCGCCAAGGTGCTGGAGATGGCCCCGGAGCAGCTGGACCCCGACCTCACCTTCGAGAACTACGGGGTGGACTCGCTGGTGACGCTGGAGCTGACCCGCGCGCTGGAGGCGGTCTACGGCCCGCAGCCGGCGACGCTGCTGTTCGAGCGGATCACCATCCGCCGCCTCGCCGACCACTTCCGCGCCGAAGCACCACCGGCCCCGAACCGGACCCCGGCCCCGGCATCGGCCCAGACCCCGCCCCGGGCCCCGATCCCGGCGAACGCCCCAGCACCGGAGCAGGCGCCCGAACCCGCCCCGGCCGGCGAGGTCGAGAGCCTGGTGGCGGGCCTGTCGGACGCGGCCGTCGACGAGCTGTTGGCCGAACTGCTCGCCCAGCGCGGCGAGACCGAAGGAGGCGCACGATGAGCGCGGAGCCGTTCAGCTGTGTGGTGGTGGGCGAGGAGGCCCTGTTGGTCGAGTGCACCAGGCTGCTGCTGGCGCGCGGGCACACGGTCACGGCCGTGGTCTCCCCGTCGGACGACCTGGTCGGCTGGGCCCGGGCCGAGGGGCTGGCGGCCGTGCCGTTCGGGCCCGACCTGGCCGAGCGGCTGGCGCCGCTGCGCTTCGACTACCTGTTCAGCATCGCCAACCTGCGGATCCTGCCGGACGAGGTGCTGGCGCTGCCCGCCCGGTTGCCGGTCAACTTCCACGACGGACCGCTGCCCCGGCACGCCGGTCTCTTCGCCACCAGCTGGGCCATCCTGGACGGCGACAAGCAGCACGGCGTCACCTGGCACGTGATGACCAGCGAGGCCGACACCGGCGACGTGCTCAAGCAGCGCGCCGTCCCCGTCGGCCCGGCGGCCACCGTGCACGACCTGGACGTGGCCTGCTTCGAGGCGGGCATCGAGTCCTTCGCCGAGCTGGTCGACGAGCTGGCGGCCGGCACGGCGACCCGCACCCCGCAGGACCTCGGACTGCGCAGCTACCACGGCAAGTACGACGGACTGCCGCGCGCCGGGCTCTTCGACTGGCAGCGCCCGGCCGCGGAGCTGGACGCCCTGGTGCGCGCCACCGCGTTCGGCCGCCGGCGCAACGACTTCGGCACCGCGCTGCTCGCCCTCGGCGACGACCCAGGGACCGGACAGGCCCTGGTGGCCGTCCAGGGCGTGGAGGTCACCGACCGGCTCTCCACCGCCGAGCCGGGCACCGTGGTCGACGCCACGCCGCAGGCGATCACCGTGGCGACCGTCGACCGGGACGTGCGGCTCACCGCGCTGGCGTGGCTCACGGGGGAGCGGGTCGACCTGGTCGCCCTCGCCGGGACCCTCGCCACCCGGCACGCCGGCCGCTTCACCGGGCTCACCGAGGACGAGGTGGCCCGGCTGGCGGCGGACGGCCGCGCGGCGCACCGCGCGGAGGGCCGCTGGCTGCGCGTCCTCGCGCAGCTGGAGCCCGTGCTGCCGCCGCGATTCGGCCGGCTCGGCGAACTCGGCCAGGACGAGCGGCCGGTGGGCCCGGTCGTGCTGCCCGAGCCACTGCGCGCCGCCGCTGCCGACCCCGCACCCCTCGCGCTGGCCGCCGTGCTCGCCTTCCTGGCCCGGCTCTGCCGCGGCGGCGAGCGCGACGTCGCGCTGCCGGTGCCCGGCGGTGCGCCCGGGGGCCTGCTGGCGGCCGAACTGCCGCTGCGGGCCCCGGAGGAGCTGCTGGAGCGCACCCTCCCTGAGCTGGCCGAGCAGCTCGGCGCCGAGCTCGCCGCGCTGCGGTCCCGCCCGCCCTACCGGCGCGACCTGCTGCTGCGCCACCCGCAGCTGGCCGGGGCCGCCCGCGCCGCGCTGCCGGTCGCGGTCCTGCTGCCCGGCAGCGAACTCGCCTCCACCGACAGGGCGCTGGTCATCAGGATCGACTCGACCGGCGAAGTGTTTTTCCAGGGAAGCGAACTGACGGACGCGCAACAGAGCTGGCTCGGTGCACACTTCGCGCTCCTGCTCGCCGCCGCGGCGGCCGAACCGGCACAGCCGCTGGGCCGCCTGCCGCTGCTGACCGCCGCCGAGCGCGCGCTGCTGCTGGATGCCTGGAACGACACCGCCGAGGAGTACCCGAGCGGGCGCACGGTGACCGGACTCGTCGCCGACCTCGCCAGCGCCGCCCCGGCCGCCCCTGCCCTCCGGTTCGCGGACCGCGAGCTGAGCTACGGCGAACTGGACCAGAGCGCCGACCAGTTGGCCAGGCGGTTGATCGACCTGGGCGCCGGCCCCGGCTCCCTGGTCGGCGTCTACCTGGAGCGCTCCCCGGAGCTGCTGATCAGCCTGCTGGCGGTGCTGAAGACCGGCGCTGCCTACGTGCCGATCGACCCGATCTACCCGCCGGCCCGGATCGGCCACATGCTGGCGGACTCCGGCGCCCGGCTGGTGCTCACCGACGAGGCGCTGAGCGCGACGCTCGCGGCCTTCCCGGTCACCCCGGTGCTCGCCGCCCCCCGGAGCGCACCGGAGCAGGCGCCCGTCGAGCCCGTGGACCGCTCGGTGCCCGAGGCACCGGCCTACGTCATCTACACCTCGGGCTCCACCGGCGTGCCCAAGGGCGTCCAGGTGGGGCACCGGGCGCTGGTCAACTTCCTGTGGACGATGGCCCGGCGGCCCGGCTTCGGCTCCCAGGACTCGCTGCTGGCGCTCACCACCGTCTGCTTCGACATCGCCGGTCTGGAGCTCTACCTGCCGCTGGTGCGCGGCGGGACCGTCGAGGTGCTGCCCGCCGCGGTGGCGGCCGACGGCTTCGCGCTGCGCGAGGTGGTCGAGCGCTCGGCCCCCACCGTGCTGCAGGCCACCCCCACCACCTGGCAGATGCTGCTCGCGGCCGGCTGGCCCGGCGATCCACGCTTGCGCGCGCTCTGCGGCGGCGAGCCGCTGCCGACCGCACTGGCCGAGCAACTCGTCACCAGAGTCGGCGAGTTGTACAACATGTACGGCCCGACCGAGACCACCATCTGGTCGACCGTCGAGCGGGTGCACCCCGGTGCGCCGGTCACTGTCGGCCGTCCGATCGGCAACACCCGCTGCCACGTGCTGGACGAGCGCGGCCTGCCCGTGCCGCCCGGCATCCCGGGGGAGCTGTACATCGCGGGGGACGGCGTCGCCGACGGCTACCTCGGCCGGCCGGAGCTGACCGCCGAGCGCTTCGTGACCGCCCCCGGCGGCACCGGCCGGGCCTACCGCACCGGCGACCTGGTGCGCCACCTGCCGGACGGCCGGCTGGAGTACCTGGAGCGGATCGACGGCCAGATCAAGCTGAACGGCTTCCGGATCGAGCTGGGCGAGGTGGAGTCCGCGCTGCGCCGGCTGCCCGAGGTGACCGCCGCGGTGGCGCTGGTCCGCGAGGACCAGCCCGGCGAGCGCCGCCTGGTGGCCTACGCGACCGGCACGGCCGCGCTCGCCCCGCCCGCCGGGCTGCGCGAGGCGCTGCGCGAGGGCCTGCCCGGCTACATGGTCCCGGCCGCCGTCGTGGTGCTGCCGCAGCTGCCGCTCACGCCGAACGGCAAGATCGACCGCAAGGCGCTGCCCAGGCCCGGCGTGGCCCGGATCGCGGGCGGCGCGGCGGCGGTGCGCACCGGCCTGGAGCGCCGGATCGCCGAGGTCTGGTGCGAGGCACTGGGCCTGGACTGGGTCGGCGCCGAGGACAACTTCTTCGACCTGGGCGGGGATTCGCTCAAGCTGACCTCGGTGGCGGCGGTGCTGCGCGAGCGGCTCGGGCGACCGGTCACCCGGCTGGACATGTTCGGCCACCCGAGCGTCCGGGCGATGGCGGCCCACCTGGCCGCCGGCGAGGACGAGGGCGCCGGACCGGCGAAAGCCGCCCAGCCGCGCCGCGGCCGGGACACCGCCGCACTGGAACAGCGGCGCGGCCGGCGACGGGGGCGGCCGTGACCGGGAGCGCCCCACCCACCGCAGACCCCGCCAGCACCTCAGCAATCCGATCCGAGACGGGTACCACAGGGAGTTCCGTGTCCAGTTGCAAGGTCTGCTCGCTCAAGGCCGACCACCCCGGCGTGGTACTCGACGACCAGCAGGTGTGCAATCTCTGCAACCTGGACTTCGCCGAGGACCTGCTCACCAACTACCGCTACACCAATGAGGTGTTCACCGAGTTCCAGCAGGCGCCGCCGTCCGGCGGGGAGTACGACTGCCTGTTCATGTACAGCGGCGGCAAGGACAGCACCTACATGCTGGACAAGTTCGTCAACGAGTACGGCAAGCGGGTGCTGGCCTTCACCTTCGACGTGCCGTTCGAGAGCGTGCACGCCGCGCAGAACATCGCGCTCGCCCGGGAGAAGATCCCGGCCACCTTCGTGCTGGACGCCGACGACGACAACATCAAGCTGATGATGCGCGAGGTGTTCAACCGTCCGGCGCCCAAGAAGCCGGGCAAGTACCTGGACGAGAAGCTGCCCTGCGTCTCCTGCCGGACCTTCTTCGTGCTGCGCGCGATCCTGATGGCCTACCGCCAGAAGATCCCCTACATCGCGCTCTGCGCCGACCCGCAGCAGATCCTCACCATGGAGTCCAACGTCCGCGAGGTGGTGCGCGGCTTCTACAAGACCTTCGGCGAGCGGCTGACCGACACCCTGTTCGGCGGCGAGCTGGAGGAACTGCTCTTCGACGAGGACGAGAACCTGCCGAAGATCGTCTTCCCGTTCATCGCGATGCGCCACGAGTACGACCCGGACCGGATCGTCGAGGAGCTGCGCGCCAAGGGGCTCTACCAGTCCTCGCCGCTGGAGACCCACTGCACGCTGTTCCCGCTGCTGAACTACTACTCGTTCAAGAATTTCGACTGCATGTTCTACAAGCTCAACGCGGCCAGCCATGTGCGCTCGGTCAAGCGCAACGCCGACTACGACCGCAACACCTTCAGCATCAAGTTCCCCCGCTCGCTCGACCTCGCCGACGTGGAGTCGAAGCTGGGCGAGGTGGTGCGGGCGATCGCCGCCGGCGAGGGCAGCCGGGCGGACCACGAGGCCACGCTGGTGGAGGTGTTCCAGCGGATGGACGCCTCCGAGGACGCCGCCCGCTTCGTGGCCCAGAGCTTCCTCGACATGCGTTCGGTCGCCGCCGACCTCGGCATCACGCTCAGCTGAGAAGCGAAGGGAATCCCGTCATGACTGTTTCCGACTCCGATGTCGCGATCATCGGCATGGTCTGCCGCTTCCCCGGCGCCGACTCGGTCGAGCGCTTCTGGGACGTACTGCGCGAGGGCCGCGAGACGCTGACCCGCTACACCGACGAGGAGCTGCTCGCCGCGGGCGTGCCCGCCGAGCGACTGGCCGACCCGCGCTACGTGAAGGCCGGTCAGACCATCCCCGACGTCGACCTGTTCGACTCCGAGCTGTTCCAGTTCACCCACGACGAGGCCGAGATCCTCGACCCGCAGCACCGGATCTTCCTGGAGTGCGCGCTGCAGGCCCTGGAGCGGGCCGGCTACGACCCGGAGCACACCGAGGGCCACATCGGCGTCTACGCGGGTGCGGGCATGAACACCTACCTGCTGCACAACCTCGGCGAGCGCTACCGGACCGCCAACTCCATCGACCACTACCGGCTGATGCTGGCCAACGACAAGGACTTCCTGGCCACCCGGGTCTCCTACAAGCTCGACCTGCGCGGCCCCAGCATCAACGTCAACACCGCCTGCTCCACCTCGCTGGTCGCCGTGCACACCGCCTGCCTGGCGCTGCTCAGCGGCGAGTGCGAGCTGGCCCTGGTCGGCGCGGTGCACCTGGGCTCGCAGCAGGGCTACCAGTACCAGGAGGGCATGATCTTCTCGCCGGACGGCCACTGCCGGGCCTTCGACGCGAACGCCCAGGGCACGGTGATCGGCAGCGGCGCCGGCGTGGTGGTGCTCAAGCGCCTCAAGGAGGCGCTGGCCGACGGCGACTGGATCCACGCGGTCATCAAGGGCTCGGCGGTCAACAACGACGGCTCGCACAAGACCGGCTACACCGCGCCGAGCATCGCCGGGCAGGCCGAGGTGATCGCCGACGCCCAGGAGGTGGCCGGCGTCGAGCCGGACGGCATCGGCTACGTGGAGGCGCACGGCACCGGCACCCCGCTCGGCGACCCGATCGAGGTGGCCGCGCTCACCGAGGCCTTCCGCCAGGGCACCGACCGGACCGGCTTCTGCGCGCTCGGCTCGGTGAAGACCAACATCGGCCACCTGGACACCGCCGCCGGCCTGGCCGGCCTGATCAAGACCGCGCTGATGCTGGAGCACGGCACCCTGGTGCCGAGCCTGCACTACACCGCGCCCAACCCCGACATCGACTTCGCCGCGAGCCCGTTCTTCGTCAACACCGAGGCCACCGCCTGGCCGGCCGCCGACGGGCCGCGGCTGGCCGGGGTCAGCTCCTTCGGGATCGGCGGCACCAACGCCCACGTGGTGCTGCAGGAGCCCCCCGCCAGGACCGCCGCCCCGCGCGGGCGCGACTGCGAGCTGCTGGTCCTCTCCGCCCGCTCCGAGGCCGCCCTGCAGCAGGCCGCCGCGGCGCTGGGCCGCCATCTCAAGCAGCACCGCGAGCTGGACCTGGGCGCGGTGGCGCAGACCCTGGGCCTGGGCCGGCGCAGCCACCCGCACCGGCTCGCGCTGGTGGCCCGCGGCACCCGGCAGGCCGCCATGGCGCTGGCACTGGGCGACGAGGAGCAGCTGCGCCAGGGCGTGGTGGGCCGCGAGCCGACCGCCCCCGTGCTGGTGCTGACCGGCGCCGCGGCCGAGCCCGCGGACAGCGCGGAGCTGTACCAGGCGGTGCCGCAGTACCGCACGGCAGTCGACGCCTGCGCCGGCGCGCTGGGCCGGCCCGGTGCGGCCGAGGCGCTGCTGGGCGAGGGCGGCCCGCGGGCCGGCTTCGTGCACGAGTACGCGCTCGCCCGGACCCTGCTGGCCTGGGGCGTGGAGCCCGCCGGGCTGGCCCCCGGCGGCACCGGCCTGGCCGTGGCGGCGGCGCTCTCCCAGGCGCTGCCGCTCGCCGAGGCGCTGGCCCTGGCCGAGGGCGGCGCGCCGCTGCGGCCGCAGGCGCCGCGGCTGCCGGTGCTCGCGCCGGGCACCGGTCGCTGGCTGACCGAGGAGGAGAGCCTGCTACCCGGCAGCTGGACCGCCGCCGGACGGGTGACCGAGGGCCTCGCCGAGCTGCTCGCCGAGGCCGGTCGGCACCCCGTCGCGCTGACCCCCGCGGCCGGTGAACCGGGCGGTCTGGCACACCTGTTGACCCTGGCCGGGCAGCAGTGGGTGCTCGGAGCCGAGCTCGACTTCGCGGCCGTGCACGAGGGCAGCGAGATCCGCCGGGTGCCGCTGCCCACCCACCGCTTCGAGCGGCGCCGGCACTGGGTCGAGCCCGGCGCCCACACCACCGCCGCCGCGCCCGCGGACGCCGAGCGGCTGATCGCCAGGTTCGATCCCGAGGACCGGCAGCAGAACGTGGAGCTGGTCACCGACTACCTGGTCGAGGGGATCGGCAAGGTGCTCGGCGGGCGCCACCTGGCGGCCCTGGACACCAACCTCTTCGACCTGGGCCTGGACTCGCTGGTGCTGATCGAGGTGGTCGCCCGGCTCGGCGAGGAGCTGGACTTCGCCGTCCCGGCCACCTCCTTCGTCGAGTTCCCGACCATCCGCAGCTTCGTGGACAACCTTGCCGAGCTGATGGGCTTCGCCCCCGGCCCGCAGCCCGGGGCGGCGGCCCCCGCCACCCGCACCTCCCGGCGGGCCCAGCGGGCCGCGGCCCGGCAGGACTAGGCCGTGTCTCATCATTCCCGCCGGGCGCGCGAATGATGAGACACACCCTGCCCCCGCCCCTCCGGCTTCCCCACCCGTCGTCCCAGCGGCGGTAGACACCGGGCCCGCTGACCCCGCGCCCGATGACCCTGTGAGAGAGAGAACTGTGGACGACAAGCGGAAGCTGCTGCTGAGCCTGCTGGCCCGGGGTGCCGGTACCCCGGCCCCGGCGAGCGAGGGCGTGGCGATCGTCGGTGTCGCCGGCCGCTACCCGCTGGCCGGGACGGTCGGCGAGCTGTGGGACAACCTGCTCGCCGGCCGGCACTGCATCCGGGAGGTGCCCGCCGACCGCTGGGACGCCGACGCGCACTTCGATCCCAGCGGCGTGCGCGGCAGTTACAGCAAATGGGCCGGATTCATCGACGACGTCGACAAGTTCGACCCGCTCTTCTTCCAGATCTCGCCCGCCGACGCCGAGGCGATGGACCCGCAGGAGCGCCTCTTCCTGCAGACCGCGGCGGCCACCCTGGACGACGCCGGCTACCCCGCCGCCACCCTCGCGGCCCAGGGCCGGGTGGGCGTCTTCGTCGGCGTGATGAACAGCAACTACGAGTGGATGGGCGGCGAGGCGAACGCGCTGGGCGTGCCGAGCGACGCGCACTCCAACCACTGGTCGATCGCCAACCGGGTCTCCTACACCTTCGACTTCACCGGCCCCAGCCTCGCGGTGGACACCGCCTGCTCCGCCTCGCTGACCGCGATCCACCTGGCCTGCGAGAGCCTGCGCACCGGCGAGTGCGCGGCGGCGATCGCGGGCGGCGTCAACCTGATCCTGCATCCCATGCACCTGCGCACCCTGGCGCAGCGCGGGATGATCGCGCACGACGACCGGCTGAAGAGCTTCGGCGCGGACGCGGACGGCTTCGTCGACGGTGAGGGCGTGGGCGCGGTGCTGCTCAAGCCGCTGGCCAAGGCGCTGGCCGACGGCGACCGGGTGCTCGGGGTGATCCGTGGATCAAGCATCAACTCCGGTGGCAAGACCGGCGGTTACACCGTGCCGAGTGCGGCTGCGCAGACCGCGGTGATCCGCGCGGCGCTGGAGCGCGCCCAGGTGGCCGCCGAGACCGTCGGCTACGTGGAGGCGCACGGCACCGGTACCCCGCTGGGCGACCCGATCGAGATCGCCGGGCTGCTGGAGGCCTTCGGCGGGCGGATCGACCCCGCGTCCGACCGGGAGCGGCCCGCCGTCGCGGTCGGCTCGGTCAAGTCCAACATCGGCCACCTGGAGTCGGCGGCGGGCATCGCTGGCCTGACCAAGGTGCTGCTGCAGTTCCGGCACCGGCTGCTGGTGCCCTCGCTGCACTCGGCGCGCCGCAACCCGGAGATCGACTTCGCCCGCACCCCCTTCGAGGTGCAGCAGACCCTGCAGCCCTGGGTGCACCTGGAGCGCCCGGACGCGGACGGCGCCACCGAGCGCCTGCCGCTGCGCGCCGTGGTCAGCTCCTTCGGCGGCGGCGGCGCCAACGCCTGTGTGGTCGTGGAGGAGTACCTGCCGGTCGGCGCGCCCGAGCCGGTGGCGGCCGGGTCGGAGCAACTGCTGGTGCTCTCCGCCAAGAGCGAGGACCGGCTGCGGGCGAGCGCGGCGGACCTGGCGGCCTTCCTGGGCCGGGCCACCGTGCCGGGCCGGCCGGCCCAGGACCCGGAGCACCGAGGGCTTGCCCGCGCCCAGCGGCTCTGCCTGCGGCTGGCCGCCGAAACCGTGGGCGTGGCCGTGGAGTTCCTGGACCTCGGCACCGAACTGGCCGACTGCGGCTTCGGCGTGGCCGAGCTCGCCCGCTACCACGCGCTGCTGGCCGCCGAGTCGGGCACCGAGCTGACGGCCGCCGCGACGAGTGCGGACACCATCGGCGCGCTGGCCGCGGCACTGGCCGCCTCCTCGGCCGACGCCGACGCCGGGCCGGCGGCCGAGGACGCGGACCTGCGGCTGGCCGATGTCGCCCACACCCTGCAGGCGGGCCGCACCCCGTACGAGTTCCGCCTGGCCCTGGTCGCCCGCTCGGCGGCCGAGGCCGCCGAGGTGCTGGCCGGCTACGCCGCCGGGACCGGAACACAGCAGGGCCGGGTCAGCACCGGCCGGGCCGCCCGCGCCCGGATCGAGCTCGCCGGGCCCGAAGCCGCCGCGCTGGAGCAGGCGGTGGCCCGGCGCGACCTGGCCGCGGTGGCCGAGCGCTGGGTGACCGGCGCCGGGGTCGACTGGGCGCGGATCACGCCCGCGGCGGCCCGCCGGATCGAGCTGCCCGGCTACCCGTTCGCCCGGCGGCGCTACTGGATCCCCCAACTCCCCGCCGTCGCCGGCGCCGTGGCCGAGCCGACAGCCGAGCCGGTGGCCGAGGAGCTGCCCGACTTCTACCGCCCGCTCTGGGTGCGGGCCCAGGCGCCCGCCGCCGAGCCCGCGCGTCCTGGGCAGCGGATCGTCGCCCTGGTGACCGCCACCTCGCGCTGGCTGGGCGAGGCCCTCGCGGCCCACCAGCCGGACGCCCGGGTGGAGTTGGTCCGGCTGGACGAGCAGCCCACGCAGGTCTGGCTGGCCGCGGCCGCCCGCGCCGACCTGGTGCTCCACCTCGGTGCGGCCGGCGCCGGGGTGACCGACGGGCTCGGCGCCGAGCAGGCGGCCGAGCAGCTGCGCTACGGCTCCCACGCCCTCTTCCACCTGCTGCGGGCCGCGGCGGTCGACCGGGTGGTGGCGGTCACCAGCGACGTGCACCCGGTGGCGGGCAGCCCGGTGCGCAACCCCTTCGGCGCCGGTCTGCACGGTCTGCTGCAGGTCGCCCCGAAGGAGCGCCCCGAACTGCGGGTGGCCGGACTCGACTTCGCCTCCGAGGAGTTCAACGGCCGGACGGCGTCCGAGGCCCTCCGCCCGCTGCTGGACGCGATCCTGGCCGAGCCCCTGGACGGCACCGGCCGCACGGCGGCCCTGCGCGGCGGGGTGCGCTACCTGCGCCGCCTGGGCAAGGTCGAACTGCCCGAGAGCGGACCGGTCTTCCGGGACGGCGGCGTCTATCTGCTGATCGGCGGCACCGGCGGCATCGCCCAGGAGCTGAGCCTGCACCTGGCCCGGCGCCACCGCGCCAAGCTGCTCTGGTTCAGCCGCGGCGCGCTGACGGCCGAGCAGCAGGCCGCGGTGGCCGCGATTCAGGCCGCCGGTGGGCAGGTCGCGCACCTGCGCGGCGACGCCTGCTCGGCCGCCGACCTGACGGCGGCAGTCGCCGAGGCGCACCGCCGCTTCGGCGCCCTGCACGGGGTGGCGCACGCGGCGATGGTCTTCGACAACCACACCCTGGCCGACCTCGACGAGGCTTCCTTCACCGCCGCGACCAAGGTGAAGACCGAGGGCGCGGCGGTGCTCGCCGCCGCCCTCGCCGGGCAGTCGCCCGACTTCCTGGCCTACTTCTCCTCGGCCGGCTCCTTCGGCAGCTTCGCGGGCAACGGCGCCTACATCTGCGCCTCGGCCACCGAGGACGCCTACGCGCTCTTCCTGCGCGAGCGCCTGGACTTCCCGGTCACCGTGATCAACCAGGGGTACTGGGGCCAGGTCGGCTCCGGGGCCCAGCCCGGCCTCGCGGAGATCTTCGCGGGCCTGGGCATCAGCGGCTTCAGCGCCGCCGAGGGGATCGCCGCCGTGCGGCGGATCCTGGGCAGCGGCCTGCCGCAGGCGATGCCGATCCGGGCCAACCGCCGTGCCCTGGAGGCGATGGGCCACGACCCGGCGCTCGACGGCGAGTCGTACGGCGGCGGCCACCCGGCCGCCCTCGCCGGTGCCGCCGCCCGACTGGGCGCGGGCACCGCCACCGACCCCGCCGCCGCCCGGGTGATCGCCGGCTACCAGGAGCTGGAGGCGGTCTCCGCCCCCATGCTGCTCGGCGTCTACCAGCGGATGGGCGTCTTCCGGCGCTCCGGCGAGCGGCACCACAGCGAGCACCTGCGCGGCGCCCTCGGCATCCAGGGCCGGTTCCAGCGGCTGCACGAGGCGCTGCTCAACATCCTGGCCGGGGCCGGCTTCCTGGCCCGGGACGGCGAACAGGTCACCACCACGGCCGCCGTCGACGCGGTCGACCAGGCCACGGCGGCGGCCGGCTGGACGGCCGAGTTCGACCGGCTGGCCACCGCCTACCCGGACATCGAGCCGACGGTCACCCTCAACCGGCTCTTCCTGGAGGCCTATCCGCAGATCCTGCGCGGCGAGGTGGGCGCCACCGAGATCATGTTCCCCGGCTCCTCGATGAAGCTGGTGCAGAACTTCTACAAGGGCAACCCGCTCACCGACTCCTTCAATCTGCTGGTGCGCGAGACGGTCCGCTGCTTCCTCGACCTGCGGCTGCCGCAGCTGCCGGCCGCGGCGACGATCCAGGTGGTCGAGCTGGGCGCCGGCACCGGCGCCACCAGCGAGCGGGTGCTGCCGGCGCTGGCCGAGCACCCGGGCCGGGTCGGCTACACCTTCACCGACATCTCGCCGCGCTTCCTGGAGTTCGGCCGCGAGCGCTTCGCCGAGCGCTACCCGTTCACCCGCTTCCAGGTGCTCAACCTGGACCGGGAGCTCGCCGAGCAGGGCTTCGAGCCGGCCTCGGCGGACATCGTGCTGGCCACCAACGTGGTGCACGCCACCAGGAACCTGCGGGCCACCCTGCGCCGGGCCAAGGCGCTGCTGCGCCCCGGCGGCTGGCTGGTGCTCAACGAGCTGACCTCGGTGCGCCCGCTGCTGACCATCGGCGGCGGCGTGCTGGAGGGCTGGTGGGTCTTCGACGACGGCGAGCTGCGGATGCCCGACTCGCCGCTGGCCTCGCCGCAGGGCTGGGCCCGTCTGCTGCACGAGGAGGGCTACACCCAGGTCCGGGCGCTGGGCGCGGACCGCGCCGAGCTGGGCCAGACCGTGCTGGTCGCCGAGAGCGACGGGGTGGTGCTGGGCGCGGTGCCGACCGTCGCCGCTGCCGCGCCGGGCGAGACCGCCGACGCCCAGGCGGGCACCGCCCCCGCCGCCGCTCCTGCCGCTGCCGCCGACACCGTCGGCGAGCGGCTGCGGGAGCTGGTGGAGCGGGTCCTCAAGCTGGAGGAGCGGATCGACCCCGACCGCCCGCTCGCCGACTACGGATTCGACTCGCTCAGCGGCATGAAGATCGTCTCCGCCGTGGACGACGCCTTCGGGGTCAGCGTGCCGCTCGGCGACTTCTTCGAGCGCCCGACGCTGCGCGAGCTGGCCGCCCACCTGGCGGCCGGCTGGCTGGCCGACGCCGTCCCGGCCACCACGCCCGAGGCCGCGCCCGCCCCCGCGCCCGCCACTGCCGAGGCCGCACCCGCCGCCACGCCCGCCGTCCCCGTACCCGCCGTCCCCGCACCCGCTGCGGCCCCGATGGCCGCCCCCGCCGCCGTGGCCGCCGAGCTCGTGCTGCGCCCGCGCCGGGAGCGCCAGGACCTCGATCTGACGGTCCATCAACTCTCCGAGGGGCAGCGCGCACTGTGGGTGATCGAGCAGATCGCCCCCGGCAACTACGCCTACAACCTGCCGCTCGCCCTCTGGCTCGACCGCGACCTCGACGTGCTCGCCCTGCGGGTGGTCCTGCAGGACCTGCTCGACCGCCACGAGGAGTTGCGGGCGAGCGTGCGCACCGGCCCTGACGGGCCGTTCGTCCGGATCGCCGCTGAGCCCGAACTGCCCTTCCAGCAGGTCTTCCTGACCTCGGTCGACGAGCAGGAGGTGCTGGCCCGGATGCGCACCGAGCTGCGCCGCACCTTCGACCTCGCCGAGGGCCCGCTGCTGCGCGCCACCCTCTACACCCTCGGCGACGGCCGCCAGGCGCTGCTGCTCGCCTTCCACCACCTGGTCTTCGACGGGGTCTCCATCGCCCTGCTGCTGGCCGAGCTGGAGCAGGGCTACCGCACGGTCCGCGCCGGCCGCCTGCTGCCCGCCGATCGGCCCGCCCGCAGCTACGCCGACTTCGCGGCCTGGCAGCGCGAGTTGCTGGCGAGCGCCGAGGGGCAGCGCCTGCGGGAGTACTGGGTGGAGCGGCTGCGCGGCCGGCGGACCACCGTGCCGCTGCCACTGGACCGCCCGCGCCCGCCGGTGCCCGGCTTCCGGGGCGCCAGTGTGGACGGCCACCTGCCCGCGGCACTGGCCGAGCAGGCCCGCGCGCTGGCCGCGGCCGAGCAGGTCTCGCTCTTCGGCGTCCTGCTGGCGGGCTGGTTCGCGCTGCTGCACCGCTACAGCGACCAGGGCGACATCGCGGTCGGCACGCCCACCGCGGGCCGTCCGGCCGGTGGCTACGAGGACGTGCTCGGCTACTTCATGAACATGGTGGTGCTGGCCGAGCGGATCGAGGGCGAGGAGCCCTTCCGCGCCCTGGTCCGCCGGGTCCACCGGACCACCCTGGGCGCGCTGGAGCACAGCGCCTACCCGCTGATCACCCTCGCCGAGGAGCTGCGGCGCGCGGACCCCGCCTCCGGTGCGCCGTTCAACGTGGCCTTCTACTTCCAGAACTGGACCCGCGGCGCGCAGGCCGCCGACCCGGGCCGGGCCCTGGTGCTCGGCCCGGTGGAAGGCGTCCACCAGGAGGGCGAGTTCGACCTGACCCTGGAGGTGGTCGAGCAGGCCGAGGGCTGCCGCTACTCGCTCAAGTACGACCCCGAGCTGTTCGACGCCGCCACCGTCGAGCGGATCGGCGAGCACTTCGCCACCCTGCTCGCCGACGCGGTGCGGGCGCCCGGGACCACCGTCGGCGAGCTGGAGCTGCTCACCGCGGCCGAGCGCGAGCAGCTGGCCCCGCCCGCCGCCGCCGACTACCCGGCCGACACCCTGGTCTGGGAGCTGGTGCGGCGCCAGGCCGAGGCCCGCCCCGGCGCGGTGGCCGTCCGCTACCAGGACACCGAACTGACGTACCGTCAGCTGGCGGACAGGACAGTGGCATTGGCGGGGCGCCTGACGGCCGCCGGGGTCGGCCGCGGCCGTACCGTGGGCGTCCTGCTGCCGCGCGACGCCGACCTGCCGGTGGCGTTGCTCGCCGTGCAGGCCGCCGGTGGCGCCTACGTCCCGCTCGACCCCGCCTACCCGGCGCAGCGCCTGGCCTACATGGCCGAGGACGCCGGGCTGCACCTGATGCTCACCCACTCCACCGTCCAGGGCGACCACGGCGCGGTGCCCCGGCTGCTGGTGGACCGGGCGGACGTGCAGCCGCCCGCCGCCCCCTCGCCCGGCCCCGCCGGGCCCGCGGACACCGCCTACGTCATCTACACCTCCGGCTCGACCGGCCGGCCCAAGGGCGTGCGGGTCCCGCACCGGGCGCTCACCAACTTCCTCTGGTCGATGGCGCGGGAGCCCGGCTTCGGCCCGGCGGACACGCTGCTGGCGCTGACCACGGTCTGCTTCGACATCTCGGGCCTGGAGCTCTACCTGCCGCTGATCAGCGGCGGCACGGTGGAGCTGGTGGCCACCGAGACCGCCCGGGACGGCCTGCGGCTGCGGGCGGCCGTCGAGCGCTCCGCCGCCACCGTCGTCCAGGCCACCCCGGCGACCTGGAGCATGCTGCTGGCCGCCGGCTGGCAGGGCAGCGCCGACCTCACCGTGCTGTGCGGCGGCGAGGCGCTCTCCGGCGACACCGCCCAGGCGCTGCTGGCCGGCAACCGCGCGGTGTGGAACCTCTACGGGCCCACCGAGACCACCATCTGGTCGGCGGCGAGCCGGCTGGCGGCGGGCGAGCGGGTGACCATCGGCACCCCGATCGCCAACACCGTGCTGCACGTGCTGGACAGCGCACGCCGCCGGGTGCCGACCGGGGTGGCCGGCGAGCTCCACATCGGCGGCCACGGGGTGGCCGACGGCTACCTCGGCCGCCCCGAGCTGACCGCCGAGCGCTTCCTGCCCGACCCGTGGGCGGGCGACCCGGACGCGCGGATGTACCGCACCGGCGACCTGGTGCGCCGGCTGCCCGACGGCCGGATCGAGTACCTGGGCCGGATCGACTCCCAGGTCAAGGTGCGCGGCTTCCGGGTGGAGCTGGAGGAGATCGAGGCGACCCTGCGCCGCCTGCCCGGCGTGCGCGAGGCCGTGGTGGTCGCCCGTGACCTGGGCGGCGGCAACCACGCGCTGCTGGCCGCCTACCTGCTCGCCGACGGCGCCGCCGAGCCGACCCGCGAGCAGCTGGCGGCCTGGCTGCCGGAGCACATGCTGCCCGACGCGCTGATCCGGGTGACCGGCTTCCCCCGCACCCTCAACGAGAAGGTGGACCGGGTGCGGCTCGCGGGCCTGTCGCCCGCCGAGCTGCGGGCCGCCTTCGGCGCCGTGGGCGCCGGCGAGCCGCACCCCGCCGCCGAGGCCGTCGGCGGCCCCGGCGAGCGGCTGCAGGCACTGGTGGCCGACCTGGCCCGGCTGGTCGCCGGTCTGGTCCAGGCGCGCCCGGAGGAGATCGGCGCGCGCACCCCGCTCGGCGAGGTGGGCATGAACTCGGTGACCTTCACCGCGCTCAGCGCCGAGTTGCGCAAGGCGTACGGCATCGAGGTCTACCCCACGCTCTTCTACCGCCGCGGCACCCTGCTCGCGCTGGCCGAGCACCTGTGGGAGCACCACCGGGCCGAGCTGGCCGCCCGGTTCGGCAGCGCGCCCGCTCCGGCCGGGGCGACGGTCGCCGCCCCCGAGCCCGTCCGCGAACCCGCGCAGCCGGGCCGCCCCGAGGACATCGCGGTGATCGGCATGGCCGGGCGCCTGCCGGGCTCCGCCGACCTCGAGGAGTTCTGGCAGCACCTGGCCGCCGGCGACGACCTGGTCGGCGAGATCCCCGCCGACCGCTGGGACTGGCGCGACCAGCCGCGCTCCCGCTCCCGCTGGGGCGGCTTCGCCCCCGACGTCGACCGCTTCGACGCCGCGTTCTTCGGGATCTCCCCGCGCGAGGCCGAGTTGATGGACCCCCAGCAGCGCCTGATGCTGGAGGTGGTCTGGTCGGCGATCGAGGACGCGGGCTACCGCCCCTCCGAACTGGCCGGCAAGCGGGTGGGCGTGTTCGTCGCGGTCACCAACTCCGACTACCTGGAGGTGCAGCGGGCCGCCGGGCGCGGCACCGAGGGCCACACCCTCACCGGCGCCGCGCTCTCCATCATCCCCAACCGGGTCTCCTACCTGCTGGACCTGCGCGGCCCGAGCATCGCCGTGGACACGGCCTGCTCCGGCTCGCTGACCGCCGTCCACCAGGCCTGCGCCGCACTGCGCGAGGGCAGTTGCGACCTGGCGATCGCCGGCGGAGTGAGCCTGATCCTGGCGCCGGGCGTCTACGAGGCGCTCAGCCAGGGCGAGATGCTCAGCCCCGACGGCCGGTGCAAGGCCTTCGACGCCCGGGCCGACGGCTACGTGCGCGGCGAGGGCGCCGGCGTGGTGCTGCTCAAGGCGAACGACCGGGCCCGGCGCGACGGCGATGCGGTGCACGCGGTGATCAAGGCGGTCGCGCTGGGCCACGGCGGGCGCAGCACCTCGCTCACCGCCCCCAACCCCGACGCCCAGGCCGACCTGCTGGTCGAGGCCTACCGGGCCGCCGGCGTGCCGCTCGCGACCGTCGGCTACATCGAGGCGCACGGCACCGGCACCGCGCTGGGCGACCCGATCGAGACCACCGGGCTGAGCACCGCCTTCCGCCGGCTGCGCGCCGAGCGCGGCCCGGCCCCGGCGGCCGGCTGCGCCATCGGCTCGGTCAAGACCAACATCGGTCACCTGGAGGCCGCCGCGGGCATCGCCGGGCTGTTCAAGGTCGCGCTCGCGCTGCGGCACGGCACGATCCCGGCCAGCCTGCACTTCCAGGAGCAGAACCCCTACCTGGAGCTGGACGGCGGCCCGTTCGAGGTCGCCGCCACCGCCCGACCCTGGCCGCGCCCGCGCGACGAGGCCGGAGGAGAGCTGCCGCGCCGCGGCGGGGTCAGCTCCTTCGGCTTCGGCGGGGCCAACGCGCACCTCGTCCTGGAGGAACCGACCGTGCCGGACATCCGTGCGGAGCAGGCCGCGGAGCAGCTGTTCGTGCTCTCCGCCCGTGACCCGCAGGCGCTGCGGCTGACCGCCCAGCGGCTCGCCGACCACCTGGCCGGGCAGCAGGTCCACCCGGCCGACCTCGCCCACACCCTGCAGCTGGGCCGCGAGCCGATGGCCCACCGGCTCGCCGTGGTCGCCCACGGCACCGCCGCGCTCCGCACCGAGCTGGCCGAGCACCTGGCCGGGCGCCCGTCCTCGGTGCGCACAGGACGGGCCGAGCGCGCCGCCGCCGACGTCCCGGCCGCCGCGACCGGGGACCCGGGCGATCTGAGCAGCCTCGCGGACGCCTGGCTGGCGGGCGCCGAGGTCAACTGGGCCGCCCTGCACCAGGGCGCCGCGCGCCGCCGGGTGCACCTGCCCGCCTACCCGTTCGCCCGCACCCGGCACTGGGTCACCCCGGCGCAGGCCCCCGACGGGGCGCCCGCCCGGCTGCACCCGACCCTGCTGGACGCCGACCGCTCCACCGCCGGGCAGCAGGTGTACGCCAAGACGCTCACCGGCGAGGAGTTCTACCTGCGCGACCACGTGGTCGGCGGCGAGCTGGTGCTGCCCGGCGTGGCCTACCTGGAGATGGCCCGCCTGGCGGGCGAACTGGCCGCCGGACAACGGCCGGTGCGCGGTGTCGACGGCCTGGTGTGGGCCAGCCCGGTCCGCCTCCCCGCCGGTGGCGAGCACCGGCTGGAGGTCAGGCTCACCGGGACGGCCTTCGAGGTGGCCGGTGCCGGCGACGGTGCCCCGGTGCACGCGCGCGGCACCCTGCTGCTCGGCGAGCCCGGGCCCGCCGAGCGCCCCGCCCCGGTCGACCTGGCGGGCGTGCGCGCCCGCTGCACCCGGGTGCACCCCGGCGCGGAGTGCTACCAGGCCTTCACCCGGCTCGGCTTCGCCTACGGCCCGAGCTTCCAGGTGATCGAGGAACTCGCCGAGGGCGAGCACGAGGTGCTGGCGACGCTGCGACTGCCCGCGGAGCGCCGCGCGGACGCGGACGCCTACGTCTTCCACCCCTCGCTGCTCGACGCGGCCCTGCAGACCGCGGGCCGGCTGGCCCCCGGCGCCGGCGACCCCGCCGTCCCGGTGCCCTACCTGCCGTACTCGCTGGGCTCGGTGCGCCTGTACGGCCGGCTGCCGGAACAGGTGCACGCCCACGCCACCCGCGCCCGGCGCCCGGTGCCGCCCGGCACGCTCGGCTTCGACGTGACGCTGCTCGACGGGAGCGGCCAGGTGGTCGCCGCGATCGAGGACTTCACGCTGCGCGCGGTGCCCGTGCGGCCGCCGGTGGACGCGGTGGCCGCCTTCGAGCCCCACTGGCAGCCCGCCGAGGCCGCCCGGCGCGAGCTCACCGGCACCGTGCTGCTGCTGGACGCCGGCTCCCAGGGCATCGCGGTCGGCGCCGCGCTGGCCGAGCTGGGGGTGACCACCCACCGGATCGAGCTGGGCGCCGGCTTCGACGCCGCGGCCGCGGTGCGGGCCGGGCAGCACGGCCCGGTCCACGTGGTGCAGCTGGCCGGCGAGCAGCGCGAGCCCGGCAGCGCGCTGGAGACCGGCTTCCACGCCGCGCTGGCCTTCCTCCAGGCTTGGCAGCGCGAGCGGCGCGGCGCGCTGCGCCACCTCTACGTCCACCGCGACCCCGCCGCCTCGCCGGTCCACCCGGCGATGGCCGCCTTCGCCCGCTCGGTGCGGCTGGAGCACCCGGCCGTCGACTTCGGCGTGCTGGCGGTCGCGACCGGCTCCCTCGCCGAGGCGGTGGTGGCCGAACTCGGCGCCGAGGGCGAGCCCGAGGTACGGATCGGCGAGCTGGGCCGGACCCGGCGCGCCTGGCGACAGGTCGAGCTGCCCGCCGCCACCGGCGCGGCGTTCACCGGCCCCGGCGCCCAGCTGATCACCGGCGGCACCGGTGCACTCGGGCTGCTGCTCGCCGAGCACCTGGCCGGCGTGCGGCGCGCCGCCGGGCTGCCCGCCGACGCGATCGTGCTCGCTGCCCGCCGCACGCCCGACGCGCGGACGCGGGAGCGGATCGCGGCCATCGGCGCCACCTTCGTGCAGGCCGACCTCGCCGACGCCGCCCAGGTGCGCGCGCTGGTCGCCGGGGCCCGCCGCGACCACGGCGCGGTCGGCGGCGTCCTGCACGCCGCCGGAGTGCTGCGCGACGGCCTGCTCCAGCGCAAGGAGCGGGCGGACACGGATGCCGTCCTGGCCGCCAAGGTGCAGGGCACGGTGCTGCTCGACGAGGCGACCAAGGACGAGCCGCTGGCGCACTTCGTGCTCTTCTCCTCCGCAGCCGCCGCGTTCGGCAACATCGGCCAGAGCGACTACGCCTTCGCCAACGCCTTCCTGGACCACTTCGCCGCCGAGCGCGAGCGGCAGCGCCACAGTGGCGCCCGGCGGGGCCGCACCCTCTCCGCGGCCTGGCCGGTCTGGGCGGACGGCGGCATGCGGATCGACGCCGCCGCCGAGGAGTACATGACCCGGGTGCTCGGCATGCGCCCGCTGCGCACCGCTCCCGGCCTGGCGGCGCTGGAGCGCGCGCTGGCCGGCGGCGCGTCGCACCTGCTGCTCGCCCCGGGCGACCCGGCGCGGATCCTGGCCGCCCTGGAGGGCGGCCGGGCCCGGCCGACGGCGGGCCCGGCCGCCGCGCCGCAGGCCTCGGGCGACGCGCAGGTACAGGCCGAGCAGCTGCTGCTGCGGCTGCTGGCCGAGGAGTTGAAGCTCCCCGAGACGGAGATCACCGTCACGGAGTCCTTCGACCAGTACGGCGTGGACTCGCTGATCACCATGAGCCTGGTGCGCCGGCTGGAGGAACACTTCGGGCCGCTCTCCAAGACCCTGCTCTTCGAGTACGTGACGGTCCGTGAGCTGGCCGGCCACCTGGCGGCCGAGCACCCGCAGGCGCTCGCCGCGCCCGCCGTCCCGGCCGCCGCACCCGCGCCTGCGCCCGTGGCCGAAGCCGTCGCAGCGCCCGTGGCCGCACCCGCGCCCGTCGCGCCGTCCGTGGCCGCCCCCGTGGCCGAGCCTGCGCCCGCGCCCCTCGCCGCTCCGCTGCGCCCCGCCGCCGGGAGCGAGGAGATCGCCATCATCGGCGTCGCCGGACGCTACCCGCAGGCCGACGACGTCGACGAGTTCTGGCGCAACCTGCGCGCCGGCCGGGACAGCGTGGAGGAGATCCCGGGCGAGCGGTGGGACCACGACGGCTTCTACAGCCCGGACAAGTCCGTCTTCGGCAAGACCTACGGCAAGTGGGGCGGCTTCGTACGCGGCGCCGACCGCTTCGACCCGCTCTTCTTCCGGATGTCGCAGATCGAGGCCGAGCACACCGACCCGCAGGAGCGGGTCTTCCTGGAGACCGTCTGGCACCTGCTGGAGGACGCCGGCTACACCCGCGAGCAGCTGCGCGGCACCCGCACCGGCGTCTTCGTCGGCATGATGTACGGCCACTACCAGCTCTACGGCGTGCAGGAGGCGCTGCGCGGCACGGGCTTCGCCACCTCCTCGTCCTACGCCTCGGTGGCCAACCGGGTCTCGTACTTCTTCGACTTCGCCGGGCCCAGCGTCGCGCTGGACACCATGTGCTCCTCCTCGCTGGTCACCATCCACCAGGCCTGCCTGGCGATCCGCAATGGCGACTGCGAGGTGGCGGTGGCCGGTGGCGTCAACATCTCCAGCCACCCGGTGAAGTTCCTCCAGCTCGCCCAGCGCGGCTTCCTCGCCGAGGACGGCCGCTGCCGCAGCTTCGGCGAGGGCGGCACCGGCTACGTGCCGGCCGAGGGCTCCGGTGCGGTGCTGCTCAAGCGGCTGGACGCGGCCCTCGCCGACGGCGACCGGATCCTCGCGGTGGTCAAGGCCTCCAGCGTCAACCACGGTGGCGCGGGCGCGGGTTACAGCGTGCCCAACCCCAAGGCGCAGGGCGACCTGGTGCGCGCCGCGCTCGACCGGGCCCGGCTGAGCGCCGCCGACCTGGACTACCTGGAGGCGCACGGCACCGGCACCGCCCTCGGTGACCCGGTGGAGGTCAACGGCATGCTGCGGGCCTTCGGCAAGGAGCTGCCCGAGCAGCTGCCGATCGGCTCGGTGAAGTCCAACATCGGGCACGCCGAGTCGGCCGCCGGGATCGCCGCGATCACCAAGGTGCTGCTCCAACTGCGCCACGGCGAGCTGGCGCCCTCGCTGCACGCGGACCGGCTCAACCCGAACATCGACTTCGCCACCACACCGTTCCGGGTCCAGCGCGAGGGCGCGCCGTGGCCGCGCCGGGTGCTCGCGGACGGCACGGTGCGGCCCAGGACGGCGGGGGTGAGCTCGTTCGGCGCGGGCGGCACCAACGCCCACATCATCCTGCAGGAGTACCTCGGCGAGCAGGCGCCACCGTCCGTCCCGGCCCCCGGCCCGCAGCTGGCCGTGCTCTCCGCCAAGGACGCCCGCCACCTGACCGCGCAGGCCCGCCGCCTGGCGGCCCACCTGCGCGCCGAGGGGGCCCAGGCCGCACCCGCCGAGGTCGCCTGGACGCTGCAGAGCGGGCGCGAGGCGATGGCCCACCGGCTCGCGGTGCTCTTCCACGACCTGCCGGAACTCGCCGCCCGACTGGAGGAGTCGGCGGCCGGCGGCCAGCCGGCCGGGAGCTGGACCGGCGTGGTCGACCCGCGCCGCCCGGCCGCGGGCGAGGCACCGGCCGCCGAGCCCGCCGCCTGCGCCGAGGCCTGGACCGCGGGCCGCTCGGTGGACTGGTCGGCCCTGCACCCCGGCACCCGGCCGAGGCGGGTGCCGCTGCCCGGCTACCCCTTCGAGGGCGACCGGGTCTGGCTGGCCGCCGCCGACGCCGAACTCGCCGCGCTGAGGACCGTCGCGCCGACCACCGCCCGGCCCACCAGCGCCGTGCCGACCCCCCAGGGCACGGGCGAACCCGCCCCCCAGGGGCTGCTGCTGACCCGGCAGTGGGTCCCCGCCCCGGCCGCCGCCCGCACCGCGCTTCCCGGATGCACCGCCGTGCTGGCCGTGCCGGGCACCGAGGCGCTGGCTGCCCGGCTGGCGGCTCTGCTGCCCGCCGCCGAGGTGCTGACCGGCGAACGGCTCACCGCGGAACTCGCCGACCCCGCCACCCGCTGGGACCGGTTCGACGCCGTGGTCGACCTGGCCGGCTGCGCCGACCCGGCGCTGCCGCCCGCCCACTCCCTGCTGCCGAGCTGGCTCGGCTGGCTCCAACACCAGGTCGACCAGGGGCGGCGCGAGCTGTCCGTGCTGCTGGTCTCCCGCGCAACCGGGAGCGACGAGGGCGGCGAGAGCGGCCAGGCCGGCCCGGTGGGCCTCGGCGGCGCGGCCCGGGTGGGCCTGTACCGGATGCTCCAGAGCGAGTACCGCCACCTGCGCTCGCGCCACCTGGACCTCGGGCGGCGGACCACGGACGAGCAGCTGTGCCACTGGGTGGCCGAGGAGCTGGCCACCGAGGGCGACCTGCCCGAGATCGCCTACCGGGACGGCATCCGGCACCGGTCCGAGCTGCGCGAACTCCCCCAGGGCGGCCACGGCGGGCAGCGCGAGCCGCGCTTCCCGGCCGGTTACGTGCTCTGGGTGACCGGCGGCACCCGCGGCCTGGGGCTGCTGACCGCCCGGCACTTCGTCGCCCGGCACGGCGTGCGCAAGCTCGTCCTCACCGGCCGCGAGGCGCTGCCGCCCCGGGCCGAGTGGGCCGGTCACATCGCCGCCGACGGCCCGCTCGGCCGCAAGCTGCGCCCGCTGGCCGAGCTGGTCGCGCAGGGCGTCGAACTGGAGGCCCTGGCCGTCCCGCTGGAGGAGCCGGAGGCACTGGCCAAGACCCTGGCGGAGGTCCGGCGCCGGATGGGTCCGGTGGGCGGGGTGGTCCACAGCGCCGGCTTCACCGACTTCGAGAACCCCGCCTTCGTGCGCAAGACGCAGACCGGCATCGCCCGGGTGATCGGCCCGAAGATCCTCGGCGTCGACGCACTGGTGGAGTGCTTCCGCGACGAGCCGCTGAGCCTGTTCGTGCTGTACTCCTCGGTCGCCGCCGTGCTGCCCGCGCTCGCGGTCGGCCAGAGCGACTACGCGATGGCCAACGCCTACCTGGACGCGGTCGCCGAGGCCCGCCCGTACGGTCTGCCGCTGGTCAGCGTGCAGTGGCCGAGCTGGAAGGAGACCGGCATGGGGGAGGCGCGCAGCGCCGCCTACCAGGCCTCGGGCCTGGCCGCCCTGACGGACGAGCAGGGGCTCGGCCTGCTGGACCGGGCGCTTGCGAGCGGTGCCCGGGTGGTGCTGCCCGCGGTGGCCAGGGCAGGTGCCGACTGGCGCCCCGAGCGGCTGACGGCCCGTCGGCTGGAGGCGGTACCGGCTGCTCCGGCTGCTTCGGCGCCCGCCGCGGCGGCTGCGCTCGCGCCGACCCCCGCCGCCGCACCGGCAGCGGCAACACCCGCCGCTGGCAAGGAGGCTCAGGGGGCGATCGCGGCGGTGGCCGGCTGGCTGCTGGACCGCCTCGCGGCGGACCTCCGGTTCGACCGGGCGAGGCTGACCGGTGACGTGCCGGTGCAGGACTTCGGCATCGACTCGATCATGGTCTCCCAGCTGGTCCAGACCGTCGCCAAGCGGCTCGACGTCTCGGTCGACCCCTCGGCGCTGCTGGAGTACCCCACGGTCGACGGCTTCGCGGCCTACCTCGCCGAGGAGCACCCGGTGGAGCTGCTCGCCGCCTTCGGCACGAGCACCCCGAGTACCGCGGGCACTGTGGGCACCCCGGGCAGCGTGGGCACCCCCGTTGTCGCAGCCCCCGCGCCCGCACCCGCACCCCAGCCCCCCGCGCGCCCCGCCGCCGAGCAGCCCCGCGCCACCGGCGACATCGCGGTGGTGGGCCTGTCCTGCCGGTTCCCCGAGGCCGGTTCGGCCGAGGCGTACTGGGAGCTGCTGCGCCAGGGCCGTTCGGCGCTGCGCCCGATCCCCGAACGGCGGTTCGGCCGCCCGCTCGGCTACCACGCCGGCCTGCTGCCCGAGGAACTGCGCTTCGACCCGGAGGCCTTCCTGCTCTCCGAGGCGGACGTCGCGGCGATGGACCCGCAGGCACTGCTGCTGATGGAGGAGGTGCACCGCGCCGTGCACCAGGCCGGCTACCGTCCGGCCGAGCTGAAGGGCCGCCGGATCGGCGTCTACGTCGGCGGCCGGGCCACCCACACCCCGGACGGCGCGCTGCTGGAGCAGGCCAAGAACCCGGTGGTGGTCACCGGGCAGAACTACCTGGCCGCCAACATCTCGCAGTTCTTCGACTTCCAGGGCCCGAGCCTGGTGGTCGACACCGCCTGCTCCTCCGCCCTGGTGGCGATGGACATGGCCGTGCAGGCGCTGCGCGCGGGCGACATCGAGTCGGCCGTGGTCGCGGGGGTGAGCCTGCTCGCGGACGACCGGGCCCACCAGGTCTTCGGCCGCCGCGGACTGCTCAACCCGGGCGCCGAGTTCCACGTCTTCGACAGCCGGGCGGCGGGCCTGGTGCTCGGCGAGGGCGTCGGCGTCGTCCTGCTCAAGCCGCTGGCCGCCGCGCAGGCCGACGGCGACCGGGTGCTCGCGGTGCTCAAGGGCATCGCGATCAACAACGACGGCCGCACCGCGGGCCCGGCCACGCCCAACCTCCAGGCGCAGAAGGAGGTGATGGTGACGGCACTGACCCGCAGCGGCCACCAGCCGCAGGACGTCGGCTGGGTGGAGGCCAACGGCTCCGGCTCGACCGTCACCGACCTGCTCGAACTCAAGGCGGTGGAGGGCGTCTACCGCAGCGGCTCCGCGCAGCCCGTGGCGCTCGGCTCGATCAAGCCCAACATCGGCCACCCGCTGGCCGCCGAGGGCATCGCCGCCTTCGTCAAGGTGGTGCTGATGCTGCAGCACCGCGAGCAGGTGCCGTTCGGCTCCGGACAGGAACCGCTGAAGCACTTCGACCTGGCCGCCTCCCCGCTGTACTTCCCCAGGCAGGCGCAGCCCTGGCCGGCCACGGCCGAGCTGGCCGCCATCAACTGCTTCGCCGACGGCGGCACCAACGCCCACCTGCTGCTCGGCCCCGCGCCGGCCGGCCACCGCGGCGCCCGCCCGCCGCTGCCGCAGCCCGAGCTCAACCGCCGGGTGGTCGTGCGGGGCACCGGCGAACCCGTGGCGCCCGCCGCCACGGGCCTGTTCTGGGACAGCTACCGGTGACCGCGCCGACGCTGCGCGCCGAGCCGGTCCGCACCCCGCCGGCACACGTCGGTCCGGCCCACGTCGCCGGGCCGCCCACCGGGTCCCTGCCCGTGGTCTTCATGTTCTCCGGGCAGGGCTCCCAGTACTACCGGATGGGCGAGGAACTCTTCGACGAGGACGAGGTGTTCCGCACGGCCCTGCAGCGCTACGACGCCGTGGTCGCCGAGGCCCTGGGCGAGTCCGTGCTCGCCCGGCTCTTCGACCCGGCCAAGCGCAAGAACGACCCCTTCACCGACACCCGGATCACCCACCCGGCGATCGTCATGATCGAACTCGCGCTGGCCGAGAGCCTGCGGGCGGCCGGGATCGAGCCCGACTACCTGCTCGGCTCCAGCCTCGGCGAGTACGCGGCGGCGGCCGTGTCGGGCAGCATCGACCCGCTGGAGTGCCTGCGGGTCCTGGTCCGGCAGGCCGACGGCCTGCGGGCCGGCCCGCGCGGCGGCATGCTCGCCGTGATCGCCCGGCCCGAGGCGCTGGACCGGGTGCCGGAACTGCACGAGTGCGAGGTGGCCGCCCGCAACTACCCGGGCCACTTCGTGGTGGCGGGCACCGAGCAGGCGCTGGCCCGGGCCGAGGCGGCGCTGCGCGCGGCCGACGTGCTGCACCAGCGGGTGCCGGTCGAGTACGCCTACCACTCCGGCCTGATGGACCGGGTGCTCGACGAATGCCGGGGAGCCCTGGACGGCGTGGAGTTCGCCCCGCCGCGGATCCCGTGGGTCTCCTGCGTGGACGGCCGCCTGGTCGGGCGGGCCACCGCGGAGCACTTCTGGCGGGTGGCGCGCCTGCCCATCGAGTTCGAGCGGACCATGGCCGGGATGCTGGGCCGCGGCGACTTCCTCTACCTGGACCTCGGCCCCTCCGGCACGCTGCACAACTTCGTGCGCAACAACCTGCCGGCGGGGGCGCGGTCCAGGTCGCTGCCGCTGCTCAGCCCGTTCGGCCACGACCGGGAGGTGACGGCCAGGGCCCGCCGGCTCGCCGCCCCGAAGCCACCGGCACCGGCACCGGTGTCCCCGGCCCCGATGACAGCAGCCCCGAAGACACCGGCCCCGACGACAGCAGCCCCGAAGACGGCAAGGAAGGCACGCGGCATGAAGGTCTATGGTTTCCCAGGTCAGGGGTCGCAGCAGCGGGGGATGGGCAGGGAGCTGTTCGAGCGGTTCCCCGAACAGACCGCGATCGCCGACCGGGTGCTCGGCTACCCGATCCAGGAGCTCTGCGTCCTCGACCCCGAACGCAAGCTCGGCCGCACCGAGTTCACCCAGCCCGCGCTCTACGTGGTGAGCGCCCTGAGCTACCTGGACCGGCTGGCCCAGGACCCCGAGCCCGCCGACTTCCTGATCGGCCACAGCCTCGGTGAGTACGTCGCACTCTTCGCCGCCGGGGTCTTCGACTTCGAGACCGGGCTGCACCTGGTGCGCCGGCGCGGGGAGCTGATGGCCGCCGCCGGCGGCGGCTCGATGGCCGCGGTGGTCGGCACCGACGAGGCCACGGTGACCCGGGTGCTCGCCGAGTCCGGGCTCGACGGCCTGGACCTCGCCAACCACAACGCGCTCGACCAGTTCGTGATCTCCGGGCCGGGCGAGCAGATCGACGCGGCCTGCACCGCCTTCGAGGCCGCCGGCGCCCGCGCGGTGCGGCTCAACGTCAGCGCCCCCTTCCACTCCCGCTACATGCGCGACACGGCCGCAGAGTTCGCCGCCTACCTGGACGGCTTCACGCTGCACCCGCCGACCGTCCCGGTGCTCGCCAACGTGGACGCCCAGCCGTACGCGCCGGGCGCGCTGAAGCAGACCCTGACGGCGCAGATCGCCTCCCCGGTCCGCTGGACCGAGACGGTGCGCCGGCTGATGGGGCTCGGCGACTTCGACTTCGTCGAGCTGGGACCGGGGCGGGTGCTCGGCAAGCTGGTCACCAAGATCCGGGCCGCCGCCGAGCCGCTGCCCGCCCCGACCCTGCCGCCCGCGCCCGCGCCTGAGCCGCAGACCGTCCCCATCGCGTCCGTCCCCACCGTCCCCAGCGCTGCCCCCGCCGCCCCTGTTGCCCCCGCTGCCCCCGCCGCGCTCAGCCCCGACGACCTGGGCGCCCGCGGCTTCCGTGAGCGCTACGGGCTGCGCCGCGCCTACCTGGTCGGCTCGCTCTACGGCGGCGTCTCCGGCCCCGACCTGCTGCGCGCCTCGGCCAAGGCCGGGCTGCTCGGCTTCCTCGGCACCGGCGGCCTCGCGCCGGCCGAGGTGGAGCGGCAGCTGCGCGCGCTGACCGGCGAGCTGGGCCTCGGCGGCGCCTTCGGCGTCAACCTGCTCTACCGCCACGGCGCACCGGAGCAGGAGTCCGCCCTGGTCGACCAACTGCTGCGCCACGGCGTCGATCTGATCGAAGCCTCCGGCTTCCCGCTGATCACCCCGGCGCTGGTCCGCTTCCGCCTCAAGGGCGGGCGGATCATCGCCAAGGTCTCCAGGACCGACGTCGCCGCCGAGTTCCTCGCGCCGCCGCCGCAGCACCTGGTCACCCGGCTGCTCGCGGCCGGCGAGGTGACCGAGGAGGAGGCCCGCGCCGCCGCCGCGCGTCCGATGGCCGACGACCTGTGCGTGGAGGCGGACGGCGGCTGGCTGAGCAGCACGGCCGACCTGCTGACCCTGCTGCCCTCGGTGCTCCGGCTGCGCGACGGGGCCGCCCGGCCCGGCGGCCACCGGGTGCACGTCGGCTGCGCGGGCGGCATCGGCACGCCGGAGGCGGCCGCGGCGGCGTTCCTGCTCGGCGCCGAGTTCGTGCTGACCGGCTCGGTCAACCAGTGCACGGTGGAGGCGGCCACCAGCACCCAGGTCAAGGACCTCCTCCAGGAGGCACGCGAATACGACGTCGACACCGCGCCCTGGGGCGAGATGTTCGAACTCGGCGTCCGCGCCCGCTACTTGAAGCGCGGCCTCTTCTTCCCCGCCCGGGCCGCGAAGCTGCACGACCTGTGGCGCCGCCACACCTCACTCGCCGACCTCGACAGCGACACTCGCACCCAGGTCCTCGACCGCTACCTCGGCGGCGAGCTGCCGTCGGCCGCGGCGCCCGGCGGGGACCCGAAGGCGGAGCTGACCGCGCTGTGCCGGGGCTACTTCGAGCGCGGTTTCCGCCTCGCGGTGACGGGCGACCAGCGCGCCAGGGTCGACTACCTCGTCCACTGCGGCCCCTCGATGGGCGCCTTCAACCAGGTGGTGGCCGGCACCGGGCTGCACCCCTGGCAGGCCCGCACGGTCGCGGCCGTCGCCGACGTCCTGATGGAGGGCGCGGCGGCCCACATCACCACCCGCCTGCGCGCCTTCGGCTGACCCGCGCCAGCGCGACCGCGGGCCCGGCCCCTGCCCCGGGGGCCGGGCCACGGCTGCGCCACCACCTCCGCGCCACCAGCTGCGCGCCACGACCTCCGCGCCACCACCTCCGCGCCCGCCCCGGGATCCCCGCCGCGCGGCCCCTTCGGTGAGATGCTCGACCCCGTCGCGCCGCCCCTGACCTGGGCGGCCTCTGATTGCGGGCAGACCCGGACGGGCGAGGGAAGGGCGCGGATGACGTCGCAGCAGATCTTCATCGGGGCCGGCCTGATCGTGGTGCTCGCCGTGGGCGGGCAGGTGCTGGCGGCCCGGCTGCGGATCCCGGCGATCATCGTGCTGCTGCCTCTGGGCTTCGCCGCGGGCGCGATCACCGACGACGTCCACCCGGACCGCATCCTCGGCCCCGCCTTCGCCCCGCTCGTCTCGCTGGCCGTCGCGGTGATCCTCTACGACGCGGGCCTCGGGCTGGACCTGCGGCACCTGCGCGGCGACACCCGGCGGGTGGTCAACCGCCTGGTCTGGGGCGGCCTGGTGCTGACCACCGTGATCGCGGGGGTCACCGCGGCCCCGCTGCTGGGGCTCTCCGCCCAGGCCGCCGCCATGCTCGGGGTGATCCTGGTGGTCTCCGGCCCCACCGTGGTCGGACCGCTGCTGACCTTCGTCCGCCCGGAGGTGCGGCTGCAGCGGATCCTGCTCTGGGAGGGCTCGCTGATCGACGCGGTCGGCGGCATCGCCGGCGCGCTGGTCTTCCACGCGCTGCTCAACGACCGCCGGCACGGCCTGGGCGGCGGCAGCGGGCAGTTCCTGGCCAGCATCGGCATCGGGCTGCTCGGCGGTGCAGTCGGCATCGCGCTGCTCTGGTGGCTGCTGGTGCGCCTGCGGCTGGGCGAGATCCTGGGCACGACCGTCCAACTGGCGGTCGTGATCGGGGTCGCCGCCGGCTGCGACGCGATCCGCGACGACACCGGACTGATCGCGGCGATCGCGACGGGGGTGGCGGTGGCGACCCTGCCCGACTTCCACTTCGCGATCCGCCGGCCGTTCTTCGAGGCACTGGTCTCGCTGGTGGTCGGCGTGCTGTTCATCTCGATCTCCGCCACCGTGACCTGGGACTCGCTGCGGCCGGTCGTGCTGCCCGCGCTGGGCCTGGTGGCCGTGCTGGTGGTGGTCGCCCGCCCGCTGCTCGCCTCCCTCTGCACGATCGGCACCGAGCTGTCCGAGGGCGAACGGGCCTTCCTGGGCTGGATGGCGCCGCGCGGCATCGTCGCGGCAGCCACCGCGGCCACCTTCTCCGCCGGGCTGGCGTCGGCCGGGATCGGCGGGGCCGCGAAGATCCTGCCCGCCACCTTCCTGGTGATCGTCGCGACCGTCACCCTCTACGGGTTCACCGCCACCCCGGTGGCCCGACTGCTGGGCGTGGTGCGCCCGGCCCGCACCCGGCCGCTGCTGGTGGGCGGCGACCCGTGGGTGCTGGAGCTCGGCCGACTGCTGCGCGCGGCCGGGCTGGAGGCACTCCTGTGGGCCGGGCGCACCACGCAGCGCGAGCGGATCGCCGCGGCCGGTCTGGACCTGGCCGAGGGCGACCTGCTGGACTGCGCCAGCGGGGAGGGCGCCGAGACCGAGAGCATCACCGCCGTCTACCTGCTCACCGGAGACGACGAGTTCAACGCCCTGGTGGCCGTGCTGCTGGCACAGGACGAGGACCGGGAGGTCTACCGGCTGGCCCCGGCCGAGCCGATGCAGCACGGCGCCGAGGCCGGTCCCAGCGGTGCCGTGCTGTTCGGCGCCGGGCTGACCGGCGCCGACCTGGCCGACCGCTTCGCCCACGGCGCCCGGCTCACCACCCGTCCCGCCACCACCGGCCTCCCGCCCGGCCACGACCTGCTCTTCACCGTGGCCCCGGACGGCCGCCTGCTCCCGGGCGGCCCCGGCCCCGCCGGGAAGCCGGGCACCGCCGCGGTGCAGATCCTGCTCGGCCCGGCCGCGGGCAGAGAGTAGCGACGCCGAGAGAGACGCCGCCTCGGGTGCGGTGAGCGGCTGGCTTCCCGTCAAGGCCGACATGACGACGCTTGGTTGTGTCCTTCTCCTGTTCATCGGGTAACGCCGCATCAGGTGTTATGGGAAGTAGTTCCTTAATTGTCCCACCTGATTGGTCTTCAGAATCCTGTTGACCCCAGGCTTTCTTAAGGAAATACTAAGAAATCGCGTACGGAGCTTTCATGTTCCGGCGTGCCTGGGATGCACTCATGTGCTCCCTGGGGGAGGGTGCCCGCTGCTGCAGGATCGCGGTGGCCTGGGCTGATGAACGGTATGCGGCGGCTCGGGGGGGCGTGTGTGCCGTTCCTTGGCGTGCGCGTGCCCTGAACAGGGATCTTGCGTATGAAGACAAAAGCTCCACCTCGCGGGCGACGTGCCCGGGGGTTCGTGTCCCGCCTAGCGGCGGTGACCGCGGTGGTCACCACGATGGCGCTGAGCGCCTCCACGGTGCAGGCCCTGGCCGACACCTCACCTCCCGTGCCGGGCGCAGCCGCGGGCTACGACCCGGCGGCTGCGGAACAGTACCGAACGGACCAGTGTCTGGCGGGTTCCATGCTTCGTACCGCGGGTCCGGCTGTGAAGTCTGTGATCGCGGGGGCGCTGGACGGGACGCCGGCGCAGCTGCACGCGGTGGTGGCCGCGAACGAGGGTTCCCGCAACCCGGCGCTCGCCGATGCGTACCGCCAGGACAACGCCATATGGGATCCGATCAACCAAGCAGAGCAAGCGAGTAAGGACTCCTGGTCCAAGCAGGTGGCGGGGCTGACGGTCCCGGGCGGGATCACTGATGCTGCCTTCCAGTGGCCACCGGACTTGTTCAACCAGCTCTGGGCCAGTGCCTCGGCCACCCAGAAGATGCAGGCCAACGACCCTGGGCAGCAACCTGTCTCACCGTCGGTTGACACTGCCGCGTTGAAGGCCGCCGAGGACCTGGGGAACAAGCTCTACCCCGGCTACCCGGGCACCGATGACCCGAACTACTCGCGCGACAGCGCCGAGTGGGGGGCCTGGCTGTAGATGCACCCGACCTTCTACATGTCGGCTGACGAACTGCGCATCTTCCTTGCTGGCGGTGGATTCCCCCGCAGTGCCCCGCAGCCGGGGACGGCCGAGTTCCGGGTGGCGGTGGAGGACTTCAAGGCCGCGTTCGCCTCGTGCGACAGCGGTAACCCGGACCGGGTTGACCCGAACAAGGTGCTCGGCCAGGAGGTGCAGAGCGCGGCCACCGAGTGGCAGACGGAGATCGCCTCCCAGCAGTCGCAGCGCGATGTGATCCTCGCCCAGAACATGAAAGCCACCTCCGCGCTCCGCACCGGTGCGGAGGCCTTGGGTTCGGCGCTCGGTCAGTCCTGGGTCGCCGATCGGCTGAGCCGGTGGCAGGCGTACTTCTCCCCCGGGGGGGCCGGGGACGGCCGGCCGGGGGCCGATGACCTTCCATCTGCACACCGCCTCGGGCAACTGCCTGGACGTGGCGCAGAGCAACCCGGCCAACGGGACGACCGTCCAGTCCTGGGGATGCAACAGCTCCTTCGCACAGCAGTGGCGGCCCACCGACCAGGGATGGCTGCAGAACGCGGCGACCAACAAGTGCCTGGACGTGGACGGCAACAACGGCCCGCAGCACGACGGCACCCGGGTGCAGATCTACGACTGCAACGGCACCACCTCCCAGCAGTGGCAGTGGAGCACCACCAACGGCCTGACGCGCCTGTACAACGTGGGCTCGAAGCTGTGCCTGGATCTGCACACCTCCGACTGGGGCCAGGCCGCGCAGGTGTGGGACTGCAACGGCACCGGCCCGCAGCAGTTCGACGTCCAGCAGGACAACACCGGCACCGGCAGCGGCGACCAGAACATCAACTTCCCCAAGCAGGCCGAGTTCGACCGGGTGCGCAACGAACTGCCCACCACCCAGCAGGTGGCCAAGGCGCAGTGGCAGATCACCCAGCAGCAGGCGGCCATCGCGCAGCAGGCGGCTGACGCGACCGTGCAGGCGCAGCAGCAGGCGTACGCGATCGCGGATGCGGCCGGTGCGCCGCGCGGGCGCGGTCTGCTGGCCGGTCAGCAGCAGGCGCAGGTCACCCTGGCCACGGCGGCCGCGCTGACGGCGGTGTCGAAGGCCGCGGAGACCACCTACAACGCCACCCTGGCCTCGGGCTCGGACGCGCAGACCCTGCAGCAGCTGGCCCAGACTCAGACGCACGCCGCGCAGGCGAGCTTCCGCAGTGCTGCGGCCCAGGCAGCGGCCGACCAGGCGCAGGCCGAAGCCGACGGTGCGGCCGCGCAGGCGCAGAAGGCGGCGCAGGCCGCCAAGGACGCGCAGGCCGCGCTGACGACCGCGCAGGGCGCGGAGCAGAACGCGAAGCAGGCGGCCGACACGGCGCACGCCAAGCGTCAGGCGGCCGAGACGGCGCAGGGCACGGCGGCCGACGCCAAGAACAAGGCAGCCACCGCGCAGGCCAGGACCGTCACCGACCGCACCGCCGCCCAGCAGGCCGCGAACACTGCCACCACCGCGGCAGCCGCAGCCACAGCCGCCGGCGCCACCGCGGACCAGAAGGTTCTCGCGGCACAGCAGGCCGACAAAGCCGCGCAGGACGCGCGAAGCAAGGCGTGGGACGCGGAGCAGCAGCACAACGCGATCGCCGCCAAGGCGCAGGCGGCCGACGCCTACGCCGCCGCCCAGTCCACCGGCCCGGACGCCCAGGCCGCCAAGGACGCAGCCACAGCGGCCGACCAGGACGCCACCGCCTCCCAGACCGCCGCCAACCAGGCGAGCGATGCGGCCACCACCGCCTCCAAGGACGCCCAGACGGCCAACGCGGAAGCCACCCGCGCCAAGGCAGCAGCCGACCAGGCCAAGAGCGCCGCCAGCGACGCCGCCTCCGCCAAGTCCGCGGCCGACGCGGCGCTGCGCGCCGACCAGTCGGCGGCAGCCGACGCGATGTCCGCCTCCGACCGGGCCTCCTCGGACGCCACCGCCGCGCAGAACGACGCCAACGCAGCCAAGGCCCAGGCCGACACCGCACAGCAGAACGCCATCCAGGCCTGGGCCCAGGCCGGACAGGCGAAGGACACCGCCGCCTCAGCCGCCGGCTACGCGTATGCCACCGCGCAGGCGGCCAGCGCGGCGGCCTCCTCGGCCAGGCAGGTCGCCCAACCCGCCAACGACGCCGTCCAGTTCGGCGCCCCCTACCAGGACACCGACTTCTCCGCGAACCTCGCGGTGCTGGCCGGGCAGGGCGCCAAGTCGATCGCCGCCCAGCAGCAGGCCCTGGCCCAGGCCAAGGCCGACCAGGCCCAGCAGGCCGCCGCCCAGGCTGCCTCGCTGGCCAACGCCGCCACCGGCGACGCCCAGGCCGCAGACCAGGCATCAGCCCGCGCCGCGGACTGGGCCGCCAAGGCCCAGGCCTCCGCGAAGGACGCACTGGCCTCCAGCGCCCAGGCCTCCCAGGCCGCGGCCGACGCCCAGGCCTCCCAGGCCCGCGCCGTCCAGTACGACACCGCGGCAGCCGCCGACGCAGCCGCAGCCCAGGCCGCCTCCCAGGGCGCCACGGGCGATGCCACCGACGCCCACAACTCGGCCGTCGCCGCCAGCGACGACGCCGGCAAGGCCTGGGCCGCCGCCGGCAGCGCCCAGGCCGCGGCCGCCACCGCCCGCGAGGTCGCCAAGCAGGCCGCCACCGACGCCACCGCCGCGGCAGCCGCCGCCCAGGACGCTCAGAAGCAGGTCAAGGCCGCCCAGGACTCCGCAGTCCACGCCGCGGAGCTGGCCGCCGCCGACCAGGCCAAGGCCGAAGCCAACGAACGCGCCAAGGCCCAGGCAGCCCAACAGACCGCAGTCACTACAGGCGGTCCCACACTGACGCCCCAGGTGTTCACCACCGTCAAGGAGACCCCGAACGGTGACCCCAAGCCCGGCGAGTGCCTGCTCGGTATGGGCAACGCCGGCTGCGACATCACCTTCACCCTGCACTACACCGTCACCACCGACTTCTACCTGTGCAACACCGCCACCCCCGGCAACATCGACGCCACCGGTTGCCCGCCCGAGGACACCACCTGGCTCGGCAACAAGATCACCGACACCCCCAGGCAGGTCGTACGCCACTTCAGCACCTGGGACATCGCCAAACAGATCGACAAGGCCATCCTCAAGAGCCTCTGGGACGGCGTCGCCCAGGACTTCGTCGACTGCTCCCACGGCAGCATCAGCGGCTGCGCCTGGGCCGCCAGCTGGTTCGTCCCCCCGGCCAAGGTCGCCGACGCCGTCAAGGTTGTTGGGGCCCTCGACGACGCCATGCGCAGTGGGGTAGGCATTGCCGACGCGCTCAAGGCCCTCGACACCGCCCAGCTAGACGCCCGCGCTGTCGCCGAACTGGAGAACGAGGCGAAGACCGCCGAGGAAACGTTGGCGAGCTGCGCCACGAACAGCTTCCCGTCCGATACCCAGGTACTGATGGCCGATGGCTCTCACAAGGCGATCAGCGGTGTGAAAGCCGGCGACTACGTCCTTGCCACCAGCACGAACGGGGGTGTCCGTGCCGAGCCCGTGACAGCCGCCTTTTCGCACCCGACCCGCCGACTCATTGACATCGCTCTCAAGGGCGGAGGCAACGTCAGCACCACAGCCTGGCACAGCTTCTACGTTCCCGAGCGCGGCTGGACGTTCGCTGTCGACCTGCACTCAGGTGATTCGCCCCGGGCCGCGGACGGCTCGACTCATCAGGTGGCAGGCCTCACCGATCGTGGCGATCTGGAGTCGCAGAGCGTCTACGACCTGACAGTCGACGACCTGCACACCTTCTATGTGCTGGCTGGCTCGACTCCAGTGTTGGTTCATAACGCCTCAGGTGTCTGCCGAATCACCTCGGTCATCCATGATGATTCCCTGCTGGTGAAGGCGGCGGAGGCTGCCGGCAAGAACCAGGTCGTCCAACGAGACCTTGACAACATGATTGCCCGACTGGCTGACGGGAACCTGAACCAGGGCATCGGTAGTAGCTACCTGACAGGGACAGACGTGTCGTACCTCCGCTCCAGCAACGGCGCCCGCCTCTTCTTCCGAAACGTTGACGGCGGAATCCAGATCGTTGCAAAATCCAGTAAAGCCAACGAAGACAAGGTCATTGCGAGGTTGTTGCAGCTCTATGCCAAGTGACACCGTATTCACCGTACAGCTCAGCCGAGCGACCGCACTCTTCATGATCGCTTGCGGTCATGAACCCGAAGACGCATGCAACCTGGACCTCCTGCTCACCCTGGAGGACGGCTCCAGGTGGAGTGCCACCGTGCTCTCGGCAGCCGAGATCGCACGCATCCTGGAGCACTGGAGGGAGACTGGGGAGTCGCTGGGTGGGAAGTACCTCACCTGCCCTGATCTCCTGGTCATCCGCGACCCTGGTGTGAGCAACATCTGCGCTGTTCTTGAAGACATCCTGGCCATTGGAGGGCCAGCAGGCTACCTCCAGCCAGTTGAGGAAGACGAATTGTCCGGCGACTGACGACCACGCCAAGCCGACCGGGGCATCACGGATCGGGGTGGTGCCCAGAACGGTTTCCCGTCCTGAGCGCCACCCCACCGCCATGAAAGGAAATTCCAGACAGGAGGATTAGTGTTCGACATCCAGGTCGACCGTGAATCGCTGTTGGTGAGTTCGAGGGATCCACGATTCCTGACGGGCGATGTGTGGCTTCGGCTGGACGGCAAGGCGTTTCCCTCGTGCAATTGGAGCGATTCGCCGCTGTCGGTGCTAGGATCCCTTCGCTCTGCCATCTTGGAGGTTCGCTCCGGGTTGACAGCGGACATGTACTTCTTCGACGGCCCGTATTTTGCGAAGCTCGCCCCGGACGGCCAAGCGGGCAATGAGCAAACAATCAAGGTGACGGGAATTTGCGATCGCCATCCCCCGGAGGACTCTACGGATGGCGGCGTAGCTGAAGTCGAAGTCCTTGCCGATCTCCCGGAGATGGAGGGCAGCTACTCGCGAGCCGTACAAGAGCTGTACGGCTGGGCAACTGACAACTGTGAGTCCGCGGTGCTCGAATTGCTGGCCAAGATGCGTCTCGTGTGACCGGAGCCAACGCGGCCCGCTCACAGCAGCGATCTACGGCTGCCGTATTGGGCGGCCACATGGGCTTCGAGGCCGGTGTGACTGGGGTGGCTGGAGGGACGAAACAGTCACCGCTGATCATCGTGGTTGTGAAGGCACTGATGCCTACGGCGGTTGCTGCCCCGAGCTTGGACCTTGACGCCTGTGGTGAGCGATTCCCCCAGTTCATCGGGCTGTTCGCGCATCGGTTTCGGCGGGTGGAGCCGCGGCGTTCGTCAGCACGCTGCTGGCCCGGCTGTCGAGGGTGAACTGCTGGACCGCCGCCGAGCACATGCGGGAGAACCACGAGGAGTTCAGGCAGCGGTCCATGGTCGCACGGAACCAGTACCGCCTCGCGTTCGATCTCTCGACTCGACAGATGCAGGACATCGGCGGCTGGTACGAAGGCGGGCTCTCCGCCGAGTACCTGCGCGACGAGATCAAGCTCTGATCAGGACGACAGGGCAGTCCGGCGTCCGCCCCCGCGCGGCCCGGTGACCCCGCCCTGACACGACGTGGCCCAGCCCCCCACCCGGGGGCTGGGCCACCGGCGTTCCCGCCTCCGCCCCCGCTCACTGCGGCCGGTCCGCTGCCGCGGCCGAGTCGGCCGGCAGGAGTGGCTGCAGTGCTCCGAGGGCGGCGCCGACGCAGATGTCGCGCAGCTGGGTGCGGCTGCAGGTCTCCTCGGTGAGCCAGTCGACGCAGAGGATCTGGACGAAGACCAGCCAGCTCTTCAGCACGCCGGAGACCGCTTCGCGGGCGGACGCGTCGGCGAGCGGCAGCACGGTGAGCAGCCGGGCGCGCAGGGCGTCCAGTTCGTTGGTCATGATGGTCCCGATCACCGGGTCGCCGGCGAGCACCCGGTTGGCGGCGAGGACGGCGTTGCGGTTCGCGACGAAGTAGTCCAGGTGCACGTCCATGCCCTGGACGAGCTGGTCCACCAGGGACTCGGCGGGATCGATCCGGGTCTCGGCGAGCAGCTGGTCCGAGGCCTGCCGGTACACCGCCGCGAAGAGCGCGTGCTTGTTCGGGAAGTGGCGGTAGAGCAGCGCCCGGGAGACACCCGCCGCTTCGGCCACCTGCTCCATCTGCACGTCGTCGTAGGGGTGGGCGGCGAACAGCCGGGCGCCGACGGCCAGGAGCTGGTCCCGGCGGTCGGCGGGGGTGAGGCGCTGGCGGGGAGGCATGGCGGAATCCTACTTGACACATGTCTACCAGGGTCTACCTTAGTGGACACATGTCTACTAAGGCGGGGTGGAAATCATGGCCAGGACCCTCCGGGTGCTCGTGCAACTGATGGGCTGGGCGTGCGTGGCGATCGGGCTGTTCCACGTGCTGCTCGGCAACGCCGCGATCCCCGGCGCGGGCGGCGCCGGGGTGACGGTCGACAGCTGGGGCCGCTTCATGGGGGCGGGCTTCGCCGGGTACGGGCTGGCGTGGCTCTGGGCCGCCCGGCAGCGCCCGATCCCGGCGGCGGCGGTGCGGGTGCTGGCCGGCGTCCTCCTGCTCGGCGCGGCGGGCCGGCTGCTCTCGCTGGCCCGGTACGGCTGGCCGCAGTGGTTCCAGATCGCCCTGACCGTGATCGAACTCGTCCTGCCGCCCGTCTGCTTCCTGCTGGCCGACGCGGAGGAGCGGGTGGCGTCGGCGCACGCGGCGCCGGTGCGCTGAGGGGGCTCGGCGCACCGGCGGCCGGTGAAGCGTCAGGTATCGGTCCCGGTCAGCCGACTCCGCTGCCCGTCCCCGTGCCCGTGCCCGTGCCCGTCCCCGTGCTGGTGCCCGTGCCGGTGCTGCCCGTGCTGCCCGTGCTGCCCGCGGGTGCCACGCCGGTGCCCGTGCCCAGGAGCCGGTCCTTGGCCGCCTGGTACTCGTGCTCGGTCAGGGCGCCGCTGGCCTTGAGGTCGGCGAGTCTGGCCAGCTGATCGACGTGGGATCCGGATCCACCGTCTCCCGGCGCCCCGGCCGCGTCACGGATGTACTGCTTGACGGCCGCGTCCGTCTGCCGGGCCTGCTCGCGATCGCGTTCGGCCATCGACTTTCCGCGCACGATCACGTAGAGCAGGATGCCGAGGAAGGGCAGCAGGATGACCAGGACGATCCAGCCGGCCTTGGCCAGGCCGCCCATGTCATGGCTGCGGAAGATGTCGGAGATGACCTTGAAGAGGAGGAACAGCCAGAGGATCCAGAGGAAGAACTCCAGCATGGTCCAGAAGAGGTTGAGCAGGGGGTAATCGGTCATGTCGGCTCCTGGTGTGGCTGGGCCTGCCCCGAGCGGACCATTCAGGCATATCAGCCAGGTGGCAGGCCTGCGACCGGTGGCGCAGCCGTGCCGGAATCACGGTGCCCAACCCTCTGGGCGGGCAAAGACCACGCAAAGGCCGACCCGCGGCGGGCCGGATCCGCGAAATCCACCACTGGTTTCTGTTCCCAGTGACACCGAGCGACGACAGACTGTTCAACTATGATGATCAACCAGGATGTTCTTCCGATTGCTGACGGTGTCTATGCCCGCCTGACCACGCCGAGTGCCGGCTGGGGGCTCTCCAACGGCGGGCTCATCGCCTGCCCCAGCGGCCCGGCCGCCTGGGTCGACGCCCCCTATGACCGGCGTCTGGCGGAGGAGTTCCGCGTCGCGAGCGCCCCGCTGCTCGCGCCCGGCGGCACCGTCGAGTCCGTCTTCGTCACCCACGGCAACGGCGACCACCTGTGGGGCGCCTCGGTGCTGCCGGAGGCGGAGATCATCGCCACCGAGGAGACGGTCCACCACATCGAGTTCGACCCCGACCCGGCCACCATGCGTGCGCTGGTGCACAGCGGCGCCACCGACCCGGTCACCCGCTACCTGCTGCGGCACTTCGGCGGGTTCGACTGGTCGGACTGCGTGCCGGTGCTGCCCACCCGGACCTTCACCGGCGAACTCGACCTGCAGGTCGGCCGGATCCCCGTCCGGCTGCGCACGGTCGGCCCCGCGCACACCGGCGGCGACCTGATCGTCCACCTGCCCGAGCAGCAGGTCGTCTTCGCCGGCGACGTCATCTTCGCGAGCACCGACGAGCAGCCGGGCGACCACGTCGTGCACTGGGCCGGCCCGCTGTCCGGCATCATCCGGGCCTGCCAGGACATCCTGGACACCGGGGCGCAGACCATCGTCCCCGGTCACGGCCCGCTGCTGGACCGGGCCGGGGTGCGTGCCCACATCTCCTACCTGGAGTACCTCGCCGAGCGGGCCGGGGCCCTGCACAGCGCCGGGCTCACCCCCTACGAGGCGGCCCGGCAGCTGGCGACCGAGCGCCGCTACCCGGAACTCGGCCTGGTGGAACGCCTGCTGGTCACCCTCAGCAGCGAGTACCGGTACCTGGACGGCAGCACCGAGACCCCGAACCCGCTCGCCGTCGCCGGCCAGATGGCTCAGCTGGCCTGGGAGCTGGAGGAGTCCGCCTGACCGACGCGGTGCCTACCAGGGCAGCGGACCACCGGCGGCGAAGAATCCGCCGGTCGGTCCGTCCGGCCCCAGCAGCGCCATCCTGACGATGATCTCGGCGCCCTCCTCGACGGTCTGGTGGCCCGCGCGCCCGTTCAGGTCCGTCGCGGTGTAGCCCGGCTCCACCGCGTTGATCCGGATGTCCGGGAACGCCTTCGCGTACTGCACGGTGACCATGTTGAGCGCGGTCTTGGACGCGGGATAGGCGACGCCCGGGAACCCGTGCGCCACGTCCTGCGGGTCGCTGACCCGGGTCAGCGAGGCCAGGCCGCTGCTGACGTTGACCACGACCGGGGCCGCGGAGCGCCGCAGCAGCGGCAGGAACGCGTGCGTCACCCGGACCACCCCGAAGACGTTCGTCTCGAACACCGAGCGCATCGTGTCGGCGGTCAGCTCGGCGGCGCCGATGGTCGAGTTGTCCGGCCCGTGCTGCTCCACGCCGGCGTTGTTGACCAGGACGTCCAGACCGCCCGCGGCCTCGACGGTCCGCACCGCCGCGGCGACGGAGGCGTCGTCGGTGACGTCGAGCAGGACCAGTCGGGCCCCCAGCGCCTCGGCGGCCCGGCGCCCGCGTTCCTCGTCCCGGCTGCCGAGGTGGACGGTGTGGCCGGCGGCGACGAGCCGTCGGGCGGTCTCGAAGCCGAGACCCTTGTTGGCGCCGGTGATCAGTGTTGTCGTCATGCCCCGAGCCTGCCCCCCGGCCACCGGGTCCAGCCAGCTGCCCGCTCTTCCTGGGACTGGTGGTACCAGGCAGTTCCCCGGCCGCCGAGGCACACTGGTCCGCATGACCACAGGGGAGTTCGGACCGGCACTGCGCCGCTGGCGCGACCGGGTCGCGCCGGTGGACGCCGGGCTGCCCGGCGGCGGGCACCGGCGCGCGGCCGGCCTGCGCCGCGAGGAACTGGCCCTGCTGGCCGGGATCTCCGTCGACTACGTCACCCGGCTCGAACAGGGGCGCGCCGCCAATCCGTCGGCGCAGGTCGTCGAGGCCCTGGCCAGGGCGCTGCGACTGTCGGCCGCCGAGCGCGCCCACCTGTACCTGTTGGCCGGGCTGGCACCGCCGGGCCCGCTGACGGTGCCCACCCACATCACCGCGAGCGTCCAGCGGCTGCTGGACCGGCTGACCGGCACCCCCGTCGCCGTCTTCGACGCGAGCTGGACGCTGCTGCTGGCCAACCCGCCCTACGCGGCCCTGATGGGCGACCCGTCGGGCCGGCGCGGCAACGAGCGCAACGGCGTGTGGCGCAACCTGCTCGGACCGGGCGGCCGGGTGCGGCACACCGAGCAGGAGCGGCTGCGCTTCCAGAGTGCGCTCGTCGCCGACCTGCGCGAGGCCGCCGCCCGCTACCCGGCCGACCAGCGGCTGCGCGGGCTCGTCGCCGAGCTGCGCGCGAAGAGCGAGCGGTTCGCCGAACTGTGGGACTCCGGCGCGGTCGACCGGCACGAGGCCGCGCGCAAGACCATCGACCACCCGCAGGTCGGCCCGCTCACGCTGGACTGCGACACGCTCACCGTGGCCGGCAGCGACCTGCGCATCATGGTCTACACCGCCGAGCCCGGCACACCGGACGCCGACCGGCTGGCGCTGGTCGTGACCCTGGGCACCCAGAACCTGGGCACCGAGAACCTGGGCACCCAGGACCTGGGCACCGAGAACCTGGGCACCGAGAACCTGGGCACCGAGAACCTGGGCACCCAGAACCTGGGCACCCAGAACCTGGGCACCGAGAACCTGAGCACCCAGAACCTCAGCACCGAAAACCTGAGCACCCAGAACCTCAGCACCGAGAACCGGCGCACCCAGAGCCTCGGCACCCGGAACGTCGACGTGTGAAGCCCGAGCACCCGGACCCTCAGCGGCCGGCCGGCGGCGGGACCCGGTGGCTCGGGTCCTCCTCGGGGGTGATCTCCCGTGGGCCCCGGGCGAAGGTGTGACAGAACTCGACCGCCTCCTCGAAGGTGATCGCCGGCAGCGGATCGGCGTCCGGCATCGGCACGGCGGAGCCGATCGTGTACCGGTGCCGCGTCACCTCGCCTGCCCACACCGGCGGTTCGGTGCCGGCGAAGGCCAAGGGGCCCGCCGTCCCGCCCAGTTCCCCGGCGACGGTCCACTGTTCGCGCAGTTCCAGCACCCCGGGCTCCGGGCAGTGCCAGCGCAGCCGGGTCACGCAGAGCGAGTCCGCGTTGAACCAGGCGCTCCACCCCCGCCCGTCGCGGAGCAGCCCCAGCTCGGAGGCCTCCATCACGCCATAGGAGAACGGCACACTGCTCCAGTGGCCGACCAGCAGCTCATTCAGGTCCACCGGGCCATCTTCGCACCGGTCGGCGAGCCGTAAATCGGTTGCCACCGCGGGCGGCCGGCTGATCCACTGCCCGGCGGCGCCGCAACGCCCCAGCGCCCCCATCGACCAAGGAGCACACCCATGCGTCCACTGTCTGCGTCCCTCGCCGCCGAAACCATCGCCGAATCGAAGGACCTGACGCACCGTGCACATGCTGAACCTGGGCATCCTGGCGCACATCGACGCCGGTAAGACCAGTCTGACCGAGCGGCTGCTGCACGCCGCCGGAGTCGTCGACGAGTTGGGCAGCGTCGACGACGGCAGTACCCGGACCGACTCGCTGGCGCTGGAACGGCAGCGCGGGATCACCATCAAGGCGGCGGTCGTGTCGTTCGCCGTCCGGGGAGCGACGGTCAACCTCATCGACACCCCCGGCCACCCGGACTTCATCGCCGAGGTGGAACGGGTGCTCGGCGTGCTCGACGGCGCCGTGCTGGTCGTGTCGGCCGTCGAAGGCGTCCAGGCGCAGACCCGCGTGCTGATGCGCACGCTGGAGCGGCTGCGCATCCCGACCCTGCTCTTCGTGAACAAGATCGACCGTCGCGGCGCCGACCGCGACCGGGTGCTGCGCGAGATCGCCGAGCGACTGACCCCGGCCCTGGTGCCCCTCGGATCGGTCACCGGGAGCGGGACGCGCGCGGCGGCCTACGCCCCTTACGCCGACTCCGACCCCGCCTTCACCGCCGCGCTCGTCGACCGGCTCGCCGAGCAGGACGACGAGTTCCTGGCCGCCTACCTCGCGGACGAGGCGAAGGCCTCGGCCGGCGGGCAACTGCGCCGTCGGCTCGCGGCGCTGACCTCGCGCGGGCTGCTCCACCCGGTGCTGTTCGGCTCGGCGATCACCGGCGCGGGCATCGACGCCCTGCTGACCGGCATCGCCACGCTGCTGCCCGCCGCGGGCGGTGACGCCGAGGGCGAGCCCAGCGGCACGGTCTTCAAGGTGGAGCGCGGACCGGCGGGGGAGAAGATCGCCTACGTGCGGATGTTCGCCGGGACGGTCCGCACCCGCGACCAGGTGGGCTTCGGCGCGGGCGACGACCGGCGGGCCGGCAAGGTCACCGCCGTCGAGCTGTTCGAGGACGGCTCCTGCGTGCGGGCCGACGCTCTCGCCGCGGGCCGGATCGGGCGGCTCCGGGGCCTGGGCGAGGTGCGGGTCGGCGATCCGCTCGGCGCGCACCCCGGCCCGGCGGGGGAGCAGCGCCACTTCGCGCCGCCGACCCTGGAGACCGTCGTCGTCCCCCGGGACGGCGCCGGCCGGGCCGCGGTCCACCTCGCGCTGGCCCAACTCGCCGAACAGGACCCGCTGATCAACCTGCGCCAGGACGACCTGCGCGGCGAGGTGTCGGTCTCGCTGTACGGGGAGGTCCAGAAGGAGGTCATCCAGGCCACCCTCGCCGACGAGTACGGGGTCGCGGTCGACTTCCGCGAGACCACCACCATCTGCGTCGAGCGCCTGTGCGGCGCCGGCTCGGCCGTGGAGGTCATCGCCAAGCCGCCGAACCCGTTCCTGGCCACCGTCGGGCTGCGCGTCGAGCCGGGCCCGCCCGGCTCCGGGGTGCGGTTCGAACTGGCGGTCGAACTCGGCTCGCTGCCACTGGCGTTCATCAAGACGGTGGAGGAGAGCGTCAGCCGGACCCTGACCCAGGGGCTGCGCGGCTGGCAGGTGCTGGACTGCACGGTGACCATGACGCACAGCGGCTACTGGGCCCGCCAGAGCCACGCCCACGGCACCTTCGACGCCAGCATGTCCAGCACTGCCGGGGACTTCCGCCACCTCACGCCGCTGGTGCTGATGGCGGCGCTGCGGCAGGCCGGCACCACGGTCCACGAGCCCGTGCACCGGTTCCGGCTGGAGCTGCCGAACGATGCGTACGGCCCGGTGCTGCCGCTGCTGACCCGGCTCGGCGCCCTTCCGCACGCCCCGGTGCCGCACGGCGCCGGCTGCCTGCTGGAGGGCGAGATCCCCGCCGCCGCGGTCCACCGGCTGGAGCAGCGCCTGCCGGGGCTGACCCGCGGCGAGGCCGTCCTGGAGTACGCCTTCGAGCGCTACCGCCCGGTCCGCGGGGCGACCCCGGAGCGGGCGCGCACGGACCACAACCCGCTGGACCGCAAGGAGTACCTGCTGCACGTCCAGCGCCGGGTCTGACCGCAACGCCGCCGGGAGCCGCACCTGCGTCCCGGTCCACGGGCGCTGAGCCTGGCGCGGCCGAACACCCCAGCCGGGGCCGCCCGTTCACGCGGGCGGCCCCGGTCGATCCGGCTACCCCTTGCCGGCGGTCCGGTAGGTGCACACGTTGACGCCCGTGCTGCCGGTGACCGTGGAGACGAGTTCGAGCGTGCGCAGCGCCCCGTCCTCGGGGAAGATCGACTTCCCGCCGCCGAGCAGCACCGGCATGACCATCAGCCGCAGCTCGTCGACCAGCCCTTCGCCCAGCAGCGCGCGGACCAGGGTGGGGCTGCCCATCACCAGCAGGTCGCCGCCCTCGCTCCGGCGCAGCTGTTCGATCCGGGCCACCGCGTCCTGGCCGGGGATGCGGGTGGAGTTGCGCCAGCCCAGCTCGTCACCGAGGGTGCTGGAGACGACGTACTTGGGGATGGCGTTCATCCGGTCGGCGAAGGGATCGCCGGCCCGCTCGGGCCAGGCGGCGGCCATCGTCTGCCAGGTGCGGCGCCCGAAGAGCAGCGCCTCGGCCGTGGCCAGCGCCTCGGAGAAGGCGCCGCCCACCACCTCCGGGTCGAAGAACGGGTGCGACCAGCCGCCGTGCGCGAAGCCGCCGTCGGTGTCCTCCTCGGCGCCGCCCGGCGCCTGCACCACGCCGTCCAGGCTCATGAACTCGCTGACCACGATGCGCATGGGGTTGCTCCTCGTCCTCGTTCCGGGGTGACGGCACAGCAGACTGCCGCACAGGTGTGACAACCGGTGGGACAACACACCGAACCGCAGCCGTGACGCTCGCAGCCGCGCCGCTCGCAGCCGTGACGCTCAGACCCCCGCCGGCTGGGGGTCGGCCGGGTCCGCGCGGGGCGCGGCCACCGGTGCGTCGGCCGCGTCCGCCAGGAGCAGCTCGTCGAACGGCGCCTGGCCGGACAGCACCCGGTGCAGCTGACCGTGGTCCAGCTCCTTGGTCCAGTGCCCGATCAGCACGGCGGCCACCGCGTTGCCGGCGAAGTTGGTCAGCGCGCGGGCCTCCGACATGAAGCGGTCGATGCCCACGATCAGCCCGACGCCGTCGACCAGTTCGGGCCGGTGCGACTGCAGACCGCCGGCCAGCGTGGCCAGGCCCGCACCGGTGACCCCGGCGGCGCCCTTGCTGGCGATCACCATGAAGACGAGCAGCGAGAGCTGCTGACCGAGCGACATCGGCCTGTCCATCGCCTGCGAGATGAAGATCGAGGACATCGTCAGGTAGATCGCGGTGCCGTCCAGGTTGAACGAGTAGCCGGTCGGCACCGTGATGCCCACCACCGGGCGGCTGACCCCGAGGTGCTCCAGCTTGGCGATCAGGCGCGGCAGCGCGCTCTCCGAGGAGGAGGTGGAGAGGATCAGCAGGAACTCCCGGCCCAGGTAGCGCAGCAGGGCGAGCACGTTGACCCCGGCCACCAGGCGCAGCAGCAGCCCGAGGACGACCACCACGAAGAGCACGCAGGTCAGGTAGAAGCCGATCATGATGACGGCCAGGCTCTTCAGCGCGGCGGTGCCGGTGGCGCCGACCACGGCGGCCATCGCGCCGAAGGCGCCGATCGGGGCGACCCACATGATCATCGACATGATCCGGAAGACCAGCCGCTGCAGGTGCTCGATGCCGCGCAGCACCGGTGCGCCGGCCGCGCCCATCGCCTGCAGCGCGAAGCCGGCCAGCAGGGCGACCAGCAGGGTCTGCAGGACCTGGCCCTGGGTGAGCGCGGAGACCAGGGTGTTCGGGATGATCCCGAGCAGGAAGTCACTGGCGCCGGTCGCCTGGCCGGCCGCCGCCTGGGCATGGCCCGCCTTGGCGAGCGCCGCGGTGAGGTGCAGTCCGGAGCCGGGTTCCAGCAGGTTGCCGACGACCAGGCCGAGGCCCAGCGCGATGGTGGAGGTCACCAGGAAGTAGCCCAGGGCCAGGCCGCCGACCCGGCCGACGCTGGCGGCCTTGCTCACCGAACCGACGCCCAGCACGATCGTGCAGAAGATCACCGGGCTGATCATCATCTTGATCAGGTTCACGAATCCGGTGCCGACCGGCTTGAGGCCGACCGCGAACCCCGGCGCCAGCAACCCGACCAGGATGCCCGCGAGGACCGCGGCCAGCACCGCGAGATAGAGGTACTGGGTGCGGTCGGTCGCCCGTCTGGTCCGGTCGCTCCGGTCCGTACTGATGATCGCCATGGCTGTCGGCTCCTTTGCCTCGCTGCGGCCCACGGGGGGACGGGCCGCTCCGACTATCGGCGGCGGGCGTGACGACGGTCACGTTTGCGTTCATAGAGTTCACGAGGGCCGGACCGGCCCCGATCGGCGCCCGAGCAGCGGCCCGTCGGTCCGAGGCCGCCCGGACCAGGGCCTCTCGTGAGGGAGGCGCTAAGGCAGACTGTCCGCCATGCCGCGCCCACCCCGTCCCACCCGACCACCCGGCAGCGCCCCGCCCGCCGCCGGCCGGCGCCGCCGCCGGCTGCCGCGCAGCCTGGCGGGCCAGCTGTTCTCCGTGCAGATCGTGATCGTGGCCGCCGTGGTGGCCGGATGCGCGGTGCTGGCGTACCTGGGCGCCGGGGAGCGGGCCGAGCAGAGCGCGCGCCGCCAGGTGACCGCCGCCGCGCGGGCGGTGGCGGACTCGCCGTCGGTGCGGGCGGCGATCGTCGGCCCCGACCCGACGGCGGTGCTCCAGCCGTACGCCGAGCAGGTCAGGGCGGACAGCGGGGTGGACTTCGTGACCGTGCTGGACACCCACGGGATCCGGCTCGCGCACCGCGACCCGGCGCAGATCGGCAAGCCGTACCTCGGGCACATCGGGCAGGCGCTGGCGGGGGAGACCTTCACCGAGACCTACACCGGCACGCTCGGCCCCTCGCTGCGGGTGATCACCCCCGTGCGGGACGACAGCGGACAGGTGATCGGGCTGGTCAGCTCCGGCATCACGCTGCAGTCGATCAGCGAGCAGCTGCGCGGACCGCTGCTGGCCCTGGTCGGCGTCGCGCTGGCCGCGCTCGCCCTCGGCGGCCTGGGCACCTACCTGGCCAACGCCCGGCTGCGCCGGCACACCCACGGCATGGGCGCCGCCGAGCTGAGCCACCTGTACGAGTACCACCAGGCGACCCTGCACGCGGTGCGCGAGGGCCTGGTGCTGCTCGACCCGGCCGGGCGGGTGGTGCTCTGCAACGACGCGGCGCGCGAGCTGCTGGATCTGGACGAGGACGTCGAGGGCCGGCCGTTCGCCGACCTCGAACTGCCCCGGGCGCTGACCCGGGCGGTGCTGGCCGAGGGCCCGGTGCTCGACGAGGTGCACCTGACCGCCGAGCGGGTGGTGGTGCTCAACACCTCGGCGATCGGCACCGGCCCGGCCGGCCCCGCCCGGGTGCCGGGCCGCCCGATGGGCACCGTGCTGACCCTGCGCGACCACACCGAACTCCAGTCGCTGAACGGCGAACTGGACTCGGTGCGCGGCTTCACCGAGGCGCTGGGCGCGCAGGCGCACGAGGCCGCCAACCGGCTGCACGCGGTCGTCTCGCTGGTCGAACTCGGCCGCTACCAGGAGGCGGTGGAGTTCGCCACCGCCGAACTCGCGCTCGCCCAGCGGCTCACCGACCGGGTGGTCGGCGCGGTCGGTGAACCGGTGCTGGCCGCGCTCCTGTTGGGCAAGGCGGCCCAGGCCGCCGAGTCCGGCGTCGAGTTCGTGCTCAGCGAGGACAGCCGGATCGACGACGGCGTGCTGCCGCCCGACCTGCCCGCCCGCGACCTGGTGACCATGCTCGGCAACCTGATCGACAACGCCCTGGACGCCGCGATCCTGGGCGCCGGCGACCACGCGGCGGCCCCCGAGGTGACGGTCACCGCGCGCACTGACGCCGGCCAGCTGCTGCTGCGGGTCGCCGACACCGGCCCCGGGATCGACCCCGATGCGGTCGAGTCGGTCTTCCGGCGCGGCTGGTCCACCAAGGAGGGCGGCGGCCACGGGCTGGGCCTGGCCCTGGTGGCGCAGGCCGCGCGGCGCAACGGCGGCACGGTGGAGGTGGGACGCGAACGCGGCGCGGTGCTCACCGTTCGGCTCCCGCTGACCACCGGCGCCGCGCGCCCCGCGGGCCGGGTGGGGGCGCCGTGAGCCCCTGGCGATCGGGCCCGATCGAGGTGCTGGTGGTCGAGGACGACCCGGTGGCCGCCGACGCGCACACCCGCTACGTCGGCCGCACCCCCGGCTTCCGGGCGGCCGGCACCGCGCACACACTGGCCGCCGCGCTGCGCTTCCTGGAGCGGACCCGGGTCGCCGGCACCCCCGTCGACCTGGTCCTGCTCGACCTTCACCTGCCCGACGGCCACGGCCTGCGGCTCTGCCGTGCGCTGCGCGCCGCCGGGCACGAGACCGACATCATCGCGGTCACCTCGGCCCGGGAGCTGGCCACCGTCCGCCAGGCGGTCTCCGCGGGCGTGGTGCAGTACCTGCTCAAGCCGTTCAGCGCCGCCGCCCTGCACGAGCGCCTGGACCGCTACGCCCGCTACCGCCAGAGCCTGGCCCGCAGCGGCGAGGCCACCGGGCAGGACGAGGTGGACCAGGCCTTCGCCGTGCTGCGCACCGCCGAGCGCAGCAGCCTGCCCAAGGGCCTGAGCGCCCCGACCCTGGAGACCGTGGCGGCGGTGCTGCGCGCGGCCGACGGCAGCATCTCGGCTGCCACCGCGGGTGTGGCGGCCGGCGTCTCGCGGATCACCGCCCGCCGCTACCTGGAGCACCTGGTGGACGTGGGCCTGGCCGTGCGCGAGCCGCGCTACGGGCAGGTCGGCCGCCCGGAGCTCTGCTACCGCGCCCGCCGGCCCGACCGGAGCTGACGGGTCCGAGCTGGGCCGGCCTCTGATGTGCACCCTCGGGCGAACATGTTCGTCACGTACTTGTTTGCTACGAACATGTTCGTTACGCTTCAGGAGTGACCACAACCCCTCAGCCCCCCAGAAGCCGCCGCGAACGCCCGGCGAAGCCGCCCCTGAGCAGGGCGGGCATCATCGGGGCCGCGGTCGCGATCATGCGCGCCGAGGGCTTGGAGAAGGTGACCATGCGCCGCCTGGCGCAGGAGCTCGACACGGGCCCCGCCTCGCTCTACGTCTACGTGCGCAACACCGCCGAGCTGCACGCCGCGATCCTCGACGAGTTGCTCGGCGGCATCGACCTGGGCCCGGCCGAGGGGCACGGGGACTGGCGCGGCCGGCTGGAGCGGATCCTCACCGACTACACCGCGATGCTCTTCGAGCTGCCGGGCCTGGCCCGCTCCGCGCTCTCCGCGCGACCCGGCGGACCGCACTACCTGAACCTGATCGAGGCGCTGCTCGCCCTGCTGGACGAGGGCGCCGTACCGCCAGGGCAGGCGGCCTGGGGCGTGGACGTGCTGCTGCAGTTCGCCACCGCCACCGCGGCCGAACACGCCACCCGCGGCCAGTCGGGCCGGGCCGGGGCCGACTGGGACGCCCTCACCCGGGCGCTGGACGGCGCCTCCCCGGACACCCACCCGCAGATCGCCGCCCTGGCGGCCCCGCTGATCTCCGGCGCCCCGGAACAGCGCCTCGCCTGGGGCTTCCACGTGCTGCTCAACGGCATCCTGCACACCCCCACCCCGGTCGCCCACGCCCACCACGGCCACCCACCACGGCCCGAGCCCACGCCAGGAGACAGCAGATGACCACCCACACCCACACCCCGATCGCCATCGTGGGAGCCGGCCTCGGCGGCCTCACCCTGGCCCGCGTCCTGCACCTGCACGGCATCGCGGCCACCGTCCTCGAGCTCGACGCCTCCCGGCACGCCCGGGGCCAGGGCGGCATGCTCGACATCCACGAGGAGTCCGGCCAGGCCGCGCTGCGCGCGGCCGGCCTGTACGAGGACTTCCGCCGGCTGGTGCTGCCCGGTGGCGAGGCGACCCGGGTGCTCGACCGGCACGCCACCGTCCACCTGGCGGAGGACGACGACGGCACCGGCACCCGTCCCGAGGTCGACCGCGGCCGGCTGCGCGACCTGCTGCTCGACGCGCTGCCCGCCCAGGCCGTCCGCTGGGGCGCCAGGACCACCGCCGTGCGCACCCTGGCCGACGGCCGGCACGAGCTCACCCTCGCCGACGGCGGTACCGTCACCGCCGATCTGCTGATCGGGGCGGACGGCGCCTGGTCGAAGGTCCGCCCGCTGCTCTCCGCGGCGCGCCCCGCCTACAGCGGCCTGTCCTTCGTCGAGACGGACCTGCCGGACGCCGACGTCCGCCACCCCCGCAGCGCGGCCGTGGTCGGTGGCGGCATGCTCTTCGCGCTCGGAGCCGGCCGGGGCTTCCTGGCGCACCGCGAGTCCGACGGCAGCGTGCACGTCTACGCCGCCTTCCTGGCGCCCGAGGACTGGGCGGCCGGCATCGACTTCACCGACCGAGGGGCTGCCGCCCAGGCCGTGCTGGCGCACTTCGACGGCTGGGACGAGAGCCTGACGGCGCTGATCGGCGACAGCCGGCACCCGCTGGTGCCGCGCCCGATCCACGCGCTGCCGGTCGGCCACCGCTGGGAGCGGGTGCCCGGGGTGACCCTGCTGGGCGACGCGGCCCACCTGATGTCGCCGTTCGCCGGCGAGGGCGCCAACCTCGCCATGCAGGACGGCGCCGAGCTCGGCCTGGCCCTGGCCGACCACCCCGGCGACACCGAGGCCGCGCTCGACGCCTATGAGAAGGCGATGTTCCCGCGCAGCGAGTCGGCCGCCGCCGAGTCCGCCGCCAACCTCGTGCTCTGCTTCGCCGAGGACGCGCCCCGCGGGTTGGTCGCCCTCTTCACCGGTGGCGGCGACCCGGCCGCGGACGCCCCCGCCCCGGCGGTGTGAGCTGGGCCATCGGGGCGGGGGTGGTGGATCTTGGTGGCGGGTGCGGGGCGTGGGGGCGGGATGACGGTGGGTGGAGTTTGTGGTCGGGCTCACGGGCGGTGGGCGGTGATGGCGGCCACATCGGGGGGTGCGGGGTGGTGGCCGGGCCGGTGTTTTCAAGGGCTTCAGGGGCGGGTTACCGGTGGTATTGCGGGTCTGGCCTGGGGTTCTGTGGTGATTGCTTGATGGCGGCCGGGGCGGGCCCGTAGCTTCGTTGGTGTCGGCGCGGCGAGTCCCGGGTGTCCCGGGTGGGCCGCGCTTCTTCCTGCACAGGCGAGTTGGCCCTTCGGGGTCTGGTTCCGCCTTGTCTTTTTGGCTTGTCGAGAGGATTTATATGACTTTCCGTAACGAGACCACTGTGGCCACCGTCAGCACTGCTGCCCGTCAGCGCAACCGGCGGCGGATGGCCGTGCTGGGTGGCGCTCTGGCGGTGCTGCCGGTGGCCGGTCTTGTGACGGCGACGGCTTCTTCGGCTGCTCCGGCGTCGGCCTGGGACAAGGTGGCGCAGTGCGAGGCGACGGGGAACTGGGGCATCGACTCCGGCAACGGTTTCTACGGCGGTCTGCAGTTCACGCCGTCGACGTGGGCGGCGTTCGGTGGCACCGCGTATGCGGGGCAGGCGAACCAGGCGACCAAGGCGCAGCAGATCGAGATCGGCGAGAAGGTCCTCGCCGCGCAGGGCCCCGGTGCCTGGCCGATCTGCTCCACCAAGGCCGGCCTCGCCTGACACCGGGGCAACAACAGCAGCTACGGCAGCAACGGCAGCAACGGCAGAAACAGCAGCACACCGCACAACACCGCAGCGCGGGCCGGGATCACCCCGGCCCGCGCTGCGGCGCTGTGCGCTGCCTGACGGACCGTCAAGGGCAGCTCGCACGCGGCGCTGTGGGCGCAGTAGCGCCTATTGACGTAGCCGGTCCCGCGATGTGACTGTTGCACCGGCACTCTTCAATGGACACCTCGGGCAAGGTCCGTGCGCCGCGCGCAGCCGTGGCACGGGCCCGCGCCGACTGTCCGTCGGGCGGTTGACGGCCGCTCGGCCGCGCCGTCGATGAACGCACCAGGTATCAGCACGGTTCTGATCGCGCGAGTCTCGCGAGCCCAATCTTGACGTGCCCACGTCATCTGGTGCGAGCTCGCGCCCGGTGAGAGGAAGCCCCCTTTGATGAACCTCCGCAAGGCCACCCTGGCGGCCCTGGCGGTCGGCGCACTGGCCGTCGCCCCGACCATGCTGCCGGCCGGTGCGGCGCAGGCGCAGGGCACCGCGAGCCCGCACCTCGGCTCGGCCGCGACCCTGCCCAACCCCGAGCTGGCCAGCCGGGGCACCGCCCAGGTCTGCGCCGGCATCGCGCACAACCGCTGCATGGCGCAGGTCGTCACCGTGGCCGCCGGCTCGACCAAGAAGCTCGCGACCAGCACCCCGGCCGGGTACGGGCCGGCCGACTTCGCCGCCGCGTACCACCTGCCGGCCGTCACCTCCGGCCCGGCCAACACCATCGCGATCCTGGACGAGGGCGCCTTCCCGACCCTCGAAGCCAACCTCAACGCCTACCGCGCGCAGTACGGCCTGGCCGCCTGCACCGCGGCCAGCGGCTGCTTCAAGCAGGTCGACGAGCACGGCGGGGCGCCGCTGGCCCCGGGCACGACCGACGACGAGAAGAACTTCGACGAGCAGGTCGGCGTCGAGACCACGCTGGACGTCGACATGGCCACCGCCGCCTGCCCGACCTGTCACATCCTGGAGATCACCGTCAACCGGGACATGACCAGCAGTGAGGACCAGGCGGCCGAGGACTTCGGCGTCGCGATGAACACCGCCGCCGCGCTCGGCGCCTCGTCGGCCAGCGTCAGCTACCAGTTCGACCCGGACGCGACCCTCGACCTGGGGCAGGCGGCCCGCGACTTCTACCACCCCGGCATGGCGATCACCGCCTCCTCGGGCGACGGCGGCTACGAGGGCACGCCCTCCGGCTGGCCGCAGAACCTGCCCACCGTCACCTCGGTCGGCGGCACCGCGCTCTACCGCACCCCCGGTGCCGGCCACAACGGCTACTCCGAGGTCGCCTGGGACGGCTCCGGCAGCGGCTGCGCCGCCGAACTGCCGCCCGCGCTCGGCCAGCCCACCAGCGTCGCGGCCAACTGCGGTGGCCACCGCGCCGCTTCGGACATCTCCGCGGACGCCGACCCGACCACCGGCGCGGCCGTCTACGACGACTACACCCCGTTCACCGGCTCGCAGCAGTCCTGGCTGGTGGTGGGCGGTACCAGTGAGTCCAGCCCATTCATCGCCGGTGTCTACGCCCGCGGCGGCCACGTGGCGTACGTCGAGGGCCCCAACACCCTCTACGCCGCCCCGTCCTCGGCGTTCAACGATGTGACGATGGGTCAGAACGCGCCCGCGAACGCCGGCTGCACGGTCGTCTGCACCGCGGGCCGCGGCTGGGACGGCCCGACCGGCCTGGGGACGCCGAACGGCCTGTCCGGCTTCTAGGGATCGCATGGCACGGCGCGGGCACCGGTGCGCGATCGCACCGGTGCCCGCGCCGTGCACGGCTGTTCAGACGGTGAGTTCGGCCGGAGCCGCCGCCAGGGCCTCCTGGATCGCGGCGACCAGGCGCCGCGCGGACTCCGCGGTCAGCTCCACCGCGACCCGGGCGGCGGGGTCCCGCTCCGGGTCGGCGAAGTCGATGTTCAGGGTGTGCTCGGCCATCGCGTGGACCGGGTGGTCGAAGTACACCGTGGCGGTCGAGACGTGGAACCAGGTGCCGTTCGGGCCCTTGGCGCTGCCGTTGATGCTCTCCTTGACGGTCGCGTAGGTGCACATGCTCAGGCTCCCAGGTGCTTGGCGTAGAAGGCGGCGATCCGCTCCCAACCGTCGTTGGCGGCAGGCACGTTGTAGGCGGGCCGGTCGGTCGAGAAGAACCCGTGCCCGGCTTCCGGGTAGGTGTGGAACTCGAAGTCCTTGCCGTTGGCGGTGAGGATCTGCTCCAGCTCGCCGACCTGCTCGGGGCCGGGGAACTTGTCCTCCGCGCCGAACAGGCCCAGCAGCGGGGCGCCCAGCTCGGGGAGCTGGTCGACCAGGTTGGTGACCCGCAGCGGGAAGCCCTCCGGCGGGGTGCCGGTGACGAAGGCGCCGTAGCAGTCCACCGCGGCGTCCAGGTCGAGCTTGCAGGCGGCCAGCACGCTCTGCCGCCCGCCCGAGCAGTAACCGATGATGCCCACCTTGCCGTTGGAGGTCGGCAGCGACCGCAGATGGGCGGCGGCCCCGGCGAGGTCACCGACCACGCGCGCGTCCGGTGCACCGCCGTTGGCGCGGGCCACCGCGGCGGCGTCGTCGGGGGAGGCGCCCGGCGCCTCGCGGGTGTAGAGGTTCGGGCAGATCGCGTCGTAGCCGAGCTCGGCGAAGCGGCGGGTGATCTCCTTGGTGGACCGGTCGTAGCCGGGCATGTGGTGGATCACTACGACGCCGCCGCGTCGGGCGTCGCCTTCCGGGCGGGCCAGGTAGGCCTCGACGTCATCACCCTCGTGCCCGGCGAAGTGGATGGTGGTCGCGGTGAGAGAACCATTCATGCGGTCAGCTATATCAAACCGTTGGGGTGCGGAGCGGCCCGGGGGCGGCGCGTGGCGCGCGGCCGGAGGTCGGCCGCGCGCCACCGGAGCCGCACCCGCTCCCGGGCCGCCCCTCGCGGGCCGGGGCCTGCCCTACTGGTCCTGCCGCCCCGCCGGCCGGGAGAGTCCGGTCAGCTCCGAGGCCCTGGTCCGCGCCCACCAGAGCAGCACGGCCGCCGCCACCAGGCCCACCACGGCGGCGTTGCCGCAGCCGGCCGCCGTGTCCGCGCGCAGCGCCTGGGCGAACGGCAGGGTCAGCGCGAGGACGGCCGCCCCCGGACCGGCCGCGTACCAGGCGGCGAAGAGGAACAGGCCAAGGCCGCCCGAGGTGGGCGACTTGTACATCAGGTCGCGCCGCACGGCGCCGCGGCAGGTGTTCACCAGCCCGGCCCCCACCAGCGCCGGCACCACGGCCGGCGCGAGCCAGACCGCTGGGCCCGCCCCGGACAGCGCCGCCGCCCCGGCCCCGGCCAGCCCGATCAGCACCCCGGCGACGGTGGGCACGATCGCGTGGCGCAGCATGAGCTCGGCGAACGGATAGGGCGACCAGGCCGCCCGCCGCACGTCGTCCGTCTCGATCCGGGCCGGCTCCAGCAGCTGGGCCACCGCCAGGTAGCCGAAGACCAGCGCGACCGCCGTCGTCGGCACCGACGGCTTGCTGCCGATCCCGTGCGCCAGCGCCGCGCAGAGCAGCGCCGGCACGCTCAGCAGCACGGCGCGGCCGAGCCGGGCGGGGGAGCGCAGCAGCGCCGTCGCGTCCCGCCAGGGCACCACCAGCCAGGCCCGGCGCGGCATCGGCAGCCGCACCCGGCGCACCCGCGCGCTCCCGGCCGCGCCGCTCACCGCCAGCCGCGCGGCCCGCAGCTCCACGGTGCGCAGCGCGGCGAACACCCCCGCCGCCGTCCGGGCCCGCTCGCGCAGCCGGCCCAGCGGCACCGTGCCGGCTGCCCGGTCGGCGAGCACCAGGGCGCCCGCGGTGCCGACGAGCAGCAGCGCGGCGGCCACCCAGCCGCCGGGCACCGCGCCCCGGGTGGGCGACAGCGCGGCGATCCCGGCCCAGCCCCACGGCCCCGACCACAGCTCGACCAGCTCCAGCCAGTGCACCCGGTGCCCGGCCACCGCCAGCGCGCTCTGCGCCGCGAACAGCAGCACCAGCACGGTCGCGGCCGGCGTGAGCCGGCGCACCCAGCGGGCGGCGGCGTCGCTGCGCTCCACCAGCAGCCCGGCGCAGGTGGCCAGCAGCGGCAGGCAGGCCCCGCCGAGCAGGCACCAGCCGAGCGCCGCCGGCAGGCCGACCCGCAGCAGCAGCCCGAGCGCGACCATCCCGCCCACCGCCGTCACCAGGCCGGGGAAGACCGCCAGCGCGCAGGAGAGCCAGAACCACGGCCGCAGCACCGGGCGCGGGCGCACCGGGTGGGCGAGCAGCCAATCGGTGGCCGCCCGGGGCGGCACCACCGGGCCGCGCCACAGCCCGTCGCGGACCGCGAGCAGCACGAAGGCCAGCCCGACGGCGGCGATGCCGCTGGGCATGGCGGCGAGCAGGTCGCCGCCGTGCGCGGTGTAGTCGGCGCCCATCGAGGCCTGCAGGAAGAGCCCCAGGCTCGGCACCCCGCCCCAGATGATCAGCACGAGCAGCACGCAGTAGAGCGCGAAGCCGAGCTGCTTGGCCCGGTTCAGCCGGTACGGGGCCCGCAGCGCGCGCAGCAGGGCGAGCGTCTCGTCGGTCCAGTCCTCGTCCTCGCTCCAGGCCTCGGGCTCGACCGCCTCGGCGGTTTCCGCCACCTCGGCTGCCTCCGCCACCTCGTCCGTCCCCTCGTCCGTCCCCTCGCCCGCTTCCTCGCCCGGCTCCTCTTCCGTCTCCGCCACCTCTTCCGCCTCGGCCGTCATCGGGCACCCACCGCGCCGCCGCCGTCCAGGACCTTGCCCGGTGCCCCCTGGGCCACGATCCGGCCGTCCTCCAGCACCACCACCCGGTCCGCCAACTCCCGTGCCAGGTCGGTGTGGTGGGTGACCAGCAGGACCGCCACGCCGTCCGCCAGCTCACCGCGCAGCAGCTCCGCGAGCCGCTTGCGGGCCTCCGGGTCCAGCCGCTGCTCCGGCTCGTCGAGCAGCAGCAGATCGCGCGGGCGCACCAGCGCACAGGCCAGCAGCAGCGCCTGGAGCTGCCCGGAGGAGAGCGCGGAGGGCAGCGCGTCGGCCCGCTCGGTGAGCGCCCGGTCCGCGAGCACCTGCTCGACCCAGTCCCGGGCGTCGGCCACCCCGTGCGCGACCGCGACCAGCAGCAGGTGCTCGCGCACCGTGAGGTCGGGGTAGTGCGCGACGGTGTCGCCGACCACCGCGACCCGGGCCCGGATCCGCGGGTCGTTCTCGTCCATCGGCAGCCCGTCGAAGCGGACCGTCCCCTTCGTCGGCAGGTCGCGCCCGGCCGCCACCCGAAGCAGGGTGGACTTGCCGGACCCGTTGTGCCCCAGCAGCGCGACGCACTCGCCGGCGGCCACCGCGAGGTCCACGGGGTGCAGCACCTCACGGTCGCCGTAGGAGCGGCTCACCCCGGTCAGTTTCAGCAGCGCCGGACGCGCGGGGGTGCGTGCTGCGGCGGATTTCTTGGCCATGCGGACGGTGCCTCCAGAGGTGATGTCCGCCCACCCTAGCGACCCAACCTGTGGGACGACGGGGTCGCCTTATACCTCGCCGCAGTCCACCCGCCGGGCTCTTCCCGGCACCTCCGCTCGATCGAGTGATCGTCGCGTGCCGGGCCACGGTGGTGAGCCGGAAGTCGGCGACATTGATCACCAGAGTCACGCGCCAGAGACCACGGACAGACAGAGAACAGAGATACGGAGCACCAGTCATGGCCGACACCGACACCGACAGCGAGGACAGGACGGTCTACCAGATCGTCGTCAACCAGGAGGAGATGTACTCGATCTGGCCCGAAGGCAAGGACCTGCCGCTCGGCTGGAAGACAGCGGGCAAGTCCGGCACCAAGGCGGAGTGCCTGGCCTACATCAAGGAGGTGTGGACGGACATGCGGCCCCGTTCGCTCCGCGAGGCTACCGAGAAGGCAAGTGCCGAGGGCGAGGCATAGGGGACCTCCTGCTCTCCGGGCCGCCCCGGCGCGAACCTCTCGGAGGCTCGCGCCGGGGTGGACTGCCGTGCGGGCGCTCTCCGGTCAGCCCGGCAGCTGAGCCTCGATCCCGCGCCCCCTGCACCGGCCCGCACGCCCGGGGAGCGTACGCCTGGGCGCGACCAGGGGCGGACCCTGACCCGGAAGGTGGCCCGCTACTTCTGTCGAGACGCTGACAGCCCGCTGTCGCCCGTCCTAGGGTTTCCTCAACTCGCCGCACAGTACGGCGAATTGCACGCCCGGGGCGGCCGTCCCGGGACATGGGGGGAGCAACAATGCGCAGTCGTGCACGTTCAGCCGTGCTGGCCGTCTCGGTGACGGTCTGCCTGGGGGTCGCGGGGGTGGCCCAGGCCAGTGCCCACAGCAGCGCGGACAGCGCCGCCGGGCCGCGGATCATCAAGGTGGCGTCGGTCTCGCAGATCCCGACGGTGAGCAACCACACCAAGGTCGTGCCGAACGCCATCTACCAGGTGACGATGACCAACAACGACCGGGGCCAGTGTCTCGACGGTGACACCAACACCATCCCGAACAACGGGGCGAAGGTGCAGCTCTGGGGCTGCAACGGCTGGTCGAACCAGACCTGGGACTGGGCCCCGGCCGCCGGCTACCCGGCCGGCTACTACAGCATCCAGAACAACGACCGGGGCGAGTGCCTGGACGGTGACACCAACACCATCCCGAACAACGGGGCGAAGGTGCAGCTCTGGGGCTGCAACGGCTGGTCCAACCAGACCTGGGCCTGGGGCGGCGCCACGCTGGTGAACGCCGACAAGGGCGAGTGCCTGGACGGTGACACCAACACCATCCCGAACAACGGCGCCAAGGTGCAGCTCTGGGCCTGCAACGGCTGGACCAACCAGAACTGGACCCTGCACAACGTCTGACCTGCGTGAGCGAAGGCAGGTCTACCAGTGGCCGGTTCCCCAGGGCGGGGAGCCGGCCACCGGCAGCCGCGCTCGCTACGGCAGCCGCGCTCGCTACGGCAGCTGGGCCTCGATGGCCGCGACCAGCTCGGCGTCCGACGGCTCGGTCCGGGGCCGGAACCGGCCGACGGCAGCGCCGGCGGGGGAGATCAGGAACTTCTCGAAGTTCCACTGCACGTCCCCGGCCGCCCCGGTCTCGTCGGCGAGGGCGGTCAGCTCCTGGTAGAGGGGGTGGCGGCCTTCGCCGTTCACCTCGATCTTCGACAGCAGCGGGAAGGAGACGTTGTAGTTGGTCTGGCAGAAGCTCTGGATCTCCGCTGCGCTGCCCGGCTCCTGCCCACCGAACTGGTTGCACGGCACCCCGAGCACGGTGAACCCGCGCTCCGCGTACCGCTGCTGCAACTCCTCCAGCCCGGTGTACTGCGGAGTCAGCCCGCACTTCGAGGCCACGTTGACCACGAGGACGGCCTTGCCCGCGAAGTCGGCCAGGCTCGTCGGCTCGCCGGCCAGGGTCTGCAGGGGGATGTCGGTCAGGCTCATGGGGTGGGTCCCTCCGGGAGGTGGGTGCTGCCGTGCGGTTCCTTTGTACCAGGGCCCGTCGGGCTCCTGTTCGTTCAGCCTAGGTGGGGAGCCTCCCGGTGCTCCAGGAAGTGCTGGAGCCGGAGCCGCTGGGTGTGGTGCATGGGAAGGGCTTCGACGTCCTCCGGGGCGACGAACCGGAGATCGGTGGATTCGCTGGAGATCCGTAGCTCTCCTCCCGTGATGCGAGCGGTGAAGCAGACGTTGAACTGCTGGCGGACCTCGCCGTCCGAGTAGGCGATGATGTGCCGGGGGTCGGTGTACGTGCCGACCAGCCCGGTGATCTCGATGTTCAGGCCCGTCTCCTCCCGGACCTCGCGCACGGCCGTGTGCGGCAGCGACTCGCCGAGATCCATCGTCCCGCCGGGCAGCGGGTACAGCCCGTTGTCGGTTCGCCGTTGCAGCAGAATGCGGCCCGCGTCATCGGTCACGACGGCGGACGCCGCGACGACGACCCGGTTCGGCTTGGGGGCGTTGGGATCGTTGTAGTACTCGGTTCGTGCCACGTGATCAGTTCTCCTCAACCGGTCGAGCGGTGTCCCACACTGCGTCGAAGCTCGCGGCATTGGTATCGAATCAGCACCGCCCTGACCGAGGTGGGGGATGCCCCTCAGCGAGTGATCAGTTTCCTTACTGCTTCGCTGACACCGGGCAGTTCGCCGCGGTCGGCCCAGGTGTGGTCGTCGTGCTCGGTGAGGGTGATCGGGGCGGCATTCTCGACGGTGGCCTCGAAGGTGAGCTGGCGGGTGAGGGCGCCGCTCTTGGAGGCATAGTCGAACCGGCCGAGGTAGGCGGTGACCTGGTCGATGGTGAGGCCGGTCTCCTCTCTGGTCTCCCGCCGCAGGGCCTTCTCGAAGTCCTCGCCCGGCTCGACCTTCCCGGAAGGCAGCTCCCACAGGCCCGGCATGAAGTCGTCGGCGGGCCGGCGCAGGAGGAGGACGCGGTCGCCCTCGGTGATGACCGTGGCGACGACGAATCGGGTGATCCCGGTCTCCTGGGCGTCGAAGAGCAGGCCCGGAGTGAAGGCAGGATCGGCGAAGGGGGAGATCACAGCAGCTCCTTGTGGTGGTTGCTCACCTTAATGGCCGCGCGGACGTAACTCTCGGCCAATGGACGATCCTGCTCACGATGCCAGACCGGGAGCTTGATCGTATGCGCGTGGGCGTGCTCGGCGATCGGGAAGTCCCCTTCCTTGTAGGGGCGGTGGGAGCGCGGGTGGCCGGGGAACAACTGCGCTGGATGCTGGTAGAGCGGGAGCTGGTTCAGTGGGCAGGTGGAGCCGGGCCGGTCGAACTCGGTTGCTCCCTCGGCGATGAGGGCCTGGTGGAAACGTTCGATGCTCAGGCCGTCGAGCTCGCCGGGGTGGTAGGTGAGCGTCAGCCCGTACCAGGACGGGATCACTCCATCGGGCATCGGCACGACCTCGAAACCGGGGATGCGCGCGAACTCCGTGGTGAGGTAGGCGGCGATCTCGGCCCGGCCGGCGAGGTAGCCGTCGAGGCGGGTGAGCTGGTCGTGCGCGAGGGCCGCGGCCAGCGGGTGGATGCGGAGTTTGAGGCCGGACCCGGTGACCGCGTACTTGGCCAGCGGGTGTCCGTCCGGGATCTCGGACTTGGCCCGCTTGTTGTAGTGGGCGAAGGTCACCAACTGGTAGTACGTGTCGTCGTCGTCGGTGAGGACGAACCCGCCCTCGCCCCCGGACAGCGGCTTGGGGCCGTTGAGGGAGAAGGCTCCGGCAAGTCCGAAGGTGCCGACCTTCTTGCCGCCCTGGGAGGCTCCGTGGGCGTGTGAGCCGTCCTCCAGCAGGGCCAGGTTGTGCGCCTTGGCGATGGACCGCAGGGCGATCATGGCGGCCGGCCTGCCCCACAGGTGGGTGACCATGAGGGCCCGGGTGCGCGGGGTGATCAGCTCCTCGATCCTGGTTGGGTCGATGTTGCCGTCCGGGCCGGTCTCGCAGAGCACTGGCACCGCGCGGAGATGGAACAGGGGAGAGGCGGTGGCGTGGAAGGTCCAGGCCGGGACGATCACCTCATCGCCGGCCTTGATCCGCGCAGCCGAGTAGGTAGCGTGCAGGGCGGCAGTGCCGCAGCTGGTGGTGACCGCGTGGCGGACGCCGAAGTACTCCTGCAGGGCATCCTCCAGCTCGGCCACGATGCCGCTCCGGCCGGGGACAGAGATCGCGGTGTCGAGCTGGGCAGCGACCTTCGCGCGGGTGGTGTCGTCGATCGGCGGCCACTGGAAGTGCGGGCCGTTGGCGGTCACTACGGCGTCGCCGCCGAGCAGGGCGAGAGTGTTGGTCACAGCATCTCCTCGGGGTTGATGTAATGCCCGGTCGTCTTGGACCGGTAGCAGGAGGCGATGAAGGCGGCGTGGGCCAGGTGCTGCTGGGGACCGGAGGTGTTGGGGCGCTCGCCATCCAGCACCCGGCAGAAGTAGTCGATCTGGGCTGTAGCCGCACTCGCCGGCGCCTGCGGGCGGGTCAGCTCCTCGACCACTGAGCCGTCCAGAGCGAGCCGCTGGACCCTGCCCTTCGTCAGCAGCACGGAGCCTTGTGTGCCGACGACGTGCAGTCTCTCGGTCTTCGGCGCCATCCACCGCGACAGCAGTACCGTGCCGTAGAGGTCGGAGTCGTAGCCGACCTGGATGACGGCAGTGTCCTCGGCGTCGTAGCCACCCCCGGGCAGCGCGGCCGTGGAGAAATCGGCCATGACGCGGTTGGGCATCCCGAAGTACCACAGCAGGAGGTCGACCAGGTGGTAGCCCATGTCGATGATGCAGCCGCCGCCGGCCTGCTTCACGTCCCCGCGCCAGCCGGCCCCGGGGTCGTCGGTGTGGAACGTGTACTGACCGTCGATCAAGAACGGAGTGCCGATCTGGTCGAGGAACTGCACCACGGAGATGTAGATCGGGTTGAAGCGCCTCTGGAGAGTGACCATCAGCTCTGCCCCGCCCGCCTCGCAGATCGCCGCGAGCTCGCGGGCTTCCTGCGGGGAGGTTGCGAACGGCTTCTCCTTGAGGACGTGCACGCCCCGGGACGCGCACTCTTCGATCACGGCCCGACCCGCGTGGTGCGGGACCGCGACGATCACGAAGTCCGGCTTCACAGCGTCCAGCAGGTCGGTGGCCTTGGCAAAGCCCGGGACCCGGTGGGCTTCCTGCTGGGCACGAAGAGCGTTCGGGTCGATGTCACAGACCGCGACCAGCTCGGCTCTGGTGGAGCCGAGCAGGCCCGGCAGGTGGTCTTCGAGTGTCTGGTGGCCGAGGCCGATGACTGCTGAGCGTCGCTTCATGGGCAGACTCCTTCCGCTCCGTGCGGGAACTTGTCGATGCGTGTCGAGTACAGCCCAACTGCCCGTGGTCGGATAGGCATTGTCTGTAGTCCCGGGGTGGTCCCGCCGGTGCGCGCAGTAGGCTTCCGGTCACTGTGAATGATGGAATTGGCCCTGTGAGCGACCCGATCCGGCACCCCCTCGCCTACGCCCGTCAACTGTGCGGCAACCTCTCGCAGACAGGGCTGGCCGTTCGCATGGACCAGGCCGCCCGTCGGCGCGGGCTTCGCTCCGGCGCGGACAAGCAGGCCATCAGCAAGTGGGAGAACTGGATCAAGGAGCCCAACTCGGACTCCCAACTCCTGATCGCCGAAGCCCTCGACGTCCCGATCGCGGACGTCGAACTACTGGGTTGGCCCTACTGGCTCCCGGGTTGTGACTCCCCGCTGCCCTTGGGCTCCGCGTACACCGTCCAAGCACTTCGAGAGGCCCAGAGAACCGCGATGGACCGCCGTAACTTCATGACCTTCGGCGCTGTCGCGCTGGCCGGCCTCTCGGCGCAGTGGGCCGCGATCGAACCCGAGAGGATCAGTACCGTCCTCGATGGCAGGCGCGTCGATCTGGAACTGGTCGACTGGCTGGAGGAGACCACCGCAAAGCTGACCTCCCTGCCGACCGAACAGCGCCAGCACACGGCGAAGCTGATGGACGCCCACCTGGCCACTGTCACCGACCTCATCGAACCCGGCAACTACACTGAGGCCACCGGCAGGCGGCTGCACCTGCTGGCCGCGTCACTGGCGGGCATCTGTGGCTGGCACCGTTTCGACCAAGGTCGGCACTATGCGGCGGGCAAGCACTGGAACGCCGCGCTGACCAGCGCGCATGCCGCCGGTGACCGTGACCTCGGCGCCGGCGTGCTGTCCGACTTCGCGTACCAGTCCATCTGGCTCGGAGACCCGAAGGCAGCCGTCGAACCACTCAGCCAGGCACTGATCCACACCCGTCACCCCACTGCTCGGTCCCTGCTGTTCCTTCGCCGGGCCCGCGCGCATGCCGCGCTCGGTGAGCGCGCCGCTTGCCACCGCGACCTCTCTGCCGCCGAGACCGAGCTGTTGACCGACGCGGTCGACCCGGCGCCTCGCTGGTGCTCGTGGATGAGCACTGCGGATCTCGCCGTCGACTCCGGCCAATGCCTGCTCGACCTTGGCCGCACAGAGGAGGCTCATGCCCGCATCGACGAAGGCATGCGTCTATTGCCTCGCTCACGTGACAAGACGCGAGGGATTTTCCTGACCTACGAAGCCCGCAGCCTGCTGCGCGCCTGCGAGATCGAGCAGGCCCTCGCCGTCACCACCGAGTCGCTGGACCTCGCTGAGCGTATCGGCGCCGGACGGTGCATCACCCTGGTCCGCGAACTCGCCCCGACCTTCAAGCGGTACCACGGCATCGACGGCGTGCCCGAACTGATCGAACGCCTGCGGGCGGCGTGACATGCCCGCGAACGGGTGAATCGTGGCCCGTGACCGCTTCCTGCGGTGGGATTCCGTTGGGATTCAGGTCGTCCCACCGCCTCAACTCAGGGAGCTGTCATGCGTCTTCGTCATGCCTTGGTCGCCGTCCTCGCGGCCGCCCTCGCCTTGGTCTGCACGTCTCCCGCTCAGGCGGCGACAGGGCTTCTGGTGGTGAACGGGGTTGCCCATGAGAACCCAGGGCGGGGGTGCTATCCGGCGTCGTCTCCGGTCTCCGTCAAGAACTTCACGGATTCGACGGTCCTGGTGCATGCGGCGGCGGATTGCCAGGGGCCGGTGACTGCGGAGGTGGGTCCCGATCAGAGCGTGACGGCGTTCGGCGGGAGCTACTACGTGTTCTGAGCGGCCCCCCGAACCGCCGACTGCCGACTGGTGATGGATCGTCAGTTCCAATGCCACCATCCATGACGCCGCACGAGGGACATCGTGTCTAGCCAGGCATGACCTGGGGCATCGTTCGTGTGCTGCGCTCTGCGAGTCCGCTGGGCGCGAGACCGTTCGAACAAGGAAAGTCCGTCATGCGATTCCGTCAGACCGCTGTCGCCGCTCTCGGCGCCCTCACGCTCCTCATTGCCGTCCCCAGCTCGGCCCACGCCGCCACCGGAGACTTCCTCTACAAGGTCGGACCGGGCGTCCCTGCGGGACTCGCCGATCCCGAGAGCGGCCAATGCATCAACCTGTTCGGGGCCACCGACATCGACCCGGCCTTCGCCCCGGAGAACTTCACCAACTCCACCGCCACGGTCTTCCTGGACTCCAACTGCGACGGCGACGTGTACTACGTGATGAACCCCGGCAAGAGGCTCGGTGACCGCCTCAAGCTCCGCTCGGTCATCTTCTCGTAGCCACAGCGTCATGTGCGGGCCCCGCCGGTCGCCACCGGCGGGGCCTTCGCACGCCCCCGCCTGCCCGCCCCCGACCCCGGCCGCGACGGCGAGCGCCGCGCTCGCCGCAGCCGCTCCCACCACCGTCACCGCCGGCCAGCCGCCGTGTGGCCAGGCCAGTGAACCCGCCAGTGAGCCGACGGCGATGCCGAGGAAGCGCAGCGTGAAGTAGCAGGTGTTCAGCCGGCTGTGCTGGCCGACCGGGAAGGCGGCGAACAGCGCGCTCTGGCAGACCACTTGGTTCCCCCACGTCCCGACGTCGAGCACCACCACCCCCGCCAGCAGCCAGCCGAGCGAGCCGCCGCCCGGCAGCAGCAGCGCCCAGCCCGCCAGCACCACGGCGATCAGGGCGGTGAGCGCGCCGCGTCGGCCGAGGCGGTCGGCGAGGCGGCCGATGGGCGGGGAGGCGAGCGCGCTGGCGGCGGCGACCAGGCCGAGCAGGCCGACCTCGGTGGAGTCGTAGCGGTAGTGCTGGGCGAGCAGGAAGGTCAGCGCGGTCCAGAACGCCCCGAAGGAGGCGCCGACCAGTGCCCCCGAGAGCGTCACCCGGCGGACCACGGCGTGCCCGGTGAACAGGCGCGGCAGCGAGGCCAGCGCGGCCCGGTAGGCGAGGGCGCCCGTGGGCACAGAGGTGGGCAGTGCGCGCCACAGGAGGGCGGTCAGCAGCAGGGTGAGGGCGGCCGAACACCCGTAGACGGCCCGCCAGCCGCACAGCTGCGCCAGCCAGCCGGAGTACGCGCGAGCGGCCAGCACCCCCACCAGCAGGCCACCCTGGATCGTGCCCAGTACCCGTCCTGGCCGCCGCCCGCCCGCGAGCGCGACGGCCAGCGGCGCCACCAGCTGCGGGACGGGGGAGCACAGGCCGAGCGCCAGGCTCGCCGCGACCAGCCAGGGCACGCCCGGTGCCAGCGCGCAGGCGGTGAGCGCGAGCGTGGCGGCCGTGCCGAGCAGCAGGATCAGCCGGCGCCGGTCCCGGCTGTCCCCGGCCGGGACCAGCAGCGCGATGCCGAGCGCGTAGCCGAGCTGGGTGGCCGTCGGCACCGCGCCCAGCAGCGCGGGCGCGCGGTGGAAGTCGTGGGCGGCGGCGGTCAGCAGCGGCTGGTTGAGGTAGACGTTGGCGGCGGTGACCGCGCTGGTGGCGGCCAGCAGCGCGGTGCGAGTGCGAGTGCGAGTGCGGGGACGAGGGCGGGGGCGGTGGTCGGAGGAGAGCGCTGTCACGTGGGACCACGCTAGGGAGCACGCGCTGTGGCATGCTTTCGCGGTTGTGACGTCCACTGTCGAGAGTGCGCCATTCCACCGGAGAGGCGGAGAGGCGGAGAGGCGAAGGGGCGGGGAGAGCGTTGTTCGAGAAGAGCGAGAACCGGGACGACTACCAGCGGGTGCCGCGGCCACTGGCGGCGATGGCGCGTGACCTGCCCGACCGGCACCACATCCCCGACCACCACCACCGCCGCGCCCAGCTGATCTACGGCACCACCGGGGCGATCGCCGTCGACACGGCCCACGGCACCTGGGTGGTGCCCGCCACCCGCGGGGTCTGGGTGCCGGCCGGCGTCACCCATGCGATGAGCTGCATCGGCGCGGTCCGGATGCGCACCCTCTACATCCGGCCCGCGGCGGCGCCGCGGCTGCCGGCGGTGCCGACCGTGGTGGCCGTCTCCCCACTGCTGCGCGAGCTCATCGAGGCGGCGACCCGGATCCCCGTCGAGTACGAGGTCGGCGGGCGCGACGGCGCGGTCATGGACCTGCTGCTGCGCGAACTCGAACCGCGCCCGGTGCCCGCCCTGCACCTGCCGTCCGCGGCCGGCGACGAGCAGCTCGCCCGGCTCTGTGCCGCGATCCACGCCGAGCCGGGCCGGCGCTGGACGACGGCGACGGCCGCCGCGCATGCGCACCTGAGTCCACGCACCCTGCACCGCAGGTTCGGGTCCGCGACCGGGATGACGCTCGCCCACTGGGTGCAGCAGTCCCGCCTGCTGCACGCCGTGACGCTGCTGGCCGGCGATGTGCCGGTCACCGCGGTGGCCGCCCGGCTCGGCTACGCGACGCCGAGCGCCTTCACGGCCATGTTCCGCCGGGCCCTCGGGGTGGCCCCGAGCAGCTACTTCGCCGTGCCCGGCGAATAGGTCCGGCACGGCGAACAGCTCCCGGCGCGGCTCAGTAGACGTCCCGGCTGTAGCGCCGCTCGCCGGTGAGCCGCTTGAGGTAGGCGCCGGCCTCCTGCTCGCTCAGCCCGCCGTGGGTGCAGGCGATGTCGCGCAGCGCCAGGTCGACGTCCTGGGCCATCCGGCGGGCGTCGCCGCAGACGTAGAGGTGGGCGCCGTCCTGGAGCCAGGACCACAGCTGGGCGCCGTGCTCGCGCATCCGGTCCTGGACGTAGACCTTGGCGCGCTGGTCGCGTGAGAAGGCCAGGTCCAGGCGGGTCAGGGTGCCGTGGCGGTGGAGTTCCGCCAGCTCCTCGCGGTAGTAGAAGTCGGTGGCCCGGCGCTGCTCGCCGAAGAAGAGCCAGTTGCCGCCCTGGTGGCCGAGGATCCGGCGCTGCTCCAGGAAGCCCAGGAACGGGGCGATGCCGGTGCCGGGGCCGACCATGACCGCGGGTGTCCGGGAGTCCTCCGGCGGGCGGAAGTTGGGCGAGTGCTGGACGAACAGCGGCACGGGGCTGCCAAGTTCGCCGTCCGCGAGGAAGGTCGAGGCAACTCCCTTGCGCTGCCGTCCGCCTGGCCCCTCGTAGCGCACCACCGAGACGGTCAGTCGGACCTCGTCCGGATTGCTCAGCGGGCTGGAGGCGATGGAGTACCGCCGTGGTTGCAGCCGCTCGAGCCGTTCCGCCCACTCCTGGGCGCCGAGCCGCACCGGGTACGCGGTGAGCAGGTCGACGGCCTGCCGGCCCCAGGCCCATTGCGCCAGGCCGCCCTTGTTGTCCGGGCGGAGCAGCTGCTTGAGTTCGCGGTCGCCGGTGCGCTCGGCGGCCAGCCGCAGCAGCTCGGGGGTGAGCCGGGTGATGTCGAGCCGCTGATGCAGCGCCTGGGCGAACGGCATGGGCGAAAGGCCCGGCAGCAGGACCTCGGCATCCCCGTCCAGACCGGTGACCGACAGCCACTCCGCCACCAGGGAGGGGCAGTTGACGGGCCAGACGCCGAGCGCGTCGCCCGCCTCGTAGGCGAGGGTGCCGCCGCCGAGGTCGAAGGTGAACTGGCGGACCTCCTTGGCCGCGCCGGGCAGGCTGAGCAGCCGGTTGCCGCTGAGCCGGGCGAGGTACGGCTCGGCCTTGCTGGGGCGGGCCGCAGGGGCGGGAACGGCAGGGGCAGCCGGTGCCGCCGGGACGGCCAGGGCGGTGACCACCTGCTCCAGCCACCCGCCGGCCGCCGCCTCGTAGTCCGGCTCGCAGTCGACGCGCGGCAGCATCCGCACGGCGCCGAGTTCGGCGAGCCGCTGGTCGAGTCGGCGGCCGTGGGCGCAGAACGCCGTGTAGCTGGAGTCGCCGAAGGCGAGCACCGCGTAGCGCAGGTCCGCGAAGCGGGCGGCGTCCGCGGCGCTGAGGGCCTGCCAGAAGCCGGCGCCGTTGTCCGGTGCGTCGCCGTCGCCGAAGGTGGAGCTGATCACCAGCAGGTCGGCGCCGGCCGGCACGGCGTCCGGCGCGCAGTCCGCCATGGCGCGGACGGTGGTGGGGTGCCCGGCCTCGGCCAGCCGCCCGCCGACGGTGGCGGCGAACTCCTCGGCGGTGCCGGTCTGCGAGGCCCACAGGACCACGACCTGGCGGGCCCGCGAAGGCGCCGCCGAGGAGTCCGCCCCGGCCCCCGCCTGCGCCCCCGCCACCAGCGCCGGAACCGCCTGCGCCGGAACCGCTGGCCCGGGCACCGCCGCCGAGCGCGAGTAGCGGCCCGCCAGCAGGCCGTCCACCCACAGCGCGTGCGCGGGGTCGAGCGGGGCGGTGGCCGGGAGCACCGGCACCCCGCCGCCGGGCCCGGGCGGAGCGGCGGCGAGTCCGGCGAGGAAGCCGGCCAGGTAGCGCCGCTCGTGGTCGGCGAGCACCGGTGGCGCCGCTCCTGCCACGCCCAGCACCTCCGCCAGGCTCAGCCCGTCCGCCGGCACCTCCACCGGCCCATCCGCCGGCCCCACAACCCCGCCGGCCGCCTCGCCGGTCACCCCGTCATCAACAGCCGCCGAAGCCACCTCCCGCGCGCCGACCCGGCCGAGCGCCACCGCGCACGCCTTGAACTCCGGCTGGAAGGAGATCGGATCCACGGCGTCGTTGGTCACCGCATTGACGCTCAGGTACTCGCCGAACAGGTCGTTCCAGTGGAACGGCGCGAAGCAGTTCCCCGGGCCGACCCGGTCGGTGACCACGGCGGGCAGCACCGCCCGCCCGCGCCGGGAGGCCACCTCCACCTCGTCCCCCTCCGCGATGCCGAGCGCGCCCGCGTCCTCGGGGTGGAGTTCGACGAACGGTCCGGGGTTGAGCCGGTTGAGCCTGGCCACCTTCCCGGTCTTGGTCAGGGTGTGCCACTGGTGCTGCAGTCGCCCGGTGTTGAGGACGAACGGGTAATCGTCGTCCGGGAGTTCGGCGGCGGGCAGGTGCGGCCGGGCGAAGAAGGCGGCGCGTCCGGAGGCGGTCGGGAAGACCAGCCGGGGCCGGCTGCCGTCCGGCCGCTCGACCAGCGGCCGGCTGACGCCGTCGTTGAGGTAGCGGATCGGGTTGCGGTCCGGTCCGTCCACCCGCGCGGCCGGCCACTGCACCGGGCTTTCGCGCAGCCGCGGGTAGTCGACGCCGCGCAGGTCCCAGCCGGTCTTCGGGTTCCAGGCCCGCTTGAGCTCCTCGAACACCTCCTCCGCGCTCGCGTACGTGAAGGCCTGGGCGAACCCGAGCTCGCAGGCGACGGCGGCGATCAGCTGCCAGTCCGGCAGGGCCTGGCCGGGCGGTGTGACGGCACCGGGGACGAGGGTCAGGGTGCGCTCGGAGTTGACCATGACGCCCTCGGCCTCCGCCCAGAGGGTGGCGGGCAGCGCGATGTCGGCGTACGCGTTGGTCTCGGTCTCGGCGAACACGTCCTGGGTGATGACCAGTTCGGCGCTCTTCAGCGCCTGGACCACGGTGCGGCGGTTGGCGACCGAGGCCACCGGATTGGTGCAGATGATCCAGCAGGCCTTGATCCCGCCGGCCGCCATCCGCTCGAACAGCTCGACCGTGCCCCGGCCGGCCTCGGTGCGCAGCGTGCCCTCGGGGATGCCCCACAGCTCCTCGGTGAACCGCCGCTCCTCGTCCACCAGCACCGAGCGCTGCCCGGGCAGGCCGGGGCCCATGTAGCCCATCTCGCGGCCGCCCATCGCGTTGGGCTGGCCGGTCAGCGAGAACGGGCCGCTGCCGGGGCGGCAGATCGCACCGGTGGCCAGGTGCAGGTTGACCAGGGCGTTGGTGTTCCAGGTGCCGTGGGTGGACTGGTTGAGGCCCATCGTCCAGCAGCTCATCCACTCGCCCGCCTCGCCGATCCACTGCGCCGCCCGGCGGATGTCCGCCTCCGGCAGGCCGGTGATCGCGGCGACCGCGGCGGGCGGGTAGCCGGCCAGGAAGTCCGGCAGCTGCTCCCAGCCGTCGGTGTACGCGGCGATGAACTCCGGGTCGGTCCAGCCGCCTTCGACCAGCAGGTGGAGCAGCCCGTTGAGCAGGGCGAGGTCGGTGCCGGGCCGGATCTGCAGGAACAGGTCGGCCTTGTCGGCCGTCGCGGTGCGGCGCGGGTCGACCACGATCAGCTTGGCGCCGGCGGCCTTGACGCGGTCCATCATGCGCAGGAACAGGATCGGGTGGCAGTCGGCCATGTTGGAGCCGATCACCAGGAACGCCTCGGCGTGGTCGAAGTCCCCGTACGAGCCCGGCGGCCCGTCGGCGCCCAGCGACAGCTTGTAGCCGCTGCCCGCACTGGCCATGCAGAGGCGGGAGTTGGACTCGATCTGGTTGGTCCCGAGGAACCCCTTGGCCAGCTTGTTGGCCAGGTACTGCGCCTCCAGCGACATCTGCCCCGAGACGTAGAGGGCGACCGCGTCCGGTCCGTGCTCGTCGAGGATCCGCCGCAGCCGCCGGGCGGCCTCGGCGACCGCCCGGTGCACGTCCAGCGCCACGGGCTCGTCACCGCGGCGCTCGCGGACCAGCGCGGTGGTCAGCCGTCCGGGGGCGGCCAGCAGGTCGGCGTGCGTGGCGCCCTTGGTGCACAGCCGGCCGCGGTTGGCCGGGTGCGCCCGGTCGCCGGCGGCCCTGGCCACCGTCCGCCGTCCCTCGGCGTCCCGGGCGAGGTCCAGCACCATCCCGCAGCCGACCCCGCAGTACGAGCAGACCGTCCGCACCCGCTCGACCGCCGCGGTCGCGGGAGCCGCCCCGGTCGCCGCCGTTGCCCGGGTCACAGCCGCACTCCCTCCACCGCGGGGCACCGACAGCTCCCGCCCCTCCCCGGTCAACCTGCGAACCCCCTGTTGCGCTCGGACGACGAACACCGCCGTGCCATGGTCGCACCCGCCGCACCGGCACCCCGCACGGTTGTGGGGCGGGACTGTCAGTGGGGTCGGTCTGACTGCCGGGCATGACCGTCGACGACGTCGCCCGCCTGCTGCCCGAGCCCGACGCGCTGCGCGACCACTGCCGCGCGCTCGCCGTGCTGGATGCCATTCTGAGCCCCGACTGGGAGGCCCGCCATTACTCCTTCGACTCCCGCTGGTCGCCGACCGAGCAACTGGCGTCGATGCGCAACGGCTCCGGGGACGAGTACTCCATCGTCTTCGCCCCGGCCGGTGTGTACATCCGCGGCTTCGACCACGAGTCGCCGATGAGCCCGTACGCGGCGGACGGCGGGTGGCCGGGGGCCGAGGCGACCCTCGCGGACCTGGCCGAGGACATCGCCGAGATCGGCTACCCGGGCGCCACCACCCGCTGACGGCCCACCGCGTGAGGGGCGGGCCGGAGTGCTGTTCGGGGCGGGGGACTACTGCGCTGGGTGGACGAAAGCGCCGGGGTAGTGCGGAGGTTGACCGCGCGCCCCTCCGGTCGGGGGACGGCGAACTCATCCCGGCGCTCCATGCGCTCGTGCGGGGGCGGCTCGTAGTGTTCCTGACAGATCGCACACAGCACTCCGACCTGGAGGAACCTGACCATGCGAACCATCCGCAGGACCAGCCTTGCCCTGGCCGCGACGGTGTTGGGCCTGGCCGGCGCGGTCGCCGGCGCCGGCACCGCCTCCGCCGCCCCGCAGAGCCCCTTCCTGGCCCAGGGGCGCGCTGCCGGGCTGACCAGCAGTCAGATCAACGGACTGCAGCAGGAGGTGAAGTCCTTCATCGCGAGCTCCGGCGGCACCCAGGTCGCGCTCGACAAGGTCGCCCTGGGCGACGGTGCCGCCGTGGTGCTCACGGTGCCCGGGGAGAGCCGGGTCCGGGACCTGAGCAACGGCCCGTCAGTCAAGTACGGACCGGGCAACTGCGCGGCGGGCAACTTCTGCGCGTACAAGGGCGCCAACTACTCCGGGTACGAATTCACGATGTGGAAGTGTCAGACCTGGGAGCTGCCCGGCAGCGGGTGGGGCAGCGGCGGCTCCTGGTACAACAACCAGACGCCCGGCGTCCGGGCGGTGATGTACGGGAAGTCGATGAACTGGGTCTACACCACCCCGCCGGCCGCCTCCGGCGACCCGCACGGCAACTGGGCGCCGGTCTGGTTCATCAAGAACTGCTGACCCGGTAGCCGAGCCGGCTGACGCCGTCGGCGGCCCCGGAGGGTCCGGGGCCGCCGACGGCCTCCTCGTGTCCGCCTCCGGTCACGGCCTCCCCGTGTCCGCCTCCGGTCACGGCCGCAGGCGGGCGGCCCGGGAGTCCAGGTAGCGCTGCTCGGCGATGCTGGCGGTCGCTCTCGCGGCGCGCCGGTAGTGCTCGTAGGCGCCGGCCCGGTCGCCGGTCTTCTCCAGCAGGTGTGCCCGGACGGACAGCAGCCGGTGGTGCCCGGCCATCCGGGCGTCGCCGTCCAGGGCGGCCAGCAGGGCCAGCCCGGCCTGCGGGCCCTCGGTCTCGGCGAGGGCGATCGCCCGGTTGAGGGTGACCATCGGGTTGGGGGCGATCCGCTCCAGGATCAGGTAGAGGGCGTGCACCTGCGGCCAGTCGGTCTCCTCGGCGGTGGCCGCGTCGGCGTGCGTGGCGGCGATGGCGGCCTGCAACTGGTACGGCCCGAGCGAGGGGCCGGCCAGCGCGGCCCGGACCAGCTCGGTGCCCTCCTCGATCAGCGCGCGGTCCCAGGCCGTCCGGTCCTGCTCGTCCAGCGGCACCAGGTCGCCGGCCGCCGTCGTGCGCGCCTCCCGGCGGGCGTGGGTGAGCAGCATCAGCGCGAGCAGTCCGGTCACCTCGTCGTCCCCGGGCAGCTGCGCGTGCACCATCCGGGTCAGCCGGATCGCCTCGCGCGCGAGGTCGGCGCGGTGCAGCGCGTTGCCCGAGGACGCCGTGTAGCCCTCGTTGAAGATCAGGTAGAGCACCTGCAGGACGACCCGCAGCCGCTCCTCGCGCTCCGCGCCGTCCGGCAGGGCGAAGGTGCTGCCGGACGCCTTGATGCGCTGCTTGGCCCGGCTGATCCGGGCCGCCATGGTGGCCTCCGGCACCAGGAAGGCGCGGGCGATCTCGGCCGTGGTCAGGCCGCCGACCGCCCGCAGCGTCAGGGCGGTCTGGGAGGCGGCGGTCAGCGTCGGATGGCAGCACAGGAACAGCAGGACGAGCGTGTCGTCGGTGTCCGGCACCTCCTCGGGCAGGACCTCGGCGGCCGTCGCCGACTCCCGCTCGCGGCGGGCGTGGTCGCTGCGCAGCTGGTCGATCAGCCGCCGGGAGGCGACGGTCACCAGCCAGCCGCGCGGGTTGTCCGGCACCCCCTCGGCCGGCCACTGCAGGGCGGCGGCGAGGACGGCCTCCTGCACGGCGTCCTCGCACCCCTCGAAGCGGTCGTACCGGCGTACCAGCGTGCCGAGGACCTGCGGCGCGAGCTCACGCAGCAGGTCCTCGAAGCCCAGTGGTGTCATGCCTCCAATGGTCCGTCGCAGAACATCACCTGTCGCACCTCGACCCCCAGCCCCTCGATCGCGCTGTCCGGGATCCGCGCCGCCAGCTCGATCGCCCGCTCCTTGTCCTCGCAGTCGATCAGGTAGAAGCCGCCCAGGTACTCCTTCGCCTCCAGGAAGGGGCCGTCGGTCACCACCGGCTGGCCGTTGCGCACGGTCACCACGGCGGCCTGCGACGGGTCGACCAGCGCCTGCGTGGTGATCAGCTCGCCGGACTCCTTGAGCGCCTCGATGAACGCGCCGTGGCCGGCGCCGACCGCCGCCTTCTCCTCGTCGGTCAGCGCGGCCAGCACTGCGGGATTGATGTGCAGACTGATCAGGAACTTCATCTCGTCCTCCGGTGGTCTCGCGAGCCCGCTCCGGGCCCTTCTGCCGCTTGGTCGGAGCCGCCGCCGGCTTCTTGACGTCCGCAGGCAGGACTTTCGCAGGAATTCTTTCGCCGTTGCCGCGCCACGCGGTGGGAGGCTAGGGTCGGTCGGGTGACTGCCGGGTCGGCCATGGGCCACGCACGAGTGAGGCGCCCGGCCTCGGGGTGAGCCCGGGGCGGGCCAGGGCCCCGCCGCACCCTCTCCACGAATCCTGCTCCGCGCCCGCGCGCGGCGATGTTCGTTCCCGTGGAACCCACGATCCGGAGAGAGCACAGATGTCCCACGACCAGCACGACCAGCACCCGTCCCCGGCCGCCGAGCCGGTCACCGACACCGTCCAGCTCAACCACACCGTCGTCTTCGCCAAGGACCGGCAGCTGTCGGCCGAGTTCCTCGCCGTGATCCTCGGCCTCGCGGTCGGCGCCCCGTTCGGGCCGTTCCTCCCGGTGGACCTGGGCAACGGCGTCACGCTGGACTACTACCAGAAGAGCGACGAGCCGATTCAGTCGCAGCACTATGCGTTCCTGGTGCCCGAGGCGCAGTTCGACACCATGATCGCCCGCCTGGAATCGCTGCGCGTCACCTACTACGCCGACCCGAGCCACACCGAGCCCGGCCGGATCAACCGGCTCTTCGGCGGACGCGGCGCCTACTTCGCCGACCCGGACGGCCACAACATGGAGATCATCACCCGGCCCTACAGCCGGCGCTGACCGAACCGGCCGCCCCGGTGGCCGGCCTTCGGCTGACAGCGGGTCAGAGCGGGCCCGGCGCGACGAGAATCACACCGGTGGCGGGCCGCCAGCGGAGCGAGCGGGCCGCGGGTGGTGCTCCCGGCCGGGCGCGGCGAGGCCGGCGCCCGGCCCCAGGGCCTGTCCGACGTGCATGGTCGGACAGGCCCTGGCGTGCCTCAGGAGCTGGAGGCGCAGTCCCGGCAGATGGGGTGACCGTTCTTGTCCTCCCCGGCGAGCTGGGTGCGGTGGTGGACCAGGAAGCAGGTCATGCAGGTGAACTCGTCCTGCTGCAGCGGGATGACCCGGACGGTGAGTTCCTCACCGGACAGGTCGGCGCCGGGCAGTTCCATGCCCTCGGCGGCATCGGTCTCGTCGATGTCGACCGAGGCGCTGGACTTGTTGTCGCGCCGGCCCTTCAGCTCCTCGATGCTTTCGTCGTTCGAGTCGTCGCTGCTGGTGCGCGGGGCGTCGTAGTCGGTAGCCAAAGCGGTGCCTTCTCGTCAGGTGGGCGGGATCCGGAGAGATGATACGTGCCAGCCTGCCCTGTCAGCGGCGCACCGGCACGGTAGCCGGGGCGCTGTTCGGGTGACGGCCCGGCCCTGGCCCGTCATCGCGCCGTCACCGTCCCGCCGCCGAATCGTCACCACGGCCTGCGCGCCGCCCTGTTGGACCGTGACGCTCCGATCGACGGTCTGCCGTGCCCGGGCGAGGCGGCGGGAAATCTGCTCAGGGCGGCTGGGCCCAAGGGTGACGCGCGGCACTCGGCGCGGCGTCCGACCGAGCGCTCCGCCGTCCCGTCGGCCATCGGCGCCGTCCCATCCGGAAGCGCGCGATCCGGAAATCCCGCGCCAGAAGCCCGCGGCCGGAAGCCCGCGGCCGGAAGCCGCACGGCCGGAAGCCCCGCGGGCGGAAATCGGTGGCGGTCGCGGCCGCGGACGGGCACCGTGGCCGCATGGACATCGAACTCGTTCCGGTCACCGCCGAGGGCAGGCAGGTATTGGCGAACCTGATGCAGCTCTATCTGCACGACTTCTCGGAGCTGGACAACCGGGAGCTCTCCGCGGACGGGACCTTCGGCTACCCGTGGTTCGACGCCTACTTCACCAGCCCGGCCCGCGAACCGTACCTGATCCGGGTGGCCGGTCGGCCGGCGGGCTTCGCGCTGGTCCGTTGCGACGTGGCGGGGGACGAGGGGGCGTGGAACGTCAGCGAGTTCTTCGTGGTGCGCCGGTACCGCCGCCAGGGCGTGGCCGCCACCGCCGCGCGCCTGCTGTTCCAGCGGCACCCGGGACCCTGGACCCTCGCCTACCTCCACCACAACACGGCAGCCGCCCGCCTGTGGCCGGCGCTGGCCGCGGCGGTCGCCGACGGCGCCGTGCGCCACGAGGAGCAGCAGCCGCCGGCCGTGCCGCTCGCGAAGTCCCGCCTGCGCTTCGAGGTGCCCGTCGCCACGGTCTGAGCCCGCTGCCCGGGTCCGCGACCCGAGCCCCGAGCCCCGAGCACGGGGCACGGGGCACGGGTCGGCGGCAGCCGGCTCCGGAGACCCTACTTTCGCCGAGACCCGCTCCTGGGTGAACACTCCTCCATAGACTGGCGGTTGAGGTCACCGAGCAGACTGCGATCCAAGGGATCTGGGGGCAGGGCGGATGCCACAGGACGAACCACGCGAGGACATGGACCCGGCCACCGAACGCGGCAGCCGGGAGGCGCCGCGCCCCGCGACCGTGCACGCCGCCTTCGAGGCGCAGGCGCGCCGGGACCCGCACGCCGTGGCGGTGCGGTGCGGCACCGAGCAGCTCAGCTACGGCGAACTCGACCGCAGGGCCGACCGGTTGGCCGCCGAGCTGCGGCACCTCGGACTGCCGCGCGGTGGCTTGGTGGTGGTGTCGCTGGGGCGCTCGCCGTTGGTCCTGGTCGCGATGCTCGGGGTGCTGAAGGCCGGCGGCGCCTACGTCCCGGTGGAGCCGACCGCGCCCGACCGGCTGCTGCGCCACGTGCTGGCCAGGGCCGAGCCGTTCGTCGTGCTGACCGAGGAGGCGCACCGGGTCCGGCTGGCCGACGCCACCGACCGCCCGCTGCGCCTCCTGGACCGCGAGGCCCAGGCGCAAGCGCTGCCCGGCCCGCGCGCCGCCACGCCCGCGAGCGCCGCAGCAGCCGCCGCCGCCGTGATCGACGCCGCAGTCGACGCCGCCGACCTGGCCTGTGTCTTCTTCACCTCGGGCTCCACCGGCCTGCCAAAGGGTGCGCTGCTGGAGCACCGCAACCTGCTGAGCGCCTTCCACGGCTGGCAGCGGGAGCTGGGGCTGACCCCGGCCGACCGCCATCTGCAGAGCACCACCTTCGAGTTCGACGTGTTCACCGCCGACTGGCTGCGCGCCCTCTGCTCCGGCGGCTCGCTGATCATGTTCGAGCCCAACGTCACCCTGGACCGCACGCCCGACCTGGGCGCGCTCCACCAGCTCCTGACGACCCAGCAGGTCACCGTCGTCGGCATCAGCGCCCGGACGTTCCAGCGGCTCTACGCCCACGTCGGCCGGTTCGGGCTGCGGCTGGGGTCGGTGCGGCTGCTCCTGGTGGGAGCCGAGAAGTGGTACCTGGACCGGCAGTTGGAGGTGCAGCAGTACCTGGGCGAGCAGGTCAGAGTGGTCAACAGCTACGGGACGGCCGAGGCCGGGATCGACAACCTGCACTTCGAACCGGCCGATCTGCCGGGCCCGGTGACCCACCCCGAGCGGGTGTCGCTGATCGGCCGGCCTTATCCGGGGACGGAGGTCATGGTGGTCGACGCGGCCGGCCGGCCCGTCGGCCCCGGGGTGGTGGGGGAGATCCAGCTCGCCGGCGCGGTGGTCGGCCGCGGCTACCTCGGCGAGCCGGCGCTGACCGCGGCGCGGTTCCACCCCGTCGACCTCCGCCCCGGCAGCCCGCTCTGCTACCGGACGGGGGACGCCGGGCGGCTGCGCGAGGACGGCCTGGTGGAGTACCTCGGCCGGCTCGACACCAACGGCGGGGTCGAGGCGGTGGCCGAACTGGCCGAACTCGACGGCGTGTTGCGCTCCCATCCGCTGGTGGCCGAGAGCTGGGCGGCCGACATCGAGCTGATCCCGGTCGAGTCGGCCGAGGCCGGTGCGGCGCAGCGCCCGCTGGTGCGCGTGGGGTACGTGGTGCCGGTCGACCCCGAGGCGCCGTTCGACGCCGAGCAGGTGCGGGCCCACGCGGTCGAGCGGCTGCCCGGCGGCCGGGGACCGGAGGTGGTGGTGCCGCTGCCGGTGCTGCCCCGCACCCGGGCCGGCAAGGTGGATCGCGCTGGCCTGCCGCTGCCGGCCGCCCAGCAGCTCGAAGCCGCGGGCGCCGTGGCTGCCGGGAGTGCCAAGGGGGCCGGGGCGGTTCCGGTGGGTGCGGGACGCAAGGCGGCTGCTGGGGGCAAGGCGGGGGTGCCGCTCGGCAAGACCCGGGCGTCCGCGCTCAAGGGCCGGGCCGTGGGAGCCGGGCCGGCCGGAGCACTGGCGCGCCCGGCTCCGCAAAGGCGGGCGCGGTGGTGGCCGCTGCGCTGGTGGCCGGCCCGGCGACGACCCGGCCCGCCGCCTGCGGACCGCCCGCCCCGCACCCCGTAGCCCCGCACCCGATAGCGCCGCACCCTGTAGCCCTGCTCACCGGCGTGGCGCTCAGCAGCAGGCGAGTCCGCTGGCGGTGCTCAGCGGACCAGGCCGGCGAAGAGCAGGCCGAGGTCCGCGTTGGCGGCGCGGACCAGAGCCTCGGCGGTGTCCAGTGCGGAGCGCGACCGCGCCGCGATGGCCACCCCGACCGAGGGGATCGGGTCGAAGGCGGTGTCGGGCAGCGTCGGCAGCAGCAGGGCGCCGTGGCGCTCGCAGCGGCGGGCGAGCCGCTGCAGGTGGTCGAAGAGGTGCTCCTGGGCCAGCCGCGCGCCCAGCGGGAGCTCGTCCAGGACCCGGACGAGGTGACCGGGGCCGCGGACCCGGTCGAGCCGGGCCTTGATCATGAAGGCGATGGCGGGGCCGGTCAGCCGCAGATTGGTCTCCATCGGGGCGAGCGTGCGGTCCGGGCCGGCGACGAAGTCGATGTCGTACCAGCCCCGGTAGCCCAGCCCGGCCAGCCTGCGCCCGACGTCCAGGCCGAACCGGGTGGCCCGCTCGGCGAGTTCGGGCGGCACCACATCCGGCCCCACGGTCGCACCCTGGTAGCCGGTGCCGGCCACGTGCATCACCGCCACGCCGACCGGATGGACGCCTCCGTCCCGGGCCACCACCGCGTCGAAGGTCAGGTCCCGCAGCTCGGTGGCGCCCGCGACGTAGGGCTCCAGGAGCATGCCGCCGCGGTCGCGGATCAGCGGGTCCAGGGCCGTCAGCGCGTCCAGCAGCGCCCGTGCGCCGCCGGCCGCCGCCACCTGCCCGGGGGTCACCACGGCGGTGCCGAGACCGGCGACGCCGTACTCCGCCTTGAGGACCACGCTCCGGCCGCGGGCCGTCGCCCGGCCGATGGCCCGGGTGAGTGCGCGGGGAGTGTCCAGCCACTGGGCCTGACGCACCGGCACCTGGGGGTGGCCGTCGGCGGCGGTCGCCCGGAAGAGTTCGAGGGCGGCCCGCTTCGACTCGAAGCGCCGGACCAGTGCCCTGACTTCGCTGCCCCCCGGGCCCTCCGGCAGGGCCTCGCCGGGCGACCTGCCCCACGGGACGAACGGCAGCCCGCGCTCGCGCAGCCGCCCGAGCAGCACCGGACGGGCCGTCAGCGCGGGCCAGAACCAGTCCTGCTCGGCGATGCCGCTGTGCACCTCGACCGGGTCCCACTCCAACTGTCGGGTCAGGACGTCGAGCCAGGCCGGTTCGAGGTGCCGGGGGAGGACGACGGCGGCGGGGTGCGGGCTGTAGAACGGCGTGAGCGCGGCGTACCGGTGGCCCTGGCTCGGCCAGTCGAGCAGCACCTGGTGCCCGCCGCGTGCGGTGGTGGTCGGCGCGCTGCCGGGCAGTGGGTCGGCGAAGAAGCCGGGGTCGAGGAACTGGGCGTTGAAGTCGGCCACGTTGCCGAGGTGGACGCACCGTCGGCCGCCGGTCCAGGCCTGCTCCCACCCCGCCGGGTCCACCGCTGGTGTTGCCCCCGGGTCCGCCGGCTCCACCCGATCCGCTCGCTCCGCTCGTGCCACGGGCCGAGCCTAGAGGCCGACCCGATCGCTGGTCCGAGGATCGGAAAATATGAGGGGAATTCATGAACATGTCGTTCGAAGGATGGGGAACGGGCACACCGCTGTGACCATCCCGGACCGGCGATGACCGAGGTTCACCGATTTCAGCAGGGAGCCGGGCTGACGCGCCCTCACCTGCTGTGGTTCAGTTGCCCTCGACATCGAACGTGGAGGGATGACGGGTGGCGAGTTTCGAGGGTGTCTCCTGGATGACGCAGGATCAGGACGACTGGATACCGGAGGTCGACCTGCAGACCGAGCGGGCGCACCCCGCCCGGGTCTACGACTACCTCCTCGGCGGCAAGACCAACTTCGCCGCCGATCGCGCCGCCGGTGACACGATCCTCACCGAGTGGCCCGGCGCCCGCGTCTCCACCCGCGCGGCCCGTGCCGTGATGCACCGGATGACCCGCCGACTGGCCACGGTGCACGGCGTCCGGCAGTTCCTGGACATCGGCACCGGCATCCCCACCGCGCCCAATCTGCACGAGGTCGCCCAGTCCATCGACCCGGCCACCCGGGTCGTCTACGTGGACAACGACCCGATCGTGCTCGCCCACGCGCGCGCCCTGCTCAGCAGCACCCGTGAGGGCCGCACCGCCTACGTCGACTGCGACCTGCGCGACCCCGAGAAGCTGCTCGCCGACCCGGCGCTGCTCGGCGCGACCCTGGACCTGACCCAGCCGGTGGCGCTGACCCTGATCAACATCGTGCACTTCCTCTCCGATGAGGTCGCCCTGCCGCTGGTCGCGCAGCTGCTGGAGGCGCTGCCCGCCGGAAGCTTCCTCGCCCTGACCGCCGGCACCGCGGACTCCATCCCGGAGCGCGCCGAGGTGGCCTCCCGGCGCTACCGGGAGGCGGGCATCGAGAACCACCTGCGCAGCCAGGCGGGCGTGGCGCGCTTCTTCGACGGGCTTGAGCTGGACGATCCCGGCGTGGTGCTGATCAACCGCTGGTACCCGGAGCTGGACGACGGCCCGGCCCTGGCGGACAACCAGGTGATGGCCTACGCGGGGCTCGGCCGCAAGCCGTAGCGCGGGCGGCCGACGGCCCGACCGCCGGCACGTGGCGGCCGGCACCCCGTCGCGCCGCCGGCACCCCGTCGCGCCGCCGGCACCCCGCCGCGCCGCCGGCGCCAGGTCCGCCGCACTGCGCCGATCGACGCGTTCCTCGCCCACCCGGCTCGTGGCGGCGCCCCGCCGCGGGCCCGGGCCGGTACGGTTCGGCGCGGGGCGCGCGCGGTGGCACCGCCGCCCCGGGCGACCGGGCGCCGAGCGCGAGGGGCCGGCGCCCCCGCCCACCGGCACCGCAGCGGAGGCCAGCACCATGTCCGCCGACCAGGACCAGGCAGTCGCCGCAGCCCTGCTTCCGCTGCTCGGCGGAGCCGGCAACATCACCGGCGTCGCCCACTGCATGACCCGGCTGCGCCTGGGCCTGCGGGACGGGGCGCTGGTGGACGAGGCCGCGCTCACCGCGCTGCCGGCCGTGCTGGGGGTGGTCGACGGCGCGACGTACCAGATCGTGCTGGGCCCCGGCGTGGCGCGGGTCGCCCGGGCGTTCGAGGAGCTGCTCGCACGGCAGCGCGCACAGTCACAGGCACCGGCGCAGGCACAGACACCGGCGCCGGCGCAGGGGCTGGTGGGCACCGAGCCTGCGGCGACCGCGGAGGCGACCGCCGTTCACCCCGCGACCGCCGAGCAGCTGGCCGAGCGCGGGGCGGCCCTGCGCGGCGCCGCGCGGCAGCGCAACGCGACACCCGCCAAGGAGGTGCTGCGGCGGATCGCCGACATCTTCGTCCCGCTGATCCCGGCCCTGATCGGGTCGGGCGTCATCGCGGGCGTGGCCGGCCTGTTCACCACCCTGCACTGGCTGCCCGCGCTGGTCCCGGCGCTGAACGCGATCAGCGGCGGCTTCCTGGCTCTCATCGCGGTGTTCGTCGGCTACCACACGGCCAGGGTGTGCGGCGGCACACCGATGCTGGGCGGCGCCGCCGCGGCGGTGATCGTCTTCCCGGGGGTCTCCCACGTCTCGGCGTTCGGCCAGCAGCTGACCGCCGGTCAGGGCGGTGTGCTGGGCGCGCTGGGCGCGGCGGCGCTGGCGAGCCGGGTGGAGCGCGGCTGCCGGCGCCGGGTGCCCGCGGCGCTCGACGTCCTCGTCACACCCACGCTGACCCTGCTGGTCACCGGCCTGGTCACAGTGTTCGGGCTGATGTTCGTGGCCGGGCACGTCGCCGCCGCGGTCGGTACGGCGGCCGGCTGGCTGATGGCCCGCGGCGGCGCGTTCGCCGGGCTGCTGCTCGGCGGACTCTTCCTGCCGCTGGTGATGCTGGGCCTGCACCAGGCGCTGATCCCGATCCACACCACGCTCATCGAGCAGCACGGCTACACCGTCCTGCTGCCGATCCTCGCGATGGCGGGCGCCGGGCAGGTCGGCTGCGCCCTCGCCGTCTACCTGCGGCTGCGCCACAATCCGTCGATCCGGGCCACCATCAGGTCCGCGCTGCCCACCGGGCTGCTGGGCGTCGGCGAGCCGCTGATCTACGGGGTCTCGCTGCCGCTCGGCCGGCCCTTCGTCACCGCCTGTCTCGGCGGGGCGGCCGGCGGTGCCTTCATCGGCCTGTGCAGCATGCTGGGCACCGAGGTCGGTTCGACGGCGATCGGCCCCTCGGGGTGGGCCCTGTTCCCCCTGCTGAAGGGCAACCACGGCCTGGGGAGCACGCTGCTGGTCTACGCCGGCGGGCTGTTCGTCGGCTATCTGGCCGGGTTCCTGGCCACCTACTGCTTCGGCTTCACCAAGGCGATGCTGGCCGAGCTCAACGCCGAAGAGCCGGGCGAGGCCGGCCCGGACGGCGATCCCGTGGCCACCGCGCTGACCGGGAGAACGGGGTGAGGGCGGCCTGCCCGGCAGGCCGCCCTCGGTACCCGGGTCGCTACTGCGGTACGACGTTCTCGGCCTGGGGCCCCTTGGGCCCCTGCACCACGTCGTAGTCGACCTCCATGTTCTCCTCCAGGGAGCGGAATCCCTGGCTCTGGATGGCGGAGAAGTGGACGAACACGTCCGGGCCGCCGTCATCCTGCTCGATGAAGCCGAAGCCCTTCTCGGCGTTGAACCACTTCACCTTGCCAGTTGCCATCTGTTCCGTCCTTCGGCCCACGTCACGGCGCCAGTTCACCGGCACCGACCGGGGTCCGTCGCGGGCCCCGGCCCCTGCACCCTGTCACCCCGGCCGGTGTCCGGTCGGCTGATTCGCCGGTGTCGTCGGGGGATCATCCGGATGGGGTGGCGGGTGCGGTCACAGCTCCGCGAGCTGGGTGAGCCGGATGTTGTTGCCGGAGGGGTCACGGAACCCGCAGTCGCGGCCGTAGGGTCGGTCGGTCGGCTCCTCGTTGAACTCCACGCCCCGGGCGGAGAGTTCCTGGTAGGTGGCGTCGCAGTCGTCCGTGGTGAGGAAGACGGTGCCGGCCGCGCCCTTGGCGGTCAGCTCGCGCACCTGGGACTGGGTCTCGGCATCGAGGACCGGCGGGCCGGGGATGGCCATCAGCACGATGGACACGTCCTCCTGCCCGGCCGGACCGACGGCGAGCCAGCGGAAGTCCCCCATCTCGGGGAGGGTGACATCGGACCGGACCTCCAGGCCCACCTTCTTGGTGTAGAAGGCGAGGGCCTCCTCCTGGTCGTGCACCCAGAGCTGCGCGGTGGCGATCTTGATCATGGTGAGCCTCCTGATATCGGCTGGTTGTCAGTGTGTTGCGCGCACGTGTGGACAGGTCGGCCGCGGTGCGCGGGCCATACCGTCACGCTAGGGCGGGACCCTGCGGGCCGTCTTCTCGAAACGTGCGGTGTTGCGGCCGGCCGTAGGCGCGCTGCACGCAGCCGGGCACGATCGCGTGCGCGGCGGCCGGCGGGAACGCGGCCCGGTAGGCCGCCGGGGTGCGGCCGAACATCCGGGTGAAGCTGGTGGTGAACGACCCCAGGCTGTTGAGCCCGACGTCCAGGCAGACGGTGGCGATCGGCCGGTCGGTGGTGCGCAGCAGCGCGGCCGCGCGCTCCAGCCGCCGGGTCAGCAGGTACACGTGCGGTGACTCCCCGAAGGCACGTCGGAACGCGCGGCTGAAGTGGGCGGGGGACAGCCCGGCGGCCGCCGCGAGCTCGGCGACCGTGAGCGGATCGGCGTACCGCGCGTCGGCGAGGTCCTTGGCGCGCATCAGATGTCGGGCGGGGGGATGTGCGGTCACGGAACCCAGCGTAGGCAGCAGGTGTGACATCGGGCCGCCGCTGGAGGGCTCGGCAGCGCCTCGGGAGAACTCTTTCGCAAGAACCCTTTCGAAAGGGTTCTTGCGAGCCTATGCTCCTCGGTGTGAGCACTCCAGAGCGCGACAGCACCCCGCCGGCCGGTGACGACCCGTACGCCGCGATGCGCAACGAGACGGATCCACGAGCGCTGCGCGCGCTCGCGCACCCGACACGCATCGCGCTGCTGGAGGCACTCGCGGTGGGCGGCCCGCTCACCGCGACCGAGGCGGCGGGGATCGTGGGCGGCACCGTCCCCAACGTCTCGTACCACCTGCGCACGCTGGCGAAGTACGAGTACGTCGTCGAGGCGGGCGGCGGCACCGGGCGGGAACGGCCGTGGAAGCTCGGCGCGGTCAGCCTGCGCATCGACTCCGAGAACCCCGATCTGACCGTCGGTCACGCGGCCCGGGCGCTGGGTGATGTCGTGCTGGACCGCTGGTGGGCCCGGGTGCGCCACTACGACAGCCACCGCGAGCAGTACCCGCAGGCGGTGCGGTCGGTCAGCGGTCAGAGCCAGTTCGTGCTCTTCGCCACCACGGCGGAGGTCGAGCAGGCGCAGCGCGAGATCGCGAGCGTCCTGATGCGGTTCACGGACCGCATCGACGATCCGGCCGCCCGCCCGGAGGGCTCCGTGCCCTTCGAGGTGCTGACGGCCACCCACCCCTTCGAGGTCCTCCTCCCCACCGAACCGGAAAGGTGACCCCGTGTCATGGGCAAGCTCCTCGCGTTACCCCGGATACGCCTGTACTTCCTCGGCAACAGCCTCAGCGAGATGGGTGACTACGCGCTCTGGCTGGCCGCCGGCATCTGGGTCAGGGAGCTGACCGGCTCGACCGCGAAGGCGGGCCTGTGCTTCCTCTGCCTCACCCTGGGCACCCTGCTCTCACCGCTGACCGGCCTGCTCGTCGACCGGGTCCGCCGCAAGCCGCTGATCATGGTCACCAACACGGCCACCGGCCTGCTGGTGCTGGTGCTCACGCAGGTGCACGGCGCGGACCAGGTCTGGCTGGTCTACGGCGTCATGGTCCTCTACGGACTGGCCGGTTCGATCAGCAGCGCGGCGACCTCCGCGCTGCTGCCCGGGCTGGTCCCCGAGGAGCTGGTGGGCTCTGCGAACGGGTTCGCCCAGGCCCTGACGCAGGGCCAGCGCCTGATCACCCCGGCGCTCGGCGTGGGCCTGCTCGAACTGCACGGCGGCGGTGCGGTGGCCGTGCTGGACGCGGCCAGCTTCGCGGCCGGCGTGCTCTGCTGGGCGTTCGTCCGGGTCGAGGAGGAGAAACCGCAGCCGTCCGGCGCGCGGTGGCGCCACGAGGCCGCCGCGGGCTTCGCGTTCCTGGTCCGCCGGCCCGCGCTGCGTCAGCTGACGGTCGCGATGACCGCGGGGGTCTTCGTCATGGGCTTCTTCGAGACGCTCGACATCGCGATCGTCACCACGGGCCTGCACCACTCCCCGGCCTGGACCGGCGTCCTGGCCACGGCGGTCGGCGTCACCGGGATCCTCGGCGGGCTCTGGGCCGGAGCCCTCGCCCGCCGGCTCGGCCCCGGTCGGCTGGCGGCGCTGGGACTCGCGGTCACCGGCGCGTCCGCCCTGGTGCTGGCCGTGCCCGAGGACGCGGTCGTGGTCGGCGGCGCGCTGCTGCTCGGGCTGGGGCTGCCGTTCGCCATCGTCGGCGCCATGACCGCGATCCAACTGAACACCCCGGGCGAGTTGCTGGGCCGGGTGGTCGGCGCCGACAACTTCCTCGTGGTCGGCGGGCAGTCGCTGGGCATCGCCACCGGCGCCGCGCTCGTCTCCGCGCTGTACTACCGGGACCTGTGCTACGTCGCCGCGGGCGTGCTCGCCCTCGCCACCCTCTACCTCGCCACCCGGCCCGAACAGCGGCAGGGATCGGGGGCGACCGAATGCTCGCCCCAACCCGTCCCTTCCGGCTGAGCGGTCGTGACGCGCCGGGCGTCCCCCGGTGGTCCGGTCCGCCGAGCCAACGCCCACGACCTGGCGGTCACCGCGACCGTGGACCAGGCGCGGACGGCGTTCGCCACCTCGGTGCACGGCTACGCCTGGGGAGCGGGGCAGGATCCCGTGTTCCTGCGCCCGGTGACCGGTGTCTCGATGCCGACCGCGCTCGGCCACGACATCAGCACGGTGCTCGGCCTCGACTCCGACAACCCCTACGTACCGGACGCCGCCGGCACGGTGGCGCCGCGGACCACGGTGCCGCAGGCGGCAGCACCCCGTCCCGCAGCACCCCGTCCCGCGGCGTCCCGGACGGCAACGCCCCAGGCCGCTGTGCCGCAGAGTGCCGCCACCGCTCCGGCCACGACGACGTCATCGGCGTCGGCGCGGTGACCGCGGACTTCGCGCGCTTCTTCGCCCGTCACTGACGGTGGCCGCGCGGTGGATCCATCCCGGACCCAGCGCGGCTGCACCACCGCTCCGGCACGGCTCGGCCGGCCGGCCCGGGCCCGGGATCCGACACCTCGGGCACGGGCGCCGACCACCCCGACCCGCACTCCTGCACCCGTCGACAAGCCCCCGGCGGCCTCCGGAAGGAGCGCCTGACGAGGGGCGATGAAAAAAATCTGAAAGTCAGCTGCGACCTGAACCGCCCCTTGGGCCGTTTGAAGGAGGGAGCGAGGAACGCCGGAGCAAGGGATGTGGCATGAAGGCGATACGCATAGGACTGGCCGTGGGCAGCGTGCTGCTCCTGGTGACGGCCTGTGATGGCGGCAGTCACGCGGCCGGCGCGGGCAGCTCGGACCGGGCGGCGGCCCCGGGCAGCCCGCCCGCCTCGCCGTCCGCACCGGCCGCCCCGCCGTCGCCGAAGACCTCGGCGGCCGTGCTGGACGTCGAGCCGAAGGACGGCGCGCAGGGGGTGGCGCCGGACGCGCTGAAGATAGCCGTGGCGAACGGCAAGCTGACCCAGGTCGCGGTGACCGACAAGGACGGCAAGGCGGTGGCCGGGACGATGGCCGCCGACGGGACCAACTGGGTCCCGGCGGCCGGTCTTTCGGTCTCCTCGCAGTACCGGGTCAGCGCTCGGGCCGTGGACGCCCAGGGCGTGGTGGCCGGCGCCGACAGCACGTTCACCACGCTGACCCCGGCCAGGACCAGCCGGTCCGGCGACAACATCGACACCGGTCGGACCTACGGCGTCGGCATGATCATCAAGGTCGACTTCCAGCGCGCCGTGACGAACAAGGCGGCGGTGGCGAACGGCATCACCGTCGAGGCGTCCGACGGCACCCAGGTCAAGGGCCACTGGTTCGACGACGACAACTGGCTGGAGCTGCGCCCGGAGGACTTCTGGAAGCCGGGCACCACGGTGAAGGTGCACGTCCGGCTCTCCAACGTGGAGGTGGCGCCCGGCGTGTACGGCGGTCGCGACCGTGACGAGCAGTTCACCATCGGGCGCTCACAGATCAGCACCGTCGACGCTGCGGCGCACACCATGGACGTCCAGCGCGACGGCCAGGAGCTGCGCCGGATCCCGATCACCGCCGGCTCGGACGACCACGCCTCCTGGAACGGCACCATGGTGATCAGTGCCAAGGAAGGCACGGTGGAGATGAACTCCGCCACCGTGCCGGGCCTCAAGGCGGGGGACTACGACCTGGTGGTCCCGCACTCGATGCGGTTGACCGACTCGGGCACCTACGTGCACGGCAACTACTGGTCCGCGGGCGCCTACGGGCACTCCAACAACAGCCACGGCTGCGTCGGCCTGGAGGACGTCAAGGGCGGCAGCGACACCTCGGTGGCAGGCACGTTCTACGCGGACTCGCTGGTCGGCGACGTGGTCAAGGTCGTCAACTCCAAGGGCGGCCAGGTGGCGCCGGACAACGGCCTGAGCGGCTGGAACATGCCGTGGAGCACCTGGTGACGGTCGCCGGGCTGCTTGCGGGCAGTCCGACACCTCCCTCGTATCCCTCGCACCAGGAGCGGAACCCGGCCACGGGACCGACCGTGCGGACGATCAGCCGTGCCGAACACCGGGCCTTCGTGGCCGGCCGCCGCTCCGCCAGCCCCATGCAACTGCCCTCCTGGGGCGAGCTGAAGTCGCAGTGGCGCAGCGAGTCGATCGGCTGGATCGACGAGAGCGGTGCGGTGGTGGGCGCCGGGCTGGTGCTCTACCGCCAACTGCCTCTGCTGAAGCGGTACCTGGCCTACCTGCCGGAGGGTCCGGTGATCGACTGGTTCGATCCGGAGCTGGACCGGCGCTGGCTGCGCCCGATGCTGGCGCACCTGAAGGCGCAGGGTGCCTTCTCGGTGAAGATGGGCCCGCAGGTGGCGCTGCGGCGCTGGGAGGCGGCGACCGTCAAGGACGCGATCGCGGGCGGAACGGCCCGACGTTTGCGGGACGTCGAGGCCGACTGGCACGAGCCGCAGTGCTTCGAGCTGGTGGACGGGCTGCGCCGGGCCGGCTGGCTGCGGAGCGAGGACGGCGGCGCCGGCTTCGGCGACGTGCAGCCGCGCTACGTCTTCCAGGTGCCGCTGGCGGGAAGGTCGTTGGACGACATCCAGCGCGGCTTCAACCAGCTGTGGCGGCGCAACATCAAGAAGGCCGAGAAGAGCGGCGTCGAGGTGGTCCAGGGCGGCTACGAGGACCTCGCGGTCTTCCACCGGCTCTACGAGGTCACCGCCGAACGCGACCGCTTCACCCCGCGCCCGCTGGCCTACTTCCAGCGGATGTGGACGGCGTTGACCGCCGAGGACCCCAACCGGATGCGGCTGTACATCGCCTACCTGGACGGCGAACCGCTGGCCGCCACCACGATGCTCGCCGTTGGCGAGCACGTCTGGTACTCCTACGGCGCCTCGGCCGACCACAGGCGCGAGGTCAAGCCCTCCAACGCGATCCAGTGGCGGATGATGCGCGACGCGTACGCGCTGGGCGCGAGCGTGTACGACCTGCGCGGCATCAGCGACACCCTGGTGCCCGGTGACCACCTCGCCGGCCTGCTCCGGTTCAAGGTCGGCACGGGCGGCCAGGCCGTCGAACACCTTGGCGAGTGGGACTTCCCGCTCAACAGGCTGCTGCACGAGGCGCTCGGCCGCTACCTGAAACGCCGCCGATGAGCCGCTGAGCCCGGCGGACCCGCTGAGCCTGCCGTACCCCCTGAACCCCTGAATCCCGCGGACCGGCGCCCGCCGTGGCGTCGGCCCGGCGATCCGTCGTGCCCGCACGCAGGCCGGTCGCCCGGACCGTCCGTACCTACGAATCACCCTGGGAGAGCCCGATGCCCCTTTCGCTCTACCTGGACACCGACCGCTGGCGGGCCCATCAGCGCGCGGTGCTCGCCGAGTTCCCCACCCTGGTCCCGGTCGCCAAGGGCAACGGCTACGGCCTGGGCAACCGCCTGCTCGCCGAGGAGGCCGCCAGGCTGGGGGTGCCGCTGCTGGCGGTGGGCACGCCGGCCGAGGCGGCCGAGGCGGTCTGCTGGTACGACGGCGAGGTGCTGGTGCTCACCCCGTACCGGCCGGGGGAGGAGCCGGTACCGCTGCTGCGGCAGGTGATCCGCACGGTCGCCGGTCTGGAGGCGGTGCGGGCGCTGGCCGGCGGCAAGGTGGTGGTGGAGTGCATGACCAGCATGAGCCGCCACGGCATCGCCGGCACCGACCTCGCCCAACTCGCCGGCCTCGCCGCGAGCGTCTGCCTGGAAGGCTTCGCGCTGCACCTGCCGTTGGACCGGCCCGACCGCTCCGACCCGGTCGAGGAGGTGAGTGGCTGGGTCCGGGCGGTGGCCGCCGCCGGGCTGCCCACCCACACCTTCCACCTCAGCCACGTGAGCGCCGCCGAGCTCGCCAGGCTGGCCGAACGCCACCCGGACACGCGCTTCCACTGCCGGATCGGCACCCGGCTGTGGCTGGGCGACGAGGGCGGCATGGCGGCCCGCGCCACCGTGCTGGACACCGTTCCCGTCGCCAAGGGCGCCCGGTACGGCTACCGCCAGCACAAGGCACCCGCCGACGGCCACCTGCTGGTGGTCTCCGGCGGCACCGCGCACGGCATCGGGCTGGAGGCGCCCAGGTACGTGCGCGGGCTGATGCCCCGGATCAAGGGCCTCGTCCGCGCGGGCCTGGCCACCGTGAACCGCACCCTGTCGCCCTATCACTGGCAGGGCCGTCAACTCTGGTTCGCCGAACCGCCGCACATGCAGGTCAGCATCGTCTTCCTGCCCGCCGCCCGGGTGACCGGCACCGCCAGGCCCCCGGCGATCGGCGACGAACTGCCGCTGCGGATCCGCTCCACCACCACGCATTTCGACCGGGTGGCCCGAATCGGCGCGGGTGGTCCGGTGCGCGGGCGCGTGCCGTATTCCGCTCCGGAGCGGATCGAAATTCATTCCACTCCACAGTGGAGCGAAATTCGGAATTTCCCTGTCGGGCAGCCGGGGAAAAATTAGCCGCGATTCTGTGGACGACCACGAAACCTGACGGTAACTTACCTGCCAGTAGTAGCTGCGTCAGGCAGCCCCCCCACGCACGCCCCCGCACCTCCCACGCGCCCCCCACCCGTTGTTCTTCCGCGCCCCCAGGAGAAACCGTGCCGAGCCCTGCCCGAAAGCTTGCCGCCACCCTCTGCGGCGGCCTCGCCCTGGCCACTTCGCTGGTCGCGGCCACCGCGCCCTCGGCCAGTGCCACCACCGCGCCGCGCACCGGAGCGAGCTACAACTCCTATGTCGCACTCGGCGACTCCTATGCGGCAGGAGCCGGAGTCCTCGACCAGTCGGCCGGGCTCTGCCTTCGTTCGGACCACAACTACGGTCATCTGGTGGCCGCCGCGCTGAATGTCGGCTCGTACACGGATGTCACCTGTGCCGCCGCCAAGGTGAAGGACATCACCGGCGCCCAGACGGACCTGGGCATCAAGGTCAACGACCCGCAGATCAACGCCATCTCCGCCAAGACCCAACTGGTCACCCTCGGCATCGGCGGCAACGAGCTCGGCACCTCCGACCTCGGGATCGGGGACGTGATCGCCACCTGCATCGCGGGTGCCGTGGTCAACCCGCTCGGCACGCCCTGCCACGACGTCTACGCCCACGGCCACTGGGCGTTCAACTGGGGCACGTTCAGCTGGAGCTGGCAGTACGGTGACGACACGCTGGTGGACCGGATCAACAGTGCCGCGCCCGCGCTCGCCACGGCCCTCCAGCAGATCCACGCCAAGGCCCCCGGCGCCAAGGTGATGCTGGTCGGCTACCCGTCCGTCCTGCCCGCGGACGCCGCGAGCTGCGCGGGCCGCCAGCCCGTCACCGTAGGCGACGTCGCCTACCTGCGCGGGATCCTCGACCAGCTGAACGGCATGCTGGCGAGCACGGCGGCGGCCAACGGCGCCACCTTCGTGGACACCGCCACGCCCACCGCGGGCCACGACGTCTGCTCCGACGACCGCTGGATCGAGGGCGCGCTGCCCGGCTCGCCGGCCGTCCCGTTCCACCCCAACGCCACCGGCGAGCAGGTGATGGCCGGCGCGGTCCTCGCGGCGCTGAAGTAGCTGGAGCAACGGCGCACACGACGCGACGCCGTCCGCTCCGGCCCTGACTGCGGTCGTCACGGCGCCCCGTCGCTCCGGCCGTCACGAGAATTCTCGTGGCGGCCGGAGCTGTTTCCCGGTGGCACCGGCCTTGTTCCGATAGCCTCGCGTCCACGAGGGAGGGACACCCATGGCCGACAACGACACCACCGTCCTGCTCAAGGCTGCCGATGCCGAGTTGACCGTCGATCCGCACAACGGCTGCCGGATCACCGGGCTGCGCGTCGGTGGCGTCGAACTGCTGCGGCAGGGCGCCAGGTTCGGCTGCTTCCCGATGGTGCCGTGGTGCGGGCGCACCGAACTCGGCCGGTTCCGCAACGGCGGTGAGCTCGTGCAGCTGCCCGTCAACGCGGCACCGCACGCCATCCACGGCACCGGCCGCGACACCGCCTGGCGCACCGCCCGCGCCGACGAGAACTCCGCCGCCTTCTTCTACGACCTCGCCGAGCCCTGGCCCTACCCCGGCCGCGTCACCCAGGTCGTCGAACTCGCCGAGGACCGGCTCACCTTGACGATGGGCGTCGAGACCTACCAGGACAGCTTCCCCGCGCAGGCGGGCTGGCACCCCTGGTTCCTGCGCGACCTCGGCACCGGCGGCCCGCTCCAGCTGGCCTTCGACCCCGCCTGGCAGGAGGAGCGCGGCGAGGACCACCTGCCGACCGGCCGGCGGATCGAGCCGCTGCCCAGCCCCTGGGACGACTGCTTCGGCATGCCCGACGGCGTGGACGTCACCCTCACCTGGCCCGGCGCCCTGGAGCTGAAGGTCACCAGCCACGCGGAGTGGGTGGTCGTCTACGACGAACAGGCCGAGGCCATCGCCGTCGAGCCGCAGAGCGGCCCGCCGAACGGCCTCAACACCCTCCCGCGCCTGGTCACCCCCATCGACCCGCTGGAGATCTCCACCACCTGGACGTGGCGGACCCTCGGCTAGGCCGTGTCTCACCATTCGCGTCGGATCAGCGCGCGGCTCCCCCAGCCTTCGGCCGGGAGGCACCCCCACCACCCAGCCTGGCGGCTGGGTGGCGCCCGGCTGGGCGTGCCGGCGAAGCGTCCTCGTACTGGGTCGTACGTGGATGATTCGCCGGTGCGTCCAGGCGGGCAGCGACATCAGCAGCTGACGCTGCGGGCCGGCGTCGCGCGCCTGGTGGGAATGGTGAGACACGGCCTACGGCCTGTCCGGCCGTCGGACCCACGGTAGTCTCGGGGCTCGGATCCCGGGGGGTTGCATGAGTGTCAAGGACGGCTACCTGGCCGCCGCGAGTCTGGCAGTGGAACTGCTGGCGAGCACCGAAGTTGACGCAGCGTGGGAGCAACCCAGCGCGCTCGCCAGGATGACGGTCGGCAGCCTGGCCGGCCATCTCGCGTACCAGATCTTCAGCGTCGACACCTCGTTGGCGGAGCCCGAGCCGCAGCAGGAGCCCATCCCGCTGCTGGAGCACTACGCGCGCGCCGCCTGGATCGACGCGCCGCTCGACGGCGAGGCCAACACCGGAATCCGGGCGAAGGGCGCGGACATCGCGGCCGAGGGCGCCCGCGCGCTGGCCGAGCGGGCCCGCGGCTCCCTCACCGGGCAGCGGGCGCTGCTCGCCGGGCGTTCCGGCGAGCAGGCCGTCTTCCTGTCGCCGACCGGGTGGTCGCTGCGGCTGGACGACTTCCTCACCACACGGCTGCTGGAGCTGGCCGTCCACCTCGACGACCTCGCCGTCAGCGTGGGAACCGCCGCACCTCAACTCCCCGACGCCGCCTTCGACCCCGTCCTGACCCTGCTGGCCCGCCTCGCCGCCCGCCGCCACGGCCAGCCCGCCCTGCTCCGAGCCCTGGCCCGCGCCGAACGCGCACCCGCGGCGGTCAACGCCCTGTGAGCGGCCGCGAGCAGATCCGCGGTGTGCCGACGCCGGAGCAGCTCGCGGGCGTCGCCCGCGCGGCCCTGGGTGCCCGCCGCCGCCTCGTCGGCGTGGCACGGCTGCGCGGCGGCACCAAGAAGGGCGTGTACCGGCTGACCTTCGACGACGACTCGACCGCGATCCTCTACAGCTGGCACGAGGCCGAGAACTACTGGCCCACCGCGCCCGCCGACGCCGCCCAGGACCACGCCGACCCTTTCTCGGCCGCCTCGGGGCTCGACCTCTTCCAGGCAGCCCACCGGCGCCTGGCGGCCCTGGGGATCCGCACGCCCCGCCTCCACTGGGCCGACCGCAGCGGAGCCCACTACCCGGCGGACCTCGCGGTGGTCGAGGACGTGCCCGGCGAGAACCTGGAGACGCTGCTGGACCGCGATCCTCGCCGGGCAGCCGCCACGCTGGAGCAACTAGCCGCGCTGCTCGACGTGTTGAGGAGTTCGACCGCGCCGCACTTCGGCAAGGTCGCGCTGATCGACGGCGGCGGTCACTCCCGCGGGGAGTCGTGCGAGGGGATCGTCCTCGATCGGGCGCTCGACGACCTCGCCGAAGCCGCCTCGCGCGATCCACGCCTCGCGGATGCCCGCGCCCGGCTGGAGGAGAGGCTTCGCATCCTGGCCGCCCGGGTGCGCCCGCGCGCGGAGTACGCCCTCGTCCACGGTGAACTCGGCCCGGACCACGTGCTGGTGGACCGGTTCGGGCAGCCGGTCCTGATCGACATCGAGGGCCTGATGTTCTTCGACGCCGAATGGGAGCACGCCTTCCTGCGGATCCGCTTCGGCTCCCACCACCAGCGGCTCGACCCCGGCGGCCTGGACGAACAGCGCCTGGAGTGCTACCTGTTGGCGATGCGCCTGTCCCTGGTCGCCGGTCCGCTGCGGCTGCTGGACGGCGACTTCCCCGACCGCGACTTCATGCGGGGGATCGCGGAGCACAACCTGCAGCAGGCGCTGGCGTTCCTGCGGGACGGGTGAGGGCCGGTCACCGCGCCGGTGGCTCGGGGAGCCAGTCGTTCCTCGGGTCGTACTCCAGCCAACGGTGCTGCGCCGCCTGCGCGGTGCAGGCCGCGACGAGGCCGGCCAGGCCGGGGTGCCCGCCGCCGGCGGGCCAGAGCAGCGACCAGGCGTACAGCGGGGTGGGGTCGACCAGCGGGACGGTGCGAAGGCCCGGGACCTGCGGCAGGGACAGGTCGGCGGGCAGCAGCGAGAAGCGGTGCGGCTCTTCGGCGACCTCGGCGAGGAAATGGGGGAGGCCCAGGTTGACGCTCGCGCTCCGGTGCCGGATGCCGAAGCGCTCGGCGAACTGGTGCAGGAAGTCGAGCCGCTCCAGCGGGCCGGGTGCCCACAGCAGACTGTCGCGCAACTGCTCGGGCCGCAGGGCCGGTTCGGTCGCGAGCCGATGGTCCGCGCTCAGCACGGCGTCCACCGGTTCGAGGCGGACCAGCCGGTGCGTGAGCGCGGCGGGCAGCGGCGGGTGGACCCGGCCGAAGGCCGCGTCGATGTCGCCGTGCAGCAGCGCGGTCGTCACCGACGGCAGATCGCGCCCGTGTCCCAGCACCAGCTCACCGGCCCGGCCGGCGACCTGGGCCAGCGTCCGCATCGGCGCGTAGAGGTGCCCCCAGACGTCCACGTGCAGCGGGCGGTCCGGCCCCACCACCGCCGCGACCGCGGCATCGGCGGCGGCCAGGGTCTGCCGGGCCGGCGGCAGGAACCGCGCCCCGGCCTCGGTGAGGCGCACCCCGGTGGCGCCGCGTTCGAGCAGCCTGGTGCCGAGCAGGGACTCCAGCCGCGCGACCCGCTTGGACAGCGCCTGCTGGCTGATGCCGAGGGCCGCGGCGGCCCGGCCGAAGTGCAGCTCCTCGGCGGTGCGCACGAAGGCACGTACCTGCGCCACGTCGAGATCCATGGCGCCCACCTTAGGTGACAACCAGGGGTTGTCGGATTCCCCCGGTTGTTGTTGGACCCCGGGTCGGCCCGAGCGGTTGCATCATCGGCATGCAGAGACTGATTCCCACGGGCCAGCAGGCGCGTCCGGTCGCCTTCGCCGAGGCCCCCCAACCCGTCCCGGGGCCCGGTGAGGCCCTGGTCAAGGTCGAGGCGTTCGCGCCGAACCGCGGCGAGACCTTCCTCCTCGAACGCCCCCGGCCGGGGGTGCTTCCCGGCAAGGACATCGCGGGGCTCGTCGTGCAGGCCGCAGCGGACGGCACGGGCCCCGGCATCGGCACCCGCGTGGTCGGGCATCCGGCCCAGGGCGGCTGGGCCGAGTACGCCGCGGTGCCCACGCACTCGCTCGCGGCGCTCCCGGACGGCATCGACAGCGTACGGGCGGCGGCCCTGCCGCTGGCCGGAATCACCGCCCTGCGGCTGCTGCGCACGGCCGGCTCACCGGCCGGTCGGAGGGTGCTGCTGACCGGAGCTTCGGGAGGCGTCGGGCACTACGTCACCGAACTGGCCGTCGGGGCCGGCGCCGAACTGACCGCGGTGACGGCCACACCGGAGCGTGGCGAGCGGCTCGCGGAGCTGGGCGCCACGGTCGTGCACGACGTCGCGGCGGCGCAGGGGCCGTTCGACATCGTGCTGGAGTCCACGGGCGGGCCGGATCTGCCGGTCGCCCTCTCCAAGGTCCGCCCGGGCGGCCTGCTCGTCTGGTTCGGCCAGGCGAGCCGCACCCCGGTGACCCTCGACTTCTTCCAACTCCTGGGCGGGCCCGAGCGCGTGAGGATCCAGCACTTCCACTATGCCGGTGCGCCGTACGACGCCGACCTCAAGTCCCTGGTGAGCCTGGTGGACCAGGGCCGACTGCACCCGGAGATCGGCCGGACCGCCGACTGGGCGCAGACCGCCGACACGCTGGTCGACCTGCGCGAGCGCCGCATCCGCGGCAAGGCCGTGCTGCTGACGGGAGGAGCACGATGAGCGCCCGGGATCTCGCCGCCGAGTTCGCCGCCGCGCTGTGGACGCGCGCCACCGGTGTGGGCGTCGACCCGCACGAGTACCGGCGCGTCACCGACGGCCTCGGCTCCGTCGCCGACTGCGGACCGGCCTTCGCGCGCACGGGACACGCCTACCTCCAGCGCGCACAGGAGGCGGGATCGTCCCGCTCGGCGGGGGAGTACCGGCTGACGGCGGCCCGCTGGTTCCATCTCGCCACCCTGGCACCGTCCTGGGCGGCGAGCGAGGCCGCCGCCCAGGCGGACCGCGCCCTGGGGGAGGCGCTCGCCCTGCTGGAGCCCGGTGCGCGGCGGGTGAGCGGGGAGGGGTTCACCGGCTGGCTGCGCGGCCCGGCCGATGCGCCCGGGACGGTGGTCGTCGTCCCCGGGCTGGACTCGGCCAAGGAGGAGTTCCTCGATCTGGCGTCCGCGCTGCTGGACCGGGGGCTGGCCGTGTTCGCGATGGACGGCCCCGGGCAGGGCGTGCTCGCGGCCACCACGACCCTGCAGCCGGCGTACGAGCAGGTGGTCGGCCGGGTCGTCGATGCCCTGGGGGTCGCGCGCATCGGGCTCGTCGGCCTCAGCCTGGGCGGCTACTTCGCCGCCCGGACCGCGGCGTTGGAGCCGCGGGTGGCGACGGTCGCGACCGTCAGCGGGCCCTTCCGGCTCGACTGGGACGAACTGCCTGTTCCGGTAAGGGAGATCATGGCCACGCGGGCCGGCGGGGCGGCTGCGGCCCGGGAGTTCGCCCGCCAGGTCGACCTGGCCGCGCTGGCACCGCGCATCGCGGCTCCGCTGCTGGTCGTCGACGGGGCGCAGGACGTCATTCCCGGCGTGACGAACGGCGAGCCGCTGGCCCGTCTGGCGCCGCACGGCAGCTACCTGTCCGTCCCGCACGGCGATCACCTGCTCGGCAACGCGCGGCCCGACTGGCTGCCCCGGGTGGCGGACCGGATGGCGCAGGCGCTGACGGGGGCCGGCGGCTGAACCGCCGCACCGTCACGGCCGGTTCCGCGCGGCGGGCATCGAGCGCGCGCGGAAGGTGCGGCGGTAGGTGTCCGGCGGCACGCCGACCGTGCGGTTGAAGTGCCGGCGCAGCGTGGTGGCGGTGCCCATGCCGGTGGCCGTCGCGACGGCCTCGATGCTGTCGTCGGTGGTCTCCAGCAACTCCTGGGCGTGGCGGATCCGTTGGACCAGCAGCCACTGCAGCGGGGTGGTGCCGGTCACCGTCCTGAAGTGCCGGCCCAGGTTGCGCGAGCTCATGTTGGCACGGCGGGCCAGGTCCTGGACGGTGAGCGGCTGGTCCAGTCGTTCGACGGCCCAGGGCAGCAGGTCGGCCAGGGGGTGGTTGTCGGGGGCGGGCACGGGGGTGGTCACGAACTGGGCCTGGCCGCCGTCACGGTGCGGGGGCACGACCAGGCGGCGGGCGAGGGTGTTGGCGACCGAGGAGCCGTGGTCCAGGCGCACCAGGTGCAGGCACAGGTCCATCGCGGCGGCCTTGCCGGCGGAGGTGAGCACGCTGCCGTTGTCCACGTAGAGCACGTCCGGGTCCACCGTCACCCGGGGATGGCGGGCGGCCAGGGCCCGGGTGTGCGCCCAGTGGGTGGTGGCGCTCCGCCCGTCCAGCAGCCCGGCGGCGGCCAGCACGAACGCGCCCGTGCAGAGCGAGGCCACCCGGGCGCCCGCGCGATGGGCCGTGCGCACCGCGTCGACCAGGTCGGCGGGTGGATCCTGGTCGACGTCGGCCCAGCCCGGGACGATCACGGTGTCCGCGTCCGCGAGCCCGTCGAGCCCGCGGTCGGGCTCCAGCCGGAACCGGCCGGCCCGCACGGCGCCCGGCCCGCAGAGGGAGAGGCGGTACCAGGGGTCCGCCAGGCCGATCGGGTTGGCGCCGAAGACCTCGCAGGCCAGGGCCAGCTCGAAGTGCAGCATTCCGTCGGTGACGGCCAGTGCGACAGTTCCCATGTCCGGAATTGTACGAGCGATGGCGTTCCGGACACTCGTCCCGGGGTGCGCACAACCGCCAGGATGTCCGTGACAGAGCGCAGAGATCATTCGAGCACGGGGGACAACCCATGGGATCAGCACACACGGTGACGGTGTTCGGCGCGTACGGGCACACCGGACGCTTCGTGGTGGCGGAGCTGCTGGAGCGCGGCTTCGTCCCCGTCCTGACCGGCCGCGACGCCGACCGACTGCACGCGCTGGCACGCGAGTTCGGACTCGACGGCCCGGCCTCGGTCCGCCCCGCGTCGGTCGACGACCCGGACTCGCTCGACCGCGCCCTGGCCGGCGCGGCGGCCGTCGTCAACTGCGCCGGGCCGTTCGCCACCACGGCCGCCCCGGTGATCGAGGCGGCGCTGCGCGCCCGGGTCCCGTACCTGGATGTGGCGGCCGAGATCGAGGCCAACGCCGACACCTTCGCGCAGTTCGCCGACCGTGCCCGCGCCGCGGGTGTGCTGGTCGTCCCGGCGATGGCCTTCTACGGCGGCCTCGGCGACCTGCTGGTCACCGCCGCGATGGGCGACTGGACGGCGGCCGACGAGGCGCACGTCGCGTACGGGCTGAGCGGCTGGCAGCCCACCGCGGGGACCCGGACAGCGGGCGCGGTCTCCCGGGAGCGACGGGGCGGCGGGCGCGTCGTGTACGCCAACGGGCGGCTGGAGCGCCGCCATGACGACCCGCCGGCCCTGGAGTGGGCCTTCCCCGCCCCGATGGGACCGCGGGCCGTCATCGGGGAGTTCACCATGGCCGACGTGGTGACCGTCCCGAGCCACCTGGCCATCCCCGAGGTGCGCACCTACATGACCACCGAGGCGGCGCGGGACATCGCGGACCCGGACACCCCGGCGCCGACCGCGGTCGACGCGCACGGGCGGTCCGACCAGACCTTCCTCGTCGACGTCGTCGTGCACAGCGGCGGGGAGCGACGGCGCGCGGTCGCCAGGGGGCAGGACATCTACGCCGTCACGGCCCCCTTGGTGGTGGAGGCCGTGGACCGGGTCCTCTCCGGGCGGACGATGACGACGGGCGTCGCCTCCGCCGGCGAGGTCTTCGACGCGCGGGACTTCCTCCGTGCGCTGTCACCGCACATCACCGTGGAGCTCGGGGTGGCTCCCGCCTGAGGTCGGGCGCGCTCTGAGAGCGGGCACGCTCAGGCACGCTTTGAGGTCGGGCACGCTCGGGCGGGTCGTGTGGGTCGGGCGGGTCGGGCACGGTCAGGCGGAGGGCGCTTCGATCCCGAGGGCGTGGCGGAAGACGTCGCACGGGTCCCAGCGGGCCTTGACCTGCTGCAGGCGCGGGTAGTTGTCCTTGTAGTAGAGGGCGTGCCAGGGGGTCCCGGAGGTGTTCCACGCGGGGTCGGCGAGGTCCACGTCGGGGTAGTTGATGTAGGAGCCGTCGCTGACCTCGCCGGGGACGGGGACGCCCCCGGTGTCGCGGTACACGTCGCGGTACAGCTCGCGGACCCAGGCCAGGTTGCCGGCGTCGTCCGACTCGTCGGCCCAGGTGGCGTGGTAGACGGCCTTCATGATCGAGTCGCGCTGGGCGACGGCGGTGGCCTGCGGCGCGACGGTGTTGACCTGGCCGCCGTAGCCGACCAGGAGCATGCCGCTGGTCGTGCCGCCGGTGCTGTTCGTCAGGTGGCGGTAGATGGTGGAGAGCTGGTCGTCGGTCAGGCGGCGGCGCAGGTAGCCGGCCTTCTCCTTGTAGCGGCGGGTGATCATGTCGCCGGGTTCGCCGTTGCCGGGCCAGGTCATGGGGTGCAGCCAGGGCATGGTGCGCCGGCCGTTGAGGACTTCGGTGACGTCCGTGTCGGCGGTCAGAGCGGTCACGAAGTCGGTGACGAGGGCGTCGGCACCCGGGATGCCCGCGTCGATCTGCACGACCAGCTGGAAGCTGCCGGCGCTGCAGTGCGCGGGTTCGAGGACGGCGTACAGGCCCGCCGCGGGGGAGCCGGGTGTGCTGTTGTCCTCGTGCCAGGTCCCGAAATTGCGCAGGATGGTGGTAAATGCCTGTTCATTCATTTTCGCGTCCCAGGCCCAGACGACCAGGCACTCCAGCAGCTCGCCCGGCGCGGGCGGCAGCAGCTTCGTCGGGTCGGTGGTGGCGCCGGTGACGGTGTTGCTGCCGTTGCCGTTGCCGTTGCCGCTGCCGCTGCCGCTGCCGGTGGCGTCGGGCGAGCGCAGCCAGTAGCGGGTGACGACGCCGAAGTTGCCGCCACCGCCACCGGCGTGTGCCCACCACAGGTCGTGGTTCGGGTCGTCGGAGTCGCGGGTGGCGACCACCGCGCGGGCGCTGCCGTCCTGGTCGACGACCACCACCTCCACGGCGTGCAGATGGTCCACCACCGAGCCGTACCGGCGGGACAGCGGCCCGTACCCGCCGCCGACCAGGTGCCCGCCGGCGCCCACTTCCGGGCAGCCGCCCGCCGGGATCGTCACGCCCCAGCCCTTGAACAGGGTCCGGTACACGTGCCCGAGCGTCGCCCCCGGCTGCACCGCGAAGGCGCCCATCACGGGGTCGAAGCCGACGGCGTCCATCGGGGAGAGGTCCAGCAGGATCCGCACCGCGGGATCGGCGGTGAAGTTCTCGAAGCAGTGGCCGCCGCTGCGCACCGCGATCCGCCGCCCGGAGCGGACAGCGTCGCCCACCGCCTGCACCACCTGCTCGGTGGAGCCGACCACGCGGATCTCCTCCGGCTGCCCGACGAATCGCCAGTTGTCGCCGCGCAGCAGGCTGTCGTACCGGGTGTCGCCCGGCCGCACCGTCACCGGCCCGAACGGTGTCGCCTGCGGCGCGCCGCCACGGTCGGCCGTGGCGGCTCCGGTGCCCGTACCCGGACTCCCACTCGCTGTCCCCGCCGCCTCGGCGGTGCCCCCGGCCAGCCCCACCACCGCGCCGCCGACCGCCACCGCACCGGCGCGGGTGAGCAGTTGGCGGCGTCCCAGCCGCTCGTCCGTCGATCGGTCCATCACGTTCTCCCGTCCGCCCGTGGCAAGGCCCCGTGTCCTCGCCCGCCCGCGAACGCTACACGCGCACTGCTGCCTAATCACCGTGCCGCGCCCGATGATTGATGATCCATCAATTCCGTGACCGCCCCGGCCGGATGCTGCCCTCGCGCGACCCTCCCCCCCCGAGCGGCCGGGCTCCCGCGGGCCGGGCTATCCTGGCCATCCATGGATGATCTTCACCCCCTGCCCACCACCCCCCTCACGGTCGCGGCCGGCCAGGCCGCCTGCGTCGCGCTGGACATCCCCGCGAACGTCGCCGCAGCCGCCGACCTGGTCCGTCGCGCCGCCGACCGGGGAGCCGAGCTGCTGGTCCTGCCGGAGCTCTTCCTCACCGGCTACGAGCCCGCGGGCATCGCGGCCGATCCCGACCGCCACACCCTGAACGCGGCCGACCCCCGGCTGGACCCCCTCGCCGCGGCCTGCGCCGAGACGCGCACCGCGGTGGTGGCCGGAGCCCCGACCCGCGACCCCGACACCGGGCGGCTGCACATCTCCGCCCTGGTCCTCGACCGCGAGGGCCGCTTCGCCGTCCAGTACGACAAGCAGCACTCCACCCCGAGCGAGCGCGCCGCCGGCTTCAGCTCCGGCACCCACGGCTGCACCCTCACCCTCGACGGCTGGCGCCTGGGCCTGGGCATCTGCTGGGACTCCGGCTTCCCCGAACACGCCCGCGCCGCCGCACTCGACGGCTGCCACGCCTACCTGGTCGGCGCCATGTTCGGCCTCGGCGCCGGCATCCACCAGCGCGCCGTCGTCTTCCCGGCCCGCGCCCTGGACAACACCAGCTACACCCTGCTCGCCAACCACTGCGCCCCCAGCGGCCCCTTCCACGGCTGCGGCGGCAGCGCCGTCTGGAACCCCGACGGCACCCTCCTCACCGACGCGGGCCCCGCCGACCCCGCCATCGCCGTCGCCCGCCTCGACCCCCACCCCCTCGCCGCCGCCCGCACCGCCGAGCCCGTCCTGCTAGACCCGTCCCTCACCACCCCACCCGGCCCCCGCCGCACGGCCCCGTTGACCTGAGCCTCCCTCTCACGACGCCTACCCCCTGACACCTGCGCGCCTGAGGGCAGTCCGCCACCACGGCGACATCACCCGTGGGGGTTCATGTCCGAGGGGGGACTTGCACCATTCGCCAACCCGGAGTGGGCCTGCGTGGTGCTGGATCTGGATGGTCTGTGAGCTCCAGCGGCAAGTGGATCGCCTTCCGCTGTCGCAACCGGGCCGACCGACACGGCATGGGTTGGCCTCGTCCGGCTGCACGACCTCGTGGTCACGTCAGATGTTCTACCGGGACGCTGGGCAGCTGGGGGAGGGTGGTAGCGCTGTCACTCCGGTCGGCTACGCTGAGATGCGTGTCGAACTGATTGCCGAGCGTTACGGGGGGCTGATGTCAGGGGTGGGGCTGGCCGAGCGTCTGGCGGCGCTGCACGACGGGCAGGTGGACGGCCCGGAGCTGGTCGGGGAACTGCGCGAGGCGCTCGTCCTGCTGCCGACCCGGTGCGGTGAGCCGTTGGCGGGGGAGGCGGAGGGTGTGCGCTGGTTGTACGCGTTCACCAGCGAGTCGACGCTCGCCCGGTTCGCGTCCGCGCGCGGCATCGGCGGCGAGGTCGAGTATCTGACGGTGCGTGGGTCCCGCGTGCTGGAGGTGGCGGTGACGGCACTGGGCGCTCGGGCTGGTGTGGCGCTGGATGTGGCCGGCCCGGCGTCGTTCCTGCTGCCCGTCTCGGCGGTGTCCGGTGGGTGACTCGTACCAGGTCGATCCGAACGCGCTGAAGAACACGGCGAAGGGCATCAATGACGCGGTCGCCGAGCTGAAGACGCTGGGGATCGATGAGAGTGCCGAGGTGGGCCGGGGTTTCTCCGGTCTGTCGCTGACGGGGATGCAGGTCGGTAACCCGGGTCTGCAGTCGGCCTTGGACGGCTTCTGCGACCGGTGGGGCTGGGGGGTTCGCACCCTGGTCCATGACGGTACCGAGATCGCGGACCGGCTGGGTCTGTCGGCGGGCCGGTACTACGACCAGGAGCAGTACGCCTCCGGTGTGCTGAAGGACGTGGTCAACGCCGCGATCGGCAACCCGGACCTGACGCAGGACCAGGTGGACAAGCAGTCCTGGAGCCAGACCTGGGACAACAACCCCTACACCCAGGTCACCGATCCCGACTACTCGAAGGCCTCGTTCGACCAGGCAGCCGCCGACACCCGCAAGACGTGGGCCACGGAGGGCAAGGACATCGAGGGCCATGTTCCGGTGCCCGGCCTCCCGGGGGTCTTCATACCGGCCCCGGACCTGGGGGGTAAGGGCTGATGGGGTTCCTGGACGACGTCGGGGACGCCCTGGAGGGGCTGTACAAGGACGGCAAGAAGCAGGTCGGCAAGGCCATCGACCACAAGGCCCACGAAGTGGGCGGGATGCTGGACTTCGTCGGCCTGCACGGCGCGGCGAAGACGGTGGACGGCTGGGGCGACAGCGTCGCCGACGACCTCGGCGCACAGATCGGGGAGAAGCAGCTCGGGCAGTCCGAGGACCCCAAGGACCTGGTCCACGGCGACGCCAAGGCGCTCACCGACACGGCCGCGCACCTGCGCAGGTTCCACGACGCGTTCCAGGAGACCGGCAGCGGCCTGCAGGCGCTGGACTCCTCCCACTGGCAGGGCCAGGCCGCCGACGCCTTCCGCGCCCGCTTCGCCCCGCACCCCGCGCTGTGGCTGACCGCCGCCGACGCCTGCGCGGCCGCCGCCACCGCACTGGACGCCTTCGCCCAGAGCCTCACCTGGGCACAAGACCAGGCCCAGCAGGCCATCGACGCCTACAACGCCGCCAAGAAGGCCCACCAACAGGCCCAGGACGCCTACAACGCGAGCGTCACCAGCTACAACACCGCCGTCAAAACCTGGAACAAGGCCGCCGCCCAACCCAACCCCAACCCCGGCCCCCCGCCCACCGACCCGGGCGAATTCCACGACCCCAGCACCGACCAACTCACCCACGCCCAGGACCTGCTGCGCGCCGCCCGCGCCGGACGCGACACGGCGGCCGACAACGCGGCGAGCGCCCTGAAGGCGGCCACCGCCACCGCGCCGACCACGCCCAGCTTCACCCAGCGGATGAAGCTGGACTCGATGGACCTGGCCGAGGGCGGCATGATGGGCGACGCGCACTTGTATGGCGGGATCCTCAAGGGCGGCGCCGACATCGTCAACTTCGGGCGTGGTCTGAACCCGATGGACGTCTACAACGTCACCCACCCGGCCACCTACCTCGACCACGTCAACCAGGTCGCCGCCGGCCTGGTGCACGCCGACATGCACCCCACCGACGTGGTCAAGTCCCTGGTCGGCTCCGGCTGGGGCTCCGACCCCTTCGAAGCGGGCGGCAAGCTCATCACCAACATCGCCTTCGGCGCCCTGACCGACGGCGCCGGCCCCGAAGCCGACGCCGCCGCGGCCGCCGCCAAGGACACCGCCGAGAACGCGGCCAAGAACGCCACCAAGGACGCCGCCCAGGACGCGGCCGGCGGCTCGGGACGTGACGCGGTCAAGGACCCTGACGTCAACGGTCGCCAGCCGGGTGATCGGTGCCGCGGCGGTGACCCGATCGACATGGCCACCGGCTACATGACCCTAAGTCAAACCGACGCCAACCTCGCGGGCGTTCTGCCACTCCTGTTCACCCGAACCCACGACTCCCACTACCGCGCCGGGCGCTGGCTGGGCCCGACTTGGGCGTGCACGCTGGACGAGCGCCTGGAGATCGACGCCGAAGGCGTGGTTCTGCTCCGTGCCGACAGCATCGCCCTGGCCTACCCCCACCCGGCACCGGGCCTATCGACGCTGCCGAGCACCGGCGCGCGTTGGCCGCTGGCCGTGGACGCCGAGGGCCGGTACACGGTTACCAACCCCGCCACGGGGCAGGTGCGGGTCTTCCGACCCGACCAACCCGGTGCTCGCCCCGCTCGACTCGATCACCGACCGGGTCGGCCACCAACTGGTATTCGAGTACGACCACGACGGAGCCCCGATGGGCATCCGGCACTCAGCTGGTTATCACTTGGAAGTCGACGTCGCCGACTTTCGCATCACGGCGTTGCGCGCGGGCGGGGTGGAGCTCGTCCGCTACGGCTACACGGACGGCCACCTCACTGAGGTACTGAACTCCTCGGGTCTGCCGATGCGTTTCGAGTACGATGCGGCGGGGCGGATGACGGCCTGGATCGACCGCAACGGCTCGCGCTACCACTTCGTCTACGACGATCAGGACCGCTGCATAGCCCAGGGCGGTGCGAACGGCCACCTTCGGTGGAGTTACGAGTACCGCCCTGGCCAGACGTTCGCCACCGACTCACTGGGCGCGGTAAGCCGCTTCGAGGTCAACCGAAGCCATCAGATCACCGCGCACACTGATCCGCTTGGCCACACCACCCGCTTCGCCCGCGACGCCTTCCACCGCCTGCTGTCAGTGACCGATCCGCTCGGGCGCACCAATGCTTTCGAGTACGACGCGGCGGGCAACGTTGTCATGGTCACTCGCCCCGATGGTGCACGCTCCTTTGTCACCTACAGCACTCTCAATCTCCCGCTCACGGTGATCACCCCGGACGGCTCGATCTGGCGTCAGACGTACGACGAGCTCGGCAACCGCACCTCGATCACCGACCCCGCCGGCGCCACCACGCGCTTCGCCTACGACGCTGCGGGTCACCTCGCCGCCAGCACCGACGCGCTGGGCCATACCGCACGCGTACAGTGCGACCCGGCGGGTCTGGTACTCGCCGCCGTCGACCCGCTTGGCGGTACCGTTGCCTACCGGCGTGACAGCCTGGGCCGTCCTGTAGCCGTCACCGACCCTGTGGGCGGCACTACCCTCTTGGTCTGGAACCCCGAGGGCCTGCTCACCTCCCGCACCGCCCCTGACGGCTCCACGGAGCGGTGGACGTACGACGGCGAGGGTAACACCCTCACCCACACCGACCAGCTCGGCGCCACCACCACCTTCGAGTACACCGACTTCGACCTTCTCACCGCCCGCACCACCCCCGACGGCGTCCGGCACGCCTTCGCCCATGACACCGAGCTGCGCCTGGTCGAGGTCACCAACCCCCAGGGCCTGACCTGGACCTACCAGCACGACCGGGCAGGCCGGCTCACCGCGGAGACCGACTTCGACGGCCGCACCCTCGGCTACACCCACGACGCGGCCGGTCAACTCACCGCCCGCACCAACGGCCTCGGCGAAACCATTGGCTACACCTACGACCTCCTGGGCAACCTCACTGCCAAGGATGTCGAAGGTGACCTGACCACCTACACCCACGACCCGCTGGGCCGCCTGCTCACCATCGCGGGCCCCGCCGTCGCACTGGTCCGCACCCTCGACCCGCTGGGCCGCCTCCTCACTTAGACCGTCAACGGCCGCACCCTCGCCAACACCTACGACGCCGTCGGCCGCCGTGTCTCCCGTACCACCCCGAGCGGCACGCTCAGCACCTGGACCTACGATCCGGCCGGCAACCCGCTCACTCTCAACACCGGCGGGCGCACCCTCGCCTTCGACCGTGACGCCGCTGGCCGTGAGACAACCCGCCACCTCACCAACGACCTCGCTCTCACCAGCACCTGGGACAACACCCACCGCCTGACCGGCCAGGCTCTCGTTGCAGGGGACTCCCGCCATGCGCTCCAGCAGCGGGCTTACCGCTACCGTGCTGACGGCAACCTCACCGGCATCGACGACCAGCACACCGGCACCCGCCGCTTCGAACTTGACCCCGCCGGTCGCGTCACCGCCGTCCATGCCACGGACTGGACCGAGCGTTACGCCTACGACGACGCCGGAAATCTCACACACGCCACCTGGCCCGCCCGTGACGACAGCGCCGACGGCCCCCGTGCCTACACCGGCACCCGGATCACCATCGCCGGCCGCACCCACTACACCCACGATGACCAGGGCCGCGTCACCACCCGCCGCCGCCGAACCCTCTCTGGCCGCAGCGACACCTGGCACTACACCTGGGACTCCGAGGACCGCCTCATCGCCGTCACCACCCCCGACGGCACCCAGTGGCTCTACCATTACGACCCGTTCGGTCGCCGCATCGCCAAGCAGTGCCCCGCCACCGCCGAGTGGACCCTCTTCACCTGGGACGGCACCACCCTTGCCGAGCAGACCGCCCAGGGCCCCAGTCTCCCCGGCCCCTACACCCTCACCTGGGACCACGACGGCCTTCACCCCCTCACCCAGACCGAGCACCTCGACACTCAAAACGACGTCGACCGCCGCTTCTTCGCCATCGTCACCGACCTCATCGGTACTCCCACCCACCTCCTCAACCCCGACGACGGCACCGCCGCCTGGCAAGCCCGCACGACCCTGTGGGGTACCACCACCCACCCCAAGGCCGTCAGCACTACGACCCCCCTCCGCTTTCCCGGCCAGTACTACGACGCTGAAACCCGACTGCACTACAACCTCCACCGCTACTACGACCCGGAGAGTGCTCGGTACCTCACGGTCGACCCACTGGGCTTGCGGGCTGCCCCCAACGCCAAGAGCTACGTTCCCAATCCGACGATCTGGGCAGACCCGCTGGGCCTGGCGCCGGATGACTGCGGTCGTGGACTCTTCGATTTCCGTGCACCAAACCCGGACTATCCACCGAATTCGGATGCGCTGGCCGAGTTGCAAAAGATGGCCGGCGGGCCCCGCCATTCCAGCCTGGACTGTTCCGAGATCGCCCAGCAGATCAAGGAATCCGCAGGCGGTGCGGGCCAGATTATTCGCTTCACGCCGGTCTCCAAGTTCGATGAAATCGTGATCCCCGAGAAGGGGGGCAGCGTGCTGGAGCGGTACGATTACCATGAGGTCTTTTCCGATGGGCGCTATGTGTATGACCCGGACCTCGGTTCGATGCCGATCCCTCTGGGTGACTATGAGCGCGCACTTCGCGGACTCAATCCACGCGATAATGGGAGTCCGGGATTCCTGTCCACCCGTTTTACCAGCAGAAGGCCGAGGGACTGAAGCATGGTCGACCCTCAAGGCGTGACCGAGGTGTCAGCGGTGAAGCGCACCCTCCGCCTGCTTGGCGAACTCGAATGGGGGCGCTACGCCATCGGTTTGAACCCCGCTGATTCAAGGATGTTCCCGAGCTCGATCGTCTGGCGGTACCGGGAGCCCTCTGCCAGAATGGCGGAAATTCTTCGTGCCGCGGTCGCGGAAATGGCCAGTAGGTTTGAGTGGAGATTTGATTCCAGTGGCAAGAACTGGACATTGATGCCCATGAAGCTGGCGGAGGTCCTCGAGGGGCCACCGCAGCTCCCATTGGTCGACGCGCTTGACGAGCTGATGTCCCTGGATCAAAATTTCTGTTTTCGATCGAACTCCGAACTGAAGAGTCTCCTTCTGGCGATTGAGAAAAATTCAGAGATCCTCGACTGAACCCGGATGTTGTGAGGCTTGGAATATCGTTGCCGCAGGTGGCAGCGGCGGCCCGACCTCGGCTGACACCAGGACCCGGTGATCGCCATGCCGGTGTACAAGGTGGTTCGCCGGCTGCTGTTCGTTCCCGGGGTGCTTCTGCGCCGCGACGCAGCGAACAGCGCCGAGCTGCTCGTGCTCCGACACGAGAATGCTGTGCTGTGCCGTCAGATCGCCTGACCGGTCCGCTATGAGCCGGAGGATCACAACGCGCGGCGAACCCGGACCGGGTGACCACCGACCGAACGGTGATCAAGAAACGGACCCTCCCGCTCGCTCGTGAGAGCGCGAGGCGGACACCGACGGATCCAGGGCGGGGCGGCCCGCCTCAAGAACCCGATCGCCGCCTCCGCGGTGGGAGAGATCCTCCCCGTGGCGGGCATCGATCCCGTTACCGCGCTGCACCGGACCGACCTGGCGCGAGTTGCTCATGAACCAGGCCGAGGGCATCCGCTGCACACGACCCCGGAGGCCGAAGTCTCCTGCGCACCCGCGTCCTTGGCAGTGTGGTCAACGATCGCCAGTACATAGCCTGACCCCCAGCAGCGATGACTTTCCGAGCCTCGCAGGATAACCGGCCACTGTCTGTCGCTGTGGCTCTGGCTGAGGCCGTGTGCTCACGCGCGGCGCGAAGAACGCGCACCGGCGCCATAAGGCCGAGCCAAGCGGCGCCCCTACCTGGGGTCCGGATCCCCCGGCCGGCAGGGCTCCAGCTGGATGCAGGAGCACTGGGCGCACAAAATGCAGATGACCTGATCAGCAAGCTGATCAGGTCATCTGATGATATGTGTCCGAGGGGGGACTTGCACCATCCGCCAACGTGGAGTGGGCTTCTATCGTCCTGGATCCGGATGTGGTGTGAGCTGTCTGCGCTGAACCGCCCCATGGCCTCAGCTGTAGTAGTCGGCTGGGCCGGTCAGCACACTCTGGAAGTACAGTGGTCCGCCGTCGGTGTCGAGTGGGACCTCGTGACCAGCCACTCGGCCGAAGCCGAGCGAGAGGTTGGGCACGGTCCAGTAGTTGGGTTCGTCGTGCACGACAGGCAGGCCCAGCGCCTCCAACTGCTCCAGCAGCCGGAGGGCTGGGGTGCGAAACACGTCGAGATCGCGGAACCGGACCGTGATCTCTTCGGGACCGGGGCGGGGAATCCACATCTCTGCGGCGCTGAGTGTCTTGCCGTCCTCGAGGTGGCAGACGATCTCGAACTGGGGGTGCAGGGCCGTGACCGTCATGTAGCCGAACTGGTTGGCGGATCCGTCGTTCTTCACCGTGACTCGGCCCAGCGCAGCTGCTGCCGTCTTGACATCCTGAGCCGAGGCGCCCAGAGGGAAGCCGGTGATGCCGTTCGGGGGAGTCAGCTCGATGTCCATGGGGGTCATTCTAGGAGGCAGTCGCGGATCTTCCAGCCGTTGTCCTTCAGGTACTTCTGGAACTTCCGGTTGTTCGGCAGGGAGTCGACCATTTCCTTGATGGCGGCGTCGTACTTGGTTCCGTAGTCCTTGCGGATCTTGCCGATGTCCATCTTCATCGCCACATCGAACTTGCCTTGCAGGATGAGGCTGAATCGCTGCGGGTTTGACCGAGACTCCTTCTCTTGGAAGGATCGATTCCGTTATGAGGAAGCCATACCCCAGTGAGGTCCGGGAGCGGGCGGTACGCCTGGTGCTGGAGACCCGCGATCAGTACGAGACCGAGTACCAGTGCATCCGGTCGATCGGCGCCAAGCTCGACGTGGGCCCGGAAAGCCTGCGCAAGTGGGTCCGCCAGGCCCAGACCGACGCCGGCGCCCGGCCGGGCACGACGACGGAGGAATCCGCGGCGATGAAGGCGCTCAAGCGGGAGAACGCCGAGCTGAAGCGCGCCAACGAGATCCTCAAGGCCGCGGCGTCTTTCTTCGCGGCCGAGCTCGACCGGCCACACACACGCTCGTAGCGTTCATCGACGAGCACCGGGACCGCTTCGGCGGAGTCGAGCCGATCTGCAGGACGCTCACCGCGAACGACTGCGGCATCCACCCCAGCACCTACTACGCCCACAAGAGCGGCACCACCTCCGCCCGCGCCCGCCGCGACGCCGAAATCGTCCCGATCATCAAGGAGATCCACGAGAGCAACTACGGCGTCTACGGCTACCGCAAGGTCTGGGCCGAACTCAACCGGCGCGGCCACACGGTCGCCCAGTGCACGGTCTCCCGCCTGATGAAGGCAGAAGGACTGTCAGGAGCGGTGCGCGGCAAGAAGATCGTCACCACCGTCTCGGACAAGAGCGTCGACCGGGCGCCCGACCTGCTCCAGCGCAACTTCGTCGCGAGCGCACCGAACCGCGTCTGGGTGGCGGACTTCACGCACGTGGCGGCGTGGGCCGGCACCGTCTACGTCGCCTTCGTCGTCGACACCTTCTCACGGCGGATCGTCGGCTGGTCGGCGGCCACCAACAAGCAGACCCCACTGATCCTCTCAGCCCTCGAGATGGGCCTGTGGCAGCGGGACCGCTCCGGATTCCCGGTAATGCCAAGGGAGTTGATACACCACTCCGATGCCGGCTCGCAGTACACGTCGTTCCGCCTGGCAACCCACCTGGCCAAGGAGAAGATCGCCGCGTCCATCGGATCGGTCGGAGACGCCCTGGACAACGCCCTGATGGAATCGACCATCGGGCTGTACAAAACCGAGCTCATCAAGCGTCAGGGCCCCTGGCGCACCCTTGCCGACGTTGAGATCGCCACCGCAGAGTATGTCGACTGGTTCAACTCCACCCGGCTCCATAGTGAACTCGGCCACACCCCACCCGCCGAATACGAAGCCAAGTACTACAGCCAACAGCCAAACCTGCAGGTCACAGCCACAATCTAGAGCCTCTGAAGAACTCGCAGCGATTCAGGGGCACTGCAGAGCCCGAGGTGTGTCGCGGCACCACTGCGCCTGCCGAGAATGTCATTCGCGCAACTCAAGGACTTGCTCGGCGGTTGCGGCAGGATGATCACTCCTGTTGCTTCGCCTGGCACACCCGACTGTCACCAATGCGCTCGCCGCCCTGAGGCTGCTCCCGTTGAGCGACCGTGAGAAGGATGTGGAGATCCTCGCCCTGCGTCATCAGCTTGTCGTCCTTGAGCGGTAGCTCGGTGAGGACCGGGTGAGGTTCGCTCCAGCGGACCTGGCTCTCCTTGCTGCGCGTCTTGCTCCGCTGTCGCGCTGAGTCCTGCGCCGCCTGCGGCTGTTGATCCGACCGGACACCGTGCTGCGCTGGCATCGCGACCTGATGAAGCAGCGTCACACCCGCGCCTGCTGGCCGAAGCGACCGGAGCGGCCGCCGACTGTTCGCTCGATCCGCGTTCAGATCCTGCGCCTGGTGCGGGAGAACCCGCCGTGGGGGTACAGGCGCGTGCACGGTGAACTCGCCGCCCTCGGCATCAAGATCGCTGCCTCCACCGTAGGGGAGGTCCTCAAGGCCGAGGGCATCGACCCCGCGCCCGACCGCAGCGCCACCACCTGGGCCGACTTCCTGCGATCCCAGGCCGGAGCGCTTCTTGGCGCGACTTCATCGAGACCGTCACCCTGACCGGCCAACGGCAGTACATTCTCGCGGTCATCGAACACGCCTTCCGCCGTGTCCGCGTCCTGGGCGCTACCGCGCATCCCACTGCCCACTGGGTCGGCCAAGCCGCCCGGAATCTCGTCATGGACCTTGAGGATGCCGGAGCCGCTGTCAGCTACCTGATGCGCGACCGGGATGCGAAGTTCCCGGCGCTCTTCGGCCAGATCCTGGGCGACGCCGGAATCAAGGTCGTGCTCTCTGGCATCCGCATGCCGCGGATGAACTCCATCGTGGAGCGCTGGGTGCAGACCTGCCGCCACGAGCTCCTGGATCGGACCTTGATCTGGAACGAGCGCCACCTACGCCGTGCCTTGCGCGAGTTCGAGCGGCATCACCACGCGCACCGGCCCCATCAGGCCATGAACCAGGCCGCACCACTGCGCGTGGTGCCCGAGCCGATCACTGATCCCGGACGGATCGCCCGCCTGGAGATACGCCGACACGATCGGCTCGGCGGAGTGGTCCACGAGTACCGGCATGCCGCTTGACCTGGGCGGATGAGGTTTTCGGCAGGCGTAGTCTTGCGGAGCCGGTGCAGGACCAGCGCCTCGAGTTCGTGCGGCATGTCGGCCCGCAGGTGCCGCAGCGGGGTCGGCGCGGCGCGAACGTGCTGGTCCATCAGGCGGACCGTAGCACTGGACGCCTCCGACCGCCATGCACGACCCGATCGCGTCAGGCGGGTGTCAGTGATGTGTGCAGGTGTCGGCCCTCGCGGTGGTCCTGTGCTGGTCCGGTGGCCAATGATCCCGCGTCACCAGCGGATTCGGCAACGGCGAAAGGCCCTGGACGGTGTGCGGTACTCGTACGGCGCCGCGCTCGCGCCGCCCCCGCGCGGCAGCAAGTTGCCACTTCCTGCGCGAATTCCGCCGGTCCGGGCGGTGCAGGTTGCTGCAACCGGATCTCCTTGCCGCACGGCGAGTTGCGGCTGGAGGATGGCAAGTGCTCCAGGTCCGGGCGGCATTCGGCGCCTCGAGGGCCTGGAGTTCCCGCGTCCCCCGAGCGAGTCCCAGAAAGGACCGATGAACCATGAGCATTGACTTCGCCACCTTCGATCTGACAGAGCTGGCCGTCCTGGACGCCGACGCCCCGCAGGGTGCCCACACCCCGCTCCTCCCCATCGACCTGGAGGACCTGCTCGGCAAGCCGGGCATGGAGGTCACGGAGCCGATGTGTTGCTCCTGCGTCGTCATCAACGCCTCCAACGAGTGACCCTGCCCCACCCCCGACGCCCCTGGCTCTGAGGCCGGCGTCCCCCTCGCCCAGCAGCACCGGGCAGGCCCCCTGCGTGTCCTTGCCCCAGCTCACTGGAGGCAGGGCAGCGCGTCCCACCTGGAGTCACCATCAATCGATCCGGACCAGGTCAGGCCCCCCACCCACAAGAACGGACGGCCGGTCACGCACCGGGACCGGCCGGTCTCGCCGACACCGCCATGGTGCGCGTCAACCCGTTGCCCGGGCGCCGTCTGGGCTCCGCCGCCCTGACCGCGGCGGTCACCGCGCTGGCCGAGGCCGAGCGGCAGTGCGCTGCCCTGGTCGACGCCGCCCGCGCCGAGTTGTTCGACCTCGCCACGGGCGCCGGCGGCCACGAGCTGCGGACCGTCCTGGAGCTCAAGCGCGCGGTCCACAACCAGCGCACCCCCAAACCGTCTGCCACGAACCGCAGCTGGCCCGAAGCGACCAGCGCGTGGCTGGCCGCCCGGCAGCGCGGCGACCTCGCGCGGAGCGTGCTGACCACGGGCTACGAGAACTGCCTGGCCGAGGAGCGGGCCGCCCTTGCGCAGGCGGTCGCGGCCGAGCCGTTCCAGGTGTCTCTGGCGCTCACCTCGCCCGGGGTGCTCGCGGCCGTGCGCCGCTACGCGCGCAGCGCCGGCCGCCCCTCCAAGCAGGACCGGAAGTCGGAGCGGGGCATCCTGCAGCACCTGGCACGGGCCATGGTGCGCACCTCGCCGCTGGCCCGGTTCACCGCGGTCGGCTTCGCTTCCTGGTCCGACCAGGGCACGGCGCTCGACCGGGTCACCTTCCAGCGCCGCCGGACGCACCCGCTCGTCTCGGTGGACCGGGCCCTGTTCGCCACTCTCGTCGACGGCCTGCTGCCGGCAGGCGGCGAGGTGGGCGGCGAAGCAGGCGGCGAGGTGGGCGGCGAGGTGGGCGGCGAGGCGGGCGGCGAGGTGGGCGGCGAAGCGGCGCCGGCGGCCACCGTGCGGCGCAACTCCTCGCTGCGCACCACCCAGGACGCCGTACGGTTCCGCCGGCGCGACGGTGCGCAGATCCGGGTGCTCTCCACCCCGCTCACCCCGCAACTCACCACCCTGCTGGACCTCCTCACGCTGGGACCGGTCTCGCCCGCCGAGCTGGGCCGGGCACTGGCGGACCGTCTGGGATGCTCCGGGGAGCAGGCCGCGCAGCTGGTCCTGGCCGCGTGCGAGGCACAGATCCTGCTGCCCGGGCCGGTCCTGGACGAGCAGGCGGCAGACCCCCTGCCGGCCGCCCTGGAGCTGCTGCGCGGGCACGACCCGGCTGCGGCCACCGCCCTGGCCGAGGCGGCCTCCGCGCTCGACCGGCTCCCGCGCGCCACCGTGACGGAACGGGTGGCCCTGCTGAACCGGCTGGACTCGGTGCAGCAACGGCTGACCGAGCACGGCGCCCGGCCGGGGCGGCTGCAGGTCAACGAGGACTACGTGCTCGACCCGTTCACGGTCTCGGCCGACGGCTACCGGCCGGCGCTCGACGACCTGGCCGAGGTCGCGGAATTCGCCGCGCTCTTCGAGCGCCACCACGAGCTGCGGGCGCTGGCGTGCGCCCTGTTCGTCGAGCGCTTCGGTGCTGGAGCCTCGGTCCCGCTGGTCGACCACGCCACCGCTCTGGTCGAGGCTCTGCGCGGTGCCGGGACTCGCCTCAGCGGGCCGGACGGGAACGTCGGCCCGCGTGACGGTTCGCTGGCCCGGCTGCTGAAGGTGCGCGCCACCGCCGTGCGAACGGTCGGCGAGCGGATCGCCCGCCACCGGGCCGAGCAGCCGCAGGCCGAGGAACTGGCGCTGGAGCCCGGCCTGCTGGCCGAGTTGGCCGCCGCGCTGCCCGAGCGGTTCCGGCGCCCGGCGGCCTCCTACGGGCTGACGGTCCAGCCGGTGGCCGGGCGGCTGGTGCTGAACGGCTGCTTCCCGGGCCACGGCCTGCTCGGCATGCGCTTCCTCGGCGCGGACCGCGAGCTGGGCGGCCGGGCGGGCGAGTCGATCGCCCGGCGCGCCACCGCGGTCTTCTCGGCGGACGGCGTCGAGCCGTGCGAGGACCGCGGCCTGCACGGGTTCAACATCAACCACCGCATCCCGCTCCTGGAGCGGACCATCACCCCCGGGGAGTGGCTCGGGATCCGGCTCGCGCACGACCCCGACCGCGACGAGCTGGTGCTGTTGGACGCCGACGGCGCCCGGGTGCGTCCGGTCACGCTGGGCATGCGCTGGCAGGAGCTGCACCCGGCCCCGCTGCGCATCGCCACGCTGCTGGCCGACACCAGTCCGGTGGCAGTCGACGCCTTCGGCTGGGAGCGGCCCCTCGCGACCGACGCGCCGCACCGCACGGTGGCCTCACCGCGATTGACAGTGGGCCAGGTGGTCCTGCAGCGGCGCCGCTGGTATCCCGGGGCCGACTTCCCGTCCGCGCCGGGCCCCACCGAGGCGGCGCAGCACCTGGTCGACCTCACGGCCTGGCGGGCGGTGCACGCGGTCCCGGACGAGGTCGTGATCAAGACCGGTTCCGACCGGGCGGCCCCGGCCCGCATACCGGCGGGCGGCGGCCGACCGGCGCAGTGGCGGCCGGAGAAGCCGCAGTACGCCGACCTGGCCAGCGCGCTGGCGGTGCGGGCGCTGCCCTGGTTCCTGGAGCGCCGCTCCCCGGGCAGCTACCTGGAGGAGGCGCTGCCGGGGGTCCACCGCGGGCGCCACGCCTTCGAGTGGGTCATCGAGTTCGACCGCCCCGCCGGGGCCCGATTCCAGCTGAGGACGTCATGCGAGTGAAGCTCCGTCCGGACGCGCACTACGCCCCGGTGCCGCAAGGGATCCACTGGAGCCGGGGGGACCGCTCGTTCGTCCTGTCCGGTCCGCCCGCCCTCTTCACCATCGTCGACGACCAGCTCGACGCGCTGCTGAACGGGACGAGCCTGGACGAGATGGTGGCGGCCACCGGGGACGAGCGGGCCCGGCCCGTCCTGGACCACATCGTGCGCACGCTCGTCGCCCAGGACGTGCTGATCGACCTGGACGCGGTGGACGGCCCGCTGCCGGACCGGCGCAGCGCCGAGGAGCACGCCGCGCTGCTGTGCTATCTCGAGGCGCATTGCGCCGAGCCCTACCGGGCGTTCGCCGCGGTGCGCGCCGCCCGGGTGGTGGTCGGCGGCGGCGGCCCCGGGGCCGAGGCCGTGCGGCGCGGGCTGGCCGCCAACGGCATCGGAGAGGTCGCCAACGGCATCGGAGAGGTTGCCGGGATCGACCGCTCCGCGCTGTCGGAACGCGCCGCCCGCGCGGCCGTGGTGGTGCTGATCGACGACTGCGAGGCCCCGCTCGACCTGCTCGCCGCCGTCGCGCGGCTGGCGCCGGGCACACCCGTGGTGCCGGTGGCCGCCGGGCCCGCCGTCGCGCTGGTCGGGCCGGTCTGCTCCGACCCGGCCGAGGTGCGGGCGTTCCTGGCCGTGCGGGCCCGGGCCACCGACTGGCAGCTGACCGGGGTGGACTCCGCAGCGCCGCGCCCGATCAGCGCGGTGCTGGCCGGGTCGCTGGCCGCCCAGGGCGTGCTGGCCCACCTGGCCGGCACCGCGCACGGTCCGTGCACCGCCTGGGTGGTGCACGGCCACGCGGTGCGGACCACCGCCGTTCCGGTGCCGCGGGCCGGGACCGGACCGGTCTGGCGCCCGCTGGAGCCGGCGCAGAGCACCGTCCCCGGGCGCGAGCCCGGTGTGGAGCCCGGCCGGGAGCCCGACGTGAAGCCCGGTGTGGAGCCCGGCCGGGAGCCCGACGTGAAGCCCGGCCGAGGGCCCGGCTCCGAAGCCGTCGTCCCGGCCCCGGCGGGGGAGGTTCAGCTCGACGCCGCGCTGACCGCCCGGTGGACCGGCCTGGCCCGCTGGGGCCGGGACCTGGACCTCCTGCAACTGCCCCTCAGCCTGGTTACCGCCCAGGTGGTGCCCGGCCCCGGACCGTCCACCGCCCTCGTCGGTGGGACAGTCGGTCCGCACGTCCTGGGGTGGGGCCGGAACCGCGCAGCCGCCGGCCATACGGCCGGGCTCGCCGTGCTGCGCCACCGCGCCGGTGAGGAGTGGACCGAGGACCTGAGCCGGGCTGGGGGCAATGCGGGGCTGGTGCCCGCGGCCGGGCTCACCGAGGCCCACCTCCTGGTCGACGGCCTGCTCCGGCAGGCCGGACAGGAGGCCCTGGCCCGGTCCGTCGGTGCCCCGCTGGCCTGGGAGGAGGTCGAGGGCATCACGGCCCGGACGCTCTGGGGCCTGCTGAGGGAATTCTTCGACGTCCCCGCCGAGCTGCACCGGCACACCGTGAGCGGCCTGGACTGGCACCTGGTCAGCGTGGTGGACGAGGCCACCGGCGAGGTCCTGGCCACGCAGTGGGGCCCGCGCCCGGCCTCCGCCGCCTACGCGGCCCTGTTCGCCGCCACCGCCCGCGCTCAGTTCCAGGCGGCCACGCGGAGCGCACCGCAGGCACCCGTCCTGCCGCCGGACCCGGTCGGAACGTGGTCACTGGAGGTCGCCCCGCCGGCCCAGGTGGACGACTGCCTGCGCCAACTGCTCGCGCGTGCCCGGGTCCTGGGGCTGCAGCCGCGCGCGCAACGGCTGGTCCGCGACGCGACCGTCGGCGAGCTGGCGCTGGCCTGTGGCTGGGTGGCCCTGGCATGAGCGCACGGATCACGAGCCCGCGGACCACCGGCACACAGGTCACCAGCTCAGAGGTCACCGGCACACAGGTCACCAGTACACAGGTCACCAGTACACAGGTCACCGGCACACAGGTCACCGGCGGACGGATCCTGCAGGGGCCCGGCGCGCCGGCCGACCTGCTGGCGCTCCCCTGGCACGAGCTGACGGATGAACCCGACCCGCCGCTGATCGCGGTCTGCGCGGGCTACGACGCTGCGTGGGAGAGCGAGGCACTGGCGCTGGCCCGTGAGCAGGGCCGCCCGCTGCTGTCGGTGCGGGCGACCCCCGCGGAGATCCTGCTCGGGCCGCTCTGGACCCCTGACGACACGTCGGCCTGCGCCGGCTGCGCGCAGGTCCGCGACACCGACCGCGACGCGCCGGGCCAGGCCCACGAGCCGACCACCGCCCCGGCGGCGCCACCAACACCGCGACGGCGGGCCGCTGGCGCGCCGGTCCTGGCACCCGCCCTCGGGCAGCTCCTGGCCGAACTGCTCCGGGATGCCCGGCCGCTGCTCGCCCCGGGCGACCTGCTCGCGCTCACCCACGAAGGCCGGCTGCGCCGGCACCGGGTGACGCCCAGCCACCGCTGCCCCGTGTGCGCGAGCGATCCGGGCCCGCGGGTCGCCCGCCCCTGCGACCCGCCCCGGTCGCGTCCCCTGCTCCCGCGCCCCACCAGCGCCCAACCGCCCGACCGCGGCGAGCCGCCCTTCGGTCTGGACCCCGAGCGGATGCGCGCGGCGCTGACCGATCCCCGGTTCGGACCGGTGCTCGGGACCCAGCGGTTGCGCCCGGTCGCCATGGCGATGACCGAGACCCGCCTGCTCGGGGCCACGTTCCCGGGCTACGGCCGCGGCTCCACCTTCCGGCGCGCCGAGCCCGTGGGCTGCCTGGAGGCGTACGAGCGCAGCGCCGGATATCCGCACGTAGCCCCGCTCGTGCGCGGCGCCACGGCGCGCGAGCTGGGCGAGCAGGCGATCGGGCTCGCCGGGCTGGGCCACCACACCGCGCGGCAGCTGGACTCGCCGCTCAGCAGCCTGCGGCCCTTCGACGAGGACACCCCGATGGACTGGGTGTGGGGCCACCCGCTGGACGGCGGCCGGCCGCTGCTCGTCCCGGCCGAGGTCGGCTTCTACCAGTACAGCTACCCCGCCCTCTCCGATGCGCCCGAACACACCGGCCGCACGCGCCACTTCCACGACTCCTCCAGCGGCTGCGCACTCGGCGGCAGCTACGAGGAGGCCGCCCTGCACTCCCTGCTGGAGCTGGCCGAGCGCGACGCCTTCCTGCTCTCCTGGCACCGGCGCCGGCCGCTGCCCCGGATCGCAGCGCAGGAGATCACCGACCGCGAGTGCCGGCTGCTGATCCGGCAGATCGAGGAGCAGGGCTACCAGGTCCACCTGCTGGTCGCCACGATCGACCTCGCGATCCCGGTGATCTGGGTCATGGCGCTGCGCGAGGACGGCCGGATGCCGGCCACCCTCAGCTCCGCCGGCTCCGGCGTGGACCCGGTGGCCGCCGCCCGGGCGGGCCTGTGGGAGTTGTCCCAGATGGTCAGCTCCGGAGCGGACTGGGACATCGAGGCGGCCCGCCCGCTCGCCACCGACCCCTGGCTCGTCGCCCAGATGTCCGACCACCACAAGCGCTACGCCTACCCCGAACTGCTGCCCCGGATGAGCGAGTTGCTGGGCGGACCGGTGGTCAGCCCGGCACAGGCGTTTCCCGGCTGGCCGGACGTCTTCACCAACGCCGCCGACGGGGACGTCACCCAGGCCCTGCGCTTCGTCGCGGAGCTGTTCCGGCAGGCCGGGCTGGAGCGCATCGTGGTGGTCGACCAGTCCACCCCCGAACACACCGCCGCCGGACTGTCCGTCGTCAAGTCCGTGGTCCCCGGCATCCTGCCGATGTGCTTCGGGCAGGCACAACAGCGGCTCGCCGGGATCCCCCGGCTGGCCTCCGCCATCGCGGAGGCCACCGGCACGCCGCCACGCGAGGAGGACTTCCCCTTCGACCCCCACCCCTTCCCCTGAGGCGGCGCCTCCGATGACGACGACCACCGATGTCCGGCTCTTCGCCTACCGCCAGGGCCCGTTGCGGACCGCACTGGCCGAGCTGACCCCGGGCAGCGACACCGACTCCACCACCTCGACCCTGCCCCCGGCCCGGGCCCGCGGCAGCCGTGGGCGGCCGCTGCCGGCCGGCACCCACCGGCTGCTGGCCGACGCACCGTACCCGCAACCACTGCCGGCCGACGCCCTCGCCACGCTGGGTCCCGGGGACCTGGCGGGCCACCTGCTGGTCTGCGCCCTCGGCCTGCAACGACGCGAGCCCTCGCACCACTTCAACGACCACCGGGCGATCGCCTCGGTGCGCAGCAAGTTCCCCGTGCACGCCTTCGTCCTGGCACCCGACGGATCCCGCGCCTACCTGGACATCTACCGGCACGCCCTGATCGACCTGCAGGACGACGCGGACGTCTCGGACAATGCGGACAACGCGGACAACTCAGATGGTTCGGACAACGCGGACGGCGGGGGCGACCTCGCGGAGCTGCTCCCCGCCCCGGGCGACCTCACCGTGGTGCTGGCGGCGCGCTACACCGACCTGCCAGTCGACTACGGGCGCCTGCGCTGCACGCTGAGCCTGCTGGAGCTGGGCATCAACCTGCGCGCCCTGCACACCGCTGCCGACCTGCTGGGCGTCCCGGTCCGGTTGCGCTCGGACGCCGCACTCACCCGCGCCGCCGGCCGGCTGCTGGAATACGGCGGTCCCGGGGCCTGGTCCCCGCCACTGGTCGTCACCCTCGAAGGCGCCGGCCCGCTGCCGTCCAGCCGCCCGCTGCCGGGCACGGACGGGTTCGGGGACGCGGAGCAACACGCGCGGGAGTGCGGGCTGCTGCGCGAGCAGTCCGGCCAGGAGCTGGTCCGGGAGGCGGACGCGGTGACCGCACCGCTCGCCGCGCTCTCGTGCGGCGCGGGCGAACCCGTGCGCAGCGTACCGGACCTGGCGGGGCGTGAGCCGGCGGAGCACCGCCCTGCGGAGCGTGAGCCGGCGGGCCAGGATGCCGGCCCCGCGCGGCCCGACTGGGCCCGGACCCTGTGGAACCGGTCCGCCGGGCGGACCCGGGCCGGCCTGCTGGGGTTCTCCGCCCGACCCGCCGTGCTCGGTGCGGAGTTCCTGCGCGACACGCTCGCCTGGCTCGACCGGCCGGCGCCGGGCCCGCTGCTCCCCGAGGTGGGCCGCCGGGTGCTGACCCGCGTCGTACTGCAGCGAACGGCCGGGCTCCCCACCGGCCGCTACGCGGTGGCGCGCGGCCATGTGGAGTGCGAGCAGCAGGACTCCGACCTGATGCGGCGGTTCGCGGACGCCTTCGGCTACCCGCTGACGCCCGCCGTCGACTGCGGGCTGCGCCACGCGAACGCCGTGTGGGTCTTCGCCGCCGACCTTGACGGGATCCTGGCGGAGTTCGGGCCGGCCGGCTGGTCACTGCTCCAACTCTGGTGCGGCTGGGCCACCCACGGGCTGACCACCGCCGCCGCCGCGCACGGCCTGTTCGCCCGCCCGGCCCGATCCTTCGGCGAGTTCTGGCTGCAACGGACGCTCGACCTGCCCCGCTCGACGTTTCCGGTCTTCACCGTCATCTGCGGCCGCTCCCGGTTCAGCGAACCGGTGCTCGACCTGAGGGTCTGACACGCCGCCGCCGACAGCCGGCTGGTCGGGTTCATCAGCACCCGCACGCGCACCTGTTCCCGCACCCGTGCGGGCACCGGCACCGGCGCGAACCGAAGGACCATGGCATCGGCTGTGCCGTACGTGAACGTCAACGGTGCCCGCCTCCCCGAGCAGGACAGCGGTGGCGAGGGCCCGGGTCGTGCTCCTCAGCCACGGCAACCTGGTGGATCGCGACACGTGAAAGCCTCCGGGGCCGGCCGGGCTCACCGGAGTCCGGCCGGCCCCGGGACCGGCCTCGGGCCCTGCTGCGTCGCCAGCGGCCAGCACTTGTGGTCCAACGTCGACTCCCACGGCGGCGCCGCACCCTGGCCCCAGTGCGTCATCGACGCCTTCCGACAGCTGGACATCACTACCTCGCAAGCCCTGACGGCCTGACGGCTCCGGGATGCCAGCCGTTGCCGGCGCGGAGGGCGGCCGTGCGAGCTGGGAGATGACATCCCCAGTGCGGTGACCGAGAAGGTCCTCCGGGCTGGCGCTGGTGGGCGGCGTGCCGGTTGGATGTCGCGAGACGTTTCAACTCGATGGAGCGAGGACCCGACACATGACCTCTGACGACCTGTTTGACGAGATCGCCACCGACCTCGCCGTACGCGGTGCCACCGCCGGAGCGATGTTCGGCAAGCGCGGTCTCAAGGCCCGCGGTAAGGCATTCGCCTGCCTCAAGGGCGACCTGCTGGCTCTCCGGCTGGGTGACGGCACCCCCGGCCACGCCGAGGCCCTTGCCCTGCCCGGAGCCGAACTTTTCGATCCCTCCGGCAAGCACCGCCCATTCAAAGACTGGGTCGCCATCCCCGTGGCCCACGCCCATGCCTGGCCCCACTACGCCGAAACCGCGCTCGACAGCCTCGACGGCTGAAGGAGGGAGGCCGGTGGCAGCGCCGGTTAAGGTCCGCAGGCTCACGGACCAAGAGGGCCAGCAGTTGCAGCGGATCGTGCGCCGGGGCAGTACGAACTCGGTGCGCTACCGGCGGGCGTGATGCTGCTGGCCTCGGCCGGCGGCAACAGGGTCCCGGCCATCGCCCGGCTGGTCCAGGTGGACGAGGACACGGTGCGTGATGTGATCCACCGGTTCAACGAGATCGGCCTGGCCGCTCTGGACCCTCGGACCTCCACGAGTTCAGGGAAACTGAAGGCTCTTCAGCGGGAACCCGCGGGTTGGATGCTGTGCTCTGCAGGGATCGACCCGTGAGTTGTCTCCGACTCACGGCGAGGCGTCCTGGTTTGTGGGCGTCGTCGCGCCGTTGAACCTCACCGCTGCGGAACGGGCTGAGCTGGAACGGCGGGTGAGTCGGCGGAAGTCGGCTCAGGATTTGGCGATGCCGGCTCGTGTGGTTCTGGCTTGCGGCCGGCTCGACGAGGGCGGGTCGACGTTCATGATGCCGGATTGAGCAGCTTCCAGTGGCCCTCGGAGACGACCTCGACGTCGCCGTCGGTCACCTTGATGGCGGTCTGAGCGTCGATGGCGTACGCCGGACCCTTGATCTTGGCGGCCCAGCGTTCCGCCGCGGCCATCGTGTTCTCCGGACAATCCGGGCTGTCGAGGTGCGGGAAGATGGAGAAATCGACGAGTCCCAGCGTGGTGTCGTCCCTGGTGGGTGGCTTCCAACCGACGAACTCCTCCCCGATGCGGGGAGTCAGCACCATGCTCCCGGCGCTGAGCCCTACGTAGACCGTGTCGCGCAGCGAGGGGAAGAGGTCGGCCAGTCCGGACTCCCGCATCCAGTGGCACAGGTAGAGCGCGTCGCCGCCGTTCACCAGCAGGGCGTCTGCTTCTCGGACCCAGGAGACCCAGCGTTCCTTGTCGATGCTGGGCAGTGCGGTGAGCTCCAGCACGCCCACCGACTTCCACCCCAACTCGGTCATGGGACTGGGGGACTGTCCGCTGATGAAACGCCATGGCCCACCCGGATCCCCGTACGGCCCCCCGTAACCTGCGGTGGGGATGCAGAGGGCGCTGGCCTCGGCGATCGGTTTGCCCAGAAGATCGACCAGCGCCGCCAGCACGCTCGCGTTCCTGACGCCGGAGTCGGTAAGGAGAAATTTCATCACGCCCCCACTCCCGGGTTCAGATCCTCAGCATTGATCATCCACCAATGCTGTCACGGCGTTCAACGATTCGGCGCTGGTTTCCAGGAGAGCGCGGGCGGAGTTCGCGTAGAGTGGGAGCTGCCGGGCGGGAAGCTGGAACTCGGCGAGGAGCCGCCGGACTGTGCCGCCCGCGAGGTGCAGGAGGAGAGCGGTTGGGAGGTCGAGGCCGGTCCGCTGCTCGATGTGTGGATGTACCGGCCGATCCCCGACCGCCACGTCTTCATCGTGGCCTACGGCTGCCAACGGCTCGGCGAGGACTGCGCGCCGGTGGTCAGCGCCGAGCACAAGGAGATCGGGCTCTTCCGGAAGGACGAGGTGGCCGACCTGGTGATGCCGCAGGGCCACAAGGACTCTGTGGCCCGCTGGTACGCGCACCTCGGTCTCGGCTGATCCGACACGGCAGCGCCCACCGACACCGCGCCTGCGTCGGCGAGCGCCGCGACGCTCTGGCGCTGGGCCGCCCCGGAGGCCGAGCAGGTACTGGAGCGGCGCCGGCTCGGCGAGATCTTCAGGGCGGATCGCCGGACCGACTGTCGCGACCAGGAACGTGATCCGACGTACCCAGTCGGCGCCGCCCCGGCGCCGCCGCCCCACCGCGGCCGCCGCGGTCTGGCGGCGGTGCGGTATCGGCCAGCCGTGCCGCGGCGCCGCCGGCCTGACTCGCGGCGGCCGTCCGACCCACAACACGTCACCCGTCCCATGACACGGCACCTGACCCACACCGCGCACGTCAACCGCCGTCTCTCCTCAGCGACAGCAGCCGCGAAATGGCTCAGAGGTGTCTACCTGGTCGTATTTCGGCTGCGTTAGCGTCGCCTTTCCGAACACCGATGGGGAGGTCTCGTGCGCGCTCTCGTCTATCTGGGTCCAGGCTCCGCCGAACTGCAGGACAGGCCCGCCGCACGGGTCGCGCACGATGATGACGTCGTGGTGGAGATCGTCGGTACGGGGGTCTGCGGAACGGACCGCAAGATCCTGCTCGGGCGGTTCCTGGCCCGGCCGGGCGTGGTGCTGGGGCACGAGTCGGTGGGCGTGGTGCGGGGGACCGGGGCGAAGGTGCGCTCGGTCGCGGTGGGGGACCGGGTGGTGGTCAACCCGACGCTGTACTGCGGCTGGTGCGTCCCGTGCCGCCGCGGGGCGACCAACTTCTGCCGTCACAAGGCCGGGACCGAGGTCGGCGTCGATCGGGACGGCACGTACGCGGAGGCCGTGACCCTGCCGGAACGTTTCGTCGAACGGGTTCCCGCCGGGCTGCCCTTCCGCAGCGCGGTGCTGATCGAGCCGCTCGCCTGCGTCCTGAGCAACGTCCAGGCCGCCTCCCTCACCTTCGACGACACCGTGGTGGTGCTCGGCGCGGGCCCGATCGGGATGCTGACCGCACTGGTGGCCGCCCGCCGGGCGCGCCGGGTCACCGTCGCCGAGCCGGACGGCTACCGGCTGGAGCTGGCCCGCGAACACTTCGCGCACGTGGTGGACGTGGCCGGAACGGACCCGGCCGAAGCCGTGCTGAAGACGTCGGGCGGCGAGCGTCCCTCCGTCGTCTTCGACACCACGGGCACCGGCCTGGACGCGGCGCTGCGGCTGATCGACGACGGCGGCCGGGTGGTGGTGATGGGCTTCGACGACACCTACACCGTGCCGCTGCGCCCGCTCCAGCTCACCAACCGGGGCATCCGGCTGATCGGTGCGGGGGACTACCGGGCCGACATCTTCCCGGTCGCCGTGGACCTGGCCGCCGAACTCGGCGCCCCTCAGCGACCCGACACCGGCAGCGGCACCGGCGGCGGCCTTGGCCCTGGCGCCGGCACCAGCACCGGCGCCGCCACCAGCACCAGCATCAGCACCAGCTCCGGCTCGATCCTGGAGCGCCTGGTGACGCACGAGTTCCCGCTCGAGCGGTACGCGCAGGCGTTCACCGCGCTCGGCGGCCTCACCGGGGGCGACCGGGCCACCGGGGGCGAGGGCAGCGAACCGCCGCCGTGCTACGACGCGCTCAAGGTCGTCATCCGCTCGCACTCCGGCCCGGTCGGCGCCGACGGCTGGCCGGTGGAGGGGTGAGCGCGCCGCGCCTCGGCTCGATCGAGTCCGGCGGGACCAAGTTCGTCTGCCTGGTCGGCTCGGCCCCCGACCGCATCGAGGCCGAGACCCGGTTCCCGACCGGCGAACCGGGCCCCACCCTGGCCCGGGCCATCGCCTTCTTCCGGGAGACCACCGCGAGGACCGGACCGCTGGACGCGATCGGCATCGCCTCCTTCGGGCCCCTCGAACTGCGGCCGGGCCATGCCAAGTTCGGCCACCTCGCCGCCACCCCCAAACCCGGCTGGTCCGGCGTGGACGTCGCCGGACCGATCGCTGCCGCACTCGGAGTACCGGTGGGCATCGAGACCGACGTCAACGGTGCGGCCCTCGGCGAGGGCCGCTGGGGCGCTGCACAGGGCTTGGACACCTACGTCTACCTCACCGTCGGCACCGGGATCGGCGGCGGCGCGGTGATCGGCGGCAAGGTGGTCAGTGGCCTGGTCCACACGGAGATGGGCCACCTCGCGGTGCCCCGGATCGCGGGCGACGCCTTTCCCGGCTCCTGCCCTTTCCACGGCGACTGCTGGGAGGGGCTGGCGGGGGGCGAGGCGATGGGCGCCCGCTGGGGAACCCCGGCCGAAGAACTGACCGGCGACGCGCTGCGCAAGGCGCTGCGGCTGGAGGCGGCCTACCTGGCCGCGGGGCTGCGCAACATCGTCTACACGACCGCGCCCCAGCGGATCGTGATCGGCGGCGGCGTCGCGGAACTCCCCGGGCTCTTTCCGCTGCTCCGCGCCGAACTGACCGCGGCGCTGGGCGGATACCCCGGGCTGCCCGAGCACGCAGCCGAGGACTTCGTGGTCCCGGCCCGGCTCGGCCGGCTCGCCGGACCGGCCGGCGGGCTGGTCCTGGCGGCGGGGGCGGCCGGGGCGGCCACCGCCGCACGGCCGCGGCCCGGCGCTGGGCCATCGGGGGGACCGGATGCATGAGGGCGGCCCCGGGCCGGGCAGGCTGGCCGGTGTGACGCGTCCCGATCCGGTGGGTCTCCTGGACCCGGCCACCCACGCCTGGCTGACCCGGCACGCCCTGCCCGGCGCCCTGGTGCACGAGACGGACCCGCTGCCCGGCGGGTTCACCAACGACATGGTCCTGCTCACCGCCCAGCCCCCCGACGCGCCGGGCGCGGAGCGCTACGTGCTGCGCCGCTACCGGCCCAGCGGCAGCAGGGTCCCGCGCAACACCTGTGCGGTGGAGATCGCCGTCCTCGGGCGGGCGGCGGCCCGTACCGTCCCGGTGACCGAGGTGGTCGCAGCCGATCCGCACGGCCGGGCCACCGGCCGCCCCACCCTGCTCTACCGGTTCGTGGACGGGACCCCGCTCAGCCGGGTGCTCGCGGACGGCTTGGTGAGCGGCGAGGCGCGGGCCCTGGGCCGGGCCGTCGGTGCGGTGCTGGCGCGGATCGGCCGGGCCGAGCTGCCCCGCCCGGGTGTCTTCGGTGACTCCTCGCTGGAACCGGCCCCGGACGGCGCGGGCCCGCTGGACGACCTGCCCGGGTTCGTCGAGCGCTGCCTGGTCACGGCGGCCTCGGACGGACCGTTGAGCGCGACGGACTCCGCCGTACTGCGTGACCTGGCCCGCGGCGGGCCCCGGGCGCTGGCCGCCGTGGCGGGTGAACGGAGCCTGGTGCACGGCGACTTCAACCCGAAGAACGTCCTGGTCCGACGACGGGCCGGGCAGTGGGCGGTGGCCGCCGTGCTCGACTGGGAGCTGGCGTTCAGCGGCTCCCCGCTCTTCGACGTCGGGAACATGCTGCGCTTCGCCCACGAGTACCCGCCCGCCTTCGCCGCGGGCTTCGTCGACGGCTTCCGGGGCGGGAACGGCCGGCTGCCCGGGGACTGGCTGCGGCTCAGCCGGACGCTGGACCTGTTCGCGCTCGCGGACATCCTCACCGCTCCGCCCGATCCCGCCTACTTCGCCCGCGCCCGCGCCGTGCTGCACCGGTCCACCGTCCACCGGTACTGACCGCGCCCACCGATACCGACCGCGGCCACCGTCCACCGGACCGCGGCCGGACGAGCGCACGCCACTGGTCCTCCCTCTTCCCATCAGGCCCGTGCGCCGCGTAATTCCCAGGAGACAACTGCTGTCCGTGCGGATCGCGGAAGTCTGGCCATAAGTGTCGAGTCAATGGCGGAGAGGTGGCATACGGCCGTCTTCTCAGCACCAGGAAAACCGGTTAGTCTGCCTGGGCCGAAGCGAAAGATCCTTGACCTGGGGAGGATTCCGCCGTGGAGAACGAAGGTTCGAAGAACGTCCTGACGACGCTTACGCCGACCGTTCGCTGCAACGGGACGCCCCCCACGCCCGCCCTGCGTGAAGGGCCGTACTACAAACCCGACACCCCTTTCAGGACCAGCTTCCGGGGCGATGAGGAGAGCGGCGTCCCGATGGTGCTGCACGGCACCGTGCGCACCCGCGAGGGCGAGCCGGTAGCGGGCGCCCTGCTCGACTTCTGGCAGGTCGGGGATGCCGGCGTCTACGACGACGACGGTTTTCGGCTGCGCGGCCACCAGTTCGCGGACGACCAGGGGCGGTGGCGGCTGGAGACGGTGCTGCCCGCGGTGTACCCGGGGCGGACGCGGCACGTACACGTGAAGGTGCAGCCGCCCGGCGGATCCGTGCTGACCACGATGCTGTATTTCCCCGGCGAACGCCGAAACCACCTCGACAAGTATTTCCGGCCGGAATGTCTGATGGATGTGCGGGAGACCGCCGAGGGTTGGGACGCCGAGTTCACCTTCGTCCTGGATGTGTGAACCCCCGCTGCCCGTAATCCCGGGGAGCCTGCCATACCGATGCTCGGAGATATCGGTATCCGCCGTCCGTCGTGTCCGGGGGACGGAAATCGACAGGAGTCACATGGCCGACCTCATGCGCGATCAGCCCGATACGAAGAGCGATGCCCAAAGTGACGCGCGAAGCGGTGCTCGCAGCGACGTCCGCAGCGACGCCCTGAGCTATGCCCAGAAACACCTGTACTACCCGGTCAGTACGTACGACATGGACCACGGCGAGGGCATCCACCTGTACGACACCGACGGCAACGAGTACCTCGACTGCGCGTCCGGCACCTTCAACCTGAGCCTCGGCTACGGGCATCCCGAAGTGGTCAAGGCCATGCGCGACCAGGTGGAACGGCTGGTGCACACCACCTCGACCTTCCAGACCGCCCCCGTGAACGAGCTGGTCCGGCGGCTGGTCGAGGTCACCCCGCCGAACCTGACCAAGGTGCACCTCAAGGTGTCGGGCGGCTCCACCGCCAACGAGGGCGCGGTCAAGATGGCGCAGATCGCCACCGGCCGCCGCGACGTCGTCACCCTGTTCCGCAGCCACCACGGCCAGACCATGATGACGACCACCATGTCGGGCGAGTCGTTCCGCAAGGCTCCCTTCCCGCACCTGATGCCCGGCGTTCTCCAGGTCCCCGACCCCTACTGCCTGCGCTGCTTCTACCGCCAGGCGGGACCGGACAGTTGTGGCATGTTGTGCGTCGAGCGGATCAACGACTTCCTGGACCACGCCAGTTCCGGCAGCGTCGCCTGCGTGGTCGTCGAACCGGTCTCCGGGAGCGGGGGCAACATCGTGCCCCCCGACGGCTACTTGTCCGCGCTGCGCGCCCTGTGCGACGAACGGGGCATCGTCCTCATCTTCGACGAGATCCAGACCGGCATCGGCCGGGTCGGCCGGATGTTCGCCGCAGAACACTACGGGGTGCGGCCCGACATCCTGACGACCGCCAAGGGCCTCGGCGGCTCCGGCGCCCAGATCGCGGCCATCGTCGCCGACGAGCGGATGGCCGGACTCAGCGCCGACCACCATTCCTTCACCTACGGCGGCAACGTCCTCGCCGCCGCCGCGGCGGCCACCACCCTCGACGTGATCGGCCGCCCCGGCTTCCTGGAGAACGTCCGGGAGGTCGGCGCCCACGTCATGGAGCGGCTGCGCGCGCTGGCCGCCCTGCACCCCGCCGTCGTGGACGTGCGCGGCCTCGGCCTGATGATCGGGATCGAGATCGGCGACGACCGGGGCAACCCGCACAGCGAACGGGCCCAGGCCCTGGCCCGGCGCGGCATGGACCATGGCCTGATCCTGCGCACCTCCCGCTACGGCCGGGGCAACGTGATCAAGATCCGCCCGCCGCTGATCCTGACCCGCGCCGAGGCCGATCTGCTCTGCGACCGGCTCGAAGCCCTCTTCGCCGCCGAGGCCGCCGCATGACCGGTCCCGAGCGCGACAGCCCCCCGGGGGCCGCGGCTGTGCGGCAGTACGTGATCGGCCTCGCCAGTGCCGTCCGCGAGGCCGTTCTGGCCGCCCGGCACCGGGCCGGCAGCCGAGCGGTCCGAGGCCACTCACCGGGCGGCGACGCCCAGTTCGGCCTCGACGAGGTCGCGGAGGCGGCCGTCTGGCAGTACGTCGTCGACCACGATCTGCCGGTCGCCGTCTACTCCGAGGACCGGGGCCTGAAGTGCCACGGCACGGACCCGCCCCACCTGCTGGTCGTCGACCCGATCGACGGCACCCGGCCCGCTGTCGCCGGCCTGGAGTCGGCCACCGTCTCGGTCGCCGTCGCCCGCATGTCGCACCGCCCGCGCATCGCCGACGTCGAACACGCGCTGCTGATGGAACTGCGCACGGGCGCCTACCTCTACGGGGACCTGGCGACGCCCGGCATCACCGCGCACGGTTACGACCACCCGGTCCCGGCGCTGACCCGCACCACCGACCCCGCGCGGATGTTCTGGTCGCTGGAGTTCAACGGCCACCCGGCCCGCCTGATGACCGAGGCATACGGCCACCTCATCGACCGCTCGGCCAACACCGGCGGGGTCTTCGTCTTCAACAGCGCCACCTGGTCCATCTCCCGGCTGCTCACCGGCCAGCTCGACGCCTACGTGGACATCGGCAACCGGCTGCTCCGCGACGACCCGGCGCTGCTGCCCGAGTTCGAACGCGTCGGCAACGGCCGGGTCCTGCACCTGTTCCCGTACGACATCGCCGCGGCCGTCTTCCTCGCCGAGCGGGCCGGGGCGGTCATCACCGACGGCTACGGACAGCCGCTCGGCGGCACGGTCCTGACCGATCTGACCGTCAGCAACCAGCAGTCCTGCGTGGCGGCAGCCACCCCCGAACTCCACCGGGCCCTGCTGGCGGCCGTCCGATGGAAGGAGTGACGTCCGTGCGCCCCCAGAACCCCCCGCCCACCGCAGCGGCCGGCACCGCGACGGCCTCCGGCCCCGCGACGGCGGCCGGCCCCGCGACAGCGGACGATGCCGAGTTCCGGGCCCTGCTCGACCGGCTCTCCGACAAGGCCACCGCGGACTACTACAACCCGTTCACCACCTTCGACTGGCCGCCCGCGATCCCCACCGACGGGCTCTGGATGTCCCCCGAACTGCTCTCCGTCCACGGCACCGAGCTGTTCGACGAGCTGAGCCCGGCCCAGCTCCAGGCCCTGAGTCGGTGGGAGAGCGTCAACTTCTACAGCCTCAACGTGCACGGCATCCGCGAACTGCTCATCGAGGTCACCCGGCGCATCCACACGCCCGGCTTCGAGCTCCCCTCCGAGTTCTTCCACCACTTCATCGGTGAGGAGAACGACCACATGTGGTTCTTCGCCACCTTCTGCCTCAAGTACGCCGACAAGATCTACCCCGACAAGTCGGTCAAGCTGCCCGAGGCTCCGCGCGACCCGCACGTCGAGAACTTCCTGGTCTTCGCCAGGATCCTGATCTTCGAGCAGATCGTGGACCACTACAATGTCCAGCTGGCCGCCGACCCCCGCCTGCACCCGACCGTCCGCCACATCAACCGGCTGCACCACCAGGACGAGTCCCGCCACATCGCCTTCGGCTGCCGATTGGTGCACCTGCTGTGGCAGCGGCTCCTCGACAGCGACCTGCACGAGGAGGCCCGGCTCGACCTGCGCAGCTACCTCGGCCGCTACCTCACCACCAGCATGGAGTCCTTCTACAACCCGGCCGTCTACCGGGACGCGGGCCTCACCGACGGCTATGCGCTGCGCCGGCGGCTGCTCGCCCACCCCGCCCGGCAGGCCGCACACGCCAAGGTCCTGCACAAGACCACCGACTTCCTCCACCGGATCGGGGTGTTCGATGCCCGTCAGTGACCCCACGGCCACCGGGAACACCTGGTGGGTCCGGGACGGACTGGCCACCCTCGACGAACCCGCCGTCCTGCTGAAGGACGCACTCGACGCGGTGTTCACCCGGTGGGGCGCCGAGGCCGGAGCCCGGCAGCAGAGCTACCCGCCGCTGCTCAGGGCCGAGGACCTGCGCACCCTCGACTACTTCCGCAACTTCCCGCACCTGGGCAGCCCGGTCACCCGGATCCGCCCCGACCGGCTGGCCGCCCTCGCCGCGGACCCGCCCGGGGCCACCGCCCTGCCGGCGGTCGACCTGGCCGACGCCACCCACCTGCTGCCCTCCGCGGCCTGCTACGGCTGCCTCCTGCACCTCACCGGCACCAGCGCGGACACCCCCGTCCTGATCACCACCGTCGCGCAGTGCTTCCGCAACGAGGAGCACCACGACGGGCTGCGCAGGCTCTGGGGGTTCACCATGCGCGAGATCGTGTGCGTCGGCTCAGCCGAAGCCGTACGGGCCCACCTCGCCCGGCACCAGGAGCGGATCGCCGCCTTCGGCGCGGCCCTCGGCCTGCCCCTGGACCGGCAGCCCGCCACCGACCCCTTCTTCGAGAAGGACGGCGCCCGCACCGTCATGCAGCTGCTCGCCCCGGTCAAGGACGAGTACCTGCACACCGACGGCACCGCCGTCGCCTCCACCAACAACCACCGCAACTTCTTCGGCGAGCGCCGCGCCATCCGCCACGCGGGCCGCCCGGCCTTCACCGGCTGCGTCGCCTTCGGCCTGGAGCGCTGGGTGCACGCCCTCGGCGACCGCTTCGAGGGGGACCTGGCGGCTGCGCACCGCGCGGTACGGCAGGCGGGAGAGCGCTCGTGACCCGGCTGGCGGCTCGGCTGGGCCTCGAACTGCCCCTGCTGCAGGCCGGGATGGGCGCCATAGCCGGGCCCGCGCTGTGCGCCGCGGTGTCGCGGGCCGGAGCGGGCGGCACTCTCGCGCTGTACAAGGAACCGCCCGCGCGGGCCGCCCGGCTGGTCCGGGAGGTGGCGGCCGCCACCTCCCGCCCGTTCGGGGTGAACGTGGTTCCCGAGGTCACCGGCCCGGCCGGCTGCCTGGGCCAGCTCCGGGCGGTCATGCCCGAACTGCCCCGGGGCGGCTTCGTCACCTCCTTCGGGCTGCCCGATGCCGACGCGGCCCGGGCCGTGCGGAGCGCCGGACACCCGCTGGTCGTCCAGGTCGGCACCCTCGAGGACGCCGGCACGGCCCTCGCACTGGGCGCGGCCGTCCTCGTCCTCCAAGGCACCGACGCCGGCGGCCACCTGCTCGGCCGGCTGCCCGTGGACGCCCTGCTGGCCGGCGTCCGCACCCGCCACCCGCACGCCGTCCTCGCCGTCGCGGGCGGGATCGCCACGGGGAGGGATCTCGCGGACGCCGTGGCGCGCGGCGCAGACGGGGCCATGGCCGGGACCCTGTTCGTTCCGGCCGCGGAATCCACCGCGCACCCGGAGTTCAAACGGCGGGTGGTCGAGGCCGGAGCCGATGACACCGTCATCACCTCCCTCTTCGACATCGGCTGGCCGCACCGCCCGCACCGCGTCCTGCGCAACTCCCTCACCGACACCGAGGACCGCGCCCCGGCCACCTTCATCGCCACCACCCGGGTGGGCGGGCGGGACTACCCGGTACCGCGCTACAGCGCGGCGGCTCCGGGGGACGGCACCACCGGCCGCATCGAGGAGATGGCCATGTACTGCGGCCGGTCCTGCACCCGCGTCACCGCCCTGCACCCGGCCGCCGCCACCGTCGCCCGGGTCCGCCAGGAGTACGAGAGCGTGCGGCAGACCGGCGCAGGCCCCCCGAATGCCACCTGAGGTGTGCGCACGAGCACGACCGAAGAGCTGCACCGGATCCAGGAGAGGTGACCATGGACGACGCCGTCAAACCGGTCGTGGACTGGCTGCTCGAACGCAACCCCACCGTCGAGGAGATCCCGGAGGACCTCGACCTGATCGAGAACCGGCTGATCGACTCGCTCGGCTTCATGGAGTTCGTCCTGCTGCTGGAGGACCTGATCGGCCGGGAACTGCGGCTCGATCAGATCGACGTGGACCAGTTCCGCACCCTGCGTTCCCTCACGGACCACTTCCTGAAGGGGTGAGCAGCCCATGGCGCAGGCTCCGCCGCCGCCCGGACCCGGCCGGGTCACCTCCCTGCACCTCGCCGCGCGCCCCGGCGAGCCCACCGTCCGCGTCGCGCAGGCCCGTGCAGTGACCGGCCGCGGCCTGGCAGGGGACCGCAACTACTGGGCGGGCGAGGGCCCCCGGCCCCGGCGCCGGGGGACCGGCCGGGCATCCGGGGTCTGCGACGTCACCCTCATCGAGGCGGAGGCCCTCGACGCCCTGGCCCGTGAACACGGCATCACGCTCACCTCCGCCGAGTGCCGCCGCAACCTCGTCTGTCGCGGCATCCGGCTCAACCCGCTGGTGGACCAGGAGTTCCAGGTCGGCGGGGTGACCCTGCGCGGCCTCAGACTCAGCGAACCCTGCGCCCGGCTCGAACAGTTGGTCCGCCCCGGCCTGATCCGCGGCCTGCTGCACCGCGGCGGGCTGCGGGCCGAGGTGGTCCGCGGTGGGACGATCCGGGTCGGCGACCCGATCCTCCGGTTGCCGCACGACGCGCGGCCGATCCCGCCACCCGCTCCGGCCGACCGTCCTCATCCCGTCCGTCTCCGCACCACGCCTCCATGACCCGGAGGCGCGTTCGCCGAAGGCAGGCGGCCGAAAGGCTGCTCGTCCGCACCGGTCTCCCGGTGAACCGTGGGGGAGCCCGCAGCCCGGCGCACAGCTGCCGGGAACAGTCCGCAAGCGTCCATGTCCGTGGATCCGGACGGTTCGCCCGCGCGCCGCGCGGGCTGTCCGGACCGCGGCCCTGCAGGCAGGAAGACAGCATGGCGATCGAAGGCACCGCCCCCGGGCGGGAGCGCAGCACGGCACCGGAGTTCGGCCCGGACGCCCCGTCGGCCAAAGCCGTGGAGCGCGCGGAACGGGCGGGCGAGGAGCTCGCCGCGGCGGGGACTCCCGTCTCGCTCCGCCTGCTGGAGTGGGGCTTCGCCCTCCGCCTCGACCAGCGGGCCACCGACCGCCTCGCCCCCTTGGACGGCACCGGGCCCGTCAGCGGCTTCCACGGCCTGCTGTCCGAGGTGCTCGCCGGATCCCTGCCCGAAGCCATGGCCGAAGCCGTCGGCGCGGAACTCCTCGGACGCGCCGAACGGATCCGGTCGGCCGCCCGGGGCGCCGGGTGCGAACTGCTCTCGCCGTGGGCCGCGCCCACCCTCCTCGCCCCCATGGCCCTCGACGCGCCGCCGCACCGGACGGGCCTGTGGTTCAGCGTCTTCGAACCGGGCGCGGGCTGGGGACCCGAGGCGCCGTTCACGGCCCGCTACGCCTCCGAAACCCCCGCCCTGGCCGTCTTCCGCGATGACCTGTACTGCGTCTACCAGGGCCGGGGCGATGACCCCGACCTGTGGTGGAGCGCGCACCGCGCAGACGGCAGCTGGTCCGAGGACCAGCCGTTCCCCGCCCACCACACCCTGGGCAGCCCGGCCCTGGCCGTGTTCCACGACCGGCTGTACTGCGCGCACCGCCGCGGCTCGGGCGACTGGAGCATCGCGCTGACCTCGTACGACGGTCGTACCTGGGAGCCGGACCAGCCGGTCCCGCACGCCGAGAGCGTCTACGGCCCGGCGCTGGCCGTCTTCCGCGACGCTCTCCACCTCGCCTACGCCGACGCCGCCCAGCGGATCATGGTCACCACCAGCCGGGACGGCCGCAGCTGGACCGCCCCCGAACCCGTCCCCGGCTGCGCCACCACGAGGTCCCCGGCGCTCGCCGTGTACGACGGCGCCCTCCACCTGCTGCACGGCAACCCCAAGGACGGCGCGATCCACTGGAGCCGGCTGCGCGACACCACCTGGACACCCGAGGGCGCGCTGCCCGGACACCGGACCCGCAGCAACATCGGCCTCGCCGTCTTCGACGGCAAACTGATGTGCGTCCACCGCGACCCCGCCCGCCAGCAGCTCTGGTGGTCGGCCTTCGACGGCGCGGCGTGGAGCAGGGACACCGAGATGCCGGGGCACAACAGCAAGTACGGTCCGGCCCTGGCCGTGCACCGCAACCGCACCGGCACCCACGACCAACTCCTGTGCGTCCACCGCGGCCACGCCCAGCGGTTCGTCACCGCGGCCGGGCAGGTGCTGACCGACGAGGACCCGGCCGGGCTGCACGACCTCGACGACCCGGGCTCCGCCGCCGACTGAGACGGTGCGCGCGCTCGGGGTCAGACCGGGTGACCGGGACGCCGGCCATGCCGTGGGTGGCACCCGTCCGGCGTAGTCGGCCACCCGGGTGGGGGCTCTCCGGTCGTGCGAGGGGGGTGACTCGGGTCTGCTGCGGTGGAGGGGTCCGACGCCCGGGTCCCGACGGTTGAACTGCCGCCCCTCCCGCTGGAAGAGAGCCACCGCCCATGTCGTCGACCGACTCGGGGCCGCCCGACCAGCCGAGCGAGGGGGAACTGGGTGAGATGCGCCGCCGCATCGCCCAGTTGGAGGCTGCGGCCGGGCCCCGCGAGCAGCACCACCGGCTGCGGACGGCCGGCTCGACCGTGTTGATCGTCGTCGCGTCCGTGCTGTCACTGCTCGCGGTGATCGCGGTGTGGACGCACGACGTGGTCAGCGACACGGACCGGTTCGTGGCCGCCCTCGCGCCGCTGGCCCACAACCCCGATGTGCAGGGCGCGGCGGCCGACCGCATCACCAACGGCGTGGTGCAGCAGATCGACGTCTCCGGGGTGGTGAACCAGCTCTCCTCGGCCGCCGCCGCCCAGGGGGTGCCGCCGCAACTGGCCCAGCTGGTCAACGGCCTGAGCGGCCCGCTCACCAGCGCGCTGACCGACCTCGTCCACGGCGCCGCCGAGCGGGTGGTGACCAGCGACGCTTTCGCGACCGTGTGGGAGCAGGCGCTGCGCACCGGCCACGCCACGATGGACAAGGCGCTGACGGGGCAGGGCGGCGCCGCGGTGCAGCTGACGAACGACGAGGTGACCCTCGACATCGCACCGGCCGTGCAGCAGGTGAAGGCCCAACTGGTCGATGCCGGCTTCGCACCGGCCGCCAGGATCCCGGACGTCCACACCGACTTCGTGATCTTCTCCTCTCCCGACCTCGCCAAGATCAGGAGCGCCTTCCGGCTCCTGGAGATCCTGGGCAACTGGCTGCCCGTCATCGCGGTGCTCCTCGCCGCGGCGGGGGTGCTCACCGCGGTCGGTCGGCGCCGGGCGCTGATCGGGGCGGCCCTCGGGATCGCGGCGGCGATGCTGCTGCTCGGCATCGCACTGGCCGTCTTCCGCTCCTACTTCCTCGACCATCTGCCGTCGGACGCCTCACCCGCGGCGGCCGGGGCGGTCTTCGACGCCTTGGTGGTGTTCCTGCGCCAGGCGGTGCGCGCGGTGGGCGTGCTCGCTGTCCTGGTCGCGCTCGGGGCCTTCCTCTCGGGTCCCTCCCGTGTCGCAGCGGCCACGCGCCGCATCGCCGGCAGCGGCATGGCCGGTGCGCGTTCGGCGGCGGACTCCGTGGGTTTCCGTGCCGGGCCGGTGGAGCCGTTCGTGCGCAGGTGGAAGCGGTGGATCGGGGTCGCGATCCTGCTCGTCGCCGCCGTCGTCTTCGTGTTCTGGGCCCATCCGACGGCCATGGTCGTCTTCTGGTTCGCGGTGGTGGTGCTGGCTGCCTTCGCCGTCCGTGAGTTCCTCGCCCCGCGCGCCTCGGCATAGCCGGTGGTCGAGCCGGGGCTGTGCTGCGGCAGTCGGGTCGCCTGCGGTGGTGCCGGGGCGGCTCCGTCAGTGGCTCAACCCGACCTTGGCCGCCACGATCACCAGCCCGAGCACCAGGTTGACCGCGGCCTCCAGGGCAGCGCTGCGACGTGACGCACTGGCGTGCAGGGCGCCGAGGTAGGCCCAGGTGACCTGCTGCGCCACGGCGACCGCCAGGGCGAGCCAGCCGGTGGCGGTGAGGCCCAGGCCCAGGAGCGGACTGACGGCCACCACGGCCGCCGGCAGCACGGCCGCCTCGGTGATCGACCACTCGACCCGTCCGACGTCACGCACCTGCGGCCAGTCGATGCGACGGCCCACCGACCGCTCACCCGCCAGGCGCGCATAGACGTGGGCGACCCAGAAGACGAGCCCGGTGACGAGCAGCAGCACGACGGTCTCGAAGCGGGGGAACTTGCCGGCCGTGCTCGACGCGGCGATCACGGACGCGGCCAGCAGGGATCCGTAGACGGCGCCCGCGTAGTCGGTGCGGGAGACCGCACGGTCGCCCCGGCGGGCTCTGCGCAGCCACGGGATGATGTGCGTCACCGGCTCACCGTACAGACGCCCGGGCGGTCGGCCGGGTGCGCCACGCCTGCCGGGCACCGGCTCAGGGAGCGCCCGTACGTGCTCCGACGAGGCCGGCCGTCCGGCCATCGGGGCGACCGTTGCGCCCCGATGAGCGGCCGGAGGCTCAGACCTCGCGGTCCCCGTCGACCATGCCGGCGCAGAGCGCCCAGATGACGAAGATGTCGATGGCGATCAGCACGATCGCCCAGAACGGGTAGTAGGGCAGCCACAGGAAGTTGGCGACCATGGCGAGACCGGCGAGGAGGACACCCACGACGCGTGCCCACACGGCGCCGCTGAAGAGGGCCACGCCCGCGATGACGACGAGGACACCCAGGATCAGGTGCACCCAGCCCCAGCCCGTGGTGTTGAAGCTGTACGAGTAGTGGCGCGTGACGACGACCAGGTCGTCCTTGGCGATGGCGGCGATCCCTTCGAACACCGACATCGCGCCACCGAAGACCATCATCGCCGCGGCGAAGAAGGTCCAGCCGGTCGCGAACGGCCGCCGGGTTGTCACGGCGCCTCTCGGCGCCCCACTCGTGTTGCTGGCCATGTCTAGCTCCTTCGGAGGGTCTGCTGCCGGGTCGGCGGCAGGTGGAGCACTCCTCTTCCAGGCTTGCACAGCGGGATCGGGCCAGCGCGTCGACCGGTCGGCGCCGGGCTCGCAGGCGCGGCCGTCCCTCGCGAACGCCTCCGCCGCCGGTGGACGGGAGGGCCGAAGCGGTCAGGCCGTGGGGGAGGCCGAGCCCGTCTGGGAGGCCGGGATCCGCCTGGTGAAGAACAGGGCGAGCAGAGCGGTGAGGGCGAGGACGCCGAGCGCCGCACGCAGGCCGGCGATCCTTGCCTCGCTGTTCGCGTCGATCGCGGCCTGCGCCACCTCCGGACTGGTGCCGGCCTTGTCGAGGGCGCTGCGGAGCTGGGGGTCGGACAGGAACGGGATGCCGCTCTCGAGCTTGACGGTGGCGCTGCTCACGACCTCGGGAGGCAGGCTCTGGTTCTGCTCGATGCTGGTCTGGAACGAGGCGCTCAGGGTGGCGATGAGGATCGAGCCGGCCAGTGCTGTTCCGATGGAGGCACCGAGGTTGGTGACGGCGTTCTGCACGCCGCCGACCTCCGCGCTCTTCTCGTCCGGTACGGCGGAGACGGTGACCGCGCCGAGCTGGGAGGCCAGTGCCCCCACACCGAGGCCGATCAGCAGGAGCGGCACGGTGACGACGTCCGCTCCCGCTCCGGAGTCGAGCGCCGCCAGGAGGACCACGGCTCCGGCGAACAGGGCCAGGATGCCCAGGCGGACGACCCGGCGCGGTGAGGCCTTCGGGCGCAGCCGGGGGATCAGGATCGCGGCGGCCAGCAGGGTCAGCGAGAGCGGCAGCAGCCGGGCGCCGGTCGCCAGAGCGGACAGGCCCAGGGCGATGGACAGGTAGAGCGGGACCAGGAAGAAGACGCCCATCTGGACGAGGTACTGGAAGAAGAACATCGTCAGCCCGCCGGTGAGCTGCCGGTTGCGCAGCAGGGCGGGATCCAGGATCGGCTCCTGGTGCCGCTGCACCAGGCGGTCCTCCCAGGACAGGAAGACCCGGACGAGGAGCAGGCCGGCCAGCATGAGCCAGACCACGAGCGAGACGCCGAGCCAGGCGGGTGCGCCGGGCTTGGGCAGGAACCAGCCCCATTCACTGGACCGCAGGACGCCGTAGACGAAGCTCCCGAGGCCGGCGGCGGACAGCACGGCACCGACGAGGTCGATGTGGTGACCGGTCTCGGTGGGCGCGTCGGCGAGGCGGCGGGCGAAGGCGAGGACGGCGAGCACGCCGACGACCTCGCCGGCGAACACCCAGCGCCAGGAGAAGTAGGTGGTGGCGATGCCGCCGATGATCGGGCCGACGGCGATCGCGACGGCACTCGCGGCGGCGACCAGCCCGTAGGCGGCGGGCCGGCGCTCGGACGCGAAGTTGCCGGCCACCAGCGCGACGATCGCCGGCAGGATCAGCGCCGCTCCGATGCCCTCGAGAAGGGACCAGCCGATCAGCAGCACGGTGAGGTTGGGGGCGAGCGCGGTGGTGAAGGAGCCGCAGCCGTAGATGCAGCAGCCGATCATGAACGCGCGCTTGCGGCCGATGAGCACGCCGACCTTGCCGCCGGGAATCATGAACATCGCCATGACGAGCGTGTAGGCGGTGATCGCACCCTGGATCCCGGTCACGGTGGTACCGACGTCCTTGGCCACCGACGCGATCGAGACGTTCATGACGGAGCTGTCCAGCGCCATCAGGAACTGCCCGGCGGCAAGAGTCAGCAGGACGGAGCCCGACGTGGCCGGGCTTCTCGCGGCTTCCGATGGCATGGGCGCATCCTGCCAGCCGCTCCCGTTCGATGCCGCCAGACCCGCCCGGGGCTCGACCGGTTGGGGCAAACCGGACGGGAAGGGGCCCGCTGGCCAGGCTGACGGCCGCGACGACCGCACGGGAGCCGCCCGTGGGGCCGCCCGCGAGGCCCGAGGACGTGCGCGCCGCTGCTGGCGCGCCCAGGCTTGAAGGGGGTGGAGAGGAGGACATCGTGAACAGTCCGACCGAACGTGCCCGCCACGGCCGGGCCGTGCGCCAGCGCGTGGCACGCGGCTCGCACGGACGGTGGACCGCCGCGGCCAACCGGCCCGATCCCCTCGGTGTGCTGCAGCAGGAGGCCGCCGACCGGGTGGTGGGCCTCCTGCCGATCCGCTACGGACGCATGGTGGCGTCCCCGTTCGCGTTCTTCCGGGGCGCGGCGGCGGTCATGGCCGCAGACCTCGCCGCCGTCGCGGACACCGGGTTGACCGTCCAGCTCTGCGGCGACGCCCACCTGCTGAACTTCGGCGTCTTCGCCTCGCCCGAACGCGCCCTGGTCTTCGATGTGAACGACTTCGACGAGACGCTGCCCGGCCCGTTCGAATGGGACGTCAAACGGCTGGCCGCCAGCCTCGCGGTCGCCGCCAGGCAGAACGGCCACAGTGACCAGCACGCGCGGCGGGCAGCCCGTGCGGCGGTCCAGGCGTACCGGCTCGCCATGCGACGACTGGCCGGGATGGGTGAACTCGCCGTCTGGTACGAGCGACTCGACGCCGCCGCGATCCTCCCGCTCGTCAGCGAACCCGGTCGCAGGAAGCGGGTCGAGGCGAACCTGGGGCGCGCGCGTGGTCGCACGAGCCTGCAGGCACTGGGCAAGCTCACCGAGGTCCGGGACGGCCACCGGCGCATCGTCGACGACCCGCCGCTGCTGGAACCGGTCGGCCCGCCCGAGCTGCGGGCCGTCGGCAAGATCTTCGCCGAGTACCGCGGCACGCTCCCCGAGGAGCGCCGCCTCCTGCTGGACCGGTACCGGTTCGTCGATGCGGCGCGCAAGGTCGTCGGCGTCGGAAGCGTGGGGACCCGCTGCTTCGTCCTGCTGCTCACCGGCCGCGACGAGCAGGACCCGCTCTTCCTGCAGATCAAGGAGGCCGGACCGTCCGTCCTGCAGGACTACCTGCCGGCCGCGGACCAGGCACACCAAGGGCACCGGGTCGTCGCGGGCCAGCGGCTGATGCAGGCCGCGGGCGACATCTTCCTCGGCTGGATGACCGGACCGGCGGGCCGGCACTTCTACTGCCGGCAGCTGCGTGACATGAAGGGATCGGCCGACGTCGAAACGATGGACCCGGGGCTGCTGCGCCAGTACGCCGAACTGTGCGGTGCGGCCCTGGCCCGTGCGCACGCCCGGACCGGCGACCGCATCGCCGTCGCCGCCTATCTCGGCAGCTCCGACACCTTCGACCGCGCTGTTGCCGAGTTCGCGCTCCACTACGCCGACCAGAACACCCGGGACCACGGCGCACTCAGGACGGCAGTCTCCGCGGGAGACATCCCGGCGACCGAGCACGCCTGAGGCAACCAGGCGTGCCCGACGGGGCAACCGGGCGCGTCCGAACGGCTACGCTCCGGCCTCGGAGTCGGCCACCGCGATGGCGAGTCCGAGGGCCTGGGCGATGTGGGTGGCCGCCGACATCACGCGGGCGGTGCCCACGATCGGTGCGATGGCGACCAGGACGTCCTGTATCTGCTCGGGTGTCAGGTTGGACTCGTCGGCGGCGCCGAGGTGGGTGAGGTAGGACATCGGCGGTGCGTCCATGGCGACGAGCGCGGCGATGCGGGTGAGCAGCAGGGTGTCCGTCGGGAACCCGCACCGTTCGATCGAGTCGAGGGTCATGGCGGCCAGGGTGTCGAGGACCGGGGTTTCGGCTGACGTCGTCATGCGGTGTCATCTCCTGAGGGATCGGGAGCCGACACGATCGGTCCAGGGAGGCAGGGCTCCTTGTGTGTCGGATCCCTCTGTCTCAAACCTAGGAGCCTTCGGGCCCGCCTGCACCCGGTACCGGAACGTGCCCTGGGCCACGTCCTGACCATGAACGAGTACCGGTAGGGGGCATGACCAGCGGCGATGGCTTTCCGAGCGGACAAGTACCCGTTGTGCCTGGCCGGGTGATCCGTCAGTATGCCAAGCTCTGCCCCATGAGCTTACTCTCCGTGGGTTTTATCGGGCTGGGCGTCATGGGCGAGCCGATGGCGCTCAACCTGGTGAAGGCCGGTACCCCGCTGCTGGTCTGGAACCGCACCACCGCCAAGGCCCGCAGGCCGGCGGCTGCCGGAGCCGAAGTGGCCCCCGATGCGGCGAGTGTGTTCGCCCGCAGCGAGGTCGTCATCCTGATGCTGCTCGACGACCCGGGCGTGGACGCCGTCCTCGGCCGTGGCACGCCGGCCTTCGCCGAGCGTGTCGCCGGCCGCACGATCGTCAACATGGGGACGTTCGAGCCGACTTACTCGCAGGAGCTGGCAGCGGAGATCCGCGCTGCGGGCGGCCGCTATGTCGAGTCGCCGGTCTCCGGATCGAGCACCCAGGCCGCCGCCGGCGAGCTGGTCGGGCTGATGGCCGGGGAGCCGGAGGACGTGGCGGCGGTGCGCCCGCTGCTCGAACCGCTCTGCCGTGAGCTCACGTTCTGCGGGCCGGTGCCCAACGGGCTGTTGATGAAGCTGGCGGTCAACACCTTCCTGATCACCCAGGTGACCGGGCTGGCCGAGTCGTTCCAGTTCGCGCGGCGCCAAGGGCTCGACCTCGACCAGCTGGTAGCGGTACTCGGCGCCGGGCCACTGGCGAGCACGACCATGCGGCTGAAGGCACCCAAGCTGGCCGGCGAGGACTTCTCGGTCCAGGCGTCGATCACCGACTCCCAGAAGGTCGCCCGGTTGATCACCGACACCGCCGCCGCGGCGGGCATCGCGGCCCCGCTGCTCGACGTCTGCCGGGCCCTCTTCGCCGAGACCGGTCAACTCGGCTACGCGGACTCCGACATGTCCGCCGTCGTCAAGGCCATCGAGGCCCGCGGCCGGACAGTCGACGACCAGCCCGTGCGGTAGCCGCAGGGGCTGAACGCGTGCGGACCCAGGAGCAGGTAGCTGATGGCGGATCGTCCGATCCGCCATCAGTTCCTCGTCTCCGGTCACTTGCCCACCGGGTGACGCCCCTCTCCGCCCCCGATCCAAGGCCACCTACCGCGCCGGCCCCGACCCGTTCGGCTCCTCGCCGAAACCGTCGAGCAGTAGCTCTGCCTGTGTCCTCAGGCCATGCCGGTCGATCAGTTCGGGCATCGCCTCCCGAAGCACCTTGAGCACGACCCGCATCGCATAGACGTCCGCATCCGCGATCGCCCCCTTGGTCGACATCTCCTCCAGTGCCTCCAGTAGTGGGTACCAGACCTCCCCGCCGACCCTGATGCTCCGTGCGACCTTCTGGAACTCCTTGACGATGCCGGAGTCCCGCATGTCCTGCGGGCGCCGCTCGAGGTGGTCCAACAGCAGCAGCTCCGGGTCGTTGTACAGGTGCGCCTTGAGGAAGCGCAGCCGGGCGACCCGCGCATGGTCCGTCCGGTGCTGCCGCGCCGTCGCCGCGGCTTCCTCGGTGAGCCAGAGCTGCACCGTGCCGGTCAGCCCGAGGACACCCAGCTCCGGCTGGTCCACGGGTGCGCCCAGCGCCGCGTTGGCAGCGTCCTGGGCAGCCAGCACGTCCTCCGGGTCCCACTGCTCGGTGGCGGCTCTCGCGATCTCCCGGAGGCCGAGCGCGATCGCCGCCTTCTGCCCCTCGTGCGGTGCCGCGGAACCGCCGGGCTGCCAGGAGGCCGAGAAGAGCGCCATGAACGTCACGGCTGGAAGGTTGCTCGGCAGCCGTCGGCGCTCCGGGTAGTCCCAGTGCAGTCGCGCGGGCTCACGGCGAAACCGGAACCTCATCCGCCGACACCTCCAACGGTGAGATGAGAGACGCCAGTTCGGGTTCGTCCTCGATCACGGCTGCACGCAGCCGGTCCGCCGGGCTGCCGCCGTCCGGATCACGGATGTCGCCCAGCATCATCAGCAGTGCGAAGAGGGCATTGAGGCCGCTGTGGCCCCGGAAGGCGGCGCGCAAGGCGTTCAGCGCGCGATCCCGGACTTCGCCTCGCGGGCTCTGCAAGACCCACCTGCGGATCGTCTGCGCCACCTTCGGGTAGCGCTCGAAGTCCGCGAGCAGGTCTCGGAGCGCTTTGGCCAGTTCAGTATCCGAGCGGGACTCCGCCGAGGCCCAGGGCGCGCCGTCCCGCACCACGCCCAGGAGGGCGAGCGTCGCCAGGTTGGCGGAGGGTGTCGCAGCACCATCGGCCTGTCGGGGCCAGCTCTGCGCCGCCCGGGCCAGCCAGTCGGTGAGCTCCGGGTCCTCAGCGATCTCCTGGAAGACTTCGAGGACCTTCGTCAGCACCTCGGCGTTACCGCTGTCGGCGACCCGGCGCAGCCGGGTGAGCGCCGGTCCCGGCTGATCCTTGACCAACTCTCGGCAGACGTCGACGACCAGGAGTTTGTTGTCCGCCGTCGTGGCCCAGTCATAGAGAAGTCGCCGGGCCCGCTTCCGGAGGCTCTCGTCCCGGGCGGCGGCCACCATCACCGCCACCACGACGTCTGGGCGCCCCACCGCCATCCCGCGTTCCTGGACGTCCTGCAGCTTCGAGGCGTCCTGGAACGAGGCGATCAGTCGGATCATGGTGCGGACCACCGGATCGTCGGCCGCCTCGCCGCGCGTTCCCACACAGGAGACCATCCAGCGGATCAGGCACTTGCGGATCCGGTCGTCGTACTGCCCCCAGACGTGCGGGAGCATGGCCTCCCCGTAGCCGGGGCTGGTGAACTCCGCCCGGCCGGTGAGCTCGACCCGCGCGCCGATGGCCGCGAGCTGCGAGCGCAGTCCCGCTCGGGCGAAGACCTGCCGGAGGTCGGGCGAGCGCTTGGTCCCGCGCCCCTCCTCCGACTCGCCGCCGATCGCCGCCGCCAGGCGGTCGGCATCGCCCTGCACCTGCGAGGCCGGCGCCGAGCCCCGCAGCGCCAGCGCCATGGCGAGGTAGCGTTCCTCCGGTTTGAACGGCACCGCTGCGACCTTTTGGCCAATGGCGGAGCCCGACGGCAGCGGATCGCCGAACCGCTGGTCCAGCTCCGCCTCCCAGCCAATGGCCAGCTGCCTGAACTCGGCCTCGGTCCGAGCCGTGACGGTGCCCTCGTCGAGGCCCTCCTCCAGCGCCCGCTGCCGCAGGCGGTCCGCCAGCTCGATCAGTTCGGTGGCCAGCCGGACCGCACGGACCGGCAGAGCCGTTTGGAGCGCTTCCTGGATCGCGGCGCCCTCGGTGTACCGGATCAGCCTGTCTTGCTGCCGGGCTCTCAGGTGCTGCCTCAGCACCGCAACCGCGTCCGGCAGGCCGGTGAGTCGGACCACCTCCAGCGTGCCGAGTCGATAGCCCGTCAGATCGGCCCACAGCTCCGGGGTGATCGTCATGACCAGGAAGGAGCCGATCTCGGCCAAGTCCTCGCCGTACTTCTGCAAGCCGGTCAGGAAGGGTTGTTCGATCCGGTCGCACTCCTGGTCCTGGAGGTCGAGCAGGTAGGCGCGCTTCTTCCCGGTCGGGAGCTTTCCGATGGTCGGTCGGTTCCAGTCGACCTCGGTCACCTTGATCTCGACGTCCCGCGGGGTGTGCAGGGCCAGCTGCCGCTTGCAGAACGTGGTGGCCCCGGAACCACGCGGCGCCACCACCAGCATCAGCGCCGAGGTGTGGAGGATCTGTTCCATCCGGAGCTCCGCGGCGGTCCACTCCGGGGCCTCGCAGTAGGAGACGTCCGAGCGGATCGCCTCCCGATCGACGAGGTGGGACTCCAACTGGTCCAGCACCCGCCGCTGGATGTTGACGGTACCGCTGGGTTCGGCGAGAAAGACCCCCAGCGCATCGATGTGGACGGAGGTGGCGGGCTGCTCGCGCTCGGGCACCTCCGGCTCCACGGCCGGGGGCCGCTCCATGGCCTGCAGCTCCTCGTCCTGCAGCCACGGTTCGTTCAGCACATCGGCGATCTCGGCGTGGGCGGGCTCAGGTGCCAGCGGTGGTTCGAACTCCAGCTCCACGCCCTTCGGTTCCACCGGCTCCGGGGCGGCGACCCGGAACCCTCCGCCGGGCGCGGGTTCGTATTCCGTGTACACGATCCTCCTCAGGGCCGCTGGCCGTCCTGGTAGACGTTGACCGTTCCGGAGGGCTCGGTCGTGACGCTGCCCGTCTGCCCGAAGTGGTACTTGGATGCCGGCTGGACGGTCGGCACCACGGCCTCGGCCGACGGCTCGGCCACCGGCTCGACCGGCGCCGGAGTCTCCAGCCCGGCGAGGTCGTTCGGGCTGCGCCGCGGGACGTGCACCCAGGCCAGCTCGGCGAACTTGTCGTCGACCTCCGCGCGTACCCGCAGGAAGTCGCTTGCCGTCAGCCGAAGCGTCCGCTTCGCCCGGACCACCGCGTGGAACACGGCGTCCGAGATGATCAGCGTCAGGAACGAGTCGAGCTTCTTCGCCTGCTCCAGGGCCGACCTCGCGGCACCACTGTCCAGCAACCGGCAGGCGTCGTTCATCGGGTCACCGTGGTAGTCCGAGGGCAGCGGGCCGACGTGGACGCTCATCCGCACCCGGATCTCCGGGTCGGCGGCCCGGCGCTGCGCGTCGTAGGCGGCAAGCGCCGCCTCCAGCTTCTCCGGCAGCGGGTCGACCAGGCGCCAGAGCCGCCGCACCGGCATCGCCAGCAGGAAGCCGTCGCCTCGGTCGCCCCAGTACTTGCGCTGCTGCCACTCCTCGGCCAAGCCGCTCTCGGCCATGGCCGCTGCGACCATGGCGTCCAGGTTCGTGCGCATCGGTGACATCAGGTGGGACGCGGCCTTGCTGTAGCCCCTCATGTCGAGGGCAAGGACCGCCTCGTAGTCCGGGACGTCCCTGGGGTCCTCGGCCTGCAACTCTTCCACGCCGGTCTTCCTCTCCTGCCGTTCTGCGCCCCGGCCGGGGCGGCGGGCATCAGGATGTCCCCGACCGGGAGCGGCCGCTGCCCAGAATTGGGCAGTGCCGTGTGACGCGGGTCTCAGGAGAAGGCGAGGATCTGCCGCAGTGCCCTGAGGTCGTGCAGCACCAGACCGCCGCCGGGGGCGGACCGCACCCAGCCGGCGTTGCGCCACGGGGCCAGGTTCTGCACCACGGTGTTCCGGTGGACGCCGATCAGCTGCGCCAGTTCGTCCTGGCTCAGCCGCACGGTCACGGGCACCGGCACGTCCTCGGCAGCCGGCGCGGCCAGGCGCAGCAGTGCTGCGGCCAGCCGGACCGGGACCTCGGCGGCCGCCAGCTCCTGCTGGATCTCGTCACCCTGTCTCACTCTGCTGAACGCGTGCCGCAGGAACAGTGGCAGCAGGTCGTTCTCCTCGACGAACGCGTGGAACGCATGGGCAGGCACGGTGTGGAGCACCGACGGTTCGACCGCGATGACGTTGGCGCTGCGCTCGCCGCCGCCCAGCACCGACTGCTCACCGAGCAGTTCGCCCGGGCCGCGAACGGCGAGGAGGGTGCGCCGGCCGCGATCGTCCTCACGGACGATGGCCGCGGAACCGGCGGTCAGCACCAGCACCTGGACCCCGCGCCTCCCCTGCTCCAGGAGCACCTTTTTCGCGGGCACCTCCTTTCCCGGGGCCAAGCGGCAGATCTTGCTCCACAGGCGCTCGCCGAGCAGCGCCCGATGACACTGGTACACAAATCCCCCAACGGCTCGAATCGACCGGCTACTGGATCAGCAGGGAAACGCTCCCGCTCAGCAGCGCCAGCATTCCCCCGCCAGACCGATGATCAGCAGTCGCGCGGAATGGCGCGGCATCCGATTTCTACCCTGGACCAGGCGCGAGAGGTCGACCGTCGGGCAACTGTCCGCATAGAGCACTTCATTGGCCGAAAGGTGGCACTGCACCTGCGAGAATGTCATATATACAGCTCACGGGTTGCCTGGCAGACGCGGCAGGATGGCCGCTCGTGTTGCTTCGGTTGGCATACCTGACTTTCGCCAACGCGTTTCTACGCCATGAGGTTCGTTATCGCCGGCATGGCGGCGAGCGTGACCCCGATTCCGCCCAGGACCAGGGAGGCGCGCACCCGTACGTGTTTCGCCCAGGCGATTCGGGAGAGCGTCACCAGCTGCCTGCTGAGCGCTGGAAGCAGATCCTGGTCTGCGAGCTCGTTGGCCAGCTCGTCGGCGTTCCAGCGCCTCAGATGGCCGAAGTAGATGGCGTTGTGCCGCCAGTCGTCCGTATCGCTGCGGGAACCGATGCGGGGAGCGACTGCCGCGATGGCGAACACGAGACCAGCGGCGATGAGTACCGCGCTGAACCAGAGGTCTACGACGGTGGTTGTCTGACGCCTCTGGGAGTACGTCCCAGAGCTCTGCGCGGTCTGGAGGAGGGTGGTAATCGCCACCAGAGCGGCTGTTTCGAGACTCAGAGCGAACGATGCCTTGACGTCCACCCGGCCGATCCAGTCGCACAGCGAGCCGTGGATCCGCCATGCCGCGTCGAGTCCACCTGCGGTACCGGTAGCGATGGTGGTGGCGCTCGAAGGTTCTGGGAACGAGGGGTCGCTGGTACCAATGGTCGAGGCACTCATGTGGGTCTCCCAGTGTCAACGGAATTCCGCGGCCGGTGCGCTGAGACGACCGGCTGCTCATCTTGGTACCTGAAGCGGCGGGGAACGTCTGCGTCAAACGGCGCAGAGGGAGAAGGAGACGGGCTACGGTGGAGTTCGAAGGGGGTGCACGGTGGTCGGATCCGCGCTGTCCGCAGAGTGGAGAGGCCTGATCAAGTCTGCGGGCCAGGAGTTGTTCTGGCGGCGCGGTGAGCTTCTGCTACGCGAGGGTGAGACCGCGGATCGCGTGCTTCTCCTCCAACAAGGGTTGGTGAAGGTCACCGCGGTGTCCGCGACCGGCTTTACCAGCCTCCTGGCCCTGCGCGGACCAGGCGAGCTGCTTGGTGAGCTGTCCAGCTTGGATGGTGGGCTCCGGTTCGCGACGGCGACAGCCATGGGGGAGGTGGCGGGGGTGGCCGTACCGGCACCGAGATTCACCGCCCTCATGGAAACACACGGTGGACTCGCACTCGCCGTGCTGAGGAGCGTGGCCGTCCGGCTCCGGGAGTCCGACGTCGGCAGGGCCGACCTCGGCGCGTTGCCGACCGTCGCACGTACGGCACTGGTCCTCGCGAGGCTTTCCCGGAGCTATGGGACCCCGGTACCGGACGCCGCTGACGGAGTGGCCCGCCGGCTGACCATCAATCAGCAGGAACTCGCCGGCGCGGTAGGCGCCTCCCGGGAGTCGGTGGTGCGGGTCTTGCGTGTACTGACTGAGCACCGCCTCATCGCTGTTTCACGCGGACAGGTCGTGGTGAGCGACCCGGCGCTCCTTGCTCGCTGGCCCGGGGCCGAGCCCTGACAGAAGCTCGCGGCCGGCAGGGATTCAGCTGCGACCTGCCGGTTGAGGTTCCTGGTCGAGCGGGGTCTTCCTGAGCACGTCCGTGGCGAGTGCGAGGGCCTGCCTCAGTCGCGTTCTGGTCGTGGTTGGTAGGCGCCGATCTCCGAGCCCGCACGCCGTGAGCGCATCGCTGAGACCGCGGCCCTGGGTAGCGGTGAGCAGGGTGCGACAGGCGGGATGGGCGAGCAGCTCCCGTGCGGCGTAGCCGTCCGGTGGATCCAGCGTCCGGCTGATCAGGGCTGCGGCCAGGTCGCGTGCGGCTGTGCTTGTGCCCTGGTCGGCCGCGTCGATGGCGGACAGGGTGAGGCGGGTGGTGAACACGGCCAGGCCCTTGCCTGGTTCCAGGGCGAGAACGTGGTCGATGGCGGTGGTGGTGGTCGGTTGGTGCTCTGGGTGGAGGAGGGCGGTGAGCACCGCGGTGACCGCACCCTCCCAGGGGTCGCCCGGCTCGGTGGTCTCCAGCAGGGAGAGGGCGCCTGCGGTGTCGCCGGTGGTGGCGCGGGCGAGGACGGCGACTTGGCGGCCGTCGAGGATGCGCTGGCCGATGCCGCGGTGGTTCTCGATGTGGCGCAGCGCTTCGGTCCAACGGCCCGCGGCGGTGAGGGCTCGGGTGCCGTCGGCGAGAACGACGCGCCACAGCCATGTGCGGACTTCGGTGCGCTGCTGGTCGGTCTCGGTGAGGTCGGCGGGGACGGTGATGCCGTCGAGCACGGTCGCGGTGCCGGCGGTGACGGCGTGGTAGAGGTCGAGCAGGAGGCGGTGGCCCTGGTCGTGGCGGCCGGCGCGCAGGTGGAGGCGGGCGAGGTTGACGAGGGGTTCGAGGCCGCGGATCGCGCTCATTGCGGGAAGCGGGCCGAGGGTGAGGTAGAGGCCGGCGTGGCGGTGGCACAGCGCGCGGGCGTAGTCGGGCAGGCCGAGGTCGGAGGCGAGCAGCGCGGTTTGGTTGAAGACGGTGGATGCCAGGCTCGGGTCCTGCCGCTGGGAGCCCGTGTCGGCCAGCTCGCAGAGCCGGCCGACACGGGCGTCGAGGGGCAGACACGCGGGCCGGATCCGGGGGATCAGCGGGAAGCGCTGGGCGACGGGTCCGGTCGGGTGCACGCGAGCTACTCCCAGATGACGGTGATCGGGCGGTGGGGGCGGTCCAGGACGAAGCGGCCGACAGCCAGGTCGGAGGCCACGCCAGCCGGGTTGTCGGGGAGTTCGAAGCGCGGCGCGCGGTCGCGGAAGCCCCTGTCCCAGGTGCGGATCTCCTGGACGACGAGGTCGGCGAGCGCCTCGCCGTCGGGGCCGTGGCCGATGACGCCGGTCTCGTACGTCTTGCGGCCGTCCTCGCTCGGCTCACCGGGCCGGAGGGTGAGGTAGGCGAGGGAGCCGTCGTGCACGGTGGCCATGGAGCCCCAGCCGAACATGCGGGCCACGCCCCGCTGGTGAGCCATGTCGGTCACGCTCATCCGCATCAGGGAGTTGGGCAGTGTGCAGGCCAGCCACAGGTCCTGGTACTCGTAGGTGGTGCCGGCCGGGATGGTCACGCCGGTCCAGTGCTCGTGGCGTTCGTGGTCGAGGACGCCGAGCAGCGCGGTGCCGTCGACCACGTCGGCCTGGTCCTTGTGGACCTGGAGCGTCACGTCGCCCTCGCCGGTGAGGGCGACGGTGCGCCGTGCGTCGTCCATGCTGCCGCGCAGCGGCATGAAGACCGCGAGCTGGTCGTCGACGGAGGCCCAACCGTCGCCCCGGCGCTCGAAGCCGATCGTTCGGGAGGCGGTGCCGCGAAGGCGCAACGGCAGGACGATCCGGCCGGTGGGTCGGACCTGTTGGAGCCAGGTGGTTGGCATCTCGCTGGTGCTCACGGTCGCGATCACGCGGTCATACGGAGCGCCGTCCGGGTGGCCCAAGGCGCCGTCGCCGCGCACGACCTCGACGTTGGTGATACCGGCGTCGGCGAGGTGCTTACGGGCACCGTCGACGAGGTCGTCGTCCACGTCCACGGTCACCACGTGGCCCTGGGGCCCGACCAGGGTGGCGAGGTAGGCGGCGTTGACGCCGGTTCCGGCTCCGGCCTCGAAGATCCGCTCGCCGGGGCGGGCGGCGAGCTGTTCGAGCATCAGGGCGACGATCCCCGGCTGGGAGGCGGCGCTGATCTGCGTGCCGGAGCCGTCTGCCTTGGTGTAGTTGGGGTTGTCCGCGTACGCGGCCTCCAAGGGGAAGCCTGGCAGGAACCGCTCCCGCGGCACGGCCCGGAAGGCGTTCTCCACCGCGGTGCTGCTGATGGACTGCTGGGCGATCAGCCGGTCGGTGAGGCTGTCGCGCAGCTGCGCGGAGGTCGGGACGGCAGCGCTGTCGCTGAGAGTAGTCACGTGGGCGACCCTAGTGGTTGTGCGGATGGTGGGCTGCGAGAGTGCGGGGCTCTCGCCGGAGTAAAAGACGGCGTTCAACATGCTTGCGGCCATGGCGGCTTGGTGACTGGTCGGCAGACCAGCGCGGTTGGCGTGGAAGAGGAGCTGGTGGGCGAGGACAGCGCGGAGTCCACGGGTGAGGCGACCGTCCCGGGCGAGTCGTACGAGGTCCTGCCCGGCCTCCTCGAAGGCACCGACCCATGCGGCGTGATAGGTCAGCGGGCCGCCGTCCTGGGTCAGCCGACGGGTGTCCACGCTCATCAGGCGGTGCGCCGCAGCGCTCAGCGTTGCGGCGCACTCGGAGTCGATGGAGGGCGGCGCAGGGCGCAGTGCGGCGAACTGCGCCCAGACATCGCCCTGTTCGTACCAGTCGAGACCGGCAGCGCGGAGCATGGCTCCGGCCAGCACCACGACGGTCTCGGCCGGCCCGAGCGTCGACGTCGCCCGACCGGCCGCACGGGCCAGGAGATGGCGACTGTCGCTGTGGAACAGCCGGTGCGCGACCTCCATCGCCTCCGGGCCGCCGAACGCCTCGGTCTCCGGCTCGTAGATCCCAAGACTCCATCGCTCGACCGACTGTTCCTGAACGAGGGCGTCCAGGAGCATGACGACCGTCGGAGCGGGGAGCCGAGCGCGGTAGCGGAGCCGGAAGGGGGCCTTGCGCATGTACCACCAGTCCCTCAGCTCGCCCGAGTTCTGGGCGTCGGTGAGGGCAGGTGCGAGGCGATGAGCCGCGAGACGCTCGGCGGTGGCGCGGTCGGCGAGGGTGAGGTCGTGCTGGATCCAGTCAGCGGTCATCGATCGGTCCTCGGTCAGGCGGTCAGGCGGTCAGGAGGCAGGTGTCCCAGGGGGTTGTTGGGCTTGCCCCGAGTGCAGGGGCGAGCAGGGCGAGGGCGGTGCCGGTGGCGCCTTCCAGGAAGGCGGGCCCGGCGGTCGTGAGGAGGCGGCGGGCCTGTTCGTCGGGGGCGGTGCCGGGTGGTTGGGCGATGTCGAGAAGCAGGCTGGCGGCGGAGCGCAGCCGGGCGGCGTTGCGCGGGGACGCGTCGTCGGCGGCGCGGTGAGCGATGTGGGCCAGTCCGGCGAAGCCGTGGCAGGCGGACAGGTCGGTGGTCGCGGCGAGCGATGGCGGGTCCAGGAGCGCCGCTGCCAGGGAGTGTTCGGCTTCGTGGCGCAGGCGGTGGTCGCCGAGGGCGAGGGCGGCGAGCTGCTGGGCGCGGGCCACCCCGGCTGAGCCGTAGCACCAGCTCGGCCGCTGCGGTAGCAGCGGCAGCCGGCCGGCGCCGGTCAGCTGTGCGTGGGTGATCCAGTACGGCCAGGCGTGCTCGTCGCGCCACCGCGCGAGCCACTCCAGGATCGTGCCGATGGCCGGCCGCTGGCCTTCCACCTCCACGCCTTGGCGCAGCGCCAGGGCGAGCAGGGCGAGCGGTCCGGCGATCCCGTGCGCGAGACCGGTGTTGGCATGGCCGTCGGGGAACCGAGCGTCAGCCTGTCCGGACGGTCCGCCCGCCGTCCACCAGCCCGGCAGCAGCCGGCCGTTGTGCTCGACCTGCTCGGTGAGCCGGACCAGGTAGGCGAGGACCTGCCGGATCGCCGCTCCACGCGGATCCCGGTGCACGAGAAGGGAGCCGATGCCGGACAGGCCACGGATGGTGTCGAACTCGGCGAGGGAGGCCAGGCCACCGCGCTTGATCCGAGTCTGGGCCTCCTCGCACCGGCGCACGGCATCGGCAGCCACGATCCGGTCGAGGCAGTCGAGGGCGCGCTGGTAGGAGCCGGGCCGGGCTTGAGCAGCGCAAGCCAGGGCGTGCGCGACGGCAGGAGCGCCGTAGTAGAGGTAGCTGTCCGGCCCGGAGGTGACCGGCGCGTCGGCAGCCACCCTGAGCCAGGCGCGGGCGGGCTCCCAGGGCGCGAGATCCGCGGCGGCGCGTTCGATGTGAAGGAGGGCGACGCCGGGTACGCCGTGGGCCAGCGACTGGCGCCACTGGGGACGGCTCGTCCAACTGCTCGGCACGCTGCCGGGGTCGGCGAGCAACTCGGCGATCCGGAAGGACAGTTGAAACGCGGGGTGCGGCGTCACAGGTCACTGTCCCGGGAAAGCCGGGCGACGGCGGCGGCCCGGGCCAGGTACAGGACCTCCGCCTCGACGCCGAAGTCGATGCGGTGGGCGCGGACATAGCTGCAGTGCAGCAGGGAGGCGAGCACGTCGTCCGGATCGACGCCCTGGGTGTCCAGGCTGGGGAAGCGGCGCCGGTAGTCGCCGAGAGCTTGGTGGCGTTCGGCCCAGGCCTCTACGATCGCGGCTCCGCCCGCCTCGCCACGCAGCGCGGCCCAGTCGGCGGCGGGGTCGGATAGACGCACGGCTTCGCTGAACACCGGGCGGGCGACAGACGATGGGGCCCTGGCGGGGACGTTCTCGATGAGCCAGCGCAGCCCGGCCGTGGTCGAGCCGGTGAAGCCGACGGCGATGGCCACGGTGTGAGCGGCCAGCAGCGCGTGCCGGCCCGGGCGGACGGGCTGGGACAGGTGGGCGAGGACGGCAGCGGAGTCGGCACGGAAGACCTGCTCTGCGGTCTCCCACGCCGGTCCGTCGCCCCATCGGCCGGTCTCCGTGTACGAGGTGGGGTAGGCGACTTCGGCGAGCAGGCCGGCCTGGTGCAGCTCGGAGGCCCAGGTGCTGACGACGGTGGCGGCGGAGCCGAAGTCGGCCGGGTCGGGCAGTGCGATGCGCAGCCGGAGGTGATGGCGCGGATCGCGGAACCGCACGAACCACCACCCCGGATGACCGAGTCGACCGAGCAGGTCGGGGAGGTGCCGGGTGAGGACGGCGTCCTGGCGTTCCACGTCGCCGTACAGCGAGGCGAGCAGCACCCGGGAGGTTCCGGGAGCGTCGCCGTGGCCGCGACGCAGGAGCCGCGCGGTGGTCGGCTTGGGCAGGCGTGGCCAGGCCGAGGCCCGGGTCACGGTGACCGGGACCACGATCTCGTGGGCCCGACCGCCGGCCCAGCCGAGGTCGGCAGGTTCGGGAGCTTCGACGAGGACGGCGTGCGGGGCGGAGCCCAGGTGGGCGCGCAACAGAGCGCGGTGGCCGGGGCGGTCGAGGTCGAGCGGCAGCCCCTGGCTGTTGGCGGACAGCTCCACGAACCGGGGTGCCCGCCGCTGGCGCAGCAGGTCGCGCAGGGCCTCGTCCCATCGCTCCGACTGGGCGTTCGAGGAAGGGAGTTCGGTAGCGGACAGCTGCCAGGCAGCGGGGGAGAGGATGACTCGACCGTGCCTGAGCCGGGGCCGGAACGGCAGCGAGCCGAGCGATCCCCACGAGAACCGGGTGACCTGCGCGCACTGGGCTCTGGACAGTTCGGCGATCAGCCGAGCCAACGGCGGTGTGTGGACTCGCAGGTTCAGCGCGTGCGTGGCGGCAGCCTCGATCCGCACACCGAGCATCGGAGCGGCCAGGTACATCCGGCGACCGTCGCAACCCACAGCCAGGTCCTGCGGGCGCAGCACGCCGTCGCTGCACGGCCGGTGCTCGGCGAGGCTGATGACCAGCCGGCCGGTCGGCGAGCTGCGGGCCACGTGTGCGGTCGTCGGATCCAGCGGAGGGAAGGAGAGTTGGGCGGTGACGGCCTCCTGGTCCATGGCCGGCAGGCAGGTCAGTACCTCGCAGAAGGCGGTGCGGTGCTCAGGCCGGAGCAGGTGCAGGAAGCGTCCGACCGAAACTCCGACGGCCCGGGAGGCCGAGACCACCTCCAGCCGGAACTCGCCAGTGTCCAGAGCCTGCTGGTCACGGGCATGCAGCCGAGCGACGATCTCCAGGTGCGGGGGCAGGCGGAGTTCGGTGGGGCCGAGGTCGAGCGCGGTCAGCAGTGCATGGTCGAGGATGACCTCGCGCTCGCCGTCGAGCGCCGCCCGTTGCGCGAGGGCTGCCAGGACCTCGTCGCGCTGGTCGAAGCGCGGGCCCTCGGCCGGCCGGGCGCTGGGATAGCCGTCGGGCCAGCCGATCCCGCTGTCAGCCACCACGTCCAGCAGCGGCACCAGCGCGCCTCGTCCGTAGCGCTCGTAGAACCTCTGGTGGTAGGTCCGCCAGGCGGCGACGCCGTACGGAAAGGCGCTGACCCGTGCGAGCAGGTCGGCTGCACGGCTGGCCTCGTCGGCCACCGCCCGCGGGAGCATGAGGTCGGCGTCCAGGCGAAGGTCGACGGCCAGCATCGGACGATCCGCTGCACGGAGTCGGCCGGTGGTGGTGAGCGCCGCTTGGATCCGCGCACGGGCAGCGGGGCTCGGAGCCTGGTCGTGGACAGCGAGGTTGGCGTGGACCGCGCGAACCTCGGCGAGCAGCGCACCGGTGTCGGGAACCTGGCCGGCGTCCGCGTGCCGCAGGGCTGCGACGAGGTGGCCGAGGGAGTCGGGTTCGGTCGCCGGGGCGTGGAGGCTGGTGATCAGGGCCCGCCAGGCGACGAGCTCGGACAGCATGCCGGTGATCCGCTGGCCGGGCGCGGCGGGGAACTCGGCGGCGAGCTTGTCCGCCAACTCCTTGAACCGGATCGGGTGGCGGGCAGCAGAGAGAGCGAAGGCGACGGGGCGGGTGTGGCGCAGGGTCGTTTCGGCCGCCACGGTGCCGCGCCCGGATCGGGTGAGGGGCTGATGGGGAATCACGAGGTATCCGCCACGCACGTGGACGGTGTTGTTCGCGGTCACGTCGAGTCGCGCGAGCAGAGCGGAGCAGTTTTCCAACCGCTCGATCGCTTGGGAGATCCAAGCCGCCGAAGCCTGGGCCACCACGTGGTGTTCGCCGCCCCAGCGCAGGCTGGCGGCTGGGCCGAAGTCGGCGGCCTGGACTCCGGCGAAGCGCCCGAACGGAGTCGGGCGCCCGCCGGCGCGCAGCAGGTACCGTGCGGTGGACAGGGCGGCGTGCCGCACGTCCCGCGGCGTCGGTCGCTCGGCGGTGAGCAACTGCTCGACGCGGCGGGAGAGGGTCGGGCTGGCGAGACTCAGTGCCTCGGCGAGGTCTTCGTCGGCCCAGACCGCGCGCAGCCAAGCCGCCTGCTCGTGAGCCAGTTCTGCACCGGCGGCCGTGAGGTCCGGCCAGGCCGTTGCCGGGAGGTCAGGGCGGGCGACGGCGCGCACGAGCGCCACGCCTGCGGCGCGGTAGGAAGCCGTCGGTGCGGATGGGCACATGGTGGACCTCGGTAGTAGAAGCGGAAGAGAGCGGTCGGTGCCGCCGCGTTGGCCGTCGGCCGGCGGCACCGACCGGGTGGGTCAGTGAACGCCCGTGGTGCACGCGCCGCAGGTGCTGCCGCAGCCGTCGTCGGTGAGCACCTGGAGGCTGGCAGCGTCGGCCGTCTCGATGGTGCTCACGTCGAGGTCGAACTCGTCGGCGACGGCAATCGGGGTCTCGATGCTGATCCGCTGGACCATGTGTGGCTCCTCGTGCGTAGGAATTCCCTTGCGGGACCTGGCGTCGGGACGCGGGAGTGCGCCTGCATCACCAGGAGATGGTGGGGGGCGCCGCCGGTCGGCCTTTGGGCTACGGGATTCGCGGGGCGGTCGTCAGCGCCGAGCGGGGTGCGGTGGTCAGCACCCGAGCGCCGTGCTGGTGCGTGGGGAGGCCGGGGAGCCAGTTCCACTTGGCGAGCGGATCGCCGAGCGCACGGTGTAGCTGTCGTGGACCGCTGAAGGCGCTCCGGGCATGCAGCCGGCGGTGGTTGTCGAGCAGGAACGCCTCGCCGCGTTGAAGCTGGAGCCGCCGACTATGCCGCTCGACCGCGCTCCGCAGCCGAGCGTGCACACGACGGCCCAGTGGCGCATCATCGAGCACATCACCGTCGGGCAGGTCCGGCTGCGCCATGGTGACTCGGCCGCGGCGCGGGAGCGGCTGTCCGCAGGTCTCGTCGGCGCCGCTGCCCACCACCTGCCGCACCAGCTCCAGCGGGTACTTCGAGCCAGCAGGTCCCTGCCGGATCTGCACGACCAGGCCTCCGCCGCGCTGCGTGACCTTGAGGTCGAGATGGCGGCGTGAGTTCACGCGGCACCGGCCTTCGGGAGCGCCCAGACGACCTTGCCGCCCGGGGCCGGGTGCCAGCCCCACGCGGTGCTGAGCGCGTCGACCAGCAGGAGGCCGCGCGCGTCCTCGGCGAAGTCGTCCGTCAGCCGGGGGCACGGCACCCCGGGGGATTCGTCGAAGACCTCGATGAGCAGTTGGCCCGCCGTGACCCGGGCGGTCAGCAGAATGGCCTCCGCCCCGATGGAGGCGGCGACGGCATTGGCGATGAGTTCGGTGAGGACCAGTTCGGCGTTGTCGCGACCGGTCTCCGTCAGCCAGGTGGCGAAGTGCCGCTTCAACTGCTCTCGGGCGGCCTGGCCGGCCTCGTTCGTGACCGGCAGGTCGCAGCGCAGCACATTGCTGCTCTGGTCCGGCGTCGGGATCGGAGTGAGGTCGGGGACACTGCCCAGACTCCAGGTGGTTCGGGGTGACGACATGGCTACACCTCCTCTGTGGAAGGGGGTTGCGCGGTGCCTGACCTGGCCGCCGGCTCCTCTGGCGCGGACAGGTAGCGGGGTCGTCACGTTCCGTCCCCAAGGCGTCGCTGACAGCAGTAGGGTGCTCCGAAAGCGGTGCTGGGCGCACATCGCGGCCCGGATATCACGGCTGTGATATCCGGATCGCCGTCACGATGGGCGCTGTGGACCAGACCTTGCCGAGCGGATGGGGACGGCCTTGGCAGATGAACTGTGCGGCAGGTGCGGGTGCTGGCTCAGCCGCTACAACACCGAGGGTGCTCTCTGCGGCCCATGCGCGCGTGTGGCCGCGGTGCCCTCGCCCGTCCGGCAGGAGATCCCGGCGCGGGTCTGGCTGGACCCGGCGGTCCGGAACTCCCTCGCGCGCTGGGACTTCGGTCAACTCAGCAAGTCTGTAAGGGAGTCAGCCTCGCTGCGGCAGGAGGACGTGGCCGCGCTCACCGGCGTCAGCCAGGGTTACCTGTCGATGTTGGAGGCCGGCAGTCGCCGCCTGACCAACATCGACAAGGCGCTCGACTTCCTCGTCGGCCTCGGGGTTCCGGCGGACCTGATCAGCCTTCCCCGTCGGCTCGCGACAACTCCCCAGCCCACGCCGGTCCCGAGCCAGGACACCGGCGAATCGGGCAGTGCGGTCCTCCTGGACCCCGGCTTGCCCTGGACCGCGGGTCGTATGGTGGCCGCACTGCACAACGCGGTGTTAGGGGAGTCCATGGACCGCCGCCGATTTCTCACCCTGTCAGGTACGGCGCTGACCGTACACATCCACCACTGGGGCATCGCCGACCCGGAGCCGCTGAACCGGGCCGAGAAGGGCGGCCGGATCACCGGCGAGCTGATTGCGCACCTCGGGGGCACCGTCGACCAGCTGCGGCACATGGATGCCAGCACCGGCAGCGGGAGCCTCGCGGATCTTGCCCGTGCCCATCTCTCTCTCGTCGAAGGCATGTTGCGCCACGCGAGCTACGACGAAGCGACCGGCCGCTCACTTGCCGCCATCGCCGCCGACACTGCCACCCAGCTGGGGTGGTTCCACTTCGACGCCGGCCGTCACGCCGCCGCCCAACAGGCCCTCCTCGGCGCGCTGCGTGCGGCCCACGCCTCCGGCGATCCGCGGCTCGGCGCCGGAGCGCTCTCCTACCTGGCGATCCAGAGCTACTCCGACGGTGATCCCCGCGACGCGGTCGGCGCGATGCAGGCGGCGCGGGAGAAGGTCCGGGCCGTCAACTCGCCTTCGCTGAAGGCGATGCTCCTCACCAGACAGGCACGCGGCCACGCCAGGCTGAGCGAGCGGGAGGCGTGTCTGCGGGCGTTGGGTGCGGCCGCCGAGTTCGCTGCGGAGGGCCCGTCGGAGGAGGACCCCGGCTGGCTGTACTGGATCAACAGCGGGGAGATCGCGGGTCAGGCCGGCAGCTGCCACCTCGACCTGGGCGAGCCGCGAGAGGCTGCGGTGAAGTTCGAAGCGGCCCACGCTTCCCTGAACCCGGCGGATCGCCGGACCCGGGCCCTGTTCGAAGCGCGAGCGGCCTCGGCCCACCTGCGGAGCGGCGAGAGTGAGGCGGGATTCGCGGCTGTCGAGAGCGTGCTGGAGCTGGCGGTCGGCGTGCAGTCGCCCCGCCTGCACGATCACCTCGGCCGTACGGCCGACGACCTGCGATCCTTCGGCGACGGGTCGACTGCGCGTGAGTTGATCGAACGCGCCGACCTCCTGCTGACTCAAGGGAGCTGACCATGCCTGCCGGAGCGCTCGTCCTCTGGGACATCGACCGGACACTGCTCTACGTCGGCGAGACCGACCGGCGGGTCTACCGCGAGGCGTTCGCGCGGGTCGTCGGCCGCCCTGTCGAACGGCTGCCCGCCCGGGGCACCGGGGTGACGATGCCGCTGGCCGTGCGGCGACTGCTGCGCGAGAACGGTGTGCCCGAGGCGGAGGTCGAAACCTTGGCCGAGCATGTCATTCGGCTGCTGCCGGAGCTGCTGGCCGACCGCGGGGCGGAGATGCGCGAGGAGGGCCGGCTCATGGACGGGGCGGTCGCCGCTCTGCAAGCAGTGCACCGGAGTGCCGGGCTGGTCCCGACGGTGCTGACGGGGAACCTGCGGGCCAACGCCGCGATCAAGCTCCGGGCGTTCGCGCTGAGTTCGTACCTGGACAGCTCGATCGGTGCGTTCGCCTCGGACGATTCCCACCGGCCGGCGCTCGTCGCCGTGGCCCAGCGACGTGCGGGGCTGAAGCACCGGACGGCGTTCACCCGTGCCAATACGGTGATCATCGGCGATTCCCTGGAGGACACGCGAACCGGCCTTCAGGGTGGGGCGCGGGTGATCGGTGTCGCCTCCGGGACCACTGGTGTGCAGGAACTCGAAGACGCGGGGGCTGACGCGGTCTTGACGGATCTGACGGACACACAGCTTCTGCTCGCCACCATCGCGCGGTTGGTCGACTGATACCCGGAACCGTTCAGGCACTCCTCGACCGGGCCCCCGCCGGACGGGCCTAAGGGCGGCGCAGGTGCAGGGCGAGGGCGGGGCACTGGTTCACGGCGCGGCGGGCGTCGTGGTCCTGCCAGGGGGCGACGGGGATGGTGGTCGACACCGGGAAGCCGTGCGGGCCGAGCCGGACGAGGCCGGGGGCCAGCACGCCGCACAGTCCGTGGCCGGCGCAGCGGGACCAGTCGACTTCCAGGCTGGCGCCTTCGTCGCGGGGGAGCGGCAGCAGGCCGAGGACCGGGCGTCCGCAGCCGGGGCCGGCGACGTGGGCCTCGACGTCCTGGGCGAAGACGTCGAGCGCGCTCAGCACGAAGCGGGCCGTGCCGTCGGGGTGCGAGCAGGCGCCGCCGCCCCGTGCGCCGCCGAGGGCACGCCGCAGGTCCTCCAGCACCGCGGGCCCGCCGGTGCCCGCGGCCAGCGCGGCGAGGGCCTCGGCGGCGTCGGGCAGGCCGCGCTTGCACGGTCCGCACTGCCCGGCCGACTCGCTCGCCAGCCAGGCCGCGACCCGGGTGATCTCGCCGAGCGGGCAGGTGGCGGCGGGGAGCGCGACGATCGCGCCGGCGCCGAGGGTGCCGCCGCGCTCGGCGAGACCCGCGCGGGAGAGCGGTGCGCCGACGGCGGCCGCCGGGTCCAGCCAGCCGCCGTGGTAGCCGCCCACCAGTACGCCGGCCCCCGGCGGCAGCCCGGACACCTCCAGCACCTCTCCCAGCCTCGTGCCGCTGGGGGCCTCCACCACCAGCGGCTCCGCCCCGGGACGGTTGACGGTGAGCAGGACGGTGCCCGGCTCTGCGCCGGTGCCGACCGCGGCGTACGCCGCGGGACCGAGCCGGGCGGCCACGGCGAGCTGCGCCCAGGTCTCGGCGTTGGACAGCAGCGTGGGGCGTCGGCCAACGCCGGCCGGCCCGCCCTCGGCTCCGCGGGCCTTCACCGCGGGGGGCAGCACCGCAAGCCCGTTGATGCCACGGATCAGTGCGCCGGACTCGCCGGAGACGAAGCGTTCGGGCAGGCACACGGTCCGGGCCGGGCACGGCAGGTCGCGCTCGTCGAGGGCGGCGGGGACGGAGTGCTCGCCGGGGCTGCCGGCGGCGACGCCGATCACGATCTCCTCGGCCCCGAAGGCGGCGGCGGCCAGGCAGGCGCCGTCCAGGACGAGGTGCGGAGTACGGGCCAGCAGCATCCGGTCCTTGGCGCTCGGCGGCTCGCCCTCCGCGCCGTTCACCACGATGACCGGCCGCGTGCCGGTCCGCTCGGCGGCGGCGACCGTGGCGTGGGCCTTGCGGGCGAAGGGGAAGCCCGCGCCGCCGCGTCCGCGCAGATCGATGCGCTCGGCCAGGTCCAGCAGGGCGTCCCGGGCGGGCCGGGGGAGCGGGGGGTGGACGCGGGTGTGCGCGGCCAGGTCGAGCCGCTGGAAGCGGTCCAGCCCGGCGATCAGCCGGGCCGTCCCCAGCCCGCGCACCTGCGGCGGTTCGCGTCGGGCGCTCACCGGCCACCACCGGGCCGGGCCAGTCCCAGGGGCCCGGGGACGGGTGGTGCGGCGTGCCGCGGCTGCTGGGGCACCTGGCCCCTGAGCGGGCCGATGAGCGGACCGAAGGCCCGCGCCGGGGCCGGGTCCCTCCAGGCGGCCGGCCGGCCGCCGGCGCTGGGCGGCGCGGAGCGGCCCGTCGGCGGGGCCGGGCGCGGTGCGCCGGGCCGGTGCGCCTTGGAGCGGTGCCGGTGCCGGCTGAGCGTGCGGCGGTGTCCCAGCCAGGAGAGGGCGCGCACCAGCAGGGCGAGGGCGATCAGCGCCGCACACAGGCCGTAGCCCCACAGGACCCAGGCGTGCGCCGCGCGTCCGGCGGTCAGCCCGTGGGCCAGCGCGACCGGCCAGCAGACGTACGCGCCCGCGTGCAGCACACGCCAGAGCCAGGCGTGCCGGCTGCCGGCGAACCGCCCGCGCAGTGCGCCCGTCGCCGCGACGAGCACGAGCAGGTCGGCCGCGACGGTGCCCAGGGCGACCGCGACGGCGGTGCTGCCGGTGAACGGCAGCACCGCGCTCTGCGGGGCGGCGTGGTGCTCGGCGACCTTGACCGCGATGTGGACCGCCAGAAATCCCAGCGCCGCGACGGCAGTTGCCCGGTGCACCGACTGGACGGCCACCCGCAGCCGGGGCGTCAGGACCAGGCGGTCGGTGGCAGCCAGCCCGCACACGACCACCGCGGTCAGCGAGAGCAGGGTGAAGACCCCGGCGAAGTAGTCCAGGAAAGCCATCACGCGGCCGGCCGCACCGACCGGCGCGCCGCCGAGCGCGGCACCTGCGAACAGGGCCGATCCGGACATCTGGACACCTTCTTCCGTGGGTTTCGGGCAACCGGCAGTGAGGCGGGCGGCCCGGCTCGACCCGGCCCATTCTTAGCGGCCCGCGAAGGGCCGACAAAGATCCCCCAGTACGACACCGGGCAGTAGCAGGCCGCCCCTCGCACGTGCTCATCCGAAGTCCGAGCAGGGCGGCGGGGCCTACGGGCGACCGTAGTAGACGCCCGGAGCGACGTAACCGGGCTCACGTTCCGACGGCCCGCCGGCCGCGGATCGGAGCCTGGCCGACGAGGTGGCCGACGAGGTGGCCGACGAGATGGCCGCCGACCGGCGCGCAGCTTGCCCCAAGGGCCCTTGTCCGGAGTGCGTGACGTGCGAAAGCATGCCGTAATGCCGACACTTCTTCGTACCGAAGCCACCGCCCGCGCCCGCCTGCTCGATGTGCACTCCTACCGCGTCGACCTGGACCTCACCCGGGGCGATCGGACCTTCCGCAGCACCGCCGTGATCCGGTTCGGCTGCGCGGAGCCCGGCGCGCTGTCCTTCGTGGAGGTCGAGCCCGAGGCGCTGCTGCGCGCCGAGCTGAACGGCCGCCCGCTGGACCCGGCCACCCTCGTCGAGGGCGGCCGGCTGCCGCTGCCCGGGCTGGCGGCCGAGAACGAGCTGCTGGTGGAGGCCGACATGGCCTACTCGCGCACGGGCGAGGGCCTGCACCGCTTCACCGACCCGGCCGACGGGGCGGCCTATGTGTACGCCTCGTGCGGCCCCGACCTCGCCCCGAAGGTCTTCGCCTGCTTCGACCAGCCGGACCTGAAGGCGCCGTTCACCTTCACCGTCACCGCGCCCGAGGACTGGACGGTGATCGGCAACGGTGCGGCGGGCCGGCTCACCGACGGCCGCTGGGAGATCTCGCCGGTCGGTCCGATCTCCCCGTACCTGGTCACCGTCGTCGGCGGTCCGCTGCACGCGGTGCGCACCGAGCACGACGGCATCCCGCTGGGCCTGTACGCCCGCCGCTCGCTCGCCGCCGAGCTGGAGCGCGAGGCCGAGGAGCTGTTGGAGGTCACCCGGGCCTCGTTCGACCGGCTGCACGAACTCTTCACCGAGCGCTACCCGTTCGGCGGCTACGACCAGGTGTTCGTGCCCGAGTTCAACTGGGGCGCGATGGAGAACCCGGGCTGCGTGGTGCTGCGGGACGAGCTGCTGTTCCGCTCCGAGCCCACCGACGCCCAGCGCATGATGCGCGCCATGGTGGTCTGCCACGAGATGGCCCACATGTGGTTCGGCAACCTGGTCACCCTGGCCTGGTGGGACGACGTGTGGCTGAACGAGTCGTTCGCCGAGATGCTCGGCCACCGGGTCGCGGCCGAGGCCACCGAGTACACCGGCGCCTGGACGCTGTTCGCCAGCCGCCGCAAGGGCTGGGGCTACGACGCCGACCAGCGCCCCAGCACCCACCCGATCGCCGCCGCCGGGGCCGACTCCGCCGCCGAGGCGCTGGCCAGCTTTGACGGCATCTCGTACGCCAAGGGCGCCGCGGCGCTGCGCCAGCTGGTGCACTGGCTGGGCGACGAGCGGTTCTTCGCCGGCATCAACGACTACTTCGCCGAGCACCGCTGGGGCAACGCGCGGCTCGACGACTTCCTCTCCGCGCTGACCAGCGCCGACGGGCCGGACGTGCCCGGCTGGGCCGACCAGTGGCTGCGCACCACCGGCGTGGACACGCTGCGGATCGACGTCGAGGCGCAGGACGGCGTGCTCGTCGGCGCCACCCTGGTCAACGAGGGCAGCCGACCGCACCGGGTGCGGATCGGCGTCTACGAGCGGCAGGGGGAGGCGCTCGTGGTGCGGCAGCAGCTGGACGCCGAGGTCGGCCCGGGTGCCCGCACCCCGCTGCCCGAGCTGGCGGGCACCGCCCGACCGGCCCTGCTGCTGCCCAACGACGGCGACCTCAGCTGGGCGCGGATCCGGCTGGACGAGCACTCGGCGGCCACTGTCGCGGTCTCGTTGTCGGCCGTGCCGGACGAGTTGGCGCGCGCGGTGCTCTGGGAGAACGCCCGCGACCGGGCCCGCAGCGCCGAGCTGCCGGCCGACGACTACTTGCGGCTGGTCGCCGCCCACCTGCCGGCCGAGAGCACCGACAGCATCGTGGAAGGGGTGCTGACCTTCGCCGTCGACCACGTCGTCGCCCGCTACCTCGCCCCGGCCGAGCGGCCCGCCGCGCTGGTCCTGATCGGCGACACGGCGCGGCTCCTGCTCGCCCGGCCCGACGCGAGCCGGGGCCTGCGGACCGCCTCGCTGCGCACGGTGATCGCCACCGCCACCGGGGACGAGCAGCTCGCCGAGCTGAACGGCTGGCTGGCCGGGCGCGACCTGCCGCCGGGCGTGGCGTTCGACGCCGACCAGCGGTGGACCGCACTCGCCCGGCTGGCCGCGGCCGGCCTGGCGGACGAGGAGCGGATCGCGGCCGAGCTGGCCGCCGACCCCACCAACACCGGCGAGCAGGGGGCGGCGCGGGCGCTGGCCGCGCTCCCGGACGACGCGGCCAAGGAGCGCGCCTGGGAGCGGCTGTTCACCCCCGGCCTGCTCTCCAACCGCCAACTGGTGGCCACCGCCGAGGGCTTCTGGCGCTCCGGTTCGCCGGCCACCCAGCAGGCCTACGTGCAGCGGTACTTCGAGCAGGTGCCGAGCGCGGGCGAGCGCGGCGGTGCGATCGCCAAGGGCATGGGGCTCGCGCTGTTCCCGGTGGGCGCGGCCGATGCCGCCACGATCCGCGCGGGCGAGGAGTGCCTGGCCCGCACCGACCTCGCCCATCACCTGCGCCGCTTCCTGGCGGACAGCCTCGACGACCTGCGCCGGGCGGCGGCGCACCGCTCCTGACGGGTCGGCCTGACGGGTCGACCTGACCGTCGGTGGGCGCGGGGAGCCGTCCCCGCGCCCACCGGAGCCCGACGGCCTCGCATCCGCCGTCGCCAGGTATGCCGATGACCTGACCAGTTCACTGGTCAGGTCATCGGCATACCTGGACGAGGACTGCGGGCCCGCCCGACGTGGTCTCAAGCCGTGGCCGGCTCCGTGGCCTTGGCGGTCGGCGCTCCGTCAGCCGTGGCCTCGTCGGCCGCGGTGCCGGCGTCGTCGGCCGCGGTCTCGTCGGCCAGCGCCTGCAGGCGGGGGTTGCGGGCGACCAGGGCGGGCATGGTCGCGCCGAGCAGGGCGAACCCGAGCGCGAGCACGATCCACCCGGGGCCGCCGTGGCCGATCACCAGCCAGGTGAAGAGCGCGGGCGCGAACATCCGCCCGAGGTCCTGGCCCATCGCGTGGGTGCCCTGGTACTGGCCCTGCGCGTGGTCCGGGGCCAGCGCGTAGGCGAGGCTCCAACTGCCCGCCGACTGCCGCACCTCGCCGAAGGCGTGGGTGAGCGCGCCGAGCACCAGCAGGGCGCAGGCGGGCAGCAGCGAGGTCGAACCGGTGACCGCGAACAGCAGGCACGCGGCCGACACCGCGCCGGCCCCCTGGAAGCTGGCCGCCGCCGCGCGGGTGGGCGTGTCGGTGCCCTTGGCCGCCTTGGTCTGCGCGACGACCACGAAGGCCGTGTTGACCACCAGGAGCGTCGCGCTCATCCACCGCGGCGCGCTGGTGTGCTGCACCACCCAGAGCGGGAGCACCACGTCCAGCAGGACGCCCTGCGCGCTCAACAGCCCGTCCAGCACGGTGAAGCTGAGGAACGACCAGTCGCGCAGCACCCCGAGGGCCGGCCCGGCCGTGGCCGGGACCGGCGGGACGGCGTGCTCCTTGAAGGTGAGCAGGGCGGTGGTCAGGAACGCGCACGCGGCGAGGGCCATCGCCGCCTGGTAGGCGGAGCGCGACCCGATGGCGAGCGTCAGACCGGCCAGGCAGGCACCGACCGAGACGCCGAGGTTGCTCGAGGAGCGCGCGTACGCGAGGACCTGGATCCGCTCCTTGGGCGGGATGAGCCCCGCGATCATGGCCTTGCGGGCGCTGCGCCCGGCGCGGTAGGCCAGGTTCTGGCCGGAGGCGACCACCAGGTACGGCCAGAAGCCGTGGACCAGCAGCATCCCCGCCGTCAGCAGCGTCATCGCCAGGAACGACCAGAACTGCACGGTCCGCGGGCCGACCCGGTCCGCGAGGTGGCCGAGCGGGGTGCTGCACAGCAGCACGATGACCGCGGACACGCTCAGGCACAGGCCGAACTGATCGGTCGACAGGTGCAGCACCGTGATGGCGTAGATCGCGTTGAGCGCCACCCAGATGCCCTGGCCCAGTGACATCACGCCCGTGATCAGCGCGATGAGCCGTCCGGGGCCCGGGGGGAGGAGGATGCGGTCCAGCGTGGTGAGGAAGCGGTTTCTTACGGCCATCAGACGGTCTCGCTCTTTCGTGCGTGGGACTGCAACAGGAACTCCAGCCGCCCGACGCCCTCCTGCGCGGCCGCCACGGCCGCGTCCGCGGTGGCCGCCGTGGCGCGCACCTGGGCGACCCGGGACTCCGAGGAGGCCAGGCCCGCGATCACGGCGCCCGGCCGGGCGAGCAACTGCACCTCGCTGACGCCGGCCACCGCCTCGGCCGCCTCGGACCCGGACACCTCGGCCAGGACACCGGCGCCGTCGAGCGCCGCGAACCAGATCGCGGAGGCGATCGGCTCGCGCGGCTCGGCCAGCGTGGCGCGGATGCCGGGCAGCACGGACTCGCCGAGCGTCTGGCGCACCACGCAGTCGGCCAGGTCGACCCCGGTGACGTCGAGGGTCAGCTCCGGGATCTCGTCGCCGCCGGCCCGCAGGTGCGTCTCGATCACCCGCGGGCCGTCCGGCCCGAGCACGACCTCGGTGTGGGTGGCGCCGAACTCGACGCCGAGCGCGTCGAGCACCCGGGTGACGTACCCCTCGACCTCCTTGGCCGCGACCTCGGTCAGCGGCGCCGGTGCGACGTGACCGAGCTCGACGAAGCTCACCGGGTCGGAGTACTTGCGGGTGATCGACACCACCAGGTGCTCGCCCGCCTCGGAGAACGCCTCGACGCTGTACTGCTCGCCGCTGAGGAACTCCTCGACGACGACGCCGCTCTCCGTGGAGCCGATCCAGGCGTCGTCGCCGGTGGCCCGTTGCCAGGCCGCGGCGACCTCCTCCTCGGAGTGCACCAGGGCGACGCCGGCACTGCCGGCACCCGCGACCGGCTTCACCACGACCGGCCCGCCGTGGGCGCGCAGGAAGGCCCGCACGTCCTGCTCACTGGTGGCCAGCGTGTGCGCCGTGGTGTCGACGCCGGCCTCGTCGAGCCGGTTGCGCATCAGGTTCTTGTCGTGGACCATCGCGACCGTCTCCGGCCGGTGCGTGGGCAGGCCCAGGGCCGCGCCGACCGCCGCGCAGCGGTCCTGGTCGCGCTCGCCGACCGTGGCGATCCGGGTGAACGGGTGGTACGCGTGGACCGCGGCGGCGAGCGCGATCCACTCCTCGTCCGGGGCCTGTTCGCGCACCGCGACGACCCGGGCGTTCTCGTGCGCCAGGCGCAGCTTGTGGACGTACTCGACACGGCACAGCACAGTGGTGTCGGCGCCGGGGCTGGCCGCGCGGACGAGGGCGGGGTACTCCCGCCCGGTACCCATGACCAGGACGTGCTCGGGCACAGTGGTTCTCCTCACGGTGTGGGGGGCGAGGGCCGGTTCCGGACCCCGGGGTGGGGGTTGGGACCGGCCCTAGCCCTGGAAGCCGTGCTCGGCCAGGCTCTTGTCGATCCGGGCGCGGTGGGCCGCCTCCCAGTCGTCCAGGGACTGCGCGTCCTCCTTCGCGCGCTTGGCGCGGGCGTCGCGCAGCACCTCCTCCTGGCGCGCGCCCGGGACCACCACGACGCCCTCCTCGTCGGCCACCACGAGGTCGCCGGCGTGCACCTGCACACCGCCGCAGCGCACCGCGCCGTTCAGCGGAGTGACGACCTTCTTGCCGCCGGGGATCGGGATGATCCCGCGGGCGAAGACCGGGAAGCCCATCTCGCGCACCTCGCCGAGGTCGCGGATCAGGCCGTCGAGGACGAAGGCGGCGATGCCGCGGCGCTGGGCGACGGCGCAGACGTTGCCGCCGGCGAGCGCGTAGTCGAGGTCGCCGGACTCCACGACGATGACGGAGCCGGGCTCGGCGCGGTGGATCGCCGCGTGCAGCATCAGGTTGTCGCCGGGCGGGCACTGCACGGTGAAGGCCGGTCCGGCCACTCGCGGGACGGGCGTCCACAGCGGACGGATGCCGATGTCCATGATCTGCTCGCGGCCGAGGAAGTCGGCGAGCGCGGTGGTGGGGACGGCGGGGTTCTCGGTCATGGTTCTGCTTTCCTTCGGTGGTGAGTTGATGCTCGGTCAGGTGGTCGTCAGGGGCGGGCAGTGGTCTTGCGCGGACTGTGGCGGTGCCACGGCCAGGCGGTGGAGCCCTCCGGGCGGGACAGCACGGCGCCCTCGTCGCCCACGATCCACACCTGCCGGGCGGAGAGCACGCGCACGTCCCACAGCGTCATGCCGGTCCCGGTGCTGCCGACCTGCCAGGTCCGGCCGCCGTCGGTGGTGGTCACGACGATGTCGCTGCGGCCCACGGCGCATCCCACCAGGGCGTCGGCGGAGAAGTGCACGGCGGCGAGGTTCAGCGTGCTGCCGGTGTCGTGGCGCTGCCAACTGCGGCCGCCGTCACGGGTGCTGAGCACGGTGCCGTTGTCGCCGGCCGCCCAGCAGGTCCGCGCGTCGACCACGTGCAGGCCGAGCAGGTCGTCGTCGGTGCCGGAGTGCTGCGGCAGCCAGGTCAGGCCGCCGTCCACGGTGGCCAGGACGGTGCCGCCGGCGCCGACCGCCCAGCCGGTCTGCGCATCCGCGAAGCGCACCGCCCACAGCGGCGGGCCGGCGGCCGGCATCTGCTGCGCCAGCCAGTGGGCGCCGCCGTCGCGGGTGGCCAGGATGGTGGCCTGGTCGCCGACGGCCCAGCCGTTGCGCCCGTCCGGGAGGACGTCGACCGACATGAGGTCGCGCTCCGTGCCGCTGGGCTGCACGGACCAGGAGGCGCCCGCGTCGGCGGTGGCGACGATGGTGCCGCCGCGGCCGACCGCCCAGGCCCGGTCGGCGTCCGGCGCGGCGATCGTGTAGAGGTTCGCCGTGCTCTCGCCGGAGCGCCGGTGCCAGGGGCCGCCGTCCCGGGTGACCAGGACGGTGCCGCCGTCGCCGACGGCCCAGCCCTCGGAGCCGTCCTCGGACATCAGGAGCCCGTAGAGGTTCTTGCCGGTGGGAGCCACCCGCACGGTCCAGGACTTCCCGTCCTGCTCGGTGGTGAGGATGAGGCCGCCGTCGCCGACGGCGCACGCCTCGCCGCCGGCCGGGTCGGCCCACAGCTGCTTGAGGTCCACCCCGACCGGGCTCTCCTGGGCGGACCAGTGCAGACCGCCGTCCTCGGTGGCCACGATGGTGCCGCTGTCGCCGACCGCCCAGCCGCGTTCGCCGGTCCCGGTGAAGGCGACCGCCCACAGCGCGGCCTCGGTGCCGCTCGCGCAGCGGGACCAGCCGGCGCCGCCGTCCCGGGTCGCCAGCAGCGTACCGCCGTGCCCGACGGCGAAGGCCCGGGTGCCGTCGATGGGGTGAATGTCCGTCAGGTCGTCCTGGGTGGGGGCTGGTTGAGAAGTCCAGGTGGTGCCGTCGTCCTCGGTGGTGAGGATGGTGCCGCGGGCGCCGACGGCCCAGCCGCGCCGGCCGCTGCCGGTGGCGGTGTCGGCTCCGGTGAAGTGTACGGCGAACAGGTCGTGTTGGGTGGGGGCCTGCTGCGGGGTCCAGGTGGTGCCGTCGTCCTCGGTGGTGAGGACGGTGCCGCGGGCGCCGACGGCCCAGGCGCGGCGGCCGGCTTCCGTGGTGCTGAAGTGTACGGCGAACAGGTCGTGTTGGGTGGGGGCCTGCTGCGGGGTCCAGGTGGTGCCGCCGTCCTCGGTGCTGAGGACGGTGCCGCGGGCGCCGACGGCCCAGCCGTGCCGCTCGTCGTCGAGCAGGCGGACGTCCCAGAGGATCTCGCGCACGCCCGTCTCCCGGGCCTGCCAGCCGGCGCCCGCGTCGCGGCTGACCGCGAGGGTGCCGCGGGCCCCGACGGCCCACCGGGAGCTGCCGGCGCCGTGGATCCCCAGCAGGTCCTGGAACATGCCGTCGAGCTGCGGCTGCCAGCTGCGGCCGCCGTCCAGCGAGTTCAGGATCAGGCCGTCGTCGCCGACCGCCCAGCCGCTGCGCAGGTCGGGCGTGAAGACCAGCGAGACGACGTCCTTTCCGGTGCCGCTCGACAGCGCCGCCCAGCCGGCCCCGCCGTCCTCGGAGCCGATGAGCAGCCCGTTGTCGCCGGAGGCCCGCAGGACGGTGCCGTCCGGCGAGGCCCAGAGCCCGTAGATGTCGAGCTCGGTCCCGCTGGGCCGGGCGCTCCAGCTGCGGCCGCCGTCCCGGGTGGCGAGGATGGTGCCGGTCCGGCCGACCGCCCAGCCGACCTCGGCGGAGACGGCGAAGACCCCCCGCAGGTCCACCGTGCTGTCGCCGTCCCGGACGGACCAGGTGGCCCCGCCGTCGGTGGTCACCAGGATCCGCCCGTGCTTGCCGACGGCCCAGGCCACCTGCTCGTCGACCGCGTGACAGCGCGTCAGATGGACGCGGTCCGGCGCGGTCTGCGGCTGCCAGCTGCGGCCGCCGTCGACGGAGCCGATGATCGTGCCGTTGTCGCCGACCGCCCAGCCGACCAGGCCGGACGGGGCGAAGGAGACGCCGTAGAGGTTGTGGGAGGTCCCCGAGTCGGCGGTGAGCCAGCTGCGGCCGCCGTCGACGGTGCGCAGCACCGTGCCGTCCCGGCCGGCGATCCAGCCGCGCTCCGGGTCCGCGAAGCAGACCGCCCGCAGGTCCTTCTCGGTGTGCCCCTGGGCGACCCAGTGCGCGCCGCCGTCCGCGGTGGCGAGGATCATTCCGCCGTCCCCGACGGCCCAGGCCGTGAGCGTGTCCAGCAGGTGGACGCCCTGCATGTTGACGCTGCGCGGGGTGATGCCGCAACTCGTCATCTCGAAGCCTCTCCGTAACGCCTGACAAACGGCTGACCGGTGTGCACCCGTAAGCCTCGCGAGGGATCCTTCTCGACTTCTTCTGAACGGCTTCTCGAAGAAGCCGGTGCACGAAGGGCTGGCGAAAGGAGGTTCGAAAGGGGCGGGCGTTGAACTGTTCTCAGCTCGGGGAAGCCCGGCGGACGACCGAAGACCTGCCCATGGGGAGAACGTGATGACGAAGAACCGGATCCTGACCCGCTCGGTGCTCGGCCTGGCCGCGGGGGCGGCGGCGGTGCTGGCGGCGGTCCTGCCGGCCGCGCAGCTGGGCGCCGACGGGACTCCGGGCAACGCCCACCCGGCCGGCCCGAGCGTGGTGGCCGCAGCCGACCCGGCTCCCGGGGACACCCACTGGGGCAGCACGCAGCCGAGCGTCGTCCAGGCGGACACCCACTGGGGCCGCACGGCGCCGGTCATGGTCCCGGCCGACACCCACTGGGGCGGTACGCAGCCGGTCGTGGTCCCGGCGGACACCCACTGGGGCAGCACGCCGCCGGTGGTGGTCCCGGCGGACACCCACTGGGGCAGCACGGCGCCGGTCGTGGTGCAGCCCGTGGACGACACGCACTGGGGCGCGGTCACGCCGGCCGCCGACCCGGGCCCCGGCGACACCCACTGGGGCGCGATCCAGGCCGACGCACTGAGCGTCTGACAGCCACACCGGTCACACCGGCCATACCGGCCATACCGGCCACGCCAGAAACACCGGCCACGCCAGAAACGCCGGAAACACCGGCCACGCCGGACAGGTCGCCGACACGGCACCAGGCGGCTCGTCAACAGCCAGCTCGTCAACGGACATGGGAGCGAACGGTCATGGGTGGGAATCGTCGGATGATGAAGCTGGGGGCCTTCCTGCTGGTCCCGGGCTACCACGTCGCCTCCTGGCGGCACCCGGGAGCGCGGGCGGACGGCGGCCTGGACTTCGGCCACTACCGCGACCTGGTCCGCACGGCCGAGCGCGCCAAGTTCGACATGTTCTTCGTGGCCGACGGCGTCGGCATCCGCACGCCGTACAACGACGCCGAGGAGCTGAGCCGTTGGGGCCGGTTCCTGCAGTTCGACCCGGTCGCCCTGCTCTCCGCCCTCGCCGTGTCGACCGAGCGGATCGGCCTGGCCGCCACCGCCTCGACGACCTACAACGAACCCTTCCACCTGGCCCGCAAGTTCGCCTCGATCGACCACCTGAGCGCGGGCCGGGCCGCCTGGAACGTCGTCACCTCGGTGACCGACGCCGAGGCCCGCAACTTCAACCGCGACGCCCAGCCCGACCACGGCGACCGCTACCACCGGGCCCGGGAGTTCATGGAGGTGGTCACCGGGCTGTGGGACAGCTGGGAGGACGACGCCTTCGTCTACGACAAGGACGGCGGGCGCTTCTTCCACCCGGAGAAGCTCCACGTGCTGGGCCACCGCGGCGAGCACTTCGCGGTGCGCGGCCCGCTCAACGTGGCCCGCCCGCCCCAGGGCTACCCGGTGCTCATCCAGGCCGGCGCCTCGGTGGACGGGCAGGACTTCGCCGCCCGCTGGGCCGAGGTGGTCTTCACCGCCAGCCAGACGCTGGACGAGGGCCGCGCCTTCTACCGGGCCATCCGCGAGCAGGTCGCCGACCACGGCCGCGACCCCGACCAGGTGAAGGTCATGCCCGGGGTGCTCCCGGTGGTCGGCCGCACCAGGGCGGAGGCGGAGGACAAGTACGCCGCCCTGCAGGAGCTGGTGGACCCGGTCGTCGGGTACGGCCTGCTGACCCAGCTGCTGGGCGACGTGGACATCTCCGGCAGCGACGTGGACGGCCCGCTGCCCGAACTGCCGCCGACCCAGGGCAGCACCAGCCGCCAGCAGCTCGTCTACGACAAGGCGCGCCGCGAGGGGCTGAGCATCAAGCAGCTCTACCAGTCGGTCTCCGGAGGCCGCGGCCACCGGGTGGTGATCGGCACCCCGCAGGAGATCGCGGACGCCCTGGAGGAGTGGTTCACCGGTGGCGCGGCCGACGGCTTCAACGTGATGCCGCCCGTGCTGCCCGACGGCCTGACGGACTTCGCCGAGCTCGTGGTGCCCGAGCTCCAGCGCCGCGGCCTGTTCCGCACCGAGTACGAGGGGCCGACCCTGCGCGACAACCTCGGGCTGGACCGGCCGGCCCACGGTGCCGCCGCCCGGCTGAGCGCCGCCGCCGGGCTCAGCCCCGGGTGACCCGGGCGGCCCGCCCGTCCGTCCCTGCCACGACAGTCCCCGCCACGGCCATCCGAGGAATCGAGGAGCACTCCACCATGCCGTCACTCGCCAACGACCTCAGCGAGATCCCGCCCTCACCGCTGGTCCAGGTGGAGGAACTGCTGCGCCGCAGCGGGGACGCGGCTCCGATCGGCCTGCACCAGGGCAAGACGGTCTTCGACCCGTGTGCCCGCCCCCGGGTCTGGAGCAGCGAGGAGTTCGCGATCGCGCCGCACCAGCACGCGCCGCCCGCCGGCGTTCCGGAGCTGCGCACGGCCTTCGCCGAGGCGCTGACCGCCCGGCGCGGCGCCCCGGTGCAGCCGGAACAGGTGCTGGTGACCAACGGCGCCACGCACGCCATCGCCGTGGTGCTGCACGCGATCCTGCGCCCGGGTGACGAGGTGCTGGTGCTGTCGCCGCAGTGGCTGTTCGCCACCGGGTTGGTGTGGGCGGCCGGCGGCGTGCCGCGCGAGGTGCCGGTCTTCCTGGAGCTCGGCGCCGACCCCGACTTCGACTTCGTCGCGGCGATCGAGCGGGCGGTGACCCCGCGGACCCGCGCGATCTACTTCAACAACCCCAACAACCCGACCGGTTACCGGCTGGACGAGCGCCAGCTCGGCGCCCTCGCGGCGCTGGCCGAGCGGCACGACCTGTGGCTGATCGCCGACAACGCCTACGAGAACTACGACTTCACCCGGGTCGGGTTCACCGACTTCGCCACCGTCGGCGCGGCGGGCGAGCGCACCTTCTCGGTGTACAGCTGCAGCAAGACCTACGCGATGCCGGGGGCCCGGGTGGGCTGTCTGGTCTCGCCGTCCGGCCTGACCGGGCAGTTGACCAAGTGGTCGCTGCACACGCTCTACTCCGTCTCCACCGCGGCGCAGTTCGCCGCCCGCGAGGCGCTGCGCACGCCGCGCGAGGAACTGGCCCGGCGTCGCGACCGCGCCGCCGCGGCCTGGTGGCTGGCCGACTCGGCGCTGAAGGTGCCGCACACCGCGGTGACCGGCGGCCTGTACACGTTCCTCGACCTGTCCGCCTACGGCGACGGCGAGGCTTTTGTCCGCGCCTGCGCCGACCACGGGGTCGGTCTCGCCCCCGGCCGGGTGTTCGGGGCCCACTGCGGCAACTGGGCCCGCCTGTGCTTCACCGCCGCGCCGCCGCCGCAGGTGTCCGAGGCGATCGACCGCATCAACAAGATCTACGAGGAGGGCCTCGATGAGCACTGACACGATCGTCCTTGAGCGCTCCGGCATCACTCCGTTCCTGCACCGGTACGAGGCACCCGCCCGGGTCGGCCTCAAGGTCAACGCCTACCGGGGCTACGAGGTGGAGGGGCTGGCACGGGCCCTGGCGGCGCCGGACCTGGCCGACTGCCCACTGGAGTGCGTGATGGTCGGCGACTCCTACTTCATGACCCACCTCGGGCGCAGCAGCACCGTGCTGTCCGGCCCCGAGGAGCGGGAGTGGGCGATGAGCACGCTGGTCGCCCTGGTGGCGGAGGTGCGGGAGGCGCTCGACGCGTTCTTCCCCGCGCACCGCAGGCCGTTCCTGCTGGCCGACCTGCCGGACGGCGCCACCGGCGAGGTCCCCCTCGCGCTGGCCGCCGGCGAGCGCTTCCGTGCGGCGGGCGCCGACGCGGTGAAGCTGGAGCTCGCCGGCGACCGCGACCTGGACTGCCTGCAGGCGCTCGCGGTGAGCGGGTGCACCGCACTCGGACACCTCGGCTACACGCCGCAGAGCGGTGCGCTGAGCCGGCACGGCGACACCCTCGACGGCGCCCGGCAGATGTTCGCCCAGGCCCGCCGGGTGCGGGACGCGGGCGCGGCCGGCCTGATCGTCGAGATGGTCAGCGAGCCGGTCAACCAGGCGCTCAGCCTTCCCACCGCCGACGGCATCCCGCTGTACTCGGTGTTCAGCGGCCGGGCCGAGTTCGGTGGCCAGAGCCTCAACATCTGGGACGCGGTGGTCCGCCCGGCGCGCGGCAGCCGGTTCTTCCCGCCCACCGCGGTGATCGACGCCGCCGAGGTCCCGGTGGCCTACACCCCCGACCTGATCGCGGACCGGATGGGCGAGCTGATCAGGCTCACCCTCGACGGACGCTTCCCGCTCTCGCCGCGCACCGCCCTGACCCCCGAGGAGATCGAGCAGATCTCCACCATGAGCCCCTGGAGTGCCCGATGACGACGACCCTGCCCGGTACGGCGGTCTTCGACGAGCTCGAGTCCGAGATCCGTACCTACTGCCGGCGCTTCCCCGCGGTCTTCACCCGCGCCGTCGGGCACCGGATGTGGGACGAGGAAGGCCGCGAGTTCCTGGACTTCCTCTCCGGCGCGGGCGCGCTGAACTACGGTCACAACCCGTCCGCGGTGCGCCAGGCGCTGGTGGACTACCTGCTCGCCGACGGGCCGGTGCACGGGCTCGACCTGCACACCGGTGCCAAGCGCCGCTTCCTGGAGCGCTTCCAGGAGGTCGTGCTCGGCCCGCGCGGCCTCGACTACCGGGTGCAGTTCACCGGTCCGACCGGCACCAACGCGATCGAGTCCGCGTTCAAGGTGGCCCGCCGCGTCACCGGACGCACCGACATCGTCGCCTTCACCGGCGGCTTCCACGGGCTCTCGCTCGGCGCGCTGGCCGCCTCGGCCACCGCGTTCAAGCGCGACGCCGCCGGGGTGCCGCTGGGCAACGTGCTGCGGATGCCCTACGAGGGCTTCGCCGGCGAGAACGTGGACACGATCGACTACCTGACCCGGCTGCTGGACGACCCGGGCAGCGGCATCGGCAAGCCGGCCGCGTTCGTGGTGGAGACGGTGCAGGGCGAGGGCGGGCTGGCCGCGGCGAGCCCGGCGTGGCTGCGCCGGCTGGCCGAGGTGGCGCGCGAGCGCGGCATCCTGCTGATCGTCGACGACATCCAGGCCGGCTGCGGCCGGACCGGCGCCTTCTTCAGCTTCGAGGAGGCCGGGATCACCCCCGACCTGGTGTGCCTGTCCAAGTCGATCAGCGGCTACGGGCTGCCGATGGCGCTGGTGCTGGTCAAGCCGGAGCTCGACCAGCTCGGCCCCGGCGAGCACAGCGGCACGTTCCGCGGCAACAACCTGGCCTTCGTCTCCGCGACCGCCGTCCTGGACCACTGGGCCGACCCGGCCTTCGTCCAGCGCCTCGCCGAGCGGGTCCGCGCGCTGGACGGCCTGCTGGACGGCCTGGCGCTGCGCTTCGCCGAGCTCGGCTGCACGCCCAGGGGCCGTGGCCTGATCCGCGGTCTCGCCTTCACCGACCCGCAGCTGGCGGACCGTGTCTCGCGGGCCGCGTTCGAGGCGGGCCTGCTGGTGGAGACCTCGGGCGCCCGCGGCCAGGTACTCAAGATCATGCCGCCGATCGTGCTGGACGAGGACGAGCTGGCGCGCGGCGTCGCCCTCCTCGCCGACGTCATCGACGCGGTGGCCCGCAAGGAGGAGAACCGTTGAGCACCCTGCTGACCGACATCGACGCCTTCGACACCGTCGACGACACCACCACCGAGGACGGGCACGAGCACGCGCACGGCATCGACGAGTCGGTGCTGCGCCGGATCGCGGACTCCTGGCCGCGGCGCGCCACCATCCGCACCGACCTCGACAAGGTCACCGACCCGGGCGAGTACGACGCCGCGCTGCCCGACTACCCCGAGCGGCTGCTGCCGTTCGCCGAGCACCCGAAGTACCTGGCCGCCAGCCCGCAGGCCCGCCAAGGGGTGCAGACGCTGGCCTGGCTGGTCTACAACGAGCGGGTCATCGCCGCCGAGGAGTACGTCGCGAACCCCACCTTCGCGATGATCATGCACGGCGTGTTCCCCGGCGCCGACGGCGTGCACACCAAGCGCGCGGTCCAGCAGACCCACGTCGACGAGGTGTGGCACACCTACATGCACATGGTCGCCATGCAGCGCACCCGCGAACTGCGCCAGGTGACCGACGAGCCCGTCTACCCGCACACGGTGACGTACCGCCGGCTGCTGGAGGCGGAGGCGAACGTCTCCGAGCGGTGGGAGCGGGACCTGCTCAAGCTGGTCTGGACGACCGTCTCGGAGATCAGCGTCAACGCCTACCTGGAGCTGCTCTCGCGCGACGAGACGGTCCAGCCGCTGCACGCGCTCGTCCCGCGGCTGCACGCCCGCGACGAGTCGGCCCACTCCTCCGTCATGGTCGAGGTGGCCAAGGGCCTGTACACGCACCTGAACGCCGAGCAGCGCCGGACCTTCGTGGCGGCCCTGCCCAAGGCCCTGCACGCCTTCGTCGCCCAGGACTTCGCGGTCTGGCCCGGCATCCTGCGGCACGCCGGGATCGCGGACGCGGAGGAGATCGTCGCGGACTGCCGCAACGCGGCGGGCGGCGGCCTGCTGGTGCGCGACTTCTCCGGGATCCGGCGGATCGTGCGGGAGATGGAGCTGGAAGACCTCGTCGACTTCGACCTCGGGGCCGAGTGATGAGGCTGCCGGGCGGCGTGCACGAGCTGACCGCCGACGGACGCCGGCTGGCCCTGGCCGCCCTGGTGCAGTCGCTGGGCATCGGCCTCTTCACGGCCAGCTCGATCGCCTGGTTCACCCGCCACGTCGGTCTGACCGCCAACCAGGTGGCGACCGGTCTGGCGGTGGCCGGCGCCGCCGCCCTGGCGGCCTCGCTGCTCGCCGGAGTGCTGGCCGACCGGCACGGTGCCCGCCGGATCCTCGCGGTGGTCTACGCCGGGCGCGGCCTGTGCTTCCTCGCCTTCGCCTTCGTGACCAACCTCTGGGAGTACCTGGTGGTCACGCTCCTGTCGGTGGCCTTCGACCGGGCGGGCCCGCCGGTGCTCCAGGCGCTGGTCGCCGCGGCCCTGCCCGAACAGCGCGACCGGGGCCGGCTGCTCGCGGTGGTCAACGTGGTGCGCAACATCGGCCTGGGGCTCGGCGCGATGGCCGGGGGCGTGACGCTGACCCTGGACACGACGCGGGCCTACCGGATCACCATGCTGCTGATCACCGCGGCCTTCCTGGGCGGTGCGCTGCTGGTGCGGCGGCTGCCCGCGACGCCGCGCCCCACCGCCGCGCCGGCCGGCGAGGGCGGGCGCGCCCGGGCCCTGCCGGGCCGCCACTACCTGACCCTGACCGGTCTGAACTTCCTGCTCTCCTTCTTCGACGTGCTGCTGCTGGTCGCGATGCCGGTCTGGGTGCTGCAGCACACCTCCGCGCCCCGGGCGACGGTCTCGGTGCTGTACGCGCTCAACACCGTCCTCGTGGTGGTCGCCCAGCTCCCGGTGAGCCGGCTGGCCGACGGGCTGCGGCGCAGCAGCCGGATGCTGCTGTGGGGTGGGGCGGCGCTGGCCGCCAGCAGCCTGTGCTTCGCGGCCGCGGGGGCGGCCCACGGCCGGTCGGCCGTGCTGCTGCTGGTCGCGGCGATCCTCGCGCTGTCGCTCGGCGAGGTGGTCACCACCTCGGCGACCTGGAACCTGTCGATCGCGCTCGCCCCGGCCGAGGCGCGCGGTCGCTACCTCTCGATCTTCGGCCTGGGCCTGGCCACCGAGCGGGTCTTCGGCCCGGTGGTGGTCACCGGGCTGCTGCTCGGCTCGGGGGCCGTCGGCTGGGCCGGTGCGGCCGTGGTCTTCGCGCTGACCGGCGCGGTGGCCGAGCGGGTCGCGCTGGCCGGTGGAGCCCAGATCCCCGCCCTGGTGGGCGAGGGGACGCCCTGATGCACGTGAACGGAGTGAACTCAACCATGCGAATCGGATTCGCCGGACTCGGGACCATGGGCGGCGGCATGAGCCGGCGCCTGGCCGAGGCGGGCTTCGCGGTGACGGTCTTCGACCTGGACACCGCGGCCGCCGAGCGGCTGGCCGGACAGAGCGGCATCACCGCCGCCGCGCGGGCCGCCGACCTGGCCGCGCCCGTCGTGATCACCATGCTGCCGGACGGGGCCGCCGTGCGGGCGGTCGCCGAGCAACTGCTGGAGGCGATGACGCCGGGCTCGCTGCTCGTCGACACCGGCTCCAGCGACCCCCGCGACACCCGCGAACTGCGCGAACTGGCCGCGCGGCACGGCGTGCACGTGGTGGACGCCCCCGTCTCGGGCAGCCCGGCGGCGGCCCGCTCCGGCGAGCTGACCCTGATGGCGGCCGGCGACACCGAGGCCCTCGACCTGGCCGAGCCGGTGCTCGCCGCGCTGGGCCGGGTGTACCGGGTCGGCCCGTCCGGCGCCGGGCACGCGCTGAAGGCGCTGAACAACCTGCTCTCCTCGGTCAGCCTGGCGGCGACCGCCGAAGTCCTCCTGGCCGGAAAGGCGTTCGGTCTGGCACCGGACGTGATGCTGGAGGTGGTCAACGCCTCCACCGGCCGCAACCACGCCTCCGAGACCAAGCTGCCCGCCCACGTGCTGACCGGCACCTTCGACTCGGGCTTCGCCCAGCGCCTGATGCTCAAGGACATCCGGATCGCCGACCGGCTGATGGCCGAGGTCGGCGGCCCGGCGGAGCTGAGCCGCGCCTGCCGCGGGATCTGGGAGCAGGCCCACGCGCAGCTGCCGGACGGCGCCGACAACGTCGAGGTGGTCCGCTGGCTGGAGTCCGAGGCCGGACGGGAGCTGCGGGCATGAGCGAGCAGAACCTGACCGCCCCGGACGGGGACCCGGCGGCCGCCCCGCGGATCGCGGTCATCGGCGGCACCCCCGCCACGCTGCGCAAGGTGCGCGCGGCCGGCTTCGAGGTGGTCTGGATCCACGGGCCGCAGGAGCTGGACACCGCCGGCCTCGCACACGTCGCCGAGGCCCACCTGACGGACTACCGCACCCCTGAGGCCGTCACCGGGCTGCTCACCGCGGTGCACCGGCTGCGTCCGCTGGTGCGGGTGGTCTCGATGATCGAGGACGGCCTGGAGTCGGCCGCCGCCGCGACCACCGCGCTCGGCCTGCCGGGCAACGGCCTGGAGACCGTGCGCGTGCTCCAGGACAAGCTGGCCTTCCGGACGCTGCTCGCCGAGCGCGGCATCGAGTCCGTGGCGGCACGGATCGGGCACACCGCCGAGGACATCCGCTCCTTCGTCGACGAGCACGGCCCGGCCGTGATCAAGCCGCGGTTCGGCTCCGGGAGCCTGGGCGTGCGCCTGGTCGAGGACGCCGGGTCCGCCGACGAGACGGGGGAGTGGGCGGCCGGGTTCGGACTCCACTCGTTCCTGATGGAGCAGTACCTGTCCGGCACCGAGCTCAGCGTGGAGACCTTCAGCTACGCCGGCCGGCACGTCGTGCTCGCCTTCACGGCCAAGGAGAAGCTCGCCTCGTTCGTCGAGATCGGCCACACCCAGCCGGCCGGGCTGGACCCCAGGACGGCCCGTCAGGTCGAGGACCTGGTCTCCCGCACGCTCGACGCGGTCGGCCTGGCCGACGGCCCCGCCCACACCGAGGTGATCCTCACCGACGACGGGCCGCGGCTGGTCGAGTCGCACAGCCGGCGCGGCGGCGACCGGATCGCCGACCTGGTCCAGGAGGTCTACGGCATCGACACCGACGCGCTGGCCTTCCTCTGGTACGCCGGGCGCACCGCCCCGGTCGAACCGGGCGAGCCGAGGTGCGGCGCCGCGATCCGCTTCCTGACCGCCGAACCCGGCGTCGTCGAGAGCGTCGAGGGGCTGGCCGAGGTGCTCGCCCACCCCGACGTGGTCGACGCCCAGATCACCGTTGCCCCGGGCGACACCGTCGTCCCCGTCGCCTGGTCCTACGACCGCTGCGGCCTGGTCCTCAGCCGCGGCGCGGACGGACCGGACGCGGCGATCCGGGCGAGCGCGCTCGCCGCCCGGATCTCCATCCGCACCCGGCCGGCCGAACACCGGCCGCCCGAGCGGACCCTAGCCACCATCGCCCCGCGTCCCGACCGGCTCGTCGGGACGGCACCGATACCCAGCCACGACAGGTGATCCCCACCATGACCGTCACCGATTCCAACCGGATTCTCACCGCCCTCTCGCGCGGCCTCGGTTCGGGCTTCTTCGCCCATGCCGCCGCCTGCCCCGACGACATCGCGCTGACCATCGGCCGGCGCCACTACAGCTACGCGGAACTCGACCGCAGCGCCCGCGGCTGGGCCGCCCGACTGCACCAGGCGGTCGGCCACCAGCCCCGCCGGGTGGGCGTCTTCGCCTACCGCAACGAGGCCTCCTACCTCGGCGTGCTGGCCGCCCTGGCCGCCGGCGCCGCGTTCGTCCCGCTCAACCGCCGGTTCCCGCAGGCGCGGACCGCCTCCATGCTGGCCCGCGCCGAGCTCGACGCGGTCATCGTGGACGCCGCCTCGAAGGCCCAGCTCGACGAGCTGATCGCCGACCTGGCGCAGCCGCCGGTGGTGCTGACCGAGGCCGACCTGGCCGGCGCCGAGCCGCTGGCCGAGCTGCCGCAGGCGGCCCCGGACGACCTCGCCTACCTGCTGTTCACCTCGGGCAGCACCGGCACGCCCAAGGGGGTGCCGGTCACCCACGGCAATGCGCGTGCCTTCCTGGACGCCGCGCAGCAGCGCTACCGCCTGACGCCGCAGGACCGGCTGAGCCAGACCTTCGACCAGACCTTCGACCTGTCCGTCTTCGACCTGTTCATGGCCTGGGAGCACGGCGCCCGGGTCTGCGCCATGGACTCCCTCGAACTCCTCGCGCCCTTCGGCTACCTGGAGCGCAACGGCATCACCGTCTGGTTCTCGGTGCCCTCGGTGGCCGCGGTGCTGAACAAGCGCGACGCGCTGACCCCGGGCCGGATGCCCACACTGCGCTGGAGCCTGTTCTGCGGCGAGGCGCTGCCCCGCCAGCTCGCCGAGGCCTGGCAGGCGGCCGCGCCGAACTCGACGGTGGAGAACCTCTACGGGCCCACCGAGCTGACCATCGCCTGCTCGGTGCACCGCTGGGACCCGGCCACCAGCCCGGAGCTGTGCGTGCACGACAACGTGCCGATCGGCGAGGTGTTCCCGGGGCTGCACCCGCTCGTCGTCGACGAGGACCTGGCGCCGGTGCCCGACGGCGGGACGGGGGAGCTGTGCGTCGCCGGCGCGCAGACCACCCCGGGCTACTGGCAGGCGCCGGAGCTGACCGCCGAGCGCTACTTCGAGCACGAGGGCCGGACCTACTACCGCACCGGCGACCTGGTGCGCCGGCAGGAGGCCGGCTTCGTCTACATCGGCCGCAACGACCAGCAGGTGAAGGTCGGCGGCTACCGCGTCGAGCTCGGCGAGATCGAGGCGGTCCTGCGCCGCAACGGCTGCGCCGAGGCCGTCTGCCTCACCTGGCCCGACCCGGGGACGATCACCGCCGTCGTCTCCGGCGCCGCCAACCCCGGCCGGCTCGCCGAGACGGCGGCCGACCGACTGCCCGCCTACATGGTGCCCAAGTCCGTCCACGTCATCGACGAGATGCCGGTGAACGGCAACGGCAAGGTCGACCGCAACGCACTGCGCTGCTGGCTCGACGACCGCGCCAAGAACGTGACCGACCAGTTCAGCTTCAACGGAGGCAACGATGCACAGCGCTGACCAGCTCATCGCCCAGACCCTCGGCATTCAGGCCGACCTGATCACCGACGACCTGGAGTACCAGTCCGTCCGCGAGTGGGACTCGCTGGGCCACGTCTCGCTGATGGTGGCCATCGAGAAGGCGCACGGGGTGCGCATCGACGACGAGCTGACCCTCGCCCTGCGCTCGGTGGCGGCGATCCGCGAGTTCCTGGCCGACGGCCCCGCCGCCGCACCGGCACCGGCCCCCGGCCCCGCCGCCGCACCCGCAGCCGCCGCACCCGCCGCCGCGGCGGTCACCGTGCACCGCGGGCTGGAGGGCGTGGTGCTCGACCACTCCGCGATCACCCGGATCGACGGGACCGAGGGAATCCTGGAGTACCGCGGCTACAGCATCCACGACCTGGCCCGCAACGCGAGCTTCGAGGAGGTCGCCCACCTGCTGGTGAACGGCGAGCTGCCGGACCAGGGCGCGCTGGAGGTCTTCCGCAAGGAGCTGAGCGCCCGCCGCGAGCTGCCCGCACCGGTCCTCGACCTGATCCGGTCGCTGGCCGAGGCCCACCCCACGGACGCGCTGCGCACCTGCGTCTCCGCCCTGGGCGCGCTCACCCCGGGCGACCGCAGCCGGGACGAGACGCCGGCCGAGTCCCGCGAGGCCGGGCTGACGCTGCTGGCCCGGATCCCCATGATCGTCGCAGCCCACCACGCCGTGCGCAACGGCCGCGAGCCGCTGGTGCCGCAGGAGGACCTCCCCTACGCGGAGGCGTTCCTGACGGCGCTGCTGGGCCAGGCCCCGACGCCGGCCGCGGTGCGGTTCATCAACAAGGGCTTCATCGTCCACGCCGACCACAGCTCCAACGCCTCCACGGTGGCCGCCCGGGTCGCCGTCGGCAGCCGCGCCGGGATGAACGCCGCGATCACCGCGGCGCTGGCGGTCTTCGCCGGCTCGGTGCACGGCGGGGCGGCCGAGCGCGCCGTCAAGCTGGTCGACGCGGTCGGCTCGCCCGAGAACGCCCCGCGCTACGTGGCGGAGCGCTTCGGCAGCAGCGAGCCGGTGATGGGCTTCGGCCACCGCGTCTACCGCACCGAGGACCCGCGGGTGCGTCATCTGCGGGAGACCGTCGTCGAGTTGAGCCGCGAGCGGGGCGACGAGAGCGGCCTGGCGATCCTCGACGCGGTGGCCGCCGCGATGGAGCCCTACGGTCGCCACGGCCTGGCGCCCAACGTCGACCTGTACGCGGGCCTGGCCTACCGCCTGCTGGGCCTGCCGGACGACCTGGCCATCGTGCTGTTCGCGATCGGCCGCACCGCCGGCTGGGTGGCCCAGGCGCTGGAGCAGCAGGCGAACAACGTGCTGATCCGCCCGCTGCTCGACTACCAGGGCCCCGCCTCGCGCCCGTTCCCCGGAGCCGCCGTATGACCGCCGACACGCTGATCGACCAGCGGCCCGCGCCGGCCACCGACCTGCCGGCCTTCGCCGAGCGGGCGGGCCTGGACCTCGCCGCCGTCCCGTACTGCGGGCGGGTGCTCGCCGAGTCGCTGCTGCGCGAGGGGGCCGAGGAGCAGGCCGGGCAGCTGCTGGAGCGCCTGGCCGAGGGCCGGGACCCGGCCCTGGAGATGGCCTTCCGCCCCGCCCGGATCCTGGTGCAGGACTACACCGGCATCCCGCTGCTGGTGGACCTCGCCGCCCTGCGCGACCAGGTGCGCGAGCCGCGCCGGGTGAACCTGGGCCTGCCTGTCGACGTCGTCGTCGACCACTCGGTGCAGGCCGACTGGACGGGCCGGCCCGACGCCCAGGCCCGCAACGAGGCGCGGGAGATGACCCGCAACCGGGAGCGGTACGGGTTCCTGCGCTGGGCCGAGGAGGCCTTCGACGGGCTGCGGGTGATCCCGCCGGGCCAGGGCATCGTGCACCAGGTCAACCTCGAACAGCTGGCCACCGTGGTCGCCACCGACCAGGACGGCCGGCTCGTGCCCGACACCGTCATCGGCACCGACAGCCACACCACCATGGTCAACGGCATGGGCGTGCTGGGCTGGGGCGTCGGCGGGCTGGAGGCGGAGGCCCTGATGCTCGGGCTGGCCCACCCGATCCGGATCCCCGCGGTGGTGGGCGTGCGGCTGACCGGCGCGGTCCCGGCCGGCACCACCGCGGCGGACCTCGCGCTCACCCTGACCCGGCTGCTGCGCCAGGAGAACGTCCGCGGTCTGATGCTGGAGTTCACCGGCCCCGGCATCGAGGGCCTGTCGGTCGCCGACCGCTGCACGATCGCCAACATGGCGCCCGAGTACGGCGCGATGACCGCGTTCTTCCCGGTCGACGCCCAGACCCTGGCCTACCTGCGGGAGACCGGCCGCCCGGCGGCGCACGTCCGGCAGGTCGAGGAGTACTGCGGCCGGCAGCAGCTGCTGCGGTCGGCCACCGAGCCCGCCTTCGGCCGGATCGTCGAGTTCGACCTCGGCTCGGTCCGTCCGAGCCTGGCCGGCCCCAGCCGGCCCGACCAGCACCTCACGCTGGCCGAGCTGCCCGGCTCGCTCGCGAGCGTGCTCACCGGCGAGTCCCGGCAGACCGGCCCGCACCGCGACGGCGACCTGGCGATCGCCGCCATCACCTCCTGCACCCACACCTCCAACCCGCAGGCCATGCTCGCGGCCGGCCTGCTGGCCCGGCGGGCCGTGGCCCGCGGCCTGAGGGTGCCGCCGCACGTCAAGACGAGCCTGTCGCCCGGCTCCCAGGCGGTCACCCGCTACCTGGAGAAGGCCGGCCTGCTCGCCGATCTGGAGCAACTCGGCTTCCACGTCGCCGGCTACGGCTGCATGACCTGCAACGGCGGCAGCGGCGGGCTGCACCCCGAGATGGCCGAGGCCGTCGAGCGCGACGGCGTGACGGCCTGCGCGGTGCTCAGCGGCAACCGCAACTTCGAGGCCCGGGTGCACGCCCAGGTCCGCGCGGCCTACCTCGGCTCCCCGGCCCTGGTCGTCGCCCTCGCGCTGGTCGGCCACGTCCGGATCGACCTGAGCAGCGAGCCGCTGGGCACCGACGCCGACGGGGCACCGGTCCGGCTCGCGGACCTGTGGCCGAGCACCGAGGAACTGCTCGCGCTGGAGAAGGAGTTCGTGACCACCGAGGTCTACGGCGCGGGCCAGGCCCCGGACGCCGGCTGGGCCGACCTGACGGTACCGGGCGGCGAGGTCTTCGCCTGGGACGAGGAGTCCACCTACATCCGGCCGCCGGCGTACGTCGGCCCGGCCACGGCGCTGCCCACCGAGCTGCGCGGCGCCCGGGTGCTCGTGGCGCTCGGCGACAACGTCAGCACCGACCACATCTCGCCGGTCGGCTCGATCCCCGAGCACTCCCCGGCCGGACGCTACCTGCACGAGCGCGCGACGGCCGAGCTCAACTCCTACGGCTCACGCCGGGGCAACCACGAGGTGATGGCCCGGGCCACGTTCAGCAACCCGCGACTGCGCAACCACCTGGTCGAGGGAGCGGGCGGCGGCACCACCACCCACCTGCCCACCGGCGAGCGGCTGCCGGTCTTCGAGGCCGCCGAGCGCTACGCCCTGGCCGGTACTCCGCTGATCGTACTGGCCGGCAAGAACTACGGCACCGGATCCTCCCGGGACTGGGCGGCCAAGGGGCCGCGGCTGCTCGGCGTGCGGGCAGTGCTCGCCGAGAGCTACGAGCGCATCCACCGGGGCAACCTGTGCGCGATGGGCATCCTGCCGCTGCTGCTGCCCGAGGGGCAGACCTGGGCCGACCTCGGCCTCACCGGGGCGGAGGAGTTCGAGCTCGACCTGGGCGAGGTCGCCGCCACCGGACGGGTGCGGGTGGCCGCCGGCGAGGTGGTCCTCACCGCCCGGGCGGACGTCCGCTCGGCCGGCGAGTGGGAGGTCCTGGGATCCGGCGGCACGCTGCCCTACCTGCTGGAGCGGCTGCGCGCGGAGGAGGCCCGATGAGCCTGCAGATCCTTGGTGAACTCGGCCTGGGCGCGGACGCCGAAGGGCTCGCCGACGGCACCCGGACCCTCACCCCGGTCCACCTCGGCACCCGGGACGTGCCGATCGGCACCGTCCTCGACGTGATCCACCGGCACGACGATCTGCTGCCGCCGCGCACCGGACACCTCGGCAACTGGGCGGACATCGCCCAGGGCCGGGCCGGGGCGATGGACTTCAACGGCGCCATCTGCGGCGCCGGCCACGGCTACCCGCTGATCTACGGATTCACCCGCACCGAGGCGGACACCGAGGGCGGTGACGACGTCTACCTGCCCGGCTCGCTGGTCGAGCGGGGCGGCGCCCGGGCCCTGCCGCTGTACACCTGGGACGGTCGGCAGTTCGCGCTGCGCGACCGCGGCCGACCGCTCTTCTGCCCGCTGGTGCAGACCGAGCGCGAGGGCGAACTGGCCGCGCTGATCACCGTGCACTGGGAGCGCATGCTGGGCATCCCCGGCTACCGCTTCAAGAGCTGGGCGCAGTCGCTGATGGACAACGAGGCGCTGCTGCTGGACATGCTCTGCGTGCTGATCACGGAGGCGGTCGCGGACAGCAGCCCGGAGCGGACCCTGTCGGAGCTGCTCAGCCACGCCGTCCACCTGGACGGCCAGGTGGGCCGCTGCGGGCCGGTGCGCGACGGCGCCGGGTTCCTGCTGGACGGCCACCGCTACGACTCCGTGCGCGCGTTGGCCGAGGGCACCCTGCTCACGCTGCGCGCACTGACCGAGCCGACCTGGTTCTTCGCGAACATCGCCGCCCTGCCCACCGTCCTGCCGGTGCCCTCGCTGCTGCTGGCCAACGTGCTGTTCGCACTGTTCGGCGAGCACCGGCCCGAGGAGACCGGCATCCCCGACGAGGGGCCGTTCATCACCCACCTGCACTGGGGCGCCCGCGCCATGGCGGGCTGCCCGCCGCGCCGCAACGGCTACTTCGCGCGCAAGACCCGGCTGAGTCCGATGCGCAAGATCCTGCGCACCCTGGTGCGCCACTTCCCCGAGGCCAAGCCGATCTGTTTCGTCCTGCTGCCGGCCCAGGTCTTCATGCTCTGCCCGCCCGGCTCCTCCTTCGGCGACCTGGACCAGCTGGCCGGCGTGATCAAGGCGGTGCGCGCCGCCGATCCGGAGCAGGTCCACGACGTCGCACTGCGCGAAGTGGCCTCCCGGGAGGAGGACTTCTCCGACTACCTGCGCGGTCGCTTCCGGCCCGAGGCCGGGGTGCCGCGGGACGGCGCGGCGCGGGAGGCCGACCTGTCCACCGAGCCGGAGGGCTTCCGTGAGCTGACGTTCCGCCAGGCCTCCTCGTTGGTCTCGGCCTTCGAGGAGGTGTGCGGCGGATGAGGATGACCCACGAGCGCGTGGCGATCCCCCTCACGCACCCCTTCACCAGCAACCGGGGGGTCACCACCGAGGTGCGCCAGAGCGTGGTCCGCCTCTCCTGGCAGGGTCTGACCGGGTACGGCGCGGCGCTGGCCGTCGAGCCGGGCGAACCCGAGGCCTGCGCCGAGCTGCTCGCGGACGCCTCCCCGTTCACCCTGCGGCACACCCTGGACCGGCTCGCCGCCGCCGGCATCCGCCCGGCGATGCTGGCCGGCGTCGACCTGGCCCTGCACGACCTGCTCGGCAAGGCGACGGGACGGCCGCTGCACGAGCTGCTCGGCCTGGCCGGCGCCCCGATCGCGCCCACCGCGCTCTCCCTGGGCGCCTGCTCCAACGAGGAACTGGCCGAGCGCGGGGCCGCGTACCGCGACTGGCCGATCCTCAAGCTGAAGCTCACCGCGGACGACGACGGCACCCGGGTCGGCCACCTGCGCCGCACCTACCCGGGGCGGATCTGGGTCGACGGCAACGGCTCCTGGGAGCCCGAGCGCGCGCTGCGGGTCGTCGCCGAGCTCGACCGGCACGGCGTCGAGCTGCTGGAGCAGCCGGTGCCCGCGGGCGACGCGGACGGGCTGCGCCACGTCCACCAGCGCTCCCCGATCCCGGTCTTCGCCGACGAGGACTGCGCCGGCCCGGCCGACATCCAGCGGCTGCGCGGCGCCGTCTCGGGCGTCAACATCAAACTGACCAAGTGCGGGGGACTGCGCGCCGCACTCGACATGATCGTCCTGGCGCGCGCCGCCGGTCTGCGGATCATGCTCGGGTGCAAGAATGAGAGCACCCTCGGTGTCACGGCGATGGCCCAACTCGCCTCGCTGGCCGACCACCTGGATCTGGACGGACCGCTCAACCTGCGTGACGACCCGTTCCGGGGCCTCGGCATCGACCGCGGCGCCCTCACGCTGCCGGACGGCCCCGGCCTCGGTGTCACCACTGCCGGCGCCGGTACCGCCGACAGCACCACCACACGTACGAAAGAGAACTGATCATGCGTCTGCGCTGCGCCCTCCTCGACGACTTCCAGGACGCCGCCCTCACCCACGCCGACTGGTCGCCGATCGCCGACCAGGTGGAGCTCGTCCGGTTCCCCGAACACTTCCCGAACGAGGACGAACTTGCCTCCGCCCTGGCGGACTTCGATATCATCGTCACGCTGCGGGAGCGGGTGGCCTTCCCCGCCTCGCTCTTCGCCCGACTGCCGAAGCTGCGCCTGCTGGTCGCCTCCGGCATGCGCAACTCGGTGATCGACCAGGCCGCCGCCGAGCGGCACGGCGTCACCGTGTGCGGTACGGCCAGCTCCTCGGTGCCGCCGGTCGAACTGACCTTCGCGCTGCTGCTCGGCCTGGCCCGGCAGTTGGTCGCCGAGAACACGGCGGTGCGCACCGGGGGCTGGCAGAACACGGTCGGCACCGACCTGAACGGCGCCTGCCTGGGCCTGCTCGGCCTCGGCCAGATCGGCACCCGGGTGGCCCGGATCGCCCTCGCCTTCGGCATGCGGGTGGTGGCCTGGAGCCCGAACCTCACCGCCGAGCGGGCCGCGGAGGCCGGCGTGGAGCTCGCCGGCTCCAAGGAGGAACTGCTGGCCGGTGCCGACTTCGTGTCGGTCCACCTGAAGCTCGGCGAGCGCAGCCGGGGCCTGCTCGGCGCGCGGGAGCTGGGCCTGATGAAGCCGACCGCCTACCTGGTCAACACCTCCCGGGCGGCCATCGTCGACCAGGACGCCCTGCTGGACGCGCTGCGGGAGGGCACCATCGCCGGTGCGGGCATCGATGTCTTCGACCTCGAACCGCTGCCCGCCGACCACCCCATGCGCACCGCCCCGCGCCTGCTGGCCACCCCGCACCTGGGCTACGTCACCGGTGACAACTACCGGACCTACTACGGCCACGCGGTCGAGGACATCCAGGCCTTCCTGGCCGGCTCGCCCGTCCGCCGCCTCTCCTGACCCGAACCTCTTCACCGAACGTCCCGATCGGAGCGATCAGCCGTGACCACCACCCCGCGCCGCACCATGAAGCTCGGCGCCTTCCTGCCGGCCCCCGGCCACCACGTCGCCGCCTGGCGCCACCCCCGCTCGCGTCCGCAGGGCAGCCTGGAGTTCGACTACTACCGCTCGCTGGTGCAGACCGCCGAGCGCGGCCTGTTCGACATGGTCTTCCTGTCCGACGGCGCCGGTGTACGCACCCACTACAAGGACGCCGACGAGCTCAGCCGCCAGGGCCGCATGGTCCACTTCGAGCCGCTGACCCTGCTCTCCGCGCTCGCCGTGCACACCACCAACATCGGCCTGACCGCGACCGCCTCCACGACCTACAACGAGCCCTTCCACATCGCCCGCAAGTTCGCCTCGCTCGACCACCTCAGCAACGGGCGCTCCGGCTGGAACGTGGTCACCTCGGCCACCGACGCCGAGGCGCGCAACTTCAACCTGGAGCAGCAGCCCGACCACAGCGCCCGGTACCACCGCGCCCGGGAGTTCATGGAGGTGGTCACCGGCCTGTGGGACAGCTGGGAGGACGACGCCTTCCTCTACGACAAGGAGTCCGGGCGCTACTTCGACCCCGCCAAGCTGCACATCCTCGGCCACAAGGGCGAGCACTTCTCGGTCCGCGGCCCGCTCAACGTCTCGCGCCCGCCGCAGGGCCACCCGGTCATCGTCCAGGCCGGCTCCTCGGCGGACGGCCAGGACTTCGCCGCGCAGTGGGCGGAGGTCGTCTTCACCGTCCAGCAGACCCTGGACCAGGCCCGGACCTACCGCCTCGGACTGCGCAAGCAGGTCGCCGACCACGGCCGCGACCCCGACAGCCTCAAGGTGATGCCCGGCGCGTTCCTGATCCTCGGCCGCACCCAGTCCGAGGCCGAGGACCGGTTCGACGAACTCCAGAGCCTGGTCGACCCGGTGCTCGGGATGAGCCTGCTCACCGCGCAGCTCGGCGACGTCGACCTGTCCGGCTACGACCTGGACGGCCCGCTGCCCGAGCTCCCGGAGACCGGCGGCAGCATCAGCAAGCAGCAGCTGATCTACCAGCAGGCCCGCAGCCAGGGGCTGACGATCCGTCAGGTCTACCAGACGGTCTCGGCCGGCCGCGGCCACCACCGGCTGGTCGGCACCGCCGAGTCGATCGCCGACGTGCTGGAGGAGTGGTTCGTCAACGACGGCGCCGACGGCTTCAACATCATGCCCGACTGCCTGCCCGACGGCCTGGACCAGATCGTCACGCTGCTGGTGCCCGAGCTGCAGAAGCGCGGCCTGATGCGCACCGCGTACGAGGGCACGACGCTGCGCGAGAACCTCGGCCTGGCTCGCCCGGCCCACCGCGCGACGGGAGCCGTCAAGTGACCACGCGGACGGACGTCGACGCCAGTCAGTTGCGCTCGGTACTGCGCTCGCACGCCGCCGGCATCGTGGTGCTCACCGCGCCCGGCCCGGTCGGCGTCACCATCACCTCCTTCACCTCGATCAGCGCCGAGCCCGCCCTGGTCTCCTTCGCGCTGGCCGAGACCTCCTCCACCTGGCAGCAGGTCCGCGACAGCGAGTGGTTCGGCATCCAGATCCTCAGCGCCGAACAGCGGGACCTGGCCCAGCTGTTCGCCAGCAAGGGCGCCGACCGCTTCGGCCCCGCCACCCGCTGGCGGCTCGGCCCGCACGGCGTCCCGCTGCTGGACGACTGCCTCAGCTGGTTGGTCTGCTCCCGGCAGGACACCCTGAGGATCGGCGACCACCACGTCGTCGTCGCCGCCGTCGAGCACGCCCGGCAGGGCGCGCCGGGCGACAGCCTGGTCCACCTGCACGGCGCCATGCAGCCCGTCCCCCACCCCGCCCTCGTCAGGAGCTGATCATGACCACCACGCTCATTCTCTCCCGCCAGCCGCTCTCCTCCCGTCCGCTGCAGGAGTGGCTGGACGACACCCCGGACACCGTCGTCCTGTTCACCACCGAGAAGGCGGTTGCGGACACGCCGGAGGAGCTCGCCAAGTACTTCCCCCGCCACCGGCTGGTGGCCGACTACCACGCGTGGTCCTCCGACCTGGCCGCCGAGCAGGCCGCCCGCGAGTTCTCGGTGGACCGGATCGCCTCCACCAGCGAGCAGGACGTGCTGCGCGCGGCCCGGCTGCGCGCCCGGCTCGGCCTGCCCGGCCAGAGCCCGGCCTCGGCGATCGCCTACCGCGACAAGGTGCTGATGAAGCAGCTGGCCCGCCAGGCCGGCCTGCCGGTACCGGCGTTCACCGCGGTGGACAGCGCGATGGACCTGATGGAGTTCATCGACACGGTCGGCTACCCCGTGGTGGTCAAGCCGCGCTCCGGCTACGGCGCCGAGGGCGTGCACGTGCTGCGCGACCAGCAGGGCGTGGACGCGTTCCTGGCCCGCGAGCAGGAGTCGACGCTGCCCTACCTGCCCGGCCACTGGATGGCCGAGTTCTTCGTCGAGGGCGACTTCTGCCACGTGGACGGCATCATGTCCGAGGGCCGGATCGTGCACGGCTGGCCCTCGCAGTACAACAGCGGGGTCGCCGAGCACCTGGAGCACGACTCCAGCCTGTCCAGCGTGCTGATCGCGGCCGAGGACCCGCGCCACGCCGTGCTGATGAAGCTCACGGCCGACCTGATAGCCGCGCTGCCCGTCGCGGACGGCCCGATGGCCTTCCACCTGGAGGCGTGGATCCGCGCCGACGGCAAGCCGGTGCTCTGCGAGATCGCCAGCCGGGCCGGCGGCGCCGGGATCGCCCAGGTCTACGAGCGCGCGTTCGGGGTGCAGCTGGCCCGCGAGGGGCTTCGCGCGCAGTGCGGTTCCGAGCTCACCCTGCGCCACCAGCCCGAGCAGCCCGAGGGGGGCTACTACGGCTGGCTGGTCATTCCCCCGGGGCACGGCACCTTCACGCCCCCGGCCGGGCCGTGCCCCGTCCCCGGGGTCGAGCTCAGCCTCCAGCTGGAGGCGGGGACGGTGTGCCAGGGGGTGGCGCACGCGGCCGAGGGCGCGGCCACGGCCCTGGTCCGCGGCGCCGACCCCGCCGAGGTGGCGGAGCGGATCGACCAGGCGGTGCGGTGGTGGCGGCAGAGCGCCCGCTGGGCCTGAGCCGGGACCTGCTCCTGAGCTGACGCCCGCTCCCGACCTGACACCCGCTCCCGACCTGAGGAGAACGGCAGATGGGACAGCAGTACCAGGAACTGACCCCCCGACTGGTGGAGTTCATCGCCCAGGCGCCGATGTTCTTCGTGGCCACCGCCCCGCTGAACCGCGACGGACACGTCAACGTCTCGCCCAAAGGGGGCATGGACACCATCACGGTGCTGGACGGCACCACGGTCGCCTACCTCGACCTCATCGGCTCGGGCGCCGAGACCATCGCACACCTGCGGGAGAACGAGCGGATCACGCTGATGCTCTGCTCGTTCTCCCGGCAGCCGAAGATCCTGCGCCTGTACGGCCGGGGGGAGTGCGTCTTCCCCGACGATCCGCGCTGGGACGACCTGATCGGCCGCTTCGGCAGCCACCCGATCCCGCGCTCGATCATCGTCGCGCACATCCACCGGATCACCGACTCCTGCGGGTTCACCGTGCCCGAGATGGACCTGGTGCGGGAACGCGACCTGCAGGACAAGTGGGGTGAGCGAAAGACCCGACAACAGCTGGAGGAGTACATGCTGACCAAGAACAGCAGCAGTATCGACGGCCTGCCGGCCCGGCCGGCCCGCGACCACCTGGTCGGCGCCGTCGGCACGGCCGGCACGGCCGGCACTACCGGTTCGGTCGGTTCGGTCGGCGAGGAGGAGCACCGGTGACCGCCGGCACGGCGCCCCACGCGCTCGCCTTCGTCGACAGCGACCACGCCGACACCCCCTACGACGCCTGGGCGGCCGGGGCCGGCGCCCGGCTGACCCTGCTGGTCTCCGCCGAGAAGTACCCGCAGTACGCCCACCTGCCCGAGGCCCGGCCCATCACGGGCTACCACGAGGGCGGCGAACTGGAGCTGGCCGCACTGGAGTCGGCCGGCGGGCAGCGCCCGTCCGCGGTGCTCGCCCGCGGCGAGGGGGACGTGCTGCGCGCGGCCCGGCTGCGCGAACTGCTCGACGTGCCCGGCCAGCACTGGGACAGCGCCCAGGCGTTCCGCGACAAGGTGCTGATGAAGACGATCCTGCGCGAACGCGGCATCGCGGTGCCGCAGTTCGCGCCGGTGCGGGTCGCCTTCGACCTGTTCGGGTTCATCCGGGAGCACGGGTACCCGGTCGTGGTGAAGCCGGCCTACGGGTCCGGTTCCACCGGCACCCACATCCTGCACGAGGAGGCCGACCTCGGCGCGCTGCTGCGGGCGGGCCTGCCGGAGCACGCCGAGGTGGAGACCTTCGTCGAAGGGCGGATGTACATCGTCGACGGCCTGCTCACGCACGGCCGCCTGGCCGCCGCCTACGTCTCGCACTACCTCAACGACTGCCTGTCGTTCCGCTCCGGGGACTACCTGGGGGCGGCCCAGCTCACCGGGGACGACCCACTGGTGCCGCGGCTGACCCGGTACGCCGAGCAGGTGCTGGCCGCCCTGCCGACCCCTGAGTGCACCACCTTCCACCTGGAGGTCTTCCTGACCCCGGACGACCGCCTGGTGCTGTGCGAGGTCGCCAGCCGCACCGGCGGCGCGCTCACCGGAGCGGCGATCCGCGCCTGCAACGGCTTCGACCTGGACGAGCGGTGGTTCGCCGCCCAGCTCGGCGGCCCGGCCGCCCCCGGCGAGGCCGTGCGCGAGGCGGTGCGCGGGGCCGAACCGGGCCGGGCGGCGGGCTGGGTCGTCTTCTACCCCGAACACGGCCGGCTCGCCGCGCTGCCGGGGGACCCGCCGGACTTCGTGGTCGAACAGCGCCTGCACGGGACGGTCGGCGAGTCCTACCAGGGCGGTCAGAAGTCCGGCAAGTTCCTCTGCGGCTATGTGATCACCGGTCGGGACGCCGCCGAAGTGGCGCAGCACGCCGACGAGTTGGCCGCCTGGTACGCGGACCGGATCCGCTGGGAGAGCTGAGTGGGCGCGCGAGCGCCGCGAGCCCGGCGGTCTCGGCCGGGCACGCGGCGCTCCTGGGGCACCTGCCGCCTCAGCAGGCTTCCGGCTGGGCGGAGCACAGCACCGCCGGCGGCCCGACCTCGGCCAGCAGGTCCTCGGCCCGCTCCAGCCAGGACTGCGCGCCCAGTTCGGCGAACAGCGCCCGGGACGCCTCCAGGTGCGTGGTGGTCAGCGCGTAGTCGGCCCGCTGCAGCGCGATCTCGCCGAGCGCGTAGCGCGACCGGGCCTCGATCGCCCGCTCGCCGACCTGCCGCGAGAGGTTCAGCGCCCGGGTGAGCGTCTCGACCGCGCTCTCCAGCCGCCCCTCGCGCTGGCGCACGGTGCCCAGGCCGTACAGTGCGTACGACTCGCCGATCCGGTCCCCCATGTCCCGCACGATCCGCAGCACCTCCCGCAGCGCCTCGATGGCCTGCGGCACCTGGTCGGTGGCCAGGTACAGCTCGGCGAAGCGCTGCAGCACCTGGGCCTCCACCCGCAGGCACTTCTCCTCCTGGGAGATCACCAGGGCCTGCTCCAGCATGCCGCGGGCCCGGTCGATGCTGCCGGCGGTCATCCACCAGCCCGCCAGGCTGCGCAGGATGTGCGCCTCGCCGATCCGGTCGCAGACCAGCCGCATCACGGTCAGCGCCTCGTCGTACTTCTCGCGCATCGCCACGTGCTCGCCGCGCAGCCCGTCCAGGTAGGCGGAGTTGCGCAGTACCAGGGCACGCCCGTGGTCGTGCCCAGCCGTCTCGAACAGGACCTGGGCCCGGCCGAAGTAGTCCTGCGCCTGCTCGATGTGGGCCTGGAACATGTGCAGGGTCCCCAGCGAGTAGAGCATCGCCCCCTGCCCGACCGGGTTGCCGGCGCGCAGCGCGGCCTCGTGGGCCAGCCGGGCGGTCTCCTCCCAGTCGTCGAAGTACCCCTTGGACTCGAAGAGCGTGACCGAGCTGAGCGCCAGGTCCCAGCACAGCTCGTCGAGCCCTGCGTCGGCCGCCTGCCGGACGGCCGTCACCAGCGCGCGCCGTTCGGTGCTCCACCAGTCCATCGGACCGGCGGACGGACCGGCCGTCGCGAACTCGGGCAGCCGCCAGCGCTGCGCGCTGCCGTGGATGATGGTGTAGTCGCCGCCGTACTCCTTGCGGTGGGCGTCCTCGGCCAGGGCCAGCCAGCCGCCCAGCATGCGGGCCAGCGCGGCCTCCTGCTCCTCGCGCGGCTCCCTGATGAGCAACTCCTCCCACGCGTAGGCGCGGACCAGGTCGTGGAACCGGTAGCGCGGCCACGGTGAGTTCGGGTACTGGACGATGTCCATCACCTGGGCCTCGACCAGCGTGTCGAGGGTGTCCTCGGCGGTGGTGGCGTCGGTGTCCAGCAGCGCGGCCGCGATCCAGGCCGGCGAGTCGGGCACCTGCACCAGGGCGAACAACCGGAACAGCCGCTGCGCGAACGGCGGCAGCGCCCGGTAGGTCAGGCTGATCGTGGGGCGCAGCTCCAGGCCGCCGTGGCTGAGCTCGTCCAGCCGCCGGCGCTCGTTGCGCAGCCGCCGCACCAGCCGCTCGATCGGCCAGTGCGTGTGTGCGGCCAGCCGGGCCCCGGCGATCCGCAGCGCCAGCGGCAGGCCGTCGCACAGGTTCACCAGCTCGACGGCGGTGTCGAGTTCGGCCTCCACGCGCGGGCGGCCGATGATCCCGGAGAGCAGGTCGAGCGCGTTGGACATGTCGAAGACGTCGACGTCCACCTGGTGGATGCCCGGCACGCTCGCCAGCCGGACCCGGCTGGTGACGATCACCGCGCAGCTGGCGCTGCCCGGCAGGAGCGGCGTCACCTGCGCGGCGTCGGTCACCCCGTCGAGCACGACCAGGACCCGGCTGTCGGCCAGCCTGCTGCGGTACATCTCGGCCCGCTCCTGGAGGTCCTCGGGCACCGCCTTGGCCGGTACCCCGACGGCCCGCAGGAACCGCGCCAGCAGCGTCTCGGTCCGGCCGTCCCCGGACGGGTTGCGCAGGTCGGCGTAGAGGTGGCCGTCCGGAAAGTGCGTACCCAGCTCGTGTGCGGCGCGCACGGCCAGCGCCGACTTGCCGACACCCCCCGGACCGCAGATGTTCACGATCGGCACCGCGTAGCCCGCAGATCCCTCCTGGGCGTTCGGTACGATCAGTTTCTTGATGTCGTCGAGTTGACTGCGACGGCCGATGAAATCACTTATGCTGGCCGGAAGTTGACGGGGTGTCAGACGAAAAGCCGCCTCCTTCGCCGGTTCGGGTGCAGCCGACCTGGGCGCAGGGACGCGCGTGGCCGAGGAGGTGGCGGTCGAGGGAAGGTCGAGTGCGGGGGACTGGTTCAGGATCGCCTGCTCCAGGTCGCGCAGCTCCTGACTGGGCTCGATGCCCATCTCCTCGGTCAGCGCCCGGCGCGCCCGCTGGAACACCTCCAGCGCATCGGCCTGACGCCCCGAGCGGTAGAGCGCCAGCATCAGCAGCTCGTACAGCCGCTCGCGCAACGGGTGTTGGCAGGTCAGCGCGGTCAGCTCGGCGCTGAGGTCGCCGTGCCGGCCGAGCATCAGGTCCAGCCGGATGCGCTCCTCCAGGACGGTCAGCCGCCGGTCGTTGAGCCGGATGGCGCCGCGCTGCGCCAGGTCGCTCGGCACGCCGTCCAGGGCCGGGCCGCGCCAGAGTCCGAGGGCGGTGCGCAGGGTGGCCGCGGCCTGCAGGGTGCCGCCCGCCGCGCTCTCCTCGCGGGCGACGGCGACCAGTCGGTCGAACTCCAGGCTGTCCACACTGGCCGGGTCCAGTTCGAGCACGTAGCCGGGGTAGCGGGTGCCGATGGCCTGCGGCCGGCCGGATTCGGCGAACCGCTTGCGCAGTGTCGAGATGGCCACTTGAATCTGACCCCGTGCGGTGACCGGAGGCGAGTCGCCCCACACGGCGTCGATCAGCTGCTCGGTGGAGGTGGTCTGGTTGACGTTCAGTCCCAGCATCGCCAGGACCACGCGCTGCCGTGGTCCGCCGAGATCGAGCGAGCGTCCTTCATGGTCCAGTTCGACTGGGCCCAGCAGCTTGAGCGCCATGCATCCTCCCCATCAAGCGATGCGCGTGCAGAACCTGGCATGTACCAGGGTCGTCAGCTGACTCTACAACTGCAGGTCAAACTTGAACCGCAGGTCACATTGTCATCAGGGGTAGCGATGTCCTTTCGGGCACACCGCGTTCATTTCCGCTGATCTGCCGCCCTGTACCGAACTACACCGAACCGCACTGCATCGCATCGAACCGGTACGCATCGAACCGGCACGCACTGCACCGGCCCGATTCCGCTCGCGCGCGCTCACGGGCAGGTCCGACGGACAGGGATCACAGGATTCCGGACACGACGCCCCGGCTCGGCCCGGCCGGCGCGCGGTGTGGGCGACGGTGAGACCGGGGCCGGACCAGCCGTCCGGCCCCGGACGAGCCGACGCAGCACACCAGGAGCCGAACTCATGTCCCAGACCCAGACCCAGACCCAGACCGGAGCGACCGCGGACCCCGGGACCGCTCTCCGGACCATCGCCTTCGTCGCCTACCCGGGCATCACGGTGCTCGACCTGGTGGGCCCGCTGCAGGTCTGCTCAGCGCTGCGGGACCTGTCGCCCGGCTTCCGCACCGTGGTGGTCGGCGAGCGGATCGAGCCGATGGGGACCGACACCCCGCTCGCGGTCGTGCCGAGCCACACCTTCGACGAGGTCCCCGAGCCGTTCGCGCTGGTGGTTCCCGGCGGCCTGGCCCCGACCCTCGCCGCGCTCGCCGACGAGCAGCTGCTGGAGCGCCTGCGTCAGGCCGCGAGCGGGGCCCACCTGGTGGGCTCGGTCTGCACCGGCTCGCTGCTGCTGGGCGCCGCCGGGCTGCTGGAGGGCCGCCGGGCCACCACCCACTGGTGGTACCGCGACCTGCTGACCCGCTTCGGGGCGACCCCGGTGGCCGAGCGCTGGGTCGAGGACGGCCGCTACGTCACCGCCGCCGGCGTCTCGGCCGGCATCGACATGGCCCTCCACCTGGTCGCCCGGGTGGCCGGCGAGGAGGTGGCGCGCGAGATCCAGCTGCTCATCGAGTACGACCCGCAGCCGCCGTTCGGTCCGATCGACTGGGCCGGCACGGACACCGGGCGCTACCGGCCGCTCGCCCGCCAGGTGCTCGCCGGTGCCCTGGCCGGCCACCCGGAGCTGCTCGCCCGCCTGGCGGACTGAGCGGGGCGGGACGCGGAACTCGTCGCGCCCGCCCCGCTGGTACTGCTGTTCGTCCTCGTGCCTCGCGCTCGGGCCCCGGGTCAGGAGCCCTTCACCTTGGGCAGGTTCCTGCCGGAGTCCCAGGTCCACTGGGTGGAGGTGAAGGGCGTGAAGGCGAGGTTGCTCCGGGCGACGGTGCCGAGGCTGTCGTAGGCCTGCTCGGCATAGCCCACCTTCCGGTCCGCGAGGTACTGCCGGATCCTGCTGTCGGCCGTCTGGAGCGTCGTGTACTGCGCGCCGGTGCCGATGATGAGCCGGGCCGGGGCGTCGAAGTCGTCGTTGGCCGGTGCGTCGGCCCGGTCCGTCGGCCCGCAGAAGAGGTTGCCGGGGAGCCAGGCGTACACCTGGGCGAAGTTGTCCCAACCGTCGGGCGTGGTGGTGGCGGTGGAGCTGTGGGTGATCGTGCCGTTCTTGATGCCGTTGGCGATCGTCTTGACCCGCTCCCGGTCGGCGGAACCCAGGTTCGTGCCGTAGCGGTCGACGTTGAGGGCGATCGCGCTCAGCAGCGGTTGCGCGGCGGAGAGTGCGCCGTCGGCGGCGACGGCGTTCCACAGGGCGGCCAGGCCCTTCGAGAGGCTGAACGGAACGATGTGGTGGAGGGTCAGGGGCACCGGCCTCGGACCACCGGGGACCGTGCCCGTCCCCAGGTCCGGGTAGGGCCGGCCCGGCCTCGCTGTCAGCGTGAGCCTGTACGACGGCATCGCATTCCTCCTGTTCCTGCACCGGATGCAGCGGCCCGGAAACGACCGGCCTCCGGTGGCGCACGGCGCCGGTGCCGTGCGTGGGGCCTCATGGTTCTCCGCCCCGGGTCGGTGGGGTAGACGGCCTTTTCGGCCACGCCGGGCGGTGGGACGCCCGGCAGCAGCGGGCGTGGCAGGCTGGAGCCATGTGCGGTCGCTTCGTCTCCACCACGAGCCCCCAGGACCTCGTCTCCCTGTTCGGCGTGAGCCGCTGGGACCCGGCCGAGGCGCTGGCGCCCAGCTGGAACACCGCGCCCACCGACCCGGTCTGGGCCGTGCTCGAACGCCTGGACCGCGACACCGGCGAGCTCGCCCGCCAACTGCGCCCGCTGCGCTGGGGACTGGTGCCGTCCTGGGCGAAGGACCCCGCTGTGGGCGCGCGGATGATCAACGCCCGCTCCGAGACCGTCCACGAGAAGCCCGCCTTCCGCAAGGCCTTCGCCGCCCGGCGCTGCCTGCTGCCCGCCGACGGCTACTACGAGTGGGCCCCGGTCCCGGCCGCCGACGGCCGGAAGGCCTACAAGCAGCCCTACTTCATCGCGCCGGCCGACGGCACCCTGCTCGCGATGGCCGGGCTCTACGAGTTCTGGCGCGACCCCACCCGCCCCGACGGCGACCCGCTCGCCTGGCTGACCACCACCACGATCATCACCACCCGGGCCACGGACGACGCCGGGCGCGTCCACGACCGGATGCCGCTGGCGGTCCACCAGGACGACTTCGACGCCTGGCTCGATCCCGACCGCACCGAGCCCGCCCGGCTCCGCCCGCTCCTGCACACCCCCGCCGGCGGCCACCTCACCGTCCGGCCGGTCCCCACCACCGTCAACAGCGTCCGCAACAACGGGCCGCACCTGCTGGACGAGGCCCCCGACGCGCCACCGCTGCTCTGACCGGGCACTCAGGGGCACATCCGGCCGGCGCCGGCCTGTGACCCGTGTCACATCTGCCCGATCTGTCCCGCCGGCCGGCCGGTCCGCCCGTCGCGTTCCGGCACGAAGCTGGCTGATTCCCGACCGGTGGCTGATTTGCGATGAACCAGGTCCAGTCGTTCACCCGTCAGTTGTGCGACGGTCGACCGGTGGTGGGCTGCTGGACGGAAGGATGGGCGATGGGACGAGTGCTGACCGAACTGGTGGGGGACACCGAGGCCTTCGCGAAGGTGCTGGGGGAGCGCCGGCCAAGGGTGTTCCGCACCGCCGGGTGGCCGGCGGGGCTGCCCCGGCCGAGCGAGCTCGATGCCGTGCTGCGCGGCGGACTGCTGCGGGTGCCCTACGTCGAGATGGTCCGGGCGGGTGAGGTCGTCCCACCTGCGGAGTTCTGCACGGCCCGGCTGGTCGCGGGGCGCCGGGAGGAGGGCTTCGCCGATCCGGACCGGATCGCCGCCCTGCTGGCCGAGGGTGCCACCCTGCTGCTGCCGCAGCTGGACCAGTGGTACGCGCCGGTGCGCGCGCTGGCCGCCGACATCGCGGTCGAACTGGGCCGCCGGACCGAGGCGTTCTGCTTCGCGACGGGCGCGGGCCGACGCGGGCTGGACGTGCACCGGGACGACGCGGACGTGCTGGTCGTGCAGCTTGCGGGGGAGAAGGAGTGGACGGTGTACGAGGCTCCGGCCGACGGGCGCTGGCGCCCGGGGCCGGCCCCCGAGCCCGGCGCGGTGGCGCACAACTCGGTGCTGCGGCCGGGCGAGGTCCTGTACGTGCCGCGCGGTGCCCCGCACGCCGCGACGGGCCATCAAGGCCTGGCGGTGCACCTCTCCTTCACGATCCGGGAGGCGGGCACGGGGCAGCTGCGCAGTGCCGTCGGCGGCTGGCTGGCCCGCGGAGGTTGGGCGGAGGGGTTGCCGGAGCGCCCGGCGACGCCGGAAGAACTGCTGGCCACGGCCGCCGAGGTGCTCCGGCTCGGCCGTGCGCGGCTGGCCGAACTGACCCCGGAGCAGCTGCTGCGGCTCGCCCGGGGACCGCTGCCGGCGGCAGGGGGCGACGGCGCGGCGCCGGGCCACGGACCGCTGGCCGCGGGGGACTGAGCCGGACGAGGGCATGCCAAGGGCGTGGTTGCCCGGGCCGAACGGACGGCCTGGGCAACCACGCCCTGTGGTGCGGTACTGCTAATGGATCAGATACACCACGGACGGGTGCAGGAACCGTCGCACGAGAAGCTGATGAAGGACTCCTCCTGCTCGGCCAGCTCGGTCGAAACCACGTCCTGCACGTCGAGGTCGAACAGCTCCAGCATGTCGTCGGCCATGGGGGCCTCCCTTCGTCGGTGCTGCGGCTGAGTGCCGCGAGCTGCAGCGGACGTTAGGCGTCCTGAATGGCCCCAGCAATGGTTTTGCGCGAATGAATCGACGAGTTCAGCCAAAGTCGAAACCATTCGATCGACAGTGGACAGTTTTCGATCGCCGAGGTAGACACGACCCGACCCGCCGTCAGCAGGCGACCCGCGCTGACGACACGGCACTGCTGCCGACAGCGGCACGACGTACGAGGCACGAGGCACGAGGAGCACAGTGGTCGAGACGCACGGAGCGCGGCAGGACGGACTCTTCACCGCGACCGGCCCGGTCCTGCTGCGGACGCCGGCCCTGCCGCGCTCACGCCGCCACCCGGCCCCGGCCGGCCCCGCGCACCCGGCGGACCCCGTGCACCCGGGGCCGTCGGCGCCGTCGGGACCCTCGGGGCCGGACGCCGACGCCCTCCTCGCGCACCTGGCCGAGGCGGCCGCCGATCCGGCCCTGCGCGAGGCCATCGAGCTGTCCAGCCCCTCGCTGTCCGACCTGCTCGGTCAGGTCGCCGCGGGCAGCACGCCCCGCCCGGCCGCGCTGCGCCGGGCGGCCGAGGCGGTCACCCGCTACCGGCTGCGGATGGCCACCCGGCCCACCCCGTTCGGGCTGATGGCAGCGGTGGCGGCGGCGCGCTTCGGCCCGTCGGCCAAGGTGCGCTGGCCCGGGGCCGAAGCCGGTGCCGGTGTCGAAGCCGCTCCCGCCGCCGAGCGCCGCGCCCTGCGGCCCGATCTCGGCTGGCTGCTCCCGCTGCTCGACCGGCTGCGCACCGATCCCGCGGTGCTGCCCGGGCTGCGGCTGGCCGTGGATCAGCAGGCCCGGCTGCGCGGTGGCCGCCTGGTCCTGCCGTACCTGCCCGAGCGCCTGCCCGGCCGTTCGTCCGAGCGCCGGTCCGGCGCCGGTGACGAGGCGCAGCCGCTCACCGAACGCACCGTCCGGGCCACCGCCGTGGTCCGCGCCGCCGTCCGGACCGCCGCCGAGCCGGTCGGGTACACCGAGCTGTTCGCCGCGCTGACCGCCGAATTCCCGACGGCCCCGGCCGAGGCGGTCGCCACGCTGATCCGCTCGCTGGTCGGCCAGGGGTTCCTGCTCACCGACCTGACGCCCCCGCCGGACAGCACCGACCTGCTCGGCCACGTCCTGGAGCGGATACCCGACGGCCACCCGGTGCGCGCCGAACTCGCGGCCATCCGCGGCGCGTTGGCGCACGCGGCAGCCCTGCCGCGCGGGCAGGCCACCGACCTGCTGCGCGAGCTCCGCGCCCGGATGACCCGGCTCGCCCCGGCCGACCGCCCGCTCCACGCGGACCTGGCGCTGGACGTCGAGGTGGTCCTGCCGGACGGCGTCCGCACCGAACTGGAGCAGACCGCCGCGCTGCTCTGGCGGATGTCGCCGCCGGCCACCGCACCCGAGCATCTGCGCTCCTACCACGCGGAGTTCGTCGAGCGGTACGGCGTGGACAGCCCGGTCGGGCTGGCCGAACTGCTCGACCCGGACACCGGTCTGGGGCCGCCGGCCGGCTACCGGCGCCCGGCCGGCCCCCGCGGCGCCGCCAACCCCCAGCCGTCCCGGAGCCGCGGCGACGCCGACGCGGCCCGTGACCGGGTGCTCGCCGAGCTGGCGGCGGGCGCCCTCGCCGACCGGGAGCCGGGCGGCCTGCTGCCCGAAGTGCTGCTGGACGACGCCCTGGTGGCCCAGCTGGTCGCGCCGCGCGAGGAGCCGGGCGGCGCCGCCGACACCCCGCCCGCCTCCCTGGAGCTGTACGCCGAACTGGCGGCGGACTCCCTGGCGGCGCTGGACGCCGGGGACTTCCGCCTGGTGCTCTCCCCGGTCGTCGGCAGCGACCGCGCCGGAGCCACCTTCGGCCGCTTCGCCACCCTCCTCGCGGGCGCCGGTGCGGGCGCGGGTGCCGGTGTCGGTGCGGGTGCCGGTGTCGGTGCGGGTGCGGACGCGACCGGCGCGGGCGAGGGGGCGAGCGGCGGGGCCCTGCTGGCCGAGGCCGCCGGACCTGCCGCTCCCGACGGCACCGACGCCCTCGAAGCGCACCTGGAGTTCACCCCCTACCGCTCGCGCCACGCCAACATCGCCCTGACCCCGCGCTGGCTCGACCACCGCGTGGTGGTCAGCGCCTTCGCCGACCCGGGCGGCCCGTGCGCGCTGCCCCTGGACGACCTGGTCGTGCTGGCCGATCCCGAGCGGCTCGCGGTGTACTCCCGCAGCCTCGGCCGGGAGGTCCGCGCCGCCGCCCACCACGTGCTCAACCTGCGCAGCGGCGCGCCCAACGCGGCCCGCTTCCTGCAGGAGGTGGCACTGACCGGGCAGCGGCCCTGGCAGTCCTGGGACTGGGGCGCGGCGAGCAGCGCGCCGGTGCTGCCGCGGGTCCGCCGGGGCCGGGTGGTGCTGGCACCGGCCACCTGGCGGCTGACCGCGCCCGTCCCGGCGGCCTCGGCCCCGTTCGAGCAGTGGGAGGAGGGGCTGGTCCGCTGGCGCCGGCGCTGGGGCGTGCCGGCCGCCGTCCGGCTGATCAGCGGCGACCAGCGGATCAGCCTGGACCTCGATCTCCCGTGGCACCGGCGGCTGTTGCACAGCCAGGCGCGTTCCGCCGAGCACACCGTGCTCCAGGAGGAACTCGCCCCCGCCGGCGACGGCGGCTGGCTGTGCGGACCGGACGGTGCCCGGACCGCCGAGCTGGTGGTCCCGCTGCGCCGGACCCCGAGAGGCCCGGCGGTGGCCCGCCCCCGCCGCCCGCTGCCGGCCCGGCGCGAGCGGATCGTCGAACTGCCCGGCAGCTCCTGGCTGTTCGCCCGGCTCGCGGTGGCCGAGGCACGGCACGAGGAGGTCCTGGTCGAGCACCTGCCCCGCCTGGTCGACGCACTGCCGGCCGAGGTGGACCGCTGGTTCTTCATCCGCTACCAGGACTCGGCGCCGCACCTGCGGCTGCGCTTCCACGGCACGCCACCGGCGCTGGCCGCCGAGTTGCTGCCCCGCCTGCACGACTGGGTGCTGCAGCTGCGCCGGGCCGGGCTCGGCACGGACCTGCGCCTGGAGAGCTACGCGCCGGAGACCGACCGCTACGGCGGCGCCGAGGTGCTCGCCGACGCCGAACGGGTCTTCCACGCCGACAGCCTGGTCGCGCTCGCGGCCCTGCGACTGGCCCGGGCCGAGCGCGCGCTCTCCCGGGACCTGCTGGCCGCGGTGAACGCCGTCGGCACCGCGCAGGCCTTCCTGGCCGGCCGCGCCGGAGCCGGCGAGGCGCCCGCGGTCGGCGCATGGCTGGCGGCGATGTATCCGAAGTCGGAACAGCACCACCAGGCGTTCCGGTCCCAGCGCGCGGCAGCGCTGCGGGCGATCGGCCCCGACGGACCGTCCGGCCCGGCGGGCGGCCTGCTGCCCGCCGACCCCGCGCTGACCGAGGCCTGGCAGCGGCGGGCCACCGAACTCGCCCGGTACGCAGCCCGATTGGACCAGAGGTCGGCCGACCCGGCGCTGGCCTCGCTGCTGCACATGGGCCACAATCGGCTGGTCGGGATCGACCGCGAGTCCGAACGCCGCGCCTACGCCCTGGCCCGAGGCGCCGTCGAGGCCCACCGCTCGCGCCACACCAACCCGCGGGAGCGGCGATGAACCCCACGGATCCGCTGCGCGCAGTCGCCGACCTGCTCAGCAGCCCCGGAGCGCCCGACCGGCTGGCCGCCGAGGGCGACGGCACGCCACCCGCCGCGGCCCACTCGCTCGGGGCCGGCCACAGCGGCACCGCACTCGCGCTGGCCGTGCTGGCCGACCGCGAGGACGACGCCGCGCTGCGCCGTGCCGCGCACGGGCACCTGGTGGCCGCCGCGAAGTCGCCCGGGGCGATGCGAAGCGGCGGGCTCTACTCCGGCGCCGCCGCGATCGCCTTCGCCGCCCGCACCATGGCGCGGCGCCCCGGCGAGTACCGCACCTTGCTGGACGGGCTGGCCCCCCGGGTCCGCCAGGCCGCGGCCGGGCGGGTCGCCGACCTCCGTGCCGACCTGGCCGCCGGTACGGGCCTGCGCTCGCACACCTTCGACACCGTCTCCGGCGCGGCGGGCCTGGGCCGCCTGCTGCTCGCCCTGGAGCCGGACGGGCCGGTGCTGGCCGAGCTGCTCGCCGCGCTGGTCGCCCTCACCGAGCCGACCGGCGGCGCGCTGCCCCGCTGGTGGACCGCCGGCGGACCGGGGCGGCCAGGGCCTGATCCCGACCACCCCCGCGGGCACCTCAACCTGGGCCTGGCGCACGGGATCCCGGGCCCGCTCGCCCTGCTGGCCCTGGCCCGGCTGCGCGGCGTGCGGGTGCCCGGCCAGGACGAGGCGATCGAGGCGCTGGCGAGCTGGCTCAGCGCCCGGCGGGTCCCTGGCACACCTGGCCCGACCGCGCCGACGGCATCCGCCGCCACCGAGCCGGACACCGCCACTGACCTGGACACCGCCGCCGACCGGGACACCGCCAGGAGGCGGCTCGGCATCGGCGGTTCCTGGCCGATGACCGTGCGGGTCGAGGACGAGGAGGCCGGCCGCCTGCCGGTCGACCTGCCGACCCGGGCGGCCTGGTGCTACGGAACCCCTGGCGCGGCGCGCGCACTCTTCCTGGCGGGCGCGGCCCGCAGCCGCGCCGACTGGCGCACCACCGCCGTCGCGGCCCTGGCGGACACGCTGCACGACCCGTCCGGCTGGAACCTCCAGGGCCCCGGGCTCTGCCACGGCACCGGCGGCCTGCTGCGGATCACCCAGCGGATGGCGCAGGAGTCCGCCTCCGCCGAGCTGGCGGCCCACCTCCCCGCGCTCGCCGCCACCGTCGCGGAGCAGCTCGACGCGGCACTCGGCGCCGGTGATCCGCCCGGCCTGCTGGAGGGGACGGCAGGCGCAGCCCTCGCCCTGCACGCCTACACCCGTACCGGGCCGCCCGCGAGCGACCCCGAGGAGTGGGACGCCTTCCTGATGATCAGCTGATCGGCTGACCTGCTGATCGGCTGACCTGCAGACGCCTTCCTGCTGACCCGCTGATCAGCAGGAAGGCGTCCCTGCCACGTGCCGGTCCCGGCTCGCGCCGAAGCCGACTGCGACCTGCGGGACCAGCAGCAGGAGCAGGACCGTCAGCGGCAGTGTCCAGTTGCCCGAGGCGTCGTGCAACGCACCCAGCACGGCCGGCCCGCTGGCCGCCAGGATGTAGCCGAAGCACTGCGCCATGCTGGACAGTTGGGCGGTGTGCCGGATGTCGGGGGAGCGCTGCACGATGAACAGCAGCGCGAGGCTGATGCTCACGCCCTGGCCGAGGCCGAGCAGGACCATCCAGAGGTAGGCGCCGCCGGCCGGTGCCGTCAGGAGCCCGACGAAGCCCAGCGCGCAGCCGAGGGCGCCGACGGCTGCCAGCACCCCGGCGGGCAGCCGCCTGCCGACGATGACGGGGGCCACGAACGACCCCAGGATGCCGAGCAGCGAGGAGAAGGAGAGCATCCACCCGGCATCGCCCTCGCTCAGGCCCGCGTCCTTGAGCAGGCTCGGCAGCCAGGCCGCCGCCGCGTAGTAGTTGAGCGACTGCAGTCCCATGAACGCGGTGACCTGCCAGGCCAGCGGCGAGCGCCACAGACCGCGCACCGGCCGGGCCCCCTGCCCGGCCGCCGCGGCCGGGACGGCGGTGCGGCGGCGGGCCTGCGGCAGCCACACCACGGCGGCGACCAGGGCGAGTGCGCCCCAGCAGGCCAGCGTGGTGCGCCAGGAGAGTCCGGCGGCGTGCTGGACGGGCACGGTGATGCCCGCCGCGAGCGCGGCACCGGCGAACAGCGACATGGAGTACAGGCCGGTCATCAGGCCCGCCCGGCCCGGGAAGTCGCGCTTGATCAGGCCGGGCAGCAGCACGTTGGCCACCGCGATCCCGGCGCCGATGACCACCGTGCCGGCGAACAGCGCGACGACGGAGTCCAGCAGCCGCAGCGCGGTGCCCACGCCGACCAGCGCCATGGTCGCGAGCAGCGCGCGCTCCACCCCCAGCCGGCGCCCGATCCTGGGCGCGAGCGGGGCGAGCAGGCCGAAGCAGAGCAGCGGCAGCGCGGTCAGCAGGCTGGTCGCGGTGGCCGACATGCCGCTGTCGGCCCGGATGGTGTCGGTCAGCGGGGAGACGGCGACGAGCGCGGGGCGCAGGTTGAGCGCGAGCAGGACCACGCCGACGCCCAGGAAGAGCAGGCCCCGCCCCGCCCCCAGCTGTGTGGTGGCGGTGGTGGCGGTGGTGGTGGTGGTGGCTTCGGTGTTCGCGGGTGCGTCGGCCGTGGCCGCTGTGTCGTCAGGCACGGTGCTCCTCGGTCGAGTCGATCGGCTGGTCGGTGTCCGTCCCGCGCAGCGCGGCCATGGCCTCGGCCAGGTGGGCCAGCGCATGGCGCTCCGCGGCGTCGGCGTCGCGGGCCTCGATGGCGTCGACGATGGCCGCGTGGGCGTCGAACTGGTGGCGCACCGGGTCGGGCAGCGGCTGGTCGACCACCGCGCGCAGCGCCGAGCGCAGCGCGTCGCTGAGGTGCTCGTACAGCTCGGCCAGCACGGCGTTGTGCGCGGCGGCGGCCACCGCGCGGTGGAAGGAGACGTCGGCGTCCACGAAGGCGGCCACGTCGCCGGCGCGCCAGGCGTCGTCGCGCCGCGCCAGCGCCGCCCGCAGCGCCCGCAGGTCGTCCTCGGTGCGGCGCTGGGCGGCGTACCGGGCGGCGTCGCGCTCCAGGGCCGCCCGGACCTCGTACATCTCCAGATCGGCGGCGCGGCGCAGGCGCCGCTGCACGGCCGCACCGAAGTCACTGCTGGCGCGGACGTACGTCCCGTCCCCCTGGCGGGCTTCGAGCAGACCGGTGTGCACCAGGGCGCGCACCGCCTCGCGGACGGTGTTGCGGCCGACGTCGAGCTGTTCGACCAGCAGCGGCTCGGCCGGGATCCTGCTGCCGACCGGCCACTCGCCCTCGCTGATCAGGCGCTCCAACTGCTCGATCACCAGATCGACGAGGCTGGCGCGAGCGGCGTTCCGCAGTGGCATCGAGGGCCCTCCCCAGGTCTGTTGGAACAGGTCTGTTGCACAGGTCCGTCCGCAGATCTGCTCGCGGGGCTGCCAGCCTCCACGGCACTGCAAACATGGGAACATGGGAACATGGGAACATCCCATGTTTGCAGTGTCAAGCGGCGCCGGGCGGAGCGGGGGTGCGCCCGGCGTTGGGGCTACCGGGTGCGGCGCAGCGCCTCCGGCGTGAGGGCGGCGAGGTCGCGGTAGCCGTCGACCGCCATGGCCAGGTCGGCCTCGGCCAGGATCGAGCGCAGCACGTGCACGATGCCCGCGGTGCCGCCGCGAGCCCGTAGGCGTACGGGCGGCCGATGCCCACGGCACGGGCGCCCAGCGCGAGGGCCTTCACCGCGTCGGTGCCGCTGCGGATACCGGAGTCACGCGCTCGTCCGCTGCCCGGAGACCCGCAACTGCGCCGCGGTCAGCGGGCCGTACAACCTCCTCGTGGAAGCGAGCCTGCACTCCCTCTCCGATGTCCTGCGCTTCGAGACGCAGCTGGCCACCCGGCACCCCGGCCTGGAGTTCGTCGACCGGGCGGTGATGCTCCGCCAGGACAAGCTGCTGGGCCACCTCCTCGATCCGTGCGGCAGATCCGTGGGCGTCGTGCCGGCCGACCTCTGGTCCGACCCCGGCACCCCGGCTCCGCACCCCCTCCCACTGCCGTGTCAGTGCCGAGGCGGGTCGGCGAGCCAGGCCTGCCACGGGCCCGCGTCGACGACCGGCGGGGGACCCACCACCAGCGCGGCGATCGTCCGGCTCCGGCTCCCGTCGAGGAGCGCCGCCAGGTTCTCCAGGCAGCGGGCCGTCTCGACGCGCACGCTGCCGTCCTCCTCGACCGTGTCGTTGCTGCCGACCGAGACGACCAGCCGGTTGTCGGCGCCGGGCACCGTCCGGCCGGTGGCCTCCGGCCAGCAGCGACGCAGCACGTCCTCGGACGTGTTGCGTCTGATGCCGAGGTTGAAGGCCGTGAGGTCACCGCGGCCGGCCTGGAGCACCCGCCCGACCCAGCCCCGGTACTCCGGGTCGCCGACGCCCTGGACGAAGGAGTCACCGATGAAGCACACGCGAACGTCCCTGGCGCTCATCCCTGCTCCCCGCCGCTCGTGGCCAGCGCGGCGAGCTCGTCCTCGCCGGGCAGCCGGAGCTCCAGGTGGGGGGTGGTCAGACGCAGGCCCAGCAGGGGCCAGTGGTCGATCAGCACGCGCCATTGTCGAGGACGGGGACGGCTGCGGTCATCCGGGTTTCCGCGCGCGGACGTCGGCTCGTATGCTGCGCGTCGACCGAACTGGGCAGGCCACCGGGCCCGCGCAGCGTCAGACCTCCAGGAGGCCACCGTGAACCTGCCCGAAGAACTGCTCGACCTGCTGAAGGCACCCAGCACCTGCTACCTCGCCACCTCGATGGCCGACGGCTCGCCGCAGCTGACCCAGACCTGGGTGGACACCGATGGCGAGCACGTGCTGATCAACAGCGTGCAGACGCACCTGAAGACCAGGAACATCGCCCGCGACGCCCGGGTGGCCGTCGCGATCTCCCACCCGGACAACCCCTCGCGCTACTTCCAGGTGCGCGGCCGGGTGGTCGAGGTCACCACCGAGGGCGCGGTCGAGCACATCGAGGCGCTTGCGCAGAAGTACCTGGGTACGGCGTACCCGTGGTACGGCGGCCGGGACCAGGTCCGGGTGATCTTCGTGATCAAGCCGGAGAGGATCAGCAGCATGGGGTAGTGGCCGAACGACCGCCGCGTGTCAGCCCTGGCGGTACGCCTCCAGTGCCGGAGCGGTCTTCGACGCACCGAACTCCGTGATCGCGTACTCGGCGACACCGGCCACCGTGAACGGATCGCTCTTCGCGATCTCCTCCATCCTCGCCCGGTCGTCGCCGACAGCGATGATCACGCCGCCGTCGGCCGGCACCTTCCGGCCGGAGGCGAGGAAGGTGCCCGAGGCGTAGTGGGCGTCCAGCCAGTCGTTGTGCTCCGCGAGGGCGGCGTCGACGCGCTCGAGGGGTGCGATGTAGGTCAGCTCCAGGATGAACATGACAGCCAGGGTAGGCGCTGCTCCGCCCCGATCGCGGCAGAACCGGAAAACCCCCCTACGGTGAGTCAGATACACGTGCAGGGCGGCGACTTGGCGCGAGGCTGCTTCGCCCGGCCGCGCGAGCTGAACGACGAAGGGTTCTACGAGGGACGGGTGTTCGCACCTGACGGTACGTCAACCGTCGACCGGCGCAACCCGCGGTTCGCGCCGCCGTCCTGGGCGCCCAGCCCGTTCCCCGCGCCCACACCCACGCCCACACCCGCGCCTGGCGGCCACGGCCACGGGCGCCGGCGCAGCGATCCGGTGCTGCTGGCCGGCCGGTACCGGGTGAGCGCGGCGATCCGGCACTCCAGCCGCGGTGGCGTCGACCGGGCACGGGACCTGCACGCGGGGGAGCACCTGTCGGACCCCGGCGGGTGGCCGCGTGCGTGCGCAGCGCTGTCCACAGCGAACGCCGTCCACAGCGGATGTGGCACCGGTCATATCGGATGGAGAATGGAAGGTGCCGCGCCGCGTACCCGTGGTCCGGCAGCACTCGATGCGTGACGCCCGCCCACCCGGTGGGCGCCGGAAAGAACCGCTGCGTCGTCCACCGGCGCCGCGTCCGCCGCCGGAGCGGAACAGCCCGACCGGCGGAGCGGGTGACCGGCACGCCGCGGGAGAGGAGTCATCGTGGCAGACGTTGGCCGCACGGATGCGGAATCCGCGGTTCCTCCAGTCCCGCCGGGTCCACCGGCCGCACCCGTTCCGCCGCCGGCGGCGGTGACGATCGCCGATCCGGGTGCCCTGGGTCTCGCGGCTTTCGCGATGACCACCTTCGTGCTCAGCTGCTTCAACGCCGGCCTGGTCAGCCAGTCCGTCATCACCGTCGTGCTCCCGCTGGCCTTCTTCTACGGAGGCCTCGTCCAGATCCTCGCCGGCATGTGGGAGTTCCGGCGGGGCAACACCTTCGCCGCCACGGCCTTCGCCTCCTTCGGGGCCTTCTGGCTGGCCTACTGGGGATTCGTGCGCACCGTGGTCCCGCATCTGCTCCGGGTCCACCAGCTCTACCAGGCGACCGGCCTCTTCCTGCTCGCCTGGACCATCTTCACCGCCTACATGGCGGTGGCCGCCGCGCGCACGACCGCCGCGGTGCTCGCGGTCTTCGTCACGCTGGACCTGACCTTCCTGTTCCTGACCATCGGCGCCTTCGGGCAGTCCGACACCTGGACGAAGGTCGGCGGCTGGGCCGGGCTGGTGACCGCCGCGGTCGCCTGGTACGCCTCCTTCGCCATCGTCACCAACAGCACCTTCAAACGGACCGTCCTGCCGGTGGTGCCGCTCGGCGGGCACGAGGGCAGCCCGGCTCCGGGGCCCCGGTAGCACCTGAGGAGTGGCGATGAGTGACCAGATCCTGTCCAACCTGTCGCGCGAGGAGCGCCGCTTCCCCCCGCCGGCGGAGATCGCCGCGACGGCCAACGCCACGGCCGGGACGGTGCGCGCGGCGCGGCAGGACCGGCTCGCGTTCTGGGCCGCCCAGGCGGACCGGCTGACCTGGGCCGAGCCCTGGACCCAGGTGCTGGACTGGTCGCAGGCGCCGTTCGCCCGCTGGTTCGTCGGCGGTCGCCTCAACGTCGCCCACAACTGCGTGGACCGGCACGTCGAGGCCGGACACGGCGACAAGGTCGCCTTCCACTGGGAGGGCGAGCCGGGCGACACCCGGACGATCACCTACGCGGACCTCCAGGACATGGTCTGCCGGGCGGCGAACGCGCTGACCGAGCTGGGCGTGCAGGCCGACGACCGGGTCGCCATCTACATGCCGATGATCCCCGAGACCGCCGTCGCGATGCTCGCCTGCGCCCGGATCGGGGCGCCGCACACGGTCGTCTTCGGCGGCTTCTCGGCCGACGCGCTCAAGGGACGCATCCTGGACTGCGACGCCCGGGTCGTGATCACCGCCGACGGCGGCTACCGCAAGGGCACCGCCGCCGCGCTCAAGCCCGCCGTCGACCAGGCCGTGGCCGACTGCCCGCAGGTGCGCAACGTGGTCGTGGTCCGGCGCACCGGCCAGGACGTGCCGTTCACGCCGGGCCGGGACCTGTGGTGGCACGAACTGGTGGACCGGCAGTCGCCGCGGCACGAGGCGCAGCCGTTCGACGCCGAGCACCCGCTGTACATCATGTACACCTCGGGGACCACCGCGAAGCCCAAGGGCATCCTGCACACCAGCGGCGGCTACCTGACCCAGGTGGCCTGGACGCACTGGGCCGTCTTCGACCTCAAGCCCGAGCAGGACGTCTTCTGGACGGCCGCCGACATCGGCTGGGTGACCGGCCACTCGTACATCGTCTACGGCCCGCTGGCGAACGGCGCCACCTCGGTGATGTACGAGGGCACGCCCGACACCCCGCACCAGGGCCGCTGGTGGGAGATCGTCGAGAAGTACCGGGTCAGCATCCTCTACTGCGCCCCGACCGCGATCCGCACCTTCATGAAGTGGGGCGGGCAGGTGCCGGAGCGCTTCGACCTGACCAGCCTGCGGATCATCGGCTCGGTCGGTGAGCCGATCAACCCGGAGGCCTGGATCTGGTACCGGCACAACATCGGCGGCGACCGGTGCCCCGTGGTGGACACCTGGTGGCAGACCGAGACCGGCGCCCAGATGATCAGCCCGCTGCCGGGACTGAGCACCTGCAAGCCCGGCTCGGCGCTGGGCCCGCTGCCCGGCATCGGCGCCGAGGTGGTCGACGGGCAGGGCACCCCGGTGCCCAACGGCGCGGGCGGCTACCTGGTGCTCACCGAGCCGTGGCCGGCGATGCTGCGCACCGTCTGGGGCGACCGGCAGCGCTACCTCGACACCTACTGGTCGCAGTTCCCCGGGCTGTACTTCGCGGGCGACGGCGCGAAGAAGGACGAGGACGGCGACATCTGGCTGCTCGGCCGGGTGGACGACGTGATGAACGTGTCCGGCCACCGGATCTCCACCACCGAGGTCGAGTCGGCGCTGGTCTCGCACCCGAAGGTGGCCGAGGCGGCGGTGGTCGGCGCGACGGACGCGACGACCGGGCAGGGCATTGTCGCCTTCGTCATCCTGCGGGCCGATGCGGGGGACGGCGGCCAGGGCCTGGCCGACGACCTGCGCGCGCACGTCACCACCGAGATCGGCCCGATCGCCCGGCCCCGCGAGATCCTCGTGGTCCCCGAGCTGCCGAAGACCCGCTCCGGGAAGATCATGCGCCGACTGCTGCGCGACGTCGCCGAACACCGCAGCCTCGGGGACGTCACCACGCTCACCGACAGCTCGGTCATGCAGCTGATCAAGGACCAGTTGCCCACCGCCGGTCGCAGCGGCGACGGGGCGCCGGCAGAGGCGGGGGAGTAGCGCCGGAGGTCACCGGGGCCGGGCTCCCAACCGCCCTGCTGCACAGCCCCGGTGACGGGGGTGAGAGGCTGCTGCCATGTTGATCGAGCTGATCGGGACGCCCCGCCTCCGGCTGCGCCGCTTCGACGCCGCGGACGCCCCCGCGCTGGCCGCCTACCGGTCCGACCCGGAGATCGCCCGCTACCAGGGCTGGAGCGCGCCCGTCGACCCGGCGACCGCGGCCGAGCTGGTCCGCACGTTCGCCGAGGGAGACCCCGATCGGGCCGGCTGGTTCCAGTACGCCGTGGAGCTGCGGGCCACCGGGGAGCTCGTCGGCGACCTGGGGGTGTGCCTGGCGGAGAACCTGCGCCAGGCCGAGCTCGGCGTCACCTTCGCCGCCGGGCACCAGGGGCACGGCTACGCCACCGAGGCGGTCCGCGCGGTGCTGTCGGACCTGTTCGAACGGCGCGGCCTGCACCGGGTCTCGGCCGAGTGCGACGCCCGCAACCTCGGCTCGGCCCGGCTGCTGGAGCGGGTCGGCCTCCGCCGCGAGGGGCTGCGTCCGGGCCACACCTGGATCAAGGGTGAATGGACCGACGATCTGCTCTTCGGCCTGCTCGGCGAGGACTGGACCCCGCAGTCGCCGACCCCGCAGCCGTAAGCATCGGCGAAAGCCGGGGTTAGCGCTGCTTTCTGTTGCCCGCCGCGGCGCTCTGTCAGCCTGAGCCCGTGACCACGACCGAGGACGAGCGACCCGCCACTCCCGAGGACCGGCGGCCCACCGGTGCGACTGCCGGGGCCCCGGCCGACCAGCCGCACCCGGCCGACCGGGCGCGCCGGTGGACGCGCGGCGCCGTGCGCACGCTCCAACGCCTGGCCGGCGCCGCCGTGTTGGCCGGCACCCTGCTGACGGCGTTCACACCGTGGGGGTCGGAGACCTGGTACGCCGGCTGGGTCGGCGCCGGCTTCGCAGCGGCGGTCATGGCGGTGACCGCGGCGGTGCGCCCGTTCCTGCGCGAGGGCGGGGGCTCCGGCCGGATCGCCGGCCCGCTGCTCACCCACGCGCTGATGGCCCTGCTGCTCGCCGTCTTCTGCGGCCTGTTCGCCTTCGGCCTCAGCGGCTGGCTCCACGAGCACGACCGCGACCGGCGGGCCACGTTGCGGGTGCCGGCCACCGTCACCGACTGCACCAGCGGCCCCGACAGCGGGTTCGACTGCCGCTACCACTGGTCGGTGGACGGGCGGGACTACAGCACCCGGGAGGGGGCCTCCGACCAGTGGCCCGACGGCCACCGGGTGAACGTGCGGATCGATCCCGTTCACCCGCAGCGGTCGCCCGTGACCGATGGGGCCTACGGGATGCTGTGGATCGCGGTGGTCATGGGCGCGGTCGGCGGCCCGCTGGCCTGCGTCCTGTGGTGGGTCGTGGAGGGTGCCATGGACGACTGACGCCCGCCCCCGACCGTCCGCGGCCTGCCCCGGGCCGCCTCATGCGGGCGGGGCCCCGAACGCCTGGTGCTCCGTCAGGTACGGCAGTCCGGCCTGCTCGCGCCACTGCGCCGCCTGCGTGTAGGCCGCCGGGCGCACCGCGGCGACCTGCGCCGGGTCCTCGACCCAGCCGTACGGGAACGGGCTCGCCGGGCCCGCCCGGTCGGCGAGGTAACGGGCCATCGCGGCGTCGTCCGGCACGTTCACGGTCGCCACCTCGCCCCGGTCGATCGTGATCCCGATCTCCCAGCCGCCGCCGGCCTCGCGCCGCGCGCCCCAGCCCCGCTCCCAGGCGACGCTCTCCGCCGTGACCTCGCCCCCGGGCCCGGGCGGCAGACCCGCGTCCCGCAGCACGGGCACGACCTCGGCGGGAGCGGACCACGCGATGGGCAGCCCGGCCCCGACGGCCACCGCGAGCACGGTCCGGCACGGGTAGGGCGTGCCGCAGAGCGCACAGCACGGCTGCTGCGCCTGTGGTGCCCGGTCGGCCGAGGCCGCGGCGGGCCCGTGCAGGTCCACCACCCCGGCGAGCAGGTACTGCTGCCTGCTGATCGGCTCGCCCGCCTCCTTCAGATCCCGCAGGAAGAGCAGCAGCAGCCGGTGGAAGCGTTGCGCTTCCGCGTACGAGTCGAACGGCGGCACCGGCACCCGGACCCCGTCGACGCTCTCCCGCTCCTCGACACCCATGCGCCCGAGCCTAGGAGGCTCGTGAAGATCTTGTTGAGGGGCTGTCCGGCCGTAGGCCGGGCTGCCCCTCTGGTTATGCGTTGGTTGCCGGGGTGAGTTGCCAGGTGCTGCCGGTGTGGGTGAGTCCGAGGTTGATCAGGCGGCGGAGGTTGAGGGCGGCGGCTCGGGTGTGGAGCCAGGTGTCGTTCTTGATGGTGCCGCGGTAGCGGAGTCTGCGGTTGCCCCGGTGGACGATCCAGGCGACTGCGCGTTCGACGGGTGGTCGCCAGCGGCGGTAGTCGGCTTGCCAGTCGGGGTCGGTGGCGGCCTGGCGGCGGGCGGCGGTGAGGAGGTCGTGGTGCGGGCGGATGGTCAGGGTGCGTCCGGCCCTGGCCTTGGTGCACCGCTCGCGCAGGGGGCATCCGGTGCACAGGCCGGCGAAGGTGGCCTTGCGCTGCTGGTGGCGGCCGCCGGGGTCGGAGAGCGGGACGGTGTGTCCGGCGGGGCAGGTCACGGTGGCGGCGGTGGTGTCGATGGTGAAGTCGTCGAGGGTGAAGCCGCCGGGGACGGCTGCCCGCAGTGGGGCGGGTTTGAGGAACAGTCGGTGCCCTTGCTGTTCCAGGGCCTGGCGGGCGTCGCCGGTGGAGTAGGCGGTGTCTGCGAAGGCGTCCACCGGGGCGTCCTCGTCGGCGAGCAGGTCGAGTCCGACGGCGGCCTCGTGGTGTTCTGCTCCGGCGCCGGGCCGCAGGGCGACCGCGGTGTATAACCCTGTCTCGGGCTCGATGGCGAGGTGGGCCTTGAAGCCGTCCTGCCGGTGGGTGCGGGTCTTGTGCACGTGCCGGGCCTCGGGGTCGACGGTGGAGACCATCCGGTCGTGGGCGGTGCCCCGGGTGATGCGCCAGCGTCCGTCGCGTCCGTCGGAGTCCTCGGCGGGCTCGACGTCCTGCCCGGCGACCAGGGCCAGCAGGCCGACCGCGTTCGCGGCCTTCTCGCCGAGCTGTTGCTCGGGCAGGTGCCCGAGCAGCCGCAGCGCGTCGCCGACCAGGGCGTCGACGAGGTCGGCTCGGGCCTGCTCGTCGTTCCACGCGATGCGGGGTTTGCCCGGGTCGGTGTAGTCGTGGGCGGTGCAGTGCACGGCCGCGACCGTATCCGCGCCGGGGACTTCGCGGATCACCGCCCGGACGGAGGCGATGATCTGGGTGACGGTGTCCTGGGTGGCCACCGCGTCGTCCAGCACGGTGGAGTCCAGCGCCCGCCGGTGCTTGCCCTTGAGGACACCGGTGGCCCGCACGACCTCCCGCACGGCCTCGAAGATCCGGTTGGGCCGGGGAGAGCGGGCCAGGCGGCGCCGGAAGTAGGCCAGCAGCGACGGGTCGAACGCGGTGTCGTTCAGGCCCAGTCCGCACGCGGCCTTCCACCGCAGGTCGCACCGCAGTTCCTGGACCGTCTCGAAGTCCGACAGGCCGTGCAGGGCCTGCAGCGCGATCGCCGCGGCCAGGATCTGCGGCGGCATGCTCGGCCGCCCGTTCGCCGACGGGTACATGTCCGCGAACATCACCGCCGGGAACAACTCACCACGGTGCTCGGCCAGGAACGCGAACACGCTGCCCACCGGGATCAACCCCCGGCACGTCTCCCAGACATCCGGCCCGACCGTCTCCCCGGACCACTCACCCATCGCCACAAGAAGCAGTCTGGCCCCGCCGCTCGCGCGGCGAGGCCAGAACCCAAGATCTTCACGAGCCTCCTAGGGCCTGTCCGGCGGACGCCGGTCGGCATCGCGCCTGTGAGAGATCAGTTAGGAAAACTTCCTAACAACTATTGACGCGTACCCCACAGGACGACGACGCTGCTACGTCAAGGAAGTTGGCCAGCCTGGACACCCGACGGCCTGGAGGCCCACCCATGCGCAGAGGCACGCTGACGATGATCGTCACTACGGCCTGTACCGCCCTGGTCATGACCCTCGCAGCTCTGCTGGCCGGAGCGCCGATCGCCGCGGCCCGCACCGGCGCCGCCGGTCACGCCACGACGCACGCCACGACGCACGCCACGACCCAGCAGACCTTCCTGACCTTCTACGGCTGGTGGGACAACACGCCGCCGGGCGGCGCCATCTCCTACCCCACGCTGCACAGCACCGCCGGCGGCACCGGCACCTACGCCGACCCGATCACCTTCGCCAGCGACAAGGCCGAGATCGCGCCGGGCACCAGGATCTGGGTCCCGCGGGTCGGGAAGTACTTCGTCATGGAGGACGGCTGCGAGGAGTGCAGCGCCGACTGGAGCGGCAAGGGCCCCAACGGCGGGCCGAAGCTCGCCCACTTCGACCTCTGGCTCGGCGGCAAGGGCGGAAGTCCGATGAAGGCCATCGAGTGCGAGAACGCGCTGACCGACTACACCGCGGACAACACCCCGTCGATGGAGCCGGTGGTCATTGATCCGCCCTCGGGCGAGCCGTACGACTCCGCCCCGATCTTCAACACCGCGACCGGCGGCTGCTACGGCGGCGCCAAACCGACCGTCACCGTGGGCCCGTACAAGAACGCCTCGACGGCCACCTGCATCGACGACCCGCACAACAGCGCGAGCAGCGGCGTGCGGCTGGGGATGGCCACCTGCTCCGGCGCAGCCGAGCAGCAGTTCAGCTTCGACGGCACCTTCCTGCAGCGCAACGGGCTGTGCGCCGACATGTCCGGCGGCAGCCTGCTGCTCAAGCCCTGCACCGGCGGACCGACCCAGCAGTGGTCGGCCAATCCCAGCGGGACCATCTCGGACATCCAGACCGGCAAGAAGTGCTTCCGGGCCTCCGGCGCCACGCTGACCGCCGGCAGTTGCTCGGGAACGCCCGCCCGGTGGACCGTCCCGACGGCGAAGTCGCCGGCCCGACGGTGAAGCCCCGCAGGCCGGGTCCGCGCTGCTCCGGCTCCGGTGCCGGTGTGCTCGGCGCCGCGCCTCCTCCCTGCGGTCCACCGATCGGCTGACCGCCGCAGCGCGAGGGCGTTCGTACGGTGGGGTGAGGGTCATGGCGAGAGTGACCCGTCGGTTGCCCCCGGGTCGGGAACCGCGCCGCGTGAACGGCGGCGGGCCCGGTCCGGGGGCACACCCGTGCAGCCCGCGAACCGAGAGGACGAGCACCGATGACGACCTCGGCCGACATCCGTTCCGGTGCCCACGGTGCCCACGGCGCCCCGGGGGTCCGGAGGCAGCGGGTCTCGCTGGTCTGCGGTGCGGCCGCGATGGCGGGTTTCCTCTTCGGATACGACAGCGCGGTCGTCAACGGCGCGATCACCGCGATCCAACGCCACTTCCACGCCGGGACCGCCGCGATCGGCCTGACGGTCTCCGCCGCCCTGCTCGGCGCGGCGGCGGGCGCCTGGACGGGCGGGGCGCTGGCGGACCGGCTGGGGCGCCTGCGGGTCATGCAGATCGCGGCGGTGCTGTTCGTGATCAGCGCCGTCGGTTCGCTGTTCCCCTTCGCCCTGTGGGACCTGGCCCTGTGGCGGGTGCTGGGCGGGATCGCGATCGGCATCGCCTCGGTGATCGCCCCGACCTACATCACCGAGATCGCCCCGCCCGCCCGACGCGGACGCTACGGCTCCTTCCAGCAGTTGGCGATCGTGCTGGGCATCTGCTGCTCCCAGCTGGTCGACTACGCCCTGACCTGCGCGGCCGGCGGCGACACCACCGGCGGGCTGGGCGGCCTGCCGGCCTGGCGGTGGATGCTGGGCATCTGCGCCGTGCCAGCGCTGGCCTACCTCGTCCTGACGCTGCGGATCCCGGAGTCCCCCCGGTGGCTGGCGGCCCGCGGTCGGGTGGCGGAGGCTGCGGCCGTGCTGGCCCGGCTGGAGGGCGGCGAGCAGGCGGTGGACCGGATCGAGGACATCCGCGCCTCGCTCCGCCGCTCCGCTGCCACCCGCCCGCGGCTGCGCGACCTGTGCGGCGGGTGCTTCGGCCTGCTGCCGGTGGTGTGGCTGGGGATCGGGCTGTCGGTGCTCTCGCAGTTCGTCGGCATCAATGTGATCGTCTACTACGCCTCGGTGCTGTGGCAGTCGACCGGCATCAGCCAGAGCGACTCCCTGCTGATCAGCCTGTCGACGTCCGTCACCAACATCGTGGGCACCCTGATCGCCGTCGCGTTGGTCGACCGGGTCGGCCGCAAGCCGCTGATCGTCGCGGGCTCGGTCGGCATGACCGTCTCGCTCGCCGCGGTCGCCTGGGCGTTCAGCGGCGGCAGCGGATCGGGTGGCCACCTGGCCCTGCCGGCGCTGCAGGGCCAGGTGGCGCTGGTGGCCGCCCACGCGTTCGTGCTGTGCTTCGCCTTCTCCTGGGGCGCGGTGCTCTGGGTCCTGCTCGGCGAACTGTTCCCCAACCGGCTCCGCGCCCTGGCCCTGGCCGTGGCGGTGCTGTTCCAGTGGCTGGCCAACTGGGCCGTCACCGTGAGCTTCCCGTTGATGGCGCAGTGGAACCTGACGGCGTCCTACATCGTCTACGCCGCCTTCGCCGCGCTCTCCGTCCCCTTCGCGGTCAGGTTCCTCAAGGAGACGAGGGGCCGCAGGCTGGAGGAACTGGAAGAGTCGGTGGGGGAGTCGGGGGAGCCCTGGCGGGCACCCCGCCAGCGACCGGGCAACTCCTAGGCCGTGTCTCACAATTCCCGCCAGGCGCGCGACGCCGGGCATCCCGCCTGGACGCACCGGCGAATCATCCACGTACGACCCAGTACGAGGACGCTTCGCCGGCACGCCCAGCCGGGCGCCACCCAGCCGCCAGGCTGGGTGGTGGGGGTACCTCCCGGCCGAAGGCTGGGGGAGCCGCGCGCTGATCCGACGCGAATTGTGAGACACGGCCTAGGCCGCCCGGGCGCGTTGGGTGACCACGATGCAGGTGAGCACGACCACCGCGGTCAGCGGCACGGCCGGGCTGACATGCTCGCCGAGCAGCAGCACGGCCCAGACCAGCGTCAACAGCGGCTGCGCCAGCTGGAGTTGGCTGGCCCGGGCGACGCCGATCAGGCCCATGCCCTGGTACCAGACGACGAATCCGCCGAACTGCGAGATGCCGGCGATGTAGGCCATGCCGGCGATCGCCTTCGCCGTCAGGTGCACCGGCTCGTGCGGCAGCGCCCAGGCGGCCACCACGAGGTTGACGGGAGCGGCGGCCACCACGCCCCAGGCGATCACGCGCCAGCCCCCCATGCGGGCCGAGAGCCGCCCGCCCTCGGCGTAGCCGGCCGCGCAGACCAGCAGCGCGGCGAAGAGGTAGAGGTCCGCGACCGTCGGCTCGCCGTGGTTCTGCGAGAGGGCGAAGGCGATGACGGTGACCGCACCGACGCCGGCCGCTATCCAGAACTTCTTCGAGGGATAGCGCCGGGTGCGCAGCGCCGCGATGGTCGCGGTGGCCATCGGCAGCGCGCCGATGACGACCGCCGAGTCCGCGGTGGAGGAGGTCTGCAGGGCGAGCGTGGTGAGCAGCGGGAATCCGATCGCGCAGCCGCCGCCGACCACCGCGAGGGCGGGCCAGTCGGCGCGCGCCGGGATCGGTGCCCGGGTGGCGACGAGTGCGGAGATCGCGATGACGGCGGCCAGCACGCCACGGACACCGGCGGCGCTCCAGGGGCCGAACCCGTCCAGTGCCCACACCGTGCCGGGAAAGCTGAAGGAGAAGCTCAGCACGCCGAGCAGGGCGAACACGGTGCCCTTCGACAGCGGCGACACGGTCTGCGGCAGTGGCGATACTGCGGCCGGGGCGATAGCGCTACGATCTGTCTTCATGAATGACAGTAGCAGTTCGCAGGAGCTGGCCGGCATCCTCGCCCGCGAGATCGAGGGGCTACCGGCCGGGACCCGCATCTCTACGCACCGCGAGCTGGTGCGCCGGTTCGGGGTGAGCGCTACTACGGTTTCGCAGGCGCTGGCCCTGCTGACCCGGCGCGGGCTGATCGTCTCCCGTCCGGGCGCCGGCACCTACCGCACCGAGTCGCGTCCGGTGACCCGGGTCGGGGACACCTCCTGGCAGGAGGCGGCCCTGGAGCTGACCAACCGCATCGACTCCTCGGCCGGCACCCCGCGCGGCTTCAAGACGCCCGCGCTGCTCGGAACGCTCTCGACCTCGGGGCCGGACGTCGTCGATCTCAACGGCGGCTACCTGCACCCCCAGCTCCAGCCGCTCGCCACCCTCGGTACCGCGCTGTCGCGCACCGCGCGCCGCTCGGAGGCGTGGGACCGCCCGCCCGTGGCAGGGGTGACCGAGCTGCGCGACTGGTTCGCCGCCGACATCGGCGGCGGGCTCGGCCGCCACGACGTCCTGGTGTGCGGTGCGGGACAGAGCGCGCTGGCGACCACCCTGCGCGCGCTCGGCCAGCCGGGCGACCCGGTCGTCATCGAGTCGCCGACCTACCCGGGCACGATCGCGGCGGCGCACGCCGCGGGACTGCGCACGATCCCGGTCCCGCTCGACCACGAGGGGATCCGGCCCGACTACCTCGACGAGGCGCTCACCCGCACCCGGGCGCGTCTGGTCATCGTCCAGCCGCTGTTCCAGAACCCGACCGGCGCGAGCCTCTCGGTGGGCCGGCAGCAGGAGATCCGCGCCATCGCGCGCCGGCACGGGGTCTTCGTCGTCGAGGACGACTTCGCCCGCCACATGGTGCACGCGGACGCCGGGCCGCCCCCGCTGCCGATGATCGCCGACGACCCGGACGGCACGGTCGTGCACATCCGCTCGCTGACCAAGGTGACCTCGCCGAACCTGCGGGTCGGTGCGCTGGCGGCCCGCGGCCCGGTGATGGCCAGGCTGCGCTCCGCCCATGTCATCGACACCATGTTCGTCCCCGCACCACTGCAGTACACCGCGCTCGACGTGGTGACCGCGCCCGGGTGGAAACGCGCGCTGGCCACGCTCGGATCGGCCCTGGAACACCGGCGAAAGGTCGCAGTCGAAGCGGTTTCGGCGACGTTCGGCCCGCAGTCCCTCGCCGTTGTTCCGCACGGCGGCTATCACCTCTGGGTGGCGCTGCCGGGCCACCTGGACGGCGGGCAGCTGGTGGCGGCGGCACTGGCCTGCGGCGTCTCCCTCACCCCGGGGGACAACTACTACCCCACGGACAGCAGTGCGCCACACGTGCGGATCAGCTACGTGGCGGCGCCTTCGGCCGCCGACGTCGACGACGCCGTGCGCCGCCTCGCCGCCGTCGTCGCGGAGCAGTGACCGCACCGCCACGCGGGGTGACTCCTGTCAAGGTGGCCTGACCGGTTCTTTCGACGGGCTGTTCGATGTGCTCGCGGGTTTGCCCGCCGGCTGGGTGACCCGTGCTCGGCGCCGCCCGGCTGACCAGTAGCGATACCCGACATCATGCGATAGCGCTCACCGTTCCTTACAACTCCACGTTCCGGCCAGCAGGTGAAAAACCGGACATATCAATAGGACGGCGCGGCCCTGATTCGTAACCAAAACAAGCCATTTGGCACAACGTTCCCACCCCCTGTTCTGTATGTGCCACGAAGAACATCGCACGGAGATCATCTCCGTCTCGGCGACCGGACAAGTCTTGACTGGTGATCTAGGGGCGTGACAGGGTAGCGTCTCGTTACGCCCAATGGCCGCAATAAGCTGGTTAAGGAGCGGAGATCGAATGTGGCAACGGGGAACCTCACTCGATACATTTCACCGCCTGCTGGCTCGGAAGACATCATCGGTCGCCGGCTGTCCTGTTCCCTCGCGACGCTGAGCTGCGCTCATATCAGCCCGCGCGGCTGACGAAGCACCCGCTGACGAAAGTGCGGGCCCTCCAGTGAGGAACGGACGCCTTAGTTGGAGAAGTCAGAGAAGCACTCGATCATCATCCCTCAAGCACAGGTCGGCGCCGTCGGTGCCGACTGGCACCGCGAAGTCCTGCGCGACGTCGAATCCAGGCTGGCCGATCCCGGTTTTCCCTGCGTCTTCTCGCGGAATGCATTCCGAAAACAGTTGCTGAGATTCGTCTTCGTGGAGAACACCGCCCGAGGCGGCCTCCAGCACCTGGCGGACGGCCTCGCGGAGTACGTCGAACTGTCCAGAGCCTGGGACGGCAGCCTGGACACCTCATATCCACTGATCGCCGCATTCTTACCGGACGCCGTGGCGGCCCGGTCCGTCGAGGAGTACCACGCCTTCGGCTGGCGGGTCCTCCAGGAGCTGCACGAGATCGACCCCGCACCCTGGCCGGCCGAAGTCGGCACGGATCCGCATTCCGACTCCTGGTCGATGTGTTTCAACGGCATGCCGCTGTTCTGCAACATGAGCAGCCCCGCGCACCAGGTGCGCCGCAGCCGGAATCTGGGTGACCACTTCATTCTCGTCATCAACCCGCGCGAACGGTTCGACATCTTCGCGGGCGACACCCCGAGCGGCCGCAAGGTCCGCTCGAACATCCGCAGGAGAATCGCCCGCTACGACGGCGCCGCGCACTCCTGGCAACTGGGCTCCTACGGCGCCGGCGGCGTCGAATGGCTCCAGTACGGTCTGATCGAGGAGAACGCCGAGCGGACCGACAAATGCCCTTTCCTGTCCCGCGAGCCCTGAAGCACGGCCCGGGCCGGGTGCACCACGGACCACGGAATTCCGCCGGGCGGAATTCCACGAAAAACTCGGAAGAGGACACTGATCAATGATTGACCTCATCGTCACGCAGGGCCGGGTCGCGGACCGGGAAGCCCGACTGATCGAGGGCGCGGCCCGCGTCGCGCGGGCCCTGGAACAGCGCTATCCGGTCACCGGCCGTGCCATCGGCGAGCCCGCGCCGGCCGCCGACGACGACTGGACCGTCAGCCTGCCCCAGGCCGGGGAGACCCTGGTGGGGCTCGGGCAGGCGGTCACCGAGAGCCTGACCGGCGGCCGGCTCCCGGTCCTGGTCTCCAACACCTGCTCGGCGAGCCTGGCCACCCTGCCGGTGGTGGCGCGGGAGCGGCCGGAGGCCGTGGTGCTGTACATCGACGGGCACGGCGACTTCAACACGCCGGAGACGACCGACACGGGCTACCTCGGCGGCATGGTGCTCTCCGGCGCGTGCGGGCTCTGGGACAGCGGTCACGGCGCCGGACTGCGCACCGAGCAGGCCGTCCTGGTCGGCGCCCGCGACATCGACGAGCCCGAGCGCGAGCTGCTGCGGAAGCACGGCGTGCGGGTCATCCCGCCCAAGGAGGCGTCGGCGCAGAACATCCTGGCCGCCGTGGGCGGTGCGCCGGTATGGGTGCACATCGACTGGGACGTGCTGGAGCCGGGCTACGTGCCGGCCGACTACAAGGTCCCGGACGGGATGCTGCCCACCCAGATCCGGGCCCTGTTCGAGGCGATCCCGCCGGCGCAGCTCGTCGGCGTGGAGGTGGCGGAGTTCAACGCCCCGCAGGACGACGACATCAGCGCCCACGCGGTCTCCGTCATCCTCGACATGATCGCCCCGGTCTTCGAGACCGCGACCGCGCAGGCCGGCTAGTTACCCGTCCCCGTCAACCCACCCGTCTCCGAGGTTCCCTGAAGGAGAGTCACCGCATGCCGCTCTACGACAGCATCACCGACACGATCGGCCGCACGCCCATCGTCAGACTGCACCGGCTCGCCCCCGCGCACACCACGGTCTACGTGAAGGTGGAGTCCTTCAACCCCGGCGGCTCGGTCAAGGACCGCCTGGCGCTGGCCGTCATCCTGGACGCCGAGGCGAAGGGCCTGCTGAAGCCCGGTGACACGATCGCCGAGTGCACCTCCGGCAACGTCGGCATCGCGCTGGCGATGGTGGCGGCGGCCCGCGGCTACAAGTTCGTCGCGGTGATGTCGGACACCTACTCGATGGAGCGGCGCAAGCTGATCCGCGCCTACGGCGGCAAGGTCATCCTGTTCCCCGGCGCGCTGGGCAGCAGCGGCGGCAACAAGATCGCCGACGAGCTCGCGGAGCGCCACGGCTGGTTCCGGGCCCGGCAGTTCGACAACCCGGCCAACCCCGCCTACCACCGCGAGACCACGGCGGCGGAGATCCTCAGCGACTTCGCCGGCAAGCGGCTGGACTACTTCGTCACCGGCTTCGGCACCAGCGGCACCCTGACCGGCGTCGGCCAGATGCTCAAGCGCGCGCGTCCCGAGGTGCGGGTGATCGCCGCCGAGCCGGACAACGCCGCGGTGCTCTCCGGCCAGGGGTGGAACGTGCACCGGATCCAGGGCTGGGCCCCCGACTTCGTGCCCAGCGTGCTCGACCAGAGCGTCATCGACGAGCTGCTGACCGTCGACGAGGTGCTCGGGCGCGACACCGCGCGCCGCCTGGCCGCCGAGGAGGGCATCTTCGCCGGCATCTCGGCCGGCGCCACCCTGGCGACGGCGCTGCGCGTGGCCGAGGGCGCGCCGCAGGGCTCGGTGCTGCTCGCGATGCTGCCGGACACCGGCGAGCGCTACCTGTCCACCTTCCTGCTCGAAGGGATGAACGAGGGCTCGGACGACGAATGGCTGGCGGCGCTGGACAGCGGTTCCGGCGGCGCCTGAACCTGGGGCTTGGGACGAGGGACTAGGTGCATGAGAGAATTCATCCCCCCGGCAACCCGCTTCATCGACCTGCCCGACGGCTTCGCGATGAAGCGCGGCGGTGCACTGCACGGTGCGCGCATCGCGTACGAGTCCTTCGGGCGGCTGAACGCGGAACGCGACAACGCGGTCCTGCTCCTCACCGGCCTCTCGCCCGATGCACACGCCGCTTCCCACCCCGACGACCCGAGCCCCGGCTGGTGGGAGGCCATGCTGGGGCCGGGCCGGCCCGTCGACACCGATCGCTGGCACGTGATCTGCGTCAACTCCCTCGGCAGCTGCAAGGGTTCGACCGGGCCGCCGTCCATCGACCCGGGCACCGGCGAGCCCTACCGGTTGACGTTTCCGGAGCTCTCGATGGAGGACATCGCCGACACGGCGGCCTTCGCGGTGCGCGCGCTCGGCATCGAGCGGCTGGCCTGCGTGATCGGCACCTCCATGGGTGCGATGAGCGCGCTCTCCCTGCTGGCCCGCCACCCCGGCCTGACGGGCAGTCACATCAGCATCTCCGGAGCCGTCCACGCGCTGCCGTTCGCGATCGCGATCCGGTCGCTGCAGCGCGAGGCGATCCGCTTCGATCCGCAGTGGCACCAGGGCAGTTACGACGAGGAGCACTACCCGCAGCGCGGCATGCGCACGGCACGCAAGCTGGGCATGATGACCTACCGCTCGCCGCAGGAGTGGGACAGCCGCTTCGGCCGGGCCCGCCTGAGCGCCGAGCGCCGCGGCGAACCGCAGGACCGCGTGGGGCAGGGGCCGGGGCCCGAGTCCAGCCCTGAGTCCGGCCCGGACTCGGGTCCTGAGTTCGGCCCTGAGTTCGAGGTCGAGGGCTATCTGGCGTGCCAGGCCGACCGCTTCGCGCACCGCTTCGATCCCAACAGCTACCTCTACCTGAGCCGCTGCATCGACCGGTTCGACCTCGGCGAGTCCTGCGGCGGCACGGCCGACGAGGCGCTGTCCCGGCTGCGCGTCGAACAGGCGCTGGTGATGGGCGTGCAGACCGACATCCTCTTCCCGGTGCAGCAGCAGCGGCAGATCGCCGAGGGCCTGAGCGCCGGCGGCGCGGACGTCCAGTTCCTGCCGCTGGAGTCGCGCGAGGGGCACGACGCCTTCCTCGTCGACACCGGCCGCTTCGGGCCGCCGGTGGCGAAGTTCCTGTCGGCGCTCTGACCGGGCCGGGCTCGCCGGCCGCCGGCCGCAGGCGGCCACCGCTTTCCGCACCCCCTCAGTGAAGCACCCCCTCAGTGAAGGAGTCCCACGTGTCCGGGCAGCCAGCCAAGACAGCCCTCGTCACCGGCGCCAACCGCGGCATCGGCTTCGAGATCGCCCGCCAACTGGCCGAGCAGGGCGTGCAGGTCCTGCTCGCCGGCCGCAACGCCGAGGCGGTCGGCGAAGCGGCGCTGCGGCTGCGCGGCGAGGGCCTGGCCGTGGAGCCGGTCGTCCTCGACGTGACGGACACCGACAGCATCCGGGCCGCCGCGGCGGCGGTCGAGAGCCGGTACGGCCGGCTCGACATCCTGGTCAACAACGCCGGCATCCGGATCGAGGAGTACGGCCGGCAGCCCTCCGAACAGCCGCTGCACCAGTGGCGCGAGACCTTCGACACCAACCTGTTCGGCGTGGTCGAGGTGACCACGGCCTTCCTGCCGATGATCCGCAGGGCCGCGGCCGGACGCATCGTCAACGTCTCCAGCCTGCTGGGGTCGCTCGGCACGCACAGCGATCCCGGCTCCTACGCCTACAGCGACATGTTCAAATCGCTGCCGGCCTACAGCGCCTCCAAGAGCGCGGTGAACTCCTGGACCGTGCACCTGGCCTACGAACTGCGCGACACGCCGGTCAAGGTGAACTCGGTGCACCCGGGCTACACCAGGACGGACATGAACGACGGCGCCGGCGACCTCGACATCCCCGAGGGCGCCCGGACCAGCGTCCGGATGGCCCTGCTCGACGCCGACGGTCCCACCGGCAGCTACGTCCACCAGGGCGAGGTCCTGCCCTGGTAGCCCTGCACGGCCCCGCCACCGGAAGCCATCCACCCCCACCCAGTATTGGATTCGCACTGTGGGCACCCTTGTCATGGTCACCGATGCAGAGAGCCTTCCGCTCGATTTCGACATGCCGCTGCTGCTCGACGCCTGCCGGGCGACCGGCCTGCCCGTCGAGGTGTGCGCCTGGGACGATCCGGCCGTCGACTGGTCGCGGTTCGACGCCGTCCTGCTGCGCTCGCCCTGGAGCTACGTGGAGCGCCTGCCGCAGTTCCTGGCCTGGTGCGAGCGCGTCACCGAGCTGGCGCCGCTGTTCAATCCGCTGCCGGTGGTGCGGTGGAGCCTGGACAAGCACTACCTGGCCGATCTCGCCGCACGCGGCGTGCCGGTGGTGCCGAGCACCTTCGTCGAGCCCGGGGCGGATCCGCTGGCGGCCCTCGGGGAGTTCCTGGCGGCGCACCCCGGCGCCGGCGAGCTGGTGGTCAAGCCGACCGTCGGCGCCTACTCCAAGGACGTCCAGCGCTTCACCAGAGCGCTGGCGGCCGAGGCGGGCCAGTACATCGGCCGGCTGCTCGACAAGGGCTGCCAGGTCATCGTGCAGCCCTACCTGGCGTCGATCGACCGTGACGGCGAGACCGACATGATCTACTTCAACGGCGCCTACAGCCACGCCATCCGCAAGAGCGCCCTGCTCCTGGCGGACGGCACGGTCAACGCGCCGACCCAGGACGTCCGCCGGGCACGGGAGGCCGACCAGGACGAACGCGCCGTCGCGCTGGCCGCACTCGAGGCGGCGGCGGCCCACCTGGGCCTGGCGCAGCCGCTGCTCTACGGACGCGTCGACCTGATCCGCGGCGACGACGGCAGGCCGGTGGTGCTGGAACTGGAGCTGTGCGAGCCCAGCCTGAGTCTGGCGTTCGCCGACGGCGGCGCGCTGCGCTTCGCCCGGGCCCTGGCCGAGCGGCTGGTGTTGTCATAGGTGATCAACGACCGGGAAGATCTTGGTCGTGACCCTCCTCATCCTGCTCGTCCTCTCCGTCGCGGTCCCGCTCGGCTGGCGGATCGCCCCGGCCCTGAACCGCACCGTCCGCGCGCGCTGGATCCGCGCGCGGTTCGACCCCGTCGCCCACGGGCTGCCGCCGCGCGAGGCGCTCGACGCGCGGCGGGCCGGGCCGCAGCTGCCCGTCCACCGGGCCAAGGAGATCGAGGCCATCGCGCACGACGCGCTGCAGGGCGACTGGCGCTCGGCGGCCGCCTTCGTGGCGGCCGCGGGCGAGGACTGGGACGAGCGCTGGGCGCGGATCGAGCTGCTGCAGGAGATAGCCGCCCACCGTGACGCCTGGCTGGAGGACTGGCTGCGCGCTCGACCGGACAGCTGTACCGCCACCACCGTGCAGGCCCAACTGCTCCTGCACCGCGCCTGGGAGGCCCGCGGCGACGGCTCGGGGCAGAGCGTGCCCGCCAACCGGATGGCGCGGTTCCTGGTGCTGGCGAAGGCCGCGCTGGAGACCGCGCAGCAGGCGGCTCCGCTGGCACCGGAGGATCCGGGGCCCTGGGTGGTCATGGTCACCGCCGCCCGCGCGCTGCGCCACGACCACGAGGAGTTCGTCCCGCTCTGGGACCAGCTCGTCCTGCGGGCCCCGCACCACTACCTGGGCCACCGGCAGGCGCTGGAGTACTGGTGCGCCAAGTGGGCGGGCTCGCACCGGCTCATGATGGCGTTCGCCGAGGACGCGGTGCGCCGGGCGCCGGCCGGCAGCCCGCTGGCCGGGATCTACCTGGATGCGCTGAACGAGCTGGCCCAGCGCGCGGGCCGCTCGGCGCTGCCCTCCTCGGCCGCGGCCAGGGAACTGCTGGCGCAGGTCGCCCGCTCGCTGGGCCAGGCCCGCGAGGGCGACCGGCAACTGCCCCGACTGCGCCACCTGCTGGCCTCCTTCCTGCTCCAGGCGGGCAGCCATGACGCCGCCTTGGAGCAGTTCAGGCTGATCGGCCCGTGGTGCGGCGCGGAGCCGTGGACCAGGGAGCGCGACCCCGCCGCGGCCTTCGACCTCGCCCGGGGAAGAGCCGCGACCAGGGCTTCGCGGACATGACATACCTCACGCCCTCTCCTGACGTCCTCTCAACTCCACTGCGCTGAAAGGGAATAAGCGCACCCCGGCCGCGCCATGGCCGGCCGGCTGGCCGAATTCGTCAGTAAGCCGTCATTGCCGCCACCCCATCATGGCTGCAGGCTGTGACGGTGTCTCAACGACGTGTTGTGGTGGTGCTCTACTCCGGTGCGCAGGCGCTCGACGTCGCGGGGCCGATCGAGGTGTTCGACACCGTGAACCGGCAACTGCCGGAGCTGGGTGCCGATTACCGGATCGAGTTCGTCTCCGCGGACGCGCCGCTGGTGCGGACCTCCTCGGGCATGGTGATCGCGGCCCAGCCGCTGGCGGCGGCCGACGGCCCCATCGACACCCTGCTCGTGCCCGGCGGCTGGAGCCTCAAGGAGGCGCTGGAGGACCGGGAGCTGGTCGCCTGGATCCGCGAGGCGGCCGGCAGATCGCGCCGGGTCGCCTCCGTGTGCGGTGGGGCGTTCCTGCTCGCCGAGGCGGGTCTGCTGCACGGCCGGCGCGCCACCACGCACTGGGCGTACTGCGCGGACCTGACCCGCCGCTACCCCGAGGTGACGGTCGATCCGGAACCGATCTTCGTGTGGGACGGCCGGTTCGTGACCTCGGCCGGCGTGGCCACCGGCATCGACATGGCGCTCGCGCTGGTGGAGGCCGACCACGGCGCGAGCGCCGCGCTGGAGATCGCCCGGTACCTGGTGCTCTTCTTCAAGCGCAACGGCGGCCAGTCGCAGTTCAGTTCGGTGCTGGAGGCACAGCTCGCCGACCGGGCGCCGATCCGCGCCGCGCAGGAGTGGATCCTGCAGAACCTCGAACGGCCGCTGCACGTACCGACGATCGCCGAGCGGGCGCACATGAGCGTGCGCAACTTCGCCCGGGTGTTCCGCCGCGAGGTGGGCGTCCCCCCGGGCCAGTACATCGAGCAGATGCGGATCGCCCGCGCCCGCAAGCTGCTGGAGACCACCGACCTGCCGGTCGGCCGGATCGCGCACTGCTGCGGGTTCCCGGCCCAGGAGACGTTCTTCCGCTCCTTCGGCCGGGCGCTGGAGGTCACCCCGAACGAGTACCGCCACCGCTTCCAGGCGCTGTCGCCGGCCGGCCTGGTCGTCTCCCCAGCGTCGGCGGACCACCAGGACAGGAGCCCCGTATGACGGCCAGGATCCGACTCGTCGACCAGCTGGCGGGCGAGTTGGCCGCCCACGGTGTGCGGCAGGTGTTCGGCGTCGGCGGCGCGAACATCGAGGACCTCTACGACGCCTTCCTCGGCACCGGCGGCGTGATCCGCACCGTGGTCGCCAAGCACGAGTTCGCCGCCGCCACCATGGCCGACGGCCAGGCCCGGGCCACCGGGCGGATCGGGGTCGTGGCGGTCACCTCGGGCGGCGGCGCGACGAACCTGGTGTCGGGGCTGGCCGAGGCGTACGCCTCACGGGTGCCGGTGCTGGCCCTGGTCGGGCAGCCGCCGACCACCTCGCGGGGGCGCGGGGCCTTCCAGGACGCCAGCGGCAGGGCGGGCTCCTTCGACATGCGGGAGCTGTTCGCGCCGGTCAGCCGGTTCTGCGCCTGGGCCGACGACCCGCAGGCGGTACCGGAGCTGCTCCAGCAGGCGCTCGCCGCCGCCGAGCGCGCCCCGCGCGGCCCGGCGGTGCTGCTGCTCCCCAAGGACGTCCAGCAGGCCCTGGTCCGCCCCCGGCGGCCGGCTCCCGCCACCTTCCCCGCCCCACCCGCGCCCGCGCCTGCCGCCGCGGCGGCCCGGCGCCGGGCCGCCGAGCTGCTGCGCGGCGCGCGGACCGTGCTCGTCATCGCCGGCGAGGGCGTGGCGGCGGCCGGCGCCCGCACCGAACTGGCCGAGCTGGCGGGCCGGCTCGGCGCCTGGGTGGCGGTCACCCCGGACGCCAAGGACGTGTTCCGCAACGACGACCCGCGCTTCGCCGGGGTGGCCGGGGTGATGGGCCATCAGAACGTGGTGGACTGCCTGCGGCGGGCCGACCTCTGCCTGCTGGTCGGCACCCGGCTGCCGGACGTGGCACGCGCCGGACTCGACGCCGCCCTGTCCGGGACCCCGGTGGTCTGCATCGACCCCGAGCCCCCGTTCGTGCCGGGGACCGCGGTGCCGGGCGAGGTCCGGGCGACCCTGCGCGAGTTCGCCGAGGACCTGCCCGCCCACCCGCGTCCGGCGCCCGACCACGCCGGCCCGGTGCCGCGCCCGGCACCCGAGCACGGCCGTGGCGGCACCTCCTGCCGGGCGGCGGTCGCCGCCATCGAGGCGGCGCTGCCGCCCGAGGCGCACGTCTTCGTCGACGCGGGCAACGCCGGTGCCAGTGTGATCCACCTGCTGCCCGCCCCGGCCGAGGGCCGCTTCGTGGTGGCCGTGGGGATGGGCGGCATGGGATACACCTTCGGTGCGGGCATCGGCGCGGCGCTCGCCACCGGACGGCGGACCTATGTGATCGCCGGTGACGGGTCGTTCTTCATGCACGGCATGGAGGTGCACACCGCCGTCGAGTACCAGGCTCCCGTCACCTTCGTGATCCTCAACAACAACGGCCACGCCATGTGCGCCACCCGTGAGCGGATCTTCCTCGGCGCACCGCACCCGAGCAGCCGCTTCCGCCCCGCCGACCTCGCGGCAGGCGCGGCCGCGATGTTCCCGGGCCTCGCGGTGACCCGGGCCGAGGACGGCCCGCGGCTGCGCCGGGCGCTGCTGCACGCCAACACCCGCGGCGGCCCCGCGTTCGTGACGCTCGACGTCGACCCCGCCGAGACGCCGCCCTTCCTGCCCTTCCTGACCCCGGCGACAACCGCCACACCACCGACCCCGATATCCGCCGGCACCGAGCCGGCCCAGCACGAGGAGACCGCAGATGAGTTCGGACCCGTCCATGTCGGCTGACACGCCCGAGTTGGCAGGCATCCCGGGCCTGACCCGGGTGGAGAACACCGATCAGCAGCAGCTGGTGGCCCGCTGCGCGGAGCTCACCCGGCCGGAGTACTCGCACCAGCAGGTCTACGGGCGCTACTGCACCATCGAGACCCACGTCGACTGCCCGCCCGAGCAGGCCTACGAGTACCTGCGGCAGGGCCACCACCTGGAGGAGTGGACCTTCAGCCTGCGCAACTTCGCACCCACGCAGACCCCCGGCCTCTGGATCGGCGACGACCTGCTCGAGCAGGACACCCGGATCTACTGCAAGGTGGCGGCCAACGCCGAGGCCATGACGGTGGACTTCCACTGCGCCTGGGACCAGGGCGAGGAGCTCTGGATGATCTACCTGATGCGGGTGGTGCCCGCCCAGCTGGTGCTGGGCCGCCCCGGCTCGGTGATCACCTGGACCAACTGCCGGCACCCCCACTACGACCGCAACCCCCGCCCGGAACTGGCACCGCGCCCGGACCGGCCGTGGGTGGGCGACTACTGGGACCTCTTCTACGCCGGCCACACGGTGGAGCTGGCCAACCTCAAGGCCATCCTGGAGCACCGCCACCAGGGCGGCCTGCCGATCGGCAGCGCGCCGCGCGCGGTGGTGCGATGACCACCGTCAGCCTCATGGACGTCGCCGGCCATCTGCCCGGCGAGCCCGTCCCGGCCGCGTTCTACACCGAGTACCCCGGCGCGGAGGACAAGCTCCGCGACAACCCGATGTTCCGCGTCCCCCCGCTGCGGCACCACGTGGCCGGTGAGAGCAACGCGGACCTGGTGGAGCGCGCGGTGCAGCCGCTCATCGAGCGCCACGGCCGCGACGAGATCCGCTCCGTGGACGTGCTGCTGATGCACAGCCAGCTGCCCGACATCCCGTTCGTGGGCGCCGGCACCGAGGTCGCGCGCCGCCTGGGGCTCAAGCCCCGGTGGCTGCTCGACGTGGCCAACGCGGGCTGCGCCTCCTTCGTCCAGATGATCGAGCTGGCCCGCACCATCCTCACCAGCACGGACGCCACCAGCGCACTGATCTGCAACGCCCAGAGCGCGGCCGGGCAGCTGTTCACCCAGCCCGACGTGCGCAGGCTGGCCCAGGCCGCCATCCCCGGCGACGGCTGCGGGGTCGGCTACCTGACCACCTCCGCCGCGGCCCCGGTGCTGGGCGTGGTGACCCGTCACATCGGCGACTACGGCGGCGACATGACCGCGGTCCTGGAGGACGGCCGCAAGTACTGGGAGCCCGGCGAGTCGCAGCTGCGGATCGGCTTCACCGAGGAGGCCGTCGCCACGGTCATGGAGCGCGGCAACCGCCTGGTGCCGGAGGTGGTCACCGAGCTGTGCGACCGGCTCGGGCTGCCGACCGGCGCGATCGACACGCTGGTGACCAACCAGCCCAACCGCGCCTTCCTCAGCAACTGGCGAAAGGCGCTCGGCCTGCCCAAGGAGCGGCACCCCGACACCTTCGACAGCTGCGGGAACCTGTTCGGCGCGGGGATCCCCATCACCCTGGACCGCGCCGTCCGCTCCGGCCAGGTCAAGGGCGGCGACCTGGTCGTGCTGGGCGGCTTCGCCCACGCGGGCGACTTCGCGGGCGCCGCCGCGATCCGCTGGGGCGGCTGACCCGCTCGGGACCAGGGCGGTTGTCGGTGGCGGCTGGAACCCTGGCGGGTATGGACGACGAGGCGCTGATGCGGGGCCGGGTCTACGGGGCGGATCACGACGATCCCGACCCCGGCCCGCGCCCCGGGCGGGTGTACCGGGAGCTGGTGGCGGGTCCGCTGGACGGGCTGCTGCTCGACGTCACCGGCTGGAGCGCGGACCGGCTCGCCGCCGGCGCCGCCCTGGCGACCGAGATCGGCGCGTACGGCCGTGGTGGTCACGCCCTCTACGGCCCGCGCCCCGCGGATCCGCGCCGCTGGGACTGGCAGGGCGACGCCCCCTGACGGGGCTTCCGGCGCCCCTGACGGGCCGTCAGGCACCAGTGGACGGATCCTGACGGCCCTCTGACACCAGCTCAGGTTACTGTCAGGTATTTTTAAGGAGCCTCTCAGGTGAACATTGCCACTTCTTGAAGGACTGCCTGTGCTCCGTCGCCCGTCCCACCGCCTCGGCCGCGCCACCCGCGCCACGCTGGCCGCCAGCGCCGCCCTGACCCTCGGCGCGGCGCTGGCCGCGCTGCCTGCCGCTCCCGCCTTCGCCGACGCGCCGATAGCCGCCGCGGGGACGCCCGCGCCCGCCGGCACCCCGCACCTGGACGCCGTCGAGCAGATGCTGCGTCAGGTCTCGCCCGGCCTGGAGGGAACGGTCTGGCAGCGCACCAGCGGCAACAACCTGGACGCCCCCGCCGACGACCCGGCCGGCTGGCTGCTGCAGACCCCGAACTGCTGGGGCGACCCGACCTGCGCCGACCGGGTCGGCACCGACAAGCTGCTGGCCAAGATGACGGCGAACATCGCCGCCGCCACCCGCACGGTCGACATCTCCACCCTCGCCCCGTTCCCCAACGGCGAGTTCCAGGACGCGATCGTGGCGGGCCTGAAGGCCTCGGTGGCGGCGGGCAACAAGCTCACCGTGCGGGTCCTGGTCGGGGCCGCCCCCCTTTACAACATCACCGCACTGCCCACCAGTTACCGCAACGACCTGCTGGCCAGGCTCGGCCCGGCCGCCGCCGGCGTCACGCTGAACGTCGCGTCGATGACCACCTCCAGGACCGCCCTGTCCTGGAACCACTCCAAGCTGCTGGTGGTGGACGGCCGCAGCGTGATCACCGGTGGCATCAACGACTGGAAGGACGACTACATCGACACCACCCACCCGGTGTCCGACGTCGACCTCGCGCTGACCGGTCCCGCCGCCGCCTCGGCCGGTGCCTACCTCGACACCCTGTGGGGCTGGACCTGCAAGAACACCGGCGTCCTGTCGAGCGCCTGGTTCGCCGCCAGCAACGGCGCGTCCTGCCTGCCGAACCTGGAGAAGGACGCCAACCCCGGGCCCGTCCCGGCCACCGGCGACCTGCCGGTGATCGCGATCGGCGGCCTGGGCGTCGGCATCCAGGGCGCGGACCAGGCCTCCACCTACCAGCCGGACCTGCCGGCCACCGCCGACGCCAAGTGCGGCCCGGTCGCGCTGCACGATAACACCAACGGCGACCGCGACTACGAGACGGTCAACCCCGAGGAGAGCGCGCTGCGCGCCCTGGTGGCCGGTGCGACCAGCCACATCGAGATCTCCCAGCAGGACCTCAACGGCACCTGCCCGCCGATGCCGCGCTACGACCTGCGCCTGTACGACCTGCTCGCCGCCAAGCTGGCCGCCGGCGTGAAGGTGCGGATCGTGGTGAGCGACCCGGCCAACCGCGGCGCGGTCGGCAGCGGTGGGTACTCGCAGATCAAGTCCCTGTCGGAGATCAGCGACGAGCTCCAGGCCCGGATCGCGGCGCAGAGCGGCAACGCGGCGGGCGCGAAGGCCACCATGTGCCAGAACCTCCAGCTCGCCTCGTTCCGCGCCGCCCCGACCGCGAACTGGGCCGACGGCCACCCGTTCGCGCTGCACCACAAGGTGGTCACGGTCGACGGCTCGGCGTTCTTCGTCGGCTCGAAGAACCTGTACCCCGCCTGGCTGCAGGACTTCGGCTACCTGGTGGAGAGCCCGAGCGCGGCTGCCCAGCTGGACACGAACCTGCTGGCCCCCGAGTGGCAGTACTCGCAGGCCGCCGCCACGGTCGACTACACCCGCGGCATCTGCCCGAACTGACCCCGCCACGGTGGGCCGGCCCGTCCGGCCGGCCCACCCGGGCCCTCACCCGGCCGGCGTATCCGCACCGCGGGGCCGGTGACCTCCTCCGCCCGAGATCTGCGTGTACGGGTGGATATCGGCGCTTTCCTCCCTAGGGTGGGCGCATGCGAAGCGTGCCCCGCTGGACCGTGATCTCGTCGGGAGTCGCCCCCGTTCTGCTGGTCGGCGGGTGGCTGGCGGCGGGTGCGCTGCAGAGCCCCGGCTACGACCCGGTCTCCGACACGATCAGCGCGCTGGCCGGCACCACCGCCGCCTACAGCTGGATCATGACCGGCGTGCTCTTCGCCCTGGGGCTCTGCCACTGGGCCACCGCGTACGGACTGCGGGTGGTCTCGACACCCGGCAGGGTGGCACTGGCCTGCGGGGGACTGGCCTCGGTGCTGGTCGCCCTCGCCCCGGAGTCGGCGGCCGGCCCGTCCGCCCGGCACAGCGCGTCCGCGGCCTTCGGCGTGGTGGCCATGGGCGTGTGGCCGGGCCTGGCAGCCCAGTACGGGCGCCCGGGCCCGCGGGTGCTCCGGCCGCTGGTCTCGAACGCGGCGATGGCGATGACGCTGGTCATCGCGCTGTGGTTCCTCTACGCGCTGCGCGGCCACGGCACCGCGGGCCTGGCCGAACGCGTCCTGACGGGATTCCAGACGCTGTGGCCGCTGGTCGTCGTGGCGTCCTGCCTGCGCTACGCCGCCCGTACGGCGCCGTCCGGCGCGACGCGCGACGCGCGGACCGAATCCAGCCCCGGCGGGCAGCGGCCCTGACCCCGTCACCGGGCGGGTCCACCGGATCCGCCCTCCGCCTCAGCCCAGCTCGCGCCGCCCGCCGCCCGGCCGGATCAAGGCCGCCAGCTCCTCGGCCGTCGTGACCGTGCGCTGCTGGCCGTTGAGCAGCACCGCGGTGAGCATCACCGGGTCGGACCACTCGATGACCAGCCGCTCGGAACCGCGCAGGTAGAAGTTCCTGCCCCACACGCTGCCGCGCGCCGCCGTCTCGGGAAACGCCCGGACGTCCGGCGCCGTCACCCGTGACCAGCCCGCCCGCGCGATCTCCGTATCCCAGAATCCTGGACCCGCCAGCATGATCGAACCTCCCGTCCTGAGCGACCCTATCCGCCCGCGCGGCCCGTCGCCGACGCGCGTCCGCGCGGTCGGTGCCGCCGAGGGCGCGGCGACGTCGCTGCCGCCGAGGGCCCGGTGACAGCGAGTACCGGGCCCAGGGCCTTCAGCACTGTGGCCGGCGACCGTGATTGGCCTTGTGCTTGCAGCGGCCCTTCTTCTTGCGGCGTCGCTTCGATGACATGGCCCACTCCTCTCGCAAAAAGCGGCTGATCACCCCTCCTCCAAGGTTGCACAAGGCGGCCCCGACCGCCTGCCGCCCGCCCTGGCCTGCGAACCCGGGCCGACCGGCGGGCCCGGCCCGCGCCGGCGGCCGGCAGCTCGGGCAGCGTTCCGGGGAAGTCCCGCAGCAGCGCACCGGCCTCGGCCCAGAACCCGGCGGTAAGCGTGTCACCGCAGCGCGCGGCGGCCCCAGCAGGTGATCAACGGCGCGGTGGTGACGTCCAGTTCCGCACCGTCGTCCTCGTGGCGCAGGTTCGCCAGGTGCTGCTCGATCTCCTCGGGCGCGGCCAGCCCGGCCGCCACGAGCTGTTCGCGCAACTGGCGGACGGTGGCGGCCTCCAGCTCGCGGCAGGCCGGCGAGGTGACCGGGAAGTACGCCTCGGCCGCCACCTCGCGCAGCCCGGCGCCGCGCAGCAGGGCCGGCAGGGTGCGGCCGAAGCCGAGGTCGACGCCGCGTTCGGCGAGCAGGGCCCGGAAACCGCGCCGGATCCGGTTGGCCAACTCCTCGGCCGGGCCGCGTTCGTCGGGACAGGCCAGCGGCTGCAGCGAGGGATCGGCATCCTCGATGACCAGCCAGCCGCCCGGCCGCACCGCCGCCGCCAGGGTGCGCAGCACCCGGGCGCGCTCGGGCAGGTGGACGAGCACCAGCCGGGCGTGCACCAGGTCGAAGTCCCCGCCGGGCGGTTCCTCGTTGACCACGTCGTGGCGCAGCACACGCACCGGCGCGTCGCCGGGCCCGCCCTCGGCCGGCTCCGTCAGCCAGGTGGTGTCGAGGTCGGTCACCAGCACCTGCCCGGTCGGCCCGAGCCGGGCGGCCAGTGCGGCCGGCACCGAGGGACCGCCGGCCCCGACCTCCCAGCAGCGCAGGCCCGTCATCGGCCCCAGCCGCTCCAGGTGCGCGAGCGTCCACGGGTCGAAGAGCTCGGCGAACGCCTCGAAGCGTCGCCCGGCCTCGCGCTGCCGGTTGTCCAGCAGATATGCGTTGTCAGCTGTCATGCCGCCCATCCTGCCTCAGGAAGTGTCCGGCGTGGCTCACCGAAGTCCCGCCACGGACGTCCCGGAAGTGACGCCGGTTCGATTTCCGATCGCATCCCCGGGGCGTTAGCAGGGCATGGGTGACAAAAGGCTGTTGGGGCTGGACGCGGCGCGCGGTCTGGCCGTCCTGGGGATGTTCGCCGTGCACGTCGGCCCGGACCCCTACCGCAGCGGCGCGGGCTATCTCCTCGTCGCGGCCGAGGCGCGTTCCTCGGCCCTGTTCGTCCTCATCGCCGGCTTCTCGCTCGCGCTCTCCCGCGCCCGCACCACCCTTTCGCCGGCCCTCCTGTGGCGTCGCACCCTGCTGCGCTGCGCCTGCCTGCTGCTCCTGGGGCTGGGCCTGGCCTCGCTGCGGCCGGGCTTCCTCGTCATCCTGTCCTTCTACGCCGTCTACTTCCTCGCCGCCGAGCCCCTCCTGCGCCTGCGCACCCCGCAGCTGGCCGCGGTCGCCGCCGCGAGCGTGGTGCTCGGGCCCGTCCTGTCCTACCTGCTCGGTCCGGTCGTGGGCTTCGACACCGCGGCCCACGGCGAAGTCCCGACCCTGGCCGACCTCGCCAGCCCCACCGGCCTGGGCACCGCGCTCGACCAACTCCTGCTGACCGGTGGCTATCCCGCCCTCACCTACCTGCCCTACCTGCTGGTCGGCCTCCTGCTGGCCCGCCTCGCCCACCCCCAGCGCCCGGCGGCGCACTGGCTGCCGGTGGCGTGCGCGGGCATCGCGGCGGCGACCGCCGGGTACGCGGGAGCCTGGCTGGCCATCGAGCGGTGCGGCGGGCGGCAACGGCTGCTGGCCTCGATCGCCGTCCACCAGCCCTGGGCCCTGCCCACCCCCGACCCCGTCCACACCGTCCTCGCGGCCCAGGAGGGCGCCATCCCCACCACCTCCTGGCACTGGCTGCTCATCGCCGAGCCCTACAGCCAGACCCCGCTGGAGATCCTCGGCAACGCCGGCACCGGCTGCGCCCTGATCGCCCTGGCCGTCGCCGTCGCCCGCCTCCCCGCCGCGGCGCGGCTGCTGCGCCCGCTCGCCGACGTCGGGACGATGGCCCTGACCCTGTACGTCGCGCACGGCCTGGTCCTCGCGCTGGCGTTCGACCTGGAGGACCAGGGCGGCAGTTGGAGCCTCCTCGCGGGCTTCACCGCCGCCGCCGTGCTCGGTGCCGCGGCCTGGCAGCACCTGTGGCGCGACTCCCCGCTCCGCCGGGGCCCGCTGGAATGGGTGCTGCACGCGGTGGTGCGCCGGATCCCGCGACCCGGGCGGGTCGAAGCCGCGTGACCGCGCCGCTCGGACACGCGGCTCCGCTGCGTACCCTCGTCCCCATGCCAGCCTCACCCCGGCAACACGTTGCCGTCCTCGTGCTCGAAGGTGCGAAGCCGCTCGATGTCGGCATTCCCGCACAGGTGTTCACGACCCGCGCGAGCATGCCGTACGAGGTGCGGGTGTGCGGGGCGGCGCCGGGTCTGGTGACCGGCGGTGACGGCCTGTCGTACCACGTCGCCCACGGGCTCGACGCGCTCGCGTGGGCCGACATCGTCTTCGTCCCCGGTTACCGGTTCCCGGGCCGCGACGACCCGCCGCAGGCCGTCGTCGACGCGCTGATCGCCGCCCACGACCGGGGCGCGCGGCTCGCCGCCATCTCGACGGGCGCCTTCGCACTCGCCGCCACGGGCCTGCTCGACGGCAGGCGCGCCACGACGCACTGGCACTACGCGCGGGCCCTCGCGGCCAAGCATCCGCTCGTCCGGGTCGACGAGAACGTCCTGTTCGTCGACGAGGGCAGCGTGCTGACGTCGGCCGGCGCGGCATCGGGCATCGACCTGTGCCTGCACATCCTGCGCGGCGACCTCGGAGTGGCCGCGTCGAACCACGCGGCCCGGCGCCTGGTCGCGGCCCCCTACCGCAGCGGTGGCCAGGCGCAGTACGTGCCGCGCAGCGTGCCCGAGCCACTGGGCGAGCGGTTCGCCGCCACCCGCGAGTGGGCGCTGCACCGGCTGGGCGAGACCCTCACCCTCGAACTGCTCGCCCGGCATGCCGCGGTGTCGCCGCGCACCTTCTCGCGGCGCTTCGTCGAGGACACGGGATACACGCCGATGGAGTGGGTCATGCGCGCCCGCATCGACCTGGCCCGTGAGCTGCTCGAGCGTTCGCAGCGGCACGTCGAGCAGATCGCCGCCGACACCGGTCTGGGCACCGGTGCCAATCTGCGGTTGCACTTCCACCGGGTGCTCGGCACGACACCGAGCGAGTACCGGCGCACCTTCACCCAGGGCGAGTAGCCCGCCGCCTGGCGCGATCCTTTTGAACCTTGGCGATCGCGCCGCTGTCACCGGCGGATGCCGCGCGCGACATTGGTGGGGAACCGAAGGGACACCACTCATGACGCGCATCGCCATCAACGGATTCGGCCGCATCGGACGCAACGTGCTGCGGGCACTGCTGGAACGTGACAGCGACCTGGAGATCGTCGCGGTCAACGACCTCACGGAGCCCGCCACCCTCGCGCGGCTGCTCGCCTACGACACCACCGGCGGCCGGCTCGGCCGCCCGGTGACCGTCGACGGGGACGCCCTGGTCGTCGACGGCCGTCGCATCGCGGTGCTCGCCGAGCGCGAACCGGCGCAGCTGCCGTGGGCCGAACTCCGCGTGGACCTCGTGCTCGAGGCGACCGGCCGCTTCACGTCGGCCAAGGACGCTCGCGCCCACCTCGACGCCGGCGCGAAGCGGGTGCTGGTCAGTGCGCCGTCGGACGGTGCCGATGTCACGCTGGCGTTCGGGGTCAACACGGACGCCTACGACCCGGACGTGCACACGATCGTCTCGAACGCCTCGTGCACGACCAACGCGCTCGCCCCGCTGGCCAAGGTGCTCGACGATCTCGCCGGCATCGAGCACGGCTTCATGACGACGGTGCACGCCTACACGCAGGAGCAGAACCTGCAGGACGGGCCGCACCGCGACGCCCGCCGCGCCCGCGCCGCCGCCGTCAACATCGTGCCGACTACGACGGGCGCTGCCAAGGCGATCGGCCTGGTGCTGCCGCAGCTCGACGGCAAGCTGTCGGGCGACTCGATCCGGGTGCCGGTTCCGGTGGGATCGATCGTCGAACTCAACACGACCGTCGCTCGCGACGTGACGCGTGAGGACGTGCTGGCGGCCTACCGCGCTGCCGCGCAGGGACCGCTCGCCGGCGTGCTCGAGTACTCGGACGACCCGCTCGTGTCGTCCGACATCACCGGCAATCCCGCCTCGGCGATCTTCGACTCGGCCCTCACCCGTGTCGACGGCCGCCACGTCAAGGTGGTCGCCTGGTACGACAACGAGTGGGGCTTCTCGAACCGCGTGATCGACACGCTGGAACTCCTCGCCACCAGGTGACCTCACCGCGCACGGGCGATGCGGTTCCGGGCTCGTTCCGCCAGGCTGGGTGAAGCGGAAGCAACCGACTCATCGGGAGTGAGCCATGGGCCTCGTCCACATCGCGATGTTCGCGACCCTCGACCTCGTCGGGCAGGCGCCCGGCGGCCCCGACGAGGACCCGGAGGGGTTCCCGTTCGGCGGCTGGCAGGCGCCCCTGGTGGACGAGGTCGCCGGGTCGCAGATCCTTGCCGCCTACGAGGGCACGGACGCCCTGCTGCTCGGCCGGCGGACGTATGACATCTTCGCCGCCTACTGGCCCCACCAGCAGGGCGGCGAGGAGAACGCGTTCGCCGCGCTCTTCAACCGCATCCCCAAGTACGTGGCCTCCCGCGGCACGCCCGACCTCCCGTGGGCCGGGTCCACGCTGCTCGGCCCGGACCTCGCCAGGGCGGTGCGGGAGATCCGTGACCGGCACGAGCACGTGAAGGTCGTCGGGAGCCTGAACCTCGTGCAGACCCTCCTGCGCGAGAAGCTCTTCGACCGTCTCGACCTCTGGCTGCACCCGATCGTGCTCGGCGTCGGCAAGAAGGTGTTCGACGACGGCGCAGCGCCCACCAACGTCACGCTCCTCGCACCCCCGGTGGCCAGCTCGAAGGGCACCGTGTACCTGCGCTACGCGCGCGCCGAGGGCACCCCCGCGACGGGCGACATGGGCGCACCGGACCGAGGTGCCGCAAGCGACTCGTGACCGAGCCGCCCCCGGGCAGCCCGGCAGGCCCCTGAACTGCGCACTCGGCGCTCCGGCCAGGACGTCACCCTCCCGATCACCGCCCTCGGTGTCGCCTGCCGCGACCACGGCCACGAGGAACGGGCGGTCGGGGCCTTCGAACGCGCGGCGGACCTCGGCGACCCCTACGCGATGGACTACCACGCCCGCATCCTGGCGAGCCAGGGCCACCACGAGCGGGCCCAGGCCCTCCGTGACCGGTCCGCCCTCGCCCACGAGATCGACGCCGACCGCAGCGTGGCCGGCCGCTGCACCGCCGAACTGGTCCGCCGCCGCTCGGCCCAGGCCTGACCCTGCCCCCGGACCACCAGGCCCCAGGCTCTAGCCCAGGTGCAGGGTGGCCGTGGCGCCGCCGTCGGGGGCGTTGGCGAGGTCGAGCCGGGCGCCCAGGACGGCGGCCTGGCCGAGGGCGATGGTCAGGCCCAGGCCGTGGCCCCGGCCGCGTTCGGGGGCTCCGGTGTGGAAGCGGCGCGGGCCGTGGGTGAGCAGCTCGGGCGGGAAGCCGGGGCCGTGGTCGCGGACGGTGATGGTGCTTCCGTCCAGGGTGATCCGTACCGGGGCGTGGCCGTGGCGATGGGCGTTGGTCAGCAGGTTGGCCAGGATGCGGTCCAGGCGGCGCGGGTCGGTGGTCACCATAGCCGCCTGACGGACCGTCATTTCGGCTTTCAGACCGGTGTGTTCGACGGTCTCCCGGACGACGTCGGGCAGCGGCACGGGGAACAGCTCGGCCGTGCTGGAGCCGGTCTTCAGCCAGATCACGCCGTCGTGGCCGCGTCACGAAGGCGTCCGTCCCAACGGGCCAGCAGCCGGGCGATGTTGTTGCCCGAGGGGAGCATCATCAGCTGCAGCAGCTGCCGCTCGGTGAACTGCTGGCCGGCCCGCACCGGGGCGGTGGACTCGTCCCTGGAGTAGGACTCGTCGGCGGCCTGCTGGTCGACGGTGATGGTGGGACCCTCGCTGTCGGGGCCCTTGAGCGGGTGGTCCTGGAGGACGACGTAGGCCGTCATCGCCTTGGTCACGCTGGCGATCGGCACGGGGCGCTGCTCCCCGCGCGAGCCGATCCGGCCCACCCCCTCCACCGTCACACTCGTCTGGCCCTGGACCGGCCAGGGCAGGCCGGTCCAGGCGGGCAGTGCCTGGACCGGGGCGGGGGCCCGGTGCCCGGCGCCGGGGGCGAGGGTGCAGGCGAGGACGGCCCCGGCGGCGAGGGCGACCCCGCCCACCGGCCACAGCCGGCCTCCTCGGGTACGGACTGCGCTCATGAACGGCCACCTCCGGGTGCTGGACACGCCGGTCTGCGTGTCGCCACCACGGTGGCTTCGGGAGGTGTCGGCTCCGCGATGGGTGTGCATCCGCTGCTGCTTGGGCCTGTATCGGTTGCGCATCAGCCACCCGCAGCAGCCCGCCCGCGTAGCGTGGGGCCGGGGAGAGCGGCGGTCCAACAGACAGAGGGGACAGGGCGTGGTCGACGGCTGGGAGTGGGACGAGACGCTGTTCGCGGGTTCGGCCGCCTACTACCGGCGGGGGAGGCTGCCCTACGCCCCCGGGCTGGCGGACGCGCTCGCCGGTGCGCTGCGGCTCGACGGGCGCGGGCGCCTGCTGGACGTGGGATGCGGTCCGGGCACCCTCGCCCTGGCGCTGGCGCACCTGTTCGACGAGGTCGTCGGGGTGGACCCGGACGGCGGGATGATCGCCGAGGCCGGGCGGGTGGCCGCCGAGGAGGCGCTGGCGGGCAAGGCGCGCTGGGTCCGGGCCCGGGCCGAGGAGCTGCCCGCCGGACCGGCGCTCGGCACCTTCTGCGTCGCGGTCTTCGGGCAGTCCTTCCACTGGATGGACCAGGACCGGGTGGCGACGGCCGTGCGGAGCATGCTGCGGTCGGGCGGGGCGCTGGTGCACGTATCGGACCTCAAGGGGGAGGTCCGGGACGTCGCGGGCCTGCCGCACCCGGCGGTGCCCCGTGCGGCGATCGACGAGCTGGTCCGGCGCTACCTGGGCCCGCAGCGGCGGGCCGGCCAAGGGGTGCTGCCGCACGGGACGCCCGGGGGCGAGGCGGCGGTGTTCGCCCGCGCGGGGTTCGCCGGTCCGCGGCGCCTGGTCGTCCCCGGCGGGCAACCGCTGGAGCGCGACTGCGACGACGTGGTCGCGGGGGTGTTCTCGATGTCGGCCTCGACCCCGCACCTGTTCGGCGCCGAGCGCGACGGCTTCGAGGCGGACCTGCGCGCGCTGCTGCGGCAGGCCTCCGCCGCGGGCCGCTTCTCCGAGCGGCAGCCCGGCACCGAGGTGCACCTCTGGTGGCGGGACCCGGCGCAGCCGTCACCGGCTGGCTGAGCCGACGGGCAGGCCGGTCGGGGTCACCGACCGGCCTGCCCCGGGGGAGCGGACCGCGCTCAGCTCGGCAGGTTCCACTTCTGGTTGGCGCCGCCGGTGCAGTCCCAGATCTCGGTCTGGGTGCCCGGCGTGGTGGACCAGCCGGTGTCGTCCAGGCACTTGTTGGACTGCGGGTTGTACAGCGAGCCGTCGGACTGCGGTATCCACACCTGCGAACCGGTGTTATTGCAGTCGTAGAGGTCGACCAGGGTGCCGTTGGCGGTGCCGGCGGCGTCCACGTCCAGGCACTTGCCCAGGACGTGCAGGGTGCTGCCGGCCTGGACGACCGTCCACTGCTGGGCGGCGGTTCCGTTGCAGGTGTAGACCTGTACGGGGTTGTAGTCGGCGGTCGACGCCGAGCGGTCGTCCAGGCACAGGCCGCCGTAGCCGGTGATCGCCGAACCGCCGCCCCCGCCACCGCCGGTGGTGGTGTAGGCCGCGACGGAGGCGATGCTCATCGTCGCCCCGGAGGTGGTGGCGGCGGTCGGCGTGGTGCAGCCGCAGACGCCGTTGGGGAAGCCGCCCCCCATCGCCAGGTCGAAGATGATGGACAGGTTGTGGTCGAAGGCCTGCTGCCAGGTGGCGGTGCCGACCTGGCTCTCGGACACGCTGAAGTAGGCGGTGCCGTCGAGGTACCAGGTGATCGACTCCGCGGCCGTGTTGGTGCGGTCCAGGATCATCGCGTACGTGTGGTAGTCGTTCTGGCAGCCCGGACAGGCGCGCAGGCCGCTGCCGATGCCGTTGTTCTCGTTGCAGACCCCGCCCGGGGCGGTGCCGCAGTGGATGGTGCCGGCGACCTGCGAGAGGGCGTTGACGTCCTCCATGATGTCGATCTCGCCGTTCTCGGGCCACTGCCCGGGGCCCAGCATCCAGAACGCGGGCCAGTACCCGAGTCCGCTGCCCGGGTTCGGCTGCATGATCGATGCCGTGACCTCCAGCTTGCCGCCGGCCGGTGCGCCGACGACGGCGCCGGGCGTGCGGATCCGGCCCGAGGTCCAGCTGCCGCCGTTGTTCAGGGCGGTGATGTCGAGGTGGCCGTTGCCGTCGAGGTGGACGTTGGCGGTCGAGTCGGTCATGGTCTCGATCTCACCGGTGCCGAAGTTCGAGCCCGGTCCGGTGTCGTAGGTCCAGTTCGCCGCGGAGGGCGGCGCGCCGGCCGCGCCGGAGAAGTCGTCGCTGAACACGGTCGTCCACCCCGCCGGCGGGGCGGGTACCGGCACCGCGCCGGCCTCGGGCGCCCGGGCGACGAGCGCCAGCAGCAGGCTCAGGGTGGCGAGCACCGCCAGCCTGCGGCCGGCGTGGCCCTTGGTGCGCTCTGTTCGGTGGCTTCGGGAACGGGTCAAGAAGCGAACGCGTCGGAAGGTGCGCCGACGCGGCAGTTCGTGGCTCATCTGCGGCTCCCAGGCAGGAGGGGCGCGGGAACGGCGGACAAGGTGGGGGCCCGGTCCCGCGCATGCGGAGCAGTGGAGTCATACCAACACGGACTGAACTGCGCCGTATTCAACTCCTGTACCTGTCAACGCGTCAAGACGCTGGGTAGTCAATCCCTGGCATCAGGACCTGAACGCGGCCTGGGACCGGCGGTCACCATCGGTGACGAAAAGCGCTCGTGGGGCCTGCCGTCCCGTGATGGTCCTCACGCGGCCCCGAGGACTACGACCCTTCCTAGTAGCGCGTCCGCGGCTTCGGCGCACGACGCTCCCCGCCGCGCGGGCCGGCGGCGCGACGGATTTCGGCCGCGGACCAGTCGATCGGAGTCTGTGCAGGTCAGCGCGGTGGTCGCGCAGGTCGTCGGGCCGTTGAGGACGAGGTTTGAGCCCTGGAGGCAGGGGTAGCGGAGCGGCTCGGACGGCATCCGTGGCCACCGCCGGCTACGACGCACCGTCGTATCGGCACCCCTTGGATCGCGCCCCCGACCCCGCTAACAATGGCGAAGTCGCCAGATGCGGCGGAGGCCCGTCCACCGCCGCAGCTCCCGAACGGTGGTCTCTCCACAGCGAGACCGCCCCGGTGCCGAACCCATGACCGCAAGGCCGCGTCGTCGAGCCTGCGGACCCTCCTGGGCAAGGCGCCCAACTGATGTGAGGTCGAACTCCACATGCCCGTGATCTCCACCCGCATGCGCAAGTCCGCCGCCCTTCTCGCCTCCGCCGCCGGCATCGTCGCCATCGGCGCCGCCGTGGCCCCCACCGCCGCCTCTGCCGCCACCCCGCAGCAGATCGCCGCCAGCATCGTCCCCGCCGACCAGCTGGCCTCCTTCGACCAGATCGTCTCCCACGAGAGCGGCTGGAACGTCACCGCCACCAACCCGTCCTCGGGCGCCTACGGCCTGGGCCAGGCCCTGCCGGGCAACAAGATGGCCTCCGCCGGCGCCGACTGGCAGACCAACGCCTCCACCCAGATCAAGTGGACGTACGACTACATGAACAGCCGCTACGGCAGCCCGAACCAGGCCTGGGCCTACTGGCAGGTCCACCACAACTACTGATCACCCGATCAGCGGCCCCCGGACGTGTCCGGCGGGGCCACCCCCGAGGGACCCGGTGCGCGCATCCCGCGCACCGGGTCCCTTCGGCGTGCGGGGTGCGGGGATGCCGCGCACTGGGGCCCTTCGGCGTGCGCCTTGTCGCACCCGTGGTGCCTCACGAGGCGAGGACAGGCGAGGCGGCCTGCCAGGCGAAGCCGTCCGGGTCGGTGAAGGGGCCGGCCGTGCCGCCGATCGCGAGCCGGTGCGAGCCGGTGCCCTCGGGGGAGACACCGGCATCCTTGGCCAGGGCACGGTGCCGGTACAGGCCCAGCTTCACCGGGCTCGACCCGCCCGCGAACTCCACGTACATCCGGCCGAAGCTCTTCGCCACGGTCAGCCCGTGCGCCACGTAGAACTGCTTGCTGGCGGCCACGTCCGCGACCCCCAGCAGCAGCACCAGCTGGTCGAACCGCCGGGTGGCCGGGCCGGTGTCCTTCTTCGCCGAGGTCGCGACCTTCCAGATCGCCCCGTCCGGGGCCCGGACGACGCCGCCGTAGCCCCAGAGCGACTTCGTGACGGGCTTCAGCGGTGCGGCACCGGCGGCGAGGGCGGCGTCGACGAGGGCGTTGACGTCGGAGGGCTGGGCCGCCGTGAGCGAGAGCGTGAACCCGCGGAAGCCCGTCGTGGCCTCCTGCGACTCCCGTAGGCGCACCTGGCCCGCCAGTCCGAAGGCGTCGGTGTAGAAGTCGTGCGCGGCCGCGGTGTCGGCCACGTCGAGGGTGAGGTATTCGATGGAAGTCATGTCCTTCACGCTAGTTGCGGGCCCACGACCGGTGCTTCTCGATTCCTGACCGGTCCGGCGCCGCCGCTACGATTCGGGACACCGGCGCTCAGGGGGAGCGCTCGGCTGCTCGGGGGAGGAGGAGCACAGTGCGCTTCGTGGTGGGGTTCGCGATCTTCACCGCCGGCCTGGCCGGGGTCGCCGCGGCGAGCAGGGGCCGGGGCGGGTGGGCGCGTTGGGACCGCCGGCAGCGGAGCCTCTGCGTGGTGTCGTTCGCCCTCGCGCTCGTCGGGATCGCCGTGATCGGCTGACCCGGCGTCAGGACAGCTTGGCCAGCGCCTTGTCCAGCATCGGCTGCGGGTCCAGCGCGCCGTCCGCACCGTTCTCGCTGGGCTGCAGGAAGAACTCGACCAGGTAGTCGTCGCGACTGGTGGTGAGCTTCTCCAGGACGACCGGTGCGTAGGAGGTGGCGTCGGCGGCGTCCGCGCAGCTGTAGGTCTCGCGGCGGGCGACCACCTCCCCGGTGGCCCCGGCGATCGTGGGCGCCTGCAGCGCCGTCGTGGTCACCGTGCACCGCTGCTTCGCGCCGCCGGAGTCCGCCAGGTCGACGGTGTAGGCGGGGCAGTCGGACACCTCCTTGGCGGCCTGGACGTACTCGGCGGCCTGGTCGGCGGAGACCTTCTGCACCGACTCGCCGTACGAGCCGCCGCCGGAGGCCGCCGGGGAGGCGCCGCCGGCCACGGCGGTGTACTCGACGGTGTTGTCGGAGGTGCGGTCCCAGCGGGCCTCCTGGTTCCTGGCGTCGCAGGCCGAGGGCCAACTGCCGCCGACGGGACGCAGATAGCCCATGTCGCCGGCGCCCCAGTCGCTCTGGAATCCGGTCGGCAGGTCACCGGCCTGCAGCAGCTTCGACTTCAGCGACGAGCCGCCCAGGCCGAGGACCGAGCCGCCGGGCACCTCGCCGGTGGCACCCCGGACGACCAGGGCGGTGACCACCCCGCAGACCAGGACCCCGGCACCGACGGCCGCCGCGATCGCCCCGCGCGAGGCGCGGCGCTTGACCGGCGAAGTGACCGGTACGGTGACCGGTGCCGCGAACGGTGCGGCCGGTGGTGCAACCGGCATGGCGGGTATGGGAGTCGGAGCCTGCGCCGCCGGTGCAGGGAGCTCCCGGGCGGGTGCCGCCACCGGACTCGCGCCCTGGCCCGGACTCGCGCTCGGACCCGCGCTCGGACTCGCGCCCTGGCCCGCGCCCTGGTCGGCCGCGTCGAGCAGCGCGGTGGCCCCGGTGACGGTGAGCCGCTGGGCCGGGTCCTTCGCCAGCAGGCCCTCGATCAGCGGCGCGAGGCCCGCTGCGCGGCGCGGTGGCGGGGCCGGGTCGCAGATCACCGCGAGCAGCCCGGCGGTCGGAGTGGTCCGGCGGAACGGCGACAGGCCCTCGGCCGCCTGGTAGAGCGCGACGCCGAGGGAGAACAGGTCGCCGGCGGCACCGTTGTCCTGACCCTGGATCCGCTCGGGCGCCATGTACTCCACGGAGCCGATGATGGCGCCGGTCGCGGTGAGCGCGGTGTCCTCGGCCTGCTGCGCGATGCCGAAGTCGGTGAGCAGGACGCGGCCGTCGTCGGTCAGCATGATGTTGGCCGGCTTCACGTCGCGGTGCACCACGCCCGCCGCGTGGGCGGCGCCCAGCGCCGCGAGCATGGCCCGGCCGATCCGGGCGACCTGCTCCGGCGGGAGCGACTCGACCTCGCGCAGCAGGTCGGCCAGTGACCGGCCCTGGATCAGCTGCATCACGATCCACGGCGCGCCGTTCTCGACCAGGACGTCGTGGACCGCGACGACGTTGGGGTGATCGCGCAGCCGGGCGGCGCTGCGGGCCTCGCGCTGCGCGCGCTCCAGGCGCTCGCCGCGCTCGGCCTGGGTCATCGCCGGTGCGAGCCAGACCTCCTTGACCGCGACCTCGACGCCGAGCGCCTCGTCGGCGGCCTGCCACACCCGGCCGAAGCCGCCCGCCCCCAGCCGGCGCACCAACCGGTACCGACCGCCGACGAGCAGTCCCTCGTGCGCCTCCGCGCCGGCCGCGTCGCCCTGAACCGATGCCACCACGAATCCCCGTCCCTGCTCGCTCCGGCCGTCATGATAGCCAGCCGCCCGCCACCGGCCCGCAGCCCACCGCGACCTGGGGCCGGGCCGGCGGCTTCAGCCGTTTCGGCTAGCATCGGGGCCTTTCGACCAGTGATCAGGAGTTCGCCGGTGCGAGTAGACCCGCTGCCCGGGCGTTCCCGGGCCCGGATGCGGATGCGGATGCGGATACGGATACGGCTGCGGCTGCGGGGAGCGCGGGCCCTGGCGGTGGCCGCCGCCGTGGCGTGCGCGGCGGCCGGCTGCGGGCCGAACACCGACGCCTACGTGGCCCTGCAGAACGCGATGAAGTCCCACATCACCACCCAGGACCACCGGCCGGTCGCCTCGGTGTCGTGCACCCCGCACGTCCACGACACCGCCCGCGAGGAGACGGCGCACCTGCGCTGCCTGGTCGTCTTCGACGACAGGACCTCGTACACCGCCGACGCCACCATCCACAACCAGAACTCCGGCGGCACCCACAACCGGCCCGACTCCTACTCCTGGGACAGCCCGCCCCCGCAGTGAGCCGTCCGCCGCTGGAGGGGCTGCGCGGGCCGGGCGCCGGTAGGCTCGATCCGAGCGTGCCGTCGGCGGGCCCGGACACCGCAAAGGCGGGCCGGCCCACGGCCCTTCGCCCCCGCTCGGCACCCTCCGCCGGAGAACCGATGACCACGACCGACGACCCCAGCGCCGCTCGCAGCCGCCACGCCCGGTCCGGCGCGGCCACCGCGATCGTCGCCGCCGCCTTCTGGGTCACCATGATGGGCACCACCATCCCCACCCCGCTCTACCCGCGCTACGAGGCGGCCTTCCACTTCTCCTCACTGATGGTCACGGTCGCCTTCGCGGTCTACGCGCTGGGCGTGGTGGCCGGGCTGCTCTGCTTCGGCTCCCTCTCCGACCGCCTGGGCCGCCGCCCGGTGACCGCCGCCGCGCTGCTGCTGGCCGGCGCCGCCGCGGGGGTCTTCCTGGCCGCGGACGGTCTGGGGCTGCTCCTGTTCGGACGGGTGCTCTCGGGCCTGTCCGCCGCTCTGGTGACCGGGGCGGCGACCGCCCATCTGACCGAACTCGCGCCCCCTGAGCGGCAGGTGCGGGCCGGCCGGATCGCCCTGGCCGCGAACATGGGCGGCCTGGCCGGCGGACCGCTGCTCGCCGGGGCGCTGGCCCAGTGGGCGGGCAACCCGCTGCGGCTGGTGTGGATCGTCGACGCCGTCCTCGTCCTGGTGGCCCTGCTGTCGCTGGCGGGCGTGCCGGAGACCGTGATCCGACGCCCGGACGGCCGCCTGCTGGCGCTCTCGCTGCCCAGGGTTCCCGCCGAGGTCCGCGGGCCCTTCCTGCGCTGCGCGCTGGGCGCGGGCGCGGGGTTCGCGGTCCTGGGCGTCCTCACCGCGACCACCGGCCTCTTCTTCGGCGAGGTGCTGAAGCTGAGCACCCCGGTGCTCTCCGGGGCCACCGTCTCGATCGCCTTCGTCTGCACCGGTCTCGGCCAGCTGCTGGCCCGGGTGCTGACGCCCCGGCCGGTGCTGCCCGCCGCCTGCCTGGGCCTGCTGGTCGCCGCGGCGCTGATCGCCACCGCGATGCTGACCGCGGCCCTGGCCCCGCTGATCGCCGCGGCGGTGACCGTCGGCCTGGCCACCGGCCTGGCACTCGGCGACGGCATCGCGCTGATCACCGGCCGGGTCGCCGCCCGGGTCCGCGGCCAGGCGTTCTCGGCGCTCTTCGCCGTGCTCTACGCGATGCTGGCGCTGCCCGCGATCGGTGTGGGCGTGCTGATCACGGTCACCGGGCTGCGCACGGCCGGGGCGGTCTTCGCCGGCGCGGTGGCGGTGCTGGTCCTCGGCGTCCTCGCGAGCCTGCCGCGGGAGGGCCGGGGCGCAGCCTGACCCCGGTGCCACCCGCCGCACGCCCGGTGGCACCGGGGCCGGCAGCGGCTCGGCGGCTCAGCGGGTCACAGGGTCGCCGTGGGGCTGTAGGTGGTGCCCCAACCGCCGGTGGGCGGGTTGTAGCCGCTGGGGTAGGTGACCGTTCCCTGGGAACCGGTCTGGTACTTCCCCGGGGCGTAGGCGGTGTAGGCGTTCGCCGAGAGCATCTTGGCCGACCAGGTCTCCATCAGGTCGCCGGTGATGAGCAGCGCGCCGTTCTTGTAGAGGCTGGCGGTCATGGTCAGCTGGGCCACGGGGGCGGTGCAGGAGATGCTCGCCGAGCCGTAGACGATGCTGCTGGTGTGGATGGGGGTGCTGGAGGTCAGCGTGCAGGTCAGGTTGGTCTGCGCGGTCTGCGGCGTCCTGGTGATGGTGGCGTGCGCCGCACCGCTCGACACCTGCGCCGTGGTGACCCCGGCGGGGAGGGTGACCGTCGTGCTGGTCCCGCCGGCGGTGGCGGCGGCTGTGGCGGTGCCGGCGGTGCCGATCATCCCGCCGAGGCCGAGGGCGGCGGTGGCCGCCAGGGACAGCAGGGTGCGGGTTTTCGGGCGGGACACGGACACGGGTGCCTCCTTGATGCCGGGCCGGGGCGGCCTGCTGGCCGGGGACCCCAGCATGGGGTCCCCGGCCCGGACCGGCGGTCGTGGCGGGGAGGTTGGCGCGAATGCGACGGAATGATGGGGATCATTGGCGGATTTCGATTCCGAATCCTCCGCGCTTCTGCCCCTTCGCCTCCACCCTTCGGTCCCGAGCGGAACCAGCGATTCAGCAGGAGCTCCGGACGGTGCCTCAGTCGATCCCGAGCTCGCCCATCCTGCTCCAGCCGGTGGCACCCTCGATGACGGTGCTGACGATCTGCGGCGCCCGCTGGACCAGCGGGCGCATGGTCTCCAGCCCGGCCCGGAAGTGGTCCGAGTTGACGTGGGCCTCGCCCGCGCCGTCCTGGAACGCCTCGACCAGCACGTAGGTGTCGGGCTCCTCCGCGCTGCGCGACCACTCGAACCACAGGTTGCCGGGCTCGGCGCGGGTCGCCCGGGTGAAGGCCTCGACATGGGAGAGCCAGGAGTCGGTGTACTCCGGCTTGACCGGGAATTTCACGACGATGAAGATCATTCAGCGAGTTTACGACGTGTCCGGAGGATCGCGTCGGATCAGCGCGGGGGAGGGTCGCGGGCTTGTCAGGCAGGCCCCGGGTCCTCGAACCGGTCGAGCAGCAGCTCCCGGACGGCGGTGCGCAGCCAGCGGTGGGTGGTGTCGGCATCGTGGCGGGGGTGCCAGGCCATGCCGAAGGGCAGCGGCGGCAGTGGCAGCGGCAGAGGGAAGGTGGTCAGGTCCAGCGCCTGGGCCAGGGCCCGGTTCTGGCCCGGGATCAGGCCCACCAGATCGGTCTCGCGCAGGACGAACAGCGAGGAGCTGAGCGATCCGACCGTCGCGCACACGGTTCGGGTGAGGCCGAGATCGCGCAGGGCCCGGTCGACGGGCCCCTGCATCCGGGCGCGGCGGGAGACGATCAGGTGCTCGGCGGCGGCGAACCGTTCGGGTGTCACGGTCGCCGCCAGCAGCGGGTGCCCCGCGCGGACGACGCCGACCATCCGCTCGTCGTAGAGGTGTTCGACCCGCACCTCGGGCAACTGGTTGTCGATGACGCCGATTTCGAGGTCCGCCACCCCCTCGCGCAGCACGGGGTCGTCCTGGTGGCCCTCGGTCAGGAAGCGCAGCCGCACCCCGGGCGCCTCGGCGCGGACCCGGGCGAGCAGCGCGGGGAGCAGCATCGCGGGCAGCCCGTCGTAGGCGATCGCGGTGAAGGTCCGCAGGGCGGTGCGCACGTCGGTGTGCCCGGTGGACAGGAACAGCGCGCGGGCGCGTTCCACCAGTTCGCGCACGTCGGCGTGGATGGCCAGGGCGCCCGGGGTCGGGACCATCCCGCGCCCGGCCCGCACCAGGACCGGGTCGCCGAGCGCGGCGCGGATCCGGCCCAGCGTGCGGCTCATGGCCGGTTCGGACAGGTGCAGCCGGGCGGCGGCGCCGCGGACGCTGGACTCCTCGATCAGGACGTCCAGCGCGAGCAGCAGATTGAGGTCCAGGTTGGATTGCGTCACACGCAATGTCTCCTTGCAAAAGTTGCACTGGTCGACAGGTCCCGGACGACTCTACGGTGTTCCCGACCCCACCATCACCCTGCTCCCGGGAGCCACCGTGCCTCGCCCTGCCCCGCCGCGCCCCGTCCACTCCGCTCCGCCCGGCCCGACCCCGCCGACCCCGCCTGCCGCAGCCGCACAAGCACCCGCTGCCGCAGCCGCACAAGCACCCGCTGCCGTACCCGCACAAGCAGCCGCTGCCGCACCGGCCCTGCCCCGCTCGCTGCTCCTGGTGCTCTGCGCCTGCGTGGCGCTGGCGCAGAGCATGGTCGCGGCGGTGAACCTGCTGATCCCCCGACTCGCCGCCGGCGCCCTGCATCCGACGCCGGGCCAGCTCCTGTGGGCGGTCGACGCGTACGTGGTCGTCTTCGCCGGCCTGCTGATCCCGGCCGGCGCCCTCGGCGACCGGTACGGGCGCAAGCGCGCGCTGCTGGCGGGGCTGCTGCTCTTCGGCCTGGGCACCGGAGCGAGCGCGGCTGCGCCCGGCATGGACTGGCTGATCGCCGGCCGGGCGGTCTGCGGGGCCGGAGCGGCCCTGCTGATGCCCGCCACGCTGTCGCTGGTCGTGCAGCTGTCCGGGCCGGCCGAGCGCGGCCGGGCACTGGCCGCCTGGACGCTGTCGGTCGGGCTCGGCGGCCTGGCGGGGAACCTGGCGGGCGGTCTGGCCGGCCAGTTCCTCGGCTGGCGCGCGCTGTTCGCGGTCATGCCGGTGCTCGCCGTGCTGCTGGGCCGTCTCGTCACCGTCCGGGTGCCGCAGACGGCCCGCAACCCGAAGGCCGTGGTGGACCCGGTGGGTTCGGTGCTGCTCACCGCGGCCGTGCTCGTCCTGGTCGACGCGATCGTCGAGGGACCGCACCAGGGCTGGACCTCCCCGCGGGTGCTGGGCGCCTTCGCGGTCGCGGCCCTGCTGGCGGCCTGCTTCACGGGCCACGCCTGGCGTGCGGCGCAGCCGCTGTTCGACCCCCGGCTCTTCCGCTCCGCCCGGCTGCGCGCGGCGGTGCTGGGCACCGGGCTGAGCTTCTTCGGGCTGTTCGCGCTGTTCTTCGTCAACGCGCAGTTCCTGCAGTACGCCAAGGGCTACTCGCCGGCGCTGACCGGGGTGGCCGTGGCGCCCGTCACCCTGGGCATGATCCTCGTCCCCAGGCTCGTCGCGCGCATCGCCCCGAACCGCGGCCCGGGTCCGCTGGCGGCCGGTGGGCTGGCGCTCATCGGCGCCGGGCTGCTGCTGGTCTCCACCTGCGACGCGCACACCGCCTACCCGGTCTACGCCGCCTGGCTGCTCCTGCTGTCGATCGGCCTGGGCCTGTGCGCACCCGCCCTCACCGCCACCGTCGTCGGTGAACTCCCGCCCGCCCAGGCGGGCCTGGGTGCCGGACTGAACACCGCCGCGCGCGAGGTCGGCGCGGCGCTGGGCGTCGCGGTGGTCGGCTCGCTGCTCGCCTCCCGCTCCACCGGGGTCCCCGGCACGCCGCAGGAGGTCGCCCGCTTCACCGCCGGCATGGACCTGGGCCTGCGCGCCGTCGCGGTGACCGTGCTGGCCGGCAGCCTCGTCGTCGCCGTGGGCTACCGCACCCGCACCAGCGCCCGGACACGGTCGGCGGCCCCGCTCGCGCCGTCCCCGGCTGAGCCGTCGACGGCTGCTCAGACCTCGCTGCCGTCGTAGATCCGGAGCAGCACCTGCTGGAGAGCCTGCGGGCCGGCGGGGCCGGTGACCATCAGGAAGTAGTTCTCGTCGTACCAGGTGCACATGCTCCGGCCGTCCCGCTGCTGGTAGCACGCCGTGGCGCCGGCGATCGACAGCCGCGGGTGGGTGACGGCGACGCCCTGGCCGGACGGGGCATGGGCGGCGAGCCAGGGGCCCGCCTGGCCGCTGTTGCGCGACGTCGTCACCGCCCAGTTGCCGGCGGCGCCCGGGGAGTCGCCGTAGACGCCCTGGTTCAGCTCGGTCAGTCCGGAGGCGGAGAGACCGGAGGAGGTGAGCCCGGACGTCATGTCGCCCGAATCGGTCAGGACGTTGCTGGACGAGCCCAGTTCGCGCTGGTGCTCGACGGTCTTCGGCAGGTTGATCGCCACCGGGTCGTGCCCGGTGCCCGACGCGTCCGGGTGGTCGTCGGTCAGGAACAGCACCCCGATCAGCGCCGCCAACGCGGCCACGATCAGCACACCTGTCCCGATCCCCGTCCGCCCGTCGTTCCCCCTGGACATCGCAGAGCCCCCCTTGCCCCTCGTTCCGACCGACTATGACAGCCCGTCGGACGCGAGCACAGCCCCACCCGGTCGCTCGGCGCGGGGGCGGACCACCGCCCCCGCGCCGAGCAACCGGCGGCACCGGTCACCCCATGCTCTTGGCACCGTCCAGCGACTCCCGGATGATGTCCGCGTGACCGGCGTGCTGCGCGGTCTCGGCGATGACGTGCAGCAGCACCCGCCGAGCCGACCACTGCGCGCCGGGCTCGAACCACGGAGCCTTCGGCAGCGGATGCGTGACCTCGAGGTCGGGCAGCGAGGCCACCAACTCGTCGGTCCGGCGGGCCACCTCGGCGTACTCCTCCAGCACCCCGGCCAGCGTCTCGCCCGGCAGCATCCGGAAGCCGTCGCCCCAGTTCGCGAAGTCCTCCTCGGTCATGGCACTGAAGTCGCCCATCGCCGAGGGGCCCTTCACGATGAACTCCGCCCAGCCCCGCTCGGTCGAGGCGACGTGCTTGATCAGCCCACCCAGACACAGCTCGCTGGCCGTGGTCCGCAGGCCCGCCTGCTCATCGGTGAGGTCACGGGTGGTGAACCGCAGGAAGTGCCGGTGCTTGGCCAGCACCGCCAGCAGGTCCGCCCGCTCGCCAGTGGTCGCCAACGTGTCGTCGTTCATGGTCCCAGCCTTCCGTCGTTCTCGTTCCCTTGCTGACGACAACGCTAGGGGCCAATGAGGTCAGATCCTGTCCTCATTGGCGTCAGTCGGACACCGGGCAAAGAGAATTCCGCCGAGCGGGCTCTCGGCCGAGCGGAGCGTCAGCTGCGCCTCGACCGCGAAACCGGCACCCTCGAGCCATTCGGCCAGCCGGCCGGGGCGGCGCAGATGGATGTGGACCTTCATCGGATGCCCGCCGTAGCCCTGCGTCTTCAGTCGTGATCCGTCGCCGACGTGGAAGGCGAGCAGCAGGGGGCCGCCGGGGCGCACCACCCGCCGGAAGTGGGCGAGGACCGGGCCGACCTCCTCGTCGGGGAGGTGGATCAGCGAGTACCAGGCGACCAGGCCGGCCACCGAGGCGTCGGGCAGGTCGAGATCCGTCATGGAACCGACCTCGAACCGCAGCCCCGGGTGGTCCCGGCGGGCCAGCTCGATCATCGCGGGCGAGAGGTCGATCCCGAACGCGTCCACGCCCAGCCCGTGCAGATGCGCCGTGATCCTCCCCGACCCGCATCCCACGTCCGCGACCGGCCCACCGCCGGTGGCCGCCACCAACTCGGCGAAGAGCGTCAGGACGGCGCGCTCGTAAGGCGTCCGGTCGAGCAGGTCGCGCACCTGGTCGGTGTAGCCGGCGGCGACGGTGTCGTAGGACGTCCGGGTGTCGGCCAGCCAGCCGTCGGTACTCATGGGCGGTCACGGTAGTGCACGGCCGAAGCCGGCCCGGCCGCGGGTTGCGGGCGGGCCGGCTTCGGTCAGCTGGCAGGCGTTCAGGCGGTCGGTCAGTCGGCCGGGCCGGTGGCCAGGGTGAGGGTGGTGCTGTGCTGGGTGCCGTCGGTGTCGAGCCACTGGACGCTCACCTGCTTGCCCGGGGTCTGGCCGACCATCAGGTCGGTGAGCGAGTCCGGGCCGGACAGGGTGTGGCCGTCGACCGCGGTGACCTCGTCGCCCTGGGTGATACCGGCCTGTGCCGCCGGCGAGCCCGCGATCACCCCGGCGACCATGACGGCGCCGTTGTCCGAGCCGTTCGCGCTGCCGTTCCCGCCGTTGTTCCCAGTGCCGTTCCCGCCGCCGCGGCCGTTCGCCGAGCCGGAGGAGACCTCCAGGCCGAGGAAGGCGGTCGGGCCGATGTGCACCGCGGTGCTCGACTTGCTCGCGGTGATCTGGTGGGCGATCGGGAGCGCGGTGTCGATCGGGATCGCGAAGCCCTGCTGCGGGCCCTGCTGTGCGCCGCCCTGCGACTGGGAGCCGGCCGTGTCGATGCCGACCACCGCGCCGGTGGAGTCGACCAGCGCGCCGCCGGAGTCGCCGGGCTCGACGTCCGCGTTGACCTGGATCATGCCGCTGAGCTGCTCGCTGGAGCCGGTCGCCTCGTCGCTCGCGGTGAGCGACTGGTCCAGCGCGGTCACGTTACCGACGGCGGCGGAGGGGGTGCCGGTGCCGCCGGCATTGCCGATCGCGGTCACCGCGTCGCCCACCGCCACCTTGGCGGAGTCGCCCAGCTTGGCGGTGGTCAGGCCGGAGGCGCTCTTGAGCTGGAGGACGGCGAGGTCGCCGTTGCGCTCGTAGCCGGTCACGGTCGCGGTGTAGGTGCGGCCGTTGCCGACGTCGGTCGCCTGGATCGCGGTGGCGCCGTCGATCACGTGGTTGTTGGTGAGGATCTCGCCGTTCGCACTGAGCACGATGCCGGTGCCGGCGGCCCTCGCGTCCTGGTAGCCGACCGTGGTGTTGATGATCACCAGGCCGGCCTCGGCCTTGCTGACCGCGTCGGCCGGGGTGAGCGCGGTCGGCGTCACCTGCGAGGTGGAGGACGACGTGCCGTTGGAGCTGTTCCCGGACCGCAGCGCCTGGTCGATGCCGATACCGGCGCCCACCGCGAGCACCAGGGCGGCTGCCAGGGCGACCGCCCGGCGGCCCGGGTGCCGCCGCCGGGGCGGCGGTGGCGGCGGGTAGTAGCCCCAGCCCGGCAGCGGGCCCGGCGGGTAGTTCGGCGGCGGCGGCGCCGCGTGCTGCGGGGGCGGCCCGGGGACCGCGGTGTCGGGCCGTGGCGGAGGGCCCCAGCCGCCGGGCGGCGGGCCGGTGTGGCCGCTGGTCTGCGCGTTGCCGAATCCGTCCGGTGCCCCTGCTTGCTGCTGTTCGTTCATGACAGCCCCACCTGTGACATCCGTGCCGATGACATCTCTGGCGGCGGCCTCTGGACGGCCCGTCTGCCGGATGCCGAGCGGGGCCTGCCTCTCCTCCATGATGCGAGGCGGACGGTACGAGCACCGTAAACGGTTGATGAGCTACGCCTTGAAACCGTCACACCCGGCGACCTTCCGCCCGGCGGGCGTAGCCCGGCCCCACCGTCATGGCTCGGCCCCGCCGCCTGACCCCTTGCGCAGTTCGCCGAACACCGCCCAGGCGACCGACACCACCGGCACCGCCACCACCGCCCCCACCACGCCCACCACCAGGCCGCCCGCAGCGACCGAGAGCGCGACGGCGACGGGGTGGATCCGCGCTGCCCAGCTCATCACCAGCGGCTGCAGCACATGCCCCTCGATCTGGCCGATCACCACGATCAGAGCCAGTACCAGCAACGCCGTCCACGGCCCCCGGGTGGCCAGCGCGACGGTGGAGGCGACCGCGAGGGCGACCGGCGAGCCGACCAGCGGGACGAAACTGGCCAGGAACTCCAGCATGGTCAACGGCAGCACCAGCGGTACCTGCAGCACGAGCAGCGCGACCGCGACCAGCAGCGCGTTGCTGGCGGACACGATCATGATGCCGCGGGTGTAGCCGGCGAAGGTCCGCCATGCGACGCGGCCCACCCGGTCGCAGCGCGGACGTCCCCCCGTGGGCAGCTGCGCCACGAACCAGTCCCACATCCGGTCGCCGGAGTAGATGAAGAAGATCGCGCAGAACAGTGCCAGGGCGGTCCCGGTGACCACCTCGAAGATCCGGCCCGCGTTGCTCAGCGCCGTGCTGACCAGGGCCGAACGGTGGGCCGAGAGGAACTTGCCGACCTTGCTCGGCAGGTCGGCGACCGTGTGCGCGGGCAGGTGCAGCGGTGGACCCTGTGCCCAGCGTTCGATGCGGTTCAGGCCGCCGTGGAACTCGGTGCCGAGCTCCGCCGAGTGGCTCGTCTCCAGTGCGACCGCCAGCGCGAGCAGCCCGGCGAGGACGGCCGCCGCGGCCACCACCGTCAGCACCAGGGCCAGCACCCGCGGCAGTCCGCGGGCCAGCAGGTTCGTCAGCGGGCGCAGCACGGCGGTGAGGACCAGCGCGACGAAGACCGCCGCCGCCACGAACTCGACCCGCTGCAGGACGACGAAGACGGCGTAGCCCAGCGCCCCCAGCAGCAGCACCCGCCACGCGTACCCGGCCGCCACGGCCAGGCCGCGCGGGACCGTCGCGGCCGACCGGAGCCGCGCCCCGGGCGACGGGCGCATGGTGCGGGAGGCCGGCCGCCCCGGCGCACGCGCCGGTGTACGCCCTGCCCTGCGCGCCCGGGAGCGACGGCGAGGTCCCTCGCGGTGGTGCCGACCGTCCGCCTCCCTGTCCACCTCTCGCACACTAGGGCCGATCACGAGGGAAGAGCGGCTCCATACGCCAGATGGGGGATGAACCCGGCGACCTGCGGTGGGACGATGAAGGAAGCCCTGCGGTGTCACGACCGGAACGCCTCGAAACGAGGACGATCATGATCAAAGTCCTTCTCGTCCTGCTCTGCTTCGTCCTGCCGTGGCTCGCGGTGCTGATCAAGGACGGCCCGAGCCTGAAGGTGCTCTGGGCCTTCCTGCTCCAGCTGCTGGGCCACATCCCGGGAGTCGTCTACGGCATCTACCAGGTCGTGAAGGACTGAGCACCGGCGCCGGGCGGTCGGGGGTTGAAGGCACCACGTGGGCCAGGCAGCATGATCGAATGATCAGCGCCTGCCTGGAGAAGCCGTGACCCCGACGATGACGTTGACCGCGATCACGCTCGACTGCGCCGATCCGCTGGCGCTGATGGCGTTCTACCAGCAGGCCACCGGCCTCGAGCCCCACCCGAAGTCCGACGCCGACTTCGCGGGTGTGAACGGCGAGCACGGGCTCTTCATCGGCTTTCAACGCATCGACGACTACCGGGCGCCGCGCTGGCCCGACCAGTCCGTTCCCCAGCAGTCCCACCTCGACTTCGCGGTCGCGGACCTGGATGAGGCCGAGGCGCGCCTCATGGCGCTCGGTGCGGGCAAGCCGGAGCACCAGCCCGGCGGCGAGCGGTGGCGGGTCCTCACCGACCCGGCGGGGCACCCGTTCTGTCTGGTGCAGCGTCAGGAGCCTTGAGCACGGAGGCCGTTACCTGGAGAGCCCGGGCTCGTTGACCGTTGTGGTCGGCTCCGTCCGGCCGTGGACATGTGATCATCCCGGCAGAAGGAGAGAGCCATGACGGACACGCAGGCGACCACCGTGACCCGCAGCGGAAGCCCGGACTCCGCGGTCGACCGGGTGGCCGACTTCTACGGTGCGTACATCGACGCCGTCTCCGACGGCACCGACGACCTGTCGGAGCAGCTCCGCGCCCACTACCTCACGCAGGACCTCCGGCAGCGCCTGGCCGCCTGGGAGGAGGCCAACCACGCCGACGGTGTCCTGCGCGCCCAGGACGTCCCCACCGCCTGGGAGGTGAGCTACCAGGACTCGGGCGCCGGCCACCTGTTCACCACGGTCACCCTCACCTGGGGCACCGGCCCGGACGCCGGGAAGACCCGGCTGGCGGTGCAGAGCGACCTGAGCACCAAGCTCATCTCGGACATCGAGGACGCCCCCGCCGGGTCCTGAGGAGGCCCCGTCCTGCGGCGGCCTCGGTGATCGTCCGGTGAGGCGGGCGTCACATCCGTGCGTGTCACAGTCGGTCGCGCTGCTCTGTCCCAGAGGGCATCAGCAACAACGACACGGGAGCGCACGATGAATGCTCGGCTGAACGTCTTCGAGAACCAGGTCGCGGTCAAGTTCGGGAAGCACCTCGTGGCGGCGGGCAGGGTGCTCGCCGATTCCACGCTGCCGGCCGCGACGCAGGAGTTGGTGAAGCTGCGTGCCAGCCAGATCAACGGCTGCGGCTTCTGCGTCGACATGCACACCAAGGACGCCGCGCACGCGGGGGAGAGCTGGACGCGCCTGAGCCTGGTCGCGGCCTGGCGGGAGGCGACGGTGTTCACCGACGCCGAGCGTGCCGCCCTGGAGCTCGCGGAGCAGGGCACCCGGATCGCCGATGCGGCCGGCGGAGTCACGGACGAGGCCTGGGCGAACGCCGCCAAGTACTACGACGAGGACCAGCTCGCGGCCCTGGTGTGCACCATCACCCTGATCAACGCCTTCAACCGCGGGAACGTCATGATCCAGCAGCCCGCCGGCGCCTACCAGCCGGGCCAGTTCGCCTGATAGGCCCGCCACGGGCGGCGCCGGCCCGGGGTCAACGCCAGGCCGGCGCCGGGACGGCGGTGCGTCCGGGGTGGGCGGGGCCCGCCGTGGCCGGCAGGTCGAGCCGGGCCAGCAGGGCCCGCACCCCGGTGCTGCCCGTGTGGCGGCGCAGCGCCGCGCACACGGTGGCCAGCGTGCCGGCCAGTCGCTCCGAGGTCACCAGTGGCTGCTGGTCGAGCAGTCGGGAGAGCACGGCGCAGGCCCGTTCCAGGTGGCCGTGGGCGAGATGGAGTTGGGCCGCTCGCACCGTGGTGACCGCCCTGGCCAGGTGTTCCCCGGCCGGGCGCTCGCGTGCCGAGAGTGCGAGCGCCCGCAGTGCCCCCTCGCCGTCGCCCAGGGCGGCGAGCGCCTCCGCCTCCTGGTGCGCGTAGGAGGCCCAGTGGTAGCCGCCGATGCCCGGCTCCGGCTCGTCGGCGTGCTCCAGCAGCCGGTGCGCCCGGGTCAGCAGGGCGAAGGCCGCAGCCCGGTCCCGGCAGCCGGCGGCGCCGAGCGCCTGCTGGCCGAGGACGAAGGCGGCCTGCCGGTCGGGCAGCCGGTCCAGCTGCGCGGCTGCTGCCTCGGCCAGGTCGCGGGCGTGGCGCCGGTGTCCCAGGTAGTGCGCCTGCACGCTCAGGGCCCGCAGCGCCAGACTGTGCCGGCGCGGGTCGGCGGCCTGCGCCGCGAGCGAGGCGGCGGCCCGGTAGTAGCCCTGGGCGGCGCCCTGGCGCTGGGCGTCGAAGTAGGCGAAGCCGGTGAGGTAGGACAACTCCGATGCACAGCAGAGAAGTTCGCGGCGAATGCCGGGCGGGGAGGAGGCGCGCAGCCAGTCGGCCATCGCGGTGGCCAGGAAACCGGCCACGGTGCGGCGGTAGAACGCCGCACCGGCGGACTGCTCGCCGGCCAGCGCGGATCGCAGCAGATCCTGGGCCGCGCGCAGGTGTGCGGTGCCGATCCGGGCCGGCGCGGCGGCGCTCGTGCCCGGCGCGTCGGCAGCGGGATCCCCGGTCCCGGGCTCGCTGATCCCCGCAGGCTCCTCGGCCGACACGAACTGACGGTGCGTCAGGGTATAGACCAGGGCCGCGGGGTCGGTCTCGCAGCGGGCCAGCGTGACGAGCGCCGCCCCTCCCGGGCCGTCGGGCTCGGCCGGCGCGGGTGGTGCGCCGTCCCGCCCGAGCCCGGTCTGCTCGACCGGGACCGGGCGCCCGAGTGCCCGGGAGAGCACCTCGGCGACGAGTTGGGGCACGGGCGGCGCCGGGCGTGACCCTTGGAGCCAGTGGGCCACCGCCGTGCGGTCGTAGGTGTACCGGTGGCCGTCGACCAGGCCGGCCCGGTTGACCGCCCGGGCCAGGCGTTCGCCGCTCCAGCCGGCCTCCTGGAGCAGGGTCCGCAGGTGCGGGTTGGGGGTGCGTGCGGTGGCGGTCATGTCTCTTCCTCCTCGCGGCGGCGGCGAACATGGGTGGCAGCAGGTGGCAGGCGCTGGAGGGCGGGGGCAAAACAGTGCGCAGTGCGCAGCGGGCTGCGTCGACGGGCCTGATTGCTTGCGGTCGTGGGGGCGGGGCCCGGTGGCCGCGCGGCCTGATCCGGCGAGCGCATCGTAGCGGTGCCGGGGCGGCCCGCGGGCTCGCCTCCTCCCGGCTCAGCCGCGTGGCGAAGGGGCGCGCCGGAGCGCGGGTCGCAGCGGAGCCCACCCGTGCGCCGCGCCAAGCCGCCACACCGGCACCTCGCCTGACGCCACGTCACCTCAGGCGCTCCGTTCCGCGTGCGGCCGGCCCGTGCAACGCCGCGCGGTGCTCAACACAGTCGATGCCCGGGCGGCTGCCGCCGGGGAGCCGGACCGCGTTCCATGGAAGGCACCGGTCGGCCGGCGGCCCGCAGCACGCGGCACGGAAAGGGCACCCACGGTGAACCAGTCACTCGCACCCCCATGGATCGTGCACGCCTTCGGCGGACAGGGCGACCTGTCACTGTCCGCGGCGTGGCGGGCGGCCGACCGGCTGCCCGGGCTGCGCGACGCGTTGGCGGAGGTGTTCACCCGCGTCGATCCGGTGGCGCGCGAACTGGGCCTGCCACCGCTGCGCACCAGGCTGCTCGGCGCCGAGCCGCCGCCCGCCCACTGGCTGGCCGGCCAGGCTCCCGGCACCGCCCAGCTGGCCCTGTTCGGGATCAGCCTCGCCGTGCACCGGGCCCGGCTGGCCGGGGGTGTGCGGCCCGCGCTGCTGCTCGCCGTCAGCTTCGGCGAGATCCCCGCACTGACCGCCGCCGGCGGCTTCTCGCTGCCCGACGGCGCCCGGCTGGCGGCCCGGCTCGGGATGCTGCTGCACACCGCGCCCGGCGGGCTGACGATGCTCGCGGCCTCGGCCGACAGGCTCGCCGAACTGCTGTGCCAGGCACCAGAGGTGGTGGTCGCCTGTGTCAACCATGCTGAGGAGACGGTGGTTTCCGCACCACCGGGCCCGCTCGCCGCCTTCGAGGCCGCGGCCCGAGCCGCCGGTCTGCCGGCCACCCGGCTCCAACTGCCGTTCATCGCGCACCATCCCGCGCTGTGGCGACAGGCCGGCACCTTCGAGCGGTTCGCCATGAGCCTGCCGCACCGGCCGCCGGTGCTCCCGGTCCACTCGGCGGTCGCCGGGCGGGCCTACCGCGGTGCGGCCGAACTCCCACGTGGGCTGGCCGACTGCCTGGTGCGCCCTGCCGTCCTGCCGCCCGTGGTGCGCGCCGCCGTCCAGCCGGGCGACCTGGTGGTGGAGATGGGCACCGGACAGGCGTTGGCACGGGCCGTGCTGCGCACCGAGCCGGCGGCCCGCGCCCTGACCCCGGTCGGCGACGCTGCCCGCCGGCCCGACCTGCCCGTGCCTGCGGGCCGCCCCCACGAGGAGCACGGATGATCCAGCCGCCGACCCCGGCACACACCCGCCGCCGTTCCGTCACAGCCGTCCGCCCGCCCGCCGAACGGTGGGAGAGCCTGCTGGCCGCGGCCGTCCGCCCCGCCGGGCCGGGCACCGGGACCGGCGCCGACCCGCTGGCCCTCGACACCTCCGCCCACCTGGGACTGCGCCGGCTCGCCGCGGTGCTCCCACCGGCCCTGGAGGCCGCGCGCGACCCCGAACTGCTCGCCACCGTCAGTGCGGTGACCGCGCTGGCCGACCCCCCGCTGTACCAGACCTTCCTGTCGCACTACATCCTGTGCGCCGGTTCGGTGGCCCGACTGGGCACGCCGGATGCCGATCCCGCGGGGGAGCTGGCCCACGCCTGGGCCAAGGGCTCCTTCATGGTCACCGAACTCGGCGACTCCGGAAGCCACTTGAACATCCGTACCACCGCCGTTCACGACCCGGCGACCGGGACCTTCCGACTGGAGACCCCCGACGAACGGGCGGCCAAGTTCTCCAGCGTGGCCGCCGGCGGCCTGCCGCAGAAGGCGGTCGTCTGTGCCCGGCTGATGGCCGGCGGCCGGGACTGCGGGGTCTTCTCGTTCCTGGTCGACATCACCGACGCACAGGGGCGCCCGGCTCCCGGGGTCCTGGTCTCCAGCCCGCTCGCCGTCGGCGCGCTGCCACTGCCGTACGCCGCGGTGCGGTTCACCGGCCCGCGGCTGGACGCGGCGCGCTGGCTGGCCGACGGCGCCGTCATCGGTCCGGACGGCGTGCTGCGCGACCCGCTCGGCTCGCCGGGTGCCCGGCTGCGCCGCACCCTCGAAGTGGGCCGGCTGCTGTGGGCCACCCTGCCGGCCGCGATGGCCGCTGTCGCCAGCCGATCGGCCGCCCTCACCTGGCAGTTCAGCGCCCATCGCCGCTCGCACGGTGCGTTCGCGGGCGGGCAGCCGGTGCTCGGGCACCGGCCCCAGCTGCGCGCGGTGGCCGGTGCCCTCGCCGAGGCCTTCGCCCTGCGCTGCGCGGTCGCACCGGCGCTCGGCCACGCCACCGCTGCTGCCACCGCCACCGCCACCGCCGCCACCGCCGCCACCGCCACCGCCGCCACCGCCGCCACCGCTGCCGCCGACGGCGGTGGCCCGGCCTTCGCGCCCTGGGCGGCCGTCGACCAGACCCTCGCGCTGCACAAGGTGCTCGCGACCCGAGGTGCGGCAGACATCCTGATGAACTGTCAACATCGTTGCGGTCTCGCAGGGTTCATGGACCGCAATCTGCTGGCCGGCTACCTCGGACTGGCCCGCTCCTTCGAACACGCCGGTGGCGACAACACGTTGATCCTGCTGGACACCGGCCGGGCGCTGGCCGAGGGGCCGCCGCAGGCACCCCCGCCCGCCGTGCCGGCCGATCCGCTCGACCCCGCCTGGTGGCCCGGCACCGTTGCCGCCCTGCGGTACCGCCTGGCCGAGCACCTGCAGCGCGACCTGGCGGCCGGCCGGGAGGCGGGCCGCCGCGACCTCGCGCTGTGGAACCCGCTGCTGGACCGGGCCCAGGCGCTGGGCTGGGCCGCCGCCCTGCAGCTGGCCGCCCGGTCCGTCGCCGGCTCTACGGGACCGGTCGGCCAGGTGGGACCGACGTCGGCGCCCGCTCTCGACCCGGCGCTGCACGCCATGGTGGCCGCCCTGTACGGCGTGCGCCAGGCCCGCCGCTCGGCCGAGGCCCTGCTCGCCGTCGGGCTGCTCGACCCCGGCCGTGCCCGCGCCCTGGCCGCGGCCGAGGACCACCTCGTCGAAGTCCTCGCTCCCCAACTGCCGCTCCTGGTCGAGCAGCTGGACCCGGAGCTCGCCAACTCCGCCAGCCCGCTGGCCGATCCCGACTACGCCGCCGGGCTCGCCGCGGCGCTCACCTGGCCCGTCACCGGGGAGCGGCGATGACCGCGGGCGCCGACCGGGCCGTCGGCATCCTCGGCATGGGCACCCACCTGCCCCCACGGGTGCGTACCAACGAGCAGGTGGCCCGGGCCGCCGGGGTCACCGCGGCCTGGATCCAGGAACGCACCGGAGTGCTGCGACGCCACGCGGCCGCGGCCGACCAGGCGGCCTCCGACCTGGCCGCCGAGGCGGTGCGCGCCGCCTGCGACGCCGCCGGGATCGACCCGGCCGAGCTGGACCTGCTGGTGTGCGCCGGTTCCACCCCCGACGAACTCGGTCCGGCCACCGCCTGCCGGGTGCAGGCCCGGATCGGCGCCGCCCGTGCCTGCGCGCTGGATGTCGGTGCGGCCTGCTCGGGCTGGCTGTTCGCCGCCAGGGTGGCCCACGACTGGCTGCGCGGCGACTCCGGCAGCAGGTACGCGGCCGTGGTGGGGGTGGAGGCGTACTCGAAGTTCGTCGATCCGGCCGACCGGGGCACCGCCGTCCTGTTCGCCGACGGTGCCGCAGCGGCGATCCTCGGCCCGGTGCCGCCGGGCGGCGGCTTCCACGGCTTCCGGCTGGGCTCGGACGGCACCGGCGCGCACCACGTGCTGATCCCGGCGGGCGGCAGCCGGCGCCCCGCCGACGCCGCGAGCCTGGCCGACGGCGGCCACCGGATCCACATGGACGGGCGGGCGGTGCGCGACTTCATCACCGCGGTCTTCCCGGCACTGGTCGAGGACGAGCTGACCCGCCACCACCTGACGATCGACCGGATCGACGCGGTGGTGGCCCACCAGCCCAACCCCGTCCTGCTGCGGCGGCTGGGGGAGAAGATCGGCATCCCGCCCGACCGGCTGATCGTCACCGGCGACCGCACCGGCAACATCGGTGCCGCCAGCGCGCCGTTCGCCCTGGCCACGGCCGCCGCCGAGCACCGGCTGCGGACCGGCTCGCTGGTCCTGCTCTGCGTCTTCGGCGCCGGCCTGACCTGGGGCAGCTCGCTGCTCACCTGGACCGGCGCACCGGCCCGCGCCGACCGGCCCGATCCCCTGGCCCTCGGGCCCGACTTCGCCCGCCAGTCCGGCCTGGCCCGCCAGTCCGGCCTCGCTCGCCGGCCCGACCCCGACGTCCAGTTCGACCCCGACCCGAGGAGCAGCTCATGACGACCCTCGACAGCTTCCGTCTCGACGGCGCCCGGATCCTGGTGACCGGCGCCTCCCGGGGCATCGGCCGCGCGGTCGCGTTCGCGCTGGCCGAGGCCGGCGCACGGCTCGCGTTGGGCGCGCGCACCGCCGAGGCCCTGAAGGAGAGCGCCGACCGGATCGGCGGGCTCGGGCCCGCGCCCGTGCTCGCCCCCGGCGACCTGGCCGAGCCCGGACGCGCCGCCGAGGTGGTCGACACGGCCGCGGCACTGCTCGGCGGCCTGGACGGCGTGGTGCACAACGCGGGCATCCTGCCCACCGCGCCCGACGGCACACCGCTGCTGCTCCCGCTGCAGCTGCTGCCCGAAGCGGCCTGGCAGGAGGTGGTCGCGGTCAATCTGAACGCCACCGCCGCGGTGTGCCGGCAGGCGCACCGCCACCTGTCGGCGGCCGGCGGCGGCAGCCTGCTGCTGATGTCCTCGGTCGCCGGGGTGATCGGCGCACCCCTGCTGGAGGCCTACGCCGCGACCAAGGCGGCGCAGATCTCGCTCGCCCGCAGTCTGGCCACCGGCTGGGCCCGCCAGGGCATCCGGGTCAACGCGCTCTGCCCCGGCTGGACCCGCACCGACCTGACCTCCTTCGCGCACGCCGAGGGCCCGCTCAACGACTGGCTGCTCGCCCATGTGCCGCTCGGCCGTTGGGCCGAGCCCGCCGAGGTGGCCGCCGCGGCGCTCTTCCTGCTCTCGCCCGCCGCCGGCTACCTCACCGGTCACGCCCTGCTGCTCGACGGCGGCCTGTCCGTCCCGGACGGCGGCCTGGCGGGCATCCCCAAGCCACCGCCCCCGTTCGGCGAACCACCGGCGGGGGAGGACTGAGAATTCGCCGGCGGGCCGGACCCGGATGCGCCAAGCTCGCCCGGACGAGGCGGGGAGGCGCGATGCGGACCGGTGGGCAGTCGGACCTGGCCCTCTTCTGCGACGACGAGGGGGAACCCCGTCCGCATCACCGTGCTCGGCCCGCTGGCGGGTGTCCCTGGAGGGTGTCCCTGGCGGGCTCGCAGCCGAGATCGTCGTCGACACGCCGTTCGTGACCGGGCGGTTGGCGCTCGCGCTGTGGCACTCCCGGCTCCGGCTCCTGGGCGCAGGCGCTGGACCGGCTCCAGGCGGGCGAGGACATCGCGTGGCTGCGGGGCGAGCGCGGACCGTCCGTGTCCATCCACCTCGCGGGCGAGCGGGACAGCCCGGAGGTGGTGGTCAAGGACGGTCTCGTCTCGATGGCGACCGTCCGGGTCCCCGTCGACCTGCCCGCCGACTGATCGCGACCCACCGCCGGCTGCTGGAGACGGTACTCACTCCTTGGGACGCCCACCTGTCAGCGCGGTGAGCGCGGCGGCCCGGCTCAGCAGCGGCCGTGGGCCCAGCTCCGTCAGCTCCACCACCCCCGCGGCCCGCAGCTGTTCGATCCGGCGCCGGAAGGGCACCGGCTCGGTCAGGTGGTGGGTCGCCCCGGCCCGGAAGCCGGCGGCCGAGCGGTAGCGACGGCCCGTCAGCATGCACAGCACCGGCCGCCGGGCGGGACGGTAGGCGAGGTGGGCGGTCAGCTCCGCGACCCGGTGCGCGGCCGGCCGCAGCGCGGGGTTGTGGAACAGCGTACGGGTGGGCAGCCGGGTCGCGCGCACACCGGCTGCGGCGGCTCGTGCGCCCAGCGCCTCGATGCTCGCCGGCGGACCGCTGACCACGGTCTGCTCGGGCGCGTTGTCGCAGGCCACGGCCAGCCCCGGCAGCCGGCTGGCGGCGAGCAGCCCGGCGGCCCGATCGGCCGCCAGCCGCAGCACCAGCAGCCGGCCCTGCCCCACGCCGGTCTCCCGCCGCGCCCGGTCGCAGGCGAGGAGCAGCCGCACGCCGTCGGCCGGCTCGAACACGCCGGCCGCGGCGAAGGCGGCCAGCTCGCCCAGGCTGTGGCCCAGCAGCAGCGTGCCCGGCGGGCACGGGGTGACCTGGTGCCAGGCCAGTGCCTGGACGTAGCAGGCGAGTTGGTCGATCAGCCCGTCCTGCGCGGGCGAGACACGACCGGCCAGCAGCAGCTGTGCCAAGGCGTCGGTGGTGGCGGGCGGCAGCGGTGCGGCGGCCCGTTCCAGCAGGGCACGGGCCGCCCGTGGGTCGGCGCAGTCGCCCAGGCTGCCGGGGACGACCGCGCCGATCCCGGGGAAGAGCAGCACCCTGCGGCGCTCGCCGCCGGTCATGGTGCGGCGAAGGCGAGCACCGCGTTCTGCCCGCCGAAGCCCGCCGAGGTGGACAGCGCCAGGGTGATCGGGTGCCGCAGTGGCACCTCGCGCACCACCCGGAGGCCGATGGCGGGGTCCGGCTCGGTCAGGTTGGCGGTGGGCGGCACGAGCGCGCGATCGATCGACAGCACGGTCAGCACGGCCTCCAGCGCGCCCGCCGCACCGAGGGTGTGACCGAGCGCGCCCTTGGCGGCGGTGACCGGAAGGTCCGGGCCGAAGAGCCGGTGCAGCGTGCGGGCCTCGGCCAGATCGCCGAGCGGCGTCCCGGTCGCGTGTGCGTTGACGTGGTCCACCTCCCCGGGCCCGGCCCCGGCAGCGGCCAGCGCCCCGCGCAGTGCCGCCTCCAGGCCCCGGCCCGCGGGGTCGGGCGTGGTGGGGTGGTGGGCGTCCGCCGAGGCGGCGTAGCCCGCGAGTTCGGCCAGCACCCGGGCGCCGCGGGCCCGGGCGTCGGCGACCCGCTCCAGCACCAGCATCGCCGCGCCCTCGGCGAGGACGAAGCCGTCCCGCGCCCGGTCGAAGGGGCGGCAGCTGGCGGCCGGGTCGCCGGTCCCGGCGGCCAGCGCGTCGATCCGGGCGAACGCGGCCGCGGTGAGGCGGTCGACGGCGGCCTCGCTGCCGCCGGCCAGCGCCAGGTCACAGCTGCCCTCGCGCAGCAGGCCGGCGGCCAGCCCGATGGCACTGGCACCGGAGGCGCAGGCGGTGCCGACCGCGAGGCTCGGGCCACGCGCGTTCAGGGCCAGCGAGAGCTGGCCGGCGGCCATGTTGGTCATGAACAGCGGCACGGCCAGCGGGGCGACCCGGCCGCCGGCCGCCAGTCGCAGCGCCTGCTCGCCCCAGGACGGGGCGCCGCCGAAGGCCGAGCCGGTGACGACGGCGACCCGCGCGCCGTCCCAGTCGGCCGGGTCCAGCCCGGCCTGGCGGATAGCCTCGCCCGCCGCCACCAGCGCGTACTGGATGAACGGGCCGGTGCGCCGCGCGAGACCCGCGCCGAGCAGGGCGGTCGCGTCGAACTCCGGCACCCGGCAGGAGACCCGGGCGCCCGAGCCCGCAAGGAGCGGATCGGCGCGGGCGGTCGAGTGCCCCGCGCAGACCCGGGCCCAGCAGGCCTCCGCGCCCAGACCGGCCGCGCTGACCGCGCCCACGCCGGTGACCGCGACGGCCGCGCCCGCCGTGCCGCTGCCGGACCTCATCGCGCACCGGTCCGGTCGCCGAGCAGCGCGGACACGGCGGCCAGCGAACTGCCGGCCGCCAGCTCGCCCTCGGTGACCTGGACGGCGAGCCGTTCGGCGAGGACGTCGGCCAGCTCGATGACGGCCAGTGAGTCCAGCCCCAGCTCCTCCAGGGTCGCCGTGGGCCGCACCTCCTCGGTGGGGACCTGGAAGGCGGTGACCAGGATCTCGGCGAGGTCGGGATGGACGTGGCTGCTCATGGCGGTTCTCTCCGGGGGAGTCGTTTCCCGGGCCGCCGACGCGGCCGGGCCCGGCTCCATTGCGCCGCACCGGGGGCCGCCCGCGGAACGTGTTCCGGCTTCGAACCTGTTGAACCGTCAAAGACGTTGCCCGGAAGAGCCCGGCACAGCAGTCCGGTCGGCCCAGCGGCCCAGCGGCCCAGCGGCGAACGGCACCGGCCGGGCGGCTGATCATGATCGTTCCCAACCGCGCGTCGGCCATCGCCGACCCGGGATGCCGCCCTAGGTTGGCCGCCATGAACAAGACCCGCCTGACGGAGGAGTTCGCGGTGCGGCCACCCCTGGCGGGCGGCCTCGCCGTGCTCACCGCTTTCCGGCACCCCCGGCGCGGCCCGGTGGTCTGCCCCGCGGCGCCGCTGCTGGCCGCCTGGCTGCGGCGCCGCTCCTCGGGCGTGCGGCTCACCGGGCGCGCCCCGGACCTCGGGAGCACCGGCGCCGCCGGCCAACCGGGCGACTGTGGAAGGGTGTTCACCCTCAGCTACCTCGACGGGAGCGACCACGCCGGGCGGCCCGGGCGGGCTGTGGGCATCGCCGTGCACGCCGCGCCGGGGCTGCTGGAGCTCGGGGCGTCGGCCATGGGCGCCTGGTCCGCGGCGCTGCGCACCCGGCGCCTGTTCGTGCCGGTGTCCGGTGGCGCCTGCACCGGCGGTCCCGGCGCCGAGCGCCCCGGCCCCGGATGGCCCACGCAGTCCACCGCCGCACGCCCGGGCGCCGTTGAACCCGGCCCCGGCTGCGCGCACGCCGCCGCGACCTGGCGGACGGTGCACGGGTTCCTCGCCCGGGGCGACACCGTCCTGCTGCTCGGGGCGGGCGCCGACGGAACGGACAGCGGCCCGCCGCCGCCCCTCGGCGCGGCCGGCCTGCTGCTGGCCGTGCGCACCGCGGCGGCGGCCCACCACGTCACGGTGCCCGACCCGGACCGGCTCTCCTTCGTCCAGTGGCCCTGCTCGGCGACCGAGGAGGTCGCCGCCATCCTGGCCGTCCTGCGGGCCCGGTTCCCGCGGCTGCGCGGCCAGCACCCGGACCAGTGGTGCTACGCCGTCACCGACACCCGCGCCGCGGTGCGCGCGGCCGTGGCCGAGAGCGATCTGACGCTGGTGCTCCCGCCCGGCGCTCCCGGCGGGTCCGACCGGTCCCCAGGGTCCGGCTGGTGCCCGGGCAGCGACTGGTACCCGCCCGGTCGGCGGCTGCACCTGCGCGAACTCGGTGACCTCGCTCCCGAACTCCTGGCCCCGGCCGCGACCCTGACGCTGCTGCCACCCTCGGGGTACCCGGCGAGCTCGCCGGGGCAGGCCGTGGTGATCGAGGCGCTCTCCGGACTGGGCCCGCTCAGCGTGGTGCGGCGCCGGATGGTCAGCGAGACCACCTGCGGCGTCGCGCACACCACACGAGGGCCCGCGCTCAGTCCGACAGGTCCCACAGCAGCCGGTAGTACCTGATCCGCTCGGCGTCCGGCGCGACCCCGTAGGCCTCCAGCAGCGTCTCCTCCCAGCCCGGACCGTAGTTCCACCGCGTGCTCCAGGTGGCGATGGCGAGGTCGGCCCACCGGTCGGCGACGCCGAGGTCGCCGAGGTCGACGTGCCCGGTGCACGTGCCGTCGTCGCCGATCAGGGTGTTGGGGGCGCAGGCGTCACCGTGGCAGACGACGAGCTCGTCGACCGGCGGGATGTCGGCGAGCAGGTCGAGCGCGCGCTCGGCGGTGCCGACGTGCCGCAGGTCCTCATGCCAGTCCGCCGGGTCGATCCGGCCTGCTGCCGCCCGCGCGTGCACCGCCGCCAGCCGCCGTTCGGCCGACCAGTCGAACGGGCAGTCCGGGACGGGCAGCGCGGTGTGCAGGGCACGCAGCCCGGCACCGATCGCGCGCACCGCGGTGCCCGGATCACGCTTCCAGTGGTCGTCGACCGCCATGCGTCCGGGCAGGCCGTCGGTGACGATCCAGGACCCCGCCTCGTCCGCGCCCTCGTCGAGCACCCGGGGCACCACGGTGAACCTCGCCGCCCACCGCAGGCGCAGCACCTCGGCCGAGAGGTCGATTCCGCCGGCGCCGGGCGTCCATTTCACGAACTGCCGTGCTGCCAGGCCGACCTGGAAGGTCAGGCCGCCAACTCCGTTCTGCCACACGGCCCGCACGGGCCGTCCGGCGGCGAACTCGGTGACGATCTGCGGCACCTCGACCGGCCCCTGGGGCGCCATCGCAATCATCGGGCCATTCTGGCCCGGGCGACCGGGGCCGGGCCACCCGTTTGTGGGAAGCCCGGCCCCGCGCGCCCGGCAACATCCGCCGGACAGGCCCTACGCCCGGCCCTGCGGCGCGCGTGCCACCGGTCAGTCCTTGAAGGCGTCCTTGACCTTCTCGCCCGCCTGCTTGACGTCGCCGCTGACCTGGTCGGCCTTCCCCTCCGCGGTCAGGCGCTCGTTGCCGACGGCCTTGCCGGCCGCCTCCTTCGCCTTCCCCTTCGCCTTCTCCGCGATGTTCTTGGCCTTGTCCTCGCCGCTCATGGCGTCCTCCTCGATGCTGCCCAAGGCTGGTCGGTCCAGCGCTGCGTGCCGGGCGCCTGCCCCGATCGGGCGGGTTCATGCGGACAGACCCCGGGCTCCCGGTCCGGCGGCGTGGCCAGAACCGTGGTCCGCCACGGGCCGCGTACAGTGCCGGGTATGTCTGATATGCCGGTGGAGTTGCGGGTCGAGCCGCTGGGTGACCACGAGTACCTCGTCGCGGTCGTCGGCGGCGAACAGAGGGCCGAGTCCCGGTTCCGCGCCACCCCCGACGTGATGGCGGAGCTGGGTGCCGGTGACGAGGCCGAGCAGCGCGTCGTCCGGGAGAGCGCCGCGTTCCTGCTCGACCACCAGCCCCTGGTCGACCTCCCGCCGATGATCGATCTGGCGGACGTCGCCGCGGCCTACGACGGCTACCTCGACGACCTGCGGCTACGGCTGTCCCGCTGAGCCGGGCGGCGGGGGCGCCACCGCGCCGGGTCGGTCCACCGCCAGGCCGGCCGTGTGCGCCGCCGCGGCGAGCACCTCGCGCAGCATCGCCGGGGTGAGCCGGCCGGTGAAGACGTTGCGCTGGCTCACGTGGTAGCAGCCGAACAGCGTCACCGGTGCGCCCGCCCCGTCGTCGGCGGCCACCAGGGTCGTCCGCACCCCGTGGCCGAACCGCGGGCGCGGCCGGGGCACCTGCCAGCCGGCCGACTCCAGGGCCGGCAGCACGGCCTGCCAGCCGAAGGCGCCCAGCACGACGACGCAGCGCACGGTCGGCCGCAGCAGCTCCAGCTCGCGGGCCAGCCACGGGCGGCAGGTGTCCCGCTCGCCCGGCGTGGGACGGTTCTGCGGCGGCGCGCAGCGCACGGGGGCGGTGACCCGGACGCCGGACAGTGCCAGGCCGTCGTCCTGCCGGGTCGCGGTCGGCTGGGAGGCCAGCCCGAGCCCGTGCAGCGTCGCGTACAGCAGGTCACCGGCCCGGTCACCGGTGAACATCCGGCCGGTCCGGTTCGCGCCGTGTGCCGCGGGCGCCAGGCCGATGACCGCCAGGGCGGCGTCCACGGGCCCGAACCCGGGCACCGGGCGCCCCCAGTACTCCCAGTCACGGAATGCGGGACGCTTGATACGGGCGGCCTCCTCCCGCCAGGCCACCAGGCGCGGGCAGGCCCGGCAACGGACCACCTGCCCGTCCAGTTCGACCAGCGTGCGGGCCCGGGCGGCCGAGCGGACGGGAAAGTCGGCCTCGGACATGGTCCACCAGCTCCTCCGGGGTAGCCGCACCGGTGAGGCCGTCGGCCGCGACGCGGCGGACGAACGGCACGATCCGCACCACGATCTGCCACGGAGGGCAGCCATGGCCAGCACCAAGGACATCAGATGTCACCGCGTCTACGAGGAACCCTCGCCCGAGGACGGCACCCGGGTGCTGGTGGACCGGCTCTGGCCGCGCGGGCTGCGCAAGGACGACGCCCACCTCGACGCGTGGCTGCGCGACGTCGCCCCGTCGACCGAGCTGCGGCAGTGGTACGGCCATGACCCGGAGCGTTTCCAGGAGTTCCGCCGGCGCTACCTCGCGGAACTGCGCGACTGCGACCACCGGGAGGCGCTGCACGAACTCGGCGAGCTGGCCCGCCACGGGCGGGTCACCCTGCTCACCGCCACCCGCGACGTCGACCGCAGCCAGGCCGCCGTGCTGGCCGACCGGCTCTCCCGCTGACGGCGTCCATGGACGGTGCCCACGGACGGCGCCCGCTGACGGCGCCGACGGACGGCGCACCGCGGTGTGCGCGCCTCGCCCAGCCGGTGGACAGCCGGTGCCGCGTGCGTCGTCCGCGGCGCGCCGGGGTAGGCGGTAGGGAACATGTCCGGCGAACCCCGGGAGGAGTGGCGATGGCCGACCGACAGGACGCGCAGGTCGTCGTGATCGGAGCCGGCCCCGCGGGCTCCGCCGCGGCGGCCCACCTGGCCCGGGCGGGGGTCGACGTCCTGCTGCTGGAGAAGGACGTCTTCCCCCGGGACAAGGTCTGCGGCGACGGCCTGACCCCGCGCGGTGTGCACCAGTTGCTGCGGCTGGGGATCGATGTCGGCGCCCCGGGCTGGCGGCGCTCGCGCGGCATGCGCCTGCACTGCTCGGGCCGTCGCGTCGACGTCGACTGGCCGGCGCTCGGCGGCTACCCCGACTTCGGGCTCACCCGGACCCGCCACGACTTCGACCACCTGCTCGCCCAGCACGCCCAGGGCGCCGGTGCCCGGCTGCACACCGGGACCAAGGTCACCGCCCCGCTCACCGACGCCGCCGGGCGCCTCACGGGCGTCACCGCCGTGACCCCCGGGGGCGGCACCGCCGAGTTCCGCGCGCCGCTGGTCATCGCCGCCGACGGCGCCTCCGCCCGCACCGCGCTCGCCCTGGGCTGGCAGCGCGACCAGCGCAGCCCGATGGCGACCGCCGTTCGCCGCTACTACCGCAGCCGGGCCCTGGCGGAGGACGAGTATCTGCAGCTCTGGGCCGACGTGCGCTGCGCCGGTAGCGGGCACGACCTGCCCGGCTACGGCTGGGCCTTCCCGCTCGCCGACGGCCGGGTGAACATCGGCCTCGGCGGCCTGCCGCACCGCCGCCACGGCGCCACCGACCTGCGGGCCACCCTGCGCGAGTGGGTCGACCAGCTGCCCGCCCACTGGGAGCTGGACGAGCAGCACGCGGAGGACCCGCCGCGCAGCGCCGCGCTGCCGATGGGCCTCAACCGGCGCCCCCAGTACCGGCGGGGTCTGCTGGTGCTCGGCGACAGCGCGGGCATGATCAGCCCCTGGAGCGGTGAGGGCATCGCCCAGGCCATGGAGGCCGCCGAGGTGGCGGCCGACACGGTCGCCCTCGCCCTGACCCGGCCGCCGGGCCTGCGCCGCGAACAGGCGCTGCAGCACTACCCGGCCGAGGTGGACCACCGCTGGGGCCGCTACTACCGGCTCGGCAACGCCGTCGCCGCCCAGGTCTTCAGCCGGGTCGGCTACCGCCCCCTGCTCAGCCGCCGCATCATGACCAGCCCCACCGCGATCGGCCTGGTCGTCCGCCTGCTCAGCCAGGCCACCACCGCCCCGGCGCAGGACGGCATCGACTCGGTGCTCAACACCGCGCTGCGCCTGGTACCGAAGCTGCGCCGCTAGAGCCTGTCCGGCGAGCCCGTCCCGCGCGACCGGTCAGCGGCGTGCGGTGCGGCCGGTGGGCGGCGTGATGCGGACCCGCTCGGTGGCGGGGGCCCGCTCGATGTCGTCGAGCTGCGCGGTGATCGTGCCGCGCAGCTCGTCGTAGTCCTCGAAGCAGTGGTCGTTGAAGAGCGTGTGGCCCGTCCACATGAGGTTCGCGCACACCCGGGCCGGCACCCCACCCGTCCGGGCGCCCATGCCGACCAGGGCCACCGATCCGATGCTGCCGGGCGCCTTCTGGTTCTGCAGGTGGATCGCCTGGAACGCGGCGGCGCAGGCGAGTGCGACGTTCAGCGTCTCGCTCACGTTCTGCGCGGACTGCGCCATGGTCGGCGCCGAGATCAGGAACCTCGGGTTGCTCGCTCCGGACGTTCTACCGGGAGATCAACGCGATCCTGCGCTCCCCGGACCGCGGCAGGCTCGTGCCGTACCTGCCGTACCTGCGGCTGCTGTTCGCGGCCGTCGCCGAGCTCCCGGCCCGCACCCGGCCGCTGTGGCGCGGGGTGCCGCTGGACCTGCGGGCGCAGTACCCGCTGGGCCGGACGGTGACCTGGTGGGGCGTCTCCTCGTGCACCTCCAAGCCCGCCGTGGCGCGCTCCTTCCTCGGCAGCCGCGGCAAGCGCACGCTCTTCGAGGTGCATCCGCTGCGGGCCGCCGGCATCCAGGACTTCTCCGCGTTCACCGGCGAGGAGGAGTTCATCCTCCTGCCGGGCACGCAGCTGGAGGTGACGGACGTGCGGGCCGAACGCGGCGGGCTGTCCACCGTGACGCTCACCGAACTGCCCGAGCAGACCCTGGTCTCCTGAGGGCCGGCCCCCGGCGGGCAGCGGGTCCGGTGGCGGCGGCCCGCCGGACACGGGATATCCTGGAGCGGAACGACGGCGGAGGGGCTCGCCGCAACCGCGACCGGTACCGGTCGCCAACGGTCCCTACCTGATGTCCGCGAGACCCGCGGGCGCATCCCAGGTAGGAGAGCCATGCCCCGACACACCACCACCCCGCCCGGTGCGCCCGGCCGTCCACCGGCCGGCGGTGCCGCCCGGGTGCGCGCCGGTGCGGGCCGGCACCTTCCCGACACACTCCTAGGAGTTGGCATGCGCGGCGAGCGCCCGCCCAGCACGAGCGGGCCGCGGCCCGCCGAGGACCTGCCCGTCGACCCGGACAGCGCGGCCCCCCTGCCCGCCGGGCCGGAGCGCCCACCGCGCCCCCGCCAGTGGGACGTCCTCGCGGTGATCGCCCTGGGCGGCGGGCTCGGCAGCGTGGCCCGCTACGAACTCGCCCAGGCCTGGCCCACCGCGGCGGGCACCTTCCCCTGGGCCACCTTCACCATCAACGTCACCGGCAGCCTGCTGCTCGGCGTCCTGATGGTCTTCGTCCTGGAGATCTGGCCGCCCAACCGCTTCGCCCGCCCGTTCCTGGGCGTCGGCATCCTCGGCGGCTACACCACCTTCTCGACCTACACCGTCGAGCTGCGCGGCCTGCTCGCCACCGGCCACTTCGCCGTCGCCGACGCCTACGCGCTCACCAGCCTGGTGGCGGGACTGGCCGCGGTGTGGACGGGGATCGCCCTCGCCCGTCGTCTCGGGCGGCTGCCGGTGCGGCGCGGTCCGCGCCGCCGCTCCCAGGCCGGTCACACCGCCACCGCGACCGCCCGCCCCGAGCCGAAGACCGGTCCGGGCGGCGCGGGCGAGATGGCCGCCAGCAGCGAGGGAGGCCCGCGATGAGCCCGTTGATCCACCGCCACCACGCGCAGCCGGAACCCGCTCCGGCCCGCGAGGCACGCCCGCCGCTGAGCGGCCCGGTGCTGCGGATGACCGTCTACCTCGGTGAGAGCGACCAGTACCGGCACCACCCCGTGTACACCGAGATCGTCCACCGGGCCCACCGCGCCGGTCTGGCCGGCGCCAGCGTGTTCCGCGGCATCGAGGGCTTCGGCGGCACCTCGCTGATCCACACCACCCGCCTGCTCGACCTCGCCGAGGACCTCCCCGTCGCCGTCGTGATCATCGACGAGGAACGGCGCATCCGCGCCTTCCTGCCGCAGGCCGAGGAGGTCCTCGCCCAGGGCCTGATCACCCTCGACCCCGTCGAGGTCGTCACCCACCGTGTCGTCACCCACCGGGTCGACGCGGCCGACGGCGTCACCCCGATCGACCAGGAAGGCGAGAACTGATGGCCGTGCTGATGGTGTTCCTCGGCGGCATCCTCGGCGCACCGCTGCGCTACCTCATCGACAGGGCCGTCCAGTCCCGCCACGACAGTGTCTTCCCGTGGGGGACCTTCCTCATCAACGTCTCCGGCGCCTTCGTGCTCGGTGCCGTCACCGGCGCCGGCCACGCCCACGGCCTGCCCGGTGACGCCGTGCTGCTGCTGGGCACCGGCGTCTGCGGGGCGCTCACCACGTTCAGCACCTTCACCTTCGAGACCGTCCGGCTGCTGGAGGAGGGCTCGCTGGCCGAGGCCGGCCTCAACGTCGTGGGCAGCCTGGCCGTCGGCCTGCCCGCCGCGGCGGCCGGCTACGCGCTGCTGACCTGGCTCTGACCGGACCGCTGCGGCGTCGACCGCGGTCGGGCACCGCGCCCGACCGCGGTCAAACGATGCGCGAACGCTGCGACTGGCCGGATGGTGCACGACTCCACAAGGGTCGAGGGGTGCAGAGACCGATCGAGCGGCCGGCGGAGAGCCCGGCCGCGTTACGTGCCCTGGCAGCCCGCGTCGCCGGTGGCGACGAGTGGGCCTTCGAGGAGCTGTACGTCGCCACCGCCGACCGTGTGCACGGCCTGGTGCTGAGCCTGCTGCGCGACCGCCCCCGCGCGGAGGAGGTGACCCAGGAGGTGTTTCTGCAGGTGTGGCGGGAGGCGCCGCGGTACCGGAGCGAGCGCGGCGAGGTGCTGGCATGGATGCTCACCATCGCCCACCGGCGCGCCGTGGACCGGGTCCGCTCCGAACAGGCCGCCACGGACCGCGACCGGGCCGCCGCCCGGCGGGACCGCACCCCGGCCTTCGACGAGGTCGCCGACCAGGTCGAGCGGGAGCTGGAACGCCTGTCGCAGTGCGCCCGGGTGCGCCGCGCGCTCGGCATACTGAGCGAGGTCCAGCGGGAGAGCCTGCTGCTGGTCTACTTCGGCGGCCGTACCCACGCGCAGGCCGCCGCCGCCCTCGGCGTGCCGCTGGGCACCGTCAAGACCCGCGTCCGCAACGCCCTGCAGCGGCTGCGCGACCTGCTCGTCGACTCCTCCGCCACGGGACCGGCCGGGCCGCGGCTCGGGACGGGCCGCACGCCGTAGGCTCACCTCTGTGCCCACACCGCTCACGCCTGTGCAAGCGCCCGCACCCGACCGGCCGGTGTCCGCCCAGGCGGGTCTGACCACCGGTGACCTCGCCCGGGCGCTCGGCGTCTCCCCGGCCACCATCCGGTCGTGGGAACGCCGTTACGGCATCGGCCCGGCCCAGCGGACCCCCGGTCGCCACCGCCGGTGGAGCCCGCGGGACGTCGCGGTGCTGGAGACGATGTGCCGCCTCACCGCCCGGGGCGTCATGCCGGCGGAGGCCGCCCGCCTGGCTGCCGCGGAGCCCCAGCCCGAACGCCTGGCCGGACCCGAACACCTGGCCGGACCCGAACACCTCGGTGCCCCGCATCCTGTCGCCGCCCCCGAGCAGCCCGCCCGCCGGGAACCGTCCGGGCCCGGGGCACCCGCCGCCGTACCGCGACAGGGCGGCGACCGGGCGGTGCCGGCCGCCGCCGCCCGGCGCGAGTGCCGGGGCCTGGCCCGCGCCGCCACCCGGCTCGACGCCTGCGAGGTGGCCCGGATCCTGGACCGCGGGCTCGACCGGCTCGGCCTCGTCGCGGCCTGGACCCAGCTGATGGTGCCCGCGCTGCGCGCGGTCGGCCGCGCGTGGGTCGCCGAGGGCGAACCGTACGTCGAGGTGGAGCACCTGCTCTCCTGGCACATCTCCCGGGCCCTGCACCGCAGCACCGCGCGCTGCGAACCGCTGCCCGGCCCGGCCCTGCTGCTCGCCGGGATGCCCACCGACCTGCACGCGCTGCCGCTGGAGGCGCTGGCGGCGGGGCTGGCCGAACGCGGCCTGCCGTACCGGATGTTCGGCCCCGCGCTGCCGCCCGAGGCCCTGCTGGCGGCGGTGCGCCGCACCGGGCCGCCGGCCGTGCTGCTCTGGTCCCAGCTGGCGCGAACCGCGGACCGCGCCCTGGTGCAGCGCGTCGCCCGGACCAGCTGGGGCCTGCACGGCGCCCGCGGCCGCCCCGTCGTGCTGGTCGCCGGGCCGGGCTGGGGCGGCCCCCGCCGACCCCCGGGCACCCTGCGCCCCCGTGATCTGCCGAGCGCCCTCGACCAGTTGGGCGTGGCATGGAAAGCCCGGGAGCGGTGAGACGAGGTCGGACGACACGACGACCGACCCGGCCGACCGAGGAACAGGAGCCCCCATGGAACACGAGGCCGACGTGGTCGAGGAACTGACGGCCGACCACCTGGCGGCTCGCCAGCTGTTCGAGACGCTCCGGGGCCTGGACCCCGGTGACGGGCGACGGCGCGAGGCGGCGGACGAGTTCACCGTCGAGCTGGTCCGCCACTCGGTGGCCGAGGAGCAGTTCCTCTACCCGGCGCTGCGCGAGCACGTGTCAGGGGGCGACGCGCTGGCGGACCGGGGAGTCGCCGACCATGAGCGGATCGAGCAGCTGCTCAAGGAACTGGAGGAGGCGGACCCGGCCGAGGCCCGGTTCGAGGAGCTGATCGGCGTGCTCGCCGCCGAGCTCACGGCGCACATCGAGGACACCGAGCGGAACCTGCTGCCCGCCCTGGTCGACGCCTGCTCGGCCGAACGGCTCGACGAACTCGGCGACCTGGTCCGCACCGCGAAGGCGCTCGCGCCCACCCGTCCGCATCCCGGTGCCCCCGACTGGAAGCTCCTGGCCGCGGGCACCAGCCTGGTCGACCGCGCGCGGGACTTCCTCGCCGGCCGCGGCCGCCCGTCCTGAGGAACCGGGCATGAACGCCGCGAGCCGGGGCAGCCGAGCCCTTACCACAGGCCGGTCCGCAGGGGCGCGGCCCGACACGGCGGAGAGAGGACACGGCATGACCGGGAACGTCAACATCTGGGAGTTCCGCACCGCCTCCGGCCACAGCGCCGGCACCGACCTCATCGACTTTCACGTCGAGGCCACCGACGGCCCGATCGGCAAGGTGGACAAGCTCTCCGAAGAGGTCGACAGCCAGCACCTGGTGGTGGACACCGGCCCCTGGATCTTCGGCAGGCGGGTGCTGCTGCCCGCCGGTACGGTCTCCCGCATCGAGATCGGGGAGCGCAAGGTGTATGTCGACCGCTCCAGGGACGAGATCAAGAACGGCCCCGGGATCGACGCGGGAGCCACCGAACCGGAGGACGCCGACTTCCGCGATCCCTACCTGCTCTACTACGGGCCCTTCTACGGCGGCTTCGGCATCTGACCGCCCTCGGATCCGCGGCCGGGGCACCGCCGTTGTCACTCCTCGGGCCGCGGCTCGGCTCCGGCGGTCCGGCGCTGCAGGTCCGCGTGCCAGCGGGCCGCGTTGCTGCCGTCCAGCTGCCCGGCGAAGGCGCGGTAGGCCGCCGCCGCCAGGCCCTCGCGGTCGGCCGGTTCGGCGGCGGCGATCTCCCACAGCGCCTGCTCGGTGTCGTCGTCGAGCCCGGTGCAGGACCGCAGTCCTGCACCGGCCAGCGCGTTCTCCACCTCCTGGTGGAAGTTCGTCCGCAACTGCTGCCGACTCGGCCGACCCGCGCGCATCCCGCCCCCTGCTCGTACCTTCGTACCCCGAACCGGTCCTGACGGTTCGTAGGATCCCGACCCGCATGGTACGTGAGCCGCTTCCCGCAGAGCCCGGACGGGAGGGGCGCTTCATCAGTGCTCGGCCCGCTCGCCGCAAAACCCGTCCTCCGGGTATATGCGGGCGGGCACCGTCGGCGGTGCCGCAGACTGGGGCCCGGTAACCCGACCTACTGGAGGATGGTTCTCATGGCCGACCGGCCCTTGACGCTGATGGCAGTGCACGCCCACCCCGACGACGAGGCCACCGGAACGGGGGGAGTTCTCGCGCGCTATGCGGCCGAGGGCTTTCGCACGGTCCTGGTCACCTGTACCGACGGCGGCTGCGGTGACGGCCCGGGGGGAGCCAAGCCGGGCGACCCCGGGCACGACCCGGCGGCCGTCGCCGCGATGCGTCGCACCGAACTCGAAGCGAGCTGCGACGTCCTGAAGGTCACCCACCTGGAGCTGCTCGGGTACGCCGACTCGGGCATGATGGGCTGGCCGGCCAATGACGCGCCCGGATCGTTCTGGAGCACGCCGGTGGAGGAGGCCGCCGCCCGCCTGGGCGAGTTGATGCTGCGCCACCAGCCCGATGTGGTGGTGACCTACGACGAGAACGGGTTCTACGGCCACCCCGATCACATCCAGGCGAACCGGGTCACGATGGCCGCGCTGGAGCGCACCGGCCTCGCGTCGAAGGTGTACTGGACGACGGCCCCGCGCTCGATGATGGCGCGCTTCGGGGAGGTCATGCGCGAGTTCGGTGCCGACTGGGAGGAGCCGGACCCGGCGGAGGCCGCCGCGATGCCCGAGATCGGGCTGCCCGACGAGGAGATCACCACCTGGGTGGACACCACCGCGTTCGGCGGCCAGAAGTTCGACGCGCTGCTCGCCCACGCCAGCCAGAGCGAGAACATCTTCTTCCTGCGGATGGGCAAGGAGAGGTTCACCGAGCTGATGGGGGTGGAGACCTTCGTACGGGTCCAGGACACCACCGGCGCGGCGCTGCCCGAGAACGACCTCTTCGCCGGCCTGCGCTGAGCCCGCGGCAGGCCCCGTTCCGCTCGGTGCCCGGCCCCGCAGTCGTGCCACCGCACGGCTGCGGGGCCGGGGAGCGAGTGCGGCCGGGGCCCGGGCAGGGCGCCCCCGAAGAGCGGGTGTCGCGGACCCGGGCGGCCCGGGCGACAGGTTAGGTTCGTCTGCGTGACCGGCAACGACGCGGTCCTGGCGCTGGTGGTCGTCACCGCGCTGGGCTTCGACTTCACCAACGGATTCCACGACACCGGCAACGCCATGGCGACCTCCATCGTCACCGGAGCCCTCCCCCCGCGCATCGCCGTCGCCATCTCGGCCGTGCTCAACCTGGTCGGCGCGTTCCTGTCGACGGCCGTGGCGGCGACCATCGCCAACGGCCTGGTCGACACGCACGACGTGACACTGACCGTGGTCTTCGCCGGTCTGACCGGCAGCATCCTGTGGAACCTGGCCACCTGGTTCCTCGGGATCCCCTCCAGTTCCTCGCACGCGCTGATCGGCGGCGTCATCGGGGCCACGATGGCGGCGGCGGGCGGCTCGGCCGTCAAGTGGCAGGGCCTGGTCTCCAAGGTGATCGTGCCCGCCGCGCTGTCGCCCTTCATCGCGGGCGCGATCGCCGCCCTCGGCACCTGGCTGGTCTACCGCCTGACCCGGCAGGTCGCCGAGCGTCCGCGCGCGCACGGCTTCCGGATCGGCCAGGTCGGCTCGGCCTCGATGGTCTCGCTCGCCCACGGCACCAACGACGCGCAGAAGACGATGGGCGTCATCACCCTGGCACTGATCGCCAACGGAACCCTGGGCAGCGGGGCCAAGGCCCCGGACTGGGTGATCGCCTCCTGCGCGGCGGCGATCGCGCTGGGCACCTACATCGGCGGCTGGCGGGTCATCCGGACCTTGGGCAAGGGGCTGGTGGAGATCGAGCCCCAGCAGGGGCTGGCCAGTGAGTCGGCCTCCGCCGCGGTGATCCTCTCCTCCACCGACTTCGGCTACTCGCTCTCCACCACCCACGTGGCGACCGGCTCGATCCTGGGCGCCGGGGTCGCCAGGAAGGACGCGGTGGTGCGCTGGCACGTCGCCCGCCGGATGGCGGTCGCCTGGCTGTTCACCCTGCCGGCGGCGGCGCTGGTCGGCGCGGTGGCCTACTGGGCCGCGCACGGGATCGGCGGCACCGCGGGTGTCGTGGTGATCTTCGTGGTGCTGCTCCTCGCCGCGACCGCCTTCTACGCCACCTCCCGCCGCGCCGCCGTGACGGCGAAGAACGTCAACGCGACCTGGACCGGCACGGTCGTCCCGGCAGCCGCCACGGACGAGGTGGCCCCGTGAACCCCTGGATCGACACTCCTGGATCGATCGGACGACGAATCCGCCGGCGCTCGCGTTCCCTCGCTGCCACGGGGTAGGGGACCGGTGACGACCACCCCGCACCGAGAACGAAGGACCAGGTGTCCCAGCCGCACCGCGAACACAAGCACGTCGGCGAGTACTGGCGGGCCGTGGCGGCCGACCGCCGCGCCCGCGCCGCTGCCCGGCGGTGGCGGCGTACCGGCGAGGAGCCGCGCTCGGCGAGCAGCGACCTGGCGGCCCGGCGGGTGCTGAACCGGATCTTCGCGCCGCTCTTCCTGCTCGGTACCGTCGTCTTCGCGCTGCTCGCGGCGAATGCGCTGCCCGCGCCCAGCGCGGATCGCGCGTTCTACACCGGGCTGGCCGTGCTGTGCGCGGTGTTCACCGTCATCGCGGTGATCGACCTGTTCGTCATCCGGCGCCGCATCGCGGAGCAGCGGCGCTGGCGGCGCTGAGCCGCTGGGGGAGGCCCTACCGGTGCGAGGAGCGCCGGGCCAGCAGCGCACGCGCCGAGGGCGCCGCGCGCAGCAGCTCGCCGGTGACGAAGGAGACCACGGCAGAGACGATCACCAGCGGCAACTCGTCCGGGGCGTCCTTGCCGAGCAGCAGGGTGGCCAGCACGACGGCGGTGAGCGGCAGCCGCAGCACGGCCGCGCTCCCGGCCGCCAGGCCCACCGCCAGCGCCGGGGCGGGCCCGAAGCCCGGTACCCCCACCAGGAGGGTGGCCAGGGCCGAGCCGAGGAAGAGCGAGGGGAAGATCGGGCCGCCCCGCAGGCTGCCCATGGAGAGGATCCACCCCACTCCCTTGAGCACCACCAGCGCCAGCAGTGCGGCGACCGACCACGCGTGCGGCGTCGCGGCCAGCTGGGCGAGCGTGGCCTGGCCGGACAGCACGGCCTCCTGCGACGACCGGCCGGTGGCCAGTGCGTACACCGCGGCGCAGCCGCCGACCGCCGTCGCGCAGGCGACGGTCAGCAGGACGGTCCGCCGCTCCACCAGCCCGGCCAGGCGCCCGCTCAGTCGCACGGACGGCACCATGCAGCACGCGATCAGGACGGCGAGCGGCACGCCCCACAGGAAGTCGCCCGCGCTGGGCGTGTGATCCGGCGGCACGGTCGGCAGGTTCAGCGCCCCGATCCCGAAGCCGGACCAGTGGTCGAAGCCGGTGAAGACCAGTGCGCCGACGCCGCTGGCCAGCAGGCAGGGCAGCAGGAGCAGGGACAGCTGCGGGCCGCCGACGCCCGCGGCCTCGATCAGCAGCACCCCCGCGACCAGCGGATTGCCGAAGATGACGGAGATCGCCGCCGCGGCACCGGAGGCCCCGAGCACGTTCCGTGCCTGCGGGGGCAGGTCCGGGCGCACCCGCTCGACACCCAGCAGGGCCAGCCCGCTGCCGAGTGCCATCAGCGGCGCCTCCGGACCGAGGACCGCGCCCAGCGGCAGGCCCGCGATCGCGGCCAGGAAGATCCCGGGCAGCGCCGCGGGGGTGGTCGCCGTCATGCCCAGGCCGTGGGCCGGGACGTGCCCGCCGTTCCCGGGCAGGAAGGTGACCACGAGCGCCACCAGGATCCCGGCCAGCAGCAGCGCGGGCAGCGGCCACCACCACGGCGGACCGGACCAGCCCAGCTGCTGCGGGAGCCACTGCCACACCCCGTGCTGCAGCCAGTGCTCAAGGCTGACGAACCCGAAGGCGACCAGCGACACGGGCACGCCGACCAGCGCGGAGACGAGCAGCAGCCTGCGGAAGTCCCGCCCGCGCAGCAGCGCCTGCAGCTGCTCAGTCTCGGCGCTGGGCCGGGCCTGCGCCATCGTGGACCCTCCTTGGCAGCCGCCTGTGCCTGCCAGTCTGACCGCCGCCCGGCCGGGTGGCCGCCGCCGACCGCCGGACGGGTGAGCGCCGGGCCGCCGGCCGGTCACGTTCGCGGGCCGGGCCACGTCGCGCCCGCGGTCGCCGGGTCACGCTCAGTAGTATGGCCGGGTGCGGCGGCCGGGCGAGTGAAGGAGCACGTGGCATGGCGATCGTGACGCCACAGAAGATCACCACGTTCCTGATGTTCGAGGGCTGTGCCGAGGAGGCGATGACCCTCTACACCTCGCTCTTCGACGACGCCGAGATCATCAGCCTCACCCGCTACGGCGCCGACGGGCCCGGCCCGGCGGGCAAGGTGTACCAGGCGGCGTTCTCGCTCGCCGGGCAGCGGTTCATCTGCATCGACAGCCCGGTGCGCCACGACTTCGGCTTCACCCCCGCGGTCTCGCTCTACGTGCAGTGCGAGGACGAGGCCGAGATCGACCGGCTGCACGCGGCGCTCGCCGAGCGGGGTACGGAGCTGATGCCGCTGGGGTCCTACGGCTTCAGCGCCAGGTTCGGCTGGGTCAACGACCGCTTCGGGGTCTCCTGGCAGCTGAACCTGCCCGGGTGAGGGCCGCGCGACGGCCCGGGGCGGTCCGGGGGCGGTCCGCTCTCAGGAGGACGGCAGCCACACGGGAGCGCCGGGCGGGCCCTCGCGGCCGGCGCGGTCGACGGCGGTGGCCGCGTACCAGGCGCTCGGCGTGCCGGGTGATGGCCGGTGGTGGTCGGTGCCGAGGGCGGGCAGCAGGGCGGTCAGGCGGGCCGGGTCGGCGGGCGGGGCGGCCCCGGGGTGGCGGTCGTAGCGGTACAGCGCGTACTGGAACGGCGGGGAGCCTCGCCCGGTGGCCGGGCACGGGGAGATCCGCAGCGCGGGCGGGCCGGCCGCGGGCCACAGCAGCGGCGGCCCGGGCGGGGCGGCGTGCGCGAGGCGGGGGAGCAGCGGGCTCAGGGCCGGGCGCTGCCAGTGGTCGGCGGCCAGCCTGCGGATGGCGCCGATGCGGTCGAGCTGGACGCTGCGGGCGCTGAAGAAGATGTCGCCGCCGATGGCGGGCAGGGTGGCGTTGAGGGCGAGGTGGCGGGAGAGTTCGGCGGGATCCTGCCAGGGGGCGGGGCGCTCGGGTGCGCCGGGGCGGGAGGCGGACTGGCCGATCCACAGCTGGATGTCGGTGCCTGCGGTCTGCTCGGCCCACCAGGGGGCGAGCACCGCGTAGTCGGCGGGGGTGAAGCCGAGGTACCAGTAGAGCTGGGGCGCGATGTAGTCGACCCAGCCCTTGCGCACCCAGCCGCGGGTGTCGCAGTACTGCTGGTCGTAGCTCTGCAGGGCGTCGGTGGCGGAGCCGGCCGGGTCGGACGTCCTGTTGCGCCAGACGCCGAAGGGGCTGACGCCGTAGACCGCCTCGGGGCGGGCGGCCCGCACCAGGTCGCGGGTCTGCCGCACCATCAGGTCGATGTTGTTGCGGCGCCAGGCGGCCCGCTTGGCGAAGCCCTTCCCGTGGGCGGCGAAGGCGGCGGCGTCGGGGAAGTCGTGCCGGCCGGGGTACGGGTAGAAGTAGTCGTCGAAGTGGACGCCGTCGATGTCGTAGCGGACCACGGCGTCCATGATCGCCCGCTGGACGAACTCCCGGACGGCGGGGATGCCGGGGTTGTAGTAGATCTCGCCGTTGTAGACGACCGCCCAGTCGGGGTTGCGGCGGGCGGGGTGGTCGGGGACCAGCTTGGCCGCATCCGGTTGGATCGCCACCCGGAACGGGTTGAACCACGCGTGGAACAGCAGCCCGCGCTCGTGGGTGGCCCGGACCATGAAAGCCAGCGGGTCCCAGCCCGGGTCCTGGCCCTGGGTGCCCGTCAGCCACTGCGACCACGGCTCGAACGGTGACGGCCACAGCGCGTCCGCGGTCGGCCGGACCTGCACGAACACCGTGTTGAACCCGATCGCGCGCGCCTCGTCGAGCAGGGCGACGAAGTCGGCCCGCAACTGCTCCGCGCCCAGCCCGCGGTGCCGCGGCCAGTCGATGTTGTCCAGGGACGAGATCCACAGCCCGCGCAGCTGACGCTTCGCGGCACCGGCGGTGGCGGGCGGCTGCCCGAGGCCTCCTGCAGGACGGCTCGCAGCGGCTGCGCAGGTGGTGCCGGTGGCGGTGCCGGGCGTGAGGAGCGCCGCTCCCAGCCCGGCCACCCCGGCCAGCACCGCCCGGCGGCCGGGGTGGGCGGACCGGGAGAGCCTGTTCATGGGTGTCCTTGCCGGCGGTGGGAGGTGGGGACGCGCGCGGCCGGGCCGGTCGATCCGGTGACCGACCGGCCCCGGATCACTCCAGCAGGCCGCGCCGCATCGCCTCCGCCACCGCGGCGGCCCGGTCGCTGACGCCGAGCTTCTCGTAGAGCCGCTGGGTGTGTGTCTTGACCGTGCTCGCGCCCAGGTACAGCTCGGCGGCGAGCTGCGGGATGCTCTGTCCCTGGGCGAAGCCGCGCAGCACCTGGCGTTCGCGTTCGGTGAGCACCACGGTCTCGCGGTCGGCGCGGATGCGGATCTCGTCGACCAGGCCGCCGGTCAGCTCCTCGGCCACCACCTGCTTGCCGCGGGCCACCTTGAGCACGGCCTCGACGATCTCGGAGCGCTTGGCGTCCTTGGCCAGGTAGCCGCTGGCACCCTCCTCCAGCGCCCGGAACACCACGGCGCTGTCGGTGGTGGCCGACAACAGCAGGGTGCGGGTGGGGAGTTTGTCGCGGACCACCGCGTGGATGACGGCGATGCCGTCGAGTTCGGGGATCCGGTAGTCGATCAGGGCCACGTCCGGGCCGAGTTCACGGATCGCCTCCAGCGCGGCCCGCCCGTCGCCGACCTCGGCCAGGACGCTGATCCGGCCGCTCAGTTGCAGGCCGCGGGCAATGCCCTCGCGGTACACCGGGTGGTCGTCGGCCACCACCACCGTCACCTGCGCAGGGGGAGTGGACACCCTCACACCGCCTTCCACCTCGTGCCGGACCGGCCCCGTCCCTCACGATAGGCAGGTTCACGGTCACCCCGCTTGCCGGTCGCGGGCGCCCGGTGCGTCCCAGCGGGCGGCCAGCAGGCTGGCGTCGTCGAGGTGCCCGGTCAGCCGCGAGGCGCGCAGCAGCGCCGCCGCCAGCACCTCGGGATCGCTGTGCCGGTGCGCGCCGACCGCCTCGCAGGCCAGCGCCAGGCCCGCGTCCAGGTCGATCTGCGGTCCTTCGACCAGCCCGTCGGTGAGCAGCACCAGGCAGCACACCGGGGCGAGCGAGTGCCGCACGGTGGGGTAGTCGGCCTTCGGCAGGACGCCCAGCGGCGGCCCCGGCGGTGGGGCGAGCAGGCGGGTGGCGCCGTCCTTGAGACCGAGGATGCCCGGCACGTGGCCCGCGGTGGCCGCGCTGAGCGCGTTGCTGGCGGGGTCGATCACCAGGTAGGTGCAGGTGGCGAAGTAGCTGCCGCCCAGGGCGCAGAGCAGCTCGTTGGTGGCCGCGAGGACCCGCCCCGGGCTCGTCTCGGTCTGGGCGTAGGCGCGCAGTGCGGTGCGGACCGGGCCCATGGTCGCCGCCGCCTGCACGTCGTGGCCCTCGACGTCGCCGATGCTCAGGCCGTAGCGGCCGTCGGGCAGCAGGAAGGCGTCGTACCAGTCGCCGCCGACCGCGATGCCGTCGCTGGCGGGCGTGTAGCGCGCGGCCAGCCGCAGCCCGGGCAGGCGCGGCAGCGCCTCGGGCATCAGCACGTGCTGCACGGCCTGGGCGAGGTCGATCCGCTGCTGCACCAGGGCCGAGCGCTCCAGCGCCTGGCCGGTCAGTCCGGCCAGCGCGAGCAGCAGGGTGCGCTCCTCGGGCGGGAAGCTGCGCTGTTCGGCGTAGCCCAGGACCAGCGCGCCGGGCAGCCGCTCGCCGCGGCGCAGCGGCAGCATCGCCCAGGACCGGGCGGCGGTGACGGCCAGCAGGTCGTACGGGTCGCCCTCGCTCAGCGCCCGGAACTCCTCGTGCGAGCGGACGAAGTACGGCACGCCCTCCCGGATCACCCGGGAGGCCGGCACAGCGGCTGCCACCGGGAGCCCGTCCATCGCCTCGCCCGCGCGGGCGCCGGCGCCGGAGGTGGCCAGGGGCCGCAGCAGCCCGTTCTCCGGGACCAGCACCAGGGCGCCGATCGCGCCGAGCCCCTGGTGGAAGCGGTCGGTGACGGCCGAGGCGACGTCGCCCGCGGTGGAGGCCGACAACAGCGCGGTGGCCACCTCCTCGATCTGCGCCGAGCGCTCCGCCTCGGCCTCCACCCGCTCCTCCAGGGCACCGCGGCGGGTCATCTCCTCGGTGATGTCCCGGGTGACGCCGACCAGCCAGCGGTGCGGCGGCCGGCCCAGCTGGTGGACCCGGGCGTCGACCCGCATCCAGCGCCGGCGCCCGGCGTCGTCCGTCATCGCGAACCTGGTCCCGAAGACGCCGTCCCCGTCCAGCGCCGCCCGGGCGAAGGTGGGGGCGATGGTGTTCTGCCGCTCGGGCGCGAAGGCCGCCAGCAGCTGGTCGCGGATGAGGGAGCGCTGCTCCTGCAGGCCGAAGAGCTCGTCGGAGCCGGCGAACCAGCGGTCCTCACCGGTGGCCAGGTCGACGCTCCAGGCGGCCATCGAGGCGATGTCCAGCGCCAGGCGCAGCTGCACCCGCCGCTCGGCGACCTCCTCGGTCGCCTCGCCCACCTCGGCCACGCAGAGCCCGGGTACGGCGGTGGCGCGGACGTTGAGCAGCAGCGTCCGTTCGGCGGCGGTCCCGGTCGGCACGGCCAGCAGTCGCCCGGCCACGGCGCCCGGGCCTCGGGACCGGGCGCGCTCCAAGATCTCCTGCGCCGCCTCCCGCACGGCGGCGGGCAGGCGCTCGGTCCACGCGAAACCGCTCGGGGTGTCGGGGCCCGGCCCGAGCAGCGCGGCCCACCGGTGGTTCGCGGCGAGCTCGTGTCCGGCCGCGTCGAGCACCGCGAGGCCGGTCGGGGCGGACTCGAAGGCCAGCCCTGCCAGCGCCGCCGGTACCGCCCGTACCCGGCCGGGCGGCTCCTCGCCCGGCTGCGCGGCGGTGCCGTGGGCGGGGGCTGGCTCTTCCGGCGTCCGGCTCATGGCTGCCTCTCGAGGCGGGAGTCGGGGTGGGCGCTCTCGGTTCTCCGCCGGCGGTCGGCGGTTCGGCGGTCTCCTGTCGCCAGGCTGGCACAGGGTCGCGCCGCGGCTCGGGCCGAAGGAGGGACGGTACCGCCATCCGGGGGACGTCCGAGGTCCTGGCCAGCACCGCGGGGGGAGAGTCCGTCAGGCCAGCCGGTCCGGAAGCGGGGCGAGGGTGAAGTTGTCCCAGATGAAAGCGTCCATCTGGTGCTGATCGCCGCTCAGGTTGACGACGCGGTCGACCTTGCCGTCGGCACGGAAGTGCCAGACCAGGGCCCACGTGGTGTCCACCTTGCCAACACCCTCGGTCGTCCAACCACGGTGAATGTCGACCACGTATTCGTCATTCGTGCCGAAGAAGATCGGCTCGGCCTTGAAGCCCGCCTTGCCGAGCTGGTCGAAGAAGCTGCGCACCTCTGCGATTCCTCGCTTCGTGCCCGAGAGCGGATGGCGGCCCGGGATCGTCCACTCGATGTCCTCGGCCAGCACGGCGCTCATGCTCTCGGCGTCACCGGCAGCGTAGGCGGTGAAGAACCGCTCAATCGCGTCGACCTTCGGATCCTTCGCACTCATGGAGTCCACCCCGCAAGATAGTTGATCACGTCGTATCGAGGCAGGATGCCACGCTTCAGCGGGCGGGACCATCGGGTTTCCGGATCATGACTTCCCGGTCGGAGCACGGGCCAGGTCCGCCGGTGGGCCTCAGGCCGGTGCGTGCTGCTCCGGCGGCCGTTCCCTCGGCGGGTCCTCGGGCGGGACGAGCAGGACCGGGCCGGTGCAGTGCCGCACGCAGTAGCCGCTCACCGAGCCCTTCAGCAGCCGGTGCACCGGTCCGTGCGGGCAACTGCCCAGCACCAGCAGCACGTCCTCGCCGCGGGCCGCGCTGACCAGCAGCGGTCCGGGCGGTCCGAGCGCGGCGGTGGGTGTGCAGTACACGTCCTCCGGCAGGCCGCCGAGCGCGCGCTCGCAGGAGGCCATCAGCTTCCCGTAGGCCTTGTCGTGCAGTTGCCTGGCCATCGGGCCCTCCGGCGGCCAGCGCAGGTCGATGTAGTCGCCCTGGGCGGAGGAGTAGAGGATGACCGGCTGCAGCTCGGCCCGGTGGCGACGGGCCTCCTCGGCGGCCTGCCGCAGCGCGGGCAGGCAGCTCTCCGATCCGTCGACTCCCACGACGACGCGGGTGATGGTGCTGCTCATGGCTCTCCTGCCTTCCGTTCGGTCGGACGTCTTCGCGCGCCGGGTCCGGGCCCGGACCTACCGCAGCTTCATCGGCACCGGCAGCTCGCGGACGGAGGTACGTGTCGCGATCCGGCCGGCGCGCGGCTCCGAGGTGGCCGGCCCGGCGGCCGGCTCGGGGTGCTGCCCGGGGGAGACCACCAGCACCGGGCAGCCGGCGTGCTTGAGGCAGTGCCGGCGCACCGAGCGGTGGCGCAGGTGGTAGCCGCGGCCGTGTCCGCCGACGCCCACCACGAGCATGTCGGTGCGCTTGCGCGAGCAGGCGACCAGGGCCGGCCCGGGCTGGGCCCGCAGCACCCGGGGGCAGAGCTCCAGGCTCTCCGGGATCTGGGCCAGGACGCTGTCGCAGGCCTCGGCCAGACGCTCTTCGGCCTGCCGCTCCGAGCGCCGGCACACATCCTGGAAGGCCGGGAAGGGGGTCGGCTGCGAGGAGGGGAGCACCTCGCCGCCCGGCACCTCCCAGGCGAGGACGGGGCAGAGCACGGCACGGTGGCGGATCGCCTCGTAGGCGGCCTGCTTCAGTGCGGCCAGGCTGCCCTCGGAGCCGTCCACCCCGACCACCACGCGCTTGACCAGTACCGACATCGTGCTCTCCCAACCTTGAGGTCTGTCATCGACGGTCTGACATCGACGGTCTGACATCGACGGGCCCCGGGACTTCTCGTCGTCCGCAGGGTCACTCACCACCGTAGGAGCCGCGCCGGTCGGGGTCTGTCCGTCGATCGGCCGATCCACCAGGGGAGTCGTGGCCGCCCGCGTTATAGAACGGTTGCGTTTTTTATGTCGGAGGGCCTAGTTTAAGTACGGAACGGTTCTGTTCTATTTGGAGGCAGGCATGCAGGACGAGGACGTCAAGCCGCCGGTACGCCGTGCGCGGGTCACGCCCGCGCGGGAGGCGGACCTGCTGTCCGCCGCCCTGGAGGTGCTGCGCGAGGTCGGCTACGAGGCGATGACCATGGATGCCGTCGCCCTGCGCGGACGGTGCAGCAAGGCCACGCTCTACAAGGTCTGGCAGGGAAAGCCGCAGCTGGTCGCCGCGGCCCTGCAGGAGACCCGGCCGGTCGACCTGGAGATCATCGACACCGGCACGCTCAAGGGCGACCTGCTGGCGCTCGTGCGGCAGCTGGCCGACAGTGCGCAGGAGAACACCGCGTTGATGACCGCGCTGTCACACGCCGCGCTGGCCGATCGCGGCCTGGCCGAGGCCCTGCGCGAGCGGCTGGTCGGGCCGGAGATCGGACGGCTGCACGCGCTCGTCGAGCGGGCCGTGCACCGGGGCGAACTGCCTGCGCTGCCGGGGGCGTTGGCCTTCCTGCCGCAGATGCTCTTCGCCGTGCTGCTGTCCCGTCCGCTGTTCGAGGACGCCTTCGCCGACGCCGACTACCTGACCAGCTATGTGGAGACCGCGCTGCTGCCCGCGCTCCTGCACTCCTGACACGACGTTTCACCCACCCTGGAGCTTTCGACCGTGACCCGCACAACCGCACCCGCCCCCGCCGAGACCGCCGGCCCGCCCGGGCCGGCGCCCAGCAGTGGCGGGGCGCGGCGCCGCTGGTGGACGCTGGCCGTGATCAGCACCGCCCAGCTGATGGTGATCCTGGACGCCACCATCGTGAACATAGCCCTGCCCGCCGCCCAGCGTGACCTGGGTTTCTCCGACGGCAACCGGCAGTGGGTGGTCACCGGCTACGCACTGGCCTTCGGCAGCCTGCTGCTGCTCGGCGGGCGGATCGCCGACCTGTTCGGCCGCCGGGCCACCTTCCTGGTCGGCCTGCTCGGATTCGCCGGGGCCTCCGCGCTCGGCGGCGCGGCCGGCAGTTTCGAACTCCTGGTCGGCGCACGCGCGTTGCAGGGCCTCTTCGGCGCCCTGCTGGCCCCGGCGGCCCTCTCGCTGCTGACCGTGACCTTCACCGACGGCAAGGAACGCGCCAAGGCCTTCGGCGTGTTCGGCGCCATCGCCGGCGCGGGCGGGGCGATCGGCCTGCTGCTCGGCGGCGTCCTCACCGAGCACCTGAGCTGGCGCTGGACCCTGTACGTGAACCTGGGCTTCGCCGCCGTCGCCTTCGTCGGGGGTCTGCTCCTGCTGCAGCGCACACCGCGCGACCGCAGCGCCAGGCTCGACGTCCCCGGCATGGTCCTGGTCTCGGTCGGACTCTTCGACCTGGTCTACGGCTTCTCCAACGCCGAGTCGCACAGCTGGAATTCGCCCTCGACCTGGGGCTTCCTGGTGGGCGGAGCGCTGCTGCTGGCCGCGTTCGCCTGGTGGCAGACCAGGGCTGCCCACCCGCTGCTGCCGCTGCGCGTCCTGCTGGACCGCACGCGCGGCGCCTCGTTCCTCGCCGTGCTCATCGTCGGCGCCGGGATGTTCGGGGTCTTCCTCTTCCTGACCTACTACCTGCAACTCACCCTGGGCTACTCGCCGATCCGCACCGGGCTGGCCTTCCTGCCCATGGTCGGCGCCCTGATGGTCACCGCGACCCTGTCCACCGGCGTGCTCGTCCCGCGGTTCGGGCCCAAGCCCGTGGTCCCGCTGGGCATGGGCATCACCGCGGCAGGTCTGGTGTGGCTGACCGGCCTGGGCCTGCACAGCGACTATCCGGCCCACCTGCTGCCGCCGCTGATCGCGGTGGGCCTCGGGATCGGCCTGATGATCGCGCCCGCCATGAACCTGGCCGTCTCCGGGGTGGCCGCCGCCGACGCCGGGGTGGCCTCGGCCACCGTCAACACCATGCAGCAGATCGGCGGTTCGATCGGCACCGCGCTGCTCAACACACTGGCCGCCAGCGCCGCCCACCACTACCTGGCCGGCCGGGACCCGCGGGACCCGGCCGTGCTGGCCCGGGCCGGCCTGGAGAGCTACGCCACCGCGTACTGGTGGTCGGCGGGGTTCTTCGCGGTCGGCCTGGTGGCGAGCGCGCTGCTGTACCGCCGCGGGCGGGTGGTGGAGGACGCGAACGCGGCTCCGGTGGTGCACTTCTGACCGGCCCGGCAGTCCTCCACCGCCTGGTCCACCGGTCGGCGGACCAGGCGCAGGACGCGGCCCTCCTAGTGCCGCGTCAGGCAGCCTTTGCCCGTCAAGGAGCGGCGTCCGGTGCGTGCTGTCGGCGTGCCGGCCGGAAGTCCTCGTACTGGACGTACTTGGGCTTTCGGCCGGTGCGGCGAGAGGGCGTGCCGGGCGTCGCGACGGGGCGAAGGTTGCCTGATGCGGCACTAGCGTTGACCGTGCCCGTAGGTGGGCGCCAGGGCCTGTCCTGCCCGCGCCCGGCGGACACCGGAGCGAAGAGGGAAGGTGACAGTCATGTCGAGCACGGTGCGACAGGTCGTCGTCGGAGTCGACGGATCGGCCGGCAGCCTGGCGGCCCTGCGCCTCGGGGCGGAGGAGGCCGAGCGGCACGGCGTGCCGCTGCGGCCGGTGCTCGCGCTGGTGCCGCCCGGCGGCGAGGCCGCCGAGGCGCGCTGGCCCTCGCCGCCGGAGTACCGGCGGATCTGGCTGGAGGCGGCCGGCAACACGCTGGCCGAGGCCTGCGCCCGGGCCCTCGGCGAGCGCACCGACGGCCTGGAGGTCGAGCCGGAGGTGGTCCGGGGCAGCCCGGGCCCGGTCCTGGTCGACTGCGCCTGCGACAGCACCGACCTGCTGGTGCTCGGGGACGGCGGCCACGGCGTGCGGTCGCTCCTGCACCCGCACTCGGTCGGCCGTTACTGCCGCAAGCACGCGCACGGCCCGGTCCTGCTCGTCCACCCCGCCGAGGTCGACGCCGATGTCCAGTGAGAGCGAACGCACCATCGACTGCCCCGAGGAGCGCCGGATCGTGGTCGGCGTGGACGGTTCGCCGACCTCGCGCCGCGCCCTGCGCTGGGCGCTCGACCAGGCCCGGTTGACCGGGGCCGTCCTGGAGGCGGTGACCTGCTGGATCTACCCGACGATGTACGGGGTGGTCACGCTGCGACCGGAGTCCCGCTGCGACCGGGAGGCGGGGCGGACACTGGCCCGGGCCGTCGCGGAGGTGGCCGGGGTCCGGCCGCCGGTCGCGGTCCGGCAGAGCGTGCTGCTGGGCCACGCCGCCGAGGAACTGCTGGCCCGGGCGCACGGCGCCGACCTGCTGGTCCTGGGCGGCAGTCGGGGCCGGCAGGCGTTCGCCGGTGCCTCGGCGGGGCCGGTGGACCGGTACTGCCTGAACCACGCCCGCTGCCCCGTGGTGGTGGTCCCCGGACCGGGATGCTGAGGGTCTGCTCGGCGGTGTCGGCTCGGCGATGACTGCGCGGCCGCAGAGGATTCCGAGGATGAGGCCGCGCAGTTCGGCCTTCGTGCTCGGCATGGGCAGTGCCTCGTGGGAGGAGCACCTGCCGCTGATCGAGCAGATCGCCGCGCGGTTCGAACTCGGCTGACAGCGCACGGACTGATCCCCTCCCGCCGCCCAGGGCATGACGGGGCCGGGCCGCCTGCTACAGGCGGCCCGGCCCCGGGGCCTGTCCGGCGACGGTGCCGGATCAACCCCGGCCACCGCCGGAGCGCCGTTCACCCGCGCCGCGCACCATCCGGTTCGCGATCAGGGCGAGCACCCCGGTCAGGGCGCCGACGATCACGTTGCTCCAGATCATGCCGGCCGAGGCGTGGTGGCCCGCCGTGGCGATCCACGGGGAGACGATCAGCCAGAGGCCGGCCAGGGCCGTGGCCCAGGTCAGGCCGCGCATCCGGGCCGGTGCCACGCTCAGTCCGACCCCGAGGGCCGCGACCGCGAGGCCGACGATCAGGTTGCAGGCGGTCAGCTCGGGGCTGGTGGCGTTGAAGTGCACCACCCATGCCGAGATCGCCAGGTAGAGGCCGGTCAGGAAGACCAGTCCGTCGACGGCTACTCCCTGCGGCCCGTCCAGCATGCGCGCGTACCGGGCCCGCATCTCCGACACGTCGGGGTGGGTGGAGAGGTCACTCGTGTGGTGTGAGACGTCGGCCATGCGACTCGCCTCCTTCGGTTCTGTACATCGGAGTTGATGGCCAGCGGACGGTCCTGGACCGTCCCGCGGCGGCGGACCCGGGTTGCAGCATGTCCACCGCCACGACCGACCCTAGGACGCCGCACCCGGGACCCGGATCGGCCGATCGGGCGATCGACCGGGGGAGGGGCACCCCGGGCAGCTCGCCGCCCCTTGGGGTGGCGTGAACGGGTGCGGTGCTGGGGAGATGCCGTGGCATGGTGACGATGTCGCAGGACGTGCGCGCGAGGCTCGGGGCGCCGAACATCTGGTACGTGGCCACGGTCAGTGCCGACGGATCCCCGCAGGTGAGTCCGATGTGGGTGGGCCTGGAGGGGGATCTGCTGCTGTTCAACACGGCGGTGGGCCGGATCAAGGAACGCAACCTGCGCCGGGACCCCAGGGTGTGCCTGTCGCACGCGGACCCGGCGGATCCCTACGACCGGGTGCAGATCCACGGCCGCGCGGTCCGCTTCGTGCAGGGCCCGCAGGCGGACCGGATCCTGGACGAGCTGGCCCAGGCCTATCTGGGCGCCGCGCGCTACGAGTGGACGGTCCCCGGCGAGCAGCGCGTCGCCGTGCTGGTGGAGCCGTTGAAGGTCCGCCGGGTGGTCGGTGTGGAGCCCTTCCCGCCCGGGGCGCCGGGGAGCGTCAGCGGGTGAGGCGCACCGTCAGCAGGGCGGCGTCGTCGCGGTGGTCGACGGCGTCGGCGGCGGTGAGCAGCGCGTCCGCCAGGTGTTCGGGGTCGCGGCCGTCGGTGTTGGCGATGGCCGCGCGCACCAGGTCGAGGCCGTCGTCCAGGCTGAGGCCGGGGCCCTCCAGCAGGCCGTCCGTCAGCAGCGTGAGGGTCTCCACCTCGGCCAGGGACCAGCGTTGGTCGGGGTACGCGGCGTCCGGTGCGACGCCCAGCGGCGGTCCGGGTGGTGGGGCCAGCAGGCAGGTTCCGCCGCCGGTCAGGCCGAGCACCCCGGGGACGTGTCCGGCGGTGGCGGCCGTCAGCTCGCCGCGCGCCAGGTCCAGCACGGCGTAGGTGCAGGTGGTCAGCAGCGGGCTGTCCAGCGAGTGGAGCAGGGCGTTGGTGGCGGCGAGCACCTGGCCGGGGGCGGCGCCGTTCTGCGCGAAGGCGCGCAGCGCGGTGCGCACCTGGCCCATGGTGGCGGCCGACTCCACGTCGTGGCCCTCGACGTCCCCGATGCTCAGGGCGCAGCGGCCGTCGGGCAGCGCGACGACGTCGTACCAGTCGCCGCCGACGGTGACCCCGGCGCGGGCGGGCAGGTACCGGGCCGCCAGGCGCAGCCCGGGGACCTCCGGCAGGCGTCCGGGCAGCAGGACGTGCTGGACGGCGGCGGCCAGCTCGATCCGGGCCTGGAGCAGGGCGGAGCGTTCCAGGGCCTGTCCGGTGAGCCCGGCCAGGGCGAGCAGCAGGGTCCGCTCCTCGACCGGGAAGGCATGGCGGCGCGCGTAGCCGAGGATCAGCGCGCCGGGTGCGCGGTCGCCCCGGGAGAGCGGGAGCATCGCCCAGGAGCGGGCGGCGGTGAGGGAGAGCAACTGGTGCGGATCGCCGCCGCTGAGCGCCCGGAACTCCTGGTGGGAGCGGACGTAGTAGGCCCGGTTCTCCTGGATGACGCGCGCGGCCGGGACCGCCGCGGTCACCGGCAGGCCCTCCATCACCCGCCCGGCCGCCACCCCGGCGCCCGCGCTCGCCAGCGTCCGCAGCCTGCCGTGCTCGGGGACCAGGACCACCGCGCCGATCGCGTCCACACCCTGGAAGAAGCGGTCGGTGATGGCGCGGGCGACCTCGTCGACCGTGGTGGCGGCCAGCAGCGCGCCGGCCAGTTCCTGGACCGCGGTGGCGCGTTCGGCCTCGGTCTCGGCGCGCTCCTCGAGTTCGCCGCGCGACTTCACGATCGCCGTGATGTCCCGGGTGACCCCGACCAGCGCGCGGCGCGGCGGGTCGCCGATCCAGTGGACCTGCGCCTTGCTCTGCATCCAGCGCTCGCGCCCGGAGCTGTCGCGCATGAGGTAGCGGTGGGTGAAGCCGCGGCCCTCCGCGCAGGCCCGGGTGAAGTCGTCGAGGACGGGCTGCCGGTACTCGGGCGCCAGTGCCGCCAGGATCCGCTGTCCGGTAGGGCTCGGGCCGAGCCGCATGCCGAACAGCTCGTCGGATCCGGCGAACCAGCGCTCCTCCCCGGTCTCCAGATCGACGCTCCAGGCGGCCAGCCCGGCGATGTCCAGCGCGAGCCGCAGCTGCCACTGCTGCTCGCCCGCCGGATCGGTCCGGGTGTCGGCGAACGCGCCGTGCGGCTGGTCCATGGTGGTGTCGCCTCCCTCGTATCGGTGTCCGCTGTGCCGATCGTGGCGTCGTCACACCGGCGGTGGTGTCCGCCGATCGGCCGACCCGCCGGTGGGAGGGCGTTCGGCCGAAGCGGGAGCCTGCGGCTGTGGCACGGCGGTGGCCAGCCGCTCGGCTGCCGTGCGTGCGGTCTGCCGGGCCCAGCGGCCGGTCACCAGCGCGCCCAGCCCGCAGACGACGACTCCGCAGCCGGTGACGACCCACCAGGCGGCCCGGGACGCGGCCAGGAAACCGGCCGTGCTCGCGGCCTGCGGCGAGCCGTGCAGCCCGGCGGAGAGCACCGCGCCGATCACCGCCACGCCCAGCGCGACCCCGACCCGGCAGCTGACCATGGTGATCGCCGAGGCCACTCCGGCCTGCGCCCGCGGCATGCCGTCCACCGCCAGGCCGGTCGCCGGGACGTCGACCAGGCCGATCCCGGCCCCGAACAGCCCGAAGGCCACCAGCAGCAGCACCACGGACGACTCGACGTGGCAGGCCGCGAACAGCAGCCCGCTGACCGCGATGGCCGCGCCTGCCAGCACCATCGGCAGCCGCGGTCCGCGCCGGGCCACCAGCCGCCCCGCGATCGGGGCGAGGACCACGGTCATCACCGGCATCGGCAGCATCCACAGGCCGGCGGGCAGCGCGGAGAGCCCGCGCACGTCCTGCAGGTAGAGCGTGGTGATGAAGAGGAAGCCGCCCAGCGCCGCGAAACCGGCCAGCGAGACGATCACCGAACCGCTGAACGGCGCGCTGCGGAAGAACCGCAGTTCGATCAGCGGATCGCGCCGCCGGCGCTCCCAGCAGATCAGCCCGGCCAGCGCGAGGGCTGCCACCGCCAGGCAGCAGGAGATCGGCGCTGAGCCCCAACCACGGTGCGGGGCCTCGATGACGGCGTAGGTCAGCGTGCCGAGCAGGGCGATCACCAGGGCCTGCCCGGGCAGATCGGCCCGGCGGGTGGCCGCCGAGCGGGACTCCGGCAGGAAGCGGCGGGTGAGCAGCAGCAGGGCGAGCACGATCGGCACGTTGATCCAGAACACCGAGCGCCAGCCGCCGCCCGCCACCAGCACCCCGCCCGCCAGCGGGCCCAGCGCCAGGCCCAGGCCGAAGGCGCAGCTCCACGCGCCGATCGCCCGGCTGCGCTCGGCCCGGTCGGTGAAGGTGTGGGTGATGACCGACAGTGAGACCGGGGCCAGCATCGCGCCGCCCAGCGCCTGCACCACGCGGAACCCGATCAGGCTCCCGGTGTCCGGCGCCAGGCCGCACAGCGCCGACCCCAGCCCGAAGAGCAGCAGCCCGGCCCGGAAGGTGCGGCGCCGCCCGACCCGGTCGCCGGTGGAGCTGGCGAGCAGCATCAGCGAGGCGACGACCAGGTTGTAGCTGTCGACCACCCACTGCAGACCGCACACCGAGGCGTGCAGGTGCCGCTCCAGGGCGGGCAGCGCGATGTTCAGCGCCGTGCTGTCCAGGCCGACCATCAGCACGGCCAGGGAGCTGATCAGGAGGATCAGCCGGCCGCGGGTGGTGGCGCGTGTGGCGCCGGGCTGCTCCCGGCGCGGCTCGGGCGTGGGGCGGCAGGGGCCACCGTAGAGCTTCGGGGAGGTCGTCATCCGTGCTGCGCTCCTTCGTTTCGGCTGTCCCCGTACCGCCCCTCCGTCGACCGTAGGCAGCCGCCGGGGCCTTCCCGGTCCCACCGGCGGTGGCCGGAGCGGGGGGAGCGGCGGTCCACCGATCGGGGGAGGGCCGGTGCGCGCCGGAGCGGGCGTCGGCCGGGATCGGGGCGCGGTCAGCCTCCGGTGACGCGCTGCTCGGGCTGGGGCGCGCGGGCCGGCTGCAGCGGCTCGTCCTCCGCCCGCTGGTGGCGGCGCAGGGTGCGCTGGCCGGCCAGCACCGTCAGCAGCGCGCAGAGGGCGCAGCCGACCGGGACCACGAAGGCGTGGGCGGCCCCCAGGTGGACCACGGCCCAGCCGCCGACCACCGAGCCGGCGGCCAGGCCGATGCTCAGGCCGGAGAGCAGCAGGGTGAGCCCCTCGTTGCGCCGGGCGGCCGGCACCAGCCGCTGCACCAGCAGGTTCGCCGTGATCATGGTGGGCGAGATGCACGCTCCGGTCAGCAGCAGCACGGCCGCCAGGGTGAGCAGGCTGTGCACGAAGACCAGCGGCACCGTGCTCAGGGTGAGCACCGCGAAGCCCGTCAGCAGCCGCACCGGCAGCGCGGACCGGGGGTGCAGGGCGCCCACCACCAGTCCGGCCAGGCAGCTGGTGATGCCGTAGCAGGCCAGCGCGTAGGAGGCAGCGGCCGGGTGCCCGCGTTCGGTGGCGAAGGCCACCGTGATCACCTCGGTCGCGCTGAAGATGCTCCCGAAGGCGATGAAGGACAGCACCAGCACCTGCAGGCCGTGGTTGCGGGCCACCGAACCCGTCCGCCCCGCCGCCGTGGGCCGGGCCACCGGCTCGGGCTCGGTGCGGCGCTGGGCGGTGACGGCCCAGACGCCGACCAGGGCGAAGAGCATCGCGCAGAGCAGGCCCGCTTCGGGGAAGACGAGCGTGGCGAGGGTCAGGGCGCAGATCGGGCCGGCGATGAAGGTGAGTTCGTCGGAGACCGACTCGACGGAGAAGGCGGTGTGCAGTCTCGGGTCGCTGCGGTACAGCGCGGTCCAGCGGGACCGGATCATCCCGGCGACATCCGGCATCGTGCCGGCCACGGCCACGCAGGGGAAGGCCGTCCAGGCCGGTGCGCCCGACCAGTTGCACCCGGCCAGGACGGCGAGGGCGGTCAGGGCGAGGGCGAGGGCGGGCCGGGCGGCCCGGCGCTGTCCGTGCCGGTCGGCCTGTCGGGAGACCAGCGGCGCCAGCACGGCGCAGGCGAGGGAGTAGGTGGCGCACTCGGCGCTGGCCAAGGCGTAGTCGCCGGTGCGCTGGGTGACCATGGCGAGGATCGCGATGCCGGTCATCGCGCGCGGTGCCCGGGCGATCAGGCCGGCGGCGACCAGCGGCTTGGCGCCGGGACGGGTGAACAGGTCGCGGTAGGGGCGGAACACGGCAGCACTCCGGACGCGGGCTGGGGGGCGGTGGGGCTGGGTGGATCACGCGCACACCGGGCCGGCGGAACCCCAGCGGGGTGCCGGACGCGAAGGCGGCCGAATCGGGCGCAAGGCCGGACGGCGCACGTCGGGTGCCCGCAACGGGCAGCGCACCGGCGGCACTTCGGTCAAGCCTGGCAGCGCGGCGCCGCGCGCGGATCGCCGGAACGGCCCGGTGGGCGGCTGATCCTCGCATCCACCGATCGGGGGAGGGCCCGCCAGGACGCTCGGCCCTGGTCCCGGGCAGCCGTCCAGCGGGTGTCCAGGCGGCGCCGGGCTGCACTACACTTGCGTCATCAGTTGATGTCATCATCTGCTGACATCATTTGATGACAGAGGAGGAGCGTCATGGAAACCCGTCTCACCCACGCCACGCCGCGCGAGCGGGCGCTGGTGCCCGTGCTGGTGTTCCTGGGCATGGTGGTCGCCGTGATCAGCAGCCTGGGCGCACCGCTGGTCCCGCGCATCGCCCAGGCGGACCACGTCTCACTGGCCGATGCCCAGTGGTCGCTGACCATCGTCATGCTGGTCGGAGCGGTCGCCACACCCACCGTCGGACGGCTGGGCGACGGGCCCCGGCGCCGTGCGGCGATGCTGGGATCGGCCGCGGTCGTGCTGGTCGGCAGCCTGCTGGCGGCCCTCCCGCTCGGCTTCGTCTTCCTCCTGGTGGGGCGTGCGCTGCAGGGCGCCGGACTGGCCCTGGTCCCGCTGGCCATCGCCACCGCACGGGACAGCCTGCCCGCGGAGCGCTCACGCCCCGCCGTGGCGATGCTCTCGATCACCACGGTCGCCGGGGTCGGTCTCGGCTACCCGCTGACCGGCCTGATCACCCAACTCTTCGGCATCCACGGCGGGTTCTGGTTCGGCGCCCTCATCAGCGCCGTCGCGCTGGTCGCCGCCGCGATCGTCCTGCCGCCTTCCGGGCACCTGCCCCCGCGGCGGCTGGACGGCCTGGGCGCGCTGCTCCTGGGCGCGGCCCTGGGCGCGCTGCTGCTGGCCCTCAGCGAGGGGCAGTCCTGGGGCTGGGGATCGGCCCGCCTGCTCGGGCTGCTGGCGGTCGCGGTGGCTCTGCTGGCCCTGTGGAGCACGCACGAGCTGCGCTGCGCCCACCCGCTGGTCGACCTGCGCACACTGCGCAACCGCACGGTCCTGACCGCCAACGTGACCGGCCTGATCGCAGGAGTCGGCATGTACCTGCTGATGTCACTGGTCACCCGCTTCGCGCAGACACCGACCGGCGCCGGCTACGGCTTCGGCGCCTCGGTGACCATCACGGGCCTGATCCTGCTGCCCTTCTCGATCACCAGCGTCGCGGCCAGCAAGCTGGCACCGGTCCTGGCCCGGCACACCTCCACGCGGTTCGTGCTGCCCGTCGGCTGTGTGGTCTCCCTCGCGTCGCTGGCGGCCTTCGGCTTCGCGCGCACCGGCCTGTGGGAGCTGTTCCTCGCGATGGGCATCGCCGGACTCGGCGTCGGCTGCACCTTCGCCGTGATGCCCGGACTGATCGTCAACTCGGTTCCCGCGCACGAGACCGGCAGTGCCATCAGCTTCAACCAGGTGCTGCGCTACGTCGGTTACGCGATCGGCAGCGCGCTGAGCGCCGTGGTGCTCCAGGCCCACACCGCCGCCGGGCACGCGCTGCCCTCCGACGCCGGCTACACCCTCGCCGCCCTGCTGGGCTGTGCGGTGTTCGTGGTGGCCATCGTGGTGACCGTCGTGCTGCCCCGCCGCGGCGGCACCGGCGAGGCCACTGCGGCAGGGCCCGCGTCGTCCACCACCCGACCCACCGGTGCCGAGCTGAAGCACCGGTGAGCCGCGCCGCGCCCGGTGCAGCGGTTGACGCTGCACCGGGCGCGAGCCGCGCAGTACTACTGCTTGGTGGAGTTCTCGGCGGGCGGTGTCGCGACCGGAGCGTCGCCCGGCTGCGGGGTGGTGTCGTGCGGGCCGGGCGCTCCGGTGTGGCCGGAGGGCTCGTCCTGGTGCAGGTTGGGGCCGTGGGTCAGCCCGCCGTTCGAGGCGGTGCAGGAGGCCTTCTCGGCGGCGGTCATCGGGCGGCTCTTGACGACGACGGCGTTGCTGACGCCGTCGGTGCCGTTCGGGGCAGGGCTGGTGATCGTGTCCTTCCAGAACCAGTAGTAGTGGCCCCAGTGCGGGTCGTCGTAGTGGGTCTGCCACTTGCCCGAGACCTGCTGCATGACCTGCGCGCGCGAGATCCAGCCCACCTCGCCCGGCTGGACGGTCGTGCCCAGCGAGCCGCTGTCGGTGTGGGACGTGGTCCAGGTGTGCCCGTACTTGGCCGTCACGCTCGCCTCGACGATGCCCGCGATCTTGCCGCCGACGGTGACGGACACGTCCAGGGAGTCGGAGGAGCCGACGCTGTCGGACCAGCCCAGCCCCTGCGTGGCGGGCGAGGTGCTGCAGTTGTAGAGGGTGTCGGAGACCTGGCGGTAGTTGCCGAGGTAGGCGCTGTCGACGACCGGGTCGTTGAAGGTGCACTTTCCGGTGCCGCTGGCGCAGTCGGCCATCAGCTTGTCGATGGTGGGCCCGCTGTCGGCGGCGGCGGGCAGCGTGGCGAGGGACATGGCCGCGGTGGCGGCCACGCCCAGGGCGACCATCCGCGCGCCGAACCTGATCGGCTTGTTCGTCATCGGATACCTCCGTGGATACCCCAGGCTTCAGCAGGGGTGGGGGTTGCGCCGGGTGCCGCTCCTCGTTCTGAGCGGCGGATGCGCGGTGCTGTTCACTCTGGAACCGGCGGCGGGCCGGCCATATCCACCGATCGGTGGACCGGCCGGTGGAACGCGGGCCGCCGATCGGTGGAGACGTCCGGCGGAGCGGACCCCGCTGCCGACCAGGGAGGCTGGTTGACTCCCATCGGGCTATCAGGGTCGGCGCGCGGGGCGCCGACTTTATGGTCATGCGATCTCACACACGGGCCTGTCGAGCCGTCGGCCTGCAGCTGGCGCTGCTGGCCGCTGCCGTCCTGTCGTTGTCAGCGGGCGCCCGGGCAGCCGTTCCCGCCCCGTCCACCGTCGCCTCCGCTGTCCCGGGTGAGGTGCGGGTGGCCGCCCTGCACCAGGACCCGCGGCAGGTGGCGGACTTCTGGACCCCCGAGCGGATGCGCAGCGCACGGCACCTCAGCGCCGAGCCCCGTTCGCCGCGGCTCCGGTCGGCGGGTGCGGCCGAGCGGGCAGTGCGGCGGGGCGAGCCGACGGTGGTGCAGCCCGCCGTCCCGGCCGCTGCGCCGGTGACCGGCCCGGCCGCCACGTCGAGCGGGCGGCGGGACTTCCCGGACGGCGGCAGCCCGTGGCACGGGCACGGGCTGGTGAACCAGACCGTGGGCACCGTCTTCCTCACCTCACCCGCCGTCATCGGTGCGGTGGCGTGCGACGGCGTCGCGGTGCAGAGCCACAACAGGAGCGTCGTGCTCACCAAGGGCTCCTGCACCGACCTGATCGACTCCCCGATCACCAGCTGGGTCTTCGCACCCGGCTACCACGACGGCTGCGCGCCCTTCGGCCTGTGGATGGCGACCCAGCTCTTCGCGCTGCCCGAGTGGCACCGGGACGCGGACGAGAACTACGACGTCGGCGCGGCCACCGTGATCAGCATCCCGCCGGGCCGCCTGCTGGTGGACACGGTCGGCGGCCAGGGCGTGGCGTTCAACCAGGTGATCCACCCGCACCCGAACGTCTACCTCTTCGGCTACTGGTCGCAGAAGCCCGAGGAGCTCTACTACTGCAGCGGCCGCTCGGTCGACGACCCGAACACGCCGCCCGCCCCGCCCCTGCCGCAGGCGCTGTACTGCCCGGGAGCGGTCGGCAAGGTCTGGGGCAGCCCGTGGTTCCTCGGTTTCGACGAGGAGACCGGGGTCGGGATCGTCAACTCGATCGGCATCGGCAACTTCGACAAGCTCGACTACCAGCTCGCCCCCTACTTCGGCGACCGTATCCAGGACCTCTACAACCAGGCCCAGGACGCCCCGGTCGCCGGGGAGTGACAGCGTCCTTCGACGCACGGACGGGATGAACGCGTGGACACCTCCTCCGCCCCGCAGTCCGTGGCGCGGCACACGGCTCCCGATCCGCACCGGTGGATCGTCCTGACGATCCTGTCGGGGAGCCTGCTGCTGATCGCGATGGACACCACGATCCTCAACGTCGCGTTCCCCTCGCTGGTGGCCGACCTCCAGCCGGGGTCGGTCGAGCAGCTGTGGATCATCGACGTCTACGCGCTGGTCCTCTCCGGCCTGCTGGTGACCGCCGGGGCGCTCGGCGACCGCTGGGGGCGCAAGCGCCTGCTGCTGCTCGGCTTCGCCGTCTTCGCGCTCGCCTCGCTGCTGGCGGTCTTCGCCACCGCCGCCTGGCACGTCATCGCCGCCCGCGCCCTGCTGGGGGTGGGCGGCGCGGCGATCATGCCCTCCACCCTGTCGATCCTGCGGGAGGTGTTCACCGACGCGCGCGAGCGCGCCTTCGCCTACGCGGTGTGGTCCGCAGTTTTCGGCGGCGGCATGGCGCTCGGTCCGGTGATCGGCGGCCTGCTCGTCCAGGACTACGGCTGGCACGCCGCGTTCCTGCTCAACATTCCCACCGCCCTGCTCGTGATCGCTTTCGGCGCGTGGCTCCTGCCCGAGTCCCGTGCCCCGCACGCCGGAGCCTGGGACTGGTGGGGCGTCGCCCAGTCGATCGTCGGGATGCTCGCCCTGGCCGGCGGCATCAAACAGCTCGGCAAGAGCGGACCGGCCGACTGGGTGCCCTGGCTCCTGTTGGCAGTCGCCGCCGTCACGCTGACCGTCTTCGTGCGCCGCCAGCTGAGGCTGGCCCACCCGCTGCTGGAGGTCCGGCTCTTCGTCGACCGCTCGTTCAGCATCGCCACCACCGCGATCTTCCTGGGCATGGTCGCCATCGGCGCCGTCCTCTTCCTGGTCACCCAGTGGTTCCAGTACACGCAGGGCTACGACCCGCTGGAGGCCGGGGTGCGGCTGCTGCCCGCCCCGCTCGCGCTGATCGCCGCCTCGGTGGCCGCTCCGACCCTGATGCACCGCTTCCCGATCCGTCAGGTGCTCGGCGGCGGCCTGGGCGTGATGACCGTGGGCCTGATCCTGCCGTGGATCTTCCGCCGCTTCACCGAGGTCGACTACCCGCTGATGGCCGTCGCCCTGGCGGTCCTCGGGCTCGGCGTGGGCGTGGCCACCACCGTCGCCTCCGTCACCCTGATGGCCGCGACCCCGGTCGCCCAGGTCGGCAGCGCCGCCGCCATCGAGGAGACCTGCTACGAACTGGGCGCCGCCATGGGGGTCGCCGTCCTCGGCAGCCTCGCCACCGCCCTCTACCGCCACAACCTGCCGCTGCTGCACCTGGACGCCGCCACCGAGCAGGCGGTGCACGACTCGGTGGGCGAAGCCGTCCACGCCGCGGACGCGCTGACCGGCACCGCACGCGAGGACCTGCTGGCCGTGATCGCCACGGCCTACACCCACGCCCTGGTCACCACCTGCCTGACCGCCGCCGCCCTGACCCTGATCGCCGCGGTCCTGGCCCGCACCCTGATCCCACCCGACCTGCGCCCCACCGAGAACAGCCACTGACCGGGCCGCCGGGACGAGGACTCCGGGGGAGCAGGACCAGTCCGGCTGAGGCGGAGATCCCGCGCGGTCCTCGGCGGGTGGTTCAGCGCCCCAGCCTGGCCGAGCGGGCGACCGCGGTGAGCCAGGCCTCGGTGTCGGCGATCAGCAGCAGGTCCAGGGGCGGTGTGCCGGCGGCCTGCTGGACGGCGCAGCGCAGGACGGGGGAGGTCTGGGCCGGGTAGGCGTGCGTCGCCACCGGCTCGCTCTGCTCCGCCTCCCCGCGCAGGACCGCGGCGGCGCGCAGGCACGCGGCCGCCGTCCGGTCGGCCAGGGCGGTCAGGTGCGTGACGGCCTCGGGCGGCAGCGGGCCGCAGCGGCCGTTCGCGCCGAGGAGCACCAGCTCGCCGCCCGTGAGGGACTGGTAGCCGGGCATCATCGCGCTCTCCCAGTGCGGCTCGGGGGCAGCGGAGCGGGGGCGTTCGGTGCGGTACTGGACGTAGACGGCCTGGGCCAGCGCCATGGCCTGGTGGCCCGCCCGCAGCGGGTCCCCGTCCGCGCCGCCGCCGGCGCAGAGCCGGGCGGTCACCGCCCGCGCCGTGCGGGCTCCCTGGACCGTGAAGTCCGAGATGGTGTACCGGAGTTGACCCCGAGCGCCGCGCGGCCAGGCGAGCAGGCCGGCCAGCGCCCCGATGCCGCCGCCGCCCAGCACCGCGAGGAACCGGATCGCCGGCAGGTGGACGTCGGGCGGCAGGATCTGGGTGAAGAGCAGCACGAGGAGCAGCGTCATCGCGCCCTGGATCCAGGCCGGGCCGAGCACCGTGCCCACGGTGAAGCCCACCAGCAGGACGACGGGTGTCGCCGCCGCGTAGAAGGCGGTGTTCTGGCCCACGGCGAGCAGCAGCAGGGTGGCCAGCACGGCCCCGGCGGCCGTCCCGATCAGCGCGGGCACCAGCGCGGCCCGGGTGTCGGCGGCCGAGGTGCGCATCAGGCTGAGCGTTGCCAGCAGCACCCAGAAGCCGTGCGGCACGTCCAGCAGGCCGACGATCAGCCGCGCGCCGCCCAGGGCCAGCGCGGTGCGCAGCGCGTTCTGCAGCAGGACCGAGTGCGGGGTCAGGTGCAGGCGCAGCCGCCGCCACCACAAGGTGTACCAGGGGAGTACGGCGTAGCCGAACGGGCCGTCGGGGCGGTGCCGGCGGACGCCGGGAGCCGTACCGAGCGCGATCCGGGCCGCCTCGTCGGCCACCAGCGCGCTCTCGGCCGCCACCCGGGTGACCGCGTCCTGGCGCAGGCGCACGGGTGTGGCCCCGGTGAGCGAGCCCACCCGTTCGGCGTGGAAGGCCTTGAGGGCGGTGTGCAGGTCCTCGTCCGCCGGCTCCGGGACGCCCGCGCGCAGCCCCTGCGCCGCCCGCCGCAGACCGGCCGCGGTACGGCCCAGCAGGTGCGCGGCCGCGGGGTTCAGCTCCAGGGCGTCCTCGGCCAGGTCGTCCAGCTGGTAGCGGATGTGCCGGGCGGCGGCCCGGGTCTGCAGCAGGCCGTGGTCCCGTACCGAGACCGAGGTGGGGCGCTCGCCCTGGGGCACCGCGGACATCCCGGTCGCCGTGAAGGTCCGGTCCACCGCCTGCGCCCGCACCTGGTGTCCGGCCGGGGACGCGTCGCCGGACAGCAGCTCCACGGTCGCCTCGCAGTAGTCGGCCAGCGCGGCGACCGCCTCGGCGAGCAGCACCCGGTACGGGGCCGACCGCGGGCCGGCCCACAGCAGCCGGTCGGTGAGGACGGTCAGCAGGATGCCGATGGTCAGGCCCGCCAGGCGCTGCCCGAGCGTGTGCGGCTCGTAGGGCGGGAAGCAGGGCAGCACGTAGTAGAGCTGCAGCGCGGGGGCCAGACCCGCCGGGCGGGGGCCGCCGACCCCCAGGAAGCAGACCACGAAGCTCACCACGAACAGGCCAAGGGCCGCTGCCCAGGTGCTGACGGCGAGCAGGGTCCCGGCGGTGACCAGGACCAGCCCGGCCGGCAGGGCCGCGAGCTGGGGGCCGGTGCGGTCCCTGGCGGAGCCCGGCAGGTGGGAGAAGAGGGCCAGCGGCAGCGCACCGAACATCGCGTACAGGCCCATGACCGGCCGGTCGAAGCCGTAGGTCAGGACGTAGAAGCCGGTGCACCCGGCCACCGTCACCCAGACCGCGCTGCGCAGTGCCGAGGGGCCCTCCGGCTGGCGCAGCAGCCACCCGAGCGGCCCGGTCACGGGCGTCCGGTCCCCTCCGGGAGGCCGCGGCCCGGCCGCTTCGATCTCGGCGAGGGGCGCTTCGGCCGGCTGCTGTGGACGGCTGCGGGTCGGGTCACACAGTGATCGTCAGCGGGCCCGGCGGGCGGCGCAACCCGGCGCCGGGCACCCCGACCGGGGCCGAGCGGTCCGAGCGGTCGTGAGGGTGGTGCTCGGCGGTCACCGGCTGCAGTGCCAGCTGTGCACGCCGTACGGGAAGACGAAGTGGCAGTCGCCACGGTGGTGGTGGCCGGGCTGCTGCGGTGCGGGCTTCGGCGCGGGCGCGGGAGTGACGGGCAGCAGGGTGCCGCCCTGGCTGTTGGTGCAGACGAGGACCACGTGGTAGTCGCTGGGGCCGAAGCCGACGCGCAGGGTGCCGCGGATGTGCTGCGGATCGCGGTCGGTGATCTTCACGTTTCCGGCGTTGGAGGTGAGCGACTTCAGCGTGGCGCCGGGGCTTTTGGCGCAGGAGCCGAGCACGGTGACGGTCTGTCCGGGGTGGGCGGTGCGCGGCTGGACGGCGACGGTGGCCACGCCGGTGGGCGCGGCTTTGGCCGTGCTCGCCGAGGCCACGGCGGGGGTCAGAGCCAGAGCGCCGCCCAGGGCGACCGCGGAGCAGGCCGCAAGGGTGGTGGTACGCATGGGAATCGACATCCCTTCTCGCTGGCGGCAGCACGGACCGGCTGGACCGGTGCGTGCGGGGGAGGGGGCACCCGGGCCGCTGCGAGTGCCGCGTCAGGCAACCTTCGCCCCGTCGCGCAAAGGCTGCCTGACGCGGCACTAGGGCAGCTCCGGGGCCGCTGCCACCCAGCCTCGCGCCGCCGCCGACGGCCGGGGATCGGCCGGTCGGGGGATAGGTGGGGTGATGGAGAACGGCCCCGGGTGACCAGCCGACCGCAGGACCCGGGCGCCGATGGGAGCCCGGTCTACTGGAGATCGACGTGCCATCCGCCGATCCGAGGAAGTCCGATGTCCCACCCGATGACCAGCAGCAGCCGCCCCCGGCGCACCGGCCCGTTCCGGTGCGCCGTCAGGGGGCTGCACCGGCGCGGGCACGGGTGTGATCCGCTGCCCGCCGCCCTGGTGGGGCTGACCGCGGTGACCGGGATGCTGGACGCCATCAGCTACCTGGGCCTGGGACGGGTGTTCATCGCCATGATGACGGGCAACGTCATCTTCCTCGGCCTCGCGCTCGGCAAGACCGTCGGACCCTCCGGCCCGGGCCCCGCGCTGGCCATCGTCAGCTTCGCCCTGGGCATCGTGCTGGCCGCCCGGACCGCGCGGCTCGCCACCCGACGCGCGCGCCAGCACTGGTTCTTCCACGCCATGGCCGTCGAGGTCGCCCTGGTGGCCGCCGCCACCGCCATGGCCGCGTTCGCCCCGCTCACCGCGGCCGGCACCCGCTACGTGGTGATCGCGCTGCTCGCGCTCGCGATGGGTGCGCGCTGTTCGACCGTGCGCCGGCTGGACGTGCCCGACTTCCCGATCACCGTCGGCCTCACCGGCGCGCTGATCGCCCTGGTCCATGACTCCCCGCTGGCGGGCAGCGGACGGGCCCGGGCGGCGCGCCGACTGGGCGTCGTGCTGGCGATGGGCGTCGGCGCCACCGCGGGCGGATTCCTGATGACGAGCGTGGGGCTGACCTGGTCCCTGCTGGCCGTCGTGGGAGTCCTGGCCGCCATCACCGTCGCCGTGCGCGTCCATCCGGGCGGTCCGGCCACCACCGGCCCGAACCGGCCGGCCCCGGTGTCGCCGGGGTCCGCACAACGGGCCTGAAGGAGCAAGCCATGACCGACCGTTCCCCGCGCACCGCCGCGGCCGCGCCCGACCGGCGCCGCCGCCGGCTGGTGCTGGCCGCCTGCTCGATGAGCATGCTGATCGTCGTCCTGGACTTCACCGCCATGAACGTGGCCCTGCCGACCGTGCAGCGCGATCTGCACACCTCGGTCGCGGGACTGCAGTGGACGCTCACCGCCTACGGGCTGGTGCTGGCCTCGTTGCAGCTGCTCGCCGGGTCCACCGGAGACCGGATCGGGCGCCGGCGCACCTTCCAGGCCGGACTGTCGCTCTTCGGGCTCGGCTCGGCGCTCTGCGCGCTGGCGCCCTCGCTGGAGTGGCTCGTGGTGTTCCGGGTGCTCCAGGCGATCGGCGGCGCGGTGCTCGCTCCGGTCTCGCTGTCGATCATCAGCAACACCTTCACCGGGGAGCGCGAACGGGCCCGCGCCATCGGGCTGTGGAGCGGCGTCGCCGGTATCGGGCTGGTGGCCGGGCCGCTGCTGGGCGGGGTGCTGGTGGGGAGCACCGGATGGCGGTCGATCTTCTGGCTCAGCCTGCTGGTCGCGCTGGGCGCCCTCGTCCTCACCACCCGCTACGTGCCCGAGTCGAAGGCGGCACGGCCGCGCCGGATCGACCCCGTCGGCCAGCTGCTGGTCCTGACCCTGCTCGCACCGCTCTGCTACGCCATCATCGAGGCGCCGCAGCGGGGTTGGGGCGACCCGATGATCCTGGCGGCGCTCGCCCTGGCGGCTGCCTCGGTGACCGTGCTGCCGCTCTGGGAACGCCGCTCGGCCGAGCCGCTGATCGACCTGCGGTTCTTCCACAGCGTGCGGTTCTCGCTGGCCGTGGTCATCGCCCTGGGTGCTGCCGCCGCCTGCTCGGCGTTCCTCTTCCTCGCCACCCTCTACCTCCAGGACGCCCGTGGGTTCAGCGCCCTGCGGACCGGGCTGTGGATGCTGCCGATGGCCGTCGCGACCGCCGGGTGCGCTCTGCTGGCGGGGCGGCTGACCGGCAACCACGGGCCGCGGCTGCCCCTGCTGATCTCCGGGGCGGCGGTCACGGGCAGCGGCCTGGTCTTCACCCTCCTGCACGCCGAATCCTCCGCCGGGCCGCTCGTTCTGGCCGGATACCTGCTCATCGGTGTCGGCTACGGGATGTTCGCCGCCCCCGTCACCCACATGGTCGTCTCCGGGATGCCCCGCGCTCAGGCCGGAGTCGCCGGGGGCATCGCGATGACCAGCCGACTGGTCGGCCAGACCCTGGGGATCGCGGTCACCGGTGCCCTGCTGTCGGCAGGACTGCACCACCGGACGCACGTCGGCCTGGCCGTGTTCGCCGAGGCCAGCTGCTCGGCCTGGTGGGTCGTCACCGGCTGCGGCGTCGCCGTCCTTGTGCTCGGTGTGCTCGCCACCACCCGCTGGGCCGCGCGGAGTTCGCGCCGCACCGACGCTCTCCCGCAGCCGGAGGCCGGGCCCGCGGACGGGCAGACGGACGGCCCCGCGGGCGGCCCCGCGGCGGATGACGAGGCCGGACACCGGGCCCGGGGTCGGCTCTGAGCGCCGCTCACTCCGTCGAGCGGGGCCCGTCCGGTGGGGCCGGTGCCGGATGGACGGCTGCGAGCAGCTCGCCGACCAGCCCGCACAGCTTCTCCGGCTCGGCCGTGGCGAGCGTGCCGAGGGCGCCGGTGTGGCGGGCCAGCAGGATCCCGGCGAGGGCGGCCACCGCCAGCTCGGCCCGCAGCTCCGGGTCGGGCACGCCCTCCTCGGCGAAGCGGTGGCGGGTCGGGTCGACCAGGCGCTCGTAGAGCTGGGCGTGGGCGGCGTCCTGGAGCGCGGGGTCGGTGTGCGCGACCAGCGCGGCCCGGACCACGGGGCCGGGGCCGCGCCGGGTCGACCTGCCGAGCAGGGCGCGCAGCCGGTCCTCGTCGAGCAGTCCCGCGGGCGCGCCCTCGCCCGACTCGGCTTCCAACGCGGCCAGGTAGAGCTGCGTCTTGCCGCCGAAGTAGCGGGCGATCAGCGCCGCGTCGACGCCCGCCCGTTCGCCGATCTCCCGCGTGGTGGTGTGGTCGAATCCCCGCTCGGCGAAGAGCTCCAGGGCGGCCCGGAGCAGGAGTTCGCGGCTGTGGCCCGCGCCGCGCGAACGCCCGCCCGGTGCACCGGGAGCCGACGCGGGCTGGTCATGGTCGCTCATCCGGGGGTCCTGTTCTGTGCCGCGGTCCTCAGCGGCTGCGCCGGACCGTAGCGGCATCGTATCGGGCGACGACGATCACCCCGGTCACGGACCGTGCCGCCCGGTGCGGACCGGAGCCCCCGTCAGGACGCGAGCGGGCGGGTATAGGTGACGAACTCGCGGTCCACCACGAACCCGGACTTCTGGTAGAAGCCCAGCGCACCCGACGGGTTGGCCGTGTCCACGGTCAGCGAGGCCGTGTCGTACCCGGCGTCGCCCGCCGCGCGCAGTGCCGCCGCCAGCAGTGCCGGTGCCGCGCCCCGGCCGCGGTGGGCCCGGCGCGTGCCGAGGTAGCCGATGTGGCAGTCCCGGCTGCCGGTGACGGCCGTCTTCGCCGGGCTCTCCTCCGCCAGGAGGTATGCCGCCACCTCCTCCGTGCCCGCTGCCTTCTCGCCCGCGAGCAGGAGGCGTGACATCGCGGGCCGGAACGAGCCGGCGCCGGTGGCCCAGGTGCGCCAGTCGGTCCGGTCGAGTGGAGCGAAGTCCCAGTGGTCGCGGAACGCGTCGTTGTGCGCGAGCCGGGTGGCCTCGTCGTACGCCGCCTCGAAGGGGACCAGCCGGGTGCCCTCGGGAGCGGGGCGGGGAGCCGGGGGGCGGTCCGCGTCCAGCGGCTGCTTCATCTCGAACCACCAGCGGCACGGTGTGAAGCCGCACCTCTCGGTCAGCTTCAGCAGCCCCTCGTCCCCGGCCCTGCCGTTGAGCAGCAGCTCGCCGCCCAGCGCGGACAGCTCCGGGTCCGCCGCGTGCCGGGCCCGGGCACGCTGCTCCAGCCAGGCGACGAGCCGGGACCCGAGGCCGCGCCGCCGCCAGTCGGGGTGCACCGCTGCGTCACCCTCGAAGCGCGCGACGTCCAGTGCGCCGTGCGGGGTGTACAGCACGGCGTACGCGGCCAGCCGTGCGCCGTCCCACAGCGCCAGGCTGTCCTGTTCCAGGTCGAGCTTGGGGTCCGCCAGGACTTCGGCGAGCTCCTCGGCGTCGGCATGCCAGCCGCTGCGGTCGACGTGCTCGACCGCCTGCTGCAGCTCCAGCCAGGCAGGGACGGAGTCCTTGTCCAGCGGCCGGGCCGCCAGGTCCCCCGTGGTGTCCTGCTCCTCCATGGCTGCCGTCCTTTCGTGGGTCGTTACGGTCCGACGATCTTCGGTCGGCGGACCGCCTGTCGTCCGCCGCTTCCGCCGATCGGCCGAGGTGGGGAGCCTCGGCGCGGCGGGAGAGTGGTCGAGTACCCGGTCGCGAACCGCGCGACCGGGTGGACGACCGAGGAGAGGTCCCGACATGGGTGATCTGCTGCTGATACGCCACGGCGAGACCGAGTGGAGCCGCGCCGGGCGGCACACCGGAACCACGGATGTGGCGCTGACCCACTGCGGCCGGGCCCAGGCGCAGGCCCTGGGCGGTGCGCTGGCCGCCTACCGGCCGGCCCTCGTCCTGGTCAGTCCGCTGCAGCGGGCGGTCGAGACGGCGGTGCAGGCGGGCCTGTCGGACCTGCGGGCCACCTCCGATCTGCGGGAGTGGGACTACGGCGGCTACGAGGGCGTGAGCACCGCCGAGATCCAGCGGCGTCGGCCCGGCTGGGACCTGTGGCACGACGGCGTGGTCCCCGGCGACCGGGAGCACCCCGGCGAGAGCCTCGCGCAGGTCGCCGAGCGCTGTGACCGGGTGCTGGCACGGATCGCGCCGTTCCTCGGCGGTGCCGAGGCGTCGGACTCCGGCGACGTGGTGCTCGTGTCGCACGGCCACCTGCTGCGGGTGCTGACCGCGCGGTACCTGGAGCTCCCGGCCGCCCGCGGCGCGCACTTCGCGCTCGACAACGCCGCGGTGTGCCGGCTCGGCACCGAACACGGCCGCCCGGTGATCCGCGGCTGGAACCTGCCCACCCGCGCGGTCGCGCAGCAGGCCCCGTCGGGCGCGGTGCTGCAGGCGTGAGCGCGTGCCGTCGGCGGGCGTCCGCCGGGGCCGGGTCACGGCGCCGCCGCCTCGGCCGTGGCACCGTGACCGAACCGCAGGCGGAAGAGCGCGCCGCCGCCCGGGGCCGACTCGGCGGTGAGCGCGGCGCCGTGGGCCTGCGCGATCTGCCGGGCCATCGCCAGTCCGAGGCCGGAGCCGGGCAGCGCCCGGGCGGCGGAGGCGCGGTAGAAGCGGTCGAAGACGTAGGGGAGGTCCTCGGGCGCGATGCCCGGCCCGTGGTCCCGGACGGTCAGCTGCAGCGGCGAGGCGGTCAGCGTCACCTCGACCGGGCCGCCCGGCGGGCTGAACTTGGCCGCGTTGTCCAGCACGTTGGAGAAGAGCCGGACCAGCCGCGCCGGCACGCCCGGCAGGGTGAGCGCGACGGTGTCCGGTGCGACGGCCAGGTCGAAGGCGACGGCGGGCCAGTGGTCGCGGGCCGCGGCCACGCAGTGCTCGACCAGCGCGGCCGGCCGGACCCGCTCCAGCAGCGGCTGCGGCTCCTCGTCCCGGGCCAGCTCGATCAGGTCGTTCACCATGCTGGTGACCTCGCGCAGCTGGCGGTTCAGCCCGGCCGCCGCCCGGTCCCGCTGCGCCGGTGTCAACCGGTCGGTGCGGGCGAGCAGTTCGGCGTTGGTGCGCAGCGCCGTCAGCGGGGTGCGCAGCTCGTGCGAGGCGTCGGCGACCAGGCGGCGCTGGGCGGTGACCGACTGCTCCAGCTCGCCGAGCATGGTGTTGAAGCTGCGCGCGAGCCTGGTCACCTCGTCCTCGTGCCGGCCCGGCGGCAGCTCGATCCGCAGCCCGGCGTCCCGGGTGGCCGCGATCCGTTCGGCGGTGGCGGTCAGCCGGGCGACCGGCGCGAGGCCGGTGCGGGCCAGCACGTAGCCGAGCAGTCCGGCCAGCAGCACCCCGGCGCCGGCCACGGCCGCCATCAGCTCCCCGGCCTGCTGCACCCCGCGGTCCACCGCGTCCGAGCGCAGCGCGACCTGGACGGCGGCCTGCGCGCTGCCGAACCTGGCGGTGTACATCCGGGCGGGGTGCCCGCTGATCCGGATGTCCGTGTAGTACGCCGGGCGCTGCCCGGTCGCGACCTGGCGGGTCTCCGCGGTGACCGGTAGCAGGTAGGGCTGGGCCGGGTCCAGGGCGGCGGTGGCCGGGACGACCTGGGTGCAGGCGGGGGCGGCCAGGTAGCCGCACTCGCCGTAGACGACGCCCGGCGGACGGTTGCGGTCCTGCTGCTGGAGCATGGTGGCCTGCTGGACGAGGTGCAGGTCGAGCTGGTGGCGCAGCTCGTAGCGGACGATGGTGAAGGCCGCCCAGGACACACCGACGGCCACCAGCGCGACCGCCGCCGACCCGGCGAGCGCCAGCCGGGTGCGCAGCGGCCGGCGGCGGCGCCAGCGGGCGTGCGCCCTCACGCCGCGTCCAGCCGGTAGCCGATGCCGTGCACGGTGTGCACCAGCCGGGGCTCGCCGCCGGCCTCCAGCTTGCGGCGCAGGTAGCCGATGTAGACGGCCAGCGAGTTGGAGTCCGGACCGAAGTCCACGCCCCAGACCCGTTCCACGATCGTCTCGCGCGGCAGCACCTGGCCCGGGTGCAGCATCAGCAGTTCCAGCAGGGCGAACTCGGTGCGGGAGAACTCCAGCGGCCGCTCGCCGCGGCGCCCGCTGCGGCCGGCCGGGTCGACCACCAGGTCGCCCACGCGGATCATGTCGTCGTCACAGGGGGTGGGGACGGCACGGCGCAGCAGCGCGCGCAGGCGTGCGGCCAGTTCGTCGAGCGCGAAGGGCTTGACCAGGTAGTCGTCCGCCCCGGCGTCCAGGCCGTCCACCCGGTCGCTGACCGAGTCCCGGGCGGTGAGCACCAGGACCGGGGTGCGGTCGCCGAGCGCGCGCAACTGCCGGCAGACGGCGAGGCCGTCCATGACGGGCATCAGGATGTCCAGCACGATCGCATCGGGCTGCCAGCGGCTGAGCTCGGAGAGGGCCGCGAGGCCGTCGGCGACACCCCGCACCGCGTAGCCCTCGACGGCCAGGCCGTCCTCGACGGCGCCGCGGACCTCCGGGTCGTCGTCCACGACGAGGATCTTCCACTCGCTGCTCATGGGACAACCCTCTCAAACCGGGCTCTTAGAACTCTCTTAGAGGGGTGCCCCAGGGTCAGATGGTGGCCGTGTCGATGACGAACCGGTAGCGGACGTCGCTGGCGAGCACCCGCTCGTAGGCGTCGTTGATCTCGTCCGCGCGGATCAGCTCGATCTCGGCGGCCACCCCGTGCTCGGCGCAGAAGTCCAGCATCTCCTGGGTCTCGGCGATCCCGCCGATGCCCGAGCTGCTCATGCTGCGGCGGTTGCCGAACAGCGACTGGAGCACGATCTGCACCGGCTCCTCCGGGAGACCGAGGTTGACCATCGTGCCGTCCAGGCGCAGGAGCGAGGCGTAGGCGGCGAAGTCGAGCGGCGCGGAGACGGTGTTCAGGATGAGGTCGAGGCTGCCCGCGAGCTCCTCGAAGGTCTTCGGGTCGCTGGTGGCGCGGTAGTGGTCGGCGCCCAGCCGCAGACCGTCGTCCTTCTTGCGCAGCGACTGGGAGAGCACGGTGACCTCGGCACCGAGCGCGTGCGCGATCTTCACGGCCACGTGGCCCAGACCGCCGAGGCCGACGACGGCGACCTTCCTGCCGGGGCCGGCGTTCCAGTGCCGCAGCGGTGAGTAGGTGGTGATGCCCGCGCACAGCAGCGGGGCCGCCACGTCCAGGGACAGGCCCTGCGGGATGCGCACGACGTAGTTCTCGTCGACGACGACCTTCTGCGAGTAGCCGCCGTAGGTGGGCTGCCCGTCCTTGCCGACGGCGTTGTAGGTCCAGACGGGGCCCTCGACGCAGTACTGCTCCAGGCCGGCCTTGCAGCTGTCGCAGCGGCGGCAGGAGTCGACCATGCAGCCGACCCCCACCCGGTCGCCGACCCTGAACTTCGTCACGCCGGGCCCGGCCTCGGCCACGACGCCCGCGATCTCGTGGCCGGGCACCATCGGGAAGAGCGCCTCGCCCCAGCCCTCGCGGACCTGGTGGATGTCGGAGTGGCAGATGCCGACGAACTTGATGTCGATCAGTACGTCGCTCTCCCCGACGGCACGGCGCTCGATGGTCGTGCGCTCCAGCGGTGCCTTGGCGGCGGGTGCGGCGTAGGCGGAAACCGTGGTCATGGTGGGTCCTCCTTGATGTCCTGGTCCGGCTTGGCGTCCTGGTCCGGCCGACGGCTACCTCCATTGTCGGAGCGAGCCGACCCACTCTCACCTGGGGCGCTTTCCACCCGCCGGTCAACCGGTCGGTGGGCCCTGGGCCGGGGCGCGGCTGCCTAGCGTGGAGCGTGTCCGCCGGGACCCTCCTGGTGGCAGCCACCAGGAGGTGCGTGATGGGCAGCGTGAACGAGAGCACGGTCGAGGGCCGGATCGTGGTCGGGGTGGACGGTTCGCCCTCCTCCCGGCGGGCCCTGGAATGGGCGATCGGCCAGGCCCGGGCCACCGGCGCGGTGGTCGACGCCGTGGCCTGCTGGGTCTATCCGACGATGTACGGGGTCGTGATGGCCAAGCCGGAGTCCGGGCTCGGCGAGGAGACCGGCCACACGCTGGCCCGCACGGTGGCCGACGTGGCCGGGGACGACCCGCCCGTGGAGATCCGGCAGACCGTTCTGCTCGGCAACGCCGCCGAGGAACTGCTGGGGTGGTCGGCGGGCGCCGACCTGCTGGTCCTGGGCCGGCGGGAGCACCACGCCTTCGTCAACGTGCTGGCGGGCTCGGTGAGTCAGCACTGCGTCCAGCACGCGCGCTGCCCGGTCGTGGTGATCCGTGACTTCGGTTCGGACCACTGACGGTCCTGGTGGCCGGTGTGATCGCCCCTCCCCGCGTCAGGGGGCCGTCCCGGCGGTGAGCCGGGCCACGGTCTCGTCCACCGCCCGCATGGCACGGCGGAAGGCCCGGGCGGCTTCCGGTGGGCACGGCGACTGCGGTGCGACGGGGTCGCCCAGATCGAATCCCTGGTCCCGCAGGGCGAGCTTCACGAAAGCGGCCAGGCCGTACTGGGCGAACAGCTCGTTCAGCGGCCACAGGGCCCGCTGGAGCTGCATGGCTTCGTGCGGTCGCTGCTCGGTGTGCAGCCGGTAGAGGAGCACGGCGGCCACCGGGGCCACGCACGCGGGCCCGGCCATCCAGCCGACGCCGCCCAGTTGGAGGACGAGGGCGGGGATGTGGGCGGAGGCGGCAAAGATCTTGATCCGGTCCCCGAGCGCGTTCTGCACGGACAGCAGGTGTCCGGTGTCGCCGGACGCGTCCTTGAGGTACTGCACCGTCGGGTGCCGGGCCAGTTCGACCAGGCATTCCAGGGGCAGGCCCGCGCCGAGCCGGGGGTTGGAGTACAGGACGACCGGCAGGTCGGTGGCGGCGGCGATCCCGGCGAAGAAGGACGTCACCCCGGCGTGGGGAACCGGCAGGTAGTCGAGCCGGATCGCGACGACACCGTTCGCCCCGAGGTCGGCCAGCCGGCGAGCCTGCTCCGCGGCGGCGGCCGTCGCGTGTGCCGCGACCCCGGGAACGACGGGTACGCGCCCCGCGGCCGCGTCGACCGTGATGCGTACGATCTCCTCGCGCTGGGCGGTGTCCAGGTACATCACCTCGCCGGTCGATCCGAGCGGCGACAGTCCGTGCACCCCGGAGGCGATCAGGTGCTCGATCAGGTGCCGCAGGCCCTGTTCGTCCACCCGGCCGCATTCGTCCACGGGTGAGGGCAGGTACGGGAAGATGCCGTGCAGGGGAGGAGTATCCGTCACGCTTTCCTACGTCCTTTCGGTCTCGGCCGCGGGCTCGGGCCCGGTCGCGCCGACCCGGCGGAGCACCAGGGCCGTCACGTCGTCGCGGGCGCGGCCGGGGGCGTAGGCGTGCAGCTCACGCCGCAGGGCCTCGGCCGTTGCGGCCGGGCCGAGTCCTTGCCACGCCGGCAAGCGGTCCTCCAGCGGGTAGAACTCGCCGGCCCGGTCGCGGGCCTCGGTGACGCCGTCGGTGCACAGCAGCAGCAGGTCCTCCGGCCCCAGCTCGAACTCCTCCACCGGCCGGGGATCCGGTACGAGATCCGCCAGGCCGAGGGGGACGCCGGCCGCGCCGAGCGGGACCGGTCCGCACCCGTCCCCGCGCAGCCGGTACGGAGGAATGTGTCCGCAGTTCACGATCCGCACGGTCGGCGACCCGTCGAAGGCCAGCACCAGCGCGGTCGTGAAGCGCTCCGGCGCTCCGGCCCGGGCCGCCGTGTCGTTGTGCCGTCGGAGCGCGACCTCCAGGGCGTCCACCACCTCGTCGAGGGTGGCGCGGTGCCAGGCGGCCTCGCGGAAGGCGGTGAGCACGGCGAAACCGGCACCGATCGCGACCAGCCCCTTGCCGCGCACGTCGCCGATCAGCACCCGGGTGCCGTGCGGGGTGTCCATGGCCTCGTAGATGTCGCCACCCACGAAGGAGTCCTCCTCGACCGGTTCGTACAGGCCGTGGACCTCCACGTGCGCTGTGCTCAGCGGGAGGGGGGAGAGGATCTGGCGCTGGAGGGCGGCCGCGGTGGAGCGCACGCGGAACACCTCGCCCTCGCGGCGGATCCGCAGCCGGGCACCGACCACGCAGAGCGCGGCGATCATCGCCGTCACCACCGCGCTGACCACCCCGTCCGCGACGGAGGCGGGCGGTTCGGCGAGGTAGAGCAGCGGGCGGACGGTGGCGGTCAGCAGCGCGGCGACCACGGTCATGCGGAGCGAGCACAGGCCGGCGGCCAGGGCGCACAGCACGATGATCATCGACGTGAGGTGGACGGAGCTGCCCGCCAGCACATCGGGCGTCACGATGAGGAGGCTGAGCCCCAGCAGCCAGGCGAGGGCAGCCGCATCGCCGATGCGCGGTGGCACGGCGGGCGGGTGCGTCGAAGGATCGGGTGTGCTCACCGCGGCATCACGTTCTCGACGTTCTCGACATTCTCGACGGTCTCATGGAGACGGGGTCAGGACCTTCGTCGAACCTCATGTGCTGGGCAACCTTCGGTCACGGTCCGCCCCGAACGGTCCAGGGACGCACGGGTCCTGTGCCACCGGGCCTGACGACTGCTCTTCACCGCCTACCGGGTCAGCGTAGAAGGCGCCGGCCCTGGTCCGGGCCGCTCGGCCCTGCGATACCACCGGATGGCGTAAACCCCGTCAGGTCTCGGAGCCGGATCCGTTGTCCCGGCCCCAGGCGGCCGGGCCGTCCTCGTCGAGCAGGGCCCAGCCGGAGCTGGCGACGCCCGGCTCCGTACCCAGCCGGGCGACGACCGCCTCCAGCGGTCCGTCCGACTGTCCGGAGGCCGTCACGACCGCGGCCACCACCTGCCCGTGGGGGGTGGCCTGTCCGTGGGATTCGTCCGGGTCGGTTCGCACCGTGCGCAGCACGAAGTCGGTGCGGTCGAGGAGTTGGATCAGCAACCGGCGCACGTGCGGCGCGTCCGCCTCCTGGCAGCACGCCCACAGGCGGTAGGCGCCGGGCAGTTCGTCGCCGGCCGTCGGGCTGCGGTCGAGCCGGCGCGCGACGGGGCGCAGCATCACGTGGGTCAGCAGGACGGCGGCGGTGCCCGCCACGGCCAGCAGGAACATCCCGGCGCCACTGAGCGCACCGATCGCCGCCGAACACCACAGCGTCGCAGCGGTGTTGATGCCGTGCACCCGGCGGCCGCCGCGCATGATCACGCCCGCCCCCAGGAAGCCGATGCCGGAGACGATCTGGGCGGCGACCCGCGAGCCGTCGTAGGTCTGACTCCGGACGTGGCCCAGGTCGACGAAGCCGTACTTGCTCAGCAGGACGAAGAGCGCGGAACCGGCGGCGACCAGCGCGGTGGTGCGCAGCCCGGCCTCCCGGGCCCGCCACTGGCGTTCGATGCCGATCAGCGCCCCGAGCAGGAGGGCGACGGCGAGGTTGATCACCAGCTGGTAGTCCGACATCGGTCCGTCTCCTTCCTGCGGCCGGCAGGGACGCGGCGCCCGCTGCGGCTCGTGGTGGCCCGGGGCCGCCGGCCGGCGGCACGCGATCAAGCCTGGCAGCGGGGCGGGGCCGTGCCGGAGGGCCGGGTGACCCAAACGGATGCTGATGCGCCACCGGTCGGGTCGGTCGGCCGGGATCCACCACCGGGTCGCCCGATCGACCGACCCGTCCGCCCGGGCCCGGCTCCTAGCGTGGAAGGCGGCCCCGCGGCCGGCGACAGCAGCGGACTGCGGGGCCGCACCACGGACAGCAGGACAGCCTGAGGAGCGGAGCATGTCGGTACTCGTGAAGCGTGTGGTGGTCGGTGTGGACGGCTCCCCGGGAAGCCTGCTGGCACTGCGGCGGGCCGCGTACGAGGCGCTGCGCCACCAGGCCGAGCTCTGCCCGGTGCTGGTCTGGGAGCTGCCCGGCGGCGACGCGCCGCGCCCCTCGAAGCCGACCTCCTTCCCGGCCCTCGATGCCCTGTGCCGCCGTTGCGAGAAGGCGGCCGAGAAGCGGCTCGCGGCCGCCTGCGATGCCGCCCTCGCGGACGTCCCGGACGGCCTGCGGCTCTCGCCCGCGGTCCTTCGGGGGCAGCCGGGCCCGGCCCTCGTCGCCTGCTCGCGGCACGACACCGACCTCCTCGTGCTGGGGGTCGGTGGCCACCGCCCGGGTCACCGGTTCCGCCGCCGCTCGGCCCGGCGGTACTGCCTCAAGCACGCCCGGTGCCCGGTGCTCATCGGGTACTCCGCCGTCCAGGGCGGCTGCGTCGACCAGTTGGCGCCACCCGGGCCGGCGGGCGACGCCCGGGGCCGAGGGGTGGGGAGGGCCGGAGGCGGCAGCCATGCACCCGCAGCCTGACCGCTGGGCCGACCGCAGCCGTCGTCCGCTCGTGATCGCCCACCGCGCCGGGGGCGGCGACCTTCCGGAGAACACCCTGGAGGCGGTTCGGGCCGCGGTGGCCGCGCCGGCCGACCTGGTGTGGCTCAGCGTCCAGGTCAGCAGCGACGGGGTCCCGGTGCTCTACCGGCCGGCCGAACTGCACGCCCTCACCGACGGCTGCGGCCGGGTCGGTGAGCACACCGCCGCCGAGCTGACCGCACTCAACGCCGGGCACGCCTTCGTCGCCGCGGACGGCAGCCGCCCCTACCGCGCTCCGCACCGGAAGGCCCGGCTGCCGACCCTCGCGGCGGCACTGGCGGTCGTGCCTGCGCAGACTCCGCTGATCCTCGACCTCAAATCCCCGCAGCCCGTGCGGCTGGTCCGCGCGATCGCCCGGCTCCTGGACGACCGGACGCGCCGGGGAACGCGCGGGTGGGAGCGCATCCGGTTCTACTCCACCGAGCCGTCGGCCCTGCGAGCCGTCCGGCGTGCGCACCCCCGGGTGATGACCTTCGAGGACCGCGACACCACCAGGGGCCGGCTGCTGGCCGCCCGCCTCACCGGCAGCTGCCCCCCGCCACCCGTGCCCGGGCGCTGGGTCGGCTTCGAGCTGCGCCGCGACCTGGTCGTGGCCGAGGACTGCACGCTCGGCCGTGCCTGCGGCACCGTGCACGACGCGGTGCTGTGGGACCGGCGGACCGTGGACTGCTGCCACCGCGTCGCCGGCGTCGCCGTCGTCGTGTTCGGGGTCGACAACGCGTCCGACTACCGCGAGGCCGCCCGGCTGGGCGCCGACGCCGTGCTCACCGACCACCCCGCCGCGCTGCTGGCCGTCGCAGGCCGCCGCGCCTCGGCGCCCTGCGCCGCGGAACAGTCCGTCGGCGCCTCAAGCGGGTCGGATGGCCCATCCGGAGGAAGAACACCGCTGCGTCGTGTCCCGGCCGACGAGGACGACGGGAGGGCCGCACCATGTGCTGTGGACGGACCGACCGCAGGTGCCCTGGCCCGGCGAACCCGTCGCGCTCCCGCCCCCTGTGGCCCCGGCGAGTTCACGGACAGGATCCTCTCCGCGATGCGCGGCGAGTTCGGCGGACACGCAGAGAAGCAGACTCCATGACCACCACCACGCCCGCGGCCCCGACCGCCCCCATGACCACCGACCGCCCCGAGCAGCACGTCATCGTGCTGTTCGGCGCGACCGGTGACCTCGCCCGGCGCAAACTGCTCCCGGGCCTGTTCCACCTCGCCAAGGCCGGTCTGCTCCCCGAGGATTACCGGGTCGTCGGCTCGGCGCCGGCCCAGTACGCGCTCAGCGATGAGGAGTTCCGCCGGCACGCCGAGGATGCGGTGCGGGAGTTCGGCCTCGCCGAGCCCACCGGCGCGAGCTGGCAGGCTTTCGCGGACCGCTTGAGCTTCGGCGCCGCCGACCCGGAGGATCCGCAGCCGCTGCTGGGTGCGGTCCGGGCCGCCGAGCAGGCCATCGGCGGCAGCCCGCGCCGGCTGTGCCATCTGGCCGTCCCACCGGCCGCGTTCACCTCCGTCATCGCCATGCTCGGCGACACCGGCCTGGCCCGCGACACCCGGGTGATCATCGAGAAGCCGTTCGGCACCGACCTCGCCTCGGCCCGCGCGCTCAACGAGACCGTGCACGCCGTCTTCGACGAGTCCCAGGTGTTCCGCATCGACCACTTCCTGGGCAAGGAGTCCGTCGACAACATCCTCGCCCTGCGTTTCGCCAACGGACTGTTCGAACCCGTCTGGAACCGCGAGCACATCAGCCACGTCGAGATCGACGTGCCCGAGACGATCGGGATCGAGGGCCGCGCTTCCTTCTTCGAGGAGACCGGCACCTACCGGGACATGATCGTCACCCACCTGTTCCAGGTGCTCGGCATCGTGGCGATGGAGCCACCCGTCTCCCTCGTCGCGCAGCCCCTGCGCGACGAGAAGGCCAAGGTCTTCAACGCCCTCGAACCCCTCGACCCCGCTGCTGTGGTGCGCGGGCAGTACGACGGCTACCGGTCCGAGCCGGGAGTGGACCCGCAGTCGCAGACCGAGACGTTCATCGCGCTGCGCGCGCAGGTGGACAACTGGCGGTGGTCCGGTGTCCCGTTCTTCCTGCGCTCCGGCAAGTCGATGGCCAAGCGCCGCCAGACCGTCACCCTGCACTTCAAGAAGCCCCCGCGGCGGATGTTCCCCGATGACGCGCACGACGGCCCCGGCGCGGAACGCGGCAACGCCCTGGTGATCGACTTCGACGATCCCGGCTGGATCAGCGCCCGCTTCCTCACCAAGGAACCGGGACCGGCGATGCGGCTCGGCACCGCGGAGATGACCTTCCGCTACGCGGACTCCTTCCGGCGCCGCCACGGCCTGGAGGGCTACGAACGCCTCCTGCTGGACGCGATGCTCGGCGACCAGTCGCTGTTCACCCGCTCGGACTCGATCGAGCGCCTGTGGGAGATCTCCGGCGAACTCCTGGCCCGCCCACGGCCCGTGGAACCGTATGCGCCCGGCTCCTGGGGCCCCGGGTCGATCGACGGGCTCATCGCGCCGCACCACTGGTACCTGCCCGACGACGAGTAGGGAGCAGCGGTGGTCCAGGTGGCGGTCTGCGGTCCCGCGCAGTGCAGTGCGGCCGAGGAGGCGGCGGCCCCGGAGGTCGGGGCCCTGTTGGCGCGCGCGGGCGCGGTCGTCCTCTGCGGGGGTTACGGCGGGGTCATGGCCGCGGTGGCGCAGGGTGCGTCGGGTGCGGGCAGAACAGTCGTCGGCATCCTGTCCGGGGCCGACCGGTCCGGGGCCTCGCCCGGCCTGACCGTCGGGGTGGCCACCGGCATGGGGCAGGCCCGCAACAGCGTCCTGGTCGGCTCCGCGGATGCGGTCATCGTCGTCGGCGGGTCATGGGGGACGCTCTCCGAGGTGGCGATGGCCATGCGGCGAGGCATCGGGCCGGTGGTCACTCTTGGCGGCTGGCGGGTCACCGACGCGCGGGGCGAAGCCGTCCCGGGCCCCGTGGTGGCCGACAGCCCGGCGGTTGCTGTCCGGCTCGCCCTGGCAGGCCGGGGCTGACACGGCGGTGCTCCGGCTCCTGCTCCTGACGCCGGCTGGTAGCCGGTCGGGGCCGGTCGCGGCGCGGGGCCGCCTGGCGTGGAACGCGATGTGACAGGCTGGCCGGACCAAGGCCCGGTCCTGCCGGACGGACCTGGCAGTCAATCAGATCCCCGCCCGGGACACACGCCGGGGACCAGCGGAGTGGACGAGGTGTTCCAGTGGCCGACGGACTGCGCGGACGCCCCGGGGCGCCCCGGCCGGGAGGGCGGCGGTGACGGCCGGGCGGCTCCTCGGCGGCGGGGCACCCGGCAGGTGGCTGCGTGCACAGCCGGAGGGACCGGCGGCGCTGCGGCGGGCGGCGCGGGTGACCGTCGCCGGGTGCGCGGGCTTCTACCCCTGCCGGTACGGCCTCGGCGACTCGGTGATCGCCCTCTACGCCATCTTCGGCGCGCTTCCCCTGAGCCTGTTCTGCCGGATCCCCGGTGGCGCGGCGCAGCGGGCCCGGACCCTGCTGCTGGCGCTGCCCGCCGGCTGGATCCTGGTCACCATGGGCACCCTGCTGGCGGTGCATGCCTGGGCGGCGGCCATCGGCATGTTCGTGGTGGGCTTCGTCATCGCCTTCCTGACGGTGGGCGGACCGCGGCCGGCCGGCCTGGCCATCGCCTTCCAGCTGTTCTACGTGCTGCCCTGCTTTCCCCCGTACGCACCGGGGTCACTGGGCTCCAGGCTCATCGGCCTCACGATCGGGATCGTGCTGGCCGGCCTCGCCGAACGGCTGGTCTTTCCCGGCCCGCCGCCGGTGCCCTACCGGGTGGTGCTGGCCGACGCGGTGGCCGCCGTCGCCGCGTACAGCGGGGCCCTCGCCGACGACCTGCGCAGCCCGGCGACGCCCGCCACGGCGGCGCTCGAGCGGCAGGAGCAGGCCGAACGGGCGTACGAGGCGGCCCGGCCGGTCCGTCAGCCGTCGACCGAACGCCCCACCTCACCCTCGGCCCGGGACCGAGCGCTCAACCAGGCGTGTGCGGCGCTCTGGCACATCCGCGGTCGGCTGGACCGACTGCTCGACGGCCGCGACGGGAAGTCCGCCGCCCCGGCCGCGGCGGCCTTGCTGGATCGCGTCGCGGCGTCCCTGCGCGCTGACGCCGAAGCGCTGTGCACGGGTACCGCCCCGCTGCGCGTCGACGGCCTCGACGCGGCTCTCGGTGTGTTCGACGCCAGTCGCGTCGGTGAGCGGCCGCCGCCACCGGCCACCCGGTTGCTGCGCCACGCGATGGTGCGGGAGGTGGCCACGGCCACCTGGGTGGCGACGGAAGCCACGCGGATCGCGCTCGGCGTGCGGCCCCCGGCCGGGGAGCGGAGCCGACCGTACCGTCAGGTGTTCTGGTACGCGTTCGCACCCGCGCCCGTGCTGTGGTGGCGCCGGCTGGGAGTCCACCTGACGCCCCGTTCGGTCCACCTGCAGAACGCCCTGCGCACCGCGGTGGCGCTGGCCGCCGCCCGCCTGCTGGTCGGTGCGCTCGATCTCTCCCACGGATTCTGGGTGCTGCTGGCGACCGTCAGCCTGATGCGGACCTCGGCCTCGGACACCCGCGCCGCCCTGCGCCCCGCCTTCCTCGGCACGATCGCCGGAGCCGCGGTCGCCGCGCTCATGCTCTTCCTGGTCGGCGACGTGCCCGCCTTCTACGCGGCGCTGCTCCCCGTCCTGATGCTCGTCGGCTTCACGCTGGGGCTGGTGTGCGGGCCGGCCTGGATGCAGGGCCTGTTCACGCTGACCTTCATCGTGATCTTCAGTCAGCTCTCCACTCCCAACTGGCACCTCTCGGAGGTCCGGCTCACCGACGTCCTGATCGGCGGGGTGGTCGGAGGCGTCGCCAGCCTGCTCGCCTGGCCCAAGGGCGGCTACGGCGCGCTGCGCAGGGACATCGGCGACTTCCTTGCCCGCGGTGCCACGGCGTGCCGAGCCGTGGTCACCGAAGTGAGCGGCCCGGCGACGGACGAGGACCCGCTGCGCCCCGCGCGCCGCGCGATGCTGCTCGCCGACGCGTCCTCCGCGCAGTACCAGTCGGAACGCACCCACCAGTACACGGCGTCCTCCGGCTGGGAGGCGGCCCTGGCAGCCGGCCATTTCATCGTCTACGGCGGTGACTTCCTCCTGGTCCGCCACCGGAGCGAGGGGCTCGCACCGCTGCCCCCGGCCGCGGTGGCGGCGCTCTCGGCCCTGTCCGAGAGGGTGGCGGCGATGGCCCTGCGGACCGCGGACGCCTTCGGCACCGGGGACGTCGCGCAGGCGGAGCGGACACCGGAGTGCCTGCCGGGCGGGTCGCACCCCCTGGAGGTCGCCGAGCAACTGCTCCCGGAGGTGACGGAGACCCACCTGTTCCTGGCCTCCGTCGAGGCCTGGCTGCTGGGAGTGTCGGACGACCTGTCCCAGTACCGCCGGGCCGTGACCGGTTCGACGACTGCGTAGATCATTGCTGGTGCGTGCGGCTCGGCGCACCCGGCCGTGGACGGCGCTGGCGTCGGCCGGCACTCTCGGGGAGGCAGGTGATCAGGACCGGGCAGCGGGCATGGACCAGGCAGTGCCGGTGGACGGAGCCGGACAGGCCCCGGCGCAGCACTCCGCGCGCGTCGGACCCCAGGACCAGCAGGTCGCCCTCCTGGTCGGCACCGGCCACCAGGACGGCACCGGGACGACCGCGCACGATGCGGGTGACGATTTCGGGGCTGTCCGTGAAGCCGGCAAGAGCCTGGTCACGCGCGGCGCGCAGCTCGGCCCTGGCCAGGTCGCCCCGGGCCTCGCACAGCGCGACCGAGGCGGGCCACCGCACGTACACGGCCTCGCCCCCGGGCGGGAGGGCGTGCAGCAGCCACAGGGGCGCGCCGGACAGCGCCGCCTCCTGGGCGCCGTACCGCAGCGCGCTCACGCTGGCGGGTGAACCGTCGACTCCGACAACGACACGGTTGATCATGATCGACATCCCCTGTTCCCGGTATCGAAAAGGTCCCGGCGAACGGACAGTCCCGGCGAACGGACAGTCCCGCACGTCCCCTGACGGAGACGGCGACTGCCTTCAGCGTTTCGCTGCGGCCAGGGCCTGTCTGTCGTCCGATCAGCCCCCTGGCAGGGGGAAGGCCTCGCTCTGGTGCGGGACAGGGCCGTGCCCGGCGTCCCCTGGCCGGGAACCGGTCCTGGTCATCCAGGGCGGTGGTGAAGTACGAACCGGTGGAGACCGGGGCCAAGGGCCAGTCGCCGCCGTAGAGGGTGTGACCGGGGGCTGCGAAGGCCTGCAGGGACGGGAGGGCGGTGGGACTGCCGGACGGCTGGCGGCCGGGGCGCGGGCGTGCGAGCCTGGCAGGCGGCGCGGTCAGGGGGTTTCGAGCGGACAGGACGACGGGACCGGTCACGATGCACCTGCTTCAGACGGCCGAGGCGGCGACGACTCTCAGCTGCCTGGCGGCCCTGTGGCTGCTGCCCGCCTCGCGGCCGGTCTGGCTCGCCACCGCGCTGCGGATCATCGGGATCGTGGCGCTGGCGGATCTGATGGTCCCGCTCGGGCACTGGCTCTTCCCCAGGAGCCTGGCCAGCAACGACAACGGCCTCATGGCCGTGATCCTCGGGCTGGTCGGCACGCTCTTCGGTCTGATGGTCGCCTTCGTCGTCGTGGTGGTCTGGCAGTCGATGTCCGATGCCGACTCGGTGACGGCCCGCGAGGCCAACGCCCTGGCCGATCTGGAACGCGTCTCGCGGGGGTTCCCGGTGCGCATCCGCCGTCAGGTCCAGGGCGCGGTGCGCACCTACGCGCGTCTGGTGATCCACGACGAGTGGCCCGCGCTGGCGCACGCGGGTGCCAGCGAGCGGGCCGGCGCCGCGCTGGCCGAGCTCTGGGAGGTCTACACACTGATGGGCCAGCCGGAGCGCGGCGATCCGCTGTACGCCCATTCCATGGCCCTGCTGACGAACCTCGACGACTGCCGGCGCCAGCGGCTCCTGCTGGCCGCCAAGCGCATCCCGACCGCGTTGTGGATGCTGATGGCCGCCGACTCGGTCATCATCGTGGCCATGGCCCAGGCGTTCGGCCTGTCGGGTCAGGCGCGCGACCGCCTCGTGATGATCAGCATCGTGGGCACGATCGCCCTGGTGCTCTTCCTGATCGGCGAGCTCGACGCCGCGTTCAGCGGTGACCTCAAGGTCAGTCCCGCGGCGTTCAGCACGGTCCTGGCGTCCCTGCAGAACCTGGAGGACTACTGACCGTGTCCCGGTTCCGCCAGGCCCCCGCCCCGGCCCACACCCCCGCCCCCGACCCCGACCCCGCCCACACCCGCAGACGCCGGCACGCGCCCGGGAGCCCGCCGTGAGGCGCAACCGCGCTCCGCAGCCCGCGCGCGTCGGCGTGCTGCACTCCCTGACCGGGTCGGTCGCGCTGAGTGAACTGCCGGTCGTCGACGCCACCCTGCTCGCCATCGAGGAGATCAACGCGAGCGGCGGACTCCTCGGCCGGACCCTGGAGCCCGTCATCGCCGACGGCTGCTCGCAGGGGCCGGCCTTCGCCGAGGCGGCCGAGAGCCTGTTCACCGGCGACGGTGTCTGCGCCGTCTTCGGCTGTTACACCTCCGCCAGCCGGCGCAGCGTCATCCCGGTCATCGAGGCGCATGACGCGATCCTGCTCTATCCGACCTTCTACGAAGGCATCGAGTCCTCCGAGCACGTCGTCTACGGTGGTTCTACGGCCAACCAGTGCGTCATCCCGGCCGTCAGCTGGTTCCTGGACAACCGCGGCCGGGACTTCTACCTGATCGGCTCCGACTACGTCTACCCGCGCTCGGTCAACGCCGTGGTCAAGGACCTGCTCGCCGCGCTCGGCGGCCACGTGGCGGGTGAGGTCTACGTGCCGCTGGGCCAGAGCGACGTCGCCCCGCTGGTGCGGGCCATCGCCGACGCCAAGCCGGGGGTCATCCTGAGCACGCTCGTCGGCGACACGAACATGCCCTTCTTCCGCGAACTGCGCGCCGCCGGGATCAGGCCCGCGAGCACCCCGACCCTCTCGTTCGTCATCGGGGAGTGCGAGCTGCAGCATCTCGACCGGGCGCAGATGGCCGGCGACTACCTCGCGTTCAACTACTTCCAGTCGATCGACACCCCGCAGAACGCCCGCTTCGTGGAGTCCTTCCGGGCCAGGTACGGCCAGGAGCGCGTTGTCGGCGACACGATGGCCGCCGCCTACAACCTCGTCCACCTGTGGGCCCAGGCCGTCCGGGCCTGCGGCAGTACACGTCCCGCCGACGTGCGCCGGGCGATCCGCGGCCAGCGCAGGGCCGGCGCGGAGGGGACCCTCTACGTCGACGAGGAGAACCTCCACCTGTGGCGCAAGGCGCGGATCGGCCGCATCCGCGCGGACGGGCAGGTCGACGTCGTCTGGACCTCGGAGAACCTGATCCGGCCGATGCCCTACTCGCCGTACCGCACCCGGCGCGAGTGGCACGAGATGCTGGCCGAGCTGCACGCCGGCTGGGGGGCCAGCTGGTCCAGCCCGGTACCGCCCGACACGCCGCGGGCCCCCTCCTGGGTGGCCCCGCCGAAGCCGAACCGTGCGAGCTGCCGGCGCTCGCACACCGCCTCCAGGGCCCGGGCCTGACACCTTTCGTCAGCGGGGAACGCATCGGGCTCGAATGTACGGCCGGGGATGTTTCCGCAATTCACTTTCCTCGCCTGGGCGATAGGAAATTTCTCGCCGATGCGAAAGTCTGTCATCAACTATGGTTTCTGGCAGACGAATTGAGGTAGTACCAAGCGCTGTTGTGCGGCACCCGGTGAATTCCGTCCCGACACCGCGCTGAAGGGAACGCCGCAGGAGGTCCAGCCGGCCGAGCTGGGCTGAGGACTCGGTAACTCGCCTGCGTGCCAGCTGATCTGAAAGCACGTCAGGAGACCGTGTTCGGGTCCCGCCAGATGTCCATCGGGACGGCGCGGACCGCGCGGCCGTCGGCGTCGAGGATCCGGCCCATCCGTTTCACGGTGCGCAGGGAGACGCGGCGCTCGGCCACCCGGAGGTCGGGGAACCTGCGGGCGAGGACGCTTTCCAGTCGCTGGACGTCGGCGAGGGAGCGCTGCCAGACGGAGAGGATGAGGTTGTGCGTGCCGGTGACGGACACGCACAGCCGGATCTCGGGCAGTCTGGCGAGCTGCGGGCCGACCTCGTCGAGCCGGTCCGGGGGAAGGTCGGCCCGGAAGGTCGCCAGCACCGGTCGGCCGGCGTCGCGGGCGGCGATCTCGCAGCGGAAGCGGATCGCGTCGGAGGCGGCCAGCCGGTGGAGGCGGCGGCGCAGCGTGGAGGGGCTGAGCCCGGTGGCGGCGGCCAGCTCGGCCTGGTCGAGGCGGCCGTCGACGCCCAGTCTGATGAGCAACTCCCGGTCTTCTGCGCGGACTTCGGCTCGTGCTCCGGACGGGGTCCCGGTGCCGCCCTGCTGATCGTCGTGCAGTTCCACGCGCTGGGCGGGGTCCAGTGAGTCCAGTCGCCAGCGGATCCCCTCGGCGTAGAAGCCGGTCGCCAGGTGGACGCGGACGGCGTTGACCCCGGGCAGGCGGCCGAGCCGTCCGGTGGTGTAGCGCGAGAGCCTCGCGAGGTCGGTGAAGGCCGCGGTGACGACGAGGTCGCAGCCCTGGGAGAGGTGCTCGATGGTCATCACGTGCGGGTCCTCGGCCAGGTCGTCGGCGATCTGCCGGAGCCGGTCGGGCGCGCAGTCGAGGTCGAGGTAGGCGACGCACCCGGGGTCCTCGGGGTGCGGCAGACCGTAGGCGGTCACCCAGGCGATGCCGGCCTGCGAGAGCCGGTGCCAGCGGCGGGCGGCGGTGACCGGGCTGATCCCGAGGGTCTGGCCGAGCAGCGCCCAGGGTGCCCGGGGCCGCAGCTGCAGCGCGTTCACCAGGGCGAGGTCCAGCTCGTCCACGGTCACATCGGTGCCGGTCACCGTCGAGTGCCGGTGGATTCGTTCATCGGAGGGCCTTCCCCTGGCGTGATCCTGCGGAATCGCGGGAAACTCCCGCCGCGAGATCCAGAATCACGGATCAAGATCGCTCTGCACAAGTTCCCGCCCCGGGCGGGTCCGATGGAGGTACCCGTGTCCTTGTACGACGACGCTCTCGCGCTGGCCCCGGACCTGGTCCGGCTCCGGCACGACCTGCACCGTTTCCCCGAGCTGGGACTGGTGCTGCCGCGCACCCAGGAGCGGGTGCTGCAGGCCCTCGACGGCCTGCCGCTGGAGGTGAGCCTGGGCGCGTCGCTGAGCTCGGTCACCGCGGTGCTGCGCGGCGGCAAGCCGGGTCCGGTGGTGCTGCTGCGCGGTGACATGGACGCTCTGCCGGTCGTCGAAAAGGCGCCGGTGCCGTTCGCCGCCGCCAACGGCGCCATGCACGCCTGCGGACACGATCTGCACACCGCCATGCTCGCGGGCGCCGCGCACCTGCTGGCCGCACGGCGCGAGCAACTGCACGGCGACGTCGTGTTCATGTTCCAGCCCGGCGAGGAGGGTTGGGACGGCGCCGGCGCCATGCTGGCCGAGGGCGTGCTGGACGCGGCCGGCCGACACCCCGTCGCCGCCTACGCCCTGCACGTGGTGTCGGCCATGCCGCACGGGGAGTTCAGCTCCCGGAGCGGGCCGATCCTCGCGGCTTCCGGTTCGCTGAAGGTCACCGTCCACGGTGCGGGCGGCCACGGCTCGGTGCCGCACCGGGCCAAGGACCCCATCCCCGCGGCCTGCGAGATGGTCACCGCGCTGCAGACCATGGTGACCCGCCGGTTCGACGTGTTCGACCCGGTGGTGGTGACCGTCGGGCTGATCCAGGCCGGCACCCAGCGCAACATCATCCCCGAGACCGCCTACTTCGAGGCGACCGTGCGCACCTACTCCGCCGAGGCCGAGTCCAAGGTCGCCGACACCACGGTGGAGCTGGTCCGGGCCATCGCGGCCGCCCACGGCCTGCGGGCCGAGGTCGAGTACGTCCCCGGGTACCCGGTGACCGTGAACGACGGGGCCGAGACCGACTTCCTGGCGGACACCGTCCGGGAGGTCTTCGGGGAGGAGCGCTACCGGACGCTGCCGAACCCGGCCACAGCGGCTGAGGACTTCTCCCGGATCCTCGACGCCGTTCCGGGCTCGTTCGCCTACGTCGGCGCCGCCCCGAAGGGGGTCGACCCGGAGAACCTGCCGGCCAACCACTCGCCCTACGCGGAGTTCGACGACGCGGTGCTCCCCGACGGCGCCGCGCTCTACGCCGAACTCGCCGCCCGCCGCCTCGCGGCCTGAATCCTTGCACCAGGGCGTGATCCAGCGCGCCATCGGCGCAGGCGAGTTCGGAGGTCATGACGGGGGTTTTCGGCTCGGGGATCACGGACGTGAGGGCCGTGGCATCATCGCGCGATCGCGCGCCGGAGAGGCCCGGTTCACACCGGACCCCCGGTCCCGGGCCACCCCGCGCCGAGCAGCCGGATCGCCCGGCCCGACCGGTCAGCCGGTGTAGGTGTACTGGTCCCCGCTCACCGCCGGGCTGAGCCCGCCTGCCGTGAGCACCTGGACGTCGACCGTCCCGGTACCCGCCGGAGCCGTGGCGCTGCACAGGTTGGTACCGCAGGAGGAATCGGCGGCCGGCCTGCCGCCGACGAGGACCAGGCCGCCGGCCAGATCGCTACCCGCCAGGTAGATCGTGTTGCCACCGGCGGTCGGCCCGCTCGTGACGTCCAAGGCGGTCAGCGCGGGGGCCGGGGGCGCGGGCGGCGGCGGGCCCGTGTACAGGAAGGCCGACGGGGTGTACGCGGTGCCGCCGGGCGTGACCACCGTGACCGGGACGAGGCCCCAGCCGCCGGGCGCGGTTGCGGTGCAACTGGTGTCGGTGCAGGAGACGTTGGTGGCCGGCGTGTCGCCGAAGAGCACCATGCCGTTCGCCAGCGAGGTGCCCGTGATCGTCACCACGGACCCGCCGACCCCGGGGCCGGTGCTGATGTCCGAGCTGACGGCGCGCGGCGCCGCGGGGATCACCGGCGGCGGGGCGGTCTCACCGCCGATGCCCGCGGTGGCCACGTTGTTGGCCGGATTGCGGTCGCCGGGGTTGGACACGGTCGCGGTGATCACGCCGGGCGGGATGGTGAGGGCCGAGGAGACGCGCGCCTGCAGGAACTCGGTCTGACCGGGCTTCTGGGTACCGGTGTACAGGGCGGTGAGGTGGTGGCCGTCGGGCGAGATGCTGTAGCTGAAGGTGAAGGTCTGTTCGTCGGTGATCATGGGTATGCCGATGGTCATCCAGGACGGCAGGTCGAGGGTGATCTGGGTGGGCCCGGTGGTGTCGGCGGTGCCCACCGCCGTCCAATGGACGTCCACTTCGCCGTAGCGCGGGATGACCTCGGGGTAGACCGCGACGGCCTCATCGGCCCCCTGGGCGGGAGCGACGCTTGCAGTGGGAGCCGTCGGCGCAGCGGCGGCGGCCGGCACGGTGCCCGCCAGGGCGCCGGCCATGGCGAGTGCCGAACAGGCCAGGCCGAGTTTGAGCTTCATCTGGTTCCCCTCTCGAAGCTTTCACGGAGCCTCCTTATATCGCACCCGGACGCCAGTTCGACGGCCTGTAAGGAAATTGACAGACCATCAAGACTGCTTTGAGCCGCCGCCCTTGACGTGCCGACGATCTCGCCCGCACCACGCCGCTGCCCCGGACCCCGTCCCTCGGCTGGGGGGAACGGATCCCGGCGACACCATGGGCCACGCGGACCGGTTGCTCCTGGAGAGCGAGCTGGCCCGGCTCCCGTGGCCTCAGTTGCGGGTGTTGCGGCTTGTGCACTACGCGGACCTGACCCATGTCCAGGTGGCCGAGCGCACCGGCCTGCCGCTCGGCACCGTGAAGAGCCACGTCCGGCGCGGGTTGGCCGAGCTGCGACGGCGCCTGGCCGAACACGGCTCGTCCACCGCCTTCCCGGGCTCCGGATGACGTGCGATCAGGACGGTCCGGCCGACCAGCGCCTGCGCGCCGCAACCAGGTGCGGGCCCGCGCGCCAACCGTCCGGCAGACCCAGCAGCGCGGTGCGCAGGGCACGGGCCTGGGCGCTTGCCAGGGCATCGGTGACCGGCCAGCCGGGGAAGCCGTACATCCGGCGAGCCCAGCCCGGCAGCAGGGCGAACCCCAGGGCGACCAGGGCGCCCCAGGCGGGTTGGGCCGGCGTCGCCCAGCGGACCCAGGCCGGGAACGGCGGGGCGAAGACGAACCGCACCGCCTGCTGCGCGGCCGGGGTGACTCGCAGGTCGCCGCGTACCTGCCGGACATAGGCGTCCATCGCGGCGACGCTGTCCGGCACCGGGTAGTGGTCGGGCACGCCGACCAGTCGGGCCACCTGTGCCTGCTCACGCAGGTAGGAGTCCGCGTCCGCCGCCGACAGCGCCAGCCCGGACCGCCTGGCGACGTCCAGGAACGAGGCCACCTCGCTGCAGTGGACCCAGACCAGAAGGTCGGGGTCGTCGGCTCGGTAGTCGCGTCCGGTCACCGGGTCGGTGCCGTGCACCCGGGTGTGCACCCGGCGCACCCGGCGGACCGTCTCCCTGACCTCCTCCCCGGTGCCGTAGGTCACCGCGCCGATGAAGAAGGCCGTGCGGCAGAGCCTGCCCCAGGGGTCCTCGCGGAACACGGAGTGCTGCGCGACGCCGGCCATCGCCACCGGGTGGAGCGCTTGGAGAAGCAGTGCGCGCAGGCCTGCCGGGCCCATCGCGGGGTCGGCGTGCACCCGCCAGGAGACCGAGGCGGGCCCGAACAGGCCCGCCTGCGGCACCTCGTCGAGTCGGTCCGCCATTCAGTCGGCCTTGCTGCGCTGCTCACCGAACCACGGGGTGTCGGTGCCCACCGCGGCCGGCTCGTCCCGCTCGTAGGTCGCGAGCGCGAGGCCGAGGCCGAAGAAGGTCGGCGCCCATTCGCCGACGAAGATGCCCCAGCGGTCGGCGCGCTCGACACCGGCCTGCTCGGCTTTCATCGATGCCAGCCAGCTGACCAGGGACAACCCGACGGAGCCGAAGGCGGCGGCGTAGGCGTGCTCACTGGTGACTCCCGCCTCGTGGAGCTTTCGCACGATGGTCATCGCTCGGTCCTTCCCCAGTGCCGGGAAACCGCGGTGCGGCTTCGCTGATACGTCGAGGATCTTCCGCGCGGGGCGCGAACGCCCACTCGCATCGCTTCCGCAGAGGTTGCCGAGGGACGCTTCGGCATCCGCTCGGCAATCGGCCGGCAGCCGGACCCGATCGGCCGGCTGATGCGGCCCTGCGGGCTGACCGGTCAGCCCGCCCGTCCCGCCGCGAGATCGGCGAGCACCTCGCGCGCCGCGCGCGCCCCCGACGCCAGCGCGCCCTGCACCGAACCGGTGCCCCGGTGGTCGCCACAGACGTACGAGCGGCCCGGAATCACACGTGTGCTCCGGGTCAGCGGACGGGGCGCCGGCATGGCGGGCAGCGCGGCAGCGATCCGGTACTCCGCCAGCGGCTGCCAGCCAGAGGTGTCCGTCTCGTAGAGCTGGGCCAGCCGGGCCCGGACGGTCGCCTCCTCGGCGTCGACGCCGAGGACCGAGGTCGAGATCAGCGCCCGGCCGTCCGGAGACAGACCCGGCACCACCTCGGACAGCACCACCGAGTTGAGCAGCGTGCCGTCGGAGTCCACCACCAGGACGGGTTCGCGCAGCGGACTGCCGGGGACGGCGTGGTAGAAGGTCGTCACGGCCCGAGTCGGTGGGACGGTCAGACCGGGCAGCAGCCGCGCGGCGCCCTGCGCGTCCGTCGCGACGACCACCGCGCGGGCCCCGATCTCGGAGTCGTCGGCAAGTCGCACGCCGTCGTCGGTCACCTCCGCGACGGCCGCTCCCAGTCGCAGTACGCCCGGCGGGAGGCCGGCCGCCAACTGCTCCGGGACCGCACCGATACCGGCCGCGGGCAGGCACAGGGTCCCGCGCAGCATGCTGCGCCAGTACAGGTGGAAGACCCGGCTGGAGGTCTCCAGCGCGTCCTCCAGGAAAATGCCGGCCAGGAAGGGGCGCAGGACCTGGTCCACGGTGGCGGCGGACACTCCGGCAGCGCGCAGTGCCCGGTCGGTCGGCACATCGCGGCCACGACGAAGGACGGCCGCGGGGAGAACCAGGTCGCGGGCGCTGATCAGGCCCAGGGCCAGCACATCCCCGAGCGGGGCCAGCCGGCCGGGCAGCAGGTCGGCCGCCAGATCCGGGCGCCGCGACGGGTCGGCGAAGCGGAACCGTCCGCGCGCACCGGCCAGGACGAACCCGGGAGTGAACGGACGAAGCCGTAGAGCCCGGAGGTCGACCCGGCGCTTGACCTGCGGATACGAGGTGTTGAAGACCTGGAATCCGCGGTCGAGCCGGAAACCGTCCACCACGTCCGTGCACATGCGGCCACCGACCCGGTCCGAGGCCTCCAGTACCTGTACGCTCAGGCCCGCCCGTGCCACGTCCAGCGCACAGGCCAGACCGGCGAGTCCGGCTCCGACCACCACCACGTCCACCGCAGAGCCAGCGCGCACCGAGGTCCTCCCACCGTCCGGTTGTCCGGAATCCAGTCTGGAGTTGCCGTGCTGTTCCGGGGCAGCGGACGCGCCGGGCCTCTACGCGCACTCGCTGATCGCTCGCGGCGCGGAGCGGCCAACGGTCACCATGCACGGCGCCGCCGCGTGCGTGGGCCCACACACGCGTGCGGCCGACCGGCCGCCCGTGCGGATCGCCAGGCTGAGACCGCGCGACTCTGCACCACGCGGCGGGTCGTGCGGCTCCTGCGGCCTGCGCATGGGCAAGCGATGCGAAAACGCTGCGAGAAGCCTTCGGCCCGACACCTGGAGGACGCTGAAGACAGCTGGGCGACCCTGGGTCCGACCGAGGAGGTGTGCCCACGGTGACCGTACCGCTGACCGTTCGGGAGCGGAGCCTGCTGAACGTGATCGAAGAGCGGCCGCGCCACGAGGAGCCGGAGCTCGGGCGGCCGGAGTCCTCGTCGCGGCAGCCGGGGTCCCGATCGCCCTCGTGCCGGCCGCCATCACGGCCGCAGCGCTCGTCGCGGCGTCCGTCCGCCTCGCCCGATTCCAGGGCCGCTGACCGGTCCATGTCCGTCAGGAGGATCCCCATGGCTGCGACCGACCCCGTCGTGGCGCCCGGCCGCCGGGCCGCCACCGGTGCACAACCCGCCGAGACCCCCGAGTGTGAGGCCTCCACCTGCGCGGGGATCTCCACCCCGGAGGCCGTCGAACTGCACGACGCCTGGCCGGGATGGATCCCGCTGCTGGTCATCGCCGCGATGGTGGTCAGCTGTGCCGGCTTCGCGGTCGGCCGGATCTTCGGGTGGTGAGCCTGGCGGGTTCGCCGAACGTGCCGTCCAGCGAGTGGCAGCCCGGCCACCGTAAGCTCCGCACCGTGCCTGAACCCGCCACGCCGCAGCCGTTCGCCGAGGTGAGCCTCACCACCGGCGGGGTGGCCCGTCGACTCGGGGTGTCGCCTACCACCGTCCGTTCCTGGGAACGCCGTTACGGCATCGGACCCGCGCACCGGGAGGCCGGACACCACCGCCGCTGGAGCCCACAGGACATCGCCGTCCTGGAGGCCATGTGCCGACTGACCGCCCGGGGTGTTCCTCCCGCCGAGGCGGCCCGGGCCGCCCTCGCCTCCGCCTCGGCCCTCGACACGCGGTCCGGCATCCGCCCGGCACTCCAGGGCCGGCACCCGTCGACGCCGCGGCCCGCGGAGGGTCCGCTTCCGCCGAGGCGGACCACCGGGGCCGCTGAGCCGCCGAGCGGCGCGTTCCGCCCGAAAGCGCCCGGCTCCACCGCCCTGCCGGTCGGCCCGGTCCGGCCCGAGTGCCGGGGCCTGGCCCGAGCCGCCGTCCGGCTCGACACCCCCGAGGTGGCACGGATGCTCCGTGCGGTGGTCGACGATCTGGGTCCGATCACGGCCTGGACCGAGGTGATGATGCCGGCGCTGCGTGCCGCCGGGCGGAAATGGGCGGCCGACGGCGAACGGTACGTCGAGGTGGAGCACCTGCTGTCCTGGCACGTCTCCAGCGCTCTGCGACATATCGCCGACCGCCCGGACACGACGCCGGACGGCCCGCCCGTCCTGCTCGCCGGCATGCCCGCAGAACTGCATACCCTGCCCCTGGAAGCCGTGGCCGCAGCCCTCGCCGAACGCGGACTCCCCTTTCGGATGTTCGGACCGGCGGTCCCCCCGCAAGCGCTGCTGGAGGCGGTACGCCGCACCGGACCAGCCGCCGTCATGCTCTGGTCCCAGACCCGGCAGACCGCCGACCGGACCCTGGCACTCCGCGCGGCGCAGACAGCCTGGGGCGGCCGCGGATCTCGCGCCCGCCCCGTCATCCTCACTGCGGGCCCCGGCTGGGCCGGTACCAGCAGCCCCCAAGGCTTCCTGCACCCCCGCGACCTGCGTGGCGCCGTGGACCTGCTGGCGCAGCTGCTCGCAGGCGGACCGCCAAGCACCGCCAAGCCGAACGCCTGCGAGGCGCGATGATCGTCGGCGATGAGCACGTGGCCTGCTCGGCAAGATCGTGATCAGTCACCGCGGCGACCGCAAGCAGATCCAGGCCTGACCGGCCGCACCGAGCCGGGCTGTTCCGTGGGTGCGGTGGCGCCGACCTGACCGGACACCCGTCCCCGCAGGACTGTGGCGCCGCACAGGGCATGCTCGGTGAGGCCGTGGCCGTCTACCTGGACGCGGGTGCGACCCCGGCGGCCGTGCCGTCCTCGATCGTGGACATCACCGGCACGGCTCCCGTACTCGTGCGCGCGGGGGCGATCAGCGCGGACCGGCTGCGTGAGGTCGTCCCGGACCTGGTCTCACGGTAGGCCGTCCGGACTGGGACGGGTCTCCGCCCGGAACACCAGCGTCTCGGTCGGGCCGGCCACGGATGCGTCTTTCGGTCGGTGAAAAGGCGGTCGGGTCGGGATGCCGGGGGCCGGATGTGCGCAGCGTGGCCGGCTCCGGGCGTTCAGATATGGCTGAGGGGCTGGTAGGGCTGCTCGGGGTGGGCGGCGCCGGGGTGAACGGTGCCGTAGCAGGACAGGAAGAGCTTCCAGCCGTCGCGGCACTCCAACGTGGCGCCGTAGCGCACCGCCGGCGGGTCAGGGCGGGTGCTGTACCGGTCGACCCGAACGACATCACTGGACGCATCGCCCGCCGTGGCGGCGGCGACCAGGGCCTGTTCGACGAGGGCCACCGCGACAGGGCGACCTGTCAGGTCCGGCAGCTGCGTCTCCTCGCCGGCATTGCCGCTGACGGCCTGGGTGGGGGCGGCGCCGCCGGCGCCGGTGATGGTCCACCACACCTGCCCACCGCTGTCCAGGGTCACGGTCAGTCCGTAGGGGCTGTCGTCGCTGCGCCTGTCGGCGTCGGCGATGCCCGGTATGCGGGGGGCGCGTGTGATCAGTAGCTGCTGCAGGTCGGATGGAGTCATGGGCGAGGACCGGGTCAGGGGAGCGGGTCGTCTTCACGCCGGGGGATTCAGGGCGTCACATCGCGCTCCGCGTGGGCAGACGTGTGGGCAGGCCGACGGCGGCGACGGGTCCGCGGTGTGCCGGGCCGCGGGCCGAGAGGGGTCGCGGCCGGGGCGGTCATGGGCGTGCCGGGGGTGTGCGGCGCTGCCGTCCGCTGTCGGCGCGCAGTTGGTCGGTTCGTGCGGTGAGTTCATCGAGGCGGCCGGCGATTGTCGGGTGGGCTTCCAGGAAAGGCCGGGTCTCGGTGAGCGGGGCGAGCAGGCGGGCGGGGTCGTTGTTGCCGAGCGCATCCAGCAGGCGTCCTATGGCAGGGGCCGCCGAGGTGGTGAGGTCGTCCAGGGCTCCGATCTGCCCGGCGAGGCGGCGCAGGCTCGCGGCGTTGTCGCGGGCCCAGGCGGTCACCGCGCGGTTGGCGGCGCGCTGGTCGCGTGTGGCCTGGACGCGTTGCTCGCCGGTGCTTCCCGTCTCGGTGCCGACGTCGGTGTCGGGGCGCATGCGCAGGTAGCGGCGTTCGGCGGCCTGGCGGCTCTGGACGCCCATCGGTTCGGCGAGGTCGGCCCAGGTGGCGCCTGCGCCACGGGCGGTCTCGATCAGGCCGGTCTCCCAGCCTGCGAGTTCCTGGCGAAGATGGCGCAGCAACAGGAGTGCGGACAGGGCCTGCTGCGGGTCGTTCTGGCTTGCGTCGTCCTGGGGTGCGTGGCGGGCGGAGCGGGCGGCTGCGTCCATCGTGCCCAGTGCTGCGGCGGCGGCCAGGAACGAGGGCGGACCCACCCCGGTCGTACGGGGATCCCGCGAATCCATGTCGTCACTCTTTCGCTGACTCGGCTCGTGTCATCGTATTGACGACATTGTAGCGACCTCTGCTGGTGAGTACCGCGGCGGGATGCTGCCGGTCCCGTGCACCGGCGGGCGCGCTCGGCGTGGAACACGTTCGGGGCAATCTGCCCCCTCGCGTGCTCCGAAGGTGGAGTGAGTACAGAGACGGGAAGGCCTTGTGCGGCCTCCCGCGCGAGGGGAGAGCGATATGTCGGTTACCGTCCGGCACGGGGCGGAGCAGTCGTGGCGCGACGGCCGTGCGGGGCGCGGCACCGTGGCCGTGGTCGGGGCGGGGGTGGCTGGTCTGACGGCTGCCTATCGGCTGCAGGGCGCGGGGCTCGCCGTGGAGTTGTTCGAGGCCGACGGCCGGCTGGGTGGGCACGCGCACACCCAGCCGGCGGTGGGCGCGGACGGCCGGGAGGTGGCGCTCGACACCGGGTTCCTGGTGCACAACGAGCGGACCTATCCGCATCTGGTGGCCCTGTTCCGCGAACTCGGCGTGGCCACGCGCGACAGCGACATGAGCATGTCGGTGCGCTGCGACGGGTGCGGACTGGAGTACGCGGGCGCGCGTGGCCCGGCGGGGCTGATCGCCCGGCCGGGCGCGCTGCTGCGCGGGCCGTACCTGCGGATGCTGGCCGAGGTGCCGCGCTTCCACCGCCGGGCCCGCGCGCTGCTGGCCGATCCTCAGGCAGGTGATCCGACGCTGGGCGAGTTCCTGGAGGCCGGAGGGTTCTCCGGCTACTTCGTCGAGCACTTCATGACGCCGGTGGTGGCTGCGGTGTGGTCCTGCGCCCCGGACCTGACGGGGGAGTACCCGGCGCGCTACCTGTTCGCGTTCCTGGCCAACCACGGCTTGCTCTCCGTCCTCGGTTCGCCGACCTGGCGCACCGTGGTGGGCGGCTCGCAGACCTACGTGGCGAGGATCGCCGAGCAGCTCAGCGCGGTCCACCGCGGAGCACCGGTGCGGGCTGTCCGGCGCCACAGTGACGGCGTGTCGGTGACCTGCGCCGACGGACGGACCACCGGGGCCGACGCCGTGGTGATCGCCACGCACGCGGACCAGGCGCTAGCGCTGCTTGCCGACCCGACCCGGGCCGAGAAGGAGGTGCTGGGCGCCTTCCGGTACTCCCGCAACCCCACGGTGCTGCACCGCGACGTCGCCCACCTGCCCCGGGCCGCCTGGGCCCGGGCTTCGTGGAACTACCGGATGACCGGCTGCGCGGGCGATGGCGCGGGCGTGAAGGTCAGCTACCACCTCAACCGCCTGCTCGGCCTCGACACTGCCGAGGACTACCTGGTGACGCTCAACGAGGACCCCGAGCGGCCCGTGGCGGACGAGCACGTCGTCTCCCGCACCGTCTACGAGCACCCGATCTACACCCGTGAGAGCGTCGCCGCCCAGGCCCGGCTGCCCGAACTGAGCACCGGGCGGACGGCGTTCGCCGGCGCGTACCACGGCTGGGGTTTCCACGAGGACGGCTGCCGCTCGGGCCTCGACGCCGCCCAGGCCCTGCTCAGGGTGAGCGCACCGTGACCACGCAACCGGCTGCCCCGGCTGCGGCACCTGTGCTCCGCTGTGCACGGTCGCCGAGGTCCACACCACCTACGGTGAGCGGCACCGCTACCTGCTGCACACCGACGAGCGCGGCCGCACCGATGCAACCAAGGAGTTCTACGTCTCCCCGTTCTTCGCCGTCGACGGCCGCCACCGGACGGCGCTGCCCGTGCCGGGTGAACGGCTCTCCCCCAGGGTGCACCTCGGACGGGCCGGAGGCCGCCCGTCCGCCGCGACCGTGCGCGGCGCCCGCCGGCCGGCCGGTCGGCGGCACGCAACTGCTGCGGACCGCCGTGCGGCACCCGCTGTCCACCCTGGCGGTCGGCACCCACATCCGCTGCCAGGGCATCCGGCTCCGGCTGCGCGGCCTGCCCCTCCAGCCCCGCCCCGACCACACTCCCAGGAAGAGGTTCCGCCATCATGACCGTGCACGCTGAAGCCCTCGCACCCAGTGCGTTCGCGTCGGCGGATCCGCGCCACTGGCCCGACGTGGCCCGCGTGCCCCGCGTGCCGCTCAAGGCGGCGGTGGCGCGGCGCCTGCTGCGGCGCATCGCCCGCCGACGGGGCGTGCGGGTCCAACTGCCGCACGGCCGCCTGCTCGAACCTGCCCCCGCCACAGCGCCGGTGCTGCGCCTGCACCGGCCGGACGCCTTCTTCCACCGGGTGGGCGAAAGCGGGCTCATCGGCTTCGGTGAGTCCTACCAGGCCGGCGAGTGGGACTCACCCGACCTGGTGGCGCTGCTCACCGAGCTGGCGACCGCGCCCGAGACGCTGGTGCCGACCGGCGCGCAGTGGCTGCGCCGCCTCTACGTGCAGCGGACTCCGGCCACCGAAGTGAGTACTCCGGACAACGCCCGTACGAACATCCACCGGCACTACGACCTGTCCAACGAGCTGTTCGCGCTCTTCCTGGACCCGACTCTGTCCTACTCCTCGGCCCTCTTCCCGACCGGTCCGGGCGAGGCTCCGGTCGCCTCCTGGGAGAGTCTGGCAGCCGCGCAGCACCGCAAGATCGACCGGCTGCTGGATCTGGCCCGGGTCGGGGTGGGCAGCCGGGTGCTGGAGATCGGCACCGGCTGGGGCGAGCTGGCGATCCGCGCGGCCGCCCGCGGGGCCCGGGTGGTCAGCCTCACCCTGTCCGAGGAGCAACTCGCGCTGGCCCGCCGCCGGATCGCCGACGCCGGCCTCGCGGACCGCGTCGAGGTGCGGCTGTGCGACTACCGGGCCGCCGAAGGCGAGTTCGACGCGGTGGTGAGCGTGGAGATGATCGAGGCGGTCGGCCGGCCGTTCTGGCCCGCCTACTTCGCCACCATCGACCGCGTGCTGGCTCCGGGAGGGCGGGCGGCGCTGCAGGCCATCACCATGCCGCACCAGCGGATGCTGGCCAGCAGCGGCACCTACACCTGGATCCTCAAGTACATCTTCCCCGGCGGCCAGATCCCCTCCCTGGAGGCGATCCGGCAGACCACCGACCGGTACACCGGCCTGCGGGTGGCGGTCTGCGACTCCTTCGGCCCGCACTACGCCGAGACCCTGCGGCTGTGGCGCGAGCGCTTCACCGACCACGCCGACGAGGTCGGTGCCCTGGGCTTCGACCAGGTGTTCCAGCGCATGTGGGAGCTCTACCTCGCCTACTCCGAGGCCGGGTTCCGCACCGGCTACCTCGACGTCCAGCAGATCCTCCTCACCCGCCCGGAGCGCACCCGATGACTGCCGCAGCCCAGCTCGCCGGCCTCCTCGCCGACCTGTTGCAGCGCCCGCTGCCCTTCCGCCTCAGGGCATGGGACGGCTCGACCGCCGGTCCGGCCGGCGATGTGCCAACGGTGGTGCTGCGCAACCGCCGTGCGCTGCGCCGCCTGCTCTGGCAGCCGGGCGAACTCGGCCTGGCGGATGCCTACATCAGCGCCGACCTCGACGTCGAGGGCGACCTCGCCCCGGCCCTGTCGCAGGTGCGCCGAGCCCTGGCCGGACACGGCCCGGTCCGCCCAGGCGTGCGGGACTGGCCACGGCTGCTCGCCACCGCCACCCGGCTCGGCGCCCTCGGGCCGCGCCCCGCGCTCTCCTCGGGCCGGGCCCGGGTGCGCGGGACGCTGCACAGCCGGTCCCGGGACCGGGCGGTGATCAGCCATCACTACGACCTGTCGAACGAGTTCTACGCCCTGCTGCTCGGCCCGGCGACGGCCTACTCCTGCGCCTACTGGACGCCCGAGGAGGACAGCCTGCAGACCGCCCAGGAGGCCAAGTTCGACCTGATCTGCCGCAAGCTCGACCTGCACCCCGGCAGCCGCCTGCTGGACGTGGGCTGCGGCTGGGGAGCCCTGGCCGTGCACGCCGCCCGCGCCTTCGGCGCGCAGGTCACCGCGGTCACCCTGTCCGAGCGTCAGCACGCCTTCGCCACCTCGGCCGTGGCGGCCGCCGGAGTCGGCGACCGGGTGTCCGTGCTGCTGCGCGACTACCGGGAGATCCCGGCCGGCCAGTACGACGCGGTCAGCTGCGTCGAGATGGGAGAGCACGTCGGCGACCAGCAGTACCCCGCCTTCGCCCGCCGTCTCCACGGCATGCTGCGCCCGCAGGGCCGCCTGCTGGTCCAGCAGATGTCCCGCGGCGCGGTGGCGCCCGGCGGCGGCGCGTTCATCGAGACCTACATCGCCCCCGACATGCACATGCGCCCGGTCGGCGAGACGGTCGCCCTGCTGGAAGCCGCCGGCCTGGAGGTGCGCAACGTCGAGGCGCTGCGCGAGCACTACGCCCGCACCATCGACGCCTGGTACGACAACCTGCGCGAGCGCCGCGCGGAGTTCACCGCCCTGGTCGGGGAGCCGACGGTGCGGCTGTGGCAGCTCTACCTGGCCGGCAGCTCACTGGCCTTCGCCGAGCGGCGGATGGGCGTGGACCAGATCCTCGCCGTCCGGCCCGGCCAGGACGGTACGAGCGGCGCCCCGGCGACTCCGGCCGCCTGGTACCAGGGGCGGCCGTGAACGCCGGTGCCTTCGCCGTCAACCTCGCCGCCACGACCGGCGCGGCTTCGGCCGTCCTGCTGGCCGCCTTCGCGGTCGGCGTGCGAACCGGCCGGCACCGCGGCGTCGACGTCGCCTGGGGCCTGGCTTTCACCGCCGTCGCCTGGACCGGGTACGCGCTGTCCGCCGGCCACGGCGACCCGGGCCGACGCCTGCTGGTGACCGTCCTGGTCACGGTGTGGGGTCTGCGGCTGTCGGCGCACATCGGGTGGCGTTCGCGGGGCCACGGCGAGGACCCGCGCTACGACCGCCTGCTGGCCAAGGCCCCGGCCGGGCGGCGCGACGCCTACGCGCTGCGCACGGTGTACCTGCTGCAGGCCGCGATCGTCTGGTTCGTCTCCCTGCCGGTCCAGGCCGCCCAGTACCTGACCGTCCCGCTCGGCCCGCTCGCCTTCGCCGCGGTGGGCCTGTGGCTGGCCGGCATGGTCTTCGAGACCGTGGGGGACTGGCAGTTGGCCCGCTTCAGGACCGACCCGGCCAATCGCGGGAAGGTGATGGACCGTGGGCTGTGGGCGTGGACCCGACACCCCAACTACTTCGGCGACGCCTGCGTCTGGTGGGGGCTCTTCCTGCTCGCCGCGGCCGAACCGATCGGCTGGGCGTTCGTCCTCACCCCCGTGCTGATGACCTACCTGCTGGCGTTCGGCAGCGGCAGACCGCTGCTGGAGCGTCAACTCAGTACCACCAAGCCGGGATGGGACGCATACGTCGCCCGTACCAGCAGCTTCCTTCCCCGCCCACCACGTCGATGACCTGATGCCCTGTGCCCAGTGAACCCGCGACCGCCACACCGGCACCCGCCGCCCCCGGCGAAGGAGCTGACCGCGTGCCGGAGAGGCTCCCGCCGCCGGGGAGCCGCCTGCGGGTGCACCGCGTACCCGAGCGGCCCGCGGCAGCCGTGCTGCTGCTGCACGGTGGCAGGGCGGACAGCCTGCAACCGGTGCCCAGGTTCAGCCTGGCCAGGCTTCGGATGCGCCCCTTCGCGTCGGAGATCGGCCGGCGACCGTGGGGGCGCCAGGTCCTGATCACGTCGGTCCGCTACCGTTACCGGGGCTGGAACGGGAATCACGCCCACCCCGCGCACGACGCGCTCCAGGCCCTTGAGGAACTGTCAGCACGTGCCCCAGGGATCCCCGTGGTCCTGATCGGGCACTCGATGGGCGGGCGCGCGGCCCTGAACGCCGCTGAACACGACACAGTGCGCGGGGTGATCGCCCTGGCACCCTGGTGCCCACCCACAGAAAGGGTGGCCCACCTGCACGGTAAGGCCGCCGTCTTCCTGCATGACGAGGCCGACCGCGTCACCTCCGCCGCGCAGACCTGGGACTTCGCCCGCCGGGCTGCCACCGCCGGAGCCGACGTCCAGTGCGTCCCGATGCCGGGCGGCGGGCACGCCATGCTCCGCGGTGCCCGCCACTGGCAGGCACTGGCCGCCGACCACGCGGCCGTGGTCCTCGCCTGGCCCCCGTCATCCACCGCAAGAACCACCCGCCGGCCGACCACAGCTGAGCGTCCAGCAGGGAGGTCTTCGACCTGGCAGGGGTAACCGCCTGCCAGGCACGGCCGGCGGTGTCCCCGCCTCCGGGAACGGGCCCGGCTGGCCCATCCGGGTGGAAGCCGTCCACGGCGGCGATCCGGTGGGAGCGCGAGTGCGAAGAGTCGGTGTGCGCCCAGCCGGTCCGGCTCCGATCGGCGCGGTGTCATCGGGCGGGGCTTCGGAACTCAGGCCGAAGCCCCGCCGCCCACCTGCTGCCCGACGGGGGCCGCGCCGGCTCACCGGCCTTCCGGTCGCCGTCCGGCAGGCGGTGCAGCGGGGGAGGGTCACCCGTGCGGGTGAACGCGAAGATCTCGGGCAAGCCGGTTCCTCGGTGGCGCCGAAGGCAGGACGTACGAGCCCGCGAGCTGCGGGCTCCGGCCCGGGACGGGAGCATGATGCCTTCAGAGCACATCGACACCGGGCTGCTCGAGGAACTCACCGAGCAGTCCGAGGACTTGAACAGCGACGCGTTGCGGATCACCCGCGGGGCGCTGATCGACTTCGGGCAGGCGGTCGAGCCCCTCCGGCGCCGCTGGTGGCAGCGCGGCGGCCTGATCGCCGGCGCGGGCGGCCTGGCCGCGCTGTGGGGCGCCTCGCGCGCCTCCGCCGACAACGCCTCGCCCTCGGGTTCCATGGCGGACGACATCATGGCGCTGCAGACGGCCGCCTCGATCGAGAACCTGGCGGTGAGCGTCTACCAGACCGCCGCCGGCCTGCCGTTCATCAAGAACGGCAACGCCACGGTGGCCGCCTTCATCACGAAGACCACGCAGCAGCACCAGGCCCACGCGCAGGCGTTCAACGCCGCCGCCACCCAGGCCGGCGGCAAGGCCCAGAACAACCCGGACCCGAAGTACAAGGCCGTGGTCGACCAGGCACTGCCGACCATCCAGGGTCCGGCCGACGTGGTGAAGCTCGCCATCACACTGGAGGACGTGGCGGCCCAGACGTACACCAAGAACGTCTCGCAGGTCTCCGACGCGCAACTGCGCAAGCTGTTCGCCTCCGTCGCCCCGGTGGAAGCCCAGCACCGGGCCACCCTGCTGGCCGTGCAGGCGCTGCTCGCCGGCGATGCCGCCGACCTGGTCACCATCCCGGTCGACCCGGCCAAGCTGCCCGCTGCGGCCGGCAGCGTCGGGTTCCCCGACTCGTTCTACAAGACCGACAACGCTTCCCCGATCAGCGAAGGGGCCGTGCAGTGACAACGACCAAGGGCGGCTGGGAACTCCCCATCAGCGAGGGCGAACTGGCCCGGCTGACGCGGGACATGCACGACGTGCACCAGGAGACGCTGCCCGCGATGCGCGCGGCCGCCGTCGACCTGACGGAGGAGATCCGGGCCCGCCGGAACGACGCGCCGCGCGAGGCGGGCCGGCGCCGATTCCTGCTCGGGGCCGGCGGCGCGGCGGTCGCACTCACCCTCGCGGCGTGCTCCAGCAGCAAGTCCGGCGGTTCAGCGGGCTCCTCCGGTACATCGATGCCGGCCTCGGACTCGGCGTCCGGGCAGTACACCGGCGACCTGAGGGTCGTCGCTCTGGCCACCGCGCTGGAGAACCAGGCGGTCGGCGCCTACCAGGCCGCCCTGGACGCCGCCAAGGCCGGCAAGCTCGGCACCGTGCCGCCGGCGGTGGGCACCTTCATCACCACCGCGCAGGCCCAGCACGCCGACCACGCCAAGGCGTGGAACGCCGTGTTGACCGGTGCCGGCAAACCCGCCATCACCACTGTGCCGCTGTCCAACCAGCCCGCCACCCTGCAGGCCCTGAACGCCGCCACCGACGTGGGCACCGTCGCCAAACTGGCCCTGTCACTGGAGGACCAGGCCGCGCAGACCTACCTGTTCGCGACCTACAGCGTGACCAGCCCCGCAGGCATCGCCACCGCCGCCACCATCGCCCCGGTGGAGGCGATGCACGCCGCGATCCTCAACTACGTGCTCGGGCAGTACCCGGTCCCCGACGACTTCCTGCCCGTCGACAAGGCCGCCAGCCCCTCCCTGCTCACCGTCTGACCAGGGCCGCCCGAAGACCGGTGCGGGCCCGGGCGCGAAACGTCGACTCCCTCGCGCCCGGGCCCGCACCATTCCGCCTTCCGAACGGATACCTTCTGTGACCGCCGTACGCCTTCGCTGTGCCTTCGCCGGAGCCCTGCTGATCCTTGCGCTCGGTGCCTGCTCATCCAGCCCTTCCGCGTCCAACGGCACGGGCGTGGCTTCGTCGACCCCGGCATCTGCCGGTACCCGGATCACCATCAAGGACTTCCAGTTCCGGCCGGCCGACCTCACCGTGCACCCGGGGCGGAGCATCACCGTGGTGAACGAGGACTCCACCCCGCACACCGTCACCGCCGACGACAAGTCCTTCGACACGAAGGCCATCGGCGGCGGAGCCTCCGCGACCTTCACCGCTCCGGCCAAGGCCGGCAGTTACCCCTACATCTGCAGCATCCACCAGTACATGCACGCCACCCTCACCGTCAGCTGACCGGCAGCCGCCGGTCCCTTCCGTGCGGAGGCCCACGTGCCCGCCCCACACCCCAGCCGTCCGTCCTCCATCCCGGTGGTGCGAGGGGCCCTCGTCTCGTGGCGGCAGCCGGCCTCGCTGTCGACGCCGCCGTCCACGCCCGTCCGGCCGGGCAGTACGACACCGTCTCCGCGACGGTCGGCGAAGGCGACCTCTTCCGCGCCGCAGCCGCAGCCGCCGTCCTGTCGGCCCTGCTCGTGCTCCGCCGGCGCAGGCGCCCCGGTGACATCGTCGCGCTGCTGGTCGCGGCGGCCGGCCTGGCCGCGATCCTCGTCCACCGCCGCACCGGCATCGGTGCCATCGGTCCGCTGCCGAACATGTACGAACCCATCTGGTCCAGCGACAAGGCCGCCGCCGCGTGGGCGCAGGGCATCGCCATCCTCGCCCTGTCCGTTCTTGTCGCCTGGCCGCGGGGCCGCAGTACCCCTGTGAGCCGAACGTCAGTCCGCCGTGCCCGATCTCGCCTCCGGACGCGTTCCACGCCCCGGTACCGGCCCCACGGCCACCGCCCTGGCCCGGATGCCGCCCGTTCGGGGATCCCGCTGGGTCGAACACCAGCCCGCGCACCCGGGTGAGCCGGGAGGCACTTCAGCGGGCCGGCGCCACCGATCCCGTGAGCAGTCATTGACTTCCGAGACACCATCAGATCCTCCGTGTGACACGATCGAGGGGTTGATCATCCGGGTCGCCGACGGCGACCCTGCGGCCTTCAACCTCCTGCATGACGCCGTGGGCGCCGCGCTGTTCCTGATCGTGCTGCGCGTCGTGCGCGACCGCGGGCACACCCAGGAAGTCGTCCAGGAAGTACTCCTGGAGATCTGGGGCAAGGCCCACCGCTTCCAGCCGGCCCGGGGCAGCGCGATGGCCTGGATCGCGACCATCGCCCACCGCCGTGCCGTCGACCGTGTCCGCACGGTGCGCGCCGCCGTCGACCGCGACCTGCGCGCAGCCGTGCTGGATCACAACACTCCTTTCGACCACGTCAGCGAACAGGTCGAGCAACGGCTCGGGCATCAGCAGGTCCGCGACTGCCTCCAGCAACTCACCGCCCTTCAGCGGCAGGCCGTCGTCATGGCCTACTACCACGGCCTCTCCCACCAGGAGATCGCCGAACTGCTGCGCGTGCCACTGGGCACCGCCAAGTCCCGGGTGCGCGACGGTCTGACGCGCTTGCGAGCGTTCATGGACGGCGACACCTGAAGCCATCCTGGTTCGGGCGGGGCTGTCGTCGAGGTCCGGGTGACCAGCGCCTTGGGGTGCAGATCCTCCGGGCACAGGTCGGCGAACTCCTGGCCCGGGCTCCACCGGACGCCGACCGCACCATCCGCGGATGCGAAGTCACCGAGCACCACTGGTCGTAGAGTCGCAGCCGCAGAGCGCGGTTGCGGCGCCGTACCGCGCTCCTGACACCTTCGCCTCCCAGTCACTCGGCACGCGCCGCAGGTGCCACGCGGGCTTCCCCCGGCTCGTCGGGATGACGACGGCGGAGGGATGGCGGAGCTCGCGCGGGCCGACGGACGCAATCAGGACGCCGTCGGCACCCGGATGGAAGCGGTGGACCGGGTCAGGTGAGCGGCAGCAGCACGAGTGGCTGCCCCGTGGGATGGGCCGAGCCGCCGGAGGGTTCCTCGGTCACGCCGACCCCGCTGGCGCCGTCGATCCGGCCGGTGAGCAGCATCTGTCCGCTGCTCGCCGGCAGCAGACCGGCCGGACGCATCGTGCCGGCGTCGTTGAACCACAGCTCGTAGGTGCGGCCCTGGGGGAGAGCGGGCATGCCGGTGGCAAGGAACGCCGCCTGCCCGCGGTCGGCTGACCACACCACCGTGGCGACGGCCGAGCCGGCAGCTGTGGTGGAGGTCCGGGCGTCCGGGGCGGTCAGCAGGCTCGTGACGGCGCCCTGCTGCGCGCGCAGACGGCTCGCCTGGGCCTGTGCCCGGGTCACCTCGTCGTGCTGCTGAACGGCGAGGGCGCCCAGTCCGGCGGCCAGGGCCAGGCACGCGGCCAGGGCGAGCTTGGGCCACTGGCGCGCCAGGCGCGATGTGCGCCGGGGACGGTCGGCGGGCGAGGTCAGCGGCGGGAGCTGGCGGATCTCCCTGACGCCGGCCATCACCCGGGCCTTGAGAACGGGCGTCGGCTCCACCGCCTCGGCGGCCCCGAGCCGGGCCACGGTCGCCTCGAACTCGGCGACTTCCTGGGCGCAGGCCGGGCACTGGACGAGGTGCCGTTCGAACGCGACGCGCTCCTCCTCGGGCAGGGCGTGCGTCGCGAAGGCGCCGGTGAGGGTGTGCAGGTCGGGTGCCGCAGTCATGATCCAACCCCCAGGCAGTCGCGCAGGCGGATCAGCCCGTCCCGCATCCGGGTCTTGACGGTGCCGAGCGGGGTGCCCAGCAGCTCGGCTACCTCAGGGTAGGTGTACCCCCGGTAGTACGCCAGGGTGACCGATTCGCGCTGAAGCTGCGTCAGCGACTCCAGGCACCGGCGGACCTGCTCGCGCTCCAGCCGGCCCTCGACGTGCTCGGCGACCTCGTCGAAGGCGGGCGTGTGCGAGCGAGCGGCCACTTTCTGCTCCCGGTCCGCGGCCGCCTGCGCCGCCCGCACCCGGTCCACCGCACGCCGGTGCGCCATCGTCAGCACCCACGACATCACCTCGCCGCGCTGCGGCTCGTACCGGGCAGCCGTGCGCCACAGCTCGAACATCACCTCCTGCGCGACCTCCTCCGACTGCGCCGGATCGCGAAGCACCCGCCGCACCAGTCCCAGCACCGGGCCCGCCACCGCGTCATACAGCCGGGAGAACGCCTCCTGGTCGCCGAGCGCCGCCTTGGCCACCAGTTCCTTCAGGTCCGGGCCCCGGTACCGGGGACCCGACAGGTACACGACGGCGTTCACCAGCCCGCCCCTCCGCAACAGGTGGCACACCCGGCCGCACTCGACAGCCGGGGCCTGCCGCCCGGTCGGCAGCTGAACATGAAAACCTCCTGGGTACGGCAGCGGGCAGAGACGGTCTGGATTCGCGGCCGCCGGCCCCGCGGATTGCCCGGAACGCCGACCGCTACGAGGGTGTCCCGCGTCGGGTCCGCTCAGCCTCCGTCCGCTCGCGCGCGGTCCAGCACGCCGCCGAGCCCTCGGGCTTCCTGTACACGCCTGGCATCACGAACCCGTTGTCGCCGTCCTGGTGCAACTACTGCTCCACGGCGTCTGCGTTGTGCGGTCGTTGCCGGACCTGGAGGAGGTGCGCCCAAGGCTGCTGGCCGTGTCGGGGCACGAACAGCGAGCAGAGGAGCGGTCCGAGGTGCTCAGAAGTCTCGACTGCCTCGGCTGTCCGATCCCTCGACAGGCTCTGCGCTGCCGCCCTGCCGGTGAGGACGGCGCATGTCCGCCGGCCGCTGCGCGAGCAGTTCGCTCGCTGTCCGGGCGTTCGTGGGACCGGCCGCAGCACTCATCAGCATCCCGGCCTCGGCCTCGCCGGTCTGCGGCGGCACCACCAGCAGGTCCAGGCGCCGCACCGCGTAGGGGCGCACCATGACTTCGTTCTCGTCCTGCTCCTGGCGGAACCAGCCGCAGCGGACCACGTGGCCGGCGACCGGGATCAGATGGGGGATCACCGGCCAGTGGGTGGGATTCAGCACGACGCGTGTGACGCGTCCCCACCGCTCGTCCAGTTCAGCTACCAGCAAAGGAAGTTCGATGAGGAGATCGTGCGAACGTGGCCACCAGGCGCCGTCCAGTCGGCCAGGGGCGGTACCGTCGGGGGTGAGCGAGAGCCGAAGTGTCGGTTCCGTGGCGGCCAGTGCGGGCGTTTCAGTGGGTTGCACGCGGTCGAGGGTGACAGTCATGACGTGGACCCGTCTCCGGGTCCACTCACACGGGCCCGGGATCGTCGATCTCCGGAGACGAAACCAGCAGCGGGGCCGGTTCGCGAAGTGCCTTCGGTAGCCACACCCTACTCCGACGTGGCGTCAAACCACCATGGAAATAAGAGGAGCTACTGTAAGGGCGTGCAGATCTATAACCCGTGGCTTCCCACCCGGTGGATCGTTGATCTGGTATGAGCGAGTTGGATGTGCAACGGGCCGTGTTGGCAGCCAAGTTCGCGGCGATCCTGCCGCATCTCGATGAACGGCAGCGGCGTCTGCTGATGGGGGCGGAGGCCCGGTCGCTCGGTCACGGTGGGATCACGACGGTCGCCCGTGCCGCCGGCGTCCGGGAGGCCACTGTGTCGCTCGGAGTGCGGGAACTCGACTCTGGCCAGGGTCCGCTGGGGCGAGTACGCAGAGCAGGAGGCGGCCGTAAGCGGATCGTGGATCTGGACCCTACCCTTCGAACCGCGCTGCTCGCACTGGTCGAGCCGGACATGCGCGGAGACCCGATGCCACCGCTGCGCTGGACCACCAAATCGACGCGGAACCTCGCCGGGGAACTGACCCGCCAGGGCCACCGGATCTCCGCAGACACAGTGGGCGATCTCCTGCGCGAGGAGGGCTTCAGCCTGCAGAGCAATGCCAAGACCCTGGAGGGCAGACAACACCCCGACAGGGACGCCCAGTTCCACTACCTCAACCAGCAGGCCCACACCCACCAAGGCACGGCTACCGCACCCGCACCTGGAAGACCGAACTCGCGCGGATCGCCGCCGAGTCCGGCCTGGCGATCACCGTCTGCCACCTTCCTCCCGGAACACAATGCCGTTGCTTGAACTCGTCAAGCAGTTCGTGACGTCGGGGTGGCACGGTCGTTGGGCCTGGCATGCATCCGTGGGTGGGGTTGTCCGATCAGGTGCGGCTGGGGGTGGTGACCCGGTGGGTGACGCCGGAGCTGGTCGCCGAAGTGCTGGAGAGGTGCGGGGTCCGGGACAAGAAGCCCGGCGCGCTTCCTGCTGGGTTCATGGTCTACTTCACGCTTGCCCTGGCGCTGTTCCAGCAGGACTCCTATGACGACGTCGCCGAGCAACTGGTATGCAATGTGCCGGAGTTGAGTGCCAGCGTCCCGAACAAGTCCTCATTCGCTCGGGCGCGCACCCGCCTGGGGCCGCAGGTCCTGGAGACCTTGTTCCGCGAGTTGGCCGGCCCCTTGGCTTCGGTCGGCCCAGAGGGCTCCTTCTACCGCGGGATGCGGCTGGCCGCGGTGGACGGGTTCGTGCTGGACGCGCCGGACACGAAGGCGAACCGGGCCACGTTCGGCGGTCCGACCAAGAACGGCCAAGCGGCCGGATTCCCTCAGGTGAGGGTGGTGACGTTGACCGAGTGTGGCACGCACGCGCAGATCGACGCGGCCGTGGGTGGATTCAACGGCGGTGAAAGGGAGTTGGCGATCGATCTGGCGCCCTCGGCGAGCAAGATACTGGTCATCATGGACCGGGGCTTCCCCGGGGTCGAGTTGTGGAAGGCATATCTCGGGGCCGGGGCCCACCTGCTGATCCGGGCCCGGTCACCGGTGGCGCACCGGCCGGTCGAGTATCTGCCCGACGGGACCTATCTGGCGAAGATGAGCCTGGCCGGCCAACGAGCCTCGCATCCGGGCGGGGTGACCGTGCGGGTGATCGAGTACCGCGTTGACGACGGCGAGGTGGTCCGGCTGCTGACCGATCTGCTGGACCCGATTGCGTATCCGGCGGCGGAGCTGGCCCGGCTCTACCACGCCAGGTGGGAGGCGGAGTCGGCGTTCCGGCAGATCAAGACGTTCCAGCGCGGGCCGGCCGAGGTCCTGCGCTCAGCGGACCCGCAGCTGGTACGGCAGGAGGTCTGGGCGCACCTGGTCGTGCACCACTGCCTCACGCGAGTCATCGTGCGCCTGGCCGACGACAACGGCATCGATCCCGACCGGATCTCGTTCGTCAAGGTCCTCAAGCACACCCGACGCAGTGTGATCCGGCAGTGCGCGGACACACCCACGAAGATCAAGGAGTTCCTGGCCGTGCTGGCGGCGAAGGCGCGCCGCAAGCTCGACAACGGCGCCAGGCGTCTACGCGAGGCGGACCGGCATCTCAAGCGGCCGGACTCCAAGTACTCCTCGAAGCTCTCCTATCGGATCAACACCCGAGACCGGCAGCCGACACGGCGCGTCACACCCAAGGTCATCACCCTGCAACCAGCGATAGTTCACTGAGTCAAGCAACGGCATTGTCCCGGAACATCGAAGTGGAACCGGATCGAGCACCGGCTGTTCTCCCATATCACCATGAACTGGCGCGGCAGACCCCTGACCAGCCATGAAGTGATCATCCAGAGTATCGCCGCGACCACCACCAAGACCGGCCTGACCGTGCACGCCGAACTCGTCGCCGACCAGTACCCCACCGGCATCCGGGTCAGCGACGAGGAGATCGCCGCCCTGCCAATCACACGACATCGCTTCCACGGCGACTGGAACTACACCCTCCACCCCTGCCCGGACCACGGCGCGGACCTCTCCGGCAGATCAGGCGAGGAGGCTCCTCCCACCAATCCGCAGCCGCTGACGGCGTGGGACCTGGGACACCCCGAATTGACCGGGATGACTCGCCGGCAACTGAGCGAACTGATCGACACACTGACACCCGCGCTTCAGGCACAACGCGAGGCGACGCTGCACATGCGCCGCGGCCACGAACGCCTCCTGGCTCCCGGAGCGGGCGCCAAGCCCAAGCTCACCCCCGCGGACCGCATCCTGGCCACCGTGCTCCACCTGCGCAAACTCGCCACCACGGAACTGCTCGGCCAACTCTTCGGCGTCACCAAAGTGACCATCAGCCGAGCCAATCAGGAAGTCCGCCCACTCCTGGAAGCGCACGGCCACCGCACCGCCGCCTCTACTGCTCGCTTCCAAACACCAGGCGACATCACTGCCTTCCTCAGGCTCGAAGCCCCTCAAATCAAGATCAACTCAGCGAGTTAAAGATCTGCACGCCCTAACGGCGTGGTGCGCAATTGCCTCGCGCACGTCCTGCCGCACGGGCTACCCTCGCGGTCATGACGTCCCGTGTTGCGCCGAAGGGCCCCCGAACCAGTTCCGACAGTGCTGAGTTGGTTATCCGTCAGGAGGCGGATGGCGACCACGGGGACGTGCGCGAGGTCCATGCGCTCGCCTTCGGTGACAGCGAGCGGGTCCCTGGGCTCGTGGAGGCACTTCGCGTTGCCAATGCTGCGTTGGCACCAATGTCCTTCGTCGCCACCCTCGATGACCGGGTCGTCGGCCACGTCATGCTGAGCGCGGCCCGGCTGGACGCCCCGCCCCGGATTGTGGACGTCCTGTCCCTGTCACCGCTGGGTGTACTCCCGGCGTTCCAGCACCAGGGCATCGGCACCCAGCTCATCCAGCACGCCCTCGCGGCAGCCGACAGTCAGGGTGTTCCCCTGGTCTTCCTGGAGGGGTCGCCTCGCTACTACGGCAAGCGCGGCTTCCAGGCCGCCGAAGCGGCAGGTTTCCGTGCGCCGTCGCTGCGCTATCCAGACGGTGCCTTCCAGGTCGTCCAGCTATCCGCACACGAGCCGTGGATGACGGGCACCTTTGTCTACTCCGAGACCTTTTGGGCATTGGACTGCGTGGGCCTGCGCGGCGAACGCCTACGGGCAGCCCGCGGCGAAGCCTGAAGATCCACACTCGACCGCTTCACCCGCCCCAGTGGACGTTTAGGGTGTGGAGCACGGCATTGCCTGCACACGATGAAGGCCGTGCGGTGGGGTGGTGTTATGACGCAACACCCGGGCCGCACGGCCTTGTCCAAGCGTATCTTCACCGGGCTCCACCCTCGGCGACTCGGCATACTCGTCGCCGAACTCGCCGGTGCCTGGACGGCCACCGAGGAGTCCTGGCTGCGTGAACGCCGTGGCCATGAGCGGCTGCGGGCACCCGGGGCCGGTCCCGATCACCATCTGGTGTTCGTCGACCGGATCGTCGTGACCCTGGTGGCGCTGCGCTTCCAGCTCCCCCACGCGGCCCTGGTGGAGCCGTATCGGGTGGACCGCTCCACGGTCACCCGCGCGATCCGCGAGATCAGACCGCTGCTCGCGGCGCGCGGCTGCGCCGTCAAGGGACACCCCGAACTGCGACTTCGCACCTTGGCGGACGTCTTCGCCTGTGCGGCGGCCGAGGGCGTCGAACTGCGGCTGGACGGGACCGAGGTCCAGGTCCGCCGCCCGCGCTTCAACAAGCCCGGCCGACGCGCGCTCGTCTCGGGCAAGAAGAAGATGAACACCAAGAAGGCCACCGTCGTCACCGACGGCGATGGCCGCACCCTGTGGGCCGGCGCGTTCCGCCCCGGCCGGATGCACGACCAGACAGCGGTGCGCACCGAGGGCATCGCCGACCTGTTCGAGCAGTTCCCACAGGTCAAAGCCAAGGTCGCCGCCGGATACCGGGGTCTGGCCAAGGAATTTCCAGGCCGGGTCCAGGCCCCGCCACTCAAACCGAAGAAGGACGCGACACCGGAGGAAGTCGCCGCCTGGTACGCGGAGCGCCATCAGCAGTCCTCGGAGCGGAGCTGTGTGGAGCACGCCAACGCCGAGCACAAGCAGTGGCGCACCCTGCAACGCTTCCTCGGCCGCCGCGAAGACTTCGGCGAGACCTACACAGCCATAGCCAGCCTCGTCTCCGACCGCGCCGCCGAGAGATGATCACCCATCAGACAACCCGCCTGGCCGACACGTCCCGACCCCAATCGCGCACCACGTCGTAAGAGCTCTAACAGGAACTTGCTGATCGTTGCTGGTGGGACGTTACCGATGTGACGATGCGTCCGTTCGTGATGGTTGAGCAAGAAGCCGTGGATCGGGGACGACGAGCTGTGGGCCCTGATCGAGCCGCTGGGCCCCCGGGGGGCCGGACGCGTAGTCATCAGCCGGTAGTCGGCGAGCCATTCGGGCTGCCCCCGGGGAGCGGGGCGCCGCGGTCCCCGGTCGCCGACCGCGACACCGCTCCTGCTTCCAGGCGCTGACCAGCGGCTCGATCAAGGCCCACTGCCCGTCCGACGAGTCCGTTGAGTACGGCATCCGTGCCATACCCCGACCCCATCATGCTCACGACATGCGAGTCGGCTCGAACAGCTCCGTACACACGGACGGGCGACACCAGGTCATCCAGAAACGGACTTGACGTCCTCTGAGAAGTCTCTTAGACCGTCCCAGCAGGCTGCTGGGCATGAGGACAGAGCGCGAGGACCGACCCCTGTCGGTGGTGATTGGTGCCGGTGGCACCGGTGGGCACATCTATCCGGGCCTGGCCCTGGCCGAGGCGCTGCGGCGGGCCGATCCGGGAGCGGTGATCTCGTTCGTGGGCACCGAGCGCGGGCTGGAGACCCGGCTGATCCCCGAGGCGGGCTACCGGTTGCACACGGTGGACATGATCCCGTTCGACGCGTCGCTCGGTCTGCGCCGCTACCTGCTGCCCGCCGCGCTGCTGAGTTCGGGGCGGCAGTGCCGGGAGATCCTGCGCGCACAGGGTGCGCAGGTGGCGGTCGGGATGGGCGGCTACCCGAGTGCGCCGGTGATCGTGGGGGCCCGGCTCGCCGGGCTTCCCAGCGTGATCCACGAGTCGAACGCGGTGCCCGGGCGGGCGAACCGCTTCGCGGCCCGGCTCACCCCGCACATCGCCCTCGCCTTCGACCGCACCCGCGCCCACCTGCCGGCCGGCGTGCGGGCGGAGACGGTCGGCATGCCGCTGGTGGGCGCGGTGGCCGGGCTCGACCGGGGCGCGCTGCGGGCCCAGGCCCGCCGGTGGTTCGGGGTGCCGGAGGGTGTGCGGCTGGTGGTCTTCAACGGTGGCAGCCTCGGCGCCGCCCGCCTGACCGAGGCCGCCGTCGAACTGGCCGCCCGCTGGCGCCACCGCAGCGACCTGCGCCTGCTGATCAAGACCGGCCCGGCCACGCTCGACGAGGTCCGCACCCGACTGGCCGACAACCCGGTGGCCGTCGCCGTGCCCTACCTGGACCGGATGGACCTCGCCTACGCGGCCGCCGACCTGATGATCTGCCGCGCCGGCTCCGCCACCGTCGCCGAACTCGCAAGCGTGGGCCTGCCCGCCGTCCTGGTGCCCTACCCCCACGCACCCCACGACCACCAGACACACAACGCCCGCGTCCTCTCCGGCGCCGGCGCCGGCCTCCTCCTCCCCGACCACGCCTGCACCGGCGACGCACTCGCCACCCTCATCGAACCACTGCTCGCCGACCCCACCCGCCTGCTCACCATGAGCCGCGCCGCCGACCCCGGCACCCACGCCCAGGCAGCCGACCTGCTCGCCGCCAAGGTCCTGCGCACCATCGGCCAGACCCCCGTGCCCTACCCGGTGGCGCCCGCCGACTGCCACTCCTCCTGGCTGCCCTCCGCCTGGTCCCAGTGAACCGCCAACCCGACCCGCACAGTACGGAGTTCCCCATGGACAGCCCCATCACCACGCACGACTGGAGCGGGCGCACGATGCTCGTCACCGGCGCCGAGGGCTTCATCGGCAGCACTCTGGTGCGCCTGGCCGGCTGGCAGCCCCGGGTCGACCTGGCCGAGGGGCTGCAGCGGACCTCGGACCGGGTCGCCGAGCACCTGCACCTGCTCGCCCCTGGCCGCTACCAGGTCTGAGCCGACGCCAGGGGGAGCGGGGTGCCATCACCAGCACCTCGCTCCCTCGGCCGGTGGGCGAGCGGTCCGGCCCACCGCGCTGTGCAGGCCGGACCGGTCGACGAACGAGGATGGGCGGGCATGACGAACACACCAGCGAGCGCCTCGGGCGGCAGGCACTGTGTGCACCGCGGTACGCAGAGCGCCGAGGCGGGCGGTGGCCGGGCGGCGGCGCGCAGGAGCAGGAGGAAACCCAGGCGCCGGGGCCTGCGGATCCTGGCCTGCACCACGGCCGGCCTGGTCCTGGTGACCGCCGGGGCCTTCGGCTACCTCTACGAGAAGCTGAACGGCAACATCAAGCACGCGCCGCTCTTCGCCGGCACCTCGGGCGACGCGGGACACGAGAAGCCCGACGCCTTCGGCCGCACCCCGATCAACATCCTGCTGATCGGCTCCGACAGCCGTGACAACGCGGCCGACTGCGCGATCGGCGGCGACTGCGGCCCCGGCGCCAACGCCGACGTCCAGATGGTGCTGCACGTCTCGGCGGACCGCAGCAACGCCACGGTGCTGAGCATCCCGCGCGACACCATGACCGACCTGCCGGCCTGCACCGACAGCCAGAAGAAGACATCGATGAAGGCGCGGTTCGGGCAGATCAACAGCACCCTGGACTACGGGCCGGGCTGCGCGGTGGCCGCCGTGCACCAGGTGACCGGCATACCCATCGACCACTTCATGATGGTCGACTTCACCGGCGTCGTGCAGATGTCGGACGCGATCGGCGGCGTGCCCGTCTGCGTGAGTGACAACGTCTACGATCCCGACTCGCACCTCAAGCTGACGAAGGGCACCCACACCCTCCAGGGCATGTCCGCGCTGCAGTTCGTCCGCACGCGCCACGGCTTCGGTGACGGCGGCGACCTGGGGCGCACGGTGGCCCAGCACATGTTCCTCGGCTCGATGGTCCGCCAGCTCAAGAGCGCCGGGACCATGACCAACCCGGCCGCCGTCCTCTCGCTGGCGAACGCCGCCACCAAGGCGCTGACGGTCGATGACGGCCTCAAGAGCATCACGCAGTTGGTGGGCCTGGCGGACGACCTCAACAAGGTGCCCATGGACCGGATCACCTTCGCCACCATGCAGAACCAGCCCGACCCCTCGAATCCCAACCGCGTCCTGGTCTCCCCGGCCGCGAAGAACCTCTTCACCACGATCATCAACGACCAGCCGCTGACCACCGGCAGCGGAGACGACTCCGCCGCCGCGACCCAGGCCCCCTCCACGGCGACCACCCCCACCGCCGAGCCCTCCGCCGTGCCACCGTCCGCACCCTTCACCCCCTCAGCGCCCGCACCGGTCGACCCCCGGACGGCGCTGAGCAGCGCCAACCCCGCGACTGCCGACGACTCCAGCGGCTGCGCCCAGGTCAGCACCTTCCGAACCGCCAACCTGGACGGCATCCCCATGACACCCACCGAGGCATTCGCGAAGAGTCCGGATGTGCCCGACTCGGCGCCCTGATCGGCGTTGGGCCTCCCGTCCGGCGACCGGGGCTTTCCTGCCCCGCGATGGCCGGACCGGGCACCAGGGGGTGGGTGGATCGGCGGTGTGGACGGGCGGACCTGGGGCAGCCGGGAACGGATTCGCGTGGAGCTGCGTCCCGATAAGGGAAGAACAGACCCAGATGTCCTGAAAAGGGCACCACTGTGCCGGTGGCCTGCAGAAGCGGAGAGAAGACACACCATGGATACGCCTCCGGGCCGCCGTGGAGTGCTCACGCCCGAGCGATCCGACTCCGCACACCGGTACTGAGGAGGAGCAGACAACCATGGCGAACGACCTTTTCGGCGCCCACGGCTCGTCGGAGCCTGCCGTGTCGAGGGACAGCGGGAGTCCCGGCTGCACGAACGCGCCGCGCCGGACCGCACGGCGCGGGCTGGTGCGGAGGACCGCGATCTACGGGGCACCGGTGGTGGCACTGGGTACCGCTCTCGGGGTCGTCCAGGAGCTGCGGCCCCTCCCGGCCCTGGCCCTGGTGGGTGTTGACGCGCAGTCGTCGTTCTCGTTCCCGGGCGACGCGTTCTCCCCGCCGTGGCCGGAGCACGGACAGGCCGCGGTCACCGTCGCCGGGTCGGGCACCGTCGGAGCCTTCGGCGAGCAGAAGCCCGTTCCCACCGCCAGCGTGGCCAAGGTCATGACGGCCTACATAGTGCTGCGGGACCACCCCCTGAAAGACAGGGACGACAGCGGGCCGCAGATCACGGTCGACGCGAAGGCGGTTCAGGAGGGCACGGCGAAGGACGAGTCGCGCATCGAGGGACTCACGGTGGGACAGCAGTTCAGCGAGCAGGACATGCTCAGGATGCTGATGATCCCCTCGGGCAACAACGTCGCCCGGCTGCTCGCGCGCTGGGACACCGCCTCCGACTCCGAGACGGCCTTCGTCACGAAGATGAACGACACCGCGCGGGAGCTGGGACTGGCGAACACGACCTACACCGATCCGAGCGGCCTGGACCAGGGAACCGTCAGCACCGCGGTCGACCAGCTGAAGCTGGCCGAGGCGGTGATGAAGTTCGATGCCTTCCGCCAGGTCGTCGCCATGCCCAACGCCGATATTCCGGGCCTTCCCCAGCGGATCAACAACAACAACGACCGTCTCCTCCTGTCCGGTTCGAGCGTGCGGGGGATCAAGACCGGCTCCAACACCGCGGCCGGCGGAACCCTCTCCTGGGCGGCCTACAAGACGGTGGCCGGGAAGGACCGGCTGATCCTCGGCACCATGCTGGACCAGCACGTCCAAGGAGCCGATCCCTACGGCTCCAACAGCCTCGTCCTGGTCCAGGACAACAGCAAGAAGATCATCGACGCTGTCCGCAACGCCCTGACATCGGCCACCGTCATCAGGAAGGGCCAGGTCGTCGGCTACATCGACGACAAGCTGGGCGGCCGGACACCGGTCGCCGCGACCGAAGACCTCAACGCGCTCGGGACTCCCGGCCAACAGCTGGGCGTCACGCTCGGCGACCACGGCACACCCCCGCCACACGGAGCGAAGGCCGGTACCACGGTCGGTGCGGTGACGGTGGGCAGCGGACCGGACGCCCCGACCGTACCGATCGCCCTGGTGAAAGACCTTCCCGCACCGTCCTTCACGGCACGACTGACGCGCGTACGGGCCTGACGCCGGCCCTGATCCCGGCCGCGGACCGCCGAACCGTCCGGCCGACGGTCGCTTCAGGCGCCGGGTCGGCCGATCGGGGGAGGGCCGCCTGCGGGGTGGGCGGGTTCGATGGATGGCACGGTCAATCGCCCGGGAGGCGTGCGGCGCATCCCTGTGCCCGTTTCCCGGAGCCGGACGAAGGGACGGGCCGATGCTGAAGGCACTGCGGGCCGGTGGCCTGTTCGACGGAACGACGGCGCTGGGGCCCGGCACGGTGCTGGTCGAGGACGGCCGGATCAAGGCCGTCGACACGACCGGTGCCCGGCCCCCGGAGGGTGCCGAGGTCATCGACCACGGCGCGGACGCCTGGATCCTGCCGGGGCTGATAGACACCCATGTTCATCTCGTCTTCGATGCCGGCGACGCCCCGGTCGACCATCTCGCGGCGCGCGACGACGACGCCGTGCTCCGTCAGGGCTCGGCGGGCGACCGGGCACGTGCGGCGGGGGGCCTGGGACGCGGCGTCCACGTGGGGTGCGGGTGAGGTGCCGGTAACGAACCGTTCACGCCGCTCGGGCTCTTGGGAAACAAGCGGTTCCTAGCGTGTCCGTTCATGGATGCGACGCTGTATACGCCTTCGGACACCGCGCCGGATGCGGGGGTGCTGCCCGCACCGGGGGTGCTGCCCGCGCCCTCACTGCGTGAGACGGTCTACGCGAAGCTCCGCGCGGCCGTGCTCGACGGCGAGTTCGGCGTGCGCGAGAGGCTGGCCGAAGTGCGGCTCGCGGCACGGTTCGGGGTGTCACGCACCCCGGTGCGCGAGGCACTGGCGCGGCTGGTGTCCGACGGGCTGATCGAGCGGGCAGACGGCGGCTTCTTCGTCACCGTGCCCAACCTCGCGCGGCTGAAGGACTTCTACGAGCTCCGGGTCACCCTGGAACTGCGCGGCGTCGCGCGGGCGATCGAGGACCCCTCGGTCCGGCACGATCCGGCGGTCATCGCGGCCGAGTTGGACCGCTGGTACGCGATGCGGGAGAGCCCCCCGGCGCCCGACCCGCGGTTCGTCGTGCAGGACGAGCGTTTCCACGCCGAACTCTCCCGCGCCTCCGGCAACCCCGCGCTCACCGACGCCCTGGTGGCGGTCGGCGAGCGCATCCGCCGGGTGCGGATGTACGACTTCCTCACCCCCGACCGTGTCGGGACGACCATTGCCGAGCACATCGGGATCATGGAGCTGGTCCGCGACGGACGCCTCGACGAGGGCTACCGGGCCCTGCACGCCCATGTCGGCGACTCGATGGCCGTGGTGCTGGAACGCGCCCAGCGCGCCATGACCCAGATGGCCGTGCACGCCGACCGCCTGTGCCACCCATGAAGCGGCCGTCTGCTCGCTGTGCCTGAGCACCGACAAGGCCGGCGACCACGTGCTGCCCGCACAGCCGACCACCGGCTGACCCCGCTGCCCGCACAGCCGATCACCGTCTGACCCCGAGACACCGGCGGCGCGTCAACCGCCGCCCTGTCGCCCCCTGCGGAGGAGCCGCCATCGTGTTCGACACCTTGCTCGTAGCCAACCGCGGCGAGATCGCCTGCCGCATCCTGCGCAGCGCACACGCCCTGGGGTTGCGCACGGTGGCGGTGTACTCCGACGCCGACCGCACCGCCCCGCACGTCCGCATGGCCGACGAGGCCGTACGACTCGGCCCGGCCCCCGCCGCCGACAGCTACCTGCGCGCCGACCTGGTCCTGGAAGCAGCCCTGGCCACCGGCGCGGGAGCGATCCACCCCGGCTACGGCTTCCTCTCCGAGAGCGCCTCCTTCGCCTCCGCGGTGGAGGCGGCCGGCCTGGTCTTCGTCGGCCCCGCCCCGGCCCAGCTGGAGGTCTTCGGCGCCAAACACAGCGCCCGGGCCGCCGCGCTCGCGGCCGGAGTTCCCCTGCTGCCCGGCAGCGGCCTGCTCGCCGACGACGCGCAGGCGCTGAGGACGGCGGAGACGATCGGCTACCCGGTCATGCTCAAGGCCACCGGCGGCGGAGGCGGCATCGGCATGCGGGCCTGTGCCGGACCGCGGGAGCTGCGGGAGGCGTTCACCCAGGTCGCCCGCCTGGCCCAGGGCAGCTTCGGTGACGGCGGGGTCTTCCTGGAGCGGTACGTCGACGGCGCCCGCCACGTCGAGGTGCAGGTCTTCGGCGACGGCACCGGCGGGATCGCCGTGCTCGGCGACCGCGACTGCTCCCTGCAGCGCCGCCACCAGAAGGTCCTGGAGGAAGCCCCGGCACCGGACCTCCCCTCCCACGTCAGGGACCGACTCCACACGGCGGCACGAGAGTTGTGCGCGTCGGTCGACTACCGCTCCGCCGGCACCGTCGAATTCGTCTACGACCCCGCGCGCCAGGAAGCGTACTTCCTCGAGGTCAACACCCGCCTCCAGGTCGAACATCCGGTGACCGAGGAGATCCACGGCATCGACCTGGTCGCCTGGATGCTGCGCCTGGCCCGCGGCGAGACCGGCTTCCTGCACGAACCGGTCCCGCGCGGCCACGCGGTCGAGGCCCGGATCTACGCCGAGGACCCCGCCCGCGACCACCGGCCCAGCTCCGGCCTGCTGACCCGGGTCCGCTTCCCCGACGGCGTCCGCGTCGACGGCTGGGCCGAGACCGGGCAGCGGATCTCCACGGCGTACGACCCCATGATCGCCAAGATCATCGCGACCGGCGGCAGCCGGGCCGAGGCCCTCGACCGCCTCGCGCAGGCCCTGGCCGACACCAGGATCGACGGCGTGGAGACCAACCTCGGCCTGCTCCGCGCGGCCTGCCGCGCGCCCGAGGTGCGGGCCGCCCGGCACACCACCGCCACGCTCGCGGGCATCACCGATCCGCGTCCGCGCATCGACGTCGTGCGCGGCGGCGCGCAGACCACCGTGCAGGACTGGCCCGGGCGCACCGGCTACTGGGAGGTCGGCATCCCGCCCGGCGGTCCGATGGACGACCTCTCCTTCCGCCTCGGGAACACCGCGGTCGGCAACCCCGAGGGCGCGCCGGGCCTGGAGTGCACGCTGGACGGAGCGGCCCTGCGCTTCTCCCACCCGGCGGTGGTCTGCGTGACCGGCGCACGGGCCGAGGTCCGGGTCGACGGCCGGCCCGTCGAGCAGTGGCAGCCACTGGAACTGACGGACGGTCAGGTGCTGGACGTGGGCACCGCGAAGGGCCCCGGCATGCGGACCTACGTCCTGGTCCGCGGCGGCCTCGACACCCCCGACTACCTCGGCAGCGCCGCCACCTTCACCCTCGGTGCCTTCGGCGGGCACGCCGGTCGGGCGCTGCGCACCGGTGACGTCCTGCGCCCGGCGGCGCCCGCCGCCGACGCCCCGGCCCCGTCAGGGGTGCCAGTGGCGGACCGCCCGCACCTCACCGCCCACTGGCGGATCGCGGTCAGCGAAGGCCCGCACCCCGCACCGGACTTCCTCACCCGCGACGGCCTGCGCACCGTCTACGAGACGGACTGGAAGGTCTCCGCCCAGTCCGCCCGCACCGGCGTACGGCTCATCGGTCCGCGGCCCGCATGGGCCCGGCCGGACGGCGGCGAGGCCGGCCTGCACCCCTCCAACGTCCACGACACCGCGTACTCCGTCGGCGCGGTCAACTTCACCGGCGACACGCCCGCCATCCTCGGCCCGGACGGCCCCAGCCTCGGCGGCTTCGCCTGCCCCGTCACCATCGTCCGCGCCGAGCGCTGGAAGACCGGGCAGCTGCGTCCCGGCGACACCGTGCGCTTCGTTCCCGTCAGCGAGACGACCGCCGACGCCCTGCGCCGCGCCCCCGCCCTGCTCGCCCTCCCGGCGAGCGCCGGCCCGGACGGCGACGACGGCGTCATCGCCCGCCGCCCGGCCACCGGTACCACCCCCGAGGTGACGTACCGGCGCGGCGCCGAGGACAACATCCTGGTCGAGTATGGTCCGATGACGCTCGACCTGGCGCTGCGCATGCGCGTGCACGCCCTCGCCCAGCACCTGCACGCACTGCGCCCGTCGGGGCTCATCGACATCACCCCGGGCGTGCGCTCCCTGCACCTGCACACCGACCCCGACGCGCTGCCCCTGCGCACCCTCCTCGGTCTGCTCCAGGAGGCGGAGGACCAGCTCCCCGCGACCGCCGGGCTGACCGTGCCCAGCAGGGAGGTCCACCTCCCGCTCTCCTGGGACGACCCCACCGTCCGGGAGGCCATCGCCCGCTACACGGCCTCGGTCCGCGACGACGCGCCCTGGAACCCGTCCAACCTCGAGTTCATCCGCCGCATCAACGGCCTGGACAGCGTGGACGACGTGCGGCGGGCCGTGTTCGCCGCCCAGTACCTCGTGCTCGGGCTGGGCGACGTCTACCTCGGCGCCCCCGCCGCCACGCCGCTCGACCCGCGTCACCGCCTGGTCACCACGAAGTACAACCCGGCCCGCACCTGGACCGCCGAGGGCGGGGTCGGCATCGGCGGCGCCTACCTGTGCGTCTACGGCATGGAGAGCCCCGGCGGCTACCAGCTCATCGGCCGCACCGTCCCCGTCTGGGGCGGCCTGCGCCCGCCCCGCTCCTTCGCGGACGGCGAGCCCTGGCTGCTGCGCTTCTTCGACCGCATCGTCTGGCACCCGGTGAGCCCGGAGGAACTCGCGGACATCCGCGCCGACCTGAGCGCCGGACGCACCGCCCTGGACATCCGTCCCGGCACCTTCTCCCTCGGCGAGCACGAGAGGTTCCTGCGCGAGAACGCCGACAGCATCGCGGCCTTCCGTGCCCGCCAGGCGGCCGCCTTCGAGGCGGAACGTCAGGCGTGGGAGCAGGCGGGTGAGTTCGCCCCCCGCGAGGCACCCGAAGCCGTCGCCCAGGACGCCGCTTCCCTGACCCTCGATCCGGGCAGCATCCTGGTCGAGGCACCGCTCAGTTCGACCGTGTGGAAGATCGAGGCCCGGCCGGGAGCGCGTGTCGTACCCGGCCAGCCGCTGCTCGTGCTGGAAGCCATGAAGATGGAGGTCGTGGTCCGGGCCCCCGCCCACGGCGTCGTCGCCGACGTGCTCGTCACCACCGGACAGCAGATCGACGCCGGCATCCCGCTGGCCGTCGTCGTGGAAACCGGCGTGGAAGCCGGCAAGGAAACCGGCGTGGAAACCGTCGTAGGAGAGGAATCCGCATGACCCAGGCCCCGACCGTCAGCTGCGCCGAGCGCGTCACCGACGCCTACCGGCGCATCGCCGAAGCCGACCGGCCCGAGATCTGGATCACCCTGCGCCCCGAGACCGACGTACTGACGCAGGCCCGCGAGCTGGACCGGCGGATCGCCGCAGGGGCCGAACTGCCCTTGGCCGGCACACTGGTGGCCGTCAAGGACAACATCGACGTGGCCGACCTGCCCACCACCGCAGCCTGCCCCGGCTACGCCTACACGCCGGGCAGCTCGGCGCCCGCCGTGCAGCGGCTGCTGGACGCGGGCGCGCTCGTCCTCGGCAAGACGAACCTGGACCAGTTCGCCACCGGTCTGGTCGGCACCCGCAGCCCCCACGGCCCCGTCCGCAACGCCCTGCGCCCCGAGAAGATCTCCGGCGGTTCCAGCTCCGGATCGGCGGTCGCCGTCGCACTGGGCATCGCCGACATCGCCCTCGGCACCGACACCGCCGGCTCCGGCCGCGTCCCCGCCGCCCTCAACGGCATCGTCGGCATCAAGCCCACGCTCGGACTGGTCCCCACCACCGGAGTCGTCCCCGCCGCCCGCTCCTACGACGCCGTCACCGTCTTCGCCCGCACCCTCACCGATGCCCAGCGGGCCCTGGCCGTCATGATCGGCCCCGACGGGAGCGACCCGCTGAGCCGCCGCTGGCCGGACGACGTACGCCTGTCGGCCCCGGATCACCCACGCGTCGCGATCCCCAGGGACGAGGACCTCGCGCCGCTCTCGTCGCAGGCACGGGCCGCCTTCCATGCGGCCGTCGAGCGGTTGGAGGCCGCCGGCGCCGAGGCCGCCGTCATCGACGTCTCACCCCTGCTGCAGGCGGCACGACTCCTCTACGACGGCGCACTCGTCGCCGAACGCTACGCCGGGGTGGGCGAGTTCATCGCCCGTGACCCGTCGGCCGCCGACCCCACCGTGGCCGGGATCATCCTCGCCGCCGCCGAACTGCCCGCCCATGCCCTGGCCGCCGACCAGGAACGCCTCGACGTGTACAAGGCGCTCGCCCACCGCCTCCTGTCCGGCTACGACGCACTGCTCCTGCCGACCACCACCGAGCATCCCGACATCGCCGCCGTCCAGGCCGACCCCGTCACCATCAACTCCCGGCTGGGCACCTACACCAACTTCGTCAACCTCCTCGACCTCGCCGCCGTCGCCGTCCCCGCCGGCGGGGCCGACGGCAGCCCCTTCGGCGTCAGCGTCGTCACCCGCGCCTTCGAGGACCAGCCGGCCCTCGACATCGCCGCCCGCCTCACCGGCGAACAGGACCCGACCCCCCTGCCCGACACCGGCGTCGACCTCGCCGTCTTCGGTGCCCACCTGCGCGGCCAGCCCCTCAGCCACCAGCTCACCGACACTGGCGCACGCTACGCGGGCGAGGTCACCACGACCGCTGCCTACCGCCTCACCGCGCTGACCACCGACCCGGCGAGGCCCGGCCTCGTGCGTGTCGGCCCGGGCGCAGGAGGCCCGATCACCGGAGAACGCTGGACCCTCTCGCCCGCCGCCCTCGGCCGCTTCCTGGCCGCCCTGCCCGCTCCCATGTCCCTGGGGCGGATCGAACTCGCCGAGGGCACCTGGGTGCTGGGCTTCCAATGCGACTCGTACGCGGCATCCACGGGAACGGACATCACCCACCACGGCGGCTGGCGCGCGTACCTCGCGACCAGCGGATCCTGATCAGCTGTTCAACTGTGCGGCCTGGTCAGCCGGTCGGCCGATGCCAGGAGGGCCGGGGTGACAGGGTCCCGTACCAGGGCCGGTGCGCCTGGTCAGCGCAGGAAGGGATCGACGGCGATGGCGGTGAACAGCAGGGAGATGTAGCTGATCGACCAGTGGAAGAGCCGCATCTCCTTCAGCCGCGCGCCACGCAGGCCGGCCCTGGCCCGGGCGTGCAGCGCGTGGGCTTCGCGCAGCCAGCAGGCGCCGAGCGCGACGGCCGCGCAGGTGTAGCACCAGCCCACCTGGCCGAGCGGCCACGGTGAGAGCGACACGGCGACCATCACCCAGCTGTACAGCACGATCTGACGGGTCACCACGGTGGTGCCGGCCACCACCGGCAGCATCGGCACACCCACGCGCTCGTAGTCGGCCCGGGTCTTCATCGACAGCGGCCAGTAGTGCGGCGGGGTCCAGCAGAAGACCACCAGGCAGAGCGCCACCGCCGTCCAGGACACCGAGTCGGTCACGGCCGACCAGCCGATCAGGACCGGCATGGCGCCCGCGATACCGCCCCAGACGATGTTCTGCGAGGTGCGCCGCTTGAGCAGCATGGTGTAGACCACCGTGTAGAACAGCAGCGCGCCGAACGCGAGCAGCGCCGAGAGCGGATTGACCAGGACCCAGAGCCAGCCCACCGAGGCGAGGGCGAGCGCACTGGCGAAGACCAGGCACTCGCGCGGGGAGACCACCCCGGTGACCAGGGGCCGGCCCGCGGTGCGGTCCATCCGTGCGTCGATGTCCCGGTCGAGGTACATGTTGAACGCGCAGGCGCTGCCCGCGGAGAGGTAGCCGCCGGTGCAGGTGGCCAGGACCAGCGCCAGGTCGGGGACGCCCCGGGCGGCCAGGAACATCACGGGGATGGTGGTCACCAGCAGCAGCTCGATGATCCGTGGTTTGGTCAGCGCGACGAACGCGGCCAGCCGAGCCGCGGCGGGCGGACGGTCCGGGAGCGGGGGCCCAGCGGGCGGCGGGGGAGCGTCGGGCGCGGGCGGACGGGCGTGCGCGGTCCTGTCGAGGACGACATCCATGGTGCGGAACCTTGCGGGAGAACCTGGTGGCCCTGACCGTCGTGCCGGGCCGCACAGCCCGTCGAAGGGCACTGAGCGGCGGGGAGGTGAGGCACAGCCACCCCGACCCGGGTTGCGCGACGCCGTAGGCGTGACGCAGTAGGTCGGAAGCCCCCAAACTACCACTCCCCGTAGCGCGGGCCGGATCCCGGTGGGCGGAGCCTGGCAGGTCTGTGGTGCGTTCGGCTAGTCACCTCGTCCTGGGGACCGGCCCGAGGGCTGGGCCGGGAGGCGGACCTCGATGGTGGTGGGTCCGCCCGGGGTGCTGTCCACGGTGAAGCGGCCGCCCGCGCTTTCGACCCGCATGTAGTGGCTGGCCAGGCCGATGTGGCCGTCGCGCAGGCGGGACTGGATGATCGCCGGGTCGAAGCCCGCGCCGTCGTCGCGCACCGTCAGCACGGTGTCGCCGCTCTCGGGCCTGAGGGAGAGCCAGACGTTGTCGGCGGCCGCGTGTTTGACGGTGTTGTTGAGCAGTTCGCGGGCCGCGGAGTAGAGCAGCGCCTGGTCGGGGACCTCCCCGCGCGGGGTCAGCTCGTAGTGGACGGTGAAACCGCCCCGGCGGGCGGAGCGTTCGCCGAGGCTGCGCAGCGCCGCCGAGAGCCCGATGGACGCCAGGACCTGGGGGTGCAGTTCGAAGGTGACGTCGCGGATCTCCTGGACGGTGCGCCGCACTTCGGCCTCGACCCGGTCCAGCGCGGGGGAGGGCGACGCTTCCTGGGCGTCCTCCAGGTCGTGCAGCGAGGCCAGCAGGTTCTGCACGGCGCTGTCGTGCAGGGCGTCGGCCAGTTCGGTGCGTTCGCGGGTCTCGGCCGCCAGCGCGTCGCGCAGCAGCGACTCGCGGGTGTCGAGCAGTTGGCCGACCGAGGCGGCCTGACGGCGCAGCAGTTCGGCGACCAGGACGCAGGTCAGCACGTCCCACAGCAGGTAGGCCTCGTCCACGACCACCGTCCAGCGGCCCGAGGAGGGGCCGTTGGCCAGGGTGGGGATCGCCAGCACCGCGTAGGCCAGGACGCAGATCCCGCCGAGCCAGGCCGTCACCCGCGGCAGCTGCCACAGCACGCTGGCCATCGGCAGCACGTAGTAGGCGTAGCGCACCGCGGAGGCCTGGCCGCCGGAGAGCGCCGAGAGCGTGCCGGCCGCGACGACGTCGACGACGGCGGCTCCCACCGCGCCGCGCAGGCCGCCCGGTGGCGGCCGGTAGACGGTCACCAGCCGCACCACGGCCCACGCGGCGTAGGCCGCCAGGGTGACGTAGAACCAGACGCTCACCGCATGACCGGGCCAGTCCCAGCCGGCCAGCAGCAGCGGGACCAGGAAGGGCAGCCGCAGCCAGGCGACATAGCGGTAGGTCAGCTCGGCCATCCCGCTGAGCTGGTGATCACGCCACCGGGTCGTCATCGCACACCAATCGGCCGGGTTCGCACGGGCACGGTGGGGCGGCCCGCCGCCGGAGCCGGCCGGTGCCGCGGCACCGGCCTCACGGTAGCGGCCCGGGCGTGGCGCGGGCCGGTGGCCGGTGGCATCGGCGGTGCGTCTCGCCCGGATGGCTGTCGGATCGCACCTGCCCGGGTCAGGTGGCAGGTCCGCTGTGCGGGTCGTCGGGCGGCAGCCGCGTGGCGGCGTCGGCGGCCAGCAGGGCGCCGTCCGCCAGGATTTCGGGCGGTGCCTGCGGGCCGGCGAACACGGTGATCTCCCGGCGGGTGACCGGATCGGTGTGGATCACCCGGGAGCGCAGCTCCGGGGGCAGGATGTGCGCCGGTACGGCCGTGAGTCCCGCCCCGCTCGCGGCGAGGTCCACGGCGGCCCGGGCGCAGGGGACCCGCAGGACCGAGGCGGCCCGGTCGCCGCCGAAGCGCTCTGTGCGCCCGGTCGACCGCAGCGGCTGCCAGGGTTCTTCGCCGTAGCAGATCCAGCGGCGGTCGAGCAGGTCCGTCGGCGGCACGCGGCGGCCGCGCAGCGGGTCGTCCGCCGGGCAGAGCAGGACGAGCTCCTCGGTGTGCACGGGCCACACCGCCCCGCTCCAGCCCGGCGGGCGGGGCGCGAGGGCCAGGTCGACGGCGCGGGCGGTGAGCTGCTCGCGCAGCCGCTCGCCGGTCGGCTGCGTCTCCACGAGGAGGTCGACGCCGGGTCTGGCCTGTGCCCAGGAGCCCAGCGCGGTGAGCAGCCCGGGCAGGAGCGAGGGCAGGACGGCCAGCCGGACGGTGCGGCCGCGGCCCTGCTGGACCGCCCGTGCCTCGGCCCGCGCGCGTTCGGCGCTGTGCAGGGCGCAGCGCGCGTGCGGCAGGAACGCCTCGCCCGCCGCGGTCGGCCGCACACCGTCGGCCCCGCGCACCAGCAGCGGTGTGCCGACTGCCCGTTCCAGGGCCCTGAGCTGCTGGGAGAGGGTCGGCTCGGTCACGTGCAGCTGCCGGGCGGCCCGGTTCAGCCGGCCTTCGCCGACCGTGGTGACCAGGTACTCGAGCTGCCGCAGGGACAGGCCGGCGCTGTTCGGTGTGGTGGTCATGGCGGGTGCCTCCTGGTGGGCTCGGTCCGGGTGTCGGAGCTGTGGCCGAGTGGGCTTGGTCCGGGTGTCGGAGTGGCGGCCGGGTGGGCTTGGTCCGGGTGTCGGAGTGGCGGCCGGGTGGGCTTGGTCCGGGTGTCGGAGCGGTGGCCGAGTGCGCTCGGTCCGGGTGTCAGAGCTGCGGCACGAGGTCCTGTTCGGTCCAGATGGTCTTGCCGTCGGCGGTGAAGCGGGAGCCCCAGCGCTGGGTGAGCTGGGCGACCAGGTACAGGCCGCGCCCGCCCTCGTCGTCCGGATGGGCCCGGCGCAGGCGCGGTGAGGCGGCTGCCGCGTCGGAGACCTCGCAGATGAGCCGGCGCCCGTGGACCAGGCGCAGTTCGATGGGAGTGCGGCCGTAGCGGATGGCGTTGGTCACGAGTTCCGTGACGACCAGTTCGGTGGTGAAGGCCAGGTCCGCGAGGTCCCACGCGGTCAGCAGCGCGCCCACCTTCGCGCGGGCCTCGGCCACCACCGCGGGGTCGGCGGGGAGCTGCCAGGTCGCCACCCGGGAGGGGGCGATGCCGCGGGTCCGGGCGGTCAGCACCGCGACGTCGTCCTCGGAGCGCAGGGCTCGGAGCACCTGGTCGCAGGTCTGGTCCGGGCTGCCCTGGGCGATGGACAGCGCCTGCCGCACGGTCTGTGCTCCGGCGCCGGGCGGGGTGCGGCGGTAGCCGCTGTGGAGGACGAGCACCGAGCCCTCGGGGAGTTCGGTCTCGGTGGTCTCGAAGGTGATCGCGCCGGTGCCCAGCGGCGGTCCGGCGGACAGCGGGACGGATTCGGCCGGGGCGCCGGGGCGGCGCAGGGCCGGAGCGGGGTGTCCGGCGCTGGCCAGGGTGCAGCGGCGGGCCACCGGGTCGTAGACGGCGTAGAGGCAGGTCGCGCCGATGCCGGCCGAGGTGTCCGCGGGCTCCCGCTGGGCCGGGCGGCGCTCCTCGCGGTCGAGCTGGGTGACGAGGTCGTCGAGGTGGGCGAGGAGTTCGTCGGGCGGCAGGTCGAGATCGGCCAGGGCGCGCACCGCGGTGCGCAGCCGGCCGGTGGTGGCGGAGGCGTTGATCCCGCGTGCGGTGACGTCTCCGGCGACGAGTACGACGCGGGTGCCGGACAGCGGGATGACGTCGAACCAGACGCCGCCGGTGTCGCGTCCGTTGTGGGCGGGCAGGTAGCGGAAGGCGACGTCGAGCGCGTCCTGCTCGGGGGTGTGGTGCGGCAGCAGGGTGCGCTGCAGGGCGAGCGAGATGTCGCGTTCGTGGGCGTAGCGGCGGGCGTTGTCGATGCAGGTCCCGGCCCGGGTGACGATCTCCTCGGCGAGCAGCAGGTCGTCCTGGTCGAACGGTTCCGGCCGCTGATGGCGCAGGATGGCGGCCACGCCCAGGGTCACGCCGCGCGCGGTGACCGGCACGAGCAGCAGGGAGTGCGGCCGGGGACTGCCCGGGGTGGGGGAGAGGATGACGGCCTCGGCCGGCCCGAGCTGGTGCAGTGACGGCCCGGCGCCGCGCAGCGCGGCGAGGAACGGAGGCAGCGGCGGGTGGAGCGCCAACTGGCCCGGCAGAACCGGGCTTTCGGGGCAGCCTTCGAGGACCGACGCCTGCGCGCAGCGCAGCAGGGTGCTGTCGGCCTGGTCGGCGGCCGGTCGGCCGGGCCGCAGCAGGCTCTCGTACAGGTCGATGGCGGCGAAGTCGGCGAACCGGCCGACCAGGGTGTCGGCCAGTTCCTGGGCGGTGCGGGTGGCGTCCAGCGTGCTGCCGATCCGGTCGCAGGCGCTGGTGGCGAGCAACAGCCTTTGCCGGGCCCGGTGTTCCAGGGAGACGTCGATGGTTGAGGCGCTGACTCCGCTCACCGTGCCGGTCTCGTCGATCAGCGGGGTCATGAAGACGTCCCAGGCGCGTTCCCGGCCGCCGCTGGGCGGGGGGCTGACCATTCTGGTGTGCGTGGGCCTGCCGGTGCGCAGGGCCTGGCGCTGGAGTTCGGCGAACTCCAGGAACGGGGGGAAGGGGTGGATCTCGTCGATCCGCCGGCCGAGCATCTCCGCCTCGTCCTGCCCGGCCAGTTCGACGATCTGGGGGTTGGCCCGGACCAGTCGGGCCTGCGTGTCGTAGAGCGAGGTGGCGATCGGGGACTGCGTGAAGGCGCGTTCGACCAGGCGGGCGACCCGGCGCTCGGCGGGTTCGAGGAGCAGTACCCAGCGCCAGCGGTCGTCCCCGGTCCGGCAGGGGTGGGCCTCGACGCCGATCTCGATCGAATGGCCGTCGCGGTGTCGGGCCCACAGCAGGCCGTACCAGGAGTGCCCCTCGGCCACGGCCCGCCGTACGGGCGCCGGCAGCGGTGCGCGGAGCAGCCGGCCGACGGGGCGGTCGACGACCTCCTCGGCGGTGTAGCCGAGCAGTCGGTGCGCTGCCGGGGTCCAGAGCGCGACCAGGCCGCGGCCGTCGAGGACAGCGGCCGGCCGGGACTGCTCGGGGGCGGCGGGGTGGGTTTCGGTGGTGCTCGTGCTGCTCGTGCTGGTCATGGGGGGACTCCGTTCATGGGGGCCGCGCCGTCGTTCCCGGGCCATGGCCTGGACCGACCGTTGCTCGCGCGGAGGAAGGGCGCGTGACGGAGCCGCCGAAGCCCGGACAGGAGGTTCCGTACTGTCCCCACCGTGCCGCGACCGGCCTCCCGCGCGGCTCACCTGATCGGCCGAACCGCCGGAGGAGCAGCCGCCCCACGTCCGTGCCCCGGACTCGTCGGCCGGACAGCCCGCGTGCGCCCGACCCGAGGCGCCGGTCGCGCCCCTCCACCCGGCGGTGGATGCGCGCGTCATCCGGTCGGGGGACCGGCGGGCGGACTCCGCCACGGCCGGGCCCGCGCAAGCTGGGAGACCGAGGGTTCGAGATCGTGTCAGGCGGTCCCTTCGGCCAGCTTCCGCTCCCAGGACACGGGTGGCAGCTGCCAGTCCTTGTCGAGGACCGTGGTGCCGAAGATCTTCAGCTTGGTGAAGAAGGAGCCGGTGATGTCGAGCCCGCCGTAGAGCGCCCAGTTCGCCTGTGCGTTCGGCGCACTCCCTGCGCCCTGTGCGCCGACGGTGGCCTTCAGGTAGGGCTGGGTGTCGGCGGCGACTCCCACCGACCCGTAGAGACCGAGGGCGGTGTGGCTGCCGATGCCCGCCTTGGCCGTGGCGGTGCCGCTGATCCGCGAGGAGCTGCCGCTGCTGGTGGGGGCGGGGCCGGACAGGGCGCTCCAGCCGCCGTTCGCGTCGTAGCGGGCGCCGACCTGCAGCCTGCCCTGGGTGTGTTCCTCGGCGTCGACGGTGATCTTCCCGTCGGCGGAGACGTCGTAGAAGTAGTCGACCTTCAGGTTGAGGACGATGGGGACCGGTCCGAGCCACACGGTCTTGTCGACGTTCACCTCGGCCGCGGGGATGTGCAGGGGCTGGTGCCCGGTGTCGTAGGCCGCGGATCCCTGGGCGTGCACCTCGACGCTGTGGCTGTAGTCCCCGGCGAGGCCGATCTCGGCCTTCGACGGGGCGACGCCGTACCAGTGGGCGCGCTGGTAGGAGAAGAGCAGCTCCGGGTGGAGGTCCAGCTGGGCGTGGAGCGCCGAGCCGTGGCCCGGGGTCGGTTCGACACCCGGCGGCGTCGGCACGTCGACGTCGAAGCTGACGCCCGGCGAACCGGCCTGCCCCGCCACGGTGTTGACCTTGCCGCCGGCCGAGGAAGGGCTGACCTTGAGGTCGGCGGCGGTGAGCGGCACGGTGAGGTCGGCGCTGGCGTCGCCCAGCGCGTCGACCAGGGTGGCCGGGACGGTGTCCACCGCGGTCGAGCCGTCCGTGCCCGGGTGGACGGCGGTCACCTTCACCAGCGCGCCGTGCGGCGTCGCACCGGTGGCGGGGGCGGCGATCACATCGCCGGGGCGCAGCTGCTCGGCGCTCTGCGGCGCGCCCGGCGGGGAGCCGCCGACGAGCAGCGCCGAGCCGTCCGCGTCCAGTCGCGCCAGCCGCAGGTGCGCGACCGGGGCCGGGGTGACGCCACCGTTGGCGCCGGGACGCAGCACGGTCGCGGTGTCCGGGTCGGCCGGCGGCCCGGACACCTGGAGCACCGGGGGCACGTGGCCGGCCGAGCCGTCGGAGGCGGCCGTGGCGGAGGCGACCGGGACGAGCACCACGGTGAGGGCGAGCGGCACGGACAGCAGACGCAGGCGGGACGTCATGGGGATCCTTCCGGGGAGAGGCCGCCCGACGGGGCGGTGGTTGCCCCCGGCGATGGGGGGCGAGGGCGTCGCCGACGGGCGCGCGGATGCGGCGTGGGGCGACGAAGGGCCTGATGGAAGGGAATCCCACGGTGTGCGGGCGGGGCAAGGAGAAACATTCACGGTGCGGATAGCGGTTGCCTATCGTGGTCCGGGTCCGGGTCCGGGTCCGGGTCCGGGTCCTGGTCCGGGTCCGCCGACGACTCGGATCCGCTGTGACGGGGCCGGCGCCCTGCTGCTGCGTCACCCGCCGCCCGGGGCGACGCCGGGCGACGTGTGCGCGGATCTGCGGCACCGACATTCCCCGATGGCGCTCCGGCGGTGCGTCCCGCCTTCTACGATCTGGAGGAATGCGTTTCGGCTGCGCGGTGGGCATCCGCCGCACGGAGGGCGGGGGCTCGGGATGGACGCGGTACGGGAGTCGGCGCGGGCCGGCCGCATGGTGTTCTTCGAGGAGTCGGCGCGCGACGGAGCGCAGGCCAAGACCCTGATGAGCGCGGACTTCCGGGTGCGGCTGGCCCGGGAGCAGGGGGCGGTCTTCGGGACGGACGGGCCGCGGCACGTGGTGTTCGCCGCCGGGTTCCCCTCGGTCTGCGCGCAGGAGTTCGAGGCGACCCGTCAGGTCGCGCTGGAGGCCCAGGAGTCGGTGAGCCCGGCCGCGATCTGCCGGGGCACCACGGCGGACGTGCGACTGGCGCTGAGCGCGGTGCGCGGTGCGGCGCACGCGCGGGTGATGGTGATCGTGGCGGCTTCGGAGGCGACCGCGCGGGCCCTGGTCCACTGCGGCGCCCGTACGGCGCTGGCGCAGGGGCTGCAGGTGGTCAAGGAGGCCGTGGACCTGGCGGACGGTGTGGCGGTGGACGTCTGCCTGGTGGACGCACCGCGGGCCGACCACGCCCTGGTGGCCGAGTACGCGGGGGCGATGACGGCCGAGGGGGCCGGGACGATCGTGCTGGCCGACACGGTCGGCGACCTGCTGCCCGGCCGGACGCGCGAGCTGTTCACGCGGGTCGCGGCGGGCGCGGGCCCGGACGTGGTCCTGGTCTCGCACCTGCACAACGACCTGGGCCTGGGGCTGGCCAACACGCTGGCCGCGCTGGAGACCGGCGTCCGGGTGGCGGCCTGTTCCTGGCTGGGCATGGCCGAGCGCAGCGGCATGGTGGCCACCGAGCAGGTGCTCTTCCTGCTGGCCCACGACCCGGCCAAGGCCGCACAGGTCCTGGGAGCCGACTGCCGGCCGTGGTGGACGGCCCCGGACCTGACCCGGCTGCCCGGGATCGCGCGGATGGTGTCGGCCGAGACCGGAGTGCCGCTGACCGTCACCACCCCGATCGTGGGCACCGGGGTCGCCACCATCTCCACCGGCACACCCTTCACCCACCCGCGGACCTTCCAGCCCTACGACCCCGAGCAGCACCTGGGCCTGCCGGCGACGGTGGTCCTGACCCACCTGGCCAGCGCGCGGGTGCTCCACGCGGTCGCCGAACGGCTCGGCCACCACCTCGACCCCGCCCAGACCCGCACCGCCCTGGCCTGGGTCAAGGACCGCGCCTACCGGCTCGGCCGGGCCGTCGTCGCCGACAGCGACTTCGCCGCCTACCTGGACGGCCTGACCAGCGCCCACGCCACCGGAACGGACACCCATGCCCGCCCCTGACCCGCTCGACACCGCCGCCGACCGTGCGCTGACCGCCGGTCAGGCCGTGATCCTGCCCAACCCCAGCCCGCTGACCTACGTCGTCGCCGCCACGACACCCCGGGCCGTGAACAGCGCCAAGGCACGGCCCGCCGACCAGGAAGTCGCCCTGTGGGTCCACCACGACACCGCCTGGCACGACCTGGTGCCCGCCCTGCAACTGCGACCCGGTGCCCTGCGTACCGCGCTCACCCTGCTGCGCGACGAGCTGGTCACGCTGCTCGTGCCGGTCCGAGCCGACGCCGCGCCACCCGACTGGGCCGGTGCGGCCCTGCGCGGCGGCCACCTGCTCCTCTTCGGCGCCCGCTGGCAGCCCCTGAGCCGGCTGCTGGCCCGCCACCCCCGCCTGTACGTCAGCAGCGCCAACCGCACCGGACGGCCACCGGCCGCCACCGCCGCCCAGGCCGCGGCGATGTTCGGCCCCGGCATCCCGATCACCGACGCCGACCGCCTGCGTTCCACCGACACGCCGCACGCCGCCACCACCATGCTGCGGATCGCCCCGGACGGGCAGCTGACCCACGTTCGGCCCGGAGCCCAGGACCGCGCCCACGGCCCGGACCCCGCCCGCTACCTGGAGCATCTCGGCACGTCGGTCGGCCGCGTCTGATCGGCTTTGATCAGCCTCACGGTGGCGGTCCGGGTGCGGCACCGTCCCGTGGCCGGTGTGCCCTGCCCGCCGGCCGGCACCCCCTGACGTGACCTCAGCTGCTCACACAGCCGACGGTTCGACCACGCCCGGCCGTCAGGAGGCGTTCGCCGGGATGGACGATACTCGGGGCCGTCAGCACCCCGGCCCGGTACGGCTGGTGTGCACACGGAACCACCAGTGCCCGGCCCGAGCCCGCTCGGACCGGCCGGCAGAGGAGAACGATGTCCACAGGTATGTCGCGGCGCCAGGGCGTACTCGCCGGTCTGCTGGTGTTGATCGCGCCGTTCACCGTCGCCGCGGCGCCGGAGCGGGCCGCCGGCCACCGGGGGCTGCCGCTGGGCGCCGCCGGTCTGCCGGAGACCCGCAGCGTCCAGCGGATCGCCCCGGGGGTGAGCCTGACCACCATCGTGCGGGGGAGGGTCTCGCCGGCCGACCACTGGACGGTCGACGTGGCGGTCCCCACCGGTGTGGTGCCGTCCACCCTGGACCCCGACACCCCGCAGTCGGTGCTCGGCAGCCGGGCCAACGCCGAGGCGATCGCCGCCAAGCTGACCGCCGCCGGCTATGCCCCGGCCGTCAGCGAGCAGGACAGCCCGGCCTTCAAGGACTTCGCGGGCGGTCCGCAGGGCTACGTGGTGCGGGTCGGGGCCTTCGCCGACCAGCCCTCGGCCACGGCGCTCGCGGGCACCCTCGCGAAGCTCGGCTACGCCACCTCCACCCTCTACACCGGGATGGACAGCACCCAGGCCGACGGACCCTGGGTGCTGCACGAACTGGTCATCGACCCGGAGCAGTTCAAGGGCACGATCGCGGAATCCCACGGCGGCACCATGACCGGGCGCCGCACCACCAGCCAACTGGCCACCGCCGCGGGCGCGCTGGCGGCGGTGAACGGCGGCTTCTTCGTGATCAGCCCGAGCGACGGAACGCCCGGCGAGTCGGCGGGCATGGTGGTGGAGAACGGCAAGGTGCTGCGCGAGAGCACCGACGGCCGCATCACGGCCATCCTGCGCGACGGCGGCAGGCAGCTGCAGTTCGCCAAGCTGACCACGCGGCTGAGCGTCTCGGCCGGTGGCACCCGGCACACCATTCAGGGGCTGAACCGGCCCGCCGGACTGATCCGGGACTGCGGCCACCCCGGTGAGCAGCCCACCGGCAAGCCGCTGATGGACGTCACCTGCATTAACGCGAACGAATCCGTGCTGCTCACCCCGGAGTTCGGTGCCGCCCCGCCGGCCGGCCCGGGCGAGCAGGCGGTCCTCGACGCGAGCGGCCGGGTGGTCTCCCTCGGTGCCCGCGACGGGGCGGCGGTACCGGCCGGCGACTCGGTGCTGCAGTCGATCGGCACCGAGTCCGGCTGGCTGGCCGGCGCCGTGCAGGTCGGTCAGCAGGTCACCCTGCAGACCCGGGTGACCGACGAGCACGGCCGCCCGGTCACCTTCGGCCCGCACGACTCGGTGGTCAACGGCGGCCCGCAGCTGCTCGAAGGCGGCCACGAGGTCATCGACCCGGTCGCCGACGGCGTGGCGCACCCGGGCGACCCGTCGTACTTCTACGGCTGGGGCATCCGGCGCAACCCGCGCACGGTGATCGGCAAGGACGGGCAGGGCCGCGTGGTGCTGCTGGAGGCCGACGGCCGCGAGCCCGGCTACAGCCAGGGCCTGAGCCTGGACGAGGAGGCCAAGGCCCTGCGGTCGCTCGGCGTGGTCGCGGCCATGAACCTCGACGGCGGCGGCTCCTCGGCCATGTCCGTGGCAGGCGGCCTGGTCAGCAGGCCCTCCGACGCCACCGGCGAGCGCCCGGTGGGCGACGCGGTGGTGGTCGTCCCGGCGGCTGCGTCGACGGGCGCCTGACGCCGAGGGCCGGCCTCATCAGGGTTGGGCTCTTCAGGGGTTGGGCTCCTCAGGGTTGGTCCCTGCGGGTATCAGGGTACGGAGCGGGCATGGCTGAGATCCTGGTGGAAGAGAACTTCGCGCACATCGACGGCGGCGACATGAACCTCATCCTCGACCTGCTCGACGAGTTGTCCCTGGAGGCCGAGCCCACCGCACCGCGCAGCAGTGGCAGAGGCCGCCACTGGGAACTGACGATGCACTGGCAGCCCGCCACACCGGTGCCGGCCGGCCTCGACGCCACCCTGCCCGGGGTGATCGCCCGGATCCGGGAGCACTTCGAGAGCGCCGGGAAGCAACTGCCCAGCACGGTGGCCCTCTACGACCGGGACGGGCGGCTGCTGCGGACCTTCGAGCCGGACGCCCGGTAGCAGCCGGGGCGCCTGGTCGCCTGGTCGGCAACGCAGTGAGGGCCCGGCGACTGCCGGGCCCTCACGTTCGTAGCGGGGACAGGATTTGAACCTGCGACCTCTGGGTTATGAGCCCAGCGAGCTACCGAGCTGCTCCACCCCGCGTCGGTTCCTCAACTCTACGGCATCCGGGAGGGTGCTCCGTACCGCGCCGGTCCCGCGGCCACGGCGGCGCTCCTGGCCCGCCTCGGTTGGCCCGCCTCGGCCGAGGCCGAGGCCGGACCTCGGCCGCCCGCCCGATTGCGCGAGCGAATCGGATTCCCGGACAGCATTTCCGAGTGGTCCGCGCGTGCGTTCGGTGGCTGTGCAGGAAAGCCGCTGATGAGATCATAGGAATGATGCGGAAATGCCTTCCGGTATATCATCGGATTCTCTCTTCGAGCATATGTTTCCTGGTGTGCTCTGCGGCCTCAGGTGTAGGCTCCATTTCCGGACGTTGGTGAACGACCAATGTCCGTGAATTCGTCGTGCACAGCCGCAGTTGAAGGCGAGCGAGCGCATTGAACAGCCCCGTGAACGGTCTGCTGGACGGTCCGGCGAGTGCCGAGGCCGCGCTGGCCGCGGCACTCGCCCCGGACAGCGGCGACGGCCCGTATGCGTCGCTGGCGGTGCTGCGCGAGATCGCTCCGGTCTTCCACTGGCGGCAGGGAAATCTGGACACCCGTTTCCTGACCCGCTTCGCCGACTGCCAGGCCGCGCTGAGCGATCCCGGGTTCATCGTGCCCGACCGGGACTGGCTGCTGCGGGAGCGGCCGGACTGGACGGGGCACCCGGCGGCGGATTTCTTCTACTCCTCGCTCCTCGGCACGAACGGGCCCGGGCACGAACGGCTGCGCCGGCCGGTGCAGCGGGCGTTCAGCGCCAGAAGGGTCGCGGCCCTGGCGGCGGCCGTGGCCGGGCACGTCGACGCCCTGCTCGACCGGTTCGCCGATGCCACCGCGCACGGTGGTGCGGCGGACTTCCAGGCCTTGGTGGGCTATCCGCTGGCGGTCGCCGTGGTGGGCGAGGTGATCGGCGTCCCCCGGGCGGACCAGGAGCGGTTCCACCGGCTGGGGCGCGGGGCCGCACGGCTGCTGGAGCCGGTGCGCACGGCGGCGGACTGGCAGCGCGCCGACCAGGCGGTGCTGGAGCTGCGCGCGTACTTCGCCGACCTGCTGGCGCAGCGGCGGGCCCGCCCGGGCGAGGACCTGGCCTCCAGCCTGCAGGCCCACCCGGATCCCGCCGAGCCGCCGCTCGGCGGGCAGGAGCTGGTGGACCTGCTGCTGCTGGTCTTCGTGGCCGGCTTCGAGACCACCGTGGGCCTGCTCGGCACGGCGGTGTTCGCGCTGCTGACCCACCCCGACCAGCTGGCCCTGCTGCGCGCCGATCCCGCGCTGCTGCCCGGCGCGGTCGAGGAGTCGCTGCGCTGGGACGGGCCGGTGCTGATGACCGAGCGGCTGGCCGCCCGCCCGATGGAGCTGGGCGGCACGAAGGTCCCGGCGGGCGGCAGCGTGACCACGGTGCTCGGCGCGGCCAACCGCGACCCCGCGCGCTATCGGGACCCGGACGCGTTCCTGGTGCGGCGTGCGGACGTCCGGGTGCTCAGCTTCAGCGCGGGGGCGCACTACTGCCTCGGCGCGGGGCTGGCCCGGCTGGAGGGGTGCGTGCTGCTGGAGCGGCTCTTCGCGAGGTTCCCCGCGCTCGCCCTGGCCGGCGCGCCGGTGCGGCGCGAGTCGGCCGCCCTGCGCTCGTTCGACGTGCTGCCGCTGGCCGCCACCGGCTAGGCCGCCGGGCGCCCGAGCCGGCGCCCGGCCCCTGAGCCGCTGTTCGGCATCTGAACCACCGTTCGGCATCCTGAGCCACCGCTGTACCGCCCTCCCGTCGAAGGACGTGCCCGTGAACTTCCTGCATCGCGAACGTGCCGTACTCGAAGCGCTCATGCCCGGCCTGGACCAGGACCTCGCGCGGTACTCGCTGGCCGAACTGGAGAGCTCGCCGAGCCCGGCGATCCAGGCGTTCCGGGAGGCCGGCGGACCAGGACTGCTGGTGCCCACGGACAACGCCGGCTCGGGGGCGAGCGCGCTGCAGGCCGTCCGGGTGCAGCGCGCGGTGGGCGCCCGCTGCCCCTCGCTCGCGGTGGCCACCACGATGCACCACTTCTCGATCGCCGGGCTGGTCGAGGCCGCCCGCTACGGCAACGGCCTGGAAGGGCTGCTGCTGGAGGCCATCGCGAAGGACCGGATGCTGGTCGCCTCCGGGTTCGCCGAGGGCCGCCCGGGCCAGAACATCCTGAGCCCGCACATCACCGCCGAGCGGCGCGGCGAGGTGATCGTGCTGAACGGCAGCAAGATGCCGTGCAGCCTCTCCCGGTCGATGGACCTGCTGACCTGCTCGGTCGTGCTGCGCGGCGAGGACGGCGTGGACCGGCTCGGCGTCGCCCTGGTCCCCGCCGGCACCCCGGGAATCACGGTGCGCCCGTTCTGGGGCACGCCGATCCTGGCGGGTGCCGAGAGCGACGAAGTCGTGCTCACCGACGTCGAGTTGGACCCGCAGATGGTGGTGCCCACCGAGGTCACCGCCGACGCCGTGCCGGATGCGCTGAACGTCGCGGGCTTCCTCTGGTTCGAGGTGCTGCTGACGGCCGGCTACCTGGGGGTGGCCAGCGCGCTGGTGGAGCGGACCCTGCTGCGCCCGGGCGGCACGCAGGACGATCCGACCCCCTATCTGGTCGCGATCGAGGCGGCGATGCTCGCGGTCGAAGCCGTCGCCCGCGCGATGGCGGACGAGGAGTGGAACGACGCCCTGCTGGTCCAGGCGCTGACCGCCCGCTACGCGGCGCAGGACGCGATCGCGCGTACCACCAGGACCTGCCTGGCGGCGCTGGGCGGCATGGCGTTCATCGGCTCCCCGGACGGCTCGTACCTGGCTTCGGCCGCCGTCGGACTGACCTTCCACCCGCCCGCCCGCAGCCGGATGGCCCGCCCGTTGCGGGACTTCCTGGACGGTCATCCGTTGCGGATCGGCTGAGCCGGTGCAGCCGACCAGGAGTACCGCCGAAGAGCCGGGCTGCCACATCGAACTGCTGCACAGCATCGATGAGTTGCCGCCCGGGGACTGGGAGCGGCTGGCCCCCGCCGACGACCCGATGTGGGCCCGCGGCGTCTTCACCGCGCTGGAGTGCAGCAGCGTCGGGCCCAGCGGCTACGCCTATCTGACACTCCGTCAGGACGGTGTGCTGACAGCCGTCCTGCCGCTCTGCCTGTTCCGTGACCTGCGGCTGGACCGGGTCGTCGGGCCGCGCGAGCGGCGACTGCTCGCCCCGGTGCGCAGGCTGGCGCCCCGGCTGCTGCGGGTGCCGATGCTCTTCTGCGGCAACCTGCTGGGCCAGGGGCACGTGCTGGCCCCGGGAGAGCTCGGCGAGGAGGCCGCCCGGAAGCTGGTGGCGGCGGTGCTCGACTTCGCGCGGCGCGAGCGGCTGTGCACGGTGGTGTTCAAGGACTTCGCCCCGGCGGACCTGGACCCGCTGCGCACCGCGCTGCGAGCCGCCGACTTCTTCCTCGTGCCGAGCCTGCCCGACACCGAACTGCGCCTCGCCCAGGGCTCGTTCGAGGAGTACCTGGCCGCGCTGCCGGCCAAGCCGCGGCGCAACGCCCGCAGCAAGATCCGCAAGTTCGAGGCCCGGACCGAGCTGCGGATCGAGGTGCTCGACGAGTTCGGCCACCTGCTGCCGCAACTCCACTGCCTCTACCGGCAGGTGATGGACCGTGCCGACCAGACGCTCGACCTGCTCGACACCGCGTTCTGGGCCGCCGTGCAGGGCGGGGAGGGGCTGCGCCGCCGCCTGGTGGTCTGCTTCGAGGGGGAGCGGCCGGTCGCCTTCCTGCTCTGCCTCTTCGCGGGCTCGGGGGCCACCGGCGCCCGGATCGGCCTGGACTACCGGCTCGCCCACGAGGCGCGGCTCTACCACAACGTGCACTACGCGGCGATCCGCCTGGCGATCGCGGCCGGCTGCCGGCACATCCGCTTCGCCCAGACCGCCTACCAGCCCAAGCTCGAACTGGGCTGCGAGCTGGTCGAGCAGTGGTACGCGATGACCCACGTCCGCCCGCTGCCGCGCGCGGTGCTGCGGCGACTGCTGCCCCGGGCACTGGGTGCGGCGCTCGCCGAGGCGCTCGGCCCGAACGCCCCTGCCCCTGCTGCTGCCCCGGTCGCCCCCGGGCCGGCCCCGGAAGACGAACGCCACGAGGAAAGGTCGCGTCATGCCACGCGTTGAAGTGGATCTGCGCATCGCCGTGCCACCCGAGCAGGCCTGGGCGGCGGTGGTGGACGTGCTGGGCTACCCGGACTGCATGGAGAGCGTCGACTCGGTCGAGATCGTCGACCAGCCCGACGAGAGCCACCGGACCACCGCCTGGTCGGTGCGGCTCAAGGGATCGGTGCTGTGCTGGACCGAGACCGAGCTGATCGACCACCAGGCGCGCCGCTTCGACTTCGAGCAGCTCAGCGGCGACCTGGGGGAGTTCGCCGGACACTGGGCGGTGCGGCCCGCGCCGCCCGGCGGCAGCACCGTCTCGCTGCACGTGGACTTCGACATCGGCATCCCGCTGCTGGCGCAGATGCTCAACCCGGTGGCGGCGGACGCACTGCGGGAGAACGCGGCGCAGATGCTCGCGGCCCTGGAGCAGCGGCTGCTCGGCGGGCCGCCGGCAGGTGATCCGTCCGTCCAGCAGGCCACGGCTCGGCCGCTGTCCGGCTCGGAGGCGCTGCGGTGAGCGGCATCCCGCGGACCGGCCAGGCCCGCGCGGCCGAGGCCTTCGACCGGCTGCGCCGCCACCTGTCCCCGAAGCTCGCGCTGACCGGGAACTTCGCCGGGCGCGGCGCGGTGGAGGAGCACGCCGAGGGCTGCCGGGTGACGCTCTCCGACGGCCGCACCGTGCTCGACTTCGGCTCCTACGCGGTCACCCTGCTCGGGCACCGCCACCCGGCGGCCGTCGCGGCGGTGCGCCGGCAGCTCGACGCGATGCCGACCTCCACCCGCAGCCTGGCCAACCCGGTCGCGGCCGAGGCCGCCGCCTGCCTCTCGGCCTACCTGGGCGACGTGCTGCCCAAGGTCTACTTCGGACTCAACGGCGCCGACGTGGTGGAGGTCGCGGTCAAGCTCGCCCGGCTGGCCACCGGGCGCGGACGGGTGGTGGCGGTCCGCGGCGGCTTCCACGGCAAGTCGCTCGGCGCACTCGCGCTGACCCACCATCCGCTCTACCGGGCCGGCCTGCTCGGCTGCCGGGCGGACGTGGTCCACGTCGACGCCGACGACCCGGCAGCGGTGCTGCGCGAGGTGGCCGGCGGCGAGGTCGCCGCCGTCGTCCTCGAACCGGTGCAGGGCGAGAACGGCGCCGTCCCGCTGGCCACCGGCGTGCTGCGCCAGTGGTGCGAGGACGCCGCCCGGCACGGCAGCTTCGTGATCGCCGACGAGATCCAGTGCGGACTGCGCCGGTGCGGGGAGCGCTCGGTGGCCCTCGCCGACGGCCTGCCGGTGGACGCGGTGCTGTTCGGCAAGCCGCTGGGCGGCGGTGTGCTGCCGCTGTCTGCGCTGCTCTGCTCGGAACGCATGTACGCCCCGCTGGCCGCCGATCCCTTCCTGCACTCCGCCACCTTCGGGGGCCACCCGCTGGCCTGCGCGGTGCTCCCCGCCGTGCTGCCCGTGATCGAGGAACTGGCCGAGCAGGGGCGGCTGTTGTCCGCAGCGCTGGACGAGGAGCTGGAGCGCCTGCGCGAACGGTATCCCGCGGTGGTGCGCGAGGTGCGCGGACGCGGGTTGCTGCGCGGGATCGACTTCTGCTCGCCGCAGGCCGCCGGCTCGGTGGTGGTCGAGCTGGCGGGCGCGGGGCTGCTGGTCTCGCCCTGCCTGAGCAGCCCGACCACCGTGCGCCTGCTGCCCCCACTGGTCAGTACCCCGGCCGACGTCGCGCAGGCGGCCGGCATCCTCGACGCCGCGATCGCGGTGGCCGAGCGCACCGTGCCGGTGACCAGCGCCGGTTGACGCCACCGGGCGCAACTGCCGCACGACGCGGCGGAAGGAACGACCACATTGCCCACTCGCGAGGAACTGGCCCTGACGGTCAGAACGGTGATCTCGGACGTGCTCGGCACCGAGCCCGACGAGGTGCACGAGCGGACCAGCCTGCTGGACGACTACGGGATCGACAGCCTGGAACTCATGGAGATCGGGGCCCGGTTGGAACGCACCCTGAAGGTTCGGATCGAACTGCAGGACCTGACGGCAGCTCAGAACGTCGGTCACGCCATCGATCTGCTGCAGCACCGGCTGGCGGTCCCGCAGTGAGCGGCCGCCACCCCTCCGGCGGTCACCGGGTCGCCGTCACCGGCATCGGTGTGAAGTCCCCGGCCGGCAACGACCTGGACACCGCGTTCGCCTCCGTGCTGGCCGCCAGGTCCACCGCAGCCCGGGTCGAACGGCTGGTCGAGCACGACCTGCCGGTGCACTTCGCCTGCCTGGTACCGCCGTTCGACCTCGACGCCTACCTGACCCGGCGCGAGTCACGGCAGATCGACCGGACCACCCAGCTGCTGCTCTGCGCGGCGACCGACGCCGTCACCGAGGCCGGGCTGCCCGCCGACCAGCCGGCCGACCGGGTGGGCGTCCAGATCGGCACCGGCATCGGCGGCCTGCCCAGCATGGAGGCCGTCACCATCAGCCACGCGGACCGGCCCAGGGACATGCCGGTGCACACGGTGCCCCGCACCATGGCCAACTCGCCCGCCTGCCGACTGGCCCTGCGCTACGGCTTCCAGGGCGCCTGCACCACCTATGCCAGCGCCTGCGCCAGCGGCACCACCGCGCTCGGCGAGGCGGCGCGGAAGATCCGTTACGGCGAACTCGACGTGGCGGTGGCCGGCGGGGTCGACTCGGCGGTCAGCACCGTCGTGATGGGCGCCTTCGCCCGGATGCGGGCGATGTCCACCAGGAACGGCGACCCCGCGCAGGCCAGCCGTCCCTTCGACGCGGACCGCGACGGGTTCGTGATGGCGGAGGGCGCGACCGTCCTGGTCCTCGAACGCTGGGACGCGGCGCGGGCGCGCGGCGCCGTGATCCACGGCGAGATCGCCGGGTACGCCGAGAACTGCGACGCCTACCACATCGTCGCCCCGCACGAGGAGGGCGAGGTGGCCGCCCGCTGCATGCGCCTGGCCATCGCCGACGCCGGGCTCTCCCCGGCGGACATCGGCCACGTCAACGCGCACGGCACCTCGACGGTGCTCAACGACCGGGCGGAGGCCCGGGCGATCCACCGCTGCTTCGCCGGCCAGTCGCCGCCGGTCACCGCCGTCAAGGGCGTCACCGGCCATCTGATCGGCGGCTCGGGCGCGTTGGAGGCCGCACTCGCGCTGCGCTGCGCCGCGCGCGGCCTGGTGCCGCCGGTCGCCAACCTCACCGCCAGCCCGGAGGCCGACCTGGTGGACCTGGTCGGCGGGACACCGCGCGGCGTCGCGCCGGCCCATGTGCTCTCCAACTCCTTCGGGTTCGGCGGCCAGAACGCCTGCCTGGTGCTCGCGCCCGCGCCCTGAGGCCCGCCGCTTGCGGCGGCCCCGACCCCGCCCCCGACCACCCCGGCCCCGACGCCCACGATCCCTCGATCCCGACCACCCGACCCTGACGACGAACAGGCCAAGCCATGCGAGTCCTCCTCACCGGCGCCACCGGAGTGATCGGTACCGAACTCGTGCACCGGTTGCACGCCGCCGCCCACGACCATGAGCACACCCTCGTCCGGGTGGCCCGGCGCCCGGCGGGCGACCCGCTGGTGCGCTGGCGGATCGGCGAGGAGCCGCCGCCCGCCGCGCTCGGCGGCCACTGGGACGTGATCGTGCACGCGGCGGCCAGCACCCGCTGGACGCTCACCCGGCCCGAGGCGATCGCCGCGAACATCGACCCGCTGCGGGCCGTCCTCGCCCTGGCCGGCCGGGACACCCACCTGGTCCACGTCTCGACGGCCTACGTCGGCGGCGTGCGCAACCCCGAGGACCTGCGCGGCGCCGAGTTCGAGGGCTACCGCAACGGCTACGAGTGGTCCAAGGCGCGGTGCGAGCAGATCGCCCGGGAGGAGCACCCCGGCCCGCTGACCCTCGTCCGCCCGCCGCTGGTGGTCGGCCGGCGCGGCAGCGGCGAGATCGCCCGGTTCTCCGGCCCCTACACGATCTTCCAGGCGCTGGTCTCCGGGCTGGCCGCCGTGGTGGTCGGCGATCCGGCGGGCTACGCCGAGATCAGCCCCGTGGACGAGGTCGCCGAGGTGATCGCCGCCGCCGTCCTCGGCCCGCCCCCGCGGCACCCGCGCACCGAGGTGGTCGCCGCCGGCCACGCGAGCCTGACCCTCGACGCGATGCTCGACGTCATCTGCGCCACCCTCAACGAGTGCCGCACCGCCCAGGGCGCGGCCCCCATCGAGCGCCCGCCGCTGGTCTCCGGCGACACCTGGAACCGCTTCTTCCTCCCACTGGCCGACCAGTACCTCTCGCCCTTCCAGAGCCAGGCCGTCAAGCTGCTCGCCATGTTCCAGAGCTACACCAGCATGACCCGCCCCTTCGAACCCACCCGCCCGGTCAGCGACCCGGCCCAGGTGCTGGCCGCCTCCGTCCGCTACTGGGCCGCCCGCAAACCCCGCCTCGCGCTGGCCCGCCCCGAGCCGTGGACCCTGCTGGCGGGCCCCGGCTGATCAGGGGCGCGGCGGGTCCTCGGGCACGGGCGCGGTCTCGGAAACCGGCGGGGCTCGGAGGCGTTCGCAGCGGAGATGCTTGGCTCCTGGTGTCGGCTCGCCCTGGTGTCGGGTGGCCCTGGTGTCAGGTGTCGAGGTCGGTGGCCGTGACCGACTGCCGGGCCGAGGGAAGGATGGGGAGGGACTCGTGCCCGAGCTGTCGCATCACGTCGGTCACATCGAACAGGGCTGTGCGTTCGATGACTCTGTCACCACGGAACCGGTCGATTCCCAGCGCGGTGAAGTCGGCGCGGCGGCCGCTCGGTGGTGTGCCGAGCCACGGCCCGAGCTGGGTGCCCGTGACCCGGACCCGTGTGAACACGACGTCCCCCTCGCTGACCTGCTCGACGACCCGGTCGTCCACGTCGGGGAATGCGCGGCGGAAATTGACGACCCAGGCCCGGACGCCGCCGGGTCCGTGCAGGTCGAACTGCGGCCAGTGACCGGCTCGTGGCCGATCTGTCCAGCCGCAGCCCTGAGTTCCGCACCTGGTGGCCTCGCTACGAGGTGGCTGAACCCGGACACGGCCGGATCCGCTACCACCACCCCGTGGTGGGCGATCTGACGGTGGACTACGAGACCCTGCGGCTGTCCGGCGAGGGGGAACAGCAACTCGTGGCGGTGAGCGCCGAACCGGGGTCGGTCAGCGCCGACCGCCTGCGCCGGCTTGCCGACCTCGCCCGCACTCAGCCGCGGCCGGCCGTCGATGCCCGGCAGCAGGAGTGCCCCGTCCGGCAGTGAGGGCTCCGCGCTCGGGCCGAGTTCTCGGCGTGGCAGAAGGGCCGGCGCGGTCAGCGCAGTCAGCACGCGATCAGCGCAGGAACCCTGCGCGCCGGCGTCCTCCCGCCGACTGATCAGCAGTCTCACACGGCCCGCCCGCCGCAGCATCGGCCACGTCCTGCACGGGTCCCCATGGCACCGCCGACGCCAACACCAGGCCCGGACCCAGCCACGACAGGAGACGGGGCCACAGTCCGAGAGCTGAAGCCCCGTCACAGTGACCACCGTTGCCGTACCAGGGCCTGTCCGGGCGATCTTGTCGGATCAGCGCGCGGCTTCCCCAGCCTTCGGCCCCGTCATGGCCCCGACCTGACGCGGCACCAGCTGCCTGGTGCCGCCCTGGGCCCGCACCTGGGTCGGGAGCACGCCCCAGTGCCGCCGGAAGGCGGTGCTGAAGTGCCGGGCGTCCGGGTAGCCGCAGGAGCGGGCGATGGCTGCGACGGAGAGCGGGCGCAGGGTGGGATCGGCCAGCCGCTGCGCGGCGACGCCGAGCCGGTAGCGGGTCAGGTGGCCGAGGATCGTGCGGCCCGTCGCCTGGTGGAACAGCCGGGCCGCGTGACGTTCGCTCAGGTGGACCTGGGCGGCGACGTCGCGCACCCGGATCGGGCGGTCGAAGTTGTCGTCGAGGTAGCGCGTCATCCGCGCCACGGCCGCCGCCGCCCGCCCGCCGGGCGCGGGGGCCGGGCGGGGGACGGCGGCGGGCCGGTCGGTGAGGGCGCGGGCGCAGCCCAGCACCAGCGCCGAGCCGAGCGCGGTCAGCAGTTCGGCGCTGCCGGGGCCCGGGGCGGCGGCCTCCTCGGCGAGGGTCACCAGCAGCCGGGGGAGCGGGGTCCCACCGGCCGGGACGATCCGGCGCGGGCCGGTCGCGAAGGCGTCCAGCAGGGCGAGCGTGTCGGGGGAGTGGGGATCGGCGCCGCGCGGGCCGCACTCGGGGGCGGTTCGCTCGGGAGTGGCTCGCTCGGGGACCATCGTCCAGGACCAGAAGACGATGCCGAGCGGGTCGCGCGCGTCGGTGGTGATCTCGTGGACGTCGCCGGGGCGGGCCACGAACAGGTCGCCGCTTCGCACCGGGTGCTGCTGCCCGCCGGTCCGGAAGGTGCCGTGCCCGGCGTAGGCGTAGCAGAGCTCGAAGTAGGAGTGGCTGTGCCAGAAGTTGCGCCACGGCTCGGGCGGGTAGAACCCCCAGTCGACGAACTCGACCCGTCGTCCGGCCAGGGTGACGCCCAGCCGCACACCGCCCAGCAGGGGGAGGGCGGCACCCGCCCGGGCCAGTCCGGTCACTGCGGCTCGTCCGTCCCCTCTGCCCTGTGCGCGTCCGCCCTGTGCGCGTCCGTCGCGTACGCGTCCGTCCTGCGCGCGGTGGGGTCGATACCGCGCAGGATCATGCCCTGGCCCAGGGACCAGGTGTGCTCGTCCGCGGTGGGCCGGTCCGCCGGATCGCGGAACTGTACCAGCCAGGTGGTGCGGGCCTCGTCCGAGGTGTTCAGCCCCGAACCGTGCACGGTGAGGTAGCTGAAGAACAGCACGTCGCCGGCTTCGGCCGGGCAGGGCCGGGCGTCCTGGAGCGGCCAGCTGTCCGGCGGCAGGTGCCAGCTGCCCTCCTCGACGTGGGGCAGCGGTCCGCCCCGGTGGCTGCCGGGGACGACCCTGATGCAGCCCTTCTCCTCCGGCGCGTCGTCGAAGTGGAAGACCGCGGCGGCGACGGAGTGCCCGGCGTGCGGGAAGAAGGGGTGGTCCTGGTGCAGCGGGAACGGCGAGCCGGTCTCCGGCGGCTTGATGAACATTTTCGTGTGGTGCAGCTGGACGTTGGGCCCGCCGAGCAGCGCCGCCGCGACGTCGGTGAACCGGGGGTCGACCAGCAGGCGGGCGAACGCGGCCGAGTGGAACTGGGTGTCGTGGGCGTGCTTGAGGGTGGTGCGGCCGACGGACGCGCCCGCGACGGTGCGCGCGCTCGCCCAGGTCGGGTCGGCGTCGGAGCTGAGGCGGGCGGCGAGCGCGTGGCACTCCTCCCGCAGCGCTCGCGCCTCCTGCTTGCTGATCAGGTTCCTGACCAGCAGGAAGCCGTTCTCGCGGTAGGCGGCCAGGTCTTCGGGGCTCAGGGGCTCGGTCATGGCTCGACGGTAGGCGCGGGGCGGGGGCCGGGCCGAGGGGCGATGCGGACGGCCCGGTGGGTTTTCCGGACATCGGCCCTCGCCCCGGGTCCTGCCCGGGCGGTGGTCGGCCCCGCGTCACGGCCGGTACGTGGCGGACCCCGGGGTGCCGACGCCCGCGGCGCCGGCCCGCGCGGTCCCGGCCCGCGCGGCGCCGAGCGCTGCTTCCGGGAAGGTGGCCAGCGGGCTCGTGGCGTGGGCCTCGGGCACCGTGCAGGCGCGCAGCCAGGCGCGGACGGCGGCGCCGGCCAGGCCCAGCACGGGACGCGCGCTCATCGGGCGCTCGCGTGGTCGGCGGCGGCCACGGCCAGCGCGGTGATCAGCGGGTGGGCCCGGGTGCCGTCCCCGTGCAGCTCGGGCTGGAAGAGGGTGGCCAGGAAGAAGGGGTGGCTGGGCAGTTCGGCGATCCGCACCTCGCCGGACTCGTCGCTGCCGGGGAAGGCCAGACCGTGCGCGCGCAGCACGTCCAGGTGGTGCGGGCCGACCCCGTAGTTGCAGTGGTACCGCGCCTGAATCCGGTCCGCGCCGAGCAGCCGGGCGACCCGGGAGCCGGGGGCGACCCGGACGGTGCCCTCGTGGCCGACCAGCGAGCAGGGCAGCGGGACGATCACGGCGTCCTCGTCGGCGGTCGCCGGGTCGTTCTCGGCGTGGCCGGACCTCTCGAGGCCGCAGACGTTGCGGGCGAACTCCAGCAGCGCGTGCTGGAAGCCGCCGCAGGTGCCCAGGAACGGGATGCCGTTCTCGCGGGCCGTGCGGATCGCGGCCAGCGCGCCCTCCTCGCTGCGGTAGGGGCTGCCGGGCAGCACCCAGATCGCGTCGAAGCCGTCGAGTCCCTGGTGGGCGTCCTCGGTGGGGATCCAGTAGGCGTCCAGGTCCAGCCCCTCGCGGACGCGCAGCGCCTCCAGCAGACCGGGGACGCGGGCGTGCGAGCGGACGGCGTCGGAGCGGTCCCCGACGAGGGCGATACGTGCGGTGTGGTTCATGGCAGCCATCCTGGCGGCCCGTCGGTCATCAGGTCCAACGATGATTTCTGCACTCCGGATAAGGGATGCTGATACACATGAACCCGAATCAGCTGCGGACCTTCGTCGCGGTCCTCGAACACCGCTCCTTCTCCACCGCCGCGGCGGCGCTCGGCTACACCCAGTCGGCCGTCTCCCAGCACATCGCCGCACTGGAGAGCCACCTGGGCACCCGGCTGATCGAGCGCCGGCCGGTGGCCCCCACCCCCGCCGGCGCGAGGCTGATGGAACACGCCCCCGCCCTGCTGCTGCTCCTGGACGCGGCCCGCGCCGACGTCGCGCGGGTGCACGACGTCCGCCCCGCCCGGCTGACCCTCGCCCACACGCCCGCCGCGCTCGGCCCCGCCGTCGCGCAGGCCCTGGCCCGACTGCACACCGCCACGCACCCGTTGGACCTGGAGGTACGGGTGCTCGGCCGGGAGGCGGTGATCGAGCAGGTGCTCACCGGCGGCGCCGACGTCGGCCTGCTGGACGGTGCCGCCGCCCCCAGCGACCCACTCCCGCTGCCCTACCTGGGCCCCACCACCACGCTGGGCGTGGCCGAGGAGACCCTGGCGGTGCTCTTCCCCCGCAGCCACCCCCTGGCCGGCCGCGGCTCGGTGCGCCTGACCGACCTCACCCAGGCCCAGTGGATCGACGCCCCCGACACCGCGATCCCGCTCGACCAGCTGCGCGCCGTCTGCCGCGCCGACGGCTTCCGCCCCCGGATCCGCCACCGCGGCACCGACCTGCACGGCCTGGCGGCCCTGGCCGCCGCGGGCCACGGCCTCACTGCCCTGCCCCTCCCGCTGGCCGCCACCCTGCCCGCCGTCGCGGCCGTCCCGGTCGCCGCACCCCGCCTGGTCCACCGCACGGAGCTCATCCACCCCACCCTCCCCACCGACACCGCCCGGCGGCTGGCCGACCTCCTCACCGACCGTCAGCCGGGGGAGGGCGACGCCGGGCGGGGCTGACCGCACGGCCGAACTGCGCTCCCCGCAGCGCGCATCCGGCCCAGCCCGGCCTGCGCCGCCGCGCCCCGGCTGGTGGAGTGGAGGCGAACCCATGCCCGCCGCCGAGGACGGAACGCAGCCGAATGCCGGACACCGAGAGCACGACCAGCTACACCGACCTGCGCGCCCTGATCATCAACTGCACGCTCAAGCGCTCGCCCGAGCGCAGCCACACACAGGGCCTGATCGACGTCAGCCGCGGCATCCTGGAGCGCCAGGGCGTCCCGGTCGACGTCCTGCGGGCCGTCGACCACGACATCGCCACCGGCATCTGGCCCGACATGACCGAGCACGGCTGGCAGAGCGACGAGTGGCCGGTGCTCTACAGCCAGGTGATGGCCGCCGACATCCTGATCCTGGCGGGCCCGATCTGGCTGGGCGACAACTCCTCCGTCATGAAGCGGGTCGTCGAGCGCCTCTACTCCTGCTCCTCGCTGCTCAACGAGGCCGGCCAGTACGCCTATTACGGTCGCGTCGGCGGCTGCCTGATCACCGGCAACGAGGACGGCGTGAAGCACTGCGCGATGAACGTCCTCTACAGCCTCCAGCACCTCGGCTACACCATCCCGCCGCAGGCGGACGCGGGCTGGATCGGCGAGGCCGGCCCCGGTCCGTCCTACCTCGACCAGGGCTCCGGCGGCCCGCAGAACGACTTCACCAACCGCAACACCACCTTCATGACCTGGAACCTCCTCCACCTGGCCCGACTCCTCAAGGACGCCGGCGGCATCCCCGCCCACGGCAACCAGCGCTCCGAGTGGGACGCCGGCTGCCGCTTCGACTTCGAGAACCCCGAGCACCGCTGAGCCGTCGGTCGCTCGCGCCTGGCACCCTCGCCGAGGCCGTACCCGGAACCTCACTCTTCGGCGATCCATTGGGCGAGGGAGATCAGGGTGGCTTCGACGCTGTTCGCCATGTGGTCGCGCAGTGCGTCGAGGTCGCCGCGGGTGGTGCCCAGCACGGGGTCGAGGCGCAGGAGTTGCCAGGACTGCTCGACGAGGGTTCCGCGTCCCTGGGGGTGGAAGGTCCAGCTCCACTGCACGATGCCGTCTTCGGCGCCGCCGACCACGAAGGCGAAGGCGTCGCCCGGGTCGGCTCGTACGACCTGGGAGCGGGTGGTCCATTGCCTGCCGTCCCTGTGGTTGCGTCCGCTGAACCAGGCGCCGGCCCGGGGCCCGGCGCCCTGGTCGAACGTGACATCGGTCGCGTCGGGGCTCCAGCGGCCGATCGCGGAGACGTCACTGACCAGGTCGTAGACCCGGGCGGGTCCGGCATCGACCCATGCGCGTCTGGTGAAGGCGAAGCCTGACGCGTCCAGAGCCGCGAAGAGATCGTGTTCACTGATGGCGGCGCTCAAGGCGACCTCCTGGGGGTGTGCGGGGTGGTGCCGGATCTCGGCGACCCCCACGACACCACCAGTCCTGCCGGGGAGCCAGATCGGCTGGTGCCTATCCACAGCTGGGGCAGGTTACGTCCGCCGAGCCGACCCATACTCGATCCATGACCGGAAAATCGCAGCTCGGGGAGTTCTTGCAGGCGCGGCGCTCCCAGGTGCGTCCCGAGGATGTCGGGGTGCCCACCTACGGGGAGCGTCGGCGTGTGCCGGGGCTCCGGCGTGAGGAGTTGGCGTTGCTGGCGGGGGTGAGTGCCTCCTACTACACGCGGCTGGAGCAGGGGCAGTCGTTGAGCGCCTCGCCCGAGGTGCTGGAGGCCATCGCCGGCGCTCTGCGGCTGGACGAGTCCGAGCGGCGGTACCTGCACGACCTGGTCCGGGTGGACCGGCCCCGCACTCGGGGTCGGCGGCCCGCGCCGGAGCGGGTGACGCAGGCGGCGGGCCAGTTGCTGGACGTGCTGGCCGACGTCCCCGCCATCGTGCTCGGCCGGCGCAGCGACGTGCTGGCGTGGAACCGCCTGGGCCACGCGCTGTTCGCCGGGCACCTGGACCCCGGCGCCCCGGACACCTCGGCGCAGCGTCCCAACATGGCCCGGCTGGTCTTCCTCGACCGCCACACCCGCGAGCTGTACGCGGACTGGCCGAGCAAGGCCAGGGCGGTGGTGGGGAGTCTGCGCCTGGTGGCGGCGCAGTATCCGCAGGACACGGCGCTGCACGCGCTGCTGGGTGAACTGAGCGCGAAGAGCGCCGAGTTCGCCTCGATGTGGGCCGACCACCGGGTCACGGCGTGCACCGTCGCCGGCTACGAGATGCGGCACCCGCTGGTCGGCTCGCTGAGCGTGATCCAGCAGACGCTCAGTCATGGACCGGGTCCAAGCGTCGTGGTCGCCACCACGGAGGCCGGCTCGTCCTCGCGGGCCGCGCTGGCCCTGCTCGCCCAGGCCGTCACCGGGAGCAGCGTCGCGGCCGATCCGGCGCGGACGGGTTCGCCGGTCGACGCCGCCTGACCTCACACAGAACGTCACCGGGCGCTCGGCCGACACCTGCGAGCAGCTGTGTCCTGCTCAGGCTTCGGCCGACGACCGGCCGGTGCCGCGAACAGCCCCGGGGTCGCATGACCCCCGAGCAGAATCCAGGCTTTCCCGACCCGTGCGTCGGCGCGTTGCTGGCGCATGCCCGAAAACAGTGAAGGAACCATGTTCAAGAAGCTTTCCACGTCCGCTCTGTCGGCGGCCGTTGTCGTCGCGGCTGCTGCCGCCACACTCACTCCGACGTCGGCGTCGGCCGCCTGCGCGCCGCTGAGCGGCGCACGGATCGCCGTGCACTTCGACCTGACCAAGGGGCAGACGCCGGAGAACATCGCCCTGGCACCGGGCGGCACCGCGTACGTCACCTTCGCCGAGGGCCGCCAGATCGCCGAGGTCTCCCGCACCGGCGCCATCCGGATCCTGGCCACCCTGCCCGTGCCCGCCGACGGGGGTGTCCACACCCCCGCCCTGGGCTTCCCGCTGACCGTCGGCCTCGTCCGTGCGCACGACGGGACGCTGTACTTCCTCTACGCCACCGGCACCGCCGACCTGACCGGCGTGTGGCGCCTGCGCCCCGGCGGCCAGCCGCAGCGGATCGCCGCACTGCCCGCCGACGGCCTGCCCAACGGCCTGGCACTGGACCCGCACACCCGCACCCTCTACGCCACCGACTCCGTACTCGGCACCATCTGGAGCGTGCCCACCGCCGGCGGCACCCCCACCGCCTGGTCCACCGCCCCCGAACTGGCCTCCACAGGATTCCTCGGTGCCAACGGCCTGAAGATCCACAACGGCGCGCTCTGGGCCACCAACCTCGACAAGGGCACCGTGCTGCGCATCCCCATCCTGCCCGGCGGACAGGCCGGCGAGGTCCGCACCGAGGCCACTGGGCTGCCGGGGATCGACGACTTCGCCTTCACCGGCCACGGCGACCAGCTGCTGGCCGCCCTCAACGGCCCCAGCGAGGTCGCGCTCGTCCAGGGCGACGGCAGCCACTCCATCGTGCTGACCCCGGCCGACGGCCTGCAGAACCCCACCTCCATCGCCCTGCGCGGCGACACCGTCTACGTGCTGAGCGCCGCCTACGTCACCGCCAAGGACCCCAACCTGCTCCTCGCCCACCTCGACGAGTAGCACCCGGGTACGGCCACCGGCCCGGGGCGGAGCACACCGCCCCGGGCCCTCGAAGGTGTTCCTCCGGAAGACGGTGTTGTCAGTGGATCCGCTGGTGCCGCGCTGCCGGTCGGCATCAGCGCGGGAGTGCGGTGGCGCCCTCGACGGTTGCGGGGCGGCACGTTCGGGGGTGTTCGGGGAAGCCGACGCCGGTTCAGGCCGGGCGGTGGCCCAGGAAGGTGATCCGGACGCCGGGCTGGTGATCCGACTCGACCCGCTCGAAGCCGGCCCGTTCCAGGCGGGCGTTGAGCGTCGCCGCGTCGAGGACGACCATGGTGCTCTCTCCCTTGCGCGACTCGCCGGCGGTCGGCGCCATCGTCGTCAACTCCTCCGCGCTTCCCACCGCCCGCTGGCTCGACGAGCACCGGCACTCGCGGCACCAACTCGCCTGGGCGGCGCAGGGCGTGCTGGGGGTGAAGGTGGGCGAGGACTCCTGGGTGCTGCCACCGACACGCGCGCTCTGGATACCCAGCGGGGTACCGCACCGCACGGGGGCCACCCGCGACGCGGTGTTCCACAGCCTCTATCTGGAGCCGGCCGACTGCCCGTTGACGTGGGACGCACCGGTCGCGGTGGCCGTCGACGACCTGCTCGCCCAACTCCTGCGGCACCTCGGCCGGTCGGACCTGACCGAGGCTGCCCGCCGACGCGCCGAGGCGGTCGTTTTCGACCTGCTCCACCCGCTGCCCAGCACCCCGATCCGGGTGCCCGACCCGACCGACGACCGGGCCCGGGCGGTGGCCGCGATCCTGCTCGCCGATCCCGCCGACTCCCGTACCCTGGACGGCTTCGCCCGCGCCACCGGCACCAGTCGTCGCACGCTGAGCAGGATCTTCGTCCAGGACACCGGCATGACGTTCGACCACTGGCGCACCCAGCTGCGGTTGCGGGCGGCGCTGCCGATGCTGGCCGAGGGGCACCCCGTCGCCAGGGTCGCCCGTGCGGTCGGCTACGCCACACCCAGCGCCTTCCTCGCGGCGTTCCGCCGCACCGTCGGCACCTCGCCGCAGCGCTACCTCGCGGGCGCCTGAGGGCCCTTCACCGGACAGCGGGTTCGGCGGCGAGGGTGCGGGTGTGTTCGGCGACAGCGGCGCGCTCGCGGCCGAGAGCGTGACTGCCACCGGCGGACGTGCGGACCGTCGGTCAGCCGCACGGACAGGCCAGTCACCTTGAAGCGCCGAGGTCGGAAGGCACCGCGACGCGGACCAGCGGCCTGACGTTCGCGAGCGGCTCCCAGTCGACCGGACGGCCTCCTCGAAGGCTTTCCCACCCGCTGAACCGAGCAGTGGTATGCGGTCAGGAAGCCTTGACGGGGCGCGGTGCCGGTGGTCGGCGCCGGATCGTCGCGATGAGCAGACACAGGGCCGAGAGCGCGAACAGCACGGCGGTGATCAGGAGCCAGTGCCCGAGGAACGGGCCCGGATCGAGGCCGGTGGTGTTGTGGTAATCGGGGACGCGGCGCAGGACGAGCGGGTACCAGACGGCGAGCAGGAGCAGCGCGAGGAACGCCGGTACGCGGACGTAGTTGACCTGCGGGAGTCCCGAGTGCCGTCCAGGGCGGCCGAGGCGGTTGGCGAGGGCTTGGACGGCGCGGTCGGTGAAGGCGTAGAGCGGAAGCAGCAGGAGGTCGTGGGCGAGGGCTGCGCCGACGAACCACAGGGCGACCTTGACCGGTTCGCCCTTCAGGAGCCGGATCCCGGCGTAGCCGGCCAGGGCGAAGGAGCAGAGCACGAGGAGCAGGTGCAGGGGGGAGGCTCCGTATCGGCGGTGCGAGCCGTCGCGGCTCGGCCGCACGCGGGGCGGAGAGTCGGAGGGTCGGCGGCGTGTCACGAGTCGGCTCCGAAGGTGAGGCGGGTGACCCACTTGGTGTTGTGGACGCCGGGGTTGGCGGGGACGATGATCCGGGCCGGGTAGCCGTGGTCGGGCGAGAGGTCGGCGCCGTTGACGCGCAGGGCCAGCAGGGAGTGCGGGTGACGGACCTGGTTGTCGCGCAGGACGGTCGAGCTGAAGGACCCGCCGCGCTCCACGGACTCGACGAAGACCTCGGGCAGGTCGTCGTGCAGTCCGACCAGGGCCGCCAAGTCGCTCAGGCGCACGCCACTCCAGTGCTGGTCGGGCGTGGACCAGCCTTCCACGCAGGCGATCGGCAGGGCGGCGGTGCTCTGCGGCAACTGCCTCACCTGGTCCAGCGTCAGGATGCGCTCCTGCCCGGGTGCGCGGACGGTCAGGCGCCAGCCGGGGCCGATGTCGGCAGACCGGATGCCGACCGAGGCGGCCGTCTTGTTGATCTGGAAGCCGTTCGGCCCGGTGCCCGGGTTCTGCCCGTGTGGAGCGAGCAGGGCCGTCCTGCGCAGCGCGCCGCCGATGCTCTGACCGGCCGTCACCACGAAGAGTGCCAGGGAGCCCGCGCCGACCATGCCCAGAGCGCCGCGCCGGGAGAGGGTGGCCTTCGCCGGTCGGGGGGAGACCAGGCCGGTGTCGTCGAGGGGTTCGGGCACGGTGGCGGCGGTGGGGGTGCGCAGTTCGGTGCGCAGGCGGCGGCTGCGCAGGGCGCGGGTCATCCGTCCGAGGCGGAAGGTGACGTGGACGACGAAGGCGCCGATGAAGACCCAGGCGCCGTAGAAGTGCAGGGTGTAGAAGGATCCGGGGAAGATGTAGTGCAGCTGGATGTTGAGCAGGCCGGTGATGAACTCGAAGAGCGCGCCGCCGACCAGGAGCAGCAGCGAGAGCCGCTCCAGCCCCTGGGCGGGTGAACGGACCGGTGGCCAGGAGAAGAGCTTGGGGATGACGGACCAGAGCTTGGCCAGCAGCACCGGGACGAGCACCACGCCGAGGGTGACGTGCACACCCTGGTTGAGCCGGTAGAGCCAGCTGGGGCCGGTCGGCCAGGCGAAGAGGTAGAAGCCCAGCCAGCCCTTGTCCGGAGTCTGGTCGTTGACCGCCGCGAGGTCCGGGTTGTAGGCGGCGTAGGAGAGCAGTCCGGTCACGAACATCACCGTGATGCCGACCAGCAGGACCAGGCCGAGGACCGCGGTCAGCCACGGCCCGCGCAGCGGACTGCGCCAGAACTCCGGTCGCGCGGGGCCGGGCGGCGGGCCCGCGGCGAGCGCCGTCCGAAGCCGCCCGGTCCTCGTGCTCTCCTTCGGGAGGGTGGGCTCGGCGGGCCCGGGGCGGCCGTCGGCCGGCCCGTCTGCTGCGGTCGCCCCGCCGCGGCCCTGGTGAGCATCGAGCCCGGGAGTGCCGGCGGGCTCCCGCTCCGGTCCCGGTTGCGGCGCGGGCTGCGGCAGGTCGCGGGGGGTCGGTCGGCGGGCGTCGCCGTCATCGGTATCCATGGGGCGTCCTTCGTTCGTGCACAGGGGCGGCCACGTCGGCACGACGATAGGACGCGACAGGAGGCGGAGGACGGTAGGCAGGGCGTGGACGTTCGGGAATCGTAAGGTCGACCACCGCCGGCGAAGGGTGTGCCGCTCCTAAGCTGTGAGGGGACATCTCCGGCGAATGGGTCAGGACATGACGATGAATCAGGTGGTGGACGGCGTGGACGCACAGGCGGAGGTCGGGGTGATCGGCGGCTCCGGGTTGTACGCGCTGATGGACGAGGTCAGCGAGGTGGTGGTCGACACGCCGTACGGTCCGCCCAGCGATTCGCTCTTCCTGGGCCGGCTGGCGGGGCGCGAGGTGGCGTTCCTGCCCCGGCACGGGCGGGGACACCGGCTGCCGCCGCATCGGATCAACTACCGGGCCAACCTCTGGGCGCTGCACGCGCTGGGGGTGCGCCAGGTGGTGGCGCCGTGTGCGGTCGGCGGGCTGCGGCCGGAGTACGGACCCGGCACGCTGGTGGTCCCCGACCAGTTCGTCGACCGGACTTCGGGGCGGCCTCAGACCTACTACGACGGCCTGCCGCTGGCGGACGGTTCGGTCCCGGAGGTGGTCCACGTGTCGATGGCGGATCCGTACTGCCCGGCCGGGCGCCGGGCGGTGGCCGAGGCCGCCCGCTCGGCCGACTGGCAGCCGGTGGACGGCGGGACCCTGGTGGTGATCGAGGGCCCGCGCTTCTCGACCCGGGCGGAGTCGCGCTGGTTCACGGCCAACGGCTGGTCGGTGGTCGGCATGACCGGCCACCCGGAGGCGGTGCTCGCCCGCGAACTGGGCCTCTGCTACACCTCGCTGGCGCTGGTCACCGACCTGGACGCCGGGGTGGAGAGCGGCGAGGGCGTCACGCACACCGAGGTGCTGCGGGAGTTCGCCCGCAACGTCGACCGGCTGCGCGGCGTCCTGTTCAAAGCCCTGGAGGGGCTGCCGGCCGTCCGCGACTGCGTCTGCTCGCATGCTCTGGACGGGCTCGCCACCGGGCTGCCGGGCGTACCGGAGGCCCGGCCCGGGTCCGGCGCGAGGTGAGCCGACGCGGCGCCGGGCCCGGGTTCCCGTGCTCCCGCTCGGCCCGCGGGACGGGGCCGGGCAGCCGGCCGTCACCGCCGTTGCGCTGACGGCTCCGGCCCGGACCGCCCGGGGGTCCGCAGGCCCGCTGCCGGCGGGCCCCCTTACGGAATTCGAACGTCGCCCTGTTGATCCGGTCGGTGGCTCCGATCCGGTGGCAGGGTGGGCGGATGCCGACCCGTAGCGTCCTGACCTGCCTGCTCGCGCTCGCCGCCCTGGTCGCCGCCTTGGCGGCGACCGTCGCGGGAGGTGGCACGCTCGCCGACCGCAGCCCGCTGTACGCCTGGTACGCCCTGGACGCCGCCCTGTTCGCGATCAGCGTGCTGGTGCTGCGGCGGGTGCCGGGCCGGCACGTCGTGCCGCTGGTGCTTGCGGGCAGCGCGGCCGTCGCCGCGGTGGGCCTGCTGGCGCCGCCGCGCACCAGTGATGACGCCTACCGCTACGTCTGGGACGGCCGGGTGCAGGCGGCCGGTGTCTCTCCGTACGCGTACGCGCCGGATGCTCCGGTCCTCGCCCGGCTGCGGGATCCGGGACTGTTCCCGGTGACCGGCAGCTGCACCGGGTGGGACGAGCGAAGGACGGCGGCCGGCGACTGCACCCGGATCAACCGGCCCGCCGTGCACACCATCTACCCGCCCGTCGCGGAGGCGTGGTTCCTCGGCGTGCACCCCTTCGGCGGCGGCGTCCGCGGGGTGCAGGCGGCCGGTGCCCTGCTGGCGGTGGCCACCACGGCGGTGCTGCTGCTGGTCGGCGGCGGGGACCGGCGGGCCGCGCTGTGGGGCTGGTGCCCGGGGGTGAGCGTGTGGTCGGTCAACGACGCGCACATCGACACCCTCGGCGCGCTGCTGATGGCCGCGGGCCTGGGCTGCGCCGCGTGGCGCCAAGGGGAGCGGCGCGCGCCGGACCGGCCCCGCGACGGGTGGCGCAGGCCGGGGTGGCGGCGGGCCGGGGCCGGCGGCGCACTGCTCGGCGGGGCCATCGCCACCAAGCTGCTTCCGGCTCTGGCGCTGCCCGGTGCGTTGTCCGGCGTGCTGGCCCGCCGGCCGGCCCGGCGGGACCTGGTCGTCCTGGCGGCGGCGTTCGGCGCCTTCGCCGTCTCCTACCTGCCCTACCTGGCCGCCTCCGGGACCGGGGTACTGGGCTACCTGCCGGGCTATCTGCGCGAGGAAGGCTACGACGAGGGCCACATCGAGCGGTTCGGCCTGCTGCGGCTGGTGCTGCCCGACTCCCTGGCACCAGGAGCGGCGTTCCTGCTCCTGGCCGCCGTGGCCCTCGGGGTGCTGCGGCGCGGCGACCCGGCCCGCCCGTGGAGCGGCGCGCTGCTGGTGACCGGTTCGGCGTTGCTGCTGGTGGCGCCGAACTACCCCTGGTACGGGCTGCTCGTGGTGGCCCTGGTCGCGCTCGACGGACGCTGGGAGTGGTTGGCGGTGCCCGCCGCCGGCCAGGTGCTCTATCTGGCAGAGGGGGCCCTGCCGGTGCAGCAGGCCGCCTACGGTGCCGCCCTGCTCTGCGTGCTGATCGGCGCGCTGCTGCGGCGGCGGTTCGCGCCGGTGGCGACACGCGGTGACGCCGACGCGACCACGGCTGGGGCAGGCGCGGCAGGGGATGCCGCGCTGCCCGTGACCCGCTGAGCTCCTGACTGGTCGTCACCTCGGCCGGGCCGGCGTCCTCTTCCGCAGGGCGACGAAACACCGGCCGTGCGAGGTCCACCGCTCGGCCTCGGCGAGTCCGGCCGGCCGGGCACGCCGGGCCGCGGCGTCCGCACCCAGCCGCGCCCAGGCGAACGGCGGACCGACCCGCCCGTCCGGCCCCTCGACCCGGACCTCGACGCGCTCGTCGATCTCCCGGGGCTCCACCTCGACCAGCAGCAGCCCGCCCGGGGCGATCAGCTCGGCGCCGCGCCGCAGCAGCGCGTCCGGGTCGCCGCCGATCCCCAGGTTCCCGTCGGCCAGCAGCGCGGCGCCCCAACGGCCCTCGGCGGGCAGCCGGTCGAAGACCGAACGGCAGATCGCCGCGGCACCGAGCCCCCGGGTGCGCTCCACCGCGGCACCGGTGAGGTCGACGCCGAGGGCCGGTACGCCGAGCGCGAGCAGTGCGGCCACCAGGCGCCCGGGGCCGCAGCCCAGGTCCAGGACCGGTGCGGCCAGGCGGGCGCAGCGCCGCAGCAGGCTGTGGTCCGCGCCCGCGGCCGGCCCGCACCAGCGCTCGATGTCGAGGTGGATCCGGCCGCCGTCGGCGCGGCGCAGCCACAGCGGGCCCCGCCCGGTGACAACGGCCTCGACGAACGGGTCGTCGACCCACGCAGCGGTGGCCGTCACCCCGCCGCCTCCGGCGCGAGAGCGAGTGAGCGCAGGCAGTCGGCGAAGCGGCTGTCCGGTGCGGCCGCCGCGACCTGGTGCGCGTCGGGCGGGGTGTCGACGTCGGTGAGCTCGGGCAGCCGGACGACCGCCAGACCGGCGTCGGCGAGCCGGCCGAGCAGGGCGGGACCGGTGCCTGCGGTGGACATCGGCAGGTCCACCAGCAGGTGCCGGGCCAACTCCGCGGTGGGCCGGGCCAGTCCGAGGGCCCAGAAGCCGCCGTCCGTCGCGGGGCCGTACCAGGCGTCGGCCCCGGCCCGGGCGGCCGGGGAGAGGGGCTCGGCCAGCATCGGCGCGGTCAGTTGCGGGGTGTCCATGCCGACCAGCAGCGCGGGTGCGGTGGGGGCCGAGCGGGCGGCGTGCGCGAAGGCAGCCGCGAGTCTCCGGTCCAGTCCGCCGGTGGTCTGCGGGACCACCCGCCACCCGGGCGGCAGCCAGTTCCCCGGCTCGCCGTCCAGGACCAGCAGCCGCTGCCCGGCGGGGACGGTGGCGAGTGTGTGCAGGGTGTCCACGAGGGCGGCCTCGGCCAGGGCGGCGGCCTGCTCGGGTGTGCAGGGCGGGGTCAGCCGGGTCTTCACCCGCCCGGGCACCGGCGCCTTGGCGATCACCAGCAGGGTGGGCGGGGGAGCGGCGAGCACGGCGCGCATGTCGCGCACCGCCTGCCGGGTGCCACGCAGGGTGCCGGTGACCTTGGAACGTCCCGAGCGCGGCAGGTAGTCGACGGACGTCTCGGCGATCCGCATCCCGGCCGCAGCGGCGGCGAGCACCATCTCCAGCGGATATCCCGAGCGCCGGTCGCCCAGCCCGAGTGCCAGCAGGCGCTCGCGGCGCGCCGCGCGCATCGGGCCGAGGTCGTGCAGCGGCGCCCCGGTCCTGGCCCGCAGTCGGCGGGCCAGCACGGCGTTGGCCAGCCGCGCGTGCACTGGCCAGGCCCGGGCGCTGACGGGCCGTCGGCGGGCGAGCACCAGGTCGGCCGTACCGGCGGCCACAGGATCGGTGACGCGCGGGAGCTGGGCGGGATCCAGCGAGCCGTCACAGTCGAGGAAGCAGACCAGTTCGGCCCTCGCCGCGAGCAGACCCGCGTGGCAGGCGGCGCCGAAGCCGCGCCGGGGCTCCTCGACGACGGTCGCGCCCAGCGAGCGGGCCAGGTCGGCCGAGCCGTCCCGGGAGCCGTTGTCCACGACGATCGCCCGCCAGCCGGGCGGGATCCGCCCCAGGACCCAGGGCAGGGCCGTGGCCTCGTCAAGGCACGGCAGCACGACATCGACGGAGAGTGAGGGGGGAGAGATCACGTCGACCACGCTAAGGGCGGCAGGGGTCCCCGTGGCCGCAGCGACGCCTTACGGAAGTGGGACGTCGCGGTGGCCACCGGCCCGGGATGCGCCGTTCGGCCGCCACCCGTTCAGCGCCCCACCCCGTTCGGCTGCTCGCCGGCTCAGCACCGCAGCGGTGCGCCGGCGAACTCGGCCATGCCCTCCTCGAACGACACCCGTGGCCGCCAGCCGAGTTCGGCACGCAGCCGACCCGAGTCGGCGGTGATGTGCCGGACGTCGCCCAGCCGGTACTCGCCCGTGACCACCGGAGCCGGGCCGCCATGGGCGGCAGCCAGGGCCTCGGCCATCTCGCCCACCGTGTGGACGCTGCCGCTGCCGACGTTGTACGCCCTGATGCTGCCCGGCGCCCGCCCGCCCACCTCCACCAGCGCCGCCAGGTTGGCCGCGGCCACGTCCGTCACATGGACGAAGTCACGCCGCTGGCAACCGTCTTCGAACACCCGGGGGGCTTCGCCCCGGGCCAGCGCCGAGCGGAACAGCGAGGCGACCCCGGCGTACGGGGTGTCGCGTGGCATCCCCGGCCCGTAGACGTTGTGGTAGCGGAGCGTCAGGACTGTTCCCTGGCACGCCCGGGCCCAGGCGGCTGCCAGGTGTTCCTGGGCCAGCTTCGTCACGGCGTACACGTTCCGGGGATCGCCCGGTGCCTCCTCGTCCACCAGCCCGGGCCGCAGCGCGGTGCCGCAGCGCGGGCACGGCGGCTCGAACCGCCCCGCGGCCAGGTCGGCGGGGCGGCGCGGTCCGGGGGCGACGTCGCCGTGCTCCGGGCAGTGGTACCGGCCTTCGCCGTACACCACCATCGAACCGGCCAGCACCAGCCGCCGCACACCCGCCCGGGCCATCCCGGCGAGCAGGACGGCCGTCCCCAGCTCGTTGCAGCCGACGTATGCGGGCGCGTCGTCGAGGTCCAGCCCCAGACCGACCATCGCGGCCTGGTGGCAGACCGCGTCCACCCCCGCCAGCGCCCCTGCCACCACTTCGGCATCGCGCACGTCCCCCCGCACCGCCGAGCACCCCTCGGGCAGGTCCGGCAACCGCCCCGACGGGTGCACCGCAGGCAGCAGCGCATCCAGCACCCGCACCCCGTGCCCGGCCGCGACCAACTCGCGCACCACGGCCGAACCGATGAACCCGGCACCGCCGGTGACCAGAATCTCCATACGGCGACGCTATCGCCGCCCGCCCCGGTCACCGGTGCGCTGCGGTGCGACGTCAGCCTCCTGTAATCCGTCCGGCCTCGAAACGAGGGTGCGCGCTCGGGAGCGTCATGGATTCGGTGGACACCCTGATCAAGGGAGACACCGATGAGCTCGCTGACCGCACCGTCTCGATGATGGTCCGCGCCGTCGGCCTGCTGCCCCTGCACGGAGAGGGTGTGCGGGCCGTCGACCGTGAGGTCGTAGACCGCCTGGGCCGCGATGCCGGTTCGGGTCCGCGGGCCGGCCACCGGGTGGCTGGTGCCGTCCGGGCTGCGCAGCAGCTTGCCGAGCCGCTGGACGCTCGGATTCCGAGGCCGGGCGACGATCGGGCCGACGCCATGGCGGTGCGCCGGGGCCACACCCCGGACTCCCCCGACGACGACCACCCCGCCTGCACCATGGGCCGCGCCGCCGAGATGACCGGCACCACCCCGGCTTCCTGCGCTCCCTTGGCGCACAGGGCCTCATCGGCCCCGTCGAGCACCGGCTCGAAGAAGCCCTGCGGATCAACGAGCAGTTCCGCCACCCGCAACCCGGCCGGCAACCCGCCGCTGACCACCGGACCCGGCTCCCCGTCCGGCCGCCGGAGCCGATCGGGAGCAGCCCCACGGGTCCGGCCCGGCCGGGACCCCTCGCCGTCCCGAGCCGCACAGCGGTGTGTTGGCCTCCGATAGGATGCCGTCGGGGACGGGCGAAGGAGGACGCGGGTGAGGAGCGCACGTGCTGTGCCGACCCTCGATCCGGTCGAGACCGGCGACCACGTCTGCTGGTTGGTCGACTCGGACGACGACTTCAACGTCACCGCCCGCGCGTTCGCCGCCGATGGCGCGCTGTTCGGCGACAAGGTGCTTGTCATCGGAGCCCCCGAGGCCCGCTGGTCGCAAGCCGGTGTGCCGCAGGGCATCGTCGTCGATCCTGCGGTGGAGCGCGCGGACGAGGCCGGGTGGGACGCGGCGGCGATGCTCGGGATGGTGCGCCGCGAGGCGGACACCGCATGTCGCCAGGGCTTTCGGGCGCTGCGGGTGCTGGCACAGATGGACCGCGTCTGGCCCGGCGGGGCGAGCCCGCAGGAGGTCGCCCGGCACGAACTGGGCCTGGACGACCTGGTGGCCGCCGGAACGGCCCTCGTGGTCTGCGCCTACCACCGGGGCAGCTTCGACCCGGCAGCTCTGGAGCAGGCCGCCGGTGTACATCCGCAGCAACTGGGAATGCGACGGTTGATGCCTGGCTTTCGGATGTTCAGTGCGGGAAGGAACTGCTGGAGTGTGAGCGGCGTGGTGGACTCGGAAGGTGCCGCGATCTTCCGGACGGCCATGGGTGAACTGGTCGCCCGATCCACCACAGTGCGACTGCGGTGCGAGGACCTGGAGCTGATGGACGCTGCCGGCATGCGAGCCCTGGCCGAGGCGGCGCGCGAGGTTCCCGGTCACAGGATCGTCCTGGAGGGCGCCAACGACACGGTCCGTCGCTGCTGGTCGCTGCTCGGTTACGACGTGCCGCAGATCCCGGTGGAGCTGGCGCCATGAGCGAGAGCAGCACCACGACCGCCGGGGCCGGCACGAGCGAGTCCGCCTTCCGGCACGAGCTTTACCCCTACGACGGCGACGCGCAGTTCCTCACCGGCGCCATGTCCTTCATCGACGACGCCCACGCCGGCAGCGAGCTCGTCCTGGTGGCGGTCGCCGAACCGAAGGAACGCATGCTGCGCACCGAGCTGGAGGGCACCGGGGCGGCAGCCGGCGTCTCCTTCCTCGACGCCGGAGCGCTCGGCCGCAACCCCGGGCGCCTGATCCCCGCCTGGCGGGACTGGATCGCCAAGCGCGCCGCCGAGGGGCACTCGATCCGCGGGATCAGCGAGCTTCCGTGGAGCGACCGTTCCCCGGCGGAGAGCGGCGAACTGCACTACCACGAGTGGCTGCTGAACCTGGCGTTCGCGCAGTCGCCCGCCTGGTGGCTGCTCTGCCCCTACGACACCGCCGCCCTGGAGCCCGCCGTACTGGAAACGGCCGGTCGCTGCCACCCGCTGCTCCTCCGCGAGGGTGCCCACGGTCCCAACAGCGCGTTCGTCGACGAGCCCTACGCTTTTGCCGAGCTCACCGCCCCGTGCGACCCCTGCCAGGAGCTCCTCTACCAGAAGGGCGAACTGGCAACAGTACGGGCCAAGATCACGACCTGTGCGACCCAGCACGGTCTGGAAGGCTCGCGCCTTCGCGAGCTGCTGACCGCTGCCTGCGAGGTCGCCACCAACAGCATCAAGTACGGCGGTGGCCGGGGCACCCTGCGGACCTGGGTGGAGGGCGACGCCCTGATCTGTGAGTTCCACGACTCCGGTCACATCCAGGATCCCCTGGTCGGCCGGAGCAGGCCGACCATCGACCAGAGCGGGGGCCGCGGGCTCTGGCTGGTCCAGCAGCTCTGCGACCTCGTCCAGATCCGCTCCACCCCCGAGAGCGGCACCACCATCCGGCTGCACACCGCTCTGTCCTCCTAGCCCGTCCCCCGGTGTCCGGCCGCTCGCCCCCCGAGCCCCCGTCGCCGGAGGGGCGCCCGGTGACCGGGCGCGCTGCGGCGGGCCGGACAATGGCACTAGTTCCAGGTGAGGTGGAGGACAGCCATGTCGTCGGCGTGGCGGCCGGCGTTGAGTGCCCTGGCGCTGTCGACCAGGTGGTCCAGGAGCTCGTCGGGTGCCCTGCTCGGAGCGGTCCTGACGAGGTCGATGAGGCCGGCGGTGCCCAGCCGTTCGTTTCCGTGGCCGGTGCGGCCTTCGTTGAGGCCGTCGGTGTAGAGGAGCAGAGCAGCGCCCGAGGGCAGGTGCGCCCGGCTCGGTGTCCATTTCGCCAGGCCGGGGACGATGCCCAGGGCGATTCCGTGGGCCGCGGGCAGTTCAGCGGCTTCGGTCTGTTCGAGCAGCAGCGGTTCGTGGTGGCCGGCCAGGTGGATGGTCAGGGAGCCTGTGCTCGGGTCGAGTTCGAGGGTGCTGCAGGTGGCGAACATGTCCTCGCGTGGGCGCTCGGCCACGAGCACCTGTTCGAGCAGATCCAGCAGGTCGATCCCGCGATGCCCGGCCAGCACCAAGGCGCGCCAGGTGATGCGCAGGCAGACGCCGAGCGCCGCCTCGTCGGCCCCGTGGCCGCTGACGTCGCCGATGACGGCGTGTACGAGGCCGTCGCGGGTCTGTACGACGTCGAGGAAGTCGCCTCCGAGCAGGGCCCGTTCGCGGCCGGGCAGGTAGCGGGTGGTCGCGGCGACCGGCGAGCCGGCGAGCAGGGGGGCGGGCAGCAGCCCGCGTTCGAGGCGGGCGTTCTCCTGGGCGTGCAGGCGGTTCTCGCGCAGTTCGGCGCTGGCGCGCTCCGCCTGCTTGCGGTGGACCGCGTACCGGACCACGCGGGCGAGCAGGTCCGGGGTCACCTGCCCCTTGACCAGGTAGTCCTGGGCGCCGCCGGCGACCGCGCGCTCCCCGGCGGCGGCTTCCGCCAGACCGGTGAGCACGACGATCGCGGTGGTGGGACAGGCGGCCTCGACGGCTTGGATCGCGCTGAGGCCGGAGGCGTCGGGCAGGTGCAGGTCCAGCAGGACGCAGTCCGGCTTGGTGGTGGCGAGGGCGGGCAGTGCGGTGCCCAGGGTCTGCTTCCAGTCGATGGTGTGTGTGAGGCCGGTGTCGGCGAGGAGTTCTTCGACGAGCAACGCGTCCCCGGCGTCGTCCTCGATCACCGTGATCCGGTAGTTGGTGGCGACGTCGGCCGGCGTCGCCACCGTGTTGGAACCCGACAGCGGTGGGATCATCGCAGTCGCTCCGCCTGCTCGTCGGCTGCCGGCTGTGCGGTCTGCTGACGCGACGCCGACTCGGCGGCGTCGGTGTGCTGGTCCCTCGGCTCGGCGGCCAGGCTGAAGCGCACGCGGGTGCCCTCGGTGTGGTCGGTGTCGATGTCGATGGTGCCGCCGTGGAACTCGACGATCTTCTTGCACATCGCGAGGCCGATGCCGTTGCCCGAGTACTCCTCGCGGGTGTGCAGCCGCTGGAAGATCACGAAGATGCGCTCGGCGTACTCGGCGCTGATGCCGATGCCGTTGTCGGTCACGGCGAAGTGCCACAGGTCGCCGTCGCGGCGCGCCGACACGGCGATACGCGGGGTCCGGTCAGGGGAGCGGAACTTGATGGCGTTGCCGAGCAGGTTCTGCAGCAGCATCGTGAGCTGGGTGGTGTCGCCGGGCAGCGTGGGCAGCGGCTCGCTGGTGACGCGTGCACCGGACTCCTCGATCGCCACACTGAGCGAGTCGGTGGCGGCCTCCAGGACCTCTTCCAGGTCGACGGGTTTGTACTGGCGGTGCAGGCGGCCGACACGTGAGAACGCGAGCAGGTCGTTGATCAGGGTCTGCATGCGGTTGGCGCCGTCGACCGCGAACCCGATGTACTGGTTCGCCCGCTCGTCGAGGTTCTCCGCGTAGCGGCGTTGGAGGAGTTGGCAGAAGCTGGCGACCTTGCGCAGCGGCTCCTGGAGGTCGTGCGAGGCGACGTAGGCGAACTGCTCCAGTTCGGTGTTGGAGCGCCGCAGGTCGGTGGCCTGCTCGTCCAGCAGGGCGCGTGCCTGGTCGGCGAAGGCCAGTTCGGCGGCCAGGCGATAGCGCATCGCCTCGACGTCCGAGGCCAGCTGGCGAAGGTCGGCGGGGCCGGTGGTGGCTCCGACCGGGTGGGCGAAGTCGCCGGTGGAGACACGCCGGACGTTGCGGGAGAGCAGCGCCAGCGGGTTGGTGATGGCTCGCAGGCCGGCGAAGGCGAGGGCGAGCAGGGCCGGCACCGCCGCGGCGATGGCCGAGAAGGTCCAGTAGGTCAGTTCCTGGGCGCGGTCCAGGTCGGCCTGCGACCTGGCACGGTCGGCTGCCAGGTGGTCCTGCTGGGTCGCGGCAGCGGCCCGGATCGCGTCGAAGTCCGCCTTGGCCTGGTCGGCGTCCTGCGTGGCCCGGGCGTTCGGGGTGCCCGGTGGGGCGGTGGCGATCGGCTTGGCCACGCTGTCCTGCCAGGTCTGCACACGTGCGAGCACCGTGTCCAGGTCCGCGCGGCCGACGGCGTTCCCGGCCAGCAGGGGCCGGAGGTCCGCCACGGCGTTCTGCTCGTCGGCCACGCCGTCGGTGTAGGGCTGAAGGAAGGACGGCTGGCCGGACAGGCCGTAGCCGCGGATCCCGGTCTCCTGGTTGACCAGGGCCTCCTCCAGTCGCACCGCGGCGGTCAGAGCGGGTGTGCTCCGGTCCACCATGCTCGACGTGGCAGCGTCGGCGCGGCCCATCGCCCAGCCGCCCAGCAGGCCAAGCACCAGGAACACCGCCACGATGATCCCGATCCCGGCCGCCAGCCAGCGCTGGGTGGTCCAGCCGGACCATCTCGGGCCTGCGGTCCGCGCCCTCTGGGGCGTCGTTTGGTCTACCACCTCGGTCCCCCTCAAGGATTGCGTCCCGGCATCGGCGATGCGTGTGCAGGCTGGAACGAACCGGTACTGTACAGCCTTGACAACCGGTGTTGTCCCGTGACGGCCGACCGCCGTAGGGTGTGAGCCATGCCCGTCCGATGTTCCCGTCAGCGCTGTCCGACGAGGAGATCGGCCCTGTGCCTGGTGCATACCCTGTCCCGCCTGTAGCCGGCCGTGGGGCGCTGCAGCGGCCCCGTCCCGCCCCGCGCGGTCCGGACGGGGCTGGCTTCCCGCGGCTCGGCCGGGCGAGCCGCATGACCCGCCAGGGCGCCTGCCGTCGGCCCGGCCTCACCGCCGTCAGAAGATCCCACCGCAGAACCCCGACCCGCCACCTTCCCATGGACCGGAGCCACTGATGCCCAGTGCCCAGCACCCTCGCGACATCCTGCTCGTCGAGGACGACCTGGCCGATGCCATGCTGATCGAGGAGGCGCTGCGGGAACGAGGAGGCGCCCGTAGCATCGTCCGGGTACCCGACGGCCTTGCCGCCCTCGAACGACTGCGCGACCCCGCCATCGCCGCACCCGACCTGATCGTCCTCGACCTCAACATGCCCCGGATGAACGGCCGCGAACTGCTCGGCGTGCTGAAGGCGGACGACGAGCTGAAGATCATCCCAACCGTCGTCCTGACCACCTCGGGCGCCCCCGACGACGTGTCGGCCGCATACCGGAACCACAGCAACGCCTACATCACCAAGCCGGTCAATCTCGACGACTTCATCCAAGCCGTCCACAATATCGACACTTTCTTCCTAGATACCGTCACATCCCCGCGTTCCGACCGCTGAAGTGCCCGGACGGCCAGCTCGCCGAGCCTGGCGCGGGCCGGGTCCCTCGACGCGGACGCGGTGGCCGTCGCGAGTCGTGGCCGCACCCGGGCGGCGGATCGGTGCACCCCCGACTCGTCCTGCGAAGTAGGCCCTTCGGCGGGTGCGTGTGGAGGACGAACGCGCAGTGCCTGCCTGCCCTGAGGTTTCTGACGCTCAGTCATGGACCGCCGTGATATTTTGCGCGTCGTGCAGCTTCGGTACGGCTTCCGCCTGTACCCGAACGGGCCACGGGTGCACTGAGCTGGCAGGGGTGTTCGGGTGTGCGAGGGTGGTCTGCAACGGTGCCCTCCGGGCTCGTGGAGCAAGGGAGGAGAGCGGAAGTCAACCGACCACCTCGACCGCAGCGGCCAGACCAAGGACCGGCCCGGTCCCGGTGAGCTGCAGCAGCCTGCGGACCACGGCGGACGGTCGTTCGAGATGGAAGGCGGCCGACTCGCCGGTGACACGGCGCGCGACGCGGAGCAGCGCGCTGAGGCCGGCGCAGTCGCAGAAGTCCACGGCCGACAGATCGATGATCGCCACGCGCGGACGGTGGATCAGAGCCTGCGCAACCGCCTCGGCGAGCTGCGGGGAGGTGTCCAGATCGAGGTCTCCGCTCAGGTCGATCCGCACCACCGGTCCGATCACGGCGAGGCCGACGGTCAGCAGCGGGTCGCCGTCGGCCTTGCGCACCGGTGCCGGCCACTGCAGGACGCTCCGCGAGGGTCTCAGTTGTTCGGCCATGCCGGCCTCCCTTCACCGGGCGCCCAGGGGCACCCGGGGTCGCGCGCTGCGGCGCTTGCCATCCTAGGGGCAACAGTTGCTATTCAACAACATTCCACTCGTGGCAACGGTTCGTCGGTGCACCGGGCATCACCGAGGGTCAACCGGCTGGTGGCTGTGCCCACTTGTCCCCGCTCCGGTCGCCGCCGGAGCCTGACCGCGCAGGGCGGCCGCGCGCTACGCGGTGCGCGAGGCGTTCGCAGGCGCGTCCTCGCGGCGGTCGCCCGCGGCTGACCGGAAGGCCTCGAGGCCGGTGATCAGGGCCCGCCGGGCGGCGGGCGTCATGGCGGCGAGCACTTGCTCCAACTCCTGCTCGCGGCGGACGCGCAGATCCGCCAGAAACGCCCGCCCGACCGGAGTCAGATGAAGCCCCAGTTCACGACGGCTGACGGCGCTCGGCGTGCGCTGCACGAATCCGACCGCCTCCAGTCGGTCGCAGAGCCGGCTGACCGACGACGGGAGCGAGCCCAACTGGTCGGTCAGGGCTCGTAGGTTCATGCCCTCGTTCGCCTCGAGGACGTAGAGAACTCGCAGTTGGGAGACTGACACCGGCGCGGCCGACAAATCGCGGCCGCCGCCCCAGAGCACCTCCAGCAGTTCCACCACCGATGAGGCGATGGCAGGGCCGTCCGTGCGATGCGGGAGTGGGGCGGCGGGTTCCATGGAGTCAGTCTGACACCCCGGAAGCACAACGCGGGCGTTCACTGCGATCCTCTCCCTCCTCTGTGCGGTCCGGCCGGCCGAACCAATCGAGGCAGACCACCAACGCGTCGTCGGCCGGGGACTCGCCCCGGTGCCGGACGAGCTCGCTGAGGACCCTGCGCGGCACGTCTGCGGCGGGCAGCATCCGGACGGCCCGAATGGCCCGTGCGAGGGCACGCCCATCGCTTCGCGCCCCGTCGCCGGCCACCGCGTGGACACCGTCGCTGACGAAGACCAGACGGTCGCCGGGCAGGACCTGGATCCGCTGCGTTGCGTAGGGTGTGTCGTCCGCGAGGCCGAGAGGCAGCTGGGCCTCGAACGGGATGCGCTCGATCAGGCCGTCACGCAGCCGCAACAGCTCGGGTGAGCCGGCGTCGACGATCTCCACCAGTCCGCTGTCGAGGTGGAACTCCAGCAGCAGGACCGAGACGTGGGCGCGGCCACGGTACTGCCCGTACACCGCCTGGTCCGCCAGGGCGGCCTGGTCCGCCAGGCCGACCCCGGCCCGGCGCGCGTTGCGCAGAGCGCTGGTGGCGAGGTTGGTCAGCAGTGAGGCCTCGATCCCCTCGCCCATCCCGTTGGTGATGGTCAAGGTGAGCCGGTCACCGGTGGCCGACCAGTCGACGCTGTCGCCGTGGACGGCGTACGCGGGCTCCAGCTGCGCGCCGATGGCGTACTCGGCGCGGGAGCACGCCCGGGCCGGCAGCAGCTGCCACTGCATCTCGGCCGCCAAGGTGAGGCGATCCTTGCGGCGCGCCTGCAGGTACAGGTCGGTGTCGCGCTCGGCCACGACGATCTGGTGGCCCAACATCTCGGCCACCTCGGCGAGTTCGTCGCGCAGTTCCGCGGTCAGCCTGTCCGCGTCCAGCGCGAGGCTGAGCACACCGAGGCGGTCACCGCGCACCGAAACCGGCAGGTGGAGCAGCGTCGCAGGTTGGCCGCCCCGGGGCGGCCGCTGATCCGCCAGGGGTTCGGCGTACGGCCGTTGCGTTCCGAAGGCCCGACCGGCTGCACCCGCGTGCACCGCCAGCGGCGGTGCGGTGCGCGGCAGACCGGACACCGGTTGCAGGACGGTCATGCTGTAGTCGGCCATGAGCAGTTGGACGTCGAAAACCCCGTACGGGGCGAGGCTCGCGGTGAGGGCGCCCAGCAGCGCGTGCGGTGCTGCGGCGCGCAGTGCCCGCTCCACGGCGTAGAGATCAGCGGTCATCCCGGGTGTTCTTCTCTTCGAAATGTCAGTCGATCCGACCGGCCCGGCACGACCTGCCCCGCCGACTCCCGATCCGCCGTGCCAGACGCCCGGGCACAGCGGACCACCGAGCGGGCAGGACCACCGGATGGGCGGCATGGCGCAGAACACCATACAGCCAAAGTGACAACCCAGGTTGTCACTCCGAAGGAAGGGGACCCGGTAAGCTGCGCCCATGTCGCCTGCCCAGTTCTCCCGGTTGATGAGCGAGGAACAGATCGCCGCGCTCGCCGACGTGGCGGTGGCGGACCTGGCCTCCCGACTGGCTGCGCGGGCCTTCCGGCCGCTCCCGCCGGAGACGGCGCCCGACACCCCCGCAGACCCGGATCCGGCGCCGGCCTGGGCCCCGGCCAAGGGCAACGCCCTGGCACGGCTGCACACCTTGCTGCACCTGCAGCGTGCGGTGGAGCGCCTCACCGACCAGGCTGCGCGCGAGGCGGCCGAGGCGGGGGCCGGCTACCCGCAGCTCGGCGACGCGTTCGAAATAAGCCGTCAGGGCGCTCGCAAGCGCTGGCCGGGCCTGGTCGCGTCGCCGGGTCGCCCGGGCGGCGACGCGGGGCAGTGGGCAACTCGGCCCGCGCAGTGACCGGTTGGGGGCCGCGGCGGCGTCCTGGTCGCCCGCCCCCGGGCCCGGTTCATATCTGCGGCAGCACTGCGGCGGTCTCCAGGTAGAACGTGTCGATGCTCTGCACGGCGTGGGTGAAGTCGTCGAGGTTGACCGGCTTGGTGACATAGGCGTTGGCGTGGCCGCGGTAGGCGCCTGAGACGTCGTTGGGTGCGCCGGAGGTGGTCAGGACAACCACCGGGATGGCTCGGAAGAGGTCGTCGCCCTTCAGGACGGCGAGGAGTTCGCGGCCGTTCATCCGGGGCATGTTGAGGTCCAAGATGATCAGGTCGGGCAGCGGGCGGACCGCGCGCAGGTGCTCCAGGGCTGCGACACCGTCCTCGGCGCGGGTGATCGTGCGCGCGGTCCCCTGGTCGAAGAGGGCCTCCTCGATGAGCATCGCGTCGGCATGGTCGTCCTCGACCAGCAGGACGCGGTAGGACTTTTCGGGACCGAGCTGGGACATCAGGTACTCCGGTCGTCGGCATGTCGGTGCTGCGAACTGGCGGTGAGCCCGGCCGCGGTGGCCGGCGGGGGAGGACCGCAGAAGCGCGGGTCTCCCTGGCCGGGCGACTTCATCCCGAGGTCGGCGGACCGATTCCCGCTCGGGCGGGAGGAGACCGTGGGCGGCAGCATGCGATCACCCTAGACTGCGTCGTGTACTCGCGACAACCAGTGTTGTCGCGAGTACACCTGCCCGACACGGGAACCACGAGCCCCCTGGGAGAGGCCGCCACACCCTTCGGACGGCCCGGACAGGCATCGCGCTCGGCGAAGCCCACGGACGTCGACTGCTTCGCCGATCATCTGACGAACCTCGGCCTCACGGCGCGGGAGGGATCAGAGCCTGGGGATGTCGAACTCGGCCCACACGGACTTGCCCGGGCCGTCGGCGCGTGGCGTGGTTCCCCAGCGGCTGGCCAACAGCGCGACGGTGTGCAGCCCGTGGCCACCGAGCTGCCCCGGGGAGTGCGGGAGACGGGGCTGTGGCGGCGTCGTGAGGCCGTCCAGCACGTCGATGCGCAGCAGCTCCCCGCTCGCACGCAGGACCAGCTGGTCAGGCCCGTCGGCATGCCGGGAGGCATTGGTGACCAGCTCGGAGACGACGAGGAGGATGTCATCGGCGCGGGCCAGTTGGTCGGGGCTGTCGGTGGGCAGCCAGCCCCAGTCGTGGAGCGCCTGCCGGGTGTGGTCGCGGCAGCGGCCCACCGTGCCCGCGGCACCGGTCAGCGCAAAACGACGCAGTTGGCCGTGCGGCGGGAGCGAGGGCACCACCGGTTGGCCGATCGTCCGGGGGCCGCTCGCGCTCATCTTTCCTCACTCCGACAGCCGGGTACCAGGGGAACAGGTCGAACGCAGTGCCTTCGTCCGCCCGCCGACCGGAGCGGGAGACCGACGGGACGTCTACCGCAGCGCGGTGTCCAGGTCCGGGCGGATGTCGAACACGGAGTCGGCGCCGGTGATCTCGAAGACCCGGGCCACGGCGGGCTGCAGCCCGGCCAGGACGAGCGTGCTGCCGGCCTCTTCCGCGTTGCGTCGGGCCGTGAGCAGCGTGTTGAGGCCGGTCGAGTCGCAGAACGACAGGTTGCGGCAGTTGACCACCAGCCGGTCGCTGGCGGGTCGGCCCAGCGCATCGACCAGCCGCTCCCGCAGGAGGTCGATGCTGTCGTTGTCGAGTTCACCCGCCAGCGAGACCACGACGTTCCGGCCGTGGACCCGGACGTCCACTGTCAACCGGTCGGCCGCGGCCGCAGCCCCGGTGCCATCGACGGCACTGCTCTGCATGGTGCTCCTCCGCACTCAGATGGTAGCGCGGACGCCAGTCTGCCACGGCCGTACGCCGACTGGTCAGAGTCCTGCACCGTCAGCACTTCTGAAGCGGACGAACAGCGACGGTGCCGCCGCCGACGACGGCGCCGGTTCGGGCCGGGGGCAGGCTCAGGACTGCTGGTGGACGAGGAGGGCCACGTCGTCGTGGTGGCGCCGCTGTGCGCCTCAGGCACGCTCCGGCGGGGCGTCGGCCGTTGCGGGGTGGATCGGGAGGCGGACCTGGAAGCGGGTGTCGCCCGGCGCGGAGTCGAGGCGCAGGTCGCCGCCGTGCCGGTTGACGACGATGCGCCAGGAGACGTCCAGGCCCAGGCCGGTGCCCTCGCCGACGGGTTTGGTGGTGAAGAACGGGTCGAAGACCCGGCTCTGCACATCGGCGGGCACGCCGGGGCCGGTGTCGCGGAACTCGACCAGCACCTGCTCCCCGTCCCGTGCGGTCCGGACGGTGAGGGTGCCGCCGCCGGCTCCGGCGTGGTGCATGGCCCAGGCGGCGTTGAGCAGCACCCGTCTGGCCCCCGGATAGAGATCGAGCGCCTCTTCGAGAAACTCGATGCCGTTCATCCGGGGCATCCGGTAGTCCGCCAGGATCACCGCCACCGGCGCGCCCCGCAGCTTCAGCTCGCGCAGCGCCTCCAGGGCCGACGCACCGGACTCCGCGCGGACCACCCGGTGGTCGCTCCCGTAGCGACGGCGCAGGTCCCGGGCAACCGCACGGGACACCGCGGGATCGTCGTCCACGGTCATCAGCACGGTCCGCGCCGCATCAGTGACCTCAGGCATGGCCCACCATCCAGGACTGTCGCCGGCTCCAGGGGGAACAGCCCTTCCAGTGTGCTCGCCGAGCCGTGCTCCGGCCCACCACCGGCCGGTGCTGCCGTGACGACGGGCCGCCGGCCAGATCGGCGCGCTGTTCAGCCGCGCGGAGGCCCGCAGCGCATCGACGTCCGCGCCCGGGGCGCGTGTGCGGTCGGCTGCGCCCCCTGTGCGGCTCTGCTCCTTGCTCCTCAGCACCGCGGGGCGTTTTGAGCGAGGGTGCGACTGTGTCACAGTTAACGGTGTGTTTCTGAACGATTGCCTAGAGCGACAGGTCATGCCTGATTCCCTGACCTGCCTGACCGGTGAAGCCTCCCCGAATTCCGTCCCACCGGCCGCTGACGGCGGGCGCAGCGCCCCCGGACCAGTCCTGCGCGTCAAGTGCATGGGCCGCACCTACGCCATCGTGGCCACCGGCGACCATGTCGCGGTCAGCGACGTCACCGACATCACCCGCCCCCTGCCGCTGGGCAGGGCGGTCCCCCTGGGGAGCGTCCTGTGGGACATCCACGCGCCGGACGGGCGCGCCCTGCTGCGCACCGACGACTTGCTTCGCGCGCTGGTCGCACTGCGTGCGGACTACACCTCCTCGGCGAGGCGCTGAGCAGGCGGCCGAACCGCGTCGGCGCCCCTGGCACCCGGGCCTCGTGTCATCGGGTACTGCCCGGCGTGCCCGCTATGGGCCTAATGAAGGTCGTCGCCGCAGTCATCGGTCATCCTGTCGGTCGTGAACAGTGGCGAAGCGGACGAGGGCGGCTTGGAGCGGCTGGCCACTCTGTCGGACGGCATCTTCGCCATCGCCATGACGCTGCTGGTGCTCGACATCCACGTGACTCCCGGGCTGGAGGCGGTCGCCTTCCGCCGGATGGTGCACGGGCTGCTGCCGAACATCGGCGCCTACGGGCTGAGCTTCGCCATCCTCGCCGGCGTCTGGCGCGACCACCGCCGGATCCTCCAGCTCGCCGGGCCACTGGGCACGCTGTCCATGCGGCTCGCGCTTGCCGGGCTGGGCGTCATCGCGCTGCTTCCCTTTCCCACCACGATGCTGTCCGAGTACGCCTCGCAGTCCCTGGCCGTCGTCGTCTACGCGGGCACCATCATCGTCATCGACCTGCTGCAACTCGCGCTGCTCCTGTCGATCCGGCGCGGTCCGGAGCGAGCCCGTCCCTCGGACGAGCGGGTGGGCCGGAAGATCGTCATGGACCTGGGGACGAACATCGTGGTCTTCGGTGCGACGGTGCCGATCGCCTTTGCCTCGCCTTCGGCGGCGATCTGGACCTGGGTGTCCCTGCTCCCCGTCAGGATGGTGCTCGGACGGCGTGAAGCTGCCCGTGGACGTCGGTGAGCGGCGTTCGGGCAGCGCTGCGGGGCGGCCCGTGAAGGGACGGCGTTGACGGTGTGCCCGCCCGGCGGCCCCCTGGTCGGCGGTTCGGGACCGCTGAGGCTGGAACCGGCCTGAGGCGAGGGGCCGGCTGAAGCGAGCCGGCCGTCACGGGGTGGACGGCAGTGGAGAGGCCGGGCGGCGTGCCGCGCCGTCGGTGGTCGTCGGGTGCTGGCCGCGCCACCACCGGGCGGCCGTCGGCTTCGCCTGGGCGCCCGGCATGGCGAGGGACTTGAGCAGTTCCCCCGAGCGCCCGCGGATGTCGATGCGGACCGGCAGGGTGCGGCCCCGCACGCTGGTGCCGCCGGGCCCGGCCGCGTGCGCCTGGCACAGCTCCCGGGCGACGCTGGTGACCAGCGCCGCTGCCACGGCATCGCCGGTGATCGGCTCGGTGTCGTCCCTGAGCCAGTGCAGGATGAGCGCCCAGTCGTCGCCTCGGGTCGCGGTGCGGGGCTGGGTGGGCTCCGCGGTGAGGCCGAGCTCGGCGAGGGCCTCGATCAGCAACTCCACGTCCTGGCCGTCCAGGTGCTGGAAGTTCTCTTCGACGAGCAGCTGTGCCATGGACGTTCCCCCAGGTGATGGCCGGTCGGGCGGGTGCCGCCGGAGCTCCTGATGCCGGATCAGTGATCTCCATGATGGTGACGGCCGTCCGGCTCACCGGGTTTCCGCTGCCGTCGATCTTGACGCTTTCTGTACGTGCGGGCTGTGCAGCCTACGAGTCGGGCAGCGAGGGTGGGGTGGCAATTTGCCAATGCTTTGTCAAAGTTTTTGCTGCTGATGACCTCTGGGGTACTGTTCGAGCGGTTCGGGGCGGGGGTGCCGCCCACAGGCGCTGGGCCGCTGCCGGAAGCCGGGCGGAACAGCAACACGGGGAGGCGTACTGATGGCGGATGCCAAGGTCCTTGAGGCCCAGAAGTGGGTCAATGCCACCTATGCGGGCGTGGCCGGGTACGTGGCGACGCCGGAGGACGGGAAGACCGGTTGGTCGACCATGTTCGCGCTCACCCGCGCGCTCCAGTACGAGTTGGGCATCGCCTCGCTGTCGAGCAGCTTCGGGCCCACCACGATCGGGAAGCTGGACGAGCGCGGCGGCATCAAGCTGGACGAGTCGAACAAGAACCTGGTCCGGATCGTCCAGTGCGCCTGCTACTGCAAGGGCTACGAACCCGGCGGCATCAACGGCAACTTCGGGCTGCCGACGCAGTTCGCCGTCACCTCGCTGATGAGCAACGCCGGCCTCGGTGACCAGCTCCGGGGCACGGTGTCGTCCAAGGTGATGAAGGCGCTGCTGACCATGGACGCCTACGTGGTGGTGGCCGGCGGGACGGACCCGGTCCGCTCCATCCAGCAGTGGCTGAACGGGCGTTACGTCGCCAGCCGGAAGAACTTCTTCGTCATACCCTGCGACGGCATCTTCTCGCGCGACGTGCAGAAGGCCCTCTACCTCGCGATCCAGTACGAGTTGGGGATGACCGACGACCAGGCGACCGGTGCCTTCGGGCCCGGCACCCAGGCCGGGCTCAAGGCGCACACGCTCGCGGAGGGTGCCAGCGGTATCTTCGTCAACATCTTCAGCGCCGCCATGGTCTTCAACCGGGTCCGGCTCTCCCAGGGCGGCTTCTACGGTGGGTTCACCGGCAGCTTCGGCGCCGAACTGACCAGCGCGGTGAAGAGCTTCCAGAAGTTCTCGGAGCTGCCGGAGACCGGGAGCGCGGACTTCGCGACCTGGTGCCAGCTGCTGGTCTCCACCGGCGATCCGACCCGCCCCGGGGCCGGCTGCGACTGCATCACCACCATCACCGACGCCCGCGCGCAGACCCTGAGGGCGGCCGGCTACCGCTTCGTCGGGCGCTACCTGGACGAGAAGCCCGGTGGCAAGCTCAACAAGCGGATCCAGCCCGGTGAGTTGGACACCATCTTCCGCAACGGGCTGCGGGTCTTCCCGATCTCGCAGTACTACGGCGGCGAGGTCAAGTACTTCAACTACCCCCAGGGCTTCGACGACGCGCTCAACGCGCACGCCGCGGCCTTCGGCTACGGCTTCGACATCGGCACCGTGATCTACTTCGGGGTCGACTACGACGCCACCCAGACCGACATCGACAACAACATCATTCCGTACTTCCGCGGGGTGGTGGCCGGTCTGGCCTCCCAGGGCAAGCGCTACGTCCACGGCGTCTACGGATCGCGCAACGTCTGCACGCAGGTGACCAAGTCCACGTACGCGCGTTGGTCGTTCGTCTCCGGCATGTCCACCGGGTTCTCCGGGAACATGGGCTTCGCGCTGCCGGAGAACTGGTCCTTCAACCAGATCCGGACGCTGACCGTGGGCTCCGGCGGCGGCGCCGTCGAGATCGACAACGACGTCTACAAGACCGGCAGCGACCCGGCCGTCGGCTCGGTCAACAACCCGGTCGCGCCCGTCGACGCCTTCATCGAGTACGTCGAGAAGCTCTACGCGCTGGCGACCGCGTACGCGGCGGGCGGCGGCAAGCGCAGCCCCAACACGCTGGTGCTGGAGTTCATGCGCCACGAGGAGTACCAGAACACCCAGTGGCAGCTGCTGATCGGCGACCTGGACTGGGACTTCGTCGACTACGTCGACAAGTCCGGCGTGCAGATGATCCGCCAGTTGCGCGACCCGTTCTACGGGATCGACCTCAAGGTCTCCCACCTGGCGGCCTCCATCAACGGCGAGTACCTGCGCGGGGCGGCGGGCGGAACCGCCGTCAAGCGCGGCGACGTGGCCGGCTGGGCCGGTGACTGGATGACCTTCTACGGCGAGTGGCGCCGCGACAGCGACAGCTACTCCTCCGGCCTGACCTACTGCCGGGAGAAGCTCGCCAAGCTCGACGGCAACGGCACCTTCAAGCTGCGCGACCTGATCGAGGACGCCGACTCCTACAACATCGCCATGCGGATGCTGCAGAACGGCACCATCGTCGAGGAGATGCGGTTCAACTACCTCGGTGGCGGCTACCTTTCGCGCTTCAAGCGGTTCTTCGAGGGGCGCTTCGGCTCGGCGGGCGGCGCCAAGGCCATCGCCCGGGAGGCGCTCACCAGCAGCGACGACGCGGTGATCGACGCCGGCCGGACCTACCTGATCGAGAGCACCGGCGGCTTTCCGACCCTGACGCCGTCCATGCTGCCCGACGGCAAGCTCGACGAGTTCTGCCAGGGCTTCGCCGACATGCTGCTGCAGCGGGTGGGCGACGAGAACGCCAAGGCCCGGATGCTGCGCGCGAATTCGGCGGGCTGAGGTGGTCAGGCGTCAGGCACGGTCGGCGCGGTACTACGTGATCGGTGCGGTGCTCGCGCCGCTGGCCGCCGTCGCCACCTACCTGCACGGGCTGTGGTCGGGCCACGTCCTGGACCTGCGCGGCCGGACGTCCTACTGCGGACCGGGGGAGCCGGCCGGCCGCCCGGAGTTCCAGGGCTGGGTGCCGCTGAGCCACCAGTGCCGGTGGCGCGACGGGAGCGCGACCGAGCTGGTGCCCGGCTACGTCAATCCGGTGGTCGTCGGCTGCCTGGTCGCCATGGTCGTGCTGCTGGTGCTCGCGCAGGTGGCGCACCGCCGGGCCGGTGCGACGGCTCCGGCCGGCTCCGCCGCTGACACGGCCGCCGCTGGCACCGCCCGCTGAAGACGGCCGCCGAAGACGACCGCTGAAGACGGCCGGTGAAGACCGCCGTCGAAGACCGAAGAAGCTGAGCCAGAAGAGGGGGACTTGCTCGATGAGCGAGAACACGCTGATATCCCGCCGGAGTCTGCTGACCGTGATCGGTGGTGCGACGGCCGGCCTGGCGGTCGTGGTGGCCGGCCCGGCGGGCCGGGCGCAGGCCGCGCCGAGCGCCGCGGCTGACGCGGGTGCCACCGCCACCACGGGTGCCACCGCCACCACGGCGAACGGCTGGCCGGTGCTGGGCGCCGGGTCCGCTGTCGCCGAGAGCCGGATAGAGGGCAGCGACGCCGTGGTCGCGCTGCGCGGCGGCGAGGTGGAGACCGTGCTGCTGCACGTCGCCCGCCGCTTCAACTACGAGATCGACACCCTGAACCGGGGCGACCTGCACGGCCACACCACCGCCACCGGCGACCTGGCGCCGTACGAGTCCAACTACCGCTCGGGCACGGCCTTCGCGATCCGCCCCGACCTCTACCCGGTCGGCTCGGCGGGCAATCTGTTCGCTCCGCAGGTGCTGGTCCTGCGCGACATCCTCGCCGACTGCGAGGGCGTGGTCCGCTGGGGCGGGGACGACCAGGAGCAGCCCAAGGAGGGCCACTTCCAGATCGACGTCCCGCCGGGTGACTCCCGCCTGACCAAGGTGGCGGCGAAGATCCGCGGCTGGCAGCAGACCCCCGACCAGGGCGCCGGCACCCCGGTCGACCCGCTGGCCCGCCCCCGCCTCGCCGCCTCGCGCACCCTGGAGGGAGAGCAGAAGGCCGCGTGAAGCCAGGTGAATTCTCCTGCCGTGTGATGCTGGGCCGATGATCGGAGACGATGATCACGCCAGGGTGCGCCGCAGCTACGACACCGTGGCCGCGGAGTACTGGGAGCGGATCGGCGACGAGCTCGCGCACAAGCCGCTCGACCGGGCGCTGCTCGCCTCGCTCGTGGAGCAGACCGACGGCCGCGGGCCGGTGGCCGACCTGGGCTGCGGGCCCGGACACGTGGCCGGCTGGCTCGCCGGGCACGGCGCCGGGTCGGTGGGGATCGACCTGTCACCGGCGATGGTGGAGATCGCCCGCCGGGAACACCCCGCGGCGGAGTTCCGGGTGGGCGACCTGCTGCGGCTGCCCGCCGAGGACGGCGAGTTCGCGGCGGCCGTGGCGCTGTACTCGGTCATCCACCTCGAACCGTCCGAGCTGCACGGGGCGTTCGAGGAGATGCGGCGCGTGCTGCGGCCCGGCGGCCTGCTCCTGGTCGCGTTCCATCTCGGCACCGGGACACGCCACTTGGCCCAGTGGTGGGGGCACGAGGTCGACGTGGACTTCCGCCACCTGGAGATCGCGACGGTCGCGGGCCGGCTGGCGGACGCCGGCTTCACGGTGGAGGCGACGATCGAGCGGACGAACCACCCGCAGGAGGCGCCCACCCGGCGTGGCTACCTGATGGCCCGCCGCGCCGGGTAGGACCGGACGGTCCCTCAGGCGGCCATGGCCAGCTCGGCGCGCCCACCGCGCGGGTGGTGGGTGGTGGGCCGGGCGTCGGCCGGGACGGTGAGGACGGTGCAGCGGGCGCGGGCCAGGCAGTGGCGGGTGACCCGGGCGAAGAGCGGCCGCAGCGGTCCGCGACGGCCGGCGCCGACCACGAGCAGGTCGTCGGGGCGGTCGGCGATCTGCAGCAGGGCGGGGCCCGCCGCACCGCGGATCACGACGGGGGAGACCGGCAGGCCGGCCGGGTAGCCGCCGAACGCCTCGCCGAACGCCTTGTCGAGGCGGTTGCGCGCGGCCTGGTGCCAGGCGGCGGCCAGCGGCGGGCAGGGGTGCGCACGGTAGGCGGGCTCGCCACCGACCGGGGTCCAGGCGATCACCGGCACCAGCTCGGCGCCGCGCCGGGCCGCCTCCGCCGCCGCGCGCTGCAGGACCGCCGCGTCGCGCCGTGAACCGCTGACGCCGACGATGACCCGGGTGGACTCGGCCATGATGTGCTGCACTTCCTTTGATCATGGACCTGGCGAGGTCCAGCTTCGCTTTATCGACTGAGACGATCCTATCGTCTTGCATTCGTAGGTCAACAGGTGGGGGTGCCTTCTATCGATAAGTCCTGGTCGGGGGCTGCCTTCGGTTGTACGAACCGAACCGATCGGGCCCGGTCGGCCGTGCTACTGGGTGGCGGATCCTTCTCGGAACCGCGTCACGGTGCGAGTGCGGAGGTTCGATTCATGCCCTGGTACGAGGGGTCCTGCCGGATCACGGTGATCGGGGTCGCGGCCTCCTGGCCGCAGCGCGTGGTGGTGAGCATCCGCCGCGGTGCCACGATCGAGATCCCGGGAACCGTCGGGGCCAGCCAGGTGATCGACGCCGGAGACGCGAGCCACGGCTGGGACCTCTCCGTCGAGCACCAGTACGAGGGCCTCTGGCGGCCGAACGTGCGCGCCATCCAGGGCAAGTGGACGGACACCGAGCACGGGCGCAGCCAGCTGATCCGCAGCAAGGACCACGACTGGCCGGGCGACACCGGTGAGCGCAACCTGGTGATCCGCATCGACCGGATCGGCTCGGGCGGGCCGGCCCCGGGGCTGGTGGCCGGCGTCCGGCGGTCCCGCACCGAGCCGGCCGCCGTGCCCGTGGAGCGGCAGACGGCTGCGCGGCGGCCCGTCACGGAGTCGACGTCGGCTCCGGTGTGGGAGCGCGGCGGCGCCGGGTGGCGGGCCACCGAGTCCGCCCCGGCGGCCGAGCGCTCGCCGGCCTCGGCCCCGCGGACCGTCACCGAGTCCAGCACGGCGCCCGAGCGCACGCCGGGCGCCGCGCCCCGGGTCGCGACGCAGAGCCACTCGGCCCCCGCCGTCCCCCGGGTGGCGACCAGCGGCGGCACGAACGGCTGACCGCGGGGCCGCATGCCCTCGTCCGCCCGTCTCGGCCGCGCGCTCTCGGCCGCGCGCTCTCGTCCGCCCGTCCTCGTCCGCCCGTCCTCGGCCGCCCGTCTCGACCGCGCGATCGCGCTCTCTCCCCGGCGCGCCCTCCGGCTCGGGCCGGCAACGGCTCCGGCGCGCACCATCCTGGCCGCCAGGACAGCGGGTGCGCATCGCGGGAACGCGGGAGAAACTCCTCGCTCGGTCGGGGGAGGTCAGCGGCGGGCCCTGCGACCACACTGGCCGATCGTGACCAGGGAGTCGCTCGGCTGCCGAGCCTTCCCCTGGTCTCCCAACGATCCCAGAGGAGTTGAGTCATGCGTGAGCAGATGCGGCAGGGGCTTTCGGTCGGGCGGGGGCGGCAGGGCCGGCGCGCGGTGCTGCCGGCCGTGGTGGCGGTCGGCGTCATGACCCTGAGCGCCGCCCTGGCGCCGTCCGCCGCCTCCGCCACCGCCAGGCCGGACGCCGTCCAGCAGGGCCTGAACGCACTGCTGCACAACGACGGTGTGCCCGCCGCGCTGGCCGGCGTCCAGGGCCGCGACGGCCGCATCCGCACCTACACCGCGGGGGTCGGCGACCTGGCCACCGGTGCGAAGGTGCCGGTCGACGGGCAGGTGCGGATCGGCAGCAACACCAAGACGTTCACCGCGGTGGTCGTGCTGCAACTGGTCGGCGAGGGGAAGATCGGCCTCGACGAACCGATCGAGACCTACCTGCCGGGCCTGGTCCGGGGCGACGGGATCGACGGGCGCCACATCACCGTGCGCCAGCTGCTGCAGCACACCAGCGGGATCCCCGACTACGAGGGCTACATCGACGAGGCCGCGATGCAGGACCGCTACTACGACCCCCGCGACCTGCTGGACATCGCGCTGCAGCACAAGGCCGACTTCGCTCCCGGGACGGGGTTCAACTACAGCAGCACCAACTACGTGCTGGCCGGCCTGATCGTCCAGAAGGTCACCGGCCGCCCGCTGCCCGAGGAGATCGAGCAGCGGGTCGTCCAGCGCATCGGGCTGCGCCACACCTACTTCCCCGCCCCCGGCGACCGGACCATCCGGGAGGCCCATCCCCAGGGGTACCGCAGGGATGCGGCCGGCGGACCGCTGCTCGACTTCACCCAGATGGATCCCTCCGCGGGCTGGGCGGCGGGCCAGATGATCTCCACCAACTCCGACCTCGACCGGTTGTTCACCGCCCTCCTCGGCGGCCGCCTCCTCCCGGCGGCCCAGCTCGCCCAGATGCGCACCACCGTCCCCATCGGCACCACCGGCGCCGGCTACGGGCTGGGGATCATCAGCAGGCCGCTCTCCTGCGGTGGTGTCTACTGGGGCCACGGCGGCGACATCCCGGGTTACGAGACCCGGGGCGGGGTCACCGACGACGGCCGGGCCGCCGACGTCGCGGTGACCACCATCCCGACCGACCCGGTCGGCACCACGCACGTCGAGAACGTCGTGGACACGGCCCTGTGCGGGCTGCCGCACGCCTCCTGAGGCCGGGCCGTCGGCCCGGGCCGACCCGCGCGACATCCGGCACCTCCGGGGTCGCGCCGGGCCGGCGCCGGGCGGACGGTCATCGGGCGATGGTGGCGTGCATCTCCCACACGAGGATCTCCGCCTGCTCGACCGCGGTGACCCTCTGCCCGCCGATCGCGGTGAAGCGCACGGCGTCGCCGGCGTCCAGTGGGCCGACGCCTTCGAGCGCGACCTTGCCGCGGGGGACGAACAGGTGCACGAAGGGGGCGTCGGGCAGCTCGACGCTCTGGCCGGGCAGCAGGCGGGCGGCGTGCAGCGCCGCGTGGCGGTTCCTGATCCGGACGGCCGACGCGCCGTCGTGCCTGTCCATCCCCGAGGCGACCGGGACCAGGCCGCCGGAGAGCAGTTCGCCGTCGATTTCGAGCTGCTCGTAGCCCGGGGTGATGCCGCCCTCGTCGGGCAGGACCCACATCTGGACGAAGTGGACGGGGTCGGTGTGGGCGTCGGTGCCGGCCAGCCGCCAGGAGTCGTTCTTCTCGGAGTGCAGGATGCCGGTTCCGGCGCTCATCCGCTGGGCGAGTCCGGGGTAGATCACGCCGGAGTGGCCGGTGGAGTCCTGGTGGACCAGGGAGCCCTGCAGCACCCAGGTGACGATCTCCATGTCGCGGTGCGGGTGGGTCTCGAAGCCGCTGCCCGGCTTGACGATGTCGTCGTTGTTGACGAGCAGCAGCCCGTGGTGGGTGTTGGCGGGATCGTAGTGTCCGCCGAAGGAGAAGGAGTGTTTGGAGTCCAGCCAGTCGATCTTCGTGCTGGAGCGCTCGGCGGCGCGGCGGACGTCGATCCGTGGGTGGTTCGCGGTGGTGTTCACCTCGGGTCCTTTCGTGCGGGGGCCTCGCACGGGAGAACATAGTTCATCGTTCAACTATTTCCATGTGCAGGGGGCGACCCCGGTCCGGCGCGCCCCTCGCTGCTGCGCACCCGTCGCCGTGTGGTGCTCAGAGGCCGAAGCGGGTGCGCTGGGCCTCGGGCACCAGGTCGACGTAGTCGGGGTGCTTGGTCAGCCAGTCGCGGATGAACGGGCAGTAGGGGAGCACGTCGGCGCGCTGCTCCCGGGCGGCGTCGAGTGCGGCGCGGGCCAGTCGGCCGGCGAGTCCGCGGCCCGCGAAAGCGGGGTCGACCTCGGTGTGGATGAAGGCGATCTCGTTCTCGTGCCGGAAGTACTCGGCGAAGCCCGCGAGTGCACCGTCCTCGGTGATCTCGAACCGCGACCGGTCGGGGTTGTTCCTGACGTCGCTGCTCATCGTTCCATCCTCCTGCTGTCGGCTTGGGGCTGCGCGGTCGCGGCGGTCCCACCGACATTTAATTTATCATTCAACAAGATGCTGATCAAGCATGCCGGAGGCCTGCGGGCGGCGAGTGCCGCCCGCAGGCCTCCGGCATGGTGTGCGCGGTCGGTGGTCAGCCGCTGATGCTCACCGTGCCGGTCTCCAGGTGGCCGACGGCCCGGCGGGACCAGCTGCTGTCGCTGCTGACGGTGACGGTGAAGTCGTACCAGCCCTGGGCGACGGTCACGGCGTTGAAGAAGTCCGTGACGGTGGCGCCGGCGGCGACCTGGTACGTCCACACGCCGCCGCGGTAGTTGTTCGAGGTGATGGTGAACGTGGCGCTGCTGGTAGCGGAGTTGGTCATCGTGAACCAGACCGCCGGCTTCCCGGTGTCCGGTGCCGGTGCGTAGGAGGTGGTGGCCTCGGCGCTCTTGCCCGCGGTGGTGGCGTTGCCGGTGAAGCGGCGCAGGAAGCGGTTGGGGCCCACGACGGTGAGGTCGTACTGGCCGTTGCCGTAGTTCGCGCCGATGTCGAAGGCCTCGCTGGCGCTGCCGTCGGTGCGGGAGGCGGCGTTGTAGGGGGCGACCGTGTACTGCCAGGGGCCGTCGGTGCGGTAGGCGTTGGCGTAGACCGAGTAGTGCGCGTAGGCGGTGGCCTGCGGGCCCTGGTTGGCGAGGTCGATCCAGAGCCGGATCTGGTTGTTCGCGTCGTACTCGATGTGGTCGACCCAGGCGTTGGGCTGGTAGGGGAGCGCGCGGGCGGGCTTGGTGCCGCTCTCCTGGCCGGGCATGGCGTTGTTGCTCGGGCCCGGGTTGACCTGCGTGTTCGCCGTGGCCTGGCTGATGGTGGCGCTGGTGTCGGGCAGCGCGGGGAGCCCGTAGACCGGGTTGGCGAAGTCGAAGGCGCCGGTGAGGTCGCCGCAGACCTGGCGGCGCCAGGTGCTGATGTTCGGGCAGGTGGCCGGGGTGCCCAGCGCGGCGGTCCAGGTCTCCAGGAAGCGGATGACGCTGGTGTGGTCGTAGACCTGGGAGTCCACGTAGCCGCCGCGGGTCCACGGCGAGGCGATGATCATCGGCACCCGGAAGCCGAGGCCGATGTTGGTGCCGGAGTAGAACTCGTCCGCGGTCCCGGCGGGGGCGACCGGCGGCGGCACGTGGTCGAAGAAGCCGTCGTTCTCGTCGTAGTTGAGGAACAGGGCGGTGGAGTTGAAGGTGGTGGGGTCCGCCGCGAGCGCCTGCAGCACGAGGTTGACGAAGTGCGCCCCGTTCTCCGGCGGGCCGTCGGGGTGCTCGGAGAAGAGCTGGTTGGACACCACCCAGGAGACCTGGGGCAGCGTGCCCGCGAGCGCGTCGGCCTTGATCGCCGCCGCGATGTCGTCCGGCGTCGAGCCGGTGCTGGGCACCGAGCCCATGCCGCGCTGGCTCAGCGGGCTCGAACTGGCCGCACCGGTGAACTGGTTGAAGTAGGCGAGGCCGTTGTCGCCGAAGTTGTCGCTGGCGTTCTGGTAGACCTTCCAGCTCACCCCGGCGTTCTGCAGGGCCTCGGCGTAGGTCTGCCAGTGCAGGCCGCTCTCGCTGCCGCCGTCGTAGGCCGCGCCGCCCGCGGTGCCGTTCGGGTCGATCATGCCGGACCACAGGTAGGTGCGGTTGGGGCCGGTGGCGGACAGGATCGAGCAGTGGTACGCGTCGCAGATGGTGTAGGCGTCGGCCAGCGCGTAGTGGAACGGGATGTCCGAGCGGGTCATGTAGCCCATGGTTCTGTTCGAACCCTTGGCGGCGATCCAGGAGTCCATCTTCCCGTTGTTCCACGCCTGGTGCTGGGTGGACCAGGAGTGGTCGAGCGAGCCGTCGCACTGGGCCAGCAGCTCGCCGCTGCTGCCCCACCACCAGGTGTTGGTGGCGCTCAGCTGCCACGGGTACTGCCGGCCGCTGCCGTTGGGCTGGTTGAAGACGCTGTTGCCGCCCGCGAGCTGGATCGTCGACCGGTCGCCGAAGCCGCGCACGCCCTTCATCGACCCGAAGTAGTGGTCGAAGCTGCGGTTCTCCTGCATCAGCACGACGACGTGCTTGACATCGCTGATCGTCCCCGTGGTCGCGGCGGCCGCGCGGGGCGCGACGCCGGGCAGGGAGTCCAGCCCCACGGCCGCGCCGAGCGCGGCGGCGGAACCGAGGAAGGTACGACGGGTCACGGGCGACACGGAGGGCCTCCGAAAGTAATCTATACAACTCCAGCGGGGAGACTCTGAGACAGTAAGGTTTCGGCCAGTCGGTGACAATGCGTCGGCGAGATGAAGTGCGGCGGACCATTGCACAGGTTCGCCGACGATGCGTCAGCCGAGCGGGCCCTGCGGCGCGGCGCTGCGCAGGTGTTCGTGCAGGCCGCCGTGGGCCGGTCCGGCCGGGGCCGGCAGCCACTCCTTGCGCACCTTGGCGACGGCGGTGTAGTTGGTGTCGCAGACATTGGCCAGCGGTGACTCCACCGCCTGGGAGAGGAACTGGTAGGCGTCCATGGCCGCGAAGCCGTAGTCGCGCACCAGCCACTGCACCAGGTCGAGTTGGGCGATCCGGAAGGCGTCCTCCAGCGGGCGGGCGGAGCCGGTGGAGATCAGGTGGGTGTCCGACTCCAGCCGGGGCCAGGGCGTGGCCACACCCTTGAGCAGTTCCACCACGACCACCGTGTGCATCGCGCACTCCACCGCCACCCCGCAGGTCTCGCCCTCGCCCTGGCGGGCATGGCCGTCGCCGAGGCTGAACAGCGCGCCGGGCACGTTGACCCCGAGGTAGCAGGTGACGCCGGCGCGCATCTCCGGGGTGTCCAGGTTGCCGCCGTGCGCGTCGGGGACCAGCGCGGAGCGCACCTCCAGGTTGGCCGGGGCGACCCCGACCGTGCCGTGCATCGGGTCCATCGGCAGCTTGAGCCGCAGGTCGCCCTCGCGGGCGGTGAACAGGCAGCTGCGCTCGGCGCGGTCGAGCTGCCAGATCCAGACCCGCTCGGGCAGCGGTTCCTGCAGTGTCGCGGTGGTGTGGGTGGAGGTGAGCGCGCCGAACAGCGGCACGGTGGTGGAGGCGGCCCAGTCGCGGGCCGGCTCGATCGACACGAAGTGCAGTGCCAGGGTGTCGCCGGGCTCGGCGCCCTCGACGAAGAACGGGCCCGTCTGCGGGTTGAGGAACGGGAACCGGCAGACCTCGGAGACCAGGGTCTTCTCCGAGGTGACCTGGCCGCCGAAGCAGTCCTCGGTGAACAGGTCCAGCACGGTGCCGGGCGCGACGGTGGCCAGCGGCCGGGCGCCGCCGAAGGTCCAGGCGTACTGCTCGGGGGAGGGGCGCACGGTCAGGACACGGGGGTCGGTCACAGCAGCTCCTGCGTGGTCGGCGCGGGCGGGGCCGGGTCGAACTGCCCACCGCAGCAGGGTAGTGCCCGCCTCCGCTCATGCCACCGGTCGTGCTGCCCCCGCCGTCCGCCCGGGCCTCGAACGGGACGGGCCGTCACCGGTCTTTCGGTGACGGCCCGTTGAGGTCGGGATCGGTACTGGGGTGCTCATCCGAGCAGGCTGGTCAGGGCCCGGCGGGCGCGCTGACCGGTGCGCTCCGCGCGGTTCCTGAGCTGGGCGGCGCGGGCCAGGCGCAGGGTCTGGGCCTCGCGCAGGCGCTCGTCGATGGTGGCCCGGGCAGCGTCGATCTGGTACGTCATGGTCGTCTCCCCCTGTGATGGGCGGTCCGTCGGCATCACCGTGATGCCGGGTTCCGGAGGCCGCCCGCCTTCGGTACTTCAGATTCTACACCCAAACTCGCCTGGCGCCTTTCATTTTGGCATCCGTTCAGAAACTGGCCTACTGATCGAAGGCTGTGAGCCGCTTCGGGACCTGTTCCACGGCGGCATCCGAGGTGTCCGGGCGGTGGACGGCCGCGACCGCGCTCTCCAGGTAGGGGGAGTCGCCGCGCAGCGGGCGGCAGGTCACCCCTCCCCGCCGGCCCGCGTGACGCGCGTCCGGGCTGCGGCTGTCAGGGCGGCCGGACGCGGCGGCTGAGGGTCAATGCGTGACGGTCAGGAGGTGACGGTCAGTCGTGCGGCACGACGGCGACCGGGCAGGCCGCGTGGTGGATGGCGGCATGGGTCACTGGGCCGATCCGGGGTGTCAGGCCGGTGCGGTTGCCGCCGCGCCCCACGACCAGCAGGCCCGCGCCGGGGGCGATGTCCACCACCGCTCGGGGCGGACTCTCGTGACTGAGGTGCTCCACCACGTGGACGGCGGGGAACTTCTCGCGCCAGGGGAGCAGGGCATCGTGCAGCTCCTGCCGGTCGGCCTGGAGCGCGGACTCCTCCGACACCTGCTCCCGGCCGGTGGCCGCCCGCCGATGTGGGGTGGCGTGGACGGTCAGCAGCGGCACATGGCGTCGGGCGGCGGCGCCGAAGGCGAACGCCAGCACGCGCTCGTAGCCGGGGCGCAGGCTCACGCCGACCGCCACCGGGCCGGACGGCGCGGCGACCGCACCGGGGCCCTGCGGCTCCTCGTGCGCGCGCACCAGCACCACGGGCCGTTCGCTCTGGGCGACGGCGTGCAGGGCGAGCGAGCCGAGCACGTAGCCCTGCACGCCGCCCAGCCCCTGGGAGCCGAGCACCAGCATCTCCGCGTTGGGCGCGCCGGGCAGCAGCGCCGCGGGGGAGTCGGCCGGCAGCAGCTCGGTGATGACGGGCACATGGGGGTAGCGCGCGAGCAGGTCGCTCTCCGCGTCCTGGAGGAGGCGCTGTGCGGCGAGGGCCTGCGGGTGCTCGGCCGGGACGTTCTGCGCCGTCATGGCGCGAAGGATCCACAGGTGCAGCAGCCGTACCGGTAACCCTCGCAGCTCGGCCTCGCGTGCCGCCCAACGGGCGGCGGACAGGCTCTCGGCGGAACCGTCGAGGCCGACGGTGATCTCTGGTCGCATGGCGCTCGCCTCCGTGTACCAGTCTGCCGGACCGTGTCCACCGCAGCTCCCCGACCGGTCGGGCGCCGGGAAGCCGCACCGGGCTCCCGGCGCGGCTCCCGTTGCGCGCATGCTCCCCGGCTGGACGGGCAGACGAGCCTCCGATCGGGCGACGGCACAACGCTTTCAGAGGTTCAGAGGTTCAGAGGTGAGGAGAGTTCGGCGTGACTTCATGGAGCCTGTTGCGGACGGTCGCGGTGGCGGCCTGCGCGATGCTCGTGGCATTCGCCATCAACCAGGCTGTGGTGACGGTCGCCCGCCGTGTGGCCTCACAGCGCCCCGAGAGCACCCCGCTGTCCCTGCTGCGCCGGTGCCGCAGGCCCTTCATCCTCACCATCGGCACCAGCCTGATGCTGGCGGGCGCGGGCTGGGCCGGCCTTGCCCCGGCGCCGCAGGACGCGGCCCGCCACCTGCTCGTGCTGCTCTGCCTCGGGTCGTGCGCCTGGCTGGCGGCGCGCCTGGTCGCCTTGCTGATCGACACCAGCGTGCGGTTCTCGGTGCGCCGGCAGAGCGCGAGCCAGGTGCGCCGGGCCCGTACCCAGGCGAGCATGCTGCGCCGGGTCAGTCAGGCGGCCATCGCCGTGATCGCACTGGGCGCCATGCTGATGACGTTTCCCGCCGTGCGGACCCTGGGCACCAGCCTGCTGGCCTCGGCCGGTCTGATCGGGGTGATCGCCGGTGTTGCCGCGCAGAGCACGCTCGGCAACGTCTTCGCCGGCATCCAGATGGCCTTCGGCGACATGGTGCGGATAGGCGACACGGTCGTCGTCGCCGGTGAATGGGGCACCGTGGAGGAGATCACCCTCACCTACGTCGTCGTGGCGACCTGGGACCAGCGGCGGATCGTCATGCCGGCCTCGTACTTCGCGGGGCGTCCGTTCGAGAACTGGACCCGCAGTGACAGCCGGATCACCGGCACGGCCCTGCTCCACCTCGACCACAGCACACCGGTGGACGCCCTGCGCGCCGAGTTCGAGGCGCTGCTGGCCAAGACCGACCTCTGGGACGGCGAGGGCAGCGCACTGCAGGTCGTGGATTCCACCCCGTCCACGATCGTGGTCCGGGCGCTGATGACCGCCCGCGACGCCGGCGACGCCTTCGAACTGCGCTGCCTGGTCAGGGAGAAGCTGATCGCCTACCTGCGCCAGGAGCACCCCCACGCCCTGCCCCGCCTTGCCCTGGCGCGCGCCGAGCACGTGGCCGGCGCGGACATGGCCGACGCGGACGCAGCGGGCCTGGAGACGGCCGACACGCCCGGCCGGGAGAACCGGGGGAATGGACGCGCGAAAGCCGGGTAGGCGGGGCTCGCCGCTCCGCCCGCGCGTGCCTGCGTGCGAGGCACCCGCGGGTGGGGCGGACCAAGTCGCGACCGCGTGCCCGCACTGAGCGTGCCCGCACTGAGCGGACCGGGCCGGGCCCGGTCCGCCCGCGCCACGCTGCGCCGGGCTGGGCCGGTGCAGCGGTCGGTCCCACGAGTGAAGGATTTCCATGCCCCACGAGCGTTACGAGCTGACCTTCCGCCACACTCCCGCTGTCGGTCGTCCGGACACCCCCGACGTGGTCGTGGTGCAGCGCCAGGACGCCACCGGCCCGGGCGGCCACCCGCTCTACCGTGACCGCAGCGGCATCCTCTGCGTGGAGATCAGCGATCGGGGCGAGGCCCGGATGCTCAGCACCGGCGTGCACCAGCTGCCGCTGCGCCCCACCTCCGTCCGCCGCCGCGGATAGCGCCAACGGCCGGCCGTAGCGCCCGCCGTCAGCTCGTGGGGCTCGGTCGCCTCACTCGGTCGCCTCACTCGGTCGTTTCGTAGGGCTCGCCGCAGGTTCAGGAGGCCGAGGTCTCGGCCGCGATCATCGTGATCAGCCCTTGGCGCCCGGTCTGCGCCAGGCTGCGGCGCTGGCGTTCGGCCCCGTTGCCCTCGCGCAGGTGGCGCTCCAGCAGCGGAACGACCTCGCGGGTGTCACCGGCCTCGGCCAGCGCGGGCGCGAGGTAGTCGATCATGTCCTCGACGATCGCACCGGCCGGCCGGGCCAGCCCGGTGCGCGGGTCGTGCAACTGGCCGTCCATGCCGTGCCGGGCGGCGTGCCAGCCCGCACCCGCCAGGCCCTCCGGCGGCCACTGGGGCGATGCGGGCACGGCGGACCGCTCGCGCATCAGCGTCACGGCCAGTGCCCGGACCACCCCGGCCAGCATCACCGCCTCGTCGGCGCGCAACTGCACGTCCATCGCCCGCAGCTCGATGGTGGGAAAGCGCGCCGAGAGCCGGGCCTGCCAGTACAACTGGCCACGGTCACGGATCAGTTCGGCGTCCAGCAGATGCTGGATGCGGTCCTCGTAGTCCTGGGCCCCGGCGAACACCGGGGGAATCCCGCTGATCGGCCAGCGGCCGAACACCACCGTGCGCCAGCTGGCGAACCCGGTGTCGCTGCCGTGCCACACCGGTGAGTTCGCGGACAGCGCGGTGAGGATCGGCAGCCACGGTCGCATGCGGTTGAGCAGCGCGACGCCGCACTCCTGGTCGGGAATCCCCACATGCACGTGCATGCCGTTGATCAGCGCCTCGTCGGCCAGCCGCGAGACCTGCCGGCTGATCGAGTGGTAGCGCGGCGCGTCGGTGATCGCCGGGGGAGCGGCCGGCGCGTACGGGCCGGTGCCGCACGCCGCCAGCCGGCATCCCGAGCCCTCGGCGGCGGCCGCCAGCGCGTGCCGCAGGCGCAGCAGGTGACCACCGACCTCGGCGAGCTCCCGGCAGACCGGGGTGGCCACCTCGATCTGTGCCTGGAGCAACTCGTGCTGGAGTTCTGCGTGCTCCACGGCGGGGTGCAGGCCGGCCGCCGCACGCACCGCCTCCACCATCGGCATCGGCAGCCCGCTGGCCGGATCCAGGAGCAGGTACTCCTCCTCCACCCCCACCGTCGGCGGGCCGGCCAGTACGGACTCATCACGGACAGCCATACCTCAGGGGTACCCGTACCCCGGCCGGCCACACGCCGGCAGCCGTTTCGCGGTGCGCCCGGGCAGGTCCTGGGTCAGGCCGCGACGTGGCGGCGATGGGTCACACCGCGTCGGCGGGTGCGCAGTGCGGAGGCCCGCTCCTCCGCGCTCAGGCCGCCCCAGACGCCGTAGGTCTCCCGGGTGCGCAGCGCGTGGTCCAGGCAGGCCTCGCGGACCGGACAGCCCGCACAGACCGCCTTGGCGGCGGCGTCGCGGTCGTCGTGGGCAGGGTTGCGTTCGCCGGGCGGGTGGAAGAACAGGCCGCTGTCCGCCGAACGACAGGCAGCGTGCAACTGCCACTGCCAGTAGTGCTCGAAGGCACCAGGTAGCCGTGACACGTCGGACATGGAAGCTCCTTCGGCTGGCGCCGCCGACCCGACACCGTGCGGAGCGGTGCGGCCGAGCGGGCGGTCGGACGGTTGACGTCGGGAGGGCGGCGCCGGACCTGGCGGCGCCGCCGGCCGATCGCAGGGGCGGTCCCGCCCCGGGGCCGGTGCTGCCACCGGGCCCCGGGGCGGCTGCCCGAGGCCGTCCGGGTAGCACCGCCGCGCACGGGGGGAACGCGCGGGGCGGGCGACGGCCTCGGGTGTCGTCTCACCGCGAATCGGCGCTTCAAACGGGGTACCCCCGCCGATTTTCGTTCGCTGATCCGGTGCGCCGCTTCAGCCGCCCACCGGCCCGCGCACGACGGCGGCGGCCCAGGGCGTACCGACCGCCGTGAGCGAGGCGGCGGCCCCCGCAAGCTCCTCGGCCAGGGCGGCGGCCACCCGGCGGGCGTCGAGCAGGCGGTCCCGCGAGTCGCGAGCGGCGCGGGCCAGATCGAGGTCCGAGCCCAGACCGGCGGGCGCCAGGCGCCCGCCCGCCTGCTCGCTGCTGAGGAAGGAGCCCAGCTGGTCGAGGAGTTCGGGCAGTCGAGCGGTCATGGCCGCCAACGCCTGCACACTCTCGACGACTTCACCGGCCTGGGACAGGCCCGGCTTGCCGTCCGGCTGAGCACTGTGTTCGGCGGCCGCGATCAAAGCGGCTGCCTCGGCGGTGAGTTCGGCGACCGGGCGGTGCGGCGGAATGGGACTGGTCATCGTCATGCCCTCCTTCGGATCGGGTGACGGGCGAGCCTCGCCTACCCGGCCCCGGTGGCACCAGTCCTGACGTCGGGCCGCCTCACCCGGCCGCGCGCTGCCAGGCCCTCCCCGCCCTCCCCGCCCGCCTGCCCCGCCCGCCTGCCCCGGCCGCGTGGGCGTCAGCTCAGCAGGCGGTCCAGGACCCGGCCGAACACGAGCCGCCCGGCGCACGCGAGCACCGGATCGAGGAACCCCGGAAGCCACGGGAGGACGATCTCCTCCGTCCAGCTCACCACGCTCCCACCCGCCGCACCGCCCGCCGCACCGCCCCCTGCGCGGACCCGCAGCTCCGCCCAGCCGCGGACCGGGCGGCCACGCTTCGCGAGCCGGCACAGCCCGTCGGATCCGGCGGTGGGGACGGTCAGTTCGACGATCTCCATGAGGTCGTCGAAGACGAAGGGACCGAGGCTGGTCCTGGCCAGCACGGTGTCCCCGGGCTGCCGGCCGGAGCCGCGCGCGGTCGAGACGCGGGTGAACGGCACCCGCTCGCCGTGCCGGGGCCAGTCGGTCAGCCGGTCCAGGCAGGCGGCAGGGGGGAGCGCCGATCGGCGCGTCAGGACGAACAGGGCCACGGTTCACCGTAGGGACATCGACCGCCGGCGGGCAACCGGCCTCCGGCGGTCGAACGGCGAACGGGGCTGTGTCCGTTGATTCCCAGGGAATCGGCGGACACAACCCCATCGGTTCGTGCGGACAGCCGGGGCCGGGCCCGTCACGGGGGCCTGCCGGTGGTCTGGGGTACCTGCCGCAGGTAGGCGGCCCCGCAGGAGTGGCAGAAGGGCTGCGCCGCCGGGGATCCCCAGGTGTCGGGGGACTGGGTCGCGGCAGCAGGGTCGATCTCGCGGCCGCACATGGCCTGGCTGCTGTGGTCCCTCACCATGTGCCAGTGCAGGACCCTGCCCTGTGGGTCCCCGGCTTCGTGTTCGGCGCGCATCTCATACACGTCCATGACTGCGATACTCCGAGAGGCGCAGCGGATGGGCCACCCGGGTTAGCCCAGAAGGCTGGCGCGCCGCCTCCAGGTGCCGCAGGCAGGCGTGCACGGCGGCGGACCACGGCCGCAGGGGCCGCAGGAGCTCCACGCCGCGGCGGGTGGTGCCGTGCGTCCTGCGGCCTGCGGGAGGGCGACCTCACCGGGCACCGGACCAGCACGGCGGACCAGGGTCGGGCTGTTGATATTCACCCGTCCGAGTGAACTCGGTGGACTTCTCCTGCAGGGGGCGACCGTCGGCCGGACAGTGAAGAGGCTCCTCGGCCGCTCGGCTCCTCGCAGGTCCGTCATTCGCACTCCTCGCTCTTCGTGGTCCCAACTCGCCCCCACGGGAGGACACATGGTCGGCACGGCGCAGCAGAACACCGGCGTGGAAGGGGTGGACGGGGGCGTCGGCGTGACGGCGCTGCTGGTCGCCGCGGCACGCGCGATCGAGACCCACCGCCACGACACGCTGGCCCAGGACACCTATGCGGAGCACTTCGTGCGCGCCGCCCCGGCCTCCGCGAGCTGGCCGGTGCGCCTGCAGCAGGCGCCGGACGGGGACGCGAACCCGTTGTGGGGGCGATTCGCCCGGTACTTCGGTCTGCGGACCAGGGTCCTGGACGACTTCCTCCTCCGCTCCGTGCACGCGGGGGCCCGTCAAGTGGTCCTGCTCGGCGCCGGGTTGGACACCCGGGCGTTCCGGCTCGACTGGCCGCCGGACCGCGTGGTCTTCGAGGTCGACCGGGAGGGCGTACTGGCCTTCAAGCACCAGGTGCTGGACGGCCTGTCGGCCACCCCGAAGGCGGCCCGGGTGCCGGTCCCGGCCGACCTGCGGGCCGACTGGGTCGCGGCCCTGACCGGGGCCGGCTTCGACCCGGCCGCACCGAGCGTCTGGCTGGCCGAGGGGCTGCTCTTCTACCTGCCCAATGCCGTAGAGACCCAGCTCATCGACACGGTGGACCAGGTGAGCGCGCCAGGAAGCGCCCTGGCCTACGAGGTCAAGCTGGAGAAGGACCTGATGGTCCACCGCGACAGCACGCTCTACACCGCGACGAAGCAGCAGATCGGCATCGACCTGCTCGACCTCTTCGTCGGCGAGCCGCGGCCCGACTCCGCAGGCTGGCTGGCCGGCAAGGGCTGGTCCACCTCGGTCCGCACCCCCTTCGACTTCACCCGCGAGCACGGACGCGGCCCGCTGCCCGAACAGAACGACGCACTGGCCGGCAACCGCTGGGTGTTCGCGAACAAGCCCCGGCCGTAGCGCGGTCCGGGTCAGCCGTCCCACCCCGGCGGGACCAGGACGGGCTTCACCACGCGCCCCGCGTCGCAGTCGCGTTCGGCCTCGTTGACGGCGGCGAGCGGGTAGCGGCGGATCAGCTGGTCGAAGGGGAACCGCCCGGCCTGCCAGAGCCCGGTGAGGCGTGGGATCAGCAGCCCGGGCACCGCGTCGCCCTCGCAGATGTGCGAGATCCGCCGGCCCCGGTCCAGGGTCCCCGGTTCGAGCGGCAGCGCGGCGTGCAACCGGGCCACCAGGCCGAGGTGGCCGCTCGGGCGCAGTGAGCGGAGCGCGGCGTTGATCAGCGGGACCGAGGCCGTGGTGTCCAGCGCGTACTGCGCGCCGCCGTCGGTCAGCCGCCGGATCCGGTCGGGCAGGTCGGCCGAGGCGGCGGTGCGCAGCGGGATCGCCCCGAACCGCTCGGCCAGGGCCAGCCGTTCGGTGTACCGGTCGACGGCCACCGTCACCGCCCCGGCCGCGGAGGCCGCCATCACCGCGGCCAGGCCCACCGCTCCCGCACCGAAGACCGCGAGGGTGTCGCCGGGGCCGACGGCGAAGGAGTTGAGGACCGCTCCGGCACCCGTGAGGAAGCCGCAGCCGAGCGGTCCGAGCAGTTCGAGGGGCAGCGCGCGGTCCACCCGGACGGCGTTGCGGGCCGCAACCACCGCGTACTCGGCGAACGAGGACTGGCCGAACCACCGGGGAGCCAGCTCGCCCCCGGCCGCGTCGGTGAACCGCGCCGCACGCTCCTTGCCGCCCAGGGGCTTGCGCCCGCCGAAGAGGTTGAGCGAGGCGAACTCGTCGCAGTAGGCGGGGGCCGCGGCCAGGCAGCTGCGGCAGTGTCCGCAGGAGTCGAAGCTCAGCACGACATGGTCGCCGGTGCTCAGACCGGTGGCCGCACCGCCCGTCTCCACCACCACCCCGGACCCCTCGTGGCCCAGCACCGCCGGCAGCGGTGAGCGCCCCGCGGAGCGCCGGACCGCGAGATCGGTCCGGCACATCCCGCAGCCCGCGATCCTGACCAGCACCTCGCCCTCGGCCGGCCCCTCGTGCAGGACCACCTGCTCGACGGTGAACGGGCCCTCGTACGAGCGCAGGACCGCTGCGCCGAACCTCATCGTCACCTTCCGCACTCCTCCTCGGGGCCCGGCTCCGGGCGGTGCACGACGAACGGCCTGAGGTTCCCGTAGAGCCCCCACGGCCCGCCCGCCACGCCGACCCCGCTCTCCTTGATGCCCGCGAAGGGCTGGGCGAGGGAGAGTTCGGCGTGGTGGTTGATCCACGCCGTCCCGCACTCCAGCCGGTCGGCCACCGCCTCGGCCCGGTCGAGGTCCGTTCCCCACACCGAGCCGCCCAGCCCGAAACCGGTGCCGTTGGCCGCCGCGACCGCCTCGTCGAGGTTGCGGTACGGCAGCACCGGGAGTACCGGGCCGAACTGCTCCTGCGTCACCACCGGGCTGTCGGGCGGGACATCGGCCAGGATCGTGGGGGCGAAGAAGTAGCCGGGGCGGTCCAGCCGGTGGCCGCCGGCCATGGCTCGGGCACCGGCGGCCACCGCCTGGGCCGTCCACCGCTCGACCCGCGCGAGTTGGGGGGCGTTGTTGAGCGGCCCCAGCTGCGTGCCCGGGTCGAGCCCGGCGCCGACGACGACGGCCTTCGCCCGCTGCGCGAGGGCCTCGACCACCTGCGCGTGGAGCCGGGCCGGGACGTAGACGCGCTTGACGGCCATGCACACCTGCCCGCAGTTGCGGAACGCCGCCCAGAAGAGCCGGTCCGCGATCCGCTCCACCGCCACGTCCTCCAGCAGGATCGCGGCGTCGTTGCCGCCCAGCTCCAGGGTGACCCGGGCGAGCGAGGCCGCCGCGCCCTGCGCGACGGCCCGCCCGGTGGGCACCGAGCCGGTGAAGGTCACATGACGGATCCCCGGGTGGGCGGCCAGGCGGGCGCCGAGGGGTTCGCGACCGGTGACGACGGTCAGGACGCCCTCGGGGAGCGCGGCGGCGAGGACGGACCCCAGCAGCCGGGTGGCCAGCGGCGTGAACGGCGAGGGCTTGAGCACCACCGTGTTGCCGGCGGCGAGTGCGGGCGCGAACTTCGCCGAGGCGAGCTGCAGGGGGAAGTTCCACGGGACGATCGCGGCGACCGGCCCCAGCGCTCGCCAGCGGAGCTCGCTGCGCACCGGTCGGCCGTCCGCGATCGGCTGGGGCCCGGCGTGCAGGCCGGCGAAGTAGCGCAGGCGGGCCGCGCTGCGGGCGATCTCCGCGCGGGACTCGGCCAGGGGCTTGCCCTGTTCCCGGGTGAGCAGGGGAGCGAGGTCGGCCCCGGCCGCCTCGACGGCGTCGGCTGCCGCGAGCAGCGCGCGGGTGCGGGTGGCGGGATCGGCGCGCCAGTGGTGCCAGGCCTCCTGGGCCCGGCCGACGACGGCGTCCAGCTCCTCCGGTTGCTGGTCGGGGGCCTCGTCGAAGACCTCGCCGGTGGCCGGATCGACGACGGCGAAGTGCCCGCCGCGGGTGGTGTTCGTGGGCCGGGGCCGCGGTGTCGGCATGCCGGCGGTCAACTCGCGGTGGTGGCAGCGGCCGCGTGCTCCCGGGCGTGGCGGTCCATCTCCGCGCGGAAGGCGGCCACCAGGTGTGGCTGGATCCGTCCGGTGGTCCGGTCGCCCCCCTCGCAGACCGCCCCGCGCACCCCCACGATGTCCGTGCCGATACGGGTCAGCGCGCCGAGGTCGGCCGCCTTGACGCTGCCCGCGAGGGCGGCGAGCAGCTCGGCCTCGTGGGCCAGCCGGACGAACTCCGCGCAGACCTCGGGCGGCACGTGGTCGAAGAGCCGGCTGCCGTCCTTGACCGCGGTGTCGAGCATCGCGGCGTCGCTGCCGGAGCGGCGGGCGATGTCGGGCAGGGCGAGCGGGTTGATGCAGCCGATCCGGTGGGCGTCGGCATAGCCCGAGGCGACGACGAACGCGTCCGCCCGGTACTCCTTCACGGCCCGGACGACCCCGCGCATGACCTCGACGGCCTGGTCGGGCGTCGTGCACCCGTAGAGGCCGACCTTGATGTACGTGGCCCCGGAGACGGCCGCGCCGAGCGCCGCCTGGGCCACCGTGCCGGGCTTGAACGGCACGTCCCCCACGGTGGCGGACACCGGCTTGTCCGCCGGGACCACGTCGCGGATCTCCCTGATGACCCACGGGAAGTTCGCGCCGAGCGAGCCCTCGTCGGGCTTCTTGACATCGACGATGTCGAGGTGCTCCGCCGCCTTCGCGCAGTCGCGGGCCTCCTCGACGCTGTCCGGGGATATGAGAAGCAGCAACGTGGATTCCTTCCACCGCAGTTCACCGCCTACGGGCAGCTATGCGGAGCCGGTCGCATCACTTGTGGTCCGCTCATCATTGCCGCGGCCGGTGACCACCGGTAGGGCGCGCTGAGTCCGGCCGGGGCGCAATCCTGGCATGTACGCCCCCTTGCTGCCGCCCACGCCTGTGCCGGGACCCGCCGGGCGCGGGAGCGCGCATGAGGTAGCGTCATGGTGCTCTGCAGCCAAAGGAGTTCATCATGTCCGCCCTCACGACCCCGTTCGGCTTCAGCAGCACCGCCGCCGAAGTCGCCGCCGGCATCGACCTCACCGGCCGCCGCGCCGTCGTCACCGGCGCCTCCTCCGGCCTCGGCACCGAGACCGCCCGCCGCTGGGCCGCCGACGCCATCACCGCCAACGCCCTGATGCCCGGCGCCATCTACACCAACCTCCAGCGCCACACCGAAGGGCGCGGCAGCGGCACGGTCTCCGCCGACCTCATCAAGACCGTCGAACAGGGCGCCGCCACCTCGGTCCTGCTCGCCACCTCACCCCTGCTCGACGGCATCGGTGGCCGTTACTTCGTCGACTGCAACGAGAGCGCGACCGTCGACCGCCGCACCGGCAACCTCCAGGGCGTGGCCCGCTACGCGCTCGACCCGGAGGGCGCCAGGCGGCTGTGGACGCTGTCCGAGGACCTGCTCGCCGCCGCGTGACGCCTCCCGGGCGCGTGCCGCACGGATGCTGCAACTCCGCGGCGCCCCAGCGGGCGACGTGCACGGTTCCCTGCTGGGCGGTGGTCGGCTCGTCGGCACGGTACCGCCCGGCGGTGCGCTCAGGCCGGGGCGCTCAGGGGGGCGTGTCAGCCGGGGGTCAGCGTCACGTCAGCGGGTCCGGTCATAGTTGGTGGCACAGGGACGGACCGCGGCGGGCAGGGCAGCCGGAGCGGTCGGTCCCGGGGAGAGGTGCCCGGAGTGGTTGATCGGGGACCGGGGCGCCTGGCTCCGGTCGGGCGCAAGCCCACGCAGGTTCGAATCCTGCCTTCTCCGCCTGACGCCCATGGCGACGGCGAAAACCGCTGGTGGCCCGGCAGCCGGCGCGGGATGCTCGGTGCCGATGAGCGACTTCACGTATGCCGAACCGGCCTCCCTCCACGGCCTGCTCCAGCGCGGACGCGGCCTCGGGGCCACCGCCGCGCTGGGCGACCCCCGCGCCGCCGCCGACCTCGTGTACGCGTGCGCCGTCACCGACACCCGCTGGGACCGGCAGACCGAGCATCGCAGTGCCTACCTCGCCCGGTTGATCCACCGGCTCGGCCTGCCGCTGCAACCGATCGAGGCACACCTCCTCGCCTTCACCGGGGACGACGCCGACCGGATCGAGCCCACCCTGCGGATCCTCACCCTGCTGCCGCTGCTCGGCCGGTCCGACGCGGTGCCGGTGCTGCGCCGCTACGCGGTCGACGGGCGCCACTGGGCCCTCGCCCTGGAGACGATCGCGTACAGCAGGGCCTGGGAGGAGGTGCCGGAACTCGGCGCCGGGCTCGACGCGGAGGTCCTGGCCGCGCGTGACGATGCCGAACTGGCCGCCGCCGCGGACGGGGAGTCGCAGCCGTGGACCTCCTGGGCGCGGGTCCGGCCACGAGTCCGACGCCTCCTCGGCGACGACGTCGGCACCGCCGAGCAGGCGCACCACCGTCCGGTCCGAGCCGACCTCGCGGGCGTCGCCGCCGCGGAACTGCTCCGGCTGGTCGCCGAGGGCCCCGCGCGCGGCAGACAACTGGCCCTGCGGGAACTGGGACGACGCGGCGACCCGGTCGTCCTCGACCTGGCCGAGGACCTCGAACTGCGCAACGCCGCCGGCTGGACACCCGGCATCGTCCAGGCCCTGCACCCGCTCGCCCACGCCGCCGTGCCCCGGGCCCGCGCCTGGGCCGACAGCGGCGACGAGGTGCTCGAACGACTCGCGGTCGAGGTCCTCTGCGGGTTCGGCGAGACCGAGGACGGCCCGTACCTGCTGGACGCCCTCACCACGGCCGTCGCCCAGGGCGCCTGGTGCGCGACCGAGTCACCCGCCCGGGGGCTGGGGCGGCTCGGCCTCGCTGCTGCGACCGAAGTGCTGGTGAGCGCCTGGGAGTCGACCGTCCACTCCCGGGCGCGGGAGGCGATCCTCGCCGGTCTGCGCGGTTGCGCGCCCTCGGCGACGGCGGACGGCTTCACCGAGGAGGGGCTCCACGACTGCGAGCCCGCCGTCCAGGAGGCCGCCTGCGCGTGGGCCCCTGACACGCCGGCAGCCCGAGCCGCACTCGACGCACTGTGCACCGATCCGCTCGTGCCCGAACTCCACGCGCAGGCCCGCCACCGCCTCGACCGGAGCCGGTCAGCCGACGGGGTTCTCGGGCGCGAACAGCTCCAGCGGAGCGCCCTCCACCGCGAACGCGGTGAATCCGGTGCCGGTGCCTGAGGTGTGGTCCTCGCCCTGGTCCCAGCGCACGCCCTGACCCGCGGCGATCGCGATCCGCTCACCGTCGGGCCCGGCGACCCATCCCTCGCCCGCGATGAACAGGAGCAGTTGCGGGACGGGGGCCGGGTGGGTACCGATGATCCCGCCCGGCTCGACGCGCAGGCAGGTGAGGTGCACCGCGCCTTCGCCGGCGGCGATGCGGGTCGCGTGGAGTCCGCTGCTGCCGAACCTGGTGATGAGCCGTTCGGCGCGCTCGAAGGCAAAGATCTCCATGGTCCCCCCTGGGCCTGGTGCGGAAGACCGCGATCATAGGGCGGCCGCCGCCCGGCCACTACTGTTCCCGGGTGGCCCATGACAGCACCGACCCCACCCGGCATTGGGACAGCGCCTCGATCCATGCCCGTGTCGAGGCCATGGCCCAGGCCGATCCCGCGCGTCGGCGCTTCGGCTCCGACTGCCACGGCTACCGGCTTCGGCCCCCGTTGGCGGAGGAGACGATCCGGTCCTTCGAGCGGCAGCACGGTGTCCGGCTCCCGGGCTCCTACCGCGCGTTCCTCAAGGAGGTCGCCGACGGCGGAGCGGGCCCGGACCACGGGGTGTTGGGCCTCGACGAGCAGGTGGACGAGGAGGACGCCCTGCACCAGCTTCGCGAAGAGGACCGCCATGCGGGCTTCCTGGCCGCGCCGTTCCCGCACACCGACGCGTGGCCGGGGCCGGGCCGGGAGGGCAGCGCCAAGTACTCGGTGCAGGGGAGCCTGGTGCTCGGGGAGCAGCGCTGTGGCACGTTCTCCCGGCTGGTCGTGACGGGGAGGAACGCCGGCCAGGTATGGACCGACGACCCCGTCTGGGGCGGCCTGACGCCGGGGCCGGACTTCCGTGCCTGGTACACGGCTTGGCTGGCCGTCGGCTGAGCCGTGGCAAAACCGGTCGCGCGCACCGCTCGTCCGCACCCAGAATGCCGTGATCACCACGATGCAGAGGGAAGCAGTGCGATGACCAGCCGGCGGCAGGCCCGAGCCAGTCTGGGTTGACCGTCATTCACCGGGATCGAGCAGGCCCTCGGCGCCGTGCGCGCCGGGGGCCTGCCGCGCCGTGGGCGGGGCGTAGCCGCGGTCGCGGATGTGGTCGGCGGTGAGCCGGGTGAACGCCCGGGCGGCGGTGCTCCGGTAGGCGTTCTCGCGCCGCAGCAGGGCCACGGTCCGTGCGGGGAGGGCGGGTTCGAGGGGGAGGGGGGAGAGGTGGGGGTGGTCGTGGGTGATGGCGTCGGGCAGCACGGTGGCCAGGTCGGTGCGCTGGACGATCTCGGTCAGGGCCTGGATGGAGTTGGCCTCCACCGTGATCCGCGGCTGCACCCGATGGCCGGCGAAGTAGGCGTCGATGTGGCCGCGGGTGGCGAAGTCTCCGCTCAGCAGCGCCAGTTGACGGCTGGCGAGCTCCCGTACGGGTAGCGGCCCCTGCGTGCCCTGCGTGCCCTGCGTGCCCTGTACGGCCGCGGGCCGGTCGGCGCTCGTGACCAGGCTGAGGGTCTCGGTGAACAGGGCGGTGGCGGTGATCCCGGGCAGGTGGGGGCCGTCGAAGGCGATGCCGAGGTCGAGGTCGTCGGCCAGCAGGCCGGCCTCGATGCGGTCCTGGGTCATCTCCCTGACGTCCAGGGTGAGGCCGGGGTGGCGGGCGTGGAACGCGGCGGTGAGGGGGCCGATCAGGTAGGCGGTGAAGGTGGGAGTGAGGGCGAGGCGCAGGTGGCCGCGGGAGAGGTCGGCGACGTCCAGGACGGCGCGCTCGGCCGCGTCCAGGTCGCGCAGCGCCCGGTGGGCGTAGTGCACGTAGGTCTCGCCGGCGTCGGTGAGGCGCACGGTGCGGCCGGTGCGGTCCAGCAGCTGGGCGCCGACGGTGCGCTCCAACTGCTTGATCTGCTGGGAGAGGGTGGGCTGGGAGATGCGCAGGTCCTCGGCGGCGCGGGTGAAGTTCGCGTGCTCGGCGACGGCGATCAGGTAGCGCAGGTGACGGAGTTCCAGGGCCATGAGCCAACTATAGATGTCATCGATCGAAGGCATTGACAAGAGGTCTTGGACTCTATAGCTGCTGGTCATGCATGGTGGATCTCGTCAGCCCCACCGGGGCGGACAGCCACCGAAGGGAGTGACCATGCACAAGCTCACGACCACGCACCCGCTCACCGAGGGCGTCGCGCGGTTCCGGCGTGAGGCCTACCCGGCCAGAGCGGAGCTCTTCGCCCAGCTGGCGACCACCCACCGGCCGTCGACGCTCTTCATCAGCTGTTCCGACGCCCGCGTGGTGCCGGAGCTGATCACCGGCAGCGAGCCGGGCGAGCTGTTCGTCATCCGTACCGCGGGGAACCTCGTCCCCGCCTACGCACCCGGCCCCGACGGCATCGCGGCCAGCATCGAGTACGCGGTCGCGGTGCTCGGCGTCACCGACATCGTCGTCTGCGGCCACTCCGCCTGCGGCGCGATGACCGCGCTGGCCGAGAGCCACGACCTGGGCGCCCTGCCGACCATCGCCGACTGGTTGCACCACGCGGACGCCGCGCTGGCCCGCACCACCACGGCCGGGGTCGACGCACTCGTGCGGAGCAACGTCCGCGCCCAGCTGGCGAACCTGGTCACCCACCCGTCGGTGGCCCGCGCCCTGGTGCAGGGCACGGTCACGCTGCACGGCTGGTGCTACGACATCGGCAGCGGCGCCGTCGAGGAGCTCGACGTCGTGAACCCCTTCGCCGCCGCGGCCTGAACCCCCACTCCGCTCCCCGCCAGTTCCGATCCCTCCGACAGTTTCGAACCGCAACAGTTCTGAACCACCCGAAAGGACCTCCTCTCATGGTGCACGCCCAGTTCGACAACACCGCTCGTCAGGCCCTGGCCGCCAAGGCCGTGGATGCCAAGATCCGCAAGGACCTGTCCTGGCAGCAGATCTCCGACGCCGCGGGCCTGTCGGTCGCCTTCGTCACCGCCGCCGTCCTCGGCCAGCACCCGCTGCCCAAGGCCTCGGCCGAGGCCGTGGCCGAGCTGCTGGACCTGGACGCTGATGACACGCTGGTGCTGCAGACCATCCCGACCCGCGGCTCCATCCCCGGCGGTATCCCCACCGACCCGACGATCTACCGCTTCTACGAGATGCTCCAGGTCTACGGCACCACCCTGAAGGCCCTGGTCCACGAGCAGCTCGGTGACGGCATCATCTCCGCGATCAACTTCAAGCTGGACGTGAAGAAGGTCGCCGACCCCGAGGGCGGCGAGCGCGCCGTCATCACCCTGGACGGCAAGTACCTGCCGACCAAGCCCTTCTGATCCACCGCCTGCCCGATCCACCTGATCGGCAGGCCCCCGATCGGCAGGCGCCCGATCGGCAGTACCCGGGGCGGGCCCGCGACGGAGCTGGCCCGCCCCACCGCCCCACCCCCGCACTCCCGCTCCACCCGCCCTCCCGGAAGGAATCCCCATGGACTTCGCGCAGCGCACGATCGACATCGCCCGCAGGAACGTCGAGGAGGGCGGCCGCCCGTTCGCGACCGTCATCGTCAAGGACGGCGAGATCCTCGCCGAGTCCCCCAACCGGGTCGCGCAGACCAACGACCCGACCGCGCACGCCGAGATCCTCGCCATCCGCGAGGCGTGCACGAAGCTGGGCACCGAGCACCTGACCGGCACCACCATCTACGTGCTGGCCCACCCCTGCCCGATGTGCCTGGGCTCGCTGTACTACTGCTCGCCGGACCAGGTCGTCTTCCTCACCACTCGCGAGGACTACGAGCCGCACTACGTCGACGACCGCAAGTACTTCGAACTCGACTCCTTCTACGGCGAGTTCGCCAAGGACTACACCGAGCGCCGGCTGCCGATGCGCTACGAGGGCCGCGACGCCGCGGTGGACGTGTACAAGCTGTGGCAGGAGCACAACGGCGGCGAGCGTCGCGTGGCCGGCGCTCCCACCGCACGATGACCGTGCCCGAGGTGATCGAGAAGGTGGCGTGGATCCGGCTGGACGGCGGCCGGCTCCTCGCCACCCGCACCCACGGCCGCGAGCTGTTCTACCTGCCCGGTGGCAAGCCCGAACCCGGCGAGACCCACGAACAGGCCCTGGTACGCGAGATCGCCGAGGAACTCGGCGTCACCCTGGATCCCGCCACCCTCGCACCCGTGCTGACCCTGGCGGCCCCGGCGGACGGCAAGCCGGCGGGCACGCTGGTGCGCACCTTCTGCTTCACCGGCGAGGGCGTGGGCGAGCCGGCACCCCGCGGAGAGATCGCCGAGATCACCCACCTCACCCACGGCGACCACCCGCGCGCCAGCCCCGTCGTCCGGCAGCTCCTGGACCGGCTGGCGGCCACCGGCGAGCTGCTGCGCTGGTAGCGGCGCCGGGTGCCCGCCCCGCAGCTCCGGGGGGATCGCGGGTGTCATCCGTCGGTGACGTTGCCCTGCAGCCTGTCGAGTACGCGCTCGAACTTCGACCGCGCGATCCGCATTAACATCCGCGGCACGTTCCTCGGTATGAAGTACCAGATCGCGGCGATGCTGCACGGGCCGGGCGGGGCGATCGTGAACATGGCCTCGATCGCCGGCCTGCACGGCGTGGCCGACCTCGCCGGTTACACCGCCGGCAAGGCCGGGATCATCGCGCTGACCCGGGTCGCGGCACTGGACTACGCCGAGCAGGGGATCCGGGTCAACGTCGTGGCACCGGGCCCGATCCTCACCCACCGTCTCGAAGTGGCGGGCGAGCAGGCGCAGTTGCTGGCGGCCGGGGCGACGCCGATGCGGCGGGTCGGACGAGTCGGGGAGGTGGCGGCGACGGTGCTGTGGCTCTGCTCCGGCCAGGCCTCGTTCGTCACCGGGGCGGTACTGCCCGTCGACGGCGGCCAGTTCGCCGGACTCAGGCCGCCGCAGATGCACCGGTAGGGGCAGGCGGTTCGCTCGGATCGGGGCTGCACAGCCAGCCGTTGACGGCGAAGCGGCTGTCCGCGTGCTGCCTGCTCGGGCAACGGACCGGCCGTACCTCGTGCCAGGCGGTCGGGCGGAAGAACACGATGCTGTCGTGCTCGGGCTCCCAGTCCCGCCAGCTCTGCTGCCTCCAGTCGCCGGTCGTCGCGGTGTGCAGCGGCAACGCGGCGTCGAACACCCGCAGTTCGCCGCCGTCGAAAGGCCGGGGCGTGCGATGGAGGTAGTACACGAAAGTGAGCAGCCGCCTGGGGGCGAACTCGGCGCTGGTGTCCTGGTGCGGCCGGTAGAAGTCCCCGTCGTTGTGCACGTTGAGGCCGTAACTGGGTTCGGTGTACCGGCAGGAGACGCCAAGGGTGTGCTCGACCGCCTCCAACACCTCGTCGATGGCCGTCAGCAGCTCCGGCGCGGCGAAGTCCGGGCAGGAGCGGGACCGGCGTACGTCGGGGACCAGCTCCTGGTCCCGGATCAAGGAGGGCTTCAACGCGTCGCCGGTGGCGGCGACGGCGCGTTCCAGCAGGGCGCCGGCCGTCTGCTCACCGAGGAGGTGCGTGATGCGGCAGACCGTCGCCGGAAGCCGCCAGATCGCGTCGGTGGAGATCGGCGACGGCTGGTCCGTCGCCTCGGACGGTTCGGCCGCGGTGTCCTGGATCGTCATGCCGTGCTGCCTTCCGGATCGCGATGAGTGTTCCGCAGCCGGCCCACTTCGGCCGTGAGCTCTTCCACGCGGCGGTTGAGGGCCTGGACGCACACCAGGGCGACACCGAGGGCGTCGACCACGGGGATGGTGGTGCCGTCCTGGTTGAAACCGAAGGCGGCCTGCCAGTCCTGGGCCATCGGCCCCAGGTGGCGCACGTCCTCGGGCTCCCAGAGGTAGCGCCAAGTGCTGATCGGCAGCGCGGCCACCGTCTCCAGGACCGCGTAGCCGTTGACCGCGCCGACCGGGGCCACCGTGCCCGTCTCCGGCCCGTCCGTCTCCCGCACGTCCGTCTCCGGCGTGCCCGGCTCCCGCGTGCCGGGCGAACGACGGGCCGGGGCACCCTGGTTGGTGGCCCGGGACCGCCGGTGGAAGAGCCGCACCGCTACCGGCTCCAGTCGACCGGGAGCACGTCCTGCTTGAGCCCGCGGTCGCTGCAGACGGCGCACGGGTTGCCCGGGACGCCGGGGCCCTGGTCGGTGCCGACGGTGATCGCCCCGTGGGCCCCGGCCGGGGCGTGCACGCCGTCGCCGACCAGCGCGGCCTCGTAGCCGCCCAGCAACTCCTGCAGGGTCCCCGGGCCCAGGTCCTCCGGAGCGGCGATCGCGGCGATGCCGGTGTCGTCCGTGTAGGCCATCCCCAGTGTACGGCCGCCCATGGTGGCGAACACGACCTTCGCGCCGCGGATGGGCTCCCCGGTCACCGCGTCGGACGCCATCGCCTGGATGTTCTCCAGCTGCATCTGGGTGACGTTCAACGTGGCCTGGCTGGCCGTCAGCCGAGTCGGCTGCAGGTTGGGGCACTGCGCCCCGCTGCACGGCGCCGCCGACGGGGCGGTCGCCGACGCGGTGACAGCACTGCCCGCGCCCAGCGATGCCAGGGCCACGGCCAGCACCGCGACGGACTTCCGGCCTACAGAACTCATGTCCACTCCCAGCACGCAACGGGCGCCGCCCCTTCGGACGACCCGACCGAGCGTAGCCACGCCCATCCGGCCCAACCAGCCGACAATCGCCAGTTCGCGCAATCTGATGAACAGTCAGCACGGTTGTGACGAACACGATCGACGCGCACAAACCCATGAGCGATCGCCGAGGTGCCGGCCCGGCACGCGTGCGTCAGTGGGTGCGCGCGTCAGTGGGCGCCGGCAGGGTTCTGCGGCGGGGTGAGGACGGCGGCGATGAGGCGGTTGGCGAGGGCGGGGGTGCTGGGGGCGTCCGAGGTCGCGGTGCCCGCGTCGTAGACGACACGCAGCCGCAGGTCGCGCGTGGCGAAGAAGGCGCCCGCGTAGCCGAGGTCGTGCCCGGTCTTGCCCCAGAGCACGGTGCCGTCCGGCAGCGCGATGGTCTTGACGCCAACGCCGTAGCAGGCCTTGCCGGTTGCCGGACCGGTGTTGCAGTCGCTGCCGTCCACGTACGGTACGGGGTTTCCGTTGCCGTCGCGCGGCAGTGCGAACAGCTCGTCGAGCTGGGCGGTGGCCAGCAGCTTGCCGCCGTACAGCGCGGTGACGAAGTGGTCGAGGTCGGCGGCGGTGGAGATCATCGCACCGGAGTCGTCGGCCTGCCTGGTGACGTCGACCGGCCGGCCGGTGCTGTCGGTGACGTAGCCGTGCAGGGCGGGCCGGGGCATCCGGGGGTCGCCCGCGGGCGCGGTGGTCTGGTTCAGGTGCAGGGGGCGCAGCACCCGGGCGGTGACCTCCTCGGAGAAGGAGTGGCCGGTCAGCTGCTCGATGACCGCGCCCGCGACGCGGTAGCCGAGCGAGCTGTACTCCTGCTCGGTGCCCGGTGTGAAGTGCAGCGGCGGCGTGGAGCCGTCCGCCGGGAACAGGCTGGCGCGGATGATCTCGTCGAAGGTGAAGTAGTCGAGGCGCTCGTCGAGGACCTGGTCGACGGTCGGGTTCGGGCTGCCGAAGCTCATCGCGGGCAGTCCGCTGGTGTGGTTGAGCAACTGCCGTACGGTGATGGGTGGGTAGGAAGCGGGCAGGGTGCCGGGCAGGTAGTGCTGGACGGTCTGGTCGAGGTCGACCCGGTGCTCCGCCTCCAGCTGGAGCAGGACCACCGCCACGAAGGTCTTGGACATGCTGCCGATGTGGAAGTGCGCGTCGGGCGAGATCGTCCGGCCGGTGAAGGCGTCGGTGGAACTGCCCTGCCACACCTGGTCGGGCGTGGCGACCCGGGCCACCTGGCCGCTCATCCGGTCGCCGGGTTCGAGTGCCACGGCCGCGTCCAGCGCGGTGGTGTTCAGCGCGGGGCTGGACGCGGTGAGTGCCGGGCCGTGCGGTTCGGCCGCCGCCGCCGGGAGGACGCTCGCCGAGGCCAGTGCGGCGGTGGCGAGGAGCAGCGGGGTGAGACGGCGCTTGAGGGTGTGCATCGGTGTCCTTGGGGTGATCAGGGGCCTCGGTCGAACGCCCGCGAACATCCTGGTCCTTCGTGATCGGACGGCGCATCACGTGCGACCCCGGACCGCCCCGGAGACGGACCCTGACCGGCGTCAGGGTCCGCTGTCCGGGGTGATCAGCTGGCGGGCCTACTTGGACTCGACCCGGCCGAGCGGGTCGGCACCGGCCGCCAGTTCGTCACATGCCGTCTGCCAGGACCGGTCCCCGGGGTGGAGCTGGGTGCGCAGGTAGGCGCAGGTGAGCCGTTGGACGGCGGCGACCCGCTCGGGGTTCTCGTCCGTGGTCTCGGCGACGTCGTATCCGGCGATGCCGCCGAGCCCGTGCTCGGCGTCGACCAGGGTGAGCAGGGACTTGGGGCCGGGGGCGAGCTGGTACGGGTCGGTGTGCCAGGCCGGACCGCGGACCGTCAGGTGGGCGGAGTCGTCCTTGTCTCCGGCGACCACGAGGGTGGGCGTGGTCATCCGGGAGAAGTCCATGGCGGAGAGGAAGGAGAGGACCCCGGTCGCGGAGTCGCTGAGCGCGTCGCCGCCCCGGCCCGGCGCGGCGAGCAGGACACCCGCCTTGATCCGGGGCTCGGCCAGGTCCACCTCCGTTCCGTCGTCGGGGTCGGTGAGCCGGGCACCCAGCAGCAGGCTCGCGGTGTGCCCGCCCATCGAGTGGCCGGCCACGGCGACCTTGCTGTGGTCCAGGCGCCCGCGGAGCTGCGGGACGGCGGCCTCGATCGCGCCGAGCCGGTCGAGGATGCGCGTCATGTCCTCGGCGCGCGACCTCCAGTACAGCGGTGCGCCAGGGGTGTTGGGGTCCAGGTTCAGCGTCCGGGAGCTCAGGTGGGTGGGCTGGATCACCGCGAAGCCTTGCGCCGCCCAGTAGTTGGCGAGGGGGGCGTAGCCGTTCAGCGAGGAGAGGTGGTTCGAGTGGCCCTGGCCGTGCGAGAGGAGGATGACCGGCAGGCCGGCCCCGGTCACGGGCGCGGAGACCCGCACCTGCAGGTCCACGGCCCGGTCGGGCGTCGGCAGCACGACCGGACTGACCGAGAGGACCGGGGTGGGCGGGGTTGGCGGGGTGAAGGAGTCGGTGGGGCGGGCGGATTCACTCATGGTGGGCAGGTCCCTTCGAGGGCCTCGGCCGCCGGCCGCGGTCGGTCGGCGGCGGGGGAGGTGGTGGGGAGCGTCCGGCTTCGGTCACGGGCCGTCCGGCCCCGAGGTTGAAGCGGAGCGTTGTTCCATTTACGATACGGAACAGGGTTCCGCTTTGTCAAAGGTCACAAGACCACGGTGAGGAGTGTGCGATGCCTGCTGCAGTCCCCTCCGGGGAGGTGCCGGCCAGGACCAGGCGGGCCGACGCGCAGCGCAACGAGCACAACCTGCTCGCCGCCGCGGCCGCGGTGTTCGCCGGCTCGGGCATCGATGCGCCGATCCGGGAGATCGCCGCCGTCGCGGGCGTCGGCGTGGGGACGGTCTACCGTCACTTCCCGGCCCGGGCCGACCTCGTCGTCGCCGTCTACCGCCACCAGGTCGAGGTCTGCGCCGAGGCCGGCCCCAGACTGCTGGCCGGCACCGACTCGCCGTTCGCGGCACTCCGCCAGTGGGTCGACCTCTTCGTCGGCTTTCTGGTCACGAAGCACGGGCTCGCCAACGCGCTCGGGTCCGACGCCGACGGCTTCGACGCACTCCACCGCTACTTCCTCGACCGCCTGGTCCCCGTCTGCGCCCACCTGCTCGACGCCGCGGCCGACGCGCACGAGATCCACCCCGGCGCGCACGCGTACGAGCTGATGCGCGGTATCGGCAACCTCTGCATCGGACGCGACGGCGACCCGCGTTACGACCCCCGCCGACTGGTCGACCTGCTCCTCGCCGGACTTCGGTGCCCGCAGCCGCTCCGACCCGGCCGGACGTCATGCGGGTGACGTCAGCCGGGGGTCAGTGGCGGGTCAGTGGCAGGTCAGTGGGGCGGGTCATAGTTGGTGGCACAGGGACGGACCGCGGCGGGCAGGGCAGCCGGAGCGGTCGGTCCCGGGGAGAGGTGCCCGGAGTGGTTGATCGGGGACCGGGGCGCCTGGCCCCGGTCGGGCGCAAGCCCACGCAGGTTCGAATCCTGCCTTCTCCGCCTGACGCACCGTCTCGCCCGGCCCCGTAGGCTCGCGTCCATGATCTCCGAGGTGAACGCGCGCGAGCTGTACGAGGCGCTGATGTGGCACGAGGGTCCCGACCCGCACCGGGCGGCCGTGCTGCCGTGGCTCGCACGGGCCGACGGCGACTACCGCGCCCGGCTGGCAGTGGCGGCCGAGTGCAGCGGTTGGTGGAGCGAGCAGGGGGAGGCGCCCGGTGGCCAGGACCTCCTCTGGGAGCTCTACGGCCTGAGCCGGGTCAGCGACTGGCTGCTGCTCGCCTTCCAGCCTCCCGCCGAGGAGCCTTCGGCCGCAGGGCCCGCCACCACCGCCGCCACCGGGCCGGCCACCGTCACCGCCGCCGCCGAGTACGAGTACCTCGCCCTGTTCAGCGCGCTGGGGATGACGCCGTTCGACGGGAGCGCCTTCGACCCGTTCCTGCACGAGATCGTCGAGGTCGAGCAGGCCGACGACCCGCACGCCCCGATCGAGATCACCGAGGTCCGCTGGCCCGGTCTGATGCTGGGCCGACTGCTCTTCAGCCGGGCCGGCGTGCGGGTCCGTGCCGGTGCCGAGCACGCCCGGCGCGGCGTCGCCGACCGCTCGCCCCTGTACTGGACCTTCCGGCGCCGCAACCGCCCCACGATCGACTCCTCCCGGGGCTGGGGCAGCAACTCGCAGTGGCGCACCGACTTCCGCCTCGACTACCGCACCCCGACCGCCGACCGGCTCAACGTCGCCGGCGACCGCCCGATCGACGGCAGCACCGACCTCGCCCCCGACCACCCGGCGAACCTCAGCCCCGAGGAGCGGCTCCTGACCCCCGGCGAACGACGCGAACTCCTGCGCCACCGCTGCCTCCTGCGGCCCCCCGGCGCCGCCGCCACGCTGGCCGCGTCACCGGGCTGGGAGGGCGACCTGATGCTCTTCGACTGGCGGCTGCCCGATTCCGACTCGCCTTCCCGCGCCGCCTGAGTGGCGATGCCTCGCACGCGTCCGGCGTCGTCGGCCGCGTCGCCGCTCCGCTTGTTCGATATCGCGTTCGATATATGACCCAGCTTACATGTGTCACGACATATATGTCGCGTAACATGTTCTCCATGAACACTGCGACCACTGCGAACACCGCAGAGAAGAGTCCGACCCTCGTCTTCATCCCCTGCCTCTCCGGCGCCCCGTGGAGCGCCGAACAGCTCGCCCCCTACGGCGAGGCGGCCAAGCGCACGCTGCGCCTGCCCGAAGGCGTCCGTGACATCGAGCGCTACGCCGACCACGTCGAGAACGCGATCGCGGACCTCGACGACTACGTGCTGGTCGGCGACTCGTTCGGTGCGAACATCGCGCTCGCGCTCGCCACTCGCCGCCCGCAGGGACTGCGCGCCCTGGTGCTGTCCGGCGGATTCGCGGCCAACCCGATCGACTCGAAGCCGCTGAAGGCGCTGGCGCAGGTGATGGGCAAGGCGCCCGGTCCGATCTACCGGCAGCTGACGCTGCGAGCCCATGTCCACCGTCTCGCCTCCCCGTTCGACGGCGAGGGCCAGGTGCCCTGGAGCGAGGCGCGCAGCCGCGAACTGTTCCTCGCCAACACCCCGGCCGCCTCCTACGGTGCGCGCGTGTCGGCGATCTTCGCGGCCGACTACGTCGACGTGCTCGGCCGGGTCCAGGTCCCGACCCTGATCCTGACCCCCGCGCACGACGTGCTGATCGGCGAGAATGCCGCCAAGATCATGCTCGCGGGCATCCCCGACGCGCGGGAGGTCGTGCTGCCGCGCACCGGCCACATGTTCCGCTTCTCCCACCCGGCCACCTATGCCGGCGCGGTCACGGACTTCATCGCCGCCCTGCCGGCCACCCGACAGGACGCCGATGCGTAAGGCCGAACACCTGCGGTACGCGATCCTGGCAGCCCAACGCGAAGGCAACCGGCTGCTGATCCAGGCCCTCAAACCCCACGGCATCACGCCGTCGCAGGCCGAGGTGCTGCGCCTGCTCCAGCAGCACGGCACCTTGAGCCTCAACGGGCTCGGACAGCTCCTGGTGTGCGAGAGCGGCACCAACCCCAGCCGGCTGGTAGAACGCGCCGTCGCGGCCGGGCTGGTCGAGCGCCGCACCGACGCCGAGGACCGCCGCTACCTCCAACTCAGCCTCACCCCTGAGGGTGAACGCCTGGCCACCACGGTCGCCGGCATCGAAGAGGCCGTCTACACCTCGATCGACACCGCCTCCGACGGCCTGGAGACCGACGCGCTGCTCGACTTCCTGCACAGGCTCATCGACACCCTGCCCGCGGGCGAGGCCCTCAACAAACGCCTCAGCCTCGACCAGGAGCAGCTGGAGCAGCTGGAGCCGTGACCAACAGGCTGTCCGGGTGAGGTCTTTGATCCAGATCATCGGGGCGGGGACGGTCGTGGAGTCGACGCCGACCAGGGACAGGCCGGTGGCTCAGGGGACGAAGTGGGCTCCCAGCAGCCCGCGGCCGGCCTCGGCTGCGGCGCGCCATACCGGGGGGACTCCGTCGAGGAGCGTGTCGATGTCGGCCCGGGTGCCCTCGTCGCGCAGGGCGGCGGTCAGGAGGTGTTCGGCGTGGGGCCGGCTCTGGGGGCTCCAGGTGAAGGCGTGTTCGATGGCGGGGAGGGTGTCGCGGACCTGGGCGGGGGTCAGGATGAGGTCTCCGAACCAGCCGGGCAGCTGGGCGAACCGCTCAGGGCCGAGGGCGAAGGCCAGCGCGGCCGCCGGGAAGGAGTTGCGGGCGGAGGCGGCGAGGTAGGGGAGGGATTCGTCGCGGCCGTGGTTCCAGGCCTCGTAGACGAGACAGATCCGCTCGTCCAGCGCGGACGGCGCGGCGGATTCGACGAAATCGTGCCGGGAGGCCTCGGTGCTTCCCACCTCCTGCCACCACCGGAGGAGGTCCTTGGAGGTGGGATGTGCCGCCTCGTCCTCGATGGCCGGCCGAAGCTCCGGTGCGTACCGCGTGATGGCCTCGGCCTTCATCGGCACCAGGCACCACATCCCCAGGAAGCTCAAGGCGTCCCCCTCCGTCGACCGTTCGTCCTGGCGCCATGCTGCCATCGCGGTCCGACAGGCATGGGTCGAGCCCTACCTATGCGTGACCGATTCCACCGCTCCGGATCCGGCCTACCTTTTTGACCAGCGGGAAACGCCGCGAAGCACGGAGAATCCGAAGAGGAGCAGGAACATGACGAACATTCAGGACCTCGCCGCCCAGTACCTCGCCACCTGGAACGAGACCGACGCCGAGGCCCGCCGCAAGCTGATCGACACCTACTGGGCCGCCGACGCGACCTACACCGACCCGCTGGTCGAGGCGGCGGGCCGGGACGCGATCGACGCCACCATCGGCGCCGTGCAGGCCCAGTTCCCCGGCCTGGTCTTCACCCTGGGGGCGAACGGGGTGGACGCCCACCACCGGATCGGCCGCTTCACCTGGGACCTCGGTCCGGCCGGCGCCGAGGCGCTGGTGGTCGGCTTCGACGTCCTGGTCGCCACCGAGGACGGCCTGATCGCCTCGGTGCTCGGCTTCCTGGACCAGGTCCCCGCGGCCTAGGCGTTCTGACCCGTGAGGTCGGGGAAGCCGTGGTGGTCAGCCTGCCGCGGGGCCTTGCAGCGGCAGGAGTCCGGCGATGATGTCGATGCCGAGCGCGTAGGCCGGGACGCCCGCGGTGATCAGTGCGGTCTCGGCGACGCCGATGAGGTCGGCGGGGCCGGCGCCCGCGTGGAGGGCGCCGCGGGCGTGGATCCGGGCGGGGTCCGCACAGCCGAGGGCCAACAGCTGTCCGAAGTGGACCAGTTGCTGCACCCGCGCGCCCAACGGACTGTCGGCCAGGACGATGTGCCGCAGGCTCGCGATCGCCTCCTCGGTGGGGAGGCGGCCGAAGTCCTGGGCCAGGCGCAGCCGTTCCTCCACGCCGTGCGGAACGGCTCCGAGCGTGCTGCGGTAGCGGTCCCGGATTGCCTCGGTGCGCCGGGGGAGGGTGTCGTCCGCCATCAGGAGACCCGCGCGATCGCGGCTCGCACGTCCGCCAGGGCGCCGTCGGGGAAGTCCACGGCCCCGCCGATCGCCGCCGCGGCGAGCTCGGCCTCGGCGCTCTCCTCGATCGCCACCACCAGGTGGGCGGTGGCTGCCGAGTCCGGGCCGAAGACCAGCAGGCCGTGGTTGGCCAGCAGGACCGCGGCCGTCGTCGGGCGGTCTGCCAGGACGGCGGCGATGCCGCGCACCGACACGTCCGACCCGCGCGGGCCCCAGGGGACCACCGGGACGTCCTCGGCCTGCCCGAAGCGCAGCATCGGCTCGGTCCGGCACGGCAGCGGCCGGTGGGCCACCGCGAAGGCCGTCGCGGCGGGCGAGTGGGTGTGGATGATCGCGCCCACGTCGGGGCGGGCGCGGTAGACGGTGCTGTGCATGGCGATGATCTCGGCGCTGACGGACTGCAGCGCGCCCGCGAGGACCTGACCGTCGGGACCGACGGTCGCCAGCTGCTCGGGCCGCAGCCCGCGGGCGAACCCCGGCGTCAGCAGGAAGCGCCCGCCGTCGAGCCGGGCACTCAGGTTGGCGTGCCCGGAGTGGGACATCACCCCGGCCGTGAAGAGGTTCTCGGCGGCTTCGACGAGCTGGTGGGCCCGCTCGTTCTCCACGCGTGTGTCGGTCATGTCGGTGACTCCGAACTCGGTTGCCGGCGGCTGTTCCATTCGCCGCCGGCCGGCTGCGGACCACTCTTCAACTTGAACTAAGGTTTAAGTCAAGCGGACGGGAAGAGCGGACGGGACGAGGGGCGTGCGGCGTGCGTATGACGATCGGCCGACTCGCCGAGATCACCGGGGTACCCGCCTCGGCCGTCCGGTTCTGGGAACGCCACGGCCTGCTGCCGGCGCCCGAACGTCAGGGCGGGCAGCGGCGCTATCCGGCGGAGACCGCCGAGCGGATCGTGCTGTTGCGCAAGTGCCAGCAGGCCGGGCTGTCGCTGGCCGAGATCGGCGAGCTCCAGCAGGAACGGTCGCGCAGGCAGGCGATGATCCGGGCCAAGGTCACCGAGATCGAGCAGCGCATGGTCGACCTCGAACACGCCCACCAGATGCTGACGCACGCCCTTCAGTGCAGCCGGGAGGACATCGTCGACTGCCCGAAGTTCCGTGAGCAGATGGCGACTTGGCGGACACCGGGAGCAGCGGAGGGTGAGGGCGGCGGTCGTCGACCGTCAGCCTCCGGGAGCAGCTAGGCCGGCGTGCGGGTGACGTCAGCCGGGGGTCAGTGGCGGGTCAGTGGGGCGGGTCATAGTTGGTGGCACAGGGACGGACCGCGGTGAGCAAGGTGGCCGGAGCGGGTCGGTCCCCGGGAGAGGTGCCCGGAGTGGTTGATCGGGGACCGGGGCGCCTGGCTCCGGTCGGGCGCAAGCCCACGCAGGTTCGAATCCTGCCTTCTCCGCCTGATGCCGGATGCCGGACGCTGGCTGTTCCGACACCCGGCTGTTCCGGTGGCCGGCTGTTCCGACAGCCGGGCGCTCGGCTGCCGCGCGACCCGCTCCCGACCCGGCCCGGGCGGGACCCCGACGAGGGAAGCCGGCCGGGTCTGACAGACTGGGGATCATGACCGTTGACCGCCGCAGCCTCGGGCTGCCCGCCTTCTCCGAGCCCGTCACCGACAGCTCCGTGCCCGCCCAGTCCGCTGCGCGCCGCCCGGCGCCGCTGGAGCAGGGCGCGGACTTCCGCGAGCCGCCCGGCGAGGAGGAGCCGGCGCCGAGCCCGGTCCGCCGCGCTGTGGGCCTCGGGGGCCTCACGTTCTCCGACCCGGACCGGCAGATCTGACCGGAGCCGCAGGGTAACCACCTGTAGCGACTGGAGCCCGCCCGGTGCGGGCGGGCACAGCCGGCGGGCCCGGGGTGGGTGGGCCCAGCCGGTGGGTCCAGCCGGTGGGGGAGGAGTTCAGGCCGGCTGCTCGGGCCGCTGGACGCGTGTGTCCCGCCGGGGAGCCTGGTCGAGTAGCTCGACGCGTGTGATCCGCCCGTCGGCCACGTCCCGTGCGGTGATGAACGTCACCGTCTGCCCGGCGTCCGGGCTCGTCCGGGTGATGTCGTCCCCCCGGCTGCCGCCCCGGCGGACCGCACCCCTTGCTGGGCTGGGCCGGGCTGGGCGAGCGGGCGTCGTGGGCCGGGCTGCGGTACGGGCCTGGGGCGCGCGGGCTGCCGGGCGGCGACTGGGCGGAGCAGACTGGACAGGGAGTCCCCCAGAGCGTCGCTGATCGGTCCGATCGGGCGGCGCGGAGCCAGGAGGTGCTTCGATGACCCAGGAAGCAGCCACGATCGAAGCAACCACGGTCGAAGCAGCCAGGGCCGCCGACCCCGCGCGATGGCAGACGCCCGAGCAGCGGGCCGCCCGCGGCAAGGCGGCTCGCGAGGCCGCGCCCCGGTCGAGCCACGCGTGGTTCGAGCCCGCCGCGCATCGACCCGATCCGGTGCAGGTCCTGGAGGGCCAGTCGGCCACCAGGGTGCCCGAGCTCGTGCCGATCCGCTACGGCCGGATGACCGAGTCGCCGTTCCGCTTCTACCGGGGTGCCGCCGCGATCATGGCCGGCGACCTGGCCGCCACGCCGAGTTCCGGGATCAGAGCCCAACTCTGTGGCGACGCACACCTGTTGAACTTTCGGCTGCTGGCCTCGCCGGAACGCCACCTGCTGTTCGACATCAACGACTTCGACGAGACGCTGCCCGGCCCGTGGGAGTGGGACGTCAAACGCCTGGCCACCAGCCTGGTGATCGCGGGGCGCGCCAACGGCTTCACGGACGCCGAACGCGCCGCCATCGTGCTGGCGACCGTGCGGTCGTACCGCGAGTCGATGCGCCGGTTCGCGGGCCTGGGCAATCTCGCCGTCTGGTACGCCCAGGCCGACATGGCGAAGGTGCAGGACGCCCTGGAGTTCGGGCAGTTGGAGGAGCGGGAACGCCGCCGCATGTCCAAGGCCATCGCGAAGGCACACACCCGGGACAGCCTGCAGGCCTTCGACAAGCTGACCGAGGTGGTCGACGGCAGACGCCGGATCCAGGCCGACCCGCCCCTGCTGGTGCCGATCGCCGACCTGCTCCCCGGGGCCGAACGGGACGTGCTGGAGGGCGAACTCCGCGAACTGCTCGAACGCTACGGGCGCTGCCTGCAGTCCGACCGCAGAGCGCTGCTCGGACAGTTCCGGATCGTCGACATCGCCCGGAAGGTGGTGGGCGTCGGCAGCGTCGGTACGCGGTGCTGGATCATCCTGCTGCTCGGCAGGGACGGCGAGGACCCACTGTTCCTGCAGGCCAAGGAGGCGGACCAATCCGTGCTCGCCCCCTACGCCGGCGGGAGCGAGTACGCGACCCAGGGCGAGCGGGTGGTGGCCGGGCAGCGGTTGATGCAGGCCGCCAGCGACATCTTCCTCGGCTGGGAGCGGGTCCACGGCATCGACGGCCGCCAACGCGACTTCTACGTCCGCCAGTTGCGCGACTGGAAGGGCATCGCCGTGCCGGAGCTGATGTCGCCGACCGGCCTGCTGGCGTTCGGCGAGTTCTGCGGCGCCACGCTCGCCCGCGCCCATGCGCGCTCCGGGGACCGGATCGCCATCGCCGCCTACCTGGGGCGGAGCGACACCTTCGACCGGGCACTGGCGACCTTCGCCGAGAGCTACGCCGACCAGAACGAACGCGACCACCGGGCCCTGGCCGACGCGGTGCGCACCGGGCGGGTCAGGGCCGAGCAGCCGGCGGCTGCGGCTTGAACCACGAAGCCCGGGTGCTCGGGTTTCCGGCTTCTCGTCACGGTCGTGAGGGGGACCCTCTAGCATGGGCTTGTCGGATGCATGTCACATGCTCCTGGGGAGGGCCCGCCGTTGCGCCGCTTCATCACCACCGCCCTGGCCGCTGCCGCGGCCGTGACCCTGCTGGCCTCGCCCTTCGCCGGTCCGGCGATCGCCGCGCCGGCCGAGGCCGCTGTGCCCGCTGAGGACGTCACCACGACTCCGGTCGTCTTCGTCCACGGCCGCAACGCCCCGCCGGCCGTGTGGGGCACCATGGAGGCCGCGTTCGAGGCCCAGGGCTATCCGGCCGGTCGGCTCTTCGCGTTCGACTACGACACCTCGCAGTCCACCAACGAGACGGTGGCGGGACAGCTGTCCGCCTACGTCGACCAGGTGCTGCGGCAGAGCGGCGCCGGTCAGGTCGACATCGTCGCGCACAGCCTGGGAAGCCTCTCGGCCCGCTGGTACGCCAAGTTCGGCGCGGGCGGCGGCAAGGTCAGGAACCTCGTCACCCTCGGCGGCCCCAACCACGGCACCGACCTCGCCTGGGCCTGCAGCCTGTGGGACCAGGGCTGCCGCGACATGACGCCCGGCTCCTACGTCGTCAGCCACCTGGACGACGGCAGTGAAACCCCGGCGCCCGTCCGGTACTTCGCGTTCTGGTCGCCCTGCGACGAGCAGATCCTCCCGAACGCGAGCGCCGAACTGGACGGCGCCGCTGACGTTCGGACCGGCTGCCTGAAGCACAACGCCCTGCTGACCGACCCCGCGGTCGCCGCCCAGGTCATCGCGGCCCTGACCGACGCCCCGGCAGTGGGCGCCCACACCCCGGGATCGGGTGCCCACGACGGATGAGGGCAGCAGCGTGGGCCGCGCCCCGGCGGGGGCGCGGCCCACGGGCGGGTCAGTAGACGCCGCCGCCGGTGTTGACGATCGAGCCGACCGCGTCGGCCTCCTCGATCTGGTTGGTGACGAAGCGCCACGGCACGGTGAAGTAGCCGTTGGCGCCCCACGAGGAGCCCCACGAGTTGGCGATCTTCACGCCCTGGGAGTTGTAGCCGACGATGGCCACCTCGTGGCCGCCCAGCGGCTGCCCGGCCAGTTCACCGCTGGTCGGGTAGTACGAGTAGTTGGCCGCGGTGGCGGGGGTGATGTCCTCCAGGCTCTGGTACACCTCGAAGGCGAAGACCACCGGCTGGCCCTTGGCGAGCGAGGTCTTGATCTCGCTCTGCAGGGAGCTGCCGGTGCGCAGGGCGGTGTAGCCGGAGAGCTTCCAGTGGGCCGCGTTCGTCTTCTCGGCCGCGGTGGGCTGGGTGGTGTAGTCGAAGTCGCCCTGCCAGTAGTCGGCCTTGGTGTCCAGGCCCTGGCTGGTCAGGATCTTGAAGTGCTGGCTCGCGTAGCTGCCTTGGTCGTCGCCCCGGGCGATCTGGGCGTAGGTGTACATCGGGGCGTGCGGAGCGCCCTGGATGCCCTGCTCGCCCTCCAGGATGCCGATGGCCGAGTAGTCGATGGCCCACGCCACGCAGGAGCCGACCTGGCCCTGGTCGCCCACCTGCGGAAGGTAGTTGCTGAGGTCCACGCTGGCCGGCACCGTGGCGGCGGGGGCGAGCGCGTGCGGGGCCAGTGCGGCGCCGCCGCTCTGCTGCGCCGCCGGGTCGGGCAGCGCGCCGAGCGCGAAGTGGTGGTGGCCGTGGGCCGGGGTGGCGGGGGCCGCGACCGCGGCGGGGATCGCGGCTGCGCCGAGCGCGCCGGCTATCGCCAGGACCGCGATGGCACGGCCGCGCAGGCTCTTGTTCTTGGACACGTGTGTTTGTTCTCTCTCTCGTGGGGGTCGCGCTGCCCGGCGGCGGATGGGGGCAGCCCGGCAGCGTCACAGAAAGCGGCTGCCGGGCCACAGGGCCGGCAGCACGGAACACGGTCGAACGGTCGAACGTCGAACAGGACGGCAGAGCAGGGCGGTTGAGGTGCATGAGGGGGGAACCGCGCAGCCGTCAGCGGAACATGACTCACCTTAGGCTTATGCGTTCCAAACAAACCAGGCCGTCTATTGGACATGACCACAACACGACAAACGGCTCTCATAGTCGACACCGGGCTTGCGCTCGGGTCTCCGGTTGTGCCGCACCGCCGAGGCGAGTCCGGGCGCGCCCGCCTTGACAGATTAGGTAAGGCTTACCTAATTTAGGGCCCATGTTCCGCGATCAAAGCGACGTCACCGGCCCGTCCACCGGCCCGTCCACCCGTCCGTCACGCCTGCGGGTCGGCCTGCTCCCCATCGACCCGCAGGCCGACCCCGGGCGCCGCGCCTGGGTGGCCTGCCCCGGCTGCGACGACGCGCGCGACTGCGCGGCCTGCGCGGAGCGGCGCACCTGTGGTGAGCACTGGCGCTACCTGCTCTCCAACACCGGCAGTCTGCTCCACCTGCAGTGCCCCGCCTGCACCCACGTCTGGGACCACGAGACCGGCTTCGGTGCCACCCGGCACCAGCACTGCCGACTGGCCTGAAATCCCGCGCCGGAAACCCTCGTGCCCTACTGGGGCAGCCGGTTGTCGGCGCTCAGGACATCGCCCTGCACCGCCGAGCCCGTCGCCCGGCGCACCGCGCCGATCGCCGGGTCGGAGATCGAGACGGTGAGCGTGCAGGACGGCTGCCCGGTGATGGTGTTGTGCGAGTCGACCGGCGGCGAGAGCCGCTGCAGCACCGCGTAACCGTTGATGCCGGGGCACAGGGCCTGGGCCGGCAGCGTCACCCGGGCGGACCCGCCGTGCGCCGCCCCGATGTGGATGGCGCCACTCGCGGTGCGGGGCGTGCCGGCGTCCAGTGTGACGGGCAGGCCGTGGGCGCCGGCGACCAGCCCGTCGGGGCCCTCGATCTCCACGGCCACGCCCTCGGGGCCCAGCGGCTGGCTCAGGTCCAGCGGCTGCAGGCCGTCGCCCGGCGCGAGGAGGAGGTCGATGGTGAACCGGCCCGGGTCGTGGGCCGAGCTCGGCCCGAACCCGTAGGAGCCGAGCATGAGTTGCGGGCCGGACGGCGGGCTGCCGACCGGCTCCGCGAGGGCGACGGGGGCGACGCCGGTGGTGCCGGGGGCCGAGGTGGGAGCCGATGCGGGAGCAGCGGGCAGCGGGAAGTGGTGGAACCCCTTGACGCCGCACTCCCCGCCGTCGGAGACCCCGCCCCCGGGCAGCGCGGCATCCGTCGACGGCCGCGGGGATCCGGGGCTGCCCTGGGACGGGGTGCGGCTGCCGGAGCCGAACGCGGACAGCAGCCCTTGGCTCGGTCCGACGGCGATGGTGACCAGGGAGAGCAGCACGGCCAGCACGGCCAGCAGCAGGTACCACGGCCTGGAGCGCTCCTTGCGCCCACGGGCGCGGGCCTTTCCGGCGGGCCCCGTCGACCAGCGGCGGCCACCGGGATCCACCGGGGGTTCGTGGTGCCAGCGCGCCGAGAGCATCCGGGTCCTGGCCGCCGGCTCCTTGACGGAGGCGCTGCGGATGAAGTCCTCGTCGAGCACCAGCCCGTCGAAGGGATCCGGTGTCGTCGGTTCCTGCTCCGGTCCCGGTTCCGGCCCCTGCCCCGGCTCCTCGGAGGGATGTGGTTCCTGGTCATCGGCTATCGGCACGGCGTCAGTATGCCCGGGTGTCGCGGCACACCGTTCGTCGGGGATCATCGAACCCGGTAGCAGCGAAGAGGGGGACTCCGAGATGGCAGCTCTGACGGTCGCCGAGGCCGACGCACTCGCGGCGCTGGCCCACGCCGGGCAGGTCGACAAGATCGGCGTTCCCTACGTCGAACACGTCCGCGCCGTGGCCCACGGGCTCGCACCCCTGGGCAGTGTCCTGGAGATGGCCGGGCTGCTGCACGACGTCATCGAGGACACGGACCGGACCGCCGACCACCTCCTCGACGCCGGCGTGCCCCGGGCCGTGGTGGACCTGGTCCGGGCCGTCACGAAGCGCCCGGGCGTGCCCTACGACGAGATGATCCGCCAGGTGGCCGCCGATCCACTGGCCTGCCTGGTGAAGATCGCCGACAACGCCCACAACGCGCTCCCGGACCGCGCCGCCCGCCTGCCCGAGGACAAGCGAGCGCAACTGGCCGCGAAGTACGCCGCGGCCCGCCGGGTGCTGTGGCCGGCGGCGGAGCGCCGGGACGTCGAGACGATCCTGCGCCGGGTGAACCCGGCACTGCTGGCGGAACTGGACGCGTGAGGCGCACCGTTCGGACGTGCCAGTGCCCGGCCCGGCTCGCCGCCGGCACGAGGAGATCCTGCACCGTCGTCGGTCAGCGGCGGCGGCCGCTGGCGCGACCCGCCTCGCCGCTCCCCGCGGTACCAGCGGACTTGGCGGCCAGCAGGGCGGTGCGGACGCGTACCGCGCCCTGAGGCGTGACGGGGGCTCCACCACCGACGGCCACTGCTCGGTTCCCAAGGCCCGCACAGCCGCGGCAGACGCCTGACCGGGGCACCGGGTCGTGGCACTCGGCACACTCGGAGTACCGGGCCGCTCGGGGCTGTTCGGGGACCTGGACGACCGGATGAACATCACCATCCAGCTGATGCCGTTCAGTGCCGGCTTCCACCCCGGCCTGGACGGGGCGTTCGTGCTCATGGGATTCGCGCCGCCGAATCCGAACGTCGTCTGGGTGGAGAATGGCCCCAACTCGGTGTACTTCGAGGGGTCAGCTGACGTGGAGCGGTACACCGAGGTCTTCGACCACCTGCGGGCCCGTGCCCTCGGTCCACCCGAGACCCGTAACCAGATCAACAGGAGCCTCAAGGAGCTGTAGGCGTGAGCACCACCAAGCCCGACCCCGCCGAGCTGGACTTCTCCGGCGTCACCTGGGAGAAGTCCCCGTTCAGCGGCGGCAATGACAACTGCGTGGAGTTCGGGGTGGCCGGCGAGTTCATTGCCGTCCGCGACTCCAAGCGCCCTGAGCAGACGCCGCTGGTCTACACCCGTAACGAGATCAAGGCCATGATCCTCGGTGCCAAGGCCGGTGTGTTCGACCATCTCGTCTGACCGGGCGTAGCAGTCGTCCGGAGTGATCGGCAGTGGAGTGGCGGCCGACCCCAGCGTCAGCGGGGTCGGCCGCCATCGTGTTTGTGCCTGCCCGGTGGTGGGTGGGTGCTGCGGGCGTGCGGGCGTGCGGGCGTGCGGGCGTGCGGGCGTGCGGGCGTGCAGGCGTGCGGGCGTTGGCGTTTGGGCGAGATAACGCTGCGTGTTCGCCTTGCTTCGTCCTGGGGATGCTCCCTGTTCGGTGGGATCGGTGGGTCTTCGCCAAGGCGGGACGCTTGCCGTTCCGAGGGTGTGGCTGTGAGCTGCGAGTATGACATTGATTCGAACGGGTGATCGAACGATAGCAGAGCGAAATCCGGCTTTGCTTTTCCGTACACATGTTCGATCCTGGTCTCGTGGAGGCATCACTCAGCGCACTGGCACCTCAGCTCCAGCAGGCCCGGCCCGGGCCGCTGGTGCCGGTGCTGCCTGCCCTGCGGGCGCTGCTGCCGCAGCGTGGGCTGCGGCCGGGCACCGCTGTGTCGGTCGGCGGGGACACCGCACTGCTGCTCACGCTGGCCTCTGCCGCCACTGCGGCCGGGACCTGGTGCGGGGCGATCGGGCTGGGTGGGCTGGGACTGGTGGCCGCGGCCGAGCTGGGTGTGCGGCTCGACCGGTTCGTGCTGGTCGAGTCGCCGGGGGAGCGGTGGCCGGAGGTCGTCGCGGCGATGGCGGACGCCTTCGGGATCCTGCTGGTGCGTCCGGTCGGGCCGGTGGGCGGGGCGGTGGCGGCCCGGCTCGGTGCGGTCGCCCGTCGGACGGGGTGCGTGCTGCTGGTGGCCGGTCCGTGGCCGGGCGCGCAGGTGTGCCTGGAGGTCGTCGACCGGTCGTGGACGGGGGTGGGCCGGGGCCGCGGCCGGCTGCGGGCCCGCCGGATCCAGGTGACGGCCGCCGGGCGCGGTGCCGCGGCCCGGAGCCGCACGGTGGCGCTGTGGCTGCCTGACGAGAACGGGACGATCAGCCCGGTCGAGCCGCTGGTGACGGGCACCGGGCCGGTGGCCGACGGCACTCCGGTGACTGCCGGCAGTCCGGTGGCCAGCAGCCCGGTGGCCACCGGTGCGCGTGCTCCGCTGGCGGTGGTGTGATGAGCAACAGTGCGATCAGTGACGGCGGGATCAACGGCGGCGCGATCAGGAACAGTGCGATCAGCGACGGTGCGATCAGTGACGGCGCGGCGCCCAGGGCGCTGGCCGCCTGGTGTCCCGACTGGCCGGTGATCGCCGTGCTCGGTCCGCACCCGGCGCCCGAGCGGCTGGTGGCCGTGGTCGAGCGCGGCCGGGTCCTGGCCGCCACCGACGCCGCCCGCGCCGCCGGTATCGGCCGCGGCCAGAAGGTCCGCACGGCCCAGGCCACCGTGGCCGGCCTGGAGATCCACGAGCGTCAGGTGGACGAGGAGGCGAAGCAGTTCGAGCCGGTCGCCGACGCCGTCGGCGCGCTCGCCGCGCGCCTGGAGGTGCTGCGGCCGGGGCTGCTGGCGGTCCCCGCCGACGGGCCGGCCCGCTACCACGGCGGGGAGGAGCGCCTGGTCGAGCGCGTCTACGACGCGATCGAGGCGGCCGGTCACGAGTGCCGGGTGGGCGTGGCGGACGGTCTGCTCGCCGCGCAGCTGGCCGCCCGGACCGAGCAGGTGGTACCCGCCGGACACAGCCCCCGGTTCCTGGCCGGCTTCCCGGTCGCCGAGCTCGGTGACGCGCGGCTGGCGGACCTGCTGCTCCGGCTCGGTCTGCCGACGCTCGGCCGGTTCGCCGCGCTGCCCGTGCGGGCGGTGGCGGACCGGTTCGGGGCGGCCGGCCTGGCCGCGCACCGCCAGGCGCGGGGCCTGCAGGCCAGGCCGGTGATCGCCCGTCCGCCGGGGCTCGACCTGACGGTGGAGGAACGCTTCGAGCAGCCCTCGCTGCTGGCGGAGCCGCTGGTGTTCGCCGCGCGGGCGCTGGCCGAGCGGCTGCACGAGGGCCTCGCCGCGGCGGGGCTGGCCTGTGAGCGGGTCGAGGTGGAGGTGGAGTGCGCCGACGGCACGTGCGCGGCGCGGGCCTGGCGTCACGAGGGGCTGCTGTCGGTGGGGGCGGTGGCCGAGCGGGTGCGCTGGCAGCTGCAGGCCTGGCAGCACCGCCGGGTCTTCGCCGAGGAGGCCGGCGGGGTGGTGGCGCTGCGGCTGGTGCCGGACGGCCTGGTCCGCGATCCGGGCCGGCAGCTGTCCCTGCTGGACGGGGACCGGGAGACGACCGAGCGGGTGGAGCGGGCGGTGGCCCGGGTGCAGGCGATCCTCGGGCACGCCGGCCTGGTGACGGCGGAACTGGCGGGCGGGCGCAGTCCGGCCGACCGCGTCGTGCGCACGCCGTGGGGGGACGCGCACCAGGAGCGGCGGGCGGACGGCCCCTGGCCGGGCCGGCTGCCCACGCCCTCGCCCGCTCACGTCCCCGCGGTGCCGCCGCCGGTGCGGCTGCTGGACGCCGACGGCCAGGAGGTCGCGGTGACCGCCCGGGCCGAGGCGTGCGGTGCGCCGGCCCGTCTCGTCCTGGCCGGCCGGGTGCTGGAGGTGACCGGCTGGGCCGGCCCCTGGCCGGCGACCGAGCGCTGGTGGGAGGAGGACGCCCGGCGGATGGCCCGGCTGCAGGTGACGGTCTCCGACGGGCGGGCCTTACTGCTGCTCGTCGAGGGCGGGCGCTGGCGCATCGAGGGCGCCTATGACAGCTGACCGATATGACAGCTGACCGGGCCGCATCCCACCACCACTGCACGCCACTTGACCACCACTGCGCACCACCCCACCACCACTGCACACCACTCGGCCACCACTGCACAGCACGTGGCACCACCGGAGCAGGACCGCCGACATGGGCTTCACCAACCACCCCGACCTGCCGTGGAGCGAGCTGCGCCGCCGGATGACCGGCGGCCGGAGCGCCGCGGACCGGACGGTGATCCCGTTCCCCGGCCCGCCGCCGGGCCCTGCCGCACCCGCACCCGCCCGCCCGGCCTCCGCCCGCCCCACACCCGTCCCGGCCTGGGCCGAGCTGCACGTCCACAGCAGCTTCTCGTTCCTGGACGGCGCCAGCGCCCCCGAGGACCTGGTCGCCGAGGCCGCCCGGCTGGGGACCGAGGCCCTGGCGGTCACCGACCACGACGGCCTGTACGCGGCCGCGATCCTCGCCACCGAGGCCCGCCGCGCCGGCATCGCCACCGTCTACGGCGCCGAGCTCACCCTCGGTGCCACCGGTGAACCGACCGGCACCCCCGACCAGGACGGCGAGCACCTGCTGGTGCTGGCCCGCGGCGCCGAGGGCTACCGCCGCCTGGCCCGCACGATCGGTGACGCCCACCTGGCCGGCGCCGGCAAGCGCCGCCCCAGCTACGACGTCGACCGGCTCCCCGACGCCGCGGGCGGTCACTGGGCGATCCTGACCGGCTGCCGCAAGGGCGCCGTCCGCCGCGCCCTGGACGTCGAGGGCCCGGCGGCCGCCGAGCGCGAACTGCGCGCCCTCGCCGAGCGCTACGGCCCTGGCAACGTCCACGTCGAGCTGACCGACCACCACACCCCGGGTGACGACGAGCGCAACGACACCCTCGCCGCGCTCGCCGCCCGCACCGGACTCGCCGTGGTCGCCTCCACCGCCGCCCACCACGCGTCCCCCGCCCAGACCCGCCTCGCCCAGACCCTCGCCGCGCTGCGCCAGCGCCGCAGCCTCGCCGACGCCGAGCCCCACCTCGCCGCGGCCGGCACCGCGCACCTGCGCTCCCCGGCCGAGATGGCTGCCCGCCTCGCCCCCTGGCCCGGCGTCCAGCAGGCCACCGTCGACCTCGCCCGCGCCTGCGCCTTCGACTTCACCACCCTCGCCCCCGAACTGCCCGGCTTCCCCGTCCCGGAGGGCCACACCGAGGCCAGCTGGCTGCGCCACCTCACCGAGCGGGCCGCCGCCGGCCGCTTCGACGCCGCCGACCGCCGGGCCCACCAGCAGGTCGCCTACGAGCTGCAGGTCATCGAACAGCTCTCGATGTGCGGGTACTTCCTCATCGTCCACGACCTGGTCGACTTCTGCCGCCGCCGTGACATCTGGTGCCAGGGCCGCGGCTCGGCCGCCAACTCCGCGGTCTGCTACGCCCTCGGCATCACCGCCGTCGACCCGATCCGCTACGGGTTGCTGTTCGAGCGCTTCCTGAGCCCCGAGCGCGACGGGCCGCCGGACATCGACCTGGACATCGAGCACCGGCGGCGCGAGGAGGTCATCCAGTACTGCTACGACACCTATGGCCGCACCCACGCCGCCCAGGTGGCCAATGTGATCAGCTACCAGCCCAAGCTGGCCGTGCGGGACGCGGCCCGGGCGCTCGGCTACGCGGCCGGGGACCTCGACCGCTTCAGCCGCGAGACCGGCTGGCACGAGACGCCGCCGTCCGAGGCGGTGCCCGAGGAGGTGCGCGAGCTGGCCGGCCAGTTGCGCGGGCTGCCGCGCCACCTCGGCATCCACTCCGGCGGCATGGTCCTCACCCGCCGGCCGATCGCCGAGGTCTGCCCCACCGAGTGGGCCCGGATGCCCGGCCGCTCCGTCCTGCAGTGGGACAAGGACAGTTGCGCGCACGCCGGGCTGGTGAAGATCGACCTCCTGGGGCTCGGCATGCTCTCCGCCCTGCACGACGCCTGCGACCTGATCGCCCGTCACCACGGGGTGCGCTACACCCTCGCCACGATCCCGCCCGAGGACGACGAGGTCTACCGGATGCTCGCCCGGGGCGACACCGTGGGCCTGTTCCAGGTCGAGTCCAGGGCGCAGGCGTCCGCGCTGCCGCGGATGCGGCCGAGCAGCTTCTACGACCTGGTGGTGCAGGTCGCCCTGATCCGGCCCGGACCGATCCAGGGCGGCTCCGTCCACCCCTACATCCGCCGCCGCAACCACCGCGAACCCGCCACCGTCCCGCACCCGCTCATGGAGCGCGCCCTGGCCAAGACCCTCGGGGTGCCGCTCTTCCAGGAGCAGATGATGCAACTCGCCATCGACTGCGCCGGCTTCACCCCGGCCGAGGCCGACCGGCTGCGCCAGGCCATGGGCGCCAAGCGCTCCCACGAGCGGGTGGCCGAACTGCGCGAGCGGCTGCTGACCGGCATGGCCGAGCGCGGCATCCCGCCGGAGGCCGCCGAGGACGTGTACGGGAAGATCGAGGCGTTCTCCAGCTACGGCTTCCCGGAGTCGCATGCCGCCTCGTTCGCGTTGCTGGTCTACGCCTCCGCCTGGCTCAAGCTGCACCACCCGGCCGCCTACACCTGCGCGTTGCTGGCCAACCAGCCGATGGGCTTCTACTCCCCGCAGACGCTGATCGCCGACGTGCGCCGCCACGGCGTGGAGGTCCGCCCGGTCGACATCAACCGGAGCGCGGCCCCGCCCACCCTGGAGCCAGGCCCTTCGCAGGCCGGTGAACCGGCGATCCGGCTCGGCCTGGAGAGCGTGCGCAACCTCGGCCCCGAGCAGGCCGAGGCCATCGCCGCGGGCCGGCCGTACACGGACCTGGAGGACTTCGCCCGCCGCACCGGGCTCGAAGCCCCCGAGCTCGAAGCCCTGGCCACCGCCGGGGCCTTCGCGAGCCTGGGCCTGAGCCGCCGTCAGGCGCTGTGGTCCGCGGGCCTGCTCACCCGGACCGGCGAGGGCATGCTGCCCGGCACCGCCCCGGGCCTGCGGGCCCCCGAGCTGGCCCCGATGACCGCGATCGAGGAGACCATCGCCGACCTGTGGGCCACCGGGGTCTCCGCCACCAGCCACCCCGTCCAGCACGCCCGCTCCCACCTGGACCGTTGCGGCGCCCTGACCGCCGCCGCCTTCAAGAGCGCCCCTGCCGACACCCTGGTCGCCGTCGGCGGCCTGGTGACCCACCGCCAGCGCCCGCCGACGGCCGGTGGCGTGCTCTTCATCTCGCTGGAGGACGAGACCGGCCTGATCAACGTCGTCTGCCAGCCGCACGTCTGGGAGCGTCAGCGCCGCACCGCACTGCAGAACGCCGGCCTGCTGGTCCACGGCACCGTGGAGCGCCGCGACGGCGCGGCCAACCTGGTCGCCAGCCGCCTGACCCCGCTCACCCTCGCCCCGGGCACCCGCAGCCGCGACTTCCGGTGACCGCTGCCGGTGACCGCCGCCGGGGTCGGCCCGGATATCGGCCCGGATATCGGCCCGAAGGCCGGTCCGGGTGCCGTGGTCAGGGCCGCCAGTAGCCGAGGGCGTGCAACTGGCCGCGGGCCAGGCCGAGCTCCTTGCGGGCCAGCTGGGCCAGCGCACGGGTGGTGGCGGTGTCGCAGGTGAACCAGAGGTAGGCGTCGGCCAGTTCGGCGGGCGTCATGGCCGTCAGGGCGCTGCGGACCTCGGCCACCAGGTCCGCACCGCCCCGGCGCCGGGCCACCCGCCGGACCCGGCAGGAGCCGTCGTCCGGCCCGACCGGCAGCTCGGCGTCCGTGTCGTGCTGGGTCTCCAGCCAGACCTGCGCGGGTGTGCCGGGCAGTGCGGCGAGCAGGGAGTTGACCGCCGGCAGCGAGGCGCAGTCGCCGACCGCCAGCAGGTGTCCCGGCGGCGGGTGCGGCAGGGGGAAGCCGGTGCCCTGCACGGTGGCCTGGATCCGGTCGCCGGGTCGTGCCGCACGGGCCCAGCGGCTCGCGCAGCCGTCGTGCAGCGCGAACTCCAGGTGGAAGGTGCCCGTCGCGGGATCCGGCTCCACCAGGGTGTAGGCCCGTTGGTGCGGACGGCCGTTGTCGTCGAACCACAGGCGCACCCACATCGTGGGGTGCACCCCGGTCGCCGCCAGCATCCCGCCGTCGGTGCAGGACACCCGCCGGTAGTGCTCGGTGATCTGCTCGACCCCGGTCACCGTGAACTCGTAGTCCTTGCCGCGCATCAGCTTGAGGACGACGCCCTCCCAGCCGTGACCCATGCCGGTCTCCTCCCATGGCGGACGTGGCGGCTCGGCAGGCCCGAGACCCTGAAGTTAGGTTAGCCTAACCTCAATCTTCAAGATTCCCCCAAAGTTCCGCCGGGTCGCGGTCAAGGTGGCCGGTGCGGGTGGGGTGATCCGGCTCGCGAGTGACCGGTTCGCGCGTGGGGAAATCGGTCAACGTCCAGGATTGAAGCCCAAGTTGGCAGTAGTCTGAATGTGCGCGGGGTCGTGCTCCGACTGCCCCTGCCGGAGGCTGGACGCGCTGGTTAGGCATGGCTTACCTTATCGGCCGTGAACTGGGCTGAGGCGGTACCAAACCTGTTGATCGGCTTGCGCGAAGGCCTTGAGGCCGGGCTCGTCGTGAGTATCCTGCTGGCCGCGCTGCGCCGGACCGCGGACGGCGGTCGGCGGGTGTCGCGGGCACCCGTCTGGCTGGGCGTGCTGGGCGCGGTGACGGTCGCCGCGGCCTTCGCGGCCGTGCTGACGTTCTCCACCAGCGTGCTGTCCAGCGCGGGGCAGGAGGCGGTCGGCGGACTGCTGAGCGTGCTGGCGGTCGGCCTGGTGACCGCCATGGTGTTCTGGATGCGGCGCACCGCCGCCCATCTCGCCCGGCAGTTGCGCGGGGAGGTGGAGCGGGCGAGCGCGATCGGCGCGGGCGCCCTGGCGCTGACGGCCTTTCTCGCCGTCGGCCGGGAGGGCCTGGAGACGACGCTGTTCCTGTGGACGGCCGTCAAGGCCTCCGGCTCGACGCTGGCCCCGCTGGTCGGCGCCGGGCTGGGGCTGGCGGGCGCGGTGGCGCTCTGCTGGCTGCTCTACCGGCAGGCGGTGCGGCTGAACCTCGGTGTCTTCTTCGGCCGGACCGCGCTCGCGCTGGTGGTGATCGCCGCCGGGGTGCTCTCCTACGGCCTCGGGGACCTGCAGGACGCGGGGCTGCTGCCGGGCAGCCACTGGGTGGCGTTCGACCTGAGCGCACACCTGGACCCGGGCTCGTGGTGGGTCTCGATCATCACCGGGTTCACCGACCTGGCACCGAGGATGACGGTGCTGCAGGTCGTGGCCTGGGCGGTGTACCTGGCCGTGGTGGTCCCGCTGTTCGTCCGGGCCGGCCGCCCGGCGCCCGCCCCCGCGGCGCGAGCGGCCGCTGCGACCCCCGCGCCGGAGCCGGCCGCCGCCACCCCGGAGCCGGCCCGCGCGGACCGGTGGGAGCGCCTGGCCGGCGGCCGCCTGTGGACGGTGGCCGGGGTGCTGGTGGTGGTGCCCGCGCTGGCCGCCACGACCGCGATCGCGCTGCTGCCCGACGGCAGCGCCGCGGCCGTCGAAGCGGTCACGGTGACCCGCAAGACGTGCGCCGACGAGTGGACCTCCGGCCACACCGGCACGCAGACCTTCTCGGTCGACAACAAGTCCGGCCAGTCCGGTGAGATCAACCTGGTCAACTCCAGCGGCGCGGTGGTCGCCGAGATCGAGACGATCGGCCCGGCCACCACCGCTCAGATGACGGCCACCCTGGGCAGCGGCGCCTACACCATCAACTGCCTGATGTCGGGGAGGACCACCTCCTCCGCCACCGTGGCGGTCAGCGGTCACACCGGCCGGACGGCGCCGCTGGCCGTGAAGCCGGTCAGCGTCGACGACCTCACCCCGCCCGACACCGCCTACCAGCAGTACGCCGCGGGCGTGCTCACCCAACTGTCCGGCGCGGTGGCGGCCATCACCGCGGACCTCCGGGCGAACGACCTCGCCAAGGCGAAGACCGACTGGCTCACCGCCCAGCTGGACTGGGAGAAGGTCGGCGCCTCCTACGACAGCTTCGGCGACGAGGGCACCGCCGTCGACGGCCTCCCGGACGGGCTGCCCGGCGGCGTGCAGGACAGCGGCTTCACCGGCCTGCACCGCCTGGAGTACGGCCTGTGGCACGGTCAGAGCGCCGCCGACCTGCTGCCCGTGGCGAACACCCTCACCACCGACGTCGCGACCGTCAGCGCCAAGCTGACCACCGACGACGAGGCCGGTGACCCGACCAACCTGCCGACCCGCGCGCACGAGATCCTGGAGGACGCGCTGCGCGACCACCTCTCCGGGATCGACGACGAGGGCGCCGGCGCCGCCTACCCGGAGACCTCCGCCGACGTCCAGGTGACCCGGACCGTGCTCGCCGAACTCACCCCGTTGATCAACGCCCGGGCCCCCAAACTCCTGGCGACGACCGACCAGCAGCTGGACGCACTGGACTCCGCGCTGCTCGCCACCCAGACCAACGGCAACTGGACCGCCCCGCAGCAGATCCCGCTCGCGGCCCGCCAGCGCGTCGACGCCGCCATCGGCACCCTCCTGGAAACGCTCGACCAGGTTCCGGACCTGCTCGAGGTCCCGCCTTCCGCCCAGTGAGCCTTCCGCCCTCCGCCCAGTGACCCTCCCGGGCACCGGGCGGCCGGACCACAGACCAGCACGCAGACGAGACGAAAGAAAGAGCGGGCCCTCAACCATGGACGTCAGCCGTCGCAGATTCCTCTCCGGTGCCGCCGCGGGCGCGGCCGGAACCGCACTGACCGGCGGGATGCTGATCGGCGGCGCCCAGGCCGACGCCCACGCGGCGGCCGGCGGCCAGGCCGCCGCCGACTCCTACCCCTTCCACGGCGCCCACCAGTCCGGCATCCTCACCCCCGGCCCGTCCGGCAAGCAGAACGCCTCCTGCTACGCGGCCTTCGACGTGACCGCCAAGGACAAGGGCGCACTCGCCGACCTGATGCACACCCTCACCGACCGGGCCCGCGCCCTCACCACCGGCGGCGCGGCCCCGGACCTGGGCGTCGGCCAGCCCCCGGCCGACAGCGACGTCCTCGGCCCGGACATACCGGCCGACGGACTGACCGTCACCACCTCGGTGGGCGCCAGCCTCTTCGACGACCGCTTCGGCCTCGGCGGGCACAAGCCGAAGAACCTCACGCCGATGCGCATCTTCCCCAACGACTCGCCCGAACCGGCCTGGCTGCACGGCGACCTGCTGCTCCAGATCTGCGCCAACCACCCCGACACCGTCCACCACACCATCCGCGACATCGCCAAGCACACCCGCGGCGCCATGCAGCTGCGCTGGAAGATCGAGGGCTACAACTCCCCGCCCCGGCCCTCCGGCACCGGCCGTAACCTGCTCGGCTTCAAGGACGGTACCGCCAACCCCACCGGCGGCACCGCCGAGCAGCTGATCTGGGTCGACGACCCCACCGAGCCCGCCTGGGCCCAGGGCGGCTCCTACCAGGTCGTCCGGCTCATCCGGATGCTCGTCGAGTTCTGGGACCGGGTCTCCATCAGCGAGCAGGAGAACATGTTCGGCCGCCGCCGCGACACCGGCGCACCGCTGGACGGCACCAACGAGTTCGACACCCCGGACTACGGCGCCGACCCCAAGGGCAACGTCATCCCGCTCGACTCGCACATCCGGCTCGCCAACCCCCGCACCCCCGACACTGCCGACCAGCGCCTGCTGCGCCGCTCCTACAACTACGACCTGGGGCTGGACCAGAACGGCAACATCCAGTCCGGGCACATCTTCGCCTGCTACCAGCAGGACGTGAAGCGCCAGTTCGAGACCGTCCAGACCCGGCTGGTCAACGAGCCCCTGATCGACTACGTCCAGCCCTTCGGCGGCGGCTACTTCTTCGTGCTGCCCGGTGTCGCCGACGCCCAGGACTGGTATGGGCGGGCCCTGCTCAGCTGACGCCCGGCCGCAGGTGCAGCACGAGGTCGCGGGGCAGGCCGTGGGTGTCGTGGAGGTAGTGGAAGTCCTCCTCGCCCAATGGCCCGCGGAACCGGGGCCGGGCCAGCACCTGCCGGCCGCGCTCCAGCAGGCGGCCGAAGCGGCGCTCCTCGTCGAGCAGCGTCCGGCGCACCAGCTCCGGGTCCTCGTCCTGGCGGAAGCGGCCCAGGGTGTGCCGGACCAGCTCCTGCGGCAGATCGGCCAGGGTGCGCCCCGGGTCGTCGCGCCGCAGCACGGTGAGCACCCGGCGCACCAGCCGGCGCAGCACATAGCCGCGGCCGGTGCTGCTCGGGCGCACCCCGTCGCCGATCACCACGACGGCCGAGCGCAGGTGGTCGCAGACCAGCCGCAGTGACGGTTCGTCCAGCTCCCACAGCGGCGGCACGAGCCGGCGCCAGGGGTCGAAGACGTCGCACTCGAACACCGAGCGCCGGCCCTGCAGCAGCGAGGCGAGCCGCTCCAGGCCGTGTCCGGTGTCGATGTTGCGCTGGGGGAGCGATACGAGCGAGCCGTCGTCGAGCCGCCGGTGGCGCATCATCACGTGGTTGCCCACCTCCACCCAGCGGTCGTCACCGGTCGGCGTCGACTCCGGCGGGGTGTCGCCGGTCCACAGGAAGATCTCCGAGTCGGGGCCGCACGGGCCGGTGGGACCGTTGGACCACCAGTTGTCCTCACAGGTGAGTTCCACCGGCACGCCGTGCTGCTGCCACACCTCCAGGGAGGCGGTGTCCGGGCCCGTCCGCTCGTCGCCGCCGAAGACCGTGGCGTGCAGCAGTCGGGGGTCGATGCCGAACCCCTCGGTGAGCAGCCCGTAGCCCCAGTCGAGGCTCTGCGGGCCCTCGTAGTCGCCGAGCGACCAGGTGCCGAGCATCTCGAAGACGGTCAGATGGGTGCGGTCGCCGACCTCGTCGAGATCCGTGGTGCGCAGGCAGCGCTGCACGTTGACCAGCCGTCGGCCCAGCGGGTGGGGGCGGCCTTCGAGGTAGGGGGTGAGCGGGTGCATGCCCGAGGTGGTGAAGAGCACCGGGTCGCCGGGCGGCGGGAGCAGGGTCGAGCCGGTGATGCTGCGGTGGCCGCGGTCCTCGTAGTACTCGACGAACGTGCGGACGATCCGGTCGGTGTCCAGGTGGGTGTTCATGCTGGTGTTCACGTCGGTGTTCAGGCCGGTGTTCATGTCGGTGCCCATGGGGTGCTCCTTCGCGGGTGCGAGCGGGGAGGCACCGGAGAACGGTCCGCACGAGCGTCGGAACCGGAGCGTGGAGCGGGCATGAACGCACCGGCGGACCGTTTCCGGTCGCCGGTGGGGGTGGGACGTACGTCAGGCGGCGGCAACCGGCGAGCTGGTCGCTCGCGCGGTCGCGCTGGTGCTTCGGCCGGTGACGTTCATACCGCGAGGGTAGCGCGCCCGCGGGCTGCGGGCACGCGATTTGTGACCAGGGCCTCCTGGTGCGGCGCTCAGCGGAGCAGCCACTCCATGGTCAGGGCGCCTTCGCGCAGCCGGCCCGCCCAGTACGACCAGGCCGGGCAGGACAGCAACTGCTCGGCGAGTGCGGCGTCGTCGGGGCCGCCGGGCCCGAGGAGGCGCTTGGTGAGGCGGTGGGCCAGGGCGAAGGTGGCCTGCGCCTTGGCGAGCCGCTCCTGCAGGGCGGGCAGCCCGCCCTCCGCCAGCACCGGGCGCAGCTGCTCCAGCCAGCCCTCGGCCCACCAATCGGCCAGCGCCGCCGGGTCGACCTCGGCGAAGGTGGGGGCGAGCGCCGCGGCGAGGCGGTCGACCAGCTGGTACGGAACGTCGTCGTATGCGTCGTCGGCGTCGTTGTCCGCGTCGTTGTCGTTGTCGTTGTCGTTGTTCTCGTTCTCGTCCTCGGCGGGCCGGGCCAGGTGCGGGTACTCGCTCGCGAAGTGCTCCCAGCCCACCGAGACCGTGTGGCCCAACTCCGCGATGGTGAACGCCTCGACGGGGTGCTCGGCGTACAAGGCCTCGCCGTCCGTGAAGACGTCCCGCAGCACCTGGTAGCGCAGCGGGGTGGACTCGGCCAGCAGCACCGCGTCGTAGAGGTCCTTGCCCTGCGGGTAGGCGTCGCTGACCAGCCACATCAGCTTCCAGGCCAGCGACAGCTCGGGGGAAGCGGCGTTGAGCCGGGCGCCGGCCGTCCCGGTGGCGGGCCCCTCGGCGGCGGGCAGCAGGGCCGGCTGCGGGGGCACCCGCAGCGGCTCGTTGAAGACGAAGTCCAGCTGGATCGCGCCGTCCGGCAGCCCGTCGGCCCGCCAGGGCAGCAGCAACCGGCGCCCGGGCACCCGGTCGTAGGTCCAGATGTCCTCGCTGACCGCCTCCGAGGCGGTGAAGCGGACCGGGCCGTGGCTCGCGGCCTCGGCGGCCCGCGCGATGCCGTCCAGCATCTCGGCGGTCCGCGGCTCCTCGATCCGCCACTGCGGCGGGACCACCACGAAGTCCAGGTCGCCGGGCTCGCGGGCCTGTGCCCCGAACCAGGCGCGCAGCAGCACGCTGCCGCGCAGCACCAGGGCCTCGGCCCAGGGCGAGTCGGCGATCGCGGCGAGCAGCAGGTCCATGGCCCGGCGCCGTGCGGCGTACCAGGCGGCGCCGAGCCCGGGGTCGGTGAACCGCGGATCGGCGGCGCGGTAGGCGTAGGGGTGCGCCTTCAGCGCGGGGTCGAAGACGCCGGCCTGGGTGGCGCGCGGGTCCTGGACCGGACGCAGGGTCAGCGGCACGCCGGGGGCCGGGCGGCCGCCCGCGACGGGCCGCAGCTGCGGCACGCTGCCGTCGGGGAGGAGTTGCCAGCGGTCGTTCACGGGGTCGGGTCCTTCGGCGTCGAGCCGTCGGCGGCTATCCAGCCGTCGTCCACGGCGAGGTTGCTGTCGTGCACCACGAACTCGCGCTCCACCGCGATCGGCGGATGGCCGGCCGCCACGAGCGTGTCGGTCAGGGCGGCCAGCCGGTGCTCGGCGGTGCGGCGTCCCACGCCGTGGCAGCGCTGGGTGACAAACTGCTGGCCGCGCCCGGTGGGATCGGTGCGGCGTGCGTTCCAGGACACGTGGGCGCAGTGGCCCGCCACCGCCCGGACCAGCGCCGCACGCTCACCGGGCGCCAGCAGCACCTTGAGGTGGTGCTCGAAGTAGTGCTCCGGGCCGAGGAGTTCGGCCTCGCTGTCACTGCACGGCACGCCCGGGGCCCACGGCGCGGCCTCGCACTTCACCCGCACCGGGGTGAAGCCGTCGGTGCGCAGCGCGGCCGTCAGCCGCTCGGCCCGGTCGAGCTGCTCCTGGAACGTGCCCGCCGCCCTCCAGGACAGCATCGGCTGCGAGGGGTGCTGCCCGCGGGCCAGCACGATGTGGGTGTACTTCAGCCCGTGCGCCTGCGCCCAGCGGGCGAGGGCCGGTAGGGCATCGGGCCGGGTGTCGGGCAGGGCTTCGGCGTCCGTCGCGGCGAGGGTCAGGTGGGTCTCGAACTCTCCGACCGTCCCGGCGGCGCCGAAGGCCCGGTAGGTCAGGGGCGCTTGCACTGTCACGGCGGCGATTGTTCCAGTCGGATCGTGCGACCGGCCAACCGGTTTCCGCTGGTGGCCGCCGCTCTGGCGGCAGGTCAGCAGGCTACGGGCAGTCAGTGCCAGGCCTCCCGGCGCGAACGCCGCGCGCTCCAGCATCGTCTACCATCACTGCTCGCTGACAGATGGACGAGATGAAGAGTGTGGCAATGAGACTACTGATCACCTTGGGTTACGGCGCTGTTCTGGCGGCGCTCGTCGTGGGGACCTTGGTGGGGAACCTGTTCGGCGTGGACGACGTGAGCAGGCTGTTGCTGACGCTCATCGAGTTCGTCACCGGTCTGCTGGTGCTGAGCGTCGTCATGGCAGCGCTGCCGCGTCGGCTGCAGCAGCAGGTGGCAGGGGCACAGCCCACCTCGGCGATGATGCGGCGTCGGGTCGACCGGCTGCTCGTCGCCATCGGCGGCATTCCGGCGCGTTCGGCGCGCGCGGATGTCGCGGCCCTCGCCCGCGGCGCGAGCCTGTACGCGCGAGCGGTGCGGATCGATGGACCGCGCCCCGCACTCGGCGTGCTGCTCTTCGAGGCGCCGGCCGACGGGCAGGCCGTGCTGCGCTGGCACCAGGGGAGGACCGTCGAGACGATCCCGGCCCCGTACACGGTGACGGAGCTGGCCGGCGTCCGGTCGACAGCGACAGCCCGCACCCTGAAGGCCACCAGTACGGTCTGGATCGGGGAAACCATCAACGTTCAGCTGACGCCGATGGACCTGGAGGTGCTCCGCCACGTGGCGGCTGCCGCGACGCCGGAGCGGGATGGCACGTCGGTCCGGTAGGCGAGCGGATCGCGGCCGAAGGGGGAGCCCGGTCCCTTGTGGACGACCTTCTCCTTGGGCCCGCTCCACACGTCGGCGCGCTGATCGTGGAGGGTGGCGGCGAAACTCCTGTCCCGGCCGAGGGCGTGCACATCCAGGTCCTCGACGGCGAGACCGGGCTTCCCGCGGAGCTCGTTCGACGCCAGTGGCTGCGCGGGCGCTCAGTCCGCCAGGTGCTCCGCGAGGAAGCCGAAGGCGGGGCTCCACTGCCGGACCTGGAACCGGCTGATCACGCCGGCCTCGGTCTGCAGCCCGGCCGGACAGGCGCGGTGCGGAGGGCGAACCCCCACGTGGCGCTGGTCGGTGGTGAAGACGTACTCGACGGCGTCGTAGGCCACGGCGTTCCCCTGCGTGCTCCTCGGCCGGTCCGGCGCGGGGCCGGTGCTGCCGATTGCTCCGGTGGGTCGGCAACACGCTGTCGCGGCGGGCTCCTTGCTGTGGACTTTTGGCGGGGGCCGGGCTGACCGTTCGTCATTTATGGTGATCGGAGCCCGGATTCGGCCGGGGCATCACGAAAGGAGAGGCGATCATGGGGGAACTGGACGGCAGGACTGCGCTGGTGACGGGCGGCTCGCGCGGGATCGGTCGCGCGGTCGCGCTGCGGCTCGCGGGCGAGGGGGCGCTGGTGGTGGTCCACTACGGGGGCAACGAGGCGGCTGCCGCCGAGACCGTGGCGCGGATCGGGGAGGCCGGGGGCCGGGCGTTCGCGGTGCAGGCCCGGTTCGGCGAGAGCGGTGCGGTGGACCGGCTCTTCGAGGGGCTGACCGCCGGGCTGGCGGAGCACGGCGCGGACGGCCTGGACATCCTGGTGAACAATGCGGGCATCCACTCGGTCAGCCCGATCGGGCAGCTCAGCGAGGAGGAGTTCGAGCGGCTGCTGGCGGTCAACCTGAGCACGCCGCTCTTCGTGGTCAAGCGCGCGCTGCCGCTGCTGCGGGACGGCGGGCGGATCGTCAACATGGGCTCGGCGGCCACCCGGATCGCGGCCCCGATGCAGATCGGCTACACCGCCAGCAAGGCGGCGCTCGCGGCACTCGCCCCCTCGCTCGCCCATCAGTTGGGCGGGCGGGGGATCACCGTGAACACGGTCGAGCCCGGGGTGGTGCGCACCGACCTGACCGCCGGTTTCACCGGCGTCCCCGAGGCGGTGGCCGGGCTGGAGGCGATCACCGCACTCGGGCGGATCGGCGAGCCGGAGGACGTCGCGGACGTGGTGGGCTTTCTGGTGGGCCCGCAGGGGCGCTGGGTGACCGGCCAGACCATCGACGCCTCCGGCGGTACCTACCTCGGACCGGCCGCGGCCGGCTGATCCACCCACGGTCGGATCCACCCACGGTCGGATCCACCCATGGTCGGATCCGCCCCCGGCGGTGCCCGACCCGCGGCCCACCCGCGCCCGGACCCGCGGCCCACCCGCGCCCGGACCCGCGGCCCACCCGCGCTCCGGCCCAACGGCCGGGGCGCGGGTAGGACCACGGTCCTGGTCCGGGCGCCGCGGGTGGATCCTGGTCCCCCGCGCGTTCTCGTCCTGCGCTCCGACGAGCAGCCGCCGGCCAGGTGATGAGCTGGGATCCTCCCGGGCCGACACCGACGGCGCCGGTTGGACGAGGCGAGGAGCGAGGGCATGACGGAGCAGTTCGGGCGACGGCCGCTACTGATGGCGGCGGCGGCCACGGTGGGGGCGCTGCTGGCCCCCGCGTCGGCCTACGCGGCTGACGGGGCCACGGCCGGCAAGGCGCCGGCGAAGCCCGACGGCCAGGACCCGGTGCGCGCGCTGGAGCGGGCCGCGCGCCCGCTGCGGTCGACCGAACCGGGCTCGGGCACGGCCGATCTGCGGCCGCTGGGGGCGATGATCGGCGACGCCGCGGTGGTGGGCCTGGGCGAGGCCACGCACGGGTCGCACGAGTTCTTCGCCCTGAAGCACCGGATCTTCCAGTACCTCGTGGAGGCGAAGGGCTTCACCACCTTCGCGCTGGAGATCGGCTGGCCCTCGGGCATGCTGATCGACGACTACATCCAGGGCGGGCAGGGCGACGCGCGCCAGGTCGTGAAGCAGGCCCTGGGCGGATCGCCCTTCGAGCGCGAGGAGTTCCTGCACCTGGTCGAGTGGATGCGGGACCACAACCGGCGCAATCCCGGCCGGCGGGTGCACTTCATGGGCGACGACGCCGGTGCGCCCAGCGTGGGGGACGCCTTCTTCGAGCGGGTGACGGGCTACGTCCGTCAGCACGAGCCGCAGCTGCTGGCGCGGCTCGACGAGCTCTACACCGGCCTGCGCCCGCTCGACGACTACCTCGCCTACATCGCGAAGCCGGTGGCGGAGCGCCAGCGCCTGGCGGCCAACGCCCAGCAGGCGCTGGAGCTGCTGGAGGGTCAACCGAACGCGGGCGCCACGGAGTTCGCCTGGACGGTGCAGCACGCCCGGTCGATCGCCCAGACCGCCAGGTTCCTCGCCTGCGACTTCGACGACGCCAAGGCGGTGACCGCCGCGGAGCTCTACCGCGACCAGCTGATGGCCGACAACATCGTCTGGTGGCAGCGCAACACCGGCCACCGGATGCTGCTGTCGGCACACGACGGGCACGTGGGGTACGTGACCGACGACCCGGTGATGTACCCGAAGGTCCAGGGTGCGTTCCTGCGCGAGGCGCTGGGCAGCGCCTATCTCGCCATCGGAACCACCTTCGACCAGGGCTCCTTCCTGTCGAAGGACCAGGCCCTGGACGGCCCGTGGAAGCCTTTCACGGTGGACGCGGCCGCTCCCGGTTCCAACGAGTACACCCTCGACCAGGTCTGCCGCTCCGACTGGTACCTCGACGCCCGCACCGCCCCGGCCGCGGCCCGTGCCTGGCTGGACACCGTCCGCCCCACGCGCCACATCGGCACCGAGTACCCGTGCCCGCTCGCCGACATCGCGCTGGGGCCGTCCTACGGCGTCCTCATCCACCTCCGCCGGGTGCGGGCGGCCGACCTGTTGACCTGAGCCGCGCATGGGGCTGAAGCCGCGCACAAGTCGGCTGCCTCCCCGGCGCTCACCGCTGGTAGGCGGCGGTCGCGACCTGGACGAACGAGCGGATCAGCGGATTCGTGTCGCCCTTGTTCCATGCCGCGAGGACGCGACTGGGCGGCATGTCGGCCAGTGGCACCACGGTGAGGCCGGCCGCCGGCTCGTGGTCCAGGAGGGTCATGCCGACGGTGCCGTTCCACAGCACCGCCTGCTGGCACTCCTGGACGGCCCGCACCACCGGGCCCTCGCGGGGTTCGCGGCCGTGCCAGTAGGACTGCCAGCGCGCGTCGGTGCCCTCCGGGAACCGGAACCAGCGGCGGTCGGCCAGGTCGGCCAGGTCGGGGCTGTCGCGGCGGGCCAGTGGATCGTCGGTGCGCAGCAGGGCTCCGACCGGGTCGGCGCGCAGCTCCTGGGTGATCAGGCCGGCCGTGTCGAACGGCGCGCGGGTCACGGCGATGTCGACCAGCCCGGCGCGCAGCCCGCAGGTGGGGTCGGTCAGGTCGGTCTCGCGGATGCGGACCTCGACGCGCGGGTGCCGACGGCGGTAGGCGCGGGCCAGCCGGGTGGTGCCCGGGTCGGTGCCGTCGCCGAGGAGGCCGACGGTGAGGGTCGCGGCTCCGGCCGCCCTGGCCAGGCGCGTGCGCACCTGCTCGGCGTGGTCGAGCAGGGCACGCGCCTCGTCGAGCAGCACCGCCCCCACCGGGGTGAGCGAGACGCCGGCGGAGGACCGGTCGAAGAGCGCGGCGCCGGTCTCGGTCTCCAGCTGCTTGATCGCCCGGCTCAGCGGCGGCTGGCTCATGTGCAGTCGCGAGGCCGCCCGGCCGAAGTGGAGTTCCTCGGCAACCGCCACGAAATAGCGCAGGGTACGCAGTTCCATGGGGCAACGATACCCGTACGGTATCGAGGCCATCGAACAGGTCTTGGACGCCCGCGGTGCCCCGGCGGTGGAATCGAAGCATGACGAACGACACGACGAGCGAACCGACGAGCGAACCGAAAGCCAGTGAGCACCCGACCGCCGACCCCGCCGTGTCGGTGGTCGGTCCGGACGACGGCGAGACGATCGTGCTGGGCACCACGCGGCTGCGCCTGCTGGAGGACGGCAGCAACACCGGGCACCGCCTCGGGCTCGCCGAGTCGGTCCTCGCGCCGCACACGCCCGGACCACCGCAGCACCGCCACGCCCAGCACGACGAGGGCTTCTACATCATCTCCGGCACCGTGCGGTTCACGGTCGGCGAGCGCCAGTACGACGCGACGGCGGGCACGTTGGTGATGGTTCCGCCGGGCGCCCCGCACACCTTCGCCAACACGACCGACCAACCGGCCGTCATGCTCAGCACGTTCACGCCGGACCTGTACGTGCAGTACTTCCGGGACCTGCAGGACATGATCGCCGGCGGTCGGGCGATGACCCCGCAGGCGAGCATCGAGACGATGAGCCGCTACGCCACCGTGCCGGCCACCGACTTCGGCGAGCGCCCGGCGGCCGGCGGCAGCCCGGCGACCGGTCCCCGAGGAAGCGCATCGTGAGGGCCGCCGGTGGAATCGTTGCCGCTCTGCTCGCCCTCTTCTACCTCTACGGCGGCGGGCTGAAGCTGCTCCGCAGCCGTGCGCGGCTGCGCCCCATGATGGCCTGGGTGGACAGCGTGCCGATGCCGGCCGTCCGGGCCATCGGGGCGATCGAAGTGCTGGGCGCGCTCGGGCTGGTCCTGCCACCGCTGACCGGCCTCGCACGCTGGCTCGCCCCGGCCGCCGCCCTCGGGTTCGTGCTCCTGCAGCTCGGCGCGACCTCGGTACACCTGCGCATGGGGGACCGCCGGATCGCCCTCAACCTCACCCTCCTGCTCGCCGCCGCCACGAGCGGCTGGCTGACGGCGAGTTCACTGTGACGGGGGCCGGGGAGGCTTCCTCCCGTTCCAAGTGGTGGTCCGGTTGTGCAGGGGAGTGGATGGCGGGCGGTGTGGGTGGATCTGGCGACGCTGAGGAGGCCGGCCGACCCCGCCGGCACTACGCCGGGACCGGCGGAAGGTTCGTGACCACGTGCGAAGCCTGATCACGCGCGCGGAGGCCGAAGCTGATGAGGCAGACTGCAGGCTGGCGTCATGTGTGGCGGACCCGGCCCGCGGCTACCTTCAGGCCGGGCAGCGGGTCGAGGTGGTGGATACGCTGCCGGCGGCCGAGCGGGAGGCACCGCAGGAAGTGCGCTGCCGCCCGCGGACCCGCAGGCTGGTGGAGGATCTGCGGGCTCTGGGGGCGGGGCCGCGGAGGAACGCTTGCGTCTCTCGCCGAGCGGTGTGGACTGCCCGCGTGACGACATCCAGCACCTTGTACCTGGTCGCGTGCGCGGCTCCGCCCGCCAGCCAGCTGGAGATACCGATCCGTGCCGCTCAACGTGCCGGTTGGGATGGCTGCCCGGTCCTGACACCGTCCGCGTACCGCTGGGCGAGCGAGGACCCAGCCAGCGGGATCGACCTGGCCGCCCCGGAGGAGCTGACGGGCCATCCGGTCCGCCACCAAGATGGGCCTGATTGTGTCCCGCGGGACACAATCCAGCAGGCCGTTCTCTGCCGGTACGGGTGGTCAGCCGGTCAGGGCGAGTTCGGTGCGGGCGTGGTGGACGAAGTCGGCGACGGCCGTCTCCTGCTGCCAGGGGGCGAGGGCGGTGACCAGGTCCTGGACGTAGCCGCGGGCCCGGGTGGACTCGACGTGGGCGAGGATCCCGACGGCCTGGTGTCCGAGCGTCAGGCCCTGTTCCAGTTCCTGCTCCTGCAGGTGGGTGGTGGCGACAATGGCCAGGCGCATGCCGACCGAGCGGGTGAAGTCGCCTGGTGACATGGCGGCCTGCGCGTTCCAGCGCAGCGCCTGACAGACCATCACAGAGCGGATACTGCCAGCACCACACCGCCCCGCGAGGAGGCACCAATGAGTACCTGGGACATGCGGCTGCGCGCTCTGCCCGGCATCCCGATGGTCAGTACCGGCGACGACATCGCCGCTCTGATCTGCAAGGCCGGCGCCGAGGACGGCCACCAGCTCGCCGACGGCGACGTGCTGTGCGTCGCCCAGAAGATCGTCAGCAAGACGGAGGGCCGGATCGTGCGCCTGGCCGACGTCACCCCGAGCCCCCGGGCCGAGGAGCTCGCGCAGCGCACCGGCCGCGATCCACGCTGGTGCCAGCTCGTCCTGGACGAGAGCGAGCAGGTCCTCGGCCTGATCGGCCGCCACGTCGTCACCCTGGACCGCCGCGGGCTGGTCGACACCGCCGGCGGTGTCGACCTCTCCAACGCGGGCATCTACAGCGAGGGCTGGGCCTGCCTGCTTCCCGTCGACCCGGACGCCTCCGCCCGCCGCATCCGCGACCGGATCCGCGAGCTCACCGGTGCCACCGTCGCCGTGATCGTCACCGACAGCCTCGGCGGCCCCCACCGCGAAGGCTCCCACGGCGCCGCGATCGGACTGGCCGGCATCGTCGCCGTCGAGAAGCCCCCGGTCGGCGACGCCGACCTGTACGGCAACCCAGCCCACGGCGATCTCAACCGGGTGGACGAACTCGCCGGCGCCGCCTCGGCCCTCATGGGCCAGTCCGGCGCCGCGCGACCCGTCGTCCTCATTCGCGGCGCCCACTACACCAGCGGCGAGACCGGCATCGCGCCGCTGCTGGTCCGACCAGCAGCTCCCGTGACCGGGCTCGTCCCGTAGAACCGAAGACAGTGAGGCCCGGTGAGCAGCGGCTGCTCATCGGGCCCCACTTCGTGGCCGGTCCCTATTGGTGGTCGGCGGGCGGGCTGCTGATCGGCCACCAGGCGTCGGGGCACATCGGGGTCCGGGGAGGTATGGACCGGGAAACCGGTGTTGCTGTCAAGACTTTTGACGGCAGCTTTCGGGGCCTGACGGGGAACGCGAGTGCCGCCGCCGTGTATGGCCAGGTTCGAGACTTCATCAGTGTGAGCGGCGGGAATACGTCAAAGCTCACCCGGGAGCAGAAGGGTCGGTTCGTCGCGACATGTTGGATTGCTCAGATCCACACGCACATTGAGGACCCGAAGCCGGGCTACGTCGCTGGCTCGAACGACCTGCCCGCTTGGCAGCAGGAGACCGATGCCGACATCTTCGAGGCGATCGAGCACGCCAACTCCTAACGACTTGGGGAGCGATAGAGGCGGGTCCTCGGCCATGACGTGAAGGCGGCCGTGCCATGCTGCTCCTCCAGCACCCCACCCGGTGACAGACGCGGTCCGAAAACGCCTGGACCGTCGGACCCCCCTCGGCCATGATCCTCACGTGACCACCTACCTCGAGTCCGAGCGCCTGACCCTGCGCCCCTTCGCCGCCGCCGACGCGGACCTGCTGATCGAGCTGGACAGCGACCCGGCGGTGATGCGCTATCTGACCGGCGGCGCTCCGACTCCGCCGGAGGAGGTCCGCGACCTCGCCATCCCCAGCATCCTCGCCGGCTACGAGCGCTGGGATCACAACCTCGGCCTGTTCGCCGCGCACGAGAAGGACGACGGCGCGTTCGTCGGCTGGTTCTGCCTGCGTCCGCTCCGCAGCGGCCCGCGTGAGGAGGCCGAACTCGGCTACCGCCTGCGCCAGGCGGCCTGGGGCCGGGGCTACGCTACGGAGGTCTCGCAGGCGCTGCTGGCGAAGGGGTTCGCCGAGCTTGGGATCCGCATGGTCTGGGCCGAGACTATGACCGTGAACCGCCCTTCGCGCAACGTCATGGAGAAGCTCGGGATGACGCTCGCGGAGAGCATCCCCACGCCGGACGACATGATGGCGGTTGAGGGTTCCGAGCACGGGGGTGTGCGGTACGAGATCACGAAGGAACAGTGGGAGCGGCGGCAGGCGTAGGCGGCGCGAGGCGCGGCGCCCGTGGATGTGAAGTCATCAGCCCGCGCGGCCTTGTCTCATCAAGCCCCATCGGGCATATCCCGACAGCATCTTGCCGAACTCGTCGCTGAGCTCGCCCCGGCATGGGAGGCGCGGCAGGAGTCTGCGCTGCGGGAGCGGCGCGGCGGCGATCGCCGCCGCGAGGCCGGTGCTGGCCCGAAGCATCGTCTGGTGTTCGTCGATCGGGTGCTGGTCACGCTGGCGCACTTGCGACACGACCTTCCGCACTCGGCCCTGGCTGTGCTGTTAGGAGTGGACCGCTCCACGGTGTCCGCCGCGATCCGGCAGGTCCGGCCGCTGCTGGCGGCGCGCGGGTTCGCCGTGCCCGACCAGCCCGCCATCCGGCTGCGCACCATCGAGGACGTGTTCGCCTACGCCGAGGCCGAGGACGTCGAGCTGCGTATCGACGGCACCGACGTGCAGGTGAGACGCCCGAAGGCCGGGCGTCCGGGCCGCAAGGCGTTCGTGTCCGGCAAGCGCAAGCAGAACACCATGAAGACCACCACGTTCAGCGACGGCCACGGCCGCACCCTCTACTCCGGGGTCGCGCGGCCAGGACGAATGCACGACCAGACCGCGGTGCGCACCGAGGGGATCGCCGAGCAGCTGCGCTGCCGCCCCGGCGTCAAGGTGCATGTCGACGAGGGCTACCTGGGCTTGGCCAACCAGTTCCCACATCAGGTCACCGCCCCACCCCGCAAGCCGAAGAAGGACGCGACCCTCGGCGAACAGCACGCCTGGCGGCACGAACGCCGAGCACAGTCCTCCAACCGGATCTGCGTGGAGCACGCCAACGCCGAGTACAAGCGTGGCGGCCCCTGCAGCGCTACACCGGCCGCCGCGAAGACTTCGCCGAGACCCAAGCCGCTATAGCCGGCCTGGTCTCCGACTGGTCAGCCCGCCGGGCCGCCCGCCGCAGGACGAGCAAAGAACTCGTCCTCGCCGCCGACGCCCGCCCGACGTCCTGCTGATCAATCCCAGGCGGATTGCTCAGCCGAGCCTGCCCAGATTCCTATCGCTCCCCAAGCCGTAAGCGGTCCGCGGCTGCCCTCCCTTCCCCTCCTCGGCCCGTTCGGGACGGGGAGGGGAGTTCCGGTCCGTCAAGGTGGCCCGCTGGGCCGGCGGAGGGGTGTCTCGGTGGTGTCATTGTGGTGGTCGTAGGCCCTGTCGCCGGGCGAACCGTCAGCAGCTGACCGCGACTATCAAGATCACCAGCAGAGTCAAGCTAGTGTCATGAGTCTCAGAACGGCTGCATATCTAGGGGTTGGGGTTCGGCAGGCGGTTCAGATAGCCGGCGAGACGTTCGAAGATCTCGTCGGCGGACTTGGTCCAGGTGAACGGCTTGGGGTCTTCGTTCCAGTGGGCAATCCAGTCGCGGATGTCCTTCTCCAGCGCCTGGACGTTCTTGTGGACTCCGCGCCGTATCTGCTTGTCCGTCAGTAGGCCGAACCAGCGCTCGACTTGGTTGAGCCAGGACGAGCTGGTGGGAGTGAAGTGCATGTGGAAGCGCGGGTGCGCGAGTAGCCACTTCTTGATGGCGGGGTCTTGTGGGTGGCGTAGTTGTCGCAGATCAGGTGGACGTCGAGTTCGGCGGGGACCTCCTTGTCGAGCTTGGCGAGGAACTTCTTGAACTCGACGGCGCGGTGGCGGCGGTGCAGGGAGCCGATGACCTCGCCGGTGGCGGTATTGAGCGCCGCGAACAGGGTGGTGACACCTCCTCGCAGGTAGTCGTGGGTGCGGCGCTCGGGCATGCCGGGCATCATCGGCAGCACCGGCGCGGAGCGGTCCAGTGCCTGTATCTGCGATTTCTCGTCGACGCAGAGCACGATGGCGCGCTCGGGCGGATCGAGGTAGAGGCCCACCACGTCGCGGACCTTCTCGATGAACTGCGGATCCTTGCTCAGCTTGAAGGTGTCGACCTGGTGCGGCTTGAGGCCGAAGGTGCGCCAGATCCGCGAGACCGTCGACTGGCTCAGCCCGCTCTGCTTCGACATCTCGCGGGTGGACCAGTGTGTGGCGCCCTTCGGCGTCGTCTCCAGAGTCCGCACGATCACGTCCTCGACCTGCTCGTCCGTCACCGTGCGGGCAGGGCCCGGCCGCTTTTCATCGGCCAGGCCCTCCAGTCGCTGGGCCGCGAACCGCTTGCGCCAGGTGGCCACGGTGGTCGGATGAATCCCGAGGTTCGCGCCGACCTGGGTGTTCGACAGTCCGTCGGCACACGCGAGGACGATCCTGCAGCGCAGCGCCAGCGCCTGCGCGGACGTCGCCCGCCGCGACCAACGCAGCAACGTCTCACGCTCGTCATCCGTCAGAACCACTTCGACCGTCGGCCGACCCATCCGCGCCATGAACCCAGCATACTTCTATAGCTTTCCTAAGACTCATGACACTAGATCAGCCGCTCGTGGTTGCGGGCGGCGACGGTGCGGACGAGGGCGGCGAACTGGGCGCGGCTGTGGTGCTGGTGGCGTTCCGCCGCCTCCTCCTGCTCCTGGTCCGCCGCGTCGTCCGGCTGCTCGCCCTCGGTGTTCTCCGCGTCCGCGTCCTCGGCGTCATCTTCGCCTTCGTCCTCGTCGTCCTCGTCGCTCTCGGTGTACTCGTCGTGGACGAGCCAGCAGCCGTGGATGCCCAGGAGGAGGTCTTCGAGGAGGTCGCGGGCGGGCCGGCGCGGGTCCAGTGGGGTGAGGCGGATGCCGCTGAGGACCGCCTCCGAGCCGCCGTCGTCGTCGGAGTACTGGGCGACCATCTCCTCGGCCTCGTCGAGCTGTTCGCGGAAGGTCGCCGGGTCGGGCAGGACGCCGTCGGCGACCTTCATGGCATGGCGCACCAGGCCGGTGACGGCGTCGTAGGGGGAGAAGCCGGCGTCGAGCAGTTCCAGGACGAGGGTGGGCGTCTCGTGGGGGAGCGCCTCGATGGTGTCCGCCTCCCGGACCACCTCGGACGCCTCGTAGCCGGAGGCCTCGGAGACGGCTTCGGCGGCGGCGCGCAGCCAGTGGGCGGCTGCCACGGCCGCGGCGGTCGGGTCGACCTCGGAGTAGAGGGCGGACGGGCCGAACGGGTCCTCCTCCAGCAGCCGGTCGGCGGCGGCGACCTGGACGGGGGAGGCGCCCTCGCGGCTGAGCAGGACGGCCTGCTGGGCCCGCCCGGTGAGGTCGCCGAGTTCGGCGCTCTCGACGGCGGCCAGCTCCGCCGCGGTCTCGTCGCGGATCGTGTCGGTCAGCTCCGGGAGCTCCAGGGCGAGCAGGGCACGGCCGATGCGGTGCGCGTTCTCCAGCACGGGGCTGTAGGAGACGGTCATGGTGCCGCCGTGCGGGAGGTTGGGTGCCTCCACGGCCTGGGGGACCTCCTCGAAGGCCCGGCGCTCCTGCTCCCGGTGCCAGCCCTCGCTGTCGACGTCGAGCGAGTCGGCGGCGCTGGCGGGGTGGGTGTAGGTGCGCCAGGCCGCCGTGGACAGCTGGGTGAGCGCGGCGGCCAGGCGGGACAGTGCGGCGAGGTCGGTGCCGGCCGGGAGGGCGGCGACGCGCGCGGCGAGTTCGCCCTGCCCGGTGCCCCAGACGGCGATGAGTTCGTGTCGCACAGGGTCGACGCAGTAGCGGGTCATGTCGGACCTCCTTCGGCTCGACTCCGTCCTATCACTTGCGCTCGCTCGGCAGGGCGCTCCCACCCGCGCCGTGCAGCAGGGTTGTGGCGAGCTGTTCGGCGACGGTGTGGTCGAGCGGGCCGTGGCCGAGGATGAAGCGGTACCAGAACAGGCCGTAGATCTGATCCACGATCAGGTCGAGGTCGGCGTCCGGGGGGAGTTGGCCGCGCTCGCGGCCACGGTCGAGGAGGTCCCGCAGGGCGCTGCGGCGGTCGGCGGTGTAACCGCGCATGAGTTCGGCGAGGTGCGGGTCGCGGGCGGCCTCGCGGACCAGGGTGCGCAGGGCGGAGGCCGTGGTGTCCTGCTGCGCGGCGTCGAAGGTGGTGGCGACGAAGGCCTGCAGGTCGTCGTGGAGCACGCCGGTGTCGGGCGCGGCGACGTGCTGGGCGGCGCGGTCGCTGAGGGCGTCCAGCAGGACGGCGCCCTTGGACGGCCACCACCGGTAGACGGTCTGCTTGCCGACGCCGGCCGTGCGGGCGATGGCGTCGATGGTGACCGGTGTGCCGTCGGATTCGGCCAGCAGGCGCAGGGCGGCGTCGAGGATCGCCTGGTGGGCGGCCTCGTTGCGGCGGCGCCCGGTGTGCGGGCGGGCCGTGTTCGGCTGAGCTGCGTCCGGCTGTGCCGCGCCCGGCCGGGCTGCGTCCGGCTGGGCTGCGCTCGGCTGGGGTGCGTCCGGTTGGGGTGCTGCCGCGCTCATCGTTCTTCTCCCTCGCTCAGGCCCCCGTTCGACCCCCGCTTGACAAGACTATCAGTCTCGGCAACCATGGTTGACGAAACGAGCGGTCTCGACAATACGAAGGAAGTACCATCATGAGCACTTCGGCACCCGCCTTCACCGGTCAGCGCGTCTTCGTGATGGGCGGCAGCTCCGGCATCGGGGAGGCCGCGGCCACCGCCTTCGCCGCCGACGGCGCGGAGGTCGTGATCACCGGCCGGAGCCAGGCCCGCCTGGACGAGGCCGTTGCCCGGATCGGCGGCAGGACCACCGGCCACCGGGTGGACGCGGCCGACCCGGAGGCCCTCAAAGCCTTCTTCGCCGAGGCCGGCACCATCGACCACCTGGTCGTCGGGGTCAGCGGCGGAGCCGGCGTCGGGCCGTTCGCGCAGCTCGACCTGGCCCAGCTGGCGGCCGGGTTCGACGGCAAGTTCTGGCCGCAGGTCCGCGTCCTCCAGGCCGCGCTGCCCCACCTGCGGCGGGACGGTTCGGTCACGCTGATCACCGCCGCCTCGGCCCGGTCGGCCTTCCCGGGCACCGCGGGCCTGGCGGCCATCAACGGCGCGCTGGAGGCGATGGTGCCGCCGCTGGCCGTCGAGCTGGCGCCGCTGCGGGTCAACGCGGTCTCGCCCGGCGTGGTGGACACCCCCTGGTGGGATGCCGTGCCGGCCGAGCAGCGCAAGGAGCTCTTCGACGGGCTCGCGGCCACCACCCCGGTCGGCCGGGTCGGGCGGCCCGAGGACCTGGCCCAGGCGATCCAGCTGCTGGCGGCCAACACCTTCATCACGGGCGTGGTCCTGGACTGCACGGGCGGCGCCAACCTGCCGACCGGGCGCTGATTTTCGGTCAAAGGCTGCCAAAGGCCATCAAAGGTCGTCGAACACCGCGCACCCGCCGATCCGTTCGGCGGGTGCGCGGGCGTGCGTACGCGACGGCCGTCAGCTCTCGATGGCCATCCGGATCCCGAGCAGGAGCAGCACGCCGCCGGAGACCCGTTCGAGCCACCTGCGGACGCGGACCCGGGAGATGACCTTGCGCAGCCGCCCGACGAACCAGACGTACAGTCCGTAGTACCCGATCTCGAAGACGGCCCAGACCGCCGCCAGGCCGATCATGGTGGGCAGGTGGGGTGCGCCGGCGGGCACGAACTGCGGCAGGAACGACATCGCGAACACCGCCGCCTTGGGGTTGGCGAGGTTCAGCAGCAGGCCCGAGCGGTACGACCGCCAGCCGGAGCGCTCGGCCGCCGCCTCCTCCGCCGCCGGCCCCTCGTGCTCGCGGCGGGCGTCGAGCAGCGTCTTGACCCCGAAGGCGATCAGCGTCACGGCGCCGACGATCCGCATGGCGTCGTAGGCCAGTTGGGAGGCCGCGAGCAGAGCGGTGAGCCCGAACGCGGCGACGGTGCCCCAGATGAAGACACCGGACTCGTTGCCCAGCACGGTGAGGAAGCCCGCCCGCCTGCTGTGCAGCGACTGCCGGATGATCAGCATGGTGCTCGGGCCGGGCGAGGCCGCGATCAGGGTGCAGGCGCCGAGGAAGGCGGGAAGGGTGCTCAGCATCCGCCCATCGTGGGCTCCGCCCGCCGAGCGTGTCCACCGACTTGTCGCGGTGGGCCGCACTGCCCGATCGCGTGGACGATCCGGTTCGCCCAGTCCGCGGGGCGCTCGTGGCCGAGGAGTCCGGCGAGTGCGGCCATGCGGGTCCGGCGTTCGGCGGGCGTGAGGGCAAGGGCCCGGGCCAGCACCGAGCTGAGGTCGCCGGGTGAGTGCGGGTCGGTGAGCAGTGCCGCCGGCCCGAGCTCGGTGGCGGCACCGGCGTGCCGGGAGAGCACCAGGACGCCCGGCCCCCGGGCGCCGTGCCGGGGGTGTGCGGCCTGGGCGGCGACGAACTCCTTGGCGGTCAGGTTCATCCCGTCCTGGAGGGAGGTCACCCACAGCACGTCGGCCGCCAGGTACTCCTCGATCACCCGGGAGCCGGACAGACTGCGCGGGAGGTAGTCGATCGGTTGCCAACTCCGCTCCGCCCAGCTTGCGTTGACCTCGGCCACCCGCTGCTCCAGGCGTCGGCGGGTGGTGTCGTAGGCGGTGATGCCGGGTTCGGGCGGTGGGCAGACGAGCCGGAAGCTGAGCTTGCCGCGCAGGTCGGGCCGGCGGGTGAGCAGGTGGTCGATGGCGTCGACCTTCTGGACCGGGGCCTTGGCGTAGTCCAGGCGTTCGACCGAGAGCACCAGGTGGGTCCCGGCGGGTCGGCGCCGTGTGGTGCGGCCGGCGGCGAGCCGCTCGACGGCGCCCCGGTCGATCCCGAGCGGATGCACTTCGATCCGAGGCACTTCGATGCGCGGCGCCTCGATCCGCAGCGGTTCGTCCGGGCCGTCCGGGCCGTCCGCTTCGTCCTGGCCGTCTGCGTCGGCCAGCGTGCGCCGGAACCGGTCGGCGAAGACGCCGGTGTGGAAGCCCGCCCAGTCCAGGCAGGTGAGCGAGGCGCGCAGTTCGGCCGCCACCGGCAGGGTGGCGAAGACCTCCGGGGACGGGAACGGCGTGTGGTGGAAGAGCCCGGTCCGCAGGTCGGGGCGGGCAGTGCGGAGCAGACCGGGGACGAGCCACAGGTTGTAGTCGTGGAGCCAGACGGTGGCGCCGGGCGCGGCCTCGGTGCTGATGTGCTCGGCGAAGCGGGCGTTCACCGTGCGGAAGTCGTGCCAGGCCTGCCCGGCGAAGACCGACCGCTCCGGTTCGGACATCAGCACCGGCCAGAGCGTCTCCTTGCAGGCACGGTGGAAGTAGCCGGTCCACTCGGCGCTGCTCAACGGCACGAGTGACAGCGGCAGTTCGGTGGGGTGCGGGCCGGTGGCCCGGCGGTCGCCGCCGGCCAGGGCCGCGACCCAGACACCCGGCAGGCCGTCGGTGAAGGCGCTGGTCAGGGTCGGTAGGATGCCGTTGGGGCTGGCGGGCGGCTGCCAGACGGCACCGTTCCAGTGCATGGGGGGCCGGTGGTAGCCGACGACGAGCGAGTGCCCGCGGACGGGGCGCTCCTCGCGAGCGCTGCCGGGTAAGGAGTTGTCCAGCTCGGTGACCAGAATCCTCGACATCCGAGCGACGCTAACACGACCACGGGACGTCGTGAAGTGTTCACCTCATGCGGGGCGTTCTGGCCCTTTCGAGTCGAACTGCCGTGGCAATTCGGCGGTATTCCCAACCTTCACTTTCGAACGCATTATCAGCCCTTGTGGATAAATCATCACTTCGGCACTGACTTTGACAAGGACATATGTCCTGCCGCCCGCGCGGGGCCCGGAATATCTCCTCGAACATCGCCGCACCGGCACTCGGCAGTCGTGACAATCACTGGGGCGGACCTGGCGAACGGCCTTGCTGCCGCCTTCGTTCGTGCTCTGACGTCCAGTCGGCTCTCCTCACAGGACGGGAATCAGTCATGACCACCGAAACCGCGCAGCCCAGCCCGCAGAGCCTCGGCTCCTCCGCCGCCAGGAACCTGGCGACCACCACCAAGACCGTGCCGCAGATGCTCGGGATCACCCCGCGCTACCTGCTGCGCGCGCTGCCCTGGGTCGACCTGGAGGCCGGCGTCTACCGGGTCAACCGCCGCCGGGGCTTCATCCTCGGCGACGGCCTGATCAGTACCTGCGCCGACGCCACCGGGGCCAGCCGGGTGCTCACCGCCCCGCTCACCCGCTCACCACCCACCCACCCACCCACCCACCGCCTCGCCGGTGCGGCTTAGCCGAACCGGGCCGCCGCCGCAAGGCCGACCCCTACAACGACGGCGCACCTCCTCCGTGGTTCTCCGGCACCGGTGACGGACCGTCGGCGTGGCTACGATCGCCGGAAACGATCACCGGATTGCGGACACCTGGACCGCGGTCCGGGGACCGACAGCCGCCGAGAGGACACCGCCGAGTGAGCACCCAGCAGATCACCCCGAAGCAGCGCGGCTATCTGATCGTCAACTCGCACCCCACCGGCTGCGCGGAGACGGTCGAGCGGCTGTGGGAGTCCATCCCCCGGGCCGAGCCGGGCGGGCGGGCGCCGGTCGTCCTGGTGCTCGGCTCCAGCGCCGGCTACGGCCTGGCCGTGCTGGCGGCCGGGCTGCGCCGGCACGGCATCCGCGGCATCGGTGTGGCCTTCGAGGCGGCCGGCACCGAGCGGCGCACCGCCTCGGCCGGCTGGTACCGCAGCGCGGCCCTCGCCGAGCTGGCCGCCGCGTCCGCCGCCGATCTGACCTTGGTCAACGCCGACGCCTTCGCCGACCGGACCCGCACCGAGGTGCTGGAGCTGCTGGCCGAGCGCTACGGACCGGTGGACCACCTGATCTACTCGCTGGCCTCCCCGCGGCGCACCGACCCGGCCACCGGCGAGGTCCACCACTCGGTGATCAAGCCGCTCGGGGACGCCTACACCTCCCCGTCGCTGGTCTTCGAGGACGGCGAGCCGAGGGTCGGCAGCGTCGAGCTCGCCCCGGCCGACGAGGCCGAACGCGCCGCCACCGTCAAGGTGATGGGTGGCGAGGACTGGGCGCTGTGGTGCCGGGCGCTGGCCGAAGCCGACCTGCTCGCCGAGGACTTCAGCACCGTCGCGCTGTCCTACGTCGGCTCCGAGATCACCGCCCCGGTGTACCGGCAGGGCACCATCGGTGCCGCCAAGCAGCACCTGGAGCGGACCGCGCACCAGCTCAACGCCGGTGTGCTGGCCGGCCACGGCCGGGCCTTCACGGCCGTGGCCGGTGCCGCGGTCACCCAGGCCTCCACCGCGATCCCCTCCATCGCCCTCTACACCTCGCTGCTGCGCACCGTGCTGGGCCCGCAGGGCTGGCGCTCCACCGCCGACCAGGCGGTGGAGCTGTGGGAGCAGCTGACCGGTGCCCGGCCGCTCGACCTGGACGAGCAGGGCCGCATCCGGCTCGACGGCTGGGAGCTGGACCAGGACGTGCAGGACCGCGTCCGCGCGCTGTGGGCCGATCCGGCCGCCGCGCTGGCGGCCGACCCGGCCGCACCGGCGTGGTTCCACGGCCAGTTCCGCGAGCTCTACGGCTGGGACGTGCCGGGAGTCGACCAGGCGGCCCCGGTGGAGACCACCGTCGCCTGGCCCGGCGACCCGCGGAGCTGACCGGCCCACCGCGGCGCCGACCGGCCCCCGTGGCGCTGACCGGCTTCCCCCGCGGCGCCGACCGGCTCACCACAGCGCCGACCGGCCTCCACAGCGCTGACCGGCCCGCCGCCCGGGTGGCAGACTGCGCACAGCGCCGGGGCGGCCGGGGCATCGGTGAGCAGGGGAGGGACCGTGCGGATCTTCATCTCGTCGGACATGGAAGGCACCGCGGGGGTCGTCGACTGGGAGCAGTGCCGCTCCTCGGGGGCCGACTACGGCTACTACCGCGAGCTGCTGCAGGGCGAGGTCAACGCGGCGATCGAGGGAGCGATCGCAGGCGGCGCAGGTGAGTTCCTGGTCAACGACTCGCACGGGGCGATGGCCAACCTGCGCCCGGACGCGCTGGCCGGGCGGGCCCGCTACCTGTCGGGCCGGCACAAGCCGCTGTACATGATGCAGGGTCTGGACGCCTCGTACGACGCGGTGTTCCTGGTCTCCTACCACGGCTCGATGGCCGGCGAGCCGTCGGCGCTGTCGCACACCTACAACCCGCGGGCGATCGCCGAGGTGCGCCTGAACGGCGTGCCGGCGGGGGAGAGCGGCATCAACGCGCTGGTGGCGCTCGGGCACGGGGTGCCCGTGGTGCTGATCACCGGCGACGAGGTGACCGCGCGGGAGATCGAGCCGTTCTGTCCGGGGGTGCGGGCCGCGGTCGTCAAGTCCTCGGTGTCGCGGTTCGCGGCCGAGAGCCTGCACCCCGAGGAGGCGCGGGAGGTGATCCGCGCCGCCGCGCGCGAGGCGGTGGCGCAGCTGCCGGGTGCCGTGGCGCCGGCGATCACCCTGCCGGCCACCCTCACCGTCCGCTTCCGCAACGCGGACCTGGCCGAGCAGGCCATCTGGATCAGCGGCACCGAACGCGTGGACGCGCTGACCGTCACGCTGACCGACGAGGACCCGGTCCGGCTCTACCGGGCCTTCGTCGCGGTGGTGGTGCTCACCCGGGGACTGGCCGAGTAGCCGGTCGCCGGGTGAGGTCATGCGCCCTGCGTCAGTCGCACCGGCTGTCGGTGGGCGGTTCGCCGGAGGTGACGGTGACCGTGATCGGGTTCACCCCGCTGGTGCCTGACGCGGCGACCGAGAGGTTGCGGCCGGGCACCGTCCAGCTCTGACCGGCCAGGGTGAAGGTCCAGTAGCCCTCGGTCTCGCGGACCACCGGGGCGTACTCGACCCAGCCGAACTGGTGGGGCGGCACCTGCACGGTGGCCGACTGCGTGACGCTGGTCTGGTCGATCCAGCTGTGCGAGGCGGTGAAGCTGGTCGACAGCACCTCGGGGACCTGGAACTCGAGTTCACGGCCCAGCGACCACTCGGTGCCGGTGATGTGCGCCCAGCTGACGGTGTCGCTCGCGGTGGTGGTGGGGCCGGCGTTGTAGAGGATGCTGCTCACCACGCAGCCGGTGGCCGCCTGGTAGGCCGCGGGGGTGGAGGTGTCGGTGAAGCTGCAGCTGTTGCTCGCCGGCGTGGTGCTGCACTGCTGGGCCGCCCGGTTCAGCGCGAGCTCCAGTACGCCCGGGGCGTTGGTGGTGCCGCTGCCGAGCCGCCAGGTGTTGTGGTCGTTCGCGTTCTTGCCGGTGCAGTCGATCCGCTCGACGAACTCGCTGGGGTGGAAGCCCGGGTTGTGCTTCAGGGCGGTCAGACAGGTGCTGCTGCCGACCTGGTGGATCCGGTAGAGAGTCGGCTTCCCGGTGGTCGAGGCCGGTGCCACCGGTTCCAGGTACCACTGCTGGGTGGAGTCGCTGGTGTCGCAGGCCGCCATGTCCAGGTGCAGCCCCCCGATCCCCGTGGGCGCATCGCCCACGCACTGGTTGTCGGAGTTGTTGGTGATGCTGAAGGTCGAGTTGCCGGAGGCCGCGTTCACCGTGAGGGACCACTGCTGGGCCGCGTCCGACGGGTTGGGCGCGTCCTGGATGACGGCCGACTCCAGGTCGGAGGAGTTCGCCAGGTCCAGCGCCGTCCCGAGGTCGGCGTTGGTGAGGGCGAGGCACTGCAGGCTGCCCGGGCCCGCGCACAGGCCGGAGCCGATCGGCGCCAGGTCGGTCCAGTCGAGCCAGTAGCCGCGGGGGGCCGACGGGGTGCCGGGCGCCAGCTGGCCGCGCTGGTGCAGCGTGGTGCCGCCGTGGCCGACCGAGAAGACCTCGAAGCCGCCCTCCGGCGCGTTCTCGACCGCGACCGAGTCCACCTTCTGGCCGGTCAGATCGTCCCAGCCGCCCTCCCAGATGCCGTTCGGGTTGGTGGTGGGCACGGCCGGCGAGGTCTGCGAGCGGTAGGTCACCAGGTGGTCGTGGTTCAGGCCGAAGACGGTGAGCCGGCCGTCGCTGTTGGCGGCCACCACCGGCGGGACCTGCCCGGCCTTGCCGAGGTTCGCGGTGTGGGCCAGGTCCCACGCACCGGTGGGGGACGACGTGCTGCCCGCGGTGGACTGGGTCGCCGTCCAGAGGTCCCCGTCGGTGTGCGCGCCGAAGACCTGGAGCAGGGTGCCCGTCGTGGTGTCCTCGGTCGCCACCGCCGCGTCGCCCGTCCAGGTGCCGCCGAGGTCGGCTCCGGACCAGTTCTGCTGCGGCAGCGGTGTCTGCTGGGTCCCCGGTACCTTCTGCGCGTACTCCCACAGGTGGTTGTTGTTGTCGACCACGAAGGCGGCGATCCGGCCGTCCCCCGTGACCGCCGCCGTCGGGTCGGTGACGAACCCGCGGGCGACCTGCTCCCAGGCGCTCCAGCCGCCGCCGTTCGAACCCAGCTCGGCGAGGTGCCAGAGCGAGGCGTCGGCGCCGAGCACGAAGACCTCCAACCGGCCGTCGGTGTTGCCCTGCACCTGGCCGGCGGGGTTCGGGTTCGGGTCGGCGGCGGTGTTGTCGTCGGCCACCACCACCGGGCGGCCGGCCACCGTGGTGCCCGTCGGGGCGCCCAGGTCCTGCCAGCCGCCCTGGCCGCGCGGGGTCTCGGACTCCTGGTACAGGTGGCCGTCCGAGCCCTGCGCGAAGAGTTCCAGTGTGCCGTCGAGATCCTGGATCGCCGCGGGGTCGCCCGCCGCGACGAAGCCGGTGCTGGTCCAGGCGCCCCAGGCGCCGCTGCCGGGGTCGCGCTGCCGCTGGTAGAGCGTGCCGTCGGAGTTGCGGACGAGGACGCTCGTGCCGTTGCCGTTGGTGATCGGCACCGGGGTGCCGGCCGAGCCGGTGGTGGCGGCGTCGGCCGAGCGGCCGGCGGTTGCCGCGGTCGCGGTGGTGGCGGAAGCGGCGGCGCGGCCGGCGGGCAGCAGGGCGGCGGCGGGCACGAGGGCGGCGAGCAGCAGGCCGGTGAGGGCGAGCGCCGCCGAACGCCCGTAGGGCCGGCGGTGGATGACGAGCAGACGCTTGGGGACCATGGGGGACCTCCCGGAGGACGGGCAGGATGGCCGAATGCGCAGCCGGACGGTGATCACCCGGTTCCGCTCGATCGTATGGGAACCGTGAACGCCCGCACAGGGGTGCGCAGCGGCGCAGGAAGCGCCGGGCGGGGCGTGCGGGCGCGCCGGAGCGCCCTCCGGGCCGTAGTTGATGAAGCGTCAGGAGCAACCGGCTCAGGGGAGGTGCCGCCGGGGCACGCCCCGCTTCAGCGTGCGGATCACCGGCGCGGTCTCCACCTGGGTGATGCCCGGCAGCCCGGCGATCCGGGTGGTCAGGTACGCGTAGAGCGCGTGCCGGTCGGCGCTGATGAGGCTCGCGCACAGGTTGGAGGGGCCGGTGGTCGCGGCGACGAAGGCGACCTCCGGATGGCCGGCCAGCTCCCGTCCGGTGGCTTCGAGATGGGCGGGCGCCACCGAGAGCCACAGCAGGCTGCGGACGAGCAGGCCGAAGATCGGCCAGTCGTACTCGACGTCGAAGTACAGCGCGCCGCACTCGCGCAGCTCGGCCATCCGTCGTCGCACGGTGCTGGGCGACCAGCCGGTGGCCGCGGCCAGGTCCTCGTATCCGGCGCGGCCGTCGGCGGCCAGCACCGCGAGCAGCCGCTGGTCGTCCGCGTCCAGGTGCACCCCGCCCGGGCGGTGCCGGGCCGGCGGCGGCTGCAGCCGGGCGATCTGGTCGCCCGAGAGCGGCCCGTGCTTGGTGATCAGGCTCGCCGGTCCGCCGAAGAAGTGGTGCAGCACGCAGTGCGCGGTGATCCCCTCGACCCGGGGGGTGCGCGGCAGCCTGTGCAGCAGCAGCGCCTCGCTCTGCTGCTCGCTGTCGGCCTGGACGATGCAGACGACCTCGGTGCCGCCGGAGGTGAGGCTGATCCAGGAGGTGTCGGAGCGCCGGGCCAGCGCTTCGGCGACCGCCACCGAGGCGTCGGGTGCGCAGCGCACCCGCAGGAACCAGACCACCTCACCGAGCGCGTGCGGATCGGTGGTCCCGGCCACCCGCACCGCGCCGCGCGAGCGCAGCCGCGCGTAGCGGCGCGCGACGGTCTTGTCCGACACCTCCAGAACGGCTGCGATCGCACTGAACGGTGCCCGCCCGTCGATCTGGAGGGAGTGGACGAGCTGGCGGTCCAGATCGTCGTACCTGTCGGATTCCACCTGCGGCAGCGTACCCGGTTCGGATTCCGCCAGGATGCGGATTGTGCGTGGCACCGGCGCGGACCGCGGTCGCAGCCTGGTTCCTGAGGGTCCGTCAAGCTGCGGGCTCCGGAGCCGAGGAGTGGACATGGACACCGACGTTCTCGTGGTGGGAGCCGGTCCGACGGGACTGATGCTGACCCACGAACTGCGGGTGGCCGGGGTGTCGGCGGTGGTCGTCGACCGGTTGCCCGAGCGCAGCGAGCTGTCGCGGGCCGGCGGGGTGCACCCGCGCACGATGGAGGTCCTGGACCAGCGCGGCCTGCTGGAGCCGCTGTTGGCCACCGGCGACTACCCGGTGAGCCCCGGTCACTTCGCCGGCCGGCTCTTCGATCCCGCCGACCACGACAGCAGGCTGCCCGGACGGTTCATCCCGCAGACCGTCGTCGAGGACTTCCTCACCGACCGGCTGGCGGGGCACGGCGTCGGTGTCCGCCGGGCGCACGAGCTGGTCGGGCTGGCGGCCGACGAGGACGGCGTCACCGCGACCCTGCGCCACGGCAGCACCACCCGCACCGTGCGCTCGGCGTTCCTGGTCGCGGCGGACGGCGCGCACAGCACCGTCCGCAGGCTGCTGGGGATCGCCTTCCCCGGCAGGCCCGGCACGGACACCGCGCTCGTGGCCGACGTGCGGCTGCGCGACACCCGGCCCTCGCGGCCCGCGGCTGCCGGCCAGTCCCACACGACCGCCGCGGACGGGAGCTGGGCGATGCAGTTCCCGCTCGGCGGGGACCTGCGCCGGCTCGCGCTCGGCGGCCCGGCGCACTCGCTGCCCAGGGAGATCCCGGTGACCGAGGAGGAGATCCGCGCGGGCCTGCGCACCGTGTACGGGCCGGGCGTGGACCTGGTCGAGCAGCGCTACACGTACCGGATCACCAACGCCGCCCGCCAGGTGGCGGACTACCGGCACGGCCGGGTGTTCCTGGCCGGCGACGCCGCCCACATCCACCTGCCGATCGGGGGCCTGGGCATGAACACCGGCCTCCAGGACGCGGTCAACCTCGGCTGGAAGCTCGCCGCCGCCGTGCACGGCTGGGCACCGCAGGGCCTGTTGGACAGCTACCAGAGCGAGCGCCATCCGGTCGCGGCCGGCGTGCTGCGCATCGTCCAGGCGCAGAGCCTGCTCATGGACTGGGCCGGCACCGGCGGTCCGGACGTGGCCGCGACCCGCGAACTCTTCGACACCCTGCTCCAACTGCCCGACACCAGGCGCCACCTGGCCGCCCGGATGGCCGGACTCGACATCCGGTACCCGATGCCCGGGGCGCCCGGCCACCCGCTGCTGGGCCGTCGCGCGCCCGATCTCGACCTGACCGGCGCGCAGGGCCCGGTGCGCCTGCACGCGCTGCTGCGGGCGGGCCGGGGCCTGCTGCTCGACCCCAGCGGCGGCTCCGACCTCGCCGCGGTCGCCCGGGGCTGGAAGGACCGCGTCGACCGGGTCCCGACCAGCACGGCCACCGACGCGCTGCTGATCCGCCCGGACGGCCACGTCTGCTGGGCCGCGGCCCGGCCGTACCCGTCGGAGCCGCTGGCGGGTGCCCTGCGGCGGTGGTTCGGCGAGGGCTGAGGAGTCCCGGGGCGAGCCCGGTACCCCGCACTCATGATGCGGCGCGGGGGCGGTCGTGGGAGGTTGGACCCTTGGGGGGGACGGGCGACCGTGGAGCGGTCGCCCCGGCACGGCGGGTCGGTGACCCGCCGTGACGTCGAACCGGTTCGGAGGTGTCCGATGGCCGTGTCGATGGGAGTCGAGGAGGAGTTCCACATCGTCGATGTGGAGAGCCGGATGCTGGTGGCACGGGCCCAGGACGTGCTGGACCGCCTGCCACGGCGCGGCTTCGTCACCGAGTTCCTGCAGTCGGTGGTCGAGTCCAACAGCGGCGTGCACGGTTCGCTGGAGGCGCTCTACGCCGATCTGGCCCACTCCCGGCGGACCCTCTCCGAGGCCGCCGCCGGGCTGGGCCTGGCGATCGTCGCCGCCGGCACCGCGCCGCTGGCCAGGGCGGGCGTGGTGGACGCCACCCCGCACCCCCGCTACCTGCACATGGCCGACGAGTACCGCGTGGTGGCCGACGAGCAGCTGATCTGCGGCGGGCAGTTCCACGTGGACGTGCCCGACCGCGACACGGCCGTCCGGGCGATGTGCGTGATCTCGGCCTGGCTGCCCACCCTGCTGGCGCTGTCGGCCAGTTCGCCGTTCTGGCTCGGCGCGGACACCGGTTACGCCAGTTGGCGGACACTGCTGTGGCAGCGCTGGCCCACCAGCGGTCCGGCCGGCTGTTTCGACTCGGCGGCCGAGTACGACGCGGCCGTGACGAGGCTGGTGCGCTCCGGAGTCATCAGTGACGCCGGGATGGTCTACTACGACCTGCGGCCCTCCGCACACCAGCAGACGCTCGAACTGCGGATCTGCGACGCCTGCCCCCGGGTGGAGACGGTGGTGATGATCGCCGGACTGTACCGCGCGCTGGTGGTGGACGCCTGTGCGGCCGTGCGGGGAGCCGACGGCTGTCGGCACGCCCGGCCGCAGTGGCTGCGGGCGATGACCTGGCGGGCCGCCCGCTCGGGGCTGGGCGGCGAACTGGTCGACCCGACCACCGGGCTGGCCGAGCCGGCCCGGGCCGTGGTCCGCAGGATGCTGGCGCGGCTGCGGCCGACGCTGGAGGAGCTCGGCGACTGGGAGATCGTCTCCGCGGTGGCGGAGGAGACCCTGGCCCTGGGGGACGCCGCCCACCAGGTGCGGCGCGTCGCCGCCGCCGGCGACCTGACGGCGGCCGTCGACTTCCTGGTCGACCGGACCCACGCGCATCCGCGCGGTATCGGTGCTGCAACGGAGGTGAGCCGGCATGTGCGGGCTGAGTGGTGAGATCCGTTTCGACGGCGGGCGGCCCGACCTGGCCGCGGTGGAGCGCATGACCGACCGGCTGGCGGCCCGCGGTCCCGACGGCCGGGGCCTGTGGTCGCAGGGCGCCGTGGCGCTCGGCCACCGGCGCCTGAAGATCATCGACCTGTCCGAGCGCGGCGCCCAGCCGATGACCGACTCCGCGGCCCGGCTCACCGGCGTCTTCAACGGCTGCATCTACAACTACCGTGAGCTGCGCGGCGAGTTGGAGGCCCTGGGGCACCGCTTCTTCTCCACCTCCGACACCGAGGTGCTGCTCAAGGCCTACCGGCAGTGGGGCACGGCGTGCGTGTCCCACCTCTACGGCATGTTCGCCTTCGCGGTGGCCGAACTGGACACCGGGCGGCTGGTGCTGGCCCGCGACCGGCTCGGGATCAAGCCGCTCTACCTGGCGCAGCGCCCCGGCCGGCTGCGCTTCGCCTCCGCGCTGCCCGCGCTGCTGGCGGGCGGCGGGGTGGACACCTCGCTCGACCCGGCCGCGCTGCACCAGTACCTGACCCTGCACGGCACGGTCGCCGCGCCGCGCACCGTGCTCGCCGGGGTGCGCAAGCTCCCGCCGGCCACCGTGCGGGTGGTGGAGCCGGACGGCCGCCAGCACGACGAGTGCTACTGGCAGCCGCCGCACCGCCGCCGCCCCGAGGACGCCGGCATGGACGCCGACGACTGGCGCGACGCGGTGCTCGAGGCGCTGCGCACCGCGGTGCGCCGGCGCACGGTGGCGGACGTGCCGATCGGGGTGCTGCTCTCCGGCGGTCTGGACTCCAGCCTGATCGTGGCGCTGCTGGCCGAGGCGGGCTTCGACGACCAGGCCACCTTCAGCGTCGGGTTCGAGACGGAACGCGGCGAGCAGGGCGACGAGTTCCACTACTCGGACCTGGTGGCCCGGGAGTTCGCCACCGACCACCACCAGATCATGGTGCCCTCCGACCGGTTGCAGACCGCGGTGGACCGGTCGATCGCGGCGATGAGCGAGCCGATGGTCAGTCATGACGTGGTCGCCTTCCACCTGTTGGCGGAACAGGTCTCCAAGCACGTCAGCGTGGTGCAGAGCGGCCAGGGCGCGGACGAGATCTTCGCCGGGTACCGCTGGCATCCGGCGCTGGCGGCCGTGCCGCGCGAGCAGGAGCCCGAGAGGTTCGTCGAGGTCTTCTTCGACCGCTCGCACGCCGAACTGGGCCGGATCCTCAAGCCCGAGCTGCTGGCGGAGCACGACGCCTCCGGCGAGCTGGTCCGCTCGCACATGGCGCTCGCGGGCGCCGAGACGGCGCTGGACGCGGCCGTGCGGCTGGACACCCACGTGCTGATGGTCGACGACCCGGTCAAACGGGTCGACAACATGACCATGGACTGGGGCCTGGAGGCGCGGGTGCCGTTCCTGGACCACGAGCTGGTCGAGCTGGCCGCGGCCTGCCCGCCGGAGCACCGGCTCGCGCACGGCGGCAAGGGCGTGCTCAAGGAGGCCGCCCGCAAGCTGCTGCCGGCCGAGGTCATCGACCGGCCCAAGGGCTACTTCCCGGTGCCGGCGATCCGGCGGATGGCGCCGCCGGTGCTCGACCGGATCCGCCAGGCCCTGGCCGCTCCCGAGGCCCGCTCCCGCGGGGTCTTCCAGGAGGCCTACCTGGAGCGGCTGCTCGCCGCGCCGGACGCGCACCGCACGGCGCGCGGGGCCAACGCCCTGTGGCAGGTGGCCCTGCTGGAGATGTGGCTCCAGTCCCACCGGATCGGCTGAGCGGGAGGCGCGGCGTGGTGGACCGGCCGACCGATCCCGCGGGCCCCGGACAGCCGGCGCCGCGCGCCGCGGCCCTGCCGGAGGCGCGCGGGGCCCGGGAGACGCACAGCCCGGTGACCGCCCACGGCTGCTGGTACCCCTCGGCCGACCCCAGCGGCCGGCAGGTGGCCTTCATCTGCAACCGGGGCGGGGTGCCGCAGCTGTGGACCGGTCCGGCCGACGGTGAGGACGCGCACCTGCTGGACACCGGGCCCGACCCGGTCACCGAGGTCTCCTGGTCCCCGGACGGGCGCTGGATCGCGTACACCACCGCGCCCGGCGGCGGCGAACTCACCCGGGTGCTCTGCGTGCGGCCGGACGGCAGCGACCGCCGGGTGCTGGCCGGCGCCGCCTCGGGCAGCACCGCCTACCTCGGGCGCTGGAGCCGCGACGGTGCGCTCATCGCCGTCACCGCCACCGACCCGCCGACCGGCCTGCTGATCGCGGAGCGCGGCGCGGCCGGCCCCGCGCTGCTCGGCGGCGCGCACCGGGGCGAGCTGGGGCGGCCGGGAGCGGCGGGGCCGGCGGTGCTGCGGCCGGCGGGCCCGGCGCCCGGCGCCGCCGCCGACGAGCCGCACCTCACCGGCGGCGGGCTCGCCGTCTTCCTGGCCGATCCGGCGGGCGTGCGGCCGGCCGAGCTGATCGCCACCGAACCCGGGGGCGCCACGCTGCGGGTGTGCGACAGCACCGCGGACGGCCGGCTCGTGCTGCTGCTGCGCGGACCGCGCGGCGGGCGCGAGGCCGTGGTGCTGCGGAGCGACGGGCGCGAGACGGCCTACTCGGTGCGGGTGGCCGACGGGGATCCCTGGGTCGGCCGGTTCTCGCCCGACGGCCGCAGGCTCTACCTGCGCAGCGACGCCGACCGGGAGTTCGCGGCGCTGGTCACCGTCGAGCTCGGACCGGACGGGAGCTGCCTGCGCCGGGTGGTGACCGCCGGGCGCGAGGACGCCGACCTGGAGCTGCTGTCGGTGGCCGACGACGGTCGCACCGCGGTGCTGGCGTGGAACGTGCGCGGGCGCACCGAGCTGGAGACCGTCGCGCTCCCCGCCGCTCCCGCCGCTCCCGCCGAACCCGCCGCACCGGCCGCTCCCGCTGCACCGGCGCCGTCCGCACCGGCGCCCGAACTCGCCGCCCGGGTAATGACGTTGCCGCACGAGGTGGTGACCCGGATCAGCCCGGCGGGGCCGCGCGGGCTGGCGCTGGCCGTCGCCGGTTCGCGCCGCCGCCCCGGGGTCTGGCACACGCCCGACGGCGGGAGCCCGCTGCGCACCCCCTGGTCCTCGCGCGACGAGGACGTCGTCGCGCCCGGCCAGCCCGCGCCGGTCCGGCCCGAGCACCTGCGCCTGCGTGCCCGCGACGGGCTGGAACTGGGGGGCTGGTACTACCGCGCCCCGCGCCGGGAGCCGGACGGCCGGGGCCCGTGCGTGATCCACCTGCACGGCGGCCCCGAGCAGCAGGAGCGACCGGTGTTCGAGCCGCTCTACCACGAGCTGCTGGGCCACGGCCTGGACGTGTTCGCCCCCGACGTGCGCGGCTCGCTGGGCGCGGGCCGCTCCTTCGTCAACGCCGACCTCGGGGAGGGGCGCTTCGCGGCGATCGACGACGTCGCGGACTGCGCGGCGCACCTGATCACCCTCGGGGTCGCCGACGCCCGGCGGCTGGCCGTGATGGGCCACTCCTACGGCGGGTACCTCACGCTGGCCTCGCTGGTCTGGCACCCGGAGCTGTTCCGCACCGGGGTCTCGGTGTGCGGCATGTCCGACTTCCTGACCTTCTTCGCCGGCACCGAGCCCTGGATCGCCCGATCGGCCGCCGTCAAGTACGGCCACCCCGAGCGGGACCGGGACCTGTTGCACGCGCTGTCGCCGATGAGCCGCATCGACGCGCTGCGGGTCCCGGTGCTGACCGTCCACGGGGAGCACGACACCAACGTCCCGCCGGGGGAGTCCGAGCAGCTCGTCCGGGCGGCCCGCCAACGGGGCATCCCCGCCGAGCTGTTGCTGCTGGCGGGCGAGGGCCACGAGTTCCGGCGCACCCGCAGCCGGGTGCTGTTCCGCCGTACCGCGGCGGACTGGATCGAACGCCATCTCGCCGTCGAGTAGGAATGATGATCGTATTCTGGCGTGAAATAGCCCCTGCATGATCCGGGTGCGGCCGGAGGCGGGCGGGTACCGGACAAACCCAGGACGGTAAATCCCCGGCCACTGTTCGCTGGCGCATCATCTCCTGATGATTCAGCGAAAGTCGGCGATATGGACGCTGCATGTGGCCCTCGCGAAGCTGGGGGCCTTTTTCTGGTTAACCTTCAACCATGTCGTTGACACCGCTTCCCGGTGCGGCTGAGACTGGGTCAGGGCGAGATTCCGAATTTCCCTGAGCGGCTGCGGAATTCGACCCGAAAGGCCTCCGGCCCGCACCCGAGGAGCGTGCAGCTGTGACCACCGAAATCCCTTCCGTCGACCTGGAGGAATGGCTGGCCGCCGACGCCGGCGAACGCGCGGACCTGCTGCGGCCCGTCGATGCCGCGCTGCGCGAAACCGGGATGTTCCTGCTGACCGGTCACGGGGTCCCGCGCGCCCGCGGCGAGGACTTCCGCCAGGCGGGGCTCTCCTTCTTCCGGCTGCCGCGGCAGGCCAAGCTCGGCTACGAGATCCAGTGGCAGTACGACAACGGCTGGCGCGAGGTGCACCGCAACGTCGGCATTCCGGCCGCGGCCGCGGACGACACCAGCGCCCCCGACCTGCACGAGTCCTTCTATGCGGGACCCACCCACCGCACCGGGGACACCAGGTTCGACGAGCTCTTCTACCCGGCCAACCGGTGGCCCGCCGAGCTGCCCCAGCTGCGGGCGACGGCCGAGGCGTACACCGGCCACATGGTCCGGGTCGCCGAGCAGGTGAACCGCATGTTCGCCGAACTGCTCGGCCAGCCGGCGGACTTCTTCACCTCCCGGGCCCGGCGGGCCACCTGGACGCAGAACGTCAGCTGGTACCCGTCGCTGACCCGGCTCGGGCAGCCGGGCACCGGCCGGATGCGCAACGCCCCGCACACCGACCTGGGCACCTTCACCCTGCTGAACCGTCAGCCGGGCAAGGGCGGCCTGGAGGTGTGGAACGAGGCCGACGGCTGGTTCGCCCCCGCCTACCCGATGGACTCCGACACCCTGATCGTGATCCTCGGCGACCTCATGGAGCTGTGGACGGACGGCCGTTGGCGCGCCCTGCGGCACCGCGTACCGGCGCCCGGGGCCGATGCCCCCGACGAGGAGCAGGTCTCCCTGGTGTTCTTCTTCGAGGCCGACCCGGACGCCCTGATCGAGCCGCTCGCCGCCCCGGCGGGCGGCGGCCTGGGCCTCGCGCCGGCCGTGGCGGGCGAGTCGATCCTGGGCAAGCTCGGCGTCCCGCTGACGCCCGCGTGACGACGCCCGCGCACCGCCCGGCCCGACCCCGCCCGAGGAGGCGACCGATCGTGTCCGACCCCGCGTTCTACTCCAAGGTGGCCACCCGGTTCGGCGGCTACCCCGACTGGCCGCCACGTGACACCGACTATCCCGAGGGGGATCCGGAGGCGTACGTCGACAGCGTGCTCGCCGCCCTGGGCGGCGGCAGCCTCCTGGACGTCGGCTGCGCCGACGGGCGCAACCTGCTCGCGGTGGCCGACCGGTTCCCGCGGGTGCGGGGGATCGATCTCTCGCCCGAGATGGTGGCCGCCGCCCGCCGCAACCAGGCCCGGACCAGCCTCGACCACGTCGTCTTCGAGGTCGGCGACGCCTCGGCCACCGGTCTGCCCGACCACTCGGTGGACGTGATCTGCTCCCGACGCGGACCGCTCTTCCCGGCCGAGTTCCACCGCGTGCTGAAGCCCGGCGGCGCCGTCGTGCACCTCGGCATCGGCGAACAGGACGTCCGGGCGCTCAAGGAGGCCTTCGGCCGCGGCCAGCACTACGGCGGCTGGCACGAGGCGCCGCTGGCCGAGCAGGGCCGGGCGCGCCTGGTGGCCGCGGGCTTCGCGGTGGAGATCCGCTCGTACCGCTTCGACGAGTACTTCCACCACCCGCAGGACCTGCGCGGGTTCCTGGGCAAGGTCCCGATCTTCGAGGACTTCGACCCGGACGCCGACCGGGCCGCCCTCGACGGCTACCTCGCGCGCGCGACCGGCGAGCGCGGCATCCACCTGGCCCGCCACTGGTTCGTGCTCGTCGCCCGCAAGGGCACCCGGTGACCGCCCGCGCCGCGCACGACGTGCTGGTGGTCAGCTCCTACAAGCCCCTCCCCGCACGCCTGCTGGCCGACGACCTGCTCGGCCGGGTCCGCGTCATCACCGAGCCCGCCTTCGCCGGACTCTACGGGGGCCGGGCCGAGGTGACCTGTGTCCCCAGCATCGACGACCTGAGCGCCGTGCGCGACGCCGCCCTCGGCCTCTTCGCCGACGGGCCCGTCGACGCGGTGCTGACGCCCGCCGAGGCGGGCATCGCCGCCTCGGGCCTGCTGCGCTCGCACTACGGGATCCAGGGCATCGGCTACGAGACCGCCAACGCGTGCTCCAACAAGTACGTGATGAAGCGGACCCTGGCCGCGGCCGGCGTGCCGGTCACCGCCTTCCGGCCGGCCTACCGGCTGGCCGACGTACCGGCCGCCGCGGCCGATCTCGGCTGGCCCGTGGTGCTCAAACCCACCTTCGGCGGCGGCACCTTCGACGTGGTCGAGCTGGCCGGACCGCGGGACTTCGCGGCCTTCGCCGAAAGCCCGGGCGCGCGGCGGCTGCGCGCGAGCCGCACACCGCTGCTGGTCGAGTCGCTGGTCGAGATGGAGGCGGAGTACCACTGCGACGCGGTGGTACACGACGGCGAGGTGCTGTTCGCCGCCGTCTCCCGCTACCACGGGCCGGTGCTGCGCACCCTCGGCGGCTTCGTCGGCTCCTACCCGCTGCCCGAGGACCACCGCGACCAGTGGGCGGCCCGCACCCTGCTGCGCCGGGTGCTCGGCGCGGTGGGCCTGCGCCACGGGGTCGCGCACGTGGAGATGTTCCGCACCGCGGGCGGGATCCTGGTCGGCGAACTCGCCTGCCGCCCACCGGGCGGCGGACTGGTCGACGGACTGGCCCTGCAGTACGGGGTCGACCTGTGGCAGGCGTTCCTGGAGACCTCGCTGGGGCTGGCGCCGACCCTGCGCCCGCGCACCGCCGAGCGCATCGTGGTCAACTCCATGCTGCCGGCCCGGCCGGGGCGCATCACGGCGATCACCCCGGCCGAGAAGCTGGCCGCGCTGCCGGGCGTGCGGCAGGTCACCATGACCCGGCGGGTCGGCGACCTGATCGACCCCGACCTCTACTCCACCTCGCACACCGGGGTGGTGCTCTTCACCGTCGGGAGCGAGGACGAGGTCCCGCTGCGCCTGGCGGAACTCGCACAACTGTACGCACTCGACGTGGCGCCGGTCCCCGGCCCCGGCGCGGTGGGCGGCGCCGGCCACGGCGCCCGGGAGGGGAGTGAAAGGTGAGCAGAATCGTCGCCGTCGTCTCCGGCGGGATCGACTCGGTGACCATGGCCCATCACCTGGCCGCCGGCGGACACCGGCTGCACCTGGTGGCCGTCGACTACGGACAGCGCCACCGCAGGGAGCTGGACTGCGCCCGCGCCGCCGCGCGCCGGCTCGGCACGGGCTACGACGAGGTCGACCTGACCGCGGTGGGCCGCCTGATGCGCGGCTCCTCGCTGACCGACCCCACGGTGCCCGTCCCCGACGCGGGCCGGGCCCCGGTCGGGCCCAACCCCGACATCGTGCCCAACCGCAACGCGGTCCTGCTCGCGGTGGCCTACACGGTGGCGGTCGTCGAGCGGGCGCACGCGGTGGCCTTCGGGGTGATGGCCGACGACGTGGGCCCCTCTGACACCTCGCCCGCCTTCCTCGACGCGTTCCTCGCCATGGAGCGGATCGCGACCCGCGGCCAGGGCAGCGCCGACCTCGGCCTGCTCGCCCCGCTGATCACCCTGCACAAGCACGAAGTGATCGCCCTTGGCGAGGAGTTGAAGGTGCCCTGGGAGCGGACCTGGACCTGCTTCCGCGGTGAGGAGCTGCACTGCGGCAGCTGCGCGGCCTGCGTCGAGCGGCGCACCGCGTTCGTCACCGCCGCTGTCGAAGACCCGACCGAGTACCGGTGTTGACCCCACCACGAGAAGGGACCAGACCCGTGACGATGCGGATCAGCAAGCAGTTCGCGTTCTCCGCCAGCCACCGGCTCGACGGCCTGCCGGACGGGCACCAGTGCGCCCGCCTGCACGGCCACAACTATGTGGTCGAGGTCGAACTCGCCGCGGAAGCAGACCAGTTGACCCCGACCGGATTCGTCCGCGACTACGGCGACCTGGCGCCGTTCAAGCAGTGGATCGACACCACCGTCGATCACCAGCACCTCAACGACATCGTCAGGTCCAACCCGAGCGCCGAGAACCTGGCCCGCTGGATCTACGACCAGTGGTCGGCGCGGCTGCCCGAGCTCTCCGCCGTCCGCATCTCCGAGACGCCCAAGACCTGGGCCGAGTTCCGCCCGTGACCGGGCGCCCGGACCGGCCCGCAGACCACGAGGAGGTGATGCCAGTGGAACCGCAGATCGTCGTCAACGAAATCTTCGGCCCCACCTAGCCGTCCAGGGTGAGGGCCGCTCGCTCGGCCGGCACTGCGCCTTCGTGCGCCTCGGCGGCTGCAACCTGACCTGCCGCTGGTGCGACACGCCCTACACCTGGGACTGGACCGGCAGCAGCGACACCGGCATCGCCTACGACCCCCGCCAGGAGCTGCACCGCCGCTCGGTCGCCTCGGTCGCGGAGCAGGTCGGCGCGCTCGGCGTCGGCCTGGTCGTGATCTCGGGAGGCGAACCGCTCGGCCAGCAGGCCCGGTTGGCGCCGCTGGTCGACCTGCTCACCGGCCGGGGCATGGAGGTGGAGATCGAGACCAACGGCACCCACGTCCCGCACCCGGCGCTGGTCGCGGCGGGCGCGCGGTTCAACGTCTCGCCCAAGCTGGCCCATTCGGGGGTCCTGGCCGCGCGCCGGATCAGACCGGCGGCACTGCGGGCGCTGGCCGGCACACCGGGCACCGCGTTCAAGTTCGTCTGCCGGGACACCGCCGATCTGGAGGAGGTCGGCGCACTCGTGGCGCGCTACGGCCTCGACCCGGTGTGGATCATGCCCGAGGGGCAGAGCGCCGAACGCCTCGAGGAGCACCTGCACCAGCTGGCGGCCCCGGTCATCGCCCGGGGCTGGAACCTCACCACCCGGCTGCACACCTTGATCTGGGGACAGGAAAGGGGCGTCTGAGTTGAGCACCGACGTGAACGACATCGCCGTGAACGACATCGCCGTGAACGACATCGAGGTGAACGGCATCGAGGTGAACGGCATCGGGGTGAACGAGGAGGCCGTCGCCGCGGCGATGGAGATCGCCGCCGTCACCGAGCCGGACCCGCTGGTCGGCCTCGCGGTCAGCCTGCTGAAGGAGATCGGGGAGGACCCGGACCGCGACGGGCTGCGCGAGACGCCCGAGCGGTTCGCCCGCTGGTGGCGGGAGTTCACCGACTACGACCCCGGCACCGTCGCCACCCTGTTCGAGACCACCACCACCGGGCAGCTGGTCCTCGTCTCCGGCATCGAGGTCTGGTCGCTGTGCGAGCACCACCTGCTGCCGTTCAGCTGCTCCATCAGCGTCGCCTACCGCTCCACCGAACGGCTGCTGGGACTGTCGAAGTTCGCCCGCATCGCCCACCAGCACGCGCACCGGCTGCAGGTGCAGGAACGCCTGGTCGCCGACATCGCCGCCGACATCATCCGGATCACCGGCAGCCAGGACGTCGCCGTGGTCGGGCACGGTGAGCACCTGTGCATGACCATGCGCGGGATCAGGACCAGTGCCCGGATGACCTCCACCTCCATCAACGGCGAGTTCGCCCGGGCCGGCCTGGCCCGCGACGAACTGCTGACCCTCCTCAACGGCTGACCGGCGCGGCGGCGTGACCCTCGAGGAGGCGGTCCGCCCGGCGCGCAGCCGGCGCGAGCGGCTGGGCCTGCCACAGGTCAGGGGCGCCGGGCCGCTGCTGACGGCGTCGCTGGTGGACAGCGCCGGCTCCGGACTCTTCCTGCCGTACGCGCTGCTCTACTTCCTCGACACCACCCGCCTTCCGCTGACCACGATCGGAGTCGCGCTCTCCGCGGCCGCGGCCCTCGCGCTGCCGTGCGCCGCCCTGTTCGGCCCGCTGGTCGACCGGATCGGTGCCCGCGCCGCGGTGGTGCTGGCCAACGCGGTGCAGGCGGCCGGCTTCCTCGGCTACCTGGCGGCCGGAGCCGCCTGGCAGATCACCGCCTTCGGGTTCCTGGCCAACGCCGGCCAGAGCCTGTTCTGGACGGCGAACGGCGCCCTGGTCACGCTGGTCGGTGCACCGGGGGACCGGGCGCGCTGGTTCGGCCTGCTCCGGGTGGTGCGCAACGCGGGCACCGGGACCGGCGCACTGCTGGCCGTGGTGCTCGCCTCGGGCGCCGGCCCGACCGGCGGCCGCCTGGTGGTGGCGGCCGACGCGGGCAGTTTCCTGCTGGCGGCCGGCGTGCTCGCCCGGTGGCGGCCACCAGCGACCGCCGCTGCCCTCGCCCCCGCCCCCGCCGCCGCTCCGGCACCCGCCGTGCCCCCGGCACCCGCTGCGCCGTGCGGCTACCGGAGGGTGCTCGCCGACCGCTCCTTCGCGGCACTCAACGCCGTGACGCTGCTCCTCGTCCTCAACCTGCTGGCGGTGCCACTGGTCCTCACCCTCTACACCACCCGACTCCTGGGGCGTCCCGCCTGGGTGGCCGGGCTGCTGATCGCCGGGAACACCGCCCTGGTCGCGGCCCTGCAGACGCCGCTGGCGGAGCTGCTGCGCCGCCGCCACGGTCCGCGCCGGCTGCGGCTGGCAGCCGCGATGTTCGCGGCCTCCGCCGTTCTGCTGTGGTCGGCGGACGCGGCCGGCACCGGGTGGGTCGCGGTCGGGCTGGTGGCCGGTCTGCTCGCCTTCACCCTGGGCGAGATCATCTGCTCACCGGTGCTGCCCGACCTGGTGGCCGCGCTCGCCCCGCCGGGCCTGAGCGGACGGTACTTCGCGCTCCACCAGACCTGCTGGAGCCTGGCCGCCGTGCTGGCACCCAGCCTCTTCACCCGGCTGCTGAACCGGGGGAGCGCCTGGCTCTGGACGGCGCTGCTCGCGGTGGCCTGCCTCGCCTACCTGCTGGCCACCGGAATCGAACGCCCCCGGGGCGGGCAGCGGCCGGCGGCCCGGACCGGTGCAGCCGGCGCGCCTCGGGGCCCGACCATGGTATGACCCCCGGGGAGTACCAGCAAACCGCACGTCAGGACGCTAAGCTCCCAGCTTGTAAGGATTCCGACACCCAAGCGAAAGAGCGCACAATGGCTGACACCGGAGCGAACGTCTACTTCGACGTGACCGTGAACGACGAGCCTCTTGGCCGGATCGTCTTCAAGCTGTTCGACGACGTGGTGCCGAAGACCGCGCGGAACTTCCGCGAGCTGGCCACCGGTGAGAACGGCTTCGGCTACGCCGGCTCGGGCTTCCACCGCGTGATCCCCGCCTTCATGCTGCAGGGTGGTGACTTCACCAACCACAACGGCACCGGTGGCAAGAGCATCTACGGCGCGAAGTTCGAGGACGAGAACTTCCAGCTGAAGCACGACCGTCCGTTCCTGCTCAGCATGGCCAACGCGGGCAAGAACACCAACGGCTCGCAGTTCTTCATCACGACCATCGTCACCGACTGGCTGGACGGCAAGCACGTCGTCTTCGGCGAGGTCGTCGAGGGCGAGGAGATCGTCAAGAAGATCGAGGCCCTGGGCTCGCAGAGCGGCGCCACCAAGGGCAAGATCGTCATCAAGGAGTCGGGCACGCTGTAGTCCCTCCTGTGGCCCGTCGGGGCCGTCCTGCGGGGCGGCCGCGACGGGCTGGTGACTTTCCCGGCTCCCGGCCCCCGGCGCATGCGACGGGGGCCGGGAGCCGTTGTCCTTCCGTCAGCGATCGCACGGCCCGACGAGGCGCGCGGCGAGATCCTCGGCCAGCCGCGCGGCGGTTCCGCGCCGGCGGCGGGCCAGCGCCAGCCCCAGGTGGCGGCGCGGGGCGGGCTCGGCCAGCGGGAACGCGACCAGCTCCGGGTGCCGGGTCAGGCCGATCGCGGGGATCAGCGCGATGCCGATGCCGGCCCGCACCAGCGACTGCGCGAAGTCGTAGTCCGTCGCGGTGCACGCGATCCGCAGCTCGACGCCGAGCGTCCCGGCGTGGCGGGCGAGTTGGGCGGCGGACTTGTGGCAGCCCAGGATCCAGCGCTGGTCGGCCAGTTCGGCCAGCTGCGGCGGTTCAGGGCGGTCCAGGTAGTCGGCCACGGACGGGTGGCTGCGCGGCAGCACGACCTGCATCGGGTCGGTGCCCAACGGCGTCCAGTCCAGGCCGGAGCGGTCGCCGGGCCGCGCGGGCGGCAGCCCGTCGAAGTGGTAGGCGAGGGCGAGGTCGGCCCGCCCCTCGCGGAGCGCGGGCAGGCTCTCCTCCGGCTCCGCCTCCAGGATGGTCAGCTCCACCTCCGGATGGTCCGCCACGAACCCGGCCAGGGCGGCGGGCAGCAGCCGCCGGCCCGCGCTGGCGAAGGTGGCGACCGTGAGCGTGGTCTGCACGGCCGTCAGGCGCTCGATGCGCTGCTGTGCGTCGGTCAGCTCGGCGGCGATCGCGTCCGCGGCCTCCACCAGCAGACGCCCCGCCTGCGTCAGTGTGACGCCGCGGGTGGAGCGTTCGACCGCCGGTGTGCCGAGGCTGCGCTCCAGCGCGGCGATCTGCTGCGAGACGGCCGACGGCGTGCAGTGCAGGGTCAGCGCCGCCTGGTTGAAGCTGCCGTGGCGGGCGACCTCGCGCAGTACGGCCAGTCGCTGGACGTCGATCAACAGTTCTCCTAATGACGAGGTGGCCGAGCAGACACTACTGCTGATGATCACCATTCGAAAGACTGGCCGCCGAGGACGTCGGAGGACGTCAGGAAACGGGCCGAGGGAGGAACTGCGGCATGCAGGTGTGCGTGATCGGCGGGAGCCGCTATTTCGGGCGGCGGCTGATCGAGGAACTGCGGGACGGGGGCGCGGCGGTGACGGTCGTCAACCGCGGCTCCTCGCTCCCGCCGCGGGGCGTGACCCGGTTGTGCGCCGACCGCGACGACGAGGCCGCGCTGCGCGCCGCGCTGGCCGGCCGGAGCTTCGACGTCGTGGTCGACCAGGTCTGCTACACGCCGCGGCAGGCGGCCGTCGCCGCCCGGGTCTTCGCCGGACGGACCCGGCGCTATGTGCTGACCTCCACGGTCGAGGTCTACGCCGAGCGGGGCCGACCGGGGAGGCAGGCCGTCGCGGAGCGGGCCGTGGATCCCTCGGCCTGGCCGGTGGACCTCGAACTGCCCTGGAGCGACGAGAGGTTCCTGGCCGACCACTACGGCGAGGGCAAGCGGCAGGCGGAGGCGCTGCTCACCCGCCGGGCACCCTTCGACCTCGCCGTCGTCCGCACCGCGCACGTGCTCGGCGGCGGCGACTTCACCGGGCGGTTCGCCCACTACGTCGAGCGGATCGAGGGCGGCCTGCCGGTGGCGGTGCACGCCGCGCCCCAGCCCGCCTCCTTCGTCCACGAGCCGGAGATCGCCCGCTTCCTGGCCTGGGCGGCGGCGGCCGACTTCACCGGTCCGGTCAACGCCGCCTCCCACGGGGCGCTGGACGCCGCCGAGTTGTGCGCGGCGATCGGCCGGGCGGTCGGCGTCGACCCGGTGCTCGCGGTCGGCGCGGGGGAGGAGCTCTCGCCGTTCTCCTTCGAGCGCTGCTACGCGCTGGACACCGGCCGGGCGCAGCGCCTGGGCTTCGGCTTCTCGTCGGTGGCCGACTGGCTGCCGCAGGTCGTCCGGGAGACCCGGACCGACCTCCGGAACCGAGCGGCCGTCAAGGAGGCCCAGTGATGACGCGGACCCGGCCGGGCGTCTCCCGCACCATCGGCGGTGTCCCGGTGGGCGCCATCGGCCTCGGCGCGATGCCGCTCTCCGTCGAGGGGCGCCCCGGCGAGGAGCAGGCACTCGCCACCGTCCGCGCCGCGCTCGACGCGGGCGTGCGACTGATCGACACCGCCGACAGCTACCACTGGCACGCCGACGAAGTCGGCCACAACGAGCGGCTGATCGCCCGCGCGCTGGCCGGCTGCGGCAGCGGCGCGAGCGAGGTGCTGGTGGCGACCAAGGGCGGTCGCGGCCGTCCCGGCGACGGATCGTGGACGGTCGACGGCGACCCGCGCCACCTGCGCCGGGCGGCCGAGGCCTCGGCCGCCCGGCTGGGGGTGGCGACGATCGGCCTCTACCAGCTGCACAAGCCGGACCCCGCCGTCCCGTTCGCGGAGTCGGTCGGCGCGCTGCGCGAGCTGGCCGACGCCGGGACGATCAGGATGGTCGGCCTGTCCAACGTGGACTGCGAGCAGATCCGCACGGCGCGGGAGATCCTGGGCCCGCGGCTGGTCTCGGTCCAGAACCGGTTCTCCCCGGCGCACCAGGCCACCCGCGACACCCTCGACCTGTGCACCGCGCTGGGCCTGGCCTTCCTGCCCTGGAGCCCGCTCGGCGGGATCTCGCGCAGCGCCGTCGACGACCCGGCGAGCACCGTACCGGCCCCGGACACCCCGTTCCACGCCCTCGCCCGAGAGCGCGGGGCGAGCCCGCAACAGATCGCCCTGGCCTGGCAGTTGGCGCAGTCCCCGGTCGTGCTCCCGATCCCGGGCGCGCGCCGACCGGCCAGCATCCGCGACTCCGCGGCGGCGGCCGGGCTCACCCTGTCGGCGGCGGAGCTGGCCGGGTTGAAGATCTGACGTGACGTCAGAGAGATGACGTCGCGTCGAGTCGGCACCACGTGGCCGCCGGTCGGCTACAGCCGACCGGCGGCGCGGTGGTGCGGCACCCGGTTCGGTGTTCGGGATCGCTCCACCTCCTCGAAGCGGCCGGGAGCCCGACGGACCGGGCCTCGCGGCAGTTGAACGTGGTCTGGACCGGTCGGCGCCCTGACGGGTGACCGGCCCTGCACCTGCGCAAATGGCACGCAAGTGGCAACTGTCCTTCCAGTTTACCGGGTTGGGGCGCCGACCGCGCGGTTTCCGGGGTTTACGCTGCCGTGGCCGGGCAGACGCAAGGGCGGCGGACCGGCCGGGATATCACACCGCGGCCGGTTTGCGTGAGAGTTGACCCTCGTTCAACCTCAAGGGGTTGCGAGAGAGTGACGCACCGTGAAGACTGTGGCGGGTTCGCCGGTGGTGCCAGGGGAGAGATGCTGGGGGGTTTGCTGCGTCCTGCGCCGCTGCGCGCTGCTCTGCCGCGTGCTGTTCTGCCTCGACAACAGGCCGACGGCATCGGGCCGTTCGCCCCTGCCCTGGGGGCGTTGCCTGGGTCGCACCCGCCTCGTTCGGACGCCCTTGTGCGCTCCGGCGCGGTGCGGTTCGCCGTGCCCTGCCCGCGTTGCCCCGCCCGGCCCCGGCTTCCGATCGGAGCCGTGCTCAAGGAGAAGACTTGACTGACCATCAGATACGGTACTCCTCGGTAGGTTTGGAGGACATACCCGAGCGCTGGCGGAAATTGCGCGAGACCGGGCCGGTGCGTTACGAGGAGAGCCAGGACGTCTGGCAGGTCCTGGACCACGAAAGTGTGTCCGCCGTGCTCGCCGACCCGGTCACGTACTCCTCGGACCTCTCCTCCCTCGCTCCCACCCAGGAGGACTTCGAGACCTTCCGGCAGGGCAACTTCGTCGGGATGGACCCGCCGCAGCACCGCACCCTGCGGACGCTGGTGAGCCAGGCGTTCACCCCGCGGGTCGTGCAGGGGCTGGCGCCGCGCATCGAGGCCGTCTGCGCGCAGCTGCTGGACGCCGTCGCGGACCACGACCGCTTCGACCTGGTCGACGCGCTGGCCTATCCGCTGCCCATCATCGTCATCGCCGAACTGCTCGGCGTCCCGGCCGGCGAGCACCTGCTCTTCCAGGAGTGGGCGAGCGTCCTGTTCGGCGGCGACCAGCTCGGCGAGGCCCCCGACATGGCCGACCTCGAACGGGCCCTGGAAGCCATCGCCCCCACCGTCCGGGAGATGAACGGCTACGTCCTGCAGCACATCCGCAACCGCCGCGCCGATCCGGGCGAGGACCTCACCAGCAGGCTGATCGCCGCCGAGGTGAACGGGGTCCGCCTGACGGACGAACAGATGGTCGGCTTCGTGGCCCTGCTGCTGGTCGCCGGGCACGTCACCACGACCGCGCTGCTGGGCAATGCCGTGGTGACCTTCGACCGGCAGCCCGGGGTCGACGCCGCGCTGCGCGCCGACCCCGGCCTGCTGCCGCAGGCCGTCGAGGAGGTGCTGCGCTGGCTGCCGCCCTTCCCCGAGCTGGGGCGCCGCACCACCCGTCCGGTGGTCCTCGGCGGGCACGAACTACCCGCCGACACCCTGCTGATGGCGCACCTGGGCGCCGCCAACCGCGATCCGGCCCGCTTCGAGCGCCCGGACGTCTTCGACGTGAGGCGCCACCCCAATCCCCACCTGACCTTCGGCCACGGCATCCACTTCTGTTTCGGCGCCCCGCTGGCCCGGCTGGAGGCGGACATCGCCCTGCGGATGCTGCAGACCCGGTTCCGCGCGCTCACGATCCCCAGCCACGAGGACGTCGCCTACCAGAACCCGGCCGTCATCCTCGGCGTGCGCCGGTTGCCGGTCGAGGTCGTCAGACGGTAGGTCCGGCGCACCCGCGCCCCGGCCGCCCCGCGCGCTCACCCGCGCCCGGCCGCCACGCCCGCACATGAGACCCAGTCCACGGGAGCCCCCTTCTCATGCTGTACTCCACCACCGCCCCGGTCCGCGAGCGCGCGCCGTTCCTGTTACCGCGAGAGCTGCAGGAGCGGCTCGACGCCCTGGCCCGCGAGCACCGCGTCCCCGGTGCCCAACTCGTCCTGGACACCGGCTCGCAGGTCATCGCGCTGCACACCGGCACGGCCGACGCCGCCACCGGTGCGCCCGTCACCGCGGACACCGCCGTGCCGCTCGGCTCGCTCACCAAGCCCTACACGGCGGCCCTGGTGATGCTCCTGGCCGACGACGGCGACCTCGACCCGGAGGACCTCGTCGCGGAGCACCTGCCCGAGCTGCGACAGCTGCCCGCAGTAACGATCCGGCAGTTGCTGAGCCACACCGGCGGCCTGCCGACCGGCCCCGACTCCGACACCGCGGGGCGGACCACGCCCGCGCACTACCTGGCGGCCGTGTGCACCGCCCAGGACGCGCTCTTCCCGCCCGGGACCGACTTCTCCTACTCCAACGCCGGCTATGTCGCCGCCGGCCGGCTGGTGGAGGAGGTGACCGGCATGCCGTGGCACGAGGCCGTGCGCACCCTGCTCCTGGAACCCCTGGGCACCGTGCCCGCGTTGCTCGGCGACCCGGCCGCCGCCCGGCCGGTCGCCGCCGGCCACGCCGTCAACACCGCCACCGGCCGGGTCCGTCCGGTACGTCAGAACCTGGCGCCGCTGGAGGCCCCGGCCGGCGCCCTGCTGGCGAGTGCCACCGACCTCGCCGCCCTCGGCCGTGCCCTGGCCGGCCGCAGCGAGCTGCTGCCGAAGGACGTCGCGCTGGCGATGCGCAGCCCGCAGCCCGCTGCCCGGCCGGGCGCGCTGGCGGACGGCTGGGGCCTGGGACCGGCCCTCTTCCGGCAGGACGGGCTGCTCTGGTGCGGCCACGACGGCAACGCCCAGGGCACCTCCTGTCACCTGCGGGTCGAACCGGACAGCGGCGTGGTGGTCGCCTTCACCGGCAACGCGGGCGCCGCCACCGCCCTCTGGCGCGACCTCGCCGAGGAACTGGCCCGCCTCACCGGGATCCGGGTGCCCGCCGCGATGGCGCCCGTGGCCCAGCGCGCCACCGCGGCCCAGAGCGCCCCCGTCGCCCTGCCCGAGTGCGCGGGCACCTACGCCAACGGCGGCATCCGCTACCGCGTCGCGCTGGAGCCCGACGGCTCGCCGACGCTCTCGGTCGACGGCGACCTGGCGATCCCGCTGCGCTGTTACCCGGATCTGTCCTGCGATCTGGTCGACCCGGACACCGGCCGCCCCGAGCCCGGCGGACGGTTCCACCGCGACCCCGCCACCGGGGCGATCGACCGGGTCCAGATATCCGGGCGCACCGCGCGCCGCATCGGCCCCGCCTGAGCCGACCCGCCCCGCCCCCCTGCCGACCCGCAGTGCCGGGCCGTGGCCGGGCGCGCCCGCACACCCACCGGCACCGCCCGTGGGTCTGCGGGCCGTTCGCCCGCCCTCGCTCGCGCACGCCTCCCCCCGAGCCAGAAGGACTTCACGCATGGCCGACCAGCCCGACCAGCCCGTAGCCGCGCCCAGCTCGCCGCTGGCCGGCGGTTGTGCCGAGCCGCCCGCCGGCGGCCCGGCCCCGCTGCCGGGGCACCGGACACTCGGTGCGCTGTTCGCCGCCTGGGTCGCCCGCACCCCGCACGCGCCCGCGGTCACCGACGGCCGGCGCACCTGGAGCTACCGCGACCTGGCGGCCCGGGCCGACCGGCTGGCCGACCACCTGGTGCGGCAGGGGGCCGGGCCGGACCGGACGGTGGCGCTCGTGCTGCCCCGCTCGATGGAGCTGATCGCGGCGGAGCTGGCCGTCGCGCGGGCCGGCGCCGCCTTCCTGCCGGTGGACCCGGCCTACCCCGCCGAGCGGCGGGAGCTGATGCTCACCGACGCGGCTCCCGCGGTGACCCTGGACGACCCGGCCCGGGTGCGCGAGATCCTGGCGGCGGACCGGGCGACGGGCGACGGTGCCGCCGTTGCCCGGCCCGAGGCCGACGCCGACCACGCCGCCTACGTGATCTACACCTCGGGCTCCACCGGCCGCCCCAAGGGCGTGGTGGTCACCCACCGCGGCATCGGCGGCTTCACCGCGGCCGCCGCCGAGCGCTACGCGGTGGGGCCCGGGGACCGCGTGCTGCAGTTCTCCTCGCCCAGCTTCGACGCCTCGGTGCTGGAGCTGTTCATCTCGGTGCTGTCCGGCGCCACGCTGGTGGTCCCGCCGGACGGCCCCTGGCTCGGCGAGGAGCTCGCCGCCGTGCTGGACGAGCACCGGATCACCCACGCCCTCATCCCGCCCGCGGCGCTGGCCACCCTCCCCGCCCCGGCCGACGGCACCGCGCCGCACCTGCGCACGCTGATCGTGGGCGCCGAGGCCTGCCCGGCCGCGCTGGTGGACCGCTGGGCGCCCGGCCGACGCATGATCAACTCGTACGGCCCCACCGAGACCACCATCGTCGCCAGCTGGACCGGGCCGCTGTCGGCCGGCACCGGCACGCCGACCATCGGCAGCGCACTGCCGCACACCCGGCTGTACGTCCTCGACGCCGCGATGAAGCCACAACTGCCGGGCGTGGACGGCGAGTTGTACGTAGGCGGCGATGCGGTGGCGCGCGGCTACCTGGGCCGCGCGGGCCTGAGCGCCGCGCGCTTCGTCGCCGACCCCTTCGGCACCCCCGGCGCGCGGCTCTACCGCACCGGCGACCGGGCCCGCTGGAGCGCCGAGGGGGAGCTGGAGTACCTGGGCCGGCTCGACCGGCAGGTCAAGCTCCGCGGCTTCCGGATCGAGCCCGGGGAGGTGGAGGCGGCGCTGCGCGAGCAGCCCGGGGTGGCCGAGGCCGTCGTCGTGGTCCGCGAGGACGAGCCCGGCCAGCAGCGGCTGGTCGGCTACGTCACCCCCGCCGAACCCACGGCGGCCCCCGAGCCCGGGGCGCTGCGGGCGGCCCTGGCCGCCGCGCTGCCCGCCCACCTGGTGCCCGCCGCCCTCGTCGTCCTCGCGACCCTGCCGCTCACCGCGCAGCACAAGATCGACCGGCAGGCGCTGCCCGCCCCCGCCCGCCCCGCCGCGACCGGCCGGCTGGCGCCGCGCACCGCGCCCGAGCGCGCCCTGGCCGCCATCTGGGCGCGGGCGCTGGGCGTCGACGCCGTCGGGGCGGACGACGACTTCTTCGAGCTGGGCGGCGACTCGATCCTCGCCGCCAAGGTCCTGGCCCACATCCGGGCGGAGCTCGGCACCCGGCTCACCCTGCGCGACCTCTTCACCGCGCGCTCCGTCGCCGCGCTCGCCCCGCTGCTGGACGGGCGGCAGGTCGCCGCACCGCCGGAGCCGATCCCGCCCGCCCCGCGCGAGCACCCGCTGCCGCTGTCCGGCGCCCAGCGGCGGCTGTGGTTCCTCGACGACCTGAGCGCCGGCAGCACGGAGTACAACACCGGCGTGGTGCTGCGGCTGCGCGGCACGCTGGACCCCGAGGCGCTGCGCCGCGCCCTGCAGCGCCTGACCGCCCGTCACGACTCGCTGCGCACCACCTTCGCCACCGTCGAGGGGCAGGGCGTGCAGCGGATCGCCGGGACGGGCACGCTGCCGCTGCGCACGGCCGATCTCGCCGAGCTGCCCCCGCCGCAGCGGGCCGAGGAGGCCGACCGGCTGCTGACCGAGGAGCTGGGCCGCCGCTACGACCTGGCCACCGGACCGCTCGCCCGGGCGCTGCTGGTGCGCCTGGCCGCCGAGGAGCACCTGCTGCTGCTCGGGCAGCACCACATCATCACCGACGGCTGGTCGGTGGGCGTCCTCACCCGTGACCTGGCCGCGCTCTACCGCGCCGAGGCCCTGGGCGAGCCGGACGGCCTGCCCGCCCCCGGCCTGCAGTACCCCGACTTCGCCCTGTGGGAGCACCGGCGGGACCGGGCCGAGGACGCCGCGGACCTCGCTTACTGGAAGCGCTCGCTGGCGGGCCTGGAACCCCTGCAGCTGCCCACCGACCGGCCCAGGCCCGAGCTGCGCACCACCGCGGGCGCCGCGCACCGCCACCACCTGCCGGCGCAGCTGGTGGACCAACTGCGCGGGCTCGCCACCGGGCGCGGCGCGACCCTCTTCACCCTGCTGGCCGGGGGCTGCGCGCTGCTCTTCGCGCGCTGGTCGGGTCAGCGCGACGTGGCGTTCGGGACCGTCACCAACGGGCGCGAGCGCCGCGAACTGGAGGAGGTGACGGGCTTCTTCGCCAACACGGTCGTGCTGCGCGGCGAGGTGGACCAGGCGGCCACCGTCGACCGCTTCGTCGAGACCATGCGCACGACCGTGCTGGACGCCTTCGTGCACGCCGCGGTGCCCTTCGACCGGGTGGTCGAGGAGCTGGCCCCGCCCCGGGACCCCAGCCGCACCCCGCTGGTGCAGGTGCTCGTGGTCCAGCAGGCCACCGCCGCCGCCCTGCCGCCCGCCGGCGGCCTGCACTTCGAGGAGCACCCGCTGCCGCGCCCGGAGGCCCGCTTCGACCTGGTGCTGGAGTTCGCCCCGGACGCCACCGGTGGCTGCACGCTGACGGCCGAGTACAACACCGACCTGTTCGACGCGCCGACCGTGGCCCGGATGACCCTGCACCTGCACCGCCTGCTGGCGGGCATGGCGCAGGGCCCGCAGCGCACGCTGGCCGAACTGCCCATGCTCACCGAGGAGGAGCAGCGCGCGCTGCTCGACGCCTGGAATCCGCCCGCACCCGACGGGCCGGACCGGCCGGTCGAGGGCCTGCCCGCGGAGCTCGCCCGGCTGGTCGCCGGCGGCGCCGGGTTCTATCTGCTGGACGGCGCACTGCGCCCGCAACCGCCGGGCGTGGTCGGCGAGTTGTACATCGCTGGCGGCACACCCGCGGAGGGCGACCGGCCCGGCCCGACCGCCGCCCGCTTCGTCGCCGACCCGTTCGGCCGCCCCGGGGCGCTCATGCACCGCACCGGGGAGCTGGCGCGCTGGACCCCCGGGCGCGGACTGGAGTACGTCGGCCGGGCCGACCGGCAGGCCCGGGTCCGCGGCCTCGGCATCGACCTCGGCGAGGTGGAGCAGGCGCTGCGCGGGTGTGCGGGCGTGTCGCAGGCGGCTGCCGCCGTGCTGGCCGACGAGGCCGGCAGGCGCCTGGTCGGCTACGTCGTCCCGGCCCCGCGGAGCGTCCTCGACCCCGAGAGCGTGCGCCGGGCGCTGGGGCACACCCTGCCCGACCACCTGGTCCCCGGCACCGTCGTGGTGCTGCCCGCGCTGCCGCTCGACGCCGGCGGCGCCCTGGACCGCGGCCGGCTGCCCGACCCGGGACCGGCCGTGCGCACCGTGCGGCACGTCGCCCCCCGCACCCCCACCGAGCAGGCCTTCAGCACCATCTGGGCCGAGATCCTGCAGCTGGAACGGGTCGGCGCGGACGACAACTTCTTCGAACTCGGCGGCGACTCGATCCTGAGCATCCAGGTGGTGGCCCGCGCCCGGCAGGCGGGCCTGCAGGTGACCTCCCGGGACCTCTACCGCCACCAGACGCTCGCCGCCCTCGCCCGGTGCGCGGAGGCGGCGGGCAGCCGGCAGCCGGCCGCTGCCGCCGTGGTGGCCGCCGACGGACCGAGCCCGCTGACCCCCATCCAGCGCTGGTGGTTCGACAACGCCGCAGGCCGGGCCGGCCACTTCGCCCAGGCGCTCTCCCTGCGACTGCCCGAGGAGGTGGACCCGGCTGCCCTGGAGGAGGCGCTGAACGACCTGCTCGCCCACCACGACGCGCTGCGCTCCGCCTTCCCGAACGACGTCCCGCCCGCCTTTTCGAACGACGCCCCGCCCGCCGCCGACGCGCAGCCGCGAGCCGACCGCGGTGCCGACGGTGTGCGGTGGCGGATCGAGGACCGGGCGCCCCGGATCGCCCTGCCGCGCCACACCGGCCCCGACACCGACACCCCGCACTTCGGCCCCTTCGACCTGGAGCACGGCCCGCTGCTGCGCGCCGTGCTGCACGAGCGGGGCGCCGGCCGCGCGCCGGTCCTGCACCTGGCGGTGCACCACCTGGTGGTCGACGGCGTCTCCTGGCGGGTGCTGCTGGAGGACCTGGAGACCGCCTACCGCGCCCGTCGCGCGGGCCGCGACGGTGCGGCGGCGCTGCCCGCGAAGTCCTCGCCGCTGCGGCACTGGGCCCGGCGGCTGGCGGACCACGCGGCCGAGGGCGGCTTCGCGGACGAGCGGGCCTACTGGGAGCAGGCCGTCCCCGAGGCGATCGCGCCCCTGCCGACGGACCTGGACGCTGCCGACACCTACGCCTCGGCCCGCTCGGTGACCGTGCGGCTCAGCCCCGCCGACACCGCCGTCCTGCTGCGCACCCTGCCCGACACCTACCGCACCCAGGTCAACGACGTGCTGCTCAGCGCGCTGGGCCGGGCGCTGTGCGCCGCCGACGGGCCGCAGACGGTGGTGGTAGACGTCGAGGGGCACGGCCGGGAGGAACTCTTCCCCGACCTCGACCTCAGCCGCACGGTCGGCTGGTTCACCACCCGCCACCCCGTCGCCCTGGCCGTGCCCGAGCACGCGCAGTGGGACGCCGTCCTCAAGCAGGTCAAGGAGCAGCTGCGCGCGGTCCCGCGGCACGGCCTGGGCTTCGAGGCCCAGCTGCGGCTGGGCCGGCCGGAGTCGGCGCCCAGAGTCGCGCCCGCCCGGATCAGCTTCAACTACCTGGGGCGCCTCGGGTTCGGTGCGGACCCCGCGGGGCTGTTCCGCGGTACCTTCCGGCCGCTGGAGCTGGACGCCGACCCGCTGACGGTCCGTCCGCACGCCCTGGAGGTGGTCGGCCACCTGGACGGTGACGCGCTGGAGTTCACCTGGTTCTACTCCGAGCAGCTGCACCGGCAGGCCACCGTCGAGGCGCTGGCCGCACGGTTCGCCGAGGCGCTGGCCGACCTGGCCGGGTACGCCGCGCAGCCGGGCACGGGCGGGCGCACCCCGTCCGACTTCCCGCTCGCCCGGCTCGACCAGGCCGCGGTGGACCGGATCACGGCGGACGACCCGGGTGCGGTGGCGGACCTCTACCCGCTGACACCGACCCAGTCCGGCATGCTCTTCCACGGCCTGGCCCAGGAGGACAGCGGCGTCTACTTCCAGCAGCTGACCTTCGTCCTGGACGGCGTCGGCGACCCGCACGCGCTGGCCGCGGCCTGGCAGCAGGTCAGCGACCGCACCGAGGTCCTGCGCGCCCGCGTCCGCTGGCAGGACGTGCCCGAGCCGCTGCTGGTGGTGCAGCGCCGGGCGCCGCTGCCGGTCACCCACCTGGACTGGCGCGAGCTGTCCGAGGACGAGCGGGGCGCCCGGCTGGCCGAGCTGCTGGACCGCGACCGGGCGCGCGGCATCGACCTGGCGCAGGCCCCGCTGCAGCGCCTGGTGCTCGCCCGGACCGGTGAGCGCGGCGTGCGGGTGGTGTGGTCCTTCCACCACCTGGTGCTGGACGGCTGGAGCCTGTTCCAGGTGCTCTCCGACGTCTTCGCCGCCCACGCGGCGCTGCCCAGGGCGGCGAGCCTGCCCGAGCGCCGCCCGTACGGTGATTACGTGGCCTGGCTGCGCGAGCGCGACTGGGCGCGGGCCGAGCGGCACTGGCAGCAGCGCCTGGCCGGCCTGACCGAGGCCACCGCGCTGCCCTTCGACCGCGAGCCGCGCCACAGCCACCGCGCGGAGTCCACCCAGGCGGTGAGGGTCACGCTGCCGGCGGCCGGCACCCGGGCGCTGGAGCAGCTCGCCAAGCGCTCCGGCCTCACGCTGAACACCCTGGTCCAGGGCGCCTGGGCACTGCTGCTGGGCCGTCAGGCAGGCCGGGACGAGGTGGTGTTCGGCACCACCGTCTCGGGCCGTCCGGACGAGCTGGCCGGCGCCGAGGCGATGACCGGCCTGTTCATCACCACCCTGCCCACCCGGGTCGCGGTGCCGGGCGAGGGCACCCTGCTCGACTGGCTGCGCACCCTGCAGCGCGAGCAGAGCGAGGACCGCCGCTTCGACTTCGTCCCGCTCACCCGGATCCGCGGCTTCACCGAACTCCCCGAGCGGGTCGCCCTGTTCGACAGCATCGTGGTGTTCGAGAACTACCCAGTGGACGGGGACCTCGCCGCCGCGCACGGGCTCGCCCTGAGCGAGCTGGACGGCATCGAGACCACCAACTACCCGCTGAGCCTGGTGGCCTATCCGGGGCCGGAGCTGGCGCTGCGGCTGTGCTACGACCCGGAGCTGTTCGACGCCGCCACCGTGCGACGGCTGGCCGGCCACCTCACGGTGCTGCTGGGCGGCATGCCCGAGAACGCTCAACTTGCGCCCAAGAACGTGCCGTTGCTGACCGCCGAGGCGCGCGCCCAGGTGCTCCACGGGTGGAACGACACCGGGACCGAGCTGCCCGAGCGCAGCGTCGCCGAGCTCTTCGCCGAGCAGGTGCGCCGCACGCCCGAGGCCGTCGCGCTGGAGGCCGGCCGGCAGCGCCTGAGCTACCGCGAACTCGACGACCGCGCCGAGGCGCTGGCCCGGCGGCTGCTCGCGCTCGGCGCCCGGGTGGAGAGCCCGGTCGGCGTGCTGATGGACCGCTGCGTCGGGCTGGTCGTCGCCCAACTGGCCCTGGCCCGCACCGGCGCGGTCTACCTGCCGCTGGACGGCCGGGCCCCGCGCGAGCGGCTGCGCCGGATGCTGGACCAGGCCGGCGCCGGGTTGCTGCTCACCGACGAGCCGTGGGAGCGGACGGCCCGCGAGCTGGACCCGGAGGGGGGAGTGCTGCTGCTCGACGCGGCGGGCGCCGCGGCCGGGCCCGAGCCGGCCGGCGCGCTGCCCGCCCCCGCCGTCCACCCCGACAACGTGCAGTACCTGATGTTCACCTCCGGCTCCACCGGCACCCCCAAGGGCGTCGCGGTGCGCCAGCGCGACGTGGCCGCGCTCGCCCTGGACCGCTCCTTCGCCGGCCACGACCGGGTGCTGGTGCACTCCCCGCACGCCTTCGACGCCGCCACCTACGAGGTCTGGGTGCCGCTGCTGCGCGGCGGCACGGCCGTGCTGCTGCCGCCGGTGGAGCTGGACGCCGAGCAGGTCCGGCGCGCCATCACGGACCAGGGCGTGCGCTGCCTGTGGCTGACCGTCGGCCTGCTGCGCCTGCTCGCCCAGGAGGACCCGGGCTGCCTGCGCGGCGCCCGCGAGGTGTGGACCGGCGGCGAGGCCGTGCCGGGCGCGGTGGTGCGCCGGGTGCTGGACGCCTGCCCCGGCCTGACCGTGGTGGACGGCTACGGCCCGACCGAGACCACCACCTTCGCCACCCGCCGGGCCTACCGCGCCGGTGACGCGCTGCCCGCCGTGCTGCCGATCGGGCGCCCGCTGGACAACACCCGGGCGTACGTGCTGGACGACACGCTGCAGCCGCAACCACCGGGCATCGCAGGCGCGTTGTACATCGCCGGGGCCGGGCTGGCGCGGGGCTACGCGGGACGGCCCGGCGAGAGTGCGGCCCGCTACCTGGCCGACCCCTTCGGGCCGCCCGGGAGCCGGATGTACCGCACCGGCGACACCGCGCGCTGGAGCGAGGACGGCGAACTGCACTTCGTGGGCCGCGCCGACGACCAGATCAAGATCCGCGGCTTCCGGATCGAACCCGCCGAGATCGAGGCACGGCTGACCGCCCACCCGGACGTCGCCGAAGCCGTCGTCTCGCTCCACCAGGACGCCGGGCGCAAGCGCCTGACCGCTCACCTGGTCCCGGCCGCCGGCGCCGAGCTGCCGTCCGCCGCCGTGCTGCGCGCCCATCTGGCGGCCGAGCTGCCCGACTACATGCTGCCCGCCGCCTTCGTCGCGGTGCCGGCGCTGCCGCTGACGGCCAACGGCAAGGTGGACCGGCGGCGGCTGCCCGCCCCCGACTGGTCGGCGGCCGGCGACAGCGCCTACCGCGCCCCGCGCACCGGGACCGAGCGGGTGCTGGCCGACCTCTGGGCCGAGCTGCTGGGCGTGGCGCGGGTCGGCGTCGACGACAACTTCTTCATGCTGGGCGGCGATTCGATCCTCAGCATCCAGGTCGTCTCCCGCGCGCGTGCCGCCGGGATCGCGCTGAGCCCGCGCGACCTGTTCCGGCGGCCCACCATCGCGGCGCTGGCCGCCTCCGCCGGTAGCGCCGTCGCCGTCGCGGGCACCGAACCGGTGCACGGCGAGGTCGGGCTCACCCCCATCCAGCACTGGTTCCTCGACCCCCGCCCCGCGCACGCCGACTTCTTCAACCAGTCCCTCGTGCTGCAGGTGCCCGCCGGGACCGACCCGGCCCTGCTGCGCCGCGCCCTGACGGCCCTGTGGGTCCACCACGACGCCCTGCGCTCATCGTTCGGCACCGGGCAGGACGGCGCCTGGCAGCAGGACTGCGCCCCCGCCGAGGCCCCCGCGCCCGAGCTGCTGGAGGTCTGCGACCTCGGCGGCCTGGACGAGGCGGCGGCCGAGCGGGCCGAGGCCGAGCTGACGGCGGCGGCGCACGCGTCGTTCCGCCTGGACGCCCGCCCGCTGCTCACCGCCCGGCTCTTCACCGCCGGCGGCGCCCGCCCGGCCCGGCTGCTGCTGGCGGTGCACCACCTGGTGGTCGACGGCGTCTCCTGGCGGGTGCTGCTGGAGGACCTGGAGACCGCCTACCGGCAGGCCGCCGAAGGCCGCCCGCTGCGCCTGCCCGCCCGCACCACCTCGGTGCGCGAGTGGACGCGCCGGCTGCGCGCGCACCTCGCCGGCGGCGGCTTCGCGGACCAGCGCGCCCACTGGGAGGCGGTCGCCCGCCAGTGCGCCGTCCCGCTGCCGCAGGACGGCGAGGGCCCGAACACCATCGCCGAGACCCGGGTGGTGACGGTCCGGCTGGACCGCGAGCGCACCGACGCGCTGCTGCGCCAGGTGCCCGGGGTCTACCGCACCCGGATCGACGACGTGCTGCTCACCGCCCTCGGCCAGGTGCTGGCCCGGTGGACCGGGCGGCGCACCGTGGCGGTCGGCCTGGAGGGGCACGGCCGCGCCGACCACCTGTTCGAGGACGTCGACCTCTCCCGCACGGTGGGCTGGTTCACCAGCCTCTACCCGGTCGCCCTGCAGCTGCCCGAGGGGGACTGGGACACCGCGCTGAAGTCGGTCAAGGAACAGCTGCGGGCGGTGCCGGACCAGGGCCTGGGCTACGGCGCGCTGCGCTACCTGGGCCGCGAGGAGAGCCTGGCCGGTGCGAAGACCCCCGGCATCAGCTTCAACTACCTGGGCCGCTTCGCCTGGGCCGCCGAGGCCGCGGAGGCGGCCGCAGACGGCAGGGACGGCGCCGCCCTGGTCCGCGCCGTCCCCGGCGGCCTGGGCGGCGCGGAGGCGCCCGGCACGTCGCGCCCGCACCTGCTGGACGTGGTGGCCCGGGTCGAGGACGACGAGCTGGAGATCGGCTGGTACTACAGCAGCGCCCGGCACCGCGAGACGACCGTCGCCTCGCTCGCCGAGGGCATGCTGCACGCGCTGGAGGGCATCGTCGCCCACTGCGCCCGGCCCGGGGCCGGCGGCCGTACCCCCTCCGACTTCCCGCTCGCCCGCCTCGACCAGGCGGCCGTGGACCGGCTGGTCGGCGACGGCCGCGCGGTGGCGGACCTCTACCCGCTGACGCCGATGCAGGCGGGCATGCTCTTCCACAGCCTGCTGGACCCGCACGGGCGCACCTACGTCAACCAGGTGCAGCTGGTGCTGAACGGCGTCACCGACCCGCGCGCGCTGGCCGAGGCCTGGCAGCGGACCGCGGACGCCAACCCGATCCTGCGGACCGAACTGGCCTGGCAGGAGAGCGCCGAGCCGGTGCAGATCGTGCGGCCGCGGGCCACCGTCGCGGTGACGCACCACGACTGGAGCGGGCAGCCGGGCGAGGACGCCGAACGCGCGACGGCCCGCCTGCTCGCCGAGGACCGCGAATCGGGCATCGACCTGGGCACCGCGCCGCTGATGCGCCTGGCCCTGATCAGGCTCTCGCCGACCCGGGTGCGGCTGGTGTGGACCTTCCACCACGTGCTGCTCGACGGGTGGAGCGCGGCCCAGGTCTTCGACGAGGTGTGCGAGCGCTACGCCGCCCTCACCACCGGAGGCCGCCCGCAGCTGCCCGAACGCGCCCCCTTCGCCGACTACCTGCGCTGGCTGGCCCTTCAGGACACCGCCGCGGCCGAGCGGTACTGGCGCGAGAGCCTGGCCGGCTTCCTCGCCCCGACCGAACTGCCCCGCGACCGGCGCCCCGCCGAGGCGCACCGCGCCTCCTCCTCGTCCTCGGTGCGGGTGACGCTGGAGAGCGGGCTGTCGGCGCGGCTGCGGGAGCAGGCCCAGCAGGCGGGGCTGACCGTCAACACCGTCGTGCAGGGCGCCTGGGCGCTGCTGCTCTCGCGCTACGGCGGCGGCGAGGACGTGGTGTTCGGCACCATCGTCTCCGGCCGGCCCGCCGAACTGGCGGGCGTCACCTCGATGGTGGGCCTGTTCATCAACACCCAGCCCACCCGGGTGCGGATCGCGGCCGAACGCCCGCTGCTCGACTGGCTGCGCGAGCTGCAGGCCGCCCAGTCCGAGGCCAGGCGGCACGACTTCGTCTCGCTCGCCCAGCTCCAGTCCTGGAGCGAGGTGCCCGGCGGGACGAGCCTGTTCGACAGCATCGTGGTCTTCGAGAACTACCCGTTCGACGAGGACGCGGTGGCCCGGCACGGCCTGTCGGTCGAGTCGGAACGCGACGTGGAGCCGACCAGCTACCCGCTCAGCGTGGTGGTCGCCCCCGGCGAGGCCCTGACCGTCAACCTCGACTACGACCCGGCCGCCTTCGACGCCGCCACCGTCGAGGGCATCGGGGCGAGCCTGCGCACCCTGCTGGCGGCGATGGCCGCGGGCCTGACCGGCCCGCTCGCCGAACTGCCGCTGCTGGAGCCCGAGCAGGGCCGCGCACTCCTGCGGCGCTTCGGCGGGACGGTGACCGAAGCACCGCACGCCACGCTGCCCGAGGCCTTCGCCCGCCAGGCCGCGCGCACCCCCGAGGCGGTGGCCGTGCGCTGCGGCGACCAGGCGCTGACCTACCGGGAGGTGGCCGAGCGCGCCAACCGGCTGGCCCGGCTGCTGATCGCCGCCGGCGCCGGGCCCGAGCGCTTCGTCGCGCTCGCGCTGCCGCGCACCGCCGACCTGGTGGTGGCGCTGCTCGCCGTCCTCGGCAGCGGCGCCGGCTACCTGCCGGTGGACCCGGGCTACCCGGCCGAGCGCATCGCGTTCCTCTTCGAGGACGTGCGGCCCGACGCCGTCATCACCAGCACCGCCGGCGCCGAGCGGCTGCCGCAGGCCACGTTCACCCGGATCGTGCTGGACGACCCCGCGTGCGCGGCGCAGCTGGCCGCCGCCTCGGGCGCCGCGCTCGGCGACGACGAGCGGCGGGCCGCCCTGCGGCCGGAGCACCCCGCCTACGTGATCCACACCTCCGGCTCCACCGGCCGCCCCAAGGGCGTGGTGGTCGCCCACGCCTCGGTGCTGGCTCTGACCGACTGGGCCGCCGCCGAGTTCGCCGGCCGGGGCCTGGCCCACGTGGTGGCCGCCACCTCGCTCAACTTCGACGTCTCGGTGTTCGAGATCTTCGCGCCGCTGCTCTCGGGCGGCTGCGTGGAGATCGTCCGCGACCTGCTGGCGCTGGCCGAGCGCCCCGAGCCGTGGCGGGCCGGACTGCTCAGCGCGGTGCCCTCGGCGCTGGGCCGGCTGCTGGCCGAGGACGCCCTCCAACTGACCGCCGAGACGGTGGTGCTGGCGGGCGAGGGCCTGCCCGCCCGGACCGTGCGCCAGGTGCGCGCGGCGGTCCCCGGCTGCCGGGTGCTGAACATCTACGGCCCCACCGAGGCCACCGTCTACGCCACCGCCTTCACCTGCGACCCCGCCGACCCCGACCGCGACCCGCCGATCGGGCGGCCGGTCGGCGGCGCCCGGGCCTACGTGCTGGACGAGCGGCTGCGCCCGGTGCCCGTCGGCGCGCCCGGGGAGCTGTTCCTGGCCGGCACCGGCGTGGCCCGCGGCTACCTGCGCCGCCCGGGCCTGACCGCGCAGCGCTTCGTCGCCGACCCGTTCGGCGCGCCGGGCGAGCGGATGTACCGCACCGGCGACCTGGTGCGCTGGAGCGCCGAGGGCGACCTGGTCTACGTCGGGCGCAGTGACGACCAGGTGAAGGTGCGCGGCTTCCGGATCGAACTCGGCGAGGTGGAGGCCGCGCTGGCACGCCACCCCAGGGTGGCGGCCGCCGCGGCCCGGGTGGTGGAGCACGAGGGCCACCGCCGCCTGGTGGGCTACGCGGTCGCCCGCGACGGCGAGCTGCCCGATGCCGCCGGCTGGCGCGCCTTCCTCGGCCGCACGCTGCCCGAGCACCTGGTGCCCGCCGTGGTGGTGCCGCTCGCGCGGCTGCCGCTGGGCGCCACCGGCAAGCTCGACCGGCGCGCGCTGCCCGAGCCGCGCTGGGCCGCCCCGGCCGGCGGTGGCGAGCGGGCGCCGCGCACCGGCGCGGAGCAGACGCTCGCCGCGATCTGGTCCGAGGTACTGGGCGTGCCCGAGGTGCACGCCGACGACAACTACTTCGCGCTCGGCGGGGACTCGATCCTGGGCATCCAGATCGTCTCGGCCGCCCGCCGCGCGGGCCTGTCGCTCACCCCCCGGCACCTGTTCGCCCACCAGACGCTGGCCGAACTCGCGCTGGCCGCCGAGCACGCGCCGGTCGCGGCGGTCGCCGCCGAGCAGGGCGCGGTGGTGGGCGAGGTCCCGCTCGGCCCCGTCCAGCACTGGCTCTTCGACACCCTCGGCGGCGATCCGGCCCGCCTCACCCAGGCGGTCTCCTTCGAGCTCGCCGCCGACCCGGACGAGGCACTGCTGCGCGCCGCGCTGGCCGCCGTGCTGGACCACCACGACGCGCTGCGCCTGCGCTTCGAGGCGGCCGGCCAGGGGGAGTGGCGCCAGTACGGCAGCGCCCCCGGCGCGGCCCCCGACCTGCGGGTGCACGACCTGTCCGGCGAGGCGGACGCCGAGGCACGGCTGGCGGCGCTGACCGAGGAGCTGGCCGACGGATTCGACCTGGCGGCAGGGGAGCTGCTGCGTGCCGCGCTCTGCCGCCGGGGCCAGGACCGGCCCCCGGTCCTGCTGCTGGCGGCCCATCACCTGGTGGTGGACGCGGTCTCCTGGCGGCTGATCCTCACCGACCTGGAGCGCGCCCACCAGGCGCTGCGCGCGGGCGAGCGGCCCGACCTCGGGCCCAAGAGCACCTCGTTCCGCGCCTGGGTCCACAAGCTGGCCGCGCACACCGCGGCCGGCGGCTTCGACGACGAACTCGCCCACTGGCAGGAGACCGGGCGCGACACCGCGGGCGAGCTTCCCCGGGACCTGCCCGGCGCCAACACCGGCGCCACCGAGCGCTCGCTGACCGTCGCCCTGAACGCCGAGGAGACCCGCCGGCTGCTCCAGGAGGTGCCGGAGGTCTACCGCACCCGGGTCAACGACGTGCTGCTGTGCGCGCTGGGCCGGGTGCTGGCCCGCTGGACCGGGCGGGACCGGGTGGCGGTGGCGCTGGAGGGCCACGGCCGCGAGGAGCTCTTCGCCGACGTCGACCTCGCCCGCACGGTGGGCTGGTTCACCACGATGTACCCCCTCGCCCTGGACGTGCCCCGCCGGGCCGACCTGGGCAGCGCGCTGAAGGCGGTCAAGGAGAACCTGCGGGCCGTGCCGCGCGGCGGGCTGGGCCACGGCGCGCTGCGCCACCTGCACCCCGCGCCCGGCCCGCAGCTGCCCGCGCTGCCGCAGATCGGCTTCAACTACCTGGGCCGCCAGGACTGGAGCCCCGCCCCGGGCGGCCTGCTGCTCGGGCCGCACGGCCCGCTCACCGGCGGGATGGACCGCTCGGCACAGCGGCCGCACCTGCTGGACGTGCTCGGGCAGGTGAGCCAGGGGCGGCTGGAGTTCACCTGGTCCTACTCCGGCGAGGTCCACCGGCGCGAGACCGTGGCCCGGCTCGCGGCCGAACTGGCCGAGGAGCTGCGGGCGATCGTCGCGCACTGCGCCGAGCCCGGGGCCGGCGGCCGTACCCCCTCCGACTTCCCGCTCGCCCGGCTGGACCAGGCAGGCGTGGACCGGCTGGTCGGCACCGGCCGGCAGGTGGCGGAGGTGTACCCGCTGACCCCCACCCAGACCGGCATGGTCGTGCACGGCCTGGACGAGGCGGACAGCGGCCTCTACATCGAGCAGATCACCTTCGTGCTGGACGGCGTGGGCGAGCCGGCCGCGCTGGCCGCCGCCTGGCAGCACGTGGTCGACCGCACCCCGGTGCTGCGCACCGCCGTGGCGCTGACCGGCGTGCCGGTACCGCTGCAGGTGGTGCACCGGCAGGTGGAGCTGCCGGTGACCGAGCACGACTGGAGCGGGCTGCCGGCCGAGCGCTGCCAGGCCGAGCTGGCGAAGCTCTTCGCCGACCAGCGGGCCGAACTGACCTTGCAGCAGGCCCCGCTGCTGCGCCTGGCCCTGGTCCGGCTCGCGCCCCGGACGGTGCGGGTGGTGTGGACCTTCCACCACGTCCTGCTGGACGGCTGGAGCGTCTTCCACGTCCTGGGCGACGTGCTGGCCGCCCATGCCGCGCTGGCGCGGGGCGAGCGGCCGAGCCTGCCCGAGCGCCGGCCCTTCGGTGACTACGCGGCCTGGCTGGCCGCCCGCGACACCGACCGCGCGGTCGAGCACTGGCGCCAGACGCTGGCGGGCCTGAGCGCGCCCACCGCGCTGCCCTACGACCGCCGGCCCGAGCAGCACACCACGGCCCGCTCCGCCGACTGGCTCTCCCAGCAGCTCGACGAGGCCGCCACCGGCCGGCTCACCGCGTTCGCCCGCCGCCACCGGCTGACCCTCAACACCCTGGTGCAGGGCGCCTGGGCACTGCTGCTGTCGCGCTGGAGCGGCGAGGCGCAGGTCTGCTTCGGCACCACCGTCTCCGGCCGGCCCACCGACCTGATCGGCGCCGACACCATCGTGGGGCTCTTCATCACCACGCTGCCCGCGCGGGTCACCGTCGACGGTCGGGCCGCCAGCGGTGCCTGGCTGCGCGAGGTGCAGCAGGCGCGCGCGGAGGACCGCCGGTTCGACCACCTGCCACTGGGCGAGATCCACGCGCTGGGCGAGGTGCCCCCGGGGACGCCGCTCTTCGACAGCCTGGTGGTCTTCGAGAACTACCCGGTCGGGGACGCCACGGCCGGCGCCCACGGCCTGCGGATCCGCGACCTGGACGCCCGGGAGGCCACCAACTACCCCCTGACCGTGGTCATTTCCCCCGGTGACCGGCTCAGCGTGGAACTCGGCTACGACGCCCGCTGCTTCGAGCCGGCCACCGCCGAAGCGCTGGCCGGCCAGCTGCTGCACACGCTGACCGCCCTGGCCGCCGGCGACGGCACGGCGCGCCTGGACGACCTCGACGTGCTGCCCGCCGAGCAGCGGGCCCACCTGCTGCGCGGCACGGCGCGCCCGCCGCTCGCCCCGGCGCCCGCGGCCACCCTGCCCGCGCTGGTGGAGGCCGCGGTCGACCGGTGGCCGGCCGCGGTGGCGCTGAGCGGCGCCGGGCCGAAGCTCTCCTTCGCCGAGGCCGAGCGGCACGCCAACCGGCTGGCGCACCGCCTGATCGCCCGCGGCGCGGGCCCCGGCGACCTGGTCGCCCTGCTGCTGCCGCGCTCGGCGGACATGGTGCTCGCCCAGCTGGCGGTGGCGAAGGCGGGCGCCGCCTTCCTGCCCGTCGACCCGGGCTACCCGGACGAGCGGGTGGAGCTGATGCTGCGGGACGCCCGCCCCGCGCTGACCCTGGACGCCAAGGAGGTCGCCGAGCTGCTCGCGGCACCGCAGGGCGTGCCCGACCACCGGCCCACCGACGCGGACCGCCGGCGCCCGCTCGACCTGGACGACCCGGCCTACGTGATCTACACCTCCGGCTCGACCGGCACCCCCAAGGGCGTGCTGGTCACCCACCGTGGGCTCGCGGCCTTCGCCGCGGCCGAGGCCGCGCACTACCAGGTGGCCCCGGGGGACCGGGTGCTGGCCTTCGCCACGCCCAGCTTCGACGCCTGCGTCCTGGAGCTGTGCATGTCGCTGCCGCACGGCGCCCGCCTGGTGATCCCGGCTCCCGGCCCGCTGCTCGGCGCCCAACTCGCCCAGGTGCTGCGGGAGGAGCGCATCACCCACACCCTGCTGCCGCCGGCCGCGCTGGCCACCGTGGCGGCCGAGGCGGCGGGCACGCTGCCCGCCCTGAAGACCCTGGTGGTGGGCGCGGAGGCGTGCGGCGCCGAACTCGTGGCCCGCTGGGCCCCGCACCACCGCATGGTCAACTCCTACGGGCCCACCGAGGCCACCGTGGTCGCCACCTGGTCGGCGCCGCTGCTGGCCGACGGCGCCGCGCCGCCGATCGGCCGCCCGCTGCCCGGCACCCGCGCCTACGTGCTGGACGCCCGGCTGCGCCCGGTGCCCGACGGCGTGCCGGGGGAGCTGTGGCTGAGCGGGGCGGCCCTGGCCCGCGGCTACCTGGGCCGCCCGGGCCTGACCGCCACCCGCTTCACCGCCGACCCGTTCGGCGCACCGGGCACCCGGATGTACCGCACCGGCGACCGGGTGCGCCGCGACGCCCACGGCGAGCTGCACTACCTGGGCCGCACCGACCACCAGCTCAAGCTGCGCGGCCACCGCATCGAGGCGGGCGAGGTGGAGGCCGCCCTGGTGCGCCACCCGGGCGTCGTGGACGCGGTGGTGAGCGTGCGCGAGGACGACACGGGGCAGCCGCGCCTGGTCGCCCACCTGCTCGCCGTCCCGGGCGCCGAGCAGCCGGGCGGCGCCGAGCTGCGCGCGCTGGTCGCCCGCTCGCTGCCCGGCTACATGGTCCCCTCGGCGTTCGCGGTGCTGGAGCGGTTCCCGCTCACCGAGAACGGCAAGACCGACCGGGCGGCGCTGCCCGACCCCACCCCCGCCGAGGCGGAGCCGGCCGAGCACCTGGCACCGCGCACGCCCACCGAGGAGGCGGTGGCGGCCATCTGGGCCGAGACCCTGGCGACGGCGGTCGGCGTGACGGACGACTTCTTCCTGCTCGGCGGCGACTCCATGCGCGCCCTGCTGATCGCCTCCCGGGCCAACGACGCCTTCGCGCTCGCGCTCACCCCCCGCGACGTCCTCGTCTCGCGCACGGTGGCCGCATTCGCGGAGCTGGTGGAGGACCAGGTGCTCAGCGAACTCGAAGCCGCCGCCCACGGCGACCACGACGATGACGAACGGTGAGGAACGGACGACCATGACGTCTTCGAAGCGCGACCGCGCCGCGGCCCTGCCCGCCGACCTCCAGGAGGCGCTGCGCCGCCGGCTGGCCGGACGCACCGGCGGCGGCGAGGGTGCCGCCACCGCCGGCCGGGGCATCCCGCAGGCCGACCGCACCCGCCCGCTGCCGCTCTCCTTCGTCCAGCAGCGCCTGTGGTTCCTGGACCGGCTGAGCCCCGGCGACCCCCGCTACAACAGCGCCGTCGCCGTGCGCTTCACCGGGCCGCTGGACCGCGAGGCGCTGGCCCGGGCGCTGGCGCTGGTGGTGGAGCGCCACCAGGCGCTGCGCACCACCTTCGAGGAGAGTGACGGCCGCCTGGCGCAGACCGTCCACCCGGCGCAGCCGCTGCCGCTGCCCGTCCAGGAACTGACCGGGCCGCAGGCCCTGGACGCGACCCTGCTGGCCGAGTACTCGCGCCCCTTCGACCTCTGCCAGGGCCCGGTGCTGCGGGCGCTGCTGGTGCGCGAGCCGGCCGGCTCGCACGTGCTGCTGCTGACCGCGCACCACATCGTCACCGACGGCTGGTCGATGGGCGTGGTCCTGGACGAGCTGTGCACCGCCTACGACGCGCTCGCCCGGGGCGCCGAGCCGGCGCTCGCGGCGGTGGCGACGCAGTACCCGGACTTCGCCGCCTGGCAGCGCGAGCAGCTCTCCGGTGCCAGACTGGAAGGTCATCTCGCCTACTGGAAGAACCAGTTGGCCGGCGCGATGGCACCCGCGCTGCCGCTGGACCACCCGCGCCGCGGCGAGGAGGCCGGACCCGGGGCGATCCACGGCTTCACCGTGCCCGCGCCGCTGGTGGCCCGGCTGCGCGAGCTGGCCGCCGAGCAGCACACCACGCTGCACACCGCGCTGGTGGCCGCCACCCAGGCGCTGCTGGCCCGCTGGTCCGGCCAACAGGACATCACGGTGGGCTCGTTGACCCCCGGACGCGCGCGCACCGAGCTGGAACGGGCGGTCGGCTGCTTCGTCAACACGGTGGTGCTGCGCACCCCGGTCGCGTCCACCGACTCCTTCCGCACCCTGCTGGCGAGCTGCGCCGAGACCGTCAACGACTCCTTCGCACACGGCGAGGCGCCCTTCGAGCGGCTGGTCGAGGCGGTGGGCGCGCCCCGCGAGGCGGGCCGCAACCCGCTGTTCGACGTGATGGTGCTGCTGCACCCCGCGCCGCCCGCCGCCGGCGCCCCGCAGGGCCTGGCCGTCTCGCCGGTGGACGTGCCGCGCCAGGCCGCCACCTTCGACCTGAGCGTGGAGTTCGTGCCGGACGGCGAGCAGCTGACCGGCCTGCTGGAGTACCGCGCCGACCTCTTCGAGGCGGCCACCGCCGAGCGGATGGCCGACCAGCTGCTGCGGCTGCTGGCGGGCGCGAGCGCCGAACCGGACCGCCCGCTGGGCACGGTGGCGCTGCTCTCGGCGCAGCAGGTGCGCGAGCTGACGCGGGAGCGGCACGCCCCTGCGCTGCCCGTCGAGTCCATCGCCTACCCCGAACTATTCGAGCGCCGGGCGGCGTCCGACCCGCACGCCCTGGCCCTGGTCGCCGGCGACGAGCGGCTCGACTACGCCGCCCTCAACGCCCGCGCCAACCGGCTCGCCCACCACCTCATCGCCCGGGGCGCGGGCCCCGAGCAGCTGGTGGCGCTGCGGCTGCCGCGCACCGCCGACCTGGTCGTGGCGATCCTCGCCGTCTGGAAGGCCGGCGCGGGCTACCTGCCGCTGGACCGGGCGCTGCCCGAGGAACGGGTGCGCCACCTGCTGGCCGACGCCCGCCCGGCGCTGGTGCTCGACGAGCAGGCGCTGGCCGCGGTGCCCGCCACCGCCCCCGACACGAACCCGGGCGACGCGGAGCGCCACGCCCCGCTGCGCCCGGCGAACACCGCCTACCTCCTGTACACCTCCGGCTCCACCGGCCGCCCCAAGGGCGTCGCGGTGGAGCACCGCGCGATGCTGAACCTGCTGGCCGCGCACCGGGCGGGCTTCGTCGCCGAGGCGGGCGGCGGCCCGCTGCGGGTGGCGCTGACGGCCTCCTTCTCCTTCGACACCTCCTTGGAGGGGGTGCTGCTGCTGGCCGACGGCCACCCGCTGCACCTGGTGGACGAGGACACCCGGATGGACGCGGGCGCGCTGGTGGAGTACGTGGTGCGCCACCGCATCGACTTCCTGGACCTGACGCCCACCTACCTGGGCCAGCTGCTGCCCGCCGGGCTGCTCAGCGACCCCCGGCACTGCCCGCGGGTGCTGATGCTCGGCGGCGAGGCGGTGGGCCCGGCCCTGTGGCGCGAACTGGCCGGTCACCCGCGGGTGACCGCCTACAACTTCTACGGCCCCACCGAGTGCACCGTCGACGCGGCGGCCTGCCGGATCGCGGACCAGGACCGCCCGCTGGTCGGGCGCGCGCTGCCGGGTGTGCGGGCGTACGTGCTGGACGACCGGCTGCAGCCGGTGCCGCCCGGGGTGAGCGGGGAGCTGTACCTGGCGGGGGCGCAGCTGGCCCGCGGCTACGCGAACCGGCCGGGGCCGACCGCCGCCCGCTTCGTGGCCGACCCGTTCGGGCCGTCCGGCTCCCGGATGTACGCCACCGGCGACCTGGCCCGCTGGACGGCGGACGGGCAGCTGGAGTACCTGGGGCGTGCGGACGACCAGGTCAAGGTGCGCGGCCACCGGATCGAGCCGGGCGAGGTGGAGGCGGCCCTGCTCGACCTGCCGGAGCTCGCCGCCGCCGCCGTCCTCGCGCTGCCCGACGCCCACGGCCACCTGCGCCTGGCGGCCTACGTCGTGCCCGTCACGGCGGGCGCCGCACCGTCGGCCGCCGAGCTGCGCGCGGCCCTGCGGCGGGTGCTGCCCGACCACCTGGTGCCCTCCTCGTTCACCGCGCTGCCGGCGCTGCCGCTGACCGTCAGCGGCAAGCTGGACCGCCGCGCGCTGCCCGCCCCGGACCCCGGGGCCGAGGCGCACGAGCGGGAGTTCACCGCGCCGCGCACCCCCGAGGAGCAGACCCTGGCCGCCATCTGGGCCGAGGTGCTCGGGGTGGCCCGGGTGGGCGTCACCGACAACTTCTTCGAGCTGGGCGGCGACTCGATCCTGAGCATCCAGGCCGTCTCCCGCGCCCGCGCGGCGGGCCTGCAGCTCAGCTCGCGCGACGTCTTCCGCCACCAGACGGTCGCCGACCTGGTCGCCGCCGCCCGCCGCCCCGCCGACCCGGCCCCCGCCCCCCGGGTGCGCGAGCAGGGCCCGGCCCCGCTGACCCCGGTGCAGGGGTGGTTCCTCGCCACCCACGGACCGCTGCGCCACTTCACCATGTCGATGCTGCTGGACCTGCCGCACGACCTGGACGAGCGCGCCCTGGCGCAGGCGCTGCACGCGCTGGTGGCCGCGCACCCGGCGCTGCGCACCCGCTTCACCCGCGCCGAGGACGGCAGTTGGCGGCAGCAGCCCGGCGCGGGCGCGGCCACCGGCCTGCTGACCCGGCACGACCCGGCCGCCGACGCCGACGCTGCTGCTGCCGATGCCGCCGCCGCGGCCGACGCCGCCCGCGCGCAGCTGGACCCGGCCACCGGCGCCCTGCTGCGCGCCGTCCTGCTGCCCGCGCCGGACGGGGCCCGGCCCCGGCTCTTCCTGACGGCCCACCACCTGGCCGTGGACAGCGTCTCCTGGCGGGTGCTGCTGGCCGACCTGGCGGGCGCCTACCGCCAGGCGGTGGCCGGCGGACCGGTGAGCCTTGCCCCCGAGCAGACCGCGTTCACCGACTGGGCCCACGCCCTGGCCGCACACGTGCGGGCCGGCGGCCTGGACGAGGACCTGCCGCACTGGACCGCCCAGACCCGGGCCGCGGTGGCCCCGCTGCCGGTGGACCGTCCCGGCACCCCGCTGGCCGGCTCGGTGCGCACCCTGCGCACCCGGGTCGACCGGGCCACCACCGAGGCGCTGCTGCGCGAGGTGCCCGGCGTCTACCGCACCCAGGTCAACGACGTGCTGCTGAGCGCGCTGGGCCGGGTGCTGGCCGACTGGACGGGCACCGACCAGGTGGCCGTCACGCTGGAGGGCCACGGCCGCGAGGAGCTCGGCGCAGCCGACCTGGACCTCTCCCGCACGGTCGGCTGGTTCACCTCCCAGTACCCCGTCACCCTCACGGTGGCCCCCGACTGGGCCACCACCCTGAAGACGGTCAAGGAGCTGCTGCGGGCGGTGCCCCGGCGCGGCCTCAGCTACGAGGCGCTGGCCCGCCTCGGCTCGCCCCACCCCGACGCCCGCGCGCTGGGCCGGGCCGCGCTGCCGCAGGTGTGCTTCAACTACCACGGCCAGTGGACGGCCGCCGCCGGCGGGGACTTCGCCCCCGCCGGCGAGGTGCCGGGCCGCGACATCGACCCCGAGGAGCCGCTGGACCACCTGCTCGACATCTCCGCCGTGGTGGCCGACGGGGAGTTGGAGATCACCTGGCACTACAGCGACCAGGTGCACGACACCGCCACCGTCCGCTCCCTGGCGCACGCGATGACCGCCGCGCTGGCCGCCGTCGTCGAGCACTGCGCCCGCCCGGGGGCCGGTGGACGCACCCCCTCCGACTTCCCGCTCGCCCGCCTCGATCAGGCGGCCGTGGACCGGCTGGTGGGCGACGGGCGGCAGGTGGCGGACCTGCTGCCGCTGACCCCGCTGCAGGAGGGCATGCTCTTCCACCGCCTGGTCGGCGACGCGCAGGACGTCTACGTCGACCAGGCCGCCCTGCTCCTGGCGGGCGTCGGCGACCCCGCGGCGCTGGCCGCGGCCTGGCAGCGGGTCGCCGACCGCACGCCCGCGCTGCGCACCTCGGTGGTGTGGGAGGGCGTGCCCGTCCCGCTGCAGGTGGTGCACCGCGAGGTGCGCGTCCCGGTGGTCCACCTGGACCTGCGCGCGGCCGGTGCGGGCGAGCGCGCGCAGCAGCTGGCCGCGCTGCGCGCCGCCGACCTTGCCCAGGGCCTGGACATCGCCGTCGCACCCCTGATGCGCCTCACCCTGGTCCACCTGCCCGACGAACAGGTCCAGTTGCTGTGGACCTCGCACCACCTGATCCTGGACGGCTGGAGCCTGGCCCAGGTGCTCACCGAGGTGTTCGAGGAGTACGCGGCCCTGACCGCCGGCACCCCGGTGCGGCCCGCCGTGCGCCGCCCGTTCGGCGACTACGTGCGCTGGCTGGCCGAGCAGGACACCGAGGCCGCCCGCGCGCACTGGCGCGGTGTGCTGGACGGCTTCGCCACGGTGACCGCGCTGCCGGCGGACCACCCGCGGCGCCCCGAGCAGGCCGTCCGGTCGGCCGGGGTGCACACGGCCGCGCTCTCCGAGCAGGCCTCCGCCCGCCTGGCCCGCACCGCCCGGCAGGCCGGGCTGACGCTCAACACCCTGGTGCAGGGCGCCTGGGCGCTGCTGCTGTCGCGCTACAGCGACGAGCCGGACGTGCTCTTCGGCACCACCGTCTCGGGTCGACCGGACGACCTGCCGGGCGTCGAGTCGATGATCGGCATGTTCATCAACACCCTGCCCACCCGGGTCCGGGTGGACGGCGCGCGGACCGCCGCGGCCTGGCTGGCCGAGCTGCAGCAGGCGCAGGCCGAGGCCCGGCGCTTCGCCGCCGTCTCGCTCGCCGAGCTGACCGGGTTCAGCGAGGTGCCCTCGGGCGGCGCGCTCTTCGAGAGCATGGTCGCCTTCGAGAACTACCCCTTCGACGCCGGCCGCGCCGCCGACTCCGGTGTGCGCCTCGCCGAGGTCTCCTCCCACGACGCCACCAACTACCCCTTGGTGCTGCGCGCCTACCAGGGCGAGGTGCTGGGCTTCGACCTCGCCTACGACCCGCGGCTCTTCGAGGCCGCGACCGTGCGCACCCTGGCCGAGCGGCTCTGCCTGCTGCTCACCGGGCTCGCCGACGGCCTCGAGCGCCCGCTGCGCGCGCTCGCCTGGACGAGCCAGGAGGAGCGGCGCCGCATCCTGGTGGACTGGAACGGCACCGCGCAGGGCCGGCCCGCCCGGACCCTGGTGGACCTCTTCGAGGCGCAGGCCGCCCGCACCCCGCGGGCCCCGGCCGTCAGCTGTGGCGAGGACCGGCTGGACTACGCGACCCTGGACGCGCGGGCCGGCCGGCTCGCCCACCGGCTGGCCGAACTCGGCGCCGCGCCCGAGCGGTTCGTGGCCCTCGCGCTGCCGCGCTCGGTCGACCAGGTGGTCGCGGTGCTGGCCGTCCTCAAGACGGGCGCGGCCTATCTGCCGCTGGATCCGCAGCTGCCCGCCGAGCGCCTGGCCCAGCTGCTGGACGACGCCCGGCCGGTGGCGCTGGTGGCGCTCTCACCGCAACTCGCGGGCAGCAGCGCGGTCCCGGTGGTGGCACTGGACGAGGCGCAGGTGCGGGCCGACCTGGCACTTCGCCCGGCCGCCGCGCTGCCCGCCGCGCACCGGCCGCTGCCGGACAGCCCGGCCTACGCGATCTTCACCTCCGGCTCCACCGGCCGCCCCAAGGGCGTCGTGGTGCCGCACGCCAACGTGGTGCGGCTGTTCGACCGGACCCAGGGGCTGTTCGGCTTCGGCGCGGACGACGTGTGGACGCTCTTCCACTCCTACACCTTCGACTTCTCGGTCTGGGAGCTGTGGGGCCCGCTGCTGCACGGCGGTCGGCTGGTGGTGGTGCCCGAGGACACCGCCCGCTCGCCGGAGGACTTCCTGCGCCTGCTGGCCGAGGAGCAGGTCACCGTCCTCAACCAGACCCCCTCGGCGTTCTACCCGCTGATCCGCGCGGACGCCGAACACCCCGATCTCGGTGACCGGTTGGCGCTGCGCACGGTCGTCTTCGGCGGCGAGGCGCTGGAGGTGACCCGGCTCGCCCACTGGTACGCCCGCCACCCGCAGGACGCGCCGCGGCTGGTGAACATGTACGGCATCACCGAGACCACCGTGCACGTCACCCACGCCGAACTGGACGCCGCGACGGCCGCCGCGGGCGGCCCGGGGCCGATCGGCACCGGCATCGCCGACCTGCGCGTGTACGTGCTGGACGCCGACCGCGCGCCGGTGCCCGCCGGCGCGGTGGGCGAACTGTACGTGGCGGGCGAGGGGTTGGCGCGCGGCTACCTGAACCGCCCGGGCTTGACGGCCACCCGCTTCGTGGCCGACCCGTTCGGGGCGCCGGGCAGCCGGATGTACCGCACCGGCGACCGGGCGCGCTGGCGCGCGGACGGCACGCTGGAGTACCTGGGGCGGGCCGACCAGCAGGTGAAGATCCGCGGCTACCGGATCGAGCCCGGCGAGATCGAGGCCGCGCTGCACACCCACCCGGGCGTGCGCGAGGCGACCGTCGGCGTGTACCAGGACGGCGCCGGCACCCGCCGCCTGGTGGCCCACGTGGTGGGCGAGGGCCCGACGCCGCCGGGCGCGGCCGAGCTGCGGGCCCACCTCGAACGGCTGCTGCCCGCCTACCTGGTGCCCGCCGCCTACGTCCCGATGGCGGCCCTGCCGCTGACCGTCAACGGCAAGCTCGACCGGCGCGCCCTGCCCGCGCCGGGGCCCGACGGCTTCGCCGCCGGCCCCGAGCACATCGCGCCGCGCACCCGCGCCGAGCACCTGGTCGCCGAGGCGTGGGCGCAGGTGCTGGACACCGAGGAGGTCGGCGCGGGGGACAACTTCTTCGCGCTCGGCGGTGACTCGATCCTGGCGATCAGGGTCACCTCCCGGCTGCGGGCGGCCTTCGGCGGCGAGGTCTCGCCCCGGCTGCTCTTCAGCCACCCGGTGCTGGCGGAGCTGGCCGCCGCCCTCGCCGGCCCGGTCGGCGCGGACGCCGCGGGGGTCATCCCCGCGGTGGACGAGGGCGCCGAGGTGCCGCTGTCCTACGCCCAGCAGCGGCTCTGGTTCCTGGACCGCTTCGAGCCGGGCAGCACCGAGTACACGACGCTGTCCGTGCTGCGTCTGCGCGGCGGACTCGACCGGCAGGCGCTGCGCACGGCCCTGACCGCTCTGGTGGCCCGGCACGAGGCGCTGCGGACCACCTTCGCCGAGCAGGACGGCCGGGCGCGCCAGCTGGTGCACCCGCCGCGGCCGGTCGAGCTGACGCTCCACGACCTGACCGGGGACGACCCGGCGGCGCTGGAGGCGCTGCTGGAGCGCCTGGCCGCCACGCCCTTCGACCTGGCCGCCGGGCCGCTGCTGCGCGCCCGCCTGGTGCGGCTGGCCGCGGACGAGCACGTGCTCGCGCTGGCGGTGCACCACATCGTCACCGACGGCTGGTCGATGGCGGTGCTCGGCCGCGACCTGGGCGAGCTGTACACGGCGGCCTGCGAGCGGCGCGAACCCGTGCTGCCCGCGCTGCCCGTGCGGTACGCCGACTACGCCGCCTGGCAGCGCGCCCGCACCGAGCGCGCCGAGGCGGACCTGGCGCACTGGCGCCGGGCGCTCGCGGGTCTGGTGCCGCTGGAGCTGCCCACCGACCGGCCGCGCCCTGCGGTGCGCACCCGCGCGGGGGCGCTGCTGACCGTCACGCTGCCCGCCGAGCTGACCTCCCGGCTGCGCGAGCGCGGCCGGGAGGCCGACGCCACGCTCTACATGACCCTGCTGGCGGCCTGCCAGGTGCTGCTCGCCCGCTGGGCCGGCCAGCCGGACGTCACGGTCGGCACCGTCGCCTCGGGCCGGGAGCGGCACGAACTGCACGACGTGGTCGGCATGTTCGTCAACACCCTGGTGCTGCGCGGGCAGGTGCGCCGCGAGGCGTCGTTCCGCGAGCTGCTGGCGCAGGCGCGTACCGCAGTGCTGGAAGCGTTCGCCCATCAGGAGGTGCCCTTCGAGCAGGTCGTCGACGCGCTGCAGCCCGAGCGCGACACCAGCCGCACGCCGCTGTTCCAGGTGATGGTGGCCCTGCACAACCTGGGCGCCGAGGCACCCCGGCTGCCGGGGCTGGCCGTGGCACCGGTGTCGGTGCCGGTGCGCGGCGCGACCTTCGACCTCTCCTTCGACTTCGTCGAGCAGGACGGCGGCCTGACCGCGCACCTGGAGTACAACACCGACCTGTTCGACGCGTCGAGCATCGCGGGCCTGGCCGCCCGGCTGCAGGTCCTGCTGGCGGCGGTGGCCGAGGACCCGGAGCGCGCGGTCGGCGCCCTGCCGCTGATGACGGCCGATGAGCAGGAGCAGGTACTGGCCTGGGGGCGGGGCCCGGCGCTGCCCGCAAGCCGGGCCACCTTCCCCGCGCTCTTCGAGGCCCAGGCGGCCCGCACCCCGGGGGCCACCGCGTTGGTGGCCCGGGACGCCGCCCTCGACTTCGCGGCCCTCAACGAGCGCTCCAACCGGCTCGCCCGTCACCTGGCGGGCCTGGGAGCGGGGCCGGAGCGGGTGGTCGCCCTGCGGCTGCCGCGCACCGCGGACGCGGTGGTGGCGCTCCTCGCGGTGCTCAAGGCGGGCGCCACCGTGCTCTGCGTCGACCTGGAGCTGCCCGCCGAGCGGGCCGCCCTGCTGCTGGAGGACGCCCGGCCGCAGACCGTGCTGACGGCGGAGAGCCTGCGCGAGGTGCCGTGGGAGCAGTTGCCCGCCCACGACCTGACGGATGCGGACCGCACCGGGGCGCTGCTGCCCGAGCACGGCGCCTACATCATCTACACCTCCGGCTCCACCGGCCGGCCCAAGGGCGTCCTGGTGGAGCACCGCCAGCTGGTCAACCTCTGCCTGGACCACCGCACCTCGCTGGTCGAGCCGCACACCGCGGACGGGCACCGGCTGCGGATGGCGCTGAGCGCCTCGTTCTCCTTCGACACCAGCTGGGAGGGCGCGCTGCTGCTGGCCCTCGGCCAGGAGGTGCACCTGATCGACGAGGAGGTGCGGCTGGACCCGCAGGCCTTCTGCGCCCAGATCGCCGAAAGGCGCCTGGACCTGGTCAACGTCACCCCCTCCTACCTGCGCGAACTCACCGCCGCCGGGCTGCTCGCGCCCGGCCGTCACCACCCGCGGCTGCTGCTGGTGGGCGGCGAGGCCGTCCCGGCCGCCGCCTGGCAGCAGCTGTGCGCGGCGGCCGGCCTCGGCGTCACCGCCTACAACATGTACGGGCCCACCGAGTGCACGGTCGACGCCGTCTACGGGCGCTGCACCGACAGCCCCGAACGCCCGGTGATCGGCCGCCCAGGCGGAGGCCTGCGCGCCCACCTGCTCGACGAGGCGCTGCGGCCGGTACCGCCGGGGATGCCGGGGGAGCTCCACCTGGCCGGGGCGCAGGTGGCCCGCGGCTACCTGAACCGGCCCGGCCTGACCGCCGCCCGCTTCCTGCCCGACCCCTTCGGGCCGCCGGGGGCGCGGATGTACCGCACCGGCGACCGGGCGCGCTGGGACGCGCAGGGGCGGCTGGAGTTCCTGGGCCGGGTCGACGAGCAGGTCAAGATCCGCGGCTTCCGGATCGAGCCGGGGGAGGTGGAGGCCGCCGTCCTGGCCGACCCGGAGGTCGCCGACTGCACGGTGATCGCCCGTGAGCACGCCGGGCGCCTGATGCTGGTGGCCTACCTGGTGCCCGCCGGGGAGCGGGTGCCGCCCGCCGACGAACTGCGTGCCCGGCTGCGGCGCACCCTGCCCGACCACATGGTGCCCGCCGCGTTCGTGCCGCTGACCGGGATCCCGCGCACCACCAGCGGCAAGACCGACCGCCGCGCGCTGCCCGCACCGCCCGACCGGCCCGAGACCACCACCGCCTACCTGGCGCCGCGCCCCGGCACCGAGGAGGCGCTGGCCGCGATCTGGGCCGAGGTGCTGGGCGTGGCCCGGGTCGGCGCGCAGGACAACTTCTTCGCGCTGGGCGGCGATTCGATCCTCAGCATCCAGATCGTCTCGCGGGCCCGGGCCGCCGGGCTGGCCCTGACCACCAAGGACGTCTTCCGGTACCAGAGCGTGGCCGAACTCGCGCTGCGGGTCGGCGAGGTGGCCACCGCGCAGGTGCCCGGCGCCGAGCCGGCGCCCCGTCAGGCCCCGCTCACCCCCATCCAGCACTGGTACCTGGACGCCCGCCGCCCGGGCGACGCGCTGCGCTTCACCATGACCCAGCGCCTCGAACTCGCCCTGGGCACCGACCCCGTGGCGCTCGGCGCGGCGGTGGCGGCCGTGCTGCGCTGCCACGCCGCGCTGCGCACCCGGTTCCGCCGCGGCGAGGACGGCTGGTACCAGGAGGTGCTGGACCACGCGCCGCAGGGCGTCTTCACCCGGCACGAGGCGGCCGGCCTCGACCCCGCCGCCCTGGAGGCCGAGGTGCAGCGCGCCACCGAGCAGGCGCAGGCGGCCCTCGATCCCACCGCGGGCCGCCTGGCCCGGGTGCTCTTCTTCGACCGCGGCGCGCGGGAGCCGGGCCAGCTCGTCCTCACCATCCACCACCTGGCCGTGGACGGCGTCTCCTGGCGCATCCTGCTGGCCGACCTCGCGGCGGCCCACCGCCTGGCCGCGGCGGGCGGGAGCGCCGAACTGCCCCCGGCGGGAACCTCCTTCGCGCACTGGGCCACCCGGCTGGAGCAGCACACCCGCGCCGGCGGCCTGTCCGCGGACGCGCCGTACTGGACCCGCACCGCCGCGGCTCCCGCCGCGCTGCCCGCGGGCCGGCCGGGCCCGAACACCCACGGCGCGGCGGCCACGGTCAGCGTCACCCTGGACGAGCAGGCGACGCAGGCGCTGCTGCGCCAGGTCCCGGCCGTCTACCGCACCCAGGTCAACGACGTGCTGCTGAGCGCCCTGGGCCGCACCCTGGCCCGCTGGTGCGGGCGCGAGAGCGTGCTGATCGGCATGGAGGGGCACGGCCGCGAGGACCTCTTCGCGGACCTGGACCTCTCCCGGACGGTGGGCTGGTTCACCGCCGAGTTCCCGCTCGCCCTGCGGGTGGCCCCCGAGGCGGGCTGGCACGACACCCTGCGCTCGGTCAAGGAACAGCTGCGCGCCGTCCCGCTGCACGGACTCGGCCACGGCGCGCTGCGCCACCTGCTGCCGCAGGGCGTGCCCTCGGCGGCCCCGCAGGTCGGTTTCAACTACCACGGCCGGTTCGACGCCGCCGGCACCTCCGGGGAGGCCGAGGGCCTCTACCGCGCCACGCTGCCCGGGGCCGGGCGCGACAGCGACCCGGAGGAGGTGCGGCCCTACCTGCTGGAGATCACCGGGGTGGTCCAGGACGGACGCCTGGAGCTGGGCTGGACCTACCCGTCGGCCGTCTACGACGAGGCCACCGTGCGCGGGCTGGCCGAGGAGATGTGCGCGGCGCTGCGCGAGATCGTGGCGCACTGCGCCGCCCCCGGGGCCGGTGGCCGCACCCCGTCCGACTTCCCGCTCGCCGCGCTGGCCCAGGACCGGCTGGACGCCCTGGTCGGCGACGGGCGCGAGGTCGCCGAGGTGCTGCCGCTGACCCCGCTGCAGTCCGGGATGCTCTTCCACGGCCTCCTCGACCGCGAGGGCGCCTACGTGGACCGGATCGTGGTGCGCCTGTCGGGCGTGGCCGACCCGCACGCGTTCGCCGCGGCCTGGCAGCAGGTGGCCGACCGCACCGAGGCGCTGCGCACCAGCGTGCACTGGCGACAGCTGCCGCACCCGGTCCAACTGGTGCACAGCAAAGCCGAGTTGCCGATCGCCCAGCTGGACTGGCGCGGCCTTTCGCCCGAGCAGCGGGCGGCGCGGACCGAGCGGCTGCTGGCCGCCGATGCGGCGACGGAGATGGAGCTGACCCGCGCCCCGCTCACCCGCCTCACCCTGGCGGCGCTGCCCGGCGACGAGGTGCTGCTGCTGTGGTCCACCCACCACCTGATCCTGGACGGCTGGAGCAGCGGTCAGCTGCTCACCGAGGTGTGCGAGCAGTACGGCGCACTGCTGGGCGGTGCGCCCGTTCCCGGGCTGGTGCGGCGGCCGTTCGCGGACTTCCTGCGCTGGCTGGACGAGCAGGACCAGGACGCGGCCGAGGCCCACTGGGCGCAGCTGCTGGCCGGCTTCGCCGCGCGCACCCCGCTGCCCTACGACCGCCCGCCGGGCCAGGCGCACCGTGCCCGCTCCGTCGCGGCCGTCCACCACGAGCTGGACGAGGAGCTCTCGCAGCGCCTTCGGGCGAGCGCGGCCGGCGCCGGACTGACCGTCAACACCGTGCTGGCGGGCGCCTGGGCGCTGCTGCTGGCGCGCTCGGGCGGGGTGGGGGACGTGGTGTTCGGCACCACCGTCTCCGGGCGCCCGGCCGAACTGCCCGGCGTCGAGTCGATGATCGGCATGTTCATCAACACGGTGCCGGCCCGGGTGCGGATCCCGGACAGCGGCAGTGTGCGCGCCTGGCTGCGGGAGCTGCAGGAGGGGCAGAGCGACAGCCGCCGCTTCGACCACCTGGCGCTCTCCCGCATCCAGGCACTGGGCGAGGTGCCCGCCGGTGAGGCGTTGTTCGACAGCATGGTGGTGTTCGAGAACTACCCCGTCGACGAGTCGGTCGCGGACCGCACCGGCGTGCGGGTCGAGGAGGTGCGCGCCGAGGACGCCACCACCTTCGCCTGGTGCCTGCGCGCCTACCTGGCCGAGCGGCTCGGCTTCGACCTGGCCTACGACCCGGCGCTGTTCGACCGTGCCACCGTGCAGGCGGCGACGGAGCGCCTGGCCGTGCTGCTCACCGCCATCGCCGACAGCCTCGACGACCGCCGCGACGGCGACCTCGCCCGGCTGGAGCCGCTCACCGCCGCCGACCGGGCGCTGCTGGCGTCCTGGAACACCACCACCCGCGCAGCGTCCCCGGCGAGCCCGGTGGAGCTCTTCGCCGAGCAGGCCCGCCGCACCCCGGACGCCCTCGCGGTGCGCGCGGGTGAGCAGGAGCTGACGTATCGTCAGCTCGACCTGTGGTCGGAGCAGTTGGCCGCCCTGCTGCTGGCCGGAGGGCTGGCCGCCGAGGGACGGGTGGCGCTGCTGATGGACCGCTCGGCGGAGCTGGTCGTCGCCCAACTGGCCGTGCTGAAGGCCGGCGGCGCCTACCTGCCGGTGGACGGCCGGGCGCCCGAGGAGCGGCGCGGCGCCCTGCTCGCCCAGGCGGGCGCCACCGTGCGGCTGACCGCGGCCGAGGTCACCGCGGCCCGGGTCACCGCCGCGCGCGGCGGGGAGGCCGGGCCGCCGGCGCCGCCCGCCCGGCCCCTCGACCCCGACCGCCTGGCGTACGTGATGTTCACCTCCGGCTCCACCGGGCAGCCCAAGGCCGTGGCGGTGCGCCACCGTGACGTGGCCTCGCTGGCCACCGACAGCCGCTTCGCCGATGGCGTGTGCGCCCAGGTGCTGCTGCACTCGCCGGTGGCCTTCGACGCCGCGACCTTCGAGGTGTGGGCGCCGCTGCTGACCGGCGGCTGCGTGGTGGTGGCCCCCGAGGGCCCGGTGGACGCGGCGCTGCTGCGGCGGCTCGCCGGTGAGGGGCTCACCGCGCTGTGGCTGACCGCCGGACTCTTCCGACTGCTGGCCCAGGACGCGCCCGACTGCTTCGCGGGGCTGCGCCGGCTGTGGACCGGCGGTGACGTGGTGCCGGGCGCGGCCGTGCGCCGGGTGATGGCCGCCTGCCCGGGGCTGGGCGTGGTGGACGGCTACGGGCCCACCGAGACCACGACCTTCGCGACCGCCCACCCGCTGACCGACGCGGCGGCGGTGCCCGAGGTGGTGCCGATCGGCCACCCGCTGGACGACAAGCGGGTGCACGTCCTGGACGGGCGGCTGCGGCCGGTCGCGCCGGGCTGCGTCGGCGAGCTGTTCGTGGCCGGCGAGGGGGTGGCGCGCGGCTACCTGGGCCGGCCCGGGCAGACCGCGGCGCGCTTCCTGGCCGATCCGCTGGGCGCGCCCGGGGCCCGGATGTACCGCACCGGCGACCTGGCCCGGCGGCGGGCGGACGGCATGCTGGAGTTCCTGGGCCGGGTGGACGACCAGGTGAAGATCCGCGGCTTCCGGGTGGAGCCCGGCGAGGTGGCGGCCGCGCTCGCCACGCACCCCGGTGTCAGCGACGTCGCCGTGGTCGTGCGCGAGGAGGAGCACGGCGGCAAGCGGCTGGTGGCCTACGTGGTCGGCCCGGCGGGGCAGCAGGCCGAGCAACTGCGCTCGTTCGCCGCCGGGTTGCTGCCCGACTACCTCGTGCCCGCCGCCTTCGTCCCGCTCGCCGCCCTCCCGCTGTCCGGCAACGGCAAGGTCGACCGTGCGGCCCTGCCGGCGCCCTCGGACACCGCCGCCGGGCGTGAGCGGGTGGCGCCGCGCACCGGGGCCGAGCGCCGCACGGTGGAGGTCTTCGCCGAGGTGCTCGGCGGGCAGGAGCCGGGGGTGGAGGAGGACTTCTTCCGGCTCGGCGGCGACTCCATCCTCAGCATCCGGCTCGCCTCCCGGCTGGGCGAGGTGTTCGGCACCGATCTCACCCCGCGTGCGGTCTTCACCCACCCCACGCCCGCCGCGCTGGCCCGGCTGCTGACCGAGCAGAGCGGGCGCGCGCAGGCGGCGATCGTCCCGGTGGCACGCGACGGCGCGGCCTCGCCGATGTCCTACGCCCAGCAACGCCTGTGGTTCCTGGAGGAGTTCGCCCCCGGCGGGGTGGAGTACGTCACCGCGCTCGCGCTGCGCCTGCGCGGCGCGCTGGACCTCGGCGCCCTGCGCGCGGCGCTGAGCGCCCTGGTGGCCCGCCACGAGTCGCTGCGCACCACCTTCGAGAGCGTGGACGGCCACGGCGTGCAGATCGTCCACCCGCCCGCGCAGCTGCCGCTGGCGCTGCACGACCTGTCCCGGCTGCCCGGAGGCGAACGCGACGGCGCGCTGCGCCGGTTGCTGGCCGAGGAGCGGGCCAGGCCCTTCGACCTGCGCGAGGGGCCGCTGCTGCGCGCCACCGCGGTGCGGTCGGCCGAGGACGAGCACGTGCTGGCGCTCACCGTGCACCACATCGTCACCGACGGCTGGTCGACCTCGGTCGCCCTCGGCGACCTGGCCCACCTCTACCGCGCCGAAACGGGCTCCACCGAGGCCGCGTTGCCGCCGCTGGCGGTGCAGTACGCCGACTACGCCCACTGGCAGCGCACCGCCCGTGCCGCCGGCGGCGAGGAGCAACTCGCCTACTGGAATGAGCACCTGGCGGGGATCCAGCCGCTCGACCTGCCCACCGACCGGCCGCGCCCGGCCGTGCGCACCAGCAACGGCGCCACCACCCGGCTGGAGCTGCCCGCCCCGCTGGCGCGCCGGCTGGCCGAGGTCGGCCGGGAGCGCGGCTGCACCGTGTTCACCACGCTGGTCGCCTGCGCCCAGGCCTATCTGGCCCGGCTCGGCGGAGCCTCGGACATCGCGGTGGGCACGGTCACCTCGGGCCGCGAGCGCGCCGAGACGCAAGCCCTGATCGGGTTCTTCGTCAACACCCTGGTGCTGCGCGCGCAGGCCGAGCCCCACCTCTCCTTCGCCGAGTTCCTCGGCGGGGTGCGCCAGACGGTGCTGGACGCCTTCGCGCACCAGGACGTGCCGTTCGAGCGGGTGGTGGACGAGGTCCAGCCGCTGCGCGACACCAGCCGCAGTCCGCTCTTCCAGGTCATGGTGGTGCTGCAGAACACCCCGGCGGCCGATCTCGACCTGCCGGGTCTCGAGGTGACGGAGGTCGACACCGAGGTGGAACAGGCCGCCTTCGACCTCACCCTGGAGTTCGCGGAGGTGGACGGCGGCGGGCTGCACGGGCTGATCACCTACAACACGGACCTGTTCGAGGCGGCCACGGCCGAGCGGATGGCCGCCCAGCTCACCGCCCTGCTGACCGCCGTCGCGCAGGACCCCGAACGCCCGCTGGGCGCGCTGCCGCTGGCCCCCGGCGAGGACCTGCCCGCCCTGCTGGAGCAGGCCCGGGGCAGCTTCCCCCCGGTGGCGCAGGCCACCCTGCCGCAGCTGTTCGAACGTCAGGCGGCCCGCACCCCGCAGGCGCTGGCACTGCTGGACGGCGAGCGGCAGTGGACCTACGCCGAGCTGGAACAGGCGGCCAACCGCCTGGCCCACCGGCTCATCGGACGCGGGGTCGGCCCCGAGCGCCTGGTGGCGCTGGCGCTGCCGCGCGGGGCGGAGATGGTGGTGGCGCAGCTGGCCGTCGTCAAGGCGGGCGGGGCGTTCCTGCCCCTGGACCCGCAGTACCCGGCGCAGCGCCGGGAGTTCATGCTGCAGGACGCCCGCGCCCACCTCCTGCTGGACGACCCCGGCGAGGTGTGGGCACAGGACGGACCGAGCCAGGCGCCCACCGACGCCGACCGCACCACCGCCCTCACCCCCGCGCACCCCGCCTACGTCATCTACACCTCCGGCTCGACCGGCACGCCCAAGGGCGTACTGGTGACCCACCGGGGCCTGGCCTCCTTCGCCGCGGCCGGCGCCGAGCAGTACGCGGTGGGCCCCGGCGACCGGGTCCTGCAGTTCGCCTCGCCCAGCTTCGACGCCTCGGTCCTCGAACTGTGCGTCTCACTGCTCAGCGGCGCCGCGCTGGTCACCGGCGAGGAGGGCCCGCTGGTGGGCGAGCGGCTGGCGGAGGTGCTGGCCGGGCGGCGGATCAGCCACACGCTGATCCCGCCCGCGGCGCTGGCCACCGTCGATCCGCAGGCGGCCGCGGCGCTGCCGCAGCTGCGCACCCTGATCGTGGGCGCCGAGGCCTGCCCGGCCGACCTGGTCGACACCTGGGCACCGGGCCGGCGGATGGTCAACTCCTACGGGCCCACCGAGGCCACGGTGGTGGCGACCTGGACCGGCCCGCTCGCACCGGGCACCGGTACCCCGCCGATCGGGCGCCCCAGCGGTGCGACCCGCGCCCACGTGCTGGACGCGGCGCTGCGCCCGGTGCCGCCCGGGGTGGTGGGGGAGCTGTACGTGGCCGGGCCGGGCCTGGCCCGCGGCTACCTGGGCCGCCCGGGCCTGACCGCCCAGCGGTTCCTCCCCGACCCCTACGGCGCACCGGGCGAGCGGATGTACCGCACCGGCGACCTCGCGCGCCGGGACGCCGACGGCGAGCTGCGCTTCGCCGGGCGCGTGGACGAGCAGATCAAGCTGCGCGGATTCCGGATCGAACCGGGGGAGATCGAGAGCGCGCTGCGCCGCAGCCCGCTGGTGCGCGATGCCGTCGTCACGGTGCACACCGAGGCGACCGGCGAGGGGGCGGCCCCGGTCCCGGGTCGGCTGGTGGCCTACGTGGTCCCCGCGCAGCAGAGCGCCGCCGCACCGTCGGAGGCTCTGGCGGTCACCGAACTGCGCCTGCACCTGGCCGACCTGCTGCCGCCCCACATGATCCCCGCGCAGTTCGTGCCGCTGGAGAGCCTGCCGCTGACGCCCAACGGCAAGACCGACCGGCGCGCCCTGCCCGCGCCCGGTCCCGTCGCGGCGGCCGGCGGTCCGCGCCGCGCGCCGCGCACCGACACCGAGCGCCATGTCGCCCGCATCTGGGCCGATGTGCTGGGGGTGGCGGAGGTCGGTCTCGACGACAACTTCTTCGTGCTGGGCGGCGACTCCATCCTGAGCATGCAGGTGGTCTCCCGGCTGCGCCGCGAGGGACTGCACCTGGCCACCCGGGACCTGTTCACCCACCAGAGCCTGGCCGAGCTGGCCGCCGTGGTGCGCAGCGTTCCCGAACGCGGGGGCGAGGGCCCGGTCAGCGGCGAGGTGCCGCTCACCCCCATCCAGCAGTGGTTCCTCGACTCCCCGCGCGCCGCCCACCACCACTTCAACCAGTCCATGCTGCTGGAACTGGAGGCCGCCCCCGACCCGGTGGCCCTCGCCGCCGCGCTGCAGGCGCTGCTGGAGCACCACGACGCGCTGCGGATGCGCTACACCCGTGCCGAGGACGGGAGCTGGCAGCAGTTCAACCCGCCGCCGGCCCCGGTGGCGGACCTCCTCGTCGAGCACGACCTGAGCGGACAGACCGCCCAGGAGGCCGAGGCCGCCATGGCCAAGGCCGCCGACGAGCTGCACACCCGCTTCGACCTGGCCGGCGGTCCGCTGCTGCGCGCGGCCCTGTTCACCGGCGATCCGGACCAGCCGGCGTTCCTGCTCCTGGTCGCCCACCACCTGGTGGTGGACGCGGTCTCCTGGCGGGTGCTGCACGACGACCTGGAGGGCGCCTACCAGCAGGCCGTGCGGGGCGGGGCGATCGCACTGGGGGAGCGCGGCACCTCCTTCCGGCAGTGGGCACTCGGACTCGCCGCGCACGTCGCAGGCGGCGGCCTGGACCACGAACTGCCCTACTGGGAGCAGGCGGTGGCCGCCGAGACGGCCCCCGAAGGCGCCCCGGCGGGAACCGTGCCCGCCGAAACGGCCACGGTCACCGTGGAGTTGGGCCAGGAGGACACCGAGGCGCTGCTGCGGGCGGCGCCGGCGGCCTACCGCACCCGGGTCAACGACGTGCTGCTCGCCGCACTCGCACTGGCGCTGGCCCGCTGGCGGGGACAGCAGCGGGTCCGGCTGGACCTGGAGGGGCACGGCCGCGAGGACCTGCTGGAGGGCGTGGACCTGTCCCGCACGGTGGGCTGGTTCACCACCGTCTACCCGGTCGCCTTCCAGGTGCCCGCCCCCGAGGACCTCGGCCCCGACCGCGACTGGCGGGCCCTGGTGAAGTCGATCCGCCGCCAGCTGCGCGCGGTACCGGGCAACGGGCTCGGCTTCGGGGCGCTGCGCACCTTCGGCACGCCCGAGGTGCGCGAGCGCCTGGCCGGGGCCGCGCACGGCCAGGTGGTCTTCAACTACCTCGGCCAGTGGGACGCGCGTCCCCAGGTCGCCGAGGGCGCGCTGGTGCGTACCGAGCACGGCTCCTTCGGACGGGACCACGACCCCCGCGACGGCGGCTCGCACCTGGTGGAGGTGGTGGGCGCCGTCCAGCACGGCCGCCTCGCCTTCACCTGGCACCACCGCCCCGCCGTCCACGCCACGGCGGACGTGCGGCGGGTGGCCGAGGAGTTCGCCCAGGCGCTGCGCCACATCGCCCGCCACGCCCGGGGCGGCCGGTGACGACGCCCCCGCCCACCCGGGCCCCGCCCGGCCCCGCCACCCGCCTCAGCCATGACCCACCGACGACGAAGGAACCCGAGATGGACGAGAACACCCGCTACCAGGTCCTGCGCAACGACGAGGAGCAGTACTCGCTCTGGCCGCTGGCCATCGAGGTGCCCGCCGGCTGGCAGCCCGTCGGCAAGGAGGGCTCCGAGGAGGAGTGCTGCGCCTACGTCGACGAGGTCTGGACCGACATGCGTCCGCGCAGCCTGCGCGAGCGCATGGAGAACGCCGGAGCCTGACCCGGCAGCCCGACCTCCCACCGGGGCGCCGGCCACCCAGGACCTGTCCGGCGCCCCGCCCGCCCCTGTTCCCACTCCGCCTCCGAGGAGCCGATCATGACCGTGACCCCGACCCCGACCCCGACCGCGATCCTGACCCCCGAACTGCGCACCGAGCACCTGGCCTTCCGGCCCTACCGCGAGCAGGACGAGGACGTGTTCGTCGCCCTGCTGCGCGACGAGGAGGTGTGCCGCTGGATGGGCCAGGAGCGGGCGCCCGAACCGGAGATCCGGATGGTCTTCCGCTCGATCCTCACCGACGTGTACCCCAGAAGACTCTTCGACGTGTGGGGCCTGTGGCTGGAGGGCGCCTACGCGGGCCACGCGGAGGTCAAGAAGACGGGGAACGTCGAGGGCCACGAACTCGTCGCCGCCCTCGCCCCGCAGTACTGGGGGCGCGGACTGGGCACCGAGGTGGTGCACGGACTGCTGCGCCACGCGGCGGACAATCTCGGACTCAAGGAGGCCTACGGAATGGTGGGCGCGGAGAACACCGCGAGCCTTGCGATGTGCCGGCGGCTGGGCTTCCGGCACCTGCGCGACGTGGTCGGCGACGACGGCTCGGTGACGAAGATGCTGGTCATCAACACCACGGAGCCGGCATGAGTGGGGCACCGGTCGGCACTACCGATGAGGCGCCACCGGCCGAGCGGCTGCCCGGCCTGTGGCGCAACCGCGCCTTCAACCTGCTGTGGACCGGCCAGTGCCTGTCCGACACCGGCAGCGCCATGGCCGACCTGGCCCTGCCGCTGCTGGTGTTCCAGCTGACCGGCTCCCCGGAGCAGGCCGGCTTCGTCGGCACGGTCGGCTTCGCCGTCACGATGGCCTGCCGGCTGCCGGCCGGCATCCTGGTCGACCGCTTCGACCGGCGCCGGCTGATGATCCTCTGCGACGCGGTGCGGCTGGTCCTCTTCACGCTGCTGGCCTGCGCGATCCAGGCGCGCCACGCCCACCTCGTGGTGATCCTCGCGGTCGTGGCCGTCAGCGCCGCCGCGACCGCCCTGTTCAGCACCGCCGAACACGCCGCGGTGCGCAGCCTGGTGCGCACCGACCAGATCGTCACCGCGGTGGCCCGCAACGAGGCGCGGGCGTACGGCACTTCGCTGGCCGGGCCGCCGCTGGGCGGCCTGCTGTTCGGCCTGGGCCGGGCACTGCCGTTCTTCGGCAACGCCGTCACCTTCCTGCTGTCCCTGGTGGCGGTCTCCGCCATCCGCCGGCCCCTGCAACAGCCCCGCCCACCGGCCGCCGCACCGGGCTCCGCCCCGGCCCCGGGCACCGCGGGCGGGGCGGGGCGCCAGGGGCTGCGCTTCGTCCTCGGCAACCCCTTCCTGCGCGCCCTGCTGGTGATCGCCGCCCCGCTCAACATGGCCTTCACCGGCATGATCTTCGCGATGACCATCTCGCTGCGGCGCTCCGGACTCTCCCCGGCCCTGGTCGGCCTGGTCGGCATGGTCGTCGCCGTGGGCGGCCTCCTCGGGGCCACCGCCGCACCGGCCCTGCAGCGCCGGATGCGCCTGCCGACCCTGATCACGCTGATCTGCTGGTCGGCCGCCGCCCTGATGGCGCTGAGCGTGCTGCTGTCCACCAGCATCGCGACCGCGGTCCCGCTGGCCGCCGCCGTCTTCCTGGGCCCCACCGCCAACGCCGCCCTGTTCGGCTACCAGGCGGCCGTGACCCCGGACCACCTGCAGGGCCGCGTGGTGAGCCTGCTCCTGCTGGCCGCCACCTCCACCGCGGCGCTCGCCCCCGCCCTGGCCGGCGTCCTGCTGGCCCACGTCGCGGGCCGCACCGCCCTGCTCGCCTTCCCGCTCCTGGTGGCCGTCGCCGCCCTGGTGGCCACCTTCAGCAGCGGCATCAGGTCGATGTCCCGCCCGTCGTGAGCCCCTGGGAACACCCCAGGGGTTCACGGCTCCCCGTTCGCCGCAAACCACCTGCGCCCGCTCGGCCTGCACCACACCTCCCTGCACCACACCTCCCTGCCGGGCACCGCCACCTCGATCCCGGGCCCGCACGCCCACGGCTACCTGCCACTGGCCACCGGGCCGGCCGACATCACCGACCGCAATCCCTCGGTGGCCGGCTCGGCGGGCGAGATGATCTCCACCACCGACGACCTGGCGCGGTTCAACGCCGCCCTGCTCGGCGGCCGCCTGCTGGCCCCGGCCCAGCTCGCCGAGATGACCAGCACCGTCCCCGCCGACGCCGACCCGCCCTCCCAGTACGGCCTCGGCCTGATGCGCACCACCCTGTCCTGCGGCGACGTCTTCGGCAACCGCGCCGGCACCCGCCAGGTCGCGATCTCGGTGACCCCCTACGACCCGGCGAAGTCCGCGGCCCTCGTCCCCACCGTGATGTCCCTGCTCAACCAGACCTTCTGCCCCACCACCGCGACCCCTCCACGCCGTAGCCCTTCTCGCCCGCGTGCCGGCGCCCGGTGCGCACGCGCGGAGATCCGCGACGCCCTGCTGCCCACCGGCCGGCGCGACCCGACCGGACCAATTGCACGGAGGGCGCCCGATATCGGACGCCCTCCGTGCAGTTGGTCCTACGATGCGGCCGGGGCTCGCGATGGCCGGTGCCCGGTCGGCCGGTCAGAAGAGCTAGTACGCCCCGCCGGTGGTACCGCCGTCGCCCGTCCCGCCGTCAGTCCCGCCGTCGCCGGTGCCGCCACCGGTTCCTGCGCCCGTGCCGCCGCTGCCCGTGCCACCGCTACCCGTCCCACCGTTACCCGTCCCACCGTTACCCGTCCCGCCGCCGCCCGTTCCGCCGCCGGAGGCGGCAGCTGCGAAGGCGCCGGTCCCGTTGGGCGTGCCGAGCCCGGTCGGCCCGTCGTAGCCCGAGCCGGCGGTGCACAGGTAGTTCGGCGTGCAGGTCGTGGTGGCGCCGGAGGTGACGTCGTTGAGCGCGTCGGTGTGCGCGTACGGATAAGCGGCCGGGCTGGTGCCTTCGGCCGGGGCGCCCGCCAGGGCGTAGGTCGCGGCGATGACCGGGGCGGCGGCCGAGGTGCCGCCTATGACGTTCCAGCCGCCGTTGCCGTTGGAGGTGTCGTAGCTGGCGACGCCGGTGGCCGGGTCGGCGACGGCGGACACGTCGGCGACGGTGCGCTTGGTGCAGCCCTGGTCCTGCTGCCACGCGGGCTTGCTCTCGAAGCCGGAACAGCCGGAGCCGGCCCCCTCGTTGGCCGAGGTCGCCCAGGCCGCCTCGGTCCAGCCGCGCGCGTTGTCCGCCTTCGTCAGCGCGGTCCCGCCGACGGCCGTGACGTACGGGGAGGCGGCGGGGTACTCTACACCGAAGCCGGAGTCACCCGAGGACGCGGTGATCGCCACGCCGGGGTGGTGGTAGAACTGCGCGTCCTCGCTGGTCTCGTCGGGCGTCTCGGGGCCGCCGTAGCTGTTGGAGACGAACTTCGCGCCCAGCTGGACGGCCGTGTTCACCGCGGTGCCCAGGTCGTTGCCGCTCTCGGAGTTCGCTTCCACCAGCAGGATGTGGCAGTTGGGGCAGACGGCCGAGACCATGTCGACGTCGAGGGACTCCTCGCCGGTCCAGTCGTCGTTGGCCGGCGCCGGCTGCGGCAGTCCGCCGGCGCTGCCGTCCTGGCCGACCTTGGTGAAACAGCCGTCCGCCGCGGTGCAGGCGGGCAGGTCGAACTGACTGCGGTAGACGCCGAGATCGCTCTCGGCGGTGGGGTCGTCGTAGGCGTCGACGATGGCCACCGTCTGCCCCTTGCCACCGGAGGCGGCGGCCGAGGCCAGGTTGTAGGCGGACTGCAGGTCCGCCGGTCCGTACCCGCCGACACTGCCGGCGGCCCGGGAGGCACCGGCGCGGGCCAGGTGCGGCTTGATGTCGGTGCGCACCAGCGCGTTGCAGGAGTAGCGGCCGGGCGAGGCGGGCGGGCAGGCCTGGCGGTACTGCTCGGTGCCGAGGGCGACACGGTGCGGGGAACTCCCGGCGGTGACCGCCGCGTTGGCGTTGAGCGCGATGACGCTGCCGGCGATCACGGCAGCCGCGCCGGAGCCCGCTGCGGCCACCCGCAGGCGGCGCTTGAGTGCGGAGCGCCGGTGGGAGGGCTTGCTGGGTGGCGTCTGAGCGTGCGACAAAACGGTTCTCCTTGCCGGATGGGTCGCCCGGCGACGCGGCACCGCAGCGGTGCCACCTGTCGACGGGAAAGAGGTACGAGCTGCCCGGGCTCGGACGATCACCGGGACTCCTGGCCCGATCCTAGGTAGCCCGAAACGCGCAAATGCCACATCACGGACTTCCACAGAGTTCCCTAAGGAAGCGCTCACCTGACCCTTCGACAGCCCTGCCCGCCAGCCATCGGCCGCCCGGCCGCCATCGCCCGGCCCGCGGCGCACCCTCGGGCCGCCCGCCTCCCGGGTGGCCCCATAGGCTGTCGCAGCAGGACCGGCGACGACGGAAAGGGGCAGGTCGATGGGCGTCTACGTGTCGGTCAGAGGATGGCTGGAGTGCGACGAGAAGCAACTCGTCGCCGTCGAGCAGGTCCTGGCGTCCCACGCGGACGATCACTACTTCGACGGATGGAGCACCCCGCGGCGGCAGATCAACTGGACCCGCTACATCTTCTACGGCGCCGACATCCGCGCGTCGGCCCTGGACTGGTTCGCGGAGCAGATCCGAGAGATCGCCCGGATCCCGGCGTCCGACGACGACGGGGACCTGGTCCGGGGTCTGTTCCTCGTCGGCCACGAAGTCGACGGGACGAGCGAGTGGCAGGTCCGCGAGGGCCGGCTCTTCATCACCTCCGCCGGTGCGGACCGCCACTACCTCGACGGATAGGCGCCGCCCGTCGCTAGCGAGCCCCACTCGCCACTCGGGGGGCGTGTGGGGCGCAACGGGGGCTGTGGGACCACCCCTTGGCTTCCGTCCGGTGGCGGGGGCCGCCGGGTGGCGGCCTGGTCCTCCGACCTCCCGCGCCGTGGTCGGGGGGCGTGGTTGGTGCACGGGCCGTCTTCGGGATTCGCCGGATCTCCGGCGCCCCGCGCCTTACGCTACGAACAGGCCGCGCTACCGAATGTGGCCGCGTGAGGAGGAGTCCTGTGTCTTCGCCATCGTCCTGTGACCCCGAGTTCGCTCCTGTCGGCGATGTGGCCGCGGCGCTCATGGTGATCGATTCCCGGCTCAAGGCCGTCTACGAGGGCCGGACCGAAACGGACCCCGAACACCGGCGGATGATCGATCAGTTCGCGGCGTCCATGGGGCCGGCGGGGTTCGACGACCTGCTCGACGGTGCCTGCACGCTGATCTTCATGTACATGAGCTGGCTGCGCAGAGCCTGCGAGGAGCACGAGCAGGACATCGTCGAGCACGTGGTGCCCACCCTGGTGGCCACGATGCGCATGATGCCCAGGACGTTCCGCCCCGAGGTCATCCCCACCATGGTCGGCCTGCTCGTCGCCGCCGGCACCGGCCTGAGCCCCAACCTGTGGCGCGCGCAGTACGGAGCCTGGACCGAGGCCGAGATGAACCCCCTGGAGGCCACCACCGTCCTGCTCGCGGAGCACATCAACCGGATCGCCGGCGACGACCGGGACTTCGCCACCCGCTTGATCACCGACGCCCTGTCCGAGGCGATCGAGGACTGACGGGCAGCGGCCCGCGCGGGCACGGGGGGAACGCCTACCGCGCCCCTGGGAGCAGGCCTCCGCAGGCGGGCCACCCGAGCCGGTCGATCGGCGCGACCGCCTGTGCTGCCCTGTGCTCCCGCGGGAGCACAGGGCAGCACAGGGCAGCACAGGGCAGCACTGGGGCTCGTCGCCGTCGGCGCGTCAGACGGCCGGCGCCCAGCCGGTGGCCGGCTTCGGGGAGAGGAGTCCCGTGATCTCGTCGGCGAGGTGCGGGCCGAGCTCGCCCCAGCCCTCCTTGTAGCCGTAGACGCCGGCCAGGGTGCGGGCCTCGTAGTCGCCGTTCATGATCTCGATGTCGTCGGGCGTGATGAGTCCCGGGTGGGCGACGCCGAGGGCGGAGGAGACCTTGAGCAGTTCCCTGCGCAGGGTGCGCAGGTAGACGGCGGCCCGGGTGGCCTTCGAGGCCGGGTCGAGGCCGCGGGCCAGCCACGGGTTCTGGGTGGCGATGCCGGTGGGGCACTTGTCGGTGTGGCACTTCTGCGCCTGGATGCAGCCGATCGACAGCATCGCCTCACGGGCGACGTTGATCATGTCGACGCCCAGCGCGAACGCGACCGCGGCGTTCTCCGGCAGGCCGAGCTTGCCGGAGCCGATGAAGGTCAGGTCGTCGGTCAGCCCCAGCTCGGCGAAGGTGCCGTAGACCCGGGAGAAGCCCATCCGGAACGGCAGCGACACCGAGTCGGCGAACATCCGCGGTGCCGCCCCGGTGCCGCCCTCGCCGCCGTCGATCGTCACGAAGTCGACGCCACGGTCGCCGCGCGCCATCAGCGTGGCCAGCTCCTGCCAGAAGCCCAGGTCTCCCACCGCGCTCTTGACCCCGACCGGCACCCCGGTCTCGGCGGCGAGCAGCTCGACGAAGTCGAGCATCGAGTCGACGTCGCTGAACGCGGTGTGCCGCGACGGGGAGGCGCAGTCCTTGCCGGCCGGGATGCCGCGGATGGCGGCGATCTCCTCGGTCACCTTCGCGCCCGGCAGCATCCCGCCCAGCCCCGGCTTGGCGCCCTGCGAGAGCTTGATCTCTATCGCCCTGACCGGGGCGCCGGCGACCACGTCCTTGAGCTTGTCGAGGTTGAAGGTGCCGTCCTCGTTGCGGCAGCCGAAGTACGCCGTACCGATCTGCAGGACGAGGTCGCCGCCGTTGCGGTGGTACGGCGAGAGGCCGCCCTCGCCCGTGTTGTGCATCGTGCCGGCCAGCGCCGCACCCTTGTTGAGCGCCGTGATGGCCGCGCCGGAGAGCGATCCGAAGCTCATCGCGGAGACGTTCACCACGCTCGCCGGCCGGAACGCCTCGGCCCGCCCGCGCGGTCCGCCCAGCACCTTGGCCGAGGGCAGCGGTGCCTGCGGGTCGTGCGCGTCGGGCAGCGTGCCGGCGAACGTGCGCTGCTTCAGGTAGGCGTGCCCCTGCACGTGCTCGACGTCGACCTCGGTGCCGAACCCGGAGTAGTTGTTCTCCTCCTTCGCCGACGCGTAGATCCAGCTGCGCTGGTCACGACTGAACGGGCGCTCCTCCTCGTTGGAGGTCACGATGTACTGCCGCAGCTCCGGCCCGATCGTCTCCAACAGGTACCGGGCGTGCCCGATCACCGGGAAGTTCCGGAGCAGTGCGTGCCTCTTCTGGATGAGGTCGCGGGCTGCCAGAACCGCCACCGCTGCTGCGGCTGCCGTGCCGATCTTCCGGGCGTGCATGAACGTTCCTCCTGGATGCACGACCCCATCGTCATCGGTGGAGCCGCTGTGTCGTGTCGGGCGTTGGACGGCGGCACACGACCAAGCGGGCATCAGTGTCCGTCGAAGAATGCGAACTGATAGTAGGAGGCCCCCCGGACCGGCCCGTGATCAGGGGGCCGGTCCGGGATCCGGCCGGGCGTCCCAACTGTTGGGCGACTGTCCGCGGCGCCCCGCCCGCGCACCCGGCCCGCCGCTGCGCCAACGCCGCGACCGACCCGGGTCCAGGCGCCCCGGAGCGGACTGCTCGGCGTGGCGCGGCGCGTCGGCGACCGGGGGTGATCACCCTTGCCCGACGGGGGCGCACCCCTCGCAGTGGTCCAGACCTATTGACGGGCTCTGCCGTCGCTCCTACGATCCGGTCCGGCACAGCCCCACATGTCCCCACCTTACCCAGAGCCGGGCGTCACGCCCCCACGCGTCGGTCCTGTCCATGGCGCTCGGCGGGAAGGGAGCCCAGCATGTTCCGTCGGAGGCCACCCGCGCCGACCGCTCCACCCGCTGCACCTGCGCCAAGCACGCCGCCCACGCCACCCATGCCACCCATGTCGCCCGCGCCGACCGCGCCACGTCCGTCGGGCGATGTCCGCCCCCGGCAGGCGGCCCTGGGGCGCGCGGCGCAGGTGAACCGGATCAGCCGCGCCGCGCAGGGGCCGGCCGTCCGGCGGCGCTCCCTCGCCGCGGTGAGCGCCGCCGCCGTCATCGGTGCGGGCGTCGTCGCGTCCGGCTCCGTCACGGCCGGGGCCGCCACCACGGCCAACCTGGTGACCAACCCCGGATTCGAGAGCGGACTCTCGGGCTGGACGTGCTCCAGCGGGTCCGCCACGATCGTCAGCAGTCCGGTCCACTCGGGTGCCGCCGCGCTCCAGGCCACGCCGACCGGCCAGGACACCGCCCAGTGCTCCCAGACCGTCAGCGTGCAGCCCAACTCCCCCTACACGCTGAGCGCCTACGTCCAGGGCAGCTACGTCTACCTGGGTGCCACCGGCAGCGGCATCACCAGCGCGCCGTCCACCTGGACGCCGAACAGCCCCGCGTACAGTCAGTTGAGCGTCGCCTTCACCACGGGTCCGAGCACCACCTCGGTGACCGTCTACCTGCACGGCTGGTACGGGCAGCCCGCGTACTACGCGGACGACGTGTCGCTCACCGGCCCCGGCGGCAGCAGCCCCACGCCCACCACGGCACCCCCGACGACCGTGCCGCCGACCACGCCGCCACCCCCCACCACGCCGCCGCCGCCGACGACCGCGCCGCCCACCACGCCGCCGCCCACCACCGCGCCGCCGACGACGACGCCTCCCACCGGTGGCACCTGCCCCACGAAGCCCAAGCCGTCGGGCAAGGTCCTGCAGGGCTACTGGGAGAACTGGGACGGCGCCGCGAACGGCGTCCACCCCGGCATGGGCTGGATCCCCATCACGGACAGCCGGATCGCCGTGAACGGCTACAACGTCATCAACGCCGCCTTCCCGGTGATCCTCTCCGACGGCACCGTCGAGTGGCAGGACGGCATGGACACCAACGTCAAGGTCCCGACCCCCGCCGAGATGTGCCAGGCGAAGGCGGCCGGGGCGACGATCCTGATGTCGATCGGCGGAGCCTCCGCGGGCATCGACCTGAGCTCCAGCACCGTCGCCGACCGGTTCGTGGCGACCGTCGTCCCGATCCTCAAGGAGTACAACTTCGACGGGATCGACATCGACATCGAGACCGGCCTCGCCGGCAGCGGCGACATCAACACGCTCTCCGCCTCGCAGGCCAACCTGGAGCGGATCATCGACGGCGTGCTGTCCCAGATGCCCGCGGGCTTCGGCCTGACGATGGCCCCCGAAACCGCCTACGTCACCGGCGGCAGCGTCACCTACGGGTCGATCTGGGGCGCCTACCTGCCGATCGTCAAGAAGTACGCCGACAACGGGCACCTGTGGTGGCTGAACATGCAGTACTACAACGGCAGCATGTACGGCTGCTCCGGCGATTCCTACGAGGCCGGCACCGTGCAGGGCTTCACCGCGCAGACCACCTGCCTGAACAACGGCCTGACCATTCAGGGCACCACCATCAAGGTGCCCTACGACGAGCAGGTGCCCGGCCTGCCGGCCCAACCCGGCGCGGGTGGCGGCTACATGGCGCCGAGCCTGGTCGGCCAGTCGTGGAACGCCTTCGGCGGTTCGCTGAAGGGGCTCATGACGTGGTCGCTCAACTGGGACGGCTCACTCGGCTGGACCTTCGGCGACAACGTCAAGTCGCTCCAGGGCCGCTGACGTCCCGTCGACTCTCCGCCGCCCGGTCGGCCGGCCCCGGTCGGCCGGCCCCGTCCGGGGCGGCCGGCCGGGCAGCGGGCGGGTCAGCTCAGGCTGAAGTCGTCGGCGTCCACCGCGCCCTGGCCGTACCAGCCGTGCACGTAGACCGTGACCGTGCCGCTGCTTCCGGTGGTGAAGGGGACCGTCACCTGGTTCCACGTCGATCCGTTGGACCAGGCGCTGGCCGTCGCGCCGCCCGAGACGCCCACGTAGGCGTACGGGCCCTGGACCCAGGCCGTCAGCGTGTAGCTGTGGTTGGGCGCGAGGGTGACCGTCTGGTCGGTCTCGCCGGTGCTGCCGGCGGTGGGGGTCACCTGGAGCGCGTAGCTGCCGGAGTGGACCGGGCTGGAGACCACGGTGCCGCCACCCGTCCACGGGCCCAGAGCGCCCGTCTCGAAGCCGGCGTTGGCCAGCGCGCCGCCGCCCCCGCCCCCGCCACCGCTGCCGGTGACCGTGAGGGTGAAGGTCGCGCTGTGGCTTCCGGTGCTCGCGGTGCCGGTGACGGTGATCGGGTAGGAGCCGGCGGCCACCGAGGAGGCGACGGTGGCCGTCAGCGTCGAGCCGGCGCCGGAGCTGACCGAGGCCGGGCTGAAGGCGAGGCTCACGCCCGAGGGCGCGCCGGAGGCGGAGAGGGTGACCGGCTCGGCGCTGCCGGCGGTGACCGCGGTGGACACGGTCGCCGTGGTGGAGCCGCCCTGGGCCACCGAGGCCGAGCCCGGGGCGACGGCGAGCGAGAAGTCGCTGCTCGTCGTCCCGCCGCCCCCGCCGCCGCTGCCCTCGTACGGGACGAACGCGTCGGTGAACGCCAGGTTGCTCTGGCCGATCTCACTGCAGGTGGACAGGGAGTTGGCGGTGCCGCTGCAGGGCTGGTCGCGGTCGATCGACCAGAACGCGAGACGGCCGACGCCGTGCTGCGCGGCGAAGCTCTCCACCGTCTGGGCGTCCGCCAGGGTGAAGGTGGAGCCGTCGTCGTTCTTGCCGATCATCGGGGTGATCCCGAGGTTGGCGTAGGTGTAGCTCGGGTCGACCGACTGCATCTGGGCGAGCGTGGCCTGGGCGGCGGCCACCGAGCCCTGGCCCATCTCGGTGCCGCTGCCGGTGTAGTAGTCCATGGTCATGATGTTGACCACGTCGATCTTGATGCCCGCGTTCTTGGCGGCCTGGACGATGTTGACACCGTCCGCGGTCAGGCCGTTCGCCAGCACCGGGAGCGTCATCGAGAACTGCAGGGCGGGGTTGGCCGCCTTGAGGTCCTTCATCGCCTGCATCTGGCGGGCCACCGAGGCGGTGTCCGCGATGGCGGCGCCTTCGATGTCGAAGTCGAGCTGGGTGACGCCGTAGTCGTTGATGATGGCCTGGTAGCCGGCGTCGATGCTGCTCTGGGTGGTGCAGGTCCAGGCGAGCGGTTCCCCGGAGGCGCCGCCGGAGGAGACGATCAGCGAGGCGCCCTCGGACTTCGCCTTGGCGATCAGCGGGTCGGTGAAGGAGTCGGCGCCGATCGGGAGGGTGTCTCCCCAGACCTGGTTGCAGCCGGTGCCCAGCACGAAGGCCGCGGTGTAGGCCTTGAGGCCGTGCGCCGTGATGGCGGTGTCGAGCAGGCCTTCCTGACTGTTCGACATGTCGACGTAGGGCGCTACGGAGTAGACGCTGGTGGCGCCGGCCGCGCTGCTGGCGGGGGCCAGCGCGACCACCGAGCCGGTGGCCGCCAGCGCGAGGGCGCAGACGGAACCGGCGATTCTTGCCACACGCATGGCAGTGGACCCCTTTCGGGAACGCCCGTCGGGCGCTGTGGGGGTGGGGTGGGGGGAGGAGAAACGCAGACAGAGCCTGAGTTGGTACATACCAAACCGCCTGCCCTGGGCGACGTCAAGAGGACTGGACCAGCTCCAATCGGACAACACCGCTGGTATCCACACTCTTCACGCCCTCTCCCCGAGGGAGCGCCGGCCCCGCTGCCGACCGTGCGCGGGAAGGTAACGGGGGGGGGGACCGCCTCGCGGCCCGGACTCCACGAATGGGACGATATGCGCCATGCTCAGCGCACCACCGCATCCCCACCCTCCCGCCGGCTCGCCCGCCTTCGCCGCCGGCCCGCCCGCCCTCGCCGCCGGCTTGCCCGCCTTCGCCGCCGGCTCCTCGCCTCCCGCCGATCCGCGTCGGCGCCTGTTGCTCGACCTGGGCGCGGCGCTGCTCAGCGGCGGCGTGCCCGTGCACGACGTCGAGGAGGAACTCTCCGCCCTGGGGCGGGCGCTGGGAGCTCCGCAGGTGAGGGTCGCCGCCCTCACGACCGGGCTCTTCATCGCGATGGACCCGGACGAGGGGACGGCGTTCGAGCCGGTCGGCGCGGCGCTGCGGTTCGAGCAGACGGCGGAGGTCCTCGACGTGGTGCAGCGCGTGCGGGCCGGCGCGCTCGACGGCCCCGGTGCGCTGACCGCCCTGGACGGGATCCGCCGGACGCCCGCCCGGTGGCCGGCCTGGGTCGCGGACCTGGGAGTGCTGCCGGTCGGGGTGGGGATCTGCCTCTACCTGCAGCCGGTGGCGGCGAACGTGGTGGCTGCCGCGTTCGGGTCGCTCGTCGTGGCGGGGCTGTCCATGCTGGCGCGCCGAGCGCCGCTGCTGCGACCGCTGCTGCCGGTCACGGCCGGCTTCCTGGTGGCGCTGCTGGTGCTGCTGGCCGCCCGGGCCTCGTTGCTCGACGGTCCGCTGCGCACGATCGTGGCGACGCTGGCGATCCTGCTGCCCGGGAGCCTCCTGGTGACCGGGCTCTCGGAGATAGCCGCCGGTGCCGCCAGTGCCGGAGCGGCCAGGCTGGTCTCCGGGACGGTGCAGCTCGCCCTCTTCCTGACCGGGGTGGTGGCGGCCACCGCGGCGACCGGCACGCCGACCTCCGTTCTCGCCGACGTCCCGGTCCCGGCGGCGCGCTGGTGGGTCGTCTCGCTCGGGGTCGCCCTGGCCGTGCTGGGAATCGTGATCAACGTGCACGTGCCGCCGCGGGCCGTCGCCTGGATCGTCGCCGTGGTCGCGGTGACCGCCACCGTGCAGATCGCCGTCGGCAGCTCGGACGGCCCGGCCGTCGGGGGACTGGCCGGTGCGGTCACCGCCGCGGCGGCGGCCACCGTCGCGCACTGGCTGCCGGGCGGCCCGGCCTGGCGGGTGGCCTACCTGCCCGCCTTCTGGATCGTGGTCCCCGGTTCCTTCGGCCTGCTGCACAGCGCCCAGATCGAGGTGGGCAACGCCACCCACTCCCTGGTCACGGCCGCCTCCGCCGTCTTCGGGGTGGCGATCGGCACCCTGATCGGGTCGGTGGTCAGCCGGATCCCGCTGCCGGCCCTCACCCGGACGGGGCCGCACCGGCCGTCCTGACCGCCTCGCGGCCCGAGCGGCCCGGCCGGCCCGGCGTCATGCGCGCGGGCCGGCCGATGGTGAGGACGTCGGCGCAGGTCGTGAGTGAACGTTCGATTGACGCGCCGACCTTCAGGTCGACGTATGGAATCTCTGCGGAAGTTGTCCGGAATCCGGTCTCCCTGGGCGAGTCGCCCGTCTCACTGGAGAGGTCTAGACCCAATGGTCTGGACCTCAATGGTCCAGACCCTTGACGGGCGCAACGGGTGAGTGCCACCGTACAGGCGAGCCCCCGGCGGGCTGTCCCAAGGCGTGCCGTCTCCGCGTTCCCCCACTGCTCCGAGCCGGTGCGCAGCAAGGTCGTTCCGGGTCACGGCCGTCGTGCCGCGGCCCCGGTGCGCCCCTCGGTGCATGGCACCACGCCGTGGGTCGTCGTTCGCCCTCGTTTCGCGACCGAAGGGATCGATCCACCATGCACAGACAGTCCGCGAAGAAGGGGTTGGGAGCCGCGCTCGGCACCGTCCTCCTGCTCACCGGTATCGCCGCGTTCGCCGGTGGCAGCCCCGCCAGCGCCGACGCCAACACCACGACCGCGGTGAGCGCGGGCCCGGCCACCTTCACCCAGGCCGTCCCCACCGGCCAGCCCTCCCAGTACAGCGCCCCGCTGGAGCGCTGCGCCAATGGCGTCAACTACCCGCTGAGCGGCGCCAACCCGGTGCTCGGCGAGCCGCTGACCACCCAGTTCACCAGCAACGTGGGCCTGTCGGAGTCCGTCGACTTCAGCGGCAACGAGTACTACGGCAACTGGAACTTCGTCTTCACCAACACCAGCAACGAGGTGCTGTCCACCGACTGCGCGGTGCTGGTCTTCCGTGCGCCGTCCGGCTCGGACAACCACGGCTACACCGCGACCCAGCAGTACGGCCACCCCCAGCAGGACTACCTGGAGGTGCCGCGCGGTGACGGGACGTCCTTCTACATCGCCCGGATCGACTTCCACGACGTGCCCCTGACGCAGCGTCAGGTCTCGCCGGGTCAGTCCTTCACCTACAGCCTCGGCGGCGTCCCGAGCTCGGCGATCTCCCTGACGCAGATCCGGGACTCGCTGAAGTTCACCGCCGACCTCGACCTCAGCGCCAACCAGGCGCTGATCCAGCACTACGGCACCAACCGGCTGACCAACTGACACCGGTCCGGTTCGACGGGCCGGGTCCGGGGCGGGGCGTCCGCCCGCCCCGGACCCGGCCCCGACCTGCGATCAGCGAGGAGGCAGCCGATGGTGGGACGCCGTTGGTGCGCACGACTGTTGGGGGTGGGGCTGGCCGTGGCCGCCGTCGGCGGGTGCTCCGCGGGACCGGCGCGCCCGGCCCGGGCCGGGACGCCGCCGGTGCCGCAGAGCTTCCAGGCGGAGTCGGTGGCCAGGCAGGAGTTCGGGCTGCTCGCCGGGGGCGGCTGGGCGCAGGCCTGGTCGCTCTGGGACAGCTCCGGCCAGCAGGCCATCACCCAGGCCGACTTCGTGGAGTTGAACACCGAGTGCCGCCCCGCGCTCGGGGTGCCGTACGTGATCGACCAGAGCGACAAGGTGGACCAGGACACGGTGCGGGTGGACTGGCGCCAAGGGTCGCAGCGCGGGAGCAACACCGTGGTGTACACCCTGGGCAGTTGGCGCTTCGTGCCGGACGCCGCCTCGCTCACCGCCTACCGTACGGGTGTCGACCGGCTCGTGACCGCGCGACGGGCTGCCGGCTCATGCCACTGACCCCCATGGCCTGGGTACGCCGCCTGCTGCTGGCGGGCCTGCTCGCCGTCGCGGTGCTGCTCGGGGTCGCCGGGCCGGCCGCCGCGCACGCCGCGCTGGTGGCGGCCACGCCCTCGGACGGCGCGGTGCTCAGCGGCGAACCACGCCAGGTGGAGCTGGAGTTCAGCGAAGAGGTCACGCTGCGCCTGAGCTCGATCCGGGTGATCGCCCCGGACGGGCGGCGGGCCGACAGCGGTCCGGTGCGGGCCACCGGGACCACGCTCACCGTGCCGCTGGCCCCGGGCGGGCCGCAGGGCAGCTACGTGGTCGACTGGCGGGTCAGCGCGGTGGACGACGGGCACACCACCGCCGGCGCGGTGGTCTTCTCGGTCGGCGCGCCCAGCCGCAACGCCGCGCTCGGCGGGGGCGGCGAGGACCGGCTCACCGACGCGGTGCAGGACCTGGCGGTCTGGCTCGGTTTCGCGGGCCTGGCCGCCATGGTCGGCTGTGCGGCGGTCCGGCTGCGCTGCCTGCCGGCCGACGCCCCGGCGCGGGCGCGGGAGTTGAGCTGGCCCGCGTCCGCCGGGTGGGCCGTGCTGCTCGCCGGGACGGTGCTCCAGCTCTTCGCGTACGGGCCCGCCACCCAGGGCGAGTCGCTCGACCGCCTCGCGGACCGGGAGCTGCTCTCCGCGACTCTCTCCAGCCACGAGGGCCGGACGCTGGTGGCACGGATCCTGCTGCTCGCGCTCGTCGCGGCGCTGGGCGGGCCGCTGCTGCGCGGCGGTGCGGCCGCCACGGCGGGCGCGGCCGTCCTCACCCTGCTGCTCGCGCTCACCTGGGCGCAGACCAGCCACGCGGCCGGCGGCTCGCTGGTGCCGCTGGCCCTGGCGGTCACCACCGTGCACGTGGCGGCGATGGCGGTCTGGGCGGGCGGGCTGTTCACGCTGGCCGTGCTGGGCGCGCGGGGGGTGGAGCTGACGGCGGTCGCCGGCCGCTTCTCCCGGCTGGCCCTGGGCTCGGTGGGCCTGCTCGCCGCCACGGGGCTCTACCAGGCGTTCCGCGAGGTGAGCGGTCCGGCCGCACTGACCGGCACCTCCTACGGCCGGCTGCTCATCGCCAAGGCCGCCGTGCTGGCCCTCGTCCTCGCGATCGCCGCCCTCGCCCGCCGCCGGCTCACCACCCGGCCGCTCGCCCTGCGGCGGGCGCTCCTGCTGGAACTCGGCGGCGTCACCATGCTGCTCCTCCTCACCGTGCTGCTGCTCGCAACCGCCCCGGCCCGCTCCCCGGCGGGCAGTGACACCCCGGCTGCCGCGGCGGGGACGGCGGGGGTGGCGGGGTGTCCCCGAGGTCCGGGGCCCGGGGGCCCGCCCGTCACCCGTCCGGGTGACAGGGCTTGTGACCGCCCCGGGCATCCCATCAGCTGGCCTTGACGACACCACGGGTACGCCGAGGAGGCACACATGCTGAAGGGCTTCAAGAACTTCCTGATGCGCGGCGACGTCGTCGTCGTGGCTGTCGGACTGATCATCGCGCTCGCCTTCAGCACGCTCATCAAGGCGTTCACCGACAGCGTCATCAACCCGATCATCACCCGGGCGCAGGGCGGCAAGTCGGTCGGCCTCGGCGTCCAGCTCGGTCAAGCGGGCAACACCGCGACCTACGTGGACTTCGGCGCCTTCATCGCCGCGCTCGTCTACTTCGTCATCTTCATGGCGGTCGTCTACTTCCTCATCGTCGTCCCGTACAAGCACGTCCAGGCCCGCCGGGGCGTCCCTGTCTTCGGGGCCCCTCAGCCGCTGAAGACCTGCCCGGCGTGCCTCTGCGAGGACCTGCCGGAAGGCGCCACCCGCTGCTGGCACTGCGCCACCGACCTGAACCCGACGGGCGCCCCGGCCTGAGCGGATGCACCGCTCTGCGCAGAGCACGGCACGCCCTCGGCCTGCCCTCCGCTTTCCGCGTGCATGACCTCCCCTTGCCCCCGCCGATCGGCGGGGGTGGCGCCCCCGTCGACCGGCGGGGGCATGGACGTATGCGAACGTGGGAGGATTCCGTCGCCTACGGGGGTGGCGGTACCTTCCTGCTCGGACCATGAACTGACGGCGCGTCGGACGACGACGTGCACGTGGTGAACACCTGGCCTCCTCCTGGGCGCCGAGACCATTCATCCAGGAGTTGGCAAGCAACATGCACAGAAGAGTTCCGCCCCGCCCTGCCCGGGCGCGCAGGAACCTGGCCCGGGTGTTCTCGCTCACCGCGCTGGTGACCGCGACCTCGCTGACCATGTCGGTGGCCCAGGCCGCACCGACGCCCGCCCCCGCCGCCACCAGCGCCGACCCGGCGCCCGGCCCCGGCTACGCCGTCAACGGGGAAGTGGCGCACTACGACTTCGACTACGGCACCGACCAGTCCGCCCCGAACCGCATCACCGGCGGCCCGAACGCCGTGTACCACAACGGTGCCGCGGCCAACCCCGGCACCGACAACACCCTCATCTGGGGCCTTCCCGGCGGCACCCACCGCACCGTCCAGCTGGACGGCAGGAGCCAGTACGCCTCCGTCCCGCTGACGCTGCCCACGGACCAGTCGTTCACGGTCTCCGCCTGGGTGCTGCCCAACAAGGCCGGCGCGGCCGAGTCGGTGATCACCGAGGACGGCAGCCGGACCTCCGGCTTCTCGCTGCGGATCGATCCGAACGGCACGCCGGTGTTCGCCATGCCGCAGAGCGACGCGGACCAGGCCACCTGGGACACCGCCCGCGGACCTGTGCCGGTCCCGTCGAACAACGACTGGAACTACACCCACCTGACCGGCGTCTTCGACGCCCAGGCCGGCGAGATCCGGCTGTACGTGAACGGCGTGAAGGTCGCCGACGTCCCGCACACCGCGAGCTGGAAGGCCGCCGGGCAGCTGGAGATCGGCCGCGGCCTGACGGCCGGCCAGGGCGCCGACTACTTCCCGGGCAAGATGGCCGAGGTGCGGATCTGGCAGCGCGCGCTGCCCGACCTGGAGGCCGCGAACGTCGCGATCCCGGACGGCGTCAACCGCGACGACGTCTGCACCGCGGGCAGCTGGCTGCACGCCGGCGGCCCGCAGGTGAAGGCGCTGGCCGCCAAGGCCCTGGCGAGCGATCGGCCCGGTCTGCGCCAGGACGCCGGACAGTACATGGGCTACGGCCCGCTGCCCATCGCCCGGGAGCAGGACAAGGAGGACGAGCAGAAGGTCGACAGCGCCCAGAACGCCCGCCCGGGCGCCTGGGGCACCGTGACCAAGCCGTTCGGCGACGGCATCTTCGGCGACGACTACACCGCCTTCCTGAACCCGCCGAACTACTTCGACCCGATGCAGAAGTTCCTGCTCGACACCGGCGAGCGGAACTTCAACCCGCCGCCCCCGCCCGGCCCGTCCCAGGACGCGCTGAACCAGGCGCTCAGCATCGCCCACCAGCACCAGGCGAGTGAGCAGAGCCCGTACGGCTTCTACCACTTCTACGCCGGCGACGGCGCGGTCAAGAGCTGGTCGGCGTACGAGATCGCCCGGTTCATCCGGTTCGGCGGCTTCCCGACCCAGGCCCCGGCGAGCGGCTCGGTCGAGTTCCGCACCGAGGTCGAGGACCTCAAGACCCAGTGGGCCGCCTGCGACTCGCAGGACCCGATCGACCCGAACCACGTGCTGGACGCGGTGGTCGCCACCGCGAGCGCCGAGTGGCAGGCGGAGCAGGGCTCCATGGCCAAGCAGCGCGCCGACATCGTGGCCGCCGACGCCCAGGCCTACCAGGACGTGCGCACCGCCTCCGCGGCGATGAACGAGGCCCAGGGTCAGGCGTACATCGTCGGCCGGATGCTGTTCTTCCAGAAGTACTGGCAGGGCCAGCCGAAGAGCAACATCTTCTACCCCAAGCCGGAGAAGTTCCCCCAGGCCACCGCCGCCATGGCGACCGCCAAGAAGGCGATCCAGGCGCAGTTGACGATCGCCCAGAAGGCCGCCGCCTCCGCCAAGGCCCAGGCCGACAAGGCGACCGCCGCCCAGGCCGACGCCGGGAAGACCGCGCTGGCCAACGGCACGCCGTACGGTCGCGGGCTGACCTACGCGCTGCAGTCGGCGCAGGTCACCAGCGCCTCGGCGGCTGCCGCGCAGTCGGCGGCCAAGGCGATCGAGGCCACCCTGAACGCGGTCTCGACCGGCCAGGCCGACTCCAAGGCGCTCTACGCCCTGATCGACACCCAGGCGCACGCCGCCCAGGCGGAGTTCCAGCGGGCTGCGGCGCAGGCCGCCGCCGACCAGGCGCACAATGCCGCCGCCGCCGCTGCCGTGCAGGCCGGCCAGGCCGCCCAGAACGCCGCCACGGCCAAGGCCGACCGGATCACCGCCGAGCAGGCCGAGGCCACCGCGAAGAGCGCGGCCGCGGACGCCGACGCCAAGCTGGCCGTCGCCCAGCAGGAGGCCGCCACCGCGGCCTCCGCCCGGCAGTCGGCCGACTCCCACCGGGCGGATGCCGAGGCCGCCGAGGCCAAGGCCCAGCAGCAGCAGGCCGCCGCGACCACCGCGATGAACGCGGCGCAGGCCGACGAGCAGACCGCGGCCGACAAGGCGAGCGCCGCCCGGAACGCCGAGGCGCAGGCGGCCGCCACCCGTGACGCCGCGGCGGACGCCGAGCAGGCGCGCGATGCGGCGCTCTCCCGGCAGAAGGCGCTGGACACCGCGGCCACGGCCGCGCAGGGCACCTCGGACGCGCAGGACGCCCGCCAGGCGGCCAACGACGCGGACACGGCGGCCGGCCAGGCGACCGACGCCGCGAGCGGTGCCCGTACGGCCGCCGACCAGGCCGGCCAAGCGGCGATCGCGGCCCGGGCCGACGCCACCCGGGCGACCGGAGCGGCCCAGCGCTCCCGTGCGGCAGCCGACGCCGCCCAGGCGGACGCGGCCACCACCAGCGCCGCCGCCGCGACCGCCCACGCGGCCGCCGCCGATGCGATCAACGCCTCGGCCGCCGCCGCACAGAACGTCAAGAACGCCGAACAGCAGGCGCAGAACGCGGTCACCGCCGCGGCAGGCGCCCGCAAGGACGCGCTCACCGCCCGGGTCGATGCGGACCGCGCCGCGGCCGACAGCGCCCGTACCGCCGGCCAGGCGTACGCAGCCGCGCAGTACGCCGCGGCCACCCGCGACGCGGCGAGCGCCGCGGTCGACGCCGGCAACACCGCCGTCGCGCTCGGCACGCCCTACCGGGCGACCGATGTCTCGGCGGGGCTCGCGGTGCTGGTCGGCGAGGACAGCAAGACCATCGCCCAGCAGCAGGCGGACGCGGCCAAGGCCCGCTCGGACGAGGCCGCCAAGGCGGCCAAGGACGCGCAGGCCGCGGCCGACAAGGCCAAGGCCGATGCCAAGGCCGCCGCTCAGCTCGCCGCCAACGCCGCTGCCGACGCCGCGAAGGCCGCGGTCTCGGTGCAGCAGGCGCGGGAGTCCGCCGCGCAGGCCGCGGCCGAGGCCACCGCGGCCCAGGCGGCCGACACCGCCACCGCGCAGTACAACAACCAGGCCGCCGCCGACGCCATGGCCGCAAGTGCGGCCTCCAGCAACGCGGACACCGACGCGAGCGCCGCCCGGGCTTCGGCGACCCAGTCCGAGCAGGACGCGGCGGCGGCCCGTGCGGCAGCCACCACGGCCGAGGGCAACGCGGCCACCGCCCGCGGCACGGCGACCCAGGCCGACAAGGACGCCACTGCCGCGGAGCAGTCCGCCGCCAACGCGCAGAACCTCGCGACCCAGGCCGACACGGACGCCAAGGCCGCCGAGGACCAGCAGCGCAAGGACGACCAGGCGGCCCTCGCCGCCGAGGTCAACGGCCCCACCACCCAGGTCCCGGGCCTGACCCCGGACGAGGTGGCGGCGCTGCAGGCGCAGTGCGGTCAGGACTGCGTCGACGACTACAACCAGGCGATGGCGCTGTCGAACGAGGACGTCCTCGACTGGGTCAAGCAGAACGGCGGCCAGATCCTGCTCGACGTGCTCGGGGTCTCCGACGCCGAGAAGTGCTTCAGCTCCGGCGACGTCGAGAGCTGCCTGTGGACGGCGGTGAACGTCGCCGCCCTGATCGAGGTGGCGGGCAAGATCCCGGCGGTCAGCCGGGCCATCATCCGGATCACCGAGGGCATCACCAAGTTCCTCGAGGAGGTCCGGCTGGCCCGCCTGACCATCGACCGGCTGCGCGAGATCATCGACGCCGCCAAGGTGGGCGACTGCGCGGTGGAAGCCGTCGCCGGCGCGGCGGCGCACCCGCAGTCCTTCGCAGCGGCGATGGCACCGCGCGCCAAGAAGTCCAAGTTCTGCGGCATCAAGCGGGTGGCCGTCCTGGACGCGGACTTCTGCGCCAAGGGCATGCACATCAACCTCAAGAACGGCTCCGAGGTCAGCCTGCTCACCGACGCCGCCGGCGAGCTCATCGGCATCGTCGGCCGGCCCGCCCCGCAGGACGCCACCCCGGCCGAGATCAACGCCACGATCGACGCCATCAAGTCCGACGGGAAAATACGCGACCAGATCGTCGCGGTCGCCCGGGAGGCCATCAAACAGTTCAACACCCCCGGAAAGAAGGCGGGCACCTGGGGCGGCCCGTGGGGCTGCGCCAACAATCGAGCGGCTGAATTGGAACAGCTGATCCAGGCCATTCAGAGTATGTGACCCGGCGCGTATGCGCCCATGATGCCCTGTGGCATCATGGGCGCATGCACATGCTGGCCGTACTGACAGAATTCGGCGCCTTGGGCGGCATTGCCGGAATCCACCCGCTGGGCTCGTTCCCGGACGTGACGGACCGCCTCGGTCCACCCGGGAAATCCGGCCGGATCTCGGACGACCAGCCGTGGCCCCAATGGTTCAGCTACGGCGACGTGGTGGTCGAGACCTGCGCCTGCCACGTCATCACCAAGGTTTCCATCCGCACCTGGTACGACACCATCAGAATCCCCGACGCCCATTCCGGGGAAATCCGCACCATCACTCCCGCCACCACCTTCCGCGAGCTCCGCGCCGCCTTTTCCGAGGCGGGCCTGCCCTGGCGCCTCCTGCCCCAGGAGCACAGCCTCCCGCAATTCACCGTCGAAACCGAACCAGCCGGCCTCGCGGGCGTCTCGGTGCATTTCACCTTCACCACCGACGAAACCCCCGACCAGCTGGACGCCCCGCTCCACAGCGCATTCGCGGTGGAATCTGTCCACCTGTGTCCGTGACCATCGGCAGTCGTGCCGCGGCCTCGTGCCGCGGCCTCCTGCTCGGGGTGACCGAGGGGCCGGGACGGGCCGGGGAGGCACGGAGGCAGGAGTCTGTCGCGGCGCCCACGCCGCGCCATCGACGTGCATGACACTTCAAACAATGGAAGCTCGGGCCACCGTACTCCCTGGCGCATCTTCAGTTCTTGTACTTGACTGGTCTGGGCCACCGGGCCATATTGAACGCCGCTGCAGCATCCGCGACGGCCGGCCTCCGTCGCCGACCTCCACGTCGTTCCTGCCCCGGACGGGATATCCAGATGATCTCGCGTCGCAAGCTGCTCACTGCCACGGGGACGGTCACCGCCGCCCTGCTCGGCGCCCCACTGCTCATCTCCGAACTCGGCACGGTCGCCTCCGCGGCCGGCCCCACCCTGCCGCTGACGCTGCGCAACACCTCCGGCAGCGACACCGTCTACGCCTACGTCACCGGCGCCGACAGCTCGAACCGCCCCGGGTTCGTCGGCCCCGACGGCGTGTTCCAGGCGCTGGCCGATCCCGCCGCCAACCTGACGCCGGTGCCCGACTATTCCATCCCGCTGGGGGTTTCGGGCGGTGCGGGCGTGACCCTCGCGCTGTCGCAGTACATCAGCGGCGGCCGGGTCTGGTTCAGTTCCGGCAATAAGATCCAGTTCTTCGTGAACCCGGCGGTGGGCGGTGGCCAACCCGGCCTGGTGGAGCCCGGGTTCAGTACCAGTGACCCCAACTGGCTGACCGACTGGTCGTTCTGCGAGTTCACCTGGAACTCCGCCAACCTCTACGCCAACATCAGCTACGTCGACCTGGTCGCCGCCCCCATCTCGATGGCGAGCACCGGCGCGGCCGGCAGTCAGGCGGTCAGCCCGCTGCCTGCCGGGGCCCTGGACGCCCTCGCGAGCGGACTGGTCGCGCAGCACGCCGTCGACGGTGCGCCCTGGGACCAGCTGGTGGTGAAGGACGGCAGCGGAACCGTCCTGCGCGTGCTCGCCCCCACCCACACGCCGGTCTCCTTCGGCAGCTACTTCGGCCCCTACGTGGACCAGGTCTGGTCCCGCTTCCAGTCCACGCCGCTGACCATCGACACCCAGAACCCGGCCTTCGGCTCGTTCAGCGGCACGGTCGGCAACGACGTCCTCACCTTCACCGGCCTGAACACCGACGGGGTGGCGTTCACCAGACCGAGCACGGACGACATCTTCAGCTGCGCCAGCGGTCCGCTCTACAACTCCGGCGGCGACGCCCGCGGCGCGGTCGCCGCCCGCCTGTCCGCCGCGCTCAACCGCAGCACGCTGCTGCTGTCCGACGGCGCCCAGCAGCCCAGCGGGGTGACGGCCGGTCAGTACTACCAGAACGCGATCACCAACCACTACGCCCGCCTGGTGCACGCCAACGCCAGCATCGGGTACGCCTTCCCCTACGACGACGTGGGCCCGACGGGCAGTGCGCCGGTCGACGGCCACCTCCAGGACCCGGCACCCACCTCGTGGACCGTCACCTTCGGCGGCGGGTCCAGCGGCGGCGGAGGCGGCGGTGGTGGCGGCTCCACGGTCAGCGCCTACGGCACCATCCAGGCAGCCTCCTGCACCTCCCACAACGGCACCCGGACGGAGGCGTGTTCGGACACCGGGGGCGGCCAGGACGTCGGCTGGATCCACGCCGGGTGCTGGCTCGGTTACACCGGCCTCGACTTCGGTGCGGCCTCACCCAGGCGGTTCCTGGCCCGCCTGGCCTCCGGCGCGGCCGCCGGGATCAGTGGCGGGGTCGAGGTGCGGTTGGACAGTCCGACCGGAACCAAGATCGCCGAGATCGACCTCGCCGACACCGGTGGCTGGCAGTCCTGGGAGACCGTCCCGATCAACCTGACGGGCACCGCCACGGGGGTCCACGACGTCTACCTGACCTTCATCGGCTCGCCCTCCGACTTCGTCAACATCCACTGGTTCACCTTCTCCGCAACCTGAGGCCCTGCGGCGCCGTGCGCCGGCCCAGCAGGCTGGGCCGGCGTGCCCCTGGGCTTTTCGCCGGTGGCCGGATCGACCGGGGCCCTGCGCAGCTCCTGATCGGCTTCGGCTGCGGTGTGGGGCGGCGGTTCAGGACCGCTTGAAGACCTCGGCTCCGCTCTGGTCGCAGGGGAGCAGCTGGATCCCCGTGCCGCCGTTCACCTCGCCCACGCACAGGTTGGCGTGCGTGGTGTAGACGGTGTCGCCCTTGGGGGCGAACTGCTGGGCGGGGTTGCCGCTGCAGACCGCGATCTGCACGACGGTGCCTGCCGTGGCGGCGCCCCAGGCGGCGTCCATGCAGAGGCCCTTCGTGCGGATCGTCCCGTCCGCGGCGACGTCCCACTGCTGGTTCGCGTCGCCATCGCATGCCAGGAGGACCAGCGGGGTGCCGTCCGTCCCTGCCGATCCGCTGAGGCACTTGCCGGTGGCGGGGTTCACCAGCGTGCCCGCCTTGCCTGCCTTGCCCGTCGCGTTGGCGCTGCCCGTTGGCGCAGCGCTCTTCGTCGGCTTCGGCGTGGTGGTCCCGCGTGATGCCCGCTGGTTGTCCGATGCCTGTGCCACGGGGGCGGTGGGCGTCGAGTTGCCCTTCAGCGTGAGCGCGAGCGCACCGCCCACCAGGCAGGTGACGACCACCGACGCGACGACGGCCCACCGGCGGGTGAACCGCCGCTCGCGCCGGGGGCTTTCGGGTGCGCTCGCGCCGGCTGGGGAGCGGGCCGGACGGGGGACGGCCTCGGCCTCCTCCTGGGCGGGCGCGTCCCAGGCCGACTCCGGGCGAGGGGTCACGGGCTCGTCCAGCAGGCCGGTGTCCACGGCGCCGGTGGAGTCGATGGTGAAGCGCCAGCGCGGATGCTCGACCCGGCCGAGGACGACCACCGACCAGCGCCCCTGCGGATCGTCGGCCAGCCGGTAGACGGCCTCGCGGTCCCGGCCGCGGGGCAGGCCGGCCAGCAGCGCCACCCCGCCGTCCTGGTCGGCCAGGGTGGCCTCGCCGTCGACCAGGGCCGGCGTCTCGCTCGACCGGAACCGCTCCGCGCTACCGGAGGTGAACCCGATGCGGACCACCTGCACGGTCCGTGACCACGGGCTCGTGGTGAGCTCGCGGGTCCAGTCCTCGGCCAGCGCCCTGGCCCGTCGGGCGTCGCCTTCCAGGCTGATGATCCCGCCCACCTGACCGAGGTTGAGCAGCACGAAGCCCTCACGGGTGGTGCCGAGCGGGACCAGCCGTGGATACGGTTCCTGCAGCGACTCGGCCACGCTCGCGCTCTGCAGCCCGCGCAGCTGGGCCTGCCAGGTCAGGCCGTCGGGACCGGCGGTCCACCCGGCGGGGGGCCGCTCGTCGGGGGTCTTCAGGTGGAGTCGGACGGTGTCGGGCCCGACGACGATCACGTGGGCCACCGGAACGCCGCGGTTCTCGCGGTCGCAGGCGGTGGCCAGCACGCGCACGACCCGGTCCACGGTCCACAGACCGTGATCGGCCCGCGGGGTCGACGCCGACCGCGGCTTAACCCTGCGCGAACTGATCATCCTGGCAAGCCAGTTGCGGCGGCGAGGGACGCGATCGGCGGATCGGCTCGGCAGTGTCACCATGTCTCCTCGGCTGTGGGTGGCCGGTCGTGGTCGTGGACACCCCGCCCCCACGGCGGTGTCCGGCCCGTCGGGAGACGCCGCACGCCGACCGCCGGGTGGGGCCTTTCGGTGTGTTCCCCGAACCTTGGCTACCCGTCAGGGAGGTGTCAACGCCGGACACCTGGCGGCCGTGGGCCCCTGGGCCCACGGCCGCAGCGGGGGTTCTGGACCGTCACGGGGTGCCTTCCTAGCATCGAGAACGTCCGTGCCGAACGTGTCGATGCCTACCGGGACGCTCGGCGACACCAGAAGGGACACACCATGGCGAATCTGAACGTCACCTACCAGGAGATGTCGGACACCGCGACCACGATGCGCAACAACAAGGCCGACATCGACGACAAGCTCAATCAGTGCAAGAGCATCGTCGACAACCTGACCACCAACGGCTTCGTCACCGAGCAGGCGTCGGGCAAGTTCGACGAGGTGCACACCGAGTTCAACACCTCGGCCACTCAGGCGATGGAGACCCTGGACCAGCTCTCGCAGTGGCTCGACAAGGCCGTGGCCGCGATGCAGGACATGGACACCCAGCTCTCCGGCTCCCTCAACCAGCAGTAGCCGGCCCGGTGCCGGCTCCGAGCCGGCCGGCACCGTACGCGCGCCCCGCGCCGGCCGTGCCGTCGGCGCGGGGCGCCTGGACTCTTGAGGGGTTGGGACCATGCCCATGATGATCACCATTGCCCGGCGTCCGGACTGGTCGGCCGACGTGGTCGTGGACGCCGATCCCACCACGCTCCTGCGCGACGTCGTGAAGAACCTGCTGGACAGCGTCGACGTGTCGCAGGCCCTGCCGACCGGCGACCCGGCCAGGACGGCGGTCTATCTCGCCGATCAGTTGCTCGACCTCTCCCACCCCCTGGCGGGCAGCGGGATCCACGACGGGACCGTCCTGTGGCTCGGCCGGCCCGGCCCGGCGCCGAGCCGCCGCGCGGGCCTGGTCACCATCAGGGTGGTGGCGGGCGTCGGCGCCGGACGGGTCTGGTACCTCGGCGCGGGTGAGCACCGCATCCGCTCCGGTGCCCAGGTCACCAAGGGCGGTGACCCGGCGGCGGCGGTCGCCGTCGTCCGGGTGACCCTGGACGCCACGGTGCACGTTCGCGCTCTGGCCCCCGCCGCCCTGCTGGGCCGCGCCCCACTGCCCGACCATGAGGTCCCCTGGCGGGAGACGGTCCAACTCCTGGTCGGGGACACCATCATGGAGGCGCACCGGGTGCTGCGCCCGGACGCCGTCGTCGAACCCTCGCACGACGGCGAGTACCTGGACTACAACCGCCCCCCTCGGCTGCTCCCCCCGGTGCAGCGCACCGCGTTCCGCCTGCCGGTCCAGCCCAGGCCGTCGGCCCAGAACGCGCTGCCGTGGGTGGCGGCCGGTCTGCCCGCCGTCGGCGGCGGCGCGATCGCGATGATGACGCACAACCCGATGTTCCTGATGATGGCGGCGATGTCGCCGGTCATGATGGTCGCGAACTGGTTCACCGGGCGGCGTCAGGGCCGGCTCGGGTACCGGCGGCAACTGACCGAGTACCAGGCCCAGCTGGCGGCCACCGAGGCCGAGATCGCGGCGGCACTGGACCAGGAACGCCTGGACTGCCGCGCCGCGAGCCCGGACCCGGCCGAACTGCTCGTCATCGCGACCGGCCCACGCGCCCGCCTCTGGGAACGCCGCCGCACCGACCCGGACCACCTGCTGGTCCGGGTCGGCATCGCCGACCTGCCCACCCGGATCGTCGTGGAGGAGGGCGAAGGCACCGAGCGCCACCGCGAACTGCGGGCGGTGCCGGACGTCCCGGTGGCCTTCTCCATCGCGCAGACGGGAGTCGTCGGCGTCGCGGGGCCGGACGGATGGCCGCGCCGGATGGCACGCTGGCTGGTCGGCCAGCTCGCCGTGCTGCAGAGCCCCCGCGACGTGCAGCTGTACATCCTGACCGACCCGGCGGGCGAGCCCCTGTGGCAGTGGGCGGCCTGGCTGCCGCACACCCGTCCGCTGCTGGGGCAGCAGGCCCTGGCGCTGGTGGGCGCGGACGCCGAGACGCTCGGCCACCGGGTCGCCGAGCTGGTCGAGCTCATCGGCGCCCGCCAGCAGGTGCGGCTCAACGCCGGCGCCGGGGCCGCCCTCGCCGACCCGGACGTCATCGTGGTGATGGACGGCGCCCGACGGCTGCGGGCGCTGCCCGGAGTGGTGACGGTCCTGCAGGAGGGGCCCGCGGTCGGGGTCCACAGCATCTGCGTGGACGCCGACGAGCGCACCCTGCCGGAGGAGTGCGCGACCGTGATCGTCGGCGCCGAGGGGCGGCCGGCCGCCCTGCGCCGGCAGCGCGCCGCGCAGATCGACGGCATCCTCGCGGACGAGGTGGCGGACAGCTGGTACGCGGGGACCGGGCGCCGGCTGGCGCCGCTGCGCGATGTCAGCGAGAACCAGGGCGAGGCCGCGCTGCCCGGCTCCGCGCGTCTGCTGGAGGTTCTCGGGCTCCAGGACCCGAGCGCCGCCGCGATCTCCACCCGGTGGCGCTCGTCGAGCCGCAGCACCAAGGCCGTGGTCGGCTACTCGCTCAACGGCCCGTTCGCCCTGGACCTGGTCAACCACGGCCCGCACGGCCTGGTGGCGGGCACCACGGGCTCGGGCAAGTCGGAGTTCCTGCAGACCCTGGTGGCCTCCCTGGCCGTGGCCAACCGCCCCGACGCGATGACCTTCGTCCTGGTCGACTACAAGGGCGGCGCCGCGTTCAAGGACTGCGTCGAACTGCCCCACACCGTCGGCCTGGTGACGGACCTGGACACGCACCTGGTCGAGCGGGCCCTCACCTCGCTGGGCGCCGAGCTGACCCATCGCGAGCACCTGTTGGCCGCCGCGGGTGCCAAGGACCTGGAGGACTACCTCGACTACGCCCTCCGCCGGCCCGAACTGGCCCCCATCCCGCGCCTGCTGATCGTCATCGACGAGTTCGCGTCCATGGCGCGCGAGCTGCCCGACTTCGTCAGCGGTCTGGTGAACGTCGCCCAGCGCGGGCGCTCGCTGGGCATCCACCTGATCCTGGCGACGCAACGCCCCTCCGGCGTGGTCTCGGCGGAGATCCGTGCCAACACCAACCTGCGGGTCGCGCTGCGGGTGACCGACGCCGGCGAGAGCACCGATGTCATCGACGCGCGGGAGGCCGCGAGCATCTCGGCGGCGACCCCGGGGCGGGCCTACGCCAGGCTCGGGCACAGCTCGCTGATCCCGTTCCAGACCGGCCGGGTGGGCGGCCGTCGCCCGCTGGCCGACCGGGCGGCAGCGGCGGCGCCGCCGTTCCTGCAGCCCGTCTCGTGGCTGGACCTCGGACTGCCCGCGCCGCAGCGCCCGCCGAGCGCGGCCGAGACCGACGAGGTGACCGACCTGTCGGTCCTGGTGACGGCGATCAGGCAGGCCAACGACCTGCTGGGCATCGCCCCGCAGCGCCGGCCGTGGCTGCCGCCGCTGCCGCTGTCGCCGGTGGTCGAGCTGGCGGTGGATCCGGTCGGTGGTGCGCGGGGCAATCCGTCGTTCTCCTGGGCGGTCCAGGACCTGCCCGCGCAGCAGCGCCAGGAGCCGGTGACGGTGGACCTGGCCACCTTCGGGCACCTGCACATCATCGGCGCCCCGCGCTCCGGGCGCTCCGCCGCCCTGCGCACCTTCGCGGCGGCGGCGGCCAGCGCCTCCAGCGTCGCCGACCTGCACCTGTACGGGCTCGACTGCGGCAACGGCGCCCTGCTCCCGCTCACCAGGCTGCCGCACTGCGGCGCGGTGGTGCAGCGCTCGGAGACCGAACGGGCCGCCCGGCTGCTCAAGCGCCTGCACGCCGAGGTGCAGAACCGTCAGCGACTGCTCGGCGAGGGCGGCTTCGCCGATCTGGCCGAGCAGCGCGCGGCCGGGCACGAGGGCGAGCGGCTGCCCCACATCGTGCTGCTGCTGGATCGCTGGGAGGGGTTCATGGGAACCCTGAGCGAGTACGACAGCGGGGCGCTGACCGACCTGGTCCAGATCCTGCACCGCGAGGGCGCCAGCGCCGGTGTGCACGTGGTCATCGCCGGCGACCACATGCTGCTGAGCGGCCGGATGAGCTCACTGTGCGAGGACAAGCTGGTGCTGCGGCTGTCGGACCGCACCGATGCGAGTCTGGCCGGGCTGAACTCGCGGAAGATCCCGGAGAACCTGCCGCCGGGGCGCGGCTACCGCGCGGTGAGCGCGGTCGAGACCCAGGTCGCGCTGGTGGCGGCCGACCCGGCGGGCCCGGCCCAGGTCGCCGCGGTGCACGCGCTGGCGGCCCGGCTCGTCGAGCGGGAGGCGGGCGTGGCGAAGTCGGCGCGGCCGGCCCGGATCGCGGTGCTGCCCACCCAACTGCCGTTCGAGCAGGCGTGGGAGATGGTCGGGACGCCGGCCCCGATGTGGGCGCTGATCGGGGTCGCCGGCGACGACCTGGAGCCGGTCGGGGCCGACCTGCTGGGCGATCAGCCGACCTTCCTGGTCGCCGGGCCCTCGCGGTCCGGGCGCAGCACGGCACTTGGCGTCATGACGGAGTCGCTGCTGCGCGGCGGGGCCGAGGTGGTCATCGGCGCCCCGATGAACTCCCCGCTGCGCGGCTTCGCGGGGCGGGCCGGCGTGCGCGGTGTCATCACCAGCGAGGAACCCACCGAGAGCGAGTTCGCCGAGCTGCTCGACCCCGGCGACGGTCCGGTGGTGCTGGTGGTCGACGATGCCGAGGCCTGGCGCGAACTGCGCTGCCGGGACTGGCTGAAGGCCTACGTCCGCAAGGCCTCCGGCAGCAGGCGGGGCCTGATCATCGGCGGCGAGGTCGCCTCGGTCGCGACGGGCTTCTCCGGCTGGCAGGCGGAGGTCAAGAAGAACCGGCGCGGCGTGCTGCTGTCGCCGCCCAACATGAGCGACGGCGATCTGGTGGGTGTGCGGCTGTCCCGCTCGCAGACCGCCGCCAGGGTCGTGCCGGGCGCGGCCCTGGTGCATCTGGGGAGCGGCAGCCTGCTGCCCGCCCGGATCCCGCTGCCGGCGTCCGCGCCGCCCGCCCATCCTGCCCACGACAACCCCGTCCACGACAACCGGGAGCAGTAATGGCAGACCTCGTGGTGAAGGACCTGCAGGACCTGGTCAACGACCTCAACTCGCTGATCGGCCAGTTCGAGGGGGCGCTGGACTTCCAGAACGACGACAAGGGGCTCTGGGGTCAGCTCAACGCCAACCTGTCGATGGGCGACTTCGCCGACAACTGGACCGTCCACCGCGACGCGATGGTCAAGGACATGAAGACCCTGCGCGACAAGGTGACCAAGATCGACGCCGCGTGGACGCAGGGAGACCAGCAGCTGCTGGACTCGTTCCAGAGCTGACGAGCCGGGAAGGAGGACCGAATGAGCATCAGGCATCTCGACTGGTCGCCGTTGGACCGGGACTCGGACCCCGTCCACGCCGACCCCGACGTGGTGGTCGCGGCACAGAAGCGCTACGCCCTCATCGCCACGACCATCGACGACGCGACCGCCAAGCTGCAGCAGATCGTCAGTACCAACAGCGACAGCCTCGCCGGCAAGTACGTCCAGGGGCTGAAGTCCGAGGCGAGTTCGCTGAACGACAGACTCAGCAAGGCCGCTGTGCGGTACCACGACGTCGCCAACGAGATCAACAAGTACGAGCCGGACCTGGACCAGGGGCTCAGCGAGACCGCCGGTGCGCTGACGGACGCCGAAGCGGCCAAGAACGCCCAGACCAAGGCGAACGGCATGCCGGATCCGCAGAAGAGCTCGGACGGCACCACCACCCCCGCGGAGCAGCAGAAGGGCACCGACAAGAGCAAGGCCCAGTCCGACGCGAACGCGAGCATGACGGCGGCGAAGACGCGGCTCAACAACGCGCTGGACGCGCTCAACGTGGCCGGCAAGCGCTTCGGCGACGCGGTCAGCGCCAGGAGGTACGACGACGGGCTGACCGACTCCTACAAGGACAAGCTCGACGCCGTGATGGCCAAGATCAGCCAGATCTTCGCCATCATCGGCATGATCCTGGGCGCCCTCGCGATCCTCATCCCCGGCGTGGACGTGCTGGTCATCGCCGGAGTGGTGGCCGGCGCCGTCACGCTGATCGCCAACGTCGTGCTCTACCACGACGGCAAGGGCAGCGTCGTCGACGTCGTCCTCGGGGTGATCGGGCTGGGCATGGCGGGCCTCGGCGCCGTCGTCTCGCTGGTGGGCAAGGGGCTGTCCGCCGGTGCCAAGGCCGCCGCCGCCCTCGGCGGCAAGACGCCCAAGCCGATCGTGACCCAGGGGGGCAACAACATCCAGATGGTGCCGCTGCGGCCACCCGGCGGCGGCGGAGGTGGCGGTGGTGTCCCGAACTTCTCCCGGCCGTTCGGGCCGGGCAACACGCCGCGCCCCATCCCGAACTTCTCCAGGCCGCTCCCGAAGCCGGGCAACACGCCGGGCAACGTGCCGGGCCGCCCGGTCCCGAACTTCTCCAGGCCGCTCCCGAAGCCGGCGCCGAACGCGGCCAGCGACTGGCAGAACCTGTCGGACTGGTTCAACAACCCGGCCACCAACTGGGTGCTGGGCAAGCTCGGCGTCATCACCCCCGACACCGGGTTCTGGGCCTCGGCCTGGGCCCAACTCAAGGGCGCCGGCGACATGTGGGCCACCCTGCTGACCGATCCGGCGAAGTTCGGCAAGGACTTCGCGAGCATCATCACCGGTCTGAAAGGCCCCCTCGACCTCGCGGCCATCATGAAGGCGGGCGGCCTCGGGGGCATCTCGCCGCTCTGGTTCGCCTGGGGCGGCCTGAACGGCGCGTTCGGCATCGGTGCCGGATTCATCTACACCGGCGGGCGTCTGATGGGCTGGATCCCCGCGGTCAACCCGCCGGGCCAGGTGCCCGCCACGTGAGTGAGGGAGGGACGATGAACGACGATCTGCTGGCGCTGACCCGGCTGCCGTGGCACTGGGAGTGGGTGCCGGCCCTCGGAGCGGGCGAGCCGGAGCGCGAGACGTGGACCGAGCACCTGGTGGCGCTGTTCGAGCAGTGGACGGGCGAGGGCCTGGTCGCCGCGCGCGCGGCCTGGCCGGCCGATGCCGGGGCGGAGTTCCCCTTCACCTCGGACCTGCTGGGACGGGACGCCGCCCGCTGGCTGCTGGAACGCGCGGACCAGCTGCCCGCCTGGTCCCGGCTGGCCTGGGGCGCGGTGTTCGTGGGCGGCCGGCCCAGGTGGGCGCCGGTCCCGGTCGTCGTGGACTTCTCCGGGCCGGTGGCGGGGGATCCCAACTACCTCATGCACCTGGTCGGGGCCCGCGGCACGGAGGGCGACGCACGCGAGCCCGCCGTCGACTACGTGACCACCCCGATCGGTGACGGGTTGCGGGTGTTCGCGCTGTGCCGCAGCGCGGAGGGCGCCGCCTACGCGCGCGTCAACGCCGCGCTCCGCCTCGACGTGCCGCCGACCGGCGGCGCGCCGGGCGTCGGCATCGACGTCCTGCTGACCACGCTCGTCTTCGAGATGGGACTGATGGCCTTGATCGGCAATGGAGTCGAGCAGTTGATGCAGCAGATCGCCGACGAATGCGCTCCCGCCGACGCGAGCCCGGCCCGCCTCGGCTTCGTCGCTGCCGCCGAAGGGGGAGCGCCGTGATCGACTTCGAACTCGTCCTCCCCGACGGCTGGGTGCAGATTCCCACCACACCGGACACCACCACGCTGCGCCGCCGGATCATCGACGACGTGATCCGCCACCACCTGCCCGACTCGCTGCCGCGGGACAAGGCGGGTCCGTGGCGCCGGATGCTGCGCAAGGAGCTCACCGAGGCGACCGACGAGGCCGCCCGGCAGAGTGCTCGCTCGGTGTTCCTGCCGCTGCAGGAGTTCAGCGGCATCCGGCTGCCCGGATCGATGCTGGTGACCGTCCTCGAAGGCGAGGACGAGAGCGAGGACCCGGAACAGCTGCTGGCCTCCATCCTCGCCGACGCGGGGACCGAGGGGACCTATCTGGAGATCGGCGGCGCTCCGGCGGTGCGGGTGGCCTCGGTCGTCGACAGCAGTCGGGTCCGGCGCAAGGCACCGTCCTGGCGGGTCTCGTACTACGTGTCCAACCCCGACGCGCCCGGGGTGTGGGGGCTGCTGACCTTCACCGTGCTGACCGACGGCGATGTCGCCGCCGAGCCGGTCCAGGCCGTCGTGCTGCTCTTCGACATGATCGTGGCGACGCTGCGCTGGGCGGACCGCACCGACGTCCCCACCGAGGACGAGGTGCTCGACCAGCTGGCCCAGGTCGCCCAAGCCGCCCAGGTGTCCGAAGCGGCCCAGCAGTCGGGGGAGGGCGCGCCGTCCGGCGAGCCGAGCCCCAACGCCGTCTGAACCGGTCCTGAAGGATGTCTGAACCCGGCTCCGCCACGCTGGGCGTATGACACTCGTCGCCACCCCAGTGCCGGCCGGTTCCACCTGCGTGCGGATCGCCATCACCAGCCCGGACATCCTCGCCCAGATCCGGCAGGTGTTCGCCAGCAAGAACCTGGCCGTCGACATCGTCCGAATGCCCTACGTCGAGGTCACCGTCAGACCGGCACCCGGGCCGGTCGCAGCGGTCGCCGTGGCCGCCACCGGCCGGTCCGCCGTGGCGACCGCGCCGGAGCGGGTGGCCGGCCCCGTCGCCCCGGCCGGTGTGCGGGCCGCTCGCCGGCTGTGCGCGGAGTACCGGCTGAGCGTGGTGGAGGTCGGCGGCCGGTCGGTGGCCGAGGACCCGGCCCCCGAGACCCGGCCCCGCCTGGCCGCGCTGCCGGACACCGGGGCCGACAGCCCGGTGGCCGCGCTGTCGCGGCGTCAGCACGAGGTGATGGCCCTGGTGTCCCGCGGCGCGCGCAACGCCGAGATCGCCGCGCGACTGCACGTCAGCGAGAAGACCGTGAAGAACCACGTCAACCGGATCTTCCGAGCCCTGGGGGCGGGCAACCGGGTCGAGGCGGTGCTGATCTGGCAGCAGCACCGGCGAGGCGGGACTATCCGGCGCGACGCACCCGATCCCCGGCGCGACGCATCGGACGCCCGGCCGTCACCGGTGGGGGATCGGCATCCAGCACCCGCAGGAACTCCGTGACCTCGGCGGTCTCCTCGGCCCCCAGCTCCTGCAGCCGCAGCAGCGCCCGGCCCGCCAGGCCGCGCGTCGCCCGCCGGGCCGGGCCCGAACGGTGCACCCGGGCGAGCGCGAACAGGGCCAGCGCCTCGTGGTAGCGGTCGCCGCCCGACTCGGACAGCGAGAGCGCGTCCGTCAGGTACCGCAGCGCCTTCCCGGTGTTGGCGAGCCCGTGTTCCGCCACGCCCAGGCTGATCAGGATGTTGGCCTCGGCCGGCACGTTGCGCCCGCTGCGCGCCGCGGTCAGGCCGGGCCTGCCACAGCGTAACGACTCATCGAACTCACCCATTTCGGCGTGCAGTTCGCACAGGACGTCGAGGCAGCGCGCCTCGTGGTACCCCGACCCGACGCGGTGCGCCAGGTCCAGGGCCGCTCGGGCGTGGGGCAGCGCGGCCGTGTAGTCCTTCGCCCCCCGAAGCGCGGCGGCCAGACTGCTCAGAAGACCGGTGCGCAGCACGTCGTCGTCGAGATCCGCCAGCAGGCGCAGGCCGTGCTGGAGCCGGTCCACCGCGGCACCGTGACGGCCCAGTCGCGTGTGGGCCACGCCCAGGTCGCCCAGCAGGAGCGCCTGGGCCCGCCGGTTCCCGGCCAGCTCGGCGCTGCGCAGTGCGACCAGGAGGAGGTCCACCCACGGCCGGGCCTGCCCGGCGGTGGAGAAGTAGTCGAAGAGCAGGTGGGCCAGCTGCCAGGCCTGCTCGTGACAGCCGATCCGCTGTGCCGTGCGCACCAGCGCGGCGACGTTGTCCCGCTCCTGTGCGCACCAGGCCACGCGTTCCCGCTGCTCGTCGAGGCGCGACGGCCCGTGGCCGTCCGCGGCCGGACCGGCGGGCGCGAGCCCGGCCCAGTGGCCCCCGCTGTCCCGCGTCAGGGTTCCCACGTACCACCGCAGCAACCGCTCCAGGGCCGCTCGACGCGTGGTGCTCGTCCCGTGGCCGCGGGACACCTCCTCGGCGTAGATGCGTGTCAGGTCGTGCATCCAGTAGCTGCTGCCGGTGGTCTCCACCAGGTGCTGGGCGGCCAGGCTGCGCAGCGCCGTCGCCGCGGCCGGCGGCGTGACGTCCAGCAGCGCGGCGGCAGCCTCCATGCGGATGCCCACGCCCGGGAACAGCCCGAGCGTGCGGAAGGCGTGGGCGGCCGTGGCGTCGAGCCCGGCGTAGGACCAGGAGAGCACGCCGCGCACCGAGGACAGCTCGTCGTCCGGGATCTGCAGGGCGTCGAGCCGGCGCCGCACGTCCTCCAGGTCGGCGATCAGGTCGGCGATCCGCGAGCGGGGGCCCGCGGTCACCTGCTCGGAGGCGATCCGCAGCGCCAGCGGCAGGTGGTCGCACAGGTCGGCGAGGCGCCGTGCCGCCGAGGGTTCGGCGCCGACCCGGGCACTGCCGATCGCGTCGCGGAGCAGTCGCAGCGACTCCTCGGCGGTGAACGGGGACAGCGACACCCGGCGGGCCGCGTAGCGGACCGCGAGGCCGCTGAGCCGGTTGCGGCTGGTCACGACGGTGAAGGAGGGGCCGCCGCCCGGCAGCAGGTCCTCCACCTGGTCGGCGGAAGCGACGTTGTCCAGCACGATGAGCATGCGCCTGTTCTGCACGATGCTGCGCCACAGCGCGACCCGTTCCTCCTGGTCCGCCGGGATCTTCCCGGCGTTCAGCGAGGTGAGCAGGTGGTGCAGGGCGTCCACGGGGGAACTGGCCGGGTGCTTGGGGTCGAAGCCGCGGAGGTTGAGGTACAGCTGGCCGTCGGGGTAGTCGGCGGCCAGCAGATGACCGCAGTGGACGGCCAGCGCGGTCTTGCCGACCCCGCCGACTCCGACGACCATCACGATCTGCGGGCACCCGGCCTCGTCGGCCCCGCCGCCACCGCTGGCGGTGCGTGCCGCGTCCAGCACCTGTCGGACCGACCCGGCACGCCCCACGAACCCGCCGACGCCGCGCGGCAGTTGCGCCGGCCGGGGGACAGGCGCGTGCGCCGGTGCGACCGCCTCGCCACGCGGACGGGCGCCGGCCCCGGCGTTGTCGGACAGGATCGACGCGTACAGGGCCTGCAACTCGGCCGACGGGTCGATCCCCAGCTCCTCGGCGAGCAGCCTGCGCAGCTCGTGGTACTGCGCGAGCGCGTCGGCCGTCCGGCCGCTGCGCCGCAGCGCCGTCATCAGCAGGGCACGCAGCCGCTCGTGGTACGGGCTGTCCGGCACGTGGCCCGTCAACTGATCTGCCACCGTGGCCGGTTGCCCGAGTTCCAGGAGAAGTTCGGCACGCTCCAGCAGCAGCCGCAACCGCAGCTCAGCCGCCCACGTGCGGTGCTGGGCGGCGAACGGACCCGGCAGGCCGCCCAGTGCGGAGCCCGGGTGCCAGCGGGCCAGTGCCCCGTCCAGGGCGGTGACCGCGGCGGCGGGGTCGTGCCCGGCCCGGCTGTGGCGGGCCCGGTCCGCCAACTGCTCGACCACGCTGATGTCGAGCCGGCCGGGGGCGAGATGGAGCGCATAGCCCGGCCCTGAACTGGTCAGCGGGTCGCCCAGACCCTTCAGCGCGCGGCGCAGGCCGGAGACGTAGGTGTGCAGGATGCCGGCCGCGGTGGCCGGGGGAGCCTCGCCCCAGATGGAGTCGATCAGATCGTCACGGGAGACGACACTGTCGGTCCTCAGTGCGAGAACAGCGAACACCGCGCGTTGCTTCGGCGAGCCGAGAAGCAGTTCTCGCCCCTGGGCGTAGGCGCGCAGCGGTCCGAGAGTCTCAACCCTCAGGCGGTCGTTCTCCACGACGGTCTCTCCCTCGGAGAAAGCAGAGTTCCGGCGCGGGGTGGGGGCGTTGTTCCGGCTCTGCGTAGCCTGGTGGTGCGATGAGGACGTCCGGCGCCCGGGCGACCACGGCCGTGCGCGTGGGTCTGCCGGGCGCTCCGGAGCCAGGTCCGCAGTACTGTCTCCGGGAGTGGTCCCGAGGTGGTCCTGAGATCGTCGGCCACCAGAGCTGGGGCCGGCCCGGACCATCGGGGTCCGAGTGTCGTCGGTGTCCGACACCGGGGTCAAGCCCCGTGACCGTGCCTTTCCCCTGCGCAGGATGACCGGATCCGCACCGATCCAGGCGCTGTTGTGCCGGATCGGGAGCCGGAACCCGGTCATTCGGGCATCGCAGAGCGGCCGCCGAGCAGGCTTGTGCCGCTGACCTGCAGTCATCTCCACCGGGAACGGGCATGATTCGGGCCTGATCCGGTCGGCCGTGGAGCTGTCCGTCGTTCCGGCACGGGGGTATAAATCTTCCACGGGCGCATTTCGGGCTTCCGATGTCCGAACGGGCGGAGGGAGATCGGGAGATGCAGGCAGCGGAGCGGCAACACCGGATCCTGGTCCTGGCCCGCCAGGAGGGGCGCGTCGAGGTCACCGCCGCGGCCGCCGACTTCGACGTCGCGGTGGAGACCATCCGGCGCGACCTGAGCGAGTTGGAGCGCAGGGGGCTGGTCCGCCGTACCCACGGCGGCGCCTACCCGGTCGAGAGCACCGGCTTCGAGACCGACCTGGCGCAGCGCGTCACCCGGCACGTGGAGGCGAAGCGCCGGATCGCAGCTGAAGCCGTCAAGTTGGTGGGCGAGGCGGAGAGCGTCTTCGTCGACGAGGGCTACACCCCGCAGCTCCTCGCCGCGCTGCTGCCGGGCGACCGTCCGCTCACCGTGGTGACGGCCTCGCTGTCGACCGCCGCGGCGGTGGCCGACTCGGCCAACATGACCGTCCTGCTGCTGGGCGGCCGGGTCCGCGGCCGGACCATGGCCACCGTGGGCTCCTGGGCCTGCGCGATGCTCTCGGGCTTCGTCATCGACCTGGCGTTCCTGGGGGCGAACGGGATATCCCGCGACCTCGGCCTGACCACGCCCGATCCGGCGGTGGCCGACGTCAAGGCCAAGGCCCTGGAGGTGTCCCGCAGAAGGGTCTTCATGGGTCACCACAGCAAGTTCGGAGCCAGCAGCTTCTGCCGTTTCGCCGAGGTCGGCGACTTCGAGACCATCGTCACCGACACCGAACTGTCCAGCGCGGAAGCCCACCGCTACGCCTTGCTGGGACCGCACGTCGTCCGGGCCTGAGGCACCGGTCCCGAGAAAAGCCCCGCGTTCGAAGACCAGCACGCCCCGGGCGCCACCGGCCGGTGGCCGTGGCGCGGCTGCCGCCGTCTCCGCAGGACGCACGGCCGCCGCCCCGGTCGCCCGTGCCCCGAACCGGTCCCACCCGACCGGGTTCGCCGAGAAAGGGAACACGCACCATGACGATCAGACAGACGGTCCTGCGCGCCACCGTGCCGCTGGGCCTGGCAGCCCTCTGCGGCGCCACCCTCGCGGGATGCAGCGGCGCCGGTGGCGCCGGCGGCGGCTCGCAGGCGCACGCCATCAACGTGCTGATGGTGAACAACCCGCAGATGGAGGACCTGCAGAAGCTGACGGCGGCCAACTTCACCAAGACCACCGGCATCAAGGTCAACTTCACCGTGCTGCCGGAGGACGACGCCCGGGACAAGTTCACCCAGGACTTCTCCAGCCAGTCCGGCCAGTACGACATCGCGACCATCAGCAACTACGAGGTCCCGTTCTACGCGAAGAACGGCTGGCTGGCCTCGCTCAGCGGGCACGCGAGCAGCGACAGCGGCTTCCAGCAGAGCGACATCCTGCCCACCATCCAGCAGGCGCTGACGTACAACGGCCAGATCTACGCCGAGCCGTTCTATGGCGAGTCCTCGTTCCTGATGTACCGCAAGGACGTCTTCGCGGCCAAGGGCCTGACCATGCCCGCCAACCCGACCTGGGAGCAGGTCGCCGACCTGGCGGCCAAGGCCGACGGGGCGCAGCCGGGCATGAAGGGCATCTGCCTGCGCGGGCAACCGGGCTGGGGCGAGGTGATCGCACCGCTGACCACCGTGGTCAACACCATGGGCGGCACCTGGTTCGACCAGAACTGGCAGGCCCAGCTGACCGCGCCGGCCTTCACCGCCGCCACCGACTTCTACGTCAACCTGGTGAAGTCCCACGGTGAGGCGGGCGCGCCGCAGTCCGGCTTCACCGAGTGCCTCAACGACATGGAGCAGAGCAAGGTCGCCATGTGGTACGACGCGACCTCGGCGGCCGGCTCGCTGGAGGCCTCCGACTCACCGGTGGCGGGGAAGATCGGGTACGTGCCCGCGCCGGTCGACCAGACGAAGAGTTCGGGCTGGCTCTACACCTGGGCCTGGGGGGTGCAGAAGGCCAGCAAGCACCAGGACGACGCGTGGAAGTTCATCTCCTGGGCCTCCGGGCAGGGCTACGAGAACCTGGTCGGCCAGAGTCTGGGCTGGTCCCGGGTGCCGGCCGGCAAGCGCGCCTCGACGTACCGCAACCCGAGCTACGTGGCCGCCGCCTCGGCGTTCGCCCAGGCCACCGAGACCGCGCTGACCAGCGTCGATCCGCAGAACCCGGGGGTGCAGCCGCGGCCCGCGCCGGGCATCCAGTTCGTCGGGATCCCCGAGTTCACCGATCTGGGCACCCAGGTCTCGCAGCAGATCAGCGACGCGATCGCGGGCCGGACCAGTGTGGACCAGGCGCTGAAGAACAGTCAGGCGCTCGCCGCCAAGGTCGGCGCCAAGTACGCCGGTCACTGACGGAGGCACCCTTGAGCACCCTCTCGATCCTTCGCAGCCGGCGCCCCTCGGAGGCGTTGCGGCCCGGCGCCCCGCCGGTGAGCCGCCGGCCGCGGGGCGCCTGGTCCCGCCGGGCGCCGCTGCTGCCGGCGCTGGTATTCATGATCGTCGTCACCCAGCTGCCCTTCGTGGGGACCCTGGTGATCTCGTTCATGCGCTGGAACGCGCTGGAGCCGGACGACCGCGGCTTCGGCGGCCTGGCCAACTACAAGGCGGCGTTCGAGGATCCGGCGCTGCGCTCGTCCATCGGGACCACGGTCCTGCTGACCGCCGCCGTGGTCCTGGTGAGCCTGCTCCTGGGGCTGGTGCTGGCGCTGCTGCTCGACCGGCGATTCCGTGGCCGCGGCATCGTGCGCACGATGCTGATCACGCCCTTCCTGGTGGTGCCCGCGGCCTCCGCGCTGCTCTGGAAGCACGCGATCTACAACGCCTCCTACGGTCTGCTGAACGGCACGCTGACCTGGCTCTGGAGCCTGTTCGGCAGCACCCGCGCACCACAGCCGGACTGGCTCTCGACCACGCCGCTGCTCGCGGTGGAGGCCTCGCTGATCTGGCAGTGGACGCCGTTCATGATGCTGATCCTGCTCGCCGGACTGCAGAGCCGGCCGATGGACGTGGTCGAGGCGGCCCGGGTGGACGGGGCGAGCACCTGGCAGGTGTTCCGCTACCTCACCTTCCCGCACCTGCGCCGCTACCTGGAGCTGGCCGCACTGCTCGGCAGCATCTACGTGGTGCAGAACTTCGACGCGGTCTTCACGCTGACCTCCGGCGGCCTGGGCACCGCCAACCTGCCCTACACCGTCTACCAGACCTTCTACCAGGGCCACGACTACGGCCAGGCCTCCGCCGAGGGCGTCCTCGTGGTCATCTGCACCATCCTCCTCGCGACCTTCGCGCTGAGGACCGTCTCGTCGCTGTTCCGGGAGGAGTCACTGTGACGGCCGCGACCACCACCCTGTCCGCCCCGCGCCGTCGTGCCGCCGCGGCCCGGCGGGGCGGCGCCCTGCTCGGGCTGCTGGCCTGGGGCTGCGGGGTGCTCTTCTTCCTGCCGTTCGCCTGGATGGTGCTCACCTCGCTGCACAGCGAGTCGGCCGCGGCCACCAACCCGCCCAGCGTCGGGGCCGGGCTGACCCTGCAGGGCTACCGGGAGTTCTTCGGCGCCGGCACCGGGGTGAGCCCGTGGCCGCCGCTGATCAACTCCCTGACGGCCAGCGTGGCTTCGACGCTGCTGGTGCTGCTGCTGTCGATCCCCGCCGCCTACGCGCTGTCGATCCGGCCGGTGCGCAAGTGGACCGACGTGATGTTCTTCTTCCTGTCCACCAAGATGCTGCCGGCCGTGGCGGGCCTGCTGCCGATCTACCTGATCGCCCAGAACGCCGGCATGCTGGACGACATCTGGCTGCTGGTCATCCTCTACACCGCGATGAACCTGCCGATCGCGGTGTGGATGATGCGTTCCTTCCTGGCCGAGGTGCCCAGGGAACTGCTGGAGGCGGCCTCGATCGACGGCGCGGGGCTGCTGACCACGCTGGCGCGGATCGTGGCTCCCGTGGCCATGCCGGGCATCGCGGCCACCGCGCTGATCTCCTTCATCTTCAGCTGGAACGAACTGCTGTTCGCCCGGGTGCTGACGGGCGTCGTCGCCGGCACCGCACCCGTCTTCCTCACCGGCTTCGTCACCAGCCAGGGCCTCTTCCTGGCGAAGGTGTGCGCCGCCGCCGTCTGCATCTCCGTGCCGGTGCTCGTCGCCGGCTTCGCCGCCCAGGACAAGCTCGTCCAGGGCCTCTCGCTTGGGGCAGTCAAATGACCGGTCAGATCGTCTCGGGGGCGGTGCGGTGAAGGCCGCCGTCATCAGCGCACCCGGTGTGGTGACCATGGAGACCGTGGCGGATCCGGCACCGGGCCCGCGGGAGGTGGTGGTCAAGGTGGCGGCCTGCGGTCTGTGCGGCACCGATCTGCACATCCTGCAGGGCGAGTTCGCGCCCACCCTGCCCATCGTCCCGGGCCACGAGTTCGCCGGGGAGGTGGTCGCCGTGGGCACCGGCGTCGGTGAGCTGGCGATCGGGGACCGGGTCGCCGTCGACCCCTCGCTGCCCTGCCACGAGTGCCACTACTGCCGGATCGGGCGGAGCAACCTGTGCGAGCACTTCGCCGCGATCGGGGTCACCGTCCCGGGCGCGGCCGCCGAGTTCGCCCTCGCCCCGGCCGCCAACTGCGTGCGCCTGCCGGAGCACGTCCGCACCGAGGACGCCGCCCTCATCGAACCGCTCTCCTGCGCGGTGCGCGGGTACGACGTGCTGCGCAGCCGGCTGGCCAGCAACGTGCTGATCTACGGCTCCGGCACCATGGGTCTGATGATGCTGGAGCTCGCCAAGCGCACCGGGGCGGCCAGCGTGGACGTGGTCGACATCAACAGCGAACGGCTCACCGCCGCCCGCCTGCTGGGCTGCACCAACGCCGTCGCCGACGCCGCGGAGATCGAGCGACCGCGCGGTTGGGACGTGGTCATCGACGCCACCGGCAACGAGCGGGCCATCCAGGAGGCCCTGGGCCGGGTCGGCAAGGGCGGCACCTACCTGCAGTTCGGCGTCGCCGACTACGCCGCCCGGGCGACGATCGAGCCCTACCGGATCTACAACCAGGAGATCACCATCACCGGCTCGATGGCGGTCCTGCACAGTTACGAGCGCGCGGCGGAGCTCTTCGCCGCCGGGGTGCTGGACCCGCAGGTCTTCATCAGCGACCGGCTCCCGCTGGCCGACTACGCCGCCGCGCTGCGGCGCTTCCAGGCGGGCAAGGGCCGGAAGATCGTCATCACGCCATGAGCACCCGAGCACCCCTGCCGCGCGCGGAACCGTCGGCCCTGGTCATCGGCGAGGCGCTCATCGACATCCTGGCCGCACCGGACGGCCGGCGACGCGCCGTCCCCGGGGGCAGCCCCGCGAACGTGGCGCTCGGGCTGGCCAGGCTCGGCCACCCGGTGCGGCTGGCCACCCGGGTGGGCGGCGACGAGTACGGCCGCATGCTGCGGCGCCACCTCGGCGAGAGCGGTGTGCGACTCACCGACGGATCGGTCGTGGACGCCGCGACGTCCACCGCCACCGCCGTCCTCGACGCCGAAGGCGTGGCGAGGTACCACTTCGACGTCAGCTGGAGTCTGCCACCGGTGGCGACCGACCCGGCCGCCACCGGCCAGGTCGCGCATCTGCACACCGGGTCGATCGCGGCGCTTCTTTCCCCCGGCGCCGAGCAGGTGGTCGCGGCCGTACGGGCGGTGCGCCCGGGCGTCACCGTCTCCTACGACCCGAACCTGCGCTCCGCGCTCCTGGGCCCCGCGGCGCGGGAACGGCCGCGGGTCGAGGAACTCGTGGCCCTCAGCGACGTGGTGAAGGCCGGCGACGAGGACCTCGGCTGGCTCTACCCCGGCCACGACCCCGGCGCGGTGGCCGCACGGTGGGCGCGCAGCGGCCCCTCACTCGTGGTGCTGACCCTCGGGGCCGGCGGCGCACGGGCCTTCTGGCGGCACGGCGGCCACCGGGTCCGGCCGGTGCCGGTCAAGGTGGCGGACACGGTCGGCGCCGGCGACGCCTTCATGGCCGGCCTGCTCAGCGGGTTGCTGCGGGCCGGGCTGCTGGGCGGCGCCCGGGGGGAGCGGGTGCCCGCCCGCGACGAGCTGCGGGCCGCCACCGGCGCGCGGCGGCTGCCCGCTCCGGTGGTCGAGTCGCTCGCCCTGGCAGCCCGTACCGCGGCCCTCACCTGCACCCGCCCGGGCGCCGACCCGCCGCGCCGTGCCGAGCTCCTGGACTGATCGCCGAAACGCGTCTCGACGTCGGGCGCGCGTCTGCGGGTGCTGGCACGGCGGCATCCCCGTAACGTCGCTGTGAGGAGTGGTGGCATCGGTGGGACGCAGGGACAGGGAGAGGCGAGGAACATGACGATCGGCGAGCCCGCGCGACGTGACGTCCCGAACGCCGGATTCGTCCGGCGGTGGCAGCAGGCGGTGGACACCCACCTGCCGCCGACCAAGCGCTCGCTGCTGGTGACCTGGGTCTCCTTCGGCGCGACCTTCGGCACGACACGGCTGATCACGCACGGCATCCGGGGCGGCTGGCTGCCCTGGGGGAACGTCTCGGCGGGCGGCAGGCACCTGCACCACTACAACTTCGGCATCGCCGCGCTGGCCGGCGTGGGACTGGTCGCGGTGCGGGGCGACCGGCAAGCCGTCGGGCATCCCGCGGTCGCCGCCGGCTACGGGGCCGGCACGGCGCTGATCGCCGACGAGTTCGCCCTGCTGCTCGACCTGCAGGACGTGTACTGGGCGAAGGAGGGCCGGGTCAGCGTGGACGTGGCCTTCGGGGTCCTGGCGGCGCTCGGTACCTACCTGACCGCCGTGCCGTTCTGGCACGAGGTCGTCCGGATCACCCACCAGAGCGCCCTGCGGCGGCTGGGCGTCCGGTGACAAGCCGTGAAGGCCGGGCACCGGGCAGGCGGCCGGTGAACGAGCGACGGCGCCACCCCGGTGCGCGGTCCTGAGGCCCGCCCGACTCAGGCCGGGCGCTCGGCGTCGAGGCGCATCTGCTCGCGCCGCGTCTCCTCGGTGATCTCCAGGCGCCGCACCTGAGCCTCGATCTCGGCCTTGCGCACCTCGGCACGGGCCTCGATCTTCGCCTTCGCGACCACGCTCACCGCGGTCGCCGCCGCACCGAGCCCGGTCGCGATCTCCGTCAGACTTACGGGCAGGGCGCCCATGGGGCCGGGGACTGCTCCCGGTCCGGGACGGGTGGGCTGACAGGCCGGGGACGGGGCGTCGGTCCCGCTCGTCAGGTCGACGACGGCGCCGGCGCCGTCCGGGGAACCCTCGTCGACCAGGTCGAGAGGCTGCTCGTCGGAGGCGGGGCCCTGGTGCGGATCGGCTGACATGGCGTCAGTGTATCGGTGGGTGTGCCGTGCCGGCCGTCGCGTGCAGCCCACCAGCTGTGCCCCGGGCAAGGGCCGCCGCCCGGGGGCGTGCTAGGGTCGGCGGCGCTGGATGGAATGCGCGAAAAATTCGCTCCTGAATGGTGTTTCTGAGCGGCGCCCCACGTGGTGTTCGTCCCTCGTCGAGGGACCCGGTGCTTCCTTCGTTGTCATGAGCGAAGGCAGAGGACTGTGCACTTTCCGTATCGTGTGATCATCATTGGCGCTGGGCTGGGTGGACTCGCGCTGGCCCACGGCCTGCGCAAGCAGGGCATCGACGTCGCCGTCTACGAACGCGACGCCCACCCCGGGGCCCGTCCCCAGGGCTACCGCATCCAGCTCGACGAACCCGGCCTGACCGGTCTGCGGGAGTGCCTGCCCGCCGCGCTCTTCGAGCTCTGCCTGTCGACCGCCGGCGCGCCCCCGGCGCGGGTCTCGGTCCGCAACCGCCGGCTGGACGTCCTGGCGGACAAGGCCGCGGCGCACAGCTCCGCCGCTGCCGACGTGTCGGGCCCGCGCGCCTTCAACCGCCCGACGCTGCGTCAGATCATGCTCCTGGGACTCGACGGCCAGGTGCACTACGGCGCGCGACTGGTGGGCTACGGGCACGACGCCGACGGCAGGGTCACCGCGCGCTTCGCCGACGGCCGGACCGCCACCGCCGACCTGCTGATCGGCGCCGACGGCGTCAACTCGGCCGTACGCGGGCTCCTGCTGCCCGGGGCCCGGGTCGAGGACGCCGGGCTGCGGCTGGTCTACGGCAGGATCCCGCTCGACGGAAGCACCCGGGCACAGCTGCCCTCCTGGGTCTTCGAGAGCATCTTCACCGTCGTCACCGGCGGCCCGGGCCAGCCGCACCTGGGCCTGGGCCCGGTGGAGTTCGGCCGCCGACCCGAGGAGGCGGGCCGGGCGCTGACCCCGCCCGTGGACCTGTCCCCGGTCGGCGACTACGTCGCCTGCCTGGTCGGCGCTCCGGCCGACCACCCCGCGATGCCCTCCTTCGCGGAGCTGCGCACCCTCGCTCCGGCCGCGCTGCGCGACCTCGCGCTGCGGTGGACGGGTGAGGGCTGGCACGAGGATGTCCACGGCCTGCTGGCGCACTGGGACACCGACTCGCTCTTCCCGTTGCGGATCTCCACCGCCGCCCCCGTGCCGCACTGGCAGCCCGGGCCGGTGACGCTGATCGGTGACGCGATCCACGCGATGAGCCCGGTCCTGGCGATGGGCGCCAACACCGCCGTCCGCGACGCCGGCGAGCTCACCCGGGCGCTGGCCGAGGCGGCGGGCAGGGGCGAGCCGTTCGTGCGGGCCGTCGGCCGGTACGAGAACCGGATGCGGGAGTACGCCTCCCGGATCGTGGCCGACTCCCGGCAGACGGGGCAGCAGCGGGTCGGTCAGCGGTAGCGCTCATCCTGGGGACCGGGCGCGGCGCCGCTTACCGGCTCCGGCGAGCCCTGGCTATCCACTGACGCTCTCGCACCGCGGCGATTTCCGGATAGCGCCCGTGCCGGTCCTTCGATCATCCTTGCCAGGGACACGGCACCGGCTGACGGTGCGTCTGCTGGGGCCGTCCGCCTCCCGGGGCGGACGGGCCCTTCGCGCGCGCCTTCGTCGGTCGGCGTCCGTACCTTTCACCCGCCGTGGCCCCGTGGGGCATCGGCATGAAGACGAATGGAGAGACCATGTTCGGCGGAACGGCCAAGTTCATCGTTGCCGCGGCGATCGCCGCAGGAGTCGTGGCACCGGCGGGTGCGTCCATCCAGCAGGCTGCGGGCGGGGTCGTGCACCGGGTCGCCCACATGTCCCTGGACCCGGACGACAACAGCTGGAGCGCGCCCGCGCCGCAGCAAGTGGTGCCCGACGCAAGCGGGTCGGCCGGTCCCACGGGGGGCGTTGCCCAGGCGGCCGGTGACGGCAGCTGGGCTGGGGAGGGCTGGGCCGGGGCTTCCCGGGTGCGCGGTGCGAGGGCGGACGGGGACGTTCAACCACCCAGAATCTCCGCCGCGGGTCGTCGCGGGTCGTAGCCGGCCCAGCCCGGGTCCCCGCTGCGGGCGAAGGCGGTCCAGGCGCCGTGGATGTGGGCTGCGAGTCCGGTCGGGGCGGGGCCTGGGCCGAGCAGGCGGGTGTCGGCGTGGAGCCAGGGCTGGTGGGCGTGGTCGAACACGAAGGGCAGTTCGACGGTGTGGGCGGCGCCGAGTCGTCGGCCGAGGGCTGTGGAGCGGTACGCGAACGAGTAGAGGTGCGTGCGGCCGCCCGAGATCCGCGCGTGGGCCCGGGCCATGCGCGCCGTGCCGGTCTCGAACAGGGCAGCTCCGAGCAGGGCCGAGCGCAGTTCGCCCGGCGTGTCGTCGGGCCTGGCGGTGCGGAGGGCGGCGAGGGCGGTGTGCGGGTGGGTGTGCAGCCGGGTGGCGAGGGTGAGCAGGTCGGCTTCGGTGGTGGACTCCAGGGCGTCCTGCGGCACGAGGTAGAGGTGTCCCTCCTGGGTGTTGGTGCCGATGAGCAGGTCGACGTCGCGGGCCGGGCCCTGGGCGAGGGCGTCGGCGGGCTGGACGGGCAGCACCAGGCTGAACGGGCTGAGCCCGGCCAGCGGGTCGGTGGCGGTGGCGGTGTGCAGGTCGAGGCCGGCCAGGGCGGGCAGGATCGCCAGGAAGCGCTCGTCGGGGATCGGGGCGAACGCCTCAGCGGTAGGTTCGATGCCCAGGGCCGCGGCGGCCCGGGTGGTGACGCGTCGGGCCTGTTCCGGGGTGAACGCGCCGGTGCCGTTGCCGCTCTGGATGATCGCCCGCTGGAACAGGCCGGCTGCCTGTGGTGCGGCGAGGAGTGCGCCGGTGAGGGTGGCGCCCGCGGACTGGCCGAAGACGGTGACGTTGCCGGGGTCGCCGCCGAAGGCCGCGATCGTGTCGCGCACCCAGCCGAGTGCGGCGAGCACGTCGAGCAGCCCGCGGTTGGCGGGGGCACCGGGCAGATCGAGGAAACCGGGAATGCCGAGGCGGTAGTTGACCGTGACGAGGACGATGCCGTCGCGGGCGAAGGCGCTGCCGTCGTAGAGCCTGGCGCGGTTCGAGCCGGTGACGAAGCCGCCGCCGTGCACGAAGACCATGACGGGGCGCCGGGCGTCGTCGGCGGCGGGCGTGTGGACATCGACGCTCAGGTACTCCGCGCCGGGCACCCAGCCCGGTCCGAAGTAGGGGGTCATGTCGAGCCGGCCGAAGCTGCGGGCCGGTTGGGGAGCGGTGGGGGAGGGCCGGGTGGCGTCGCGGACACCGGACCAGCCCGGGTGCGGTGCGGGCGGGGCGAAGCGGCCGGCGCCGGTGGGTGGCGCGGCGTACGGGATCGCGCGGTAGCGCTCGCCGGTTGCGTCACGCAGGCCGCGCACGGCGCCCGCCGGGGTTTCGACGACTGGAACTGCCTGTCGGGGCACGGGAGATACTTCCTTTCGGGAGGGTCGTCACAGGGGTCGTCAAAGGGCCGTCGGAGAGGTCAGGAGAGGTCAGGAGAGGTCAGGAGAGGCGCGAGAATCCCGCCCACTGCTTGATCGTGAACGTCGACCCGCTGCGTGCGACCCGCGCGGCACCCTGGCCGCCGAAGTGCGCGGGGAAGACGAGCGCGTTGGTCTCGGCGGCGCGGGCGAGCAGTCTGTGCCGGGTGGCGCGGGAGGCCGCCGGGTCCTCGCAGAAGCAGGAGTTGGTCTGCGGATGCGTGATCTGCAGGGCGGTGTGCATCAGGTCCCCGACGAACAGGGCGTGTTCGCCGCCGGACTCCAGGGTGAGTACGGACGAGCCGGGGGTGTGCCCGGGTGCGAGATCCAGGCGCAGGTTCTGGTCGATCCGGTACGTGCCCTCCCACAGGTGGGTCAGTCCCGCCTGGTGGACGGGTGCGACGCTGTCCTCGAAGACGTTCTGGTTCCCGCGGCCGAGTACGGTCGTGGTCTCGTTGGCCGGATCCCAGAACTCGAAGTCCCGGCGGGTCATCAGGTAGCTGGCGTTCGGGAAGGTCGGCGCCCAGGTCCGGTCCTGGAGGCGGGTGTTCCAGCCGACGTGGTCGATGTGCAGGTGGGTGTTGACCACGATGTCGATGTCCTCGGGCCGCACCCCGGCGGCGGCGAGGTTGTCGAGGTAGTCCGTCTCCAGGCGGTTCCACACCGGCGCGTAGGGCCGGTCCTTGTGGTTGCCCACGCCGGTGTCGACGAGGATCGTGCGTCCCTGGCTGCGCAGCAGCCAGGACTGGATCGCGGTCTGGCACTCGTTCGTCCGCGGGTTCCAGAAGTCGGGTGCCAGCCAGTGGCGTTGCTCCTGCCACGCGCCGTCCGGGCTGTCCGGGAAGAACCCCTCCGGGGGCAGCTGGGACGAGCCGTAGAACTCCTTGATGCGGGTGACGGTGACCTCGCCGAGGGTGATCTGCTCCGGGTGCTGTTCCATGGGGTCCCTCCAGGGCCTCGTGGGGTGGGTGGCCGACTGGGACCGAGCCTGGACGCCTGCCGGGGCGTGGGCCACTCCCGGGCTGTCCTACCCCTGGCAGGGTGTGGCTGGGAGAGCACCGGGCACCGAATACTGGGGTGATGAACGGACCCGGCCCGCTCGGCGCCTTCCTCCAAGCCCGACGAACGCAACTGCGGCCCGAGGACGTCGGCCTGCGCGACCTCGGGCCCCGCAGGCGGGTGGCGGGGCTGCGGCGCGAGGAACTGGCCCAGCTGGCGGGCGTCAGCGTCTCCTACTACGCCCGCCTCGAACAGGGCCTGTCCCGCGGGGCATCGGCCGAGGTGCTCGACGCGATCGCCCGCGCCCTGCTGCTCGACAGCCACGAGCGCGAGCACCTGGAGCGGCTCGCCGTCGCCGCCCGCCACGCGCCCCGGGTGCGCCGCCCGCGGCCCGAGAAGCTCGCCGACGAGACCCGCGACCTCCTGCGCGCCCTCGACGGCGTCCCGGCGCTCGTGCTGGGCCGGCGCACCGACGTGCTGGCCTGGAACACCCTCGGGCACGCCCTGCTCGCCGGTCACCTGGACGTCCTCGCCCCGGACGACCCGGCGCGGCGCCCCAACATGAGCCGGATGCTGTTCCTGGACCCGCACGGCCAGGAGCTGTACGCGGACTGGAAGAGCAAGGTGCGCGCGGTGGTCGGCAACCTGCGCCTGGCCGTCGGCAGGCACCCGCAGGACCCGCTGCTCGCGCAGCTGATCGGCGAACTCACGATGAGCAGCCCGCAGTTCCTCGCCCTGTGGCGCGACCACCGGGTGGCGCCGTGCGAGGCCGCCTCCTACGAGCTGCACCATCCCGTCGTCGGCACGGTGACGGTCACCCAGCAGACGCTCTCGATCGCCCGTTCACCCGACCAGCTGCTCATCGTCTGCACGACCCCCGCCGGCTCCTCCTCCGAGCAGGCCCTGGCGCTCCTTGCCCAGGCGTGCGCCACCCGGACTGTTGTGGCGCAGGACATGCGAAGTGATCGCCCGGGCGGGTGAGGCGCAACTCCCTTCAGCCCGGCGGAAGAGAGCGAAGAGTCCAGATTTCCCCTGTCCGAAGTTGACCGTACACGGCTAATGTCCTCGCAGCAGGCCGGGCCGGACACCGACGTCCTGCTCAGCTGCGGGATTCACGGTGCCCGCCGCACCCGGCGAGATCCGCAGGTCCGGTCGAGCTTCATCGAGAGAGGGAATGTGCCTGTGATGCCACAGCGTTCGATCCGCCGCCTTCTGCTACCTGCCCTCGCGAGCCTGCTGTTCGCGGCCTTCGCCGGCAGTGCCGCATCCGCCGACCCGGCCGCCGCGGGTGCCGGAGGCAGCCTCACCCCCGGCGCCGGCGCCCCGGCCGACCCCAGCACGCCGCCCGTCCTCTCGGACGGCTTCGGGCTGACCCAGGTCACCCGGAGCGATCCGTCGCTGAACAGCCCCTACATTCCCGCTGCCACCGCTACCGACTTCACGATCACGGTGACGACACCCGAGGTCGCCAACGACCCCAGCAGCGTCGGGCACCACATCCGGATCGTCCTGCCCGCCGACTACTACAGCAGCCCGGGCAAGCGCTACCCGGTCCTGTACCTGCTCCACGGCTCCCCGGGTGACCCCTGCGACTACTTCAACAGCTCCCTCTTCCCCCAGTTCAACGCGGTGAAGAACACCTCGGGGATGATCACCGTCATCCCCGACGGGGGCGCCCGCAGCTGGTACTCCAACTGGCGCGACCAGAGCACCCAGGCCGGTTCCCAGAACTGGGAGAACTTCGAGATCGACCAGGTGATCCCGTTCATCGACGCGAACCTGCGCACCGTCGCGGATCGGCAGCACCGCGCCATCGCCGGTATCTCGATGGGCGGCTTCGGTGCTCTGCACCTTGCTCAGCTTCACCCGGACCTGTTCGGTCAGGTCGCGAGCCTGTCGGGCGATGACGACCTGTCGCGCAACGAGATGGTCCTGCGCGAGGTGGTCGTCGCCTCGCTCATCGACGGGTACGGGGCTCTTCCGGTCCTGACGAGCGGCATCGTGCCCGGTGTCTCCACCTGGAGCGCCTGCCATCCGACGAACGACCCCTATCAGCCCGCCGTCAGCAGCGACGCGCTGTTCGGCTCGCCGTACCCCCTGTCGATCACCCCGCCGTACAACGACTCGCTGTGGAACGCTGCCGACCCCACCGAGCATGCTTCGGCGTTCGCAGGCATGGGCGTCTCCCTCTACGTCGGCAACGGCAACGGACCGTCGGGGGACGTCAGGGAGTGGTGGATGGAGAGCTCGTCCCAGCACCTGGCCGCCGCCCTGACGAGCGCCGGCCAGACCCCGTACTTCGTGGACTACGGCGGTGGCGCCGGCTGGGGACGGTGTGACGGCGGCCATGACTCCACCTGCTGGGACCAGGATCTGGCCGACCTGCTCCCGCGCCTGCAGCGGACGTTCGACGCCACCAGCGCCACCCACCGCAGTGGGTGACCGCCCGCTCCAGGCTGCCGCCTCGACACGCTGCTGATCGTTGGGGCGGCTCAGGCGCCACCGACCGGGCGACGGACGGGCCCTAACACATCGTCGGGGCGATTGGCTATCCGCAGGTGCGCACCGCCGGCGTCACGAAGTGGATAGCTGCGAGATCGCTGCTCCAGGAGGCTGTACTGCGGGGCGCCAGGGTCCGACACCGGCGCCGTCCGTGGATGGCAGTTCACTCGACAAGGGCGGGATCATGAAGTCCATGCGCAAGACCACCAAGATACTCGTGACGGGCGCCATGGCAGTGGCGGCCATGGCCGGGGTGTCCGGGGCCGCCTCGGCGAACGACATGAGTGCCTTGAACCGTGGCCAGAGCCTCAACCCCGGGGACTCGATCTGGGCCGACAACATTGGTGGGGACGTTCACTACCAGCTGACCCTGCAGACGGACGGCAATCTCGTCGAGTACAGGCACAACGACGGGGTTGCGGGGGCCTCGGTGTGCTGGTCGACGCACACGAACGGGTCCGGTGCGACCAATGCGACCTACCAGTCGGACGGCAACTTCGTCCTCTACAACGGAGGTTGGGTGCTCTGGTCGTCGGCCACCAAGGGGGCGGCGGGGTCGAACGTCAACATCGACACCGAGGGCGAGGTCTGGTTCGGCAGCACGAAGCACACCGGTCTCTGCTGACCCGACCTCCGGGACGGCACCGACCAACGGGTCGGTGCCGTCCCGCGTTTCAGGGCACGGTTCGCGCGCAGCAGGTCACGGCCCCTCGCGGTGCACGCCGCACGGGCCGTCGACGGCGGGGGGCTCGGCGGCGGCTTCGGGAGCAAGCGGTGTGCCGTTGGTCCGCAGGACGTTCCGGACCTCCAGGATGAGCGGGAACACCTCGTGGTTGCGGTCCTCGCCCTGTTCGTCCCAGGCCCGTTGCTCGGCCTCGACCGCCATCCGGTCCTGGGCGAAGACCCTCTCGGTGAAGCGCCGGATGAGCGGCCAGGCCAGGTGGATGAGCCCGGGAACCGGCGGCTTCGCGATCATCAGCAGTCCGTAGGCGTGGCACGTGCGCTGCTCGGCGTCCCGTGGGACGTAGGCGGTCCAGAGGGAGAACGCCGGCAGCTCGGCGCCGGTGGGGACAGCCTGCAGGGTCTGGTACGGGTACTCGGTGCGGATGGTGACCACGTCGGGTGTCTGCCGTCCACCGAGCCCCTCGGCGGAGAGCAGACCGGCGCCGCGGTCCTTCCTGCCCCCGGCGGGCACGAACAGGTAGCGCGCCTCGACGAACCGCGGCCCGGCCTCGTAGCCCAGCAGCTCCGGCTGGATCCTGCCCAGCACGCTGCGGTGCAGGAACTGGTGGTTCATGTCCAACAGGTTCTCGTGCATGAACGAGTAGTGGCACCGCACCGTGCGGGAGAACGTCATCGTCCGGTGCGTGGCCGCGCCGAACTGCGGCAACTGCGGGAACGGCGCTGCGGCGGCCTTCTCCGGGTCGCCGGGGAAGACGAAGACCAGGCCGTACGCCTCGCGCACCGGGTAGGACCGCACGCCGCGCGGGGGCCGCTCACAGCCCCTGGGCAGGTACGGGATCTGCGAGATGCGGCCGTTGCCGCGGTAGGCCCAGGCGTGGTAGCAGCAGCGGAGCGTCTCCTCCTCCACGACGCCCATGCTCAGCGGCACCTGGCGGTGCGCGCAGCGGTCCTCCAGGGCGTGGACCTTCCCGCTTCGGCCGCGGTAGAGCGCGATCCGCTCCCCGGCGAAGACGGCGGCGAAGGTGCCCTCCTTGCGCACGGCCGAGGAGACGGCCACCGGGTACCAGAAGTCGGGGTCGATCCCGACGCGCCGCAGATCCGTGGTGGTCTCGCGATACGCGGCCACCGGTACCGGGGCACCGTCCGCCACCGCACCGGCGACGGGCAGGTCGCTTCCGGGTCCGAATTCGATCACGGGGTGCTCCCTCGTCAGGCCGGACGCCGGGGGGTCGGACCGATGGACAGTCCCGGGCCGGGGGCGACTGCCGACCGCAACGGCACTTCACCGTCACACGGCTGCGGCCGGCACGGCAAACGCACCTGCGCCGACGGGGCGGCCCACCGCCGTGCCGGACGGCGTCGCCGGGTGCATCCACGGATGCCCGGCCTGCTCGTGCGCACGGCACGGTCGCGGCCTACCTATGCCTGACTGATTCGGCCGTCGCGCTTCGCGCCTAACGTCATGACCAGCAAGAACGAGGCGCGACAAGCCGACGGGGAGCCGGGGACGACCGGCCTCCAGCAACCGGGCCGACGACCCGGAGCCGGCGACCGCTCAACCCCAGGCACAGCGTCACCCAGGCACAGCGTCACCCAGCCACAGCGTCACCCAGGCACAGCTTCACCTCCAGGCACAGCTCTTGAAGGAGTCCCGATGGCCACCACCCTGTCCCGCCCGCTACCAAGCGTCGATGCCCCCGCGCCGGTCCCGCGCGGTCTGCTTCCCGTGGTGCTCACCGCCACCTTCATGACCACCCTGGACTTCTTCATCGTCAACGTGGCCATCCCCTCGCTCCAGACCGGCCTGCGGGCCGGCCCCACCGCCGTCCAATGGGTGGTGGCCGGCTTCGGCCTGGCCCTGGCGGCCGGCCTGATCACCGCCGGTCGGCTCGGCGACCGGTTCGGGCGGCGCCGGATGTTCGCGCTGGGCCTGCTGCTCTTCACCATCACCTCGGCCGCCTGCGGCCTGGCCCCGAGCGCCGGGGTGCTGGTCGGCGCCCGGGTGGCGCAGGGCCTGGCCGCCGCGCTGACCGGCCCCCAGGTGCTGGCCATCCTGCGCACCGCCTACAGCGGCCCGGCGCAGGCCAGGGCGTTCGGCTCCTACGCCATGACGATGGGCATCGGCGCGGTCCTCGGGCAGTTGATCGGCGGTCTGCTGATCCAGGCCGACCTCTTCGGCCTCGGCTGGCGCAGCTGCTTCCTGATCAACGTGCCGGTGGGCCTGGCCACGCTGGCGATGGTGCGGCGCTGCGTCCCCGAGTCCCGCGCCCCGCAGAAGCAGGGACTCGACCTGCCGGGCACCGTGCTGGTCGTCGCCGCCGTCACCGCCCTGGTGCTGCCGCTGATCCAGGGCCAGGCGCAGGGCTGGCCGCTGTGGACGTGGGTCTGCCTGGCCGGCTCGGTGCTGCTGTTCGCCGCCTTCGCGGTGCACCAGCGCCGCTTCGCCACCGACCCGGTGGTCGACTTCGGGCTGCTGCGGGACCGCGCCACCGGCCTGGGCCTGCTGGGCCAGCTGGTCTTCAACCTCGGGCAGGGTTCGTTCTTCCTGGTGCTCGCCGTCTTCCTGCAGCAGGGCCACGGCCTGGACGCCCTCGACTCCGGGCTGCTGTTCATGGCGATCGGCAGCGGCTACCTGGGTACCTCCCTCGTGGCGCCGCGGGTCGCGGCGCGGCTGGGCCGCCAGGTGAACGCGCTCGGCGCGGTGGTGATCGCCGCGGGCCTCGGCCTGATGGCGCTGACCGTGACCGAGGTCGGCACCTCGGGCAGCGTCTGGTGGCTCGTGCCGGGCCTGTTCGTCGACGGTCTCGGCATGGGTCTGGTGATGGGCCCGCTGACCGCTACGGTGCTCACCGGGGTGCGCCCGCAGCTGGTCGGCTCGGCGTCCGGGGTGCTCGCCACCGTCCAGCAGGTCGGCGGCGCCCTCGGGATCGCGCTGCTCGGCAACCTCTTCTACAGCAGCCTGGCGCACGGCGGCTTCGGCCACGCCTTCACGCTCAGCCTGCTGGCCCTGGTGGCGCTCGAGCTGCTGCTGGCCCTGCTGGTCCAGGGGCTGCCGGGCAGCGACCGGAGGGTGAGCGGCTGAGCCCTCGCCGACCGGCCCGCGGGCCCCGCACCAGGGGCGGACAGGACGGACGGGGAGCGAGAGGAACGAAGGTCCGCCCGGGAGCGCTGCTCCCGGGCGGACCTTCGCGTCTCCCGGCGGCCGGGGCGGCCCCGGCCAAGGGGCCGGCGCACCCGTGCGGAGCCGGACCGCGGTCTCAGGAGGCCGCGGTCGTGATCGCTCGCAGGCAGGCCATGAACGGGCCGTGCAGGTCCGGATCGGGGCCCGAGGTCAGGTACTTGGCGATGGCCGCACCGGCGGCGGCGCCGATCACGGCGGTCATCGGGTGCTCCGGCGGGAGTCCGGCCTCGGCGGCGAAGGCGGGTCCGCCGACGGCGGCCGCGTCGGCGACCTCGGTGCTGCTGAGTGAGCGCAGGGCGGGGTTGGCCTCGTACATCGCCGCGGTCAGTGCCATGAGCTCCGGATCCAGGTGCTCGATCTCGCCGGTCAGCCACTCGTCGACCGCCGCCAGGAACGAGACGCCGGGCCGGGCCTCGAAGACCGCGGTGAGCCGGCCGGCCACGTCGGCGGCCACCGACAGGGCGATGTCGGCCTTGGACGGGAAGTACATCGAGACCGTGCGGGGAGCCACCTCGGCGGCCTCCGCGATGTCCGCGATGGTCGCCCCCTCGTAGCCGCGCTCGGCGAACAGGCGCATCCCCGCCCGCCGGATCGCCTCCCGGCGCTTGGCCTTGGAGCGTTCGCGCAGTGACGTCGCGCCCGGCGCCCCCTTCGGTTCTCCCATGGCGGCAGCATAGCAGCAGGCGGCATTTTTGCCGTTGGCTGCAAAAAAGCTACCGTTGGCATTGTTGCCTTCGCTGGCAGCCCGCTGTCCGGCGTGCCCGTGACACCCAAGGCCCCAGGTCGCCGAACGCCCTGCGCCATCGAACGAGGAGTGCCCAGCACCGATGTCCCGCTACCTGTACCGACTCGCCCGGTGGTGCTTCCGCCACCGCTGGGCGACCCTGCTCAGCTGGCTGCTGGTGATAGCCGCCGCGGTCGGCGTCGCCGGCGCGGCCGGCGGCAGGACCACCGATGCGCTCTCCATCCCGGGCACCGAGTCCCAGCGGGTGGTCAGCGCGCTCCAGGAGAAGCTGCCCGCCGCCTCCGGAGCCTCCACCCAGGTCGTCTTCGCCACGCCGAACGCCGACATCACCGCCGCCGGCTACCAGCAGGCCATCGACGCCGCCGTGCAGGAGCTCGGCAAGCTGCCCCAGGTCACCGGTGTGGCAAGCCCGTTCAAGACCATGGCGGTCTCACCCGACAAGCACCTCGCGCTCGCCACGGTGAACTACGACTCCGCCGCGGGCGACGTGAAGAGCGCCACCGTCGACGGGCTGCGGCCCGCCGCGCAGGCCGCGCACGACGCCGGTGTGCAGGTCGAGTTCGGCGGCGCCGTCTACCCGCACGCCAAGGCCGCCAACAGCGAGACCATCGGCATGGCGGTCGCGCTCGTCGTACTGGTGCTCACCTTCGGCTCCCTCCTCGCCGGTGGACTGCCCATCGCCACCGCCCTGTTCGGGCTGGTCATCTCGATGACGGGCATCAGCATCCTGGCCGCCGTCACCGACATCGCCGCCGCCTCGACCTCGGTGGCCAGCATGCTGGGGCTGTCCTGCGCCATCGACTACGCCCTGTTCATCCTCTCCCGGCACCGCACCAACCTGCTGGCCGGGCAGAGCCCCGAGGAGTCCGCGGGGCGGGCCGCCGGGACGGCGGGCAGCTCGGTGGTCTTCGCCGGACTGAGCGTCATCATCGCGCTGTGCGGCCTCGCGGTGGTCGGCATCCCGTTCCTGACCGTGATGGGCCTGACCGCCGCCGGCGCCGTGGCGCTCGCCCTGCTGGTGGCGCTGACCCTGCTGCCCGCCCTGCTCGGCTTCGCCGGTGAGCGCGCCGGCCGGTTCTCCCGGCTGCCGCTGCTGCGCCGTGCCCGCCCCGCCACCGAGAACGCCGTGCGCGACCCCGCCCGGCTGGCGGGCACCCGCTGGGCGGCCTGGGTGGTGCGCCGCCGGGTTCCGGTGCTGGTCCTGGGCGTGCTCGGCCTCGGTCTGCTGGCGGTCCCGGCGGTCTCGATGGACCCGGGGCTGCCCGGCGCCAACGCCCGCCCCACCAGCGACACCTCGCGCGTCGCCTACGACCTGACGACCGAGCACTTCGGCCCCGGCTACAACGGCACCCTGACCGTCCTGGCCGAGAACGTCACCGACCCGGCCAGGGCCCAGCAGCTCAGCGCCTCCCTCGGACGGCTCCCAGGGGTCGCCTCGGCGCACGTCGGCGTGGTCACCGACGGGATCGCGCTGATCAGCGTGGTGCCCACCACAGGGCCGGCCGACCCGCACACCGCCGACCTGGTCCACCACATCCGCGACGACCGCCCGGCGCTGCAGGAGCAGGCCGGCGGGACCGTGCTGGTGGGCGGCCAGACCGCGATGGACATCGACGTCTCCGCCAAGCTCTCCCAGGCGCTGCCGGTCTTCCTGGTGGTCGTCGTCGGCCTGGCCTTCGTCCTGCTCACCTTCGCCTTCCGCACCATCCTGGTGCCGCTGAAGTCGATCCTCGGGTTCCTGCTCTCGGCGGGTGCCGCGCTCGGCGCCCAGGTCGCGGTGTTCCAGTGGGGCTGGGGCAAGGCGCTGTTCGGGGTCGAGCCCACCCAGACGCTCAGCTTCCTGCCGATCATCCTGCTGGCGATCATCTTCGGCCTCTCCAGCGACTACGAGATCTTCGTGGTCTCCCGGATCAAGGAGCAGTACACCCGCACCGGTGACGCCAGGGGCGCGGCCGTCACCGGCACCGGCCTGTCCGCCCGGGTGGTCACCGCAGCCGCGCTGATCATGGCCTCGATCTTCGTCGCCGTCATGCTCGGCGACGACCCGATGGTCAAGGCGATCGGCTTCAGCTTCGCCGTCGGTGTCCTGGTGGACGCCTTCGTGGTCAGGCTCGCCCTGGTGCCCGCCCTGATGGCGATCCTCGGCTCGCGGATCTGGTACCACCCCCGGTGGTACGGCCGCCTCGTGCCCGACCCCGACATCGAGGGCGAGAAGCTGGCGGAGGCACTCGACCACCGGGAGGAGGAGGAGCGCCGGCTGACCCTCGTCCCCTGACGCCGCCGAATAGTGTGAGGAGTCCGCAGCCGACCGCGGGGCAGGATCCCGGCGACCAGCGCCAGTTGGTCGCCGGGACCGACCGCAGAGGTGCCAGGTGCACGAGCTGATCCTCCGTCACGCAGCGGAGCTCCAGGGCAAGACCGCCTTCGCCGACGCCGGTGGTGCGGTGAGCTACCGGGATCTCGCCCACCGCACCGCCCGGGTGGCCGGCAACCTCCCCGTCGATCGCGGAAGCCGGGTGGCGCTGTACCTGGGCAGCGGGGTGCCTGCCGTCACGGCCGTGCTCGGCGTCTGCCGGGCGGCCGCGGTGGGCGTCCCGCTCGACCCGCGCAGCGGCGACGACGACCTCCGGCTCCGGCTGGCGGACAGCGGAGCCGGGCTGGTGGTCACCGACCGCGAACACCTCGCGCAGGTCGAGCGGGTGGCCGGCGTCGGCGTGGTGACCGTCGACGACCTGCTCGTGCCCACCGGCAGACCGCCGCGTGACGACCTCGGGCCGGACGAGCCCGCCTGGCTCCACTACACCTCCGGCAGCAGCGGGGAGCCGAAGGGCGTGCTGTCCGCGCAAGGAGCCTGGCTCCGGTCGGCGGAGGACGCCTACCGGGGGCTGCTGGGCATGTCCGGCGACGACCACCTGCTGTGGCCGCTGCCGCTGTTCCACGCCTTCGGGCACTCGATGTGCGTGGTGGGCGTCCTGGCGCTGGGCGCGAGCGCCTACGTGATGGACCGTTTCACCCCGGACCGGGCCGCCGACCTGCTGCGCCGCACACCGTTCACCGCGCTGGGCGGCGTGCCGACGGTCTTCGGCCAACTCCTGGACGCCGGAGCCCCACTGCCGGTGCGGTGCCTGTCGGCCGGGGCCCCGCTGCCCGAGGAGCTGCGGCTCCGGTTCCGCCGCAGGTTCGCCCGTGACCTGCACGACGGCTACGGCAGCACGGAGGCGTCCGGGAAGATCGCCGTCGACGGCGTCGTGCTGCCCGGCATCGAGACCCGGTTCGTGGACGGCGCGATCCAGCTGAGGATGCCCGGCGCCGAGCGCTGGCACGCCACCGGGGACCTCGGCCACCAGGAGGGCGGCCGGCTGGTGGTGACCGGGCGGGCCGGCGAAATGATCATCCGGGGCGGGGAGAACATCCACCCGGCCGAGATCGAACGGGTCCTCGCCCCCCTCCCGGGCGTCCAGGAGGTGGCCGTGGCGGGTGAGCCTGACCCGCTCCTCGGCGAGGTGCCGGTCGCCTACGTCGTGGGCGAGGCGGACCCGGCGGCGCTGCTCGCCTCCTGCCGTCGCCGGCTGCCGCCGCACCGGGTGCCGCAGGCGATCCGCCCGGTCAGCCGGATCCCGCAGACCTCCTCCGGCAAGCCCGCTCGGCGGCTGCTGCGGTTCCAGTACCTGCTCGACGCCGTCGGGCGGGCGACCGAGGCGATCACCGGCCGGTCGCCCGGAGCCGACCAGCCGTTCGCCGAAGCCGGGCTGGACTCGCTCGGCTCGGTGCGCCTGCGCGACCGGCTGGGCGCGGAGCTGGGCCTCGCGCTGCCACCGTCGCTGGTCTTCGACCACCCCACGCCCCGCGCGCTGGCCGGCCACCTCGCGGGCGGGGCCGCCGCTGCGCCGCCGCCCGTCCCGGCCACCGAGCCGATCGCGATCGTGGGCATGGCCTGCCGCTACCCCGGGGGGATCAGCTGCCCCGAGGACCTCTGGCGGGTGGTCGCCGCCGGCCAGGACACCATCACGGACTTCCCCGCGGACCGGGGCTGGCCGCTGGACGAGCTGTTCCACCCCGACCCCGACCACGTGGGCACCAGCTACGTCACGCGCGGCGGCTTCCTCACCGGCGCCGCCGACTTCGACGCCGCGTTCTTCCGCATGTCGCCGCGCGAGGCCCTGGCCACCGACCCGCAGCAGCGACTGCTGCTGGAGACGGCCTGGGAGGCGTTCGAACGCGCGGGCATCGCGCCCGAGTCGGTGCGGGGCAGCAACACCGGCGTGTACCTGGGCCTGATGTACAACGACTACGCCGGCCGCTTCCGGGGCGCCGCGCACCCGTTGGAGTCCCAGATCGCGCTGGGCGCGGCGGGCAGCGTGGCCTCCGGGCGGATCGCCTACCACCTGGGGCTGCACGGTCCGGCGCTCACCCTGGACACGGCCTGCTCCTCCTCGCTGGTCGCCATGCACCTCGCGGCCGACGCCCTGCGGGCCGGACAGTGCGACCTGGCCCTGGCCGGCGGCGCGACGGTCATGGCCACGCCCGACAGCTTCGTGGTGTTCAGCCGCCAGCGCGGCCTGGCCCCGGACGGACGGGTCAAGCCCTTCGCCGCGGCCGCCGACGGCACGGCCTGGTCGGAGGGCGTGGGGCTGCTGGTCCTGGAGCGGGTGAGCGACGCGGTGCGCAAGGGGCACCCGATCCTGGCCCTGCTGCGCGGCTCGGCGGTCAACCAGGACGGGGCGTCGAACGGCCTCACCGCGCCCAGCGGGCCCGCCCAGGCGGCCGTGATCCAGCAGGCGCTGGCCGACGCCGGGGTGACGGGCGCCGAGGTGGACGTGGTCGAGGCCCACGGAACCGGCACCGCGCTGGGCGACCCGATCGAGGCGGGAGCGCTGCTCGCCACCTACGGCCAGGACCGGCCGGAGCCCGTCCTGGTCGGCACCGTCAAGTCCAACCTCGGGCACACCCAGGCGGCCGCCGGGGTCGCCGGCGTGATCAAGACCGTGATGGCGATGCGGCACCGCACCGTGCCCGCCACGCTGCACCTCGACGAGCCCAGCCCGCACGTCGACTGGTCCGCCGGTGCGCTGCGCCTGGTCACCGAGCCGACGCCCTGGCCGGCGCGGGACCGCCCGCGCCGGGCCGGGGTGTCGGCCTTCGGGATCTCGGGGACCAACGCGCACGTGATCGTCGAGGAGTACGAGCAGCTGCGGGTGGCGTACCTGTTCCCGGGGCAGGGCGCGCAGCGGCGCGGGATGGGCCGGGAGCTGGCAGCCAGGTACCCGGTCTTCGCTGCGGCCTTCGAGCAGGCGTGCGACCGGCTGGATCCGCAGCTGCGGGAGGCGATCGACACCGACCTGGTGCACCGCACGGACTTCGCCCAGGCGGCCCTGTTCGCCTACCAGGTGGCGCTGTTCCGCCTGTTGGAGTCCTGGGGGTACCGCCCGGACGCGCTGATCGGGCACTCCGCCGGGCAGCTCGCGGCGGCGCACGTGGCAGGCGTCCTGTCCCTGGCGGACGCGGCCACCCTGGTCACCGCCCGCGGGCGGCTCATGCGCGACCTGCCCGCGGGCGGCGCCCCGGGGCGCACCGCGAGCGACGCCGTCCACTCCCCGCTGACGGACCCCGTGCTGGCCGAGTTCGCGCAGGTGGCAAGGAGTCTGACGTACCGTCCACCGCTCATTGCGGTGATCGGGGCCCGACCGGAGGATCCCGACCACTGGGTGCGGCACGTGCGCGAGACGGTCCGCTTCGCCGACCACCTGGCCGCGGTCGACGGCGCCGCCCTGGTCGAACTGGGCCCCGGCCACACGCTGGCCGCGCTCGTCGAAGGGGTCATCCCCGCCGCCGACCCCGAGCGGGCGGCGGCCCGGCTGCGCGGCACCCGCGCCTTCGACCGGCAGCGCTACTGGCTCGACCGCGCCGCTGAGCACCCGTTGATCGAGTCGACCGTGGTGGTGCCCGGGTCCGGCGAGGTGGTGTGCGTCGCCGACCTCAGCCCGGTGTGGCTGCTCGACCACGTCGTGGACGGCACGGCGATCGTGCCCGCCACGGCGATCCTGGAGCTGGTGCTGTACGCCGGAGCGCGGGCCGGCTGCACCACCGTCGACGAACTGGTCCTGCACACGGCCATGCGCCTTCCGCAGACGCGGCGGGCCGAGATCGTCGTGCGCCCCGAGTCCGACGGCGCCCGGCCGTTCGAGGTGCACGCGGGCGGGGTCCGCTGCGCCAGCGGCCGCCTGGACTCCCGGCCCGGGCCGCAGCCGGACCTCGGTCCGTGGCCCCCGCCGGACGCCGAGGAGCTCGAAGTCGAGCACGCCGACTACGGACCCGCCTTCCGCGGGCTGAGCAGGATGTGGCGCCGCGGCGGGGAACTCTTCGGCGAGGTGCGCGGGCAGTTCCCGGACGCGGGGCGGTTCGCGCTGCACCCCGCCCTGTTCGACGCGGCGCTGCACCCGGCCCGGCAGCTCAGCGGCGGGGTGCCGTTCGCGCTGCGCGGCGTGCACCTGCTGGCGCGGGGCGCCACCGGCCTGCGCGTGCGCCTCCGGGACGGGCGGATCGACCTGGCCGATCAGAGCGGCCGGCCGGTGGCGTGCGTCGAATCGCTCACCGTGCGGGCGGCCGCGACCGGCCGCGGCACGCTGTTCCGCCCCGCGTGGCAGCGGGTCGCGGGCCCGCCGCCGCCCGGCCGGGTCCTTCAGGTGCCGCCGGGCGACGCGCCCGCGGCGCTGGCGCTCACCCTGCGGGAACTGCAGGCCGGCCACGAGCACCTGACGGTCCTGGTGCGGCCGGGGGACCTGGCCGCAGCGGCGGTGGCCGCCTTGGTGCGCGTCGCGCAGACGGAGCACCCCGGCAGGTTCACCCTGGCCGAAGCCGACGCCGGCCGCACGCAGATCGTCGCCGAGCGCGCGGAGCTGGTCCCGGTGCCGGGCGGGTCCTTCAGCTGGCGCGGGACCGTCCTGGTCACCGGCGGCGGCGCGCTGGGCCGGACGGTCGCCGACCACCTGCGGGACCAGGGCGTGCGCGTCGTGGTCGCCGGCCGCAGCGGCGAGACGCCGCTGGACGTCACCGACCGGGCGGCCCTGGCCGCGCTGGTCGACTCGATCGAGGACCTGCGAGCCGTCGTGCACACCGCCGGGGTCCTCGACGACGGGATCCTCGCGTCGATGACCCCGGCGCGCCTGGAGACGGTGTGGCGCCCCAAGGCCGAAGCGGCCTGGCACCTGCACGAGCTGACCGCGCACCGGCAGTTGGACGCCTTCGTGCTCTTCTCCTCGGCCGCCGGTGTGCTCGGCCATGCCGGGCAGGCCAACTACGCGGCGGCCAACGGCTACCTGGACGAGCTCGCCCGCCACCGCCGCCGCCTCGGGCTCCCCGCCCTCTCGCTGGCCTGGGGCCCGTGGACGATCGGGATGATGGCCGACCAGAGGGCCGACCCCGGCCTGCTGCCCCTGACGCCCGCCGAGGGCGTGGCCCTGCTGGAGGCGGCGCTGGGCACCGACGAGCCGGTCCTGGTGCCGATCGCCTTCGACCGCCCGCCCCGGCCCGAGGCCGGCAGCACGCCGCAGCAGGCGCCGCCGACCGACCTGCTGGAGCTGGTGTGCGCCGAGGTCGCCGCCGTGCTGAGCTACCCGCAGGTGCAGCCGGACACCCCGATCCTCGACCTCGGCTTCGACTCGCTGACCTCGATCGAGCTGCGCAACCGCCTGGAGGCGCGCACCGGCCTGCGCCTGCCCGCCACCGTGGTCCTCGACTCCGCCACGCCCCGTGCCCTGGCCGAGCAGCTGCGCCCGCCACCCGCGCCGGGGACGCTCGCGTTCCTCTACCACAGGCTGTGCGAGCTGGGCCGGCCCCAGGAGGCCGTGCACCTGCTCGTCTGCGCTTCCTGGGCGCTGCCGTCGGCGGCCGCGCTGCCTGCTGCGGCTCCGCGCAGGCTCAGCGAGGGCGACGGCCCGGCGATCGTCTGCTTCCCCTCCTTCACCTCGCCCCCCGGGGAGTACGGCCCGCTGGCCCGGCACCTGCCCGGCCTGTGGCTGCTCCCGCACCCGGGGTACGAGGGCGGCGCCGTGCCGCAGGACGTGGCGGCCCTGGTCCGCGCGCACGCCGCTTCCATCGGGCAACTCGACCGGCCGGTGGTGCTGTTGGGCCGCTCCACCGGCGGCCTGGTCGCCCAGGCCGTCGCGGAGCAGGTCGGCGCCCTGGCGGTGGTGCTGGTGGACACCCACCCGGTCCGGGACGAGCGGTGGCTGGCCGAATTGGCCGTCCGCAGCGCGCTCAGGCTCGACGAGCCCGCCCTCGCGGCGATGGGCGCCTACACGCGCCTGTTCCTGGACCGGCCGTCGGAGACGACCGTCCCGACCCTGCACCTGCGGGCCGGCGAGGTGCCGGGCGACCACCACTCGGTCCTGGAGGAGCACGTGGCCACCACGGCGGAGGCGATCCACCGGTGGCTCACCCGGACGCTGCCGCCCGAACCGGGGGAGGAACAGGGACAGGCCCCAGACCCCGGCGCCGGAGCATTCCCCCTGGGCTGAAGCGGGGGAGCGGACCCGCGAGGGCCGCTCCCGCCCCGCTCACCGCACCGCACTCAGTTGGACGGGCCGCACACCAGTCCGGCGGGCGACAGCACGCACGCCGCCAGGCTCATGCCCGGGCCGTCGTAGAGCCACGGCGACTCGGCGCCGCCGTGCGCCGCGGCGACGGCTGGGCCGAGCGGGTGGCGGCGGTCGCCCCGGGCGGCGTGGACTTCGTCTTCGATGCCTCGGGCGCCGGCGTGCCGGGCCAGGGCCGTCCTGCTGCCCTGACTCCGGGGCCGAGCCTGCCCCGCCCGTCCGTGTCCCGCACGTACAGTGCCCCCATGGACTATCGAACGCTCGGCAGCAGTGGGCTCCTCGTCTCCGCGGTCGGACTCGGCTGCAACAACTTCGGCGGACGTCTCGACGCGGCGCAGACCCGCGCGGTGGTCGAGGCGGCACTCGACGCCGGGGTGACGCTCTTCGACACCGCCGACATGTACGGCGGCCTGGGCGGGTCCGAGACGCTGCTCGGCCAGGCACTGAAGGGGCGGCGCGACGAGGTGGTGCTGGCCACCAAGTTCGGCCATCAGTGGACGGACCTGGGGTACGGCCCCGCGGCCGGGTCGAAGGGCGGCCGGGCGTACATCCGGCGGGCGGTCGAGGAATCGCTGCGGCGGCTGCAGACCGACCACATCGACCTCTACCAGCTGCACACCCCCGATCCGCACACGCCGATCTCCGAGACGCTCGCCGCGCTCGGTGAGCTGGTGCGCGAAGGCAAGGTGCGCTACATCGGGCACTCCAACTTCGCCGGTTGGCAGCTCGCCGAGGCCGCGCACGTCGCCCGGGAGACCGGGGCGGTGCCGTTCGTCTCGGCCCAGAACGAGTGGTCGCTGCTGGAACGCGGCGTGGAGCGGGAGGTGGTGCCGGCGGCGCTGCACTACGGTCTCGGGGTGCTGCCGTACTTCCCGCTCGCCAACGGTCTGTTGACCGGGAAGGTGCGCCGTGCCACGGGTGTCCCCGCGGGCTCGCGCCTGGCGTCGCGGCCCGAGCGGGTGACCGAGGCCGGTCTCGACACGGTCGAACGCCTCGCCGCCTGGGGCCAGGCGCACGGCCGCAGCATCCTGGAGATCGGCGTGGGCGCGCTCGCCGCACGGCCCGGTTGCGGCTCGGTCTCGCCGGGGCCAGCAGCGCCGAGCAGGTGCGCGCCAATGCTGCCGCCGGACAGTGGGTGCCGACCCGCGAGGAACTGGCCGAGATCGACGCGATCCTCGACGCGGAGCCGGCCGCGGCCTGAGCGGCCAGGTGCGGCCGGTCGCACGGTTGACCGGACGGGCTGGTAGGCGGCCGGGATCTGGAGTGGCAGACTCCGGTCCATGACGTTTACAGTTCCCGAGCCGGACCAGCAACTCTCCGACCCCAGCGCGCTGTTGCTGGACTATCTCGACTACTACCGCTCCGTGATCGGTGCCAAGGTCGAGGGGATGTCCGACGCGGACCTGCGCGCCAGCAGGCTCCCGTCCGGGTGGACCCTGCTCGAACTGCTCAAGCACCTCGTCCACATGGAGCAGCGCTGGCTGCGCTGGGGCTTCCGGGGCGAGCAGGTCGCGGAGCCCTGGGGCGACCGCGGCCCCGCGGACCGCTGGTACGTCCGCCCGCAGGAGACGGCCGCCGACCTGCTCGCCGCGCTGCACGCGGGCGGCGAGCGCACCCGGGCCATCGTCACGGGGACGCCGCTGGGCACCCTCGCCGCCGCCGGCGGCCGCTTCCCGGACGACGGCACCCCGCGGCCCACCCTGGGCTGGATCCTCTTCCACGTCCTGCAGGAGTACGCCCGTCACGCGGGCCACCTGGACATCGTCCGCGAGCTGACCGACGGCGCCACCGGTTCCTAGGCCCCGGTGGCTCGTCGCCCGCCGAAGCGGACGGAGCCGCGGGCGCCGGATGCGCGCGGAGGCGGGGTGTGACTGACGGGCTCCGGGTGACCAACCCGCTTCACCGCCACAAGTGTTCGCGTGCATGCGAGGATGACGCCATGGGGACGGGACTGCCCTTCGGGGAGGAGCTGCGGGCCGAGCTCGGCGCACCTCGTCGGGGCCGCCGACTGGGCAGCAGCCCGCGATCACGCGTATGGCGGGCGGAGCTGTCCGGCACACCCGTGGTGGTCAAGCAGCTGGTCGACGGACCGGAGGCCGACGAGCGGTATGCGCGCGAGGTGGCCGCGCTGACGCTCGCATCCCGGGTCGATCCGCCGGTGGTGCCGGTGCTCCTCGGCGCCGATCCGGCGGAACGGGTGCTGGTCCTCGAGTACCTGGAGCACCGGCAGCCCCGCGAGGACTGGGTGATCGACTACGCCTCGGCGCTGGCCCGGCTGCACATGGCCACCGGCGCCGACGATGCGGGCAGGCTCCCCGCCTGGTCGGGCCCGACCCACGACGACGTCGACTCCTTCCTCGGGCTTGCCAGGGCGCTCGGCGTCGCAGTGCCCTCCGGTGTCCGAAGCGAGCTGGACGGCCTGGTGAACCGTCTGCTCGGCGCACCGGGCCATGCCCTGCTGCACGGCGACCCCTGCCCCGGCAATGACATGCACACCGGCGGCGGCATCCGGTTCATCGACTTCGAACAGGCAGCGCTGGGCAACGGGCTCGTGGAGCTCGCCTACCTGCGCATCGGCTTTCCCACCTGTTGGTGCGTCACCGCCCCGGCCCAGCCCCTGCTGCGGGCGGCGGAGGCCGCCTACCGCGAGACGTGGCGCAGCGCGACGGGCACCGAGGTCCACGGCGATCTCACCGACGCATGCGCCGGCTGGCTGCTACGGGGCGACGCGCTGGTCGAGCGGGCCCACCGTGGCACCGCCGACCACCTGGCCGAGATCCCGAACCGCGACTGGACGTGGGGCACGGCAACGGCCCGGCAGCGACTGGTCCACCGTCTCGAAGTCGTCGGCCGGATGGCCGCAGCCGGCGAGGAGCTCAAGGGCCTGGGACAGCTCGCCGCAACCGTGCGGCAGGGCATGCTCACCCGCTGGCCCGCCCTTCAACCGCTGCCCCGGCAACGGCCGTAGCCAAACCCGCCGGGCCCGGTGCCGGCACAGCAAGAGGGGCTCCTGGGCCAGGGGCGGCCCAGGAGCGGCGATCTACCGGGATGCCTCGGGGCAGGCGGCGATCGCGCGGATTTCGACGAGGAGCCCTGGGCTGGCCAGGCCGCTGACGCCGATGATCGTCCAGGTCGGGTAGGGCTCCTTGACGAGGCGCTTCTTGGCCTCGGCGAAGCCGGGCAGGTGCTGGCGGATGTCGACGTGGTAGCTGGTGACGTCGACGAGGGCGGACAGGTCGAGGTTCTCCAGCCGAAGGATCTCTTCGATCTTCCGGATGGCGATCTCGGTCTGCTCCTCGATGGTGTCCGGGATGGTTCCGTCGGCCCGGCGACCGATCGTTCCGGCGATGAACAGGAGGCCGTTCGCGCGGACCGCGGCGGAGTAGCCGAAGCTTGCGAAGGCGCTGGTGGTCTGCCCGAAGACGGCGTTGTCCTCGGGGACTTCGACGGTGTAGCTGGTCATGGCGATGCGTGGCCTTTGCGTTGACTGTGGGTTTCTTCTTCGGCCCGGTCGTCGGGCCGAGGGGTGAGCCAGGGGCTCAGTTGCCCCAGCGGGAGGAACGGCAGGCGTGCTCCAGCCGGGTCCGGCCGAAGGTCTCGCGCTCCCGCAGGAATTCGCCGGGAATCGTGTACCGGGGTGCGTTCTTCGGGTCCTTCGCCGCGTGCGCGACGATCGCGTCCGTCAGGGAACGGACCATGTCCAGCCGTGGATAGGCGGCGTGGACGGCGTCGGCCTGCTCGTCGCTGACCGCGCCGAGGTGATCGGCCCCCAGCGGGCCGCCGAAGTCGAGCGCGACGCCCCCGCGGACGAGGACGCAGAGCGTGCCGCGGCGTTCCGCGATGCCGGGCGAGGTGTGCAGGGCGATGGCCTGCCAGACCTGGTCGGCGTCGGCCGTGGACGTCCCGTGGCGGATGAGGAACTCGGCGGCCCGGTCGGCGCCTTCGACCTCGAAGCGCTGACGGTGCGGGCCGTCGGACGCGACGCCGAGGTCGTGCATCGCGCAGGCGGCGAACAGCAGGTCGTCGTCGTAGTCCCGGCCGGCGGCCAGGTCGAGGCGGGTGGCCACCAGTCGGGCGAACAGGTAGCTGCGGGCGCTGTGGTTGAACAGGGAGGGCGTGTGCACCGGCCGGATGAGGTTCACGACGGCGTCGGCAAGCGGGGTGCCGGGCAGCGTGATCAGGTCGGTGACCGCCTCGTGCGGAGGAGGTCCGGTCATGACTTCATCGTCGCCGTGGCGCCATCTGCCGGACGAGTGGCAAAAGTGACCAACTTCGTCAGGTTTTTGCCACGACCGGCGATCAGGGTGTCGGCACTGGCGGCCGGGTGCGGTCGGCGTGCCAGAAGGTGCGCCGGTAGGCCGTGGGCGTGGTGTCGAGTACGCGGCGGAAGTGCAGCCGCAGGTTGGCGGCCGTGCCCAGTCCGCAGTCGCTCGCCACCCGGTCCACCGGATGGTCCGTGGTTTCCAGCAGTTCCCGCGCCCGGCCGAGCCGGGCGTTGAGCAGCCACTTCAGCGGGGTCGTGCCGGTCTCCTCGGCGAACCGGCGGATGAAGGTGCGCTGCGACAGGCCGGCGTGGCGGGCGAGTACCGGCAGCGTGAGCGGCTCGTCGAGTCGCTGCAGGGCCCATCCCCGGGTGGCGGAGAGCGAGGCTTCACCGGCCACCACGACCGGAGCGGGCACGTACTGGGCCTGTCCGCCGTCCCGGTGCGGGGCGGCGACCAGGCCGCGGGCGATCTCGTTGGCGGCCCCCGCTCCCAGGTCGCGGCGCACGATGTGCAGGCAGAGGTCGATGCCGCAGCACACCCCGGCCGACGTGAGGACGTCCCCCTCGTCGACGTACAGCACGTCGCGGTCGACCGTGACGGCGGGGAAGTCCCGTTCGAGTTCCTCGATGTGCTTCCAGTGGGTCGTGGCGTGCAGGCCGTCCAGCAGGCCCGCCGCGGCCAGCGCGAAGGCTCCCGTGCAGATCGACACCACGCGCTGACCGCGACCGCGGGCCTCGGCCAGCGCGGCGAGTACGGCGTCCGGAGGCCGGACGATCGGCTCGAAGCCCGGCACGATCACGGTGTCGGCGGCGCGCACCTGCTCCAGGCCCCCACCGGCGACCAGGGCGAATCCTGCGGTGGTGGCCACCTTCGCGTCGAGCGCGCACACGGTCATCTCGTACGGCGTCTCCGGTCGGGCGTTGAAGATCTGTGCCGGGATGGCCAGATCGAGCGGGGTGACCCCGTCCAGCGCCAGGACGGCGACTCGATGCACTGTCATGGCAAGATCCTAGGGGACCAGGGCATTGTTGCCACGCGCCGGATGAGCGGGGGAGCAGCGACGACGACCTCACGAGGCCGGGGCCCCGTACCGGTCGGCGAGCTCGCGGGCGGTCACGGCCAGGCGGGCACGCAGGGCCGGTGGTTCCAGGACCTCGACATCGGTGCCCAGCCCCAGGAACGCGCCGTGGGCGTGGTCAAGGGATTCGATGGGCACGGACGCCCTGGTCCAGCCGTCCGCCTCGGCCGTCCCCGACTCCGCGACCGCCCGGGCGAACGCCTGGCCGAGCTGCTCGCCGCCCCGGGCGACACCGCGCGGCGACAGTCGTACCGTCGCCTGCGCGGTGTGCAGCCGGGCATGGAAGTCGGCGAGCCGGTCCTGCCAGTGCGCCGCCAGGTCGAAGCCCTCGGGTGTCGCGAACTGCTCCTCCAGACAGCGTAGTTCGAGGATCTGATCGACCCGGTACGTACGCGCGGTGGCGCCGTCCGCGGCGGCGACCAGATACCAGCGGCCGGCCTTGAGCACCAGCCCGTACGGCTGCAGCCGCCGTTCCACCTCGGTGGGTGCCTTCCACCGCCGGTACCGGACCCACACCGTGCGCCGGTCCCAGACCGCGGCGGCGACCGCCGCCAGGTGCGGCGTCTCGTCCGCCTGCGCGTACCAGCCGGGTGCGTCGAGGTGGAAGCGCTCCTGGACCAGCCTGGCCCGCTCGTGAAGCTCCGCCGGAAGGGCGGCCCACAGCTTCAGCTGGGCGGTCATCAGCACCTCGCCCAGGCCCAGCTCGGCTGCCGGGCCGGGCAGCCCGGCCAGGAAGAGGGCCTGCGACTCATCGGCGGTGAGTCCGGTCAGCCGGGTGCGGTACCCGTCGAGCAGCCGGTAGCCGCCGCCGTGACCGGCCTCGCCGTACAGCGGGACACCGGCGGCGCCGAGGGCTTCGAGGTCCCGGTAGACGGTGCGGACGGAGACCTCCAGCTCGTCGGCGAGCTGATCGGCCGTCATCCTTCCGCGGTTCTGCAGGAGCAGGAGCAGCGAGATCAGTCGGCTGGCGCGCATGGCTGCCAGTATCCACTGACAGAAGATGTCAGTGGATCGGTTCTAGCCTGCGGCCATGAACGATGTCGACTTCCGCCACGGTTCCTCGGACGTGGCCGACCGCAGAATCGCCGACGCCCTCATGAGCATTGTCGAACTGCGCCAGTACACCCTGCGCCCAGGCGCCCGCGACACCCTGATCGACCTCTTCGAGCGGGAGTTCGTGACGGGGCAGCAGGCGGTGGGCATCACCGTCGGCGGCCGGTTCCGTGACCTGGACGACCCGGACCGCTTCGTCTGGCTGCGCGGCTTCCCGGACATGGCGACCCGCGAACGAGCACTGCACGCCTTCTACTACGGCCCCGTCTGGCAGGAGCACCGGCAGGCCGCCAACGCGACCATGCTGGACTCGGACGACGTTCTCCTGCTGCGCGGCCCGGGCTTCACCGCCCCGGACAGCAGCGGACCGGTCGTCGCGACCATCTGCCACCCCCTCGACACGGCTGCCTTCGCCGACCACTTCGAGCGGCAGCTGCGCCCGGAGCTGGCCGCCCTGACACCGCCCTTGGCGGTGCACCGCACCGAACACGCGGAGAACACCTTCCCCGCCCTGCCGGTACGGGCGGGCGAGGACGTCCTGGTGTGGTTCACCGCGGGTGACACCGCCCCCCTGCCGGACCTCTCGGCACACCTGCGGTCCGCCCCGCAGCAGCTGCGTCTCGCACCCGTGGCGTGACACTCCTGCCGGGGCCGGACCAGCGGGCCTTCGCCCTGTCGTGAGGCGTCGCGCCGCCCGGTTGCCCTCCGGACGGCGCGACACCCGCCAGGCGGGCGGCAGCTCTGGCCGCGCTACGGACGAATGATCCGGGAGAGAGGCCTGCTCGCGGACGTGCCGGCCGTGTGGCGCGGGCGGTCGGGGCTGTGTTCTGCGCATGCCTCCTGCTGGAGGAGGACGGCGATCTCGTCGACGTCGTCGTTGACGTCGAAGAACCCCTGGATGTTCGGTGCCGCCGCGCCGTTGACGCCGACGAAGAAGGTGTAGAGGTGGCCGTCGTCCGCCTGCAGGTAGCCCGCGTACGTCTGCGCGTTGACGGCGACCTGTTGGTTGAGCTGGTCGAAGCCGATGATGGTGCCGGGCTTGGCGAAGACCTTGCCCTTGGCCGGGCAGTCGCTGGTGCAGAAGAGGGCGCCCGTGCCGGACACACCGAGGATCGGCAGTGAGGTGCGGAACGCGTCCGCGTCGGGGGTGCGCAGCCAGTATGCGAGCAACTGGTTGAGCCCGGTGGGCGTGACGCGGTCGACGGGGACGTCACCGCGTCCGTCCGCCATCTGGAACTGGGTCGGGTCGACGTTCGCCGTCCGGGTGAGGAAGTCGTGGATGACCGGGAAGCCGTCGAAGCAGTTCGTGCTGCCGCGGCTCACGGCCATGTTGCACAGGGCCAGGTTGGCGCCGAGATTGTGGCTGACATTCAGGATCAGCTTGGCGTAGTCGCGGTACGGCGGCGAGACCAAGGCGGCGACCTGGGGATCGCCGGTGTACGAGGCGGGCAGCGTGTTCTCCGGGTTGGGCCCGGTCGGTGGGGCGGTGACGGTGACCCCTGCGCGGCCCAGGGCCTCGATCAGGGCGGTGCGCCCGAAGGCATTGGGGTCCTGGATCTGGGAGTTCTTCAGGGTGGGCTGGGCGTCGGCGGCGATCGTGCCGGAGAGCGTGATCGCCGTGCCGTCGGGGGACGTGGAGACCTGGATGTCGGTGGTGCCACCGGCCTCCACCGTCTGGACGTTGGAGGTGACCTGGTACGGCGCGACCTGCGGGCGCCAGCTCAGCTGGGCGGGCTGACCGGGGGAGGTCGGCGTGCTCAGCAGGTCGATGACGTTGTCGTTGATGATGAGGGGCGTCGGCTGGGGGCTGATCGGCGGGGGCGTGAACAGCCGCGGGTCGATGACCACATCGCCGTCGACCGTGGTGATGCCCGAGTCGTGGACCTGGTGGGCGATCTGGTCCAGGCCGGCGAGCGGGTCCTCGGGCGTGAGGGTGGCGCCCGGGATGTCGTCGGCATAGGTGTGGTCGATGGAGGTGAAGTCCACCGACCCGTCCGGCTTCGTCCGGCCGCCCATGGTGAGATCGCCTTGGGCGACGAGCGCCAGGTTCCCGGTGAGGGTCGACCCGTCGAGGTGGCCGACAGCGTTCACCGGCGTGGTGAAGCGGTGGTCCGGGCCGAGGGCGTGCCAGGCACCGGAGATGGTGATCAGCTTGATGGTCGAACCCGGCATGAAGAACTGGTCGGGGTACGTGGAGTGGATGACCCGCCCGCTCGCGGGGTCGATCTCCAGCACACTCCACTGCGCGTGCTCGTACGCGGGTTTGTCCATGATCGCCGTGATGTCGGGCCCGAAGCCGCTGTGCGGGTGCTCCGCAGGTGCGGCGGCAGCTGTACCCGCCACGACCGCGAGTGTGGCGCCGACGGTGGCCCAGGCCCGAACCCGATGACGGATCCTCGATCTCATTCGCCCAGCCGTTCTGGAGTCGGAAGCCCCGCTTCGCGGGGCGCTCACGGCGCATGGTAGGAGTCCGGACTCCGGGAGCGGGGCTGCAGCGCGGTGTGCTGACGGCGTGCGGTATGAAAATCATTCAGTCGGTGGAAGGTGGGCGCAGGGATCGGTGATCGTGGAGTTGCGACGCTCTGTGATCACGCGGACCGGGGAGGACTCCTCGACCCAGCCGAACTCTCCGGGAACCGGTCGGGTGTTCCCACGTGGCGGTGCAGGTGGCGGAGTCGTCGGGGCCGGCCGGGGAGACGTACGCCTCCCCGGCCTCATCCGGGGTCAGTTGTAGATGCCCCAGGAGAGCTTGCCGCCGAGGTGGTCGATGATCTCGGTCCGGACGGAGTGGCCCGGGCCGTCGTAGATCCACGGGGACTGGGAGCCGCTGATGGAGTCGTACACCGGCCTGCCGTTGCTGCTGTCCCAGATCAGGAACTCGCAGTGGCCGTTGGTCCTGGTCGGGTCGATGGCCTGGAAGTCGTGGTACTGGCCGTCGGTGTAGAGCCGCGGCTCGATCTTCTGCACGGCGTCGCAGTTCGGGGTGCTGGGCATCTGGAAATCGCCCTCGACGGCGAAGGCCGGCGAGGACATGGTCAGGGCGAGCACGGTCCCCGCGCCGAGGACGGCGACGGCGGTCCGCAGCGAAGTACGGCGAGACAGCATGGTGTGGGGTTCCCCCTGTTGTCGGTTCCTGTCGGTACCCGGCACACGCAGCGGCGGACGGCTCCGCCGGGGTGTGGCCGGGCGGAGCGATGTTTTCAGCGGATGATCACGGTGGCAAGGGCTGCGCTGGCTTTCGGACGTTCTCGGACACCCGGGTGGTGTCCGCGGACACCACCGCCGGCTGCAGAGCCGGGGTGGCCGGCCGAGGCCGCACACGCTGCACTCGGCGCCGTGTGCGGGCTTACCGTCTGTCAGCCGTGGATCGGGAAGGATGCCTGGAACGACAGGCGACCGTCGGCGTCATCGCCGATGCGGGACAGGACGTCGTCGAGTGCGACGAACTCCTCCCAGGCCGCCCGGCCGGTCGCTTCGGCCAGCCGGGCAACGACGAGATCCTCCAGGTCGGCGACGCGCTTGTTCTTCCAGATCTTGTCGGCGAGGCTCACCAGGAGGTCCTCCAAGCCGGCACGCGACGCTGTCCACGACGCGTGTGTCGCGGCGAAGCGGGACAGCTCCGGGCCGACGCCGCAGCCGAGCAGCAGAGCCTGTCCGGCCTCCTCGTGCGCCGCTCCGGGCCCGGAAAGCTCGGAGACGTGCACGGTCTTCCCGATGTCGTGTGTCGCGGCCCCGAAGAGCACCGCCTCGCGGTCGAAGAGCAGGGCCGGGCAGCGCTCTGGGGTCGAGGACGGTCACGGCTCCGGCCGCCGCCAGTGCCGAGGGGCGTACGCGGCCCAGGAGGACGGCCGCCAGGGAGCTGACGGGCAGGGTGAGCTGGGCGGTCTTGCGGGTCCGGTGCACCTCCTGGGGCCCACCAGGGGGCTCGTCAGCCGCAGGAGTTCCTGGCCGGGATCGCCCCCGTTCTTCGCCCGGCGTAGCAGCCGCGGTCGGCTGCCCGGGCCGGGCGGCTGCCCGTCGGCTCTCCCCGGTTCGCGCCGCTTCGTGTGGACGTGATCAGGCCGTCGGCCGATCGGTACGGGTCACGCCGACTGCAGGGGGCTCCGTGAGCGCTCCCGGCCGGGGAGTACGCTGCGGCCGTGATCGATGACGAGGACCAGATCCTGGCTGCTGCGATCGGTGCGCTGGGAGCCGGCAGCGGTGGGTTCGGCGGCGGACGGGGGGCGACGTTCGCGGCGAAGCGCCTGAAGAAGAACGTCCATGAGATCGGCCTGTCGCTGGCCATGCCGCTGGATGCCGCCGCCGCACACGTTGCTGCCGTCCTCGCTCGGGCCGGACACCTGCTGGACGCGGAGGACACCCGGCCCACGGGGGCGCGCGCTGTCCGAGCGGTGGTCGGGGGCGGATACGGGAGCCTGAATCCGGTGCTGATCACCGTCGGTCTGAGCGAGGACGGGCCGGAGCGCACCACGGTGTCCGTTCGTGGTGCGGCCAAGGAGGGGCTCATCAAACAGCGGGCAGGAGAGAAGACGGCGAAGCGCATCGCCGAACTCCTGGCCCGCCAGGGAATGGGCTGACCGTTGCCCGCCCTGGGCCGGCGGCTCCGGTCCGGGCGGGCACGGGCAGGGTCACGCGCCGGTCTCCAGGATGCTTTTGAGGGTGGTCAGTTCGGTGTCGACGAGAGCGATCTGCTCGTCGAAGTAGGTGTCGGTGAAGGCCGGCGGCTGGAAGAAGGTGATCATGAACTCCGCGCCGGTGCCGTTGGCGACGACGCGAGCGGGGACCTGCCAGGACGCCTGTTCGTCGAGGTAGTCGTGGTCGAGGAGGCCGAGTTCGGCGTTGCCGCGGATCCGGAGCCTGGCGGGGCCGTGCGGCGTGGTCATCAGCCACCAGCCGGGCTCGTCGGTGGGCTCGATGGCCTTGACGTTGACGACGGCCCAGGCGGGCCAGTTCGCCGGGTCGGCGAGGAAGGCGAAGACTTCGGCGACGGGGCGGTCGATGCTGACGGTCTTGGTCACCGAGCGAACGGTGGCGGGGCTGGTCTTCATGACGGGGCCTTTCCGGAGCCGGGGGTCTCGGGATGGGGGTCGCCTACCAGACGGCGGATCCAGTCCTCCAGCTGGAGGCGCTGGGCCGGGGCCAGGTGGGCGAAGAAGTGGGCGTCATTGCGATCGGCGATCTCCGCCAGGCGCGGTGCGAGGTCGCGGCCGGCGTCGGTGAGGGTGAGCCGCAGGATGCGCCGGGATCCTGGGTCGCTCTCGCGGGACATGAGGCCCTTGGCGATCAGCCGGTCGACCAGGCGGGAGACCGCGCCGACGTCGATGTCGACGTAGCGGGCCACCTCACGGGTGGTGGTGGCGTCGCCGCGGTGGACGGTGATGAGGACCGCCCACTGGGAGACGGTCACGCCGTGCTCCGCGAGTTGCTTCTCGAACCGGCCGTGGACCTCGTCGGAGAGCCGGCGCAGCCAGTAGCCGAGGTGGTCACGAAGCCCGCTGCTCGATGCTGTCACCCCTCCAGTCTGCATGCCGGGACAACTGTTGTCAAGACAACAGATGGCCTGGGCGAGGGCGTCGCTTCCGGGTCGGGAAGAGCCGGATCCGGCGCCTGGCTACGACCGCGTCAACAGCTGCCTGGCGGCCCTGCCGGGCGACACACTCCTGGTCGACGTGCACTGCCACGTCTGAGCGACGGCCACCCCGGGCCTCCAGGCCTCCCGGCTTCCCGGTCTCCCGGCTTCCCGGTCTTCGGGCGCGATGGTGGTCAGCGTCCGATGCGTTGCTGCGGATGGTGGTGGGCGAGGTGTCGGCGCAGCAGGTCGCGTCCGTAGTCGCCGCCGTTGGGGGTGCGCACGATGGTGTGGACGTGGAACGGTTCGGGCTGGTCGTTGTCGAGGAAGACGCCCTGGTGGCAGTCGTATTCGATCAGGACGACGGGGCTGTGGATGCGGTAGTAGAAGGCGTCGTCGTCGCCGCTCCCGCCGATCCAGGCGAGGTGCGTGTCGTCGAGATGCTGCTCGACGCTCTCCATGAACACGGCGGCGGGACCGTCCGGGAGCCGCTGCGCGTAGGTCTTCACCAAGTGGAGCAGCAACTCCTGTTGCCCGGGGGAGAGCCCACCGGCCGGCAGCCCGGCGTAGGGGATGACACGGTTGTCCTGGGCCGCGCCGCCCAGGTGCCTGCCGTTGACCGGGTCGGCGAGTTCCGCGGGCAGGTCCTGCGACCGGATGGATGGGTGGAGAACGGCCTGACGTGCCTGTTCGGGGTGCAGGCTGCGCCGCAGGTCGAGCCCGGCCGTCCGCTGCTCGTCGAACAGGCGCAGGCCCTTGTGGGTACCGCGGTCGGCCTCGGTGGGCTCGGCGCCGATGAAGGTCGGGGTGAGGACCATCTGCCGGCCGATGATGAAGCAGTGCACGTCGAGGTGGTGGCCCCACAGTTGCCATCCCCACGGCTCCGTTGTCGAGGGGGTGCCGAACACCGCGAAGGAATAGCTGAATTCGGTGAGGGTGTCGCGGTACTGGCCGATCAGTTCGCCGAGCGCGGCGTTGAGTTTCATCGCCGTGCGAGCGTCGGAGAAGCCGCTGGCGGACAAGCAGGCCTCGAGGACCGCGAGCGCACGCTCGCGCTGCGTGGGCTCGAGGTCCTCCAGGCGCAGGCCGTGCGGATCCCAGTTCGGAAAGGCATTGATCCACATCCGCCATTCGTCCGCGTCGACGGCGAAGAGGACCTCCCCGCGCTGCGCGGGAGTGAGGCCGTCGAGGAAGGCGGTCGCCGCCCTGCTCGCGGGCCCCGGATCCCAGCCGGTGTCCTGGAGGGCGAACAGATCGGGTATGACGTGCCCGTCCGTCGTGATGCCGACCAGCGGCTCCTTCGCCCGCTCGAGCACCGGCGGGAACGCCTCCCGCACTACCGCCCGGAGATTCGGGGGAAGGGCCGCGAGATCCACCCGGGCGTCCTGGACCGGCAGCCCGAGAACGGGTCCGAATCCCCGGTAGAGCGTCTTTTCACAGTCGTCATCCATGAGGGAACATGCCTTCCTTGCGGCGAGCCGGAGCCCGCGGGGATCACCGGACCGCTGGATCACCGGATCGCCTCAATGGCCGAGGTTGACCTGTGTCCGGTGGTGGTCGCCCTTCTCCATCAGGTCGACGAACCCGAGGGCGTAGTCCGCGGCGGAGATCGCGCCGCCGTCGTCGGGCTGGACCGCGACGTCGCCGCCGAGCCGGTAGCGGCCGAGTCGCTCGCCGGGCACATGCGCACCGAACCCGAGCGCCGGGCTCACGAAGACCCAGTCGAGGGTCGCCGGCGTGGCCGGGAGGTCCTCGATGACGAGCGCCGCACCGGCGCGGATCTCGTCGTGGAGCGCTGCGGGGATGTGGCCGAGGTCGGTGACGAAGCGATCCGCCCCGGGGGCCGGACGCAGCGAGGAGAAGCCGCCGACGACGAACAGGGGCACGCCTGCGGCATCGGCCAGTCGCGCGATGGTGCGGTGGACCTCGCGGAAGGAGCCGGCCAGCGGGCCGCGTGGGGCGAGTGCGGCCACGACGGAGTCCGCGCCCTCGATGACTGCCGCGAGCGTTGCTTCGTCGGTGGCGTCGCCTTGGACGTAGGTCACGTTCGGGACGGGCGCGCCGGGGAGCGAGCGGCTCAGTGCGGTGACCCGGTGGCCGCGGGCGGCGGCCTCCGCGACGATGGCCGAACCGGCATAGCCGGTACCGCCGATGACGGTCATGCGGGACACGAGGGGCCTTTCGACGGGACGGTGGCGTCGGGCGACGCGATGTGATTACCGTATGAGTGCAGCTCTTTGACGGGAAGAAGGCACTTTGTGGTAACCACGCAGGCCGAGCCGGTGCCCGGCGGCAGCCCCTACCGCGCGGACTGCCCGACCCGCCACATCCTGGATCGCATCGGCGACCGTTGGACGGTGCTCATCGTGGGCGCCCTCTGGGACGGCAGCGCCCGCTTCTCGGAGTTGCGGCGGCGCATCGAGGGCGTCTCGCAGAAGATGCTCACCCAGACCCTCCGCGGGCTCGAACGGGACGGGCTCGTGCTCCGCACCGTCCACCCCGAAGTCCCGGTCCGCGTCGAGTACACGCTCACCGAGGCGGGCCGCACCCTGCGCGAGCCGTTGCGCGCGCTACAGGAATGGTCGATCGCGCACCTCGGCGACGTGTCGGCGTCGCAGGAAGCCTACGACCTCGCGCATCGACCTCCTCTTCCTGACTCCACGGATCGCGACACGTAGCGCTGCGACCTCGGCCTCGCCGCAGGAGCCTGCGCCTGTGCACGACGGGCGGTCACGTCCGCCGGGTGGGCTCCTGCCGGGATTCGCCCGCGTCCTGCCGCCCGAGCCGTCGGCGCCCCCGCTTGTGCCGCGGGCTGCCCGTCCTCGCCACGCCCGCCCGACTCGAAGGCGGCGCTGACCGGGCCGCGCACCGCGGGGCTGGTGGACTCCCGGCCGGGGTCAGGGGCGGCTGTCAATGTCGACCGGCGGAAGGTCGGCCAGCTGCGCCTTGCTGAGCCGCGTCGTGACGACCCCGGCCTGCCACGACACGTCGTCGATCGGGATGGCGACGGTCTTCCTGCCCCACAAGTGGCCCTCCTTGAGGAGCACATGGGTCACGCCTTGGTCGCGCGGGTCGACGAGCAGCCCCTGAACGCGGCCGACCTCGCCGTCGTCGGCCACGACGCGGTCGTCCTTGCGGATCTGGACCTCGTCGCCCGGTACCCGCTCGCGGACGACCGTGTGCGGCGCGCCGCTGTCGGGCAACAGCGGCATGGGGACGGCGCCGCCTCCGCCGAGGCCGGCAGGCGGCATGACGAGCCACTGGCCGGGCTCGTAGCCGAACTGCTCATCGGCGCCCGCCAGGTACTCCGTCTCCTCGGCGGGGGCGAGCTGGGCGACGGCCGCCGTGTCCCGGAACAGGCGGATGTTCTCGGAGTCACTGGCCGTCCCGTCGACGATGTCGACGGGCACCAGCTGGTCGGTGGCGTCACGGCCACCGATCACCAGGTGGGTGACCCGCGCCGACTGCGGTTCGATCACCACCCGCTTCAGCTGGCCGTAGGTGCCGTCCGGGCAGTGGACCTCGGCGCCGATCGCGTACTGCACTGGTGTGCTCACCTGAATTCCTCCTGCGATTGTGCCGGACCGCGTCCAGCGGTCCGGTCGCCGCCCGTCTGCCCCGCCGCAGGCACTCGACACCTCTCCCGCCGGTCTCCCGCCAGGACCTGGGCGGTGCCCCAGGGGACAACCGAGCGCCAGGTCCTTTCCGTCGTACCGCGGCATGACACACCGCAAGCGGGGAAGCCGCTCCACGTTCAGTCAAGCCGCCTTGCGAGGCGAGACAGGAGAGAAAGTCACATGTACATAGGGCTCGGCACCATTGTGCTCATCGTCATCGTCGTCCTGGTCGTGCGTGCCCTCAGCCGCGGCTGACAGGCCATCGAAACGAGCGACGCCCCAACGAGCGGGGGAGGCACCTCGGACACGCTTGGGGTGCGTGATCCCCTCTGCGATGTCGTGGCTCTGCGCGGAGCCGGGCGACCCTGGACGCCACGTCCTGTTGAGCGAGGTGGCGTCCAGGGTCAAGGTTGCTGGCTGTCCGGTTGATTGCTGCTCGACTTCGCTGCTTCGCACTACGGCTGCCTGACTCGCGGGCGGGTGATCAGCGGCGCGATCCCGGCGTCCTGCAGGCGCATGGCCAGCAGAGCCATCTCCGCGAGGGTTCCCACGTATGTGCCGGTCCGGATCCGGTGCAGGGTTGCCTTGGCGTGGGCCAGGTCGCCGCCCAGTTCGGCGCGGAGCACCTTCATCACGGTGACGGCGCCTGCTGCGGGGTCGGCGAGCTGCAGCCGAGCGGGCCCGTGTTCAGCCAGAAGCCGCCCTCGAAGGGAATCGGGGAGGTCGCCTCGGCCGCAATCGGCCAGTGCCCACCCACAGGTCGGGCAGTGGTATTCGATGCTCCACTCCAACGTGCTGCCGACGAGCTCCTGCCCGCCGGAGCAGGTCAGCGCTGCGGCGCAGTCCGGGCACGGCGACGTGTACTCGACGGACTCGCCAGTCACTTCGTAGCCCCTTCCCTTGATGATCACGGTGATCGTGGATGCCGGGCGTGCTTCCGACCGGTCCGCTTCGGCACGATCACGCGTCGTGGGTGGCGTGCCTGCTGGATCCTCCCACCAGAAGCTCGAAGTCCTCCGACCAGAGGCTCGTACCGGGCGAGCACAGAAACCCGCTGGCTGCCACGCGACCGGTTGCGGAAGACTGGCCGGGTGCTGCTTCCCACCACCGCCGGCCTCGTCGAGCTGGTCGAGGCCGTCCGGATCACCGAGCCACACGGCTGGTACCAGTGGACGGATACCGTCCCCGGCGAGACCGTCGGGCTCTGGGACGATGCGCAGGAGGTCCTCGCGCTCGTCGCTGGCCTCCCCGCGAGCACCAGGACGCGGTGCTTCTCCCCGGGCTTCGCAGTCCGTGCCCACACCGGTCCGGGCCAGGTCTTCTCGGGTCAGGTCCTCTTCGAGATCGCCTTCTGCTTCCACTGCCACGCGGCGTGGTTCTACGGCCAGGCCGTCACCCCGAACCTGGCTCGCCAGACCTTCGATCCCGCGAGTGCTCCGGCGCGCGAGCTCCTTCGTCGGTTCCGGGAGAGTGCCGCGTCCCGCTGAGTGACACCGCAGCGACCGCGGACAACCCGGGTCCCTGGCTCCGGGCCGGTCACGTTGCGGGGGCGCTGCGCCGTACCTCCAGAACGGCCTTTCCGGTGACCCGACGCCCGCGGAGCGCCTCGGCTGCCTCGGCGAAGCGCTCCCAGGCGCCCAGCCAACCGGTCTCCACGGCCAGCGTCCCCTCCGCGACCAGCCCGGCCAGCACCGCCAGCTCCGCGCCGACGTCGCCCTCGATGACGAAGGAGGTCAGCGACCTGGCAGGGCCGACCGTCGCGTACGGAGGGAAGACAGCCGGCTCGCCGGAGGTCCAACCGACGCTCTGCACACGGCCACCGGGAGCGAGCAGGTGCCATGCCGCGACCAACTGCGGGCCGCCAACGCTATCGCAGCAGCAAGGAACGGCAGGCGCCCGCGCAGGCCGGGCGGCTCTGCCCTCGCAGGCACCGCACTCTGCCCCTGCGGCCCTGACAGCAGACCCAGGTTCGGCGTATCCAGGAGGAGGACGTCATTCCACCCCGGAGGAGGCGCTGTGCGCGGCCATGCGAATGCCAGGGACACCGGAAAGAAGGAGGCCGACCCGGTGCCCCGCGGCGCCTCGGCAGCCCGCGGGGAGCAGTCTCCTGACCTTCTCCGGCTTCAGGCGACCGTCGGGAACGCCGCGGTCGTGCAGCGGCTGCGACAGGCCGGCCGCCTGGGTTCGTCGGACGGGCCGGAAGCGGTGCAGCGTTCAGCGGTTCACGACGTGCTGCGATCTCCTGGGCGGCCGCTCGACGACGGTACCCGTACCGAGATGGAGAGTCGCTTCGGCGCCGACTTCTCCGATGTGCGGATCCACGACGACGGGGCGGCGAAGGCATCCGCGGCCGGTGTCGGAGCTCGCGCCTACACCTCCGGGCACCACGTGGTGATCGGTGCGGGCGGTGCGGACAGGCACACCCTTGCCCATGAGCTCACGCACGTCATCCAGCAGCGTCAGGGGCCGGTGGCCGGCTCCGACACCGGCGACGGGCTTCGGGTCTCCGATCCCGCCGACCGCTTCGAGCGGGAGGCGGAAAGCACCGCCCGCCGGGTGATGGGCGGTGCGGTGCCGGTGCGGGAGAGCACCGTGCAGCGCGCCGACCGGACACCGGGGCTGGCGGTCCAGCGCTGGGCGGATCAGGACTCCCAGACCGAGCAGGCCATGAAGGTGTCGGCCGGCGGGCTGTTCGCAGTCGTCGCCGATGAACCGGACTCGGTCTGGGTGAAAGCCGGGACACCGGCCGCGAACGTCTCCCCGGCGCTGCGGCGCACCACGACGGAACCGCAGGACCTCTTCGGCACCGGCAACTACCAGGAGTACCAGCTTGCCCGGGAGATCCTGGACGACTGCCTCCACACCGCGGAGGAGATCATGCACAACGCCGTCGGAGAACTGGGCGACGGTGCGAACAGCAACATCCGTACGAACGACGGCACCAAGGCCTTCGGCGTGTCGGACGAGTCGAACCGCGAGCGCGCGGCGGACTTCAAGGGGGAGCCGGACCGCCGCGCGGCTCCGGTGGTCGGCCAGGCCTACGTGATGGTCGCCATGAACCCCGGCGAGGAGGAGATGTCGCAGTACCACGCGGCGGCGGTCGTGGGGGTGGACGGAGCCGACACCCTGACCCTGGAGGCATTCGCCGGCAGCGGACAGACCACCCCGGACCCCAGGACGTACACCATCGCCTCGACGGCGTCCTTCCACGACGTCTGGAGCGGCGGCTACTACGCCAGGAACCACCCCAAGGTGACCATGAAGACGGTCGTCATCGGACCACGCGGCAAGGGCCGCCGCGTGAAGGCGGGCGATGAGCGACCGCAGAACCCGAATGTGGCTGATGACTAGCAATCCAGCCAGCCTTCGCCATTCCCGCTCGCCACGGGTGCTGTTCACCCGTGGCGAGCAGCACTTTGCTGACGGGCGGTCAGCAGGCTGCCCCGGTCCGGTACCGCTCGTGCCAGGTCGTGCGAGACCAGTCGGCGGGCGTGGCGCGCGGGGCGGGGCCGCGCGAGGACCGTTGCGCAGGCTGGCCGTCGCATCCGACGCACCGTGACGAGGGTCAGCTCATGCACAGCAGCACCAGGTCCGCCAAGGTGTGCGGGTGCTGCTCGCCGAACTCCCGCGCGGAGCACTCGACCAGCGAGTCGGCCAGATTGAGCGCGGCACCCGGCCCGGTCCCGATCTCCCGACGCCGGATCGGCGCCCGACTGGCCGTCAGACCGCTCAACGCCACGTAGCCCTGCCCCCGCCACGAGGCGGGTGATCGCACCGAGTACCACCAGGCGCTCCTCAGCACTCATGCCGAGCGCCAGTACGGCGCTGTCCGCACCGGCGAAGGGCACTTCGGCAGGGACGGAACGCAAGGGGACAGGTCAGGCACCGCACGCTCCTCTCGGAATCTCGTCCCGTGAGCCCCCTCACCCCGTCCCAGGTGGTGCGCGTCCGTACCCTGGAAGGGCGTGGGCGCGCACCACCTGCTCATCGATGAGCGTCGGCGCAAGGGTCCTGTCAGGGACGTTGGACGTGTCGGTGGGTGATCAGGCAGGTGGCGGGGACGGGGAAGGCTTCGCGGATGTCATGGCCAGGATCTCCAGCATGGTCTGTCGGTGTCAGGACTCTGCCGAGGCCCCGGTTCGCGGGATGGCGACCGGGCAGGCTAGTTTGCTCGGGTGAGTCTCCTTGATGATGTGGCCGAGCGTGACGGCTGGCGGTGCTGGGTGTGCGACGAGCCGGTCGACCCCGACAAGTCGGTGAACGACCCGCGAGGGCCCAGCGTCGACAGCCGGACCACCGACCGGAAGGCCAAGGTCGCCGAGCGGCTCGCGCACCGCGGGTGCAACACCCACAAGGGCGCGGTCAAGGTGGTCATCGCCTGGCCGGACCGTCTGTACGTGGTCGAACCCGCGCCGCTGATCACCGTTGCGGGGAGGCTGGAGCGCAAGGGGGGCCGCGAGATGGTGGGCCGCTGTCCGACCAGGCAGGACGCTCAAGAGGCGGCGGATTGGCTGGTGGACCGGTTCTCCCGGCTGGTACCAGGGCTGCCGGTGACCGCCGACATCGAGGCGGGCGGCGGCCAGTTCCTCGTCATCCTGGCCAGCGGCCGCCGCTGACGCCTGATCCCGCAGACCGTGGCGCAGGCGAGGCGGCACCGCTTCGGAGTGGCCCAGTACCGTCCTGGTCGCCACCGTCCTCGCGGCCGCCGTGCCGGGTGCCGGCGGGGCCGCCCTCGCCTGAGGGTCCGAGCACCGCGCCATCGGACGTCGCAGTGCCTACCGAACGTCGACTACTGCACGTCGGTGGGCAGGCTGAGCATGGCGTCGTCGTACACACGCAGCCGGCCCCGTTCGTCCGGGCAGACGTCGTTGGCATTCGGGTACGTCTGACGAGTGTTGTGCAGGCCGCGCTGGAACCGCTCCTACCGCTCCTACCGCTCCTACCGCTCCTACCGCCGCCTGCCGGCCTGCCTCGCCGTCGGCGCCACGCTGGCCGGCCCCGCGAACCGCACCGGCCTCGGTGACGATCCGACCTTTCGGCCCGGCTCGTGGCCGCGCAAGCAGGCGACGGTCCGCACCGCCGGGAGGCCGATCGGGCGGCAGAGCGCGCGCCTGGAGCTGGTCCCCTGGCCGCCGCTCCGCCGGCCGGCCGGCCAGGACCGTCGCCTGCTGATCCGCTCGCCGCTCCGCGATGCCCCCCCGCCGTCCCGGCCGACCCAGACCGGGAGGGCCGCTTCCCCAGCAGACGAGTGGTCACCGTCCGATCCACCCAGCAGCCGTCCGCGTCCTCCGGTGCGCCCGCTTCCTCTCACCACTGCTGGGGGCGGTCCCGGGAGGTGCGCTGGTTCGGGCGGTCGACACCTTGATCGGCTCGCGACGGAGATGTGATCTTTCTCCGTCAGACTGTCAGGTGATCTTCACGTTCCTGTGCTCGTTGCTCCCGATTGGTTCATGGTGTCTCAACAGTCCAGCCCCGCCCGCCGTTTCAGGGGCGGTATCTCGTTCGCCGTCGTCGCCGTCGTACTCGCCAGCCTCAAGTCTCTCAGCGGATGCCAGGCCCTGTCCGGCCAGTTGAAGACGCTGCCGCCGGAGCAGTTGAAGAGCGAGCTGGTCACCGCGCCGGCCGGGTCGAAGCCGTTCGCCCAGGGAACGCTGTCGCCTGACGGCATCCTGACGCTCGACCAGTTCGTCGACGGCGTGATCAAGGCCGGTGACCGGTCCGACGAGAAGCGGAGCATGACCGACCGGGGTTTCAAGTCCGCCGCAGAGGTGAACTGGGACGCACCGGACGGCACCTCGGCCGACGTCTTCCTGCTCCAGTTCACCAGGTCCGACGGCGCGCAGGACTTCGTCAGCGGCGTGTCGCAGGCGACGGCGAACGAGGAGAAGCCGCAGCGGCCGCTGGGCTCGCTGCCGGGCATATCCGGGGGCGAGACGTGGACCGCCGGCGCGGTGGACACCGTGGGGAACATCCGCCAGAGCGCCTGGTTCTCCGTTGGCAACATCGCCGCCGACGTGCACTACTACACCCCCGGCCAGCCCGACTCGGGCGGGCTGGCCCAACTCGCCCGCGCCCAGCAGGCACGGTTGACCGGGAACGTCACCACCCCCTCGCCGCTGCCCGCCGGCACCACGTCGGCCGCACCCGCCCCCGGCACCACGTCGGCTGCGCCCGCCCCGGCCGGTACCACGGCGGCCGCAGCGGCCCCGGCCGACCAGAACCGCCTGCTGGGCGACCTGGTGGCGCCGCCCGCCGCCTCCAAGCCGTGGCAGGCCGACGACCAGACCGGGCCGAGTGGCATCCTGACGCTCAACCAGTTCGCGATCCGCTACGCGCAGGCCGACCGGCAGGGCGTCATCGACAAGCAGACCACCCGTGGCTTCCAGTACGCGGTCCGGGAGAACTGGAACACCAGCGACGGCCAGGAAGCCGACATCGTACTGGCCCAGTTCGCCACCGCGACCGGCGCACAGAGCTACACCCTCGGCCACCAGAGCAGCGCCGGCGACAAGGCGGACGCCGCCGGCACCTACCCGATCCCGAACAGCGGCGACACCATCGCCTACGACCACCGCGACCTCGACAGCAACGGGGACATCCTGACCGAGAGTTACGCCGTCATCGGCAACATCGCCATCGACGTCAGCTACTGGCAGCCGAGCAAGGCCGTCGACCGGGCGGTCATGACCGCCCTGCTCCAGCAGCAGTACGCCAAGCTGCTCGCCGACCCGACCGTGGCCACCGCCGCAAAGGCGGCACCTGCCCTGCCGTCGGCCACCCCGTGACGCCATGGGACGCTGGGCCGGTAGTCCAGTCGCACCAAGCTCTCGGCGCCCCGAAGCAACTCGACTGGGCATGGGCCAGGATCTGTGCGGCTGGACGGCTTGGCCATGGCCCGGCCGGTGGCTCCGTCAGTCGATCAAGCGGCCTGCTCCTCGCGCTCGACGAGGATGCCGTTCTCGAACCGTGCACCTGTACGGACCAGGCGCAGCTGGAGTTCGAGTGGATGCGTCACAGCCCGGGTGACACGGATCAGGACCGATCTGGCCCCGGAACAGATGACGTAGGACGGTGTGGCATCCGGGTGGGTGCCACACCGTCCCACCGGTGCCTGGAGGGATGCCTGGAGGGATGCCTGGACCGGTGCCTGGAGGGGTGAACCGAAGGGTGCACCGAAAGGTGCAGCCGCCTGGCGGCTCGTGCCGCCGTATCCGCAGGTCAGGGCCTATGGGCAAGCCCTTCTCGCGCGACGACACCTCTTTCCACGCGATAGCCGCGGAAGAGAGGAGCCAGTCGATGCCGGGCCGGATGCCAGGCCAGCCGGTTCGCTGGCGCCGGCCCGTGCCCGCACGGGTGGTCGGCGCGACGCACGCGATCGTGATGGAAGCGACCGTTCCCGGACCGCGAGCCTCCTCCCCGGCTACGCCCCTGGCCCGGCCACGTGGCTCCTCCGGGCTCAATGGCGATCGTCCGAGAGCCCAGCCTGGCTACGCAGCGACGGCGCATTACCGGGCAGCGACGTGCCGATGGCGGCCCCCGGATTGCAGAGGGCCGCCATCGGGCTCCATGGCACCAGATCAGCACGGGGTCACGGCGAGCTGTTGTTCGTGACCTGGTCGGATCACGGTCGCTGTGGTCGCCGCTTTCAAAGGGATGAGCTAGGTCCCCACGAGGTGTTCGATGATTTTGGAGAAATATGCGTTTCGGTCTCGCATCAGCTCGATGCTGGCTACGATGGCGCTGCTCTTGTTGACCGGTGTGAACGTTGTTCCGGCAACCGGGATGGCGATGATCGTCAGATGAAATTCCGGGAATTGGTTTCCGGTTTTCCGTCCGTGTTCGTGGATGGCGTCGGCCAGGCGGGTGCGTGGCTGTCCCGGGGCGGTCCGGCTCAGTTTCGCCAGTTCCCTCTTCCGCTGGGAGCTCCAGGCCAGGAGTTCGGTGGAGTGGCGTCGGACGAGGGCGCCGAGGGGGCCGTGAAGGCTCTGCGCGGCGTTGGACTCGTGGCCCGGTGATGCCAGAGCGAACTCCCACCACGCTTGCCACCGTGACTCGATCTCGGGGACCGTGTCCTGAAGCGGCGTCAGCGGCAGAGGCGGGTCGATCGGCGGCAGGCCGAGCGGGTCGGTAAAGCCAAGCGCGTCACGGATGGCGAGGGCGAAGGCTATGTCGTGTGAGTAGTCCAGCGTGACCGACCATGCCGTGCTCGGTGCTGCCGTCATAGGTTGCGCTCCCTTGTGTCAGAAGACCCAGGTGGTGTCGCTGGGGGCACCGGTGTGGCAGAGCTCGCCGTCCCACAGCAGGACATCGCTGCTGGCGACGACGCCGGCCGTCTCCCAGGTGGCACCGCCGCTGTGGATGTCCCACTCGCCGTGCCAATGCTCGTCGACCCCGAGACCGCCGCCCCACGAGTGGCTCAGAAAAATTCCGAACCGGCTTGCTTTTCCGACAATCTGGGAACTTCAGGGCAGATGGGCCCTGGCACGCCCGCGAGGCAGCCACCGGCATGGGGTACCGGATCCACCCTCGGTGGCGGCGGGCGGGTACGGACGGCGGCGGCATCCCCCCTCGGGCGACGGGGTCCGGGTCGTGCAGGGTACCGGCTGGCTTCGTCAGCCAGGTCGTAACCTGGAACAGCGGGTGGAGCCGCGCGAAGTCGGTGCCCCCACCCGCTGCCAGGTCCTCGGTGACCACCCGTGGGTGGCAGCGCTCCGGCTCGGAGCCGCTCTCTTTGCCTGCCGCTGCCGCTGCCGCTACCGCTGCCGGATCAGGACGGATCGGTGGTGGTGAGCGCGTCCAGGCGGGCCTGGACGCGCTCGACGTCGGGGCGCATGCTGAGGCTTCGGTAGGCTGCCAGCGCCTGGTTCAGGTACTCGGCGCCTTGCCCGGTTCCCTCGGTGGAGCGCAGCAGCATGGCACCGATGCCCTCCAGGGCGATCGCCTCGTCGTCGCGGTGCTGCACTTCCCGGGTGAGGCGCAGTGCATCGCGGTACGTGGCCAAGGCGTGGGCCGTGTCGCCGGCGGCGGCAAAGACGGCGGCATAGAGGTTCGTCGCCCACGCTTCGTTGTCGTAGGAGTTCACCTCGCGGTAGATGTCCAGGGCTCGGGCATGCGCGTCCAGCGCGCCCGCGTAGTCCTCGACCGTCATCCGCATCCGCCCCAACCCGATGAGTGCGCCGGCCCGGTCCAGCCACTCACTGTGGCCGGACGGCGGACGCGACTGCTCGGACAGTTCCTGATAGATCGTCAATGCGCGGCCGTCGGCGTCGGCGGCGCCGGCCTCGTCCCCGGTGGCCCTTCTCACCTGTCCCAGCACGGTGAGGGTCTTGGCCTGGCTCAGCCGGTGGCCCAACTGCTCGTAGCGGCTCAGCGCCTGGGACAGGTCCTCGACGGCTCCCGCGGTGTCCCCGGTCAGTCGTCGCAGCCTGCCGCGATGACCCAGTGAACCGGCCTGGCCGATCAGGTCGTTCGACTCGAGGTACAGCGCCAGCGCACGCGAGTGCGCGTCGGCGGCAGCAGGGTAGTCCCCGGTGCTCCTGAGCACCCGCCCGAGCTCGTTCAGAGCATCGGCTTGGCCGGCCCGTTCGGACACCTGCTGGAACAGGTCGGCGGCGCGGGCATGTGCGTCGGCGGCGGCCACGTACTCCCCGGTCATGTGCAGCACGCGTCCGAGGTTGTTCAACGCGTCGGCTTGCCCGGCGCGGTCGCCCAGGTGTTCTGCGGCGGCCGCCGCGGCGGCGTGCAGGGCCCGTGCCCGTGACCAGGGGCCGTCGGCGTAGAGCAGTTCGGCCAGGCCCTCGGTCAGTGTGACCACGTGTTCGAGCCACCCCTGGCGGGTGGCCAGTGCGAGGCAGGCCTCCAGGGTGGCGCGTTCGGCGCGGAGCCAGGTGTACGCCTCGTGCGGGGAGGGCAGGGCCGGCGCGTGGGCAGGGGCCGAGCCGTGTTGCTCGTGCCGGGCGTACTCGAAGGTCCTCGTGTCGGCCGAGACGGATGTGTGCCCGTAGTAGTTCAGCAGCCGCTGCACCGCCGCGCCCCTCTGATCGGCCGGGTCGCCCTGCGCCAAGGTGTGGGCGTGGGCGCGGATCAGGTCGTGCATCCGGTAGCGGCCGGCCGCGGGTTCGGCCAGCAGATTGTGGTCGACCAGGTCCTGCAGCAGGTCCTCGGTGTCGGTGAGGTCGCAGTCCAGCAGGGCCGCGGCGGCGTAGGCGTCGATCTCGGCCCCGGGGCTCAGGCTGAGACAGCGGAAGAGGGACTTCTGGTCGTGGGTCAGGTTCTGGTAGGACAGGTCGAACATGGAGGTGAGGTCCCGTTCTCCGTCGGAGAATCGCTGCAGGCTGGGGCGGGCGTCACGCAGTCTGCGCGCGAGGCGCGACAGGGTCCAGGTGGGACGGATGCGGATGAGGGCGGCGGCGATCCGCAACGCCAGGGGCAGGCCCCCGCACAACTCGACGATCTCTTCGAGCAGGGGATCGTCCGCCTGGGTCCGGCCGGGCCCGGCCACCTCGCGGAAGAGCGCCACGGCATCCCTCATCGGGAGTGCGTCCAGCGGCAGGGACGACGCGTCGTCCAGTGCGCCCAGTCGTCTTCGGCTGGTCACCAGCACCAGGCATCCGCTGTCGCCGGGCAGCAGCGGGCGCACCTGTGCTTCGCTGCGGGCGTTGTCCAGGATGATCAGGGTCCTGGTCCCGGCCAGGCGGCCGCGGTAGAGCGCCGCGCGGGCGTCGAGGTCCGCGGGGATCCGGCCCGGAGGCACTCCGTAGCCCTGCAGCACAGCGGCGAGCGCGTCGGCGGGGTCGCGCGGGGTCATGCCTCGGGTGTAGCCGTGCAGGTCGACGAAGAGCTGACCGTCAGGGAATCGCTCAGCGAGTCGGTGCCCGGCGTGGACGGCCAGGGTGGTCTTGCCGATCCCGGCCATTCCGTCGATGGCCCAGATCACCACTGTTCCCGACGAACCACCGGGATCGTCGGTGATGTCGAGCAGTTGAGCGAGTTCTCGTTCGCGGCCGGTGAATGCGGAGGTCGTGGCGGGCAACTGGCGGGGAGTCCCGTCCGTGCCCCGGTGGTCGGGGGCCGTGACCTGGGTCAGGCCCCCGGGCTTGCCGGGCAGGCCGATCAGGGCGGCGAGTTCGGCGAGCCGGTCGGCGTCAAGGCGTTGGTACCAGTGGTCGACCCGGTAGGCGGCCAGCGCGCCGGGGCCGTCCTTGGGGTGGTGCTTGCCGATCACCCCGACCAAGGTGTCCCCGCAGAACACCGGGGCGCCGGACATCCCCTCCCAGGGGGAGCGTCCGCGGTCCGGGTCGGGTGCCGGTTCCCGGACCTGGATCTCCAGCGTTCCCTCCCGCCGGTTGGCCCAGTTGGTGGCATGGCCGGTGGCGTGCTCGCAGTCGCGGTACTGGGTCGGTCTGCCGTCGGCGCCCGGGCGCGCCGCATCGTCGCGGACCTTGAACCGTGGAAAGCCCATGGTCTCGCACTCCACCGGCGGTCGGAGGATGCGGCCGAAGCGGACACGAGCCACCGGTGGCACGGGGCCCGGCGGATCGACGGACGCCTCGAGGATGCGCAGGACGGCGATGTCCAGGTCCGCATCCGACCAGGCGGGCTGCGCCCGAGCGGTCCACTGCCCGTCCTGATCGGCGTTGAGACGCACCCTGATCGAGGCCGCGCCGTCCAGGACGTGCGCGGCGGTCAGCACCAGGTCCCGGGCCAGCAGGTAGCCCGATCCGCAGCGGCGGCTCCCGCCCTTGGCGGCGGTGGAGATGATGACCTCGGCGACGCGCTGCGGATCGAGACCGCCGGAGCGGTCGGTCACCGCTCCTGCTCCCCGGCCTCACCCGAGACCATGGGGGTCCAGCCCTCCCTGCCTTCGCGGGGGGTGAGGGTGAGCTTGATGCGCTGGGTGGACGTGCGGTCCACGCTGCCGTGGGCGCCGAGACTGAGCACCACGAACCGCGGTTTGACTTCGGCCGACGCCCCGGCCTCGATCGCCACGGACACCTCGACCTCCACCGGTCCGAGCTCGAAGCGCAGGGCCTCGTCAGCTCCGGCCGCCATCGCGTACTCAAGCTCGTCGCGCAGTGCCCGAATGACTTCCGCCAGCTCCAACATCCGCCCCCTTGCCCCACTGCCAGAACTGATGATGCCTCAGTGCAGGAGCGGTCGCCAGACCGCCTCGTGACCGGCGCCGCGCGGGCCTGGTGACCGGTGCGCGGGCGGCGCTCCCGCCGTACCCGGCTCCCGCCGTACCCGCCCCGGCCGGCGTCCACAGCCCGGGCACCGAGCCCCGGCCGTCAGGCTTCTGACACCGACTCGGATCACCTCGCGCTCGTCAGAAACCGCCTGCACCGGGTCGGGTGGCGGCCACTCTCAGAAGCCGGTGAGGGTGGTCTTGCCGATCGCCGTGCCGGACTCCCTGATCCGGTGGGCCTCGCGAAGGTTCCTGACGTTGATCGGACCGAGGTCCTGGGTGGCGGTGCTGGTGAGGATGCCGGCGTCCACGAGGCGCGCGATCCGGGCGAGGACGTGGTGCTGCATGGGGTTGACCGCGAGGGCCTCCACCTGGACGAGCAGGTCGCGCGGGCCGGGCTGGGGGACGGGCACCCGCCCGTCCCGCGCCTGTCGGGGGCTGCCGCTCTCCACTACTCGGTGGTACCGTATAGCAGTACTCGGTATCACGCAGTACTGGGAGTGCTGAGGAGGACTCGCGATGGACGACCTGACGGAGATGCTGAAGGGCACGCTCGAAGGGTGCGTGCTCGAAATCATCGGCAGCGAGGAGACCTACGGGTACGCCATCACCCGTCAGCTGAACGAGCTCGGCTTCACCGGCGTCATCGAGGGCACGGTGTACACCATCTTGCTGCGGCTGGAGCGGAACGGGCTCGTCCAGGTGACGAAGCGGCCGTCCGGGGTCGGTCCGCCGCGCAAGTTCTACGCGCTCAACGACGCCGGACGCGAGGAACTCGCGAAGTTCTGGGCGAAATGGCAGTACGTCTCATCACGCATCGACAGGCTCAAGGAGGGCGGGAGATGAACTTCTGGGAGAGCGTCACAGGCAGCGATCTCACCAGGCAGTGGAAGGCGTTCGAGGACCGGGCCGAGGCCCTGCCGGACGACCACCGGGCGGCGTGGGAACAGATCAAGGGCCACCTCGTGCCCCGTGCGGGCTTCACCGGCCGTGCCCTGATGCCGATCCTGGACGCCGCCCTGGGGCTGCTCGAGGAAACAGCGGCGGACGGGCAGGGCGTCCACGAGGTGCTCGGCGACGACATCCGGGGATTTTGCACGGCGCTGGTCGGCGGAGAGGGGGCTCGAACCTGGCGTGACCGGTGGCGCGAGCAGTTGAACAGGAACGTCGCAAGGAAACTGAGCCGGCTGGGAGGCTGACGTGGGCATCCAGGACATCGTCGAGGGCAAGAAGCAGTGGCGGGCGCACACGGCCCGGGTCAAGGCGCTCCCGCCGGACTACCGGATCGTCTACCAGGAGATGCAGAGGTACCTGTTCAAGGTCGGACCGGTCTCGCTGCCCGAGGGGCCCCTGCTCCCCGGGATCGTGGACTTCTTCGAGGAGGGCGTTGCCGAGGGCAAGGGGGTCCTGGAACTGATCGGCACCGACGTCGCCGCCTTCTGCGACGGCCTGGTCGAGGGCTCTGCCACCTGTGCGGACGTTTACCAGGAATCCCTGAGGCGGGAGCCCGGCGCGGCCGGGACGTAGCAGCCCGTGGGGTTGGCTTTGGCGGTACTCGGGTGCAGGACCCCGTTGGTCAGCTGCCGATGATCCCGCCGCCTGCCGCCACGCCGCCCCTTGCTGACGGGCAGCAGCGCCTTCCGACACGCCCGCTCGGGCGGTGCTCGGATCCCCCCGACCAGTCGTACCCGTCCGAAAAAGAGTCGCATGATCGGAGGAACGCGGCCTAGACCAGAGGGAGGTGCGGGTACTGTGCGTTGGCGCTCTGTACGTAGGAGGCGGGCATCTTGGTCGTGAGGGCTGGGTTGCCCGCCAGGGCGGTGGCCTGATCCTGGGTCAGTGCCGGGACGGCCGGCGTGTTGCCGGCGAGCAGGCAACTGGAGATCTGGACCGCCAGGGTGAACCCTTCGTGGCGTTGCACCGTGATGACGGTGTTCTGGATGCAGTTGCCCGGTTCGTGTTGGACCTGGACGGGGTCGCCGGCCGGGTCGGTGGGGCAGGTGCCCGTGTCCGGGCAGGTGAGGGCGCCGGTGCTCGGGTACATGCTGACCCCGAGCTGGCCCGTGCCGTCGGGTGTGTGCACCTGGGCGTACACGCTGGGGTAGGGGTCGTTGGTGGAGGGCGGGTCGGCCTCGAAGTGATCGGCGGTCAATCCGGTGGGCAGTGCCTGGACCACGGCGGCCAGCAGGGCCGGCGCGGTGACGGGGACCAGCGGGCCGCTGGGGGCCGGCGTCGCGGCGGTGCTCGGTACGGCCGGTCCGGTCGCGGCGCCGCCGGTGGGGGAGGGGCTGCCCGCCGCGGTGGCGGTGTCGCCCGGCGCTGGGGAAGCAGTTGGGCTCGACAGGGCAGTGCTCGGGGTCGCGGGGGCGCTCGGCGGGCCGGCCGGCGTGGCGCCGGCCGCAGCGTGGCCGCTCCGGTGCCCCCCGGTGTGGCCGGAGCAGGCGGACATGGTCGCCAGGACGAGGACGGCCGTTGCGGCGCCGACGAGTTGGAGCCGCCGCATCCGGGGCACGGCTGGGCCGACCGGGCCGCCACTCCGCGGCTTGCCGGCGCGGGCCGGTTCCTGGCCGGTGGCGTTGTCGGACTCGTTGGTCACGTCGGATGCCTTTCTGGTGGTGTGTGTCGAGGGCCGGCCGTGCGCACTCGCAAACGCGGGTGCTGTCCGCCGCGACGGTCGGAGCACCCGGCGGCGGTTCGGTGGTGCTTTCCTGTGCGGCAGCGTCGACCGCCCGCGGGCCGGGCACCGGTTCGGCCGGCCGGGGGGCTGGTGGTCGGGGCCGGAATGATCTCATCACGAAGGCGTCCCGGGTCGACTACCGCCCCGTACGTCGCCGGCCTCACGCTCATGGCCGGGTCCGGCACCGTGGTCGTTACGGTGCGGATGCCGCCGTCAGGCGGGGGTCAGTGGCGGGTCAGCGCGGCGGGCGATAGTTAATGGCACAGGGACGGGCCGCAGCGAACGGGCGGGCCGGGTCCTGGGGGAGAGGTGCCCGGAGTGGTTGATCGGGGGCCGGGGCTCTGGTCCCGGTCGGGCGCAAGCCCACGCAGGTTCGAATCCTGCCTTCTCCGCCTCGTGGTCCACCGAAGCGCTCCAGGGCATGCCCTGGAGCGCTTCACGCACCGTCTCGCCCGGTGCCGGAGGCGGAAGCCCGGATGGAGCCGTTGCTCCTGACAGGTGCCGTACTTCGACGGTGCGACGACCATGTCAAGGCGCGGCGCCCGCAGGCTAAGCCGGGGGCGAACGACGTTGACGCAGCCGAGAAGCAGCCGCTGCACCGCATCGGCGGCAGGAACCCGTGTGCGGCGGTGACTGCATCATGCATCCTGGTGCAAGGCCGGGCGGACGAGGGGCGTCCTCACCAGAGGTATTGGGTGGTCGCACTGCCAGGCTGCTCCTGCCCGATCCCCCGTCAGCAGGAGCAGTGCAGCAGGCGGCTGCTCGACTATGACGAGCCGTCACCTACCAACCCAGCGGCCCGTGCGCTCGGTAAGGCTGTCTCGCCGAGCGCGCGACGCAGGGCATCCCGGCTGGACAGACCGGCGAAGCGCCCACGTACGACCGGGTACAAGGGCGCTTCGCCGGCCCGCCCGGGCAGGCGCCCACCGCCGCGCGCCGGTCCGACAAGATCTGAACAGAGAAGACCTACTCCGCCGTCCGGGCCCGGGTGGCGGTGTCGAACTCCACGTACTCGATGATCGCGCCGCCCGGGTGGCGGACGGTCAGGTTGCGGCCGGTGGGGACCTGGTTCGGGCCGTCGAGCACCTCGCCGCCGTGGCGCCCGGTCAGTGCCAGGATCTCGTCCAGCGAGGTCACCACGGTGGTGGCCTGGGTGGCGCGGTACGGGGCCAGGGCCTCGGCGGTGCCGGCGATGAGCAGGTAGCCGCCGATCCGGGCCAGTTCGAGGTCGCGGTAGGCGAACCGGAGGGCGGGTTGCTCGCCGGTAAGGTCGAGGAAGGTCGGCAGGGCGCGGTCCAGGTCGTCGACGTAGATGCGGGCGTAGCTGGCGAGTGCGGGCATGGCGGGTCCCCCCGGATCGGTTGGATTGATCGGTGTGATCGTTTCGACTTTACCGAATTGACGAAGCGAAAGGCATACTAGGGGATCCCCGGGCCGACCCGGGGGCGCACGGTGCACAGGGGAGGGGAACACGATGTCCGGGGAGCCCGAACTCGCCGTGGTGCTGCACGCGCTGGGCGATCCGGTGCGGCTGTGGCTGGTCCGGGTACTGGCCGCGCAGGGGGAGAGCACCTGCAGCCCGGACGGACTCGACGTACCGCGCTCCACGCTCACCAACCACTGGCGGATCTTGCGCGAGGCCGGGCTCACCGAGACCCGGCAGGAGGGCAAGCACCGGGTGATGACGCTGCGCCGGGCGGCCGTCGAGGCACGGCACCCGGGCCTGCTGGCGGTGGTGCTGGCGGAGCCGGCCGGACCCGGGGCGGCTCCCGGCTGAGGTCGGCATGCGGTGGCCGGTCCATGCGGGTCGGTCGGTGCGTACCGGACCCTGAGTCGACCCGCCCGTCCGGAGACGGCCGCGTCACGCGCTGCACACTGGCCCGGATCCACCAGGTTTGAGCCGGCTCGCTGCTGACGGAGCTTCAGCCACCGGTTCGATCTCGCTGCACCTTCCGGCCTCGCTGCACCTTCTGACCTCGCTGGACGGACCCGAACCCTCCGGCAGCCCCGGCACGTCCGACCGTTGTCGTGGCGCGCTCCCGTCTCAACGGACGTGGTCCCCGTCTCGGTTGATCGGGTCCGGTCCCCCCGTCATCCGCGATGACGTGGTCTGCCTCCGTGTCGTGTGGTGCAGTTGGAGCAGCCCGAGACTGCCGCCCGCCAGGGCGAGTCCGAAGACGGTGAAGAGGCCGTCCTCCCGGATGAACCGGGCCTGCCAGAGGGTGTACTGCTGCGGCGCAACCGGTGTCCACGCGTCATCGTTGAGGTCTGCCGTCGAGATCTGGTAGCTCGGGCCCGGCAGGATCCGGCTGCTGCCCTTCGCTCCACCTACGACGAATCCACCGATCACCACGCCCAGGCACAGGATGCCGATGACGCCGAGCCCGAGCCGCAGCCGTCGGTCGGGGAACATCGCTCGCCAGATCCTCATCTCGGCGGCACGGCGAGCGGCCTCCTCCTGCGTGTCGCGGCGTGCTGCGCGGGGGCGTACGACCAGGAAGAGGGAGACCAGCAGCCAGATCCAGCACGGTACGAGGACGGCTCCCGCGATACGTGACAGGTCGTCATGGACGACGAGCACCCGGTTCGAGGGCCACGAGGCAAGGCTGTCGACGAGGGAGAGGACGAGCAGTGCGGCACCGGCCACGGCGGCCACCAGGTCGCCCATGGCACAGGCGCGCGACCGTGTTCGCCACCGCGCCGACCGTGTCGGCAGGTGCAGATGGGCGGTGGAGTTCCCGCGCGGCTCCATCGGGTTCGGGAGCGCGGATTCGTCGGATGCGGACACATCGAGAGGCTACTGGTCTGCGCCGGCCTTCGGCACCCGCATTGTCCGTGACGGTAATCCTCGGCGTTGCAACGGGCGGTACTGGAACCCCTGTTGCCGCAGGGCGTCAAGGCTGGTCGGCCGCCGGTGCGCACCGAGCCGGCCCCTCCACCCGGGGAAGGCCGGCGATCATCAGGTCGAGGGCGAATTCGAAGCGTTGGTCGAAGTTGTCGGGGCCGACGTAGGACAGGGTCGCGGCCAGGGCCGGGTAGGTGTCGGCCGGGACCTGGCCCGGGGGGAGGGCCGGTGCGGTCTCCTGGGCGGCCTGCTGTTCCTGGGTGAGGCCCAGGGTCAGGTAGAAGATCGACCAGTGGGTCCACGCGGCCGTGCGCGGCGAGTGGCCGGCTGCCAGCAGGGTGGCGATCACGGTGTCGGCGTAGCGCAGCGTGCGCGGCTCGGCGGCGAATACGCCCGCGACCATTCTGGCGGCGTCGCGGTGGGAGAGCAGCGCCGTGCGACAGCGGCGACCCAGTTCCTTGAGCCGCTCGGGGAACGCCTCGGGCAGCGGCTCGTCGAGACAGTGCGCGAGGAGTTCGTCAGAGGCCAGTTCGAGCAGGCGGCCTTTGCTGGAGGCGTGCCAGCGGACGGTGTTGTGCTGCACCCCGAGCCGGGCCGCGACGGCGCGCATGGTCACCCCGTCCAGCCCGTGCTCGTCGAGGACCGCCAGTGTGGCGGCGACGATCTCGCCCCGTGTCGTACCCATCCGATGCACCTCTCCGGTCGGCTTTCGCGCCTCTGCCGTCCAACCACTGTTGTCCAATGGACAATTCTAGGGCATGCTCACTCTTGTCCAACGGACAAGAGTGAGAGGAAGTGGTTGTCATGCTCGACGTGCTCATCGCCGGGGCCGGCCCGGTGGGGCTCTGGCTCGCCGCGGAGCTGCGCCTGCACGGAGTGGAGGTGACTGTCGTGGAACGCCGGCCGGAACCGGACGGACGCTCGCGCGCGGTCGGCATGCAGGCCGGCACGCTGGACACCTTCGCCACCCGCGGACTCGCGCAGCGGTTCATCGAACGGGGCACCCCGGTGGCGACCGGCCACTTCGGGGCGGCGACCACCCGGCTGGACTTCTCCACGGTCGGGGCGGTGCACCCGTTCATGCTGGCGCTCGGTCAGTCCGTCACCGAACAGCTGCTGGAGGAGCACGCGGTTGCCGTGGGCGCCCGGGTACTGCGCGGGGAGGAGGTCGTCTCGCTCACCCAGGGGCCGGACGCCGTCGAGGCGGTGATCCGGTCCGGTGGCACCCACCGGACCGTGCGGGCCCGCTGGGTGGTGGGCTGCGACGGCACCCGCAGCGCGGTGCGCCAGGCGGCCGGCATCGACTTCCCCGGTCAGGACACCACGCTGACCGGGTGGCTCGCCGACGTCGAACTCGACGATCCGCCCACCGCGCCGCTCGGCGCCACCGGGCCGGCCGGGTCGTTCCTGGTGGCCCCGATCGGCGACGGCGTCCACCGGCTGGCGGGCCTGTCCACGGCCACCATGCACCGTGGCGCCGGCGAACCGTTGACCCTGGAGGAGGTGCGCGAGCAGACCCGCGCGCTGCTGGGACGGGACCTGGGCATCCGCAACCCCCGCTGGCTGTCGCGTTACGGCAATGCCACCCGCCAGGCCGCACGGTACCGGGCCGGACGGGTGCTGGTGGCCGGGGACGCCGCGCACATGTTCTTCCCGGCCGGTGGGCAGGGCATGAACCTCGGCATCCAGGACGCCACCAACCTGGGCTGGAAGCTGGCCGCCACCCTCCAGGGCCGGGCGCCCGACGGACTGCTCGACAGCTACGACACGGAGCGCCGGCCGGCCGCCCGCGCCGTCATCGACAACACCCGCGCGCAACTCGCCCTGTTCGCCGCGGCGAGCCCGGAGCAGATCGCGCTGCGCGAGGTCTGGTCCGCCGCGCTGGCCGAACCGCAGACCAACCGCCAGTGGGCCCGCCGGATCGCCGGGTTCGACGATCCGCTGCCCGCCGGCACCGTACCCGGCGCGCACCCGCTGAACGGCACCCGACTGGCCGGCCTCGCCCTGGACACGGCCGGCGTGCCCACCGCCCACCCGCTGCTGCACCACGGCCGACCACTGCTGCTGGACCTCGGCGGGAACCGGACACCGTGCCCCACCGATGCCCTGGAGCAGTGGGCAGCAACAGTCAACACCGAAGCGGCGCATCCGATCTGGCGGGACGTCACGGCCGTCCTCATACGGCCGGACGCCCGGATCGCCTGGGCCAGCACCGACACCGACCCGCAGCGCCGTGCCGCGGACTGCCTCACCACCCTGCGCACCCTGTGCCGTTGAACGCCGCTGTCCTGAACGCCGCTGTCCTGACCGCCGCTGTCCTGACCGCCCAGACCAGCGGGACGCAGTGGGTGGACGGGCATTCCCCCGGTATTCCGGACCAGCGGGTCGGTTCAGCCGGCGGCGTCACCGAAGAGCACGGTTTCCAGCGCGAGCAGTTCTGCATCGTCGAGCTGCGGGACTGTCCAGTTGGTGCCCTGCGGCATGGGCGGGGAACCGAGGGTCGAGCGCGAGGTGACAGCGCTCGACGTCGTAGGACAGGTCCGAGTACCAGAGCCAGTTGTGCTGGCACTTCCCGTTGCCTACACCAGCGTGGCCGGCTCCGCCAGTGCAGCTGTCCCCGCGAGGCGAAGCCGGCGGAGCCGGGGTTCGATGGAGGGGATGTCCGTGGCCGGCGATGGCCTGCGTCCAGGCCGGTGGCAGCTGGGGGCGGATGTCCGGCTCCTCGGACGATGAGGAGCCATGGGAAAGGAGATGAGCGATGGAGAGCCACGAGGACGTTCTGAACGGCGGGCGGTGCCTGCATCCCGGTCCGCGGCAGCCGGTTCCACCCGCGGCCTCGTCCCCCGAGAGCGCACCGCGCGCCGGGAGGCGCTCCGTGCCGGGCCGGCCGGCGGCGAAGGGGCACGGCAGGCTGGCAGCAGCCGTCACCGCGGTCCTGACCAGCGCTGTCATGGTGGCCGGCACGCCCCTCGCGAGCGCCGCTTCCGCCGCTGTCCCGGTCTTCGGGCAGCAACTCGGCAACGACTGCGAGGCGACCTCCCTGCGCATGGTGCTGGCCGCACGGGGTGTGCAGGTGTCGGACCAGGACGTGCTCGGGCGCATCGGCGTCGACCTGGCGCATCCCCAGGCGGGAGTCTCCGGGCCGTTGTCCGGGGACCCGTTCCGGGCCTTCGTGGGAGACCCCGGCGGCTCGGAGGCAGCCGGCACCGGCTTCGGCGTGTACTATCCGCCGATCGCCCAGGCCGCGCAGTCCTACGGCCTGTCCACGGCGGCGGCCGGACAGGGGATCTCCCCCGCCCAACTGCGCAGCGCGGTTGCCGCGGGACACCCGGCGATCGTCTGGGTCGACTACAACTGGCGTGACGTCGCGGCGGGCTCGTACACCGCGTACGACGGTCGGGTGGTGCCCTACGCCGGCCCGTCCGAGCACACCGTCGTCGTGACCGCGGTCAGCAACGGACAGTATCTGGTCAACGACCCGGCCCGCGGGCAGCTGCAGATCAGCGAGGCGGCCTTCGACGCGGGGTACGCCAGCTACGGCGACATGGCGGTCATCGTCGACTGACCGCTCCGCCCCGGCCGGGCCCGCTGCCGCGGCGGCAGCGGGCCCGACCCGTGGGTGACGGGGGCCCTGGAAACGGCGGCGGAAGCGCTCCGGACGCGGTTCGGATTCCGCGGTCGCATGCGCATCGGCAGCAGAGCTCGGCGAACGAAGGCCTGCGGTACGCGATAGTCGACCAGCACAGCCGTGCGGGCCGCCACGTGGTACCGGTGAACGACGTTCCCCGCATCGGCGACCGATCCACCACAGTGAGCCTCTGCGCCGGCTCCGACCGCGCGGACACCTACCGGGGCAACGAACGGCGCCGGCGGTGCGAATGGATCGCAGGGGGTCGGTCGTTACGGCGCCGCAGGCCCTGGAGGTGACGGCACCGTGGGCAGCGCAGGCGGGGTGGCCAACGCCGGAACCGTGGACGCTGGCAGCGGACGGAACACCATCACATCGCCCACTGCTGCTGGCCGAGGGAGGGCAAAGCAGTTGCGCGCACAGCACATACAGGACCAGGATCTCGCCCTTGGGACGGGTGGCGTCACCAGGCCGCTCGGACGTGTCGGTGAGGCAGGGGCGGGTGTCATCCTGCCAGGAGGGGGTCGGATGGGAGCGCTGGGGGACAGCGGAGGTACGGGGAGCCAGGACGACAGGCTCGTGGCAGCGGTACGCACGCGCGACGCCGACGCGGTGCGGATGGTACTGGAAGCGGGTGCGGACCTCGATGCGTTCGGCGCGGACGGGCTCCCGGTGCTGTGTACGGCCGTGGCGGCGTACGACGGACCGGTCGCCGAGGCGCTGGTTGACGGCGGCGCGCATCAGAACCGGCTGCTGCCGGACGGGACGACGCCGCTGCTGAGGGCCGTCGAACTCGGCTCTCCGGCGGTGGTCACGGCGCTCCTGGGCAACGAGCCGCAGCTGCGCCTGCCGCAAACAGCACAGAAGCGGCTGCTGGCCCTGGCCAGGAACTGGTACGAGAGGGGTGCGGCCGAGGAATTGCGCCGAAGGACGGGAGCGCCCGGTCCCGCCGAGGTGCTCGTGATTCCCGACTGCGAGTACAACCGTGTCGAGCAGATCTCCGTCGGCGGGCTCACCGTCAGGGCTGGGCACGGCGCCGTCCTCACCTGGCTGGAGGAGGCATTCCACATCCCGACACCGGTCGGGGAGCTGGCGGCCCGCGCGCTTCGTCACCCCGAGGAGGAAGACGCGAACTGGCACGTGGACTGGTTCGCGGCCTGCTTCACCCTCAGCCAGCGCCGCGACAAGGACACATGGTCGGCTGTGGAGGCCATGCGCCACCACCCCTCGCCCGCCCACCGCGCTTTCGTGGCCTGCTCCCTCGGTATCGGAGTCGGCATCGAGCCCACCGACCAGGACTGGTACGCGAAGGAACGGAACCGTCTCCTGACCGCCTGGGCCGCGGAGGAGGGGGACGGCAAGGTCCTCGCCAAGGTCCTCGACGCCCACCCCGGCGGTGACCACCCTGACAAGGAGGCCCTCGGACTCCGCTACACGAACCACACCGACCCCCGGGTGCGCCGCGAAGTGCCCTACTTCCTCTACGCACGCGGCACCCCTCCCACCCCCGAAGCCACCACCGCACTGCTCGCCCTCGCGCATGACCCCGACCCTGCGGTACGCCGCGCCGTGGGCAACGCACTCGGAGCAGGACCCGGCCTCACCCCCGACATCAGGAACGCGCTGCTCACCCTGATCCGTGACCCGGACGAAGGCGCTCGCTCCAGCGCCGCGGTCGCCCTGTCGCGCTTCCGAGACCGCACGCCAGCCGTCACTGACGCGTTCCGGGCACTGCTGGACGAGGAGAATCAACTGCTGCGCCTGGAGGGCGCCTACGGTCTTGCCCAGCTGGACGATCCGCGGACTGAAGAGGCGTACGAGCGGGTGGGCCCGCTCGGCCCCGCTTTCGACATCGATCACCGGGCCTCTGGGCTCTGGCAGTGGAGATCGCGGAACCGTCCCGAGCGGTCCTGAGCGTTTCGTACTGCCGGGGAGTTGTCCGGCCGGCCCGGTCGGTCGGAAGCGCGGCCACGGGGTCAGGGCCCGCAATGCGCCTGTCGCCTACGACTGAAGTGACTGCGTCGTGCGGACCGGGCGGGTGCGGACCGGGCGATCGCCGAGCGCGATGAGCCCTGGCCGCCTGGGGTATTGCGCTTGGCTTCGCCGCCCTGGACCCGGCACCGCAGCGGACGGCCCCTGTCGGCAGGGGCCACCGTCTGCTTCCGCGTGGTCGGCGCTGATGCTGGGCCGTCCTGGACCCGAAGGGATGGGAATGGCGGTTCGTATGGCGGCTGCTGAGGCGAGTTGCCTAGGCTGCCTCGGCATGAAGGGGCGGCTGTCGGGGCCTGCCCCGCAGTGATGGGTGGGGGAGAACAACCGGTGAACCGCAGGGGCGAGTACGGCAAGTTGGTGCGGGACCGGATTCCGCAGATCATCCGGGAGGGCGGGGCGACGCCTGTCACCTATATCGCCGGCCCACAGGAGTACCGAAGTCGCCTGCGGGACAAGCTCGGAGAGGAGGTCGCCGAGTTCCTGGAGGCCGACGACGCGAGGGCGCCGGAGGAACTCGCGGACGTGCTGGAGGTGGTGTACGCGCTCGCCGCGGATCTGGGGATCGGCATGGACCAGGTGGAAGAGATCCGCAGGGCCAAGGCGGATGAGCGCGGCGGCTTCGCGGGCCGGGTCGTCTGGACCGGCAACCGCTGACCGCCTCTACGGGAAGGCGGTGCGGCGCTTCGTGCTCAACTGCGGTCGCAGCTGGGTCCGTTCGTCGGTGAGCGGCTTCGTGTACCGGGCCACAGGCGGCTGGGGACGTTGGCCGGTGGGTCTTGCGCCGTCGGCTTGGGTCGGGACGGCACGGCAGGCCCGGGCGGGGGCAGCGCCGGGGCGCCCTCGGCTCCGGCTGTTGCCCGGTCTGCCGAGGAAGGGCGGTGATCTCGCCCGGGGAGGTGCCGCGTCGGATGGTGCCCTTCGGCCGACTGGGCCGCTAACCGTCGTGTCGGAGGACGCTCCAGCCGCTGTCCGTGGCGGCTCCGGTGGTCTCCCGCGGTGAGCGGGTGACCGTCACATGCCCGCCAGGGTGGGCGAAGGCCGCCGCGTCCTTGAGCCCCGGATCCGCTGCCAGGGCAGCACGTTGAGGTCGACCATCGGGAAGACCAGGTCGAGTCCGGTCCGGTCCGGTCCGTTCGGGGCGGGGCCGGCCGAAGTCGCCGTGCGGGTGGAGTTCCTGCTGTGCTGCTCGCGTTTGGGGTGCGCCTTTGGCCTATGGCATGGCCGTTCCGGCCTCGCTACGCTGATCGGCGCTCCCGCCGGGCGGGGGCATGCACGGCTACGAGCACTTCCAGACCGTTGATTCTTCGACCGGGAAGGTTCAGCCCCATGCGATCCCGTCTGGCAGCCCTCCGGCTTGCCGCCCTCGCCTTCGCCGCCACAGCGGCATTCGGCCCCACCCCGGCGTCCGCCGCGACCGTGGCCCCCCACGACGCCTGGATCCCCTGCCAGGCCGGCCTGACGGCCGACAAGGCCTGGGCTCCCGGCAGCAACTTCGCACCCGGCGTTCGCTGGTGCGTGGGCGAGTACCAGCTCACCATGCAGAACGACGGCAACTTTGTGATCTACGACGTCAACGGCCACCCGCTGTGGAACACGCAGACCGAGGGCCACCCCGGCGCCTCAGCGGTGATGCAGAACGACGGCAACCTCGTCGTGCAGAAGAACAACCAGCCGCTGTGGAACTCCGGAACGGGCGGCAACACCGGCTCGTACTACTACGTGTGTTTCCAGACCGACGGCAACCTCGTGATCTACGCGCCGCTGCCGAACACAACGCCGTGCAACGGCGCGCCGCGCTGGGACAGCAACACCTGAGCGGCACGCGTGTCGGTGCGGTGCGGTGCTCGACCGCCGCACCGGCCGGCACGCGCGTTCCGGTCGCCGGCTGGTGGTCGGGCACGGGGCCCGGCGCCGGCTCGCCGAAGTGGTGGCCCGTCAGGGGTCCGGCGTGCGCATCCCGCGGGCCCGTGGTGGACCGCTGGTGGCTTGCGGCTGCTGGGAGTTGTTCACCGGCCGCCGGCCGGGGCGGTGCACGGTGGGTGCGGGGACTGCCGGACGATCGCCGTCGGGGCGGCCTGCAGGGGAGGGGTGCGTCCGGGCCGTGGGTCTTTGGGCGGGTTCCGGCAGCAGGTGCTGCTCGGCAGCGGGAGCGGTCCCCACGCCGCGAGGGATCGATGTCGCCGGGCTCTGACGGCGCCTGGGTGCTTGTCGCCGCGGCCAAGGGCCGACCGGGTCGGACACCGGCGGGGACGTGCGTGGTCGGCGAGTGCCCGGCCGCGCACGTCCCCTCGGTTCAGCCCTGGGTTCAGTTGCGGATGCCGTAGGCGACCTGGCCGGAGGTGTGGTCGATGACGTAGGCCTGGTAGCTGCGGCCCGGGCCGTCGTAGTACCAGGGGGACTGCGCGCCGCTGAAGGAGTCCCAGCCGACCCGGCCGTCCAGCAGGACGAACTCGCAGTTGCCGTTGATCCGGGTCGGGTCGATGGCCTGGAAGTCGTGGTACTGGCCGTCGCTGTAGAGCTGCAGCTCGATCTTCTGGTCGGCGGTGCAGTTCGCGGTGGTGAGCCAGTGATCGCCCTCGTTGGCGGCGAAGGCCGGTGCGGACATGGTCAGGGTGAGCGCGGCGCCCGCGCCGAGGACGGCGACGGCGGTTCGCAGCGAGGTACGGCGAGACAGCATGAGACGGTTCCCCCGAGGGTCATCAGCCGGCACACGCATCGGCGCATGGTGCGCCGGGGTACGGCCGGACGCGGTCATGCTTCCAGCGGACAATCGCAGTGGCAAGAGCCGAAGCCGGTCTCCCGGCCCCCCGGACGGTGTCGGACGGTGTCGGACGGTCTTGGGCAGTCCCGGACGGCGCGACCGACGGCAACCGGCGTCGAAGCCGCCCCCGCGGCCGTACCGGCAGCCGACCCCCTGGAGATCACCGCGGCCACGTCCTGGCCGGGCGCCTGCAGCCGGGCGGTCGTCACGCAACTCGGCGTCAGGCGACCGGGAATCGCGAGACGACCGCCGCTCACACCCGCAGGCCCTCCCGCGCCCGGCCGCACACCGGTCGCCAAAGGCTCGATCGACAGGACAAGCTCGCGCTGACCGGCCGGGCCCGGCGGTGGGGCCCGGAACGCCTATGGCCGCGCCTCTCCCACTGGGGCACCGCGCCGTCGGCTGCCGGGGGAGCCGTCAGGCCGGGGTCAGTGGCGGGTCAGCGGGGCGGTGCATGGTTGGTGGCACGGGGACGGACCGCGGCGAAGCGAGCGGGCCGGTCCTGGGGAGAGGTGCCCGGAGTGGTTGATCGGGGGCCGGGGCTCTGGTCCCGGTCGGGCCGCAGGCCCACGCAGGTTCGAATCCTGCCTTCTCCGCTTCTCATGCCTTCGTCGCCCGGTGGTCCGGCTCGGAGGGCGGGATTGCGGGCCGTGCGGTGATGGCGGCGTTCTCCGTCGGGGGTGGTCGTGTCGCGCGGGTGCGGGTGGCAGCGAGTGGTGGATGCGTGTGAGCCGGTCGTGATGCCGCCCGGGTTGCTCGGGCCACCTCAGTGCGTGTCAGACCCTGCTCGTACGCTGCGGGCATGAGCACCGGGTCTTGGGCGGGAGTCCGCGAGCGGGTACAGCAACTGGCGACGGTGGCGGGGGCCGAAGCGGTCTTCGGCTTCCATGGCCACAGGTTCCTACTGGAGGATCCGCTCACTGCGGGCGAACTGGAGGAGTTGGAGGGTCAGCTGGGTGTTCGGCTCCCCGAGGACTACCGGGAGTTCTTGACCCAGGTCGGCGCCGGCGGTGCCGGCCCGGGCTACGGGGTCTTTCCGATACGCCGCGTGGACGGGCGGTGGCGTTGGGAGGGCGACGGGGCGGACCTGCCCGATCTGGCCCGCCTGTCCGAGCCCTTCCCGGTTCAGGGCCCCGATCCTGTCGAGGTCGGCGCACTCCAGGACGAGTGTCCCCAGGAGGAGGACTTCGTGGAGGACGAGGACTTCGGCCGGGCGATGGGCGCCTGGGATGCGAGGTGGGAGGCGCTGATGTGGGATCCCGAGCGGACTGTCGGCGCCATCGCCCTGTGCCACCTGGGCTGCGCCTACCGCCAGTGGCTGGTTGTCAGCGGACCCGAACGTGGCCGTATCTGGTCCGACGACCGGGCGGACGAGCGCGACCTCGAACCGCTCCTCGGGCCGGGGCAGGAGCCCATGACGTTCGCCCTCTGGTACCGGAGTTGGCTGGCTGAGGCCGGCCGCGCGACAGAGGCGGCCCGCCGCTGACACGCCTCCTGGAGGAACGATTACACACCTTCGGCAGGCCAGGCCCGGCGGGCCCTCTCGATGCGTGCGCGGTGGTCGTTGATCCAATCGTCGTGGGGGCGGATCCAGAGGATTGTGTAGAGGCGGTCGGGGTCGTTGATCTCGATGGTGGTGGCTTCGTCGTCGTTCAGGTGGATGGTGAGGTTCAGCCCTCGGTCTCCGCCGATCAGTGCAGTTGCGCCGGGTGCGAGGGCGGACAGTTCGTGCTGCCAGGCAGTCAGGTCGTCCGGGGACAGGTAAAGATCCAGGCGGGCGTCGACAAAGCTCGCAGACACCAGGACGTCGGCTCGCAGGTAGTTGTGGATGGTTGGCAGGTCGGGACGAAGCTGGACTCGGACGGTGTCACGGGCACCGTCTGCGTCCGTGTTCTCCAGGTGGATCAGGTCCAGCAAGTTCGGCTCTGCCATGGTCTACCTCGTCCGTTTCGTCGTGCACTCCAAAGGCGCATCCTTCCTTATAGGGCTCGCCCTTGACCCAGCCCCCTGGCCCCTCTTGGCAGCCGGGCGGCGGCGCCCTCTGTGTTCGTCGCGGCCGAGCCCTGCCACTTGGCGGACAGATGATGGATCGCCAAGTGCTGCGTTCTGGATGAGGCTGCTCGTATCGACCCGTATCAGCTTATGTCGGGAAGCATCCCGCGATATCGCGGTTTCTGGCCCCGCGCTGAGCCGGGGTTCCGGCTGCCAGGACCCGCAGGTCACCGGCGAGGTCTCCTGCACGTGGTGGCGGGCCTCCATCAAGATCGTGAAACGACCACCCGACGCCCAGGCCTTCGTCGTCCTGCCCCACCGCTGGTTCGTGGAGCGTGGTTTGGCCTGGTTCATGCGCGCCCGCCGAAACGTCCGAGACCACGAGAGACTCCCGCCCACGCCGGGGTCCACCCCGTCTGGAGTGCCATCCATCACCCTCATGCTCCGACGCCTCGCCCGCACCACCGGCGAACCGACGCGACTCCGGATCGCGCTCGCCGCACAGCGCCGGGACGGGTGACGACAACAGTGCGGTTCCCGTCGAGCTGCGTGTCAGCCCGATCGGGTTTACTCCCGCGGGTGGACACAACTACCCGCCTCACGATGATCGAAGGTCTGCTCGCCCAGCCATGGAGCCACGAGCGCGTTTCGACCACTGCGGGGTGCCCGCAGACCTACCGGATCATTGACTTGGATGCCCCGGGACAAGAGGACGGACCCAGGAGCAGGCGGAGCGACGAGCTGGACGCCCTGGTCGGGGGCCTGCATTCGCGGCTGGGGCAGGCCAAGACCGTGGCGATCGACGGGCTCCTCGACCCTTCTCTACGCAGCCGGCCGGGCCCGCCCCTGGTCGACCTGCTCGGCGAGACGGTCGTCGAGATGTACGGATGGATGGCCGGAACCAGATGGATCGGGGTCGGCCTGTTTCGCACGGAGGCCGGGTCCAGGATCAGGTCGTCATTGGTCTGGGCGGCGGTTCGCGCGACGAACAGGTCTCCGACGCCGCGGTCGAAGACGATCTCGGGCGGTACCCCGGGAGTCGATGCACGAGAAGACGGTCGTCAGCGGGTGCTCTCCGGCAGCCACCGCCAGGCGGTGGGCCACGCTCTGGTGGGGATGCAGGAGCTCTCCGGCCACCCAGCGCTCGTTGCCCTCGACCAGCTGCCGCGGTGCCTCCTCGGGCCCGGGCGTCTCCGTGTCCGCTACTGGCGGCCGTGCCGGATCCGCCAGGCCGTGGGGCTGCGCGAACGGCGGAGCGGTCGGGAGGAGGGGGACGGTGGCCAGTGCGCCGGCGCCGGCGACGGGGAAGCGGCGCCGGGTGGCCGGGTCGGCGGCGTTGTCCTGGCGGGGGCTGTCGGCGGGTGCGGCGTGCATCGGTGGTCCCGGCTCTCCTGGTGGTCTTCGTGTTGCCGTCCCGACCACGTGTCCGGACGCAAAGGCGCCGGTCCCGCCTCGCCGCACCGTGCCTGCTCCCGCGCGGCGGCAGCGGATCACCCGTTCGGCGCCAGGGTGGGTCGATCCGGTGGCGGCTTCGCCGGCCGTGGTCCTGGCCGGCTGCTGTCCTGGCGGTCCGTGCGCACGGTGGCTTGCCGCCGTTGTCGTGGCACACCGGGCGTTCACCGTCCGGCGCCGTAGCCCGTGGCCCGTGGCCCGTAGCCCGGCCAAGGGGGTGTCGGGTCCTCACCGCCAAGCGGGGGCGGGCGTTCCCGGGCTGCTTGGATCGATCGGCCCGGCCTGCGTCCGAACGGCGCACACCGACCTGTACGGCGACGGGGCACCGGGGCGACGAACGGCCCGCCCCCGGGCGCCGCGCCCGGGCCTCGGGAGCGGGGCGTTGCGTGTCGGACCCCTCGGCAGGGTCGGCCTCGTGTCCCTCCTGTGCGCTGCCCCGGCTGCCGGGTCCGCGGATCGCGGCCACGATCTGGAAGGGGGCACGTATGTGCCCGAACGCCAACCAGAGGTGGAAACAGCCATGAGGGTGCTGCTGACGGTCCAGATGGACACCGAGAAGACGAACAAGGCGATCGCGGGCAAGACGCTGGCCCAGACCATGGCGTCGGTGTTCGAGCGGATCAAGCCGGAGGCCGCGTACTTCGGGGCGAAGGACGGGATGCGGACCGGTTTCATCGTCTTCGACCTCAAGGAGGCGTCCGACATCCCCAGTGTCGCCGAGCCGTTCTTTCAGGAGCTCGGCGCCAGGATCACCTTCATTCCGGTGATGAACTTCGACGATGTCCAGGCCGGCCTGCAGAGGGCCTGACCGCCGCGTCGACGCCTGGCCCGCCCACCCGGCAACAGGGGGCGGGCCAGCACCGCGTCCGGGCCCAGGACCGCCGGCCCTTACCGCCCTTCCGCCCGTCCGCCGCGCCGGATCGAACGCGGCGTCCCGCTCACCGCCGCCGCGCGCCCGCACGAGGCACTGCTCGGCATCCTGGCTCTGCTCCGCGCGGCCTGCGGCAGCGGGGTCCGGCTCCTGCGCGTGGACGGCCCCGTCCCCGCCGACCGCACCATCGGCCTGGGCGGACGGCCGCAACCGGTGCCGGACCGCACGACGGGCCGGGGAAGCCCCGAGCAGGTCCGGCCGACGATCGAGCACGGGATGGGGGAGTCCGGGGTTCTGGCCGTGATTTCGCGAATGGTCTTCGGCTTCCTGCCGTCACGTCGGCTACGTCTACCGTTGGTCAAAAGGCAGCCGAGGCAGCCAGGGCAGTCGAGGCGGCTGTTCACCCAGCTGGTCCGGGTACCGCTGAGCTCGGCCGGCGCGACTCGCAGACGGGTACCGCGCGCTGAACTGAGCGAGCACCAGTGGCAGATCGCACAACGCCTGGCCACCATCCGGATGCTGGTCATCGATGGCTCCCAGGGCGCGGAGACCGTCGAACTGGCCCACGAAGCGCTGATCGCGGTCTGGGACGAATTGGCGGCGTGGACCGCAGAGGACCGCAAGTTCCTGGTCTGGCGCGAGTCACTGCAGCACGACACTTCTTGACCCGCCGGACCGTTCAGCCCGGCTGGGGAGTGTCATCCTCAGCTCTGCTGAATGCGATGGTGCTCTGGTGCGCCCGCGGGTGGTTCGAAGGACCGGTGTCGGGTCAGCGTTCGGGGCCGCGGATGCCCTCGAGCAACAGCGTGACGTGCCTGCGCCAGTTGTTGGCGCCGGTCATGTTCGCCATGGCGCCACGGGTGATGAGGACGAAGTCGCGAGCGTGGAAGTCGTCACGGAGGTGGCCGGCGTCGACGGCACGCTGCACGATGCTTTCGGTGATCGCTGAGAAGTCTGTCTTTTCGACGGCGATGTCGTTCCAGCGGGGCTCTTCCGGGCTGAGGAGCGCGAAGCGGAACGCGGCATCGGCCTGTACGGATTCCAGATAGCCGTAGAGCAGCGTCTCGAACGCCGTCCAAGGGTCCTCGGTCTCGTCGGCGGCGCGGGCGAGGGCGGTCATCGCCTCGAACCGGCGGCCGATGATCGCCGCGAGCAGCGCTTGCTTGTCGGCGAAGTGCCGGTAGAGGGTGCCGACGCCCAGGCCGGCACGCTCGGCGATCTCGTCCATCTGCACGGCGTCGCCCCGCTGGGCGAACAGCTCGCCGGCGGCGTCGAGGACGGTCTCGCGGTTGCGCCGGGCGTCGGCGCGCAGCGGGCGTTGGGGAGCGGTCATGGTCGCTCCACTGTAGTTGACGTTGCGCGGAGGTCGCGCTTACATTCGGAACCGGAGTTCAGGTTCATGTTAGAGGAGATGCGATGATCGTCGTCACCACGCCGACGGGACAGATCGGCAGCCAACTGGTCCGTCAGTTGCTCGACCAGGACAAGGAGGTCCGCGTCATCGTTCGTGACGCCTCGCGTCTGGACGACGCGGTCCGCGAGCGGGTCGAGGCCGTCAGCGGTTCGCACGACGATCCGGCCGTGCTCGACAAGGCCCTGCCCGGTGCCGATGCGCTGTTCTGGCTCGTCCCGCCGAACCCGCAGGCACCGAGCGCCCAGGCGCACTATCTCCGTTTCGCCCGGGCGGGCGCCGCTGCCGTTGCCCGGCACGGGGTCGGCCACCTCGTCGGTGTGTCCAGCGCGGGCCACGGCTGGCCGTCCCCGGCCGGCGTCTTGTCGGCGGCCTTCGCGATGGATGCCGAACTCGGCACGTCCGGTGCGGCGTACCGGGCGTTGTCCATGCCCTTCTACATGGAGAACCTCCTGGGGCAACTCGATGCCATCCGCGAGCAGGGCGCGTTCCAACTGACCTGCGCAGGCGACCTGCCGCTGGCGTCGACCGCGACGCGGGACATCGCCGGCGCCGCCGCCGGCCTGCTCACCGATCTGTCCTGGACCGGGCAGGAGAACCTCCCCGTGTTCGGCCCCGACAGACTGACCCCTGACGCGATGGCCGAGGTGATCAGCCAGGAACTCGGGCGTCCGGTCACCTACCGCCGCCTGAGCAGCGACGACTTCGCGTCGCTGCTGCGCTCCCGAGGTGCCAGTGACCAGACGGTCAAGGACATGACCGAGGCGTTCGCCGCACAGGACCACGGCATCTACGACGCGGACTGGGCGACCGCCGAGCCCGCACCGACAGACTTCCGCACCTGGTGCAGGGAAGTCCTCAAGCCCGCCGCAGCCGCCCGGGCATGACCCACCTGGGATCATCACGGGGATCTCGATCCCGCCCGCGCGCTCGTCGCCACGACCGGCCCCGGCCGGTGAGCTGACCTGCTCATCGGCCCATCTGCGCCGCGACGTGGCACCTCCGATACCGGGGCACGGTGGTTTCGCGTGTCCGTCCAGAGGTGTCGAGTTCCTGGCCGCCGCGACGCGAGACCGTCTCTGCCCGCTCGTCATCGACCGTCCCCGGCGGCCTGGGCCAATCCACCAGGCCCACCCCGCCGGGGCCGCGGAACACCCGCATCCGCTGGACTGCCCGACGGCGGTGCCCGATCCGCGCACGGCCAAGGGCCGCCGCCACCTTCGTCCCTGCGCTCGCTGCGTGCGCGCCGCCGGCCGGCGCGGTGCCGGGCTCGCTCGAAGTCGCTGACCGCGATCGCCGAGCGGGCAGCCGACGCTCCGGCAGCCGTCCTGTCCGCTCCGCCCGGCGGCCCGGACCGTGAACCCACCGGCCCCCACTGCCCCGGCAAAGTCAGTTCGAGCCCGCCCCCGGTGGCCGGGCGTTGCGGGTCGAGGGCGGCTACGTCTGGAGCACAGGTCCCGGCCCGTCGCAGCCGACCCCGAAGGTCTCCGGAGCCACGCCCGTCGGCGCATCACGACCGGCCGGCCATCCGGCGATGACGGCCCGGCGAACGGCGCCGGCTCGGCCGAAGAGGCAGGCGATTCGCAGAGCACGGGCCGTGGGGCCGGAGGTCAACGAGCCGAAACGCCCCCCGCCCCCCGAAAGGGTCGAGGCCGTCACTGGCGGGCCGTGGCGGGCCGCGGTGGGCCCTACCAGGTGCGGCGGCCTCGCCGCTGCCGGCTGGGCCGCCTCGGCGACGGTGGGCCCTCCGGCTGTGCTGTGTGGCTGTGGTCGTTGGGTCGGGTGTGAGCAGCATCCCGGCTGCCGGGCGTGGCCGGGGTCTCGTGGTCCGTGCCGACGCTTCCGGGCGGCCACCCGGGGGGGGGCTTGTGGGTGGGGGCGTGCCAGGGCGGTTCCGGGGATCACTGATCGGCTGGTTCCCGGGCCGTTGGCCCGGGAAGGCTCGCCTCGAAGTCGGTCAGCAGTGCCGTGAACGCCTGCGGTGCCTCCTGGTGTGGGCTGTGCCCGGCGCCGGGGACCAGCTGGATCTCGCCGCGCCACAGGGTGGGCAGGGTGGGCGCGAGCACGCGCAGGTAGCGCAGGTTGACGAGCTGCTCCTCGCTCCCGTGCAGGATGGCCAGCGGCCGCCTGAGTCCGCGTGCGATGGCGATCTCGTCGGCGAAGGACCCCGTGGCGAGGGCTGCCGAGAGATCGGTGCGGGCGGCCGGATCGGTGGCCAGGATGTCGGCGACGGCCTCGGGAGCGGGCTGCGCGCCGGGAGCCAGCTGGGCGGCGGCGTAGGCGCGCGCCTCGCCCGGGCCGACCTCGCCGCTGAGGGCCGTGCCGAGCGAGGGGTGCGGCAGGAACCTCCCGGCCATCGCCCCGGGCCCGCTCTTCAGTGGCGCGCCGAAGACCGCGAACCCGGCGGCTCCCGGCAGCTCGGGCGCGGCTTGGATCACGATGTGTCCGCCCAGGCTCATCCCCACGATCAGCGCACCCTCGGCGTGGGTGTCCCGGACGAAGTCGGCCAGCGCGCGGGTGTACAGCGCGAACGAGTACCTGTCACCGGCGCGCGGCGAGGCGCCGTGCCCGGGCAGGTCCGGGGCCAGGCAGCGAAAGCGCCGCCCGAACGGGCCCTGGAGCAGCGGCAGCCAGGTGCGCGAGGAACTGGAGTTGCCGTGCACGAGCACGACGGGGCGGCCCTCACCGGCGCTCTCGCGGTAGGCGAGCTGAGGAGCGTTCACATGGGCAACGTTAGACCCGTGTTGTGACAGAGCCGGCCTTGACCACAGCCTTTCCGGAACTGGCCAGACGTCAGATGCCGGGGCGGTGCGGGATCCCGGTTCTGGCTTGTGGGCGCCTGCGGTTCCTGTCGGCAGTTCCGGGCCGACGCGGAGAGCCCGGGGTTCCTCCGGCACGCCGTCCGACTTCTCCGTGGCGGCGCCGCAGCTCAGGCACGTTCTCCGTCACTGGGGGAGTGGATGGTGGAAAGCCCCCGGCCGGGCCCCGCTGATCTCGTGCGCCTGGTGTCCTGAGTCCCTTGATCCGTTGTTGATCGGCGCATGAGACGTCCCGGGCCGAAGCCAGCCGCGTTGGTGTTGTCGGATTACGAGCGGCAGGTGCTCGGTGGGTTCGGTCGCGGCTGCCGTCGCGGTGAGCGCGGAGACGGTCTCCGAGTGGCGCGCCCGCTTCCTCGCGGACCGGAGGGCTTGGGCGCCGCGCTTCGACCGGGCTGGGAGCGGACGGGCACCGGTGGGCAGGTCGCCAAGCTGGTCCGGATGACGCCCACCGGCAAGGTCATCGGCTCCCTGCGTCGACGCCACCGCACCGCCGAGTTCGAGAAGTTCCTGGCCAAGCTGGAGCGGGAGGTCCCGGCCGGCCCTGAAGTGCACCTCGTCCTGGACAACCTGGACAACTACGCCACCCACAAGACCGAGGCGATCAAGAAGTGGCTGCTGGCCCACCCCCGCTTCCAGCTACCCCTCACACCGGCCGGATCGTCCTGGCTGAACCTGGTCGAGCGGTGGTTTGCCGAGCCCACCAACACGTTGCTCCGCCGCGGCGTCCACCGCTCCGTCCAGGCCCTCGAACGCGACATCCGCGCACGGGTCGCCGACTGCTGCCCGTCGAGCAAGGCGCCGTCTCCCGTGCGATCCGCACCTGGCTGAAGCGGTAGCCGTACCCGTGGCCGACCGAGGTCCTGCCGCCGGGGCGCACCGACCCCTCGTCGGGGGTGTCCCGGCGGCAGAACCTCGGCCCCTGCGCCTGGGCCGGTCGCTGGTACTCCGGTCGTAGATCGTGGCCTGATGCTGCTGCTCGTGCGCCCCGTCGCCCGCAGCGCGGTCGATCAGTTGACCTGGCCGGCGGGCCGCACGACGAGGTGGTTGATGTCCACGCCTTCGGGTTGATTGACGGCGAACAGGATCGTCTCGGCGATCTGTTCGGCGGTCAGTGTCGGCGCCGCTGCGGGTGATCCACCGCGCTCGTCCCAGAATGGGGTGTCCACAACTCCTGGGGCGACAAGAGTGACGCCGACGCGGTCCTTGGCCACCAGGAGTCGGACGTTCTCGGCCAGGGCGTGCGCGGCCCACTTGGTGACGGAGTACAGGTTGCCGGGCGTGTTCCTGGTGCCCGCGACCGAACCGACGATCACGATCCGGCCCTTGGACTGCCTCAGGTGTGGCAGTACCTCGCGTACCAGCAGGGCCGGGCCGAGGATGTTGGTGAGAACCATGGCCCGCATGGCCGCGGGGTCGTGGTCCTCCAGGGTGCCGGGCAGGGAGAACCCGGCGTTCGCGATCACCGTGTCCAATCGGCCCCACAGGCCCACGACTTGACGCACGCCAGCGGCGACATGGCTCTCGTCGCCGGCGTCACCGGTGATGGTCAGCAGCCGCTCGCCCGCTCCGGTGGAGGTGGCGAAGGCGGTCAGGCGACCGGCATCGCGGCCAGTGATCGCCACGCGGTGGCCTTGCTTGAGCAGGACATGGGCAGTGGCCGCACCGATCCCGCTCGAACCGCCGGTGATCAACGTGACGGGTTCCATGGCACGGCCTCCTTGGTGACGGTGGAATCGGCGATGCGCCAGTCTCCAGGTGTCGGTGAACACTGAGTTGGCGGACGCAGGCTACCCGATAGTCATGATCTTGTGACACAACACGAAGATCGGGTGGCCAGCGCCGCACGTGTCGATCCCGGGCTGATGGAAAAGGTATTCGCTGAACTCGCCGTAAGCCTGGCGCCGGTCTTCCACCGCCGTGACCTGCGGCAGAACGCACTGCTGTACCTGCGTGGGCTGCTGATGCCGCAGGTTGAAGGCAACTGCCGGTCGCTCGCGGAGACAGTGGGGCTGGCTCGGCCCTGCCGCCTGCACCACCTGGTGGAGCGCGCGGTGCGGGACGAGGATGCGGCTGGGGACGCGGTGCGCTTCTTCCCGGCCCGGCACCTCGGCGCCGACGCTGGGGTCCTCATCTTCGACGAGACCGGGCAGGCGAAGAAGGCACGGTGGCGGCGGCCGCAGGCCGGCAGTGTTCCGGCACGATGGGCCGGGTCGGGAACGTGATCGTCGCGGTGTACACGACGTACGCGCCCGAGCGGGGCCACGCCCTGATCGACCGGGACCTGTACGTGCAGGAGGCCGGGCATGCTGACCAGGACCGGATGGCGGCGGCCGGCTTCCCCGACGATCACGCGTTTGCCACCAAGCCGGAACCCGCCCTCGCGCAGTCGAAACGGGCACTGGCCGCCGGCACCAGACGGGCGTGAGCGCCTTCTGCGGCGACGACGTTGCGCTGCTGCGCCGCGACCGCGCCGACTCCGTGCACTACAGCGCCATCGGTGGCAACGTCGATGCCGGCGAGGACTTCCGCGATGCCGTCGTGCGTGAGCTGGAAGAGGAACTCGGCTTGAAGGACCGGGCTGGCAGGACGGCCCCGGAGCTGATCGGGATGGCCGACGCCCGGGTCACCCGGCCCGGCTCTATCGCCAGTGCGCAGAGCGCCAGACGGCCATGCGAGAGCAGGCCCACGACGGCATCTCTGATGAGGAGTACCTGGTCACCCTCAAGGTACTGCAGCGGATGATCCACAACGTCGGAGGCGAGGCATGGCACCACTAGAGACAGTCGCGGGCGGGCCGCAGCGCAGGTGAAAACCTGCCCTGTCCCGTAGGAGGTGGCGTAGGGGCGTTCCACGCGAACCGGAGTGCCGCTGGTGCTCGGGGCAGCCCCGGGCCGGACGGCGATCAGCATTGGAGCTCGGCTGCGGCCCTGATTCTCTGTGAGTTCATGGCCCTTCGGGATCAGCACGTGAAGATGGACCCGATTGAGCCCTTCTGGCTGTCTCTCTATTGATACTGATGTTCATTGAGTGCCCACTTCTTCTGGGCAGTGGGGCTGGTCTGTTGTGCCGGTTGTCCGAGGAGCGACGCTGAGCGGCCTCTCGTGCGCCGGGCGGCTGGAGCTGGCGCTGTCCAGCAGCCGGCCCGCGCCCGCTGACCGGGAAGGGACAGTCCGCCGGATCCCTCGCAGGAGAATGTTCCGGGCCATGTTGGGTTTCCGGCCCCGTCGACGGGCCCGGACTCGATGGCGCTACCGGGTTCCGGCACCCTGGGCCGCCTGCGCCGGGCAGGACCCGACCAGAGCCGGAGCGGAAGCCGTGGCCACGGCAATGGCTACGGCCCGGCGTGCGTATGGTGGTTGCACAGCACTTCCGATGATCTTGATGGCCAGCGCATCGCCCACCGCGGCCACCGCACCTCACGCAGCCGTCACAGCGCACACGCCGGCCACCTCCCAGGAGCAGTTGTTCGGCTGCCGTACGTTGGTCGACGCCTGGAAGCCGCTGGGGACCTGACCGCCACCGTCGCACGCCCCCGCCTGCCGGCCCCGCCCGCCCGCGGGTCGCCGCCGCGGGCGGGAAAGCCCTGCGCGCTCCACCACGACGCCGAGGTGAACCCCGCAGCAGCAGCCGGCCAGCGCCCCGGTCCTGGCGGCGGCTGTGGTGGGAGGCGGTAGTGCCGTCAGTCAGTGGAAGAGGACGGACGAAATGACCTCGTTGTAGAACACGGCACCGGATGCCTGGCACGGTCCGGTGGTTGTCGTGGTGTCCCAGCTGGTGCGCAGGTTGTAGGGGGCGGGCGGAACGACCGGCAACATGTGCCAAGGAGGGTTGAAGTACATTGCGGCGTAGGTCCTGCTGCCGGCGGTGGCGATCCCCAGGTCACCGGGTTCGCAGGTGGTGGTCGCCTGGCTGCCCGAGTCATCGCCGGCGGCCACCTCGCCGAAGCGCTCGATGCCGGCCCGGACCGCGTGGATGCCCCGGAACTCGTCGACCGTGACCGTGTAGCTGCCGGCATCCAGGTAGGAGAGCCTGATCGAGTCCGTGGCCGCTAGCGGCCGGACGTCGAAGGCGGCCAGGACCAGCAGGCGCTCACGCGCGACGCCAGTGACGTCCCCGACGTCCTGGAACCGGTCGCCCTGGGAGTCGGTGACGGTCACCGTGCCGGGACAGGTGTCGGTCAGGAACAGCGTGATGATCAGCGCGTCCCCCGCCGTGACGGGGGACCGTACCGCCAGGATTGCACCTGCGGTCGTGGTGGTGGCCTGCCGGTCGTATGCCGTTTGGGCCACCCAGCTCGGGGCTGTCGCCGGTCCGGCCTGGTCCTGTGCGGCGGCGGCCGGACTCGGCTGCGAGGGGACCGCGGAGGGGCTGGCCGGCAGGGGCGGCATCGGCACGGTCGGCTGGTCCGACGCCATCGGCACCTGGCTGGACCAGCCCGGCCCGGTAGGCAGCGCCGCGGTAATGTTCGGGCCGGGCTGGAACCAGCGGCAGGGTGTGCTCGCGGCCCTCGCGGCGGGGTGGCCCTGCAGTTTCAGTAGGCCCGCCGTCGAGCCGATGCCCAGCAGCACACCGAGCACCAAGGCCAGCACCGGCCGCCGCAGCCGGCCCGTACGACGGGAGAGCGGCGCCGCCCCGGACAGCGAGGACGGCGCCTCGTCCGCGTGGTCCACCAGCGGCGCGTCATCGCCGGCGCCCACCGCCCGGCCCGCCTCCTCGACATCGCCGAGCGGCGCCGCGACCGGGGCAGGCGCCTGCTCCTCGCCGCCTGTCGTGGCCGTCCCCGGCTCGGGCGGCTGCTCCGCGCCGGCGCCGGGACCGGCGGCCGGTGTCGGCGTCGGCTCCGGTGCCGGGTCCTCGAGCGCTGCTCCGGGGAGCGACCGCAGTTCGGACATCGGCGGCTGGTCGGTGTCGGGGTGGTCGAGCAGTAGCAGAAGCCGGTCGCCGTCGATGCCCAGCGCGGTGATCAGGCTCTCCAGCGCTTCGCGGGTGATGGGGCGCAAGCCGTTGAGCCAGCGCTGCCAGGAGGCATGGCTGTAGTGCGTCAGGCGCTCGATCTGTTTCAACGTCAGCCGGTGCTCGTCCTTGAGCGCCCGCAGTTCCTCCACGAGCTGCCGGTGTGCGGGGCTGAGCCCGTCGGGCAGCGCGGTCCAGTACGGCACGGCATGATCCCCCCGGATCGGTGCGTTACCAAGTGCGTGTAACGCCGTCCCAAACCGCAGCTCACACGGCTGCGGCATGTGTGATTGTCACACGATGTCGCCCTGCTCTGGCGGGAGTTCAGCGCAAAACCGAAGGATTCACATCGGCCGGGCACAGCGCCGCCAGCCACACCAAGGCGCGCCGGCCACCGTCATCTGAGACCAACTCCCATCAAGGAGAAGCAGAGCATGATCAAGAACACTCTCGGGACAGCAGCCGCCGCGGCCGGCCTCATGGCCGCGGTGACGACGGGCGCAGGCACGGCCTACGCCGACGGCCAGTCGGTGGTCGGTACGCCTGGCAGCGCCTCGGCCACCTCCCACCAGGTGAACTGGGACAAGGGCCGAGCGCCCGGTACCCGGGCGGCGGATGCCACCCCCGCCGCCGGCCCGGTCTCCTACGTGCGAATCTACAGCCTGTACAGGCCGACCCCGAACCAGTGCCTGGACGCCGACGCCACCAATGGCGGAGACGGCACCAGGGTCCAGGCCTGGGCCTGTAACGGCTCGACCCAGCAGGAATGGCTGCTGTCCACCGACGGTAGCCTGCAGAACGTCCGGTTCCCGGGCATGTGCCTGGACGCGGACACCAACGGAGCCGGCAACAACGGGACCAGGGTCCAACTGTGGCAGTGCAACGGCACCACCCAGCAGGAGTGGTATCACCCCTCCGGTGACCTGGCCATCTACAACGTCCGCTTCAATAACAACAACAACACCGTGCTGGACCGCAACGCCACCGTCGCGGGCAACGGCGCCCCGGCACAGCTGTGGGCCAAGAACTTCCAGTCCCAGCAGTGGTGGGACATCCGCACCGCGTAACGCAACCGGTACCGGCGCCCATGGGCAGGGCTCTCCAGAACGCCGCGCCGGCCCTCGACCACGCCCGGGCACCGCCCGAGGAACCGAAGCAGGGCCTCAACCCGACGATCCCCTACGACAGCCGAGCGGCTCGGCCCCGGCCTCCGGCCCCCGGCCCCCGGCCCCCGGCCCGGGGACCGTGCCCGCCGGCTGCCGACCCGTCAGACCGGTACTCAAGCAGAGGCCGGCGCTCTCACCGGCCCCACCACCTCCACGAGCGCCGCCAACGGCATGTTCGGGCGCTCTTGGTCGGGCTGCTCGGCGAGGCGCACGTTCGGCTCGCCGAGCAGCCCGGGCCCGCGAACGCGCGACTGCGAGCAAGCGGCGAGGAAGGACAGGCAAAGGCGGGACGGGTGGGCTGGGTGCTGATGGAGCTGAAGCCAGCCGGCGTCCCGTACGCCGGGGGCTCGCTCAAGCCTTCGCCGACACCCGTGACCGGAGCGGAGGGAGTTGATCTCCAGGCAGCTCGACCAACGGACTGCGAGGGTGGGTGGGCAGTTGGGGCTGACCGGACGGAAGCCGTTGGCGCCCCTGCCGGTGATCGAGCATCGACCAGCGGCGGAGTAGGCCGGGAATGCTGCGGCCCCGCAGCTGCCGCTCAGCTGCGGGGCCCGGGTATCAGCCCCGACTTACTGGTTGGCGGTCTGCCAGGTGCCCGAGCTCCACAGCGCGGTACCGTTGGCGTCGTAAATCACGAAGTTGCCATCGGTCTGGAACACCGCGTGGTCGCCCGGGTGACCCCAAGTGCCGCTCGCCCACCCCGGGTAGCCGTAGCCGCTTCCGTTCAGGACCAGGTTGCCGTCCCCCTGGAGGAACAGGTCGGTGCTGTGCGTCCCCCAGGTGCCGGTACTCCAGATCGGGGCGTTGTCCCGCTTGCGGTACATCACCACGTTGCCGTCGGGCTGGAAGACCAGCCAGGCGTTGGGCGACTGCATCCACTCGCGGGGCTCCAGGCCAACGAAGGTCGTCGGGTCCAGTCCCGGCCCCCACGACCCGTTGGCAGGGCACCACTGCGATGGCTTCTCACGAGTGCCGGATGCCCAGCCCAGGCGGCCGGCGACACCGCCGACCAGCAGGTCTCCGTCGGCAAGCAGTCGCGTGCCACCACTGCTGCCCCAGGTCCCCGAAGCCCACAGGGCCGAGCCGTTGGTGTCGTACACCACGAAGTTGCCGTCATCCTGGGCAATCGCGTGGGCGCCGGGGTGGCCCCAGGTGCCGCTGCTCCAGATCGCGGGGCCCATGGAGCCGCTCGGGGTGAGCGCGTAGACCACCAGGTTCCCGTCCGTCTGCATGACCAGCTGGTCGACGGAGGCCTGCCCGGGCCACCCACCCTGCATCGACTGGCTGCCGTCCGGGCTCTTGAGACCCTGTCCGGGTGCCAGCTGGTTGATCTGCACGCCGCTGAGTCTGCTGCCAGGAATCGGTGCCAGGCAGCCGGTGCCGGCGGCCTGGGCCGAGCTGGCGCCACCGACGAGACCGGTGACGCTGAGCAGCGCGCCAATGACGCCACCCAGGGCGCGACTCTGTCTGCTGATGGGGTCCCCCTCTAACTACGAAGCGGTCCGATAGTGGGCCGCGGGTTGATCACACATCGCCGAGACCATGGAGGCTCGGGCTTTTGGCACATAGTCATACACGATTTGGCAGCTGAGCTGAATGGCAGGGCGATCTTGTCAGGAGGACCCCGTAGTTGCTGCTCAATTGTGGGACTCCCTGGAGTCCCACTCGGAAGCCGTTGTCGTTCCGATCTTGGTGAGCATGCGTTCGAATGCGGTGGATCGGCCGGGTGATCCTCGGTCTGTCCGTGCGTGGAGACAGGGCCTCTGGTGCAGGCCGGGGTCTGCTCAAGGGGGGCCGGGCTGTTCGGGGGGCTGGTCCGGGCTCTGGTCTGGCGGTTCAGGCGCCGAGTTCCCGGGAGTGTCCGGCCCATCGGACCACGAACGGCATGGCGAGGCCGGCGGCGACGAAGAGGCCGCCCATGACGAGCCAGCCGGGGGCGCCCCGGTTCAGGCAGAGCAGGCCGAGCAGGCCGGGGGCGATGGTGTAGCACAGGCCCATGCCGATGCCGAACACGCCGGAGTACTGTCCCTGCGCGTGCGCGGGGGCCAGCCGGAACCGCAGCTCCATCGACCCGGCCGCGTGCCACAGCGAACCCACGGTGTGGATGGCGACGCCGGCCGTCATGATCGCCGCGGCGGCCCAGCCGGGCAGGCCCGAGGCCGTCGCGATGACCCCCATACCGACCAGGAACGCCACCCCGGCGCGCCGGGTGGCCCGGCCGGCGACCTGGCCGCCCTTGATCCCGCGGCTGGTGCGGACCTGGAGGAGGACCACCATCACGGTGTTGACGGCGAGCGCGACGCCGGTGAACCAGCGCGGTGCATGGGTGTGCAGGACCACCCACAGCGGCAGCGCGTAGGTCACCACCTCGCCCTGGATCCACAGGATGCCGTCCAGCACGACGAACGCCATGTACGGCTTGTCCTTCAGGGCGAGCCACCGGTCCGACTCGGTCGAGGCCGGCAGCGGTTCCAGCCCGGGCAGCCGGAGCATGACGGCCGCGCAGCCGACGAAGGTCAGGGCGTTGGCGAGGATGAGCGCGCGGTAGGCGGTGCCGGAGTCGAGCTGGATCACCGCACCGGCGGCCAGCGCGCCGAAGGTACTGGCCAGGAATGCGGTCGAGCGCAGGTAGGAGCGGAACTTCGGCACCTCGTCACCGCCGAAGCGGCGGATCATCGGGCCGCGCGCCGCGCCCCCCGAGGCGCCGGCCAGGTCGGTCACCGCCACCGCCGCCATGAACGCCGCGAACGAGTGGGCGAACAGCAGCGACACCATGGCCACGGCCTGGATCAGCAGGGTGACCAGGAAGACGCCGTGCGGGCCGCGGCGGTCGGCGAGGTGCCCGACGGGCGGGCCGGCGAGCAGGCCGACCACTCCGGCGACCCCGAGGCCGAGGCCGACCTGCCCGATGGACAGGCCGACCACCCGCATCGCGTACAGCGGCGCCGTCGCGAGGAAGGCCGCGGTGCCGAGCTGGTTGACGAAGCCGCCGAGGGCCAGTCGGCGCTGGGGGCCGGACTCGAGGAGCAGCCCCCGTCGCACCAGCCAGGGCCGACGGTCCGGGGCGGCGGCCTCCTGACGGTCGTCGGGGGACAGGGTGCTGGTCTGACTCACGTGGTACTCCTGCATGTTGATCACGGCTGGGCGGGGAAGGACGGCGGAACGCAGTGCCCGGGAGCGAGTCGCGCGTCGAGCGCTTCGGCGAACCCCGGCGAGGGGATCGGCCGAAGCCGCCTGTGTTGATCCGCTCACCGCGGCCCCGGTCTGCGAATCAAGGCTTCAAGATCATCTCAGGAGAGAATGCCCGCTGCTCTCGCACCTGGCGAGCCGTCAATCCTCTTCTGGAGATGCTCGTGCTCCACGCCGCCCTGATGGCAGCCGCCCCTGCCACTCAGCGCACCGACTCCACCCACGTTCTGGCCGCCGTGCGCGACCGGACCGTGTCCGAGGCTGTCCGGGAGCGTCCAGCCAGGTCCCGGGCCCGGACCGGGCTCGTGTGGGACGGCCGGCAGCTTCACGTCAACACCACTCGCAGCGAGGCCGGTTCGTGCCAGACCGTCCTCGAACGTCCGGGACTGTCCGGGACGGTCCGAATCCCTGGCTCGTGCCCCGAGCGGGCGGCGATACTCGTGCCGCACTCCAGACCTGGCTCCTGCTCCGGAGGCAGAACCCGGCGATCCGAGGTCGACGGCGACCAGTGACGCCGAACGGCACGAACGGAGAAACACGATGTTGAGGGTCCGAAAGAAGCTTGCGGCGATCGCCGTTGCCGGCGGCATCCTCGCGGGCAGCGTCGCCATGGCCGCGCCGGCCGACGCCACCGTTGTCAATATCTCCTGCCCGACTGCCGGGGTGACCGTATACAGCGGCGGCCCCGACTACTGCTACGGGCTGCGGAAGGACGGGAACACCGGCCCCGGCTGGGCCGACATCCCCGGCACGTGGGGGGTCGGCAGCAGCGTCAACACCGGCTACGTCGTGGCCGATTCGGGCTGGGTACCGGTCCACTTCGCTCCGGGCCGGGGCATCGTGCTGCCCGACTGCGGGTCGGGCTGCCTGTGGACGACGCAGTGGATCTACATCACCAGCTAGTGCCGCCTTCTCGGTGGTGGCGGTCGCCGGTCCCGGAGGCGGCCGCCACCACCGACGAGTGACAACCGGGACCAACCGAGGTCGCATCTTGAGGATCAAGACCGTTTCGAGTACCAGGACGACGAGGGTCGCGGCGGTTCTGGCCGTGCTGATCGCCGCCGCCTCCTGCGCCCGCGGCACGGCGACGCCGCACGGCGCACCACCGCCGCTCGGTCCCATCGCGGTGATCACCTCGGTGGACCAGATCACCCTGCCCATCGATCGCTACGACGTCACCGTCGAGCAGACCAGGACGCTGTTCCAAGCCTCCACCGTCGTGACCCGGCAGTGCGTACAGAGTTACGGCCTGAGCTATCCGGCTCCGCAGTGGGGCGATGCGTTCGGCGACACGCCCCGGGAGCTCAAGAGTCGCTCCGTGCTCTACGGCTTCTTCGATCCGGCCGCCCCCAGGAGCAACGGGTACGACGCGGTCGGTGTCAGCGACGCCGGCGCCCAGCCGACCATCTCCGATGCGGTGCTCGCGGTTCTCGACGGAGTGGACAGATCGAACAAGGCCGTCACCGTGTTCGACGGGAAGAGCGTTCCCGACCACGGGTGCCTGGGGAAGGGCAGAGCGGAGGTCGGAGATCCGCCGATGCCCGCGGATTCCGGCCAGTTGCCGGACGGCGGGCCGAAGGTTCCGGCGACCGATCCCCGGATGGTCGACGTCAACGCCCGGTGGAGCACCTGCATGAAGTCCAAGGGCTTCGACTACGCCTCTCCTTGGGCGGCCTACGACGACCCGAAGTGGCGGTCCGCGGAGCGGCCGGGCGCGGTCTTTCTCGCCCACACTCCGCAGGAGATCGCCACCGCCACCGCCGATCTGGGCTGCAAGCTGTCCACCAACCTGATGGGTGTGGCGGTAGCCGTCGAGACCGCGTACGACAAGCAGTACATCGCGTCGCATGCGGCAGCCCTCTCGGCCTTCGAACAGAGCCTTGACGACCGGCTCGGCAAGGCGGCGCACATCATCGCCGCCGGCGGGGCGAACGCAGGATGAGCCAGGCACCGACTGGGGATGCGATGCGGACTGCAGCACACGGAGTCGTTCCGCGGTGGTTCACACCGCACCACTGGACGAGGCGGGTCGTTGTCGCGCTCTGTCTGAGTCTGGCCGCCAACGGGGTGGCGGCGGTCACCGCGTCCGCTTCGCCGAGCCGCCCGAACGCGCCGCTGCGGCAGGGCGTCGCCGCCGACTTCGGTCCCGCCGCGGCCTCGTCCCCCGACCTCGCGGTATCGGGATCCGGTGACGGCCACGGCTATCACCTCGAGGTTTCGCGCGAGAAATCGGGATTCGCGTGGCACGAGATCGCCGTGCTGCAGCCCGGCGGCCTCGACGAGTCGTCGTGGACGGGCTACCAGTGCGTGTCCGGCGACGGTCGCTATGCGGCGGTGACGGTGGCCCCGCTCTCGGCCGCGAACTCGACGGCGGGACGCGACCACGGCGCTTTCGCGTACTCGGTCGACCTGGAGACGGGGCGCGTGCGGGCCGTGGCCAGCGGTGTTGCCCTCGCCTACCACTCTCCCGGCTGTGGGACCGGCGACGAGGCGGAGTTCACCGCCGCCCTGGGGGACGACCAGCAGACCACCGAGGTCGTCTCGGCCGCGCTGGCGTCGGGCACGGTGGAGCACACGACCAGGATCGCGGGCCAGCTGACGTCGGTGGTCCCGACCGCGCACGGAGTGGTCGGCGTCCTCGGTTCCCGGCTGGTGTCGGTGCCCGAGTCCGGGCCGCGGACCGGCCTCCCCCTGACCCTCGCCACCCTTCCCGGCCAGGCCTACGATCTGCACCCGGCAGCCGACGGCGGCGTGGACTTCCTCGTCACCGCACCGGGCTCCGGGACGGCTCACGTCGAGCACGAGGGCAACGGTGCCGTCAGCGACGCGGGCACGGGGAACACCTCCCGACTCCAGCTGTTCGCGGGGCGCGGTGGACACACCATCGTGACGGGCGCCGACCACATGGACGCGGGGGCCGCCGTACGCCCGCTCGACACGAAGTCGATCACCGACCCGCTGACGGTCTCGATGGACGGCGACGCGGTCTTCGGCGCGCAACGGACGGACGCGAACCCCGACTCGACGGTTCTCGCGGCCAGGACGGGACGACTCGTCAAGCAGCCGTACGACAGCACGGCCGAGACCCCGGCCACCACCGCGACCTCGGCTGTCGTCCCCGACGGCGTCGACCCGGACGCCCTCAACGCAGACCTGCCGCCGGCCCCCGACCCGGAGCAGAGCCGACCCGCGAGCAGCGCCGGCGGCGCGGCGGCCGGGACACCCGCGACCCCGGCGTGTTCGGTGCCCCGCAACAGCCCCACGTTCCAGGTGGCGCAGCCGGGATCGAGCCAGATCGACTGGGCCGTCCAGATGGCCGAACAGAACCTGCTCACCGGCTCGGCGTACGCCCGCCCCGCGAACTTCGGCAACCTGGGCCTGGTCTCCTACTCACCCAACGGTGACTTCGCCGCCGTGCCGCTCTCGCACCCGTCGAGCGACACCTGGAACACCGTGCCGCGCTCCGTCTTCGAGGCGATCATGGCGCAGGAGTCCAACTGGGACCAGGCGTCCTGGCACGCTCTGCCGGGGATCGCGGGCAACCCCGTGATCGCCGACTACTACGGTGCCGCGGGGACGATCGACACGATCAACTACGCTGGTGCCGACTGCGGTTACGGAATCTCCCAGGTGACGACGGGGATGTTCGCGAGCCAGACGGGTCAGCAGTACTCGGCGCACGGGCAGTGGAAGATCGCGGTGGACTACCAGGAGAACATCGCCGCCGGCCTGCAGATCCTCGAACGGACCTGGAACTCGTTGTACAGCGCCGGGATCACCGCCAACGGTGGCGATCCGCGTTTCCTGGAGAACTGGTACTTCGCGATCTGGGCGTACAACACCGGTGTCCAGCCGGACGCCAAGCACGGCAACACGACCGGCTGCACCCCCGGCCCGACGTGCACCGGCCCGGACGGGACGTGGGGCCTGGGCTGGGCGAACAACCCCGTCAACCCCAACTTCCCGCCGAACCGCGCCCCTTACCTGGCCTACAGCTACGGCGACGCGGCACATCCGGCCGACTGGCCCTACCAGGAGCGGGTGCTCGGCTGGATGGGCACCCCGCTCGTGCGGACGGGCACCCACGCGTACGCGCAGGCGAACTTCAACGGCGGCAGCAACTGGCTGAACATCCCCGCCTTCAACACCTTCTGCACCACGACAGCCAACCTCTGCACGCCGGGCGCGAGCGGGCAGTCGGGCACCTGCGCGCTGGCCGACTACGAGTGCTGGTGGCACGCGCCGGTCACCTGGATACCCACCTGCTCGACGACGTGCTCGACCAGCGCCTACGCGGTCGGCCCCGGCTCCACCGAGCCCCCGGTCACCGACCCGCACCCACCGGTCTGTGCCCTGGACACGAACGTCGTGCCGACGACCTCCAACGGACCACCGGTCATCGTCGCGGCACAGGTCGGGCTGGCGGCGGGCAGGACCCCGCTGAACATCGTCGGGTGCCCGTCGACCTCGAACTGGTCCAACGGCGGATCCTTCACGATGGCCTACGGCACCAATGCCAACGGTGATCCGACGGGCGCGATCGACACCCACCAGCTCGGCGCCGGCTTCGGCGGCTACGTCATGTTCGACCACACCCAGAACGGCACTGAGGCCGCCGTCATGAACACCGGCACGTGGACCCCGACACTGCCGGGCCTGCAGTACTACAAGGTCAAGCTGCACATCCCGGCGACCGGTGCCCGCGCGACCGACGTCGTCTACGTCGTCAATCCGGGCGGCAACGCCAGCCCGTGGAAGATCCGGGTCAACCAGGCCTGGGGCTCGGACCAGTGGGTCACGATCGGGACGTTCGCGATGTCCCCCGGCGCGACCGTCCAGCTGTCGAACCAGAGCGCGATGACTCCAGGCGGGTACGACGTCGGTTACGACGCCATCGCCTTCCTCCCCCAGGGCGGCACCCCCGGAACGCCGATCGGCGGACCGCCCGGCATCACCGACGCGCCCACCGGCAGCAACCCGGCGTGGATCCAGTGCGGTTGCGCGACCCGAACCGCCGGTGACCCGGTCGACACGGCGACCGGCTACTACGGCGAGACGGTCACCGACCTGTCCACGCCGGGCCGTGGCATGCCGTTGTCCTTCACCCGCACCTACGCCTCGGCCCTGGCCGATCCCGCCGGGCCGAACGGGGGGAGCGCGCTCGACGGGCCGTTCGGCTACGGCTGGACCTTCTCCTACAACCTCTCCGCGGTCACCGACGGGGCCACCGGCAATGTGACGGTCCATCAGGAGGACGGCTCCCAGCTCACGTTCACCAGCACCGCCACCGGGTACGTGCCCTCGGCGCCACGCTATGACGCCACGCTGACCAAGGCCGGCTCCAGTTACACCCTCACCCGCAGGGGCAAGGAGATCTACACCTTCGACGTCGCCACCGGCCACCTCCTCGCCGAGACGGACCAGGCCGGTGCGCACGCCACCAGTCCCTACGCGACGACCCTCGCCTACAGCGGCGGCCAGCTGTCGACCATCACGGATCCCGCGGGGCACGTGTACACGCTCGGCTGGAGCGGCGGGCACATCACCAGCCTCGGCGACTCGGCCGGACGCCAGGTCACCTACGCCTACGACGCCGCCGGCGATCTGACCGACGTCCACGGTGCCGCGACGACGCGGCTCCCGGCCCCGCAGGACAACGACCACACCGTCTACGGCTACAACACCGCCTCCCACCTGCTCACCTCATGGCGCCAGGCCAAGTACTACGGCGACACCACGACGAGCCCCGCACCGGTGATGAGCATGGCGTACGACTCGTCGGAACGCGTCGTCACCCAGACCGACCAGACTGGCCGCACCACGACCTTCTCCTACGGTCCGAGCAGCAGCCCCTCCCTCGCGGCGGGGCAGACCCTCGTCACCGACGCCGCCGGGCACCAGGTCCTCTACACCTATCAGAACGGGCTTCTCGCCTCGGAGACGAAGGGGTACGGCAGCAGCACGCCGAGCACCTGGTCCTACACGTACGACCCGGTGAGCCTCGGCGTGACGACCGTGACCGATCCTCTCGGCAACGTCCAGACCTTCGCCTACGACGAGCACGGCAACAAGATCTCGGCCAGCGACGGGAACGGGAGCACGACCGCCTACACCTACGACGCCATCGACGACATGACATCGGCCATCGACCCCCTGGGGGTGCTGACCATGTACGCGTACGACCAGGCGGGGCACATCGCGGTGTCCGGCGGGACGAACGACGGGACGCTGACGTTCGGCCTGCCGACGAGCACCACCGTCACCCAGCCGCAGCAGTCCGCCGAGATCGTCGACAGCAACCCGGCCTCCCCGCCGGTGCGCACGACGGCCTACTACTACGACGACGCCGCCCATCCGGGGGACCAGACCCGCGTCGTCGACGCCGACGGCTACACCTCCTCCGCCACGTTCAACGCCTCCGGGGAGGCCGTCAGCAAGACCGACCCGATGGGGAGCCGGTTCCAGTACGGCTACGACAGCGCGACCGGGCGGATGACTTCGATGGTCAACCCGGACGGAAGCGCCGCCGGCACCGCCCCCGGATGCACGCCACCGGCCAAGGGGTGCACCGCCTTCTCCTACGACGCGTGGGGTCACATCGTCAAAACCACCGACCCGCTGGGCCGTTCGACCTCGACCGGGTACGACGCCGACGGCAACCGCACCTCCAGCACCGACGGCAACGGCAACCAGACGACCTACACCTACGACCCGGCGAACCGGCTCACGGCCACCATCAACGCGGACGGCACCCGGACGAGCACGGACTACAACCCGGACGGCAGCACGGCGGACACCGTCGACGCGGACGGAGCCAGGACGGTGTACGGCTACGACAGCCAGGGCCACCAGACCAGCCGCACCGATCCCGACAGCCGGACCACGACCATCACCTACGACGCGGACGGGCAGCCCCGCACCAGCGTCAACGCCGCCAACCAGACGGTCACCGACGGCTACGACGCCGCCGGGCACCTGACCTCGCTCAGCTACTCCGACGGTGTCACCCCGAACGTCACTTACCGGTACAACAGCGGCGGGGTGCGGACCGCGATGACCGACGGCACGGGCACCACGACCTGGTCCTACGACGCGTTCGGCGAGATCGTCTCGAAGACCGACGGCGCGGGCTCCTCGATCGGTTACGGCTACGACAACGACGGCCGGACGACCTCGATCGTCTACCCCGGCGGCCCGACCCAGACCGTCGTCCAGACCTTCGACAAGGCGGGACGGCAGACCTCGGTCACCGACTGGAACAACGCCACGACCCGGTTCGGCTACGACGCCAACGGGACCCTCACGTCGACCGGTTACCCGGACGGCGACACCGTGACCACCACGGCCGACGACGACGGCCGGACGGCGAGCACCACGCTCACGAACGGCACCAACACCCTGGCCGCCCTCGCCTACACCCGGGACGGCGCCGGCCAGGTGGCGACCAGCACGCCGAGCGGCCTGCCCGACACGGCCCAGAGCTTCGGCTACACCACCACCGAGCGGCTGGCCTCCGCGAGCGGCACCGACTCGGCGTCGTACGGTTACGATCCGGCCGGCAACCCAACCACGGTCGCGGGCAGCGCGCAGACCTTCGACGCGGCCTCGCAGCTGTGTTGGACCCTTCCGGGCACGCCGACGAGCAGCGCACCGTGCCAGTCGGCGCCCACCGGTGCCACCACCTACTCCTTCAACTCGCTGGGCGACCGCACCAAGGCCCAGCCCGCGTCCGGAACGGCCAGCACCTACACCTACGACCAGGCGAACCGGCTCACCGCCACCACCGGCCCCGCAGGCAGCAGCACCAACGCCTACGACGGCAACGGACTGCGGGCCAGCACCACCTCGGGCGGCACGACCACCAGGTTCACCTGGGACGACGCCCAGACCGCCGACCTGCTCAGCGACGGCACCACGAGCTACGTCTACGGGCCGGGCGGCGCCGTCGAGCAGCTCGCCGGGAGCACGAGCTACTGGTACCTGCGCGACTCGCTGGGATCGACCAGGGAACTGCTGGACGGCAGTGGCGCGGTCGCCGCCGGCTTCGGCTACGACCCCTACGGCCGGATCACCTCGTCCTCGGGGCCGGCGACGACACCCCTCACGTTCACCGGCGGCTACCAGGACGCCGCCTCGGGGCTCCTCTACCTCCAGGCGAGGTACTACGACCCCGCCACGGCCCAGTTCCTCACCCGCGACCCGGCCATCGACATCAGCCGGTCGGCCTACGGGTACGCCCAGGACGACCCGGCCAACGTCACGGACCGGAGCGGACTGTGCTGGCCGCTCTGCACGGCCATCATCGGAGCGGTCGTCGGCGCGGTCGGCGGTGCGGTGGGCGGCGTCGCGAACGGCCTCATCAACGGCAACCTCAACGTCAAGGACGTGCTGATCGATGCGGACACCGGCATGGTCGCCGGCGGTCTCGCCGGGCTCTGCGGTCCGGAGTGCTCACTCGGCTCGAGCATGCTGCTCGGCGGATTGGCCAGCGGTGCGGGGTCCTTCGCGTCGAGCGTCCTCACCCAGGCGAACGACAGCGGCTGGGAGTCGGTGAAATGGGGGACGCCGGGTCTCGAGAAGGCGGGTCTCGAAGGACTCGTCGGAGCCGAGGCCGGGTTCGGCGGTTCAGGGGTGGGAGGGGTGTTCGGCGGCCTCGTCGGGAGCGAGGCCGCAAGCAGCGTCCTGAGCAACGGCGTGGGCGCCCTCTTCGGATCCGTCGTCTCCGGACTCGACCCGATCGGCCTCATCACCAACCCGCCGCCCTCGTTCGACTCCTCGGGCGCGGGCTGCGGCCGGAGTCGGGCCACGGCCTGACGCGGAGCGGCCCGAGTCCCGGACGGGTTCGAGGCGCTCCCGGTCACCACGTGACCGGGAGCGCCTCGACGCCGTGGGCGGCCGAGCCCCGGCGGGAGCGGCGGGCCGTCCCGCGCGGCTCGTGGGTGCGGACCGGGGAAGGCCGTCCCGTAGGCGACGTGCCGGGCAGTCAGGAGTGGTGCTCGGCATACGACTTCGGGAGCAGCCATGGACAGAAGACCTGCCCGACGCCTGGCCGTCGGCATCGCCACGCCAGGGGCCGCGACGCAGGCTACCTGTGGGCCTTCGCCACCCTCACCACCTCACCCGGCGCCAAGGCCCACCACCGCCGTCGCCGTGACGACGCCAGCGCCTGGCACGCCTGCGCTCAGCGCAACCTGTTCAACCGCATGCTCGGCCAGCTCTACCACTGCCTCAAGAACCGCCGACTTTTCGACGAACTGGTCACCTTCCCGGACCTGCAAGGGCCTGTCGAAGCAGTGGCATGGACACTGGAGGAGGCAGTGCTCACCCGGGCTTCTTGGTTGTCACTGGTCAGCGGCACACTGCGCCCATGCGTTCTGATCGACATGCTGTCCGGAGGTCCCTCGATCTGACCTGGGTCGAGTCCATGGGCGGTCCGCTGATCGTCATCCCGGCGTCCGCGCTGCCCCACTGGGGCGGGTGCACCGAAGACGGCATGATCATCAGCGACGGCGACCAGCCGGACGACTACGACCGGGCCTGCGAGGTCGAGGGCCTGGCCGAGGTGATCACCCTGCGCGGCCACGACACCGTGTCCGCGCTGGTGCTTGGCGACGAGGGCGCCACCACCTGCTACCTGCCTGAACAGCGGGCCTTCATGCGCTGGCTCGCCGCCGACTCCGACACCGAGCTGCTCACCGTCACCGAAGCAGCGCTGGACGACCCGGTGACGTCCTGGGAGGAGTGCGGGACCTGGGAGACCGATGGACCGGCTGTCCTCATGGACTCGGCGGAGGCCGGCCGGTACCTCGACACGCCCTACCCGGACGGCCGAGGCCAACCGGCGCAGGCCCCGGTCCCCCTGCCGGGCGGACGCTGGAGAGTCCGCGCGTTCCAGAAGACCGGCGACTTCCCCTGGGTCAGCGTCGTCCAGCTCCTCCCGGAAGCCGATGCTCAGCCGACCACGACTCGATGATTCGAACACCGGGCCCGCACTCGCGGATCCCGGACTCGACGCCTTCGCCCCGTGCCTGCGCGTCCGGCTGTGCGCGGGCCGCGTTCTCGACGACGGCACCTTCGCCGACGTCTCCGCCGTCCTGGACGGCACCGTCAACGCCACCGACCGGAAGGAACTCGCGCGGGCCGCCAAGAGCTGCGCAGGCGTCTGGAGGCCCCGCAGCCGCCGGGCCGGTGGGCGGTCGGCCGCCACGGGTCTCCCGGAGTCCTGAGGCGCCGTCACACCTTCGAGCGGACTTCCCGGCCCCGGAGCCGGGAAGACTGCCACTGTGACCGACACCAAGCTGTTCCAGCCCGGCACCACCGTGATCCGCCGCGACGTCCACGCCGACCGGGTGTGGAGCGCGATGCCCCAGCGGGTGATCGACGAGAACCGCGTCAGCCGCGACTGAGCCGGCCCGGGCAGCCTGTCCGGTTCAGAGGGCCCACCAGCAATACAGGTGCATGTCGGCTGCCCGAGCACGCCGGGCGAGGCCCGTCAAGGCATCAAGGACATCAAGTGCGTTGAAGGCGTCGACCTTGCTCTGCTGCAATTCGGCGGTCAACGACCACGGCTTGGCGATGCGCTCCAGGTCGGCCCGCGTCGCCTCTGCGAGGGCCTCGGCCAGGCTGTCCGACACGCTGATGATGAGGAGGCCGTCGTCCTCCGGAGAGGACAGCAACTGCCCGGCCCGCGGGCGTCGGATGGCTTCCTCATAGGTGCAGTTCGTGAGAACGGATTCGAGCTGGGCGATGGCGACGACCGGGTCGATGTTCTTGAGGAAGACCACGTCGGGCACGACCTCGGCCGGCCCCCCGGCCCGCCCGGCCACCGCCAAAGCGGCCTGGTCGTCAGCAGCAGAGAAGTAATCGCACAGCGTCATGGCGACGAGTCTCGCATCCATCGCCGACAGCCCGGCTCGTCCGGAGCACTCGTTCACGACAGCGGAACCGGCGGACGCGTAACTCGGCCTGCGTGGCGAACGTCTACGGGCAGCCCGCGGCGAAGCCTGAAGATCCACACTCGACCGCTTCACCCGCCCCAGTGGACGTAGGGTGTGGAGCACGGCTGAATCGCGGCGCGCGGCTGCGCCGTCAAGGGACACCCCGATCTGCGACTTCGTACCTTGGCGGACGTCTTTGCCTGTGCGGCGGCCGAGGGCGTCGAACTGCGGCTGGACGGGACCGAGGTCCAGGCCCGCCGCCCGCGCGTCAACAAGCCCGGCCGACGCGCGCTCGTCTCGGGCAAGAAGAAGATGAACACCAAGAAGGCCACCGTCGTCACCGACGGCGATGGCCGCACCCTGTGGGCCGGCGCGTTCCGCCCCGGCCGGATGCACGACCAGACAGCGGTGCGCACCGAGGGCATCGCCGACCTGTTCGAGCAGTTCCCACGGGTCAAAGCCAAGGTCGCCGCCGGATACCGGGGTCTGGCCAAGGAATTTCCAGGCCGGGTCCAGGCCCCGCCACTCAAACCGAAGAAGGACGCGACACCGGAGGAAGTCGCCGCCTGGAACGCGGAGCGCCATCAGCAGTCCTCGGAGCGGAGCTGTGTGGAGCACGCCAACGCCGAGCACAAGCAGTGGCGCACCCTGCAACGCTTCCTCGGCCGCCGCGAAGTGGTGCCGCGTGATCCGGACCGTTGGGCCGTCCCACCGAGGTCGACTTCGATCGGCTCTCATCACCGGGCGAACCCTGATCGCGTCAAGCCGCTGAGGGTGGCCGGCTGGCGCGGGTAGCGTGGGCGGCCGCGGGACGATGATCGACGGGAGGGGTAGGCGGTGCGGTTTCCCGGGTCCCGGCCCTGCTGGTCCCGCGCGACGCTCAGTCCGTCGAATCCGCCCGGGGGCGCGGTGAGCGGCTGTTGGCGAGGCTGGAGGGCGTCTACGAATCCCTCGCCGATCCGATGTTGCCCTCGCCGCTGTCCCGGGCACGGCGGTCTCCTTCGTGGGGGCGGCGGTACGGTGCCGGAAGGTTGCCGCGGAACGCGCGGGGGTCCCCGACCAAAGCGGTCGGGGACCCCTGCGCGCGGGGCGCTCAGTGCTTGAAGGCGTCCTTGACGTGCTCGCCAGCCTGCTTGACGTCACCCTTGACCTGGTCGGCCTTGCCCTCGGCTTCCAGGCGCTCGTTGCCGACGGCCTTGCCGGCGGTCTCCTTGACCTTCCCCTTGAGCTTGTCGCCGACGTTCTCGATCTTGTCGCCCGTGCTCATCGCACTCTCCTCGTCATGGGTGCACCGTCCTGCCTGACATCGGGTCGCCTGCCCGACCCGAACCGGAAGATTCCTACGAATAGTGGCGCCGGACCAGGGCACCCGGTCCTCCGACACTGAATTGTGGAGGTCACGATGGTTCCCCTTCTTCTCGTCCTGCTGCTCGCCCTTCTCCTGTTCGGCCTCGGGTTCGCGGTGAAGATCCTCTGGTGGGTCGCCATCGTGGTGCTGGTGGTCTGGCTGGTGGGCTTTGTCGCCCGTGGCACCGGCGCCTCCGGCAGCCGGGGCCGCTGGTACCGCTGGTAGCAGCGGCCAGCACCGCACGGCCTCGAGGGGCGCCCGACCAGCGGGCGCCCCGCTTTGGCGTACCCGACCATGGCGGCCCGGGGCCGGGCACGCGAGAGCGGGGAGTGATTGAACCCCCGGCGCCACGGGCAGAAGCGGTTACGGGGCGGGGCGGCGCGCTCTCTGCGCCCTGAACCAGCGCGACCTCCGAGCGCCGCCCCGCTCTCGGCGGGCATCGGGGAAGGTCGCCGCCGCTGCCGCGCCCTGGGCGTTGAGGTGCCAGGCCTTCGCCCAGCCGGCCTGCGGCAGGGGCACGAACTCGGCCAGGCCCTCGGCGTGCGGGCGGGCCATGCGCTTCTGGGTCTGCTTGATCAGGGCTCGATCAGGGCGGTGCCGCCGTGCGGGTGAACGGGAAGCGCCCCGGACCCGGGTGGTTTCACCGGGTCCGGAGCGGCTGCCCGAGGCCGTATCCGGATGCCGACCCGCCGCGTGAGGGGGGAGAGACGCGCGGGGCCGGCCGACGGCCTCAGGTGTCGTCTGACCACTGGAGGGCGGCTCAAACGGCTCAGCCCCTCGCCGGACGGGCGAGCCACCGCCACCCGCGTTCGATCAGGAGGTGACGCGGTAGATCCGCAGCGCCCCGGCGGCCGAGGCCAGTCGTAGCGCGTCGGGCGCCGGCACCGCTTCACCGTCCACGCTCAGATGGCTCACCGCTGTCAGGTCGGTGAGTTCAAGAGCTCGCAACCGTGTCGCGTGGTAGAACCGGGTGCGGTCCAGCGCGCCGGTCAGGCAGGCCACGGCCAAGCGCAGTCGGGTGAATCGGTGTCCGGCGTTGACCACCCGGGCGTCGAGCACCCCGTCGTCGAGGCGTTCGCGGGTGATCGGCGCGACGCCGCGACGGTGGTAGCGCCCGTTGCCCGCGAAGAGCAGCCAGATGCGCCGCGGCCGGCCGGCGATCTCCAGTTCGACGGGCTCGGCGGTGTGGAGCAGCCGGGCGCCGGCCAGGGCCAGCGCGGGCCACTTGCCGATCCGGTGCTCCCAACGCTCGCGCAGGCGCACCAGGTCGGGGTAGACGCCGATGCTGAAGGTGTTGACGAAGACCCGGTGCCGGTCGCCGCCGGAGTCGGTCACCGTGCCCAGGTCCACCGCCATTCCGGAGCCCGCCGTCACCGCCGCGGCCACGGTCGCGAAGTCGGTGATGCCGGCGTCCGCGGCGAAGTGGTTGAGCGTGCCGCCGGTGAAGACCGCGAGCGGCAGGTCGTGCTCGGCGGCGATCCCCGCCGCCAGATTGATCGAGCCGTCGCCGCCGCAGATGCCGAGCGCGCCGCCGTCGGCGCGGGCCCGTTCGGCCGCCTCGGCGATCAACTGGGGCAACGCGTCGCCGTCCGAGGCCAGTTGGACGTCGGCCTTCGGCAGCAGGTCCCGGATCAGCGCCTGGTGGGGATCGTCGGCGTCGGCGTCGCGCCAGAGGTCGGCCAGGCCGCCCGCGCCCGAGCCGCTGTTCACCACGACGTGCAGGCCCGCTCCACCGGGCAGCGCGGGCAGCTGGACCGCCGGCCCTGGCAGCCCGGCCGGTGGGGGAGGGGTCTGTGGCCCCGGCCGCCGGCGCCTGAGCAGGACGGCGGTCGACGCGCCGAGCGCGGCACCGGCCAGCACATCACCCGGATAGTGGGCACCCACATAGACGCGCGAGAGCATCACGCCGAGCGCGACCGGCGCCGCCGCCACGCCCAGCGCGGGCGACTCCAGGCCCAGACCGACCGCGAATGCGGCGGCCGAAGCCGAATGCCCGGACGGGAAGGAGCTGGTGAACGGCGCCCGGCGCAGATGGCGGACCAGTGGAACGGAGCTCAGCTCGGGGCGCGGACGCCCGGCCATCCGCTTGGCCACCACGTTGGCCAGGGCCGAGGCCACCAGCAGCGAGCCGAGTGCCCGCCCGGCCGCCCGCTTGGCCTGCGGGGTACCGCAGGCCGCCAGACCTGCCGCTGCGGCCGACCACAGCACACCGTGATCGGCCGCCCGGCTCAGCCCCGGCAGCACCCGCCCCACGCCGGGCAGCCGGGCCCGCGCCACCCGGACGAACAGCCGCTGATCGAGCGCGGCGGCAGCGCCGCGCACGGTGGCGGCGCGCTCCCTCGCGCGGGTCGGCCCGGCCCGCAGGGAACCGGCCCGAAGGGAGCCGGCGCGGACCGGGCCGTTGTCGAGCAGTCCGGCGGGCCGGGCGCGGCGGTCGACTGCGACCAGCGCCCGGACCCGCCGGGCCGTCGTCATCAGCGGCCCCGACCGGCCGTCAGCCGGTACAGGGTCAGGATGATCAAGGAGCCGGCGATCGCGGCGATCCAGGTGGAGAGGTGGAAGAAGCCGTTGATGGAGTGCACATGAAAGATAATCTTCCCGAGCCACCCGCCGAGCAACCCGCCCGCGATCCCGATCGCCATGGTGACGATCGCTCCGCCGGGGTCCCGGCCGGGCATCAGGGCCTTGGCGATCGCTCCCGCCAGGAGGCCGATCAGGATCCACGCGATGATTCCCATGCGACTGCGCCGCCCTTCGTGTCGATGATGCCGCTGAAACGCACGCCCCCCGTCTGTCCCCGGTCGGGCCGGACAAACAGCAGTGGCGCGTCGGCCGGGGCAGTGGCGCGACCCGGCCGGTCCGCGCCTCGGGCGAGGCCGGCGCCCGTCCCAGCCGCGGTGTCGACCACGCGGGACTCGATGAACTCCTTGAAGCCGCGCAGGTCGTCGATCGCCTGGCGCTGCACGAAGCCGAGCGCGGCCCCGAAGCCGGACGACTACGCGGCGGGCGCGTGGATGCGCCGCCAGCGCAAGGCCGACAACCTTGACCTCGACCAGGCCGCCAAGCTCGTCGCGCTGGACGAGCTGTGGCGCCTGGAGCCGGACTGGAACCGCTCCTACCGCCGTCTGCTCGCCTACCTCGCGGCCGGCGGCATCATCGACGGCCCGGCGAACCGCACCGGCGGCGAAGCCGACCCGGCGCTCCGGCCCGGCACCTGGCTGCGCAAGCAGGACAAGGCCCGCACCGAGGGCAAGCCGACCGAGCAGCAGACCGCGCTCCTGGACGGGCTCACCCGGCATGCCGAAACCGTCACCGGCTGACCCACCCCACACCAATCCCGCGGTCCCGGCCCGGGATGGCCCACTTCCCGGAGGCGATCGAACACCTCCCCGCCGGCAAGCGGCGGCGCAGCGCCTGACCCACCCCACGGCGGGTCATCAGGCCGGCGGTGCCTGCGCGGCGCCGACCTCGATCGTGTCCAGGACCAGGTGGTGGTAGCCCTCGAGCTCACCCTCCGGCGCGCGGGCGAGGCTGCCCTGCAGGGTGTACCACTCGTCGGCGCCCGTGTACTGGACCCTGACCTCGACCGGCCCGTCGGTGCGGCGTTCGGTGCGAACCGTCAGGTCCCCGGTGATGACACCGACTTCGACGGTCATCGCGCCGCCGGGGCCGGCGGTGGCCTCGTCCTCGCACATCGCCGACTCGATCGTGGGCATCAGCCGGCCCCACATGTGTCAAGCACGGACACGAGCGCCGTCCTCTCCGGCGCGGTCACCGTCAGCTTGTAGAGGGCCTTCACATCCGTCCAGGCCCGCCGCGTACGGACACCACGCCGACCGGGCCGGCGGCTTCCACCGGTCCGGGCTCTGGTCGCCGAACGCCCCGACTGATTGTGTCGGGGCGCGTGGTGTGTGGTGTTAGCGGCTGGTGCCGCCGAGGGGGAGGGGCCCTGCCAGCGGCCGTTGCCGTCCAGCCAGTCGTTCACGACGGTGCCGTTTCCGCACAACCTCCAGGCCGTCGTGCAGTGCCGTGCTCTCGACGAGCTGTTCGGGTTCACCACCGAGGGCCTCGGAACGCTGCCCGGCGTCGAAGGCATGGAGGTCGGCCCGATCCTCCGTCAGGTCGAACAAGCCGGAACCCGTCTGGACGGGGACTGCCTCACCGACCCGCCCGACGGTCTTGCCCGCCACTGGCGGCTCTCGCAGGCCCGCGTACCCGAGCGGCGGGTAGGCCCTGTCCGTCGCGTAACCGCTCGCCTCTTCGAATGGAGGACGTTCCGCTTCGGAAGCGGGGCGACGGGCCGGCTGACCGGTCGTCATCCCACCGGTCCGCCCTTCGGGTCGAGAACGCGTCAGCGCGCCCGGCGCCTCGCGAAGACCCGGTGACCCGCTCTCCGACGCCTGGGTGGTACAGCCGCACGGCGCTGTGCGCGCATGTCCCGGCAGCCGCGTGGCCTCCACCGATATCATGGTAGAACTAGTATCGAATTGCAATCAAGGTGGTCCCGTGATGAACGACTCACAGCCCGTCGTGTTCCAGCATGGCCAGACGTTTCTCGCGACGATCTCGGAGCGCTGGAACTATCAGATCCTGCGCGAAGTCTTCTTCGGTACAGCGCGGTTCGGCGAACTGAAGCGCGCGCTCGGCATCTCGGCGAACATCCTGACCACCCGCCTGAACGCCCTTACCGAGCTGGGCCTGCTCACGCGGCGGGCGTACCGCGAGGACAAGCAGTGGTTCGAGTACGAGCTCTCGGATGCCGCTCGCGAGCTGGTCGTGCCGGCGATCGTGGCGATCACCCGCTGGGCCGAGGAGCGCGGACCGGATCCGCAGGCTGCCGGCGCCGGCCCGCGCCGGCCGCTCCTGCACACCGTCTGCGGCAAGGAGACCGAGCCCTACCTGGCGTGCAGCGTCTGTCACCAGTCGATCCAGGCCTCGAACCTGATCCCAATGGTTGCAGACAAGAACTAGTAGCAATACGCTCCTGGTTAGAGAGTGGAGAACGATCCCCGTCACGAGAGGAATCGCCATGACCACGACCTGGCTCGACGGCGTCACCGAGCGGCTCATCCCCACTTCTGTCGGGTTGATCAACGTGCGCGACGGCGGCAGGGCGGGCAGCTCGCCTCTGATCTTCTGGCCGAGCTTGATGATGGACGGCACCATGTGGCGCCACCAGTACGAGCATTTCGCCCCCACCCACCGCGTGGTGCTCATCGACAGCCCCGGACACGGCAAGTCCGACGCCCTGCGCCGCATCATCGACCTCAAGCAGTGCGCTGACGCGCTCGTCGAGATCCAGGACGCGCTCGGCATCGACAAGGCGGTGCTGATCGGCAACAGCTGGGGCGGCATGCTGGCCGGCGTCTTCCCCGCCTACCACCCGGACCGCTCGGCGGGGACGGTCGGCATCAACTGCACGGCCTCGCTCCCCACGACCTTCGAGAGCGTCTGGGCCACTGCGCTGGCCGGGTACCTGTCACTGAACTCGAAGATGCCTCAACTGGCCTTGAAAGCGGCCCGCAGCGCGTTCGCCGGGCCAACGGCCGAGGCCGAACGCCCGGAGTTCCTCGAGTTCCTGAATTTCGTGCTCACCAACGACCCCAAGTCGGTCGCCTGGGCGCTGCGCAGCATCCTGATCGGCCGCCGCGACGAACACCGCCTGCTCGCCACGATCAAGGACGTCCCCGTCCTCGTGATCGCCGGCGAGGAGGACAGCCAGTTCCCCGTGCACGCCGTGCGCCGGATGGCCGACGCGATCCCCACCGCCACCTTCAAAGTGCTGCTGCACACCGGCCACCTCGCCGCTCGCGAGAACCCACAGGCCGTCAACGCCGAGATCGACGCCTTCCTCGCCGAACTGCCCGCGCTGGAAAGGATCTGATGAGCATGCCCGCCACCACCGACCGCGGCGAAGCCCCTGCATGGATCCACGCCTTCATGCACGAGATCGACACCCTCGAGTTCGCGACCGCGTTCGCCACGAACCTCGACCAGGACACCGAGATGATCTTCGGTACGGCCCGCGTGCACGGAGTCGACGCCATCAAGGACTTCTTCGTGAAGATCGACGCCCCGCTCATCACCACGCACGAGGTGATCGAGACGTGGACCGTCGGGGACGTGCTGATCCTCCGGGGCGAGGCGACCGTCGCCAAGAAGACCGAACCTGACACCGTCGTGCGTGCCCCGTTCACGCACATCTTCTACCTCGACCAGAGCGACGAAGCGCTACCGCGCATCCGCACTCTGCACATCACGGCAGGGCCTGTCGAGACCGACGCCCTGCTCTGACTGGAGATCCGGACCAAGCCGCACCGTTGGGTGAACGATGACCTCCCCGCAGGTTCGACGATCTGTTCAACCTCGTCGCCGACCCCGCCTTCGTTCTGGTGACGTGGCGTCGGGTCCAAGGGAAACGCCCGCCGTACTGCGGGCAGGGCCGCCCTCCCGTGTCCGCCTACCCCCAGCAGCACACCACCCTGCGCGCGCTGGCCCTGGCAGCCGGACAGGCGGCCGCCCGCACCGTCACCTGGCGCCAGGGCAGCAAATCCACCAAGCACAACCCGAACGCCGAGATGCGCTCCCAGTTCCTGGCCCTGCGGGTCCGCCCGGCCAACCGACACGCCCCCGAGGCGCCGACGGCTCCCTGCCCGACTGCTGGCTGCTCGCCGAGTGGCCCCCCGACTGCGCCGAGCCCACCGACTACTGGCTCTCGACGCTGCCCGCCGACACCCCACTGCGCGAGCTGGTGCGAATCGCCAAGATCCGCTGGAGAGTTGAGCACGACTACCGCGAACTCAAGAATGGTCTCGGCCTGGACCACTTCGAGGGCCGCAACTACTCCGGCTGGCACCGCCACGTCACCCTCGCCTCCGTCGCCCAGGCCTTCTGCACCCTGCTGCGGCTCGACCCAAAAGTCCCTGCGCCGGCCTGACCCTCTACGCGGTCCTCCGCGAACTCCAGGACCTCCTGGCCACCACGGTCATGGTCCACGCGTGCCCTTCGTCCCCGCGCCGTCTCCGCTTCGTCCCCGAGGGCCTCCGCTCCGGCTGCGGCCGGTGTCAAACGGGGTGTCGGTCCGGGGGTGGTCTCCTCTGCTACCCCTTAATCTTCCCCCGACGGTCGCCCATCACCGGCATGCCTCGGCTCGACACGAGGCGTGGGCGTGGGGCCGCCACCTGCCCACCCGGGGTTCGATCGCTGTCCGGGCGGTGCTGACCCGTTCGGAGGCAGCACCGCGGGGCACCGGTGAGGCGGCTCCGGGATACGGACGGGGAAGGACGCACACTGCTGTCACCAGGCGTGCGACAGGAGGGCTCTTCGGTGCTGCTCCAATACGGCCGCGGCGGTCGCACTCAGCCCGTTCCCGCTCATCGGCGTCGTGCTGATCCTGACGGGCGACCGTGCCGAGCGCAACGGTGCGCTGTTCGCGGGCGGATGGATCGCCGGGCTCGCGATTGTGGCGACCGCCGTCGTGACGCTGTTCTCCGGGGCCTACGACCCCGACAGCACGAGCTCCGCCATCGCTGACTGCGGGCGGGTGGTCGTCGGGGCCGGACTGATCGTCCTGGGCGTGCGCACGTGGTTGTCGCGCCCCCGGGAGGGCGACGAGGCCCAGGAACCGGGCTGGATGACGTCACTGGACCTCGCCTCGGCCAGGCGTGCCCTGGTCCTCGGCCCGCTGCTCTCGGGGACCAACCCGAAGAACTTCGTCCTGACCGCGTCGGCTGCCTCCTCGATCGCGGAAGCGGGGAAGCAGGGGGAGGCCAAGGGCGAGGCCGAGGGTGCGGGACGTACCCATCCTCGCTCCTCGGTCGGGCCTGGTCGGCTGCGCGGTGAGGTCGGCGGGTGTGGCCGCGTTCCGCTGAGACCGGTCGCTGTCGCTGGGAACGCCCGAGGGGCCCGGCTCGCGCGTGTGCGGGTGCCGGGCCCCTCGGGGTTGGCCCCGCCGGGGGCCGTTGATCGGGTCGATCGGGACGATCAGTAGTTGTGGTGGATCTGCCAGTAGGCCCAGGCCTGGTTGGGGCTGCCGTAGCGGCTGTTCATGTAGTCGTAGGTCCACTTGATCTGGGTGGAGGCGTTGGTCTGCCAGTCGGCGCCGGCGGAGGCCATCTTGTTGCCCGGCAGGGCCTGGCCCAGGCCGTAGGCGCCCGAGGACGGGTTGGTGGCGGTGACGTTCCAGCCGCTCTCGTGGGAGACGATCTGGTCGAAGGACGCGAGCTGGTCGGCGGGAACGATGCTGGCGGCGATCTGCTGCGGGGTGGCGGCGGAGGCGGCGGTGGGGGCGACGGCGGCGCCGATGGCGACGATGCCGGCGGCGGAGGCGAGCAGGGCGGCGGACTTGCGCATGCGGGTGGTGATCACGGGCATGTGGAGTTCGACCTCACATCGGTTGGGCGCCTCGCTCCGCGGTTCGGCGGGCCCGGTGGGGCCCGGCGGGCGGGTGTCGGCGCCGGGGCGGTCACCAGTGGTGACTGCCGCAGGGGAGCTGCGGGGCGGTTCGTACTGCCGTCGCAGCTGGCGACTCCGCAATTGTTAGCGGGGTCGGCGGCTGGCTCCAAGGGGTGCTGGTACGACGCTGCGTCGTAGTGGAGCGGGGCGCGCGGGCCGGTCGGGGAGTGCTGTTCGGGTCGGCCAAACCTCGCAGGGCATGACATTTTGGGCGTTTTGTGATGGTTTGAGCCGTGAAAACAGCGCGGACACGGCGTCTGGCGCCCGAACGTGGCATCGACAAGGGCTGACCGGCTGAGCGGCCGGAGTGGCCCGGTGCTTGGTCTACGAGGAAGGGTAGGAGGCGCCCGGGGCGCGTGAGGACCGTCACGGGCCACCCCCGGCCGGCACCCGTCAGAAGGGGATCCAGCTCACACCATGGTGACTGACAGCAACCGCCTGGTGGCGCCGCCGCCGCACATCTCGTCGCGGGTCACGATCGCCGAGGGGTGTGGCGGCGGAGCAGAGGTGGACGCCGGGAATCCCGGTGTTGTAGGGGTCAGAGGCTGAGCGGGGGCGCAGGGTGAGACGGCGGACGGTGTGGGCGCCGGTGAGGAGGCGGGGAGCAGCCGTGGTGTCTCCCGGCCGTACCGCAGCGTGTGACATGCTGAGCGCGCATCGACCGTAGGAGGGGCCATGACGGACGGATCGACCGCTCGATGGGGCACGGGGCTGGGCATGTGCGCCGTCGCAGGCGCCGTGGGTGGGGCCGTGATGGGGAATGCCTCCGATCCGATCACAGGACTCGCAGCCGCGGTGGGCATCGGCCTGCTCTTCAACGTCGCCACCCGCCTCGTCAACAGGCGAGCCGACCGCTCCGCCGACCGCCACCACCGGTAACGGCACCTCGGGAGCGGCCCCCGAAATCCTCGGCGCCTCGGCGATCCGGTCCAACTGCCTCTGACCGGACGCGCGTTCACGTCGTCTACCCCTAGGAGTGGTGCAGTGTTCCGGTCGCACAAGGCTCAGGAGGAGCCCGTCGTCGTCATCCGCGACTCCCTGCAGGTGGAATCGGACCTGCGACAGGCTCTGGAAGCCGCCGAGGCGGGCGAGCGGGCAGGCCTGGACAAAGCGTTGCGCATCGTCGCCGAGACGGCGGCGGCGTCCGACGCCCTCGTACGCCGCCGCTGGGTACGGGAGTTCCTCCGCGAATCGGGCATCGACGTCCACGACCAGGTCGCGGCGGTGAAGGCACTGCGGACCGCGCGGCCGAGCCTCTCGCTCGCCGCCTCGTACCAACTGGTCAAGGAAGCGAGCGAATAGGTCCAGAAGGACCAAGGAGAGCTGGCAGGCCAGGCTGAGCCGCTGAGCCTGGGCTGTCAGGTGAAGGAGAACCGCGCGGCGGCCTCGGCCGGCGTGGTCCCCTGACGCTCCCCGGGCACGTCGTGGACGGCGTGTGTGCCCTCGGCGCGCAGTTGGTCGGCCCCGCCGTGCCGGGCCATGACCGCGGCGTAGGCGCGGACGTCGTCGGCCGTGAGGTCGGTACGGCTTCGCTCCGTGTGCTGCCGGAGGAGGACGCTGAGGTCCGGGTCGAATCGCAGCACGGTCACCGGGGCGTCGAAGCGCCTGGCGATGGCGATGAGGCGGGCGCGCGCCTGGGGAGTGACGTTCGTGGACTCGGCGACTGCGGTTCGTCCGCCGGAGAGCCGGGCGGCGATCCGCCGGTCGCGCTCCTCGAAGATCCGGGAGTCCGCCGCCTCGGAGTGCGCCTCGGCAGGTGCGGTGTCGAAGAGTTCAGCGTGGATCTCGTCGCTGGACACCACTGCTTGCTCGTCGATCTGGCGGCGGGCGAGCAGGGCCCGCACGAAGCTGGTCTTGCCCGAAGCCGGCGCTCCGATGAGGACCACAGTCCCATTGGCACGCGCGCCGGTCCGCAGTCGCCCGGTGCGTGCGGCCGGAGGTAGAGGTCACCCGCGCATTCCAGGGCTTCCTCGGGAGAGCCGGCGGGCAGCCCGCTGGGCAGGGCAGTGTCCTGGTAGCTGTCGCTGCTCGCCAGGTAGAGCGCGAAGGACCAGGTGTGCAACACCCCGGTGAAGCGCAGGCGACACAGCGGGAGGATCTGGCCGCTGGTCAGTTCGGCTGCCACGTAGGCGAATTCCGCGCGGAGGCGGACCGTGACGGCGTTCACCTGCGGCCACCGCGCGCGGGCACGGCAGTTGAGGCGTTGGCGCAGGTGGTGCTGCATCGATTCCGGGGGGGTCTTCGGCACGGGCTCCATCCTGCCGGGCGCGCCGTACCTGCCCGTCCTGAGGACTGTCGAACGCGGCCATGTCGCGGCCGGTCACGGCGCTGGACTCGGCGCCGGTCATGCCGCCGCTGCCAGGGGGTTCCGCTCTACGGGGACCCCGGGGAACGGGGGTCGTCCGCCGCACGGGCCGATCGGTGGATGCCGGGTGGTGGGTGGGGCGGCAGGCTGGAGGGCGGCGGAACGGATCGCATGAGGTGGCCCGGTGACAGGGGGCGTCGCAGGAGGACGCCGCGTGGGGGAGCGGCAGGAGCGCCGCGGTCCGGATCCGTCCTCCGTCCGATGAATTCGAGGAACCCGAGTGATGGCGCCTGCCTGCCCGGACCCGGCCATGCTGCGGCCCGGCCGGCCGGGAGGCAGCGAACCACCGCCCTTCCCGAGAGGAGTACGTCCATGGGGAACAAGCATACGACGATGCGGCTGGCTGTCGGCGGCGTGGCGGTGGCCGCCACGCTGGGCCTGGCCGGCTCCGCGTCGGCGAACCGCCTGAGCCAGGACGTGGTCGGTGGCGCCGCGGCTGAGCGGGTGGCCCGACGTGGGCCGGTGTCCATGGCCGCCGTCCCGTGGTGTCCGGTCCGGGTGTGGCAGCATGGCCGGGCACCTCCCCGCCGACGCAGCACTGATCTGCCGGAGTCCGCATGGCCCCCAACCGCCGTCAGATCCTGACCACGGCCGGCACCGTGGGCGTGCTGGCCGCTGGATACGCGTTGTTCTCCGCCGCTCCCCGCTCCCGGCCCTCGGCTGCCCTGACCGCGCCGAGCCCCCCGTCCGAGCCGGCCACCCCGTCCGAGCCGGCCACCCCGTCCGCGCCGAGCGTTCCCCGCACGCCGGCCTCCCTGAGCACCCCCGGGACCCCGGCCGCGCCGAGCACCCCCGGGACCGCGAACCGCGCGGAGGTGGTGGCGCGCTACCGGGACACCGTTCCCACGCGTTGGGGCACCGACGTGCCCGGTGTGCTCGACCGGCTCCCCGGGGAGCGCGGGCAGATTGCCCTGACCTTCGACGCGTGCGGCGGCCCCGGGGGCGACGGCTACGACCGCGCGCTGATCGACCTCCTGCGTGAACGGAACGTGCCCGCCACGCTGTTCCTCAACTCCCGCTGGATCGACGCGAACCCCGTGGTCTCCCGCCGGCTGGCCGCGGAGCCGCTGTTCGAGATCGCCGACCACGGAACGCGCCACCGCCCCCTGTCGGTCACCGGCCGCTCCGCCTACGGCATCGCGGGCACCCAGGATGCCGGGGAGGTGGTCGCGGAGCTCACCGCCAACCGCGGCCGGCTCGCCGACCTGCTCGGCGTCCCACCGCGCTTCTTCCGGCCCGGCACGGCCTACTGCGACGACGTCGCCGTGCGCATCGCGGCCGAGTTGGGGCAACGGGTGGTGGGCTTCACCGTCAACGGCGACGCGGGGGTGACCTACTCCGCCGCCGAGATCGCCAAGGAGGTCGGTGCCGCCCGGCCGGGCTCGATCGTCATCGCGCACATGAACCATCCCGAAGGCGACACGGCGGCCGGGTTCGCCGCCGCCCTCCCCGGGCTGCTGGCCGCCGGACACGGCTTCACCCGCCTGTCGGACGCCTTCCGGTGACCGCACGGGCAGGCGCCGGACGGGGCCCCGCGAGGTGGGCCCGATGGCCCCTCGCCGCCCGACGCGCCGACCACGTCGAGAAACCTCCCTCACCTGTCAGGGGCGCATGAACTCCACGCAGCCGCTGTCCAGGGAGTAGTAGGCGCCCACCACCTCGACCAGGTGATCGCCGATGAGGGGGAGGAGCAGGGGGTCCTCGCGGAGCTGGTCGACGGTGAGGCGGATCTGGGCGCGGACGGTGTTGTCGACCTGGTCGCCGGGCAGGGGTTCGGCCGCCAGGTAGGCGGGCTTGAGGGCCTCGACGACTGCGACCAGGTGGGCCGGTACCTCGGTGCCGTTGTTCAGGGCGTCCACCGCGAAGACGACGGCACCGCAGCGCTGGTGGCCCATCACCACGACCAGCGGGGTCACGGACTCCTGGGCGCCGTACTCGACCGCGCTGTGGATCAGGTCGTCGTTGGTCTGGGCCGCGGTCCGGACCACGAACAGGTCCCCGACACCACGGTCGAAGACGATCTCGGGCGGCACCCGGGAGTCGATGCACGAGAAGACGGTCGCCAGCGGGTCCTGAGCGGCGGCCACCGCCAGGCGGCGAGCCACGCTCTGGTTCGGATGCAGGAGCTCGCCGGCCACCCAGCGCTCGTTGCCCTCTGCCAGGCACCGCAGCACCTCCTCCGGCGTGGGCATGCCCTGGCCCGGCGTCGGCGTCGGCGTCGGCGTCGGCGTCGGCGGCTCGGCCGGGTCGGCGAGGCCGCAGGGCTGTGCGGCGGCCCGGCCGGTGGCGAGCAGGGGGAGGGTGGCCAACGCGCCGGCACCGCCAACGAGGAAGCGGCGGCGGGCGGGTGAGCCGGCGGTGCTCTCCTCGCGGTGGCCGGCGGCTGCCGCGCGGCGGGTCTCGGTTGGTGCGTCGTGCATCGGTGGTCTCGGCTTCCTGGTGGTGTTCTGCATGGCCGCCCCGACCACGAGTCTGGACGCCCAGCGGCCGGACCCGCTCTGCCACACCGCACCCGCCTGTGCCCGGCGGTTGTGGATCACCCGTGCGGCCGTAGCCGCGACGAGACCGCCCGTCCCCAGGGGGAGGTCCTCCCGGGGTTCGGTGCGGGAGCAGGGCATGTCGGAGACCTACCCGAGACGGAACGGTTGCGTCTCGTGTGGGTCAGTGGCTACAGTTCCTCTCGTAGCCGAGACGACACCGTTCCGTCTCGACCAATCGACTGTCAAGGAGCACCCCATGCGATTCCTGTTCGAGGACGAGTCGTTCTCCTTCGAGGCGCTGCGCGCCGCCGGCTTCGCCAACGACGGCGGCGCCGACCTGGGCGAGGTCGTCACCGCCGCCCGGAACATCCCCGAGGGCGACGAGGAGGCCTGGCTGCGCGAGTGGCGCAGCACCGCCGAGCGCGTCCACGCCATCGGCAACCGCGCCCTGGCGACCGGCCACCGGGTCAGCGCCCGCGAGGCCCTGCTGCGCGCCTCGAACTACTACCGCACCGCCGAGTTCTACCGCCGCGACGACCCCGCCGACGACCCCGAGGTCAAGCTCCTCTCCGGCCTCTCCCGCGAGACCTTCGCGACCGCCGCCTCCCTGATGGACACCCCCGTCGAGGCCGTGCGCATCCCCTACGAGGACACCAGCCTGCCCGGCTACCTCTTCCTCGTCGACGACTCCGGCACCCCCCGCCCCACCGTCGTCTTCACCAGCGGCTTCGACTCGACCCTGGAGGAGGCCTACTTCGTCATCGGCGCCGCCGCGCTGCGCCGCGGCTACAACGTGCTGGCCTACGACGGCCCGGGCCAGGGGGCGGCGCTGCGCGAGCAGGGCATGGTCTTCCGCCCGGACTGGGAGGCCGTGGTCACCCCGGTGGTCGACTACGCGCTGACCCGCCCCGAGATCGCCCCCGACCGCCTGGTCCTGCTGGGCTACAGCCTCGGCGGCTACCTGGTCGCCCGCGCCGCCGCCCACGACCACCGCCTGGCCGCCCTGGTCCTGGACGACGGCCTCTACAGCTTCGGCCAGGCCCACACCCGCTTCATGCCGCCGTTCCTGTGGGACTGGGTCCAGAGCGGCTGCGACGACCTCGCCAACCCCGTCCTGAACCTGCTCATGCGGACCAGCACCCAGCTCCGCTGGGCCCTGCGCAACGGCGTCTGGACCTTCGGCGCCACCTCCCCCGCCGACTACGTCCGCCGCACCACCGACTACACCCTCGACGGCGTCGCCCACCTCATCGACTGCCCCACCCTCGTCCTCGACGCCGAGAACGACCAGTTCTTCCACGGCCAGCCGCAGGAGGTCCAGGCCGCCCTCACCTGCCCGCACACCCTCATCACCCTCCCCGAAGCCGAGGGCGCCGGCGAGCACTGCCACATGGGAGCCATGGCCCGCTTCCAGCAACTCACCTTCGACTGGCTCGACACCACCCTCGCCTCGAAGGCTCACCTCAACAGCTGAACGCACAGAGCCTGTTGTGCGCCTGTACGCCTGTACGCCTGTACGCCGGGGCCGGAGCGACGATGCGCGCCGGCCCCACCGCCTGGGCGCCCGATGACCACGACACCGGTGCAGCGCCGCCGGAACGAGACCAGCGAAGGACCCCACCGATGAACGGCTACGCCACTGAGGGTTGGACCGACATGTTCCTGTGTGCGGGCGGCGCAGCAGCGGCGCTCTGCGGCCTCATCTTCGTCGGCCTCAGCGTCAACATCCGCACCGTCCTGGCGATCGAGAAGCGCGAGGGCCACAGCTTCATGACAGGCCGTGCTCTCGAAGCCCTCGTCGCGCTGCTCGTCGTCCTGCTCATCAGCCTCGTCGGGCTGACCCCGGCCATCAACCCCGGCGTGCTGGCCGCCTTCGTCCTGGTCAACGCCGTGGCGAGCGCGGTCTCGCCCTGCAGAGCCGCGTACGCCGGCCGCGGCCGGAGCCCGCGGGCCACCGAAGTGATCCTCAGGCGCTCCCTCGCCGCCGCCCTGACCCTCGCCCTGCTCACCGCCGGAACCTCCCTCGCCGCCGGTCACGGCGGCGGTCTCCACTGGCTGCCCGCCGCCTTCGTCCTCGCGGTCACGGTCGCCGCCGTCAACGCCTGGGTGCTCCTCGTCGAGGTTCTGCGCTGACAAGGCATCCGCAACCGGGTACCGCGGCGGCGTCGGCCGGGAGGCCGCTCCGGCTTTCGCTCGGGCAGGCCGCCCGGCCCACGCGCCCGGCGGCGGAAACCCAGGTGGCCTCGGCGCTCGATCTCGGTAGAGTCGGGCAATGCCCGAGCTGATGCGGCTTCATGCCGACCAGGCCGCGGCGGTCCTGGCCTTCGAGCTGGCGAACCGCGGCTACTTCGCTGCCTCGGTCTCCGACCGCGGCGACGACTTCTTCGACCGGTTCACCGACCGGTACGGCGCCTCGCTGGCCGAGCAGGAGTCCGGCGGCTGCGCCTTCTACCTGCTCGTCGACGAGGACGGCTCGGTGCTCGGCAGGTTCAACCTGTACGACCTGGCGGACGGCACGGCCACCCTCGGGTACCGCGTCGCGGAGCAGGCCGCCGGCCGCGGCGTGGCGACCGCGACCGTGCGGGCGCTGTGCGCGATCGCGACGGCGCGGCACGGCCTGCACACCCTGCGGGCGGCCACCTCCCACGAGAACGCCGCCTCCCGCAAGGTGCTGACCAAGGCGGGGTTCGTCCCGGTCGGCCCGGCCGCCCCGGCCGATCTCGGCGACAAGTCGGGCATCTGGTACCAGTGCGACCTCCGGCCGTAGGAGGGATGCCCGCCGACTGGCATCCCTCCTACGGCCCGGGGGCGGGTCAGAGCGGCAGGCCCTGCCAGCCGCCGAGTGCGGTGGGTGCCGTGCCCGCCCGGTAGGAGACGCGGCCGTCGGTGCCGATGGCGAACACGTGCAGGACGCCGCTGCCGTCTACGATGGCGGCCGGGTGGTCGAGGACGGTGCCTCTGGTGGGGACACCCGGGCAACGGTCAGGCTGACGTCGCTGACCAGCTCGTTCGAAGACGGTGAAGCTTCCGCCACTGCCGTGCCAAGTCACTGGTGTGGGCGGGCAGCTCGCGGATAGGGTCCCGCCATGTCTGACGCAGCCGAAGCCATCAGCCGGAGCAAGCCGAGGTCGTCCGCCGGTACCTGCGGGTCTTCGAGACGCGGGAGGTCCGCGAGTTCGAGGAGCTCGTCGCCGAGGACGTGCTGATCCACGGTGGGGGGCAGCACATCCAGGGGCGGAGGTATCCCGAGGGGTCGGTGCTGACTCCGGGGCTGTCCAACTGCCGCCTCCAGGTGGACGGCCTCTTCGCGGCCGGCGACCGGGTCACCGTGGCCTTCACGCTCACCTACGCTCACGACCGCAGCGGCCGGGACCTCACCATGACGGGCGTCAAGTCCTACCGTCTCCACGACGGACGGATCGTGGAGTTCTGGGGCGAGACCGACCTGTACGGGCTCCTGCGTCAGGCCGGGCTCATCCCCGAGCAGATCCCGCCCTTCTGACCGACCCGACCGACCCGACCGGGCTGACCGACCCGACCGGGCTGACCGGCCCGACCGACCCGACTGGCCCGACTGGCCCGACCGTGGCCGCACGGCCGTGTCACCCCGACTGCGCGCGCAGCCGGGTGAGGAGTTCACCGGTGCTGCGCACCTTGGGGTGGTCGGGCCCGAGGAGGCGGCGGTAGTCGTCGCGACAGCGCTGGAGGAGGTCCACGGCCTGCTGGCGTTCGCCCGCGTCGATCAGGACGTTGGCCAGGTTGTCCCGGGCGTGGACGGTGTGCGGGTGGTGCTCCCCGTGGGTCCGGGTCCTGACGGCGAGGACCTCGCGCAGGAGCTGTGCGGCCTCGGCGAAGCGTCCCAGGGCGTGCAGGACGGCGGCGAGGTTGTTGCGGGTCGGGAGCGCGTGGTCCCCGACGTCGCTCCCCGCCTGGTCCTGGGTGGCGATGACGGTGCGCAGCACGTGCTCGGCCTCCTCGAAGCGGCCGAGGCGGCAGAGCGCGGCGCCGAGGTTGGATCGGGGTGCGAGGAGTTCGGCGTCGGGCCGGACGGCGCGCTCCATCCGCCCCACCAGCTCCCGTAGTTCCTGCTCGGCCTCCTCCCAGCGGTCGGCCTTGATCAGGGCCGCGGCATGGGCGTTCGCGTCGGTGTGCACGTCGGGGTGGTCCGGACCGTGCAGCCGGCGCCTGCGCTCCAGCACGTCGCGGCGCAGCGCGAGCGCCTCGGGCGCCCGGCGGAGGTCCTCCAGGACGGCGGCCAGTTGTGCGGCGCTGTCGAGGGTGGCCGGGTGGTCGCGGCCCAGCAGGTCGGTGCGGCTGGTCCAGACGCTGCGGGAGGCTTCCTCGGCGCGGTCCAGCTCGCCCATCGCGTGCAGCAGCTGGGCGAGGTCGGCGGCGGTTGTCAGGGTCTCCTCGTGGAGGTACCCCAGGACGGCGGCCTGGCGGCGGATGAGCCCGGTGAAGCGCTCGCGCGCCTCCTCGTGACGATCCGGCAGCTCGGCCAGCGCCCGCGCCTGGTCGCGCAGGGCGGCCATGGTGTCGGGGTGCTCCGGGCCCAGGCGCGCTCGGAGGCCGTCGGCCTTGAGGACGGCCAGCTCAAGGGGCGAGAGCGGTTGCCGGGCCAGTTCCCGCTCGGGGCCGTCCTCGTGCTGGAGCGTGACGACGAGGTGGCCCGCCGTCGGCTGCGCCCGCGGTGGCGGTGGCGGTGGCGGTGGCGGGGGAGCGGGGTCCGGCCCCGCCCCGGGCCGGTCCGGGGCCTCGGGAGGTGGCTCGGGTACTGCCGGGGAGGGTTCCGGCGCGGGCGGCTGCTGGGCCGCGGCCCGCGCTCGGGAACGCGGGTGCCACCATCGGCTCATCGCGGTCCTTCCTGTCTTGTCAGGCACCGGAGTGCACGTGGGCGGCCCACAGGCTGGGGCTGCGGATGAAGGCGTCGCGGCACCGCAGGACGGCGTGGTGCAGGGCGGCGGCGGACCGGTCGGCATCCAGGCCCGGTGATCCGTCGGGCCGGTCGGCCCGCAGGAACCGGTAGATGTCCCTGGTGATCCGCAGTGCCACGAGGTCGTGCACCCGCCACAGGGTGCCGATCGCGTGCGGGTAACCGGCGATCTGGAAGGCCGAGGTGATGTGGATGGACTCGTCGGCCAGCCGCTCGGAGCCCCGCGCGCTCTCGCAGGCCGAGAGCACCGCGAGCCGCGCCCGGGGCAGGTCGAGTCGGGAGAGCCGGCGCACCGTCAGCGGGTTCTCCCGGTGGTCGTGGACGAGCAGGCGGGCGTTGGAGGGATCGTCCGGATCGCCCACGCCGTGGCAGGCGAAGTGCACGCAGGAGTAGCCGGGCAGCGCCCGCAGCAGGCCGGCCAGGGTGGCCTCGGGGCCGGTGAGCACGTCGGTCGGCACCAGCTCCCGCAGCTCCCGCACTTCGCGGCGCACCCCTCCCAGTGCGGCCGCACCGGGGGTGTCGGGCAGGGCCACCGCGAGCAACCGGTCGGTGGGGTGCGGGCGTGCCGCGCGGGCGCGCGCGTAGGCCAGCGCGCGCACGGTCGGGGTGTAGGAGGAGATCACCCGGTCGAGGACGGTCGGCCGCCGGCCGTTCGCCGCCTCGCTCACCTCGCCGTGGCGGCCCGCCGCGTGCAGTGGCAGCGCCGCGAGTGCGCCGCCCGCCGACCACCACAGCCGGGGCAACGGGCCGTCGGGCGGCGCGTCGAGCAGGCCCGGCGCGTCGAGGACCGGCGCGGTGACGCAGTCCCAGGTCCACGCCAGTACCTCCCGGATGGTCTGCTGGGCCCGTTGCTCGGTCGCCGGGTCGACGGCGGACACGAGCGCGTCGTCGAGCCGGGCCACCTGCTGCTCCACCGCCGCCGGTGTCGCACGAGGCAGCGGCACCGTGCGCACCCCTTGTGGCCCGAGGACGAGTGCGTCGCTGCGGTACCGGCTGCAGTAGGCCAGCACGACGGGTCCGCGGTCGGCGCAGGCGAGCAGGTCGGCCAGGGGCGGGACGGCGAGGAAGCCGGTGAAGCCCGGCAGCTCGCGGGTCCGGGTCAGCAGCCGCTCCCAAGTGACGGCCAGGGCGTGCCGTTCGTCCGCGGTGGCCACCGCCCGGGCGTCCGTGTCCTCGGCACCGTCCGTGTCCTCGGCACCGTCCGCGCCGGCTGCACCGTCCGTGCCGTTCACGCCGTTCACGCCGTTCACGCCGTCCGTGCCGTCGCCCGCGCCCGCCTGCCGCGTCCCCTCCGCGTCCAGCGCGTCGATGCGGTCACGCAGCTCGGCGAACCGCTCGGCGAGTTCCGGGTGCGCCGCGCGCAGCCGCTCCCGGTCGCCGCGCGCGGCCAGGGCCTGGCCGAGCAGCACGCCCCGGCCCTGCTCCAGCAGCAGCACCGCCTCCTGCGGGCGACCGGCGTTGACCGCGCAGGCGGCCGCGTCCGCGGCCAGCCCGTGCACGGCCGCGAGCCGGTGTTCCTGGTCGTCGCGGACCAGGCGCCGGGTGACGCTGAAGGGCAGCAGCTCGATGGCCAGGCGGTATCCGCACAGGGCAGCCTCCCAATGGCCGCCGTCGGCCGCGGCCGACCCGCAGCCGATGGCCGCCGCGATCCGTCGCGAGGCCGGCTGGGCGGTGATCGAGGCGCTCTGCCAGAAGGCGTCCGCGGCGGCCCGCAGTACCCCGGGGTCGTCGCCGATGCGGTGCAGTACGCGCAGGGCGTGTCCCTGGGAGCGCAGTTGGTCGGCGAGGACCTCGGGCGACTGGGAGGGCGCAAGCACCGCGCGGCCGAGCGTGGCGACGGCCTCCTCCGCGAGCGCCCGGTCCCCGGTGGTCTCGGCCTTGGCGAGCAGTTTCGTGCCGAGGCCGTGCAGGAAGCGGGTGTGCCGGGCGTCGCCGTACACGGTGTGCCTGAGGGCCCGCGCCGCGACGTCGGTGGCCTCGTCGAGGTCGGCCGGGTCACCGTCCGCCTCGAACCGGGCGTGCAGCGCGTTGCCGAGGTGGTTCAACCGCTCGCCGAGACCGGTTCCGTCGGCGGGCGTCCGGGCGAGGACCTCGCGCGCCACGTCGGCGGCCTCCCGAGCCGCCGCACGGTCCCCGGTCCGGTCGTACCAGCTCTGCAGGATGACGCCGAGGTTGTCCAGGTCGCTCACCGGGGTCCGCACGAGGGCCGGGGAGTCCAGGGCCTGCCGGGCCAGCCGGACGGCCTCGCGCAGCGCGGCCGCGTCGCCGGTCTGCTGGTAGCGCTCGCGCAGGGCGACGGCGAGATTGGCCGGCCCGGAAGCGTCCGGATCGTTCGGTGGCGTCTGCGCCACGGCCTGCCGCAGGGCCTCGACGGCCTCGTCGAGCAGCGCCGCGTCGCCGGTGCGTTGGCCCAGCCGGTGCAGCGCGTTGCCCAGGCTGTTCAGCGTGGTGCGGTGGAAGCGGCTGGTGGGTGCGCTGCGCCGGAGAGCCTCGCGCAGCAGCTCGACGGACTCCCGCAGCAGCTCGGTGCCGTCGGTGTGCTCGGCGGCGATCCGCAGCGCCACGCCCAGCCCGGCCAGCGCGGCGACGTGGTCGGGTCCCTCCGGCCGGTCGGCCGCGGCCTCGGCCAGGGCCGTCCTGCTGATCCGGAGCAGCTCCTGGACCGCGGCCTCGTCGGGCCGCAGCTCGACGCGGTCCCTGAGCACGGCGGCGAGGTTCCGCAGGAGCACGGCGCGCCACGGCGAGCCGGTCGGGAGCTGCGCCACGATGCTGCGCAGCAGGCCGACGGCCTCCCGCAGGGCTTCGGCGTCACCGCCGACCTCGAACGCTCGGCGGCGGACCATCGCCAACGGCATCACGATCAGCGGTCGGGTCGGGTCCGCGGGCGGCAGCCGGCCGAGCCAGTGGCGAAGGGCGCGTTCGACGGCCGCGATCTCCCGCGGATCACCGCTCTGCTCGCAGCGCGACAGCATCAGGGTGCCGAGGAGGTTGAGGGCGACGGCGCGGTTGTCCTGCGCCAGGGGATCCTGCTGCGGCCCGCCGAGCGCGGCCAGCGCCGCGGCGAAGTCGGCTTGCCGGTGCTCGTGCCGGTAGCGATCGGCCAGCGCCTCGGCGAGGATGAGCCGGCACTGTTCCCTGGCCGCCGGGAAGTCGTCGTCCAGTCGGATCAGTTCGTCGCGGTCGGGACGTCGGCCGAAGCCGGTCCATCGGGTGTACAGGGCTGCTCGGAGGTTCGCGGCGATCCTCCTCACGCGGACCTCGTCGGACGCCGGTGCGCCTGCCAGGGCGGCCCTGCACAGCTCGACCGTCCGGTCCAGCGCGGGCCGCTCGCGGGTCCGGTTGAAGTGCTGGGCTGCGGCGAAGGCCGCGGCCGCCAGGTCCGGTGCCCCTTCCGGGTAAGCCATGGCCCGCCCCCGCGTCACACGATGGTTCCCAACAGGCGGGAACGGCCGGTGAGATGACATCTCACCATAACCAACGAGGCTGCCCCGGGAGGTCGTTATGCTGACCCGCACAGTCGACGTCGCTACGGGGGCAGGGTTGAACCAGGTCGGGCACGGTGGGGGGTACGCGGAGCGCCACGCGCGGTTGGGTGGACTCTGTCGTCGGCTGACGCAGGGCCGGGACGGCCGGGACGGGCTGGGGGCCGGCGAACCGGCCGAGCGGCTGGCCGGATTCCTGCTCGCCGAGTTGCGCGGCGGACGGCCTCCGGAGGAGTTGGAGGAGGCCTTCGACGAACTGGAGGAGCTGCTGCTCCTCGCCGGGCACAGCGCCGGCCTCGGCTCGTACCGGGCGGCCCCGTCCCCCGGCTACCAGCCGCTGCCCGGCACGGGCAGCGGGCACCCGCTGCTCTCCGTGCTCACCTGCCCGCGTGGTCGCTGCCCGCGGGTCGAGGCGCCCACGGCGGACGGCGAGGAGCCCGCGCGCTGCCGGATCTTCGACCAGCCGCTGAGCGAGATCGCGCTGCGGTCATGACCGCCTTCCTCTCCGCCCTCGGTGACAAGCTGGCCGAGCGGTGGCTGACGCTGCTGGCCGTGCCCGGACTCCTCTACCTGATGGCACTCGGCGCCGCCGTGACCCTGGGTCAGCGCCACTGGCACGACGTCGGCCGGCTGCGCGCGAGGCTGGACGCCCTGGCCGCCGCGCCTGCTGCCCACAGCCCCGGCACGGTCGCGGTGGCCGCGCTCGGGGTGCTGGCCGGCGCTGCGGCGGTGGGCACGGCCGCCCAGCAGCTCGGCGGCTGGGTCGAGAAGGCCTGGCTGGTCGAGGTCCGGGGCCCGCTGACCGGTCGGCTCGCGGCGCGGCGCCTGCGCCGTTGGCAGGCGGCCGACGCCGACTACCGGACGGCGCTGGTGGCGGCCGGGCGGGCCAGGATCGCGGAGGGGGCCGATGCCGGCGCGCTCGCGCACGACGCGGAGCGGCGCTACGCGGCCCGCAACCGGATCGGCTCCGCCGCACCGCGCCACGCCTTCTGGACGGGTGACCGGATCGCCGCCCCCGACCAGCGCGTCTGGCGCTCCTACCGGCTGGACCTGACGGTGGCCTGGCCCCACCTGTGGCTGCTCGCCCCCGACGGCACGCGGGCCGAACTGGACACCGCACGAACCGGGTTGGCCTCGGCCACCCGGTTGATCGCGTGGGGCGCGGGGTACGCGGTGCTGTCGCTGTGGTGGTGGCCGGCGGCGCCGATCGGCGCCCTGGCAGTGGCGACCGGCGTGGGCCGCGGGCGCGCGGCGGCGGCCTCGTTCGCGGACCTGGCCGAGGCGCTCGTCGACCTGCACGGCAAGGAGCTGGCCCTGGCCCTCGGCCTGGAGTGCGAGGGCGCCCTGACCCGTACCGTCGGCGAGGCCGTCACCCGAGCCCTGAGCAAGCCCGGCTGAGCCCGTGCCAGGACGTCAGGACGTCAGGACGGCGCCGCCGCGGTGGCCGGCGCAGCCCCGGCTCCTGCACTTCCCGCAGAGCGTCACGACCCCGGCTTGAGGACGACCCGGCCCACGAGGTCGGTGCTGTTCTCCAGCAGCGCGTGTGCCCGGTTGGCCTGGGACAGAGGAAAGCGTGCGGCGATCCGGATGCCGATCAGCCCCCGGGCCAGCAGATCCAGGACTTCGAGGGCATCGCGATGGCGGGCACCGCGCACACCGACGACCGTCATCTCCAGGCGGGTGAGATCGCTCATCGTGAGCGGCAGGTACCCGCCCGTGCGCTGGTTGCCGGCCGCCGGACAGACCGTGCCGCCCAACCGCAAGGCGTCGACCGCCAGTCGGAAGAGGTCCGCGTCACCGGTGAAGTCGACGGCGTGGTCGAACCCGGTCCCGGCGGTCCAGTCCCGCAGCTCGGCCGCAGCCGCCGCCCGATCGGCGGTGACCACCACGTGGTCCGCGCCCATCTCCTTCAAGAGACCGGCCTTGTCGGCATGCCGGGTCGTCACGGCGACCCGGGCGCCGGCCATCCGGGCCAGGCGGACGGTGGCTTCCCCCATCCCTCCGGAGGCGCCGCACACCAGCACGGTCTCACCGAGCCGCACGCGCAGCCGGTCCAGAACGAGGCGGTGCGAGGTCGCGTACGGCCAGAGCAGCACCGCCGCCTGCTCCAGGTCGACGTGTGCCGGCAGCGGCAGCCAGAGCCGCTGATCACGCACCAGGTACTGCGCGTACGAGCCGAGACCGGCGTGGCCGGGCACGTCGACTCCGGTCGACAGGTTGCCCAGGCCCCGGTAGGTCTGCGACGCGTACGGATTCTCCGGGTGCACCACACCGACGACGGGATCCCCCGGCCGGAACCCGGCCACCTCGTCTCCCACCGCCACGACGGTGCCCGCGGCCTCGCGGCCGAGTTGCTGGGGCATCGGCAGCGCGCGCCGGCCGGGCAGCCGCTCCCCGGACAGCTGCCCCGAGCGGTACTTCAGGTCCCAGCCCGAGACCGAGGCGGTGTCGACGGCGACCATGACATCGCGGGGGCCCAGTGGCGGGAGCGGGTAGTCGGCATGGACCAACTGCTCGGGTCCGCCGTGTTCGAAGACCCGAACCGCCTTCGTGGTGGTGGGCAACTGGCTGTCGGTGGTCATGAGCGGGCCTTTCCGATGTTCCGATGGAGGGACCGGCCGGTACTCGGCCTGGAGGTTGCTCTGCGCGAGGCGCTCGGCCGTGCCGACCGTGCGGTCGAGCGCCTCGGCAGGTTCAGGGGTCGTTCCGCAGGCTCAGGATTCCTTCGGCGGGATCACCGGCACCAGCAGGTACGAGGGGTACCGGCCGCCGGTGTGCACCGTGTTGGTACCCGTGAAGGGAGCGCGGTCGACGGGGTTGTTGTGCCGGAACCGGGTGGGATCGGTGCGGTCGGCGGCCTGGATCACCAGCCCCAGTCGGTGGCCCGCCGCGAAGACCCTGCTGGTGGGCAGGATTTCGACCGCCGCCTCGACCGGGACCCCGGCCGTCAGCGGGCTGCGGGTGTCGTGGGGGTGCACCGGACGGTAGGGCTTGGACCGGGCCTCGTCGAGCTCGCGGTGCGAGACCCGCAGCCAGCCCTTCACCACCGGGCCGCGGTTCCCGATGCCCGACGCGTCCTCGAAGGTCACCTCCTTGCCCTCGGAGTCGATGTCGATCAGCGTCACGAACAGGTCCATGTCCTCGGTGTCCGCGCTGACCCACACGTGCAGTGCGGAGGGGCCGGTGAGTTCGACGTCCTCGATGAACGGGGCGGTGAACAGCGTGACACCGCCTGCGGGCGCCGGATAGTCCACGCGTGCCTCGGTGCCGGGTGCCTCGGCGCCCAGCGCGCCGCGCTCCGCGTCCAGGTACAGGCGGGTCCAGGCGGTGCGCGCGATCGGCCACTCGGATTCGGCGCGCACGAAGGACCCGCGCGGGTCACGGATGGTCAGGCGCACCGGCGGCTCGTCCTGCCAGGCCGTTTCGTCGCCGGCGACGAAACGGTCCAGGAAGCGCTTCTGGTAGAGCCGGCTCTCCTCGGTGTAGAAGGGCGTGAAGTGGTTGCCCTCGTGGATCTCCAGCCACTTGTGCTCGGAGCCCGCGCCGAGGTAGCCCTCGACGTTGCCCCGCAGGTGCAGTTGGTAGCTGGTCCAGTTGCCCGACGACAGCACCGGCACGGTGATCTTCGAGAGGTCGACCTCGCGGGCCAGGTAGTACGTCTTCCGTAACGCGTGCTCGCGGAGTTCGGTCGGCAGCTCGGCGTTGCCCTCCACGGCACGCTGTGGGTTGGGCGCACCGGCGGGCAGGGCGCTCTGGTTGCCGGTGATCTGACGGGTCCACCACTCGTCGGTGAACTGGTTGCTCAGGATGCCGCCGTGGTGCGACCAGTCGCGGTAGATGTCGATCGCGCCCTCCCACGGCACGATCGCGGCCAGGTGCGGCGGCTGCAGCGCCGCGACGTGCCACTGCCCGATGGCGTAGTAGGAGATGCCCAGCAGCCCCACCTTGCCGGTGCTCCACTCCTGCACCCCGGCCCATTCGATCGCGTCGTAGTAGTCCTCCCATTCGGTGGGCGAGAACAGCGCCATCCTCCCCTCGGAGTGCCCGGTGCCGCGCTGGTCGACCCGGACCACGGCGTAGCCGCGGGGCACCCACCACTCGGGGTTCGGCGTCTCCCAGGTCATCTGGGGTCCGTGCTCGTCGATCAGGTCGTAGGCGTGCGCGTTGAAGTCGGCGAAGTGGATGTCCTTGCCGTACGGGCCGTGCACCATCAGGACCGGATGCGGGCCCGGCTGCGCCGGACGGAACACGTCGGCGCGCAGCACGGTGCCGTCGCGGGTGGGGACCGGCACGTCCTTCTCGATCGTCATCTGGGCTGCAGCGGACATCGGGGCCTCCTCGGTTCTTGCCAGAATATCAACTGCTTTATAAAGTACTTTACATCCAATAGGAGCGCAACGACCGGGAACGCAACGAGGAGAACCGTCGTGACAGGCATCACCCATCTGCGCAGCATCGACATCGCGGCCACGGACCCCGCCGCGTTGTTGCCCTTCTACGAGCGGACCTGGGGCCTCGAACAGGTCCCCGACCCGACCGCCCCGGCCGGAGGGATCGCGCTGCGGGCCCGCGGCGCCGAACACCACGTGCTGCGGCTGGTTCCGGGCGCCGGGCGCGCGCTGGAGCGGATCGCGCTCGGCGCGGCGAGCCCCGCCGACGTCGACGCGATCGCGGCGAAGGTCCGCGCGGCCGGCGCGTTCGTGCTCACCGGGCCCGGCGTGCGGGCCGACGGCGGCTACACGGTCGAATTCACCGATCCGGAGGGCCGGGTGCTGGAGGTCGGCGCGGGCCTGCCGGAGCACCGCGAGCCCGCGAGCCGGGACTTCGGCCCGGACCGGCTCAGCCACGTCGTGCTGAACTCGCCGGACCTGGCCGCCGCCAAGGCCTTCTACGTCGACGTGCTGGGCTTCGCGGTCTCCGACACCTACGAGAACGACCTGATGGTCTTCCTGCGCTGCAACTCCCAGCACCACTGCGTGGTCCTGGCGCCGGGGGAGTGGGCCACGCTGAACCACGTCGCCTTCGAGGTCCGCGACACGGACGAGGTGATGCGCTCGCTGGGCCGGATGCGCAAGGCAGGGGTCGACACCATCTGGGGCCCTGGCCGCCACGGCCCGGGCGGAAACGTCTTCTGCTACTTCCAGGATCCGGTCGGCAACGTCATCGAGTACACCTCGGACCTGATCGAGGTCGGCCCCGACTGGCAGGCACAGGCCTGGCCGCGCACCCAGGAGAACGCGGACGTGTGGGGTACCAGCGGCGGCATCACCCCGGGCGTCGCCCACGCGATGGCCAACCCCCCGATGGCCAACCCCCCGATGGGAGAGCAGCGATGAAGGCGATCGTGATCGACCGGTTCGGCGCGCCCGAGGTGCTGCGCACCACGCAACTGCCCGACCCCGAGCCCGGCCCCGGCGAGGTGCGCGTGCGGGTCGGCGCGGCGACGGTCTCCCGCACGAAGGACGTCGCCGCGCGGGCCGGCCGGCCGCCCTTCGCCGAGCAGATCCGCACCTTCCCGCACGTGTTCGGCACCGAGCACGCCGGCCTCGTCGACGCGGTCGGCGAGGGGGTGGACACCGCCCTGCTCGGCGCCCGGGTCGCGGTCACGTCGGCGCTGACCTGCGGGCAATGCCGGTACTGCGCGCAAGGCCGCGAGGAGGCGTGCCCCGAGATCCGCCTGCTCGGCATCCACCGCCCCGGGAGCTACGCCGAGTTCACCGTCGTACCGGCGGTGAACGTCCAGGTGATCCCGGAGGGGATCACCCTGGCCCAGGCGGCCTCGCTGGCCGTCAACGGCGGCGTCGCCGCGGCGCAGCTGGCCGCGGGCGGCGCCGGGCCGGACACGACGGTGCTGGTGCTCGGGGCCGGCGGCGCGCTCGGGTCGACCGTCGCGGCGCTGGCCGCCTTCCGCGGCAGTCGGGTGATCGCGGTCGTACGGGACCCGGGCCGACTGGCCGGTCTGCCGCTGACCGCGGCGATCGACTCCGGCACGGACGACCTGGCCGGGCGGCTGCGATCCGCCGCCGGGGACGACGGGATCGACTGTGTCATCGACAACCTCGGAGTCCCGGCGCTGTGGGACGCCTACCTGCCCGCGCTGGCGCGGGCCACGGTGGTCGTCGTCTCCGGCGCGATCACCGATGACCCGGTGCCACTGCGGTTCCGGCAGCTGTACCTGCACAGCCACTCGATCGTCGGCGTGCGCACCGGCAACCGCAAGCATCGCGATAACCTCTGGGCCGAGGTGTCCGCCGGCTTCCGGCCGCCGGAGAACTTCATCCGACCGACCCCCTGGGACCAGGTCGTCGACGCCCACGCCCGAATCGAGGCCGGGCGAGCCGGCGGCCAGATCGTGCTCGAGTTCCCGGGGGTCACCGAAAGGCCGCGCCGATGACCCAGAGAGGCACCGTGTCCCGCCAAGAAGCGCACCCCGTCGCACCCCAGTCCCGCATCGCCTTTCTGGTCCGGCTGCTGTCCAACACGCTCAGCCAGCAGGTAGAGCGCGCCCTGAAACCGCTGTCGCTGACCCAGGCCCAGCTCGCGGCTCTGGCCCAGCTCACCTTCGCCGACGAGGGATGGCTGTCGGGCGCCGAGCTGGGCCGCCGGGCCGGGGTCACGGCGCAGGCCATGTCCGGCGCGGTCACCGAGCTGGAGCGGCGCGGCCTGGTGCGCCGCAGCCCGCATCCCACCCAGGGGCGCATCCAGCGGGTCCACATCACGGAGGACGGAGCGCAACTGCTCGACCGGGCACAGCAGCTGACCGAGCCCGTCGACGCCCGCGCGCTGGCCCTGCTCACCGAATCCGAGCGCGAGCAGTTCCGCGGCCTGCTGCTGCGTGTCATGACCGGCGCCGGGTGCGCGCTCCCGCCGCAGGAGCCGCCGGGCGGGTGAGCTCAGCGGGCCGGAGTCCGGCCGGGCGCTGTCCGGCCATCCGCTGTCCGACCGGTCGCTGGGAAGCGCCCTGGGGTCAGCGGCCGATCCTGTCCAACGCGGCGAGATCCTCGTCGGAGAGCGGGACTCCCGCGCCCGCGATGTTCTCGCGCAGGTGCGCCACCGACGAGGTGCCGGGGATCAGCAGGATGTTCGGCGACCGCTGCAACAGCCAGGCCAGGGCGACCGACATCGGCGTCGCGTCGAGCCGGTCGGCCACGGCCGTGAGCGCCGAGGACTGCAGCGGGCTGAAGCCACCGAGGGGAAAGAACGGCACGTACGCGATGCCCTGCTCGGCGAGCTCGTCGATCAGCTCGTCGTCGTGGCGGTGGGCGAGGTTGTACAGGTTCTGCACGCACACGATCGGCGCGATCGCCTGCGCCTCGGCGATCTGTTCCACCGTCGCGTTGCTCACGCCGAGGTGCCGGATCAGACCCTGCTGCTGGAGTTCGGCCAGTGCCCCGAACGCCTCCGTGAGCGAACCGGCCACGGGGCCCTGGGCGTCGCCGAGCCGGAGGTTGACCACCTCCAGCGTGTCGAGGCCGAGGTTCTCCAGGTTCTCCTGGACGGACCGGCGCAGCTCTTCGGGGCGCCGGGCCGGGGGCCAGCCTCCCTTCTCGTCCCGGGTCGCGCCGACCTTGGTCACGATGTGCAGCGAGTCACGGTACGGGTGCAGCGCTTCGCGGATCAGCTGGTTGGTGACGTGCGGTCCGTAGGCGTCGGAGGTGTCGATGTGGGTGATGCCGCGGTCGACGGCCTCGCGCAGGACGGCGAGTGCGCCGTCGCGGTCGGCCGGCGGGCCCATGACCCAGGGGCCGGCGAGCTGCATGGCGCCGTAGCCGAACCGGGTGACGGTCAGGTCGCCCAGGGTCCAGGTGCCGCCGGGAAGGGAGGCGGAGGGGGTGCCCATGGTGTGCCTTTCGTAGGGGGCCAGGGGTGGTGCCTGGCAGCGCTCCCGCACCATCATGGGGATGTAGCTTCCCAGCGGGAAGTAGGCACTTCGGAGTGCGTAAGGAACCCGCGGGTGAACAGGAGTGGTCCATGGCGACGATGACGGCGGCCCAGCAGAGGGCCGAGGCCAAGGCGGGGTACGACGCCTTCCTGGCGGTCTGCCCCAGCCGTAAGCTGCTCGACCGGCTCTCCGACAAGTGGGTCACGCTGATCCTGGCCGCGCTCGGCAGCGGCGGCGGCTCGCACCGGCCGGGCGCCGACTGTGCCGGCGAGCCCCGGTCGATGCGTTACTCGGAGCTGCTGCGCCTGTTGGTCGGCGTCAGTCAGAAGATGCTCACCCAGACGCTGCGCTCCCTGGAGCGCGACGGTCTGGTCACCCGCACCGTGACGCCGACCGTGCCGGTCACGGTCACCTACGAGCTGACCGATCTCGGCCTGTCGCTGCACGAAATGATGCGCGGCCTCAAGGCCTGGGCCGAGGAGCACATGGATGATGTGCTTGCCAACCGCGAGACCTACGACACGCGTGTCACCTGAACCACATGAGCAATCTCGGGCCGTCGTTGCCGTTGGTCCAGCGTCATCAAGCTGTCCCAGGGCGAGTTCGTGGCGACCTCCCCACTGGAAGCCCTCTTCACCGGCAGTCCGCTCGTCCGGCAGGTCTTCGTCTACGGCAACAGCGCTCGCGGCTACCTGCTCGCGGTCATCGTCCCCACCCAGGAGGCGCTCGACCGCACCGGCGAGGACACCGGCCGCCTCAGGTCGATGCTGCGCGAGTCCCTGCACCAGCTCGCCACCGAGGCGAGCCTCAACGCGTACGAGCTCCCACAAGCGTTCCTCATCGAGCCCGAGCCGTTCAGCCAGCAGAACGGGCTGCTCTCCGGCGTGCGCAAGCTGCTGCGGCCCGCGTTGACCCAGCGCTACGGGGAGCGACTCGAAGCGCTGTACACCGAACTGACCGAGCGCGAGAACGACGAACTCCAGGCCCTGCGCCGGACCGGGACGGACCGGCCGGTACGGGAGACCGTGCTCCGGTCCGCCCGAGCGGTCCTCGGACTCCGACAGGACGAGGTGAGCCCCGCCACGCGCTTCCTCGATCTCGGCGGTGACAGCCTCTCCGCGCTGACCTTCTCCCAGCTGCTGGAGGAGGTCTTCCACGTCGACGTCCCCGTCGACGTCGTCCTCAACCCGGTCAACACGCTGCAGCAGGTGGCCGATCACATCGAGCGGCCCCTGACCTCGGGCCACCGGCGCCCCAGTGCCGACACCGTCCACGGACCGGGCGCCACGCACCTGCTCGCGGATCACCTGACGCTGCGGGCGTTCCTCGATCCGCAGGCCACGGCGAGTGGCGGCAACCTCGTCGGTGGTGGGCCCGACGGCCGGCTGCCCGAGGTGCGGACCGTCCTGCTGACCGGCGCCAACGGCTTCCTGGGCCGCTTCCTGTGCCTCGCCTGGCTGGAGCGCGTCGCGCAACGCGGCGGCACCGTGGTGTGCGTGGTCCGCGGCAGCACCGACGAGCTGGCCCGGGCCCGGCTCGACGCGGCCTTCGACACCGGCGACCCGGAGCTCCTGAAGCACTACCGCGCCCTGGCCGCCGAGCACCTGGAGGTGGTCGCCGGCGACATCGGGGAGGCCGACCTCGGGCTCGACCCGAAGACCTGGCAGCGGCTGGCCGACACCGTGGACCTGATCGTCCACCCGGCGGCACTCGTCAACCACGTCCTGCCGTACGACCAGCTGTTCGGCCCCAACGTGCTCGGCACGGCCGAACTGATCAGGCTCGCGGTCACCTCCCGGACCAAGCAGTTCACCTACCTGTCGACGATCACCGCAGTCTCCGGCGCCGCGGCCGACGAGGCAGCCGACATCCGCACGGCCTGCGCCGCGCGCGACCTCACCGGCGACTACGCGGACGGCTACGCGGCCAGCAAGTGGGCCGGCGAAGTGCTGCTGCGCGAGGCGCACGACACCTTCGGCCTGCCGGTCGCCGTGTTCCGCTCGAACCTGATCCTCGCCCACCCGCGCTACCGGGGTCAGCTGAACATCCCGGACGTGGTCACCCGCCTCCTGCTGAGCCTGCTGGCGACGGGCATCGCCCCCGGCAGCTTCTACGCCCGGGGCACCGGTGACGGCACCGGCCACTTCGACGCGCTCCCCGTGCACTTCACGGCGCGGGCCATCGCCTCGCTGGGCGAGGACGCCCGGGAGGGGTACTGGACCTTCAATGTGGTGAACCCGCACGAGGACGGCATCTCACTCGACACCTTCGTCGACTGGCTGGCGGCCGCCGGACACCCCCTGACGCGCATCGACGACCACGAGGAGTGGTTCGACCGCTTCGAGACCGCCCTGCGAGCGCTGCCCGACCGCCAGCGGCAGCACTCGCTGCTTCCCCTGCTGCACGCCTTCGCGAAGCCGCAGCAGCCCCTGCCCGGCTCCGCCCTCCCGGCCGACCGGTTCCGCGCGGCCGTGCGGGCCGCCGCCCTCGACGAGGAGAACGACATCCCGCACCTGTCGCCGGACCTGATCACCAAGTACGTGGCAGACCTCCGGGCACAGCACCTGCTGTAACGGGCCACGGCGGCCCGGGCCCTGACGCGCCGCACGGCCAGTCCCGGTGCTCCGGTACGGCAGAGGAACAAGGAGCTCTGCCGTACCGCCGTTGCTGCCCGGCCACACAGCGCCGGGCGTCAGGCGGGACGGGCGTCAGGCGGATCGTGCGTCACGCGGGCCGGGCGGCCGCCGACCGCGGGAGGCCCAAGCGCAGCAGTCGGTCGCCGGTCAGCAGGGCGGTCAGGGCGAGTGCGAAGGCGGCGGCCGGGCCGAGCGGGACCGGGGCGAAGCAGAGCACCAGTTGGAAGCCGAGCGTGCCGGCGGCGGAGGTCAGCGCACCGCGCATCAGCTCGGCGGCGGCCGGGGCGCCGGCTGTTCGGTGCACCGAGGTGCCCATGATCGAGAGCAGCACCGGGAGCGCCGACAGGACGCCGCCGACGAAGGGCCCCAGGGCAGCGGCGGCGGCCAGCGCGCCCGCCACGGTCACACCGGACAGGGCCATCCGCACCGGTATCTCCCAGCCCCGGGCGGCAGTCGGCTGCCGGTGGTCGGCCAGGTCAGCAGACCGGCCACGATCATGGCCGAGGTCAGCGCGGCGGACAGCCAGACCTCGTCGAGCCCGGCCCCGACCAGCCCTGCCCCGGCCGCGCAGAGCAGGGCGAGGGCGAGCGTGCGCCCCGGCGGGCGGGTCGGGGCGAGTCGCGCGTGGGCCAGGCAGAAGCACGCGACGACAGTGTCCCGGTGACCGTGCCGTGCGCGGCCGACGCCGCCCGCTCCGGTCCGGAGGCCAGCCAGGTCAGTGCCAGGAACGGGCCGGTGGTCGTCGGCGCGCCCAGCAGTTGGCCGCCCCGGCATGGCCCCAAGCGGCGCGCGACGACGGAGGCCAGCAGGACGAGGGAGGGGGCGAGGGCAACGCGGAGCAGCAGCAGTTCCATGCCTGCGATTCTCACGTCGATCCGGCCGATTTTGGCTCGGACTACCGGCTGCTGACACTGATTCACCGCTGGATCGTCGCTGATATCGGTGATCGGCCGAGTATTCGTACCATGGTGTCGTGGACCGCATCGATCGACACCTCCTGACCCTCCTTCTGCAGGACGGCCGGGCCACCTACCAGGAGCTGGGCCGCCAGGTCCGGCTGTCCGCGAACACGGTGGCCGACCGGGTCCGCCGGCTCCAGGCCGAGCTGGACCTGGCGGCGTTCGGCCGCGGCATGCAGATGATCAGCGACATCCGACTGCGCGACGACACGGACCGCCGCGCCTTCGAGCGGCAACTCGCCGACGTGCCCCAGGTGGTCAGCGCGATGCGCCTCACCGGCGACTACGACTTCCAGGTCCGGCTGGCCTGCACCGACGCGCGCGAGTTCGAGACCGTCATCGACCGACTCAAGGCCGAACTGGGCGTCCGGGAGGTGCGCAGCCGACTCGTCCTGCACGAGGTCTCGCTCGGCCTCGACCGCATTCTTGAGCCCTGACCTCAGCGAAGAGTGTCACGCTCCGGGAATCGCATGACATCTGCCGGGAGCAGTCCGTACGCTAGCCTCAGCGTGTCGGCGGCCGCCTTTGTCTGTTCCCCCTCCGCGGGGCGGCCGTGTGCGGCTGACCCGGCGGCGGGCTGGTGAGATGCGGTGGACATGGTCTACCCGCAGGGCGCACAGCGACCTGGGTCAGAAACGGGCAGCAGTTGGGCGGGACGTCGGGACGCGGGCACGGACTGTGGCCGCCGGGTGCCAAGCCGGCTGCGGCGGGTGCAGCGGGGCCGCAAGATCGCCGGCAGGCGTCGCCCCGTCAATGCCGTCATCTGGTCGCGCTTCCCTCGTTCGGGTTGTCGCAGCACCCGAGCCCGACCTGGTCCGGCCACCAGTCGTCGGCAGGGGACCGGCCAACCAAGCCGACACCGTGGCTCCCTGCTGCGTTACTCGGCTGGTCGAGGCGGTGAACGCGGGAACCCGACAGCGGCAGCTCGTGGCGAGGGTGACCAGTTCGGCAGCGTACGGGCGGGAGCGTGGGGCCGACCGGCGGGTGCCGCGGCAACGGGCAGGATGCTCGTCGCATGAAGTGCGGGCGGCGGTGCCGTTCGGCAAAAAGATGATCTTGACCATCTTCGTTCTCGTCTTTCGTTCTCGTCTCCGCAGACATCCCGCACCAGGAGGAATCCAGTGTCATCCCCGCAAGCGACCCCTCGTAGAGCTCGTAGCCCATGGAGCCGGGTCGCAGTCGGAGCCAACTCGCCATCCGGCGGGTGACGTCGAGGAACCCCTCACGGCTCACCCCAGGGTGCAGCCTCAAAATCACGATCTGAACGCTCGGCTGGTCGTCAGGCACCGGGCCTTCCCGGTAATGCGGCGTGAACTGTGTTGATTCTACAAATCCCGCCGCACCGAATGAGCGACGTGCATCGTGAAGTCGCCGGTCTACACCCTGAACCTGAGCGCTGCCCAGCGCAGCGTCCTGGAGTGGCTGACTGCCCAGGGTGCGGTGTTCGAACTGATCACCGCCGATGTGGAGGAAATCGCGCACGACTGCGGGACGTCCACCTCGACGGTCTACGACGCCCTCGCCCGTCTGGAGACCCTCCGCCTGGTGGAGAACCCCGACCCGACCCGCTACCGGATCAACCCCCGCTACTTCTTCGCCTCCAACCCGGAGATCCGCCGCCTGGTCGCAGAGGCACTGGAGGCCCCGGAGGTCACGCCTGACGCGCGTGCCGAGGCACCGCGCAAGGTGGGGAACGTGGATGCTAGGCGTCGACGCACCATCAAGGCTGTCCGGGACGAGGAATAGGCGCGGCGCAACCGTCTCCCGTCACGCGGCGCCGCCGGACCGCGTGACGGGAGACGGTTGCGCCCGGGCCGCACACGATGGTTCACCCGGCTGGGGGAAGGTCGGGATCTCCGGAGCTAGCGTCTGGTTTTCCCGCCCTTAGGACGGGCCGGCCCCCTGTTTGGTTGAGGTTCCCCCGAGGTACGGAAGGTTACCGACACGCCCTGATAGGTCGTGATAGGGGGCTTTCTGCCATGGTTGCATCGATGAAATATCCATTCGAGTTGGGCAGCGAGCCGTTGCCGTGTACCGAGCCGCCGACCCGAAGCCGGTAATCCGATAGCTGGCTCGGGGCCTGGGGGTGCACTACGAGGCTCTGTGCAACTGGATCCGCCAGGGCGAGGCCGACCGTGGTGAGCGCGACGATCGGCTGAACGCCACCGAGAAGGAGGAACTGGCGAGGCTGCGTCGGGAGAACCGCCAGCTGCGCGGTGGCTTGTCCTTGATGTGCCGCCCCGCCGGCCCTGGGGTCCCCCGTGGAGTGGCTTGGTAGGAGCGTGCTCTCGGCCCGCTGATCGGCCCGCCCCCGCGGCGGCCCTCTGGCCGGCCCGGATCCCCGCGTCCTCGACGTGGGATTGCTCAACATGCACGTAGATCATGGTGGTGTTGAGCCACTCGTGGCCGAGGATCTCCTGGATAGCCACGACGTCCATGCCGTTCCGATAGAGGTCAGAGGCCGCGAAGTGCCGCAGAACGTGTGGCGTCAACTGGCCTATCTGGTGCGGAAGATGGCGTGCAACCGCCTCGGCGAGCCCCGACCGCAACGCGTCGTCGGTCACCGCCCGACTGGATCCGTCGCCGTACCGGCGCTCAGACGGAAACAGCGGTGCCAAAGGGTCCTCCGCCCTGCCGTCGAACTCCCAGCGAGGGCCGGTGACCCACCACTCCAGCAGGTCCCGAGCCCCGTTGATCAGCGGGACGAGCCGCTCCTTCTTCCCCCGGCCGACGCTTCCCTTGCCCTTGAACAGGATCTTGCCGAACCGTCCGAGGTCCCACCGGACGTCACCGATCCCGCAGCAGGCACAGCTCCGAAATTCGCGGGCCGATCAGGCTGGTCAGACGGGCGGCGGTGTAATTCCGCGCGGCCGGCGCGTACTTTCGCGCGGCCTCCATGTCCTCCCGCCAGCCCGAGAACAGCCTCGCCGCCTCCTCGGCCGAGGGCGGGATCCGAAGGCGAGACGCGGTGCCGCCGCGGGGCCGGTTGACCTCATCGAGTGGCGACTCGACCACCACGCCGGTGGCCGCGTGGATCGTCGCCTTGTGCCTCAGCTCCAGGAACTCGAAGTAGACGGCGAACGCAGCGGCCGGGCGGACCTTCGTGCCCGGTGCCGAGCCGCGGCGATGCCGGCCGAAGTACCGGTCCAGGTCCTGCGGCTGCATCTCCCACAACGGTCGGCCGAACCACTCCCGCAGCCCGAGGACCCCGCCGACGTCCGCACGGATCGTGTCGTCCAACACCCCGGCGGAAGCGCGGGCGAGCACGAACTCCGCCAGCAGATCCTGCTCGAACGCGGCGACTTCTTCAGCGGACTCCAGCCGCAGATCGGGCCGCAGGTCGCGCACTACAGCCAGCGCCATCCGTCCTCCCCTTCAGCTTTCCGGCGGCATCACCATGACAGCTGAGGATACTTCAGAGATCCTGAAGAATCGGCGGCATTCGCCACAGCGGGCGGCATCTCGGCAGACCTGCAGATCAGGCATCCGCCGAGGCCGTCAGGGAGCTTGGCTGGCTCAATGAACCCACGGGTGTCGGCAACGGGTGAAACGAGGACCACGGACGGCGGATCAAAAAGCGGGCCACTCTGCGATCTCTTGATCATTCTGACTTCATGGGTCTGGAGTCAGGAGGAGGAGAGGGTGATCTGCGTGGAGGACTGGGCCGAGATTCGCCGGCTGTATCGGGCTGAGGGGCTGTCGGCCCGGGCAGTGGCCCGGCAGCTGGGGATCTCCAGAGGCACCGTGTCGCGGGCCCTGGCCTCGGATCGGCCGCCGGTCTACCAGCGTCCGCTGAAGGGCTCGGCGGTGGATGCGGTCGAGCCTGCGATCCGCGAGTTGCTCAAGGCGACTCCCACGATGCCGGTCACCGTCATCGCCGAGCGGATCGGCTGGCAGCGCGGGATGACGATCCTGCGTGAGCGGGTGCGCGAGCTGCGGCCGGCCTATCTGCCGGTCGATCCGGTCTCGCGGACGGTCTACCAGCCCGGTGAGCTCGCCCAGTGCGACCTGTGGTTCCCGCCGTGGACATCCCGCTCGGCTACGGCCAGTCCGGTCGCCCGCCTGTCCTCGTGATCGTCTCCGGGTATTCACGGGTGATCACCGCCCGGATGCTGCCCTCCCGGCAGACGGGCGACCTGATCGACGGCCACTGGCGCCTGCTGGCTGACGGCTGGGGCGCCGTCCCGAAGATGCTGGTCTGGGACAACGAGGCGGGCGTCGGCAAAGGCAGGCTGACCAGCGAGTTCGCCGCGTTCGCGGGCCTGCTCGCCGTCAAGGTCCACCTCTGCCGGCCCCGCGACCCGGAGGCGAAGGGCCTGGTCGAACGCGCGAACGGCTATCTGGAGACCAGCTTCCTGCCGGGCCGCACCTTCACCGGCCCCGACGACTTCAACAACCAGCTGACCGCGTGGCTGCAGATCGCCAACCGGCGCCAGCACCGGATCATCGGCGCCCGGCCGGTGGACCGCTGGGAGGCCGACCGGGCCGCGATGCTGTCGATCCCGCCCGTCGCCCCGCCGCACTGGTGGCGCTTCCACACCCGCATCGGCCGCGACCACTACATCCGCGTCGACACCAACGACTACTCCGTCCACCCGCGCGCGATCGGACGCACCGTCATGGTCCGCGCCGACAACGAGGAGGTCACCGTCATCGCCGGCAACGACATCGTGGCCGACACACCCGCTGCTGGGCCAGGCACCAGAGCATCACCGACCCCGAGCACGCCACCGCGGCCGAGGTCCTGCGCGGCGAGGTCATCCACCAGCAGGCCGCCCGCGCGGCCACCGCCCATGCCGCCCTGCTGGCGCCCGACAGCCTGGGCATCGACGTCGAGCAACGTGAACTGGGCACTTACGACCGCATGTTCACCCTCATCGAGGGCGGCGCCGGGAAGGAGGACACCTGATGGCCCGCACCGCCTCCACACCCTCCGGCACGGCGAAGGCGGACGGCCAGGCTTCCCGCACGGGCCGGCAGACCGCCGCCGACCTGGCCTTCCTCGCCCGCGCGATGAAGGCCCCCGCCTTGCTGGACGCCGCCGAGCGTCTGGCCGAACGCGCCCAGGCCGAGTCCTGGACCCCACCTCGAGTACCTGGTCGCCTGCCTGCAGCGCGAGGTCTCCGCCCGTGACAGCCACGGCGGCGAGGGCCGCATCCGAGCCGCCCGCTTCCCCGCGATCAAGACCATCGAAGAGCTGGACGTCACCCACCTGCGCGGTCTGACGCGCCAACAACTGTCCCATCTGGGAACATTGGACTTCATAGCCGCCCGGGAGAACGCGATCTTCCTGGGGCCGCCGGGCACCGGCAAGACCCACCTCGCCACCGGACTCGCGGTTCGGGCCTGCCAGGCAGGCCACCGGGTCGCCTTCGCCACCGCCGCCCAGTGGGTCGACCGCCTCGCCGCCGCCCACCAGGCCGGCCGCCTCCAGGACGAACTCGTCAAGCTCGGCCGCTACCCGCTGATCGTGATCGACGAGGTCGGCTACATCCCGTTCGAATCAGAGGCCGCGAACCTGTTCTTCCAGCTGATCTCGAACAGATACGAGAGGGCCAGCGTGATCGTCACCTCGAACAAACCCTTCGGACGCTGGGGAGAGACCTTCGGCGACGAGACCGTCGCTGCCGCCATGATCGACCGACTCGTCCACCACGCCGAGGTCCACTCCCTCAAAGGCGAGTCCTACCGCATGCGCGGCCGCGAACTCGGCCGCACCCGCACCACCGACAACGACTGAACAGACCGCACGATGGCCCACGATTGAACCGATCAAACCGGCCCGATTTCAGCCGTTGCCGACAGTCCGAGGGGTCGCCGAGCGGATGCTCCAAGAGCTCATCGAGGCCGAGGCGAGGATCGGCGCCCGGTGGAACGAGCACACCGAGACCCGCACCGCGTTCCGCAACGGGCACCGCGACAAGATCCTGAGTACCGCGGCCGGCGACCTGGACCTGGTCATCCCCGAGCTACGCGCGGGAAGCTTCTTCCCCGCCCTGCTGGAGCGCCGCCGCCGCATCGACCAGGCCCTCTACACGGTCATCATGGAGGCCTGCGTCCACGGCGTCTCCACCCGCCCCGTCGACGACCCGGTCAAGGCCCCCGGGTGCCGACACCGGCATCTCCAGGAGTGAGGTCTTCAGGATCTGCCAGGACCTCGACGGCCAGCTGGCCGCGTTCCGCGGCCGGGCCCTGTGCACCACGGGCACGGATGGCGGGGAGGGTATCGCGCCGACAGGCGAGTGACTCGACACCTCAATGCCTGTGGTCCGCATCGGCCGGCCGCAGGCATCGCAGTAGTCATCGGTCGGCGACTCGTGGCCCTGCGGGCAGATCGGCATCGGCCCCCCTCCGCCGGCGATGGTGTCGCCCTCGGTATACGGCGAGCCCCCGGAACGGTACTGAACGACAAGCTACTCGGAAATTGCCGCGTGACGATCCAACTTCGCTGTCACGAGCTGCGTTCGGTGGGACTTCCCTGTCGATCAGTCAAGGTTCCGTGTCACCGGACAGCTTTGACGTGGCCGACGCCGGTCGCGCGCACCCCAGCCGCCGACTGCTACACAGGGGTGCAACGCGGGCCTCGTGTTGCACCCCTGACCTGGCCTTTCCCTCCTCAGACGGGCCGGGTGTTGCCGTGTTGCACCCATGGCGGCCCGGCCCGTGTTCGGTGCCCGGCTATTCCCAGCGCATGCCGAGTTCGGTGAGGCGTGTGGCGCGGTGGGTGGGGATGTCGGCGCGCCTGCTGCGGCTGTTGGCGATGAACAGGCCGAGGCTGATCAGTACGGTGGCGCCATCTTCGGCGCCGTCGTCCACGACCAGGGGTTCCTTGTATATGCGGGGGACGTTGAGGTGTCCTTCGCGGGCGCGGTACTGGGCGGCGGCGGCGAGGTTGCGAGCCTCCTTCTCCGCGTGCGTCACCTTCGCGGCCGGCTTCTGCTCCGGTGCCAGGGGTTCGAGTCCAAGGACGTGCTCCAGCGCCCAGTGCTGGGCCGGGCCGAGCTTGTCCCAGCCGCTCTGCTGGGCGCGGCCCCATCCGGCGAGGTCCTCGCCCTGGACGACGATGCTGCCCGGCTCGGCTCCGGCGAGTGTGCCGCCGGCCTTGACGTGGCGCCAGGCCAGGGCGAAGCAGCGCTGCCACTCCACCGTGTGCCCGCGGGGGCACCACGCCGGGTCGATCGCGTCGAGGGCGGCCCTGCGGCCGGCGGTCAGCGCCCCCGTCCAGTCAAGGCCCTGTTCGCCGGCCTCGGCCCGGCGCTCCAGCGCCTCCGTGCGCCGCTGCGCCGTGCGCAGGTTCTTGAGGATGGTCCCGACCGGCCGCCCGCCCCACACCGCCTCGTTCGGCGGGCAGGCGTGCCCGTGCTCGGCGGCGTACCCGGCGACCGCGGTGAGGTTGTCGGTGAAGGCCGTGTCGAACACCGACCACACCATCCCGAGCTCGTCCAGCTCCTTGACCCGCTCGGCGTCCAGCACATCGGCCGCCTTGTAGCGGCGTTGGTCGGCCACCCACGAGCCCAGCCGGTGCCCGGACGGGGCGACATAGGCGTAGGCGACCTTCACGTCGCCGAACGACTTCTTGTAGGCGAGCAGTTCCTCCAGGCCCCGTCGGTACTCGGCCCGCTCCGGCTCCAGTACCCGGGTCCGCACGAACGCCGCGATCAGCGCCGGGTCGCGCTGGGTGGAGAACTGCAGCAGCTGCTCCCCGGCTTCGCCTGAGCGGCGTTCGTCGGGGTCGCCGGCGTGCCTGGGCTCACGCGGGGGCCGGGTCTCGGACTGCGGCATCGCCAGGCGCTCGACGGCGGCGGCGTCGTGCGAGCGGAGCGCCATCAACAGTTTGGCGAGCCCGTCGAACGTCTTCGAGCTGAGCAGTTCCGTGCCGCTCTCCCCGGGCCCGAGGATGACCGGCACGACGATGGTGGCGACCTTCCCGCTGCCCGGGTGCATCCGCAGCGCCCGGCCAACAGCCTGCACCAGGTCGACCATCGAGCCGCGCACGTCCGCGAAGAACACGCTGTCGCAGTCGAACGTGTCCACGCCCTCGCTCAAGACCTTGACCGAGGAGAGCACGTAGCGCAGCAGCCGCAGCCCGTCGTCGGCGAGCAGCGAGGAGAAGTCGCCGAGTGCCTTGCGCCGCTCGGCGGTGGTGTGCTCGGACTCCAGCCAGCTCGTGCCGATCAGCTCCGGGGCCGCGTGCAGCGCCGGGTCCTGCTCCCACAGCACCTTCGCCACATCCCGGAGCCCGGTGCTGAGCGCCCGCGCCTCCGCAACCATGTGATGGAACGACAGCACCCGGGCCAGGTCCCACTCGGCGGCAGCGGTCAGCAGAGCCGTCTGCAGGGCCGCCAGCCGCGCGCCCCGGTACTCCACCGACATCTCGCTCGCACCACGCTGCTCCAGCCCCTGGAGGACCGGGTCCGAGACGTCGACGCACACGATGCGGTAGGGGGCGATCACGCCATCCGACACTGCCTGCCCGAGCGGATAGTCATGGGCGATGGGGCCGAAGGCAGCCAGGCTCTCGTCGTCCATGCTCGCGATCAGCTCGGCCGCCCCGATGCCGGCCGCCGCCGCCCGCTCCCGATCCCGCTCCTTGACGGCCCACAACCTCGGCGTGGCCGTCATGAACAACCGCCGGTCACACGGGATCCGGGTGTTGTCCAGGATCGCCGCCCACGGCTTCCCAGCCTGGCCACTGACACGGTGAGCCTCATCAACTACCGCCAGCGAAAACGGCTCCAAACCCTCCTGATGCGCCTTCTCCAAGTGGCCGAGGCCCAGGCTGGCGTACGTGGCGAACACCGTCACCCGCTCCGGCCCGGCCGTCCAGCGGATCAACTCCACCGGATCGGTGGTGCACGCGATCCCCGGCTGCTCGCTGCCCTTGAGGGAGCAGAGCCCCACCATCCGCCCGCCGTGCCCCTCCCGCTTCCACACGGCCACCGTCTGCTCCAGCAGCGGCAACGACGGCACCAGCACCAGCGTCCGCTCCGAGCGCAGCCGCCCGGCCACGTGCACGGCCGTCAGCGACTTGCCCGAGCCCGTCGCGGCCCGGACCTGACACCGCAGCCCCTCCGGCGGCACCAGACCCGATGCCGGAAGCGTCAGAAGTCGTACCGAAGCGTCACACGCCTCTTCCTGATTAGGACGAAGCTTCTTAGACATGACGGGCAATTCCTTCCAGCTGGAATTCGGGTGACGTGGGAGTAGGACCAGTACGGGTAATTCAGCTATTCACGGCGAAGGGGAAACCCGAACTCCGGGCACGCGGACCAAGCCCTCACCGGTGCTCTCGACGTTCTCCGCCAAGACCTCCAGCACCCGCTCCGCAGACACCCCCAACCCAGCCGCCAGCGCCACCAGGCGCTGCTCCGCCTTGGCGGACAGCTCCACCGCCAGCTGCTGCCCGGCCTCCACCCGGCGGGTGCGGCGAAGCCGCTGCGTCCCCTCTTGCTGTGCCGCTACAAGGTCCCGGTACTCCGCGTCCCAAACCTGGGCCTGCTCGTCGTGGGCCGCGTCGTAGGCAGCCAGCCCCTCGGCGCGGACGAGCTCGGCAATCCGCTCCCACTCGTCAGCCTCTTCCTTCGCGGAGGGCCCGTAGTCCAGCAGGCCGGCCTCCCGCTCCCACCAGCGAGCCTGTCCCACCTGGTTGGCGAGATACTCCGGAGATTTCCCCTGGGCCTTATGGCGCACAGCGGACCGAGCGAGATAGATTCCGTAGGAGCTTTCAGCCACTGTATTTCTCCTCTACTGAAACCGCGCCGTTCCAGCGGGCTGAAGGCCCTACCGAAGCCCAGCTAACAGCACAGAGTCTAGCGGGCTGCTGTCTTTGATGCACGAGGGAGAAGCCCGCCCCTCCACCACCCCAACGAGTGACCCCACCACATGACCACCCGTCACCCAACCACCCCCAAGGTGCGAAGCGCCCCACCCGCCACCACAGCCAGCCCGGGCGAAGCCCGGCATCCACCCCCACCCCGCCGAGGGCCGAAGGCCCGACCCTGACACCCACCCAACTCCGCAGCGAAGCGCGGAGTTGACCCACCACCAGCCAAGCCCGCGCAGCGCCCGCCATCCCTCCCGATCGGGCGCAGCCCGATCCGGCCGGCGCAGCCGGCCCGCTGCCCGCGCACCGCGCGGGCCAGCCCTCGGCGAAGCCGAGGGCCCCCGGCCAAAGGCCGGGGCAGTACCGGCGCCGAAGGCGCCGCGCAGCGCCGAAGGCGCAAGCAACCCGGGCCGAAGGCCCGTGG